>OY770029.1:232500-5337500 GCA_963669445.1 Rhodospirillales bacterium
CGGGGCTCAAGCCGTACACCGAAGCTGCGGGTTCAGATCTATGATCTGAGCGGTAGCGGAGCGTTGCCTAGACCTGCGAAGCGGGACCCGTGAGGGCCCGTGGAGGTATGGCAAGTGAGAATGCTGACATGAGTAGCGATAAAGAGGGTGAGAACCCCTCTCGCCGAAAGTCCAAGGGTTCCTGCGCAAGGTCAATCCGCGCAGGGTTAGCCGGCCCCTAAGGCAAGGCCGAAAGGCGTAGTCGATGGGAATGGGGTTAATAGTCCCCAGCCAGCGGGTGGTGACGGAGATGAAACGTGGTTCGGGCTTATCGGATTGCCCGGGCGGCCGGAGTCTTCCAGGAAATAACCCCCGCTTTTGACCGTACCCGAAACCGACACAGGTGGACTGGTAGAGAATACCCAGGCGCTTGAGAGAACTCTGCTGAAGGAACTCGGCAAATTGCCCTCGTAACTTCGGGAGAAGAGGGCCCGGTCTTGGGGCAACCCAGGGCCGGGGGCACAGACCAGGGGGTGGCGACTGTTTACTAAAAACACAGGGCTCTGCGAAACCGCGTGAAGGTGACGTATAGGGTCTGACGCCTGCCCGGTGCCGGAAGGTTAAGAGGAGAGGTTCACGCTTCGAATCGAAGCCCCGGTAAACGGCGGCCGTAACTATAACGGTCCTAAGGTAGCGAAATTCCTTGTCGGGTAAGTTCCGACCTGCACGAATGGCGTAACGACTTCCCCACTGTCTCCAGCAGAGACTCAGCGAAATTGAATTCCCCGTGAAGATGCGGGGTACCCGCGGTCAGACGGAAAGACCCCGTGCACCTTTACTACAGCTTTGCAGTGGCATTAGAACACCTATGTGTAGGATAGGCGGGAGGCTTTGAACCGATGGCGCCAGTCGTCGGGGAGCCAACCTTGAAATACCGCCCTTAAGTGGTCTGATGTCTAACCGCGTGCCGTCATCCGGTACCGGGACCCTGCATGGTGGGTAGTTTGACTGGGGCGGTCGCCTCCCAAAGAGTAACGGAGGCGCGCAATGGTGGGCTCAAGCTGGTCGGACATCAGCTGTTGAGTGCAATGGCATAAGCCCGCCTGACTGTGAGGCCGACAGGCCGAACAGAGACGAAAGTCGGTCATAGTGATCCGGTGGTCCCGCGTGGAAGGGCCATCGCTCAACGGACAAAAGGTACGCCGGGGATAACAGGCTGATCTCCCCCAAGAGTCCACATCGACGGGGAGGTTTGGCACCTCGATGTCGGCTCATCGCATCCTGGGGCTGGAGCAGGTCCCAAGGGTATGGCTGTTCGCCATTTAAAGCGGTACGTGAGCTGGGTTTAGAACGTCGTGAGACAGTTCGGTCCCTATCTGCCGTGGGTGTTCGAGACTTGAGAGGATCTGTCCCTAGTACGAGAGGACCGGGATGGACGTACCTCTGGTGGACCTGTTGTCGCGCCAGCGGCACAGCAGGGTAGCTATGTACGGAACGGATAACCGCTGAAAGCATCTAAGCGGGAAACCAGCCTCAAAACCAGGTCTCGCCTAAGAGCCGTGGTAGACCACCACGTTGATAGGCCGGAGGTATAAGCGCAGCAATGCGTTCAGCCGACCGGTACTAATCGCTCGATCGGCTTGCATACCCATGCATTACCCACATTCAAGAAAAACAACCCCCAACCTCCCGCCAAAACGAGAGCAGATGCCCTCACTTGGCTGGCCGGTTTTGTCTCTCACGAGACAAGCAGCACGTTTGGTTCTGTCTCTCACGAGACAAGCAGCACGTTTGGTTCTGTCTCTCACGAGACAAGCAGCACGTTTGGTTCTGTCTCTCACGAGACAAGCAGCACCGGCCCGCTCCCCCGCCCGACCACCCACGCCAGTATCCTATTGGGTGGTCGGGCGTGGAAGCGGGCCGGCACCGCTGCTCACAAGCGAAAACTGGGAGAAGAAACCATCAAGACCCCGTCTCTTTGCACGACCTGGTGGCTATGGCGAGGTGAGACCCACCCGATCCCATCCCGAACTCGGCCGTGAAATCCCTCTGCGCCAATGGTACTGCGTCTTAAGGCGTGGGAGAGTAGGTCGCCGCCAGGTCTTGCAAAGAGACAACACACTTCCAACCAACCATTCACAACCCCACTCCCGCGGGGTGGAGCAGCCCGGTAGCTCGTCAGGCTCATAACCTGAAGGTCGTAGGTTCAAATCCTACCCCCGCAACCAAAGTAATCCATACAGATCAATACCTTAACCCGCCTCGAGCGGGTCTTTGCGCGTGGCACACAAGCTGACACAAGGGTACGAGATAGGGCAGCGGGCTGGTTACCTAGGTACTTCTTTCGGCAACGAGGCGCCAGATCGCTTCGGATGAGATTGGCATGTCGATGTGCTCTACGCTAAAGGGCGAGAGCGCGTCGACGACAGCGGAAACGACGGCTGGCGGGGTGCCGACGGCGCCGCTTTCGCCCGCCCCCTTTGCGCCAAGATCGTTTGTTCGGGTGGGATAGCTCTCGTCGTGGTGGCAGGTCATGGGTGGGACAAAGTCGGCACGTGGAAGTCCATAGTCCATGAGGCTTCCGGTCAGGAGTTGGCCGCTCTGCCTGTCGTAGACCGCCCCCTCCAGGAGGGCTTGACCGATACCTTGGGCGATACCGCCATGCATCTGACCCGCGACCAAGAGAGGGTTCACAACTCTTCCGACATCATCCAGGGTGCAGAGACGGTCCACGCGGACCACGCCGGTGTCAGGTTCAATTTCCACTTCGGCAATGCAGCAGCCGTTTGGGAAGCTGTAAGGCGCTTCCTGCACCGCGCTAGCAACGACAGAGCGTCCAGGATTGCGTTCCGCGATCTGGGAGAGCAAGACCTGGCGGTCTGTTCCGGCCACGCGCACTGAATTTTCCTCTAGGATCAGGTCGGCAACCTCGGCCTCCAAGGCTTGGCTCGCAAGGTCAAGAACCTGGGTGGCCAGTTCATTGGCTACTGCCCGGACGGCGCTGCCGCCAAGGTAGAGGGAGCGTGACCCATAGGTGCCGCCGCCTCGCGCAACACTGTCGGTGCGGCCTTGTATCAGACGCACCCGATCGAGCGACACGCCGAGCTCTTCCACCACGATCTGGGCGTAAGCGGTGAAGAGGCCTTGTCCGATCGCTTGCGTACCGCTTCCAATCGTCACCAGGCCTTCGCCATTGAGCCGAAGCGTTGCTTCCTCCTGCAGGTTGATGCCGCTTGTGGTGTCGATATGGCAGGCTATTCCCCGCCCTCTGAGCAGGCCGTGCGCGCAACTCTCGGCTTGGCGGACGTGAAACCCGGACCAGTCGGCCAGTCTCAGGCACTTCTCCAAGATCGCCGGGAAGTCACCCGAATCGTAACTCCACCCGGCCGCGTTCTTGTAGGGTATTTGGTCGGGTTGGATCATGTTGCGTTGTCTGATCGTGACCGGATCCAGGTCGAGCCTGGCGGCCGCCACATCAAGAACGCGCTCCAGACGGTGAATCGTCTCCGGACGGCCCGCGCCACGGTAGGGACCGGTGGGGACCGTGTTGGTCAGCACGCATCGCAGGCGCAGGTAGACGTTCTGGATATCGTAGACGCCGGTGACGACCCGATGACCGGTGGTGGATACAATCGGTAAGCCAAAGGGCGAGGGCGTTGCGCCGAGGTTTGCCAAGATGTCGGCGCGATAGGCCTCGATGCGCCCGTCGCGAGTGAGGGCAAGTGTCACCCTGCTGACCTGATCGCGTCCCTGCGTGTCGGACAGGAAGGCCTCGCTCCGCTCTGCCCGCCACCGCACCGTTTGGCCAAGGCGGCGCGCGGCTGCCAGGAGGACAAGATCCTCTCTGTAGGGTGTGATGCGTGCTCCGAACCCACCGCCCACATCCTGTACGTCCAGCACCAGTTCGTCTTTCGGAAGGTTAAGCGCCTCGGCGAGAAGATCGCGACTGAGGTGTGCTGCCTGGCTGCCGCAGAGCAGCTTGAGACGACCGCTCGCGGGTTCGACAGAGGCGATCGAGCAGCGTGGCTCCATCGGGTGCACGACGATCCTGTTGTTCGTGAGCGTGAGTGTGACGACGTGATCGGCGGCTGCAATGGCAGCCTCGCAGCGACTGTTGTCGCCGATCTCATAGAGGGCGGCAACATTGCCGGGCGCTTCTGGCCAAAGCTGGATCGCCTTCTCGCCGACAGCATCAAGGCTGTCGACTAGGTGATCGAGCGGCTGAAAGGCTACGTCTATCCGCTCGACGCCATCCTTGGCGAGATCGGCGTCCGTGGCAATCACACAGGCGATGGGGTCACCGACATGACGAACCCTGTCCTCGGCCAAACCATGGCACGGCGGTACCGATACGCTGCCCCCTTCGGGCCCGCCGATCGTGCAGAAGTATGGTATGGGCCCAATCGAGTCCGCGGCCAAGTCGGCGGCCGTCAGAACCGCCACCACGCCGGACAGCTCTTCGGCACGACTTGTGTCCAGCTTGGTGATGATCGCATGCGGGTGTGGCGAGCGAAGGAAGACGGCATGCAGTGCGCCCGGCGGATCGAGATCATCGGTGAAAGAGGCCTCCCCGCGAAGCAGTCTTTCGTCTTCCAGTCGTCGAACCGGCTTGCCGATGCCTTGGCTGCTCGTCTTGCCGGGTTTCGCCATCAGGATTGGATAGGCATCACGGTCCAGCCGCTAGCCTAGCTGGACGCCGCAATCTTCAAATCCGGTCTGGCTGCCGGAGTCCCTTGGGAATACTGCCAACCTCCATGCGAGGCTTTGTAGGCCTCCAAGGCCGGCCAAATATGCTCGACACAAAGCGCAACGAGCCTGGAGCGGTCACCCACCTTTAAGGCATCCAGCATTTGTCGGTGTTCCACGCGTGAGCGGTCCAGGAGCCGAGGATCGCCAATGGCATAACACCTGATGCCGAGTGTTTCGGTCCAGACACGCTGGATAAGCTGGGTCAGATAGTGGTTGTTGCAGCCGCTGAACATGGTGTGATGGAAGAGGTTGTTCTGCTCGCACACCTGCTTCAGGTTGTGTGACTCGATTGCGGCCTCATAGGCCACGTGAATGCTCTCCAGCTTCTGGATCAAGATCGGATCGGCTGGCAAGGGAATGCGGCTTGCAGCTTCGCTCTGCAGCAGGGCACGCATCTCATACATCTCGTCGACTTCTTCTGGCGCAAAATCACGGACGATGACGCCCTTGTTCGGTCGGCGCGTAACCAGGCCCATTTGCTGCAATTCGGCGAAGGCGCTTCTGACCAAATGGCGCGATGCATCAAAACGCCGGATGAGGTCGTCCTCGATCAAGCGTTCGCGCGGCCGTAGGCGCCCGAAGATGATCTCTTGCTTTATGCTGTCCACAAGCGAGCGGATCTGGCTGGCGCCATCTCGATTTGGCAAGTTCGTCTCCCGTACCTCGTGCAGCACCCCGGATTGAAGCATCAAACCGCTGATCTGGGGGCTAGGGCGTCGCTTTGCCAGAGCCGTTATCCTGCACGACCAATCAGCGGAGAGTAGCGAGTTCGCGGCAGTTGGGCAATTCCCAACAAAATTATTGACAATCGTATTGCCGAGAAGGGAGGCTTGGAGGCCAAGAGATCTGTCGATGAAGAGGAGTCTCCTCCTGTGATCCGCCGCTTAGGAGACAAGAGTCATCGCGAACTGGAAGCGGGAGGCCGGTTATGGACTTTGCAGAGAGTGAAGGCGCCCGCATCGCATGCCGTCTAGACGGAGAGCCCGGGCGGCCGGTCGTCGTTTTGAGCAATAGCCTGGCGAGCGACCACCGCATGTGGGACCCGCAGCTGTCGGCCTTGATGGAATCCTTTCGCTTACTGCGTTACGACACCCGCGGGCACGGTTCCAGCGAAGCGCCGGAAGACGCCTATTCGATTGAAGGCTTGGGCCGGGACTGCTTGGCGGTGATGGACTTCTTCGGTGTAGAGAAGGCGCACTACGTCGGCCTCTCCTTGGGTGGCATGACCGGGCAATGGCTTGGGGCCGAGGCCTCGCAACGTTTCCTCTCGCTCACCCTCTGTGACACGGCCAGCGAGATGCCGAGCGCTGTCTGGGACGAGCGCATCGCACAGGTGTCCGACGGAGGAATGTCGGTTATCGTCGAGACGACGCTGCAGCGCTGGTTCACGCCGGCCTTTGCCGGTCGAGCGCCGGCCGACCTGACCAAGGTTCGGCAGATGATCCAGACCACACCGGCGGCTGGTTACATCGGCTGTGCTCGGGCGATCCAGTCGATGGCGCTCAGCCCACTGCTTGCTCGTATCGCGCTGCCGACCTGCATCATCGTGGGCGAACAGGACGTATCGACACCACCATCCGAGGCGGAAAAGCTGCACGCGGCGATCGCCGACTCTGAACTCCACAAAATCCCCAATTCGGCGCATCTGCCGAACATTGAACAAGCCGACACCTTTAACCGCGCACTGCAGACGTTCCTGCAGCGCCAAATCGCTGCGACCGTCGCCTGAACGATTGTCGCGCACAACGAGCCGAAGGCCAGGAGGCCGGTCTTTGGCCAAAACCAATGCTTAGGGAGAGTTAGCTATGGAAGACGATAAAGCGCGTCGGAACCTGCTGGAAGAAGCCAAGGAGTTCGCATCCTTCTCCAGACGCAACTTTCTGGCAACTGCGGGCGCTGGCGGCGCCACACTGGCTGCGGGCTCGATGCTGAACCCTCTTGACGCCAGTGAAATCCAGGTCGCGGACGCCGGTAAGAAAGTTCGGGTCGGCATTCCGCTGACCTATGGTCCCTTCAATCAGCCTTGGCGGCGCGGCTGCTGGCAGCTTGTGAAGACCGTCCTGGACATGGGCGGCGAGCCGGTCACGGTGCGCGGCAAGCCGACCAAGGCTAGCGAGCAAGAGGCCGAACGGACTTTGATGGATCGCGACATCGATGTGCTGTGCATGGGCATCTACTCGCTGGAGTCGGAGACCGCCTACATCGCCGACGAGGCGCGCGAGCGCGGTATTCCCACGGTCGGCTTTGCCGTGCCGGTCAAGGATTCTCCTGCCGTGGTGGAGGACACCTGGGCGACGGCCATGACCCTTGGCTACTTCGTGCAGAACGAGCTGCAGCGTCAGGGCACCTTGGTTCAGACCGC
Source organism: Rhodospirillales bacterium (assembly GCA_963669445.1). Lineage (GTDB taxonomy): Bacteria > Pseudomonadota > Alphaproteobacteria > Kiloniellales > JACOMY01 > JACOMY01. The sequence continues at coordinate 239,591 of OY770029.1, forward strand.
CGAAGACAAGGGCTTCTATACTCCCTTCGACATGGAGGCCGATATGCTCGACCTCATGACGAAGTATGAGCCCAGGATGAAGATGTTGCCCTTCATGCCGGGTACGGTCTCGACCCAGGACCAGATCTCCAAGGGCCGTGAAAACATGCTTTCGCTGTTGCAAGCCAACCCGGAGCCCGGCTCGGTCTCCGGTCTGGTCTCCTGGTGGTGGCCACTGACCATCGGCGCCGGCCAGGCGATGCAGCAGATGGGCCGGACCGACGTGGTTCTCTACAACCACTACTTCTCCGACCAGCTCTTGCAGGCGATGGCAAGCGAAGCCTACCCCATCGTCTTCTCGACAGACGTGCCCTGGCACACCTTGGGCAAGAAGACGGCCGAACTCGCGATGGCGATGGGACGTGGCGAAGATGTGCCCAACCACGTCTACCGTGTTCCGGTCACCTCCATCGTGCAGCCGCAAGCAGCGGAAGCGCTGGCCGAGGTGCAGGAGATGGACAAGAAGGCGATCGCCCTCTTGAAGGAGTACGGCGGCTAAGCTGCTGCACAAGCGCGGGCAAGTGTCAAACGAGGGGCACGGCCCGCGCCTCGGCTTTTTGCGGCCGGGGCTCTGAGTTGTTGAGGGAGAAGGTGAGCTATGCCGGTTGTCCAGGTGCACATAAAGGAGGGCCGCAGCCTCGGCCAGCGGCGCGAGTTGGTTCGCCGAATCACCAATGACCTTGTGGAGGTTTGCGGCGCCGCAGAAGACCGGGTCCACGTGATCATCAACGAGGTTCCCGAAGACCTGTGGGGACGTGGCGGGTCGCTCTTGTCGGATATCGCAACCGCGGAGCCCAGTGGCGGCGGCTGAAGGTGGCGCGCGAAGGAGAAGTGACGAGCAAAAGAGCGGACGCCTCAAGGACAAGCGGATGATAAGCGCCGGGGCGGCCGACCAGTAGCGACAGTTGAGGCCATCGTGCCGCTGGGGCAGCAAGCTCTGCCACAAGACATCGCGCCGATGTTCGTCTACCTTTGTTTGGACGGATCGGCCCACAATTCGGTCAAGCCACCGCCATTGAGGGTGGGGTTTGTAACTAGGCTGCTAGCATTGGTGGTCAGGCAGGAGCAGGAACCTTGTCCGCAGCAGATTCAGACGCCTCCGGCACGCGTGTCGCCACTGGGGGAGGAGACCAAACGGCTCAACAAGGCGAGCGCCTTCTGATCAGGTTGCTGCGACGCTGGGGCACCATCGTGGTGATTGTGCTGGTGGCCATCGGCTTTTCCTTTGCCTCGCCCTGGTTCTTGACCTTCTCCAACTTCAACAACATCCTCTTCTCGATGATCGTGAGCTGCCTGGTATCCATGGGGCTGACCTATGTGGTGATCGCCGGTAGCTTCGATCTTTCCGTCGGGCTCTGCGTCACTACCACCTCAATCGTCTGCGCCTATATGATCCCCTGGGTGGGACCCTGGGCGGCAATTCTGATTGCGCTGGCGGTTGCCATGCTGATCGGCTTCGTCAACGGCGTCTTGGTCACCTACGGGCGGCTGTCGGGAATCGTTGTGACCTTAGGCATGATGTTCGTGCTGGGCGGGCTCAACATCTATATGACCGGCGGCTATCAAGTGCCGGTCGACTATCAGGAGAATGCCTTTCGCTTTATCGGTCAGGGCAAGGTTCCGATCTTCGATTTCAATCTGGCAGTGCCGGTCGTCATCCTGCTGGTGATCTTCGTTCTGGCGCATATTCTGGCGACTAAGACCAAGGTCGGCCACTACATCGTTGCCGTCGGCGACAATCCCTGGGCCGCCTTCTATTCCGGGATCAAGGTCTACCACTGGGTGATCGTGGCATTCATGCTCTCGGCGCTGATCGCCGGCACCGGCGGCATCATCCTGACCTCGATTTCTTCCTCGGCCCAGCCGGTCGGTGGCGAGGGCTATCTGCTGGAGGCCTTTGCCGCCGTGTTCTTGGGGGCCACCGTCATGGGCAAGGGCAAGCCGCACATTCTGGGGACCCTGCTGGGGGTCTTCTTCATCTACATGGTGAACTCCGGCATGAACATGGTCGGCTTTCCCTATGCCTTTCGCCAGCTCTTCGCCGGTCTGGTCCTGATCCTCGCCGTCGGCGCGAACGCCATGCTGAACCGCGAAGAAATCCACCTGAAGTTCATTTGATCGGGCGGGGTGGAAGCGATGCAGGAACAGCCTCTCGTCGAGCTGAAGAACATCGTCAAGACCTTCAGCGGGACGCGCGTCCTTAGCGGCGTATCGCTCTCGTTCCGGCGCGGAGAGGTTCATGGCCTGCTCGGCGGCAATGGGGCCGGGAAGTCGACCTTGATCAAGATCTTGACCGGCGTCTATTCGCTGACCAGCGGCGAGATCTACCTGGAGGGAAAGCCGGTAAAGGTCGGCTCGCCGGAAGATGCGCATGGCCTGGGCCTGGGAGCGGTCTATCAGGACGCAGAACTCTGCGGCGGCTTTACGGTCAGCGAGAATGTGGTGCTGGGAAACGAGCCCAAGGGGCTGTTCTTGAGTCAACGCGCAATCCACCAGGAAGCACAGTCGATCTTCGACGAGATCGGCATCAGCATCGACGTCAGGCGCCTGGCATCTTCTCTCTCGGCTGCTGAGATGCAGCTTGTCACCCTAGCGACCCTCTTCCACCGTCGCTACAAGCTGATCGTGCTGGACGAGCCGACGGCACGCCTGTCCGCGCATGAAGTCGACCTGCTGTTCAAGCTGATCCACCGCTTCAAGGCGGAGGGGATCACCATCGTCTACATCTCGCACCGCTTGGGCGAGATCAAGCAGATCTGCGAGCGCATCACCATCCTGAAGGGCGGTTTGGTCGCTGCCACCTTGGACCATGGCGAGATCACCGAAGAACGGGTGACGGAACTCATGGTCGATCGCAGCAAGAAGGACCTTGAGACGACCAACCTCGGCCATGCCACCGAGCGGCCTGTCCTCGAAGTTCGTGATCTGGCAGCTCAGCATCTTGCACCCTTGTCCTTTACCGTCCATGCCGGTGAGGTTCTGGGCGTGACCGGCCCTGTCGGCGGCGGTATGGAGCAAATTGAGCGCGCTCTCGGCGGCATTGTTCAACATGACGGGGCCGTCTCCGTCGACGGGTTAAGGGTTAAGATTACCAGCCCGGCCGCCTCGCGCGCCGCTGGGATTGCGCTCGTTCCTGAAGACCGGCGCAAACAGGCTCTGTTTCCCAACCTGTCGATCGCGACCAATGTCTGCCTCCCGGTTTTGGACTCCCTCTCACGCTTGGGATTGATCAGAGAGAGCATGCATATGGGCTATGCCGACAGCGTCATGTCGCGGCTCAAGGTTCATCCCCACCAGCCGGCAAAGCCGGTGAAGCTCTTCTCGGGCGGAAATCAGCAGAAGGCGGTGATCGGCAAGTGGCTGAAGGCAAACGCCAAGGTCTTCATCTTCGTAGAGCCGACCTCCGGCGTCGATGTCGGTGCGATCAAAGAGATATACGACATTATCTTGACGGCCGCGAAAGAAGGTGCGGCCGTCATCGTCATCAGTTCCTCGGTTCAGGAGATCCTGTCGCTTTCGGAGAGGGTGCTGGTGGTTCACGACGGCATAGCCGTTCACCGCGCGGCGACGAAGGACTGCAGCGAAGATCAATTGATCGCCCTATCGCTCGGCGGCCAGCCGCGCGAAGCCGCCGAATAGACCGGCAGTCACCGGCTCTTCTTGTGGCTGCAGGCCCCAGTCCTGGCCCGCTGGCCCACGCGCCTCATTCTCCCTCGGCGATCAGCTCGATTAGGTCAAGGACCGCGAGCTGATCCTCAACGCCCAGCGCCTCGACGGCGGCGCTGTACATGACCCTGTCTTTCGGGCAGGCGACCACGAAGGTGTCGATGTCGCCAAGCGCGAGTGCTTCTTTGATACGGTTTTCGCTCGGTCGTTCGACCATCGCGCTGTCGTCCATCCAGATGCGGCCGCCGCCGGCGCCGCAGCAGAAGGAATTGGCCCGCGAGCGCTTCATCTCGACCAACTCGTGACCAAGGTGGCGAACGATATCCCGTGGTGCTTCATACACGCCGTTGTAGCGTCCCAGATAACAGGGGTCGTGATAGGTCACGCGCCGTTTCGGAGTTGGGGACGGCGCCAGGCTGCCATCTTCCAGCAGGGCCAGCAGCAACTGGCTGTGGTGTAGGACAGTCCAGTCTGCTCCGAGACGACGGTACTCCTGCTTGAGCGCGTTCAAGCTGTGGGGGTCGGCAGTCATGACGCGCTTGAAGTCGCAGCCGGCGATCTCGGCCATGTTGTGCTCTGCCAGGAGTTCGAAGAGGCCTTCTTCGCCAGCGCGTCTTGCGTCGTTGCCGCTGTTGCGCTCGCCGTCGTAGAGCAATCCGAAATCGACACCGGCGCGGTCGAGCAGCTGGGCAAGGGCGGCAGTCAGCGGCTGGACTCGGGGGTCGAAGGAGGCATAGTCGCCGACGAACCACAGCAGCTCGACGGGCTCCTTTCGCGCATCCTTTATCTTGATGCCACTCGCCTTGGTCCAGCGCGCCCGCTGGCGCGGCGCCTTGCCGAAGGAGTTGCCCTGTTGCTGAAGATTGGCAAAGGCGTCCTGCAGCATGGGCTCGACCTTGGTGTCCTCGACCAGATGACGCCTGAGATCGACGATCTTGGGGACATGCTCGATGTGCAGCGGGCAGACCTCCATGCAGGCCCGGCAGGTGGTGCAGGCCCAGATCGCCTCTTCGGAGATGGAGGTTCCCAATAGCGGGGCGTCGGCGTCGGCCAACATGGCGTCGCGTAGATCCATGATCAGCAGTTTCGGACTCAAGGGCTGGCCGGCAGCATAGGCAGGGCAGGCCGCCTGACAGCGCCCACATTCGGTGCAGGACAGCAAGTCGAGCTGGTGCTTCCAAGAAAGATCGGCGATGGAGTTCAGACCGGGCGGCTGGGCCTTTGGTTCGGGCAGCACCCCCTTGGGTTCGATGCTGCGGAAAAAGAGGTTCGGCAGAGCCGTGAACATATGCCGGTGCTTGGACCTTGGGATGTAGATGAGGAAGCCCAGGATGGAGATCAGATGCAGCCAATAGAAGGTTGTTTTGGCGTCATAAGCCGCAGCACCCTGCAAGCCGACTGCGGCCAGCACCTCGGCAAGAAGGCCACTGATCGGACGCCACGAAGTCGAGGATTCGCCGACGGCGATTCCGGCAGCAGACTCAAGCAACATGGACGCCACGATGGCAAGGATCAGGAGATAGATAATCCCTGCGTCCTTCTGGTTGGAACCCTCAAAACGACGAGGCCTGGTCAGAAAGCGTTGATGGGCGGCGAGCCCGACAGCGGCCAGCATCACCAGTGCAAAGACATCCTGCAGCAGGGCGATCCAGGTGTCGCCGCCGATGGAAACCAGGCTGAAGCCGGGGATCATGCCGGCACCGAAGGCCTGCACGATGGCGGTGAACAGCACGAAGAACGAGACGAAGATCATGGCATGCAAGATGCCGGAGGTCCGCCGTTGCAATAGACGACGGTGCTGAGCCACATCGCGCAAAAGGCCCCTCAAGCGCTCACCCGGCCGGTCCCAGCGCATGTCCGAAGGCGCCTTCGCCAGCGGGCGAAAGGTTTGCCAGAATCGCAGACTGGCGATGGCCAGCGCGATCAGGAAGACCAGCCAAAAGAGGAGGTGGTTCATCAACAGCCCCGCTGCTTCAGTCCCTCCACCAAGCTCGGCAAGAGGTCGAAGAGGTCACAGGTGCTTCCAAGGTGTGCTGTTTCGAAGATCGGCGCGGCCGGGTCTTTGTTCACGGCAACGACAAACTCGGCCTTGCTCATGCCCTCTAGATGCTCCGGGGCTCCGGAGACACCGAGGCTGAGATAGAGCTTAGGAGTAACGCGGTTTCCAGACTTGCCCACCTGGCGGCTCTTTGGCAGCCATCCGGCATCGATAACTGGCCGGCTGCCGGCAATCTCTGCACCCAGAAGTGCTGCCAGTTCTTCGGCTTCGCCGATGCTGTCCTGGCCACCGATCCCGCGACCGACACAGACCAAGCTCTCGGCCTTGGTTATATCGACGTCACCCCCGTCCGGTTCGAGGACCTCAAGCAGGCGCATGCGCGTCTGTGACAGATCGAGCGCGGCAGTCAGATCGACCGTCTTGGGGTTCCCCTCGATCTGGCCCTCAGCTTCCTCGAAGGCGCCGGGAATGACCGAGAGCAGTGCCGGCAGCGGCACGCGGCTCTCCGCGAGAAGACGGCCAGCGTAGAGCTGGCTGGTGACCACAAGATCGCTCCCGTCACGCTCGGCGTTTTGACAGTAGGCCACCAGCGAAAGATCGCCCGTCGCTGCCGTCGCGGCGGCGAGATCCAGACCGGCGCTGCTGTAGGCCGTCAGTATGACCTCGGGCCGGCTCTGTTCGCGCGCCTCCAGAAAGGCCTTCAGGTGCACCTCGGGAAGGTAGTCGGCAGTGCAATCACCGGAGAGACAGAACACCCTGTCAGCAGCGCCCAGCCGGGACAGATGATCTTGCGGCCCGTCGCCGATCAGCAGCGCGTCGACCGACCCCTCCTCGCCGGCCAGCCGCCGTGCCGTACCCAGTAGCTGATAGCTCACCGGCGCGATGACGCCGGCTTCGAGCTCGATATAGACCAGCACCTTCGTCATGGTTTTCTTCGCATCACCTTTGCAACAGGCCGCGTTCATCGAGAGCGTTCAGGATCTCTACGGCGGCGGTCTCGGGATCGTCGCCCAGCATACGCGCGCCGGTCGAGCGATCCGGGGGGGCAAGGCTCTCGATCTCGGCTCGATTGGTCATCGGCTCGGCATTGGCCGCTTGACGCGATATCTGCCCGCTCTTCATCGCCTCCTTCAGCTTGCTGGCCGACACGTAGCGCGGCGGTTTGCTGGCCGTCTGCAGCCCGACCACCGCGGGAAGGTCGACTTCGATTCGCGCCTGTCTGCCGCCGCTATACTCCTGTCGCAGGACGCAGCTTTTCTCGTGCAGTTCAACGCCGCTGACGGCACTGACTTGGGGCCAGTCCAGGAGACGGCCGAGATAGGGTGCCAGTTGCCCGAAGAGATCCTCGATCGTCTGCACGCCGGTCAGAACGAGATCTGGCTCTAGGGCGCGGATGGCTTCGGCGAAGATCGGGGCGGCCGCGCGGGAATCGAGGTGCTCCTCCTCGCGTCCTTCCAGCAGGATTGCAGCATCCGCGCCGCGCGCGAGTGCGCCCTGCAGCATGCGTTCAACCCCTTCGCCGGAAAGCGCGATTGCGGTGACCTTGGCACCGCCTGCCTCCTTCAGAAGAACGGCTTCTTCGAGAGCCTGTTCGTCGAACTCGCTAAGGGCGATGCCAACCCATTCCCGATCGATGCTCCTGCCGTCGTCGGCGAGATCAAGCTCGTCCGACAGGTCTGGCACCAGACGCAGGATCACAACGATGTGCATGACCTTACCTTCGTTCAGAAACATGCTGTTTGATCGGCTCTTGCCCACAGTCAAGGGTGCACGCCGGCAAACTGTCAATAATTTTGTCGGTAATCTTGCCGCTGGCTTTCCGCCTATGGCATGCTTCACTTGGAAGAGGCGGATAGAGCCTCGTTACCAAGACCCCATCGGGGCAGGGAGGAGAGTCTATGGCCAATGTCGCCCAAAGCGGCGAGATCGCAGATGCGCTCATTATCGGGGCTGGAGCATCGGGCTCGATCGCCGCGCGCCACCTTGCTGGTGCCGGTTTCAAGGTCGTCTGCCTAGAACAAGGGACCTGGGTCGACAACTCGGAATTTCAGGGCGACAAGCCGGAGTGGGAGCTGATGGCGCAGAAGCGCTGGCACCCCAATCCCAACGTGCGCGAACTGGGAGACGACTATCCGGTCAACACGGAGGAATCGGACGTCAATCCGTTGATGTATGCGGCCGTCGGCGGCAGCACCATCCTCTGGGCGGCTCACTGGCAGCGCTTCATGCCCTCCGATTTCCGGGTGAAGACACTGGATGGTGTGGCCGACGATTGGCCCTTTACCTACGAAGATCTGGAGCCCTTCTACGAACAGGCCGAGGTCGAGATGGGCGTCTCCGGCTTGGCCGGCGACCCGGCCTTTCCGCCGATGAAGCCGCCGCCTCTGCCGCCCTTGCCGATCGGCAAGATCGGTATGAAGGCGGCCGAGGGCATGAACAAGCTAGGCTGGCACTGGTGGCCCGGACCGAATGCGATCCCCTCGCGCGCCTACGGCGGCCGCAATGCCTGCGTCCGCCGCGGCACCTGCCTGACCGGCTGCCCGGAAAAGTCCAAGGCCTCGATGGACCATACCCACTGGCCAGACGCGATCGAAGACGGTGCGACGGTGATCACTGGTGCCCGCGTGCGTGAGATCACGGTCAACGCGGAGGGATTGGCCGACGGCGCCATCTATGTCGACCGCAGTGAGCAGGAGCACCGCCAGCGTGCCCGTTTGGTCATCGTTTGCTGCAACGGGATCGGCACGCCGCGCCTGCTGTTCAACTCCAAGTCCAACCGCTTTCCGGACGGTCTTGCCAACAGCTCCGGACTGCTGGGCCGCAACCTGATGATGCATCCCTATGCAGCCGTCAGCGGACACTTCGACGAGCCCTTGGAGAGCTGGCTGGGTCCGGCCGGTCAGACCATCCAGTCCATGCAGTGGTATGAGACCGACCAGAGTCGCGGCTTCGTGCGCGGTGCGAAATGGAACTGCATGCCTTCGGGCGGCCCCTTGGGTATGCGCGCGGCCTACGGCGGCAAGGCCCTGGACGAGGCCTGGGGGGCAAACCTGCACCGTAACACCCGTAAGGTCTTCGGACGCTCCTTCGAATGGGGGATCATCGTCGAGGACCTGCCCGACGAAGCCAACAGGGTGGTCCTGGACGCAGAATTGACCGACAGCGACGGCGTCCCGGCACCGAAGCTGATCTACAGGAACTCGGAGAACACCGAAAAGCTCATCGACTTCCATCTTGCCCGTGCCAAGGAAGCGATGGAGGCCTCCGGTGCCGTGGAAACGGCGGAGACCCGACTGATGCGGGACTGTGGCTGGCACCTGATGGGGACGGCGCGCATGGGCAGCGATCCGGCGCGATCGGTCATCGATCAGTGGGGGCGGGCGCACGACGTGCCCAACCTCTATGTCTTTGACGGCAGCACCTTCGTGACCTCTTCCGGCTTCAATCCGACCGCCACGATCATCGCCATCGCGCTTAGGTGTACGCACCACATGATCGACAATCGCAGAGACCTCAAGGTGGCATCATGAGCCTGGTAAACGACAATCACAGAGCAACATTCGCCGGCATTGCAGATGTGCTGATTCCGGAAGCCGAGGGTATGCCGTCTGCAAGCCAAGCAGAGGTGCACGGCGCCATTCTGGACCGTGTCGTCGAGCTGCGGCCGGATCTGAGGGAGGCCTTCTTCCGCGGCTTGAACAAGGCCGCGGGCCAGGACTCGCAGAAGGCCACAGAGGCGCTCAACAGGGACGATCCGGAAGCCTTGGGAGCGATCGGCCTTCTCGCCTCGGCCGCTTACTACATGCAGCCGCAGGTGCGCGCGCTCATCGGCTATCCGGGGCAGGAGAACCGCCCAGTCGATGCGGACAGCGAGCCGGAGTACGTCACCAACGGCATGCTTCAGGTCGTCATCGACCGTGGTTCGATCTACCGTCCGACGCCTGAGGAGGCGTGAGCGAAGGCAAGTCTGAACAAGACCGACGCAACATCAGCGACGGCTAGGGAGATGAGGATGGCTAAGCAGGTGACCCCGCGACGGGGCGAAAAGGTCGACGTTCTGATCGTCGGCGCCGGACCTTCTGGAGCCGTTGCGGCGAAGGAGTTGAGCGGTGCCGGTCTCTCGGTCGTTTGTCTGGAGCAGGGCTACAACCCCGATCCCAGCGACTTTCCCGGCAAGGATCCAGCCTTTGAGCTCTTGAGCCAAAAGAACTGGCATCCCAACCCCAATGTCCGCGACATGCCGCGCGACTATCCCATCAACACCGATGATTCCGACATCAATCCCCTGATGTTCGCCGGCGTCGGCGGCAGCACCACGCTCTATGCCGGACACTGGACACCCTTCCTGCCATCGGATTTCCGGGTACACAGTATGGATGGCGTGGCCGAGGATTGGCCCTTCACCTATGAAGACCTACTGCCCTACTTGGAAGAGGTGGAGCATGCGGTCGGGGTTTCAGGCCTGCCGGGAAACCCTGCCTACCCGCCGCAACGCGGCTATCCCACGCCGCCCTTGCCGATCGGAAAGGCGGGGATGAAGGCGGCCGAAGGCATGGACAAGCTGGGCTGGCACTGGTGGCCCGGGACCAATGCCATCCCCTCTCTCGCCTGGAACGGCCTCAATCCCTGTGTGCGGACCGGGACCTGCATGACGGGATGCCCCGAGGGCGCAAAGTCCACTGCCAACATCACCTACTGGCCGCAAGCCATGCGACAGGGTGCGCGCCTGGTGACCGGCGCCCGCGTTCGAGAGATCGAGGTCGACGACCGGGGGCTTGCGACCGGTGCCGTCTACATCGACGACCATGGCCGGGAGCGACGCCAAAAGGCCAAAGTCGTGATTGTCTGCGCCAATGGGATCGGCACGCCGAGGCTGCTTTTGCTGTCGAAGTCAAAGCAGTTTCCGAACGGCTTGGCCAACAGCTCGGGCCTGGTCGGCAAGCGCTTGATGATGCATCCCTTCTCGGCGGTCATGGGAGTCTATGAGGATCCTCTCGATTCCTGGATCGGGCCTTTCGGACAGCTGATTGAGTCCTTTGAATTCTACGAGACCGACGAAAAGCGTGGCTTCCTGCGCGGCGCCAAGTGGGGCGCCATGCCCGGCGGCGGCCCTCTGGGCGCCACCAGTTTCGTCGGCAGCCAGATCTTCAAGGGCGACGAGCCGGCCGTGGAGGATCTCTGGTGCGAGAACCTGCACGAGATGGTCGAGCGACGCTTCGGTCACAGCCTGATCTGGGGCATCATCGGCGAGGACTTGCCGGAAGAGGACAACCGCGTGGAACTGGACCCGGAGGTGACCGATACCGATGGCATCGCGGCGCCCAAGTTGATCTACAAGGTCTCGCAGAACTCGCACGACATGCTGCGATTCCATGTGGCGCGTCTCCTGGAAGCGGTGGAGGCAGCCGGCGCCATCGAAACCAACATCGTGCATCAAGTCCCCGACACCGGTTGGCACTTGATCGGTACTTGCACCATGGGCGACGACCCGAAACGCTCAGTCGTCAATCAGTGGGGGCAAGCCCATGACGTGCCGAACCTCTACCTTATGGACGCCAGCACCTTCCCGACCTCGGGCGGCGTGAACCCGACGGCAACGATCATGACCGTCGCCTTGCGCCAAGCACGCCATCTCGTCTCCGAGAGACGCAATCAGGAGGCTGCATGATGACCGCGAGCCTATCTCAGTCCGAACGCCTGCTGTTCAAGTCGTTGGCCGACTACCTCATTCCTGCCTCGGGAAAGATGCCTGCCGCTAGTAGCGTAGGTGTGCATGAGGACTTGCTTGATCGCGTGCTCGCCGCCAGGCCCGATCTGGTCGATGGTCTGAAGCGCGGTTTGGCTGCCTGCCAAGCGGGAACAGTGAGTGAGGCATTGAACGCACTTATGAAGGCCGACGAGAGCGCCTTCCAGTCCATCAGTCTTGCTGCGTCAGGCGGATACTATATGGCCGCCGAGGTACGCGAAAAGCTGGGCTATCCGGGCCAGGGCGAAGCCCCCTACGACCCGCACGAGACGCCCGCCTACCTGACCAATGGCATGATCGAACGGGTCGTTCGTCGAGGAAGCCTCTATCGTCCGACGGCGAAGATTGCAAAGGCCTAAGCGGCATGACGTAGAGTGTATCGTCTCCATCCGACACCATCGGCCACTTGAAACCCGGATGGCGCGTTGGGTTGCTGGATGCCAGCTCGGGAAAACGACTGGATTCCAACTGTCAGCGTGTGACTTGTGATAAGCTGCACGTTGCTGTTGGAATTGAATCCTGCGAGAAGTCCGGGTAACATCAGGTAGTTATTGACAACACCGGCACTGTCCGACGGAGGTTTTGCCCATGCCGTCCCGCCATGAGCTCCACGAACGTATTCGGGGTAGCGAGAGCGTCGACCATGCATTGGGCATTTTGGCCGAGAACGTCTCTGCCATCGGCGTCGAGCGGTTCATCGCCGGCTTCGTTCGTGGCTCGGCCCGACGGGTGGACGGCCGCTGGCGCCACTATCGCTACCGCGCCTTCAACTTTCCCAAGGGCTGGGATCAGGAGTGGAAAGCCTTCAATGCCAACTGTCCTTATTACCACGCCTGCTTCGACGGTCAGATGGCGTTCGATTGGAGAAAAGTACGAGACCGGTCGGACCTGACCGCGCCGGAGGTCGACGCTTGGCACTATCTGGCCGACTTCGGTCTGATCCAGGGCTATACCGTGCCGGTTCATGCGCCCAATCATTTCGGATTCTTGACCGTCGTCGGCGACAGCGAGGACCGCGGCTGGAGTTACAAGGTAGAGCGCCAGTCGGAGAAGCTCCTCTATCTCACGCATGCCTTCCACGAGGCCATGCGTCACAGGTTTCCAGCTTTCCTCGAGGCATCGGACGACGTGGCCCTGAGCGGCCGTGAGGTCGAATGCCTGCGCTGGGCGGCAGCCGGCAAGACCAGCGACGAGGTCGCCGGCATACTTGGTATTTCGCACGAGACCGTGCGCGTGTATTTCAAGCGGGCCATGCGCAAAGTTGGCGCCAACACCCGGACCCAGGCGGTGGCGGTCGCCTACGAGATGGGACTTTTCTCCTGACCTGCCGCCTCTCACCCGGAAGGGTGGTTTGCCGCCTGTCACCCGAACGGGTGACTTGCCCATGACCGGGGCGCTCGTTGATCCTCAGTAACAGAAAGCAATAACGCGAGCGAGACTTTGGCTCGTCGTCGTGTGCCCCTAGCGGATGAGGGTCCGCCTGGCGATCGCGCAGTCGCCGTTGCCTCACTCGCTCGAGGCTCAAGAGCGTTGCTTTCAAGGTCAAAAGAACGGACAGGAGAGAGACAAGGCGCATGCGAAACGACACGATTTCCGGCCGTCCCCGGCGCTTGTACGCTGGCCTCTGCCTGACGGCGAGCGCGCTCGCCCTGGGCGCGGCGCTTCCGGCCCACGCCGCCGACGATCCCATTAAAATCTGCGTCATCGACGATGCCTCCGGCGACTTCGCGCCGGCAGTGATCCCCAAGACCATGGGGGCGGCTCTGGCTGTCGAGCAAATCAATGCCGCCGGCGGCGTGCTTGGTCGCGAACTGGAGTTGATCCACTACGACGGCCAGTCGGATGTCCGTCGCCACCAGGAGTTCGCACAGAAATGCGTCCTGGACGACGAGGCGGATGTTGTCATGGCAGGCTACACCAGTTCCGAGCGCGAGGCGGCCAGGGCCGTGGCGACCGAAAACGGCGCCATATTCTGGCACAACAACCAGGGTGAGGGGGGGATCGCGGACAAGCATTCCTTCTTCACAGGACCGATTCCCGAGCAGCAGATCCTGACCGGCATCAAGTACATGATCGAAAAGCATGGGCCGAAGATGTATGTGTTGGCCGCAGACTATGGTTTTGGTCAGGTGAGCGCGCTTTGGACCAAGGCGGCCGCCGGCCTCTACGGCGGTGAGATCGTGGGCGAGGAATTCATCCCGCTCGGGAACTCGGAATACTCCTCGACGATCCAGAACGTGCAGCAGGCCAAGCCCGACTTCATGGTGCACTACCTGGTCGGCGCCAATCAGGGCCAGTTCTACCCGCAGGCGCAGGCCGCCGGTCTGGAGATCCCCGCGGTCTCGACGGTCAATCTGCAGCAGGGCTTCGAGCATCTGCGCTTCTCACCGCCGGCCTTGAAGGATCTCTACGTCCCCGTCGCCTACATCGAGGAGGTGGGTCAGGTCGCCGACAGCGCCAAGGCCTTCAACGATGCAATCAGGGCCAAGTTCCCCGAGATTGAGTACGTCAATCAACCGGCTCGCAGCGCCTACATCGCCGTCAATCTGATGGCGGATGCCTGGGAGAAGGCAGGCAGCACCGACACCGACGCGACCATCAAGGCGCTCGAATCGGGCCTCTCCTTCGATGCGCCGGAGGGACGGGTCTTTCTCGATCCGGCGACGCATCACCTGACCATGGATATGCGCATGGCCCAGGTTCAGGATGACCACTCCATCGCCTTCGTCCACGACTTCGGTCCCATTGAACCCTGGTGGCTGCGTAAACTGGGCGTCAACCTGGTGCGGGAGAACGACGGCAAGCAGTTCCTTCCCTGGGACGATCCCGACTTCGCCGAATACAAGTCCGAGTAACCTCGGCCCCGCACAACCTCTGTTCCGACTTGTCCGGGGGACGGCCAGCGCCGTCACCCGGGCCTTTCGGCAAAGCCAGTCATGGACACGCTTTCCGACGTCGCAAGCTTCCTCTACCAGTATGCCGATACGATCTCGACCCTGGTCCTCTCGGCTATTGGGCTGATCATCATCTTCGGCATGATGGGCGTCATCAACATGGCGCACGGCGAGATGATGATGATCGGAGCCTATACCACGTCCTTCTCCTACTATGCCGGAGTGCCGACGCCGATCGCCGTCGCACTGGGCGGGCTAGGGGCAGCACTGGCCGGTATCGTGCTCGAGCGCTTGGTTGTGAGACGCTTCTACGGGGAGCTGCTCTCGTCGCTCGTCGCCACCTGGGGCGTCAGTCTAATTCTGAGCCAGGGAGCCTTGCTGGCCTTCGGCTCGCTCGTCCGCAGCGTGCCGACGCCCTTCGGCAGCATCGCTCTGGGCGATGTGTCCTTTTCCACTTACCGCCTGTTCCTGTTCGCAGCGGGTATAGCCCTCATACTGGTCGTGTGGGCGCTACTCCGCTTCACCCGCTTCGGGCTTAACGCCCGCGCCACCATGCAGGACCCGACAATGGCGCGGGCGCTGGGCGTGGATACCAAACGGATCTATACCCTTACCTTCGGACTGGGAACGGGGCTTGCCGGTCTTGCCGGGGGTCTCTTGGCGCTGACCTCGACCATTGGACCCTTCTACGGGCAGAGCTACACACCGCAGGCCTTCATCACCGTGGTGGTCGGCGGCGGCGCCGAGCTGATCTCGGGCCTGCTCGCCAGCGCCTTGTCCTTGGGTGCGGTGAAGACCATCGTCACCAGCCACTACAACATCCTGCTGGGGCAGGTGGCGATGCTGGTCTTTGCCCTTGTCGTCATCCGCTTCATGCCGGCTGGCATCTCAGAGTGGATTGCCCGTCGGCGGCTGCGGTCCGACCGTGGTTGAGGGGGGCGGCATGCAGAGGGTCAACCGGGCGCTCGATCGCCTACTGGGACCCTTGAACGGCCCCTTGGAGCCGGCGCGCTCGCTTCCCTTTTGGCTCTGCTTCGTGATTGTAGTGGCGCTGCTGGCAGCCCTGCCGAACTTTCTGTCGCGCTACGAGTTACTGAACTTCTCCAACATCTTCTCCAATGTCTTCCTGGCACTGGGGCTCTGCCTGATCTGGGGCTTCAGCGGGATTCTCAGCCTCGGGCAGTCGGCCTTTTTGGGGCTGGGCGGCTATGCCTACGGCATCGCCGGTATCAACTTCATCGAGACGCAGGGCGACACCTGGCTGGCGCTGGCGGTGGGGCTCAGCTTCCCGGTTCTGGTTGCGGCGGTGCTGGGCTGGATCATGTTCTACGGCCGCCTCAAAGGGGTCTACGTTGCCATCCTCATGTTGGTCGTAACCCTGCTGATCGAGACCTTCCTAAACCAGACCGCTGGTCAGCACTGGTTCATCGGCGAGGCACACCTTGGCGGCAACAATGGCCTCGGACGCTTCTCGGGCGTCGTGCGCAAGCCGCCCTCGCTCACCCTGGGATTCGGCGACTCCCTTGTAACCTTTAAGGGGAGCTCGCTTGCCTTCTACTACCTCGTCGTCACCCTCGGGGTGGTAGCCTACCTTGGGCTGCGCTGGCTGGTAAACGCGCGCTTCGGTCAGGTGCTGGCAGCAATCCGAGAGGACCCCGAGCGCACCGAGGCTCTGGGCTACGACATCCGGCTCATTCAGCTTGCGGTCTTCTGCCTGGCTGCACTGCTGGCCGCCATCTCAGGGGTGCTCTACGTCTCTTGGGGCAACTTCATAACACCCAACGTCTTCGGCGTCTTTTACAACATCTTGCCGGTCATCTGGGTCGCTGTCGCCGGACGGCGCAGCCTTACCGCTGCTGCGCTTGGCTGCGTCGGTCTGGTGTGGCTGTCACAGTGGCTGGCTCTACAGGGCGATCTCGCCTTCGTGGTGCTGGGCACTGTCCTGGTCCTGGCTATGCTGCTGAAACCGGAAGGGGTGCTGATCGGCCTGGGCGGAGCGATCGGACGCCTGTTCGACAGGCTCGGCATCGGTCGCAATCCGAGATGTGCCGATGACGCTTGAGGCAATCATGGAGACCCGTGGTCTTTCAAAGCGTTTCGGTGGTGTGCTGGCCGTGGCGGAGGTCGACTTTGCTGTGGCGCCGGGCCAGATACGCACGATCGTCGGACCCAATGGAGCGGGCAAGAGTACCTTGTTCAAGCTCTTGCTGGGTAGCATAAGACCCGATCAGGGCGCCATCTACTTCAAAGGGCGGGACATCACCGGCCTGGACCCCCACCAGCGCGCGCTCATGGGCATCGGCGTCAAGTTTCAGAACCTGGCCGTCTACGAGGCGCTGACGGTGCGCCACAATCTCTATCTGCCGCTGCGCCATCACCATGGCAGGCGCGATGTCGCGGGCGAGATATCGGCCATGCTGGAGCGGCTCAAGCTCACCGGCAAAGAGGACACGCTGGCCGGTCATCTGGCGCATGGGCAAAAGCAATGGCTGGCGATTGGCATGGCTCTGGCAATGCAGCCCAAGCTCTTGCTGCTGGACGAGCCTTGCGCGGGATTGGGAGCGGAGGAAACCAAGGCCACCGTCGCTTTGATCCGAAGCTGCAACGAACAAGGCATCGCTGCCATCGTCGTCGAGCACGACATGGCCTTCGTCCGCCAGCTCGGCGCCCCCGTCACGGTGCTGCACTATGGGCGCATCTTCGCCGAGGGCAGTCTGGCAGAGATCGAACAACACGAAGACGTGCGGCGTATCTACCTTGGCGCCGCCAAATCCCGGCGTCTGCGCCAAACCAGGTCCGCACTAGGACCAGAGAAGGAGTAGCGAACATGCAGATGATAAAGCGCGGTGAAGTCACCCGCTATGCTTTCGATCGGAACGACGAGGTTTGCCTCACGGTAAAACAGGGCGAGAGCTTTGTGGTCGAAACCGAAGACGCCATGACCGGCTTGATCGCAGACGACAGCGACAGCCCCAAGGTGCACCAGTTCGTTAACGACGAGCACTTTGCGGCGCTGCAGCGGCAGTGGCCACCGCTTTACAATCCAGTTGTCGGCCCGATCCATGTCGAGGGCTGCGAGAAGGGAGACGTCCTGGCCGTGACCATCGAGTCCATCGACCCCTGGCGCTACGGTTTTTCCGGAATCCTGCCGGGGATCGGCCCCTATGGAGACTCGCTCAAGTGGGGCGACTGTGCCAAGCCGCATGTGCAGGTGATCGAGCATCTGCCTGGACCCAGCGGCAAGACCCGCGACGGCAAGGGCAAGTACTCCGACAGCCTGACCTGGGACCTGATGCCCTTTCTGGGGACTTTGGCAACAGCACCCGAGCGTGAGGTCTTTACCTCGCTTCTCGGCCAGGGCCCCTTTGGCGGCAACATCGACTGTCGTGAGATCCGTGCCGGCCACACGATCCTCCTGAACTCCTACAACGAGGGGGGGCTGCTCTATATCGGCGACGCCCACGGTAGCCAGGGCGACACCGAGTTCACCGGCATCGCCGACGAGACGCGCGCCACCGTCCAGGTCAAGTGCCAGGTGATCAAGAACAAGCAGGTCCCCTGCGTGCGTATCGACAAACCGGACAGTCTGGTCGCCATCGGCATCAACCTACCGATGGAGCAGGGTGTCTACGATGCTTGCGCGAACATGCTGCAGTGGCTTGAGGAGGACTACGACATCAAGCCGAAGGACATGTACATCCGCATGTCCTGCGATCCGGCTTTCCGCATCCGCACCTACCAGATGGTGCGTGCCTCGACCCTGCAGCACGTGGTGGGAGCGGAGTATCCCAAGGCGCGGCTGAAACCGGCCTTCTAGCGCGTGAGCCTCTCGCTCGAGTGCCTCTCTGCAGGTTATGGCCGCATCCCCGTTGTGCAGGAGGTATCGCTCGCGGTCGCGCCCGGCGAGATCGTGGGGATGGTCGGGCGCAACGGCGTAGGCAAGACAACCCTGGTCAAGGCGGTCGCCGGCTTGCTGCCGCAGGTCCGCGGCCGGGTCTGCCTTGCCGGGGAGGATGTGACCGCGCGCGCCGCCCACGAGCGGGCGCTGCGGGGCATGGGCTATGTGCCGCAAGGCCGCGGGATCTTTCCCAAGCTCACTGTCCTGGAGAACCTACGTATGGGCGAGGCGGTCGGCGGCGGCCACGACCAGCGCCATTACGATCAAGTTCTAGACTGGTTCCCGCGGCTGCGGGAACGCCTGCGCCAGATCGCCGGCACGCTCTCCGGAGGCGAGCAGCAGATGCTCTCCATTGGCCGAGTCCTCATCGGCAAGCCCAGCCTGCTGGTCCTAGACGAGCCCTCAGAGGGTGTTCAGCCGAACATCGTCGAGCGCATAGCCGAGGTTGTGCTGGAACTGAACCAAGTGCGCGGCACCGCCGTGCTGCTGGTCGAGCAAAATCTTGACCTCGTCTTCATGATCGCAGATCGCTGCCTTGTCATGGAGAAGGGCGCCTTGGTCGCCAAACTTTCGCCCGAGGCCTTGGCGGAGCCGGAGACCGCAAAGCGCTACCTAGCGATCTGAACGTCGCCATCGCTCTCTGCCGGGCGCTCGCTTCGACTGGGGACCAATCCAGCCGCGAGACAAAACGCCAGTGAAAACTCCTGAACGGATGGCCGGGACGGGTTATTGATAACAAGCAATCCCGTTGGCTGTCCGCTCATCTACTCGAAGGAGTCTCCAAAGTACAAACCGGGCCAGTAATGTGTACCTACTGGCGTGGATGAAGCCTCCCCGTGAAGAACAGTGCACAAAGTTGGTATCGTGCCCCCGCAACCACACAAAGCCCCGCAACCAGCGGGGCTTTTGTGGTTATGAGAGAGGACTGCATCTCCGCCCTCCAGGCTATGAGCCGAAGGATCATAGCTTGAAGGCTGGTGTTGCCCCCGTTTAAGCGGACACCTCGGCTAAGTTGTGAGCTCTTCGGAACGCCCTTGGTGACGTCATCTTGAGCCCTGAGTGAGGATGGTTTTCGTTGTAGATCCTATGCAGGTTTTCCACGGGGGTCGCTTGTCCGATCTTCCAAGGGATGTTGCAAGGAGGATCAGCATGAACCGCAAAGATGATGTAGAGCGTGCCAATTGTTACGTGGCGCTGGAACTGAGCCGCAGCAAATGGCTGCTGGGAGCACTTCTTCCCGGACACGACAAGGTCGCGACAATCCCAGTCAAGGGTGGTGACACCGACGGACTTCTCGACGCTTTGAACAAGCTCGTCGTCAAGGCCGCCGAAGAGGGATACTTGGGCGCACGGCTTCGTGTGTGTTTTGAGGCAGGATATGACGGCTTCTGGCTTGCTCGATTTCTGATCGACCGCGGCATCGATACGACCGTCCTCGACGCATCGAGTTTTCTGGTCTCTCGCCGGGGGCGACGTGTGAAGACTGATCGTGTTGATGTCGAATCGATGGTGTTCGTTCTGAAGGCATTCCTGCTTGGCGATAAATCGGTCTGCCGACCGGTGCAGTTGCCGACACCCGAGGAAGAAGATGCAAAGAGGATTGTGCGCGAACGGACTCAGCTGCTGAAGGAGCGGACACGCAACGTCAATCGCATCCGAGCACTGTTGAATCTGCAAGGTGTTCGTGAGGTACGAGGCTTGTGGGGAGGTAGCTGGCGACAATGGCTCGGCCAGGTGAAGACCGGCGACGGCCGCCGTCTCGGCGTCTTTTTATTAAGTGAGCTTACCAGGCAGTTCGAACGCCTAGAGCTGCTAACATCCCAGATCAAGGCGCTCGAAGCGGAACGCGCCACCTTTGTCGCTCAGGAGCAAAAGATGCCGAATACTAGGAAGATCGCGATGCTCACTCAGCTCTGCGGCGTGGGTGAAGGTGGTGCGACAACGCTGGTGACGGAAGTCTTCTACCGCTCGTTCAAGAGCCGGAAGCATCTTGCCTCCTACTTTGGCCTGGCTCCAGCGCACTATGCCAGTGGTGAGGCCTCGCGCGATCAGGGCATCAGCAAGGCCGGCAGCAAGCCAGCGCGTGTGATGATGGTAGAGCTTGCCTGGTGCTGGCTGCGCTACCAGCCGCAAAGTGAACTCGCGAGATGGTACCGCCGCCGCTTCGCTGAGACGGCCGGCCGATCGCGCAAAGTCGGGGTGATTGCTCTCGCCCGGAAGCTCGCAATAGCACTGTGGCGGTTTCTGGAGCAAGGCCTGGTTCCCGACGGAGCCAAACTCAAGACAGCGTAATCTCAAGTTCAGCTGCCGACGGGCAACTGAAGGGTGTGACGTTTGCCGTGTTCGAAGATGGCGAGACCTTCGCCGCGTTGTAGTTTGGCACCGTCCGCACCAACGTGCATTCGGCTACCCATGAATCGGGATCGTGGTTCGGGTTCATCCCGACCGGATACAAGTCGAGGCGCCGAAAGCGCCGTCACAGCCGAATGTGCGAATGCAGCCAGATCGCTGAGCATAAAAGGGAAGAGATACATGCCTTGACAGATACAAACTCATACAAGTCCTCGAACCATCCGGCGATCTGTGCGAGTGCCTGTCGAGCGCTCGGCAAAGGGTTGATGCGGACATAGTCGCGCTTGAAGGTCTTCACGAAGGCCTCGCAAATGCCGTTGCTCTGGGGGCTGGCGACGGGGGTGAAACAGGGCACCAGGCCCAGCTGGGTAGCAAAGCGGCGTGTTTCCAGAGCCGTGTAGGGCGATCCGTAGCACATTGGGAAGCTTGCTGAGTGGAGGCCACGACCGACCGTGGAGCCCCCAACAGCTCAAGCGGGCGGTCATGGCCGGGCCGCTGGATCTCTAAAGTGTTGGTGTTCAATCGCACACTTTGGAGGCAGTCCGAACCATGACCAATGATCACCCTACATCCAGTGCTTCTGCGCTGGTAGCCATCGATATCGCCAAACACCGCAACGAGGTTCTGATCGAAGCGCCAAACCAGAGCTGGCGCCGGCGGCTGACGGTGTTGAACACCCGCGCCGAGCACGACCGCTTGCTCGAGATCTTGGGCTCTTTGGACCAGCCCTTGCTGGTCGGCTTCGAGGCGACGGGCAACTATCACAGGCCGCTTGCCTGGCGCTTCGTCGAAGCGGAGATTCCTGTCCGTCTGATCTCTTCCTTCGCCCTGGCACGCACCCGCGAGGCTCTGCACAACAGCTGGGACAAGAACGATCCCATTTTTTGACTGCGACTTGGCCAAAGCCTCTTTCAGGATCTCTACCTCAAGCGTCTTGCGGCCAAGATGGCGCTCAAGCTCGCGCACCCGCTCTTCCAGGCGGCGAACCTCGCCATTGCCAGTCACTCCTTCGTCAGCCTGCACTGCAGTGGCGCCTCCTTCGCTCATCAGACGTCGCCAACGATACAACAAGTTCGGCGCAACGCCATGGCGCCGTGCGGTCGAGGAAACACTCTCGCCCGGCAGCATGCTTTCTTCGATGATCGCCAGCTTCTGTTCTGGCGACCAGCGACGCCGACGAGCAACACCGGTGATCACCTCTACGCGCTGAAATCCTTCGTCCGACATAAGCCTATACTTGAGGATATCCCCATGCCCTCATCACTACGCCAGGTGTCCGATCCAATTGGGGGCCAGTTCAGTCTGATCGTCGGACAGCGTGTAGAGCGTCTGCAATATCAGAACCTTGAACATCTGCACCGCATCGTAGGGCGGGCGACCGCCCTTCGAGCGGTCCGAGCGCTTCAGCGCTGCCTCCAGATCCGGCCGAAACAGCTCGAAGTCCACCACCGCAGACAAACGCTCAAGCGGATCGCCGGCAGCCGACAGCTGCTCCAGACGTTCGTCCGTATCGAAGAAACCCCGTTGGCCCATGATCCATCTCCTCTTGATCACTGAGACAGTGAATCAGCCTTGCCTCCGAGCCGACAGCGGTTTTTCGAGGCGTCCAGCTGGCGCCCTGCTTGAGACGCGGCGACGTGGTGATCCTCGACAATCTCAATGTCCACAAGAGCCCGCGCGCGGCACAAGCCCTCGCAGAACGCGGAGCCTGGTTCCTCTTCCTGCCGAAATACTCGCCCGATCTCAATCCGATCGAGATGGCCTTCGCCAAGCTCAAGACCCTGCTCAGAAGGGCCAAAGCCCGCACCTACGAAGCCCTCTGGCGCGCCGTCGGCGACATCTGTGGCCTGTTCGATCCACAGGAATGCTGGAACTACCTCAAAGACGCACAATGCGTTGCAAACTAAACGCCCGATACTCTAGGCCCCTGCCTGTTTCAGTTTCTGCTGCTTGATCTCGAAGTCAACAGGCGACAGCATGCCGTTGTTCGTGTGCTTGCGTTTCGGGTTGTAGAAGAGCTCGATTTACTCGAACAGGTCCCGCCGCGCGTCGTCGCGTGTCGGATAGATCTTTCGCCTGATCCGTTCCCGCTTCAGGAGCTGGAAGAAGCTCTCGGCCACCGCGTTGTCGTGGCAGTTCCCGCGTCGGCTCATGCTGGATTCTAGGTCGAGCTGGCGAAGAAACGTCTGCCACTCCCGGCTGGTGAATTGGGAACCTTGATCGGCGCGAGAACAGGTCGATGACGACACAGAGGTACAGCCAGCCCTCGTGGGTCTTGATGTCGGTGATGTCGGTGACCCAGACCTGATCGGGCGCAGAGGCTTGGAGGGCGGAGGCTTGGAACTGCTGATCTAGCCTGTTCTCAGCTACGATGGCTGGCTTGCCGCCGTAGCGGCCTGGACGACGTTTGTAGCCAAGCTGTGCGGCAATCTCGGCCAGTGATGCCAAGCGCGCTACCCGGTTCTCGGAGGTGCGTTCGCCATGGATCGTCCGTCAGCTTGCGCTAGCCCTAAGACCTTGGCGCTGGCGGCCCAGGCCTGCCGGATTAGCTCGGTCTGGCGGATGCCTTCCTGCGTACGGTGGCTTAACGGTTCCTT
Organism: Rhodospirillales bacterium; assembly: GCA_963669445.1. Classification (GTDB taxonomy): domain Bacteria; phylum Pseudomonadota; class Alphaproteobacteria; order Kiloniellales; family JACOMY01; genus JACOMY01. The sequence goes on from OY770029.1 coordinate 262,782, forward strand.
AAGCCATGCATAGAAGCCGCTGAAACGGACCCGCAGCACCCGGCACATGGCCCGAACGCCCAACTCCTCGCGATGCGCCCGGATGAAGGCGTCCTTCATTGGGACTCGCGCGCGAAGTACGCCGCGGCCTTTTTCTGGGATATCGCGCTCCTCAGTGACCCGTGCCAGCTCCCGCTTCAGCCGACGGTTCTCCGCCTCGTGATCCGCGTCCGGCTTCGAGACAGGCTCTCCGAACAGCTTCAGCCACTCGTAGAGAACGTGCGTGCTGACGCCCAAACGCCGGGACATCTCCCGGACCGGCTACCCCCGGACCGTGATCTGATGTACCGCGTCCCGCTTGAAATCGTCGCTAAAATTGCTTGTCCCCATGTCGGCCTCCTTGCCTCACAACTAGGGGGCAATGCGTCTACAAATCTAGGGGCACCTCAGTCGGCGGGTGACGACCATGATCAACTCAACACGCTGAAGACCATCCTCCGACATAAGCTTATGCTTGAGGACATACCCAAGCAGCCCACTCTATGCCGGACGTCCGATCCAATTAGGGGCCAGTCAAGACACGTGATACCCGCGAACTGATCAAAAGAAGATCGAGAGCCTTCCGCTGCCGCCATACTCCTGCTGGTTGCCGGCCAGGAGGGCTTGCCCGCCGAAGCTCACGACGGCGCGCTCGTGGACAACGAGATCGAGGTGGGCGCCGATGTCGGCGAAAAGCGGCCGCGCGGTGTCGCTGACCTCATATGCCGGGCCGCCAAGGCCGATCACGTTTACCTCCGTCGAACGGTTCCGGCCGCTGACTACTGCTAGCAGGCCAGCAGATGCACGCGCGTTCGCTTCGGCGCCGAAGACCTGGAAGGTGTTGCCGACTTCCATCATGGGGTTCATCGTGACGAGGGTTTGCTGAAAACCGGCGACCTGCAGCCCGTAGGCGCCGGCCCCTGTCTCGCTGTAGCCGCCTTGCCATTGATGATCGACACCGACATCGAACCAGGGCTTGAAGTAGGCCGTTTCGCTCAGCGGCACGATCTGGGAGATGCGCGCATGAGCGGAAAGCCAGTTGGCGTTGGGCGAACTTTCGGCCGTCCGGCCCCCACTCGGCGTCAGGACGTTGCGGCTCAAATCATATGTGCCCACGCCGCCGGAGAAGGATCCGGTCAAGGTGGTCGCCTCGACCTCCTGCTTTAAGACAATGCCGCCTTGAAAGCGATTCCCGTCGCCGGAGAAGCGGGCGTTCGACAGACTGCTGTCCTCCCAACCAAAGGCCAGGCCGGCGAAGAGGCCGTCGCCAAGCGCTGTCTGCCCGCCGAACGACAGACCGAAGTAGCGCTCATCATAGTCGATTGAGTTCTCGGTGCGTTGTCGATCCGTCGCGCCGCCATCGGCTTGCAGCCACAAGCAGCTTCCTTGGCGGGTAAAAACGACCCCACCCTCCGGGTTGCGCGCCGAGCAGGAGTTCATGTCGTCGGCAAAACGCCGGCTGGAAAAGAGCGCCGCGTCTAGGGGCGCAAAGATCTCTCCCGGTGCGAAGCGATCGTAGACATCGACAAGGCCCTCGACGGTGGGGATCCCGGCGAGAAAGAGACCGAACTCTTCTACAAACTCGGCATTATTCGAACTAGGATCGGTGGTCCCGATGGTTTGGCCGGCCGAGTCCCCAAAGTTTGAGTGGTTGAAGCTGATGATCTCGCGAAGTCCTGACGGGACCTTTGCTTGGGCGCCCTCTGTTCCATCCCAGGGCGTGTAGTCGACGGCGTAGGTCAGCTGAATCACCTCAACGCCTTGGCTAGTCGTTGTCTGAGACACGCTATAGTCGATGATTGCCGTGCTTGGGACACTGAGGCCGTCGGAGGAGAGTGATCCCTCGCTGGACACAATGTCGAGTGTCTGGCTGCTCTCGTCCTCCAAGAACCCACCCAGTGGGTTTGGCATCACGCTGCCGGCGAAGCTACTGCTGCCGGATTGGTCGAGGACAATCAGATCGCCGCTCTCGCCGAGCTCGAAGTCGACCCAAAGGATGCCGCCACTGTCTTGCGTGATGGTGCCGCTAACTTCGGAGATACCGATTGCCCCTGTACCGGCAGCCGAGAGCGTACCCGCGTTCGTGATCGAGCCAGCGGAACCTCCGAGAAGGACGCTAGAGCCTAAGCCGAAGGTGCCACCCTCCATATTCAGGATCGTGATGCCCTGGGGTGCGCTGCTACCCGAGCTCTCGGTCAGGATGGAGCCCTGAAGCAGCCCTTCATTGGTGACTGTCAACGCAGCATCGCCGTCAGTGCGGATGACAAAGCCGCTGGCGCTGCTGCCGCCTTCCTGTATCAAGGTTCCCTGGTTTAAGATCGTGTTGTTGGCGCCGTCGAAGAGGGCGATGGTCTCGAAGCCATCGGCTGCGGTCGAGACCCGTGCCGTTTCGGCGATGGTGATAGCGATGGTGTTGTTGGTGCCATCGGCGCTCTCGCTTTGGGCCATGATGGCGCGACCCTCGCTGCCGGTCGCCCGAATGTCGGCGCCCGCGGTGATGGTGACGGCGCCACTGGTATCGCCACTTCCGCTTCCCGTCACGCTCTGGGCGAAGATGCCGTGGGACTGGTCGCCACTGACAGTGATTGGGGCGAGGACCGTGACATCGACTGTACCACCATTGCCGCCATCTCCGGCGCTGCCGACAAAGTTGTAGGCACTGGCACCAGACGCGCTGCCGGAGATACCGGCAATCCCTCCGCTGCCGCCAAGCGACTGGGCGACGATGCCGTGTGATTGCGTGTTGCTGGTCGTAATCTGCCCTTGTGAGAGGATCGATACACTGCCGCCGTCGCCGCCCGCTCCAGCATCGTTCTGCACGCCGACGCCGACACCGATGTTCAAATCCGCGAAGCTGCTTGTCAGAGCGCGCTCAATATCGCCGGCCGCACCGCCGCCGCCGCCAACCGAATGTGCCAGGATGCCGACGCCGCCCTCGCCGCTGGTCACAATGGGGCCAAGGTTCTCGATCGCTATGTCCCCGCCGTCGCCGCCACCGCTGCCGGCACCGCCCACTGTGACTTCAGAAAAGAAACCTGAGTGACCAGCGCCACCGGACCCGCCGCCGCCGCCAACCGACTGTACATGCATACCGAAAGCGTGATCTCCACTGGTTTGCAGCGGACCGGCATTGAAGACATCGATATCGCCGCCACTGCCTTGCGCTCCTTCGCTACCCCCGACCGCCACCGTGATTGAGTTGAAGGCGCCGATGCTGAAGAGGGTCGAGGTTACCGTTTCGATATCCTCTGCCACGGCGTTGGTGGTCCAGGCATCGATGCCGAGGTCGCCCTCGCCGCCGGTACCACCACCACCGCCCAGGCTGTGCGCCACGATGGCATGGGATAGGATTCCCGTGGTTTCGATGCCGCCTTCGTTCTCTACGATGACCGTGCCGGCATCGCCGCCGGCGCCGCCTTTACCACCGATGGCGATGTCGCCCTCCAGAGTGACATTGCTGCTGGTGCTGCCTGCACCACAGATGTAACTCGTCAAGCTGTCCGTCAGGCTGCAGGCCTTGTCGAAGCTAAGCAGCAGGGAAGAGGAGGTACCGCCAAGGCCCCCGCCGCCACCGACACTATGCGCGATCAAGGCCTTGGCGCTATCGCCCTTCGTGCGGATCTCGCCACTGTTGGACAGCACAACATCACCGCCATCATTCCCGCTGCCGCCTGTGCCGCCGACGGAGATCGTCGCCCCAAAGTCCATGCTGCCAGATGTGGTGGCGCTGGAGGGAAGCTGGACGAAGACGGAGCCGGCACTGCCCCCATCACCACCGCTACCGCCGACTGATTGTGCGATCACAGCGCTGGAGCCGTCGCGCTCAGTGACCACCCTGCCGCTGTTCGCGATGCTGACATCGCCACCGGTGGCAGCTGTCCCGCCATCACCGCCGGTGGTGTAGGTGAAGTTCATGCTGACGGTGCTGTCTTGATCAACGAGTACACTATAGGCATTGCCGCCAACGCCACCATTCCCACCAACTGATAGACCACGAACGCCGGTCGCTCGGTAGCTGCTGGTCGAGATATCGGCCTGGTTCTCGATATCGACTGCGCCGCCAATACCGCCACTGCCGCCGTCGCCACCGGTCGCAATATCTACCGTCATGGTGATGCTCTCACTGCCGCCGGCCGAAACGTTCCCGGTATAAACACTACCCCCGGTCCCACCATCGCCGCCGACGGAGAGTGCCATGATCCCGTTGGAGCCGTAGTCGCTGGTCGTGATTGATCCATCCGTAAGGACGGAGACCGCGCCGGCGGTGCCGCCCGTGCCGCCCTCGCCGCCCAAAGTATAGGTGACGCTGCCACTGACGGTCCCGCCGGTGATGCCGCCCTCAGCCGCAAAGCCGCCGCTGCCGCCGGTCCCGCCCTGGCTTTGTGCAAGGATCCCATGGGAGTTATGTCCCTCGGTCTCGAGGCTGGACGCGCTTTGAACCGAGACGTCGCCGGCCGTGCCACCACCGCCGCCGGCGCCGCCCACGGTCACGTTGAGGCTTCCTGCCGAGAGCAGACTGCCGTTGACTGCACCTGCGCCGTTGCCGCCACCGCCGGCAATAGACTGTGCAGAAAGAGCGTGAGAGTAGGCGCCGGAGGTCGTGACATCGCCGCTGTTGATGGTCGTCGCCGTCCCGCTGGTGCCGCCGCCGCCGCCGCTGCCACCGACGGAAAGGTTGGTGATGTTGACTCCGGAAATGGCAGAACCGTTGATGGCCAGTCCGGCGTTGCCGCCGGACTCTGCAATGCTCATGACTCGGATGCCGGGTGACAGGTCGGATTTCGTTGAGATCCTGCTCGTCGAGTTCACTTGGACCGCCCCTGCGTCGCCGCCTGCGCCGCCGTCGCCGCCGATAGAGAGGCCGATGTTGGCCGAAGTCTCGATGTCGCCGGTTACGGAGATGCCGCCGTCGCCGCCGCCGGCGCCGATGCTCATGGCGGTGATGCCTGGAGCGTTCGACCCTGCTGTCTTGATCTCGCGGCCGCTCGCAGTGACGGTTACGGGGCCGCCGTCGCCAGAGGCTCCACCACTGCCGCCAATACCGAGTCCGAAGGTGGCATTGGTCACACCCGAAGCACTGATGGTCGAATAGGCATTGCCGCCGCCGCTGCCGATGCTGTGCGCCACGATGCCAGGCGAGGCTTCCTCTTCGGTGGCGATCCTGCCCTCTGCCGTGACAGTGACCTCGCCGCCATTGCCACCTGCGCCTCCACTACCGCCGACGGAGATGCTTGCGTTCGCTGTGGCCATGGCGTCGCCGGTGACAGTGACGCCAGAGTGGCCGCCGCCGCCGCCCTGGCTATGTGCCAGCAGGGCCGGCGAGGCGCTGCTCTTGGTTTCCAGTGTGCCGCCTGCGGTGACAGTAACGGTGCCGCCGTCTCCGCCGTTGCCACCGCTGCCGCCGACTGAAACGCCGATGGCAACGCCGGCAGAATCCGCAGAGGTTACGGTCGTTCCTGCATGGCCGCCACCTCCGCCAGTGGACTGTGCGCTGATGGCGGGTGCACTGCTGCCCGCGGTGCTGATGTCACCACCGGTCGTGATGCTGGCAACGCCGCCGCTGCCGCCAGGTCCGCCATCGCCGCTGGCGCCAAGGCCGAAACTGAGAGTCGGGGAGAGGCTGACCGATATGGCGCTGCCGGCGTCGCCGCCACTGCCGCCGACCGAATGGGCGACGAGGCCACGGGAGCGGTCGCCATGAGTGGTCACTTTGTAACCTCTGGCGCTTTCGTCGTCGAAGGTCGCGTCGTTGCCGTCGCCGCCGCTCCCGCCGCTCCCGCCAATGGCCAAGGAAAAGCCAACTTCAGACACAGCGATGGCATTGGAACCGTCGCCGCCGCTGCCGCCCACACTATGCAAGAAGATTGCGTCGGCATCGTCGCCGGACGTACTGATGTCGACGCCAAGATTTACCGAGACTGTGCCAGCGTCGCCGCCATCGCCGCCGCTGCCACCCAGAGAGACAATACCGACGGTCGAATGGGCCGATCCACCGCCGCCGCCGAGACTTGCCGCATAGATAGCATCGGCTTGATTGTTGTATGTTGTGACCGGTGCAGAGGTGCTGATCGAGACTCCCCCTCCATTGCCACCGGTGCCACCGGAACCGCCCAGAGCGGTCACGCCGGTCGATCCACCGGCATCGCCGCCGCTGCCGCCACGACTAGAGGCTTCCAGGCCCCGTGCGCCTTGCCCATGGGTTTCAACCGTGCCGGAGAAGAACTCAATAACAGCGCTATCTCCGTCGCCGCCGGCCGAGCCGCTGCCGCCGAGTGCGCCAATGCCGTCGGCCGTGGAGCCTAGCCCGCCGCCACCACCGACAGACTGCGCCCTGACCGCCGCGGCCCAATCCCCCATTGTGGTGATGCTCACCCCCTCCAGAAGGTCAAAGTTGACGAAGATTTCAGCCGATCCGGCGTCGCCGGCGGATTGACCACTGGCACCAAAGGCCAGGAAGCCTGTGCTTGAACCAGCGTTGCCGGAGAAGCCGCCGACAGATTGGGCAAGAATGCCGTTGGCCTCGTCGCCGCTCGTGGTGATGCTCCCCGCGAAGTTGACGTTGACATCGCCGCCTGGCCCGCCACCCAGGTCAGCACCCCCCTCACCAGGTCCGATCCCCGCGCTGCCACTACCGCCGTCTCCACCTGCACCGCCGTAGCTGCGAACATGGAGTCCCTGCGACCCGCTTCCCTTGGTCGTGATGGTCGCAAGCAGATCGATCTGAACCGCGTCTCCGGTACCGCCTTGGCCGCCGTTACCGCCGCTCCCGGCACCGACACTTGATATCCCCTCGCCGCCGACGCCGCCGGAACCGGCCAAGCTCTCTATCCTGACCGCACTTTGGGTGAGGCTGGTGGAATTCGTGGTGATTCTTACCTGCGATGGGTCGGTAGCACTCGTCGATACCGTTATGAAGCCGGAGTCACCACCAGCACCAGCCGCACCACCGTTGCCGTCCCCGCCGGCATCGCTGCGCCCTTCGCCGCCGTTGCCCCCTTGGCCCCCTTGGCTCTGAATGGTGATTGCGTTGCCGCCGGCCGTGCCGACCGTGAAGCTGCCGGCATTCAGGTCAAAGGTAATCGTACCGCCGTCACCGCCGATGCCACCCTCACCACCATAACCAGACCCAGCACTGTCCGACCGGCCTTCTCCAGCATCGCCGCCGTCGCCGGCGACAGAGTTGAGGAGGAAGAGGGTATCGCTGCCATCCTGTGTAAAGCTACCGCCATCTATGGTGACCGTCGCCATCCCCCCGTCACCGCCGCTGGCCCCGTCGCCGCCATAGCCGGAGCCGAGTGTAGAGGCAACGCCTTCGCCGCCTTCGCCGCCGTCGCCACCTTGCCCGGTAAGCGAGATGGCTGTACCGCCGCCCGAGGCCGTCACCGACACGCCGGAGGCAGCTGAGAAGCTAATTGAGCCCGCGGCGCTGCCACTTCCACCTGCACCGCCATGCTCGTTCCCAACCACAGAGGTGCCGGACCCGCCGTTGCCGCCCTTACCGCCTTGACTCAAGACTGACAGAAGGCTGTTATCGCTACCGCTCCCGGAAACGAATCCGCTTTCAAAGACAATTCCCGCCTCCATATCGTCGACGATCCCAGCGCCGTCGGAACCGGCTCGCACCAGTTGATCGTCTGCCGGCGGCCCGCCGTTCAGCGCGTCGGAACCGTCGCCGCCAAGTGAGAAGGCATCGATACCGTCCAGTTGGGAGACGATACCGAAACCGCCGCCATCGAAAGTGACGAGCGACCCGATGGCCTCTTCGTTCGTCGCACCTTGGTTCTCCAGAACCACGGCGCTGCTCGTCGAAGCGGGCTCTATGTCGCTTGTCAGATCCTGGATGAGAAGTTCGGTGATGTTCTCGTTCTGGAACGAGACACCTTCGGAAAGGTCTCCGCTGCAGGTGGCTGCGCTTCCGCTCGTGGCGCAGTCCGCGTGCGCTTGCCCTGGTCCGATCAAAAGTTGTGCGGCAATGCCAGACAGCAGAAGCGTTCGTAAGTTTAAGCTCATCGTGCCCCCGAACGCACGGATTTTGCGCGCTATAACCGCCTCCTCCAACTGTCAGACTGACAGCTACTCTTGCTCGACCAAACGTGACCGAATCGCACAGGTTATCGGCTGAGTGCATGCTTGCGAGTCCGCCCTTGGCGACTCGCTTTTCCGCTGCGGCGATAGCGTTGGGTTCGCCGACCAGCGCCTCTGTGAGACCACCATGCGCATCATTGTTAGAAGAACTCATGGGTATTTCACCTCTGAATCATGTAAACCCAGGTATCGTTAGGTCAGGTTAGGGTATCTTTTGGATAGGTAACCTATTCATAAGTGTATATAGAGTGCTTGTTAGGGGTTGTTTATTGTGGATTTTGACATGAATTAGCTAAATCGACATTGATTGCTGGAGCATAGATGGGGTACTAAACGATCAGGACCCAATCTAGTGATGCAGCAGTGAGTGATTCATCGACCCTGCTGGACATTATCTGTACGTGTGAGGGCGCGGAATATGGCAATCATTAACGGAACCAGCGGCAACGATTCACTTGTCGGCAGCAGCGCCGCGGACATTGTCTCAGGTTTGACGGGGGTCGATAGGCTCTTCGGGAACAGCGGCAGCGATACGCTCGATGGCGGCGCTGGATCTGATTTTGATCTCTATGGTGGGAGCGGGGACGACAGCGTCTTTGGTGGGAACGGAAACGATTCTTTCATTGGGGGAACGCTGGGGGACGATAGGCTCTACGCAGGCAGCGGCGATGACCGCTTTTTTCGTGCTGGGTCCGGAAACGATCGCGTTTTCGGAGGCTCTGGCGACGATCGCTCTCTCGATGGCGGGTCGGGCGACGACATCGTCTTTGGTGGGGCAGGCGACGATCTCACTGTTCGTGGCTCGGACGGCGATGACACGCTTTACGGGGGAGAAGGATTGGACTCCCTCTATGGGGGAAGCGGTGGGGATCTTCTGGTCGCTTCCAGCCAGGGAGAGATTCTCGCCGGCGACGCTTTCGACGGCGGCGCAGGGAACGACACCTTGGTGCTGCGCGATGGCGCGACGATTCCAGTCGGCGCCGTCCTCAACTCGGTCGAGGTCCTCCTGCAACAAGGAAGCAGCGGCGACGACAGTCTGACAGCCGGCAGTGGCGATTATGGCGTCGAGGGAGGCAGCGGCGATGATGTCCTGGTCGCCGCAACCGGCGTGGATTCGCTTGACGGCGGGAGCGGTGCCGACACCCTGGTTGTCGCGACCCAAACGGCCCTGATCGCCGGCGAAACGCTTGATGGTGGTGCTGGCAGCGATACCCTCATCCTGCAGAACGGCGCGAGCCTGCCTGCGGGCGCGGTCACGAGCGGTATTGAGAGTGTGGTGCTTCTGGGCAGTAGCCTTGACAACTCCATCGAAGGCAGTGCTTTGCCGGAGACTCTGGTCGGCCTCAGTGGTCGCGACTCGCTTTACGGGTTGGGCGGCGACGACCGTCTTGAAGCAGGATCTGGCGACGATCCCTTTCTCTACGGCGGGGAAGGTGACGACGGCATCTTCGGTGGCGCAGGCATGGATGAGGGGCTCTATGGCGACAGCGGTGCCGACAGCCTCTACGGCGGTCTTGATGCAGATAGCCTTTGGGGTGGATCCGACGCCGATACCTTGCGTGGCGACAGTGGCCAGGACGAACTGATCGGTGGTTCGGGTGCAGATAGCCTTTTCGGCGGCAGCGGCGACGACTTTTTGCGCAGTATAAGTGGTGACAACACACTGTATGGCGATGGAGGGGATGATACGGTCGCCATCATCGCATCTTCTACTGCCAGCCAGCAGACAGTGCTGGGTGGCAGCGGAGCCGACTCGATCGAGGTCTTGAGTGCGGAGAATTTGAGCGGGGGCACATTCGACGGCGGGTCTGGACAAGACAGACTGGTTTTGATCGGCGCCGACGACTTGAACCCAGGATTGGTTATCCAGAATGTCGAAGCGGTGCAGGTCTCCCTTTATGGCAGCGACTCTGACGATGCGCTGAGCGGGACCAGCTTCCAGGACACAATCGACGGTGGGGCTCCTTATGGCGGGGGCACTGGAAACGACACATTGTCGGGCGCAAGCGGTAACGACGATCTCTATGGAGGTGCGGGCGAGGACAGTCTCTTCAGTGGCTCCGGCGACGACCTCTTGGTCGGCGGCAAGGACAAGGACTTAGCTTTCGGTGGCGATGGATCCGACACCATCTTGCTGGGTTCGGGCGAGGCAGCAGCCGGGGAGGAAGCAGCCGGTGGATCGGGCCTAGACACGTTGCTGGTGTCCTCGGGCGCATCGACCATCGGCGTAACCCTGAGCGGGATTGAGTTCGTGGCCAGCTTGTCTGCCTTGGGCGGTGTCGCCGCGGACACTTTGGCCGGTGGATCGGGCACGCCTCTTTCCGGCGACCTTGGCAACGACACCCTGTTGGCATTGCGCCTGCGCGACAGCCTAGCCACCGCAGGAACGATTGCCGAAGACGTGGTTTTCTTCGGCGATGCGGGGGACGACAATCTGCAGGGGGCCAGCGGCCACGACGGTTTGGTTGGGGGTACTGGCAACGATACGATTTACGGTGATGACGGCGATGATCGCCTGCAACCTGGCTTAGGCGTGGATAACGTCTATGGCGGTTCGGGTGCCGACACAGTCTATCTGCGGAGCGGTGAGGGCGATGTCGGCAAGCTTCTCGATGGTGGCTCGGGCAATGACGAACTCAGGGTCGGCACCGGCGTCGATCTCTCGGGCATCAATCTGATCTCGCTAGAACGCATTGCAACGCTGGCCTCAACCGGCAGTGATGGGGACGACACCCTGGCCGGGACAAGCACGTCCGATAGCATTGAAGGGAACAGCGGCGCCGATCAACTTGCCGGCGGTGTGGGTTCTGACATGCTCTTCGGCGGCAGCGGCGATGACCTCAGCCTGCTCGGTGAGGATGATGTCGATACCCTATTCGGTGGATCGGGCAATGACAGCCTGCTGTTCGGCGGCAGCGGTAAAGATTTGGTCTATGGGGACGCTGGCGATGACGCCCGTCTTTACGGCGGCAAAGATGGCGATGGTCTTTACGGTGGCTATGGTAACGATTCCCTGCTCTACGGCGACAGCGGCGAGGACAGGCTCTACGGCGGTGCCGGCCATGATCTTGGCCTCTATGGCGGCAGTGGAATCGATCGTATCAGAGGCGGTTTGGGCGACGACCAACTCTTCGGCGGTCAAGGTGACGATACTGCTCTGCTTGGCGAAAGCGGACAAGACAGCCTCTATGGTGATGCCGGCGATGATGTCTCTTTCTACGGTCAGAGCGGCGACGACCTTCTGGCCGGCGGCAGTGGTGCCGACACCAGTCTGCTTGGTGAGACCGGGGACGATCGTGTCTTTGGCGGCAGCGGGGAGGATCAGGGTCTTTACGGCGGCAGTGGTAACGACAGTCTCTATGGCGGTGCCGGTGAAGACGGCGGGCTGCGTGGAGGTTATGGCGACGACCTGATCGATGCCGGCGACGGCGATGACGACAATCTCTTTGGCGGCGGGGGAGACGACACGCTGCGTGGCGGTGCCGGTGACGACAGCATCATCCGCGGTGGGCTCGGCGCCGACCTTATCGAAGCTGGCTCGGGCAAGGCTGCCAGGCTCTTCGGTGACGCCGACGACGACACCATCGATGGGTCCAAGGGCAGCGGGCTCACGGACGTCTACGGTGGCGGTGAAAACGACACGATTTTCGGCAGCGACGGCGATGATAGCGTTCTTTACGGCGATAACGGCGACGACCGCATCTACGGCGGCGACGGCGATGACAAGTCGCTTACCGGTGGACTGGGTGACGATCTGCTCTCTGGCGGATCTGGCGGTGACACGCTCTACGGTGGATCGGGTGCCGACACCTTCCTGGTTGGCAGCCAGAGCGAGCTGACGATCGGCGATCGCTTCGACGGCGGTGACGGCGTCGATACCCTGGTCCTGCAGGAAGGCGCCAGTCTCCTGGCCGATGTGGAGTTGACCGGGATAGAGTATGTCCAGCGTGCGGGCAGCTCTGCGCCCGACCTGATCTACGGCACGAGCCTCTCCGACATTCTCTCCGGGCGTGGCGGCGACGATAGTCTCTTCGGTCAAAGCGGAAATGATACGCAATATGGCGGGGCGGGCGACGACAGCCTCTCCGGGGAGAGTGGCGATGACCTCCTGCTCGGCGATAGCGATGCCGACAGCCTGAGCGGTGGCTCTGGGGCGGACCGGGTCTATGGCGGCGATGGCGCTGACACCTTGGATGCCGGAAGTGCAGGCCAGGTGGTGCTCGGCGACTCCTTCTTCGGCGGCGATGGCGAAGACACCTTGATCATTCGCGACGTTCCCGGCGGTGCCGCTTCCGGCAATGATCTGGTCTCGAACTCCGATATCGAGCATGTGCTTGCCTATGCAACCAGTGGCAGCAACACCATTTTTGGCAGCGAGCAATCGGACACCATATTGGGCCTCAGCGGCCGGGATAGCCTTTCCGGTGAAGAGGGCGATGACCGTCTCTACGGCGGCGCTGGCGACGACGGGTTGTTCTATGGAGGTGAGGGCGACGACCGACTCTACGGCGATACCGGCCGTGGCCTTCTCCTCTACGGTGGGTCGGGAAGCGATCTGATCTCCGCGGGCTCTGGGGAGGGCTTCAGGTTGGTCGGGGACAGCGGCGCGGATGTAGTGCTGGGTGGCAGTGAGGCCGACACGCTCCTGATCGGCGGCTATGGGCGCGATACGATCTATGGCGGCAGCGGTGCGGACCGAGACCTCTTTGGTGGCTATGGCGATGATGTGCTGCGCGGTGGCTCAGGTTTCGACGTCTCTGTCTACGGCGGTCCCGGAGACGATCAGGTCATCATTGGATCCGGCGAAGGTGCGGCCGGGGAGACCTTCAGTGATCCGGTCGGTCGCGATACCCTTGTCTTGCTCAGCGGCGCCAACCTGGCCGGCATAACCACTAGCGGCTTCGAGGTTACATTGCTGCGGGCTACCTCCGCAGCGGACCAGGTGGTTGGCACCAGCGGTTCGGATGTTCTGGGCGGCGGTGAGGGCGACGACACCATCGACGGTGGCAGCGGTAACGACAGCCTCTATGGTGAGAGCGCTGCTGACACACTGACCGGCGGTAGCGGCGACGACCGCCTGACCGGCGGGGGGAATGCGGACAGCCTCTTCGGTGGCTCCGGTGCGGACACCTTTTATGCCAAGAGCCAGGGCGAACTGGTTGCTGGCGAGATCGCCGATGGCGGCAGTGGCGTCGACACCTTGATCCTGGGCCAGGGTGCGACCCTGCCGGCCGGGGTCGATGTCACCGGGATCGAGGTGATCTTGACCCTGGAGAGTAGCATCGCCGGAACCTCGGGCGACGACCTGCTCTATGGCAGCAGTGCGGCCGACAGGCTCTATGGAGGAACCGGGAAGGATACGATCCATGGTCTGACCGGGTCGGATCGCGTTTATGGCGGAACCGGCGATGATGGACCGGTCTACGGCGCCAGCGGGAAGGATCGGATCTATGCAGGCACCGGCGCCGACAGGGACCTCTTCGGCGGCAGTGCCGATGATCAGGTCTTCGGTGGCGATGGCGACGACGTCAGGCTCTATGGCGATGAGGGCGACGATCTGGTCGCGGGGGGACGTGGCAAGGATAGGGACCTCCAGGGCGGTGATGGGGCGGACTCTGTGGCGGGCGACGACGGTGACGATTCCATCCTGCGCGGGGGCAGTGGGCTGGATGTGGTCGCGGGCGGTGAAGGTGCAGACAGTCGCTTGTATGGCGGGAGTGGCGATGACACCGTCGCTGGGGGAACGGGCAACGACGCGACCCTCTACGGCGATCTCGGCGACGATCGTATTGAGGGTGGTGCCGGCGATGACCTGAGCCTCTCCGGACTTGCGGGCAACGACAGTGTCTATGGTAGATCTGGCTCGGACCGCGACTTGCGCGGTGGAGCGGGTGTCGACCTGATCGATGGCGGCAGTGGTGACGACACTGACCTCTACGCCGGCAGCGGCGAGGATACGCTTTACGGTGGCAATGGCCAAGACAATCAGCTGTCCGGCGGTAGTGGGGACGACAAGCTCTATGGTGGCAGCGGATCGGACACCGGGTTGTTCGGCGGTGACGGAAGCGACCTCTTGGAGGGTGGCAGCCTATCGGACCGGAGCCTCTATGGTGGCAGTGGTAGCGATAGGATCTATGGCGGCGGCAGCGGTGACACAAATCTTCAAGGCGATAGCGGAGACGACATAATCCGAGCGGGAGACCGCGGCATCAACCGGACTCTTCTGGGCGAGGACGGAGACGATCTGCTCTATGGCGGTGTGATTTTTGACTTCAGTCTTTACGGTGGGTCGGGGAACGACTCCATTTTTGGTGAGGGAGGCACCGACAGTTTCCTAAATGGCGGCTCTGGTGCCGACGTGGTGTATGGTGGCCACGGTGGCGATCGCTCTGTCTTGGGCGGTGACGGTGACGATACAGTGTTCGGCGGCTCCTCTAGCGACACACATCTTGACGGCGGAAGCGGGCATGACGTCCTCTATGGCGATTCCGGTAGCGATGAGCTGATCGGTGGAACAGGCGACGATACCTTCATCGTGCGGAATCAGGCCGAGGTCGGCACGACCGAGACTTTGGACGGCGGTGACGGCAACGATACGCTGTTGGTGCGAGACGGGGCCTCGCTTTCTAGCTTGGTGATCAGTGGTCTGGAGAGTGCAGTCTTCTACGGCGTCAGCCAGACCGACAGCCTGGTCGGTACCAGCATTGCCGACAGCATGCTGGGAGAAAGTGGCGACGACATACTGGAAGGCGCTTCTGGCGCGGATACGCTCTATGGCGGCAGTGGAGACGACACATTTCTGGTCGCCGAACAAGCGGCCCTGGCCTTTGGCGAGGTCTTCGACGGCGGGGTGGGAAGCGATACCCTGATCGTGAACAATGCTGCCTCCCTGTCGGCGGGTGTCGTCCTGAGTGGCATCGAATCGGTGGTCGTGGTCGGCACCTCCGCAAAGGAGCGGCTGGTTGGTACCTCTGTCCAAGATAGCCTCTATGGGGCCAGCGGCTCCGATTCCCTCTACGGTCTCAGCGGCGCCGACACGCTCTCGGCAGGAGACGGAAGCGATCTAAACCTCTTCGGCGGTGCCGGTGACGACACTGTCATCGGTGGCTCGGGTGCCGATGGGAACATGCGCGGCGGAGACGGGGCAGACAGCATCTTCGGGCAGTCCGGTGACGATCAGGCGCTTTATGGCGATAGCGGTGCGGATCGTCTTTACGGTGGTCTTGGCAAGGATGCTTCGTTCTTCGGTTATAGCGGCGAGGATCGGATTGCCGGCGATGGGGGAGACGACGCCAGCCTTTATGGCGGTTCCGGGTCGGACGAGATTTATGGTGGTCTGGGTGACGACACCAATCTGAGTGGCGGTAGTGGCATCGACCGGGTTTTCGGCGGCAGCGGAAGTGATACCCTGATTGTCGCGGTCTCCGATGAGCTGACGGCCGGTGACACCTTGGATGGCGGCAGCGGCGTCGACACCTTGCTGCTCTTGAACGGGGCAACCGTGCCGGCAGGCGTCGAGCTGACCGGGGTCGAAGAGGTTTACATTCTGGGCGGTAGCGCCAGCGATGTGCTGACCGGCACGGAACTCAGCGATAGCATTGAGGGAAATGGCGGTGCCGACCGGCTCTATGGTCTCAGCGGCAAAGATACCCTCTATGGCGGCGACGGCGACGACGACGCCCTCAACGGCGGGTCGGGCGATGACGTTGTCTTTGCGGATACCGGCAACGACAGCAACATAAGCGGCGAAGAGGGTGATGATCGTCTCTACGGTCGCGGGATCATCGCGTCGCTCGTCACCGATAACGGCAGCGACGTCAGTTTCTTCGGAGGCAGCGGGCAGGACCTGATCGATGCGGGTGCCGGGATCGACAGCTATCTTTATGGCGGCAGTGGCGACGACAGGCTCTATGGCGGCGGTGATGTCGACCTTGATGGACAGTTCTACGGAGGTGACGGCGACGACACCCTGCACGGTGACCTAGGCAGAGACCAGGGCTTTTTCGGTGGTGCAGGGGCCGACAGCCTCTACGGCAGCTATGGCGACGACAGTAGCTTCTACGGCGGACTTGGAGATGACAGCCTCTTCGGTGGAGACGGCGACGACAGCCTCTTCTACGGTGGCCTTGGCGACGATTCCCTAGACGCCGGATACGGCGACGACAGCAGTTTTTATGGTGGCAGCGGCCTAGACATCCTTGCAGGCGGCGCTGGCGACGATCGCAGGCTGTACGGCGGCTCCGGCGACGATAGCATCGATGCAGGCAGCGGCAACGACTTTGATATCAATGGTGGCCAAGGAGCGGACTCTCTTGTCGCCGGGTCGGGCGATGACAAAGAGTTCTATGGCGGAGGTGAGAACGATATCCTCGTCGGCGGTAGCGGAGGGGATACTTTCTTCTATGGGGATGAAGGTTCTGATCTGATCTTCGGCGGCGACGGCGAGGACAGGGATTTCTATGGCGATGACGGTGCGGACAGCCTTTATGGCGGGAGCAATGCGGACGGCTTCCTCAATGGTGGCAGCGGTGCGGATCTGGTCGCGGGTGGAAGCGGCGATGACAGCTTCTTGGATGGCGGCGAGGGTGACGACAGCTTAACCGCCGGTCTCGGTGATGACTTTATCATTCGCGGTGACAGTGGCGACGATCGTCTAGAGGGTGGATCGGGTGGCGACACGCGCCTCTATGGCGATAGCGGCGCAGATAGCGTGCTCGGCGGATCCGGTGACGACCTTGGCCTCTACGGTGAAGATGGCGACGACAGTCTCTATGGCGGAGATGGCAAGGACACCTTCCTTCAGGGTGGCAGTGGCGACGATGGACTCTTCGGTGGCTCCGGTGATGATATCCGCCTGTTTGGCGGTTCGGGCGCTGACCTTGTTCGCGGTGGCAGCGGCGACGACGTCGGGCTCTACGGCGGCGAAGGCTTGGACTCGGTCTATGGCGGCAGCGGTGCCGATGTCCTTGTCGTTCAGAGTGTCGGCGACCTGGTTCTCGGCGAACTTCTGGATGGTGGCAGCGGCATCGACACCTTGGTGCTCTACGACGGCGTCTCACTTCCGGTCGGGGTGACAGTCACCAATATCGAGAAGGTGGTGGTGAACTCAGGCAGCAGCGATGACACGCTCTTCGGCACCAGTCTCGACGACAGCATCTCCGGCTTCACCGGCAGCGACACGCTGTTCGGGCTATCCGGCAAAGACCAACTCTACGGCGGTGATGACAATGATAAGACCCTGCAGGGGCAGGCTGGTGACGATGGGGTCTATGGCGGCAGCGGTGGTGACAGTTACCTTGACGGCGGCACTGGCGACGACAGCCTCTTCGGCGATAGCGCGAACGACCGATTCTTCTATGGCGGTGAAGGTGCGGACAGTCTCTACGGCGGTGTGGGCGGCGACTACGGACTCTATGGCGGCAGCGAAGCGGACAGCCTGTCGGGCGGCGCCGGTGACGATTCCAGTTTGTTCGGCGGTGACGGCGACGACCTGCTCGCAGGCGGGGACGGTGACGATTCGCTGCTCGAAGGTGACAAGGGCCAGGATAGCCTTTATGGCGGCAGCGGTGGCGACACCAGTCTCTTGGGCGGTGATGGCGATGACCTTATCGCTGGTGACTCGGGCGATGACAGTGTTTTAGAGGGTGGTAGCGGGGCCGATCGCCTCTTTGGTGGAGCCGGAAAAAACAGGGGCTTCTTTGGCGGTAGCGGCGACGATGGGCTCTATGGCGGGGTGGATGTCGATTCTGGTCTCTATGGTGGGGAGGGAAGCGACAGCCTGTTTGGTGCCTCAGGCTACGAGGCTGGTTCTAACGCGGATATCCGCTTCTTTGGCGGCAGCGGCGACGACTTGGTCTCCGGTGGATCCGGGGAGGACAGCATTCTATATGGCGACAGTGGAGATGATATTGTCACTGGCGACGATGGCGACGACGCAGATCTATTCGGCAATGACGGTGACGACAGTCTCTATGGTGGATCTGGGGTAGATAGCAGATTCTTCGGTGGCAGCGGTGACGATGTCTTGCACGCTGGCACCGGTGCCGACGATGCGCTGAAGGGCGATAGCGGCAAGGACCGCCTCTACGGCGGCGCCGGAGACGATACCTTCCTAGGCGGCGACGACGGCGCCGATCGGCTTTATGGTGGAAGCGGTAGCGACTCCCAACTCTTCGGTGGCAGCGGCGACGATCTTGTCTATGGCGGGGCTGCCGCGGACAGCGCCCTTAACGGTGGCGATGGCAACGACAGTGTCTTTGGTGACATCGGATCCGACATAGGCCTGAACGGCGATCAGGGCGATGATGAAATCTTCGGTGGCAGCGGTGCAGACCGAACACTGCGTGGCGGCGATGGTGCTGACCGGGTTGAGGGCGGCAGCGGTGCCGATACGCAGCTTGACGGCGGCAGCGGGTTGGATCGTGTCTTCGGAGGTGCCGGCCACGATCTTAGCCTCTCCGGGGGCAGTGGCGATGATCGGGTCTACGGCGGGACTGGTGAAGACAACTCGCTTTCCGGCGGCGCCGGGTCCGATCGCATCGAGGGTGGGAGCGGCAGCGATCAAAGTCTGCTCGGCAACTCCGGCGACGACAGCCTCTTCGGTGGTCGCGGTAATGACGCGTTTCTGGTCGGTGGCACCGGCCATGACAGTCTCTATGGCGGTTCCGGTCGGGATGCGTTGCTGTTCGGCGACGATGGCGAGGATTTGCTGCACGCAGGCAGTGGCGAAGCCTTTGGCCTCTATGGCGGTGCTGGCGACGATCGGGTTTATGGCGATGCCGAGAACGATTCATTCCTCGACGGCGGCGATGGCGCTGACAGTCTCTTTGCCGGGCTGGGCAACGATACCTGGCTGATCGGCGGTAGCGGCGATGACCACCTCGAAGGCGGTTCCGGCCAAGATCATTCGCTTCGCGGCGACTCAGGCGTGGATAGAATCCTGGCCGGCTCCGGCGACGACACCTCTCTCCTTGGCGGCGATGGCGACGACAGCCTCTATGGCGGTGCGGGAAGCGACAGCAGTCTGGGTGGCGACAGTGGCATGGATCTGTTGCGCGGTGGGCGGGGTAACGACGTAAGGCTGGTTGGCGGTACAGGTGACGATCTTGTTTTCGGTGGCTCGGGTGCCGATAGCGAGTTGATGGGCTTCGCCGACAACGACGTGATCTATGGCGACAGCGGTAGCGATCGTGGCCTCTATGGCGATGCGGGGGCAGACTCGCTCTATGGCGGTCACGGTAGCGATACTATGCTGGTCGGTGCCGGTGACGATGACAGGATCGACGGCGGCCTTGGCAGTGACCGTAACCTCTATGGCGGTGCCGGTGACGACGTTCTGCTGGGAGCGGACGGCAACGATCGAGGCCTCTTCGGCGGCGACGATCGGGACTTGATCTACGGCGCCCAGGGCATTGATCGAACCCTTATGGGCGGCAGCGGCGACGACGCGCTCTATGGTGGGTCTGGCTACGACTACTCCTTTGCCGGCAGCACCGGATCGGACAAGCTGGTCGGCGGATCTGCCGGCGACAGCCTGCTCTACGGCGATGCCGGAGGAGATCGTCTCTACGGTGGGCTCGGCGACGACCGTGGCCTCTTTGGCGGAATCGGTGATGACACGGTCTTTGGCGGCAAGGGCGACGACGCCAGCCTTGCCGGCGGAGAGGGGATCGACAGTCTCTTCGGCGGTAGCGGCGCCGACACCCTGCTGGTCAAGGCAAAGGGCATCCAGGACGGCGACGTCTTCGACGGTGGTAGCGGCAGCGACACTCTGATCTTGCGTGAGGGCGCAGACTTCGATCAGGTTGCGGCCGTGCTTACCAGCATCGAGGTGGTTCTGATCGAGGGGTCGGACGGTCTTGATACACTGACCGGCAGCAGCCAGTCCGATACCATCTATGGTGCAAGCGGCAATGATACGCTTTCCGGGCAGAGTGGTGACGACAGCCTCTACGGCGGTGTTAAGGACGACAGATCACTCTTTGGCGGTGCGGGCAATGATCACGTTAACGGCGACGACGGCGGCGACCAGGGCCTCTTCGGGGGGAGCGGCCAGGACATCGTCGACGGTGGCAGTGGGTCCGACAGCCAGATTTTCGGGGACAGTGGCAACGACACGATTCTTGGCGGCCTGGGAGAAGGAAGAGATGCCACGCTCATTGGTGGTAACGGGGACGATACTGTCTTCGGCGGCAGCGCCAAGGACACTCTGCTCGACGGCGCAAGTGGCAACGATAGGCTCTATGGCGGAGCCGATGACGACGCGTCGCTCCTAGGCGGTACCGGGATCGATGCCCTTTTCGGCGACGCCGGCGACGACACCAGTCTGGCAGGCGGTGCGGGCGACGATGACGTCTATGGCGGCGACGGCGCCGATGTTGGCCTTCTGGGCGATAGCGGTAACGACAGCATCTACGCCGGCCTTGGAGACGACAGCGCGCTCTTTGGCGGCGATGGTGACGATAGCCTCTTCGGCGGCTCCGGTGCCGACACGCTCCTCGATGGCGGTAGCGGCGCAGATAGGATCTACGCGGAATCAGGCGATGACGCCACGCTCTTCGGCGGCCTTGGCGGCGATCGCATCTTCGGTGGCCTTGGGAATGAAACCAGGCTCTACGGCGATCTTGGCGAGGACCGCGTCTATGGCGGCAGTGGTTACGAGAGCGACCTCCATGGTGGATCGGGTCAGGATCGCGTGTCCGGTGACAGCGGCGCCGATAGCGCTCTCTTCGGTGACAGCGGCAGCGACACCCTCTCCGGCGGCGACGGCGACGATGAAAGGCTCTATGGCGGTGATGGGGCCGATAGTCTCTACGGTGGCAGCGGCAGCGACACGCAGCTTTCCGGTGAGTCCGGCAACGACCTTGTGCGTGGAAACAGCGGAGATGACATCTCTCTGCTGGGCGAATCCGGAAACGACCGCATCTTCGGTGGCTTGGGCGACGACGGCGACGCCTATTCCGGAGCTGGCCTCAGCGGTGGCTATGGTGACGATAGAATCTATGGCGACAGCGGTGCCGACTCTCTGCTCTATGGAGGCTCTGGCAATGATCGCCTCTACGGCGGTAGTGGGATCGACGGTGCCCTGCAAGGAGGCAGTGGCGACGACGTGATCGATGCCGGGGACGGCGACGACGGATCCATGGCCGGTAGGACTGCGGGCCCGATAGACGGTGGTGCGGGGGACGATACGCTCTACGGTGGAGATGGCGACGATGCCGGTCTCTACGGCGGCGCGGGGATCGACAGCCTCTATGGTGGCTCCGGCGACGATACCTTCTTCGTGCGCGCTCAGAGCGATCTGGCCAATGGCAACATCCTGGACGGTGGCAGCGGCAGCGACACAGTTGTCTTGCTCGGCAATGTGACCCTGCCGCCAGGTGCCAGCCTCATCGACGTCGAAGAATTCACCGCCTACGCCAGCCTGACCGGAACCAGCGGCGACGATTCCCTCTTCGGCGACAGCGTGAACAACCTCATCCTTGGGGTCAGCGGCGACGACACGCTGTACGGCGGATCGGGCGAGGATAGCCTAGATGGAGGCAGCGGCGATGATAGCCTGTTCGGTGGGTCGGGCGACGACCGTTTGACTGACACGCTGGGCACCAACAGTCTCTTTGGCGATGACGGCAAAGATCACCTGAGCGCCGCTTCCGGTAACGGGCGCTTCTTCGGTGGATCGGGCGACGACATAATCGAAGGCTACTCTCTTTATGTTCCCAGCGGATCGTCCGGAACTGCCGCGATCTACATCTACCAGGAAGAAGTGCAGCTCTATGGAGACAGCGGCGCCGATAGGATCTACGGTCTTGGCGGCAAGGATGGTTTCTTCTTTGGCCGTGACGGCGATGATCGGATCTACGGTGGGGACGATGCGGACCGGGTCTTTAGCGGAGACGATGGGGACGACGCGCTCTTCGCCGGTAGCGGTGATGACGAGCGCTTCTACGGCGACAGTGGCTCGGACTCGGTTTATGGCGGTTCTGGAAGCGACTCTTCACTTGCAGGCAACACCGGTGACGATCTGATAGCGGGTGGCGATGGGAACGATACCTCGCTGGTCGGCGAATTGGGCGCCGACCGGATCTTCGGCGGCAGCGGTGGCGATAGAGACCTCCTTGGCGGTGTCGGCGCAGATAGCATCTACGGAGGCTCCGGCGGTGACAGTCTTCTTTATGCCGGCAGCGGCGACGATCATGTCGAAGCGGGACACGGCAGCGATGCTTCGCTTTTTGGCGGTACGGGAAATGATCGCGTCTATGGCGGGTCCGGCGCCGACCTTTCGCTGGTTGGCCAGCATGGCGATGACACCTTGCTGGGCGGCAGCGGAGGCGAGAGCCTGATCCGCGGCGATACGGGCGCGGATATGCTCTTCGGCGGCGATGGCGACGACCTCACGCTCATGGGCGGTAGTGGCGATGATTCGGTCTTCGGTGGCGATGCCGACGACGACAGTCTCGACGGAGGGCTTGGAGACGACAAACTATATGGTGGGAGTGGCAGTGACACTTCACTGATCGGCAGGAGCGGTCACGACCTCATTTATGGCGATTTGGGCGATGACAGGTATCTTCTTGGAGCGAGTGGCGACGACATCATAGATGGAGGCTCCGGCCACGACACCTCTCTCAACGGATCTACCGGTGATGACTTGATACGTGGTGGCAGTGGTAACGACCTAGATCTCTTCGGATTCACCGGTGTCGATATGATTTACGGCGGCAACGGCGATGACTTGGATATTCTGGGCTTTGACGGCGATGATGTTCTCTTCGGGGGGAGCGGACACGACCAGCAAATGTTTGGCGGATCCGGTCTCGACACAGTCTTTGGCGGCTCTGGGGATGATGTGGGGCTCAACGGTCTACTTGGGGACGATCTGGTCTACGGAGGCATCGGCGATGACTCAGCTCTCCGGGGAAGCAGTGGTTATGACCATATCTTTGGCGGTAGTGGCCAGGATACGTCTTTGTTCGGCGACGGCAATAACGATGTTGTATTCGGCGGAAGCGGTGACGACGCGACGATTGGAGGCGGACTCGGTGACGACATAATCTACGCGAATGCTGGTAACGACGCTGGCCTGTTTGGAAATGCCGGCGTTGACCACTTGTTGGGGGGAGATGGTGACGACCGTGAACTCTTTGGTGGCACGGATAACGACAGTCTGTTTGGGGGTTCGGGCGGTGACTCGATATTGGAAGGAGGGGACGGCGCTGATCTTATCGAAGCCGGCAGTGGCGCCGATCGCAGCCTCCTCGGCGGCCGGGATGACGATCTGATCGATGCCGGGCACGGCAACGATGGCAGCATCTTCGGTGGGTCGGGGAATGATATCCTCATCGCCGGAGACGGTGTCGACGGCAAGCTCTATGGCGACGAACAGGACGATACGCTCTCCGGCGGGTCCGGTGCCGACTCGCTCCTCTACGGTGGCTTGGGCAGCGATACCGTCTATGGAGGTAGCGGGGCGGACAGCAATCTGGACGGCGGTGGCGATGCGGATACTCTCATCGGCGGTCTGGGCGACGATCGGACGATGCGGGGCCAGGCAGGCGATGATCGGATATACGGCGGAAGCGGCGCGGATTCCTACCTGGACGGCGGTGCAGGGGCAGATCGCATCTATGGTGGCAGCGGCGACGACAGTCGGTTGATTGCCGACAAGAACGATAGCGGTGCCGACGTTATCTTCGGAGGCGAGGGCGACGACCAGGACTTCCTTGGCGGCAATGGCAATGATACGCTCTACGGCGGTGTCGGTAATGACACCCTCCTCGTTGGCGGTGGTGACGGTAGTAATCTGATAGAGGGGCAGAGCGGCAACGACCTGTCGCTGATTGGGGGAGTTGGAACAGATCGCCTCTACGGTGGCTCCGGTGCGGATAGCGACCTCCAGGGTGGCGCGGGCAGCGACAGCGTGTTCGGCGGAGAAGGCGACGACACTGCGCTGGAAGGGGGCGAGGGCGACGACAGTGTCTTCGGCGGCGGTGGCGACGATACCGCGCTGGAAGGTGGCAATGGCGACGATAGAATCTTCGGCGGCGTCGGCGACGATACCGCGCTGGAGGGCGGTTCGGGGGTCGATACGCTTTATGGCGGCGACGGCGACGACGATAGTCTCTACGGCGGTAGCGGCGCCGATTCGATTTACGGTGGCAGCGGGAACGACGTCATCTATGTGTACTATGACGAGCTTGCTGCCGGCGAAAGCCTTGACGGCGGCAGTGGTCTGGACACGCTCTATGTGTTCGGGGCCCTGGCGACACCGTTCGGTGTCGAGGTAACCGGTATCGAGGTAATCAACTACGGCAGCCGTCTGATCGGCACCTCGGGATCGGACAAGAACCTCTTCGGCGGCGCGCTCGATGACACGATCCTGACTCTTTCTGGAGATGACAGTAACATCAATGGAGCCTCCGGGAATGATAGGCTCTACGCCGGGGATGGAAACGACTATGCTTTGTATGGCGGTAGCGGAGACGATCGCATTTATGGTGGATCTGGCGACGAGCGGTCTGTCAGAGGCAGAGACGGCAATGATCTCATAAAGGGTGGCTCCGGGGCAGATTCGCTGATCTTTGGTTTGGCTGGCGATGATACAATCTTTGGGGGTGATGGTGATGACCAGGCGCTGAGCGGAGAGACTGGATCTGACACACTCTACGGTGACCGGGGCGACGACTTTGGCTTGTTTGGAGATACCGGCGACGACAGCCTCTGGGGCGGCAGTGGGGAGGACACCAGCCTGTTTGGCGGCGAAGGCGACGATCGGGTGTCTGGTGGCAGCGGGGCCGACTTCGAGATCCGCGGTAGCTCTGGCACGGATTCAATCTACGGCGGCGCCGGCGACGACGGAAACCTCTCTGGAGAGTCCGGCGACGACTTTGTCTTCGGTGGCATGGGCGATGACGCTGTCATCGGCGGAGGCGATGGCGCCGGTATTGATAGGCTCTACGGCGGTAGTGGTGCCGATGATCGCTTCTCTGGGCGAACGGGCGAAGATGCCCTGTTCGGCGGGTCAGGGCATGACAGCTATCTCTTTGGCGACGATCAAAACGACACGCTCTACGGCGACGATGGCGATGACAAGGTCTTGCTTGGTGGCGATGGCGACGACTCGCTGTTCGGTGGCTCCGGCGACGACTACGGTCTCTACGGCGGCAGCGGGAGTGATACGATCTTCGGTGGCGATGGTGATGACGAGTTCCTCGAAGCGGCTGGCGACTTAGGTGGTAAGAATGCCATCTTCGGCGGTTCCGGTGACGATTCTGATCTCAGTGGCAGTAATGGTGAGGATCGCCTCTACGGTGACTCGGGCAACGATGCTCAGCTGTCTGGATCAGGTGGTTCCGATGGTCTCTTCGGTGGCTCCGGGCAGGATGAGCGTCTCCTCGGCAGCAGCGGAAAGGACAGCCTCTATGGCGGTTCCGGGGATGATATTAGTTTGGATGGCGGAGGTGAGGACGATAAACTCTTCGGTGGCGATGGAGATGACGCCAACCTGATAGGCGGTCACGGGAACGATACGGTCTATGGTGGCTCCGGCAGCGACACGATCGTGATCGAGAGCTTGCAAGATGTCGTTGACGCGGGATCGACGACGGAGCGTTTGGATGGCGGCAGCGGCAGCGACACGCTTTTGCTCAACGATGTAACGGTCGGTGATCTTCCCGCCGGTGTGCTTGTCACCAACATTGAGTTCATTCTCGCTCGGATCGGCGACAAGCTCTTTGGTGGAATAGAAGATAACACCTTAGGAGGTATCGGCAGCTCGAAAAACTCTATCTTCGGCGGTAGTGGCAGCGACGCTCTTTCGGGTGGCATTGAGGACGATCGGCTTTACGGAGATTCAGGTAACGACCGATCGCTTTATGGCGGCGATGGCAGCGATATCCTCTTCGGAGGTCCCGGTGACGATAGCCTGCTGGAGGGCGGCAGTGGCGACGATCAGATCTTCGGTGGAGCAGGCGGCGATGCCGACCTCAATGGCGGCAGTGGCTTGGATAGCCTCTTTGGTGGCAGCGGCGACGATACCTTCCTGGTGGCGAACCAGTCCGAGATGCTGCCAGGCGAAACCTATGACGGCGGTAGCGGGACGGACACCCTGGCCCTTGGCAGTGGGGTGACGCTTGTGACCGGAGCGGTGCTGATTTCGATAGAGCAGGTCAGCTACTACACAGCCTCTGTCGACGAAACCTTGATCGGGGGCAGCGGCTCCAACAGCTTCTACGGCGGCAACGGCGACGATTCCCTCTATGGCGGCAGCGGCGATGACAGCCTTTTCGGTGGATCTGGCGATGACGTGCTGGCCGGTGGCGGTGGTGTAGACAAAGCCTACGGCGGCAGTGGCTCCGACAGTTTCCTGGTCTCGGCTCAATCCCAGATCATGGCGGGCGACACCTTCGA
The DNA here is from genome assembly GCA_963669445.1 of Rhodospirillales bacterium. GTDB lineage: Bacteria > Pseudomonadota > Alphaproteobacteria > Kiloniellales > JACOMY01 > JACOMY01. Next base: position 289,293 of record OY770029.1, read on the forward strand.
CGGCGGCAGCGGCGCCGACAGCTTGATCCTTTACAACGCCGTCAGCCTGCCTGCAGGCGTGGTCCTAAGCGGTATTGAGGTGGTGGCTCTGTTTGGCACCAACGGCGACGAAAGCCTGACGGGAACCAGTGGCGTAAACCTCATGCGTGGTCTGGATGGCGATGATGACCTGCGCGCCGCCGGGGACGATGATCTGCTGTACGGCGACAGTGGCGACGATGCCCTGCGCGGTCAGGATGGAGACGACAGACTTCAAGGCGATAGCGGTCGCGACACCTTGTTTGGCGATGAAGGAGACGACACGGCCTACGGCGGCGACGGAAACGATCGGCTGGGCGGGGGCTCGGGAAGCGACTTCCTCAGCGCCGGCATCGGTTCCGACCGCTTGAACGGCGGGTCGGGCAGTGACGTTGCCGCGGGCGGACGGGCCAACGACACCTTCATCGTCGACACCGCTGGCGACGTCATTCTGGAAACTGCTGCGGGCGGCTTGGAAGACGTCATCCGCTCCGACGCTCAGGCCTACACCCTGGGAACCGGGACAGAGGGCTTCGTCGAACGCGCCAACATCAACAACGGTGGGGGCGTGGGTGCGGCCAGCCTGGTGGGCAACGATGTGGCCAACACGCTCCTTGGCAACACCTTCGACAACCATCTGATCGGCAATGACGGCGACGATATCCTCAATGGCCGCGGCGGTAGCGACAGCCTGGTCGGCGGATCCGGTGAGGATACCTTCGTAGTCGATACCGCGACTGACATCATCGAAGAGCTTGCCGGTGGAGGGACCGACCTGGTGCGCGCCGAAGCGGACTTCACGCTTCCCGACGGCACGGCTACGGCCTTCTTCGAAAACCTGCGCATGCAGGGCCGGAAGGGCGACATCGACGGCAGCGGGAACAGCCTGGACAATAGTATCCAAGGAAACACCGGCGACAATGTCCTGAGTGGATTGAGCGGAGCCGACTCGATCGAGGCCCGTGGCGGTGACGATCTGCTCTACGGGGGCAGCGGCGGCGACCTGCTGGCCGGCGAGAGCGGCGCCGATACGATCCTGATGGGAACCGGCGACTTGGCCTATGGTGGATCGGGCGGCGACAGTTTCCTCTTCGATGGCAGCCCGCTGGGCGATGGCGGTTCCGGCGGCCCGGTGATTGCCGACTTTGCCGGCGAACTGCTGAACGGCGCCAGCGGCGAGGACAAGCTGGTCTTCGCAGCCGGTCTCGAGACCGGGACCTTCGCATACATCGGGTCCGCGGCCTTCTCCGGCGGCGGCAACACCGAAGCGCGCTTCGATGGGGCCGAGCAGCTTCAGATCGATCAGGACGGAGACGGTGCGGTCGACATCAGCTTCTTGGTAGACGGGGTCTCACTGGCCAATCTCATCACCGCTACGGACTTTGCCTGGTTGTGATGCTCAGTGACCTGGTTCGTGTTCTTCGGTGTCGCCCAGTGTAAACCATGCCACCATGCGCGGCTGCAGCAAGGCATGGCGGCATTTCTCGACTGATATGGGCGTTCTCGCAGAGTCTGAGAGAGCGCATCCAGGACAAAGCCGACTTCCGCCTGTCGGCGGACGCGTCAGCCGACCATTCGTCTGGCTACGGCGCCCTGCACCCGTGTGTTCGGGCGTGCGATAGGGGAAGAGACTGCCCTCAGCCGTGGGACCAATGTTCGGACCGCCGGTGATTGGAGTTCTCCGACCCGGAGTTCGGCGGCGGCCGTGCCGCCCTCGGTTGAGGTTAGGATGTCATCGCCGAAGGACGTTCAATCCAACCAAAGGAGCACGACATGACCAGCAAGGAGAAGGTAGCAGGACGCAAGCTGTCTTTGCTCGAATTGGCCCAGGAACTGGACAACGTCTCGAAGGCCTGCAAGGTGATGGGCTCCTCGCGCCAGCAGTTCTATGAGATCCGACGCAACTTTCAAACTTATGGCGCAGAGGGACTGCTCGACCGTTTGCCAGGTGCCAAGGCACCTCATCCCAACAGGGTTGCCAAGGCACCTCATCCCAACAGGGTTGCCAAGGCGATCGAAGACGCGATCCTGGCGCACGCCATGGATCACCCCTGCCACGGCTGCACGCGGGTAGCCTAGGAGCTGGCGCTGCGCGGAGTACGGGTCTCCTCCGGCGGCGTACGCGGCGTCTGGCAGCGCCACAACCTGCTGACCAAGCACGAACGCCTGCTGCGCCTGGAGAAGGCGACTGTGGAGCGCAAGCTGGCGCTGAACGAAGAGCAGATCAAGGCGCTGGAGCGCTTCAGCCCGGAGTTCCGCGAGCGTCACATTGAGGCCCCGCACACAGGCGCTCTTCTCGTTATCGATACCTTCCTGGTGGGTATCCAGAAGGGCATGGGCCGGGTCCATCTGCAGTCGGCCATCGATTGCCATTCCCGCTATGCCTGGGGCCGGCTCTTCACCTCCAAGATGCCGGTGACGGCCCTGAACAACGATGTGCTCCCCACCTCCGAAGAGCATGGTGCCTCCATCGACGCGGTCCTTTCCGACACTGGCCGAGAGTTCTGCGGTCGGCCGGACCAGCACCCCTACGAGCTCTTCCTGCAGCTGGAGGGCATCGCGCATAAGCGCACCAAGGTCGCCAGGCTGCATTCTAACGGCATCGTCGAGCGGCTGCACAGAACCCTCCTTGACGAGCACTTCCGCGCCGAGGGCAGGCGCATCTGGTTCGAGACTGTCGAAGAGATACAGGCTTCGCTCAATCTCTACTTGGAGAGATACAATACGAAAAGACCTCTCCAAGGCCGCGGTGTGGATTACAAAACGCCCCTCAGGCCTTCCTAGAAGGCATCCCCTCACATAAGGAGAAAACCAAGACCCGGTACGCCAAACCTCACACCAAAACCATGGTGGCAGCCTGACAACGACCGAAAGGCGGCTCTGTCAGGCAATTGCCGACTCTGTACAGGATTCCAAATGCCGAGCGCGGAACAGAGGTGGTAAGTGTTCATCTTAGGTGTTGAAAGGTAATGAAATCTGTAAGGCAGTAGCTCCCCCACTCGGAGGAGTCTATGAAGTACAAATCCTACCCCCGCAACGAACTTTGTGCACTCAACAACCGGATTTCCGTCCTGCAGTGGCGACGGTGACTTAAGCGCCAGGGTCAAGATCCCGGCAAGCTTGCCGTGAAGGTCCACCGCAAGCGCCACTCTCCCTTCATGCACCATTGGCACCAACTCGATCCGATCGATCAGAGCACGGATCACCTCGGCGACCTGAGCACGCTTGCTCTCCTCTTGCAGCGCTGGTCGAAGCTTGCCGATCTGCTCCCGGTAGTAGGCTGAGAGGTTCGGATGTCGCGAGACCGGCATCTCCTTGCCGGAAGCCAGCTCGCGCTTCAGAGCGATCTTCCAAGATGACCATCTTGTCTTTCACATGTGCTGCCGGGATACTGTTCATGAGCGCTTCGACCAGCTTGTCGAGTTGCCGCTCCACTTGCTCGAGCTCAGACCGGCTGGCCTCCAGCCCCGCGTTGTGCTCGGCGACCAGGCGGTTCAGGTCTTGGTGTAGTGCTCGCAGAAGATCTTTGTGTGCTCCGGGTCCATCAGGTGCTTCTCGAGGCCGTCCAACACCAGAGCTTCGAGGCCTTCGCGCTTGATGGTCAATGCGTTGTCGCAGGTGCCCTTGTTGCGCCGGTTGATGCAGCCGATCACGTTGCGGTTCCAGGTCGCGGCACCGCCACCGCAGACACCGCAGTTGATCAGTCCGGAGAAGAGATAGCGCGGCCGCCGGCGATCCCAGAAGCCGACATCCTCTTTGTCCTTTGACCGGTGCTTGATCGCGCCCTGGCGCGCTTTGGCCTGATCCCAAAGCTCTTGATCGATGATCCTGAGCTCCGGCACCTCCAGGACGATCCAATCCGCCTCATCGTTGAGGCGCGACACGCGCTTGCCGGTTTCTGGGTCTTTCACGTAGCGCAGACGGTTCCAGACCAGCTTTCCGACATAGAGCTCATTGTTGAGGATCCCGGTGCCACGGTGCCTGTTGCCGTGGATCGTGCTCGGGCTCCAGCCCTTGCCGGAAGGGCCTGGGACCTTCTCGGCGTTGAGAGCGTGCGCAATCGCGCGAGGCGAGATGCCGCCAACATAGTCTCGGAAGATACGCTCGACGATCCGCGCCTCGACTGGATTGATCCGGCGTTCGCCTCTGACAGCCTCTTCGGCGGCGCCGAGGCGGACACCTCCTTCAACGGAGGCTCCGGCGCCTCAGGACGTCCGGGCGGTCTTGCTCGGCTGCGTGCGCTGTCTTTGTTTGCGCGTGATCTGGTGGCGCTGGAGGAAGGCTGGATCGTGCCGAAGCCAAGGGCGTGACCATGATCGATGAGCAATAGACGCAGCTCCTCTATGGACATATCAGGGCGAGCCTCCGGCAAGGAGACGATCAGCTCCGCCTAGGCTTCGGCACGCCCGGAGCGGCGATCGCCGCCCAGGACCTTCGGTCGGGCATCTCCTTGCTCTCGTTCAAGAGCGCACCAGCGACTGACGCTGGTTACGCTGACACCAAAACGGCTCGCCGCTGTACGGTGGCTCGCCCCGCCGGCGACTGCAGCAAGAACACGGCTACGAAGATCAAGCGAAAGCGACCTCGACATCTTGGTCAGCCTCCTCTCTTGGCTGACACTGCGAATCACATCTGATCCCGAGTTGGGAATCCACTACGATTCACTCAGTGCGGTTCACGCTCTAGCTGCGGGCCTTCGGGGGCTATTGTGTGTTTCTCGTTTAATGCGGTTCTCGATAAAATCACTCAGCTACAAGATGTGCGTCGGCACTCTTCGGATTCAAGTATTTTGGCGCCCGCAGGAAGGGCTGTCGCTCTGCCGGAGTGTTGCGGCCAAGTCTTCTAAACTGCCGTCGGCTGTTATGCGAGGTCCGGCGAGGTCTTCCAGGGCCGCAGCTCATAGACCGTGCCAGGCCGAGCCATCTCGCGCCCGCTCTCTGCCAGACGTCGGCGGAAACTGTGGATCGGCGTCGCGCGCGGATCGATCAGAACCTCCACGACTGAGGCCCCCTCGAACGCGAAGGCTTCGTCCAGAGCGCTATCGATGTCGTCAGGATCGCGCACCTGAATGCCCTTCAAGCCCATAGCCTCACCGGCCGCCGCATAGTTGGGCTTGTCGCCAAAGGAGAGATCGACCGACTGACGCAGGTTGGAGAAGAAGAATTCCTGCCACATCTGAAGCCAGCCAAGGATGCCGTTGTTCAGCACGATGTTGACCACCCGGAAGCCGTTCTGCGCCAAGGTGGCAATCTCGCCGATAGCATAGGAATGTCCGCCGTCCCCGGCCACTGTCACCACCCGGCCGCCGCGCCCACGCGCGACCGCGCCGGCGCCGATGGCGGCCGGGATGGAGTAGCCTAAGCCACCCTGGCCCCGCGCGAAGAGGAACTGCCGGCCGGGCCGGGTCGCCGGGATATAGCCGGAGATCCAGCCGGCCGCCCAACTGGCGTCGGAGATCACCACGTCGTCGGCGCCTAGGCGATCGGCAAGACCGGCCATGACTCGCTGCGGCAAGATCGGCGTCGCCTCAGAAGCCATTTCCTCCTGCAGTTTCGCGCGCTCCTCGCCCTTGATCTCGGCTATGCGTGCCAGCCAGTCTGCCTTGGGCTTGCCGGTCAGGCGCGGCGCCAGGGCCTCCAAGGTCAGGCGGGCGTCGCCGCAGAGGGTCACGGTCGGCCCGAAGGTCCGGCCGTGTTCCGTCGGATCGGGATCGATGTTGATGGTGGCTTGCCCCTCAGTGGGGATAGTCCAGTTCATTGCGGTGTTCTGGCTCGCCTTCGAGCCTAGCCAGATCAGCAGATCGGCTTCCTTGATCAGGGCGATGGCGGCTGCTGAGCCGAGGGGGTTCAACACGCCGCCGGCATAGGGGCGCGTTTCCGGCACCGCGCCCTTGCCTGAGAGACTGGTGACCACCAAGGGCTGGACGCGGTCGCAGAGCTCGGTCAGCGCTTCGGCCGCCCCCGATCCCTGAACGCCGCCTCCGGCGATGATGGTCGGGCGCTCGGCCTTGCCGAAGAGGGCGGCCGCGGCGTCGAGGTCCGCGTCGCCTGGACGGTAGCGCAGCGAGGGCGCCGCCGAGGAACGCTCTTCGATCGCGATCGACGACATGTCGCCGTCCCAGGGCGCGTCCATGACGTCGTGTGGTATGATGAGGGCGACCGGCCCCGGCCGCGGCGCGGTGGCCAGCCGGAAGGCGGCACGCACCAGGTCCGGCAAGGCTGCAACGCTGGGTACCAGGAAGGTCGCCTTGGTGATGGGCGTCAGGAAGGCCACCTGATCGAAGCCCTGCGAGGCGACGCCCTTGGCGCGCAGCGAGGTCCAGTCGAGCGGCAGCTCGCCGACGATGGCAATCATCGGAATCGAGGCATTGAGGGCTTCGACCAGACCGTCCGGCAGCTTTGTGGTGCCAGGACCGACGGTGACGTCGCAGACGCCAGGCTTTCCGGTCACGCGGGCATAGGCATCGGCCGCATAGGGACCGCTGCGCTCGTCGCGGACGAGGATGTGCTGAATCTCGGGCGCGCGCCTGGAGATGCCGTCGTGCAGCGCGGCGGTTTGGCCCCCCGGCATGCCGAAAACGTACTCGACACGATAACGCAGCAACAGTTCCGCGAGCAGGTCTCCGACGTGGGCCATGGTTTTCTCCGATTGATGATCTTGCGGACGGTGGAAACAGGGGAGAAGGGGGGACGGCCACCGCCTGTGATGGCCGCCCCTTGCCGTCGTAACAGACGGTCAGTCGAGTTGGATGTTGTCTGGCAGAACCTTGTTGTCTTTCCAAGCTGCCAGCAACTGGTCATAGGGAACCGTCCGACCGGGAGGCTTCTCGTTCGCCAACTTGGGCTGCGGGGCTAGGTTGCCTTCTTTCTTGGCAAGCTCGACCCAGTACTCCATCGGCCGCTTCTCGTTCAGCTTCGGACCGCATTCGCCTTGTGCGCCTGATCGCTCGATGCGGGCCATCACCTTGTCCTGCGCCTCGGCCAAACCATCCAGCGCTTCATGGATGGAGGATTCGCCGCTAAGGCCTTCGGCAATGTACTGCCACCAAAGCTGTGCCAGCTTCGGATAATCAGGCACGTTCACGCCGGTGGGCGTCCAAGCGACCCGCGCCGGGGAGCGGTAGAACTCCACCAAGCCGCCCAGCTTCGGCGCCAGCTCGGTCATCGCCTCGGAGCGAACGTCGGAGTCACGGATCGGGGTGAGACCGACCAAGGTCTTCTTCAGCGACACCGTCTTCGAGACAACGAATTGGGCATAGAGCCAAGCGGCCTTGCGCCGGTCCAGCGGGGTCGATTTCAGCAACAGCCAGGAGCCCATATCTTGGTAGCCGAGCTTCATGCCGTCCTTCCAATAGGCACCGCGCGGCGAGGGTGCGACGCGCCACTTCGGTGTGCCGTCCTCGTTGACGATCGCCAGGTCGGGATTGGCATAGTCGCTGGTGAAGGCGGTGTACCAGAAGATCTGCTGGGCGATGGTGCCCTGGGTCGGATAGGGCGCTGCCTCGTAGAAGGTCATGCCTTTGGCCTCGGCGGGGGCGTAGGCCTCGATCCATTCCTTGGCCTTGGTCAAGGCGTAGACCGCAGCCGGGCCGTTGATGTCGCCGCCGCGCTCGACGGAGGAGCCGACTGGACGGCAGCCCTCCATGCGGATGCCCCACTCGTCGACCGGCTTTCCGTTGGGCAGCCCCCGGTCCCCGTTGCCGGCCATGGAGAACCAGGCGTCGGTGAAGCGCCAGCCCAGCGAGGGGTCTTTCTTGGCGTAGTCCATATGCCCGTAGATCCGGACCCCATCGATTTCCTTCACTTCGTTGGTGAAGAAGTCGGCGATGTCCTCATAGGCCGACCAGTTCAGCGGCACGCCCAGGTCGTAGCCGTACTTCTTCTTGAACGCGGCCTGCAGATCCTCACGCGCGAACCAGTCGGCACGGAACCAATAGAGGTTGGCAAACTGCTGGTCGGGTAGTTGGTAGAGCTTCCCATCCGGCGCCGTGACGAAGCTGGTGCCCATGAAGTCGGGCAGATCCAGCGTCGGCAGAGTAACGTCCTTTCCCTCGCCCGCCATCCAGTCGGTCAGATTCGCGACAAAGCCATAGCGGAAGTGAGTCCCGATCAGATCGGAATCGTTGATGTAGGCGTCGTAGACATTGTCGCCCGAGGCGAGCTGGGTCTGCAGCTTCTCGATGACGTCGCCTTCCTGTAGCAGGTCGTGGCTGACATTGATTCCGGTGACCTCCTCGAAGGCCTTGGCCAGCGTGGTCGCCTCGTACTGGTGGGTCGGGATGATCTCCGAGACGACCTTGATCTCCATGCCGCGGTAGGGTGCGGCTGCATCGATGAACCACTTCATCTCCTCGAGCTGAGCCTCTTTGGAGATCGTCGAGGGCTGGAATTCTTTCTCGACCCACTGCTGCGCGGCAGCGGTCATTTTGTCCTCTTGGGCCGCGAGCGGCGCCGTAAGGAACACCAACGCTGCGGCGACCGTAGCCGGTCCGCCCGCTAGCTTGCGCCAATCCCTGTTTGATGACATCTCTTTCCTCCCATCGAATCAAGCGCACGCGCTTCTGAAGCGGGTGCTTCGGTGGCGACGGGCCGGGGCCTTGGTTTCCAGACCCCGGTGCACCGGCCCGTCACGAATGCGGCCGGATCGACTCCAACCGCTTGGTGCCGTGCGTCATGCGTAGCGCATGATGGCGACCCCAATCACAAGCGCACCGCCCAGCGGATACCAGAGCGGCGCGGTGCTGACGGCGATCCAGCCGACAACTAGGAACGCTGCGGTCAGCAGCGAAATGAAGAGCCGATCCCCCCGGGTGGTGGCCATCGGCAAGAAGCCGCGCCGCGGAAAGGAGGGCGAGCGGACCTGCCAGATCAGCATTCCCACCAGAATGGCAGCGATGATCGCGAAGAAGGCGGCGGTCGGCACGGTCCAGGCCATCCATTCCAAGGTCATCGCACCGCCCCTCCTAAACGCGCCCCAGGGCGAAGCCCTTGGCGATGTAGTTGCGTACGAACCAGATGACGATCGCACCGGGCACAATGGTCAGCACCCCGGCCGCAGCCAGGAGCCCCCAATCGAGGCCCGATGCGGAAACGGTGCGCGTCATGGCGACCACGATCGGCTTGGCCTCGACCGAGGTCAGGGTCCGGGCGATCAGCAGCTCGATCCAAGAGAACATGAAGCAGAAGAAGGCAGTCACCCCGACGCCAGGCGCGATCAGCGGAATGAAGACGGTGACGAAGAAGCGCGGGAAGGAATAGCCGTCGATGTAGGCCGTCTCGTCGATCTCGCGCGGCACCCCGCGCATGAAGCCTTCCAAGATCCAGACCGCCAGCGGAACATTGAAGAGGCAGTGCGCCAAGGCGACGGCCAAGTGCGTGTCGATCATCCCGAAGGTGGAGTAGAGCTGGAAGAAGGGCAGCAGGAAGACGGCCGGCGGGGCCATGCGATTGGTGAAGAGCCAGAAGAAGATGTGCTTGTCGCCGATGAAGCGATAGCGCGAGAAGGCATAGGCCGCCGGCAGGGCTACCGCCAGCGAGATCAGAGTATTGAGCGTGACGAAACTCAAAGAGTTCCAATAGCTGAGATACCAGGTGGGGTCGGTGAAGATGGTCCGGTAGTTGGCCAGGGTGACGTTGCGCGGCAGGATGGAGAAATCGCCCAGAATATCGGTTGTCTCCATGAAGGACATGCGCACCAGCCAGTAGATCGGCAAGAACACGAAGACGACATAGAGACAGAGAGCTGTCCGCGAGCCCATGCGCGTGAGCTTGCGTCGCTGCGCGTCGCGGCGCCCCTCTTCCAGGTCCTCGCTCAGCTTGTTGGTTTGCGCGGCGACGCTCATTTGCTCGCCACCTGCTGCAGTATCGTATAGAAAATGTAGGAAAAAAGCAGGATGACCAAGAAGTACAACAGTGAAAAGGCGGCTGCCGGGCCAAGATCGAACTGACCTACGGCCATCTTAACGAGATTGATTGAGAGGAAGGTGGTTGAACTACCGGGACCGCCGCCGGTCACCACGAAGGGCTCGGTATAGATCATGAAGGAGTCCATGAAGCGCAGAAGCACGGCGATGGTCAGCACGTTCCGCAGCTTCGGCAGCTCGATAAAGAGGAACATCGCTAGCCGCGAAGCACCGTCGATGCGGGCAGCCTGGTAGTAGGCCGGCGATATCGAGCGCAGCCCGGCAAAGGCCAAGAGGGCCACCAGCGGCGTCCAGTGCCAGACATCCATGACGATGATGGTGGCCCAGGCCGACAGCGGATCGGCGGTATAGTTGTAGGGAATGCCAAGGGCGTTCACGCCGGCGCCGAGAAGGCCGATCTCCGGCCTGGCGAAGACCTGCCAGATCATTCCGACGACGTTGAAGGGGATCAGCAAGGGCAAGGCGATCGCCACCACCGCAAGGGAGGAGCGCCAGCCGCGCAGCGGCAAGATCAAGGCCACGGCGACACCCAGCGGGATCTCGATCAGCAGCACCAGGAACGAGAAGAGGAATTGCCGTGCGAATGCGGCGCGAATGCGGTCGTCATCGATTACCTCGCGGAACCACTCGACGCCGACGAAAACCCGGGTGTTGGGGCCGAAGATGTCCTGAACCGAATAATTGACCACGGTCATCAAGGGCACGATCGCGGTGAAGGCGACCACCAAGACGACTGGCAGCACCAGAAACCAGGCGCGATTGTTGTCGGCTTGAATCACGCCAAGGCTCCGATCAAGCGTTCGTCCGAATAGAGCAGTGTCTGCTCCGGCGGTAGGGTCACGCCGGTCGCGCCGCTGGGAATGGGCGCGCCGTCGCGCACGCGCGCCTTGATGCGGGTGGCCCCCAAGGCCAGCTCGACGATGGAGTAGGCACCCAGAACCTCGACATCGATGACATCGGCCGGGATGGCGCCCGGATCCCTCCGTCCGGAGAGTCGCACTGCGCTGGGCCGGATGCCGAGCTTGAGCGCCCCCCGGTCCGGCAAGGCTCCGGCGACGGTCCCGCTCAACGCCAATGCGCCGCCGGGAAAGACCAAGCGCTCGCCGTCCGGTTGGACCGGTAGGAAATTCATACCGGGCGAGCCGATGAAGTAACCGACGAAGCTGTGCGCCGGGCGTTCGTAGAGGTCTTCGGGCGTACCGACCTGGACCACCTCGCCGTCGTACATCACCACCACCTGATCGGCGAAAGTCAGCGCCTCGTTCTGATCGTGGGTGACGTAGATCAGGGTCGGCTTGAAGCGCTCGTGAACCTCCTTCAGCTTGCGGCGCAGGCTGAACTTCACCTGCGGATCGATCACCGTCAGAGGCTCGTCGAAGAGGATCGCGGCAACATCCGCGCGCACCAGGCCCCTGCCCAGAGAGATCATCTGTTTCTCTGCAGCACCCAAGCCGGCGGCCCGCAGGTCAAGGCTGTCGCTCAAGCCCAGCATCGCGGCAACTTCCTCGACGCGCGCCTGACGTTCGACCTTGCCGACGCCGCGATTGCGCAGCGGAAAGGCGAGGTTCCCGCGCACGGTCATGGTGTCGTAGAGCACCGGGAACTGAAAGACCTGGGCGATGTTCCGTCGCTCGGTCGGCACCTCCGTGACGTCGCGCTGGCCGAAGAAGATCCGCCCTTCGCTGGGCCGGACCAGGCCGGAGATGATGTTCAGCATCGTCGTCTTGCCACAGCCCGAGGGACCCAAGAGGGCGTAGGCGCCGCCGTCGCGCCAGACGTGATCCACCTGCTTCAGCGCCCAGAGGTCGCTGGCGGTCGGATTGCGGGCATAGCTGTGGCGAAGGCCCTCAATGCGGATCTCGCTCACTGCTGCGTCCCCGGCTCGGGAAGAGCCAAAAGATTGCCGGCGTTGGAGAAGGCGAAAAGGTTTGCAGGGTTCACGCCAAGCCGTACCGCCAAGCCGACCGGCATGGCATGAACCCCTTCGCACTCGACCACGAAACTGCTGTCGCCGGCGAAGACATGGACGAAAGTCTCGGATCCGTTGACCTCGGACAGCTCGACCTCGCCGGCGAGGGCCGCAAGGCCCGGTACCGGATCTATGATCAGATGGTTTGGCCTGATGCCGACTGTCAGGCCCCCCTTAGGCAAGGCCCGCATATGCGTCGGGCAGGGAACCGTCAGTCCGGCAAAGCTGAGGCTCTCCCCAGTCAGATGGCCGGCGACAAGGTTCATCGGCGGGTCGGAGAAGACCTCGGCGACGGAGGTGGAGGTCGGCGCGCGATAGGTCTCCAGCACGGGTCCGGTCTGCAGCACCCGACCCTCGACCAAGACCACGGCATTGCCGCCCATCAACAGAGCCTCTGTCGGCTCGGTGGTGGTGTAGACCACGGCACAGGCGCTGCGGCGAAAGACCGTTCTCAGTTCATGGCGCAGCTCTTCGCGCAGCTTGTAGTCAAGGTTCGCCAAGGGCTCGTCCAGCAGAACGAGATCAGCCTCCTTCACCAGTGCGCGGGCGATGGCAACGCGCTGCTGCTGGCCGCCGGACAGTTCCGCCGGCAAGCGGTCCAAGAGGTGTTCGATGCGCAAGATCTCTGCGGTTTCACGGACCTTCCCGTCGATCTCGCGCCGCGCGACGCCGGATCGGCGCAAAGGGGCGGCGATGTTGTCGTAGACCGTAAAGCCCGGATAGTTGATGAACTGTTGATAGACGAAGCCGACGCGGCGCTGATTGGTCGGCACCTTCCGGGAGTCCTTGCCGTCGATCAGGATGCGACCGCTGGTGGGCCGGTCCAAACCGGCCAGAAGGCGCAGCAACGAGGTCTTTCCCGCCAGGGTACGGCCGATCACGACATGGAGACCCGGCTCCAGCACCAGATCGATCTCGCTCAGGTGGACCTCGCCCTCGACGCTGCGCGTCACGCCCTCCACGGCTAGGTTCATGATACCGCCTCCGGCATCGCTGGGCCTGGTATCATGACCATAGCGCGCCCAAGGCCTCGGCCGTCTCGCTGTAGCGGCGATACTTCAGCGCGTAGGCGGCGCTGCGCTCGGCACGTGGTTCAAAGCGTTCCTGCCGCCGCACCATGGCGGCGACCGCAGACTTGAGGTCAGACTGCAGGCCCACTGCGACGGCCGCCGTCATGGCGACCCCCAGCGCGCCCAACTCGCTGCTTTCGGTGGTTTCCACCGGCAGCTCCAGCACGTCGGCGAAGATCTGCGCCCATACCGGGCTGCGCGAGGCGCCGCCGGCCAAGCGTGCCACGACAGGGCTTGCCGCATCCGGGCCGCTCGTCAAGGCGTCGATGTCGGCCTTGTGCGCGAAGGCGATGCCCTCGTAGATGGCCCGGACCACGTCGGCTAGGTCATGGCCGACCGTGACGCCCAGCAGCCCCGCCGGCGCCCCACCGGGTCCGCCGAAGAGAAAGGGGAAAAACAGCACATCGTTCGGTCGATCCAGACTGTCTTCTACGAGAGCGTTGCAGACCTCGTAGATCGACTGCCCGGCCGCAGCCGCCCGTCCCGCCTCGGCGCCTAGCACCCGCTTGCAGAACCACTCCAGATTGCTGGCCGAGGTCGCCCCGCCTTCGGTCGCGAGATAGAAACCGTCGACGGGATAGGCGCTCTGCAGGAACGGCAGCGTGCTGAGCCTCGGCGTGCCATGCAGCGTCTGATTGATCGAGAAGGTGCCGGCGACCGCGACCAGCTGGCTCTCCTCGAGAATGCCTGACGCAAGCGCTGAGGCTGTGACGTCGACCAGCCCCCGCACGACCGGCGTGCCTGCCTTGAGACCGGTGAGGCGCGCCGCGCTCTCCAACAGCCCGCCGGCAACCTCCGTGGCCGGGGCTATAGGAGGTAGCTTGTCGAGCCAGACGGCGATTTCCAGATCGCGGAACAGATCCTCGGCATAGGCCGCACGAGTCACATCGATCAAGCCGGCGATCCCGGCGTCGCTCTCGTCAGTCGAGTGATCGCCGCAAAGGCGGCGGCGCAGGAAATCCTTGCAGAAGGTGATGGAATGCGCGCGCGACAGAACCTCGGGTTCGTTCTGGCAAAGCCAGGCGAGAAGGGCGGACGGCTGCCCTGGCCAAAGGCGTTGCTGGACCAGAATACCGTTGCGTTGGGCGCGTCCATCGCGATGCCAGTCTGCGACCAGGGAACTGGCACGCGTGTCGGTAGAGACGATTCCCGGGCGAACCGGCTCACCCTCGCCGTCGACGACGTATAGACCGGCGCCGTAGCCCGAGATCGAGATCGCCGCGACATCGCCGGGCTGCGTGCCGCTCGTCTCCAAGGCCACGGAAATGGCCTCGCAGGCTGCGCGCCACATGTGATCGGGGTCGCGTTCCGTGTGGCCCGACGAGGGGAAGAGCATCTGATTGGGCCGGCGTTCGCAGGCCAGCTCGCGACCGTCGCTATCGAAGATCGCTGCCTTCGTCATGGTGCCACCCGCATCGATCCCGATGAGGCGTTCAGCCATCGCGATTCCTCCTCAATCGGCGATCGTTCGCGTCTGCGTCGTCGCCCAATTCATCAAACTTGTAATTACATATTGATCCATAGCTCAGGTGGCTCGTCAAGCGATTGCGCCTTTGGTGCGTGGAAACATGCCAAAAACACTCATCCCATTTGTAGCTCTCGCTTGACGAAGAGGTTAAGATATAATTACAAGTTTGAAAAACCTCCTGTCCAAGGCTGCGACCGAGTAGGGTACCCGCCCCGTCAAGGCGAGCTGCACCACGGTCCAGGGAGCAGAAGAGCTCTATGCAATCGCGCGAAGCACTTCTTGATCGATTAAGCGATGCTTCGGAGGTCGAGGTCCTCATTGTCGGGGGCGGGATCAACGGCGTCGGCCTCTATCGCGACCTGGCCGCCCAAGGCTGTCCAGCCCTGCTGGTCGAGCGCGAGGACTTCAGCGCTGGTACCAGTTCGGCCCCCTCCCGACTGATTCACGGCGGCCTGCGCTATCTGGAAACCGGCGAGTTCGCCCTGGTGCGGGAATCGGTGGAGGAGCGCAACCTAATGTTGCGTAATGCGCCCCACTTGGTAACACCGATTCCGGTGTGGCTGCCGCTCGTCTCCCGGTTCGGCGGCCTGCTCTCGGCGCCGGCCCGCTTTCTGCGCCTGATCCGCAATCCCGGGCGTAAGGGAGCGGTCGTGACCAAGATCGGCCTCCTCCTCTACGACTGGATGGGCAGGCGGTGGCGTTCGATGCCGAACCACCGCATGATTGCCGGCAAGAAGGCACGTGCCAGCCTCCCCGACCTGGCGGAGGACTTCTGCACCGTTGGCGAGTACTACGACGCCCGCATTAGCCACCCGGAACGCCTGGTGGTCGAGTTGGTTGCCGATGCGGAGGCCGATGAGCCGCGCTCGATGGCGGTTCCCTATCTGGCCTTAGCTGGTTGTGAGGCGGGCGCGGCGGTGCTGCAGGACAGCTTGAGCGAGAAGATCTGGCGCATACGGCCGAAGCAGGTGATCAACATGGCCGGTGCCTGGGCCGACCGGGTCAACGCAGGGCTGGGAATCGACGAACGCTTGATCGGCGGCACCAAGGGTTCGCACCTGGTGGTTCGCTCGCCGGACCTCGCCGCGCGTCTGGGCGAGCGCATGCTCTACTTCGAGACCTTCGACCGGCGTCTCTGTCTCATCTACCGCCTGGAGGGCGACCTGCTGTTGTTGGGGACGACCGACCTGCT
Organism: Rhodospirillales bacterium; assembly: GCA_963669445.1. Classification (GTDB taxonomy): domain Bacteria; phylum Pseudomonadota; class Alphaproteobacteria; order Kiloniellales; family JACOMY01; genus JACOMY01. Next base: position 304,932 of record OY770029.1, read on the forward strand.
GTGCGACGAGCCCGACCTCTGTGTCTGTTCGGAGGAAGAGGTCGACTACATGTTCGACGTGACGCGAAGGGTTCTGCCGGGGATTGCCCTCAGCCGCGATGATATCGTCTTTCGGGTCAGCGGCGTTCGCCCCCTGCCGCTCAGCAATTCCAGCGCGACCGGCGCAATCAGCCGCGATCACAGCGTCAAGACCTTCCCGGCCACATCCAAGCGGCCCTTTCCCGTGGTTACCCTGGTTGGCGGCAAATGGACCACCTATCGCTCCTGTGCAGCCCAGCTTGCCGACGAGGTCTTATTCGCGCAGGGTCGGGGTCGCCGAACCGATACGGGGGACTTGGCCATCGGCGGCGGCAAGAACTGGCCGGAGGGCGGCGTCTCCGTGCTGACGACCGACATCGCATCGCAGAGCGGGCTGGGCGAAGAGCGGATCCTCCCCTTGGTCCGTCGCTATGGAGCGGACGCCCGACGGCTCGCCGATATCATCGCCGCGCAAGGCGACAAGCCGCTGGCCTCGGCACCGACCTACTGCGAAGCAGAGATCGCCTATCTGACCCGACAGGAGCGCGTGACCCGGCTGACCGATGTCGCGCTCCGCCGCAGTCTGATGGCCTTCGAAGGTCTGCTTGATGACGCGACGATCGCTGCGCTCGCCGAGATCGTCGGCCGAGAATTGGGCTGGGACGCGGCAAGGCGCGAAGAGGAAATCAGCCATCTTCGCCTCGATCTTTCCAAGCGCAATGGTATTTCGTAGTTTCCAAAGGATGATCGATCGGCTTTGAACAGAGCCGGACCAAGAGAGAGCGAGGCCGTCTTTGCCGAAAAGAAACCCCGATGAGCAAGCTCCATAGTGTAGCCAGCGACGTTGCGGTGGCGGATCGCACACGCGGACCGCTCTGGTCGCTGGTCAAATCGGCGGTGCTCGCCATGATCCGTGATCAGCGCCTTGACGAGCACGCTCGCCTACCTTCGGAGCATGAGCTCTGCAGGCGCTTCGGCGTATCGCGCACCGTCGTACGGGAGGCCATGAACCAACTGGTCTTCGAGCGGGCCATCTACAAGATCCAAGGAAAGGGCGCTTTCGTTGCCAGCAAGCGCGAAGAGCAGGACTTTGTCGGCTCCACGATCGGCTTTTCCGACGAACTGATAAGCAAGCACCACACGGTCTCCCGCAACGTGCTGCGGCAGAAACTGGAAGACGCGGACGAGCGTAGCCAACGTCTGCTCCAGCTTCACCCCGGTCAGCGCGTCGTATCGATCTCGCGCGTGCTCTCGGTCGACGGGCTGCCGCGCATCATCGTGCACATCTCCATTCCGGAAGGCATCGCACCGGGGATCGAGCAAGCCTCGCTGCACAATCGCTCCCTCTACGACGTCCTGCAGCGGCAGTATGGCGTGTTCTTCCGCTCAGCCGATCGTTGGCTGGAGGCGGTTCTGCCGACGGCAGAGGAGGCAGAGTTGCTGGAGATCCCTCCGGACCACCCCGTGCTCGCCATCGAATCCGTGGCCTACGGGGACACCAACAAGCCCATCGAGTGCTACCGCGCCCTCTATCGAAGCGATCAAGCCCGACTGCATCTGCGGATCGCCTAACGGCACTCAGGTAGGCCCTGTTCCCTTCCAACCCAGCCTAGTCCGATGCTCGGCCTAGTCGGGCAAGGCCGTCATCTGCCAGTTGGCTCAATGGCTTGAAACCTGCGGGCTCGCATAGTCTGGCGCTCGAACAATGCCTTCCTGTTGGGAACAGTGCAGAAAGCGTAGATCGTGCCAGTGAGATGAACCAACCCGGTCCAACGGAGCCGTCCTGCCGAGAACAATGCACAAAGTTAGAATGTGACCCCACGACCAACAATGCCCAGCAACCAGCGGGGCTCTGTTGGTTCTGGAACAGGCTCTGAACCTACGCTCCCGATGGTTAGAGCTACGACCACCGAGTGTGCTCGAAACTTGAAGGCTGAGAGCGTTAGAGGATTGATCCAGTGGAACAATCATTGCTCGAAGGCTGAGCACGGGCAGCAGACTGCGTTCAGACTGCGGAAGGGCCAATCCTACCCCCGATACCAACAGCGTCCAGACTTCCCGCAATTAGTCAATCACCTAACCCGCCACTCGCGGGCCCAATAGTGAGCATAGCCGCAGGCTTCCATGCCAACCAGGCTGGGTGGGGACTCTGCGAAGAAGGCTATAACCCTGCTAGGGCGCAATCTCTTGCAAGCGACAAGGCTCTCATTCTCGTCTACAGCGAGCACCTCAAAGACGTTCTTTGCCAGGTCAAGACCCGCCGTGGTAATCGTCATGATGGATGGCCGCCTCAAAATGAAGTTAATGACAGCTCCATCATGGAGTCTGGACGCCGATCATGGGGACCCTCAACACCACAAAGTTGCTGGAGCGTGGCCCGAAGGTCGAATCGTCCTCGCTCGAATTCTCCTGCGGTGAGATCGTTCACATCGCAGGTGCAGCATGTGTCGCTGTCAAGCGGTTGCGTGCAAGTGCTTCCAAAGGCAAATCAGGGCTGCGCCCAGCGAAGGCGTCTGCGATCAGCTTTCCTGAATAGACGCCGGCAAGATTGCCAAAGACGTGGCCGACGTTTATGGCCAAACCCTGCAAACCAGGGGTGGCGTCGATAACCGGCAGGCCGTCGCTGGTTTGCATGACGATGCCTGCCCAGACCCGCTCGATCGCCAGCCGGCCGAGGCCGGGCAGGTTCTGCGTCAGGATTGAACAGGCCATGGCTTGCCCTGCCACGGTCGGACGATCTGAAAAGCTGTCGGCTTCGTAGGCGCAGCCGAACTGAAGGGAGCCGTCGGGAAGGCTTGCCATCTGTTCGGTAAATCCCAATGCAGGATTGAGCCCTTGGCTCGGATCGCGTGGCAGACTTTTCAGATTGACGCCGGCTGGCGTGAAGAAGTCGAACAGCGCTTGGCCGGCCATGACCGGTCCCAGGCGGAAAGGCGCCGGCGCGGTGGCGGCTGCTTCGAAGCGGATCGGCGTGAAGGGAATGTCCAAACCTAACGGCGCCAAGAGCTCATTGCACCAGGGACCGTTGGCGACCAGGACCAGCGGCGCCTCGATGGACCGGCCATCGGCTAGGCGGACACCGCTGCAACGCGACCCGGAGGCCCTGAGACCGGCGACCGGGCTCTCGGTCATAATCGTTGTGCCGGCAGCAGTAAGGTCTCGCGCCAGGCTCTTCACAAAGGCGGCGCTGTCTTGATGGGCATCGAGCGGGTTCCAGACCGCACCGGAGACCGTCGGTCCAAGCTCCGGGACGAGAGACAGCACCTCGGTCCGATCTAGCAGTGCTACTTGCAGACCGGCCGCCTGGCGATCGGCGACGAACTTGACCGCAACCTCGCCGTAGGCCTGGTCGCGATAGAGGAGCAGACCGCCGCAGGCACGAAAGCTCTGGTCGCCACGCTCTCGGGCGAAGCGCTCCGCGAAGCTACGGGCGCGCAGGGCGAACTGCATCGGCAGTCCTGAGGCCTTGGTTTGTAGCCAGAGGAAACCCGGATTTCGACCTGAGGCGCCCCAACCGGGCACTCGGCTGTCGATCAATAGGACCTTGCGACCGTCGGCAGTCAGGAACCAAGCGGACGCGACCCCGGCGATACCGGCACCGACGACGATGGCATCGAACCCTTGGCTCATGCTCTCAGGCGGAAGACCGGCAGCGGTGGCAGTTCCGCCTCGCGTTCGCGCCAGTCCAGAACGACAGAGTCGCCGATCCGGGGGACTTGGTCTGTGTCACATAGGATGTTGGTCAGCAGCCGGGGCCCCTCCTCGAGATCGACCAATGCCAGGTGGTAGGGCGGTTGCAGGGCGGCGATCACCGGCAGGCGCATGGTGGTCAGCGCATAGATGACACCGCCGCCGCCGACAGCGACCAACTTCAAGACACTGCTTTGGCAGGAAAGGCAGAAGGGGCGGGGATAGTGCTGGTGGTGGCCGCAGTCTTGGCAGGCCTGCACGGTCAAACGTCGCTTGGCACAGGCGGCCCAGTAAGCTTCTGTGGTGGGGTCTGCGGCGCCGTGATCAGAGAAGGGATAGTCAGTCACGGGCAAGCACCACTGTCGATGCGGTGGAAAAGGCGAGGCCGCCGGTTCCGTGCACCAGGCCGAGTTGGGCATCGGGCACCTGCCGCCCCTCGGCCTCGTGGCGCAGCTGACGCACCGCCTCGACCAGCAGCAGGATACCCAGCGCGCCGGGGTGGCAGTAGGACAGTCCGCCACCCGAGGTCATGCTGGGCAGCGTGCCGCCCGGTCTGAGGCGGCCGTCGGCGACGAAATCCCCGGCCTCGCCCTTGGCGCAGAAGCCCAGGTCTTCCAGGTAGAGCAGCACAGCATGGGTGAAGTTGTCGTAGGGCTGAAAGACGTCGATCTCGGAGGGGGTGACGCCGGCCATGCCGAAGGCCTCGCGGCCAGAAACCAAGCCGGGCGTCACGGTTAGGTCGGGGCACTGTGCGACCTGCCATTGGACATGGCTCTCGCCGGCGCCCAGCACGCAGATCGGACGCTTCGCGGCGTCGCGCGCGCGGTCGCCTCGGGTCAGCACAACGGCACCGCCCCCGTCGGTCACCAGACAGCAGTCGAGCTTGCGCAGGGGATCGGCCAGCAGCGGGGAGGCAGCCACATCCTCCAGGCTCAAGGGGTCGCGGATCCAGGCCTTGGGATTGAGCGCGGCCCAGGCGCGCGCCGCCACCGCGACCTCGGCCAGATGCTCTGGCCTTGTGCCGAACTGATGCATGTGTCTGGAGGCGCTCAAGGCATAGTGGCCGATCGGGAAATGGATGCCGAAAGGCGCTTCGAATTGGGCGGAGAGCGAACCGTCGAGCTGATCGCTGGCCCGCTTGCGGTTGCGCCGGCTGCGCTGGCGCGAGGCGTAGGCGATCAGTGCGACATCGCAGCGCCCGGCGGCCAGGGCCAGCAGCGCATGGTGCACGAAGAACTCGAAGGAGGCGCCGCCCATGTCGGAGGACTCCGCCCAGCGCGGCTGGATGCCCAGGTATTCGCCCAACTGCACGGAGCCTTCTTCGCCCATATAGTTGGTGAAGAGCGCATCGACGTCCGCCAGGGTCAAGCCGGCCTCTCCCAAGGCCGCGCGCGCGGCCAGAGCCGCCATGGAGAATTCGCTTTGGTCGATGACCTTGCCGAGTGCGGTTTCCGCAACCCCGGTTATGTAGATCGGAACGTCGGTTAAGGCTGACACAAGGGGTCCTCCGTCTGGCTCGATAGTCGGCCTGCTGTCCAGGATGCCTGAAGGACACAGGGCCCGCATATTTATTGAATCTGACATCATTATCATAAATTGCCTCCTGGCGGGCGCCGGTCTAGGCTTGCGCGAAGAGACGAGGAAGCAGAGCTGTTGCAGGAGGAGCCCGCGTGGAAGCCGAACGCCAAGTGATGGCCAGTCGCCCGATCAGTGCCCCGCCGCGACTGGCCGCGGTGCGCTATGCCGACTACCTGCGCCAGAGGCTTGCAACGGGAGGCTTCTCGTCGAAGGGGGAGCGCACGCGCTTTCGTCTGCGCATTGCGGCGGCGACGGCGCTGGAGGAAGGCGGGTTTCAGGACCTGAAGGTGTCTGACGTGTGTAGTTTGGCCCAGGTCGCGCTCGGCACCTTCTATGTCTACTTTCGGGACAAGACCGAGATTGCCATCGACGTGATGATGAGTTTCATCAACTTGCTGTACGAGCAGGCCCGCGACGAGGCGCGCGGTGCCGAAGAGTATGACGCAATCTATCGCACCAACCTCTTCTTCGTGCTGGCCTATCGGACCAACCCTGGCTTGATGCGCTGTCATGTGCAGCTGCAAAGCCAGGTGCCGGAGTTCCGGTCCCACTGGGAGCCCCGTCATCGCCGTTGGCAGGAGACCCTGGCGCGTTCGATCTTGAGGCGCTCGGCCGATCCGGGGCTCACGCACGAGCGGGCCTTGAAGATCGGGGCAGCGCTGGAGGGGATGGTCTTCAACTATCTTTATGCGGCTGCCGTTACCCGTGAGTCCCTGATCGAGTCCGAAGACAGCGACCCGGCCGAGATGGCCGAGACTCTCTCGGTGCTCTGGTATCGGGGCGTGCATGCCAAGGATCCCGATCATCTCTTGACGCCCGTGGGGGGCAGGCCCGCCGTCAGCGTGAGGTCATAGCGCAGAAAGTCGCTCCTGATCGCGAGCTTGTCGTAAAGCCGCTTGGCTGCATGGTTGTCGGCCTGCGTCATCCAGAAGATCTTGAACCAACCAGCCTTCCGACCCGTTGCCGCCAGGCAATGGATCAGGGCCTGGGCATAGCCGCGGCCGCGGGCCTCCTCCTTCACATAGAGATCCTGCAGATAACAGATGTCACCCTTGCTCCAGCTGAAAGGGAAGGCCAGGTGTAGCAGGAAGCCTTGCGGACGATCTTTCACATCGACGGCGACGAGGCACCCAAGCGCGCAGTCCGGATCGTGAATCCGCGCCCAGTTTATTGGCCCCATCTCTCGGTCACCGGGTTCGTTCGGATCGGTCGCGACGAAGGCATCCCACATCTCCATGAAGACCGCGCGGTCCTTGGGCATGGCTTGGCGTACACGGTCTCTTGTTGTCATGCCGATACTTCTCCGGACAGGCGGACGTGAGCGGTGGCGGCCAGGACCAGGGAGTCATCGCCACTGCAGAGGGTTACTTCCACCTTGGCGCGGTTTCCCTGCAGCCCCTCTACTTCATTGCAGTGCGTGACCAGCCGGTCGCCCGGCCAGACCGGGGCGCGAAAGCGCACGCGGTAGGACAGAAGGCAGCCCTGCCCGAACCAGCGTTCCAGCGCGGTGGCGACAAGGCCGGCCGAATACATGCCCTGGGCCATGACATCCGGCAGGCCGGTCGCTCTGGCAAAAGGAACGTCGTGATGGATTGGGTTGAAGTCGCCCGATGCACCGGCATAGCGAACCAAATCGGTGCGGGTGATCGGTCCCCAGGAGATGGATTGGCGTTCAGATCGAAGGGTCACCCGAAATCTCCTTCTCGATGGCCGTCATGGTTTCGCGCAGGAGCATCGCGCCGGTGGCGTCATCGCTGTAATCGATCGCCACGGTGACGATACGCATGCGGCCTCCATGGCGCCCGCTCTTCATCCGGTCGGAGAGGATGCGTGCCTTGCAAGCAAGGGTCATGCCGGCCCGGATTGGCGCAATGTACTCATAGCCCTGTTCGCCATGCAGCGTGCGTTTGCGGTCGAGCTTCAGGATGACGGTGACCAGCCTTTCGACGAAATCGGCGGCCGCGACCACTGTGAAGGTCGGTAGTGCGATCATCGGGTCTTTCAGATCGGTGCCTAGGGCCCGGGCGAACTCAGCAATCTTGCCGGCCTCGACGTGAAATCGCCACTCGCCGATAATGCTGTCGTCGGATCCGGTCATGTGCGTCCTCCAAGTGCGAGCCCGCCGCGCCGCGATACCATGATTAGCAGGCCGAGTGCGACCAGGTTGCAGAGCACCAGCAGGGTCGCCACTGCGGTGATCGTCGGATTCACCTGGATTGTCAGCTCGTTGAACATGCGCTTGGGGATGGTCAAGTGCGTGCCTGAGACGAAGATGGTGATCACCACCTCGTCGAAGCTGAGCACAAAGGAGAAGATCCAGGCCGCGAGCGCGCTGGGCAGGACATTGGGCAGGGTGATGCGCGTCAGCACCTGCCAGCGCGTGGCGCCCAGGGTCGTTGCTACCTGCTCGATGCGATGGTCGAAGCCGCGGATGGCGGACTGCATGACCAGGACTACGTAGGGGATAATGATGATGGTATGGCCAAGGATGAGGCCGCCGAAGCTGCCTAGGATGCCGGCTCGGGCGAAGAAGATATAGAGCGCGACGGCGGTGATGATCGGCGGCACGATCATCGGCGCGATGAAGTTGGCCTCCAGCAGGCCGCGACCGGCGAAACGCCCGCGCACCAGCACATAGGCCGCCATGGTGCCCAAGGCCAGGGCGACGCTGCTGGAGGTGACGGCCAGGATCAGCGAGTTCCAAGCGGCGTCGATCCAGATCTCGCTGCCGAAGAGCGCTTCGTACCAGCGAAAGGAGAAGCCCGGCGGTGGAAACTCCAGCGACTGCGCCGAAGAAAGGGACATGGGTGCCACGATCAGGACCGGCAGGAACAGGAAAATCAGCACGCCGATCCCGTAGATCGGCAGCCATAGGCCGGTGATGCTCTTCATGCCTGCCGCTCCCTGAGACGCTGGTAGACCAGGTAGAGCGAGATGGTGATCGCCAGGAGGACGACGGAGACGACCGCCGCCATCTCCCAATTGGCGAAGCGGTTCATCAGGAGGTCCATCATGTTGGCGACGAGTGGCACGCGCCCACCGCCCAAGACGGCCGGAGTGATGTAGAAGCCAAGACTCAAGATGAAGACCAGGATCGAGGAGGTGATTACTGCAGGAACCGTGAGCGGGAAATAGACCTGCCAGAAGATGCGCAGCGGTTTTGCCCCCATAGTCTCTGCCACCTGCATCAGGCGCGGGTCGATCTTCGACATTGCGGCGTAGAGCGGCAGCACCAGGAAGGGCAACAGCACATTGACCATGCCGATCAGGATGCCGCCCTCGTTGTAGAGGAACTGCACAGGCTTCTCGATCAGGCCGCTTGCCAATAGGCTGCGGTTGACCAAGCCGGCGCTGCCCAGGATGACGATCCAAGAATAGGTCCGCACCAGGATCGAGACCCAGAAGGTCATGACCACCAGGCCGAGCACCAGCAGCCGCTTTCGCGGCGAGAGCTTGGTCGCCCAATAGGCCAGCGGATAGCCCAGGAGGATCGTCAGCGCCGTCACCTCGGCCGAGATGACCAGGGTGCGCCAGATGATCCGCATGTAGGCCTTAGATTCCCAGAAGTCCTCGAAGTGGGCTGTCGTCAGCCGACCGGTTTCTTCGTCCAGGATGCTCCAATAGATCGTATTCAGGATCGGATAGTCGAAGACGACCACGACCAGGAAGGCCACCGGCAAGATCAGCAGCAGCAGCTCCGGCCGTCGACGACGACGCCTGAACTCAGGCGTAGGTTGGGACGCGGGGACCGCTTGGGCTGGCAAAGCGGTCCCGCTCGAACCCATTGGCGGTGCTTGGGGCACGCCGCCTGCTTCCGTTTAATCCCCTATTGCAGCAGCTTGAACTCGTTCCAACGCTTCTCGACCTCCTCGGCATTGTCAAACCACCACTGACCGGGAACCAGCCACTGGACGGCCTTGTTCTCCGGCGTGGTCGGGAAGGTCGCCGCCAGCTCTGCGGTGACATGCTTAGCCAGATCCGGGCTGGGCCCAGGATAGGGCAGAAAGGTCACCAAGCAGGCCTGCTTCTCCGCACTCGTCTGCGCGCGCAGCCAGGTATAGAGCATATCCCGCTGCTCGTCGGTGATGCCCTTGGCCACCACCCACCAGGAGATATCCAGCATACCCTGGTTGTAGGTAGCGGTGATGCCGTCATGGCCGAAGACACGGCCCGACCAGGCGATGGCGTACTGCGCCTCATTGTCCTTCAGAAGCTGGGCCGGCTGGGCGCCGGACTGCCACCAGATGACGTCGTCCTTGATCTTGTCCAGGGTCTCGAAGGCGAGGTCCAGGTCGATACCCTGTGCCACCTCTTCCGGCGTCATGCCGCCGCCCATGGCGGCAAAGGGCAAGACGAAATCGGGATAGTCGGGAAGTGCGCGCACGCCCGGAAAGCTGTCGGTATCAAAGAACTCCTGAACGTTGGCAGGCGCCTTCGCATCGTCGCGCCAGGCCGTGATGGTGGAGTAGTAGCTGGCACCAAAGCCGTACTCGTTCTTCGCTTCCTCGAACATGGGTTCGGGGTTCACCTTCGCCCAATCGATCGGCTCTATCAGGCCGGCTGCCGCCATGCGCAGCATGTCGCCAGTGGAGGCGTCGGTCGAGGCATTGGTGATAACGCCGGAGCGGCCCTGAGCCTGCATCTTGGCGAAGCCGCCGGGCGATTCCATCACCACGGCGATGCCGCTGTCTTCCAGGAGGGGCTTGTTAACGCAGGCTTCCAGGGAATCGCCATACTCCCCGCCTGCGTTCATGACGTTTAGCGTCACTTCCGCCAAGGCGCTGGCCGGCAGCGCAAGTGCGAGAGCCGCCGCGGAGCCAAGGCGCATGAGAGGCCTCAAAGACTTCATTGTGTCATCCTTTCTTTCTCTGGGTGCAGATTGTCTGCCCGATCTGCCGCGGGATCTTGCCTTGCCCCGCCCATCGCCTCGGTGGAGCCCGGCAAGAGCCAGACCCGGTCTGGGTCCCAGGTGAGGTGGACTTGCGCACCCTCCCTATGGCGCGCGTGCTGCCCGGTGACGTGGGCACGCAGTTCTTGGCCTTTGGCGGTCCTGAGCGTGTAGCGCACGACCTCGCCCAGGAAATCGACATCGACGACACGGCCCTCCAGGGCGCCCGGACCTGCGGTGAGGCGGACCTCGTCGGGGCGCAGCAGCCCGGTGACGCCTGCGCCAGGGGTAAGCGCCTTGCCGTGGCTTGGAAAGACCTCGCCACGCTCGGAATGGATCGCGCCTTCGCGCCATGTCCCCTCAAGGAAATTCGCGGTGCCGAGAAATCCGGCCGCGAAGCGCGTAGCAGGACGGTGATAGAGGTCGTCCGGGGTGCCGACCTGTTCGATCCGACCGTGCGACATGAGCACCACGTGATCAGAGAGCGACATGGCCTCTTCCTGGTCGTGGGTCACCATCACTGTGGTGATGCCTAGGCTGTGCTGCAGCGCCCGGATCTCAACCCGCACTTCCTCGCGCAGATTGCGGTCGAGAGCGGCCAGCGGCTCGTCGAGCAGCAGGATGTCCGGCTTGAAGACGATGGCGCGCGCCAGAGCCACGCGCTGCTGTTGGCCGCCGGAGAGCTGATGGGGCTTGCGGTCGGCAAGGCCCTCGAGGCGCACTTGGGTCAAGGCCTCCCCCACGCGCTGTTTGATCTCTGCGGCGGTGGCTTTGCGGATGCGCAGCGGAAAGGCGATGTTGTCGAAGATCGTCATGTGCGGGAAGAGCGCATAGCTCTGAAACACCAGCCCGGTGTTGCGTTCGGCGGCCGGCAGATGGGTGATATCGCGATTCCCCACCTCGATGCTGCCGGAGGTCGGTTCGATGATCCCGGCGATCAGCGATAGGATCGTCGTCTTGCCCGAACCGCTGGGCCCCAAGATCGTGGTGAAGGCGCCCGAGTGCATCGAGAAGGAGACATCATCGATGGCGCGCACCGGGCCATAGGTCATTGTGATCTTGTTGAAGCGGACGGCTGTCATGAGGCCAGCCAACGGGGCGCGGGATTGAGGTCGGCGCGTTCTGCCAAGTTCAAAGCCGATCTGCGAGCTTCGGCCAGCAAGGCCTTCAGGTCCACATCGGTCGGCTGGCCGTCCTGGACGATGACGGCACCGTCGCAGATCACCCAAGCGACACCCTTGGTGCGCTGGATGAGGGCCAGTTGGCGCAGCGGATCGAAGGCTGGTGCGAGGTCGGGGCTGTCGGCGCTGCGGACCACGAAGTCGGCGGCCCGCCCGACCGCAAGGCAACCGAGCTGATCTGCCAGCCCCATCGCCCGCGCCCCGCCCAGGGTGTAGATCTCCAGCAGAGCTTCGGCGGAAAGGTAGTCGCCCCAGGTGCGGCTGGCGAGGTAGGCAATGAAGCCGAGGTCGCCGAAACTGAAGGCCTTGGCGACATCGGTGCCAAAGGCGATCTCCGTGCCGCGCCGCTTCAGCTCAGGGAAATGATGGGGTGTCTTGGACGCAATGCCGTAGTAGAGGGCATTGCCCGGGTGCCAGACCAGCGCCATGCCGCTGTCGACCACGGCGTCGACCTCTGCATCGCTCAGCACGTTCATGTGGGTGAAGACGCACTGCGGTCCGATCAGTCCCTGCTCGGCGAAATGCAGCAGGGCCGGCTTGCCGAAGCGCTGGCGATCCTCCTCGGCGTCGTCCAGCGTAAAGCTCTGATGCTGGTGCAGGGGTACGCCGGCTTCTTCGGCCATGGAATTGGCGTTGCGCATAAGGTCGTTGGACGCGCTGGCAAGGCCATAGACGGCGACGTGGCCGCGGGCCAGACCAGCGGCTCTATTGCGCCATAACTCGCCGCCCAGATTTGCTTCGGCACGGGAGCGGTCGCAGGGTGCGCGGGGGATCTGTGTCGTCATGGGATCGCCGGTGGGCTGGTCCCACAGCATGCAATCGGTGACCGAGACGCGCAGGCCCATGCCGGTCGCTACCTCGGCGACGGTGTCGGGATAGAAGGCTGTGCCGCCCTCAACGAAGCCAGTAAAGCCGTTCATCGCCATCTCGCAGGCAGCCACCTTGGTGGCGATGGCCTCATCCTCTTCGCTCAAGGCATTCAACCAGCGAACGAATGCGCCAGGTCTGATCCCTTCGCCCGTCGAGAGGCTGGGGTCGTCGGGCAGGGCGCCGCGGATCAGATGCAGGCCGGCGTGGTAGTGACCATCGATGAAGCCCGGATGGACAAGTCCGCCGGCCGCCTCGATCCGCCTGTCTGCTGTCCAGGCCGCGGTTACCTCCACCGTCGGACCGATCGTCACAATCCTTCCGGCGTGGACCGCAATGGCGCCGTCGGCAAGCACGCGGCGCTGCGAATCGAGGGTCAGGATGTGCCCCCCGACCAGCAGCAGGTCGCAGTGCTCGGGCGCGCGCGCGCTCATCGGCTGCCGCCATTGGGGTTCTCGCGGTCCCAGGTGCCTTCCGTCAGGTCCGCTGTCTCTGCCTTCAGGCTCTGTTTGTCGACCTTCATCGAGGGCAGGCGCGGAAAGTCATCGGAGCGGTAGGCGATGTAGCGTGGCAGCTTGAAGCCGGCGATCTGCGCGCGGCAGTGGGTGATGACCGCCTCCGGCGGCAGGTGCGCGCCCTTGGCTAGCAGCAGGTAGGCCTTGACCTCTTCGCCGCGCAGGGGGTCGGGCACCGGCACCACGGCGGCCTCGGTGATCAGCGGGTGTGCGCCCAGGACCGCCTCGACCTCCGAGGCTGAGATGTTCTCGCCGGACCGGCGGATGATCTCTTTCTTGCGGCCGACGAAATACAGCAGACCGCGTTCGTCACGGCGCAGCAGATCGCCAGAGTGGTACCAGCCGCCGCGGTTGGCTTCTGCCGTTACCTCCGGCCGGCCCAGATAGCCGCGATAGAGGTCAGGTCCGGCGATCAAGGCCTCTCCCACCTCGCCAAGCGGCACGTCGCGGTCCTGATCGTCGACCAGGCGGATGGTAACGCCGGGCGGCTCGACGCCCAGGGTGCCGGTGCCGATCAGTTCGTCTGCCAGGGCGTTCGGCACACGGGTCATGACCCCGCCTTCGGTGCTGCCGTACTGGTTGTGCCAATGAAAGCCGTAACGTTCGATCAGGGCGCAATGAATGTCCGCGGGCAGACCGGCATGGATCGCCAGGCGCATGCGATGGTCGCGCTCGCCGGGCCCGGGCTCCCCGGTCATCAAGAGGGCCGGGATCGAAGCAATCGATAGAATCTCGGTCGCATCATAGGTGTTCACCACCTCCCAGAAGCGAGAGACCGAGAAGCGGCGCATGGCGATCAGGGTACCGCGCGTCGCCAGCGTGGTCAGCAGCTGGATGGCGGGATCGGCATAGTAGAAGGGCAGAACGCAGAGCTGGCGATCCTGCCAGCCGCGAGGAAAGAGCCGCAGGTCGCTATCGATCACCCGCAACCACCAGCCGTGATGCAGCATGCAGCCTTTGGGCGATCCTGTGGTGCCGGAGGTATAGTAGACCGAGACTATGTCGTCGCGTTCGCAGGCATTGGCGCCGAAATCCAGCGGGTTGCCGTCATAGGCGGCAAGGCCCTCCGGCTCCTCGCCCACTACGGAGATCACTTCCAAGCCCTTTTCGGTGGTGATCTCCTCGACCGTATCCCGCTGCGCCGGGCCATGGATCAAGGCCACGGGCTGGGCGTCTTTCAGGATGTGGCCGGCATCGAAAGCCTTTGCGGTCGGCGCGATCGAGACCAAGGTGCCGCGATTGGCCACGATGGCGAAGAAGACCAGCATGAACTCCAGACGGTTATCCAGCATGACCGCGACCCGGTCGCCAGGCTGGACGATGCGACTGAGGTAGCCGGCAAAGCGCTCGCACTGTGTTAGGAGGTCCCGCCGGGTCATGACCGGCCCACCGTCGATGATGATAGCCGGACGCTCCGGGTCTTCTTTGCAACCCTCGGCAACCAGGGTGATGATGTTGTCTTGTTTGACCGCCGACCAGGCGGGCGCGATCTCGCCGTGATCGACCCAATCAGCGGGGCGCTGCATTGCGACGATGCGGGAAGGACTCTCGGCCCGCGTCATGGCGATACCTCGGCGAAGCCGCGGCTCAAAACGGGATTGCCGGTGCTGTCGGTCGCGGTGAAGGCGACCCCTCCACGGGTGTTCTGGCCGTGCGCGACTTCCAGCGTCTCGCCGTCGCGACTTAACAGCGGGTGCGAAAAGCGGCAACCCAGACGGTGCATCCGGGTGCTGTCTCCAGCGGCTACGGCTTCCACCAGGGCGACGGCGGCCAATGACAGGGAGAGCATGCCGTGCACCAGCGGAGCCTCGAATCCCACGGCCCTTGCTGCCTCTGCGTTCAGGCAGTAGGCGGAATAGTCGCGCGACGCCTCCGCGTAGGCGCGTGTCTTCTCCGGCGATATTGTGAAGCTCTTTTGGCTGGTCTCGCTTGTCTCTGCCTTCGGCGCCTCGGGTGGCGCTTCACCGTGACTGATGGCTTCGACGCAGCCGGGCCGGAGGCAGGTTATGTACTGGGTGCAGACCAAAGCGCCTTCATGGGTCGCGGTTTCGGCACGCAGGACCAGCAGAAGGCCGGCCTTGGTGCCTCGCAGGCCGACCAGCTGCGAGCGCGAGAAGAGCCGCTGTCCCGGCACGATCGGCTGGTGAAAGTGAAAGTCCTGCTCGCCGTGCATGACGAAGCCGGTTGTGACCTTCTGCAATACCTGGACCATCGACTGCATGACCGGGATATGCGCGAAGGTCGGCAGGGCGATCTGGCCGGACAGGTGGGCTGGATTACGGTCGTCGCAGGCGCTCGCAAACTGGGCAAGGCGGTGCGAACTCGTACGGAATTCTTCCGAATGCAGTTCAGAGCCGATCTTGGCTGCGCAGTCGGCAAGGCTGAGGGTCGGGGCGGTCACTCGCCCAGTTCCGGCACGAAGTCGGCGAGCGTAGGGATCGCCGGTAGCCGACCGTCCAGCGCCTTGGCGATGGCATCCGGCGTCCATCGTGCATCATTGCGGACGTCTGCCGCTATGGCAGCGGGCGCCAAGACCTTAATCCGATCGCCATAGGCTTGAAAGACCTGTCCGCTTGCCGGGCAGTCGGCGCGTGCAAGCCAGCAGACCAGCGGCGCGACATTGCCGGGGTCGAAGACATCGAAACTGCCTTCCGGTGCCGGCCGCAGCGAGTCTTCGATGCGAGTGCGCGCTGAGGGCGAGATCGCGTTGGAGCGGACGCCGTAGCGCGCGCCCTCCCGGGCCAGGGTGTGCGAGAGGCCAACCACAGCCAGCTTGGCCGAGGCATAGTTGGCTTGTCCGAAGTTGCCGATGAGGCCGGCGAGCGAAGTCGTGTGGACAATCGAGGCCGCGACCGAAGCGCCGGCTTTCGACCTTTGCCGCCACCAGGCCATGGCATGGTGGGCCGGTGCGGCATGCCCCTTCAAGTGGACCCGGATGACCGCGTCCCAGTCGTCCTCCGGCATGTTGGCAAAGAGGCGGTCGCGCAGGATGCCGGCGTTGTTCACCAGAATGTCGATTCCGCCGAAGTTCTCGACGGCCAGTGCAACGAGCTTGCCGGCTTCACGCCAATCGCCGACATCGTGGCCACTGACCGTTGCCTTGCCTCCCGCATCTTCGATCTCGCGCTTCACAGCCTCTGCGGGCGCTTCATCGATCCCATGGCCCCCAAGGTCGCCGCCCAGATCATTGACGACGACGGCCGCTCCCTCGGAGGCAAGCGCCAGAGCATAAGCCCGTCCCAAGCCGCGGCCGGCCCCCGTTACGACGGCCACCTGTCCCTCGAGAGCGCGCCTCAATACCTTGTCGCTTGCCGCCATGCGCCCGCTCCATGAACTGCCCAGATCTCAGTCAAGAATTTTATGAAAATGATGTCAACCTCATTTTTTGCTCTGGGTTATCGAAAGCGGCAGTGCAAGCCCGCCCTTCGATTGGCGATGCAAGTACTCTATTGACCAAGCTCTTTCGGCGCTGGCGGCAACCGGCCCGGTTGCTCGGCACGCTAGCGCAGGGCGAAGGGGTTGGGCACCTCGGCATTGCTGTCGACCCAGATGCTCTTGGTCTGCAGATAGCTCTCGATCATGGCCTGGCCGTTCACCCGGCCGAGACCGGACATCTTGTAGCCACCCATGGGGGAGGTGACGGAGACCGCGCGGTAGGTGTTCACCCAGACGGTGCCCGCCTCAAGCTGTCGGACCATCTGCTGCATTCGGTTGATGTCGTTGGTCCAGATACCGGCCGCCAGACCGAATTCAACGTCGTTGGCGATGCCGAGCGCATCTTCGGCATCCTTGAAGGGAATGATCGACAAGACGGGGCCGAAGACCTCCTCCTGGGCAATCCGCATCGAATTGCTCACGTCGGTGAATATCGTCGGTTCGACAAACCAGCCATCGCCACACTCCGGCCGCGTTGCCGGACCGCCGCCCAGCACCAGTTTCGCGCCCTCGCCCTTGGCGATTTCGATGTAGTCCAGAGTCTTCTGGTATTGCGGCGGTGTGGTGATCGGACCGACCTGGGTCGCACTGTCGCTCGGATCGCCCATTCTGGCCGTCTTGGCAAACGCTAGCAGGCGCGCGACAAAGTCGTCATGGATGTTCTCTTGCACCAGCAAGCGCGATCCGGCGATGCAGGTCTGGCCGCTGGCGGCGAAGATACCGGAGATCGCACCCTTGACTGCATTGTCGATGTGAGCGTCGTCGAAGACAATGTTCGGCGACTTACCGCCCAGTTCCAGGGTGACGTGCTTCAAGGTCTTGGCGGCAGCCTCGTTCACACGCCGTCCGCTGGGAACGGAACCTGTGAAGGCGACCTTGCGAACCAGCGGATGCTCGACCAGCGCCTGTCCGACCTCTGGGCCGAAGCCGGTCACGACGTTCACCACGCCCGGCGGGAAGCCTGCTTCCTCGAAGAGCTTTACGAACTCCAGGCTGGAGGCCGAGGCGAACTCCGAGGGCTTGATGATGACCGTGTTGCCGGCGGCCAACGCCGGTGCGATCTTCCAGGTCGCGAGCAGCAAAGGCGAGTTCCAGGCGGTGATCGCCAGGCAAACGCCTAACGGTTCCATGAGCGTATAGTTGAAGACGCCCGGTTTGTCGGAAGGGATGACCGCGCCCTCGATCTTATCGGCCAGTCCGCCGTAGTAGTAGAACCACTGCGGTATGTAGCGGGTTTGGCCCAGCATCTCGGCCTTCAGCTTGCCGTTGTCGCGGACCTCACAGTCGGCCAGCGCTTCTGCGCGCTCGGCGATCAGATCGCCGACCCGGCGCAGCAGCGCGCCGCGTTGGCTGGCCGTGAGAGCGGGCCAGTCGCCGCTGGTGAAAGCCCGGTGCGCCGCAGCGACGGCGCGGTCGGCATCCTCGGCGCCACCGCGCGCCACCTTCGCCCAGGCCTTGCCGCGGAAGGGGTCGTCGGTCTCGAACCAGCCACCGGACGCTGCCTCCTGCGAGGCACCGCCGTAGTACATCGGATAGCTTTGCATGGGCTAGGTCTCCTGTTCTAGTGGTTTGCCAGTCACGCGCCGGAAGAGGCGCGCCAAGGGAAGGCCCGCGCCGGCCAGACCGCCTGGGAAGAAGCGCAAGACAGCGACGATCATGACGGCGATAACCAGATAACGTGCCGGGCCCAGATCGGCCATCAACTCGGATACGACGGTCAGCACGGCAGCGCCTATCAGCGGTCCCCAGAGCGTGCCGATGCCGCCCACAAGCAGCATGCTGAGGCCCAGCGTAATGAGGGAGAAGCCGAAGAGATCCGGGCTGGCGGAGCGCACATAGAAGGCATAGAGGGCTCCGACCGCGCCTGGGAAGAGACCGCTGGCGGCGAAGATCAGCAAGCGGTTCCGTGCTGCCGCTACGCCGCGGCTGACGGCATAGGTCTCGTTGTCCCGAAGCGCGATCACGCTGCGGCCGAACTCTGATGCGATCAGGCGTTTCACGTAGGCGGTCGAGAGCACCAGCAGGATCAAGGCTGCGTAGTAATAGCCAAGGTTCAGGTTCTCGGCGAAGGAATAGCCGAAGAGCTCAAGTGGCGGGATCGAGACGATGCCGAAGGTGCCTCCCGTGATGTCGCGCTGATTGAGCACGACCTGATAGCAGAGCTGGCCGAAGGCGAAGGTGACCAGCACGACGTAGATGCCCTTCAGGCGCAGGACCGGAAGGCAAATGACGACGCTGGCGACGAGCGAGCTTGCCACCGCAATCGGGAAGCCGATCCAAGGCGAAAGGCCGAAGGTCTGGGTCGTGATGGCGGCGGCATAGGCGCCGATGGCGAAGAAGGCCATGTGGCCGAAATTGAAGAGGCCGGCGACGCCCAATGTCAGGTTCCAGCTGGAGACCAAAGAGGCATAGAGCAGGCAGACGATGACCACGTGGCGCAGGTAGCTGTCGGCATTGACCAGCGGCAAGGCGGCCAGGCAAACCAGAACCAGCGGCCAAATGAACCTCTCGGGCTGAGCCATCAATCTCGTCCCATCAGCCCGCGCGGCAAGACAACCAAGATCACAATGAAGAGGCCAAACATCACCGCCTGGGTCCAGTAGGCGCCGAAAAAGTAGGTGGAGATCGCCTCCATGAAGCCGACCAGATAGGCGGAGACAATGGTGCCGCCGAAACTGCCGAGGCCGCCCAAGATCACCACAATGAAGGCCTTCAGCAGCGGCTCGGTCCCCATGGTGGGCGTGATGAAGCGGATCGCGCCGAGCAACACGCCCGCACCGCCGGCAAGGGCCGCCGAGATGGCAAAGGTGAGCGCGTAGATGGCGTTCACCCGAATGCCCAAGAGCAGTGCGCTGTCGCGATTTTGACCCACGGCGCGGATCGCCGACCCTGGTCGAGTCCATTTCAAGAAGGCCCAGAGGGCCAGTAGAACCAGAGGCGCCAGGATGATGATGAGGAACTCGTGCAGGGAAATGGCGCTGCCCATCAGCTTGATGTTGCCGGGCAGGATACGCTCCAGCTGTTTGATGCGCGGTCCCCAGGTGAGCAGCGCCGAGTTTTCTAAAAAGAAGGCCCCGGCGAGCGTTGTCATGACAGCGACCAGCACGATGTCTTTGCGTCCCAGGAAAGGCGCGATCAGCACGCGATTGAAGAGGACGCCGAGGCCGGCCAGAGCCGCCACGGACACCGCGATCCCGACTGACAGGCCAAGCCCGTACCCTCGCGCGTCGGCAAACTGCCAGGCAACAAAGGCACCCAAAGTCATGAAGATGCCGTGCGAGAAATTGAAGATGCCAAGCGTGTTCCAGACCAGCGCGAGCCCGGTTGCCATCAGGGCATAAAGAGAGGCCAGCACGATACCGCTCACCAGGATCGGCTGAGCGGCTGCCAGGATCGCATCAATCCAGGCCAAGGTACATATCCATGATCTTCTGATTGTCGAGCGATTGGTCGGCACGAAACTCCGCCGTCACCTGGCCCTGGTGGATCAGGTAGAAATAGTCGGTCAGCCGCAGCATGAAATTGATGTCCTGCTCGACGACGATCGTCGGCACGCCGCTTTCGGAGATGCGTTCGATTGCCGAACAGAGCTCTGTTTTCAGCTTCGGAGAAAGGCCCAGGGTAGGCTCGTCCAGCATCAGTATCTGCGGTTGCGCCATCAAGGCCGCCCCGATCGAGACCATCTGGCGCTCACCGCCGCTGAGGGTTCTGCAATCCTGTCGACGACGCTCACGCAGCTTGGGGAAGAGGGCGTAGACCTGGTCCAGGGTCTCGCCGCTCTTGGCGCGTGCGCGCTTGTTGTAGGCGCCGAGCCGGAGATTCTCCGCCACCGTCATGTGCGGAAAGAGGGCATTGGCTTGGGCCACATGGATGAGGCCGGCGGCAACGATCTTGGCCGGATCAGCACCGGCAATCGAGATGCCCTCCAGAAAGATATCGCCGGACCACGGGGCAATCAGGCCCGAGATCGCGCGCAAGAGCGTGGTCTTGCCGTGCCCATTCGGTCCGATCAGGCCAATCCGCCGATGCTGACCCAGCTCAATCGAGATCTGGTGCAGGACCGGGGTGCGGCCGTAACCGGTCGAGAGCGCGCGGACTTCAAGCAGCGGTGCAGTCATCGCGCGCCTCCGCGCCAAGATAGGCTTCTACGACGCGCGGATCGCGCACTACTTGCTCAGGCTCTCCCTCGACCAGCTTGCGGCCGAAATTCAAAACGATCAGACGCTGCGAGACTGACAGCAAGAGCGGGATTACATGCTCGATCAGCATGATGGTGACGCCCATGGCGTTGATTTGACGTATGACCTCGGTGGTCTTCTGCACCTCCGGGCGGGAGAGACCCGAGGCCGGTTCGTCCAGCAGTAAGAGCTTCGGTTTGAGCGCCATCGCACTCGCCAGCATCAGGAGCTTGCGATCGAAGATCGAGAGTTCGCTGGCCGGCCGCTCCAAATCGCCCGCGAGGCCGACAAGTCCGCAGGTCTCTTCGGCCAACCTCACGCGCTCGCCGTGGTTTGCGCCTGTCTTGGCGGCGATCAAGGGAACCATGGCGTTGTCCAGCACCGACAAGGTCTCGAAGTCGGTCTCGGTCTGGAAGGTTCTGGCGATGCCGGCGCGTGCGATCCGATGCGGGCTCAGTCGCTCGATGCGGCGGCCACGGAAGGTGATGCGACCGGCGTTGGCGGGGTAAGGGATGGCGGTGAGTGCGTTGAAGAGCGTGCTCTTGCCGCTGCCGTTCGGGCCGGCGATGCCCAAGACCTCGCCTTCGCCCACCTGAAAAGAGATGTCGTCCACCGCGCGCAAGGCGCCGAAGGTCTTCGTCACCTTCTCGACCGTAAGCAAGTCAACCATGACGCGATCCTGGATTGGAACTCTGCTCCCTGCGTGGGGTGGCAACTGGCAATGCCACCCGACGTCACAACAACAGTATTGCCGACTGCGACAGTTCCTGTCGATCACTCAACGTCCGATTACTCAGGGTTTGTTCACTCGGCCATCCAGGGCGGAAGCTGGGCGTCTCCGGTTGCATACTGCGAGGGGTAGATGGTGATCCGATCGCCGTCCCAGATCTGATAGAACTGGATCGGCAGATAGTCGCCTCCCTGAAGCGAGAGGTGGGTTTCCGGATCGAACTTCACGCGGCCATGCACCATGACTTTGTCGGTCTTGGCCAGTTCGGCAGAGATCGCCGCATAGTCCTCGGGATTGCCGACCTTCTTCAACACGTCGGCATAGAGATAGACCATTTCGTAACAGATGTAGCCGTAGATGCTGCTTTCGTAGCCGTATTCGTCGACATACTTCTTGCCGATCTCCAGCGTACGCTCGCTTACCCGCTCGCTGATCGGGCCGCCCAGCATGTTGTAGAGCACGCCGGTCGCGTTCTCGCGCGTCAACTCGACGAACTCCGGCACCGAGGGGGCGTACTGGATGAAGAGCAGGGAGTCGGTCGGATCCTCCATGAACTGGTTCATGAAGCTCGCTGCGTTTGAGGAAGAGGCTTCGGTGTTGACGATGACGGCCGGCGGATTGGCTCTGATCTTCGACAGGATAATTCGCCAGTCGTTGATCTCTACCGGCGGAACGATGTCGTCGAAGGTGACTGTCCAACCATACTCGGCCATGCTCTTCTTCAGGCCCTCATAGATCGGCATGCTGTAGGGGTTGTCTGATCCGATGATCGCCAAGGTCTTTTCCTTGGGCGCAAAGGTTCCCGCCTCGATCATCTCCTCCAGAACAATCGGCAGCTCCGTCTGATAGGCGTCGTAGGAGGGCGCCAGGCTCCAGACGTTGCTGTACTTCGCCGGGTCTTTGCGGATGATCGAGCGGTACTGGTTGGAGTTGGCGGCAACCATGTAGGGCACGCCGATCTCGGCGATGTAGTCCATCTCGAATCCAGAGAGGCTGCCGAAGGGCGTGACGATGGCGCCCAACTCGTCTTGCGCCTTCAGGCGTTCGACCGCGGACAGCACGTTGTCCGGCGTCATGTCCTTGGTGTCGAACTCTTCGACATCGAACATGAAGCCGTCGATACCGCCAGCCTCGTTGATCTCTTTGGCTGCCAGGAGGGCACCGTTGTAGCCCTCGACGGCATCGGCCGCGAATGGGCCCGCGAAGGCACCGAGGACAGCCAGAACGACTGTCTTGTCGTCGGCATCGGCCGGTGCGGCCATCAGGCCAGCCAGGCTCATCGAGGCAAGGCCCGCCGCGGTCAAGGCCAGAAGTTTGCGTCGAGTCACGACGCTCAAGATCTTCGTATTCTGCATAGGCATGGTCCCTATTCCTGTCTGCTCCCGGCTGAAGGCATCCCTGGCACTGCGGCCGGCGCGAGGCTGCTCGCTCTTCCATCGCAAGCTTCGGCTCACTGCCTGGTGTGGCAACACTCGCCCCTCACCCAATTGCTTATCATCAGCCTAGAAGCGCGATGCGCCGGCTCACAAGCCGGCAAAAGCTGATAGAGCGATAAGATTTTACTATAGTGATGCGCTCATGGACAGCGTCGGAAGCTACATCTCATCGCAAAAGGTTGCGCGCCAATGGTCCTTCTTCACGAGGTCGACCATCAACTCGCGGAGCAGCTTGCTGATGCGTAGTGCTGCCAGCATCGCCGGCCAGTCGCCGCTGCTGGCGAGTTGAATCCGCCGGGTGACGCTGGGTTCGACGATTCGCTGGGCGCGCAGGACGCCGGCCAAGCACTCGCGGCGCACGGCCGGCCAGGGGAGAACGGAGTAGCCGTAGCCAGACGCAACGACGTCTTTAATCGCGGTCAGCGAGTCCAGTTCGGTTTTGATCGTAAGTGGCGTCTCGACGGCTGTCGCGTGGCGCTCAATGAGCTTTCGCAGGCCATGCGCGGTGCCGGTCAGAACCAGGGGAAAGCGCGGCAACTCTCGGAATGCGATGTCCGCGCCCTGCGTGGCATGGTCAGTGCCGTGGCCAGTGGCCGGGCTAACGAAATAGAGGTCCTCTTGCATCACCGGGCGCAGATGAACTGCAGGCGATTCCTCTGCGTCGAAGACGATGCCCAGGTCTAGCCGGCCGGTCTTGACCCATTCTAGAACATAGCCGCTGTGGTTCTCGATTACCCGGACCTCAATGTTGGGAAACCGCCGCTCGACCTCCATCAAGAGCGGCACCGCCATCACCAGCGAGACGCTGCTGGGCAGGCCGACCGAGACGCTGCCGCTAGGGTCATTCGCCTGATTGCGCACCGCCCTGGCCGCGTTCTCCATCTGCCGCAGAATGGCCTCGGCATGACCCAGCAAGGTTTCCCCGCATTCGGTCACGGTCACGCCCTTGGTGCTGCGGCGCAGCAGCTGGACGCCAAGCTCGGCCTCGACATTGGCGACATGCTGACTCAGCGCCGGCTGCGCTACATTAAGCTCGCTCGCCGCCCTTGAAAAGCTTCCGCATTCGGCGATCTTGACGAAGTAGCGAAGTTGACGAACATCCATCCTAGGTTTCCCAGCTATACCAAATTGCTCTAAAGCTAGAAGATTTCCCTGATTGCGCCCATAGGAGATTTTCGCCAGCCTCGTGCAGAGTTCGGCCTGGCGGTCGGGTGGTCGCCGTTCTTCTTGCCAGACCGTGAATAGCGGACCGAGGACACTAGCCGGCACGAGCAACGGCAGGATCGAGAGGCCGATTTGGAAAGACGCCCACCCCTAGCGGACGTTCGGGTCATTGATGCGGCAACCTTCATCGCCGCGCCCTTTACCGCCTCAATCATGAGCGAGTTCGGTGCCGAGGTAATCAAGGTGGAGCAGCCGGGCAAAGGCGATCCTTTGCGAAGCTTCGGTACGCATTCCGCAAGGGGCGATACCTATTGCTGGCTCAGCGAGGCCCGGAACAAGAAGTCGGTGACCTTGGACCTGCGCAAGCCCGAGGGCGCAGACCTCTTCCGCCGGCTTGTCGCAGAAGCCGACGTGCTTTGCGAGAACTTCCGGCCTGGCACCTTGGAACGTTGGGGTTTGAGCCTGGAGTCTCTGCAGGCACTCAATCCGCGGCTGGTGGTCTTGCGCATCTCGGGTTATGGGCAGACGGGACCCTATCGCGACCGGCCGGGTTTTGCTCGGATCGCCCATGCCTTCGGCGGTCTGGCGCACCTGACGGGTATGCCCGGCGGCCCGCCCTTGACGCCGGGATCCACCTCCCTGGCGGACTATATCTCCGGGCTCTACGGCTTGGTCGGTGTGATGATGGCCTTGCGCGAACGCGAGCACTCCGGCCTCGGCCAGGCCGTCGACCTGGCTCTCTATGAGCCGGTCCTGCGCTTGCTGGACGAGTTGGCGCCGGCCTATGCCAGCGAAGGGGTGACACGCGGCCGGCTGGGCCTCGGCACGTCGAATGCCTGTCCTCACGGTCACTTCCAGACTGCCGAAGGGCAGTGGGTGGCGATTGCTTGCACCAGCGACAAGATGTGGGCCCGCCTCGCGGCCCTGATGCGCCGTTCGGACTTGGCAGAGCCTGAGACCTATGCAACGGCCATCCGTCGTATTGCCGACAACAGCTTTATCGATGGCCTTGTGGCCGCCTGGGTCGGACAGCACAAGCGCGACGAGGTGATCGCGGCTTGCGTCAAAGGCGAGGTGCCCTGCGCGGCTGTGAATACGATCGAAGACATATTTGCCGATCCCCATTACGGCGCGCGCGAGAACCTGGTGTCGTTGCTCGACGAGGCGGTCGGTGAGGTGGTCGTGCCCGCCTCCTTTCCACGCCTTTCCGAGACACCCGGGCAGGTTGCCAGACCCGGCCCGGTGCTGGGCAGCGCCAACGAGGAGGTGCTCGGCGGTATCCTGGGTTTGGACGAGGCGGCCTTGTCGGACTTGCGCGCGAAGGGGGTCATCTGATGGATGAGGCGGCACGCAGAAGGGCCGATCAACGCTCTGTGATCGCAGCGCTCGGCAGCTCACCGGCAGAGCTTTATCGCGAGTTCGCCGAGAACCCTGTCGGCAAGCACAGCCCAAACCTGCAGCTGGTGTTACTCTATATGCGTGGCGCGCCGGTCCCGGGAAAGTACGTGCTGCTGGCCGAGGAGACGCACAAGAGCTGGGTTCTTTGTGAACTGACCGGCCGGCGCGGCGATCCGGTGATCGTCCACGAAGATGTCCGCTACAGCGATCTGGCCGAGGCCGAGCGCGATATCTATCGCCGCCGCTGGCGGGCCTTGATGGGTGAGGAGATCGCTTGAGCCATGAAACGACCCTACCTGACCGGCTATGCCGATGAGATCTCGGTAGCACCCGGAGAGACGCTATCCTTCATGGCTAGCAGCAACTGCACGACCCGCGTCGACGCCCAGATCGTGCGCACCATCTGCGGTGACCGCAACCCGAAAGGCCCTGGTTTCAAGGAAGAGTCGGTTGAGAGCGGCCTCGCAGCCTCTTATCCCGTCGCTGAACAGATTTGCCGCGCCGGCTCGCACGTCCTCGTGCCCGGTCACCCACTGTTTGCCGCGCTTAGCAGCTTCAGCGCGCAGGCTGTCATCTGGCCTACCACTCCGACCAAGGGGCGGCAGGGCCTGCTGACCTGCTGGGACGCGGAGAGCCAGCGCGGCTTCGGCATGATTTTGGCCGAGGACGGCTCACTCGGGCTGATCTTGGGTGGCGGTAAGGGCGAGCCCGTCTTGGTGACCAGCAAGCGGCCTCTGTTGGGCCGGGTCTGGTGTTTCGTCGCCGCAAGCTACGATGCCGCCAGCGGCGTGGCTACCCTGCTACAGGCACCACTCGACGGATCGCCGGATCAGCGACTGGTGCAGTCGGTGACGCCAGAGTGCTCAGTATCCACAGACTGCGCGCTGATCATGGCCGGTTGGCAGAAGAGACGAGACGGCCAGACGGTCCTGGTCGAAGGGCACTACAACGGCAAGATCGAACGGCCGCGGCTGTGCAGTCGTGCCTTGGATCGTGCCGAACTGGAACAGCTGCGCGGCGATCGGTTGCCAAGCGGCCTCTTGCCCGCTGTGGTTGCCGCTTGGGATTTCTCTCAAGACATCTCCGGCACCGCCATCCTCGACAGCTCGCCCAACCGGCTGCATGGCGAAGCCATCAACCTGCCAACACGTGCGATGACCAGCTCCGACTGGCAGCCGGAACACAGCAACTGGGTGAAGGATCCGGAGCGCTTTGCTGCCATCCACTTTCATGACGACGACATTTACGATGCGGCCTGGCAACCGACCGTCACCCTCACCGTTCCGGACGACCTGTCAAGCGGACTCTATGCCTGTCACTTGAGCGGCGGCGGCAAGGAGGACAGGATTCCCTTCATCGTCAGGCCGCCGCGCGATCGGGCGACAGCAGAAATTGCCGTGCTGGCATCGACGGCGACCTGGCTAGCCTATGCCAACCTCAATCCCGTGCCTTTCGACATCGCCGAACTGCTGTCCAGTCGTATCATCGTGCTGGATGACGCAAATCTGCTGATCGATGCGCATCCGGAGTGGGGGCCTTCGCTCTATGACCAGCATTCGGATGGCAGCGGGGTCTGCTATTCCTCGCTTCTGCGGCCGATCATGAACATGCGCCCGGGCTACGTCAGTTCCTTCGGCGGGGCCGGATCCTCCTTACGGGAATTCAATGCCGATACGCATCTGCTGGATTGGCTGGAAGCCAAAGGCTTCGCCTACGATTTGATCAGTGATCATGACCTTGATCGCGAAGGGTTAGCCTTGCTCAAGAGCTATCGCACGGTGATGACGGCCAGCCATTCCGAGTACTGGTCGACTGCGATGTGGGATGCGGCAAAGGCCTACAGCGAGCAGGGCGGGCGTATGATGGTGATGGGCGGCAACGGCTTCTACTGGCGCATCGCCTATCACCGCAGCCTGCCGCACGTGATCGAGGTCCGACGCAGCGGCCCGGCGATCCGGACTTGGGAAACTGCGCCGGGCGAGGACTTTCAGAGTTTTGACGGGCTACGCGGCGGCCTCTGGCGCGCCCTTGGCCGGCCGCCGCAGTCTATCCAAGGAACCGGTTTCGTCGCCGAAGGCTTTGACCTTTCCAGCGGCTATCGGCGCAATTCCGACAGCTTGGACCCGCGCGCGGCCTTTATCTTCGAAGGGATCGGGCCTGAGGAGGTCATCGGCGACTTTGGCCTGCAAGGTGGCGGTGCTGCCGGTGTCGAACTGGACCGTGCGGACAAGGATCTGGGGACGCCGCAGCATGCCTTGATACTGGCGACCTCGACCCCGCATTCGGAATCCTACCGCCTGGTCAACGAGGAGGTCAGCATCATGATCCCCAACGTGACCGGTCCGACCAACGATCGCATTGCCGCCGACCTGGTCTTCTTTGAGACCCGCGGCGGCGGTGCCGTCTTCACCACCGGCTCGATCGCTTGGTGCGGCAGCCTTAGCGACGGCGGTTATGCCAACAACGTATCGCGCATCAGCGAGAATGTTCTAAGGCGTTTCCTCAGTCTTGATCCCTTCACAATGCCTACCAACAACCTGTAGCAGCGCTCGTTCACTTCCATACCTTCTTTGGGCCGAAGCATCCTCTCGGAAATAGGCAGTTATGAAGGGTTGGAACCTCTGCGGTGCCAGTTCATCCACTCAAAGGAGTCTAGGAAGAACAAATCGGTTCGGTGGTTCAAAGCTACTTATCCGGACCAAGCCTCCCTGCCGCGAACAGTGCACAAAGTTGGTATCGGACCCCCAAGACCAACTTTATAGACTCCTCCGTACGCACACAGGCTCGGCGTGGCTCTTGCTATAGCGCCGCTTAGATATCGGCCGTCGCGACCTGGGTCAAACTCTTAGGCGAGAACCTGTTCCATGCTTTTTGGTCATCGCTGTAGCAGTCATGTTCCCTTGTTGATCCGCTTCATGATCTCCGATAGACGCGACCAGCCCTGAAGGGCAACCGGAAGAACGAGTGCCGCGTTCACGAACTCCCAGGAATAGGTGCCGATTGTGAAAATCGTGCCTGCAGTGGCGTCGATGTGGGTTGTCGAAAACCAAAGATTGTGCAGGATGAATCCAAGCAGCAGGGCGTAAATGGCACCATAGACCCAAGCTTCCGTGTCCGAAATCCGGACCTCAAATCCTCGCAGTTTGCTCAGATGGGAATGGGCGCCCTCGGTGCGTTTCGTCTCCAGAATGCTGACTTGCTGCTCGGTTTGCTGATTGTAGTGGGCATTCAATCGATAAAAGCGAGCGTGGAACAGACTGTAAAGCGCGATCATCAGGACCGCGGCGCCGAGGGCCACGTAAGCCAAGACAGGGTGAAAAACAAAAAGAACAACAAAAGAGATAGTCAGTTGCACGGCGGCATTCAGGATTGCAGGTAGGTCCTGTTCAATAAAGTCGACCAACTCGCGGCCCATACCGATTCTGGCATTCAAGGTGGAGACGGGAGTCCTCTCCGCGCGAGCAACCTGTGTCATTCCAAGTTCCACTCGGATCGTCCCGAACGCCCGGGTGTCGTAGAAGCGGCGCAGAACGGCGACCACGTTCAGGCCGGCGAGCACCGCAGCAAGGTACAGAAGTGAGGCCGTATCGCCGCCAAGTAACCCATCGATCGCAAATCCGATGAACAGAGGGATCAGCGCTGTCAACGCCGTCTCGCAGAGGGTCAAAACCCAGGTCACGAGGATTGGGCGCCGGAACGTCCGAAGCAGGTTGGAGATGGTAAGGGGCTTATCCCGCAACACCGTTCGTTCTTTCGAGCGGAGCCACCCGGAAGACCCTCTTCACATCCTCCGTTATGGCGATAAGAACTGGCACGAACACCAGCATCAGAAGGGTGGCAAACAGCTCTCCAAATGCCAGCGACGTGGCTGCCGGAATGAGGTACTGTGCCTGTTCGGAGGTCTCTGTCAGCAACGGGATCAGGCCGATAACCGTCGTGGTGGTGGTGAGAAAGATGGCGCGATAGCGCCCGGTCGCGGCCTCGATGAGTGCGTCGTGTACCGGCAGGCCCGCTTCGATGGCTTGGTTGTAGCGGGTGACAAGGACCAGGCTGTCGTTGATCACCACGCCGCTTAATGCCAGCATACCGAAGAAGGACAGCACCGAGAGTTCGATGTCCATGATCAGATGCCCGACCGCGGCGCCGACAAAGCCGAAGGGGATGATGGCCAGTATCAGAACTGGCTGCCAATAGGACTTGAGGGGGACGGCCATCAAGACAAAGATCATCGCCGCGGCCAACAGCAGCGCGTGCTTCAGGCCTTCTTGGATTTCGCCGATTTCTTGCAGCTCGCCCGCCTTCTCGAGTTTAACGTTAGGAAAATGCTCGGGCATCTCCGGCAGAAAATAGGTATCGACGATCCAGCTCAGGTCTTCCGGTGAGATCTTGGAGCGGTCCACCGAGACGGCTATGGTGTTGACCAGTTTGCCGTTCTCCCGATGAACCGTCCCCGGCACGTAACCACTTTCAATCTCGGCAACGGAACGCAGCGGAATCCACTCACCTGACTTGCTGCGCAGCCGGCTATCGAGCAGATCATCGAAGGTATCGCGCGCGCTGCCGGCATTTTGCACGAGGACGCGCAGCTCCGTGCCGGCACGCCTGACCTTGTGGACCTCCGCGCCCCCGAAGGCATTGCCGATCTGTGTGGCCAATGTTTCCGGATCGAAGCCCAGGCTGCGCGCTTCTGGCTTGACGCGGATTTCCAGTTGAGGTTGTCCTGCAGTGAGCGTGTCTCGGATACTGTGGGTACCGTCGACCTCGGCGAGGAATTCCTTCAGATACTTGCTGACTTCCTTCAGTTCTTCGATATCTCTGGACAGGAGTCTGAGCTGGAAGCCACCACCGAAGTCTTCGGTTGCGATGAACTGAAGCTCCGTGGCGCCTTCAAGCCGCCCGGTACGCTTGCGCCACTCACGCATGACGTCCAGAGTTTGCACGTCCCTGCGCTCAGAAACCGGTGTCAGCTCGGCATAGAGCTGTGCCGAGGTAGCGCTCGAGATGATCAGGAACATCGTGCGGATCGGCGGATGCTCCAAGGACGCTTGGTCTTGCACCTCTTGGTTCAGCTCTTCGCCGATACTTTGGATGCGCTCCATATTGGCCTTTGTGAGCTGGAAGGGCGCGCGCGCGTCCATCTCTAGGTTGATCGAGATGATCTGTCCCGGCACGTCGGGGAAGAACACGGTCTTGATCTTTCCAAGACCAATGAGACCAAGGCCGAAGAGGCCAGCAGACACAAAGATGATGAGCGCCGCGTAGCGGTGGCGGATCGCCGCCATCAGCAGAGGCCTATAGGCGACGTTCTTGCTCCACTCCAGAGCCCCTCGCGCGACGGCCTGCAGCTTTGACCACCCCAGTGTCAGCCGGTTGTTCGGCCGGCGTCCCAGGCGAAGAGGCGCCAGATGCGCCGGCAGGATGAACTTGCTCTCGATGAGCGAGAAGGCGAGCGCGAAGATGACGATCCCCGAGAAACTGGCAAGCACTTTGCCAAGCGGGTTATCGAGCAGCAGCATCGGATAGAACGCAGCGATGGTGGTCAGACCGCCGAATATCGTGGCCACCGCGACCCTCTCGACACCGGTCTGTGTCCCGGCAATCGGGTCGCTTTCGTGCTGGCGATGCTCGAACACGCTTTCGCCAACGACCACGGCATCATCGACCAGAATGCCGAGCGCGATAATCAAGCCGAAAGTGGTGACGTCATTCAGTGAATAGTCGACCCACTTGGAGCCGGCGACTGCAAGAGCCCCCAGCACCGAAATTGGGATGCCCATGGCGACCCAGAACGCGAGGCGGACATCCAGGAACAGTGAGAGCACGAGTATGACCAGGAAAAGACCCTGAAGGCCATTAGTGCTAAGCAGGCTAAGCCGGTCGGTGATGTAGTTGAATGCATCACCCCAAACGGAGATCTCAACGCCTGGCGGCAATTGTGGCTCGAAGTCGCGCGCGACCTCGTGGACGACCTCTGAGATGCGCAGCGCATTGTCCTTTTGTCCAACCAGCACCTCCATGCCGGTGGTCTGCGCATTATTGAAGCGAAACAGGTAGTCCCCTTCTTCGAAGGTATCGCTGACCTTGGCGATTTGGCCCAGCTTGATGGAGGTTCCATCGGCGTTCTCGATAATTGGTACGTCGGCAAACTGGGTCGAAAACCTGGCCTTGTCGTCGGTCTTGAGCGTGACGTTGCCACCGATGGTGCGCAGTGTTCCGGTTTGAAAGTCGAGAGAGCTCGCACGGATCTTTTTAACCACATCGTCGATGGCCAGCTGAAACTGCCGTAGGATCTTAGGGTCGAACTCAATACGCATCTCCCGAGCATGCAAGCCCCAGACTTCCAAGCGCGAAATCTCCGGTTCGGCGAGGAGGTTCTCCCGGAAGCGCTCGGTCAGTGCCTGAAGGGTTAGGGGATCTGTGTCGCCATGAATGTTGATGTAGAGGGCCGGATAGTCGTAGCCGTTTGACTCGATCACCGGGCGGCGCACGGAAGAGGGAAAGTCGTCGATGGCATCTATTCGCGTCCGAACGCGGTCCAGCACCTTCTGCAGATCCGCGCCCCCGACTTTGCGGACCTCTACATAGGAGATTTCTGCAAGGGATTGCGAGGAAACGCTCTTTACGCCCTCCACCCCCTCGATTGCCTTCTCGATCTTTCGCGTGACGAGCTCGTCGACCTGGGCGGTCGAAGCACCAAGAACAGTTGTGGTGATTTGCACGCTATCGGCTGGCATTCGCGGGAAGCCCTCAATGCGCATGGAGAGTAGCGTGACGACACCGGCAAAGATGATGAAGACCATCAGCAGGTTTGCCGCCACAGGATTGCGAATGAACCAGCCTAAGAGGGACTTCATGAATCTATCGTCCTTCTAGTACGGCCGCACAGTCTGGCCTGGTAGGAAGGAGGCCAGCGGCGTGGACGCGACATAGAGGGCGTAGGTGCCAGCCGGCGCTTCGATGACAAGGCGGTCTTGGCGCCTGAAGAGGATCTTCGGCGTGAAGCGCCTGAGCCGATTACTAGCATCGACATGCCAGATCTCGCCTTCCTGGGTCAGCGCCGAAGCTGGAACATCGAGGGCGTTGGGCGCCGTTACGCCTGGTAAAGAGACACGCACGAAATCGCCGGAAAGGACCTTTTGGCCCTCGGCCCCATTTATCTCTAAGAAGACCTTGTACTGACGCGTCGTCTCATCGAGGAACCCGCCGCCCTTACGGATCGTCGCGACGGCGACCTCCTTGCCGTTCTGGTCGATGACGCGGGCGCTGAGGCCCTCGAGCGGCTTTTTCAGAAGGCTCCAGTCGTTTCCGCTGAGTTCCACCGCCAATTCAAAGGTAGCGTCGTCTACCAGCTTGACGAGGGGGTCGCCGGAGCTGGCCGTTTGGCCGGGACTCACATATCGCTCGGTCACGAAGCCGGCAAAGGGCGCGACCAGGGTTGCATCCTCCAGCTGCCGTCTTGCGGCTGAGAAGCGTGCCTCTGCCGACGCCACTGCACTTTCAGCGATTTCCAATTGCGGCAGTCTGAGCGCTAGATTGTTGGGCGGTTTCACTCTCTCGCGTTCAAATTCCTTGCGCGCCACCACGGTGGCGTTCTTCGCCTGCCACAGCCTGAGCTTAGCCTCCTTCAGGGCCAGTTCCGCCGCTGCCAGTTCGGCGACATAAGGCGTGTTTTCAAACTCAATAAGAGCAGTGCCTTCTTCGACGCGCTCGCCGGCGAGAGCGCTGGTCAGCACTTTGGTGATTCGCCCGGAGACCGCCGCCTTCAGTTCCGCGGACCAGCGTGGCCGCACTTCAGCGAAAGCCGTAACCTCAACGACTTCGCTGCCGGCCCGCACTTCCTCTACAGACACCCACGGTCCTGGCCGAGGATCTTGCACCTCGACGGCGTCAACCGTGTATTCTGCGGTGTAGAGATACCACGCCACGCCGCCGAGCACGGCCAGCGCTAGGACAATCAATATCCATCTGAAGAGCGATGAACCCTCGACTGGGGCGCTATCCGGGTGCGTGCTATGCATGGATGACTTCGCTGCCTAAAGGTCTAGGAGGCCGATCGAAGGGCTGCGCCGTCGGAAACGCAGCGGCTGCGAAAGGTCGTCGGAGCGATGTGCTATTCAGATCGGGGAGCCGCCGCGCGCCTTTCGATTTGCGAGGAACTCTCTACGGGTCTTGGGACCAAAGGTCTGAAAATGAGGATCCGGACGCTCCCGATAACCAAGGCGGCGATGCTCAGTGGCATCTTTGCGTGCCCTCTTCAGAACCTCTTCGACGTCGAGCCCATAGGGCCTGGCCGCATTCAAACCCAGGATCTGAGCCCTGAGCTTGGCGGTCATCTTCGGATAGCCGTGCTTGTCTTGCAGCTCATCCGAGATCTGGAATGCTCGGAAGGCCTGTATCTGGTCCTGGGGCGAGCCATACCAGATGCAGTCGGAGCCGTAGAGTACGTTCTTCTCGCCGATGTGCTTCACAAGTTTGCCGATGATGTGGGCCGCGGTGTCGGGGTCCCGCATGGTGTATCGCCATGTGCTCCCGAGCTCCGCATAGACATTCGCGTTGCGCGGGATCTCGTTTTCTTCGACCGACCGGATTAGTTCGTCGACGCCTTCGCCGCGGCCGGGCTGATAGGGGCCTTCCGGCTGGGTCGTGATGAAGCCTGAGTGATAAACCAGGAAGTTCACGTCGGGGAACATCCTGGCGACGATGCCGATGTCGCTTGCGAGGCTGTGCTTGTA
The DNA here is from genome assembly GCA_963669445.1 of Rhodospirillales bacterium. Lineage (GTDB taxonomy): Bacteria > Pseudomonadota > Alphaproteobacteria > Kiloniellales > JACOMY01 > JACOMY01. Next base: position 338,742 of record OY770029.1, read on the forward strand.
GGACTGTCGCCCAAAGGGTAGGCCCTTGTGAACGCAGATGTTCTTGACGCCGAGCGCGCGGGCCTTTTCGATCATGCGCAGGCCGCTGTCCTCGTCGTGCAGGAAAAAGCCCCGCCCATCCGGGCCCCACTGGGTGTAGCACTTCCAGGCAGAGACGCCCCACACCTCGGCGAGCTCGTCCATCCCCGCGAGATCTCCGTCCTGGTTTGGGTTTGCGCGGCCATGGATCAAAAGGCGATGCGTCCCTTCCATCTCGTCAACGATGCGGCGCACCTCGTCGGCTTCTTGAATGGTCAAGAGTTCTTTCTCTCGCTCCGAGGGAATGAAGGACAGCACCATCATGTCGGTATCGGAATCCAAGAAAATGTCCTTGATGAACTGCTTAGCGCCTCCGAGTCCAGTCCAGCCAAGTCCATGCTGACCAACGAAGTGTCCCTGAACATCGAACACGAACTCACGGCCGCCAAGCCGATCAATCGCCACCTCCGGATCCACCGCGGCCACTTGGTCCAGTTCGAAGAAACCGCCCGTTTTGCCTGCGGCGGCGTTCGCTGCGTTGAAGGCCAGTAGGGTGCTCGCAGCCCCACAGGCGGAAACCATGAAGTCCCGGCGGCCGACACCGCGCCGCTTGGCATTCTCACTCGCCCAAGCCTGTGCCAAGTCGTTTGCCTGGCGATTGGTTGTATTGAGCGGGATCGGCATGAATTCGCCGTTTGAAGTCGAGTCCAGTTTGACTGGAAGGCGATTCCCGTCGGGATCAGAGTTGGGTCGCATAAAGCGCCTCCTATGCACGGAGATGATTGTCAATGAGCCATCGCTGCTAGAGGGAGCCAAAGGGGCTCGCCGACAGAAATTCTGTCACTCCAACAGGTTTGAAGCGGACTGGCCCGGCAGCGGCGGTGGCGGTTCACTGCTACCGGCTGGACGAAGCCAGGGTCCCCAGGAGGCTTCGACCAGGGCGTCGCGATCGGCCCAATCATCATGAACAACCGTCATCCAGATCTCGGCCATCTCGTCGTTGGTCTGCCAACCCCAGGTCACCGGCGCAGCCGGAGAGTTGGGATTGGCCGGATTGTCGTCGGAGTTGTCGAAGGCGAACCAGACATCGATCCGGCTCCCCGCGGGTAGATAAACGGGCTCGCGGTACACATAGACGTTCTGCCAGCGAAAGTCCCAATCGGCGATCCGGATGAGAGGCAGTTTCGCGCCGTCCGGCAAGGTGGCTGTTGCCACCACCTGGGTGCCGATGTAGTGCATGTGTGGTGTAATATCGATCAGTTTGAAGCCAGCTGGCACATCCATATGAATGTGGCGCCAGTAGCTGGTTTCGCCTGCTGGAATCTGTAGATCCTGCGTCCCGATCACGAGGCCGTCGATGTAGTTCTCGACCGGCTCATCGGCGAAATACAGCGCCATCTGGCTAAGGTCCCGGGTGGCTTTGCCGGTCAGGTGATAATGCACTTCGAAGACGAAATCGCCGCCGCGGGGAAGATACATACCCAGTCCCGGCGACAGCACATAGGGATCGGAACCCGGAGCCCAACCCCCGAGCCCGAAGGCGCTCTCTTCGGAGCCGTCGTAGTCTATGAACCCTCCGGTCCCGAAGACCGAGAAACCGGGCTCCGGGTCCTCCTTGTCCTTCTTGCGACCGCGGCCCGTGTAATCGATGAAGAAGTTGGCGTGGTGGACGACACTGGGATCGCCGGGCTGAAAATCCACACCGACGAGGACCTTGTCTTCCATCAACTCTGACGGGATGACGAAGTAGCGATAGATATCCTCACCGCTGGCCGGCACCTCGAAAGGCTCGGGCATGGCGATAACCAAATCGGGCTCCCCCAAACGCCAGCCATTGTTTCCGGCCATTTGCTGTGGGGGCAGTTCCTGCAAGTCGCCCTCCGGTGCCCCGGCCTCGGCCCAGGCCGCTATCCTGTCGATTAGTCGTTGACTCAGAAGTCGCTCGTCACGGAACCGACCTTGGCTGGGGTCGGCGCGCCACGGCGGCATGACACCATCCGACGTCACATACGCCAGCATGTCGGCACGCCGCCGTGCCTGGCTGTAGGTCTCCAGCGGAAACGGCGCGATGCCCTCAGTTCTATGGCACTCGACACAGTTGGCTGCGAGGATCGGGGCGATATCGCGCGTGTAGGTCGCCGGTGGCAACGATCCTTGTTCCCAGGACTCGAAGAAGCAACCAATCGCGGTGTTCGGCTCCGGCATTGCGCCGCCACCCCCGGACACAGCGGCCATAGCATCACGCAAGTCGTGCGATGTGATCTGATTGCGCAGCTGGCCGATCGAGGCGAAGCGGTTGTCGATGCGGCCACGGTACACCACGCGATCGTCGGTATCGATGACGAAAGCCTCAGGTGTCACGGTTGGTCCGAGACGCAAGGCCAGATCCCCGGATGGATCGAACAGGATTGGGAACGACAAGCCCCGTTCGTCACGATAGGCCTCTACATCGGACCGGATCATATAGGGGCTGGACATGACACCATAGAAGGAGACGCCTTTCGCTTGGGCCTCTGTATAGTAGTCGTTGAGCTCTGGCGCGTAGCGATTAGAAATCGGGCAGGTGTCGTCAAGGATCACCAGGGCCACAGGTTTCAGACCGTCTTCTTCGCCAAGTCTCCGCACGCGTCCGGTCAGATCGAGCATGCGCGCGCCGATGATATAGGCCGGTGCGCTACTGAGCGGATTTTCGGGGGCTTCGAGGCGGCTGTGTTCAGCGGGTGCAGCATTGCCGTCGTGCGCCGATGCAAAGGACCATGCAAAGCTGCAAGTAAGGCCGAGAACCGCCACACCCATTACCGATCGGTGGGCTACCTGTCCAAATTGCCAAAACAATTCCCGGAGGTGCGGCGTAACCTGCGGTTTTCCTGGCATGGTGTGAACCCTCCTCATTTCTTGGCTGTACGGGCTTTTTGGGAAGATGTCGAAGCCGGATCGGCAAGGCCGAAACCCTGCATGATCGTGCGGAATGCCAGCGCGGCGGCGTCGCGGCGCGCCACCGCACCATCGTCGACGGCGTTCCAGGCGGCATAGACCAGCGCATCGATTGCTGCCACCACCCAAGCCGTGGGCACGGCCCGATCTAGACTGCCTTCGGCCTTCATCGCTTCGACAAGTTCGCTCAACTCATCTAGTTGCCGGCCATAGGCTGCATTGATCTCGGGATCGTTCAGGACTGCTGGTTCATTCGACAGGAACCGAAAGCGATCTCCCAGGGGCACGATGGACACAAGGATCTCGGCAAGCACTTGTTCGGCACTCAACCGGTCGACTGGGATCTGCTGAGTGGCTTCATCGATCTGGCGCAGGGATTCCAGTACCAGCGCCCGGATCAGATCCTCGCGGGTCGGAAAATGCCTATAGAGGGTGGCTCGGCCGACGCCTGCCTTCTCCGCAATCTCGGCCATCGCGGCCCCGGGATTGCGGGCGAGCACTACTCCGGCGGCGTTCAATAGACCTTGACGGGTCATCGGCTGTGTTGATGAAAGCGAGACATGATTGTCTCATGTAGTGCATTCATGTATTAACGTCAAGAGCGACTCACGCTACGAATGTGACTGGTTTAATCCGGTCCCGGGATACCAATTGGGCTGAACTTGCGAACTCTGACAGACTGATGGGCCGTCCGAGTGTCAAACGACAACGAACCGAAGATATACTGGATGCATTTGCGCGGTGTATTGCCCGCTATGGCCTGCTGAGCATACATGTCAATGCAGATGCTCTCGGCCGAGTTCAGCTCCAGGACCATTTTAGCAGGACCACCAAGCAGGCAGCATGGCGCCTGATTCACACCCTGGAGAGTGATGAATGAAGAGCATCGATCAGCGCACCTCAATTGCAGTCGCGGCAGCTGCACCACCCTATGCTTGGCGATCGGCCGAACCTGTGCTTTGGTGTTAAGATCCGTCGCTTGAGTTAACTCGGCAGCTCGACTACGTCTTGACGGTCAAGCGGACGCCGCGTGGTGCGCCGATGAACGAATCTTGCTGGCGGCACTCGATGACCCAGGCGCTCTCGTTCAATCGGCTTTTCATGCCGTGGCTTGGCAGAGGCCTTGCTGATGTCGTTGATTTCGGTTCCTAAGGACGCTTGTGTGACCTCACCTGCAGTGTTGCACTCCGTCGATCCGGACGAGTCTACAAAGTCCAAATCGGGCCCCCGCAACCACAAAAGCCCCGCATCTTGCGGGGCTTTTGTGGTTGCGGGGCAGGCCTTGACCCTACGCTCCCGAAGGTTAGAGCTGCGACTACCGGGAGCGCCCATATCATGAAGGCTGAGGGTGGACTGGCCCCGAATTGGAGCGGACACCCGGCATAGAGCAGGAGGCTTGAGGATATCCTCAAGGATAGGCTTATGTCGGAGGATGGATTTTAGCGCGTAGAGGTGATCACGGGCGTCGGCCGTCGGCGACGCTGGTCTGCAGAGCAGAATCTTCGGATCATCGAGGAGAGCCTGGAGCCAGGTGAGAGTGTCTCGTCGAAGGCACATCGTCATGGCATCGCACCGAACTTATTGTATCGTTGGCGTCGATTGATGAGCGATGATGTCGACGTCTGCTTTAGCGATCGCTTCCTCGATTTCCTTGTCGCCGCCGATCTTGCAGTCAATGATCCTACAGAGAGCCGGGCGCGATGTGACGGCCAGTGCGTTTGTTCGAATGGCAGGCACTGCGCCGCCGATCGGGCGGGGCTTTACGGTCGAGAGGCGAGGTGGCTTCGCGCCGGCAAGTCCAGCCAACTTGTCGGCGGTTTGCAGCAAGAAGCGCAGAAGGTCCAAAAAAAAGCTCGTCGAAAGACTCGGACTCGACAATATGCGCGTCGATGCTGAGCGTTTGTATTCGCGCGATCAGCTCCGTTACGGCTGGGTAAAGTGCATCTTGGTTGCGCTTGAACCAAAAGAGCCCTCCCGGAAAGCCGCGGCCTTCGTCAAGAGCTTCCGTGAGCGCCAGCATGATGGAAGCGTCGCGACCGCTATAGCCGATCACAGCCAGGCCGGTACGGCGGCACGCATCGACCAGACTGCGCCGCATTTCTACGTCCTGCTGGCGGGAGTTCCGAGTCAGTATTCTTCAGTGCGTTCGAATGATAGTCACCGTGTAGCTTGCCGTAGACCGGCCAGCGGTTCTCATCGACGGCACGACGGATCTTCTCCGGTTCCTTTTAGATCGGCGATCACCAAACGCCCGGTGCCGGCAAAGCGCTCCGCGGTGGCGTCCTCGATCGTTCGGTCGAAATTGGTTGTCCAGATGATCCGGCAGAGATCTTCGGCCATAAGCAGCGCCAACGCGTGATGGCCGAAGGAAGGCTTGCCGCGCGCTATGAGGTCGTCAAGATACGCGTGCCGATCGCGCGGCGTGTGGTAAGTCGCTTCGAAATAGGCCGAGTATTCTGTTTCAGCGCCTGCAGGTGGAAACACGCCAAGCTCGTCAAAACGGGCTTGGAGCTTTCGGTGCACGGCTGGCTCGCCGATATCGGTGATGGCCGACGGGGGCAGTCTTCTCCGCGAGCGGTAAAGCCGCTGCTTGAAATCCCAGATCATGTCCCCTGCGGTCTTGATACCAGCCGAGCGCGATGCACCTGCGCCCAAGAACCACATGATCTGGGTGCCGCGAAGCTGAAACAGGCGCAGGAATGCTGGTGCGTCGAGTGGTTGATTCACCGGCATGTCCGTCGCGCGGTCGCGCGCGGCCTCCGCCGTGCTGGACGGCAGGATGTGTGTGTCACTGGGAACATCTAGACCGATGATCATACCCTTCCGATCAGCAAGTTCGATTCGCCCTGGCTATCGAGACGTCTATGGAGATACCTACAACCAGGGGCAGAGTTGATGTATGCTGCTGTGGTGGAATCGGTGGCAGCAGAGCGAGGGCCATACGCCCAGTGGCGGGATGGAGACAGGGTTTGGAGAGGGGTGCACCAATCCAGGTCGCTGCGGATTTCGAGGCGACCGATGATCTGCTCTGGCAGGCCATAAACGGTCGGCTGCCAGAACTTGGGTCGGTGAGGCTCCGCCGATCGGGCAGGATCGGGCCGCTGGTCGAGTTGGCGATCGCAAAAACAGTAATGCCCGATGTCTATCGTGCTATCGCCGTGGAGCCGCCCTTTTTTCATCAGACTACCCGCGCGGTAGCCGAAGGCGCGATCGCTGGCGCTGGCGCCCGTGACCGAGCGGGTGTGTTTCCGTTCTTGCGTTTTGATACCGCCGTAGGTGGTCCAGAGTGTGAGCTTTGGGATCAGTGGGCCAAACATGCTGAGAATGCGGCCGTCTTGGCAGGACTCCCTCGGGGACTGGCCGTGGGGCTCATGGGTGCGCTCGGGGAGCTGAATGACAATGTTTTGGAGCATAGCGGACGGCAGGAGAGTGGCCTCGTCGCCTACGCCGCGAGCGACGGTGCCTTCGAGTTTGTTGTTGCCGATGCGGGCCGTGGGGTGCTGGCCAGCCTCCGAGAGAATCCGGAATTCGCTTACCTTACGGATTCCGGAGCGGCACTCCGAGTCGCTGCGTCCGATGGCGCGTCGCGACATGCCCGAATCAAGGGTCGTGGCTACGGGATAGGTCAGCTTTTTCGTGCACTCGCCCATGATGCCGCCGAGCTAAGGTTTCGGAGCGGCGACCACGCCCTGCGGCTTTGGGGTGACGCCCCGAATCTCACCGGACAGGTGGAGCTGGCGCAGAAGGCATCGCTGGCCGGGCTCATCATCTCGGTGCGCTGCGAGCCGAAAGCGCCGGGTCGGAGGCCTTAGAGGTAGGGCGGCCTTTGCCGCAGTCACATAGGACGCGCGAACCTGCGCGATGTTGTGAGCTAGGAGGTCGTCGATCGGCGCGCCCTTCGGCGTCGGATGTTTCGCCCATTTGATGCGACCAGACTCGGTCAGAAAGGCACGCCGTCGCCGAATGGTTCGCGAGAAGGCTTCGGTCTCGATCAACGTCACTTGGGCGAAGTGGCGCCGTAGCTTGGCGACCTTGCGGCCGCCGCCCCGGATGACAAGCGTTAGCGGGCGCTCGACGCGACCGGCAAGTGCGCAGAGCTCGGTGACGTGCCAGTCCATTCGTTCTCCCCGGCCGCATCCAGTGGCAAATTCAAAGGCGAGGATCTCGATCTCGAGGCGGTCGGCGATGAGCGCCGCCCATCGGACATAGTCGTGCTGGGTGCGGCCGTAGACGTGCAAGGCAGCAGGCAAGCCCGCCGCCGCCATCTCGGTCCAGGCCAGCAGGATGCGATTCATAGAGTGAAGGTTGTCTGTGCGCGGCACGTCGGTTAGCACGCTGTAGTTTGGTGTGGTGATCAGCGTGAGGCCGATCGCGTTCGAGGCAGGTCGGGCAGCCCAACGAAGGCGCATGGTGCGTTGCGTCATCCCACAGCTTGTTCGGCTTGGGAAAATGGCGCGAAGGCTCGTGGGGTGGCCGGCGGTTCATTTGACGTTGATCTCCGCGGTGTCACCGAACAGGCCGACGCGCTGTAGTTGACCCTCGGCATAGCCGCCGCCGTCTTGGATCGCGTTGGTCAACTCAGGTGATGGACTGGCGATGCGGCCGATCGCACGTAGCCCATCGCTGACGGTGAGGCCGGCACCGCTGTTCTGGACGATCAGCGTGTCACCCGCCTTGACGTGACATCCCGCAATCAATTCGGCGGTGACGGTGCGCGCAACCTCCGACAATTTGAGGTCGAGGAGGCTTGGTGACTTCAGTCGGTCGAGACCACCATCCCAGCGCTTGCGCCAAGGTTTGCCGGTCTGTGAGCGGATGTAGTCAAGGCCCATCAGGCTATCTCCAGAAGCGGACTGAACGACTTGGACCTGCCTTGCTTGCGTTCGACCAGCAGACCCTTGGTTGCCAGCGCCGACAGTCGGTTGTTCCACGCGGTCGGTCCGATGCCTTGTTGTGAGAAGCGGGCGGCAAGCTCGGGAGCGGTGATTGCGCCAAGTTCAATCACCGCATTGAAGGTCGATCGTTGAGCGGGATCCAGGTCGCCAATCAGCCGAGCCCCGACGACGCGGTCCTCCGCATCAAGGTCGCAGCTCCAAATGACGTCGCCGCGTGCTCGAACGAAGAAGTCCAGCTCTTCGGCGACGACAGGAATCATGTTGGCGACGACGGGATAGACGTTGGGCAACGACTGTCGGGCGAAATCGCGAAAGCCGATCACAGCCTCGCGCAGGAATGAGGCGGTAGCCACCTCGATGCCGTTGAAGTCGAGAAAAGCAGGCGCTTTTCTGCGTCGCCGCCGTAGGCGTCCTCGCGCCGATTGACCCGTGGAGACAAGAATTGTGCCGGCAGATAGCCGTGGCTCGCTACGATCTCGACACCATCGAGTCCGGCAGTCTGCATCCTGCCTACCGTCGCAGCATAACCTTCGACGACCTCTTCGACCATTGCCAAGCTCATTGGATGCGGCGTGACGAGGTAGCGCTCCGCAGGGCTCTCGGATGCGCTATATGCAACGCTCTTGCGACCGTCTTCGTGAGTTCCATAGACCTCACGACCGGGGTGGAACAACTGCCCGAACACCTTGGTACCGTGACAGTGCAGCCTTTCTGCCAGACGCCGATAGCCGGGAATACAGGCGTCGCTGTAGCCGGCGATGGTGTTCGCGGTGAAGAAGGCCGTCGGATGGACCGCGGCGATCTCCGTGATGATCAGGCCGGCACCGCCGCGAGCCCTCGACTCGTGGCAGGCGATCAAGGCCTCGTTGGGCGAGCCATCGCTTACCAACACGGTTTGGTGCCCAGTCGAGAGAATTCTGTTCTTGATCTCCAGCTGGCCGATCTTGATTGGGGAAAGGAGGTGACTGAGGATCATCGCGTTCGCTTGCTCCAGCAAAGGTGGGTCCCGTCCCTAATGGGCAAGTCGGTCATGGCGGACCCTCACCAGCGATCGACCAACAAGACTTGGCTTCGACCTGGGGGCTGTGTTTGACAGAATACGAAGGAAGATTGATTGGACTCGAAGTGCATGTGCCGATCGCGCAGCATTTGGCGATAGCTTCGTTTTCGGCATAGTGTTTTTCGCTTTGTAACACTTCGCCTGCTGGCCGAGGTGTTCCGCGCCGCAAACCGGGTCACCGGAAAGACGCTCTTCGATCAACAGTTCCGAACCGTCGAAGCGCAGAGTCCGGCAAGCACGCCGGATCGATACGCCCCAATCGACCAGCATCCCGTCGACCAGCTCACGCTTCTGAGCAGGCCTCGGAGCTTTCGGCGAATGACGTCCTGCAGCATCTCGCGGTCGAAGGTCAGATCGGCGACAATCTTCTTCAGCCGTCCATTCTCATCCTGCAACTGCTTCAAGCGTCGCATCTCATCAGGCGGCAGGCCAGCGTACTTCTTCTTCCAATTGAAGTAGATCGCCTGGCTGATTCCAGCCTTGCGGCAGATCTCGGCTACTGGCGTGCCTTCCTCGCCTTGCTTCAATATGAACGCCTTCTGAGCGTCAGAAAACTTCGATGCCTTCATGCTCTCCGCTCCTTCTCCCCATACCGGGGGCAATGCGGAAAACTCTATCTCAAGACGATCCAGTTTTCAGGGGGCAGAGCAGGGGCAGAGTACAACACCGGCGCCTCAAAGAGTCTCGCGTTTGCTGGTCAATGCGTTATCGCAATTGCCTCGCCGCTGCAGAGCGGAACCCCGTCTATCGTGCACTGGTCGAGCGTGTAGTCAGCGCCGCGGCTAGGTGTGTAGGCCCGCAACGGCCTGTTCGGCAGGTGCTCTAGATCCGTAAGTAGCCGCCATCCACAACAAGCGAGGTGCCAGACACATAAGAGGCCATGTCCGAAGCAAGAAAGACACAAGCCTCCGCAACGTCATCGGCCGTACCCCAGCGGCGAGCTGGAATCATCTCTATGTATTGCTCACCCAAAGCCGTACCGATAACTGGATCGTCTTCAACATTCATCTGTGTCCGCATGATTCCGGGATTGACGTTGTTAACCCGGATGCCGAGCGGACCCAGCTCGTCTGAAAGAGAAAAGGTCAAGAGCCTGACAGCCCCTTTGGTAGTGTTGTAGTGCGAATAGCCGCCAGTGCCCCGCACGCCGGCAATGGAACAGAGATTCAAGATCACACCACGCCCTCGTTCTGCCATCGGCCTGGCTGCCGCCTGCGAGCCGAAGAACACAGACTTGACGTTAACATCCATCATTTGATCGTAGGTCGCCTCCGTGGCGTTGAGAAACGGCTCTTTCTTCAGAATACCAGCGTTGTTCACCATGATATCCAGTCCACCCCATGCTTCCGCCGCGGCGACCGCAGCATTGAGATCGTCGATTTTGGATACGTCGCAACGTAGGAAGCGTGCACGTTCCGGGTGGGTCTCGCCGATGACGTCGCAGGTCGGACGCCCGCCTTCGCGCGGAGTCTCAGTGAGATCGACGGCGATTACCTTGGCGCCATGACCCACGAAGGCCTTGGCGATGGCGCGTCCATTCCCGCTCGACGCGCCGGTAACGATGGCGACGCGGTCAGTCAGATCGATCATTTTCTTTCTCCTTTAGAGTCTTCGAGGGCCAAAATCAGTCGGTTCAGACGAGACACGCCAGTGCTCGCAAGCCAAGCCCGCAGAGCCTCGTCACCTTCCGCGCCGAACACACCAATCGCGTCCGACCAAATCGAACGCCCACACATGAAACCGGAAAGGGCGACACCGGCCTCTGCGGCCATGCGCAACGAGGCCTCGAACCACGCGAAGGGAACCCCGGCACTCAGATAGACTATTGGCAAACCATCCGCTGCAGCAGCGGCAGCGCGGAAGGCATCGAGAGCCTTGGCCCGAGACATTGCGGGGGTTCCGAAGCCCTCGACAAAGGCGAGGTCGACAGGGACTTCGATTTTCAGGATGTGCGCGCCGAAACGTGCTTGCGAGAAGACGGCTACTGTCCGCTGCACCAACTCAGGTTTCGCCCGCGCGAACTCGGCCGATCCGGGCCTGTGCGCTCGATGATAGACAAGCGGCTCAAAAAGATACTGCAGGCCATGTTCGGCACAGAGGGCACCGACCTCTGCGACCAGTGCTTCTTTTCGCTTGTTGAGCGCTGCTTTGTCATCGGGAGCGTAGTACATGAAGAACTTGAGGGACTTCACGCCCAGCCGCGAAAAGTCGGCAACGGTAAGGCTATCAGGCAGGACTGTAATCCGCTCCGCGTCGGAGATCTTATAGACATCGGCTTCGAAAGCCATCATCGGTGCGCAGCCGGGATGAAAATCCGCCAGCAGATCCGGCCCGAGTTGCGCATCGACCAGTACCGTGGAGGCAGACTGCCCAAGCTGCCCGACCACTGCTCGTTTGAAAGTCAGCAAGTCGCCCGGTTTAGACCTTGCGCCGCGCGCGGACTTGATTGCAGCGGCAAGTCCACTGCCCGCATCGATCGCAACACCATAGATCGGTACCGGGCTATCGCCGCTCATGAAACGAGGCCCGCTTGGATGCAAGGGAAGTGCGAAGTGGCTTGAGAGGCGCGCCACAAGGCCAGCATCTGTGGTGTCGGCGTTAAGAGCGAAATAGAGAAGCCGGCCATCTCTTGGGTCGTCGAGAGAGAGCCGACCACCGCCGAACTCTGCGGAATGCCGAGCGACTGCAGACCGGCCTCCACCGCCGCGAAGACGGTCAGGAGTTCCATCTGTGTCGTCCCGCCGGTGCCGTTAACCAATACGACGCAGGGCGTTCCAGCTTTGATGGGGCCGTCGGTCAGAAGCGCTTCCAGCATGAATGAAACCAGGTCCTTGACCGGGCCCACCTTACGCCGCCCGACGCCCGGCTCGCCATGGACGCCCATGCCGATAAAGATCTCGTCGTCAGCTAGAGAGAACATCGGCCGGCCGGTTATCGGCGAGATCCCCGGCGCCACAGCAGCTGCCAGGGTTCTGGTCTCGGCCCGTACCGCTTCGCCCAGAGCGACCAGGTCTTCTAGCGGCATGCCCGTCTCGGCCGCAGCGCCCAGAATCTTGTAGACGAAGAGCGTACCGGCGGCCCCCCTTCGCTCGGCTTCGCGTTCTTTGGGAGCCGAAGAAACATCGTCGTACATGAGCAGCGGGGAGACGCGAATGCCTGCTTCTTCAGCCAGCATGACTGCCTCCATCCCGTTGATCACGTCGCCCTCATGGCGAGAGATGAGGAGGATCGTCCCGGCGGGCCGCTCGACTTCGCGGAGTCCCTCCAGGATCCACTCGGCCGGCGGGCAGGCAAAGACATCGCCAACGACGTTGGCATCCAGCAATCCCTCGCCGATGAATCCCATCGCGATCGGCTCATGCCCCGATCCATTGCCGATCACGAGTGCCACCTTTTGCGGATCCTTGGGTCGCGCACGACTGACGACACGGTGCCCGCGCCCTCGCGCGACCAGTTCCGGAAAGGCTGCGACGAAGCCATCAATCATGTCCTCGACCATCGTCTCTTTGGAATTGAAGAGCTTCTTCATTGCTGTTCCTCTCTGTAGGCGGCATAGACTGCTAGGATCTCTGCGACAGAGGTCGCGCCGGGATCGACATGGCCAAGACCGGCGCCCTCGACGTAACGCGCACGGCCCCGCCGCGCTGCCATGTTACAGGTGGCTGCAGCGCCAACGCTGGCGGCCTTCGCCGCGATTCCTGCAATGCTGGCTCTATTCTCAGCACCGGTTTCTTCGGCGGCTTCGGCGGCTTCGATCGCCGGGTGCAGGGCATCGAGCAGCGTCTTATCGCCAGGCTTGGCATTGCCCAGACGCTCAATTCGTGCCGCCGAACGAGAGAGCGCCCCGGCGAGAGGCTCTCCTGCCGTGGCAGCGGCCAGGGCCTGGAGGATCGAGCCAAAGAGCGAGCCCGCCACCCCACCAGCTGCGTTGCGGAAGGCAACAGGCGGGGCGTCTTCGGCCGCCGCAGCTGCACGCAACCCGGTGAGCATGGTGGTCCCGTGGTCACCATCGCCGACTGCCGCGTCCAGGGTATTGAGCCGGTCTTCCAAGTCGGTGAACCTGGCAACCAGCCGATCAAGCAGGGCTCTCATCCGAATTGCTGCCGCATGAAGTGGAGGGCTGCGCGCGCGGCGCCCGTGGCATCGGGCTCAATGTTGCGCCAGATGTTGAGGTCTGCGCTGGTCGGGTTGTTCGCGATGACGAACATTTCGGTGACGATCCAACCCCTGTATCGAATGTCTTCGAGACCCGCCTTCACCTCGTCCCAGGGCAGGTGACCGGAGCCTGGAATACCTCGATCGTTATCTGAGACATGAAAATGGACCAGATGCTCGGCGGCACCGGCAATGGCCGCTCGCATGTTTTTCTCTTCGATATTGAGATGGAAGGTATCGAGCAAGACCCCGATGCGCTTTGAGCCCGTGGCCTTGGCGAGTGACGTCGCCTCTTCGACCGTGTTGACCATGTCCGTCTCGAACCTGTTCAAGGCTTCGAGCCCCAGGGTAACCCCGGTTTCGCCCAGCAAACTGTCGAGTTGGCCCAAGACCTCGGCAGAGCGCTGCCGTCTTTCGGTCTTGTGTGCCGCGTCGAAGACCCCCCAGGGCGCGTAGACGACGCCGGCCAAGCCGCCGCCGCCAAGACGCGCAACTGTGCCCACAGCCCATTGCAAGTAGGCCAAGCCGGCCGCGCGTAGGTCCGGATCGTCCGAGGAAATGTCGGCAGCCTTCGAAAGACCGTCGGAGCAGGTGACCTCGAGTCCATGATCGCGAATGAGACCGCGAAGCGCATCCGCCTTCTCGTCGGTCATCCCCAACAACGAGATCTCCACGCCATCGAAGCCGAGATCGGCAACGACCCCAAGGGTCGGCGCTATGTCGTCGGTCCATCGTGCCATCCATAGACCAGCGTGCACGCCGTACTTCATTCCCTATTCCCTTCAAAAAAGTTTGGTTCATCCTTGCCGGCCGACCGCCTTGGCCCTGCGAGCTGGCCTAGTAAGAGGAGTAGCCCCCATCGACCGTCAGGATCGTACCGTTGACGAATCCTGCAGCCTCTGACGCCAAGAACATCGCCGGCCCGCAGACTTCGTGAGTTTCGCCCCAGCGTTTCATCGGTGTTCTCAGGATGACGCGGGCGTCGTAGTCTGGATCCTCCCAAGCCGGTCTGGAGTTTTCCGTCTTGAAGAAGCCGGGCGCCACGGCATTGACCCGCACACCGTCGGCTGCCCAAGCGACGGCCAACGACTTCGTTAGGCCATGGATACCGCTCTTGCTGGCGGCATAGGCTGGGTAGGGACCATGTCCAAAGATCCCGTACATCGATCCAATGTTGACGACGCACCCATCCGCTGCTTTGAGCGCTGGATGGAAAGCGACGCAAAGCCGGTGAATGCCCAGCAAGTTCACGTCGACGACGTTCATGAAGTCACTTGGGTCATGCTCGTTCGTCCCGGCGATGCCGGGGCAGTTGATGAGTACGTCAACCCGCGCAAAGCGGCCCCCGAAGGCCTTGACAGCCGCCAAGTCGCGTACATCAAGTCGATGGTAGTCAAAGACCCCGCGCTCATCCGGTGCTGGCTCTTCCTCGACACCGGTGATCGTCACCCTGGCCCCGGCTGCTTTGAAAGCATGGGCGAAGGCGGCACCCAGTCCGCCTGCACTGGCACCAGGGATCACAACCTCCTTACCAGAAAACTGAATCAAGGTTTCCGGATTGAACATTCTATACTCCCTCTTGCATTTGTCTTCCATTGCGTATGTCAGCGCGTTAACGATAGGTCATTAATTTCTGTATACCGACGAGTTTCGCCATAACTAGTAGAAGAACGACAGTAATAACGATGATTACCGTCGACGCGGCGGCAATAAGGGGCGTTACGAGGTACTTGAGCTGCGGCCAGATCGCGACCGGCAGGGTTCTTGTTTCCGGCACGGAGAGAAACAGCGACATGATGAACTCGTTTGTCGACACGATGACGGTGAAGAGTACGCCGACGAAGACACCAGCAGCGATCAGGGGCAGCGTGACCTCACGAAACACCGCAAAGGGGCCGGCTCCCAGACCTGCCGCCGCCTCTTCGACAGATCGATCCACCCCATCCAGGGTCATCTTCAAGACGATGTAGGTCAGCGGAACCGCCCACAGCGAATGCATGACCGCAAGCGAGAGATAGCCACCCCAGAGTCCGATCTCGCGGTGAAACGTTAGCGAGCTGACACCCAGAATAACCGGCGGGACGAACAGGGGAACCATGATCAGCGAACTCAGCGTCGATCGCCAGCTGAGGTCGAAGCGAGTCACCGCGATCGCGGCTGTGAGCGCAACCGGCACCGAGAAGAGAATGGTCAGGCCGGCCACGATGAAGGTGTTGGTCATGGCCTCGACCCAGACGAAGTCCGAAAAGAAGCGATCGAACCAACGCAGCGAGTAAGAACTGGGGATCTCGATCATATCCTCAGCGTTGAAGGCAACCAGCACGGAAACGACCAATGGAATCAATAGGATCGATAGTGTCAATCCATTCAGGAGCAGAAAAGCGATCCATCCCAGCCGCCGCATCATGACTTTGTCCCCTGTCGTCGCTGGAGCCGACCCAAGAGCCACATCAGCAGAAAGATCATGATCGTCATGACAACGGCAATCGTGCCGCCCATCGCCCAGTTCAGTCGCCAGTTCGCTTGGCGGTCGATCTCAACCGACATGGTGTAGAGTTCGGGGTTGCCGAGCAGCAGCGGCGACACGAATGCCCCAATTCCCCACATCAAGGAGAGCAAGATCGAAACCCAGACGGCAGGGGCGCTGAGCGGCAAGGTCACTTCCGAGAACACCCGCACCGGGCTTGCACCCAAGCCTGCCGCGGACTCCCTCAGCGAGCGATCGAGACTATGCAGAACCGCAGAGATCACCAGTACGCAGAAGGGCACGATCTGGATGATCTCACCCAGCACGACCGAGAAGAGATTGAACAGGAAGCGGATCGGCTCATCGATGATCCCGATTGCGATCAAGCCTCTGTTCAAAAAGCCATCGACACCAAAAACGATCAACAGCCCGTACATGATCACCAGCACGTTGGTGAATTTGGGCATAATCACGATCATGATCAGGATCGACTTGTACAAGGGTGAGACCAAGTAAATTAGATAGGCCAATGCATAAGATAGTATTGTTGATACAGCCGATATAACAATGCCAATCAAGATTGTTATCTTAAACTGATCAATATAGAATGAGTCGGAGAAGAATTCTATATAGTTTTCGAGGGTCCAGGTGCCCGGCACATAGAAGGTAACGCCATCGCCCGACGTGGGCGCCTGGGCAACGCTGACGCGCAAGAGAGCCAGAAATGGAGCTGCAAAGAAAACCAAGAGGAAGATACTGACCGGCGCATAGACGAGCAGTGCGCGGCGGTGCTTGACGATAATGCCCCGCAGGGTTGCCTTACCTTGCGCGACCCCAGCTTCGGGTCGATTGCTCTTCGACGGACTAGGCAAGGATCAGGCTCCTGTCCGTCGGCCAGGTGACATAGACCTTGTCACCTTCGGCATAGTGCGGACGTTCGGCAATAACCGGCTCGGTTGCCTCGAGAAGGAGGCCGCAGTTCGTCTTCAACCGATAGACCACCCAGGAACCCAGGAAGGTTACAAACTCGACAGTTCCCTCGATGACGTTGCTCCGGCCGGTCGCTTGGCGCGACATTGAGATCCGCTCCGGCCGAATGGAAAGGGTAACCTCGCTCCCCGGCCGGCATTCCGCCTGGACCTCTGCCTCTATCGTCGTGGCCTCTGATAGCTTGATCTGCGCCACTGTGCCTTCGACAGCCATGACCGTACCCACCAGCAGATTGGTCTGGCCGATAAAGCTGGCGACGAAACGCGTGGTCGGTGCGTTGTAGACGTCGAAAGGCGCCGCATACTGGTGAATCCGCCCTTCGTTCATCACCGCGATACGGTCGGAGATAGCCATGGCCTCTTCTTGATCGTGGGTCACCAAGATCGCACAGATCCGAACCTTCTCTTGTAGCTGCTTCAGCTCAATCCGCATTGCTTCGCGTAACTTGCGATCGAGGTTGGCCAAGGGTTCGTCCAGGAGCAGAACCTTGGGACGATGGATAATGGCTCGTGCCAAAGCGACCCGCTGGCGTTGCCCGCCAGAGAGCTGCGCGGGGTAGCGTTCGGCAAACTCTTCCATCTGCACAAGCGATAGCGCTTCGGCTGCGCGCTCGAGCCGATCGGCCCGAGACAAGCCCTGCATCTTCAGTGCAAAGGCCACGTTGTCTCTGACTTTCTTGTGCGGGAAGAGTGCATAGCTTTGAAACACCATCCCAATGTTGCGTCGATGGACCGGGGTTTCGTTCACCCGCTGGCCATCAATCATGATATCACCGGATGTCGGGGTTTCGTAGCCACCGATACACCTTAGGGTTGTTGTTTTTCCGCAACCCGACGGCCCCAAAAGTGAGATGAATTCTCCCGCCGCCACGTCGAAAGACAGACCCTTGACGGCAAGCTGGTCGCCGTAGGATTTCACCAAGTTTCTGACCTGGACGCCCGAACTCACAGATTGTTCCCCTTCACACCTCTCAGCCAGCGCCCGCATTCCCGGGCGCTGGCGTTACCATGTCTGCAACCTAGAAACGGCAGACACCTATCCGGCGCGAAGCACCTTGCGCTCCCAGAACTCGACGATCTCCGTCCAGTTGTCCCCTTCGAAGTAGGTGTCATAGGGATAGAAACTGATTGCCGCCCACTCCTCGGCGGTCTTGGGTTGGAAGCGATTGTAGGTCTCGTTTGCCTCTGCAGCGAGGGGCGCCGCCTCCAGTTGGGCTACCGGCTCATAGGCATAAGCGCCCCAAAGCTTCTGGAACCATGTCGCATAGAAGCTGTTGATCCAGGTCTCCGCCAGGCGCTTTTCCTTGGTACCCTCGGTAATGGTCCAGAACATCTGGACGCAGGCCGTGCCCTCGCTGGGGATGGTGGTCCGGATTGGCTTGCCTTCGCCCTCGGCCCGGAAAAGATCACTACTGTGGCCTACCCCGCCGGTGACCTCTTTCTGCAGTAACTTGGCCATGAAGTCGCCGGTCGCGCCCCAGAAGACACGAACGATGTCGCGATTCTTGGCCGCGAAGTCGAGCACGCCCTGGAGATTGTTCTTCAGCTCCTCCGCGCCCTTGCCGGGACGACCTTCCATGCCTGCCTTCATCATGGCGAAGGTGAAGACCGACATGTAGGGCGCATCATAGAGCGAGAGCTTGCCGCGATACTGCTCGTCCAGCAAGCCGGCCCAATGCTGCGGATTCGCACTCGCCAACTCGCTGTTGAACGCCATGGCCATGAAGGAACCCGGCAGATTGATGCCCCAGCTATCCGCCTGGACCCAGTTCTCTTGCAAGCCACTGTAAAGCAGCTTGGCATTGGGAATGTTCGCCTTGTCCAGCTTCTGGAACAGGCCCTCCTTGATCGAAGGAAACCCCTGCGTCGGATCGGTGATGACGACGTCGTAAACAGGCTGGCCCGGCGGCGATGCCTTCAGCTTTGGAAGCATGTCCCACCAGCCGACGTCTAGGCGCACCCGTGCGCCAGTCTGCTCTTCGAAGGCAGGCACCAGATGGGTGCGAACGGCATCCTCGAAGGATCCGGCATAGGAGAAAACCGAAAGGACCTTGCCCTCGAACTCCTTGCTTTGAGCGGACACAGCCGGTGCCGCAAGCGCAGAGGCGCCGAGCGCAGCCGTGGTCTTGATGAACCTGCGCCGAGTCAGATTGTACATTGTGATCCTCCCGTCATGAGTTGCCGCTCTCAGCGCTAATTCCCTTTCGGGTCGGGCTACAGCGGTTCACGACATTGAGTGTTCGCGGCAGCAATATGTCAAGACTTATTTGTTATGTCTAATTTGACATGTGCAGTGCTATCTATGAGGACACTCAGTTGATTTATCACGGTAAATGCACTTTTCCTGCAAATCGCGAGTGTCGGACGTGAACACTCTTAATGGTCCGATCAGAGACTCTGCGGTGTGAGGTCACGAACGGACGGGTACCCTCCGTTCACCCCCTCGCCACCCGGCCGCCTACGCAGGCCTATCTGAACAGAGCCGGTCTCAGAGCCACGGACGGGTAGAACTAGAGACAGTTTCTGTCTGGTCCATTGCCGGATCTGGTTCCCTGTCCATGCGCCCCGGAGTAAGGGATCGCATGCGCCCTTCCGATCCTGGGTTACGTGTACTGTGGGGTACGGGCGCGCCGGGTGAGAGAGAAGCTGATCACGCCGGTGCGAAAGACCTGCTCGTAGAAGACAGTCGAGCCGTCCTCAGCAAAGGCAGAGCATGCCTGCAACAGCAGGGGGCCTCCGGGCTTGATACCAAACACCTTCGCAAGCTTTGCGTCGGCGACCAGCGAACTGATGTCCTCGCAGGCTGCCGACCACTCAAGCTGAAATCGCTTGGTGAGAATGCGGAGGATCGACTGTTCCGGCCCGGACTCGGGAAAATCCTGCGCGCTGGCCTCGCGGATGAGTTCAGCAGGTAAGTATGTCATGACCAGCATCCGCGGCTTACCGTCCACTTTACGGAGTCGAGTGATGCGCGTCACCGAGCCGCGAAACAGAGCCCTTGGCAGGTCAGAGACCTCAAGGTCTCCAGGAGCGAAGGTGTCAAGCGAGAGGAACTGCGAGGTCGGCTCGTGACCGGCGCGCAGCATTGCGTCCGTGAAAGAGGTAAGGCAAGTATCAGACGCTGGCGACAGCGTAATGACACGATATCCGCTGCCGCGCCGGCTCTCCACGAAACCGTCTTGAACGAGAATTTCCAATGCGCGGCGGATTGTGACCCGGCTTACATCGAATTGTGCCGCCAACTCGCCTTCGGTCGGCAAGCGCCCGCCAATTGGATAACGGCCGTCCTTCAAGCGCTTTAGTATTGCTCGATAGGTCTGCTCGTACTTGGGCGACGACCCTGAGTCGCTCATAGCCAACTCTCCTTACCCGCAGCAACCGTGTAAGACGGTCGGTCAAGACCCGATCCCTCGGACCCGGCCGAGAACCCTGTCCCTGTTTTGGCGCTACGCCATCGATGTCGAACACTGGTCGATAAGGGTAGCCTGTCATTGGAGTCCGGGAGGCAGTCTGTCTACTAGACCCCAATCAAAGTGGTGGTCGAGTGTCATGAGATTGAAACCGATGGTTCCCATCCATCCGTCTGAATCTCGCGACCAAGCTATTGAAAGAGTGCACTGAATCACGCAACTCTCGGGACTCAAGCGTTACGATCGGACCACTAGCTGCCACACGAGCATCAGCGAGCCCATGACAAGACAATCTTGACTAGTCTAATTTGTTCCTACAAGGTTTTTTTGGGTTTGGGGTGTTCGACGTCAGGATCGCACAGCGGCCGCGTCAACGTGTTTGGCGACGGGAACTGCAGGATGGCCGAGCGCGGAGCCCACGCAGTTCCCTCTGCAATGCAGGACATCGTCGCCGACCCGCACTAGGCCTTGGAGCCTCCGTCCGACACGAGGCTGTTCGCATCGCGAAAGCTCGTCACCCGCATTGCTGTGTCAGCGACGAGCTTGGGGAGCGGTGACACAGGCTTTTGGACGAAGGCGACGAAGAAATCCAATGGCCGCATGGCAGGCTCGACATCCAGAATGCAGAGTTCGCTCTCGGCCACAGATTCGGAGAAGATATCCGGAGGCAAAAGGCTGACACCCAGACCCGATTTGGTCAAAGCGCAGACCACGTTGAGGCTGTTGCAGAGGTAGACACGGTTCGGATTGGCATTGTTCGTCCGGAACCAACGCTCGGTGTCGACGTACAAGTTCGATGCTTTGGGTAGGGAGAGGATCGGGAACTGGTCCAGGTCCTGTGGCGACAAGAGACGATCATGGTAGCCAAGACTAGGGCTGGCCATCCAACGGTAGTCGATTCGCCCTAGATGGTACCATTCCAGGCCAACCTCGAGAACGGGGCCCGGCAGCATCACGACATCGAACTCACCGGCCGACAGCTTGGGCCAGAGATCCAAGGTAAGACCGATCTCCAGATCCAGGACGATGTTGGGATAGGCCTCGTTCATTTGGCCCACCAAAGCCGGCAGCCAGGTCAGTGCGATTGTTTCAGTAGCGCCCACACGAATGCGTCCTGACAGCATGCCGGGATCGCCCATCCGACTGTAGATGGTAGAAGCCAGATTCAAGATGCTCTCGGCATAGTCGAAAAGATCCCGCCCCTTGGCGGTCACGAGCGCGCGCCGGCTCGCCGTATCGAAAAGAGCGACACCAAGGTCGCGCTGCAGTTCGCGAATGCGCATCGAGATCGCCGGCTGGGTCGTGTTCAAGGCCCTGGCCGCGGCGTTGAAGCTGCCAAGACGCACAATCCAGTAGAACGCTTCCAACTGCCGAAGTTCCAATAAATCATCCTTTCTTATTAGGATATATATGATTACATAATTTGTTCTGATGATAAAGATGTGTTGCAGTGGCGTGGCTCGGGCGGAAACGACCTTGGCCGCATGTGACTGGCGACGGCGGCCCAACAGCCCTGAGGAGTGAAGAAGTGCCAGCCCAGAACCGGTGAGGAGAGTGCGGATGGCACAGATTCCCATACAGGAGCGCCTGCAGCAGAAGGGCGGTTTCACCTGGGACGAGGCAAGGGCATCTCTGCGCATCGCCATTCCGGAGAACGCCAACATTGCCGCCGATACCGTGGGTCGTCACGCCAAAGGCCCAAAGCGGGACCACACGGCGCTAATCTTCGAAGACAGCGAAGGTGGCCTGCAGCGCTGGACCTTCGGCGAAGTCGACGCCCAAGCGACGCGCTTGGCTGCCGCCCTACAGCGGCGCGGTATCAGCCGTGGTGCGCGGGTCGCGCTGCACAGCGGCCTACGCCCGGAGACCGCGATCGCTCACATGGCTATCTACAAGCTGGGCGCCATGGCGGTAACGCTTTCCCAACTCTATGGACCGGACACAGCGGGACACGTGCTGGACCATTCGGAGGCCATCGCAATCATCACCCAAGACAGCGCCTGGCAGCGCTTTCGCGCGCAATCCTTCCCGGCCTTGCAACATCGCATCGTTATCGGCAAGGCTGGTGAAGCAGAGATAGGGTTTGCCGATCTGCTGGAGGAGGACGCTGGCGACTTCAGGCCCGCCGAGACCAGGGCGGACGACCCAGCCCTTCTGATGTACACCTCCGGCTCGACCGGCTTACCGAAGGGACTGCTGCACGGCCATCGTATCCTGCATGCTTACAGTCCCACGGTCTCGCTGTTCTACAACCTGGAGCTGGACGAGCCGGACCTGGTCTGCTGGACCCCGGCCGACTGGGCCTGGGTCGGTGGTCTGCTCGACCTGCTGCTACCGGCGTGGGAACACGGTCAGACCGTCGTCACAAGCGAGAGCCGCTTCAACGCAGAGTGGGCCTTTGACTTCATGGTCCGTCATGGCGTGACCCACAGCTTCATGACGCCGACCGCATTGAAGCGCCTGGCCGAAGTTCGCGATCCCGACGCTCGAGGGAACCTGAAGCTGAGGACCGTCTGCACCGGCGGCGAAGCCCTCCCGGCGGAAACCTGGAAGTGGCTGCAGAGCGAGCTTGGCATATGCTGCAACGAATTCTACGGCCTCACCGAAGTCAATCATCTGATCGGCTGCTGTCAGGCGCTCTATCCCTCTCTACCCGGCTCGATGGGGAAGGCTTTCCCCGGCCACGACATCGCCGTCGTTGACGAGGAGGGACGAGAAGTGCCCGATGACGAGGTCGGACAGATCGTAGCGCGCAACGACGATCCGACCTGCTTTCTGGGCTATTGGAAGAACCCGAAATTGACCGAGGCAATGAAGCTGGGTCAGTGGCTCAAGACCGGCGACCTCGCCAAACGCGATGCCGAGGGCTATTTCTGGTATCAGGGTCGAGCCGATGACTTAATCAAGACCGCCGGCTACAGGGTCGGCCCGGGTGAGGTCGAAAATGCTCTGCTAAAACACGATGCTGTTGCCGAAGCCGCCGTCATACCCAGTCCTGATTCGGACCGTGGCAGCATCATCAAGGCTCTGATACGCTTGAGCGCTGGGGTGACGGGAAGCGCGACTCTGAAACGCGAGCTGCAGGACATGGTGAAACAATCGCTCGCTGCCTACAAATACCCACGTGAGATTACTTTTGTCGAGAGCCTGCCCATGACAAGTTCTGGGAAAATTAATAGAAAAATTCTCGCACGAGAGGAGCGAGAGCGTAAACTGAACACTGGAGAGTAACAGTAAATGAGCAGGGACGTCCTCATACAAGGCGGGAGCGTCCTGCCCTTTGGCCGTCGCAAGGACGGCACAGGTCTTAAGGACTGGGCTCGACAGGTCGCAGCCGAGGCGCTGGCGGATGCCGCCCTCTCGATGGCCGACATCGACGCAGTGGTGGCTGGCTATGAGAGCGACCACATGGCCTTGCAACTCAGTCTCGGCGCACTGCTTTCAGACGAGATCGGCGCCGTTCCGCGCGCGCTACAGAGGGTCGAGGCCGGTGGCGCCAGCGGTGCAGCGGCAGTCCGTGCGGGCTATCTGCAGATTAAGGCTGGTGCCGCCCGTTCTGTTCTGGTTCTAGGCATCGAACAGGCCGCAAGTCATCTGGCGGCCGAGGATGTCGGCTTCCTCTACGGCCTCTCCTTCGACGCCGACTTCGAGGGCTTTGCGGGTGCAACGGCGCCGACCCTCTATGCCCTCTCAATGGTCGCTCACATGGCACTCTACGGCACCAGCGAAGAGGATATGGCTTTGGTCTCGGTCAAGAACTTTGCGAACGCCGCCCCCAACCCCTGGGCCCACCGGCGGCGGCCGGTCACCCTGAGGGAGGTGATGAACGCGCCGTCGGTCAGTACGCCCTACAAGCGCCTCGACTGTAGTCCGCTGAGCGACGGCGCCGCCGCAGTTGTCTTGGCCGCGTCGGACTGGGCGCCCAGAACCCCGCGCGCACCTGTTCGGCTGGCCGCCAGCGCCTGCGCAACCGATCATGTGCGCTTGGGCGACCGCGCAGCCCCCCACCGCTTCGCCGCCAAGACCATTGCTGCGGCGGACGGCTATCGACAGGCCGGGATAACCGACCCCTTTCAGGAGATTGCTTACGCGGAACTCTACGACGCCTTCTCAGGTGCCGAACTGCAGGCCACTGAGGATTTGGGGCTGGCATCGCCGGGCCAAGCGGCACGGCGCTTGCGGGAGGGACACTTCGAAGCCAGCGGCCAATTGCCGATCAATCTCTCCGGCGGCCTGATCGGCCAGGGGGCCGCTCCGGGCGCGACCGGCGTAGCGCAGGTGGTCACGGGCGAGAGACTTCTGACTGAGCGCTACTGGCATAAGATCCCAGCGAACTCACGCCGCTTCGGCTTGGTCGAATCCCACGGCGGTATCGGCACGCTGTCGATCCTTCATATCCTGGAGCGGATGGCATGACCGACGGCACCCCGCACCAGTACCAGCTGCTAACAACCAGCTTCTCCTACACGCACGCCTTTGGGCGCCTGGCAAGCTTCTATGCAGCTCTCGAAGAAGGCCGTCTTTTGGCCACGCGCTGCGGCCGCTGTGCAAAGGCCTACTGCTCGCCCCGTTTCTACTGCCTCTGCGGTAGCGCCATAGACAGCTGGATTACGACCTCCGGTACCGGCATCCTGCGCCGTGTGACAAGGAGCACGGTGGGCAAGAGGCCACTGGACCTCGGCCATTCGGCTTGGTTCGGGCTGATCGCCATCGAGGACTGCGACAATCTCCTCTTCGCCCGATTGGCGGAGAGGGAGGGCACCTATCGCCCGGGCAAGCAAGTGCGCCTGTGCAAAGCAAGTAAAGTCTACCAGCCGAACGACAGCCCAACCCGGCATCCAATCCAGCAGGCGGTCTTCGAAACGGACTCCTCTTGAATGAAGAATCTTCCCCAATTCATTGCTGTCCTTGTCCTCAATCTGTTCCTCGGTAGCCTCTATGCCTGGAGTATTGTTGCCCGAGCGCTGGAAGCCGAGATGGGGATGGGCCGCGCGGCAGCCAGCAGCATCTTCTCCTTGGCCACCTTCTGCTTCGTCCTGTCGATGCTCTTCGCGCCAAGGTGTTATGGTCGACTGAAACCCAATCATCTTGCCTTTGCCACGGCCGCCATGGCTGCCAGCGGGCTGATGCTCGCAGCTCTGGCCACGGGCCTGCCTTTGCTACTGCTAGGCTATGGTGTGTTGTTCGGACTGGCCAACGGCGTCGGCTATGGCCTATCGCTTCAGGTGACAAGCCAAGTGGCCCCTAGACAGCGAGGGCTGGCGGTTGGATCCGTCGTCGCCGCCTATGCAGGCGGCGCGATAATCGCCGCACCGCTGCTCTCCTGGGCTGCCGCAGCTTGGGGAATTGGCACGACCTTAGTCATGCTCGCCAGCTGCTTCGTCGTGTTGGCTGTCTTCTGCCCCTCGCTACTAAGAGCCTCCCGGGCGACCGGGCAGGCTCCTGCCGAACGGCCCTCAAACCGCGAAACGCACTGGTTCGGCCGCACCTTTCTCCTGCTTTGGGCCGGATATGCCCTAGGCGCCAGTGCCGGGCTGATGATGATCGGCCATGCCGCGGCTCTGGTCGAAGAAGTCGAGGGTCGGAGTGAACTCATCGTTCTAGGCGCCTCCTTGGTCGCCGGCGGCAACTGGCTCGGTCGCTTTGGGGCGGGATGGGCAAGCGATCATGTTGCGGTGCAGCGGGTGCTCTCGGCTGCTCTGCTGTTGAACATCGCCGCACTCACGTTGGTCCTGATCGTGGCGTCACCGGGCTCGGTCCTGGTCGCCCTGACCCTGGTCGGCATCGGTTACGGCATCCTGGCTGCCGGCTATCCCATAGCCGTCGGCCGCTATTACGACCCAAGCCAGGTCGGCGCCATCTACGGCAAGCTCTTCACCGCCTGGGGCGTCGCCGGCATCGCCGGACCTTGGATCGCCGGTCGAATTTTTGAAGTTGCCGGAAGCTATGGCAATGCCTTGTTCCTGGCGGCTGGGGCAACCGGCGTGGCTCTGGTGATGACACTGCTCCTGCCGCAATCCAGCAGGTTAGCATAGGCGCGGAATGCGACCCGAACATGCCACTCGGGCTATGACCGTTCGGATCAGCCCACTTGCCACCGACCGGACGATGTTGCCCGGACGATGTTGCCCGGACCATGTTGCTGGGACCATGTTGCGCGGACCGTAGGGGGATACATCCCGCTAAGAAGATGGTTTCGGGTTCCTGATCCATCCGAGCGAGATGCGAAGCCATCAGCTGCCAGCCGGAATTGCTGTCCAGATCCGCGAAGGCATGCGCCCGGCCCGCTAATTCGAGCGGGTTCTCCCTATCATTTTCCGCTGCGGCGATCGGGTAGGAATGGTAGCGTGGACGACCGCGCCAGACCGGCACACCGATGAGTAGGAGTATGCTGCGGTGTTTCACGAAGGGGCAGCCATAGAGCCCGGCCGCATCACCGCCGAGCTATTGCCGAAAGTGGGAGATAGAGAGAGATGATCTACTCCTTGAGAACTGGCGAACCGCATCGGGTTTGTCGGCAATCCTACTCGTTCGATCTGCGTATGGCAGAAATCGGTATCTGATGCGATCGCAGCAGTGAGGGTGAAGAGGTGTTTGCGGACCGTCGCTGTGATGGCGACCTTGACGGGTTTCCCGGCCTCCTGAAGACGTTTGTGGAGGTCCCAGAGAATCCGAGTATCAGGCTGACAACGTCCTATGTCGGGAAGGGATAGGCGGATGGGGCACAAGGATCTCTACTCACCAGTATGCGCCGGCGAGGTAGTGAAGGTCAAACAAGCCAAGTGGCTTCCACCTTTGTGGATGAAGCTCTCTGCCATAGCGAACACAGGATCAGCCAGGCGGGCCGTCCTCACCGTCCTTAAGACGAGATACGAGATCCAGGTGGAAGACCCGATCATTATCTACAGGGTCGCACCAAGTCTCCTCGGTGCGCCCTCACGGCTCGCCGCGAGAGAGGTTCTTCCACTTGGTACCGCCGCCTCGAAGAAGGGGCGGTAGTCAGCCCCGCTTTTGATGACCGCGTGCACGACGCGCGCCATCTTGGCGGTAACGGCGGTGAGCGCTTTGCGCCGGAGATCGGCGTTGTGCCGGTCTCTTGCGATGTAGCGCTCGAACTTGTCGCGAAAGCTGTTTTCGCGTTGCCGGACAGCGATTTGAGCGGCCATCCACAAGGCGCGCCTGAGGCGCGCGTTGCCGAACTTGGAGAGCCTGGTCTGCCCACGAAAGCGGCCGGACTGATGGGTCGCAAGATCAAGCCCGCAGAACTTGAGGAACTGCTTGTGATGGCCAAAGCGGCGCAGATCGCCAGCTTCGGCCAGGATGGTCAGCGCATTGATCGGGCCGATACCAGGGATCTGGCGCAGATGTTGGTAATCGCTTTGATCCTGGAGCAGCTCGTGTGCCATGCGCTCGATGGTGTCGCGCTGGCGGATCAGACTGCGCGCTTCTGCGATGACCATCCGGAACATGGCGAGCGCAGCTGCGTTAGGAGGAACAGGCAAAGCGATTGAGGATCGCGCCGTCTCATAGATATCGGCCAGCAGGCGTGCTTTGGAAACCTTGCGGCCGACAACGTCCCAGGCCGCCTTGACGAAAGCTTCCTTGTCCAGTTCGGTGATGCTGGCGGGTGTCGGGAAGCGCTCGAGAAAGGCAAAGAACCACTCACCACGGCTGTTGTTGCGGAAGCGCTCAATCTCCGGGAAGTAGAGGGGCAGATAGTGGCTCTGGATCCGGTGTAGCAGCTCGGTCTTCGCTTTGGAGACCACCTCGTGGGTCTTGGACAGCTCCTGGATATCGTTGAGCCCCTCGGCCAGAGGATCGTGATAGTGCTGACTGACACCGCTGCGCAGCAGGTGCAAGATGACCTGGGCATCCTTGGGATCATTCTTGTCCCAACCGTTGTGCAGGGCCTCACGGGTGCGTGCCAGGGCGAAGGAAGAGATCAGACGGACAGGAATCCCCGCTTCGACGAAGCGCCAGGCAAGCGGCCTGTGATAGTTGCCCGTCGCCTCGAAGCCGACCAGCAAGGGGTAGTCCAAAGAGCCCAAGATCTCGAGAAAGCGGTCGTGCTCGGCGCGGGTGTTCAACACCGTCAGCCGCCGGCGCCAGCTCTGGTTTGGCGCTTCGATCAGAACCTCGTTGCGGTGTTTGGCGATATCGATGGCTACCAGCGCAGAAGCACTGGATGTAGGGTGATCATTGGTCATGGTACGGACTCCCTCCAAAGTGCGCGATTGAACACCAACACTCTAGAGATCCAGCGGCCCGGCCATGACCGCCCGCTTGAGCTGTTGGGAGCGCCACGGTCGGTCATGGCCTCCACCCAGCAAGCTTCCCAATGTGCTATGGATCGCCCTACACGGCCTTGGAGACCCGCCGCTTTGCCACACAGCTGGGCTTGCTACCTCGTTTCACGCCGGTCGCCAGCCCGCAGAGCAACGGCATCTGCCAAGCCTTCGTCAAGACCTTCAAGCGCGACTAAATCCGCATCAACCCTCCGCCAAGCGCCGCTCACACGCTCGCTCAAATCGCCGGATGGCTAGAGGGTTACAACGACAACAATCCTCACTCGGGGCTCAAGAGGGCCTCTCCCAGAGAACTCCGTAGCCCTCAACACCGCCGAGGTGTCCGCTTAAACTGGGGCAAACCAGTCCGCTTCTGCCTCGCCATAGAGACCATCGTTGGAGGTTTTCCCATAGAGACGATCCGTGCCATCGCCGCCGAAAAGGCTATCGCTGCTCGACGCTCTAGAAAGTCGATCGGATTGATCACCGCCGTCGAGGATATCGTTTTGCGACCCGAGCCTGGGATTGTTCGCTCTGCTTTGGCTGTTGGAGATTTCGTCACGGCCGATACGTTCAAAGTCATCGTTCGTCATCAATGCCTACTGAGGACAAGGTAGCGTTCTGTTCCAGAGACAACAATCATCACTGTTTCCCTTGTTTCGTGTCTCAGCTTCCTCGAATCTGATCACCGTTGTTTCGTTCAAAGAAGATGTGTGTCACAGCCGTCCTCCAGAAGGGCTTGATCAAGCGTTCCTATGACGACCTCCTCAACGCCTTGGACAAAGACTTTGTTGCTGTCTAGGCGGAAGAAGGCAAAGCCCCAATCTGCGAGATTGTCATTCAGCCGTTCGCTGGCCTGCAAGAAGTCTCTTCTCGTAAGGTCTGCCTCCTCAGGTGCCAGAAGAAAGAGTGTGTCGTGTCCGCCGCCACCGACAATCCAATCGAAGTCTTGGCTGGTTCGATCAAGTTGCTGGATAAAGACGTCGTCGCCTCTTCCACCCTTGGCAATATCGCTGCCGTCGTTTCCATTGAGGATATCGTTTCCAACCTGTCCGAACAGCAAATCGTTGCCGCCACCCCCGTTCAAGTCGTCGTTACCCAGCCGTCCCTTAATCAGATCATTGCCATCCAAGCCGAGCAGCAAATCGGTCCTTCGACTGCCAAAGAGAAGATCGTTCGTGGAGGTGCCAGCCACTGTGTTGATTTCAGTGGCGTTGCCTAGATGCAGCCGATAGTCCGCTCCCGCAGGTATGGCGCTGCCGGCAGCCGATACTTCGATGAAATAGAGGCCGGAGGTCGGTGCGGTAAAGTTCAGGCCCGCATCCAGGTTCGATTCCGACCCCAGTCTTGCGAAGAGGTCGTCCTGGGTTCGATCGATGGTGCTGACCTCCGATCCGTCAGGCCGCAGAACCCGAACATGGCTATCGAACGAGGGGTCTTGCGGGTCTTCGCCAAACGCGAAACCGCAATCGATATCAAGAAAATAGACTTCCCCTGCCTTCGCTTCGAAGACGAAGTAGTCCAAGGTTCCATCTCCAACCTCATTTATTGTGACTGTCGGGGCCAAGCTGGACAAGGGTACATCGGGATTGACCGGCTCAAAGCCAAAGAATGAGCTGATATCGAAGGCTGAAGCGAGGTCGTCGTTGTTGGATGGAGCGTCGAGAATTCTTCCCAAGTGCGAACGGCCTCCTTTCGGTGCATGCGCTGAGGGCGCTGATCGGTCGATCCAGGGCAATTCTGGCGAACTGCGGTCATTGACTGAGCAGGGACTGCGAGCCTGAAAAAGTTCTATGCCTAGATCCCACGATCCTTCAATCCTGACCCATGGGGCCATGAGATGCAACCCTATGTGGATGCTCGCCCGAGAAATGGCGCCGAGCATGTAAAGGTCGCTCACCCCGGAAACGAGCGTCTGCGTAAGCGCTGTGGTGTGGGTGGTATTCTGCTGCGCCAAGGCAGGCTCACATGCGCTTTTTCGGCGGATGGCCGGTGGGTACGTTCGGTTCTTGCTCGAGGGATTGCCGTGAGAAGGGCATTGGCGGCGTCAAGGCTGCGGCGCGTTTTTGTTGTCTGGTGCCTTGTCTACGTCAAGTCAGAAAAATTTTTCAATAATGACATTCATGAAGATAAATTTGCGAAGTTTTCTAGAATTTGTGTAAACAGACAATTAAGTGGCTGTAAAGATTATCAAGTGTTAAGAGTTTATCTGATGATAAATTGGTAATGCCTAGTTGGACTGACATTTGAACAAATTACATCGATGTCGACTAGATCAAGGACACCTGACCAAAAGGTTAGGTTTGATTGAACATTGAAATGATACAATATTTTGCTAGAACATGGGCAATTTATTGGAGTTTTTATTGCTCACTCAGCGTGTGATAAACTATGATGATCCGTGGCCCTGGTCGAAGAGTGCGGTGGCTTGCCCATTTGCCAGGATACAAACGCGAACGCAGGTATTTTTTGGGTGAGGCAATGGCGGTTCTTTACGGAAACAGCGGCAATGACTCCCTTTTAGGAGGTAGCGACGGGGATACGCTGTTCGGATTTACCGGTAGCGACGGCCTCTATGGGCAGAGCGGAGCCGATAGGCTGTACGGTGCTACGGGCGATGACACGAACCTCTCAGGTGGCTCCGGCGATGATGTGATCCTTGGCGGCTCCGGGCTAGACACAGCTTCCGGCGGCAGCGGTGCTGATACCTTGGTGGTCGCCGGGCAAGGCGATCTGGTTACCGGCGAGACCCTGGACGGCGGCAGCGGCGCGGACATTCTCGTCCTACTGCAGCCTGCAACCTTGCCGGTAGGCGTAACGGTGACTGGTATTGAGGCGCTGGTCTTGCTGGGCGACAGCGGTGCGGATGTCCTCAGCGGGTCCGACCTTCCCACCAATGGCAGCAGCTTGCCCGACAGCCTCTTTGGCGAGAGTGGCGTCGATACGCTTTATGGCGGTGACGGTAACGATCTCGTCAACGGTGGTTCGGGTGATGATGTCGGCCTCTACGGTGGCAATGGTAACGACCTCATCGAAGGGGAGAACGGCAACGACAGCCTTCTGTTTGGCGACAGTGGCGACGATCGGATTTACGCCGGATCGGGCAGCGACCGATCACTTTCGGGAGGCTCCGGCGCCGATCGCCTTTATGGCGGTACGGGGCAAGACATCTCGCTGCTTGGCGACAGCGGCAGCGATACGATACAGGGTGATAGCGGAAACGACACTTCACTCGTCGGCGGGTCCGGCGAGGATCTCGTCGCCGGCGGCAGCGGCGCCGATTCGGGACTATACGGCGGTGACGGTGCCGATCACCTGCAGGCCGGCGCAGGCAACGACCTTACCTTGCTCGGCGGCTCCGGTGACGATCTCATCCTTGGCGAGTCCGGTGCTGACACCAGCCTCGCGGGAGGTGAGGACAATGATCGAATTGATGGTGGCAGCGGCACCGACACCTCCTTACTCGGCGAGGACGGTAACGACATGCTCGGCGGCGGTGCGGGCGACGATTCTCTGCTGCGCGGCGGTACCGGTGTTGACACTCTTTTCGGCGACGATGGGAACGATCGCGGCCTGTTCGGCGGTGACGGCAACGATCTCCTTATCGGCGGCAGCGGCGATGACGCTACGCTCAGAGGCGATTCGGGCGCTGACCTGATCTTCGGTCGCACCGGGGCGGATGCTTCCCTCGTCGGCCGCCAGGGTGACGATACAATCTATGGCGAACTTGGTGACGACCTCTTACTTGCCGGCGGAAGCGATCAGGACAGCCTGTTCGGCGGTGATGGTAGTGACCGCACGCTGGTTGGTGGCGACGGCGATGATCGGATCGAGGGCGAAGCCGGCAATGACAGCAATCTTGTCGGTGGAACAGGGAACGATCTGCTCGAAGGCGCTACGGGGGAAGACAGCAGTCTCTATGGAGGCGACGGTGTTGATTTGCTCTACGGTGGTTCGGGCGACGACGTCAGCCTCTATGGTGGCTCCGGAGACGATGTAATCGAAGGTGGCGCGGGCGACGATCGATACCTTTCGGGCGGTACGGGCGCCGATACGCTGGCAGGTGGCAGCGGAGAGGACCGCTTGCTGCGCGGTGAGCTGGGCGATGATGCCATCTTCGGCGGATCTGGTGACGATACTCTCGACGGGGGCGAGAACGACGACGGTCTGACCGGTGGCAATGGCGACGATCGATTGAGCGGTGCTACTGGCGCAGACAGCCTCTTCGGCGCGGCCGGTGGGGATGTTTTGGAAGGCGGCCTTGGCGCCGACCTGGCCTACGGTGGCAGCGGGTCCGACACCTTCAACGTCGCTACCGGGGAGGCCGCTGTCGGCGAGCAGATCTTCGGTGGCTCCGGTGTCGACACCCTGCTGTTGCGTAGCGGCGTCGGGACGCTTGATCTCACTCTAGACTCGGTCGAGCTGGTTGCTTCTCTCGGCAACACTGGTGGTTCGGGCGACGACGCTCTATCGGTGTCGCCCTATGCGCCGGCCTATGGCGGTGACGGGGATGACACGCTCGTGGCGCAGCGTGTTGGTGGCGGCCTTGCGCCGGCACAGCTCTTCGGGGACAGCGGCGACGATCTCTTGGAGGGCGCTAGCGCCGATGATGCATTAGATGGTGGAAGCGGCAGCGACACCTTGTTTGGAAGCCTAGGCGACGATCGCTTGCTGGGCGCCAGTGGCGAGAACAGCGTCTACGGTGGATCCGGCTCCGACACGCTCTATCTGCGCAACGACGAAGGTGCGCCCGGCGGGGTCTTGGACGGTGGGTCGGGCTATGATGTCCTGTGGATCGCGCCGGATGCCGACCTCTCCGGCATGACCCTGCTCTCAGTGGAGCGGGTTGCAACCTTGGCGACCAGCGGGTCAGATATGGACGACAGTCTAGCGGGTGGTTCGGGCGACGACAGCCTCTATGGAGGTAGCGGCGCCGACGAGTTGGCTGGTGGAATCGGCAGCGATACGCTCTTCGGCGGCAGCGGCAGCGACCTCAGCTTAGTGGGGCAGAGCGGTAGCGACCGTGGTTACGGCGGCGATGGTGACGACCAGGTCTTTGGGGGGTCCGGAGCCGATCTTGGTCTCTATGGGCAATCCGGCGACGATCAGATCGACGGGGGCTTCGGTAGCGATCTCAGTCTCGTCGGAGGTAGCGGTTTCGACACGATTTCGGGTGGTGAAGGCGATGACGTTGCGCTAGTCGGCGGCAGCGGAGAGGATCGCTTGGAAGGTGGTGAGGGCGCCGATAGCTCTCTCTTTGGCGGCGATGGTGACGACAGACTCTTTGGGGGCCTGGACAGCGACCAGAGTGCGGAGGGTGGCTCGGGCAGCGATCGCCTTTACGGCGGTGATGGTGAAGACTCCCTGTTCGATGGCGGCAGTGGAAGCGACAGTCTCTTCGGTGGCGCAGATCTTGACACAGGCCTCTTCGGTGGCGGTGGCGACGATCTGGTCAGGGGCGATAGCGGCCAGGATCAGTTCCTCTCGGGCGGCGCGGGTGCGGACAGCGTCTTCGGTGGCAGCGGCGACGACACGAGCCTCCTAGGCGATGCGGGAGACGACCGCGTCGAGGGTGGCATCGGCGCCGATGAATCGCTTCTGGGCGGCAGCGGTCGGGACGGTCTGTTCGGTGGTTCCGGTGATGATGTCGACCTCATCGGCGGCAGTGGCGCCGACTCTCTCTATGGCGGCACGGGCGCAGATAGGGAGCTGTGGGGCGGGGCTGGCGGCGACACGCTCTTCGGCGGCAGCGGTGCGGACTTCCGACTGATCGGCGGCGATGGCGACGACTCCCTCTATGCCGACAGCGGCAAGGACGCCGAACTCTACGGAGGCAGTGGTGCCGACCTTCTCGATGCGGGCGATGGCGACGACAGGGATCTGTCTGGCGGTACCGGAGACGACATCCTTCGCGGCGGTAGCGGTGCCGACAGCTATCTGAGCGGCAGGACGGGTGACGACAGGCTCTATGGTGGCGCGGATGTGGACACGAGACTAGTCGGCAACAGCGGCGCCGACAGCCTCTTCGGCGGTGCTGGCGACGATTCCTCCCTCTCCGGTGGCGCCGATGACGATCTGGTCTATGGTGGCGGCGGCAGCGATGGTGATCTCGACGGCGGCGATGGGCGGGATCTGGTTGCAGGCGGCGTTGGCGATGACCTCCTGCTCTATGGTGGCAGTGGCGACGATACCGTTATAGGAGGCAGCGGCAGCGATCGCGGAATCTTCGGTGGTGCGGGCGACGAT
The DNA here is from genome assembly GCA_963669445.1 of Rhodospirillales bacterium. GTDB lineage: Bacteria > Pseudomonadota > Alphaproteobacteria > Kiloniellales > JACOMY01 > JACOMY01. Next base: position 373,201 of record OY770029.1, read on the forward strand.
CTGCTCGACAGCGGGTCGGGTAGCGACACGAACCTTTTTGGCGGTGACGGTGCGGACACGATCGATGGTGGTCAAGCGCTGGGACTCCTTTCGGCCTTCGGCGACAAGGGAAATGACACCCTTCTGGGCGGCAAGGGCAGCGACGGCCTGCTTGCCGGCGGCTCGGGGGCGGACCAGATCTTTGGCAGCAGCGGTGACGATCTCGCGCTCGAAGGGGGCAGTGGCGACGACCTGATCGTCGGTGGTTCTGGCAATGACCAGGCTTTCGGTGGCACAGGAGCCGACACCTTCTTGGTGGCAAGCCAGGCCGAGATCCTGGCTGGTGAACTTCTGGACGGCGGCAGCGGCGCCGATGTCTTGGTTCTAAGCCAAGACGTGACCTTGCCGGCGGGCGTAACACTCGTTGGGATCGAGACCATCCAGAAGGTGGGCGGAAGCGGTGCTGACACGATCGATGGCACCAGCCTGGTCGATCGGGTCTATGGGCTCAGCGGCGCGGATACGCTCGCAGGCCTCACGGGTGAGGACAGCCTTGTCGGTGGCGCCGGTGACGATAGTTTGGACGGTGGCAACGACAACGACAGGCTCTTTGGCGGCCAGGGCGACGACAGCCTCAAGGGCAACGTCGGTGAGGACCTGCTCTTCGGTGGCTCAGGAAAAGATATTCTGGACGGTGACGAGGGCGGGACTGGCGCGGCCAACAACACCTTCTTCGGCGGGTCGGGCGTGGACACCGTGGTCTTCGACGACCCGGCAGCGTTTGCCTATGCGGTCGTGGAGAGTGACGTCGAGCATGTCTTGGTCTATGGCACCAGCGCTGGAGATAGCATCGTCACAGGCAGCCAGTCCGACACTCTGCTAGGACGTTCGGGTGACGATGTTCTCGTAGGCTCGAGCGGCAAAGATCTGCTCTATGGCGGGTCTGGAGCAGACATCTCTTTGAGCGGTGGCAGTGGCGACGATCGTCTCTATGGCGGTGAGGGTCACGACGGCCCGATTTATGGCGGCAGCGGGCGCGATATCGTCTATGGCGGCGCCGGTGACGATAGTGTGAGTGGTGGCGCTGGCGATGACACGCTTCGCGGGGGCTCTGGCCAAGATGGTATCGTCAGCGGCGGCAGTGGCTCGGATCAAATCCTGCTCGGTGTGGGTGAAGGACAGATCGGCGAGACGCTGGATGGCGGATCAGGCCGCGACACCTTAGTGCTGCCCATCGGTGTTTCATCACTCGGTGGTGCGGTCACCACGGGCTTCGAGGTGGTCCTGTTACGGGCCTCAAGCGGTGCAGATACCCTCTTTGTAACAGCCGCCAGTAACCTACTCGATTTAGGCGGCGGCGAAGGGGACGATACTATTGACGGCTCGTCCGCGCTCCAGGCTCGCACTCTCTATGGGGAAAGTGGATCTGACCGACTGGTGGGGGGCTCTGGGGACGATCGCCTAACCGGTGGTTTGGATGCCGATTCCCTCTACGGCGGAAGTGGTGCAGATACGCTCTACATCGCCAGTCAGGGCGAGTTGGTTGCCGGGGAGGTTCTGGACGGCGGAAGCGGTGTCGATACGCTGATCCTGGGCCAGGGCGCAACCCTGCCGGCCGGAGTGGTCTTAAGCGGGGTCGAGGTTATCCAGACCCAGGAGAACATTGTCTCCGGGACCTTCGTCGACGATGTTCTGTACGGCACCAGCGGATCGGATCGTCTCTATGGCGCCAGCAGTATCGACCGGCTTTACGGTTTGTCCGGCGCAGATAGGCTTTATGGTGGCAGCAGCAACGATATCTCGCTGATCGGGGCCAGTGGCAACGATCGCCTCTATGGCGGCGAGGGTGACGATGCCAGCCTCTATGGGGGATCCGGCGACGATAGGATCTCCGGCGGTTCGGGCGCCGACAGCGACCTGAACGGCGAGGCCGGTGATGACACCATCCGCGCTGGACGTGGCGACGATCAGCGGATCTTCGGTTCGCTTGGCGACGACAGCGTCTATGGTGGCGACGGCAAGGATGCCTACCTCTACGCCAGCGAAGGCAGGGACAGCCTCTTCGGCGGCAGCGGTGACGACTCCCGTCTCTTTGGCGGCGATGGCGACGATCGGATCTACGGCGATAGCGGTGATGACGTCTCGCTCACAGGTGGCAGCGGCGGTGACGACCTCTATGGTGGAAGCGGATCTGATGGAACCCTCAGCGGCGAGGAGGGCGACGACCGCGTTTTCGGCGGAAGCGGCAGCGATCAGGCCCTGTCGGGCGGATCGGGTTCCGACACGCTCTCGGGTCAGTCCGATGACGACAGCGGTCTCTTCGGCGGCTCCGGCGTAGACAGGCTGTATGGCGGAGAGGGAGGTGATACCAGCCTCACCGGAGGTGCTGGCGACGATCAGATCTTCGGCGGTGTTGGGAACGACTCGCGCCTGGAGGGTGGTGACGGCGACGATCAACTTTCGGGTGGCCTCGACCGAGACAGTATACTCGAAGGTGGCGAAGGCGCCGATCTGCTGTATGGCGGATCGGGTGCGGATCGGCAACTCTATGGAGGGACCGGCAATGACCGCATCTACGCTGGCAGTGGCGACGACTACCTTCTGATTGGGGGCGCCGGCGCCGACAGTCTCTTTGGCGGCGAAGGCAATGACACCAACATTTTCGGTGGTGCCGGCGTCGAGGCCGATCTGATAGACGGCGGATCAGGCGATGACCAGGGCCTGTTCGGTCAGGACGGTGACGACCTCCTTTATGGTGGGTCCGGTGAAGATGAGCTCATCGGTGGTAGCGGTGCCGACACCTTTATCGTCCGCAGTCAGGGCGAGGTCGGCACCGTGGAGGAGTTCGTTGGCGGCAGCGGTGCAGATACCATAAAGCTCTTTCAAGGTGCCGTGCTTGACTCTGCTGTGCTGGTTTCGGTTGAGAGCGTTGTCGTCTACGGTCTTGGCTCGAACGAGAGCCTTGGCGGAACCAGCGGCTCCGACAGCATCTATGGCTCTGGCGGCGATGACGTTCTGGTCGGAAAATCAGGCCGCGATAGTCTCTTCGGCGGTAGCGGCGACGATACCTTCTTGGTCGCGAGCCAAGGCGAACTGGTAGCCGGAGAGCTCTTCGACGGGGGCTCGGGCAATGATATCGTCATCCTAGAGCATGTCACCTCCCTGCCGGTCGGTGTTGTCTTCGAGGGCATCGAGTCCGTGGTTCTTCGCGGTGACAAGACCGCCGGGCAGGCGCTCTTCGGCTCCAGCCAGGCCGACAGCATCTATGGCGAAAGCGGTTCGGATGTCCTCAATGGCCTCAGCGGGGACGATTCGCTCTTTGGCGACTATGGCAAGGACTCACTCTTCTACGGAGGCGACGGCGAAGACAGGATCTACGGCGGTTCTGGAGCGGACTTTGCCTTGAGAGGCGATTCCGGTGAGGATGCCTTCTATGGAGGCTCCGGCAACGACACCTCCCTGCAGGGCGGGAGCGGTGCCGATACTCTCTTCGGCGGTTTGGGTGATGATGAAAGTCTATCCGGTGGCAAGCAAGCGGATACGCTCTATGGCGGTGATGGTCGAGATTCGTTTCTTAGTGGCGGAGAAGACAACGATCTGATCTTCGGCGATGATGGCGATGATACAGCACTTACAGGTGGGAGCGGTGCAGATACAATCTTCGGTGGCCGAGGTAACGACAAGGCCTTAGCTGGTCAGACTGGAATCGATTCGGTTTACGGCGGCAGTGGTGACGACCAGTTCATTGTCACCCGGCAAGAGGGTCTTGAGGACGGCGACAAGCTGGATGGCGGTAGCGGCACCGACACGCTACTGGTCTTTGGTGGTATCAGCCTTAACATCGCGTTGCAGATAGACGGCATCGAAGAGGCTACGCTCTATGGCGTTTCCGGCAGCGATGTCCTGTTTGGCAGCAGCCTAGGTGACGTGATCCTAGAGAGGTCGGGTGACGGCTTGGTCTACGGTGCCACAGGGGCAGATTCCGTCTTCGGCGGGCTCGGCGACCAGGCCTTGTTCGGCGATGGAGGTGACGATAACCTCTACGGTGACGCTGGTAACGATGTCTCGCTCTATGGAGCGAGTGGCGAGGATCGTCTCGACGGTGATGCTGGTTCCGACAGTCTGCTGTTCGGCGGCAGCGGTTCCGATAGCCTCTATGGCGGTGACGACGCCGACAGCGAAAAGCAGTTCTACGGCGATGGCGGCGACGATCGGCTGGTCGGCGGCGCGGGGACCGACGAGTCCTTCTTCGGTGGCAAAGGGTCCGATGGCCTCTACGGAGGTCGCGACCAGGACACCAGCTTCTTTGGCAGCAGCGGTTCCGACAGCCTCTACGGCGGAGACGGTAACGATAGCCTGTTCTTTGGCGGCAGTGGCGACGATGTCGTGGCAGGCGACAGCGGGGCGGACGGCGGGCTCTATGGCGGAGGCGGGCTCGATCTGCTGCAGGGCGGTAGTGGCGACGACAGCAGCTTCTTTGGCGGCCTTGGCGACGATACGCTGGAAGCTGGCAGCGGTGACGATACTTCCTTCAAGGGTGACAAGGGTCTGGATCTTCTCGACGGCGGGGAAGGCGACGATCGATATTTCCAGGGAGGCTTGGGGAACGACCGACTGCGCGGTGGACTTGGTGACGATCTCTTCCTTGCGGGAGAATCCGGTGACGACCGCATCTACGGCGGGGCGGGTGATGACCGTCGTCTGGAGGGTGGCTCGGGCCAGGACAGTCTCTATGGCGGCAGCGGGGTCGATACCCTTTTGTTTGGCGCTGACGGCGACGATTTGATCGAAGGGGGAAGCGGCGGCGACCGAGAACTGCGCGGCGGCTCAGGGGCCGATCGCCTCTACGCGGGCCAGGGTGACGATTTCTTCGTCACTGGCGAGAGTGGGAATGATCTCCTGAAGGGAGGCAGCGGCAACGACACAGCCCTCATCGGTCTTCTCGGTGACGACACCATCGAGGGGGGCTCTGGTTCCGATGGCTCCTTCCTCGGTGGCTACGGAAACGACACCATCTATGGCGGCGATGGCGTTGAAAGCGGTCTGTTCGGCGGCAGTGGGAACGATCTGATCGATGGCGGTTCGGACGCGGACAATGGACTTTCCGGCGGCAGTGGGGACGACATCGTCAGGGGAGGGCTGGGCGCGGATCAGCTGTTCGGTGTTGTTGGTCGCGATACACTCTTTGGCGGATCGGGTGCCGACACCATGGATGTCTTCGCGACCGGAGACCTGACCGCAGGCGACGTCTTCGATGGTGGCAGCGGCGTCGATACCCTGATGCTCTCCCGAGGTGCTACGAGCCTGCCCGCCGACGTCACTCTGATCAGCGTCGAGCTGGTTGAAATCAGCGGCGGCGCTGCCGACGACACGTTCTTCGGCACCAGCGGTTCCGATATCCTGCGCGGCGACAGCGGTATCGATACGCTCTATGGCCGCAGCGGTGCGGACCTCCTCTACGGCGGTGCCGACAAGGACAAGACCCTGGCCGGTGAAGCCGGTGACGATCGGGTGTACGGTGGCGATGGCGGCGACAGCTATCTATTGGGTGGGGCCGGATCGGACGGCCTGTTCGGTGGCAGCGAGTCCGATCGCTTTATCTACGGCGATGGCGGGGCAGACAGCCTCTATGGCGGGCTCGACAGTGACACCACGCTCTACGGTGGCAACGGCGACGACAGTATCTATGGCGGAAGCGGTAGCGATTCCTACCTCCAGGGCGACAGCGGCGCCGACCGTGTCTCCGGCGATAGCGGCGTCGACAGGCGGCTAGCCGGTGGCAGCGGTGCCGACCTGGTGTTCGGTGGCTTGGGAGACGACTCCCAGCTCTACGGCGGTGCAGGTTCCGATAGCCTTTATGGCTGCAGTGGCGCCGACCGGGACCTTGAGGGCGGCGCAGGCGACGACGCGCTGCACGGCGACAGCGGCGGCGACAGCGGCCTTAGAGGCGGCAGCGGTCGCGATTACCTCTTCGGCGGAGCCGGGGACGACAGCGCCCTTGCCGGCGAGAGTGGCGACGATCTTGTCTATGGTGGATCTGGAGCCGACAGCTCTCTTCTGGGTGGTACGGGAGCGGACCTGGTCGCCGGCGACAGTGGCGCGGACAGCAGCTTCCGCGGCGGTAGCGGTGCCGACAGTCTCTATGGCGGGGATGGCGACGATAGCTCTCTCCTGGGCGGGCATGGCGACGATCTGGTCTTTGGTGGCAGCGGTTCCGATGCTGGACTGGAGGGGAACAGCGGCGCGGATCGCGTTCTCGGCAACAGCGGCTATGACGTGAGTCTGGCCGGCGGCAGTGGTGCCGATGCTCTCTTCGGCGGTGACGGCCGGGATCGCGGTCTCTTCGGTGGCAGCGGCGCAGACTCTCTTTACGGCGATCGCGGCGGCGACAGCAACCTCAAGGGCGGCAGCGGTGCCGACACAATCTCAGGCGGCAGTGGTGCCGAAACCTTCCTGTGGGGCGGCGATGGAAAGGATACGCTGGAGGCCGGATCCGGTGCCGACCTCTACCTAAACGGCGACACGGGCGATGACAGTATCTTCGGTGGTCAGGGTGACGATCGCGCTTTGGGCGGCGGCCAGGGACAGGATAACCTCTATGGTGATAGTGGAAGTGATCTCGCCATTCGGGGTAATTCCGGCGACGATCGAGTCTTCGGCGGCAGTGGTGACGATGCAGGCCTCTTCGGTGGGTCAGGTGCCGATCTCATCGAAGGCGGTCTTGGGAATGACATCGACATCAACGGTGGCGACGGCAGCGACATCCTGGTCGGTGGTCAGGGTGACGACAGCATCCTTTACGGTAGCAATGGTGCAGACAGCATCTACGGCGGTTCCGGGGCCGATTTCGATCTGATCGGAGGTGAGGGAACTGACGTTCTAGTCGGAGGCAGTGGAGCGGACACTTTTCTTAGAGCAGGGAGTGGCGACGACAGCGTCTTTGGCGGTCAGGGAGGAGATAGCCGCCTCTTCGGTGAGTCCGGTGACGATCAGATCATGGGCGGCCTGGGCGATGACAGCCAGCTTCAGGGCGGCGCTGGCCGCGATCTGCTGCAAGGTGGTTCCGGTGCCGATGCCTCCCTTGACGGTAACGAGGGCGACGACCTGATCTACGGCGGTAGCGGATTCGATCTGCATCTCAACGGCGGCAGTGGAGCCGACAGCCTCTACGGCGGCAAGGGTAGCGAGACCTACCTGCAAGGCGGGTCGGGCGAGGACCGTATCTCCGGCGGCAGCGGTGCCGATACGAGCCTTTCCGGCGGCGCGGATGCCGACCGTCTCTTCGGCGACAGCGGTAACGACACTCACCTCCGGGGCGAAGATGGCGACGACCGGGTCTATGGGGACCTGGGCATTGACCGCAGCCTAAGCGGTGGCTCCGGGCAGGACGGCCTCTATGGTGGCTCCGGTTTCGACCTTGGGCTCGATGGCGGCGCAGGTGACGACAGCTTGGCCGGCGGTTCCGGCGGCGACAGCCTGCTCTACGGCGGCGAGGGTGCCGACAGCCTCTACGGCGGCGCAGGCGACGACGGCGGCCTCTATGGTGGCAAGGGAGATGACAAGGTCTTCGGCGGGGCTGGCCAGGATCGCGGACTGGCCGGCGGCGAGGGCATTGACAGCCTCTACGGTGGTAGCGGCGATGATCTCTTCTACGAGATCGGTCCTTCGGTACTGCAATCTGGCGATTTCTTCGACGGCGGCAGTGGAAGCGACACTTTGATCCTGCGCTCCGGCGCCGACTTCGACGCCGCAACCGTCACCCTCGTGAACGTCGAGGCGGTGACAATTCTGGGCGATGCAGGGGCCGACGATCTGATCGGCGGCAGCCTCGCCGATGAGATCTTTGGTAACGAAGGTAGCGACACGCTCTCTGGTCAGACCGGAGAGGACAGGCTCTATGGTGGCGATGGAGACGATCTCCGTCTCTATGGCGGTGTCGACAATGACTCCGTCTTTGGTGGATCAGGTGACGATACAGCCCTCGTCGGAGACAGTGGTGATGATGTTATCGACGGCGGAAGCGGAAATGACAGCTTCCTCTCCGGCGGCAGTGGCAAGGATACGCTCTATGGCGGTGTCTCGGATCTCTCCGGATATAACTCTCGAGTTTATGGCGGTGCTGGTGACGACAGTGTCTTTGGGGGCGGCGCTGCGGACGACAGGCTCTTCGGTGGCACCGGTGACGACCGCGTGTACGGAGGTCTTGGCGACGATCTAAACTTGAACGGCAACTATGGTGACGATGCCCTCTTCGGTGGGTCCGGTCGGGACGAGCGCTTAGCGGGTGGGTCCGGCGCCGATAGGGTGTATGGTGGCAGTGGCAACGACACCTCACTCGATGGCGGAAGCGGCGATGACGTGATCATCGCCGGGGATGGTGAGCTGGACAGCGGTCTCTTCGGTGGTGCGGGTGCCGACAGTCTCTTCGGCGGTTCCGGTAAGGACTATTCCTTGCAAGGAGGAAGCGGGGAAGACCAGCTCTACGGAGGTAGCGGAAACGACGACCTCTATGGCGACAGCGAGGACGACAGCCTCTTCGGTAGCGATGGCCGCGATCGCTTGTTCGGGGGGCTTGGCCAGGATTACCTCTCCGCTGGATCCGGCTCGGATGAAAGTCTCTTCGGAGACTATGGCGCAGATGTGATCAGCAGCGGCAGCGGTATCGACAGCCGCATCTTTGGTGGCTATGACGGCGACCAAATCTTTGGCGGTCTCGGTGCGGATCTCGGCTTCTTCGGAGACGGCGGCGCCGATAGTCTATATGGAGACAGCGGCGACGACCGAGCCCTCTATGGTGGTTCAGCCAACGATGTGATCATGGGCGGCAGCGGTCGCGATGCCGCGCTCTGGGGCGGCATCGGTCGGGATCGCCTCTTCGGCGGTGTCGGCGATGATGGCGGTCTTACGGCATCTCTTGCCCTGCGTGGTGACAGCGGTCGCGACTACCTCTATGGCGACAGCGGACAGGATGTCCTGCTTTTTGGCGGCAGTGGGAACGACCTGGTCGAGGGCGGCAGCGGTAACGACGGCGGCCTCTTCGGTGGCCAAGGCAACGACGTCATTCGGGCCGGGGACGGCGACGATGGCGCCATCTCTCCCGATGGGTCGGGCGCGATCGAAGGCGGTGCGGGCGAGGATAGCCTCTACGGAGGAGACGGCGACGATGCGGCTCTCTATGGCGGTCTTGGAATCGATCGTCTCTACGGTGGCTCCGGCGACGACACTTTCGTCATTCGCAGCGCCGGCGAACTGGTAAACGGCGACCGCATCGACGGCGGCAGCGGCAGTGACACCATCCTCCTCCTCGGCAACTTCACGCTTCCGGCGAGCGCCTACTTATCCAGCATCGAAGTGGTCACCACTGCTGAGAGCTTCAGCGGCACCAGCGGTGACGACAGCCTCTTCGGCAGCTCGGCCAACAACATCCTGCAGGGCCTCAGCGGTAACGACACGCTCTATGGTGCGAGCGGGTCGGACAGTCTGGAGGGGAATGCCGGAGACGACAGTGTCTTTGGTGGGGCTGGCGACGACAGCTTGAAAGGAGACTCCGGGGATGATCTTCTTTACGGCGGACTTGGAGACGACAGCCTGCTGCACAAATCTGGCCAAAATCGCCTCTATGGCGGTGAGGGCAAGGACGAGTTACGGGCTGACGGCAGCGGCGCCGGCTACTTCTTCGGTGGTTCGGGTGACGACCGGCTGGAGGGTTTCTACCGCTATTATGCCAACTCGGTAACCGGGGCCCCTGCCTTCGTCCTAGGGGCGAACGAGACCAGCCTGTTCGGCGGTAGCGGCGACGACCGAATTTATGGCCTGCTCGGCGATGACGCCCGCCTCTCAGGCGATGCCGGTGCGGATAGCCTCTTCGGCGGGTCTGGCGACGATTTCGGCCTTTCCGGTGGTGCGGGTGACGATGTTGTCGTGGGTGACAGCGGTTCGGACAGCTTCTTGACGGGCGATGTCGGCGCGGATTCTCTCTTCGGCGGCGCTGGAGACGATGTTGCCTTGGCTGGGCAGAGCAACGCGGATCGCATCTACGGTGGTTCCGGCGCCGACACCAGCCTTTATGGCGGAACCGGGCAAGATGCCGTTTTTGGCGGCAGCGGCAGCGACCAGTCTCTCTTCGGCGGTAAAGGTGACGACACCCTTCAGGGCGACGATGGCGACGATTTCCTCCTTGCTGGTGGCGATGGTGACGATGCTCTCTTCGGCGGTGCTGGGGATGATACCTCCCTGGATGGCGGGCTGGGTGACGACAGCCTTGTTGCCGGCGACGGCGACGACAGCCTCCTCTTGGGTCAGTCCGGTGCCGATCTCCTCTCCGGTGGAAGTGGTGAGGACAGAACCCTAGAGGGTGGCAGTGGCGACGATCGTGTCTATGGCGGAAGCGCGATCGATTACTTGCTTGAGGGCGGCGATGGCGACGACACGATCGATGGCGGAGCCGGTGCCGATTCCCGCCTCTTCGGCGGCAGCGGCGCCGATCTGATTGCCGGTGGTAGCGGAGATGACTCCTTCCTGTTCGGTGGCGACGGCGACAATGCCGACAGCCTCTACGGCGGCTCGGGTCATGACGGTCAAATCTTTGGCGGGTCCGGCGCAGATCTCCTGATGGGCGCTGAGGGCGACGATTCGGCACTCTATGGTGGGGATGGAGAGGACAGTCTCCACGGCGGCGATGGCGACGACGCTTTGCTCTACGGCGGTACGGGTGACGATCACCTGCTCGGGCAGTCCGGGAAGGACACCTCCCTCTTCGGTGGTAACGGTGCCGACAGAATTTACGGCGGGTCCGCTGCGGATCGCTTCTTCTTTGGGGGGGCCGGAGACGATGTGATCGATGGTGGTGCAGCCGGCGATGCCAGCCTCTTCGGCGGCTCCGGCGACGATCTGGTCTATGGCGGCGATGATGGCGATGCTGCGATTAGCGGTGGCGGCGGAACCGACGGCCTCTATGGCGGCTCAGGGAATGACTCAATTCTGCAGGGCGGCGTTGGTGACGACAGAATCTCGGGTGGAACTGGCGCCGATTCCACGCTCTTTGGCGCCGACGGAAAAGACACGATCTACGGCGGCGAGGGTGACGATGCCAGTCTCTGGGGTGGCTACCTCGGCGGAGATGAACAGGACCGCATCTTCGGCGGTGCTGGCGACGATGTCGAGCTTCGCGGTGGCTACCTCTATGGCGGTGACGGCGACGACCGCTCGTTGCGCGGTGACTCAGGAGGCAACGACATCTTCGGTGGCAGTGGCGCCGACACTTTCCTCTCTGGACGCGATGGAGCGGACACCCTGCGCGGAGATAGCGGCAACGATAGCTTGCTCTATGGCGGCACGGAAAGCGACACCCTCTTTGGCGGCCAGGGTGACGATCTGAGCCTTGACGGTGGCGATCAGAAAGATGCGCTCTTTGGCGGTTCAGGTGCCGACAGTGCTCTTTACGGCGGTTCCTCAGCTGACTACCTCTTCGGTGGCAGTGGCGCGGATCGACGCCTAAGTGGGGATTACGGTGACGACAGCATCTCTGGCGATGCGGGAGCCGACACGGGCCTTCTCGGCGGGTCGGGCGAGGATCACGTAAACGGCGGCGCGGGGGACGATAGCCTTCTCTATGGTGGCACCGGCGATGATCGTCTCTATGGCGGTGCTGGGGATGACGTCGGTCTGGTCGGTGGCTTGGGTGACGACAGCGTTTTTGGCGGCAGTGGCGACGATATCCTGGTCGTGCGGAGCGGGGCCGAGCTGGACATGGACCTGCTTGACGGCGGCAGTGGGATCGACACGCTCTTCCTGCTGGATGGGGCCAAGATATCTTCGTTCGTCGACATCACCAGCATCGAGCACATCCTCTTAAGCCTACCAATCTTTGGCACGAGCGCTGGCGAGTCGCTGGTGGGCGATCTCTACGACAACGTCATCTATGGCCTCTCGGGTAACGACAGGCTGGAAGGCAAAGAGGGTGACGATGGCCTCTACGGCGGCGCAGGTGTTGACAGCCTCTATGGTGGCAAAGGAAGCGACAGTCTATACGGCGGTGCTGGCAAAGATCAGAGACTATTTGGCGGCACTGGTTCTGACTTGATCTTCGGCGGCGATGGCGATGATGTCAGCCTTTTCGGAGGTATGGGCATCGACAGTGTTTACGGTGCGAGTGGTTCCGACACCTTCGTGATCGACGGCGCATCCGAGCTCTTGGCCGGCGAAATCCTCGACGGTGGCAGCGGTCAGGACACGCTCTTCCTGCTGGACAACGCCGTGATACCGCTTGGTGCTGTGGTGACTGGCTTCGAGGCCACGCTCTACCAGGCGCCGCAGTTCGGCGGTCTTGGCGACGACACGCTTGTCGGCGACGTCAGCGGGCAGTCTGCGGATGATCTGCTCTATGGCGACAGCGGGGCGGATGTGCTCGAGGGGCGGCTGGGCAGAGACGGGCTGTACGGCGGCTCCGGTTTCGATAGCGGTCTCTCTGGCGGTGACGGCAACGATAGTGTCTTTGGTGGATCCGGAAGCGACACCTCCCTCTACGGCGGTAGCGATCAAGACAGCATCTATGGCGGTTCCGGAGCCGATTCCATCCTATCGGGGGAAACGGTCTTCGGCGGCGACGACAGAGACGTTTCCCTACTTAGCAGTGGCGCTGACGGTTTCGTTTCCGGCGACAGCGGTGACGACAGCAGCCTCGTTGGCGCTGCAGGCGACGACAGGGTCTATGGCGGAGACGGTAATGACGCTTTCCTCTATGGCGGCGACGGAGCAGACAGCCTCTTCGGTGGGTCAGGCGACGACTATCAGCTAAACGGTGGTTCCGGTGACGACCTCGTCTATGGTGGTACCGGTTTTGACTTCCCGCTCTACGGCGATAGCGGGCGCGACAGCGTCTTTGGCGGTAGCGGCGACGACATCATCGGTGTCCGCATGCAGTCGGAGTTGACCTCCGGCGATTTGATCGATGGCGGCAGTGGTCGAGATACGCTCTTCTTGGTAAACGGCACGACCTTGCCGGTCGGGGTCTCGGTGACCGGCGTAGAGGTGACCTTCTTTAGCTATCCGCAACTGGGAAGCTCCGGCAGCGACAGCTTCACCGGCTCCTCTCTGGGCGACTTCCTATCCGGTGGATCCGGCGTCGACCGACTGATCGGTCTCTCCGGCGACGACGGCTTGGTTGGCGGTGATGGCGATGATGCCGGTCTCTACGGCGGTGCGGGTGACGATGGCATTTACGGGCAATCTGGCAATGACATCGCCCTAGACGGCGGTGATGGCGATGACCGTCTCTATGCCGACAGCGGCGATGATAGCCTGATCTTCGGTGGAACCGGCAATGACAGCCTCTATGGTGGATCTGGCAACGACGCCAAGTTCTACGCGGCAAGTGGCAATGACAGCCTCTTTGGCGATCATGGAGATGATGCCTCTCTCTATGGCGAGGCCGGCGACGATCTGATTGACGGTGGCGCCGGGGATGACAGCACGCTTGCCGGTGGCTCGGGCGACGACACCCTCGTCGGCAGTGGCGGCAGCGACAACCGTCTCTACGGAGGTGATAGCACGGACGCGCTCTTCGGCGGCGAAGGCAATGACACCGAGATCTTCGGTGGTGCTGGCGACGACGTCCTCCATGGGGATAGTGGTAAGGACAGAGCCTTGCAGGGCGACAGCGGCGACGATCGAATCTTCGGTGGATCGGGCGCCGACACGCAGCTGTTGGGGATGAGTGGAGACGACCGGCTCTACGGAGGCGCCGGCGACGACATCAGCCTGGTCGGCGGCAGCGGCGAGGATCGGGTCATGGGTGACTTGGGCGATGATCAGCTCTATGGCGCCAGCAGTGCGGACAGCCTTGACGGCGGCAGTGGCAGCGACAGGCTCTATGGAGGACTGGGTGGTGACGACCTGAGAGGTTTCAGCGGCCAAGATACCCTCGATGGTGGCAGCGGTGCCGATCAGCTGCGCGGCCAGGGCGGTGACGATGTTCTGCTTGGTGCCAGTGGGCGCGACACTCTGTTCGGCGACCAAGGCGACGATACAGCCTCTGGCGCGGACGGAAACGATCGTCTGGGCGGTGGATCTGGGCGCGATGTCCTCTTCGGCGGCATCGGCAGCGATCGTCTGAACGGCGGGTCGGGCGCGGATACGGCTGCCGGCGGTCTGGCTAACGACACCTTTATCGTCGATACCGCAAGCGACGTGGTGCTGGAGACCGCGGCCGGCGGCCTGGAGGACGTGTTACGCTCCGACGCCCTGTCCTATACCCTGGCCGGCGGAGAGAATGGGCATGTCGAGCGAGCCAACATCAACAACTCGGCCGGCGACGCCGACCTGGTTGGCAACGAGTTCGCCAACACCCTTGTCGGCAATAGAGGGGACAACAGCCTGACCGGTGGGTCCGGAGACGATATCCTCAGCGGAAAGAGTGGATTGAACGTCATGCTGGGCGGCATAGGTGATGACACCTTCGTCGTCAGGATGGCAAGTGACGACCTGCGCGAGCTGGCCGGCGAGGGTACGGACTTGGTGCGCGCTGAACTGGACTTCACCCTGCCCGACGGCAGCGCGATGGCCTTCATCGAGAACCTGCGTATGCAGGCCGGTAAGGGCGCAATCGACGGCAGCGGCAACAGCCTGGACAACAGGGTCGAGGGCAACAGCTTCAACAACATCCTGCGGGGCCTCGGCGGCGACGACAGCATCGAGGCCGGCGATGGCGACGACCGCCTCTTCGGTGGCGATGGTGTGAACCTGCTCAATGGTGAAAGCGGGTCGGACACCATCCTTATGGGTTCGGGCGACATCGCGGTCGGTGGGTCCGGTTCCGACAGCTTCCTGTTCAACGGCAGTACTCTGGGCAGCGGCGGTTCCGGCGGCCCGGCGATCAGTGATTTCAACGGCTCGCTCTTCGGCGCGGCCGACGGTGAGGACAAGCTGGTCTTCAAGACCGGATTGGAGAGTGGTTCCTTCGCTTACATCGGCGATACGGCCTTCTCCGCTGGCGGAAACTCGGAGGCGCGCTTTGCCGGCGCTGGGCAGATTCAAGTCGACCAGGACGGCGACGGTGCGGTGGATCAGGCCATCCAGGTCGACGGCCTGGTCGCCGCCAACCAGCTGACGGCGACGGACTTTGTCTGGTTGTAGGACCGGATCGGCGGAACGCGGCTTCGAAGTGCCGTGAGGGCATATGGCCCGACCTTTCCTGCGTTGAGCGGCCGCTTCCGAGCGCCGCGGGACCGGTTGAGGAACCGCTGGAGGCCTTGATGACTAGGAGAGAGGGGCTGTTCCAGCGCAGCCCGAGAACGATCGGAAGGATCGAGACAAATGAGCGAGTTGCC
The DNA here is from genome assembly GCA_963669445.1 of Rhodospirillales bacterium. Taxonomy (GTDB): domain Bacteria; phylum Pseudomonadota; class Alphaproteobacteria; order Kiloniellales; family JACOMY01; genus JACOMY01. The sequence goes on from OY770029.1 coordinate 388,506, forward strand.
TGCGGCTAAGGTTGACGGAATTCTGGACGCTTCCGGGGCAGACCTGCGTGACCCTGCCGGTCTGCATGTGACGGGCGGCGCCTCTGTGACGACTATTATCAATGCCAGCCATCAAGAGCTTCTGGCATACTTTTCCACTTATTTCTATGGATATGGTTCCGCTACAGTATATGGATCGAGCAAAGCAGATAAAATATCTATACGGTATGCTGATGTAAACTACAGCATGAATTACTCATTGTTTGGAAATGACGGGAATGATCTCATTTACTCGCCAGGCGGCGCCTCAAACACGCTTTTTGGAGGCTCCGGATCAGACTACTTGGGTGGAGAGGATTATGTACGCAAGGGCATTCTCTGGTCCAACAGTGCTCCCGAATTTGCTATGGACACCCTCTTTGGCGGATCCGGTGTCGACAGTATTGTCAGCGGTTACGCGGGGGATGACCAATTCTTCGGTGGCCCAGGTGATGACGCAACGGTGTATGGCGATGGGGGCTCGGACAAAATCTATGGTGGCAGTGGTAACGACACCAGCCTCCTAGGCGGAACCGGCTTTGACGTGGTCTTCGGAGACTCAGGCGACGACTTTGTTCTAGAAGGCGGGCAGGGCGATGACGGTTTGTACGGCGGGGCTGGAGCCGACACGGGGCTCTTTGGCGGATCGGATTTTGACAGCCTGTTCGGTGGCAGCGGTGCCGACCGAAACCTCTATGGCGGTGCCGGTGACGATACCCTCTACGGTGGCAGTGGCGTCGATACCGGCCTGTTTGGAGGGTCTGGCAACGACAGCATCTACGGTGGCGCCGGTAACGACAGTTTCCTGGTAGGTACCGATTCCGGAAACGACATCGTTTCCGGTGGCTCTGGCAATGACACACTGGAGTTAGGCTATTTGGGCTTTCTTGAGTCTGGTGAGGCCATCATCGGCGGCTCGGGCGTGGATACGGTGGTCGGTTATGGTGGCATGGTCGTTCCTCAAGGCGTGACCATCGACTTTGACGCAACGCTCTATGGGTCGACGATCTTTGGTGCCTCGGCCGACAACACCGTCATCGACGGCAGTCAGCGCTACTCCGTCAACTTGACGGAAGCCTTCGGTGGCGCCGGCGCGGATCTGTTGATCGGCCGCACCGGTTTTGATCGCTTATTCGGTGATTCGGGTGACGACAGTCTGCAATACGATGGCGCCGGTATCGTTACGCTTGAAGGCGGCAGCGGTACCGATTGGATTCTCGACGGTGAGGGCAGTGGTGCTCTCTTCGGCGGTGATGGCCTGGATCGAGGACTCTACGGCGGCGGCGGTGCGGACAGCATCTACGGCGGCACCACGGCAGATATTCTGCTGGACGGCGGCTCTGGCGACGACCTGATCTTCGGCGGCGGCGGTTGGGACAGCAAGCTTTACGGTGGCCTGGGCGATGATCGCGTCTATGGAGGGGACGGCAACGATCGGACCCTAAGCGGTGGCCTCGGCAAAGACAGCCTCTTTGGCGGTTCTGGTGGCGATATCCTCTGGGTGTCGGGTCAGGAAGACCTGACCGCTGGCGAGCTCTTTGACGGTGGCGACCAGGTGGATATTCTGGTCCTTGCCGGCGGCGCGAGCGCAATCGAAGACGTGACCCTTCAGTCCGTAGAGGTCATCCACCAGATCGCTCGCACAGCTGGTGACGTGGTCATCGGCCTAAGCGGCAGCAATCACCTTTACGGCTTGAGCGGTGACGACAAGCTCTATGGCGGCTCCGGTATTGATTACCTTGACGGCAGCGAGGGGTCAGACTCCGTCTTCGGCGGATCGAGTCGCGATGAAATCGGCGGCGAGCTTGGTGACGATTTCCTCTATGGTGGTGACGGCGATGATTACCTTGGCGGTAGATCGGGGGCGGACTTCCTTGTCGGTGGTGATGGCAAGGACCGAGTGTTCGGTGGCAGCGGCGATGACATCATCATCGTCGAGGGGCAAGCCGACCTGGAGAACGGTGAAAGCTTGGACGGCGGTGCGGGTGACGATCTCCTCCTGCTAGCCCCTGGGGTCACCTTGCCGCTGGGCCTGATCCTTACCTCCATTGAATCGGTCGGTATTGGCCTCGGCAATGGTGACGATGACATCAAGGGCACTAGCGGTGACGATGTCATCATCGGACTTGGCGGGGCCGACAGGCTTACCGGGGAAACCGGCAATGACACGCTCTATGGCGGCGGGGATGCGGATTCCCACCTGGCTGGCGGCAGAGGGGCCGACACGATTTTCGGTGACACCGGGGATGACGTACGTCTCTTTGGCAATCGAAGCACCGATCGGCTTTATGGTGGCTCTGGCGATGACAGCCGGCTCGATGGGCGCCTAGGCGACGACCTGATCTTCGGTGGCGGCGGCGATGACAGCGTGCTGATCGGCGGGTCTGGCAATGACCTGGTTTACGGTGGCCTGGGCGACGACGCCGACCTTCGGGCAAGCTCGGGTGTCGACAGCCTCTTCGGCGGCAGCGGAGACGATAGCTTTCTGGTCAAGGATCCTGGCGCCTTGAACGCCGGCGACCTCTTCGACGGTGGCAGCGGAGTCGATAGCCTGATCCTTATCGGCGCTGCCGCTAGTGTACCGGCTGCTGTGACGCTTCATGACGTCGAGGTCCTTGTGATCGGCGGCACGCTCTTTGGGTCCAGCGGTGACGACAGCCTTGCGGTAGACCTTGTAGCTTATGGGCAGTCCGGTAACGACCGCCTGGAGGCCCGCACTGAGAGCGCAAGCCTCTTTGGGGATCTGGGCGCCGATACGCTGTCAGGCGGCCGGGCATTCGGTGGTTCGGGTGCCGATACACTGCTCGTTGACGGCACCGGCAGTTTCCCGGATGCCTCGATCTTTGACGGCGGTTCTGGGACTGACCGCTTGGTGTTGCTCGGCGACGTGGCGCTGCCGCCCAACTTGACGCTTCAGTCGGTAGAGCTGATCGACCGAATTGGCAGCAGCGCGGACGACAGCTTTAGCGGCGTCTCCGGCAGTGACGTTCTGGAAGGCTTCAGCGGGGCGGATACACTATCCGGCCAAACAGGAAACGATAGGCTATACGGCGGCTCGGGCAGCGGCGACAGCCTCTATGGCGGTGATGGTGACGATCACTTGGCGGGCGGCGAGGGCGACGACAGTCTATTGGCCGGTAAGGGAGACGACAGTCTTGCCGGTGGCTCGGGTGATGACATCCTTGTCTTCGCGTCAGCCGGAGAGGTCTCTATCGGAGACCAGGTTGACGGCGGTTCCGGCAGCGATACCCTTGTCGTCGCAACGGGATCTGACGCCAGCTTGGCAGACCGGCTCATCGCCATCTCTACGGACGTCGAGTTCTTCCAGATCGGCGGGTTGACTCTCATACCGGACAACTCCGCGAGCATCACGCTGGGTCCCGGTGACGACAGGGTCATTGGGCGTTCGAGCGGCGAGAAGATCAACGGCGGCAGCGGCGCCGATGTGCTCTACGGTGGCGGCGGTGCGGATGTCCTATCGGCCGGCTCGGGCGGCGGTGATCTCTATGGTGGCAGCGGTGACGATGTCCTCCTTGTCGTCAGCCAAGGAGAAGTCCTGCCGGGTATGGTACTCGATGGCGGCAGCGGAACGGATACGCTCTTACTTGCACCTGGCGTGACCCTTCCAGCAGGCGTCACTCAGGTGTCCGTGGAGGTTGTTGGCACAGCCTTGGCTGGCGATGGCACTGCAAACAGTATCTCCGGTACCTCCGGTGACGATCTGATCGACGGCCTAGACGGCAACGACTCCCTCTATGGCTCAAGCGGTGACGACTTCCTGTTCGGTGGCAGTGGCGACGATAGTCTGCATAACGAGAGCGGACGAGATCTGCTTTTCGGCGGGTCGGGTGACGACCTTCTGATCGTAAGCAGCAATGGTGAACTTGTTGCGGGAGAGGTCTTTGACGGCGGTCAAGGCAGCGACACCTTGCTGCTTCTTGAGGGAGCGGCCTTGCCGGCAAGCGCCGAACTCACGAACATAGAATTGGTGTTGCGCTACGGCGGGTCGGGTGACGACTTCCTCCCCGTCGGTAACTATGACGCTGGCGGCGCCGGTCCTCGCTACGAGATCAAGGGTCTCGACGGTAGCGATCGCATCGTCGGTCAAGCCGAAGCTGACCTGATATTCGGCGGTGATGATGACGACAGGCGCACACGAGGTGGTTCAGGGGCTGACACCATCAATGGCGATAGCGGCGCCGATAGTCTCTTCTACGGCGATTCGGCTGACGATCGCCTCTATGCAGGCACCGATAAGGACATTCAGTTTTTCGGCGGTTTGGGTAATGATCGGCTTTATGCCGGGGCGGGTGATGACAGCTATTTCTACGGTGGTTCCGGCAATGACCGGCTCTTCGGTGGTGCTGGTGGCGATTTGTATCGGGTGGACGAGTACTTTTTTGGCGGTAGCGGTAATGACTACTTTACTGCTGAGACGTACTTGCGGAATGTCTATGGCGGCGATGGTGATGATACGGCTTCAGGCAGTGGTCTGAGTATCATCTTCTTCAAAGGCGGCGATGGCAACGATGCCATCTCCACGGATGTTGGATCTGTTGACGACTTTTATGGTGGGGCAGGTGACGATGTTCTCAACAGTGGCAGCGGATATCAGTTACGGAACTTCTATGGTGGCGACGGTAACGATAGCATTTTCGGCGCCACAATGCAGGCCGCCTATGCAAACGGCGGGTCCGGGGACGACACCATCTCCACCGGCATCAGCAACGACTATCGCCTGTCCGGCGACAGTGGAGCGGACAGAATTTTCGGTGATGGCGGAGACGATAGGGGTATCAGCGGCGGCGATGGCGCTGACCAGCTCTTCGGTGGATCCGGGTTCGACAACGGTCTATCCGGCGGCCGGGGTGACGATCGGATCTTTGGCGGTACGGGCGCAGATTCAGGCCTGACCGGGAACTCTAGTTCCGATCTGGTCTATGGTGACGACGGCGATGACACGCTGCTGGGCGGTTCGGGTAAAGACAGTCTCTATGGCGGTTCGGGCGATGACCTTATCCTCATTCGTACAGCCGGCGTACTGTTCGCCGGAGAGGTCATCGATGGCGGGTCTGGGGTGGATAGCCTAGATGTTGGCAAAGCTGCCTTTACGCTGCCTATTGGTCTGAACCTCCAAGGCATTGAGGCGATTGCGCTGGGTGTAACGCTCTACGCGGTTGATAAGGCGACAGACAACGTGCTGACCGGCGTCGCCGGCTTGGACGATATCTTCGGCTACAGCGGGGCGGACACTCTCTTCGGATTGGACTCCGACGACGATCTCTTCGGCGGCAGCGGAGGCGATAGTCTCTTTGGCGGCAGTGGCGATGACGAACTCTATGGGGGATTGGGAGTTGATACCCTCTACGGCGGTGCTGGTGATGATGAGTTCTTGATCGATGACCTCGGCGACCGCGCCGTCGAGACAGCAGGCGAAGGCGCCGACCGGGTGGAGGTTCAGGTATCGGGCTATAGTCTTGGCGACAACATCGAGATCATGCGGAACTTCCAGGACGGTGTCGGCCGCGAGCTCTTCGGTGGGTCCGGCGATGTCCAGATGGTCGGCAACAGCGGCGCGGACACCTTGAAGGGGGGCAGCGGAGACAATCACATCTATGGCGGGTTGGAGGACGACCTTCTCTACGGCGGCGCGGGCGCGGACTATCTGCGCGGTCGCTCTGGAAGCGACACGGCCTATGGTGGTGCGGGCGACGATATCCTTGACGGCGAGGGCGATGCCGATGCCGGCGATCTGCTCTACGGCGGTTCGGGGTCGGACTCGATCCACATCACCGAGGAGGATAGCGCTTTCGGTGGCTCGGGTTCGGACTTCTTCCTGCTGGATCTGAGGGACGACGGGGAGACCTTGGCCGGCGGCACAGTGGTCGCCCTTGCGGAGATCCGAGACTTCGAGGTGGGGATCGACAAGCTGGCGCTGCAGACCGGGCTCGAGCAGGGAAGCTTCGGCTACATCGGAGCAGCGAACTTCAATGCGGGCGGCGAGAGCGAGGCCCGTTTCGACAGCGGACTGGACCAGGTCGAGATCGACTACGACGGTGACGGAACCTTGGACATCACCGTGAAGATCGACCCTGTGAGCCTGGCCGGCGAGCTTACCGCCACGGACTTTGTCTTTCTCTAGAGCAGCGATCGCTCGGGGAGCAGCTGGTCTAGAACAAATAGAGCAGAGGTTGAGATCATGACCATTATCTTTGGGACCGCCGGGGCGAACAATACCCTCTTCGGAACAAGTTCGAATGATACGATCTATGGCCTCAGCGGCAATGATAAACTCTACGGCCTGCTTGGTGACGACAGCCTATTCAGCGGTAGTGGGAGTGATTTCGGGGTAGCTGGAGGCAGCGGCGCCGACAGCCTCTTCGGTGGCAATGGGAGTGATTTGAATTTCTACGGAGGCAGCGGGGCCGACAGCCTCTCCGGCGATGCTGGCGATGACGAGATCTTCGACGGCGGCGCGGGTGACGATAGCCTCTCTGGCGGTAGTGGGAATGATTATTACCTAATTGGCGGCTCTGGTGCCGACAGCCTCTCCGGCGGCAGTGGGAATGATTTCGGGCTGATTGGAGGCAGCGGCGCCGACAGCGTCTTTGGCGGTGATGGGGATGATACCTATCTCTTCGGCGGAATATTGGCGGATTTCGGTGGCGGCGACATTAGCGGTGCCGATAGCATCTACGGCGGTGATGGGGATGATACCTACCTCCTCGGCTATGGCGGTTCCGACCGGCTCTTCGGTGGGTCCGGGGAGGATCGCGTGCTACGCGGCGGCCAAGGAGACGATCGGATCTTTGGTGGTAGCGGCGCAGATTTGAGTCTGACCGGGGACTCCGGTTCCGATCTGGTTTATGGTGATGGCGGTAGTGATACCTTGTTGGGAGGTTCGGGCAAGAACAGTCTTTTTGGCGGTTCGGGCGATGATACGATTCTTGTCCGCACTGCCGACGTACTCTTTGCCGGTGAGGTCATCGATGGTGGGTCTGGGGTGGATAGCCTAGATCTTGGCAAGGCGGCCTTCACTCTGCCTGATGGTCTGTTGCTCAACAGTATCGAGGCGATCGCGCGCGGCGTGACGCTCTATGCGGTTGATGCTTCCGCCGATAACCTGCTAACCGGTGTCGAAGGTCTAGACGACATATTTGGCAGTAGTGGCGCCGATACACTTATCGGATTGGGCGCAAATGACGACCTCTATGGCGGCAGTGGCGATGACAGTCTGTTCGGTGGGGCCGATGACGATGAGCTCTATGGTGGTCTGGGAGCCGATGCACTCCACGGCGGTCTCGGTGACGACCGCCTTTCCGGCGGTAGTGGGATGGATACTCTCTTCTATGGGGGCAGCGGTGCCGACAGCCTCTCCGGGGGCAGTGGGAGCGATTCCTTTTTCTACGGCGGCAGCGGCGACGATGTCTTCTTGGGCGATAATGGGAATGATTTCCGCTTCTTCGGATACAACGGCGCCGACAGCGTCTCCGGCGGCAGTGGGAGTGATTCCTTCTTCTACGGTGGTAACGGAGCCGACAGCCTCTCCGGCGGCAGTGGGAATGATTTCGGGTTAGTTGGAGACGCCGGCAACGACAGCCTCTACGGCGGTGATGGAGATGATGAATTTCTCGTGGGCCGCAGCGGTGACGACCTCCTCTTCGGGGGCGATGGGAGTGATATCTCCTTCTACGGCTATAGCGGTGCCGATAGCGTTTTCGGCGGTAGTGGGGACGATAGATACCTGAACGGGGGTAATGGTGACGACAGCCTCGACGGCGGCTCCGGTGCGGATCTTCTCTTCGGCGGCCTTGGCTTGGATCGCGTCTTTGGCGACGACGGTGCCGACACTCTGGTGGTCCGCAGCCAGGGAGATATCGGCGCGGCTGAGACCTATGATGGTGGCGATGGCACCGACACGCTGGTACTGGAAGCCGGCGCCAGTCTTCCCGCCGGCGTAGAACTGACCTCCATCGAAATACTGGCGCGCGACGGAACAAGTGGGCCTGACAGGCTCACCGGCGACAATCGCATTGACATTTTGAAGGGGCTCAGCGGTGCCGATCGGCTCTATGGCCTGTCTGGCGCCGACAGCCTCTACGGTGGCTCTGGGATCGATATCTCCCATTTCGGAGGTAGCGGTTCCGACCGACTCTTCGGTGGGGCCGGGGACGACCGCGCGCTATCGGGCGGCCAAGCAGATGATCGGATCTTTGGTGGTAGCGGCGCAGATTCGGGCCTGACCGGGGATTCCGGTTCCGATCGGGTCTATGGTGACGACGGTAGTGATGCCTTGTTGAATGGCTCGGGGGTAGACAATCTCTTTGGCGGTTCGGGCAATGATATAATTCTTGTCCGCACCGCCGGCGTACTGTTTGCCGGTGAGGTCATCAATGGCGGGTCTGGGGTGGATAGCCTCGATCTTGTCAAGGCTGCCTTCACTCTGCCTGATGGTCTGTTGCTCAGCAGTATTGAGGCGATCGCACGCGGCATCACGCTCTACGCGGTTGATAAGGCAACAGACAACGTGCTGACCGGCGTCGCCGGTTTGGACGACATATTCGGCAGTAGTGGCGCCGATACACTTATTGGATTAGGTGCGAATGACGACCTCTATGGCGGGAGTGGCGACGATAGCCTGTTCGGCGGGGCCGATGACGATGAACTCTATGGTGGTCTGGGAGCCGATACCCTCTACGGCGGCCTTGGCACGGATCGCGTCTTTGGCGACGCTGGTGCCGACACTCTGGTGGTCCGCAGCCAGGGAGAGATCGGCGCTGCTGAGACCTATTACGGTGGTGATGGTAGCGATACGCTGGTACTGAGAGCCGGTGCCAACCTCCCCGCTGGAGTGGAGCTGACCTCCATCGAAGTGCTGGCGCGCTACGGTACAAGTGGAGCTGACACGCTCGCCGGCGACGATCGCATCAACATTCTGATGGGGCTCAGCGGTGCCGATCAGCTTTATGGTTTGAGTGGCGACGACAGCCTCTCCGGCGGCAGTGGGAGTGATGAAGTTCTCTTCGGCGGCGGCGGTGGTGACAGTCTCTCCGGCGATGCTGGAGATGATGCGATTTTCTACGGAGACCTGGGTGACGATAGTCTTTCCGGCGGCAGTGGGAGTGATGGACTCTTCTTCGGCGGCAGCGGTGCCGACAGCCTGTCCGGCGGCAGTGGGAATGATTACGGGCTATTTGGAGGTAGCGGCGCCGACAGCCTCTCCGGCGGTGCTGGCGGTGATACTTACCTCTACGGCGGCGGTATGGCCATTTTCGGCGACAGCGACATTAGCGGTGCCGATAGCATCTACGGCGGTGATGGGGATGATGCCTACCTCCTCGGCTACGGCGGTTCCGACCAGCTCTTTGGTGGGTCCGGGTACGACAACGGTCTATCCGGCGGCCGAGGTGACGATCGGATCTTTGGCGGTACGGGCGCAGATTCGGGCCTGACCGGGAACTCTGGTTCCGATCTGGTCTATGGTGATGACGGCGATGACACGCTGCTGGGCGGTTCGGGCAAAGACAGTCTCTATGGCGGTTCGGGCGATGACCTTATCCTCATTCGTACAGCCGGCGTACTGTTCGCCGGAGAGGTCATCGATGGCGGGGCTGGGGTGGATAGCCTAGATGTCGGCAAAGCTGCCTTTACGCTGCCTATTGGTCTGAACCTCCAAGGCATTGAGGCGATTGCGCTGGGTGTAACGCTCTACGCGGTCGATAAGGCAACAGACAACGTGCTGACCGGCGTCGCCGGCTTGGACGATATCTTCGGCTACAGCGGGGCGGACACTCTCTTCGGATTGGACTCCGACGACGATCTCTTCGGCGGCAGCGGAGACGATAGTCTCTTTGGCGGCAGTGGCGATGACGAACTCTATGGGGGATTGGGAGTTGATACCCTCTACGGCGGTGCTGGTGATGATGAGTTCTTGATCGATGACCTCGGCGACCGCGCCGTCGAGACAGCAGGCGAAGGCGCCGACCGGGTGGAGGTTCAGGTATCGGGCTATAGCCTTGGCGACAACATCGAGATCATGCGGAACTTCCAGGACGGTGTCGGCCGCGAGCTCTTTGGTGGGTCCGGCGATGTCCAGATGGTCGGCAACAGCGGCGCGGACACCTTGAAGGGGGGCAGCGGAGACAATCACATCTATGGCGGGTTGGAGGACGACCTTCTCTACGGCGGCGCGGGCGCGGACTATCTGCGCGGTCGCTCTGGAAGCGACACGGCCTATGGTGGTGCGGGCGACGATATCCTTGACGGCGAGGGCGATGCCGATGCCGGCGATCTGCTCTACGGCGGTTCGGGGTCGGACTCGATCCACATCACCGAGGAGGATAGCGCTTTCGGCGGCTCGGGTTCGGACTTCTTCCTGCTGGATCTAAGGGACGACGGGGAGACCTTGGCCGGCGGCACAGTGGTCGCCCTTGCGGAGGTTCGAGACTTCGAGGTGGGGATCGACAAGCTGGCGCTGCAGACCGGGCTCGAGCAGGGAAGCTTCGGCTACATCGGAGCAGCGAGCTTCAGTGCGGGCGGCGAGAGCGAGGCCCGTTTCGACAGCGGACTGGACCAGGTCGAGATCGACTACGACGGTGACGGAACCTTGGACATCACCGTGAAGATCGACCCTGTGAGCCTGGCCGGCGAGCTTACCGCCACGGACTTTGTCTTCCTTTAGAGCAGCGATCGCTCGGGGAGCAGCTGGTCTAGAACAAACAGAGCTGAGGTTGAGATCATGACCGTTATCTTTGGGACCGCCGGGGCGAACAATACCTTCGTCGAAAGAATCCAAGTCCACATCCAGTTCAATGGAATATTACTCTTAGATTTAGAGTCGGTTAATCTGGATGTTCGCCCATCTGACGTAGATTCCGCAGTGACGAATAACCAAGCAGACCGTGGAGTTCTTGACTTCTTCCGACTAAAGCAAAGACGGGCACGTGTTTGTGAGCAAGGCGGAACGATGAGGCTCGCGCTAGTTTCCGGACGGGTTCTAAGCGATGATCATCCCACAGTCAGTGTATCTGTGCTGACAAACATCGATATCGCCGATTATCGGCCCAACTATCTTGCTTCTCAGCAAAATGCGAGCAGCTAATACTAACCTTTTGGTGAGGTTTACATTCACAATCTTTCTGGTAGGTTTGAGATCAAAATACCGCGGAACTATATGGAGAAATGAAAATGGTCACCATAAGTGGCAGCAATGCGTTTGATCGGATTTATGGCGGACCACAGGATGATGCATTCTATGGCGGTGGAAATGCCGACACGCTCAAAGGAAATTTGGGCGACGATAGACTCTTCATTGGAAGAGGTCCCGGGTTTGGAAACAGTACTCTCAATGATTTGGCGTTCGGCGGTAGCGGTAACGACACTCTATACGGCAATCGCTCGAATACCATCGATATAGGCAACAAGCCAACATTTGATGGTGGCAGTGGTGTTGATACAATCTATGGTGGTTTCAATTTCAGTGGAGTTCTTAGAGGAGCCGAAGGTGTTGACGTTATCATTGGCAGCAATTACCGCATGTACCTCTACGGCGGCCAAGGAGACGATACCATTTATGGTTCGAGCCAGGGCGAGTCGCGAAGAATCAACGGCGGGAGCGGTAGCGACACACTTATTGGGGTCGCCCGTGAATTTGGAGGTTATGTCTCTGGCGGCAGCGGTGCCGACAGCGTCTTCGGCGGAGATGGCAACAACAGAAATATGAGAGGAGGAGATGGCGAAGATGTTTTGTACGGCGGCGATGGGGACGACCTCTCCTTACAAGGAAACAACGGAAATGATACCCTCTATGGTGACTCTGGCAAGGATTGGAGGTTTTTCGGGGGTCAAGGGAACGATTCTGTCTATGGTGGTTCGGGTGACGATACCTCTCTAAACGGGGGATTCAACGACGACACGATTTTCGGAGGACTAGGCGACGATGTTAGTCTTGTGGGTGACAGTGTTATGTTTGGCACTACGAACGGGCGAGACAGGCTTTATGGAGGCAGCGGTAACGACGCAACGTTTATAGGTCATCGATACAATGATAGCCTGTTCGGGGGGTCGGGCGCGGACTCCGAGTTCTTTGGTGGGGACCATGGGGATAGCATCTTCGGTGGCGATGGAGATGACCGCGGACTTTATGGTGAGACAGGAGATGACCTGATTTACGGAGATGCCGGCGACGACAAGGAGCTTCTCGGTGGAAGCGGAGACGATCAGATCTTCGGCGGACTAGGCAGTGACTCGTTCTATGGCGGCTCGGCAGCAAACAGGATTTTCGGCGGTAGTGGCGATGACACTCTAATAGTTACTAGTCAAAGCGAACTCTTGGCGGACGAGACCTTTGATGGTGGTAGCGGTCAAGATGTTATCTTGATTCTTTCTCAGTCTGGCGCGTCTTTGCCGGCAAGTTTTATGTTCACTAATGTTGAGGCCGTGATTAACAATTTTGTCCAGGGTGACAGCGGTGCCAATACACTCGTCGGCGACGAACTTGGCAATCTCATCAGGGGTTTGAGCGGCAGCGACCGCCTTTACGGTGTCGGCGGCAGTGATGCGTTGCAGGGTGGATCAGGTGAGGATACTGGCCTCTACGGTGGAACCGGAACCGATCGCATTTTTGGTGGCGACGCTGTCGACCGCAAATTACTTGGGGGCAGTGGTAACGACAGTATCTTTGGCGATGCAGGCGGAGACGTCGACCTGGATGGAGACTTGGGTGACGATAAGATTTACGGTGGAGGGGGCGACGATGCTACACTATCTGCCGGCAGCGGCGTCGACACCCTCTTCGGCGGCTCTGGGGTCGACTTAACCTTCTGGGGCGGTAGTGGTGAGGACAGCCTCTACGGTGGCTCGGGTTTTGATTCGAGCCTCTTCGGCGGCAATGGATCCGACTTGATTTCCGGCGACGCGGGAGATGACAGTCGCCTTTTCGGCGGTTACGAAGACGACGGCCTCTATGGCGGATCGGGCGCTGACTTACTCTTCTGGGGCGGTAGTGGCGACGACAGCGTCTTCGGAGGCTCGGGTTCAGACTGGACATTTGACGGTGACAGTGGATCCGACCGGATCTTCGGTGGCGCGGGAGATGACTATCGCCTTCTCGGCAGCAACGGAACTGACACCCTCTACGGCGGATCGGGGGCTGACATATCCTTCAGGGGCGGTAGTGGCGACGACAGCCTCTTCGGTGGCTCGGGTTCGGACGAGACACTTATGGGCGACAGTGGAGCCGACCGAATCTTCGCCGACGCGGGAGATGACTATGGCCTTTCCGGAGGTGACGGAGACGACAGTCTGTTCGGCGGCTCAGGTTTAGACACTAGCCTTATTGGCGACGCCGGGATCGATCGAATCTATGGCGACACGGGAAATGACTATCGGCTCTTCGGCGGTGGTGGGGAAGACCTGCTCTTCGGCGGCGAAGGTACTGACAAGAGCCTCTTCGGAGGCTCCGGCAGTGACACAATCTTTGGGGGAGCCGACCCGGACGGCACCATTGATGGCGGCGATGGCGCGGATCTTATCTATGGCGGCGACGGCGGAGAGTTTCTCATCCGTGCTGGCTCTGGGAATGACAGTGTCTTCGGCGGGAGTGGGAGCGAACAATTTCTAGCCGGTGAGACAGGTGACGACCTCCTCGATGGCGGCGATGGCCGTGACGTTCGTTTCTTTGGTGGATCGGGCGCAGACTCGCTCTACGGAGGGAGCGGGCAAGACTTACTCTTCTACGGCGGCTCCGGTGTTGATCTTATCCTTAGCGAAACCGGGCGAGACTTCAGCCTGTTCGGTGGCGCCGCAGACGATATCATCCGGGCCGGCGACGACGAGGATGGCAACTTGCGAGGCGATGAGGGCGCGGACGGAATTTTTTCAGAGGCCGGTGCTGATAATGACCTCTTCGGCGGTCATGGAAGTGACAGCCTCTACGGCGCAGAGGGCAACGATTCGAGGCTTTATGGCGGCAGCGACACAGACCGTTTGTTCGGTGGATCCGGCAAAGATGTCGGCCTTTATGGTGGCAATGGGGCCGATCATCTCTTCGGTGACAGCGGCAGCGACGGCAGCGTCCTGGGCGGGAGTGGTCAAGACTCACTGTTCGGCGGTGTCGGCGGCGATAGCTACCTCTACGGCGGCAGCGGTGCAGACCGCATTTACGGCGGTAGCGGTGACGATCTCTCTCTCTTCGGTTCCCAGGGGAACGACAGCCTCTTCGGCGATAGTGGATCGGATCAGCTTTTCGGCGGCACTGGCCGCGACACCCTTCAGGGCGGTCGCGGTGCCGATAGACTCTACGGTGATAGCGGGCAAGATCTCTTGATTGGTGAGAGCGGTAGGGATGCTCTCTTTGGTGGTGCACTCGAAGACTCACTGGTTGGTGGATCAGGCGACGACAGCGGCCTGTTTGGCGGGATGGCTGCTGATCAGATTGAGGGTGGCGCAGGCCAGGATCGGACCCTGTCGGGCGATGGCGGGAATGACCAGCTTTACGGTGGATCAGGCGGCGATGTTGGCCTTTGGGGCGGCGCTGACGGCGACTGGGTCTTCGGTGGGTCCGGCAGCGACAGCTTGCTCTACGGAGGTGATGGGACGGACAGAGTAGAGGGTGGTATAGGCGCAGACATTGGCCTCTTTGGCGGCTCTGGCGACGACAGTGTTTACGGCGACCGTGGCGATGACCTGCTGTATGCTAGCTCGGGCATAGACACGCTCTTCGGCGGTAGCGGCGCGGACCGTCTGGCGGCGGCAAGTCGAGGCGATGTCCTCGCGGGCGATCTCTTCGACGGCGGCAGTGGCCAGGACACTTTTATGATCCTGGAAGATTCGCCCACCACACTGCTGATCAACCAGTTACTCACCAACATCGAAGTTGTGATCTACGGGGGTATCAACGGCGACAGCGGTGCGGACACGCTCTTCGGTGATGCACGCGACAATACCATGCGGGGCAATAGCGGATCGGATCAGCTTTGGGGACTTGAAGGCGACGATCTCCTGCTAGGGGGATCAGGTGTTGACGAGAGCCTCTTCGGCGACGTGGGGGCCGATAGCATCTATGGCGGTGTAGGCGACGATCGTCGCCTCTATGGCGAAAGCGGCGATGACGACCTCTTTGGCGGATCAGGCGACGACTCGAACGTCTTCGGCGGAGACGCAAGCGATCGCCTCTATGGCGATAGCGGTAGTGATAGCGACCTCGACGGAGGCGTTGGAAGTGACACAATCAGCGGCGGAGCGGGTGCCGATAGCATTCTGTTGGGCAGGAGTGGCAGCGATAAACTCTATGGGGATTCCGGCGCCGATTTGAGCCTTCTGGGTGGCTCTGGCGCCGACTCGCTGTTCGGCGGATGCGGGCATGACAGTTTGCTCTACGGCGGCCATGGGTCCGACAGGTTGGAGGGCGGTCTGGGCGCGGATGCCGATCTCTTCGGAGGGCTGGGCGACGATGCGATATTCGGCGGTGAGGGGAGCGATAGTAGCCTTTTTGGCGGAACGGGCAAGGACCGCGTTTACGGCGATCTTGGTGACGACCTGCTCGACTCGAGTTCCGGGATCGACAGTCTGTTCGGCGGGAGCGGCGCCGACAGCTTGGTGGTCGCCAGCCAGGGCGAACTACTCTCCGTTGGTCTCTTTGACGGGGGCAGTGGCCAGGATGTACTCTTGATCCGATTTGATTCCGGCGTCACCTTGCCGGCTGGCTTCGCGTTGAACGATGTCGAGCAGGTAATTTACGGCGGTTTCGGCGGGGATAGCGGGGCCGATATCCTGGTTGGCGATACGCGCGGCAACACCATTCAAGGTTTCAGCGGTTCCGACCAGCTCTCTGGGGTTGGCGGCGGCGACTTCCTGTTCGGCGGTTCTGGCGAGGACGGGGGGCTTTTCGGCGGTCTAGGGGCGGATAGCCTCTACGGGGGCGATGGCAACGACTCCGGCCTTTTCGGCGATAGTGGCAACGACAGTCTCTTCGGTGGCTCAGGCGACGACGTCAGCCTCTTTGGCAAGGTCGGCAGGGATCGTCTCTTTGGCGATACTGGCAGTGATTCTGGGCTCTATGGAGGGAGCGGTGCCGATAGCCTCTTTGGTGGCTCGGGCGGCGATAGTCAGCTCGCCGGCGATAGCGGGACCGATCGCATCGACGGCGGGTCAGGCAGCGACGTAGATCTGCTTGGCGGAATGGGCGATGACCGGGTCCGGGGCGGTTCTGGTGATGATTTCAGGCTCTATGGCGGGTCAGGTGCGGATCTGATTCAGGGGGGGCAAGGCCAAGATCGAATCCTATCGGGCGACAGCGGAGACGACCGTGTTTCCGCCGGCTCTGACGATGACGTGAGCCTGCTTGGTGGCTCCGGCGCCGACACCATCATGGGTGGAGTGGGCAATGACAGCCTGCTCTATGGGGGCTCCAGGTCGGACCGACTGGCGGGGAATTCCGGCGCCGACTTTGGCCTTTTTGGAGGGAACGACAACGACAGCCTCCAAGGTGGGGGCGGCGAGGATCTCAGCCTCTTCGGCGGCTCCGGTCTAGACTCTCTCTTCGGTGGCTCTGGCAGCGACAGCTTGCTCTACGGGGATTCGGGCGCTGACCGGCTGGTGGGTGGGGCCGGCGCTGATCTGGGCCTCTTCGGTGGGAACGGCAACGACAGTCTCTACGGCGCGGGCGGCGACGATCTCAGCCTCTATGGAGGTGTTGGGGACGACAGCCTCTTCGGTGGCGTGGGCGATGATATGGGCCTTTATGGAGGTGTTGGGGACGACGGCCTTTTTGGGGACGTGGGCACTGATCTGGACCTCTTTGGCGGTGTTGGGGACGACAGCCTCTTCGGTGGCGCGGGCGATGATATTGGGCTCTTCGGCGGGACGGGCGGGGATAGTATCTATGGCGGTCTCGAAAAGAGCTGTTCTATGTCGGCTCCGGGGTCGACAGTATTTTCGGCGGGAGTGGTGCGGATACGATGGTGATCGCCAGCCTAGGGGAACTGCTCGCCGGAGAAACCATTGATGGAGGGAGCGGTCACGACGCCATCCTAATCTTGTTGGATTCGGAGGCTCCGCTGCCGTCTGGTGTCTTACTGACGAACGTCGAGGCCCTGGTCCACATAGCCGGTGGAGGCGACAATGGTTCGAACACCTTTGTCGGTGACGCGCGCGATAACTATTTCCAGGGTTTCAGTGCACGAGACCGGATTTACGGGTTCGACGGCGACGACTTCCTTTTCGGCGGCTCGGGAAGTGACGTCAGACTCTACGGCGGCACGGGAGACGATCACATTTATGGTGGCCATGGAGACGATTACGTCTTCGTAGGCAGAACCGGCGTCGATAGGTTGTACGGCGGTAGCGGTCGAGACTCTGGCCTCTTCTCCGGCTCTGGAGGGGACTATCTCTATGGCGGGTCAGGCTCAGATAGAGGTCTTAGCGGTGGTTATGGCGCTGACATCATCTTTGGCGGCGATGGTGATGACATCGGGCTCACTGGCGGGCATGACGATGATCGGATCTTTGGCGGAAGCGGGTCGGACGAAATCATGGGCGAAAGTGGACAGGACTGGCTGGACGGTGGCTCAGGCAGCGATGTGGCAACCGGAGGTTCGGCCAACGACACCTTCATCATCGACACCGCCGGGGATGTTGTGTTGGAGACGGCGGCTGGCGGTTTCGAGGATGTACTTCGCTCCAACGCGGCCGCCTACACCTTCACCAGCGGCGCCGAGGGATTCCTGGAGCGCGCCAACATAAACGACAACATCGGTGATGCGGATCTGGACGGCAACGCCTTGGCCAACACGCTCGTCGGCAACTCGGGTAGCAACCAGCTATCCGGACACAGCGGCGACGACATCCTGAACGGACGGGGTGGAAGCGATATCCTGATCGGTGGTTCGGGCGGGGATACCTTCGTGGTCGATACCGCGACGGACCTGGTCGAGGAGTTGGCCGGCGGCGGCGTCGATCTGCTGCGCGCTGAGACCGACTTCACGCTGCCCGACGGCACCGCCACAGCCTTCATCGATAACCTGCGTATGCAGGGCGGCTTCGGCAACATCGACGGGGCTGGAAACAGCCTCGACAATACGATCCAAGGCAACACCGGTGACAACAGGCTGGAAGGTCTTGGCGGCGACGATGTTATGCAAGGCAGAGATGGCGACGACACCCTCTTCGGCGGTAGCGGTGCAGACACCTTGTGGATGGAGAGCGGCAACAGCGTCATCGGCGGCAGCGGTGCCGACAGTTTCTTCTTCGACGGACGCGCCCTTGGCACCTCCGGTTCCGGTGGTCCTCTGATCGCCGGCGGTGCCATCGCTGCCGATGGCGACAAGATGGTCTTTGCCAGCGGATTGGAGGTCGGCACCTTCAGCTACATCGGCGGTGCCGCCTTCAGCGGCGGCGGCAATTCCCAAGCGCGCTTCGAGGGGCCAGAGCAGGTGCAGGTCGATCAGGATGGCGACGGCAATGCCGATATCGCCTTCCGTATTGAGGGCCTGGGAAGCGCGAACCAGCTGACGGCAACAGACTTCGTTTGGTCTTCCTAGCGTACTAAATGCCATTTTATCGATTTTGTTTTGCAGTTAACTTGAGAAGATCGGAAAACATGTAGAAAATATAAAGCCTCAATTTCCTCAAGATGAGGCCTTGACTGCACCCAGCAAGAGCTATAGCCGCGATAGTCTTTGTCGGCGTAGCAGCATTAGACGGCCACACCGCTCATAGCTTTGGCCTGTCTGAGTGTGGCGTCCAGGGCCTGCCCATCATAGGATCTGCCCTCGAAGGCCTTCGCGGCGAGGAACAGCCCCTCCCTGCAGTCCGACCATCAGCCGGGTCGTCTAGGTCGGCCGACCGCTTTGTAGAAGCAACCAAAACGTTCTCTGGGCTCAGACCAGGGCACCAACTCCGCCAGTCGCGTCTGCGGGTGCTCTTGGTCATTGATAGCGTCAAGCCGCTCGCGAATTGCGTCATTGCTGACGCGGGACTGTCTCGAACTCGGCATTGGAATCGACTGGATTTCGGGACTCAGGTGTCATTATCTGCCAATGTTCAACAGTCTCCGACACTGGAGAATCTCTGAATTCCAATGCCTTCTTACAGCATCAGGATCAACTGTGTAGTTTACTAATTGTCATGATTTAATTTACTTTGACCTGACCTTTTGGCTAGGTTGTAGGGTTTCATCTTTAATTGCTAAAAATGGGGCTGCAACGATGCCCGTTTCTTTCCTGATAGGAAACTTTTTTTGAAGTGTTGGGATGAGATGGGGGTGCAAGTGATTCAAGGGCTGTCGTGCCTCCCTCGACCTTCAGGACAGGGCCCCTTGATCCGGCGGGTGCGCCGTATACACGAACGAATTGAGCGGGCCGCGATCGGTGGCATGAGGAGTTAGGGCAGCAAAT
The DNA here is from genome assembly GCA_963669445.1 of Rhodospirillales bacterium. GTDB lineage: Bacteria > Pseudomonadota > Alphaproteobacteria > Kiloniellales > JACOMY01 > JACOMY01. The sequence goes on from OY770029.1 coordinate 407,918, forward strand.
GGCAATCATCTTCGGGACCAGCGCCGGCGAGGTTTTGACCGGTAGCGGCGGTAGCGATACGCTCTATGGCTTGACCGGGATCGACACGCTCTTTGGGTTGTCGGCGGTTGATGTCCTCTATGGCGGCGACGACGGCGACTTGCTTTACGGCGGGGAGGGGGCTGACAGCCTGGTCGGTGGACTGGGTGTCGACAGCGCCTTTGGCGGTAGCGGCGACGATACCTTCACTGTCGCCGCGCAGGCGGAACTGGTCGCGGGCGATCTCTTCGACGGAGGCAGCGGCAGCGACACTCTGGTGCTGGCGGCCAGCGTAACGCTTGCGGCGGGGGCGGTCTTGAACGAGGTCGATGCCGTGGTGATCACCGGCAGTTCACTCGCGGAGAGCATCACAGGCTCCAGCGCCAGTGACACGATTTTCGGTCTGTCGGGCAACGACAACATCTACGGACAATCGGGCGATGACAGCCTCTTTGGCGGCATCCAGTTCGACGTTCTGTTCGGGGGTAGCGGTAGCGATCTACTGGACCTGGGGCCTGGGAATAGTTTGCAGCAGGGCCGAGGCTATGGTGGCGATGGCGACGACACCGTGATCGGCGGGCAGTCCTCGCGCGAGACGCTGTTCGGCGATCTGGGCGACGACAAGCTCTACGGCGGCCGCTACGGAGACGGCGGTACCGGTGACGGCAACGACCTCATCATGATGTTTACCGGAAACAACAGGCTGGCCGGTGGCAGCGGCTCTGATAGTCTCTATAGCGGAACTGGCGGTGACAGCCTTTTCGGTGGCGCCGGTAACGACCGACTGAGAGCGGGTTCCGGTCTTGATTCCACAGTGCGCGGTGGTTCGGGAGATGACGTCTTGCTGGTTGGAGCCGGCGAAGCCGTCACCGGGGAAACGCTAGACGGCGGATCGGGGATCGATACCCTGGTGCTAGTTACCTCGGCTGAGCTTGCCGCCGGCGTCGTGGTCGCCTTCGTGGAGCACACGATCCGAATCGGCTCCAGTGGCAGCGACGTCCTGACCGGCTCTGCTGTCGACGACACAATGTACGGGCTTACAGGTTCAGATGACATCTACGGGGTCAGCGGCAACGACAGTCTCTTCGGCGATGCCGGCGACGACAGCCTCTTCGGTGGGGCGAACAATGACAGCCTTGTCGGTGGCTCGGGTAATGATCGCGGGTTCGGCGGCAGCGGCGACGATCGCCTCTATGGCGGCGGCAACGACGACACACTCTCAGGCGATAGCGGCGACGATCGCCTCTATGGTGGCGGCAACGACGACACACTCTCAGGCGAAAGCGGTGACGATACGCTCTATGGTGGGGATTTAAACGACCGCAGTTTCTTTGGCGGCGAAGGCAACGACAGCCTCTTCGGCGGCCGCGGCGACGATAGTTCCTTCTACGGCGGTGCCGGTGATGATATCATCGACATGGGCAGCGATAATGATTCCTTTGGCTTTGGTGATGACGGTAACGACACGCTGATCATCGGCTTTGAAAGGAACGGGCCCGGTTTCTCGCAGTCCTTCTTCGGTGGATCCGGCGTCGATACGTTCATCGTCAACCCGCCAGGAAACCCAAACAACGCCAGTCCCAGACAGCTCCATGGCGATAGCGGAAACGACCTTCTCCTGGGGGCCGGAGCCGCATTTGTCTACGGCGGCGATGGCGACGACAGCCTCTATGTCGATCCTTACAATGCGGGCCGGGGCGGTGGCAATTTCTTCGGTGGTGCAGGCAGTGATGTGTTGCGCGGTGGCGATAGGACGGAGGGGCGATTCTTCGGTGGTGCCGGCGATGATTCCCTCTATCTAGGAGGTGGCGGTCTTCAAGGTGCCCAAAGCCACTACGGCGACGATGGAGACGACATCATCGTTGCCGATAGGGGGGTCAATATTAACGGAGGCTCCGGCGACGATACCCTGATTGGTGTTCGCGAACGCGGCTATGGCGCTTCGGGTAACGACGTTATCTACGGCAGTTCATTCAATTACGAGAGCATCTTCGACGGCGGTGACGGCGACGACCGCATCTATGGGCTGAACGGCAACAATCGAACAATGCTGGGTAGCAGCGGCTCCGACACGATTTTTGGCGGGGATGGTGACGATACTAGCCTGTCGGGTGGCAGCGGTGTCGACAAGGTCTACGGCGATGCCGGTAGCGATACCTTCGTTATCGCCAATCAGGACGAGCTGACGGCCGGCGATGTCATCGACGGCGGCGTGGGGTCCGATACGCTGATCTTACAAGAGGGGACGACCCTGATCCCAGGTGTGGTGCTCTCCGGCATCGATTCCTTTTTCTTCTACGGCAGCAGCGGTGCCGATAGCCTTGCCGGCACCAGCATCCGCGACCGGATCTACGGCAACAGCGGCATCGACAGCCTCATCGGCGGCGAAGGCAACGATACCATTGATGCAGGCGCCGGTGACGACAACGGTATCGAGGGCAACACAGGCGACGACACTCTGGCCGGAGGTGGCGGCGACGATCTGAGCCTCTTCGGCGGCGCCGGTGACGATTCCCTGGGCGGCGGCAGTGGACAGGATGGCGAGCTCTTCGGTGGCCTTGGCGACGACACCCTGGATGCGGGAAGTGGCGGCGATTCGCTGCTCTACGGCGATAGCGGCAGTGACAGCCTCTATGGTGCATCCGGCGACGATGTCAGCCTGCTGGGCGGCAGTGGCGAGGATCTGGTCTCTGGCGGTTCGGGTGCAGACACGGATCTGCGGGGTGGCGAAGGCAACGACACCCTGCGCGGCGGTGCGCAAGAGGATCGCAGCCTGTTCGGTGGGTCGGGGAATGACAGCCTCTATGGTGGCGACGAGGCGGACACGCTGCTTGAGGGTGGTGTCGGCAACGACAGTATCTTCGGTGGCAGTGGCGACGACTACGACCTGAGCGGCGGCGAGGGACGCGATAGGATCTACGGTGGGACTGGCAAGGATTCGCAACTCGAAGGCAGCGCCGGCGAAGATCTGATCTACGGTGGCGCTGGCGACGACGGTGGCCTCTTTGGCGGGGGCGCCCGCGACAGTCTCTTCGGTGGCGAAGGCAATGATGTTACCTTACAGGGCGGCGATGGCGACGACCTCATTGATGCTGGCATAGGCAGCGATAGCGCTCTTTTTGGCGGTAGCGGGGACGATGTCATCGATGTTGGTGATGGCGATGACGGCGATTTGGCTGGTGGCGAAGGCGCCGATACTCTCTATGGCGGCCTGGGCGTTGACAGCGGCCTGGACGGCGGTGCTGGAGCCGATACGCTCTATGGCGGCAGTACTGCCGATGTCAGCCTGTCTGGCGGTGACGGCAACGATCTGGTCGCGGGTGACTCAGGCAGCGATGAAAGTCTGAGCGGTGGCAGCGGCGATGATGTCGTCCAGGGCGGCTATGCATCCGATGCGACACTGACCGGCGAGAGTGGCGCCGACGGTCTCTTCGGCGGTGATGACGATGACAGCGTCTTCTACGGCGGTGCGGACGGCGACAGCCTCTATGGTGGCGCTGGTGCGGATAGCTTGCTGTCCGGCGGCGGCGGCGACGACAGCCTCTACGGCGGGTCCGGCGGTGACTTCGAGCTTGCCGGTGACGGCGGCAAAGACCGGATCGTCGGCGGCAGCGGTGACGATGTCAGCCTCAGCGGCGGGGCCGGCGATGATCTCATCCAGGGCGGCCTGGGCGCCGATCTCTCCTTGGACGGTGGCGAGGGCAGCGATGTTGTCGACGCGGGCTCCGGCGCCGATCTCTCGCTCATCGGCGCCAGCGGGGCGGACACGCTCTCGGCCGGATCCGGCGACGATGCGGATCTGCGCGGCGGCAGCGGTGCGGACAGCCTGTTCGGCGGTGCGGGCAGCGACTCCAGCCTTTATGGTGGTGCGGGCGACGACACGCTCTCCGGTGGTTCCGGTAACGCGCGCGGCTTTTACGGCGAGGCCGGCGACGACCGGATCGAAGCCGGGACCGGTGATGCTCAAACGCTTTATGGTGGCAGCGGCGCCGACGTGATCATTGGCGGTGACGCCACGGTCCGGGGCGGCAGCGGTGCCGACAGCCTCTATAGCAACGCCAAGGCGGTCTCTGTCTTTGGTGGCGACGGTGACGATCTGCTCGCCACCGGGGCGGGCAACGATACCTCACTGGAGGGCGGCAGTGGCCTGGACGTCATCCAGGCTGGTGCCGGCAACGACTTCTCCTTGCGTGGTGGTTCGGGCGACGACACGCTGGACGGCGGTGACGGTAATGATCTGCGTCTCCTCGCCGACAGTGGCGCCGACAGGATTCTGGCCGGCTCCGGCGCGGACAACTCGCTCTTCGGCGGCGAGGGCGACGATACGATAGAGGGCGAAAGCGGAGCAGACTTGCGACTGTACGGCGGCGACGGTGCGGACCGCCTTGTCGGTGGACTGGGGAACGAGACCTTTGTCTATGGTGGTGCCGGGTCGGACGTCCTCTACGGCGGGTCCGGGGCCGATCGCTCCCTGGCCGGCGGTGCCGGTATCGACAGCGTCTATGGTGGCAGCGGCGCCGACGTCTTGCTGGTTCAAAGCCGCAGCGATCTGGTTGCGGGTGACATCATCGACGGCGGCGCGGGCGATGACCTCCTGCTGATCAATCAAGGCGCGGACCTCTCCAGCGGGGTTACCTTGGCGAGCGTCGAATCGGTTCGCATGTTTGCCAAGAGCGGAGATGATTCCCTCTTCGGCTCCAACACCAACGATACGATCTTCGGCACCCGGAACAGCGATTCCATCGCCGGTCGCAGCGGCAACGATCGACTCTTGGCCGACAGCGGCAAAGATTTAACCATCCTGGGTAACAGCGGCGACGACAGCCTCTATGGCGGTGGTGGCGACGATACCTCGCTCTATGGTGGGCTTGGCGACGACAGCGTCTTCGGCGGAAACGATGCCGACTCCCTGCTGCGCGGCGATGGCGGCATCGACAGGCTTGACGGTGGCGAAGGCGATGACCGGCGCCTCTATGGTGGCAGCGGCGACGACAGCGTCAGCGGTGGCAGCGGCGCCGACCGCCGGCTCTATGGCGGCAGCGGTCTGGACATCCTATCCGGCGACGCGGGCGACGATCAGACCCTGGTGGGTGGGAGCGGCGCCGATGTGGTCTACGGTGGCCTGGGCGCGGACCGCGCGCTCTACGGCGCAGAGGGTGATGACAGCCTCTACGGCGGGTCAGGCGCAGACACCTCTCTTTATGGCGGCGCAGGCGCCGACAGCGTCTACGGCGGGTCGGGTGCCGACAGCTACCTCTATGGTGCGGACGGCGACGATGCTCTTGCGGGCGGCGATGGTGCCGACCTTGGCCTCTATGGTGGGACCGGTCAGGATCGGGTCGCGGGCGGCGATGGCGATGATCTCTCGCTCTTCGGTGGCTTAGGGTCCGACAGCCTCTACGGCGGAAGCGGGCTCGATACGAGTCTTCACGGCGGCAGCGGCGCCGATCTCTTGGCCGGCGATCTGGGGGAAGATCAGGGCCTCTACGGCGGCAGTGGCGCGGATCTGCTCTATGGTGGATCCGGAAACGATAGCTCGCTGTTCGGCGGAGCAGGGGACGACACGCTGGAGGGGGGTAGCGGCAGCGACAGTTTGCTTCAAGGCAGCCTGGGCGACGATCTGCTGCGCGGCGGCGCTGCGGCGGATAGGAATCTTGCTGGTGGGTCCGGCGACGACACCCTGGAAGGCGGATTGGGTGACGATACTTTCCTCTTTGCTGCCAGTGGTGGTGATTTCGTCTATGGCGGTTCCGGCGCCGACACCCATTTGCGCGGTCTGGACGGTGACGATCGCGTCGAAGGAGGATCTGGTGACGACCTATCCCTCTTCGGTGGCAAGGGCGCAGACAGCCTCTTTGGCGGCCTCGGCAGCGACACGAGCCTCGAGGGCGGCAGTGGCGATGACAGCCTCTTTGGTGGCCTCGGTGCAGACACGGGCCTCTTCGGCGGCAGTGGCAGCGACATCGTCTATGGTGGTGCGGGCAAGGACGAATCGCTTTTCGGCGGCAGTGGCGCCGACATCGTCAACGCAGGCTCCGGCGATGAGGTCTTCACGATCGACGACCCGACCGCCTTGGTCGCCGGCGACACCCTGGACGGAGGATCGGGCCAAGACACCCTGATCGTGAGCAGTGGGGTCGCCATCGCCGCCGGGGTTGCGATCCTGAATTTCGAAGAGATCCAGATCATCGGCACCAGCGGCTTAGACACCTTGGCCGGCAGCGACCAATCGGACGACACCATCTTCGGCGCCAGCGGCGCCGACAGTCTGGATGGTCGCGGTGGCAACGACACGCTCTACGGTGGCCATGGCAATGACAGTCTCCTCGAGGGTGGTACCGGCGATGATAGCGTCTTCGGAGAATCTGGATTTGATACTTCTCTCTTTGGAGGTGTCGGTGATGACCTGATCGAGGGTGGCTCTGGATCTGATGACTTTATCTATGGTGGCAGCGGCGACGATCGTGTGATCGGGGGTGCGGGTAACGAATTAGCCCTTTATGGTGGCAGCGGCGCCGATACCATCGACGGCGGTGACGGAGTCGACCGAGTCCTCTATGGTGGCGATGGTAACGATACGGTCCTAGGCGGGTCAGGCAATGATCAGGGGCTCAGAGGTGACAGTGGCGACGACCGTGTCATTAGCGGTAGCGGCGATGATTTTAGTGTCAGCGGCGGCAGCGGTAGAGATGAGGTATTCGGTGGTGCTGGTGATGAATTCGGCCTTCTAGGGGGGGAAGGCGATGATACGCTTCTTGGGGCTAGTGGGGCTGACAGCGTTCTGCGAGGTGATTCTGGCAGCGACACGGTGTTGGGGGGCAGCGGCGTCGACACCATCTTACTTGGGTCAAGTGGCGACGATAGCCTGTTCGGTGGGGTGGGGGACGACACCTCACTGCGTGGCGAGGACGGCGACGATCTGATTTATGGCGGGTCCGGGCAGGACGCCTTGCTGGATGGCGAATCTGGTCAGGATCGGGTCCTGGGTGGCAGTGGCGATGATGCCCTTTTGGCCGGTGGTGCGGGCGACGACACTCTGGAAGGTGGGCTTGGCAGCGACAGCAGCCTGGCCGGTGACGATGGTGCGGATCTTGTGTACGGCGGTAGCGGTGCTGAGATCAGCCTGGCCGGTGGCGATGGCGACGATCTGGTCGCCGGCGACAGCGGTCTGGACACTGCCCTCTTCGGTGGTTCGGGCGACGACACGCTGGACGGCGGGCAGGGCAACGACGAAAGCTTGCTTGGCGACAGCGGTGCGGACCTTGTGTACGGCGGTAGCGGTGCTGAGATTAGCCTGGTCGGTGGCGATGGCGCCGATCTGGTCGCCGGCGGCAGCGGTCTGGACAAAGCCCTTTTCGGTGGTTCTGGCGACGATACCCTGGACGGCGGGCATGACAGCGATGAGAGCCTCTATGGCGACAGCGGTGCGGACCTTGTTTACGGCGGTAGCGGTGCTGAGATCAGCCTGGCCGGTGGCGATGGCAACGATCTGGTCGCCGGCGACAGCGGTCAGGACACTGCCCTCTTCGGTGGTTCGGGTGACGATACCCTGGACGGCGGGCAGGGCAGCGACGAAAGCTTGCTCGGCGACAGCGGTGCGGATCTTGTGTACGGCGGTAGCGGTGCTGAGATCAGCCTGGCCGGTGGCGATGGCGCCGATCTGCTAGCCGGCGGCAGCGGTCTGGACACTGCCCTCTTCGGTGGTTCGGGTGACGATACCCTGGAAGGCGGGCAGGGCAGCGACGAAAGCTTGCTTGGCGACAGCGGTGCGGACCTTGTGTACGGCGGTAGCGGAGCCGAGATCAGCCTGGTCGGTGGCGATGGCGCCGATCTGGTCGCCGGCGATAGCGGTTTGGATAGCGCCCTCTTCGGTGGTTCGGGCGATGATACGCTGGACGGCGGGCAGGGCAGCGACGAGAGCTTGCTCGGCGACAGCGGTGCGGACTTTGTGTACGGCGGTAGCGGTGCTGAGGTTAGCCTGGTCGGTGGCGATGGCGACGATGAGCTGCACGGTGGCTCCGGCGACGATTTATCTCTCAGCGGCGACAGTGGCGACGATCGGATCTTCGGCGGACTGGGGTTCGACATCAACCTGGATGGTGACGAAGGCAATGATACTGTTTATGGCGGTTCCGGCGCGGATCGGATTTTGTATGGTGGCGAAGGCGAAGACACACTGAGAGGTGGTTCGGGCGACGACGAGACGATCTATGGCGGGTATGGCGACGACTTGGTCTTTGGTGGCTTGGGCGATGATCTATCGCTGTTCGGCGCCAGCGGTTCGGACAAGGTCTATGGCGGTGCTGGCGACGATCGCTACCTGGTCGGCGGCAGCGGTTTGGACAAGGTCTACGGCGGGACGGGTGATGATGTCCTGCTGATCGCAGAATCTGGCGAGGCCGTCAGTGGCGACACCTATGACGGTGGCTCCGGAACTGACACTCTCGTTCTCAAAGCTCAGGGTGGTTTGCCGAGCGGCGTAGAGTTCATCAGCATCGAAAAGGTCATCCAGGCCGGTGGTTCGTTTGGCGATACCCTGGTGGGCAGCAGCCTGGGCGATGCGGTCTACGGCGCCAGTGGTGACGATACCCTCTCTGGCCGCAGCGGTGACGACAGCCTCTTCGGCGGATCTGGGAAGGACGGCAGCCTAGCGGGTGAAGCAGGCGACGATCGTCTCTATGGTGACCAGGGCGATGACACCAGCCTCTACGGCGGCGACGGCGCGGATAGCCTCTATGGTGGATCCGGAAAGGACGATTTCCTGTCCGGCGACAGCGGCGACGATAGGATCGACGGTGGAAGTGGTGACGACAGCGGCCTCTACGGCGGCGACGGCGCAGATAGCCTCTATGGTGGCTCTGGCATAGATTCCACCCTACGCGGTGGCGAGGGAGACGACCTGCTCTCTGGTGGAAGTGGCAATGACACGGGCTTCTTTGGTGGGTTGGGCCAGGATCTGATCTTCGGCGGCGATGGCGATGAAAACTATGTTTACGGTGGTTCAGGACAGGACAAGATTTACGGCGGTGTCGGCGATGACGTTAGACTGAGAGGCGGTTCCGGCGACGATCAAGTTTTCGGCGGCATTGGTGGCGATGATCTTATAGGTGGGGCAGGGGACGACACGCTATTTGGCGGTTTAGGCAGCGATGAATTTACCGCTGGAAAGGGTGATGATACCATTTTTGGCGGCGCTGGATCTGATGCAACAATTTTTGGTCAAACTGGTGACGACCTGGTTTATCTCGAGACCGGTGATGACATCTATGTCCAGACAGAAAGCGGAAACGACAGGGTCTATGGAGGCCTGGGCGACGAAACGAACGTCGGTGGCGGCGATGGCGACGATCAGATATTTGGTGGCTCCGGTCTCGATCTATCGCTAAGGGGCGATTCTGGTCAGGATCTCGTCTATGGGGGTAGCGGCGCCGACACCGCACTCTTCGGCGGGGACGGGAGCGATTCTGTTTTTGGTGGGCTGGGTGACGACCAAGACCTCGGCGGCGGTAGCGGCGTCGATAAGGTCTATGGTGGCAGCGGCGATGATATCCTCTCGATCGGACAAGACAGCGAGGCGACCATCGGTGACACCTACGACGGTGGCAGCGGTAGCGACACCTTACTGATCACCGCCTCGAACAACAGCTTGACCGGCGTCGCCTTGGTCAGCATAGAGCGCGTCGTGATCGTCGGCTCGTCCGGCGCGGATGTCTTTTTCGGCAGCAGCCAACCAGACGAGATCGCCGGCGCCAGCGGTGATGATCAGCTCTACGGTGGCGACGGCCAGGAGAGCATCTTCGGTGGGTCCGGCAGCGATATCCTGTTTGGCGATGAAGGTGACGATACGCTAATCGGTGAAGCAGGCGACGATTCTTCGTTGTATGGCGGAACCGGTGCGGACCTGATCTTCGGCGGCCTTGGAGACGAGTTCAGGCTTTCGGGCGGCAGCGGCGCGGACAGCATTTACGGTGGATCGGGCTATGACCAACTGCTCTTGGGCGACTCGGGCGCGGACACCCTCTGGGGCGACTCGGGCGGCGATTCATTTTTCAATGGAATGGACGGCGACGACCTCATCTTTGGCGGCGATGGTAAAGACGTCATAGTCCGTGGCGGCTATCTAGGCGACGATCGAGTCTTCGGTGGATCCGGTGACGACCAGCAACTGCTAGGCGGCAGTGGCGAAGATCTGATCTACGGTGACAGTGGCACCGACAGGACCCTTGAGGGCCGCAGTGGGGACGATCGCCTCTACGGTGGCGCAGGCAATGACGTCAACCTCATCGGTGGCGAGGGTGACGACCTGCTCTACGGTGACAGTGGCGACGACAGGACCCTCGATGGCGGCAGTGGGCTGGATCGCCTTTATGGTGGCGATGGCGCCGACAGAACCCTTGACGGCGGCAGTGGGGTCGATCGCCTCTACGGTGACTCTGGCAATGACTTCAGACTCAGCGGTGGCGAGGGTGACGACCTGCTCTTCGGTGGCAGTGGCAACGACACGAGATTGTTTGGTGGGTTGGGTCAGGATAGGTTCTACGGTGGCGTGGGCGATGAAGACTATTTTTACGGCGGTTCAGGACAGGACAAGATCTACGGCGGTGTCGGCGATGACGTTAGACTGAACGGCGATTCCGGCGACGATGAACTTTTCGGTGGCCTTGGCGACGATCATCTAGCCGGTAGAGCAGGGAACGACACGCTATTTGGCGGTTTAGGCGATGATTACCTTAGGGGCGGAGATGGTGAAGATACCCTTTTTGCCGGTACTGGATCTGATGGAACGTTTTTTGGTCATTCTGGTGACGATCTGATTTATCTCGAAACCGGTGATGACAGTTTTGTCGAGGGAGCTAGCGGAAGCGACAGGGTCTATGGAGGTCTGGGCGACGAAACGAACGTTAATGGCGGTGATGGCGACGATCAGATCTTTGGTGGCTCTGGTCTCGATCTATCGTTCTTGGGCGGCTCTGGCCAGGATCTCGTCTATGGCGGCAGTGGCGCCGACACCTCGCTCTTCGGCGGCGCCGGATTGGACCGGGTCGATGCGGGCTTCGGTAACGATCACTCGCTCTTTGGCGGGGAGGGGGCCGATTCTCTCTTCGGGGCCGAGGGCAATGACATTTGGCTCTCCGGCGGCTCGGGCGACGACAGCCTCTATGGAGGAACGGGCAACGACAGCGCCTTGTTCGGCAACAGTGGCCAGGACCGCATAGAGGGCGGCAGCGGCGCGGATCGAAGCCTCTATGGCGGCAGTGGAGAAGACCGCTTGTACGGCGGCGACGGTGCCGATAGAGGCCTTTTCGGTGGCAGCGGAAACGACGTGATCGAGGCCGGGTCGGGCGACGATGTCATCTACTTGCGAAACGTCGCAGAGCTGGTCAGCAGCAGCGGCGTCGACAGCCTCTACGGCGGCAGTGGGGTCGACACCCTGGTGGTGCAGATCGACTCGCTGCCGGCCGGTCTGGTGATGGATGGCTTCGAGGTGATCAGCTTCGACGTCGGCCCGGGGCCCCTGGTGCTGTTCGGCAGCAGCCTGGGCGATGTGATGGAGGGTAGTTCCCTCTCCGACCGCTTCTATGGCCAGAGCGGCGATGACAGCCTCTATGGCGGCAGTGGCGGTGACGCCTACTTCGAAGGAGGCGCCGGCGCCGACACTCTGCGCAGCGGTAGTGGTAACGACAGCAGGTTCTACGGCGGTGCGGGCGATGATCTGATCGCCGGAGGGGGCGGAAACCTTAGCTTGGTGAGAGGCGATGCGGGTGACGACCGGATCTTCGTCGTCGGCACCGGCGTTGCCGTTCCCCCCTTCGCACCGGTCGTTGGCTTTGACCTCTACGGTGGGGTCGGCGACGATCGCATCTACGGTAATGGCGACACGAACTGGGGCATTCTCGGCGGCGCCGGTGCCGACCTGATCTATGGCGCGGCCGGGTTCGATACCCTGCTCTTCGGCGACGACGGCGACGATACGATCTTCGCCAACAGCGGTTATGACCGCGTGATTGAAGGTTACGAGGGTCAGGATCTGCTCTACGGCGGGTCTGGTGACGATGATGTACTCAGCGGCGGCAGCGGTGACGACCGCTTGGCAGGGGACGCCGGTGATGATTTTCGTTTGAGCGGCGGTAGCGGTGACGACAGTCTTTATGGAGGCGCCGGCGGAGATATCCTGTTCCGTGGAAACGATGGCGACGATAGCGTCTTTGGCGATGCGGGGGACGATTCCGCCCTCTACGGCGGCACTGGTAACGATCTGATCTTCGGTGGAGCGGCGAACGATGTCAGCCTTCGCGGAGACGCGGACGACGATGGTCTCTATGGCGATGATGGCGATGACGTCGACCTGGCTGGCGGAGCGGGCAGCGACAGTGTGTTCGGCGGGTCGGGAAGCGACCGAGGTCTCTACGGTCAAAGCGGTGCCGATAGGATCTATGGGGACAGCGGCGACGACCAGGACCTTCGCGGCGGCAGCGGATCTGACACGCTGTTCGGCGGCGATGGCGCCGATCGGCGCTTGCTTGGCGACCAAGGCGACGATCGCCTTGAGGGGAGTTCCGGCAAGGACTCCAGTCTCTATGGTGGCAGCGGTCAGGACTCCCTCTTTGGCGGTAGCGGTGATGACCAGGGCCTCTTTGGCGGCACGGGCGACGACAGCATCTACGGCGACCAGGGCGACGATTCCGATCTGCAGGGTGGGCTTGGAAGCGACACCCTCTTCGGCGGTTCGGGCGATGATACCTTTGTCATAGAGGCAAGCGAACTGGCTGGCGGTGGCGACACGATCGACGGCGGCAGTGGCGCCGACACCCTGCTGCTGCGTGGCCCAGCGGCGGTGCCGGCCGGCGTGTCCCTGATCGGTGTGGAGACGGTGGTCGTCGAGGCCGACGCACAGATCTTTGGCGGCTCCGGCGCCGATGTCCTGATTGGCACCTCTCTCATCAACTTCCTCTTCGGTCTCTCCGGCGTCGACAGGCTCTACGGCCTCTCCGGGGAGGATAGCCTCTTCGGTGGTTTCGGAAACGACTCGATCCTTGATGGTGGCATGGGCGACGATGCTGTCTATGGCGGCAGTGGAGAGGACAGCGTCTTCTTCGGGCGCTCCGGTGATGACAGCTTGTATGGCGACTCCGCCAACGACAGTGCACTCTATGGTGGCAGCGGCGACGATCTGGTCTTCGGTGGAGCAGGCACCGACGTCTCCTTGCTTGGCGATAGCGGTGCGGACACGCTCGACGGCGGCGATGATGCTGACTCCCGGCTCTATGGCGGCAGCGGTGCTGATCGGGTTCTTGGCGGTAGCGCCAATGACACACAGCTGTTTGGCGGCGACGGTGACGACATTGTGGACGGCGGTAGTGGGGACGATTCACTGCTCTACGGCTCTGGCGGCGATGATGTCGTTATGGGCGGAGATGGCGACGACAACTCTCTCATTGGTCTCGGCGGCGCTGACCGGATCTACGGCGGTAACGGTTCGGACATGGAGCTGTTTGGCGGCTATGACGCTGACCGGATCTTCGGTGATAGTGGTGATGATACAGTCCTGTTTGGCGATAGCGGTAGCGATGTCATCGAAGGCGGGAGCGGCATCGATGCCACGCTGCAGGGCGGTTCCGGCGATGATACTGTGATTGGTGGCACTGGAAACGACGTTGCCCTGTCCGGCGGCGATGGCGACGACCGACTAGACTCCGGTTCCGGCAACGACACTCAAATCCACGGTGACTCTGGAGATGACGTAATCGAGGCGGGCGCTGGTGATGATACGGGTGTCTTCGGTGACACGGGCAATGACAGCCTCTACGGCGGCGATGGTGGCGATACCGTTGTGTACGGGGATCTGGGCGACGACACGGTCCGTGGGGGATCGGGTGACGATCTCCGCCTGTTTGGCTCCAGCGGCGCGGATCGCATCTATGGCGACAGCGGTGATGACAATTACCTGTCTGGCGAAAGCGGCGACGATGCAATATTTGGCGGCGTCGGCGATGACCAAAACCTCTATGGAGGTGATGGGACTGACAGCGTCTTTGCCGGCAGCGGTAACGATACAAACGTGAAGGACGAGAGCGGCAGCGCGCTGCTCTACGGTGGTAGTGGCAAAGACTACGGGTTTGACGGTGGTTCGGGTAACGACAGCATCTTTGGCGGTGACGGCGGCGACAATGGACTGAACGGCTCCATTGGCGACGATCTTGTCTTGGCCGGTTCGGGTGACGACACCTTCGTGAGAGGAGGCTCGGGCGATGACCGTCTCTACGGCGCCAGCGGCGCGGACGTCTTCCTCGATGGCGGCTCTGGGATCGATCTGATCGACGCGGGCAGCGGTGACGATCAAAGTCTCGTCGGCGGTGCCGGGGTCGATCAGCTGTTCGGAGGCAGCGGCAAGGACGCGGTCCTTCAAGGCGGCGATGGCGAAGATCGGCTCTATGGCGGCGATGGCGATGACAGCAGTCTAGACGGTGGCGATCAGAACGATGTGATCGAAGGGGGCCTTGGAAATGATCACGCCTTGGCCGGCGGTTCCGGGGATGACAGCGTTCTCGGCGAATTGGGCGACGACACCGGCTTGGCCGGTGGTTCAGGCCAGGACCTGCTGTTCGGTGGCTCCGGTTACGATCGTGGGTTCTTCGCTGGCGCCGGTGACGACAGCCTCTTTGGCGGCAGCGGTCGCGATCTCAGCCTCTACGGTGACGAGGGCAACGATCGCATAGAGGGCGAGAGCGGTTCCGACAGCTTCCTCCAAGGCGGTGGCGGTCTCGATCGGATCTTCGGCGGCAGCGGTGAGGAAGGCTTCCTCTACGGCGGCGCGAACGATGACCGGATCTATGGCGGCGAGGGTCAGGATGGCAAGCTCTTCGGCGATGACGGTGGGGACCGACTGGAGGGTGGACAAGGCAGCGACTCGCTCTTCTACGGCGGGTCTCAAGACGACACCTTCTTCGGCGGCAGCGGTGGAGACTACGGCTTCTATGGCGGGGCAGGCTTAGATAGCTTCTTCGGCGGCAGTGGCGATGACTCTCTCTTCACCGGCGACCCCGGCGGTCCCTATGGTGTGGGTTCGGACATCGATCTCTTCTACGGCGGCGATGGAGATGATGCTTCCTTCTTTGGTGGCGAGGGTGGGGACCGTCTGTTTGGCGGGACGGGAGCCGACAGCTCGCTCTTCGGCGGCTCTGCGAAAGACCGGGTCTATGGTGGCAGTGGCGACGACCAGACGCTCGCCGGTGACGGCGGCGACGACGCCATCCAGGGTGGTTCCGGCAACGATCTTGCGCTGCTCGGCAATTCGGGCGCGGATACCCTCTATGGCGGTCGCGGTGACGACAGCCTGCTCTCGGGTTACTTCGGAGATGACCGGATCGAGGGTGGCAGTGGTCGCGATGCCGGGCTCTTTGGTGGAGAGAACGATGATCTGCTCCGCGCCGGCAGCGGAGACGACACCGGGCTCTATGGCGGTGACGGGACCGACCGAGTCTACGGCGGCGATGGCGACGACCTGGCGCTCTATGGCGGCAGTGGTGACGACAGTCTCTATGGTGGCTTCGGAAACGACAGCAGCCTGGCCGGTGGTTCGGGTGTCGACAGGCTCTTCGGCGGCAGTGGTGACGATACCTTCGTGGTGAACTCCGATGCGGAGTTGACCGGCGGGGAGACCATAGAAGGCGGCAGCGGCAGTGACACCTTGATCTTGAATGTCGTCTCCTTGAGCGATGCGTTTGCGGATCTCTCCTTGTCGGGTATCGAGGAGATCATCGTGCGCGGCAGCGGTGGTGACGCCAACGATACCCTCTATGGTGCCACGTCCGAAGCCACGCTCTATGGGGGTTCCGGTGCCGACAGAATTTACGGCCTGACTCGAAACGATAGCCTCTTCGGCGGCAGTGGCACCGACTTCCGCCTCTTCGGTGGAGACGGTGACGATACTGTCGACGGCGGCGATGGATTCGATACTTACCTCAGCGGTCACATCGGAGACGATCATCTCTACGGCGGATCCGGTGTGGATAAGAGCATTTATGGCGGTGAGGGGGTCGATGTCCTGTTCGGTGGCTCAGGCGAAGACTTGGTGCTTTGGGGCGATGAGGGTGCAGATACTCTCTACGGCGGCATGGCGAACGATAGGAGCTTTGAGGGTCGCGCCGGAGACGATACGATTTTCGGGGGCAGCGGTAGTGATCTCGACTTTGTTGGTGGCTCGGGCGACGATGCGGTTCACAGCGGCAGCGGCGAAGACAGCATGCTCAGCGGCAGCTCCGGAAATGATGCGGTCTTCGGCGGTGCAGGTGTGGACAACGGCCTGTACGGAGAAGACGGTGCCGACAAGATTTATGGTGGCGACGACGTTGACGGAACCCTCGACGGTGGCTCGGGCGACGACAGCCTCTATGGCGGCCTGGCTACAGATTTCTCTCTGCGGGGGGCAAGCGGTGCCGACCTGATAGACGGTGGCAGCGGCACCGATCGCTCGCTGGAGGGCGGTGACGGCAATGACACGCTGCGTGGCGGCAGTGGCGCGGACAGCGACCTAGACGGCGGCAGTGGCGACGACAGCCTCTATGGCGGCGATGGCAGAGACAGGGGTCTCTTCGGTGCTGAAGGTGCCGACGTGATCTATGGTGGCAGCGGGATTGATCTCACTTTAGCGGGTGGCGATGGTGACGATACCCTGCGTGGTGGCAGTAACGGTGACGCCATCTTCATTGGCGGATTAGGAGCGGACCTCCTCTACGGTGGCTTAGACTCCGATTATGGCTTCTACGGGGGGAGTGGGAGCGATAGGATCTTCGGCGGAGCAGAACTAGATGACGACTTTTTTGGCGGATCTGGCAATGACACTTTGTATGGCGGCGCAGACCTAGACCGCTCCTTCGAGGGGCAGGATGGCGACGATGTGCTCTTCGGTGGCGAAGGTTATGACCGATATTTCAACGGAGGTCGCGGCGATGACACGATTAGCGGCGACAGCGGTAATGACTCCTTTGTGAACGGCAATGACGGCAATGATTCTCTCTTTGGGGGTAGCGGAGCGGATGCAAGCTTCACTGGCTCAAGCGGCAGTGACCTAGTCTTTGGTGGTGATGGCCAGGATGAGTACCTTGACGGTGGGTCCGGCGATGATCGCGTCTACGGCGATGGCGGGGATGATCAAAACCTCTTTGGTGGCCGGGGTGACGACGGTCTGTTTGGCGGTGCCGGTGACGACCGTAGCCTGTTCGGAGGAGACGGCGATGACAGCGTCTATGGTGGTGACGGGGAAGATACGCTCCGTGGAGGCTCTGGAATCGACAGTCTTTACGGCGGCTCGGGGAGCGACACTCTTGTCATAGAGTACGAGTATCAGATCTTCCCTCAGACAGGTCAGGTCTTTGACGGTGGGTCGGGCGTCGACACCCTTCTGGTGTTGGATACATTCGACTCGCCGGACGTGGTGAGCAGTCTGAACATCACGAATGTCGAAGTGATCATCTTCGAAGTGGCCGGAACCCAGGTTGGCGGAAACGGCGACGATATCCTGATCGCCCCCTCCAGCGGCGAAAACAGGATGGCCGGCGGTAGCGGCAGCGATCGTCTCTATGGTCTCGATGGAAAGGACACGCTCTTTGGAGACTCGGGTGACGACGTCAGCCTGGTTGGCGGTGATGACGACGATACCGTCTTCGGTGGCGTTGGCGACGACTACGCACTGATTGGTGGGTCCGGCTCCGACTCCCTTTATGGTGACAGTGGCGTGGATCGCGGCATCTTCGGTGGCAGCGCCGTCGACCGCCTCTTCGGCGGCGCCGACTTCGACAGCCTGCTCTATGGCGGCGAGGGTGCGGATGCCATCTACGGCGGCGACAACCGTGACCGCGACCTTTTCGGTGGATCGGGCGCAGATACCATTAAGGCCGGCAGCGGCAAGGACATCGACCTCTTCGGCGACAGCGGGAACGATCAGATAGAGGCAGGTAGCGATGACGATCGGCGGATCTATGGCGGATCGGGTCGTGACACGATCCTGGGCGAGGACGGCAATGATCGTTCCCTCTACGGTGGCTCGGGCGATGACTTGATTTTTGGGGGTTCCGGCGAAGACAGCGTCCTCTCCGGTGATGCGGGTAGCGATATCCTCTCCGGTGGAACCGGTGTCGATAGCCTCTTCGGTGGCTCCGGCCGCGATGGCTTCATTGTGGCCGTACAAGCAGAGCTGACTGCCGGCGAGGTGATCGACGGTGGGTCGGGCAATGACATCCTCTTCTTGGGGCCGGGCGTCACCCTGCCGGCGGGCGTAACACTGGTTTCGGTCGAGGGCTACGGCGTGTTGGGCGGACCCGGTGACGATATCATCGCTTTGGATGCATCCGGAGATCATAACATTGCCGGAGCCGACGGCTCCGATCTGCTCTATGGTGCCACGGGCAATGACCAGCTCTTCGGTGATAACGGATCGGATAGCCTCTTCGGTGGGTCCGGACTGGACAGCCTCTTCGGCGGAGGTGACTCCGATCCCTTCCTCTACGGCGGGTCGGGCGCCGATTTGCTCTATGGCGTCGATGGCGACGACAGCCTTTTCGGGGATGCCGGCGACGACAGTCTCTTCGGCGGCCGGGACGGCGACATTCTGGCCGGTGGCTCCGGTCAGGATCTGCTGGCCGGCGGTTCAGGAGAGGATGCGGCGCGCGGTGGCTCGGGCAACGACCAAATCTTCGGTGGCTCCGGTTCAGATCTGCTGCTGCAGGGCGACGAGGGCGACGACAGCCTCTATGGAGACTCCGGCGATGACAGCTTCTTCTTCGGTTTCGCCGACGCCGATATCTTGGTAGGCGGCGCTGGCGACGATGCCAGTGCCTTCGGCGGGGCGGGGGATGACCGGATTTATGGCGGCAGCGGTGCCGACCGCGATCTCTACGGTGGCTCCGGCAGCGACAGCGTGAGCGGTGGCAGTGGCGGCGACAGCAACCTGCTCGGCGACAGTGGCCACGACAGCCTCTTCGGCGATGCCGGCGACGATGCCAGTGCTTTCGGTGGAGTGGGGGATGACCGGATCTATGGCGGCAGCGGTGCCGACCAGGATCTCTACGGTGGCTCCGGCAGCGACAGCGTGAGCAGTGGCAGTGGCAGCGACAGTAACCTGTTCGGCGACAGCGGTAACGACAGTCTCTTCGGCGATGCCGGCGACGACCAGTTCTTCTTCGGTGGGTCGGGCGACGACAGTGTCTTCGGTGGCCTCGGTGCGGATTCTGGTCTGAATGGCGACAGCGGCGATGACAGCCTCTTCGGCGACAGCGGGAGTGATCGGCAGCTCTACGGTGGTCACGGTACGGACAGCCTCTCCGGCGGTTCCGGCGACGATTTCGATCTCTTCGGCGGCAGCGGTGACGACACTCTACGCGGCGACGATGGCGCGGACAGGCTGAACGGCGATAGTGGCCGCGATAGGATGTTCGGGGGCGCTGGCGACGACACGATTTACGGCGATGCCGGTAACGATCGCCTGGTCGGAGGTAGCGGCACAGATACCCTGTCCAGCGGGATTGGCAGCGATCGTTTGAACGGTGGCTCCGGCAGCGATGTGGCGATCGGTGGCGTGGCCAACGACACCTTCATCATCGACACCGCCGGGGATGTCGTAAAGGAGACCGCGGCTGGCGGTTTCGAGGATGTGCTTCGCTCCAACGCGGCCGCCTACACCTTCACCAGCGGCGCCGAGGGATTCCTGGAGCGTGCCAATGTGAACAACAACATCGGTGATGCGGATCTGGACGGCAACGCCTTGGCCAACACGCTCGTCGGCAACTCGGGCAGCAACCAGCTATCCGGACACAGCGGCGACGACATCCTGAACGGACGGGGTGGAAGCGATATCCTGATCGGTGGTTCGGGCGGGGATACTTTCGTGGTCGATACCGCGACGGACCTGGTCGAGGAGTTGGCCGGCGGCGGCGTCGATCTGCTGCGCGCTGAGACCGACTTCACGCTGCCCGACGGCACCGCCACAGCCTTCATCGATAACCTGCGTATGCAGGGCGGCTTCGGCAACATCGACGGGGCTGGAAACAGCCTCGACAATACGATCCAAGGCAACACCGGTGACAACAGGCTGGAAGGTCTTGGCGGCGACGATGTTATGCAAGGCAGAGATGGCGACGACACCCTCTTCGGCGGTAGCGGTGCAGACACCTTGTGGATGGAGAGCGGCAACAGCGTCATCGGCGGCAGCGGTGCCGACAGTTTCTTCTTCGACGGACGCGCCCTTGGCACCTCCGGTTCCGGTGGTCCTCTGATCGCCGGCGGTGCCATCGCTGCCGATGGCGACAAGATGGTCTTTGCCAGCGGATTGGAGGTCGGCACCTTCAGCTACATCGGCGGTGCCGCCTTCAGCGGCGGCGGCAATTCCCAAGCGCGCTTCGAGGGGCCAGAGCAGGTGCAGGTCGATCAGGATGGCGACGGCAATGCCGATATCGCCTTCCGTATTGAGGGCCTGGGAAGCGCGAACCAGCTGACGGCAACAGACTTCGTCTGGCTTTCCTAGTGCTCCGATCCAGACGCTTGGCCACCCGAGCGTCTGGTGGATCAGCCCACCAAACTATTGATCTGGTGGTGCAACTCATCCAGACGGCTGGGTTGCACCCCTAGAGTATTCGGCGCGATTGTCTCGGTGAGGCCGTCGATGCGGGCGCCATAACGCCGACGGCAACCCACAATCCGGGTTACCGCGGAAGACTCCGAACCAAGACGGTCTAACCTTTTGCGGGCAGAGCAAATTCAATCCGCCTACAGGTCTTACTCGAACGATTCCAGTCCGCGTTAGGATTTCGCTGGGCCACCGGCTTGTTCTTCTGAATCGCCGTTCAGGCGGGCGACAACATCGACAAGCTGCGTCATGAACCGATCTTGGTAGCCCATCGATTTGGCCAGCTTCATCATCTGTAGGGCACCGTCGGACATCAGGGTCATGGCGTTATGCTGCGTGGCGAGGCGATTGTAGTAGGTGAGATCCTTCAAGCAGTTCGACAGCGTGAACTTGTGCGTATTGGGGTCGCCGTCACAGATGTACTTGGAAAAAGTCTGAAAGTTATGGCAATTCAAGCCGGCGGCCGAGATCACTTGGCGGAAGACGTCTGGTTTGACGCCGATCTTACCGATCATAGCGTAGCATTCCGACCAGAGGGCCACATAACCGACGGTGACCAGATTGTTGATGAGCTTGACGGAGAGTGCCGAACCGGCCGGACCGCCAACCGGAATAATGGTGCTGGCCCAGGTAGACAGCAGGGGTCGCAAGCGTTCGACCAACGCCTCCGGGCCGCTGATGTAGGTGGAGAGTTCGCCTTTCCAAGCATCGGCTGGAGCTTTGGAGAGCGGGGCGTCGATAAACGTGATGTCGCGCTTTGCGAGGCTCTCGTTCAGGTGGAGCGTCAGATCGGGGTCCGAGGTCGAGCAGTCGACAATAGTAAGTCCGGCACGCGCGTTGGCCAGGAGACCGTCGGGACCCTCGAGACTAGACTGAACCTGGGCGGCGCCAGTCACGCAAAGCACGACGATGTCGGCCCGTTCTGCCATCGCTTTCGCACAGCTGACCTCCTCGGCACCCCGCGAGACGAGGTCATCGACTGCCTCGCGTTTGCGATGGGCCATAACCAAGAGTGGAAATCCCTTCTCCACCACGTTCTTCGCCATTCCCCAGCCCATCATGCCGATACCGATGAAGCCCACGACCGGTTTCTTACTCATCGCTGTTTCCCTCCGCTGCGTTGTTTCCTGTTTGGATGCAGTAGCTTGACCGACATGAGCGGCCTTGCCAAGCATAAGCATAGCCAGCTGTCGGTTTAAGTCGCCTTCGCCAAGAAACTGACTATCGGACTTATGGGATATCTGAGTTTTGATTTACATTTTTACGACGAAAGTGTTTTGGATTCGTTTTGGTGTTACCCCTTCTAAGCGGAGATCTCGCTTGGCACCTGATGTCTTAGGAAGGAGTGAATCAGATCTGCTCCGCGTCACGCAATGATTCTATTGGTCCGGACCCTTGTTCTTCTTCGGTCGACAGAATCAACGCAAGAAGTGTCGTTGTCGTTTGCTTGATATCCTGCGCTCAGCTCGAATCGCCGATACCTGCAACGATGTGCGAAGTAATCCAGTACCGACATTGCCGATGGGGCAGGAACGCCTCGGATCACAGCACGAGACAGAATTCAACTTGCGAAAGCAATTGGTCTTGATCGAATTCGGTGCCGATGCCGACGCCATCGTCTTCGATCCTGAAACCTTTCCGTGCAGGTGGACTTCAGGTGCCCTCTCCAGGGGCATGCGCCACGTCTCAATCAAGGAGCCTTCCTCAATCGCGACGAGGAACTCGATAGCGATGCGATGCCAGGGCGCGCTATGCGCGCGCCTATTCTGTCCCGGCAAGCTGTTTCCCCGAGTGGGTTTCATCGTTATCAACCGCAGCCTGCCGAACGAGCAGGTGCCGTCCTTCTACAATAACCGAGGCAGGGCCGAGCAGAAAATCAAAGATGGTGACGTACGCAATCAAATGGACGCACCTCTCCTGCATGCGGTTAATGGCCAATGCAGTGCGTCTCCAACGCCAAAGCGCTGACCTTCAACATGGCCAATTTCCTGCACACATTGGCGACGCCCGAGGGGACCGGAACATGGTCGCTGACATTGCTCCGAGTGCGGCTGGTCTAGACTGCTGCAGGGCTGGTGGGTCACGTTGGCTATGGATTTCGCTTCCGGGCACCGCTAGTCTCGTGTTCTGTAGGAGGAAAGCAATGGAGCGCCGTCTGGCCGCGATCTTGGCTGCTGACATGGTCGGATACAGTCGCCTCATGGCCGCCGACGAGACCGGTACGATCGAACGGCAAAAGGCGTATCGCAGAACTCTGATTGATCCAACGATCGCAGAGTACGGTGGGCGTATCGTGAAGACCACCGGGGATGGCATTCTCATTGAGTTCGGCAGCGTTGTCGATGCCGTGCAATGCGCGCTCGACATTCAGCGTGCGATCGCGGAGCGTGAGGCTCCGGTCAACGTGGAAACCCAGATCGCCTATCGCGTCGGCATCAATCTCGGCGACATTGTAATCGACGGCGACGACATCCTGGGCGACGGGGTCAACGTCGCTGCCCGCCTGGAAGCCATCGCGCCGTCTGCTGGCCTCTGTGTTTCCGACATGGTGCACCAGAACCTGCGCGGCGCTGTTGGCGTCGACTTCGAGGACATCGGCGAGCAGACCCTCAAGAATATCGATCGCAAGATCCGGGTTTGGCGCTGGTTCCCCGGCGAAGGGCTGCCAGTCCGTGCTTCGAGCAATGCGCCAACAGAGCGCGAGAAACACCTCCCGCCGGCGATTGAAGTGCACCCCTTCGAAACTCTGTCACCCGATCCCGATCATCGCTATTACGCCGAAGGCATTGCGGACGATATAGCCGCCGCGATTTCCAAACTGGACACACTGCGGGTTGTCGCCACCAGTGATAGGGAAGGCGCCAACAATGCCCACTACCGCGTCGAAGGCACCATAAAGGTCGCCGGCAAGCGCCTCCGCTGCAACGTGCAGCTCCTGGAGATCGCCGATGGCCATTACCTTTGGGCGGAGAAATTCGATGGCCTAGTGGAGGAGATCTTCGACTTCCACGACCGCATTACAGAAAAGGTGGTGACGGCTTTGGAGGTTGAGCTGTCGGAGGGACAGCAAGTCTGGACGTGGCGCCGGGAGGCCGGCGATGCCTTGGCCTATGAGGCCTTTTTAAAGGGGCGTGCCGCCTACAAGGAGTACTCCCGGCCTGGCAACGCGCGAGCGCGCGCGGCGTTCGAAGCGGCCCTGGAACGCGCGCCCGCCTTTCTTGCCGCCGCCGTCGGGCTGGCCCGCAGCCACATCGAGGACGCGACCTTCGGCTGGTCCGCCGATCGGGAGGAAAGCTTGCGAAATGCCCGGGGAGTTTTGGACGGCGTCTTCGCCATTGAACCGGATCACCCCTCGGCCCATACGGAACTCTCCCATGCCTTGATGGTCGAAGGCGACTTTTCGGCCGCCCGGCTGGAGGGGGAACTGGCCGTCGCCCTGGACCCCAACTATGCAGACGCTCATCATTGTCTTGCCCATGTCCTGGTTTGCCTAGAGTTGCCGGAAGAAGCCCTGCGCTCCGCTCGGCGCGCCATCAGTCTCAATCCCGGTGCGCCCGAATCCTATCTCATACCCCTGGCCGAAGCCCTCCTCGCGCTCAAGCGTTATCAGGAAGCCGAGGCGGTCTGCGAGAAAATCATTTCGAGGCGCCCAGCCTGGATCATGGCCCGTGTCTTGAAGATTCTCGTACTGCTTGGCTTGGAAAATGAAGCAGAAGCCAGGCAGGCAGTGCAAAGCCTGCTCGAAAACAGCCCGAGCGTCACGGCAGAACGTTGGCATCGGACGATTTTCTATCCCAAGCGACCAGACGTTCCCGGCTTACTGAAACAACTCATCTCGGTCGGACTTCCGCCATAAGGCCGAAGGTCCCATGACGCGTTTTCTGGCGCCGCGGCGGACCTGCTCAAACAACCCAACACAGTTTTGCGATGGGCCGCTCGTGCTTGGACGTGCAGCACTCTCTCAGGGTGCGCTCCAAGGATGCTCCTTGTGCGGTTCTGGGCGGTTTTCTCGCCTTTGCCGGAACCCGGCTTGGAGCGGACAGGGGTTATTGCCAGAGTGCCTTTTTCGGCACCGTAGCGGTTGATCTCTAAGCCAAACTCCTTGCCCGCGGACTGCGCCGGCCGGCTTCTATCGTGTTGGTTCCGGCCATCATCGTTTCAGTCCTGGTTGCAGGCGCGCTGCTCGGCCTGCGCCCAGGCGCCATCGAAGGTGCAGTTGAGGCCGTGGCCGCAGATAGGCACAGACTTGCGAACAAAGTTGCGATCATCGCCGGGTTGGTAACGGCGAACACCGTGGCGCCGTCGAAGGCGGCACTATGACGGAGTTCGGCGTGGCACGAAATGGTCAGACGGTGAACATACCACATCTGTTAGGCTACTGGGTGAAATCGGTGAGCGGAGGCCGAGCAGATGGCGGCTCAAGACATCTACGGCGGTGGCCTAGTCCTGATGCACATGACGGCACAGTCGCCGCGCGATGGCGAACGGGCGCTCATCTGAGACTGACCGACAGCCGGCTGTGCATCGTTCGTCACAGCTATGTGCCGGAGCGTGGCCGATCCAGCCGATCGCATCCGCTTCCCTTCGGCTATCCTGCCGCCGATTGCGCGCGCGGTTCTTGGAGGGCGCTCGACAAGGTCATCCAGACTACCCGCCGTCAGCGCTGCTGGATACGCAAGACCGGTGATATCAAACAAGCTACCCGAAGCTCTTCAGACGGCCGCCAAGAGCAATCAGGACGTCCTTCTGGCGTTCTATGACTTCATAGGGTTCATCTATGCACCGCCAACCTGACCGAGAGCATCTTTGCTACAGTCCGACACCGAACCGTCGGCGCCAAGGGCTGCCTTTCGCACCAGACAGCTACAGTCACAGACCTGTCGACAAGCCCAGAGCAATTCAGTCCGCTTGAAGGGAACCAACGCCAGCATGGCATCCGGCGCTTTGGACCTAATCCGAATAGATGACGCTCGTCAGACTTGCAGGTTGTCGTATTGTGTGGTGCTGAAGTTAAGAAATGGTAGCGAAGTTGTTCATCCCAGGTCGATGGGAGATCATACTTCGCCACCAACACTCAAGAAAGATTTCTACTGAACCATGCCGCCATTTGCAGCAATGTAGGCGATGACATCGACCCTTTGCTGCGGCTTCTTCAGGCCAGGGAAAGCCATTTTCGTGCCAGGCATGTACTTCCGTGGGTTCTCCAGATACTCGGAGATGACCTCAGGCGTCCAAACGATGCCCGATTCTTGGTTGGCCTTGGAGTACTTGTATCCCTCCACGGCGCCCGCCTCGTGGCCGATGATGCCGTAGAGGGTGGGGCCGACGCGGTTCTTGCCTTCTTCGATCGTGTGGCAAGCCATGCAGCGCTTGAAGACCTTTGCACCGGCGTCCGGGTCGCCCACCAGTCCGCCAACTTCAATCGTGTCTTGGGCGAAGGCCTGCTTGCTATCGCTTGCACCAAAGGCAAGAGAGATGACAAGGGCGGCCATGAGCGAGACTGTAAATCGCATGATAGGTTCTCGTATCTAGTCGGGTCGAGGTCGGGTCACCAGCCGAGGAAGCCTGGCTTGAAAAGAAGCCTAGCAGCTCGCTGTTGCATATCCACCCCAATACTGTGTGTTGTAGGGCTTTCGTCGTAGGCGTCGCAGCTGAACCCCTAGCTAAGACAAGCGCCGTCGCACTCTAGAGCATTGTCCCCTCGCATAGGCTCGGGTCCATCGCTCTATGTTTCTATTTTAAGAAGCAAAGCGTCGTCGCAGGTGATTCCACCTGCTCGGGGTTTGCTCTAGAAGCCGGCTTCGGCTCGCACAGCCAGGGTCCCGTCTTCGAGGCGAGCCCAGAGCTGCATGTGATCGCAGACCGTACGGCCTTCAATGTGAAAAGGTCTCATCCCGGCAATAGGAGAAAGACCGCGGTAGGAGAAGTGCTTCAGCGGCGCGCCCTGCGTTCGGCAGGCGAGATCGGCAAGCAGGGTTGCTGTCAGCGGGCCGTGAAACACCAGCCCCTCATAGCCCTCGATCTTTCGGGCGTAATCCACGTCGTAGTGGATGCGATGCCCGTTGAAGGTGAGCGCTGAATAGCGAAACAAGACGACCTCGCGCGGCGAGACCGGTTCCGACACCTCGGCCTCGCAAGGGGCTCTCAGCGGGCTTGGCTGTGGCGCGCCGGGTGCCGGGTCTTCGCGATAGACGATGTCCTCTTCCTCGCTGATTGCCAAGGTCTCGCCGACGAAGATCTCGTCCAGCACGGTAACGAAACACAGCTTGCCGCTGCGCCCTGCTTTCTCGACGATGTCCTTGATCGTCGCTCTCCTGGTGACGGCGGCGCCGAGCGGGAGTGGGGCGGAGAAGCGGAAACGACCGCCGGCACGCATGCGGCGCGGCAAGGCGACGGGTGGCAGGAAGCCCCCCTTCTTTGCGTGCCCATCGCGGCCGAGTTCCGGAACCGGTTTCGCCTCTAGGAAATAGAGCCAATGCCAAAGTGGCGGCAAAGGATCGCCGATCATTAAGGAAGGCTTCTGCCCGAGCGTAGCTTGCATGAAATGGGCGGGCTGGACCCGCAGGCTATCCTGCTGCGTCTCGCTGCGCCCGATCCAATCTCTAATGTCTTGCGGCACGGTCTAGATCCTCGACGCGCTTGAATACGGCGAAGCCTGCTCTATTGCTTGGCCTTCAACAATGCCTTCAGATCGCTTTCGGAATCGGCCACCGCTTCTTTGGCCGGCGAACGTCCCGATTCGATGAAGCGTTTGCCGATCATGTAGGCCCGTGGATCGTTCATCGCATCGACGGCGAGCAGCCGATCGCCACGGTAGTACCAGAAGGATCGGCTGGTGTCGGAGGTGTGTCTTACGACCAGGGAATCGTAGCCTCTGTTCAAACCGGCAATCTGCAGTTTCACCTCGTATTGATCGGACCAGAACCAGGGCTTGGCCTCGTAGGGCTGCTCGGCCCCAAGTATGTTGGCGGCAACCAGCTCTGCTTGGGCAATGGCATTGCCGACGCTCTCCAGGCGGATGCGATCATCTTGGAAGGGAAAGGAGGTGCAGTCGCCGGCGGCCCAGATGTTCGGATCGGACGTCCGGCCGAAGGCATCGGTCCATATCCCATTCTCGATCTTAAGGCCGGCCGCTTCGGCCAGTGTGGAATTGGGATCGATGCCGATACCCAGCACGGCGAAGTCGGCTTCCAGTTCCCTGCCGTCGGTCAGACGCGCGCCTGTGACCCGCTCCTCGCCGGTCAGACATGCCAGGCCAACCCCTTCCAGGATGGTAACGCCTTGGCCCTCATGCAGTGCGCGAAAGAAATCGGAAGTCTCTTCGGCGGCCACCCGCTGCAAGATACGCGGAGCGGCCTCGATTAGAGTGACTTCAAGGCCAAGCTTGCTGGCAACCGCGGCGACTTCTAGCCCGATATAGCCGCCGCCGACGACGAGTAGCTTGCGCCCTGCCTTGAACTCTGCGGAGGCTTCGTCGATGTCGGCAATGCCGCGAACCGTGTAGGTTCCAGGCAGGTGACCGCCGATGTGTGCCGGCAGACGGCGAGGCAGCGAGCCTGTTGCCAAGATAAGCTGCCAGTACGAGAGGCTGCGGCCGGAAATGTCCAGGCTTCGCTGCTGCGGATCGATGCCGGTCACGGCGTGACCCAACTCCAAGACGATGTCTTGCTCTCCATAGAAGGAGGGTGCTCGCAGATGCAGCCTTTCGGCTTCCATCTCGCCCATCAGGTAGGCTTTGGAGAGCGGCGGGCGCTGGTAGGGCGGGTAGGGCTCTTCGCCAACCAGAGTAACCGGACCTTCGTACCCAAGGCTGCGCAGCTTGGCCGCCGCGGAGTATCCGGCTTGGCCGGCCCCGACAATGACAACGCCCTTCTCGGTCATGACCGCTACTCCAAGTGAAATGGGACCAATGTAGGCTGCTCGCCTCTGGTTCGTCTCGTCCTGGCCGACCGCCTCAGCTGCAGGCGCTGTCGGCTATGTCGAGCGTCCGGTCGAGAATCTGGAGGCCAAGCATCATGTCCTCTTCCGAGATGTTGAGTGGCGGTGTCAAGCGAATCACGTTTGAAAAGAAGGAAAGATAGAGCCCTTCCTGCATCGCGAAGCCCATCATCGCACTCATCGGTCCTGCGGCCGCCCCCTTGGCGGCATAGGGGACCAGCGGCTCGCGCGTCTCGCGGTTCTTCACCAGCTCGATACCGTTGAAGAGGCCGAGGCCGCGGATGTCGCCGATGCTAGGGTGCTTATTGGCAAGTTTGCTGAGTTCGTCGCGCATCTTTGCGCCGATGCGCGTTGCATGGGCGAGGGTCCCCTCCTCTTGCATGGCGCGGACCGCCGCAACTCCGGAGGCGCAGGCCAAGGGATGGCCGGCATAGGTGAGGCCGCCGGGCAGGGGATAGTCTTTGAGCCAGTCGGCAAGGCTCTTTGAGACCGACATTGTGCCGAGCGGCACATAGCCCGAGTTGATGCCCTTCGCGGCGGTCATGATGTCCGGCTCGACGCCCCAGTGGTCGACGGCGAACCACGCACCGGTTCGGCCGAAGCCGGCCATGACCTCGTCGCAGATCAGCAGAATTCCGTACTTGCTACAGGTCTCGCGGATAGACTGCAGATAGCCGTCAGGCGGCACGATGATCCCGTTGGTGCCCACCACCGTCTCTAGAATGACAGCGGCGACGGTGTTGGGGTTCTCGTACATCAGGATCTCTTCCAGATGCGGACTGCCCTGGCAGACCGGGCAGTCGGCCGGGTCGCGGTGTCCGCTGGGCGAGCGGTAGGCATAGGGATCCAGCATGCGGACCACGCCCGGCATATCCGATCGTGTCAGGTGGTGGCGCGGATCGCCGGTGAGGCTCAAGGTTCCGCCGCTGGCCCCGTGATAGCTGCGATAACGCGCGATGATCTTACTGCGGCCGGTGTAGTGCCGGGCCAGGCGGATCGCGGTCTCGTTCGCCATCGCGCCGCCGGTCGTGAAGAAGGTGGCGGTGATGTTGGCCGGCGTGATCTCGGCGATGAGCGCTGCCAGTTCCGAGCGCACGTCGGAGCCCATCGCCGGGCCGATGTAGCAGAGCTTGTCGGCCTGGTCCTTGATCGCCTGGACGATCCTCGGGTGCTGGTGGCCCAGGTTGGCATTGACCAGTTGCGATTGAAAATCGAGATAGCGTTTGCCGTCGCTGTCCCAAAACCAGCTTCCCGCCGCCCCGGTGATGACGGGTGGCCTATTGCCCTGCTTCGACCAGCTTTGCAGGTAGTGCTCGGCGTGGATGTCCCGAACCCATTCCGGATCGTGAATCGGGAAGGCATTGCTCAGCTCGTTCATCAGGACCTCCAAGGGTCGGGCGTAGAGAGGTTAAGCCTCGTAGATCGCGACGGGATCGCCGAGGAGGGAGGTATCGGGGACGACGCCGATACCCGGGACGGCCGGCGGTGTCGCCTCGCCATCATTGTTCCGGGCGCCTTGTCCGGGCAGCGGGTCGACGCTCAGATGCTCGTGGCAGAGCCAGCTATCCATGCGAAAGCTCGAAGGGGTCGAGGCGGCCAGGTGGATTGCTGCGGTGTCTGCGAGGGCCGAGCCGCCGACGTCTTCGATGTGCATCTTCCAGCCGACCTGCAGGGCGAAGTCGCGGATGCGGCGCGCTTTGGTCAGGCCACCCACGCGGTTGGGCTTGACCTTGAGGCCGGCGAAGACCTTTGTGCGCCAGGCCTGCAGGTGATCGTCGAAGTCGTGCAGGCACTCGTCCAGCAAGACGGGCTGGCGCACCTTGCCGGCGACGAAGGCACATTGCTCCAGGGTCTCGCAAGGCTGTTCGACCCAGCTCATCGAGCGGACGCTGTTCAGAACCTGCAAGGCAACGCCCGGCGTCCAGGCGCGATTGATGTCATAGGTGACGAACTCGCCGGGCAGCAAGGCGGCTGCGATGGCCTCGATACGGGCGATGTCGGTTCCAGGGTCATTGCCTCCCAGCTTGGCCGAGTGGGTCCGATAGCCTTTTGCCCGCGCCTTCTCGATCAGGCCGATCATCTGCTCGGGCGTGCCGGTGGAGATCGAGGAATTGACGTGAACCGGCGTTGCTTCCGCTCCGCCCATGAGCTGCCAGAGCGGTAGGCCGGCGGCCTGGCCGAGGAGGTCCCAGCAAGCCATGTCCAGGGGCGATTTGACGTAGTGGTGTCCTGGGAGCGCGCGGTCCATCACCGCATTGATGTGATCCAGAGCGCGAGGATCTTGCCCTAGCAGGGCCGGGGCCAGAATCTCCAGGCCGGCGCGGGTGCCGGGTCCGTGCGCCGGCAGGTAGCTGTGCCCCCAAGGACAGCTCTCGCCCCAGCCGGTAAGACCCTCGTCACAGTCGATGCGCACGAAGGTGCTGTCCAAGGAATCGAAGCGCAGCCGGCCGCCGGAGAGCCAGTAAGGCCGGGTCAGCGGCATCTCCAGCCGATAGACCGTAATGCGGTTGATCTTCACGACCCTTCTCCATAGATCGCCACCGCTTCGCCCAAAGCATCGAAATCGGGTTCGACGCCGAGACCTGGTTGATCCGGGGCGTAAAGCTTGCCGTCGGCAACGCTGGGTCCGCCGATTCCGGTCGAGCGGGTGTTGTAGTTCATCAGGTCGGTGGAGTTCACCAGGAACTCCGGCGGCGTCGAGGCTGCGAAATGGGCGACTGCGGCCGAGGTGACCTCGCCGCCCCAGGTGTCCTCGCTGACCACGGCAATGCGGTGCTCGATCAGAAAGTCTCTGACCCGCCGCGCCTTCGAGAGACCGCCAAGGTTGGAGATTTTGAGGCAGCAGATCTCCGCGCCACGGTCGTTCACAATGCGCCGCGCCATGCCCAAGTCGGTCACGCATTCGTCCAGCTTCATCGGCAGGTCGATGCGGGCACGGACCTGCTGGCACTCCTCATAGGTTCGGCAGGGCTGTTCCAAGACGAAGTCGAGGTCGCGACAGGCCCGGGCGACGCGGAGCGCATCGTCGACCCGCCAGCCTTGATTGGCGTCGGCCAGGGCTTTCTCTCCGGGTTTCAGCAGAGGAATACTTTGACGGATGCGCTCGATGTCGCTCGCCCAGTCGCCGCCGACCTTGATTTGGAACTGGCGGTAGCCGCTGGCGCGATGCTGCTCCATCTCGGCGATCGTTTCGGGCAGGGACTTCTGCGGCACCACGCGGTACATCGGAGCGCCGTCGGTCAGCTTGCCGCCGAGCAGCATCCAGACAGGCTGACCGCTGGCCTTACCCAGCAGGTCCCATGAGGCCGCATCGAAGGGCGCCTTGGCATAGCCGTGGCCCTGTACGATCGCATCCATGAGCCGCTCGATGCGATAGACCTGGCGTGGATCCTCACCGAGCAGCTTTGGCGCGATCAGGCGGGCCAGTGCTTCAACACCTTCGGAGTGGGCGACCATGTAGTTCTCGCCACACGGCGTGAACTCGCCACAGCCGCTCATCCCGGCATCCGTGTCGATCACCACGACGCTGGCCTTTGCCGTCCGGATGGCATTACCCGCACCCCAGACGTAGCTGCCGCCGACGTAGGGCAGGTCGGTGCGAAAGATGCGGATGCGGGTGATCTTCATGGCGTGACCACGATGTTGCCGACATGACGCTTGGCCAAAAAGGTCTCCTGCGCCTTGGCCAGCTCCCGCAAGGGGTAGGTGGCGGCCAGCAGGGGCTTCAAAGCACCGCTCTCGATCATGGCGACCACGCGCTGCATGGTGCCGGGCGGGCAGATGGTGGCGCCGGTAAACTGAAGGTCCTTGTAGACCAGGAGGCGCAGGTCGATTTCGGTCAGCGGCCCGCCGATGCAGCCGGATGTCGAGTAGCGCCCGCCCTGACGGAGTGCCGCGATCAGGGGTGTGAAGAGGGAACCGCCGACCACGTCGAGCGCGATGTCGGTCGGCCCTGCGAGTGCGTCGCGGATTGCGGTCTCCAGGTCCGTCGTGTTCCGATCGATAACGGTGTCGGCTCCCAGGTCGCGCAAGTGATCGGCCTTGTCCGAAGAAGCGATGGCAACAACGCGGCAGCCGCGCAGTCGGCAAAGCTGTATCGCCGCCGATCCGACACCACCGGAAGCGCCGCTGATGACCACCCTCTCGCCCGGCCGTGGGGCCGTCCGTTGCACCAGGTTTTCGGCCGTCGTATAGGCACAAGGGAAGGTCGCCAGCTCCGCATCGCTCAACGGTGAAGAGATCGGGACGGCATTCGCGGCCCGGACCTTGGTGTATTCAGCGTAGCCGCCGTTCACCTCGGAGCCGAAGTAACCGCTGTTGGTCGGGTTCAGCCAGTCGCCATGTCCCAGCAGCCAGGGATTGATCAAGACCCGCTCGCCAATGCGGGAGTCCTCTACACCCGCGCCCACAGCCACGATGCGGCCGGCGACGTCGGCGCCCTGGATCATCGGAAACGCGATGGTCCCGCTGCCCCAGGAGCCGTCGGCGCCCTCAGCCTCATCGAAACCCGCAACAGCGCCTTCGCCGATCGCCTCGCTAACCGCCTTGGAGTACCAGGCGGTGCGGGTGTTGATGTCGGTGTTGTTCAGCCCGCAGGCGCCAACCCTGATCAGCACCTCGCCGGCGTCGGGATCGGGCCTTGGCACCTTGCTATAGACCAGCTTGTCCAGGCCTCCGTGTCCGGTCAGCAGCACGGCCTTCATGCTTTCGGGTAGGGTCATTGTGCTGCGATCGCCGGTGCGTCGGCGCGCGGCAATGCGGAGGCCGGGTCGTAGGCCGCCTCGCCCAGAATACGGCCTTTGCGCGTCTCGCCGGCGATGACGACCTCGAGCTCGGTACCGGGTGACGCGGCCTCTTGCTTGACGTAGGCGAAGGCTAGGATCTTTCCGACGGTATGCCCGTATGCGACCGACGCGGTCGAGCCGACGACGCGGCCCGCCAGCAGCACTGCCTCGCCGCCGTGGCCGTCGACCAGACCATCGGGCTCGATCTCCAGATAGGCGCAAATCCAGGGTAGGGCGCCCTTCTTGGCGGCCTCGGCACTCTCCCGCGTGGCCTCGACGCCCAGGTAGTCCTTATCCAGCTTGGCAAATCGCATGACGTCTGCCTCGGCCAAGGTGACCTCGTTGGTCAGCTCTCCTGCGCCTTTGAAGCCCTTCTCCATACGCATCACGTTCATGGCAAAGGAGCCGTAGTCAGCAATGCCATAGGCCTCGCCGGCAGCCCAGAGCGCGTCGTAGACGGCCAGTGCAGACTCGCGGGGAATGTGAAATTCCCAACCCAACTCGCCGGCGTAAGACATGCGGAAGGCCCAGATTTGCTGCCCGGCAACGGTAATCTTCTGTGCGGTCAGCCAGCGGAAGCTGGCGTTGGAGAGATCGGCGTCGCTGCAGGCGGCCAGAACCTCTCGGGCCTTGGGGCCGTTCAGGGTCAGCGCCGCCCAGTCGTCGGAACGCTTGATGATCTCGACCGCCTCGCCCTTGCGCTGGAAGGTCAAGTGATCCAGCAGTCGCTGCTCGAAGAAGGCCGCACAGACCAGGTAGTAGCGCTCGTTGGCCAGCTTCACCACTGTGGTCTCCAGCTCGATGCGTCCGCGGCGGCTCAGCATATGGGTGAGCGCGAT
Source organism: Rhodospirillales bacterium (assembly GCA_963669445.1). GTDB lineage: Bacteria > Pseudomonadota > Alphaproteobacteria > Kiloniellales > JACOMY01 > JACOMY01. The sequence continues at coordinate 442,117 of OY770029.1, forward strand.
GCCGCCGACCTTCTTCGGCAAGCGGTTGGCAATCAAGCGGTCCAGGAATGCCTCGGCATCCGGGCCTGCGACCTCGACCTTTGTGAAGGCGGAGATGTCCATGATGCCGACGCGCTCGCGCACTGCCTTCACCTCTGCACCGACTAGGTCGTGCACGACGTTTCGGCGGAAGGAGTAGTGATCCTGCTGCGAGACACCATCCTTGGCGAACCAGCGAGGCCGTTCGTGACCAAAAACCTCTTCGAAGACCGCGCCTTTCTGCTTCAAGCGCTCAAAAACCGGCGACGGCTTGATCGGGCGGCCGGCCAGGCGATTGTAGTGCGGGAAGGGGATCTCGTGGCGCAGGCAGTAGTCCTCCTTCGCCTTGGTCACCTGCCAGTCTTTGACGGCATAGGCGCCGAAACGGCGTGGGTCGAAGTCGCGCATCGAAAGATCGGCGGCTCCGCGCACCATCCACTTGGCAAGCTCGCGCGTCAGTCCGGGGCCCCAGCCGATGCCGATCTGGGTGCCGCAACAACACCAGTAGTTCTGGACACCCGGTGCCGGGCCGATCAGCGGGTTGCCGTCGGGAGGATGGCTGATGGCGCCGTGCACGCTGCGCGCGATGCCCAACTCGCCAAAGATCGGCATGCGCACCATGGCCTCTTCCAGCCAGGGCATGACGCGGTCGTAATCCGGATCGAAGAGCTCGTTCTCGGCTTCCCAAGGGCAGTGCTCCTGCCAGACTGCGTTGGGGTTCTCCTTCTCGTAGATCCCGATCAGCCCCTTTTTTTGCTCCATGCGGATGTAACCGGAGACGCGACGGTCGTCGCGCACCACCGGCAGTTCTTTCTCTAGATCGCGGAACTCGGCCACATCCTCAGTGACGAAGTAGTGGTGGGTCATGGAGGTCATCGGCAGCTGCAGGCCGGACCATTCGCCCATCTGGCGCGCGTAGGTGCCGCCGGCGTTTACCACATGATCGCAGATGACGGTGCCGCGCTCGCTCTCCACCACCCACGCGCCGGCAGCGTTCTGCGTAATGTTGGTGGCACGACAGCGCCGCACGATCTTCGCCCCCAGTTGGCGCGCGCCGATTGCCATGGCTTGGGTCACGTTGGTCGGATCGACGTGACCATCGTCCGGCGTCCAGAGCGCTGCGATGACGCCGTCCAAATTGTAGAAGGGGTGCTTTTCGGCCACGAAATCCGGGCCCACCAGCTCGATGTTGAAGCCGAGTGCGCGACCGACCGAGAGGGTGTGGCGGAGCCAGTCGACCTCGTCCTCGTTGTAGGCCAGACGGAAGGAGCCGCAGCCATGCCAGGTGACTGGCTGCCCGGTCTCCGCTTCCAGCCCGCCGGAGTAGAGCGCGATGTTGTAGTCCACGCAGCGCCCTAAGGTAAAACTGGAGGTCGAGCGCGTGATCTGACCGGCCGCATGCCAGGTCGAGCCGCTGGTCAGCTCCGCCTTCTCCAGCAGCAGCGTCTCCGGCCCCCAGCCCTCGTGAGCCAGGTGATAGGCAAGACCCACACCCATGATACCGCCGCCAACAATAACCACCCTTGCGCGCTCGGGAAGTTGTCCGGGCTGGTCGTTCTGGGACATCGCTTTCAATCCTGATCGGAGGCTGACTTTTCGATGGACAGAGTAGTTGGACAAATGTACCGTCGTCAATCATGAATGATACAAACGTAGCAAAAACCGTGCTGACCCGCCTGGCCGGGGAACTCACCGCGCTCACGCCGGAGGCGCAGAAGGCTGCGCGCTATGTCTTGGAGAACCCCTTGGACGTCGGTGTCTCCACGGTGCGCGAGATCGCCGAGGCGGCCAAGGTGAAGCCCAACACTTTTGTGCGCATGGCGCGTCAGGCCGGCTTCGAAGGCTACGAGGATTTTCGCGCGCCCTTCCGTGATGCGATCAGGCGGGGCGAGGCGACATTCCCGGACCGGGCGCGTTGGCTACAGGAGGTGCGCAAGAAGGGGGAGTTGGGCGACCTCTATGCCGACATGGTCGCCAGTGCGCTCAGCAGCATTGAAGAGACCTTTGCCGGGATCGGCGAATCAGACTTGAAGCAGGCTGCTGAAGCAGTTTGGGGTGCGCGTAACGTCTTCGTCCTGGGCGTCGGTGTGAACAACGCCAATGCCCGGAATTTCACCTACCTGGCGTCCACCGGCATGGTCGCCTTTCATGCCATTCCGCGCGCCGGAAGCACACCGGTTGACGACCTGGCCTGGGCCGACGAGCGCGATCTGCTGCTAGCCATGACCATGAAACCCTATCGCTCGGAGGTCATCAAGGCGGTCGAGGTGGCCAAGCGCCAGGGAGTGAAGGTCATTGGCATCTCCGACAGTCCGGCCTCACCGTTGGTCTTGACTGCCGAGCATCCCTTCGTGGTTTCGACCGACACGCCGCAATTCTTTCCCTCATCGGTCTCCACGATTGTGCTATTGGAAACGCTGCTGTCCTTCGTCATTGCGAACGCCAGCAGCGAGATCGTTGAACGGGTCGAAAAGTTCCACCAGCGCCGGCGCGAGCTCGGCATCTATTGGGAGGATCCGCAATGAATGCACCTGTGATCCATTCGCTGGATGCCCATTACTACACCGACCCCGAGATTTTCGAGCGTGAGATGGCAGGCTTGCTGTCCAAGTCCTGGCAGTTTGCCGGCCACGAGGCTGAGATCCCGCAGGTCGGCGATTACTTCGCCTTCGAGATCGCCGGTCAGAACCTCTTCGCGATCCGCGGCCGCGACGGCAGGGTGCGGACTTTCTACAATGTCTGCCAGCATCGTGCGCACGAGCTGGTGACCGGCAGCGGCAACACCCGCGTCGTGGTTTGCCCCTACCACACCTGGACTTACGAGTTAACCGGTCAGCTGCGCGCCGGCCCCAATATCAGGACGGTACCCAGTTCGAGCCGAAGCAAAATCTGTCTGAGCGAGGTGCGCACCGAGTCTTTCCACGGCTTTCTCTTCGTCAACCTGGACCCCGAGGCCGCCGAGATGGAGGTCTGGTTTCCGGGCATCCGTGACGAAGTTCTGGAGTTTGTTCCCAACATTGCCGCCTTGCAGCCATTGGAGTACGTGGCGGTGGAGGAGCAGTGCAACTGGAAAGTCTCGATCGAGAACTACTCGGAATGCTATCACTGCCCGACCAACCACCGCACCTTCTCCGAAGGCGTGATCAAGCCGGAGACCTACGACATTCGGCCCAGCGAGGCGGGCTATGTGTTGCGGCACACGACCGAATGCCAGAGCCTCGACAAGATGACCTATCCGATCGATCTGAAGGCAAACCGGCACGCCGGCGACTATCAGAGCTGGTTCCTCTGGCCGATGTTTTCTTTCCAGTGCTACCCGGGCAATGTTCTAAACAGCTATCACTGGCGCGCGCGGGACGTGGACAACTGCACGGTCCATCGCGGCTGGTACACGCCCGGGGGCGTGGATGATCCGGTCATACGCGGGCTGGCAATCCAGGATCGGGAAACCACGGTCGCCGAGGACGTGCGGCTGGTCGAATCGGTGCATCGCGGACTGAAGTCGAGGGGCTACAGACCCGGCCCGCTGGTGATCGACCCCGAATTCGGCCTGCTTTCCGAGCATTCCATCGCCCGATTGCAGAAATGGATGCGTGACGCGGTCGATTGCTGAGCCTTTGTTGGCCCACCAAGGTTGATCATCGCTGTGCGCGGGGCTATTGAGACCGCGACGATCACCGCTGCGCCGTTCGCCCGCGCAATCTCCAGAGAAGAGGCCCGAAGCGAGGCCAGAGAAGGGATACCATGGATAAGGACCTGTTTGAGCGCGGGCTCGAGAAGCGCAAGGGCACGCTCGGCGCAGAGTATGTCGAGAAGAACCTGGCGGCCGCCGACGATTTCACACGGCCCTTTCAGGAGGCGATGACCGCCTGGTGCTGGGGCTTCGGCTGGGGCGACGAGACCATCGACCCCAAGACTCGCAGCATGATGAACCTCGCCATGCTGGGGGCGCTCGGCAAGATGCACGAGTGGGAGATCCACTGCAAAGGCGCGCTGAACAACGGCGTCTCGAAAGAAGAGATCCAGTCCATCATTCATGTGGTAGCTATCTATTGCGGCGTTCCGCAGTCGCTGGAGTGTTTCCGGGTCGCGCGCAAGGTTCTTGAAGAGCGCGGGTTGCTCTAGGGCGGGACATCGGGCATGGCAAAGATCACCTATATCGAGTTCAACGGGACGCCGCATGAAGTCGAGGTCGCCAACGGCCTCTCGGTGATGGAGGGCGCGCGGGATCACAACATTCCCGGCATCGAAGCGGCCTGCGGCGGTGCCTGCTCCTGCTCCACCTGCCATGTCTACGTCGATGCCGCCTGGGTCGAGCGGTTGCCGCCGAAAGACGAAATGGAGGAGGACATGTTGGAGTTCGCCTTCGAACCCGATCCGACCACGTCGCGCCTGACCTGCCAGCTTAAGGTCACCGACGAATTGGATGGGCTGATCGTACGCATGCCCGAAGAACAGGCCTGACCGCGTCCTGCAAGGTTGCAGTCCGAGATAGCGGTCGCTCTGTGGCTCCGCATGCATGGTGCCCCGAATCCGCCCGATCTTGAGGAGACGCCTTCACCGGGCCCGCTGCCTGTGGAATGATGTCAGGGCCGCAGTTATCGGGAGGCCTCCCTTGATCCGTTTGTGCAGTCTCCTGTTGCTGGTCGGGGTTCTTCTCTGGGCCCCGAGCCCTGTTTTGGCTCAGGATGCGACTTTGAGGGCGGCACAAGAGGCGCTTCGGGATCTGGGCTATGATCCCGGACCGATCGACGGCCTTATGGGGCAATCCACACGCACTGCGTTGAGCCGATTTCAAGAAGATCGGAGCCTTCCCGTCAGCGGAGATCTGGATCCAGCAACGCGTGATGCCTTAGGCGTCGTCGAAGTGGCGGCATCTCCCGGGCCCGGCGACCCAGAGGTCGAGGTTCGGGCCCTTCCCCCACTCTCGCAGCCGAGTGCACCTCCGATTCCAGCTTCCGCCGAAGATACGGCACCATCGTCCGGGACCGAGAAAGACGATGGCGTAACTCCCGGACTCGATGATGCCTTGGGAGGGACGCCGTCTTGGGTCATCTGGGTTGGGCTTGGCGGTATAGTGCTGTGGTTCCTGGTGCGCTGGAAGCGATCGAAGCAGAGCATCCGCGTGGAGCCCATCGTCGCTCGAAAAGAGCCGCGCGCCTTCGTTGCTGCGACCGGCTCGCAGCCTCGCGCACAGGCGCCAATTCCTGCGCTCGCTTCTGGAGAGCAGTGCTGGGTGTCGGCCGGCGAGAACGTGCGGGTCGAAGGCCAGTCCATCGGCGGGATGGTCTATGTGGGTCGCCGGTTGCCGCAGCAGGGGGCCCGACGTCCGGAAAACTGCTTGATCGAACCCAGCCTCCCGATTGCCAGGGAAGACCCGGACCTGAATGGCGACCTGATGCCATTTTGGCCGTCCTACAGCGATATTCACCCGCGCTGCCGTCTTGCCTACTTGCACTGGCTTGCCACCGGAAGAAACGAGACTGCCTGTATCGGCTATGTGTTCCTCTACTTCTATGGACTAGAGCGGCGTGCGCTGGTCGCACGCTGCGATGCAGAGGAAAGGTCGGAGATCAAGGTCGAGCTGCTGCGTTTGCGCGATCTTTTCGGAAGCGACCCTTCGTTTCGCGATTGCTCGGGGAAACTGCTGGAATCGATTGCGATCCTGGACGGCCTGGCGTCACCGGCCCAGCCTGGCTTTGACGGTGGGGGTGATAGGCTGCCCTTCGGCCTGCAGATCGCCATCGGCCGCAAGGTTCAATCCGGCGACGCGTTGTCGGCCGACTGGCTGCTGGTCTGGTGGTGGCACCACCCTACGACCAATCGGCGGATGGTCGCTCGTGTCTTCCCTGAGTTGCGGGAGCGTTTTGCGCTGCGTTTCGCCGAGGCCTATCCTCAGGGGTTCATCGTCGCTCCGCCTGACCAGCGATTGCACTACAGCTATCAATCTGCCAGCCGAACCTTTGAGATCGACCTGACAGCGCTGCTCGAGGAGCTTCCGGACATTAACTCGCTTCATGCTCCGGTGAAGGCAGCAGCCGAACTCGCCGAGATCTGCTTGCAGGAACTTAGCGCTGCTGGCATTGGCCCGGATGAAGAGGATCGACTGGAGGCCTCGCCGCTCGCTGCGCTGGATTCCCAGCATCGAGATCTTGTTGAGAGCCTTCTGGAGCGCGACCGGTGGAGCGTGGCTGAATTCAAGGCCCTGGCAGTGCATCTCGGTCTGGTACCAAGAGATGCCTTGGAAACGATCAACACCTGGGCATTCTCGAACTGGAGGGAAGCCTTGCTGGATGACGATGAGGATTTCTTCGTCAGTACCCTCATCGCTGACGAGCTGGGGGTTGGGAAGAAGAAGGCATGATATCCGCCTTGGGCAATGTGCCGACCATCGACAGATCGATGAGGAGCAACAGGACAGCATGAAGAAGCGAAACTACAGCGGTGTCTGGCCGGTTGCGCCGACGCCCTTCAACGAGGACGGCTCCCTGGATCTTGAGGGGATGCGTCGGGTGGTCGATTGCATGGTCGACCAGGGTGTCGACGGGATCTGCATTCTCGCCAACTACTCCGAACAGTTTCTGCTCTCGGACGACGAGCGGGAGACCTTGACCCGGCTTTCACTGGAACAGATGGCCGGGCGGGTCCCGGTGATCGTTACGATCAGCCATTTCTCGAGCGATATTGCCGTCGCACGCGCCAAGCAGGCCAAAGACCTGGGTGCGGCCATGGTGATGATGATGCCGCCCTATCATGGCGCTCTGCTGAAGGCCTCCCAGCAGCAGGCCTATGAGCAGTTCGCCAGAGTGTCGGATGTCGGTCTGCCGATCATGGTGCAGGATGCGCCGCTGTCGGGTGTCGAGTTACCGGTCTCGCTGCTGGCACGCATGGCCCGCGAGATCGAGATGGTGAAGCTCTTCAAGATCGAGTGTGCCGGGGCTGCCAGCAAGTTGCGGGCGCTGCTTGCAGAGGGTGGCGCGGCAATCGAAGGTCCCTTCGATGGCGAGGAGGGCATCACCTTGCTGGCCGATCTGGACGCGGGTGCGAGCGGCAACATGTGCTCGGCCCTGCTGCCGGACCTCATCGCACCGGTGGTGTGCGATCATCTGGCCGGTCGGCGGGATGCAGCCGCTGCCGGCTACGCGCGCTTGCTGCCCTTGATCAACCACGAAAACCGGCAGTGCGGCTTTCGCGCTGCCAAGGCGGCCTTCAAGGAGGGAGGCGTCATCCGTTCGGATTTCTGCCGCCACCCCATTGCCCCGCTTGGCCCCGAGACGCGCCGGGAACTGCTGGCCTTGGCGCGACCTTTGGATCCGATCTCACTTCGCTGGGGACGATAGATTTTTTGGAACTGCATATTACCGTGTAATTTTAGTGCCCTATCTGTAATTCTATAGAGATCGATGCAATAGGCGGACGACATCGTCGATGCCGAAGACGGGGCGCTTCAGGGCGCGTTGCACTGCCTCGCGATAGGGCGGCAGGTTGGTGCATTCGAAAACGAGAGCGCCCAGGTCGGGCCGCTCCTCGATCATTGCCATCGAGGCGGCGACGACCTCGCGACCGACCTCCTCGGGATCGAGTGCGTAGCCGCCCTTTGGCTCGGGCTCGAGGATGGCTGCAGAGAAGGCCGGGGCGTTCTCCAGACCGCGAACGACAATCGGCCAGTCCGGCTCGATCCCTGCAGCCTTCAGGTGGCGCTCAGAGAGATTGCCGGCATCCGCAGTCAGAATGCCGAGGGACTGCTGCGGGCCCAGCATTTGTCTTACAAGCGGTACCAGGAAGAGGCTGGAGGTGACGACGGGAATGGAGACGGCGGCCGCAAGCTCATCCTGAAACACCGTTAGGAAGCCGCAGGTGGTGACCAATGCTCTGGCGCCTTCCTGCTCCATCTCTTGAGCTGCCTTGATGAATGCCGGGAGGTGTTTGCGAGCCGTGTCTGCGGTGGCGACGATCTGGTCGATCGTGGCTGCCTTCACCACGCGGTAGCGAACTGGAAAATCGAAGGTCTGAGCGTTGCCGATATCGCCGGGAATCCGCGGAAAGCGGGTATCCAGAATCAGGATGCCGATATCCTGGCCGTAGATCGCCTGTCCGCCAGGGTAGGCCATGCTCATGCCTCCTGCGCGACCAGCCGCCCGACTTCGCGCTTCTGCTGTGCCGCCACGACCGCAGGAAGGGCGATGCGATCGAACTTGTTGGCATAGATGACGGTCGAGGCGATCCGCGTGATCTCTGGAATCTGCGAGATCTCGTCGAGCACGACGTCCAGATCCTCCAGCCGTGGTGCCTCCAGCAGACAGAAGAGATCGAATTCCCCGCAGATCGAGGCGCAGCTCTTCACCTCATGGAAGAACTCCAAGCGATGTACCGCGCGTTCGATTCGGCGCTGTTCGACGGCGGCAAAAAGTATGGCCTGGGTCAGCTCTTCCGTCGGATCGCGCCGCACCACGGTGGTGTAGCCGACAATCACGCCGTCGCGTTCCAGCCGGGCAATCCGTTCGTGCACTGTCGAGCGTGCAACGCTGAGCTTCTTGGCCAGATCCGTCGCCGAGTGGCGCGCGTTCTCGCGCAGATAGGCAATCAGACTGCGATCCAAGGCGTCGAGATGACGAGGTTCCTGCATGGCTCTGTTCCCTGTTCCTGTCTTGGCGCGATCTTCGTTTCCTTGAGAGCGGTATCCTCCCAGCTTAAAGGCCAATGTAGAACAGGCATTTTTGATGGATATCCATCAGACTTTTGATGGATATCCATCAGATCGGCGTGTAGTGATCAGGGTATGGCGAGACGTAAACCAGGCTTGAGTGCCGTTGCCGAACTCTCCGGAACCAGCCCCGCTACCGTCGATCGGGTGCTGAACGGGCGCGGTGGCGTTCGGCCGGAGTTGGAACAACGTGTGCTGGCCGCCGCGCGCGATCTGAAGCTGGATAGAAACCTGGATCTGGTGCCGAAGCAGCAGCTGCGCTTCGCCGTGGTGATGAATCAGCCGAACCGCTATCTCTATGCCCGGATCGAAGCCGCGATTCGTGAATATCAGCTGGTCCGCGCCGACGATCACTTCACTTGTTTCTTCCATTTCTTTCCGAACCAGGAGGCCAGCGTCATCGCGGCGCGTCTGGCGCCGCTGCGCCGCGGTTATGACGGCGCCATAGTCGTTGCCTACGATCATCCCCTGATCACCGACAGCCTGCGCGGCCTATCCGAGCGCATGCCTCTGGTGACGCTGCTGTCGGATATCGCCGGCAGTGGCCGCATCGCCTTCGCTGGGAGCGACAACCGCAAGGCTGGGCGCATGGTCGGCGATCTCCTGGCCCGCCTGGTTGGTCAGCGTCCGGGACGATTGCTGGCGATTACGCGCCTGCAAAGCTATCTGGCCCACGACGAGCGCGAAATAGGCTTTCGACGGGTTATCCGCGAGCGCCATCCACACCTCTCGGCCGACTACACGATCGAATGCAACGAGGGAGACTCGCACGACTTGGCACGGGTCGAGCGCTATCTGAAGGTGCAGGGGCCCTTCGTTGGGGTCTACAGTGTCTCCTCGTGGAACACGCGGATTCTGCAAGCTTTGCACACGCGGGGTCTGCTCGATGGCGTGACCTCAGTCGCGCACGGCGTCAGCCTCAATGCGCGCGAGATGCTGATCGAGAACGCCGTCGATCTGGTCGTTGACCATGCGCCTGAGGAAAATGCCCGCGCTGCCGTCGATGCCCTGCTGTCCCATCACGGTCGAGGTGCTTTCCTGCGTCCCCGCCAGACGCGCAGCGTCGAGATCTATACGCGTGAGAACCTGCCGCCGGATGTTGTACACGAGCGTGTTTGAGGCGCCCGCAAACCAAACAAAGGTCAAATCAAGAAACGGTCGGGCCGGAACGGAGCAGCGTCGATCGGCGGCTCTTCGCCGGTCATCAGCGCACCCAATAGGCTGGCCGTCCCTGGACCCGTGCTGAAGCCGATGTGCTGATGGCCGAAGGCCAGCCAGAGGTTACGACTGCGAGGGGCCAGACCGATCACCGGGCGGCTGTCGGGTAGGGTGGGACGGCTGCCCAGCCAAGGGTCGCGCAGTTGGCGCTCCTCCAAGGGAAAGGCTTGCCGGGCCGCACCCTCTGCCAGATCCAATTGCGCGCTGTTCTTCGGTGCGTCGCGTGCTGTGAGTTCCACGCCGGTGGTCAGTCGAATGCCGCCGTCCATCGGCGAGAGCACGCAGCCGCCCGCGGTGTCAAAGACCGGCCGGTTCAGCGTGGCATTGCCGGCGGTGGCGTAGTGCATGTGATAGCCCCGCTCAAAGGCCATCGGAACGCGCAGCCCAAAGCCCTGTAAGAGGTCGCACGACCAGGGGCCGAGCGCGACCAGGACCCGGTCTGCAGAGACGCGCGCGCCGTCTGCATCGGTGAGTACCAGTCCGGCGTCGTTTTCCTCGAGCGCGTGGATGTTACGCTGCTGCAGGCAGCCACCCCTCGAGTTAAAGAGCCGAGCGTAGTCCTCCACCAGCTTGCCGGGGCTATCGATCGAGATTGCATCCTTGACCCAGAGCGCCTGCTTGAAGATCGGCCGCAGGTGGGGCTCCAGATCGTTCAGATCTGTAGGTGTCAAGACTTCTGTTGCCACCTTGAACATCGCCAGCACATCTCTTGAAAATGCGGCCTTCTGATAGGCTTCGAGCGTCCGGTAGAGGAAGACCCAACCCTTGGCCTGAGCTCTGGCGGTGGCACCGGCCTCCTGTAACAGCCTCTGATGCTCCCTGGTCGACAGGCAGATCAGAGCGTCCAGCGCCGTCGCGGTCTCCAGGTAGGTGGCTTGGCGGGCACGCGCCAGGTAGCCGAGCGCCCAGCCCAGATTGCGGGCGAGAAACCAGGGATCGTAACGCAGGGAGACGCTCTTGTTGGTCAACAGCTTCGGCAGATTGGCCCAGAGCGCGGGATTGTTGAAGGGCAGCAGCGAGCTGCGCGCCAGCACACCCGCATTGCCGTGCGAGGTCTCGCGTCCGGGTTCAAGACGGTCGATGAGAGTCACGTCGAATCCGCGCCGCTGGAGTTCCAACGCGCAGCAGACTCCCACCATTCCCGCTCCGAGGACGGCAATCCGCTCGACCATATCTGCGCCCTTCTCGATTTCGCACAGGCTTGCGCAAAGTGCAGCTAGACGATACTGGCAAACCGCCGGTTTCGGGCGCCTGGACCGTCAAATCGTCGAGGCTCGGAGTCGAGAAATGGCGGTGACATAGAAAGGCGGAGCAAAGCGCTCTACGCCGGACGCCGCGACAGATCTGTTGACAAGGTGGCTCATCAGGCCGACTCTAGAGACATCATGGATCATGATGTAGATGCCGAAGAGGCCAGGCCCTCTCGCAGAACTGACGAGGTCTGCTTCTCCGCTCTGGCCGAGGGGCGGCCTGGGCGGGCATGGCAGAACATTTTTGAGCGGGCCTGGCCCGGCTGGTCGAACTGGCTGGATTGGAACCGGAGCGGGGACCTTCCCAGTCGCGACTCCGGCGCGCGCGCCTTGCGGCGCCACATGCCGGAGATGCTGGCGGTGTGGGAGCGCTTGGTCGAGGCTGCCGGGGCCGACGAGAGGGCCGCAGCCTTCCTCACCTTCTGGACCCCGCCGCGCTATCTGGTCAACTGCTCGCAAGCCGTGGTGGTCGACAGCGAAGGGCCGCTGCTGGTGCGCAACTACGATCTGGATCCGGCCCTGAACGAGGCCTGCCTCTTGAAGTCCAAGTGGCTCGGGCGCGAGGTCATCGGCATGGTCGAAGGCATGGCAGGCCTTGCAGACGGCATGAATGCTGCAGGCCTTGCGGTCTCTCTTGCCTTCGGTGGTCAGCCGCTCTTCGGCCGCGGCTTTGGCATTCCGATCATCTTGCGTTACCTGCTGGAGGTCTGCACCACGGTCGAGGAAGCCGTCGAGGTGCTGCGCGCCGTGCCGTGTCACATGGCCTACAACGTCACCCTGTTGGACAAGACCGGGCGGCATGCGACGGTTATGCTAGCCCACGACCGGCCGCCGCTTGTGAGCGCCGCTGCCTTCTCGACCAACCACCAGCCCGGCGCCGTCTGGCCCTGGCACGAGCGCCAGACACGTACGCGCCGGCGAGAGGCCGCGCTGATGCGCCTGGTCGATCGAGACGGCCTCGACGGCTCCGATTTGCAGGCCGCCTTTCTGAGGCCGCCCTTACACAGCACGCGATACGGCGATGGTTTCGGGACGGTCTACACGGCCGCCTATCGCCCGTGCTCGGGCCAAGCTTTGCTGTGCTGGCCTGGCATGACACCATGGACCAAGAGCTTTGACCGCTTTGAAGAGGACGCACGCTGTCTCGCCTTTCAAGATGGCCGCGCCCCCAAGGAACTGAGCCTCGTGCCTGAAGGGGAAAGCGGATCGTCGGCTGCGGAGAGCTCGCAGAATCCTCTATCAACCTGTTGAAAAACTTACTCTATCGAAACGTATGCTAAGGAATAGGTTCAGATGACACCCTTCGCGATCGCCGGCATTCAGATGACCGTCGGCATGACCCGCAACGTTGAGCAGATGCGGCATCGCCTCGACGTCCTCATGCACCTCTATCCCTGGACCCAGATGGTGGTCTTCAGTGAGTTGGCGGCACATGGTCCGGCTCTACACTCCGCTCAGCCGACCGGCGGCGAGATCGAGCAGGACTTTCGTGACATGGCGCAGCGCTATGGTATCTGGCTGATCCCCGGTTCGATCTTCGAGACCCGAAACGGGTCGATCTACAACACCGCCCCGGTCATCGCGCCCGACGGAGAGGTGGTCACGCGCTATCGCAAGATGTTCCCCTTCGCTCCCTACGAAGAAGGCACGACGCCGGGTGAGGAGTTCTGTGTCTTCGATGTTCCCCAGATCGGACGCTTCGGCGTTTCCATCTGCTATGACATCTGGTTCCCGGAGGTCACGCGAACTCTGACCTCCATGGGCGCCGAATGCATCATCAATCCGGTCATGGCACATTTCCTGGATCGCTATGCCGACCTGGCGATCGCGCAGGCAACCGGTGCAATGTTCCAGACCTACCTTTTTCACATCAACGGTTTGGGTGCGGGCGGCAATGGCCGCTCGGTGATTGTCGATCCTTCCGGTAAACTGCTGCACGAAGCCCAGTCGCATGAAGAGATGATGCCGATCGAGATCGATCTCGACGTGGTCCGCCGCCAGCGCGAGCGCGGCCTCTTGGGCCTGGGCCAGCCGTTGAAGAGCTTCCGCGACAGCAAAGTCGACTTCAAGGTCTATCAAGATCAGGGCTTCGATCATACCTACCTGGACTCTCTGGGCGCGCTGGAGAAGGCGAAGCGTGCGGAGCCTGTCGTCACTGAGGCCGAGCCGATCCAGCGCGGCCATCTCCGCGTAACGGGGTAAGCGAACAAGCCGTCGATCCGTCACCAGGCGCTCTCGCGGCCGACGGAACGTGTCTGGTGACCGACGCCTTCCCTCCATAGCTTTACCGCTATTGCTGATGGAATGAGGGGTCGACATGCGCGGTGCGGATATCTTGGTCGATATGCTTATCGGCTATGGGGTCGAGGTCATCTTTGGCGTTCCGGGCGACACCAACGTGCCGCTCTACGAGGCCTTGCAGGATCGCGAAGGTAAGATTCGCCACGTCATGGCGCGTGACGAGCGATCGGCCGGCTTCATGGCAGATGCCTACGCGCGTTTCACCGACAAGCCGGGCGTCTTCGAGTGTCCTTCGGGGGCGGGCGCGATGTACTCCCTGCCGCCGGTGGCGGAGTCCAATGCCTCTTGCCTGCCGGTCATCCTGCTCACCATAGACATTCCGCTGCCGGGCGAGGGCAGGGGGGTCCTGACCGAGCTCGATTGCGCCAAGCTGTTCGAGCCGGTCACCAAGCTGTCGATCCAGATCAAGACGCCTGAGAAGCTGCCGGAAATCATACGGCGCGCCTTCCGCGTCGCCTGCTCGGGCAAGCCCGGGGCGGTGCACCTGCAGATCCCCGAGGATATGCTGCTGGCCGAGATCGATCCCGACAAAGTCTCGCTGCATATCGAGGAGGAATGCTGCACTTTCCCTGCCTTCCCCACCAGCCCGGCGCCAGGCAATGTCGAGCGGGTCTTGACGCTTCTGGATAAGGCGGAGAAGCCTCTGATCATCTCCGGCGGCGGCGTGAACCGCTCCTGCGCAGGCCCTGAGGTCACGGCGCTGGCCGAACAGCTGAACATCCCTGTGTGTACAACTATGACCGGTCAGGGAACCCTGCCCGACGATCACCCCCTGGCGATCGGGGTGATCGGTGACAACGGCTTTCATCCGCACGCCAATCGAGCTCTGGAGGAATGCGATTTTGCGCTCTTCATCGGCTCCAGGATGGGCTCTGTGGTGACGGTTGGCTGGACCTTTCCCAAGATCACCCTGAACAAACGGGTCGCGCAAATCGACATCAATCCAGAGGTGATGGCCAACAACTACCAGAACCTCATCTCGGTCGTCGGCGATGCCCGCTTAGTGCTGCAACAGATGCTGGCGGCCATTCCGGAGGGTTTCGATGGGGCCAAGCATCAGCCCTGGGTCGATCACCTCAATGCCTACCGCGCCAACTTCTGGAGCAATGCGGAGGTGCTTCTGACCAACGACAGCCTGCCGATGCGGCCGGAGCGTGCGGTGAAGGCCTTCAACGAAGCGTTGGAGGCCCATGGCAAGCCGGTGCAGATCTACTCCGATGCCGGCACGCCGACGCCGCACATGACGCGCTTTCTGAAGATCAAGCAACGGCGCACGCGCTTTGTCATCCCGCGCGCCTTCGGCGGGTTGGGTTCGGCCCTGCCGGCAACGGTCGGTGCATGGTTCGCCGACAAAGAGCGCCGGCCGATCGGCATGTTCGGCGACGGCTCCTTCGGGATGTCGGTCGGCGAGTTGGAGACCCTGGTGCGTCTACAGGTGCCGGCCATCCTGCTGCTCTTCAACAACGGCTGCTTCGGTTGGATCAAGGGTCTGCATCGCCTAAAGGGCCACAATCAGTGCTTCGGCGTCGACTTCATGCCGCCCAGAGGCAAGGCCATCGCTGAGGCTTTCGACGTCAAGGCCTGGCAGGCCACCACACCCAAGGAGCTGGAGACCGCCTTGGCCGCTGCCTTTGCCTACAAGGGCCCCTGCCTGATCGACATCCATGTCGAATCGATCGCCGACCGCGTTCCGCCGGTCTACTCCTGGCTGACCAAGCGCGGCCGCGATCCGCTGACCTTCGAAACCGAAGACGTCAACTACGTTTGAGCCAACAGCGGTAGGATTTTAGGAGCATGAAATTATGAAGAACTTCGAGCAAACTCTTGAACAGAGTGGATTTTCTTCCGATGAGTATGGAAGTGGAAGCCTAGCGGTCTTCTCGCCCATCGATGGTAGCGAGATCGCCCGGCTCCACGAGACACCGATGGCAGAAATGCCGGCGATCATCGCCAGCGCCAAGCAGGCCTTTCAGGCCTGGCGCGAGGTTCCCGCACCGGTCCGCGGCGAGCTGGTACGCCTCTGGGGCGAAGAGCTGCGCGCTGCCAAGGAAGACATCGGGCAAATCATCTCGGTCGAGGTCGGCAAAATCCTCGTCGAGGGTCTGGGCGAGGTGCAAGAGGCGATCGACATCGCCGACCTGGCCGTGGGCCAGTCGCGACAGCTTTTCGGCAAGACCATCGTTTCCGAACGGCCGGGACATCGGATCATGGAGCAGTATCACCCGCTGGGACCGGTAGCAATCATCACAGCATTCAACTTCCCCAGTGCGGTCTTCGCCTGGAACGCGGCCAACGCGCTCATCTGCGGCAACCCGGTCATCTTTAAGCCCTCGGAGAAGTCGCCGCTGTCGGGTGTCGCCACCTTCAAGGCCCTGGAACGCGCCATCGAACGCTTTGGCCGGTTGTCGGACACTCGGGCACCGGAGGGTTTGGCGCAATTGGTGCTCGGAACCCTGCCGCAAGGCGAGGCGCTGGTCGACAGCCACGATATCCCGCTGATTTCCGCCACCGGTTCTACGCGTATGGGGCAGGCGATCGGCCCAAAGGTGGCGGCGCGATTCGGGCGTCGGATCCTGGAGCTGGGCGGTAACAACGCCATGGTGGTGACGCCCGATGCCGATTTGGATTTGGCCTTGCGCGCAATTCTGTTCAGCGCAGTCGGCACCGCAGGCCAGCGCTGTACCACCCTGCGCCGCGTCATCGTACATGACAAGGTCAAGGACGCCTTGATCGGGCGGGTCGTGACCGCCTACGAGAGCCTCAAGATCGGCAACCCTCTCGACACCGGCACACTGGTCGGACCCTTGATCGATCAGGGCGCATTCCATCTGTTTCAAGATGCCATCGAGCAAGCCAAAGCCGAAGGGGGAACACTGCTCATCGGCGGTGCACGCGTCCATGCCGAACGCCACCCCGATGCCTACTACGTCAAGCCGGCGATCGTCGATGTGCCGGCGCAGAGTGCCGTGGTGAAGACGGAGACCTTTGCGCCGCTGCTCTACGTCCTGACCTATGAGGGCGATATCGACGAGGCGATTGCCTTGCACAATGACGTGCCGCAAGGCCTCTCGTCCTGCATCTTCTCCAACAACATGCGCGAGGTGGAGCGTTTTATCTCCGCAGCCGGATCCGATTGCGGTATGGCGAACGTCAATATCGGCCCCAGCGGTGCCGAAATCGGCGGGGCCTTCGGCGGCGAGAAGGAGACCGGCGGCGATCGCGAGACCGGTTCGGACGCCTGGAAGTACTATATGCGTAGGACCACAAACACGGTGAACTACTCGACCGAGCTGCCCTTGGCGCAGGGCATTCAGTTCGGTTGAGGAAAGGACAGAACGCATGCTGAGGCGCGCACCGAAGATCGACGTCGCCGATCCCTTTGCCTACCCGGCCGATGCGCTGGGTATGGAGCCGGAGGAGATGCGTCGGCTGGGCCACAAGGTCGTGGACCTGGTGGTGGATCGCCTGCAGCGCAAGAACGAGGAGCCGGCGATCCTGACAGGAGAGCCGCGCGAACTGTTGGAGGCACTGGGCGGTCCCTTGCCGGAGGCTCCGATGGATCCGGACCAATCGCTCTCGCTTCTGGCCGAGATTGCCCTGGCACATCAGCAGCATGGCGATCATCCACGCTACTTCGCTCGCGTACCCGGACCTTGCTCCTTCGCCTCCATCCTGGGCGAATGGATGGGCACCGGCTTCAATACCATCTCGGCCTCCTGGGGTGGCGGTTCCGGGCCGGCGACGCTCGAGATGGTGGCAATCGACTGGTTGCGGCAGATGATCGGGATGCCGGACGGCACCGAAGGCGTGCTGGTGTCCGGTGGCTCTTTGGCCAATCTCACCGCCTTTGCAACCGCCCGATCGGAGCTGGGGCATGGCGTTGCCTATGTGACCGACCAGACCCACTCTTCCCTGCCGCGCGATCTGGAGGAAATGGGTTGCCCGGACGGACATGTCCGCAAGCTGCCCAGCGACGAGACCTATCGCATGGCGCCGGCGCTCCTGCAGGCCGCAATTGATGAGGACAAGGCGGCCGGCAAGCGCCCCTTGATCGCCGTCGCCACAGCCGGCACCACCAACGCCGGCGCCGCCGACCCGCTGCACGCCTTGGCCGATATCTGTGCGGCGGAGAACATGTGGCTGCACGTCGACGGCGCCTATGGCGGCCCGGCGGCCGTCACGGCCCAGGGCCGCGCCTATCTCTCCGGCATCGAGCGAGCCGATTCGCTGGTTCTCGACCCGCACAAGTGGTTCTTCCAACCCTACGACATTGGCGTCTGCATGGTGACGCGGCCGGGTGCCTTGGAACGCTGCTTTGCCATGTCGCCGGAGTATTTGAAGGATGTGCAGGCGACCACGGGGGCGGTCAACTTCGGCAACCGCAGCCTGGAACTTACGCGGCGTTCGAGGGCGATCAAGCTGTGGATGTCGATCCGGACCTATGGTGCCGAGCGGTTCCGTGCAGCGGTGCGGCGCGGGATTGAGCTGGCGGAGTTTGCCGAGGCCACCCTGCGGGCACGACCGGAGACCTGGGAGGTCGTAACGCCAGCCCAGATTGGGGTGGTGTGCTTCTCGCTGCGCGATTGGCAACCGGGTGAGCACAGGGCGCGGGCGGCGGCGGTCTCGGACAGCGGTTTTGCCTGCGTGTCCTCCACCATGTTGCGCGAGCGCAGTGTCTTACGGCTCTGCACCATCAATCCGCTAACCACCGAAGCCGACATCGAAGAGACCATCGACCGCCTGGCAAGACCGGCCTAACATGGATCTGGGAATAGAGACGCGCAGAACCAAAAAAGGAACAAACCGCATGAGCGCCGATCGGCCGAAGCTAAATGGGCTTAGCGACATCTTCCGCTACCTCCGGCGCAACGAGACGCCGATCTACGTCGTCACGCCGACGCCCTTCAGCCTGTTGGGGCTGGATCAATGGGTCGGCGCACTGGAGTTCGTGAACTACTTCGACATCTTCGACAGCCAGCATCCGCGTTGCTTCGTACCCGGAACCGCAGAGGTGCCCGAATTCAAGTCGATGGAGGATGTGGCGAACTACCTAATCGATCATCCGGATTTTCGTGCGCGCGTGAAGGCCAATCCCCGCGGCAAGGCGCTCTTCGTCATGTTCGATGAAGAGACGGAGCAGCTTTGCGAGGAGGTGGGCGTCGACCTGGCGTTGCCGTCGGCGGCCCTGCGCAACCGGCTCGATTCGAAGATCGAGACGACGCGGCTGGGGGATGAGGCGGGTGTCGCCTCTGCACCCAACACCATGGGACGCGCGGAAAGCTATGAGGAGCTGACAGCCTTGGCCGGAGGGGCAGGTCTGGGCAGCGACCTGGTGGTGCAGACACCCTACGGCGACAGCGGACGCACCACCTTCTTCATCACCTGCGAGAAGGACTGGGACCGCTATGCGCCCAAGATGATCGATGCCGATCTGAAAGTGATGAAGCGCATCAATCACCTGCCCGGTACCATCGAAGGCTGCGCCACACGCCACGGCACCCTGGTGGGCCCAGTGATGACCGACATCACTGGCTTCGAGGAGGTCACGCCCTACAAGGGCGGATGGTGCGGCAACGACATGGCGCCAGACATCCTGCCCGATGGGGTGCCGGACAAGGTTCGCGAGATGGCCCGCAAGTTCGGCGATCGGCTCTACCAAGAGGGCTACAAGGGCGTCTTCTGTGTCGACTTCCTGCTGGATACCGATAGCAACGAGGTCTACCTGGGTGAGCTCAACCCCAGGATCAGCGGTGCCTCGCCGCCGACCAACCTCATCACCTCGACCTACGGCGGTTGCCCGCTCTTCCTCTTTCACCTGCTGGAGTACCTGGATCCCGACTACGAGGTCGACATCGAGGCGGTGCAGGAACGCTGGAACCACTACGATAACTGGACCCAGCTGGTGCTGAAGCAGACCGAGGACAAGGTCGAGTTGATCACCAAGGCGCCGCAGTCCGGCATCTGGCGCATGGACGCTGACGGCAGTGCCAGCTTTCAGCGCCCGGCTCTCAACATCACCAGCGTCGGCGATGAGCAGGAGGCCTTTTACCTGCGGGTCTACGGACCCGGAGAGTACTGCTATCACGGCGCCGACCTAGGCATCCTCATGGCCCGCGGCCGCATGCAGAGTTCCGCAAGGGAGCTGTTGGACCGGGCGAAGCGCTGGAATGCAGCCATCAAGGGCGCCTTCACCAGCGTTCCGCTGCAGCCCGAGATGCACGTGCCCCCACCGCCCGATTTCACGTCTGGGAAGTGGTATTGAGGAGGACGGCGCCTACTGCGAAGGATGCGGTGGCCTCTGGCAGAGCCTCAAGATTTTTGGAAGGGAGATGAGGGCAGCGTTGGGATATCTGTCTCTTCGCTCGGCTCCAGTTCGTTCTGAAGCCAGCTGTAGCGGAAACCCTGGGACCTAAGCCAGCGTTCCAGCCGGTCGAGGCTGCCCCATTCGCGCACTGAGCCTCGTGCGCTCACCACCTCTGCCCATTGCCCGTCGACCTGCAGCATGACAGTCCAGGTATAGGGACGTCTGCTGTGGTCGCCGAAGCCGCCGCCCAGTTGTTGGCGGGCAACGCGGACAATCACCGGATAGGCGGTGATCCGCAGACTGGACTGCAGGCCGGGGATCTCGGCCTGGGTGATAGCGATGGTCGGGGTGATACCGCTGATCGTCGAAACCCCTCTGCTTGTGCTCTTGCGCCTTCTGGACATGCCGTTGGCAGCCGCTGTCGGTCAAGGCTTGGCCTCCACTTTCGCATGGCAGCAGCAATCAGCTTTTTGTCGACAATCGTCTAAGTCATGAGTAGCCTAGCGGTCTAGAGGGGCCGAGCGCCCACCGCCAAGAATCGAGGTCTCAGCGCGATGCATGACACGAGCCACAGCACCCACGACGCAGAAGAGGATGCACGCAACAGAGATCTCTTGATTTATGTGAACGGCGATCTGGTTCCGCGCGACGAAGCGAAGGTCTCGGTCTACGATTCAGGCTTCATGTTGGGAGACGGCATGTGGGAGGGCCTGCGCCTCTACAACGGCAGATGGGCCTTCTTCGACGAGCATATGGAGCGGCTCTACAACAGCTGCAAGAGTGTCTCTATCGACATTGGTATGGACAAAGCCGGCCTACTGGATGCGCTAAACTGCACGGCAGCAGCCAACGGCATGACCCAGGATGTGCACTGCCGTCTGATGGTCACGCGCGGGCGCAAGGCCAAGCCCTTTCAACATCCGGGGTTGGCGCGTTTCGGTGCGACCATCGTCATCATTCTGGAGCACTCCAAACCCACATCCAGCCTGCAGGCGCGCGGTATCCGTCTGGCCAGCGTTCCGCAGGTGCGGGGGCTGCCGACCTCGCAAGACGCCAAGCTCAACTCCCACTCCAAGCTGAATTGCATTATCGCCTGTCTGCAGGCGGAGCAGGCCGGCGCCGACGAGGCCCTGATGTTGGATCCGCAGGGTTTCGTCAACACGACGAATGCCTGCAACTTCTTCATCGTTCGCCGTGGCGAGGTTTGGACCTCCACCGGGGACTATTGCATGAACGGCGTGACCCGGCAAAAGATCATCGATCTGTGCCGTGAGAACGCCATTCCGGTCTTCGAGAAGAACTACACGCTCTATGAAGCCTATGGTGCCGACGAGGCCTTCCTCACCGGCACCTTCGGCGCGCAGACCCCGGTCGCCGAGATCGACGGCAAACGCATTGGCGACCAGGAGGGAGCCGGCCCGATCACCCGACGTCTACAAAGCCTCTATCGCGAGCTGGTGCGGCGCAGCACCCAAGGCTGACCCGCGCCGCATTCAAAGGCGAAGCTTGACTTGACGGACCGGTCTTAACCGCCGGCTGCACTCAAGAGCGTGGCGTTGCCGCCTGCAGCCGTCGTGTCGATGCAGACCGAGCGCTCGCTGCAGTAAGCGATGGGATCGATCAGATCTGTAACCAAAGGGACGATCGGACCCGCGCGATCGGCGAGGGCAATGCGAAGAGCAGCCCGCTCCTCGCTTGAGCCGGCATAGGCCAGCAGATGAATCGGCAAGCTCGCCAGGGACTTGGGATCGACGCAGCCATCGAGGGTGGCCAGGGGAAACCCGGAATTGCGCAGCATTGTCAGAATGTCACTGGCATTGGGGGCGACCGCCAGAACGGAATTGCCGGCCGCCAGCGCCTGCACGGCTTGTGCCAGCAGGCTATCACCGTCCGGTCCCAAACAGAGCACTGGTCCGCGCGGGTGCAAGGAGAACTGGTTCGATTCGCCTGTCGGTCCCGGTAGATCGATCGGCCCGGCATCCAGTGCCGCTGCAGCGGACACGGCGGCAGCTGCCGCACCGCGAAGGGCTGCCCTCAGCTGCTGAATTCGGTCCTTGGCCTTCGCCCAGGCCGCTTCATCCAGGCCGGAAAAGGCCATCTGCAGAATCGGGTCGTCGAGCAGAGGCCCACTCGTAGTGGATCGGGGCTCCGAGCCGGCCAGCGGGCGCCGGAAGCGTTGCGCATAGTGCTGGCCACCGGCCTTGGGTCCGGTTCCGGAAAGGCCTTCGCCGCCGAAGGGCTGGGAGCCGACGACGGCGCCAATCTGGTCGCGATTGACGTAGATGTTGCCGACGTGGAGCCGGTCCAGCAGGTGCTGGACGCGGCTGTCAATACGGGTGTGCAGGCCGAAGGTAAGGCCGTAGCCTTTGTCGTTTACCGCCTTCACAACGTCATCGATGTCTCTGCTCTGGAAGGTGGCGATGTGCAGGACGGGGCCGAAGATCTCTTCCTCCAGGGCCTCGATCCCGGCGACTTTGAGGGCGGTGGGTGCTACGAAGAGGCCGCCTTCCGGCTTGTCCAGCGCCTTCACCAGTCCCTTGTTCTTGGACATGGCTGTGCAATAGGCGGCAATGCGTTGCTGGGCCTCGGCATCGATGACCGGCCCGACATCAGTGGCAAGGTGCCAGGGGTCGCCAACCTGAAGCTCCTGCATGGCGCCGGTCAGCATCTCCGTCAGCTCCTTGGCGACGTCCTTCTGGACGTAGAGCATGCGCAAGGCCGAGCAGCGCTGGCCGGCGCTTTGGAAGGCGGCGCGGACGATATCGCGCACGGCTTGCTCCAGCAGAGCCGTCGAATCGACGATCATGGCGTTGAGGCCGCCGGTCTCAGCGATCAGCAAGGCGTCGGGGGCGCTGCGGGCCAGCTGTCGGTTGATCAACTGCGCCACTTCGGTCGAGCCGGTGAAGCAGACCCCGTCGATGCGCGGATCGGCGGTCAAGGGACCGCCGACGGCGGCTCCGTCGCCGGGCAACAGCTGAATGACGCCTTCAGGCACGCCGGCCTCGCGCATCAGACTGACGGCCTTGTAGGCGATCAGCGGCGTTTGCTCGGCCGGTTTGGCGATAACTGCGTTGCCAGTGGCGAGCGCAGCGGCGATCTGACCGGTGAAGATCGCCAGCGGGAAGTTCCAGGGGCTGATGCAAACGATGATACCGCGCGCCCACGAATTGGCGTCGTGGTGGATCGCCTCGCGTGCATAATAGCGCAGGAAGTCCACGGCCTCACGCACCTCGGCAACACCGTCGAGCTGCGTCTTGCCGGCTTCACGAGCGGTTAGCGCCAGGAACTCGAAGGTGTTGTCTTCATAGAGGTCGGCGACACGCTCGATGATTACCGCGCGCTCGGCAACTGGGGTCGTTTCCCAGGCGGCTTGAGCCTCGCGTGCGGCTCCGACGGCGGTCTGTACCAGGCCCCCATCGGCCTCTTTGACCTCGCCCACCACCTCCTCGGGCTTCGCCGGATTGAGGATTTTGCGGCCTTTGCCAACCGTCACGCCACCGGCGACCAAAGGCTCTGCCGACCATTGGTGAGGGCTTGCGAAGGGCGCCCGGCCGGCCTCGATGGCAGCGAGATCGCATGGGTCGGTCAGATCCCAGCCGCGGCTGTTGCGTCGCGGCGCAAAGATGGCGGAGGGCACTGCGATCCTGGGGTTGGGAGAGAAGCTGTCTTGGCGCGCGACCTCGATCGGATCTCGCGCAATGGCCTCCGGCGACACCGAGGTATCCACAATCTGGTTGACGAAAGAGCTGTTGGCTCCATTCTCCAACAGCCGTCGAACCAGGTAGGCCAGCAGGTCGCGATGAGCGCCTACCGGCGCGTAGATGCGGCAGCGCGTGCCGGCACTTTGCATAATCGCATCGTGCAGCGCTTCGCCCATGCCATGCAGTCGCTGAAACTCAAAGCGACGCAGGTCGCCATCGGCCATATGCAGGATGGCGGCGGCGGAGTGGGCGTTGTGTGTCGCGAATTGCGGGTAGATGCGATCCGACATGCCCAGCAGCTTGCGCGCGCAGGCCAGATAGCTGACATCGGTGTGCGTCTTGCGAGTGAAGACCGGATAGCCCTCCAGCCCCATCACCTGCGCGCGCTTGATCTCCATATCCCAGTAGGCGCCCTTCACCAGGCGGATCATGATGCGTCGATCCAAGCTCTCGGCCAGGCCATGCAGCCAGTCAAGCACCGGGCCGGCGCGGCGCCCGAAGGCCTGCACAACGATGCCGAAACCGTCCCAACCGGCAAGCGAGCTGTCCGAGAGGGTGGCTTCGATGACGTCGAGCGAGAGGTCCAGACGATCGGCTTCCTCGGCATCGATGTTAAAGCCGATACCTGCCGACTGCGCCGCGCGGGCGAGATCGAGCAGCCGCTCGGAGAGCTGCGGCAGCATGGTGTCGCGCTGGCCCATCTCATAGCGCGGATGTAGGGCCGAGAGCTTGACCGAAATACCCGGATTGTCGCGAATGTCGGCCTTGTCGGCATGCCTGGCGATCGCGGCGATGGCATCGGCATAGGCTTGATGATAGCGCCGTGCGTCGGCGTCGGTACGGGCGGCCTCTCCCAGCATGTCGAAGGAGTAGGTGTAGCCCTTCTCGACCATCTCGCTGCCGCGCTTCATTGCTTCTGAGATGGTGCGGCCCAACACGAACTGCTTGCCCATCTCCTTCATCGCTTCGCCGGTCGCTTTTCGGATCACCGGCTCGCCCATTCGACGGACCAGGCCGTGCAGCACGCCGGCTAGACTGTTCTCCTCGTCTTCTTCGAGAACGCGTCCGGTCAGCATCAGGCCCCAGGTGGTTGCGTTCACCAGGATGGAACCGGCGCCGCCCAGATGCGCGCCCCAGTCGTGCGGTGTGATCTTGTCCTTGATCAGGGCATCGACGGTGTCTGTGTCGGGCACCCGCAGCATGGCTTCGGCCAGGCACATCAGCGCCACGCCTTCCTTGGTCGAGAGGCCATACTCGGCCAGAAAGGCTTCCATCTTGCCGATTGAGCCGGAGCTGCGGACCTTTCGCACCAACGCGGCCGCCGAGGCTGAGATCGTCTTGCGTGCCGCATCGTCGAGCTGGCTTGCTGTAGCTAACTCTCGTACCAGCGCGGTCTCGTCAGCCAGCGTTGCGCTGCGGATCGCCTCTCTTGCCATCTTCTTGTTCTCCCAGACCGCTCCTGCGGGGGCTCAGTACCCCCATGTCTGCGAGCATCCGCCCACTCGGTGGGCTGTTCAAGGCCGATCTTCGCCAGCCGACCGCGACCTCTTGGCCGTTACATCCAGCCCCTTTCCTTGTAATAGCGCACGGCGCCAGGATGCAGTGGTGCGATGGTCCCGTTGGTGATCATCGCTTCCTCTGATAGATTGCCAAAGGCAGGGTGTAAATCCTTGAAACGATTGAAGTTGTCGAAGATAGCTTTGACCACTTGATAGACCGCCTCTTCGTCGACATCGCTGGAGGTCACGAGAGTGGCGAGTGGGCCGTAAGTTTCGATCGTCTCCGGCTGTCCCTGGTACATGCCGGCCGGGATCGTGGCCTTTGCGTAGTAGGGGGTCTTCTCAACGAGAGCATCGATCTCGGGTCCGGTGAGCTGTAGGAAGCGCGTGTCGCAGGCGACGGTTGCTTCCTTGATGTTGCCGACGGGATGGCCGGCAGAAAAGATCATGGCCTCGATCTTGTTGTCGCAAAGTGCTTGTGACTGTTCGGAGGACTTGAGTTCAGAGGCCAGCGCCAGGTCCTCGACTTCGATGCCGATGGTCTCCAGCAGTACCTCGGCGGTGGCGCGAGAGCCGGAACCGGGATTGCCGATGTTGACCTTCTTGCCTTTGAGGTCGGCGAGCGTCTCGATCCCCGAATCGACGCGGGCGACCACAGTAACCACGTCGGGATGGGCCGAGAAGATGGAGCGCAGCTTCTCGTTCGGACCGGACTCGGAGAAAGTGCTGGTGCCGTTTAGCGCATGGTACTGCCAGTCCGACTGCACGGTTGCCAGGTCGAGGTCTCCCGCCGCGATGCCGTTCAGATTGGCAATGGACCCACCGGTGGCTGGCGCCGTGCAACGATAGCCGTGTTCTGCACTCTTGCGATTGACGAACTTACAGATCGATTGGCCGACGACATAGTAGATGCCGGTCTGACCGGCGGTACCGATGGTGACGTACTTGGTCTCCTCGGCAGCCAGCGGATTGGCAGCAATAAGCCCTAGCAGCGTCAGGCTGCCAAGGGTTCCGGCGGTAAGGCGTCTGATCATGGGTCTCCTCCCGGTGGGCTGTGTCTCGGGTTTGCGGGGCGACGCGACCTGATCGCCCCCCACATGGGGCGGCACGGCACAGCTGTCCCTGCATTGGTGAAGAGGGTAAGGTCATATAATAGGATTGTCGACAAAAATCTTTCTGGTATTTTGCTCGAAGCGCTCCTGCCTGTCGGCAATCTTGCTGGAGAGGCGGGACAAGGGGTGGCAGGGGCTTCAAAGCGCGGCAGCGCTTGGCTAGTGTCGTTTGTCGGAGGGGACCGGCGGCCGCGCCTTTCTGCGGTTCGCCTCGAACCATCCACCCGTCGCCAACCCTAGTTCTTGGAAGAACGACCTTGTCGAACCTAGACCTCAGCCCGGTGGTGGATCAGACGATCAGGAAGCAAATCCTGACCCGGCTCATGCCCTTGATCGTCAGTGGCAAGCTGGAGCCTGGGCAGCGACTGCGCGAGCAGGACCTTGCTCGTCACCTGGGCGTCAGCCGGGCACCATTGCGCGAGGCGATCCGCGATCTCGTCGACGTCGGCCTGCTGGTTAGCGTGCCTTACAAGGGTGTGCATGTGCGCCTGACCGGGCGCAAGGATCTGGAGGAAATCTATTCGCTGCGCGTCGCACTGGAGCAGTTGGCGTTCCGTGAATGCTGGAACAAACGCGATCTGGCCGCTCTCGCCGACCTGCAGGCCCGAAACCAGGCCTTGAGCGATACCATCCAGCAGGGCAGCGACGGCACCCGCGCCATTGAGCAGGAGCTTCATCTCCACAGCTGGTGCTTCGAGTTGAGCGGGCACAGCTTGCTGCTGCAGGCCTGGGATCGAATGAAGCCCAACCTGCATCTCTATTTCTCGCTGCATCAGCACGCGCATGGCCGCCAGGGGCCATTGCGTCAGGCCCACGACGCCTACCTCGCGTTTGCCAGCGGCGACGACCTTAGCGCCATGCTTTCCCATCTGGTTGACCATATGCGTCAGGGCTTGGAGACGACGCAAAAGCTCTTCGATGAAGACGAGGCCGCCTTGGAGATCAAGAAGGTTCCTGGTTCCTAGAGGCAAACCTATCTTTTTGCCCGGCCACTAAGTTCCGATCGGCGCTAACCGGCCGCTTCGCTGGTCAGCTTGATCCGATGTTTGCGCAGATGTTCGTAGTGGGGCAGGAAGTCCCGATACATGTCTTGCACCCAGTCCGGCGTCTTGCCGATATCGGCGGGCTTGGTTTTTTGCGGCTTCAGGCCGTCCGACTGCTTCAACGTGGCGTGCCAGACCTGTTCCTTGTCATACCAGAGCACCTCGTCGCGTGCGCCCGGTTCCCAGCTGAGCGCTTCGGGAATGAAGGGGATGTCCAGCGCTGCGCACCAGGCGGCGACGATGCCCTGTGGGTCGGTCAGAAGATCGTCGCTGTCGATCACTGGCGGGGCGACACCGTCGCGTTCGGCCAGCCGGTCGAAGAGGCGGCGCTGGTCGTCGAAGCCGATCTCCTTGGCCAAGAAGTAATCCCAGTTGCGCGCGCAGGACGAAAGCACCTTGGCAGGATTGCGGATCAGAAAGGAATGGCGGAACCGGCCGAGAAAGGCCTCGTTCCACAAGTGGTCGGTGTACTGCGGCATGTCCTTGGAGAAGACGGGCCGCTCTTGGGCTGCCGTCAGGAGTGTTTCCAGCACGCCAGAGATCGTCAGGCCGGGTTGGCGCGGACTCTCCGGCGTCAGGCGCGGCCAGCGCGCGTCGTCCCCCTGATACCAAGCCTCGCCGAAGGGCTCGTGAAAGCAGGTCATGTCGCCGCGCATGCGCATCATCCACTCGAAGGCTGTGGAGGTAGAGCGTGGCGTCGCCCAAAGAATGTAGATCGGATGCATTTTTACGTCCTATCCTTGGAGGCTGGCGAGCAAGCGGCCTTGCGGGGCTTCCGGCGCGACACCCAGGGTCTTGAAGATGCGCCAGTAGAGCGCCAGGTCAGAGGCCACCAAGGGCTTGCCGACGGTGGATTCGAGCTCAGCTGCAAAACTGACCGGCCTTTGCGGGAGGTCATCGCCCGGCCGGCGGAAATTGGGCATACCGTTGATCACGATCGCGTCTGCTCTCGGTGCGCGCTCGGCAACGATCTCCATCGATCGCCGTGCGAAGTCGCCGGGGAAGATCCAATGGGCGGCATTGACCTCGTCCTGGTTTGCAGCAAGGCCTAGATCGACGAAGTTGCCGACATAGAGCAGATCGAAGCCGGCCTCGCGCAAGAACCGGGCGATGCCGTCGCGCCAATCCGGCCAATAGTAGACTGAGTTCAGTGCGATTTTCTCGGCGCCCAGAGATTGCAGGGCCTCGACCAGACAGTAACCGGCCATGTGCAGCGGCGTCTCATAGGTGTCGCTGACCTTGGCTAGAAAGGCGCGGATGTCGTCCGGTGACTTGCCGCCGGCGTGCACCCAGTTGGTTCCCACCTGCCCCACCACGTCCGCGCCGGCATTGGCCATGCAGTGCACGACCTCCTCCAACAGGTGGAAGTTGTCGACGCGTTGAGAGAGTTGATGTTGGTAGGAGGATAGGTGCAACAGGCGGCCATGCACGCCCACACCCTCCGGCGCAATCCGCAGGAAATCGTGCGGTGCGGCATCGAAATCGTGCGGCGGCGCGGTGAAGCCGACCTGATGGGGAAACAGCTTGTTGGCGGGATCGGCCCAACGGGCAGGTTTGATAGCCGGTGAGGCTGTGGAGTGTGACATGACTTTGGAGCCCTGATCGGTCTTTGCCTCATAGAGAATGAGCGCTGGTCGGCCGGCCGTGAAATACTTCTTTTGCTCGAAGGCCATATCATTTTTGATATCGGGTAGGTGGCAGACGGTGCGTTTGCCCGCCGAAAGCCGTTGCCCGATCCGCTTGTGCGGCCAATCGAAGGATCTGGACATCTTTAGGGACCTGGCGCTGCCGTATCTGAGATGACCGCTGCTCGTCACTGTAAGATTCAGATACTGACCACCTATCTAGACCAACAGCCGATAAGGCGTTATGGATCTTTTCAGCAATACCGCGCGCAAGCGAATCGAGTGATCAATCGAGTTTAGGTTGAACGTTTGAGGATGGGTCTGCTTTCCCTATCTGTCCCTCTTGTTCTTAGTGTCCGTTCGAGAACGGTTTCTTGGGATGAAGAGAGAAGCCGAAGGGGGTTCGGCGAGGACAGAACCGGGATCGGGTCGGCCTGGCAAACGAACTTGGACTAGATCGTCCCCGTGGGGCATCTTAGGCGTGGTAGACAGTTGGGGAAGGACAAGCATGAAGAACCGCAATGCAGGGCGCAGAGCCCGTGTTTCTCGAGGCCCTAAGGGATCGGGACTATGACCGGACCTCACAAGAGCCCGCTTCCAATGGTGGCGGACGGCGAGGCAAGCCCGGAGGTTGCGCAAAAGTTCGATGACATCAAACGCGTGTTGGAGATACCCTTTGTCCCGAACATCCACCGGATGGCAGCCAATTCACCTGCGGCGTTGAATGGCATCTGGGCGGCACTACAGAACATATTCCTTCAAACCAGTCTGCCTGTCTCGCTGGCGAGCATGATCCTCTATTCGATTTCTGCAGCGAAGAAGTGCCAGTATTGCAGTGCAATTCACCAGGTCACCTGCAAAACACTGGGTGTAGAGGAGGACACCTTGGCGGCACTGGATAGCAACCTGGAGGCTCTGGCACCGCAACGGGTGCAGACAATCGTCAAGTTTGCACAGAAATGCGCCTTGGATCCGCAGAGTCTGCAGGCGGCCGATTACGAGACCGTGCGCGCGCAGGGGATCGGCGATCAGGAGCTGATGGAGGTAATCGCCTTAGCGGGCCTGGGGAATCTCCTGGACACGCTGGCCGACGGCATGCGGGTGGAGGTAGACTCGGCCCTTACGGAGGCGCTTGGAGGGTAGCAACGCCAATGACCGGCGACAGCGTTGGACAAGCAGATCAGGAGGAGGCCTGGAAGATCCAGGCGGCTCGATTTGCGCTGCTGTCGGAAGTCGTGTTGCTGATCGCCAAGACACCGGACTTGGACCGATTGCTCACCGGTGCGATCGGTAAGCTCAAATGGGTGATCGACTTCGAACGCTGCACCTTGGCACTGCGTGAAGACGGCGATAGCTATGAACTTCGTACCTTGCTGGAAACCCGCCGCGATGTCCCCAAGGTCTCGCGACAAGGGGTTGCATTGGATCACGGCATAACCGGGCAGGTTATGCAATGTCAACAGATGCAACTGATCACGGACTTGCCGGCAAGGCGCGAGACACTGACGGAGATCGCGGACGAGGCACTGGAGGCCGGTTCGCTGGCCACCGTGCTGGCTCTACCTCTGCAGGCCTACGACAAGGTTCTGGGGAGTATCGCCTTCGGCACGGAACGAGAGAAGGGCTACGATAGGGAAGACATCAAAGTCGCCCAGTCCTTCGCAACGCACCTCGCATTGGCGATCGACCGTTGGCAGCAGGCTGAGCGTTTGCAGGATGTGAACGCCTCGTTGCGCGAGGAGATCACAGAACGCAAGAAGGCAGAGGAAGCGCGTCGAAACAGCGAGGCGCGTGCTGCCCAAGCGCACCGACGTCTGATTGAGGCGATCGAGTCCTCCTCCGAGGGCTTTGCCCTCTACGACAAGGAGGACCGCTTGGTGCTGGCCAACAGTAACTATCGGGACATGCTCCATCCGGGACACCAAGGATCGATCGCGGAGGGGGCGACTTTTGAGGCAATCCTGCGCGCTGCACTCTCTTCCGGACTAATCGATGACGCCAAGGGCCGAGAAGAGATCTGGCTCGCACAGAGGCTGGAACAGCATCGCAATCCCAAAGGCACTCACCTTCAACGGCGCTCGTCGAACCAGTGGATAAAGGTCAGTGAACGCAAGACCGAGGACGGCAGCACGGTGGCGGTCTATAGCGACGTCACGGAGTTGAAGGAGGCCGAGGTCAAGGTGCGCGATCTTGCCCGGATTCCTGAAGAGAACCCGGGTCCGGTGATGCGGATCGACCGTGATGGCCACCTCATCTACGCCAACCGCGCAAGTGCGCCTTTGCTCGCCGCACTCGAACTCACGGTCGGCGAACGCGTGAACCAAGATTTGCAGAGGCACGTCCGCTGGGGACTGAACAACGACCTGCGTCAGGACTTCGAATTCGACATCGGCGAGTTCGTCTATGCTGTTCTGCTTTGGCCGGTCCCTGAGGCTGGGCATGTGAACCTTTACGGCCGAGACATCACCGAGCGTAAGCAGGCCGAAGATGAGCTGCAAGCGGCCAAGGAAGCAGCAGAGGCTGCCAACAAGACCAAGAGCACCTTCCTTGCCAACATGAGCCACGAGCTGCGTACGCCCTTGAATGCGATCATCGGCTACAGCGAACTCATCCAGGAGGAAGCAGAGGATCGCGGTGACGAAACCAACCTTGCCGACATCAAGAAGATCCAGTCTGCCGGCAAGCACCTCTTGGCTCTGATCAATGATATTCTCGATCTCTCCAAGATCGAGGCCGGAAAGATGGAGTTCCATCTGGAAACCTTCGAGGTGGCCAAGTTGATCTCGGACGTTGCGGTCACGATACAACCTTTGGCGCGCAAGAACGGAATTGAGCTGGAAGTGGTGTGCGCCGCGGACGTCGGAGAGATGCACTGCGACCCAGCGAAGGTCCGTCAGGCGCTCCTCAACCTGCTGTCCAACGCCTGCAAGTTCACCAAGGATGCAAAGGTCGTTCTCTCCATCGAGCGGGTGGGGGGTGATGCAAGAGAGCAGCTGGTGTTCGCCGTTGCCGACCAGGGTATCGGCATGACGGACCAGCAGGTCGCGAAGGTGTTCGAACCCTTTACGCAGGCAGACTCCTCGACCACCCGGAACTACGGCGGCACCGGGCTCGGCCTCTCGATCACCAAAGTCTTCTGCGAGCAGCTGCAAGGCAGCATTAACTGTCGGAGCGAACCGGGTAAGGGCTCGACCTTCGAGATTCGGCTGCCGGTCATATGCCGCAACCCGTCGACGGAAATGCCGGGCGAAGCGCTTGTGGGCGAGGCGGGCCAGGCATTCGACCAGGCAGCCCCCCTGGTCTTGGTGGTGGATGATGACCCTGCCGTCCATGACCTTCTGACGAGGCATCTGCGCCGCGACGGCTATCGTGTGACCTCGGCACTCGGCGCCGTTGAGGCGCTTGCCAAGGCACGCGAGACCCCTCCGGACGCCATAACCCTCGACGTGCTGATGCCGGAGCGCGATGGCTGGTCGTTGCTGTCCGAACTCAAACACGACCCTCAGCTGGCAAGCATTCCCGTCATCATGCTGACCTTCGCCGAGGATCGCTCTCGAGGTCTTTCGCTTGGTGCAAGCGAGTATCTGGGAAAGCCGATCGATCAAAGCAGGTTGCTGGCGGCCCTGAGAGCGCATTGCCCCGACAAGGATTCTCCTCTGGTTCTGATCGTCGAAGACGAGGACGGTTCTCGGCAGATGCTGCAACGCATGCTGCACAAGCAGGCCTGGCGGACGGCAGAGGCTAGCAATGGGCTCTCCGCTCTGGACTGCCTGGCGGAGGCGAAGCCGGATGTAATCCTCTTGGACCTCATGATGCCGGAGATGGACGGCTTCGAATTCTTGACGCAGCTTCGCCGGAACCCTGATTGGCTGGAGGTTCCGGTGATCGTGGTTACCGCCAAGACTCTTACCGCAGAAGACCATCGGCGCCTGAAAGGCTCTGTCGAACTGCTGGTCAGAAAGGATGGTGACGAGATCGGCACCATTCTCGCTCGTCTGAGGGAAATGCTGCCAAGTAGTGCCTCCCGTTTGGACGGTGGATCCTAGCTCAACGTGGCGCCGCGTGACCAAAGTCAGCGTGCGCAGCAGGCACTGCTAGCCAACCTACGTCAGGAGTTGTTGTCGCCGGTAAGCGCGATCCTGGGCTTCGGTGAGCTTCTGCGCGACGAGGTTACCGCCAGAGGTCCGGAAGAGGTTCAAGGCGACCTGGGTCGCATTTTGGACGCGGCGCTTAGCCTCAAGAAGCTGGTCGATCGTCTGCTCGACAGAGAGTTGTCAGCGGATCTGTCAGTTGCAGATGACGATTGGAGCGGTGAGAAGAAGCTGCGCCACGATCTGCGCACGCCGATCAATGCGATCAAAGGCTACGGCGAAATGCTGCTCGAGGACCTGGAGGATCTGGGTGCGGAACGCCTGCGCGCTGACCTCCTCATGCTGCTCGACCATGCCGAGCGCCTGCTCGCCCAGATCGATAGGCTTGTGAGATTCACACAGCAACCTGAGACCGCCGACAATGCGGACACCACCCAGTCAGGCGATGTTGCCGCTATGGTCACAAACCTGGTCGAAAGCTTGCACCCGGTCAGCGAGGCCGATGTCGGACGTGTCGAAACCGGTAGAGTCTTGGTGGTCGACGATATGGAGATCAACCGGGCGCTCCTGGCCCGACGACTGTCTCGCGAAGGGCATTCGATCTCGCATGCGGATAGCGGACGTCAGGCGCTCGAGCTCATGGCGATCGAAGATTTCGACTTGGTTTTGCTGGACCTCATGATGCCGGAGATGAATGGCTTCGAGGTGCTGACCAGGCTCAAGCTGGACAAGAGGCTGCACAAGGTGCCGGTCATCATGATCTCGGCTTTGGACGAGATCGACAGCGTCGTGCGCTGCATCGAGGCCGGCGCCGAAGACTATCTGCTGAAGCCTTTTAACCCGGTTCTCCTCAGGGCCCGTATCAGCGCGGCCTTGGAGAAGAAGCGCTGGCGCGAACGCGAGCAGCTTTACCTGAATCGCCTGGAACAGGAAAAAGCGAAGCATGAGCGTTTGCTGCTCAACATCTTACCGCGCCAAATCGTCGGGCGGTTGAACGACGGTGAGACGCTGATCGCCGACCGCTTCAGCAACGTCACGGTGATGTTCTCCGATCTGGTTGGCTTCACAGGAATGTCGGCACGTTTGCCGCCCACCACCGTGGTGCACTATCTCAACCGCGTGTTCTCGCGCTTTGATCATCTGGTTCGCGAACTGGGCATCGAGAAGATCAAGATGATTGGCGATGCCTACATGGTCGTGGCGGGCGTGCCAGAGCCACGGCATGACCATGCAGAGGTTGTCGCAGAGATGGCCTTGCGCATGGTCGAGAGTCTAGAGGTCGTAAACGCCGAATCCGAAGCCGCCTTGCAGATCCGCATCGGCATTCATAGCGGTCCGGTGGTCGCCGGGGTGATCGGCACACATCGTTTCCTCTATGATGTCTGGGGGGACACGGTGAACGTCGCCAGTCGCTTGGAATCGCATGGAGTTCCAAGTGAGATCCAAGTGTCCGAGGCCACAGCCAAGTTGATCGCGGCGCACTTTGATCTGGAAGAGCGCGGCCTCATTCGGGTGAAGGGCATCGGTGGCCTCAAGACCTATTTCGTAAAGGGCAAGAGAGTTAGCCCGGACATCACAGCAGGATAGGGCCGTCAGGGCCGAGGGGGGCCTGAGCGAATAACCCCCCTGTCTCGATCAAGGCTTAGGCAGCAGTGCGTTGATTTTCTCCAATAGGCGGGGAAGCTCGACCGGCTTGGTGTCATAGTCGTCGCAGCCCGCATTCAGGGCCTTCTCGCGGTCGCCCGACATGGCATGAGCCGTCAGCGCGATGACCGGGGTCGACTGTGTCGCGGGGTTGGCCTTGATCTGGCGGGTCGCTTCCCAGCCGTCAATGACCGGAAGGCTCATGTCCATGAGGATGAGGTCGGGTTGCTCACTGGTGGCCATGTCGACGCCCTTCTGCCCGTCGTCGGTAACGCAGACTTCGTAGCCCTTGCGCTCGAGGCGCCTTGAGAGCATGTCGCGGTTCATTTCGTTGTCTTCGACGAGCAGAATTTTGGCCATGTTCCCCCACGTTCGATCTCTGCGCGGCCCTTGGCAGACAGCTCGATAACTGTATCGGACGGCACGGTTGCGACACAACGGATGATTCTTAGGCGAACGTCCAGTCACAACTATGATACAAATCCCTACAGTTTGACAGATGCGCAAATATTGCGGGTATGTTTCCTGTACGCTGTTCTTCTAGGTAACGGGGGGGCGTGATGAAGCCGGCCTGATGCGGGAAATGGTCCGTTTGCAGGACTGGCTCAACGCGTAGTCTTGTCGGTTGCCGAGATCTACCGAGAAGACCCCAGAATGCGTGCTTGTGCATGCCCGGTCGACAGTCATATCGAATCTGGTTTGTGCGGCTGTAGACTACTGTTCTGCGATCCATTGCGCGCGCAACAGAGGAGGATGGAGGCCAAGTATGAGTGACGACGATGACAAGCACCTGGAGGGCGGCTGCACGTGCGGAGCGGTACGCTATCGGCTGAAGCGCGCGCCCTTGTTCGTGCACTGCTGCCATTGCACCTGGTGTCAGCGTGAGAGCGGATCAGCCTTCGCCGTCAACCTATTGATCGAGGCCAGCGAGGTCGAGCAGACAGGCGGAGGCTTGCAGAAGACGCGCGTGCCCTCGGCCAGCGGTTCGGGTCAGCTCTTCACACGCTGCGCCGACTGCGGCGTAACGCTTTGGAGCAACTATTCAGGGGCGGGAGAGGCAGTGCACTTCATACGCGGTGGAACACTTGATGATCCTGCCTTGGCCCCTCCCGACATTCACATCTTTACCTCGAGCAAGCAACCCTGGGTGGTTTTGGAAAAAACTGTTCCTGTCGTGCCGGAGTACTATCGTCGCTCCACCTATTGGCCGGCAGCACATGTGGAGCGTTACAAGGCCGCTCTGGCCGGCGAGCCGGCAGACTGATTGTCGAGTGCGCTTCCAAGGTCTAGGCTCGAGGTCCAAGCAGCAGGAGAAGTGATCATGGCGATCGAGGGTGGCAACAAGGCAATCTTGTCAATCGACGGCGGCGGCATTCGCGGATTGGTGCCGGCCCTTATTCTGCGAGAACTCGAGGGGCGTTTGCGCGCTCGCGGCAAGACCGATCCGCTGCATTGCTACTTCGACATGATGGCCGGGACTTCGACCGGTGGGATCATCGCCGCCGGCTTGACCGCGCCGGGCGCAGAGGACCCGACCAAGCCCGCGATGTCGGCCGAGAACCTGGTGCGCCTCTACCACGATGAAGGCGAGAACATCTTTGCCAAAGACCGTTTCCGCGGTCTCAGAGATGCGCTGGCGCGGCTCAACATCGACGCTCTGATGCAGGAAAAGTACGATGCTAAGACTCTGGAGGGGTTGCTGGAACACCATCTCGGCAAGGCTGTCCTGAGCGACGCTCTGACCAATCTAGTGATCACTGCCTATGACATCGAAGCCCGACGCGCGGTGTTTCTGGTCGGCGGGCCGGAGCTGGGGCAGGGGCCCACCGATTTCTTTTTTAAAGATGCCGCAAGAGCAACCTCGGCCGCGCCGACCTTCTTCGAGCCCGAGCGCGTCAGCGACATTCGCTCCGGCCGCGCGCATGTCCTGGTCGATGGCGGCGTCTTTGCCAATCAACCCTCGATCTGCGCCTATGCCGAAGCCAAGCATCTTTGGCCAGAGCAGAACCTGGAGATCCTCTCGCTGGGCACTGGCTATCAAACGCGGCGCTTTTCCTTCGATGACGCCAAGGACTGGGGCCCGATCAACTGGATCTCGCCGGCGCAAGGTGCACCGATCATCTCGATCCTGATGCACGGCCAGGCGCACAGCGCCAATTGGCAGATGCAGCAGCTTCTAGGCGACAGGTTCACACGTATGGATGCGGCAATGATCGAGGGGCTGGGCAACGACGATATGGATGACGCCAGCCCGGAGAACCTGAAGGAGCTCACCGCCTTGGCCGAGCAGATCATCCACGGCAACAGCCGCAACCTGGACGCCTGGGCCGATAAGCTGATCGCCGGATAGTTTCTGCAGTGCAGGAGACTGTCCCAGCGGTGAGGATCAGACCGGCGCGAACTGCCGATGCGGCAGCCCTTTCTGTCTGTTTCCGCCGGGCCTACGCCGAGTACGCAACCAGGTTGTCTGACCTACCGGATGTGGCCGAGGGATTGGCAGAGGAGATTGAACGGCATAACGTCTGGGTGGCCGAACAGGGTGATCGTCTACTGGGCGGCTTGGTCTTGATGATCGGGGCGGAGCGGGCTCGTCTGGCCAACCTCGCTGTCGACCCGCAAGCAGAGGGACGAGGGCTTGCCCGTCGGTTGATCGAAACTGCAGAACGAGCCTGCCGGACGCGCGACCTGGCCTTCCTCGAGCTTACTACGCACAGTGCGTTGCCGGAGATCCAGAGCCTCTACCGTCACCTGGGATGGGCAGAGACCAGCCGTGCCGGCAACAAGGTCTTCATGAGTAAACGTCTCTAGCCCTGCGGTGAGCGCAGGCTGGTCTACAAGTTTGACTTCAAAGCGCGGGCGCTCGCTTGCATCGGCTCCACCGCCTTATCCTGAGGCGGGAACTTGCAAGCGCGTTCGTCCGAACCACACAGAGTTCAGCGCAATCAGAAGGGTGACGGGACGCTCGATCTGGTCATCTTGATCGATGGGAAAAGGGCTGCGAACCTTTCTACCGTCAGTGACTTTCACCGGATTTGAAAGACGCAGGTCCTTGACCCAGCAGGCCTGACGCACGACCGGCATCGTTTCCCTTGCAGACCATAGTGTCTATCGCTAGTGGTAGAATAGCTTTGGGGGAAGCAATGCTGATTCGTGTAATTCTCGGTCTGGCCATACTGTCGATCCTGATATCTGGGTGTGGGCGCCCATCGCAAGAGGTATCGGTGCAGCGCAGCAGTGACGAGGTGCTGAGCTGTTTTCAGTTGGCCAGTGAGTATCAGGCCAATCTCGACTCGATCGGCTTCAACCGTAACGAAAGCCTTGCGCGTGAGCGCGATAACCTTGGTTCGATCGCCGGCGTCCTGGTCGGCGGGGTGGGGGTTCTCGCAGCCATGGACTTGGGTACTGCGGAAGAGGCGGAACTACGAGCCTTGATCGCGCGCAATCGGCGCGTCGTTAGCCTCTCAGATGCCAAACAGTGCTCTCCTCTAGAGCCCGATATGGACAGCATCGTCAGCCAAATCGAAGCGGCAGAGGCAGCGCGGGAGGCAGCACCGCCTACACGCCCGCAGGATCAGTAACGCGCGGTCGGTCTCCGGCCGTTTAGTGACGAAAGGGAAGCAACAAGTGAAAGTACTACTGTCTATCTTGGTGGTGACATTGCTGGCGGCCTGTGCACAGCCGGCTCGCGTTTCTCAAATGACGACCCAAGCCGTGGCGCCGGAGAAAGTCGCCGCCAACCCGGACCTGCAAGGCACCATCGAGCTTGGCGGTGTCGGCGGCGGTGAAGAGACCAGCCCGCTTTGGACCTCAGAGGTGGGCACTCCGGAGTTTCGCCAAGCTCTGGACCAGTCGCTGCAGGTCAGCGGCCTCTTGGCCCAGGACCCATCGGCAGCAGCCTACATGCTGGAAGCCGACTTGATCGAAGTGGATCAGCCCGCCGTTGGTTTCGACATGACTGTCGGGTCGACTGTCGACTACAAAGTCTACAACAAGACAGACGATACGCTTTTCTATCAGAAGGTGATAACTGCCAGCTACACCGCCGACTTCTCGGACGCGTTGATCGCCGTAAAGCGCCTGCAGCTCGCCAACGAAGGCTCGATCAAGGAGAACATCAGCCGATTTCTCCGTGCCTTTATCAATCACTGGGAACAGAGTAAACTGGTCGATGTCCCACCGGCAGGCGTTACGCTCAGCCTCTTATCGCAATAGCAGCATCACTCGAATATCACGGAGAAAGAGCGAAGGTCGGCGACCAGGCGTCCTTCGTCTTGGCCTTGCCCGCCGGCTGCTGCGTCGAAGATCTTTGCGATCCCCATCTCGTCGATTGCACCGGCGCTTCCGATGAAGAGGAGAGCGGTCTCGCTCTCCGCGTTCTCGGGCGGTGGGCAGAAGCGTAGCCAACTCCGTCGCCCGGTCATCTGGAAAACGCCCCAAGGAGTGCCCGGCAGGGCCAAGCGAACGAGGCCTTTGCCCCGGTAGATCTTGCGCGGCAGGGCCTCGATGGCTGCTTGCAGGGCGGAGAAGGACCAGACCCGCCCGTCGCGATAGACCCAGGACTCGAAACCGTCATGTGTCATGCGGGCTTGCGCGTTTGGCTGGCTGACTTGCAGCGCCGTCTGTTCGCCGAAAAGCAGATCGAGAGGCACGCGGCCGAAGCTGGTTTCCCATAAACGCGCCCGCGGTACGATCCTTCGAACGGCTGCCTTGAGCCCGGGAAGGCGTGCACCATCGACCAGATCGCATTTGTTGATGACGACCAGATCGGCGGTCTTGATCTGATCGAAGGCGAGATCGCTGTGTCCGGCCGCGTGGTCGAGAGTCAACTCGGAATCCAAGACCGCCACCAGCCCTTCCAAACTGACCAACGGCTGCACGGCTGGTGTCAGAAACGTCTCGGCGACGGCGACCGGCTGGGAGACGCCGCTGGTCTCCACGACGATGCGCTCGGGCCGCGGATCACGGGCCGAGAGCTTAACCACCTCGCTCAAGAGGTCGTCGCGGATGGTACAGCAGACGCAGCCGTTGGCCAGGCTGATGGTCTCCCCCTCGACGGCGACGATCAGCTTGGCGTCGATATTGAGTGCGCCGAAGTCATTGACCAAGACGGCAAAGCGCTGGCCCTGGGCCTGGTTCAGGATGTGATTGACCAGAGAGGTCTTTCCGGAGCCGAGAAATCCGCCGATGACGGTCAGGGGTATCGGCTGAGCCATGGTCATCGAGGCTTGCTCAATAGTCCTTGATCTCCTGCTGCCAGAGGCCGGAGCGGCGGTAGTCAGTCTGCTTGAGTGTGGTCGGCGGGCCGGCGGCCTTATCGATGGTGGGCGACCAGGCGCGCTCGTTGATCGCAGCTTGGCGAATGCGGATGGTTTTGTCGCTCTTGGAGATGTTGAAGACGAAGAAGTCTTCGGCGATCTGATAGGGGCCATCCCAATGCTTGCGCACCTCGTCGACGAAGGTCGATATCTCTTGCGGGTCGATCGGGCTGTGGATGGTGACTCCCAGCTGCGGGCGGGTCAGGCTGAAGACCTTGCCCAAGGCGCGCGCGGGCGTGTGCGAGGAGCTGACGATGGACTGGGCGACTTGCTTGGAGGCGCCGGAGGCCTGTATCAGGCGATCGAGCGAGGGCGCGGTCTCGTGCAGCATCAGGTCCACGTTCTGGGCGTTCTCGACGAAGTAATGGCTGGGATTGCTGTCGCCCGACCAAGCCACACTCATCCCGTTCCAGTCCAGCCGATAGCCAATCGCGCCGTCTATGATGTGCAGCGCCGGCCAATGGCGAATGGTGACGCCCTTGTCCTCGTAGGCCACTGAGCCGTTGCGGCGATAGTCCAGTTCGGTGACATCCAGGCCATAGGCGCCGGTCACGGGATCGGTTCCCGGCACGCAGGTGCGAAATGAGGTTGTGTGCCACTTAGTATAGGCCTTCAACCCGGTCTCCATCATGTACTTGATGCCCATCTCTGGCCCATCGCCGGAAGGCCCCCAGATGCGGAGCGGTGTGAAGCGGTCGCCGCTGGCCGGGCCGAAGCAGTAGAGCGGCAGGATATCGGTGGTGTGGTCCATGTGCAGGTGGCTGACGAAGACCTTGTCCATCCGGCTATAGGGCACCTGCATGGCGTTGTAGTTCACCAAGCTGCCTTGACCCATGTCGAAGACGAAGGATTCGCCATTGCCGAGCTCGATGAATATGGAGCAGGCGGCTTGCCGTCGTCGCACGATGTTGCCCCAACCCGACCCCATGATGGACACCCGAATCTCGTCCTCGGCCAGTGCTTCGCCTGGATAGTAGAAGAGCTCCGGCTGAGCCAGCACGCGCTTCATGGCGAAGCTCTGATCGCTCTCTGCCTTGGGTCCGGACGATTGGGCCGAGGCTTGCCCTGCCGTCAGTAGACCGGCGCCGGCAGCGCCAGCAGCAGCCAGGCCGCCTTTCAGGACTTGTCGACGGTCAGCGGAGAGACCCTCGTCGCGCTGCTCTTCGGTCTGATCGCTCTCAATCATGGGTTGGTTCCTTCCGATGACGTCTGAGACCCAGCATGGGGTTTGAGCTGGAACCGTGTCAAAGGCGGTCGGGGCAGTTTCAAGACTCGTATTTGCCCGCAACGATGCCGAGCTGGCGGAGGCGCTTCCGTCGCAATGATAGTGTCTTTCTTGCTGACGGTCCGGCCTTTGCGTTAAGCTTCACTGGAGCCTGAAATTAGTTCGATCTTGAGGATGTAAAGTGTCGGAAGAGCCTCTGTTGGAGTTCTTGGTACAGGGAACCGCAGTAAGCGCCCAAGCCAGCAGCAGAGGCAAGAGGGGTTGGAAGACGACTGTCGAGGCGGCCGCGCGAAGAGCGCTTCCCGAAGGACACATTCCTTTCAACCGTAGATTATGCATCACGATTTATCTTTTCCCGCAAACGGAAGAGAGCGCGGATATCGATAACTGCGCCAAGCCAATCTTGGATGCCATGAACCACACAGTTTACACGGATGATCAACGGGTTAGCCGACTTGTAATGCAGAAATTCGAACCAGAGAAACCCGACTCGATATCGATTAAAGTAAGCAAGACCTTGGTGGACGCTCTCGATTCCGATGGTCCCGTTGTCTATGTTAGAGTTCGTGACATCCTTTATGGGGAGTGAGATAGGTGGTGTCGTCTGTAGCACAGGCCGAACCCGATGCGCTCGAACTGATCGCAACCGAATTGGAGCAGGAAGGCTATAAGGTTGTTCGCCAGCCCCATGGCGACCTCTTGCCTGCTTTCCTTCACGGTGTACGCCCTGATGCAATCGCGATAAAGCGAAAACCGAACTTGCTGATTGAGGTGCTTCCAAAAGGGCAAAAAGATGCCGTTGATAAGATCAACTTTCTTGAGAGAACTATAGCTGAGCATCCTGATTGGAGACTCAAGGTGGTTTACTATAAATCGTATGATCAAAAATTCTCTCCACTCGATAAGAATGTACTGGAGAAAGCAATCGAGCGGGTTGAGAATCTGATTGATATTGATCCAGCAGCATCCTTCTTGTTGGCCTGGGCATTGATTGAAGCACAGGCGCGAACGCAGCTTCCTGAAAGACAGTCCAGACCTATGGCACCTCGGTCCATGGTGAGCGCGCTCGTATCAGAAGGCGCAATCTCGCAGGACGATGGCGCACGCCTGTTCAAGCTTGCTGACATGCGAAACCAACTCGCACATGGTCAGTTGGATTTAGCTGTTTGTGAGAGTGACACGCGGGTTGTTCTGGATATCGTGAAGGAACTTCAAAAGTGCGTTGCTTGATTGTTAGAACAACAACTTGATTCTCGATCGACCAGTCTAGGCAAAAAAGTCCCTCAGCGCGTCGAGGGTCTCATCCGGCTGTTCCAGCATCATCATGTGCCCGGC
This sequence comes from Rhodospirillales bacterium, assembly GCA_963669445.1. Classification (GTDB taxonomy): domain Bacteria; phylum Pseudomonadota; class Alphaproteobacteria; order Kiloniellales; family JACOMY01; genus JACOMY01. The sequence goes on from OY770029.1 coordinate 484,502, forward strand.
GCCTGGGAGCGTCTGGAACTGTGCGTTGCGGACCGACTGTGCCAGTTTGGCGCCGGCCTTTGCCGGGGTCATCTTATCCAGGCTGCCGCTCAGGACCAGGGTCCGGGCACTGATGGCGGGGCCGCGCTCGGCGGCATTCAGATAGGCGTTGCAGGCCTCCAGGTCAGTCGAGAGCACGCCGGGGCGTACCTTCTCCAAGAGGCGGATGCCGCCGCCCATGAGCCAGAGGCCGGGCGCGCGGTTCCCGCCGTAGTGGCCGGCCGGTCCATGACCCCAGTCGCAGATCAGGCCGAAGGCGCGATGCTCGTTGGCGGCTGCGGCGGCCAGCAAGTCGGGGTGGACCGGCATCTTCGGCGCAGCACCCAGAAGTGCGACGCGCTCTACCTTGTCTGGATGGCGGGCTGCGCAGTCGAAGGAGATGAGAGAGCCCATCGAGTGACCGATCAGACTGGCGCGCGCGACACCCAGTGCCGCCATCAGTGCGGCCACCCAATCCGCCAGGCTCTCTATGTCGGAGAGTGCCTCACCCTCGGAGCGGCCGTGTCCCGGCAGGTCCGGCGCTGCGACGCTGAAGCCGCGATGAGCGAAGTAGCGGGTCTGGAGGACCCAGACGGAGTGATCCATTCCGGCCCCGTGCAGAAAGAGGAGAGCGGGTTGTGCGGGGTCAAAGGGGCGGCCGCCGGTCGCGAGGTAGGTCTTGTGGTCCTGAACGCTGATCTCCATTGAGAGGCTAGACCTTCTGCGAGGCGCGCAGCGCCTGTTCCAAATCGGCCAGGATGTCATCGACATCCTCCAGCCCGACAGAGAGGCGTATCATGTCTTCGCCGACGCCGGCTGCGGCCAGCTGCTCGGCCGACATCTGTTGATGCGTCGTGGACGCGGGATGAATGACCAGGGTCTTGGCATCGCCGACGTTGGCCAGGTGCGAGGCCAATTGCACCGATTCGATGAACTTGGCGCCGGCTGCGCGCCCGCCCTTGACGCCGAAGCAGACGATAGAGCCGGCTCCCTTGGGTAGCATTTTTTGGGCCAGGGCATGATCTGGGTGATCGTCCAGATCGGGGTGCAGGATCCAGGCGACAGCCGGGTGGCCTTTGAGGCGCTCCAATACCTTATGGGTGTTGGCCATGTGCCGCTCCATCCTAAGCGGCAGGGTCTCTAATCCTTGCAGCACATAGAAGGCGCTCTGCGGCGAGAGACTGGCGCCGAAGTCGCGCAGGCCCTCTGCGCGGGCGCGCATGACAAAAGCCTGCGGTCCGAATTCCTCGGCAAAGTCGATGCCGTGGTAGCCCTCGTAAGGTTCGGTTAAGGTCGGAAAGAGGCCGCTTGCTTCCCAATCGAAGCCGCCGCCGTCGACCAGAGCGCCGGCAATGGCCAGCCCATGTCCGCCCATCCACTTGGTGGCCGAGTGCATCACAAGATCTGCGCCCAGAGTGATCGGCTTGCAGAGTGCCGGGGTCAGGAAGGTGTTGTCCAGCAGCAGCGGCAGCTTGGCTGTATGGGCGATTTCAGCGATCGCCGGCACGTCCAGTACCTCCATGCCGGGATTGCCCACCACCTCGCCGAAGATCAGCCGCGTCTCCGGTCTGATAGCAGCCTTGAAAGCCGCCGGGTCGCGCGGGTCGACGAAACTGGTCTCGATGCCAAAGCGTGGCAGGGTCAGTCTGAAGAGATTGACCGATCCGCCGTAGAGTGAGCGCGAGGAGACGATGTGTCCGCCCTGGCCCATCAAGGTGGCCACCGCCAGGAAGAGAGCGGCATGGCCGGAGGCCGTTGCGACGGCTCCCACTCCCTGGTCCAGCGCTGCGATCCGCTCCTCCATCACCGCGACGGTGGGGTTGGAGATGCGGCTGTAGATATGCCCGGCGCGCTCCAGGTTGAAGAGGGACGCCGCCTGCTCGCTGTCGCGAAAAACGTAGGAGGTGGTCTGGTAGATCGGTACGGCGCGCGCACCTGTCACTGGATCCGGTCTTTGCCCCGCATGCAGGGACAAGGTGTCAAACTTCAGGAACTTAGGATCGGTCACCCCGTACCCTCCCACCCTCGGCGTTTCGTCATCACGACGTCAGCTTGATCAGATAGCAACGCGGCCCTGATCGAGCCAGTGCAGTCTGGTAGGATGACGTTCTAGACGTCTGCGCAGCGGGTTAGAAGAGGCTAGGCTGCTCCAAAATCCGCCCCGGGCGACACTCTGGCAGTTGGCTCCCGAAAGGGAGGTCAAGCGAGCGCGGCAATCTCGTCCTTGATTCGAAGCTTTTCTCGCTTCAGTTCGTAGATAGCGCCTTCATCCGGGGCCGGTCGACTTTGTTCCGCTTTGATCAGATCCTCGAGATTGGTGTGCCGTTCTTGCAGCGAAACGACGCGATCCTGGGTGGACATAGGTTGGACTCTCCCCTTGAAAGCGCTGGAACTACTTTGGACTTGGGAAGGATAAACCCCTGGCGCAAGGTATGCCAAGCCCCCTGTTGTTGATAGCTTGAGGAATGGAGTGAGGTGGTGGTGGCTGATTCGACTGATTCGATTGAACTTTCCAGACCTAGGCGCCTGGTTGTCGGCATCTCGGGCGCAAGCGGCGTGATCTATGGAATCCGCCTGCTGCAGACCCTGCGTCGTTTGCCGGTCGAGTCGCACCTGGTCATGAGCCGCTCTGCCGAGGTCACCTTGGCCTATGAGACGGATTTCAAGGTCGCTGCGGTCAAGGCGATGGCCGACAGGGTCTATGCCAACGAGGATCTGGCGGCTGCGGTCTCCAGTGGCTCTTTCAAGACCATGGGGATGGTGGTCGCGCCCTGCTCGGTCAAGTCGTTGGCAGAGATCGCCAGCGGGGTTGCCGGCAGCCTGCTGGCGCGCGCTGCCGACGTTACCTTGAAGGAGCGCCGACGCCTGGTCCTGATGGTTCGCGAGACGCCGCTGACGACCGGCCACTTGCGGGCGATGCTCGCCGTATCGGAGATGGGCGGGATTATCGCGCCGCCGGTCCCGGCCTTCTATGCCAAGCTCGACCATCTGGATCAGATGGTAAGCCAGACCGTCGGCCGCGTGCTCGATCTCTTCGATCTCGAGGCACCCGGCGTGGCGCGCTGGGGTGAGGCGGTCGGCAAGACACCGCGCGAGCCGGGCAGCTAGCGCCAAGGTCGTTCAGCCGGTTGCGAAGATGGTCGGGCCTTGGCCGCCCTACAAAGAGATGCCAGATACGTTACTGTCGAAGCGATCTATTGCGGCGAATTGGCTTAAGCGCTGGGCGCCGTCCAGAGCGAGCGGAGGACAACAGTTGCCCTGCGAAACGTTACTGACACGCTACAAAACCAGTTGCTCTATGCCCTTGTTGGCGCATGACACTGTGGGCCTTTACTGCAGGTCACAAACAGCTTCAGGTCGGGCTTTAAGCAAGCCGCGCGAAGCCTGCCTCCAAATCTGCTAGCAGATCGTCGCAATCCTCGAGACCAATGGAAAAGCGAATGATCGGTCCGGCGTCTTGCCAGGGCTGTGCCGTTCTGATGGGCTCTTCTGTTCTGACCAGGCTTTCGTAGCCGCCCCAGGAAGCGCCGATGCTGAAGAGGTCGTAGCCTTCCAGCATTGCGGCCACCTGAGCCTTCTGGAAGGGCTCGGAGAGCACGACGGAGAAGAGCCCGCAGGCGCCGGTGAAGTCTCGCCGCCAGAGTGCATGGCCGGGATCTTCCGGCAGGGGTGGGTAGAGCACGCGAGCAACCTCGGGGCGGGAAGTGAGCCAACGACAGATGCGCAGTGCGGTCTGGCTGGCCCGCTCTAGGCGTACGGCGAGGGTTCTGGCCCCGCGCTGGCCCAGGTAGGCCTCTTCCGAGCCGGCTGCGTGACCCAGGGCACGGACCATGCGATGCACCAGCGGCGCGGTCTCGGCATTGCAGCAGACCAGCCCCAGCATGGCGTCGGAATGACCGACGAAGTGCTTGGTTGCGGCATGAATTGAGATGTCGATGCCCAACGCGAGTGGCTGGCAGCCAAGCGGCGATGCCCAGGTGTTGTCGATCAGCGTGTGAATACCCCTGGACTTGGCCAACAGAGCAATGGCGCGCAGGTCTTGCATCTCGAAGGTAAGGGAGCCTGGGCTTTCCAGGAAGATCGCGCGCGTGTTCTCGCGCAGCCGGGTAGCGATCTCAGCACCGCTGTTCGAGGGTATGAACTCGACCTCGACGCCGTAGTCGCGCAGGACTCGCTGGGTGAATATCCGGGTCGGCAAATAGGCACAGTCGACGATCAGCAGGTGGTCGCCCGCTCTCAGCAGCGCCATGAGTGCGGTTGTTATGGCGGCCAAACCCGAGGAGACCAGGAAGCTCTCGGCGGCGCCTTCCAGATCGCTTGCCAAGCGCTCCAGCGACGCAGTCGTGATCGTTCCGAAGCGACCGTAGCCGTAGCGCCCCTCCTCAATCCGATGGTCCTTGATGCGTTCGAACTCTTCGACCGTGTCGAAAACAACGGTCGAGGCCCGCACAACCGGAGGGTTGACCGCGCCGAACTGATGCTTGGGCGAACGGCCGACGTGGACCAGCCTGGTTTGGGGATTGCTGGAGCCCTTCTTCATAGCGTTGCACGCAAAAGTGTACAGCTGTAGGCGCGTGTTTCGTACTGCGTGGCGGCATTCATACGGCAGTTCCCCTTGCGCACTGAATTGTTCTGTTACATTGTCTGAGCACCAAAGGCCTACCGGATGAACCGGAGGCACAAAAAAAGCTAACTCGGACCAATGGACAGGGGTCAAGTATAATGAAGATTTGGAAAGCGGTACCCGCTGCCGTAGCAGCGTTGGCGCTGGCTGCGCCTATGGCTATGGCGGACACGCTGGACGACGTTAAGAAGCGTGGCAGCCTGAAATGCATCGTCTCGACCGGCCTTGCTGGATTCAGTGTGACCGACGATTCGGGCACTTGGAAGGGGCTGGACGTCGATGTTTGCCGTGCGATTGCGGCCGCGGTTCTCGGTGACGCCACCAAGGTGGAGTTTATTCCGACCACCGCCAAGGAGCGCTTCACCGTTCTGCAGTCGGGCGAAGGCGATGTGTTATCGCGCAACACGACTTGGACGCTTAGCCGCGACACGAAGCTCGGCATGAACTTCGCCGGTATAACCTTCTACGACGGCCAGGGGTTCATGGTGAATGCCGACCTCGATATCGGCTCGGCGACCGAGCTGGACGGGGCGACGATCTGTGTGCAGACCGGCACCACGACCGAGCTCAACCTGGCCGACTACTTCCGTCGCAACGGCATGAGCTATGAGTCGGTGGTCTTCGAGACCAACGACGAGACTCGCAACGCCTTTGAGCAGGGCCGCTGCGATGCCTTCACCACCGATGCCTCCGGGCTGGCGGCCGAGCGTTCGGTTTCCGCCAATCCTTCGGCCTACGTGATCCTGCCGGAGATCATCTCCAAGGAGCCCTTGGGGCCGTCCGTGCGTCAGGGCGACGATGTCTGGTTCAACATCGTGCGCTGGACCACCTTCGCGCTGATCGCCGCCGAGGAACTGGGCGTCACCTCCGAGAACGTCGATGAGCTCAAGACCAGCAGCAATAGCCCCTCGGTCAAGCGCCTTTTGGGCACTGAGGCCGATCTGGGCGAGATGCTGAAGCTTGGCGACGACTGGGCCTACAACGCCATCAAGCAGGTTGGGAACTACGGCGAGATCTTCGATCGTAACGTCGGCCCCAACACGCCGCTTGGACTGTCGCGTGGACCCAATGCTCAGTGGACTGACGGCGGTCTGATGTACGCTCCGCCGGTGCGCTAGCACCGCCACTGGAAAGCGCTTATGCCTTGCCACCGCCGCGCCGAGGATCTGGGGTCAAAACCTCGGTTCTCGCGCGGCGGTTTTCTTATCCGAGAGCGCGCGGTTTAGCATCGCAGTTCTCGAAGATCAGCTGAGGCCGGGCTGGCCGCGCCGCCACTGATACCAGGGGCGGTGCGAGGCCAAGCGCACAAGAACAAAGAAAAAAGGGGAGATCGGCTCCGGTGGCTGACAGCAGCGGATACGCAGCGACGGCCGGCAGTGCCTCCATCGCCTGGTGGAATGACGAGCGCAAGCGCTCCATCGTCATTCAGATCCTGGTGTTGGGCGGGGTTGCCCTACTGATCGCTTTCTTCATCTACAATGCCGTCGTCAATCTGGCGCAGCGCGGCATCGCGTCAGGCTTCGACTTTCTGTCCAGCACGGCGGGCTTCGGCATTTCCTTCAGCCTGATCCCCTATCAGGAGAGCGACACGCACGGCTATGCCTTCCTGGTCGGCCTGCTGAATACGGTGCTGGTCTCGGCGCTCGGCATCGTCGCTGCCACCATTCTTGGTTTCATCATGGGTGTCCTGCGCTTGTCGCGGAATTGGCTGGTGAACAGGCTGGCATACACCTATGTCGAAATCGTCCGGAACGTCCCGCTCTTGCTGCAGATCATCTTCTGGTGGTCGCTCTTCCTGGAGCTGCCGGTGGTCCGCAATGCCTTCGATCTGGGCGGTGGATTCTATCTCAGCAACCGCGGCATCCAGGCGCCGGCCCCGGTGCTCGAAGCGGGTTGGCAGGCGATTCCCATCGCGCTGGTGATCGGCCTCATCGCGACGATCCTGATGAAACGCTGGGCCAGGAAGCGGCAGGAGGCAACGGGAGAGATTTTCCCCGTAGGCTATGTCGGCTTTGGCCTGATCGTCGGTCTGCCGATCCTGGCCTACTTTTTCGCCGGGCTGCCGGTCACCATGGAGCAGCCGGCGCTCAAGGGCTTCAATTTCCGCGGTGGTTTCAACATACCGCCGGAATTCTTCGCGCTCTGGTTTGCGCTGACGATCTACACCGGCGCTTTCATTGCTGAGAACGTGCGTGCCGGCATCCAGGCCGTCAGCTACGGCCAGACGGAAGCGGCCAACGCACTGGGCCTGAACGAGGGCCGGACTCTGCGCCTCGTAGTCATTCCTCAAGCACTACGTGTCATCATTCCACCGCTGACCAGTCAGTACCTTAATCTGACCAAGAACTCCTCCTTGGCCGTAGCAATTGGCTATCCCGATCTGGTCTCCGTGACAGCGGGTACGACCTTGAACCAGACCGGTCAGGCGATCGAAGCCATCGGCATGACCATGGCCGTCTACCTCAGCCTTTCACTGCTCATCTCGATGGGAATGAACTACTACAACAAGCGCATCGCGCTGGTGGAGCGATAAGCCATGAGCACGGACAGCGGCAATCGCACCTACGAGCCAGGTCAGCATCCCGACCTGCCACCGCCACCCGGCACCACCGGCGTCGTCGGCTGGCTGCGCAAGAACCTCTTTTCCTCCTGGCTGAATGCCGTCCTCACCTTGGTGTCGATCTACCTGATCTACACGGTCGTGGTCGGCCTCTTCACCTGGGGCGTTGCCGATGCCGTGGTCAGCGGTAGCGACAGACGCTTGTGCGATCTTGGAAACACCTCGGCCAGCCTTGGTGAGGTGATCCAGCGGGTCAATTGGGCGGAGCTCGACAGCAGCGACGAAGCCGCTGCCCGCAAGGCGCAGCGGACCTTGAAGGCTGCCAACAGTGCATTGGGCGATCTCAATGGTCGTATCGCGGCCGCACAGGATATCTTGCCGACCGCTTTTGCCGGCATCGTGCAGCAGGTCGATCCCGCAGCACTGCAGGCCGAGGTCAAGACTGCGATCGACGCCAAGGACTACGAGAAGGCGCGCAGCCTCCTTGGTGAGACGTCACCGCTCGTCGCCTGGGGGCACGACAACGACGGCGCCTGCTGGGTGGTGATCAAAGAGCGCATTAACCAGTTCATCTATGGCTTCTATCCACGGGAAGAGCAGTGGCGCGCCAACCTCTTCTTCTTCCTGCTGATTATCGCCATGGCGCCGATCCTGGTGCCGGGGCTGCCCTATCGCAAGCACGTCGCGTGGTTCACGGTGGCCTTCCCGGTGATCGCGACGATCCTGCTCTACGGCATGCCGTCTATCGGCTTGCCAGAGGTTGCGACCTCGCTCTGGGGCGGCTTGCTGCTGACGACGATCATCGGCGTTACCGGTATCGTCGGCTCGCTGCCGATCGGCATCGTGCTGGCCCTGGGGCGAAGATCGCACATGCCAATCGTGCGTCTGCTGTCGGTCGCCTTCATCGAGGCGATTCGCGGTGTGCCGCTGATCACCATCCTCTTCGTCGCCTCGACCATGCTGCCGCTCTTCATTCCCCAGGAGTTGACCCTGGATAAGGTGGTGCGCGCACTCATCATGGTGACGCTCTTCGCCTCGGCCTATATGGCGGAGGTGATCAGGGGCGGTCTGCAGGCCATCCCGAAGGGACAGTACGAGGCAGCGTCGGCGATGGGCTTGGGCTTCTGGCAGACCACCCGATTGGTGATCATGCCGCAAGCGCTGCGCATCACCGTGCCCAGCATCGTCAACACCTTCATCGGGCTCTTCAAGGACACCAGCCTGGTCTCGATCATCGGCCTTTTCGATCTTCTGCTGTCGGTGCGCGCTGCGGTGCGCGACGGTGCCTGGATCGGCTTTTCCAATGAGGTCTATGCTTTTGCAGGCGCGATCTACGTCCTCGTCTGCTTCAGCATGTCCCGCTACTCGATCTATCTGGAGAAGAAACTCAATGTGGGCACGCGCCGCTCTTGACGCCAAAGCGCGCGGCCCCGCCTAGGGAGGTAACGGATTATGAGCGAAGCCTTTGAACAAGCCGGTGCCGGCAGCCGGATTGACAACGCCGCCGGCGACGAGGTGGCTGTCCAGATGGTGGAAGTACACAAGTGGTACGGCCAGTTCCATGTGCTGAAGGACATCAACCTGACCGTTCACCGTGGTGAGCGTATCGTGATCTGCGGGCCTTCGGGCTCGGGTAAATCGACCATGATCCGCTGTATCAACCGTCTGGAAGAACACCAGAAGGGCCAGATCATCGTCGATGGCATCGAGATGTCGCACGACCTGAAGCGCATCGAAGAGATCCGACGCGAGGTCGGGATGGTGTTCCAGCACTTCAATCTCTTCCCGCATTTGACGGTGTTGGAGAACTGCACTCTGGCGCCGATCTGGGTGCGAAAGATGCCCAAGCGCGAGGCCGAGGGTATCGCCATGGAGTATCTGGAGAAGGTCAAGATCCCAGAGCAGGCGGACAAGTATCCAGGTCAGCTCTCCGGCGGCCAGCAGCAGCGCGTGGCGATTGCCCGCTCACTGTGCATGAGCCCGCGCATCATGCTCTTCGACGAGCCGACTTCAGCCCTGGATCCAGAGATGATTTCCGAAGTGCTGGAGACAATGGTGCAGTTGGCCGAGACCGGCATGACAATGCTCTGCGTGACCCACGAAATGGGATTTGCCCGAAAGGTGGCAAACCGCATCATCTTTATGGACCGTGGCGAGATCATCGAGCAGAACGAGCCAGAAGAGTTCTTCAACAACCCGCAGAGCGAGCGTACCAAGCTCTTCCTCAGCCAGATCCTGTCGCACTAGAGCAAGAGTCGGGCGGACGGAGTCTTCAACGACAACGCTTCTTGCCCGAACAGAATCCTAGACCGTCGCATCCGATCGCTTGGCAGGCGAGGATGCCCTAACAGGACAGAGAGTGTCACGTCACCGGTTGCTGTGCGTACCGGCGAGCGTGACTGCCTCTGCGCTGATCATGCTATACTACTCTTCTAGGCTGTAGAATGAACGTGGGAGGGCTGCTCGGCTCGATGCAGTGCGATCCCGCTCTTGGCATGACTTGCGCTCCAGATGTGGTCGGAGTTCTCGCTGTAGAAGGTGTCAATCTCCCGGATCGAGTGACGATCGATTGGAATGAGGCCATGAAGGGGACGGGCCATCATCCGCGCATTCGTCTCTGTGTCGCCCGGCCAGCGCGCGCCTTCCGGATTGAAGAACGCCGGAGAGACAGCGGTCCATCCGTTGTGCTCGTAATAGACGTCCAGCCTTCTCGGCAAGGTCGGCGCCTCAATCAGAGCAATGGCTTTGCCTTGCGCCATGACGTAGGTGTAAACGAACTGCCAGAAGGCATTCTTGACCAGATAGCCGCGCGCTTCGTCCTCCAGGAAGAGCCCCTTCAGGACGGCAGTGTGCGACAGATCGATCTGCTGCGCGAGATACGGGGTGTAATGCCCGAAGTTGAGGGCCTCCATAAAGGTTTCGGCGCAATCCTCGGCTATTGAGAAGGACAGGCCGCCGATGATCTCTTCGTCCTTCATCACCAGGACATGTCTGTTGTCGTCGGTTTCCGGCGGGGTATCGCAGACGAACAAGGGCCAGCCAGCCTTCTTGTACTGGCTCCTGAGTTTGTCATGATACTGCGAAAGGTCGTACCCCTCCTCGACGCAGCAGACGATGCAATCGTCTGGCGCGCTGATCGGGCTTAGGGTAATCCTGGGCGGCTTGCAGGTTTCGGTGAGCGAGCCATTCATGGCGCGATAGGGTGCGGCCCATCCGCTTTGGCTGGTGTGCTGTACGGGACGGGCCGTAGGGGAAGCAGTCTGTTGCATCTCGCTATCCTTCTCTCAATGTGTTCGACAGGATTTTGTCCTGTATGGAATGAGCTAAGGCCACGAAGGGCTGCGATGCAACCAAAGAAACGCTTTTGGTCACAAAAAATACAACAATTCATACAGTAATTGTCTTGTGTGATCTGTTGGCAACAATGTTTGCAGAGCATTTACACGCACTCCAGGTGGATAATCACAAGCAAAAAACTTGACTTAATAGTAAATGTGTTGCTGCGATTGAGAATTTCGGTATCGTTTTCTCATCGCCATGCCGTTCGTGATTGAAGAAAGTTCAAGTAAAGCGATGAACGAATGTTTACAATTGCGTACTGGGTACTTAGGGTGGAATCATTCTGGCTGCACTGCATCCGATGCTACCGGTACCCTTGGCACGATGGCGCACGCAGATTGCCACGCGTCAGATGTGGGCTTGATTCCGCAGCGGCAGTCCATACCTTGGCGAGGCACATAGAGGCGACACTCAGCCCCGATCCGCAGCAGTAGAAGGGAGTTAGCGCTTGGACGCAGCCGTCGGCAAGTCGCTTTGGGACGAGCAGCGCTATCTGACAGATCTCTGGTACATGGCCGCCTCCGGTAAACAGCTGCGGTCGGGCCGGATGATTGGGCGCGTCTTCATGGAACAGCCGCTGCTGCTGGGGCGCGACAAGGCCGGTCAACCCTTCGCTCTGCGCGATCTCTGTCCGCATCGCGGCGTTGCCCTCTCCGGTGGCTTTTTCGACGGGGAGGAGGTGCGCTGCCCCTTTCACGGCTGGCGCTTCGGCATTGACGGGCAGTGTCGGGCCATTCCCTCGCAGGTGGAGGGCACGCGCATCAAGGCCGAATCGGTCCGTGTCCGCAGCTTTCCCTGTCGAGAGGTCCAGGGCAATATCTGGGTCTTCCTGGGCAGACCGGGCGCAGAGGCGGAGAGCGCACCGCCGGCCATTCCCGATCTGGGTGATCAGCGCCCCAAGGTGACCACGCAGCTGACGTTCGAGACCGACCTAGACAACGCGGTCTATGGCCTCTTGGATCCGGCACACACCCCCTATGTGCATGAGGGACTGTTTTGGCGCCGGCCGACAACCCTACGGTTGAAGACCAAGAGCTATGTGCCAAGCGAGCTGGGCTTCACCATGAGCCGACATCGACCGGCCGGAAACACGGCGGTCTACAAGCTGATGGGCGGCCAGCCGACCACCGAGATCTCTTTCCGCTTGCCCGGCGTACGGCTGGAGCATATCCGAATTGGACGCCACCACATCTGCAATCTGACGGCCATGACGCCAATCGACACCAAGCGCACGCAGGTGATGAACCTGCTCTACTGGACCAATCCAGCGATTTCCCTGATCCAACCCTTCTTAGCCTTCATGGCGCGGCGCTTTCTGGGGCAGGATCAATGGATCGTCGGCCTGCAGAACCAGTCGGCTGTCTTTGATCCGCCTATGATGCTGGTGAACGATGCCGACACGTTGCAGCGTTGGTATTTGCGATTAAAACGCGAGTGGCGCCGAATCCAGGCCGAGGGCGGCACGTTCGAAAATCCAGTGAAGGCGGCGACCCTGCAGTGGCACAGCTAAGATTGGAAGAAGGTTCCGGGAAGATCGGCCTCGATGCGGGGGAGATCGAGTACAGCTTCGTCGACGGTGATGGCGAGCGCCCGCTGATCGTGCTGCTGCACGAGGGTCTGGGCAGCGTCAGCCTTTGGCGTGACTTTCCCGAGGCTCTGGCCAAATCCAGCGGTGCAGCCGTTTTCACCTACAGCCGCATCGGCTATGGCAAGTCCAGTTCCTGCGCCCTGCCGCGCCCGCTGAGCTATATGGAGGACGAAGCCCAAGACCTCCTACCAGGCCTCCTCGCACAGCTCCCGGCACGCCGGCTGGTGCTCTTCGGGCACAGCGACGGCGGCTCCATCGCCGCCGTCAATGCCGGCGCCATCCCCGACCCGCGCCTGGCCGGCCTCATCCTGATGGCACCGCACTTCTTCACCGAGGAAGTCTGCGTCACAGCGATCGCAGAGACCAACCGTCTTTTTGCCGAAACCAACCTGCGCGAACGCCTGGCTCGTCATCACGGAGAGAATGTCGACTGCGCCTTTCGCGGCTGGGCCGATACCTGGCTTCACCCCGACTTTCTCAAATGGGACCTGACCGGCTTCCTGCCGAGGATCCGGGTCCCGACCCTGCTGATCCAGGGTGAGGACGACGAGTACGGCACCCGAGCCCAGGTCGACACGGCCGAACGCCTGATCCCGGCATCCACGGTCTTGCACATGCTGCCCGACTGCGGGCATTCCCCGCACCGAGACCAGCGCGAGCGGGTGCTGGCGCTGGCGAGCGCCTTCGTTGCGGCCTTTTAGGGGGGGGCTCTATACTCCCAACCACCTGTGCTGCACGTCGCTCTCCCGGCGCAGAGCGGCACTGCTGCCCTGCCAGCGGACCTTGCCGCGGCCGAGCACGTAGACCTCGTCGGCGAGGTCGGTGGCGAAGCGGAAGTTCTGCTCCACCAGCAGGACGGTCATGCCGCTTTCCTTGAGATGGTGCAAATGCTCCTGGATTTCGGCGACGATGATGGGGGCCAGGCCTTCGGTCGGTTCGTCGAGCAGGAGGAGGGCCGGGTTCCACAGCAGGGCGCGGGCGATCGCAAGCATCTGCTGCTCGCCCCCGGAGAGCTGGGTGCCGCCATTGCTGCGGCGTTCGGCCAGGCGCGGGAAGAGCTCAAAGATGCGCTCCAGAGTGAAGGGGCCGGGGCGGCGGCCGGCAATCAGGGTCAGGTTTTCGAGCACGCTGAGCGAAGGGAAGATGCCGCGAGTCTCGGGCATGTAGGCGATGCCCAGGCGCGCAATGCGGTGCGGCGAAAGGCTGGAGATCTCCTGGTCCTGCCAGCGGATCGAACCCTGGCGCTGGACCACGCCCATAATCGCCTTCAAGGTGGTGGTCTTGCCGGCACCGTTGCGGCCCAGCAGGCCGACCACCTTGCCCTCCGGCACTGTGAGGTCGACGCCTTGCAGGATGTGGCTTTGTCCGTAGTAGCCGTGCAGGCCATCGAGGGTCAGCATGGCGTCTCTCTGCCTCCGGTGTCGGCCTTGCCGCCGCCAAGGTAGGTTTCTTGCACTGCCTGGCTCGACCGCACTTCCTCGGGTGCGCCTTCCAGCAGGACCTGGCCGTAGTTCAGCACCATGATGCGGTCGGCCGTGCCGAAGACTAGATCCATGTCGTGCTCGATGATGACCACGGCGAGATCGCGGGGCAGGTTGCGCACCAGGTCCAGCATGCGCTGCGTTTCCTCAGGGCTCATGCCCGAGGTAGGCTCGTCCAGCAGCAGGATTTTCGGGTCGGTGGCGAGCGCCAGGCCGATCTCGAGCTGACGCTGCGCACCATAGGAGAGTGCTGCGACCTGGTCGTCGAGCCGGTCCCGCAGCCCGACCTGTTCGGCCACGCGCTCGGCTTCCAGCCGGGGTTTCTCCAGCCTGCTCAGTCGGCGCCAAAAGATACGGGCATCGCCTTTGCGCGCCAGCTGAGCCAGCAGCAGGTTTTGACGCACGCTGAGCTTCGGGAAGAGGTTGTTCTTCTGGAAGGAGCGTGCCAGGCCGAGGCGCGCGCGGCGGTCGGGGGAATGCCCGGTGACTGCGCGCTCGCCCAGATAGATCTCGCCGGCGTCGGGTTTCAACTCCCCGGCCAGGATGTTGAAGAGTGTGGTCTTGCCGGCGCCATTGGGGCCGATGATGGCCAGACGTTGGCCGGGCGGTACGTCCAGCGAGACCTGCCGAGTGACCTCCAGCGCGCCGAAGGTCTTGCTCAAGCGCTCGGCCCTAAGCATGGCCACGCTCTCGCCGAGAGCTGAGGCGTTGCCAGAGTTCTTCCACGGCGCCGACCAGGCCATTGCGGCCCGAGAGCACGACGGCGATTAGCACCAGGCCGAGCCAGAACTGCCAATAGTCGGTATAGTCGCCCAGCAGGTACTTCAACAACACCACCAGGATCACGCCCAACAGCGGTCCGATCAGGGTGGCCAGGCCGCCAACGATCAGCATCACCAGCACCTCGCCGGAGGTGGTCCAATGCAGCAGCTCCGGCGAGATGAAGGAGGTATGCTGGGCGATCAGAGAGCCGGCGAAGCCCGAGACCATGCCGGCAAGGGCGAAGGCCATGGTCTTGTAGAGCCGCACGGGCAGACCCAGCGCGCGCAGCCGATGGCTGTTCTCGTGAATGCCGACCAGAGTGACGCCGAAGGGGCTGGCGACGAGCCAACGCAGCAGCAGGAAGACGAACAGCATGGCGGCCAGCAGGAAGAGGGTGAAGTTGGCCGAATCCATCATGTCGATGCCCAGCCAGCCTAGATCCAGGCGGGGAATGCCGAAGAAGCCGTCGTCGCCGCCGAAGAGCTTGCTCTTGAAGAAGAATTCATGCGCCATCTCGCCGATGGCCAAGGTGATCATGATGAAGAAAATGCCGGTGACGCCGCTGGCCAGTGCCCCGATCACCAATGCGGCAAGACCGCTGACCAGCACTGCCACCAGCATGGCCAGGGGCACCGGGATCGCCATCGTGGCCGAGGCATAGGCAAAAGCATAGGCGCCGATGCCGAAGAGGGCACCTTGCGCCAGAGAGACCATACCGCCATAGCCGGCCAGCAGGTCCAAAGCCATCGCCAGGATGGCGAAGATGGCGATCTCGGCCAGGATCTCGTAGCCGAAAAAGTCCGCGCCCAGCCAATAGACGAAGAGGCCGCAGAAGGTCAGCAGGGCGAGAATTGCGCGGGAACCGGGCGGGTGGTCGGACATGGCTCTAGCTCCGCACTGGGAAGAGCCCTGCCGGCTTCAGCAGGAGGACGACCACCAGCAGGGCGTACATGATGATGCTTGCGAACTGCGGCACCAGTACTTGCCCGAAGGTCAAGGTCGTGCCGATGAGCAGCGAGCCGATGAGCGCGCCGCGCAGGCTACCCAGACCGCCGACCACCACGACCACAAGGGTGGGCACCAGGATCGAGACACCCATGCCAAGAGTGGCCGAGAAGGCCGGCATCGCGACTGCGCCGGCGAGCCCCGCCAAGGCGCAGCCCAAAAGGAAGACCAACAGGAAACTGGCTTCGACGTTGATGCCCAGGCAGCGGGCGACCTCGGCATTGTCGACCCCGGCGCGCACCTCGGCACCGATGCGTGTATGCTCCAAAAGCAGATGCAGCAGGAGGTAGATCAGGAAGCCCAGCACGATGATGAAAAGCCGATAGGCCGGATAGATCTCGCCGAAGACCTCGATGCGGCCACTGAAGGGCACACCGCCCGTGATGCCAAGGGCATCGACGCCCCAGATATAGCGGATGGCATCCAGGAAGACGAAGATCAGACCGAATGTCACCAGCACCTGGTTCATCGGCCCGGCAGAGCGCAAGCGGTCGATCAGGGTGACATAGAGCAGCGCCCCGATCGCCATCACGGCCAGCGGCGAGAGGAAGAAGGCGGCCCAGAAGCTGCCAGTGTAGTTGGCGATGGAATAGCCAATGAAGGCGCCCAACGCATAAAGCGAGCCGTGCGCAAGGTTCACGAAGTTCAATAGGCCGAAGATGACGCTGAGCCCGACGGAGAGCAGGAACAGCAGCATCGACATCTGCAGGCTGTTCAAGATCTGAACGAACCAGAAGCCACCGTCGCCGACCAAGATCTTGCCCTTCCCCTACCCGTCAGAAAGAAGAGGGCGGGCTCTTGCCCGCCCTCATTTCGGAACTTCCGAAAGTCGGAAGTCGATTGCGCCAAGCTCAGAGCTGGCAGCCGTTCGGTGCATCCTGGACGTCAGGGATGGTTTCAAGCACTGCCTGCTCGACGGCACCGTCCTTGAAGCGATTCTCGAAGATGTAGATGTTCTGGATCACGTTGTTGGTCGCGGGGTCCAGGCGCATCGGTCCGCGTGGACCGTCGAAAGACACCTTCGCCAACTCGGCGTCGAACTTCTCCTTGTCGCCGCCCGAGGCCTTGATCGCCTCGACCACCAGTCGGGCCGCGTCGTAACCGGCAACGGCAAACTCTGATCCGGTCTTGCCGTGGGCTGCCTGATAGGCCTCTTGGAACTTCTTGTTTTCGGCGGTGTCGATGGAGGGCACGTAATGCAGGCCGGCGACGATGCCGTCGGCTGCTTCGCCCTGAACATTGACGTAGGCCGGTGAGGTTAGGAAGCCAGCGCCGTAGAGCGGGATCTCTTCCTTAACGCCGAAGTCGTGATACTGCTTCACGAAGGCGATCGCCGCACCGCCGGCATAGAAGACGTAGATGGCATCGGGGTTGGTGGCCTGGGCCGCCGAGATGAAGGGGGCATAGTCCTTGGTGCCGTGCAGCGGGGTATAGGTCTCGCCGACGATCTCACCGCCCTTGGCCTCGAAGCTCTCCTTGAATGCCGTCATCATCTGATGGCCAGCGGCATAGTCCGGCGCCATCAGATGCACCTTCTTCACGCCCTTGTCGGCCAGATAGTCGCCCATCGGACGGTTCATCTGCGCGTTCGAGAAGGAAACGCGAATGATGTAGGGGCTGCAGCGCTCGCCCGTCATGTCGTTGTTACCGGCATTGGCGACGACGACCGGGACCTTGGAGCCCTCGGCGAAGTCGCGCACCGCGCCCAGTACGGCCGAAGAGACGATGCCGACGATGGCATCCACGCGGTCCTGCAGGACCAGCTTGCGTGCCTTGGCCAGGCCGACGGCGGGCTTTGCCTCGGTGTCTTCGCGGAACAGCTCGACCTTGTTGTCGCCCAGCTCGCCGCCAAAGTGTTCGAGGCCCAGATTGAAGCCGTTCTCGATGTGCGCGCCCAGACCGGCATAGACGCCGGAGAAGGGCAGCAGCAGCCCGATCTTGTAGTCTTCGGCCGCGGCGGTGCCCGCGGCACCCATTGCCATGCCGGCGGCCAAGGCCGCTGCCGCGCAAGTCTTCATGTTCTTGTTCATCGCTCTTTCCCTCTTAGCCTCCCGTTTTGGGGTTTCCTTATCTCGAAGCTTCAGGCCCGCCGAACCTATGGCGTTGCCCGTGTGTGATTGTTCGCTGTTCTGGTCAGGAAGCCTTGGCTGATTGTGGTCAGGCTGTCCAGGCTTTCGACCAGGCTCTTGCCGCTGGTGTCCAGGCGCGCATGGGCCGAGCGGTAGAGCGGTGCGCGTGCGACCAGGATCCGGCGCAGATCCTCCATGGCCTCCTCATTGTCGAGCATCGGCCGCAGGTCTCCTTGAGCCACCACGCGCGCCATATGCTCTTCCGGGCTCGCCTCGATCCAGATGGTGAAGAAGCAGTCCAGCAGGCGGGCGAAGGTCTCGGCTTCCGACACCAGGCTGCCACCGGTCTCCAGCACCAGCGGACCGCCGCGGCGGATCACCTGATCCAGCGCCTCGCGCTCCAGGCGGCGATAGAGTTGCTGACCGCCCAGCGAGAAGATTTCCTCGATCCCCATGCCGCCCAACTGTTGGATGAGATCGGTCAGGCAAAGGAAAGCGCAGTCCTGCCGTTCTGCCAGCAAGGCGCCCAGACTGCTTTTTCCAGCGCCGCGCAGGCCGATCAGCGCGATGCCGACGCACGGCAAGGATGCAGGGCCGAAATGTCGACGCAAGACTTCCAGCGCCTCGACCTGCTGCTCAGCCTGCAGCGTACCCAGATAGCCGGCAAGCGCCGGATGCAGCGGTTGCTCCTCGCTCTGCAGCAGGACCAGAGGCTCCAAACCCATCGCCGCTGCTGCGCGGCTGAGCACCTGCAGCGAGAGATTGGCCTTGCCGTTCTCTATTTCTGCCAGATAGCGCTCCGACACCTCGGCATCCTTGGCCAGTGCCCGGCGAGTCATGCCGCGCGCGGCACGAGCAGCGCGCAAACGCCGCCCGACCCGTCCCATCAGATCGGCCCCGCTCTCAACCCTTTCCGCATGCTCTGTGAGCAAGGCACGTCCCTTGCCCTTGTCTTCCGGCACAGCCTGATCCCTACTTGTTCGAACCGTTCAAATTTTGCACAATAGTGCACATCTCGTGGCGCGAATGCTAGAAAAAAGGCGCTTGGCAGCAAGCAAGATGCAAGATAGAGCCTGTTTGGCGTACCTGCGCCGCTCTCGTCGAGACGAGCAACGAAAAGATCCGCTGCCTCCAAGCCGGAGGAGAGAAGGGCGGAGTTTGAAGGGAGAAGGGAATGAAGGCTGGTGATCTCAGCGCCGAGGCCCCCGCTTGGTTGGACCTGCCCAGCGACTACAACGCGGTCGACGATTTCGTAGAGCGCCACCTGAGCGAGGGGCGCGGCGACAAGGCTGCCTTCATCGACGAGGAGGGAGCGCACAGCTACGGTGAGTTGGTCGAAGCTGTTGCGCGCTTTGCCGGCGTTTTGGATGAACTGGGCGTTCGTCAAGAGGCGCGCATTGCACTCTGTCTGCTCGACCGCTTCGCCTTCCCCTACTGCTTCTGGGGTGCGATCAAGGCCGGTGTGGTGCCGGTCGCGCTGAATACGCTGTTGACGGCGGAGACCTATCACTTTGTTTTGAACGATTGCCGGGCGAAAGTGCTGGTCGTCTCAAAGGAACTCTTGCCGGTCTTGGGGCCGCTCTTGGATCAATTGCCGGCCTTGCGGGCCGTCATCGTCAGTGGCGGTCGGAGCACAAACGACAGCGTCAAGAGCTACCGCCTGGAGACCCTGATGGAGCGCGCTATACCGCGTACGGCAAGGGCCACAACC
Organism: Rhodospirillales bacterium; assembly: GCA_963669445.1. GTDB lineage: Bacteria > Pseudomonadota > Alphaproteobacteria > Kiloniellales > JACOMY01 > JACOMY01. The sequence continues at coordinate 503,659 of OY770029.1, forward strand.
CACCCAGACGATGTGGCCTTCTGGCTCTACTCGTCCGGCTCAACCGGTCAGCCCAAGGGCGTCCGACATCTGCATCGCAATCTCGCGGCAACTTCCGAGCTTTATGGCAAGCCGGTGCTGGGGATTCGCGAGGACGATGTGGTCTTCTCCGCTGCCAAGCTTTTCTTCGCCTATGGACTGGGCAACGGCATGACCTTCCCCTTGAGCGTCGGCGCCACCGCCGTGCTCTTGGACGAGCGGCCGACGCCCCAGGCCGTCATGCGGGTTCTGAGCGAGCATAGCGCGACCATCTTCTACGGCGTGCCGACCCTCTATGCCGCCATTCTCTCCGATCATGCCTATGGCAAGGAAAGCAGCTCTCCGCGCTTGCGGCTCTGCGTATCTGCCGGCGAGGCACTGCCGGAGGATATCGGCCGGCGCTGGGAGGAGCGCTTCGGCGTACCGATCCTGGACGGCGTGGGATCGACGGAGATGCTGCATATCTACCTGAGCAATCATAGCGGCGAGATTCGCTACGGCACTTCGGGTAGGGCGGTCGGGGGCTATGCCATGCGTTTGGTGGATGAGGCCGGCGAGACCGTGGAGGAGGGAGAGATCGGCGAATTGCTGGTTTCCGGGCCCTCGGTCTGCGAGGGATATTGGCGCCGCCGGGCGAAGAGTATGGAGACCTTCCTGGGACCCTGGATGCGCACTGGCGACAAATACCTTTGCGACAGTGAGGGCTATTACACCTACTGCGGCCGCGGCGACGACATGTTCAAGAGCGGCGGCAATTGGGTCTCGCCCTTCGAGGTGGAATCGGCGCTGATCGCCCATGAGGCCGTTGTCGAGGCTGGCGTAATCGGCCGCAGCGACGACAGCGGCAACGTCAAACCCAAGGCCTTCGTCGTGTTGCGGTCGGGTCAGGCAGCCTCCGAGGACCTGGCCGCTGAGCTGCAAGCCTTCGTCAAGGATCGTATTGAGGTTTGGAAGTATCCGCGTTGGATCGAGGTGGTGGAGAGCCTGCCGAAGACCGCCACGGGCAAGATCCAACGCTTCAAGCTGAGAGAAATGGATGCAGCCTAGCCCGGCGCCTCACTTTCTCGAATTGGAGCGCATTGGCCAGGGGATGAGGCGCTACAGTGGGGATCCCCTGCCGGCCTATCGCTTCTTGCCCGGTTTTACGCCTCATCCGATCACCCATCCGCAAGGTCATAGCCATGGCGTCTCGCCTGTAGAGCCGCAGGCTCTGCCGCCGGACGCCTGGGCAAACTGCCCGTCCTACCTCTTCGGCTGCGATCTCTATAACCGCGGCTTCTGGTGGGAAGCGCACGAGGCCTGGGAAGGGCTCTGGCAGGTGACGCGAGATGTACCCGCACAGCACCGTTTTCTCCAGGGGCTAATCCAGGCTGCCAACGCCCAGCTGAAGCTTGCTCTGGGCAAGGCGCAAGCCGTGCGTCGGCTCTGGGCCAAGGCCGAGGCGCATTGGCAGGCGGCTGGCGCTCCGGCCGCCTACATGGGACTTGAGCTGGCCGATTGGCGCGTTGGAACCCGCGACTACCTTGTGCGACGGCTCGCCGAGGCTCCGTTTCGGCATGATCCTGCAGGCTTTCCGCTGTTGAAACTGCAAAATCTTGCAGATAAGGCTGTTGTCGATTAGAGAATACGCACTATAATGCTTATTCATGAGTAAGGAGCAGGCCAACGTGACCCTGATCGATTTCCGCACCGAGCCGAGCCGTTACCGTCACTGGTCCTTGGCGGTCGAAGGAGCACGGGCGACCCTCACTTTGGATGTTCAGGAAGACGGCGGGCTCTTCGAAGGCTATGAGCTGAAGCTGAACTCCTACGATCTGGGCGTGGATATCGAGCTCGCCGACGCCATCCAGCGCCTGCGTTTCGAGCATCCCGAAGTCGCGGTGGTGGTGCTGCGATCGGCCAAGGATCGGGTCTTCTGTGCCGGCGCCAACATTCGCATGCTGGGCGGCGCCAGCCATGGCCACAAGGTCAACTTCTGCAAGTTCACCAACGAAACGCGCAACACCATAGAAGAAGCAAGCCGGGAGTCCGGCCAGTCCTACCTCTGTGCGGTCAATGGAACGGCGGCCGGCGGCGGCTATGAATTGGCTTTGGCGGCCGACCACATCCTCTTGGTAGATGACGGCAATGCCGCGGTTTCGCTGCCCGAAGTGCCGCTCTTGGCCGTGCTGCCGGGCACCGGCGGCCTGACCCGACTGGTCGATAAGCGCAAGGTGCGCCGCGACCTGGCCGATGTCTTCAGCACCACAGAGGAGGGCGTGCGCGGCAAGCGCGCGGTCGACTGGCGCCTGGTCGATGAGATCGTTCCTAACTCCGCCTTTGAGGACGCCATCGGCAAACGCGCGGATGCGCTGGCCGACGGCCGTACGCGACCTGCGGCCGGCAGCGGCATCACGCTCCCGACCCTAGAGCGCAGCGTCGAGGATGATCGTGTCTCCTACGAGGGACTGACCGCGGAGATCGATGCCCGCCTGAGCGTCGCCCGGATTGTGATCCAAGGACCGAAAACGCCACCACCTGAAGACTTAGCCGGAATGGTAAGTGCTGGTACCGCCTTCTGGCCCTTGGCGCTGGCCCGCGCGTTGGACGATTTGCTCTTGCACCTGCGCTTCAATCGCCCGGAGATCGGCTGCTTGGTGGTGAAGAGCCAAGGTGAGGGCGCCTCGGTCGCCGCATATGATGCTTTTTTGCAGGCGCAGGCCCAGACCTGGCTTGGCTGTGAGATCCTGCTCTATTGGCGCCGGGTGATGAAGCGCCTCGATTTGACGGCCCGTTCGCTCTTCGCTCTGATCGAGCCGGGGAGCTGTTTCGCCGGCTTCCTGGCAGAGCCGCTCTTCGCCGCCGATCGCAGCTACATGCTGCTGGGTCAGTTCGAGGGCGACAATCGTCCGGCGGCAAGCCTGCAGCTCTCCAAGCTCAACTTCGGCGCCTTTCCTATGCTCAATGGCCTGTCACGTCTGGAGACCCGCTTCCTGGGCGAACCGGACAGCTTTAGCGCGGCCGAAGGGCTGATCGGGCAGGAGTTGGACGCCGATGCGGCCCTGCTGGCCGGCTTGGTCACTTTCGCACCCGACGACATCGATTGGGAGGACGAGATCCGGCTCTTGCTGGAGGAACGCGCCAGCTTCTCCCCCGATGCGCTCACCGGCATGGAGGCCAACCTGCGCTTTGCCGGGCCGGAAACCATGGAGAGCAAGATCTTCGCCCGCCTGACTGCCTGGCAGAACTGGATCTTCCAGCGGCCGAACGCGGTGGGCGAGGCCGGCGCGCTGCGCCTCTACGGCACCGGCACGCGTCCGGCATTCGACAAAGAACGCACCTAAATCCCCGAAAGGAGACCTGACATGGATGCCTTGCACGTCAGCTATGACGACCTGATCCCGAACAACGTCAACCTCTCGGGCGACCGCCGCCTGCAGCGCGCGCTGGAGGCTTGGCATCCCGGCTACATCGACTGGTGGAAGTCGATGGGCCCCGAGGGCTTCATGGACGCCGAGGTCTATCTGCGCACCGCGGTCAGCGTCGAGCCCAAGGGCTGGGCCAAATTCGGCTATGTGAAGATGCCAGAGTATCGCTGGGGCGTGCTGCTGGCTCCGCAGGAGGAGGATCGCAAGATCCCCTTCGGCCTGCACAAGGGCGAGGCGGCCTGGCAGGAGGTGCCGGGCGAGTACCGCTCCATGCTGCGCCGTTTGATCGTGATCCAGGGCGATACCGAGCCGGCCTCGGTGGAGCAGCAACGCCATCTGGGCAAGACCTGCCCTTCGCTCTATGACCTGCGTAACCTCTTCCAGGTGAATGTCGAGGAGGGCCGGCATCTCTGGGCCATGGTGTACCTGCTGCAGAAGTACTTCGGCCGCGACGGGCGGGAGGAGGCCGAGGCCCTGCTGACCCGTCGCTCCGGCGATGCCGACCGACCGCGCTTGCTGGGCGCCTTCAACGAGGCCACGCCTGACTGGCTCTCCTTCTTCATGTTCACCTACTTCACCGACCGCGACGGCAAGATGCAGCTGGAGGCGCTGGCGCAGTCCGGCTTCGACCCCCTGTCGCGCACCACGCGCTTCATGCTGACCGAAGAAGCGCATCACATGTTCGTCGGCGAGTCCGGTGTCTCCCGCGTCGTTCAACGCACCTGCGAGGCGATGAAGGCAGCCGGCATCGACGACCCCTTCGAGATCGACAAGGTGCGGGCACTGGGGGTGATCGACCTGCCCACCTTGCAGAAAAAGGCGAACTTCCACTACGCCGTCACCCTGGACCTCTTCGGTGCTGAGGTCTCCACCAATGCGGCCAATGCCTTCAACGCCGGCCTCAAGGGGCGCTTTCAGGAGACCAAGATCGAGGACGACCACCAGCTGGTTAACGACACCTATCCGGTCATGCGCTTTGAGGACGGTGACTTCAAGACGGTCGAGGAACCGGCGCTGTCGGCGCTAAATGCACGCCTGCGCGACGACTACGAGCGCGATGCGGCCGGTGGTGTAAAACGCTGGAACAAGGTCATTCAGAAGAGCGGCATCGACTTTTCCCTATCGCTGCCGCACAGCGCCTTCAACCGCGATGTCGGCGTCTTTGCCGGGCTCAGGGTCGCGCCCGACGGCAGCGTCTTGAGCGAGGCTGAGTGGCAGAGGCGCGAAGGCGAGTGGCTGCCGGCCGCCGACGACCTGGCCTTCATAGATTCCCTGATGGTGCCGGTGAACGATATCGGCGGCTATGCCGGTTGGATCGCCAGCCCAAAGGTCGGCATCGACGGTAAGCCGGGCGATTTCGAGTATGTGAAGATCGAGGGCTAGACTGCGCCCATGTCCGCACCGATCCGCCAGCACCTGATCGATCCGGAGATCTGCATTCGCTGCAACACCTGCGAAGAGACCTGCCCGATCGATGCGGTGACCCACAACGAGGACAACTATGTGGTCGACGCGGCGATCTGCAACGCCTGCCTCGACTGCATTTCTCCCTGTCCGACCGGGGCCATCGACAACTGGCGGATCGTGAAGCAGCCTTACAGCCTGGAAGCGCAGTTCGAATGGGAGGAACTGCCCGAGCAGGAGGAGGACCTGGGTCTGGATGGGGCCGACGGCAGCGACGAGGCCCGTGAGGAGGAGGTGCAGAGCCTGCTTGCCGAAGCACATGAAGGTGCAGGCGGTCAGAGCCGCGCGCCGGCCTCTGCCTCCAAGCCTAGCATCAACCTCTACAGCCGCGCCGCGCCGGCTATCGCCAGCGTCGCCGGCAACTTCCGCATCACCCACCAGGACAGCAAGTCGGACATCCGGCACATCGTACTGGACTTCGGCGCACAGTCCTTTCCGGTGCTGGAGGGCCAATCGATCGGCATCATCCCGCCTGGCGAGGACGCGCGCGGCAAGCCGCATCACGTGCGGCTCTATTCCGTTGCCAGCCCGCGCGATGGAGAGCGAGCGAACCACAACAACCTCTCGCTCACCGTGAAGCGGGAGGTGACCTATATCGGCGGTATCCCGCATCCGGGGCTCACCTCATCTTACCTTTGCGACCTGAAGAAGGGCGAGCAGGTGCAGGTGACCGGCCCCTTCGGCAACTCCTTCCTGATGCCGAACGATCCGGATGCCAACATCATCATGATCTGCACCGGCACCGGCTCGGCTCCCTTCCGCGCCATGACCGAACGCCGCCGCCGCCGCCGCGAAACAGCCGGTCGGCTGCTGCTCTTCTTCGGCGCGCGCACGCCCGGAGAGCTGCCCTACTTCGGCCCGCTGATGAAGCTGCCCGACAGCCTGATCCGAAAGGAACTCTGCTTCTCCCGCCTGGCCGACAAGCCCAAGGAATACGTGCAGGACCGCATGATGAAGCAAAGCGAGCCAGTCGCCGACCTTTTAAGTGACGAGAGCACGCACATCTACATCTGCGGCCTGAAGGGCATGGAGAGCGGCGTCGCCGAAGCGCTGGAGAGCATCTGTCGCAGCAAGGGCCTGGACTGGAAGAGCCTCTCAGCCGAGATGCGCGAGAGCGGCCGCTTTCACGTGGAGACCTATTGACCCCTCAAGACCTCTGCAAGAAGCGGAGTTCGTGGGCATGCCAGCGGTGCCATCACAGGCCGACCTGAAAACGGGAGATCTGTGATGGAAGTGCGAAACAAGACGGTGATCGTGACCGGCGCCAGCAGCGGTATCGGTGCTGCAGCGGCTCTGCTTTTCGCAGCGGAGGGCGCCAATGTCGTCCTCGGCGCGCGACGAGGCACTGAGCTGGAATGCTTAGTCAGGCGCATCGAAGAGGCAGAGGGCAGGGCCGTGGCGCTTTCAGGCGACATAAGTGACGAGGCCTTCTCGAAGACACTGGTGGAGCTCGCACTTAGCGAGTTCGGCGGGCTGGACGGCGCCTTCAACAATGCCGGCACAATGGGCGACATGGGACCGGTCCCCGAGATGGAGACGGCAAACTGGAAGCATGTCATCGCCACCAACCTGACCGGCGCCTTCTTCGCCGCCAAGTATCAGATCCCGGCACTGCTCGAGAGCGGCGGGGGATCGCTCGTCTTCACCTCCTCCTTCGTCGGCTATGCCAACGCCGGGTTACCCGGCATGGGCGCTTATGCGGCCTCCAAGGCTGGCATGATTGGGCTCGTGCTTTCTCTGGCAGCGGAGCACGGGGCTCAGAACATCAGAGTTAATGCGCTGCTGCCCGGTGGCACCAAGACGGCGATGGCAGGTGACGATCCACAGGCGCACGCCTATGTCGCTGGCCTGCATGGATTGAAGCGCATGGCCGAACCCGAAGAGATTGCGCAGGCCGCACTGTTCCTGCTGTCCGACCGGGCCAGCTTCGTCACCGGCAGTGCAGTTCTGCAGACGGCGGCATCTCAAGCCTGCTCGGGTGAACACTGTCCTTGGATGCGTGGTTGGCATCAATCAAGCCCGCCCCAATCGCGCTCCTTGTCCCTCCAGATGGCGTGGATGTGGGTGCCGCCGCTGATCGCATTGTGCTCGATGAATAGGCGTGGCCCTTGGATCCGATAGTAGTAAGCGCCGCCTCTGTGTTGCGCGCCTTCCCAGAAGAAATGCAGATCGGGCGCCTCCTCGGCCAGGAGGGCGGCCAGAGCCGGTCGGCTGAGGTCTTCACTTAGGTTCCCGATGTAGCTGGCTGCCAGCTCGAGCAGCAGGTTCTGCTGTTTCTCGCTCAGATCCTGCCACGCGATCCCCAGTGGCGGCGAGTCGGGCGCGCGCAGTGCGCCGGCGCGGGTGAGGAAGCCGCCAAAGCCCTCGCCCTTGTTGCGGGCCATGGCCTGCTGCTCGCTGCTGAGTTGGTTGTAGAGATCCCAGGCCAGATCGACCTGCGGCGCGAGTGCGCGCAGGCCCTCGTCCGGACCCTCGGGAATGGTTTCGGGATTGGTGCCCAGGAAGAGCGGCGTGCCGGAGACCGCTTTGTCGTCGGCGAAGGTGATGTTGATCGAGAGATGGTGACCCTCGAAGCGCAAGCCCCAGGCCGCCGCGCCGGGCGTTCCGAAGAAGGCTGTGTAGTAGAGTTCGGGGTCGCGGTAGTTGGGGCGACCCTCGATCACGCCCAAGGCCGCCTCGGTGGCCAGGATGGCATCTACGGTGAGGGCGCCGCGGTCGCTGAGGACAGTGGTGAGCAGGTGGCGGAGCTGCTCGCGCGATGCGGTGGAGAGGTCTTGCAAAGGAACTCCGGCCCGTCTGCCCGGCGTCCAGCGGAACGCAAAACGCTCGCGGTCTTCGAAGGCGTGACTGACCGTGCTTTTCTGTGCTGGGGTGAGGCTGGCGAGGAAGTCCTCCGCTGCGTTGACCGGCGATCCCTCGTGGGCCTTCGCCGTCGTTAGCCCGAGAAGGAACAACAGGATGACGATGCTGGCTCTAAAGGGCATATGCAGGTCCTCTCGCGAGCAATGCGGATGATAAAGAGATAGGCGCGGCCGCGCGCAAAGGCGACCGGCGTTACTTCTTGGCGGCGCTCAGCCGGTCGAGGCGCAGACGGTCGCGCGGGTCGGTAACGCGCCAGGCGGTCAGCATCACGGCGCCGACGACGCACAAGGCCGTGGAACCACCAATCAGGAACATGACCAGGATCTGATAGCGCACGGCCTCGTTGGGGTCGTTGCCGGCGAGGATTTGGCCGCTCATCATGCCGGGCAGTGAGATCAGGCCGGTGGCAGCCATTGAATTCACGATCGGCATGAAGCCGCTGCGCAGCGCATGGCGCAAGGTGGGTTTCAGCGCCTGCCAGCGATCGGCACCCAACAGCAGTTGCGCCTCGATCGCGCGGGTGTCTGCCTCCAGCCGGGCGACCAGACTGTTGAGGCCTAGTGCGACGCCGGTCATGGCATTGCCCAACAGCATGCCGAACAGCGGAATGGCGTAGCGCGGGTCGTACCAGGGCTGGACGCCGATCTGGGTCGTGAGCGAGAGGAAAAGGACGATCGAGCAACAGACCGTCAGGGTGCCCGTGCCGAGGAAATAGCTCCAACCGCGGGCAAGTCGACGTTCCTGTCGGGCTTGGACCTCATAGCCGGCGGCCAGCAGCATGATGGTCCCGGCCGCCAGGGTGAGCCAGACTGAGGTGTTCAAGAACAGCCAGGTCAGAATCTGCCCGATCAGCAGCAGTTGCACGGTCATCCGAACGGCCGCGATCAGGAAGGAGCGGGTGACTCCCAGCTGCATGACCAGGCCCAGAATTGCGGCGGTCAGCATGAAGCTTGAGGCCAGCAGCAGGTCGATCCAGGTAAGCGGGATCGGCGGGTTCATACGCTGGCCTCTTCCAACAGTCGGCCCTTATCGATGGTGAGGCTGTGACTTGCCAGGCGGTCTGCCTGCGCTGCGTTGTGGGTCACCAGAATCAGGCTCTTGCCGGTAGTCAGGAAATCGGTGAAGAGCGCTTCAACTGCCGCTTCCGCCTCCGGGTCGAGCGCTGCCGTCGGCTCGTCCAGCAAGAGGACTTCGGGCTCCAGGATCAAGGCGCGCACCAGGGCCAAACGCTGGCGCTCGCCGGTCGAGAGGCGAGGGACCTGCCAATCCAGGGCGTCAGCCGGCAGCTTGACCGCCGGCAGCAGCGCCTTGGCGGCGCCCGCATCATGCATATGGCTGGCCACGTCGCTGGCCCACCAGCCGCTCTCGGCCGGCAGATAGGCCAGCAGGCGCCGCCAGCTGCGGGCCGGCATGCTGCGCCGTTCCCGATCGTCCAGGCTGACCCGGCCCTCGTTGGGGTCGAGGTCGACCAGAGCCCGCAGCAACAGCGACTTGCCGGCGCCTGAGGCACCGCGCAGTGCCAGGCAGCAGCCACCGGCCAGGGTGAAGGAACCGATGTCCAGAAGACCGGGACGTCTTAGCTCCTCGACCTGGAGCATTCGGTTCTAGCCTAGGTTTGGCATAGGAAAGCCGCCGACCAGAGCCTCGTAGGCTGCGGCCGCCTTCAGGACGAGGCGGTCGTCGTAACGTCCGCCGACGATCTGCAAGCCGGCCGGCAAGCCCTCGCTGGTGAGGCCGCAAGGGATCGATATGGCCGGCTGCTGGGTCAGATTGAAGGGGTAGGAGAAGGGCGTCCAATCCACCCAGGCGCCGTCGCCCGGAGGGGCTTCCAGGCCAGCCTCGAAGGCCGGCAGCGGCAGGGTCGGCGTCAGCAGCAGATCGTAATTCTGATGAAACAGAGAGAGCGCCCGGCCGACGCTTTCGCGTGCCCGCATCGCCGCCATGTAGTCGAAGAGGCTGGCCTGGGCACCCTCGCCGGCGATTCTGAGGAAGCCGGGGTCGATCACTGCTTTCTGCTCGTCGCTGTAGGCCTCCAGCATGTGGGCGGCGCCGGCGAACCAGAGGATCCGGAAGATCGGCCCGCAATCCGGCAGCTCAGGCTCCGCCTCCTTGACCGTCGCGCCCAACTCTTCGAAGCGTTTGGCCGCAGCTGCGACCAGGCCAGCAATCTCCGGTTCCACCTTATGGCCGCCGAGATCTGGACTGAATGCTATGCGCAGGCCAGCCAGGTTGCCGCCTAGCTCGGCACGGTAATCTATGGCCTGGTGGGGCAGGGCATACCAGTCGCGCGCGTCAGGCTCCGCCAGAGTGTTCAGCATGAGGGCGGCGTCTGCGACGGTCCGGGTGATTGGGCCGATATGGGCAACCGTACCGAAGGGGCTGGAGGGATAGGCCGGCACGCGCCCGAAGGCTGGTTTATGACCCACGACGCCGGTGAAGCCTGCCGGAATGCGAATAGAGCCGCCGCCGTCGGTTCCGAAGTGCAGCGCACCGAGGCCGGCTGCCGCTGCTGCCGCAGCACCGCCGGAAGAGCCGCCCGGCGTGCGTTCTCTGTTCCAGGGGTTGCGGGTAATGCCGGTCAAGGGCGAATCGGTGACGCCTTTCCAGCCAAACTCCGGCGTCGTCGTCTTGCCGAACATCAAAGCGCCTGCCTCGCGCATACGGGCGACTCCGGGCGCGTCCTCCTCCCAAGGCTGTTCCGGATCCACGGCTTTCGAGCCGCGCAGGGTGGGCCAACCTTTGGAGAGGATCACATCCTTCACCGTGGTGGGCACACCGTCCAATGGGCCGCGGGGTGCGCCCTTGGCCCAGCGATCGCTGGACGCAGCAGCCTCAGTCCGGGCGGCCTCAAGATCGAGGTAGCAGAAGGCGTTCAGCTGTTCCTCCAGCCGTTCCAGGCGGGCTGTCACCGCCGCCATCACCTCGCTGGGCGAGAAGTTCTTGCGCTGATAGCCCTCCAGCAGGGCCGTTGCCGACAACAAGGCCAGATCATTCGTCATTCCCATCACCCTCTCTTGACCGCTCTGCGTTCCTCACATTGCTGCACGCTCCCACCCTTGCTGTCGAGCAGGTGAATTAAGAGTACCATTGGTGCACTCACGTTGTGGCACTCGCTCGGCTTAGACTATGGCGAGCGCTTGCTCCTCACCGGGTCGGCCCGCAACTCTCTTGGCCGACAGCGGGGGGCGTGCGAAAGGGAGTGGCGATGAGCGAAAGCGATCCTCTCGGTGCCTTGGTGCCGGGAGAACAGCCGGACATTACCGGCGCGAACCTAGGACCGTTGAGCGGTCTGACCTTTATGGTCAAGGACAACTACGACGTTGCCGGTTTCACCACCGGGGTCGGCAACCCCGATTGGGCGCGGAGCCATCCACCGGCCAAGAGCCACGCTTGGGCCGTCGAAACCCTGCTGCAACACGGCGCGCATCTGATCGGCAAGACCATCACCGACGAGTTGGCTTATTCCGTTAACGGCAGCAATGCCCACTATGGAACGCCGGCGAACGTCAACGCGCCGGGGCGGCTCCCAGGTGGCTCATCCAGCGGTGCGGCCGCGGCGGTGGCGGGCGGCCTCTGTGACACCGCGCTTGCCAGCGACACCGGCGGATCGGTCCGTGTGCCGGCCTCGTTTTGCGGGCTCTTCGGCATCCGTACGACGCAGTCCGCGATTCGAAAGGACGGGATGGTTCCGCTCGCCCCCTCGTTCGATACGGTCGGCTGGTTCGCGCGCGATGCAGGGACCCTGGGTCGAGTCGGTGCCGCCTTGTTGCCGCGCGAGGCGGAGGAGCCGGACTTCGACCAGCTTCATGTCGCGCAGGACGCCCTGGCACTTGCCGGTGAGGCCACGCGAGAGGCGCTGCAGCCGGCGATCACGCGCCTGACCCAGCTCTTCTCCCACCAGGCCGTAGAGATCGCCGCCGGCGAGACTCTCATGGATTGGAAGGAGATTTTCCGGATGATCCAGGCGGTCGAGTTCAGCCGCTGTCATCGGACCTGGATCGTGGCGCGGCGCCCGCGCTTTGCGCCGGATATCGCCAAGCGCATGAGCTGGGCGCTCTCGCTGCCGGAGGAGACCGAACGCGATGCCATTCCCAAGCGCGAGGCGGTGCGCAATCAGCTGGAGCGCCTGATCGGTCGAAGCGGTCTCATCTGTCTGCCTTCCGCTCCCGGGCCGGCACCGCGCATCGACGCCGACGGTAAGGAACTGGAAGACTGGCGTAACTGTTTGCTGGCGCTGACCTCGCCGGCCGGTCTGGCCGGGTTGCCACAGGTCTCTCTGCCGTTGGGAGAGGTCGAGGGCTGCCCCGTCGGCCTCTCCCTGATCGCGCCGCTCGGCCGCGATCGCGCCTTGCTGGCATTGGTCAAGCGCTTGGAGCGGCTGATGGATGCCTCACCTTCGTCCATCGCCAATGCCTCGTAAAGAAGGACCATCGGCCAGGCTTTGTGTCAGCTGCGGACTGGCTTACTCGTCGTAGGACAGCAGTACCTCTGTCGGCATCTTCAGCTTCTCGCGGCCTTTGAGAAAGGTCAGCTCCATGATGCAGGCAGCACCCACGACTTCGGCACCGGCCTTGCTTATCAAGGTCGCGGAGGCTTCCAGCGTGCCGCCGGTTGCCAAGAGGTCGTCGATCAGGATGACGCGGTCGCCGCTCTCCACCATGTCGGTCTGGATCTCCAAAGTGGCGCTTCCGTACTCCAGGTCATAGCTGTGCGGGATCACCGTGCCCGGCAGCTTGCCGGTCTTGCGCAGCATGATGAAGCCCATGCCCAGAAGATGAGCTACAGGTGCGCCGATCAGGAAGCCGCGCGACTCGATGCCAGCCAGTACCGTCCCCCCCATCGGACGGATCAGATCGGCCATCTGCTCGATGGTGCTACGCAACGCGTCTGGATGGGCAAACAGCGTGGCGATGTCGTAGAAGAGGATGCCCGGCTTGGGAAAGTCCGGCACGGTGCGAATGTGTTGCTTGAGGTCCATGAAACCCACCCTTCGTTGAAGCCCGTCGGAGAGTAGCCATCGGTCCTGCTGCTCGCCAAGACCATTGCTGTGGCGTCGGACAATCTGCCCAAACAAAGTTCGACCGCTTGAGAACAGCCACCAGTTCGAGGACAGTCAAACGTGTATGCCTATCGAGGTCCCCTAGCCGCCCTGACACTTTCCTTCGCGCTCGCTCTAGCGGCTTCGGCGCCCAGCCAGGCAGCCGACCGCCCGCTTGTAGTCGGAACGGCGCCGGTCTCCGGCACCTTCTTCCCGGCCGGTGGAGCCCTCTGCCGCGAGATCAACAAGGCCGCTGACGACAGAGTGGCCTGCCTGGTCGCCGCTACCGATGGCTCGGAAGAAAACCTGAAGCGCTTGCGCGCCGGGGAACTCGACCTGGCCGTGGTGCAGTCCGACTGGGCCTATCATGCCGCTGGGCGCGGTATTAATGGCGATCCACCCTTCGCCGGCCTGCGCTCGCTCTTCTCGCTGCAACCCCTTGTCATGACCCTGGTCGCCGGCCCGGAGAGCGGCATCCAAGACCTGTCCGGCCTGAAGGGCAAGTCGGTGTCGATCGGTCCCGCCGGTAGCGGTCTGGCCGCAGGTGCGCGTCTGGTGCTCGAGGGGTTGGGCTTCTCTCCGGGCAGCCTGGAGCTGGTCGAGATGCCGGTGGACCGACAGATCCCGGCACTCTGTAATGCCGAGATCGATGCCTTTCTCATTCCGGTCGCCCACCCGAACGGTGCCGTGGGCTCGGCCGTGGACCTCTGCGCTGCCACCTTCGTCCCGATCAGCGGCGAGCCGGTGGCACGCTTGATCAAGGCTTTCCCCTATTATGGCGCGACCGCGATTCCGGCCGGTCTTTATCTCTACAATGGTGATGCGGTCGAGAGCATCGGCCTGGTGGCCAATGTGGTTGCCGACGAGTCTCTGGATGCGGACCTGGTCTATCAGATCGTGAAGGCGGTCTTCGACAATCTGGATGATTTACGCGAGCAGCATCCGGTGCTGGAGAACCTCTCTGAGAGTGAGATGATCAGCGCAGGCCTTGCCGCACCGCTACACCCCGGTGCGTTGCGCTTCTATCAGGAACGCGGCTGGCGCTGAGCGGAAGAGGCTGTCGGACCACGCAATTCGGCAGCTGAGAGTCCGAAAGGACGATCTGTCGTCCTCCGGTCAAACAACGAATCGACAGGTGCGGAGGATGCTGGTGCCGAAAGCCGGAGCGCGGTCCGTTCCGCGATCATCGGACCCTAATGCTGATCGGGCTCCTCATTGGGGGCGTCTTGCGTCGGCTCGGCAGTACGGGCCGGCTTCTCTGCCTCAACTTCGGAGCGTTCCCGCCCCTCAGGCTTGCGCGGTTTTCTGATCTCGCTCACCATATGCAGCGGCGGCGCCTTGCCCTCCTTGTCCTCACCGAAATAGATGGTCTGGTGCGGGAAGGGAATCTCGATGCCGCGAGCGTCGAAGATCCGCTTCATATGCTCATTGTAGGCACGGCCGACGGCCCATTGGCTGCCGGGTAGACACTTGATGCGGGCACGGACCACGACGGCGCTGTCGTCGAAGGAAGTGAGGCCGAACCACTCTAGATCGCCCAGGATCTGGCTGCGCCAATTCGGATCGGCGACCAGGTCGGCAAAGGCCTCATGCATGGCCTCCTTGGCCTCATCGATGCTCTCGCGATAGGCGATGCCCATGTTGGCGACATGGTAGGCAAAGCCGCGCATGTAGTTGGAAACCATATCGATCGAGGAGAAGGGGATGATGTGGAAGACACCGTCCAGGTCGCGCAGGCTGACGGAGCGGACGGTCAGGCGCTCGATCGTCCCGGTGGTACCGCCGACGGTGACGACATCGCCTACATTCATCGCGTTCTCGAATTGAATGAAGATGCCGGTGATGACGTCCTGCACCATCTTCTGCGCACCGAAGCCGATCGCCAGGCCGAAGACACCGGCAGAGGCGAGCAGCGGCGCAATATCGATACCAATCTCGGACAGAATGAACATCATCGCGAAGACCAGAAGTATCGCCGTGAAGGCGTTGCGCGCCAGGGTCCACAGGGTGATCTCGCGCGCGGTCGGCGGGCGTCCGAGGTCCGGGTTCAGGCGATAGTCGACCCAGGATGTAAAGGCCAGCCAGATGGCAAAGCAGACCAGGATGATCAGCGCGACGCCGATTAGGTTCGAAGCGAGCGTGACGCCGACGCTGCTCGTCAGCCAAGCGCGCACGTCCACTAGGTCGAGCGTGTGAATCGTGAAGGCGATGACCGACAGCAGGATAAGATAGCGCACGACGAAGAGGAACTTCGGCACGAAAGCGTTGAGCCGCCCTTCCAGCATCGGCAGTCGGTGGGTGACCGAGTTCGGCAGGTGTACGCCGTTCGACATTGAGCGTTTCAGCGCGGTCGTCACGATCGCACCGATCACGATGGCCGCCAGAATCTGACCCGAGGTGATGATGACCGGTAGGAAGGTTCCTCCCGGATTGGTGATCACCATGGCGCAGAGCATGGCGAGGTAAAGGAGAAAGGGCACCGCCCAGGTCCTGGCCAGGAACCGCAGCAAGCGTTGTTCGGGCTTGAGGTTCATGGCCTTGTGCAGCCACTCGGCCACGCGCTTGCGGTTGGAGATCACCAAAGCGGAGAGGATGGCCAGCGCGATCAGAGCAAACAGGGCGGAGACGCTGCGGCCGGCGAAGTAGCCGACGTTTGCTCGAATGATCGGGACCACCAGCAGATTGCCATAGCCGACGATGGCAATAACGATACCAAGCCAGGTCGACAGCAGCCTTGCGCCGCGGTCGGGGATAGGAATGAACCGCAGCTGGCTGGTGGCAGGCGACAGCAGCGCGCGCAGGGCCACCCGAACCAGTTCGATAATCAGGAAAGCGTTCAGGTAGAGGGTCTGGCGGACCTCGATCGAGCCGTACTGGCCGAAGACCACCAAGGTCAAAAGATAACCCGACGCCCAGGCCAGCACGACGACGATCGTGTCCACGACCACGCTGGCGAGGATCATGAAGGCGGTCTTGAAGAGGCCGCGACCGGTCGCAAGTGCGCCCAGGGCTTGGTTAACCCGGCGTGCCAAGCGACGAAGCAGCAGAAAGACGGAGATGGTGATGGCAATCACCAAGGCCAGATCGAGGAGGGCGTCGACAACGACCTCAGGGTCGACGCTGCCGATGGCGGAGAACCTGGCCGGTGCCCGCTGCAGATGATCCCAGAACTTGGCCGCCTCTTCGGCCACGCGTTCCGCCATTTCCTGCGTAAACTTGGCAATCTGCAGGACCACCGAGACAGGCTCGATCGGTGGTTTGCTGCTTGCGTCTGATGGCGCCTCCTTTGCGGTGGCATCGCTCGCGGTTTCGGGAGAGCCGCTGCCATCGCCGGATGTCGCCTCAGTGTCGCCGCTCGCAGCATCCTTTTGATCTTTTGCCAGGGTCTCCAGTTGGCTGATCAGGGCGTCACGCGTCGCGGGATCGCGCAGTAGGTCGACCAGTGTCTGCAGCTCTGCAGCCGGCACTGCCGCTTGATCGCCAGCTTCTTGTGCGCCGCCGTGGCCGATCGGAAGGCAAGCGATGAAGAGGGCAAGGAGTGCCCAGCGAAGGGTGTTAGCCAAGAGGTCAATCCTCTCTGCGCGCGATGCGAGAAATGTGGGACCGCCGATTTGACGGCGTTCCAGCTCTGGTCATGGCATGAGAGGCAAGCTCAGTGCAACGGGCGCTTTGGCTCAACACTCCGGCAGGTTGACGGCGAGACCACCCAAGCTGGTTTCCTTGTACTTCTCGCTCATCTCCAGCCCGGTCTGACGCATGGTCTCGACGCAGTTGTCCAACGGCATGAAGTGCGTGCCGTCACCGCGCAAGGCCAAGGAGGCTGCGGCCACCGCCTTGATCGCGCCCAGCCCGTTGCGCTCAATGCAGGGTACCTGCACCAGACCGCCGGCCGGATCGCAAGTCATGCCCAGGTGGTGCTCCAGCGCGATCTCGGCGGCGTTCTCCACCTGCTCCGGCGTGCCACCCAAGACGGCGCAGAGCCCCGCTGCGGCCATGGCCGAGGCGGAGCCGACCTCGCCCTGGCATCCGACCTCGGCGCCGGAGATCGAGGCATTGTGCTTGATCAGACCGCCGATCGCCGCCGCGGTCAGCAGGAAGCAGTCGATCTTGTCCTTGTTCTCTGCAATGCAGTGGTCGAGGTAATAGCGCAAGACTGCCGGCACCACGCCGGCAGCACCGTTGGTCGGAGAGGTCACCACCCGTCCGCCGGCCGCGTTCTCCTCGTTGACAGCCATGGCATAGACCGAGATCCAGTCGTTCACGACATGCGGCTGGCTGTCGTTGCGACCGCCCTCGGTCTGCAGGGCCTTGTAGATTGCTCCGGCACGGCGACGAACTTTCAGGCCGCCGGGGAGGATGCCGCTACCCTGGAGGCCGCGGTCCATACAGCTGTTCATGGCTTGCCAGATGGCCTTCAGACCCTGATCGATGTCCTCGGCACTGCGGTAGGCCAACTCGTTGTCCCACTTGATCTCAGAAATAGATCTGTCGCTTTGCCGGCAAAAGGTCAGCATCTCGGCCGCCGTCGAGAAGGGGTATGGGCAGTTGGTTTCGTCCTGCTGCTCTCCGATCGCCTTGCTGGCTTCCAGCTCCTGCTCGGTCACCACGAAACCGCCACCGATCGAATAGAAGACGGCGCGCAGGACCAGACCGTCCTTGGCGTCCAAGGCTTCCAGAATCATCCCGTTGGCGTGACCTGGCAGAGGGGCATCGTAGTTGAAGACAATGTCGCTTTCGGGATCGAAGGTGAGCTTGGGCAAACCCTGGTGCGTCAGGACTTGCTCTTCGTGGAGACGGGCCAGGTCTGCCTCGGCCTGGTCGGGATCAAGCTCCGCCGGCGCGATCCCCAAGAGACCCAAAGCCACAGCACGATCCGTGGCATGGCCCTTTCCGGTAAAGGCCAGCGAGCCGTAGAGCGTAGCCCTGACCCGCGCCGCCTCTCCAGCCCCGGCGATGCGATCCTCGCCGGAGCGGAGCATGTCGATGAAACGCTTGCCAGCGCTCATCGGCCCCATGGTGTGCGAAGAAGAGGGGCCCACGCCGATCTTGAAGACGTCGAACACAGAGAGGAACACTTGAACCCGTCCTTCTTCTCCGCCGTTCCGGGGCCGGCGGGATCTTGTTGCGCTTCCTCCTATTCAGCCGCCTCGGCGTAGTCCTCCAGAGGCGGGCAGGAGCACACCAAATGCCGATCTCCGTAGGCATTGTCCACACGATTCACCGGGGGCCAGTACTTGTCTACGCGAAAGGCGCCCGGTGGGAAGCACGCCTGCTCCCGGCTGTAGGGCCGATCCCAGTCGCCGACCAGGTCCTCCACGGTGTGAGGGGCGTTCATGAGCGGGTTGTTCTTGGCATCGATCCGGCCCTCTTCGATGTCTGCCGCTTCGCGACGGATGGCCAGCATCGCCTCGCAGAAGCGATCTAGCTCTGCCTTCGGCTCCGATTCCGTTGGCTCGATCATCAAGGTGCCGGCGACCGGCCAACTCATGGTCGGGGCATGAAAGCCACAGTCGACCAGGCGCTTGGCAACATCGTCAACCGACACGCCGGCACTGTCGGCAAGCGGTCGGGTGTCGATGATGCACTCATGCGCGACGCGTCCACTGGGCGCCCGATAGAGAACGTCGTAGGCGCCCTCCAGTCGCTTGGCGATGTAGTTGGCGTTCAGGATCGCGACGCGGGTTGCCTGAGTGAGGCCGCTGCCTCCCATCAACAGGCAGTAGGCCCAAGAGATGGGCAGGATCGAGGGCGAGCCGTAGGGCGCCGCCGAGACCGCACCGGGACGCCCGTCGGTCTCCGGGTGACCGGGAAGGAAAGGCTCCAGATGGGCCCTCACTCCGATCGGACCCATGCCCGGTCCGCCGCCGCCGTGTGGAATGCAAAAGGTCTTGTGCAGGTTCAAGTGGCTGACATCGGATCCGATCTTGCCCGGCTGCACCAATCCCACCATGGCGTTCATGTTTGCGCCGTCAAGATAGACCTGGCCACCATGCTCGTGAGTGATGGTACAGACCGCACGAACCGTCTCCTCGAAAACGCCATGCGTGGAGGGATAGGTAATCATGCAGGCGGCCAGCCGCTCGCTGTTCGCCTCAGCTTTGGCGCGGAAGTCCTCGACGTCGATATCGCCGTTGTCGGCCGACTTCACCACCACGACCTTCATGCCGGCCATCTGCGCCGACGCGGGATTGGTGCCGTGGGCGGAGGTCGGGATTAAGCAGACATCGCGCCCGTGATCGCCGCGCGCATGGTGATAGGCGCGGATCGTCATCAGGCCGGCGAACTCGCCCTGTGCGCCAGAGTTCGGCTGCATGGAGATCGCATCGTAGCCGGTGATCTGGCAGAGCTTGTCGGAAAGCGTGTCGATCAGCTCGCGATAGCCTTCGACCTGGTCGGCCGGGGCGAAGGGATGGATCTCGGAGAAGGCGCGCCAGGAGACCGGCAGCATCTCTGCCGTGGCGTTCAACTTCATGGTGCAGGAACCTAGCGGAATCATAGCGCGGTCCAGCGCCAGATCGCGGTCCGCCAGGCGCCGCATATAGCGCGTCATCTCCGCTTCCGCCCGATTCATATGGAAGATCGGGTGGGTCAGGTACGCGCTGTCGCGCAACAGCGCCTCTGGCAGGCGGTACTCCTCGGCTAGATCATCTTCAAAATCGCCGCCGAATGCCTGCCAGACCGACTCGATAATAGCCGGGCGTGTCTTCTCGTCCAAGCTAATGCCGATGCGGTCCGAGCCGATCTGTCTTAGATTGACTCGGTTCTCCACCGCTGCCTTCAGGATCACACCCTGAAGCGCACCGACATTCACAGTGATGGTGTCGAAGAAGGTTTCAGGCTCGACTGTGAAGCCCAGCTTCTCCAGGCCCTTTGCCAGGCGGACGGTTTTGCGATGAATGCGCTGGGCAATGGCCTTCAGGCCTTCCGGGCCGTGGAAAACGGCATACATGGAGGCCATGACTGCGAGCAGTGCCTGGGCAGTGCAGACATTGGAGGTCGCCTTCTCGCGGCGAATATGCTGTTCGCGGGTCTGTAGAGCCAAGCGGTAGGCCTTGTTCCCGCGCGCATCGATGGAGACGCCGACGATGCGGCCCGGCATGGAGCGCTTGTGACTGTCTTTCGTCGCCATGTAGGCCGCGTGCGGACCGCCATAGCCGAGCGGCACGCCAAAGCGCTGCGTCGAACCGACGGCGATATCGGCCCCCATTTCCCCCGGCGGTTTCAAGAGCGCCAAGGCCAAGGGGTCGGCAATCATGATGGCGAGGGCCTTGCTGGCATGCAGATCGGCAATGGCCTCACTGCGGTCGACGACGTGACCATAGGTGCCGGGATACTGGAAGACCGCACCGAAGACCTGGCTGGCGTCGAGGTCGCTATCGGGATTGCCGACCTTGATCTGGATCCCCAGAGGCTCGGCCCTAGTCTGCATCACGGCTATGTTCTGTGGGTGGCAGTTCTCGTCGACGAAGAAGAGGTTCTGCTTGGATTTTGAGGCGCGATGCGCCATGGCCATGGCTTCGGCGGCGGCCGTCGATTCATCCAGTAGCGAAGCGTTGGCAATCTCTAGACCTGTCAGGTCGCTGACCATGGTCTGGAAGTTCAGCAGCGCTTCCAGGCGGCCTTGGCTGATTTCCGGCTGATAGGGCGTATAGGCGGTGTACCAGGCCGGGTTCTCAAAGATGTTCCGCTGGATCACCGGCGGCGTCATGGTGCCGTAGTAGCCCTGGCCGATCAGCGAGGTCAGTACGCGGTTCTTCTCTGCGACCTTGCGAATGCGGTACAGCATCTCCCGTTCGGACAGGGGGCGGCCCCAGTCCAGGGCTTTCTCGCGAAAGATGTTCGGCGGCACGGTCTCCTCGATCAACTGATCCAGGCTCTCGACCTCCAGGGTCTCCAGCATCTCCTGCATCTCGGCCGGCGAGGGGCCGATATGACGGCGGTTGGCGAAATCGTAGGGTAGGTAATCGGTCAGCGAGAAGGTCATGGCGGCATCTCCCTTTGGCGGCATCATGGTGCCGGATCAGATATCCGATGTCCGCGATCGGCGAGAGCTCTGCCAGCCCCTGCCGATCGCGATGGCCTCCTAAGCCGTGAAGGCCTTGTAGGCCTCGGCATCCATCAGGCCCTCCAGTTCGCCGCTATCGGCGACGGATATCTTGTAGAGCCAGGCCGTGCCTTCCGGGCCTTCGTTAACCATACCGGGCGTGTCGACGACGGCTTCGTTCGCCTCCAAGATCTCGCCGGTGATCGGTGCATAGATTTCGCTGGCCGCCTTGACGCTTTCGATCACACCGATTTCGTCGCCCTTGGCAAAGCTCTCGCCGGATTCCTTCAGCTCGACGAAGACGACCTCGCCCAGCTGCTCGGCTGCGTGCTCGGTGATACCGATGGTGGCCTTGTCACCCTCGACGGTGAGCCACTCGTGGTCTTCTGTGAAGTAGGTTGTCATTGGCTTATCTGTTCCTCCCACTGTGCTCGGTCAGATCCGAGTCCGGTCTGCCTGCTTGGAGTATTTGTGCAGTCAGCCGAACGGTCAATGCGCAAGCAGGTGATCCGGTGGATAGACCTGCATCCGACGACTTCAATCATGCCTGAGGGCCAAAGTCATCACCTCTGCGTCGTGCAAGATGCTGCCTCATGTCATGCAGCCGCGATTGTCGAGGCTCACGGAACGGCATACAAGCTTGCTGGCGCAAGCGTTTGATCGGGTAGAGAGTGTGGAGCATGGATCAGAAGTTATCGTCGTCCGCTGCTGAGCGGAACCAGCCGCATTTGATCGAAGCCTTGGCGCCGCTTTGGCCCAAGTCCGGCACCGTCCTGGAGTTGGCCAGCGGACCGGGTCAGCATGTCACTGCCTTTGCCAGACAGTTTCCCTCGCTCACCTGGCGCCCCAGCGATGCCGATCCGCGCGCCTTGGCCTCGATCGCCGCCTGGCGGGCCGAAGCCGGTTTGGACAACCTACTAGAACCCATTGCTTTGGATCTCATGCGCCCGCAGTGGTGGACGGCTGTGCCCGAGCAGCCCGCAGCCGCCTATAGCGCCAACATGACCCACATTGCGCCCTGGGCGGCGACGGAAGGCCTCTTCGCCGGTCTTGGCGAACTCATGCCGACTGCTGCGCCGATCTTCATCTACGGGCCTTACCTTCAGGCCGGGGTCGCGACCGCTCCTTCGAACTTGAGCTTCGACGAAAGCCTCAGGATGCGGAATGCAGAGTGGGGCATACGACCGGCAGAGGACATGGATCAGCTGGCAGGCCAGCATGGTTTCACTCCCGGCCCTCGCCTTTCCATGCCCGCCAACAACATCATCCTCACCTATCAAGCAGGTTAGAGGATCGGCGCTCAGCCATCCGGATGGCAACGCTTGCAGGCGCGTAGACCGGTGTTGCGCGCCTCTTCGGTGGTGACAAAGAAGCGAACGTTCTCGCGCTTCGGGCGTCCGGGACAGCTTGGCTTGCAGTAGATGCCAGTGGTGACGACGCCGACGAAGAAATGGCCATCGGCCTCTCGGTTGCGGTCCAGTGCTGCTTGCCAGCGAACCTCGTCGGTGATGAAAGCTCTTGCTTGCTCAGCCATGTCCTTGCTCCTACTGTCCATTCGGCGTGATGCCGTATCTGTCGTTTCGAGCACTGCCTTGTCTCTCCGTCTCTTGCGCGGCTTGCTGACTCGTTTAGCCTGAGGGGAGCAGGGTGAATAGGAGCGGTTTTCGGATGCGCAATCACTGGAACGAGGCACGCGACTTTCGCGGCTATGCCGGCAAGGCGCCAAATCCGCAGTGGCCGGGCAAGGCACGACTTGCCGTTTCCCTGGTCTTGAACATGGAGGCCGGTTCCGAGCTTTCTCTCGCGGACGGCGATGAGAGCAACGAGGCCGTCTACGAGATTGTTGAGCCGGTGGAGGGCGCCCCCAACTTGGCACTTTCCTCCCATTTCGATTTCGAGACCAAGGCCGGCTACTGGCGGGTTATGCGATTGCTGGAACGCTTTGGTCTTCCTTGTACCGTTAGCTGTGCGGGGCGCACTGCGGCTCGGGCACCCTGGATGCCTGCGGACTGTGTGGCGCGTGGACATGAGGTCTCTGCCCATGGCTACCGCTGGGAGCGTCATGCCGCGATGTCCGAAGCGGTCGAGCGCGAGGCGATCGCCAAGACCGTAGCGGCGATCGAGGCGGCCTGCGGCAGTGCCCCGCTGGGATGGCACACCAAAGGCGCGCCCTCGGTCAACACCCGCAGGCTTTTGGTCGAAGAGTTCGGCTTTCTTTATGATTCAGATGCTTATGATGAAGATCTACCCTATCGCATGACCGTTGGCGATCGGCGTCACCTGATCATCCCCTACGCCTTCGACACCAACGACATGCGTTTCATGCCAGGTGGCACCTTCGTGCAGGCGGATGATTTCGCCCGCTACTGCATCGAAGCATTTGAGGTGCTGTGGGAGGAGGGTGCGCAGCAACCGGCGATGATGTCGGTGGGAATTCATCCGCGTCTCTTGGGTCGACCCGGGCGGATCCGAGGATTGACGCGCTTCTTGGAGCACGCGACCGCCCGACAGCAGGTTTGGTTCGCCCGTCGGATCGACATTGCGCGCCATTGGCTGGATCGGGTGGCGGATAGCGACTGATTTCCGGTCACCGCTCGGGCGCCCGCTCGTTCGACCGGGCCAGCTTGTCACCAGGTCTGAAGGCTGCCAGTTTACCTGCGAATAGCTGCCTGCCTAGACCGAGAGGAATATCCGCCATGAGCCTCGTCATGCCTAAGCCGGATCAAGCGGTGATCGACCGCCGCGCCGAGCTGGCCGTCGCATTGCGAGCGATCGTGCCGGGTGAGGGCGTGATCGATCAGGCGGTCGAACTGAAGGCCTACGAATCCGACGGGCTGACCGCCTATCGTCAGCCGCCGCTGCTGGTGGTGCTTCCGGAAACGACGGCGCAGGTCTCGCAGGTGTTGGCCTATTGCAAGCGCGAAGGCGTCAAGGTGGTGCCGCGTGGGGCGGGGACATCGCTGTCGGGCGGGGCTTTGCCTCTTGCCGACGGCATTATCCTGGGGCTAGGCAAGTTCAACCGTGTGTTAGAGATCGACTACGACAACCGCTGTGCCGTCGTGCAGCCGGGCGTGACGAATCTGGGCATCACCACTGCCGTGCAGGATGCCGGTTTCTACTATGCGCCCGATCCCTCCAGCCAGATTGCCTGCACCATCGGCGGCAACGTTGCGGAGAACTCCGGCGGCGTGCACTGCCTTAAGTATGGGCTGACCACCAATAATCTGCTGGGCCTTGAGATCGTTTTGATGGACGGGGAAGTGCTGCGCATCGGCGGCAAGGCGATGGACGCGCCGGGCTATGACCTGCTGGGCATCATGACAGGCTCAGAAGGTTTGCTCGGCGTGGTAACCGAAGTGACGGTACGCATTCTGCCGAAGCCCGGAACGGCCAAGGCACTGCTCCTGGGCTTTCCCTCCAGTGAGCAGGCCGGCGACTGCGTCGGTGCCATCATCGCCGCAGGTATCATCCCCGGCGGCATGGAGATGATGGATCGTCCTGCCATTCATGCCGCCGAAGCCTTCGTCAAAGCCGGCTATCCGCTGGATGTTGAGGCTTTGCTGATCGTCGAACTGGATGGGCCGGAAGCCGAGGTCGAGCACCTGGTGGCAGAGGTGGCTCGCATTGCCAAGGAAAAGGGGGCCAGCGTTTCGCGCACCTCTGCCGATGAGGAAGAGCGACAGCGCTTTTGGGCCGGTCGCAAGGCTGCCTTTCCAGCGGTCGGTCGGCTGAGCCCGGATTACTACTGCATGGACGGAACCATTCCTCGCAAGGCCCTGCCTTTGGTGCTGGAGCGGATGCGCGAGATGAGCGAAAAGCACAAGCTGCGTGTCGCCAACGTGTTCCATGCCGGAGACGGCAATCTGCACCCGCTCATCCTCTACGACGCCAACGAAGAGGGTGAGTTGGAGCGGGCAGAGGCCTTTGGCGCCGACATCCTGACGCTCTGCGTCGAGGTCGGCGGCGTCTTAACCGGCGAACATGGCGTCGGCGTCGAGAAGCGGGATTTGATGGGGCAGATGTTCAACGAGACGGACCTGGCGGTACAGCAAAAGGTGAAGTGTGCCTTCGATCCCGACGGTCTGTTGAACCCCGGAAAGGTGTTTCCCGAACTGCATCGCTGTGCCGAGCTGGGACGCATGCATGTGCACCGCGGACAGCTGCGCTTTCCCGACCTGCCACGTTTCTAAGGCACCTTCATGCAACGTTTGACCCCGACGGATGAGGGCGAGCTCTCCGCCCTCCTGGAAGAAGCAAGTGCTGCCGGCCGACCCCTGGAGCTGATCGGTCGCGGCAGTAAGCGCGACTACGGCAGGCCCCAGCAGGTAGAGGCCGAAATCAGCCTGGAGGCCTTCTCGGGCATCCGCTTTTATGAACCCGAGGAACTCGTGCTCTCCGCCGGTGCGGCGACGCCGATGGCAGAAATCGAGAGCCTGCTGGACGAGAATCAGCAGATGCTTGCCTTCGAGCCGATGAACATGGCGCCCCTCTTGACCGGTAGTCTCGCCGGTGGCCGTCCGGATTCGCTGGGTGGCGTGGTCGCTTGCAATCTCTGCGGCCCGCGTCGACCCAAGGCCGGCGCTGCCCGCGATCATGTCTTGGGTTTGCGCGGAGTGAACGGGGCAGGGGCTTGCTTCAAGACCGGTGGCCGGGTGGTGAAGAACGTCACCGGCTACGACCTCTGTAAGCTGTTGAGCGGTTCGCTTGGCACACTTGCCGCCTTGACAGAGATTACGGTCAAGGTTCTGCCGCGGCCGGAAAAGACCCGGACACTGCTCTACTTCGGCCTGGATCTGCCGCGGGCCAATGCTCTCTTCGTGAAGGCAATGGGCTCCGCCTATGATGTATCCGCCGCCTCTTACCTTTCAGAAGTCTCTGCAGGAGAGAGTGGAGTAGACCTGGTCTCAGCGACGAAGTCTTCGGTGACAGCATTGCGCCTCGAGGGGCCGGAACCTTCGGTCACGGCACGACAAGCCGGCCTGACCGCGCTTCTATCGGAGATTGGTCAGCCGGGGGAGGAGCTGCATGCCAAGCGGTCGTTCAGCTTCTGGCGTGAGGTTCGGGATTGCCTTCCCTTCGCGCAAATGGCTGGTCGTTCGATTTGGCGGCTTACCTTGCCGCCCTCGCGGGCTGCGGACCTTGTCGCTGCACTGTCGGTCGCGCCCGAGGACTGCTATCTCGATTGGGGAGGGGGATTGCTTTGGCTCGCACGATCTGCGGAGGAGACCGAAATCCAAGAGCTGCAGACGGCGTTGGGCCGAGTCGGTGGATTCGGCATGCTGGTGGCCGCTGACGCAGCGACGCGGGCGGCTTTGCCAAGCTTTATCCCGCAAGCCTCAGGGCCAACTGCCCTGGCTGCCCGCATCAAAGAGGCGCTGGACCCGAAGGGGATTCTCAATCCCGGGCGTCTTTACGCTGGTATCTAACCTGCCTTACCAAAAGACTTTCAAAGGGTTGGGGCGCCTTCTTGTGACTTGATCGCATCAATCTGCTGCTCTTCCCCCTACGTTTGTGTTCGGCAATTCAAAAGGTGTGCGGCATGAAAGCATCGCGAAGGCTTGGACTGACGCGGGGTGCTGCGCTAAAAGCCTGCAAGGATAGTGCGAATCTAATGGAGCGGTTCTGCGAAGCGCGTTTCGAGGCCGCCGCGTTCCCGGTACCAGGGGAAGAGAGAAAACCAAAATGATCTCCGGCTTTATCGCTCTACTGCTTTCCATCGCATGGTTGGCGGCTGCCGCGTTCTACATGGACAAGTTCGTCGGCCTCGAGAACTTGATGAGCTTGCTCCCGAACGAGCAGGCCATGATCGTCGCTGGCCTATGTGCGCCCTTGGCGCTGATCTGGATCATCGTCACCTGGATCAGCAATGGGCTGAAACTGCGCCGGCTGCGTCGCGAGGTTCGCTCTCTGCGCGCGCTCTTGGCACGTGTCGCACCGCCGGCTGCCGCGACGGGGAAGGCGCCAGCACCGGCTCCAGCGAAAGCAGCAGCGCCTGCACCGGCTCCCAAGGCTCCAGCACCAGCTCCGGCCCCTAAGGCGCCAGCTCCGAAAGCCGCTGCTCCGGCGCCCGCTCCGAAAGCCCCGGCTCCAGCACCGACAGTAGCTGCGCCCGCCCCGAAAGCTCCGGCTCCCGCACCGACGGTAGCCGCGTCCGCCCCGAAAGCTCCAGCGCCTGCGCCGGCGGTAGCCACGGCTGCTCCGAAAGCTCCGGCTCCGGCAGTAGCTGCGCCTGCCCCCAAGACAGCTGCGCCTCCAGTCGCTGTCCCGGCCGCGAAGGCACCGCCGCGGGCACCGGTCGGCGGCAGCGATGACGTCCGCAAGGTGATGGCATCGCTGGAGAAGGTTGCAATGGCGGCCAAGTCGCGTGAGCCAGGCGCAACAGGTCAGACTGCGGCTGCTCCGGCGGTTCAGGCTCCTACAGCAAGGCCTCAAACTCCGGCTGCTCCGGTTCGGGCTCCGGCTCCCGCCCCGCCGGCAATCGCGGCGAAGTCCTCTGCAGCAGCGGCTTCCACCCCGGTGGCGCCAACGGTCAAACCGCAACAGCCTGCTGCCGCTCCGGTTTCCCAACCGCCAGCTGTCACAGCGACCTCCGCTCCGCCGGCTGCCGCTGCGCCACCAGTTCAAGCGCCGTCGGCTGCAAGTGTCTCTCAGCCGCGCCCGGCTGCCGCTGCCCCGGCTGCCGCTGGACAAAAAGAGCCGAACCTCTCGGTCGTAAAGGGCACCGGCAGCACAACGCAAGCGAAGGCACGGCCGGCAACCAGCCCTGGCTCGGCGACCCTGGCGCAGATGGAGGCACTGGTGGGTGCCACCAAGCGCGACCTCAATGCTCTTGCAAACGACCTCGTCTTTGGACTGCGTAGCGAGCAAGATCACGCCGCAGCATTGAATGCCTATAACGGCGGGCAGAAGGACGCCTTCTTTGCGGTCTTGTGGGAGCATCTGCGCCGCTCGTCGCGCGATCAGGTGGCCAAGGCCGTCCAGGAAGCAGGTGTGGCTGATCTGGTGACGGCCTACCGACAGAAGTTTGAGGACCTTGCGAAAGAAGTCCAGAGTCGCGATTCCAGCGGTCAGGCCCTACAGGCCATCCGTAAGCAGCCTATGGGTCGGGTCTACGACGCCCTGCGCGACCGCTTGGGTTAGGACGATTGGCAGGATCTGCAGCGCTTCCGTGGTGGTAAGCGGCTTATCGACCGCTTGATTGACGGGCTGATTCACGCGACGCTCGAAACATGAGCCGAGCACAGGGCACGGGCTGACCGGTCGAAATGGCTGGCCGTGGGAGACTGGGTTGCGTGGATCGGCAGCGTCGATGAGAGGCGGGTGGCAATGCAAACCAACTTCACGCTGGCCCAACTGGCCGACCCCGACGTCCGCGAATCGGAGAAGATCCTGCGCACTTGCGTGCATTGTGGCTTCTGCACGGCGACCTGTCCGACCTACGTGCTGCTGGGTGATGAACTGGACAGTCCGCGCGGGCGTATCTATCTGATCAAAGAGATGCTTGAGGGCGGCCGAGCAGCCGACGAAAAGACGGTCAAGCATATCGACCGTTGCCTCTCCTGCCTCTCCTGCATGTCGACCTGTCCTTCGGGCGTGCACTACATGCATCTGGTCGATCATGCACGAAAGCACATTCGCGACAGCTATCGCCGTCCGGCTGCCGATGCTTGGCTGAGAAGGCTCTTGGCTTGGATGCTGCCTTATCCTGGTCGCTTCCGCCTCGCTCTGATCGGCGCACGACTGGCCAAGCCACTGGGCGGTCTGGTGCCAGATGGCCTCTTGGGAGGCCGGGCCAAGGCCATGCTGTCGCTGGCGCCCGACCGGATTTCCGCGCCATCGCCTTGCGATAGACCGCAGACCTTTCCAGCAGAGGGCCCGCGCCGGCACCGTATGGCCTTGATGACCGGTTGCGCCCAGCAAGTCCTCGCGCCGGAGATCAACGAGGCGACGATCCGGCTGCTCACACGCCATGGCGTCGAGGTGGTTGTCGCCAAAGGCATGGGCTGCTGCGGGGCCCTGACCCACCACATGGGAGAGGAGGCGACAGCCTTGGCCGCGGCCAAACGCAATGTCGAGGCCTGGACCAAGGAACTGGATGCGGGAGGCCTCGATGCCATCGTCATCAACGCGTCCGGCTGCGGTACGACGGTGAAGGACTATGGCTTCATGCTGCGCGAAGACAAGGACTGGGCCGATCGTGCCGAGCGCATTGCAGGCCTGGCCAAGGACGTGAGCGAGGTCATGAGCGAGATCGGCCTGAAGGAGCCACTCCCCGGTCGGGGCGGCCTGACCTTGGCTTATCACTCGGCTTGCTCTCTGCAGCATGGCCAGCAAGTGAAAGAGCCGCCGAAAGCACTTCTGCGGCAGGCAGGATTCGTGGTGCGCGACGTGGCCGAAGGGCACCTTTGCTGCGGCTCGGCCGGTACCTACAACCTCTTGCAGCCGAAAATCGCAACGCAGCTGCGTGACCGCAAGGTGACCAACATCGAGGCGACCGGCGCCCAAGCCATCGCCACCGGCAACATCGGCTGCATGACGCAGATCGCTACCGGCAGTGCGCTGCCGATCTTACACTCTGTGGCCTATCTCGATTGGGCGACCGGCGGCCCGCTTCCCAAGGCACTGGAAGGTCTTGTCAGCGAAACGCAATCCGCCCCGTCCCACGAGCAGGAAGAGGCGGTCGCTTAGAGCAGGATCGCATGAATTTGAGACAATCTGCTCTAAGCGCAGCGGCCGGGTTCGTTAATCGGAGGCTTGCAAGCGGGTGAGCAGACGCAGCGAGCGCTCGAAGGATTGGCGTAAGACCTCGGCGTCATTCACCTTGATTGGAAAGTTCCGCTGGACGGCCGCCGTCCTGATCGAGGGCGCATTCTGCACCTGATCGAGTGCATGCGCGAGCTGTGTCACCATCTCCGCCGGTGCTCCGCGTTGGGCGAAGAGCCCGAGTGCGATGGTGAAATCGTTCTTTTCGTCTGCAGAGATCTCGGCCAGCGTGTGGGTCTCGGGATAGCGCGGAGAGCGCTTGGCGCCGAAAGTCATGATCGGCAGGGCCTGGCCGACTTTGGACGTGGCATTGAAGCCCTCGAGCAGATTGGTGGTGACCAATCCCAGGTCTGCCTTCCCTGTCACGACTGCTTCAAAGATCGCCTTAGGACCCGGTTCCCGGACTTCTTCGAAGTTGCCCTTGAACACCGAGGCCCAAAGCAGCTCCGCTACGCCATAAGCGGAAGCTTTGCCCGTCGTTGCCAGCTTCAGCGGACGCTGGGCGTTCACCAGTTCCTGCCAATCCTGATGAGCGGCGCCCTCCTTTACGATCAGGGCGACGGAGATACCATCCGTTAGCTTGGCCACCGGGGTCAGGCTGTCGAACTGGAAGTCACGCTCACCCATTACCTGCTTGATTGCCAAGGTGAGATCCGCATCAGCCAGCAAGGTCGAGGCCGGGTCGCCGGCCTGCAGTCGAGCGATCGCTTCCCATCCGCCATCGCCGGAGACGTTCTCGACCACCACCTGGCGGCCCAACTGTCCCGACAAGGGTCCCGAGAGAGCGTGAACGATGGCCTCGAAGGCACCGCCTGGATAGGGCTGGAGGATCGTCAAAGGACCTTCGTTCGCCGCCAGGGCCGAACCCGACCAAGGCAGGCTCGTAGCCCCGAGTGCAGTCAAAAAAGTGCGTCTGGTGAACATGATCGTCCCCTCTTCTCAACCGATCGTCTCATTGGGATCCAGTTAGGCACCATGCCGCTGCGCAAGGGAGGCGATCAAGGGGTGATCGGCAATTGGGGTCTGTGACTGGGGTATTGATGGCTGCAGATGTCAGAAGATCCTCGGCCGCTACGCCTGCCCCGATAGGTGTCGAGGGAGCCGTACCGTGCCCCCTCGACCGTGCATACCAAGAAAATGGATCCAGTCAGTCAATCAGAGCCACACGAAGTCTGTTGAAGTGAGCTGGCTTGCACTTGTGAGGCCGTCGATCAAGAAGGCTTGGTCGACCGCGCCGTCGCCATCCTGATCCACCTGCACTTGGCGTGTGCCGGCGAATCTGGCCTCGGAGTTGCCGCCGCCGGAGAAAGCAGCGCCACCGATGTAGGCGAAACTTCCTGTCTCCAAGCCGGCCGTGTAGAGCAGTTTGTCCTCACCGTTTGCAGCGTTTACCAAGGCCCCGTCGAAATCTCGGATCGCCGGTCCGCCGGTGCCGCTGCTGCCCAGTGCCCCGCCATCGAAGCGGAAGAAATCGCCGCTGGACCCGCCGAAGACAACTTCGGCGTCGTCCATGAACAAGCGGTCCTGGCCACTCTCGCCTTCCAGCCGGTCAAAACCACTGCCGCCGATCAGGAAGTCGGCACCGTCGCCACCCTCCAGCCGATCGTCCCCGGAAAATCCCGACAGCTCGTTGTCGCCGCTGTTCCCGAACATGCTGTTGTCCAGGCTGTTGCCGCCGCCATTGATGTTGCCGAAGCCGCCCTGCAGGCGCAGGTTCTCGACAAAGGCAGTTGCGGTTCCGTCCGGCAGGGTGAAGTCGGTCTCGGCACGGACCAGGTCCTCGCCCTGGCCGGCCTGCTCACGCACCTGGTCGCTCGCCGTGTCGACCACCAGAGTGTCGTCGCCATCGCCGCCGATTAGGATGTCGCTGCCCTCGCGTCCGTTTAAGGTGTCCCCTCCCGCCATACCGAAGAAGCGGTTGTCGCCACTGTTGCCTAGAAAGAGATTGTCCATGGCATTGCCGCGCAGGTCGGCATCTCCGGCCGCCTCGTTCACGTTGACGCGCTCAACGAAGGCATCGCTGCCGCTGCCAAGGGTGTAGGCGCTCACGTTGGATCGGATGACATCGATGCCACCGTTTGCGGTTTCCTGCACGACATCTCCAGCATCGTCGACGATGAATGTATCGTTACCGATCAAACCGACCGCGGTGTCAGAACCGCTGCCGCCGTTTAGTCGGTCCTGACCCAGCCCGCCGAACATGGTGTCGCTGCCCGTGCCGCCGACCATGCGGTCATTGCCGCTGACCCCGGTCAAGGTATCGTCGCCGGCACCACCGAACAGCAGATCGACGCCATCGCCGCCGTTCGCCTGATCGTTGCCATCGAATCCCCTGACGGCGTCGTCTCCGGTGCCACCAAACAGAAAGTTGAAGCCGACGTCGCCGCGAAGGTCATCGTCACCGTCCGCACCCAGACCGGCGAAGCCGCCGACCAGACTGTCGTCACCGGCACCCCCGTAAAGCCCGTCGTTCGTGCTGCCCAGGGCGATCAGCGTGTCATTTCCCACGCCCCCATAAAGCGCGTCGTTGAATTGATCCTCATCGATGCGGATGTAGTCGTCGCCGGACCCACCGAAGGCGGAGTCATCGGACACATCCGCGCCCAGAAAAATCAGATCATTGCCGCTCTGGCCTCTCGCATTGTTAAAGCCGGTCCCGGCATAGATCCTGTCCTCGCCGTCTCCGGCGAATAAGGCGAACCCGCCCTCCAGGGTGTCGTTGCCCGATCCACCATACATCAGGTCGCCGCTCGATTTGTTGGTTACCAGATGGTCGTTGCCGGATCCACCGGTAGCACTGTCGTTGATCTGGTCCGGCCCGAGGTCGAGAAAGTCGTCGCCGTCTCCACCGAAGAGCTTGTCGAGCCCGACGCCGCCATGGAGAGAATCATTGTCCTCGCCGCCGTAGAGCGTATCGAAGTCACTGCCGCCGAAAAGGGTATCCTGACCGCCTTCGCCGAAGAGGGTGTCGGCACTGCTTAAGCCGTAGATCGAATCGTTCAGAAAGTTGCCGGTCAGCGAATCGGCACCGCTGGTTCCAAAGAGTGCTGGCATGGTCCTGTCCTTTCCTTGTCCCGGCGGCAACCGCGCAAGCGGCGGCCGCTCTTTGTGTGGTCTGGAAGGTAGGTTTCCGCGCGTCTGCCCGCTTGAGGAGGAGCGAAGGTCTTCATGAGGAAAGGCTGAGAACTTTCTTCATCAGGAGTTTTTTCCGTCAAACGCTATGTCACACAAACCCGAGCTGTCTCGTCTTGCTATCGACGGCGTACGGCAAAGGGCCGGCGCCGATTCGGATAAAGAGGAGAGTTCCTATGCAGCAAAGTCCTGAGGAGGCCATCAAGACCTTCGCGGCCTACTACGACTACGACGTCTCCTACATGGAGCAAATGTTAAGTGTTTCGCCGTCCGCCTATGAGAAGTTCGCTGCCATCACGGCCCTGTCGCAACATTGCGAGGCGGCTCCCGTCTCGGCAGACTATGCTGCCAAATTGGTCGGTGTCTTGACCGAGGACTGCGGGCCTTGTGTACAGTTGGTCGTTCGCATGGCCCGCGATGCGGGCATGGCAGCCGACCAGATTGCAGCTGTGCTGACCGCGGACGAGAGTTCCATGAGCAAGGAGACCGGGTTGGGTTACCGCTTCGCCACTGCTGTCGTCGCCAGAAGTGACGAGCGCGATCTGGCCCGGGCGGCTGTGGTCGACGCATGGGGCGAGAAGGCCGTGATCGACCTGACATTCGCCGTGCAGGTCGTACGCGTCTTCCCGATGGTTAAGGCCGGCCTGGGTTACGATAAGACCTGTCAGCGGGTCGATGTCGAAGGTCGGCCGGTCGAGGTGGTGCACCAGGTCGTGTACCGCGCGGCATGAACGCGCTGGCTGCCCAGTTCGAGGCCAGCCGTGCTCGCTTGATGGGGTTGGCCTATCGCATGCTGGGCAGCCGTAGCGATGCCGAGGATATCCTCCAGGATGCCTATCTGCGCATCCTGGAGGTACCGGCGGAGCAGGTGCGCAATGCTGAGGCCTACCTGATGACGGTGGTCTCCAGGCTCTGCCTGGACCAGGCTAAGTCCGCGCGCGCTCGCCGTGAGGTCTACGTCGGACCCTGGCTGCCGGAGCCGATCGTCGACCAGCAAGCGCCTTCGCCGGAGAACATCGTCGCCCTCGCGGACGATCTCTCCTTCGCCCTGCTGGTGACCTTGCAGAAGCTGTCTCCCGCCGAACGCGCTGCCTTCCTCCTGCACGACGTCTTCGATTCCTCGTTCAAAGACGTCGCTGAGATGCTGGGACGTAGCGAGGCCGCCTGCCGGCAACTGGCAGCTCGAGCCAGGAAGGCAGTGATTGCGGACGGTCCGACCAAGCCCGCGGAACCCGCCACCCACAAGGTCCTGCTAAACAGCTTCATCGATGCCATGGTAAGCGGTGACTATAGCCGCATGACCGCGCTTCTGAAGGCAGACGTGGTCTCCTATTCCGATGGCGGCGGGGTCAAGCTCTCGGCCTTGCGGCCGATCGTTGGTGCGGACAAGGTGGCACGCTTCTACCTCGGCCTGGCGCGCAAACATCATGAGCGGGGCGGCACCAGCCGCTGGGTGGAGCAGACCATCAACGGCCTACCGGGCTTCGTCATCTATGTCGATGACGAATTGGACCACACGCTCAGCCTCTCGATCGACGGCGACCGGATTGCCGCAATCTACGTGGTGCGAAACCCGGCCAAGCTGGAAGCAGTCGTTGAAGCCGCTGCAAGGGAGCGGCAAAGCCAAATCTAGCCCTTCCCAAACAGGAAAAAGAGAACCACCAAGACCGACACTGCAAGGGCGACGGCCAGAGCGATCTTGATCGCACTATAGGGACGCGCGCCGCTCACCCGGCCGTTCTGGCCGTTGATGACCACCTCGTAGCTCTTGCCCCGATAGCGATAGGCAGCCAGCCAGACCGGCAGCAGGATTTGCTTAAAGGTGATGTCGTCGTAGCGTGTATCGACCCGACTGATCCGCTGCACGTCGCCGCCGATGTCCGCACGGATGTGGTGCTTGATCACCTCTTGCATCTCAGCCTTGGCCTCTTCGAAGCCTTCCGGCAGGTCGATTCGATAGGCCTCGCTGCGGAAGCCGGCCAGGTAGTCCTCGCGGTAGGGCACCAGATCGCCTAACCTCCAGGGCGCAAGGCCGCGAATCCGTGCGGTCGGTAGATTGCCGCCGGCGAGCGCCAGCACATCGTCGAAGCGCCAGCGGACCCGGCCTGAAACCGGGCGCCACCGCACCTTCGATCTCATAACGGTCTTGAAGCCCTTTGCACCTTTGCCAATCCGCGGCACTCTCTTTGACACCTGGGTCATGGTCCCGCGGGCGCCGCGATAGCGACTGTCGGTCTTGGCATCGAAGGTCCAGAAAGGCAGATAGATGCCGGTCAGCGCGCCTTGGCGGCGCGCATAGTCACTCAGGCCGGAGGGTGAGAACCAAAGCCGTTTCAACCACTTGCGCAGGGCAAGCCGGGCAGCCTCCTGGTCCAGTTCGAAGGGGCCGATGGCAGAAGGCTTGATCGGCCGTTCGCTTCCGGTGTCGGTGACGACATCGGAGCCACAGTAGGGGCAGGCTCCGGCGTGGCTGTCGGGCTCCAAGGCAAACTCGGCACCGCAGGATTGGCAGCCGACGATCCTTTGACTGCCGTGCTCGGCCAATCGCTCGAGATTGGCCAAGGCCTCGCGGTAGTCTTGTTCCTCGAAGACGCCTTCTTCTTCGGCTATGCTGTTTTGGTGACCGCAGTGTGCGCAGGTAGTCTCGGACGTTCCCGGCGCGAAGGTCAGGCTGGCGCCGCAGGATTCGCAGTCGAAGCGCTCTTCCACCTCCTCCTGTGGCGGAATGCGGTGGCGAGCCGCCTGATCTTGTTTCGGCCGCTTTCCCCAAGGCCCTAGGCGCATGGCCGGCTAGGCCCCCGTCGGCAGCGGCGGCGGGCGCCCTTTGAAGAGTTTGGCAAGGTCAGGCCGCTCGCCGGCGGCTTCCCAACCCGTCATGCCGTCGGTCCAGACCAGGGTTTCGGCGCTGAAGCGGCCGTTCCGCACCAAGGCCTGTAACTGCCCCATGCCGAAAGGCCCCTGTGCTGCGCCATCCAGCGCCACGTGATAGCTGGCGGCAGGGGGGAGGGGCGGAGGAGCCGCCGATGCAGCGGCTGGTGCAGCGGCTGGTGCTGTGGCCTCCGGTGCCTTGCCCCAGGGGCCGCCCATGGCATTACCCATCTGGCCGGCCATCATGAGGCCCATGGCCATGCCCAGTCCATCGCCGGCGGCACCGCCGGGTTGGGCGGCCGCCTTGGCCATTGCCTCGGCCGCCTGAAACTGCTGGTACTTGCTGAGGTCGCCGATCAGGCCCATTTGGCTGCGTTTGTCCAGCGCTTCTTCCACGGCAGGCGGCAAGGAGACGTTCTCGACCAGCAGTTGGGTCAACTCCAGCCCATAGGCCAGAAAGCGCGGGCTGATCGCATTGGTGATGAAGCGCCCCAGGTCGGCATAGTTCGCCGCCATGTCCAGAATGGGAACGCCGCTCTCACCCAGGACCACGCCCAGGCGCGAGACGATCATGTTGCGCAGCTGGCGCTCGACCTCGCTGACGGTGAAGTGGCCGTCGGTGCCGACCAACTCTCGAATGAAGGTGCCGGCCTCGACGATGCGGATCACATAGCTGCCGAAGGCACGCAGTCGGATCGGCCCGAACTCCGGGTCGCGCAGGATGATCGGGTTGCGCGTCCCCCACTTCAGATCGACGAAGCGCTTGGTGTTGACGAAGTAGACCTCTGCCTTGAAGGGGCTTTGGAAGCCATGCACCCAGCCCTGCAGGGTGGAGAGGATCGGCAGGTTCTCAGTCTCGAGGGTGTACATGCCGGGTGCAAAGACGTCTGCGAGTTGACCCTCGGAGACGAAAACGGCGACCTGGCCGGGCCGCACGGTCAGCTGGGCTTCGTTCTTGATCTCATTGCCGTAGCGCTCGAAGCGCCAGACCATGGTGTCCTGGCTGTCGTCGGTCCATTCGATGACATCGATGAACTCGCCCAGCAGCTTGCGCAGTATCATGGGCTTGCCCTCTGGCTAGTCTTTGGATTTCACCGCCCGCGCACGGGCTTGAGCAGCGGCCAGAGTCTGCTTCAGGTCGGCCTCGCAGGCTACCAGACGGGCCTCGGCGTCGGCGCGTTTCACCTTGCCCTCGTCGGCGATGCGGAGCGAATCCTCAATCGTCGCCACAAGATTGGCGTTGGCCTTCTCCACCGCTTCGATGTCGAAGATACCACGCTCCACCTGGGTGCGGATCTCCTGGTTCGATTGCCGCAGGGATTCGGCGTTGGAGGTCAGCAACTCATTGGTGAGGTCGCTGGCCTCCTTTAAGGTGCGTCCGGCCTCGGCCGAGCGGGCGACGGTGACCGCAATCGCCAGCTGCTGGCGCCAGAGCGGTACGGTGTTGGTGACGGTCGAGCGGATCTTGCCGGTCAGGCTCTTGTCGTTCTCCTGCACCAGGCGGATCGAGGGCAGGGCCTGCATGGCAACCTGGCGAGTGAGCTTCAGGTCATGCACCCGCCGCTCCAGGTCGTCGCGGGCCTGGCGCAGGTCGCGCAGTGCTTGGGCCGCCAGCATTTCGCCGCCTTCTGCCTCTTTCTCTTTGGCCGGAATCGCCGTTTCGCCGAGTTCGGCCAACTTGGCCTCGCCGGCGGAGATGTAGTCGGCGAGGTCGTGGAAGTAGGCAAGGGTGGCGTCGTAAAGCTTGTCGAGGGTGGCGATGTCGGTCAGCAGTTCAGTGGTGTGCCGATCCAGACGATCGGTGATCGAATCGATCTGCACCTTCACCGTCTCATAGCGTTGGATCAGTTTTGCGGCCGGTTTGACCTTGCCCAACAGGCGGCCGAAGAAACCTGGCTTGTCATTCGGATCGATGTCGGAGACGTCGAAGCCGCGCAAGGTCGCCACCATGTCGTTCAGGGCTCCGCCGGCCGGGCCTGTGTCTTTGTTGCGCACGCCCTCCAACATGGTGTCGGAGATATCGGTCACCTCCTCCTGTGCCTTGGCACCGAAGAACATGATGGAACCGCTATCAGCGATTTCGATCTGCCGCATCAGGCCGCGAATCTTCTGGCTCCGCTCCGGTGGCGCTTCGGCCAGCGGCACCACGGCGCTCTCGCGAATCTCGACCTCGGTCAAATCCTTGGGCGGCGGCGGCAGGATAATGGGCTCCTCGCTCGTGGTCGTCTTCTGGGTAGTGTCGCTCATCGCTGAATTCCCTTAAGTCAGTCCTTCACGCTGGATGCGCTGTTCCAGCACTTCGATCTGCACGTCCAAGTCCAGGGTGTCGTTGGCCAGCAGCTTCTGATGCAGCTCCTCCGCGGCACGCTCCATCGCAGCCAAGAGGGCAACCATGCGCGGCGCCATCTGCTCTGCTGCCGCACGGTCGTTCTGCTGCAGGCGCACGAGGCGCTCTGCGACTTCCGCTGCACCGTCCAGGTAGACGTTCATGAACTTGCGGGCTCGGCGCAGGTCGCGCGGGTCTTCGCGGATGCGGTCCAGAATGCGGTTGGTCAGCGCGACGACACGGTCGATGCGCTGACCCAGGATGTATCCGGCCATGGCCTTGCGCGCGCTGCGCAGTTCTTTGCGGTCCTGGCCGATGCCGTCGAGAATCTCGTCGGCGACCGCCGCCATCTTGCCGACCTGGTCCATGATAGGCGAGCTAGGCCCGCTCTGTAGCTTGTGGCGGGCGGCGATCAGGCGATCGCGCTTGGATTTAGCCTCGGCGATCAAGCGCTCGGCATCGCTCATGGCCGCCTTGTCTGACGATCCGCTTGCCGCGCGCTTGGGTGCGCGCAGCGGTTTGTCGTAGCCATAGGCCATGACGGTGCCGGCGCCCGCTGCAATCGCCAGGATCAGGCTTTCCATCACGCCGTGCCCGGCCAGCATCGCGGCCATGCCGGCGGTCGCTAGCGCGATCAGCAACGCACCCGGCGTGCGCCCTGGGAAACCGCCCTCACCACGCTGATGCTCAAGGCCGCGGCGCAAACACCAGGTTCCCGCCCCCATGATTGCGGTCATGGCGACGCCCTGGCCGAAATCGATCACCTCACCTTGCAATAGGCGGGCAACCGAAGAGAGGCCGAAGAGAGCCGTCAGCGCCATCGGCCAAATTCCGCGCGAGCGCAGGAAGCGGCGCTTCTTGTCCTTCGAAGCCCTCAAGTGCGCTCTACCTTGACAGCGGGCTGACCGGACGAGGGGGAGGAACAGGATTGCAGGCCAACCAGGCCCACGGTTACCAAGAGAAGCACCACCCCTAGAAATCGTACGCCCCCGCTACCCATAGATCCGCCTTTCGCTCTTTTTCCTGTCTCGTTCTGTGCATATCGGAGGCGAAGCCGCCTTCGCCAAGCCCCAATCTCAAAGACGACTATCTTGACGCCTCAATTGCAACAGAGTCAGCTCATGTCGGACCACTCAACAGATCGCAATTCACACCTATTGAACCACACAGGCGTCCTATTTGGATGGTGTGCTTTGATCATTTTCCCAATAGACCGAAAAAAGGATTCCGGGAAAAACAAATCCATCTGTTCGAAAGTAATGTCGATTCTGACTAATTGCGGGAGATCGTGATTCGCCCTCTTTATAGTATACAAGATGAGAATAGCTAGACTCAAATATAAATATAGAATCAGGTAAGTCTATCGTGAAGGATACATCCTTACATGGTGAAATAGATTGATATGTATAGAATCTGTCTGATTTGTGAATAAATCCAGTGTCAGTAATGCTGACCTGATTTTCTCCTTTTTTTAATGGAAAATCGTGCTCAAGGCATATTTTGAGGTGGTCATTATTATAAGAAATTTTGCAATTATCAAAAGTATAAACACTATCTCTTTTGAGTGCGTTGCATATTTCTTGTGCATTGTCACAGCCGAATTTGAAGCTGTACTCTCCTACTGAAAATTCAAATTTTAGCTGTTCAACAAATTTGTCAATACTGTGATCTGGAATAAAGTATTCACTTTCTATTGGATTGTTGTACGATTCTCCTTCAGATAAAGATATTATTGTAAATGATGTATTCTCTACTATTGCAAAATACTCATCGGTGAAGGTTAAAGTCTTGACTGATATGCTTACGTTTAGATTATACTTCCAATAAATCTGCCCATCTGATGCAGGATTTACTGTTGAGTCATAAATAAAATTAACAAAATCACGAATTAAGGGTATTTCATTTTTTGTTGAGAGGCAAGCATGGTTGATAAATAGTTCTCGGTGTTGTTGCGCATCCAAGTCAGCGTCTTCTGACATCTCCAGCGCAATTTTTGTCTTATCAATAACTGACTCAACCGCCTCTCTTACTGGCTTTTTAAGTACTGACACAATAATATCAAAAAGAAAAACATACACTATTCCAATTGATAACAATATAGTGCCTATACCAGAAATGCCAGATTGAACAAATTCATTGAGCCAAAACTTGCAAAAATCTGACAACGAGCTTGTCTGTTGGCAAGAAGCTATTTCACTTGCGTAGTTTTGCAGCAAGAATCCGGCGACGATTAACGCTATTCCCAAGAAAACTCTGCGCTTATTAAACATTGTTCTCAAATCCTAACTCGA
Source organism: Rhodospirillales bacterium (assembly GCA_963669445.1). Classification (GTDB taxonomy): domain Bacteria; phylum Pseudomonadota; class Alphaproteobacteria; order Kiloniellales; family JACOMY01; genus JACOMY01. The sequence goes on from OY770029.1 coordinate 543,872, forward strand.
TCGAGGAAGTTTTTTTGAGAGGTGGCTTAGCGCCAGGACTCATAACCAGTAGCAAACGGTGGCAGCGATGGCGATTGCAGCAAGGAAGTTCCGAGCCAGCTTGTCATAGCGGGTGGCGATGCGTCTGAAGTCCTTGAGGCGTCCAAACATGCGCTCGATGGCGTTGCGTTGTCGGTAGAGGAATGGCGAGAAGCATGATTTCCAGCGCCGATTGGTCTTTGGCGGGATGTTGGGAGCGGCACCGCGGGCTTCGATCAGGCGGCGCAGCTTATCGCTGTCGTAGGCCTTGTCTCCAAGCAAGAGATCGGTTGGTGGCAAGCGTTCTAGCAGAGCCTCGGCTGCCCGGCAGTCGGCCACTTGCCCACCCGTTAGCAGGAAGGCGATGGGCCGACACTGAGGGTCGCTCAGGGCGTGGATCTTGGTGGTCCGTCCGCCACGCGAGCGGCCGATCGCTTGGGCGTCTGCCCCCCTTTTCCTCCGGCTGCGCAGCGGTGCGCGCGAACCGCGGTCGAGTCAATCAGAACCGCTGCGGGCGGACCTCCGGCACGCGCCAAGGTCTCGAAGATATCGGTCCAAACGCCTTTCGCAGCCCAGCGCACAAAGCGGTTGTACAAGGTCTTGTGTGGTCCGTAGATCTCCGGTGCATCGGACCAGCGCCCTCCGGTTTTCAGGACCTGGACGATCCCGCTGATCACACGACGATCATCGACGCGCGGCTTCCCTCGCGTGTCCGTCGGAAGGTAGGGCTCAAGCCGCGCGAACTGCTGCTCCGTCAGCCAAAAGTGATTGCTCATACTTCACCTCTCTCCTTTCAGAAAGGTGAATCATCCAGGCGCCGAGCCGCACAATCACTTTATGGGTCCAGACGCTAGTAATGATTGGCGCTGTGTATAATCTATTTCGCATCGGGCAAATCAAGTATCTTAGAAAATTCAATACTATATTCCTTTATTCTTCCACAAAATAGCACTACACATGCGTGCTGCATATCTTTCTGAATATGCCGCTCTGACATACCCAGCGCTGCAATCACTTGCTTTGCACAAAAAGCAGTTCACATGTCTAACTTAATTCTCGAACAGCCTATACTTTTCGTATGCCTTGTCAAGGGCGTCAAGCTGGAGAATGCAAGAATGGCGCTGAGGTTGGATTGTGCCTTCCGAACAATACATGGCGCCGACCCGTTGGAGCGCGCGCCAAGCCCCAATCTCAAAGAAGCCGCCCCAGTCCGGCCGCCTCCATGTCGCCTTTCAGCCCCTCTGCGGTGATTGTCAGGTTGGTCAAGCTTTGATCGGCGTGACGTTGGCGGTGGCGCAACATGGCTTCGGCCATCTCCAGGCGGACCGTCAGGTAGGCTGGATCCTCGGCCAGGTTTCGGGTCTCGAAGGGATCGGCCTTCAGGTCGAACAGCAGTGGCGGCAAGCCCGCGAAATGCACGTACTTAAAGCGTTCGCCACGCAGGCTGGCCAGGTTGCAGTCCCGGCTGTCCAAACCAAGCGCCGTCTCGGCCTTCCGGCTGACGACATCGCGGAAGTCGTGCTCCCAGAAGACGGTCTGGCGCCAGTCCGCCGGTGTCTCGCCTTGCAGGAAGGGGAGCAAGGAGTGCCCGTCGCACTGCGCAGGAAGGGGAGCGCCCAGCCAATCAAGGATGCTGGGCATCAAATCGACCGATTCGGTCATGGCCTCGACCGTCTTGCCGCCCGCTTGCCCGGGTGCGCGGATGATCAGCGGTATGTGGTAGGCCGGATCGAACAGGGTCGCCTTGCCCAAGAGGCCGTGGTCGCCCAGCATCTCGCCGTGATCGACCGTGCTGACGACCAGGGTATCCTCGGCCTGACCGGTCTCCTCGAGGGTGTCGAGCAGGCGGCCGATATGGTGGTCGGCCTCGCTGATCAGTCCGTAGTAGTTGGCGCGAATGCGCGCGATGATCTCCGCATCCAGTTCGCGCTCGGCGGCACCGCTGCCGAGGTACTCCGCCAGATTTGCGCCGCCCTTCAAGCAGTGCGCGTGAAAAGGATGCAGATCCGGGTCGGCGTTGCAGGCAGCAGGTGCCGTAACGGCCGGATCGTAGAGGCTATTCCAGGGCTCAGAAGCTCTGAGCGGCGGATGCGGGTGCCAGAAGGTGACATGGATTAGCCAGCCGCGGTCCCGATTCACCCGCATGCAATCGATCACCTTGTCGGCCAGAAAGGCCGTCAGGCTGTCCTCCTGACGAAACCGCGATGGTCCGCCCATCCGGCCATCGCTCGGTTCGAACATCGCATGATAGCTGTCCGGGACCTGCTCGTAGCCCTTGGCGAGCAGGTGGGCGCGCCAAGGCCTGAGCGACTCGTCGATGCGACAGCCGGCCTCGAAGCCGGGCAGCACACCCTCGTACTGCTGCAATTCCGGGTCCAACGGCGCCTTACCGCGTGGGTCTTCGCCCGTGTCGGTGTAACCGAAGAGGCTGGCGAAAAGCCCGGCCTTGCGGGCTTCCAACGCCAGATTGGTGAAGCGTCTGTCCACCGGGGTGCCGTTGCGCACGGCGCGATTGTTCATCAGATAGCTGCCGGTCAAGAGGCAGGTGCGCGAGGGCCCGCAAGGGCTGGCGTTGGCATAATGGCGGCGAAACAGAGTGCCTTCCGCAGCCAGACGATCCAGCCGTGGCGTTCGCACCAGCGGGTGACCCATGCACCCCAGCGAATCGGCGCGCCATTGGTCGCCGGCAAGGAAAAGGACGTTACGCGGTCGGGACATGACGGGGCTCAACAGCTTTTATTGTCGCGCCGAACCTGTCAGCGCCGAGAGGTGCCGCGCAAGCAGCAAATGACCCTGCTGCTACTCTGCGTTAAGGACTGGCCTTGACGGGGCTGACTTCCAGGCCGTCGGAGCCCTTGCCTGCTGGGAAGACCCGCGTGATTACCCAGGTCTTGGTGTCGATTTCGACCACACGGGCACCGTCCTGAGCACCGGCGTAGAGAAAGGCACCGTTGGGATGGAAAAAGAGGGACGCCGGCGCTATAGCACCGCTTGGCATCAGGTCCACGCTCGTGACTTTCTGCCGGCTGGCGGCATCGTAGATGTGGATCCTGTCGCCACGCAGGTCGGCAATGGCAACCTTGGTGCCGTCGGGGCTAAAGCGCACGCGGATCGGCAAAAAGCCCACCTCAATGGTCTCCATGCGCTCCAGGGTCTCGGCGTCATAGATGATCACCGTCTGCGACTGATTATTGCCGACCCAGACTTCCTTGCCGTCAGGACTGACGAAGACGCCTTCCGGGCCGACGTCGGCCGGCAGGGTTTGGACCAAATCCATAGAGGCGGTGTCGATGACGCTGACCGTATCCGAGCCGCGGCTGGTGACAAAGGCGCGGCTGGAGTCTGGCGTCAGAGCCAGCAGATGCGAGCCGATTTGGTCGGTCGCAACGGAGCCCACGACTTCGCCCGCGCCGACGTCGACCTTGATGACATCGCGGGTTTCCTCGGTGGTCACGATCACCTGATCGCTGTCGCCAAGCCAGCCGATGCCGTGCGGCGCCAGGTGCGGTTCGATCGGAATGGTCTGGACCAGGCGCGCCTCGGCCACGTCGAAGACGTTGAGCTCGCGCCCGATGTAACCGTCCTCCAAATAGGAGACCACGACGACCCGCTTCCCGTCGGGAGAGAGGGCCACCTCGTGCGGCGAGGGCCCCGTCTCCGGTCGCGCGACTTCTTTGCCGCTCACCAAATCGATAAAGCTGACCGTACCCTCGTACTTGTTGGCGACAATCAGTGTGTCGGCAAAGGCCGGACCAGAGATCCCAAGGGCCAAGCCAACTGCCAGCAGGAGGCGCATAGACCTTCTCCTTTCGGTTCCTGGAGCTGAAGACTGCAGCGCAGAGGCAGTTCTGCCAAGTGAAAGCCCTGTTACGAGCGGGGCTTTTCCTTCTTTGGGTCGTAAAAGGGGAAGGGCACGACCTTGGCCGGCAGGCGCTTCTGATGACCATCCAGCTTGCCGACCTCGACCTCTGTGCCGATCTCGGCATGGGCGATGTCGAGCCGTGCGAGAGCTACGGACTTGCGTAGGATCGGCGAACGCGTCGCGCTGGTGACGGTGCCGATCTGGGGGCGGCCGATATGGACGCAGTCGCCGTGCGCCATCTGATCGTTGCCATCCAGCTCCAGCCCGACGAGTTTGCGCTGCGGATTCTCCTTGCGGCGGATCAGGGCCTCGCGGCCGACGAAGTCGTCCTCCTTGGACTTCAAGGGCACGGTGAAGCCGATGCCGGCCTCGAAGGGATCGGTTTGCTCGCAGAAGTCATAGCCGAAGAAGATCAGGCCGGATTCGATGCGCAGCGTATCCAGCGCCGTCAGGCCCAAGGGTTTGATCCCCTGTGGCTTGCCGGCCTCCATGACGGCATCCCATACGGTGACGGCATCGCGCGGGTGGCACCAGACCTCATAGCCCAGCTCACCCGTGTAGCCGGTCCGGCTGACGACCAAAGGCGCGCCGTTGTGATCGCCGACCCGGCCGATGGTGTAGCGGAACCAGTCGATCTCGGTCAGTTTCGGCTGGGCGTCGGGTGCCCAGACCACTTCGCTCAAGATCTCGCGGCTCTTGGGTCCCTGGACCGAGAGGTTGTGCAACTGATCGGTTGAACTCTTGACCCAGGCCTTGAGACTTAGTTTTTCGGCCAGTTCGCGCAGCCACACGCCGCAGTAGTCGTCACCGCAGACCCAGCGAAAGGTATCGGGCCCAAGGCGAAACAGGGTGCCGTCGTCGATCATGCCGCCGTGCTCGTAGCACATAGCCGAATAGACCACCTGGCCTTGGGCCAGCTTGCGCACATTGCGGGTCAGCGCCGTCTGCAAAAGGGTCTCGGCATCCGGGCCAAAAACCTCGAACTTGCGAAGCGCCGAAAGGTCCATGGCGATCGCGGCTTCGCGACAGGCCCAATACTCGGCCTCTGGGCCTTCGTTGTGAAAGTGGTTCGGCAGCCAAAAGCCGCGGTACTCTCCGAACTGTCGGGTCAGAGCCGAGGTGCGGGGATGAAAGCCGGTCTCGCGCGTCTCGCGCGGCGCTGCGTCTGTCGTCATGCGATAGGCCACCGATTTCTTGAAGAGTTTCTCTTGTCCATAGACCCGGACGTGAATGTCGGTCGGGTTCCAGCCGTTGGCCGGCGTGGTGTCGTCCGGGCAGGCCGAGGAGCAGCAGACCATGTCTTGCGTCGCCCGCATCAGCACATAGTCGCCAGGGCGGCTCCAGGGTTCGTCCAGAGAGTAGACATGGGCGTCGTCTATGGCGGTGTTGTAGAAGAAGTTGATCGTCGCCCAGGCTGCGCGCGCCTCCACGCCGAAAGGCGCCAAGGCTCGATTGAAGTTTTCCGAGCAGTTAACATGCCCGGGGAAGCCTAAGTCGTTGTAGTACTTGGCCGTGCAGGCGACGCCGAACGTATCATGACGCCCGACTGTATCTTGGATGACCTCCAGCATGGCCTGGCCGTTGAAGTCATAGTATTTGTCGAAGAGGCCCGGCATCGGGTAAGTGCAGCCCATGATCGATCGCGTGTTGATCATGTCGGGCATGAATTCCTTGCCGTGCTCCAGTGCGGCGCTGTTAAAGCAGCCAAAGTCGGAGCATTCGCGCCCGGCCACATCGACGACCTGAATGTAGTCGCCGGCCCGAACTTCGAAGGCCTCGGCGGTGCGGGCGCTCACCCTTATCTCGAAACGCGGGTCGGCCAGTGGGTCCGGCAGCGGGAGATCGTTCAAGGCCGGTGGGTTGGCGCGAACGACAGTGGCCTCGAGGTCGGTGGGCGGTGCCTGCTCGTCCGGCATCATGTCTGTGCCAGGTGCGGTGATGGCGACGATGAGCGGCACTGACGCAGTGAAGGTGGCGCTGTCGCCGGGTTTGCTCTCTTCTTGGAACAGGAGTTGCGCCCGCGCCGTCTTGAGGTCTATGCCGCGCGTTCTAAGCCCGGCAGCACTCCGTGCGGCGCTGTCGCTTCCATCGGTCAAGGCGGCCTGCAGAGCAGCTGCCGGTCCCTGATTCAAAGCACCAAGTGCTGCCAAAGCCGGCCGTCCGTCCAGCCCGAAGGCCGCCACTTCACCGGGCTGCAATCCCTCCGGGTCACAAATCTCAAGCCTGTCGCCAGCTGCAAGCGCAATCACCAAGCTGCCGCCGCCGGGCACGCGATGCAGCTCTCTGTCCTGGCGCCTGCGTGTGAGCCCAGGCTGCATGACCAGAGAGGATCTCGGTCGAATGAGGCTTGGTAGGAAGTCGTCGTTGCCCAGACTGGTCTCACCCATAATGCTCTGCCCTCCCGACCTATGGCTCCCCCAGCATCGCTTTGAGGAGCCTAAACGAGCCAATTCAATATATCTACCGGTTTTTGGTCTAATATTGGTATGTTATTGGTTTTCCTGCGACGAAGTGCGGAGCCACCATGAAGGGCCGCAGCAGGACTGGACGCCACGCCCAGCATTAGCCATCTTGCCGCCCATGCGGCTCTTTCGCCATTACACCAATCTGCCGGCGGCAGCACGCGGCGCGGTTATCGCGATCGGCAATTTCGACGGAGTCCATCGCGGGCACCAGGCGGTGATCGCGGCTGCGCAGGGCCAGGCCGCCGCCCAGCAGGCCAGCAGCGGCGTCATGACGTTCGAGCCGCATCCGCGCGAGGTTTTCGGCCGCGTTGAGCGGCCCTTTCGCCTGACGCCCTACCGCGCGAAGCTGCGCTATCTGGGCGAGCTTGGTCTGGATCTCCTCTATGTCCTGCGCTTCGAACCGGCCCTCTATGGTCTTGCGGCCGAGGTTTTTATCGAACAGGTCTTGGTTCATGGCCTAGGGGTCGCGCATGTGGTGGTCGGCGATAACTTCTATTTCGGGGCAAAGCGCGGCGGCAATCCGGCCCTGCTGCAAGAGCTGGGTGCGAAACACGGCTTCGGGGTGACAGTGATGACCCGCGTGCTGGCAGGCGACGGCGTGGCGCTGTCTTCCACTCGACTGCGCGCGCACCTGAAAGCTGGCGAAATGGCACCGGCAGCGCAGATCTTGGGGCGCACCTGGGAGATCGGCGGTCGGGTTCTGCACGGTGCAAAGCGCGGTCGCGACCTGGGCATGCCGACGGCTAATGTTGACCTCGGCGAGAGCCTGCGGCCGGCTTACGGCGTCTACGCCGTGCGTGTGGCGATCGAGGACGCGCCCGAGCTAACTTGGTTTTCGGGTGTCGCAAACCTAGGCATTTCCCCAATGTTCGCCTACGATCGGCCATTGCTCGAGGCGCATCTCTTCGATTTCTCGGGCGATCTTTATGGTCGTCGTTTGCGCGTTGCTTTGGTGGAGCGCCTGCGCGGCGAGATGACCTTCGATGGCCTGCCAGCCTTGATGGAGCAGATGCAGGCGGACGGCCGGGCGGCACGCGAGATCTTGGAGCGCGAGAAGACCCGCGACAAAGCCACGGCTTGAGGTGAACCCGAGGTGGAGACAAGCATGAGCGATGGGCTGGACGAGGGCGGTGAGGCGAAGGGCACCATGCGCTTCGGCTTCCTGCTGCTTCCGCGCTTCGCCATGCTGGCCTTTACCGCGGCGGTCGAGCCGCTGCGCGTCGCCAACGTCCTCTCCGGACGGAGCCTTTATACCTGGCAGGTGGTCACGGCCGATGGTAAGCCCATGGCCTCCTCCAATGGAATCGAGATCAATGCCCAGGCTAGCCTCGTCGATGAAGGAGGCTTCGATTCCGTCGCCGTCTGCGGTGGACTGGATGCCCACCTCTTTGCCGACAAATCGGCCTTTGCCTGGCTGCGCCGGCATGCACGGCAGGGTGCACGCATCGGCGCCATCTCCGATGGGACGCATGTCTTGGCTGCTGCCGGATTGCTCGAGGGTTACGCCTGCACCATCCACTGGCGTTGTCAGCCGAGCTTGATGGAGATGTATCCGGAACTGGAGGTGCGCAGCGGGCTTTATTGTCTCGATCGTTCGCGCTTCAGCTGCGCTGGCGGCACTGCCTCTCTGGACATGATGCTGCATCTGATCGAACGCGACCACGGCCACGATCTGGCATTGCAGGTTGCCGAGCAGTTCCTGCACGAACGCATTCGCGGTCTGGAGGCGGAGCAGCGCATGGCCTTGCGCCAAAGGGTCGGTGTCGGACACCCGAAGCTGCTGGAGGCCGTGCGCTTCATGGAGGCCAACCTGGAGGAGCCGCTCTCCACGGCGGAGCTGGCCGACCTCTCCGAGATCTCGGTGCGACAGCTTGAGCGTCTTTGCCAACGCTATCTGGGATGCACCCCGCGTGCACATTATGTCGAGTTGCGCTTGCAAAGGGCGCATTGGCTCTTGACGCATTCAAGTCTCTCGGTGACCGAGGTGGGACTGGCCTGCGGATTCGTTTCTGCTTCGCACTTTGCCAAGCGCTATCGCGAGCGCTTCAAGCTGACGCCGCAGCGCACACGCATGGGTAAGCGACCGCCGCCTGCTGGCAGCGAATCCACTCTTATCCAACCCGCCGGGGGCAAGGCCTGACACCCGTGTTTCTTCGCATGACAGCGGCTCTTCGCGTGCTCTTCGCGACGCTCTTGCTGCTGGGCGGGTCAGCCGGCGGTGCGGGTGCTGCCTTGCTCAGCGTCTCCTTCGAGGATGGGCGAATTCTGGAGGCCGAGGAGCCGGATCGACTTTGGCATCCGGCCTCGCTGACCAAGCTGATGACCGCCTACCTCAGCTTCGAGGCGCTGGCGCTCGGGCATCTGAATTGGGATCAGGAACTGACGGTCTCCAAGGCGGCCGGCGCCCAACCGGAAGTGGCTCTTGGCCTAAGCCAAGGTGACAAGATCTCCGTCGGCAAGGCGATCGAGGCCATGCTGCTGCGCTCTGCCAATGACGCGGCGGTGGTTCTGGCCGAAGCGGTCGCCGGCAGCGAGGAACGCTTTGCCGAGCGTATGACCCAGACAGCCCGCCGGCTCGGCATGACCCGTAGCAACTTCGTCAACGCAAACGGCCTGCCGGCCGACGAGCAGGTGACCACGGCGCGCGACATGGCAATTCTGGCCCGTGCTCTGCTGGTGGACCTGCCACGGCGCTATCCCCTGTTCGGCAAGGGCGGATTCAACTACGGCAGCTCGTGGCTCGGAAACATCAATGGGATCTTGAGCAGCCTTGATGGCGCCGATGGTCTAAAAACAGGCTTCACCTGCAAATCGGGCTACAACCTTGTGGTCTCTGCCGAACGCGACGGCCAGCGGGTGATCGGCGTGGTCTTGGGTGCGCGTTCGCCCGAGCAGCGGCGCCAGCAGGCGCATGGCCTGATCGAGCGTGCTTACGAGACGCTGGAGGCGATTGACGAGGATCTTGCCCCCAGCCGCAAGGCGCAGAGCGGCGCGCCCTTGCTGGTGCCGGCCGAAAGCCTGCCGGATCTCAACGGCGAGAAGGCGCCCGTGGTGCTGACCCCTGCCGACTGTATCTATGGTGCTGCGCCGCGCGCTGCGCGCGGCCCCTGGGCGATCCATGTCGGCAACTTCCGTACCTACAGTCTGGCCAACCGCAAGATGCGCAGTCTGCGCCGGCTGAGTTCCGCACTTGGTTTCTCGCAGCAGCGCATCACGCGATCCAAAGGCACCGGTGCCGCCCGCTTCCAGGCACGTTTCGCCAATCTGAAGAAAAGCGAGGCGCAACGGGCTTGCAAGGCGTTGCAAGCCAAGGGGCATTTCTGCCGGGTCGTGCCGCCTCGGCGCAGATAGGGTGCAAGCGTCGGGCAGGGAAGTCAGACCTATTAGCGGGTTGCTGGCTCCCACACAGAGAGCTCAATCGGCCACTCAAAAGGTCAGGCAATCGCGGCGAATTGCGCGGCCGGGGCGCGCTCCGGTCGAAACGCCGTCTCGCCAGACGCTGGTGCCGTTGACCCAGACTTCGGCAATGCCGGCTGCGGCTTGCTTGGGCTGGGCGAAGCTGGCTGTGTCCTGTACCGCCGCCGGATCGAAGAGCACCAGGTCGGCGGCCAGACCGGGTGCCAGCCTGCCGCGATTGCCAAGCCCAAAAGTCGTAGCCGGAAGGGCCGTCATTTTGCGCACTGCCTCTTCCAGGCTGAAGAGCCCGACGTCGCGGGCATAGTGGCCCAGAACGCGGGGAAAAGTGCCCCAAAGGCGCGGGTGGGGATGGTTGTCGTGCGGCAGTCCGTCCGAGCCGATCATGCTGCAGGGATGGGCCAGAATACGCTGCACATCGGCTTCGTCCATGGCGAAGTAGATCGCGCCGGCCGGCTGCAGCCGTTCGGCCGCCGCCAGCAGGTCCAGGCCCCAATCGTCGGCAATTTCTGCCAAGTCTCTGCCCTGCTGCTCCGGGTGGGCCTCCGACCAGGTCACCAGGACCCGCTCGGATTCTGAAATGTAGTCGGCCTGCAGAATGGTGGAGGAGGCGTGATAGGGATAGACGTCGACGCCGACCCGCTGTGCTTTCCTGGCTGCCTCGACCAGGGCCAAGGTCTCCGGGGACCGACCGAAGTTTTTCTGGCCGCTGCATTTGAAGTGCGAGATGAGCAGGGGGATGCCGGCTTCGCGGCCGATCTGAAAGGCTTCTTCCATGGCCGCCGCGATTTCTTCACCTTCATCGCGCATGTGGGTCGTGTGCAGACCGCGACCCTTGCCCATCACCTCTGCCAGAGCCAGGATCTCGCTGGTCGGTGCCGCGGCTGCCGGTGCATAGGCAAGGCCGGTAGAGAGCCCAATGGCGCCCGCTTCCAGCGCCTGCTCGAGGCTGCGGCGCATGGTGGCGATCTCGCCCTTATCGGCGGCGCGCTCCAGGTCCGACATGGCGCCTACACGCAGACTGGCATGACCGACTTGGCAGAGCGCGTTGGTTGCCGCCGGCTCGTTGTCGAGGCGGTCGAGGTAGGCACCGAAGTCGGCGAAGAAGTCCTTGGGCTCGGGGCTCAACAGATCGAGCGGTCCAGGCGGTCGGCTACTGGTCGCCAACGGCGCAAGACTCACGCCGCAGTTACCGGTGACCACCGTGGTAACGCCTTGGCTTACCTTGCAGTCCATGGTGGGGTTGACCAAGAGGGCGCGGTCGTCATGGGTGTGAACATCAATGAAACCCGGCGCCAGGGCCAGGCCGCTGCCATCGATCTCGCGACCGGCGCTGTAGGCCGAGACATCGCCAAGCGCGACGATCTTTGCGTCCTTGACGGCGATGCCGCCAAGCGAAGAGGGGCCACCCTCACCGTCGAGCAGCCTCGCCTCTGTAATACGTAAGTCGACTTGCGTCATGACGCTCTCTCCTTCAACGAGTGCTCCCTCACCACGACCACGTTCGGTGCTTTCGCGGGCGGACGTCTTCGACTAGCATCGTTGCGGGGAAAAAAGAATCAATCACTGCTCGGAGTGAAAATACGATGAAGACGCGTGCAGCCGTGGCGTTCGAAGCCGGCAAGCCACTGGAGATCACGGAAGTCGACCTTGAAGGTCCCAAGGAGGGCGAGGTTCTGGTCGAGATCATGGCGACCGGAATTTGCCACACCGACGAGTTCACCCGCTCCGGCGCCGATCCCGAAGGGCTCTTCCCGGCGATCCTGGGGCACGAGGGGGCCGGCATCGTGCGCGAGGTCGGGCCGGGCGTTACTGGCCTGAAGCCCGACGATCACGTGATCCCACTCTATACGCCCGAGTGTCGCGAGTGCGACTACTGCCTCAATCCCAAGACCAACCTTTGCCAGGCGATCCGCACAACCCAGGGCCAGGGCCTGATGCCGGACGGCACCTCTCGCTTCTCGCTGAAGGGGGAGAAGCTCTTTCACTATATGGGCACCTCCACCTTTGCCAATCACACGGTGTTGCCCGAAATTGCGCTTGCCAAGATCCATCCGGACGCACCCTTCGACAAGGTCTGCTATATCGGCTGTGGCGTCACCACGGGTATCGGTGCCGTGATCAACACGGCCAAGGTCGAACCCGGCAGCAACTGCGTCGTCTTCGGCCTTGGCGGCATCGGCCTCAATGTACTGCAGGGCCTGAAGCTGGTCGGCGCCAAGATGATCGTCGGTGTCGACATGAACAACGACAAGAAAGAGTGGGGCGAGCGTTTCGGCATGACCCACTTCGTGAACCCGAAAGAGGTCGAGGGTGATCTGGTGGCCCATCTGGTCGAGCTGACCGGCGGCGGCGCTGACTACTCCTTCGAGTGCATAGGCAACGTCAATGTCATGCGCCAAGCCCTTGAGTGTGCCCACAAAGGCTGGGGTGAGAGTATCATCATCGGTGTCGCCGGCGCCGGTCAGGAGATCTCGACCCGACCCTTCCAACTGGTCACCGGGCGTTCCTGGCGCGGTACTGCATTCGGCGGTGCACGCGGCCGCACTGACGTGCCGAAGATCGTAGACTGGTACATGGACGGCAAGATCCAGATCGACCCGATGATCACCCACACGCTTGCGTTGGAGGACATCAACAAAGGCTTCGATCTGATGCATGCGGGAGAATCGATCCGCAGCGTCGTGGTCTACTAGACGAACCAAACACCCTATGACCGCCCCGGCCTGCGCGCCGGGGCCCTTTGCTTCGAGCATTTTAGGAGACGAGATGAGCGTGGAGACCTTGGAAGAGCATGCCTGCTTTGGCGGTGTGCAGGGCGTCTATGCACACAAGAGCGAGGCGACCAGAACCCGCATGGTCTTCTCGGTCTTTCAACCGCCGCAAGCCCGCGACGGCAAGGTGCCGATCCTCTATTACCTCTCGGGCCTGACCTGCTCGTGGGAGAATGCGACGGTCAAGGCCGGCGCACAGCGTTATGCGGCAGAGCATGGCCTGATGCTGGTCTTCCCCGACACCTCGCCACGCGGCGACGAGGTGCCGGACGTCGATAGCTATGATTTCGGCTCTGGTGCCGGCTTCTACGTCAACGCCACGCAGTCGCCCTGGTCTGAGCACTATCACATGCTGACCTACTGTCGCGACGAGCTGCCGGCCTTGATCGAGGACGAGTTTCCAGTGCGCGAGGGACGGCGCGGCATCACCGGTCACTCCATGGGCGGCCATGGTGCACTGACCATCGCATTGGCAAACCAAGACCGTTATCACTCGCTCTCCGCTTTTGCGCCGATCGTCAATCCAAGCTCCGTGCCTTGGGGACACAAGGCTCTCGGCGGTTACCTGGGAGAGGATCCCGCACTTTGGCGCGAGCACGATGCCTGCGTGCTGATGCAGCAGCGCGGTTGGAAATCCGACGTGCTGATCGACCAAGGCGCCGCCGATCAGTTCCTTGGCGAGGCGCTGCAACCCGAACAGTTCGAGGCCGCCTGCAAGGAACGGAACGTGCCGTTGAGCTTGCGGATGCAGCCTGGCTACGATCACTCCTACTACTTCGTCTCCAGCTTCATCGGCGATCACATCGCCTGGCATGCTGAGCGTCTGGCCTAGTCGGTAGGTTTGGTTTTCTCGTGACATGACCCAGGATCAGGCGCTGCTCTTCGGCCTCCTGGGTCTTCTCTTCCTGTTCCTGATTTGGGGCCGCTGGCGCTATGACTTGGTGGCCTTCGCGGGCCTCGTGCTGGCCCTGATCCTGGGCTTGGTGCCGGTCGACAAGGCCTTCAGCGGCTTCGGCCATCCGGCGACGGTTGTGATTGCCCTGGTTCTGATCATCAGCCGGGGTCTCTCCAACTCCGGTGTCGTCGAGCTGGTGGCCAGCTACATGGTCGATGCCAAGCGCAGTCTGTTTCGCCATATCACCATCATGGCCACGCTGGCTGCTGCACTCTCGGCAATGATGAACAACGTGGCTGCCTTGGCGCTTCTGATGCCCGTGGATCTGCAGGCAGCGAAGGCTGCCAAGCGCAGTGCTGCGCTGACCCTGATGCCGCTTTCCTTCGCATCGATCCTGGGCGGCCTCATCACCCTAATCGGCACGCCGCCCAATATCGTCGTAGCGGCCTTTCGTGAAGAGGCACTGGGCAGCCCCTTTGCCATGTTCGATTTCGCTCCGGTCGGCTTGGTCTCTGCCCTTGCCGGCGTGCTCTTCGTCGCCTTGATCGGCTGGCGCCTGCTGCCGAAGAGCCGGGGCGAGCAGGGGGCGACGGAGGAGCTCTTCGCGCTCAAGGACTATATCGCCGAGTTGAGTGTCCCAGACGAGGCCGCCGCCATCGGCCGTAGCCTCTCCGAGCTGGAGGTAGAGGAGGACGACGGTCTGCAGTACCTGGGCCTGATTCGTAAGGGACAGCGTCTGCCGGCCGGGGCAAGACGCCAGCCAATCGAGGCCGGCGACGTTCTGGTGGTCCAGGCCAGTCCGGAGGCAATTGAGAAGAGCGCCGGTGCACTCGGCCTGACCTTGAGCGAAGAGCGCCACGGTGCGGAGGTGCTAAAGGGCAAGGACTTGGAGTTGATGGAGGTCGTGGTTCCCGAGGGTGCCTCGATAGCTGGCCGCAGTGCTCTCTTCATGCCCAGCCTGCAAGGGCTTGGCGTGCGCCTGCTGGGCCTGTCGCGCCAGGGTACGCGCGTGCGACAGCGCCTGCGCCGCCTCAGGATCCGCGGCGGCGACATCCTGCTGCTGCTGGGTCCTGCCGATACTCTGCCGGAAGCCTGTCAGCGCATGGGCGTCTTGCCCCTGGCGGAACGCGGGCTGCAGGTCATTCAACGCGACAAGGCCAAGCTGGCCGTCGCGATTTTTGCGGCCGCCATTGTCCTGGCGAGCCTTGGCTTTCTCTACTTGCCGGTGGCACTGGCGGCGGCTGCCATCCTCTTCGTGCTGCTGCACATCGTGCCCTTGCGCGAGCTCTACCACTCAGTGGAGTGGTCGGTGATCGTGCTGCTGGGCTCGATGATCCCGATCGGTGCCGCCCTGGAAGAAAGCGGCGGCACTGCGCTCCTGGCTGGCGGCATCCTCTACATGACGGAGGGGGCTGATGCCTGGGTGGTGCTGACCGTGCTGATGGTGGTCACCATGACCCTCTCGGATGTCATGAACAATACGGCGACCGCTGTGATCGCAGCACCCGTTGCTTTGGATCTGTCGCAGCGCCTGCAGGTCGATGCCGACGCCTTCCTGATGACGGTTGCCGTCGCTGCATCCTGCGCCTTCCTGACCCCGATCGGCCACAAGAACAACACGCTGATCATGGGGCCCGGCGGCTATCGCTTCGGCGACTACTGGCGCATGGGCCTGCCGTTGGAAATCCTGATCGTCGCCGTCTCCGTGCCGATGATCCTGCTGGTCTGGCCGCTGTGAGTTAGGACTGAGGCGGCGGCGAGAAGTTGAAGCCGAGATCGCGGGTACGGGCCTCGACGGCATCGCGACCGCCCAGCTTCTCGATCAACTTTGCCTGATCGGCGAAGGCCCTGGCATTGACCTCGCTCGGATCGACGATCCCTCGCAGACCTGTTGTCAGTTCGGCAATGATTTGGGTGTGCTCGGGCGAGCTACCCAGATCGCTCAGTTCATTGGGATCGGCTTCAAGATCGAAGAGCTGGGGGCGTTCGCCCTCATAGTGCACCAGCTTCCAGCGACCGCGGCGGTAAGCGAAGATGCCGGTGTCGCTGCCGCCATCGTGATACTCGGCGAAGAGCGGCCGCTCGGGATTGTCTGCTGCGCTGGCGGTATCTTGCAGTGCGGTGCCGGGACCATCCGCGTGCTCTCGACCCAGCACGGCCCGCAATGCAGTCGGTGCCACATCGACCAGCGAGACCGGCGTTGCGACCCGCTTGCCCTCGGGAAGGCCGGGTCCGGCCAGGATCATGGGGATACCGAGCGAGTCTTCGAACATTACGGACTTGGCCCAAATGCCCTGGTTTCCCAGCATTTCTCCGTGGTCTGAGAGGAAGAGGATCGTAGTGTTGTCGCGCTGACCGCTGGCCTCGAGCCCGGCCAGGACCTGACCGATGAGATCGTCGAGAAAACTGACCAGACCGTAGTAGGCGATGCGGGCCTTCTCGCGGCGCTCGTGCGTGAAATAGCGGTCGTAGTCGAAGAAGTTGAGAAGGCTGCCGAGAGCTGGATGATCGGTCGCCCCGGGCGGTGTCGGCGGCGGGATCGTTTGGGCCGCATAGCGGGCGTAATAGGTGGGCGGCGCCACCAGCGGATAGTGCGGCGAGACGAAGGAGGCCAGCAGCGACCAGGGGTGGTCGCCTGGCGCCTCCTTTGCCAGCCATTGCGCAGATCTGGCGGCGACCTTGCGGTCATAGTCGTGATAGGGGCTGGTTCCGGGGCCGACGTCGGCAGCCAGCTCCGCAGCGGCCGGAAAGTCGCCGAGCGGGCGACGCAGCAGGCCCGGCAGCCAGCCCAACCCATCTTTCACATGCAGCGGCAGGATTTCTGGATCGAAGCCGTTGTCCTCGTCGCTGGAACCGAAGTGCAGCTTGCCGATGGAGACCACATTGGCGCCGGCGGCGCGCAGCACGTGAGCCCAGCCTTGCGGCTCTCCGCGGTAGGGTTGTGCGCTGTCCCAACAGCCAATCTGGTGGACATAACGCCCGGTCTGCAGGGCAGCACGGGCAGGCACGCAGATCGGCGAGTTGGTATAGGCCTGGGTGAAGAGCGTCCCCTGTGCAGCGAGGCGATCCAGATGCGGCGTGTCGACCGGCGCGCGGTCCAGACAGCCCAAAGCCCAGGGCGCCTGTTCGTCGCTCATGAGGATTAGAAGATTGCCGCGCTCAGTCACTCTCCAGGCTCCCTTTGCGGCATTGTGGTCCTAGTCCACCGCGACGCGCAGGAAGGCCTCAGCGACCTCTAGATAGCGGTCGACCTCCGGATCGTCGTGCGCGAAAGAACAGGCAGGGCCGGCCGAGGCGACCGCTTCCCAGACCGCCCGATTGGCCATGAAGTGACGCCGGGCATCGACGAAACGTGGGTCCAGGGATTTGCCGGCCTCTTCCGCGTTGCGCGGCAGCTCGGCGAACAGCACCCAGCCGCTGCGGCATCCGATCTGCGGTGCTCGCCAGCTGAGGCCGCGCCGGTCGAAGAGGCCTTGCAAACCATCGGCCAGACGTCGGCCCAGACGCTCCACGCGGGCGTAATCCTCTTCGCGCAGGCAGTGCTGCAGGGCGGCCCGAGCTGCCGCCAAAGCGATCGGGTTGGCAAAGGTCGTGCCGCCGGTCGCCAGGCCGTCAGGCCCAACGTCGACATCCAGCTTCTCGGTCATGAGAGCACCCAGTTCTTTGCTCATGCCATAGACCGCGAAGGCGATGCTGCTGCCAAATCCCTTGCCCAGGGTCACAATGTCCGGCTCCAGCGACCAGGCGCGGGTCATGCCACCGTAAGCAAAGGAATGCGTGTGCGCCTCGTCGATAATGAGCAGGGTGCCGGCCGAGCGGCAGAGTGCTCTGGCTTCGGTCCAGAAGCCATCGTCGGGAAACACCAGGCCGCAATTGGTCAGGAGCGGTTCGGCGATAAGGGCGGCGACGTCGCCGGGTGCCAGCGCGGTCTTCAGCGCCTCCAGATCGTTGAAGGCAATCTGGCGGACGCACTTGGCGGCGTCTTTCGGCAGGCCAAGGAAGACGCCGTCGCTGCCGAGGCTTTCGTCGATATGGCCGTGGTACTTGCCTTCGAACAGCAGGACCTTCTCGCGGCCCGTCGCCAAGCGGGCAAGGCGCAAGACTTCCGTGTTCGCGGCTGAGGCAGAACCGGCAAACTGCCAGTAGGGGAGCCCGCAGCGACGGGCCAATTCTTCCGTGGTCTGGATGCCGTCGTCGGTGGGAAGCAAGAAGGCACTCCCCAAGGCGGCGCGCTCCTGCACCGCCTCGACGATTGGATCGGGCGCAAACCCTAGACTCGCCGCCAGGTCGGCCTGGTTCATGTCCAGATAGCGATGGCCGTCGACATCCTCGAACCAGGCGCCCTTGCCTGAGGTGGCAAAGAGCGGCGGATGGCGATAGAGGCCCGCCATCCAGGCCATGGGAACGCCAGCGGGCTGACTGCGCTGCGCCCGCTCCCATAGCGCCTGGCTGCGCGGCGTTCGGGCGGTGAGGCGTTCTGCCTCGCCATCCCTAAGCGTCGTCAGGCGCTCCCAATCCAGCATGACTAGAGGCCGAGGGCTTCCTGCGGCGCCACGTAGTCCATGCCATGTGCCTTTGCTACCGCCTCGTAGGTGATGGCACCGCCGGCGACGTTCAGGCCGCGCATCAGATGCGCGTCGTCGGCCAGTGCTTTGCGGTGGCCCTTGTCTGCGAGCGCGACCACGAAAGGCAGGGTGGCGTTGTTCAGCGCAATCGTCGAGGTGCGCGCGACCGCGCCCGGCATGTTGGCGACACAGTAGTGCACCACGTCGTGCACCACGTAGATCGGATCCTGATGCGTGGTGGCATGCGAGGTGGCAAAGCAGCCGCCCTGATCGATCGCGATGTCCACCACGGCAGAACCGGGTTTCATGGTCTTGATCATCTCTTCGCTGACCAGCTTGGGCGCTGCGGCACCCGGCACCAGAACGGCACCGACGACGAGATCGGCCGTGGCAACATGATTCTCGATGGAATCGACGGTGGAATAGATGGTGTTCAGCTGACCGCCGAAACGCATGTCCAGTTCGTCCAGCCGCGCCAGAGACTTATCCATGACGGTGACCTTCGCTTCCATGCCCATGGCCATCCGCGCGGCGTTGGTGCCGGAGACACCGCCGCCGATCACCACCACCTTGGCCGCCGCAACGCCCGGTACGCCGCCCAGCAGCATGCCGCTGCCGCCCTGGTACTTCTCCAGGCAGTGCGCACCGACCTGGATCGACATGCGGCCGGCAACCTCGCTCATCGGCGCCAGCAGCGGCAGGCGGCCGTGACGGTCGGTGACCGTCTCATAGGCGATTGCGATCGACTTGGAAGCGACCAGGCCCTCGGTCTGCTTGAGGTCGGGTGCCAGATGCAGGTAGGTGAAGAGGACCTGGCCCTCGCGCAGCATTGCGCACTCGACCGGCTGGGGCTCCTTGACCTTGACGATCATGTCGGCACTCTCAAAGACCGCGGCCGCATCGGGCAGGATCTTTGCACCGGCGCGAACATAGTCCTCGTCGAAGAAACCGACGCCGGCGCCGGCATTCGATTGGATTACGACCTCGTGGCCGTGATGAATCAATTCTCGCACAGAGGCGGGGATCAGGCCGACACGATGCTCCTGCGCCTTGATCTCTGAGGGTACACCGACACGCATTTTTTGATTCCTCTCGTTGTTGCAGGCGCGTCAGGCCTGGGTTTGGTCGTCGTCGTGAATCATCTCCTTGCGGACCAGAAAGATTGCCAGGCCAGAGAAGACGAGGGTGATCGGCATAATGCCGAAGAGCTTGAAACCGGCCCAGAAATCGGTGGAAAAGTTCCGCCAGATGATCTCGTTCAGCACGGCCAAGAACACAAAAAAGCAGGCCCACAGCAGGGTCAGACGCCACCAGCCCTTGTCTGTCATCTTCAGCATACTGCCCAGCAGCGGGGCGAGCAGCGGCCGACCGAAGGCCAGGCCGCCGAAGAGGATGACGGCAAAGAGCGTGTTGACGATCGTGGGCTTCAGTTTGATGAAGAGTTCGTCGTTGAGCGCCAGGGTCAGCGCGCCGAAGACCAACACGAAGAAGCCGGACACCAGCGGCATGATGGGCACCCGCCGCTCCAGCGCATAGTTCACTGCCAGCGCGGTGATGACGGCCACCATGAAGGCGGCCGTGGCGACGAAGATGTCGGCACGCGCATTGACGACGAAGAAGACCACAAGCGGCCCGGCCTCAAGCACCAGCTTGAGGATGGGGGAGATGGCCGGTCGCGTCGGCAGGCTGCTTTGGGTCATCGAAAAACTGCTCGCTAAAGCTAACGTGTTGATTGCCTGCCGTCGGCGCAGGTCATTGCCAAGGATTGGCTTGTCTTTAGTTTAAATCCCGCGCCAATCCGAGCCAAGCTTTCTGCATGGCTGGTCACGGACTATCCTTTGGCTGCTCCCGGCCCTCGCCACTTTCTGGCGGTGACGCGAGGGCATCCCCAGGGGCCTTCTCCAGCCAGAGGCTGGTTTCAAATGCCCCGTCGACGAGCGGTAGGGTACTGAGAATGCCCTGCTGCGTGGCCGCTGTCATGTAATGCGTTACATAGTGGCTGGAGAAGCGCAGGCGAAAGCTGCCGCCCTGAAGCAGGCAACCGACCAGAAGCTGCTCGTTGTAGCCGCGCCAACGCCAGCTCTCGGGATAGGCGTCGGGCAGCAGAATGTCGTGGATGTGCAGCAGAACGCCGGCCGGCAGGCGCGGCAGCAGATCCAGCAGCAGGCGATCGACGTCGCTGCCCGGCACGGCAATGTGGCTGCTGTCGATAAAAAGTATGTCGCCCGGTGCCAGGCTCTCCAGCAGGTTTGGATCGGCCTCGGCCAGAGGGGCGGCATGGTGGGTCACAGGCAGGGCGGCGATGCTTGCGCGCGGCGCCGGGTCGATGCAGGTGATCTCTGTTGAGAGGCCGGCATCGCTGACGGCACGGGCGAGAAAGCGTGTCGAGTGGCCGGAGCCGATCTCTAATATCTGCGCCGGCATAGTCATGCGCACCAATGCATAGGCCGCCGCCGCATCGAGGCGCGGAAACCAGTCCTGTTCGAAACGCGGCTCCGGGGCCTCGCCGCCGATAGCACCTAGGGCTTCGGCCTGTGCCTCGATTTCAGCCAAGACGGTCTTGAAGCTGGATTCGGCGGAGCGGAACAGGGGCAGGAGGGCAGGGTAGTC
This sequence comes from Rhodospirillales bacterium, assembly GCA_963669445.1. GTDB lineage: Bacteria > Pseudomonadota > Alphaproteobacteria > Kiloniellales > JACOMY01 > JACOMY01. The sequence continues at coordinate 564,475 of OY770029.1, forward strand.
CTCCTGGCCGCCGCGATCGGCATAGCGATAGGGGATGAAATAGCCGCGGGCTCCCAGCCCCAGGAGGGTTCTGAGACCGAAGGTCAGTCGCCGCAGCGGGCGGCTCACGACGCCGGGCCTCTGGCGCAAAGCTCGTAGAGTGCCACGGCGGCCGCGTTCGAGACATTCAGCGTGCCGATCGGCGGGCGTGTGGGCAGGCGCAGCAAGACATCGCAGTGCGCTTTCGTAAGGCGTCTCAAGCCGTCGCCCTCGGCACCCATCACCAGAGCCAAACGCTCGGCGCGCGGCGCTTCGTTTAGCGCGATCCCGGCTTCGTCCAGGCCTAGACACCAAAATTCGGCCTGCTTTAGACGGTCCAAAGCGCGAGCGAGGTTGGTCTCGCGCAGGTAGGGAACCACCTCCAGGGCTCCAGAAGCCGCTTTTGCCAGACTGCCGCTCTCTTCGGGTGCCCGGTCTTGAGTGGTCAGCAACGCAGCCGCGCCGAAGGCTGCCGCTGAGCGCAGGATCGCACCGACGTTCTGCGGGTCGGTGATCTGGTCGAGGACGACGAGGACGATCTTGGGCGCCGACAGCTTGCGGACAAAGCTCTCCAAGTCCGGCTGCGCCAAAGGCTTACACGCCAGTGCCAGGCCCTGGTGGACGGCGCCCGGCGGCAAGAGGCGGTCCAGGGCGTCGCGCTGCAGCGACTCGGGTGAAGGCAAGCCACGTTTCGTCAAAGCTGCGAGCAGTGCCGGTTCCGCTTCGCCGCTCGATACGGCGCGCAAGATCCGACGACGAGGATTGGCCAAAGCGGCTTGCACGGCATGGCGACCGAACAGCCAGTAGGCGTTCTTGGGCAGGCCGTCCGCCGTCGCTCCGCGCTGCCGTGCCGCGCGGCTTTCTGCAGGGTCTACCCTCGGCGCTCCCTTGGGGTGCCGCTGGGGCTGACTCTTGGCTTGACCCTGGGTCTGTTGCGGCGCCCGCGTCGTGCCGTCGGCTTTGCGTTTCTTCCTCATCGCGCTCATCACTTCCAAGCGAACAGGCCCAAGGCTTTGCCGCATTTCCTTTGCCATTGACAGCAGAACTTTTTTGGCCATAGTGGCCGGCCTGCTGCCGGGGCGAACGGTCCCGTTGTGCGCACCAGGAGGGGTGCCCGAGTGGCTAAAGGGGACGGGCTGTAAACCCGTTGGCTATGCCTACGTTGGTTCGAATCCAACCCCCTCCACCATAGTGCGCATGTTCGGTCCCTGCCGGGCCGGTGGCAGAGGGAAGGGGTGTCGCGTTGGTTTTGGTCATTGTACCGGGGCCGGCGAGGCGCTATCTGTCTCTGGTGCGCCGGAGGCGGGTGTAGCTCAATGGTAGAGCAGAAGCCTTCCAAGCTTACGACGGGGGTTCGATTCCCCTCACCCGCTCCAACGGCCGCCGGTTGTCGATAAGGACGACCGGGCGCGGGCCGAGGGTGCGGTGTCGGGATCGAGAATCCTCATGGCGGAAATGCATTAGGCCGGAAAACGATTAGGCCGGGGACGGGACCAGGGAAGCGATGTCCAAGTCAAAGTTCGAGCGGACGAAGCCGCACTGCAACATCGGGACGATTGGTCATGTGGATCATGGCAAGACGTCTTTGACGGCAGCGATCACGAAGGTTCTGGCGGAGGCCGGTGGCGCGAAGTTCACGGCCTATGATCAGATCGACAAGGCGCCGGAGGAGAAGGCGCGCGGTATCACGATTTCGACCGCGCACGTGGAGTATGAGACGGAAGCCCGTCACTACGCGCACGTGGACTGCCCCGGTCACGCCGACTATGTGAAGAACATGATCACGGGTGCCGCGCAGATGGACGGCGCGATCCTGGTGGTGTCAGCCGCCGACGGTCCAATGCCGCAGACCCGCGAGCACATTTTGCTGGCCCGTCAGGTTGGCGTTCCGGCGATTGTTGTGTTCCTGAACAAGTGCGATCAGGTTGACGACGAGGAGCTTTTGGAGCTGGTGGAGCTTGAGGTTCGCGAGCTCTTGTCGAGCTACGACTTTCCGGGCGACGACATTCCGATCGTGAAGGGGTCAGCCTTGGCGGCGCTGGAGGACAGCGACGAGAAGCTGGGCAAGGATGCGATCCTGGCGTTGATGGCCGAGGTGGATGCCTACATTCCGCAGCCGGAGCGTCCGAAGGACATGCCCTTCCTGATGCCGATCGAGGACGTCTTCTCGATTTCGGGTCGTGGCACGGTGGTGACGGGTCGTGTTGAGCGCGGCGTGGTGAAGGTTGGCGAGGAGATCGAGATCGTCGGCCTGAAGGACACGCGCAAGACGACGGTGACCGGCGTCGAGATGTTCCGCAAGCTTCTGGACCAGGGCGAGGCCGGCGACAACATCGGGGCGCTGCTGCGCGGCATCGGCCGCGAGGACGTGGAGCGCGGCCAGGTTCTGGCGCATCCCAAGTCGATCACGCCGCACACGAAGTTCACCGCGGAGTGCTACATCCTGACGAAGGAGGAGGGTGGCCGTCACACGCCGTTCTTCACCAACTATCGTCCGCAGTTCTATTTCCGCACGACGGACGTGACCGGTGTGGTGCATCTGCCGGAGGGCACCGAGATGGTGATGCCGGGCGACAACACGACGATGGAAGTCGAGCTGATCGCGCCGATCGCCATGGACGAGGGCCTGCGGTTCGCCATCCGCGAAGGCGGACGCACCGTCGGCGCCGGCGTCGTGGCCAAGATTGCCGCTTAGCGGCGGAAGAGAGTAGAGGTTTGCCACCGCGCTGGATGGCGATAGGAGTGTAGCTCAATTGGTAGAGCACCGGTCTCCAAAACCGGGGGCTGTGGGTTCGAGTCCCTCCACTCCTGCCAAGCGTTGTACAGCGGCGCGGAACATGTAGTTAAGCGGACGGCGGTCCGGTGGCTGAGAGGCTGCTAGACCGCCTTTCGCCGTGAAGTCCACTTGAGAAAGGTGCGTTGATGGCCTTCAAGCCTGTCAACTTCATAAGCGAGGTTCGCCAAGAGGTCTCCAAGGTGACTTGGCCGACGCGGAAGGAGACTCTGGTCACCACCGCGATGGTCTTCGTCATGGTGGCTTTGGTGGCACTCTTCTTTTTCCTGGTCGACCAGGTCTTGAGTCTGGGGGTTTCGGCCATCCTGGGCTTCGGCAGCTAAAGCGGGTTAGGGCAAGGTCAGATGGCCAAGCGTTGGTATGTGATTCACGTCTATTCGGGCTTCGAGAAGAAGGTCGCCGAGGCCGTTCGCGAACAGGCCGAGCAGCTTGGCATGACCGATCTGATCGATCAGGTGCTGGTCCCGACCGAAGAGGTGATCGAAATGCGCCGCGGTCAGAAAGTGAACGCGGAGCGCAAGTTCTTTCCGGGTTACGTGCTGGTCAAGATGGATCTGACCGACATGACTTGGCACATGATCAAGAATACGCCGAAAGTGACGGGCTTCTTGGGCGGGCAGATGAAGCCCTCGCCGATTTCCGAATCAGAAGCTCAGCGCATTCTCGATCAAGTGAAGGAAGGTGTGGAGCGTCCCAAGTCTTCGATCATCTTCGAGGTCGGCGAGCAGGTGCGCGTCACCGACGGTCCCTTCGAGAGCTTTGTCGGGATGGTGGAAGAGGTCGATCCGGAGCGCACGCGCCTCAAGGTTTCCGTTTCCATCTTCGGGCGTTCGACCCCGGTGGAATTGGAGTATGGGCAGGTGGCAAAACTCTAGCTGGATGCCTATTTGTGTTCGGTGAGCTTTGGCTCACCCGGTCGGCACCAGCCCGCACCCCCTCCCGGCTACCCACGCCAGTATCCAAATGGGTGGCCGGGAGGGGGTGCGGGCTGGTGCCGAGGTAGACCAGTCATCCCGGTGATTGGTGGAGAAAGAGAAACGCGGGAGGCTCGGTCACGCAGACCTGTGACGGCCGATAACCGCGGAGCTCTCGCCCGCAGCGAAAAAGGTTCGCTGCGGATTGATTCGTTTGTAGAGGGACTTTTCGATGGCAAAGAAGATCGCGGGCTATATCAAGCTCGAGATTCCGGCAGGCAAGGCCAATCCTTCGCCGCCGATCGGACCGGCGCTGGGTCAGCGCGGTTTGAACATCATGGAGTTCTGCAAGGCCTTCAATGCTGCCTCGCAGGATATGGAGACCGGCATGCCGGTCCCGGTCGTGATCACCGCCTTCTCCGATCGCAGCTTCGCGTTCGAGATGAAAACGCCGCCGGCCGCCTACTTCCTGAAGAAGGCCGCAGGCGTGCCCAAGGGGCACAGCACACCTGGCAAGGGCACCAACGGCTCGGTCACGGTGGCCCAGTGCCGCGAGATCGCCGAGGTGAAGATGAAGGATCTGAATGCCTACGATCTGGATGCTGCGACCAAGATCATCTTGGGCTCGGCCCGTTCGATGGGCCTAGAGGTGGTGGAGTAGGATCATGGCGAAACTCACCAAACGGCAGAAGCAGTCCTACGAGGGCATCGATCGCGAGGCCGCTTATTCTCTGGAAGATGCGGTGCGCATGGTGCGCGAGAAGGCCAGCGCAAAGTTCGACGAATCGGTCGAGATCTCCATGAACCTGGGGATCGATCCGCGCCACGCCGACCAGGCTCTGCGCGGTGTCGTGAACCTGCCAAACGGCACCGGCAAGACGGTGCGTGTTGCCGTCTTCGCGCGCGGCGACAAGGCCGAGGCAGCTCAGGCAGCCGGCGCCGATGTGGTTGGCGCCGAGGATCTGGTTGAGCAGATCCAGGGCGGAAACATCAATTTCGACCGCACCATCGCCACGCCGGACATGATGGCGCTGGTCGGCCGACTGGGTAAGGTGCTGGGTCCGCGCGGTCTGATGCCGAACCCGAAATTGGGTACGGTTACCAACGATGTTGCTGCCGCCGTGCAGGCCGCCAAGGGCGGTCAAGTGGAATTCCGGGCCGAACGTGCCGGAATTGTGCATGCCGGGGTTGGCAAAGTAAGCTTTGACGAAGCCGCGCTTTTGGCTAATGTGCGCGCCTTCGTCGATGCGATTCAGCGCGCCAAGCCCTCTGGTGCCAAGGGAACCTACGTGAAGAAGGTCTCCTTGAGTTCCACCATGGGGCCCGGCATCGCTGTGGACACCGCCGGGCTTTCGGCCTGACGGCGCGACGATTGAGGAATTCTCCGCCGCTCTTCGCCTTCTTCGGAAGGGCCGAGCGGTGGTTGGATCCAGGAGGTTCGCTTCGCTCTTGATCGAGGGAGGCCGTCTCTTGGAACAACTGTCCAAGACTGCAGGCGTGGCCCTCGGGCCATTTAAGCTCCGTATTCCATGCGGTGCCTGCATAGACGGGGTGCACAGGGTCTAGTCTGTTGCTTGACGGCGGCGCCAAAGCGCCCACATCAGGCCAATGGGATCTTGGCGGGTGCTCTCCTGGGCAGAGTTGAGGGTGTTGGATGGTCCAATACCCTTGGTAAGAGTGCCCGGACGTTCTGTTATCGGCCCTTGGGGTCGTGCGCCGGACCGGACGGGCGCTTTAGCTAGGTGGAGACGCATTCGTGGATCGTGCTGCTAAAGAAGCTCTGGTCGCGGAATTGCACGGTGCCTTCACGCAGTCTGCTTTGGTGATCGTCACCCATCAAACGGGGATGACGGTCTTCGAGAGCCAAGACCTGCGTCGGCGCATGCGCGAGTCCGGTGCCAGATTCAAAGTGGCTAAGAACCGTTTGGCGCGTCTCGCCCTGGAGAACACCCCTTTCGAGGGGTTGCGTGGAGAGCTTACGGGACCGACCGGTATCATCTGGTCGGAGGACCCCGTCGAGGCTGCAAAGGCAATCGTCAAGTTCACGAAGGATAGCAAGAAGCTGTCGATCGTGGCTGCCGGTTTCGGTTCGCAGCTCTTGGACGCCAAGGGCGTCGAGCAGGTTTCGAAGATGCCGTCTTTGGACGAGCTACGCGGCAAGCTGGTCGGCCTGGTTCAGGCTCCCGCTGTCAAGATCGTCGGCGTGCTGCCGGCACCGGCGACCAAGGTCGCAGGTGTCATGCAGGCCGGCGCTTCGAAGTTGCCACGCGTTCTCAACGCCTATGCCCAAAAGAATGCGGCATAGGCCTGGACGAGGTGCTGCGGCTTAGCCACCGCGTTGATGTGATGTGAAACAGAGGGATGCCGGACCAGTAGCCGAGTGGCGGGAACCGGACCCAAGCTAAGACCCTGAGGAGTAGAAAATGGCTGATTTGGATAAGCTCGTTGAGGAGCTTTCGAACCTGACCGTGCTTGAGGCGGCTGATCTCGCCAAGAAGCTGGAAGATCATTGGGGCGTGTCGGCCGCTGCGGCGCCGATGGCCATGCCGATGATGGCTGCTGGCGGTGGCGAAGATGCCGCCCCGGCCGCTGAGGAGAAGACCGAGTTCGACGTTGTCTTGAAAGCCATCGGCGACAAGAAGATCAACGTCATTAAGGAGGTCCGTGCGATCACCGGCCTCGGCCTCAAGGAGGCCAAGGAGCTGGTCGAGAGCGCGCCTAAGGCGATCAAGGAGGCCGTCCAGAAGGACGAGGCCGACAAGCTCAAGGAGCAACTCGAGGGCGTTGGTGCGACTGTCGAGATTAGCTAACCTTCAGCCGGTGCGCCGCCAAGCGCATCGGTAACAGCTAGAGCCCAGGCGGCGCGGAAGAGATTCCGCGCCGCCCTTGGGCGTTTGTGCATTGTACGTTCCGCTCGCGTTGGTAGCCCTGGGGCTTTCGTTTGCGAGTGGGGCAGGGCGGTACTGCAGCCTTGCTGTCTAGCGGTCAATTCTCGGCCGCACACTGAGATGTTTGCGGTCCTCGGGACTGCAGCGAGTTTGCTGGCGGCGCCTCGGTGCCGCGTGTGCCTGGAGCGCTTTCGATCCAGGCTAGAAGGGAAGAAGGGCGAGTCATGAAGAGGTCGTTCACCGGTCGCAAGCGCCTACGCAAGAGCTATGGTCGAATCCCGGAAGTCGCGGTGATGCCGAACCTGATCGAAGTGCAGAAAAGCTCCTACGATCAGTTTTTGCAGATGGGCGGCGATGCGGCGACCCGCTCGACCTTGGGCCTGCAGGAAGTCTTCAAGTCCGTCTTCCCGATCAAAGACTTCTCCGAACGTGCCGAGCTGCAATTCGTGCACTACGAGTTGGAGGAGCCGAAGTACGACGTCGAGGAATGCCAGCAGCGCGGCATCACCTTCGCAGCACCCTTGAAGGTTACCCTGCGTCTGGTGGTTTGGGACGTCGACGAGGACACCGGCGCGCGCTCCATCCGCGACATCAAGGAGCAGGATGTCTACATGGGCGACATGCCGCTCATGACCGGCAACGGCACCTTCGTGATCAACGGCACCGAGCGTGTGATCGTCAGCCAGATGCATCGCTCGCCGGGTGTTTTCTTCGATCACGATAAGGGCAAGACGCATGCCTCCGGCAAGTACCTCTTTGCCGCCCGCGTCATTCCTTACCGCGGCTCTTGGCTCGACTTCGAATTCGATGCCAAGGACCTGGTCTACGTCCGTATCGATCGGCGCCGTAAGCTGCCGGCGACGACCTTGCTGTTGGCGTTGGATTCGGCACGGACCGCCAAATTGCGCGAAGAGGCAGCGGCCGAGGGGCGCGAGCTGGAGCCGGTCGAGGTACAGGGCATGTCGTTGGAGGAGATCCTGAACACCTTCTATGGTGTGGTCTCCTACACGCGCTCCAAGGACCAGTGGCACACCAAGTTCGACGGCGATGCTCTGCGCGGCAGCAAGCTGACGCGCAACTTGATCGACGCCAAGACGAACAAGGTGGTGGCCGAGGCGGGCACCAAGGTGACCCCGCGCAAGGCGCGCCAGTTCGTCGAGGCGGGACTGGAGCACATCCTGATCGCGCGAGAGGATCTGCTGGGTCGCTATCTGGCCAGCGATCTGATCGATACCGACAGCGGCGAAGTCTTCGGCGAAGCTGGCGACGAGATCACCGAGCCTTTGCTGACCCGGATCGAAGCCCTTGGCCTGGACAGCCTGGACACCTTGGCGATCGACCACATCAACGTAGGTGCCTACCTGCGCAACACGATTGCAGTCGACAAGAACCGCACGCGCGAGGAGGCCCTGGTCGACATCTACCGTGTCATGCGCCCCGGCGAGCCGCCCACCCTCGAGAGCGCGGAAGCCCTCTTCAAAGGGCTGTTCTTCGATTCTGAACGCTATGATCTTTCCGCTGTCGGCCGCGTGAAGATGAATGCCCGGCTCTATGGCCGCGAGAATGCGACCGACGATCAGCTGCGGGTGCTGCGCAAGGAAGACATGTTGCGCATCCTGCGGATCCTCTGCGATCTGAAGGACGGCGTGGGCGAGATCGACGATATCGATCACCTGGGCAATCGTCGCGTACGCTCCGTCGGCGAGTTGATGGAAAACCAGTACCGCGTCGGACTGCTGCGCATGGAGCGTGCGATCCGCGAGCGCATGAGCTCTGTCGAGATCGACAGCGTCATGCCGCACGACTTGATCAACGCCAAGCCGGCCGCCGCCTCGGTGCGTGAGTTCTTCGGTTCCTCGCAGCTCTCGCAGTTCATGGACCAGACCAACCCGCTGTCGGAGATCACGCATAAGCGTCGCCTCTCCGCCCTGGGTCCTGGGGGCCTGACGCGCGAGCGTGCCGGCTTCGAGGTGCGTGACGTGCATCCGACCCACTATGGCCGTATCTGCCCGATTGAGACGCCGGAAGGCCCGAACATCGGCCTGATCAACTCGCTGGCGACCTATGCTCGGGTGAACCAGTATGGGTTCATCGAGACGCCCTATCGGCGAGTCGAAGACGGTCGGGTGACCGAGGATGTGATCTATCTCTCCGCCATGGAGGAGGGGAAGTACACCGTCGCACAAGCCAACGCGGTCTTGGACGAGGACCAACGCTTCGCCGAGGATCTGATTTCCTCGCGCAAGGGCGGCGACTACATGCTGGCGCGCTCCGAAGACATCGAACTGATGGACGTCTCGCCGAAGCAGCTGGTGTCGGTGGCGGCAGCCCTGATCCCCTTCCTGGAGAACGACGACGCCAACCGCGCGCTGATGGGCTCCAACATGCAGCGTCAGGCCGTGCCGCTGATCAAGGCCGAGGCGCCGCTGGTCGGCACCGGCATGGAGGGCACGGTGGCGCGCGATTCTGGCGTTGCCATCTCCGCCCGTCGCGGCGGCGTAATCGACCAGGTCGATGCTACACGCATCGTGGTGCGCGTGAACGAGAAGGAGAGCCATGCCGGCGAGACCGGTGTGGATATCTACAACCTTCTGAAATTCCAACGCTCCAACCAGAATACCTGCATCACCCAGCGTCCGCTGGTGAAGGTCGGTGAGATCGTGGAGAAGGGCGACATCGTCGCCGACGGTCCCTCCACCGATCTCGGCGAGCTGGCGCTTGGCCGCAACGTTCTGGTCGCCTTCATGCCCTGGCAGGGCTACAACTTCGAAGACTCGATCCTGCTGTCCGAGCGGATCGTGCGCGATGACGTCTTCACCTCGATCCACATCGAGGAGTTCGAGGTCATGGCCCGCGACACCAAGCTGGGCCAGGAGGAGATCACCCGCGATATTCCGAATGTCGGTGAGGATGCGCTGCGCAACCTCGACGAGGCCGGCATCGTCTATATCGGCGCAGAGATCCAGCCGGGCGACATTCTGGTCGGCAAGGTGACGCCGAAGGGCGAGAGCCCGATGACGCCGGAAGAGAAGCTCTTGCGGGCGATCTTCGGCGAGAAGGCTTCCGACGTACGCGACACCTCCTTGCGCGTGCCGCCGGGCGTCAGCGGAACCATCGTCGAGGTCAGGGTCTTCTCCCGCCGCGGCGTCGACAAGGACGAGCGTGCCCTGCAGATCGAGCGGCAGGAGATCGAGCGTCTGGCCAAGGACCGCGACGACGAGAAGGCGATCCTGGAGCGCAGCTACTACAACCGCCTGAAGGACCTGCTGGTCAGCCAGCAGGGCCAGAGCGGCCCCAAGGGCTTCGTCGCTGGCACCGAGGTGACCGAGCTGGTGCTGTCTGACTACACGCCGGGTCAGTGGCGTCATATCACCGTTGCCGACGACAAACGCCAGGCCGAGATCGAAGAGCTGGGCAAGGCCTTCGACCAGGCGGTCGGTGGTCTCACCAAGCGTTTCGACAACAAGGTGGCCAAGCTGCAGGCCGGCGACGAGCTGCCGCCGGGCGTGATGAAGATGGTCAAGGTTTTCGTCGCGGTGAAGCGCAAGATCCAGCCGGGCGACAAGATGGCCGGACGGCACGGCAACAAGGGTGTGGTCAGCCGCATCGTGCCAGTCGAGGACATGCCTTATCTTGAGGACGGCACCCCGGTCGATATCGTGCTGAACCCGCTGGGCGTGCCCAGCCGCATGAACGTCGGCCAGATTCTGGAAACCCATCTGGGTTGGGCCTGCCGTGGTCTGGGCCGTCAGGTGGCCGAGCTGTTGGACAAGGTGCAGGCCGATACCGATGGCCTGCGCACCAAGTTCAAGACGATCTACGGCGAAGAGGCCTTCCAGGAAGAGGTGGCACCTCTGAACGACGATCAGGTCGTGGAGATGGCGCGCAACATCACCAACGGCGTGCCGATCGCCTCTCCCGTCTTCGACGGCGCGCACGAGGCCGATATCGTCGATGCTCTGACCGCCGCCGGGCTCGAGTCGTCCGGCCAGGTAACCCTGGTCGACGGCCGTTCCGGAGAGGCGTTCCATCGTCCAGTGACCGTCGGCTACATCTACATGCTGAAGCTGCATCATCTGGTGGACGACAAGATCCACGCCCGCTCCATCGGTCCCTATTCGCTGGTCACCCAGCAGCCGCTGGGCGGCAAGGCGCAATTCGGCGGTCAGCGTTTCGGTGAGATGGAGGTCTGGGCGCTGGAAGCTTACGGCTCCTCTTACACCTTGCAGGAGATGCTGACGGTGAAGTCGGACGACGTCTCGGGTCGCACCAAGGTCTATGAAGCTATCGTCAAGGGCGACGACAACTTCGAGGCTGGTATCCCGGAATCCTTCAACGTGCTGGTGAAGGAGCTGCGCTCGCTCTGTCTCAATGTCGAACTGAAGCAGAGCAGCTACTAGGCAGCCGTATCCGACCGCAGATTTCGGCCCGGACCCTTTTGGTTCGGGCCAACCTCCGCCCCGCAGGAGAGTAAACATGAACGAACTTGTGAATATCTTCGGCCAGCCTCAGGGCCCGCAGAGCTTCGATCAGATTCGCATTTCCATCGCCAGTCCGGAGCGCATTCGCTCCTGGTCCTTCGGCGAGATCAAGAAGCCGGAAACCATCAACTACCGCACCTTCAAGCCGGAGCGCGACGGCCTTTTCTGTGCTCGAATCTTCGGCCCGATCAAGGATTACGAGTGCCTTTGCGGCAAGTACAAGCGCATGAAGTATCGCGGCATCATCTGCGAGAAGTGCGGTGTCGAGGTCACGCTCTCCAAGGTGCGGCGCGAGCGGATGGGCCATATCGAGCTGGCAAGCCCGGTGGCGCACATCTGGTTCATGAAGTCGTTGCCCAGCCGCATTGGCCTGCTGATGGACATGACCTTGAAGGATCTGGAGCGGATCCTCTACTTCGAGGCCTATGTGGTCATCGAGCCGGGCATGACCGATCTGAAGCCCCGCCAACTGCTGAACGAGGACGACTTCCTCGACGCGCAGGAGAAGTATGGCGAAGAGAACTTCATCGCCAAGATCGGCGCCGAGGCGATCAAGGACATGCTGGGCCAGATTGACTTGGATTCCGAGCGTGTGAACATGCGCGCCGAGCTGAAGGAAACCAACTCGGAAGCCAAGCGCAAGAAGCTGGTGAAGCGCCTGAAGCTGGTCGAGTCCTTCATGGATTCCGGCTCGCATCCGGAGTGGATGATCCTGGACGTGGTGCCGGTGATCCCGCCCGAGTTGCGCCCGTTGGTGCCGCTGGACGGTGGCCGCTTTGCGACCTCGGATTTGAACGACCTCTATCGCCGCGTCATCAACCGCAACAACCGGCTGAAGCGACTGATCGAGCTGCGCGCGCCCGACATCATCGTGCGCAACGAGAAGCGCATGTTGCAGGAGGCTGTCGACGCACTCTTCGATAACGGTCGCCGCGGTCGCGTTATCACCGGTGCCAACAAGCGCCCGCTGAAGTCGCTGTCGGACATGCTGAAGGGCAAGCAGGGCCGTTTCCGTCAGAACCTCTTGGGCAAGCGCGTCGACTACTCCGGCCGTTCGGTCATCGTGGTCGGTCCGGAGCTGAAGCTGCACCAGTGCGGCCTGCCGAAGAAGATGGCTTTGGAGCTGTTCAAGCCCTTCATCTACTCCAAGCTGGAGCTCTATGGCCTGGCGTCCACCATCAAGGCGGCCAAGCGCATGGTGGAGAAGGAGCGGCCGGAGGTCTGGGATATCCTGGAAGAGGTGATCCGCGAGCATCCAGTGTTGTTGAACCGCGCGCCGACCCTGCATCGTCTGGGCATTCAGGCCTTCGAGCCGGTGCTGATCGAGGGCAAAGCGATCCAGCTGCACCCGCTGGTCTGCACCGCCTTCAACGCCGACTTCGACGGGGACCAGATGGCCGTTCACGTGCCGCTGTCGCTGGAAGCCCAGCTCGAAGCCCGCGTGCTGATGATGTCCACCAACAACATCCTCTCGCCCGCCAACGGCAAGCCGATCATCGTGCCCAGCCAGGATATCGTCCTGGGCATCTACTATCTCTCCATGGAAGGCGGCGACGGGCGCGATGCCACGCCGATCGCCAACATGGGCGAGCTGCAGGCGGCTTTGGATGCGGGCGCCATCACGCTTCATTCCAAGATAACCACGCGCTATCGCACCAAGGACGAGGACGGTAACGACATCGTCCAGCGGGTCGACACCACGGCCGGCCGCATGATCCTCTCGGAGGTGCTGCCGAAAGACCCCGCCGTTCCCTTCGACATCATCAACCGGGTCTTGACCAAGCGCGAGATCTCCGAGGTCCTGGACATCGTCTATCGTCACTGCGGTCAGAAGGAGACGGTGATCTTTGCCGACCGCATCATGGCGCTGGGCTTCAACTACGCCAACAAGGCCGGGATCTCCTTTGGTAAGGACGATCTGATCATCCCCGATGCCAAGCATCGGCTGGTCGATGACGCCCAGACCCAGGTGAAGGAGTTCGAGCAGCAGTACCAGGACGGTCTCATCACCCGCGGCGAGAAGTACAACAAGGTGGTCGACGTCTGGTCGACGACGACCGACCGTGTGGCCGAGGAGATGATGAAGGGGATGAGCGTCGTTAAGGGACGCGACATCAACTCCGTCTACATGATGGCGCACTCCGGAGCGCGTGGGTCGCCGGCCCAGATCAAACAGCTGGCCGGCATGCGCGGTCTCATGGCCAAGCCGTCGGGCGAGATCATCGAGACGCCGATCATCTCTAACTTCAAGGAAGGCCTGACCGTGCTGGAGTACTTCAACTCCACCCACGGCGCCCGCAAGGGTCTGGCCGACACCGCCTTGAAGACGGCGAACTCCGGCTATTTGACCCGCCGTCTGGTCGATGTGGCGCAGGACGCCATCATCACCGAAGAGGATTGCGGTACCGAGCGTGCGCTCTCCATCTCGGCCGTGGTCGAAGGCGGAGAGGTGCTCTCGCCCTTAACCGACCGTATCCTTGGGCGCACTGCGGCCGTTGATGTGGTCGACCAGGCGACTGGCGAGGTCATCGTTCCAGCCAAGACCATCATCGACGAAGAGCTGGTCGCCAAGATCGACCTGGCCGGCGTCGATACCATTCAGCTGCGCTCGCCGCTTGTCTGCGAGTCGCAGAGCGGCATCTGCGCCACCTGTTACGGGCGTGACCTCGCCCGCGGCACCGTGGTGAACCAGGGCGAGGCGGTCGGCGTCATTGCCGCCCAGTCGATCGGCGAGCCGGGCACGCAGCTGACCATGCGGACTTTCCACATCGGCGGTGCTGCCCAGCGCGGCGCCGAGCAGAGCTCGGTGGAGGCGACGGTCGACGGCACCATTGCGATCCGCAATCGCAACGTGGTGGCTAACTCCGAGGGTGTGCTGATCGTCATGACCCGCAACCTGGAGGTGGTGCTGAAGGACGAGATGGGGCGCGATCGTGCCAACCATCGCGTTCCCTATGGTGCGCGCCTGCTGGTCGATGACGGCACAGCGGTGACCAAGGCCCAGCGGCTTGCCGAGTGGGACCCCTACACCATGCCGATCATCACCGAGAAGGATGGCATTGCAGTCTATGCCGACCTGACCGACGGCATCTCCATGCGTGAGGTGACCGATGAGCAGACCGGTATCGCCAGCCGCGTGGTGGTCGACTGGAAGCAGCAGCCGCAAGGCAACGACCTGCGCCCGCGCATCCAGCTCTCCGACGCCGACGGCAACATGCTGAAGCTCTCGAACGGGCTCGAGGCGCGCTACCTTATGTCGGTGGACGCCATCCTTTCGGTCGACAATGGGGCCGAGGTGAAGGCTGGCGACGTGCTGGCGCGTATCCCGCGCGAGACCTCGAAGACCCGCGACATCACCGGCGGTCTGCCGCGTGTGGCCGAACTCTTCGAAGCCCGCAAGCCGAAGGACTTTGCAGTCATCAGCGAGATCGCCGGTCGGGTGGAGTTTGGAAAGGACTACAAGACCAAGCGCCGGATCATCGTTCGCCCACCCGACGAGGACGCCGAGGCCAAGGAGTACATGATGCCCAAGGGCAAGCATATCTCCGTGCAGGAAGGCGACTTCGTGGAGCGTGGCGATCTGCTGATGGACGGCAGCCCGGTGCCGCATGACATCCTTGAGGTGATGGGCATCGAGGCCTTGGCCGAGTACCTGGTGAACGAGATCCAGAGCGTCTATCGACTTCAAGGCGTGAAGATCAACGACAAGCACATCGAGGTCATCTGCCGCCAGATGTTGCAGAAGGTCGAGATCACCGACACCGGCGACACCACCTTCCTGATCGGCGAACAGGTCGACCGCGACGAGTTCGATGCGGTCAACGAGCGCACCGAAGAGGAAGGCGGCAATCCAGCCGGCGCCAAGCCGGTTCTACAGGGCATCACCAAGGCATCGCTGCAGACTCGCTCCTTCATTTCCGCGGCTTCTTTCCAAGAGACCACGCGTGTCCTGACCGAGGCCTCGGTCCAGGGCAAGGTGGATTTCCTGGTGGGCCTGAAGGAGAATGTAATCGTGGGTCGTCTGATCCCGGCCGGTACCGGTTCGGTCATGAACCAGGTGAAGCGCGTGGCTGCCGACCGCGACCAGAAGCTGCTGGCAGAGCAGCGCGCCGAGCGGCCGGAAACCGACACTCCCGACGATGCAAGCGAGAGCACGGCTGCAGAGTAGGCGGTCCTGACGATACAATGACCGGGGCGGTGTTTTAAGAGGACACCGCCCCCTTTTTGTTGTTCGGACGTCGCGTGACGGTCAATAGGTCGAACGCGTGGCGCGCTATGCTTCTAGCGTGTGTGAGGAGATTGCAGTTCGGGCCAACCTGGTGAGAGTGCTCTACTCGCTAACTGTTATCCTGTTGCCCCGCGCTCGCCAGATGGCAGGCGAAACACCCATCAGGCGCTTGAAGCTCCGGCTGAAACCGGCTTCCGATCCGTAGCCGACTCGCCTGCCGACCTCCGCGACCGGCAAGCCACCGTCGCTAAGCAGGCCGGCGGCGACCTGCATGCGCCAGAGCATGAGGTAGCGCAACGGCGATTGGCCGACGCGCTCGGCAAAGCGCTCAGCAAAGGTGGAGCGGGAGAGCCCAGCCAAGCCGGCCAAGGCGGTGACCGTCCAGTCTTCGCCCGGTTTCCCATGGATGGCTCCCAGGGCGCGGGCCATGGGCGGATCCTGCAGAGCGGCCAGCCATCCCGGCGGCTTTGGACCGGGCGCATCGATGTAGCGACGCAGCAACTCAATAAACATCAGCTCGCTGAGCCTTAGACTGACGCCCTTCCCGCCGGGCTGGGCTGACTGTGCCTCTGCCATCGTCATCTCGATCAGTCGGTCCAACATGTCGGGCTCGCTTCGCGGGCGGCGCAGACGCAGCAACCGAGGCAGGCTGGCGAGGACAGGGTTGAAGGGACGTGCGTCGCAACCGAGGAACCCGCAAATCGTCAGGTTCCGAGGCTTTAGTCCGCCGCCTTCTTCGACGACGAAGGGGAGCGAACCCTCGGCCAGCGCCTGCATGAATTGCAGAGTTTCCTCCAGGTTCAGCTCAGGTTGCGTATCTGGTGCGTTGCGCATGGTGTAGCCGTCGCCATGCGGGAAGACGACGATGTCGCCACTGTCATAGGCCAGCGGCGCAACGCCGGGCACGCTGGCATAGCCGCTGCCGGTGACTGTGATGTGATAGGAAAACACGTGATCGGCCTGCGGCAGGATCATCTTCGCATAGCGGCGTGCGTGAGGGACCTCGATGCACCAGGGCGACGTCGAGTCGACGGCAAAGAAAAGTGCTCCCTTCAGGCGCACGGAGCCCAACACGTCGCCCAGCGGATCTTCACGCGTCTGCAGGGCCGAGTGAACCGAAGGTCCGGGCACGATGCCGATGTCAGACCCAATCGGAGGAATGGTCAAGACTTCCGGCATTCTCGTCATTCGCGATCCCTTCTCGCCTGCCTAGCTTTGGTTGGCTTGCAAAACCCTAAGCCGCGGAGGCGCCTGCTGCAACCTGACGGTACGGCAAGGTCCGCGGTCCAAATGAGTGGGAAAGGATGGAATCATGTCTGACAAAGAGCAGTTCTTCGTGCTGAGCCAGAGCACTGCGGCGAAGGCGGCAGACGACTTCGTTTTCAACCCGGAGGCCCTGGAGAAGCAGGGAGGAGCGGCCGCGATCGGAGCGGATGTGGTGTCGCTTGCAACAGCGCGAGAACTTGCCGAAACGGTTTGGGACTTTGTCGACCTGCTCGCCGCCTCTCGCTTGGAGCATTTGGAAGGCATGATGGTTGCTTTCCTTGACGGGATTGCACTGGGCGCTACCGAGCGGACACTTCCCGATGCCGAGGAACTGCCCGGCCTTGCTGGAGAGCTTGCCGCTAGTCTTGAAGGAAACGACGAAGCCACTGCAGCGTTCGACCTCGGTCGCGAACTGGGAAAGAGCCTGGGCGACTTTGGGGTGGAGGACGCGCTGGGCCTGTCCGATGCAGAGGGGACTGGCGACCTTCCCGACTTAGCCGGGTTAGGGGAGGGCGAGGCTGTGCCCAGCGCCTTGGACCTCTTTTCGCAAACTCAAGACGTTTTGCATGAGAGTCTCGGGGCAGCGGTCGATCATCCATCGCTCATGGGTAGCGGCCGCGGTTTTAGCGGCACGGAATCGGCTGAGACGAGCGAGAAGCCGGCGGAGGCTGCACCGACCTCCAATGCGGAACCCACCCCGAACGGCAGTTCTGGAGCTGGCACCATTACCGAGGAGACCTCTGACGGCGCTTATGGGGATGCAGCCGTCATCGGAGCGTCGGCAGCCATTGTAACCGCCGCTGTCGCAATCGGAGTGGCCGTTGCAGCGCCCGCTGCTGCTGCAACGGTGGGGCTTACCTTGGTCGGTGTGTCAGCAGGAATGGTCGCAGTGGCTGCTGCTGCACATGTTCACGATGTGCTCGGTCATCGGCCAACGGGCGATGGGCCAGCCGCCGAGGAGACAGAGGTTACGTTCGAGGACTTTCTGGCCGCTGTGGTGCAGAGGGCCGGGGGATTGGTCTTGACCGAAGAGGAGGATCTCTCAGCGCTCCGGCCGGAAGACATGGAGGCTTTTCAAAGAGATCTGATGCAGGCTGTTTGGGAGAGCGTCTCGCGTCCGGGAGCTGGAGGCGGATCCGCTGACGGAGATGACGGCAATGGGGGCCTAGATCCTGAAGACCTGCAGCACAAGCTGGACCCCGAAGAGATTGGGCCCAGTCCATTGCCCGAGGGCATCAACCCTCAAGAACCGCTCGATCCGACGGGCGGTGAAGGAACTGGGCTCGTGGTCATCGCACCGCTGGGTGGTTCGCTCGCGGAAGATGTAGGCTTTGTACTGTAGAGAGACAAAGAAAAAGGGCCGAGGATAATCCCCCTCGGCCCTTCGTTCCGTGTGTCCAGGAGCCTTCTAGATCAGGTTGAACTGGAAGTCGGAGCTGGTCAGTTGATCGACGGTGGAAATGCCGGCGATACTCACGCTGAAGTCCGACGAGCCGTCGCCATCCGCGTCGACCTGGACCACGTCCTTGGCATCGTCGAATCGGGCCTCGGCAACACCGGTTCCATCGAAAGCATCGTCGCCGATAAACTCACCGCCGGTGACGTCCAGACCGTTGGCGAAGACCAGGAACTGGTCGGCACCACCTTGGATCTGGCCTTGGAAATCACCGATCTCACCCTGCGAGCCGGAGGCATTTAGGTTCTCGTTGAAGCCGAAGGTATCTCCATCGGCACCGCCGAACATCAGGTCGCCTTTGCCGGAGCCACCGAAGATCAGATCGTTTCCGGCATCTCCATAGATGAAGTCGTTCTGGGCACCGCCGAAGAGCGTGTCGTTGCCGATCCATCCGATCAGCAAATCTTCATCGTCATCGCCGTAAATCAAGTCCTTACCGCCACCGCCAATGGCAAGGTCCCATCCGTCACCGCCGAAGATCTGATCGTCGCCTTTATCACCATAGAGATAGTCGTCCGCAGACCCGCCTTCGATCATATCATTGGCGACACCGCCATAGGCGACATCGTTTCCGGAGTCACCGAACAGCGTGTCGTCACCTGCATTGCCGATCAAGAACTCCACCGGCGGGCATTCGCACTCCTCTTCTTCAGGGGGAACCTCGTCGATGCTCTGCTCGACAGTGTCATTATTGTCATCGCCGAAGGGGGGTTCGAGGAAGCCGCCATTGTTGCCACCGTAGATGACGTCCTGGCCGGACCGTCCGATCATCAGGTCGCTTTCGTTGGCGCCGAAGATCAGGTCGTTGCCGCTGTTGCCGACGAGCAGGTCGAGCCCGCTGCGGCCCAAAAGAGTATCCTCGCCATCGCCTCCGAGCACAACGTCGTCGCCGGAGCCACCGTCGAGCGTATCATCGCCGCCATTGCCTTTGACCAGGTCATAGCCATCCCGGGCTTGCAGGTGGTTATCCAGACTGTTGCCCCACATGGTGTTGTCCGACGCATTGCCGACGCCATTGACGCCGGTGATGCCTTCGATCGCTTGGAAGTCCTCGAAGTTGACACCCAGCGTGTAGGTGCCGGTGATGCCGGAGCTCACCTGATCCTTGCCCTGACCGGGCGCCTCCAGCAGGGTCTCGCCGCCGAAGACCACGAAGGTGTCATTGCCGAAGCCACCATACATGGTGTCGTCCTCGACCTGACCCTTGGGGCCGCCGATCAGGACGTCGGCACCGGAGCCACCGCGCAGGGTGTCGACACCGCTGCCGCCGTTGATCCAATCCCTCCCGCGATTGCCCTCCAGGCTGTCCTCGCCGCTGCTGCCGGTGATGCTGTCGTCGCCGCCACCGCCTGAGGCGGTATCATTGCCCAGCTGACCGGCGATGTCGTCGTCACCGCGTTCGCCCGAAATTGCGTCGTCGTCTGCTCCGGCGGTGATGCTGTCAGCACCGCTGCCGCCGTAGATCCGGTCCTTACCGTCGTTGCCGACGATGCGGTCCTCGCCAGTCCCTCCGTCCAGCAAATCATCGCCGCTGCCCCCGGAAAGACGATCGTCGCCCTCCTCGCCAAGGACGAAGTCCGTGCCGGATCCACCGAAGGCAGAGTCGTCGCCAAGGCCGCCGTAGACGAAGTCGTCGCCCTCGCCACCGCTGACCGTGTCGTTTCCACTGCCACCGACGACGAGATCCTTGCCCTCGCCACCGTCGATCACGTCGGAGCCGGACTTGCCCTCAAGGGTGTCGTCGCCGCCTTCGCCGTAAAGCTTGTCGTCGCCATCCGCGCCGTCTAAGGAATTGGCGTCGCTGTTGCCGTGCATCGCATTGTTCAACTCGTTGCCCCAGGCATCGATCGGCCCGGCACCCTCAACAGCAATGAAGTCCTCCACATTGGCTTCCAGGGACCAGTCCACGGTCGAGATCACCGTGTCGGTGCCCTCGGCTGCGGCCTCGACCACTGCTTCGCCTCCGCCGACGCGGAAAATGTCGTCGCCCAGACCGCCGTAAAGATAGTCCGAGGAGGCACCCCAGCCGCCCTTAAGATCGTCGTTGCCGAGACCACCATAGAGAGTGTCGACACCACTATCGCCCATCAAGGTGTCGTCCCCTTCATCGCCGTACAGCATATCGCTGCCCGAACGACCATAAGCGATGTCGTCTCCCAGTCCGCCAAAAGCGCTATCGTCGCCATTGCCACCGGCAATCGTGTCCTTACCGCTGTCTCCGTTCAGGACGTCGTCACCGTCGTTGCCGGTGACCACATCTTTGCCGCTGCCGCCCGATACAACGTCGACTCCCGAGCCTCCAGAAAGGCTATCGTCGCCATCGTCGCCGTAGAGATTGTCGCCGCCGCTGCGGCCCAGCATCTCATCGTCGCCCTCGGCGCCGAAGAGGTAGTTGGAACCCGTGTTGCCGACGATGCGATTGTCGATGCCATTGCCCGTCGCGCTGATGTCGCCGGCATTGTTGAACAGCGTAACCTGATCCACGTTGGTATTGGTAATGACGTCGACCTGTGCAAAGATCGTATCGCTGCCTTCGCCGAACTGCTCTACAATGACATCTTTCTCGTCGTTCACTCGGAAGGTGTCGTCGCCAAGGCCGCCGAACATGAGGTCTGCGCCGAGACCGATCATGTTGTCATTTCCGGACGCCCCGAAGAGGTAGTCGGTGCCGGAGCCACCAGACAACATGTCGTCGCCGTCATCACCGACAGCAACGTCGCTACCTTCGCCGCCGCGCACCGTATCGTTGCCGCTACCCGCGAAGACACTATCGTCGCCTGATGCCGCATTCAGCGTGTCGGCCTCAGAGAGACCATAGAGCGTATCGTCGCCCTTGCGTCCGAAGATGGTATCGACCAGGTCTGACCCGGTCAGCGTATCGGGACCGTTGGTTCCATAATATGCCGGCATTGCCTCTTCATCCTTCCTCAGTTCACGTCGGTTTCGGTGATCACTCTAACGCCCCGAGCGAAGCTTGTTCTTCGCACGGGGATAGCAGCCTCAACAGGCCCACCACGGCGACATACAATTCTTAGCTGTCGCACCTTGGGCATTCATCGCTAGATATAGGAACAGCGCTCATCACTCTGCGATCAGCCGGTTCCAGCTTCCTCAGTTTCCTCAGCCGCAATTCTGCCAGAATCCAGCCACAATCCAAAGGGTTTTTGCTACTGCGAGCAATTCCTATTCGCAAGAATGTTTGGGACCGAAGGCTTTGCCTGCCCTCGGCCCTCATTGCGCGCATCCAGGCTGATCCCTAGATCAGATTGAACTGGAAATCACTGCTGGTCAGCTGGTCAACGACTGAGATGCCGGCGATGCTTACGCTGAAGTCGGAGCTGCCGTCGCCGTCGGCGTCTACCTGTATCACCTCTTTGCCGCTGTCGAAGCGGGCTTCGGCGATGCCGGTACCGTCAAAGGCATCGTCACCGATGAACTCTCCGCCGGAGACGTCCAATGCGTTCGCGAAGACCAGGAATTGGTCGGTGCCACCCTGGGCCTGACCGGCAAAGTCGCCGATCTCTCCCTGGCCGCCCGAGGCGTTCAGGTTCTCGTTGAAGCCGAAGGTGTCGCCGCCGGATCCGCCGAAGAAGAGATCGTCTTTCTGCCCCCCACCGAACAGCAGGTCGTTACCACTGTCACCGTAGAGATAGTCGCTGCCTTTGCCGCCGGATAGCGTGTCGTCACCAAGGCCGCCGACCAGCGAATCGTCGCCGCCGCCGCCGTAAATCAAGTCGTCGTTGGCACCACCGTAAGCATCGTCGTCACCGCCGTCTCCCGTGAGCGTATCCTCGCCCTGGTCGCCAAAGAGCAAGTCATTCGAGGAGCCGCCGCTGACCCAGTCGTCGTCCTTGCCGCCATAGGCAACGTCGAACCCGGAGTCGCCGAACAGCTGATCGGCACCCGACTTGCCGTAGAGGTACTCCGCTGCAGGGCCTTCGATCAGTTCGAAGACATCGCTGTTGATGGAATTGGTGCCGCCTTCTGTCTCGCCATCGACTTCCAAGCGATAGGAGCCGCTTGCAAGATCGCCGACGTTGACCGCGACAGAAGCTCCAGGCGGAATGGTTCCAATTGTGATATCCTCGCCGCCGCCGGCGACCGCCTTCAGCACGAAGATCGCGTCGCCGTCGGTGGTTCCGTTGTCCACCCTGAAGATGGCTCCACCCTCTGGCAGGTTGGCCAAGAAGGGGTGGGCAACCTTGTCGTCGGTGGCTGGGAAACGGCCTGGAATGATGGGATCACTGATATCGCCGGGCTGATCCAGCTGTTCCAGCGGCACCAGGGCTAGGGTGCCCACGAAGATGGGCACGAAAAACAAGACACCATTATCACCGCCGTAGATTACATCAGCACCTGATCCACCGATCATGAGGTCGCTGTCGTTGCCGCCGTGGATCAGATCGTCACCGTTCTTGCCGAGCAAAAAGTCCGCTCCGTTACGGCCTAGGATCGTGTCCTCGCCGTCGCCACCATTTATCTTATCCTCTCCGGACCCGCCGTCGAGGGTGTCGTTGCCACCGCCGCCAAAGACCAGATCGTCACCAGCCCGACCCTGCAGCAGATTGTCGAAGCTGTTGCCCCACATGGTGTTGTCCGAGGCATTGCCGACGCCATTGACGCCGGTGATGCCTTCGATCGCTTGGAAGTCCTCGAAGTTGGCGCCCAGGGTGTAGGTGCCGGTGATGCCTGAGTTCACCTGATCCTTGCCCTGACCGGGCGCCTCCAGCAGGGTCTCGCCGCCGAAGACCACGAAGGTGTCATTGCCGAAGCCACCATACATGGTGTCGTCCTCGACCTGACCCTTGGGGCCGCCGATCAGGACGTCGGCACCGGAGCCACCGCGCAGGGTGTCGACACCGCTGCCGCCGTTGATCCAATCCCTCCCGCGATTGCCCTCCAGGCTGTCCTCGCCGCTGCTGCCGGTGATGCTGTCGTCGCCGCCACCACCTGAGGCGGTATCGTTGCCCAGCTGACCGGCGATGTCGTCGTCACCGCGTTCGCCCGAAATTGCGTCGTCGTCTGCTCCGGCGGTGATGCTGTCAGCACCGCTGCCGCCGTAGATCCGGTCCTTACCGTCGTTGCCGACGATGCGGTCCTCGCCAGTCCCTCCGTCCAGCAAATCATCGCCGCTGCCCCCGGAAAGACGATCGTCGCCCTCCTCGCCAAGGACGAAGTCTGTGCCGGATCCACCGAAGGCAGAGTCGTCGCCAAGGCCGCCGTAGACGAAGTCGTCGCCCTCGCCACCGCT
Organism: Rhodospirillales bacterium; assembly: GCA_963669445.1. Taxonomy (GTDB): domain Bacteria; phylum Pseudomonadota; class Alphaproteobacteria; order Kiloniellales; family JACOMY01; genus JACOMY01. The sequence goes on from OY770029.1 coordinate 587,771, forward strand.
GACCGTGTCGTTTCCACTGCCACCGACGACGAGATCCTTGCCCTCGCCACCGTCGATCACGTCGGAGCCGGACTTGCCCTCAAGGGTGTCGTCGCCGCCTTCGCCGTAAAGCTTGTCGTCGCCATCCGCGCCGTCTAAGGAGTTGGCGTCGCTGTTGCCGTGCATCGCATTGTTCAACTCGTTGCCCCAGGCATCGATCGGCCCGGCACCCTCAACAGCAATGAAGTCCTCCACATTGGCTTCCAGGGACCAGTCCACGGTCGAGATCACCGTGTCGGTGCCCTCGGCTGCGGCCTCGACCACTGCTTCGCCTCCGCCGACGCGGAAAATGTCGTCGCCCAGACCGCCGTAAAGATAGTCTGAGGAGGCACCCCAGCCGCCCTTAAGATCGTCGTCGCCGAGACCACCATAGAGCGTGTCGACACCGCTATCGCCCATCAAGGTGTCGTTGCCCTGATCCCCTCGCAAAAGGTCGCTTCCCGAGCCCCCACTCGCAGTGTCGTTACCGCTCTGCCCGGCAACATTGTCGTCGCCATCGCCACCGACAATACGGTCGTTGCCGTCTTCTCCGTTGAAGGTGTCCTTCCCGCTATTGCCTGCCAACTGATCGGCGCCACTGCGGCCGAACAAGAGGTCGTCGCCGGAGCCCCCGCTCAAACGATCTTCACCACTACCGCCCGTCAGAATGTCGGTTCCGCCACGGCCCAGTATGCTGTCATCGCCGTCGGCTCCGAAAAGCAGGTTGATGCCCGTGTTGCCGACCATGCGGTTGTCGATTGCGTTTCCGCTTGCCCCTATATCGCCCGCGTTGTTGAAGAGCGTCACCTGATCGACGTTTGCGGCCAGGGACACGCTGATCTGTGCGAAGATCGTGTCGCTACCTTCGCCGACGCCTTCCATCACCACATCGCCGGTATCGTTCACGCGGAAGGTGTCGTCGCCGAGGCCGCCATACATGGTGTCGGCATCTAGACCGATCAGGTTGTCGTTTCCGAGACCGCCACGAAGGATGTCCGATCCGGCACCGCCGAAAATCCTGTCGTCACCATCTGCCCCATAGGCCAAATCGTTGCCGTCCCCACCGCGGAGCGTGTCGCTACCGCTACCGCCGAACACCAGATCGGCGCCCGAGGCTGCATTCAGGGTATCGGCTTCCGAGAGACCGTAGAGTGTGTCGTCGCCCTTGCGACCGAAGATGGTATCAACCAGATCCGATCCGGTCAGCGTATCGGGACCGTTGGTTCCATAATATGCCGGCATTGCCTCTTCGCCCTTCCTCTGTCCGCATGGGATCTGACTTGTTCTGCGTTACCGCTAGGCAAGTGAGAAAGACATCGTAAGGCAGCCGCCCAGACCAGCCAGCTACCCAGAAACCCCCAATCACTTTGGCCACAGTCCTTGCTGATCTGCCTCAAGGGAATCGCTTTAGACTCCTAGAGCGACAGGTGAGGACCCACCTGCCGCCTGCGTCTATGCGATCCTTCACTCTAGCGTCTCTGACTTGATGTTGCCACAATTGAGCCGCAATTCACAACGGAAACTTCCGCACGTCTTAAACACGTTTTTGATGTGCCTCAAGCTGATTTCTTTGGCCTCAGTTGAACACGCTCTTGTCCTGTGCGGTAGTATAGGTTGCACCGATCTTTCGGTGAGAGTTGACTGCGAGCCGGGTGTCGCGTGCGCTCGCGCTTGTTGCAGTTGGGCGATCTGCTAACCGAAGAGATTCAGGGTGAATGTAAGAGTCACAAGCGCGTGTTTCTGGCGACCCTCCAAAGGGGCGCTGCCTTTGCAAGATGTCTTGAACCCGATCGCAGAAACTGGACTTGGACCAAGAACCGGATCGCAGGCCGAAACGATCCAAAATCTGGTTCTTGGTCTGGCTTCGAAGGCGTGGTGGGCAAAGACGATAGATCGATTCGAACTGTCGTCATCGCCCTCTAGAAGCGATGCGCGCTGACGGCCGGGACCATGATGGCATCGAACTCCGGTGCCCCGCGTTCGCGGTCGCGGAAGGCATTGAGTTCGCGCACCAGCCGTGAGAAGGCGCCTTTGTCGTCCGCGATCGCTGCGCTCATGTTCGATAGGCCGCGCAGCTCGGTCAGGCCCCAAAGCGTGCGGTAGCGGCCGACCTGGGCAAGCGAGCCCGAGGCGACGGCATAGGTCCCGCGATAGCTGACATCGGGCGGGCAGAGACGCGCCAGGTCGCGCTCGTTGTCCAAGAGCCAGTGGCGGAAAGTTTGGGTCTTGTCGTGCGGGACGTCATAGCTCCACTCGATGACCATGGCATCGATTAGAACCTTCTTCTCGAGTGAATCGTCGACAGCCTCCAGCTCTTCGGCGGAGACGCCACGACGCCGCGGGTCGCGCAGCAGGAAGCTGACGCCGGAGCGCACCTCCGGATCGATGGCCGAGATCTCCGGCTTGTCCTTGGTCTCGCGGGCGCTCAGGCGGTCCAACGCGCTGGGTATTCCTTTGGTCTTGGTCATGGTGTCACCCTCTCCTTATGTCATTCATGCTGCCGCGACGGCGTCCGGCGCCGCCACCAGCAAGCCCTGTTCCTCCAACGGCCGCAACATCGCCTCCAAGGTCTTGGCGTCCATCTGCCAGCCACAGTCGTCCAGCAGGCGCAAGATTGCCTCCTCTTGCCGGACCAGTTTCGTGCAAGTCTCCACCGCCTCTATCAGGGCCCAGGCTTCCAGGTTCAGACGCAGCAAGCGCGGCGGCCGGCGCAGATAGGCCAAACAGAGGTCCATCTCCGGCACCGGTCGCAGGCGAAGATCTTCACTCGGCTGCAGGCGGCGCATCGGGAAGCCTCGTTAGGTCCAGCCCCGCGTTCAAGCGGCTGTCGTAGGGATCGGGTGCGGTGAAGCGCCCATGAAAGGCATAGGCGGCTGCTCGGCAGCCGCCGTGCGAGCCCTGGCTGGCCGCACAGTCGGCACAGGAGGCCTCGACCGCACCCGAGCGCAGTGCCCGATGCTGGGGATGCGCCCAGGTCTCAAGCAAACTCTTCTCGGTGATAGAACCGAAGGCCACATAGTCGCGCAGGTAGGCGCAGCCGATGGACTCGCCATCTGCCCGAATGGCCGCCATCTGCCAACAGCAGTTGTGATTGTTCGGGTGCCAGGAATGGATGACCCGACCGCCACCCTCTTCGGCCGCCCTAAGAGCCGCCATCTGCGCCTCGAGGGGAAGTGAGAGCCGCGCCCAGTCGCGCCGCGCGCGTCCCAACGGGTAGAGCCGCAGATAGGCGATTGAACCGCCGGGAATGCGTTCGCGCGCAAGGTCGGACGCTGCAGCGGTCTCACCGACGTTCAACTGGGTCAGCACATAGAGCAGCTTCACGGCGACTCCAGCCTCGACCAGACTGTCGATCCCGGCGAGTGTGCGTTGGTGGCTGCCGGGGCTGCCGGTCATGGCGTCATGGACCTCGGCGCTCGCTCCCCAGAGGTCGACGAAGACCTCGCCCACACCGATCTCGGCCAGGCGTGCTGCGCGCGCTCGGTCGATCAAGGTGGCGTTGGTGCGGATCATGATGAAGGCACGCTCGGCTAGGCCGGCGATCAGACCTTCGAAGCCCTCCCTTAGAAAGGGTTCGCCGCCTTCGAAGTAGAACGCGATGATGCCGTCGTCACAGGCCGCATGCAGAACACGATGCCAAGTCTCGATAGAGAGTTCCGGCGCCTTTCCCGGTGCATTGCAGTCGGCATAGCAGAAGGCACAGTTAAGATTGCAGCGCTCGGTCAAGCAGACCGTCAGCTTGATCGGGCTGTCCAATTGGCTCTCGTTGGCAAGCGGCGCCTTCAGCACCCCGCTTGTACCGGGCTGGCGGCTCTTGCCTTGTTCTGCAGCTTGAAAATGCTGAACCATGGTTTTTGGCTTCGACGATCCTGCCCCGGGGGGCGGACCCTGGCCTAGGGTCCGCCTTTCTTGTTGTCTTTGAGTGCTTTGGTCAAGGCATTGGCAGCCGAGACCCGGCCGTAGCCCAGTCCGTGGTGCCAACGATCCACGTGTCCCTCGTCCTGCACCGTCTCCTGCAGCAGCCTGCCGATCTCCGCCCCGGTCAGCTCTGGATCGATCTGCATGATCAGTGCGGCTATGCCGGCAACATGCGGTGCCGCCATCGAGGTGCCGGAGAAGGCAATGGTCGCTGGCGTTCGCCAAGGGGCGTCGGTGCCCGGATAGCGCAAACGGAAGCCCTTGGAACGCGCGGCGTGAATGAGCCGCCCCGGCGCGCTGACGTCAGGCTTGCTGCCGCCAACCCGCGTGGGGCCTAAGGAGGAGTGGTGCCAAAGGGCCCGGTCTTCCGCCGTGTCGTAATAGGCACCGACGACAATGGTGTGCTGCCCGCAAGAGAGCGTGCCCAGGCTGTGCATTTCCTGCGGATGGGCAAACCGCGACTGGTCGCTCATGTTGCTGCCGGTGTCATCGATGCGGAAATCGTCTCGTTCGATCCAACCATCGATTACCAGGGTCTCCAGCTCGTCGTCCGAACCCTTGGTATAGAGGCTGAGATCCAAGGTGATACCCTGATCGCTTAAGCTCTTACCGTCTTTGTTATGGCGGGAAAGGACCTCACGTATGCGCAGCGGCTCAAGCCAGAGGTTCACAACTACGCGGCGTTTGCACTGCGGTGCCCAAGGGGGGGCGCCAACCTCGCGAATCGAGGCAAAGCCGACGCGGGTGTTGTAGGGCGGTTCGATCTCCAGCTTCTTGGCGTTCAGGATAGCCTCTGACGAGGAAGGTAGCCAGACTTGGGCACGCCCGCCGAAGGGCAGCGAAGTCTCGTCTTCTTTCGGTTCGGACTGTGCCTCGATCAGGTCTTGAAGTCGGAAGTTCAGAGGCAGAGCGGGGCCGCCCTTTTGACTGACCTTCGCCCTCAATTCGATTTCGGCTGCGTCGCTGCCGGTCCAGAACTGGACGCGGTTCTGGGTGACGTCGCCGGCTGGGAAGGCCCAGGAGAAGCTGGTCTGATCGCCACTCTGCAGCACGCGTCTTGCGTGACAGGCCTGTTGGCGGAAGTTGCCGGCGGCAACCGTGATGCAGCGTCCCTGGCGTTGCAAGAGCCAGTCAAGGACGGCGTCGAAGGCGGTGCTGCCATCATGTGGCCCGGCATTGCCGTTCAGGCTGATGTTGACCACAGCCGCGCGACCGCGATCGTCAGCCTCCTTGAAGATGTAAAGAACTCCCATCAAGAGGCGGGCAAGATCCAAGGCACTGCCCGGCTGCGGTCCGGCGTCCTTGGCAAGCTGCACGAAGATGAGATCGGCACCGGGGGCGACACCGGCGTTGCGTGGTGCGCCTTTCAGAACTGCGAAACCATTGCCGGCCGCGATGTCGAGAACGTGAGTCCCATGCGCACCGCCAAGTGCTGCCACGTCCATGTAGTGCCGTGCGTGGGGATCGTAGCCCAACCGCCAGTAGGGATGGTCGTGTGCCTCCACGTAAGGCGGCGGCTCGCCCTTGCCGTCCAGGGACGGAGGGGCCTTGTGATGCTCGGGGTTGAGCGCCCAGTCGATCTCTTCGCGCGAGAAGCTTCGGCCCGGGAAACCACCGCTGCCGGTTTCGACCTGCTGCGTGGCCTCCTTCAGCTCGTTCTGGTCCCAAATCGAGAGCAAGCGCGTGCCGCCGTCTGCTGTTCTGAAGTTGGGGTGAGCGAAGTCGCAGCCGAAGTCCACCACGCCGACGATCACACCGGTTCCGTCAACGACACCCTTGTGGCCGGAGCTATCGGGCTCGTCGGCTGGATTGATGCCAAGTTGCTCGGCCGTGGCCTCAATGTCGGCGACCGAGGTGTCCAGCTGCGGGCGCACCGTCGGCACCATCGCGGCCCCGATACTGCCGCCCAGCGACGAGGACGCCAAGGTCGCAGCACCGCTCTGGTCGAGCCGGGTCAGGCACAGGATTTCGCCCAGGGGTCCTTGGAAGAGCGCGTCTTGCGCCGCGCGGCTTGTGCTGTCCCAATTTCGTACGGCCTTAAGCTGTTCGCCGTTCAGCGCATCAAGCGCTTTCAAGGTGATCAGTACGCAGTTGCCTTTTGGCTCCTCGTGCTCCTTGACTTCCGTCAAGCTCAAGATCGCGCCGCTGTCGGTCACCACCAAATCAAAGAAGAAGCTCGGATCGAAGCGCTTGGCACTCTTCGACTTGGTTTCCGCAACCTTACCCTTAAGGGCTGCCTGCAGAGTATCCATTGGTACGATGAAGAGGGCTCTGCCCCCTGGATGGCCTTCGCCTGCCAGCCATGCCAACCCGTCCGGGCTGGATTGGCCGAGGTTTGCCAGCAGTGTGAGCAGCCGCTTCTTGTCCATGAGCCTCTCCCCTAGTGGCTCGGGCTCGCAAGCCGAACGCCCTCGCTTTAGGACCGATCAACCCGAGAGCCCGTCCCCTCCTTAAGTCTACCCAACAGCATGACGGCTCTTAGTCCATTGGACAAGCACCACCTTTCGCTTCCGCTCGGCACCTCATTGTCCTCGCTCTAGCGTCCGGCTCGATCTTTCCTCGCCCCTTGCTTGGAAGCCCGCCTCTTGACCCGGGGCCTCGAAATAGCGTCGAGTGAGATGGTTCGGGAACAGAGTCGCTACATCAGGACAGTGTCAATGCAGTGCGCACACTGCGCCAGCAACCTAGTGGAGGGGCAGCGCTTTTGCGCTGCCTGCGGGCAGCCGGTCGCCCAGAGCTGTCTGGCCTGCGGCGAGGACCTGCCCGAGGCCGCGCGCTTCTGCATCTCCTGCGGTCACAAGGTCGAAGGGCGGGATTCCGCAGAACGCGCGCTCGCCAAGCCCAAGCGCGAACGTCGACAGATCACCGTGCTATTCGTCGACATCGTCGGTTCGGTTGCCATGCTGCAGGAACTGGAACTGGAAGAGTACGAAGAGCTGATCGGCAGCTTTCGCAGCCTCTGCGCCTCTCGGGCGAAGGCACTGGGCGGCACGATCCTAAAGTTCCTGGGTGACGGCATCATGATCGGCTTCGGCTATCCCCAGGTGCGCGAGAATGCAGCCGCCTCAGCCGTCGAATGTGCTTTGAGCGTTACCGAAACCCTTCAGGTTTGGGAAAAACAACGTTTGACCGAGGATCCCGATCTTCCCGCCGAAGCCTTGCTGCGCGTGCGTATCGGTATCGAGACCGGATTGGCGCTGACCGGCACGGTCGCAGAGGAATCGCAGGCGCTGCTGGGCGATGCGCCGAACATGGCTGCACGCATCCAATCCATGGCCGGCACAAATCGCGTTGTGGTGGGGCCGACGACGGCGCGTATCGTGCGCGACTACTTTACCATGACCTCGATGGGTCCTCAGGAAATCCGTGGTCGGCGCGATCCCATCCCGCTGTTCGAAATCGATGGCATTGCTGCGCGCAAGACCGTCGGGCGTCGCGATCCCAAGACTGCAGTGCGCTTCGTCGGGCGGCGGCAGGAGCTGGATCTTCTGCGTGCTCTTTGGGCGACAGTGGAGACCCAGCACGGCACGGCGGTCCTATTGAGCGGCGAGCCGGGGATCGGCAAGTCGCGCTCCGTCATGGAGTTTCTCTCCGGACAGGGGCCAGAAGCAGACGCTGTCACTCTACAGTGCCTGCCACAGACGCAGGCCAGCGATCTAGCACCCTTGAGTGGTTACTTTCGCGGCTTGCAGAATGACGCGGAGGAGGGCGATCCCGTCCGAAAGCTCGTGGCCGAGGCCGAGGGCGTCGAGGCGCCCGATGACGCGGTCGTAGAGGCTTTTCGTCAGACCTTCTCTCTATCTCTCGGCGAAGGTGAGGTTCCCGCTGCCGTCAGCGCGGAGCTCAGGCGGCGGGCGATCGATGTGGCCCAGCGCTGGTTCGAACAGCGCGCCCGCTCGTTGCCCATCGTGCTGGTCGCCGAAGACCTGCATTGGGCAGACGAAGAGACCTTGAGTTTTCTAAAGGCCCTGATCGCCCGACAGAGCGGCGAGAAGCGGCTGGTGATCATGACCGCCCGCCCCGAGTTCAGCTGTTCCTGGTTGGCACGGCTCAAGGTGCATCAGGTGCCGATCGAAGGCTTTTCGCCCTCCGAGACGGGCGAGATGATTATGGCCCGCCTGGAAGCCAAGGCGATTTCGCCGAGCCTGGTTGCCGCACTGCATGCCCATAGCGGCGGTGTGCCGCTGTTCCTCGAAGAACTTGTGGCCAGTCTCTTGGAGACCGATCGACTGACGCGCGAAGGAGATTTGGTGCGCCTGGTCGACGGCAGCGTCTCCGGCGTCCCGACAACGATTATGGATTTGATCATGAGCCGTTTGGACCGCCTGGGAAAGGCGCGCTGGTTGGCCCAGGTCGCCGCCGTCAGCGGGCGACAGTGCCCGGTCTCACTCATTGCTTCGGTAACCGGACGCAGTATGGATGACCTGGCTGCTGACATCGATTCACTGCTGGAGTCGGGTCTGCTCGAAGAACGCGGCGTGGGGTCCGAGGCGATCCTGGAGTTCAAGCATGCGCTGGTGCAAGAGGCTGCCTACCAGACGCTGCCGCGCGACGTGCGAGAGGCCTATCATCTGAAGATTGCCGAAGCGCTGGCAGTCGATCGAGAGGCGGCAGTGCGTGCCCATGAGATCGCTGCACACTACGACAATGCCCGGCGCCCCGACCTCTCCTTCGAACACTGGATGGCTGCCGGCACGCGTGCCATACGTCGTTCGGCCAACGAGGAGGCATTACGCCACCTTCGCGCTGCGGTCAGTGCCGCGCGCCAGCGGCGCGATCTGGAAGACCGCGACCGCGCCAAAGCCGAGCTCACGGCGAGGTTGGCTATGTCTGCGCCTTCGATCGCGGTGCACGGCTGGTCGGCTTCTATCGTGGAAACCCAGTATCGCGAGGCCGAGCGTCTTTCGCTGAGCGTCGGCGACGCGCAGCAGAGCTTCGACATCCTGCGCGGCAAGTTGAACGTCTATCTCCTGCGGGGCGACCTTGCTCCCGGCCGGACCACGGCCGAGGCGATCGCCCGCGCCGCCGAAGCCGAGGGCAGCACCACCTCGCGGATCGAAGCACTACGCTCTCTTGCCGTCTGCGATTTTCTGGCTGGCGACTTCGAGGCGGCAAAAGCGCGGTTGCTGGAGATGCGCCAGCTCTATTCCGGCAGCGAACATCACGACATCGCCTTCCGCTACGGCTCCAACCCCTTCGTCGTCGGCGAGAGCTGGCGGTCCTGGGCGCTCTGCCTCACCGGCGATCAGGAGGCTGCCGAGGCCGTGATCGAGACCGCGATCGAAGAGGCCTTGGCCAATGATCATGCCTTCAGCCTTTGCTATGCACTTTGCTTTCAGGCCTCGATACAGCAGTGCGGCGGGTCCGTCGAAGCCGCCGAGATGACGGCGCGACGGATCATCGACCTGGCACACCGCCAAGGCTTCCCCTATTGGGTGGCCTGGGCCGAGATCGTACGTGGTTGGGCTCTCGCCAAGCAGGGTGATCCGGCCTTTGGCTCGGAACGGACTCGCGATGGTCTCCGTGGCCTGGCAGCAGTCGGCGCTCGCCAGATCCTGAGCTACGGTTTGACCCTGCTGGCCGAAACTTTGGAAGAGCGTCCCGCAGCGCGGCGCGCGGTGATGAAGCGCGCTGCGGTCTCCATGGAACGCACCGGGATCCGTTTCTATCTGCCGGCACTGGAGGCCTTGGCACGACGACTGGGCGAGCCTCTGCCGGAGAAGGCTGGAGCAGGACCGCCCTAAAAGTCCTCCGGTGAAAAGGCATGTGCACTGACCGCACCACCGCGGGCGCGACGCGACTCGGCTTCCACATAGGGCAGCAGATTGGTCTGGTAGAAGCGTGCGGTCTTGATCTTGCGTTCATTGAAGGCCGGATCGCCGACCCCCTCGCTCAGTCGCCGGGCAGCGCTCAGGGCTGAGGTACCCAAGAGAACACCGCCCACGGTGTAGCCAAGCTCGTTCAGGAAGGGTGTCGCGCCCGCAGCAGTGCTGTCGAGATCCTGTGTTGCGGTCTCGACCAGCCAGGTACTGCTCTCTTCGACGCTGCGGAGTGCCGCGTGCAAGGCTGGTGCCATGGCCGACACCCTCTCGTCGTCGCTGGCCTCTATTCCCTTCACCAGGTCGGCCATCCAATCCAGAACCACCGTTAGCATAGCGCCGTGGTCGCGCAGGATCTTGCGCATGACTAGGTCCAGGGCCTGGATGCCGTTGGTGCCTTCATAAATCGGCAAGATCCGGGCATCCCGATAGTGCTGGGCGGCACCGGTCTCTTCGATAAAGCCCATACCACCGTGTACCTGAATGCCCAAAGAGGCGACCTCGCAACCACGGTCGGACAACCAGGACTTCACCACCGGTGTCAGGATCTCTTCCTGTGCCTTTGCCAGGGTCTTGTCCCTACCGTCGAGTGCATGTCGATTGCGATCGATGGCAGCGCCGACGGCATAGGCAAGCGCCCGGCCGGCCTCGGTGAGTGCCCGCATGGTCGCCAGGTTCCGGCGCACGTCGGCGTGCTCGATAATGGGTACCGGGGTCACGTCTCGCGCGCCCAGCGCGCGGCTCTGCTTGCGGTCTTTGGCGAAGGCTGTGGCCTGCTGCAGGGCCCGATCGGCAATGGCGACGCCTTGGATGCCGACCTCGATGCGGGCCGCGTTCATCATGGTGAACATATAGGCCATGCCGTGGTTCTCTTCGCCGATCAGGTAGCCGACGGCGCCGCCGTCGTCACCGTAGGACATGACGCAGGTCGGCGAGCCGTGCACGCCCAGCTTCTCCTCGACCGAGATACAGCGCAAATCGTTGCGTTGACCCAGGCTGCCGTCTGCGTTCGGCAGGAACTTCGGCACGATGAAGAGACTGATGCCCTTGCTGCCTTCCGGCGCGCCGGGGACACGAGCGAGCACCAGGTGGATGATGTTCTCCGACATATCCTGCTCGCCGTGGGTAATGTAGATCTTCTGCCCGCTGATCTTGTAGTGATCGCCCGCCGCCACGGCCTTGGTCTTGAGGGCACCGACGTCGGTGCCTGCCTGCGGTTCCGTAAGATTCATGGTGCCGGACCAAATTCCGGACGCCATCTTCGGCAGATAGAGTGCTTTCTGCGCTTCGGAGCCGTGCGCATGCAGCAAGTCCAAGGCACCTGCGGTCAGCAGCGGGCAGAGTGCGAAGGCCATGTTGGCCGCATTCCACATTTCCATGGCTGCCGATCCGACGGCATAGGGCAGACCCTGACCGCCCCATTCCTCCGGCAGGGTCAGGCCGTTCCAACCGCCCTCGACGAAGTGGCCATAGGCTTCGACGAATCCTTTGGGTGTCCTGACCACGCCATTCTCAAGGCTGACGCCCTCGCGGTCGCCGCTGTGGTTCAAAGGGGCCAGGACTTCGGCAGAGAGGCGCCCGGCCTCGCTCAACACGGCATCTACTAAGTCGCCGCTGGCCTCTTCCATACCGGGCAGCTTGGCCAAGCTCTCCAGATCGGCGATCTCTTCCAGGACGAATCGCATGTCATCCAGCGGTGCCTGGTAGGTCATTTTGCCTCGTCTCCCTGTCGTCTTCGTCGTCGTCGCGGGGCCTGTGCTGGCTCGATCTCAAACCTGGATAACTCCCCGGCCAAAACTTGCCACAAAAGCACTTAGAATGCAGAACTGTCTGGCGAGAGGTCAGGCGCAGGGGAGATGCCGAAGCATGACTAGTCTATCCGCAGTGACTTTGACCAGGGCAGCGGTGTTCGCTGGTCTGGTGGCTGGGTCGGCGAGCGCCGCCTGGGCCAACGGCTTCGATGTGAACAATCTCGAGGTGCTGAACGATCGCTCGGTGCCGGAAGTCTGTTTCGACTTCACCGATCCCTTGCCGGAGGACCCGGACGCCTATCTCGAGGATTATGTCCGGGTCACGCCGAAGGCCGACACGGCGGTAACCGCCAGCGGCGATCGCCTCTGCGTCTCCGGACTGGATTTCGGCACTCGCTATGATCTGCGCCTGCGCGCCGGCTTGCCGGGTGCGGGAGAGGACGTCAGGCTGGCACAGGATCTGACCTACGACGTCTATATGCCGGATCGGCCCAGTTCGCTGACCTTCCTCGGCGACCGCGGGTACATTCTTGTGAAAGACTTGGCCAAGGGTTTGCCGATCCGAGCGGTCAACCTTCCTACCGCCGATCTCAGGATCGTGCGGATCAACGATCGCAACCTGGTGCCGCAGCTGGCGCACAACGACCTTGCGGGCCAAGGACAGATCTATCCAGGCAAGGTTGGGCGCTTTCTCGACGACAATGGCGTCGAGATCTGGAGCGGCAAGCTCGATCTGCCGGCGGCCAAGCGCAACGAGTCTCTGGACAGCCAGATCCCACTGGCCGATCTCGGACTGGATCCGGGGCCGGGCCTCTATCTTGCGGTCGCCCGCAACCCTGATTCCGAGAGCTGGGACCCTTGGGCCAGCCAGTGGTTTCTGGTCTCCGATATCGGTCTTACCAGCTTTCAGGGCGACAATGGACTGTGGGTCTTTGCCCGTAGTCTGCTGAACGCTGAGCCGCAGCCGGGCATGGAAATCCACCTGCTGGCCAAGGACAATGCCATCCTTGCAACTGCAAAGACCGATGCGCAGGGTCAGGCCAGCTTCGATGCGGCAGTGCTGCGCGGACCAGGCGGTAACGCGCCCCGGGCGTTGCTGGCCTATGGGGATGCCGGCGACTTTGCCGTGCTCGACCTCGAGGCGCCGACCCTCGACCTCAGCGATCGGCCGATCGCCGGACGCGCGCCGCCGGCGGCCGTTGAAGCCTACCTCTACAGCGAGCGGGGCATCTATCGGCCGGGCGAGCAGGTGCACCTCGTGGGACTGCTGCGCGATCGCGATCTGAAGGCGGCTGGCAGGATGCCGGTCACCTTCAAGCTTTGGCGTCCGGACGGAGTGCAGTTCAGGAGCCAAGTCGCCGACGATGCCGGCGGCGGTGCGCACAGCTGGACGATCGACTTGCCCGGAACCGCACGCACCGGCCTCTGGGAGGCAACGGCACATCTGGGCCCCAAGGGTCCCGCCATCGGCCGCGTCTCCTTCGAGGTAGAGGACTTCGTGCCGCCGCAGATCGAGTTCGATCTGGAAACCAAGGACAAGATGGCCAGTTTCGGCGAGCCGATCACGGCAGAGATCCTTGCCGACTATCTCTATGGTGCGCCGGCGGCAAACCTGGCCGGCGAGTATTCTCTGATCATCCAAGAGGCCGAGGCCCCCTTTAAGGACTTCGCGCAGTATCACTTCGGACTGGTCGAGAAGAGCCTGCGCCCACAGCGCAGCGATCCCGAGACCTTCACCACCGACGATGCGGGCAAGGCGCAGCTGAAAGCCGTGCCCGAGGATCGCCCGAACAGCATGGCCCCGCTCGAGGTCGCACTGCGGGCAACGGTCTTCGACATCGGTGGGCGGGGCGTGAATCGCCGCGTGACCCTGCCGCTGGAAGACAAGCCCTACTATCTGGGCATTCGCCCCGGTTTCGAAGGCGGCTCCGTCGGCGAGGGCCAGCAGGCCAGCTTTCAAGTCGTCGCGCTCGACCGTAGCGGCAATGAACAGTCGGTGGACGAGGTCGATTTCAACGTCTACCGCGAGGACTACGACTACATCTGGTACCGCGAATATGGCGAGTGGAAAGCCCGTTGGACGGTGCGCTCCACCTTGGTTGACCAGGGCACCATCTTTCTGACGCCAGGGCAGCCGGGCGAAATCGACTACACGCCCGATTGGGGCCAGTTCCGTGTCGAGGTGACCGCCGATTCCGGTGCGGTTGCCTCGTCTCTGCGCTTCTCCGGCGGCTGGTGGCGCGACCCCTCTGCCGACACCCCGGACGATGTCGAGGTATCGCTGGATAAGAAGCAGTACCAGGGAGGCGAGACCGCCAAGGTTTTCGTGAAACCACCCTTCGATGCCCAGGTTCTCGTCACCGTGGCCGATGCCTCGCTCAGGATGACCAAGACGGTGGAGATCGCGCGGGACGGCGGTGTTGTCGAGATCCCGGTCTCCAAGGACTGGACGGCAGGCGCCTACGTGATGGCCACGGCCTTTCCCAAGACGCCCGCCAGCATCGCCGCCATGCCCACACGCGCAGTCGGTCTGGCCTGGCTGGCGCGCGATCAGGCGCCCTTCGCGCTGGCCGTCTCATTGGACCTGCCGGATAAGATCGAGCCCAGCCGCAAGCTGGAGATCCCGGTATCCGTCACCGGCGCCAGCGCCGGCGCCGAGGTACATCTGACCCTGGCGGCGGTCGACGATGCCGTCCTGCAACTGACCGGCTATCAGCCACCTGACCCGCTGGGCTGGCTGCTCTCCAAGCAGATCTTCTCGGTTTCACTGCACGATCTCTACGGCTACCTGATCACGCCGCAGGGTCAGGTCTTCGCCAAGCTGCGCAGCGGCGGCGATCAGGAGGGGCGCAACCTTGAGAGTCTGCCGGAGCGTTCGTCCAAGGTCGTCTCGCTGTTCTCGGGCGTTGTGCAGGTCGATGCAGACGGCAAGGCGAAGGTCGTGCTGGACATCCCGGACTTCAACGGACGACTGCGGGTCATGGCGGTCGTTTGGTCGCCGGCCAAGCTGGGCAGCGTCAACGAGACGATGATCGTGCGCGCGCCGCTGATCGCCGAGGTGACCTTGCCGCGCTTTCTGGCGCCAAACGACATCGCGCAATCTCTTTTGGTTCTGCGGAACTTGGATGGCGCCACCGGCGATTACAGCGTCGAGGTTACCGGCGATGACGTGGTCTCGGTCTCGGGCGGTGCGCTGGAGGCGAAGGACCTGGCGCAAGGCAAGGAGGCTAGACGGCCGCAAAGCCTGCATGCCGAGCGCATGGGCGTTGCCAATCTTAAGCTGAAAGTCAGCGGACCCAACGGTTATAGCCTTGAGCGCGACTTCGTCATCTCAGTGCGCCCTGCCAGCCCCTTCGTTACCGAGCGCAAGTTGGCCTGGCTGAAACCGCAGACCAGTACCACGGTGAGCGCGGCGACGGCGACCGGCTACTGGCCGGATAGCGCAGAGGTCGGGCTCAGCATTTCCGCGGCGCCGGAATTCGACATCGTCGGGCTGCTGGGCGCACTCGACCGCTATCCCTACGGCTGTGCCGAGCAGACCACCAGTCGCGCTTTGCCGCTGCTCTATGCCAACAATCTGGCGAAGAACCTCGGCCTAGAGGACGACGCCGGCATCGCGCTGAAGGTCCAGCAGTCGATCTACCGCCTGATCAACCAGCAGAACGGCGGCGGAGGCTTCGGCCTCTGGGGCACCTATGGCACGCCGCAGGTCTGGTTGAGCGCCTATGTCACCGACTATCTGACCCGCGCCAAAGATGCCGGCTATCACGTGCCGGAGGCGGGCTATGACCGGGCACTCGACTTTCTCGAGCAGGCAACGCAGCGCTACCTCGACGATCCCGAAGACTTTGCGGCCTACGCCTATGCACAGTATGTCGTGACCCGGGCGGGCCGAGGCGATCTCTCGGAGTTGCGCTACTTCTACGAAACTCGCTTTGACAAGCTGCCGACGACCTTCGCGCGCTCGCAGTTTGCCGCGGCCCTGGCCTATCTGGGCGATCGCAACAGGGCGGAGGCCGCCTTTGCCAATGCGGAGCTGCCGGACAGCAACCAGCAGGTCCGCTGGACCGACTATGGCACCAAGCTGCGCGACGATGCGGCCCTGGTGGCCTTGCTGGCCGAGAGCGGGCTTTCGGCGCCTGATCTTCTGAAGTCCTCGGTTCAGCGACTGGTGGACGATTTCAGCGATAGCGGCCAGCTTTCGACCCAAGAAATGGCCTGGCTCATTCTCGCGTCTCAAGGGCTGGTCAAGGATGCGGGCAAAGTCTCGCTCGCGGTGGACGGCAAGGCGCTGCCTCAGGATAGTAACGCCTTTCACCGCCTGTTGAAGCTGAGCGAAGGTGCAAAGCAGAGCCTGACGGTTGAGAATCGAGGCAAGGATCCGCTGTTCCAGGTGGTCAGCGTTGCCGGTGTGCCGGAAGCACCTTTGCCGGCCGACAAGAACGGCTTCGAGCTGCGCCGCAGGGTCTTCGATCTTAAGGGTTATCCTGTCGCTTTTGCCGACATGAAGCAGGGCGAGAGCTATGTCGTCGTGTTGGAAGGGCGGGCCACGGACGGTCGCAGTCATCGCGCACTTCTGGTCGATCTGCTGCCGGCCGGTTGGGAAATCGAGAATGCGGCCTTGGGGCAGGGAGAACCGCTTGAGAGCTTTCCCTGGCTGAAGGAGCTGAGTGAGGCCGAGCATCGCGAGGCCCGCGACGACCGCTTTGCCGCGGCCTTCGATCTGACACCCAAGAAGAGTGGCTTCCGCACCGCCTACATCGTCCGCGCCGTCACACCGGGCGAGTTCGTGCTGCCCGGCAGCTACATTGAGGACATGTACAGCCCCGATCTCTCGGCGCGCGGTGCTGCGAGCCGGATCACCATCGGCAGCCGTTAAGTCGAAAATGATCCGGCGGCTACCGCTTCTCGCGGCTTGCGGCCTGTTGGTTTGGAGCCTGCTGCAGGGCACCTGGGCGGCCTTGGACGAGGCCTACCCGCCGGACCTCAGCCGCTATCAGCAGCTCTCTCGCGCGATTCTGGATCGCGAGGGACGGCTGCTGCGCGCAGTCACCGCGCCCGATCAGCGCTGGCGGTTCGCAGTGACGCCGGAACAGGTATCGCCACTCTACCTCGCGATGCTGCTGGCCTACGAGGACAAGCGCTTCCTGGATCATGGCGGTGTCGACGCCCTGGCGGCGGGTCGAGCGGTCTGGCAACTGCTGCAGTCGGGTCGCGTGGTCTCCGGCGCCTCGACCTTGACCATGCAGGTCGCGCGCTTGCTGGAGCCGCGGCCCAGAGGACTGCTCGCCAAAGCCATCGAAGTCTTCCGCGCCCGCCAACTGGAGGTGCGGCTGAGCAAGCGGGAAATCCTCTCGATCTATCTCACTCTGGCGCCCTTCGGCGGCAATCTTGAGGGGGTGGAGGCGGCCAGTCGAGCCTACTTTGGCCGTGGCCCTCTGCACCTGACGCCAGCGCAAGCGGCATTGCTCGTCGCCCTTCCGCAATCGCCAAGCCAAACGCGACCCGATCGCCATGCCGAGGCCGCCACGCGCGCCCGGGATAAGGTCTTGCACCGTGTCGCCGAGGCCGGTGTCTTGACACCGCTTGCCTTGAGAGAGGCTCTAGAGAGCCCTTTGCGCGCGCAGCGCTTGGCTTTTCCCTTCGCCGCGCCGCATTTGGCCGAGCGCCTCTTGTCAGACGACGAAGCGCGAGTCAGGAGCAGCATCGATGCAGGCCTGCAGGCAGCCGTCGCCAGAGTTGTTCAGCGTGGCAGCCTGCGTCTTGGGCCGGGCGTCTCGGTCGCTGCCCTTGTGGTCGAGAACGAGACCGGCAAGGTACGGGCCTACCTGGGAGCCGCCGACTACTTCGACCGCGATGCGGCCGGGATGATCGATATGGTGCAGGTTAAGCGCTCGCCGGGCTCAACCTTGAAGCCCTTCATCTATGGCATGGCATTCGAAGGCCGTCTCGCGCACCCGGACAGTCTGATCGCCGATCGCCCGCTGAGCTTCGCCGGATATCAGCCCAGCAACTTCGATGGCGGCTTTCGCGGCGACGTCAGCCTGCGCGAGGCACTGCGACGCTCCCTCAATGTGCCGGCCGTCTACCTCTTAGAGCGTGTGGGGCCGCTGCGCCTGGACAAGCGTCTGCGGTCGGCCGGTTTGGATCTGCGCTATCCCAGCGGCAGTGGCCGTCCTGGATTGCCCCTGGCCTTGGGTGGCGTCGGCCTCACCCTTGAGGAGCTGGCGACCGGCTATTTGGCGCTGTCTCGGCAAGGCCGGGGCAAGCCTCTCGCGTTCCGTGAAGATCTTATGGTGGAGGCGCTGCCGTCGCCTCTGGTCTCCTCCGAGGCCGCCTGGCAACTGGCCGAGATCTTGGAAGGGACGCCTCGGCCACTCGGCTACCGCCTATCGACTGTCGCGGGCGGCGAAGGTGCCTCCGCAATTGCTTACAAGACCGGAACCTCTTACGGCTTTCGCGATGCCTGGGCTGTGGGTTTCGACTCGCGCCACACGATTGCCGTTTGGGCTGGACGCCCGGATGCGCAGCCCTGCTTGGCCTGCGTCGGCATCACCGCAGCCGCGCCCTTGCTGTTCCAGCTTTTCGCGCTTCTGCCGCCGGCACCGAGTGCGCGTAGCCTCTGGCCGCAGCCGGCAGGCCTGGAGATCGGCGGCTTGCCACCTAGCCTGAAACGTCTGGGCGAGTCACCGCGTGCGGCTGCCCGGGTGGCCGATTTGGAGATTGCCTTCCCGCCTGATGGCGCCGAGATCGCGCTCACCGGCTCCATCCCGCTGACCGCGCAAGGTGGACGCGGTCCCTACACCTGGCTGGTCGACGGCAGGCCTCTGGCGGTGGGTCTGTCGCGTGCAGAGACCGCCTGGTTGCCAGAAGGCGCGGGCTTTGCCGAGATCGTTGTGCTGGATGCCAGTGGGCAGAGTGCGGAGGCGGCAGTACAATTGCTGCGCCCGTGACCTGCGTGGGTTAGGCTGTTGTGGCAGACTTCACGAGATGCTGTCGTATCGCTGTCGTTTTCGTTATTTGAAAGAGATCACGATCAGGCATAGGTCAGCATTGTGACCGCGGCGTCGTCCAAAGCCGCTGATGAACAAGAGCATAGGAGATTGTTTGGCATGAACCGTGTGACGTCCCTTTCCCTCGCTGCCGCTCTGATGGGCGCTGCTTCATTGGCCGGAACCACCATCGCTTCGACCAGCGCAGTTGCCTATGAAGGCAAGTGCTGGGGCATCGCGAAGGCCGGTGAGAACGACTGTGGCAACGCGGCCGGCACGCATACCTGCGCTGCGCAGTCGACCGTGGATTACGATGGCGGCGATTGGAAGGCTGTCGCATCTGCCGATGAGTGCACCGAGTTGGGCGGCAAGACCGAACCCTTCGAAGGCGTGAACGAGAAGCTGGCCGGCTAGTTCCCCCTCCAGCGTTAGGCTGCTTTTCGTTCAGGCAGGGCCGCCGGTACCGCCAACCGCCGGCGGCCCATCCCTGATCGAGAGCGGCAGGGTACAAAGAAGAAGGAGGCTTACTCCCATGGCAAAGAAGGCCAATGCACACCTGCGGATTGCGGTCGCGGCCGCATTGGTAGGGGCGGCCTTCGCTGCTAGCGAGACTCTGGCGAAAGAAAAGGTCGAAGGCGTGCGCTGCTATGGCGTGGCCAAGGCTGGCGAGAACGACTGCGCAAGTGCATCGGGCTCGCACGACTGCGCAGGTAAATCGCGCGTTGACTATTCGGGCGCGGAGTGGCGCGATCTGCCAAGCACCAAAGACTGCGTAGAGATGGGCGGCTTCCTGCGGCCCTTCATGGGTGTCAACTCCAAGCTGTCGGGCAAGTCATGAAGACCCAGGTCGCCAAGGCTGGCGTTGGGCTGCGCCATGGACATGTTCGACATTTTCTCCAGGAACGGCCGCAGAGCGGCTTTCTGGAAGTTCATAGCGAGAACTATATGTCCGAGGGCGGTCCGCGGCGGCGGGCGCTCTTCGAGCTGCGCCGGGACTATCCGGTCAGCTTGCACGGCGTCGGCCTGTCGCTTGGCAGCGCCGAGGGCCTCTCTGCCGATCACCTGACCCGCCTCTCGGGCTTGATCAGCGACTACCAACCCTTTCTGGTGTCCGAGCACCTCTCTTGGAGTGTCTTTGCCGGGCACTACTTGAACGACCTGTTGCCGCTGCCCTACAGCGAAGAGAGCCTCGCGCTCGTCTGCCGCAACGTCGAGATTGCGCAGGAAACCCTGGGGCGGCAGATCCTCATGGAAAACCCCAGCAGCTATGTTGCCTTCGCCCAGTCCGTGATCCCTGAGGCCGAGTTCCTGGCCGAGGTGGCGCGGCGTAGCGGCTGCGGGCTGCTGCTGGATATCAACAACATCTATGTAACGGCGGTGAACCACGGTCTGGATGCCAAAGCCTACCTGGCAACCTTGCCTGCAGAGGCGGTCGGCGAGATCCATCTGGCCGGCCATTGCCGCCGCGAGATCGAGGGCCGACCACTGCTGATCGATGATCATGGCAGCCAGGTCTCGACAGCAGTTTGGGCGCTCTACCGCGATGCCCTTGCAAGGGTTGGATCAAAGCCGACGCTGATCGAGTGGGATACGAACCTGCCGGAAGCGGCCGTGCTGTTGAGGGAGGCCGCAAAGGCGGACGGCTTCCTGGCCGAGGAGGCGTTGGCCGGTGCTGCCTGATCTGCAAGAGCGCTTCGCCCGAAGCCTGATGACCTCACCCGATGCGGACTTCGACGCGGCTCTGGTCGCTGCGATCGACGAGGGTGCCATTGCCAAGGACGAACGCTTGGCGGTCTATCGCAACAACGTGCAGATCTCGCTGATCGGCGTCTTGAGTGCCGCCTTTCCGGTGACCTCGGAGCTAGCGGGCAAAGACAACTTTGCATTTGCCGCACGCCGCTTTCTTCGCGCCCATCCGCCCAGTGAAGCGCGTCTCTTGACCTATGGAGCAGACTTCCCGGCCTGGTTGGCTGCCTTCACGCCGGCGACGAAACAGCCCTGGCTCGCCCAAATGGCGCGCTTGGAATGGGCGCGCAACGAGGCGCTCTTTGCCGCCGACGCGGCGCCGCTGGACCCCAAAGTTTTGGCCGAGCAGCCGGCCGACGCGGTCATGAGCCTGCGCTTTGTCGCCCATCCAGCAACGCGCCTGATTGTCTCCGACTTTGCCCTCCACTCGCTTTGGCAAGCGCACGAGGAGGGGCTGGCGTTCCCCGATCCGCAGAGCGCGCCCGAAACCATCTTGGTGTTACGGCCCGATCTCGAGGTGGCTCAGCTCTCCCTGTCCCTCGGAGAAAAACGCTTGGCAGAGGTCTTGTTGGCCGGCGCAACCCTGGGCAATGCCGCCGAGGCGGCGCTTGCGGCCGAACCGAGCCTCGATCTGCAGGCAGCACTTTTTCGACACCTTCGTCATGGTAGTTTTGCAGACTGCATTCTACCGACCAGCCTCTAGGCACCGTCACAGTCGGTGAGGAGTAACGAGCAATGAGCTTTGTTCTGAGCGTCATGCGCCTCCATGGACGCTTTTTCGCCTTTCTCGATCGCATCACCGAAGGTTGGCTGCTGCCAAGCCTGGCGCGCTTTGTCTTTCTGGCCGTGCTGTTCATGTTCTTTTGGAAGTCGGCCATGACCAAGCTTGGTGATGGCTTCTTCGGCTTCTTAAGCTTGTCGAACGGGGCCTATTTCCAAATCGTCCCCAAGGCGGTGGAAGCGGCAGGCTATCAGCCGGCAAATGTTAGCTTCACCGCGGATCTGATCGTCTTTTTCGGCACCTGGGGCGAGATCATTCTGCCGCTCTTGGTGGTTGTCGGGCTCTTCACCCGTCTTGCCAGTCTGGGCATGATCGGCTTCGTCGTGATCATGACCTACGTGGATCTGACGGCACACAACCTGAAGCCTGAGGTGATCGGAACGCTCTTCGACGGCCAGGTCGGCGGCCTCTTCGATCAACGCCTGCTTTGGATTCTGTTGCTCTTGATCCCGGTCATTAAAGGCCCAGGACCGCTCTCGCTCGACTTCATTCTGGGTCGCGTGTTCCGCAAGCGCTCTGAGCGACCGCGTATCGATCAACCCGAAGCCAGTCCTACGACCAGCTCCGAGACGCCGCTCGCCTCAGGGTAGGACGACGCCCGGGTTCATGATGCCCTTGGGGTCGAGCGCCTGCTTGACCGCTCGCATCAGTGCGATCTCGGCCGCCGGTTTAAAGGCCTGGATGTCCTTGGCCTTCAGCCGGCCCAGCCCGTGCTCGGCCGAGATTGAGCCGTTCAGCGCATCGACTTCTGAATTGACTCGCTCGATGATCTGCGGGCGCCAGGCCAGAAAGTCCTCTTCGTTCATGCCCTCCGGCGCCAGCAT
The DNA here is from genome assembly GCA_963669445.1 of Rhodospirillales bacterium. GTDB lineage: Bacteria > Pseudomonadota > Alphaproteobacteria > Kiloniellales > JACOMY01 > JACOMY01. Next base: position 609,620 of record OY770029.1, read on the forward strand.
GTTGTAGTGCAGGTTGCCGTCGCCGATGTGGCCGAAGGGCATGATGCGCAGACCGGGGAAGTCAGCCTCTAAGGCCGCGGTGCAACGCTCCAGGAAGAGTGGCATGCTGGAGACCGGCACTGCGATGTCGTTGGCGAGCCCCGGTCCAGATTGTTTGCGCGCCCAGACGATGGCCTCGCGCCACTTCCAGAAGTTTGAGCGCTGCGCCTCGCTTTGCGCAATCACGCCATCCTCCAGAGCGCCCGCCTCGAAGGCTTCGGCCAGACAGGCCTCCATCAAGTGGGTCAGCTGACCCTCTTCGGCGCCCGAGAACTCCAGGATCAGGGCCCAGGGCGGCAGCGGATCCAGCGGCGAGACCAGGTCGGACAGTTTCTCCTGCGTGAGTGCCAAGAGGTTCTGCGGCATGATCTCGATGGCGGTGACCAGATCGCCGCTGGCAGAGCGCGCAATCTCCAGGATTTTGAGCGCCTGAGCTGGGTCATTCAGCGCCAGATAGGCAGTTGCTTGCGCACGCGGGCGCGGGAAGAGCTTGAGGGCGGCGGCAGTCACGATCCCTAGGCTGCCCTCACCACCGATGAAGAGTTGTTTCAGATCATAGCCGGTGTTGTCTTTGCGCAGCGACCGTAAGCCATCCCAGATCTCGCCATTCGGCAAGACCACCTCGAGGCCCAGCACAAGCTCGCGCATGGAGCCGTAACGCAGCACGTGGATGCCGCCGGCATTGGTCGAGATGTTGCCGCCGATCTGACAGGTCCCCTGAGCACCGAGTGAGAGCGGAAAGAGGCGGTCGGCCGCGGCCGCGGCCTCCTGCACGGACTGCAGGGTGCAACCGGCCTCTGCTGTGAGCGCAAAGTTGGCGGCATCGACGGCGCGCACCTGGTTCAGCCTTGAGAGACCGATCAGCAGCCCGCCGAAAGGCGTGGCTCCGCCGCAAAGGCCGGTGTTGCCGCCTTGCGGCACCAGCGGCACGCCGGCGTCCGCGGCCAGTCCGACGACCATGGCCACCTCTTGCGTATCGGCCGGCAAGACCAGGGCCTCGCTGTGGCCTCTGTAGTAGCGGCGCTCGTCTAGAAGGTGAGGGTCCAGCTGTTCGTGATCGCGGATCAGGGCCTTGGGACCCAGCCGCTCTTGCAACTGCTGTAGGAGAAGCTCTGTCGGGTTCGTCATGGTGAGAATGTAGATCGCTTCCCACAGGCCGCCTAGTGCGTGAAGACGATGTTGCCCTGACTATTGGTCTTCTGGCCGAGGGGCTGCGGCGCGTCTCAGTCGGTCGTTGATGGCTTCGCCCAGTCCGGTCTCGGGGATCGGCATGACGGCGATGGCAGCGACATCCGGGCGATCGAGCCGGCGCAAAGTAGCGAAGAGACGAGCGGCGGCCTCCGTCAAGTCGCGCGTCTCGCTGAGATTTTCGGTGAGGAGGGCGCCAGGCAAGGGGGTACCGAAGGCCAAGAGGGCTTCGTGAGCATCGACTTGATCTACATTCAGGCGCAAGGGCGGGCCGGGCGCGTAGTGGCTGGCCAACTGGCCTGGGCTCCGTGGTGCGTCGTCGTCGAGGCACAACGCCAGGGGACCGGTCACCGCTTCGATGGCCGTTCTGGTCAGGCCACCGGCGCGCAGCAGGCTTGGCCGCGGGCCAGTCAGGTCAAGCACGCTCGATTCGAGGCCAAGCGAGCAGGGGCCGCCATCCAAGATGAAGGCCACGCGATCTGCCAATTCTTGGTGCACATGCTCTGCGGTGGTCGGGCTGACCTTGCCGGAGCGATTGGCGCTGGGTGCGGCCAAGGGCCGACCCACGGATCGCAGCAGTTGTCGCGCCAAAGTATGCCCGGGAACCCGGACTGCCAGGCTGTCGAGGCCGGCGGAGCAGAGCAGAGAGACACGGCTCTCCTTGCGTCTTGGCAAGACCAGGGTGAGAGGCCCCGGCCAGAACTGCGCCGCCAGCGCCTCGGCCAGCGGCGTCCAGATGACTTCGCCATCCAGGGCTCTCGGCTCCGCCACGTGAACGATCAGGGGATTGAAGCGCGGCCGCCCCTTGGCGGCATAAATCGAGGCAACGGCGGTGTCGTCGGTCGCATCCGCGCCCAAGCCGTAAACCGTCTCGGTCGGGAAGGCGACGAGCTTGCCGTCCTGGAGCAGGCGTGCTGCCCGTTCTATGTCGAGGCTTTGGGTCACCGCCGCTCTATGGCAGAGCGACGGCGGCCCTGTCACCCGTGCCTCTGCACCTAGTTGCTCTGACTGGGGCTCATGGCCCCGATGGATTCGATAGAAACGGTGACCGTAACCGCTCCGGCTTCCTTGAAGGTGAGTGTCAGGGGAAAGGTCTCTCCCTCTTTCAACGGCGCGTTCAGGCCGATCAGCATGACGTGCAACCCGCCGGGTTCCAGGACCGTGGGCTCTCCTGGCGCCACTTGGACCTCGTCCACTCTGCGCATCTGCATAACGCCATCGACAATCGAGTGCTGGTGCAGCTCCACCCGCTTAGCCACCTCGCCGGCTGCGCTGACGAGGTAGTCCGCTGTCGTACCGTCGTTGGTCAGGGTTAGATAGGCGGCCCCATTGGGCGCCTGGCCGGCCGTGGCTCTGGCCCAGGGGTGATCGATGGTTATGTCCCGCACCTGGAACTCGTGAGCGTTCGCCGAATGCGGTAGGGCGAAGAGGAACAGAAGGAAGGCGAGAATAGGCATGTCGTTGATTTCCTTAGTATTTGGATAGGAGGCAAAGGAGTGCCGTCGGAAGGGCGTTCGTTCACATAGGCTGTTCATGTCGAAGCCGGCCGCTAGCTGCTGGTCAGAGCCAGCCCTTTGTCATAGTGCGCATTGAGCCGGACTGCCGTCCCTGTCAGGGGGTTCATGCTGTCCCTCCAGGTCGATCGACGGCGGCGCCAAGTGGCCCGCAACCAAGACGTCAATACGGTCGTGCGTAAGCCCGAAGGCTATGAGTCACGGGCTGCAGCGAGGGGGCGCACGACTGGAGAAACCGGAGGGCGGCGGCTCAGCCCTGCGCGGGCGATCCAATCCGGTCCGTGCGGCAAGCACGACCGCGAAGATCAGCAAGCTCAAGGTCAGCTTGGGATCGTCGGCCAACACGACCGGGGTCGCGTTGATGCAGAGCGGGCAGAGGGGCAGGGTGGTCGATTGTGGCAGGGTTTCGCCGTTCTCGTCGATGACCAGAAACCCACTGCCCGTGCAGATGATCTGCGTAAAGGGACTGCCGTCCAGGAAGGCTTCGGACATATGCCAAGGTGCGGCCGCAAAGGCAGCAAGGATAACCTTGACACCAATCGCGAAGCCGGCGAGCCAGAGGCCGAACGACCGCACTCTTTGCGCTTCCACCATAGACCTACGCTAGAGAGCTTCTCACCGGCATAGCAAGTGGTTGTGGCTGTGGGTCGCAGTGCGATTGAGAATGACTTGCATTCTTAAACACTCAAAGTTAGCCTGGCTTCATCATCAGGAAGCGGCGAGGAACCGCCGCGCAGGCTTGGGAGTTTGAAGATGCCGCACAGTCTACTCTTGGCTGACTGTCGAACCGACAACCTGAAGCTGAGCGAGCAGCTGCTGCTCTGGTCGCTCAGGAGCTGGGTTCAGGCGACGCGGGAGAACCGCTGTCCACTCTGCACCATCGAAGAGCCCTTCGCGCTGATCAATGCCGAACCGGTGGCCGAGGCCCTGCATCGCACCTTTCTTCTGCTGCTCAAACCCAGGGACCGGGGTGTGAGGGTTCACTATCCGCGCTGCTGCACCATCGCCGAGGATGAGTCGCGTCTGCTCTTGGCAGCCGGTGCTGCGCACCATGGCGAGGAACAGATGGCCAGCCGGCTCTTGAGCGGCACCTTCGATCGAGCAACCTCCTTGGCCCTGGCCCAGGCACTTAGAGCCCTTGGCGTTCTGCTGTCGCGGCATGGTCTGCCGCTGCCGCAGCGCCTACCGGCGGTGACCCGCTTGGCCATGCCACTGAGCGATCCTGCTATGGCAGGCGAAGCGATGCGCCTTCACTAAGAGGCATTATGCCCAGGTGAAAACGGCCGATCCCGGTAGAGAGCGACAGCAAAGAAAGCTGCACTGCCATCAGATTCCTTCGTCCTTTTTTGCTATCCTAAGCGCTGCGGAGTGTCCGAGTATCCTCGTTCGAAGTTGGTGTGTTCCGCGCCAGCTGCAGGGGCGAGGCTGAAGGGGCGTTCGATGCGATCTCAGGCGCGCGTGGTGGTCATCGGTGGGGGCATTGGTGGTCTTTCTGCGCTTTACCATCTGACCTTAGAGGGTTGGAGTGACCTGGTGCTGCTCGAGCGCGACGAGCTGACGTCGGGGACCACCTGGCATTCGGCCGCCCAATGCCCGAGCCTTGCCTTCAATCAACTCTTGCTGCTGCTGCGCCGCTACACGATCGGCCTTTACAAGGAACTGGCTGAAGATCCCGACTATCCGATCAACTACCACCATGCCGTTGGCGGCATGCGCCTACTGACCGATCAGGCACAGCTCGACGCCTGCCACCACATCGTCTCAGTGGCAAGAGGTGTTGGAATCGACTTCGAACTCATCGACCCGGCTGAGGTGTCGCGGCGCAACCCCCTGGTTCGGGCCGACGGGCTGCTTGCCGCGCTATGGGACGATCTCGACGGCGACATCGATCCGGCACAGCTCTGCCAAGCCTTGGCTCGAAGGGCGCGATCGGCTGGAGCGGAGATCTATCGCCAGACGCCTGTAACCGGCTTGACGCAGAAGCCTAACTTCGAATGGATCGTGGAGACTGATCGGGGGGCCATCACAGCCGAGCACATCGTTGTCGCCGCCGGGTATCGGGCCAACGAAGTCGGCGCGATGATGGGCATCACCTACCCAATCGTCGCGATGGAGCACATGTACTTTGTGACCGAGCCGGTGGCGGAACTGCAAGAGCGCGAGGGACGCGTGGCGATGGTGCGCTGTCCTCGCGATACCTTCTACCTGCGTCAGGAAAAGAAGGGGCTTCTGATCGGCGTCTACGAAGAGGATTGCAAGACTTTCGGCATGGAGGGAATCGATCCGGACTTCGCCAATGCGCTTTGCCCGGACGACCTCGATCGCTGCCTACCGAAACTGGAGGCGATCTTCGACCGTATCCCCTGCCTTCAGGAGGTCGGGATTTCGGCCATCGTGAACGGCCCGATTACCTATGCCGCCGATGCGGGACCGCTGGTCGGAAGGCAGCCTGGATTGCGCAACTGCTGGTCCATGAACGGCCTTCGGGTCGGTATCGGCGAGGGCGGAGGCTATGGCAAAATGCTTGCCCAGACCATGGTTCATGGCGAGAGCGAGTGGGACGGCTGGCAGTTGGACCCTCGGCGGCTCACTGGTTATGCCAACAGGGAGTACACCGCGCTCAAGGCGATCGAGGATTATCGGCATGAGTTCCAATGGCATATGCCACACGAGCAACGACCCGCCGGACGCCCTGCAAAGGCTTCGCCGCTCTATCCACTGCTGCAGGCCAAGGGCGCGGTCTTCGGCACGGTGAATGGCTGGGAGCGTGCTCTTTTCTATAAGCCCGCGCCTGATTTTCAGGAGGAGTACAGCTATTCCTTTCCCAACTGGCACGACGCGGTCGCGCGGGAGGTCGGGGGTGTCGTCAGTGCGGTGGGGCTTGCGGAGATCGCCGGTTTCAATCGGATCGAGATATCCGGCAGGGGCGCCAGGTCTTGGCTCGATAGCCTCACCTGCTCGCCTCTGCCCGATCGGATCGGCAAAGTCGGTCTCTGCTACTTCCTGACGGCCAAGGGCAACATGGCCTGCGAGGCAACGCTCCTTAAGCTCGACGAGGATCGTTTCTGGTATCTCTCGGCGGCGGCCGCCGAAGCGCACGACATGGATTGGCTGACACAGCATCTCCCTCCCGGATCGGCCATCCGCCTGGAGAGCCTAACCGACACGCACACGGCCCTAATCCTGGCCGGTCCCAGGGTGAGAGGTCTTCTTGGCTCGGTTTCGCCCCGCGGCGCGTGGAGCCAAGGTTCCTTCCCTTGGATGACCGGTGAGCGACGCACGATCGGTCATGTCGAGGTCACAGTGTTGGCGGTCAGCTACTCCGGCGAGCAAGCCTTTGAGCTCCACTTGCCGAACACGCATTTGCAGGCCGCCTATGAGATCCTCACGAGGGCTGGGCAGGGCCTAGGACTTGTGCATTTCGGTATGCACGCCATCGAGTCGATGCGCCTGGAGAAGGGCTTCGGCCACTGGAAGGCTGAGTTCATCACCGAGTACAATCCGCTCGAGGCGGGGCTTGCGCGCTTCCTCGACCTCTCCAAGGACTTTCTTGGAAAGGCCGGCTTGTTGGCACAGGCTGCGGCGGGCAACCGCCGGGAGCGGGTGCTGCTGCAGATCGACAGCGACAGAGCGCCCGCGCAGCCCGGCGATGGCGTCTTCCTCGCCGAGCGGCCCGTGGGTTCCATTACATCGGCTGCTTGGGGGTACCGAACCGGGCGCAATCTGGCCTTGCGTATCTTGATCCTGAGCAGGCGACACCTGGAACCGAGGTGGCGGTCTCTCTTTTGGGCGAGACCGTTTCGGCCCGGGTCGGTGAACTCTGCATTCATGATCCGAAGAACGCCATCCCGAGGGGGCGGGCGCCGACTTGAGCGCCGCACCGACGCGGGCCACTGTCGTGCCCGCGATCGCCAGCTTATAGTCTGACGCAGGCAATCAACGGCGGGAGACCTGAGGTATGACTGACGGCGAAGAAAGAGAGATCGATCTCGCGGCGATCTGGGATGAGCACACGCGCTATGAGTTCGAGACCAAGGACCCTGAAGCCACCTTGGCAACCATGGTCGACAGCAACTACGTCAACCACATTCCCACCATGACGGGCGGGCGCGGTATGACGGAGTTGCGCAAGTTCTACGCCAAGTTCTTCATTCCCTCTGTGCCCGACGACTGGGAGGCAAAGTCGATCTCGCGCACCATCGGCAAAGACCAGGTGGTGGATGAGCTCTTCACCAGTTTTACCCACACGAAAGAGATCCCCTGGATGCTGCCTGGTGTTCAGCCAACTGGCAAGCGGGTCGAGATGGTGGTGGTTGTGATCATCAGCTTTCAGGGCGACAAGATCATTCACGAGCACATCTACTGGGATCAGGCCTCGGTGCTGGTGCAGGTCGGCCTGCTGGACCCCGCGGGGCTGCCGGTCGCCGGCGCGGCCGTCGCGCGGAAGGCGCGCGACTGGACCTTGCCGTCGAACGAGATGATCAAGGACTGGTAGGACGAAGTCTTTTGGACGCTTGCGGGTCTCTGCCTAAGCCCTTACCTAGGGCGCCATGGCACGAACCGCGGCACCGCCGCTTCTCACCCTGCAGGACGTCAGGCTCAGCTTTGGCGGCGACCCGCTGCTGACGGGGGCGGAGCTGTTCCTTTTTGAGGGCGAGCGGCTCTGCCTGGTCGGTCGCAATGGCTGTGGCAAATCCACCTTGTTGAAGATCGCGGCTGGAACCATAGAGGCCGACAAAGGCAGCAAGGTGCTGAAGCCCGGGACGACACTGCGCTATTTGGAGCAGGAGCCGGACTTTTCCGGCTATGCCACCACGGCTGCCTATGCCGAAGCCGGTCTTGCGCCGGGCGACGACCCCCATCGCGTGCGTCTCTTGCTGGAGGAATTGGGCCTCAGCGGCGAGGAAAACCCGGCCGAGATCTCAGGCGGCGAGGGGCGCCGTGCGGCCCTTGCCCGCGTGTTGGCTCCCGATCCCGACATTCTGTTACTGGACGAGCCCACCAACCATCTGGACCTGCCGGCCATCGAATGGCTGGAGCGCAAGCTGGATGCCAGCCGCGCCGCCTTGGTTCTGATCAGTCACGATCGCCATTTCCTCACCAAGCTGACGCGGCGGACGCTGTGGCTGGATCGCGGCAAGACGCGGCGCTTGGAGCGGGGCTTCGGCGCCTTCGAGGCCTGGCGCGACGAGCAGCTGGCTCTGGAGGAACTGGATCGTCATAAACTGGATCGCAAGATCGCCATGGAGGAGGACTGGCTGCGCTATGGCGTGACGGCAAGGCGCAAGCGCAACCAGAAGCGCCTCTCCGATCTGCACAGCTTGCGCCGGCAGCGCCGTGAAGCGCGCTCCGCCGGGGGGCAGGTGGTCATGGCCGCTGCGGCTGGCGAGACCTCCGGACGGCGAGTGATCGAAGCCGACGGGCTGGAGAAGGCCTTCGAGGGTCGTGCAATCGTTTCTGGCCTCGACCTGGTGGTGCAGCGGGGCGATCGCCTGGGTATCGCCGGCCCGAACGGTAGCGGCAAGTCGACCCTGGTGGGGCTGTTGACCGGCGGCTTGGCGCCGGACGCGGGCACCATCAAGCTAGGCAGTAACCTGCAGCCGGTTTCGCTCGACCAAAAGCGCGCCAGTTTGAATCCAAGACTCTCCTTGGCCGAGGCGCTGACCGATGGTCGTGGCGACCAAGTGGCGGTCGGCGACCGCCTGCGTCACGTGCGCAGCTACATGAAGGATTTCCTCTTCGCGCCGGAGCAGGCCGGCACGCCGATCTCGCGCCTATCCGGCGGTGAGCGCGGCCGTTTGGCACTTGCTATCGCCTTGGCGCGCCCCTCCAACCTGCTGATCCTGGACGAGCCGACCAACGACCTGGACCTGGAGACCCTGGACCTCTTGGAAGACCTGTTGGCGGACTACAAGGGCACCTTGATCCTGGTCAGTCACGATCGCAGTTTCTTGGACAACATCGTGACTTCCTTGCTGGTGCCAGCCCCCGAGAAAGGGCCGGGGCATTGGCTGGAGTATGTCGGTGGCTACAGCGACATGGCCAGCCAGAGGGCAGATACGCAGACAGTTACTCTCCGGGCCAAAGTTGCGGCCAAGCCTCGTCCCGCAGTGAAACCGCAGCGCCAGGCGGCGAAGGCGAAGCTGAGTTTCAAGGAGAAACATGCGCTGGAGACGTTGCCGGACCGAATCGCGACCTTGGAACGCCAGGTTGAGAGACTGCGCGGGGAAATGAGTGACAACTCGCTCTACCAGCGCGATCCGGAGCGCTTTCATGCGCGGGTGCGGGATCTGGCGCGAGCAGAGGCGGCGCTGGCTGCCTCGGAAGAAGAGTGGCTTGACCTGGAGATGAAACGCGAGGCACTGGCTGCCTCAGGCGATCGTCCGAGCTAGATCGACATGAGGGGAGATCTAAGAAGTGTTTGAATTCGGTGGTATTCTGGGCGTGATCGCGCTCATTCTTTTCATCTATGCGGCCTTGAAGATCGTCAAGTCCGATGCCTCGGATATGGCCAAGGCGGTCTGGATCGTCCTCATCCTTGTGCTGCCCATTCTGGGCTTCATCATCTGGCTGCTGTTCGGACCGGCCGGGCCCGCCAGGCGGTGACCCGGCAGCCAGGCTCTAGAAATCTATCTTGTAGTCCAGCAGCCTGCCCTTCCAGTAGACGAAGGGACCTTCGGGTAGGATCCAGGCGACTTCGGCCTCGCTTGGCAGCAGGCGCTGACCGATCCGCTGTGGATTCCAGAAGCGACCCTCCCAAGGGGTCGGGACGGCCCCGCCCTTGACGGCACGCGGTCGATTTTCGGCGCGCACCCGACCGCCGTTCTCGTCGAGCCAAAGCGTCACACGAGCAGGACCGCTTGCCGTTTGAGCCTCGACCGTGAAGCCGCCGTCCGCCTGCTCCAGCCAGGTAAGGCCCGGGGTCTGAAGGATTGCGTCGGGTGCCCAAGGCAGTTCCGCCAGATAGCGCATCGCCTCTGCCAGATCCGCCGCCTCGCCCTCTGCCTGGGCAAGCGGCAGCAGCGAGAGCAGCCGGGCATCGAGCAGACCCTTGCCGCAAACGAAAGCGTCGACGACACTGACCAGCGGCAGCGGCCCCGCCTTGATGCTGCCTTGCCAGATGAAGCCGGGCTGTTGGACAGCGACGAGGCTCTCCGCTTTCAATTCGTGCCAGGACTGGTCGGGCTGGAAGCGCAGTGAGCAGCTCTGCTTGATGCGGATCAGCTTGCCTGCTTCCACGACAGCACCTGCGGCCTCCGCATAGGCCCGGACACGCGGCGGCACACTGCCCTGGCTTGCCTCGGCGAAAGGTTGGCGCAGTCGGGCGACCAGGCGCCGTCGTTTGTAGGCACGCCAGAGAACGAAGGCGGTAATCGCCAGATCGAGTGCCAGGGCTGCAACGGCCAGCCAGATCCAAAGCAAGCGGCTTTCCTTCCGATTGAACATGGTCGCGCTTCCGGACAGACTTGCGATCCGGATGCTGGAGCAGCGGTTTTGCCACCGCGTTTCGTTAACGGGCTTTGACCGCGCTGGGAAGGAGTTTGGTGATGACTGAGAGAAAGAAGCGATATCCGCTGCCCAAGCGGTTCCAGGCCTCACTGTCGGAGGCGGCCTACGAGCGCTTGCGCGCGCTCAACGCCAGCTATGGTCTCGGCAACAACTATCTCTTGACCGTCCTGCTCGAAAACCTGGATCAGATCGCCGAGCCCGAGGCGCTGGATCGGGCCTTTCGCGGCTTTATCGCCGCCTATGGGGCGCCCGCAAAGCCCACTCCGGATCAAAGCAAGAACTCAAAAGACAATAATTGATACAGGTATATCAAAACATAATTTGAGTTTGTAAGTAACAACTGTACTTTGATCAATAACTTCGCCCCGCTTTACTCATAGAGCTGCCCGAATCTTGTCGCAAATGCGGATGAGCATCCGCACACCTGGATTGGAGTGGTTGGGGCATCCAGGCCTTCTTTCTTTGTAGCGACAAGGAAATCGGACCATGGCAATCCTATTCGGCAATGCGGGCAACGACTCTCTCGTCGGCACTACGGGTGTCGATCAACTCTTCGGGCTCTCGGGCCGCGACAGCCTCTTCGGCGACGACGGCTTCGATCAACTTTTCGGTGGCGGCGATAACGACTGGCTCTACGGCGGCGCCGACAACGATCTGCTGTTCGGCGACGACGGCATCATCGGCGGCGGCGAGGATCGCCTCTTCGGCGGTGGCGGCGAGGACGCGCTGGAGGGTGGCTCTGGCAACGACACTCTGCGCGGCGGCATCGATTCCGACATCATTTTCGGAGGTTTTGGTAAAGACACGCTGATCGGCGGCGACGAGAGCGACCTCTTGAACGGGGGACCTGGAATCGATCGAATGATCGGCGGCTCGGGCAACGATGTCTTCATCGTCGGCGATGTCGCCAGCAACCCGCGCAGCGGCGAGGCCGTCTTCGGTGGTTCCGGTGTGGATACCCTGATTTCAAATCAGGCTCTGCCGGCCGGCTTCTCCTACCTCGGCGTCGAGGTTGTGGTCATCAACGGCGCCACAGTGGTCAACACCATCATCGGCACCTCCGGCGACGACAGCCTGCTTGGCAGTGTGACCGACGACGCTTTGGACGGGCTCGAAGGCGCGGACTCCCTCTATGGCGCACTTGCCGACGATACGCTGCGCGGTCGGACCGGCGACGATTTGATGGTGGGCGGGCGCGACTCGGACTCTGCTTTCGGTGGACTGGGTGACGATACGGCCTATGGCGGACAGGGACGCGACACCCTGACCGGCGGCGATCATGATGATCTGCTCTTCGGTGGCACCGGCCGCGACCGGCTGACCGGCAACACCGGCGCCGACACACTCTTGGGCGAGGCCGGCGACGATGTTCTGGTCGTCGGCGACGGCGTCTTCTCCGAAGCAGGCGATGTCTTCGATGGTGGGGCGGGCGACGATACTCTGATCAGCGACACGCCCCTGGCGTCCGGCGTCGACATCACTTCCGTCGAGACGGTGATCGTCGCCGGCATTACCGGTAGCGTCACCTTGACCGGCGGAAATGCCATCGACAGCCTGACCGGCGGCAGTGGCATTGATACCCTCTTTGGCCAGAGCGGCGCCGACGACCTGCGCGGTGCTGAGCTTCCCGATAGTCTCTTCGGCGGTTCCGGTTCTGACGTCCTTCGTGGGCAGGAGGGCGGCGATCGCCTTTTTGGCGGTGCCGACGACGATCGTCTGATCGGCTATAAGAACGCCGATGTTCTGCGTGGTGGCGGGGGAGACGACGTCGTTCGCGGCGGTAGTGGTTTCGACCGTGTGCACGGCGATCACGGAGACGACCTTGTGGTTGGCGGGGCCGGCAGTGACCAAATGTTCGGCGGTTCGGGTGATGACCGGCTGGAGCTGCGCGAGGACGACACCGCCAGCGGCGGCAGCGGCGACGATCGTTTCATCTTCAATGGCGATGAGGTCGCAAGTGGCGGCGCCATCCCGCGAATTGTGGATTTCAATGGCGCAGTCTCGGCAGACGGTGAAAGCGATCGCTTCGTCTTCGAGGCCGGCCTGGAGAGCGGGAGCTTCGCCTATGTCGGCGCCGGTCCCTTCACCGGCGGCGGCAATAGTGAAGCCCGCGTTGTCGGCGGCGATCAGGTGAGGGTCGATACCGACGGCAACGGCAGCGCCGACCTGCGCTTCGATGTGGACGGTCTCGGCGGTGCCGGGCAGCTCACCAGCAGCGACTTTCTCTGGTTGTAGATGCCGGACGAGGAGGGGGAGCTGGCCTCCCCCTTCCGCCCCTAGAGCCGCTTGGCCTCTTCCAGAAAAGCCTTGATCAGGTCCGGATCCTTGTCACCAGGCGCGCGTTCTACGCCGGAGGAGACGTCCACGGCCCGGGTACCGGAGAGCTCGACCGCTTCGGCCAGATTCTCTGCCTTCAGCCCGCCGGCAAGCATCCAGGGGCGCGACCAGCGTCGTCCGGTCAAGAGCCGCCAGTCGAAGGCAAGCGCATTCCCGCCGGGAAGCGCATTGGCCATCGTTTTGGGCGGCTTGGCATCGAGCAGCAGACGGTCGGCAACGGCCTCATAGGCCGCGACCCGATCCAAGTCGGCGCGTGTCGCAATGCCGATAACCTTCATGACCGGCTTGCCGAAGCGCGCCCGGATCTCGGCCACGCGTTCGGGTGGCTCGGAACCATGTAGTTGGATCATGTCGGTCGGAACGAGGCTCAAGATCTGGGCCAGCTGCGCATCGCCCGGATCGACCAGAAGTGCCACCTTCTGCGGGCCTTCCGGGACACGCCTGGTCAGGCTGGCGGCCTCCTCCGGGCTCACGTATCGCGGACTGCGCGGAAAAAAGTTAAAGCCCAGAAGATCGGCGCCGCCCGAGACGGCCGCGGCCAAGCCTTCCGGTCTGTTGAGCCCGCAGATTTTGGTCTCAAGCGCCATGGACGCCTCCCTGGCGGGTGCGCGGACCAGCCTGTCCGGCCAGCTTCCGATAGGCGAGCGAGACGATGCCGATGACGATGGCCCAGGGCAGATAGCTGAAGATGGCCTGCACGATCAAGAACAGCCACTCGCCCAGAGCCGTGCCTGAGAACAAGGCGCCGATCACCTGGCTGATCACCATGCCGACGATCATCAGGATCAGCAGCATCGGAATGGAGCCGAGCACGATGGCCCAGAAGAGGGTGAGGGTGGAGCCCTTGGTCATGCTCCACGACTGCGCGACGCTACAGGGCACATCCAGCGCGGCTGCGGGAAACATCATGCTGAGCTTCAGGTAGATGACCACCACCAGGATCAGTGCGATCAGGATGACGAAACCAGCTGCTGCGCTGGCCGCCAGAGTGGCGCCCGAGAGCGCAAGCAGTGTGGTGACGAAGATAAGCGCCAGAGAGAGTAGGGCAAAGCGCATGTGCTCTGAGCCGATGCGCGGCAGCAGACGCGGTCGTTCTCCCAGCAAACTCAAGCGATGCCAGGAGACGGCGAAAAGCGTGATGGCGATGATGTTGACCAAGAGCATGGCGACGAGCCGCAGCAGGTTGTCCTCACCGACCAGCTGCTCCAGGACCTGCTCTGTGGTCATGGCCTGCTGCTGCATCGCTTGGATCTCTTGGGTGAACGCGCCGCGGACCAGGGTGTCGATCACGCTGGGGACGGCCAAGGCAACCAGGCAATCGCGCCAGTGCTTGCCCAAGGTCCGAAAGGACTCCGTGACGAGTTCGACTGCGCGTAGGGGCGCACCACCTTGAACACCGGACATCACAACACTCCCCCCCGCGGGTCTGCGGCTGAGCCTAGAGATAGGGCGGCGTGCAGGCCGATACGAGTTCTGCCGGCCGGTCGCTCGGATTGCGGAAGCGGTGCGGTCGGCGGCTGTCGAACAGATAGGCATCGCCGCTGCGTAACAAGCGGACCTGACCCTCCACCGTCAACTCGATTTCTCCGGAGAGGACGATGCCGCCCTCATGGCTGGCATGCTCTAGCATCGCCGGACCGGTATCGGCGCCGGGCTCGTAGCGCTCCTGCAGGATCTGCAGATTGTGCGTCCTGGCATCCCCGACCTGTCGCATGGTGACCCGCCCGTCCGCACCGTGCGACAGCCTTGAGGTCAGGTCCAGAAGCTCTTCGGAGGAGAAGAAGATGCGCTCGCCAAGACCCTGATCGGGCTCGAAGAACTCGGCCATCGTCATCGGAACGCCGCCCAGGATCCTGCGCAGTGAGGCGACCGATGGGCTGCTGTGATTCTGCTCGACCATCGAGATCTGACTGTGCGGAACGCCCGCCCGCTCGGCCAGTTGCCGCTGGGTCAAACCGGCATTCCGCCTTGCATCGCGCAGACGCGAACCCACATCGAAATCGGCCAGCACGGCACCCTCTCCCTCAAACATTACGCGCGAGGCATCCTTAAAACTGTTGCTCAAGATCTTGTCCAGGCGTATGTGAGACTCAGTGCGAATTAGAGTTAGAAAGGGCGTGCTATGAGCGCGAGCGAAGATCTGATTCAACGGCATCAAGCCGCTGTCGCCAAGGGCGTTGCCACCCGCAAGATCTATGCGGAGAAGGCCGAGAACTCCGAGATCTGGGATGTCGACGGCAAGCGCTACATCGACTTGGCAGCCGGCATTGCCGTGGTGAACACCGGCCATCGCCACCCCAAGGTGATGCAGGCCGTGGCCGACCAGGCCCAGCAGTTCACCCACACCTGCTTTCACGTCGCCCCCTACGAGGGCTACATCCGCCTGGCCGAGCGCCTGAACGAACTGGTCCCCGGCGACTTCGAGAAGAAGACCATGCTGGCCACCACCGGCGTCGAGGCGGTCGAGAATGCGGTCAAGCTGGCCCGCGCCCATACCGGTCGCTCCGGCGTCATCTCCTTCTATGGCGGCTTCCACGGGCGCACCCTGATGGGCATGGCGCTCACCGGCAAGCTGGTGCCCTATAAGCGCGGCTTCGGCGCCATGCCGGCCGAGGTGATCCACGCCCCCTTCCCGCACGAGTTCCACGGTATCTCCGTCGAGTTCGCGCTGGACGAGCTGAAGCGCATCCTGACCTCCACCGTCGATCCTGAGCGCATTGCCGCCTTCATCGTCGAGCCGGTGCAGGGCGAGGGCGGCTTCAACGTCGCCCCGGTCGCGTTCTTGCAGGGCCTGCGCGAGATCGCCGACCAGCACGGCATTCTCTTGATCGCCGACGAGGTCCAGGCCGGCATGGCCCGCACCGGCAAGATGTTCGCCATGGAGCACTCCGGCGTGGTGGCTGATCTAGTCACCATGGCCAAGGGCCTGGGCGGCGGCTTCCCGCTCTCGGCCGTCACCGGCCGGGCCGATGTGATCGATGCCGCCAACCCCGGCGGCCTGGGCGGCACCTACGCCGGCCCGCCGCTTTCGGTCGCCGCAGCCAACGCCGTGCTCGACGTGATCGCCGAAGAGGACCTCTGTGCGCGCTCGGCCGAGATCGGCAAGAAGATGACCGATCGCCTGGAGGCCATCGCCCAGCGCCAGGGCATGGAGTGCATCGGCGACGTCCGCGGCCTAGGCGCCATGGTCGCCTTCGAGCTGGTCACCGACCGCTCATCGCGCGCCCCCGACGCAGCGCTGACCGCCGAGCTTCTGGCCGAGGCCGAGGCACGCGGCGTCCTGCTGCTCTCCTGCGGCACGGCCGGCAACGTCGTCCGCCTGCTCTCCCCGCTCACCATCCCGCATGATCAGCTCGACGAGGCCCTCGACGTCATCGAGGCCTCGATGGAAGCGGTCTTGAATGCGCGTGGGCATAAGGCGGCCTGACCAAAGAAGGAACGGGGTGGCCTAGCCGGCTCGGCATCTTCGTGACACGAGACACCCTCGCAGGCCAGCGCGCTTGCGGGGGTGTTTTCTTTTTGCGGATCGTTCGCCGGTTTCGCGGGCCGCGGGGGTGACGGCCGCGCTTCGGGGCCTGGTTCTAGCTGTGCGCCTATGACCTTCGATGCCAAGGTCTTGATCTCTCGTCATCGCGTTCCAAAGCGCTGAAAACAATGTGATTTTGTAGCGTACTCTTGTTCAGCCCTGTCAGGCACGGCCGGCAAGGGCGCTCTCTAATGAGACTGATCCAACGGCGCTCGGCATCCAAAACTTGCTCCAGTCACGCTTTCAAATAAATGCACATTGACATTTATGCGAAAGGAAATAATTATGACCTTTCTAGGTCGCAAGAGTGCATTGAAACAAGGGAGATTGCTATGGCCCTTTTGATTCATGAACGACCACAGGAGCGGGAGGACCTGAGAGCAGAACTCCTGCAAGGCTCCAGCTTTCTGGTTCTGGCACCGCGCCGCGTCGGTAAGACTTGGCTGATGAAGAGGCTGGCTGAGGACATGACCGAAGAGGGCTGGCTCTGCATAACGATAGATTTGCAGGGCAAGACCGAAGAGGAGCAGTTCCTACGTGAGCTCTGTCAAAAGATCGAAGAGACCAAGAGCCTTAAGGCGCGTGTGGTCGGACAGATAGGTCAACGCTTCAGGCAAGCAGCAGCCGGCTGGGAAGACGGGAATCTTGCCGACGTGGTGGGCGAGATCGATCACCGCGAGTTTCTTGACGCCTTGGTCAAGAGCTTGAACGAGGAAGATCGCCCGACCTTGATCCTCATCGACGAACTGGCGCTCTTCATCCAAGCACTGGTCGCCCAGAACGTAGATCAAGCAAAGTCGTTGCTCTATCACCTGCGCAAGCTCATGCAGGCCTACCCAAATGTCCGTTGGTTCCTGACTGGCTCGGTCGGCTTGGACGCGATTTCTCGCCAGCACGGCATCGAGGGCGGTCTGCTTGGGATCGAGCTGTTTCCCTTGGAGCCCTTCACCAGGGAAGAGGCGGAGAGCTTCATCGAGGAGATGAATGCGCAAAGGCGTGTCAGGAAGCCCTTCTCTTTCGCCAACGGCGCCTTCGACTATCTGATCGACGAGCTGGGATGGCTCTCTCCTTACTACATCGAGCATGTGGTGAAACTCATCCGTCCGGACGGCGATCCGCCAACTGCCTCTCGTGAGACCGTAGAATCCGGGTTCGCCCGGATACTCCACCCGAGCTGTCGCACGCACTTTGCAGGTTGGGACGAACACATCGACAAGAACTACCCGCGAGACGAAGCAGAACGCATGTCGGCAATCGTCGATATGCTGTGCGACGACATGGCGGGAGAGACGGAAACGACAATCATGACCCGGTTGGAGCAGATGCTGGGGCAAGGTCCTTCAGCACGTCAGTTGAAGAACGCCTTAATTGGCCTGGAGAGCGACGCCTACATCCACCGCGACGGCGAGCGCTGGCGCTTTCGATCCGGTCTGCTGCGTCGTTTCTGGCTGGAGTATTGTCAGTCGTGAAGGCGCGACCAGGGCTCTCCCTTTACAACCCGCAGCAGGAGCGGCTGGGCGACGATGCCTTCGTCGAGAGTTTCGTTGCCCGTCAGGAGGAACTGGAGCTGCTGCTGAACGAGCTGCGGGCGATCGCCGACGGCGGCGCGACCCGCCATGCGGTTCTGATTGGTGCGCGCGGCATGGGCAAGTCCTCGATGCTGCGCCGCATAGCAATAGCCGTCGGGCGCGACGCAGAATTGTCTTCGACCTTGATGGCGCTCTCGTTTCGCGAAGAGCAATACAATGTCATCTCTCTGGATGCCTTTTGGCGCAACTGCGGGGAGGCTTTGGCCGAATGGTGCGAACGGCACGGCAGAGACGCGCTGGCCGATAGCCTCGACCGGGCCGTCGCCAGCAAGGCGTGGCGTGATCCGGAGCAAGCCAGAGACGCCTTCCTTGCAATCTGTAAGGAGATCGGCAAGCGTCCTGTGTTGTTGCTCGACAACCTAGATATCATTCTCGATGGTCTGAAGGACAAGGCGCCTTGGCTGCTGCGCGCGGCCCTGCAGGCCGAGGCCGGCCCGATTGTCATCGGCGGCGCCACCCATCTGATGAAGCAGGGCGGCGACCGCGATGCGGCCTTCTATGAGTTCTTCTATGCGCATTACCTGGAGCCTTTGAGCGAGGCCGAAGTCTTGGCCTGCATGCATGCCTTGGCCGACCGCAATGCCGAGGCCGGCGCGCGTGTGCGGACTGTCTTGACGCATCAGCCGGAGCGGGTGCGCACGCTCTATGCCCTCTCCGGCGGTAACCCGCGCATCTTGACCCTGCTCTATATGGTGCTGCAGCGGGCCGAGACCGACACGATCTTTGCCGACCTGGAGGCCCTGCTCGACGAGGTGACGCCCTTCTACAAGGCGCGTATTGAGGAGCATCAGACGTCGCAGCAGCGCGCCGTCATCGATGCCATCGCGCTTCACTGGGACCCGATCGGCTCCCGGGCGATCAGCGAGGCGACCGGCATCGAGGTCACGACGATTTCTTCGCACCTGAGCCGCCTCAAGAAAAGCGGCTTCATCGACGAGGTCGAGAGCTCCGGCGCCCGCTCCAGCTACCAGCTCTCCGAGCGCTTCATGAACATCTGGTACTTGATGCGCCACGGCACCCGCCGCACCCGCCAACGCCTGCGCTGGCTGACGCTTTTTCTCGTGCGGCTGTTCAGTCCGGAAGAGATACGCGGCATGGCGGAGGAGCTCCGCACTGGCGGCCCTGCCAAGTCGTGGCACGAGAGCTATCGAGAGGCCGTTTTGGCAGCCGAGGAGGTGGTGTCTGTTACTGCGAAAGTGGACGAAAGGATCGGCGATCGAGATCTCGAGCCTACCGTCTCACGCGACAAGAAAAGGAGACCTTCAGTCTTCCTCTGGGACGATGATTGGGTCGCAGCGCAGCAGGCTGTGAAAGATGGCAATTTCCTCCAGGCTCTAGAGCGGATTGAAAAGGTGCACAGGGCGATGGAGGAGACCTTGGAGCCTGAACATCAGGAGCTCGTCGGTCGCATCCTGATCATCAAAGGCTTGACCCTTGTCGCACTTGACAGGCCCGAGGATGCGATCCTGATTTATGATGGGATTGCAACGAGCTATTTCTCATCCGAGGTTGCCGGCCTGCAGGAGCAAGTTGTGGACGCGTTGGTGTACAAAGCCATCACGCTTGGCCAGCTCGGCCGGTTAGAGGACGCGATTGCGGTCTCTGACGAGGTTTCGGCTCGCTATGCTTCGTGCGACGCCTCCAGCGTACAGGAGGCGCTCGTGCGCGTCTTGTTGAACAAGGGCAATTGGCTTGGCCAGCTTGGCCGGTCGGAGGAGGAGATCGCCGTTTATGATGACGTCTTGGCTCGTTTCGCTTCGACCGAGGTCTCCGACCTGCAGGAGCAAGTGGCAGACGCGTTGGTTTCCAAAGCCATCACGCTTGGCCAGCTCGGCCGGTTAGAGGACGCGATTGCGGTCTCTGACGAGGTTTCGGCTCGCTATGCTTCGTTCGAGGCATCCGGCGTACAGGACGCGGTCGTGCGTGCCATGTTGAACAAGGGTGTTACGCTTGGTCAGCTTGGCCGATTGGAGGAGGAGATCGCCGTTTATGAAGAGGTGGTGGCTCGTTTCGCTTCGTCTGAGGTCCCCGGCGTACAGGAGTGGGTCGCAAACGCCATGGTGAGCAAAGGCATCACACTTGGCCAGCTTGGTCGGTCGGAGGATGCGATCGTGGTCTATGATGAACTGTTGGCACGTTTCGCTTCGTCCAAGGTGTCCGGCGTGCAGGAGGAAGTCGCGCGCGCGCTGCTACACAAGGGCATCAGACTTGGCAAGCTTGACCGGTCGGAGGATGCGATCGCAGTCTATGATGAGGTCTTTGCTCGTTTTGAATCCTCCGAGATCCCCATTGTGCAGGAGGCGGTGGCGCGTGCCACGTTAAACAAGAGTGTCAGGCTTGGTCAGCTTGGTCGGTGGGAGCATGCGATCGCTGTGATTGACGAGGTCTTGGCTCGTTTCGCTTCGTCCAAAGTTATCGGCGTGCAGGAGGCGGTTGCCCGCGGTTTCGTAAACAAAGGTGTCACACTTTATGTTGTTGGTCGGACGGAGGAGGCACTCGCAGTGTATGAAGAAGTTGCAAAACGTTTTGCATTTTCCCAGGCATCTAGCGTACAGAAGCAGGTCGCGCGTGCTCTAGGGAACAAGGGGAAGATCACTCTACAAATGTACCGAGACTGGCAGCTTGCAGAAACCGCCATACGTGACGCGCTAGCAATTGACCCTGCGAATTTGGATTGGAAGCAGTACCTGGCTTGGGCGTTGTTGTTCCAGAACCGAGTCAAGGAGCCTAGGCAGCTACGCGAAGAGCTCACAGAGATTGATCCGGCGGGCCTCGCGTTACTAGACGCCGGTTTGGAACTCGTCCGTGAGAACTTTGGCCTGGCAGCATCACATTTGGGTGAAGCGCTAGATCACGGTATTGAGTATGATAGATCGGCGTTTGTTGAAGATCTTCTGTGTGTCCTTCTTTTGGCCAAGAAGCACAACCTTGACGAGCGTATGATCAAATGGTTCGAAGAGACAGGGAACCATGATAAGAATGCCCCCGTCTTCGCCGCCCTGGTTGCCTATGTCCGCGGCGAACGCTTCCTGAACGATGTCAATCCGGAGACCCGCGGTGTCGCCAAGAAGCTCTTCGATCGACTGACGGCTTCAGACAAGATCAAAGATAAAGAAGAGAAAAAACCCAAGCGTCGCCGCAAGCGCAAGGCCTAGCCTGCTGGTTAGGGCGCTTGCCGCGCGAACCACCGGTTTTCCCGATACCGCGCGCGCGGCCAAGCTGCTATCAGAGGCCTTCGGTATCACGACTGCGCGGGACAAACAAAAGATGTCGGCAGAAAGACCGCTCTCCCTTTTCGGGCCTGATTTTCCCTTCGCCTATGACGACTGGATGGCCCATCCAAGTGGGATTGGGCGGGTTCCCGCCGAGATGCATGGCAAGGAGGTGGCGGTCATCGGGGCCGGGATTGCCGGGCTGATCTGCGGCTATGAGCTGATGAAGCTCGGCTTGAAGCCGGTCTTCTATGAATCGAGTCAACTGGGCGGGCGGCTGCGCTCGCAACCCTTTGAAGGGGCGGAGGGGGTGATTGCCGAGCTGGGCGGGATGCGCTTTCCCGTCTCCTCGACGGGGTTTTATCGCTATGTCGATCTGCTGGGGCTGGAGACGCGGCCTTTCCCCAATCCCTTGACCCCGGCGGCGGGCTCGACGGTCATCGATCTGGAGGGGGAGACCTACTACGCCGAGACCTTGGCCGATCTGCCGGTGCTGTTTCGCGAGGTGGCGGCGGCTTACAATCAGGCGTTGGAGGAGGGGGCCAGTTTCTCCAAGCTGAAGGCGGCGATGCGGGCGCGCGATGCGGGCGCCGTCCAGGAACTCTGGAACCCGCTGGTCGAGGCCTGGGACGAGCGCACCTTCTATGACTTCGTGACCTCTTCGGATGCCTTTCAGAAGCTCACTTTCCGGCACCGCGAGGTCTTCGGGCAGGTGGGTTTCGGGACCGGCGGCTGGGACTCGGACTTCCCGAACTCCATGCTGGAAATCCTGCGGGTCAATCTGGGCGAGCTGGACGATCATCAGCGCTTCGTCGTCGGCGGGGTCGAGCAGGTGCCGCAGGGGCTCTGGCGGCGCAAGGCCGAGCGCTTGGTGCATTGGCCCAGCGGGACCTCGCTGGCTGGCCTGAACGGTGGGGCGACCCGGCCCGGTGCGGTGCGCATCTGCCGCAACGACGAGGGCAAGCTGCAGGTCACCGATCGCTGGGGGCGGAGCGAGGCTTTCGAGGCCGTGGTCGCGACCTGTCAAAGCTGGCTTCTGACCACCGCCATCGATACGGAGGAAAAACTCTTCAGCCAGCGGCTCTGGATGGCGCTGGACCGTACCCGCTATATGCAGTCCTCCAAGACCTTCGTCATGGTCGATCGACCCTTCTGGAAGGACAAGGACCCGGCAACCGGGCGGGACGTCATGTCGATGACCCTGACCGACCGCCTGACCCGCGGCACCTATCTCTTCGACAATGGGCCGGGCAAGCCGGGGGTGATCTGCCTGACCTACTCCTGGATGACCGACGCCTTGAAGATGCTGCCGCTGCCGGTCGAGCAGCGCGTGGATCTGGCGCTCTCAGCGCTGGCGAAGATCTACCCGAAGGTCGATATCGCCGGTCACATCATCGGCGATCCCATCACCGTCAGCTGGGAGAGCGACCCCAACTTCCTGGGCGCCTTCAAGGGCGCGCATCCCGGCCACTATCGCTATAACCACCGCATGTACACGCACTTCATGCAAGACGCGCTGCCGCCGATGGAGCGCGGGATCTTCCTAGCCGGCGACGACGTCTCCTGGACGCCGGCCTGGGTCGAGGGTGCGGTGCAGACCGCGCTCAACGCCGTCTGGGGTGTGGTCAACCACTTCGGCGGTGCCGCGCCGAGCGACAATCCCGGCCCCGGCGACCGCTTCGACACGCTTGGCCCCATCGCCCTACCCGACTGAGTGAGTGCTTTATGGATGCTGCCTACGAGGGCCTGAAGGTCCTGGAACTCGCCCGTATTCTGGCCGGCCCCTGGATCGGACAAACCCTGTCCGATCTGGGCGCCGAAGTGATCAAGGTGGAATCGGCGAGCGGCGACGACACCCGCGGCTGGGGTCCGCCCTTCGTCACCGATGCGGACGGCCAGCCGCTGGATGCGGCCTATTTCCACTCCGCCAACCGCGGCAAGCGCTCGATTGTCGTCGATCTACGCAGCGAAGAGGGGCAAGCCGTGGTGCGTCGCCTGGCGGCCGAAGCCGACGTTCTGGTCGAGAACTTCAAGAAGGGCGGGCTTGCGAAGTACGGCCTGGACTATGAGAGCTTGAAGGCGGTGAATTCGCGGCTGATCTACGTCTCGGTTACCGGCTTCGGACAGGACGGGCCCTATGCAAGCCGCGCCGGCTATGACTACATCATTCAAGGCATGAGCGGGATCATGGACCTGACCGGTGAGCCGGAGCGCGAACCGCAGAAGATCGGCGTCGCCTTTGCCGATGTCTTCACCGGCCTCTACGGCACCATCGCAGTCCAGGCAGCCTTGGCGCAGCGCGAGAAGAGCGGCCGGGGACAGTACATCGACATGGCCTTGCTGGATGCCATGACCTCGGTCCTGGCGAACCAGGCGCAGAACTATTTCGTCAGTGGCACGTCGCCCAAGCGGCTTGGCAATGCGCATCCCAACATCGTGCCCTACCAGGTGCTGCCGGCCGCCGACGGGCCCTTTATCATTGCCGCCGGCAACGACCAGCAGTTTCAGCGCTTCTGTGCATTGTTGGGCGCGCCTGAGTTGAGCGCCGATCCCCGCTTTGCCACCAACAAGGCTCGGGTGGCCAACCGGGAGGCCGCGACGGAGCTGCTCTCTGCCCTGACCGCTATGATCCCACGCGACGTCTTGCTGGCGAAACTGGAGGCGGCCGGTGTGCCGGGCGGGCCGATCAACTCGGTCGAACAGGTCTT
Source organism: Rhodospirillales bacterium (assembly GCA_963669445.1). Lineage (GTDB taxonomy): Bacteria > Pseudomonadota > Alphaproteobacteria > Kiloniellales > JACOMY01 > JACOMY01. The sequence goes on from OY770029.1 coordinate 633,242, forward strand.
CGACGACCCCCAGCTTCAGTCCCGAGGCCTGCGTGTGGAGCTTCCCAGTACCGGCGCCGGTACGCTCTCTTATCTTCGCAGCCCAGTCCGCTTCTCGGAGACAGAGCTGACCATGGAGCGTGGCGCGCCGCGGCTGGGAGAGCACACCGAAGAGGTCTTGGGAGAGATCGGGATGGGGAAAGCGAAGTCCGATCCGGATTAACCACCGCTCGCAATCGCGCGAGGCCTCTGCTCAACGACACCTGTTCCGTACTCTGCAGCGAAGGGTTTTGCTTATGTACGATATGAAGAAAAACCTCACCTACTTTTCTGGAATCTACATCCTATTCCTGATTGGTTTTTTTGTTGTCATTGAATTGCTCGCGGAGGCTTTCAACATCGATGTCGGATCATCGCTTGGTTTGATTGTCATGATGGTTTCCGCCAGTTACGTATCGCAGAAGATCGCCGAACGAACGGGAGAAGAGCCCAGCAAGAAGTACAACTGGGTCATCTCGGTTTACATGGGCCTCTTGGGAAGTCTCTATGGTGTTGTTATCTCATTCGTTTACATTGTGGTCCTGGTGGGCATTGACAACTTGGGCACAGTGGCGCGCTATTTTCAGCAAGAGGTGTTGAAGGACATCAGTGATGCGACCGTAGTTCTCATTATTGTCGTTTCGATAACTCTAGCCATTCTGATTGCGCGTCTGGGGTGGGGGCTTGGGCTTCACGCCGGACTGAAACGTTGGCACAAGAACGAGATCAAGAGGATCAAGTGAGCCCTCTCAAAGGACCAGCCCAGCGAACCAATGGGCTAGCCACAGAGGGGCCGCGGCTGGACGCCGACTGGCCAAGCTCCTCCCGTCGGCCGCGCGCCCGGTGATGCGGCCCGCGGGCTTTGCGCTTGGCCTCTTCGTGGGGTTGCTGCAGGTCGCCTTCGGAACCTACTACGCGATCGGGCAGATCTTCTTCGGCCGTATGCTGCCGATGTTCGGCTTCTTGATCCTTTTGATCGCCGTCGTCGCGCTTTGCGGCTATCTCTCGGGGCGCAGTTTTGGCCTTCGAGCCGGTGACGCCCTGCGCCCTTTAAAGTGTTGGTTGCTTGCGCTTGCGACGGTAATCCTGACACCGCTGGCAAGTATGATCGTCGTGGCCGTCGTGACCATGATCCGGGTCGGAGTTCCAACTTTCGTGCGGGGTACCCTGGAGCTTGCTGAGAACTTTCCGCCCCGCGCTCCGCCTGGCCTGCTCGCCTACGCTCTGGCCTACTTCGCCATTCTCTGGGTCACGGCGCGCTACAGCTTCGGGCTTGGTATGTGGCATGGCATATCGCGCTTTCGACGGCGCAGAATAGCGGAGATCGGGCTCTGAGGAGATCGGCCTAGGCGCTGGACATCGCATCCTACTGTTCATCGCCATCCTCCCGCTTTGCCACCTGGTCGGCTGGAGAGGGCGTAACGATCTGGTGCTGCAGCTTGCCGATCTCGTGGGTAACGACAAACCCCAGGAGGGCAACGATGGCGACCGCCGGTATCTTCAGGAAGTAGAAGGGGATCAAGGCGCCGATCAGTGTACCGTAGAGCGGGGCGAAGAGGGTTCCGGCAATGGCGCCGGTGAGGAGGGCGGCCAGCAGTGCGGCGACCAGCGACCGCAGATAGCCCAGAGGTCCCCGGCGCCCGAACTGGCGAAAAGCCAGCAGAGCTGGGATCAGGGCTGCAGCAATGCCCAGTCCGATGAAAGCAAGGCTATCCAGGTCCGGCTCGATCTTGGCGTAGGCTGCGATGAGGCCGGAGAGCAGGCTGGCGTTGACGATGATCGCAGCAAAGGTAAGCGCACCTGCTTGCTTCTTGGTCATAGCCGCCGCTCCTCCTTGTTGGAAGCTACATTGCCTAACCGCAGCGCTCAGCCAGCCGTTTGCGTCGACGCCTGGACCAGTCAGAGATGACCCTTGCCACCACATGGTCGTAAACCATGCGCGCCAGCCAGTGGATCCCCGGACGGGTGATCAGCCAGGCTGCCCAGCCATAGCCGGGCAGGCGGCGCCAAAGGGCTGCAAAGGCATCGACGCCGATCAGAATGCGGCCTTGCTCGTCCTCTGCGATCAGGCGTCGCTCGGCCTGCTCCATGCTGATCCCTAAGGTCGCCAGTCGCTCGGGTTCGGCCATGATGTCCGACCAGCCCAAAGTCTTGATTCCCAGCAACTCGGCGCGGCGTCGATAAGCCGTCATTTCATGGCGGCAAACCGGGCAGGAGCCGTTGTAGAAGGTCGTCAGACTGCCAATCTCCTGGTTTGTTTGATCGCGCATTTGTTTCATCCATTTCTGTCCTGACAGAAATTTATGTTCTAGGTGGCGTAATTCCAAGAGCTGAACCCGGCTCTTGTTGATTGCTGCGGCAAGGTGCCCCGCTACTCGGCGGCAACCTTCGACGGGGAAAACGACGGCAAACGCCGGGGTAGGAGCGCGACCGTGGCGAGGATGATGCTTGCGGCGGCGGCCAGTACCAGGAAGAGCCTGTCGAGACCCCAGTTATCGTAGATGAGGGCGATCATCGGCAGTGAGGCAGCCAGCACAGAAAAGCTGACGACATAGCGAACGCCATAGATGCGGGCGCGGGCTGGGCCGCTGGCCATCTTGCCGATCATAAAGTCGTTGATCGGGATTTGACCGAAGGCGCCCAGCATGAAACCAAGTGCGACGAGCAGTGCCGCTAGGTCCGTCATTCCGGGCATCAGTGCGAAAAAGACGAGCTGAATAGCGGCGGCGATCATGAAGACACGCCGTGGGCCGAAGCGGTCGAGCGCACGCCCGACGATCAGCTGTGCGATCGATGCGATGGCAAAGACGGCGAAGGCGAGCAAGCCGATCACGGTCGCAACATCGCTCTCCCCATCGCTTGCCGCTCCGTCGATCCAGGCGCCGATCTCTAGGGCAAGCCCGTGGAGGCGGTCATCGAACATCTTCGGTAACGCGAAGGTGGTCGACTGGAAGATGATCGAGGAGACCGCGGTGGTGACGAAGACGATTGTCGAAACCCGGATCAGCAGGCGACGCTTGGCTGTGTCCATCACCTGAACGCTCCCAGACGGCTTGACCACCTCTGCGCCGTGCTCGGCGCGCAAGGCCTTCCAGCGGAGCGCCAGATAAGCGAAACCGATGGCGATCGAGAAGAGGCCCGGCAGCACGAAGGCCAGGCGCCAGCCGCCGTGGTCGATCAGGTATCCGGTGATCAGGGCCGCGCTGGCGACGCCGAGATTGCCCCAGACACCGTTTGCAGCGATCCTCATTCCGGTGTTGCGCCACTTCATCGTGACGATCGCCAATCCGACCGGATGATAGATCGCTGCGAACATGCCGATCACGAAGAGGCCGACACCGATCTGGAGCGGGCTTGCGGCAAAGCTGGTCGCGATCGAGGCTAGGCCGATGCCGATGAAGAAGACCACCATCATACCGTCGCGGCTCCAACGATCGGCGAGCCAACCGGCCGGTAGGGAGAAGACCCCGAAGGCAAAGAAGCCCGGCGTGGCATAGGCCAGCAACTCGGCATAGCCGACGCCCCATTCCCGGTAGAGCGCCAGCGCCGCTACCGTCGCAAAGATCAAGGTAAAGAGGTGATCTAGAAAATGCCCGATGTTGAGCAGTAGGAAATAGCTGCGGTCATGGTTCATGCGGAACTCTGGTCATTGCATCGCAGAAAGGCGCATCGAAGGTTTCGCTGATCACAGGAACCATGTCCAGCTCGACGCTTCCGCCAAATCAGCCTGTATCCCCTTGCCTTGCGATCCTCTATGCGAAGGGAGCCCTGATCCGGCGAGGCCATCAAGCCTGCTCTTCGACGTGGCGAATCTTCCAACACGGCGGGCCAGACACTTGCACCAGGATTTTCGTGCCGACGGAGGCCTGGTCGACACTCCCTGTGTGCGGTTCACCGCCGGAGTAGCTCATGATCCAACCTTGCTCCCTGCTAGGGCAGGTTAGGGCAAGGGTCAAGATCGTCCCCTCAGGCGTCTTTCGATAGGCGCAGATGCCGCCGCCGCACAGGAGTTGAATGGTCTCGTCGACAGCTGTCCCGTCGTCGGCTCTGTTGATATGCAGCCGATGGAAGCGGCTGAAGTCGAGAGACGGCCCGACCTGGTAGAGCTGCGGATAGTCATTGCCGTGGCTCTCCTCACGAGTGGACAAGGCACCCCCTCCGGCAACTGCCGGTTCTCGGCCGGTTTCTCGAATGAGGGCGAGCAAGGCCTCACGCCCAAGACAGAAGTGGTCTTTCAGGACCGAAACCTCTTCTTCCGTCAGGCTGTCCTGCCCCAGCAAGGCTTCGACACTGGGCGGGAGGTCATCGTGCGGGAGGGGCCAAACCCGCATCCCGAGTGGCGCAAGGACGGCATTGATTCCCGCTAGGTCCGTCACCTCGGCGCGACCGTCGTCGCCACTCAAACGTAAGCCGCTTGCAGATGCACCGGTCATCGTCCGCCTCCCTTGTGTCGCCGGTGCAGGCGTCAGTTGACAACTAAGAAACAGCCCAGACCAGTAGGCCGGCAACCGCAGCAAAACCCACATACTTGTGGGCCTTGTAGAGCGGCTTGTTCCAGGCTTTGAAGCGCCGCATGACCCGGCGGTAATAAAAGATCGGTGGAAAGATGAAGTTCAGCGCGCCGACCTTCTCTTTCGAGGGGTCGTTGACAGAGGTGGTGGCGCGCACGAAGACTTTCTCGACCAGATAGGCGAAGGCCTCGACTGGTTTGAAGGTAAGCGGGCGCTTCACATCCGCGAAGAGAATGATGCGCGCCATATCCGTCTTGTTCTCGGCCGTGTGGATGTAGGTCTCGTCGAAGAGCACGGACTTGCCGTCGCGCCAACTGTAGGTCTCTCCGTCGACGGTGATGATGCAGGCGTCGTCGTTTGGCGTGACAAGTCCCAAGTGGTAGCGCAGCGAGCCGGCGTAGGGATCGCGGTGCAATGGCAACTTCCCATCCGGCGGCAACACGGCGAACATGGCACCACGGATATCCGGCATACTCCGCAGCAGCTTCACTGTGTGCGGGCAGTGGTCCAGCGCCGATGGCATCATATCGCCGTACCATTTCAGGTAAAAGCGCTTCCAGCCGTTCTTCATAAAGGAATAGAAGGCCAGGTCATACTTGGGATGCACCGGCTCGGTCTGCACCTCGCTGAAAATCAGCTTTGCTTCATCGCGTATCTTCTCCCAATCGGCATCCAGCCGTTGCAGGCTGTCGAAGCCGGTTGGGTCGAGGTAAGGCCGGTTCGGCACGGCGGAGAAGAGGTAGAAGAGGCAGTTGATCGGCGCCATGAAGGCCGAGTGGTCGGCGAACTGGCGCGCCAGCTTGTGGCGGACCTTGCCGCGGCGTTGTATATAGATGTTGCTCGCGACAAAGATCGCGACGATGACGGCCAGGGTGATCATGGCGTGCTCAATCCCTTCGTCGGCCGGCCGAGTGGCGGGCTCACGATGTCTAGCCCTGTTCTCGTGCTCGGACCTGCTTCGGTCAAGCTCTGCCAAGACATAGGAGGCTTGCCGGACGGGCAGAGGCCCGATCAGAGTAATTCTTGCGCAGACTTGCTGGCGCGGGCGTCGAGCCTTAGTTTGCGAAAAGCGGGTCGTTAAAGAACTCGCCCTTGGGAGGTTAGAATTGGCAAGCGCACCTCTTCCTGCAAATGAGGTTGAACGCCTGCGTGCGCTGCGGCGTCTGCAGGTTCTCGACAGTCCGGCCGACGAGGCTGTTGACGAGATCACGCAGTGCGTGGCCCGGCAGCTCGAGGTACCGATTGCGGTCGTAACCCTGCTCGACGAGCAGCGACAGTGGTTCAAGTCCTGCTATGGACTGGATCTTACGGAAACCCCGCGCGACATTGCGTTCTGCGCACATGCGCTATTGAGCCCCGATCCTCTGATCGTCGAAGATACGACAGTCGATCGACGCTTTGCCGACAACCCCTTGGTCACGATGGCTGAGGGGGTTAGAAGCTATTGTGGTGCGCCGCTGCTCCTGCCCGGCAACGTGGTGCTCGGAACCCTCTGTGCGGTCGACACCAAACCACGGCGCTTTACGCAGTCTGAAGTCGCGCTCTTGACCAGCCTCTCGCGCGTTATTGTGCAACACCTAGAACTGCGCCTAGCAGCAAAGGACGTTTGGGAGCAGGAGCGTGCCATCACGTTGGCCGCCAGGAGCGAGTCTGCCGAGCGCAAAGCCGAACTAAGAGCCAGCGAAGAGCGGCTTCACGATGTGGCGGAGAATCTGCCGGGGTTGGTCTACCAGTTCCACATCGACAGCGAGGGTCGGCAGAGCGTGCCTTACATCAGCGGGACTGTCTCGAAGATCTTGGGTCTGAGTCCTAAAGCCGTGGTCCAGGATGCCGGCAAGCTGAGGTCGCGCGTGCACGAATCCGATCTCGCTGGCTTCGATCGCTCAATTGCTGAAGCACATAACAAGCTTGAGGCTTGGCAGTGGGAAGGACGTTTGCTGCGCGCCGATGGCGAATTCGGTTGGTTTCGCGGTTCCTCCTCACCGCGGGTCTTGGAGAACGACGCCGTCGTCTGGAATGGCTTCATTCTCGACATCACCGAATGGCGGCAGGTCGAAGAGCGCTTGCGGCAAGCTCAGAAGATGGAGGCGATTGGCCAGCTAACCGGTGGCGTTGCGCACGACTTTAACAACCTTCTGGCTGTCGTGCAGGGCAATGCTGAACTGCTTGCCGATCGCCTGGGCGAGGCGGACAACTCCGTCAGTGCGATTCTCAGAGTTTGCGAGCGTGGTTCGCAGCTGACACAGCGTTTGCTTGCTTTCTCCAGACAACAGTCCTTGAAGCCACAAACGGTCGATCTGGCTGCTTTGGTCTGCGGTATGACCGAATGGCTGCGGCGTCTGCTCGGATCTAACATCGTCATCTCAGCGTGCTCGAAACCCGACCTCTGGACCGCATCAGTTGATCCCTATGAAGTTGAGAACGTGGTGCTGAACCTTGCACTAAACGCGCGTGACGCCATGCCTTCCGGGGGACGGCTCTGCATCACCTTGGACAACACCGATTTAGCGCCCGAGACGAAAATGGGTCCGGCGGAAGTCGTACCTGGTCCCTATGTGAGCCTTAGCGTGCGAGATTGCGGCATCGGAATGTCTGCGGCCGTCAAGGCGCGCGTCTTCGAGCCCTTCTTCACGACGAAAGCCGTGGGCGAGGGCAGCGGCTTAGGGCTCTCGATGGCCTATGGCTTTGCGCGGCAGTCCGGCGGCCACATCGCAATCGAAAGCGAAGTCGGAAAGGGAAGCGAGATCACGTTGTTCTTGCCGAAAGCGGAAGAGGGAGCCGAAGCCAAGAGGGGCGACAAGGCGCTGCCTGGCGTTGGGCGCGGCGAGCGCATCCTCTTGCTGGAGGACAACGACGACGTCCGTCGCTTGGTCGAGCGTATGCTTATCGCTGCCGGATATCGCGTCACTGCGGTGGCCGATGTCGCCTCGGCGCGGCGCGCGCTCGAGTCAGTACAGGGTTTCAAGCTTCTGCTGAGCGATATCATGTTGCCGGGTGAACTCGATGGCCCTGGCTTCGCTGAGGAGGCGCAGGCGCGCTACCCCACACTCAAGGTGATCTTTATCTCCGGCTATGCGCCGAGCGCCCTGAACGGAAAGCCTGCCGCACCGCGAGGAGCGACCGTTTTGAAGAAGCCCTTCCAACAACGTACCCTCAGTCGTGCCTTGAGAGATGCCTTGGACCAGGAAGTCGCTGCCGGCTGAGTGTCTGACTTTGCTCCTTGACCAAAGTTGCGGATGCCACGCCTAGCCGGCTTACCAAGAGTACATTTGTTCGATGATCAAATCGCTGCTCGAGACACCTGATTCCGCAACGTGAAACGAGTTACATTTTCCCCCAATCGAGGGCAGAATAGTATTGAATTACAAAACATTAGGGCATTTGTCCTGACCTGGATGGTGACGCTTTTTGACGCTGCTGCGTCTTGGATTGAAAACTCCTTGTCGCTCTGAAGAGATTCTGTGACAGTTGCCTATGGCAATCCTAATGAAACAAAAAATTAGAGGGAGGAAGGGATGGCTGGCGCTAGGCTGAACGTTAACACTGTCTTCGTAGCTGCGATGGCCTGTACGGCTGGTATCGGCATTTGGGGGTTGATAGACCCAGACGCCATGACCGGCGCCATGTTGGGCTTTACCAACTTCACCCTGACCGGTGTGAGTTGGGCTTGGCTCTTCATCTGTACGGCATTTCTGATGCTGTCTCTGGTGATGGCCTTCGGGCCTTACGGTAAGATCCGCTTGGGCAAGGACGACGAGGAGCCGGAGTTTTCCACGGCATCCTGGATCGCTATGCTCTTTGCCGGTGGCATGGGGTCCGGACTACTGCTCTGGGGTCCGGCGGAGCCGATGTACCACTACATCTCCCCTCCCGGGATGGAAGGTGGAACGCCGGAGGCCGCGCGTCAGGCACTGGTCATCACCAATCTGCACTGGGGATTGCACGCCTGGTCCATCTACGCCGTTTGCGCGCTGGTAATCGCTTACTTTACCTTCCGGCGCGGTCAACCCTCGATGATCTCGACGCCGATCAAGGCACTGTTTAGCGGCAAGACCGGTGAGAATGTCGGCAAGTTGGCAGACGTTCTGGCGGTGCTGTCGGTCGTCTTTGGTCTGGCTGGGTCTTTGGCCATGGGCACTCTGGCGGTGCGGTCGGGATCCTTCTACGCTTTCGGCACCGATGAGAGCGTGAACACTGCCCTTATCATTCTGGGCATCCTCTTCGTCTGCTACATGCTTTCGGCGACCACCGGCGTGGACAAGGGGATCAAGATCCTCTCCAACGTCAACATGGTGATCGCTATCCTTATCATGCTGATCGTGCTTTTCGCAGGCCCAACCCGCTTCCTGCTGGAGACTTTCGTCGATTCGATCGGAACCTATTTCTCCGGCCTGATTACCATGTCCTACAGGCTCTTCCCCTTTGAGGATCTTGGTGGGTGGAGCGCGGGTTGGACCCTGACGTACCTTATCTGGTGGATCGCTTGGGGTCCCTTCATCGGTATCTTCGTGGCCCGTATCTCAAAGGGACGTACGATCCGTGAATTCTGCCTGGGCGTGGTCTTCGTGCCGACGATTTTCTCGATGCTGTGGTTCGCCGTCTTTGGCGGTGCTGGCTTCTACATCGAGATGTTCGGTGGCGGCGGTCTGCAGGAAATCATCTTCGAGGATGCCACCAAGGCGCTCTTCGCCTTCCTCTCCTACTTCCCCGGCGGTGAGATCCTGAACACCCTGGCTGTCGTGCTGATGTTCATCTTCCTGGTGACCTCGGCCGACTCGGGCACCTTCGTGCTCTCGATGATGACCACGGACGGTGATCTCAATCCGCCGGTGATACAGAAGATGGTCTGGGGCACCTTGATCGCGGCGCTGACGGTGGGGACGCTGTTCTCAGAGTCGGTCGCTGTCGCTAAGGCCATGGCCATTACCGGTGCCATCCCCTTCACCGTCATCGTCCTGCTGCAGATCGTCGGCTTCATGCGCGAGATCAAGAAGGAGGTGGCTGAACCCAAACCGATCGAGGCCCGCGGCGAGACCGTTGGCCATCGCAGTTCCTGATCAAGAAAGGAGGGATAACATCATGCTTAGATACGCACTGCTCGCCCTTCTTGCTGTCACGCTCGCTGCTTGCGGCGAGAGCGAACAGAGGATCAAGATCGGAGCCAAGAATTTCGGTGAGAGCCGGGTTCTGGCGCACATGATGGCGGCGGTTGCCGCCGAACAAGGCCTACCGGTTGCCGGTGTGGTCGATTACCCCAACACCCAGGCGGTGATGGAAGCCCTGAAGCGTGGCGATATCGATGCCTATCCTGACTACAACGGGACCGGCTTGGTCATGCTGGGCCAGAACCCCACCGCCGATGGGGAAGAAGCAACCCGGCGGGTGAAACAGCTCTATGAGCCTTTGGGCTTTTCTTGGCGGGAGAAGTTTGGTTTTGCCAACAACTACGGTCTGGCCATGCGGCCCGAGCGTGCGGCGGAACTGGGTGTCTCCTCCATGTCGGAGCTGGTCTCGCATGCGCCTGAGCTGATCCTGGGTGTCGAAGACGACTTCGTGCAGCGTCCGCTGGACGGTCTTTTGGCGATGAACCGTCGATACGATCTGGAGTTCGCAGCGACGGAGGTCCTGCCACTCAGCGAACGCGGTTTGCTCTACAACCAGCTCCTGGACGGAAAGCTGGATGTCATTGAGGTCTATACGACCGACGGTCAGATCTCCGACTACGACCTGGTGATCCTGGACGACGATCTAGAGTACTTCCCGGTCTATGACGCCGGGCCGGTGGCGCGGGCGGCATCGCTGTCCACTCACCAAGGGCTCGGGCCAGCGCTCGACTCCTTGGCCGGCAAGATCGACGGCAACACGATGCAGGAACTCAATCGCAAGGTCGATATCGAGGGACGCTCGCCACAAGCGGTAGCCCGCGATGCTTTGGCTCGTATGGGTCTGATCCAAGCCGGTGCTGTGCAGACGGAAGAGCCGCTGCTGATCGCAGCTGCGCCTTCCGTCGGCGAGGGCGCGGCTGCCTCTAGTGCCTTGCGGGCGGCTCGCTCGGCGTTCACCGGTCAAGATGTCCAGATCTCGCCTAGCCTCGACCCCTTGGGCGAGGTGGCAGCCGGCAACGCCAGATTGGCGTTGGTCGGTGCGGATTCCTTCTTCGATCTCTCCGGTCCGGCCCCGACGCGTGACAATCGCTTCGAGGCGGTGGCTGCCGTCGATCAGAACCTGGTCCATCTCGTGGTAGCTCAGTTCGGGCCGACCAGCCTGCAGGACGCGAAGAGCATAGTCGTCGGCCCAGAGGGCTCTGTCTCGCAGAGGATCGCCAGTCTACTGAAGGAAGGGATGGGTCTCTCGGCCAGCATCGACGTCGGCGAGTCCGGAACTGCCGAAGCACTGCTCGGTCGAATCAGTGACGATGGCGAGAATGTTGCCGTTGTCTTTGCGCCAGAGGGCGATCGTGCCTTAATCGATGCCTTCGCCAAGGGGAGCTTTCGGCTGCTCAACATCAGCGGTTGGAGCGACGGGGCCAATTTAGTGCGTTTCCCCTTCCTGCGTGAGTCGCGGATCGGTGCCGGTGTCTATCGTGGCCAGCTTGGCCCGGTCGATACCTTGAGCTCGCAGCTGGTGCTCGCAGGGCCGGCGCCGGAAACCGGTGATGCGGTTGGCAACCAAGGCCCCAGCGCTATCGCTGTGGGGCTGACGCCGATCTCGGGGACTGCGGTCAAGGCGATCAATGCGTCGATCTCCGGTGCGCCGCTGATCGATCCGACCCTGCCGCAGGCGGCGGTCCTCACGCCGCAGCTGCCTGCGCCTCCCGCGGAGATGAACCCGTCGCCCTATGTCTCCATCCTAAGCCTGGCCGTTTCCATTCTTCTTGTATGGCTGGCCTGGCTCTATATCCGGCCGGAATACCGATGAGCGGAGGAGTGCAGTTATGACAGTAAGCATCTTGGCCCCGGTCGATCTGATGGATCTGCAGACCAGCAAGAAGGTCATGGATTCAGCCGTGGCACAAACGCAGATGGCGAATGGTCACCTCACCGTCATGACGGTGGTACCGGATATCATCGCAGGCCTGGATTGGCGCTATGCCATTCGCGGCGAGACCGGAGGTTCGGGCGATCTGGACATGTCCAAGATCGTCAAGGAAGCCTTGGAACGGCTGAACAAGGTGGTGGCCGAGATGACGCCGGATGGGATGACGGTTACGACCTTGGCGCGGCGTGGCTCGGTCTACGAGCAGGTCCTGAACGTGGCCGAGGAGATTAAGGCCGATCAGATCGTCATGGGTGCCCATCGCCCCGGCCTGTCGGACTTCCTGCTGGGTCCCAACACGGCCCGCGTGGTGCGCCACGCCAGCTGCTCGGTCAATGTGGTGCGCCTCTGATATCCAGCCAACAAGAACTAGAAACCTCTCAGACTAACAAATGGGCCGAAAGGCCCATTTCCTTTTGCTGCGAGGCTTTTATGGAGATCGATTGGGGGTAGCCAGCGATCACGCCAAGCAATCCCGCAGATCGTCGACGATGGCCCGGGACTGCCTGCAGGTCATGAGCCCGGCGCGGCAGACAAAATGCAAGAGCGCTTGTGCTCCGGAACTGGGCGTTTGGCCGATCGAAACCGCGCTCAAGGTCCCGAAAGGACCCTCGCCAGTGCGTACGATGCAGTCGAGCGAGTTGTCGAACAGCAGTTCCAAGTCATCGGTCACGCGGACATCGCGGATGAAGCGATCCAGCGTCGCCGTGTGACGCGGCCACCTCTCCGGCAGCAAGCAAGCCGCCTTTGGGCAGAGTCCAAGACTGAACTTCTTAGCGTTCAAATCCGGGGCGATCGCTTCGGTCGCCCGTGTGAGCTCCTCGAGGACGCGCGATATGCTCGGAGAGTAGGCCTCGCCTTCACGCGTCAACAGCAACCCATGCGGCAGACGCCGAAACAGCGCAATGCCGAGAGATGCTTCCAGCTTCTTCACCTGTTGGCTCACCGCGCCAGGCGTCACTCCAAGCTCACCGGCAGCAAGCTTGAAGCTGAGGTGTCGGGCCGCCGCCTCGAAAGCGCGCAAGCCATTCAATGCGGGAATTCGGTATGTCATCCTGTTCCTTTCGGCGGAAGCTATCATTCTGCATCTCAGCCTCGAGACTCAGTTTTTCTAGGTCTGGAAGAGAGCTTTCCTGATTTGCGTGCTCGCCTGCGGTGTACCTAAGCTTTTGGCCAAGAGACAGGGGCACGGCCGCTACCGCTCTATGCGAGTCCCTCTGTCGGGTCCCTCCACAGCAAAGAAAGCGAAATGCAATGCGTTTGTTCGACCACTTCGTCTTGGTGGCCGGGAGCCTTCCCGATGCCCGCAAGCACTATCGACGAATGGGGTTCACTGTTGCACCCGACGGGGTGCATCCCTTCGGTACTTACAATGCCAACATGTACTTCCAGGACGGACCAATGATCGAGACATTGGCCGTAGAGAATCCTGTGGCCTACGCCAAGGCCATCGCAACCGGAAACAGCTTCGTCAAGAATGATGCTGCCTATCGTGAGGCCCAGGGCGATCGGGGTTTCTCACACGTTGTTCTGACGTCGAGCGATGCGGATCGGGACCACGCCGCCTTTCAGGAACGCAGTGTTTCGGGCGGGGATCTTGTCCCCTTCTCAAGAGCCTTTGAGCAACCGGACGGCCGGGTGGAAACCATCGCCGTCAAGCTAGCCTTTGCGACACCCGCGAAAGCGCAAACCGGATTCTACTTTACCTGCGAGGACGTCGTCGCTGCGGCCGTGGATCGATCCTTGCTGCTCAATCACGAGAACGGCGCTTTGGGCGCGAAGCAGGTGCTATCCTGTTCGCGCGACCCCTTGATCTATGTCGAATTCCTCAGAAACCTGTTCGGGGCAGACGAGATCCGTGTTCGCGACGGCTCTGTCGCGTGCCTTGCGCCAAATGGGTGTGCGTCAATCGTGACGCCGGAGGTGCTGTTGCAAGACTATGGTATTGAGCAGAGACCGAGCGGCACGGACCTCCTGCACAGTGGATTGGTGTTTCAAGTCACCGATCTAGAGAGCACGAAGGCATTGTTCACCCACAACAATATACTTTATGACCAGCACGACGGACGCCTCGTTACTCGGCAAAGTCCGCAATCCAGAGCGTTCTTTGTCTTCGAGCAGGTCCACGAGCATGGCCGAGGGTAGGCCGCTCCGCGCTTTGGTCGCAGGCGAATGACGGCTGCGTTCATTCGGCGGCAGCCGCACGGCCGGCCGCCCCGCCCTGTTGACGACGGACCAAGCGCGCATAGAGGCCACCCTTTGCCAAGAGCTCGTCGTGGTTTCCCTGTTCCATCACCCGGCCGCGCTGCAACACAAGAATGGAGTGGGCGCCTTTTACGGTCGAGAGACGATGGGCGATCACCAGGGTGGTCCGGCCTTGCTGCAGCCGGTCAAGCGCGCCGCGCACCAAGCGCTCGTTAACCGCGTCCAGATGTGAGGTGGCCTCGTCGAGGATCAGCAACGGCGCATCCTTTAGGAAGGCTCGGGCGATGGCAACGCGCTGGCGCTGCCCGCCTGAGAGCGAGGCGCCACGTTCGCCCACGGAGGTCGACAGCCCCTCAGGCAGGCTGGCGATTAACTCGCCCAGGGCGGCATGGCGGACCGCAGCCTGTAGCTCCTCGGCGCTGGCGTCTGGCTTGGCCATGCGGATGTTGGCTTCGAGTGAATCATTGAAAAGGTAAGTGTCTTGGGCCACCAGAGCGACACGCTCGCGCAAGCCGTCAAGGGTGAAGTCACGCAGGTCGTGGCCGTCCAGCAGGATACGGCCTGCCTCCGGGTCCCAGAAGCGCATGATGAGATGCGCGAGGGTGGACTTTCCGGCGCCGGACGGACCGACCAGGGCCAGGGTCTGGCCGGGCGGTATCTGGAAGGAGACCTTCTGCAGCACGCTCTCGCCACTGCGCGGGTAGCGGAAGTCCAAGTCTTCGATAGCCAGACTGGCTCCGCTGGGTGGTGCCGCGTCGCGCGCCACGCCGGGGCCATCGGTGACGGCCGGCTGCAAACTGTGAACCGCATGGATGCGTCGCGTGGCGCCAAGCGTATCGGCCAATTGCCGGCCGATCTGGGCGATCTCGGACACCGGCAGGAAGGCTGCTAGCGCCAGCAGGGTGAGAAGCGGTAGCAGACCAGGGTCGACCGCGCCCTGGACAGTGCGAAGCCCGCCGACGGTCACCACCGCCAAGCCACCGAGGCCGGTCAAGACCTCCAGCAAGGAGGCCTGCACCGTCAATTCGCGAAAGAAGGGGAGCCGCAGCTTGAGATGCCGTTCGGTGAGACCGTCCAGCGCCTCGGCCCGTGCGCGCACTTGGTCGTTGGCGACGACCTCGCCCAGGCCTTGCACCGAGTCGACCGCATGTGCAGCCAACTCGCCTGCAGCCTCGCGTGCCTTGGACCCTAGGCGATCTACCCGGCCGCGTAGCAGCCAGGGACTAATAGCGACGGCCAGCAGGAAGGGCAGGAGGGCCACCGGTAGCCAGGGATCGGCCCATCCAAGGATAATCATCACCAAGGTCGGGACCAGCAGCGCAACGAAGGCTGGAGTAACGGTGTGGGCGAAGAAGTACTCCACCAGCTCGATATCCTGTGTAGCGATCCCCATCAGGTCGCCGCTGCGTTGTCGGGTCAAAAAGGCAGGAGCCAAGCGGTCCAACTGATCGAAGAGGGCGACTCGCATCTCGGCCAGCAGACGGAAGGCGACATCGTGGGCCAGCCAGGATTCCGCCCAATGCAGAATCCCTGCGAGCGGTGCCGCCAGGAAGAGCCAGGGTAGCAGATGGGTGAAGTCCCGGCCTTCCTTCAGGTCCAGTACGATCAGGGCGCTGATTGCGCCCACTGCGATGAAGGCCAGAACCCGAAGCACGCCGAAGATGAAGGTTGCGGTCATGCGCCCGCGCCAGGGCAGGATCATACCGAACAGCAGCAGCACGAGCTTCCCCCAGCCCAGGCCTTCGGCGGCAACGATGCCCTCGCGCGGCGCATCGGCTGCAGGTGCTTCGTGTGGACCTGGGGCTTCGTGCGTGAGCTTGGGACTCTCGGAGACGAGATCCAGTTCCAGTTCGTCGGCCGTGGCGTCGCCCTCGCGCGCCTGCTCTGCCATCAGACCGGCGTAGAGTCCTCCTTTGGCCATGAGGACAGCATGCGGTCCTTCCTCGACGAGCCGGCCTTGATCCAAGACCAGGATGCGGTCGCAATCGACCACACTGGAAAGCCGATGGGCGAGGACAAGGGTGGTGCGGTTTTCGGTCAAGCGATCCAGGGCTGCTTGAATCACCGCCTCGTTCTCGGCATCGACCGCCGAAAGGGCTTCGTCCAGGATCAGGATCGGCGCATCGCGCAGCACGGCGCGCGCAATCGCCACGCGCTGGCGTTGACCGCCGGAGAGCAGCACGCCCTTCTCGCCGATCTGGGTGTCGTAACCCTGCGGCAGGCCTGTCGCGAAGTCGTGGATGTTGGCTGCGCGCGCCGCCGCCTCGATCTCGGCCCGATCGGCGTCCGGCCGACCCATGCCGATATTGTCAGCCAAGCTACCGTGAAACAGAAAGGCATCCTGCTGCACCACGGCAAAGCGCGCGCGAAGCGCTGCCAGCGACAGGTTCCGCAAGTCTTTCCCGCCGGTTTGGACAGTCCCACTGTCGGGGTCATAGAAGCGTAAGAGCAGGCGCACCAGTGTGGTCTTGCCGGTGCCCGAGTGCCCGACGACGCCGACGCGCTCGCCCGGCGCGATATGGAAACTGAGGCCATCGTGGCTGGCGCGCTGGGCGCCCGGATAGGTGAAGGTAACCCCGTCGAAGGTCAGGCTGGGCTCCAGGTTCTCGACCTTGCCCGCCCAGCGCTCGCGCTCGGGCGCCTCCTGCACTGCCGGTTCGGCATCGAAGAGGCGATAGAGACCCTGCGCTGCCGAGAGGCCGACCATGCCCTGGTGCAACACATTGCGCAGCTCGCGCAACGGCCGGAAAATCTCAATGCTGATCATCAGCAGGATCAGCAGCGCGGACAGCGACATGGTGCCCGCCTCGACCCGAAAGGCGCCCAGGGTCAGCGCTGCTGCCGCACCGACGGCGATGGAGGCATCGGTGATGCCGCGCGACAGCGTGTTTGTGGCCAGCACCCACAGGGTCGTGCGGGAGAGGTGTTCGGCGCGCTGGGCCAGGCGAGCCCGCCGTTCGCGAGAGCGGCCGAATGCCTTTAGAGTTGCCAGGCCTTGGATCGAGTCCAAGAGGTCGGCTGCAAAGTCGCTATAGGCGACCTGCCGGGTCTTGGCGTTGCGCCAATCCAGCTTGTGCCAGGCAGCCGGCGCTACCAAGGCAATGACCGCGAAGACCAGCATCACCAGGGCGACGGGCAGATCGAGCCAGGCTACGAAGAGGAAGATTGCCGGCGGCGTCAGCAGGGAGATCAGGAACTGCGGCAGGTAGGTGCCGAAGTAGGTCTCCAACTGCTCGACCCCATCGACCATCGTCAGCGTCAGCTCACCGGAGCGTTGGCCGGCGACATAACCCGGGCCCAGGCTGGCTACCTTCTCGAAGAGCAGACGCCGC
Organism: Rhodospirillales bacterium; assembly: GCA_963669445.1. Taxonomy (GTDB): domain Bacteria; phylum Pseudomonadota; class Alphaproteobacteria; order Kiloniellales; family JACOMY01; genus JACOMY01. The sequence continues at coordinate 650,343 of OY770029.1, forward strand.
AGCCGCTGTTGCACTCGGGCGGCCGTGCGATGGGCTACCATGGCGCGCCACTGCTCCAGGAAACCGCGCAAGACCATGACAAGGGCGACGCCGGCGATGGGCAGCAGCAGATCGCGGGTATCGGCGCCGGCAAAGATCGCGGCAATCAGCCAGCCCAGTAGGGCAAGACGGGCAACCCCGCAGACCACCGCAGCCATGCCGACGGCAACGGCGTAGGCGATGCGCCAGCGCAAGCCTTTGGTAAAGGCCCATAACCGCGGTTCCAAAAGCATGACGAAGAAACTCCTCGTGGAACTCAATCAATGTCGGCGAGCAGACTAACGGCGAACGTCGGCGAACGTCTGCCGACGATTGTGAAGATCTACTGTAGAAAAATGTACAGGCACGGAGATGCCCGCGCTGCTATAATCGGTGGATGAGTGGTGATTGGGACAACCTGCGCGTCTTCCTGGCGCTGGTCGAAGAAGGTAGCCTGACAGCGGCGGCCAAGCGGCTGCGTGTGAGCCATCCGACGGTCGCTCGTCGTATCAGGACGCTGGAGGAAGCCATGGGCTTCCGCCTCTTCGAGCGGCTGCCCGAGGGTTTCCAGCCGACCGATCAGGCCTTGAACCTGCTGGAGGAAGCCCGGCAGATGGAACAGGCAGCCCAAGCCATCGAGCGCCGGGCCGCTGGTCTCGGCAACACTCATTTGGGCAGCGTGCGTATCTCCGTCGATGAGACGATGGCAGACTTCCTGGGGCGCCACCTCAAGGCACTCAGGGAGAATCATCGCTGCATCGAGTTCGAGATTACGGTCAATCACATTTCGGCCAATCTGTCACGACGCGAAGCCGATCTTTCGATCCGGCCACACGTGCCGGATTTGCCCAGCTTGGTGCGTCGAAAGCTCGGTACCTTCGCTTACGCGGTTTACGGCACAGAAGCCTATGCCGCGCAGGCGGGCGGTGACGAGGAGGCCCTGAGGGCGCTGCCTTGGGTGGGTTTCGACGAGTACCATACCTATATGCCGGGCCAGGCCTGGCAACTCGCCTTTCTTGGCGAGCGACACACAGAGGTCAGGACCAACAACGGCATGGTGCTGGCCCGCGCGATTCGTGACGGCAACGGCGTCGGCGTCTTGCCCTGCTTTTTGGGCGACGGCGAACCGACACTGAAGCGCCTAACCCCGCCGGTCGAAACCACAACGCAATGGCTGCTGGTCCATGCAGACCTGCGCCAGGTGCCGCGGGTGCGCATCGTCATCGATGCCCTGGTGCAGCTCTTCAAAGCCAAGAGGGAGGAGACCGAGGGCACGAACGTCACCCCACTGCGGCCGTTGCGCCGGAGCGCATGACCTGAAACCCTCTTGGTCTAGCTTGGCCTGGCGTAGACCGCTTCACGTTTGCGGCGCGGTCGCCGACCGACCAGTTCCGCCAGAAGGATGACACTGCAACAGGTGCCCATCAGTATGACGGAGAGCGCGGCAGCGGCAGGAAAGTCGGATCCTGTTTCCGAGATCTTGGAGTAGAGCACCAGTGGCAGGATGTTCACCTGCGTACCGACCAGGGCCAGGGCGGTGCCATAGGCGCCGATCGCCACTGCTGCGGTCAGGCAGAAGGCAGCGACCAGGCTGGGCAGGATCTGCGGCAGGAGAATGTCGAGCTGCGCGCGGGGCAGGCTGGCGCCAAGCGATCGCGCGGCGGCGAGTTGGACCATGTCGAAGTTCGTGAGCGCCGGCAGCACGACCAGAACGACACGGGGAATGAGATAATAGCTGTAGGCCACACCAAGGCCGACCGGCGAATAGATGAGTGCACCGATCACGGCTGGGTCGAAGCCGATTTCCGCCAGCAGCAGGGTCACAAATCCGGCCCGACCGAACACCAGGATAAAGCCGTAGGCGACAATGAGGCCAGAGAAGGTGAGGGGGAGCGAGATCACGAAGAGGTAGATGGTGCGCGCCCGCTCGCTCAAGCGCGCCAGATGCATCGCCACCATGGTGCCGACGATGAGTGAGGCGAGCGGCGCCGAGATGCCCAAGATCAAGGTGCCCTTCACACCCCGCCAAAAGACCGGGTCGGCGAAGACACGTCCGAAGGCGGAACCGCCGTCCTCGACGGCCTCGCCGACCAGGACGGAGAGCGGCAGCGCAAAGAAAAGCAGGAGGACGACCAGGCCAGGCGTGGCGAAGGCGAGTCGCAGGCCGGTTGGAAGCATGATCGTCCTCCCTGTTTCGCTACTGCCCCAGGACTGCCTTGGCCCAGGCCTTGTCGATCTCGGCCTTCATATCCTTGGCCTTGGCGACATCCAGCGGACGCAATTGCGGGGCCGGGGGCATCTTGGCTGCCACCTCTTCAGGCAGAGCGACACCCGGCACCGATGGCCTGACGAAGCCGTCGGCAAAGCGAGCCTGGCCCTGGTCGGTCATGATGAAGTTGAGCCACAGCTTGCCGGCGTTGGGGTTAGGGCCGTCCTTCACCAGGCTGATGGCGTAAGGGGCTGCGGCCGAGGCCTCCTTGGGCATGACAACAGCCACGTCGTCCCCCATGCCGTCGGTGTACTTAGCCTTCAATCCGTCGTTCTCGTAGCCGATCCAGATCGGGATCTCGCCCTTCAGGAATTGGGCGTAGGGGGTGGTACCGACGACGCGCAGGACATTGCCGTCCGCGTGCAGCTTGGCAAGATAGTCGATACCCGGTTGAACAGTGTCCATGTCACCGCCGTTGGCGAAGGTGGCGGCGAAGACCACGACTTGACCCTGTCCGGTGGAGCGTGGATCCAGATAGACGATGGCGTTCTTGTACTCGGGCTTGGTTAGATCGGCCCAGCTTGTTGGGACGTTTTCTACCAGCTTGGTGTTGACTAGGAAGGCGACGTTCAAGGTGTGGATGGTGAACCATTTGCCGTCCTTGTCCTTAAAGGCGGCCGGCAGCTTCTTGAAGTTCACCGGCTCAAAACCCGTCACCACGCCTTTCTCCGCGGCATCCAGAGCAGAACCTGCGAAGTAATAGGCAGTGTCGGCCTGCGGACGGTTGCGCGCCTTCTCCAGGGCTACCACCGTGGCGGCCGAGCCCAGATCGTTATAGACCATCTGAACTTGGGGGTAGCGCTGTGTGAAGGCCTTGAACTGAGCCTTCCAGTTGGCCCAGGTCGGCCCGGTATCGAAGGAGACCACCAGACCTTCTTCAGCTGCCGCCTCGTAGAGCGCCTTCTCGCCGTCATAGAGCGCGGGACCCTCTTGGGCCTGGGCAACCAAAGGCAAGGCCAAGGCCGTTGAAGCCGCCAGTGCGAGCATGCGTATCATAACCGTTTCTCCTCTTTCGTTGAGAGTTTCGGGGGGTGAGGGGGTCGGAGGTCCTCCGGCCGGAGACCAGACTGTGCAAGGTCGGCCTTCCCTATCTGCCGTGGGCCGTGCGGGCGGTAAGAGCGCCTGCGGCCGAGGCGGCGAGTGCCAGGGCCAGCAGCACCACTGTTGCCGCGCAGGCAAAACCGGTGGCGCCGTAGAAGGCCTGCAAGAGCACAACGGGGTAGGTGCGGTTCAGAAAGCCGGCGACCAGGTTCGAGAGTTGAAACTCTCCGATTGATATCGCGGCAACTGTGATCAAGCCAGTCATCAGGCTGTGGCGCAGGCCGGGCAGGACGATGTCAAAGAGGCGGTGGCGCAGGTCTGCGCCCAAACTGGCGGCGGCCTGCTCCAACTCGTCCAGACCAAGGCTGGCCAGGTCGGCCAGGAGAACGTTCAGAAGATAGGGCAGGGTCAGCACCACATGACCTGCCACCAGAAGCCAGGTCGAGCCTAGAAAGGGCAGCCAGTCGCTCGAGAAGATCAAGATGAAACCGAAGGCCAGCACCAACTCCGGTACCGCGATCGGCAGCAGCGACAGCACCCGGGCCGCCACTTTGACTCCGGCTCTGGCTGCGGTGTGGATGGCGTAAGCAAGCGGAATACCGATCAAGCTGTTTACCAGGCAGGTCGCCAACACGACGATCAGGCTGGTTTCGAATGCGCGCCGGAAACTGGGATCGCCGACCAACTCTTGATACCAGGAGCCGGTGAAGCCGCTTGGCAGCAGCGTGTTGGTCCAACGCTCACCGAAAGAGCCGACCAGAAGCAGCAGGATCGGCGCTATCAGATAGACGAGGTAAGCGATTGTGACGGCACGCATTCGGAAACCCCGCTTGCTTCATCACGTTTAAGAGGTATCTTACATATCATCGAGTAATGATCGTTTTATGACACTAGCACAGGTCGTAGGTCGGCGTCACCGATCCATTGCGAAGAGCCTGAGCGCGACAAGGTCAAGGGCCTGGTCGAGTGTGTCGAGCTCGTGGGCACCGGCGATAGAGGGAGCGCCCTGCAAGGCGATCACCAGGCGATCGAAGTGCAGGCCCAGCGCCATTTCCGAGAGCGTTCCATACTCACCCCCGATTGCGATCAGGGCAAAGGCGGCCCTGGCTATGACGGCGTTGCGTGCGACACCCAAGCCAGTCGTAATGGGCAGAGCGACATAGTCGTTTGCGCTTCTCCACTCTTCGTCGGGAAGAATGCCGATCGGAAGGCCGCCCGCCTCGAGGTTGCCGCGGCTGGCGGCCTCCATGACGCCGCCGCGCCCGCCGGTGATCATAGTCATACCCAGCTTCGCCAGACGTCGACCCAGGGTCTCCGCGGTCCGGCACTGCGACTCGCTCGCTGCCTTTGGGCCGATGACGGCAAGCGGCACGCGGCGCACCTTGGGCTGTGCGAAGAGCCAAGCCAGGGCCTCTTGGGGGTCTGCCTCGATCAAGCCTTCGGGCAAGGTGGCCGCGTGCCAGGCCAGGTCCCAGGGATCAAAGCAACCTGCCTCGCTGAACAAGAGGCTGCAGTCCGGACTGAAGGCGAGCATCGGCTTGGCTCCGCAGTTTGGCGCGTTAAGGGGTTTCCGACTCACGAGAAGTTTTGTAAGTTTTCTGACGCTGCCTTGTCCAGAGTGATCGATCGCAAGGTGCCAGAGACCTCAGGAACGGTGGTGAGCCCCCCGATGATGGACAAGATGATCGACAAGACGCTTGACGAGTTGGACGGCGAGAACAGGACTGCCGGCCTGGGTCCGCGTCAGGTCCGGCTCCTGGAGTTCGTTTTGGCGCGCGGCTTTGCCAGTCTGGAGGATCTGGCAGCACTCTTCCACGTGTCGACGCAGACCATCCGGCGCGACGTTATTCGACTGGATGCGGCCGGACTGCTGCAGCGCTTTCACGGCGGTGTCGGCGCGCCGGACGATCGGGTGCGGCTGGGCTATCGTCACAAGCAGGTCATGGCAATCGATGCCAAGCTGCGCATCGGGGCACTTGCGGCTGCCCTGGTGCCGGACGGGGCCGCTATCTACCTGGATGTCGGCACCACCATCGAGTCTTTGGCACGCGAGCTTCTGGGCAAGCCGCTTCGCGCCGTCTTCACCAACAACATGCCCGCTGCCTTACTGCTGGGCGGCGATCGGTCGGTAGAGGTCTATGTCGCCGGTGGTCAGGTGCGTGGCGCCGACGGTTCACTGGTCGGCGAGGCAGCCGCCAAGGCCATGAGCAGGCTTGCCGTGGACATCGCCTTCCTAGCCTGTTCGGGCTTTGCAGATGACGGCAGTCCGATGGACTTCGACCCGCAGAAAGTGGCGATCAAGACTGCAGTGCTGGCCAATGCCCGCAGTGCAGTCTTGCTTGCAGACAGCTCCAAGTTCGACCGACCCGCTCTGATCAAGATCGCTGACCCGGGGCGCTTCTCCAGGCTTGTGAGCGATGCTGCCCCGCCGGAGCGGCTCGCCAGATCGCTGGCGCGTGCCGGCGTGGAGTTGCAGGTGGCCGCGCCGGGGTAGGGCGCGCAGATCCTAGACCAGAAAGGGATAGGCGTCTTCGTGCTTCAACAGCGCGATCTTGGTCTCGACGCCGCCGCGTGCCGAGAAGCCGCCCAAGCCGTTGGCCGAGAGCACGCGGTGGCAGGGGATGATGATCGGGATCGGGTTGGCGCCGCAGGCCGCACCTACAGGCTGCCCGTAAGTATCCAGCTCCTTGGCAATCTCACCATAAGTGCGGGTCTGGCCGAAGGGGATGGCGAGCAAGGCCCTTAGGACCGACTGCTGGAACTCCCCGCCCGCCGGAGCTAGAGGCAGATCGAACTCTTTAAGCTCTCCGGCGAAGTAGGCTTCAAGCTGTTCGGCCGTGCGCATCAGGAGCGGCGTGCTCGGCGCGACCTCGCCTTTCGTCCAATCGATCTCGACGATTGCGCCGTCGCGCTCGACCAGGCCGACCGAGCCCAGGGGTGTTGCGATACTGGCTCTATTCATCTGTTGCGTCCTCTTCCTTGGTCGCTATGACGCATCGGCGGCTGTTTGTGTCGATTGCAGCCTGCCAGCCTCTGAGACAAAGGCCTAGATAGCGAGCATGGTCTTAGCTCTGCTCAAACACGGCCTCACCGGCCAGTATTCGCCGCGACCGGACTTCCGTTTCGCGACAGATCTCAAACCCTCCTACGATGTCGTCATCATCGGGGCGGGAGGCCATGGCTTGGCGACTGCCTACTACCTCTCGCACTACCACGGCATCAAGAAGGTCTGCGTCATCGACAAAGGCTACCTAGCCGGCGGCAACACGGCCCGCAACACAGCGGTGATCCGATCAAACTACATCACACCGGAATCGGTGCGTTTCTACAAGCAGAGCGTCGACATGTTCCACACGCTCTCCGAGGAACTCGACTACAACATGCTCTATACGCAGCGCGGACAGCTGACCCTGGCGCATTCCGACGCCACGGTGCGGACCTTCCGCATGCGCGCCGAGGTGGGTAAGCACTGCGGCACCAACATCGAGCTGGTTGACCGCAAGCAGATCCACGAGATCGTTCCCAGTCTGCACATCCCCGAAGACCACCGCTATCCGGTTCTTGCCGGACTTTGGCATCCCGATGGCGGCACTGGCCGCCACGATGCGGTCGCCTGGGGCTATGCAGCACGGGCCATGGACAAGGGCGTGGAGGTGCATCAGCGTACCGAAGCCGTCGGCATCGTGAAGGAAGGCGACCGTGTGGTTGGCGTCGAAACCACGCGGGGCACCATTCGCGCCGGCAACGTCATCCAGGCAGTCGCCGGTCATTCCAGCATCGTCTCCAAGATGGCCGGCTTCCGTCTGCCGGTCCGCAGCTTCCCGCTGCAAGCCATGGTGACCCAACCCCTGAAGCCCTTCCTCAATCCGCTTGTCTCTTCGTCAGCCCTGCATGCCTACGTTTCGCAGACCTCGCGCGGCGAGCTGGTGATCGGCGGTGGGTCCGATCCTTACGAGCTCTACTCGACCCGTTCGACCCTTGATCTAAAGGAGAGCCTGATCGGGCATACGCTCGAGCTTTTCCCCTTCCTGGCCAAGGTGCGACTGCTGCGACAATGGGCTGGGATCACCGACATGACGCCGGACTACAGTCCGATCATGGGCGAGAGCCCCTTGCGCAACTATTGGCTCGATGCCGGTTGGGGCACCTGGGGTTTCAAGGCGACGCCGATTACCGGGCTCACCATGGCCGAGTGTGTCGCCAACGAGAAGCAGCCGACGCTGCTGGAGCCCTTCCGTTTGAGCCGTTTCAAGACCTTCGAACTGGTCAATGAGATGGGCGCAACGGCGGCCAGCCATTAAGGGGGATGCTGCAGTGAAGATCCTGACCTGCCCGTTGAACGGGCCCCGCAACATCTCCGAGTTCGCCTATGGCGGCGAGGTGATCGCGCAACCCGATCCGCGCGATTTGGAGGACGCGGCCTGGGCCGATCACGTCTTCCTCTCGAACAACACCCTTGGCGTGGTGCAGGAGTGGTGGTGCCACAGCGCCAGCAGCTATTGGTTCATCGCCGAGCGTAACACGGCGACGGATGAGATTTTGCGCACCTATCCGGCAAGCGAGCTCTTCAAGGAGCGTGTCGACTTTGCCCCTCGTGAGGAGTCCGCTTGATGTCGAGTGCCGCAACGACGAAGGATCGCCCCGCCTCGGCGACGCAGGCCGTCAATCGCCTGACGACGCCAGCCGGCATCTGGATCGATCATGCCAAGCCCGTCACCTTTTCTTTCGAAGGTCAGGATTATCAAGGCCTGGCTGGTGACACGGTCGCCTCTGCACTGGCCGCCAACGACGTTTGGCTGCTCTCGCGCTCATTCAAGTACCACCGCCCGCGTGGCGTGCTGACCATGGCGGGTCAGGATGCCAACACATTGGTGCAGCTGCCCGGCGAGCCGAACGTTCTGGCCGACCGCGTGGTGATTAGCGACGGCCTGACGGTGACCGGGCAGAACTACACGGGCAGCCTGAAGAAGGATAAGGATCGCCACCTGGATCACTTCGGCCGCTTCATGCCGGTGGGTTTCTACTATCGCAGCTTCAACAGCCCGCGTTTCGACCGCTATTGGGAACCGCTGATCCGCAAGAAGGCCGGGCTCGGCCGGGTCGACACCCAGGCCGAGCACGGCTATTTCGACAAGGCCTATCTCTTCTACGATCTGGTTGTGGTCGGCGGCGGCCCGGCCGGCATGATGGCGGCCATCCAGGCGGCGCGTGCCGGTGCCGTGGTGCTGCTGGTGGAAGAGCAGCCGCAGCTGGGCGGTGCGCTCTCCTACGCCCGTTTCGATGCCGATGCTGCGACTGGTCTGCGGCGGCGCGAAGCCCTCTTGGCGGAGGTCGAAGCGACGCCTGGCCTGGAGGTCATGACCTCGGCGCTCTGCAACGGCTGGTTCGCCGATCATTATCTGCCGGTGATCAAGGGCAATCGCCTCTACAAGGTGAGAGCCAAGCAGCTGGTGTTGGCGCAGGGGTCGATCGAACAGCCAGCCCAATTCCGCAACAACGATCTGCCGGGCGTCATGCTGGGCTCTGCCGCACAGCGCTTGGCTCGTCTCTATGGCGTGAGGCCTGGTCGCCGGGCCGTGGTGCTCGCCGGCAACGATCATGCCTATGGTGTCGCGCTCGACCTGGCCGACTGCGGTGTCGAGGTGTCAGCAGTGGTCGAGCTGCGCGAGACCGCCGGAGAGGGACCGCTGGCCGCGGCCGCCCAGCATCGCGGGCTGAAGATCATGACCGGGCATTGCGTCCAAGAGGCCGTGGCGCGACGCGACGGATTGCACCTTGGCGCTGTCCGGGTCTCTCGCGTGACCGGACCCGGTACCTTCGATCACGGCAGCGTCGGCATCGATTGTGACCTGCTGGCCATGTCGGTCGGCTACACACCGACCTACCAGCTGTCGCTACAGTCCGGTGGGCGGCTTTCCTACGATGACGAGGCCGCGCACTTCACCATCGGTAATCTGCCCGCCGGCCTTGCGCTTGCTGGCTCGCTGAACTCGACCTACGACCTTGGCGCCGTGGAGGCCGAGGGCGCAGCGGCCGGTTGGCAGGCTGCGCAGGCCCTGGGCCTCGATGCCGGCAAGGCGCCGAGCGTGCCGGCCGATCGCGGCGCTGCCGGCATCAATCACCCTTGGCCGATCTTCAAGCATCGCCGCGGTAAAGATTTCGTCGACTTCGACGAGGATCTGCAAATCAAGGACATCCAGAACGCGGTCGCCGAAGGCTACAACGAACTGGAGCTGGTCAAGCGCTTCTCGACGGTCGGCATGGGCCCCAGCCAGGGGCGTCACTCAGCCTTGGCGACCGCGCGGTTGGTGGCCAAGGCAACGGGACGCAGCGTTGCCGAGACCGGTGTGACCACGGCGCGCCCACCCTTCTCCGCAGAGACCTTGGGTGTTTTGGGCGGTCGGGTCTTCGAGCCGGAGCGCTTCACCCCTATGCACCATAGCCACCTGGCACAGGGGGCGGTGATGATGACCGCCGGTCTCTGGTGGCGTCCGGCCTACTATGGTGAGCGGAGCGCCCGCGAGGACACCATCACCCGCGAGGTGCGCAACGTCCGCTCTAACGTCGGGCTGATCGACGTCTCGACCCTGGGCGGGCTCGAGATCCGCGGCCCAGATGCGGCTGAATTCATGAACCGGCTCTACACTTTCGCCTACAAGAAGCAGCCGGTCGGACGCTCGCGCTATCTCTTGATGACCAACGAACAGGGCGTGGTGATCGACGACGGTGTCGCCTGTCGCTTCGACGAAGAGCATTTCTACGTTACCGCCACCACCAGCGGGGTCGATCGGGTTTACCGGCAGATGCTGTGGTGGAACGCACAGTGGCGACTGCAGGTCGATGTTGCCAACGTGACTGCAGGCTATGCGGCCGTGAACATCGCCGGGCCGCAGTCCCGCGCTGTGCTCGAGAAGCTGGAGAGCGATGTCGATTTCTCGGTAGCGGCCTTCCCCTATATGGGCCTGAGAGAAGGCCACATTGCCGGTATCCCGGCACGCTTCCTGCGAGTCGGCTTCGTTGGCGAGCTGGGTTATGAGATCCACGTGCCGGCGGGTTACGGCGAGGCGCTTTGGACCCTGCTGCTGGAGACCGGCAAGGACGAGGGGATCAAGCCTTTCGGCGTCGAGGCCCAGCGCGTGTTGCGCCTGGAGAAGGGGCACATCATCATCGGCCAGGATACCGATGCCATGACCACGCCGGACGAGGTTGAGATGGCTTGGGCGGTATCCAAGAAGAAACCCTTCTTCGTCGGCCAGCGCTCCATCGAGCTTCGGCGGCGCCACCCCTCCAAGCGACGCCTGGTCGGCTTCACCTTGCCGAAGGACCAGCCGGCACCGCTGGAAAGCAACATTCTCTTGAGCAAGGAGGGCGAAATGGTCGGCTTCGTGACCTCAGTCGCGCTCTCAGAAGCCATGAATGTGGTGATCGGTCTGGCCTATGGTCCAGCCGACACCCAGGTGGACGACACCTTGCTGATCAAGCAGACCAACGGGCGCCTGCTGGAAGCCAAGGCCTGCAAACCGCACTTCTACGACCCGGACAACAAGCGCCAGGAGATGTGAGCACCATGGCCGCAGCAATCCAACTTCGCCGCTCCTTCGCGCATGTTCGCCTGCAGGCTGCCGGCGCGCGCTTCGAGGATCTGGGGCTGTCCTCAGTCGCGGTCAGCTACGCAACGGCCGGCGACGAGGTCGCGACGGCCAAACGCATGGGTCTGGCCGACCTCTCCCCCTTACACCGCTTCGGATTCAAGGGGGCTGGCACGTGCAAATGGTTGAAAGGTAAGGGAGTCGAGGCTCCTGCTGTGCCCAATCAGGCAGCTCCGCAGAAGGATGGCGGACTGGCGCTTCGGCTGGCCGACGAGGAACTCTTTCTGCTGGGTAGCCTGCAGCCTGAGGCGGGTGACCCGGCCGAGCTGGAGCAAGCCTGGCGCAAGGCGCGCGCCAAAGAGCGCGGCTATCCCTTGCCGCGACAGGAAACCCATGCCTGGTTCCTGATGACGGGAGAAGCGAGCGACTCCATGCTGGCGAAGCTCTGCGGTGTTGATCTGCGGGCCGGGAAGTTCGCCAATCTCTCTATCGCGCAGACCTCGCTTGCACGCATGTCGGCGGTGATCTGCCGCCAGGACATGAACGGCACGCTTGCCTACCACCTGCTCTTCGACTCTGCCTCCGCTTGCTACCTCTGGGACTGCCTGATCGACGCCATGGCCGAGTTCCAGGGTGGGCCAATTGGCCTCAATGCCGTGCGCAGCCTGCTCGACGCTTGACAGAAGCCTTCGGGTCGCGGATTTGTCATTAGATGGCGGAATCGAGCATCCGTGCTGTCGTGCATGAGATATTGCCACGGCTTCTCCGCGACTAGTGTGCTTCCGCCGTAGCCTGCTGCGACTTCCAATCAAAAGACCGACCGTCCTGACGAGGGGACCACCATGCCCAAGAGCGATATTGAGATTGCCCGTGAAGCGACCATGAAGCCGATCCATGAAATCGGTTCCAAGGTCGACATCCCAACTGAGGCCCTGCTGAATTATGGGCCCTACAAGGCCAAGGTCTCCTTGGAGTACATCCGCAGCCTGGAAGATCGGCCGCGCGGCAAGCTGATCCTCGTGACCGCGATCAACCCAACGCCCGCGGGCGAGGGTAAGACCACGACCACGGTTGGCCTGGGTGACGGTCTGAATCGGATCGGCAAGAAAGCCATGATCTGCCTGCGCGAGCCCTCTCTTGGCCCCTGCTTCGGCGTGAAGGGCGGCGCAGCCGGCGGCGGCTATGCCCAGGTCGTGCCGATGGAGGACATCAACCTCCACTTCACCGGCGATTTCCATGCCATCGGCGCTGCGCACAACCTGCTCTCCGCGCTGGTCGACAACCACATCTATTGGGGCAACCAGCTGGGCATCGACAGCCGACGCGTAGCCTGGCGCCGCGTCGTCGACATGAACGACCGCTCGCTACGCTCGATCAACTCCTCGTTGGGCGGTGTCGCCAACGGCTTCCCGCGCGAAGACGGCTTCGACATCGTCGTGGCCTCCGAAATCATGGCGATTTTCTGCCTGTCGCGTGACCTCAAAGATCTGACGAACCGTCTGGGCAAGATTGTGGTCGGCTACACCCGCGAGAAGAAGGCCGTGACCGCAGCAGAGCTTTCCGCACCCGGCGCCATGGCCGTTTTGCTGAAGGATGCGCTGGCCCCGAACCTGGTACAGACCCTGGAGAACAACCCGGCCTTCATCCACGGGGGCCCCTTCGCCAATATCGCACACGGCTGTAACACTGTGATCGCCACGGAAACGGCCCTGAAGTTGGCCGATTTTGTGGTAACCGAAGCCGGCTTCGGTGCCGATCTGGGCGCCGAGAAGTTCTTCGACATCAAGTGCCGCAAGGCCGGCCTGAAGCCGAACGCCGCCGTGATCGTCGCCACCATCCGGGCTTTGAAGATGCACGGAGGGGTTGCCAAGGAGAGTCTGGGGCAAGAGAATGTCGAGGCCGTGAAGAAGGGCTGCGAGAATCTGGCCCGTCACATCCGCAACGTAAAGTCCTTCGGTGTGCCGGCGGTGGTAGCCATCAACCGCTTCATCACCGACACCGATGCCGAGGTTGCCGCCGTGCAGGAGGTTGCCGACCAGCTTGGCACCACCGCGATTCGCTGCAATCATTGGGCCGAGGGCGGCAAGGGCACCGAGGATCTGGCACAGCACGTTGTCGGCTTGATCGAGAGCGAGACCAGCCAATTCGCGCCGATCTACGACGACGATATGGCGTTGTGGGATAAGGTCAAGACCGTGGCCACCAAGCTCTATGGTGCCGACGACATCCAGGCCGACAAGGCGGTGCGTGCGCGCTTCAAGGAGCTGCAGGATCAGGGCTATGGCCACTTCCCAGTCTGCATGGCCAAGACCCAGTACTCCTTCTCGACCGATCCGAACTTGAAGGGTGCGCCTTCCGGCCACTCGCTCACCATCCGTGAGGTGCGCCTCTCTGCCGGTGCCGAGTTCATCGTGGTGGTCTGCGGTGACATCATGACCATGCCGGGGCTGCCCCGTGTGCCGGCTGCCAACAAGATCTATCTGAATGAAGACGGACAGATCGAAGGACTGTTCTAGTTCTTGCTCCGCTGTCGGGCACTGGCGAGCCCGATCGGAGACGCGGCATAGGAAGAGGCGTCCAACTCCGACGGGTTGGGCGCCTCTTTTGTTTTGTCGATGGTCTAGCCCGGATAGTTCAACAGGATAGGGCCGTCATCGCGCCGGGCGGAGACCGATCCGCTAGGAGAAGGTCAAAAAGCGTAGCCTTGTGCTACTCTTGAGGCCTTCAACCCCGCGGGCGGCCCTATCCTGGTGAGACATCCGTGCTAGCTGTCCGGACGATCAAGTAGGCTTCGGTGGCAAGATCCGGTAGGCACAGCGCTGATCGCCGGCAAGTAGGTGTTGGCAGCGTTCGACTTTGGCTGCGTCGCCCAGCAGGCTGCGGAAGAGATCCAGTTCGGCGCGGCAGAAGCCTTGGCATACCGAGGCGGCGGCGCAGATTGGACAGTGGTGCTCGGTCAGTAGAAAACTGCCGTCATCCTGCAGTTGGAGATCGGCCATGTAGCCTTCGGCGCTGCGCAGAGCGGTCAGCCGTTCCAAGCGCTCCTTCAGATCCAGGCAATCCGATAACGCCTGGCGGTAGCGCGCTGCCTGCGAACCTTCCCGACGCGCAATCAGGCGCTCCAGGCCTTCAGCCCCGAAGAGTGTGGCGACATCTTGTATCAAAGCCGCCGTCAGGTCGGCATGACCATCGGGGAAGCGCGCGTGACCGGCCGCGGTCAGCGACCAGCAGGCGCTTGGGCGTCCGACCCCGCCTTTCTCGCTCTCCTGCCGCAGCAGGCCGGCTTGGGCCAGCTGCGCCAAGCGCTGGCGAGCGCCCTGTTGCGTGATTCCCAACTTTTCTCTCAGGCTTGCCGTCGTCATCGGCCCGGAGAGTTTGATCGTCAGAAGAATATCGGAATCGCTAAGCGCCATGGCCGCATTTGGTCTCCACCCGCGTTGGGGTATCTCGCCCCGTACATTTTGAAAGATATTCCTTGTCTTTTTCATTGCAAGGGCGTTGCATAGCATAGTTTAGAAACAAAATAGTTTCTAAATGACATTCCCCCGCGGCGAGGGGATAGGGAGACCAGAGGATGGATCAGGAAAGCCAGGCGCGAGAGCCATTGCGCAAGATCTTGGCCGAGGGGCGCTGGGCCTTGTTTCTCTTAGTCCTGGGCGGGATCTGGCTGCATGCTGCGGACAGCATCGTGGTGGCGACGGTCATGCCGGCCGTGGTGGCGGATCTGGGCGGTATCGAATGGACGCCTTGGGCCTTTGCACTCTATGAGCTGGGTTCGATCGTCGCTGGCGCGCTGGCTGGCTTGTCGACGCTGCGGCTGGGCATCGGCCGGTCCCTGGCAAGCTTTGCCGCCGTTTTCGCGATAGGTTGCCTAGCCTCAGCGCTGGCACCGGACATGGCCGTGTTGCTCGGTGGTCGCGTGTTGCAGGGGATCGGTGGTGGGGCACTGACCGCACTGAGCCATGTCGCCGTCACGCGCGGTTTCCCCGAGCGCAATTGGCTTCCGCTCTTCGGCCTGATCTCCGCGATTTGGGGCGTGGCCTCTCTTGCCGGTCCGCTGATCGGCGGGCTCTTTGCCGAGATGGGGTTCTGGCGCGGGGCCTTTCTGGTCTTCGCGGCAAAGGGATTTGTCGTCGCCGCTGCGGCGCCTTGGTTGCTGGCTCGTGTCGATCGTGGCCTTGGATCCCTCGGCAGTCACCGGGTCCCATGGGCCTCGTTGGTGCCGCTGATCTTGGGTGTACTTGCGATCGCTGCCGCCGGCGTGGTCGAGTCTCTCTGGGTGGGGCTGGGCCTGGTCGTGTTGGGCATCGTCTCGCTGGTCGCGATGCAGCGCATCGATGCGCGCGTGATCAGCAGCCTGCTGCCGCAACGCGCACTGCGCAACAGCGGTAGCGCGCGCTACGGTCTGGCCATGTCTCTGCTGCTGTCAGTCTCAACCATCGCCTTTCTAATCTATGGTCCGCTGCTGCTGGAGGCCTTCTATGGTGTGAGCGCCTTGACTGCCGGTTACTTCGTGGCTTTCGAGTCCGTTGCCTGGACCCTTGCGGCTCTGGCGATCAGCCGCGTGAAGCCTGAGGGCGAGCCTTTCTTTTTGCGTCTGGGAGCACTCACCATCCTGGTGGGATTGGTCGGGATCGCTCTGGTCTTTCCGCTGGGATCTCCCTGGCTGATCCTGCCCTTTGTCGGCATGCAGGGGGCGGGCTTCGGAATGGCCTATGCCTTCATCGTTCGCCGCGTGGTGACCGGCGCGCCGGAGGCTGAGCGCGATCATGCCGCCGGTGCGATGGCGACAGTGCAGATGCTGGGTTATGCCAGCGGCGCGGCAATTGCTGGGATAGCAGCCAATGCACAAGGTTTGGCGCTCGCAGAGAGCGCTGCCGCGCTGGCCCCCCTGGTCCGCTGGTTGTTTCTTGCTTTCACACCTTTCGCGCTTCTGGGACTGCTCGCAGCCTGGCGCCTGGCAGCTTTGCCGCCGACGCTGATCACATCTTCCCCTGAAGCGGCGCGCTAGACTTGTCACAACTCGGGCAACCGGTTTAGAAGGTCACAATGTACCGGGGCAAGGATTCCCGAGGGAACAGATGAAATGGGAGAAAGCAGGATGGCTGTCAGCAGCTTGGCTGGACGGTGTCTGATTTTGATTCTGCCGATGGTGCTGCTGCTGATCGCACCGATCGGAAGCGTGGCCGCTCAGCTTCAGCAAGTGGAGATCGGGGTCAACATCAACGAAGGCCAGACCCACCGCTTGTCGGACGTTCAACTCACTATCGAGCCCTACAAGAGTGAGGGCGATGTTTCTGCGCCGGTCTCTCTGACCGGTCCGGGCAAGGTATCCCTTCCCGAAGGTCGCTATGTCTTGAAGGCGCAACTCGACCAACTGGTCGTCGAGCAGTCCTTCTTCGTCAAGGGACCAACCAACCAGATCGTGGTCCTCGACGTCGGTTTCGCCACTCTGGCTCTGATCCCACAGATCGGTGCCAATCCCTATCGCCGCAACGTAGCCTGGCGCGTCTTGTCGTGGCGCAAGGATCGCAACGGACAGCGCAAGCTTCTGGCCGTCTTGACCGGGGCTCGTCCGCGCATCGCCCTCCCCGAGGGCTTCTATATGGTCGAGGCGACGCATGGCGGTAAGCAGACCCGGCATACGATCGAGATCGATCGTGGCCGAACCTATGACTACACCCTGATCAAGCAGTAGCGATCCTCAGGATCGGCGAAGAAAAGGGCACCCGTTTGGGTGCCCTTTGACTTTTTTGGGGCAGGGCGGCTTTCGGATGTCACGGTTCAGAGCCATCGCCGTGAGATATCTCCCTATTTCAACATTGGCAAATTCAGACCCTGCTCGCGGGCGCAGTCGATGGCGATCTCGTAGCCAGCGTCTGCATGGCGCATGACACCGGTGCCCGGGTCGTTGGTCAGCACCCGCTGCAGCCGCCGGTCGGCGTCTTCGCTGCCGTCGCAGACGATGACCATACCGCTGTGCTGAGAGAAGCCCATGCCAACGCCGCCGCCGTGGTGCAGGCTGACCCAGGTGGCACCGGAGGCAGTGTTCAAGAGGGCGTTGAGAAGCGGCCAGTCGGAGACTGCGTCGGAGCCGTCGCGCATCCCTTCGGTCTCGCGGTTGGGGCTGGCGACCGAGCCGGAATCGAGGTGGTCGCGACCGATTACGATCGGCGCCTTGACCGTGCCCTCGCGGACCAGACGGTTGAAGGCGAGACCGAGCCTCGCCCGATCGCCGAGGCCGACCCAGCAGATGCGTGCCGGCAAGCCCTGAAATGCGATCCGCTCTCTGGCCATGTCCAGCCAGTTGTGAAGGTGGGCGTTGTTCGGAAGCAGAGCTTTGACCGCTTCGTCGGTGGCAAAAATGTCCTCGGGATCGCCGGAGAGCGCACACCAGCGAAAGGGACCGATGCCACGGCAGAAGAGGGGGCGGATGTAGGCCGGCACGAAGCCCGGAAAGTCGAAGGCATGCTCCTCGCCCATCTCCAACGCCATCTGGCGGATGTTGTTGCCGTAATCCAGCGTGGGAATGCCCTGGCGATACAGCTCCAACATGGCATGAACCTGGACGCGCATGGATGCCTTGGCGGCCTTCACAGTGCATTCAGGATCCTTCTCGCGTTGCCTTGCCCAGGTGTCGAGGCTCCAGCCAGCGGGCAGATAACCGTTCAGCGGATCGTGCGCCGAGGTCTGATCGGTCACCACGTCAGGACGGATGCCGCGCTTGACGATCTCGGGAAAGATCTCGGCCGCATTGCCGAGAAGGCCGACCGAGACAGCGCGCCCCGCAGCGTGTGCCTTGTCAATGATCGCGAGCGCTTCGTCCAGGTTTGAAGCTTTGTCATCCAAGTATCTGGTTTCAAGTCGCTTCTCGATCCGGCTTGGCTGACATTCGACGGCCAGCATAGAGGCGCCGGCCATGGTTGCCGCCAATGGCTGGGCGCCACCCATGCCGCCCAGCCCTCCGGTCAGAATCCATTTGCCTTTAAGGTTGCCGTCGAAGTGCTGGCGGCCGACCTCGACGAAGGTCTCGTAGGTGCCTTGCACGATCCCCTGGCTGCCGATGTAGATCCAGGAGCCTGCCGTCATCTGGCCGTACATCATCAGTCCGACCTTATCGAGGCTGTTGAAGTGCTCCCAGGTCGCCCAATGCGGCACCAGGTTCGAGTTGGCGATCAGGACGCGCGGTGCATCGGCATGGGTCTTGAAGATCCCGACCGGCTTGCCGGACTGCACCAGCAGGGTCTCGTCCTTCTCCAGATCACGCAGGCTGCGCACGATGGTGTCGAAGCACTGCCAGTCCCGTGCGGCCCGTCCGATGCCGCCGTAGACCACCAGTTCTTCAGGCTTTTCGGCCACCTCCTGGTCCAGATTGTTCATCAGCATGCGCAGCGGTGCTTCAGTCAGCCAGGACTTTGCGGTGATCTCTGTTCCGCGGGGCGATCTGATCTGACGGCTGTTGTCGATACGCGGATTGCTGTCGGACATGGTTAATCCTCTGCTTGGTTAGCGGGGGGCAGCGGCCGAACGATAGTCCTGGCGCCCAATGAACGAGAAATGGCTGCCGGGGTGCAGCAGCCGGCTGCGGGTCGCGACCAGCCCGCCGGACCAAGTCCGCCTGATCAGGCTGAGGCAGGGCTCGCCCCTGTCCAGGTTCAGGGCAGAGCGCATGCGCGCGTCGGGCATGATGGCCTCGATCTGATGCTCGGCAGCTTCGATCGGCCCCAAACCGGTCAGATAGTCGTAGGGTGTCTGCTGGCTGAAGTCCTGGTCCAGATAAGCAGGCGCAAAGCTTGGGTTGACGTGGCGGATATCCAGTTGGATTGGCTGACCGTTCTCGACATGGAGGATCACCGAGTGGAAGACGGGTTCGCCCAGCGGAACCTCGAGATCGCGAACCATCCAAGGCTCGGCCGAGACCGCGGTCAGCTCCAACTGTCGGCTCTCATGTCGCCCGCCGCGCTCCAGGATCTCGTCGCGGATGGAGCGGACCTCAAGCAGGACCGAGTGCAGCTTCTGGCCGGCGACGAAGGTGCCAGCACCTTGCACACGCTCCAGCCAGCCCTCCGCACTGAGCTCCCTCACAGCCCGATTGACAGTCATGCGCGAGGCCTCGAAGGCTGCCATCAGCGCGGTCTCCGAGGGGACGCGCGCGCCCTCTGCCAAGGCGCCGCTGCGGATCTCCTGCTTGATGTGATCCTTGATGCGTTGGTAGAGCGGTGGATCGGTCTTGGCGATGGCCTCGCTCACGTGAAGATCCTTCGAGGGTCTGATTCTGAGGTTTGCGTCACTTGTATATACAAGTTAAATGCCCTCCGCCAGTACCAGCGCGAAAGGGTCACAGAGAAGGAGACAGCATGATGGAGAGCTATAATATAGAGCGTGGCGAGGGCCCCCTGATCGTCTCCCTTCCGCATGCCGGTAGTATGATCCCTAAAGAGGCAGCCGATCAGATGCTGCCGCTCGCCATCCAGAGCGCCGATACGGATTGGCATGTCGAGCGGCTTTACGCTTTCGCTCGCGAGCTGGGCGCAACCCTCGTTCAGGCGCGGTTCTCCCGCTACCTCATCGATCTCAACCGAGCGCCGGACAGCCGCGCCCTCTATCCCGGAGCCAACAACACCGAACTCTGCCCGACCTCGACCTTCGACGAAGAGCCGCTCTACGGTCGCGGGCGAGAACCCGATGCGGCAGAGATCGAGCGGCGGCGAGGTCTCTACTGGCAGCCTTATCACGACTGTTTGGCCGAGGAGATAGCGCGGCTGCGCGCACGTCACGGAGCGGTCCTTCTGTGGGAAGGACACTCGATCAGGAGCCGCGTCCCAAGATTTTTCGAGGGGCGTTTGCCCGATCTCAACTTTGGAACTGCAGACGGCGCCAGCGCGGCGCCGGCGTTGCTGCAGGCACTGCTGGGCCGCGCCGAGGCAGTGGGCGGATTCACCAGCGTGGCCAATGCTCGCTTCAAGGGCGGCTACATCACGCGGACCTTCGGCGCGCCTGCCGAAGGCGTGCAGGCCGTACAGTTGGAGCTGGCTCAGGCGGCCTACATGGAGGAGACGCCGCCCTTTCCCTATGATGCTGGGCAGGCAGCGCCGATGTGCGCACTGCTGCGCGCGCTATTGGAGGAAGGGCTCGGCTGGTTAAGGGCGACTTAGAGCTCGGCCGAAGAGCAGCCCGGCCAGGAAGCCGCCCAAGTGCGACTGCCAGCCGATCAGCAAGAGACTGCCCATGACGCCGCTGAAGGCGACGAGGCCGATCACGGCGTTGATTACGATTAGCGCGATCAGCAAGCGCCGCTGTGGTGAGCCTTGTCGCATGGCAGGCGCGCCACAGGTCAGGGCCACACCCATGAGCCCAAAGAGGCCGCCGGAGGCTCCAACCACCAACTCGGTCGGGGGGCCGAAGTCGAAGGGCAGGAAGACCTGCAGCAGCGATCCGGCAAAGCCGCAGAGGAAGAAGAGCACCACGAGCCAGCGTGCTCCCAGATGGCGCTCCACCAAGGTCCCGAAGATCGCCATGAACAGCAGATTGTTCGCCAGATGCAGCCAATCGCCATGCAGGAAGAGCGAGGTGCCGAAAGGCCAAAGGGCAGGACCGAGTGAGCTTTCGCCGGCCAATGCGGTTAGGACCCGCGTGGGCGACAGTGCGAAATGGCGAAAGAAGAGAGCTTCGTCATAGATGTCCAGGCGTGAGACGTAAATCTGGATCAGCAGCATGATGCCGCCAAGGATCAAGCAGGCCTTACCGACGCCGCTGACGCTGTGCTGTGCTTGCCTATCCCAGGTCACGCCGCCGTCCTGATCCGCCCACGCTGCATCACTTGGCTCAAGGGATTGAAGCCGACGCGGTAGGCGAGTTCGGCCGGTCGCTCCACGTCCCACACGCAGAGATCCGCCTGCTTGCCGACCTCCAGCGTTCCATGGCTCTGCCCCAGGCCCAGCGCCCTGCTCGCTTCTCGTGTGATGCCGGCCAGGCTCTCTTCCGGCGTCATCCGGAAGAGGGTGCAGGCCATGCTGAGCATCAGCAGGAGAGAAGTGACCGGCGAGGAGCCTGGATTGCTGTCGGTGGCGATTGCCATGCCGGCGCCCAGCCTGCGGCAAGCCTCAATCGGCGGCAGCTTGGTCTCGCGAAGGACATAGAAGGCTCCCGGCAGCAGCACTGCCACGCTCCCGGCAGCTGCCATCGCCGCCAAGCCTTCTTCGCTGGCATACTCCAGATGATCGGCCGAGAGTGCTTGGAAGCGGGCAGCAAGCGCTGCCCCGCCCTGATCGGAGAGTTGGTCGGCGTGCAGCTTGACCGGCAGACTGGCAGCCCGTGCAGCTACGAAGACCCTGGCGACCTCCTCGGGCGTGAAGGCGATACGCTCGCCGAATGCATCCACGGCGTCCGCCAGACCTTCCGCGGCCACGGCGGGGATCATGGCTTCGACGGCATCGACATAGTCGCCCTGGCGCCCTTGGTACTCAGGCGGCAAGGCATGCGCGCCCAAGAATGTGGTCTTGACCGTGACTGCCCGCAGCGCACCCAGTCGACGGGCTGCGCGCAACATCTTGCTCTCTTCGGTCAGCGCCAGACCGTAGCCCGACTTGATCTCGATGGTCGTGACGCCCTCGGCCAGAAGCGCATCCAGCCGCGGCAGTGCATCTGCGACCAGCGCATCTTCGCTGGCCTGGCGTGTTGCCTTGACCGTGGAAACGATACCGCCACCTGCTTTGGCAATCTCTTCGTAGCTGGCTCCCTCAAGACGCAACTCAAACTCGGCTGCACGGTCGCCGCCATAAACCAGATGAGTGTGGCAGTCGATCAATCCAGGCGTGATCCAGCGACCCTCGGCATCCTCGACCACCTTGCTTTGCTTGCGAGCGTCGCCCGGCAGTTCGTCTTGCCGTCCGATCCAAGCAATTCTGCCGTCCTTGATTGCAATCGCGCCACCCTCAAGGCTGCCGTAGGCGGTGGCGCTCGGAACCATGGTTGCCAAGCGTGCGTTGACCCAGATGTGGTCAAAGGTTCCGTCACTCATCGCTCATGGCCCTCTTCTGCGCTGTGGTGGACGACAAACTGTTTGCCAAGCTCTGCTTGTCTATACAAGTTGGATCCTCATCGAGGCAGCCGCCGTTCACTCCGTCAGGTCATAGCAGATCTCTGTTGGTGCTATCTGGCCTTTGGATAAGCTGCCGCAGCTTCGATGCCAAGAGATGTCTGCTGGTGGTCATCTTACTATAGAAGAATCAAGGAGTTGTTTGCGTGAGCGAAGAGATTCACTTCACCTATCTGGGCGGGCCTGACGTCTCGCAACTGGCCCTCACGGACAGCGAGATCCTGAATGCCGTCGAATCGGGACTCCTGGCTCAGGGTCGCGGCGAGACGGTGATCGAACCACGGGTTCATCTCGAGCCGGACCCAGCTTTTCGCGGTCATTTCAATGTGTTGCGGGGCTACATTGCGCCACTGGGTGTGGCTGGAGTTAAGGTCGTTGGCGACTACATCGACAACTACAAACGTGGCCTGCGCTCCGAGATGGCGCTCTTGAATCTGTTCGACCCCCGGACCGGCATGCCGGTCGCCCTGGTCGATGCTGCCGATATCACAGACATGCGCACAGGCGCGATGACAGCTGTCGGCGCTAAGTATCTGGCAAGAAAGGACTCCAAGGTCCTCGGGCATATCGGTGCGCGGGGTTCGTCATATTGGAACGTACGGCTGCTGGATAGTCTGTTCGATTTCGAGGAGATCCGGGTCCACTCGCGCCGGCCGGAGAGTCGAGAGGGTTTTGCCCAGCGTTTGACAGAAGATCTCGGCAAGACGGTCACGGCGGTCGACAGCTGGCAGGCCTGCCTCGAAGGCGCCGACATCCAGGTCGAGGCTTCGCGACTGGAGGCGCCGCAAGCGCACTTCAAGACGTCCTGGGTGAAGCCAGGTAACTTTGTCGTCCCCTACGGTACCATGAGCGCGGTCGAGCACTCGCTGACCGATGTGATGGACAAGCTGGTGGTGGATGACTGGGGACAGTGCAAGGGCGGCAAGCTGGGCAGCCTGCGTGCCCATGTGGAGAGTGGCAAGCTGTCAGAAGAGACCCTGCATGCGGAGATGGGAGAGATCGTCGCCGGCAAGCGGGCGGGGCGGGAAGGGGACGAGGAGACCATCCTCTTCTGGCATCGCGGCTTGTCGCTCTCGGACATCGCCTTGGGTCACGCAATGCTGGAGAAGGCCAAATCATTGGGATTGGGGCAACGCTTGCGCTATGCCTAGGGCCTGAGAGGCGATCTAGGGCTTGCCTTCCCGGTGCCAAAGTGCGAGCGCTTTTTGCATGTCCTTGTCGTCGATTCGACAGCCTCTCTTGGGGCGGCTCAGAGCCAGACGCCCAAGTCCAGATTTTGGCTTCGGCGCCCGGCTGCTCGACAGGACTGTTCGGGTTGTCTTTGCAGCCTGGCGTTCGCTTGCATTTGTCTTGACCGTCGGCCTCGCCTTATTGGCGACGCAGCCGGATGCCACCCTCGTCGCCGATGAGGCCGAGACTTTGGAGGAAGACGAGGAGGAGGCAGCGCCGCCTGCCTTCGATGGCGTCGACTATGTCACCACGATCGTGGCGCCAGAGGACAGCGGGCTCACCGGCGAACTTGAAGCGGCCTCCGTCCTGCTGCGCGAGCAGGACAAACCGCCTTTCTCCAAGGCCGGCTTGTCGCAGCGTGTTCGCCAGGACAAGGACCGCCTGATCAAGGTGGTTAACGCGCAGGGCTACTATCAGGCAACGATTGCGATCGATGTGGGTGAGGGCGATCCCGTCCCCGTCACGGTGACGGTGACGCCAGGTCCGCGGACCAGTGTGCAAAGCTTCAACGTGAGCTTCGTTCCGGGTTCTGATCTCTCGAAGCTGAAGCAGCCCGATTTGGCGGACCTGGGAATCGTTATCGGCGAGCCGGCCGTCAGCGGCGACGTGATCGCCGGCGAAGCCGAGCTAATCAACTATCTTGGCAATCACGGCTATCCCGATGCCAGTGTGGTGAAACGCCGAGTAACCGTGGACCTGGACACCAACCAGATGCAGATCGCGCTAACCATCGACCCCGGTGAGTACCTGGTCTTCGGCCCGCTGGCGATCGATGGCCTGGAGCGGACCGACGAAGAGTACATTCGTCGCGTACTGCAATGGCCGGAGGGCGAGACCTTTTCCAATCGCCGCCTAGAGACCGTGCGTCGTCGCGCTGTCGCTACCAATCTGTTCGGCCAGGTCGAGATCAAACGTTCGCCGGACAATGTTGAGGAAGGCGACGAGGAGCCGGTCGACATAACGCTGAAGGAGCGGCCGCCGCGCACCATCTCGTTGGGTGCCGGCTTTGCCACCGACTTCAGCAACACGCCCTTCGGCTTCATCGGCGAGGCCGCCTGGGAACATCGCAATATTCTGGGCCGCGGCGAGAGCCTGCGCCTCAGCGCCAACGCCCAGCCGGACGAGCAGGCCGGACGGGTGTTCTTCAACAAACCCAATTGGCTGCAGAACGATCAGGCCTTGCAATGGCGCTTTGCCATCGTGAACGAAGATCAGGAGTCCTTCCGCCAGTTCGCGATCGAATCGACTCTCGGCGTGGAGCGCCGCTTGAACAAGAACTGGACCATCTTCGGCGGCGGTGGATTCAAGTATCTGATCGATGAGAACCGCAGTCCGGATGTGGACACCGGTCAGGAGACCTATGTCCTCTACGACATCCCTATGCGGGTCACTTTCGACAATCGCGACGATCGCCTGGACGCTACCGAAGGATTCTTGGGTGTCTTTCAAGTAGCGCCGACCTTGGTCACGGTGACCGACACAGCCTTCTACCTGGCAAGCTCGCTCAGCGGCACGCACTACATCAAGGTGTTGGAGGAGCCGAACATCGTGCTGGCGGGACGGGCGAGAGTGGCGACCCTGGCCGGTACCGAGCTGGGCAATATCCCCTCGGGCGAGCGGCTCTATGCCGGTGGCGGCGGCTCGGTGCGCGGCTATGAGGTCGACAGCCTGGGTCCGCTGGACAGTGCCAACGATTCGACCGGCGGACGTTCGCTCATCGAGTTCGGCGTCGAAGCGCGTTGGCGTTTCTGGGACGACTATGGCCTGGTTCCTTTCCTGGATGCCGGCCAGGTCTATTCCTCCACCTATCCCGACTTCAGCGAGGATATTCAGTATGCGGGCGGCCTAGGATTGCGTTACTACAGCCCTATTGGCCCTATCCGTCTCGACCTTGCCGCCCCCATCAACAAACGGCAGCGCGATCGTGCCCTCCAGTTCTACATCTCCATTGGTCAAGCCTTCTAAGGCGCCGCCCGAAACGCCGCCGAAGCGGCGGCGCAGCCCTTGGCGTTGGGTAAGGCGCGGGCTATTGGCCCTTGTGCTGCTGATTCTGCTGCCGCCGATCTTGATCCTGATCGCCTTGGAGACCGGTCCTGGCCAGCGCTTCGCGGTTTCCCAGCTGAATGACCTTCTGTCCGGCGATGAGGGAGGCATAGAAATCGGTGAAATGGGCGGGAGCCTCTGGGACCGCCTGACCGTCTCCAGCGTGGTCATGAGCGATGCCGATGGCGCCTGGCTGACGGTGAGCGATGTCACCCTGGACTGGAGCCCCTTTGCGCTGCTCAGCAGCGAGGCCGCGGTCAAGCTGTTGGAGGTCGGCAAGGTCGACATGCCGCGTCCGCCGCTACCGGGACCGGAGACACCGCCGACACCTTCGCAGGACGAAGGCCTGATACCACCGCTGCCGAGCCTACCGGTCGACATTGATGTCGAACAGCTGACCGTGCGCGAGGTCGTCCTGGGTGCCCCGCTGATCGGTGTGCCGGCCCAATTCGGGATTGGCGGAGAGGCGCTCTGGCCGCGGGTCGGCGCGACCACGGTGACCTTGGATGTGGAAGGCCAGTCTGAGACCGAACTCTCCGTGAATGCCGATCTCTCCTGGGCGCCGAGCGAACAGTACCTCACCGTTGCTCTTGAGGTGCAGGAGCCCAGAGGCGGCCTGGTGTCCAGTCTTGCCGCTCTTCCAACCCTGCCGTCGATCGATCTCTCACTAAAGGGAGAGGGACCCTTGAGCGGCTGGGAAGGCGAACTGCGTCTGGCCTTGGACGGGATCGAGGCGGTGAAGGGCGATCTCAGCCTTTCTGGAGAACCCGAGCGGCGCTTTGCCCTCAAGGGCAGGATCGACCCCAGCGGCAGCCTGCCACCGGACCTCTTGCCCGAGGAAGCGCGGCCCTGGCTCGTCGGCGGTGCCGTGTTGGATGTTGCAGCCGAACTCTCCGAAGAACTGGTGACGATCGAGCGTTTCGAGTTGGAAGCGGCCTCTTTCGATATCAGCCTGACCGGCAGTCTGGCGCCTGAGGAAGAGACGGTGAAGGCCGACCTGAACCTGGCCATGACAGCCGACTCGCCCCTACGCGACCTGGTGCCGGAGGTTAGCTTGGGTGCCTTGACCCTGCGCGCCGAAGCCGAGGGAGCACTGGCCTTGCCGGCGCTCAGAGTGGCGCTGGCCGTGGATGGCGTGCAGACGCCCGAAGCTACGCTTGCCGGCCTCGACCTCTACCTGGAAGGCAAGCCCGATGCGGGCAGGCTGCAGTCGACCCTGGACCTGCGCATCAAGGATCCGAAGGTTCTCTTGGCAGAGGTGCCACCCTTGCCCTATGGCTCGCTCAAGATCAACGCCGCAGCCCTGGTCGATCCAGAGGCGGGAAGTGCCCGCTTGGATCGTTTCAGTCTGCGCGGCAATGGCCTGACCCTGACCACGGATGGTGCCTTGGAGTTACCGGCGCTCAGCGGGCAGCCGGCCCTGCACCTCGACGCCGTGCTGCCGGATCTGGGTCAGTTCGAGCCCATGCTGACTGGCCTGCCACTTAGCCTCACCTTGGATAGTGGCCTGGCGCTCAATGGTATGGAGAAGCCGATTGCCGCCAACCTCGATCTCACGCTGGTCGGCACCGGCGGTCTGCCCGACGGTATCGGCGCTGCACTGGGCGACGGGCTTTCTCTTTTCGGCGGCGTGGTCTATGCACCCGACGGCAGCATCACCCTGGAAGAGGTCAGTCTGCTGGGCGAGACCTTGATGATCGATCTGGACGGGGAGGTCGGTGAGGAGGAGATCGGGCTTGCCTGGAAGGTCGGCTTGGCAGATCTGGCGGTTGCCTCCGAGGTTATGGGAAGTCCTGCGGCGGGCTCCTTCGACGCCGAAGGTCGCTTCTCGATGGATGACGCCGGTGCGCTCGCCGTCACAGCGACCATCGATGGCAAGGACCTTTCGGCGGCTGGCGAGACCATAGGTCCGCTGACCGGGGACATCTCGCTCGCCGGGACCCTGCCGCAGATCTCCGGCGAGATCGCGATTGAGGCGCCGGAGAGCGGCTATGGACCGCTTAGTCTCACCGCAAAGGTTGAACCAAGTGGGGAGGAGGCTTTTAGAATCAATCCTCTGTCTGTCTCTCTTGGCAAAGAAGTGCAGATCAGCGGCGATCTGACAGTACCGACTGCGGGTGTGCCCGTCAGCGGCACCTTGAAGGGTGATCTCGCTGCCGGGAGGCTGCTCGCCAACCTGGGCGTGCCGCTGCAAGGCCGCGGTAGCTTGACGGTCGATCTGAAGGCGCGGGGCGAAGCCCAGGATGCCCAGGTGGCACTCCGTCTTTCGCCAGGTCGGGTCGCGGACATCGCGCACGGCGGCATCACGCTACGGGCCAATGCACGCGACGCCACCGGCGCCCTCAGCCTCGATGGGCGACTTGATGCCTCCGACATTGCTGTCGATCCGGCCAAGCTGGAGAATGTGGCCGTGACCTTCAAGGGCACGCCCGAAGCTATGAACATCACTCTGGACACCGCAGGTGACGTCGAGGGGCCGGCACGCCTGGCGCTGGCGGGCCAGATTCGGCAAAAGGGAAGCGAGACACGGATCGCGCTGAGCAAGCTGGAGGGCGAAGCGGCCGGCTTCCCCTTTGCGCAGACCCGCCAGACCGAAGTCGCCATCGGTGCTGCCGGACCCAGTTCGGCGAAGCTCGGGCTTTCGGTTGCTGGTTCAGAGATCGCGCTGGACGCCGATCTGGCAGGCCGGAGCAAGACCATCGATCTGACCGTCAGCGAACTCAACCTTGCTGAGCTAAAGCCGCTTCTGGGCGAAGCGGCGCCGACCGGCACGGTCTCGGTCCAGGTGGCGCTCAGCGGCAACCGCCAAGCCCAAGGGCAGATCGGCGTGCGGGTGCGAAACCTTGTGGCCTTAGAGGATGGGCTTCCCGTCAATCCACCGGTGGACATCACCCTGGACGGTACTTTGGGTGGCGAGGGCTTGGCCTTGGATGGCCGCGTGGCCGGCAGTTTCGGACAGCCCGTGTCGCTCAAGGCTTCCGTGCCGCTGACTGTCTCCTTGGCTGAGCCGGGAGCCAATCTGAGCCAGACGGCGCCATTCAGTGCAGAGATCGATTGGGTCGGCGAGATCGGGCCACTCTTCGACCTGGTGCCGATCGCAGATCAGCGTCTCACCGGTCAAGGCACCATCGATCTGGCGGTCGCCGGCACGCTGGACAACCCCCAGGCCAGCGGCAATGTGACGATCAAGGGCGGTCTGTACGAGAACTTGCTGACCCAGACCATCATCCAGGACCTTACCTTGGTATTGGAAGGCAGCGACCAGCGCTTGGTGATCAAGGAGGCCAGCGGCAACGACGGGCAGACCGGGCGCCTCTCTCTGACCGGCGACATCAATCTGGCGAGTGACCCGGCTCCTACTCTGCAGTTCGCGCTCAAGGTCGATGATTTCGCCCTGGCGCGCCGGGACGATCTCTATGCGCGGATGGACATCGACATGACGGTTGATGGCGATCTGTCCCGCTCGATCGACGTCAAGGGCACCATCACCAACGAAGAGATCCGGGCCTCCATCACGCCCGACCTGCCGCCCAGTGTTGTCGACCTCGACGTCGAGTTGGTCCGCGACGGCAAGGTGATCAATGTGAAGCCGAAGGAAACGGAGGATGAAGAAGAGCCCGCACTGCCGATCAATCTGGACATCACGATCGACTTGCCACGCCGGGTTTTCGTCGCAGGCCTCGGGCTCGAGTCCGAATGGGTGGGCAAGCTCTTGGTCCAAGGCACTGCCAACAAACCCTTTATCACCGGCAGCATCGAGCCACGCCGCGGCTTCTTCGCAGTCTTCGGCAAGCAGTTCGATCTGACCGGCGGCAGCGTCGCCTTCGATGGCTCGGCCAACATCGACCCCACCTTAGATCTCACTTCCGAGTATGTCGGCAGCGACTTCACGGCCACGATCAAGATCACGGGCAATGCCGGCGCGCCAGAGATCGAACTCTCGTCCGATCCCGACATGCCGCAGGACGAGATCATCTCAAACGTACTTTTCGGGCGCGGCACCGGCCAGATCTCACCGATCGAGGCCATTCAGCTGGCCGAGGCCGCTGCCATTCTCTCGGGCGTCACCGGCAGCGACAGGACCACCATCGATGTGATTCGCCAGACCATTGGCGTCGACGTGCTGCGCGTCGAAGGCGGCGAAGACAGCGACGAGGCCGTGGTCACCGCCGGCGAATACATCTCCGAAGACATCTTCGTTGGGGTGCGTCAGGGAACCACCGCCGGCAGCACCCAGGCCACGGTAGAGGTCGACCTCTTCTCCGGCCTCAAGTTCGAGGGGCGCGCCGGTGCCGACAGCGAGGCCGATAACGGCGCTATGCTCCGCTGGGAGTGGAACTATTGATACGCACGGTAGATAAGGACCGCAGCTCTTTTACCCGGCGGAAGGCGTCGCATTGACCATCGAGAGAACGCTCGTGGCGAGATCGGCGGGGGATTCGACCAGTTGGTCTGCGCCGGCGGCAACAAGTTCGTCTCGGGTACCGTAACCCCAAAGCACGCCGAGACCGCGCATTCCGACCGCATGGGCGCCGGAAACATCGTAGCGACGATCCCCCACCATGATGCTGTGAGACGGTGAGAGATTGTGTTGCGACAGAACATGGGCGAGCAGTTCAGGCTTGCGATCCAATTGGCCGCTTGGCACTGAGCCATAGATACCGTCAAAATACTTTGCGAACTCAATATTGTTCAGGATGCGGGTTGCGAATGTTGCCCTTTTTGATGTTGCGAGATAGAGGCGCAATCCGGCCAGCGTCATCTCTTGAAGGGAGCTCTCAATTCCCGGATAAGGCAGACTTCCGAGAAAACCGCACTCGCCGTAGTGTTGACGATAGGCGGTGACTGCTTCGGCGACCCGTGTGTCTCCGTATCTCTGTAGCAAGAGTTGCATGATGTCTTCGAGCGGGGGCCCGATGGCCCCTCTGAGGTCCAAGCGCTCGTCCGCTTCGTATCCAAGCGCGCGCAGTGCTGCGATGCAGCTGGCCAAGATACCTGGGTAGGAATCGACGAGGGTGCCGTCGAGATCTAGAAGAACGGATCGGTTCATGATCCAAGGGTAGCAGCAAGTCGGCCGAGCCTTCCACAGGTGAGCACGCGCGCCACCTAGTCCGGCAGAACGCTATCCCGCACTGCGGCCAAGGCCTCCGGCGTATCGATGTCCAGCAGGATTGCGCTGTCGTCGATTGCGACCTCGGCCACCAGATCGGCGTACTCGCGCAGCAGTTCTCTAGCACCTTGGTCGCCCTCGATGATCTGCAACTCGGTAAAAAACTGACGGCCGAGCAGGACCGGATTGCCGCGCTTGCCTTCGAAGGTTGGCAGGCAGATGGCGCGGCTTTCCAGGGGGTTGAAGCTGGCAATCAAGCGATCGATGGTGCCGGGCGAAACGCGCGGCATGTCTCCTAGCAGCACGACCGCGGCCTCGATCCCCTCCGGCAGAGCAGCGAGACCGCGCTTCAGAGAGGTCGAGAGGCCGGCGGCGTATGCCCTGTTGTGCACGCTCAAGAGATCGAGGCCTTCCAGTGCCTCCTCGACTGCCTCGCGCTGATGGCCGGTGACCAGGATCACGGGTTCGGCCTGCGAGGCCAGAGCCGCGTCGACGGCATGGCGCACCAAGGCCTTACCGTTCAGCTGCTCGACCAGCTTGTTGCTGCCCATGCGCTTGGCCTGACCGGCTGCCAGAACCAGGGCGGCGACCCGCGGCGCGCGCTGGCTGCCTGCTGGAGGCTCGACCGCGGCAGAGCGGGGTAGCGGGCGCTGTGCGGTATCCTTAAGTAGACCGCCGACGCCCATGGCCTGAATGTCGGCGGGACCGACGGGAACATCGGCGACCAGACGTTCCAGCACCCAGTCGAAGCCGTTCAGCTTGGGCGAGCGCGCGCAGCCGGGAAGGCCCAAGAGCGGTCGACCGTCCTTCTCCGCCAGCAGAATCAGATTTCCAGGATCCACCGGCATGCCGAAGTAACGCACCTGGCCACCGGCCATGCCGATCCCTGCCGGAACCTCGTCGCGACGGTCGACGATCGCCGAGGCGCCGGACACCAGGACGATGTCGCAGGCACTAAGGCGCTGCACCGCCTGACTCACGGCCTCTTTGCGATGCGGGCAACGCAGCTCTTCGACAGCTGGGCAATCCAGAGCGGCCAGACGCCGATTGGTCACCTCTGTCGTCTTGTCCAGGATCGAAGCCTTCAGGCCGGGCAGCGTGGTTTGCACCAGCCCGACGCGTTTGCTCTTCAGTGGTGCGACGGAGAGCAGCTCACCGGCTTTGGCAATTGCGAGCGCTTGCTCCAGCACGCTGCGCTTCAGCGCGAAGGGGATGATCTTGATGGTCGCCGCCATCTGCCGCGGCTCGACCAGTTCATAGGCACCAAGGGTGGCAACCGTCAGTGCCTCATCCAAAGCATTTAGACGGTCGATCAGCGCACGCTCGATGCAGAGCAGGCCTCGGGTGCCGACGATGAGATTGCAGCGGCCGGTGAAGGCAGCGGTGGTGCTGAGGCCGGAACCGGCCAGGGCGGCCGCCACTTCTGCTGCCGCCTCGTCCTCATGCACCTCACTCGGGTCAAGACGGGCGGCGACGACCTCGTCGATGCTGGCCGCGCCAAGGTCTTGCAGGTCTTGGGCCGAAAGGCGGCGCCCCTTCTTGAAGCGGCCTTTGGGCAGGCTGACGGCATGCGCCAGATAAGCGCCTTCAGCCTCTTGGGTTGCGAGCGGTCCGAAGTCCATGCCCGGCCTAGGCCGCCTTGACCAACAGCGGCGCGCCCTGGCGCACCTGAGTCATCTTGGCCAGGATCGAAAGCGCGATCTCGGCCGGTGAGCGCGCGCCGATGGCGAGCCCGATCGGGCCATCGATGCGCGCAAAGCTCTTGGGATCGACGTTGTGCTCCTGCAGGCGGATCTGGCGCTTGCCGTGCGTGCGCCGCGAACCCAGCGCACCAATGTAGAATGCGTTGCTGGCCAGCGCCCGAACCAAGGCCGGATCGTCCAACTTGGGATCGTGGGTCAAGGCCACCACGGCGGTGCGATGGTCGGGTGCCAGCGCATCCATGGCCTCATCCGGCCAGTCGTAGGTGATCTCGACACCCGGGAAGCGGTCGACGTTGGCCCAGGCCCGTCTGGGATCCACAACCACGATCTCGTAACCCAGCACGCGCGCCATGGGTATCAGCGCCTGGGCGATATGGACGGCGCCGATGATTATCAGCCGAAGTGGTGGATTGAAAACCTGGATGAAGAGCCCGCTGTTGTCTTCGATGCCGCTGCGGTCGCCGGCAATCGCGGCCTCCAGAGAGGGGATCAGCGCCCCTGGTACATCCAGATCTCCAGCCAGGCGCTGGCCGTCTTGATCTAGCAGGGCCTGGCTGCCGTTGCTGAGGTCGGTTACCAGGGCGACGGAGCGCTTCTCCGCCTTAGCTGCTTCCAGGGCCTCAAAAACCTCGCGTTGCATAGGCTTACTCCACGGCCTCGACGAAGACCTTGACCTCGCCGCCGCAGGCCAGACCGACGGTCCAGGCTTCCTCGTCGGTAACGCCGAAAGTCAAGAGCTTGGGCGCTGCCCCTGCCATGACTTCGCGGGCCTCCATGACCACGGCGCCCTCGATGCAGCCGCCGGAGACCGAGCCCGCCATATTGCCCTGATCGTCCACCACCAGCTGGCTTCCGACCGGCCTAGGCGAGGAACCCCAGGTTGCCACCACGGTTGCAATCGCTACCTTGCGGCCCCCGTCGCGCCAGTTTCCGGCGGTCGCCAAGAGGTCTTCGCCACTGGGTGCTGTCGTCTCTGTCATCTGGCCATCTCCCTTGGCATGTGCCGTGCTGGTCGCTGCCGGCTCAGCACTGTCTCGCTTTGACTATAGCGCAGTTACCGTCCGCTGCCGTCAGCCGCGGCGCCCCTCCTCGCTCCACTCCAAGCGGGCCGAACGGCGCGGCGGTTGCGCCCGGCTTAGTGCACTAGCCAACTCCGCTAGGCTGTTGAGACTGTGCACCGAGCGAAACTCGTCGACCTCCGGCAACATGGCCCGCGCACCTTGAGACTTTGGCGCGTAGGCATCGTAGCGCAAGAGGGGATTGAGCCAGATGAGGCGACGGCAGGACTTGTGCAGGCGTTCCATCTCGTCCGACAAGCCCTCGGCGCCCGCACGATCCAAGCCGTCGGTGATCAAGAGGACGACCGCACCTTGACCCAACACGCGGCGGGCCCAAGCCTTGTTGAAGTCAGCCAAGCAGGCACCGATCCGGGTGCCGCCATCCCAATCCGGCACGGCAGCCGAGACCTTGGCCAGAGCCTCGTCGGGGTCGCGGAAGCGCAGCTGTCGGGTGATGTTGGTCAGCCGGGTCCCGAAGAGGAAGACGTGAACCCGGTCGCGGTCGTTGGTCAGCGCGTGCAGAAAGTGCAGCAGCATGCGCGAGTACTGTCCCATCGAACCGGAGATGTCGGTCAGCACCACCAGTGGCGGCGGCCGCTCGCGCCGCTTGCGACGCAACAGTGGCAAGGCATCGCCACCCTGGCGCAGAGCAGCACGGAGCGAGCGGCGCGCATCGATGCCGTGTCCACGCGGATTGGCCTGCCAGCGCCGCGTCTTGACCCGACCCAAGGGCAAGGTCAGGCGCTGCAATGCGCGCTTGGCCTCCTCCAACTCTGCCGTGGACATGCTCTCGAAGTCCTTCTCGGCCAACACCTCCTTGTCGGACCAAGTCAAGGTGGCTTCGATTTCCACCTCTTCCTGTTCGTCCTGCTCCTGGGCCATGCCTGGCCGCTCTCCGGCCAGGGCTTCGCTCAAGCGGCGCGCCAGCTCCTTCTGTTGGGGCTGTGATTCCAAGTCCGGCATGACAGTGGGAAGGAAGAGCGAGCGCATACGGTCCAGGAACTGTGGATTGCGCCAAAACACGTGGAAGGCTTGGTCGAAAAGCTCCTGCTGATCACGCCGCTTCACGAAGACCGCGTTTAGAGCCCAATAGAAATCGTCACGCCGGCCAAGGCCAATGGTCTCCACTGCTCGCAGCGCATCCAGCACGGCGCCTGGACCGACCGGTAAACCGGCGGCACGCAGGGTGCGAGCAAAGGCAAGAATGTTGCCGGCAATGCCGCCGCCTTCGGGTCTTGTGGCGCTGTCCATGGTCCTAGGAAAGGCGCGCTTCGGACATCTCGCGTTTGACCTCTCCCAGAAGCCGGGCGGCCTCGCTGCCTTCGATTTTGGCGATATCGTCCTGATACTTCAGCAGTACGCCCAAGGTGGAATCGATGGCCTCCTCGTCCAGGGTGACCTTGTCGAGTTGGGTCAGGGCGTCAGCCCAGTCTAGGGTCTCGGCGATGCCGGGCAGTTTGTAGAGTTCCTCATCGCGTAGCCGCTGAACGAAAGCGACGACCTCTGCCGACAAAGCCCGACTGACGTGCGGTGCCTTGGCCGCAAGGATCTCGCGTTCGCGGGCCGCGTCGGGATAGCCGACCCAGTGATAAAAGCAGCGTCGCTTCAGTGCGTCGTGTATCTCGCGGGTGCGGTTCGAGGTGATGATGGTGATCGGCGGGGCAGGGGCCTTGATCGTCCCCAGCTCGGGCACGCTCACCTGATAGTCGGCCAAAAGCTCCAGCAGAAAGGCCTCGAAAGGCTCGTCGGTGCGGTCCAACTCGTCGATCAACAGCACTGGCGGACCCGCCTCGTGCGGCGAGAGCGCCTGCATCAACGGTCGCTCGATCAGGAAGCGACGGTCGAAGATGTCGCTGGCGATGCGCTCCCGATCTTGAGCGCCGCCGGCCTCGGCGAGGCGGATCTCCAGCATCTGGCGCGGATAGTTCCACTCGTAGACGGCGCTGGCGACGTCAAGCCCCTCATAACATTGCAGGCGGATGAGGCGCCGGCCCAGGGCGGCTGAAAGCACGCGGGCGATCTCGGTCTTGCCAACACCGGCCTCGCCCTCAAGGAAGAGCGGGCGGCCTTGGCGAAGGGCAAGATAGAGCACCGTGGCCAATGGACGGTCGGCCAGATAACGCTCGTCTGAGAGCAGGTTCAAGGTCGCGTCGACGGAGGGCGGCAGTTCGCGTGTCATGAAGGCTCCACTAGGAACTTGGATGCGGAGGGCACGAGAAACCGGCGATCGAGTCGCAGAGCTGTCCCCCCTGCTCTTTTAGATAGGGCCTGAGTGTGCTTTCGTCAGGGTTTCTGCGTCCAGGAGTTATTCTTCTTCTTGAACCAGGTGCCGCTGCGAGCCCGATCATAAAGCTCCTTGGCATAGACTTGGCCGACCACGGCAGGGGACTGGTTCAGCTCCTTTGCGCGCTTCTCGTAGAGTTTGCGGCGCTTGGCGTTGACGCTGTTGACCAAACCTTGGGCGGAGGCATTGCGCGCCTCCAGGTAGCCATCCCAGCGTTCGCCCACGTTGCCGTTATTCAACTCACTCTTGAGCGACTGGCCCATGGCCGGGTTGATTGAAGAGAGGCCGGCGACCAGGGCTAGCGCCATCCAGACCGTGGCAAACGCCAGGGCAAGGGGTACTAGCCGCGGCCGCTTGGCGCCGAGCGACAGGGCGGGGTTCGAACTGCTCATGCGTCTACTCCGTGCCGAAGATGTCGGGGTTGTCGGCGATGTCTTCCTCCGCCGCCTCCTCGATGCGCACACGCACATCGGCTTGGATGTTCAGGTTGATCGTAATCGGCTCCTTGGGTGCCTCCACCGCAACGGTGGGCGTACAGGCAGACAAGGCGCAGATCAGGCCCAGGAGAGCCAAGGCCGGTAGCTGAGGCACCGGGAGGCCGAGCGAGGTTTCCTTCATCATGACACCCAATATACGGTAATTGGGGGGCAAGAGTTCCAGTGCTTTCTTTCACGAGGCCTCATTTCCCCTTGAGGCAGCTATTTTAGACTCCAGGCGCCGTCGAAGAGTTCCGGTGTGATTTCACGGCCAAGACGGAAGGCAGCCAAGAGATCGGCGAGGTCCACGCCGAAGGTCACGTTGAACTTGAAGGGATAGCCGTCAAGCACCGCTGGATTGTTGCCCTCGAGCGTCAATGCCAGGTCGAGGTCGCCGTTCGCGGCGAAACTGACTGTGGCGTAGAGATAGGTATAGTGAAAGTCCGATAGCGCCTCGAGCGCGAAGAGCAGCTGCTTGCGCTCTTCGCTGACCTCGCCGAGGCCCAAGCGTTCGGCGGCATCGGGGATACGAATGACACCCTCGTCCACCGCCTGCAGCCAGCCGCTGTCGATTGCCACCGTCTCGTTCGACAAATCCAAGGTCAGTGGCAGTTGGCCAATAACCCGCCCCTCTAGCTGGATGTCGCCCAGATCCAACAAATCGGTCAGGCGGTCCAGCTTGACATGCGTCACCTCGACCGTCGTGGCGAAGGTGTCCTCCGGCCCGGAAATGCGGAAGGGGCTGGCCGTCAAACGGCCGCCGGCGAAGTCGGCTTGCAGGGTCTTGGCGTCTAGGGCCGGTCCCCCTTGGCTGTCCAGGATCTCAAACCCCAAGAGGAGGTTTGAGAGCGGCACGCCGACGTCCAGCTTCTCGATAGTGATCTCCTGCGTCTCGTCGCTGACCAGCGGGGCGAGGCTGAGGAAGGAGAGGGTGCCGTTCAAGTCGTCGATCTCGACCGGCAGCAGGGTGGCGGAGAGAGACGTCAGCCTCAGCTTTGCGGAGATGTTGTCGCTTTGCTGCGACCACTCGGCCTTTGCCTCGATTGCGACCTCGCCTGAAACGTCCTGAAGATCTTCCAGTTCCGTCGACAGCTTGCTTGGCTGCAAGCCATCCGGGGCAAAGGTGATCGGTCCCCAGTTGGCCTCCAGGCTGCCGCGCTGGCGAGCTAGGTCCTGTTCAAGAGCGAGCGCTATGCTGCCTTGGCCGTTCGGTCCGCGACCTCGGCCCTTCAGACGATAGACTTCGCCGCTCTTGGTCAATCTGGCCGAGAGGCTCATGCCGCTAAAACTCTGCCCATCGGCCGAGAGCGCAGCGTTGCCGACCTCGATCTTCATCGCCTCCTGTTCCAGCCGCTCGGGTGGCAGTGGCAGGTCCAGCGTTACACCCGACAGACTGAGGCCTTCTTGCGGCAGGCTCGCCCGTGCAACCTCCAATTGGGCCGTTCCCTCGATTTCGTCACCGTCCAGACTGGCCGTCAGATCGATGACCAAGCCGGTGAGATCGACCCCAGTTTGGTCACCAGGGATCGTCAGACCCAGTGTCTCGCTGCTGATCGTAAGGCTGGGGTGCCAGCCTTGAGAGAGGTCCCGACGCAAGGCAAGGCGCTCGATGGCGAACTCGGCCGGCGCGTCGAGCAATTCTACGTCCTCCAACAAGATCTGGCCTAGCGCGACCTTGCCGCTGTCGATCAGGGAGACCTTGGTTATCTCCTTATCGGCAGTCAGTAGCACCGGCAGCGCTATCTGAAGGTCCTTGAGAACAAGGTCGTCCTGTCGCGCTTCAGCAAGCTGTGTCGTCAACTTGCCGACCAAGCCGAAACCAGCGTCATCGGCTATGGCGTCGGCGCGGAGCGACAGATTGGTGATCTGATTGCCTAAGAGCGGCAGCGACCGGATGGCCAAATCCAGATCGCTGAGCCGCCATGACTGTGGCACCATGTCGGGAGAGAGGTGGCTGTCCAAGCGGCCGGAGAGGGAAATCTCGCTGTCCTGCCCGCCGCTGAGTAGGATCGGGCCCGTCACCATGACATCGACGCCTGCATCGCTTCGGCTTGCGGCCGCTTGCAGTCCGGCCTCGTCCTCTGCT
The DNA here is from genome assembly GCA_963669445.1 of Rhodospirillales bacterium. Taxonomy (GTDB): domain Bacteria; phylum Pseudomonadota; class Alphaproteobacteria; order Kiloniellales; family JACOMY01; genus JACOMY01. Next base: position 688,348 of record OY770029.1, read on the forward strand.
GGCAGCGTGAGGATGAGGTTGCGCCACACGGCACGGCGGGTGTCCTCCGGCAGCTCTGCCAGGAGCGCCCACTCGGGATCCAGCGCGGAAGCTGAAAGCCGACTCTCCTCCGAGATCCAGGCGCGAAGCTTGGCATCCTCCAGCAGGATGTCCAGATGAAGATCGGCGCTCAGCCCCAAGACCTTGCCCGGTACAGTCAGCCGATCGGCCGAGATCGTCAGTTTCGAGGCCAGGCTGGCATTCTCCAAGAGTTGCACCAGCTTGCCGCCGCGATCGTGCATCAGGTCGACGAGTGGCGGTAGGGTCGCCGTTAGCCGGCTCTCGACGGTCAGGCTGCCGCTGGGATCCAGCAGGCCCAGTCGGGCGCTGGCCTCGACGGCGTTCAAGGTCAAATCGGCATTGATCTGAGGTCGGCTGTCCAAGCGTGTGATGGCGATCCGACCATTACCGACCGGGCTGCCGTCGCTGGCTCTCGCCAAGATATCGAAGTCGATGCGGCTGGGATCGGCTTCTATGGCAAGAGTGATCTCCTCGACATAGTCGGCCAGCGGAGAGATTCCCTGGATCACCACCTCTCCGCTGGCGCGCGGCAAGGCATCATCTGGCAAGGTGAGTTCGATAGCAGCGCGCAGGTTTCCGACTTCGGCACCCGGCAGATCCAGCGAGGCACCTTCCGCCGTCGCCGACACCTTGAGCGGCGCATCGGGGTCTTGGAAGATCTCAATGGCACCTTCCGAGAGGCCGAAGGGTGTCTCCAGGGCATAGGTGAAGCGGCCGGCCAATGCGCCCCCTTGCGGCCGAACCAAACTGCCGTTGAGGGTAACCTCTGTTTCCCCATCTGCGGTCGAGGCGGTAACCTGTGCATCTTCGATGATGATAGGCGGGATGGCCGTGGCCTCGCCGACCTCGGCTTCTTCCGGACCGCTCAAGAGCCGATCCAGATCCGGATCGTTCAACGGGCCACCGCCGCCGGCGGCATTGAGCTTCAGCCGGAGGCCGCTGACCCGCAGCTCAGCGACCGATGGGTCCCAGGTCCAGGGATACCAGCCGTCAAGACCGGCGAACTCAACCTCGACGCTTCTTGCTTGCACATTGCGGTGTCGACCGATGACCAGGTCCTCGACGCGGGCAAAGCCCTTATTGAGGTCGCTGACCGTGAAGGTCGCGTTCCTGATGCCTTCGTTTGCCAAAGCATGTCGGATCGCTACTTCGGCGGCTTGGTGGCGCACGAGGATCAGGCCGGCGGCCAATGCAGCCAGAAGCGCGAGCAGGAAGAGCAAAGCAAGAAGCAGGCGGCGCATGACACTCAGCGGGCGACGGTCGGCTGCACAGTCTTACGGGCGAATCCCCCGTCTGACCAGACACCGAGCCCAAGAACCTTCAAACGAGTGAACGTTTGCGGCCGCAGCGCGTCGTCAGACGCCTCGCAATCCCCAAACCTATCTAACCGGCGGCGATGCGTGTTCCGATTCGTTCCGAAAGCAGGCTCAGACCTTCGCGCAGGGCCCCAACGCGGCTGGCCGGGTCGAGTGGATCCGCGGCCTTTGTCACGATCACTTCGCGGCTGCTGGCCGCGAAGTCTTCGCGATAGCCCTGCAGCAGGGTCCAGCGAACATCGATGACGGCATCGCCGGCCTCGTCCACGTCGAAACGCAGCACATCCAATTCCACCCGCCAGTCGGGGTCCTGGTAGGAGGGGATCGGCGTTGCCATGACTTGATCGTCGCCGAAACGCTGGGCCAGGTCGTCGACAAGGCTGGCGGTGATGAGGTCCCCCAAGGGTTCGCTCCAGATCGCGAACTCGTGTAGCGAGATGCGATAGGTACCCTTGCGGGTCACCATCTGCGTGCGATCCAGATAGTCGGCAATGATTGCCGAATCGACATAGATCAGGGGCGCGCCGCCGGGGGCGGGCGTATCGCTGCGCACTGCGGCATCGTTCAGGCCAAAGACCTGGGTCGGCGGCGTGCTGCCGCAAGCGGCCAGAAGGAAGAGACTGAGTGCGGCCGTGGCCAGGCGCGGAATCATTGGCGGGTGTCCTTCTTGCCGCGGATAAGCGCATCGGGGTGGCGTTCCAGATAGTCGGCCATGAGGCGCAGCGAGCGCGCGGCCCCTTCCAGTTCGCGCAACAGCTTGCGCAGATCGGTGAGGATCGGCGAGCGATCGCCGAGCGAACGTTGAACCGAGGCTAGAGTCTCGCCGGCCTGAGCGAACATGCGGCTGCCGGAAGCGACCGTCTTGTTGACCTGTGCCACCACACTGTCCAACCGCGAATCCATACGCGTGACGAAGCTTTCGATCTCGGCGGTGCTGTCGCGCAGATTGACCAGAGCCTCCTTCAGCTCCGGTCCTTCGACCAGCGCTTTCAGCGATTGAATCGCCTCCTTGGCATCGGCCAGCAAGGGATCGAGCGGCAGGTTGCTGATCTTGTCGATCAAAGCCTGCAAGCGTTCCTTTACCTTCTCTGCCTGGCTTGGACCGGTGGGGATCAGTGGCGGCTCCTGCGTACGGTCCAGGCTGGCCGGAGCAACGTCCTCCATGATGTCCAGATCAATGACCAAAGGCCCACCGATCAGCTGCTTGCTGGCGAGAGACGCGCGCAGGCCACGTTCGACCAATGCAGCCACGGCGGCATAGGTTTCCTCCGCCGTCTGCGGTCTGGCACCCATGGATGGGAATAGGTCGGGCTGCAGGACAAGGGTGACGAAGACGACAAAGGCATTGCGGTCTTGATCGAAGGACAAGGCGACCTCGGTGACGGCACCGATGCGAATGCCTTTGATCTCGACCGACGCACCAGGAGAGAGGCCACGCACCTGACTGTCGAAGCGGATGACGAATGCCACGGGATTCTCGATCGCAGGCAGCGGTGCTTCGCTGCCGCCGATACCCAGTCGCTCACGCGCCGCCTCTTTCAGGGCTTCTTGCGCCCCGGCCGAGGGTGCCCAACCGAGGTGACATGCGAGGAGGAGAAGTAGAAAAAATCGGATGATGCCGCCGCTCTTCAACGGGAAGTGCCCTGGGTGCACAGCCTTCCATCGCGCCATCAATGTTTCCCCTCGTCGTTTCGGGGGAGAGTATTGCAGAACGACAAAGGGCGCTTCAATCAAAGAAGCGCCCTTTGCCTTAGTTATTTGCGAGATCGCCGTCAGCCATTTGCAGCAGAAACGGCGCGTTTCGTCATGACAGAGATCAGATGCTTGCGATAGGCCGCTGAGGCGTGCATGTCGCCGTTCAGCGAGCCCTCATCGGCGGAGCTGGCACCCACGGCATCGGCCGAGAAGTTGCCCGCCAGGTTCCCCTCAATTGCATGGTCGCGGAAGACGCCGGCGCCGGCGCCGGTGACCGCGACACGGACCGTCGATCCGGCCTGGGCCACCATCACGCCGACGATGGCGTAACGCGAGGCCGGATTGGGGAACTTCGCATAGGCGGCCTTGTCCGGCATAGGGAAGGAAACCGCGGTCACGATCTCCCCCTCGTCCAGGGCAGTCTCGAACAGACCGACGAAGAAGTCGTCGGCTGGGATCTGTCGCTGGTTGGTGTGGATGGTCGCACCCAAGCCGACACAGCCGGCCGGATAGTCAGCTGCCGGGTCGTTGTTTGCGATTGAGCCGCCGATGGTGCCGCGATGGCGCACCTGCGGATCGCCGATACCTTCGGCCAGAGCGGCCAAGGCTGGGATCTTGGCTTTGACCAGATCGCTGGCCGCGACCTCTGCGTGCGTGGTCATGGCACCGATGACGAGCGCGCCGCCATCCTCGCTGATGCCCTTCAGCTCATCGACTTGACCCAAGTCGACGATGTCCGAGGGCTGTGCCAGACGCTGTTTCAGAGTGGGAATCAGTGTCTGACCGCCGGCCATGACCTGGCCGTCTTCTGCTCGTTGCAGTTCGGTAATCGCATCCGCCAGGCTTTTTGGGCGGTGATAGCCGAAATCATACATCTCGGTCTTATCCTCCTACTTTATTCCGCCGCGGCGGCTTGTTGGGCCAGACGCCACACCTTCTCGGGCGTAGCCGGCATATCCATGTGCAAGACCCCCAATGCATCGGTGACCGCATTGATGATGGCCGGCGGTGCCGCAATGGCTCCGGCTTCACCGCAGCCCTTGACGCCCAAGGGATTGTGGGTGCAGGCGGTCTCGGTCAAGCCGACGCGGAAGAACGGCAGGTCGTCGGCACGAGGCATGCAGTAGTCCATGTAGGAGCCGGTCAAGAGCTGGCCGCTCTCGTCATAGACCCCGTGCTCCAGCAGCGCCTGACCCATGCCCTGAGCGATGCCGCCATGGACCTGGCCCTCGACGATCATCGGGTTGATCACCTTGCCGAAGTCGTCCACAGCAACCCAGTCGACGATTTCGGTGACGCCGGTCTCCGGGTCGATCTCCACCTCACAGATATGCGTTCCTGCCGGGTAGGTGAAGTTCAAAGGATCGTAGAAGGCGGTCTCGTCGAGACCCGGCTCCAGATCCTCCGGATAGTTGTGCGGTACGTAGGCGGTGAAGGCGATCTCGGCCATCGACTTGGTCTTGTCCGTGCCGGCGACGGTGAAGTTGCCGTCCTTGAATTCGATGTCCTCGACCGAAGCCTCAAGCAGGTGGGCGGCGATCTTCTTGCCTTTGTCTATCACCTTGCCGCAGGCGCGCATGATGGCGGAACCGCCGACGGCCAGCGAGCGCGAGCCGTAAGTGCCCATGCCCATCGGAACCTGCCCGGTGTCGCCGTGGACGATCTCCACATTCTCGATCGGCACGCCCAAGGTGTCGGCAACCACCTGCGAGAAGGTCGTCTCGTGCCCTTGGCCATGCGCGTGGCTGCCGGTCAGGACCGAAACCGTCCCGGTGGCGTTGAAGCGGACTTGCGCCGATTCCCATAGACCGACACCGGCACCCAGCGAGCCCACCACCGAGGAGGGGGCGATGCCGCAGGCCTCGATATAGGCGGAAAAGCCGATGCCGCGCAGTTTCCCGCGCGCCTTTGCCTCCGCCTTGCGGGCGGCAAAGCCGGCGTGATCGATCATCGACATAGCCTTGTTCAGCGAAGCCTCGTAATCGCCGATGTCGTAGGTCAGCGCGACCGGGGTCTGATAGGGGAACTGATCGGGCTGGATAAAGTTCCGCTTGCGCAGCTCGGCTGGGTCGACGCCCAACTCGCGGGCCGCCACTTCGATGGTCCGCTCCAGTACGTAGGTGGCTTCAGGCCGTCCGGCGCCGCGATAGGCATCGACCGGGGCCGTGTTGGTGAAGACCGCCTTCACATTGCAGTAGACAACCGGCGTGCGATACTGACCGGCCAGCAGGGTGGCATAGAGGTAAGTCGGAACGCAGGACGCGAAGTTCGAGAGATAGGCGCCCATGTTGGCCGTGGTATCGACCTTGAGGCCCAGGAACTCGCCCTTCTCGTCCATCGCCAGCTCGACGTGGGTCACGTGGTCGCGACCGTGCGCATCGGCCAGAAAGGCCTCGCTGCGGTCACCTGTCCAGCGCACCGGACGCCCAACCCGCTTGCAGGCCCAAAGGCAGACGGTCTCTTCGGCATAGCAGTAGATCTTGCTGCCGAATCCACCGCCAACGTCGGGCGCGATGATCCGAAGCTTGGTCTCGGGAATGCCGGTAACGAAGGCGCTGAGGATCAGGCGCAGGACGTGCGGGTTCTGGCTGGTCGACCAGAGCGTATAGTCCTCTGTCCCGCTGTCGTATTCGGCAATGGCCGCGCGAGGTTCCATCGCATTCGGGATCAGGCGATTGTTGACCAGATCCACTTTGGTGACGTGGTGCGCCTTCGAGAAAGCCTCGTTGATCGCCTCCTCTTCGCCCAGCACCCAATCGTAGCAGAGGTTGTCGGGAGCCTCCTCGTGCAGCAAGGGAGCGCCCATCGCAGCGGCCGGCGAGACATTGGCCGGCAGCTCTTCATAGTCGACTTCGACCAGCTCAGCGGCATCGCGCGCCTGCTCCAAGGTCTCCGCCAAGACCACTGCCACATGGTCGCCGACATAGCGAACCTTGTCCCGGATGAGCGGGAAGTGCGGCGGCGACTTGTGCGGCTCGCCGTGGCGATCGGTGACCGTCCAGCCGCAAGGCAGCGAGCCGATGCTGTCCTCTTCCATGTCAGAGCCGACGAAGATCGCAACCACGCCCGGTGACTGCATCGCCGCTGATTTGTCGACGTTCCTCACCGTCGCATGGGCGTGCGTCGAGCGTACGAACACGGCTGCGAGTTCACCCTGGCGATGGAGGTCGTCGACGTAGCGTCCCTTACCGGTCAAGAAACGCTGATCCTCGCGTCGCTTGACCGCCTGTCCTACCGAACCGTCCGGCATGTCTAAACCTCCCCTAAGCGCCGCTGCCCTGCTGGGCGGCGTGCTGAATTGCGTTCACGATGTTGTGGTAGCCGGTGCAGCGGCAAATGTTGCCTTCCAGCCATTCGCGAATCTCTTGCTCGCTTGGGTTGGCTTTCTTCTGCAGCAGATCGACGGCGCTCATCACCATGCCTGGCGTGCAGAAGCCGCATTGCAAGCCATGGTGCTCGCGAAAGGCCTCTTGCATGGGATGCAGTTGGCTGCCGGACGCCAGGCCCTCGATCGTCGTCACTTCACCACCCTCGGCCTGAACTGCCAGCAGGGTGCAGGACTTGACGGACTTGCCGTTCAAGTGGACCACGCAGGCGCCGCACTGGCTGGTATCGCAGCCCACATGCGTGCCCGTAAGGTTGAGATGCTCTCTCAGGAATTGGACCAACAAGGTACGCCCCTCAACCTCTCGGGACTCCTGTTGCCCATTCACGGTGATTGTCACTGTGGGCATGCGTCTCTCCCTGCCTCTCTGCTTCAAACGAGTGTTGCGAATGTGGGGTCTTCCCCTCGAACGAAAAATAGGACCATTGGGCAAGCCAAGGACCCCGACGAACAGGCTTGACCCGCAGTCTCGCTGTCAAGTCTGGGTCCAGGACCAGCGGGGGTCAAGTCCGAAAGGTTTGGAACCGGCAGTGAAATTGCCCAAACTCGACACCTATAGGGCTAGATCAAGCCAAGTCTGACCGCTGCCGAACCACAGGCTTCCAGGCCCATCAGTAGGACGAGAAACAGCACGATGCGGTGCATGAGGCGGCGCTGCACTGGCCGAAAACTCTCGCGCATGTAGTCGCTCGAGCGGCGTGCCTTCTCCCAAAGCCAAAAGCCATATGCAACGATCAGCGCAATGGCCCAGGGCATGAGGGCACCCCCCAGGATGCCGCCGATGTAAGCGCCGCTGGCCAACTGCCCGTCGACCTGGACTTGGCCTGGCGTGCGCACAATCATCCTGAGCCAACCGGTGATCAGTGCTGCGAGAATGAGGACGGGAGTCCAGATCAGCCGATCGAGATGCAGTAGATCCTTGCGTCCCGATGCTGCCGTCTCAGCACCCGCTGCCTTCGCCATAGTGTCCGTCTCTCGCACGAGTCCCTGGAAAGCGCTAGTTGCTCTGGCTTTCGCTGCCATGGCTGGCGTCACCGCCGGCCGGCGGTTCGTTGTCGCCTCCAAGGCCGAAGATCGCCAAGAGAATCAGTACGACGATGAAAAGGCCGGTGACCCAGATGCCGGTGTTTGCACCCTTGCCGACATCCTTGTTCAAGGCCTCGTCGCTAAGCTCGGCGGGAATCTCGGGATGATGGCCATGGTCATCGTGTCCCTGCGCGTCGCCGGCATGATCATCGGCGCCATCTGAGGCCGCCCGTTCGGTGCCCTGGTCGGCGGGCGCTGCTTCCGGCTTGGTCGCTTCAGGCGCTGCCGCCGGAGCCGCTGCCGGCGCTTCCTCTGGCTTGCTTTCCTCTGGCTTGCTCTCTTCGGGAGCAGCTTCAGGCTGTTCGGCGGCCACCACCTCGGAGAATTTGGTGAAGAACTGACCGGCCATCTTCTTGGCGGTGCTGTCGATCAGACGGCTGCCGATCTGAGCCAGCTTGCCGCCGACCTGCGCGTTGACGGTGTATGACAACAGGGTGTTCTGCCCCTCTTCGGACAGGCGCACGTCGGCACCACCCTTGGCAAATCCGGCGACGCCGCCCTTGCCTTCACCTGATATCGTGTAGCCGTTGGGCGCGTCGATGTTGGACAACTGAACCGCCCCGGTGAAAGTTGCAGAGACCGGGCCGACCTTGGCCTTCACGCGGGCCTCGAAGCCACCGTCCTCGGTCTTGTTCAGTTCCTGGCAACCGGGGATCGAGACCTTGAGAACCTCAGGATCGTTCAGGGCCTCCCAGACCTTCTCGCGCGGGGCTGGGATTTGCTGCTCGCCAGTCATTTCCATCGGTCAATCCTCTCGATCTCGCAAACGCCGCGGTTCAGTGTCTTGCCGCCCAGCGCCATGCCTTCCAAGGCACCGCGGTGATTTGGTCCCGCGGTTGCCCTTTGCAAAGGGCTTGCGTGGTTTTGAGACCACGTTCGCCCGCCTTTCGCAAGACCTGCGGCTACTCTATCCCGGAGAATTCGTCCGATAAAGTGCCGCAACGGCCTTGTGTGCTAACGCTGGTCTTGGCCAGTCGCAATCGTTTCGTCATACTCGGCCTCAAAGCGCAAGAATCTAATAACCAAGGAATGGGGGCGACATGAGCGCGACAGCGGTAAGGGAAGCTCTGAAATCACGTGTATCTCATGCAGGGACGGCTCTGCTTGCTTTGCTGACGGTTCTTTGTCTGCCGGGTCTGGCCCTTGCGGCTGGGGAGGGAGCACCGCATCTGGACGGTGCGGATCTGGGGCTGTTTTGGGGCGTGCCTTTCCTCGGCATCCTGCTCTCGATCGCGATCTTTCCCTTGGTGGCGCCGGTCTTCTGGCATCATCATTTCGGCAAGGTGTCGCTCTTTTGGGGCCTTCTGACCGTGGTGCCCTTCGCCTTGGTGTTCGGTTTTGGGCTCACGCTCTTCGAAGTGCTGCATGTCGGGCTGCTGGAGTACATTCCCTTCATCATCCTGCTGTTCTCGCTCTTCACTGTTGCCGGCGGCGTGCGCCTCAAGGGTTCGCTGCGCGGCACGCCCACGGTGAATACGGTGATGCTGCTAATCGGAACCGTCCTCGCCAGCTGGATGGGAACGACCGGGGCGGCGATGCTGCTGATCCGCCCGATGCTGCGCGCAAACTCTTGGCGCACCCACAAAGTCCACGTCTTCGTCTTTTTCATCTTCCTGGTCGCAAACGTCGGCGGTTCGCTGACACCCTTGGGTGATCCGCCGCTCTTCCTGGGCTTCCTGAAGGGGGTCGATTTCTTCTGGCCGACGGTCCACATGCTGGTGCCGATGCTGGTCGTGGCGATCCCTCTGCTGATCGTCTTCTTCATCTTCGACACCATCATGTTCCGGCGCGAAGCCAACAAAGAAGCGCCGGCTGAAGAGGGAGACGGCGCGGCGCAGGAGCCTCTCGGCCTGGAAGGCACGATCAACCTGCTGCTGCTGGTCGGAGTCGTCGCCGCAGTTCTGATGAGCGGAATCTGGAAGCCGCACATCGAATTCAACGTCTACCATGTGCATGTCGAGCTGCAGAATCTGGTGCGCGATCTGTTGCTGATCGCTATCGCCATCCTCTCCTTGATCCTTACCAACAACGAGAGTCGCAGGGCGAACTCCTTCTCCTGGTTCCCGATCGTCGAGGTGGCCAAGCTCTTCGCCGGCATCTTCATCACCATCTTCCCGGTGATCGCGATGCTGAAGGCGGGTGAGGAGGGGCCGCTGGGCCTGATCGTCGAGGCGGTTTCGGACCAGGGTCAGCCGAACAACATCATGTACTTTTGGATCACCGGCATTCTCTCCTCTTTCTTGGACAATGCCCCCACATATTTGGTGTTCTTCAACACGGCCGGCGGTGATGCTCAGCATCTTATGGGATCGCTGGAATCGACCCTGCTGGCGATCTCCTGCGGTGCCGTGTTCATGGGAGCTAACACTTACATCGGTAACGCACCGAACTTCATGGTGCGGTCGATCTGCGAAGATCAGGGCGTGAAGATGCCCAGTTTCTTTGGCTACATGGCCTGGTCTATCATCTTCCTCGTGCCACTATTCGTAATCATAACGATACTATTCTTCTAGCATTGGAACAAAAAAAGGCGCTGTCCCACGTGGACAGCGCCTTGTTCATCTGTTCTCTGGCCCCCGTCTGGGGCCCTTGTGGCTTAGTGACTGAGCAGCAACGGCATGTCGGAGTGGCGCAGCAAATGGCGGGTGACGCCGCCGACGAAGATCTCGCGAAGCCGCGAGTGGCCATAGGCGCCGGCGACCAGAAGATCGCACTGATGCGCTGATGCCATCGAAAGCAGCGTCCGACCGGCGCCGTCTTCCTCGGTCAAATCGATCGTTTCCGCAACGATCCCCTGCCGTTCCAGATACTTGGTGATCTCAAGCGTCGAGATCGCATCCTCGGCACTGGGACGAACCGTCCCCACCATCACCTCATCGGCCTCCTGAAGGATCGAGAGGCTGTCGCGCACCGCGCGCACCGCCTCTCGCGTACCCTTCCAGCCTATAAGGATACGTTTGGGGGTCCAATCGTTCTTGAACTCGGGAGGCAGCACCATGACGGGCAGTCCGCTGTTCATGATGACCTCTTCGGCCAGGCGCGGTCGCACGCGATCTTCCAGGTGCTCATCCTGCGGCCGGGTGACGATCAAGAGGTCCGCTGCATGCGCGTGCCGTGCCATTTCCTCCAGATGTTCGCCGTCGGCGACGATCCACTCGTTGGGAATGTTCTGTCGCGCGCAGTAGTCTTTGAACTCCTGCTCCAACTCCTTGGCATGACGCTCGGCGCTTTCCTTGGCCTCGTCCAGGAAGACCTGCGACACACCGCGTCCGGCGATGTGCTGCAGGCTGTCCGATGGGCGCGTTATGTAAAGCGCGGTCAGAAAAGCGTCGTGTTGGCGGGCCAGGCTCTTGGCGACGGCCATTCGCGAGGCGTGATCCTTGTCGTTGGTCAAGTGGACCACGATGGTTTTAAGGCCCATTCTCCATCCCCTTCGGACTGTTCCTTTGTTGGGTTCACCGGATTTTGCCCGGCGCGCCGTTCGTAGCGCTAAGGCTAGACCGGCAGCCGGTCATCCTGCAACTGCACTGCTGCGTCGGGACGCTCGGTCTTGACCGGCGGACGAAGAAGCGAACATCAAGAGTGATGCTTGGTGCGAACGACAAAGTTCAGGGAACCCGCCTTTCGGCCGCTGACGGCCCGGTCCTGATCGGCAACGAGATCTACCGCAATTCCACCTACGGGTCGAAGCATCCAATCTCGATTCCGCGCGTCTCCCTGGCGCTGGATCTGATCCTGGCCTTGGGCTGGGGCGCGAAGGATCGTTATCTGGACTGCACCAAAGCCAGCGAGGAACAGCTGCTGCGCTTTCACGATTCAGGCTACCTGGCGGCTCTGCAGCGGGCTGAGGCCTTGGGTGAACTCTCCTACCAGGACAAAGAGCGCTATCGCATCGGGCGCGACGGCAATCCCATCTTCAAAGAGGTCTTTTCCCGACCGGCGACCGCCTGTGGTGCCTCTCTGGCCGCGGCCGATCTGGTGCGTGATGGCGGCGAGGTCTTCAGCCCGGCCGGTGGAACGCACCATGGCCGGCGCGATCGGGCCAGTGGCTTTTGCTATCTGAACGACCCGGCGTTGGCGATGCTTTCACTCCTGGATGGCGGCGTGCAGCCACTGCTCTATCTGGATATCGACGCCCATCATGGAGATGGCGTCCAAGATGCTTTCGCCGAGGATTCGCGCGTCTGGACCGTTTCGTTACATGAGGCAGGCCGCTGGCCGCACCGACCCCCTGCACCTGCTGGCGGTTTGGAAGATCGCGGTGGCGGCCAGGCGCGCAATCTGCCGTTGCCTCGCGCTTTCAACGATTCGGAACTGGAGTTCCTGCTCGAGACCGCGATTTTGCCGCTGGCCGAGCGTATCGAACCGGCCGCCATCGTTTTGCAATGCGGCGTCGACGGTTTGGAGGACGACCCCATGAGTAAGTTGGCATTGTCGAACGGCGCGATCTGGCAGTTGGTACGCTCCCTACGCGGTATGGCGCCGCGGCTTATCGTCTTGGGTGGCGGAGGCTATAACCCTTGGTCGGTGGCGAGAGCCTGGTCCGGCATTTGGGCCTGCTTGACGGAGCGCCCGATTCCCGAGAGGATTCCCAGCGCTGCCGAGACCCTGCTGCGCGGGGTGACCTGGCGGCATAGTCGCGGTCGTCAGCCACCGGAGCGCTGGTTCACCCGACTGATCGACCCACCCAATCGCGGGCCCGTCAGTGATGCCGTCCGCGCTTTGCCGAAGGCTGTCCTTGCCCCATGATGCGCGTTCTGACCTTCATGTTTGTGGCCCTCCTTCCGTTCTCGGCTGCTGCGGTCGATTTTGAGCGGGATGCGCTCTCGATCGTCACTCAGGCTGGCGAAACCCATCACATTGAGGTCGAGTTGGCCGTAACCCAGGAACAGCGGGCACAAGGCCTCATGTTTCGGGAGGAGCTGGCACCGATGGCTGGAATGCTGTTCATTTATCCACGTAACCAGGTGCCCCAGATGTGGATGCGCAACACACTGATTCCACTGGACATGCTGTTCCTGGACGAGACCGGACAGGTGCTGGTGACGGCGAACAACGCCGTGCCGCACTCAGAGGCCATCATCTCTCCCGGAATCCCGGCACGCGCTGTGCTCGAACTTCCCGGCGATGCGCTGGAACGGCTTGGCATCCAGCCGGGCGACCGAATTCTGCATCGAAGTCTGGGCGGGCCGGCGCAGTAAGAAGGCCGGCGCGCGTCGGTTCGCTAACTTATTGATCTGGTTGAGAAATTCACCCAAACCGATGAGACCCATCCGTTTGGGGTACACGACTAGTTCTTTGCGCGTTCCACGTAGCTGCCGTCGGCCGTAGAGATGACGACGCGGGTACCGACAGCGATGTGCGGTGGCACCATGGTTCGTGCGCCATTGTCCAGGGTCGCCGGCTTGAAGGAGGAGCTGACGGTCTGTCCCTTGATGACCGGCTCTGTCTCGCTCACCTCCAAGGTCACTCTTGCCGGCAATTCGATACTCACCGGGACGCCCTCGTGGGTGCGCATGGTGCAGATCATGCCGTCCTGCAGGAAGACGGCCTGATCGCCAACAATGTCTTTGGCCACGCTCAGCTGGTCATAGGTCTCGTTGTTCATGAAGGCAAAGCTATCGCCCTCGTCGTAGAGATACTGAAATTGCCCTTCTTCGATGAAGGCGCGCTCCACAGTCTCTTGAGTGCGATAGCGTTCGGTGACCTTGACCCCGTCGGCGATACGGCGCATTTCGATCTGGGTCACTGGCGTGCCCTTGCCAGGCTGGATGTTATCGGCCTTCAGAATGGCATAGAGCTTGCCGTCCACTTCGACCACTTGCCCAGCACGCAGCTGGTTGGCGCTGACCTTCACGAGCGACCCCTTCAAAATTTTGCTGTTGTCTTGGTTTCGCCGCGGGTCTTAGCAGTTTGACCCCTGGGCGCCAAGAGGCCTTCCCAGAATACAAGGGGCCTTTCCAGAATAGAGGTACTGTTTGTGAGCGATAGACCGGAGAGATGGTGGGCGCGAGACGCCTATAGAGCGCGACGACCGAAGCTACTGCAGCGCCAAGCAATCCTAAGCGGCATCAGAGGATTCTTCAGCGAGCAGGACTTCGTCGAGGTAGAGACGTCGGCGCTACAGGTTTCGCCGGGCCTGGAGCCGCATTTGCAGGCTTTTGCGACAGATCTGCTGCGAGCGGACGGAAGCGTGCTGCAGCGCTATCTCCATACCTCGCCGGAGTTTGCCTGCAAGAAGCTGCTGGCCGCCGGTGAACCGCAGCTCTTCACTCTGGCCAAAGTCTTTCGCAATGGTGAGCGCGCAGCGACCCATCATCCCGAGTTTACGCTCTTGGAGTGGTATCGCGCCGACCCTGACATGGAGCGCCTCTTTGACGACTGCGAGGCCTTGTTGCGTGCGGCGGCAAGGGCAGCCGGGGTGCAAAGCCTTCAGTGGCAGGGCCAGTCTGTCGATCCCTTCCAGGCATTCGAGCGTGTGACGGTCGAGGACGCCTTTCAGCGCTATGCCGGTATCGATCTCTTCGCCAGCCTTGCCAATCCCGCAGCGCCCGACGCGGCAGTTCTGCGAGCGGCCGCCCGCAGCCGAGGGGTTCGCGTCGCGGACGACGATTCCTGGGCAGATCTGGTGACCAAAGTCATGCTGGAGCGGATCGAGCCCAAGCTGGGGATTGGCCGCCCCACTTTTCTGACCGACTATCCCATCGCGCTGGCAGCGCTCGCTCGCCCCAAGGCACAGGCGCCGCATCTGGCCGAACGTTTCGAGATCTATGTCGCCGGCTTGGAACTGGCCAATGCCTTCGGCGAGTTGACCGACCCGGAAGAACAACGCCGCCGATTCGAGGCGGATATGGATCTGAAGCAGCAGCTTTATGGCTTGCGCTATCCGATCGATGAGGGCTTCTTGGCGGCACTCTCGGAAATGCCCGCTGCCTGCGGGATCGCCCTTGGCGTCGACCGTCTGGTCATGCTGTTGACGGGCGCTGCACACATCGAAGACGTGCTCTGGGCGCCGGTCGAGTGATCTCGCCGCGAGACTGTTCCGGCGGCGTCATAGAAGGACGGGTTTCGAAGAGCCGGTTTCTGTCGAGAGCCTAATCTCTCCTCCAGAGAAGGGAGATCCGTGATGCCGATAGCAACGCCGAACGCACATCTATTCGACAGGCAACGCTATCCCTTGGACAATCCGGACAGCCAAGCCTACCGCGACCTCTTGCAAGACTGCTGGGACGGATTGCGAGCTCGCGGCGCTGCGGTCTTGGAGGGCTTGCTGCCGGAACCGACCTTGACAAGGATTGTCGAGGAGGTGCGGCCTGCTTTGCCAAAGGCCTTCTTCAAGGAAAAGAGCCACAGTCCTTATCTGATCGCAGACGACCCGGCCTTTCCCGAGGATCATCCACGCAATCGCAAGCAGCGCACCAATTCTGCCACTCTGGGTTACGCCGATCTGCCGCCCGCTTGTGCGCTGGACCAGCTCTATCGCGATCCCTCCTTTGTGGCCTTCCTGGCCGAGGTCTTGGGCTTTCCGACACTCTTTGCCTATGCCGATAGTCTGACGCCGGTGAACGTGCTGCTCTACGAGCCGGGGCAGGAGCTGGGCTGGCACTTCGATGTCTCTACCTTCGTCGTGACCTTGACTTTGTGTGATGCGGAGCGCGGCGGTGCCTTTGAGTATGTGCCCTTCTTGCGGTCCGACGAGGCGGAGAACTATGACGCTGTGGGCCGTGTGCTGAACGGAGAGGCGGGCGACCAGGTGCAGGAGTTGAGGCAGAGTGCAGGCGCCCTGGTCATCTTCCGCGGCAGCCGCACTCTGCATCGCGTAAGCCGGATTGAGGGCAAGTCGGCGCGCATGATGGCGGTCTTCAGCTATTCGCCCAAGCCCGGCACCTTCTCCGATCCCCACAACCTAAAGACCTTTTACGGCCGCACCTCGTGAGCGCCGTTGAGGGTGGTTGAAGGACCTGTGACGTGACTTTGCCCTCTCGACAGGCTTTGCTTTCTGCACACGCTAGGTAGGGGAGCATTGGAGATGGCGAACAGCGGTTTGCGCGAAGCGGCCTTGTCGGCCGAGGTTGGCTACGATTCCCACTTCGTCGCGGTGAAGGGCAGCCGGTTGCACTATTTGGATAAGGGCGCGGGGCGGACCTTCCTCTTCCTGCACGGTAATCCGACCTCCAGCTACCTCTGGCGCAATGTCATGCCCCAGCTTGAGGCACTGGGCCGGGTCGTGGCGCCGGACCTGCCGGGTTTCGGCAAATCGGACAAGCCTGAGATCGACTATCAACTGCAGACCCACATTTCCTATGTGGAAGGATTCATCGACGCGCTTGGCCTAAACGACATCGTCCTGGTTATCCACGACTGGGGCTCTGCCATCGGGCTGGATATCGCCCGGCGGCGCGGCGACCTGGTCAAGGCTGTGGCCTTCATGGAGGCCTTGGTACCGCCGACCTTTCCGATGAAGAGCATCGAGGCGATGGGTAAGGCAGCGTCGATATTCGGTGCCTTCCGCACGCCGGGCCTCGGCGAAGAGATGATCTTGAAAAAGAATGCCTTCGTTGAAAAGGTCTTGCCCGGTTCGATCCTGCGCCCGATGAGCGAAGCGGAGATGGCGGTCTATCGCGCGCCCTTCGAGAGCGAAGAGAGCCGCCTTCCGACTCTGGTTTGGCCACGCGAAATCCCGATCGAAGGCGCACCGGCACGCAATGTCGAGACGGTCGAGGCTTATGGCGCTTGGCTGCGCGACAGCCCGACGCCGAAACTGGTGCTCTATACCGAGCCCGGTGCTTTGCTGACGCCCAAAGCTGCCCGCTGGATGCAGCAGAACTTTGCGAACTGCCAGGCACGCTTCGTCGGCTATGGCTCGCACTTCATTCAGGAAGACGAGCCCGAAGCCATCGGTCGCAACATTGCCGACTGGTACCTGGGGTTGGGTTCTTAGAGGCGGTTGGACGCCCCGCCTATTGGCTACTCTCGCCTGAGCCCTGATTCTCGCGCAAGTAATCCCAGGCGTCCATCTCTCGGCCGTCGGCCAGCTTGCAGATCCCGAACTGGCCTTTTTCGCCATCACGGATCTCGTAGCTGCCGCCATTATCCACACAAAAGACAGCCGCCGGGTTTGCCAACTCCATACTGGCTTTGTCCGGCGGCGTTCCCGGCTCGTCCGCCGCGGCGGTAACGCCAAGGCTGAGGGCAAAGAGAAGGCATCCGCCGGTGAAGAGTGCATTGATCATGCACAACCTTCTACCAGCGGATGTCCAGATTGGAAACCGCCACGCGCTGTCTTCAGTCAAGCTGCTAAATCCACATGAAGTCGCTGTTGGTCAGCAGATTGGCAGCCTTGAGACCGTCGACCTGGAAGGCGATATCCGTTGCACCGTCGCCGTCATGGTCGACCTCGACCTGCCGCGGACCGGCGTAGCGCGCTTCGCTCTCACCGCTACCGGAGAAGGCGGCGGTCTTGATGTAACTAAAGTTGCCAGTCTCCAAACCGCCGCTGAAAACGAAATGGTCGTTGCCATTGGCGCGGTTCAGGAGATCGCCGTCAAAGTCGCGAATGACCGGGGCGCCGCTGCCGTTCTCGCCGAGGCTGGGGCTGCTGAACTGGAACCAATCCTTGCCCAAGCCGCCAAAGGCCCTGTCGTCGGCGCCAAGCCTCAAAACATCCTTGCCGTCACCCCCTTCCAGGCGGTCGCTGTCTTGCCCGCCAAAGAGCGTATCGGCGCCCTTGCCGCCAAAGAGCGTGTCCTCTCCCTGCTTTCCGTGCAGTCGGTTGTGGCCGCTGTTGCCTTCGATGACGTTGTCCAGCGCATTGCCGGTGCCTTTCAGATCGCCGGCCTCCTCGGCCAAGCGCAGCTTCTCGACGAAGCCCGAGGTAGGCGAGTCTGGCAGAGCGTAGTCGATCGCGGCCTCGATCAGATCGCTGCCTTCACCCGCGAGTTCGAAGACCTGATCGCTGGCGGTATCGACCAAAAAGGTGTCGTCTCCCAGGCCGCCTCGCAGGAAGTCACTGCCGGAACCCCCAACGAGGACATCGTCGCCGGCAAATCCCCGGATATCGTTAACCCCGTCGTTGCCGATGATGGAGTTATCGCGCTCGTTCCCGGATAGGAAGCCATCGCCGGCCAGACTGGTTGCGATCATCGTTTCGATGAAGTTGCCCAGGGTGCTGCTCTCCAGCGTATAGGCGCTGGCGTTGACGAAGACGACATCTTTGGCACCCTCGCCAGCGAAATCGAATATCCTGTCGTTCATGTTGCTCACATAGAAGGTATCATTGCCTAGACCGCCGTAGGCGGTGTCGCTTCCTGTGCCGCCGTCAAGCAGGTCATGACCCTCGCCCCCAAAAAGCGTGTCGAACCCGGAGTTGCCGAAAAGTTCGTCACTACCCGCTTCGCCACGAAGGGCATCACTGCCATCGTCGCCAAAGATCTGATCGTTCCCCTGAACTCCATGCAAGCGATCTATGCCAAAACCACCGAAGATCCGGTCGGCCCCGCTGCCTCCAAAGACAGAGTCCTCGCTGCTGCCGGCCAAGAGCGTGTCGGCCCCCTGTTCGCCGAAGATCCTGTCGGAATCCGCACCACCATCGATGCGGTCGTTGCCATGGCCGCCAATGAGGGTATCTTCTCCCTCGTCGCCAAAGATCCAGTCTCTCGCACTACCACCTTGAACACGATCATGCCCTTCTTCGGCGTAGAGATAGTCCGCCCCCTGGTCGCCGGTCAGATCATCGTCACCGCTTCCGCTCTTCAAAGTGTCCTTTCCCTTGCCTCCGGTAAGAGTGTCGTCACCCCGGCCGGCGGTTAGCCTATCGTCGCCGTCGGCGCCGAAGAGCCTATTCACGTCGCCGCTGTGTGCGGTCAGAACATCATTCCCACTTTCGCCGTGCAGGTCGTCGTGGCCACTGCCGCCGTACAAGGAATCATTACCGCTAGCGCCCCAGAGGTTGTCGGACCCCTGACCTCCAAAGAGTCGGTCGACGCCATCACCGCCATAAACCTCGTCGCCATCACTGCCACCAGCCATACGATCATTACCTTGAGCACCAAAGATAACGTCGCTACCGCTCCCGGCATAGATGTAGTCATGGGCGCTCCCACCGCGGATCCAATCGATGCCATCTCCGCCAAAGAGAAAATCGTTGTCGTGTCCACCGAAGAGGTAATCCTTGTCGAGTCCACCATAGAGCCGATCGATTCCGCTGGATCCGTACATTTTGTCGGAACCGCTCTCGCCAAGAAGTCGATCGTTACCAGAATTGCCAAATACAAAGTCCCGACTTTCTCCGCCAAATATTGTATCAGCGCCAGCCAAACCGCGCAGCTGATCATTGCCGTTCTTTCCAAAAAGGGTGTCGACGTCGTCGGTGCCGGTCAGGGTGTCTGCGCCGTCAGTGCCTGCGATGATTGCCATGGTAACCTCCTATTGTGTTTGCCCTGGCGCGCCGTTCGGCCAGTGCGCATGGTCTGATCTGAAGATAAGAGAATCCGGCATGTTCTGCTTGAAGGAGAGAAAAAGGATTTATGAGGAATGCTTAAGGATTTCTGCGGAGCGCTGAAGGTAGAGGAGGGGAGGGAGCCTTGTTACTCCATCAGGCCAACAAGTCAGTGATCCGAAACACGGAGCCCCTTGGCAACAAGCGTTCGGACCGGACAACGAGCGCCGAACCCGAGGCCGACGCCAATGAATAGCAAGGAGTCCTTGCCCAGACCGCCGAAGGCGGTGTCGCCTTGACCAATGGTCACAGTGTCGATGCCATTTCCGCCGTATAGGCAATGTCGTTGGCTGCCGCTGAATAGTGTACCGGCACCGCCATGAAACCAGTCCTCACCCTGGTTTCTGCTAGGCGATTTACACGGCGGTTTCCGGTGATGGCATTATCCAACTCATTGCCGACGCCATTGATGTTTCCGAAACCGCTTTCCATGGTCAGATTCTCGATAGAGGCACCAAGCGTCCCAATGCAGCTCATGACAGTCTCGCCAGGCAGGGTGAGATCTGACCTGGCATTAACTGTATCGGTTCATTCGCTGGCCCCGTCGCTTGAGGGTCGGTCAGGGTCTTTCTGAGGACTGCCTGAGCTCTTGGGCTACACAACCATGCGCGTGCTTAAGTGGCTCCGTTTCAGGCTGAATCGACACCGGTCGACACCCCGTCTCGTTCGCCCAGTGCAATGAATAGGATCTAGACGATCGGGAGGGGGACAGCTCACAGCCACATGAAGTCGCTGGTGGTGAGCTGGCCGCCCAAGGAGAGGCCGGCGACATGGAACCCGACGTCGGCGACGCCATCGCCGTCCCGGTCGACCATGACGTCGCCGTCGCCGGCAAAGCGCGCTTCGCTGTCGCCCGAGCCTGAGAAAGCGGCTCCTTTGATGTAGCTGAAGGTGCCACTCTCAAGTCCGGACTTGAAGACGAAGTGGTCTTGGCCGTTGGCACCATTCACGCGTTCACCATTGAAATCGCCGATGTAGCCGCCATCAATGCCGCCGGAGCCGAGAGAGCCGCCACCGAAGAGGAACCAGTCCTTACCCGATCCACCGAACGCTTGGTCGCCTTTGCCCACATTCAAGGTGTCGTTTCCCTTGCCTCCATCCAAGACATCGCCGTCGGCACCGCCGAAGAGCGTGTCGGAGCCGCGCTCGCCGATCAGGAAATCTATCCCCTGGTTTCCGGCCAAACGATTGTCGCCGCTATTGCCGGTGATCACGTTGTTCAGTTTGTTGCCGCTGCCGGCGAGGTCGCCTCGTCCCTCTTCAAGCTTAAGGTTCTCGATCTCGATATCGTAGGTCACGCCAGTACTAGTGACGAAACTATCGGACAGACTGAAGTCCGCTCTGGCACGAACCAGGTCTATGCCTTCGCCGATCCCGTCGTAGAGTTGGTCGGTATGGGTATCTACGATAAAGGTATCGTTTCCATAACGGCCGGATAGAATGTCCGTGCCGCCGCCACCGTTCAGAATGTCATCTCCGGAATGGCCCTCGAGGAAGTTCGCAAAGGCGTTGCCGACCATTGTGTTGTCGTGTTCGTTGCCGGATAGCTGTGCCTCGCCAGCGCTGGCATTGGCGATGACTCGTTCGATGAAGTTGGTACCTGTATCCCGGTCGAGGAAGAATAGGTTGGTGTCGACGCGCACCAGGTCGTTGTTCCCTTCACTGGCAGATTCGCGCACGATGTCGGTATAGGTGTCGACAAAAAAGGTGTCGTTTCCTAAACCTCCGAAAGCGATGTCGCTGCCTGACCCGCCGTCTATCGTGTCAACACCGGTATCTCCTCTCAAGCTATCCATGCCACTTCCGCCCATGAGGCGATCCTTGGCAGCGCCGCCGGAGAGATTGTCGTCGCCGCGACTGGCAAAGATGCTGTCGACGCCACTGCCGCCTTGCAGGGAATCATCGCCATCCTGGCCGCGGAGCACGTCGCGCCCGGATCCCCCCAGCAGTAGGTCGACCGCCGAACCACCCCGCAGATCGTCATCGCCTGCCTGACCCTTCAAGAAATCGAGGCCACTGCCGCCGCTCAGACTGTCATCTCCGTCACCGCCTTCGAGTCTGTCATCGTGATTGGCGCCATCGATGATGTCGTCGGCACTCTCGCCAAAGATTGTTGCCGGACCATCTCCGCTATAGAGCCTGTCTTTTCCGCTGCCGCCGTAGATGGTTCCGCCATCGCGGTCACCAAAGATGGTGTCGCTACCCTGTTCGCCCCAGGCATAGTCGGATTCGGCGCCACCCCAAATCAAATCCGGCCCGCTGCCGCCCTGTAGGATATCCTGATCGCTGCCGCCATAGAGGGTGTCCCGGCCTCGGCCGCCGAGCAGGCTGTCGAAGTCGTCCCCACCTTTGAGAGTGTCATTGCCCTCGCCTCCGTAAGCGTAGGCCACCCCTCCGATACCCTCGATTACGTCGTCCCCCGCATCGCCGAACATCTTGTTGAGCTTGAAATTGCCCAGAAGCTGATCGGCCCCATCACCGCCGTAGAAGAGGTTCAGGCCGCCCAGCTGATCGGTCAGAGTGTCGTCGCCGCTGTTCCCTTTGACGGTGTCGTTTCCGTATCCTCCGTCAAGCATGTCGGCGCCGCTGCCACCGCTCAGGGTGTCGTCGCCAATCCAGCCGTAGAGCCAGTCCTTGCCGTTTGCTCCATAAGCGCGGTCGTTGCCCTCGCCTGAGTGAACGGTGTCGTTGCCGGTGTTGCCGATCAGGAGGTCATTGCCACTGTCGCCGAAGAACAAGTCTTTTCCGCCGCCACCGAGGGCAATATCGTCGCCCAATAGGCCTAGGAGTATGTCGTCGCCCTGATCGCCGTACAGGAAGTCGTCACCCGATTCTCCGATCACCGTGTCTTGGTCCCTGCCGCCGAAGAGCAGATCGACACCGCTGCCGCCCAACAAGACGTCTGAACCGCTAGCGCCGTAAAGGCGGTCCGCACCCTGGGATCCGTCCAGGATATCATTGCCGCTCAGGCCGCTAACGCGATCGTTGCCGCTTAGCGCGCCTATAGAATCGTCCAAGTTCGTTCCGAACAGGTTGTCGCCGCCGCTGGTACCGGTGATGTTCGCCATTGGTTTCTCCTCGCCCGCTGCGGGCTCCAGTCGTCTGATTGGAACCTAGGTGCACAGCACGCCGTCCGCTTGAGGGCGGGTAGAGGTCTTTCTGAGGAATGTCTGAGCTTTTGCTTCGAGCGGCCAAAACGGCCTTCGCGTTGCTAGCCCAGCCAGAGGAAGTCTGCGCCCGTCAACAGGTTTGCCTGGGTTACACCGTCCACCTGGAAGGCAAGGTCGGTCGTTCCATCGCCGTCCTGATCGACCTGAACCTGTCTGGGGCCGGCGTAGCGCGCCTGTGAGTTGCCGTTGCCGGAGAAGCTAGCCGCGCCGATGTAGGCGAAGCTACCCACCTCCAGGCCGCTCTTGAAAACAAGAAGGTCTTCGCCCTTGCTGCCGTTGGCCTTGACCCCATCGAAGTCCCGCAGGATCGGGCCGCCCGACCCACCGCTGACCAAAGCATTGCCGTTGAAGCGAAACCAGTCTTCGCCCGACCCACCGAAGGCGATGTCGCCCTCAGCCAGCACCAGGGTGTCGCGGCCGCTTCCTCCCTCCATGCGGTCGGCATCTGCACCACCGATCAGCAGGTCGTCGCCGCGGCCGGCCAGAATATGATCTTCGCCGCCCGCACCGTTCAGGCGGTTGTCGCCGCTGTTACCTTCGATCGTGTTGTCGAGACCGTTGCCTGTGCCATCGATGTTGCCAAAGCCACCTTGCAGGCGCAGATTCTCGATGACGACATCGAGCGTTTCGTCGGGCAGGGTGAAGTCGACCTCGGCACGCACCAGATCGTCGCCGGCACCGCTAGTATCGAAGACCAGGTCCGTCGCGGTGTCGACCACGAAGGTATCGTTGCCGCCGCCACCGGACAGGGTGTCGGTACCGTCCCGACCGTTCAGAATATCATCGCCGCCAAGACCCGCCAGCAGGTTGTCGAAGCTGTTTCCCAGCAGGGTGTTGGCACGATCGTTGCCATGCATTCGCGCACTGCCGGCCGATTCATTGATGTTGCCGCGTTCGATGAAGTCGCTTCCCAACCCTTGCGAAAAGGTAAAGAAGGTCGCATTGGAGCGTACGACGTCGAAGCCGCCGCCGGCGAACTCGCGGATTTGGTCGAGGTAGCTATCGACGATGAAGGTGTCGCTTTGGTCGCCGCCAAAGGCCGTGTCGCTGCCCGAACCTCCGTTCAGACGGTCGACGCCATCGCCGCCGACGATCCAGTCCGTTCCCGAGCCGCCGACCAATCGATCCTTGCCGCTGCCCGCGGTGAGGCTATCGCGTCCATCACCACCGAAGAGGATGTCGTTGCCGCTGTTCCCGAGGAGGATATCGTTGTCAGCCTCTCCTCGGATCGTATCGGCGCCGAACAGGCCGCTTACAAAGTCCGTACCCTCGCCCGCTCGAACAACGTCCGCACCGGACCCTCCATAGATGTGGTCATCGGCTTGACCGCCAAAGAGACTATCTTTCCCGCTGTCTCCATAGAGTCTGTCATCGTCCTCCGCGCCCTGGAGGACGTCATTCCCGCTATCGCCGACCAGTTCGTCGTTGCCGCCGGCACCCAGCAGCGTGTCTGCGCCGGCACCGCCGAGGGCTTCGTCATTGTCCGCTCCGGCCCAGATTTCATCGTTGCCACTACCGCCGAAAATCTGATCGCCGCCACTGCCTCCATAGAGAAAATCGCTGCCATCGCTTCCATACTGCTGGTCGTCGCCGCTGTCTCCATAAAGGCGATCCAAGCCGAAGTTGCCGAAGAGGCTGTCCTGTCCTGTGCCGCCGAAGAGCCTGTCGACGCCGCTCGATCCAGCCAAAATGTCCTGCGCAGAGCCGCCATAGACCCGATCTGTTCCGCTGCCGCCGAAGAGCGTGTCCTTTTCGCCGGCACCCCAAAGGCTGTCGTCGTCTGCACCGCCGTAGAGGCGGCCTCGGCCCGGACCATCGATCAGGCTGTCGTTCCCGCCGTTGCCCAACAGCAGATTGTCGCCCAGGGATTCGCGCAGCAGGTCGTCCCCCTCTCCACCGACCATGACGTCGTTCCCGCTTGCCCCTTGCAGAGTGTCATCACCCAAGTCGCCGTAGAGAAAATCGTTCCCGCTTTGGCCCAGAAGAAAGTCATTGCCGTCACCGCCGAAGCCTCTATCGATACCGTCCGAAGCAATGAAGATGTCGTTGTCGGAACCCCCATAGAGGATGTCGTCATTGGCG
The DNA here is from genome assembly GCA_963669445.1 of Rhodospirillales bacterium. GTDB lineage: Bacteria > Pseudomonadota > Alphaproteobacteria > Kiloniellales > JACOMY01 > JACOMY01. The sequence continues at coordinate 712,639 of OY770029.1, forward strand.
CCACCGTAGAAGCTGTCATTCCCACTGCCGCCGAAGAGGCGATCGTTGCCCGAGGCACCGAAGACCCGGTCGCGCTCCCCAAGACCGAAGATAAGATCGTCGCCTGCCAGCGCGAAGATGCTGTCGACTTGGTCCGTGCCGGTCAGGGTATCGATCGCCGTTGTGCCTACGATGGTTGCCATGGTCCTGCTCCCTTTTTCTCTTGGCACAGCGACGTGCATTGCTTGCCGTGCTTATCTGCCAAGAACCTAGGAAGGGCCGCACAGACTTGCTTGAGGAGGCTACGAGGACTTTCTGGGGAAAGGCTGAGAATTTGACCCGGCAGCTCGGACAGTAGCGCCCAGGGAAATCCGGGCCGGTCTTGAACCGGCCCGGTTCTGAGACTTGGTTACAGCCACAGAAAGTCCGACGCGGTCAGCTGGTTGGCTTTGTTGAGCCCGTCGACCTGGAATGCGAGATCTACGCTGCCATCCCCGTCCTGGTCGACCTGAACTTGGCGCGGACCGGCATAGCGGGCCTCGCTGTCGCCGCCGCCTGAGAAGGCATTGGCACCGACGTAGTCGAAACTGCCGACTTCCAATCCGCTCTTGAAGACGAAGCTGTCCTCACCGTTGGCGGCGTTGAGCCTCTGGCCATCGAAGTCGCGGATTACCGGACCGCCGCTGCCACCGGCCCCAAGCGCTCCGCCATTGAAATGGAACCAGTCCGCACCGGACCCGCCAAAGGCGATGTCGCCCTGACCCATGAAGAGCGTATCATTCCCACTTTCGCCCTCCATACGATCGCCTGCTTGGCCGCCGAAGAGGCGATCGTCGCCTTCGCCGGCGAGGATACGGTCCTCGCCCTGATTGCCGGCCAGGCGGTTGTCACCGCTGTTGCCCTCCAGGGTGTTGTCGTGACGGTTGCCGACGCCGTCGATGTCGCCCTTGCCGCCTTGCAGGCGCAAGACTTCGATGAAGGCATCCGTGGCGCCATCGGGCAGGGTGTAGTCGACCTCGGCGCGCACCAGGTCGGTGCCGTCATCAGCGAACTCGACGACAATGTCAGTGGCCGTGTCGACGACGAAGGTGTCATGGCCGCTGCCACCTGCCAGCGTATCGCTGCCGTCCCCACCGTTCAGAATGTCGTCACCCAGATCGCCCGTCAACCTGTTGGCAAAGGAGTTGCCGATCAGGGTGTTGTCGGTCTGATTTCCACCAGCGTTCGCCGCGCCGGCGTCGCGGTTGATGTTCAGTCGCTCGATCTCGTCGTTGCCGGTCGCGTTGGTAAGCGTGTAGTCGGCGGCGTTGGAGCGCACCAGATCGTCACCCTCGCCGACCCGTTCGACGATGACGTCCCCCAAAGTGTCGACGACATAGGTGTCGCTGTCGTCGCCGCCACGCGCCGTATCGGAGCCCGAACCACCGTTGAGGCGGTCGCGCCCGTCGCCGCCCCCCAGGCTGTCTGCGCCGGAGCCGCCGACCAGGAGGTCGCGTCCATCACCGCCGAAGGCGCGGTCGGAGCCTTGATCGGCAAAGAGGCTGTCGTTGCCGGTACCACCCGTCAGGAAGTCGTCTCCCTGCTGTCCGCGTACGACATCGTCACCGCTGTTGCCGGCTAGAAGATCCCGGTCGTCGCCGCCCCGCAGGTCGTCGTCGCCAACACCGCCATAGAGCGTATCGGCAGCGCTGCCCCCGGTCAGGCTATCACCACCAAGACCACCGAAGAGGTCGTCGGATCCGGACCCACCGAAGAGCGTGTCACCGCCTGTGCCGCCTTCCAATCTGTCCGCGCCGTCATCGCCGATTAGCCAATCGCTACCGCCCTCTCCGAGGACGCTATCGTTACCTTCACCGCCATAAAGCCTGTCGGCGCCCCTTCCGCCGGTGATGTGGTCGTCGTCTGCCATGCCCTCAATGGTGTCATTATCGTCGTCGCCCCGCAGAAGATCATCGCCCTGGTCGCCGAACAGAAGATCTGCGCCTGAAGCGCCATAGATTTTGTCAAGATCAGCGCCTGCGCGTACAATGTCATGCCCGCTACCTGCGACTGCCATGTCCTTGCCCGCGTGGAGGAAGATGATATCGTTCCCATTGGCACTGAGCACGGTGTCATTGCCACCTTGGCCGCGGATGATATCGACTCCCGAACCACCATAGATGAAGTCGTTGTTCTCACCGCCATCAATCTCATTGTCCCCAGATCCACCATAGAGCTTATCCAAGCCACTGCCACCATAGAGTGAGTCTTGACCGGAGCCGCCTCTGAAAAAGTCTTCACCGGAGCCGCCGAAAAGGGTGTCATCGCCGTTATCGCCAAAGTTGTAGTCATCGCCTAAACCGCCGAAGAGGATGTCGTTTCCCGATCCACCGTACAGCTTGTCTGACCCAGATCCTGTTTGGGCTATGTCGTTGCCGCTGCCCCCGGCAGCGCGGCTGAGACCGCTGGCGTCATAGATTCGGTCGGCACCAAGGCCACCGTTCAAGTTGTTCGTGCCGGTGTCACCGAAGAGCAGGTCATTGCCAATACCTCCGTCAAGCCTATTGTAGCCATCCCCAGCGTAGAGCCGGTCTTTCCCATTTCCACCGTAGAGACTATCATGCGAATCGCCGCCCCTGAGTAGATCCACCCCGGCTCCGCCGAAGAGATCGTCCGTACCGCTGCCGCCTATGAGGAGATCGTCGCCTCCGAGGCCATAGAGGCTGTCCGCCCCAGAGAAGCCGATGATCGTATCGTTAAGACTGTCGCCGAATAGAGTGTCGGCCAGGCTTGTGCCGTTGATAAAGCTCATTGTGCTTACTCACTTTCCATTGTGTCCTGCGAGGCGCTGCTTGTGCGTTCACCGCGCTGACTAGGAAGGTGGGCGACCGGAGTTGCGACTGCTTGAAGGCAAGGCAAGGGGCTCTCGGAGATTGTCTGAAGAAGTCTGAGGATTACACCTAGGTCTTGAAGATGGTTCCCAGACTCACGCAATAATCTACAACTCTGTACTGGATTGAAAAGACTGGAAAGGAGGCGGCGCGTCCCTGGAGTGAGGACGCGCCAAAGTGGAATCAGAGCCAGAGAAAGTCGACGGCCGAGATCTGGTTTGCGGCTGTGACACCGGTGACTCGGAAGGCGAGGTCACTGCTGCCGTCGCCATCTTGATCGACCTGGACCTGGCCTAGGTCGTGGACTCGAGCTTCGCTGTTGCCGTTGCCGGAAAAGGCGTTAGCACCGACGTATGCGAAGGTGCCGACTTCCAGACCGCTCTTGAAGACGAACTTGTCGGCACCGTTGGCCGCACCCAGATTGGCGCCATCAAAGTCACCGATGACTGGTCCTCCGCTGCCGCCAAACCCGAGCGCGCCACCACCAAAGTGGAACCAGTCTTCTCCCGAACCGCCGAAGGCGAGGTCGTCCTGACCCATGAAGAGCGTATCCTTGCCGCTCTCTCCCTCCAAGCGGTCGCCGGCCTGGCCGCCGAAGAGGCGGTCGTCGCCGTCGCCGGCCAGAATGTGGTCTTCGCCCTGGTTTCCGGCCAAACGATTGTCGCCGCTGTTGCCCTCAAGCCTATTGTCGTGATGGTTGCCGACGCCGTCGATGTTGCCCTTGCCACCCTGCAGACGGAGCACTTCGATGAAGGCGTCCGTGGCGCCATCGGGCAGAGTGTAGTCAACCTCGGCACGCACCAGGTCGGTGCCGTCGTCGGCGAACTCGACCACCAGGTCCGTGGCGGTGTCCACAACGAAGGTATCTTGACCGCTGCCACCTTGCAGGGTGTCGCTGCCGCCGCCGCCGTTAAGGATGTCATCGCCCAGGTCGCCGGTGAGCCTGTTGGCAAAAGAGTTGCCGATCAAGGTGTTGTCGTTCTGGTTGCCGCCGGCATCGGCGCTACCGGCTTCTCGGTTGATGTTCAGTCTCTCGATCTCGTCGTTGCCGCTCGCTTGCGTCAAGGTGAAGTCGGCTGCGTTGGAACGCACCACGTCCTCGCCACCGCCGACCTTCTCGAAGATAGCGTCGGTTGAGGTGTCAACGATGAAGGTATCGTCGTCGTCACCGCCATGAGCGATATCGGCACCCGATCCCCCATTTAGTCGATCTTTGCCTGTACCGCCGAACAGACTGTCGACTCCCGAACCGCCGACAAAGCGGTCTCTCCCATCGCCCCCGAAAGCGCGATCGCGACCCTGGTCGGCGAAAAAGAGATCGTCGCCGCTGTTGCCGAACAGGAAGTCGTCGCCTTGCTGTCCGCGTAGGGCGTCGTGACCGCTGTTGCCCGAGAGGGTATCGTTCCCGTCGCCGCCGCGCAGATCGTCTTCTCCGTCATCGCCGAACAAGGTGTCGACCGCGCTCCCGCCAGCCAAGCTGTCATTACCGAGCCCGCCGAGGAGAAAATCTGAGCCCGAACCGCCAAAGAGGTCATCGCTGCCCGTACCGCCCTCCAGGCGGTCCCGACCGACATCGCCACTCAGGGTGTCGCCGCCGCCCCCACCGAACACGAAGTCATTGCCTTCGTCGCCGTAGAGGCTGTCCGCGCCCTTGTCGCCGTAGACAATGTCATCGCCTAGAGCCCCTTCAATAGTGTCCGCGTCGTCGTCGCCCTTCAGCGTATCGCGGGCGTCGCCGCCGTTGATCGAGTCTGCGCCCGCGCCACCGTAAACCAAATCGCTTCCGGTCCCACCCCAGATGTAATCCGACCCGCTGGATCCAAGCGCCAAGTCGGAGCCGTCTCCCAGATGCAAGACGTCAGTACCACTCCCACCTCTGACTTGATCGTCGCCACTACGTCCGTAAATCAGGTCCCGTCCCAAACCTCCCTCGATGAGGTCGCGACCATCTCTTCCATGGAGTACGTCATCTCCCGAACCGCCGAGGAGGTCGTCAGAACCCTCTCCGCCAATGAGGGCGTCCCGACCGGAGCCGCCGAACAGCTCATCACCGCCCGCGCCGCCGTAAAGGGTGTCGATTCCATGGTGGCCTCTGATTAGATCTTGCCCCTCGTCACCGTAGAGGTAGTCTGCTCCTGATGCGCCGAGGATCAGATCATCTCCCGATCCGCCAAATGCGCTGTCGTTGCCGCTTTGCCCGGCAATACGACTAGATCCGCTGGTGTCATAGAGACGATCCGCACCAAGACCGCCCCAGATACTGTTCGCGCCGACTGCGCCGACGACGAGATCGTTTCCGATACCACCGAAGAGAACGTTATCGCCGTTTCCGCCGAAGAGAGAGTCTTTACCGTTGTCGCCGAACAGCTTATCTCGCTGATCGCCGCCAAAGAGCTCGTCTATTCCGCCTCCTCCAAAGAGAATGTCCGTGCCGCTTCCGCCGACGATACGATCGTTGTCGCCTAAACCATAGAGGCTGTCCGCGCCATCGAGGCCGACGATCGTGTCTTTCTGGCCGGTGCCGACGAGGCTGTCGGCCAGACTGGTTCCGATTATGTAGCTCATTCTGCCTACTCCCAAAGCTATGCAGTGCGCCTCTGACGCGCTGGTTGCGATGCAATTGAAGGTATGCAGTCCGTTCCCAGCCCGCTTGAGGAGGTGGCGTGGAGCGTTCGTGGATCATCTCTCAAGTTCTGAGGATTAGGCCCAGTTCCTGAGGATTTGCCCTAAAGGTTTAGAAAAGCATGTAGATGGCAACGTATTGGCCGTGTAAAAAGTTCGCCCTCCGGAGAGCGCGGCGCGTCCTTCGTTGCAGACGCACCGCGCCGCCGATCAGAGCCAGAAGAAGTCGACGGCCGTGATCTGGTTTGCAGCTGTGACACCAGTGACCCGGAAGGCGAGGTCACTGCTGCCGTCGCCATCCTGATCGACCTGGAACTGCCCGCCGCCGGCAAAGCGCGCCTCGGAGTGTCCACTGCCAGTGAAGCCCGCGCCGCCGATGTAGGCAAAGCTGCCGGTCTCCAGTCCCGTGGCAAAGACCAAGAGGTCGCGATCGATACCGCCACCGAAGTTCAAGCCTTCGAAATCGGCGATGATCGGGCCGCCGCTGCCGGCCGTGCCCTGCTCGTCACCGTTGAAGAGGAAGGAATCGTCGCCCGATCCGCCGAAGGCGCTGTCTTCGCGGCCAAGCACCAGGCGATCGTCGCCGTTCTCTCCAAACAGCGTGTCGTCGCCTGCACCGCCCACCAGCCGGTCGTCGCCGTCCCCGGCCTCGATCCGATCGGCACCTGACTTGCCGAAGAGGCTGTTGCCGGCCGTGTTGCCCTCCAGCAGGTTGTCAAGCGCATTGCCCCAGCCATCCAGCGCACTGGACCCGCCTTGCAAACGCAAGGTCTCGACGAAGCCGCGTACCAGATCTTCTGGCAGGGAGAAATCGACATAGGCGCGGACCAGATCCTCGCCGTGCCCGTCGAACTCGCGGACCTCGTCCGTGCTCGTGCGGACCACGAATGTGTCCTGGCCGCTGCCGCCGGTCATTATGTTGCCGCCTTGCTCGCCATGCAGGATATCGGCACCGCTGCGGCCGAAGAGGCGGTTGTCGAAGGAGTTGCCGAAGACGGTGTTGTCGAAGGCATTGCCCGAAGCATCCGCGTCGCCGGCCGTGCGGTTAATGTTCAGCCGGTCGATATGCCCGGCAATGCCTTCCTGCAAGCTATAGGAGGCAGCGTCGGAACGCACGACATCCTCCGCCCCCTCTCCTGCAAACTCTCGCACCAGGTCGGCCGCCGTGTCGACGAAGAAGGTATCGTCGCCGGCCCCTCCGCTTGCGGTGTCGGTCCCGCTGGCGCCGTTCAAGCGGTCGCGACCTTGCCACCCTTCCAGAGCATCGCCGCCGCTGCCACCCACGAGGGCGTCGCTGCCGGACCCGCCGAAGAGGGAATCGTTGCCGAGACCGGCGAACAGGCTGTCCTTCTCGTCTCCTCCGAAGAGGGCGTCGTCGCCCGCGTCACCAAAGAGTGTGTTCGCAGCAGCGTTGCCGCTCATCACATTGGCCAGCGCATTGCCTTGCCCCAAGGCTGCCGCACCGAGGAGGCTCAGATTCTCGAAGAGGGAGCCCAGCGTGAAATCGATGCTGGCACGAACCTCGTCAGTTCCCGTTGTGCCGGTTTCGACAAGCTGATCGGTGCTGTCGAATACACGGAAGGTATCGTCGCCCGAACCGCCGAACAGGCTGTCGGTTCCACCGTCGCCGGACAGATAATCACTGCCTTCACCGCCGTAGGCGCGGTCGTTCGCGTCGCCGCCGAAGAGGCTGTCCTTGCCGCTGTTGCCGTAGAGTGTATCCAGATCGGCACCGCCATAAGCCGTGTCGTCGCCAGCTTTGCCGATCAGTCGATCCTTGCCGCCCGCGCCGAAGATCTGGTCATTGCCGTCCTCCGAGCCATCGGGGCCTATGCCAATCCCATCGCCGTTGACGTAGTCGTCTCCTTCTCCGCCATAGACGCGGTCGTCTTGTTTGCCTCCATAGGCTGAATCGTTACCTGTGCCGCCGAAGACCGTATCATCTCTTTGGTTTCCGCGGAGAGTATCGTTACCGTCGTCGCCGTAAACCGTGTCTGAGGTATCGTTTGCGGAGGATGCCGGCAGAGAGCCCCCCAGATTGTTGTAGCCCAGTAAAAAATCATTGCCGCTGCCACCAAAGAGGGTATCGTCGATGCCGCCGCCTTCCAGCCTGTCCGCGCCACTGTCGCCGTATAGACGATCAGATCCCAGAACGAGGACGCCGCTGTCGAGGTCTCCATAGAGGCTATCGTCTCCCTGTCCTCCGATCAGCTTGTCGATCCCGTTCTCGCCGTAGAGTCTGTCGTTGCCGGCGCCTCCGTCCAGGGTATCGTTGAAGTCGCCGCCACGTTGCTTGTCGTCCTCCTCCTGGCCATGGAGCGTGTCATCCCCTCCACCGCCATAGAGACTGTCGGCCCCGTGACCGCCGAAGGCCAGATCATTGCCACCGATGCCTTCCAGAGTGTCGACACCGGAGTTTCCGTAGAGCCTGTCGTTTCCACTCTGACCATTGAGCGTATCATTACCGCTCATCCCCTCTGCGAAGTCGTTTCCGGTATCGCCATAGAGCCTGTCGCTTGCCAAATTGCCGGACAGCTTGTCGTCACCCGTTCCCCCATGCAGTCCATCATCATCTTGGCCGCCGAAGAGCGTGTCCTTGCCGTCAGACCCGAAGATGCTGTCGTTCAGTTGATTGCCATAGAGAATGTCGTCTCCGGCTAGCCCGAATATGAAGTCGTTGCCGCCTTTCCCGAAGATGGTGTCTAGGGCGTTGGTGCCGGTGAGAATGTCTGGTCCATCCGAACCGCTGATGACCGCCATGGTTTCCCCCAAAAAGGTGTATGATTTTATTGATGTGCAACCCTGATAGGATGGAGTTTAGGAGGCAAAAATACAACAAAAAACGTTACAGTATATATTCCATAATCGGTAAAGGTGTGGGGATTCGTGCATGCCTTGCTTCCTTGCGTTGACTACAGCAAGCTTCAGAGCGTGACCGGCAGCAAAATGAAGGGTGTGTCGCCATGGCAAATCGTCGTTCATTCTTGCGAGCAGTGCTGACTGCACCCATCGCCGCCGCGGCTTTGCCCAAGTTTCAGACGGCCGCTTGGGCAGGCGAACCCCAGGCGGGAATGCCGCGCGGTCCGAAGATTCCCTATCGATTGAAGGTGGCGGCCAAGCAGATTGCACCCTTTGGCCGAGACACCACGGCGCTTCTGGCGAATGGCACTTGGCCGGGAACCGAGCTGCGCTTCTCCAAGGGTGAGGATTTCGGGGTGCTGGTCGAGAACGCGATGGATCGGCCGACCACGCTGCATTGGCATGGCCTGATCCTGCCCAATCTGGAGGATGGCGTGCCCGACGTTACCCAGGCGCCGATCGAAGCTGGTAAGACGCTCCTCTACGGCTTTCGCCTGCGCCAGACCGGGACCTATTGGTATCACTCCCACGTCGGTTTACAGCTGCAACAGGGACTGTCTGGCCCCCTCATCATTGAGGATCCCGACGAGCCCTACGGATACGACGAGGACCTGGTCGTCTACTTGAGTGATGTCGTCAACGCAGCGCCTGAGCAGGTCATGCAGAAGCTGTTGAGCGATACGCTCGATGTCTCCGTCACCGACCCCTTTCGCAATCCTGACGGGTCAGCTTTCGCGACCGATGTGCCTTACGACGGCTTCTTGATGAATGGAGGGAGCGATCAGACGCCCTGGATCAAGGCGGTGAAACCCGGCAGCCGCGTGCGCCTGCGCTTGATCAATGCCTCAGGCTCGACTTACTTCCGAGTCGCGATCGATGGCTTGACCATGAAAGTCATCTCTGCCGATGGCGAGCCGATCGTACCGGTCGAAGTCGAGAATCTCGTAATGGCAACCGCTCAACGCTACGACGTGTTGGTCACCGTGCCGAGCGGGTCTTCGCATACGATTCACGCCGCTGGACTGGGCTTGGATCTGCAGGCGCTGGGCGTTCTGCACAGCAGTGATAGTCAGCCGGTTGTGAATCGGAAGCGCCCGGCCTTCGGTGGTCCGGGTCTGGCCGTAGAGACTTTGACTTCGCCCTATGAGACCAGCTTTGCGAAGGCCCCTGACAAGGTCTTCGAGGTCAAACTCAGCGGCAACATGCAACGCTACCTCTGGCAGATGAACGGGGTCTCTTGGCCCGAAGCCTTTGCGACGTTCAAAGGGATCACCATCGAGCAGAGCTTCTATGACGTCAGCCTGGGCGACGTGGTGCGCTTCGATCTGGTGAATGAAACACCGATGGTGCATCCCATGCACCTGCACGGCCATGTTTTCAGGGTGCTGCAGGAAGGCCGCGACCCAGCAACGGCTCCGGTGCGTGACACCGTATCGGTGCCACCACGCGGCAAGGTCTCGATCGAATTCCTCGCCGATAATCCCGGCAAGTGGTTCTGGCACTGCCACAATGTATGGCACCTGGCCGCCGGAATGGCGCAGGGCGTGCGCTACGTCCTCTAGCGAACCTCCACCCAGGTCTGCATGCCGGCAGCCTGATGCTCCAGCATGTGACAGTGTAGCATCCACTTGCCCGGATTGTCTGCGACGAAGGCCACAGTGACTTCGCTGTCCGCTTGCATCAACACCGAATCGCGCCAGGCTTGGCTCGCAGGCGGGCCATCGGAGCGGGCAAGTTCGCGCATGTGGTGGCCGTGCAGGTGCATGACGTGCGGCCAAGCCGTCTTGTTTACCATACGGATGGCCCAGGTCTCGCCGCGGGCCGCACTGAGCAGCGGTTCTGGCGCCATGCCGGCGATGCCGTTCAGGGCCCAGAACTGGTTTTGCTCGATGGCAAGCTCGCGGCCGCTCATGACCTGACCCTTGTAGCTGGCTTCGCGCAGCGGGCGCATGGCACCGCCCTCCATGATGAGATCGACCTCTTTCATGGCGGTGCCGAGCGGCGCCAGCGGATTTGCAGGTAGGGGAGCAGGCGGTGACTTGCGTAAATCAAGGTCGGCCTCGGACGAGGCCAGCAGGCTGGCGCAGGCGAGTGGCTGGCCGCTGACCTCCTCAATGACCGTCTCGGAACCTGGCTCTTGCGTTACGTCGAGAATCACGTCGGCGCGTTGACCGGGTGCGAGGGTAATGGCGCCCTTGATCGCTTCTGGCGGCACCGGCTGACCGTCCAGCGCCATCAGCCAGGCACGCTCGCTCGGAAGGCGAAAGTGAAGGACACGGGCGTTGGCGGTTGAGATCATGCGCAGCCGCAGGCGCTCTCCGGCGCGCAGTTGGTAGCTCTCATAGGGCTTGCCGTTAATCGTCAGCACATTGCCCAGGCGCCCGGCATGAAAGAAGTCGTGCCGATTGCCCAGGCTGGCGAGGTCCAGCTGCCCGCTTTCGGCAAGGCGCCAGTCGTCGGCAAGAAAGACCAGATCGCGGTCCACATCCAGCGGCTCGCGTTCCTCAACGATCAAGAGACCATAGAGGCCGCGCGCCAACTGCTCCCAGGAAAGGCCGGTGTGGGGATGGTACCAATAGGTGCCGGCGTCGGGTGGGGTGAAGCGATAGTCGAAACTGCCGCCCGGCGGAACTGCCGGCTGGGTCATGTTGGCGACCCCGTCCATGGCATTGTCGATGCGGATACCGTGCCAGTGGACCGTGGTCGCTTGGGGCAAGCGGTTCTCCAAGCGTACCGCCAGCTCTTGGCCTTGCCGCAATCGAAGCAGGGGGCCGGGCGCGCTCTCCCCATAGCACCAGATTTCGGCCTGCGGGCCCTCCGCCTCAAGGAGTGCCTGCCGACCCTGCGTGGCGACGAGGCTCTGCATCGTCGTCTTGCTGCGGGCCGGAAGGGGCAGCAGAGACAAGCTGGCGGCGGCGATCAGACTTCGGCGGCTAAGGTGCATCTTTTCGGCTTCTCCCTCATCGACCCTTGGCAAGCTCCTCTTCACAGATTAGAGCAGTTGGCCGCGCTGGCCAGAGCTTCCGTGCCGCGTCAAAGGGAGAGGCGAGAGATGAGTGAGTTGACGATTGATGCGATCAAGGCTGCGCTGCGGCGGGTCAAAGGTCCCGACCGGGATGGCAACATCGTCGACTTGGGCCTGCTGTCCGACATCGTGATCGACGACGGCCAGGTCTTCTTTTCGATTACGGTTCCGGCCGCGCGGGCCGGCGAGCTGGAACCTCTGCGCCAAGCAGCAGAGCAGGTGGTGCGTGGTCTGGCGGGCGTGACTGGGACCGGCATCGTCCTGACGGCGCATGCCGGGTCGGATGCACCTGCGGCGGCCAAGCCCATGCGTCCGGCGCCGACTGCGGCACAGGTCGGGGATCTACCGCCGCCGATGCAGGCACGCGGCGTGAGCGCGGCGCCGAACCAGAAGGCCGGCGTGCCGGGCGTCAAGGCCATCATCGCTGTAGCCTCGGGCAAGGGCGGTGTCGGCAAGTCGACCACGGCGGTCAATCTGGCTCTGGGCCTTCAGAGCCTGGGCCTCGCAGTCGGCGTGCTGGATGCCGACATCTACGGCCCCTCTATGCCGCGCCTGCTCGCCATCACCGGCAGGCCAGAGCCGACCAGCGGCAACATCCTGAAGCCGTTGGAGGGCTATGGCCTGAAGGTCATGTCCATGGGCTTCCTGGTCGAAGAGGACACGCCGATGATCTGGAGGGGCCCCATGGTGATGTCGGCGCTCAGCCAGATGCTGCGTGAGGTCGCCTGGGGCGATCTCGACGTGCTGGTGGTCGACATGCCGCCGGGCACCGGCGATGCGCAGCTGACTATGGCCCAGCAGGTGCCTTTGGCGGGTGCCGTTATCGTTTCCACTCCGCAGGATCTGGCGCTGATCGACGCCCGCAAGGGCCTCAACATGTTCCGCAAGGTCGAGGTGCCGCTGCTGGGGATCGTCGAGAACATGAGCTATTTCCTCTGCCCCAGCTGCGGCGCGCGCGCCGATATCTTCGGTCACGGTGGCGCGCGCGAGGAGGCCGAGCGCCTGGGGGTGCCCTTCCTCGGTGCGGTTCCCTTGCACATGGAGATCCGGGCGCGTTCCGATTCTGGGACGCCCATCGTCATTGCAGAGCCAGAGAGCACGCATGCAAAGCTCTATCGCGACATCGCCGAAAAGATCCGTGCCCGAATCGCCGAGGAGCAGGAGATGGCCGGCGCCCGCGCACCGCAAATCGTGATGGAGTAGGGGGTGAGGACCGGTGCCGAAAAGTGATTGGGTTTGTCGGCCCATCCTTAACAAGGACACTTAGTCCATCGGGCAACACCGAGCGCTTCTACTGTCCCAAGGTTTAGTGTTTGAGAACCTGTCGCAATAACATTGAATTTTGCATTAAAAAACTCGCAAATGAAACTCATTCTCACTAATAGCAGTTGCAATGCGGCGGCAAGTCGGGGAGGCTAAGAGTTAAGAAACAAAGAACAATGCTAGCGTGTGTTATTCAGGTGGGCTGGAAATGGTATTGCGCGCATCCGCGCCGCTTGCCGAAGAGGAACGGCAGAGGGCCGAGGTCTATGGCCTATTAGCAGGACTGCTTGCGCGGCCGCCTGAGGCCGAGGCTTTGTGCGTTTTGACATCCAGCAAAGGTGAAGACGGGGCTTTCGGAGAGGCCGTCGGGGCCTTGGCAGCTGCCGCCGGCGCAGCGACGCCGAAAGGCGTTGCGGAAGAATATCAAAACCTTTTCATCGGCTTGGGACGTGGCGAACTGGTGCCCTTCGCGTCCTACTATCTGACCGGCTTTCTAAACGAGAAGCCGCTGGCGCATCTGCGCGGCGACCTCCGCCAACTCGGCGTCGAGCGCGACCCCGCGATCAAGGAACCCGAAGACCACATCGCCTTCATTATGGAGGTGATGGCTGGACTGATCACCGGGCGTTTTGGGGCCTCCGTCAGCTTGGCCGACCAGCAGCGCTTCTACGACCAACATCTCGGTTCCTGGGCTTCGCATTTCTTTCGCGACCTGGAGACTGCACAATCATCCACCTTCTATCGTCCGGTCGGTCGCATCGGGCGCCTCTTGATGGAGATCGAGAGTGCGGCCTTTGCCATGACGGGATGAAGGAGTCTTGTTGGGCCGACCGAGGGACCTCGGCCCGTTTTCCAGGTCGAGCCTCGGCTCGACCGCTCTGAGCCAAATGGGAGGAGAGTTGACCATGGCCAAGAGAGACGAGCAGCAGCCGCAATCGGACAGGCGAGGGTTCTTGAAACTCGGACTGGGTTCGGTCGCAGGCGGTGCTGCCCTGGCGGCGGGAGGCCTGGCCTCCGGGACTGCGCAAGCAGCGCCGGTCAAATCCAAGGGCGGCTATGCCGAGACCGAGCACGTCAAGTCCTACTATGAGACGGCGCGCTTCTAGGCACCCTAGCGCTTTTGGGCGGTAGGCCGCCCGATGCCATCGTCGATGGCAGAATTTCCAGGGATTGCGGCGCAGCAGCGCTTTCAAGTCCGAAGTTGAAAATGGGAGTACAGCTATGCTCAGGAAGAAGACAAACGGGGTTGCGAGAGGCCCCCGCTTGTCGTCTGCCCGCCAAGAGCTGACGAATCAAGCGGTTGATCGCCGGACCTTCCTTAAGCGGTCCGGTCTGGCAGTGGGCGGCCTTGCGGCTGCCGGTGGCCTCAGCAGCGGCATGGTCCGCGAGGCCGAAGCGGCGACGAACGGTATTGACGCCAACTCCACCATGAAGAAATCGGTCTGCACCCACTGCTCCGTGGGCTGCACCGTCATGGCGGAGGTTCAGGACGGCGTATGGATTGGGCAGGAGCCCGGGTTCGATTCGCCCTTCAATCTGGGTGCACACTGTGCCAAGGGCGCCGCGGTACGCGAGCATGCCCATGGCGAGCGCCGCTTGAAGTATCCCATGAAGATGGTCGACGGGAAGTGGACCCGGATCACTTGGGAAGAAGCCGTCAACGAGATCGGCGACAAACTCCTGGAGATCCGCGAGAGCTCCGGCCCCGATTCAGCCTACTGGCTGGGCTCTGCCAAGCACAACAACGAACAGGCCTATCTGGTGCGCAAGTTCGCCGCCTTCTGGGGCACGAACAACGTCGACCATCAGGCCCGTATCTGTCATTCGACCACGGTCGCAGGTGTTGCCAACACCTGGGGCTACGGCGCGATGACGAACTCCTACAACGACATCCACAACTCGCGTTCGATCTTCATCATCGGCGGCAACCCGGCCGAGGCCCATCCTGTCTCGCTGCTGCATGTGCTGAAAGCCAAGGAAGAGAACAACGCACCGCTGATCGTCTGCGATCCGCGCTTTACCCGCACGGCAGCCCATGCCGACGAGTATGTGCGCTTCCGGCCTGGCACCGACGTGGCGCTGATCTGGGGCATTCTCTACCACATCTTCGACAACGGTTGGGAAGACAAGGAGTTCATCCGCCAGCGTGTCTGGGGCTTGGATCAGATCCGCCAAGAGGTCGCCAAATATACCCCCGACGAGGTAGAGCGTATCTCCGGTGTTCCGGGCAGCCAGCTGAAGCGCGTGGCGCGCACTATGGCCAACAACCGTCCTGGCACCGTGATCTGGTGCATGGGCGGCACCCAGCACACCAACGGTAACAACAACACCCGGGCCTACTGCATACTGCAGCTGGCGCTGGGCAACATGGGGCGCTCAGGCGGCGGGACCAACATATTCCGTGGCCATGACAACGTGCAGGGCGCCACCGATCTGGGCGTGCTCGCCAATACGTTACCTGGCTACTACGGTCTCTCCAAGGGGGCCTGGGGGCACTGGTCGCGCGTCTGGGACGTGCCCTACGAGGATATGGCGGCCCGTTTCGCCACCATGAAGACGGCGGACGGCAAAGACCGCTTCATGATGGAAGAAAAGGGTATCCCGGTTTCGCGCTGGATCGACGGCGTGCTGGAGGCGAAGGACAATCTTCAGCAGCCCGACAACACCCGTGCCATGATCTTCTGGGGCCACGCCCCGAACAGCCAGACCCGTCTGCCGGATATGAAGAAGGCGATGGAAAAGCTGGACATGCTGGTGGTGATCGATCCCTTCCCGACCATGACCGCGGTCATGCAGGATCGGAAGAACGGCACCTATCTGCTGCCGGCGACGACGCAGTTCGAGACCTATGGCTCGGTGACTGCATCCAACCGCTCTCTGCAGTGGCGCGAGACGGTGATCGATCCGCTGTTCGATTCCAAGCCGGATCACGAGATCGCCTATCTGCTGGCCAAGAAACTCGGCTTCGCCGACGAGATGTTCAAGAACATCGAAGTCAAGGGCGACGAGCCGCTGATCGAAGACATCACCCGCGAGTTCAATCGCGGCATGTGGACCATCGGCTACACCGGCCAGTCGCCGGAGCGCCTGAGGTTGCACATGGCCAACCAGCAGACCTTCGATCGGACCAGCTTGCGTGCGATCGGCGGCCCGGCGGACGGCGAGTTCTACGGCCTGCCGTGGCCCTGCTGGGGTACGGCGGAGATGGGCCACACCGGCTCGGCCAACCTCTACGATCCCTCAATTCCGGTCGCCGAGGGCGGCATGGGCTTCCGTGCACGCTTCGGCGTCGAGCGCGACGGTCAGAACCTGCTAGCAGAATCCTCCTATCCGCAGGGTTCGGAGATCGAGGACGGCTATCCCGAGTTCACCATGGGGATGCTGAAAAAGCTGGGTTGGGACAAGGACCTGACGGCCGACGAGTTGGCGACGATCGAAAAGATCGGCGGCGACAACGTCGACAAGGTCAACTGGAAGATCGATCTTTCCGGCGGTATCCAGCGGGTCGCGATCAAGCACGGCTGTGCGCCTTACGGCAATGCCAAGGCCCGTACCGTGGTGTGGAACTTCCCAGATCCGATCCCGATCCACAGAGAGCCGCTCTATACACCGCGGCGCGATCTGGTGGCCGACTATCCCACCTATCAGGACAAGACCTTCTGGCGGGTCCCGACCCTCTACGAATCCATCCAGAAGAACGACTACTCCAAGGACTTCCCGATGATCATGACCTCGGGCCGTCTGGTGGAGTACGAGGGCGGCGGCGACGAGACCAGGTCGAACAAGTGGCTGGCCGAGTTGCAGCAGGAGATGTTCGTCGAGATCAATCCGGCCGACGGCAACACCATGGGCGTCCGCGATGGCGACATGGTCTGGCTCTATGGCCCGGACGGCGGCAAGATCCTGATCAAAGCCATGTTTACCCCGCGCGTGGGTCGCGGCGTGGTCTTCACGCCCTTCCATTTCGGCGGCTGGTGGCAAGGCGAAGATCAGCGGGCCAAGTACCCGACCGGATCCGATCCCTATGTCCTGGGCGAGGCCTGCAACACGGCGCAGACCTATGGCTACGACAGCGTCACCCAGATGCAGGAAACCAAGGCCACGCTCTGCCGCATCGAGCGTGCGTGAGCCGAAGGGAGGACATTAGACCATGGCAAGAATGAAGTTCTTGTGTGACGCCGAACGCTGCATCGAGTGCAACGCCTGTGTCACCGCTTGTAAGAACGAGAACGAGATCCCTTGGGGCGTCAATCGCCGTCGTGTCGTCACCTTGAACGACGGCGAGCCTGGAGAGCGCTCGATCTCGGTTGCCTGCATGCACTGTTCGGACGCGCCTTGTATGGCGGTCTGTCCGGTGGACTGCTTCTACCAGACCGACGACGGTGTGGTGCTGCACTCCAAGGACCTCTGCATCGGCTGCGGCTACTGCTTCTATGCCTGCCCATTCGGCGCGCCGCAGTTCCCGCAATCCAGCAACTTTGGCTCGCGCGGCAAGATGGATAAGTGCACCTTCTGCGCCGGCGGACCGGAGCCAGACAACTCGGCAATTGAGTTCCAGAAGTACGGTCGCAACCGTCTGGCCGAGGGCAAGCTGCCGCTCTGTGCGGAGATGTGCTCGACCAAGGCGCTTCTGGCCGGTGACGGCGACTCGGTCTCGCAGATCTATCGCGAGCGGATCGTTGCCCGTGGCTTCGGTTCCGGTGCCTGGGGCTGGGGTTCGGCCTATGGCCAGAAGGGCGCCAGCTAAGCTGTCGTAGTTTGAGGGGGGTAAGGTGGCTTCCCAGGACTCAGAGCGTGGCTTTGAGGCCTGGGAGCTGCCAAGCGCCTCGACCGGGTTTGCATAAGGCCTGGGAATAGAGGAAGAGGCTCGGACCCGGCTTGGATCCGGGCCTTTCCCGTCAAGGGCAAAAGCTGAGATAAGAAGAACAGCCGCTGGAAAAGCGCCGCAGACGCTTGCTAGGAGAGTCCACTCATGAACCGCTTGATCGCTTTCACCAGCTGGACCGCTTGGCGGTCGGGACTTGCCTTTGCGCTGGCGATGGCTCTTCTCTTGCCGGCGACCTTGGCGCTTATGTCGAGCGATGGCCTTGCGCAGTCCGGATCGGTTCGCCTCGACGACGATCCGGTCACACTGGGAAGTCCGACTGACGGCGGCGTACCCGGGAACACGCGCGGTCTATCCTCCGATTCCGACATGTGGCGGCAGATTCGGCACGGAGTCGAGGGACGTGTCTCTATCCCTGACGAAAAGGCCGGGATCCTGGTGCAGTCGAGCGGTGAACAGTGGCAGATTCTGCGCGACGGCCCGATGCAGGTCTACAGCGGCTGGGCGTTGATCGGCATCATCGTGCTGCTGGCCGCCTTCTTTGCACTGCGCGGGCGCATTCGGATCGAGCACGGCAAGGCCGGCCAGACGATGCAGCGCTTCAAAGGGGTCGAGCGCTTCGGCCACTGGCTGCTGGCGATTTCCTTTATCGTCTTGGCACTGACTGGCCTTAACCTGCTGTTCGGCCGCAGCCTGATCATGCCCCTGGTCGGCAAGGAGGTCTTCGCCGACATCACCCTGTGGGGCAAGATAGTGCACAACTATGTGGCCTTTCCCTTCATGGCCGGCTTGATCGTGATCTTCGTCATGTGGGTGGTGCATAATCTGCCCAGCCTGACAGACATCAAATGGCTGGCAATGGGGGGCGGCGTTCTTATCAAGGGCGTGCATCCGCCGGCCAAGAAGTTCAACGCAGGCCAGAAGTTCATCTTCTGGTCGGTCATCGTTGGCGGTGTTTCGCTGTCGCTCAGCGGCTGGGCACTGCTCTTCCCCTTCGAGACGGCCTTTTTCACTGACACCTTCGTCAAGCTGCAGTCGGTCGGTGTCGACCTGGCTTCTTTCCTGGGGTTACCGCAGCCGCCCTACGACGTCGTCATGGAGCAGCAGCTCAATCAGATCTGGCATACAATCGTGGCTGTTGCGATGATTTGCATTATCCTGGCGCACATCTACATCGGCTCGGTCGGGATGGAGGGTGCTTATGACGCCATGGGCAGCGGTCAGGTCGATCGCAACTGGGCACACGAGCATCACAGCATCTGGGCCGCCGAGGTAGAGAAGAAGCAGCGTGCCGGCGACAGAAACGTCACCGAGCCGGCCGAGTAGTGCGCTGACGGCGCGATCGATCACGATGTTTCGCAGCGGTTTCCTCACAGCGACCGCCCTGGCGGTCTTCGCGGCGAACGCGGCCGTCCAGGCCGCGCCGGATCGTCTGGTCGGCCATGGCGGGCCGGTCAAGTCCGTGGTCTCGGCAGAGCAGGGTCGGCAACTGATGACGGCCTCCTTCGACTATGCCGTCATGCTCTGGGAGGTGGCAGCGGACGAGGCGCGGGTGCTGCGCCGCCTGATCGGCCACGACGCCGCAGTCAACGACGTGGCCTTCGTCCCCGGTAGCAAACGCGCCATCTCGGTCTCCGACGACGGTACCGCGATCCTTTGGGATCTGCAGAGCGGCGAAGCTCTGGGGCGCTTTGGAGAGACAGCGGTCAAGGCCCTGGATGTGGAGGTCTCTGCCGATGGCCGGCTGGCCGCTGTCGCCAAGTGGGACCGAAGAGTCTTGCTCATTGACCTGGAGAAGAAGCACCTCTTGGCTCGCCTGGAAGGCAACCGTGACCGGGTGAACGCCGTCGCATTCTCGGCAGACGGGCAGCGGCTCTACAGCGGCGGCGGCGATGGCAGCCTACGCCTCTGGTCGCTGCCTTTGCCGGAGGACTCCGGAATTCCGCCACACCGCGTCCTGCGCGAGCATGGTTGGGGCATCAATGCCCTGCGCGCGATACCCGGCGGGGTCGTGGTCGGTACGGTCGACGGTGCGGTCCTTCGGGTGAGCGACGGAGGCGAGGCCTCGGACCTCTACCAGTTTGAGCGTCCAGTCATGGCGCTGGCCCTGTCGGAGGACGGCAGCCGCCTGGCGGCTGGCGCCGGCGACGGGCAGATGATCACCTGGGAGACGGACGGCTGGACAGAGGAAAAACAGCTCTTCAACGACGGTGGCCCGGTGTGGGGCTTGGCCTTCGCCGATGGCGGCAAGACCCTCTGGCTCTCCGGTCTGGACGACGAGGTCTACGCCTTGTCTCTCGAAGGGCCGCCCAAGGCGCTGCCCGAGCCCAAGGAGCAGCCGCGCCGCTTCCATTTGGCAGAGGGCTTGGGGCCGGGTGCTCGCGAGTTTCAGCGCAAGTGCAGCGTTTGCCATACCTTGACCAGCGACGATGCCAATCGCGCCGGCCCCACGCTCTATCGCATATTCGGCCGCGAAGCCGGCTCCTTGCCCGGTTATCCCTATTCGCAAGCCTTGCTCGAGTCCGATATCATCTGGAACGACGAGACCATCGCGGCACTCTTCGATCACGGCCCAGATGTGCTGACCCCTGGTACCAAGATGCCGATCCAGCGCATAACCGACCCAGGACGACGTCGAGCCCTGATCGCTTTCCTTAAGGAAGCAACGGCCGGACCCGAGGATGCCAAGATCGAAAGCGAAGGGGCGGCACCAGCTGTGCCGGACGAGACGGGGCAGCAGCCCGAGAGCCCCAAGGAGCAGGAGTGACCGTTACGCATGAAAGCCTTTCTTATCAGCCTCTTGGCGATTGTCGCGATCTCTCTTGGTGCCTACTTCGTGCTGCAGAGCTTCGACACTACTGTTGCCAGCACCTACAGCGATGGCTCGACGGTGCGCCTCGATCCCGGCGAGGAAAAGCGGATCGAAGCCGAGGAGTGATGCCGCGTTTGATCGGCGTCCTTCTTCTCCTTCTGCTATGGCCGGCAATGGGGCAGACGGCGGAGGAGGCGCCTGGCCCCGCTGCGGCGCTGCCCGCCGTCGTCAGCCTGTTGCCGCTGTGGAGTGGGCGCGCACCAAATCCGGAAGAACCGGAAGGCTCTGCGGTTGCGATCGGTCGCGATGGCGAAGGCACCCTGCTTCTGACCGCCGACCACGTACTGGGCGATGCGACCGGCTTTCGTATCCGCACTGCCGATGGCGTGGCCTACCCGGCCAGGATCGTCGGCCGCGACCGCGACAGCGATTTGGCCTTGCTTTTTGCCAAGGCGAGCCTGCCGATTCTGCGTCCCTCGGACCCGCCGGCCCTGGGCCAGAAGGTCTGTGCCATCGGCAATGCCTTCGGCTTAGGGCTAAGTCTGAGCTGCGGTGTTCTTTCGGCCAATGCGCGTGCCGGCGTCGGCTTCAATCCTATTGAGGACTTTTTACAGAGCGATGCGGCCGTCAATCCCGGTATGTCGGGTGGCGCGTTGGTCGACGGGGAGGGACGTCTGGTCGGGCTCATCTCGGCCATCTTCACGAAAGGTTCGGACGCAGACATCGGTGTCAACTTCTCGGTCTCTGCAGCCTTGATACAGGCCGCACTGCCGGATCTGAAAGACGGTGGCCCAGTCGCCTGGCCCGAGGTCAATGTGCTGTTCGGTCCGCCACCTCTTGATGCCAAAGGCCCCCTGGGACCTCTCGTGGCCCGCGTGCCCGAGGGTGGGGCAGCGGCGGCGGCCGGGTTGCTTCCAGGCACACGCGTCCTTCGTGCCAATGACCGCCGCATCCGCAACCACGGTGATTGGCGCAGCGCCATCGCGCTGGCGAAACCGGGGCAGACGATTGCCATCCAGACTTGGTATGACGGCGCCATCGACGGACTCCAGCTTGTCGTTCCGGGCCAATAGGAAAACGTAGGTCATGACCAGTCCGCTCAACATACCGCCATTGCTGTTGGCAATGCCGGCCCTGCCGGCAGATGGTGATGCTTTGGAACAAGCCGTGGTCGACTGCAAAGCAGGTACTGCGGAGGTTGGGTCCTTTTACCTCGTGGCCAGCCAGGCGCGCCTGGATCTGGCAGTGGTGCTGGGTCCTGAGGTCGAACCGCAGCGCTGTTGGGAAATGCTCTTCCTGACCGCCGTGGCTTTCGGCGACGCCGTCGGGGCAATCGCCCCGCCGGAGCTGGCAGTGCACTATCGCTGGCCTGGCGCGATCCATGTGAATGGTGCGGCGGCCGGGCGCGTTCGTCTGGCCATGTCGCCGGAGCGGGACGAGGCCGGCGCGCCCTTGTGGCTCGCCGTCGGTCTGGTGGCGGCTGTGCAGCCGGAAGACGAGGGTGCCGAGCCGGGCGTTTATCTGGACCGCACCACTCTGGCGAACGAAGGCGCTGTCGATCTGACGGTCAAGGAGTGGGCGGAGGCCTTCGCTCGACACCTGCTTGTTTGGATACACACCTGGGAAGACAGCGGATTCCGTCAGATTCACCAGAATTGGTGGGGGCGCCACGATCCCAAGGCGACGCGTTTTTCTTGGGAGTTTGAGGGGCAGCGGCTGAGCGGGCGGCCGATCGGTCTCGACGAGCATGGAAGCCTCCTCGTAGAGGGCGACGAGGGGACGCTGCTCTGCAATCCGGAGACCGTTCTTGGCGGGAATGGTGAGTTCTGAGCGATGGCGAAACTGCTCCGCACGATCCGCTTCGATGCCTCCGATGCGCAGGTATTTCCAGAGGCAGCCGGTCCCGACGAGTGGGCGATCTCCGGCGCTTTTGCCTTTACCGACCTTGCCGCGCCGCCGGTCGGCAAACAGCGCCAGGCCTTCGCCAATGGTTTCCTCTCGCTGGAGAGCTTCGGCCGCTCGACCTTTGTCGCCGTCGGCGAATGCCCGGACGCGGATCTGTGGCGTCTGACGCAGGACTTGGCACTGCATTTCGTTGCGCATTATGGTGCGCCGGACCAAGCGGCCGCCTTCCCCGTTGCCGAAGAGGAAGTCGAATTCGCCTTGGAGCTTTGCCGCGATGCGCCGATCAATCAGCTCTTTGCTGTGCAGCGGCGTTTCGACGATAGGGGGCAAATCCACGAGACCTTCCGCGTGGTGGCGCCGCCTGGTGAGGCGCCGCACGCCAAGGTGTGGGAGGTGACCTCGGATGCCTGATTTCTGGAAGTCGGCTGGATTCCACCTGACCCACAAGACGGAGGAGGGCTGGCTGGCGGTTACGCCGGAGCTGATGCGCGCTTATCTGGCGCGCCCGGAAATCCATCCGGTGGAGGAGTCCTGTGCAGCGGAACTCGCCCTCTTCGAGGCCTTGATGGAAGAGCCCTTTCGCCCGGTTGCGGCGGCCGAGCTGGACGCCTTCCAAGATGGCGACACGGCCGACAACTATCGGGTGGTGTTGACTTGGCGCGATCATCTGCAGGCCGCCGGCAGCCTGGAAGCGGGCTATCTGAAGCTCTTCAGCACCGGTCAGCCGATCGCCGTGCCGCCGGTCTTTATCGACCAGTTGGTGCACCTGATCCTGCGCGGCATGCTGGAGGGCAGCGGCGATCCTTGGCGTGCGCGCGCAGCTGAGCTTTTCTTCCGCGAACAGAGCGTATCGACCGACAACGGCCAGATGCTGCTGGCCGACCAGGAGATCGTCGAGATGCGCAGCAAGACCGGCGGCTTCGCCGGCCTCGGTGCCTTGCTGAAAGAGGCCGGTACGCCCATGGCGGAGGTGAGCCTCGATATCCTGAACCAGGAGAACAAGGCTGCCTATTGGGAGCGCTCGGACCGCTTCGATATGGCCATCGACTTTCGCTTCACTGAGGACGCCCAAGACGCCTTTGCCCGCGTGCTGGAAGACTGGCTCCGCCATCTGCTCGGCCTCTCGGTGCGTATCCAGCCGCTGCAGTCGATCCGCGATGCGCGTTGGCGTTGGCATGTCGGACTGGATGCCGAAGCGACCGGCTTGCTGAATGCACTCTACCAGGGCGAAACCCTGCCCCCCGACGCTACGCAGCGCTTGCTTGCACTCTTCCGCATGGAGTTTCGCGAGCGCAGCGCCGTCACGCCGGAGCTGCGCGGTCGGCCGGTCTATCTCGGCTTGGCCATGGGGAGTGATAAAGTGCTGCGCATGAAGCCGCAAAACCTGCTGACCAACCTGCCGATCGCCAAGAAGGAGTGACCGCCATGGCGCTTAAATCCGGACGCAAGGGATTCCTCGACTCCATGGTCGCACGCCTGATTGCGCTTCTGATCGTCGTACTGGGTATTGCGGCGTTGGTCTACAGCAACCGGGATCGTCTGGAACAAGCGCAAGCCCTACCCGATCCAAACACCGCCAGTTGCGTCGAGGACAAGCTCAGTCTGCTTCTCGAAGCCCATCCGGAGGACGACCCGCTGACGGCCTTCGATCGTAAGCTCTATCGCCAACGGGCAGAATCGGAGTGCGGCTAAAGCCGAAGGCGATCGAAGGTCGTTCGCATCGTCTGGGAGGAAGGTGAAAGAGTGTCGAGGCCTCTCGTAACGAGGCCTCGACACCGTGCTGCCCTTACTCGGCCGCGTTCTGCCGGGCCGCTGCGGAATTCTGGGCGCGAGCCAGGAAGCCACGATTGACCGGGCTGTGCGGCTTCAGTGCCAGGCGTTCGTTCGCCAGGGCCTCGGCCAGATCGGTCATGCCGCCTCGGATTGCCGCTTCGGTCAGGGTCCAGTCGATCACGTCGCGCTGGGCATGGCTGCCGCCGAAGCGATTGACGATGAAGCGGGCCGGGTGGAGCTTTGCCGCCGCGGTCTCGTAGTCACCCTTCCAGAAGGCGCTGAAACCCTCGATCAGCGGTAAACCCAGATCGCGGGCCCAGACCGCAACTTCGCTGTCGTCGCCTGCCTTGTCGCGGTATGTGGCCAGCAGGCGCGAGACCTCGCCGTCGCGGCCTGCGCCGAGGTAGGCCATGGCGGCGTGCCAGTCGTTGAAGGGGTATAGCTTGCCGTCGGCGTGCATGTCCCACATCTTAGCCAGTTCGCCCCAACGACCGCTCTGCTCGCGCCCTGTCATGCACAGGCGCCAAAGCAGGGCGGATGCATCGACCATATCCAGCGCGACCTCGCTGTGCTCTCCGCGGATCGGACCATCATAGATCGCCTCGACCTGGTCTACCTGACCCAAGTCCAGGTGATAGATGGACCGATGCCACCAGTTGTGCACTTTGAAGAAATTGTCGTCGCCGCTCCAATGCGGTTCGCGTGAGATCATCCACCCGACGCCGTCCTCGGCGCGGCCCTGCATTTCCATGACGTGGGCTACGGCGTGATGGGCCCAGCAATCCAGCGGTTCCAAAGCCAAGGCTTCCCGGCCGAAAGCTTCGGCGCGCGCATAGTCCCCGGCCTCCTCAAGACCGAAAGAGTAGAAGCCCAGCACAAAGGAGTATCCGGGCATCTCCCTGGACCACTTAGGCAGGGTGCGGGCAACGCGGTCGCGCATGTCGCGGGCATTGGCGCGGTAAAAGTCCATCAGATGTCCGCACTGCAGACCCAATAGATCATGCGGGTAGGCGATGTTGTGACGGTCGAGGACCAGAGCCGCCTGGCTCCAATTGCCGGCGACCAAATGTTGGAGGGCTTCGACGTGTGAACCCTCGCGCTCGTCTAGGGTCATGGCCTGGAGCTGTGCCAAGGCATGCACAGCCTCCTCGGTGCCGCCGGGCTCGGTAGCTAGGCCCATCAAGTAGGCCTTCATGATGTGGGCCATGGCAAAATCCGGCGACTCGGCAATGGCCTCTTCGAAGAGGGTGACCGGGTCACCGCGATAGATGTTGAAGCAGTGCAGCGCTTGATCGTACTTATCTGCTGCTGTCTGCGTGGCGCCGTTCAAGCGATTGCCTTGGCGGTCGGCTAGCATAGACTGTTCCTCCAGTTTCGCACTCAAGAACTCTACGATGAGGGGCAGCGCCACACGATAAGCAGAATGGGCTTGATGGCGGCCTGCTCCAGCATTCTCTTTCCAAGCAAGGCGGTTTCTCGTTACCGCCAGCCTAGGACAGGCCGGGTCTCTCCTCCAACCCCGCTGCTTGGCTGTTCAAGAGATGGTTCTTCTGGCAAATGCACACCAGGCGACTGTTGGTCCAGGGCTCGTGTTGCTAATGCTTTTCTAATAAGATCAGTGTGTTATGAAAATTATGGTGCTGCATTCTGGATGCGCCTCTTGCCCGAGAGCGCCAGAACTAGACTGGCAGTACAGTCATTTGAACAGGAAAAAGGGGGACAAAGGGCGCTGGCTCTCTCATGAGCCGCACGCCCTTTGCACCACCCGTTGGGCATCGTAGGGGCTTGAACCAAAGGAGGAAGCTGGTGTCGGTTCAAGTACCCTTACGACTTCGCGAAGGCTGGTCCTCTGGCCTCGCGATCCCTACGATCTTTTGGCGAACAAAAGATCATTTTCTTACTTAGCATTTACCTTCACCAGCCCGTCTGGAGAAATCTTGGTCGGCGAGGATCCTTGCTTCTGTGAGGCTCATTACAGAGTTTATGATCATTCAGGTCAACCTGATCAAAAGGTCAGGGTACCCCGGAAAGTGGATTGAGAGGCGTAGAGTCAGGCGATCTCGCGGCAGGCCTGAACGTAGATTGCCCATCTTGCGCTCTTCAGAGGTGAGATCGGGGCTGCTAACGTGTTGCACCAGGTGGATGGATTCAAAATTCGTTGAATCTGGAGTCGCTGCGATAACGCTAGACGAACAGGCAAGAGAGGGTTTCGATGAGGGGAGAATTCCAGTTAGAGCCACTCGACCCGGATGATTGGGACTCCGCGCTGGCTGGCGTGATTGCAGACATGAAGGGTCGGCCGATCAATGTTCACCGCTTGATGGCCAACCATCCTCAGTTACTGAAAGCCTGGTGGGACTTTCGCAACTACTCGGTCCAGGGCGGGGCCTTGGGGCGCCGGCGCGGGGAGCTGGTGATCCTGCGCGTCGCCTTGCACATGCGGGCTTGGTACGAGTGGGGCTCGCACGTCGAGCGCGCACAGGCCTGCGGACTCACCTTGGCAGAAATTGAGCGCGTCAAGCAGAGTGCCGAGGACGCAGCGTGGGAGCCGGCGGAGGCCCTCTTGTTGTCGGCTGTCGATGAATTGATCGAGTCGCACGGTCTGGCGCCTGCAAGCCTGGCAGCACTTGCCGAGCACTACAGTCCACAGGAAATCATGGATATCATGGCGATCCACGGCATGTACGTGATCCTCGGCTGCATGATCAACACCTGGGGGCTGGAGCTGGACCAGAGCGTTGCGGCAAAGCTACCCGAAGGTGTCACCAAAGAGGCTTTCGAAGCTGCCTACCCGCGTGCTGAGCGGAAGCACGCCAGGTGAAGAACGGGCAAATAGGCGTCATCGGCGGCGGCTTGATCGGAATGAGCTGGTCCAGTCTCTTCCTGGCGCGGGGCTACACGGTGACAGTGGTCGACCCGAGAGACGAGGTGGCGGAGGCTCTACCGGCCTTCGTTGAGCGGGCCTGGCCCGCCCTGCAGGATTTGGGTTTGACCGGGATCGCTGCGCCGCCATCAGCCCGGGTCACGCCGGACATTACAGCCTTGCGCACCACCGCTTTCGTCCAGGAGTGCGGACCCGACCGCATCGAGGTCAAGCGCGAGATGCTGCGCGCCTTGGAGGACGTAATCGCAGCCGAGGCAATTGTTGCCTCCAGCACCTCCTCCCTGCTGGCAAGCGATATCCAGCGCGATGCTCAGCATCCAGAACGCATTCTGGTCGCCCATCCCATGAATCCGCCCCACCTGGTTCCCATGGTCGAGCTGGTGGCCGGTAAGAGAACGTCCGAGGCCACGATGCAAGCTGCCGAGGCCGTCTATGCCAACTTGAAGCGAGTGACGATCCGGGTGCAGAAGGAGGTGGTGGGCCATTTGGCCAACCGCCTGACCTCGGCCCTCTACCGCGAGGCGGTCTATGCCGTTCAGGCCGGGATCGCCTCAGTCGAGGATGTCGACAAGGCGATCGCCTTTGGCCCCGGCATGCGTTGGGCCATCATGGGACCCCATTTGACCTATCACCTGGGCGGAGGGAGTGGCGGTTATCGCCACTATCTCGACCACCTGGGCCCGACGCAGGAGGCGCGTTGGCGCGAGCACGGGATGCCGGAACTGAGCCGCGAAGTGAAGGAGGCCCTGATCGCCGGCATCGAGGCGGAGTTGGAGACGCAAGACGAAGCGAGTTTGATCGAGAGGCGGGACGCTGCGCTGGTGGAGTTAGCGCAGTTGAAGCGGCGTTTCGGGTTGTAGGACGCTCGTCCCTTAGCGCGTAAGCGTTTTGACCGCCTGCAGCGTCCGTTCGATCTCATCTGTGGTATTATAGTGCGCAATGCCCAGACGCAGCACGCCGTCCTCCATATCGAGGCCAATCTGCTGGGCGATCTCGTAGGCGTAGTTGTGTCCCGACCAGGCATGGATGCCATGTTCAGCCAGGCCGCTGACGAGAGAGCGACTGCTCGTCCGCTCCGAGGTGAGGGATACGGTCGGAACGCGGCCCTCTAGAGCCTGCAGGTCCGTCGGTCCCTGGATCGTGATCCCGGGTAGATTGGCCAAGCCGTCGATCAGGGTGTGCGCCAGACCCTCCTCATGCCGCCGCGCGGCCTCGAAGGCCTTGGCAAGAGCATCGCGAGGCTCTGCCGAAGTCTCCAGGCTGCGCCCCAAGTCCACCAGGTAGTCGATGGCGGCGGAGAGCCCGGCGTGCAACTCCATCTGCGGGGTACCGCGCTCAAACTTCTCCGCTGGGCCTGTGGGCCCACAACGCAGGCGATCGGCCTGCAGGTTCTCAAGCAATGCCTCACGGCCCCAGAGGATCGAGAGGTGCGGGCCAAAGAACTTGTAGGCCGAGCAAACCAGGAAATCGCAGCCCAAGGCCTGAACGTCGGTCAAGAGGTGCGGCGCAGATTGGACGGCGTCGACATAGACCAGGGCGCCGGCCTCCTTGGCGATCCTGGAGAGGGTCGCAACATCATTCACAGCCCCGGTCAGGTTGCTGGCGTAGTTCAATGCCAGGAGACGCGTGCGGGGCGTCAACGCTTCGGCCAAGGCTTCGGGCTCGATCCGCCAGCTGGTCTCGTCGAAGCGGATTTTGCGCAGAGTGAGGTCAAAATCCTCTGCGATCTGCATCCACGGCGAGACATTGGCCTCATGATCCATGCTGGTCACCAGAACCTCGTCGCCCGGGCGGAATCCTCGCGCCAAGGCACGGGCCAGGGCATAGGTTAGCTCGGTCATGGAGGCACCGAGCGCGATCTCGCGCACCGAAGCGGCGTTGCAGAAGAGTGCGGCCTGTTCATGCGCGTGCGTCACCAGGGCGCTGGAGCGTTGGGAGACCGGGAAGGCGCCACCCAGGTTGGCAAAAGTCTGGCGGAAGCAGTCACTGACCGCATCGATCACGCGGTCTGGCACTTGGGTTCCTGCGGGGTTGTCCAGAAAGACGGAGTTGGGCGCAGCGCCAAGAGCTGGAAACTGCGCGCGGATGGCGTCGATCGGGAAAGCTGAAACCATGAGGGTACCTTCTTTGAGACAGAGATCAGATGACGGCCGATCCTATCCGTGATGGACCGGCTTTGGCAGAGAAGATCGCCGCATCGATGGCAGTTCCCAAACCTAGTCATACAGAGAGATTCTTCGTAGTTTAGGTACTTGACGTTTACGTTAACGTAAACTAAGTGAGACGAATGACCAGCAGCTTCTCCATATCCGATCTCTCTCATGAGTTTGGGACGACACCGCGGACCCTGCGGTTCTGGGAGAGCGAGGGTTTGATTCATCCCGAACGCGAGGGCCAGCGTCGGATTTACGGCCAGCGCGAGCGGACGCGCGTGAAACTGATCCTGCGTGGTCAGCGTTTAGGCTTCAGTCTGGCGGAGATTGCCGAGATCATCGGCCTTTATGACGCTCCTAAGGGCGAGGCAGCGCAGCTCTCTCTGCTTCTAGACAAGATTGCGGCACGTCGCGAAGAGCTATTGGCCAAGCGCGCCGATATCGACGCCAGCCTAGCCGACCTGGATGGTGTGGCCGCGACCTGTCATGCGCGATTGGCCCAGCTTGACGAGACAAGGAGGGCAGCAGCCAGTGGCTAGGTTTCAGGCAGCCGATCCGGCCTTTGCCGAGCGAGTGCACAACTCCTTTGCCCAGCAGAGTGTAATGGGTTTGATCGGAGCGGAACTCGGCGAGGTCGTTCCCGGTCAGGTGGAGATCCTGCTGCCTTACCGCGCCGACCTCTGTCAGCAGAATGGCTTCCTGCACGCTGGTATCGTCACCACCATCGCCGATTCTGCCGCCGGCTATGCGGCCTTCACCCTCTTCGCAGCCGATGAGGCGGTCTTGACCAGCGAGTTCGGGTTGCACCTCTTGGCGCCGGCGGCGGGACCCAACTTCCGGGCGCTTGGCAGGGTGCTGAAGCCTGGACGCCGGCTGGTAATCGCCGAGACCGAGGTCTTCGCGGAGCGCGCGGAGGGAGCGCAGTTGATCGCCAAACTGATCGCGACCCTGGTACGCTTGCCCAATCAGACCTGATGCGGAGGAGACAAGCGATGTCGCGCTACACACTCTATTGGAGCAAGTCGAGCGGAGCCTTTCCAGCTGCAGTGCTGTTGGACGCTGCCGGTGTCGATTACGAGAGCGTCGAGCTCTCGCTTCAAGCCGGTGATCAGCACGGCGCCGATTTCCTGGCGATCAATCCGCGCGGGCAGGTGCCGGCACTGGTGCTGCCCGATGGCCGCGTCATGACCGAGTCGGCCGCGCTTTGTCTCTACCTGGGCGACCGCCATCCCGAGTGCGGTCTCTTGCCCGGGTTGGATGATCCGGAACGCGCCACGGTCTTGCGCTGGCTGATCTTTGCCGCCACGCAGCTCTATGAAGACGATCTCAGGATCTACTACCCTGATCGCTACACGACGGAGAAGGATGGAGTTCCCGGTGTTAAGATCTCTGCCCTTGCCGCCTTCGAGCGCCATCTCGACCTGATCGAGGCCGCGATCGGCGCCGGACCATTCCTCCTGGGCCAGCGCATGACCATCCTGGATGTCTATCTGGCTATGCTGGTGAGTTGGCATCCCGGTGCAACGGCAGGCGCCGGGCGTTTTCCGAGGTTGGCGCCGCTCGCAGAGGCCGTGCGGGCAGAGCCGCGCGTTGCTCCGGCCTGGGCGCGCTTTGAGATGGACGAGATTTAAGGAGACTTGGAGAATGATTCCGAACCGCTTGCCGGACTTTGACTTCGGGCTGGGCGAGACCGTCGATATGTTGCGTGACAGCGTGCAGTCCTTTGCCGCCGATCGGATCGCGCCCCTGGCTGACAGTATCGATCGAGAGGACAGCTTCCCGCGCGCGCTCTGGCCGGAGATGGGCGCGCTGGGCCTGCATGGCATCACGGTCAGCGAAGACTATGGCGGGTCGGGTCTTGGCTATCTTGCACACGTCGTGGCGATGGAGGAGGTGAGCCGCGCCTCAGGTTCGGTTGGCCTTTCTTACGGCGCCCACTCGAATCTCTGCATCAACCAGATCGCGCGTAACGGCAATGAAGAGCAGAAGCGCCGCTATCTGCCGAAGCTGATCTCGGGCGAGCATGTCGGTGCATTGGCCATGAGCGAGCCGGGCTCGGGGTCCGACGTGGTCTCAATGACCACCAAGGCGGAGAAGAAGGGCGATCGCTATGTCCTGAACGGCCGCAAGTTCTGGATCACCAACTGCACCGAGGCCGATACCCTGGTGATCTACGCCAAGACCGATCCGAGCGGTGGTCCCCGCGGCATCTCGACCTTTCTGGTGGAGAAGGACTTCAAGGGATTCTCGGTGGCGCAGAAGCTGGACAAGCTGGGCATGCGCGGCTCGCCGACCGGCGAACTGGTCTTCGAGGACTGCGAAGTCCCCGAGGAAAATCTGCTGGGCCGCGAGAACAAGGGCGTCAACGTGCTGATGAGCGGCCTGGACTATGAGCGCGCCGTTTTAGCCGCCGGGCCGACCGGCATCATGCAGGCGGCCATGGACATCGTCGTACCCTACATCCACGAGCGCAAACAGTTCGGTCAAGCGATCGGCAGCTTCCAGCTGATGCAGGGCAAGCTTGCCGACATGTACACAACGATGAATGCCTGCCGTGCTTACGTCTATGCCGTGGCGCAAGCTTGCGACCGTGGCCAGACCAGCCGCAAGGACGCCGCCGGCGCAATCCTTTATGCTGCCGAGAAGGCAACGCAAATGGCGCTGGACGCCATCCAGTGTCTCGGCGGCAATGGCTACATCAACGACTATGCCACCGGTCGCCTGCTGCGCGATGCCAAGCTCTATGAAATCGGGGCGGGCACGAGCGAGATCCGTCGCTGGCTGATCGGCCGTGAATTGTTTGAGGAGACAGCCTAGACCGGGATGTCGTGATCTGCTTTGGCCGCTCTTCTTGATTGGACTGAGGATTGATCATGGGCCCGCCTCGTCCGAAACCACAGACCGCTAGAAAGGTGTTGCGGCTTTGGGCGCGCGGGCAAACGAGCAGACTTAGGAACAAGCTGCCGACACGCAGGAAACTCCTTGCTGCTTCACCCAAGGCGACCCAGGATTTCGCTTGCGTTGTTGGCCTTCCGGTGAGGGACGGCATCGGTGACAAGACCAGTTTCGTCAGCTTGATTGGTCAGCCCTTCTTTACGCCGGTTCCGCCGAAAGCGATTCTGAGTGGCGCTACGCGCGGTCTCTTCGTCGTCCCGATGCAAGGCAGCGACGAGGAGGTGTCGAGGCTCTTGGATTGGATCCCAGAGACCTGGCTGGAGGCGGTCCGGCGGAGCGACGCTGCTCTGCTTTTCGACCATTCGCGCGAGGGAACCAACTACAGTGACGAGCGCTCTTTTGCTTGGCATCAAGCATGCCAAGACAAGGGTCTCGATCCCCGGCAGCTTCTCTATGTGACGCAGAACCGCTCAACCCCCTTACGCTACGCAAAGTGGCGTTCGCAGAATCGTATCGCGGAAGGGCTGACCGTCCTGAACGACGATTACTTCATTCGCCGGTTTTTCTTGCATTCCTGGGGTGCCGCTGATCAGTTTTTCCACGCCAGGAAGACAGCTTTCCTGCGGCGCGATCGGTTGGACAAACGCTTTCTCAGCCTGAACTACAAGCCGCGTTCCTGGCGCATAGCATTCCTCACGCGCCTGCTGAAAGATGCGCTCTGGGAGGAGGGATTTGTCTCTTTCGGTGGATTCGAGAGCGAGAGCCTCACCGTCCGGGAAAGCGACCATGTCTGGCGCGCCGGCGGGCCGATCTCGCAGTTCCTAGACCTGTCGATTTCGCCAGAAACCAAGGACTATCTTCCCGCCTTGATCGACAAGGGACAGGTCTTCTTCGATTCCGGTCGCAAAGACGAGCAGCAAAAAACCATGAGGCGGACCCTGGACATGCATTCCGACATCTTTGCACGCTCCGCCTTCTCGGCCGTGACGGAGACCGAGATGACCAACTATCGCAAGCGGATAACAGAGAAGCCCTTCAAGGCACTAGCCAATGCCCACCCGTTCGTTCTGTTCGGGAACTTCGACAGCCTCGCGTTTATTCGTGCATTAGGCTTTGAGACCTTCCAGCCCTGGATCGACGAGTCCTACGATTGCATTGCCGAACCGGAACGCCGTTTCCGTTCGGCCTATCAGAGCTTTGTCGCATTCCAAGATAAGGCTGGCGCATTGCTTTTGAACGATGGACGCCTAAGAGATCTTGTTCTCTTCAACTTGGAACACAGTTTCTTCGGTGTGAAAGAACGCTATCGGCGGCAAATCGATACCAAGCTTCACCGGGCGATCCTGGAATCATTGCCGCTCCTTCACCAGACCTAGGTCAGTGTGATTTCGTCCACCAACCCGGTCAGCAGCTTGGGCAGGTCATGCGATGGCAAGGAGATAACTGCCGCTCCGTTGGGCATTGGAGCATGCTTACGTCAGATGTGCTCATCCGCAGTCTTCTATGCCCTCAATAGAACGCGCGCCTCCGAAACCTCTGTGTCAGAAGGGGACGGCTAGCCTGAGCGAGCCTCCGTAGGTCTGCGTCTTTCGAGACAAGCGCACCAAAACGCGGTGTGGCGCACCAGTTACTCTGCTATGAGCTGTAAACTCCTCCAAGCTGGCCCGACGGGTTCCAAACCATCTGGTCACCTTGG
The DNA here is from genome assembly GCA_963669445.1 of Rhodospirillales bacterium. Lineage (GTDB taxonomy): Bacteria > Pseudomonadota > Alphaproteobacteria > Kiloniellales > JACOMY01 > JACOMY01. Next base: position 746,200 of record OY770029.1, read on the forward strand.
CGTCGTTCTGGTGACCAGGTTGCGGGTGGTGTCGAACCAGCCCACACCACCGGATAGCGAGGCGGCCGTTGCCACGGGCCTGGTTGCAAGCGCAGAGCTGCCGACAGATGTCGCGGCCGGCGCCCTGTGCAGGTCGTTGCCGGTAATCGTGCCGTTGTTGGTGATGGTAAGGTTGGTCTCAACCGCATTGACCGCCACGCCACTCTCTCTATCAGATATCGTTCCGTCGTTGTCGCGGCTGCGGTTCCGCCGACGCTTTGAGCGAAGATGCCGTGCGCGCCGGAAGCGAGTGCGTCCGCACTTTTCTGCAAGGTGCTGGCGGTGATACCGCCATAGACGACTGAGATGGTACCGCCGCTGCCGACCAGAGAACCGGCCTCGGCGCTGTTGTCGATGATGCCGTTGACGCCGCCGGCGATCGATTGCGCGTTGCACGCATTCGCTGACTATCCGCCGGTATTGATGATCAGCCCGTTCGAGACCGTGGCATCGCCGCCGTCGCCGGCACCACCTGCGCTGACGGAGAAGTCGACCAGGCCAGCATTGGCAGCGGTACTGCCGCCATGCCCGCCGATCGACTGCGCGTAGATGCCGACACCATAGTCGCCAGACGTCGTGATCGCTCCCCCAACTGGGGAGGTGCCGCTGCTAGCATCGGTTTCATCTGCACTGTCGCTTCAAGGGACCGTTCGCTGGCCCTAGAAATCCAGCGGGGCATTGTCCACGACCTCTTTCATGACAAAGAAGGTTCGGGTTTGCCGGACGCCGGGAAGCGACAGCAGACGCTCGCCGTGGTGGCGATTGAAGTCAGCCATGTCGCGTACCCGGATCTTCAGGAAGTAGTCGATCTCACCGGCAACTAGGTGAGAGTCGAGGACGACGGGAAGCGCCTTGGCGGCGGCCTCAAAGGCGGCAAAACTCTCCGGTGTGGAGCGGTCAAGGACAACGCCGACGATGACCAGCGCGCCGCGCTCCACCCTTTGTGGATCGATCTCGGCCCGGACCTTTCTGATGATACCGGCCTCGATGAGGCGCCGCGTTCGGCGATGACAGGAGGCGGCGCTGAGGTTCACACGTTTGGCCAGCTCTGCATTGCTCAGACGTCCATCATCCCGCAGCAGTCTGAGCAAGCGTCGATCAATGCGGTCGAGACTTAGGGAATCTTCCATTTATGCCGAACTTTCTTTCATGATCGTAATTCCAAAGCCAATTTCATCTATTATATTTGCACAAAAAGCGCCAATTTCGAAAGCACCTTTCAATCATCTTTGGCCATCGTCGGAGCCGCACAGAGCACAGACGGAGCGGCGGTTATGTTAGAGTCTTTCGAGCGCTATCCCTTGACCTTCGGGCCAACCCCAATCGAGAAGCTGGCGCGCTTGAGCCAGCATCTGGGCGACGAAGTCGAGATCTTTGCCAAGCGGGAGGACTGCAACTCCGGACTGGCCTTCGGTGGTAACAAGCTGCGCAAGCTGGAGTACATCGTGCCGGATGCGCTGGCGTCTGGCGCCGACACTCTGGTTACCATCGGCGGCGTGCAGTCCAACCATACCCGGCAGGTGGCTGCGGTTGCGGCCAAGCTGGGTATGAAGTGTCGCCTGGTGCAAGAGGCCTGGGTGCCTTTCCCGGACGCCGTCTACGATCGCGTCGGCAACATCCTGATGAGCCGCGTCATGGGAGCAGAGGTGGAACTGGTCGAAGCTGGCTTCGATATCGGTATCCGCGGGAGCTGGGAGCGCGCATTGGACGATGTTCGGGCCAAGGGTGGGACGCCCTATGCGATCCCTGCCGGTGCTTCGGTGCATCCGCTGGGCGGTCTGGGCTATGTCGGCTTTGCCGAAGAGGTGCGCCAGCAGGAGGCTGAGCAGGGTTTCGCCTTCGACTACATCGTGGTCTGCACTGTCACCGGTTCCACCCACGCCGGCATGCTGGTGGGATTTGCCAAGGATGGCCGGCAGCGCCGCGTGATCGGCATCGATGCTTCCGGTACGCCTCAACAGACCCGTGACCAGGTGATGGAGATTGCCTTCAACACCGCCCGACTGGTCGAGCTGAGCAAGACGATCGAGGCTGAAGATCTCGTTCTGGAGGAGGGCTATGCCTATCCAGCCTATGGTGTGCCGTCAGAGGAGACCAACGAGGCCATTCGCTTGGCTGCCCGATTGGAAGGCATGATGACCGATCCGGTCTATGAGGGCAAATCCCTGCAAGGGCTCATTGATCTGGTTCGCAAAGGCTACTTCCCATCCGGCTCGCGGATCCTCTACGCGCATCTGGGCGGGGTGCCGGCGATCAACGGCTACAGCTATCTCTACCGGAACGGCTAGTCGGTCCAAGCCTTGGCGCACTCTCGGACATAGGCCTCATAGCCTCGCGGCGGGCGGCCCAGCAGTTCTTCCTGCAGCGCAAGCTCGGGGTCGGTGATCACCTGCCCCTCTTGTTGAAGATGGCGGTACATCAGAGCCAGATCGTGGATGAACCACGGTGGGAGAAGCCCCTGGACGCTCTCGGCCCAGGCCTCCAGGTTGTCTCCCGGATAGCGGACTTCGCGGCCCAACGCGGCAGTCCAAAGCGCGGCGCTTTCCGGTCCGTTCGGGGCGTCGGTGCTGGAGAGGGGATAGGTTGCGCCTTCGCCGGTATGACTGGTGAGGGCGTTCGCTGCCGCAGCAGCGATGTCGCGGATGTCCACTCTGGGAATCGACCGCTGACCGATGGGATGCGGGTAGATCCCAGCCAGAAGTGCGGTACGGCCCATCGCGTCGTTCTGCATGAAGAAGCTCGGCTGCAGAATCGTATAGGCAAGGGCGCTGCGTTTGATGGCGGCTTCGACCGCGATCTTGGCGCCCGCGTGCGGCACCTGAGGCGCCTCGAGGGCGAGATGGCTAGAGAGGTAAACCAGGCGCCGCGCGTCACTGTCCTGGATCGCCGCCAAAGCCGTTAGGGCTCGATGCATCTCGCGTGGGTCATTGCCCACCAACAGGAGGACCGCCTCAACGCCCGAAAGTGCCGTGACCAGGGTCTCCGGCCGATCCAGATCACCGATGCAGCCCTCGACGCCGAGAGGAAGCTTGTCCGCTTTCTCTCGGCTGCGGGTCATTGCTCGCGGCTTGGCGCCTCGGGCAAGAAGCTCTGTGGCGACCAGTGAGCCGACCTGGCCAGTGCCGCCGAGCAGGAGAATGGTCACGAGCCCGCTAAGCCTCCCGGGCTCCAGCCAAGGTCGAATCGAGGATCTGTCGAGCGCGAAGCAGGACGACCTCTCGCCAGTCGGTCTCGGGCGGACCGAAAGCCTCTCTCATCTGCGTTTTGATGGCTTGACCCTGTTCGCTCTTCAGATCGCCGCGGGCATGCAGCCAATTGTCCGCGCGCAAGGCCTCAAGCACCTGCGGTACCGGCCGGGTGCCGGCCTCTAGAGCGCAGGCATAGATGCGCTTTCCGGGCAGGGCGCGAGCAACGCCGACCTCGACGAGCCCCTCGCTTGACGCGGTAGAGGCGCTGTTGCCGCGCGCCAGCGACCCGATCGAATGGCGCCCATAGAAGCGGTGCAGCCAAGCTTCTCCGCGGCTGTCGGCAAGATGGCGGTGGATAATCTCGATGAAACCCCAGGACCCCAAGCCGGTATGCAAGTCCAGGAAGACCACGGCCTCCGAGGCCTCACCGTGCGTTTCCGCCAGACTGTGGATCAGTCGATTGGACCAGCAGGGCTCCCGCCCGCCGTAGAACAGACCGTTGGCGTGCGTGTATTGCCCGCTGGTGATGGCAGCCTCGTAGGCGCGCTGCCCATTCTCGGCAACGAAGACCTCGGAGGCTGCGGCGAAGGCCGCTGCGCTGTCGTCGTCCCAGTCCTCCGGCAGAATGGCATCGTGCAGAGCGTCGTAACCCGCATTCTCCGGTTGGCCCTTGCTGTGATCGATGAAGTTCCGGTTGAGGTCGATATTGTCTTCGTTGGTGCGCCTGACCCAGGCGAAGCCAAAGGGGTTGATGGCGTGGATCAAGACCACTTTCACGCCCTCCGGCAACTGCGCCATGCCGCGATTGCGCAGCCACGCGATCTGGACGGCCGAGCCGAAGAAGCCTTCGGCACCGTGCGTACCGGAATTGATCATCACGGTGACCTTGGCATCATCGGGGCCCAGGGAGGCGACATCGCAGGTGAGCGCTTCGCCACCTGGTCCCATGGCCGGGTTCTCGTGGCTCGTCACCCTGGCGCCGGCCGAGTCTGCGGCTTCCAAGAATTTGCGTCGTGCGGCGGCATAGTCGGCTGCAAAGCAGCTAAGAGCGTCCATTTGGTCCAAGTCTTTCAAGGTTTGCGGGTTGGAGGATGTGGCATGCTAGGTCGTGTTTGATCAAGCCGAGCGCAAGCTGCGGACGAATGCCAGGACATCTTGCGCCAAAGCCTCCGGCTGTTCCATGGCTGCGAAGTGCCCGCCGCGCGGCATCACGGTCCAGCGCCGAATGTTGCTGAAGATCGTCTCGGCCAAGCGGCGGCCAGGACGCAGGATCTCCTTGGGGAAGGCGCTGTAGCCTGTTGGCACATCGATCGTCGCACCCTTGGGGATCGGCCAGGGGCGGTGCATGCGGGCGTAGTATGGCCAGAACGAGGAGTTGATGGCGCCCGTGAACCAATAGAGTGAGATGTTGGCCAGCATCTGGTCCTTGCTGAGGACGCTCTCCAGGTCGCCCGCACAGTCGGTCCATGTGCGGAGCTTCTCGACGATCCAGGCTGCCAGGCCAAGCGGCGAGTCGGTCAGCCCGAAGGCGAGGCTTTGCGGTCGCGTGCCTTGGATCCACTGATAGCCCATCTCCTCCTTCATGAACTGCTTCAACTCGCCGAGGTATTGCTGCGTTTCCGGATCGGAGTCGGCGTACATCTCCGGCTCTCGGCGCAGCGGCAGCAGATTGAGGTGCAGGCCCAGGATCTCTGCCGGGTTGGTATAGGCCAGGCGCGTTGCGACGAAGGCCCCCCAGTCGCCGCCTTGCAGCAAGTAGTGCCGATGGCCCAGAACCTCCCGCATCAGCCGGCTCATGGTCTCGGCCATTTCCTCCAGGCCGAAACGAGGTTGACCGGGAGTGTAGGACAGGCCAAAGCCGGGAAGGGAGGGCGCGATCACCGTCACCGCATCGGCCGGGTCGCCGCCGAAGCGCGCCGGGTCCGTTAGGCGCGGTATGATCTCCAGGAACTCGAAGACCGAGCCGGGCCAGCCGTGCAACAGCAGCAAGGGTGCCGGATCCGGACCCACGCCGGGTACGGCCAGGTAGTGCAGATCGATCCCGTCCAGGGCGACCTTGTATTGCGGGAAGGCGTTGAGCGCCGCTTCCGACTTACGCCAGTCGTAGTGACCCTTCCAATAGTGGGTGAGCGCGCGCATGTAGTCGACATCGCTGCCGTAAGCCCAGGGCTCGCCCGGTGTCTGCTCGGGAAAGCGTGCAAAGGCAAGGCGTTGAGCCAGATCGCTGAGCGCCGTGTCGGGGATCTCCAGGCGAAAGTCGCGAGGCTCGGCTGGCATAGTATGCTCCTCTTGGAATGCTGTGTTAACCTCGCCTTGGACGGCGTGACGATCAAGCAGCTGGCGGTCGGAAGTGTGTTGCACAAGGCTGAGGCATTCGGCTCGTACAGCTGTCGTCTGGCCGATCAAGTCCGCAGCCCTTCGCTGAGAGATGGCCACCTATGCGAGGCCGTCGCCAGCTTTGACAGCGAGGCGGCTTCCAGCTCTAGCTGGCGACCATGATATGGCTTTGGATACCGCTCACCGTCGCGGCGGCGTTGCTGCAGAATGTACGCACCGCCGTGCAGCGCCATCTGGTGGGCAGGCTCAGCACCAACGGGGCGACCATGACGCGCTACGTCTATGGTCTGCCGTTCGTTCTTGCCTACGTCATCCTGCTGAACCTGCTGGGACATCCCTTGCCGATCCCGATGGCGGACTTCTGGCTCTGGGTAACGGCCGGGTCGGTGAGCCAGACCTTAGCGACGGTGTTGCTGCTGACGGTGCTGAAACAACGTAACTTCGCCGTCGGCATCGCCTACTCGAAGACGGAGGTCGTGCAGGCGGTGGTCTTCGGCCTGGTCTTTCTGGGCGAGGGCGTGACTGCCATCGGAGCCCTTGCAATTGCTATCGCAACCGTCGGCGTGATGCTGTTCTCTTTGCAGAACAGTGCGCACCCCTGGAAGGCCTTTCTGACCGGGTGGTTGGAGCGACCAGCCCTCTTGGGCATCGCCTCAGGCGGACTCTTCGGCCTCTCGGCCGTCTGTTTTCGTGCGGCCTCCCTGTCGCTTGAACACCCCTCGCCCCTGATGTCGGCCGGTTATGCCCTCTTCTGGTCGGCTGTCATCCAGAGCGCCATCCTGCTGGTCTACCTCCTGCTGCGTGAGCCTGGTCAGGTGACGGCAGTTTGGCGCGCACGCAAGGTGGCCGTCCTGGCCGGCTTGACCGGGATCACGGCTTCTGCTTGCTGGTTCACTGCCTTTACCCTGCAGCAGGTCGCCTATGTACGCACCCTGGGCCTGATCGAGATGGTCTTCACCTTCATGATCGCGCGCTGGGGCTTCAAGGAGCGACCAAGCCGGGTCGAGGTGATCGGCATCGTCTTGCTGCTGATCGCGATCGCCGTGATGCTGAACACCAGCCCCTAGGACCTTTTCGCCGACAGGGACCTCTAGCCGCCAAGGAACAGCTGACCCACCTTGGGATTCTGCAAGAGCTCGTCGCCCTTGCCGGCGATCGCGATTTGGCCGGAGACCATGACATAGCCGATGTCGGCGAACTCCAGACCCTTCTTGGCGTTCTGCTCGACCATGATGATGGTCTTGCCTTCTTGGTGCTGCAGGTCGTGCAGGATCTCGAAGACCATGTCGATGAAGCGCGGTTCCAGGCCGATCGAGGGTTCGTCGACCAGAAGAATTTCGGGGTCCATCACCAGGGCGCGAGAGATCTCCAAGAGCCGTCGCTCGCCGCCGGACAGCACCTTGGCCTGGTGCTTGCGCCTTGCTGCCAGGCGCGGGTACCTGTCGAAGATGGTTTCGGCTGCGCGTTTTGCTTCGGCAGGGCGGTCCTTTAAGAAGCCGCCCATCCAAAGATTCTCCTCTACCGTCATACCGGGGAAGACGGACTTGTCCTGCAGGATGTAGGCAATCCCGGCCCGGCGCAGCTTCTGGTTCGGCGACAGCTTGGTGATGTCGGTCTTCTGCGCGTCGTCGCCGACGGCGACACGTCCGGAGAAGATGGCGTTGAAGCCGAAGATGGCATGCAGGACGGTCGACTTGCCGGCGCCGTTCGGGCCGATCAGACAGAGCGACTGGCGGCGGCCGACGCGCAGATTGATCGCGTGCAGAACCTCCATCTTGCCATATCCAGCACAGAGATCTTCGATCACGACATAGGGCTCACCCGCGACCAGGGCGTTCAGGTGATCCGTGGTGACCTCTTGGGCGATAGAGGCGACCTGGCGGGTGACCTCGTCGACCGAGATGACCGCATCGACGTTGCCTTTGCCGTAGCCACTGACGCCGCCCTTGGGTTTGTCGCTCATCAGTGCGCACCCAGATAGGCGTCGATGACGCGTGGATCGTTCTGGATCGCCTCGGCCGGACCGGAAGCGAGCAACTTGCCGTGCGCCAGGCAGTAGATCGTATCGGCCATGTTCATGATGACGCGCATGTTGTGCTCAATGATGAAGAGGGTAATGCCGAACTCGAGATTGGCCTTTTTCAGGCGGTCGATCAGGCCGTTGATCAGGGTCGGATTGATCCCGGCCGTCGGCTCGTCCAGCAGCAGGACCTTAGGTTCGTTCATCAGGGCCATCGCAAACTCTAAGAGTTTCTGCTGGCCGAAGGAGAGTGATCCCGAGCGCAGGAAGCGCTTCTCATAGAGGCCGACGAAGTCCAGCAGGCTTTCGGCCCTTTCGCGATCCTCTCTGGTGTTGCGTCCGAAGCTTGTAAAGAAGCTCATCTTGCGCTGTGGCAGCGAGATCAGCATGTTTTCCACACAGTTCATCGCACCGTAGATGCGGGTCTGCTGGAAGGTGCGGAGCAATCCCAGCCGCGCGATCTCGGGCACCAAGAGTTTGGAGATCTCTTGCCCTTCGAACTTGATCGAGCCCTCGTCGATCGGGTGATAGCCGACAATGGAGTTGAAGAGCGTGGTCTTGCCGGAGCCGTTCGGTCCGATTAGGCCGGTGATCCCACCTTCCTCCACCGTGATGGAGATATCGGTGTTGGCCTGCACGCCGCCGAAGGACTTGCTGACTTTGCTCACGTTGATGATCGCGCTCATTCGGCTGCTTCCTGGATGATCTCGTCCTTCTTCTCGACCCGCAGGCCAAACCATTCGGGTCGGGTGTGGCGCAGCCAGCCCATGATGCCATCCTGGAAGAAGACCACCGTGATAACGATGAGAGCACCCAGTGCCACCCATTGCCACCCCAGCAGGTAGCTCCAGGTGACCTCCTTGAAGACATGGAAGAGGATGGCACCGATGATCGGTCCCCAGATCGTGCCCTTGCCGCCGAGAAGCACGCAGACGACCATGAAGATGCCCAGATTGATGGTCTGATAAGCAGTCTCCAGAGGCTCGAAGTGAATAAGCTGGAAGGCGGAAATTGCGCCCGCCACGCCGATAAAGAAGGCCGAGAGCGACCAGGCCACCAGCTTGTAGCGCAAGGTGTGCAGGCCCATGGCTTCGGCCTTCTCCTCGTCGTCGCGTATGGCGTTGATCGCTGAACGAAAACGTGTTCGGTAGAGCCATTGCAGAAAGACGAAGAGGGCGACGCCGACCCCGGCGAAGAGGAAGTAGATGAAGGTCTTCCCGTCGTCGAAGTCGCCGGGATAGACCGGCAGCGCGATCCCCTGGCCGCCGCCGACCCAATCCCAGTTCGAGACCAGCTCGCCGGCTGCAATGGCCACTCCCAAGGTGCCGATGGCGAAATAGGGACCGCGCAAGCCGAAGAGCACGTAACCCAGGATGAAGGCACAGGCCGCGCAGAACAGTCCGGCGGCCAGGCTGCCCAGCGCCAGACCGGTGAAATACTGTGCCGGTGTGAAGGCGAAGGTTCCGCCGCCCGAGGCATCGGTGTACTCGCCCACCGGATAGACCAGGGCGATTGCAACCACAGCCGCCACATACATGCCGGTGCCGTAGAAGAAGATGTTGCCGAGCGAATTGTACCCCATCTGACCGCCGGTCATGTCCCAGGTCATGGCGACGATGATCATGAGCCAGAGGGTGGCCAGCTGTGTCTTGTAATCGGGAAAGAGAAAGGGTGCTGCGACCGTCAATACGAGGATCCCAGCATAGAAGGCGCTCTTGCCGACAGGAGAGGTCATGGCGCGCACTCCTACTGTAGGACCTGCCGCAGGCGCTTCTGGCGCATCAGGCGGTAGACCAGCACCAGGATCAACAGCATGACGGCAATCGCCTGCTGGTAGCTGATGCCGAAGATGTGGCTGCCGTACTGTTCTGCCACGCCCAGCCCGAAGCCGGCGGCGATCACGCCCGGCAAGTTGCCCAGGCCGGCTGCTGTCACGATCACGAAGGCGCGGACGGAATAGGTAATCCCATAGAAGGGTTGGATCACCCAAACCATGACGATGATGGCCCCGGCAGCACCGCAGATCGCGGCGTTGAGCGAGAAGGTGAAGGCATAGACCTTCTCGGTATCGATACCCAGCACCCGGGCGGCACGGGGATCTTGAGCCGTGGCCCTGATGGCTTGACCCATGCGGCTGGTCTTCATGAAGACGATCACCGCAGCGGCAAGTCCGATGGCCATCAGCACACCGATCAGCTTGGCGATCGGGATGTCGATCAGTCCGTCGGCCAGATAGATGGTATCGTACTCAAGCTTGATGCTCTGTGTGTCGGAGCCAAACAGCAGGTTCATGATCTGCGCCATCATGATGGCAAGGCCGAAGGTTGCCAGCAGCGAAGTGAAGAGATCGCGCTCGATCACGCGCGAGATGATCAGCTTGTAGCAAAGCCAACCAATGCCACCCATGACCAGGAAGCTCATAGGCACGCCCACCAGGGGATTGACGCCCTGTTGGGCCAACCACCAGGAGACGTAGCCGCCGGCGATGACAAAGTCGCCTTGCGCCAGGTTCTTTACGTTCATCACCCCCCAGACCAGTGCCAGGCCGTAGGCTGCCAGTGCGAAGAGCGCACCAATCATGATGCCGTCGATGATGATTTTCAGATTGACGATCGGAAACTGCCAGAGCAGGTCGATGTTGCCGAGGATCTGATCCATGGGATCAGTGTTCCTTCCCGGTGACTGTGATGCTTCTCTAGCGCCTGTTCCTGCTTTCCCGGAAGGCGCCGTATAGGATCGAGGCCGGGCCATGGAGACCCGGCCTCGTCATAGAGCCGATCGCTTAGTTGGGCTGGCGCGGCCAGTTCAGCGCGTGCGACGCGAAGGCAGAGGGGGCGACCACGTTATAGGCACCGTCCTGGATCTGGCGCAGCACCATGGGCTTGGCGATGTTGTTGCCGGCCTCCGAGAACTTGATGGGGCCATAAAAGGTCATCAGGTCGGTCTCTGAGATGGCATCGCGGACCGCTTCCTTGTCCAGAGTACCGGCGCGTTCGAAGGAATCTTTGAAGACATAGACCGCGGCCGAGGCCTGGGCTGTCTGGTAGGGAACCTTCTTCTCTGCGTACTCCGGGTAGGCAGTCTTGAACTCCGTCTCGTAGTTGGCAGCCGTGCCGAAGATCGGATCCTCGTAGGTCAGAGACTCCGCCCACTGCGTCGAGCAGAGGATATCGTTTGCGAAATCACCGAAGTTCCCGGTGACGTCGGCAGCCTCGCAATGGGTGAGGGCGATCATCGGCGTTGCGATCTTCTGCTCGCCAATCTGCCGCACAGCGGTCGCCGCACCTTTGGAATGGCCGGAGACCACGAGCAAATCGGGCTTCAGCAGCTTGACCTTTGTCAGAATGGCCGACATGTCGGAGAGGTCGCGCGGCAGTTTCTCGTCGATCACGATTTTCATGTCGTACTTCTTGGCGTCTTCCAGAACGCCAGCGCGAATGTCGAGCGAGAAGGGGTCGTTCTCCACCGCGATCGCAACCTTGACCTCGCTCGGGTCCTTGCCTTCTTTCTTGGCGACCTCTGCTGCCAGGTCGACGGCCGAGGCGAGGTATTGTTCGGAGGTGGACAGCACGGCGAAGAGGTACTTGTAGCCCTTGTTGAAGAGCGAGCGGGACGCGCCCTCGGCTTCCACCATCGGAATCTTGTACTTCTCCGTCACCGGCGCGATGGCCTTGGTCAAGCCGGAGGAGTAGGGACCGAGCATGTACTGAACTTCGTCCTGATTGATCAGGCGCTCGGCCAAGGTCGCGCCGCGATCGCCTTTGGACTCATCGTCGTAATAGATGACTTCGAAGTTGTAGCAGGTGTCGCCCACCTTGACGCCGCCGTTCTCGGCGATCTTGTCGATGGCGAAGTCGTAGCCGTTCTGGGCGTGGACGCCGTTGGTCGCGTACTTGCCGGTCAGCGAGATCGCCGCGCCCAGCGTGATGGTTTCGCATTCGGCCGCCAAGGCGGCTCCGCTGCTTGCCATTAGCGCCCCGGCTGCAAGCGCCAGAGTCTTGATTCTCATAGTCATTTTGTCCTCCCGTTCGATTTAGCGCGATGATACGAGAACTGTGGGGCGCCCGCAACACAAGATCGGACGGTCTCACCGAGACGTCAAAGTCTCTTACCCGTCACGAAAGATGTGCCTGTGCGAGGTTCAAAGACAGGTAGAGGTAAATCTAGTCGTTTGGGCGGCTTGAGTATTCGGTTGTGTAGATAAGTCACTCTAACGCCGTCAGTCGCCTTGAAGTTATTTACTAATTCTAACTGTAGTAAGAATGCCGTGATTGTGAAAAAGGGGCGGCACTGCAGCCGGCGCGAAGTACGGGCACGGAGGCTCCTACGCTTCTGCCTCGCTGATCACCTTCTGCGCCAGTTTACCGGTGATCTCCTGCAGGTGATCGAAGGCGAAGGTGAGGGTGCCCACGCCTTGGGTCAGCGAGCGTAGCTCCGGCACAAGGTCGTGGAGTTCGGCCTGGGGTAGGTGGCAGGTGACCTCGTCCCAGCCGTCCCAGCCCAACTTGGCCTCGAAGCCCAGTATCTGACCGCGCCGGCTACTGATCAGGCCGTGGATCTTGGCGGTAGCATCGCTCGGCACGGCGAAAGACGCGCTGTAGATCGGCTCCAGCAACACCGGTCGACAGAGCGGCAGGCCCTCGGACATCGCCATACGGCCGGCGGTCTTGAAGGCTTGGTCCGAGCTGTCGACGGCGTGGTACTGCCCATCGAAGAGGGTGACCTCAACATCCACGACCGGAAAGCCCAGCGGTCCCTTGGCCAGATACTCCCTAATACCGGTTTCGACTGAAGGGATGTAGCTCTTGGGGATGGCGCCGCCGACCACCTTGTCGATGAAGGTAAAGCCCCCGCCACGTGGTAATGGCCTAATTTCGATCTTCACATCGCCGAATTGGCCGTGGCCACCCGACTGGCGCTTGAAACGGGCGTGTTGTGTGGTGCCTTGGCGAATGGTCTCTTTGTAAGCGGTCCTCGGCGGGGCGGCCTCAACGTCGACATTGTACTTGCTCTTCAGCTGCTCGACCGCGAGTTTCAGATGGATCTCGCCCTGGCCCCAGAGCAGCAGTTGATGGGTGTCGGAATTCCGCTCGATCGACAGCGAGGGATCTTCCTCGATCAGCTTGGCGATGCTGGCCGTCAGCTTGACTTCGTCCTGTCTTTTCTTCGGTGTGATGGCACGTGCATAGACCGGAGTCAGCGGGTCCGGCCAAAGCATCTCGCCGCTTTGCACTCGGCCCTCGGCGGTCAGAAGGTCGCCGGTCGCGGCCTTCTCCAGTCTCTGAAGACTGACCAGTTCGCCGGCGCCCGCTGATTCCAACTTCTTCGCCTCCGAGCCCATCAAGCGATGCAGGCCGGCCAGCCGCTCACCGGCGAGACTGGCACCGTTGGCGATGCCGCCGCGCCAGATCCGCGCGAGGCTGAGCTTGCCGAGATGGGCCTGATGGAAGGTCTTGACCACCGTGGCGGCAAAGGTCCCGCCAGCGGGAATTTGCAGGCGTTCCGCGGTCTGTGAAGCATGCGGACCCTCGTGACGCAGCGCCTTCCACAGGCGGCCGATGCCGTTCATGTGGTCGGCCGCGCCCAGGAAGACCGGCACCACCTGATCTTGCTGCAAGGCACCAGTTGCCAGTTCATAGATCTCTCCGCTGGCCGGTACCTTATCTTCCAGAAGCTGCTCGAGGAGCACATCGTCGAAGTCGGCGAGAGCCTCCAACATCTCCTGCCGTGCCTCACCTTCGCGTTCCTTCACCGTGTCGGGCATTTCAATCAAGTTGGAGGGTTTGCCCTCGACATAGCGGTAGGCTCTTTCGCTGACCAAATCGACGAAACCGGTGACTGTCTCGCCCTGGCGGATCGGTACCTGGCGCAGCAGCAGAGGTTTGGGCGAAACCGCCTGCAACCCCTCCAGGATGTCCCTCACGCGCCAGTTCGCCTTGTCCATCTTGTTGATGAACAACAGATGCGGGATTTGAAAGTGGTCGATCACCTTCATCAGCGGCGCCAGGGCCGCAGCGCGCTCGGGATCGGGCTCGGCGACGATCACCGCCAGGTCGGCGGCCATCAGGGCATTGAGACTGTCCTGGCGCAGCTCGACAGAGCCCGGACAGTCGATCAGCGCCCAAGGTTCACCCAGAAAGCTGCAGTGGGCGACATTGGACTCGACCGTCATCTGATGGGCTTCCGCCTCAGGCGAGCGATCTCCCAGGGTGTTGCCTTCGGCAATCGTACCGCGTCGGCCGAGTGCGCCGGCTGAGAAGAGCAGCGATTCCAACAGGGTCGTCTTGCCGGACTTGTAGGGGCCAACCAAGACCGCGCAACGCTCTCCCTCAGAAGATCCGTTTCCGCCAGCTTTATCCACCATGCGCGCCACCTTGCCCCTTTGTCCGGGTTTCGTCTGGGTCAGACGGCCGTGCTGCCGGGCGGGCAAGCCAAGCGCCCACGGCGCGTCTTGCTAGGAGGTTAAATCTGCTTCAATTCGGCAGAGGCTGCAAGCGGGAGGGCCGCGGCAGAGTGTTTGGGTCGCCATCATGGCAGGTAGATCGCCCAGAATCCCAGGGCGAATCCCAAGAGCCCGAGGAGGATGAGCACGAGGGTGAAGAGCCCGTGACGGCGGCGCCGGCCGGCCTGAATCTCCCGAGGATCCACTTTGCTAAGGGCCCGCTCGTCAGCGGCATTGGAAACCGCAAGCGCATCAACGATGGAGGAGGCGGCGTTGGTTTGGAGGTACCGATCGAAATCTTGACGTGACATGGATCTGACTGCCTTGCTCGACGCCGAGAACGGCGTCAGCTGGTCATCCGATCAAAGGGGACAAAGCGTCTTGCCGTCCACCGTCGTCATTTCAACTATTTGTTGTAGAAGAAGGTGAAAGCTGATTATGGGCGCGAAAAAATTGCGCCGCCCCGGCTCGGGAGCTCGCTTCGAGTAGTTAGAATCTCGACGAACGCTTTCATGCTACCTTTCTATTGTAAGCGGATCGGCAAGTCAACAACCCAGACGGTCGCTCAACTGTGATTGCGACAGGCGAGCTGCTAAGGTCTAGAGTTACTGGACCATCCAACACGCTCTTAGAACCACCTTATCCCTCCCCGACGCCCCTCAAGAGAGAGCCCGATGCAGAAGACAGCCATCGCCACCTTCGACGAGCTACCAAACCGCAAACCGCAATATGCCCTGGTCGGCGAAGTCGACCTCGTCGTGGTGCGCTTGGACGAGGACATCGCCGTCTTCTACGGCCGTTGCCTGCATCGCGGCGCCCTGATGTCGGACGGCTTCGTGCGTGGTAACAACCTTTTTTGTGGCGTCCACTACTGGGATTATCGGCTCGACAGCGGGGTTTCAGAGTACAACAACGAAGAGGTGTTGCCAAAGTTCAAGTCCTGGGTCGAAGCCGGCGCGGTCATGGTCGACAAGGAGGAGATCGATGCCTGGGGTAGGGAAAACCCCCAGCCTTTCAAGCGCGATGCCTACCTCGGCCTCTATGCCGATACCTCGCACGGTACCGAGGAAGAACCCTATAACGGCCTGATCCAGCGCTACGCCAAACAGGGCAGGGCCAAGGCCGGCCATCACGGTGCGCTGGACGCCATGGGCGTGCCGCGCGGCCAGCTGCCGGACTGGGACGACATTCAGATCCTCACCGCCCAGCTGCACCGAGCCCCCTTGCTTGACGAAGCAGAGGTGGGGACCGAGGTGACGATCGGTCCCAATGCACAGAAACCGCTGACGCTGAAAATTCCGCTCTTCGTTTCGGACATGAGCTTCGGCGCCCTCTCCGAGCCCGCCAAGGTCGCACTGGCGCGCGGCGCAGAGCTGGCCGGCACCGGCATTTGCTCGGGCGAAGGCGGCATGCTGAGCGAAGAGCAGGCGGAGAACAGTCGTTACTTCTATGAGCTGGCCTCGGCGCGTTTCGGCTTCGCATGGGAGAAGCTGGCCCGCGTCCAGGCCTTCCACTTCAAGGGCGGGCAGGGCGCCAAGACCGGTACCGGCGGTCATCTGCCGGGCAACAAGGTCAAAGGCAAGATTGCCGAGGTGCGCGGGCTCGAAGCGGGACAGGCGGCCGTCTCTCCGGCGCGCTTTCCCGATTGGACAGAGGTAGGACAGATCCGCGACTTCGCCGATCAGGTGCGCGACCGTACCGGCGGCATCCCGATCGGCTACAAGCTCTCGGCCCAGCACATCGAGAAGGATATCGACGCGGCACTGGAGGTCGGTGTCGATTACATCATTCTGGACGGGCGCGGTGGCGGTACCGGTGCGGCCCCCATCATTTTCCGCGACAATATCTCGGTGCCGACCATCCCAGCACTGGCACGGGCTCGTCGTCACCTCGACGCCCTGGAACGCAAAGATGTCTCCCTGGTGATCACCGGGGGCTTGCGCAAGCCGGCCGACTTCGTAAAGGCGCTGGCGCTTGGTGCCGATGCCGTGGCGCTCTCCAACGCTGCTATGCAGGCGATCGGTTGTATCGCCATGCGCGCCTGTCACACCAACAACTGCCCTGTGGGCATTGCCACTCAGAAACCGCATCTGGTCAGTCGCCTGGTGGTGGAGAAATCGGCCGAAAGGCTGCAGAACTTCTTCGAGGTCTCGGTCCAGCTCATGCAAGTCATGGCGCGCGCCTGTGGCCACGATCACCTGTCCGGCTTCTGCAGGGAGGATCTGACCACCTGGAAGAAAGACATGGCCAGCTTATCCGGCATCGAATACGGAGGACTTGGGTGACCGCCTGGGGCAGTGATACAAGATCTGAGCTGGACACCGGCCTTGCCTCTGGTGTCGGGACACACCACTTTTTGAGTCAAAATCGGCTATTCGTCAGTTACCTTTGTGCCGAAAGGACAGTCAATGAAGCGCTCTACCCTCGCACTCCTCGGGGCCTCTCTTCTCCTCACCTCCGCGACCCTTGGAACCGCAGTCCAGGCAGAGACCGACAAGACGAGCCAAGTTCAGCTGCTCTTCGTCCAAAACGCTGAGGCTATGAGCTACAAGGACGGCACCCTCACGCTGGAGCAGATCGGTCCGCACACGCTCTATTTCAGCGATCGCCCGCAACGCCTCGCCGGCTCTATGGCCAACCAGGCCTTTGTCGAACACTGGAACAAAGGCAAGGAGAGCTTCGCCGACGACCCGCCGAACGCCGCTATCACCTTCGCGCCCGAGGCCAAGCAGCAGCCGGCTGTGATAGAGTTGATCGACGTGGCGTTGGAAGGCGACAATCTGGTCTACTCCATGCGCATTCTGGATGGTGCGCTGCCGACTTCGGGCGGCGCAGTCACGCTCTTCATCGACAACAACGATTGGGGTGGCAACACCCTGGGTTCCAATGTCGATCCGGCCACCGATCCGGAGCTGGGCTTCGGTACCACCTTCGGCGACAACTGGGGCCCGGCCTTTGCCAATGCCTCCGAGCCCGAGGATTTGCGCGGTCAGGGACCGGGCGGCGCCGGCCTACCTGCCAACAGCAGCTGCGGCTCGCACAGCATGTTACGCATCAACATCTGCTTCTAGAGACCGAGGAAACTCTCTCTAACTTTGGGGGAGCGGAGGAGGGCTGCGCCGCTGTCAGCGGCGACGATGCGGCCGTTCTCCAGAACAAAGGCCCGGTCGGCCAGGCTAAGGCTGGCTTGTACGTTCTGCTCGACCAGCAGGATCGAGAGGCCCTGGCTGCGCAGCAGGTCGATCTGCTCGAAGAGGAACGAGGCCATGACCGGCGCCAGGCCAAGGCTGGGCTCGTCCAGTAGCAAGAGGCGGGGCTTCGACATCAGGCCGCGGGCCAGCGCCAACATCTGCTGTTCGCCGCCCGAGAGCGTGCCGGCGCGGGCGCGTCGTCGCTCTGCTAGGCGTGGGAAGAGGTCGTACATATCCGCCGCACGCTTGCGCCAATCCTTGCGGGCTGCAGGCGTGTAGGCGCCGATCTTCAGGGTTTCCTCGACCGAGAAAGCGGGGAAGACTAGACGTCCTTCGGGGACCAGGGACAGACCGCGCTCAATACGGGCAGCAGCGCTAACCTTGGTCAAATCTTCGCCCTCCAGCACGATGCGTCCGGCACTCAGAGGCAAGAGGCCAGCCAGGCAACGCATCAAGGTGGTCTTGCCGGCTCCATTGGCGCCGACCAGGGCGGTGATCTGGCCAAGCTCGGCTGCGAGGGCGAGGCCATGCAGCACTTCGACCTCGCCATAGCCGGCGACCAAATCGGCGGCTTCAAGCATGGGGAGCCGGCTCGCCGAAATAGACCTCGGCCACCTTCGGGTTCCGGGAGATGCTCTCCGGGCTGCCCTCGGCCAGGAGTGCTCCATGATGCAGCACCACAATGCGATCGCTGAGGCGCATGAGGGCGCGCATGACATGCTCGATAACGACCAGGGTCAATTCCTGCTTCGCTCGGATGTCCGCCAGAAGGTCCAGCGCGTCCTCGACCTCGCGCGCAGTGAGGCCGGCCAGGACTTCGTCGAGTAGCAGGATGCGAGGCGCGGTGCCCAGCGCTCGCGCGATTTCCAGGCGTTTGCGCTGAGCCAGGGTCAGGGTGCCGGCATTGCGTTCGGCGACTGCGCTAAGGCCCAGACCCTCAAGAATGGTGAGGGCTTCGCGACGCGCTGCGGCCTGGCTGTGCAGTCTGCGGCGGCCGAATAGGCAGGCGGCCGTAACGTTCTCCAGCACGCTCATGCCGGCGAAGGGGCGCACGATCTGAAAGCTGCGCGCGATGCCCAGCCGATTGACCGCGGCCGCACCCTTGCCGTCGATCCTCCTGCCGTCGAGGAGGATGCGGCCGGAGGAGGGGGCGAGGTTGCCGGCGATCATAGCGAAGAGCGTGGTCTTGCCTGCACCGTTTGCGCCCATCAAGCCTAGGATTTCACCAGCCTCAACGGTCAGGCTGACGTTCTCGACGGCCGTCAGGCCGCCGAAGTGCTTGGTTACGCCCTCCAGCTCGAGCAGGTTCATGGGCTCTGACCTCGGCGGCGCAGCAGGCGGCCGGCTAAACCCTCCGGCAGGAAGAGGACAAAGGCGATCATCATGGCGCCTAGAATGATCATGTAGAGCTGCGGGGCATTGGCCCAGAGCAGTTCGGTCAGGCCGACTAGGAAGAGGGCGCCCAGCAAGGGCCCTGGCGCATCGTCGCTGCCGCCGATGATCGCCATGGTGACGATGGTGAAAGAGAGGAAGGGGCTGAAGACTTGCAAGGGCTCGAAATAGGTGGAGCGCAGCACCATCACGGCCCCCACCATGCCGGGGATCAGTGCCGACAACAGAAACGCCAAGACCTTCGCGCGGGCAGCCGAGATGCCGATGGTTTCTGCCGCCGTCTCCTCTTCACGGATGGCTCTAAGTGCGACGCCGAAACGCGAGCGGCGCAACAGGTAGGTTGCAGCCGTTGCCACCAGGGCAAGGACCAGCATGATCGTGAAGAGGCTCTCCAGCGAAGGGCCGCCGAAGAGCAGACGGCCGCTCTTGCCCAGACCCGCCTCAATGGCGACGACGACATACTTCACGAATTCGGCGACGCCGAAGGTCAGGATCACGAAATAGGGGCCTCGCACACGCAGGCAGGGATAGCCCAGGACCAGCGCCAACAGACCGGCCGCCAGTCCGGCGATCGGGATCGCCAGCCAGAGCGGCAGCACCGTCCAGAGCAGCGCCATCACATAGGCGCCGAGGCCATAGAAGACGGCATGACCCAGCGAGATGTAGCCGGTCATGCCCGACAGCAGCACCCAGCTCTGCGCCAGGGCGACCCACATGAGGAAAGAGAGGCCGACACCCAATAGGTAGTCGCCGACCAGAGCAGGGAAGGCCAGACCCAGTGCCAGGGCGGCAAGGAAGGCGGCGGCGACCTTCACGACAGGCGCCGCCCCCCAAGCAGACCCTGCGGACGCCAGAGCAGAACACCGATGAAGACGCCGTAAACCAGGATCGAGCGGTAGGCGGCTGAGGTCAGCGCCACGCCATAGACCTCAATTCCTGCCAGCAGGAAGGCGCCGATCAAGCCGCCGTGGAGGTTGCCGAGCCCACCCAAAATGATCACCACGAAGGCGGCGATGGTGAAAGGAAAGCCGCTGAAGGGAGAAATCTGCTCGGTCATGCTGATCAGCGCGCCGGCAAGCCCGGCCAACGCGAAACCCAGGATGAAGACCAGCAGGCTGACCCGGTCGCGCTCGATGCCGACCAGGGCTGCCGCCTCGCGCTGCTCGATCAGTGCCCGCATGGCAAGCCCGGTCATCGAATAGCGGAAAAAGAGGATGGCGGCGGAGGACACGGCCAGCGATATGCCCAGGATCACCAACTTGTCGGCGCCGATCGAGACATCGCCGAAGCGCACGACCTGATCGAGGTAGGGGTAGGCGCGCTCGTTGGCGGTGAAGGCCAGAGAGACGGCATTCTGCAGGATGATCGAGAGGCCGAAGAAGATCAGCAGGGAATTGGCCTCGATGCGCTGCATCACCTGACCGCTGGCAAGCAAGCCGGAGACCAGAAACCGATAGGTTATCCAGCCCAGCGCGCCGGTGAGAGCCATCGCGGCGAAGAGCGAGATCAAGGGACCGATCGAGAGCAGCGTGAAGGCCCAGAAGGCAACATAGGCGCCGATCATGACAACCTCTCCATGCGCCACGTTCAAGAGGCGCATGGTGCCGTAGATCAGATTGAGCCCCATGGCGACCAAGGCATAGACCGAGCCCAGCACCAGTGTGGCGAGAAGCAGCTGGCCGGACAACAGGATATCCATGAGGTTAGCGGCGGGTGCCGCGAGGGAGCCCGCCGTTAGATCGGCTTACTGGCTCCAGGGGGCCTTCTCCTTGACCGGCTGTGTGGCCTCGGCCGGCGGCCAGACGATTTCCAGATTGTCGCCCTGGATCTGCAGCAGCATGGTCGGTGTCTCCGCGTTCTCCACACCGTCGAAGCGGATCGGGCCGTTGATGGTGTCGAAGGTCTCGCCGGCGATGGTCTCGCGCAGCTTGTCGCGGTCGAGCCCGACCTTGGCGACGGCCTGCTCCAGGATCTCCAGCGAGGTGTAGGCCAGAGCGGAATCCAGATAGTCGGGGCGCTCGCCGTGCATCGCCACATAGGCGTCATAGAAAGGCTTGGCCTTGGCCCAGTCGGTCTTCTGCGGCGACCAGTGGCCGACGGTCATGACACCATCCAGGTTCGCCCCGAACATATCGCGAAAGAACGAGGCCGAGGGGCCGATCAGGATCAGCTGGATCGGTGCGGTCACGCCAAGCTCGCGGGCCTGGTTCATATAGGTGATGGCATCGGGCGGATAGGCCAGTGCCAAGATGGCGTCAGGCTGCTGCTCCTTGATCTTGGTCAGGGTTGCCGTCATGTCGCGGGTGCCGGGAGCATACTCCTCGTCCACCAGGATCTCGATGCCGGCTTTCTGCAGGGCTGGAACCAGGTAAGTCTTGACCTCCTGCGAGAAGGGAAGCTGCAGGGTGTTGATCGCGACCGCTGTCCCGCCTTCGGCCTCCAGCAGCTTTACCAGCTCTTCGGCGATGCGGTCGGGGATGGCCGAGGTCGGGAACCAGATGTTGCCCGGCGCAAGGTCGCGAAGTTGCACCGAGGCAGCCGTGTTGCCGACCATGGGAAAGCCATAGCGCTCCAGCACACCGGCGACAGCGAAGTGGAAGGGCGTGCCCCAGGGGGCCAGTAGCAAGTCCACCTCGTCATCGGTAATCAGCTTCTCATAAATGCCGGGGATCTTTCCGAAGTCCGACTGATCGTCGTAGACCACGAACTCGATCGGCCGTTTCTCGCCGGCGACGTCCAGGCCGCCCTTCTCTTCGATCTTTTTGGCCCAGAGCTGATAGGCCTTGATCTGAGAGTCGGCGATCGGTGCAAAGGGGCCGCTCTGCGCGATGGCGTAGCCGATCTTGACTGGCTCGGCTGCCGGCGCGGCGCCACTCCAGGCCAATGGCAGTGCCAGGGCTGCAGTGAGGGCCAGCCGACGGGTCCAGGTCGATTGAGGTTTCATTTGTGTTTTCCTCGTCTTAGTGCATGAAGTTCAAAGCGCGCGGTAGCCAGAGGCCTTGGGGATTGCCGGCCCAGGTGCTGGCTGTGAAGTGGTCTGCGCCGGTGATAACCAGACGTTCGACCGGGATCTCTAGTTGGCGCAGCTGCACCTCCATCTGCTCGGCCTGCGTCATGAGATGGGGAAAGTCGCCATCGCCATGGGCGATAAAGAAGGGCGTCTTGTCCTTGATGAGGGACAGTGGGCTGGCGCGGCGGTCCGCGTCCGGATCCTTGGGGCCAAGAAAGCGTGGTCGCATCGGTAGGCCCGATCCTTCGTCAAACTTGAAGACGCCGGAGATCGGCAGGCAGCCTGCCAAGGGATTGCAGGAAAGACCCTGAGCGCGCCACCAGTCGTCGCGCGTTGCCAAGAGGGCGGCATAGTGCCCGCCCGCGGAGTGGCCGCCGACAAAGAGCCGCAAGGGATCGGCACCAAAGCGTTCCGCTTCGGCACGCAGGTGTAGCACGCCTGCCGCGGCATCGTCATAGCCGGCCGGGAAGAGGTGCTGCGGTGCCAGGCGGTAGCCGAGGCTTGCGAAGATGACGCCTGCCGCGTTTAGCGCAGGCGCCATGAAGGCCAGCCACTCCTTGTAGCCATTGGTCCAGCCGCCGCCGTGCATGAAAGCCAGGATACGTCCGTCGGGTTCGGCTGCTGGATAGACAGTCAAGCTTTGATAGGGATCTTCGCCGACCTGAATCTCCTCACCGGGCGGCGTGCAGCTGCCCAGCTTAGTCACGGTGTCGTGGTAGCGCTGCGCGACCTCCGAGAAGGGCTCCTGAGCGGGGTAGTCCTCTGGCCTCATGTCTCGCTCTCCAGCAGGGCATCCAATACCCGCTCGCCGGTCAGCGGTAAGTCTCGGAAGCGGTGACCCAAGGCAGCCGTAGCTGCGTTGGCGATGGCGGCCGGAACAGCGTTGATGCCGATCTCGCCGACGCCCTTGGCGCCATAGGGGCCGTCGGGCTCCGGTTCTTCGATCAGAAAGCTGTGCAGCCTCAAAGGTACGTCCCGCGAAGTTGGAATCTTGTAGTCCATCAGCGAGGGGTTGGCGAGCCTTGGGCCGTCCCAGACCATTTCTTCGAAGAGGGCGAAACCCAGTCCTTGGACGAAGCCGCCGTCGAGTTGGACTTCAACCAGCTTGGGATTAATGGCGCGGCCAACGTCGCAGGCGTTCCAGGCTTCCAGCACTGTGACTTGGCCGCTGGCCTCATCGACCTCGACGTCGACAAGGCAGGCGATGAAGCTGAAGACGCCGATTTGCGGGAAGGGCAGACCCAGCACGCTGCCACGCTTGGGATCGAAAGTCTTGCCGTCGAAGACCAGCGAGTGACTACCGATGATCGGACCGCCGGCCGCCCAGTGGGCGCGGCCGGAGACTGCCGCAAAGGGCAGTTCCCGGTCCGAGCCGACGACCCCGACACGGCCGCCCGGCCGTAAGTCCAGGTCTGCGGGCTCGCACTCCAGGATGGCGCCCGCTTGCTCTTTGATCTGACGCTCGACCTCCTTGGCGGCGCCGATCACCGCCCGGCCGGTGGTGTAGGTGACGCGACTGGCCGTGGTGCCCCAGTTGAAGGGCGAGCCGTCGGTATCGGGGCTGGCTACCTTGACCATCGATAGCGGCACCTTGAGGGTTTCCGCACAGATCTGCGCCAGGACGGTGTCTGAGCCCTGGCCGATGTCGGTCGCCCCGGTGTTCAGCACGATCGAGCCGTCTTCCAGCATGCGCACGATGGCGCCGGTACCCAGCAAGCCCGAGATGTGTGCGTTGATCGCAAGGCCACGTCCACGGCGCTTGCCTTTGGGGGCAGGGGCGAGGGCAGGAGCCTCGCGCTCCACGGTGTCCAGGCACTCGGCCAAGCCACAGGAGGCAATTGCTCCGCCCAAGAACCAAGGCTCGCCGGCGGCCACCATGTTACGGCGGCGAATCTCGAAGGGATCGAGTCCCAGCCTGCGGCCGATCTCGTCGATGTGTTGCTCGCCGGCGAAGGTCACCTGTGGGTTGCCGAAACCTCGGTAGGCGCCAAAGCGCAGCTTGTTGGTATAGACCAACTGGCCAAGGCACTTGACGTTGGCAATGCGGTAGGGGCCGCGGGCCATCAAGAGGCTGTAGCCCAAGACACCGGGCGAATCGTCGGCATAGGCGCCGCAGTCCGCCACCACCTCGCACTCGCGCGCGACCAGCGTGCCGTCCCGCTTGGCGCCGGTCTTCATCCTAATCCTAAAGGGGTGGCGTGCGCGGGTGATCTCGAAGTCTTCCTCGCGTGTGAGGACAATCTTGACCGGCCGTCCGGCCTTCATCGCCAGAGCGACTGCGATCGGCTGAACATGCGCCTCCATCTTGATACCGAAGCCGCCACCGACTTGCGGGGTCAAGCAGCGCAGGCGAGACATCGGCAGCGAGAGGCATTCAGAGACATTGGCTTGAACGCGGAAGACCGATTGGTTGGCCGACCAGAGGGTGACGCGGCCGCTTCGATCCACCTCTGCAATCGCACCACAAGGCTCGATCGCGACATGCGCTTGGGCTTGGGTGGTGAACTCGTCTTCAAGGATCAGATCGCAGTCGGCCCAAGCGGCCTCGACGTCGCCCTCCTCGAAGCAGCTTCGCGAGCAGAGGTTGCCCTTCGAACCGCTATCGAAAATCTTGACGTAATCCTGCAGGTCCTCGTGGATCGCGGGCGCATCTTCGGCCAAGGCGGCATCGGGCGACAAGAGTTCCGGCAGCTCTTCGTAGTCGACCTCGATCAGGCTGCAGGCGGCACGGGCCTCCGCCTCGCTCTCGGCGGCCACCGCGGCCACCGGCTCGCCCAGATAGCGCACCTTGCCCTGCGCGATGGCACCCTCGTCCTTGATGAAGGGGCCCATTCGGCCGGGACCGACATCCTCGCCGGTGATGATCGCGACCACACCGGGTGCCGCCAGCGCCGCCTCGACGAAGATGCTCTTGATCCTGGCGTGCGCGAAGGGGCTGCCGAGCAGGGCGCCGTGGAGCATGCGAGGACGCGTCAAGTCTGCAATATAAACAGCTCTACCGCTTACCTTTTCCAGATTCTCGATCTTTGGGAGCGACTGTCCGACGACACCGCCATCCTCCGGTGCGGTCATGATGCCAGCTCCTGCGCGGCTGCCTGTACGGCCTCGACGATCTTGCGGTAGCCGATGCAGCGGCAGAGGTTGCCGCTAAGGGCCGCGCTCACCTGATCGCTGCTGGGGTTCGGCTCGTCATCCAGCAGTTTGCGGGCCGAGATCAACATGCCGGTGCTACAGAAGCCGCACTGGACAGCGCCGCCCTCCGCGAAGTGCTTGCTCAAGCTGACCATCACTGGATCGCTCGAAAGGCCTTCCAGGGTCTGCACCGGCTTGTCCGCGCAGGCCGCCGCCAGGGTGAGGCAGGCGCGCTGCGGCCAGCCGTCGATCATGACCGTGCAGGCCCCGCAGACGCCTTGATTGCAGCCGCGCTTCGGCCCGGTGTTGCCCAGGCCTTCGCGCAGCAGGGTCAAGAGGGTCGCATCGGGGGCAGCCAGCGCGGTCTGCTGGCGCCCGTCCAGATCCAAAGTGATGGCGGTGGGGTCGCTCATGCGGCCTCGCGTTCCAAAAGGGTGTCCAGAGTGGATGCCAGCAGCCGCGGGATGAGACGCCGGCGGTAGGCGGCACTACCGCGAACATCGTCCACCGGATCGGAGAGGGCGACCAGGGCCTCTCCCAGAACAGCGACGGCGGCCGGGTCATGCAGCCTTCCAAGCAGCGTCGCCTCAGCAACGCGCGCACGTAGAGGGGCGGGACCGCAGGCGCCGATGGCCGCCCGCAGGCCGCCGTCAGCCGTGAGTGCGACTGCGCAGGACGCAGTAGCGTAGTCGCCCGATACGCGCGTGAGTTTGCGATAGGTCGAGGGTCGGTTCTCGGGTTTTGGTAGATGGATGCTTGCGAGAATCTCGCCCTCTTCCAGTGCCGTCTCATACCAATCGACGAAAAAGTCAGAGATCGGCAGACGGCGTGCTCCTGAGGGGCCGATCAGCTCCAGCTCGGCCTCGGCAGCAACCAAGGCAGCCGGATAGTCGGCGCCGGGGTCTGCATTGGCAAGGGAGCCGCCCATGGTGCCCATGTTTCGGACCGGCGGGTTGGCAATCTGGCTCGCGGCCTCGCGGACCAGGGCAAGAGAGCCGGTCAACAGAGGGCACGCCGCGGTGTCGCGATGACGGGTCATGGCGCCGATGCGGATGCTGCCGTCTTGTCCTTGCGTGACGCCGCGGAGCGCCTGGATCCCCTCCAGCGCAATCAGGCCTTCGGGTTCGATCAGGCCAGCGTTCTTCATTGCGATCAGTGTGGCGCCACCCGCCAGAAACAGGGCCTCCGGTCGAGATGCCTTGATCTCAAGGGCTTCCTCTAGGCTGCGCGGACGTTCCAGGTAACGCGTCGTCATTGAACCGGCTCCGCCAGGACGCGTTCTTGCAGGGCTTTCGCGAAGTCCGAGGCGATTTGGTCGGCCTTCTTGCGCATGACACCCAGGCCGAACTTACCCAGACGCCCGGTCACCGAGACCTCGGAGCGGTAGCAAAACTGTGTCTCTGTGGCCGAGAGCTCTTCCAAGACAAGTGTGCTCTCGGCCGAGACCTGGCTGGCGCGAGATCCCTCCTCGCCGCGGGTCTTGCACTCAAGATGTGCCGGTCGCTCGGCCGCCGTGATCTCGACAAGCAGGGTGAAGCGGGCTTTGATCGGTCCGACCTTGACCGAGACGACCACCCGGTACTGGCCGGGCTCAATCTCTTCGGCCGATTCACAGCCGGGCAGGCAGGACGCCATGACCGCGCAGTCGTGGATCATGCGCCAGACCCGCTCGCGGCTGGCGGAAATGGGAAAAGCGCCCTCGACCAGCATAGTTAGCGGCGCTCGCGCGGCACGATCATCTTGGGATCGATAATGCGCCCCTCCTCGACGATGCGATTGCCGTCCAGTTCGATGGTACATTCCCGCATCGGTACGTCATAGTGGCCGCGGGTCTTGCGCTTCCCGCCGCCTTGTGTGTTCGGGCCGGTAGAGAAGAGGAAATTGCCGGGAAAGCAGCGCGAAGCCGCTCGGCTACGCTCCGGCGCATCGCCGTAGAGCGCAATCGAATCCCAGCGGCACTGCGGGTTCAGGCCCCAACCCAGATGCGAGACGGCATAGGGGTCCCTATCGCCCTCGAAGTCCTCGCCGTCCTTCAGCCAGTCACGCATCAGCGCGGCGTCCAGACCGCCCTCAATACTGGTTATGTGGCCGCCCTCGATCTCCAGACGGATCTCGTCGACGACATAGCGGCAGTAGGGCAGGATCACAATGTCGCCGGGTTGGATGACGACCTGACCGTGGCTGCTCTCCTCGTCGGGGAAGGTGTGGATCAGTCCGACGCCCCAATGGTCGAAGCGGCCCGGCTCGTCCGCCATGCCGTACTGGATCATGGTTGGGTACTCGCCGCGGCTGTAGCGCAGGTCGGTACCGGCCTTGCTGGTCACATGGACATGTCTCGTGGCCTTGTAGAGTTCGTCGGCATAGAGCAATGCCTCTTTCAGGCCGGGCGGCGACTGCAGTTGCTCCAGATCGTCGGGTGCGTCGATCACCATCTGGACGCGGACGCCGGCCTGCATCACCTCGCGCAGCCAGGCGGCGAAGAGCGGCACGTGGAAAATTAGGATCATGTCCACGGACTTCAGCGCTTCCAGACTGCCTTTGCACTTGCCGATCGTGGGCACGCCGACTTTGGTCCAGCCGGGAATTTGGTTCACGCACATCTCGTAGATGTCTGCGCCGATCTCGTCGGCGGCCGCAAAAGCTGACTGGATGTACTCGCGCCTGGTGCCCAGGTCGGAGACGATTGCGATGGTCTCGCCCGGCTTGACCTTGCAGAGCTGGAACTGCTTCTTGAACAGCATCGCCAGCTTGGCCGGGTTCACCTCGACGCCGCGAAGATCTGCCTGCATCACTCCTCCCTCCCTTTGAACAAGGCCGGCAGAGGGTACGGTAAGAGACCATAGGCCCGTCAATAGCCTTGCCGAGAGGCCCCGGCACGTGCTGGTTTCGAGAAAACCCGTTAGGATAGAGAGGGATGAGGCTCGCAACCGCACTGAAGTTCTTGGCTCCGCATGGCCTCGCCGTGCTGTGCTTTCTGCTGGCCTTCGCCTGGATGCTGCACATCGGCAGCAATCGTTCCCTGCCTGACCTCTATCTGGCGGTGGCCGGCTATGCCGCCTCAATCGCCGCCTTGGTGAGCAGCCTCTTGTTCCTCTTCAAGGTCTGGGGTCAGCCGGTGATTCGGACGCGCTTGGTCTGGCTCATGGCGCATGTGTCGGCCTTGACGCTCTTGATCTTCCTCGGGATGTCATGGTTTGGCCACCACCTCGTATAGAACGCGGTGGGAGTGGCTCGGCATGCACACCCCCCATCATGCTCAGACTTTGACCGGAGGTTCGGTCACCATTTGCTTGGTCGGCGGAATGGGGAACAGAGGATGCACGGCACTCGGCCCGATCAAGAGGTCTATCCGGGCGGGTGACCGAGTGCGCGATCGCAAATGCGCTGCTGCCACTCCCGGCCCTCGGCATTCTTCCACCAAACTAGGTGCTTGGAGAAGGGCGGCACCTCGTAGGGGCCCATGTTGATGTTCTTGGTCTTGTGCCACTCCGCCGCCAGGGCAGGGTAGAGCGCTTTCAGAGTGCTGTTCGGGCCGATGCGACCAGCAATGTCGCGCGGGTTCTCGATTGGCTGGCCGTCCTCCAACCATTGATCGACGCTGTGCCAGAGGAAGCCGACCAGGCCGGCCAGATCGGCCGTTTCCTCATAGGGCTGCGGATAGGCCCAAGCGGCATTTTCTCGATACGCGCCGCCGGCTTCGATATGCCAGTACTCGGCAAAGCCCTTGAAGTGACAGTAACTGCCGTAGTCGCTGGGTCGAAAATGCTCCATCCTAAGGTCGATCAGCGGTAGGTAGTAGAGCGCCGCGTGGCCCTGCTCCAGCGCGACGCGGGCGTTTCGGCTTTCGCCGATCACCGCGCCGCCGACCAGTAAGGTGACCTTGGCTGGAATGGCTTCCAGATCGAAACGATAGTCGGGGTTCACAAGCCAAGCCGGCCCATGCTCCGGCTGACCCGAGGTCGCATTGGCCTTGACGCCAAGGCTCGCCAGGTCCGGCACTGTTTCGTGATCGCTGGTCGCGGCTTTGCAGGCTGCACTGCAGACCCAGCGCCGATGCGGTCTGCTAGGCGCCACCATCATCTTTTCGCAGTTCGGACAGGTGGCATAGAGCCAACCGAGGTCAGGGCGCTGACGATGCGCCCTGGTCAGGCGCTCGTTCATGCGCCGGCGCTCCAGGAACGCCTTGAAGTCCTGTTTGGGCAGGCTGGCTTCCTTGGCGTCGGGCGGCTGTGGGAAGTAGGCGAAGTCGATCCAGAATTGGATCATCTGTTCATCGACACCGGCCAAGGACGCTGCCTCAGCCACACTCAATCGCTCTTCCGTCATGGGCCACACTCCCTCCAGGGTTGGAAGGGTCCTAGCGTGACTGAAGCAGGTGGTCCAGCTCTGCTGCCAGTCGCCCGGCCGGCCGGGCGATCACTCAGCCGCCGGAACTGGGGCCGTGCGCGCCGTAGACTCATCTGATAGCAGTGGTTGCGCATCGGCCGCCGCTCTGACGATCTGCATGAAGCGTCTCACCTGCTCGGTCAGTCGTTGGGACTGTGGATAGGCCAGCACATAGCGAAAGCGGACGGCCGGCAGAAAGGGACGAACGACGACACCCTGCTTCAGCCAGGTGCTGGCGGCAAAGGGCTCGATCAGCGCGATCGCCAGATTAGCGGCGACCAGGGAATAGCCGGTGTGGGAGTTCTGCACGCTGAAGCTCTTGCGGTAGGAGATGCCGGCATCCTTCAGCACCTGCCCGACCTGGTTCCAATTGATGGAGCCCGAGGGCAGGATCGAGATTACCTCCTCGCCGGCAAAGTCCTCCGGTGTCACAACCTCCTTGTCGGCAAGCGGATGGGAGGCATGGACGGCGCAGACATGCCGAGCCTCCAGCAGAAGCTCCTGGGCGATGCCGGCGACCTCAGGGAAGGCCAGAGTGAGGGCGAGATCCGTCATGTGCATCTGTAGGCGCGACAGGATCTCTGAGGATGAAAGCGATTCAATCGACAGATGGACATCCGGGTAAAGGTCGCGGAACTCGCGGACCGTCTCCGGCAGCAGACAGGTCGAGAGTGCCGGCGTGCCGCAAACCCGAAGGTCGGCCTGGGTCTGCGTGCGAATCTGCTTGGCGATGCGATCTAGCCGATCGATACCTTGAAAATAGTTCTCCACGCCCTGGTAGAAGCGCAGCGCATTGGAGGTTGGTAGAAGACGCCCCTTGTGACGTTCGAATAGGGTGAAGCCCAGACTTGCTTCCAGGTCGGCGATCAGGCGGCTGACGGCCGGCTGTGTCACTGCCAAAGACTCCGCAGCCGCGGTCACCGTCCCGTTGATCATAACATGGCGGAATGCCTCTATCTGCCGGTAGCGCATAAGTTTTTCCTCTCGACTGTCAGCCAACTCACGCCGCGTTCTCAAAGCAGTATGCGGCACGCCATTGCTGCGCTGGAACAACGGCGATGCCGCCCGTCGCTGCGCGCACCATGAGTCCCAATCAGCAGATCTGCCAAGGCATAGTATAATATCCTGTTATGGTTATATGCGATAATCGGATTGGTCGCCTCTCGGGCGCTTTGATAGGCTTCGCAGCAGGCTTTGGGACCAGCGAGGAGAGGGAGAAGAGGATGGCGAGCCCTAGGAAAGTGGTGGTTGCGGGCTATGGTGCTTGGGCAATGACCTCGACCAATCCGGCGGCCCAGACCTTGGAGCTCTTGCGCGCGCAGGCTTGGCCGGATTGCGATCTGGTCGCTTTGGAGGTTCCGGTCAGGACCGAAGGCCTGATGGGCTTTGTCGAAGACGCGCTTGCTACTCACAAGCCGGAGATCTGGCTAGGCCTGGGAGTGGCGCCGGAGGCCATGACCATCCGCATGGAAGCGATCGGGGTCAATTGTCGTGACTTCATCGTTCCCGACAACGAAGGGGTTCAGCTGCGCGGCGATGCGATCCTAGAAGGGGGGCCGGCGGCCTACTTCTCGACCCTGCCGTCGCGTGGGATCGTCGAAGCGATGCTGCAGGCAGGTATCCCTGCAGAGCTTTCCTATTCAGCCGGTACACACCTCTGCAACCAGATGCTTTATTCGACCCTCCATCTGATCGAGAAGCACGACCTGGCAACCCGCAGCGGCTTCTTGCATGTGCCCTACACGCCTGAGTTCGTGGCCGAGCATCTGGCGAGCGAGGGAGTACAGCCCTCGCTTCCCCTCTCGGTCATGGCCAAGGCCGCGACGGTGGCGGTCAATCACGCCCTGGCTCAGAGTGCACGACAGCCGGAGCCGGCGCTGGCTTAGAAGAACTCCGGAACCCAGCATCCAGAACAAAGAAATGGCCGTGGCGTGAGAACCCGATTGCCGCGGCCGGAACAAGAGGAGGCAAGACCATGAAAAGCGGACTTTTGAAGCGGGTGACCTTGTCGCTGGCGGCTTTGGGAATGCTGGCTGCCACAGCCGGCATGCCCACTCAGGATGCCCAGGCGCAGGGTACCTTGATCTACGGCATGCCGGCAGATCACGACATCCTCGACCCGCATGCCACCGGTGGCTGGATCACCTATCACGTCACCTACAACATCTTTGAGAGCTTCGTGAAGGAAGACCTGACCGTTGCCGACGTGATGACGCCGCCGCTGGTGCCGGGTCTGGCGACCTCCTGGGAGGTTTCCGACGACGGCACGGAATACACCTTCCATCTGCGCGAAGGGGTTACATTCCATGACGGCGAGCCTTTCAACGCCGATGCGGTCATGTTCAACTTCAACCGCTTCTGGAATGACGAGTCGCCCTTCTACTACGAGAAGACGGCTGCTTTCGTCTCGGCCTACACCCAGTGGATCAAGGGCGTCGAGAAGATCGACGACATGACGATCAAGATCACCTTGACCCAGCCCAATTACGAATGGCTGCGCACCGGCCTGCAGAGCTATGGTCAGCCGCTGATGATCAGCCCCAAGTCGGTCGAGGAATACGGCAACGAGGGTATTGCGCTGCATCCGGTCGGCACCGGCCCCTTCAAGTTCGTCGAACGCGAGCAGGGGGTGAAGACCGTCCTGGAGCCGAATGAAAACTACTGGGGTAACAAGGCCAAGCTGGAGCGGATCATCTTCCGGCCCCTGGAGGATCCCTCGACCCGGGTCAATGCGCTGCGCACCGGCGAGGTCAACTTCATCGGCGTTCCGCCTTGGGACGATGTCGAGGGTTTGAAGGAAGATGGCTTCATCCTCACCACCAATGACAACGTGCCCAACTACACCTTCATTCACTTGAACTTCCGCCATCCGGCGCTGAAGGACAAGCGCGTGCGCCAGGCAATCAATATGGCGATCGACAAGCAGGGCCTGGTCGACGAGATCTATGCCGGGACCGCGCATGTCGAGAACGGTATGATGTCGCCAGGAACCTTCGCCTATGATCCCAATTTCACCTTCTATAACTTTGACCCCGAAAAGGCCAAGGCGCTGCTGGCAGAGGCGGGTTACGGTGACGGTCTGGAGATCAACTGGGATATCTACCAATACGGCACGGGCGAATTGGTCGAATCCTGGATCCAGCGCGATCTGAAGAAGGTCGGCATCGACGCGAACATCCAGAAGTACGAGTGGATCGCCTATCTGCGTCGCTGGGCTTCGGGCATGCCCGAAGACATCGCCATGAACCACATCGGCTGGGGCATGACCTATCCCGCCTTCATCCGCATCGTGGCAAGCTGCAAGTCCTTCCCGCCGAACGGCGTGAACTCGGGCTGGTATTGCAACGAGGAGGTCGACAAGCTTATGGACGAGGCGGTCACCACGAAGGACGAGGCCAAGGCCAGAGAGATCTATCAGAAGATGAACGGCATGATCATGGAGGATGCAGCCTTCGTGCCGCTGGTCCGCGATCTGCAGCCGATCTTCCTGGCGCCCGAGGTGAAGGGCTTCGTCAATCCGCCGAACGATTGGTACGACTTCTCAACCGTCTGGATCGAGAAATAGGATTGCCCTTGCCGGAGCGTCGGTCTTGGATGACTGCATCCCAAGGAGACGCCCTGGCGGTGGTTTTGGATAGCGGGTCGGTCGGGTTCAGGTAAGCTCGACCGGCTTGCGCTCTTGTTCACCCTGTCCCTTGCCAGAGACTGATCGGAGTTATCGCCGGTGTTGAGGCAGATCGTTACCCGCCTGGCGGCAATCCTGCCGATCCTGCTGATCCTCTCGATCTTTGCCTTTCTCCTGGTGCATTTGGCACCGGGCGACGTCACCGATGCCTTGCTGGGGCCGATGGCGACGGAAGAGGCCAAGGAGAAGCTCAGTGTTGCGATGGGGCTCGACCAGCCGTTGGTGGTGCAGTATGCGCGCTGGCTGAGCAATGTCGTGCAAGGCGACTTCGGCGTTTCAGTACACACGCAAGCCCTGGTCAGCGATGTGGTGCTGCTGCGTTTCTACAACACCGTCATTCTGGCCGCCGCCAGTCTGTTCCTGGCGCTGACCGTCGGCTTTGGGGTCGGTATGTTCGCAGCCGCGCGCTCCTACTCCACCTTCGATCGGGTCAGCATGTCGACGACCCTGATCGTCGGCAGCATGCCGCCCTATTGGCTGGCTTTGCTGCTGGTGCTGGCTTTTGCGCTGGAATTTCGCTGGTTTCCGGCAACCGGCATGACCTCGATCACCGGTGATGGCGGTTGGCTCGACGTCGCTCGTCATCTGGTGCTGCCGGCGATCGCGACCGCAGCCGCGCCGGCGGCGATCATCACCCGCATGGTTCGTGCGTCAATGTTGGAGGTGCTGGGCCAGAATTACGTCCGCGTCGCCCGCGCCAAGGGCATTCCCAAGCGCCGGATTCTTTGGCACCACGCGCTGCGCAATGCTCTGCCGCCGATTGCGACCATCGCTGGTCTGCAGCTGGGTTTTCTGCTGGGCGGCGCGCTCTTTACCGAGGTGGTCTTCGCTTGGCCCGGCCTCGGCAATCAGCTCTATTACTCGATCGTCGCTCGCGACGTGCCTGTGGTGCAGGCGGCCATCCTGGTGATCGCGCTGGCCTTCGTCCTGGTGAATCTGGCCGTCGATATCATGAATGCGCTGCTCGACCCGCGCGTTCGCACGATGTGAGGACGCGGGCGATGCGACAGGTCGAAAAAGCAGAACTAGCCGCCGCCGAGGCCTTGGAGGTTGAGCAAGAGAGCCGCTGGCTGCGCGGCTGGCGCGCCTTCGCACGCGATCGTGCAGCACTGGTCTCTCTGATCTTCTTGGCCATCGTCATCCTGTTGGCGGTTTTTGCCGATCTGGTCAGCCCGCATGACCCCTTCGAGGCAGAGCGTTTGATGCGCAACAGGCCGCCGCTGACAGAGGGCTATTGGCTGGGCAGCGATAGCAATGGACGGGATATCCTGACCCGGCTGTTCTACGGCGGGCGCATCTCGCTGCTGGTCGGTTTCTTGCCCACCCTGCTGGCCACTTTGATCAGCCTGGTCCTTGGTCTCGTCGCTGGCTACTTCGGTGGCTGGATCGACCAGATCATCATGCGCGTGCTGGATGCCTTCTTTGCAGTGCCGCTGGTCTTGATGGCAATCGCGATCGCCGGCGTGCTGCAGCCCGGCGTGGTGACCGAAATCATCGCCATCACCGTGGTGCTGATCCCCTACATCTCGCGCATCGTCAGAACCTCGACCCTGGGTGTCGCTGCCGAACCTTATATCGAGGCAGCCAGAGCCGGCGGGGCGGGGCGGGGCACCATCCTGCTGCGCTATGTCCTGCCGAACATGATCTCGCCCGTGATCGTCTATGCGACGACCCTGGTCGGTCTGATGATCGTCGTCGCCTCCGGCCTCTCTTTCCTCGGCTTGGGCGCGCAGCCGCCGGCGGCCGACTGGGGCACGATGGTGAGCGACGGGCGCGTGGCGCTGACCAAGGCGCCGCATGCTACGATCTTTCCAGGCGTCGTGATCGTGCTGGTGGCGCTGGCATTCAACTTCATCGGCGACGGCTTGCGGGACGCTCTGGACCCCAAGGCCGGCGCGCGCCACCACAAGGGGTAACGGGGGCCTATGCCTGACGACGAAGTGATCCTGGAAGTCGAGGATCTGCGCACGCAGTTCAAGCTGAAGCACAGCACTTTGAAGGCGGTCGACGGCCTCTCCTTCTCGCTGCGTGCCGGTCGAACCCTGTGCATCGTCGGCGAGTCCGGCTCGGGTAAAACCGTGACGTCGCTCTCCCTGATGCGCTTGATCGACCCGCCTGGTAAGATCGTCGGCGGGCGGCTGATCTATCGCGGTCGCGACCTGATGCAGCTCTCCGAGAGGGAAATGGAGGAGATCCGCGGCGACCGCATCGCCATGGTGTTCCAGGATCCCATGTCCTCGCTCAACCCCTCCTTTCGGGTCGGCGAGCAGATTGCCGAGGGCCTAATCGCCCACAAGGGGCTGGGCCAGGAGGCGGCGCGACGAGAAACGATTGCCCTGATGGGACGGGTCGGCATACCCGAGCCGGAGGCACGCTACCGCGACTACCCGCACCAGTTCAGCGGCGGCATGCGACAGCGCGTTCTCATCGCCGGTGCGATTGCCTGCGAGCCCGATCTGCTCATCGCCGACGAACCCACCACGGCACTCGACGTCACCATTCAGGCGCAGATCCTACGCCTGCTGCGCGAGATCCAGACCTCGACCGGCAGCAGCCTGATTCTGGTGACTCACGACCTGGGCGTCGTCGCCGCCATGGCCGATGAGGTGATGGTCATGTACGCCGGCAAGATGGTGGAGTACGGCACCGTCGAGACCATCTTCGCAGCACCCGCCCATCCCTACACCAAAGGCCTCCTGTCCTCCCTGGTGCGCCTGGACGACACGCGCGAGAGCGACCTGCAGCCGATTACCGGGCTGCCGCCGGATCTGGCCAAGCTGCCTGGCGGCTGCAGCTTCTGGCCGCGCTGCCCGCTGGCCGAGACTGCTTGCCGGGAGACCGAGCCGAGCTTGCGTGCAGGAGGTGCCGGCCATCTGGTCGCCTGCCACCTGGCCGAGCCAGTGGCACAGGACGCTCCAGCATGAGCGAACCTTTGCTGACGGTTCGGGACCTGTCAAAGCACTTTCCCGTCGCGCGCCGTAAGCTCTTGGGCGGCGGCGACAAGCTGAAGGCGGTCGACGGCATCGATTTCGAGTTGGCACAGGGCAAGACCCTTGGTCTGGTCGGCGAGAGCGGCTGCGGCAAGTCCACAACGGCGCGCCTGGTCTTGCGCCTCATCGAGCCCAGCAGCGGCGAGGTCACCTTGGACGGTCAGGATGTCATCGGTGCCTCTGAAAGCAAACTCCGGGCCTTGCGCCGAGAGATGCAACTGGTCTTCCAAGATCCGCTCACCTCGCTGAACCCGCGCATGAGCGTTGGCACCAACATTGCCGAACCGCTACGCTTCCACGGCCTGGGCAGCCGGGCCGAGCGTCAGGAGATGGCAAGAGAGCTCTTGGACGTCGTCGGACTGAAGCCGCGCGACTTCGACCGCTTTCCGCACGAGTTCTCTGGCGGCCAGTGCCAACGTGTCGGCATCGCCCGCGCCCTCGTGTTGAAGCCCAAGCTGGTGGTCTTCGACGAGCCGGTCTCCGCGCTCGACGTCTCGATCCAGGCACAGATCCTGACCCTGCTACTCAGCCTGCAGCGCGATTTGGGCCTCAGCTACATCTTCATCAGCCACGACCTTAGCGTGATCAAGCGGATCGCCGACCGCACCGCCGTCATGTATCTTGGTCGAATCGTCGAGACCGGCCCCAGCGAGGCGCTCTACCGCCGGCCGCTGCACCCCTATACCCAGGCCTTGCTGAACGCCATTCCCTTGCCCGACCCGAAGGCCAAACGCGTCGATGATCTGGGCGTGCTGAAGGGCGACGTGCCCAGCCCCATCTCGCCCCCAAGCGGCTGCCGCTTCCACACCCGCTGTCCGCACCGCATGCCGATCTGCTCGGAAAAGAACCCTGAGCTGAAGGAGGCGGAGAGCGGACACCAGGTGGCTTGCTTCCTGCATGCGTGAGGACCCGTCTTGCTGCAGGTGCAAGGAATTGGAACCTGCGCCAAGTGCATCAGATCTGCGGTAAACCCGGATCTGCGATAAACAAGGCAGGTTCGAGCGTGCCGGCCTTTACTGAAGCGTCTTGAACTCCTCGAGTTCGAGCCGCCCATCGCCGTTCAAGTCTGCCCCATTGAACTCGGCATCGCTGGTGGCTTGGTCTTGCTGGCCGCCCATGAAGTCCACGGCCGCGAGAAACTCGGCCCGATCGATGGCGCCGTCGCCGTTCCTGTCGAAGAAGGCGAAGAAGCGGCCGAACTGCGCATCCGTCATCTCTCCGCGCATGATGGCGCCGATGTCTTGAAACTCCTGCAGGGACAGGCTGTCGCTGCCATCGGCGTCCAGGATAACCACGATGAGCCCCACCCGGTTCGAATCCGGCGCCGCCTCTATCGCCTGCGACAATTCTTCGGGCGTCAGGTCGCCATTCTGATCGCCGTCCGCCTCGGTAAACACCTGCGCCAACTCCTCGGCACTCTGCGCTGCCAGCGCCGCGGGATACAGCAAGACCGCGAGGAAGAACGCACTTGCTGCGCATCGGATGGAGAACATCTGCTGGGTCCTTCGTTAAGGTGGCTATGACCCTTCCATAACACTGTCTTGCCAAGCAGCGCCCTAGAGGCGCTTGAACCTCCTTAAGATACTGCTCTCGGCCGACCTCTCCCCTTTCGCGTAGAAACTGAAGAGTGGAGCGTTGCGGGGCCGGCAAACAGTTAGTGGGACCGGGGTCTATTTCGGTACGATCCCTTCAGCACAACACGCTGAGTACCACAATGCGGAAGAGGCGTGCGCTTTCCAATGCTGAAGCCCCTCTATACCCGTGCAGAAAGACTCTTCGTCCAGAAATCTGCCAGACAACATTTCGTCTTTAGCGCCTTCAAGAGCGCCAATCAGATTGTCAGCAACAGCCTGAAATCTCTCATTGCCTGCACAGCCCCCGAAGAACACGCAACTGTTGCGGATAGAGGTTAGCCCACCATCTCTAAGTAACGAGACGAGGCGACGCCCAACGTAGGGATCATTGCCGAGCCTTTCATAGGAACGCACGTAGGCCTGCCAGAGGGCAGGGAACCCCCGGGGTTCGGGCCAGGGACGAAAGTTGTCATGATCATCATCAATGACAACAACTCTTCCGCCGGGACGAAGCGAGCGAACCATCTGTTCAATAACCAAGTCTGGGCGGGGAACATGCTCCAGAAGAAAGCGAGCATGGGCAACGTCGAAGGTTCCTAACTCCGACCCACTCAAGGTGAGCTCCAGCGCATCGCCTTGGCGAAATTCCACAAGCTCCGCCTCATCGGAACGTTCGGCGAGTCTTCTCGCTTGCACGATTTGATCTCGATCGCGCTCGATTCCGACGACACATCCCTTGCCGCCCACTGTCCGTGCAATGAGGCGCGTGAACTGACCAAGTCCGCAGCCAAAATCCAAGACTTTTTCCCCTGGCTGGATATCAAGCTCTCGCAAGCAAGACTCATTCAGAATATCATTAAGTAAAGATAAGCGGTCTTGTTCTTCCGGAGAACTGCCGTGGATGTACTCGGGTGCCTCTGGCTTGTCATTATTCATAAGATTATTTCTCCGGCACACTTGATCAAGGGCACAGTATCCAATCTGGACAAAGAAGTGCGATCATGAACAGACGCGACACTGATACTCATACAGATCAGAGCAAGCCACATCGATGCAACTTCTCAGAGTTCGCGCAAAAAAGTTAGGAATTCTCCATCTGCATTCGCTTCTCTCACTCTGCTGTCGGTCAGGACGCCGATCAAGCCAAAATGCATCCCTGAGCCGCGTCCAATTGATGGCGCAATTGTCCTCCCTGATCTGCTGCTCGCCCGTACCTCTATCGTTGTCAAAGCCCAGCACTCGCTCGTACGGCAGGTTTCGGTTGGACACGATGAAGCCGAGGATAGGACATCGTTCACCCGGATGGAACGCGACCTTGGTCACAAGCCGGCGTTGCTATCGAAAATGTTAAGCTTGGCGGTCCCGTGGAAATGGCGCAGCGACAATCCGGTGATCGGCGCGAAGGTCGTGAGCAATGGCCGCTAGGTCACCCTCCAATTAGCCGAGGTTGCTGTGCTGCGTGCACTGTTCGCCGACATCGGGGAGCGGGTTGACCGCCTGCGACCACGGCCAGCGCTGACATGACCGCGCCCAGGCGAACTCACAATGCTTCCGATCGCAGGGCTAGTGCGTCTGGAATCAGCGCGTTTGCCCCCTCCAACCTCAGATTTGGCGGACAAAATGCCCCGACCTCGCCAACCCGCCATATCTCCGATGCCTATGGTTGCGCTGGTTGCGCTGGAACCATGCCTCAGGCAATATCATCCTCACGAGGTGACGCCCACATGGGGAATCCAGTTTTCTATCAGTAGGTTAAGCGATCGGTCCTCGGCACCGGTCGACTGTCTCAGACCTTGGATGAACGAAAGGGCGGCGCGTGACGATCTACCTTCATATCGGATCGCCGAAGACCGGCACCACGTCGCTGCAGCAGTTCCTGGCGGCGAACAGAAAGCAACTGGCCGACCTGGGCTATGACTATCCCAGCTTTCTGGGACAAGAGAACCACACCAAGCTTGGCGTCTATGCAGTTGATGCCGAGCGGGTCGTCGCCGCGGCTATCGATCTGAAGGTGGTGGGAAAACAGAAAGTCCTGGCCTTCCGGCAGAGGCTCGAGGAAGAATATCGCGACACCATATCTGGTCAAGGCAACTATATATTTTCGAACGAGCATTGTATCGGTTATCTCTATACCAAAGAGGAAATAGAGCGCCTGAAGACGCTGACAACATCGACGGGTCAGGATGTGCGGGTCATTGTTTATTTTCGTGAACCGGTGGGCTATCACGTCAGTCGGTTCTCAACCAATGTGAAAGGGGGGCGAACCAATCCGCTCAAAAAACCTTCAAAGAAGCAAATTGAGAATTTGTATGACTACTACGGCATTATCAAACGTTGGGCAGAAGTTTTTGGGCATGATAACATAACTGTGCGCCTTTTTGCACGAGATAAGATGAAAGATGGGGATATTAGGCAGGATTTTTGTCAATGTTTGAATTTTGACGCATCCTTGTTTGATTTTGGCTATAGAGTAGAGACTAACGCAAATCGTAGCATGGACTACATGGTGGCCTCTTTCCTAATGGAGATGAACGCTTTGGTGCCACGCTACGTCGATCAGCAGGTCAACCCCTTTCGTGGCGATCTGGCCGACTTGAGCCAAAAGATTTCGACTCGGGAGGGCATTCTCGTGCCCGAAAAGATCGTCACCTTCATGAACAACCAGCTGAGGGATTCCATGGCCAAGTTGAACAAGGAGTTCCTTGGGGGTGAAGAAGTCTCGCCATTTGCGCCCTATAGCAGTGATGGCAAGCTGCCAATGCGGCGTCTGAAGCGAATTGAGTTTTTTGAGATCTTCGCCGATCTGTGGCGGGCCAAAATCGCAAAACAGAAGCGGCTGACGCGTTAGCTGAGATCCGGGGGAGACGCCTAGGCCCTGTGGGTGATCTGCGCTATTACTTCGTGGGTGAGAGCACCCATCCGAAGATGCGGCAGAGGGCCTGGCAGCGGGTGATCTGCTTCTTTGCTTTCGCGCCGGAGATCCGCTGGATGACCTACACCACGAATGCTGTCGAGGCCCTGCATCGCTCACTATGAAAGACGATCAAGACCAGAGACAGCTTCCCGTCCGACGAGGCGGCCCTATAGCTTCTCTTCCTGTCGATCCGGCACTTGGGGGGCAGCTGGAACCCGGCGGTCGCCTGGACACTGGCCGTGGCACAGTTCACCACTCTGTTCGGCGATCGGCTTCGCGGATCGGCATGCTGATCCGACAACGACGCCCTCGAAGCCTTTTACACAGAGGATCTGACACTCTCCTGGTTCGTGCCGCGCAAGACCGAGAAGGCGTTCTTTCGCGCTCTACCGACCGCAAGACTCCATCGGACCGTGAGGCGCTATCTTCACATTCCACTTGTGCAAGATGTTACTGCCTGGCAGGCATCCATAGGACCGCAGCCGTCGGTAAGACCTCCGCTCGCTTAGGTAGCCTGCCACGATCCCAACCCTTCGGTAGAGGCCACGAGACTCGATGAAGACCATCCTCCTCTATCCTTCGTTCACCGATCGCGCTCAGTGCACCTACCTCTTTCCACGGCTGTTCTGGTATTTCGCGCCCTACGACCGGCATGTCGCCAGCTTCCGGGGTTTCGCGCCCTTCACGGACTATCCGCTCGACCTACCGCCTTACCTGGATCGAGCCTCGATCGAGTCGGATGCCAGCCGGCGGGTGCAGAAGAAGGTCAAGCTGCTGTCGCCGATCACCACCAAGCAGCAGTGGGAAGAGGAGTTCGCGGCCGCCGACCGGGTGCTGGTCTGGCAGAAACCCGGAGTCGCCGAGAACGAGGTCTTCGAGACCGTCGATGAGCTGCGCGCCGCCTGCGGGGCCGAGAAGTTCCATCTGGTCGACGAGGAGCGTGTCGATACCGCCGCCACGATGATGATGAAGTGTGCGCTCTCCCTCATGGCTGACGAGGAGGAACTGCTCGAGGATTCCAAGCGCAAGCTCGCCGTGTTCAGGGAGCGAGTGAAGCTGCCGGTCGGCTATGTCTTCGGCACCGGTCCCTCGCTGGAAGAGGCCTGGCGCTACGACTACAGCGACGGCCACACCATCGTCTGCAATTCCATCGTCAAGAACGCGCCACTGGTGGACCACCTGAATCCGATCGCGCTGACGGCCGCCGATCCGATCTTCCATGCTGGTCCATCGACCTACGCGCAGGCCTTTCGCGAGTACCTGGTGCAGACCATGCAGGGGCGCGACTTCCACGTCTTCGTGCCCTGGCGCGACTACTCGATCTACATGACCTACCTGCCGGAGGAGCTGCACGAGCGCTTCATCGGCGTCCCCCTGATGACTGGGGACGACTACAACCTGGACCTCGAGAAGAAGTTCGCGATCCTGGGCCTGAACAACGTGCTGACCGTGATGCTGCTGCCGGTGGCCGCGACCTACTTCGACCATATCGGGATCTCCGGCTGCGACGGCCGCCCGCTATCGCAAGACTCCTACTTCTGGGGCCACCACAAGGCCTCGCAGTTCGGCGACCAGATGGACGCGATCCAGCTGGCCCACCCCGGCTTCTTCTCGATCTCCTACAATGACTACTACCTGCGTCACTGCAACGAGCTAGAGCGCGTGTGCCACCAGATGGAGAGCATGGGGAAGACGGTGCACGGCATCACCGGCTCGTTCATTCCCGCGCTGCGCAAACGCGGCGCCGCTGAACCGATGCAGCCGCCCAAGGGCGAAGCCGAAGTGCCGCCGGTGGTGCTGACTCTGGCGCCGGACCTGAACCAGCAGCACGGCGAAGCCTGGGTCCAGTCAGTCAACCTCAGCCCCAAGATCCAGGCAGGCGGGCATCCCTACTGGCTGTCCGGCAACCTGCGCCTGAAGGAAGCGATGGAGACCGCCAAGGAAGACAGCCTTCCCGCCTCCATCGACCGAGTGACCTTCAACCTGGCGAAGGATTCCCACAGCCTCTTCGGCGCTGACCGATCTGATAGCAAACGGTTTGAAAAACTCTATCAAAAGGTTCGCAAGGAGGTTCGCGCGGCGGCTGAAAGCGCGCTTCTCGCGACCGAAGGCCGGGTACACGCTTATCTGCTGCAGGGCAGCCTGGACCATGCCGCCTTCCTCTATGAGATGGTGCCAGAGCAGCCGCGTCTCAGTGCCCATGTTGCACTGCACTGGTTCTCCAGCGCGGAGGCCTGGGCCAGCGACTTTCTGAAGGAGTGGGGCTGGCTGCTGAAGTCCGCCCAGCAGGATCCGCGCCTGACCTTGGTCTGCACCACCGAGCACCAGCGCGACGCCATCGAGGCGCGCAGCGGCATTCGCCTAGGCGTCACCCCGCAACCCTCCATGCTGCACGACGACGAGGTCGCCTGGCGGCTGATCAATGCCAATCAGACGACCGAGACCGAGCCGCGTATCTATTTCGCGGCCGACGGAGCCGGCTGGAGCGGCAAGGCAGCAGCCTCGATCGCCGACACGGTGCGACGCCACCCGAGCCAGCAGGATCTGCGTCTGGTGTTCCAGGACCTGCTGGTCGAAGCGGCGGACAAGGTCGGCGGCGTTCGCGGCTCGGCCGACATCCGCGCCCTGCACGAGGACCGCTTCTCGGAGCGTCGAGCCGACTGGCTGAAACACTGTCAGGCCCTGGTTTTGCCCGAGCTGCCACTGGACTACGCCGACCGACCAAACCCGCTTGCGATCGACGCGGTCTATCTTGGCATTCCCTATCTCGCCCAGCGCGGCACCGCGGCTGCCGCGATCGCCAAGGCCTATGGCGCCGGCCTGCCGATCGACGACGACAGCCCTGAGGAGATCTCCAAGGGCCTGGTCGCGCTGACCAAGAAGCAGCGCGGCAACGGCCTCGCCCGCGAGAGCAGCGGCAAGGCCTACTTCCGCAGGAACTCTTGGCAGCGCATGGCCCAGGAAATCATCGACTCCATGCCGACCACGGAGACCGCCCCGCTGGTCGAAGCGGCGGTGGAGAGCGATGTTGTCGCAGTGCCTCTGGTCGGACCGATCCCGCGCGATCAGGGGGCCCGTGCCGACGAGCTCAAGGCGCTCTCGACCCTGATGGAGTCGATGAAGACCCCCTTTCCCAAAACCAGGAGCCTGGGTTCCCTCAAGGGCGGCTTGGCCTGTCTGCTGAACGGCAGCGGCAAGAGCCTGGTTCTGGCCGAGGACGGCGAGCAAGCCAAGCAGATTGCCAAGACCCTCTTGTCCGACGCCTTCCCGGCCGGCAAGGACACGACCCTCGTCGAGCTGCCCTCTGCCGACATCGCGAGCGCCAGCAAGGTGGTTACCTCCTTCCTGGCAGAACAGTCGCCGGAGCAGGGCAATCTGTTGCTGGTCACCAGTCCGAAGGCCGCGGCACAGTCGCTGGAGCTGATCGATGCGGCACAGCCGCTGGCCGCGATGATCGCCTACAACGATGCACTCGGGCGCTGTCACGCCGCTCTGGCTTCGGCACTCGACGCGCGGGGCTATCTGGTGATCGTGTCCGAGCACCTTCCGGGCCTGCGGCCGGGGGAAGAGGACGTCAGCTGGCGCGTTGCTGCCTACCCCTTCTACTCCGACCTGCCTTGGTCCAGCGGCTACCTGCTCGCCCTGCCGCCGAATGCGTCTTTGGGCTACATCAAGCAGTTGCTGATCGAGACCGGCAAGAACATGGACTTCGTCGACCAGGACGATCCCAGCCGCATCGGTATGGAGATCTGGGCCGAAGCCGAGCCGATGAAGAAGGCGCGGATGCTGGCTTACGCGGCAGAGCCCGGCAAGGTCTGGCGCCGGGAAGCCTTCACCATCGACGGCAAGGATCCCAGTGGCCTGACGCGTCTGCGCGAGGCACCGAGACTGCGCGTGCAGCGCACCTTCATCTCCGGCGAGGCGCAGGAGGGCAAGCCCCTTACCTTCTCGATCGATTGCGCGCAGATGGGGCGTCGCTTCGTCATGCTGTGGCTCTCCGACGCCAAGAGCCGTCTAATGCGGGCCGGCGTGATCTACGACCTGAAGACCGGCCACCCTGTCACCTTGGAGAGCGGGTTGGGCGATCCGACGAACACCATCGAGGCGGCCAGCGTCTTCCAGGGTCAGACCGCAGAAGGAACCCCGATCTACCGCTTGTGGTTCACGATCTCCAGCTACCCGCAGAGCGAGACGGTGAACGCCCAGCTCCTGACCCGAATCCAGAACACCGGCTCGCGTCAGCATCAGGGCGAACCGGAGCGCGGTGTGATGGCCCGCGACATCCTTCTCGAGGCCTGGGACATTCCCAGCCGCGTTCGCTAACATCCTGCTGCCGCGGCG
This sequence comes from Rhodospirillales bacterium, assembly GCA_963669445.1. GTDB lineage: Bacteria > Pseudomonadota > Alphaproteobacteria > Kiloniellales > JACOMY01 > JACOMY01. The sequence continues at coordinate 790,841 of OY770029.1, forward strand.
AGCCGGTAAAGGCTCGCCCTTGCTGTCAGAAGTGCGACGGACCTCCCGGTCCACCGCCTGCCGTTTTGGCGGCGAGCTGAGGGACGCTGTTCGGAGCGATCGCAGACGACTTCACCGGAGCCAGCGACCTGGCCTGCCTGCTGCGGCACAAGCAAAAGAGCGAAGCTCCCACGACAGTGACCGTTGCAATCGTAATCTACCAGCACGAGCAATAGGTCCGGCAGGCGCTGGAGAGCGTGTTCATGCAAGAGACGGATTTCGAGTTTGACATCGTCATAGGCAAAGACGCGTCGAGGGACCGGACCGCGGACATCCTGAACGGCATCCGTGCCGTCTCACCCCGGGTCGTGCCCCCCTCCGGCGGAACTCTTGTCGCCGTTTCTCAAGTCTTACTCCCGCTCGCGGGGACCGGCCATGTCGGCCAAAAGGTCCTCGACGCACATTCGGGCAATCTCCGATATCCCGCGCGTGTTCTCGACACGCCAGCGGCATACTCCCGTGGCATCCACGTTGCCAGCGTACAGCGGGCCAAGGACAAAGGCGTTCGGGGCGATTTCGAAACTGTCGGGCAGGGTTACGAAGCCGTGCCCGGACCGGTTCGGCCGAGCGCCGAGGTCGCCCATGAGCGATTGCACCAGCGGTTCGGACGAGCATTCCAAAGGATACTCGAACCCGGAACAATCGATCACCAGGTCGAAGCGGTCGCGCTGAGGGCCGCTGTCCTGATCGTATCCGACATGCAGGCCGTCGCTGTCGCAGTCCAGATCGCGCACCTTGCCCGCGATCGCCGCAAGCGCCCCTTTTGCGATCGCGGCGGTGTAGAGACGCGCGTAGATCGGGCTCGTCATCAGGAACTGTTCCGACAGATCCTTCCCGTAAACCTCGACAAACGTGCGCTTTTCTTCTGCGCTCATACGCCCGATCAGTTTCAGCACGTGGCGATAGACATAGGTCTTGGCTTCGCCCAGATGTTTCCCACCTGCGAGAAGTTGACCACGGTCCTTCATCGCAGCGTCGTACACGGCCCGCGCAGACGCCGCGGCATCGACGGCACCAAGGTTCTCAAGCGCCGGGCAGTCGGCCGGACTAGGCGCCTCTAACGCGATGGTCCGATGCTCGGGAGGAAAGTGGCCCGAGGGTGAAATGCTCGTTATACGCGGCGCTGTACCTTGGCCGCACTGGAGGTCGAGCAGAACCGAAATCACATCGAGCGCCGAGGCGCTCGAGCCAATGACCAGAACCTTCGGCCCCTGCTGTCCGGCATAGGGCGCACATCTCTGGTCCAGGTCACGCCGCAAGGCCTCGATGCCATTTTGCAGGGGCGATGTGATCAGGCGATCATCGCGCGGCGCGCACGGCAGGAGCGCGCGAAACCGTCCGCTGCCGATAGCCACGACCAGCTTTCCTGTCGTGAAGGCCTCACCCGGGTCTGTCGTCACCAGAAGTCCGTCGTCGTCCGCGGCCTGCACCCGAGTCACGGTCCGCGTCTCGATCTCGACCTGCGCATACCCCGCGGCATGGGCCTCTGCGATGGCCGAGGTGACAAGGTCGTCGATGAACCAGCCGATCACCGATCGGGGCAGGAACACCTGATCGAAGTCCGCGCGGTCTGCGGCCTCGATCAGCGTGGGCAGCCACTCGCGGACAATTGCGTTCTGCGACATCCCCAAACGGTCGGTCCACATTGCGCGGTTACCTGTCAGCCATTGCGTCAGTTCGTTCCCGCCCCCGGGAAGCGGCGACATCATTTCCGAGGCTGGCGTGATCAGAAACGCTCCGGAGTGTTCGCCTTCGTTGTAGGAGAGCCCCTTGGGAAAGCGGCCGAGCGCGTCGCAAACCGTGATCCTGAAAGGTGTATCGCAACCAGCTGAGTTCTGCTCGGCGCCAAGCCGCCGCAACAGATAAGTCAGCGTGATCGCCGCGGAACACCCGCCGCCTGCAAAGGTCAGATCCCGATGTCGGGAGGGCAAGTACAAAGTCATGTCAAAACCTGTGAGGACAAGTAAGTTCCGCCGCCGGTTACTCAGCCCTCTCAGAGTGACGACTGGCCCGCCTGATGCAACCTTTATTTCTCTGATATCCTGCGGCCTTGGCGTCAAGGCGTGCAAGGCGTCCCTTTGCAAGCTTGGCAATGCAAAGAGGCCGCATTAGGACCTTCATCATGCATGTTTGGCCGATCTCCCCGGGTGCCGGATTCTCGATTGGAGAAAAAACGGCTCTGAAACCCGGATTTGCAAAAGCATACCTTCGAGCGAACCTTCGGATCATCGGGGAGCATTTCGTCATCTCGCACGCCGCTTACTTTCTTTCGGCGCTATCGCCCCCTTGAGCACTCTGAGATGTGCAGATCCGATAGGGCCGCGAGACGACGACGGGGCGAACTAACTGGTGACTTAACCCGCCGGCATGAAGCGCTCTTTCGCCAAGCCGAAGATCTTCGCCATCAGACTGGCGGACGGTACCGGCTCGTTGCGCTCAGCTAGGCGCTCACGCACGCCGCTCAGATAGCTGGTAAGGTTCTCGACATAGCGCGCGTTGGCCGGCGTGACGGCCAGGCGATCGCAGAGCTCGACCGCCCTATACCAATGCTCCATAACCCCTTTCATGAACGCGGTGTTGTCCGGGTGGCCGACTAAGATCTTGCTGCCAACCGACTTGAAGAAACCCTCCTCCAGGGTATCTTTGGTCGCATACGGGATGCCGTTCATCATGCCGACGATGATCGTCAGAAGAGCCTCGGCCTCTTTGCCATGCATCTCGTCTTGGCGCAGCGCCAGAGAGTAGAACTCCGACTGGATCCGAATGACACGCTGGGTCTCGATCAGTCTCTCGGCCAGATCCATCGACCCTTGAGGCTTTTCGATCAGGCCCAGATCCTCGGTCTGCCGGATGCTGAGGTCACGCAGCACTTGCATGCAGTTGAAAAAGTGCTTGTCCAAACCGCTGCCGGTCAAGGAAGAGCGGTGCCAACGATAAGCGACCAGCGGTTCGGCCCCGCAGGTACCGATCGTCCAGCCTTCGCGCAGCATGCTGCTCACATAGGTCCAATCGTCGGCATAGCCCTTGATCAGCGGAAAGCGAAAGCGCTTGATGATATCGCTGCGACCGGTGAGCGTGTCTATGTGCACCGGCATGTTGTGGCAGTCTCGGTAATAGGTCGGCACCTGACGCCCGATCGTCAGCCCCACGAGTCCGCCATCCGGGTCGACGATCTCGACACGGCCGCCACACATCAGGAATTCCTTCTTGGCCAGCACATCGAGACGCCTGCGCAGCGAATTGGTCAGCATGAGGTCGTCGTGATCCAGGAAGGTTACGTACTTTCCCTTGGCGCGATCCAAGCCCCTGTTCCGCGCCACCTGAGGGCCGGCGTTCGCCTGCGTGTAGAGCTGCACACGGTCATCGGTCATCGCATAGTCTCTGATGAAGGCGACGGTATCGTCCGAACTGCCGTCGTCGATCACGATCACCTCGTAGTTCTCGCCTTCTTGCAGGGTGATGCTGATCAAGGTGTGTTCGATGAAGGCCATGCTGTTCCAGGTCGGCATGATGATGCTGATCTCGGGCTGCCAGAAGAAGCGCGCCGCCGGCCTTTCGACATAGAGCGATCTCGGCGAGGCCGAACTCGGCATGACGTTCGACATGAGATAGATCTCTGCCGTGCGGATGGCGTGGATCATCCTGACGGAGGCCAGACGTTCCTCCCGATCCATCTCGCGAAACTCATAGTCGAAGTTGTGCAGGTAGGCCTGACCGCCTTCGCCGACCAGCGCCGGCACCGCCTTGGTGAGAAAGGCAGCATCGAAGTAGGGCTGCCTGCGTGACGTCCCGGCGCGTTCTTCGGGTTCCGAGCTCTCCTCCTGCTTCACTAGCAGCACGCGGTCCTGCGCATCGAGCCAAGCCAGCAAGCCGCTGTCGGCAACGTCGGAGGCCTTGACCACGGCATAGGTGTTGGGACGCGAGACCTGCTCCTGGACCGCCGCTCTGGCGGCCTCACCCTCCAGACCCTTGAGTCGGTCCATGGCGACATAGAGGCGTTGGGCTCGGTCCAGGTACCTGTGCCTGGACTCACAAGAGCCCTGCACCATTACGCCAGAGACACCGAAAGCGATCAGGATTTCGTCGATCGACACCGTCGCTTCGCCCAGGATGATCAGTTTCTCCACTTGCATGTTCCGCATTCCGGGCCTCTCAATTTTCGCCTCTGCGAGCGCAGTCTCTATCCACAACCTAGAGCATCATCGCCTCGCGTTCGCGCGACGTAGATGCTATAGGGTTCCACTTAACCTGGATTCCCCATGTAGACGTCACCTCGTGTGGATGATGTTGCCTGCGGCATGGTTCCAGCGCAACCATAGGCATCGGAGAAAGGGCGGGTTGGCGAGGTCGGGGCATATGTCCGCCCAATCTGAGGTTGGAGGGGGCAAACGCGCTGTTTCCAGACGCACTGGCCCTGTGATCGGAAGCCTTGTGAGTTAGCCTGGGCGCAGTCATGTCAGCGCTGGCCGTGGTCGCAGGCGGTCGATCCGCTCCGCGATGTCGGCGAACAGTGCACGCGGCACAGCAACCTCCGACAATTGGGGGGTGACCTAGCGGCCATGGCTCATGACCTTCGCTCCGATCTTCACCAGTTTCTCGCGCAGCGTCGTCAGCCACCCTTGGCCGACTGGCTCGGGCAATGCCAGCGCGCCGAGTTTGGCGTCAGCCGTCAGCCACTCCCGTCTCGAAGCGTCCCATCTGGATCGATGACGCGGCCTCACGATCCCTCGCTTTGCCGCCGACAATCCAAGGCATCGCTGGATCGCGAGACTGGCGCTCGGCGTCGTTGACTTCCTCGTACCCGTCCAAACGCCCGAACAGCGATTGCCGGAGCATCCCAGCGATGGCATGCCAGCCGTTCCTGCCACGACGAGCGGCCTCCAGCACAGTGGCCGCCGCTTCCGTCAGAGGTCACCTTCGATCAATGGAACGCCAGCTTCAAGCGGCGGTCGAAATCGACCCGCAGAGGCCCCTCTACGGCCATGGCCCAGGCCGACCTGGTGATCACGCTCGGCCGCACGCTCGACTACCAGCTGGGCTTCGGCTCGCCGGCAGGCTTCTCCGAGGTGCGCTTTGTTCGGATGGCCGACAGGGGAGGGCAAGTTTCTGGCACCGCGCGCACCGACCTGGACGCCGGCGCCTTCGGCTACCTCGGCATCGGCGTACCCTTCGCGATCGCTGCCGCCCTGGCCCACCCGGACCGCCAGGTGATCGCGGTCACCGGCGACGGCGCCTAGGGGTCAACGCCATGGAGATCGACACCGCGATGCGCTACGGCGCCAGGGCGGACTTCATCGTCTCCAACAACGCCGCCTGGAACATCGAGCGCTACGACCAGGAGATGAACTACGGCGGCCGCGTGGTCGGGACCCTCCTGCGCCACTCCGACTACGCCGCCATGGCCCGGGCGTTGAGCGCCCACGGCGAGCGGGTGGAGGACCCAGCCGAGCTCACCGCCGCGATCCGTCGCGGTCTGGAGAACGCACCCGCGGTCATCGACGTGGTGACCTCGCAGGACGCGGTCTCCTCCGACGCCCAGAAGGGCCTGGGTTTCGTCCCCGATTACCAGGCGCTGACCGCCTGGGATGACGTGGAGCGCAAGCGGCGGGGGATGGGCTACTTGGCGAGGCCGCAAACCTCAATTGTTCCAGGTGCCGGGGTACCGCACTCAACTCAATCGCTTAAGCGTTTCTCTGCGCGGCCCACTTAGGCGAAACGGACCCCAAAAAACAAATTCAGATCTCAGCGCTGTTCCAACCGCATGCGCCGTCACCGGTGTTTCGAATGCGAGGCAGAGTGCACTTGACAGAGATGGCCGCTGACTCGAAGACTAAACGCTGGTAGATGATGTCATATCTGGGCTTTTTCTGATACGAGGCTGACATGCGGCTCACAGACGATCAGTTTACACGCAAAGAATTGGAGAACTTGAAGATAATATTCAATCACGTACCAAAGACTGGCGGGAGTTCTATGCAGGTCTTTTTTAAGTACCTGTTTGGCAAAGACCGAGTTTTTAGGGTTCTGGAGCGAGGAGTAACTGATATTCTCACGATCGAAGGGTTGTCTGTCGAGCAACGCGAACACTATAAGGTTTTTCAGGGCCATTTCCGTTATGGGTACCATTCAGTAATTGGAGATCAATCTCTGTATTTTGGAATCATGCGTGATCCGATTGATAGAATTATATCAAATTACTTCTATACGAGGGAAAAGGGTAGAGATGAAGTAAAACAATATGCGATGTCTGTGACTCTCGATGAGTATGTCGAAAAATTCTTAAGTTCTAAGGGCAAAAACTTCGGCAGTGCTCAAACAAATTTTCTAACAAAAACACGAAATACTAAGCGAGCACGAGAGATACTTCGCAATGAGTATTTTTTGGTCTGCACAACGAGTCAAGTTAATAGGTGTCAGGAACTGCTTTCACTAATTTTTGAGCGAAGGTATAAGAAACGTGTTCACACAAACAAAACTGATTCTGGCGAAAAAGGGAAGGAGGTGCGGGATGCAATAAAGAAGTCTTATCACGAGTTTTTTCGCGTCGACTATAATATGCTTGGGTGGATTGAAAGGAGTTTTGACACAATTTACGCCAATCGGAATGAGTGGATAGAGAAGTTTAGAGCACAACCCGAAAAGAGTTGAGCAATTTCAGGGGCTTTGTGATTCTGTCTAATTGCCAAACTCGACGGAGCCGACAATGCTTTGGACTGAAACCGCTCGCCGCAAGTATGAGCATCAGGTTCGACGCTATTCAAGTCCGCCCTTCAACCGTCAATCACTGCGTTCTTCGAGGTGTCCAATTGCGCTTACCGACAACGACGCTTGGCCTGATTCAGGGTTTGCGCGGTGGTCTTACCTATCTCGATCAGCGCATCCAGGAAGTCGATGTGACGATGAAGATCCTCAATCGGCAAAACGACGCCTGCAAACGGCTCATGACGGTTCCCGGCATCGGTGAACTCAATGCCTCGGCCTTTCCGCGGTCGGGCGAGCTGATCAATTTCGCTACGGCCGTGATCTCGCCTCCTGGCTCGGCCTGGTTCCACGACCGCACACGAGCGGCAGCAAAGAGCGCTTGTTGGGCATATCAATGAGGGGCGACAGTTACCTCAGACGCATCCTCATCCACGGCGCCAGAGCGCACGGTTCCAGAGTAGGACGCAGGCGCGAGCAACCCCGAAATCAGCTCGAGGCGTGGATCGTTGGCCTTTTGGATCGAAAGCCCTTCAACACGGTCGTTGTCGCCGTTGGCAACAAACTGGCAAGGATCATCTGGGCCATCTTGTATCATCAGACTAAGTTCATCAATCCGGGAACGCATCCAGCCTGCTGGCATTGCAAGTCGATGATGGGAACAGGGCAACACCCCTGCCTGCTTGAACGGCGTTTCTCGCACCGGCTCATCCGAAGCCGTTACTGTGCTGGTCGCAAGCGCCCGCGGCTACCCCATCAAGGCCAGGTCAGTCAACGACCGCTCCATAGGCCGCATACATGCTCGCAAGCCCAACCCAAAAAACGACTTGTACCGAAAGGGAGGTCCATACATGCGAAAGAATCATTACGTTATCGTGGCGATCGTCCCACGCAAGGGAGCTTAGCTAGATAACAGAGGAACTTGCCAAACCGTCATTGTACAAAAAAGATAAACTAGATCAGTCGTCAAGAAAGTTGGCTTGTCTTCGCGCACGATGCCATTTTTCAAAATCTACCGTATTCTTCTAAATTTTTTACTTTCCTAAGAAACGCCTTAAGCCAAAGTTTACCGTATTGCTCGTTCATATGATTAATATCATTCTTGCCGTGTGGAATTGGATGTGGCTCTTCACCAATATCCAGCTTTTTTGAATTTTTACAAAACTCTTCTTTAGTCCATCGTCCGTCAGTGATTGTCTCGTTCGGTTGATAAACCAATGTTGCTCCGTAATCTTCATAAAATAGCCTTTGACTCAATGAGGCACCCGCAATGTAAACACTCTCACCTTCAAGCTTTTTCTCCGTATTAGTAAAATCCCGAGATTCTGCCTTTGAACTCGAAATTAGTGGGTTCTCGCCGACGAAAATAGCTTTATCTGATATTTTCCGAACTAGCATTAATACTTTTCCCATAGTTCGCGTAACTCGCCTATTTCTAATTGCAGCGCGGTACGCTTCTTCGGAATAAAAGTATCTTAAATCAGGTAGATACGGCTGAGCACCCATTGCATATAGCAAGAAAGCGTCAAAATCCTGCGTATTCACGCAATCCAGCCCTTCAGATGTAAACACAATTGAGTTCTTTGTTTTTTCTTTTACAGGAACCAATTTCGTTCCTTGAATTTTTAAGTATTCTAGATCTGTTCCAGGTGATGCAAAATACGTAAGGTCCAAATTTGGTGCATGATGTTTTACACTATTCCATGCCATTTTTATCGCACCGACATGGCTATTTCCTAGAACGGCAACTTTTTTCTTCATTTTGAGAACGTCTCTAACAGTTCTTCGTCACATACTACTTCATTTCGCTGTGCTAATTTATCCAGCGCCTGGCGATTCTTCGCTTTTACATGCGTTTGTTTTTTCGATCTTCTTTTTGCTACCAAACCCGATTCTTGGGTAACACCATTGAAAAATATGCTCATTGCGTGATTGATACCATAACGACTCGGCGTTCGCAAGTTTGTATCATAGAAAGTACCTCGGAAAGGTGGCGCTGCAAAGATCTCATAAGAAGGAAAATAATCGATAAATGAATGTTTGTCGCTTAGGTCTCCCGCAACTGCTCTAAGGACAGATTTAGAATACGTAGTCGCCAAAATAACATGCTTGTCAGAATTCGTTGCTGTCAAAGGCACGGGCGATACCGTAAGCAAAAACCGTGCTTTATCATTTACATTTCGGATCTCTTCTATTGCTTTAAGCAGATTTTCAAATATTTCATTGTACGATTGGTTAACGAACATGTGATTATCTGGATCGAATTCACCAGAAACTGTCCCTGGGCACATAGGGTATTCATAACCATAGTTTCTATTTTTCCATGATTCAGTTAATCCGAGAGTGAAAATGAAGGTGCGTGCGCAGCGAATGCTTTCAAAAAAGGATCGAACTGCCTGATTTCTGGAGTCTTTCATCTCAGACACGGATGAAAACCCTTTTGGTTCGACACGTGGTCTAAAAGGGTCAATCACTCTATTCCCATCGTACCAAACCTCGTTCGGAACGTTCTCATTACCAACGGCCCATCGAACCCACTGATACAACAAGGAAGTCGTATAAATGTTTCCTGTACGCGCACTAAAAATCCCATAGTTAAATTGTTTCTGCACATCTGAAGACATTCCACTAGGTGCCGGCTCGGCATTTATCCATTGGTAATCTCGCTCTTTAAGCCACTTGCCAATGTTTTGCGCAAAACAAGACCCATAGGTTACTATGTTCTGATCCTTCCCAATGGGAACTTTGGCTCCCAGAGATCGATAATGTCCAAAAAATGCTTTTCTGTTACCGCTGGCCGCCAAAATGCACGCTCGGAGAGATCAGAGTAGGGATTTTTTGTCATCGACCGGCTCCTCTATTTGTCGCGACCCCAGGCGCCATCGTCCTGATGGTGTAGAAGGGCATCTTGCTTGTCCGTGCTGCTGCCATCATAGACTATATCATTTCCCGTGTTCCCCTGTATGTCACCGGCCCTCAATCTTCTGAAAACCAGATCATCGCAGCTACCACCAAACAGTTCTTCGAAGCGCAATAAAAGGTAGCGTAATCTTTGTCACTACGCTCAAGGATGGTATCCGTCTGATCGATCCCAGGAACCGAGATTGGTCATTTGTGTTCCTCGCCACTATATGCCGTCGGTCAGGACGGCCATCAAGTGATGTTGCACCCCAGCGGTGGGTCACTTGGCGGATGCCAAGCTTGTCCAGCGTTCATTTGGCGGTGCGGGTTCAAGTCCGTTATGCGGAGACCGGCACGGTCGACCCTGCTCCTCAGGGCCGTCCCAAGGGCTCAGGCAAGCGGGGCGCCTGGTTCCTCTTCCTGCCGAAATACGCGCCCGATCTCAATTCCATCGAGATGGCCTTCGCCAAACTCAGGACCCTGCTCAGAAAGGCAAAGGCCCGCAACCGCAGCTCCCTCTAGCGCGCACTCGGTAACATTTGCGCCCTCTTCGATCCACAGGAGTGCTGGAACTACCTCAAAGACGCCGGATACGTTGCGAACTAATCGCCCCTTGCACTAGAGATTGGCGAGCGCAGCTACAGTCAATCCGAAGTCTGAGGCACGATTGCGTTTCGCGCATCTGGCTGCAAGAACTGGACTCCGGTGCCAACGCCAATCGAAGGAGATCTTCATCTCCGGAGTCCTCTTGTAAGTGCGGCAGTCACCATGTCGAACTGAGCCGCCTGCACCTCTGCTGGCTGGTCGAAAAGCGGGCAGACATGGATGAAGCCAAAATGGGCGGTTCCACACCGGGTTTCGGTCGAATAGCACCAGAGCCCCTCGGCACGAAGCGATTCGCGAACGCCAGGCAGTCTGTCGCCTTGGCAGGCCACTCGCAGCGAGGTCGGGGTTACATCCAGATGGAGCGCTTCGGCGGAGAGTCGTGCCCTCGAATCGGCAAGCATTCGCGCCCGCGCGTCGAACCAACTGTCCTGCAGAAGGAGGGCCAGTCGTTCCAACGATTGCGCCATGTACCACGCCGCTGGCGCCGTCAGCCCGAAGGTGTGTCCCCGATGCGGCGCACCGGGGAGTGCCAGCGCGGCGTCCAGTTCCTCGCCAAGTAGCACGGCGGCCAGTGGGCTGCGACCTTGGGTCAGTCCCTTCGACAGAATGATGACGTCGGCTTCGAAATCCGCTCCGGTAGAAAATACGCCGCCGTGCCGAAAAGCACCGCTGGCAATGTCATCCTGGATGACGATGAAGCCCCTTGCTTTGAGGGCACGAACAAGGTCCACGCAGAAGCCCGGCTCCCAGCCGAAGGACCAGCCAGCCGTCGATCTTCCTTCCAAGCAGAAGATCCGACCGGCACCGTTGCTGCCAAAGGTTCTATCGACCCGCTCCAGCACATCGGCAAGCCGATCTTCTCTGGAGATTTCGAGACAGATCACGGGCCAATCCCTCGACGGATCCGCAGGGCCGTTCTTGGACGACAGCGTCGCGCAGGTTGCGCTGGCGCCGTGATAGGACCCGCGCAAGGTGACGAAGCCCTCCAACGGATCCCCTCTCTGTGCTGCGGCCCATACCGCTACCCGGATCGCCGCCTCCATCGCGTCCGTACCGCTGCAGGTCCAGATCGTGCCTGCCAGCCCGTCACCAGCCGCTTGCGCCAGCGCAGCCTCGGCATCCATCTGATAGGGCAGGTCGAAACCGTAGGTCGGTGCAGTCAGATCGTTGAGACCGCTTGGTGCCGATGGAAGTTCCCCCAAGCTCTGCACCAAGGTTCCCCCCGAACAGTCAACCAGGCTCCGGCCGTCCGTCAAACACCAAGTCGCCGCGTTCCGGTCCGACACGGCAAGCGCGGCGTGACCTCGATGGCGCCACAAACGGTGATGAACCCGTCCATTCAAGTCTTTCTTACTGTTTTCTGTTTCGCTCTCAGCCTGCGACAAGCTCAGGATCAGCTGCTGGTCGATGAGCGGCATGCGCAGTTCACGTGAGAGGGCCATCAGTTCCTCTCGGTCTGCTGTATCTCCTGCGTCGTTCAGAATGTCGCAAAGGACTACGACGTCTTCGATCCCAACAAATCTCGCGAGTTCGAGAACCGTTTCGGTGCGGCCGGCACGGCCGCGGGACAGGTCTGGATGCGCAATACGTGTTTGCACGTGCCCCGGAATGATCAGGTCGATTGGCGCTGCCGTCATGGTGGCAATCGCGCGGATCGTTCTTGATCGAGCCGCGGCCGATACGCAGCTACTGCCATCGTCGAGGCTGACCGGCGGGCCATAGGGAGCGGCGCGCGGATCCCTTCGATTGCCGTATTGACGACAAATGCCCAGACGCATCGCCCTCTGCTCTGTCAGCGCAATGCAAAGGATTCCACGCCCGCGCGCCAGCAAGAGGTTTACGATTTCGCGTGTGCAGGCGGTTGCGGGCACAGCGAAAACCGCTTCTAGCTTGTAACAATCATCAACAATGATGATCGGACTGCCGTTGGCAAAAGCCGCAAACACGTTCTTGACGACATCACTGTTGGAAGTGTTCCTGCCTTCAATCCCCTCCATCTATGACGCGAGCTCCGTGTCTCAAAACCTCGACCCTCAGGGGAGCGGTGTTCGCGACTTCCCCGTTTCGGGCCATTTCGACTGGCCCCGATCAGGCCAGACTTTCAGAATGCCATATTAGACTCAAGTCACTCATCAAAACAAGCACTGGTTGAGGCAGGGCTTTGGTTAGGTCGCCTAAGCCGGGATTCCCCATGTGAACGTCACCTCGTGAGGATGATCTTGGCTGAGGCACGGTTCCAGCGAAACCAGCGCATCCCTATGCATCTTTGCGCAGGTTCCTGCGCGATAAGGTTGCTTGTTGCCACAGCTATCTCGACCTTGTCGAGAGCGTGCGCGAGGGCCGGCAGGTGTGTCAGCGCACCCTGGCGGCGCTGGGCCGTAAGGACGCGTTGATCGCCAGCGGCGAACTCGATCGGCTGACCCAGGCGCTGGTGCGGCACAGCGAGCGCTCGGTGATCCTCTCCGACATGGAAAGCGGCCGGCTTTCCCGCCGGCGCATCGGCGGTCCGCCGCTACCCGACCGGCTGTGGCGGGAACTCGACATCGATCAGGTGTTGGCTGGCCTCTTGGATGAGCGCAGGTTCGAGTTTGCGGTCGAGCGGGCTGTCTTCGTCTCTGTGCTGCACCGGCTTTTCGTCGCCGGCTCGGACCAGGCCTGCGAGACGTGGTTTGGTGACTATGCCGTTGCCGGTGCTGATGATCTCGGCCGCCACAATTGAGGCCCTGGAAGAACGCGGTACGGACTACCTGCTGGGCGCGCGCGAGCGCAGCTTAGCGGTGATCCGCAAGGCCGTGCTGGAAGAGGAGAGCCCCTTTACGCCGCTCCTGATCGAACTCCAGAAGGGCGAGACCCAGCTCTTCGTCAAGCAGGTCAGGGCCTTTCGATGAATCTAAAAAATCTTTGGCGAGTGTGCCTCGCCCATTCTTCCTTATTGTTGTATATTTGAGTAAAATGGCTCTCGACCCAAGTCAAGGTTTCATAATCAACATCAAAAATTTCGCGATGTGCGGCCTTTATTTTTTCGCGCACTCTTGCCTGTTTCTCGGAATATTCTGTGGTATTTCTATGTACACTTTTTGAATCTGAATCAAGAAAGGCAAGAGATAACATTTCTTGACACTTATACAATTGATCAGTGGTGCAAACTAAAAAATACTCTTCTTCAAAAACTCTTCTAGCCGCTTCAGTATCTCTCGTTTTTGTCAGAAAATATGTTTGATGGCTTCCAATACCAGTGCCTTTTTGTTTAATGTATCTTTTTACATATTTTCCGAGTGGAACAGATCGTGCGTACTCTTTCCGGTCTTTTCTTCCTTTCCTTTTGTTATAATAATAATCTGAAACAATCCTATCGATCGGATCGCGAATAATTCCAAAGTAAAATGCATGTTTGCCAATCATTGATCGATAACCATAAGGAAAGTGTCCCTGAAAAACCTTAAAATATTGCCGCTGTGTATCGCTCATTTTTTCTATTGTAAGCGTATCAGGAGTGATGAGTCGATTTCGAAATCTATATACCCGGTCTTTTCCAAAAACTTCTTCAAAGAACTGATGCATCGATGTGCCGCCAGTCTTTGGCATATGATTGAATATTATCTTGCATCCTGAGGAGTTATTGTCTGTGGACTTTTCCATGTGCGCGTGGGCTCAGCTAACTAGATCTGATTTTCAGCACGTCACGCTACCATCCAGTCCGGTAAAGGATTGGTTAACGGCAGCGAGGTGACTGACCAGATTGAGAGTGAGTGGTGTTAGGCTGCTTTTCGGGGCTGTCCGGTTCAGCATGAGGCGGTTGTGTACGGTGCAGTTCAATGCCCATTCGCCTTTGACCGTGTCGAGACCTCTGAGAAGGAACTGTCCGAAACCACTGGCCTGGATTCCTCATGTGGACGTCACCTCGTGAGGATGATGTTGCCAGAGGCATGGTTCCAGCGCAACCAGCGCGCCCGTAGGTGTAGAGAGCGCGTGCGTTGGCCGGATTATGTAGCGCACGGAGTGACCGGTTCCAGAACGCTTTCAAAGAGGTGTGTTTTGGGGAGCTGAGCCAGTTGGAGGCAGCGCTGGCTAGGGACCAAACCGAGAGTGCCAGATATCTTGTGTAAGAAGGTTTCGAGGTTACACCATGTGGTATGGAGGACCCTTGAATGACGCAGCTTCGCGACGAGCTGCTGGATGAGTTGCTGGCAGACTATGAGGTACCGGAGGATCTGCTTGGTGAGGCCGGTCTGTTTAAGCAGCTGAAAAAGGCCTTGCTGGAACCCGCGCTGGGTGCGGAGCTGAGCGAGCACCTGCGCTGTGGGAAGGGCGACCCTGCGGGTCGAGGCACAGGCAACAGCCGCAACGGCCATAGCGGCAAGACGATGATCACAGAGGATGGTCCCTAGGACCTGACGGTGCCGAGGGACCGCAACGGCACCTTCGAGCCTCAGATCGTGCCCAAGGGTGTGAGCCGGCTAGATGGCTTCGACGACAAGATCATCAGCCTCTGCGCCCGCGGCATGACGGTGCGTGAGATCCAGGGTCACCTCAAGGAACTCTAGGGGCTATCGGTTTCACCGGACCTGATAAACCGGGTGACGGACGCCGTTCTGGGGGAGGCCAAGGGATGGCAGAACCGGCCACTCGATCCAGCCTACCCGGTTGTTTTCTTCGATGCCCTGCGCATTAAGATCCGCGATGACGGGGGCCCAGCCCGGCGCTTCGCGCTGTCAGGAACAAGGCGATCTACCGGGCAGAGAGCGCCGAGGCCGCCCAGGAGACCCTGGCGGCCTTCAAGGAGGCCTGGGGCGAGCGCTACCCGGCTATCGTCGTGATGTGGCAGAGGGCCTGGCAGCAGGTGATCCTCTTCGATTGCACGCAGCGGCAAGAAGATGTGCTCTCGCTCACCTGGAGGCAGATCATGGATCTGCGTCGGTCAGGGATGGTTGACACCGCGCATGCAGGCGTCAATCTCCGCGACATTGCGGCCCGATCCGGTCACCAGATCTATCGAGCCCTAGCGATTCTGAACACTTATCTGCCCGCAACCAAGGCGAAGGCGGCCGCGGCGGTCAGGAAGGTTTCTGGTGCGCGAGAACAGCGCCGGAACAAACAAGTTGGATCACGAGTTGGACGAAGTTGGATTAGACGGTGGATCGAAACAACCAAACCATTGAGCTAATTGACGTTTTTGGTGAGCCCGACAGGATTCGAACCTGTGACCCGCTGATTAAAAGTGAAATCCTGGCCTCTTCTACTTAACGCTCTATTAAAGAGGGTGAAGTACCTACATGTAATACTCTTGGCCTTTTTGTAAATGACGGTACCAGCAACACCCTTGGTGATGCCTGATGCTTATGAGGCAGCATCCTCTACGTCACCTTGCAACTTTTTTCCGTTATCCTCCGATATCCACAAATTTTGTGCTTTGTCGCAACCGTGCGCCTTTGATATGGTGTGCCTGTTATGTTCACCCCAACCAAGGAGACTTCACATGCCGGACAAAGGAGCAACTGCAGAGTAGGAGAGGACAGTGTCCCCCACCGACTTGATGACCACCGCGCAAGCGGCACAGTATCTGAATGTCACAGACGCACACCTAGAGCGTCTCCGCAGCAAGGCGTCTATTGAGCGCCATATCGAAGCCCCTCCATATGTGAAGATCGGCGGTTTGGTGCGCTATTCACGTCGCGCCTTAGACCGCTGGCTCGACCTCCAAATGGGCATGACCGAGCCAGAGCCGTCGACCGATCGCGAGCGGCGCCAGGCCGATTACGAATCGCGGCTCGAAAGCCTCTAGTACATCCAACAGCAAAGCTACCCGCCATCCATTTGTCTCTGACCAGTGGACGCTAGCCCTATGCCATTGCCGGAACTACCGAGTTGACCGGGGTGTGCGTTGCTCGATGTTTCGGCCTGTGCCTACGTGGTTCTTGTAATCAAGACGGAGGAAGCAGTGAACGGAGAAGCAGTTAAACCTATCGCCCTCTCAACGGCCGAGTTCTGCAGGCGCTACAACGTCAGCAGGGGCACTTTCTATCGCGAGCGGCGAGAGGGCAACCTTCCAACCTTCCATATCCGCGGCAAGACCATGGTCCTGGTCGAGGAAGCCGACCGGTGGCTCCAAAGCCATCTGGACGCCGCCTAAGAGCAGGGATCTCAGACCGTGTCTGTCCGCCACCCCGTAGTTGACGACCACCCAAAGAGAAACCGGGCCTCGCGCTGGAACGCGATGACCCGGCAAAAAGGAACTGTATACCAATGTCAGATCTATCATCGCGGCCCCGTGGCTGCAACCCCTTTGAGCCTGACCTCTTCACCTGGGCCGACACGAACGAGCGCCGAGTTCGCCGCCCGTCAACGCCCGCGGGCCGACATCTTGCCCGACGAGGTGTTCCGGCCAACCGAGCCGATCTTGTTGCCGCATTGGCAGGGATCGGCGGGAGGGACGAGCGATGAGCCAAGCAGCCCGCCGCCCTCGCATCGTCGCCGAGATCCCCAAGAACGCGCGGGAGGTAATCCGTGTCTCCCTTGATGAGTATCGAGGCTATGACCTCATCAGCGTTCGTGTCTGGGCCAATGATCCAGACAGGGGTGCGATCCCAATCAAGTCCGGCTTTGCCATGCGCGTTGACCGGCTCTCTGATCTGGTCGAGGCCGTCAAAGAGGCGGAGCGTATCGCGCACCAGGAGGGCTTGTTGGCAAAGGCCGACGGCGCGACCGATGGCGGGTAAGAACAAACCCGGCCGCGGCGTCGATAAGAAGGGGCGCAGCAAGGGCAATGCCCGACATGATCGCCTCTATGCCGAACTGACGGGGAGCGCCGCTTGGCTCTCCCTTTCAGGCAATGCCGTCAAGGTGCTCATCGACCTCAGGCGCACGTTCAACGGAACCAACAACGGCGCACTGGCCTACAGCATCGACAAGGCGGCGAAGCGGCTCGGCATCGGCAAGGCGACAGTCAAGCGGATGCTCGACGAGCTGCAGGAGAAGGGCTTCATCAAGAAGACCAGCGCCGGCGGTTTCTCGCAAAGGATGGCCGCGACCTTCGCCCTGACCGATAGGCCGATCGGGGATGCAATGCCTACCAATGAGTGGCGCCAATGGCCGCCGAAAAGCACCGCCCAAAATCAGAACATCACATCTGAGATGGAACCACATCACACCCAGGATGGAACGAAGGCGGTAACAGAAGATGCGCCTTCACATCTGAGACGGAGTGATGGGGGCCATTCTGGACGGTCCCATCACACCCGAGATGGAACACTTATAGTTTACCAAGGGGGCTTGGCCGATGGGCCAGGGAGACAGCAGCGATGACTGACAGCATCGGCCCGAAGGACCACCCCATGAGCGAGCGATTGCTGAAGCTGCGATGCGAGCGCGTTGAGCTTCTCTGCCGCAAGGCCGTCACCGACTATCGGCTCGTGCGCGTCGAGCATGAGATCGAGGAGGAACTCGAGCGCCAGGAGACGCTCAGGCTCATGACGGCCGCCAACCCCACCGACCGACCGATCTGAAGGAGGATCGCATGGACAAGTTCCAGGAAGCCGAGGAGCGCAGACTCAAGGCGTTTTTTCCAAACACCCCGAAGACGACCGACGAGCGGAAGCCTGACCCGGAAATGGAGCGCATCCGCAAAGCGATGTTTCCCAACAGTCCGACGATGAAGGAGTCCAAATGATGAGCAGCGAGATCGAAGAACTTCGCCGAAGGGTGGCCGAGCAGCGCGCGGTCTCGCCGGCTGATGTCATCATCGCTCATGAGCCCATTAGACCAAGTTGGGTGCCGCCGGGCGGGCAGTGTGACTTCAACGGCATATGGAGAGACGCGGGTGGGCGGATAGTTCGATCACCTGGCGCCGCTTCATACGAAGAGTATCAAGAGACACTTCGTCGGGCTGCAGCACTGAGGGAAGCTGAGGCCGAAGAGTATCGCTCACATGACAATGACGGCAACAAATTGCCCGAAGGTCTCTTCCGTGATCCATGTGGGACCATCCGGTATCGGTCTGACGGTCGGACGTACGCTTCCGTGAAGAACGAGATTAGGGAGCTCGAAGAGCAGTGGGTTTCTGAGGATGCAAATGATTAGGAGGATCAAGCAATGACTGCCAATTTTCTTCACTTCGATGCTTTGATGGAAAGCCGGGACTCAAGCTCTGACGGCAGCTTTGGCGACGGATTTCCCGATAGCAGACCGGTAGGTGTTCATCCTGATCTTTGGGAGATCGCAGTTGCTAGTCGCCGACGTGAAGCCAACAGGAGGCGCATAGAAGAGCAGAACCGAGCGAGGCAAGAGAGAATCAACGAACAGCGAGAGGCGTTTCGGAAGAGTGCCGAAGCAGACTTAGATCAGGTGGAAGAGGAGATTCGCCGCAAACACCTGCCCGAATGGGTCCTCAACGGTGGCCAGCCGCCTTCTGACGTCGACGAGCTGCGCGCGGAATTGCGCCAGGAGAAAGTCTCTGCCGAGATCTCAGATCTCTATGCCAGAGAGGACAGGCTAACTCAGGTCTGTCGCATTGCCGATCACCGTATGCAACAGCTTCGCGAGGGTATGAAGCCGCCCGGCACCTTGCCGCCGCTAGAGGAAGACGAGGACTGAGATCATGCCCCGAGGTACCGGATATCGCCGTTTCGTCAACCGCGCTCCTGTCCTACCTCAGCCGTCGGCGGTCATCTCTGGCGGCGACGGCGGTGATGCCGCCTTTCGGGCACTGACTGTCGCCTCGTCTCAGCTCGGCGCAGTCGCCTTCCAAGAAACGCAACGGCAGATCCAGCAGGCAGAGACGACCTATCTCGCCAGTGCGCAAACCGATGCTCAGCGGACCCTGCTAGAGTTGCGTGATCAGCATTCCGATGATCCTGTGGCCTATAAGGATCTGGTCACGTCCTATCGCTCGAAGACCCTGCAGGGCATGGCCGATCAGCCCGAGCATGTCCGAGAGCGCGTTGGCGTGCTGATCGATTCTGTCGGTACACAGCATCTTGGAGCGATCTATGCCGCCCGCCGCGCGAAGGATGACCGAAATGCGCTGCAGTCCTTCAATAGCGGTTACGAGTTGACCAGTCAGCAACTGGTCGATTTCGCTGCTACCGGAAACTCAGGCGCACCCGAGTACCAAACGCTGCTTGAACAAAGCACTTTGCAGATCAACGACGCGGTTGCCGATGGAACGATCACGCCGGAGCGTGGGGCGCTTCTGACGGCCGAGCGGGATCAGGGACTGATCGGCGCCGATATCTCCTACCGGGCCGAGCGCATTCGTGCTGAGCAAGGGCCGGCAGCGGCGCAAGCCTACCTGGAGCGTGAGGTCAGAAACAACGAAGCGCTTGGCCTCTCTCGAGGCACCCGGCATGCACTCTACGGTCAGGCTCTGGATAAGGTCGATTCCGCCCAAGCGGCAGAGGAAGGCCGCGCTACGGTCCTCGCTGGCCGCGTTAACGCCATGACCGGGCGGTACGACCGCTTAGAGATCGTAACGCCGGAACAGCACGAGTTGCTTTCCCGCCAACTGGCGGAAGCCGGTAGCTTCGAGGAACTGAGCCGGCTGCACGGTGCGCGAGAACTGGCGAAGATCAAGCGGAACTATATCTCTCTGCCACTGGATCAGCGCGACGAGTACCTACAAGGTGTCCTGGAAGACTTGCGCGTCGGCGGTCAGTTCGGCTTGCCGGTGGTAGGAGGCGTCGAGACCAGCCAATTCGGCCTGCGATTGCACCCAATCGACCAAATCGTGAAGCAGCATAACGGCGTCGACCTTGCCGCGCCGAAGGGGACGCCTGTCCATGCCACCCGTGCCGGTCGCGTGGTGTCCGCCGGCAAAGAGGGCGGGTACGGCAACCGCGTCGTGATCGACCATGGCAACGGCGTCCTGACCGGCTACGCTCACCTTGATGCCTTCGCAGAGGGCCTGAAGCCAGGCGACACGGTCGAAGCAGGCCAGAACATCGGCGCAGTTGGATCGACCGGCAAAAGCACTGGCCCGCATCTGCATTACGACATGCGGATCAACGGCGAGTTCGTCGATCCTCTGGAGGCAGGACCGGAGCTCTCAGGCTCCGACGTGCGCCTGACCCAGGACGTGAAGCAACTGCTGGCGATCAATACCCGTGAGCAGTTCGCGCCGGTCTTGTATCAGTGGGGCCGAGGCATCAAACCCTCTCGTTCGGAACTCGCGGAGATCGTCGAGCAGGCCGAGCTGTCGGGCGCCGTCGATGTCTTGCTGCAGATCGAGCGCATGACCGCGATCGACAAGCGGCTGGCTGAGCCAGGCGGCGACCCGGGGAAGATCGCCCAGGAGCGTGCGGAGCTTGTCGCGCAGATGCAGGCCGAGGGACTTGATGTGGTCGAGGCGGCCGTCTTGCAAGGCCTGGAGACCTTGGAAGCCCAGGCCGAAGCGGCGATCAGGGTCGATCCGATGCAGTATGCCCTGCAGCTCGACGAGGTGGCGCCCGATGCCATCGATTGGGAACAACCCCTCGAGCAGCTTATCCCCGACCTGGAGCTGCGCGCCGATCTGGCCGCAACGACGGAGGGGCGTTGGCGCGCGCAATATGACCTGCCGCCCGTGGTGCCGTTTACCGCGATCGAGATGCGCGCCTTAGGCCAGACATGGGATCGATCCAGCGCCAATGAGCGTGGCGAGATACTCGGCATCCTGACCCGCGCGCTGCCGATACATCAGGCGCAGGCGGTCTTCGCCAAGCTCGCAGGAGAGCGCCCGGTCGCCGCCGTCGCCGGCATGGTTCAGCTCCGCGATCCGATCACGGCCACGGGCATCCTGCGAGGCGAAGAGATAATCGCCGCTGATCCGAAGGCGTTGGCCAAAGACCAAGTCTTGCGTGCGGCCTTCGATCAAGGCATGGGGCGGGCACTGACGGGGCCCTCTGGATTTCGTGCTCGCAATGCGGCGTTCGCCGCAGTCGTCGCCAGGTATGCCGATTTGGCGTTCCAATCCAACAAGCGAACGGACAGCACGCGCCTGGACTTCGACAAAGCCCTTTTCGAACGTGCTATCGACGAGGTGGTGGGCATCCGCGTTTCTCATCGTTCAGCCGGGATTGGCTCCGGCTCGGCTGAGGTCGTCGCGCCGCCGGGCTGGACGGAAGATCAGTTCGACGCAGCGATCGAAGCCCTGACCGACGAGGACTTCTCCGGCACCGCGACCTTGTCCGGTCAGCAAGTCACCGCGGAAGACTTCCGCGATCACCTCCACTTGGTCGATTTCGGACCCGGCCGGTATCACCTCGAGACCGATGAACGCCTCTTTGTTTCTTCGCCATCGGGCGAGGCCTTTGTGCTGGACCTCAGGAACATCCCGACCAGGCGGCCGAAGCCAGTCGAGGTTGATGCCCCTACCACAGAGGCGCGCTCTCCTGCGAAGCCCGAGCCGTTGAACCTACCGAAGCGCCCACCGAAGAGCGAGGCGAAGCTTGTCCGTCCCGATCGGCCAACAGATGTCCCTTCAAGTGTGCCGGGTCCCGCCGTTTCTGCGGAAGGAGGCCGGTTACAGTTCGGCCCGGGTTCATCCGACCTTACAGCCATCGATAAGGAGGCATTGGATCAGCTTATCGACGCCCTGAGCGATGATGAAACGTCACGCATTGAGATCACCGCTTTTGCCTCTGGTCGAGAAGACGACTCTTCGGTGGCACAGAGACTATCTCTCGCGCGCGCACTGGCTGTTCGGAACTACTTACTAAGTCGAGGTGTGAAGAACTCGTCGCGATTTGTCGTTCGTTCGAGAGGCGACAACGCCAAATCCGGCCCGGCTGACAGAGTAGATTTGAGAGTACGGTAATGGACCTGCTTAGCCTCTTCCCAGAAGATAAGCGCGGTCAGGCACAAACTGCTCGGCAGCTGCCAGCCAGGTTTCCGGGCAGGACCGAGTTTGGTGAGAACTTCGGCGCGGCATGGCGCTATCAGCGCGATGTCGAGATGGCCGGCGTCGAGGAGGCCATCCGCTATGAGGTCATCGATCGCGCCCTGGAAACCTACGCCGAGCAGTCGGGAGAGGAACTGCAGCACCCTCAAGGCGTCGCCCAGGGGCCGAACCGCGATCGCTACACTGATTTCGTGGAGGAGCGCTTCGAAGCCGCTGGCGTTCCCTACCCGAGTGAGGAAGAAATTCATGCCCAGGTCCTCGCCGAGCTGCGGGTCAACCGCGAGGAATACGAGCGCTTCCGTGCCCGGCCGTCTACGACCTTGGGCGACGTCGGCGACTTTCTCGGCGGTGCAGCCGGTGCCGCGTCCGATCCGGTCTTCCTTGGCACCGCGGTCGGCGGTCTTGCTGTCTCAGGCGCGCGCACGATCTTGGGGACTGTGGCGCAGGAGGCCTTCCTAGGGTTTACCCAAGAGGCCCTCGTCCAAGCCTCTAGCCTGGAGATTCGACGGGAAGCCTTCGGGGCGGGCGTCGCCAATCGGGAAAGCCTCTTCGCCATTCTGCTCGCTGGTGGCTTGGGCAGCATCTTCGGCGCTGCCGGCGCAGGCATCGTCAAGATGATCGAAGCTCGGCACGGGGCAAAGACCGCCCGCGACGTCGATAACATCCTGACCCAGGAGCACATAACCGAGGCGACCAATCCGCTAGAACCGACAGTCGCCGGCATCGATGCCAACCGCCGCGCATTGCGGACCGCCAAGCAGCAGATCGACCGCGGCGAGCCGGTGGATGTTCAGGGATTCGTCGCCGGGAAGGAATCGTCCAACACGATCGCCGCACGACGCGCCCAAGAAGTCCTGACCGGATCGCGCACTGCAGACGTGGAAGACGCGCTCGCCATCGCCGAGTCCGTACGCGAGGAGCGGATCCAGTTCTATCGGTATGACATCGACGAACTGAAGCGCTCCCTGAACCAGCCAGGTGAGCAATCGCTCTTCGGCTTCATCCGCGCCCAAGGTGGCATCCAACCCGAGGCCTTCCGCGCAGACGAGGTCCGTGCCGTCACGCAGGACAGCAGCCTACCGCCCGGTTTCTGGAACCATAAGGGCACCGATCCCGATACCCTCGCCCAGACCGCTTGGGAGGCCGGCTATCTGCCGGGAGCGGAGCGCCCGGACCTGCAGCAGCTCTATGATGCGATCGACCGCGAGGCCCGCGGCGCAAAGGTCTATCCGGCCGAGGTCGAAGCCGAGATCGCCGGGCAGATCCAATACCGCGACCAGGTCGAACGCGAGATCGCCGAGCTTGGCTTTTCCTTGAACGACCCCACCGACCGGATCGCCCGCGCTCTAGCTGACGCAGAGACCCCGGAACTGACCGGCGCGCTGCAGGCCAGACAGCTTGCAATCGGCGCCGACCGCAGGACCGTACAACTCGCAGACCAGGATCTCTTGCGCGCCCTCGACGATACCGGCACGCTGCCGCCCCAGGCGCGGCCAGGAGAGCCAGTAGAGGGACTCCAGGCGCCCGAGGAGGCCAGAGCCCCGGAAATCGCCCCGGCGGCTCCTGAGACGGCTCTGAACGATACGACCGCCCGCGCCATCGACGAAGACATCCAGCGTCTGGTCGCCGACGCAGACTTCCCCGTCGATATCGAAATGCCGGACGGCTCTATCCGCCGCATGCGAGCCTCGCAGGCGCTCGCCGCATCGGACGAAGAACTCGCCGAGATCCAGCAGATCGCCGCCTGCGCCATCGGAGCAGCAGCATGAGCATAGAGAAATGCCTCAACGCCAAGGTCGAGGCCGGAGTCCTTAGCCGTGAGAAGGCTGAGGAAGCCTTGGAGAGCGTCCGCCGCATCGAGAAGCGCTACGCAAAGGAAATGAGCCAGTCGGCCGCGGAAGCGGCGGCAGCGGCCGAGACGGCGCGGGTCATGGCGGAGATCGCCGAGCGGCGCAAGCGACAGCGCGGGCTGCAGATCCTAATCACCAAGAAAGGCCTGGACCGCATCGACGAGCATCCCAATGGCCCAGCCGCCGGCTTCGGCGCGATCCTATCCCGCGACATCTTCGAGAAGTCAGCCAACGCCAACGCCTTCACCCGCGCTGAGATCATCCTAGGCGACCTGGCCAGGCGCTGGAACGAAGGTCTTGCCGCCTACAAGCCGCGCCTGGCAGGCCTCCGACAGAACACAATCGGCATGCGCACCTTTATCCGGGAACTCTACGGAGAGCGCACCGGAGACCCGGTCGCCGCCAACGCCGCAAAGGCATGGCGCGACACGACTGACCATGCCGCCAAACGCTACGCGGCGGCCGGCGGCGAGATCCTGGAGCGCGACGACTGGCGCTTGCCGCAGAGCCACAACGCCAACCGAATCCGCAAGGCCCCGGATCAATGGGCGAGCGATATCCGCGACGCCTTCGAGCGCGGTGACCTCGATGTCCTCGACTTCGCGACCGGCGAAAGAGTGAACGCCGCCCAGTTCGAGACGCTCTTGGTCGAAGCGCGCGCACACATCATCAGCCGCGTCGAAGCCAATCGGATAGGCGGTCACCCCGGCAACCGGGCACTGCCACGCATGTTCCATTGGAAGACCTCCAAAGCCTGGCTCGCCTACAACGACCGATGGGGCGCCGGCCGCGGCGGAATCTATGGCCTCGTCGCCGGTCACCTGGAGCGCATTTCCAAAGACATCAGTCTGACCGAAACCCTTGGTCCTTATCACGGCGCCACCGTTAAGCAGCTCCGAGACCATGTCGTCGAAGCCGAAAGCCACTTGCCCAACGCGCATCCCCTCTTTCTGACCCCGCATCGCATTGTATCGTCGCCGGATGCGACTTTGCGCGCCTACCGGCACATGAACGGCGAACTCTCGACCCCCGTCAGCGAACTCATCTCCGGGTTCTTCAATGGGCTGCGTGGGTTCTTGACCGTCGCGCAGCTCGGCTCCGCGATCATCTCCGCCGTGCCGAGCGACACCGCCACTTTGCTGATCGCGGCGCGCAACAACGACATTCCCTTCCTCAAAGTGGTCAACCGCACGGTGCGCCTGCTGGCCAACAACAAGGCTGACCTCGCGACCGCGTCCAGGATCGGAGTGATCGCCGAGGCAGTCAGAGCAACCGCGATCGGCACCCGCCGCTTTGGCGACGACATGCTAGGCCCCGGATTCGGTAGCCGCGTCGCCGACTTCGTCATCCGCGCATCTGGTCTTGCGCATTGGACCCAGGCAGCAAAGACCGCCTTCATGATGGAATTCTCCGGCTTGCTTGCAGACCAGGCCAGCCGCCCCTACTCCAAGGTCCGCAAAGGCCTGCGACGCGCCTTCAAGCGCTACGGGATCACCTCCAAGGAATGGGATCAGATCCGCCGTAGCAAGTTCTTGGAAGGACCGCACGGCGCCACCTTCCTCGACCCGACCGCGATCGAGGACAAAGCGCTCGCCGAGAAGGTCATGGGCATGATCATTCAAGAGCGCGCCTATGCCGTCGTCGAGCCGGACTCACGAGTGCGCGGCACCACCACCCTAGGCACCCGATCCGGCACGCTGGCAGGCGAGATCCCGCGCAGCGTCGCGATGTACAAGTCCTTCTCGATTTCGATCATGCTCACGACCGCGACCCGCACCATCTACCGCCTGCCCGAATACGGCGGGCTCGGCGGCCCGGTCACGAGATCCGCAGCATGGGCCGGATTGATGACGATCCTGCTCGGCGCCGGAGCACTCAGCATCCAGACCCGACAGATCGTCTCCGGCAAAGACCCACGCGACATGTCAGACCCGGACTTCTGGGCAGCCTCGCTCTTCCAGGCAGGCGGCGGCGGCATCTTCGGCGACCTGGTCCAAACCGGCGTCAGCCGCGCTGACCAAGGCGCGATAGCCACTCTTGCCGGTCCGGTCGCAGGCTTCGCAGAAGACAGCCTCCGTCTCGGCGTCAGCAACATCCGCCAGGCGATCGAAGGCCAGCCCACCAACTTCGGCGCCGAGGCCGCGCGCTTCGCCCGCCGATACTTCCCAGGCGGAAACCTCTGGTTCGGCCGCAAAGTCCTCGACGCCGCGCTCTTCGACCAGCTCCAGACCATGATCGATCCCAACTACCGGCAATCCTGGAACCGCATCGCCCAGAAGATGCAACAGCGATACAACCAAGAAGCCTTCTGGCCACCCGGACAGACGCTGCCAGCCCGAGCCCCTGACCTAGAGGCAGCTTTCGGGCAATAGCGATGCTGGCGCGCTGGTACGCCGACCTTACCGGCCAGATCCACGCTCACCTCCGGCGCCACCACCTCTCGCCGGAAGACATCGATCAACGCGCCGACCTGCCCGAAGGCACCACAGCCCGTATGCTGGATCCCGCCCAGCTCGTTAGCCACGTGCCGCTGCACGCGAACTTCCAGGCAATGCTTGAGCACCTCTATCCCTACGGCGGCACCCTGCTGATCACCCCTGCCCGCCCCAAGCGGAAGCGCCACCCCAGGCCCAAGCAACTTACGCTGCCCCTCGATACCAAAAAAATATGAGATCGCTCTTCAGGTCAGTCGGGCTTGTTGAACACCCTCAGGCATCATCCCGGCCCCGTTTTTGCCCCCCACCCCGGCCTTGGCGGCTAGAGATCGAAGAGGGAGGGGTGGGCCGTCATAGAGAAGAGCCGTCGAGGCGCCGATCGTCAGATCTACTGATCACCAATCAACGGACGCTTGTCTTAAGCTATTGAATTCGCTTGGCGCTTCCATCGATGACGACTGGATTGCCGTTGGATGTTCCCGAAGCGTCATCGATTGTCTTCTGGTCGTCGCCTTTCTGGTCTCGAAGGACGATCACATAGCCGGCTCTTACCTCGCCCTCATGGCGGTGGAGATGTTGGACGGTCTCGGCAGGCGTCAGACCAGCAAAGTCCGCAACCTTCGACGCGGCCTCAAGCTTCACGTGGTCACTGGTGCTGTTCTCCATAAGATCGCACATAATCGCATAGGCTCGCTCACCTTTTGCCCTCAGGTGCGCGTCTCGGAGAGCCCTCCTCAACTCCTTAACGTGAGGCTTCTTCAGAGCCTCCCGGAGCGAATGGTGCTTCATACCGGCCTTTTCGGCGGCAGCCTTGGTCTCGAGGCCTTCGAAGACCATGAACTCGACGGCCTGTCTTGTGGTGGTCGAGATTCGGTGTCTGGTGAGCTTGATGGACATTGGTGGCTTGATCCGTGCCCTTAGGGATCTGGCGGAGGTGCTACAGAAGGTGCACCGACACCAACAGGTGAAGGGGATAGCGGATTTTTCTGCATGATTGCAACGCACGGCATGTACCTCCTTTAGTATCAAATGGTTAGTGAAAATAGGTGAACTAGGCTGACCTTTTGTGCATTTGGGTATTCTGTCCTATATTGCGGACATGAGCACGAGAGACGATGTGCGCGACCAGACAGACGAGATCCGGCGGGCAGGCTTGGTGGGGCGGCGATTGCCGCCGGGACATCTTCGGACAGCCGGGAAAGCGGCCTATGGCGAAGCTTGGCAGTCGGAGTTGGCGCGAGATCTTGGAGTCACCGATCGGACGGTAAGGCGGTGGGCATCTGGCGCGACCCGGCCGTCCTTGTCCACGGCGGTTGATCTTCTGGAGATCCTGGATCGTCGCGCTGCCGGCATCAGGCAGGCCAAGGCGATGCTGCGGCGGGAGATCAAGGAAGATGGCGATGGTGGATAAGCAAGAGTCGGTTTTGGCGGGACGCAGGGCAAGACGGCGGGCGAGGCGAGCGATCGAGCGACGGCGGAGCCCGGAAGAGCGGAAGCATGATCGGATGGCGCGGGCCTTGCTGCCGAGCATGGAACCCTACGATCTGCAGGAAGAGTGGGGTAAGCTCAGGAGGAAGTTCCGATGAGTGATAAGGTCCTGATGATGAAGCTCTATGAAAAGACCTCGGCGAAAGGCACCAGGTATTTTGCCGGTCGGCTCGGCTCGGCGCGGCGAGGGTGGTCGCCTTCCTGGATCATAAGGTCGAGACCGATTGCCCGGTCCGGAACCTCTATTCGCAGGACGGCGAGCGGAAGCCGCGGGAGAAGGCGCCGCCTAAGGCCGAGCGGCAGGCCGCCAGGGACTTCGCTCGAGACCACCAAGCGCCGCTGGACGACGGGCTACCGTCTTAGGGATCATTCGCTGGTGTGTTCCATTAAAAGATCTGAAGCCGACTGAAGGAGATTGGATAGTTAGTGATGACTGGCACGAATGACGACGCCCCGCGCAATTCAAACGAGCGGCAGGATGAGGCAGGCAGCAGTTCTGTCATCGCTGATGACCAGTTGAGAGTGATTTTGGGTTCTGCGGCAGAAGCCTACTTTCGGGCCAGGGACTCGGCAGAAGAGTTGATAGGGCCGCTTCAAGAGCGGATGAAGAATCTTGACGTTGGGGCGGGTGTCGACGCCCGGATAGGACGCCTATCAAAGGAGCTTGCAGACCAACACAGCTCCATCGAAGAACTAGTGCATGCCGAGGTCAGCATGCCTGAGCTGCCAGATCTTTCTCAACTCGAGAATCCGCGTGTTAAGACAAATGAGAAGCTTGACCTTGTTCTGCTGCGATTTGCGCAGATGCAAGAAATAGCAGCTAATGCAGCAAGGATCGCCACACAGACTCAAGAGGTTGCCCTTGAGTTTGTTCACAGGTTTGAAAGGGCTGCGCAAGATAACGACCGAGCCGCGCGGAGAGCCATTTGGATAGGCGGAATTGCAGTAGGGATTGCCGTTCTAATGCCATCTGCTCAGATCATTTACTCAGAGCTCAGGCGTGAGCCAAGTTCTCAGCCAGCGATGGCAACTGCGATTGAGAATGTTCGGGCCGAGATACGGTTTTTGCGAGAGTCACAAGCTGCAGTTTCTGATCGTCTAACCGATGCCCTAGCTTCGTCTGATGAAAAGACTGCGGCAATTCTGCGTGAGATCCGCCAGTTGTTATCGGAAGACAAAGATGGAGGTATTGCTGAACTCCCTCCGGCGCAACAGCAGTAGAGGACTCTTACCGGTCCTGCGGGTGTGGTCTGGAGCCTGGATGATCGGCGTCGTCATGACCAACCACACCGCAGAGCGCTTGCGGGCGCCAAGATGGCAAGCACCAAATGGGGCAGGCCCACGAACGAGAAAGAGACACCTGTGTCTGTTTCTAACGCCCGGGCCGCCGAGATCGTTGGCGTCTCCTTTATCGACGTCGCCTTCGGCTCCGGCTCTTTTTTCTTGCCTTCCGTTCCTGGGCTCTACGCTGTTGTCTACTCATTTTGAGAACAGTGGGTGAAGGGGGAGCAACAGTTACGCCCACCTCCTCAACCCTATCTGGTCGCATGATCTGATAATGCGCACGGATCCGTTCAGCTTCTTGTAATCTCTCTTCGGTCCATTCGTCGACTTCTACCAATGCAAGGTCCTCAGACCCACCACTTCTTCCAGTAACTTCGGGGGATTGGTCAAATGCTACGCCAACGACTCTCTTTAGACTTTTATACATGTATAACATTACCTCGCAGTGTGCTAATAATAATTCAGTTCTAGTTTCTCTATATTGCTCGTATCCGCGTTCCAATTCAAATTCTGTAGGATAAGCCAAAACTAAGAACACATATCCTGTTTCCTGATTTGCGGCGTGCTCTGGAGGTAGCGCGAATCTTACGAACTTTCCTTGCTTCTTTTGAGCAGCTTTCCCCAAAGCGGTACCAACAACTTCTGAAAAGTAGGCGCGAGAAAACCTGTTTTCTTTTGCCATACATCTTAATGCATACTCGGCCCCGTTAACCGAAGAGTCCAAATTGCTATGTTGCACTGATTCTCCAGTTATTATATCTCTCGTAAATAGATTGATCAGATAATCCCACCTGTATGAATTTGACAAGTATTTTCTGTTGTCTTTGTATACGCTGTTTGCTTTTAGATACTTGTACCGGTCGCCATCAAGATTAATTTCTGATTTTCTTGTCGTGCCATTGATCCAGCCTCGCGGAAAATGGAACCTTCCAGTTTTATCATCGATATTGCTTAAATATTCTGCTAAGAGGTTTGTTTCTCTCGGAGAGTTGGGGATAAATCTGTTCCTAATTAGAATTTCCCTATCTGACAGGTATTGCAGGAAATCTGGCGCTGTATCCAGCTCATTTAAGATAGATCTGATGTCATCTTCATCAAAGACATGCACGAAGGTCTTGCCTGGATTCACGTCTCCAAAGTAAAAAGGCGTGTATTCTGGATTGCTTTGGTCTATGTGATCCCGACCTACAAGTCCGGGAGTTATGCCCATTGAACCGTCATCGCGAAACAGTTTGCGAGCACCAGGTTTTGCGCCGATAGTGACAGCTATGCCTTTGAATGTGATTTTGTCAACGGGAGGCAGTTCGATCGGGAAAGGTTTCGTATATTGGGGATCAAGAAAAATTCGGTCGGGAAAATCCATAATCCAACGGATTGCTCCGTTGATTTGTTTGACTGAGTGCTCGACAACACGTTTGTACCACCTTGACCAAGAAACACTGATGTCTGTCTTTCGAGGCCAGTCCATCGATTTTACACTTATCACAGTCACTTCATTATCAAAACAGATTAATAGATCACATAATTCTTTACTTCCTGCGCCTTGTGCAGTTCTTTTTCCTTGAAACAAGTTTGGGTAACACCAAAGATCTAAGAAGGTCTTTTCTGCGATCCTAGCTACGTATTTTTCGCTTGCGTTCAAGCCCTCTCTTTTTTCAATGGGAGCGCTCATTGTTAGCCTGTAATTGACGTGTGATCCGGCACCTCGTTAAGTCTCACTCTGAGGTTGCCACCATTCGCGGTCATTTCTTGCTCTCTGCATCTAGGCCAACCTCGACAAGCCGACGGATCGCCTGAGCCTCTGTGTTGAACTCACCGGCAAAGCGGTAATGTCGCACGCGCTCCCAAACATCTCTTGGTAGGGTGATCGACTTGCGGACTGTGGTCTCTGGATTGATTGGCATGAGACGCAGGTACGATGCCGACAACACAGTGTCAAGGTGCAGCACTTTGTGGTTGACCTTAAAAAGTGCTGCACTTAGAGTCGCGGCAGCTCGGCAGGGTGTTGGAGCACCCCACCGAGCCTAACCCAGATCATGGAAGGAAAAGTTCCGATGACCAAGGCTAAGCCCAATATCGCTACTGCACCCGCTCTGCTCAAGTTCGAGGCGGCCGAGCCCACGGAGGGGTTGAGCATTGCCGCTGCCATGCAGGAGCTGATCGGCGTGATGAACGAGATGAACCGGATCGACAAGATGAGCAGTTCACTCATCGGATCGAATGAGCTTCCGGCTAAGACTCTCGAGGCTCATGACTTCTACACTGAGGAACGCAGAAAGGCGCTGGAGCGCTTCATTGCGACCGGCATTGCCACGACCGCTCAGGATGCCATGTCTCAGATCTTTGTCGCTCGCGACTGCCTGACCCTGTTGGAGATCGCAGCAGAGGACGACGACGACGGACCGGAATCGGCCTGGCGATCGGGTCTGCGCCGGATCGAGATGATCCTAGAGAGCGTGCTACGGCACCTTGAGGAGATGAGCGGCGAGCCGTCGAAGGACTGGGATCACTGGCAGACGCCGAACCCGATCGGCAAGGGGCACGTCCCTCACGTGCGGCTCGCTGAGACTGCAGCCTAGGTGGCACGATGGCGGCCAGTCGCAAAGACCTGGAAGGCTTACCCGGCTGGCCGCGGCTCCTAAGCTCGGAGCAGCTCGCCGTCTACTTATCAATGGCGGAAGGGACCGTTCGAAGGCTGATCAAGGATGGCACTTTTCCGCAACCAGTGATCAGTCTTCCAGGCTGCAAGCGGTGGGACAAAGCGGAGATCGACAAGCGGCTCGATATGCTCTCCGGGTTGACAGCCTGGGATTTCGAGGACGATCCAGCAATCCGTCGATTGCATGAGATGGACAGAGATGAAGCAGAGCTCCTCGCGAGGCTTGAAGACGACGAGGTTCTTTTTGGTGCAAACTCCACGAAGCGGCGGAAGCGCCGGTCATAGTGATCGATCGCATCGCCGCTACAATGCACCCGAAAGGAGATAGAGCGTTGCAACGAATACCCTATCTGACGAAGCGTGAATGGGGGTGGTACTGGCAGCCGACGCCAGCCCTCAAACGCCTTGGCTTTTCGATGATCTCGCTCGGCAAGGACGAGGAGGAGGCGCGCCGCCGAGCCCTCGAGCTGAACGAGCAGGTCGAGCAGGAGAAAGCCAAGGTCGCCGCTGGCGCCTATGAGCCCAAGCCTGGCACGGTGGCGGCGACGATCCGGCTCTATCAGGCCTCGCCCGAGTATGCCGGTCTGCGCGACAGCACGAAGCGAGGCTACGACCAGAGGCTTGTCGCCTTGGAGCAGTGGATCGGCGACGCTCCGCTGGACGATATCAGCCCGAAGCTCATGAAGTCCTGGTATCGCAAGGTGCAGGAGACTTCGCCTTCGACCGCCAATGCCAATCTTCGGGTGGCCAAGCTGCTTTGGTCTTGGGCTGTGTCGGAGAACCTGGCAGACGACAACCCGGCCAAGCATGTCCGCATGAAGGGCACCAAGCCCCGCCAAGCGCTTTGGGAGCCTTGGGAGGTGGATTGCCTGATCGAGGCCGCAGACAGCATTGGGCGGCCGTCTATGGGGCATGCAATCCGCATCACTTTCGATTGTACCCAGCGGCAAGGCGACGTCCTGTCTCTGACCTGGGATCAGATCGAGGACGGGTTGATTGCCTTCAAGCAGAGCAAGACCGGAGCGCTCTGCCATATGCCGTTGACCTTGGCACTGGCGAAGCGGCTGGAGATGATCGAGCGGCCGACCGAGAAGGTTGTTACCTTGAAGCCGTCCGCGGCTCCGGTGATCGTCTCCGAGGCGACCGGCAAATCCTATGACCACCACAACTTCCGGAGCACCTTCTCGAGGGTCCGCAAGGCCGCGAACGACGCCTACAAGGATCAAAACGATACGGAAGAAGATCGTTTCCTTGACCGCCAGTTCCTTGATCTGCGCCGGTCAGGGATGGTCGAAGCGGCTCATGCTGGCGTCGCACTCCGCGACATTGCCGCCCGATCCGGGCATTCGATCGACCGGACGCAGGCCATTCTGGAGACCTATGTTCCCGCAACCAGGGAGATGGCGGCTGCTGCAGTCTCGGGTGTCGAGAAGGCTCGTGCGAAACGCATCAAGAACGGTCGCAAGCTGTAGCGTTTAATGAGCGTTTAATGTAACTAGGCCGGGATTTCATTAACTTATTGATCAGATAGGGTTTTGTTGGTGAGCCCGACAGGATTCGAACCTGTGACCCGCTGATTAAAAGTCAGCTGCTCTACCGACTGAGCTACGGGCCCAACGCCAAGGACGGGATCGGTGACCCCACTGTTGGGCTAGACCTATTGACCCGGATGGCGCCGGTCAAGGGGAAGCAGGTGACTCGGTCGCGGCAGGTTGGCCCACCGCAGAGCGCGCTCGGCGGTGGACCCTTGCCGCCTGCTCGATCGGTGGGCTAGCCGGAGACGGTCAGGCAGTCGGTTAGGTCTTGGGCCAGCGAGCGCATGATCTCGTGATAGGCATCGGGCCCTTTCGTCACCTCGGCTCCCAGCGGATCCAAGGTTCCGGCACCGATTTCACTGCCTTCGGATATGGTCTCGATCAGGGCCGGCGAGAACTGGGGTTCGGCGAAGATGCACAGTGCGCCACGTTCTTGCACCAGATCGCGGATCTCAGCGATGCGGCGCGCGCCCGGTCGCTGATCGGGCGTCACCGAGATTGTGCCGACCGGGGTGAGGCCGTAGCGCTCCTCGAAATAATGATAGGCATCGTGGAAGAGAATGTAGGGCTTCTGGCTGACCGGCGTCAGCCGCGCCGCCAGGCTGCGGTCGAGATCCTGCAGCGAGGCCGTCAGTGTTGCGAGGTTCTTCTTGTAGTGTTCGCCGTTGGCGGGGTCGGCCCTGACCAAAGCCGCGGTCATGGCTTCGGCAATCCGGGCGGCATTGTGCGGATCTAACCAAATGTGCGGGTCGATGTGAGCGTCGGTCCCTTCGTGTTCCTCGTGGCTCCCGTGCTGATCATGATCTTCATGATCTTCATGGTCTTCGTGCTTCGTGTGCTCCTCATGCCCTTCGTGTTCCTCGTGGCTCCCGTGCTCCTCGTGACTCCCGTGCTCCTCGTGACTCCCGTCCTCATCATGGTCGTCGAGTTTCGTTTGCTCTTCATGCCCTTCGTGCTCCTCATGGTCATGGTGATGAGCGTCTGCCTCATCCTCTGCGTCATGATCGTGACCCGCATGATCGTGACCTGCCCAAAGTCCGCCTTCGCGGGCTTCGTGTAGGGTGATCTCGGGTAGATTCAAGGCGGTGACCAGTTCTGCCTGCCCGGCCAGGCTGTCCAGCGGCTGGACCAGGAAGGCTTCCAGCGTGGGGCCGACCCAGAAGACTAGGTCGGCATCGGACAGCGCGCGGGCTTCGCTTGGTCGAAGGCTGTAACCGTGCGGCGAGGCGGTGCCGTCGAGCAGCAGGGTGGGTTCGCCGACACCCTGCATCAATGCGGCGGCCAGCCCATGCAGCGGCTTGATCGAGACCAGGACAGCCGGCGGTTCTGCCGCGGCCAGGTTGGTACTGGCGAGAAGCAAGAGGCCTCCCGTGAGGCAGGCACGTAGTCGTCGCATTACGGCGCTCCTTTGAGGTCCGAACAGATCTAGGCGAGGGAAGATGCACCCGGATCTGTCAAATATGCAATAGTATAACAGTCGATATCTCGCTACAAGAAGATGACGAAGGGTGGAGAGGAGTGCGTGCATGACCAAGGGTCTGGACGAGAGGGAGACGCTGGAGGGCGCCCACTTTAGCGGCTTTGGCCATGATCACACCCGCTGTGCGACCTCCGCCTTGGCGCGGGCCGAAGCGCTTTGCCAGGAGCGTGGCGTGCGCCTGACGGAGATCCGCCGGCGAGTCTTGGAGGTCATTTGGTCCGGTCATCGGCCACTGGGTGCCTACGACATCCTAGCCACGCTCGCCCAGGAGAGCGGCGGCAAGCCGCAACCGCCCACTGTCTATCGCGCACTCGAGTTTCTGCAGGAGCAGGGTTTGGTGCATCGCGTCGAGACCTTGAATGCCTTCGTCGGCTGCCCCTTGCCCGAGGAACACCACCGCGGCCAGCTCTTGTTGTGCCGCGCCTGTGGCGATGCGGCCGAGCTGGTGGAGGAGCAGGGCCTCAGGGCCATGCAGCGCGCAGCTGAGGCTTTGGGGTTCAAGGTCGAGGGCTTCACTGTCGAACTGAGCGGCCTTTGCCCGAGCTGTCGCCGGAAGGAGGGTGCGTGAGCCTGGCAAAGGGAGACATCCTGCTACAGGGGCGTGGTCTTGGCTTCGCCTACGAAGGGGCCGCGGTGCTGGAGGAGATCGACATAACGCTCAGCCGGCGAGAGGTGGTGACCCTGGTGGGGCCGAACGGTGCCGGCAAGTCGACTTTGGCGAAGCTGGCGATCGGCGTGCTCAAGCCCAAGCAAGGCAGTCTCCTCCGGGCCAAGAAGCTCTCGGTCGGCTATGTCCCTCAGCATCTGCGGCTGGATCCGACCCTGCCGATCACCGTCGGTCGCTTCGTTACACTCGGCAATGCTGTCCGTGACCGCGGACGGCCGGCACTGGAGCGCATGAAGGTCGCACACCTGGCCAAACGCCAGATGCGGGCGCTCTCCGGTGGCCAGCAGCAGCGGGTTCTGCTGGCCCGCGCGTTGTCGCGCGATCCTGACTTGCTGGTGCTGGACGAGCCGGGGCAGGGGCTGGATCTGGAAGGGCAGAGCGAGCTCTCGCAGATCCTGGCCGAACAGCGCGACCGCGGAAGCGCGGTCTTGATGATCTCCCACGACCTCTCTTTGGTGCTTGCCTGCACCGACCGGGTGCTTTGCATCGATCGCACAATCTGCTGTGCCGGGACGCCGGAGTCTGTGGTCGGCGACCCGGCCTATCGCCGGATCTTGGGCTCACAGGACGCCTTTGCCCTCTACCGCCAGCATCGCCATGGCGAGGTGGTGCCCCTGAAGGATCACGCAAAGGATCACGCAAAGGATCACGCAAAGGACCACGCGAAGGATCGCGCCGGTCATGCTTGACGATTTCTTCGTCAGGGCACTGCTTGGCGGCAGTGCCGTGGCCCTGATTGCAGCACCGCTCGGCTGCTTCGTGGTATGGCGACGCATGGCCTATTTCGGTGATGCGCTCTCACATTCGGCCTTGCTGGGCATTGCCATGGGGCTGTTGCTGCGGATCGACACGATCGTCACCGTTGCCCTGGTGGGTTCGGCCATGGCCCTTTTGTTGTTGCTGCTGCGCCGTCGCGGGCGCCTGGCGAACGACACGGCGCTGGGGCTCTTATCGCATGGCGCCTTGGGCTTGGGTCTGCTTGCCCTCTCGTTCATGGAGGGCTTGAGGCTGGACCTTCTAGGCTATCTCTTCGGCGATATCCTGGCGATCTCGCGCGAGCAGCTGTTGGTCATCGCCGGCCTGGGTTTGCTGGTCTTCATTGTCCTTCTGGCAATCTGGCGCCGTCTGCTGCTGTCCAGCATCGATCCCGACCTGGCAACGGCGGAGGGGCGCTCGGGCGGCTTGGTCGAGGTCGTCTTTCTGTTGTTGCTCGCCCTGGTGGTCGCTGCTGCCATGAAACTGGTCGGCGTGCTGCTGATCACCGCTCTGCTTTTGCTGCCTGCCGCGGCCGCCCGCGGCCTGGCCGAGACGCCCGAGCGCATGGTCGTATTGGCCGCCGGCTTCGGCGTTGCCGCCGTGATCGGTGGTCTCGAAGCCTCGCTGCTGTGGGATACGCCAAGCGGTCCTTCGATCGTGGTTGCTGCCCTGGTCTTCTTCGTCTTGGCGCAAAGCCTTTCCTCGGCAGTGCGCTTTTTTCTTCCGGCGCGCGGCGCCTCGCCATAGACTCTCCCAAATCTATCGGTATGAGGCTGCTATGACTCGCAAATGGCTTCTTATGCTCTTGCTGTTCTCTGGCCTGATCGTCGGACGCTCAGCTTTCGCCCATCCGCACGTCTGGATCGATGCAACCCTGGACCTGGAGATGGAGGAGGGTAAGGTCGTCGCCTTGGGGATTACCTGGCACTTTGACGACTTCTATAGCGAAATGGTCCGTCAGGATTTCGATCAGGACCACGACGGCGCCCTGTCCCAGACAGAGCTGGACGCTCTGGTCGGTGTCTCCGCGGTTGCACTGTCGGAGCGTAGCTTTTTTACCCACCTCAGGATCGGCGACGAACAGCCCTCTGTCTCGGCTGTCAAGGACTTCTATGCTGAGGACGATGGGGTTCAGGTCTCCTACCGCTTCCGCGTTGTCCTGCCTCAGCCGGTCGATGTGAACGAGACGCCTTTTGCCGTCGGGCTCTTCGACACCGGCTACTACGTCGACTTCATGCTTGCCGACAAGGACATCAAAGTCGCCGACACAGCCTGTCGTATGGCTCCGAAAGAGGCCTTGGATCAGCCGCTCTACTACGGCGTCTTTTACCCAACCTACTACCACTTGGCCTGCGGGAGCGTGTGATCGGTGCGAGCTGGATTGCTTGTCTGTCTTGCGTTGCTGCTGAGCGGCGCTGCCCTGGCGCAAGGGCTCTCGGGGTTGGAGGGGCCCGCAGTGGCGGCCGAGGGGCCGGGCTGGCTCGCACGGAGCTATGCGTGGCTCTTGTCACAGCAAGCCATGCTGCACCGCGAACTGGTGTATCTGATGCGGGCTCTAAAAGAGGGCGCTCCGGGCGCTTTGTTCAGCCTGATTGGCGGCGCCTTTCTCTATGGCGTCTTCCATGCCTTGGGACCGGGACACGGCAAGCTCATCATCTCCTCCTATGCCATTGCCAGCGGTAGCGCCATCCGCTCCAGCCTGCTGCTCACCCTGGTGTCTTCTCTCGCGCAGGCGGCGAGCGCAATCCTCTTGGTCGGCGCTCTGGTGTTGCTGCTGGACCAGGGACGTTTGGCCACGACGCGCAATGTCTATTGGCTAGAGCTGACGAGCTATGGGCTCATCCTCTTGCTGGGTTTGGCCATGCTGATCCGCGCGCTGCGGGGAAAGCGGGGCTGCTGCGGGCACAGCCATGCTCATGACGATCATCATCACGCAGGGCATGCGCAGGACCTGGAGACGATCCCCAAGCGCGACTTTTGGGCGATGGTGCTGTCGATCGGCATCCGGCCCTGCAGCGGTGCCGTGATCGTGCTGCTTTTCACCATGGGTCAGGGGCTCTTTCTGGCCGGTGCGACTGCCACCTTGGCGATGGCCATGGGAACCGCGCTGGCAGTCGGTGCATTGGCCCTTCTCGCCATTCTGGCGCGCCGAGGCGCCTTTCAGGTGGTGCCGCGCGACAGCCTGTGGAGCGCGCGGCTAGGCCAAGGCTTGGCCGTCGTCGGCGCCATGGCCGTGGTGGTCATGGGCTCGATGATGGTTTGGGTTGCCTGGCAGGTGCCGCCGACCTACTAGCTGGATGCAGCGCTGGTCACACCCGGCGCGATCAAGCGGCAGGGTAGGATAGGTCATGGCGATACTGGTTTCGGTGAAGACGACGGACTGGATGGATCCCGAGGCGGTGTTTGCCGAGCTGCGTCGGCGCCTGCCGGAAGCCGATCTGCGCTTGGCCGACGCGCCTGGCCGGGTCGATGAGATCGAGATGATGGTAGTGGATCGGCTCGACCCGGGCGAGGCCGGCCAATTTCCGGCACTGCGTTTGGTGCAGAAACTGGGTGCCGGTGTCGAGCGTATCGTCGCCCAGCCGGATTTGCCGCCGCACATACGTGTGACCCGCCTCAAGCCGGATGCTCCGGCGCGCGAGATGGCAGAGTTCGCACTGGCCTACGTGCTGCGCGACCATCGTCATCTGCGCTTCTATGAGACCGAGCAGACTGCTGGCCGCTGGAACAAGGTGGAGCCGCGCGAGGCGCCAGAGGTCTGCGTCGGCGTCTTGGGGCTGGGCCACATCGGTGCCCGGATCGCGCGGTCTTTCGCTGGCCTGGACTTCTGCGTCGTCGGCTACAGCAGAAGCCCGAAGGAGGTGCCCGGCGTTGTCTGCCTGAGCGGCGTAGAGGGCTTGCGGACGGTGCTCGCTGAAAGCGATTATCTGATCGCGTGCCTACCCTCGACGCCGGAGACCCGCGATTTGATGAACCGGGAAGCCTTTGCGGCGATGAAGGCCGATGCCAGCTTTATCAACGTCGGTCGCGGCGACTTGGTGGTCGAGGAGGACTTGTTGCAAAGCCTGGACGTCGGCCATTTGGGCGGTGCCATCCTGGACGTCCTGCGCCAGGAGCCGCCTCCGGCCGAGCACCCTTTTTGGCAACACCCCAAGGTCACCCTGACGCCACACGTGTCTGGCTGGCACCTCACCGGCGGTTTTGAGCAGGTGGCAGAGAACTATAGGCGCCTTCAGGCAGGCAAGCCGCTGATCAACGAGGTGGACCGAGAGCTCGGCTATTGATCGTTCACACCATCGATCATCGTTGATGATCGATGAGGTTGGATCTGGGGCTTACCGTCCCTGATCTCTATTCCGCCGCTTGCTGTTCCCTCGGCCAGACGAAGGTCTGGAAGCCAGTGTAGAGGTCAGTCTCGGCCAGGTGGTTTGCCGGTGACGGCAAAGGGCCGCTCTACAATTTCGAGACGTAAATCAGGTTTGTGGCCTCGAAAGACTCCGTTCGGGATCGATCTGCTCTAGTCGTCTCTTCGTCCCCAGGGTCCGCCGCCGGTGGGTCGATCGCCGTCAGCGGTGCGATCCCAGGGGCCTGGACCCGCGTCGTCAGGCCTTTCCGGGCTTTCGTCTGCTTGTGCATAGCTGCGCGAGCCACTGCGCGGCAGCGTGAGGCGGATCCGCCGCGGCGGCTCTCGAGCGAGCAAGGGAACGCCGCGCTGGCGGAAGAAGACCACGAGGATCATGCCGGCGGCAAAACCGCCGATGTGCGCCCACCAAGCAACCGGACCGGTGCCGTCGGCTTGCGAAGCGAAGAACTGGAAGCCGAACCAGCCGGCCAGCAGCAGCCAGGCTGGAAGGACCAAAGGCACGAAGACGATCAGCACGACCAGTCGGGCGAAGGGATGCAGCAGCAGATAGGCGCCAAGCACGCCCGAGATAGCCCCGGACGCGCCGATCAGGGGAACCTCCGAGCCCGGCTCGATTGCGACATGGACCAGCCCGGCGATAACGCCGGTGATCAGGTAGAAGATCACGAAGCGGACGTGGCCCAGACAGTCCTCGACATTGTCGGAGAAGACCCAGAGGAACAACAGGTTGCCGATGAGGTGATCCCAACCGCCGTGCAGGAATTGATAGCTGAGAAGTGTTGCCCAGGCCGGTAGTTCTTCCAGATAGGCGGCCAACTGCGCCTCGCCGGTCAGGACCGCCGGGATCAGGCCGAAGCCGAACACAAGGATGCCGTCGTCCTGGAAGCTAAGCGTGCTCTGGTAGAGGTAGATGAAGAAGCAGCTCGCGAGCAGGACGTAGCTGACGTAGGGGCGCTCGATGCGCAGGCGCGGATTGCTGTCACCCAGCGGCAAGAAGGGCATAGTCGGAACTCTAGGCGGGGCGCGCCGATGGCAACAGCTTAAACCTCAAGCTTGCACCAGATGGGCGTGTGGTCGCTGGCCTTTTGCCTGCCGCGCGGCTCTCGGTCGATACTGCAGTCCTGCAGTCGATCGGCGGCCTGTGGTGAGAGCAGCAGATGGTCGATCCGGATGCCCAGATCGTTCTGCCAGGCGCCGCCCTGATAGTCCCAGAATGTGTAGCCGCGCGTCTTGGGATGCACCTGACGATAGGCGTCGGTGAAGCCCAGGTTGATCAGCCGACGCAGGGCCTGGCGGCTCTCCTGCCGAAACAGCGCGTCACCGCGCCAAGCCTGTGGATCGTAGCAATCCACCGCATCGGGAATGACGTTGTAGTCGCCGCCCAGCACCAGTATCTTTTCTTCGCGCAGCAGAGCCTCGGCGTGCGTAGCCAGGCGATCCATCCAAGCCAACTTGTATGGGAATTTGTCGCTGGCGACCGGGTTGCCGTTCGGCAGATAGATGGAGGCGACCAGAACCCCATTGGTCTCGGCTTCCAAGTAGCGCGCCTGGGAATCGCTCTCGTCACCTGGCAAGGCGTGCTCGCGCACTTCGATCGGCTGGGTCGAGAAGATGCCGACGCCGTTGTAGCTCTTTTGCCCAACCAGTTCGTAGTGATAGCCGAGCGCGCGGATCTCCAGTGCCGGAAAGGTCTCCTCCTGGCACTTCAACTCCTGCAACAGCAGGACGTCGGGTTTGAACTCATCGATCCAGGCGGTGACGTTGCCCAATCGCGCCTTGATCGAGTTTACGTTCCAGGAGGCGATTGTCGCCAAGAGCCGGCTCTACCGTCAGATCGCAAAGGAGGTGCCGCAGCCGCAGGACGAGCTTGCCTGTGGATTGCGCACCTGGAAGGAAGAGCCAATCAACTCTTCTACGAAATCCACCTCGGCGCCCGAGAGGAATTCCAGCGAGATCTCGTCGATCAGCAGCTTGACCCCGTCGGTCTCGAACACATGATCGTCGGCCTTGATCTCCTCGTCGAAGGAAAAGCCGTACT
The DNA here is from genome assembly GCA_963669445.1 of Rhodospirillales bacterium. Taxonomy (GTDB): domain Bacteria; phylum Pseudomonadota; class Alphaproteobacteria; order Kiloniellales; family JACOMY01; genus JACOMY01. Next base: position 832,514 of record OY770029.1, read on the forward strand.
GAAAGCCGGAACAGCCACCGCCGGAAACGGCGAGGCGCAGCTTCAAGCCGGGATCGCCCTCGGCAGCAGCCAACTCGGCCACCCGCTTGGCAGCGTTCGTGGTTAGAATCACGCGCGCGTCACTCATCGCCATCCTCATCATCTGTCCGGGCCTCGCCCTCATAGCGCGCCCAACCACGTTTGTCGCATTCTAATGTAAGTCTTTTGTGCCTCGGATCAAAGGCCCCTCCGCGGAAGCAGCCTTGCCCTGTAGGACCTAGTCGCCCGGGACCCTGCCAAAAAGCGGTGGAGACATGTGCGGCAGCGATATCGCGGGACGCGCAGATGTTCTAGGCTCCGCCGCGTTATGACCACGCATTCCGCCTTTGCCTGCTTGCCCGAGGAGTCCCGCGGCCGCCACTGTGTGGAGCCGGAGAGCCCGACCCGCACGCCCTTTCAGCGCGACCGCGACCGGATCATCCACTCCGACGCCTTTCGGCGCTTGCAGTACAAGACCCAGGTCTTCGTCTATCACGAGGGGGATCACTATCGCACGCGCCTGACCCACTCGCTGGAGGTCGCCCAGATCACGCGTTCCATCTGTCGTCAGTTGGGTCTGAACGAGGACCTGGCGGAGGCCGTGGCGCTGGCGCACGACCTTGGCCACACACCCTTCGGCCACGCCGGCGAAGATGCCTTGAGCGCGGCCATGGCGCCCTACGGCGGCTTCGATCACAACGAGCAGGCCTTTCGTCTGGTGACCGAGATCGAGTCGCACTACGCCAAGTTCGACGGGCTGAACCTCTCCTGGGAATGTCTCGAGGGTATGGCCAAGCACAATGGTCCGATTCTGGATCCTAGGCCTTACTTTGCAGCCTACGTCGAGAACCACGACCTGGAACTGGCTACCTATCCCAGTGCCGAAGCGCAGATCGCAGCCCTTGCCGACGACATCGCCTACAATAATCACGACATCGCCGATGGCCTTAGGGCCAACATCCTGACCAGAAAAGAGCTGACCGCTTTGCCGCTAGTTGGCGAGATCTTCGCTGAGGTTGATAGGCTCCATCCCGGCCTGGAGCCTTCGCGCTTCCGCCACGAGGCGGTACGCCGCTTGATCAATGCCATGGTTGAGGACCTGCTTGCCGAAACGCGGCGCCGCATCGCCCGCTTCGACCCTAAGAGTGCAGAGGATGTGCGAGGCCTAGGTGAGCCGCTCGCGGCATTCTCGGCCGACATGCAGCAGACCAATCTGGCGATCAAGCGCTTTCTCTTCCAACGGCTCTATCGCCACTTTCGCGTCAACCGCATGATGGTGAAAGCGCGTCGCATTGTGAGCGAACTCTTTGCGCAGTATCAGCAGGTGCCGATCTGCCTGCCCGAGGAGTGGCGGCGTCGGGCCGAAGCGGCGGGTGACGAAGGCGGGACGGCGCGCCTGATCTCCGACTACATCGCAGGTATGACCGACCGCTATGCCATGGCCGAGCATGCCAAACTGTTCGATCTCTATAGATGATGAGCCAGAATGAACCTCTTTAAGATCCATACCGTGCGGGTTCGCACCCTGATCCAGGGCCTGATCGATTCCGGCGAGCTGCCGGCCGACCTCGATCTCTCGCGCGCTGTGGTGCAGCCGCCGCGCGATCCACTCCATCGGGAGATGTCAAGCAACGCTGCCATGGTCTTGGCCAAGGCGGCCGGGCGCAAGCCGCGCGCGCTGGCCGACTTGCTGGCCAAGGGGCTGGAAGCAGACCCGCAGGTGAGAGATTTAGAGGTCGCCGGCCCCGGCTTCCTCAACTGGAACCTGTCGCCGGACGTCTGGCTGGATGCCTTGCGCAGCGTTTTGCGCGAAGGCACAGCCTATGGCGAGAGCGATATGGGGGGCGGGCAGGCCGTCAATGTCGAGTATGTCTCGGCCAACCCGACCGGTCCCCTGACCGTCGGCCATGCGCGCGGCGCTGTCGTCGGCGACGCTCTGGCCGGCCTGATGGAAAAGGCCGGCTTCGCGGTGACTCGAGAGTACTACATCAACGACGCCGGCAATCAGGTCGATACCCTGGCGCGTTCCACCTATCTGCGTTATCGCGAGGCGCTGGGGCTGGGTGCTGCGGAGATCCCCGAAGGGCTCTATCCCGGCGCCTACCTCAAGGCGGTCGGCACCGCTTTGGCCGAACGCGACGGCAAGCGCTGGCTTGATCGGCCTGAGGGCGAATGGCTGGCCCCGATACGCGCCTTTGCCATCGAAGAGATCATGTCCTGGATCAAGGCCGATCTGGCGCAGCTCGGCATCCATCAATCGGTCTTCACCTCAGAGCGCAGCCTGGTCGAGGCCGGTGCGGTCGACGAGGTCTTCGAGACTCTGAGCGCTCGCGACCTGATCTACACAGGCACGCTGGAGCCGCCCAAAGGCAAGGCGCCGGAGGACTGGGAGCCACGCCCGCAGACGCTGTTTCGTGCCACGCGATTTGGTGACGACACAGACCGGCCGCTCAAGAAATCCGATGGTAGCTGGACCTACTTCGCCAATGACATGGCCTATCACCTGGACAAGTACCGGCGGGGATTTTGCCGACAGATCAATGTCTGGGGCGCAGACCACGGCGGCTATGTGAAGCGCATGCGCTCTGCCGTTACAGCGCTGAGCGAAGGCGAGGCCAATCTTGAGATCAAGCTGTGTCAGCTGGTGAAGCTGAGCCGCGGAGGTCAACCCTTGCGCATGTCCAAGCGGTCGGGGACTTTCGTAACCCTGAAGGACCTGGTGGACGAAGTCGGGGCTGGGGTCGTGCGCTTCATCATGCTGACGCGCAAGAACGATGCGCAGCTGGACTTCGATCTCGACAAGGCCTTGGAGCAGAGCCGGGACAATCCAGTATTCTACGTTCAGTATGCCCACGCGCGCGCCATGAGTGTCCTGCGCCACGCAACCGAAAATTTTCCGGAGATCTCGACCGACTCACAAGTTCTGGCGGAGATTCCCCTGGACCGCTTGACCGACTCCGACGAATTGGCGCTCATTCGAACGCTGGTACAGTGGCCCCGAATCGTTGAGAGTGCGGCCGAAGCTGAAGAACCGCATCGTATCGCCTTTTACTTGTATGATGTGGCATCACGCTTCCATGGCCTGTGGACCAGGGGTAAGGACGAGGCGGAACTCCGCTTTCTCCTTCCTGGCCAGCCGGAGGTCACGGCAGCCCGCCTGGCCTTGGTCAAGGCGATGGCGACGGTGGTGGCCTCAGGGCTGCTGGTGTTCGGTGTCGAGCCCCTGAACGAGCTTCGCTAATGGGGAGGAGTTGCGCTGATGGCGGATATGATTCGCCCGGAAGACATCAGGCGGATCATATCCGATAGCGACCGCCGTCGACCGCTAGACGAGAGTGCCCCGGAACCTCTGACCCGCCGCACAGCGGTCGACGAACCGCATTTTGACGAAAGCAGTGACCACGACGCTGAGAGCGCACCGCTGTCGCCGGAGATGGCCGAGCCGGGATTGAGCCATGCTCGATCGACCGCGGCGGACTTTCGCAGTCTGCCGCAAGCAGGCGCTAGCGCCTGGATTGACCCGCCTGGATCTCCTGGGCCGGCAGGTCGGCCGGCTGCCCCGACCCTCGATCCCGACGGCTATGGGGCCGCCGGTAGATTTGAGGCCGAAGTGTCTCGTGCTCCAGCAGAACCGCGGGGGGGTGCCGCTATCGACCACGGTGGGTATGACGGCCCGCCTTTGGGGGCGCCCGAAGAACCGATCCAAGAGGAGGTCTATGAAGAGGCACCGCCGCCGCGGCGCAAACGTCGGCTGCTCCTGCCCTTGCTGGGTTTGGTCGCACTGCTGATCGGTGCCGGCGCGGTCGTGCTTTTCGGAACCCGGGGGCAGGAACAGGTGGCCGGAGTCGAGGCGCCGACCCTGAAAGCCCAGGTCGAGGTCGACAAGGTGAAGCCCAGCGTGCCGGGAGGGCTCGAAGTTCCCAATCGCGACGTGCAGGTGCTGGACCAGACGGCATCGCGCGGAGAGCCGGAGGCCGTGGTCCTGCAGCCCCCGCCGGAGGAGCCGACGCCGCTGCCGCCAGTGCCGCAGGTGGTGCAGCCGGAGGCGGAGGCTGCGCCTGTTGCCGCCCAGGCCGAAAATCAGGCTGAAGATCAGATTGCTGCGATTATCGAAGAGAGCGAGGGCCAGGGGGCGCTGGAGGGTACGGCCCCTTCTGCCGATCGCCTCGCAGCACCGGGCCTAGCCATCCCGCCGCGGCCCAGTGCCAAGCTGGATGGGCGCGAAGACACTGTGGCGGCAGCGCTCTCCGGGTCTACCCCTGCTTCGGAAACGACTACAGAAACGACCGCTCCGACCGCGACAGCCCCTGAGACGACCACGGCCCCTGATACAACCACAGCCGCGACGACGGCGAACCAAACGACCGCCGGTCAGGGATACCTAGTACAACTGGCCTCCCTGACCTCCGCAGAAGCTGCAGAGCGCTCTTGGCAGACGATGAGTTCACGCCATAGCGCCCAGCTCTCCGGTCTCTCGCACTCCGTGCAGAAGATCGAGATCGAAGGGCGTGGCACCTTCTATCGCCTGCGGGCCGGACCCTTCGCCGACCGCGAGGCTGCAAGCGCGCGTTGCCAGCAGCTGAAGGATAAGGGACAGGCCTGTATCGTGGTGGCGCCTTAGCCGTGCGGAAGGGCAGCAGCCTACGCGACAGGTCAAGCAGGAGATACAGAAGGTGACGAAACACTGCCGTGCCCTTGTGCTCGGTCTGTCGGGGCCCTCCTTGGACCAAGAGGAGGCGCATTTTCTGCGTGAAGCTGATCCGCTGGGATTCATTCTTTTCGCCCGTAACATCGAAACGCCCGATCAGGTGACAGACCTGACTCGCAGCTTGCGTGCGCTGGTCGGGCGCGCCGATGCTCCGATCCTGATCGACCAGGAGGGCGGCCGCGTCCAGCGTTTGCGCCCGCCGCATTGGCGCACCGCGCCGCCGGCAGGCGACTTCGGTGCTCTGGCGGCCAAGAATCTCGCCGCAGCGCGTCGGGCGGTCTATGTGAACCATCGGTTGATTGCTGACGAATTGATCGCGCTCGGTATCACCGTGGATTGCGCTCCGGACATCGATCTGAGGCACGCGGGCGCCCACGAAGTGATCGGTGATCGCGCCTTCGGTGCGGATCCGATCCTGGTCGCCGACCTAGGGCGATCCGCCTGCCAAGGCTTACTGGACGGCGGCGTGCAGCCGGTGATCAAGCACATTCCAGGACACGGCCGTGGTTTGGTGGACAGCCATCATGCCTTACCGGTCTGCACCACGATGGAATCGGAACTCTCGATGAGTGACTTCCTGCCGTTTCGGCTGCTCCGCGATCAGGCTTGGGCGATGACGGCGCATGTCGTCTTCGAGGCCGTCGATGATGAGGCGCCGGCCACCTCCTCGCGGCAGCTGATCGATCGCGTGATCCGTCGTGACCTGGGCTTCGATGGTCTGCTGATCAGCGACGACCTCTCGATGCAGGCCTTGAGCGGTAGTTTGGGAGAGCGGGCGCAGGCGGCAATGGCTGCGGGATGCGATTTAGCACTGCATTGCAATGGTATAATGGAGGAGATGGCCGAGGTCGCGCTCGCCGTCGGGCCGATGCGCCCTAAAGCCCTGGAGCGGTTCGAGCGGGGGCGCCTGGGCCTAGGCCCGGCCGAGATCCTGACGCCAGCGCAACGTCGATCCTATGGGGAAGAACTTGAGAGCCTCTTGCAAGCGGCCTAGGCTCGCACTAAAGCCAAGGCAACGAGAACCGAAGCATCGCCCAACAGCCCGCCTTCGGATCGGCCGGAGAGGAGCGGCTCTGTGAGCGAAGAGAGCGCAGACACCAAGGACTTTGAGGAGGACGCTCCACCACAGCCGGACGGGGAGCGGTTCCGTTTGGCCTTAGAGGGCTACGAGGGTCCGATCGACGTACTGCTGGATTTGGCGCGCGATCAGAAGGTGGATCTTGCCCGGCTCTCGATTCTGGCGCTGGCCGAGCAGTATCTCTTGTTCGTGCAGGAGGCGCGCAAACTGCGCCTCGAACTGGCCGCCGACTATCTGGTGATGGCGGCCTGGCTCGCCTACTTGAAATCCCGACTTCTACTGCCCGAGCCCGAGAGCGAGTCGGATGAGCCCACCGGTGCCGAGATGGCGGCCGCCCTTGCCTTTCAACTGCAGCGGCTGGAGGCTATGCGCAAGGCGGGTCAGCGTCTGCTGGATCAGCCGCAGCTGGGCCAGGGGCGTTTGGCCCGCGGAGCGCCGGAAGCGGTGACCATCCAGCGCAACACTGTCTTCGAGGTCTCGCTCTACGATCTGCTGAAGGCCTACGGCGGTTGTCGCCAAAGGGTGGGCGGCGGCCGCTTGAGCATCCCGGTGGTGCAGCTGCACACCGTCGAAGAGGCGATCGAGCGCCTGGAGCGCATGATTGGGAGCTTGCCGGGCTGGCAACCGCTGATGAGTTTCCTGCCGCACGAGCTTGCCGGTGGCATCAAGTGGCGCTCCGCCGTTGCCTCGACCTTTGCCGCCAGCCTGGAACTGGTGCGCCAAGGCAAAGCACAGCTGCGCCAAGACGGCACATTCGGTCCTCTCTACCTACAGCGTGAGAGGGAGCAGCAGTGAGCGAGGCCGAACGCTTTCAGAACCTGCGGGCACTCGAAGCGCTGCTCTTCGCTGCGACCGAGCCTCTGACGGCCAAGGATTTGCAGGAGGCTCTGCCGACCCTGCCCGACATACCGGAACTCTTGAGCGAGCTGGCCGATCTCTATGCCAATCGCGGTGTGGTACTGCAGCGGGTCGGCAAGGCCTATGCCTTCCGCACGGCGCCGGATCTGGCCTATCTCTTCAACCGCACGAAGACGGTGGAACGCAAGCCATCGCGGGCGGCGATCGAGAGTCTGGCGGTTATTGCCTACCATCAACCGGTCACGCGAGCGGAGATCGAGGAGGTGCGAGGCGTCGCCCTCTCCAAGGGTACTTTGGACGTCTTGTTGGAGGCCGGTTGGATCACCCCTCGCGGGCGGCGCATGACGCCCGGCAAGCCGATGCTTTGGGGCACCACGCAAAGCTTCCTCGATCACTTCGGCCTCGAGAGCCTGACGGCTTTACCGGGCTTGGACGAACTCAAGGCTGCGGGACTTCTGGATACACGGCCGGCGATTACTGCCTTGGGTGAGCGCGCCGGGCTCTTCGATGTGGCCGAGCCCGATGGCGAGGCCGAGCCTCTGGCCGAAGATTTTGGCGAGACCCTGGTGCCGGACGAGGACAGCGATCAGGCCGAACTGCCGGAACCCCTTGATCGACACTCCGGGGATCATTCGTCGCAATGAGCGAACTGGTGATGGAGGGGGTGGCGCATCGCTACAGCGAGCGTCTGGCCGTCGATGGTGTCGACCTCAAGGTCGACGAGGGGGAATTGCTCTGTCTCCTGGGGCCGTCGGGCTGTGGCAAGACCACCTTGCTTCGCCTCGCTGCAGGCCTCGAGACCCTGCAGCAGGGTCAGGTCTCGATCGGCGGTCAGCTGGTCGCCGGCCAGGGCAGGGACTTGCCGCCCGAAGAGCGCGGGATCGGCCTGGTTTTTCAGGACTTCGCGCTGTTTCCGCATCTGGATGTCTCCCGAAACGTTGCTTTCGGCCTCAAAGGGCGCCCTGCCAAGGAACGTGCGCGCCGAACCGGGACCATGTTGGAGCAGGTGCGGCTGGGCGACTATGCCAAAGCCTTTCCGCATACACTCTCCGGCGGTCAGCAGCAGCGCATCGCCCTAGCACGTGCCATGGCGCCAGCGCCGCGTGTCATGCTGCTGGACGAGCCTTTCTCCGGCCTGGACGCCACCCTCAGGCGCGAGGTGCGTGACGAGACGCTGCACGTGCTCAAACAGGCCGGAATCGCTTGCGTGATGGTCACCCACGATCCCGAAGAGGCGATGTTCATGGCCGACCGCATCGCCCTGATGCGGGCCGGCAAGGTCGTACAGGAAGGCCCCCCCGACGCGCTCTACACCAAGCCGAACGATCGTTTCGTCGCCGGCTTCTTCGGTGAGGTGAATGTCCTGCCGGGCTATGTCAGGGACGGACGGGTGATCACACCTTTGGGAACGGTGGAGGCCGGTGGCTTGAATGAAGGGGCGGCGCTGGATGTCCTCGTGCGCTCGGAGGGTTTGTTGCTGGGTGCGCTTGCCGTTGCCGGCTCCAGGCGCCCTCTCGTGACAGCAGAGGTCGAGGCGGCACGCCTCTTGGGACGCAGCAGCCTTGTGCACTTGGCCCTGGCACAAGGCGACGGCGATGCCGATATACACCTGCATGCGCGCGTGCCGGGGCGCTTCCTGCCGGAGGCAGGAACGCAGGTCCCGATCGCTTTCGATCCCGATCTGGTCTTCCTCTTTACGGCCAAGTGACGTAAGGGAAGGCGAACAACCCGCGAAAGACGGGTCCCGATTGCGAGCGCGGTGGCTTTGGTCCATAGTCCGCACCACCTTGTTACATGGTGGTCCCCGATCGGGCCCGCCCAACTTTGAGAGACAGGCCCCACCCCTGAAGCGGTGCGGTCAAGGGAGCCGAGAGAAGGCATGAAGATTATTGAGTCTGCGAGCGAACCCGCAACCCTGGCGCTGATCGGCAGCATGAGCATCTGGCATTGGCTCATTGTGCTGGCCGTCGTGCTGCTGCTGTTTGGCGGCGGTGGCAAGATTCCGCGCCTAATGAAGGACGTCGGAACCGGCATCAAATCGTTCAAGAAGGGCCTCAAGGAAGAGGACAAGGACGGTGCGGCCGAGGGCGAAACTGCGACCGCCGAATCCAAGAAGATCGAACAGGACGGCGCCGTCGCCTCTGCTGCGACCAGCGAGACCAACAACAAGACCACGGCCGGCAGCTAAGCCCAAGGCCAGTGGTTTTGGACCGGCTCTGACAGGACGCATCAATGTTCGATATCGGTTGGTCTGAGATGACCGTCGTGGTGGTGATTGCTTTGTTGGTCCTTGGACCCAAGCAACTGCCCGAGGCCTTGAAGACCGTAACGCAGTTGACACGCAAGGCGCGCCGCTATGCGCAAGACTTCCGCTCCGGCATCGATAACATCGTGCGCGAGGCGGAGCTAGAGGATGCGCGCGAGGCCCTAAGCAGCGTGAAGAGTGCCAATCCCACCAAGGCGCTCTCCGATCTTGTCGATCCGACCGGTGAGGTCGACGACGAGATGCGCGATCTGGAGGATTCGGCCCGAAAGTCTGCGGCCAAAGTCGAGGCAAAGCAATCGTCTGCCTCGTCTTCCACTGCTGCTTCTGATGACGCAAAGGATGAGACGGCGGAGACAGGGGCGAAGGTCGTGAAGGCGCCGGAGAGCGTCGCACCGTCGAACTCGATACGACCCCCAGCCGGTCCCGACATCTTTGCCTCGACAGAGCCGAAGGTAGAGCCTTCCGTTGAACCGAAGGCGGAAGAGACATCAGCGAAAGCGGCCGAACCCGTGACAAACGAGACGAACGAGGATGCCAAAGTGGATGAGCGGCGCGAGGCATGAAGGCGGACGCTGAGAGCCATCCTGACGACCACAAGATGCCCTTGCTCGACCACCTGGTCGAGCTGCGCAACCGCATGCTCTATTGCGTTGCCGGGCTCATCGTCGTCTTCATTCTGACCTTCCTGCTGATCTCGCAGGATATCTACAATTTCCTGGTAGATCCCTTGGCGAAGGTGATGGAGGACCGCGGCAGCGACCAAGCAGCCCGCATGATCTTCACCAACCTGACGGAGGTCTTCTTCACAAACGTGAAGGTCTCCTTCTTCTTCGCCGCCTTCATCTGTGCGCCGCTGATCCTGACTCAGATTTGGGGCTTCGTGGCACCGGGGCTCTACAAGAACGAGCGGCAGGCGCTGCGTCCCTTCATGATGGCGACGCCGGTGCTCTTCTTCGTGGGGGCGGCGCTGGTCTACTATCTGATCATGCCGCTGGCCTGGGAGTTCTTCCTCTCCTTCGAGCAGCCGGCGAGCCCCGATCAGCTGCCGATCGTGTTGGAGCCGAAGGTCAACGAGTACCTCTCGTTGGTGATGACCTTGATCTTCGCCTTCGGCTTGGCCTTCCAGTTGCCGGTGGTGATCGTGCTGCTGGCCAAGGTCGGCATCGTCTCGGCCGATGGGCTGGCCAAGTCGCGCCGCTATGCCATCGTAGCCGTTGTGGTCTTTGCCGCCATCTTCACGCCGCCTGACCCCTTGTCGCAGCTGATGCTGGCAGTGCCGGTAATTCTGCTCTACGAGGCCTCCATCTGGATGGCCCGTGCGGTCGAGAAGAAGCGCGCAAAAGCCGAAGAAGAGGCGCGTGCGGAAGCCGACGACGACGACGATTAGCGCTGGAACCGCCTACTCGCATGAGAGACGCGCCCGAGCAGCGGTTTACCCGGCTGCCCGCATGATTCTATAACGGCGCTCCCCCGGTTCTCACTCCTGAGGCTCCGGGCCGAAAGAGGCTTCCCATGTTCGATCTGAAATGGATCCGCGAGTATCCCGCGGACTTCGATGATGGATTGAAGCGCCGCGGCTTGCCGCCGCGTGCCGACGAGGTTTTGGCGCTCGATCGCAAGTGGCGCGAGGCACAGACGGCGCTGCAGGAGGTGCAGCAACGCCGCAACGCCGCCTCGAAGGAGATCGGCCAGGCCATGCGCTCGGGCGATCAGGCAACTGCCGATGCCCTTAAGGGCGAGGTCTCGGGCCTGAAAGAGCGGATGCCGGAACTGGAAGCCGAAGCCCAGGATCTGGAGCAGCAGATCGAAGCTTTGCTCTCTGCTCTGCCGAACCGGCCGATGGCAGCCGTCCCCGATGGTGCCGACGAGGCAGCCAACCAGGAGGTGGATCGCTGGGGCGAGCCCAAGCCGTTCAATTTCGAGCCGAAACAGCACTTCGAGCTGGGCGAAGCTCTGGGTGGCATGGACTTCGAGACTGCGGCCAAGCTCTCCGGCTCGCGCTTTGTGCTGCTGAGCGGCGGTGTGGCACGTCTGCACCGGGCGCTGGCGCAGTACATGCTGGACCTGCACACCCGCGAGCATGGCTATCGCGAGGTGAACTCTCCTGTTCTGGTGCGCGACAACGTCGTCTACGGGAGTGGGCAGTTGCCGAAGCTGGCCGAGGACATGTTCCAGACCAAGGAGGGGCATTGGCTGATCCCGACCGCCGAGGTCACCCTGACCAACCTGGTGGCCGGCGAGATCGTGGAGGAGGCGGCTTTGCCGTTGCGCTACTCCGCGCACACGCTCTGCTTCCGTTCCGAGGCAGGGTCGGCCGGCAAGGACACGCGCGGCATGCTGCGCCAGCACCAGTTCGAGAAGGTGGAACTTGTTTCCATCACCCATCCCGATCGCTCCGAAGAGGAGCACGAGCGGATGACGCGTTGCGCCGAAACAGTGCTGCGCCAGCTGGAGCTGCCCTATCGCAAGATGCTGCTCTCGACCGGCGATATGGGCTTCGGCGCCCGCAAGACCTATGACCTGGAAGTCTGGTTGCCGGGACAGAAGGCCTACCGAGAGATCTCCAGCTGCTCCAACTGTGGTGACTTTCAGGCACTGCGCATGAAGGCCCGCTTTCGGCCGACCGAGGGCAAGGGGCCGCGTCCGGTGCACTCGCTGAACGGCTCCGGCGTTGCCGTAGGACGCGCGCTCATCGCGGTCATGGAGAACTACCAGGAAATCGATGGCACGATCCGAATTCCAGCCGTGCTGCAGCCCTACATGCATGGTCAAGAGGTGATGGAACCCGATGCTTAAGCCGATCGACGATCTTTCCAAGGCGCGTATCCTCGTCACCAACGACGACGGCTACTATTCCGAAGGGATCCGTGCGTTGGAGCGTATTGCGCTGAACCTCAGCCCCGATGTTTGGGTGGTGGCGCCGGCGGCCGAACAGTCGGCGACCAGCCATTCGCTGACCTTGCGCCGGCCGCTCTATATCGAGCAGAAGGACGAGCGGCACTTTACCGTCGACGGCACGCCGACGGACTGTGCCCTGGTGGCCTGTCATCACATCCTGAAGGATCGCCAGCCTGACCTGGTGCTCTCGGGCATCAATCTCGGCGCCAACATGGCCGAAGACGTGCTCTATTCCGGAACCGTCGCAGCCGCCATGGAGGGGGCGACCTTGGGTGTTCGGGCCATTGCCATGAGCCAAGTACGCATGCCCGACGGATCCTTGGATTTCTCTGGAGCGGAGGAGCGCGGGCCGGGTATCGTCCGAGCGCTCTGCGATCTGACGTGGCGCGAAGAAACCCTGATGAACGTCAACTTCCCTGGCGTTTCGGCGGCCGAGATGGGGGCGGTCAGAGTGGTCAAGCTGGGTCGTCGCGACAGTGGAACCGAGATCATCGAGGGTCAAAATCCCGGTGGGCGTCCCTACATATGGATCGGTCAGTACCTCACCAATGAGACCTCGGGCGAGAACACCGATCTGACGGCAGTGCGCGAGCGCCAGATTGCGGTAACGCCGCTGTTCCTCGATATGACGGACGTGGTCGGCATGGCCTCTGTGGCCGAGGTCATCAACGAGTAACCGGCGGCACCTTGCTCCAGCAACGGCGCCGGGCTATCACCCTTCCTACCTGACCATAGACAAGGGGAGTGCTACCTTTGAGCGACGAATTTCCCAGTATCCTGTCGCACGTCTCTATCGGCGTGAACGACTATGAGGGCGCGCTTGCCTTCTATGATGCCGTCTTGGCCAGCATTGGCATCGGCACCGTCATGGAGCACGAGGATGCGCGCGCCTACGGCAAGGCTTTCCCGGAATTCTGGGTGCAAAGACCGATCGACGGCAAGGGTGCGGCACCGGGGAACGGCACCCACATCGCTTTCTTCGCGAGTTCCAAGGAAGAGGTCGATGCCTTCCATGCCGCAGGTCTTGCCGCTGGTGGCACTTGCGATGGCAAACCCGGTCCGCGTGAGGAGTATGGTGCACCCTATTACGGCTCCTTCCTGCTCGATCCAGAGGGGCACAAGATCGAGGCCACTTTCTGGGACATGGAGATGGCCAAGAAAATGGGGATGGGTTAGTCCAGGCCCCCGTTCAATTTGTCTCTGGACGTGCGAGAGGGCGGCTCTCAGTGGCGCAGCCCTCGGATCGCCGACAAACCCCGCCATCTTGGGCAGGGTCCTCTTCTGCGACATCCGTTCTGTGCGTTGACGTGCCTACCCGATCGTCCCTCTTTGGCCGCAACCATAAGGGATGGCTGGCTAGGCTTAGATTTTCTGGTTTGTGCCAGGGAACCGGGGACTCTAGCGATCGTCCACGACACCCTGTTCCTAAACGGAGGGTATTGGGATGGCAGAGATCAAGCGCATTGAGGTCGGCAAACGCATGAGCCAGGCAGCGGTCTATGGCGGTCTGGTGTGGTTGACGGGGCAATGCGGAACCGCTGGGGAAAACATCGCCGGACAGACCGCCGAGGCTCTGACAAAGATTGATCGCTTGCTGGCGGCGGCCGGTTCCGACAAGACCAGGATCTTGAACACGACGATCTGGTTGGCCGACATGGACGACTACGACGCAATGAACGCAGTCTGGGATGCCTGGGCGCCGGAGGGGTCTGCGTCAACACGTGCTTGCGGAGAATCGCGCCTCGGCGGCGTCGGCTATGGCGTTGAGATCATCTGCGTTGCCGCGGCGTAAACGCGGGAAGTAAGCAACAGTGGCGCCTTACGCCTAAGCTCCGGCTGCTTCCATTGAGCGGTCCAGCTTCTCCAGCACGGCGGGCACATCGGCTTCCGAAAGGCAGAGTGGCGGGACCATGCGCAGGACGCTGCGGTTGGGACCTGACTTGCTTAAGACCAATCCCTGGCGTCGGGATTCCTCGAAGACCTTGGCCGTGGCCTCGGTCGCCGGTGTCTTGCTGGCGCGGTCGGTCACCAGCTCCATCGCCAGCAAGAGGCCGCGTCCGCGCACGTCGCCGATGATGCTGTGGCGCTGCTGCAAGTCTCTGAGACCCGCCAGCAACAAACCGCCCACGCGACCTGCATTCTCCTGCAGTTTGTCCTCGGCGATGACCTGCAGCACCGCCCGCCCGGCCGCGCAGGACATGGGGTTGGAGCCATAGGTGTGGAAGAGGAACTTGTCGGCCAGCGCCTCGGCCACCTCGCGCTTGGCCACGACGGCTGCCAGCGGATAGCCGTTGCCGATCCCCTTGGCCATGACCACGATGTCAGGAACCAGGTTCTCTCGCTCGAAGGCCCAGAAGGTCTCGCCGCTACGCCCGAAACCGGTCTGCACCTCATCGATGATGCACAGCCCGCCGGCCGCGCGCACCCGCTCGGCTGCTCCGGTCATGTAGCCGTCGATCAGCGGCACGATCCCGCCGTAGCCCTGAAGTGGCTCCATGATCATGCCGGCCAGGCGGCCGCTGGTCGCCAGCGCAATGGCCTGCTCCACCTCACCAAGGTAGGGCTCCAACTCGTCGCCGAATATGCCGCGGTAGGGGTTGGGTTCGGCGACGAATTGGATACCGGTCAGTAAGGGTGCGCGGTGGCGAAAACCGCTAATGCCGGTCAGGGACTGGGCGCCTATGGTCGGGCCGTGATAGCTGCCGCGGAGCGAGAGAAAGTCGATGTTGCCGGTGAAGGCGCGCGCCATGATGAGGGCCAGATCGATGGCCTCGCCGCCGGAGTTGGTGAAGTGACAGACCCACTCCTCGCTCTTCGGCATGGTGGCCGCCAGCTCCTCGGCGAAGTGGGCCGGCACGGGATGGTGGAACATGGTTGTGCAGTGGGGCAGGGCGTCGGCCTGGGCTCGGGCGGCTGCATTGACCACGGGGTTTGCATGACCGACCGAGATACAGAGGTTCATGGCCAAGAGGTCGATCAGCTTGTTGCCGTCGTTGTCCCAGAGGTACTGACCCTCGCCGCGGGCGACGATCAGCGGTTCCTCATAGGGCACGAACTTGCGTTGAGAGGCGGCGTAGTAACGGTCTCGTCGCTCGATGATCCCTTCGCTGGACCAGTCCAGGGGCAAGGGGGCTCCGCTCTCGTTCATCACTCTCGTCTCCTCAGCTTCGGCGTGTTTCGGGGTCAGTGGCTGGCGGCGCGGATCTCGCTCAAGCGCCGGGCGACATAGTCGTCCAGGGCCTCGCGCCGGTCGCTTGCCATCGGCGGTTCCTGATAGTCGGCCAACAGCTTCTTCCAGCGCTGGGTGGCGCGCTGGTGCTGCCAGAGCCCGCCCTCGGCCGACCATTGCTCAAAGGTTGCGTTGTCTGCTAGCTCCGGCATGAAGAAGGCGGAGCGGAAGTGCCTCAAGGTGTGGCTGCTGCCCAGGAAATGGTTGCCCGGACCGACCTCGCGGATGGCGTCCAGGGCTTGCGCCTCCTCGGAGAGGTCGACGTTCTGGGCGAAGGCCGCCAGCGCGCCGCAACGGTCGGCGTCCATCACGATCTTCTCGTAGCCCAGGGTCAGCAGTCCCTCCAGGCAGCCGGTTGCATGAATGATGAAGTTGACCCCAGCCAGGAAGGCGCCGGTCAGCTGTGTTGCGCTCTCGTAGGCTGCCTGTGCGTCCGGCACCTTCGAGGCGGTAAGGGCGCCAACCGAGTGGAAGGGCACACCCAAACGTCGGGCCAGGGCCGAGGCGCACATCTGGATCTGCATACCCTCCGGCGTGCCGAAGGTCGGCGCCCCGGTTTGCAGGGAGATGGGGCTCGAGAAGGTGCCGAAGACACAAGGGCAGCCGGGGCGGATCAGCTGGATCAGGGTCAGCCCGGCCATTGCCTCCGCCAGCAACTGGGCGAGTGTGCCGGCCACGGTTACCGGGCTCATGGCGCCGGCCAGAATAAAGGGCGAGACCACCACGCATTGACCGGCCTTGGCATAGACTTTCAAGGCACCCAGCATGGTGGCATCCAAGACCAGTGGTGCATTGCTGTTGACCACTGAATAGAGGCAGCAGTCCTTCGCCATCGCCTCCCGGCCCAGCACGATCTCGGTCATCGCCAGCGTATCTTCGGCGCGTTCCGGTGCCGTCACCGCGCCCATGAAGGGCTTGTCGTTCAAGGTCAGGTGGGCGTGCAGCATCGACAGGTGGCGTTCCTCCACCGGGAGATCGGTAGGCTCGCAGACGACGCCGCCGGAGTGGTGCACCTGGTCCAGAGCGTGATGCAGCTTGGTGACCTTGCGGAAGTCGTCGATGGTGGCATAGCGCCGGCCCTGCTCCATGTCGTGCACGAAGGGCGGACCGAACGAGGGGCAGAAGAGGCTGTTGCGGCCACCGATCATGACTGAGCGTTCTGGGTTGCGAGCCCGCTGAACGAAGCGGCTTGGCGCGCTGGTCTGAATGGTTTCACGGCAGAAACCCGGCTCGAAGCGCACACGCTCACCTTCAATCCGACAGCCAGCCTTGCGAAAAATCTCCAGGCATTCGGGATCTTCGCGAAACTCCATGCCGATCTCAGCCAGAATGCGGTCGGCGTTGCGTTCGATGAGGGCGAGCCCTTCTTCGTCGAGCAGGGTGAAGACGCCGATCTGCCGCTGCACGTAAGGAGCCGGAGGCGCGCTCTCTTCAGGCGCGGCCGGACGCCGGCGCCTGCGTTTGCGTCCGCTTTCGTTTGCCTGCTGCTTGCCGGACATCGCGCTTCCCTATGCCTTTCATCCTTCTTGCCGAATTTTCGCGCTCTGCGCTGCAAGAGCCGGTTTCAATCACTTTATCTTATGTTAGGGATCAGCTCTCGATTTGAGCCAGCTTGACCGTATCGGCGGGCAGGCTGGGCAAGAGTGTCTCGATGGCTTGGCTAAGGGATTCGCGAACGACACTCAGGAGGCGCAGCGGCAGGTCTCCCAATTCCCCGGCGCGATAGACCAGGTGGATCTCGCGCGAGAAGTCGGCGAGCGGAAGGGGCTGAGTCTCGATTGGCCAGCCTTCGCGCAGAGCGTCGATCAGCAAGGTCGGGGTCAGGATGGCGAAACCTTCACCGGCCGCCACCGCAGCCACCACCATGCTGGCCCGATCGGCGTCGATCACGCGGGGTAGGTCAAGTCGCACGCGCCGCAGATGCTGATCGACACGGCGCCCGACGGCAGAGTCCGGTGAGAAACGTACCAGAGGCAGTTGCTCGGCCAGGCGGGGGAGGTCTCTCCGCGGCCCACGATGACCGTGCGGCAGCACCAGCAGAAAGCGTTCTCTGAGGACGCTCAAACGCTCGAGCCCATCCAGATCGTAGAAGGCGTCGGAGGTCACCGCGATATCGGTGCGCTTGCTGGAGAGGCCCTGCTGGTGATCGGCCGCCAACCCGGCAAAGGTAGAGACGGCAGGGATCTCATAGTGGCCGCGCGTGATCTTCAGCACTGCCGGTGTCAGGGTGGTGGCGATGGAGGCCAGCATGGCCAGGCGCAGCACCGGAATCGGCGTGCCGTCACTCCGCCGCAGGCCTGTCTGCAAGTCCTCGGCCTGCGCCAGGAGGGCTTGGGCGCGTTGGTGCAGCGCGATTCCGGCCTTGGTCAGTTGGATCGGGCGGACACTGCGGTCGAGCAGACGGCAGGCAAAGTGCCGTTCCAGCGTTGCCAGATGCTGAGACGCGGCAGACTGCGTGATGCCCAGCAGGATTGCCGCGCGGGTGACCTGGCCATGCTCGACCACGGTGGAAAAAACCTCCAGAGCGCGCAGCAGGTTGAAGTCAAAACTCTTTGCCTGGGCCATGCGCTGCGCCTCCTCTCAATGATGTCGTTCTCGTGCATAAGTTTCTCTAATTCTATCAAGGGAGCATTGCCAAGGGCGCGCCTGAAAAGCCAGTGAAGACTTCTTGAATGCGGAGCGTGACGCCATGCGGGATTCGGCGGAGATCGTGATTGTCGGCGGCGGAGTCATCGGGCTGTCCATCGCCTATCATCTGGCCAAACTGGGACGTCGCGACGTCTTGCTGCTGGAGCGCCACCAGGTGACCAGCGGTACGTCTTGGCATGCCGCCGGTATCGTCGGACCGCTGCGTTCTTCCATGAATCTGACCCGCCTCTCGATCTACAGCACGGAGCTGTTCGGCGCTTTGGAAGCGGAGACCGGGCAAGCGACCGGCTACAAGCGGACCGGCGGCTACTGGTTGGCGTCGCGGCCCGAGCGCTTGGTCGAACTGGAACGCACGGCTGCCTTGGGGCGGCTCAGCGGCCTGAACGCGCGGATGGTTGGCCCCGGAGAGGTTTCCGCTGCACTGCCACAGTTGCGAAGCGATGATCTGCTCGGCGGCCTCTGGGTCGAAGAGGATGGGCAGGTCAACCCGGTCGACCTCTGCATGGCCTATCTCAAGGGTGCAAGGGCTGGCGGCCTGCGCTTGCGAGAGAGCTGCCCGGTCGCCTCCTTGGCGCGCAAAGGCACTTGGATTTCCGGGGTGATCACTGCGGCAGGGGAGCAGATCGAGGCCGGCTCCGTGATCTTGGCCGGCGGCGTCTGGTCTCGGGATCTGGCGGCTGCTGTCGGTGCTGCGGTCCCGGTGCAGGCGGTCGAGCATATGTACATCGTCACGGAAGCCGTTCCCGACTTGCCCGATCCTTTCCCCATCCTGCGCGATCTGGAGGGCGGCATTTACATTAAGGAGGATGCCGGGCGTTTGGTGCTGGGTGGTTTCGAAGCGGACGCGAAACCCTGGGATCCGGCCGGCAGTAACGGCGACACGCCCTTCTTGGAGTTGCCCGAAGACTGGGCGCAGTTCGAAGGCTTTCTGACCGCTGGGCTCGCCCGTTTGCCGCTGCTCGGCACGGTCGGGGTGCAGCACTTCATGAACGGCCCGGAGGGCTTTACGCCCGATACTAAGCAGGTGATGGGACCTTTACCGGGCCTCCGGGGCCTCTATGTCGCCGCCGGTTTCAACTCGATCGGGATCGTTTCCTCGGCCGGGGCGGGTAAGGCCTTGGCCGAGTGGGTGACGCAAGGGCAGGCGCCGATGGATCTATGGGAGGTCGATATCGCCCGCTTTGCCGGCCCGGAAGCGACCCGAGCCTTTCTCGATCGGCGGGTCCGCGAGGCCGTGGGCGAGCAGTTCGCATTGCATTGGCCTTTCAAACAGAAGCGGAGTGCGCGGGGACTGCGTCGTCTGCCCTTGCATCATCGCTGGCAGCAAGCTGGCGCGGTCTTCGGAGCGCCCGCGGGCTGGGAGCGACCGCTCTGGTTTGCGCAAGGTGAGGAGCCGCGTTCGCTTACCTACAGCCACGGTGCCCAGTGCTGGTGGCCGGCAGCTAAGCGCGAAGCCATGACCTTGAGCCGCAAGGCCGCGCTCTTCGACCTGTCTCCTTTCGGCAAATTCGACATCGTCGGCCCCGACAGCCTGGACTTGCTGCAGCGTCTGGCCGGGGCGGACCTCGATGTATCGGTCGGGCGCGCGGTCTATACCCAGCTGCTATCTGCCAGTGGTGGCATCGAGGCCGATGTGACGGTGACCCGGCTGGGCGAGAGCAGGTTCCGGCTGGTTGGGGCGGCGCCGACGCGGATGCGAGACCTGGCCTGGCTCACGGCGGCACGCGACCGTCTGGCCATGCGGGCTGAGATTTTCGATGCAACCTCGGGCAACGCCGTCCTAGGCCTGATGGGACCGGAAGCACGGGCTATCCTGGAAGAGGTGAGTGGCGAAGCCTGTTCGCACGCGGCCTTTCCTTTCTCCAGCGCCAGAGAGGTTGAGATCGGCATGGCGGTTGGCTCTGCCTTGCGCATTTCATTCGTCGGCGAGTCGGGCTGGGAGCTGACGATCGCCAATGAGTTGGTCGAGACGGGTTACGAGGCACTGCAGGAGGCCGGGGCGAAGCACGGTATGATCCCCGCCGGTCTGTTCTGCCTTGACGCCTGCCGACTGGAGAAGGGTTATCGGCATTGGGGCCACGACATCGGGCCGGAGGACAGTCCCCTGGAGGCGGGGTTGGGATTTACTCTGACCTGGGACAAGCCGGGTGGGTTCGAGGCACGCGACGCCTTACTGCGACAGCGCGAGGCAGGCTTGACGCGCCGCTTGCTGCTCTTCGCACTCGAGGCGGAGGCGCCATTGTTGCTGCATGACGAGCCGATCTTCTGCGCTGGGCGCTTGGTCGGGCAGACCACCTCGGGCGGCTTAGGGTTCCGTACGGGTCAGGCCCTGGCTTTCGGTTACATCGCCTGTCGGCCGGGCGCGCCTCGCGCCGAACTCCTGGCGCAGTCCTACGAGATCGAGGTGGCGGGAAAGCGCTATCGGGCCAATGCCCTGGTACGGCCGCCCTATGATCCTGAGGGCGAACGCCTCAAGGGATTAATCTGAGAGGCGGGTGGAGAGAGGAATGGTCGAACGCTTCAAGATTGCCATCATCGGCGGCGGTGCCATGGGCGTATCGCTGCTCTATCACCTCGCTAAGAGGGGATGGCAAGATATTGTATTGCTGGAGAAAAATGAGCTAACTGCAGGATCGACCTGGCATGCAGCCGGACTCTGCACGCATTTTGCCCACAACCCCACGATCATGGAGATGCGGGCCGCATCTGTGCGCCTTTATCGGGACGTGCTACCGGCCGAGGTCGGTCGTTCGGTCGGCTTTCACCCCTGCGGTGCCCTTCGGGTGACCAGCCTGGAGGATCGTATGGAGGAGTTCCGCCATGTGCAGGGGATTGGCCGCTTTATGGGCTACGATTTCCGCATCCTGGACCCGAAGCAGCTGGCAGAGATCTATCCTTTGTGCAGTCTGGAAGGGATTTTAGGGGCCATTCACGAGCCCTTCGACGGGCATGTCGATCCCAGCATGGCGACCCATGCCATGGCCGAGATCGCACGCGCCAAGGGCGCCATGATCCGGCGACACTGTCAGGTGCAGCACATCCACCGCTTGGCGACCGATCGCTGGCGCATCGCGACCGAACTGGGCGAGATCGAGGCCGAGCAGATCGTCAATGCGGCCGGAACCTGGTGCCGCGAGATCGGCGAGATGATGGGGGTAGATCTTCCGGTGGTGCCGATGCTGCATCAGTATCTGGTGACCGACCGGGTCGCGGCGGTCGCCGAGCGCCAGGCTGTCGGCTTGCCGGAACTGCCGATGATCCGCGATCCTGAGGAGAGTTGGTATCTGCGTCAGGAGCGTGACGGCTTCATCTGCGGCCCTTATGAGAAGAACGCGCTTCCCTGGTCGGTGGACGGGGTACCGCCGGACTTCGGTATGGAACTGCTGCCACCGGACTTGGAGCGGGTCGAAGACATCGTGGCCATGGCGATGGCGCGCGTGCCAGCTCTCGCTGAGGCCGGGATCAAGACCATCGTCAATGGTCCTATCACCTTCACTCCCGATGCCAACCCCTTGATCGGTCCAGCTTTTGGGTTGCCCAATGCCTGGCTCCTCACTGGGTCAAGCATGGGCGTGATGGAAGGTGGCGGAGCCGGCGCCTTCCTGGCCCACTGGATCAGCGAAGGCGCGCCGCCGATGGATGCCCTGGCCATCGACGCCCGACGCTTCGGCAGTTACGCCGATCGCAGCTATCGTCTGGAAAAGGCGGTCGAGTGTTTTGGTCTGCAGTTCGGCATTCACTACCCCTATGAGGAGCGACCGGCCGGGCGTCCGCGGCGCATCTCACCGCTCTATGAGCGCCACGTGGGCCTGGGTGCTGTTTTCGGTACGGTCTATGGATGGGAGCGACCCAACTATTTCGCCAATGGCGCGGAGCCGTCACCTCTGACTTTTGCTCGTCCCGGCTGGTTTGAGGCTGTCGGTAGCGAGTGTCGTTCGGTTGCTGCAGGCGTTGGCCTGGCCGACCTCTCGGCTTTCGCCAAGTTTGAGGTCTCCGGTGCTGGATCAACTGCCTATCTCTCTCAGCTCGCTATCAGTCCGCCGCCAAGGACGATCGGGAAGCTTGGATTGCTTCACGTCCTCACGTCGGCCGGCGGGGTGGCGTCAGAGTTCACGATTACGCGCTTGGGGGAGGAGCGCTACTACCTAACAAGCGCCGCTGCGGCGGAACGGCACGACGAGGATCTGCTGCGCACTCGCGCCTCGTGTTTCGATGCGGTTCGGATCATCAACAAGACCGAGGCACTGGGTATCCTTGCTGTCATGGGACCAAAGGCCAGAGAACTTCTCGCACCTTTGACCGATAGCTCATTGGAAGATAACGGTTTCCCCTGGCTCACCGGACGAGAGATCGAGCTGGCCGGAGAGGTGATTTTGGCGCTGCGTGTCTCCTATGTGGGTGAGCTGGGGTGGGAGCTGCATGTGCCTTTGGAACGCTTGGGCCTGGTCTTCGACCGCTTGCTGGAAGCAGGGCGTCCCCTGGGTCTTAGCCATTTCGGCAGCTACGCCATCAACGCAATGCGTCTGGAGAAGGGCTACCCGGCCTGGGGCAGTGATCTGACCAGCGAACGCAGCCCCTTGGAGTCCGGCTTGGCTTCATTCTGGCGTGCCGAAGGGCGAGACTTCTTCGGCAAGGCTGCGGTTCTGCGTCGCGCCGAGGGTTCATCATGGCGACTAATTCTTCTTGAAATGCAAGAGGATAACGACCTTTTCTACCAACACTGCGTGATGGTGAACGGTGAGGCTGTCGGCATGGTGACCTCCGGTGGTTATGGGCATCGCGTCGGACGCACATTGGCTTTGGCCTACGTCAAGCCGGAGGCCGCGGAGGCCGAGTCTTTCGAGATTGCGCTCTTGGGGCGAGCGGTTCCGGCGCGCGTCTTGCGGCGGCCACCCTACGACCCTGACAACTTGAGGCCGCGAGGACACGCTCACGTGTGATCCTTACGGGTCGGATTGCCTGGACCGACGCGATCCCCATCTGCAATGAACGAATCGAGCCAGCCGCGTGCAGTGGCGCGTGGAATCTGCGCGGACTAGAGCGCGATGGCGATAGGTCGAATCGATCTGTCGTCTGAATCGCACTCTAGCAGTTTGAAATGAGAGCAGGATTCAGACGATGAATCAGTTCGATTTGACGTCATCCTACTCTAAGGAGGCGAGGGTCATGAAGGCGGCGAGGGGGCTTGCATTGACGCTGACCGGGATCGGAATGACCGTCTTGGCAGGGTGTGTGGGCAATTCAGGATCGGGAACGTTCAGCGGTACTGCGGGCAGTGCCAGTGCAGGGAACGTCTACACGGTGATGGCCGGTGATACGCTGTGGGGCATCTCGCGGAGCTATGGCGTACCGCTGCAAAGCCTGATCGAGGCCAACACCATTGCGGCTCCCTATGTGCTGCAGGTCGGACAGCAGGTCCGCATCCCAAGTGCAGGCCCCCAGGCCAGCGCCGTTGCGGCCAATGCCGCGGCCCCGATTCTCGGTGCTGACTATGCAGTCCAGCCGGGCGACACGCTCTATGCCATCTCACGACGCAGCGGCATCCCGGTCTCTTCTCTAGCCGACGCGAACGAGCTGACGGCGCCTTACTCCTTGCAGGTGGGCCAGCAGCTGAACCTGCCTGAAGGAGCCCGAGACCCGGCGCTCCTGGCGCAGGCTCAGGCGCCGATCCCGACGGCGCGTGCGCCCCTGCCGGCAGCTGCGGCAGTTGCCGAGCCCAATGTCGCAAGCGCCGGGCAACCGGCAGATCTTCTGGGCAGTCTGGAAGGTAGCCCGCCGGCAGTCTCTGCGACGGCGGCCGAAACGCCTCCAGGTGCCGCGGGAGCCCCTGTTGATCTTACGCAAAACGGCACGGCAAGCGCGGTTGCGCCGGTCGCCGAGACTACGGCGGTACAAGAAACAGCGGTCGTTGAGACGGTGAGCGCCGACGGCGAGACGGTCGAGGTTGCCTCGGCGCAGTCCGCAGTTCTGGTCGTCCCCGCGACCAAGCCTGGCCGCGATGTCGCGCTTCCGGCGATCGCTGCACAACCGCCACCGCCGACCAACGCGGCCCTGCCTTCGCCGCCCAAGCGCCAGGGGCGGCTGTTCGACTGGCCGGTGACCGGCAAGGTGATCTCCAGTCACGGCCCCAAGAAGGGTGGCCTGCACAACGACGGCATCAACATCGCAGCCCCGGCCGGCACGCCGGTGCGCGCGGCAGAAAGCGGCGTGGTCGCCTATACCGGCGGCGACCTCAAGGGCTTCGGCAAGCTGGTGCTGATCAAGCATCGCGACGGCTATGTCACCGCCTATGCCCACAACAGCCAGATCTTGGTCCAACGCGGCGAGACGGTCAGGCGCGGCGACGTGATCGCCCGCGTCGGCGAGACCGGCAACGTCGACACGCCACAGCTTCATTTCGAAATTCGAAAAGACGCCAAGCCGGTCAACCCTAGCGGCCTGATGGTCGGCATTGCCGGTTAGGGTCAGGGATGGCGATTGGGTGGCATCGCCTGTTCGCGTGAACCTGCTCTACGTTTCAGTGATGTTTAGCGGATCTACGCTCCTGGTCCACAGATCGACCTTGACCAAAACGGATCACTCTAGGCGTTACTGCGCAAGAAGATAGGTTGCGATTGCCTGACGGTCCTCGTCGGTGAGCTGCGAGGTGGCGCCCGACACAACCTCGCCCATGCTGCCGCCCATGGAATCGCCATCAGGCGTCAGTCCGGTCTTCAAGGCATAGGCGATATCTTCAGCCGTCCAGCCAGCCTCACGCAGCGCCTCGCCGGTGATCGGCGGAATCTTCTCACCCCCCGGACCGCCGCTGCCGCCCTCAAGCGCACTGCCCTCCTCAAGGCCGCCCAGAAGGTTGCGCGGCGTGTGGCAGGCAACGCAGTGTCCCGGACCGTTGACGATGAAAGCGCCGCGGTTCCAGGCATCCGATTGGTCGGGATCTTGCTTGTAGGGCCCCGGTTCCAGAAAGAGTGTCTGCCAGGGAATGAGAAGGTAGCGGTGATCGAAAAGAGTATGGATCTTGTTCGGTTTGGATCGGCCCTCGACAGCGGGTACGGTTTGCAGAGCTGCCCAGAGGTCGGCCAGGTCCTGGTCGCTCATCAAGGTGTAAGAGGTGTAGGGGAAGACCGGATAATAGGGCCGACCGTCCGGTTTCAGGCCCGCGGTCATGGCGTTGGAGAAGTCTTGTAGGCTCCAACCGCCGATACCGGTACGCTTGTCCGGGGTGATGTTGGGACCGTAGAAGGTGCCGAAGGGCGTCTCTATCGCCGCGCCTCCGGCCAGCAGGGCGCCGCCGCCCTTGCTGTCGGTGTGGCAGGCGATGCAGCCGCTCATCCGCGCCAGATAGGTGCCCCGTACTGCATCGCCGCTGCCGGCGCTGGCCGTGATCTGCCTTGGCTCTGGCCCGCCGAAAAAGAGGTAGGCGGCCATACCCAGGCCACCGAAGATCAAGAGCAAGACGAAAGTGCCGAAGAGGCGACGCACGAGCAGTCCCTTACTTTGGTTTGCGAAACGCAGTGTGACAAGCGCTGCAGGTCTTGACCAGCGCCTCGAAAGCAGGGCCAGGCGGCCCGGCGGCTAGTGCGTCAATCTCTTGATCGGTGAGGAGTCGCGTGTCGACCGCCGTGCTACCGAGCAATGCTCCGCCCGAGGTGTCTGGAGCGGCGGAAGCGGCACGCGCATGCCCCGCGCTAAGGCTCAAGGCTTCTGCCAGGCGCGACATCTGATCGGCGTAAGCCTGGAAGCGAGGCCAGTCCTCCCAGATGGATGGCAAGGCCTCGCTCGCGGCCGTGTCGCTCCCGGGCGGGAAGAGAGCAGTGAGCCTGCTTCCGCCCGAGCGGGCGATCAAGTCCGCGTTGGACTTCAGCAACGCCGGATCGAACGCTGCCTTGCCGTTCAACATATTACCGCTCTGCTTGGTCGCCTGGCCGACCTCCTTCATCAGGTCCGCGCGTTCGGCCGCCGGGCCGGTCGCATGCTGATGGGCCTCATGCGCCACTGCCGCAGAGGCGAGTGCCAAGGTGCCGAACAGGACGAGGCGCAGCAAGGTCGACACGAGCCAATCCCTTCGCGTTTGTCTTCGCTAGACCTGGCCCCTTCGAAGGCGCCAGATCGAAGGCGCCAGATCGAAGGCGAGGGGGGCGGCTCTTGCTCGCACCCCGGTCGATCACTTGTCCTCTTTGCGGAAATCGGTGTGGCAGGTGCCGCAGGTCTTGCCAAGAGCCTGAAAAACCACATCCGGGGACATGGCCGCCAGGGCCGCCGGGTCAGTCGTGAGCTGCTTGGGCGCGCTTGCTTGACCGCCAAGCGTATCGCTGCCCGACGCCTCGGGAGCAACCCGCGGGTTGCCGGCGGAGTTGACCAGGCCCTGCGCATAGAAACCCAGATCGTCGGCTAGCTTGGTGAAGCTGTCCCAGTCTTCCCAAATCGCCGGCAAGGCGGCGCTCTTCCCGACCGCGCTGCCTTCTGGGAACAGCTTGGTGAGCTCGATGCCGGAGCGCTGCTCGATCGCCGCCGCCGCCTCACGCACTGCCTCTGGATCGTAAGGGATCTTTCCCTTGAAGGAGGCACCCAGGGTCTTCATCGCCTTGCCAATGTCCTTCATCAGCGCGATTCGTGCCTGAACGTCCGGATTGTCGTCTGCCTGTGCTGGCAACAGTGCTGCTCCGGTAGCCAAGCTTACGGCGACGGCCAGGCTGGCTGAAAGCTGTACGATGCGGGTCTTGCGCGCCATCGATTCAAACTCCTTGCTTGCGGTCCCTTAGAGGAAGCGTCCCTCTCAGCCTATCCTACAGCAAGAAAGGGCGATCGGTCAGTAGGCTCGCATCACGCTTTCGCGCGCGTTGCAGGCACTCTAGCCAAGGCAGCCTATAGCGCGATGACAAGAGCCTGCAGTCCTTCAGCGCTGAAACGCGATCTCGCCACCGATGATGGTCTGTTCCACCTGCACCTCGCGAATTTCCTCGACCGGGATGGTGAAGTAGTCTCGGTCGAGCACGGCCAGGTCTGCCAACTTTCCGACTTCCAGCGATCCCTTCTCCCGCTCTTCTCGACCCGAATAGGCGCCCAGCAGCGTGTAGGCGTTCAAGGCTTCGGCTGGGGTCACGGCCTGGCTCAGGTCCAGATCGCCGCCACTGTCGCTCTTGCGGGTGACCATGGACCAAAGCGCAACGAAGGGGTTGGGATCGCAGACCATGGCATCGGAGTGGCCCGGCGCGGCGATGCCGGCGTCGATTAGGCTGCGGTGCGGCCACATGTGCTGCATGGCTTGCGGGCCGCGGTTGGCGCGATAGGCGTCGCCCAGATCGTACATGAAGCCGGTCGCCGAGCTGTCGATGACCTGCAAGCGCTTCAGCCGCTCCATCAAGGGAGGAGTGACGTAACAGCAGTGCTCGACCCGCATGCGGTGGTCGTCGCGCGGTGCTTGGGTCAGGCAATGCTCGATCGCGTCCAGGGCGAAGTCGATGCCGCGATCGCCGACGCCTTCGATCATGACCTGCAGGCCGGCACGATGTGCGGCCAAGGCGCGGGCCTTCAGGTCCTCCAGCTCATAGAGCAGAACACCGGTGTTGGGCACCGGCTCGCCCTCGATGGCCGTCCCGATGTAGGGTTCGTAGTAGGCGGCCGTGCGGCCGGAGGTGGAGCAGTCCGGGCACCACTCGACACCGATGATCTTGAGCTGCTCGTCGCCGAAACCGCTGCGGACGCCCGAGGAGACGAAAGATTCGACCAGGCCCTCCTCGCGACCGGAGACGATGATGCCGACGCGCATCGGTGTAGCGCGGCGGTCGCGGAGCAGCTGGTAGGCCTGGATCGAACGGCTGCCGGCAAGCGAGTTGTAGACCGTGGTAATGCCCAGCGCATTCCACTCGCTAAAGACCTGGATCAGACCCTCTGCCAAGGCCTCTGGCGTATCCTCGGCGTGGATCTCGTCCAGAAAGATGTGGGCTGCCGTCTCGCGTAGCAACCCGGTCAGGCGACCGGTCTGGGGATGGCGGTCGAACTGGCCGAAAGGTGGATTTGGCGTGCTCTCGTCGATGCCAAGCCGGGCAAGCGCTGCGGAGTTTGCCAGGCCGATGTGTCCGTCCGTACGGAGGATGAAGAGCGGGCGCCCCCCGCTGGCGGCATCCATCTCTTCGAGCGTCGGATAGCCGCCGCACTTGTTCTCGTTTAGGCGTGCGCCGGCGATCCAGCCTTGGCCGCGCTTGGCAGCCTCGGCAATAGTGGCAAGCAGCGCGGTACGATCGGGAACGGCCTCCGGGCTCAGATCCAGCCAGCTGGCCAAGCGTGCGGCCTGGGCGTCGGGGTGGCAGTGGCTGTCAACGATGCCGGGTATGGCGGTGCGGCCGTCCAGCGCGATCTCTCTCGTGTCCGGGCCCTTCAAGTCTTGCAGGTCCGCCGCCTCGCCCAGCGCGACGATCCGCCCCTCTCTGGCCGCCAAAGCCGATACGAAGCGGTGCTTGGGATCCATGGTGGCGATCTTGCCACCGGAGATGATGAGATCGGCGTAGAGCCCGGTCATGAATGACGTCCTTCTGTGTACTTTGGCACCAAAGCTTGGCAAGCGGCGCTCAGCGGCCGCATAGTCTCTCGCCACGCGAAAGAACACTAGGCTTTTCAGGCAAGAAGGGGGCAAGCCATGGCGTTGCCGGAGATTGCAGCAGATCCCTATCCATGGCCGTTGGAGACGCTAGAGCCGCATCAGGCAGCCCTGGTGGTCATCGATATGCAGCGGGATTTCTGTGACCCTGCGGGCTATGTCGGTCAGCTCGGCCACGACTTGGCGCCGCTGAGAGCACCGGTCCCGGCCATTCGCCGCTGTTTGGAGGCCGCGCGACGCGCCGGACTGACCGTCATCCACACCCGTCAGGGCTATCGCCCGGACCTGGCCGACCAGCCGCACTGGCGCGCCTTGCTGGCCGAGCGCCGCGGCTCCGTCGTGGGACGGCAGGGACCTTTGGGACGGGTGCTGATTCGCGGCGAGCCGGGCTTTCAGATCATTGAGGAACTGCAGCCGTTGGCGGGGGAGATCGTCTTGGACAAGACCGCAAACAGTGCCTTCACCGGGACCAATCTGCAGCGCATCCTGACCGGCCTCGGTGTGCGCGCGCTCGCCTTTACCGGCAACACCATCGATGTCTGCGTGCACACCAGCCTGCGCGAGGGCAATGATCGCGGCTATCAATGCCTGCTCTTGCCCGAGGCCTGCGGGGCGATCGATCCGGGCCTGCATGACTGGTCGGTTCAGTCCGTTCTCGTCGAGGGCGGCGTCTTCGGATCGCTCGCCAAGGTCGAGGATTTTCTGCGTATCTCAGAGCCACGTTAAAAGAGGGGAAGCCAATGGCTGCGCTTAGTGAGTTCGAATTCCGTTACAACATGACCATCAAGGCCTTTCCTTCGCACGCCGAACCGGCCTTCGAGACGGCAGAAGAGCAAAGCGAGATTTGGGGCCAAAGCTGGGGCTGCGACAACGACGTCGGCCGACTGCGCAAGGTCTTAATGCATCGGCCGGGCGACGAAATGGCGATCATCGACCGCTCCAAGCGAATTGAAGAGTTGGGCTCCTTCGGCGACCGCGAGGGCGAAACCTGGTACTGGCGCGGCGACCACATCCCCCAGGTCGAAGAGTTGCAGGAACAGCATGATGCCTTGACTGCCGCCCTGCGGGCCGAGGGTGTGGAGGTGGTGTTGCTCAATCGCTGTGCGCCCGGCCGGCACAAGGCGATCTATACACGCGATTCCTCGATCGCGGTGAAAGGTGGTGCCATCGTCACCAGGCTGGGACCGAAGGTCAGGCGCGGCGAGGAGGCTCCAGTCACCGAGACCCTGGCCGGCATCGGTATGCCGATCCTGCGCACGGTCCACGGCAGCGGATTGATGGAGGGGGGAAGCTTCGTCTGGCTGAAGCCGAACCTGGCGGTCGTCGGCCGTTCGGCGCGGGTGAACGAGGAGGGGACCCGCCAGGTCGAAGAGGTGCTGACGGCCCAAGGGGCCGAGCTGATCCGCGTCGACCTCACCGGCTATCGCCTGCACATCGACGGCATGCTGGTGATGATCGATGTCGACACCGCCATCGTGAACCCGACCCAGATCCCTTTCTGGTTCCTGGAGAAGCTCGAGGCCTTGGGCATTCGTACGATCTCAATCCATCCCGACGATCCGACCGGGGTGCTGAACTGCCTGGCGGTGCGACCGGGTCGCGTAATCATGCAAGCCGGTGCCTGCCAGCGCACCGCCGATCAGCTCGACAAGATGGGCATCGAGATCGTCCCGGTTCCCTACGCTAAGGTCTTCGAGGGCGGCGGCGGCATCCACTGCTCGACCTCGCCGTTGCAGCGTGACCCGATCGACTGAGGCCGGCGTGTCGGGCGCCGTGGCGACTGTCCGCGCGGCCGAACCCAGCGATGCCGAGGCAATTCAAGCGATCTATGCGCCGCTGGTCGAGGCGACCATCATCTCTTTCGAGGAACGTCCACCCAGCGTGGCCGAGATGGCGGAGCGTATCCGTCGGACACTGGCGGACTACCCCTATTTGGTTGCGGAGCGCCAGGGTGTCGTCTTGGGATACACTTACGCCGGTCCACATCGGGCGCGCCCCGCCTACCGCTTTTCCGTCGACGTGACTGCTTACGTCGCCGAGACCGCACGGGGCCAGGGGGTGGGCCGTCGCCTCTATGCGGCGCTGCTGGCGGAACTGGCAAGGCGTGGCTTTCACACGGCCTTCGCCGGTATCGCACTGCCCAACCCAGCGAGCGTGGCCCTGCACGAAGCGCTGGGCTTCCGCCATCTGGGGACCTATCGCGAAGTCGGCTACAAGTTCGACCGGTGGCACGACGTGGGTTGGTGGCAGCGGCTGCTCTGAGGTGTGACCAGAAACCAGACAAGCATCGTTAGTCACGTCCAGCTCTTGCTGATCTGGTACAGAAACCCGCTAGCTGCGATCCTGCATCGCCTGCCGTAGCGTGAGGTTCGAGGCAATCAATCTTCGCCGGGGGGCTCGGGTCCGCACGCGAGCTTGGTGCCGTCCGGACGCGAAAGCGCAAGGCCAGCGTGCTTTAAGAATCGGCCGACAAGGACACAGCTCTAAGTGTCCGCTTGAGAGTGCATGGCACCAGCGCGCACCCCCGCTAACGCAACGCGCCTGTCAGGGAAAAGCACAGAGCTCCGGGCCATCACCCGCACTAACCATAGATGATGTGCTCTATGTTTGTGAGCAGCACGCCGGCCGGCAAGGTTGCGCCTTGACCTAGCTGCAGAGTATCTACGCCGGCGCCGCCATCATAGGTTTCGGCGGTCTCAATCTCCGCCTGACTGGCAACGGCGAGAAGGTCGTTGCCGGCACCGCCGAAGAGGTTATCTTGACCGGAGCCGCCGAACAGGAAGGAATCCGCGCCACCGTCGCCGCGCACGAGATCGTCCCCGGAACCGCCATAGAAGAAGGAGTCTGCACCGCCGCCGCCGGAGAGCCTGTCGTCGCCCGAGCTGCCATAGAAGAAGGCGTCGCCGTCTGCCCGTCCGCTCAACCCGTCGGCACCGGCACCACCGAAAACGCTGACGTCCTGGCCGCTGTCGCCGACAAGAAAGTCGTCGCCCAGTTCGCCGAGGAGCGTTGCGTCCTTGCCGCTGCCCGCAAAGAGCCTGTCAGCACCCTGCGCACCGAAGAGGCCCGTGTCGTCGCCGGCGCCACCGTAGAGGCGGTCGCTTCCCTGCCCACCAAAGAGGTCGTCCAACCCGCTATCGCCGAAAAGGGTGTCGCGGCCTTGGCCGCCGTAGAGCGAGTCGGAACCGGAGCCGCCATTGAACGCAGCCTCGTCACCGCCGCCACCGACGAGTCTGTCATCGCCCAAGCCACCATAGAAAGAGGCATCCTCGCCGGCACCGCCGAAGAGTGCATCGTCGCCGAGGCCGCCGAAGAACCCTCTATCCTCGCCATGACGACCGGTTAGGATATCCGCACCGCTGCCGCCGTAGAGCTCAAGGTCGTTGCCGCTATCGCCGGCCAGGAAGTCGTCTCCCGAGCCGCCTCGGAGCCAGCCATCTGCGCCACTGCCGCCATAGAGCCGGTCGTCGCCTGCATTGCCGGCCAGGCTGTCGTCGCCATTCTCGCCATACAAGCGATCGGCACCGCTACGCCCTTGCAGAACATTGACGCCGGCGTCGCCGGTCAAATTGTCGACGCCGCTGGTGCCGTCGCGGCTGAGCGCCTCGATGGAAATGAGCACCACGCCCGCAGGTAGGGTCGAGGCTTCTCCCAGCAAAAGCGTGTCGGTCCCTGATCCACCGTGGTAAGTGTCGCCTGCCGTCAATTCCATCTGGCTGGCAGCCGCCAGCACATCCGCACCGCTGGCGCCAAAGCCTCTGTCAACCCCCAGGCCGCCGAAGATGGTATCGGCCCCCTGTTCGCCGTTTAGGCTGTTGTCGTTGCCATCACCGCCGTAGATCAGGTCGTCACCCTGACTGCCGTAGAAGCTGATATCGTTTCCGGAACCGCCTGACAGTGTGTCGTCACCGCTGTTTCCGATCAGAGCTCTGTCCATACCACTGCCGGCCAAAATCCAGTCGTCTCCCTCTCCGCCGCGTAGGAGGGAATCGTCTCCCGTCCCGCCGAAAACCGTGTCAGCGCCGCTGCCCCCGTAGAACTGTCGTTCGTTTCCGCTGCCTCCGTAGAGCAGATCTGCGCCGCTGTCTCCATACAGCAACCTATCGTCACCTGCCTCGCCGGACACCCGATCGGCTCCTACCCCGCCGTAAAGAGCCACATCATCGCCACTGCCGACAGAAATCCAGTCGTCGCCTTCGCCACCGCGAAAGACGTTGTCGAGACCACTCCCGCCGGTGATGGTATCGGCGCCGTTGTCGCCATAGAAGCGGCGGTCGGTACCACCTCCGCTGTCGAGAATGTCGTCGCCGCCTCCCCCGAAGAAGGAGGTGTCGTTGCCACTTCCGCCGAAGAGCGTGTCTTGACCGCTGTTGCCGTAGAAGAGGCTGTCATTCCCACTGTCACCGGAGAGTAGGTCGGCGCCGCTGTCTCCCTCAAAGAGGCTGTCGTCTCCGTTGTCGCCCGAGATCCTGTCTGCGCCCTCGTTCCCGACGAAGAGCGCGTCGTCCCCACCGCCACCCCAGAGCGTATCGGCGCCCTGATTGCCAACAAAGAAGAAGTCGTCGCCTGCGTCGCCGAAAAGCCAGTCTAGGCCACTGCCGCCGTAGAAGCGGCGGTCGAGCCCGCTGCCGCCGTAAAGGCTGTCGTTACCACTCAGTCCGAACAGGCGGTCGGCGCCCTCCTGACCCCGCAGTACGTTGACCCGCTCGTCGCCGGTCAAGCGGTCTGGGCTATCGGTGCCATAACGATTGAGCGTTTCGATGGAGGTCAAGACGACACCCGTAGGCAGGCTGGCGCCGTCCTCTAAGACAAGGGTGTCGGTGCCGAGACCGCCGTCATAGGTCTCGCCCGCGGTCAGTTCCATCTGGCTCAGGGCCAGCAGAAGGTCCGCACCGTTGCCGCCGAAGAGGCTGTCCAAGCCCAGCCCGCCAAAGAGGCTGTCGTCTCCGCCAAGGCCGAAGATCGTATCGACAGAGTCCGTGCCGGTGAGGGTGTCCGCTCCGTTGGTGCCGATGAAGGTTGCCATTCTCTGAACTCCTGTTTCGGCGCTGTGCTTTTTCCTAAAGGAGGATCTTAGCCCGGATCATCCGGGTCTACTGCTCTTGGAAGTTCAGCCTGACGGAACGGCTCTGGCGTCGGATAGCTAACTTTCGATCGCTGGCGACCCTATTGTGACCGCCCCAACTGCAACGGCAGTCCTGGCAGTTACGGGCGGTTTGCTAACCAAGAGATATCGTCACCAGTTCTTCGGCGTCGAATGCGCCTAAGCTCCTATTGCTGCCATAGGTGGAATTGCCGGAGCCGTAGGTATGGCTGTCACTTACCAAGGGACCGCGCGTCCGGTTTTGGTGCCGATCCACGTCTGACTGGGAGTCGATCCGCAGGGCGTTATGGTGAGCCAGAAGGTCTCGCCATCGCCCCTCGAATCGAGGCATAGATCGGCCTCCAGCGACCAGTTGGTGATGTGAACGTACTCGCCGTTGCTTGCGGAAACATCCCACTGTTGTGCCCAATTTCCCGGATCACACGGAGCCATATAGGTGAAGTGCCAACCGTCGGCGCCCATTGACACCTCCATGCACATACCAGGACCTGTCGACTCAGCCCGAACCTCGTAGCCTCCCTCGGCGCGGGCGTTGAAGTTCAAGTACTGCCTGGCATCGTTCGCCTTCGCATAAAGCCCCACGTACTTGTATCCGTCGGGCCTCTGGACAATGCTCGCCACGGTGCCGAGCCCGAGCTCCTGGTTGCTCAGCGCAACAAATTCTGCCGCCATTGAAACCACGGGCTTTACCGCGACCAGCATAGTACCTAGCACTGCGACCGTGATCGCGTGAAATGCTCTTGCCATGAACCGGGGTTCTCCATGTGGATCCGACTGATGGCGAAGAGCTTGCCTGAGGCTTGGCTCGCGTGCAATCGAAGGGTCCAGAGAGCATCGGAGTATAGACGATTTCGCGAGCGTCGGGTGCCTGTCCGACCACTCTGGAGGCGGATCGCGTTTTTGCCTTTCCTTGACATGTCGGGCACGATGGACTTCGGCGACTTGCAGTCGTGGACCCGGGCGATCCAGGTGCCAGACAGATCATCCAGCGCGGCGAGATTGCCGTCACTCGTCAGCCGCTCCCGTCTCGAAACGGCCCCTTCTTGCATTCACCCATCGGCTACGCCATGAAAACCCCGCGTCGGTCGCCACAACATCATGATTTAGAACCATGAATCAGCTTCGGAGGCACCGCAACCTCGATCTCACCCGAGAAATGAGGGCTTAGAACACGCAAATATTGTAACTCTTTCGTCCATGCAAGAGGGCAGTGTTGCGCCATCGGTGGTTGGGGGTATGGCAGTTGCTTTGCGCAGACCTTCCATAGAAGCGCTTCGCCTCTTAGAGCCCGGCCCGAAACTGCTTATGCCCTGCACCGTCTTATCAAGGCCTTGGGCAAGGAGAGTGTCGCGCGGCGATGCCTTGCGCATCGTAAGCGGCGCACGACGCAGTCCCAAGGCCTTGATAAGACGGCCCTTCGGGTCGCTGCCGGAGCCACGCTTGCCGCGTCACGCCGGCTTGACGATGCGCAAGGCATCGCCGGCGCCACCCTTCCTAACACGCGTGGCTCCGGCAGCGATGCAGGACACAAGCAGTTTCGGGCCGGACTCTAAAGCGGTTCCCAGCAACGCAGCGCTTGTTCTAGAGTTCGGCACGACGTTAGCCTTGCGGGACCAGCCTTATGCAGCACCACTTCATCCACGAAGACGCGCCCTATCGGGCCGTGCATGCCTCGACCTTGGTGGAGGTGTCCGATGGTTTGCTGGGGGCCTGGTTTGCTGGGCCGCGCGAGAGTGCGCCGGAGACCAGCATCTGGATGGCGCGCTTCGCAGACGGGCGCTGGGGCGAGCATCGCGACCTGCTGACCGGCGCGGCCAGCGAGCCGGAGGCTTGCTGGAACCCGGTCTTGCACCAGTCCGGCGACACCACCTTGCTGTTCTATCGCACCGGGCGACATCCGCAGGTCTGGCACAGCAAGGTGATGGTCTCCAAGGACGAGGGGCGGAGCTGGGCGGCAGCGCAGCCATTGCCCGAGCCCTTCCTGGGGCCGATCAAGAACAAGGCCCTGGAGATCGAACCCGGCGTTCTGCTCTGCCCCTCCAGCAGCGAGCACGACGGCTGGAAATCCCATGTTGAGTTCTTCTCGGTCTCTGGCCTCACCTGCCTGGAAAGCGCGCCGATTGCCGATAACGACGACTACGGGGCCATTCAGCCGACCCTGTTGCGCTGGTCGGAGGACCGCATCCAGGCGCTCTGTCGTTCCCAAGCCCGCGTCGTCGCCGAGAGCTGGTCGGAGGACCGCGGCCGAACCTGGTCGCCACTCGCCCACCGCGGGCTGGAGAACCCCAATAGCGGCTTCGATGCCGTGATGCTGCAGGACGGCCGCGCGGCCCTCATCCTGAACCCCACGGCGCAGGCCCGCAGCCCGATCCAAATCCTGGTCTCAGAGGACGGCAAGCAATGGGCCGCTGGCCCGGTGCTGGAGGACGGCGTCGGCGAGTACTCCTACCCCGCCATCATCCAGACAGCCGATGGGACCATCCATGCCAGCTACACCTACGACCGCGTGGATATCCGCCACGTCGTGCTGGATCCCAAGCAACTGGGGTAGGCCAGGGGTTAGAGCAAACCCAAGCTGCAGTAGGTCAGGCCGTGCAGAATACAGGCGCGGGCCTCCTCGCGGCTTTCCCTCATCTGGCCGAGGCCCTGCATAAAGAGGGCGGCACCGAAGGCGCCATAGACCGAGAGCTTCAGGTTGCATTCCGCCGCCAGGCTCATCACTATTTCGAAGTTACTCATAATTGTTCTCCGCTCGTCTTTCTGTTGCGAACGGTTCCCCATCATTAGCATTGGCCCGGAAATCGATATGCCTGCGTCGGACACGCGGAAACAGCCGGAAACGAATGGAAACGACGCGCGTTATCCCGGCCCCGGCGACTTCGTCAAGCTGTTGAATTGGCATCTGAATCGCGGAACCAGGCCCGATGGCGATCCGGAGCGTGTGGGCGAGATCTGGGACAACAAGAGGTTTGCGAACGCCGTTGGTGCTTCCGACAAGACGGTTAGAAACTGGAGAGCCGGCCGCAACCCTCCCCAAAGTCTCGTCGCCGTCGAGCAGGAGCTATTCGGCGCCAATCCGAAGTATGAGCGCTGGCGCGCCGATCTTCGTACTGCCTTTGCCGGCGAGTCATTGGACGGGGATGAACCTAAAAGCAACTTTCCGCGGCCGACGGCGAGCTTCCTCGGCCGCGACGAAGACCTGGCCAAGATCCTGACTGCCTTGGCCGGGGAGGGGGCAGAGGTAGCGCTGCTCCTGCAAGGGGGTCCCGGCATCGGCAAGACCACCCTGACCCAGGTGGCAGCCTGGGACGAGGCTGTGGTCAAACGCTTCGGTGCGCGCCGCTGGTTCGTGAAGCTGGAGACGGCAAGGACGGCCGCAGCACTGCAGGACGCGGTAACCCGCGCGGTTGGTGCTGATCCCCGCAGCGGATTCGCAGCAACCTTGGAGGCACTGAAGCGTGCGCCGGGTCTGCTGGTGCTCGACAACCTGGAGACGCCTTGGGACACCGTGGGGGAGCGTCAGGCGACGGAAGCCATACTGGCCGAACTCGCCACTGTTCCAGGCTTGGCGTTGATGGCTTCGATACGTGGCCGCGACCGCGTCGGCGGCGCCGCCTGGAGCCTGGTGTTGCCGGTGGAGCAGCTTCGACCGCCGCATGACCGCGATCTCTTCTGCCGCATTGGCGGTGAAGCCTTTGCCGAAGATCCGCACCTGCAGGATCTCCTCAAAGCCCTCGCCGGCATTCCTCTAGCCATCAAGCTGGTGGCGACCCGCGCTCACGGCCGCGACGCCTTGGCGCCGCTCTGGGCCGAGTGGCAGCGGATCGGTGCGGCGCTGGCCGCCAGCCGCGACCTGCCGGCCGATCGCCTGACCTCACTGCCCTTTTCGGTCGCGCTATCCCTGACATCGGAGCGCCTGGACGAGACTGCCTTGCGCCTCTTTCGCCTGCTGGGCCAGCTCCCCGCCGGGCTTTGTGACGAGGACCGCGCGGCCCTGCTGGGCGCCGAGAGCTTCGCCGCGGAAGAAGCCCTGCTGGGCGTCGGCCTCGCCATCGAGCAAGGCGGTCGCCTGGATCTGCTGCCGCCGATACGAGACATCGCGCAACGGCGGCACCGGCCGGAAGGCGAGGACGCGGAGGCCTGGCCGTCATACTTTCTCCGCCTGACGAAAGACCTGGGAGAGGTTATTGGCACGACGCAGGATCGCGGCTCGGTCGCCAGGTTGGTCCCGGAGTTGCCCAACATCGAAGCGGCTGTCCGAGAGATGCTGGCAAGTGACCGGCGTAATGAGGTTATGGCGGCGCTGCCTGGTCTATGCCGCCTGACCTACTTGGCCTCTCTGCCGACACCCGTCCTGATGGAGATGTCGGCCGCCCGTCGTAACGGCAGCGACATCCTCGGAGAGGCTAACTGTATCGAGGGCCTTGGCGACATCGCGCTTACGCGTTCGGATCATGATGGTGCCAGATCGGCCTTTGAGGAGGCCCAGCTACTCTACCGCCAGGTCGGCGACATCCATGGCGAGGCCAACTGCATCTGTAGCCTTGGCGAGATCGCACTTGCGCGTTCGGATCATCATGGTGCCAGAGCGGCCTATGAGGAGGCGCAGGCACTCTACCGCCAGGTCGGCGATATCCATGGCGCGGCCAACTGCATCAAGGGCCTTGGCGACATCGCGGTCCGGCGTTCAGATCATGATGGGGCCAGAGTGGCCTATGAGGAAGCTCAGCCGCTCTACCGCGAGGTCGGCTCCATCCATGGTGAGGCCAACTGCATTAAGGGGCTTGGCAACATCGCGCTTCGGCGTTCGAATCATGATGGTGCCAGAGCGGCCTTTGAGGAGGCGCAGGCGCTCTACCGCCAGGTCGGCGACCTTCTTGGCGCGGCCAACTGCATCAAGGGCCTTGGCGATATCGCGCTTGAGCGTTCGGATCACGATGGGGCCAGATCGGTCTATGAGGAGGCGCAGGCGCTCTACCGCCAGGTCGGCGACCTCCTCGGCGCGGCCAACTGCATCAAAGGCCTTGGCGACATAGCGCTTCGGCGTTCGGATCATGACGGGGCAAGAGCGGCCTATGAGGAGGCGCAGCCGCTCTTCCGCCAAGTTGGCTCCGTCCTTGGCGAAGCCAACTGCATCAAAGGTCTTGGCGACATAGCGCTTCGGCGTTCGAATCATAACGGGGCTAGAGTGGCCTATGAGGAGGCGCAGCCGCTCTTCCGCCAAGTTGGCTCCATCCTTGGCGAAGCCAACTGCATCAAAGGCCTTGGCGACATAGCGCTTCGGCGTTCGGATCATGACGGGGCTAGAGCGGCCTATGAGGAGGCTCAGCCGCTTTACCGCCAAGTTGGCTCCATCCTTGGCGAAGCCAACTGCATAAAGGGCCTTGGCGACATCGCGCTTGCGTGTTCGGATCATGACGGGGCCAGAACCGCCTATGAGGAGGCATTGCTGCTCTATCGTAAAATCGATGCCCTTGACGAGATCGCAGGCTGTCAGGAGAAGCTGAAGCTGCTCCAGGACCGAGTGGTTGAGTGACCCGCAGCTGACTCCTTCACGATCCCGCGTAGAGCTCCGTCGAGAGGTACTTCATCCCGCTGTCGCACATCAGGGTCACGATCCTCGCCGCCGGTCCCAAGCGTTTCGCCAGTCGCAAGGCCGCCACCAGGTTGGCGCCCGTGGAGGTTCCTGCAAAGATGCCTTCTAAACGGGCCAGGTCTCTTGCTTGCTGCATGGCTTCCTCGGTCGAGACGGTCATGATCTCGTCGACTGCCTCCGGGTCCCACAGCGGCACCACGAAGCCGGGGCCGACGCCCTCGATGCGGTGCGAACCGCTCGGGCCGCCGGAGAGGACGGGGGATTCGCTGGGTTCCACCGCGACGACCTGGAGGGAGGGCGTCTTGGTTTTCAGATGCTCGGAGACGCCGCGGACGGAAGCGGCGGTTCCGGTCGACTGCACGACGGCGTCGAGCTGGCCACCGGTCTGGGTCCAGATCTCTGCACCCAGCCTGTGATAGGCGGTGAGCTGGTCGGCATTGTTCAACTGGTCGGTCCAGAAGGCGCCGCTGGCTTGCGTGATCTCTGCGGCGGCTGCGATCATCTTGCGGGTCAAGGCCTCATCCATGCCGCCGCCGACGCTAGGGATTAGGGTCAGCGTGGCGCCGAAGGCGGCCATCTGGCGGCGCTTCTCGCTGCTGAAGGCGTCCGAGGTCACGATCGAAAGCGGGTAGCCCTTGGCGGCGCAGATCATGGCGAGAGAGACGCCGGTGCTGCCGCCGGTGTACTCCACCACAGGCTGGCCGGGGCTGAGCCGCTCGTCGGCCTCGGCGGCCTCGATCATCGCCAAGGCCATGCGATCCTTCATCGAGCCGGTCGGGTTCTGCGCCTCGATCTTGAGGAAAACGCGGGCCGCGCCCTCCGGGACGATCCGTGTCAGTTCGATCAGCGATGTGTCACCGATGGAGGTGAGGATCTCGGCAGGCTGCATAGCTGACAAGAGCCCTAGAGGCCGAGGTCGGAGAGGCCGGGGTGATCGTCCGGGCGGCGGCCCAGCGGCCAGCGGAACAGACGCTCCTCCTCGCCGATCGGCAGGTCATTGATCGAAGAGTGACGCACCTGCATCAGGCCGTCGGGTGCAAACTCCCAGTTCTCGTTGCCGTAGGAGCGGAACCAGTTGCCGCTGTCGTCGCGCCACTCATAGGCATAGCGCACGGCGATGCGGTTCTCCTGCCAGGCCCAGAGCTCCTTGATCAGGCGGTAGTCCAGCTCACGCTCCCATTTACGGGTCAGGAAGGCCTCGATCTCGGTCCGACCGACTGGGAACTCGGCCCGATTGCGCCAGCGGCTGTCCGGCGTATAGGCCAAAGTCACCTTGGCTGCATTGCGGCTGTTCCAGCCATCCTCGGCCAGGCGCACCTTTTCGATTGCGGTCTCGCGGGTGAAGGGGGGAAGCGGGGGGCGGCTCATCGTGGGTCTCTTTCTTGGCTTGTCGTGGTTACTGGTCTGTCGTGGTTACTAGCGTGTCTTGGTGAATGGCCTGTCGTGGTTACTAGCTTGTCTTGGGCAATGGTTTGTCGCGGCGAGGGCTTGCGTTGCGTCTCTGTAACCTACCTTACGCTAGATAGGCTGGGGATGGACAAGCGCCAAGGCGTTCAAAGGCTGATGAATGGGAGGAACAGGAGGGCGGCCCGCTCGCCGCTCTTTTTGCGTCGCACTGAAGAATCTCCTTGCAGAGATCAAGACATAAGGATATGTTTATATCATCAAGTTAGCGAGGAGAGTGATGGAGGTCTTGCTTCAAGGTTTGCGGGCGGCGGCGGAGGCGACACGGTTGCGCATCCTGGGCCTCTGTGCGCATGGCGAGCTCAGTGTCGGAGAGCTTTGCGAGGTCTTGGGGCAGAGCCAGCCGCGGGTCTCGCGGCACCTGAAGCTGCTGGTCGAGGCCGACCTGCTGGAGCGCCATCAGGAGGGCAGCCGGGTCTACTTTCGCCTGACCGAGAGCCAGGACAACAGCCAGTTGGGACGCATCCTGGTCGATCTCATGCCGGCCAACGATCCCGTGCACGCGCTGGATCTGGAGCGGCTGCAGGCGATCAAGCAAGCCTGGGCGGTGAAGGCCGCGGCCTACTTCAAGCGTAATGCCGTCAACTGGGACCGCATCCGTGCGCTGCACGCCGATCAGTCCGAGATCGACCGGGCCCTAGAGGCGCTGCTTGCCGAGCACGAGGTGCAGGACCTGTTGGATATCGGCACCGGCACGGGACATGTGCTGGAGCTGGTGGGTGAGCGGGTCGAGCAGGCGGTCGGCATCGATCTCTCGCGGGACATGCTGCAGGTGGCGCGCTCCAATCTTTGGAACCGTGGTCTTACCAACTGTCTGGTGCGCCAGGCCGACATGATGAAACTGCCCTTTACGACTGAACGCTTCGACGCCGTCGTGCTGCACATGGTGCTGCATTATGCCCAGCGTCCGGCAGCCGCCATTGCCGAAGCCGCCCGTGTACTGCGCCCCGGCGGCCGTCTGGTGGTGGTCGACTTTGCCGAGCACAAGCACGACGAACTGGTGAGCGAGCATGCTCATCTCTGGCAGGGATTCGCCGATCCTAGGATCGAGGCCTTCTTTGCCGCTGCCGGGCTGGAGTCGGGAGCGACGCAGCGACTGGACGGCGGCACATTGGTGGTCTGCCTCTGGACGGCCGGACGACCCTTTGACGGTCAGCGTGGGTGAGGAGAGTTGAGACAATGATGACGGCACCCAGCATTTCCTTGGAATTCTTCCCACCGGCCGCCGGCCCGGCGGAGGAGCGCTTCTGGCGCGCCTTCGATCGGCTCCGTAGTCTGGAGCCGGGCTTCGTCTCGATCACCTACGGCGCCGGTGGCTCATCACGCGATCGCAGCGATGCCGTGCTGAAGGGGATCCTGGCGCGCGGCGGCCCGCCGCCTGCAGCCCACCTCACCTGCGTCGGCCAGACCCGAAGAGAGGTCGATGCAGCCGCGCGCTATTGGGCGCTGTGTGGTATTCGTCGCATCGTGGCCCTGCGTGGGGATATGCCCGACCAGGGCGCCTATCGTCCGCATCCCGGGGGCTATGCCTCGACGGTCGAACTGATCGCTGGTCTAAAGCGGATCAGCGACTTCAGCATCGCAGTCGGGGCCTATCCCGAGGTGCATCCAGACGCCGCCTCGGCACAGGCCGACTTGGACAACTTGAAGCGCAAATTCGATGCCGGTGCCGACTTCGCCATCACGCAGTACTTCTTCGATCCCGAGACCTTTCTGCGCTTTCGCGATGCCGCGCGGGCGGCCGGCATCACCCAGCCGATCCTGCCGGGCATCATGCCCATCGCCAACTTTCAGGGCGTGGTCAACTTCTCGCGCCGCTGCGGGGCCAGCGTGCCCAACTGGCTGGCGCAACAGTTCGAGGGCCTGGAGGCCGATCCCGAACTGCAGGCCCTGATCGCCGCCAGCACCACCGCCGACCTTTGCGCGCGTCTGACCGAAGAAGGCGTTGGACACTTTCACTTCTACACAATGAACCAAGCCCAACAGACTTTGGCCGCCTGCCGTAGGCTCGGCGTTCGGCCCCAGCAACGAAAGGCAGCCTAAGCCATGCGAACCCTAATCGAAGCTCTCGACCAACGATGCCTGCTTGCCGATGGATCGCTCGCTCGCCAGATCGATCTGCAATCCCTGGACTTGGGCCGGGACCTCTTCGGCGCCGAGGACTGCATCGAAGTGCTGAATATCACCCGCGCTGATCTGGTGCGCGATCTGCATCGCGCCTACCTGGCCGCCGGCGCCGACGTGATCCGAACCAACAGTCTGGGCGCCACGGCGCTGTCCCTGGCGCCGCTGGGTTTGGGCGAAGAGGCCTTCTATCTAAACTATGCCGCAGCGGAGATCGCCTGCGAGGCGGTCGACAGCGTGCCGGGCCGTGGCCGCCGCCGCTTCGTGCTGGGCGTGGTCCGCGACCAAGGCTGGGAGGCAGAGCCCTTGGAGGTCGCGCGTGCGGTCGAACAGCAGGTGCAGGGCCTGTTGGCTGGCGGTGCCGACGGGGTTGTGCTGGATATCTTACCGACCACGGGACGGGCCGCGATCTTTCTGAACGGGGCAAAGCGTGCACGCAACGGCCTGTCGTCCAGGGCGCCGATCTTCCTACAGAACAGCCCCGGCGCCACCGCCTTTTCGCCGCGCAGCCTGCAAGAGGCCGATGGTCTGATCACGCACCGCCACGGCACGACCGATCGCAGCGACTGGATCGCCAACAGCGTGCTGCAGCAGCAGGTGAATCTGATTGGCGGCGGCGCCTCACCGAAGGAGACGGCAAAGCTCGATCGGCTGCTCCGCAGCCTCGCCGAGGACGGACCGCGCCCGCGCAACGCCTGGCAGCGCAGCCATCCGATCGACGAGGTGACGCCGCCGTCAAGCCTGGTGCAGCGCGGCACCGCCCTGCAAGCGGCCGAGTAGCTCCATGCCTGGGGAGAGAACCACCCGGCGGGCAGCCCTGCAGTCCGCCGCCGAGGAGCGCATCCTGTTGCTCGACGGCGCGATGGGCACCGAGATCCAGGCCTTGGAGCTGAGCGAGGAGGACTTTCGCGGATCCCTCCTGGCCGGTCACGAGAGTCAGCTCAAAGGCAACAACGATTTGCTGTCACTCACCCAGCCGGAGCTGATCGCAGAGATCCATCGACGCTATCTCGGTGCCGGTGCGGACATCCTGAAGACCAACTCCTTCAACGCCAATCGGGTTTCGCAGTCCGACTATGGCCTGCAGGCTCATGTCTATGAGCTGAACCTGCAGGCAACCTTGGTGGCTCGCCGCTCGGCCGATGCAGTGAGCCTCATGACGCCGGAACGGCCGCGCTTTGTCGCCGGAGTACTAGGTCCAACCTCGCGTACGGCGTCGCTATCGCCGGATGTCGCAGATCCCAGCTTTCGCAACGTCACCTTCGATCAATTGGTCGCGACCTACGAGGAGGCGGCGCGCGGCTTGATCGACGGCGGATCCGACCTGCTGCTAATCGAGACGGTTTTCGATACTCTCAATGCCAGAGCCGCCCTATTCGCCGTGCAGGGCATGCTTGACTCGCTAGGGCTCGAGCTGCCGATCATGGTGTCGGGCACGATCACCGATCGCTCCGGGCGCACCCTCTCCGGGCAAACACCGGAAGCCTTCTGGATTTCGCTGCAACATGTGGGTCTCTTCTCACTCGGCCTGAATTGCGCTCTGGGCCCGGAGGAGCTACGCCCACACATCGCCGAGCTGGCGCGGGTCGCCGAGACGCGGGTCTCGGCACACCCCAACGCCGGCCTGCCCAATGCCTTCGGCGGCTATGATCTGGGGCCGGAAGAGATGGCCGAGCATCTAGGAGCCTGGGCGCGCGAGGGCCTGGTCAACCTTCTGGGCGGTTGCTGCGGCACGACGCCTGCTCATATCTCCGCCCTGGCGGAGGCTGTCAGG
Organism: Rhodospirillales bacterium; assembly: GCA_963669445.1. Classification (GTDB taxonomy): domain Bacteria; phylum Pseudomonadota; class Alphaproteobacteria; order Kiloniellales; family JACOMY01; genus JACOMY01. The sequence continues at coordinate 876,874 of OY770029.1, forward strand.
GGGCTGACGCCACGAGAGGTACCGCGGTTGCCACCCAGACTACGCCTCTCTGGCCTTGATCCCTTCGAGTTGCGCGCATGACAGCCACATTCATCAATGTCGGAGAGCGCACCAACGTCACCGGCTCCGCCGCCTTCAAACGCCTGATCCTGGAGGAGGACTACGAGGCCGCCCTGGAGGTGGCCCGCGGTCAGGTCGCCGGCGGCGCCCAAATCCTGGACGTCAACATGGACGAGGGCATGCTGGAGTCTGAAGCGGCCATGACTCGCTTCCTGAACCTTCTGGCCGGCGAGCCCGACATCGCCCGTGTGCCGGTCATGATCGACTCCTCCAAGTGGTCAGTGATCGAGGCTGGTTTGAAGTGCGTTCAGGGCAAGGCAGTGGTGAACTCCATCAGTTTGAAGGAGGGAGAAGAGGTCTTCCTGCAACAGGCCCGTTTGTTGCGCCGCTATGGTGCCGCGGTCGTGGTCATGGCTTTTGACGAGGACGGCCAGGCGGAGACCGCCGCGCGCAAGCTGGCGATTTGTAAACGCGCCTACCTGCTCTTGACCGAGACCTTAGGCTTCCCGCCTTCCGACATTATCTTTGATCCAAATATTTTTGCAGTGGCGACTGGCATTGCCGAACACGACGACTATGCCCGTGCCTTCTTCGAAGCTACGCGGGCGATCAAGCAGGAGATGCCGGCCGTCACGGTTTCCGGCGGCCTCTCGAACGTCTCCTTCGCCTTTCGGGGCAACAACCGGGTGCGGGAAGCTATGCATGCGGTCTTTCTCTACCACGCCACGCAAGCCGGTATGTCTATGGGCATCGTCAATGCCGGTCAGTTGGCGCTCTACGATGAAGTGGAGCCGGAGCTGCGGCAGGCGGTCGAGGATGTGCTGCTGAACCGCGATCCCGGCGCGTCGGACCGCTTGCTGGAGGTGGCCGAGCGCTATCGCGGCGGCGGACGCAAGCAGGAGGCCGATCTAACCTGGCGCGAAGCACCAGTCGCGAAGCGGCTGGAGCATGCCTTGGTACATGGCATCCAGACCTTCATCGAGCAGGATACCGAAGAGGCGCGGCAGGAAGCCGATCGCCCGTTGGCGGTGATCGAAGGGCCCTTGATGGTCGGCATGGATCGGGTCGGCGATCTTTTCGGCGCCGGCAAGATGTTCCTGCCGCAGGTGGTGAAGAGCGCGCGGGTCATGAAGAAGGCGGTCGCCTATCTTCTGCCCTTCATGGAGGCGGAAGGCGAAGGCGCACAGCGGCGCGCCAAGGGTAAGATCGTCATGGCGACAGTGAAGGGCGATGTGCACGACATCGGCAAGAACATCGTCGGCGTGGTGCTGCAGTGTAACGATTTCGAGGTCGTCGACCTTGGCGTCATGGTGCCAGCGGCGAAGATCCTGGAGACAGCGATCGCAGAGAAGGCCGATATGATCGGTCTGTCCGGACTGATCACGCCCAGCCTGGAAGAGATGCGCCACGTGGCCGGAGAGATGGCCCGTCAAGACCTGGACTTGCCGCTCTTGATCGGCGGAGCCACCACCAGCAAGGCCCACACCGCCGTTAAGATCGCGCCGAAGCGGGCTGCCCCTGTTGTTCATGTGACCGATGCGTCGCGTGCGGTGGGTGTCGCCTCTACTCTGATGAGCGAAGAGCGGCGGCAACCCTTTCTTGACGGCGTTGCGGGGGACTATGAGGCGCTTAGGGCACGTCACGGCAGCGGCAAGCGCTCCAGCCGCGTCTCCTTGGTCGAGGCCCGGGAAAACCGCCTGCGCCTGGACTGGTCGGGCGGTGGCTCGCCGGCACCCGCGCTGCCCGGTCGCCAAGTGCTGAGCGACTATCCTTTGGAGCCGCTGATCGCCCGGATCGACTGGAAACCCTTCTTTGCCGCTTGGGATCTGCACGGTCGCTTTCCCGAGATCCTCGAGGATGCACGGGTCGGCGAGGCGGCCAGCAGTCTCTATGCCGACGCCCAGGCGATGCTGCGGCAGATCCAAAAGGAGCGTTGGGTGAAACCGGCTGCGGTCTTCGGCCTCTGGCCTGCCAATGCGGTGGGCGACGACATCGAAGTCTACGCCGACCCGCAGCGCAGTCGGGTCAGGGCGACGCTGCACTGTCTTCGCCAGCAGATGCGCCGCGACGGGGAGGGGCGGGCGAACCTTGCGCTCTCCGACTTCCTGGCGCCGAAGGAGAGTGGCCATCTCGATTGGATCGGCGGTTTTGCCGTAACCGCCGGCAGCGCCCTTGAGCAGCGCGCGGAGGCCTTCAAGCAGGCCGATGACGACTACGCGGCGATCCTGCTCCAGGCCCTGGGCGATCGCCTGGCCGAAGCCTTTGCCGAGCATCTGCACGAGCGCGTGCGTCGCGAATTCTGGGGCTATGCGGCCGATGAGGCACTGAGCAACGAGGAACTCATCCAAGAGCGCTATCGAGGTATCCGGCCGGCGCCCGGCTATCCCGCCTGTCCGGACCATTCGGAAAAGGCCACGCTTTCAACCCTGCTTTCGGCCGAGTCTGCCATTGCAATCAGTCTGACCGAGAGCTTTGCCATGCGCCCGGTCTCTTCGGTCAGCGGCTGGTACTTGGCGCACCCCGAGAGCCGCTATTTCGGCCTTGGGCGCATCGATGAGGATCAGGTGGCAGACTATGCCAGGCGAAAGGGCCTGTCACTCGCCGACTGCGAGCGGCTTCTGGCCCCCAATCTGGCCTACGAACCCAAGCCCAGGTCGGCCGTCAAACCGCTTCGAGCTTGAAGCGACCACGCACTTCGAGGCAGGCTTCCTCCAACAGCCAATGGAGGAAGCCAACCCGTGGATCTTGGAAACTTTTCGCTCAGTCTCGCCGTCAAGGATCTCTCGGCATCGCGCGCCTTCTATGAAAAGCTCGGCTTCCAAGCCTTGGGCGGCGCGCCCGATCAGGGCTGGCTCATCATGAAGAACGGCGCCTGCACACTTGGCCTCTTCCAGGGCATGTTCGAGAAAAACATGCTGACCTTCAATCCCGGCTGGAACGAAAGGGCGGAGCCCTTGGCCGACTTCACCGACGTCCGCGCAATTCAGAAGCAGCTGAGGGCGGCGGGGATCGAGCCCAGCGAGGCAGCCGACGAGAATGGCAGCGGGCCGGCCCACTGCGTGGTGGTCGATCCCGATGGCAATCCCATTCTGATCGATCAGCACGTTTGACGACCATTGACTGGGCTAGGGGAGTAACGGTCCATGCAAAGTGCCTTGGATTGCTTGGAGTTCTGGTTCGCGCCCGAAAACGAGCCCTATTGGTTCAAGAAAAGCGTGGATTTCGACCAACGCGTGGCCGAGACTTTGGGGGCCCTGGCAGACGCCGCTGCCCAGGGAAGCTTGGACTCTTGGCAAGAGACGCCCGAGGGCAGCCTGGCCCTCGTCCTCTTGTTGGATCAGGCGCCGCGCAACCTCCACCGCGACAGCGGTGAGGCCTATGCGCAGGATGTTATGGCCCGTGGCGTTGCCCGCCACGCGCTGCATCGCGGGCAGGACCTGGCCGTGACAGCGGACCAGCGCCTGTTTCTCTACCTGCCCTTCGAACACAGCGAGGATCTAGCAGACCAATACCTCTCGGTTGCGCTGTTCGGCGCGCTGCCTAATCAAGATCTGGTCACCTGGGCTATCGCACACCTGGAACTCATCGAGCGTTACGGCCGCTTTCCGCATCGCAACGCAGTGCTGGGCCGCCGCTCTACGCCGGAGGAAGAAACCTATCTGGCACAGGAGGGGGCAGGGTTCTAGGAGTCTCTCTGGAGTGAGGGCGGAAAAGATGGACAAGACTGCCATCATTCCTGCCGCTTACTCGGCGGGAACGGAAGACCTAAAGGCTTCTCCGGGTCTGCAGTCGGGAGATTTCTTCATCTGACCAGCGTTACGGGCGGCAACCGCATGCGCGTCAGACCCGACTAACCCGAGGCGCAGATCCGCAGTGTCCTTCGCGAAAATCGGATTGGTATTGCAGGAGGTCGACCTGACCTAGGACGCACTGGTCGAGATGACCAGCGATCGCGGCGACGGGAGGATTGAGGCGGCGGTCTCTGAGCAACGAGGACAGTGGGGACCCAGCTTGCGACGCAGGTTGCCGTCCTCGAGAAAGAGGCCTGTCCGGCTGGTTGACGGAGCCTATTCCACCTGATACGCCCTTTACGGCATCTGCATGACCCTTGACAATCAAAAAGGGATTTGGTATGAGTGCACTACATACAAAGTGAGCCTTCTATGCCTATCGAAACCGACCTTGAGCGCGTTCCCAAATGGGGCGGACGCGACCTTTGCCGGATCGCGCTTCTAATGTTGGTGTGTCTGGCACTTACAGCTTGCCACCGCGCCTACAGTTCCCCTGGTAGGACCTATGAGGACAGCTTGGTTGAAGCCAGGGACTCAAGAATCTATACTTTGTATCCGGTCGAGGAGCCGCTTGCATATCGTGGTTTGGTGTATCACCCAGAGAACAAAGAGGATTTTGTCAACTTAAAGAAGCAGCGTGACGCGAGAATGAAGGCAACCGCAGTTCTTTTTAAAGAAAAGCTTCAGAAAGAATCTTTTGAGCGCGTCAATGATCTTGTTTACTATCTAGAAGTATCCAGTTTTGATTGTCATCGAGAGCCAAATGTTGTATGCAAGTCGATGACTGAACACACGGGCCCGAAGATCGTACCATGGGCTGGAAGAGCCGAGGGAACCGGTCACTGTGCAGAGTGGACCGTTATGGTCCTCAACAGCGAATCGCTGGAGCAGGGCCTAGAGGTCGATGCTAAGGTTGTTGACTGCTACGGGTATACTGAATAGTCTATAGAGCTTCCTTTTAGAGTGGCTAAGTTGCCTCAAAAATTTTGTGCTATTTCTCTAGGTTACAATAACTCGAATTTTTTCGAATAGTGTTAGCAATGAAGAAAAATGGAAATAATATAGTGCGATTTATGTTTTGCCTATTCTAGGTGGTGTTTCTATAATTCAAGCTCCTTGATTCACACCAACCCGCCCTGATTATTGAATTGGGCGGTTACCTCTGCTCTCAGACGAAAAACTTCTTTGAGAGCAGCAAACCCTCGAGCTTTCTACCTACATGAAAGGAGTGTTCTTATGGAACCAAAACGTAACGTCTCTTCTAGGCGAGGAAATCTTTGGCGGATTTACTCGGGCCAGCGCAGTGTCCCCGGAACGCAAGATACCGGACAACATAACTACCTCATACTTGTAGATCGTCGCGGGGAAGTACGCAGAGAAATCCATGGTGTAGCAGCAGATGGCTTCACAAAAGGACGGTTAGGTGTCCAAGAATACATTGCGCAGAGAGACGAAAGTGGACGCTATAACATTTTCTACCATTTTGACATCGGAAGTGAAGACCGCTCCAAATGGGTTCCAGTTCTGCCGATGAAAGGTCTGACAGCGCAATAGACTTGGAAGCATTTCATGAAGACGGCTCGGAAGCACGACTTGAAGTTCGAGTACAGTGCGCTTCCAAGCCGTGTCCCAAAGCAACTGGGTAGCACCGAAGGGCAATTCTACCAGACTCATCCAACCTACAACAGCAATTCGGCTTGGCGCGCACTCCTTGAAGAGAATGGCTATGACTGGGAGCGTTATCATCCGAAGGAGGGGCCGTTGCAGTTTTCGCCAGGCGACGGTGTTCCGCTGCCCAGTACTGGCGTATCAGACCGGCGACCCTTGCCGCGCAATCTTCCGCTTCGATGGCCAGTTGGTCCTGGTGATCTCAAGCGATAGGGCCATGTCCCACGGAGTGGTGTAGGAGTGCCGGGCCTGGGAGAGGCTCGGACCTCTAATCAGGATGCCACTGCGGACAGCCTGAGATTTTGGGAATTGAGCACGAGAGCGAGACTTATGTAGCGTCTTGCGACGGCCCATTCGTCATTGGTCTTCAGGAGCAGTGCAGCGACGAGGCGGGTTACGGCCTGGTCATTCGGTAAGATCCGGACGACGTCCGACCTTCGCTTGACCTCTCGGTTGACGCGCTCCAGAGGGTTGGTGCTAGCGATCTGGGGCTAGTGCTTTTGGAGGAAATCCATGTAGGCGAGCACGTCCTCGCGCGAGCCATCCATCATGGCGCCGAGCTTGGGTTGTTTCTCGCACAGATCTGTCCTCACTCCCTTCGGCGCGCCGGTGAGAGCCTCCGCTTCCTGCTCCATGATGCGCTCGGCGGCAAAGGCCAACTGAGGTGCCGCTAGATTTGTAGACGCATTGTCCTCTTATTTTGAGCCGAGGAGACGGACATGGGGACAAGCAACTACAGCGACGAGTTCAAGTGGGACGCGGTGCATCAGATCAAGGTGCGCGGGTGTCCGGTGCGGGAGGTATCCCAGCGGTTGGGCGTCAGCACTTATTCTCTCTACAAGTGGCTGAAGCTGTTCGGGGAGCCGTTGCCTTCGGCCGGGCAAGCCATCCCCCTGCCTTTTTCAGGCAACAGTCCGCCTCTCTCGCGTTCTAGGGCAGCCTATTGGCAGAAATACTGAGATTTCAGGTCAGCAAAACTCGTAGCTCGAAAATACTTCCGAGAACAGGAAAAATACAACTAATAATGAACTTCAGAAAATTGGCACAACAATTTTATGTTTGACGAAGAACAAACTTGCGCTCGATACGACTGCCAAGGCAGATTGCGCGAGGGATCGGGTAACAATAGGCATTGGGGGGCTGGAAGAGTGGCTGACTTTACGGGTGACAACACGGCGAACACAGTTTTCGGAACCAGCGGCTTCGACCGCATTTTTGGCTTGGGTGCGAACGATACACTGCGCGGTCAGGGGGGCGTCGATCTGATATACGGCGGTGACGACAGAGATTTGCTCCAAGGCGGAGGTGGTAACGACCTCGTGCGCGGTGGCAACGGCAACGATTTTCTGTTCGGCGGTGACGCCAACGACCTGCTTTCCGGTGGTTCCGGCAGTGACCTTTTGGAGGGGGACAATGGCGCGGACTCTGTCTATGGAGGCTCCGGCAACGATACCTTTCTGTTCGGAGGTGGCGATTCTAGCAGTGACAGCATCTTCGGCGGCGACGGAAACGATAAGCGCCTTGTTGGCAACAACGGCGCGGACCGCGTCGAGGGAGGCAACGGCGATGACCTCGGCTTATATGGTGACAATGGCGCGGACAGCATCTTCGGTGGACAGGGCCTAGATGCCGGCCTCTACGGCGGCGAGGGGAACGATCTGATCCGTGGCGGCAGCGGTGCGGACAGCCTCCTTCTCGGCAGTGGTGGTGACGACCGAGTTTTTGGCGGCGAGGGGAACGATTCAGCGATAAGTGGCGGCAATGGTTCGGATGTCGTCTATGGCGATTCTGGCGATGATGCAACACTTCTCGGCGGCAGTGACAATGCTGCTGACACCATCTTTGGCGGTGATGGAGACGACTCTACACTTGCCGGCAACGAGGGCGATGACCGCGTCTACGGCGGGCGCGGTCTCGATGCACTGCTTTTCGGCGGCAGCGGCGCGGATAGGATCTCTGGCGGTAGCGGTGTAGATTACGGCCTGGTCGGAAACAGCGGGAACGATCTGATTGGCGGTGACAGCGGTAATGATTCCACGTTCCTCGGATCAGATGGAACGGACGTTCTTTACGGGGCGGCAGGTGATGATGTGGCGTTGGACGGCGGTACGGGCAGCGATTTTGTCTTTGGCGGACAGGGCAATGACAGTTCCCTCTTCGGAGGTCTTGGTACATACGACGACGCTATCTACGGTGACAGTGGCAGTGATGCTACGCTGGTGGGCAACGCCGGCGATGACCGCCTCGACGGTGGCGGCGGTGATGACCGGCTGCTGGTTGGCGGTGAAGGAGAGGACGTGCTTTTCGGGCGCCTGGGCAACGATTCCCAGTTCGATGGAGGTGACGGTGCGGACTCCATCTATGGCGGTGACGGCAATGATGTCAGTCTCCTGGGTGGCCTTGACGCCAGCAGTGACAGCATCTTTGGCGATAGCGGAAACGACGCCCTGCTAGCCGGTAACGATGGAGCAGATTTCCTCTTCGGTGGAAGCGGCCAAGACCGAATCTTTTTCGGCGGCAGTGGTGATGATGTGATCGATGGCGGTAGCGGATCGGACACGAGTCTCTATGGCGATCCCGGGAACGACAAGATCTTCGGCGGGGAAGGAGACGACCGCGGTTTGCAAGGCGGGTTGGGTGACGATAGCGTTCACGGTGAGGACGGCAACGATACCCTCGGCGGAGGATCTGGTACCGATAGGCTACGCGGGCATTCCGGAGAAGACAGGCTATCCGGCGGCAGCGGTGACGATACGCTCTTTTTCGGCGACAGCGGCGCGGACATCCTGCGAGGCGAAGATGGGAAAGATCTCTTCTTCTTTGGTAGTGGCGGCGATGACATTATCTTCGGGGGTAGCGGAACCGATGGCCTGTTTCTCGGGGGCGTAGGCGACGATCGGGTGTACGGCGACAGCGGAGACGATACATTCCTCTCTGGCGGTAAAGGCACCGACAGCCTGTTCGGAGGGGCTGGCGACGACTTCTCCTTCTACGGCAACGCTAGTACCGACAGGCTGGACGCAGGCGGTGGAGCGGATAGCGGGTTCTTCGGAGGCAGCGGCGCGGACAGCCTTTTCGGGGGCGAAGGGAACGACTCCTCCTTCTTCGGAGGCGATGACGCCGACAGGCTGTTTGGCGGCAGTGGCGCCGACCTGTCGCTAGTGGGCGGAAGCGGTGCGGACTTCATCGTCGGCGATAGCGGCAATGATGTGAGCCTCCTTGGCGACAACGGAGAGGATGTCCTGACCGGGCGGGCTGGTGACGACAACGGACTCTTCGGTGGCCTCGATGCGGATAGACTCAGCGGCGGTGCGGGCGACGACTCGTTTTTCTACGGCGGTGCCGGCGACGACAGTCTAGACGGCGGTGGCGGCGATGACCGCGCGCTCTTCGGAGACGATGGCAGCGACCGCGTCGCCGGTGGTAACGGCAACGATCAGTTGTTTGGTGGCAGCGCTAGCGACAGCCTCTATGGCGGTTTCGGGCTGGATTGGCTCTACGGCGATGCCGGCGACGACACCGGTCTCTTCGGTGGCAACGCCAGGGACCGACTCTATGGCGGCGACGGCGATGATCGCACGCTGGTCGGCGACAGCGGTGCCGACAGCATCTATGGTGGCAGTGGCGGCGATATTTCCTTGTTGGGCGCGGATGGCGACGACCTACTCCGCGGCGATACCGGCAACGATGCCTATCTTATCGGCGGTAGTGGCCAGGACGGTCTCTCCGGGCGGGCCGGCGACGATGCCTTCATTGACGGAGGCAGCGGCGATGACCGCCTTGGCGGTGGCCAGGGGGCCGACTCGCATTTCTATGGCGGCACCGGAAGCGACACTCTGGACGGCGGCGGTGGCGACGACGCTTTCCTCTTTGGCGGCAGCGGAATCGACACGGTCACGGGCGGTAATGGAAACGATACCTTGAATGTCGCCAGTCAGGGCGAGTTGCAGTCTGGTGATCTCTTCGACGGCGGCTTCGGCAGCGATACGCTGCATCTGGCTGCCGGCGTCTCTTTGCCGGCTGGTGTCACGCTGACCAGCATCGAGTATACAGTCTACGGTTAAGGCCGGAGCAGAAGTGCTGCAGCAGGAACGCACTTGATGCGCGCGAGCGACTAGAGCATCGGGCGTTTAGTTTGCAACGTATCGAGCGTCTTTGAGGTAGTTCCAGCATTCCTGTGGATCGAACAGGCCACAGATGTCGCCGACGGCGCGCCAGAGGGCGTCGTAGGTGCTGGCTTTGGCCTTTCTGAGCAGGGTCTTGAGCTTGGCGAAGGCCATTTCGATGGGATTGAGATCGGGCGAGTATTTCGGCAGGAGTAGGAGCCAGGCGCCGCGCTCTGCGAGGGCTTGTGCCGCGCGCGGGCTCTTGTGGACATTGAGATTGTCGAGGATCACCACGTCGCCGCGTCTCAAGCAGGGCGCCAGCTGAGTGCGGACATAGTCATCGAAGGCCAGACCGTCCATGGCCCCGTCGACAATCCAAGGAGCGACAAGTCCATCGCAGCGCAGGCCTGCGATGAAGGTTTGCGTATGCCACTTGCCAAACGGTGCATCGGCCATCAGCCGCTCTCCCTTCAGGCTGCGCCCGCGTAAGGGCGTCATGTTGGTCTTCACGCTCGTCTCATCGACGAAGACCAGCCGCGCCGGCTGGCGGCGCATGAAGGGCTGACGCAGCGCAATCCATGTCCGGCGCGCCGCCTTGACGTCAGAGCGTTCTTGCTCCGAGGCCAGCAGCGTTTTTTTTATAGCTGAACCCAGCCTTGCACAGAAGTTTGGACAGGTTCGAGGGGTCGGCCAGGACGCCGTGCTCGGCCTCCAGCCAAGCCGCCAGAGCGGGCATGGTGATGTCGGGCTGGGCCTTCACCTTCGCGATCAGGGCGTCACGATAGGGCCCAAGCTTGCCCGAACCCCTCGGCCGGCCCAGCGGAGCGGGATCGACCGAGCCGGTCGCCGCATAGCGGGCCTGGACCCGCACCGCCGTCGAGGGGGCGACCTCGAACTGTGCCGCCACAGCCCGCCGCGACTTCCCGGCCGCTATGCCACGCACCATCCGAACACGAAGATCTTTTGAAACAGCTCTTCCCATGGAACACCTCCTACCCCACAGAACCACGCTTCGCCCCGCGTTGGGAATCCCCTAAGATTCAACTTTCACACCCGATGCTCTAGGCAATTAGACGGACTTAACAGCTACGAGAGAGACCGCGAGTCGGTGAGGAGACTGGTGCGCCACCCCAATGCCCCTTACACCTGCACCCCGTTTGCTCGCCTGCTTCTAGCCTACCGCGTGGCGTGTCTTCGTTAACTCAATCTCGCCGAGGGTTTTCCGATCTCGCATAATGAGGAGGTCATAGGTACGAACTCCTCTTTCACGAGATTGTATTGCTCCTTGACAATTAAAAAGCATTGTGACATAACGCACGAAATGCAGAGTGAAAGACCTATGCCTCAGCCGAACGTGCCAATGATCGGGTCGGAAAAGGTGCGTCAGACGATAGGGTTAGAGTATCTTCTTATTGGGAGCATAGCCGTGCTTTGTCTCGGCCTCATCGCTTGCCATCGTACGACCAGTTGGCCGGGGCGTGCGTATGAAGCCAAACTCAGCAGCGCCGACCAGTTCAACATCTATGTTCTATATCCGACAGAAGAGCCTTTGCGATACCGTGGGGCACGCTTGCGTGTCGAGGATATCCCTTACTTCAAGAGCCTTGAAGCGAAACGTAAAGAGATGTTGGAAAAATCAGTGAGGGAGTTTACCGCATACATTACTCATGAAAGTGGAGACGATCCTGATAGAATGATTGAGGTCCTAAAAGCGAATGGTTTTTCCTGCGATGATTCAACATCAGTACAATGTACGTCTGTCACGAAGCATGATTTGGCGTCAAAATCTCTCCTGGAAACAACAGACGAAGGCAGCGGACATTGCGTTCGTTGGACAGCTGTCGTTGCTCGCTTGGAAACGACATACTCCCGATTAAACATTCAAGGCGAGAGCTTTGACTGCCATGGGTATACGCAGTGAACATCTCAATATGAGACACTTCATTGAAGGGTACGATTTGATGTAGAAGCATTGTAACGACTACTATATAAATCGTGAGACAGAATAACTTAGTGATCAAATGGAACAGTTTCAGTAATAATACCATATGCTCTCGGAAAAATAGTGCGCACTATGTTTGCGAAAATTAGACGAAAACTCCAGCGTTTCAAGTTAGAATAACTGAATCGGTTCACGAACGCTGTGTTTTGACACGGTGAATTGGGAACACAACGATTCTGAATGAATTGCTGGTCGCCGTTAGAAATTGACGGTGTTCGCCGGTTCTTCTTTACCTCTCTCAGCAGTCCCATTCGTGCGAACTGGTTCCGCTCAGAGGAGGGATTGAACCGGACGGGTGAGGAATGCTCATCAAAACAAGGAACTTCTTGAACCTACTTTGTCCTAGGTGAGTAGTTCCACTGCACATCATGGAGATGAAGCATGACTGAAACCATCAAACTATCCAACGAGCAAAAAAACACCATGCGAATCTAATCAGGTCAGCGCGACGTGCCCGGAACTGTAGGGGTCGGTCAGCACAATTATCTAGCTCTCGTAGACGGACAAGGGCGCGTTCTGACTGAGATACATGGAGTAGCAAGAGGCGGATTCTTCTCTGGTCGTCTCGGTATCAAGGAGTATCATGCCGTATATGACTCAAATGGCCTAAGAACAGGTAGACTTCTATTTAACTTAGGCGAGGAGGATCGCTCAAACTGGGTCGAAGTACCGCCGTTACAGGGGAATACAGCACAAGAAACTTGGGAAAAATTTTCTGTTGTTGCAAGAAGGCATGATGAAAAGTTCCAGTACAGTGCGCTTCCAAGCCGGATCCCGAAGCAACTGGGCAGCTCCGAAAATCAACTGTACCAAACGCATCCGACCTACAATAGCAACTCGGCGTGGCGCGCGCTGCTGGAAGAGAATGGATACGACTGGAAGCGCTATCATCCGAAGGAAGGGTCGCTGCAGTTCTCTCCCGGTGACGGGGTTCCGCTTCCCAGAGCCGGCGCATCGGACCGGCAACCCTTGACGAGCGACCGCCCACTCCGATGGCCTGGAGGCCCCGGTGATCTCAAGCGATAAGGGGCCATTGGACCAGTCAACGTCAACGATCCGTCGGTGTCTGCTGTGTCAGCTACTTGGCTCGGCAGAGCAAGCTCGAAGCCCTCAACCTATAGCCACAAAAAGCTGGTCGAGGCGAGTTGACCGGCGAGACTGAGACCCGACATCTTGCCGCTCAACAGGAGGGCCGACGTCCTGCGATTTCTCTTGGGATTGGAGACCACCAACAAGGCCACACTTTCAAAGATCAAGATGGGCAGCACCACGACAATCGATCGCAGGGCAATCTGATTGGTGCGCACCTGGGTCATCGGCTTCGAGGAAGAGCGCGAGCGCTACCATTTGCAGATCCTGCGCCAGCGTCTGGCCTGTAACCTCGATCAAATGTCGGTCTATGCTACTCCGCACCGCTGGACACAGGTCTACGATCGATGCGGTAGGAACAGCCGGGGAATGATTTTGAAAAGCCAAGCTCGACCTTTCAAAGCATTGCGCGTTGGAGTTAAGGCCCCTTACGACCCCGCCGTTTCCGTCCGCGCCCGGACTGACTCCTGGCGGCTGCGTCCTTGATTTGCGTGACGAGGTCGGGCTTGCGGCTCTTGGATGTTCCCAGGCCCGTGGTGCCGCGGCCGCTGCCGCCGCCTTCGCGGGCGCCGACCAAGGGGGTCAGTTCCAGATCTTGGTCCTGCAGGCGCTTCAGCTCGTCGCGGTAGCGTGCAGCCTCTTCGAACTCCAGGTTGGCGGCGGCCTCGCGCATCTTTTCTTCCAGGTCGGCCAGGACGGTCTGCAGGTTGTCGCCGACCCGGTGCAGTGCATCGTCGGTGCCGGTATCCACCGTCATGCTGTCGCGCTCGTAGACGGAGGAGAGGATGTCGCCGATCTGCTTCTTCACGCTCTCCGGCGTGATGCCGTTGGCGGCGTTGTACTCCTGCTGTTTCTCGCGCCGCCGTTCAGTCTCGCCCAGTGCCTTCTTAAGGCTCTCCGTCATACGGTCGGCATAGAGGATGACGCGGCCGTCGATATTGCGCGCAGCACGCCCGATGGTCTGGATCAGGCTGGTGGCGCTGCGCAGATAGCCTTCCTTGTCGGCATCCAGAATGCAGACCAATTGACATTCGGGGATGTCCAAGCCCTCGCGCAGCAGGTTGATGCCGACCAGGATGTCATAGGCGCCCAGGCGCAGATCGCGGATGATTTCAATCCGCTCCAAGGTATCGACGTCTGAGTGGATGTAGCGTACGCGCAGACCTGATTCGTGCAGATACTCGGTCAGGTCTTCGGCCATCCGCTTGGTCAGAGTGGTGACAAGCACGCGGCCGCCCTTGTTGACGGTGTCGCGACACTCGGCGATCAGGTCGTCCACTTGGTTCTCGGTCGGGCGGATGATGCAGATCGGGTCGATCAGGCCGGTCGGACGGATCACCTGCTCGACGAAGACGCCGCCGGTGCGATTCAGCTCCCAGGGTCCAGGTGTCGCTGAGACATGCACCGTCTGCGGACGCATCGCCTCCCACTCCTCGAACTTCAGCGGGCGGTTGTCGATGGCAGAGGGCAGGCGGAAGCCATACTCCGCCAGGGTCGACTTGCGGGCATAGTCGCCGCGAAACATACCGCCGATCTGCGGCACGGTCACGTGGCTCTCATCGACGATGAGGAGTGCCTCTTCCGGCAGGTATTCGAAGAGGGTCGGCGGCGGCTCTCCGGGCGCGCGACCGGTCAGATAGCGCGAATAGTTCTCGATGCCGGCGCAGGACCCTGTGGTTTCGATCATCTCGATATCGAAGGTGGTGCGCTGCTCCAGCCGCTCGGCCTCCAAGAGCTTACCCTGCTCTTGGAACTCGGCCAGGCGCAGCTTTAGGTCCTCCTTGATCTGGGAGACGGCCTGAATGAGCGTCGGCTTCGGCGTCACATAGTGGCTGTTGGCATAGATCCGGACCTCGCGAAGCTCGGCCTTCTTCTTGCCGGTCAGCGGGTCGAACTCCACCAGTTGCTCGATCTCGTCGCCGAAGAGACCAATGCGCCAGGCGCGATCCTCGAAGTGGGCCGGGAAAATCTCGACCGTATCGCCGCGCACGCGGAAGGTGCCGCGCCCGAATGCGGCGTCGTTGCGCTTGTAGTGCAGCTCGACGAAGCGACGCGTCAGCTCCTTGCGGTCGACCTTCTCACCAAGCTGCAGCGGTAAGGTCATGGCCTGATAGGTCTCAGGGCTGCCGATGCCGTAGATGCAGGAGACCGAGGCGACGATGACGACATCGCTGCGTTCAAAAAGCGCCCGGGTCGCAGAGTGGCGCATGCGATCAATCTGCTCGTTGATCGAGGATTCCTTCTCGACATAGGTGTCGGAGCGCGGCACATAGGCTTCCGGTTGGTAATAGTCATAGTAACTAACAAAGTACTCGACCGCATTCTCCGGAAAGAAGCTGCGCATCTCGCCATAGAGCTGGGCAGCTAAAGTCTTGTTCGGTGCTAGAATCAAGGTCGGTCGCGAGATCTTCTGAATGACATGCGCCATGGTGAAGGTCTTGCCCGATCCGGTAACGCCGAGAAGCACCTGATCGCGCTCTTTCTCTTCGAGACCCTGGAGCAGTTCGACGATGGCTTGCGGCTGATCGCCGGCAGGCCGGTAGTCGCTGGTCAGCGT
This sequence comes from Rhodospirillales bacterium, assembly GCA_963669445.1. GTDB lineage: Bacteria > Pseudomonadota > Alphaproteobacteria > Kiloniellales > JACOMY01 > JACOMY01. The sequence goes on from OY770029.1 coordinate 892,147, forward strand.
GAAGTCGGCGGGCGTGGTCAGCTCCGGCCGGGCGGGGAGGAAGTCGAGGACGTTGGCAGGCATGAGCGCACTATAGGGAGTCCCCGCGGCCGCAGAAAGTCAAGATCGCACCCTGAACAAAAAAAGAACGAATCTAACCGCTGACAGCGCTAACCTCGGCCAGTTTCGAACCGTGCTGACGGGCGGTAGGCGCTACTCCAGAGCTTCTTTCAGCTCCGCCAGTTCGCTCCCCAGGGGGCCCGTCGCCTCTGTCCGTCCGGCCCGATTGTACCAATAGCGGGCATTCTCCAGATCGCCCTCAACCCTGTGCAGATGGGCATGCAGCCAGGCAGCCTCACCAGTTGATTGCGCCTGCACGATGCTGTGCGCAGCCTCCCAGTCGCCTGCTTGCAATAGGGCGAGGGCCTCGGCAAGGCTATTGCTTTCGCTCATGACTGCTTACGGCCTTCCGTTCGGGGTTGGGGGGGTGGGCAGTTCCTCATCATCGACTAGGTTGCAGCCTTCTCTGTCTGCTCGAGAATCTGGCGTAGACGGCTTGCCAGTTCGGCCCGGCGATAGGGCTTCGCCAGAATGTCGACTGCTGGTCTCTGATCGCCAGACTTGTCCAGAGCCCTGTCGGCATACCCCGACGTGCAAAGGACTTTCAGATCGGGTCGCAAGACCTGGGCGTGCTCTACCAGCTCTGCTCCATCCATGCCATTGGGCAGGACGACATCGGTGAAAAGAAGGTCGACAGTCTGGTCGCCCTTCAGGAGGGCCAGAGCGGAGGGCCCGTCTGGTACGTCGACCACACGATAGCCTAGGCGCGAGATGGTTCGAACGGCGAGTTTCCGAAGATCGGGGTCGTCTTCGACGATGAGGATCGACTCTCCTGCTTGCTTGGGGCGCTCTGCGACGAGCTTGCCTGCTTCGGTCGGCGCTACCGACTGCTCCGTCGCGGGGAAGGTGAGGGTCACGCAGGTGCCGTAACCCTCACGGCTCTCGATCGAGACTTCGCCGCCCGACTGGGTCACGAAGCCATGCACCATGCTGAGACCCAAGCCGCTGCCGTCACCGACATCCTTGGTGGTGAAGAAGGGCTCGAAGACCCGGTCCAGCACGGCTTCCGGAATGCCCTCCCCATCATCGCTGACTGTCAACTCGGCAAAACGGCCAACGTCTCGGGAACCACCGGCCTGTGCCCCATCGCACAGCAGTTCTCTGTTCAGCGTTTTGATGGTGAGTGTCCCGCCGCTCGGCATTGCCTGCCTTGCGTTTACTGCAAGATTGAGCAGCGCCGATTCAAACTGCGAGACGTCGACCTCTACCGGCCAGAGTCCCTCGCAGAGCTCGGCGCGAACCGTCACCGTCTCCCCTAGCATACGCTGCAACATCTCGGTCATGCCGGAGATCAGGCCGTTGAGGTCGCAAGCTTCCGGCTGAAGCGACTGCCGTCTGGAGAAGGCGAGTAGGCGATTGGTCATGTCGACGCCCCGAACCGCTGCTCTAAGAGCGGCCGCAACCAGCTTCTTAGTCTCTGCTTTGCCGCCTAAATCTTCAGAGAGAATTTCCAGGTTGCCAATAATGACACCCAACAGATTGTTGAAGTCATGCGCAATACCACCGGTGAGTTGGCCGACAGCCTCCATTTTCTGACCTTGGCGCATCTGTGCGTCCGCTTTACGGAGCGATTCCTCCGCCCTGACGCGTTGGGTGATGTCGGTACCGGTGCCGCGATAGCCTTTGAAGCGCCCCAGTTCGTCGAAATAGGGCACGCCGCTCAACGAGAACCAACGAACCTCGCCGTTTTCCCGTGGACGGCCATGCACAAAATGCCGAAAGGGGCGCTGCGCCTTCAGGTCTTCCAAGTGCTCTCGATAATCCGTCGGGTCGGCAAAGTTCTCTATCCCGGAATCTTCGCGTCTCTTGCCTATTAGCGCGTTCGAATCGACGCCGACCACCTGCGTCATGCGCTCAGAGAAATAGCTGAAGCGTAGGTCCTCGTCCATCTCCCAAAACCAGTCGGACGTGGCATTGGCGAAATCACGAAACCGCCGTTCGCCCTCCGTCAGCGCTGCCTGGGTCGCGCGCCTCAACTCCAACTCGTCGACGACCAGGGCAGCCAGGTCTTCCAAGAGTTGGAGTTGTCGTGAGTTCAGGTCGCGTGGCCGAACATCGAAAACGCAGAGGGTGCCAAGGTTGTAGCCATCTGGTGTTCGTAAGGGGGTTCCAGCATAGAAACGAATGCCGGCCGGCCCGATGACGAAGGGGTTGGAGTTGAAGCGAGGATCCCTGGTCGCATCCTTGACCACCACAACCGAATCGGTCTCGATAGTCGTGGCGCAGAAGGCGCCGCTGCGTTCGCACTCGTTCACATCCGTGCCAAAGGTCGACTTGAACCAGATGCGCTCTTGCTCGACGAAGGTCACGAATGCAATCGGCACTTCGAGCAGGGTCGAAAGAATACGCGTCACCCGGTCGAAAGGTTCCTCCGGCTCGGTATCCACAATGGCATAGCGCCGCACAGCTGCCAGACGCTGCTTCTCCTGCGCTTCTTCAATTTGGTTCGCATTACCGGAGAGCATCGTTTCCCCTCGTTACTGTCATGCTTCGGTCCCGCCGCCCCCAACCTCATGCTTTAGGGCACGAAGATCAATAGTTCTCCGCGCGCACAGCCAGTTCTTTGGGCGGCGCTTCCCGGACGAAAACGTCTAGAAAGTCCCCTTCAAGCCTACTCAGCGGCCCATTGCAAACGGTCCATCAGGTTCGAGATTTCCGCCAGACTCTCTTCGTGGAGAGAAGCGAGCTTTCCTGCGCTCTCGTACGCCGCAGCACTCAAACCGTTCAATGCAGCGCTCTCGCAATCATCCGCGGTTTGTACCAGGCGCCGAGCACCGACGGCGCTTGCAGCACTCTTGATCGCATGTGCCGTCGTCGCCAGAGTCGCCAGGTCATCATTTTGAACAGAACTAGAAACGTCACTCAGGTGTTTGGGTAAGACATTGCGGTAACTCGACAGGATTCGCTCTACTGCGGCCAAGCCCAGCATCGCAGCATCTTCCGTCAAGACCTGGCTATCCAAGAGGTCGTTCCGTTGCGCTGCCCGTCTCTGGGGTTCAAGCAGCTCGCCAAATCCTCGCTCTTGCGTCCCGTCCCCAGGGTCGGCGAAGATCGCCTCAATCGTTTCAAAGAGGCGCTCTGGGAAGACCGGTTTGGTTAGCAAAGTATTTAAGCCTGCCGCCAAGTGTTGATCCAACTCCTGTTGGAAGACGTGCGCTGACATGCCACGATTGGTAGGCTTCGGAGTCGGGGATCAGCCAGGCGGCGGATCCGGCGTGTGGCCTCAAGCCCATCCATGCCGGGCATCGAGATATCCATCAAGATCAGCTCGGGCCGTTCAACGGCGACTAGCGAGAGCGCCTCTCTGCCATCGTGGGCCGAAGCCACGCGATGTCCCATCCGCTGTAGGAAGGCACGAACGACACGCAGTGATACGGGGTCGTCGTCGACGACTAGCACCTTCCGGCTCTTGCTGGCTTTCAGGTCGCTTTGTTGCGGTAGGTCAGGTTCCGCTGCGGCCAAGGCTTCGACCAAAGGCAGCTCCAGGCAAAAGCGGCTGCCTTTCCCGGCAATACTCTCGACGGTCAGTCGGCCGCCGAGCAACTGCGTCAGCTGCCGGCAGATGGCCAGACCCAAGCCTGCTCCTCCATGTTGGCGGGCGATTGAGGGATCGAGTTGGGCAAAGGGTTCGAAGATGCGCCGTTGAGCTGCCTCTGGAATCCCCGGACCGCTGTCTGAGACCTCGAAGACCAGGCTTGCGGTCTCTCCTCTGTGGGCACTGAGGGTGACTGTACCCTCGTCGGTGAACTTGACGGCGTTGCCGGCTAGGTTAAAGAGGATCTGGCGAATCTTGCCGAGATCGCCGTTGAGCCGGGCCGGTAGATTTGGATCCAATTCAAGGTGGAAAGCCAGATCCTTGCCCTGCGCAGCTGGTTGCAGCAGCAAGGCAATTCCATCCATCAGGCCGGCAAGGTCGAAGTCCAGAAGCTCCAATTCCATATGTCCGGACTCGACCTTGGAGTAGTCGAGGACATTTCCCAACAGCGATAGCAGTGTCTCGCCGGCACCGCTGGCGAGTTCCAGCTGCCGCCGCTGCTCCTCTCCTTCGGTATCGTCCTGCAACACGCGCAGCAGCCCAAGAAGGCCGCTGACCGGCGTGCGGATCTCGTGGCTCATGGTCGCCAGGAATTCGGTCTTGGCCCGATTGGCAGCCTCGGCCGCGGCCCGGGCCTTGGCGTGCTCGGCGGCTTCGCTGGTCAGTTGGCGATTGGCATCCTCCAATTGGCGCGTACGCTCTGCGACCAACTGCTGCAGCTCTTCGCGGTGCCGGCGCAGCTCTTCGTTGATGCGTTCGCGCTCTTGTTCAAGTTCGCGTTTGCGCAGGCCCTCGGCTTTCAGAACTTCCAGGGCGCGCGCCATGTCGGTCAACTCGTCGCGACCTTCTAGGGGTATCCTGGTGTCGAAGTCGCCACCGGCAAGACGACGAACGGTACTCGCCATACTGGTCAAGCGCCGCACGACGTGGCGTTGCACATAAAGCCAGAGGATCGCGGCTGAGAGGAGGAGGCTTGCGAGCGAAACGGCGATCAGGGCATGAAAGGCGAAGCTTGCGGCGCCTTCAGCGCGCTCGGCGGCCGCTCGGGAAAAGCTTCCAGTGGTCTCTACCAAACGGGCGGTGATGCGGCCCAAGTCTTCCGAGAGAGCTCTGTTTTCGTCGGCCAAGAGGTCGAGCGACCCACGCACCCGCAACAAGCGGCGCTGAAGGGCGAATAGATTGCCATCCGAACGGGCCGTCGCGGCAAGGGCAAGCAGCTTGGCGTTCTCGGTTGCCTGAGTGCGCCGAACCGGATCGGGAACGCTCTGGGCACGACGAGCAACGATGCGCAGCTGTTTGCGGTAGTCCGCCTCGATCTCCGCCACCGCCTCCAATCGATTGGCCTCCGCCAAGCGGCTGATCAGAAGCCCCAGCTGTGAAGAACGCAGGCGCAGTTCGAACATGCGCTCCATCGAGTAGATGTCTTCCTCGATCAGTCGATCCAGCGCGAGATAGGCTTCCTCCTTCAGCGTCGGGTCATCGATCAGGCGATAGAGGTTGGAGATCACCGCGCTGGCCGCAGCTGCGGCATTCGATACCAGGGTCTCCGACAGATCGGTGATGGCGACCGCAGCCGTCAAGGCTCGCTCCGACAAGGCCTCCAGCCGGGCGCGATCCTTCAATTGCTGCTCTACCAGCCGGTTCAATTGCTCCAGATTGCCGGTAAAGGTGGTCACTGCCGCTTGCATGAGATCGAGGTCGCTTTGGGCAATGGCGTCGTGACCGGCATCGTTCAACAGCGCTTGTAACCCCTGTCCTTCGCGCAAAAGGATCTCAGCCTGAAACTGCCGCTCCAGCTCGCTATCGGCCTGGGTCAGCCGCGGCGCGCGGGCAACAATTCGTTCAGCACGCTGCGCGATTGCCTGGGCGGCGGCAATGGCCGGCATGGCTTCGCTGAAGACGCGCTCCTGCGTCTCGGTCACGTCGCGCAAGCTTAGCCAGCCAACCACACCCGAGGTGAGGGAGAGAGAAGCGATGGCGAGAAAGGCCAGAAAGAGCCGTCCGCCGATACCGAAACGCCGCAGCATGGCAGGCATCCTACATACCCGGGGTCCTTCGGGCAAAAGTGCTTGCCCTCTCTCTATTCATCGCGACAGCACGGGTCCGAGCCTCTAGTCTTCTCTCTATGCTAAGGTTTCTGGCTCTCCTGCTTTCTTTGGTTGCTGCAGTCTCGGCTCTGGCTGCTGAGGAGGATCGTTCGCAGTCTAGTCCGCAGGTGTCGCCTTGGTCGGTAATACTCTTCGATCCGCCGCTCTCTTTCGAAGGGCGCCTGGTAGAGGGGCGCTATCGGCCGCTGGCCGAAGCGGTGCGGCCTTGGAAGCTCTGCGCCCTCTATCCGCATCTGAAGGATGCCTATTGGCTCAGTGTGAACTTTGGCATGGTAGAGGAGGCGCGCCGTTTGGGTGTGGCTTTGCAGGTCCTGGAGGCTGGCGGCTATCCGAACCTAGAACGCCAACGCGAACAGTTCGGGCGCTGTCTGGCCGAGGGCGCCGATGCCATCATGTTGGGGACAGTCTCTTACGAGGGGATGACCGATTTGGTCTTGGCCTCCCCAGTGCCGGTGGTGGCTGCGGTCAATGATATCGACAAGCGCGGTATTGCAGCCATGTCAGGTGTGTCCTGGCGGGAAATGGGCCGCGCCGTGGGCGCCTATCTGGCAGAGCGCCATCCCAAAGGCAGTCCACCGGTCAAGGTCGCCTGGTTCCCCGGGCCGGAAGGGGCTGGCTGGGTTGGCTTCGTACAGACGGGTTTTCATGCCGGTCTGGCCGATAGCGCAGTCGATGTCGTGGTCACCAAGTGGGGTGATACCGGTCGCGAAATACAGCACATTCTGGTCGAAGAGGCGCTGGAGGAGCATCCCGAGATCGACTATCTGGTAGGCAGCGCGGTGACGGCCGAGGCGGCCATCGGCTTGCTGCGCGCTCGAGGACAGACCGAGGAGATTGGCGTCCTGGCCGACTACTTCACCCACGGCGTCTACCGCGGCATCAAGCGCGGGACTATCTTGGCCGCGCCGACCGATCAGCCGGTCTTGCAGGGTCGTCTGGCTGTCGACATGGCAGTCCGCCTCCTTGAGGATGAACTGGTCGAGCGCCACGCTGGCCCGGCGATCGAGGTGGTCGATCCCGAGAGCTTGGAGAAGATGCGTCTCGACGAAAGCCTCGCGCCGGCCTGGTTCAAACCGCAGTTCACGCTTGAGGCGGAGCAGACGGCAGACTGAATTCTTGGAGAAGGAGACTCCCTCTTGACCTACCGCACGCTTCGCTTCGACATTGAGGAAGGCCTTGCTCGCATCATCCTGGATCGCCCGGATGCGGCCAATGCTTTGGATCTGGTCATGGCCGAAGAACTCTTCGATGTATCGCTTAGCTGCGCGTCGGATCCGTCGATACGCGCAGTGTTGTTGAGCGGCGAAGGCAAGATGTTCTGCGCCGGTGGTGACCTGAAAACCTTCACTGCAGAGGGCGAGGGCGCACCCGCCTTCGTCACCAAGGTCGCCACCTTGCTGCACAACGCGATCACGCGCTTTGCCCATATGGACGCGCCGCTCGTGGTCGGGGTCAATGGCACGGCGGCGGGGGCAGGTTTCTCTCTGGCGCTCTCCGGCGATTATGTGATTGCCTCCAAGGCGGCCAAGTTCGTCTCCGCCTACACCGCCTCCGGCCTCTCGCCCGACGGCAGCTCGACCTACTACCTGGCAAAGCACATCGGCCTCCTACGCGCCAAGGAGCTGATGCTGACCAACCGCGTGCTGACGGCCGAAGAGGCACTGAATTGGGGATTGGTTAACCGAGTGGTGCCTGCCGACACGCTCTATGAGGAGGCCGAGGCCATGGCGCGGCGCTTTGCTGCCGGCGCGACCAAAGCCTTCGGCGCGACCAAGGAACTCTTGCTGCGTGCCTACCGGGAAGGCCTGGAGAGCCAGATCGAAGAGGAAACCCGCCACATCGCAGGCCTGATGGGGAGTGAGGACGGCCAGCACGGTATGGCTTCTTTCCTCGCCAAGACGAAACCCAGCTTCAAAGGGCGGTGATCTGCCGGGCCTGGACTCTGGATGCTGCGCCAAAGAAACTGGATCTTCGGTCACACTCGAATGACCTCCAGCACAATCAGTGACTACCGGTTTGAGATGATGGCGTGAAACCTCTGCGCCGCGGGTGAGGGCTCCTCGGCAGCAGAGCGACGCGCCGTCGCAGGTTCTGGCAATGTGCATTTAAACTGGTATATAGAAGTCCAGTTTATTGGAGTGCAACGATGCGGCTCAACCTGCAAACAGATTACGGGCTACGGCTCTTGACCTATCTGGCGCTCAACAAGGGTCATTTGGTGACCGTCGGCGATGTCGCTGCGCGTTTCGCGATCTCCAAGAACCACTTGATGAAAGTGGCCCAGCAACTCGTGCAAGCCGGGCTGATCGAATCCGTGCGTGGGCGAGGCGGGGGGCTGCGCCTGACTCAGGTCGCCAGCGCGGTCAGCCTGGGGGAAGTCGTGCGTCTCTTGGAGGCCGATCTTGCCTTGGTCGAATGTCTGCCTGGCGGGCAGAACCATTGCCTCATAACCCCGGCATGTCGCCTAAAGGGCGTCATGACCGAGGCACTGACAGCCTTCATGGCGGTCTTGGATCACTACTGCTTGCAGGATCTGGTCGGCGAGAACCCGGCACTGCAAGGTCTCTTGAGAGAGGAGGTCGCCTAATGGAGGTTCCTATTGTTGCAGCACGCGAGCGACGTTTGGCGGCGCAGCAAAAGGCCGCCGAGCTTGGCATCGACGAGGCCTACATCTCGTTGCTGGTCGACACCTTCTATGCCCGCGTCCGCGAAGACGAGGTGTTGGGTCCGGTTTTCGACTCGGTGATCGGCGGTCGCTGGCCGGAGCATCTGCAACGCCTAAAGGCCTTCTGGTCGTCGGTGGCGCTCAGCAGCGGCCGTTACTCCGGCAAGCCGGTGCCGGCGCATATGGCCTTGTCCGGGATCGAGCCTCGGCACTTCAAGATCTGGCTTGGATTGTTCCGCCAGACCTTGGCGGACACGGCGCCCAATGAAGCTGCCGCCGCCTTCTTCATGGAGCGGGCGGAGCGGATCGGCGCCAGCCTCGAACTCGCACTCTTCGGAATTCCCGGTCTTGGACCGATTGGAGGATCTACGCATGCGCGCCAACCTTCCTGATAACCTCGTGGCTTATGCTCAGTCACCGCTCTTTAGCGAAGAGACTTTACCAACGAAGCTGCGCTCGCTGCACGCTCTCAAGGCCGGTACCTGGGGCAAGCTCATGGTGCTAGAGGGCTCGCTCGAGTATCTGGCGCCCGACAGTGGCGAAGGCCCGCGGATCCTCCAGGCCGGCGACAGCATGGCGATCCCGCCGCAGGTGCCTCATCGGGTAAAGCCATTGGGCGCGCTCAGCTGCAAGATCGTCTTTCATCGCCAGGCGGACACGAGGTCTGAAAAGGCGCCTTCATGAGCGGTTGGGGGGAGGTCTTGGCGGCGCTTGCGGCCTTTCTGTTGAGCCATAGCCTCCCGGCACGGCCCACGGTTCGCGCCGCCCTGGTCGAGGCTTTGGGTCGCGGACCTTACCTGCTGCTCTACAGCAGCCTCTCGCTGCTGCTTCTGGTCTGGCTGGTCTCGGCGGTCGGCCGGGCGCCCTATGTCGCGCTCTGGCCGTTTGCGCCGTGGCAAACCTGGGTGCCCGTCTTGGTCATGCCTTTCGTCTGTCTGCTAGCAAGCCTAGGTCTCTTGGCATCCAATCCCTTTTCCTTGGGTGGCCGCGATGCGGGTTTCGATCCTGAGCGTCCTGGCATCGTCGGCATTACCCGACACCCACTGCTCTGGGCTCTAACGCTTTGGGCTGGGGCGCATGCCTTGGCCAAAGGTGATCTGGCCCATGTCGTGCTCTTCGGGACCTTTGCGTTCTTCTCGCTGCTGGGGGCTTGGGCCATCGACCGCAGGCGGCAAGCGATGATGGGGTTTTCGGCTTGGCAGGCGTTGGCACGAAATGCGCCTTTTCTACCTTTCGGGCATGTGGGCCGCACGAGACTGGCGGGTTGGTCTCTGCGTGCGTTGCTGCTGCGAAGCCTCCTGGCGGTTGCCGTCTTTCTCGTTTTGCTGACGCTCCATGCTCCGCTGATCGGCCTTTCCCCCGTGCCGGCGGAGTTGATCCATGGATAGCTTGACCTTGGCGCGCGCCGTTCACCTGCTAGGCTTGGTGCATTGGATCGGCGGCCTGGCCTTCGTCACCCTGGTCGTGCTGCCGGCCGCGCGCCATGCCATAGCACCGGCCGATCGGCTGGCCTTCTTTGAGCGGATCGAGCGACGCTTCGCCTTTCAGGCCCGTATCTCCGTCACGCTGGTCGGGATCAGCGGCTTTGTCATGACGGATGTGCTGGATGCCTGGTACCGCTTCCAGGAGCTGGGCTTTTGGTGGATGCATGCCATGGTTCTAGTCTGGCTGCTCTTCACCGTGATGCTGTTCCTGGCCGAGCCCTTGTTCTTCGATGCCTGGTTCCACAGACGTGCCGTGCAAGATCCGGAGAGAAGTTTCGCCTTCATGCAGCGCGCCCACCTGCTGTTGCTAGGCGTCAGCACCCTTACTTTGGCCGGCGCCGCCCTAGGCGCCCATGGCGTGATTTTTTGATTGGGACTACATTCCGGTACTTGGCGGCGCGTTGGACAGAAAGCGAAGGTACTGCGCGGCATAGTCCATTCCGACCAGCTCGGAGAAGGCCTCCATCAGCCGCTTGGTGATCGGGCCCGGAGCTCCGCCGGAGTAATCCCGGCCGTTCAACCCCTTGACCGGGGCGATACAGAGGCTGGTCGAGGTCAGGAAGGCTTCGTCGGCGGTTGCGCCGCGGTGCAAGGAGACATCCTCTTCGCGTAGTTCCAGGCCTAGCTTGGCGCAGAGTTCGATGGCAACCGCGCGGCTGACGCCGGCCAGCACGAACTCGCTCGTGGGCGTATAGACCACGCCATCCTTAACGAAGAAGATGTTGCAGCCGGCACCCTCGGCGAGGTTGCCGTTCTTGTCGGCCATCAGCGCCCAGGACCCAGGGCTTGTGGCTTCAATCTCGCGTTGCGCCAGTAGCATGTTTAGGTAATTCAAGGTCTTGGCGTTGGGAGAGAGGGCCTCCGGCGGGATACGGCGACGGGCTGACAGCACCATGTCGACGCCGTGGTCGAAATAGGGCGCACGAGCGCGAAAGGGGATCGGCACACAGTCGATGACGATGGTAGGGCCTGAAGGTTCATCAGGCTCCGCGAAGAAGTGATGCCGGCCGGAGGTAACCCGCTGCGTCACCCAGTAATCCTCACCCTCCGGCAGATGCGGGCGGTTTGCGGTGACCACGGCATCTGTCGCTGCCACCCAGTCCTCTCGGCTCATCCCAGCATCGATACGGACATAGGCCAGACTGTCGAAGAGCCGTTCGATATGTTGATCCAGACGAAAGATTTCGCCCTTGAAAGTGCGCAGAGTATCGAAGACGCCGTCGGCGAAGATAAAGCCGCGATCGTGAATATGGATGGTCGCCTCACTCTGCGGCACCAGCTTTCCGTTCACGTAAGCGACGAGCAAATCCGACATGGCAGTCTCCCCCTATGGCCGGCAGCCAGTTTGACGAGGGGCGAGGCTGGCACTCAAGCGCTGAAGAATCAATGCTGGGCTGCGTTGCCTCTTCCCATCGCAGGGTTGCAGACTGTCGGGAGGAATCGTCGCTCTAGAGCCAAACGAAGTCCGAAGCCGTCAGCTGGCTGGCCAAGGTCACATTGTTCAGTCCGAACGTCAGGTCGGCCGTACCGTCGCCGTCACTGTCCACTTGAATGTCGCCGCCGCCGGCAACCCTTGCTTCCGAGTTACCGCCGCCGGTGAAGCCAGCATCACCGACATAGGCGAAGGTTCCGGTCTCCATACCGCTAGCGAACACCAGGCGGTCTTCCTGATTGCCACCAAAGTCACGGCCATCGAAGTCCCGTATGATCGGACCGGCACCACCGCCGCCATTTGCGACCTCATCGCCGTTGAAGCGAAAGTCATCGTTACCGCCGCCGCCAAAGGCTCGCGCCCGGGCATTCATGGCGATGACGTCGCTGCCGTTACCTCCGTAGAGAAAATCTTTGCCAGTGCCGCCAAAGAGTGTGTCACTACCGCCGCCACCGATCAACCAGTCTTCGCCGCTGAGGCCGCGTAGCAGGTTGGCGCTGCTGTTGCCCTCCAGGCGATTGTCGAGAGCATTTCCCACGCCTTGCTGCGGGCCGGCACCGTCGAGGAGGCGAAGCTCTTCGATGTTCGTTGCCAGAGTGTAATCGACATGAGCCAGGACCAGATCCTGGCCCTGTCCGGTCTGCTCGAAGAAGACTTCCTGGCTGGTGTCGGCTACGAAGGTATCATTGCCCAAACCGCCGAATGCGGTGTCAGCGCCGCTGGCGCCATCCAGGTAGTCGGCACCGATTTGGCCGACGAGCCAGTCTGCCGCGCTGTTGCCGGTCAGGCTGTTGTCGTAGCTGTTGCCGATCAGGCTGCCAGAGCCGACGCCGTCGTTAAGTTCCAGGCGTTCAATGAGTTGATCCGCACCAGAGCCGAGCGCGAAGCTGGTCGCGTTCGACAGGACAAGATCATTGGCGCCCCCGTCGGCGTACTCCAAGACCAGGTCGGTTGCCGTGTCGACTGTGTAGGTGTCGCTGGCGGAACCGCCGGCTGCAACATCACTGCCACTGCCGCCGTCCAGGCGGTCGGCACCGTGGCCGCCGAAGAGGGCATCTTCTCCTGATCCGCCGAGCAGGCGGTCCTTGCCGTCGGCCCCCAAGGCCCAGTCACTGCCATCAGCGCCAAACAGCGTGTCGCCGTGCTTGCCACCGTTGAGGATATCGTCGCCGGCCTGACCGCGCAGGCTGTCGTCGCCGGCCTCTCCGAAGAGCTGGTCATCGCCACTGCCGGCACGCAGATCATTGTTGCCAGCGTTGCCGACTAGGCTTTGTCCGAAGGTGCCGCTCGACAGGCTACCGCCCTGCAATGTGGGCAGGGCCGCCGTCAGAGAGAGTTCTTCAATGTTGCGCAGAACAACTCCGATCGGCAGAGCCGTGTCCGCCTCAAGGCGATCTGCGCCACTGCCGCCGTGATAGGTTTCGCCCGCAAGCGCCTCGCCGGTGCCGGCGAGAAACGTATCGCTGCCGCTGCCGCCAAGCAGTCCTACGTCGAATCCGCTGCCGGGACGGATCACGTCATCGCCCAAACCACCCACTATGATGGTGTCGTCGCCGCCGCCACCATAGAGGCGGTCGTTTCCTGTATCGCCCAAAAGGAAGGAGTCGTTGCCCAGACCGCCGAAGATCTCGTCGGATCCAGCCCTCCCATGAAGACTGTGATCGTTGCCCTCGCCTCCATAGAGGAAGTCAGCGCTGCGGCCGCCGAACAGCATGACATCGGCGCCGCTGCCGCCGTAGATTCGATCGCTGCCACTCCCACCATAGAGTTGGGTGTCGGCTCCCTGGCCTCCGAGCAGGACGTCGTCGCCCGTTTGGCCATAAAGGGAGTGATCGTTTCCGGCATCGCCGGTGATGGTGTCATCGCCTGCGTCGCCAAAGATGAAGCGATCTGCGCCGTCACCACCACGGATCAAGTCGTCTCCCAGGCCTCCAAAGAGCATTGCGTCCTTACCGTCGTGAAGATGAAGCTCATCGGCGCCCGTACCGCCGTAGAAATAGCTGTCGTTTCCTGCGTTGCCCTGCAGAAAGTCATGGCCGCCGCCACCTTGAAAGTAAGCGTCGTTGCCGTCGTCACCGATCAGCGTATCGGTCTTGTTGCCGCCGAGAAAGATGCTATCGTCGCCACTGTCACCGGTCAGCACATCTGCGCCGGATCCGCCGAAGACAGACACATCGCTGCCGCTACCTGTTGCTATGGTATCGCTGCCGCTGCCGCCGAACGACAGGCCATCGGGACCCGTTCCGCCAAAGATCCAATCGTCACCACCGACGCCGAACAGACTGTCAGTGCCGCCGAACCCAAAGAGGACATCCGCATCGCTGAGGCCAAAGAGGCTATCGTCGCCTTCGGACCCGTACAAGACTGCCATAATCTCCTCCATCAAGAGAGTGTGCGTGCGAAGCGCAACCGAAGTTGGAGGGGCATGTGATCGGTATGAAATAGGAATTCAACATAGAATTTCTCATACACTTCCTGAGATAAACTAATCCGAAGGTGAGGTCATCTCACCAAATGAGAGCTAGGCGGTCTGGGGGAAGGCAGACCAATAGGCATCGAGCGCCGGGGCGCCGCCGAGGTGAACGTAGAGCAGGCGCGCGCCACTCGGGAAGACGCCGGCACGGACCTTGTCGATCAGCGCCTGCATGGACTTGCCCTCATAGACCGGGTCCGTCAGCAGACCCTCGAGACGGGCCGCCAGCCGGATCGCCTCCAGGGTTTCCGCTGCGGGGATGCCGTAGGACGGAGCCGCATAGCCCTCGTCCAGCACCACCTCTTCGTCAGTGAGAGGGCGCCCAAGGTCGATCTTCTCTGCCGTTTGTTGGGCGATCTTCATGACCGCTGCACGGGTCTCTTTGGGGCGCGCGGTGATGTCGATGCCGATTACGTTCTGGGCGCGGCCGACCTTGGCCAATCCCGCCACCATGCCGGCCTGCGTGCTGCCCGAACCTGAGGCCGTCAGCACAGTGTCGAAGGCAAAGCCCAGGTCGCGCTCTTGCGCTAGCAGTTCCTCGACAAAGCCGGCATAGCCAAGCCCGCCCAAGGGATGGTCGGATGCACCGGCCGGGATCGGATAGGGCTTGGCACCTTCGGCGCGCAGTTTCTCCAGTGCTGCTTCCCAACTCTCCTTGATGCCGATGCCGAAGGGCTCCTCCGAGATCGTCGTGTTGGCATCCATGATACGGCTAAGCAGGATGTTCCCGACCTCGTGATAGAGTTGCCCATCCCATGGGACCCAGGTGCCCTGAATTAGATGACAGCGAAAGCCTGTCTTGGCGGCGACGGCTGCCACCTGGCGGGTGTGGTTCGACTGAATGCCGCCGATGCTGACCAGAGTATCGCAGCCTTTTGCGCGGGCATCGGGCACCAGGTATTCCAGCTTCCTGGTCTTGTTGCCGCCATAGGCCAGGCCGCTGTTGCAGTCGTCGCGCTTGGCCCAGATTTCCACCGCGCCGCCAAGCGCGGCCGACAGACGGGGCAGGGGATGCAGCGGACTTGGGCCAAAGGTCAAAGCCTCGCGCGGGAATTCGTGAAGGGCCATCGCGATAACCACCAAATCAACAGGTTAGTGGGCCATTGCACCAGGCGCTTGGGTTCCAAGTGTCTGGATCGGGCCACTAGAACAAGGAAGCGACGATGTTACTTAGATGCAAGGAGCTGCGTCACGAGGTTTATTGTCTGAATACAATTGAGCCCACATTGCCCAAGTGAGATTGGGGTTGCGGTGTCTGCGGATCTGATTCATGGTTATATATCATGATGTTGCGGCAGATGAAGCGGGGTTTTCATAGCGCACCCGATGGGTGAATCCAAGAACGGGCCTCTGCGGGTCGATTTCGACCGCCGCTTGAAGCTGGAGTTCCAAGGATCGAAGGTGACCTCTGACGGCGGGCTGCTCGCCTATCGGGAACTTGACGACGCCCTCGGTCTGGCGGAAGCGGCGGCCAGCGTGCTGGAAGACGGTCGTCGTGGCAGGAACGGCTGGCACGCCACCGCTGGGATGCTCCGGCAATCGGTGTTCGGGCGTTTGGCCGGCTACGAGGATGTCAACGACGCCGAGCGTCTTTCTCGCGATCCGGCAATGCGTTGGATTGTCGGTGGCAAGGCGACAGATCGTGGGGCCGCGTCATCGAGCCAGATGGGCCGCTTCGAGACGCAATGGCTGACGGCTGATGCCAATCTCACCGCACTCAGCGCTTTGTCCGGGCTGTGGATCGACCGCGTTCATCGTCGCAAACCGACGAAGCTGATCATTCTAGACATGGACAGTTCGGTCAGCCCGGCCCACGGCGACCAGGAAGGCACGGCCTATAATGGGCACTTCGGCTGCACCTGCTATCACCCGCGGTTCGTGTTCAACCAGCTCGGCGATCTGGAGCGCTGCGCCTTGCGACCCGGCAACGTGCACAGCGCCGATGGTTGGCGCGAGGTGCTGGACCCGGTCGTGGCGCGTTATCGCGACCGCAAGCTGCCGCGCTACTTTCGGGGCGATGCCGCCTTCGCCTCACCGGACATCTATGAGTATCTGGAGGCCGAGGGCTTCGGCTACGCCATCCGGCTTCCCGCCAACAGCGTGCTCCAGGGATTTATCGCCCACCTGCTACGGCGTCCGAGGGGACGGCCTCCGATGGAAGTCCGTCGCTACTTCGCCAGCTTCAGCTATCGAGCTGGAAGCTGGACTAAGGCGCGGCGCGTGGTGGCGAAAGTGGAATGGCATCCGGGCGAGTTGTATCCCCGCGTCGGGTTCGTCGTCACCAATCTGTCCCGGCCCGCCGAGCGAATCGTCGCCTTCTACAACCAGCGTGGCACGGCCGAACAACACATCAAGGAGGGCAAGAACGCGATCCGCTGGACGCGACTATCCTGCCGACGCTTCAAGGCCAACGCGGTTCGGCTCCAGCTTCATGCACTGGCCTACAACCTGGGCAACATCATGCGCACGCTGGCTTTACCAGACCCAGTGAGCAATTGGACGCTGACGACGCTGCGCGAGCAAGCTGGTCAATATCGGGGCAAAGGTCGTGAGCCATGGCCGCTACGTCACCTTCCAATTGGCCGAGGTCGCTGTGCCGCATGCTCTGTTCGCCGACATCCTGGATCGGATCGACCGCTTGCGACCACGGCCAACACCGGCGTGAGCCAACGCTATGCCAATCAAAACTACTTCACGACGGGAGACCTGTGCCCGGAACGCTACGAAATTGGCACTGGCCCCTGGTTTTCCGATCAGTGGCCAATGGCTTGGCCGTTCTGGGCCGTTTCCCAAACCCCGATGCCTCACAGATTGCGTTCCAGCAGTCACCAAGGCAATATGGACGTCATGATCGGGCGCTGCGTGGGCGATCCCAGCTTATTCCGTACTAACCGTAGACGACCATGTTGATTCCGGTGAGGACCGCGCCGCCGGGAAGGGTTACGCCGGCGCCGAGTTGCAGGGTGTCGACCCCGGCACCTCCGTCAAAGGTGTCGCCGGCCTCGATCTCGCCCTGGCTGGAGACCACGAAGGTGTCCTTGCCATTGCCGCCGAAGAGACTATCGATACCGCTGCCACCGAAGAGGAAGGCATCGTCGCCGCCTCCGGCCTTGATCAGGTCGGCACCGCTGCCGCCGTAGAGGTAGGAGTCGTTGCCGCCGGCGCCGGTGAGCGTGTCGGATTCAAGGCCTCCGAAGAGGAAAGCATCCTCACCCTGACGTCCGGTAATCCGATCCGTGCCGCTGCCGCCGTAGAAGAAGGCATCGGCACCGTCGTCGCCGGCCATGAAGTCGTTGCCCGATCCACCGAAGACGTAGAGATCGCCGCCGCTGCCGCCAAAGACACTGTCATCGCCGATGCCGGCGTCGAGCGAGACGTCGAGACCGCTGCCGCCGTAGATCCGGTCTTTGGCATAGCCACCGAAGAGTCCGCTGTCGGCACCGGCCCCACCATAGAGGCGATCGCCGGCGTAGCCGCCATAGAGGTTATCCCCACCGGAGCCACCGAAGAGCATATCGGCGCCGTTACCACCCTCAATCTGATCGGCCCCACTGCCGCCCATCAGCGAGACATCGTCACCACCGCCGCCGACCACCCGGTCGTCGCCGAGGCCGCCGAAGAAGGAGGCATCGTCCCCTGCGCCGCCGAAGAGCCGATCGTCTCCCTCGCCACCGTAGAGTCCAGCGTCGTCACCCGCGCGGCCACTCAGGAAATCCTCACCACTGTCCCCGGTCAGCAGCGAATCATTACCGCTGCCGCCGATAACTGCGTCGTCACCCGAACCGCCCCAAAGCGAGAGATCCGCACCGCTGCCGCCGTCCATCTGGTCATCGCCGGCGCCGCCGGAGATTCTGTCGACGCCGAAGTCGCCGAAGAGGTCCACGTCGTCGCCGCTGCCGCCTGCGATGCTGTCATCGCCATCGCCACCGAAGAGACCACTGTCATCCCCATCGTCGCCATAGAGCCTGTCGGCACCGTCACGGCCAAGCAGCGCCGTATCCTCGCCGCTGCCGCCGAAGAGGCGATCGGCACCATCGCCGCCAAAGAAGCTTATGTCGCCGCCACTGTCTCCCGAAAGCAGATCATCGCCGCTGCCACCATAGAGCCTGGCGTCGTCCCCGGCCCCGCCGCTGATCTGATCGGCGCCACTGTCGCCATGGAGCCTGAGGTCTGTCTCCGCATCGCCGGAGAGGCTGTCGTCACCCGCTCCGCCGTAGAGGTAGCTGTCGCGCCCCGATCCACCGAAAAGCGTGTCGGCGCCGCTGTCGCCCTGAAGAAGAGTATCGTCGCCTTCAGCGCCGGAAAGTGTGTCGGCGCCGCTGCCGCCTGAGAGCCGGTCGGCACCGCTGTCGCCACTCAGACCGCTGTCGTCCCCATCCCCGCCGAAGAGAGAATCAGCGCCGCTGCCACCGGAGAGAACGAAATCATCGCCGCTGTCGCCGGCGAGCCGGTCATCGCCGGCGCCGCCGAGCAGGTAGCTGTCAGAACCGCTGCCAGCAGAGAGGCTATCGTCGCCATCGTCACCGCGGAGGTGGCGATCGTCGCCCTGGCCGCCAAAGAGCCGGTCCTCACCGCTACCGCCGAAGAGACGGCTGTCGTCCCCAGCGTCGCCAAGGAGCGCGTCTCCGCCGCTACCTCCGAAGAAGAGGGAATCACTCCCGCTGCCGCCGAAGAGGCTGTCGGCACCATCGCCTCCGTAGAAACTGAAGTCACTCCCAGCGTTACTGGAGAGGCTGTCGTCGCCGCCACCGCCGTAGAAGCGATAGTCAACTCCACTGCCCCCGGAGAGGCTGTCGGCACCGTCTCCACCGACGAAGATGGAATCAATCCCACTGCCGCCGAAGAGGCTGTCGGCGCCACTGTCTCCGTAGAAGGAGGTATCATTTCCATCACCGCCGAAGAGGATGTCGTCGCCGCTGCCTCCGTTGAAGAAGGAATCATTCCCTGTGTCGCCGGAGAGTATGTCGGCGCCACTGAATCCTATGAATGACCGATCATCCCCTTCACCACCGTAGAGACTATCGGCGCCGCCGCCTCCGGAGAAGAAGGCATCATCCCCGTCACCACCGGAGAGACTGTCGTCGCCGCTGTCTCCGGAGAAGGCGGCATCATTCCCACTGCCACCGGAGAGACTGTCGGTGCCGTCGCCGCCGACGAAGATGGAATCAGCCCCACTGCCACCGGAGAGGCTATCGGCGCTGCTGCCGCCGTAGAAGCGGGAGTCGTCTCCATCGCCGCCGAAAAGGCTGTCGACGCCGCTTTCCCCAGTAAAGAAGGTATCATTCCCAGCATCGCCGGAGAGAGTGTCGGCGCCGCTGCCGCCGAAGAAGATGCTATCATTCCCAGCATCGCCGGAGAGGCTGTCGTCACCGCTGCCACCGAAGAAATATTTGTCCTCTCCACTGCCGCCGGAGAGTATGTCGGCGCCGCTTAATCCTATGAATGACCGATCATCCCCATCACCACCGTAGAGACTATCGGCGCCGCCGCCTCCGGAGAAGAAGGCATCATCCCCATCACCACCGGAGAGACTGTCGGCGCCGCTGTCTCCGGAGAAGGCGGCATCATTCCCACTGCCACCGGAGAGACTGTCGTCACCGTCGCCGCCGACGAAAATGGAATCAATCCCGCTGCCACCGGAGAGGCTATCGGCGCCACTGCGACCGTCGAAGCGGGAGTCGTCTCCATCGCCGCCGGAGAGGCTGTCGTTGCCGCTGTCTCCGAGAAACAAGGCATCATCCCCATCGCCGCCGGAGAGGCTGTCGGCGCCGCTACCTGCGTAGAAGCCGGAGTCGTCTCCATCGCCGCCGAAGAGGCTGTCGGCGCCGCTGTCTCCGTAGAAGGAGGCATCATCCCCATCACCACCGGAGAGGCTGTCGTCACCGTGGCCGCCGACGAAGATGGAATCATTCCCGCTGCCACCGGAGAGGCTATCGTCGCCGCCTAAGCCGTAGAGCCGATCGGCGCCGCTGAGCCCATAGATCCTGTCGGCGACATTTGTCCCGGTAAGGGTGTTGTCCTCTCCAGCGCTTCCAAAAATGACAGCCATGATTTCTCCTCCCAGCCTTGTCCGCTCTCTTGTCTCCGGACTGTACACTGGCGCACGGGAAATCGAGCGACAGAATCAAACCTTGCCGAGGTTAACGGCGTTTCCTTTGGTGGTTGGCGAGAAGTAGAAACTAAAGCTGAAAAACCGTTTGAGTTCGTCGATTCTGATAGCGGAGCACTGATCACCGGAACAATCGATCTGCTCCAGAAAGTCAATACCGCCTTAGATCTCCGTCTTCTTGGCCAGGTTCAGTGCCTGGCGTTTCTCGACGCCAAGATAGAGCGCCGTGCTGGCGATGCTCTTGTGGCCTAAGAGCTGCTGGATCGCGGCCAGGTTCTGGGTAGCGTCATAGATGACGCTCGACTTGGTGCGCCGGGTCGAGTGTCCGGAGAAGCGCTTGGGATCCAGTCCGGCGCGCTTCGCCCAGTTCTTGACCAGGCGGCGATATTGCGCCGTGCTCAGCGGCTTGCCGGCCGTGTTTTTGCGGGTGCTGGTAAAGAGGTAGTCACCGGAGCGCTTGCCGCTGACTAGGATCCAGTGCTCAAGAGCCTCGCGGGCGGGCCGCGTCAGCACGAAATCAACTCCGGCCTTGGTCTTGCTCTGGCGCGTGGTGCCTTCCTCGATGACAGCGCCGTCATCGTCCATCACGTCTTCGACCTTGAGCTGGAGAAGATCCGAGCCGCGCAGCATCGAATCCACACTGGTGTTGAAGAGCGCCAGATCGCGGACATCATTCTTGAGCAATTGCCGTTGAGAACGGGCGAAGACGCAGACTGCAGGCGGCGTGATGGCCGTGAAGGCCTCATACCCCAGGGCAAGCAGCCCGGCGCTATCCATCAGCTGTGTCCACTGGTTCGCCAAGCGCTCAAGGTCGAAGTTCCCTTGTAGCCTGGGCTGAAAGGTGAGAAACAGCGCGCCCTCGGGTGCCAGGCGAGCTGCAAGCGCTGCGAGGACGGGCTGCGGCTCGTCCCAGAAGAATACGACGTTGACGGCATAGATGCAGTCAAAATGCTCATTTAGAGCAGGTGCACTGTGCCCGGCCAAGCCCTCCGCGGCGCCAAGTAGGAGCGAGAGTTTGCCGGAGCTAATGGCATCCCGGTTACGCTTGCTGGCCATCTGCAGCATGGCAGCGGAGTGATCCAGACCGACGGCACGACCGCGGTCCAGACGGCGGCAGACCTCCTGCAGTGCAAAGCCGGGGCCAAAGCCGATTTCCAACACCCTATCGCCGGGTTGGATGTCGGCCAGATCCAGGGTCCAGAGATTGCGGGCGCGGTTCGATCTGCGTTCGGCCATCACCCGACCGGCGAGCCAGCCGAGCGCTCCTGCAGCCCGGCGAAATTGGTCGACCAGATGCCGCTTGATCGGACCGCCAATCATCGCGCCAAACGCCGTGGCCGAAGAACCAGAGAGATGACCGTTAGGAAGAGTGCCAGACCGATGGCGCCCTTGATGCGCATCTGCGGCAAGCCCAGCAGATCGGGTGCGAGGCCAATGGCGTGCATAATCCTAGATCGATTTTAGTCCGGTGCCTTGTCCAAGTCAGCCGCCGTCTTGACGAAGTACTTATCGTCCAAATACTTGCTCTGATAGCTGCGGACGTCGTAGTGGCACCAGGTTGGAGCGATGCTGGCCGGCTCCAATGCCTTGCGGTTGGCGCTGCCCCAACCGACCTGGGCCTTGGCGGTGTCTTGTAAGAGGGCGCGCAGCTCGTCGGCCAGGCGGCGATTCTCTGAATCGCTGGTGTGGTCCGGAATGTCGATATCGATGGCCTTGCCCATGTGGTTCGTGGACTTGCGGCCCTTCTTTTCGTTGTTCACTTCGCAGCGGTAGGCCGAATTGATGATCAAGGTTCGGTTCATCCGCTCTTTGGCGTAGAAGCGCGCGGCCCGATAGGCCCAAAGCAGCATCCGGTGAATGCCTGGATATTCATACATGTGAAAGCGCTCCTGCTCGGGCTTACCCGAACGATAGCGCCCTTTGAAGCGGCCTTGACCGAAACCCGGACAGCTGCCGCAGGGGCAGTGGAATCCATCCATATCGAAGCTTTGCGCGCGGCCAAAGTCGTCGATGGCACTGAAGACCGCGCTGTCGGCAACACCGGAGGGGGCCGCTTCGCGCATCCAGTCGCTTTGAAACTGCCGAACCTGACCTTCCGTTCCTGGACCGAAGTCTCCATCGGGCGAGGTGCCGCTAAAGCCCGCTAAGCGCATCTGCAGTTCGACCACATCTGGACCTTCGGCATCCCGTGCGAGTGTGCGATCTCCATAAGCCATTGCTATCTCTCCCCTTGCTGGAGCGGTTCCAGAACGCTAGCGCGTTCCTGCCCGCGGTCTCGCTAGAGTGTAGCGCAATTCACGTTCGCAGGTAACTCTGGCGCGTTGCCGTTCGCACCAAGGGGCTTGCGGAGATCAGTCACCCGTGTCTTGAGCCAGGGCTTCCGCATCGCGTAGGCGCTCGCTGCGTTTGTAGGCGATGTAGTAGCGGAAGATGTTGGCGACATATTCGACCGGCTGGTGTCCGACATTGCGCGCCACGATCACTTCCATATTGCCGAACCAGCGGTTCGGATCCAGCCGCTCCTTGCTTGCCTTGCGCCGCAGTGCGGAGATCCGGCTCGGGCCGGCGTTGTAAGAGGCGAGAGCGAAGAGGTGGCGGTCCTGCAAGGTGATGGCCGGGTCGTCGAAGTAGGCGTCGATGATGTAGCGCATGTATTTGGCCCCGGCATGGACGTTGGGGCCGGCCTTATGGATGTCGGCAATATCGATCGGCGGTGCTGCGGCCGTGCTGGGCAGCAGCTGCATCAGTCCGACTGCCCCGGCTGAGGAGCGGACCGATTGATCCAATTTCGATTCCTGATAGGCCTGGGCGACCAGAAACAGCCAATCGAAATGATAGATATCGGCATAAGTCTTGAAGATATCGACGGTACTCTCCAGGCGATCATTGACTTCATCGGAGAGCGCGTATTTTACGAAATCTGTATTATCTAAGTAGCGCTTGATAAGAATATTGGCGATCAGACTGCCCCAGGCGTGAGTCTTGACAAATCGATTGATCTCCTTCGCCAGCTTTGGGCTGTCCTTGCGGAAGGCCCAGGCGATTTTGCCGTCTTTGCGCAGGATGATGTCGTCGTGCAGCGTGAGATCGGGATAGACCTTGTGCCAGAGGTTCTTCTCATAGCTATCCAGGATGGTGGCCGGGTAGACGTCGGCGGCGACCAGACCGGCAATGGCTCCATCGGTCAGGTTCTCGTCGACCGCAATGATCTTGACCTCCGCTTTGCCTGCTTTTTTGAGACGTTCATTCAAAGTCCTCAAGCTGGCGGCGTAGCTGGAGAGCGGACGGACGGCAATCTTTTTGCCGGATAGATCCTCTAGCGTCGAGACTTTTGGAAATCCCTTGCCGGTCACCAGTATCTCGTTCACGGCACTGTCCAGGGGATCGGAGAAGGCCACCAACTTCTCACGCTCCGGTGTAATCGTGATGGCGCCAACGGCAATGTCCCCGATGCCGGCGATCAGGTCGGGCAGCAGCCGATCGCGGCCGACGGGGATGAAGATCATGTCGATATCCTTGCCGTGGCTTAGGTTCCAATCCTTGTTTACGGCCTCGCCGAAACGGGTCATCAACTCATAGGAAAGACCCTGCTGTTGGAAGCGGTCGATGAAGTAGAAGACGTCGTCGTAAATCACCAGGACGCGGATCATCCGACGTTTGATCATGCCGTCCAGATCGCCGGTCCAAGGCGTTAGCGCGATGGCCAGCAGTTCCTCGTGATGGACCAGTTCGGCATGCAGCGGGAATATGGGCTTAACGTCTGCTTTCTTCGGCTCATCGGAGGCGCCGGGGGTCGAGCCCATGATTAGTCCTGACGCGAGCGCCAAACCTAAGATCCGGCATCTCCATCCATTCTGCCGCATTGCCCCTTCCTTCCAATCCCCGCCCGGTCCATGCCCCGCCCGGTGCTGGCCGACTCTAGCATGATGTCCCAGCTTTGTCGCAAGGCTTGCCTTAGCGGTCCGCTTGCGTCTTCTTCCGCTGGCGGCCGCGTGCAAAGGAGAAGTGGTGATGGAGAGGAAGGACCCGGCAGTTTCGAGCGATGCGCTGGCGTACTGGAGTGGCGAGCTGGGCCGTTGGGCGGCCGACTATCTCTCGAGCCTGCGCGATCGTCCGGTTCGCGCGCAGACCCAGCCGGGAGACATCTTGAAACAATTGCCTGCCGAGCCGCCGGAGCAAGGCAGTGCCTTCGAGCTACTGTTCAAGGACTTTCAGGACATCATCCTGCCCGGCATGACCCATTGGCAGCATCCGCGATTCTTTGCCTACTTCGCCGCCAACTCCAGCACCCCCTCGGTCTTGGCCGAGTTCCTGACCTCTGTGCTAGCCGCGCAGTGTATGCTTTGGCAGACCTCTCCGGCGGCGACAGAACTGGAGATGAGGATGCTGGCCTGGCTGCGACAGATGATCGGGCTGCCGGAGGATTTCCGGGGGGTGATCCAGGACTCGGCCTCAAGCGCGACCCTGGCCGCGATTCTGACGGCACGGGAACGCGCGCTCGACTGGAAAGGCAATCGCCAGGGCCTGGCAGGTGGTCCGGCTTGCCGCATCTATGCTTCCGTCGAGGTGCATTCTTCGATCGACAAGGCTTGCTGGATCGCCGGGATCGGTCAGGACAATCTGATCAAGATCGAGAGCGCCGGTCCGAGACGGGCCATGAGTGTCGAGGCCTTGGTGGCGGCGATCGAGGCGGACCGCGCAGCGGGTCTCTTGCCGGCAGGGATCGTCACCAGCCTCGGCGGCACCTCGACTGGAGGATGCGACGACATAGCCGCGATCGCCGATGTTGCCGAGCGTTACGGTCTCTATCTCCACGTCGATGCTGCCTGGGCCGGCAGCGCGATGATCTGCCCCGAGTTCCGCGACCTTATGGCGGGTGCCGAACGGGCGGACTCTTTCGTGTTCAACCCGCACAAGTGGCTCTTCACCAACTTCGACTGCTCGGCCCACTTCGTACGCGATCCGACGAGCCTTGTGCGCACGCTGGCGATCCGTCCGACCTATCTGGAGACCCAGGGCCACGACGACATCGTGAATTTCTCCGAATGGTCGGTTCCACTGGGTCGTCGCTTCCGGGCCCTGAAACTCTGGTTCGTGATCCGCAGCTATGGTGTCGCCGGCATGCAGGCGCTGATCCGTCGGCATGTCAGCTGGGCGGCGGACCTCGCCGCACGCTTGGATCGAGAGCCGGACTTCGAGATCGTGACGGTGCCGATCCTCTCGCTCTTTTCCTTTCGCTATCGGCCCGAAGGGGCGGCGGATCTCGACGCCCTCAATGCGCGTCTTCTGGAGCAGATCAACGACGATGGCCGCATCTACCTCACCCAGACCAAGGTCAAGGGCCAATTCGTGATCAGATTCCAGGTCGGCCAGACCGACACCGAGAAAGCCGATGTCGACTTGGCCTTCACAGTGATCACGGAAAGCGCGCGGAGCATGAACACCTAGCCGGTTCGTGACGCCTCCCAACCGATCAGGGTTGCAAGCGACGAGAGGCCCCGGTTGGGACAACGGTCTAGGGCGTTGTTCGTTCAAGCTCGATCAGCACCGGCCTCCTTGGTCGATACTCGACTGCTGACTGGAGTTGGAGTTCCGCGGAACGAGAGGTCCGTCCGATGCCAAATTGTTGCGTCAGTCCGACTAGGGTCGCATCACCGGCTGCGAGAAGGTCAATGACGCTATCCGGCTTGAACACGATCCCGCAATGCGCCCGACGCTTATGCTATCGTGCTTACTCCGATAGTTCCCAGCTTCACCGGTTGTGTTCGGAACAATTTTCAGCTACTCTTTCACTGAAGAGCGGCACAGTCTGGAGGCTTTCGGCAAGCATTCCGTAAAGTGTTCAATGACGAAACCCGATCACCTACTATCAAGGCCGAGCTTGGGAGTCCGCTGGGGAATGTTGATGAAGGAGTACAAAAGGGATGTCGACAACAATAACCTTTAGCGAATTCCCATCGGGAACCACCAATCCTAGCTATCAATTTGCTGACAATGCCGTTCAGTTCGTTGGGTTCATCACGTCAGACGGTGCTCAGCCCGATACGCCAGTCATCTCCGGAACGCCAAGATTTCAGGGAACTGTTTCCTTTACATTTGAAAACCCAGTCAGTAGTGTTAGCCTTGACGTCGGTCATGTTAGTGCTATTGGTAGTACAAGAGTTGAGTTTCGAGATGAAATGGGAAATATTATTGAAACATTGACCAATAACTCTTCGGGCGTAGAGCGCTTCTCCTATGAGAGTTTAGTCGGAATTGCGGAAGTTAGGGTGTTCAACGTACGAAACGATTCCTACTCTGTCGATACGATTGTCTTTGGGGATCCATTCGGCAACACGATCGATGGGACTAGCGGTGACGACAGCTTGATCGGTGACAGCGAGCTTGACCGCATTAACGGGTTTAGCGGCAGCGACCGCCTCTACGGTTTGAGCGGCACTGACGTTCTGGAGGGCGGCTCGGGGGGCGACGGCACGCTCGCCGGTGGGTCTGGCGACGATCGGATCTTTGGCGGTAAGGGGGACGATGGTGCGCTCTTTGGCGGTGCGGGAGACGACTCCATCTCCGGAGATGGAGGGGATGACAGAGCCTATGGTGATGCTGGTGACGATATCTTGGACGGTGGTAGCGGTAGCGATAGGGTTTACGGAGGTAACGGCAACGACACCTTGATCAAAGCGTCGGGTGAAGCGGTGCTTCTCTCCGGTGGATCGGGTGACGATGCTTTCCGCATCCTGCCGGGGCAGGGGACGGCAGGGGAAACGATCGATGGGGGCAGCGGCACGGACAGTGTCATTCTGGTGAATGGAAGCAGTCTTGGCGGCGCACAGCTCACCTCCGTGGAAGTCACGATCACGGCCTTTCTGGGAACCTCCGGTAGTGACAGCCTTGCCGGCAGTAGCGGCTCGGATCTGATGCTGGGCTATGGTGGCACCGACCAGCTTCTGGGCAGAGCCGGCGACGACGCGATTTATGGTGGGGCCGGTTCGGACCGACGCCTTTTGGGGCAGGGCGGCGACGATTCGATCTTTGGCGATGCGGGCAGCGATCTCTGGATTTATGGAGGCGCTGCGGACGACAAAATTTACGGTGGCGACGGCTCCGACAGCAGCATCTTTGGCGGCGACAGCGATGATATGATTTTTGGCGGCGCGGACAGGGACACGCGTTTCTTTGGCGACAGCGGCCGAGACGCCCTTTATGGCGATACGGGTGGAGATGCCCTTCTTCGAGGAGGCGACGGTCCGGATTTGCTTTTTGGCGGCAGCGGCAGTGATTCTAGCTTCTTCGGTAATAGTGGCGATGACCGCATCTATGGTGGCCCTGGCTTCGACTTCCGCCTCTTTGGCTCCTCGGGACACGACCGCCTCTATGGGGGAGCACAGAATGACAGCTCCCTGACTGGTGATCAGGGCGACGATCGCATCTCCGGTGGAGAGGGTAATGATGCTCGGCTGTTCGGTAGCAGCGGCGATGATTCGATTTTCGGTGGGTCCGGAAATGATCGTTCTCTGCATGGCGGCAGTGGCGCCGACCGGCTGTTCGGCGGGTCGGGTTCCGACAGTGTCTACGGTGGTGCAGGCGATGATGTCATCGTTGTCGGTTCGGGTCATTCGGCTCCCGGTGATTGGCATCACGGCGGTGCTGGCAACGACATCCTAATCTTGCGCAGCGGAGCGGTACTCGCGACGGCAAACCTGATCTCCATAGAGACGATCCTTGGGCCGCAGAAACCGAGTGCGGGCAATGATTTCCTCTTCGGGAACGAAGGGTCTGACAGTTTCAACGGTCGCACAGGCAACGATCGGATCTACGGAAAGGATGGGGACGATGGTCCGATCAAGGGGGGCTACGGGAAGGACTCCCTCTATGGCGGTAGCGGCGATGACGCGCTTTACGGCGGCCTCGACGCAGATAGGCTCAATGGAGACAGCGGTTCCGATCTCCTGGACGGTGGCGTGGGGGACGACCGCCTTGACGGCGGTCAGGACGATGACGCGCTGTATGGTGGGCGCAGTGATGACTCGCTGTTCGGCGACGATGGGCGCGACTCGCTGTTCGGAGGTTCGGGTTACGATTGGCTTTCAGGTGGCACTGGTAGCGATCAGGCTTATGGAGGCCAGGGGGATGATAGTATCCGTGGCGGCGCTGGTAACGATACGCTTGGCGGTGGTAGCGAGAGGGATTCTCTCTTCGGAGGCTCCGGCCAGGACCTTCTGTACGGGAACAGCGGCAACGACCGCATCGTTGCCGGCAGTGGCGACGATCTTCTCCAGGGTCATGATCAGAGGGATAACCTGACGGGAGGGCACGGCAACGATCGTGCCTATGGCGGCCTAGGGGATGACATCCTGCGTGGCGAGCTTGGAGATGACACCCTGCACGGAGGCGATGGCCGCGACACCATGACGGCCGCCTCTGGCGATGATCTGCTCTATGGGGGCAGCGGCAACGACTCTATGGTCGGCGGTAGCGGGACGGATATCCTTTTCGGTGACCAGGGTCGGGACCGCTTGAACGGCGAATCTGGCGCCGACACGGCCTATGGCGGCGGCAACAACGATACCTTCGTCGTCGACACGGTCACCGATCGCGTGGTGGAGATCGCAGGCGGCGGTTTCGACATTCTGCGCTCCAACGCGGTCGACTTCACTCTCGACAACAGCGGCGAAGGTTTCATCGAGCGGGTGAAGGTGAACACGGGCGCGGGTGCCGCGCGGTTCGATGGTAACGCGCAAGACAACCTGATCGTTGGAAACAACCTGGCAAACGTGTTGTTGGGGCGTAGCGGCAACGACATTCTGCGCGGTAACCAAGGCGACAATACACTGATTGGCGGTAGTGGCGAGGATACCTTCGTCGTGTTCACCGGCGTCAATGACCTTCGCGAGTTTGCTGGCAATGGTGTGGACCTGGTGCGGGCGCGGCTGGACTTCACTTTGCCGAGCGGCTCGGCCGATGCCTTTATCGACAACCTCAGGCTCGAGGCCGATGGGGACGGGGTGATCGCCACCGGCAATGCCCTGGACAACCTAATCGAAGGCAATACGGCCGACAATCGGCTTGCCGGCAACCAGGGTGAGGATCGTTTGATTGGCGGTCTGGGCGATGACATGCTCTTCGGCGGTCAGGGTGGCGATCGCTTTGATGGCGAAAGCGGTGCCGATACCTTGCACTTGGGCTCCGGCGACATGGCCTTCGGCGGCTCGGGCACTGATGCCTTCTTCCTCGACGGAGCGCCGCTGGGCGTCGCCGGCTCGAGCGCCCCGATATTGCGCGACTTCGACGGCGTATCAGCCAACGGCGCCAACGGAGAGGACAAGCTGGTCTTTGCCACCGGTCTGGAGACCGGCAGCTTCGCCTACATCGGCGACGCTGCCTTCTCTGGCGGCGGCAATTCCCAGGCGCGCTTCGACGGGGACCGGCAGCTCCAGGTCGATCAGGATGGCGACGGCAATGCCGACCAGGCCTTTCTGGTGGATGGTGTCACGGCGGCCAACCTGCTGACGGCGACAGACTTTGTCTGGTTGTGATTTGCCACCTGAAGACGGAATTGGATTCGATGATGTCGAGCGAATTGGGAGGAGGCAGAGCGCATCCTTCTTCAAGGCACTCTCAAGAGATGCTCTTGGAGACGTCGGGTGGTGCGGGAGGGTAGGAGACTTGTCGAAAGACTAGAAACGTTTCGCCGGGCGATAGAGGTCGTATCGCTCAACGAGCTTGACGCGCGCTTTCAAGGAAGGTCCGCGCATCTGCGCGCCAGGCCTCTTTCATCAGCCTACTAGATCTGCTGTTCGGGATTGTTGACGCCCTTCAAGGTCGCAAGCTCGCCTTCCAGCGCGTCGATCCGTTCCTCCAGCGCAGTCACCTCGGCTTCCAATTCCTCGACGCGAGCCTCGGCTTCCTCTGCACGCTCTTCAAGCGCATCCCACTCGCTCTCGTCGATCTCTTCCTCGTCGTCATCCTCGACGTCGTCGATGTTGGCGACCTGGCCCTTGTCCAGAATGCGCGCCGCCAAAGCCTGGACGTAGCGCGTGTCGGACTGATCGAGCGCACCTTCCTTCAGCGCGTTCTGAAATTCCTCCAGATCCTCGCGTGTGTCGGCGGAGATCTTGCCGGAGTTCAGCAATGCCTTGATCAAACCCGCCGTGTCCTGCGCCATGCTTTTCGTCCTTCGTCTCTCTGCCCGTTCGGGAGAATCGCTGCTTTGAAGCCCTGGCAGCGGTCTCGCGCCCGGCCAAGGCATAGAGGCACGAGGCCCTGCCTGCTTGTCAAGCGCAAGGCGCAGTCATGGGTGCTTCCCCCGCCCGTGATGCCACTGGGTGTCGACAGATCGGCCGGCACGGCCTAAATTTCAACGACAGCGGTTCGAGCCGAGCCGCTTACCCTGAGAGATGAGTAGAGAAGCGAGGACCGAGCATGGGACAGTTCGGCGTAGGCCAGGCCGTCCGCCGCCTGGAAGATCAGCGTCTGATCACCGGGGCAGGGCGTTACACCGACGACATCGCCTTGGCGCGGCAGTGCTATGGCGTCGTGGTGCGTAGTCCATTGGCCCATGCAAAGATCAAGGCGATGGAGCTTGAGGCCGCCAAGGCGAGCCCAGGTGTTCTTGCAGTCTACGGCGCCAAGGACCTTGAGGCCGCCGGTATCGGCACCATCAAATGCATCGCCCCTATGCCCGGTCGCGACGGCAGCAGCACGATCAATCCACTCTATCCGGCCCTGGCCGGGGACCGGGTGCGCCATGTCGGCAATCCGGTCGCCTACATTGTCGCCGAGAGTCTTGCCCAGGCACGCGATGCCGCCGACCTGGTCGAGGTCGACTATGAAGATTTGCCGGTCGTGGCCGACACCGCGCGAGCTCTGGACGCCGACGCGCCCTTGCTGCACGAGGAGATGCAGGACAACTGTTGTCTGGACTGGGTGCAGGGCGAAGAGGCGTCGACCGAGGCCGCCTTTGCCAAGGCAAGCCACATCGCCAGGGTCTCTTTGGTCAACAACCGCGTGGTGGTCAATGCCTTGGAGCCGCGCGCTGCCTTGGCGGACTTCGATCCTGAGAGCGGGATCGTCACTTTGACCGCCGGCAATCAGGGGATTTTCCGCCTGCGCGGTCAGATCTCCGAGATTTTGGGCATCGAGCAGGACAAAGTGCATCTTGTCTGTCCCGACGTCGGCGGCGGATTCGGCATGAAGATCTTTCTCTTCCCGGAAATGGTCGTGACGCTCTTCGCCGCCATGCAACTGGGCCGCCCGGTCAAGTGGACCGCCGAGCGCGTGGAGAGCTTTTTGTCAGACACGCAAGGCCGAGACCATGTCACCGTCGCGGAAATGGCGATGGACGAGGCGGGGCGTTTCCTGGGCCTTAGGGTCGAGACTCAGGCGAACATGGGGGCCTACCTCTCCAATTTCGGCCCGCTTATTCCCACCGGCGCCTCTACGCCGATGCTGTCGGGCCTCTACAAGATCCCGGCGATCTTCGCCAATGTGAAGTGCGTTTTCACCAACACCGTACCGGTTGATGCCTATCGCGGTGCCGGTCGGCCGGAAGCCGCCTATCTGTTGGAGCGTTTGGTCGATGAGGCCGGCCGTGTTGCGGGCCTGAGCCCGATAGAGATCCGCGCGCTCAACTTTGTGACGCCCAGCGACCTGCCCTATGATACCAAGCTTGGGCGCATTTACGATTCCGGCGATTTTCCGCGTATTCTACGCGAGGCCGGCGAGCGGCACGGCTTGGAGGGTTTGGAAGCCAGAAAGGCGGCGGCCACGAAGCGCGGCAAACGGCTGGGTGTTGGTCTTGGCTGCTACATTGAGGCTTGTGGCGGTTTGGGGTCCGAGGCAGCGGACCTGCGCGTGGAGCGCGACGGCGGTGTCACCTTGATCATCGGAACGCAGACCAACGGTCAAGGACACCTGACGGCCTATGCACAGCTCTTGAATGACAAACTGGGGGTGGACCCGGCCAAGCTGCGCCTGGTCCAGGGCGACAGCGATATCGTGAAGCGGGGAGGCGGGACCGGCGGTTCCCGCTCTCTCTTGATGGGCGGCGTCTCGATCGACCGCGCCGGCGACAAGCTCATCGAACGGGCTCGCCAGATTGCTGGTCACGTGATGGAGACGTCGGCTGCAGACATGGAGTTCGCCGAGGGCGTCTTTACCGTGGCCGGAACCGATCGCCGCATCAGTCTGGCCGAGGTGGCAGCTGCTGCCGAAGACGGACGGGCGCCGGAGGAGCTGAAGGGATCGCTGCAGGAAAGCGGGACCTACGATGCCGAAGCACTGACCTATCCCAACGGTGCGCACATTTGCGAACTTGAGGTCGACGAGGCGAGCGGCCAGGTGCAGATTCTGCGCTATACCGTGGTTGACGACTTTGGCACCCTGGTCAATCCGATGCTGGTCGCAGGACAGGTGCATGGCGGCATCGCCCAGGGGCTGGGCCAAGCGCTGCTCGAGCACACGGTCTATGACGAGACCGGTCAGCTGGTCTCGGGCTCTTGGATGGACTATTGCATGCCGCGCGCCGACAATCTGGTGCCGATCGACCTAACCTTTGTCGACGACCTGCCCTGTACGACCAACCCCTTGGGCGTCAAGGGTGCGGGCGAGGCCGGTGCGATTGGCGCACCGCCGGCAGTCATGAATGCGCTTATCGACGCCTTGAGCCCATTGGGCGTGCGCCATCTCGACATGCCGGCCACGCCGGAGCGGCTCTGGCAAGCTATGGCGGGAGCTAAGTGATCATGGCCAAAGCGGGTGGAACGGCAGAAGACAGGGATCTCCTGGGCGTGCTTAGGCTCTTTGCCGAGCGGGCCGGAAAGTCCATCTTGGCGCGCTACGTCGATGCCTCCTCGGTTCTGGAGATGCAGGAAAAGCCGGACGGTTCGCCGATAACCTCGGCCGATCTTGCCAGCGAAGAGATCCTGCTTGAGGCGCTTACGACCCTGACCCCGGGCGTCCCTGTGATCTCCGAGGATCAAGTCGCCATGGAGGGGCCACCCAGCAAACTGCCGTCGCGCTATTGGCTGGTCGATCCCTTAGACGGCACCGATCAGTTTTTGGTCCAGAACGCAGAGTTCACCGTGAACCTCGCATTGATCCAAGACGGCGTTCCGATTGCCGGTGTGGTCCATGCCCCCGCGCTGGCGATGACCTGGTCCGGTGCCGGGCCCGGCAGTGCCGCCTTTTCGCAAACCGATCAACCCGCCATGGCGCTGAACGCCCGCCCCTGTCCGGAGGCCGGCGGGATCCTCTTCACGCACCGCTATCTGGGGACAGAGCGTAGCAAGACCGCAGCCGAATCCCGCTACCCGATTGCCAAGCACCACCGCGCCGGGTCCGGCATCGTCTTCGGCTTCCTTGCCAGCGGTCAGGCCGACATCTATGCCCGCTTGGAGCCCAGCGGCGAGTACACGACAGCTGCCGGCCACGCTGTCCTGAAGGCGGCCGGCGGCAGCGTGGAGGACGAGGAGGGCGAGGCGCTCACCTATGGGAAGCCGGGATTTCGAAACCCCGGATTCTTTGGCTTTGGGCAGCGGTGAGGGGGGCTAAAGAACAATTCCTGGCTTGGCAACCCAGGCTGTTATGGCGGATGTCCAAGCTTTCATGTTCTGAACAACGTTTGGCTTTTCCCTGAGGCTTCCGTCGGGTGGGGGGCTTGTCTGCAGCGATAGGTGCTGCGGTCTTCTTCCTTGCGTCCTGGCGTCGATGGCAACACACTCGCCTGACGCGATAGGAAAGGAAGCTGTCCGACAGTGCTTTATCGTCTTTGGCGGCTCGTGCGGAATTCGCCTAAGTGGCTTCTGATCGTTGCGGGCCTCTTCGTATTCATCGTTCTCTTCCAGCGCGTGCTCCTTCCTTCTATCTCGAAGCGCACGGGCGAGATCTTTGCCGAGATCTTCCGCTTTGATCTGCCCTTCGATGTGTCAGTGATGCTTATTGCCATTGCAACATTCGTTGTGTGGTCTGCGATCAAGCAGAATTTTGCTGACCAGGCAGACGAACTTGATCAGGTGAAGCGGGAAAACGCTGCGCTTGTAGAGGAAGTCGACCGCCTTATTGAAGGCTACAAGACGGATAATGTTACTAAAATTCCAAATGAAATGAAGCTCAAGAGCCAAATCAGGGGGTTCTTGAAGGAGCATCCGAGTAGAGGGTTTTCTTTGATTTATCTGGATATTGATGACTTTAAGAAGATCAACCGTGAACTGGGGTCGGCCAAGGCGAACATCATCCTCCGTGCTCTGGCGTGGAAACTGCGCTCAGGCATTCGTAGAGAGGAAGAGATCTATCGTGATCGAAGTGCTGACATCTATCGACGGTTTGTTGGAGGTGACGAGTTCGTGTTGCTTCAGCATGGTGACGAGGAAACCTGCTTGTTCTTTATGAAACGTGTTTACAAGGAGCTCTTGCCGGAGTTAAGCCGTGAACTCAGGGAGCGGCTATCTCTTCATGAAGAGTTTCAGGTTCATGTCTCTGCTGGGTCTTACACTTTTTCACCGGAAGAAAAGCGCCAGTTCTTGCGGGAAAACGCCGACGATTTGCGACCCGCCCTCTACAAGATTATGTCCGAGGCCGAAGAGCTTTGCCAAGATGCTAAGAATTGCAAGTACGAGGTTTCCTATGTTTGGAACGGTCTGGTCGCCGCCCTTGGTAACGAATCCGAGAAGTATGACAAGTTCCGAGCTTTTTTTCCGCCACGAGAGCCACGACAGGAAAAGAAATGACCGCATTGCGACAGATAAGCGGGACTCTACATAGATATCGAAACTTCGGAAATTTCAGTATTATTAGATTGGGGCAATTGTATTTAGGAGTATTTGTGATACAGACGAGGAGTGCTCTGACGAAAGTATCTCCTGTGTGAACGCCACTGCCAAACATGCAGTGCTTGCAAGACGATACTGGTCGGTCTGCGGGGCACGATGCTCACTGCTCCAGTGCGAGTGCCTTTGCTGCGAACTCTGCAATGCCTTCATTTGTCCCCTCGGTGAAGCAAGCGACGGTGATGGGGTCGGGGGCATCCGGGAAATGGTAGACTGCATTGACACAGAAGGGGCCGGCACCTGAGTGACCGATCGCAACACCGGCCCTTTCCATAGGACCGGCCATGAGGCCCAAACCATAGCCGCATTCTGTCCATGGTCGGCCGGGAAGCGGGCCGCCGAGTACTCGCCTGTCGCACATCAGGGCTAAGCTGTCCGGCCGCAGCAAGGCGCCTGCGAAGAGGGCATGCAACAAGGCTGCAGCGTCTGAGGCCGTCCCAATCAAACAGCCGTGATAGACCCACCGCGGGTCATAGCCCGTTGCACCATCCCAGTGCAGCTCTGCGAACAGTTCGCCGGTTTCTGCAAGTTCGATGCTCCTCAGACCCAGGGGCTCGCAAATCAGCTCGGCCACATAGGTGCCAAGCGGCTTGGCCGTCACCTCTTCGATCAGCTCGCGGACGAACATGTAGCCGATGTTGGAATAGGCCCAGCCATCTCCGGGCTCGAACAACAGTTCCTTCTTGAGCGCCTTGTCGAGCAGCTTCTTGCGCGACCAGGGGGCCTCTTCGGCGGCAACCGCCGCGTGATACTCGGCCAACTGCCCATAATCCGGCAATCCGGCCGTGTGAGCGAAGAGTTGGCGGAGGCTATAGGCTTGTTCCTTGAAGGGAGCATCCAAGTTCAGGGTTCCTGCCTCTACCAGCTTCAGGGCGCTGACGGCGATCACCGTCTTGGTGAAACTCCAATAGGGGAAGCGAGCCTCGGCGGACCCGACGCAACCTTCACGACCAGTCGAGGTGATCCAATGATGGTGAACGTTTTGTTCGGACATTCCCGCAGACTCTCCTTGTCTTGCCGCACTGTCAATCTATGCTGGAAGCAGATGTCCTTGATACAATGAGGCAGAAAGCAACTGTATAGAACGTTCTGGTTTGACATCTACCTAAGCGGCTAGATCCTGTCCAACTGATGGGTTCCAATTCTCGTTCCAACACTGTTATCTTGACCCAAACATCCAAGCAAACTTCGGTCAAAGAGAGAGGATCCTGGAGGCATGCAGTGGCTCCTTCAAGAGTTTGAAGACACCCATAAGCTCGCCCATGCTTTGAATCGGCTGGGCGTTTCCTTTACTTGGCACAAGGTCGTGCCATTCGTGGGTGAACTCTCGCCGGAGCCAGAGATTGCCAATCCGCATTCAGTTGTCCTGTTCGGCTCTTACACTTTATGGAGATATGCAGAGGCACACGGCCTCTCTCCGGGAGTGTTCCGTCTTAGGCTGTTTGTCAACGAGGAGGTATGGCATCCCTACCTTTTGAATGGTCCCGAGGCGCTCTTCCTTACGCTCAATGACCTCCCAGAGAAACTCCAGGATGACGGCCACGTTTGGTTCATCCGTCCGGTTGAAGACAGCAAGGAGGAGCCAGGTCGCATCAGGACGACCGGCAAAATCATCCGTCTCGCCAAGGGAGTGCTCGCCCTGGACAAAGACGAGATACCGAGGGGATCGCTTCGCCACGATACGTTGCTCATGCTGACACAACCGGTACACATCCAAAAGGAGTGGCGGACCTGGGCTGTGGGCGGCGAGATCACGACGTATTCACTCTACAAGGAAGGATCACGCATCGTCCATCGGCGTGAGATCGATGACGACGTCTTGGCTTTCGCGCGGCATATGCTGGCGCTCAATCCCAACTACTCGCCGGCGTACGTCATGGACATCTGTAGAACAGCCGATGGCCTAAGAATTTTGGAGACAAATTGCATAAACGCAGCTGGATTTTACGCCGCAGATTTGTTGAAGCTTGCCGTTGCAGTAAATGATCTTGTGTGAATTGGTCACCCAAACAACAGTCATGGCATGATGCATACCGATTTAGCCGCCGCAAGATCGTGAGCGGCATCAAGTGACTCTGAATTGAGATCGACCGTTTCCGGATCCCTCGCTAGTCTGTGGTCATCGTTGTCAGTCAGGAGACAGATATGCCCTTGTCCTACCTTGAGGGATCGGCCAATGCCGCGAGCGTCGTGGCCGCGCTTCGCCGCGATGGGGCAGTCGCGGTCACAGGGCTTGTCGCGGGAGATCTGGTGGATCAGGTCGCAGCCCAGCTGCGCCCGCCGCTCGATGCCTCCGGTCTCAGGTCCAAGAGCGACTTCAACGGCGACAAGACCTTGCGCTTCAGCAATGTGCTCACCTTGGCGCCCAGTGCGGCGGCCCTGGTGGATCACGATTTGGTAGTCGCGGTCGCAAATGAGATCCTTCTGCCGCACTGTGCGACCTATCGGATCGGCAGCATGACGGCGATCGAGATTCTGCCGGGAGAGGCGGCTCAGGCGCTGCACCGAGACGATTCCCTCTATCCAATCGAGATTTCCGGACTGGAGCTACAGATCGGGGTCATGTGGTCGCTGGACGACTTCACGCTGGAGAACGGTGGCACCCGGGTCATACCCGGCAGCCATCGCTTCCTACGTTCTTGGCATCTGCCGGATCTCTCAAGCTGGGAGACGAGCGTAATGCCAAGAGGCTCGGCGCTCTTCTATCTTGGCTCCACTTGGCACGGCGGTGGCCCAAACCAAAGCAATCGCCCCCGCATGGGCCTGATCAACACCTATTCTTTGGGCTGGCTCAGGCAGGAATCGAACCAGTACCTGACCACACCGCCCGAGGTTGCCATCCAGTTCGAGCCGCGCCTAAGGGCATTGCTTGGCTACACACCGCATGGAACCGGCGACGACCGGATCGGCAGCTTCCGTGGCAACTGCCCGGCCTGGATCGACACGCCGACAGAAGCAGCGTGGCAGGATGATCGTGGGCAGGTTGGGGCAGCAGCGGACGTCAAGGCGCAAAAGAGCGTCTAGGATTTCTCGATACTGGGAGCGCGCGCACCGCTCCAGACGAAGGTCCATTGATCGCCCTGCCTTACGTTCTGCACCAGATGCGGTCGAAAGGCTGCCAGGCAGGCGCCGCCGTCGAAGCGGAGCGACCTATAGAGAACGCCGTTTCCGCCCTCGGCTAGGAGGCGTCTGGCAAGCGCTTGCCCGGCCGGGTAGGCCACGGCCGGGTCGGGCTGCAGGTAGGTCTCGTCCGAGTGATGCGAGAGGTCGTGGAAGCTGGTGGTGAAGCCGGCCAAGAGCTCTCTGTAGGCTGTGATGTTCTGGTAGTTTCCAGTCGCATCGAGCTCGCGGGTCAGATGGTAGGCGACCTCTGCCTGGGCCGTTTCGGCGGCCATCTCGCCATAAGTGGCATACCAAGCGCCGCGATCGGGTCCGTTGAAACGGTTGCCGCTGGGCCGGGTGTAACAAAAGGCGGCGTTGATGTAAGTCCAGCCATAACCTTGCGTGGCGGAGACCAGTTCGTCGGGCAGGAGACCTTGTGGCCGTGGTAGCTTGGCCGTTCTACGCGCCGAGGTCAGCCCCTCCAGTTCCTCCAGTATCGCCCGTTCTGCCTGACTGTCTGCCAAGGGAGCCAGAGCCGGCTCTTCGATGTAGGCCGTCGAGATCAGCCGGACGGTCGTCGGGCAGGTGAAGTCCCTGACGGGTATGGTGTCGGCTGTGCTCACAGGCCGCCTCTAAGCGCGTCGATGTGCTGGCGGACCTGCAGCATGGCTGGAATACCGCCCTCGATCATGACCTCGACCGGCGTCCTGCCTTGAAAGCCCGCGCCCTTGTTCGGGGTCTTGGGCCAGCCGTAGGTAAGTGGACCGTTGAACAACAGGCGCAGTCCCTTGAAGAGACCGACCAGAAGGCTTGCGCGGGTGACCTTGTCCTGATCCAGGTTCCCTTTGAATCCGCCATTCTTCATCCGGCTCCAGGTTGCCGGCGGCACGTCATAGAGCTGTGCTGCCTCCCGATTGCTCAGTCCCCAAGCTTCGGCGACCCGCACCACCGCCTTGACGATGACGTCGACCTTCTCTCTCTGGTCCTGTCCGATGGCTTGGACGGTCTCGTCGAGACTTAGCGGGCTGCTCTGCGGCATAGGTGCTTCTCCATATGGACATTGTGTTTATATCATATGATAAGAATCTTTTTCAAGACCCTGTGATACCAGCGCGGGGTGCTATCTCAAAGAGCCTTCCGGCAAAAATAGAGATTGCCCGCAACGGCCGTGATCCTAGAGTCATGCCGGGACGCGCGATCCGCAGGGAGTTTGCCTCGTGAGCTATCTGAGAAAGCCTGTCAGCAACCAGGAACTCGATCCGCAGGGACGCCTGAGACGCCGCCTCTTGCTTGGCGCTCTTGCACTGGGCGCTGGCCTGTCTTCGACACCGCTTCGTGCGGCGGGGCCGGGGCAACGCAGCCGGCCAATCCCTTCCAGCGGGCAGCCTCTGCCGGTGGTCGGCATGGGCACCTGGATCACATTCAACGTTGGCGACGACCCGGTCCTGCTGGAGCGCCGGCTGGAGGTGTTACGGACCTTCTTCGCGCTTGGCGGCGGAATGGTGGACTCCTCGCCGATGTATGCCTCGGCGCAGTCTGTGCTGGGATACTGTCTTGGACGACTGGGGCCTGAACCAAGTCTCTTCTCGGCCGACAAGGTCTGGACCTCCTCGGGTAGCTCCGGGCCGGAGCAGATTGCCGAATCCTTGGCAGAATGGGGTCTGCCGCGCTTCGACCTTCTGCAGGTTCACAACCTGGTGGCTTGGGAGGCGCATCTGGAGACCCTGGCGACGATGAAGGCGGCAGGCGAGCTGGGCTATCTCGGCATCACCACCTCGCACGGGCGCCGGCACGGAGACTTTGAAGCGCTGATGCAGCGAACGCCTTTGGACTTCGTTCAGTTCACCTACAACATGGTGGATCGCGAGGCCGAACAGCGACTGTTGCCGCTGGCGCGCGAACGCGGCATCGCAGTGATCGTCAATCGGCCCTTCCGTGGCGGGCGTTTGATCGACCGGGTCTCGCATCATCCCTTGCCCTCCTGGGCCGGTGAGATCGACTGTACCAACTGGGCGGAATTTCTGCTGAAGTTCATCCTCGCCGACCCGGCGGTCACATGCGTGATCCCGGCGAC
Source organism: Rhodospirillales bacterium (assembly GCA_963669445.1). Classification (GTDB taxonomy): domain Bacteria; phylum Pseudomonadota; class Alphaproteobacteria; order Kiloniellales; family JACOMY01; genus JACOMY01. The sequence goes on from OY770029.1 coordinate 932,050, forward strand.
CAGCCAAGTCTCGCACATGCGCGAGAACATGGGGGCCGGACTGGGACGCCTGCCGGACGCGAAACAAAAGCAGGCCATGCTCGCCTACTTTGAATCGCTGTAATGCAGCATCTTTTCAGCTATTCCCTGTCCGACTTCCTGCTGTTCTCGCCCGAGACCTACTTTCGCCTCTTCGTGCGCATGAACGAGGCACTTTGGCCCCTGCAGATTCTCCTCTTTGCCATCGGGCTTCTGGTGCTGTGGTTGGCCTTGTACCAACGTGGCTTTAGGGTTCTGGTCCTGATCTTTGCCGCCGCTTGGCTGCTTGTTGCCTGGGTCTTCTTCTGGGAGCGCTATCAGAGCATCAATTGGGCTGGTCGCTATTTCGCTGCTGCTGCGGTGGTGCAAGCATTGCTGTTGCTGCAGTTCGTGGTTTGGCCACCTGCGTTCAGCCCGCGCGGACAAGGACCTGCCGTGCTTCTCCTGGTCTTCGCTTTGCTCATCCAGCCACTGATCATCCCGCTGTCGGGTCGGGCTTGGCAGGGGATGGAGTTCTTCGGCTTGGCGCCAGATCCTACCGCTGTTGCCACGATAGGCTTCGTCCTTCTCGTGTCCGGTTGGCGCCGCTGGCTGGTCTTACCTCTCGCCCTTGTTTGGTGCGCCATTACGGCGGCGACGGCCTGGGCGATGGACTGGCCGGCTGGCGTGATTGCTCCAGCCGCTGCGGTGGCCACACTGCTCCTGGGATTGCCGCTCTACAAAGGGGACCGGCGAGAGATACAGCCTTAGGTCAATTGCCGCTCTGAACACTGATTTTGGTAGAGAAAATTCAATAAGTTCATAGGGGCCATGCGTGGAACGAGGCTTTGCAGAGACCGAATCCTTGGCAAAAGGAAGGCATTTTCCGCCTTGTTTTTGCCTATTTAGCATTCATAGCAGAGTTGCCGTCTAGGAACGAACGCCTGTCGCCGTCCAGACGCCTCCGAACACATTTTCAGATCCTTGCTTGAAAGGCCGCTAGCCGGTGCCCAGCTGGCTAAACCGGACGACAGGGGATGCCCGAATTTACTGAGATGGAGGAGTACTCCAACGATGTCTATCGGTTACCTGTTTCTGTTACTTGGAATTGTGCTGGAGATCGTCGGCCTCGTTGCACTAAAGGAATCGCAAGGTTTCGCAAGAGTATTGCCAACATTGGCTTTTATTGTGGGAATAGGGCTGTCTTTCTACTTTGAATCGCTGGCTCTCCGGACATTGCCGATCAGTATGACCTACGCGGTTTGGGCTGCGGCCGGGGTCGTGGGTATGGCAGCCGTCGGTGTGCTCTTCTACGGCGAGAGCCTGGGCGTCGGTTCGGCAATCGGCATCGCGCTGGTCGTGTCGGGCGTCACGGTCATGCTTTATTCGACCGCCGAGACCGCTGAGGCTTTGTCCCACTCCTAAGGTCGGCGACAGACTTCGCACCCGCAGTCGCTCGGCAGCCTTATGCCGTGTGCCGCCGACCCGACCACGCAGAACACCATGACCGTTGAGCCGACTTGAAACTCTGCCGGAGATGCGAGGAAGGCAAGGACCGACGGCTGTTTAGGATGGGACTATTCGGCGGAACGTAGTGTGTTTGCCTGATCGAGCGGAAACTCCGGAACAAGGACCGCCTCTTGGTGGCCGGTCTTGGCAGACATCAGAATCGCTTCTACGACGGCCAGGGACCGGGTCGCCTCCACACCGGTAACGAGCGGAAGTTCTTCGCCGCGGATGACGGCCGCAAAGTGCGCCACCTGTGCCACCAGCGGGTCGCCTCGCGAGCCTGGGAAGGCACTCGCCTGGATGGCGGTCTTCCAGTGGCCGCCGGGACCGTGGCTCCAGAGGCGGTTGTCTGGGATCGAAAGCGAGGCTTTGGTGCCGCCGATCAAATAGCAGCTCTCGGTCGTGGCCGGATAGGCCGGGTTCTCGGCAGCCGTCAACTCCCAGCTCCAGGGGGCCGCCACGCAGTCCGAGACGCTGAAGCTTCCGATTGCACCCGAGCGAAAGCTAAGCAAGACCACGGCCGAGTCTTCATTGTCGCCAGCCCGGAGGTTGGAGGAGACCTGAGCCTGAACGGCCAGGATCTCGCCGCAGAGATGGCGCAGCAGGTCCAGATCGTGAATGGCATTGACCAAGACCGGCCCGCCACCGCTTCGCTTGCGCCAATCCTGGGCGAAGTAGTCGTCCGGTTTCAATAGCCAGCAGCTTCCCTGCACGGTGACGATGCGCCCGAGCCGGCCCTCGTCGATGATGGATTTCGCTTGTCTGACGAGCGGGTTGTGGCGCCGATGATGGCCGACCAGAAGCGTCACACCCTTGGTCATGGCCGCCCTCACCAACCGCGCGGCCTCCGACGTAGTCGGGGCGATCGGTTTTTCGATCAACGCAGGGCAGGCGGCCTCGATGCAATCCAGTCCGTTCTCCAGGTGTACTTGATTGGGGGTGGCGATGATGACGCCGTCGGGACGCTCTTCGGCAAAGAGAGAAGGTAGCGAGGGATACCAGTCCAATCCGCTGCTCTCGGCAAAGGAACGACCTGCTTCGGAAGGGTCGACCACCCAGCGTAGTTCGACAGACCCTACGGCCTCGCAGGCTGCGGCATGCCACTTGCCGACGAGGCCGGCGCCGGCCAGTGCCAAGCTTAGTGTTTGGATCTTCTTCGGCACGGCTCGGTTACCTGCGCAATCAGAACTGACCAGGCTCGGCAAACTGACAGGTCGTGTCGAGGCTCTGCAGCAGGGTAAGCGTCGGCCAGATCGATGGGAGCTCATACCTGAAGTAGTAGCGGCAGGCTAGAATCTTGCCATTGAGGAAAGCGCACTCCTCGTCGTCCGGGTTCTCCGATAGTTTGCCGGAAGCGACCGCTGCCTGCGTCAGCCACTGCCAGGCGACGACGAGGTGACCGAGGGCATCGAGAAAGAGGGTCGCGTTCGCAAGGGCCGTTTCTTCACCCTCGGTCGAGGCCGATCCAACAAGAGCTTCACCGACACGTCTTATCTGACGGGCAGCCTGCAGCAGTGCGCCGGCTTCTTCACCAAGGGCGGAATGATCTGCAAGCTGCCTGGCCGCCGCGTTGATTTCTGTAAGGAGAAGCGCGAAGGCGGCACCCTTCTCTTGGCGCAGCTTACGGCCCAAAAGGTCGAGCCCCTGGATGCCCTTCGTACCCTCATGGATGGGGTTCAGGCGATTGTCGCGATAGAGGCGTTCGACCGGATAGTCGCGGGTGTAGCCATAGCCGCCGTGTACCTGGATCGCCAGGTCGTTGGCCTTCAAGCCGTACTCCGAGGGCCAGGACTTGACCACCGGAGTCAGGACGTCGAGTAGGCGGCGCGCCTTTTCGGCCACTTCGGCGTTGCCGTTCTTCTGCTCGTCGACCAGGCGTGCGGCATAGAGGCAGAGCGCCAAGCTGCCTTCGGCATAGGCCTTCTGCTGCAACAACATGCGTTTCACGTCGGCATGGCGGATGAGCGGAACCATGGGTTCGGTCGGGTCCTTGGCGCCTAGCGGGCGGCCTTGCGTTCGCATGCTCGCATAGTCCAGCGCATGCAGGTAGCCGCTGTAGGCCAGGCAGGCCGCACCCAGGCCGACGGCAATCCTGGCTTCGTTCATCATGTGGAACATGGCGGCCAGACCTTGGTGCGGCGCACCGACCAGGCTGCCCCAAGCGCCTTCGCTCTCGCCGAAATTCAGGACCGTATTGACCGTGCCGCGGTAGCCCATCTTGTGGTTCAGGCCAGCCAAGCGCACGTCGTTCCGCGCGCCTAAGGTACCGTCCGCTTGAACCGGGTACTTGGGCACCAGGAAGAGGGAGATGCCGCGCACACCGGGAGGGGCGCCCTCGATCTTCGCCAGCACCAGGTGGACGATGTTGTCGCAGAGATCATGCTCGCCACCGGAGATCCACATCTTATTGCCGAAGAGGCGGTAGCTGCCATCTGCCTGCGGCACGGCGCGGGTACGGATGTCGGCCAGGGAAGAGCCCGCCTGCGGTTCCGACAGGCACATAGTTCCGAAGAAGCGACCGGCCACCAGGGGCTTCAGATAACGCTCTCGCTGCTCTTCGTTGCCGTAAACCGAGAGCAGATTGGCTGCGGCGACGGTGAGCATGGGATAGCCGGCGGTGGCGACATTGGCGCCGAAGAAGAAGGCGGAGGCGGCTTGAACCAGAGTGTAGGGAAGCTGTAGGCCGCCGAGATCCGTGTCGAAGCCGGCGCCGGTGAAACCCGCCTCTACGTAGGCATCCAATGCTTGTTTCACATCCGGAATGATATGCACGCGCGTGCCGTCGAAGCGCGGTTCCTCCCGGTCGACCTTGGCCGCATGCGGCTGGAACTGCTCCTCGGCGAGCTGCTCCGCCAGGTCTAGGATGGCGTCGAAGTCGGCTCGGGTCTGCCCCTCGAAGCGCTGATAGGCGGTCAGATTCTCGGCCTTGAGCACATCGTAGAGCAAAAAATCGAGATCGCGGCGGCGCAGGATGTGCGGCAAGGCCAGTTCCTCAGGTCGCTTGAAATCTGAGGACGCCCTCGTCCTCCACCTCGATGGCGCGGCCCATCACCGCCAAATGATTGAGATGTGCCAAGCTTTCACCCAGCGCGAAGAAGAGCTGATGGTCATCGAGTTGACGATTGAATAGGGCAGGGATGGTCTCGTAAGCGCTGAGCGGTTTTGCCTTGCAGGCCTCTTGGGCCCGGTCCAGGCGTTCGGCATGATGGGCGACCAGATCGCGGGCCCGCGTCGAACCGCCGAAGAAGGGACGGCCATGGCTCGGCAGGATCAAGCTGGCGTCGCTCAAGGTTCGCGCCAGCCGCTGTTGCGTCTCGATGAAGGCCGTCAGTGGATCTGCCTGATCGTTCCAAGCATGAACCGAGACGTTGGGGCTGATCGTCGGCAGCAATTGGTCGCCGGCAATGAAGATATCGTCTTGCTCGGCATAGAGGCAGGCGTGGCCTTCGACGTGGCCGTGGCCGGGTACGATGGTCCAGCTACGCCCGCCGGCTTCGATGCTGCCACCCAGCTGGAGAGGCTCGACTGCGCTTGGCGGCAGGCCGCAGCGGCCGCGGTAGAGATTGCCGCGGCTGGTCAGCTTGACGGCGGTCTCGGCTGCCAAGCCCTGACGAATGTAATAGGCCCGAAGTCGTGGTGTGTAGATGTCGTCTGCCAGGTGATAGAGCCAGGATCCGAAGTTGAACTCGATCTCGCCCATCCAGACCGATGCCTTGGTCTCCTCCGCAAGCCAACCGGCAAGACCGAAGTGGTCGGGGTGGTGGTGAGTGACCAGCAATCGACCGACCGGCTTGCCGGCCAGCGGGCCGCTGAAGAGCTGCTGCCAAATCTGCTTGGTCTCGTCGCTGTGCAGTCCGGTGTCGACCAGGGTCCAGCTATCGCCCTCATCCATGACCCAGAGGTTGATGTGATCTAGCGCGAAAGGGAGCGGCATGCGCAGCCAGAAAAGGCCGGGCGCCATCTCGGCCAATCTGCCAGGTTCCGGCAGCTGTTCGCCTTGCGGTGCCGTCTTGGGTAACTCCGGCGCGCGCGATCCATCCATCCCGATCTCTTCCTCTCGACGTTGTTGGGTCCTAGACCTGTGGCTTTGCGTCCTCGCTGGCAAGGAAGAAGGCGATCATGGCTGCTGCCAGGGCGTCGGGCATCTCTTCCTGCAGGAAGTGACCGCAAGGCATGCCTTGCCCCTCGACCTTGTCCGCCCAGCGGCGCCAGATGGTGACGGGCGTGGGCTCCGCATCGCCGATGTAGTGGCTACCCCAGGGCGCCAGCACCGGACAGGCCAAGCGCCGCCCGGCGGCGCGATCCTCTCGGTCGTGCTGCCAGTCCCTGGTAGCGCCGGCCCGATAGTCGGCACAGGTCGCCGCGATGACGTCCGGTTTTTCCAACTGGGCCAGGTAGGCGGCAATCGCCTCTGGTGCCAAGGAATCGGGTTTGCTGGCCCAGCCGCGCAGGAAGGATTCAAAGACCCTACTACCCGCTGCGGCTAGGACCGGCTCGGTCAATTCCGCCGGTCTGGCGAGGAAGGGCCAATGCCAGGCCGCTATGGCGCCCTCAGCATCCATGCCTTCCCAGACCTCTATGGTCGGCACGACGTCGATTGCAGCGAAAGCGATGATCCGCTCGGGATGATCCAAGGCCAGGCGATAGGCAACGCGCCCACCGCGGTCGTGGCCGGCCAAAAAGAAGCGCTCATGTCCAAGCCCTTGCATGACGGCCAGCATGTCGCCGGCCATGGTTCGCTTGTCGTAGTGCTTGTTATCGGGATCGGGCAGCGGGCCGCGGCTCTCGCCATAGCCACGCAGGTCGGGCATCACCAGGGTGAAGTGTTTGGCCAGCAGCGGTGCGACCAGTCGCCAGGTGATGTGGGTTTGCGGATAACCGTGCAACAGCAAGAGAGGCGGGCCCTCGCCGCCGAGCCTAAGATAGATGCTGGCTGCGTCCAGATCGATGCGGGCTTCCTCGAACTCCTCGAACATGGTCCGCAGGCTACATCAGGTCGCGCGCGATGGTCTTGTCCCACTTGCGTTCGAAGACATGTTCCTCATCGACATAGGCCCTTAGACGATAGGCAAGACACCAATTGGCGCCGTCAGTGGTAAGGCTGCCGGTCACCTCAGTCCGTACCGACCAGTCGCCTCGTTCCCGGATTGCGGTCATGTGGGTCTTGCCCTCAATGCTCGCGGGATCATCCCAATCGATCGACCAGCTTTCGCGGCGGATTTCCTGCCACTGCATGCCATTGTCCGGCTGCTCGCTGAGGCCTGGTTCGTCGTGAATGTGGTAGCTGGTCCGACGGCTAGAAAGATCGCGCTCCACCCAGCGGCGCGCGTGCCCCTTTGTGATCTGCGGATAGTCCGGCAAAGGCGCCGGGTCGCTGGGCTCCGCCAACTCCACCTCAACCGGGTCTTTGAGGATCGGCAGGCCCAGGCGGGAGGCCGCTCCGGTCGTGATCGTGGCCTCTACGCGCTCCGGCGGCGGAAGGACCATTGGGAAATAGGCCGTCGAAACAGCCAGACGGATGCGATGGCCGGCGCAGAAGCGATAGCCACTTTCGTCGAGGCGGATGACCACCTGATAGGGCTCTCCGGGAGTGAGCGGTGTTGGCTCTGCGCTGGAGCAACGGTGTGCCAGGTTCAACACGCCAAAGGAGACGCGGTGCGAGCGCCCATCGGGGTGCAGGTCGCAGAGCCGTGCAACGAGGGTCCCTATCGGTCGGTTAATGGTGACCCTAAGTGAAACCTCCGGCCGGCCAAGGATGTCCAGCGGTGCCTCTAGGGGAAGGCTGTCGAAGACCAGCGAGCCGGCGTCATCGCCTGATTGTTCGCCAGCCAACTCGGCGTCGGGCCTCAGTGTGAAGAACTCGCCACCGGCCAGGCCGCAGTCTTGCGGGCTGTCGACGATGCGCTTGCCGTCGATGCCGGCCTGGGTGGCGAGCCGGCCTTTGCTGCCAAGATAGTAGGTGGTGAGTTCCGGTGCGCCGGTCCAATCGGTGACAGCGACCCAGCGGCCCTCTTCGCGCTCGCGCCAGTGGCTCGCTCTGATGTTCTCGGCCAGGAAGGCGCGGTAGGAGGGCAAGCTCTCCGCGCCGTTCTCCTCGCCCTTCAACCAACGATCCCACCAACGCCCGGCTTCGGCCAGGAAATCCACTCGCGGTTTCGGCCAGGCGAAGTGTGGATACTTGTGGATCCAGGGGCCGCTAAGCGCCTTCGCTGGGCTGGTCAGATTGGCAGCCGCCGCCGGTGGCGCATTGCGATAGCCGTCAGCCCAGCCGCCGATGACCAGAGCGGCAGCCTCGAGCGCGCCATAGTCTTCGCAGATGGAGCCGTGCTGCCAAAAGGCGTCGCGGCGTTGATGGGCGAGCCAGCCGTGGATTGGGGGCTCCAGTTTCTCCAGGCGATCCAGCCAACGCTCACGCCAGGCGTCGCCGACGACAGCGGGGTCGAGCGGCCGCGAGAGGTAGGACAACATGTTGCTGGACCAGTAGTGCTGAGCGGAGAGCTGTGCGCCGCCCTTGTAGTGGATATCGTCATGAAAGCGGTCGACTGTCGTCGAGAGCGCGACCACGGCTTTCAAAGCCGGCGGGCGCAATGCTGCCACCTGCAGCGAATTGAAGCCACCCCAAGAGATGCCCATCATACCGACCGAGCCGCTGCACCAGGGCTGATCGGCGATCCAAGCGATGACTTCCGCCGCATCGGCCAACTCTTGCGGCGAATACTCGTCGTCGAAAACACCCTCGGAATCGCCGCTGCCGCGCAGGTCGACACGCACTCCGACATAACCGGCAGCGGCAAAGCCGGGGTAGGTAGCGTCATCGCGGCGTGTGGTCCCGTCGCGGCGCTGGTAGGGCAGATACTCCAGGATCGCCGGACAGGGTCTCTTGTCGGCGCCGTCGGGCATCCAGATCCGCGCAGCCAGACGGGTGCCGTCAGTCAGTGGGATCCACTCGGTCTCGATGATGCGGTAGCTGCGGTTTTGCATGTCTCGCTGCGCGCCCTCTCTATGGTGAGACCAGATTGGCTTCAGGGTTACGCCTCTCCGCGCATCGGGTGGTAGCTGCGTTCTTGGGAGGGAGCCTTGCGTGAAGGTCATGTCAGCGCACCGTGGTGCTTCCACCGCCGCCCAGTGCTTGCTACCAAGTCTGAAGGCTCACAGCTATGAGGGGAGCGGAGGGACCATGAGCGACGCTGCTGCGACCAGTCACAAGGTGGATCGCGAGATGCTGGAGGAGGCGCGCCGAGACCTCGCCGCTGCTCTGCGCTTGGCCCACCGCTTCGGCCTAAGCGAAGGCATTTGCAACCATTTCAGCTTCGCTTTGCCCGGCCGTGACGATCTCTTCCTGCTCAATCCCTTTGGTCGTCACTGGGCGGAAATGCGGGCAAGGGATATCCTGCTCGTCGACGCCAAGGGTGGGGTCATCGAAGGCGAAGGCGAGCCGGAGCTGACGGCGCTTTGCATCCATGCCCCGGTGCACCAGAACTGCCCCAGCGCCCGTGCCGTGCTGCACACCCACATGCCCTATGCCACGGCGATGACCATGCTTGAGGATCAGCGCCTGCTGCCTCTGCACCAAACCGCGCTGCGCTTCTGGAACGAGGTTGCCTACGACGAAACCTTCTCCGGCTTGGCGCAAGATCATGCGGAAGGAGAGCGTCTGGCCGGACTGCTGGGCGAGCGTCAGGTCCTCTTCATGGCCAACCACGGTGTCCTGGTGACCGCACCGGACATAGCGCTTGCCTTCGATCGGCTCTACTATCTGGAACGCGCCTGTCAGCAGCAAGTGCAGGCGATGCAGACCGGGCGGCCACTCAGGCTGGTCGGCGAGAACATCGCCGGTCATACCGCTGCGCAGTACCGCTCCGGCGCAGACTACAGCAAGGCGCATTTTACGGCCCTGAAACGCCTCCTGGACCGGGACGGCGAAGACTACGCGGCCTAGAGATGTCGATGGCGAGCCTCTCCTGGCTGGCTTGGGTCGCGCTCGGTGCTGCTCTGGCCTATGTCGCAGCTGCGCTTTTCCTCTTTTTTATGCAGCGGCGCATCATCTATGCCACTGGCCGCGAGAACCCTTTGGCGGAGCCCCTGGACGGACGACTGCCGGAGGAGATCTACTCGCAAGCGCCGGAAGGGCCGCGCTGTCGGCACTGGCTGTGGACCGCGGCCGATCCGCAGAAACCGGTCATCATTCTACTGCAGGGTAATGCCGGGCATATTGGGCACCGCCTTGGCTGCTATGACTTCTTGGTCGAGGCTGGTTACGGGCTTTGCCTGGTCGGCTATCGCGGTTACAGCGGCAATCCCGGTAGCCCGGACGAGGCCGGTTTGATCGCCGACTCTGAGGCGGCAATTGCCGCTGTGCGAGCACGGCTGCCCGGCGTACCGCTTGTCCTCTATGGGGAGTCTCTCGGTGGTGCTGTAGCGGTCGCCGTCGCGGCCCGTGGCGAAGCCGCACCGATGATCTTGGACTGTCCTTTCGACAGCCTGGTGTCCTCGGCCAAGCGCCGCTATCCCTGGCTGATCGTGAGCCCCCTTCTGAAGGAGCGCTGGGACAGCCTCGCTCGTATCGGCGCCGTCAAGCAGCCTTTGCTTTGGGCGCATGGCAGCGAAGACCCGGTGACGCCGTGTCAAGCCGGACGGAGGCTCTATGAGGCTGCACCCGGCCCAAAGACCAGTCTTGTCGTTCCCGGTGGCGGGCACCTGGGCCTCTATGACGAGCCCGCAGCGCGCCAAACCCTCTTCGATTGGCTGCAGCGTTATGGCAAGCTCGATAGGAAGCTGGAGGAAAGGAGCGCCTAGATGGCCTTCTCGTTGAACGTCTGCCCGCCCGATACCCCCGCCGAGGATCTCGCGCGCTCGCTGGACCAACAGGGCTACGTCATTATCGAAGAGCTTGCTGTAGATCTCGCAGACCAGGCGCGAGATGAATTGCTGCCGCTGGTCGAAGCGGCACCGCTGGGCAATACGAACTTCCTCGGTGCCAGGACCAAGCGGCTGGGCAATCTTTTTCATCACTCCAAGGCTGCTCAGCAGCTTGCCATTCACCCAACCGTGTTGGCGCTTTGCGACCGTCTGTTGTTGCCGCATTGCGCTCGATACCAGCTCAATTTCTCGGGCGTGATGCACCTGTTGCCCGGCGCCGAGTCGCAGCAGATCCACCGCGACGGCTGGCTCTATCCCTTCCGCCATCCCCATCCGCCGACGATCCTACCGGCCATGTGGGCCTTGTCGGACTTCACCGAAGCAAACGGCGGCACGCAGATCGCTCCAGGCAGCCAGCGTTGGGCGCACGGACGCTTTCCCACCGAGGACGAGGTGACCTCTGCGGTCATGCCGGCCGGCTCGGTCTTGCTTTACACCGGCGGGGTCTTTCATGGCGGTGGCGAGAATAGCGCCGATGTGGCGCGCACGGGCATGGCGCTGCAGTACTCGCTGGGATGGTTGCGCCAGGAGGAGAACCAGTATCTCGCCAATCCGCCAGAATTGGCCAAGACCTATCCAGACCGCCTGCAGCGGCTGATCGGCTATGACTTCGGCGGACCCTATCTGGGATTCGTTCATGGCGACGACCCGCACCGCCTGCTCGAGGAGGGCGCCGAGAACCAGGATCTGCGTACCACGGACGCCTTGGATGCGGCGGCCAGAGATATGGAGTGGCTGAACTGGGGTAACGAGGAACCCGATCCGACGCCATCCGATCGACGGCTTCGTGATGGCGAGCACCTGGGAAGTTAAAAGGAACCTAGAGCCGGTCTTGCGGACCCTATCTATCTCTCGCCTTATCCAGATAGCTGCGCAGGTCGCTCAAGAAGGGCTGAGCCTTCTCGAAACGCTCCCTTGGGATCGCTGCCTTCAAGGGTTGGAAGGCGGGGACCAGGGCTTCGATGGAACGTGCGTGTAGCGCGCGCCCGATCGGCGTCAGGTAGACCCGTTTGGTGCGTCCGTCCTCCGCGTCTGGGGCCAAGCGAATGGCACCACGTGCCTCAAGGCGTCCAAGCGTGTTGGTGATGGTTCCCTTGGTCACTTGGAAGGCGCGTGCCAGGTCGACGGGGCGCGCCCCGTCGCCAAGCCTGACCATATGATTGAGGACCGAGAAGTGCGGCAGCTTCAGTCCTTCCGGCATCACCGCTTCGAACTGCGCACGGGCCAATTGCTCAATGATCCCGATCTCGTTGAAGACCTGAAACACCAAGCGGTCATCTTGCTCGATCCTCGGTGCCGTAGCCTCTTCCTCGCAGTCTTCCACCATCTCGACTTTCATTCGTTTGACATCAAACCATATCCAAGCCGATCGTATTCTTGCAAGCTTGGCTGGCGGTGGAAGAAGACCTCTATGCGCCACTTGCTCTTGACAAGCGAGCCGCGCGCGCGCATGTCACGGCTCTTCCTGGAAATGCGGTGGACGGGCTTTGTTTCCGCTCCGACCCGTTTGCCCCCTCCTTAGAGGGGGCAAGCCTACCGGGACAAAAGGCCGGGCGAAGAAACGCCAAGCCACAACCCTGTCAAAGGAGCAGAGTCTGCGCCTATGTCTAAGCGTTTGAATTCGAAGCACAAGATTGACCGCCGTCTTGGCGTCAACCTCTGGGGGCGTCCGAAGAGCCCCGTCAACAATCGCCCCTACGGTCCCGGTCAGCACGGCCAGCGCCGCAAGAAGCCGACCGATTTCGGCACGCAGTTGATGGCCAAGCAGAAGCTGAAGGGCTACTACGGCAACATCGGCGAGCGACAGTTCCGCCGCTACTACAAGGAAGCCGCCCGTCGTCGTGGCGACACCGGCGAGAACCTGATCGAGCTGTTGGAGCGTCGCCTGGACGCGGTCATCTATCGCGCCAAGTTTGTTCCCACGGTCTTCGCAGCCCGCCAGTTCGTCAACCACGGCCATATCCTGGTGAATGGCAAGCGAGTCACCATCCCCTCCTTCAAGGTGAGCGACGGCGACGAGATCGTCATCCGCGCCAAGAGCCGCGATCTGCCGCTGGTGCTTTCCGCACTCGATACTCCGGACCGTGACGTGCCGGACTACATCGAAGTCAACATCGGCGAGCGCCGCGCACGTTTCGTGCAGGCGCCGAAGCTGGCGGACGTGCCCTACCACGCCCGCATGGAGCCGAACCTCGTGATCGAGTACTACTCTCGCAACTAGTCAGACGCTCGGCAGCGGATGCTGGATGCAACCGGCGTCCCTGACGGATGGGAACGAAAACGGCGGCGTGACCTTGAGGTCGGCCGCCGTTTTGCTATGGCTTCCATGTTTCTACGTTAGAAAGTGTCAGCCCAGGCGTACGCGTCAATCGTATTGTCGTCGAACGAAATTGGTCTGGAATCAGGTATTTATCTGGTTACCTGCTATCGGAGCCAGCGCTTCGGACGATAGATCGGACCGATCTATCGTCATCGCGTTTGACCCTCCAGGGGTCTTGTCTCCTACGGGCGACTGGTCCGGGCTCGGCTCTAGAAGACTTCGTCCGGGAAGTGCTTCATGACCGAGAGGAGCGGGTTGGGGGCTGCTTGGCCCAGACCGCAGATAGAGGCGTCCATCATCACGCCTGAGAGTTCGGTCAGCAGGGACTTGTCCCACTGCTTCCGGTTCATCAGCGCGACGGCCTTCTCTGTGCCATTGCGGCAGGGCGTGCACTGGCCGCAGGACTCGTCTTCGAAGAAGCGCATCAGGTTCAGCGCCGCCTCCTTCATCGAGTCCTGATCTGAGAGGATGACAACGGCGGCCGAGCCGATGAAGCACTCTTCGGCTTGCAGCGTATCGAAGTCCAAGGGGATATCGCCAAGGTGTGCCGGCAAGATACCGCCGGAGGCGCCGCCAGGAAGATAGGCCTTGAAGCTATGGCCCTCCTGCATACCGCCGCAGTACTCCTCGATCAGTTCCTTCACCGTGATGCCGGCCGGCGCGAGCTTGACGCCGGGATCCTGCACGCGGCCCGAGACCGAGAAAGAGCGCAAGCCTTTACGGCCATGGCGGCCATGACCGGCAAACCACGCAGCGCCCTTCTCGATGATCTCGCGTACCCAGAGCACCGTCTCGACATTGTGGTTGAGGGTCGGGCGACCGAAGAGGCCAACTTGGGCGATGAAGGGCGGGCGGTGGCGCGGCAGGCCGCGCTTGCCTTCGATCGATTCGATCATGGCCGACTCTTCGCCGCAGATGTATGCCCCCGCACCCCGCCGGATTTCCAGTGCGCAATGCTCGGCAAGACCGCTTTGCTGCAGTTTGGCAATCTCGTGCTGCAGCACCTCGTGCAGTGCCGGGTACTCGTCGCGCAGGTAAATGTAGCACGTGGCGCAGCCGGTCGCCCAAGCGGCGATCAGTGTTCCCTCAAGGAAGCGGTGCGGGTCGCGCTCCAGATACCAGCGGTCTTTGAAGGTGCCGGGCTCGCCCTCATCGGCATTGATGGTCATCAGCCGCGGTGCCGGCTGCTGGCTGACGATGCGCCACTTGCGTCCGGCAGGGAAACCGGCGCCGCCAAGGCCGCGCAGGCCGGCATCTTCCAACGCCGTGAAGAGGCTTTCCGGCTCAAGCTTGCCGGCCAGGCAATCGCGTAGCAGCGCATAGCCACCCTCGGCCTCGTAGCGCTCGAAGTCCAGATAATCGGGCAGCTGCGCGTGGGTGTTCTTTGCCGAGATCGCATCCGCGATCGCCTGCGCATCTGCTGTCACCACATGATTGTGGCCGACCTCTGCGACGGGCGCAGTCTCGCAACGGCCCATGCAGGGTGCGCGCACGACCCGGACGTCGCGGCCCAGCATGTCGGGCAGGTGTTCCAGGAGGTCTTCCGCGCCCATCATTGCGCAGGTGAGGCTGTCGCAAACCCTGACTGTCAGCGGCGGCAAATCGGCCTCGCCCTCGGCAACGATGTCGAAGTGCGCATAGAAGGAGGCGACCTCGTAGACCTCTGCCATCGGCAGGTTCATGGCCTGCGCCAGGCCCGCCAGATGGGCCGCCGAGAGCTGACCGTAGCGGTCCTGGATGAGGTGCAGGAACTCGATCAGCAGGTCACGTCTGCGCGGGCGTTCGCCAAGTAGCGCCTCGACCTCGTCGATAGCAGTCTGCTCGACATTACGTCCCTTCGGTGTCAGCGGCGCCTTGCGCCGACCGCTGCCCGGGTGAATGAGTCGCTCCAAGGGGCGTTCGCCCTCGGCATTGTCCGCTGCTGCGTCGCGCGCGCCCGATCCGCCTTCAGCCATGTTAAAATCCTGCCTCTCGTCTAATGGCTATCTGCCACGGCGTCTTTCCCGAACCCTGTGGGATTTCGCGCGGCCTCGGCCGGTCAGTATTCAGCGACGATCTCCAGCGTCACCCTGGCGCCATTGATCACCAATTTGCCTTCTTGCTCGAAGTTGACCGTGACCCGCTCGCCCGCAATCGACTGGACTTGTCCCAATCCCCACTCCGGACAGTCGGGATGGCGGACGTAACAGCCGGGCGTCAAGAGGTGTCGGAAGGCCTCATCACTCAAGGTATCTGCCGCCTTCTATTCGTCATCGCTTCGCCGGGGCTCTCTATGCCAGAGGAGCACTTTGTATGAAAGCACCTCTTGGTGCATAGCTGCAGGTTGCGACCCTGACCCTGCACAGGATCTCGTGCCTCAAATATCCGAACAGGAACCCGAGCCGCGTTGCTCCTGTGGATCCTCTCTTGGGCCGCATCTGCTGTCGCACAGGCGGCGAAGAACCAGGCGTCTCCTTCGCCGTCCCGATCCGCACGATGCATATTGCCGAAGGCGAAGAGCCGCATCTGAACACGCGGCGCGACAAAGACTAGCGCTGCTGAGCGTGACTGTCGCAAAGGGTCGCTGGCGAGGCTTTCGGCGCGCGGGCCAGGTTCGGCTGGGCTAGACTTATCTAAGATGTCCCTAGAGGCCAGCCCGATCCGGTTGCGCCCTACCCCGATGGTAAGAAGAGGAGCAAGGCGATGGTGAGAAACCTGATCCCGCAGGATGAGGATGCCGCGATGCTGATCCCGGCTTACGGCGGCCGTAGCGGACTGGCGCCGGTGCCGAAGTTCACGCTTGCCGACCAGGGTATGACCGCCGCCGACGCCTATCGAACGATCCACGACGAGCTGATGCTGGACGGCAACGCGCGTCTCAATCTCGCGACCTTCGTCACGACCTGGATGGAGCCCGAAGCCGAGAAGCTGATGGCCGAAGCCTTCGACAAGAACATGATCGACAAGGACGAGTATCCCGTCACGGCGATGATCGAAGAGCGCTGCGTGAACATCGTGGCGCGCCTTTTCAATGCCGGTGAGAATGCGGCCGGCTCCTCGGCGATCGGCTCCAGCGAGGCGGTGATGCTTGCCGGTATGGCGATGAAGTGGCGCTGGCGCGACCGGCGCCGGGCCGCAGGGCTCTCGGATGCCAAGCCGAACCTGGTGCTCGGCACCAACGTGCAGGTGGTTTGGGAGAAGTTCTGCCGCTACTGGGATGTCGAGCCGCGCTATGTCCCGGTGACCAGAGAGCGCTTCGTCGTCGATCCCGACGAGGCCGTGGCCGCCGTCGACGAGAACACCATTGGCGTCGTCGCCATCCTGGGTACCACCTACACCGGCGAGAACGAGCCGGTGGAGGCCATCCACGACGCCCTGGTCGCGCGCAACGAGACCACCGGCTGGCAGGTTCCACTGCATGTCGACGCGGCCAGCGGCGG
Organism: Rhodospirillales bacterium; assembly: GCA_963669445.1. Classification (GTDB taxonomy): domain Bacteria; phylum Pseudomonadota; class Alphaproteobacteria; order Kiloniellales; family JACOMY01; genus JACOMY01. The sequence continues at coordinate 948,214 of OY770029.1, forward strand.
CTTCGTCGCACCCTTCCTGCATCCCGACCTGCGCTGGGACTTCCGCCTGACCAACGTTGTCTCGATCAATGCCTCGGGTCACAAGTACGGTCTGGTCTATCCCGGCGTCGGCTGGGTCGTCTGGCGTGACAAGGCCGATCTGCCGGAAGACCTGGTCTTCCATGTGAACTATCTGGGCGGCGACATGCCGACCTTCACCTTGAACTTCTCGCGCCCGGGTAACCAGATCGTGGCGCAGTACTATAATTTCATACGTCTCGGCCACGAAGGGTACCGTCGGATCATGCAGACCCTGCAGGCAATCGCCCAGGGCCTCGCCAAGAGCCTGGCCGAAGAGTTCGGATTCATCGTGGCAAGCGACGGCACCGACATTCCCGTGATCGCCGTCCGCCTGGAGGAGAGCCGCGCCTACAGCGTCTTTGACGTTTCCGACCGCCTGCGCGCCCACGGCTGGCAGGTCCCGGCCTACACCATGCCGGCAAACGCCGAAGACATCGCTGTCCTGCGCTTCGTCATCCGCGAGGGCTTCAGCCGCGACATGGCCGAGATGCTGCTGCGCGACATGAAGACGGTGATCGACAATCTAGAGGCCGATCCGCCCAGGCATCCGAAAGAGCCGGTCGGTGGATTTCATCACGGGTAGAAGGCTGGTCCGGGCGGCCGGACTTGAACCGGCATGGGCCAAAGCCCGAGGGATTTTAAGTCCCTTGCGTCTACCAATTCCGCCACGCCCGGTGGAACCGTCTGGACTGTAGCGGGGGCTGGGCTGCTGGGCCAGTCACGAGAGAAGAGGCCAAGCAGCGCAGCTGCTCCGCTTTGTCCCTCCGTGATCAAGAACCCTTAGCAGCGCACTCCGCTGGAGAGGTGCGCATAAAGGTGACGATGTCGATCAGATCGTTGGGAGACATGGCGAGGCGCAGGCGTGTGGTCTCAGCCTCGTCCTTGTTCATTGCCGCCACGTAGAAGGCGCGTTGCTCATCGCTGAGGCTGGCCGAGTCTTCGCCGACGCACGCGCAGAGGTTGGTCGGCAGACTGCTACCGGCTTCGCAGGCTGACGTGACCTCCTCAGGAGTTGCTGCGCTGGCGACCGAACTGGTCACGACCAGCAAAAAGAGTGGCGCGAGCAGTGCCGCGGCGTATCTGCTTGATGTCGATAGCGTCATTCTTGGTCCCCTCCCGATTGGCTGACCCAGTCTTAGCCTCCAGGCTTTCCTGGCTCAATCCCGCCAGATCAGTGGCGGCAGGACTTGCTCGGAATCCAACAGCATCATGTTGATCGCGATCGACATGCGCTCCTCGTTGCTCTCGTTGGCTGGTACCGAGTGATAGAGCCAGGCCGGAAAGATCACCAGCCGCCCGGACTGAACTTGGAAGGGGTATGACGAGACGTTGCTGGCGGCGTGGCGCTCGACGTTCGGTCGGATTGGGAAGTTCTGCTGGCGCGGCTCGTGGAAGGTGATGGCGTTCCCACCTTTGGGTGCCTTCACATAGTAGACCGCGGCCAGCCAGTTGTTGGGATGGTTGTGCGCTACGTGAGAGACGCCGGGTTTATTGATATTGGCCCAGCAGCCGGTGATTGCCCAGCCGCGATGCTGCGCCTTCAACTTCTCGATGGTCAGCTCAACGGCCTCGCTGTAGACCTCCAGCAGCGGCTCCATGCCCGGCTTCTTGTGCAGATCATGATGGGTGTTGAGGTTCTGGCCGGGCATGACGTTGGGCGGCGGATCCAAAAGGCCCCACACCAGGTCCGATATGGTCTGGTTCAGGGCTTCGGCGCGAGCCGGCTCCAGATCGTAGGTGAAGAGGAAGGTGGGGAAGAGCTGCAGGGGCTCGAGCGGGCTCTGGTTCATCGCAATCACCTCTTATGCCTTAGCTGCGCTTTGCCGTCATGCCGGTCCACATCGGCGGCGAGACCTCTTCTGCCATTCGGCGGAACAGCGTTTGGCCGCGAAGCAGCAGATAGTCTCCCGATCCGCCGGGATCGCCCTGGACGGCATGCGGCATCCATCCGGGCAACAGCAGGATATGGCCGGCTGCCATGGGAATGGTCACCTGGCGGGCGTTCAGCTCGTTGGGCTCACTCACCATTGGGACGATCACTTGAGCCTGCGGGCGCGGGTCGAGAACTTTGACGCCAAACCCGGGCGGCACCGTCAGGGCCAGGATGAAGGTCAGGTGCGCATTCGGTGCTTGCGTGGCTGGCTCCGACCAGGCCGCCGGTGCCGCTTCGCCCCAAAGTGCGCTTACCACGCAATCAGGCTGGCGGAAGGCGGCCATCTTCAGAGACTCCGCGGCCATTGAGGCGATGGTGGCGGTCAGCTCCTGGAAGCTGGGTTCGGCTTGCAGCGCCGGTGGCGAGCGGCGGCGCGGGCCCTGCGGCACCTGGGCCGGCACGCTCTGCTGTGTGGCTACGATCAGGCTTTGCAGGGAGACGGGCTCAGCCGGCAAGGCTTGGGCGCGGTAGACCAGAGAGGGGAAGATCCCGATGGTCTCTTGGGCAACGAACATTGGGGTCGATCCTGTGTCGAAGGGCTGCCGACAAGGGGGGGCTAGCCGGAAGTATCCTGTACGGTTACGGGGTTTGTGCGGCCCACCTTTAGGCCCGTTACCGCAATCGGCCAAGAGGGATAGCGTTCCCAGGCGCAACAGACCTTGATCTGCATCACCTTGACCGCATCCGCCCTGCGGCCGGATCTCGCTTGGACGTGGTACGTGCAGCAGGCTAACACTAGGTGACGCTTCAGGAGAGGAGATCGTGCACAGTGGCTCATGAGCAGGACTCGGCTGACGGTTGCTGCCACAAACATGGCCATGGCGCTGCGCCGCCGAGGGCGGGCGCGGCCAATCCCGACGCCCTCTACACCTGTCCGATGCACCCTGAGGTCCAGCAGATCGGGCCGGGCACCTGTCCGATCTGCGGCATGGCTCTGGAACCTATGGCCCCCAGTCTGGAGGCCGAGGAGAATCCAGAGCTGAAGGACTTTCGCCGTCGTTTCCTCGTCGGTCTGATCTTCTCCGTTCCCCTGGTCGTGCTGGAGATGGGCGCCCATCTGTTCGGCCGGCCGGCATGGCTGTCCGAGGGACTGTCACAATGGCTGCAGCTGCTGCTGGCGACACCGGTTGTTCTTTGGTGCGGTTTTCCCTTCTTCGAACGCTGCCTGGCCTCGCTCCGCAGCGGCAACCTCAACATGTTCACCTTGATCGGGATCGGCACCGGGGCAGCTTACGTCTACAGCATCATTGCGCTGCTTTTTCCTGGCCTCTTTCCCGAAGCCTTTCGCAGCGACGGTGGTCGAGTGGGCCTCTACTTCGAGCCGGCGGCGGTCATCGTCGTCCTGGTTCTTCTTGGCCAGATCTTGGAACTGCGGGCTCGCGAGGAAACCGGCGGCGCCATTCGTGCGTTGCTCGACCTGGCGCCGAAGACGGCACGTCGGGTTGGCGATCAGGGGACGGACGAAGAGGTTCCGCTGGAGAGTGTCGTCGTCGGCGATCGCCTACGGGTTCGGCCAGGTGAGGCCGTGCCCGTCGACGGCGTGTTGCTCGAGGGCAGCTCGGCGCTGGACGAATCCATGGTGACGGGCGAGTCGCTGCCGGTGACCAAGCATATTGGCGATGCCGTGATCGGCGGTGCGGTCAACCAGTCCGGCAGCTTCGTCATGCGGGCCGAGAAGGTCGGCTCGGAGACCATGCTGGCCAAGATCGTGACTCTGGTCGCCTCGGCCCAGCGCAGCCGCGCACCGATTCAGCGCTTGGCCGATCAGGTTGCCGGTTGGTTCGTGCCTTTGGTGCTGGCGATCGCAGCGCTCAGCCTTCTGATCTGGCTGGTTTGGGGACCCTCGCCCAGCCTGGAGTTCGGTTTGGTCGCCGCGGTGACCGTGTTGATCATCGCTTGTCCCTGCGCGCTGGGCCTTGCCACCCCCATGTCGATCATGGTGGGCGTGGGGCGCGGTGCCGAGTTGGGTGTGCTTATCCGTGACGCTGAAGCCTTGGAGCGTTTGGAAAAGGTTGACGTCCTGCTGGTCGACAAGACCGGTACCTTGACCGAGGGCAAGCCCGCTTTGACCAGCCTGCACGTCTTGGATGGCTTCGAGCGAGAGGAACTGCTGCGCATGGCGGCCAGTTTGGAGCAGTCGAGCGAGCATCCCTTGGCCAAGGCGGTCTTGACTGCGGCGAGTGACGCTGGCCTGGCTCTGGCCAAGGTCGAGGATTTCGCAGCGCCGACCGGCCGCGGCGTAACGGGCTTGGTCGAGGGGCGCTCAGTTGTTCTGGGCAATGCCGCGCTTCTGAGCGAATCCGGGATCGATCCGGAACCCTTGGCTAGCCTAGCTGAACAGGAAGCCGGGCAGGGCGCCAGTGCGATCCATCTGGCACTCGACGGCAAGGCGGCCGGCCTGCTTGCGATCTCCGATCCAGTGAAGCGTTCGACGCCCGCTGCCTTGGATGCCTTGGCCGCGGAAGGTATCGAGGTCGTAATGCTGACCGGCGATGCTGAGGCGACGGCGCGCGCTGTGGCGTCTCGCTTGAAGATTCTCGAGTTTCGTGCCGAGGTATTGCCGGAGGACAAGGCCACTGCGGTCAAGGACTTTCAGAAGGCCGGCATGGTGGTCGCCATGGCCGGCGACGGGGTCAACGATGCCCCAGCGCTCGCCGCGGCCGATGTCGGCATGGCGATGGGGACCGGGACCGATGTCGCTATGGAGAGTGCCGGAGTAACTTTGCTTCATGGCGATCTGGTCAGTATCCTGCATGCCATACGCCTGTCGCGAGCGACCATGCGCAACATTCGCCAGAACCTCTTTTTCGCCTTTATCTACAACGGCTTGGGCGTGCCTGTGGCGGCTGGAGTCCTCTATCCCTTCTTTGGAATTTTGCTGTCGCCGATCATCGGTGCTGCAGCCATGGCGCTCTCCTCCGTCAGCGTCATTGGCAACGCCCTGCGCATCAAGCGCACCAAGATCTAGGAGAAATCTGCATGCCTCTCTATCGCGGTGGCTGTCTTTGCGGCCACATAACCTATCAGGTCGAAGGCAAGGGAAGCTTCCCGCATCTCTGCTCATGCAGCCAATGTCGAAAATGGTCGGGTGCGCTGACCGTCGCCTGGGTCGAGTTTCCCTTGGCAGGTCTGACCTGGGACGGCCCTGGAGGCAGCCCGAAGCTGTTTCGATCTTCTGAGAAGACGCAGCGCGGCTGCTGCCCGGAATGCGGCTCTGCGCTCTGCGCCCTGGACGAGGGTTACGATAAGGTCTCCATGACCATGGCCAGTCTGGAGGATCCGGCAGCGATCCGACCCGGCAAGCAGCACAGCTTCAAAAAGGCCGTGCCGGATTGGTGGCAGGTGTCGATCCTGCCCAAGAGCAAATAGCGCTCGGATGGGGGCATCCGAGCGCTAGGTTTTGGTCTTGCAGCAAGACGACGGGCCAGATTGGCCTCTCCTCGTCGCCAGTCAGCGTCGCCAGAAGGGCTTTTCGATCTCGTGGCGCAGGTGCGTGCTGTCGATCCCGGTATCTTTCGAAACCTGATAGAAGTTCCCGCGCAGGTACTCCCGCTCGATATGACGCTGGCGCGCCCGCGCAAAGCTCTGGCCGACACGTCGTAGGAAAGCGCCGATGCCGCCGGTTTTGGTCTTCGTGGTGGCGGAGCCGCTCTCGGAGCCGCTCTGAGAGACGGTCGTGTAGTCGTGGGCTAGAAAGGTCATCTCATCCTCCTCAGCGATTCTGTGTGATGGCTTCAGTGAGAGAGGATGTAAGTGGGGAAGGGCCAGGCAGTGTGAGGCGGCGAAGGTAAGACAGGGGCAGATTGTGAAGGATCTTCATCACAATCGGTGAAATTTGTCACTCTGCAGGCATACTGCAGATCGGGGATTCCGAAGGTCACGAAACCAAAGGTAAGCGAGGGGAAAGCGCATGGCGGGACGTTTGAAGGGCAAGGTGGCACTGGTTGTCGGGGCGGGCTCCAGCGGTCCGGGCTGGGGCAACGGCAAGGCAGCGGCAGTCCTGTTTGCCCGCGAGGGCGCGCAGGTGCTCTGTGCCGACATCAATGAGGCGGCGGCAGCAGAGACGGTGGAGATCATTGAGAAAGAGGGCGGCGAGGCTGCAGCCTTTGCCGGTGATGCCAGCGATCCTGTTGCAGTCGAGGCCATGGTGGCGCGCTGTCTGGAATGCTATGGCCGCATCGACATCCTGCAGAACAACGTCGGCATCCTGCACCTCGGCGGTGCGGTCGAGGTCGCACTGGAGGATTGGAACCGCATGCTGCAGATCAACCTGACCTCTATGTTCTTGAGCTGCAAGTTCGTCATCCCGGTGATGCTCAGCCAATTCGAGGCCGAAGGACGGGGCGGGGCCATCGTCAACATCGCCTCCATCGCCGGCATTCGCGACATCGGCGTCCCCTACCTTTGCTACAACACCACCAAGGGGGCGATCCTGCCCTTCACGCGTGCAATCGCCCTGCAACATGCCAAGCAGGGCATCCGCGCCAACTCCATTCTGCCGGGGTTGATGAACACGCCGATGATCGTGGAGCCCTTAAAGGATTCCTACGGCGGCAGCATCGAGGCCATGATGGAAGAGCGAAACCGGAGCTGCCCGACCGGCAGCATGGGCGATGCTTGGGACGTGGCCTATGCCGCTCTTTTCCTGGCCTCCGACGAGGCCAAGTACGTGACGGCCGCCGAACTGGTGGTCGACGGCGGCCTCACCGCTCAGATCGGCGGTTAGACTTCAGCCAACGAAAGGCTGGCGCTGCGCCGATGACGATCAGCACGATGCGCACACTGTGATGGGTGGCGACGAAGGCGGCATCCAGGCCAAGCGCGAGGGCGATAAGGCTCATTTCGGCAAGGCCGCCGGGCGCGTAGGCCAGGATCAAGGGCTCCAGTGGCAAGCCCGTGGGTAGGGTCAGCAGCAGGGCAAAGACAAGGGTGACGCCGAGCAGCAGGAGAGCGAGGCCGGCCGCACCCAGCAGTGCGCGTGCGATGAAGCGAAGGTCGGTGCCGGCAAAGCGGGTGCCGACCGCCGAGCCGATCACGACCTGCGCGGCGGCCACCAGTTCGTAAGGTGGCGAGGCTGATGTCAGCCCGGCGAGATGCACTGCCGATGAAAGCGCCATAGGGCCGATCAGCTGCGCGGCCGGTAGGCGCAAGAGGCGCGCCAAGGGTATGCCGAGCACTGCGCATCCCGTGAGCCAAAGAAGATCGAGCAGAGGCACATCCACGAGCGGCTCGCCCGGAGCGGCGGCCGCGCCAGCCTGATAGCCCAGGAAGGCTTGGAAGCCGAAAGGCAGAATCATAACCACCAGCAGCACGCGCGAGGCGTGGGTCAGCGCGATCACGCGCGTGTCGCCGCCCGATTGACTGCCCATCAAGATCATCTCCGACAGTCCGCCCGGCATGGCCGCGAAGTAGCTGGTGGCCGGGTCGTAGCCGAAGCAGCGACGAAAGTAGACATAGCCGACGAGCGCGGAAATCGCGGTATAGGGCAGCAGGCCGGCCAGGGAGATCGACCAAAGCGGCAGCTGGCCTAGCATTGCCGGCGTAAAGCCGCTGCCGAGCATGACACCCAAGATCGCAATCATGGCGCTGCGCAGGGTCATGGAGGCGCGCACCTCCAGCCCACAGATTGCCAGCACCGTCACCATCAGCATGGCGCCGATCATCCAGGCCAGCGGCAGCTGAATCCAGATTGCCAGCAGGCCGCCGAGGCCGCCGGCAAGCAGGGTCAGGATGATTTTGGCTGTTCTTGGCATAGGCGGCGCGAGCTTAGGCCAGAGCGATCTTGCCCTCACCGTGCGATCCCGACGATCTGCCATGCACTCAGCTGCGTATTGAGACTATGATCAAGTCCCTGACACTTCTGGCCGCCAGTCTTGCATTGGCTGGCTGCTCGGTTTTTGGCGTGCAATCAGACACGGAAACCTCCGCCTACCAGGTCGTCGAGCGTCTGGACGAGACGGTCGAGATCAGACGCTATCCTGCGCGCCTGGCAGCCGAGGCCCTGCCGGAGGGGGAGGCAGGCGACAATGCTGCCTTCCGTCTGCTCTTCGACTACATCTCGGGTGCAAATTCGGCCGCTGGTGAAATTGCCATGACCACGCCCGTCGAGGTTTCAGGAGAAACGACGGGCGAAAAAATCGCCATGACCACCCCGGTCGAGAGAGGTGCGGAGGACGAAGGTTTCGCTATGCGCTTCTTCTTGCCCGCCGGCTATGACCTGAAGACTGCTCCTCGTCCGACCGACCCGCGTGTCCGCTTGATCGAGATCCCGGAACAGACCCTGGCCGTCCTGCGTTTCAGCGGATCGCGTGACGAGGCCAAGGTCGAGCCCCGCAGGCGGCAGCTGATGGAAACTCTGGCCGGATCGCCTTGGCAGCCTGACGCCGATCCCACAGCCTACTTCTACGATCCGCCCTGGACCCTTCCCTTCATGCGCCGCAACGAGGTCATTGTCCCAGTATCAGGGGGCGAAGGAACGGGCCGGGGCTAACGCCGCTCCAGCCCGTGGCCGGAAGAGATCTGACTGGCAACCAGTAGCTCCAAGGCCTTGACGCCGGCGAGCGAGTTCCCCTTGGCATCCAGTGCCGGTGACCAGACGGCGATCGAGCAGACGCCTGGGACGATGGCGAGGATGCCGCCGCCGACACCGCTCTTGGCGGGCAGGCCGACCCGGTAGGCGAAATCGCCGGCTGCGTCGTAGAGACCGCAGAGGCGCATGACGGAGAGGATGCGTCGGCGCCGGTCCTGGTTACGGATCACCGGCCAGTCGCCGCTACCCTGCACCAAGAAGCGGCCGGCGCGTGCCAGTGCACGACAGCTCATCGCCAGCGAACAGCCGCGAAAGTAGGCATCGAGGGTGTCGTCGGGCGGGGCGACCAGGTTGCCCTTGGCCTTCAGCAGCCAGGCCATGGCGCGGTTCAGATCGCCGTGCTCGCGCTCGGAGCGCCAAACCTCACGGTCATAGACCACTTGGTCATTGCCACTCAGCGTTCGCATCATGTTGCGCAGCTGTTGGGTGTAGAGTGGAAAGCGGTTGATCAGCGCATCCACCACCACGATAGCGCCGGGGTTGATGAAGGGGTTGCGCGGAATGCCTTGCTCTTGTTCCAACAAAATCAAAGAGTTGAAGCTTGTTCCCGAGGGTTCGCGTCCGACTCGCTTCCAAATCTCCTCGCCGATCCACTCCAGTGCGATGGCCAGATTGAAGACCTTGGAGACGCTCTGAATCGAGAAGGGTTCGTCGCAGTCGCCCACACAGAACTCCTGGCCGTCGGCCAGATGCAGGCAGAGGCCGAAGCGGTCGCTGGGCACTTTGGCGAGTGCGGGAATATAGTCGGCGACCTTGCCCTCGCGGCAGAGCGGGCGGGCGACCGTGGCCACTTCGTCCAGAATTGCCTCGATCTCGGCCCGCTCAAGCATGTCGCGTTACGCCTAGATCTTCTGATCGTACTCGCCGACCTCGGGGAAGCGGCTCAGCACCTCGTCGATGGCGGCGAAGATGGCACGCATCTCCTCATCCGACTCGAAGCTTTCGCAAACCACGACCAGATTGGGCGTGTTTGACGATGCGCGGATGAGGCCCCAACCGCCGCCTTCCAGTTGCACGCGGGCGCCATTCACAGTGATCACCTGATCGATCGTCCTGCCGGCGAAGCGCTCGCCCCTAGCCGCCATTTCCTGTAGCGCTGCGGTCGCGCGCTCCACTACATCGTACTTCACCTCATCGCCACAGGCCGGCGACATGGTCGGTGTCGACCAGCTCCGCGGCAAGGCACGGCGCAGATCGGCCATGGAATGGCCTGGATTGCGGTCCAGCAAATTGCAGATCTCGCGCGCGACCACCAGGCCGTCGTCATAGCCCTTGCCGAGCGGATCAGCGAAGAAATAGTGGCCCGACTTCTCGAAGCCGACCAGCGCGTCGATCTCCTTTACCCGGCGCTTCATGTGCGAATGCCCGGTCTTCCAGTAGTCGGTCTTGGCACCGGCCGCGCGCAGGTTGGGATCGGCGGCGAAGAGGCCGGTGGACTTCACGTCGGCGACGAACTGGGCACCAGGGAAGCTCTTGACCAGATCGCGGGCCAGGATGACGCCCATCTTATCGGCGAAGATCTCTTCTCCCTCGTTGTCTACAACGCCGCAGCGATCGCCGTCGCCATCGAAGCCGAGGCCCAGGTCTGCACCGTTTTCCAACACGCAGTCACGGATGGCGTGCAGCATCTCCATGGCTTCGGGGTTGGGATTGTGGTGGGGAAAGCTGTAGTCCAGCTTGCAGTGGAGCGGGATCACTTCGGCCCCGATCCTTTGCAACAGCATCGGTGCGTAATCGCTGGCGGTGCCGTTACCGGTGGCGCAAACCACGCGCAGTTTACGTGAGAGCTTGGTGCCCCCAGCAACGTCGTCCAGATAGCGCTGACGCATGTCGCCATGGAAGTGGTAGCTGCCGCCGCCGCGCGCATTCCAAGTACCGCTCAGAACGATCTCCTTCAGCCGCCCCATCTCCCGGGGGCCGTGGGTCAACGGGCGCTCGGCCCCGATCTTGACCCCGGTCCAGCCGTTGGGATTGTGCGAGGCCGTTACCTGAGCCACGGCCGGCAGGTCCAAGGCGAATTGCGCGAAATAGGCGGTCGGAGAGAGCGACAGGCCGATGTCGTGGACCTCACATCCCGCAGCCAGCAGTCCAACCATCAGCGCCTCTTTGATCGCTGGTGAGTAGGAGCGGTAGTCGTGGCCGACCACGATCGCCGGCCTCAAACCCATCTCGTACAGCTGCGTGCCTAGGCCCAGACCCAACGCCTTAATGCCGATCAGATTGATCTGCTCTGGATAGCGCCAGCGCGCGTCGTACTCGCGAAAGCCGGTCGGCACGATCATCGGGATCTGCGTGAAGTCGGCCGTATTGGGCGTCACCTCGGCAAGCGGCTTTGGCAAGCTGTTGGACATGTGTGGCTCCGTTGCAGCGCGCGCTCCGGGTCCGGAGGCCAACGCGTCGGGGAATTGGACGGCGCCTGCCTTAGCAAGTCGCGCGGCCGGCGGCAATGCCTCAGCCAATCCCACCCTGCACAGGGGTCGTCCTGGAAAGGCCCCTGTGGCGTTCATTTACGAATTGAGCAAGCCTGCGCATCTCCGACGAGGCATCGGCCTGTACCCCCGTCCGCCCGGACCACCGAGCTATTGATCTGGCAGGGCAACTTACGCAGACGGCTGGGGACCATCCGTCTGGGTTGCACCACTAGCGACCCTGAACGGGTGGTTGAGGTCATAGTGTCCGTTTGACAATGGGCCGATCGACCCATTGTCACTGCGGTACCGGCCCGCACCCCCTCCCGACCGCCCACGACAGTACCCTAGATGGGTGGTCGGGAGGGGGTGCGGGCCGGTACCGTGCATTTTCAAACAGTCTCTTAGTGAGCGACCCAACCGCCGTCGATCTGCAGTGCTGCACCGGTAATGGAGGCTGCGAGATCGGAACAGAGGAAGGTGCAAAGGCCCGCGCATTGATCAACGGTTACGAACTTCTTGGTCGGCTGGTCGCCCAGCATAACCTCGCGGATGACTTCTTCTTCGGTGATGCCTCGTGCCTTGGCGGTATCGGGGATCTGCTTTTCGACTAGGGGCGTCCAGACGTAGCCAGGACAGATTGCGTTGCAGGTGACGCCGTGCTCTGCACCCTCCAGTGCGAGGGTCTTGGTGAGGCCGACGATCCCATGCTTGGAGGCAACATAGGCTGTCTTGAAGGGAGAGGCGACCAGTCCGTGCGCTGAGGCAGTGTTGATGATCCGACCGAAGCCACGCTGTTTCATGCCGGCGAAGACGGCGCGGGTGGTGTGGAAGGCAGCCGATAGGTTCAATGCGGTGATCGTGTCCCACTTCTCCACCGGAAACTCCTCAACCGGAGAGACGAACTGCATGCCGGCGTTGTTCACCAGAATGTCGATAGGACCCAGTTGCTCGACGGTCTTGGCGATCAACGCGGCAATCGGCTCGGGATGTGACAGATCGTCATTGAGGTATCCGACCTCGCGCCCGGACTCTTCGGCCAAGGTTGCCCGCATCGGCTCGATGGCCTCCTTCGGCTCGATGCCATGCAGCATGACATTGGCACCCGAGAGTGCCAACCCGCGCGCCATTGCATGACCAATACCGCTGGAAGAGCCGGTAATGAGGGCCACGCGACCGGTCAAAAAGCCGCGGGAAAAGGTGTTCTCAAAGGCCTTGAATTCTTCTGCCACCGGTTTCTCTCCTTGTTCACGCCACTATTGATGCGGCGAGGTCGCACCCTTCACAAATACGCGAGGGCAATGTTGAACTGCTTTTTGCCGTACGCTATTGCAGTGCAGCATTTGCAGACTATCGCAAGAGCAGCGCTCATTACCACAAAGAATGCTGCACTGCAGTAAAACACGCGACCTGCGGTCGCAAGCATTGCCGCGGTCTTGCCGACGCGGGCCACCAACCCCATTCATAGAGGATGGCGAAGGCGATAACAGAGTCTTGCCATTTGTTCGGCAGCAGCATCGCGACGGGGCGTTACCATGATTCACTTTGAGCGTAGACGACGCTGGTCACATAGCCTGGATTCACGCGTGCGCAACCTCGGCGTTGCCGCAATCGGTGTGACCGGCGGTGTCTTGGTCATGGTCATGCTTGCCCTTACCCAGTACCTCGGCGTTCGTTGACGCTGTAGGAATAAGGAGGCTTCGGGCTTTTCCTGATGGCTGAGAACGAGCAGCAGAAGATTTTGCCGACCTCTGTGACCGGCAAGATCGGTTTGGTCATGATGCTGGTCATGCTTGCGGCCTTTGCCGGCTTCCTTGGTTATCGGCTGGGTGGTGGCGGCGATTCCGGACAGTTGGCGAGCGATGGACCGGTTCCGATCGGCGGCCCCTTCGCTCTTGTCGATCCGATGGGCAAGGCGGTCACGGACAAGGATCTGCTTGGCCGCTACTCTATGATATATTTTGGATACACCTATTGTCCTGACATCTGCCCGACCGCATTGGCATCGGCAGCGCGCGGACTGGACCTTCTGGAATCGGTGAACGAACGGGCAGCCCAGATGGTGCGCCCGGTCTTCGTGACCATCGACCCGGAGCGCGATACGCCGGAGGCCGTCGGTCGCTATGCTGAAGCCTTCCACCCGCGACTTCTGGGCCTGACCGGAACACCGGAGCAGGTGGCCGAGGCAGCAAAGTCCTATCGCGTCTTTTATCAGAAGGTTCATCCGGAAGGCGCCACCGACTATCTGATGGACCATGCGAGCAACATCTTCGTCATGGGGCCGACCGGCGAGTACGTCACCCATTTCGCGCACAACACGACCCCCGATGTCATTTCCGAGCGTTTGGAAGAGATCGTCACCGGCAACCCGCAGAGCTAGCTGACTTCAGGCTCAGCGGGCGTCGCCTGATCGTGCGGCAAGCACTCGTCAGGGCTCTTTGCCTGGCTTAGGCTCACCCCCATCAAACACCGCAATGGGGGACGCTGGCGTGAGTTTCATCCTTGATCGTCGTGCCGATATGAACCTCTCGGCTTTTCGAGAGGTTGCTTGGCGAGGCAGCGGCCTTCATTTCTCGAAGGCTGCGCTCGCTCGTATGGCGGCAGCGCGCGACGCCTTCCTGTCGCTGATCGACAGCGATGAAGAGATCGTCATCTACGGGGTGACGACCGGTTATGGCCACCAGGCCTCCCGCAAGCTCGGGCGCGAGGAACGGCGCCAGCAAGCCAAGCGGCCGCCGCTAGCGCCCATGACTTCCTTCGGTGAACCTCTGCCCAAGCGGGTGGTCCGTGGTATCGTCTTTGCCCGTCTGACCAACTTCGTCGAAGGGCATGCAGCGATCACGCCGGCAATCGCCGAGGCCGTGGCGGCGCTCTTGGCGCGACCGGGCCTGCCGGAAGTACCGGCGCTAGGCAATGGTTGCCCGGGTGAGATTCTGGCGCTCTCGCACCTCTTCAGTGGCTTGGCCCAGCAGGTTGATCTGGGCGAGAAGGACTCCCTCTCTCTGATCAACGGCAGCCCCTGTGCCACTGCATTGGTTGCCGATGCTGCCCTAGCGGCGAGGCGTCGGCTGGATCTGGCGCTTGAGGTCTTCGCTCTCTCCGCTGAAGCGATCAAGGCGCCTTACGGCCACTTCGACGCCGTTCTCGACCCGCTTTGGGAAGATCAGCACGAGGCTTCAGCACTCGGCCGTCTAAGAACCCTGATGGAGGGTGGCAGCGCCCATGACCGGCGTCCCTATCAGGCTCCGGTCTCCTGGCGGATCCTGCCGCGTGTCCTGGGTCAAGCGGAGCGCGCGGTGGCTCAGGCGGAGGAGGTGGCGGAGATTTCGCTGCGCGCGGTCTCGGACAATCCTGTTTTCATTCCACCGGACCCCGAGGCACCCGATCCCGACCATCGCTATGGCCGGGTGCTCTCGACCGGAGGATATCACAATGCCAAGGCCTATCCGGCGATGGACGGCTTGGCAGCGACCTGGGCCGATCTGGCGCTGATCGCCGATCGCCACATCGACAAGCTGATGCACGAGCGGGTTTCGCTGCTGCCCGACGGTCTGCGCTTGGGCGAAGGCTACATCGGCTGCCTGGCCTTTAGCTCGGCTGGTTTCGTCGAGCAGGCACGCCAAGTCGCTTCGCCAAGCCTGCTGCCGGCCATGGAGTCGGGCGGCTATGGGCAAAACGATGTGCCAACACCAGTCTTTCTGGCTTGGCGCAAGGAGGCCGAGGCGGCACAGGCCTTCGAAGCAGTGCTGGCAATTCTGGCTGCGATCTCCAGCCAAGCTTTTGCCGTAACGCACCGTGAGCCGCCGCCAGCTCTCGTCGGGCGTCTGGCCGAGATTCGGACCCTCTTTGCACCTGTGGACGCGCAGCGCGCACTCTCCCAGGATGCAGAGGCATTGGCGCAGCGCTTTCGCGCGAGCATCTTCTCTTAGAGCCCGGCCCGAAACTGCTTATGCCCTGCACCGTCTTATCAAGGCCTTGGGCAAGGAGAGTGTCGCGCGGCGATGCCTTGCGCATCGTAAGCGGCGCACGACGCAGTCCCAAGGCCTTGATAAGACGGCCCTTCGGGTCGCTGCCGGAGCCACGCTTGCCGCGTCACGCCGGCTTGACGATGCGCAAGGCATCGCCGGCGCCACCCTTCCTAACACGCGTGGCTCCGGCAGCGATGCAGGACACAAGCAGTTTCGGGTCAGACTCTTAGGAGAGTATCCGCTTCCAGAACGAGCGCTGGACCGAGAGATAGCCTGGCGAGATTACCTGGAGTTCGGGCTCGATTAGGCGATGCAGTTTCGGTAGGGCGTGAAAGGGTACGGAGGCGTAGGCATGATGCTCGGCATGATAGGGCATATTCCAAGCCAGGAAGCGGACCGCCGAATTGGTCAGGGTTGTGCGCGTGTTCGCCCGCATGTCGGGGACCTGCGGACAGTCCCAGTGTTCTGCCAGAAGGTAGGCACGCAAAATCGGCTGTCCGATGAGTGCTGGAATGATCCAGAGCCACAGCAAGAGGTCAGTCCAAAGCAGCAAGGAACCGGCGGCAAAGGTCGCATAAATGGCCAGAACGATGCGCGCCTCGCGCTTGATGACGGGGGCCGCACGGCTGGTGATGAAGTTGCCTTGCAATCGTCCCGCAGCGGCCTGCAGTAAGCCCAAGGTCTGGGCTTTCCAGTAGGGAAAGCCCGAGTGATAGACCAAGGCCTGGCGCCAGGTCTCGGGCTTTGGGGTGATCAGCTCCGGGTCCTTCGCTGGGTCTTGCGTATGAGCGTGGTGGGTCAGGTGGAATGCACGAAAGTAGTTCGGCGGCAAGACCAGCCAAAGTCCGCAGAACCAGCCTAACCAGCGATTCTTCCAAGCGCTCGCAAAGGCGGTTCCGTGGATTGCCTCATGCAGTGGCGCGAAGAGAAAGATCAGGATCAGGCCTTGCAGAGGCAGGGTGGCAACGAGCCACCAACTGCCCAAACTGCTCCACAGCAGGAGGGACGAGAGGGCCAGTAGCGAGATGTGGCCCAAAAGCCAGAAGCTGGCCGGAGCGTCCTTGCGCTGCAGCAGAGGACGAAGTGCATGCTTGTCGAGCCGTCCCGCGGAAGCTAGATCCTTTGCCATGACCTTAGACCGATCAGTCCTTTCCTTACCGTGCCGCTTGCTGCCGATGAGCGCCGCATTGGGAATCCTATTGCTGACCGCCAATCCGGCTGCTGCACAGACGACGTCACGTGCCTTGGACAGCGCCTGTGCTTTACCGCCAGGGCAGAGCGCCGAGGCCATCGTGGGGCGCGTCGAGAAACGCCTGAACGGCGATTGGGATCTGGCGACCAAGACTCTGCGCCAGACCATCGCGCGCCAACAGCGTCTGGGTCAAGATAGCAAGCCGGCAGAAGACTATCTGAAGACGCTGACCTGCCTGCAGAGGGAGGTCGAGGCCGGCACGCACAATGCCTACCTGGAGGCAAACGGCGGCAAAGCCCGGCTGGCGGCATCCTCGCAGTCCCTGGTTTCGCAGTCGACACCCAGCCAACCCTTTGTCGCCCCGCTACCCGATGCGGGCAGTCAACCCGATGCTACCTCGGCTCCAGCCGACCTCAGCAGCTTCTCCAGCAACAGCGCGGCGCAGGCGCCAACGCCACCAACACCGCAGGTGGTCGCAGCCCCGCAGGTCGCAACCACACCGCCGCAAACGCAAACCCAACAACTTCAAACCCAGCAACCGCAAACCCAGGTGCCACAGGCGAGAGACGGGTTGATCTTACCCGGCACGCCGGAATCCTACGCCCTGCTGAGTGGTGGCCAAGCCAGCGGGCAGAGTACGGTTCCAGCCGTGCGTTCACTCGACGGCGGTCAAGCGGTTCTGCAGAGCGGAACCAACACCACGAACCTACCCCGGCAGGCACGATTGGCTGTGCCGCCGCAGGCCCCGAAGGAACGCGGCAACTCCTTCCAGCAATTGGCAGCACGTAGCACGCCGGCGCCTGCCGCTCCCGTTGCCGCAGCTCCCATTCCCCAGGCCAGCGCGCAAGAGATCACGCCCGCGCCGAGCGCGACCCCAGCTCCAGCTCCACAGACCGCAGCAGTGTCCCAGAGCAGCGGCGATCCGCGCTACATCAACAAGGCGTGCCTCTACTTCACGCGGCCTGAGCTGGAAGTAATCCGCGGCCGAGTCTACACCAACCGCTACATCAACGGTGCGCGCGTCTGCCATCAAGGCAACATGTACCTTTGCGACGGTGGGCTCTGGTCGTCGCAGGGATCTTGCTCGGCCCATTCCGATGCCCAGTCGCTCGACAGCGCGGTCCTGGAAGCCAAGCCGAGACGCTAACGCGGTCCCGCCTTCAGGCGCTCGACCTCGGCCTCCAATGCAGCGATTTGCCGGGTTAGCTTGTCGACGACGGTCTTGATGATGGTCTCGTCGAACAGCAATGGCAGGTGCTGCTTGCAGTTGACGTCCCAGGCTTCCACGTCGAAGAGCAGCGCCCTTTCAATCCGAGCCGGATAGCCCTCCACAGCCAGCTGTGCTGTCAGTTCGGGCTGATCCTCGACTGCCGTTAGGCGGCCCCAGAGCTTCACCCGAGTCTGGGTCGCAAAATCGATCAGGAAGAGGAAGGCTTTGGGGTTTTCGCTCAGATTTCCGATGGTGACATATTGGCGGTTCCCAGCGAAGTCAGCGAATCCGATTCGGGTCTCGCTCAAGATCCTGAGAAAACCTTTGGAGCCGCCGCGGTGCTGGACATAGGGCTGCCCTTCGGCGCTCGCAGTGGCCAGAAAGGCGGAGTCGCGCTCGCCTATGAAGGTCTTCAGATCGTCGCTGATCGCGCGCCGGAATCCGCCCTTGCGCTCCATCTCGGCGAAACTTTGCCGCGAGCCCAACCGTTCCTGCTCGGCGCGCACCGCCTGACTGAACATGACCTGTGCAGGCGTGGCTGTTTCTGTCATGCTGTCCTTCACCTCTGTAGCGCGGTCGGCAGGTTCCTGCGCTTTGGTGCCGCAGCCTCGCCGCGGCGACAAGAGCGCGAAGTGCCGGGGGCAGCAAGTCAAGCCTTTGTCATGACTCCTTTAACCCGTGCTAGATGACACCAAAGTGATGGCGGGCAAAGACGGTTCGACAGGTAAAGAGTGAGCGAAGGGCGTGCTAGAAAGAGCGAATCAGACGAAGGACGACAGTGTGGAGAAGTCCGGCCTCTCAGCCCGCGAGCGTTTGATTGCGGCGGCCCTCGATCTTTTCGAGGACGAAGGCTTCCATGCGGTCGGCATCGATCGCATTCTACGCAATGCCGGGGTCGCGAAGATGACCCTCTACAATCACTTTCCCTCAAAACAGGCGCTGATCGTGACAGTGCTCAAGCGCAAGGTGGACGACTACTTCGCCTGGCTGGATTCGGCACTGGACGACCCCTCCTTAGGCCCGCGCGATCGCTTGCTTGCAGTCTTCGATGCGATGAGCCAGTGGCACGGTGGGCCAGATTTCCGCGGCTGCCTCTTCCTCAAGGCTTCCGGCGAGTATCCAGAGTACGAAGATCCCGTGCACGAGGTGGCTGCCGATCACAAACGTCAGAGCCTGGCACGGCTGACAGGTCTTGCCACGGCTGCCGGAGCGGCAAGCCCGCGCCTGCTGGCACAGCGCTTGCTGCTGCTTTGTGAGGGGGCGACCTCTCTGGCGCAAATCCTAGGTGGCGCCGAAGCCGCACGACAGGCCCGCGACACGGCTGCGCTGTTGCTGCGTCAGATGTTGCCCGACGAGGCCGCTGCGCCCGAATTCCAGGCCTAGTACGTGCTCTTGCCGCGCGATGCCTCTGCCATAGAAAGAGGGCAAGGGGCAGCTTTTGCCCGCGAGACCGGGTCACCACCGCCTGCCAGCGGGATCCTCTTCTATCTGCTTTTGCTGATCGGGCTGGCGCTCCTCTTCTCGCTTTGGCCCGCCTTCGATATGGCAACCAGTGCGTTTGCTCGCGCGATAGCCGGAGATGGATTTGCGCCACGAGATGGTACCTGGTGGCCGCTTTATGCTTGGATGAAGCCCGGATTCTTTCTTCTTGGCCTCGCCGTCCTCCTGCTCGGCTTGGCCAGTTGGGTGTTGCAACGGCCGCTGCTGGGGATCACGCCAAGGCGCGCCTTCTTCGTCGTGGTCTCCATGGCTCTGATTCAGGGCCTGGTGATCGACGTTTATCTGAAGAGCGGGTTCGGTCGTGCACGTCCCAGGGAGGTTGAGGCTTTCGGCGGCGATCTCCTTTTCACCCCTTTCTATCTGGTTAGCGATGCCTGTCGCTCGAACTGTTCTTTCGTCTCCGGACATGCCGGGATGGCCTTCTCGGTCGTCGCCCTTTCGTTCCTGCCACAGACACGGCGCGGGCGGCTTCTGGTTTTGGCGGGTGCGATTCTCTTCGGCCTGGTGACGGGGTGGATGCGGGTCATTCAAGGCGCGCATTTCTTGAGCGATGTGCTCTTCTCCGGGATGGTGGTCTTTGGGCTTACCTGGCTGATGGCGCTGATCTGTCTGCGTCCCTGGCCGGAACGCTTCGAGCGCCTGCTGCCCGATCGCCATCCTTTGTTGTGATGCGCGGTGAGAAGGTGCCTTGCGTGGCCAGGGCGGCATCGCTATAAGCCTGGATCTCGTCGGGTCGCGCGGTGAAAATCGCCTGGCCCTAAGGCTTCGCCTCGGCGGGCAGTAGCGCAGTCTGGTAGCGCATCAGTCTGGGGGACTGGGGGTCGTGGGTTCGAATCCCGCCTGCCCGACCACTTTGAGGTCGTTTGCTCGAGGCCTAGCCGCTTCGCTTGTGTTTTTTGGCGCCGCTTCGGCGTCTGCAGAGC
This sequence comes from Rhodospirillales bacterium, assembly GCA_963669445.1. Taxonomy (GTDB): domain Bacteria; phylum Pseudomonadota; class Alphaproteobacteria; order Kiloniellales; family JACOMY01; genus JACOMY01. The sequence goes on from OY770029.1 coordinate 967,997, forward strand.
GCCCTCCTTTTGAATTGGAGATACCGTTCATCTGCCCTGAGGGGCAGCGCTGTCCGATCGAGGTGCATGTCGATCACGATCCCGGTCCAGGGATCAAAGATTTCGCCTGCGGTAAAGTCACATACAACGGACACAGCGGGATCGATTTCAGAGCCGAGGATCTGCTGGCGGTTGCGCAAGGGGTGCAGGTCATTGCAGCAGCACCCGGCACAGTCGAAATCGTCGAAGACGACATTCGCGACCATAGCCCCTTCGATTACGATCACGCCGAAGCGGCCAGCAGTTCGGTCTGCGGCAATCGTGTGGTGATCAGCCACGGGCCGGAGTGGAGCACGCACTATTGCCATCTGCGCCAGGGGCCGTCCCCGGTCCAGGTCGGCCAGGAGGTGAAGGCCGGCGATTTGCTGGGCTATGTCGGCATGTCCGGCAGCACCAACTTTCCGCACTTTCAGTTCAATCTGCTGCACACGCCGCCTGGCAAGCGCCTTGACATCGATCCCTTCGCGCCCGAGGGCTTCAGCGAAGCCTGCAGCGCTGACATCTCTAACTCGGCCTGGTCGCCGCGTGCGCAACGCCAGTTGGCTTACGCCAGCCCGGCGATTGCCAATCTTGGTTTCGCTGACGGGGCGGTCACCAATCGCGGGATTGAGAACGGCACCTACAAAGGCGAGATCCCGGGCGCGGATTCAGAGGCGCTGGTCTTCTATGCCCGTGCCATCGGCTTGGAAGCCGGCGATGTGCAACGCATCACAATTCTCTCGCCCGACGGCACCGTTCTGGTCGAGGAGACGACTGACCCCTTGGCCAAACCGCGCTTGCAGTCCTTCATTTTTGCCGGACGGCGGTTGCGCACCTCGCGCTGGCCGCCGGGCACTTACATCGGTTTCTATGAGGTTCTGCGCAACGGCCGCGTGGTGCTGAGCGCCGAGGACGACCTCAGGATTCCCTAGCCGTACCGCCGGCCAAGCAGGCAAAGCTGACTTGCAGCAGCATCGCTTGTTCGGCGCTGGTTTAGCTGCTTGTCTTCGGCCATGACCCTGACCCCCGGCATTTTGGCCCAGACCTTCTCCTGCATCGGCCATTCCTTTATGCACATGTTCACCGCCATGTACTTCGTCATTGCGGTGGCAATGGAGAAAACCGGCTGGCAGGCGCTGAGCTATGCTGACCTGGTGCAGCTCTGGAGCCTGGGTGCCCTTATGGTCGGTCTGGCCGCTATCCCCTCCGGTTGGCTTGGCGATCGCTGGAGCGCGTCGGGCATGATGGTGATCTTCTTCTTAGGGCTGGGCGGATCGGCGATCCTTTGCGGCCTGGTCGATGGACCCTCTGCACTTTTCATCGGGTTGACAGCGATCGGCGTCTTCTCGGCCATCTACCACCCGGTCGGGATCGCCTGGCTGGTTAAGTCCTCGGTGAAGCGCGGTCGAGCGCTCGGCATCAACGGTGTCTTTGGGTCGATCGGAATTTCGGTCGCCGGGCTCGTCGCCGGCGGTTTGATCGAGGTCTTCTCTTGGCGTGCCGCCTTTCTGGTGCCGGGTGTCATCTCCGTCGCCCTTGGCCTGGCCTTGCTCTACTGCCGCCAGCGCGGCCTGGTGAGTGACGCCCCTTTGGCGCAGCCCGAAACCAGGAGCCCGCCCAAACGCAGAGATGCCTTGCGAGTCTATTTCGTGCTGCTGTGCACTATGACCTGCATGGGTTTGATCTTCCAGGCAACGCAGGCGGCCTTGCCAAAGCATTTCGACCTGCAACTCGCCGACCACCTGAAGGACAACGCCTTTCTGCTGGGTGCTTCCGTGGCGCTGGTCTACACAGCGGGCGGTATTATGCAGATTGCCGGCGGTCTGCTCGCCGACCGCATGAATCTGAAGCGGATCTACGTCGCTGCCTTCTTCTTTCAGATTCCGGTCATGCTGGGCTTGGCCTTCGTCGGCGGTCTGGCCTTGTTGCCGATCGCGGCCTTTACCGTGTTGCTTTCGACAGGCGCGCTGCCGGCCGAGAACATGCTGCTGGCCCGCTATACACCTGCCAAGCACCAGGGCCTGGCCTACGGCATGAAGTTCGTGCTGGCCTTTGGAACCGCTCCCCTGGCGATCGGGGCGGCGGCTTGGGTCGAGCGCAATACGGGTCAGTTCGAGTGGCTCTTCGTGGCCTTGATCGGACTGGCGGCCATCGCGTTCATCGCTGCCATGCTCTTACCCAACGGCGACGAAAAACAGCCAGCTGCACAACCCCAGCCAGCGGAATAGGGGAGAGCCGAGAGCGCGAGTAGCGATAGATGGTTTCGACCTGCCATCATCTGGGCTAGGCTTTCTGCATGCTGTTGCGAGGCCTGATGCCGAACTCTTTCAGATAGGCGCGAGAGAAAGCGTCGGCGGCGCGATAGCCATAGCGGTAGGCAACGCGAGCCACTCGGTCACCGCGTTCCAGGTCTGCGCGCGCCAGCGCCATGCGCCAGCGTCTGAGATAGCCCATCGGGGTTTCCCCCACGATTGCAGCAAAAAGCTCTTTGAAGCGGCTATGCGAGAGGCCGGCGCGCTCGGCCAGATCCCGGTTCTGCCAAAGCCGTTCCGGATCCTGGTGAATGGCTAGGATCGCATGACTGATACGGGGATGTGCCAGACCGGCGAAGAGCCCTGGTTCGGTGGCACCACGCTCCAACTGCATGCGTAGAATTCGAACCACCAAGACCTCGCCCAAGCGGCAGAGCACAGCAGGAGCGCCACAGCGCGGCGCTTCCTGTTCCGAAACCAGAAGGTTGACCAGATTGGCCAGGTCGCTGTTCGGCTCGATGCGTTCGACCACGCGATTCGGCAGGGCCGTTCGCAAGGGACTGGTTTTGCTGCCGAAGTCGACCCTAAGGGCAATCAGTACCTGGCTCTTGCCTGGCGCTATGCTGGCATCGCGCGGCTGAAAGACGAGGCTCTGCTCTCTGGACTTTGCCTGTGTCAGGACAGCCATGTTGGCCTCCTCGAGCGGCACAGGCGTGACGTTCAGACGAAAGCGGTCGAGGAGGGATGTAAGGCGGTCCATCGAAAGAGTTTCGGCTTCCTAATCGGATAAATCGGATTTTTGCAGCCTAAAGGCCGGATATTGTCTTGGCAACAGTAACCAGGCGGAACCGAAACCATGTTGATGCCACGCAAGAAGACTCCCGGACTAACCCTGCCCACCCTCGATCACGGCCGGTTCGATCTGGCCAGCGAGAGTTCCGAACGCGGGACGGTGATCTGTTTCTATCGCGGACTGCACTGCCCGATCTGCGCAAACTATCTGAGCGAACTCGATCGTCGAGTCAGCGACTTTGCCGAGCGCGGCGTCAATGTCGTCGCTGTGAGCTCTGATGGGGAAGAGCGTACCCGTGCCATGGCCGATAAGATCGAGAACAAGAACATTCGCTTTGCCTATGATCTGCCGCTGGATGTGGCGCGCGAATGGGGCCTTTACATCTCGACCTCGCGTGGAAAGACCTCGATCGGGATCGAAGAGCCAGCACTCTTCTCCGAGCCGGGTCTCTTCATGGTGACCCCCGATCAGTCACTCTACTATGGCTCGGTGCAGACCATGCCCTTCGTGCGCCCGCACTTCTCGGAGCTGGTTGGTGCTTTGGACTTCGCAATCAAGAACAGCTACCCGGCTCGCGGTGAGTACGAGGGCGCAGTCTAGCGAGCGGGGCCCAACGAGGGCACCAAGTCGCTAGGGGCAAGCGCCTCCATGATCGGGCGGGGATACCTCCCCCAGATGCTCAACCGTGAACCAAGGCGAACCCGGCTCTGCAAGTTCGAATGCGGTCCTTTCGCGCCATCTCCTATTGCGCAGCCGTTGCCTCGTCCAAACGCATGAGGGCCTGATCCAAATCGAGGATTAGGTCCTCTGCCGTCTCTAGGCCTACAGAAAGGCGAATCACCTCGTCGCCGGCGCCGGCAGCGGCACGCTGCTCGTCCGTCAGTTGGCGATGGGTGGTGGAGGCCGGATGCAGGATCAGACTGCGGCTGTCACCGACATTGGCCAGATGACTCCAGAGCGAGACCTCCTCGACCAATCGCACACCGGCGTCGTATCCGCCTTTGAGGCCGAAAGTGAAAACGGCACCCGCACCCTTTGGCAGGTAGCGCTCCGCCAAGTCGTGGTAGGCGGAGGAGGGGAGGCCGGCGTAGGACACCCAAGCGACCGCCCGATGGCCCTCCAGGAAGCTGGCGACGGCATGGGCGTTCTGGCAATGCCGCTCCATCCGAAGCGAGAGAGTCTCAAGACCCAGCAGAGTCAAAAAGGCGTTCATCGGTGCCTGCTGGGCGCCCAGGTCGCGCAGACTGACGGCATGGCCGTAGGTCGTGTAGGCCAGATCGCCGAAGCTCTCGTAGAAGGAGAGGCCATGGTAGGCAGGTTCCGGAGCCGCCAGGCTGTCGTAGCGCGCACTCTTGGACCAGTCGAAGCGACCTGAATCGACAACGGCTCCGCCCATCGCCGTCCCATTGCCGGTCAGGAACTTGGTGGTGGAGTGCACCACCAGATCCGCACCCCACTCGATCGGTCGGCAGAGGAAGGGTGTTGCCAAGGTGTTGTCGACAACCAGCGGGCAGCCGGCATCGCCGGAAATACGAGCCAGGCCCTCCAAGTCGCTGACGGCACCGCCCGGGTTGGCAAGGCTCTCGCAGAACAGCGCACGGGTGTTCTCACCGACCGCGGCCTTGACGGCGTCCTGATCGTCCACGTCGACGAAACGGCAGTTCCAGCCAAACTTCTTGAAGGTCTTGCCGAACTGGGTGATGGAGCCGCCGTAGAGCCGGGTCGAGGCCACGAATTCCGCCCCGGCCTCCATCAGCGGGAAGAGGGCCAAGACCTGGGCGGCGTGGCCAGAGGAGACGCAGGTCGTGCCGCGGCCGCCTTCGAGGCTGGCCAAGCGCTCCTCCAGCGCGGCGACGGTGGGGTTGCCCAGGCGCGAGTAGACGAAGCCAAAGGTCTGCAGGTTGAAGAGAGAGGCCGCATGATCGGCGTCGTGGAAGACGTAGGAGGTGGTCTGGAAAATCGGCGTCTGGCGCGCGCCGGTCACCGGCTCTGGCTGTGTACCGGCGTGGATCATGCGGGTCTCGAACCCGAATTCGTCGCTCATCGACTAGGCCACTCTCATGCGACGGCGCTTGGCCGTAATGACACCGGAATCGAAACCACCCCAGGAAAGCTCACTGTGCAGGCGTCCGAATTCGATCTTGGGACAGCGATCCATAATGACCGTCAGACCAGCCGCTTCGGCCGCCGCTGCTGCCTCGTGGTTGATCACGCCAAGCTGCATCCAGATCACCCGGACGCCTTTGCTCTCCTTCAGCTGAATGGCTTCCTCGACGATCGGTCCGACGGCTGCGGAGGCACGAAAGATGTCAACCATGTCGAAGGAAACGGAGATTTCAGAAAGGCTGGCATAAACCACTTCATTCAAAAGGGTCTGGCCGGCCAGACCCGGGTTCACGGGTATCACCCGATAGCCCTTTTCCTGCAGATACTTCATTGCGAAGTAGCTGGGTCGGTTCCACTTGGCGCTGGCGCCGACCATGGCGATGGTCTTGCTGCGGTGAAGCACGCCCAAGATCTGGGCATTGGTGTAGGAAAGCTCGCTCATGCAGCGGACACTAGGTGCCCGAAGGCGCGGGCTCAAGCCGTCTTGAAGCTGCGTGCCAAGTCCAGGATGTCGAAGAGGCGTGCTGCATAGCGATCGGGCAGGGTGTAGCTGGCTTCCTCCTGACCCAAGAGACTACGCTCCATTCGGTCGACCAGACGCCTTAGGCGGTAGTGGTGCAGACCGACGCGGGCCTGGATCGGGTCGGTAACGATTCCGGAGAAGGAGGCCAACAGGGCGCCGATTCCTAGAAGACCCAGGGTCGCGCCTGCCGTCGCCACCATCGGCGCCGAAGCGGCGAGCGAGGCAGGCAGGAGGCCAATCAGCTTGCCGCCGAAGGGCAGCCAAAGCGGCGCCGTCTTCTGCGCCACGGCCTGGGCGAGCAGAGGCCCCAGACTGGCCGCACCCGGGGTCCACTGCTTGAACAGCAGGATTCCCACTGCGCTGGCCAGCATGGCGTTGGCCAGCTCAGCGGCATGGCTGCGGCTGTCGACATAGTGCGTCAGCGAATCGGTCAGCCATTGGCGCAGTGCTTCCGGATCGCGCTGCTCGACGACGGCTTGCTCGAAGGGGGCCAGCAGGGCAGGGAAGGGCGGCTGGCGCAAAACTGCCTCGCTCAGCGCATCCTTGTGGCTGATCCGCCCGTCCGGGCTCTCGTAGGGCAGTTCCAGGAACTGGGTCATAACTCGCCAGGTCACTTCGCGGCCGCCGACCGTGTCGACCTGGAGCCTTTGCGCTCGCAAGCGGTCTGAGGCTCGGCGCCAGCCCAAACGGGATGCGCCGGCAGCGCCGACTTCGACGGCCAACTGTGGCACGGTCATCAGCACGTTTGCCGGTCCCCGCCAGATGTCTTCGCGCAGGGCCTCTCGGTGCAGACGCAGGCTGCTTCGTAGGTTGTAGGTCTCACGAACGAAGGGGTGGATGCGGCGTCGGCGCTCGGCGATATAGCTCGCGACACCGGCCTCATAGGCAGCGCGCATCTCCCCTTCGGAGGGGCTCAAGATCGGCAGGCTCATGCCTGTTAGGTGGGAGATCCCTCGGCCGAATTCCAGGTTCTGCTTAGCGATGCTTCCACACAGCCGGGCGTTTTTCGATGAAGGCGTCGATGCCCTCACCGACATCTTCCGCCATCATGTTGCAGGCCATGGCCTCGGCGGCATAGTCGTAGGCCGCCTCCATCCCCCTTTCCATCTGGGTGTAGACCATGCGTTTGCCCGTCGCGATGGCAACTGCCGACTTCGCCGTGATGCGCGCGGCGAGCGCCGCGATCTCCTCGTCGAGTTGCTCCTGCGGCACCACGCGGTTCACCAGGCCCCAGTCGGCTGCGGTCTGGGCATCGATGAAGTCGCCGGTAAAGAGCATCTCGAAGGCGCGCTTGCGCGGAACGTTGCGGGTGAGCGAAACCGATGGGGTGGAGCAGAAGAGGCCTGCATTGATGCCGCTGGTGGCAAAAGTTGCGTCTTCCGCGGCCACGGCCATATCGCACTGTGCGACCAGCTGGCAACCGGCTGCCGTTGCGATGGCGTGAACCCTGGCGATCACCGGCTTGGGGATGCGGGTGATGGTCAGCATCATCCGACTGCAGGCCTTGAAGAGATCTTGGTAGTAGGCCTTCTCAGGCGTGGCGCGCATTTCCTTCAGGTCGTGCCCGGCACAGAAGGCACGTCCGGCAGCGGCCAACACCACGACGCGAACGTCATCGTCCTCGCCGGCCCGCTCCAGCGCATCGGTCAGGGAATCGAGCAGGCCTTCGGAAAGCGCATTGAACTGCCGCGGCCGGTTCATGGTGATCGTTCGCACGCCAGCGCTGGTTTCCTCCAGCACCAGGGGTGAGTTGCTCTGCAGGGCTTGGGCGGCTGCGCTCATCGGTGCCACTCCTCTTCTCTTGCCAAGGTCGCCGCAGTTTGGCCTTTTCGCAAGGCAGGATGCAAGCGATGTGGGGATAAGGACTGTCATGACCAAAGCGCCGGCAATCACGGTCGAGGCCTTCGAAGAGATCTGGCGCGAGGAGCGCGGCTTCTACGACTTCATCGGCCTGGTCACAGAGGAGATCGGCCACGGCGTCTCGCGCATGAGGCTGCCGGCAAAGAAGGAGTTGCTGCGACCGGGCGGCACCATCTCCGGTCCGGCACAGATGGCGCTGGCCGACTGTGCGGCCTACGCAGCCCTTCTCGGTGCGATCGGTCATGTTCCCTTGGCGGTGACCACCAGCCTCTCCATGAACTTTCTGCGCAAGCCGCAGCCCGGCGATCTGACCTGCGAATGCAAGCTGTTGAAACTGGGCAAGCGCTTGGCCGTTGCGGATGCCAGCGTCTTCAGTGAGGGCCGGGACGAACCGGTCAGTCACGTCACGGCCACCTATGCCATTCCCAGCGAACGATGATTTAACGGTATCTATTTACCGCACATCTAATCCACTGGAATTCTATTGCTTTTTCGGCTTGACAGCCTAGATAGGGGTCAGTAGAAGGCGCGCTTCCGAACAACGGCGGCGTTTCTCGAAGACGCGCGCCTCGTGACATTCCAACGATTGGACAGAGGTCGATGAAAACCTACTCGGCAAAGCCGTCCGAGATCGAGAAGAAGTGGATCTTGATCGACGCCGACGGCTTGGTGCTGGGACGCATGGCTGCGGAGATCGCCAAGATCCTGCGCGGCAAGCACAAGCCCAGCTTCACACCGCACATGGACTGCGGTGACAATGTGATCGTGGTCAACGCGGCCAAGGTCAAGGTCACCGGCAACAAGCTCGCTCAGAAGAAGTTCTATTGGCACACCGGCTATCCCGGCGGCATCAAGGAGCGCAGCTTGGGCGACACCCTGAGCGGCCGCTTCCCCGAGCGCGCGATCGTCAAGGCGGTCGAGCGGATGATCACCCGCGGCCCTCTCGGGCGCCAGCAGATGAGCAATCTGCGTGTCTATGCCGGCGCGGAGCATCCGCATGAGGCGCAGCAGCCAGAGACCCTGGATCTCGCCGCGCGCAACGCCAAGAACACAAGGGCCATCTAGAGCCATGAGTGAAGAGATCGTCACCAGCCTTTCCGACCTGGGACAGGTCGCCGAGAGCGAAGATGCCCTGCCGGAGCCCAAGCGCGACGCACAGGGCCGTTCCTATGCCACTGGTCGCCGCAAGGACGCCGTCGCTCGGGTTTGGATCAAGCCCGGCACTGGCAAGATCACCGTCAATAAGCGCGCCTTCGAAGTCTATTTTGCCCGTCCGGTGCTGCGCATGGTCATCAACCAGCCCTTCGAGGCAGCCAACCGCGATCGCCAGTTCGACGTCGAGTGCACCGTAACCGGCGGCGGCCTTTCCGGCCAGGCCGGTGCGCTGCGGCATGGCATCTCGCGCGCGCTGACCTACTACGAGCCGGAGCTGCGCCCGGTGCTGAAGCGCGGTGGTTTCCTCACCCGCGATCCGCGCGCGGTTGAGCGTAAGAAGTACGGTAAGGCCAAGGCCCGCCGCAGCTTCCAGTTCTCTAAGCGCTAAGCAAGACCTCCTTGGAGGAGTTTACGGGCGAAGGCTTCGTGCTTTCGCCCGTTTTGCTTTCTGACCTTCGCAGAGACGGTCGAAAACGATTCTTGATTGTACCTCAAGCGGTTGTACGGTCGAGAATGGTGTCCGGATCGGCTGCTTCAGGAGTGTGTGCAGAATGCACCTTGCCACGGTGAATCCAACCGTGACCCACAGAAAGCCTGGCCGACAGTGCCTGATCCCAGCCTGATCAGTAGGCCCGAAGCAGATCGCACGAAACACATCTAGGCTCATGACGTTGCCAGAGCCCTTCCTGATGTTTTGGCCATCTCTGGTCTGGGCAGTAAATTGCCAGTCCGATCAGGCGAAGGCTTGCCCGCTCAATGCTATGAGGGGTCAGTCGAGGAACCACCGTCACTCGTTCTCATCACTCTTTTTGCCTCATCGCAAAGAGCCTTTCGAAGATCAAGCCTGCCCAACGCAGGTTCCCATGCACACCCTCTCCGGCGTACTTAGCCAGTATGCCCTTTGGCCCTTCGATCGCATCCCTAGTCTCGATGTGTCGAGCCCCCGTTGCCTCAATCTCTGGGATCAAAACCTTCTCGAACCGCTTGAGAGTGGGAAGAGATGCCGGCTCGGTCGGTGATGGGATTTGTGGGGAAGAGGCGAAGTAAACAGAGCGCCCGCGCTCGGCCAAGATGCGGTAAAACTCCAAAGCTCCACTGCGTGCCCCTACAACCGCAGCATGGAATACGGCATCGGATATCATATGAAGAGCAATGCCTTCAGACTTCAGGTGCCTATAGAAGAATGTCGCAAAGCGATGCGAGTTGAAGCCGACGGTGGAAAGGATCGGCCCGTCATGGTCGATGATTCCTGCGAAGATCGGCGTTCGGTCCCGCATGATCTCAGGGGTGAGGATCAGGCAGTCGTTCTTGATTCGAAAGAACCGCTGTTCCATATGCCGGCCTCCCGACAGTGGTCCACCTTTGAAAGGTATTCTGTGCCCCTGAGCATAGGTTGAGAGGCGCTTGCTGTGCGAGTCTCCGCAGATAAAGACCTCAGTTGGCATTGTAGAATTCCAGAACCTCGTCTTCGCAGACCACATCATCGGCGGTTTCTGAGTCCTCGATCCGCCGGCGGCGCTTGCGCTCGGAGGGTTTCGTGCTGGGCTCCAGTCCATAGGCCTCGAAGACGTGTTTCATTACCTGGGCAACGCCATGTGCATTTACAGAGCGCATGTTCGCTTCGAAAAACACGCCGCGATACGCGGGCGCAGTGATGATCTCGTAGGATGGGAAGTAATCTACATTCGGCAAGGCGTCGCTAAGATCTCCAGCAACAGCGCGCAGGGTAGACTTTGAGTAGGTTGATGCCACCAATACATGCTGATCCTTGACTGCGCTCGCTGTCAATGGAACTGGCGAAACCGTCAGCAAGATCTTCAATTCCGGATTGATACCGCGCATCGTGGCGATCGCTGTTTCGAGCTGGCCGCGAACCTCTGGATAGCTGAGATTGACGAACGCATCTTCCTTGGGGTCGAACTCTCCCGCCAGAGTGCCCGGGCAGGCCGCATAGTGGAGGCCTGTGGAGCGTGCGTACCAGGCTTCCGTCAGTCCGAGCGTGAAGACCAAGACCGTGCCGCGCTTCAAGGCCGCTCGAATTGCCAGAAGCGTTCTCTCTCGCGCATGCAGGAGTTCGTCGCGGTTCGCAAAGCCGCCGGGTTCGATCGCTGGGCGAAAGGGATCGAAGAACCGGCCGTCCTGCTCCCAAACCAGCTTGGGCATGCGCTCGGGATCTGAGGCCCAGTCTGTCCACTGACGCAACATAGCCGCGGTGTAGATGTTTGAGGTACGAAACGAGAAGACGCTGTAGTTAAAGCGCTGCGCGTCTTTCTTCGACAGATAGGGTGGTGCTGGTTCCGCGTCGACCCAGGTCATCCCTGCTGCGGAAATCGCGCGGCTGACGTGCTGTGCGAAACAGGATCCGGCGGTGACAAAGCGGTCGTCATGGCTCAATTCAATGCGCGGCGAATGAAGATCGCCGATGTCGAACAAGTTGCGATCACCGACTGCGCTTCGCCAGAAGTTCCGCGCGGGTAAGGTCTCATATGGGTGGCCCACCGCGCTTGCTCCTCACGCCCAGCTGCCTCTGACGAGCGATCCAGAGTCTTTGTGCCCCTTCCTTTGCTCCAAACCAAGGGTCGCGTATCCGGCCTTCACTGGCAAGCCTTGGGCGCTAAGGCGGCGCCCTCTTTAAGAGGGTTGGTTATCATAACATCGTGTATTGATGGTATCTCTGCGCCTAGGTCCCGAATTCATAGAGGTGTCGAGCGTAACGGTGCAGAAATGGTTATCCTTCCAAAAGGAGAGGGGCGAAAGATGAGTGAACGCCACTGGCTTACGGCCAAGCAGATTGCGCTGTTTGAACCTTACCTTGCCGCCAGACATGCGCGGGAAACCACGGGTCGACGACCGCTGAGCGATCAGCGGTACCACCTTTGTGATGAAGATCGGTAGCCAAGTCGCCGGCTTGTGTCTGCAGTTGGAGGCGGTTCTGGCGTTGGTGACGGACCCAGGCTGCTTGATTTGGCAGCGTAGAGAGGTCGGAGATTGCGCACCTCACATCAACGCGAGTTCGGATGAATGAGATCCCTATTGAAAAGCATGCGAATCATTCTTAATATCATTTTAATGTACTAACTTGAGGACGCCAGCTCATGCGCACCCTTCGCAAGACCGGAAGCTATGCGTTCATGCATCTAGCCGTCGCCGTCGCCGTTGCCTTCGTGCTTACCGGCGACTGGGTGATTGCTCTCTCCATTGGCCTGGTCGAGCCTGCTGTTCAGACTGTCTTCTTCGCTCTGCACGAGCGGATCTGGGAAGGCAAACGCAAGGCCGCCTCTGCACCAGCCGCCGCCGAGTCCGAGTTTGCTACTGCAGCGGCCAGATGAGCGGAATCATGACCAAGGCCACCACCGCGGCCATCACCGCCATAGGGGCGCCAAACTTGACGAAGTCGGTGAAGCGATAGCCACCGGCGGAGTAGACCAGTGTGTTGGTCTGATAGCCAATCGGCGTCAGGAATGAGACGCTGGCGGCGAACATCACGGCGATGACGAAGGGCTCCGGTTGGCTGCCGAGGCTGAGAGCCAGCGCGATGGCAATCGGCGTCATGATGACTGCGACTGCATTGTTAGTCACCAGTTCGGTCAGGATGACGGAGAGGAAATAGACGCACGCCAGTGCGACCAGCGGCGGGGCGTTAGCCAGAAGCGGCGAGACGCTGTCGATCAAGGCCGTCACCACGCCGGTCTTCTGCAGCGCGCCGCCAATCGCCAACATGGCGAAGATCAAAGTCAGGATGCGCCAGTCGACGGCGGCGAAGGCCTCTTCGGCCTCGATGCAGCGTGTCGCCAGCACCACGGCAGCACCGCAAAGCGCCAGACCGGCTATAGGCATGATCCCGAGTGCGGCACCGAAGGCCACCATGAGGATCGCAGCAATCGCAATGGGCGCTTTGGAGCGACGAAAGCCGCGGACCCTGGGTTCTGCCACATTGACTAAGTCCTGATCCTCGACGAGGCGTCGGACATCGTCGGGTGCGCCTTCCAGCAACAGGATATCGCCGACCTCGAGCGGCGTCGTCTCGAAGCGACGTTCCAAATTGGCTCCGCGTCGGTGCAATGCCAGCGGATAGATGCCGTAACGCCGTCGCAAGCGCAGCTGACCCAGCGTTCTGCCCAGAATACGGGTGCCCGGTGTCATCAACATCTCGACGATGACCGATTTGCGGGTGCCGATGCGTTGAATATGGACGTCCTGGCGATCCTTCAGCTGTCCGGCTTCCTTCATTGTCAGGATTTCACTGGCCGGGCTGCGCAGTACGAGAATGTCGCCAGCTTGAATCTCTACAGCATCCATGTTGCGACGGAGGGAGGCGTCGCCGCGGATCACATCGACGATCCGACGGTCGGCCTGATTGAAGGCTGCGACCTCTCGGGGATGCTCGCCGATGTAGGATGAGCCCTCCTCGACGACGATCTCCACCATGAACTTTGGCTGCGCCGTCATGGTCGTGATCGCGGACAGCGTGGTGCGGTCGGGCAGCAGCCGCTGGGCGAAGATCAGATAGCCGATGCCAAGCAGCGAGGCGACGATGCCCAGGGGGGCGATTTCGAAGATATGGAAACCCGGCAAGCCGTTGTCGCGCGCGACGCCATCCACCAGAATGTTGGTCGAGGTACCCAGCAGCGTGCAGGTCCCGCCCAGGATCGAGGCGTAGGAGAGCGGAATAAGGAGCTTGGTCGGAGAGCGCGAAAGCTCGTTCGCCATTGCAACCGCGACCGGGATCATCAGCATGACCAGCGGCGTGTTGTTCATGAAGCCGGACATCACGACAATCGCCAGTAGGAAGACGAAGAGCGCGCGGATCGGATGGGCGGCGGCACGTTTGGTCAGGTGGAAAGCAAAGCTCTCCAATGCACCGGTGCGCACCAGCGAGGCAGAGATGATGAACATGGCCGCAATGGTGATCGGTGCGGTGTTGGTGAAGACCTGCAGCACATCGTCGATCGACAGGATGTCCAAGCCTAGCAGTGCTGCGACGGCCGCCGCGGCCGAAACCTCAGGCGGTCGCCACTCCAGCGCAAAAGCGGCAAACAGCAGGACAAGCGTCGTGCCGACGACATAGGGGGCCAGCCCCTCCAGTCCGTACAGCATGTGTGCGGAAGTCCTAGCCCGACACGCGGTAGAGAAGGCGCCGCGCAGAGACTGCGCTATGGCTGGAAATCGTTATCACGGAGGGTGGTGCCCCCTTGTTGCGGAAGGTCTCAGTTGCTTGGCGTCTGCTGCTCTCGACCTCTTGTCAAAGCAGCGGCCTACGAGTTTGGCTAGGCCGGGTCTCGGAAGCGTTGTCTGGCGCTCTGGCTCGCAGCTGTGGCTCTCGTCTCTGTGATGCTGCGCTCAGCGTCCGATAGGCCAGACCATCCTGTCAACTGCTTTCCCGTGAAACCAGCGGCGGCGGTTTGGCTTGCCCCCGTCGATTCTTGGGCCTGCGTTCTTAGCTGACGTTCTGGGCATACGCGACGAGGCAGAGCAGATCCGCGTGCACGCGGGCTTGGCAAGCCTGCTAACGGCTTGTAAGCAAGCCTCCGCAAGAAAACTCCGGCATGTGGAAAAGGGACGATGAGCAAGCGGATCAAAGCAGGCATTCTCGGCGCTTCGGGTTACACGGGGGCAGATCTTGTGCGTCTGCTCACCCTGCATCCCGAGGTCGAGATCCGACTGCTCACCGCCAATTCCCACGCCGGCAAGCCCTTGGGCGCGGTCTATCCCCACCTGGCTTATCTCGATCTGCCCGACCTGATCACAGTCGAGGATGCCGACTGGTCCGGCTTGGATCTGCTGTTCTGTGCGCTACCGCATGCAACCTCGCAACAGATCGTTAAAACGCTCCCGAAAACATTGAGCGTGGTGGACCTTTCCGCGGATTTTCGCCTGGAGGACCCGGCCACCTATGCGACCTGGTATGGCCATGAGCACTATGCGCCCGAGCTGCAGGGAGAGGCGGTCTACGGCTTGAGTGAGGTGAATCGCGACAGGATAGCGGCCGCTAGGCTGATCGCCTGTCCTGGCTGCTATCCCACCGCCGTCTTGCTGGCGCTGCTGCCTTTGGTGCGCGATGGCCTAGTCGATCCCGAAGAGATCATCATCGATGCCAAGAGCGGTGTCTCCGGTGCCGGGCGTGGCCTTAAGGAGAACCTGCTGTTTTGCGAAGCCGGTGAGGGAACGGCACCCTACGCCGTCGGCAGCCATCGCCATGCGCCGGAGATCGAGCAGGAGATCGGCAAGGCGGCCGGTCGCCAAGTTCTTGTGAACTTCACCCCGCATCTGGTGCCGATGAGCCGTGGTGAACTGGTCACCTGTCACCTGCGGCTGAGCGAGGGGCGGACGGCAGGGTCTCTGCGCGACAGCCTAGCCGCGGCCTATGGGGATGAGACCTTCATCCAACTGCTTCCCAAAGGACGCTTGCCCTCCACCCAGATGGTGCGTGGCTCCAACTATGCCGCAATCTCGGTGATTGAGGATCGGATTCCGGGGCGAGCCATCGTGATTGCCGCCATCGACAATCTGGTCAAGGGCTCCAGCGGTCAAGCCATTCAGAACATGAATTTGCTCTTCGGTTTGCCGGAGACGACTGCCCTCTTGCAGCCGCCCCTTTTTCCCTAATAGGCGAGGAGAACGCTTATGCCTGGCCCTCTGCGCAGCTATCTAGGTCGCGAACCTCAGATCGATCCTTCCGTGTTCGTTGCCGACAATGCCGTGGTGATCGGCGATGTCGTCGTGGGCAAGGGTAGCTCCATCTGGTATGGCTGCGTCGTCCGCGGCGATGTCAATCGTATCACCATTGGCGAGGGTACCAACATTCAGGACGGGACCGTGATTCACGTCAATCACGATCCGGCCGGCGATTATCAGGAAACCGGTGGCGGCATGCCAACTTGGATCGGCAGCCACATCACCGTCGGCCACCAGGCCTTGCTGCATGCCTGTCGCCTGGAAGATGGCTGTTTCATCGGTATGCGCGCCGTGGTGATGGACGATGCCGTGATCGAGGCGGGTGCCATGGTCGCCGCCGGCGCTTTGGTCACGCCGCGCAAGCGTGTGCCCGCCGGTCAGCTTTGGGCCGGCTCTCCTGCCAAGTACCTGCGCGACCTGACGCCCGAAGAAATCAAGATGATGCACTACTCGCCCAGGCAATACGCCGAACTTGCGGCGAGCTACCTGTGAGCCGTCGGGTGCGCCATGACCCGCAAGACCCGCAAGACCAAGCGGCCTCGTAATCCTTATGTCGCCCTGCTGCGCCGCAAGGCTCTTAAGGTAGAGCCCTCATCGAAGCAGTACAGGCGACGGGCGAAGCATCGAAAAGCCCAGGAGAGCGAGACTAGGGAGAGCTGAGATCTAAGCTCTCGAACCTCTACCGCCACTTGCTCTGCGCGACTGTTGGATCGGTCTCAGTTGCCGGCATCCTTACGCTATGCTTTTGTTTTCTATAAATATTACGATTTCAGAGATGGAGAAACTTTGGATAATGAATTACAGTAACATATTGGTAGAATTCTAACTATAAGATGAACTACAGATCTCTGTTCCAACCAAGACAATCGTTGGGAGGCGCAAGAGTCAAAAAGAATTGGAGTCTAAATAGACTTGGACTAAGATCTTTTGAGGGAAGAAGCTAGATCTGGACGTAGAGGGGTGCGTCTTGTCTTTGGGGAATGATAAGGAGGGCGAGGACCAACTTCGGGTCGCGCTGATCAAGCCATCGCGCTACGACGACGAGGGCTATGTGGTACAGTGGCGCCGCTCGCTGATACCCTCCAACTCGCTGGCTGCCGTCTATGCTTTGATGATGGATTGTGCAGAGCGTCGCGTTCTGGGCGAAGATGTCTGTATCGACATCCAGGCCTATGACGAGACCAACACCATCCTGCCGATGAAACGCATTCTTGACTGGGTCGCTACCGGGGGACCGGGCAGTTTCCTCGGCTTGGTCGGTGTGCAGTCGAATCAGTTTCCGCGCGCCATGGATATCGCTCGTCCGGCCAGAGACCGCGGCCTGTCGGTCGTCATCGGTGGCTTTCATGTTTCTGGCTGCATGGCCATGCTGGATGAGCTTCCTCCCGATCTTGCCGAGGCGCGCGATAGAGGCATGATCCTCTATGCCGGTGAGAGCGAGGATCGGCTGCACGAGCTTTTGGCGGATCTCCGAACCGGAGAGGCCAAGCCGGTCTACGACTACCTCAGCGATCTCCCTGGGCTCGAGGGCCAGCCGTCGCCTTTTCTTCCCAGAGAGAGAGTCACCCGGACCATCGGCCACTATGGCTCCTTCGACGCCGGTAGAGGCTGCCCTTACCAGTGTTCCTTCTGCACCATTATCAACGTACAGGGCCGTAAGAGCCGCTATCGCACGGCAGACGATATCGAGGCCATCGTGCGCAGCAATCTGGCCCAGGGTGTGAAGACCTTCTTCGTCACGGACGACAACTTCGCCCGGAACAAGAACTGGGAGGCCATCTTCGACCGCCTTATCGCGCTGCGCCGGGACGAGGGCTTGAGGATCCATATGACCCTGCAGGTCGACACCCTCTGCCACAAGATTCCCAGATTCATCGAGAAGGCTAGGGCTGCCGGGACGAGCACGGTCTACATCGGACTGGAGAACATCAATCCGGCCAACCTGATCGACGCCAAGAAGCGCCAAAACAAGATCTGGGAATACCGGGAGATGATCCTGGAATGGAAAGACCAAGGTGTCATGACCTATGCCGGGTACATCATAGGTTTTGCCGGCGACACGCCAGAGCGGATCGAGCAAGACATCCGCATCATCATGGAAGAGCTGCCACTGGACTTCCTGCAGTTTTATCCCTTGACCCCGCTGCCTGGGTCCGAAGACCACAAGCGCTTGCTAGATCAAGGTGTTGCGATGGATGCTGACATGAACAGATACGATCTGGAACATGTCGTGGTCGACCATCCTCTCATGAGTCGTGAGGAATGGACGGCAATCTATTGGAAATCCTGGGACATCTATTACAGCCGCTCGCACATGGAGCGCATTCTGCGCCGCCGGGCGGCCGGCGGAAAGAAGAAACTCAAGACGGCGGCACTGATGGCCTTCAAAGGCTTCCCCTCCATCGAAGGGGTGCATCCGATCCAGGGCGGCTTCTTCCGCCGTAAAGTTCGACGGCAGCGCCGATCCGGTCTCCCGCTAGAGCCCGCACTGCTATTCTTTACGCGGCGCGGCTTGGAAGTTGCTTGGACCACGACCAGATGGCTTGGTCTTCATTTCTGGCTGCGTTGGACGGCCTGGCGGATCATGCGTGATCCTGCTCGACTTGCTTATAGCGACCGCGCGCTGGATGCCACGACTGAGGATGAGCAGGAGATGATGGAGACCTATGGCGACCTGGTTGCCAAGCGTCGCCCCAAGGCTTTATCGGCAACAGCCTGACGAACTTTAAAGATCTATCGGAGTCTTGCGGGCGGTTCCATTTTGCCCAAATGGCTCCGCTGCGCTATATGTCCGTGCAGCAGAGGGGAAATCTGTGCAGTCGAGGCCATCCGGTATTGGCCGTTCGAAGAGGGCGAAAGAAGAAATGAACAAAGAGTCGGTCCGCATCGCCTTGATCAAGCCGTCGCGCTATGACGACGACGGCTATGTCATTCAGTGGCGTCGTTCCTCCATCCCCTCCAACTCGTTGGCGTCGCTTTTTGCCGTTGTCGAGGATTGTCAGGCGCAGCAGGTTTTGGGCCCTGACGTGAAGATTGAAGTCCAGGCCTACGACGAGACCAACACTGTCTTGCCGATGAAACGCATCGCGCGCTGGGTCCAGCAGGGTGCGCCCGGCAGTTTTGTCGGCCTGGTCGGCGTACAGTCCAATCAGTTCCCGCGCACCATGGACATCGCGCGGCCGCTGCGAGACCAAGGGATCCCCGTGGTGATTGGCGGATTCCACGTCTCCGGCTGCATCTCCATGCTGCCGGAGCTGCCACCCGACATCCAGGAGGCCAAAGACCTGGGCATCGTGATTTATGCGGGCGAGTGCGAGGGTCGACTGGATGAATTGCTAACGGACCTGCGTGCCGGGGCGCCGAAAGCGATTTACAACTATCTGCACGATCTGCCGGGCATGGAGGATCAGCCGGTACCGATCCTGCCACGCGACAACGTGCGTCGCACGATGGGCTGGTACACCTCCTTCGATGCCGGGCGCGGCTGTCCCTTTCAGTGCTCCTTCTGCACCATCATCAATGTCCAGGGGCGTAAGAGCCGTTTCCGCAGCGCCGATGACATTGAGCGCATCGTGCGCACCAACTGGGCGCAGGGAATTCGTCGTTTCTTCGTCACCGATGACAACTTCGCTCGCAACAAGAACTGGGAGGCCATCTTCGACCGCCTGATCAAACTCAGGCGCGAGGAAAAGATCCGCGTGTTTCTGGTCCTGCAGGTCGACACGCTTTGCCACAAGATCCCAAACTTCATCGAGAAGGCCTATGCCGCGGGAACGCGTCGCGTCTACATCGGCCTGGAGAACATCAATCCCGAAAACCTGGCCGGCGCAAAAAAGCGGCAGAACCGGATCTGGGAGTACCGCGAGATGGTACAGGCCTGGAAGTCGCAGGGCATCACCAACTATGCCGGTTACATCATGGGCTTCGCCGGCGACACGCCGGAGCGGATCGAGCGCGATATTCGCATCATCATGGACGAGCTGCCGATCGACTTGCTCCAGTTTTTCCCGCTAACCCCGCTGCCGGGCTCCGAGGATCATCAGCGCCTGCACAAGCAGGGCGTGCCGATGGATCCCGACATGAACAAGTACGACCTCGAGCATATCGTGGTCGATCACCCCAAGATGTCCCGTGAGGATTGGACCAACATCTACTGGAAAGCCTGGGATATCTTCTACACTAAGGAGCATATGGAGCGGATCATGCGCCGCCATGCGACCTCCGGCATGACGGCCAAGCAGGTGATGGCGACGCTCTTCTGGTTTAAGGGCTATCCCATCATCGAGAAGGTGCACCCGATTCAAGGCGGATGGTTGCGTCGCAAGGTCCGCACCCAGCGCCGCAGCGGGCTCCCGATCGAGGGGCGCGCAGTCTTCTATCCTCGGCGCCTGGGAGAGATCGCCCGCACAGCTTACCTCTGGACCAAGCTCTTCCTGGAGCTCAGCGCGATCGCACGGCGAATCGACCGCGATCCTAACAAGATGGATTACATGGATAAGGCCCTAGAGCCGATCTCTGCGGAAGAGCAGGACAGCGAGACCGAGATGATGGACACCTACGGCGAGCAGGTGGCGAAGCGTCGCCCGCCGAAGAAAGCGGCTTAGAGCACTGATTGGTCGCGCTCTGTCCGCTCAAGAGTAGCGGGCAGCCGTTAGACCTTCGAAGGAGATTTCCGGCTCGCGACCCAGCACCAGGTCAGCCACAGCGCGGCCCGATCCGGTGGACATGGTCCAGCCCAGTGTGCCGTGGCCGGTGTTTAGGAAGAGGTTGGTGTAGCGGCTTGCACCTAGTACCGGCGTGCCGTCCGGCGTCATTGGCCGGAGCCCCGTCCAACCTTCGGCCTTGGAGAGATCGCCCCCTTTGGGAAAAAGGTCGTTCACGACATAGCGCACCGTGTCGGTCGCATGTGGGCCAAGGCGGTTGGAATAGCCCGCGATCTCGGCCGTACCGGCGACGCGAATGCGCTCGCCAAGCCGCGTGATCGCAACCTTGTGGGTCTCGTCCATCAAGGTCGATTGCGGTGCATAGGATGCATCGGTGACGGGTAGGGTGACCGAATAGCCCTTGACCGGATAGACCGGCAGTCGAATGCCGATCGGGTTCAAGAGGCGGGGTCCGAAACTGCCCAGAGCGCAGACATAAGCGTCACCGGTAACGCGACCGGCGATCTCGGTGTCCACGCCGAGGACGCGATCGCTTCCGACGGTGATGGCGCGGATCGACTGGCCGAAAAGGAACTCCACGCCCATCTCGGCGCAAATCTCGGCGAGTGCGATGGTGAACAAGCGGCAATCGCCGGTACGGTCGGCGGTGAGGCGCAGGCCCCCCACGAACTTCTCGCGGACCAGCGCGAGTGCGGGTTCAACGGCGATGCAGCCGTCCTGGTCCAGAACTTCGAAGGGCGAGTCGAATTCAGCCAGGATTTCCTGATCGGCCTTAGAGGCCTTCAGCTGCTTTTCGTTCCGGAAGAGCTGCAGGGTACCTTGCGCCCGGCCGTCATAGTCGATCCCGGTCTCCTCGATTAGTTCCGGCAGGCAATCGCGCGCGTAGTTGGAGATCCTGACCATGCGGCTCTTGTTCACTCGGTAGCTGGCATCGTTGCAGTTTCGGACCATCTGGAGGCCCCACTTCCACATGGTCAGGCTGATCAGCGGCCAGATGAAGAGCGGCCGACGTTTCATGAAGAGCCATTTGAGCGCCTTTTTCGGTACCCCGGGTGCCGCCCACGGCGAGGTCATGCCGTAACTGAGTTCACCGGCGTTGGCGTAGCTCGTCTCCAGGCCCGGCCCGGCTTGCCGGTCGAGCACCGTAACCTCGGCTCCGGCTTTGGCGAGGTAGTATGCGGTGGTGACACCGATGACCCCTGCGCCCATCACGACGACCTTCATGGTGATCTGCCTCCTGCCTGCTTTGTTGTGTTTCTTGGCGATGACTAGGCCTGAGTGGCGGAACTGGACCCAAAGCGCTGACTGCCAGGGCCAAACCGAGCCTATGAGTTGTCGAGCAGCTTGGCCAGCCGTCCGTCCGCAATCGGGCCTTGCGCCAAGGCCATCAACTCGGCGCTGAGGGAGCGGTCGTCGTCTAAGGAGGCAAGGCAGCCCCGCACCAGTTCGAGCGCTTCAACGATGCGAGGGGCAGTCTTGGCGAGCTTGCGTTGCTCTAAGGCTTCGGCGGCCACGGCAAGCTCCATTGCCAAGAGATAGGCGAAGCGCTCAGCAAGGTCTGATAACTTCTTGGCGGCAAGCGGGCTGTGCGTGACCTCGTCCTCTACCCCGTCCGCGCCCCAGCGCATGACGGGTTGCACCGGCAGCGCCAGATGTGCGATCTCGCCCAGAAGGCTGTCGCCGATCTTCATCAGCGGCGCAAAGCCCGAGCGACCCGAACCGTGGAGGCTGAGATTGTCGGGTAGGTCGGAAAACCGCTTGGTCATGAGCCGCGCCGTGCGCGAGAGCGAGGCAGATGCCGTCTGCGCCAAGGCCTGGGCCAGAGCGTCCAGGGTTACGGTCAGATGCGGTGTCAGGAAGTTGCCGGTCGAGACAATCTGCTCTTCGTCGACCAGGATCAGGGGATTGTCACCGCTGGCATTGATCTCCGCAGCCAGCGCTTCCTCGGCGAAGGCCCAGGTGGCGGCGAGGCTCCCGTGCAAGGGCGCCAGGCAGCGCAGCGAGATGGGATCCTGCAAGCGGCGTGCCTGACCGGGGCTGTGCAGCAGGCTTCCCTCCAGAAGGGCGAGCAACTCGGTTGCCGCGCGGGCTTGGCCTGGTTGCGGTCGGGCCGAACTCGCCGCTGGACGCAGCGGCGAGAGGTTGCCGCGAAATGCCTCCAGGCTAAGCGCGCCGGCGACCTGGGCCACGGCGTAGAGCCGCTTGATGCGCGTTAACGCCAAGGCAGCGATGGCGGTCGAGACCGAAGAAGCATTGATCAGGGCCAAGCCATCCTTGGGACCCAGATGAGCCGGTTTCAGCTCTGCGGCGGCGAAGAGTTCCGCTGCACTTCCACAGTGTTCACCCAGCCAGCCTCTGCCCTGTCCTGCAACGAAGCGGCCGAGGTGACCCAGGATGCAGAGGTCGCCGGCCCCCAGCGAGCCGATCGATGGCAGGGCAGGGCGCAGATCGCGATTGATCATCTCTACCAACAGCTCGGCGATGGCCGGTGAGAGGCCCGCGGCGCCCGAGAGCCGACCGTTCAGCTGCAGCAGCATGACCGCGCGTGTGGTTGCTGCGTCCAATTCCGGCCCGATTGATTGCGCGCGCCCCTCGACTGTGCGCAGGGAGAAGGCGGCGAGGTCGTCGTTGGAAAGACGATGACCGACGCGGGCGCCCAGACCTGTGGTCAGGCCATAGACCGGCTCTTGCTGGGCCAAAGCGGCCTCGACCACGGCGCGCCCGCGCGCCAGGCTCGTCATCGCTTCTGGGCTGAGCTGCAGGGTCACGTGACCCTCAGCCACGGTCTCTACATCATCGAGCGACAGGCGCTTTCCGTCTAAGTCCAGTCTCGGTTTCACGCCTGTCGCTGCTGCCTCTTACGCGTCGCCAGGCTTTGCCGGCTGCAGATGGCTTGCACCCGCAAGCTTGGTCTCGCCGCCGGGCTGTAGCATGGTAACGACGCTCTGCGGAAAGGGGATCTCGATACCGGCCTCGTCGAAAGCCTCTTTCACCATGCGGGTCATGTCCCACTTCAGTTGCCAATAGTCGCCGGCTGCACACCAGAAGCGGAGGCTCAAGTCGACGGAGCTGCCGCCCAGGGTGTTTACGAAGACGGCCGGTGCCGGTTCGGCATGCACGCGTGCATCTGCTTCAGCCAGCTTCAGCATGGCATCCATCGCGGGTTGGATCGGCTCGCCATAGCCGATGCCGCAGGCGATATCCATACGCCGCGTCGGATGATGCGAAAAGTTGGTGATCGACTGCCCCCAAATCTGGCTGTTCGGTACGGTGATCCGCACATTGTCGGGTGTGTCCATTTCGGTCGTGAAGAGGCCGACATCTGCGATCGTGCCGGCCATACCGGCGGCATCGACATAATTACCGATCTTGAAGGGGCGGAAGATCAGCAGCATGACGCCGGCTGCGACATTCGAGAGCGCGCCCTGCAAGGCCAGGCCGACGGCCAGACCGGCAGCACCCAGAATGGCGACGAAGCTGGTGGTCTCGATGCCGAACTGGTTGAGGACGGCGATGATGACGAAGGCGATGATCAGATAGCGCACCGCCGAGGAGAAGAAGTTCGCGATCGCCGAATCGATCTGCTTGGAACGGCCCATGGCGCGCCGCATGCCGTTGGAAATCTTGCGGGCGATCCAAAAGCCGACAATGAGGATAACAACGGCGCCGAGGACGTCTAGAGCCAGACTGACGCCTTCCGTCGTTGCAAACTGATAAGCTTCTTCGAGCAGCTTGTTCACTTCATCCATTTGATCGTCCATGGCACCGCTACCTCCCTTATTGGGGCCGGCCAGGCCATGCTTGCCCGGCGAGGCGCAATTGCTCTTGCCGGCAGTCGAGTCCGCTCCCACAGACTAGTGTGCGACCGCCGGTATCTAGGCGATGACCGAAAACGCCCGTGGGGTCAATCGTGCAAAGGGTTAGGTAGGAACCAAGAAGGCCGGGAATGGTGACCTCCACCCCCGGCCTTCGTCTAGCACATCTGTCAATCCTGAGCCAGGATCAGACCCAGGGGCAGTGGCTGTTGGAGGCGCCGAAGGTCTTGCCGTCGGCAAAGCGTGAGAAGGCGAAGGGCTTCAACTCCTCGACCTTGTCGCCGCTTGCGATCTCGTGGGCCACCAGCTTGCCGACGCCGGCCATCTTGAAGCCGTGGTTGCTGTCGGCGACCATGTAAACATTGTCGGCGATCATGTCGAAGATCGGTACGTTGTCCGGGGTGAAGGCGCCGATGCCGCCGTTCGGGCGATCTTTGAAGAGCTTACGATGCCCTTTGAAGCGCGGCATCAGATAGGCCATTGCCGAAGTCATGTAATCGGCAAACCAGGGATCGGCCTGATACTCGGGATTGGCCCAGCCATAGGGATCGACCTTGGCGTCGGGACCGATCTTGATCGGGATCGTGCCACCCTGGACGCCGGGCTTCTCCATCCGCTCCGCCCCGTTCTTCCAATAGACATAGAGGTGGTCGGAAATCTCATCGCCGGTCTCTTCGTTGATGACCGGGGTGTTCATCAGCTCGACGTGCAGGATGGGCGGATCACGATCATCGGAGGTGCGATAGGGTTCGTTGATGTAGACCTCGCCTTCCAACAGACGCCAATAGGTCCACATGTCCATCTCAGGCGCACCACCGTCGGGATAGTGACAGATCAGTCGGTTGGAGCGGCCCAGCATCTCCCAATGCTTGCCGATCCACGCACCCAAAGTCAGCACCACCATGTCGGCCTTGATTGTGCCCATGTTGGTCGAGACCGAACTGACCCGGCCGTTGGTCATGTCGTAGCCGGTGACCTCTACCCCGGAGAGAACCTGCACGCCCAGCTGCGCGCATTTCTCGGCCATTCCGGCGACGGCCTGGCGGGTGCCGGCATAGCCCGAGGGCTTCTCGTGGTGGCAGACCTCGATGCGCTCGACGTTCATGTCGGGCCAGATGTTCGTGAGGAAGGACTTGGCATCCTTGCCGACGTAGAGGTCGGTGGTGTAGCCGACCGCATTCTGGCTGGCGACGACCTTCTCATAGTCGGAGATCTGGTTCTCCTCGCCGGCGGAGATGTATCCCACCTGCTGGAACCCGAGGCGCACCGGGTCGCTCATCCAGACGTCGACGGAATGGCGCAGGATCGCGTGCAGCGGTTCTGTCATATAGAAGTTGCGCACGCAGCCACAGGCGATGCCGGTGGCCCCGGCACCCGGTGCGGTCTTGTCCAGTACGACGATGTCACGGCCGGACCCGGTGCCGCGCGCTTCCAGCTCCATCGCCAGGTGCCAGGCGGTCGAGAGGCCGTGCATCCCGGCACCGATCACCACGTAGGTCTTTGCATCAGGCAAGATCGACATGATCCGAAAGGTTCCTCCTTGTCCAATCGAAGGTTTGGATGCCGGTGGCCAGGCCAGGGACTCCAAACCGGTTGAAGGTGTCTAACCGGGCAGGTCAGCGAGCTTGCAGGGAAGAAAATGTCCCTGGACCCCCCACCCGGTCATGCTCCTATAACCCTGTCGGGCAAAGTTGTATATACAAATTGCGCTGGAGCTGCAGACTGCTGTAGCCCGGGCATGAGACGAGCCGGAACGGCGCCGCCGATTCCGACATTCAATGGGCCCACTTGCCGTATCGAGGGAGTAACGAGGTAATGGCGAGAGAGCGTGGAGCGAGAGCAGGGCGGCGAGCTGGCCGCGGCGGTGGTCTGCAGCAACTGGATTGGCGGCAGCTGCGCAATCCCTATAAGCCGACGGAGGTGCTGCGCGAGGAGCAGGTCGAGGCGATTCACAATACCTCCCTCACCATCTTGGAGGAGGTTGGGATGGATTTTCTGCTGCCGGAGGCGGTGGAGATCCTGGCCAAGGCAGGCGCCGATGTGACGCCGGGCAGCGAGCGGGTACGCTTCGACCGCAACCTCATCCTGGAGGCGATCACGACGGTCCCTTCCAGCATTACCTTGCATGCGCGCAATCCGGACCGTCATTTGGAGATGGGCGGCAACCGCATGGTTTTTGCCAGCGTCGCCTCCGCGCCCAATGCCTCGGACTTGGACGGCGGACGACGGCCCGGCAACCAGAAAGACTATCGAAACTTTCTGCGACTGCTGCACAGCTTCAACATCGTGCATTGCTTCGGTGGCTATCCGGTGGAGCCCGTGGACTTGCTGCCGGAAACCCGACACCTGGACTGCCTCTCTGACTTCGTGCGCCTTAGCGACAAGGCCTTTCATGCCTATTCCCTGGGCCGGACTCGAATCCTGGATGGCATTGAGATCGCTCGCATCGCGCGCGGTGTTTCTGAGGAGCAGCTGCATCTGGAGCCTTCAGTTTTCAGCGTCATCAACACCTCCTCGCCGCTGCGCCTGGACGGCCCCATGCTGGAGGGGTTGATTGAGCTGGCAAAGGCCCTCCAGGTCGCAGTGCTGACGCCCTTCACCCTGTCCGGTGCAATGGCGCCGGCGACGATCGTCGGTGCTCTGGCCCAGCAGAACGCCGAGGCCTTAGCCGGGATCGCCTTCTCGCAGCTGGTCAATCCAGGCGCGCCGATCGTCTACGGCGGCTTTACCTCCAACGTTGACATGAAGTCCGGCGCACCTGCCTTCGGCACGCCGGAATACACCCGCGCTGCGCTCATCGGCGGTCAACTGGCTCGCCGCTATGGCTTCCCCTACCGCTCCTCCAACGCCAATGCTTCTAACCTGGTCGATGCCCAGGCAGCCTATGAATCGCAGATGTCGATCTGGGGGGCCGTCATGGGGCATGTGAACCTGATGATGCACGGCGCGGGATGGATCGAGGGCGGTCTGACCGCATCTTTCGAGAAGGTCATCTTGGATGTCGAGATGCTGCAAGGCATGGCCGAATTCATGCAGCCCCTAGCGGTGGACGAGAAGGCGCTCGGCCTTGCGGCCGTGCAGGAGGTCGGCCCCGGTGGTCATTTCTTCGGCGCCCAACACACCTTGGAGCGCTACGAGACCGCATTTTACCAGCCGGTCCTCTCTGACTGGCGCAACTTCGAAACCTGGGAGGAGGCGGGTGCCGAGTCGGCAACTCAAAGGGCTAATCGTATCTTCAAGAAGGTCCTTGCGGACTATGAGGCACCGCCTTTGGAGGAGGCTGTCTCGGAAGAACTGGAAGCCTTCGTCGAGAAACGACGAGAGGAGGGCGGCGCGCCGAGCCTTTAGGCATGCTGTCTGGCCTACCTGGGCGTCTGTCTCAGGCGTCCCGAAGTCGTACAGACGTTTCGCTGTGGAGAAGGCTTTCTATTCCTGACCCGGATAGCGTTGGGTAACGTTCACCTCGGAAACATAGGTGTTTCGAGATAGGCTGAGCGTACAGTCGATCACCTTGACCAAGTCGGCCATGGGGATCGGCACCTGCGGTCCGAAGGCCCCGGTTCGGATATCCTCCAAGACCTCCGGGGTCTCTACGTTGTCCGGGTTCACGACTGTGAAGCAGATCCCCAGGGTGCCCAGTTCGCGCTGCAGCGCCTGAGCAGCCCCGCGCAGTCCATACTTGGATGCAGTGTTCGCAACTTCACGGCCGGCACTGTTTTCCAAACCGCTGAGCGATCCGATGAGCAGCACGCGTGGGTCTTCGGCGGCCTGGAGGTTGGCAAGCAGCAGCTTTGCGAGCTTGATCGGTGCCGTCAGGTTGACCGCGAGGACGAAGTCGATTTCCGCGAAACTGGAGCGTTTGAAATCGTACTGGTCGGTAAAGGCACCCTCTTCCCAGACGCCACCCAGAAAGAGGAAGGCATCTAGCGGACGGTCGCCCAGGGCCCTGGCGATGGCTTCGAGACCCGCTTGCTTTGAAACATCGGCCTCGATCCACTCACCGAAGGGCGAGGGGCTGCGCGACACGCAATAGAGCTGTTCTACGCGGGTCGCATAGTGCTCGGCCACAGCGCGGCCGATGCCGCGGCTACCGCCGACGATAAGCATGGTCTTCATGCTTGCTCCCTCAAGTACGCCTAAGGACATAAACCAGTGCCTCGATGCCGCGGCCCGGCAGATGCGGGCCGTTTTCCTTGAAGACGATCGTGGTCTTGCCGGCTCGGGCTAGGTCCTCGATTGTTTTCTCGTAGTTCGGGTCTTCTCTTGCGTGGTCGTTCAACGAGAAGACGAAGCAGCCTCCCTTCGTCAGCAGATCCACGACCTGCTCGATCATCGCTGGCGGGGCGTGGCCGGGGCTGAAGACGCCCACGGCAGCTGCTGCATGATAGTCGCCCGGCTTGCCCGGCAGAGGCGTGGTCAGGTCGCCTAGGACGAGAGAGCGATAAAGGTCGGGTTTCTTTCGGGCGTAGGCCAGCATCTCTGCGGAGAAGTCGGTTCCATCGATCGTGGTGAAGCCTTGGGCCCGCATGGCCTCGCCGGAAAGGCCGGTACCGCAGCCAAGATCAAGCAGCGGCAAGCTCTTGTCCGCCACGGCCTCAGCCAACGCAGCTGCACAGCGCTCGGGCGTGGCATAGCCGTTGGCTCGAATCTCTGCCTCGTAGGAGGCCGCCCAGTCGCGATAGAGATCCTTGGTCGAGCCGCCGTCCTCGACCTTGTAGGCGCCGTCCAAGAATCCGGGTTTCGATGACATTTTGTGGCCTCTCGGTCTTGGTCCTTAGCGCGCGTAGACCGCCTCCAGAATTGCAAGTATCGCGCCGTCTTCGTCGTTTAGGGTCATGGCGTATCCGCCTCTGCGGAGCGCCCGCGTCTGGGCCAACACTTGGTCCAAGCGCGTTTCGCTATCCTGAAGCAGTGGAGGACAGGCCATCAGAGTGCTCGGGCCGGCTTGAAAGCGGAGGCTCTCTTCGTATTGCGCATAGCCGCCGATCTTCGTGTTACAGCCGACCGTTGCCGCAAAGCGCGGCTCTTCCCCATCAAGCAATAGCAGATAGGGCTCTTTTGCATCGAGCAGTCCTTCGACGGGCTCGCCAAGCAGGTTGCGAATGCGCCAATAGGTATTGGCAAGCGGTGGCTGCGTCCGCTCGCGCGTACAGGTCTCGCCCGGCCAGGCGGCGATCATCTGCTCGACCACCAGACTGTGGCGCGGCGGGCCTTCCATGACCGGCCTCTCGGCAATCGTTGCATCGAGGGTCACCAAGACCTCCTCCAGCGGCTCGACACGGGTCTCCACGTAGGCACGCTGCAACGACATGTATCCGGCGTCTTCCGAGACCGGAAGACCGCGGCCGCTGATGCACTCGCGAAACAGAGCCGAGTCGGCATAGTAGACGAACATGCCGGCCAAGCGCAGGGAAAGGTCGGTCTGGATTAGACTTCCGTCGCTGATCAGGTCGTAAGGCAGGGTTGATTCGATCGGCTTACCGTCGCGGCCGAGGAGCCGGAGCTGGTCGGGTCCAATCACCTTCCAGGCAACCTCTTCACCACCCGCCGTCGACAGCACGATGGCCTCGATTTCCGGGGATGCATGCCAGCGGCCGATCTCGTCGTCTCGGGTTTCGCCCGGCTTGCCCAAATACTCTCGGCGGAGGTGATAGGTCTGGTCCGGCCAGAGGTCGAGGTGATGGCTTATGCCCTCGCAATCGGCACAGGGTAGGGTGCCGATGAAGCTGGCAGGCAAACGCACGCCATGCGCGCCGATCGAGGGAGTTTCCGGTTCCTCAGCACTTGCCGGAGACCAGAGGTTCCAACAGACGGCAGCCAGGACCGCGGCGATGAAATGCGCATGTACCTTGCTCTTAGGTCTGTCGGGCCGCTTGGCGGCTGGTGTGCTCGTCACCGTTGCTCTCCTTCCTCCATACGCCGGGTGGCGCGCGAGAAACCTAGCTCTGGCGCCGAGACAAGGCTACCTCTCGATATTGCAGCCCGCGCTTGGCGTTGAACTGTTGGAGCGGCAGGCGCGGAGCGACTCGGGGTCGGAATCGGCAATGCTCTTCTGAGCCGTTGAACTGCCGGATGGCGTGCTGCACGCAGCGAGGAATATCAGGCCGACAAGACCTAGGCCGGAGCAAAGGAGAGAGAGCGACGGCATGGCACTGCCCTTTCTTCGGTAAAGGGCCACTCGTCAGCCCGCTGCATGACAATGGGACGGCAGCGGACGTTGTCCAGTGCGCCTCAGGAAGACGGCCAGTGATCTCGGGCGCACGTGCTTCTGATTAGGGCCGCCGAGGAGGTCTGCGATTCTAAGCGCTGGCCCTTCGGTGCCATCTCGCTACCGCCAGTCTGCAGATTGCTAGGCACCTAAGCGCAGAGAATCGTCGTGTTGGGCTCGAAGCGATCCCGCGTCGCGTTGCTTCGCCAGATTGCACCTGTTGGGCGGGCCGCCGCTGAGTGGCGGCCCGCCAGGAGCCCTTCGTCTTCAGACAAGCGCAAGTTCTTGGTCGCAGGCAAAGGCCAACAGATCGGAAAAAGGGATGCTGCGAGCTGCGAGAGAGGGCTCTCCTATCCTCCTCCGGTTCCTGGATCCAGCTTGCTCATGAGTTTCGAGACCACATGCACGCGCGATGCACTCGCAAGCGAGATCGGCGGTTCTGCCGCGGCACGTTGCTGGTCGATTTCGGAGATGAGGGCGGCGAGGGAGAGGTTGCGGTCGCTGGCCTCGTCATCCAGTGCACGCCAGAAGATCGGCTCTAGGGCCAAGCTTGTACGATGGCGTGCAATTGTGAGGGATCGCTTGCGCAGACCCAAGTCCTGTTCCGTCATCGATGTGGTCGCCTCCTATCGCGCCGGATGACATCTCGACCTACCCCCCCTATGGCCCAGAGCGGGCTGACCTTCGTCGAAACCGCTTGAGGCGGTGCCGAAACTCAGCCCATAAGTTCAAAGGTTTAGAGTTCGATTTTCATAGCCTGTCCCTTCGCTAGGCTACAATCGTCACTCTAGCATGCTGTATCATGTGGTGCGCGTTTAGCTCACGCCAAGCGCAACCGATGGGCCGATTTGCGGCGAAGTCGTGAATTTGCCCCAGTTCGCGATAAAGTGAGGACGATGCTCGATCTAGCCCTGGTTCTCTTCGCCCTCGCGATCCTGCTGCTGGCCGTTGGTCTGCTGCAGCCGCTGGCAACGCGCCTGGCCGTGCCGCAGACCCTGGTGCTGGCTTTGCTGGGCGTGGTGCTGGGGCTCTTCGTCGGACCATGGCAGCCGGTCGGCCTGCTGCAGCCCGTGACCGACCTGAATGAAGGGCTGGCGTTGCTGAACCTCTCTGCCGAGGGGTTTCTTTTCCTCTTTCTGCCGCCTCTCTTGTTCACGGCCGGCCTCTCCGTCGATGTGCGGCTGCTGCGCGAGGATATGGCGGCCGTGCTGTTGCTGGCCGTGGTTGCGGTCTTCGTCTGTGTTCTGGTCATCGGCTTCGCGCTCTGGCCGTTGGCGGGCATGAGTCTGGCTGCTTGCCTGCTGCTGGGCGCCGTCGTTGGGCCAACCGACCCGGCAGCTGTCGTGGGTGTTTTCCGCGACATCGGCGCTCCTAGGCGGCTGACCACCCTGGTCGCCGGCGAGAGCCTGTTCAACGATGCCGCAGCCATCGTCCTCTTCTCGCTCTTCGTCGGGCTGCTCTCACGGGGCGAGGAACTTTCTTTTCTCTCCGGCCTGGAGACCCTGGCAGTGGCTTTTCTCGGTGGCAGCCTCTTCGGGCTGCTTGCTGGAAAGCTTGCTGGCTATGCTTTTCGCTGGGTCGGCCGCTCTGCGGTTGCGGCGACCAGCGTGACCGTGGCGCTTGCCTATCTGGTCTACATCCTCGGCGAAAACTATGTCGGGGTTTCCGGTGTCGTCGCCGTCGTGGCCGCTGCTTTGGTGGTCGCCGTGGACGGCCCAACGCACTTGGTTCCTACAGTGTGGCAGGCTGTGAGGACGGCTTGGCAACAGCTTGAATTCTGGGGAAATTCACTGGTCTTTGTGTTGGCGTCCATGCTGGCGGTCATTGCCCTTCCCGATGTTGCCGGCGAGGACTTGCTGCTGGTCCTGCTGGTGGTTGGCGCTGCTCTGGCTGCCCGCTGTCTGGTGCTTTACCTGCTCTTGCCGCTGATCGTCCTGCTGCGACTGACCCGCCCGATCGGTGCACGCTTCAAAGCGGTCATCGTTTGGGGCGGATTGCGTGGCGCAGTCACCATGGTGCTGGCGTTGGCGGTGGCTGGGGACCCGGCGCTGCCGCGCGAAGTCCGCGACTTCGTGGCCCTGCTGGCCATCGGCTATACCTTCTTTACCGTCTTGGTCCAGGCGCCGAGCCTGAAGCCGGTATTGCGCCTGCTGAAGTTGGATCGCCTGCCGCCCTTGGAGCAGCAGCTGCGGGACCGCGTCTTGGCCCTCTCGGTGGAAGAGGTGGATCGCCAGGTGCGGGCTGCGGCCGAGAGCTATGACCTGCCCTCCGAACTGGCCGATCGGGTTATCGTCAAGCAGCAACCGGCAACGCCGGACCGAAGCATGTCGGAGGAGGATAGTCTCTTGGTCGGCCTCTTGACCTTGGTCACCCGAGAGCGCGAGCTCTACATGCGCCATCTGCATGAGCAGGTCCTGCACAGGCGCCTGATCGCCAGCCTGATCGCCAGCACCGACCGACTGCGCGATGCGGTGCGCGACGAAGGCATCGCCGGTTGGAAGCGGGCAACCGGCGGCGTGCTGCACTTCCAGCCGCTGCAACGCCTGGCCGCTTGGCTGCATAGCCGCTTGGGACTGCGTCAGCCTTTGGCGGTGGCTCTGGCAGACCGCTTCGAAAAGCTTCTGATAACTCGTTTCGTGGTTGGAGAGCTGCGCGACTATGCGACCGAACGCCTGGCCCCGGTGATGCAGCCGGCTGCACGCAAAGCTTTGATCGCGGCTTTGGATGAGCGCCAGCACGATCTGGATACCGCCCTGGCAGCCGCGCGTACGCGCTACCCCTCTTACTCGGAGGCCCTGGCGGCGCGCTATCTGGCACGCATTGCCCTCCGCCTCGAGGCGGTCAGCTACAATCGGCAGCTGGAAGAGCAGTTGATCAGTCGTGAGGTTCATGCCGACTTGATGCGCAACCGCGACCAGCGCAGCGCCAAGGTCTCGCACCGCCCGACCCTGGACCTTGGCCTGGAACTGGCCGAGATGATCGATCGCGTGCCGCTGTTCCACGAGCTGCCGCCCTCCAGCCAGCAACGCCTGGCCTCCTCCCTCAGGCCTGGGTTGGCCATGCCTGACGAGGCCATTGTGGTGAAGGGGCGCCGTGGACGGCGTATGTACTTCATTGTGGCGGGTGAGGTGCTGGTGGAGTTACCCGGCGGGATGATCCGCCTGGGCCCCGGCGCCTTTTTCGGCGAGATGTCGCTGCTGAACCGCGAGCCGCGCAGTGCGACCGTGCGCGCCGAGGGCTATTGCCATCTGCTGATTCTCGACGAAGTGAATTTCCGCGAGGTCATTCGCCGCGATCCGGCGTTGCGTCAGCATTTCGAAGAGGTCGCGGCCAGCCGCCGGGCTCCACAGATCTCCTAGAGCGGATTGGTGACAGGTCAAATAGATCCGCGATCTGGGGGCGGCCGCGAGGAACGCGCTTTTCCTGAACGAAACTCAAGACCGTCTAGGCGAGCCTTGTCTTCCTTGAAGATCCTCTAACCTTCGCGTTTGCGGAAGCGGTCGAGAGCGACGACGTTGTGGCCGGGCTCGCCCTTCTCTTCGCTCTCCTCTTTGCCTTCTTCAGCGGCGGGCTCTTCGCTGACCTCGGCTTCCTCGTCGGGAACCTCGCCAGTCTCGCCTTGGACCGCCTTGTCGAACTGCAGACCGAACCGCACGGAGGGGTCGGCAAAGGCTGTCACCGCGGCGAATGGGATAACCAGGCGCTCGTGGCGATTGCTGAAGCTGAGCGTGACGGAGAAGCCGATATCGGTGACCTCCAGCCCCCAGTACTCGTGCTGCAGGACGATGGTCATCTCTTCGGGATAGCGGGCCGCCAGATAGTCGGCAATCTCAACGTCCTCGGCGCCGGTCCGGAAAGTGATGAAGAGATGATGGGCGCCGGGAAGACCGCTCTCGGCAGCGATCGTCAAAGTCTCACGCAGCACGCTGCGCAGAGCGCGCTGCAGCATTAGGTCATAGCGCAGCAAGTCGTTGCCTGGTGCGTCGCTCAAACTTCCATCCTCCCAAACTCACTCTTCTGCCCGGGCCGTAGCCGTCCAGAGTCTTCTGGCCAGGGTCTTCTGGAATGCCATCGCATTCTTGTTGAATAGATTCCCTGTCGGCACGCTATCTCTACCGGGGCCACAATGCGACACTTTTTCGAACGATAAGTTGGCAGAATCAAAAAAGTTGCGCCCTTCGACGGGAGTGACGGGGATAATTCAGGAGATTCAGCCCAGCAAGATCAGGATTCGATCATTTGAATAGGACGTTAGTGGGGGGCTTCTGTTGCCCGGTGCCCCCCGAACCGCGCTTGCCTAGATGTTAGGCAGCGAGGGCCATACGATTGTCGTTGGCACCTGTGAATCGGCCCGATAACGGCGGTACCATGCCGGGAACCCAACAAGCCTTTACCACGCGTGTCGATCCTGTTTCGCCCCCATAGGCGGACGCCGCCGACCGAGGTCGTGGCAGCGTCCGGAAATTGGTGGAGGCGCCGGGTACTGCCCCCGGGTCCACTACGCTTATTCCGCAAGCCAGTTTAGCGCCATAGCCGGAACAAGCCGGCCCCCAAGATGTAGTCGACCTGTGGGCGAAAGGGAAGGGGGTGACAGCTATCCCCCTTACTCAGGTGATCCACAGGTACGAATATTTCTACTGACGGGACTCGCCTCGCCCTCTTCACAGTGATCTGCCAAATTGACAGCCCTTTGGGCGAAGGGAGAGGGCATGCCTTGCATGACGTGCCGATGGATGTAAGCACAACCAAGAATCCTGCCATGACCGATGAAACGCTGCCGACGAAGCGGGCCGTGGCGCCGGCTTTGGAAGAAATCCTCTATGATCCGCTGCCGGTTTTGGACCATGGCTTTGTACGCGTGGTCGACTATATGGGCGACGATGCTGCCATCGTGCAGGCGGCCAGGGTGTCCTATGGACGAGGCACCAAGCGGGTGCAGGAGGATCGCGGGCTGATCCGCTATCTGCTGCGCCACCGCCACACCTCGCCGTTTGAGATGTGCGAGATCAAGCTGCATGTGAAGCTGCCGATGTTCGTGGCGCGGCAGTGGATTCGCCATCGCACCGCCAACGTCAACGAGTATTCGGCGCGCTACTCCATTCTGGATCGGGAATTCTATCTGCCCGATGCCCAACAGCTGGCTGCCCAGTCAAGCAGCAATCGCCAAGGCCGCGGCGAGCTCTTGAGCGACGATCAGGCGACCGAAGTGCAGGCGCGCATGGCGTCCGGCAGCGCCAAGGCCTATGCCGACTACCTTTGGTTCTTGAACGACGGTGCGGGCACTGAGGTCGAAGCCGATCCGGATCGTCCCGGCTTGGCGCGCGAGTTGGCCCGTATGGTGCTACCGGTCAGTGCCTATACCCAATGGTACTGGAAGGTAGATCTGCACAATCTGCTCCACTTCCTCTCGCTCCGCGGAGACCCGCATGCGCAGTATGAAATTCGTGCCTATGCCGACGTCCTTATGGATCTGGTTCAGCGCTGGGTGCCGATGACGGCCGAGGCCTTCGAGGATTACCGCCTTGGCAGCCTATCCATTTCCAAACAAGGCCTCGTCGTGTTGAAGCGCCTGATCTCCGGAGAGCAGGTGACGCAGGCCGACAGCGGTCTGACGGCGCGTGAGTGGCGTGAGTTGATGGCAAGCCTCGACCGCGACTCCTAGTATCGATGCAACTACAAAAAAAGGGCGCTTCCTATTGAGAAAGCGCCCTTTTTTATGATCGTGTACTGACTTACTGGGTGTGACTAAAGCCTGCCCAGTTCGCATTCGCCTCTTGAATGAAGCCCGGGATGTCGGCTTCCCACCAGCCCTGAATCTTCTTGTTGACGTTCAGATAGAGGGTCCCGTCGACGATCTTCCACGCGGTCGGATCGATCGGCACCTTTCCGCCCTGGGCCATGCCATAGGCACACCAGCCGCCATAGGCCGGCGCATACTTCGCCGGGTCGGCGGCGAAGAGGTCGCGGTTGGCGGCGTTGGCGAACTGCCAGGTGGCGCCCTCGTACTCGCTGCTGAAGGCCGGATCGCCCTTGGTCGGCGTACCCTCGACGAAGTAGGCCACAGGGTCGTAGCCCTTGATCGCGACCTTGTCCTCGGTCTGAAAAACCAAAGGTTTGACCTTCTCGCCGGCTGCCGCCCCACCGGCGATCCCAACTGCGAAGATGGCGACAAAAAGCATGCGCACCAGGTTCGTCATCTTAGACCCTTTCTAGGAATTGCTGTTTGCAAGGCTAGAGATGTTGGTTGTCTGAGCAGCTGCCAAGGGCGCCGAGCCCGGTAAAGCGCACACGCTGAATAAAGACGCCGTGAGCGTCACGAAGCGGTGCTATTCCATGACGATGCTGGGAGCCTGACGGCTCCCGAGTCCGGCCTCGACCTCGGCCCAGACTGCCTCAGCGATCGCGCGATAGGTGGCGGCCTGCTTGCTGTCCGGTGCCGAGGCAACGATCGGCTCGCCGTCGTCGGAAGCCTCGCGAATGGCCGGCTCGAGCGGGATTTCACCCAGGAAGGGGACGCCACGATCCTCCGCCTCTTTCCGCGCGCCGCCGTGCGAAAAGATGTGATCCTCATGCCCGCACTTTGGGCAGATGTAGACGCTCATGTTTTCGACCACGCCCAGTATCGGCACATCGACCTTGCGGAACATGTTGACCGCCTTCTTGACGTCTGCCAGCGCGACGCTCTGCGGCGTCGAGACGATGACGGCGCCGTTCAGCGGCACCTGCTGAGCCATGGTGAGCTGCGCATCGCCGGTGCCGGGCGGCATGTCGACGATCAGCACGTCCAGCTTGCCCCAGGCGACGTCGCGCAGCATTTGCATCAGGGCCGACTGGACCATGGGTCCGCGCCAGATCATCGGTGTGTCCTCGCCCACCAGAAAGCCGATCGACATACAACGCACACCGAAACGTTCGTGCGGGACGATGGTTTTTCCGTCGGGCGATTGCGGCCGGCCGCTGAGGCCCATCATGCGCGGCTGCGAGGGTCCATAGATGTCTGCGTCCATCAGACCCACCGAGAGGCCGCGGCTTGCCAGCGCCAAGGCCAGATTGGTCGCCGTGGTGGACTTGCCGACACCGCCCTTGCCGCTGGCCACGGCGAAGATCGCGCCGATGTCGGGCAGCTGTGCCTTGGCCGCTCCGCCGCCCTGAGTCTGCCTGGAAGGCGCAGGTGCGGTTGCGGGCGTTTCGCGGTGTGCGGTCAGTGCCACGCTGGCGGAACTCACCCCCGGCAGGTCGAACACACGCTTCTCGGCCGCCTTGCGCACGGCCTCCATCTCCTTGGCCTGCGCGGGATCAATTTTTATCGCAAAAGCCACGTTGCCCTCGCGCACCACCAGGCTGTCGATCAGCCCCGCCGCGACGATGGATTGACCACCGCCCAAGACCGAAACTGACTGCAGTGCATCCAGAATCTCGGCCTCGCCTATCTTCGCCATGCTTGAAAACCCCTATCGGTCACAAATATTGAGCGGGGCGGGAAGGACAAAACTGCCTAGGCAGAACCCTTCGTTGCGCCCACGCTCGCTTGAGAGTGCAGGTGAGATATAGACCTCGCGGGTCCGATCCGGTAGGCACCTGCGAAGATAGTGAAGATTGTCCTGGCGCAAAACGCGCGTCGGGTCGCCAGACTAGTGACAGCGAGGAGCTTGAAACGCCTATGCCCTGGCAATCGCAAGGTGGAGGTTCGGGTGGTCCCTGGGGTGGATCGGGCGGCGGATCCGGTGGAGGATCCGGCGGCAACGGTGGTGGTCCCTGGGGCGGCAATCGCGGTGGCGGCGGCGATGGAGGCGGCGGCGGTGGCGGCGGCTTCGGTGGCGGCGGAAACCGCGGTCCGCAAGATCTGGAAGATCTGATCAAACGCGGTCAGGACCGCATGAAGTCGATGATGCCGCGCGGCGGCTTCGGCGGCCTTGGCATCATAATCGCCATCGGTGTCGCCTTGCTGGTGTGGCTCGGAACCGGCTTCTACCGGGTAAATCCGGGTGAGCAGGGCTTGGTGCTGCGCTTTGGCGCCTGGGTCAATCAGGACAGCCTGGCAGAACCCGGCCTGCATTGGCATCTGCCCTATCCGATCGAGTCCGCAGACATCGTGAATGTCGATCAGGTGCGCCAGATTCCCATCGGCATCACCACGACCAATCGCACGCGCAATTCGCAGATGCTGCAAATGTTGACGCAGGATCAGAACATCATCGACATCGCCTTCACCGTGCAGTGGCGTATCGTCAATGCCGGCTTCTACCAGTTCAACATCCGCGATCCCGAGGACACGGTCGAGGCTGTGGCCGAAAGCGCGATGCGCGAGGTTATCGGTCAGACCGACATTCAGCCCGCACTGTCGGAAGGCCGCGACGAGGTGGCGCGTGAGGTCCAGGAGCTCATCCAGAAGGTCTTGGACGAGTACAAGTCCGGTATTCTCGTCAGCTCGGTCAACGTGCAGGACGCGCAGCCGCCGCAAGAGGTGCTGGAAGCCTTCGAGGACGTGCAGCGCGCCCAGCAGGATCTGGAAAGGGCGCGTAACGAGGCCGAGGCCTATCGCAACAAGGTGGTGCCTGAGGCGCGCGGTTTCGCGCGGCGAACCATTGAAGATGCCAACGCCTACAAGGAGCGCGTCGTCAAGAACGCCGAAGGTGAGGCCCAGGCCTTCGTCGAGGTCTACAACGCCTTTCGTCTGGAGCCCGATTTGACGCAGCAGCGCCTCTATCTGGAGACCATGCAGTCCGTCTTGGGC
The DNA here is from genome assembly GCA_963669445.1 of Rhodospirillales bacterium. Lineage (GTDB taxonomy): Bacteria > Pseudomonadota > Alphaproteobacteria > Kiloniellales > JACOMY01 > JACOMY01. The sequence continues at coordinate 1,006,800 of OY770029.1, forward strand.
AACACCGATAAGCTGATCCTGGATTCGAAGGTGCAGGAAGGGGTGGTTCCTTATCTTCCCTTGAACGAGCTGCGGCCGAAGAGTGGTTCCGCATCTCAAGCGACCGGCCAGTAACCGACACACGACGATCCAGATTCGAGGAAAGACGAACAAACCATGCGTGGACGCCTCCCCCTGATCATCGGCATCGTGGTGATTGCCTTTGGCATTCTGATCTATGCCGCCACCTTCATCGTGGCCCAGACCCAGCAGGCCGTGGTGCTGCAGTTCGGTGACCCCAAACGGGTGATCGAAGAACCCGGCCTCCACTTCAAGATGCCCTTCCTGCAGAACGTGCGCTATCTTGAGAAGCGCGTTCTGAACCTGGATCCGTCAGAGCAGACGGTTCTGCTGGAAGACAACAGACGCCTCGTCGTAGATGCCTTCGTGCGCTACCGCATCAACGACCCGCTGACTTTCATCCGCTCTGTCGGCACCGAAATCATCTTGGACGGCCGGCTCAGTCCGGTGGTGAACAACGCGGTTCGCGCCGTGTTTGGTGAGGCGACACTGACCGACGTCGTCTCCTCAGAGCGTTCGCGACTGATGACGGATATCCGGGTCCGTGTGAACCGGGACGCAGCCCAGTTCGGCATTCAGATCGTCGACCTCAGAATCGGTCGAGCCGATCTGGCACCGCAGGTGGCCGAAGCGGTCTATGACCGGATGCGAGCCGAGCGTCAGCGGCTGGCTGCCGATTTCCGCGCACGCGGTTCTGAGCAGAAGCAGACCATTGAGGCGCAGGCCGATCGGCAGGCCACCGTGATCCGCGCCGAAGCACAACGCCAGGCCGACATTCTGCGAGGCGAAGGCGAAGGTCAGCGCACCAAGGTGTTGAACGATGCCTACTCCAGGAATCCGGAGTTCTTCCGCTTCCTGCGCACCATGCAAGCCTATCGCAGCGCGCTGGATCCGGGCTCGACCTCGCTGGTGCTGACGACCGAAAGCGAGTTCTTCGGGTTCTTCAACCAGGCAACCGAAGCCGGCGTCGTCCTACCGAGTCCGGCGGCTGCTCTGCCCACTCCTCCGGCGACGGCTACCACTGCTGCAACGACGAGTGACGAGGAAGCAGCGGGCGCACAGGACAGCACCGCAGAGGCCCTTGCCGCCGACGACGGGACCACCATCACGCCAGAGACGAATTTGGCCGAAGAGGCTGCGGACGTTGACGCTGACAACGCCAATGCACCTGCTGCCGAAGCCTCCACCTCTGATGCCCCTGCTAGTGATACCCCGGCAAACGACAACAGCAGCGGCAGTGCCACTGGGACGACGAACTAACGGCCCGGTCTATTACGACGAGAAGGGCGTCAGAGCATGGAGCATCTGCTTCCCGCTCTGGCGCTGGTCTTGGTTATCGAGGGCCTCCTGTTGGCCCTGCTTCCTAAGCGCTTGGGTGAGATTCTCAAGTTCCTGCAGGAACAAAGCATCGACAGCCTACGCAGTCTGGGGCTAGGAGCCGCCAGTTTGGGCGCTGTGCTTTATTGGATTTTCAGATGACGTTTGACCATTTTTTCTGCGTCAAGTCGTCATATTTCTGCCGATAAGCAACGGCTCAATCACTAAAGGAAGCGAATCGTAAGGCTCACGCAGACGCGAAGCGCAGATCCTTTCATGGTTTGGTATGGCTTTGGCAGAATGGCGTGCCACGTCAACGTGCCAAAGCAAGTCGAATAGGGAGTAGATCCGACCCCATGTCTTTTATTTCCAACACCTTTGGAGGAAGCGGCTTGCGTCGCGGCGTGGCTGCGGCCAGCCTTTCCGTCCTCCTGCTGCCCGCCGTCGCTCTTGAAGCGCAGGCCCGCGGCGCGCCCGACAGTTTCGCCGATTTGGCGAAGGAGCTTTTGCCGACAGTGGTCAACATCGCCACGAAGCACATTGCCGACGACGGCGATCGTCCCGGCAACTTCGAAGAGTTCTTCGAAGATTTCGGCAACGGCCGCCCGCCCGAAGGCTCGGCTCTGGGCTCCGGCTTCATCATCGATGCCAGCGGTTACGTCGTGACCAACCATCATGTGGTCGATGGCGCCGATGAGATCACAGTGCGCCTGCAGGACGACACCAGCCTGGTGGCGACCCTGGTGGGCAGTGACGAGCGGACCGATCTCGCCCTCTTGAAGGTCGAGAGCGACGAGCCCCTGCCGGCCAGCAGCTGGGGCGACAGCGATGCCGCGCGCATCGGCGACTGGGTGATGGCCATCGGCAACCCCTTCGGACTGGGCGGCACGGTTACCGCGGGCATCGTATCCGCCCGTGGTCGCGATATCCGCTCCGGCCCCTACGACGATTTCATTCAGACCGATGCCGCCATCAACCGCGGCAACTCCGGCGGGCCGCTCTTCAACATGGACGGCGAAGTGATCGGCGTGAACTCCGCCATCTTCTCTCCCTCGGGCGGATCGGTCGGTATCGGCTTCTCCATTCCCTCGCAGATGGCCAGGAACGTGATCAACCAGCTGCGCGATCATGGCGAGGTGCGCCGTGGCTGGCTGGGTGTGCGGATCCAGCGCGTGACCCCGGAATTGGCCGAGGGCCTGCGTCTTGACGAGGATCGCGGTGCCTTGGTGGCCTCCGTCACCCCGGACGGGCCGGCCGAAGCTGCCGGCATCGAGCAGGGCGACGTCATCATCAAGTTCAACGACCGCATCGTGCCGGAATCGAGCAAGCTGCCGCGTATGGTTGCCGAGACCTCGATCGGCTCCAAGGTGCCGGTTACCGTCTGGCGCAAAGGCAAAGAGGTTACGGTCTATGCCGAGCTGGGTGCCTTGAACGAGGCCGTGGTGGCAGCTGCCGCACCGGGCCCCAACGAGACCGAGAAGGCGACCCCCGATGCCGTCGCCGAGCTGGGCCTGGAGCTCAACGAGCTCACCGCACAGCTGCGTCAGGAGTTTGAACTGCCGGCCGACATGACCGGTGTCATGGTGACCAAGGTCGACGGCGACAGCGCCGCAGCAGCCAAGGGCATCAAGGCCGGCGACGTGATCGTCGAGGTCGATCAGGAGGCTGTCGAGACCACCGCTGACGTTGCCAAGCAGATCGAGAAGGCGCGCGAGGAGGGCTACCGCGTGGTGACCCTGCTGGTCTATGCCGAGAACGACTACTCCTGGATCGCCGTCAGGATCAACGACGACGAGAAGAACTAGAGCGAAGCCCGAGCTGATGGACTCATCGCAGACGGCGATTATCGTACTTAATCAAGAGCTTTGAGTGTTGTCGCCGAGCGCAGGCGAGGGGATGATGCTCTAGAGTTCAAGCACCAAGAGGCTTCGCGCTTCAGCCGCAAGGGCGGGAGACGAAGAACAAGAAGAGACCGCTGCTCGGCCATCCGGCTGGGTGGCGGTTTCTCGTTTCTTGGCGGTTTGATCTTGCAATCACGGGAGCCGGGAGGCTGGGCTACGCCATGGCCCAGCGCCCAACCCGGCCTTCCAGGGCTGCGGCAACCGAGAAGACCTCTGCGTCTTTGCCGCCAAGACCCATCACGGTCAGGCCGACGCTGGGGCCGTCACCGACAAGCGGCAAAGAGAGCGCCGTGCCGTCGAGGAAGTTCACCAGGGCGGAGTTGCGTAGCACCAGATTGTTGATGCGCAGATAGTCGCTGTCCGCTTCCAGGTCTGCGATCCTCGGCGCCACGATCGGCACGGTCGGGTAGAGGAGGGCGTCGAAACCCTCGCTTGCCGCTGCGACCTCGGCGATGGCGCCTCGGCGGGCTGACAGCACGTCCAGATAGTCGCTGGCCGTCTGCTCACGGCCTCGGCGAACGCGGCCCGATACTCTGGGGTCGTAGAGCGCTTCGCCGTCCTCGAGAAGGGGGCGATGCCAGTGCCAGGCCTCGGCCGCCGCCAGCCCGCCCTTGGCATTGATCTCGTTGAGACGCTCCAGGGTCGGCAGCTCGATCTCCTCGAAGACCAGGCCGGCGCTCGAGAGGCTGTCGATGGCGCTGGAGAAGTGCGCGGCCACGGTCTCGTCCATCTCTTCCAGCACGTAGTTGGTGACCAGACCAAGGCGCAGACGGCCGAGCGGGCGGGGAGTAATCCCGGAATAGGCTTCGCCTGCCAGCAGGGCATCGAGGATGGCACAGCAGGACACGCTGGGCGCCAGGGGGCCGATCGAATCGAGGCTGTAGGAGAGCGGCACCGATCCAGCCAAGGGCACACGCGCTTGCGTCGGCTTGAAGCCGGTGATCCCGCAGAAGGCCGCCGGTATCCGGCAAGAGCCGCCGGTATCGGTCCCGATCGCACCGCAGGCCATGGCGTCGGCGACAGAGACGGCAGCGCCCGAGGAGGAACCGCCCGGAATGGTCTCCCGGTCGTAGGGATTGCCCGGCGTGCCATAGTGCGGATTGAGGCCAAGGCCGGAATAGGCGAACTCCGTCATGTTGGTGCGGCCAAGGAAGATCAGTCCGGCGCGGCGAAGACGGGCGATCGCCGGTGCATCGGCTGTGGCCGGCGGCCGCTCGGCCAGCACCCTTGAGCCGGCGGTGGTGACCTCGCCCTCCAGATCGAAGAGGTCTTTCACCGAAATCGGGATGCCAGCCCAGGGCGAGGGGGCCATGCCCGCGGTGCGCAAGGCATCGATCGCCTCGGCCTGCGCCAGAGCCGCTCCGTGCGAGACCTTGATGAAGCAGCGCGCACCTTCGCCCTCGCTGTCGTCGATAGCGGCCAAAGCGGCCTCGGTCAGCGCGCGACTGCTGGTGCGCCCTTCCGCCAGCTCGGCGGCGATCTCTTCCAGGCGTCGAACCCTCGTCATCAGGCGATCCTTCGTTGCTGATAGGCTGGCTAGCCTAATGGCGGACCCTGGTCCATGGCCAGCGGCGAGGGCCGAACGCCCACCACGGAATGCCTCCAGGTGATAGCGACCCGGCGGGTCTGGGCTGCCCGCCGGCGCTTCGGTTTCGAGCAGACCTGCTCGCTTCCAGATCTCCCGACAGCCACTAGACAAGCCAGAGAAAGTCGCTGCCGGTCAGTTGATCCGCGGCTGTGAGGCCGGCAAGCGAGACGGCGATGTCGCTGCTGCCGTCGCCGTCGCGATCGACCTGCAGCAACCCACCGCCGGCGAAGCGTGCCTCGCTGTTGCCACCGCCGCTGAAGGCGGCGGAGCCGATGTAGCCGAACAGGCCGACTTCGAGGCCGGTCGCGAAGACCAGCTTGTCCTCGCCGTTGGCCGCGCCGAGGCTCTGCCCATCGAAGTCGCCGATCACCTGACTGCCACTGGCCAGCTTCTCGCCGAAGAGGAACCAGTCCTGGCCGGAGCCGCCGAAGACCCGATCGTCTCGGCCAAGGGTCAGGCTGTCGGAGCCGCTCCCACCCATTATGCTATCGGCGTCACGGCCGCCGAAAAGGGTGTCGTCGCCTAGGCCCCCTTCGATCTGGTCCGCGCCTTGGTTGCCGGCCAGGCGATTGTCACCGCTGTTGCCTCGGATCTTGTTGCCGAGGCTGTTCCCGGTGCCGTCGATGTTGCCGAAGCCGTCCTCAAGCCGCAGGTTCTCGACGAAATCACAGAGCCCGCCGTCGGGCAGGGTAAAGCTGACTTCGGCCCGGATCAGATCCTCGCCCTCGTTCTCGAGCTCACAGACCTGATCCGTTGCCGTGTCGACGACGAAGCTGTCGTCGCCCGAGCCACCGCTCATGCTGTCGCTGCCCTCGCGGCCGTTCAAGCGATCATCGCCACTTTGACCGTAGAGCCGATCGTCGCCGCTGGCACCCAGGAGAATATTGGAGTAACCGTTGCCGCCCAGTTCTGCATCACCGACGTTCTTGTTGACATTCATCCGCTCAACAATGTGTTCCGCCGGGGCAGCAAAGGCCGTTGCATCCGATCGGATTATGACGCCTGCTCCGCCGGCGAAGACAAGGTCCTCGGCGGTATCTACGAAAACTGTGTCCCCGCCATAAGCAGTATCGACTCCGCTCCCGCCAAAGATGAGATTGAAGTTTCCGCCACCACCATAGAGGACATCATCACCCTCGTCGCCGAACAACGTGTCATCACCGGCGCCGCCGAAGAGGCCGCTGTCGTCACCCTCTCCGCCATAGAGTCTGTCACTCCTGTTGCCGCCGTACAGCAGGCTGTCATTCCCGCTGCCGCCGAAGATCCGGTCGACGAGGTTCCCGCCGAAGAGGCTGAGATCGTCTCCTCCGCCGCCGACAACGCGGTCGTTGTCCTCTCCGCCGAAGAGCTTGGTGTCGTCACCACTGCCACCAAAGATGCGGTCGCGACCTGGCATGGGATTCCCGTAGACGTCCCCTCCGCTCAGATAGGAATCGGTACCGGATCCGCCATAGAGTCGGTCATCGCCTTCCCTCCCATCGATTCTATCAATGCTCCCTCCTCCGAAAATCCTATCGAACCCAGAAGCGCCGAACATGCGATCGTTTGATGATCCGCCAAAGAGCTCGTCGTCACCCTCTTCTCCCTCAATGAAATCTCGTCCGCTCCCCCCGTAAACGGTATCGTTCCCGCCATCGCCGCTTAGCCGCCATTCCCGTCCAGCGCCGCCAAACAGGATGTCATTGCCATAGCCCCCAAAGAAGGAACTATCGTCACCAGACCCGGCGTAGAGGGTGTCATTGTCGTTTCCACCATAGAAACTGGTATCGTCACCCTCGCCGCCGAAGAGGACATCATCACCAACTCCGCCGTCGAAGTCACGATCAATGCCGGCACCGGCGTAAAGCCAATCGGCACCCATCCCAGCATAGACGTCGGCATCGCTTCCCGATCCGCTGAAGATCGAGTCATCGCCGAACCCACCATCAATGGTAAAATCCCTTTGGGGTCCGCCAAATATCGTGTCGTCTCCAAAGCTGCCTATCAAGAAGGTGTTAAACCCGTTGCCGCCATAGACCAGATCATCCCCGGAGTTACCGGTCAGCGAAACGTCATCGCCAGCGCCGCCGAAGACCCGGTCCGCACCGGACCCGCCAAAGAGGCTGCTGTCGTCTCCGGCACCAGCGAAGAGACGGTCATCCTCCTCTCCACCGGAGAGAAGCAGGTCGGCGCCGCTGCCCCCGAAGAGACTGTCAGCACCGCTGAGACCTTCGATCCTGTCATCGCCGCTGAGGCCATAGATCTGGTCCGCCAGATCGCTCCCCACCAAAGTGCTGTTTTCACCGGCCGTGCCAAAAATCTGAGCCATCAAGCCACTCCAATCGATAAGATGCCCCGCAAACCGCCATTCCGCTGTCTTGCAGAAGCGATCATGTTTTCTCGCATTAATGTAGCATGCTGGTGCCGGATAACGACGGATTCCAGACAGCAATCGTTCGCATTTCGCGCAGAAACCCCAGGTTGGGGAGGAGGGTGGTGTGCCGCGAATCCCTGCCGATTGTCAGAGCCGGGGCAGACCTTCAGCGGCCTGCCACTGATGCGCACCGTGCTCAAGCCCGGGGCGCAAGAGCCTTGATCCGCCATCTCCTATCACCCACTAAAGCCAAACGAAGTCTGTGCTGGTGAGCAGGTCGGCGGCCGTGAGGCCATCGATCAGGAGGGCCTGGTCGACCGCGCCGTCACCGTCCTGATCGACTTGCAGCTGCCTGGAGCCAGAGAAGCGGGCCTCGCTGTTGCCACCGCCGCTGAAGGCGGCAGAGCCGATGTAGCTGAAAAGGCCGACTTCGAGGCCGGTCGCGAAGACCAGCTTGTCTTCGCCGTTGGCCGCGCCGAGGCCGGCACCATCGAAGTCGCCAATGACCTGACTGCCACTGGCCAGCTTGTCGCCGAAGAGGAACCAGTCCTGGCCGGAGCCGCCGAAGACCCGATCGTCTCGGCCAAGGGTCAGGCTGTCGGCACCACTCCCACCCAATAGGGAGTCGGCATCGCGACCGCCGAAGAGGGTGTCGTCGCCTAGGCCCCCTTCGATCTGGTCTGCGCCTTGGTTGCCGGCCAGGCGATTGTCACCGCTGTTGCCTCGGATCTTGTTGCCGAGGCTGTTCCCGGTGCCGTCGATGTTGCCGAAGCCTGCTTGTAGGCGCAGGCTTTCGAGGAAGTCGCGAGGGCCGCCATCGGGTAGAGTGTAGCTGGCTTCAGCCCGGACCAGATCATCACCGTGATCTTGAAACTCTCGTACCTGGTCCGTGGTCGTATCGACAACAAAGGTGTCGTCGCCCGAACCACCGGTCATGATGTCGCTGCCCTCACCCCCGTTCAGGCGGTCTTCGCTACTGCGACCAAAGAGACGATCGTCTCCCGAGGCGCCCATCAGAATATTGTCCGATGCGTTACCGCCTAGATCCGCACCGCCAATGTTCTTGTTGATGTTCAAGCGTTCAATAAATCCGAGGCCGTCATCGGCCAGGTTGAAGAGCGGAGCATTGGAACGAACCACGTCCGAGGCACCATCTACGGATGCTTCGATAACGCGATCTGTAACCGTATCGACAATAAAGGTATCGTCACCGGCTCCGCCCGCAGCAGTATCGGTCCCACTGCCGCCGTTGAGGCGATCGTTGTGATCGTTTCCGAACAGGACATCTTGACCGGACCCGCCGACTATTTGATCGCTTTGTCGGCCACCATCCTGATAATCGTCTCCCTCACCGCCAAACAGGGTATCAAGGTCGTCACCACCGTAAATCTGGTCATTGCCACTGCTTCCGAACAAAGTGTCGTTATCACTGGCACTAAAGAGTTGATCGTCTCCATCCCCGCCGAACAAAGTGTCCTCGTCCTCACCGCCGAACAGACCGCCATCGTTACCTGAGCCACCATAGAGCTTGTCCCTGCCGCTGGCTCCGTAGAGCAGGCTGTCGTCTCCACTGTCGCCGAAGAGGCGATCGATGAGTTCGCCGCCAAAGAGACTGCTGTCGTCGCCCTGCCCGCCATAAACCCTATCGTTGTCTTCGCCGCCATAAATCTTAGTGTCATCACCGCTGCCACCAAACAGCCGGTCTTTGCCAGGTAATCCATTCCCATAAAGATCATCGCCAACCAAGATTCGGTCGATGCCAGAGCCACCGTAAAGTGTATCGTCGCCCTCTTCACCAACCAAAATCTCAACGCCTTCGCCACCAAAGACCAAGTCGTTCCCGCTCCCTCCTCTCATGAAATCATTAGTGGATCCGCCAAAGAGCGTGTCGACGCCGCTCTCCCCTAGGATGTTGTCAGAACCGCTTCCTCCGGAGACAGTATCGTCCCCGGAACTTCCATTCAGGCCGAAGTCATCTCCAATTCCACCGAAGAGAGTGTCGGCACCAGCACCACCGAAAAAAGTATCGTCGCTTCCATATCCACCGTAAATCCTATCATTGCCGTCCCCTCCATAAAAGCTGGTATCATCGCCTTCGCCGCCGAAAATCGCGTCATCGCCGGTTCCACCATAAACTGTACGCTCTACGCCCTGGCCACCATAGATCAGGTCAGCTCCGTCACCGCCATGCAATCCGATATCGCTTCCCGATCCGCCATAGAGCCGATCGTCTCCGAGCCCGCCCAAGACCTCTTCGTCCCTACGTGGGCCGCCGAACACCCAATCGTTGTCCGAGCCGCCGGACAGGACGGAGTTCTGATCCTCCCCCCCATAGACGAGGTCGTCGCCTGAGCCACCCATGAGTGAAAAGTCGTCACCGCCTCCTCCGAATACACTGTCTTCACCCGAACCGCCGAGGAGGCTGCTGTCGTCTCCGGCTCCACCGAACAGATGATCGTCGCCACTGTCGCCGAAAAGCAGGGAGTCGGCGCCGCTACCCCCGAAGAGAGTGTCGGCACCGCTGAGACCCTCGATCCGGTCATCGCCGCTGAGGCCGTAGATCCGGTCCGCCAGATCGCTCCCCACCAAGGTGCTGTTTTCACCGGCTGTGCCAAATATCTGAGCCATCAAGCCACTCCAATCGATAAGATGCCCCGCAAACCGCCATTCCGCTGTCTTGCAGAAGCGATCATGTTTTCTCGCATTAATGTAGCATGCTGATGCTGGATAACGACGGATTCCAGACAGCAATTGTTCGCATTTGGTGCAGAAACTCCAGGTTGGGGAGGAGGGTGGTGTGCCGCGAATCCCTGCCGATTGTCAGAGCCGGGGCAGACCTTCAGCGGCCAGCCACTGATGCACAGCGTGCTCAAGCCCGGGGCACAAGAGCCTTGATCCTCCATCTCCTATCACCCACTAAAGCCAGACGAAGTCTGTGCTGGTGAGCAGGTCGGCGGCCGTGAGGCCATCGATCAGGAGGGCCTGGTCGACCGCGCCGTCGCCGTCCTGATCGACGTGCAGCTGTCTAGGGCCAGAGAAGCGGGCCTCGCTGTTGCCGCCGCCTGTGAAGGCGGCATCGCCGATGTAGGTAAAGCTACCGCTTTCCAGGCCGGTGGCGAAGATCAGCTTGTCGTCGCCATTGCCGGCGTTCACCGAAACGCCGTCGAAGTCGCGCAGGGTTGGGCCGCCGGAGCCGGCGTCTCCCAGGGGCGCGCCTGCAAAGAAGAAGGCGTCCAAACCGGAGCCGCCGAAGGCTGCATCGCCGGACCCTATGTAGAGGGTGTCGGCACCGGACTCGCCCTCCAGGCGATCTTTTCCCGAATTGCCGAAGAGCAGATCGTTGCCGTCACCGCCGCGCAGTTCATCGTCGCCTGCGTGTCCGCTCAATGCATTGGCGCCGCTGTTGCCCTCGATCCTGTTGTCCAGATCGTTGCCGGCGCCGTCCAGATTGCCGAAACCTCCCTGCAGACGCAGGTTCTCGACAAAGGCATCGCTGCCGTTCGGCAGGGTGTAGTCGACCTCGGCGCGCACCAGATCGGTCCCGTGGCCGGAGAACTCGCGCACGATATCGGCAGAAGTGGTCACCACGAAGGTGTCGTCACCGCTGCCGCCGGTCATGGTGTTGCTGCCACCGCGGCCGTTGAGGCGGTCGGCGCCGCTTTTGCCCAGCAGAACATTGCCCAGCGAATTCCCAATCAGGATGTCGTCGTTGGCGTTGCCGACCAATTTGGCGGCCCCGGCGCCCGTATTGATGTTCACCCGCTCGATCACAGCCTCGGCTGCGGTGCCGAGGGTGTAGTCGTCTGCGTTGGAGCGCAGCACGTCGTCGCCCTGGCCCGCTCCGTCGAAGATCAGGTCACTCTCGCTATCGACGATGAAGGTGTCATTGTTGTCGCCGCCATAGGCCGTATCGGTGCCAGACCCACCGTTCAAGCGATCGCGATTGCCGCCGCCGAAGAGAAGATCGCTGCCGCTACCGCCGACAAGCTGGTCGTTGGCGGTATCGCCAACCAAGACGTCGTCGCCGCTTCCTCCGAAGAGGCCGTCCTGGCCACTGCCACCGAATGCGCTGTCGTCACCCTCCGCGCCGCGCAGCTGATCGTCGCCGCTATTGCCGTAGAAGGTGTTGTCGAATTCATTGCCGACCAAGGTGGCATTCGGGTTGTCTGCCCTGACGAAAGCCAGCTCGATCCGTCCACCGCCGCCGCTCGGCAGGGTGAATTCCCTGGCATCCGACAGAAGGACGTCGATGTCGACGCTCGATGCGTTCTCAGCCACCCGGTCGGTGACGCTATCGACGATAAAGGTATCGCTGCCCTGGCCACCATAGGCAGTGTCGGAAGACTCCCCGCCGTTCAGGACATCATCGCCCTGGCCGCCATAGAGTGTGTCGTCGGCTTCTCCGCCATCGACGGAGTCTTCGCCACTTTCGCCCCTGACAAGATCCACACCGCTACCACCGTAGATAACATCGATTTCATCTCCACCCCGGATCAAATCATCGCCAGATGCGCCGTAGAGTGTATTGGTACCTCTCCAGCCCCTCAGTTCATCGTCGCCCGAACCTCCATAAACGATGTCTGTGCCACTCGTGCCACTCAGAGTGTCTTCCCCGGTTCCACCAAAGACAAGGTCGTCCCCCGAGCCCCCCGCCATGATGTCATCTCCAGCGGCTCCTTGCAGCAGGTCCGTGCCGTCTGCACCCACGAGAATATCGTCGCCACTCACGCCATAGACGCTATCGCTGCCGGCTCCGCCGTAGATGCGGTCGTTACCGCTGAAGCCAGTCAAAGTATCGTTGCCGAAACTCGCCGTCGTGGTCAGGCTCTCGATGGAGAGGAAGCTTGCGTCCTCATGCAGGGCTTCTCCAGTGCTGAGCACGATCGTATCGACGCCGGAGTTGCCATCGTAAGTTTCGCCGGCCTGCTGGTCGCCGGGCCCGATAGAAAAGCGGTCTTCTCCAGACCCGCCGAAGATCGAGTCGGTCCCCGGCCCGCCGATGAATAGGTTGAAGGTGAAGTTGTTTTCGCCGGGGTAGTAGTATCCATAGAGGGTATCGTCGCCTTGCTCGCCGTCTAAAGTTAGAGCAGAAATCCTTCCGATCAAGATATCATTACCTGTGCCGCCATGGAGATGGAGGCCGCCTTGGATCACGTCGTTTCCGGAATTGCCGAACAGTCTTTCAATACCGAAATCCGGTGCGGTGATGGTATCATTACCATTGTCACCTCGGGCGACGCCAGTAGAGTATTCAGTGTATAGTCCGTCTTTGGTGTAGCGGGCTGAGAGAAACAGCGTATCGTCGCCGTCTTTGCCCATCATGGTAGAATCGCCACTATGGTTGACAATGACGTCGTTGCCGCTGTCACCCGTAAGAAAGTCACGTCCTGTACCGCCATAGATGGTATCTTGCCCGGACCCCCCGTACAAGTCGTCCCTTTCAGAGCCTCCGATGAGGATGTCATTTCCTGAACCGCCGAATATCCGGTCGCCCCCACTACCACCGAAAATGGTATCGTCCGCAGAAAGACCATAGATACGATCTGCACCCCGCAAGCCATAGATCGTATCGGCCGCGTTGGTGCCGCTGAGTGTCTCGACCTTATTCGTTCCAGAGATGACGGTCATGGTAATGGCTTCCTTCTAGTGACTGGCCAAGGGCGGCGTGCGGCCGGATCTGCCAGGGCTCGCTCCCTCGGCTAGAGCCAGACAAAGTCTGTGGCGGTGAGTTGATTGGCGGCGGTGAAGCGGTCGAGGAGGATGTCGATGTCGCTCGCGCCGTCTCCGTCGCTGTCGATTTGGAGTTGGCGTGGGCCGTCAATACGGGCCTCGCTGTTGCCGCCACCGGAGAAAGCGGCTGCACCGATGTAGGCAAAGGCGCCGACCTCCAAGCCGGTTGCGAAGACCAGCTTATCTTCGCCGTTGCCGGCGTTGAGCCGGACCCCGTCGAAGTCGCGGATTACCTGACCGCCGCTCGCCAGCGGGCCTTCGAAGTGGAACCAATCCCCGCCAGAGCCGCCGAAGGCCACATCGCCCGTTCCCAAAGAGAGCGTGTCGGCGCCGCTCTCGCCCGAGAGGCGGTCGGCCGAAGCGCCGCCGAAGAGCGTGTCGTCACCCAGGCCTGCATCGATCCTGTCTTCACCGTCATTCCCGGCAAGGCGGTTGGCGCCGCTGTTGCCTTCAATGCTGTTGTCCAGCCCGTTGCCGGCTCCATCGATGTCGCCGGCGCCGGCCTCTAGGCGCAGGCTCTCCAGGAAGTCTCGGGGGCCGCCATCGGGCAGGGTGTAGCTGACCTCGGCACGCACCAGGTCATTGCCATGGCCCTCAAACTCCCGCACCTGGTCGGTCGTGGTGTCGACGACGAAGGTATCCTCGCCCAATCCGCCGGTCATGATATCGCTGCCAAGGCGCCCGTTCAGTTGATCGTCACCGTCACGGCCGAAGAGCCGGTCGTCGCCCGAGGCCCCAAGCAGCGTGTTGTCGAAGGTGTTACCGCCCAGGTCCGCATCGCCGAGGTTCTTGTCGACATTCACACGTTCGATGGAGGCGTCTTCCAAGAGGGTGTAGGCAGCCGCCTGAGAGCGGATGACGTCGGCACCGCCACTGGAATCGAAGACCAGGTCGGCGGCGGTGTCCACGAAGAAGGTGTCGTCACCCGCGCCGCCCTCGGCGGTGTCGACCCCACTACCCCCGTCGATGCGGTCGTCCCCGGCACCACCATAGATCCCGCCGTCATCGCCAGCGCCGCCGTAAAGCCGGTCTTCGCCGCCCGATCCGTAAAGCAGGCCGTCGTCGCCACTGCCTGCAAAGATCCGGTCATCCCCGTCTTCGCCGAAGAGCTTGCTGTCGTCTCCTTGTCCACCATAGATCTGATCGTTGTCCTCGCCGCCGCGAAAGGCGCTATCGTTGCCACTGCCGCCAAACAACCAGTCGTCGCCCGGCATCTCGAGGTCGTAGATGTCTTCGCCATCGAAGTAGGAGTCGTCGCCGGAACCGCCGTAGAGCCGATCGCTGCCCTCTCCGCCGCGTAGAATGTCGCCACCTCCGTCGCCAAACATCCAATCGTCACCGCCGCTGCCCCTCATTCCATCTCTGCTGGAGCCGCCATAAATCGTGTCGTCGCCATCCTCGCCGTCGATGTTGTCTCCACCGCTGCCGCCAAAGACCTTATCATCACCGAAACCGCCGTGCAGGCGCCACTCGTTTCCGGCGCCGCCGAAGACTGTGTCCTGGCCAAAGCCGCCGTAGACGGTGTCATCGTCTCCCGGTCCAGCGTAGATCGTATCGTTACCGTCACCGCCATAGAGGCTGGTGTCGTCGCCCTCGCCGCCGAAGAGCGTGTCGGCACCACCATCGCCGAAGAGACTGCGATCGACTCCCGTACCGCTGTAGATCCGGTCTGCCCCATGGTGCCCGAAGAAGCGCAGATCGCTGCCCGATCCGCCGAACAGCCGGTCATCGCCCGAACCCCCGCCCAGGCCATTGTCCCGACGAAGACCGCCAAAGACCTGGTCGTCGCCCTTGCCGCCGGCCAAGAGCGAGTCTTCGCCATCGCCACCATAGATCAGGTCGTCGCCATGGGTTCCGAACAGGCGAAGATCGTCACCGTCGCCGCCGAAGAGGCTGTCGCTTCCAGACCCGCCGAAGAGGCTGGAATCGTCGCCCTGGTCTCCGGCGAGGTGGTCGTCGCCGCTACCGCCTTGCAACAGGCTGTCGACACCGCTACCGCCGAAGAGGCTGTCGTCACCGTTCAGGCCGAAAATCCGGTCGTCGCCACTCAGCCCATAAATCTGGTCTGCCAGATTGCTGCCGACCAAGCTGCCGTCCTCGCCTGCCGTTCCATAGATCAAAGCCATGCACCCTCTCCAGATCACGCGACCGGTCACACTGCAGTCAGATTTCTTGCAAAGCCGGTCTAGCTTTCTCGTGGGAGTGTAGCATGGGCAGCAGGCAAAAGCTGCATTTTACAAATAGGCGTTGTCCGATTGACGTTGGTCTGAGAGTCCGGCCCGCACTCCCTCCCGACCTCCCATTTGGGGGCCTGTTGTGGGCGGTCGGGAGGGGGTGCGGGCCGGTACCGTGCATTCTCAAACAGCCTCTAAGAGGGTTTGGAAATGCGCGGTGCCGGATTACGCGGCACTCTTACTCGACGAGCCCGCTCTCCTCGGTCCAAAGGCCCATCTCCACGCCAAGCGTCCGGGCGTCGTGAAGTGCGGTCAGGACGGCGGCCTGGTTGCGGTCGCTGCAGGCTGGGCCGCTGCCGCTTGCGACCTGGGTTCTGATCGCCTCGAGCCGGCCGGGGAGGGTGGGGCGGCGCCAGGTCTCGGCGGTCTTGGTGGCCAAGCGCTGGAACAGAGTTGCAAACTCCAGCCGAGCCTCACCGGGGCCGAAGCGGCAACGCTCGGCCAGGCCGACAGCTGCGGCAATGCCTGCAAGGCGCTGCTCGAGATAGAGGCGGTAGGATGTATTGGGATTATAGTCGGGACCGCCCAGGTCGCGGTTTAAGGGAACGACCAATTCGCTGCTTGCCTCGACGATGGCACGGGCCGCGTCCTGGCAAGGCATCGGGTCGGCAGCTTCCTTGGCGGCGCGCTGTAGGCGGCGGGTCCAGTCGGCGCCGTAGGTGCGCTGCATGGCCTTGTTCACCTGGGAGATCAGGGTCTCGAAGGTGCGTCTGTCGGCTTCCCCCAAGAAGGCACAGCGGCGCTCCAGCCACCAACCACCGGCGATGGTGGCGAAGCGATCGGAGTGGACGCCGACCTTGGGCGGCACCTCTGCGGGCTTTTCCTGAGCCAAGGCCACCGTGGCAAAGCAGGTGAGAAGCAGGAGTAGCAAGATCCGCAAAGGTCCATCCTTCCTGCGGCGACTAGATGCCGAAGGGAATCCCACCGGCGACCGGCAGGGCAACACCCGTGGTGTAGGCCGAAGCTGGGCTTGCAAGATAGAGGATCGCTTGGCCGACCTCCAGCGGCGTCGCGGCACGGCCAAGAGCGACGGCGGCATAACGCTCCTCGCGGATGGCCGCGAGGTCTATGCCGCGTGCGGCGGCCAGCCTGGCGTTGACGCCCTCGTGCATGTCGGTGGCGACATAGCCGGGGCAGACAGCGTTGCAGCGGATGCCGTCCTTGCCGAACTCGGCTGCCAGGGTCTTGGTTAGGCCGATCAGGCCATGCTTCATCGCGGTGTAGGCGCCGAAACCGGCCTCTGCACCCAGGGATCCGGTAGAGCCGACGTTGACGATGCTGCCGCCGCCGCGTGCCTGCATCCGAGGAATGGCTGCTTGGCAAAGTCGCATGACGCCCAAGAGGTTGACCTGAAAGCTGATCTCCCACTCGTCGCTGGTCGAGGCGAGAAAGGGGCCCGTGCCAATCGTGGTCCCGGCGTTGTTCACCAAGACATCGAGACCGCTGAAAGCAGCCTCGCTTTCGTCTAGCGCTGCGGCAATCTGTGCCGGATTAGTGACGTCGAGTTCCAGGGCGCGCGCTTGGGCGCCTTCGGAACGCAGAGCCGCGACGGCTTCGGCCAGCAGATCGGCACGTTCCCGCTTGCCTTCCTCCAGATCCAGCGGGCCGGACATGTCGGTCAACACCACGGCACAGCCGGCGCGCGCCAGGCAGTCTGCGGTCGCGCGGCCGATCCCCCTGGGTGCAGCGGCACCGGTGATTAGGGCCGTCTTTCCCGAAAGGTCCAGCATCGCAGTTCTCCTCCTTGACCGCACAAGCGGTCGAGCTGCCCGCTTTCTCGCTTGAGCAGGTTGGGCCCCGCGGCAGACTTGGCAAGAGAGAATTCCCGACAAGGATTGCCAGCGGCCCGGTCGCTCCCTATTGTCAGCGTCACCGTTGGGGTGCTTAGCGGCTGAGAGGCGTTGTTCGCCAACCCATGGAACCTGATCCGGATAACGCCGGCGAAGGGAACGGAGTCTTCTCGAAAGCGGAATTGAACGCAGAGACCCGTCTCCAAAGCCGGCAGACCAGCTGTAGGAGACGAGGATGCGGTCTAGAGATTTCATGACACGGCGTGACTTGGCGATGGCGCTTGTTGCCGGTCTGCTCACCCTGACCATGGGGGCGGCCAGCGGTCAGGCGGCAGACAATCAAGCGGCAGACAAGATGACCCTCATACTCGATTGGTTCATCAATCCAGACCACGGGCCGATCATCGTCGCCCAGGAGAAGGGCTACTTCGCCGAGCAGGGTCTGGAGGTGGAGATCATTCCGCCGGCCGATCCGAACGACCCGCCCAAGCTGGCGGCCGCCGGCAAAGCCGACCTGGCCGTTTCCTACCAGCCCAGCCTGCAGCTGCAGACCGCCGAGGGGCTGCCGCTGAAGCGGGTCGGCACCTTGGTCGCCACTCCGTTGAACTGCCTGCTGGTGCTGCAGGATGGGCCGATCCAGAAGATCGCCGACCTCAAAGGCAAGAAGATCGGCTACTCGGTCTCCGGCGTGGAGGAGGCGCTGCTCGGCGTGATCCTGAAAAAGCATGGCCTGACGGTGAGGGACGTGGAGTTGATCAACGTCAACTTCTCGCTCTCGCCGGCCTTGATGTCCAAGCAAGTCGATGCCGTGATCGGCGCCTACCGCAATTTCGAGCTGAACCAGATGGATATCGAGGGCGTGCCGGGCCGCTGCTTCTATGTCGAGGAGGAGGGTGTACCGGCCTATGACGAGCTGATCTACGTCGCCAATCCCAAGACCTTGAACCGCGATGTCGTTGCCCGCTTCCTGCTGGCGACCGAGAAGGCGACGCAGTACATCATCAATCACCCCAAGGAGAGCTGGGAGATCTTCGCCGGCACCTCCAGCGAGCTGGATGACGAGCTGAACAAGCGGGCCTGGGTCGACACGATCCCGCGCTTTGCGCTGCGGCCCGCGGCGCTGGATGCCGGGCGCTACAACCGCTTCGAGGCCTTCTTGAAGGAGAGCGGAATGATCGAGAGAATCCGCCCTGTCGAGGATCTGGCCATCGAACTCGTCACACCGTGACTTGGTCATGCCGTGACACCTGAAGCTCTCACCGACCGCCATCGACAGGGTGCTGCCATCGCACCCGGTATCGCCTTTGAAGGCCGGTTCGACATCGAGGGGCAAGCGCTCTTCGACGCCGTCGAGTTGACCCTGGCAGGCGGGCAGTGGACCTGCTTACTGGGGCCCTCGGGCGTGGGCAAGTCGACTGTGCTGCGCCTGCTGGCCGGGCTCTCGACCGGCGGGCGCTTCCATGGCGAGATGCGGGCCGACGACGGCCTGCCACTGGCAGGCCGGGTCTCCTACATGGCGCAGTCCGATCTGCTGCCGCCCTGGCTCGATGTTGAGGGCGGCGTGGTCTTGGGTGCGCGCTTACGCGGCGAGAAACCCGATCTGGCGCGCGCCTCCCACCTGATCCAGCGTGTCGGGCTCGCCGCCCATGCGCACAAGCGGCCGCGAGCACTCTCGGGCGGCATGCGCCAGCGCGCCGCTCTCGCCCGAACCCTGATGGAGGATCGCCCGGTCGCCCTGCTGGACGAACCCTTCTCGGCCTTGGATGCCGCCACGCGCGCGGACATGCAGGAGCTTGCCTTCGAGACCCTGACCGGCCGTACGGTCCTGCTGGTGACGCATGATCCCGCCGAGGCGGTGCGGCTGGGCCACCGTATCTACCTTCTGATGCCCGACGGCCTTCATCTGGTCGGCGTTCCCGATAGCCCGCCTTTGCGGCAGCCTGGTGCCGAAGAGACCCTGCAAGCCCAAGCTGCCTTGCTGGATCGCCTCCGTCGCGAACGCCGCGGCAGCCTTGAGCGATGAGACGCTTTCGCGACGGCCTGATCACCTTGTTGGTGGCCTTGGCTGGCTGGCAGATCCTGGTCTGGGTGACCGGTGTCCAGCATTTCATTCTGCCGGGGCCGCTTCGGGTGGCCGAAGCGCTTTATCAGCATCGACTGCTGATCGCCGAAGAGGCCGTGGTGACCATCGCGGAAGTGCTGATCGGACTGCTGCTCGGTTCGCTGCTGGGTGCAGCTACGGCCTTGCATCTGATGGTCTCTCCGACCGCCCGGCGCTTCCTGTTACCGGTCCTGGTCTTCAGCCAGGCGGTACCGGTCTTCGCGCTGGCACCTCTGCTGACCCTCTGGTTCGGCTATGGCATCTGGTCGAAGATTCTGATGGCTGTGCTGATCATCTATTTCCCCGTCGCCTCGACCTTCTACGACGGGCTGAGGCGCACCGATCCGGGGCTGCTGGATCTGGCCCGGACCATGGGCGCGCGACCGCATCTGGTCCTGCTGCGCCTCAGGGTGCCGGCGGCACTGCCGGCCTATGCCTCGGGCCTGAAGCTGGCGGCGGTCTATGCCCCCATCGGTGCTGTCATCGGCGAATGGGTCGGTGCCTCTCAGGGCCTGGGGCATCTGATGCTGCTGGCCAGCGGCCGCGCCAAGATCGACCTGCTGTTTGCCGCCTTGGTGGTGCTGGCGCTTTTCACCGTGCTGCTGCATGCCTCGGTCGGGCGATTGGCCGAGCGCCTGACGCAGGCAACGCAGTAACCGGCCAGCGCACCCAAGAATTTACAGACTGTCCACAGGTAAGCGCACCTTCGGCCTTGCAGGTACCTCATCGACTCGACGTTGGGCGGCTAACCTTCGCTCAGACACATTTGTGTTCGATGACACGACAGCTCTCCCTTTTGGAGAGCGCATCCGCGAAGAAGGCTTAGACGCACCCGAACCATGCAAGCTGTCCAAACACGAGAGCCCGTCGCGCCCTCTCCCGCGTTCCGGTTACGCGGCTCCAACATCTCTCTCGTCGTGTTGGAGCTGCACGAGACGGACAGGGACGCCATCTTGGAGCCCTTGCAACGCCTGCTCAGCAAGGCGCCTGCCTTCCTCTGGCAAGCGCCGATCATCTTAGGCCTGGCGCCGGACCTGGTGCTGGAGAAGCACTTCGACCTGGCTGGCCTGGTTGCCGATCTGAACACCCTGAACCTCTATCCGATCGGCATTCTTGGCGGACCGGACGCCTGGCAGACGCAAGCCGGCGCACTGGGGCTGCCGGTGATGCCAAAGGGCACACAGCGCAGTCTGACTGTGGAAACCGCGCAGCCGGTCCCGACGCCGGAGCCCGAAGCGGTCCCTGCCTCCAACGAGAATGCCGCCGCAGAGGCGCCTGCGGAGGAGACCCGCAAGCCGACGATGCTGATCACCAAGCCGGTCCGCGCTGGGACGGAGATCTATGCCGACGGCGGTGCCGATCTGGTCGTCACCGCGACCGTCAATGCGGGCGCGGAGATCATCGCGGACGGCAACATCCACGTCTATGGTACCTTGCGCGGGCGGGCGATCGCGGGTGCGCGGGGCAATGAGGAGGCGCGCATCTTTGCCATGTCGCTGGACCCCGAACTGTTGGCGATCGGCGGTTTCTACACCATGCATGACGAGATTGAGCCCAGTCTGGTGAAGCAGGCCGTCCAGGTCTCGCTGGAGCAGAGAGCCTTTCAGTTCAAGCCTATAAAGTCATAGCGGCGCCAACCCAATCGAGGGGGTGGGAGCGCTCGCGACCAGTCAATAAGGAGGTAGACTTCATGGCAACTGTGATCGTGGTGACGTCGGGAAAAGGCGGGGTCGGCAAGACGACGACCAGCGCCTCCTTCGCGGCGGGCTTGGCCCAAACCGGTGCCAAGACCGTGGTGATCGATTTCGATGTAGGCCTGCGCAACCTGGACCTGATCATGGGCTGCGAACGCCGCGTCGTCTTCGATCTGATCAACGTCATTCAAGGCGAAGCCCAACTGCGCCAAGCGCTCATCCGCGACAAGCGGGTCGGCAATCTCTACGTTCTGGCGGCCTCGCAAACCCGCGACAAGGACGCACTCACCAAAGAGGGGATCGGCAAGGTCCTGGACGAGCTAAAGGAAGAGTTCGAGTACATCGTCTGCGATAGCCCGGCGGGTATCGAGAAGGGCGCGCTCTTGGCACTCTACTATGCCGACCACGCAGTCGTCGTGACCAATCCCGAGATCTCCAGCGTGCGCGACTCCGATCGCATTCTGGGTGTGCTTGCCAGCCGTTCCGGGCGGGCAGAGCAGGGCGAAACGCCGGTCAAGGAGCACTTGCTGCTGACCCGCTATTCGGCGACGCGCGTGGCCACAGGCGAGATGCTGAAGGTCGAGGATGTCGAGGAGATCCTGGCAATCCCGCTGCTGGGCGTGATCCCCGAGAGCCCCGATGTTTTGAAGAACTCCAACGTCGGCCTTCCGGTCATACTGGATGAGAAGTCGAACGTGGCCCAGGCCTACAAGGACGCCGTCTCGCGCTTCATGGGCAACGACATAAAGATGAAGTTCCTGGAAGAAGAGCGCAAAGGTTTGCTTCGGCGCTGGTTTAGGGGAGCGGCATGAACATCATCTCCTTCTTCCGATCGCGGCATAAGGAAAAGCAGTCCGCCGAGACTGCGCGCGATCGCCTCCAGATCGTGCTGGCGCACGAGCGGATCAGCCTGAATGGCGACGACTTCCTGCCCCGCCTGCAGCGCGAGATCATGGAGGTCGTGGCACGCTATGTTGCGGTCGATCCGGATCAGGCCGTGGTCAAGCTGGAGCAGGACGGGGATCTCTCGACCTTGGAGATCGAGGTGGCTTTGCCCCGCCCGGAGAATGCGCGAGCCAAACGGGAGTTGCTGGAGGAGACCAGCGCTTCGGCCTAGCCCCATGACCCCGGGCGCTTGAAGGATTGGGCCAAGCTTGGTTTCTTTGAGGAGGGAGATCGCTGCACGCAAATCTGTCCCTGAGGTATCAGAGCCTTTGGGCGTTCAAGGCGTTGTGCAAGACTGATCGTGATCGCCTTGATGGATCTGCTTGACGGTGGCCTCGTGCTCGAGACTCTAAACGCATCCCTGCGCCTTATGGCCGACGTTTCTGGCCGGATTGGGCGGCGCGCATGACCCGGGTAGCCTGGGCGAAGGCTGCGTCCTTCTATGGCGGCCTCCTATGGGGAACCTTCTGGATTCCGGTTAGGGAACTCGACAAGGCCGGTATAGAGGGCTTCTGGTCGGTCGTTTTTCTCTATTTCCTGGCTACATTGGTTGCCGTTCCGGTCATGGCCTGGCGCTGGCGCCGCACGCGCGCCAACTTCTGGCGCCAGCAGTTGGCAGGTTTGTTCTTGGGGACCGCCGCAGCCATTTACGCGGCGGCTTTCCTCTATACCGAAGTCGCGACCGCCGTGCTGCTCTACTATTTGGCGCCCGTGTGGGGGTTCCTCTTAGCCCGCCTGGTCTTGAAGGATCCGATCACGCCATTGCGTTGGATCTCCATGATCTTGGCGCTAAGCGGTGCCGCGGTCATCCTGGGAGACGAGGGGTGGCCGCCACTACCGGCCAATCTTGGCGATTGGTTCGCGCTTGCAGCTGGGCTGCTCTTCGTCACCGGCTCATTGATGATGCTCTCCTGGCCGAAGATCGCGCCGCTCGACTACAGCCTCTCGTTCTTTCTGTGGAGCGGGGGCAGCATGCTGCTCGCCGCGCTGATCCTAGAGCCGAGCCTGCCGCCGCAGGAAGACCTTGTCGCTGTGCTGCCCTGGCTGCTGCCCTTTGTGCTTCTGGGGCTTATGCCCGGCAGCTTTGCCGCCATCTACGGCGCCACGATCCTCAATCCTGGCGTCGTCAGCATCATCTACATGTCGGAAATCGGAGTGAGTATTTTTTTGGCCGCCATACTGACCAACGAGCCCTTCGGACTGCGCGAGATCTCCGGCATCGCTCTGATCGCGCTGGCCGCCGTGGCGGAGGGTCTGTTCGATCTCTACCGTCGTGCTCGGGCGCGGCCCTAGACCTGATTGGGGCGAGGGAAGATCCCTCGCCCCAAAAGGCCAATCAGACGTCAGCCATCACCTTCATTGAAGCCAAGGTGCTGGGGTTGGGAACCATGCCGGAGCGATCGTTCGCCGGAGCCTTCTCCAGGGCATCCACGGCGTCCATACCGTCGACGACCTCGCCCCAGACGGTGTACTGGCCGTTCAGGAAGCTGGCATCGGCAAAGCAGATGAAGAATTGGCTGTTGGCACTGTTCGGCATCTGCGAGCGCGCCATTCCGCAGGTGCCGCGCACGAAGGGCTCTTGGGTAAACTCAGCGGGAAGGTTCGGGTGTGGGGAACCGCCGGTGCCGGTTCCGGTTGGGTCGCCGCCCTGAGCCATGAAGCCGTCCATGACCCGATGAAAGACTGTGCCGTCATAGAACCCGTCGCGGGCCAGCAGCTTCAGGCGCTCCACATGCTTGGGTGCCAAATCCGGGCGTAGCTTGATCGTGACGGCACCGGCCGGCAGGGTTAGGACGAGGTGGTTCTCGGGGTCTCTGGTTTCGCTCATAGGGTCTGAATCCTCTATTGATTTGTTGCGGCTTTACTGTGTGTCGGCAAGGACCTTGAGGCTCTTGATGCGGTCTGGATTGTTGACCATGCCGCCTGCCCCGGAGCCCTTCTTGATCTTGTCCACCGCGTCCATGCCGTCGATGACCCGACCCCAAAGCGTGTACTGGCCATTCAGGTGCTGACAATCGGCTGTGCAGATGAACCACTGGCTGTTGGCACTGTCGGGAGCTGACGTCTTGGCCATGCCAACCGCGCCTTCCGTGAAGACCTCCAGATTGAATTCGTCGATCAGGTCGGGCTCGTCCGAGCCGCCGCGGCCGGTCCCGGTGGGGTCGCCGGTCTGGGCCATGAAACCGGGGATCACACGATGGAACTTCAGGCCGTCATAGAAGCCCTCGCGGGTTAGCGCCTTGATGCGCTTTACATGGTTTGGTGCGCGCTCTGGCAACATCTGGATCAGGACCGTGCCGTCCTCCAACTCCAGAACCAGAGTGTTCTCTGGATCGGTGACCTGTGCTTGGGCCGAAAACGCCAGAAATGGGGCCAGGATGGCTGCGGCAGCGAGGGTTCTAAGCAGCTTCGAGACGTGCATCGCGCGATCTCTATCCTCCAAGAGTGATGGGTGAACGAGGGGCCTTCTCCCACAGCGCCCGCGCCGCTGTAAACTCTTGACAGGGAATCTCTGCAAGATGTGTGGATAGCTTCGAGCGGCCAGGGCAACGCGCCCTATCGCGCAAGTTTGGTCGACACAATCCGACCTGAAGGTCGCTATTCGAATTGCAACGCTGTCGCGATCCGTTAGAAAGACTTTGATAGAGGAGTTAGCGTCGGATGGATCTTTGGTCCGACATCAGCCGAGCAACGGGAGCAACCCCTAGAGCCATGTTTATAGAATGACGCCCCCAATTGTGTCTGAATCACTCTTGGGGCGTAGGATCCTTGTCTATCAATGCGACACTCCTGCCAGGGCATTGCTCGAGATTCGCTTGTGGGATGATGGGACGCCTGGCTTCGAAGCCCTCGCACCCGACATCGTTCTCCTTCCTTTCAATCAGTTGACTGAACCTCTGAGTGACTTAGAGAGACGCGCGCTGGAGTCATGTTTAGCGACTGCGCCCGCGGGTCTGTGTTTGGCGGTCCACACTGATCAGGCTGCGATTCTCACCGCAGGGGCAGCGGCTCTCCCGCGCGAACGGTTGCGGATTGTAGCGGCCAGCGGCGATAACTGGCTGCTGGCGGAAGGCTCCTCCAGCGAGGCTAGGTTCTGGTGCCTTCTCTTCGAGCTGCTGAGCGACCTTGGCTCTTCGGATTGCCTGGTTCTCTTGGCACCCTCGCATTGGGGTTTGACTGACTGGGGCGAGGAGGATCTGGCCAGGCTGGAAGCTGATTTCCTTGCCCTTTCGATGCGTGGGGTTCATATCGCCCTCTTCAATAAAGGGGCGCCGGACCCCTTGCGTTGCTTTGCTCTTCCGCAGGAAGACAATCAGGTTGTCTCCCTGCCGTGCGTCAGCGTCATCATGCCGGTCTTCAATGCGGAGCGATTCCTTCTTGAGGCGATTGCGTCTGTCTTGGATCAATCCTTCGTGGACCTCGAACTTATCTGCATTGACGATGGCTCAAGCGACTCCAGCCTCAAGCTCCTCGAGGATGCGGCAACGCTTGATCACAGAATCAGGGTTTACTCACAGGCCAATGCCGGCGTTTCCCGAACGCGAAATCGAGGTCTGGATCTGGCGCGTGGCCGTTACATCACCTTCGCGGATGCCGATGACAAGCTCTTCCCTGGCTCGCTGGAGCGGCGCATGGCCCTGCTGGAGCAAGAAGGAGAGTTGATCTGCGGCGGCCGGGCCATCTTCCTTGACGAGGACGGTCGCGATCTGGGGATGTCCTATGGACGCTTGAACAGAGCATGGTTTCAGCACAGCGAGTCGGTCCCCTTTCACATCACTACAATCACGGGTCGTCATCACATTATGAAGCGCCAGCGCTTTCCAGAAGGGGTGGCTCATGCTGAAGACTGGGCCTACATCGTGGGGCTCCTGAGTGACGGTTGGTCGATCGCCAGTTGCGGCGAGGAACCATTGGTCGGCTATCGCTGGCACGAAAACTCAGCCACTGCGACCAACCGTGAGGGCCATTTCAACGGTTGTTTCAGCTTCCTGGAGAGTCTGGTCGATCGCCAACCGCTGCCAAGCGCGAACATTGAGAGACCGGGCAATGCCTTGCAGCTGCCAACTCAAAAGGTGAATAATGCATTGGCACAGCGCCTACAGTCGCATTTCGTCGTCCTTGCCCTGATCGGCGATCACGTTGGCCTAGAGGCGCACATAAAGAGATTAGATCAGCACAAGTTTCCGCGGCGGCCCGGCTGGTTCAATCGTCGCTACTTCGACGTCGCTGCGATTCGCGCTTTTCGCCTGCCGAAAGGTTCGTCCGAGCTGGAACGTGCAATTTGCGCGCGTCTGGACACCGCATTCGATGCCTGCGGTCGCTTGCCTCCGGCGGAGGGCCATCGCCGGTTCTCCTTGGCATTCAGGCGTTACCTGATCTCGATCGCCGAACGCAACGAAGACGATAATTGCACGTCCCTCCTAAAGCGAAGGATGGTTGTGGAGCGGGATGCTGTTGTTCTTTGGATCCGGACGACGGCTCGCCGCTGCCGACGCGCAGTCTTGGGACGACGAGGTTAACAGGCTTCTTGTAACTAGAGCATACTGGTTGTTTCCATAAGGACTGCTAAAGACAGGCCGCAACCCGACGGAATGGCTAGATTGCGATCTGTCTTGCCTTGGGGAGTGTAAGGTCTGCACCGCCCTACCGAACGTTTTCAGACGAATTGACTGAAAGCAGGTAATCCAAGCATTCAGGTCGGGCTGCTAGGCCATCGCCTGCTTCAGGCCCTCGTCCAGCTTGTCCATGAACTCTTCGGTGGTCAGCCAGGTTTGGTGATCGCCGATGAGCAGGGCTAGATCCTTGGTCATGAAGCCGCTTTCGACCGTCTCGATGCAAACGCGTTCCAAGGTTTCGGCGAAGGCTGCGACATCGGGCGTGTCGTCCTGACGGGCGCGGAAGGCGAGGCCGCGCGTCCAGGCGAAGATCGAAGCGATGGGATTGGTCGAAGTGGCGCGCCCCTTCTGGTGCTCGCGATAGTGCCGTGTGACCGTACCGTGCGCCGCCTCGGCCTCGACCGTGTTGCCGTCCGGCGTCATCAGCACAGACGTCATGAGACCCAGTGAGCCGAAGCCCTGCGCCACGGTATCGGACTGCACGTCGCCATCGTAGTTCTTGCAAGCCCAGACATAGCCGCCGGACCACTTCAGCGCTGCGGCCACCATGTCGTCGATCAAGCGATGCTCGTAGGTGATGCCGGCCGCCTCAAAGCGATCGGCATACTCGGCCTCATAGACTTCTTGGAAGAGATCCTTGAAGCGACCGTCGTAGGCTTTCAGGATCGTGTTCTTGGTCGAGAGATAGACCGGTACCTTGCGCTGGAGACCGTAGTTGAGACAGGCCTGGGCAAACTCGCGGATCGAGCTGTCCAGATTGTACATAGAGAGCGCAACGCCGCCGCCGGGAAAATCGAAGACCTTGTGTTCGATGGTCTGGCCGTCTTCACCCTTGAAGGTGAGGGTGAGTTCGCCCTTGCCTGGAACCACGAAGTCGGTGGCACGGTACTGATCGCCGAATGCGTGACGGCCGATGATGATCGGCTGCGTCCAGCCCGGCACCAGGCGCGGTACGTTGGACATGATGATTGGCTCACGAAAGATAGTTCCGCCCAGAATGTTGCGGATCGTGCCGTTCGGTGAGCGCCACATCTTCTTGAGCCCGAACTCCTCGACCCGGGCCTCATCCGGCGTGATGGTCGCGCATTTCACGCCCACGCCGTGCCGCTTGATTGCATTGGCAGCATCGATCGTCACCTGGTCATCGGTCGCGTCGCGATGCTCGACCCCCAAATCGTAGTACTCCAGGTCGACGTCGAGGTAGGGGAAGATCAGCTTCTCCTTGATCATCGCCCAGATGATCCGGGTCATCTCGTCCCCGTCGAGCTCGACGATGGGGTTCTTCACCTTGATCTTCGCCATGTCTTTGAATCCGTTCCTAGTCAGGCTGTCGTCGCTATCGGGGCGCGACAATAGCAAGCTTTTGCTGCAGTGCAAGATAACATGGCCGCGCAGGTGCCGTGGGTCGGTGCCGGTTCGGGATGAACGGACAGTACGCTAGGCAGTGCGGCTGCGCTCCAACAGCTCCGGCGTCACGGCCGGCACGCTGGCCCGCAGGCAGTCCAGAACCGCCTCGGGGGTCTTGACGCGCTGCAGAATCCGATGACTGGGAACGCGTAAATAGCGCTGCTGTTCCATCGCTAGCAGAAGTCGTTCGAGATCGTCCCAGAAACCCTCGGGGTCCAGAAAGACGAGTGGCTTTCGATGCAGACCCAACTGGCCCCAGGTCAAGACCTCGAAGGCCTCTTCCAGGGTGCCGACGCCGCCGGGCAGGACGCAAAAGGCATCGGAGCGCTCGGTCATCAGGCGCTTGCGGGTGTGCATCGTGTCGACGACCAGCAGCTCATGCAGGCCACGATGCGCAACCTCCAGGTCCACCAGATACTCCGGAATGATGCCGACCATTCTGCCGCCAGCCTCAAGGGTGGCATCTGCCAAGGCTCCCATCAGGCCTCTGCGTGCTCCACCATAGACCACGGTCACACCGGCCCGGGCCAGGTGGCGTCCAAGCTCTTGTGCGAGTGATATGTGCTCTGCCGGAACGCCTCGCGAAGCACCGCAAAAAACACAGATACTGCTTGGCCAATCAGGCATCGGATGCTGGATTCCTCGTCTCGTCCGGATCCATTCTAGCGCAAGCACCAGCTGGCCGCACGCTCTCCCTTCTCTGCGCCAAAGGCGGACTTCTCGTGCCGCGTCGCGGTCAGAAAAGCGTCAGCTGAAGCTTTACTATTCCTGTCCGGTCTGGCACCCAGCGGGTGCCGGGCCAGAAAATGCCTAGATTCGGCCCTATATCCATCAACTAGGATGCGAGAGACAGAAAGTTCAGGACCTTGCGCTACGCGTTCGTTGCACTGTTGATAGCCGGTTTGGCCGGCCTTGGATTTTATCTGAGCCGCTCGCCGGAGGCTCCGGCGCCGGAGGTGGCTGCGCCTGCAGCCTCGGAACCTGAACAGACCACAGAAAATAAGGCTTCAGACGCGGCGCCTGAGACCAAACAATCCAAAGCGGATAAGGGTACTCAGCTGCCTCAGGTCGAGGCTGCCGAAGAAGTTCCAGCCGAATCCAAATCCGACAGAGAGATAGCAAAAACAGCCGAAAGTGCCGCCGTGCCGGCTGAGCCGCAGCCGGCAGCAGAGCAGAATCCCGAGCAGGTGCTTAGCGATTCGCAAAGTGCAACAACAAGCGCTGCCACCTCCTCCGGGGACGATGCGAAGGCCGAGCAAGGGGCTTCTGTCCCTCAGGAGGATGGCCCTCCGGCTGTACCCGCTGAGACCACGGCAAAGAGTGAATTGCCGAGCCAGCCAACAGCGGATAGCGAAGCGGATGTCGCAAGCGCTGAGGCACCAGGGACCAGCGAGGAAACGTCGGAGCAGCACGTCAAAGAAGAAAAGGCGGAAGAGCCACCTCTTGAGGCGGATCCAAGCCCGGCGACCGAGGCTTCGGAAGGCCAAACCGCAAACCGTCGGGCGTCCGAGGCGGAAGCGGAGAGCAAGCGTCAGGTTCAAGATGCGGAGGAAGCATCTCAATCTACTCCAGTTGCACCCCCTCCGGCACCGGCTGTTGAAGATTGGGAGCAAGCCGCGGCGGCGACTGTGCCGAGTTACTCCAGTGATCTCGAGGGAACACAGACAGTGGATGAGGTCGCGGCTGAGGTGCCGGCAGACCGAGAGGAGGTGGCGGTTGCTGCTGTACCCGCCAGCGAGAGCAAATCCAAGACCGCGGTGACCGAGAGCCAAGCCAGTCCCGAGGCGCCGGATGTCCAGGGATGGGAGGAGACTGCCGCCGCCACCGAGCCCAGTTACCCGAGCCAGCCAGAGGAAGAGACGGCAAGACGTCAAGAAGCGGAGATTGGAGCGCCGGCAGAAGGCCAAGGAGCGGAGACCGAGGCGCCGGCCGTTCAGAGCTGGGAAGAGGCCGCCGCGGCCACCGATCCGGTTTATGCGAGCGATGATCGAGCAGAGGCTGTCCAAGACCAATCGGCCAGCGCTGAGTCGAATGCGACGCATCAGGAAGCTGCTCCGAGCAGCGACGCCCAAGCTGAGGGTGAACAGGCTAGCCGCACGACGGACGGCTCCTCAGGAGCGAGTGAATCTCAGGCGACAGAGATTTCAGAGGCGGCCATCGGTGAGGACAACCCCAAGCCCCAGGAGGAGGCGCAAGCCCCAGCTCAGGGCGTGGGGGAGGCAGCCACCAAAACGGAGCAGACGCAGACCGCGTCTCTTGCGCCAAGCGCCGAAGCGGAGGCCTCAGTTAATCAGCAGCACAGCGACACAGAGGCGCCCGATGCTGCTAGCGAGGACGATACGCCGACGGACGAGGGGCACTCCCAAACCGCCGATGCCGAAATGGAGGACGCGACATTGCAGGTCGCCACGCGCCCGGTCGAGACCGCGACCGAGGCCGTGAACGAGACCGAGAGCGAGCCGGCCACTGAGTCGCCGACCTTCGACATCGTGCGGGTCGAGCCAGATGGCTCGGCCGTCATCGCCGGGCGCGCACCACCGGAATCCAAGGTCGTGCTGCGGGACGACCAAGGCACGATTGGCGAGGCAGAGGCGGACTTTGACGGCAATTGGGTCCTGATTCCCGACCGGCCGCTGAAGCCCGGCAGTCGCATCCTGCAGCTTGTCGCCTATACCGGCGATGGCAAGCGTTGGGAAGCGCATGATGACCTGGTGATCTTCGTGCCAAACCCTGCCGAGGCTGCAGTGGCCGAGAGCGGGAAGGCAGAGGAAGGCGGACGCGCCAGTCCGGATCAGCCGCTGGTGGTCCTCGCACCCAAGGCAGAGAGCAGTCAGTCTCCGACTAAGGTGTTGCAAGCCCCCGGGCGTACGCAGCTGGCAAGCGGGGCGTTGCGCATTCTGGCTGTCGACTACGATCTGGAAGGCAAGATGCGGATCTCGGGACAGGCTCCAGCCGAGGGCTTGATCCAAATCTACCTCGACAATGCCCTCTTCGGGCGCCAGCAGGCAGACGCGGCCGGTCAGTGGGTCTTTGCACCAGATACGGCGATTGCGCCAGGCCTGCACCGCTTGCGTGCCGACCTCATCAATGCGGAGGGTAAAGTGCTGGCGCGGGTCGAGACCCCGTTCGCGCGGGTAGCACCATTGAGTGTGCCGGATAACGAGGACTTTGTCGTCGTGCAGCCCGGCAATTCGCTTTGGGTCATCGCCCGGCGCAGCTATGGCCGCGGTATCCTCTATCATGCGATCTACGCCGCCAACGAAGGGCAGATCCGCGATGCCGACCTCATCTATCCGGGTCAAGTCTTCCTGCTTCCCGACCTCGACAAAGGCTAGAATTCGCGCGAGCGAGTGAGGGGAGCCAGATGCTCGATTCGCGCCTGCGTCCGCTGATCGATCCGCCGTTGGCCTGGCTTGCCAAGCGGTTTTCAGCCTTGGGAATAGGCGCCAACGCTGTGACCCTGCTGGGCTTTGTGTTTGGCCTTGCTGGCTGTGTCGTTGTCGCCGAGGGTGCCTATGGCTGGGCGCTTCTGCTGCTTGCGGTCAATCGGCTGGCGGACGGTCTGGATGGCGCGATTGCCCGACAGCGCGGCATCACAGAGTTCGGTGGCTACCTCGATATCGTTTGCGACTTCATTGTCTATAACGCCCTGGTCGTAGCCTTTGCACTGGCTCAACCGGAGGCCTACGTCGCCGCCCTCTTCCTGCTGCTCAGCTTCGCTGGCACAGGAACCACCTTTCTTGCCTATGCCATTCTGGCGGCCAAGCGCGGGCAGACCAACGAGCGCCAGGGCAAGAAGAGCTTCTACTATCTTGGGGGTTTGGCAGAGGGGACCGAGACGATCCTCTTCTTCACCCTCTGCCTGCTTTTTCCAGCCCTCTTTGCAGTCTTCGCCTGGACCTTCGCCGGCCTCTGCCTTTTGACGATCCTGGGACGCGTGCTGATGGCCTGGCGCATCTTTGGCGATTGATTGAGGTTTCGGACTGCCGGCTGGTATCCTCTTGAGTATGGGCTCCAAGCCCATTCTCAATCAATCCTCTCAGGGCTTACTCCGCTGGGCGTGCTTGCGGGCCGCCTGGTGGGTTCGGTTGCAACTCGGGCCAGTCGGGCAGAACCTCGTCGGGATTGTCGTCATAGATGTCGCCGCCCTTCCTAGCCCTGCGCCGTCGGCTCCAAGCACGGATGTTCTCGCGCACCATCAAGGCCGAGGGTGTGAACAGCAAGGTGAGCAGGGTCGCAAAGACAAGACCGAAGGAGATCGCTGTCGCAAGCTGTGTCCACCATTGCGTCGAGGGTGCGCCGAAGGAGACGTTGCGGGTGAAGAAGTCGATGTTCATGCCCAACACCATTGGCATGAGACCCAAGACCGTGGTGACCGTGGTTAAGACCACTGGCCGCAAGCGCTGTGCGCCGGTGCGTAGAATGGCCTGCTTGCGACTCTCACGACTGCCGTCACCGCGTGCGGCCAGCTTATCGAAGGTGTCGATCAGCACGATGTTGTTGTTGACCACGATGCCGGCCAGCGCGATCACGCCGATGCCGCACATAACGATTCCGAAGGGCTGATCAGTTACCAACAAGCCAATGAAAACGCCAATTGTCGACATCACGATGGACATGAGGATCAGCGATACTGAGAAGAAGGAATTGAACTGCGCCAGCAAGATCACGGCGATGAGGAAGAGGGCGGCCATAAAGGCCTGTCCTAGGAATGCCTGCGCCTCGTTCTGTTCCTCCTGTTCGCCACGAAATTCCACGACAACGCCGGGCGGCACCTCCTGCGCGCCTAGGGCTTCACCCAGTTCGACGATCTTGTCGGCAACCAGGTAGGGTTCGCCGGTCTCGGGATTCATGCCGACATCGGCCTTCACGGTGATGGCGCGGTAGCCGTCTACACGCCGCAGCAACGAGACCTGCGGCTGGGCTTCGCGCGTCACGAACTTGGAGATCGGGACGCTGCCGATCGGGGTCTCGATGCGGATCTTGTCCATCTGCGAGAGGTTGCGGTAGCTCTCCGGCAGGCGCAGCAGGACATCGACCTCATCGGTCGCCCAGAAGGGGCGGTAATCAGTCACCACCATGCCGTTGGTCAGCATGCGCACATAGGCACCCACCAAGGCGATATCGGCACCATACTTGGCTGCTTCCTCTCGATCGACGTCCAGCACCCACTCGATGCCGGGAACGGATTTGCCGTCCTCGATGTCGACGAAGCCGCCAATCCGGCGCATCTCGGCGACGATGGTGTCGGCGGCCGGGGCCAGCAGCTCAGGATTAAGTGCGCTGATCTGAACCTGTACCGGCTTGCCGACAGGGGGACCGGATTCCTGCTTGCGTGTCTCGACCTGGATGCCAGCGAGATTCTCCGTACGATCGCGGATGTCCTGCAGGATGTCGTCGGCCGATCGGCGGTCGAACCAGTCCACGAACTCCAGGCTGACAGAGCCGATGATGTCCTCGGCCTCGTCGCCGCGCGTGCCTGAGTTCGCCTGGGTCGTCCCATAGATCGAATGGAACTCGCCCAGCTCACGCTGTAGCTCGAAGATGCGCGACTCGACCTCACGCATGAGCCGGTCCCGCTCCCAAATCGAAAGATTGCCGCGCGCATGGACCTGCAGCACCGCATTGTCGGGCTCGATGTCCGGGAAAAACTCGACGCCGCGGCCGTAGGCACCGTAGAGCATCTGAACGCCGACAAGAATGCCGAACCCGAGTACCAGGATCTTGGCCGGGTGGTTGAGACAGAAGGAGAGGGCGCCCAGGTAGGTCCGCACCGGACCCTTCACCTGGGAGAGATCGACCTCGCTGTCGACCTGTATCTGATCGACCTCGTCGACCGGACCGCGCGCCCGCTCGCGCCGGCCGATCGCAGCACCCAGGGTCGGGACAAAGATCAGTGCCATCATCAGCGAGGCCGAGAGGGTCGCCAAGAGGGTAATCGGCAGATACTTCATGAACTCGCCGACGACGCCCGGCCAGAAGACAAGCGGCAGGAAGGCGGAAAGCGTGGTCGCGGTCGCCGTGATGATCGGCCAACTCATACGCTTGGCGGCTTCGGTAAAGGCCTGGGTGCGCGGTGCGCCCTCGGAAATTCGACGCTCCGCGTACTCGACGACGATGATGGCGCCGTCCACCAGCATGCCCGTAGCCATGATCAGGCTGAACAGCACCACGACGTTGACGGTGAGGCCGGCTGCGGCCAGCACCAGGATGCCGGTCAGGAAGGAGCCTGGGATCGCCACACCGACCAGCAATCCGGAGCGCAGACCCAGCACGCCGACCACCACGATCATCACCAGCAAGACGGCCGCGAGCACACTGTTCTGCAGATCGGTCAGCATGCGGCGGATATCAGCCGACTTGTCCTGACTGATCGACACGGTCATGCCTTGCGGCAGATTCGGCTTGGCCAGATCAACGATCTGGCGCACCTCTTCAATGGTCTGAACGATGTTGGCACCGATCCGCTTGGAGACTTCCAGGGTGACGGCTGGTTCGCCATTGACCCGAGCAAAGGTCAGAGGGTCCTTGTAGCCGCGTCGAATCTGAACCAGGTCGCCCAGTTTCACAACGGCGCTGCCGTCGCTTTTCACCGGCATGTTGATGAACTCGGCGTAAGTCTCTATCAGGCCGGGAACTTTCACCGGAAAGCGACCGGCTCCGCTGTCCAGAGAGCCGGCCGCAACAAGTTGGTTGCCGCGCGAGATGTCGCTGGCGAGTTCCAGTATCTCCAGCCCGTAGGTGTCCAGCTGAAGCGGGTCGACGATCAGCTCGATGGCGTCCTCGCGGTCGCCGCCGATCTCGACTTCCAAGACGTCTGGAATGCTCTCGATGCGGTCCTGCAGCATCTCCGCCGCACTCACCAGGCTCTGCTCCGACACCTGCCCGGAGAGGCTGACGATTACCACTGGGAAGAGACTGAGATTAATCTCCTGCACGATGGGTTCGTCGGCATCCTCCGGCAACTCCGGTTTGCCCAGATCCACCTTCTCGCGGACGTCGAGAAGGGCTTGATCGGCGTCGAAACCGGCCTGGAACTCTAACAGTACATTGGCGCCGCCTTGGTAGGAGGTCGAGGCGATCTCCTTCAGGCCCTCGATGCCGGTCAACTCCTGCTCCATCGGCTTCACCAGCAGCCGCTCGGCATCCTCCGGTGAAATGCCTTCAAGGGAGAGGGAGACATAGATGTTGGGGATGTTGACGTCCGGCGAATCCTCCTTAGGAATCTGCTGATAGGCGACGACGCCTGCCAACAGGAGAAAGCAGAGGATGGCGATGATCAGCCGGGCACGATGGATCGCCCACGAGATCAAGCCGCCGTCAGATGGTCCGGTTTGGCTCATGACGCGGGATCTTCCTCTCCGCTCGCCTCGGCCTCCTTGTCCAACTCGTGGATCGGGCGGACCGCCTTGCCGTCCGTTGCAAACTCCTGACCCACCGTGATGACCTGGACCTCGTAGGGCAAACCGGTGAGCCAGATGCCGTCGACCTCGTCGTCGATCACAGCGACAGGCACGAAGTTTGCAATGCCGTCCTTGTCGACGATCTTCACGCCCAGGTCGCCGTCGCGGTCCAGTGTTAACAGCGCCGGCGAGACCTTGTGGGCCGGTTGCGGTGGCAGGGTGATCGAGATCTCAGCCGTAACACCCGCGGGCGTGCTGAAGTCGCGATTGTCGATTTCCAGCTCGACCCGGAATGTGCGCGTTTCGGATTCGGCTTCCTGTGACAGGAAGGCGATGCGTCCAGGGATGCTGCGGCCGTTGGTCAGCCTGGCCTTACCGGGCAAGCCCAGCTGCAGGGCTAGAACTTCCGCTTCATTGGCGTAGCCGACGACACGCATCGGGCTCAGCTCAACCAGGCGTACGATTGGATCGCCACGATCGGCATAGTCACCGATCTCCATTAGGTGACGCTCCAGAAAGCCGCCGAAT
Source organism: Rhodospirillales bacterium (assembly GCA_963669445.1). GTDB lineage: Bacteria > Pseudomonadota > Alphaproteobacteria > Kiloniellales > JACOMY01 > JACOMY01. Next base: position 1,042,467 of record OY770029.1, read on the forward strand.
GGAGCCTCGAGTTCGGCATGACTGAGCTCAATTTCGGCAGCCTCGACGCGGGCTTGCGCGGCCTCGAGCGAGGCCGCGGATGCCGCCCGCTCGGTCTCGGAGCGATAGCCCTTGGTTGCCAGTTTGCGCGCAGCCTCGTGCTCGATCTGGCGCTGCTGCAGGAGCGCCTTGGCTTCGCGCAGCTGGGCGTCACGCTCGGCCTCGTCCAAGCGCGCAATGATTTCGCCTTGGCGAACCAGGCTGTTTTCCGGAATGAGAAGCTCTTCGATCGTGCCGAAGGTCTCGGACTTGAGGTCGACCGCGCGTCGGGGCTCGGTAAAACCGCGAAGGGTGATGATCCGGGCATGTGGCTCGGCGCGCAGGTCGCGCACCCGAACGCTGGGCGCATTGTCCAGATGGGCGACCGAGGCCGGTGGCTTCTGGGCCTCAGGCTCGCTCGCCTCGGGATCCATGAAGCCGGAGCCAACCCAAAGCAGGGCGCCGGCCCCGATAACGAGCGCGATGATGACGGATGTCTTCATGGTCTGCTCTCACCTTCGTTGGCTTCGAGGAGATGGCGATTGGCGCTCTCGCGTTCCACCCCGTCGACCTGCGTCTCTCTTTCCACTTCTTCCAGCGCGGCTTCCAGGCGATGGCGATTGGCAAGCAGGAAATTACGCTCGTTCATGTAGAAGCTGTAGCCGAGGTCAAAAACGAAACGACGCGCGCGACGGGTGACGTTCGCCTCGCAGAGTTTCATCGCTTCAAGCGTCTGGCTGAGGGCATCGATCCGTTGATCGACGATGCTCAGCACATGCGCGCGCGGCAAGAGATCCGACATGAACAGGCAGAAGAGAAAATCGGAGCGAAAGCGATCGGGACCAGGGGGCTGCATCAAAGCTTCGATCAAATGTGCGCGACCGGACTCGGTCAGGCTAAAGACACGCTTGTCCGGTCGCTTCTCCTGCGCGAGTTCGGTGCCCTCTATCAGCCCCTCGTTTGCGAGACGGGTGAGGGCCGGGTAGATCGACCCGAATCCGGTGTCCTGAAAATGACAGAACGGCGGCTCGTCGAGCCTCTTTTTGATCTCATAGCCGCTGCTGTCTCGACACAGCAAGGCCGCAAGACAGAGTGTTCTGGTTTCCATCGTCCCTAACCTTTTGCGCGCAAGGTCTAGCAGATTTGCGAGAGTTCTACGCGTATTATGTCGGTCCGATATATGCAGGATCGATAGACCTGCCATGGCTTGATCGCACGACGGAGGATCGCATCGGCCTCATTGGAGGACACCAATGAGCCTGCATGGCCTCAGATCAAGCTAACAGTAGGTTACATATTTATGAATTAAGTGTTTGCTTTGCAACGATTTTTCTTTCAACTTGAAAAGTGAGTTGTTCATGGAAATGGTCCGACTATCCGCAGACGTCCGGCGACTGTGGGATCCGACAGCACCACGAAACCACCGCCCTGGCTGGGGCTGCGCCCCAACAACGCGCGCACATTGATGCCGTGGGTGACAAGGATTAGCGGCATCGGGCCGGTCCAGCGTCCAATCATCAGGCGCAATTCGTCCGTTCGATCCGGATTGACGATGCGGTCGTTCCAGACGCTGGCCAGCAGAGGGCTGATCTCGACCGGGCCCAGATCCAGCAGCTCGGCCGTTTCTCTGGCCCGGCACCAGGGGGAGGCATAGATCTTGGCCGCCTCAATTCCGGCTGCACGGAGGGTCTCGCCCAAGGCTCTGGCGTCCGCGCGTCCTCGATCGCTCAGGTCTCGCTGGGTACTGCAGTCCTCGAGTCGGAACCCCACTGGGTCGCCGGTGCCGGGAAGGGTTTGGGCATGGCGCATCACCAAGACGCCCGCCTTGCCGTGCAAAGCGCCAAGCGCGACGTCCGGGTTTGCAAGACTCTCTCGAACCCATAACGAGACCAGAAGGATAAAAAGGAGAGTGGAAAGGGGCTTCGACATGGCTCTTTCCTGTTTCCGAGGGTGCAAAAACACATTAGCGACGCTTTTGGGCGCTGCCACGACGTCTTTCGAACCGCAATATCATAGAAATCTGATTGCGTAGGGGGCCATCTAGGCGTTGTAGTTGTCTGAGAGCCTTCGCTGGCTTTCAAAGAAACGAAAAAAGAGACGGAGGATCGACCGTGGGGGAGCAAACGCCCGATAAGGAAGCGGCCCTGAAGCAGGCCATCGTCATGGGCGCAATGGCGCTGGTGGAAGGCGAACAGAAGACTTGGGTCGAGCGGCTGATCGCCAAGCTCTACGCCGGTGTCAGTCCCGATGATATGAATGAGCGTGGCGCCGAAGCCTTAGCAGTGGCTGCTGTTGAGCTGCTTCGCACCGCCGAATCGCGGCAATCCCGCCAGCCGGTCATTCATGTGATCAGCCATGGGGCGGACAGCCCCAAGGACCTGGCCGTTCACAGCACGCTTCGCATCATCAACGACGACATGCCTTTCCTGGTCGACTCGGTGGCGTCCGAGCTGACCGCCCATGGCGTCGGCATCTCTTATGTCCTGCATCCCATCGTTCAGGTTCGGCGCGACGACGAGGGGCAGCTTGTCGCCTTGGAGGACGAGAGCTGTGAGAAGCGCGAATCCTGGATGATCGTGCTGATGGATCGTCTGGCCAACTCCGATCGCGAGGAGGAGGTGGTCATGCAGATCACCGGCGTGCTGAGTGAGGTGCGCCGCTCCGTCATCGATTGGCGGCCCATGCTGCAGCGCGCCGAGTCGGTGGCGCTTGAATTGGCGCGGCGCAGCGGCGGCATCACCGAAAAGAGCGATCGTGCGGCGGCAGAAGCCGCCTCCTTCCTGACCTGGTTGATCGCCGACCATTTCACCTTCTTGGGCTTCCGCGCCTACACCTATGAGGAAGAGAACGGGGAGACTACCTATCATCAGGTCCATGGGTCGGGTCTGGGACTGGCGACGGAGCCTGGGTTCCGCGTCTTCGATCAGGCGCGCAGCGGCAGCACCGTGCCGGACGAGATTCGTGCCTTTCACGACAGCCACGATCAACTGCTGATCACCAAGAGCGATCGGCCGTCCCGCGTGCATCGGCGCATCCCGATGGATGTCCTCATCATCAAGACCTTCGACGACAACGGCAAGATCGACGGCGAGCTTCGTTTCGTGGGCCTTTTGACCTCAACGGCCTATCATGCCTCGCCGCGCAACGTGCCGTTGCTGAAGGGCAAGGTAGAGCGGATCATCGACCGCGCCGGACTGGATCCGCGCAGCCATGACGGCAAGGCCTTGCTTCACATCCTGGAGACCTATCCGCGCGACGAGCTGCTGCAGGCTTCCGAGGATGAGCTCTTTTCTGCCGTCATGGGCGTTCTGGCTTTGCAGGACCGGGCCAAGACCACGCTGTTCCTGCGCCGGGACCCCTTCGATCGCTATGTCACCGCATTGGTCTATACGCCAAGAGAGGGCTACTCAGGGGCGCTGCGCAACCGGCTTGGCACGCTTCTGGCCAAGCACCTTTCTTCGACCGTATCCAATTCAACCTCATTCCTGCCGGACGATTCGCGGTTAGCCCGGCTGCACTACATTCTCCATCGCAAGGTCAACGCGCCGGAACTGCCCGATCTTGCCAACGTCGAGATCCTTCTGGCTGAAGCCGCGCGCTCCTGGACCGACCGCCTGCGCCAAGCCTTGATCGTCGACAAGGGCGATCTGGAAGGCCAGCGCCTCTTCCGTCGTTATGGTGCTGGCGTCTCGGTTGCCTACTCCGACCGGTTTCCTCCGCGCCGTGCGGTGGCCGATTTCGGCGACTTCGAGCGGCTGCTGGGGGGCGAGGATCTAACGGTTCGCTTGAGCTATGAGAAAGAGGCCGACCTTTTCCACATGCGCGCCGGCCGGCTCGACGATCCGCTTCCGCTCAGCGATCTCATTCCGATGATCGAGCACTTGGGCTTCCGCGTCTTGCGCGACGATGGCCCCTATCGGATGTCTGCGCAGCTGGATGACGAAGCGCGGATGATCTGGCTGCATGACTTGGCGCTGGAGGCCCCCGAGGGTGCTATTTCCGCTGCCGAGCTTCGGCCGCTCTTCGAAGAAGCCTTGGCCAATCTCTGGTGGAACACGGTCGAGGACGACGGCCTGAACACCTTGGTGACAAAAGGTGGTTTGAAGGTTCGCGACGTCGCCTTGCTGCGCGCCTACCTGAAGTTTCTAAGCCAAACCGGCAGCATGCTGAGCCAGACCTATGCCGAGCGCGCGCTGATCGGGAACGGTGAGATGGCGCGCCTGCTGGTTGCATTGTTCCATGCGCGTTTCGACCCGGACGCCGAAAGCGGTCGCAAGCAGAAGAGCGACGAAATCGCCGCTGCCTTGAAGGAGGGGCTCGATCAGGTCGTCAGCTTGGACGAGGATCGCATCCTGCGCCGCTTTTGGAACGCGATCGTTCACACGCTGCGGACCAACTTCTTCCAGCCGGACGCAGACGGTAAGACCAAGAGTTACATCTCCTTCAAGCTGGACAGCGGGAAGCTCGACGGCTTGCCGGAGCCGCGGCCGATGATCGAGGTCTTCGTCTACAGTCCGCGCATGGAAGGCATCCATCTGCGCGGCGGCAAGGTGGCACGCGGTGGTATCCGTTGGTCGGACCGTCCGGAGGACTTCCGTACCGAGATTCTGGGCCTGATGAAGGCGCAGATGGTGAAGAACGTGGTGATCGTGCCAGGCGGCTCGAAGGGCGGCTTCGTCGTCAAGCAGCCGCCGAAGGGCGGCACGCGCGAAGAGTTCCAGCAGGAAGGCATCGCTTGCTATCGCCTCTTGATGCAAGGCTTGCTGGACATCACCGACAATCTAGTCGAGGGCGCCGTTGTGCCGCCCAAGGCGGTGGTTCGCCATGACGAGGACGATCCCTACTTGGTCGTCGCCGCCGACAAGGGGACCGCCACCTTCTCCGACATCGCCAACGGCATTTCCCAGGACTATGGCTTTTGGCTGGACGACGCCTTCGCCTCCGGCGGTTCGGCGGGCTACGATCACAAGAAGATGGGCATTACGGCGCGTGGTGCCTGGGAAAGCGTCAAGCGTCACTTCCGCGAGCTGGGTCACGACACCCAAACCCAACCCTTCACCGTGGTCGGCGTCGGCGACATGTCGGGCGATGTCTTCGGCAACGGCATGCTGCTGTCGGAACAGATAAAGCTGGTAGCTGCCTTCAACCACCTGCACATCTTCGTCGATCCCAATCCAGACCCGGCGACCTCTTTCGCCGAGCGCCAACGTCTCTTTGCGTTGCCGCGTTCGACCTGGGACGATTATGACAAGTCGTTGATTTCCGCTGGCGGTGGCGTCTTCTCGCGCGCCGTCAAGTCGATCACGCTCAGCCCCGAGATGCGCGCAGCACTGGGCACGGATGCCGAGCAGCTGACCCCGACGGAGCTCTTGACAACCATCCTCAAGGCATCCTGCGACCTGCTGTGGTTCGGCGGCATTGGCACCTACGTCAAGGCGGCCAGCGAGAGTCACGCCGATGCCGGCGATCGGACCAACGATGTCCTGCGCATCAATGCCGGAGACTTGAAGGTCAAGGTGGTCGGCGAGGGCGCCAATTTGGGTGTGACCCAGCTTGGTCGTATCGAGGCCAACCTGGAAGGCGTCAAGATCAACACCGATGCATTGGACAACTCGGCCGGCGTCGACTGCTCTGATCATGAGGTGAACATCAAGATCCTGCTGCGCGGTGCCATCGGTCGTGGCAGCCTGGCGGAAGCGGACCGCAATGATCTCTTGGAAGAGATGACGGACGAGGTGGCGGAGTTGGTTCTGCGCGACAATTACCAGCAGAGCCAGGCCATCTCTCTGGCCGAGATGACCGCCGGCAAGGATCTGGATGCGCATGCCAGACTGATGCGCGGTTTGGAGCGTCTAGGCCGGCTCAATCGCAGTGTTGAGTTCCTGCCGGACGGTGATGAGATCGCGCGGCGACGACGGGTAGGCCTCGGCCTCACGCGGCCCGAACTCTACGTCATTCTGGCCTATAGCAAGATCCTGCTTTTCGACGAGCTGGTCGCCTCCAGCCTGCCGGACGATCCGCTGCTTGCGATCGAGTTGGAGCACTACTTCCCAGAGGTCCTCTCGGAACGCTATGGGCCGTCCCGTGACGATCATCGGCTGCGTCGCGAGGTGATAGCAACTGCTGTCGTCAACTCCATGATCAATCGCGTCGGCTCCCTCTTCGTGGCTCGCATGGAGGATCGCAGCGGCGCCAAGCCGGCCGACATTGCCCGCGCCTTTGCCGTGGCTCGCGACGTCTTCAGCCTGCGCGAGACCTGGGCTGCGATCGAAGCCTTGGACAATCAGGTTCCCGCGGCCTGCCAACTCAGCATGCTCCAGGCGACCATGTCTCTGCTGGAGCGGGCGACCTACTGGTTGTTGAGCCACTTGCCGAGCCCCATCGATATGGCCGGGTCAGTTGAGCGCTTGCGTCCAAGCGTCGTCGACATGCGCTCGAACCTGGTGGCCTCAATGCCGGCCCGACGTGCGGCGGGGTTGGGCGAGGAGGCCGCCGTGCTGACCGGCCATGGTGTGCCCGAACCTCTTGCTGGAGAGATCGTGGCCTTGAAGGAACTGGCCTTCGCGCTCGACCTCACGCCTTTAGCAGAGCGCAGCAGGCGCAGCGTCGGTAGCTTGACGTCCCTGCATTTCTCAGTCGAGGAGAAGATGGGTTTCGGCCGTCTGCATGGTCTGGTTGCCGGTCTCACCAGCGACGACCCCTGGACGGCGCGTGCCGGTGTTGCCCTCACCGCCGACCTCTTGACGCTGCAGGCCGATGCCACCGCGGCCGTCTTGGACAGCGCCGAGGGAGAAGCCGATCCAGATCGCATGGTTGTGAGTTGGCTGGACAAGAACGGCGATGCTTTTGCCGGCGTGGAATCGCTGCTGGAGGAGATTAAGGGGCAAAGCGATACCGGGCTGGCTGCCCTAGTGGTGCTGCGTCGCAGCTTGGCGAGCCTGATCGAATAGGGGTTCGTCCGGAAACGCATCTCTGCTGCGTTTCGAGACCGACATGGTGGGGTGCTAGCCTGGTTCGTGCGTTCGTACGAACCAGGTACCCTGATCGCCACGCTCAAGGACCTCCACGCCCTCGTCGTTGCTGGCGAGCGCCAAGCGCCCTTCCAGCAATGCGACTGCATCCAGCCCGAAGACCTCTGCGCGCCAATTGCTGAGAACCCTTAGCCCGTTGCGTTCGCCGGCGGCCAAGCGGTCGATCTCGCTACCGCTTGCAATCAGCCTGGGGGCCACAGCATGTTGCTCGGATGCAAGGCGTAGCAGCACGCGCAGGAGGTCGCCGCGTGGACCGGCGTTGACCACGGTTGGGCGCTCCTGGCGGCGCGGCATCTGCTCAGCGCTCATTGGCTCGGCGGTCGAGAGGACGGCCAAAATGCGTTGACCAAGCTTGCCTTGCGCTGCCTGCCGAGAAAAGCCGCGCCCATGTGCCAGGCGTTCTGCATCGCTGGGGTTGTTGGCCGCTATCTCTTGCAGCTGTTCATCCCGCAGCAGGCGCTGTCGGGGCAGGTCGCGTTCCTGGGCTTCGCGCTCGCGCCAGGCCGAGAGGGCCTGCAGGCGACCCAGGAACTTGGAGTCGCGGCTGCGCACCTTGATCCGTTCCCAAGCGCTCTCGGGATCCACGACATAGAGCGAGGGCTGCGCCAGGGCGTTCATTTCTTCTTCGACCCAGCTGTCGCGTTTACGCTCTGCCAAGGATTTCGAAAGTTCCAGGTAGACCGGACGCAGATGGACGACATCGGCCAAGGCGTAGTCCAGCTGCCGCTCGCTCAAGGGGCGGCGCGCCCAGTCGGTAAAACGCGATACCTTGTCCAGATGTTCGCCGGTAATGCGCCTAACCAGAGTGTCGAAGGCGACTTGCTCACCAAAGCCGCAGACCATCGCCGCAACCTGCGTGTCGAAGAGCGGCGTCGGCAGAAATCCATAGAGCTTGAGAAAGATCTCCAGATCCTGGCGGCCGGCGTGGAAGACCTTGGTGATTGCCGGATCGGCGAGCAGCGGCGCCAAGAGCGCCAGATCCAAACCTTCGGCCAAGGCGTCGATAATGACCGCCTCCGTTGGCCCTGCGATCTGTATCAGGCAGAGCTTGGGATAGTAGGTCTGTTCGCGAAGGAACTCGGTATCGATGAGCAGGTAGGGCGCGTCTTCATGCCTCGCCACGAAGGCCGCGAGCGTCTCGTTGTCTGTGATCACAAGCATGACAGTCTTGCTAGCGGTACCGCCAGCCCGCAGCAAGTGCCCTCTTGAATAGGCAGGACATTTTCCAACGAGGGGCGTCCCGGCTGCACACCAAAGAACGTATTCCGCGAGACCGCGCCGCCATGCCTTCCAAGCAACTGCCCGAGTAGCAGCGCCGAAAACGGCTCTTGTGTAGAATTTCGCGTGCTTGGGCTGGACCCGGACTGCACGAGAGGGCATTAGTGAGCGCAGATCTGCGGGGCAGCGCCCGCATTGCGAAGACGAAGCAAGCGAGAGGGGAAGGATCGGGCAATGACCGACAGCGACAGCATCGCCGGAACCACCGATACCAAGACGGCCAGCGACGATGCCGCGTCCGACCTGAAAGCGAAGAGCAGCGGCGAGCAGTCATCAGCGAAGATGGATTCAGCCAGCCTGGGCGAGGCCGAGGACGAGGTGCTGAGCGAACCCAAGGCCAGCGCCATCAAGGCGGCCGGCGAGGACCTGGTCTCCAGCGACTCTGCCTCCGAGGGTGCAGAGGACGAAGAGGCGAAGACGGAGGAGAAGCAAGAGAAGGCCAAGCCTGTTCCTGCCGATCCGCCGCCGCGGGCCGAGAGCAGCTTCGGCAAGTCCGGACAAGAGGTGAAGATCCATCACTTCGACACTGAGGAAAGCCGGGAAGCCTGTCGCGTCCTCTTCGATGACAATCCCTACGCCTGGCCGGCGGGAATCAAGAATCCCGAAGTGATCATGGATGTCGGCGCCTATGTCGGTGCCTCTTCCATCGTCTTTGCCCGGCAGTTCCCAAGCGCCACAGTGCATGCCTACGAGCCCTGTTCGGCATCGCGCAGCCTGCTGACGGAGAACGTGACAGCCTATCCCAACATCAAAGTGCACGAAGAGGCGCTTTGGGACCGCGATGAGGACCGCAAGCTCTTCGATGGCAAGACGGATCCCCTGACCGCCAGCCTGGTGCCTTCGACCGGCAACGTCGCCAGTGGCGAAGAGGTGAAGGCTCGGCATGCAGACGAGGCTTTGGACGATTTGAACCTGGCGCGCAGCGACGTGGTCAAGATCAACACCGGTGGCAGCGAGGTGGCCATTCTGCAGGCCATGATTCGCCATATGGAAGCCACGCCGGTTGTCTACATCACCTATCGCAGCGAAACCGATCGGCGGCGCATCGATCTGATCCTCTGTGCCACCCATATGTTGGTCGGCGGCACCATCGAAGGGCCCCATCGCGGTCAGCTCTGCTATGGGCTGCGTCGGGTAATGGACGCCAAGGCTGCTGGTGAAAAGGACGCCGTCAGGCTGCATCGCACGCCCTTCAAGTAGAGCGACGAAAGCCTCTTGCGGCCGCCTGGCTGCGGGGGGCAAACACGGAAACAGCACGGTCTGAGCAGCGGCCCCTCGGCTTTCGGGGGGCGCGCTCTATTTTACGAGGTAGCTTTCAATGCATGCTTATCGCAGTCACAGCTGCGGCGCGCTGCGCCGTGAGCAGATCGGCGCAGAGGTGCGTCTTTCCGGCTGGGTCCATCGCAAACGCGATCATGGCCAGCTACTCTTCGTGGATCTGCGTGATCACTTCGGCCTGACGCAATGCGTCGTTGACGTCTCTAGCACCGTCTTCCCGGTCTTGGAGGCGGTTCGCCCCGAGAGCGTGCTCATGGTGACCGGCACGGTCGTGGCGCGCACCGCAGAGACCGTGAACCCAAAGCTCGCCACCGGCGAGGTCGAGGTTTCGGTCGAGGCGGTCGAGGTGCTTTCTCGTTCGGAAGTCTTGCCGCTGCAGGTCGCCGGTGACGAAGATTCCGGGGAAGAGACCAGGCTGACCTACCGCTTTCTGGACCTGCGCCGCGAGCGTATCCACAAGAACATCGTGCTGCGCTCTCAGGTGATTGCCTCGATCCGTCGTCGGATGACGGACAGCGGATTCCTGGAGATGCAGACGCCGATCTTGACAGCCGATAGCCCTGAGGGCGCGCGGGCCTATGTCGTCCCCTCGCGGGTGCATCCGGGTAAGTTCTATGCGCTGCCGCAGGCGCCGCAGATGTTTAAGCAGTTGTTGATGATTGCCGGTTTCGATCGCTACTTCCAAATCGCGCCCTGTTTTCGCGATGAGGATGGGCGGGCCGACCGTTCGCCAGGAGAGTTTTATCAACTCGATTTCGAGATGAGCTTCGTTACTCAGGAGGATGTTTTCGCAGCCATCGAGCCGATTTTGGCCGGCGTCTTCGATGAGTTCTCCGGGGCACGCGAGGTCTCGGCGCCGCCCTTCCCCAGAATCGCCTTCGACGAGGCCATGCTGAAGTACGGCAGCGACAAGCCGGATCTGCGCAATCCGATCGAGATCGCCGACGTCTCGGAGGTCTTCGAGGGGAGCAGCTTCGCCATCTTCGCCAAGCTGGTGGCCAAGGGCTTTGTGGTTCGTGCAGTGCCTGCACCGGGTGCGGCGAGCCGACCGCGTTCTTTCTTCGACAAGCTGAACTCCTGGGCGCAGACCGAAGGCAAACCGGGGCTCGGCTACATCGCCTTTGCCGAGGATGGTGGTGCCAAGGGGCCGATCGCCAAGAACCTGGACGAGGAGCGCCAGGCGAGGCTGCGCGAGCTGGCCGGAGTCGGCGCTGGCGATGCCGTGTTCTTCGTTTGCGACAAACCGAAAGAGGCCGCTGGCTTTGCTGGCGTGGTTCGCACACGCCTGGGGCAAGACCTCGATCTCATCGACCAGAGCCGCTTTGCCTTTTGCTGGATCGTCGATTTCCCGCTCTACGAGATGAACGAAGACACCGGCCAGATCGAGTTCAGTCACAATCCTTTTTCCATGCCGCAGGGCGGGATGGAGGCCTTGGAGACACAGGATCCGCTCACGATCAAGGCCTATCAGTACGACATCGTCTGTAACGGCGTGGAGCTCTCCTCCGGCGCCATTCGTAACCACCTGCCAGAGGTGATGGTGAAGGCCTTCCAGATTGCCGGCTACAGCGAGAGCGATGTCGAAGAGCGCTTTGCCGGCCTGTTCAAGGCTCTGCGTTTCGGTGCACCGCCGCACGGCGGCTCGGCACCGGGGATCGATCGGATCGTCATGCTGCTTGCCGACGAACCGAACTTGCGCGAGATCGTCGCCTTTCCGATGAACCAGCGCGCCGAGGACCTCTTGATGGGCGCGCCGGCCGAGTTGCCGCCCGAGCGCCTGCGCGAGCTGCATCTGGCAGTGACCCTGCCGCCTGCCCGCAAGGAGGGTTAATTCGAGCGAAGGCCTTGTCGGTCTCTGCGGATCGCCACAAGATGGCGGTCCGACTGCCGAAGGAGATGGGCCGATGACGAGACCGCGCGAGGATGGCTTTCATATGCCGGCCGAGTGGGAGGCGCACAGCCGCTGTCTGATGGCTTGGCCCTGCCGCGAGGCGCTCTGGCGCGAGCGGATGGAAGAGGCCCGCGATGCCTATGCCGAGGTGGCAGAGACGATCGCGCAGTACGAACCGGTGACCATGATCGTGCCGCCGTCGGAGCTGGCGACCGCCTCCATGCGCCTGGCCGGCGATGTCTCGACCCTGCCGTTGGAGATCGACGATTCCTGGATGCGCGACAATGGTCCGACCTTTCTCGTGAACGGTCAGGACAAGCTCGCGGGTGTCGACTGGATCTTCAACTGCTGGGGCGAAAAGCTTGCAGGTTGGGAGCGTGACGACGCGGTCGCAGCCAAGCTCTTGGAGCAGGCGGAGGTGCCGCGCTACCGTGCACCGTTGATCTTGGAAGGCGGCTCCTTTCACGTCGACGGCGAAGGAACCGTGATCACGACTGAGAGCTGCCTCCTCAATCCGAACCGAAATCCAGAACTCACCCGCGATGAGATCGAGCAGCATCTCAAGGATTACCTTGGCGTTTCCAAGGTGATTTGGCTGTTCGGCGATCCTCTGGAGGAGGGCACCGACGGTCATGTCGACAATCTGGCCTGCTTCGTGCGGCCAGGTGTTGTCATGGCTCTGGCACCGGCCAATGACAAGGTGGCCAACTACGAGGCGCTGCAAGAAAATCTTCGGCGTCTTGCCGAGGCGGAAGACGCGGCCGGCCGCAAGCTTGAGGTGATTGAGGTGCCGCAGCCGCAGTCCATTCACAAAGACTACTATGGCGAGGTCTTTCACGGCTCCTACATCAATTTCTACCTAGCCAATGGCGCTGTCGTCATGCCCTCGTTTGAGGATCCGAACGACTCGCAGGCCTATTCGATCGTGTCCAAAGCCTTTCCGGATCGAGAGACGGTCATGGTACCGGGATCGGACATCGTCTATGGCGGCGGCTGTGTTCACTGTATCACACAGCAGCAACCATTGCCTCCCGTTGGCTGATTGCTGAACCTTAGGCGACCCTCGGCGTTGCCTTTTGGCATAGGGTACCGCATCACTGAAAGGGGCGCGGCAAAGATCGGAAAAACGGCAGTGTCGCCACAGCGCGCGACCTAGGGGGCTGGCGGGTTCCGCCGTAACTCTTGACGCTCAGGAGTCTCGAGGGCTGGCCAAGCGGACCTAAGCCGCGATATGAGGCCATGGAGGGGTGATGATGCGAGTGTTTGCGCGAGCGTTTTGTGTAATCGCGGTACTGTCGTCGCCGGCGGCTCTGGCGCAGGAGACGGAGGGGCAGAGCAGCACGGCAATCGGCATTTGGGAAGAGCTTGTGGCCACTGCGCCCAAGGGGTTGCTCCGCTTTGAGGCGGCGAAACCTCTGGGCGATCAGGGCGTCGAAATCAAGGGGCTGTCGATCGCCGTCGATCGAACGAGCGGTGAGGAGGGGCGGCTTGCCATCGATCGCCTAGCCATCGAGGAGATCGAGCCTCTGGCCCAGGCCGAGGGGCCACCCGAGCGGCTGAAACTGAAGATCGAGTCCCTGGTGCTGACGCCTGCCAACAGCGGCATCAATCCCGACCTCTTCGCCGCACTGGAGGCGAGCCAGATTTCAGTTAATGTGACACTGGACTACCTCTATCTGCCCGATGGCGGCCTGATGGCGCTGCAAGACCTGACGGTGGACCTGCCTTTCTTGGCCAGCATGAGCCTTTCACTGGATGCGGCCGGGGTCAATCTGGGGCGCCTCCTGATCGAGGGAGAGCCAGCGCTCGACAAGGTCGTGCTGCGGCGCGCCTCTTTGACCGTTCAGGACCGCACACTATTGGCACGCTTGCTGCGCTTTGAAGCCAAAGAGGACGAAGTGACCTTCGAGGCAGCCCAGGACGAGGCCTTGCGCGAGATTGCCGAGGAGCTGAACTGGCTGGAGATCCGTCGAGGCGGCCGTCTCTGGTCTCTGGCCGAGGCCGTTGGCGGTATGATCCTCGATTCTGTCGAACCCAAGGGTCCGCTGATCGTGAATCTGAAACCGGTCAGCGCCGTTGCCCTAGGCTCGATGGAGGATGCCGGCGGGGCGGAGGCCATGGCCCGCATCCTGAACCTCTCTGCAAGCTATGCCGGCAGCCGAGCCGAATTCGCTTCGACCCAAAGCGAAACCCCCGGGCGCCCGGATCTTACCCTTTCTAGCGACAAGACGGTCTATCGTGAGGGTGAGCCGGTGGTCGTCAACTACGGCGGCCTTCCCGGCAATCAGCGCGATTGGGTGACTGTTGTGCCCTTGGGCACGCCGGCCGACAATTGGGGGGAGTGGACCTACACCGACGGCAAAGCCAGCGGCAGCTTTCGGGTCGATGACCTGCTGCCCGGTGCCTACGAGGCGAGAATCTACTTGGACTGGCCGCGCGGCGGCTTCGATGTCGTGCGCCGCTGGTACTTCTCCGTCGAGCCTTAGGGGCCGGCTGATGCCGAATCGAAACGATTTGCTCGGCTTGGGCGGGCTAGGGTAACGCTAGGCTATGAGGGGGCTCGTCAAGAAAGTTGGCATCTTGATCGCCGCAGGATTTGGCTTGGCGGGCACAGCAGTGCCTGCGGCGGGTCAAGCGGTCGAAGCGGGGAACGAGCGGGTAAATGTCAACTACGTCTATGCATCGCAATTGGGGATCGGTACCTACGATGTCGGCGGTCTGTCTGTCGATGTCTATACCCTGCCATTAGGTCTCGATTGGAATTTTGGTCGAGACCTGGATCTTGAAGCGCCAGCGCGGGAGTCCAAGGATTGGGCGCTGGAGTTCAACTTCCCCATCTCCTACGGCCGCTTCCACTTCGTAGGCACCAATCAGAACACCGGCGCAACAGCTGACATCACGCAGCAAACCTTGGCCCTGGTGCCCGGCATTGCCCTGCGCGCGCCCATCACTGACAGCTGGCGCCTAAAACCCTTCATCGACATTGGGGTCGGCAGTGTCGCGAACACACAAGGGAATGTTGCCGGAGAGCCCGTCGGTCCCCCGGATAGTCGCTTCTTTCTGATCTACACTGCAGGACTGTCTTCGCTCTACGAGATCCCTTTTGGTCTCTACACCTTCGCCGTCGGCAACGGCGTCACCTTCGCCGGAAACAGCGATGTCGGTTCGGGGGCCTTCACCGAGAACTACTGGGCGATCGAGACCGGTTTGGAGTTGCGGCGCTCGCTTGGCTTCCGGCTGGGTCAGGCGGGGCTCAGCAATACCGGCGTCGCCGACATCGAGCCGGAAGTCGGCGGCTACTTCATCCACTACTATTTCCCCGATCCGCTGACCTTCGACCGGCCCGGCGATAATCCTCTGGAGGTCGACAATCAGTTCGAGTTCGGCGTGACCTTTGGGTCGGCGACCGACTGGGAACTCTTGACCATCCGCAACCCCAGGATCGGCGCCAGCTACCTCTTCGGCGATGATCTGCGAGTGTTCCGCGTTAACTTCGGCTTTCCCTTTTAGGGAGATCCGCGTCCGGCTTAGCTCCGGTCGACAGGTGCCCAGAGCAGTGCTGCCAAGTCGGAGAAACGGCTGTCTCTTCGCGTCAGCCCCAGCGTGGCGTCTGCGATCGCTGCTGCCCGACCGCGCGAGATAGCGCTCGTAGCGAAGGCGAAGAACTTGTCGATGATCTCTTCGCGGCTGAGTGGATCTTCGGATCCTCCGCGCGCCGGTGTATCACCGGACTCCAGCCTACTGCCGTCCTTGAGGAGGATTGTGACGTCGGCCCAGCGCCCTTGCGGAAAGCGATCCTGATGGCGCTTGGCCTCGGCGACGCGCGTGCGTTCAACCAGACCGGCAACGGTGGGATCGCCGAGACCGGCGCCGGAAATCTGGCGGAGGCCGATCTCGCCGAAGGCCACCATGTTGGCGACGGAGAAGGCCATAGAGTACTGAGCCTGGGAGGTGCTGTCCGGCATGGCCGAGTAGAGGCAGGCCGCCTCGTGAAAGCTGGTGATCTCGATTGCCTCCACATCGGCTGCGGTGAAACCCTCTGCGAGGCGCAGCTTGCGGGCGGCATCGATGGCGGCGTGCGCCCAGCGGCAGATCGGATAGGGCTTGATGTATTGGTTTTCGACCTGCCAGAAGCGGCCCAGGTCTTGCCAGTGCGCTTCGGCCGCCTCGGCCTCTATCGTGATCGCCGGTGCGCCCGTAAAGCCTTGTTCGGCCAGGACCGCAGCCGAGAGACCGACCAGCGCGCCCCAGCCGGAGCCGTCGTGGAGCATGGTGGGATTGTCGATCTCGCGCATCATCTGGCTGCGCGGACCGTGATACTCGGCGATGCCGAGGCCCTGTCGCAGCTGCTCGTCGCTGTGGCCCCTAAGACGGGCGGCCATTGCTAGGACGCCCAGGGCATTCCAGGCGCCCGAGGTGTGGTAGTCAGAGACGCTGGCGTGCAACGAGAGGCCGGCGCGTCCGGCGACCTCATAGCCGACCACCGCGGCAGCCAAGGAATTCGGTCCGGAGAGGTCAGGTTCGGCTTCGGCCAGGGCGGCAAGTGTGGGAGCGACAACCACGCCGACGTGGCCCTTTACCGGATTATAGCCATCGTGGCCGTCCAAATTATCGATCTGGCTGGCAACCGCATAGGCGGCCCCTGCCAAGCTGCAGCGCCTGCCGTCGAACAATAGCGGAGCCGAGAAACCGGCATTGCCGGCGCCGTAGAGCAGGCAGGCCGTATCGCGGGCGATGCGGCCGGCCTGCATCGGTGCAGCGGCGATGGCGATCCCCAGGGTGTCCAACAGCAGGATTGCCGCCCAATCGCGGGTGCTCTCAGGAAGGGCCTCCGCTTCTTGTCGCAGAACGAAGTCTGCTACCCGCTCGAAGGCCTCGGACATTCCTGGTTCCTTATGCTCTTAGGCGCAGACCCTTGGGATCGAACGGCGGCTCGGGCAGCAAGATCGCTTTGTGCGCCTGGCCGAGGATGAAGATCTCCACCTCATCTCCAGGCTTTGCCGTTCCCTCCTTGGCGTAACCCAGAGCCAGCGACTTGTCGACGGAATAGCCGTATGCGCCAGAGGTGACGCGGCCGACGCCGGTGCCGTCGGGCAGGAAAATCGGCTCGCCGCCGGAGGCATCGGCGTTACGGTTTGCCTGGATCTCGAAAATCGATAGACGTTCGCGCGGGGTTTTGTCGGCAATGCCGGCATAGGCCTCCTTGTTCAGGAACTCCTTGTCCATCTTCACCAAACGCTCCAGCCCAACCTCTTGCGGCCAGTACTCAGGCGAGTACTCGCGACCCCAGCTGCCATAGCCCTTCTCGATGCGCAGCGAGGCAAGTGCGCGGCCGCCGATCGGCCCGGCGCCGATATCGCGTCCGGCCGTCAGAAGCGCCTCGTAGAGGCGGGCCTGATCGCCGACGTCGCAGTGTAGCTCCCATCCCAGATCACCGGTGAAGGAGACTCGGATGGCGATGACGGTGATGCCGGAGACCTCGATCCGTTTGGAGCGCATAAAGGGAAAGGCCTCGGTCGAGAGATCGGCGTTGGTCAGGCGCATTAAGAGGTCGCGCGACTTGGGCCCGGCGACATTGAAGCCGCAGATCGCCTCGGTCTTGCTCTGGAAGGTGGTGCCGGTGGGTAGAGGAACGGCATTGAAGAAACGCTGATGATAGCGCTCTGCCATGCCGGAGCCGACCATCATGAATTCTTCGTCGCCCAGTCGCGTCACGGTAAAGTCGCCGGCGATGCCGCCATGCACGCCGATCAGCGGCGCTAGACAGGAGCGACCGACAGCCTTGGGCGCCTTGTTCGCCAAGAGGGCGTTCAGCCAGTCTTCGGCTCCGGGTCCCTTGATCTCGTAGTTGGCGAAGTTGGAGATATCGAGAATGCCGGCGCAATCGCGCAGCATGCGGACTTCCCGGCCCACCGGCTCCCACCAGTTTTGGCGGGTAAAGCCGATGGTCTCGACCGCATTTTCCGGGCCATCGGCATACCAGAGTGGGTGCTCCCAGCCATAGTTCAGGCCGAAGACGGCGCCCATCTGCTTTTGCAACTCATAGATCGGGCGCGTGCGTACGGGTCGACCGGCTTCGCGCTCCTCGTTGGGGAAGTGGATAGCAAAGCGCTTCATGTACTGGTCTTGCACGCGGGCCTTGGTAAAGGCCTTGCCGGCCCAGTGGCCGAAGCGCGCCATATCCCAGTGAAACATGTCGAGTTTGGGTTCGCCGTGGATGATCCACTCTGCCGACATCAGGCCTAAACCGCCCGACTGAGAGAAGCCGGGAATGATACCGTTGCAACAGAAGTAGTTTTTCAGCTCCGGCACGGGCCCGAAGAGTGCAGAGGAGTCCGGCGACCAGATCATCGGGCCGTTGATGACCCGTTTGATGCCGGCTTCTGCGACTGCCGGCACGCGATCGATGGCGCGCATCATGTTCTCTTCAATGCGTTCCAGATCGTCTGGGAAAAGCTCGTGGCCGAAGTCTAGAGGCGTGCCGTCCTCGGCCCAGAATTTCATGGCGCGCTCATAGGCGCCGATCAGCAGTCCCTGGCCCTCCTGACGTAAGTAATACTCGCCGTCGCGGTCGGCGACGGAGGGCAGGCGGCGGTCCATGCCCGCGATCTCGGCCATAGTTTCGGTGACGAAGTACTGATGCTCGGTCGGCAGCAACGGCAATTCGATGCCGGCCAGGGCGGCGACCTCACGGCCCCAGAGGCCGGCGGCGTTCACCACCCATTCGGTCTTGATGTTGCCCTTTGGCGTCTCGACGATCCAGCTACCGTCCGGCTGTGCCACCGTTGCCGTCACCGGGGTGAAGCGATGAATCTCTGCGCCGCGCTGGCGGGCGCCTGCGGCATAGGCCATGGTGACGCCCGAAGGATCGACGTTGCCGCCGTCGGGCTCATACATGATGCAGCGGATGCCGTCGAAGTTGACCAGCGGGTGCAGGCGCTCAGCCTCGGCGCGGTCGACCTCGTAGAAGTTCATGCCGTAGAGGCGCCCCTTGGACTCCTGCAGGCGCAGTTGATGCTCGCGCTGTTCGGTTTGGGCCAGATAGAGGCTGCCGGGCTGGAACACGCCACAGCCCTGGCCCGTCTCCTCCTCCAGGTCCTTGTAGAGGTTCATGGTGTAGTGCTGGATACGGCTGATGTTGGTGCTGTCGTGCAAGCCGTGAATGTTGGCGGCCGCATGCCAGGTCGAGCCCGAGGTGAGCTCGTCACGCTCCAGCAGCATGACGTCGGTCCAGCCGAGCTTTGCCAGATGGTAGAGGATTGAGCAGCCGACCAGGCCGCCCCCGATGACAACAACCTGTGCGTGGCTTTTCATCTTCGAACTTTCTCGCCTCTGCGCCGCGTGAAGGAACCATCCCGAGTCTGACGGTATCATCCAGAGATAATCCCGAGCGAGCAGCGATGCACACAAGACTTTCTGGGTCTTAGACCCTAATACTTCCACCCCATGAAGCACCTGCCGCCGCTCAACTTCCTGCGCTCCTTCGAAGCTGCCGCGCGGCATCTGAGCTTCACCTCGGCTGCGCAGGAGCTGAACTACACGCAAGCCGCAATCAGTGCCCATGTGCGTGCACTGGAAGACTTCATCGGCCGGCCGCTGTTCCATCGCTATGCCCGCAGCCTGGCGCTGACCGAGGTTGGCGAAGCCTACCTGCCGGCCCTGAGACAAGCCTTGGAGCAGATCGACATCGCCACGGCCTCGATCGCGCGCGACGGCGCCGCCCAGCAGGTCGTGGTCTCCTGCCCGGTGAGCCTGGCCGAGAACTGGCTGTCCGAGAAGGTGGCGGGCTTTCGCCGCCAGCATCCCAACGTCGAGATCGTCATCCACGCCACAGTCTGGCAAAGCGCCGGCGAGGACCGGTCCGATTTGCAGATCCGGATGCATCCCACC
Organism: Rhodospirillales bacterium; assembly: GCA_963669445.1. Taxonomy (GTDB): domain Bacteria; phylum Pseudomonadota; class Alphaproteobacteria; order Kiloniellales; family JACOMY01; genus JACOMY01. The sequence continues at coordinate 1,061,853 of OY770029.1, forward strand.
GGCGAAGCGGAGCCGGGTGGGCGTCTGCTCTTCGAGGACGGTTTGGCGCTGGTGTGTGCGCCTGGGCTTCTGAGCGGAGAGGCACCCTTGCAGAGCCTCCAGGATCTGCATCGGCAGACTCTGATCAAGGTGCTGGGTCGGCAGGAATTCTGGAGTGTCTTCGCCGAAGCGCACGGCATCGAGGAGCTAAACCTGGACGGCGGCATCAAGACCGACAGCTCCAACATCGCCCTGGAATTGGCTGTGCAGGGTCTGGGCTGCACCTTGGTGCAGCGCTCCCTGGCCGAGACATACATTGCGCGCGGCTTACTGGTGGAGCCCTTTCCTGGCCCTATCAGCAGCCCTTTCTCGTTCAGCCTCTATACCCAGCGATCCATCAAGAACAGGGCTGCAGCCCTCCTCGCCGCTTGGCTCTTGTCTGATGGAAGCGCTTAAGTAACAAGAGTCAAACATTTTAATCCACAAATTGCGTAACGGTCCCTGCTGGTCTAACGTAATTGTGGGCAGAGCGGGGATTATCTCTTCATGGCGGTTTTGTTTGGGACGACGGGCGTCAACGACAGCCTCTCCGGAGGGGGTGGGAGCGACACAATCTATGGACTGAGCGGCAACGATCGGCTCTATGGGCTCAACGGCACAGATACGTTGGAGGGGGGGAGCGGAACCGACACGCTGTTTGGCGGCAGCGGTTTCGATGAAGGATTTAGCGGTGGTGCGGGCGACGACACGCTCTTCAGCAACTCTGGCTACGGGCCGATCTTCTACGCCTACAAGGGCAGTGCATTAGATTTCGATGGCGACGACGGAGACGACAAAATCTACGGCGGCAACTTCGCGAACCTCTTCTTCGACGGGGGATCAGGCGATGACCGCATTTTTGGTGGCTCGTTCTTTGATTGGTATTTCTTTGGCAGTTCCGGCGCCGACAGGATTTACGGTGGGTCCCGGGTTGACTCCCTTTTCTATGGCGGTGCAGGCGACGATACCATTTTCGGTGGATCGGGCGCCGAACTCCTCCTCGCCGGCGGAGACGGCAATGATCGGATCTCAGGCGATGCGGGCGACGATGACGCTCTCGCAGGGGGTACCGGAGACGATCAGATCTTTGGCGGGGATGGGGGCGACAGTTTCCTCTATGGTGACTACGGTTTAGGAGGGCCCTTCCCACGCTTTGCCAAAGGGGGCAGCGGCGACGACACGATCTGGGGCGGCGATGGAAACGATAGCTTTCTCATCGCCATGAGTGGCGACGATCGCATCTACGGCGGCAGCGGGATGGACTTTTGGCTCTCGGGCGGACAAGGCAATGATCGGGTCTTTGGTGGCAGCGGCAATGATTCGGGGATTGGCGGCAGCACCGGGAACAATCTTGTCTTCGGGGGAGACGGGGACGACACGAACCTTGGGACCGGCTCAGGCGAAGATTTGCTTTACGGCGACAGCGGTAATGACACCAGCCTAACCGGAGGCGGGGGAACCGATCGGATCTTTGGCGGTCAGGGCGACGACGTCAGCCTGCTTGGTGAGAACGGCGACGACCGTATCAGTGGCGGCAGTGGCGCCGATCTCTTGTTTGGCGGTGCGGATCAGGACCTTCTGTTGGGAGACAGTGGCGCGGACAGTCTGTTAGGCGATGCCGGGGCCGACAGACTGTTCGGCGGCATTGGCGACGACCTGTCCCAATTCGGTGGCCTGGGCAACGACACGCTCTATGGTGGGAGTGGTGACGATCAATACCTCTATGGTGGGTCGGGGGACGATCGGCTCCGCGGCGGCCCGGGCTCCGACCTAGAATTCTTGGGAGGCAGCGGTGCCGACCGGCTCTACGGCTTCCAGGGCGAAGACCGTCAATTCCGAGGCGGTGCGGGCAACGATACTCTGCGAGGCGAGAAGGGCAACGACACCGGATTCTTCGGCGATGATGCTGATGACATCTTGTTCGGTGGCAGCGGTTCGGATACCGGATTTGTCGGCGGCAAGGGCGAAGATCGCCTCTACGGGGACCGCGGCTCGGATTTCGCATTTTTCGGCGAGGAGGGTGGTGATCGTATCTATGGCGGGAGCGGTTCAGATACCGCCTTCTTCGGCGGTAAGGATGAAGATCTCGTCTTTGGAGGCAGCGGCGACGATCGCTCGCTCTATGGCGATACCGGAAATGACAGTGTTTTCGGCGGAGAGGGCGACGACTTCCTGATCGATCAGTTTGGAGACAATGAACTGCGCGGCGACGAAGGCGACGACACCTTGGCCGCCGGCGGCGGCAAGGATCGTCAGTTTGGTGGCGCGGGAGACGACACCATTGCCGGCAACAGTGGCAATGACCAACAGGTGGGTGGCAGCGGCAGCGATATCCTCTTCGGTGGGCAGAACCGCGATCGGCTGAATGGCGGGTCAGGCACGGATAGGGCCTACGGCGGCACCAACAACGATACCTTTATCATCGATACCAGCAGTGACCTTATCTTCGATGGTGCGGGTGAGGGCGACGACGTCTTACGGTCCAATGCTGGCGACTACACCATGGGCACTGCGGCCGAGGTGATGATCGAGCGGGTGAACGTCAACACGGCAGCCGGCTCCGCCAAGATGGTTGGCAACGACAACAACGACCTGCTGATCGGCAATTCTTTCGATAACGTCTTGCTTGGGCGTAGCGGTGACGATCGTTTGAACGGCCGCGGTGGCAGCAACAATATGACAGGCGGTAGTGGCAACGATACCTTCGTGGTCACGACCTCGACCGATCGGGTGCGCGAGTTTTCCGGCCAGGGTGTCGATCTGGTCCGGGCGGAGAGCGACTATACCCTGCCAGATGGCACGGCGACGGCCTTCGTCGAGAACCTGCGGCTTCAGGGCGGCTTTGGGAATCTTAATGGCAGCGGCAACGCTTTGGACAATGAAATCCAGGGTAACAGCGGCGACAACGACCTGCGCGGCCTTGCCGGTGCCGACACCATGGAGGCAGGTGCGGGTGATGATCGCCTCTTCGGTGGCCAGGGCCCCGATCGCATGGAGGGCGAAAGCGGTGCTGACCTGATCTTGATGGGCTCCGGAGACGTCGCTTTCGGTGGCTCGGGCATGGACTCCTTCCGCTTTGACGGTGCTCCCTTGGGTGTCGGCGGTTCTGGCGGTCCGGTGGTCCGGGACTTCGACGGGGTGTTGGCAAACGGCGCGAATGGTGAGGACAAGCTGGTCTTCGCCACAGGTCTGGAGACCGGCAGCTTTTCCTACATCGGCTCTGCAGGCTTCTCCGGCGGCGGCAATTCGGAAGCACGCTTTGCCGGTCCGAGGCAGATCCAAGTGGATCAGGATGGTGATGGCGCAACGGATCAGGCCTTCCTTATGGATGGCGTTATCTTGGCCAATCTGCTGACGGCGGCAGATTTCCTCTGGTCTTAGAACCTGTCCGGAAACTGTTTGTGTCCTGCACTGTCTGATCAAGGTCTTGGCCGCCAAGCGTGCTATGCTTAGCCGTGGGTCAGGATGTTCACCAGTGTCCCGAATGGATCTCTGACGTAGAGACGCTGCACGCCCCAGGGCTCTTCGACCGGTCCATACTCGATTGCGATACCGGCAGCTCGAAGGCGGCGCAGCACTTCTTCGAAGTTGTCGACTTCGATCGATAGGTCGGGGACAGCCGTGCCGGAGCCGCCTTCGCTGGCAATGCTGATTTGTGGCGCGGCTTGGCCGGGGCTTGCGTAGGTCGCGATCCAGCCCAGGTTCATCACCGGCTCCATGTCGAGGATTTCCTGGTAGAAGGCCGTCGCTGCCTCGATGTCTGATACAGCGATGTTGTGGACGATCCGTTTGACGGCCATATTGCGACCTCCTCCGCTGTGATGTGCCTGCGCTCAAGGAATCAGCACCGTCGCGCCCAAGGTCGTGCCGCTCTCGATCGCCTGGTGCGCCTTGACGGCATCTTTCAGGGCGTACTCGTAGTTGATGTTGGCACTGACAACGCCGTCGCCGATCGCTTTGAAGAGGTCGCGTGCCGTCCACTCGAGATCGTTGCGCTTGGCGACGTAGTGCATGATCGCCGGGCGGGTGATGAAGAGGGAGCCGCGGCGGCCCAGGTCTTGTATGATGTCGACGGGATCGGGCGGGCCTGACACATGGCCGTATGCAGCGCAGACGCCCATCGGACGCAGACTGTCGAGCGAGGCCTGCAGGGTGTCTTTGCCGATCGATTCATAGACCACCGCTGCACCCTCGCCGTCGGTCACCTCGCGCACCTTGGCCACGAAGTCCTGCTTGCTGCGGACCACCGGATGATGGCACCCAGCTTCGGCTGCTGCCTCTGCCTTTGCTTCTGTACTGACGGTTCCGACCACTGTGGCGCCGAGGGCCTTTGCCCACTGGCAGAGAATCAGACCCATGCCGCCGGCCGCCGCATGCACCAACACAGTGTCGCCGGGTTCGACCTTATAGGTGCGATGCAGCAGGTAGTGAGCCGTCATGCCCTTCATCAGCAAAGCCGCCACGCTGCGCTCGTCCAGCCCGTCGGGCAGGTGGAGCAGTTTGTCGGCCGGATAGTTGCGACGTTCTGCATAGCTGCCGAGCGGCGGTATGCCATAGGCGACGCGATCGCCTACAGCAAAGTCGGTGACGCCTTCGCCCAGGCCTTCGACGATCCCCACGCCCTCGAAGCCGATCACGACGGGTGGGGGTGGCACCGGCCAGGGGTGTGAGATACCGCCGCGATGGTAGGTGTCGGCAAAGTTCACGCCGACGGCGGTGTGGCGCAGGCGCACCTCGCCGGGCAGCGGATCGGGCAGGGGCCAATCTTCCCACTGCATGACCTCCGGAGACCCCAGCTCATGGATCACCTGCGCTTTCGTCATCTGGGTCCTCCCGGGTTCTGGGAGGCGAGAGTGAGTGCTAAGACCTTCAATGGCAAGAGGGATCAAGGATCAGCTGCTCGCCCAGGAGACAAGCGCAACCAGCACTCTACAATCAATGACAATGCGACAGTGCCAAGCGACACCTGCGCGTCGCCTCGACTTTATCCCCCAATCCTAGAGGAACATGAAGTCGCTCGCCGTCAGTTGGCCGGCCAGGGTCATGCCCGTGAGTACGAAAGCTATGTCGGTTGCGCCATCGCCGTTGCTATCGATTTCGACCTGTCCCAAGGCAGCATTGAAGCGCCCCTGCGTGTTGCCGTTCGCATCAAAGACTGCCGCCTCGATGTAGCTGAAGGCTGCCATCTCTATTCCGGTCACGAAGGTCAGTACATCTTGGCTACTACTGCCGTTAAAGAGCGCGCTCTCGAAATCGCCGATCTGGACTTGCGCGACGAGGGTGCCCCCACCCATGACGGCACCCCTTTCATTTCCGTTGAAGAGGAAAAGGTCGCCGCCCGAACCGCCGAAGGCACTATCGTTGTCGTTAAAGCTCAGAGTGTCGGACCCACTCCCACCGAAGAGTCCGTCCGAGGCCTCGTCGTCGCCTTCTCCGGTGAGAACGTCATCACCCAGGCCACCCGACTGGAGATCCGCGCCGGATCGCCCCAACAGGCTGTCATTGCCGTCACCTCCGGTTAGCGTATCGTCGCCCAGGCCGCCCGACATCCAGTCATCGCCACCCTGACCCATTAAGGCATCGCCGGCTGAGTTACCCACCAGGCTGGCCCCGCCGGAGCTGGAGTGAAGTGTTCTCGCTACGCCGTCTTTCGCGATGGACATAACCTCGACATTGGTCGCAAGGGTGTAGCCACCGACCGATACGATCACCCGATCGACCCCGGCGCCGGCGTCACTCTCAAGAACCTGGTCGCCCACGTCATCGACGATAAAGCGATCTTGGAGGTCACCACCTTGCATGAAGTCTGCGCCGGTGCCGCCATCAAGCGTGTTCTCGCCATTCCCGCCGAACAACCGGTCGAATCCGCTGTCGCCGAAGAGCTTGTCGTTGCCTAGGTTCCCGCTCACGCGATCGTTTCCGGCACCACCAAAGATGCTGTCGTTTCCGGTGTCGCCACGCAACAGGCTATCCTCTCCAAGGCCGCCGAATATCCGGTCGACCCCACTTCCGCCGAAGAGGCCCTTGTCATTACCGCTGTCGCCGTAGATCCGGTCGGCAAACTCACCGCCGTAGAGGTTGCTGTCGGCACCGTCACCACCCCAAAGACTGTCGAAACCATCCGCACCGATCAGATCTCTATCGTCGCCGTCACCGCCCTTCAGCGTGTCATCACCGTCACCGCCGAGCAGACTACGATCTCCGTCGCCGCCGCCATCGATCTGATCATTGCCGCCACCGCCGCGCAGCAGCCTATCGATCCCGGCACCGCCATAGATGAAATCGTCGCCGGCAAAGCCGTCGAGCTTCAGGTCGCCTCCCTCTCCGCCATAGACTGTATCCACACCGCTGCCCCCGGAGAGGAAGGTATCTAGTCCGGCATCGCCAAAGAGGCTGTCTGCACCGCTACCGCCGAAGAGGCTTCTGTCTCTGCCGCTGCCGCCGGCCACGCGGTCGGAATCCAGGTCTCCATAGAAGAGCCGATCGGCTCCTGAGTCACCCTCTATGGTGTCGTTCTCGCCGCTCCCGAAGAGGTAGGTATCGTTACCGTCACCGCCAAAAATCGTGTCCTTTCCACCACCGACAGAATAGTAAAGAAACTGATAGTATCCCGAGATATACTGATCGCTGCCAGAGCCGCCAAATATTGTGTCATCGCCAGCGACCCCTTGGAGGTAAACATCAGATCCGCTATCGCCAAAGATCTGATCGTTGCCATAACCACCATAGAGATAGCTGTCATCACCAAGACCGCCGTAGGCTTTGTCATTTCCGTATGACGCATAAGCGCCATCGCTGCCAGAGCCGCCAAAAACCGTATCATCTCCGTAATCGGTTGATAGATAGTCGTCTCCGGAGTTTCCAGACAGCGTATCGTTGCCACTCAACCCATAGACTCGCTCGCCAAGACTGCCGCCGGCAAAGACGTCGTTCCCGGAAGTCAGAATGAGCGCGAGGGCCTCGATGCTGGCGAGGGTAACTCCGGCCGGCAAGGTTACTCCTTGAGCGAGCACCAAAGTGTCATCGCCGCTGCCGCCGTCGAAGAGGTCGCCTGCTTCAAGCTCGGCCTGTGAAGAGATCGCGAACACATCGGCACTGGATCCGCCAAACAGCGAGTCCAGGCCTTGACCACCGAATAGGCTGTCATATCCGGCGTCCCCGAAGGCCGTATCATTGCCACTGCCGCCGACGAGGCTGTCGTCGAGGCCGGCACCATAGAGCCGATCATCTCCTGACGAACCGGTCAGGATGTCCCGAAGCTCCGTTCCCACGATCGAATCGTTGGTACTGGACCCGGCAATGGATACGTTCTCAATCCCGAGCACTGACACGCCTGTTGACAGCGTAACGCCCAACGCCAGCATCAGGATGTCGTTGAACCCCGCACCGCCGTCGATAACGTCGCCGGCATTGAGCTCAGTCTGACTCCGCACGATGATGGTGTCATCCTCGCCATCGCCATCCAGCTCGTCGGTTCCAAGGCCGAGATAGAGGGTGTCGTTGCCACTGCCACCCGATAGGAGATCGTCGCCACTGTCGCCGAAGAGTGTGTCGCTTCCGCCGTCGCCCTGAAGCGATAGGTCGTTCCCACTGCCGCCGTAAACAGTGTCGTCGCCTTCACTGCCGTTCAGGCCGGTGTCGTTGCCATCACCGCCGAACAGGACGTCGTTGCCGCTGAGCGCATTGATGCTGTCTGCGCCGCTGGCTCCAAAGATCGTATCGTTCGCGCTGGTGCCGGAAAGTGTATCGTCGCCCGACCCACCCTGGGCGATTTCGCTGATGATGGTAGAGATGTTGGTGAGGATGACACCAGCAGGAATCGTCGATCCATTACCCAGTATCAGCGTATCGGTGCCGCCTCCGCCATCTATCGTCTCGCCTGCAACGAGGTCGCCCTGGCCATTGACGATGAAGGTGTCGTCGCCTTCGCCGCCGAATTGAGAGTCGAGCCCCAAGCCGCCGACGATGGTATCTGCGCCGCTGCCACCCAGAAGGTTTCCTTCGTCCCCGGCGCCACCGTAGATTTTGTCGGCGCCGGAGCTACCATAAAGTCCAAAGTCCGAACCGTCGCCGCCAAAAAGAAAATCGTCACCTGCGTCGCCCTTCAAGAAGGAGTCGTTGCCAAGGTCACCGCTGATCGTGTCGCTTGAAGATCGACCCTCGAGATAGGAGTCATTGCCGGTACCACCATAGATTCGGTCCAAGCCGCTACCACCGCGCACGACCGAGTCCGCGCCACTTCCCAAAGCGACGTAATCGTCGCCGTCGTCGCCATAGACAATGCGGTCGTCACCGTCCCCGCCAAGAAACGTGTCGTTGCCTGCGCCTCCGGAAACGCGGGCCTCAACGCCGCTGCCGCCCTTGATGATGTCGTTCCCTGAGTCTCCGGCCAGGAACTGATCCGATCCGGAACCGCCGTAAATGAAGTCATCGCCATCGCCGCCCCACAGCGACTGGTCAGAGCCGAGATCGCCAAACACGATGTCACTGCCTTCGCCACCAAGCAGCGAAGCATCGTCACCACTGCCGCCAAAGAGCGTGTCTTGGCCTTCGCCGCCATTCATCCGATCGGTGCGCGACTGACCATAGAGGCGGTCATCGCCTGTCATACCAACAAGATTGTCGTAACCGCTTGATCCAACCAGTGAATCGTTAGCGGACGTACCACCGTAGTAGGCCATTTCGATCTCCCCCTCAGTTCCTCGCGACGGCATTTCTCTTGGGTGGAGCGTGTCGTGCCTTAGAATGTAGGCGCAATGCCCCTTATGGCCGTGGCCTGGACTGCCTTCTACGGCAAGACCTCAGTGAAACGACCTTCTGGACGCGTGCTTCCTGGAACCCCGATTTCCCCACCCAACGGCATGGCATAGCAGCATCAACTAGCGGAAACATCGTGAGCAGCACCCCAACCGTGCGTTGACTATTCCAGTTCGGAAATGGCCTGTCACCTGACCAAAAGGTCAGGTCGTAGTAGGATGATATCCAGGATGCAGCTTCAACTCATTGAATCTGCATATGAAAGCAGCTGTTTGTCGGAGCGTGAATGAGCCAAGACTTTTTTGCCTAGAGGGGTTTTGTTAGTCACTGCCAAGCCCCTTGGCCCAAATTCTCGCGGATCGCAGATTCTTGTTTCCAGAAATACTCAGAGGTCAAGGGTATAGTCAGAAAAAAGTGTATGTATATACATTGCTATATCAGTTCCGCCCGGCAGCACAAAACTGTTGCTCAGCTAATGCGGCTGCCGCCGGGCTCAATCGGTGTTGTAACTAGTGCGTCAACACCTGATCCAGGAAGGTGCGTGTGCGTTCGCTCGAAGGGTTGGTGAAGAAGGCTTCTGGCTCGTTCTCTTCGATGATCTCGCCGGCGTCCATAAAGATGACTCGGTCAGCCACTTTTCTGGCAAATCCCATCTCGTGAGTGACGCAGAGCATGGTCATGCCTTCCTGAGCGAGGGTCACCATGACGTCCAGCACCTCGCCGATCATCTCCGGGTCGAGTGCGGAAGTCGGTTCGTCGAAGAGCAGGATTTCCGGGCGCATGCAGAGCGCACGGGCGATGGCAACGCGCTGTTGCTGACCGCCGGAGAGCTGGCCTGGAAACTTCTCCGCCTGATTGGCGATCTGCACCTTCTCCAGGAACTGCATGGCCTCTGCATTCGCCTCTTTCTCCGGCATGTCCCGGACCAGGCGCGGTGCCAGGGTGCAGTTCTCCAGGATCGTCATGTGCGGAAAAAGATTGAAATGCTGGAAGACCATGCCGACTTCGCGCCGCATCTCTTCGATGTTGGCGGCATCGGCGTGGATCGGCGCACCCATGATTTCGATGTCGCCGGACTGATGCTCTTCCAGCTGGTTGATGCAGCGAATCATGGTGGATTTACCCGAGCCAGAGGGCCCGCAGATGACGATCCGCTCGCCCTTCGCTACCGTAAGATTGATGTCCTTCAGCGCATGAAAAGCGCCGTAGTACTTGTGCATTTGGCTGATCTTTACGGCAGGAACCTCTGCATGTGCCATGGTGTTTCTCCCGGTTTCGTATTTTGCGTTGAGTGCGTTAGGACGTGGCGGCGAAGCCGCGGGCAGTGAGGGCCGTTGTGATCTCGCTCAGGATCTCCGGATCGTCGATTGCCGCCGGCATCTTCCAGGCTTCGCTGTCGGCGATCTTCTGAATGGTGCCTCGCAGCACCTTGCCGGAGCGAGTCTTGGGCAGGCGGGGAACCTCGATGGCCGTCTTGAATGCGGCCACAGGCCCGATCTTGGCGCGCACCAACTGGACCAATTCACGCTCGAGGTCGGTGGCTTCACGGCCGGCGCCGTCGTTCACCACGAAGAGACCCAGCGGCATCTGCCCTTTCATCGGGTCGGCAACGCCCACGACCGCGCATTCTGCGATGTCGGGATGGCTTGCGATTACCTCTTCCATTGCGCCGGTCGACAGGCGATGGCCGGCAACGTTGATGATGTCGTCGGTCCTGGCCATGATGAAGATGTAGCCCTCTTCGTCTATGATCCCGGCATCCGAGGTGGCGTAGTAGCCTGGAAACTCTGCCATGTAGGAGGAGTGGAAGCGCTCATGGGCTTGCCAGAGCGTGGCGAAGCAGGACGGCGGTAGCGGCAGCTTGATCACGATGTTACCGAGCGTGCCGGGTGCAACCGGATTGCCCTCGTCGTCGAGGACGTGGATGTCGTAGCCGGGCATTGGAACGCCCGGGGAGCCGTGCTTGACCGGCATGGCGCCGAGGCCGACGGGATTGCCGGCGATGGCCCAGCCGGTCTCAGTTTGCCACCAGTGGTCGATCACCGGACGCTGCAGTTTGTCCTCGGCCCATTGGATGGTGTTGGGGTCAGCGCGCTCTCCGGCCAGAAAGAGGGTGCGAAAGCGGCTTAGGTCGTACTTGCCGATCAACTCGCCTTGCGGATCCTCCTTCCGAAGCGCGCGGAAAGCCGTCGGTGCGGTGAAGAGGGCAGTGACGCGGTTCTCTTCGATCACGCGCCAGAAGGCACCCGCGTCGGGTGTGCCGACCGGTTTGCCTTCATAGAGTACTGTGCCGCAGCCGTGTAGAAGCGGCGCATAGCAGATGTAGGAATGACCCACGACCCAGCCGACGTCGGAGGCCGCCCAAAAGACATCGCCGGGCTTGAGCCCGTAGTGATGCTCCATGGTCCACTTCAGCGCCACCATGTGACCGCCGTTCTGACGCACCACACCCTTGGGCTGACCGGTCGTGCCGGAGGTGTAGAGAATGTAAAGCGGGTCGGTGGCGGCCACGGGCACACATTCTGTTGTCTCGCCTGCTGCCTTCGCAGGGTCGATAGCGGCGCGATAGTCCAGATCGCGGCCTTCGTTCAGGTCGCAGGGGTGCATCGGACGCTGCAGGACGATGCAGTGCTCCGGCTTTTCTGTGGCGATCTCTATGGCCTCGTCGAGCAAGGGCTTGTAAGGGATCACCCGTTTGGTTTCGATACCGCAGGAGGCAGAGACGATCAGTTTTGGCTTGGCATCGTCGATGCGGGTCGCCAGCTCTTTCGCGGCAAAGCCACCGAAGACGACTGAATGGATGGCGCCCAGACGGGCCGAGGCCAGCATGGCGAAGATCGCCTCCGGCACCATCGGCATGTAGATGATGACGCGATCACCCTTGCCGACACCTTGGGCACGCATGATCGACGCCAAGGCACCCACTTCGGCCTGCAACTCAGCGTAGCTGTAGCTGCGGCGCGTATCGGTGACCGGGCTGTCGTAGAGCAGAGCTGCGCGCCCGCCATTACCTGCTGCGACATGGCGGTCGACGCAGTTCCAGCAGGTGTTGCAGGTCGCCCCTTCGAACCAGAGGCCATAGGCGCCGGCGTCGGGAGCGAAGACCCGCTCGGGTGGCTTGAACCAGTCGATCTGTCTGGCGGCTTCACCCCAGAATGCCTCGGGGTCTTGCTGCCATGCAGCATAGGTCTGCGGGTAGTCCGACATCTTCGAAACGCCTCTAACAGGTGTAATTCATGCCAAGCCGGCCGCCGTCGACATAGATGGTCTCGCCAGTGATGTAACTGGCCTTGGCACTGGCCAGAAAGGCGACGACGTTGCCGATCTCGCGGGCTGTACCGACCCGCTGCAGCGGCGTGCGCGACAGGAGCTTGGCCATCGCCTCCGGGCTCTCGTTGACGCCGGCCATCATCGCCGTGTCGATGGAGCCGGGGCCGACGGCATTGACGCGGATATTGTGCGGGGCCAGCGCCAGGGCCGTCGCCTTGGTCAACTGCATGATGCCGCCCTTGGTGGCGCAGTAGGTCGGGATCGTGGGGATCGAGACCACGGCATTGATGGATGACATATTGACGATAGCGCCTTCGATGCCCTTTGCGACCATGGTCTTTGCCGCACGCTGAGTTGCCACGAAAACACCCACCAGGTTGACGTCGATCACACGATGCACGTCTTCCAGGCTGGTCTCCAGAAAATCCTGAGGCAGCGCGATGCCGGCATTGTTGACCAAGATCGTGACCGGACCGACCTCGCGCTCAATGCGGTCGAACATGGCGGCGATCTGCTCCGGCTTGCCCATGTCGCAGACATGAGGCAAGCCATCGCCGCCCAGGCGTTTGGCGGCCGCCTTGACACCCGCCTCCTGCACATCAGCCAGGACCACACGCGCGCCGTCCTCGGCCAGGGCCTCGGCACAGCCATAGCCGATGCCTTGGGCGGCTCCGGTCACCAGCGCGACGGGTTTGTCGATCATTTACTCTTCTCCACTGTCTGTCTTCTTGAGGTAATCGCGTGCGGCTTGATCCGGTGTGATGTAGCCCGCTTCCAAGTCGGCCTCGACCCGATCGCTGGGACGCTTGGCGGGGTCGCCATAGCCGCCGCCACCGGGGAGTTGCAGGACAAGACGTGAGCCCGCCGGTACCTTCTGCCGACCCTTGCCTTTCAGCTTCGTACCATCGGAGAGGGCGGCAGAGCCGGCCGCACCGGCGCCGCCTCCCTCACGTCCTCGCGCGGGATGGTCGATCCGATCGAACATGGCATTGAAGAAAAGGTCATAGCCGGCGCGTGGTTCTATCTCGATGGTCTGGCCCAGGCCGCCGCGATGGGTGCCGGCACCGCCGGACCCTTCACGCAAGTCCTTGCGCCAAATAACGATGGGGCCGACATGCTCGCTGGCTTCGACGCTCATGGTGGAAACGCCGGAGGGAAAAGCGGTGGCACTGAGCCCGTCGGAGCTAGGGCGAGCGCCCGTTCCGCCGGAGTTGAACATGAGGATTTCGCGGTTCGGCAGGTTGGAGCCGGGGTCGCTGGGCCGTGCGCCGATCTGGATGTTCCACAGCGCACTGGAGCCCTCAGCCGGCACCTTGCCCGGCATGAACTTGTGCAGCGCGCCTAGAACCACATCGGGAACCAAATGACCTAGGACATGACGGACCGAGACTGGAGCCGGCCGGCGGGCGGCCAGAATGCAGCCGTCCGGTGCGGTAATCTCGAAGGGCTCCAGAGAGCCGGTGTTGTTCGGAACCTCGGGTGCGATCGCGCACTTGAGGCCATAGCAGGCGTAAGCGCGGGTGTAGACCATGGGCACATTGACGCCGAAGTTGCTGGGCCCGGAGGTGCCGGCGAAGTCGGCCTTCATGGTCTCACCGGCGATGGAAAGGCTGACCTTCATGGTGACCGGCTTGTCATAGCCGTCGACCTGCATGGCGTTCTGGTAAGTGCCGTCCGGCAGGGCTGCGATGGCCCTCAGGGTCGCACGCCGGCTGGTCGCGTAGATGAAGTCCGAGAGGCCTTCCAGGTCGTCCAGCTGAAACTCGGCCAGCATGGCCTGCAGGCGTTTGTCGCCGATCTCGTTGCAGGCGGCCAGAGAGTAGACATCGCCAACCACTTGATCTGGCTCGCGCGTGTTGGCACGCAGGAAGCCGATCAGGGTCCTGTCCACCGTTCCACGCTCGGCAAACTTCATGATTGGGATCAGCAGGCCTTCCTCATAGATCTCGTTGGCATCGGGGCCGAAGCCACGCCCGCCGATGTCCACGACATGGGCGGTACAGGCCAGAAAGCCGATGTGCCGGCCATTGCGGAAGCTGGGGGTGACCACGGTGATGTCGTGGAGGTGGCCGGTGCCGAGCCAAGGGTCGTTGGTCAGAAAGACGTCGCCTTCGAAGATCCGGTCTCGACCAATCGCTTCGACGAAGTGGGTCACGCTTTCGGCCATGGCATTGACATGACCCGGTGTGCCGGTCACGGCCTGAGCCATCATGCGTCCACGGCGGTCGAAGAGGCCGGCTGAGAGGTCGCCCGCCTCGCGCACGGAAGTGGAGAAGGCAGTGCGCACTAGGGTCATGGCCTGCTCTTCAACCACCGCGATCAAGCGGTTCCACATGATCTGGTAGTCGATGGCGCGGTCGCTCATTGGCGAGCCTCCTTACGCTGGAGAAGCAAGGACCCGTCGCCCTGGCCGATAACGGTGAAGGCGGAGGTGACGATCGTTGAGGTGTTGCGCTCCACGACGACAGCCGGACCCTCGACGGCGAGACCGGGGGCTAGCGCTTCACGCTCGACTTCGACGGCCTCGACCGTCTCCCGCAGTCCGGCGTCGAAGAAATGGCGTGTTTTCTCGGTTTCCAGCGGCAGACCCTCAAAATGGCGGCCGGCCTTGGGGATGTCGGGCAGAACCGAGGCCACCACCAGAGACCAGTTGGTGATCTCGATGGCCAGCCCTTCGATCACCCGGCCAAAGAGCACACGGTAGGCCTCCTCGAACGCGGCCTTCAGAAGAGCGACGTCGTCGCCGGTGAGCGGTCGATAGGGCAGCACCACGGGAATCTCGGATCCCTGTCCGGAGTAGCGCATGAAGGCGGTCAGCTTGGTATTGGTTTCGGCCGCACCGGCGCCGGCGGTCACGAAGCCGCGCGCCTCTTCCTCCAAGGCGGTCAGGGCCTCGTTGACCTTCGCCGGCTCGAAGTCCTGCAGGCGCTGAAACAGGCCTCGCGTGGCCTCGTAGCTGAAGGGGGCCTTCAAGAAACCGATGGCTGAGCCGACGCCGGCATCCGGCGGCACGATGGCTTGGTCGATGCCCAGCTTCTCGCACAGACGGCAGGCATGCAAGGGCGCGCCGCCGCCGAAGGCCACCATGGTGAAGGCCTCGATATCGCGGCCGTTCTCTACCGTGTGGACCCGGGCCGCATTGGCCATATTCTCGTCCACCATCTCGGTAACGCCGAAAGCAGCGCTGTCGGGGTCCAGTCCGGTTCCATTGCACAGCCGTGAGGCCAGCGCCTGTCGTGCGAGTGCGGGCGAGAGCGGAATGGCACCGCCGGCGAAGTTGTCGGGGTCCAGACGGCCCAGCACCAGGTTTGAGTCTGTGACCGTGGGTTCCTCGCCGCCGCGCTGGTAGCAGGCGGGGCCGGGCTCGGAGGCAGCGCTTTGTGGGCCGACGCGGATCTGCTCCATGCTGTCGATGTGGGCAATCGAGCCGCCGCCGGCGCCGATCTCTACCATCTCGACCACTGGGGTCGAGACCGGCATGCCGGAGCCCTTCTTGAAACGGTAGGTGCGGGCGACCTCGAAGGTGTTGGCCGTCTTCGGCGTGCCCTCCTCGATCAGGCAAATCTTTGCCGTGGTTCCGCCCATGTCGAAGGAGAGAACCTTACCAAGGCCGTGCGCCATCGCGAAATCGGCGGCAAAGATGGCGCCGCCGGCCGGGCCGGATTCCAAGAGGCGCACAGGCTCGCGGCTGGCGGTTTCAACGCTGATGAGCCCACCGCCGGAATGCATCATGAAGACCGGTGCCGATACGCCCGCCTCGCGTAGCTTGGCAACCAAGCGGTTCAGATAGCTGGCCACCTGCGGCTGCACGTAGGCGTTGGCGATCACCGTGTTGAAGCGCGCGAACTCTCGCATTTGCGGTGAGATCACCGAGGAGATCGATACCGAGAGGTCTGGGGCTGCTGCGCGTAGCGCGGTCTCGACTTGGCGCTCGTGATCGGGATTGGCATAGGCATGCATAAAGCCGACGGCAACGGCCTCGTAGCCTGCCGCGATCACTTTAGCAACCAGCGCTTCGACCTCTTGCCGATCGAGCGGCAGAAGCACCGATCCGTCGGCCGCCACGCGCTCGGACAGGGTGAAGCGGTCCTTGCGCGGCACCAGTGGTTTGGGCAGCTGTAGATCCAGATCATACTGCTCGAAACGGTTCTCGGTGCGCATTTCCACGACGTCACGAAAGCCTTCCGTGGTAATGAAGGCCAGCCGGGCGCCGCGACGCTGGATCAGGGCATTGGTGACCAGAGTGGTGCCGTGGATCACCTGAGAGATCTCGCTGAGGGAGATGCCGGCCTCTTCGCCGGCTTGCAGGATTGCCGCTACGATCGCCCGTTCCGGTTCCGCATAGTCTGTCAACACCTTGCAGGAGGCGAGGCCACCCGGGTGCTGCAGGGCCACATCGGTGAAGGTTCCTCCGATGTCGACACCCACGCGGATCTGAGTCTCTGTCATGCAAGGTCCTTCATACTAGAAGCTTTTCCAAAGCTGATTGGCCGTGAAGGCCATCTGGAGGAGGCGGGAGCGTAGTGCGCCTGAATTCACTTGCTTTGGCGCGCTGATCGGCAGGGGAAGCTGCGCCTCGGGCTTGCCTGATAGCAGTTCCGCCATGGCGCGTCCGAAAACCGTACCCGGTGCGATACCGCGGCCGTTGTAACCAATCGGCGTATAGAGGTTATCGGCCAGTCGGTGGATGCGCGGCAGGTGATCCGGGGTCATGGCGATTTGGCCATGCCAGGCGGTCTCGAACTCAACGGGACCGAGCCAAGGGAAGAGGTGTGAGAGGCGCTTGGCCGCCCAGCGGCGCGACAATCCATTAAGGCCACCCACGACGGTTCCCATCGAACCGATGATCAGGCGGCCGAAGGCATCCCGGCGCAGCGAGAACATGATCGGTCCGGTGTCCCAGAGGCCCTGGCCCTCTGGCAGTATGGTCGCGATTCTCTCGCCCAGCGGTTTGGTGGCGAGCTGAAAGTAATGGATGATGCTGAAGGTCTTACTGAGCCCCGGCCAGAGTTCGTCGGAGTAGGCGTTGGTGGCCAGAATCACGTTCTTCGCGGTCACCCGCCCGCGGTCGGTCTCGACAATCCACTTGCCCTGCTCGCGCGCCAAGCTGGTTGCCTTGACGCCGGTCGATATTCCAGCGCCGGCGGCCTTTGCTGCGCGCGCCAGGCCGCGGACGTACCCCATGGGATTGATGGTGCCGGCGCGATGGTCGAGGAGGCCTCCGTGGAAGACGGGGCTGCCAATCTTCTCTGAAGTCTCGGTCGCCGACAGCAGGTCGACCGGCGCGCCCAGTCGCTGCCACTCGGCTGCCCTCCGTGCCAAATCCTTGTATCCCTTGGGTGCGTGTGCTGCATGAATGGTACCGTTCTGGCGCGCCTCGCAGCGTATTTGATGCTTCTGGATCAGAGACATGACGTAGTCGGGGGCGGCGCCTAGCAGCTCAATCAGGGCGGCGCCACGCTCCTCGCCGAGCGCGCTGCGGACGTCTTGCGGCGGCAGCCAAAGGCCGGCGTTGAGGAGTCCCGCGTTGCGCCCCGAGCCGCCGTAACCGATGTGATTGACTTCCAGGACGTGACAGTCGATCCCACTTTGTGCGGCGTGTAGGGCAGTCGAGAGACCGGTAAAGCCACCACCGATGATCGCCACCTCGGTCGCGATGTCCTCCTGAAAAGGAGACACGAAATCGGTCTCCTCTGCGCTATGATCCCAAAGCGAGATCTCTTGCCTGCCGTCCGCCTGCATGACCCTTACCGACCTTGTCGAAATCCTGGAAACTTCGTTGACATGATCAGGATGCCTTGTAAAGTTTGTTGTGTCAATATATGAAATGGACGTGCTGAATGTCAGCACAAAGGAGTCTGAGAATGCCGGAGTTGAAGACATCCGTCGCCGAGATGGTGGCCAATGCGCGGGGACGGATCGAAGAGGTCGAGACCAGCGACGCCCTTAGCCTGGTCGGAGACCCCTCGGTCATCATCGTCGACTTGCGCGATGTGCGAGAGAGGCAGAAGCTAGGCTACATCCCGGGCAGCTTCCATTGTCCGCGCGGCATGGCAGAGTTCTGGGTCGATCCCAAGAGTCCCTACTTCAAGGAGGTCTTCGGCCAAGACAAGCGTTTCGTCTTTCACTGCGCGTCCGGTTGGCGCTCTGCCTTGACGGTGGCAACCCTCAATGACATGGGCTTCGAAGCCTCGCATCTGAAGGACGGCTTCTCATCCTGGCTGAAGGCAGGGGGGCCCGTGGAGTTTCCCGAAGCGAAGTCGTAGGAACGCTTAGCGGTCTTTGAGGGCTGAGCTCACGCCGGCAGCGGCAATCACCAGCTGCCGGCAGATCTCCTGGTCCCGGTCGCCGGTCAGATTGACGTCGGGGACGGAGACGCCGACCGAGGCAATGGGCTCGCCGTTGGGCAAGCGGACCACGGCACCGAAGCTGTAGATCCGCTCTCGATATTCACCGGTGTCAATCGCATAGCCGCGGGCCTTGGTCTCGGCCATGTCCTTGTCGAGCTCTTCGATCGTGGTGATGGTGCGATCGGTGAAACGGATCAAGCGGCCCTCGATCTGTGCACGCAAGCGCTCATAGTCGGCGGCAAGGAGTGCCTTGCCGGTGCCCACGCAGTGCAGCGGCGCACTGCCGCCGATGGGGTTCCAGGAGCGGATCGGCTGAGTGCTCTCAATCCGGTCGATGTAGACCACCGAGAGGCCATCGCGAATGGCGAGGTAGATGGCCTCTCCGGTCTCCTGCGAGAGCTGCCGCAGGTGCGGGCCGGCGACCTCTGGTAAGTCCAGATTGTCTATGACGGAGAGGCCGACCTGCCAGATCTTCATAGTCGGTGCGTAAAGCTTGGACTCCAGCGAGCGGGCATAGCCGAGCGCTGTCAGCGACTGCAGCAGGCGAAAGGTGTTGGATTTGGTCAACTCCAGCTCGCGGGCCAGTTCGGTCACCCCCTTGCCCGTTTTGGACTTGGCCAGCGCCTCCAAGACCTGGAGCCCTTTGGCCAAGGTGGAATCGATCCGTGTGGGTCGCTCGCTCTTCGATTTGTCGCTGGTATCGCTCAAAAGACTTCGCCTATTCGCCTTGTTTTCTCCTGCGCTCCTAACAAATGCTCCCAAGCCTGGCAAACTTTACTCAGGTCTCACGCCCGCAAACGGGGCTTTCGAAAGCACGCACCGGTGGGGCACTTCCAGATAGCGGGCGCAACTCGACAAAGGAAGACTGTGCCGCTGGTCCCTGCGCCAGCCGTGAGGTCCGCAAGTCATGGGTCAACACATTGGGATTGCCATGCCGATCCCTCTGTTCAGGATGGTCGAAGTCGGGGTCATACCACGCACCGGTCCAGAGGAAGAGGACACCCTTCAGGATCTCGGCGCTGACCACAGCCCCGGCCAGACAGCATCCATGATCGTTGAAGACCTCCACCACCTGACCATTGCCGATGCCGCGCTCAGCAGCGTCTTCCGGGTTGATCAAGATCGGCTCTCGGCCCTTGACTTTGCGGCTGATACTGAAGGGACCATTGTCGTGCTGGCTGTGGAGACGCGTCTCGGGCTGACCGGTCAAGAGATGCAGCGGATAGCGCGTAACCTTGCCCGAGGTCCAGTCGCGAGGCGGCAGCCAGACCGGGTGTCCGGGACAATCCCAGTAGTCGAAGCTGGCTATGACGTCCGAGGCAAGCTCGATCCGACCGCTCGGTGTCGGTAGGGGATGGGCATCGGGGTCTGCGCGGAAGTCCGACAGGAAGACAGCATCGGGCGTCGGGTCCTCGAAGTGGATCATGTCGCCCGCCAAGAAGACATCCAGTTCGGGTAGCGGCTGCCCCAGATCGGCCAAGCCTTCTTGCATTCGCGACCAGAGCCGCTGCAGGCACTCTTCTTTGGTGAGCCCTTCGCTGAAGGCCTGTTTCAGGCCCATCTTGGCTTCCAGAGCGCAGTAGATGTCATACTCGCAGCGTGCTTGGCCGGCGGGCTCCACCACTTTGGGCATGGGCACAAGAGAGCTGTCCTGTTGGCCGCCGCCGAAGTCGTCGCGTTCCTGCGGCGCCGCCACCGGCAGCACGATGTCGGCATGACGGGCGGTCGCGGTCCAGTTGATCTCGTTCACGATCACTGTCTCGGGCTTCTGAAAGGCTCGCCGCAGTCGGTTCAGATCTTGATGGTGGTGGAAGGGGTTGCCGCCCGCCCACCAAAGCAGGCGGATATCGGGAAAGCGTCGCCTTTGACCATTGTAGTCATATAGGGCGCCGGGGTTCAGCAGCATCTCAGAGGTCATGGCGACGGGGATGAAGTCGTCCACCGGGTTCCGCCCCTGCGAGAAATTCGCCCAGCGCCTTGGCCGGTCCGCCGAGCCGATGACCGCGTTGCCGCCATAGCCGATGGCATAGCCGCCGCCGGGAAGGCCGATCTGGCCCAAGAGGGCAGCCAGGGTCACGGTCATCCACAAGACCTGCTCACCAAAATCGGCGCGCTGCAGACCGAAGGCCGTGCAGATCATGGTTCGCTTGGCAGCCATCTGCCGTGCCAGGCGGCGCAGCCTGTCGGCGTCCAGGCCGGACATGTCGGCAGCCCAGTCGGCGGTCTTTGCTTGGCCGTCGAGTCGGCCCATCAGGTAGTCGGCCACCCGTTCGAAGCCGACTGTATAGCGTTCTAGGAAGGGTCGGTCGTGGAGGCCTTCGCTCAAGAGCGTGTGGGCCAGGCCCATCATAACGGCCGTGTCGCTGCCCGGCCGCGGCGGCAGCCACTCGGCGTTCAGCCGGCGGTCGGCGTCGCCCCGAAGGGGGCTAAGGTTCACGAAGTCGACGCCGGCATCGGCGCAGGCCAGCAGATCGCCGCGCACCTGATGGCGGCCGACGCCACCGTCGGTGACCTGTGCATTGCGCAGTGGGATGCCTCCGAACATGACCATCAACTCGCCCTCTTGGGCGACGGTCGAGAGACGCGTCGTCTCCTTCACATGATCGCGGAAGTTCTTGACGATATGCGGCATGAGGACGAGGGCTGCGTTGTAGCTGTAGTTTCCTTCGGAACGAACGAAGCCCCCGATCGTGTTGAGAAAGCGCTTCAGCTGGCTCTGTGCATGGTGCATTCGTCCAGCGCTGGACCAGCCGTAAGTGCCGGCGAATATGGCCTCGTTGCCATAGCGCCCGCGCACCCGGTCCAACTCTTTATGGATCAGATCCAGGGCGCGATCCCAGGTAACCTCGATGAAGCCCTCGCGTCCCCGCTCACCCTGGCGCACGCGCGGCCCCTGCTTCAGGTAGCTCTCGCGAACAGCTGGACGGAGCACGCGGGCCGAGCCGTTCAGACTGGCGGCGATGTTCTCATTGATCCGCGAGGGATCGGGGTCGTCGGGGTGCGGTCCGACGGAAACCAGACGGCCGTTCGAGACGGTGACCAGGCCGGGTCCCCAGTGAGAGGCCGTCAAGCGCCGTGCGTTACGGGGATGGGTGCTCATGAAGACTTTCTGTTGTGCTGATATTTGGAACGTATGGTTTGTATATTGACACACCTCTCGAGCGCTGTCATCACCTGCGATGACCCAATCGAGGATCGATTAAGATGACGACGTCCGCCTCTTCCTTCGCCGATCGCTTGGCGCAACTGGGCCGCGGGCCGGCGCACGACGGCCGCCTGGTGAACCTGCCGATCGATCAAGGCTCCACCATGCTGTTCGAGACTATGGCTGCTTTCGAAGCCGCGCGCGACGCCCGCTATGAGCCCGGCACCCTTTACTATGGTCGCTACGGCACCGAGGGCAGCCTGGCGCTGGAGGAAAGCATGGCCGTGCTGGAAGGGGCAGCCGGTTGCATTGCGCTCTCCTCCGGCGTCATGGCGGTCAGCATGGCGCTGATGGGGGCGGCGAAGGCAGGCGACCACGTCCTGGTCGCCGATCACGTCTATGGCAACACGCGCGGCTTCTGCGAGCGCATGCTGACCCGCTTCGGCGTGGAGGTCGAATTCTTCGATCCAATGCTGGGAAGCAACCTGGCGGGCCTCATGCGCGCCAACACCTCCGTCGTCCTGTTCGAGGCGCCGGGGTCCGGTACCTTCGAGGTGCCCGACATTCCGGCAATCGCACAGGTGGCGCGCGCGCACGGCGCCGTCTCTATCCTGGATGGGACCTGGGCGACGCCGTTGTTTTGCCAACCTTTGAGCCTGGGCGTCGATGTCGTCGTCCACTCCGGCTCCAAGTACCTCAGCGGTCACTCAGATTCGATGCTCGGCATCATCGCATGCAACGAGGCCACCCATGCCGAGATGCGGAAGACCGTGCTCACCTTCGGCGAGCGTCCGGGATCGTTGGATGTCTTCTTGTCCTTGCGCGGCCTCCGCACCCTGGAGATGCGGCTAAAGCATGCCGAAGCTCAGGCGATGGCGATTGCGGGCTGGCTCAAGGAGCAACGGCAAGTTCTGAAAATTTTGCACCCCGCCTTTCCCGATTGCCCAGGACATGCCTTCTGGAAGCGGGATTTCACCGGCGCGACCGGGCTCTTCGCTGTGGTGTTCAAGCCTTGTTCGGATGCGCAAGTTAGGACCTTCGTCGATGCGCTCCGCTGTTTCGGGATCGGTGCCAGCTGGGGCGGTTTCGAGAGCTTGGTCCTGCCGGTCAAGCCACAGCGGACGGCCGCCGTTTGGAACGAGCCGGGGCAAGTCATCCGTTTCTCGATCGGCAATGAAAGCAGAGAGAGCCTGATTGCCGACTTGAGCCGAGCACTTCCGCTTCTCGACTAGCTGAGGACAGGACCATGGCGAACCAGATCGACCACATTACCATCGGCGCAGCAGACTTGGATCAAGGCCGGGCAGCTCTGGAAGCAGCGCTTGGCGTGAGCATTCCATTGGGCGGCAAGCATGATCAAATGAGCACCCACAACCGGGTAGCACAGGCCGGCGAGGAGCGCTTTCTTGAGATCATCTCGGTAGATCCTGCAGCTGGCGACCCTGGCCGCGCACGCTGGTTCAGTTTGGACGAAACGGCGACGCGGCAGCGTCTGGCCAAGCGGCCGAGGGCGCTCTGCTGGGTGGTTGCGACCGACGACTTGGATCGGCTGGTCGCCAGGAGCCCGTTGGATCTGGGCGAGGTGCTGCACCTTAGCCGTGGTGAGCGCTCTTGGCGGCTGACCGTTCCCAAAGACGGCAGCCTGCCTGAGAGCGGCCTGATCCCAGCCTTCATCGAGTGGTCGCCGGGAGCGCATCCAAGCCGAGCTATGCAGGACCTTGGATTGCAGTTGGAGAGGGTGGTGCTGACCCATCCCGATGCGCGTGGCCTCTCAGAGACGTTATCGCTGCTTGGTATCGACCATCTGGCCGAGGTGAAGGAGGGGCCGCGCGGGCTCTCTTTCGCCTTACGCTCGCCTAACGGCTTGGCCCTGCTGGACTGACCGACTACCTTCTCCTGAAGACGCAAGCGGAGGCATTCCATGGACGACATCGCTATCGACCTGCAGACCAAGCCCCAAGTAGAGGCCTTCTTCGACCCGCGAACCAACACCATCAGCTATGTGGCCAAGGACCCGAAGAGTTCCGCCTGTGCAGTGATCGATTCGGTTCTGGATCTTAACTACGCTGCCGGTCGCATCTCCTTCGAGAGTGCAGATCGCATGATCCGCTTCATTGAAGAGAGGCAGCTCTCGCTCGAATGGATCATCGAGACCCATGCCCATGCCGACCACCTCTCGGCCGCCCCCTATATTCAAGAGCGCTTGGGCGGCGCCATCGGCATCGGCCAAGGCATTTGCGAAGTGCAGGAGGTGTTCGGCAAGATCTTCAATGAAGGTACCCAGTTCCAGCGCGACGGTTCGCAGTTCGACCGCTTGTTCGAGGACGGCGATCGCTACAAGGTCGGTTCTATGGACTGTGTTGCGTTGCACACGCCGGGCCATACGCCGGCCTGCATGGTGCACATTATGGGTGATGCCGGCTTCGTCGGCGACACGCTCTTCATGCCTGACGGCGGCTCGGCCAGGGCCGACTTTCCCGGCGGTGACGCCGGAATCTTGTATGATTCGATCCAACGTATCTTGAGTTTGCCTGACCAGGTGCGTCTTTTCATGTGCCACGACTATGGACCAAACGGTCGCGATATCGCTTGGGAAACCAGCGTCGCAGCCGAGCGGCGCGACAACATTCACGTCGGCGGCGGACGCAGTCGTGAAGAGTTCGTTGCCATGCGCGAGACACGCGACGCACAACTGGCGGTACCGGCCCTCCTGATCCCTTCGATCCAGGTCAACCTGCGGGCGGGCAGCTTGCCGAAGGACGATGCTGGAACGCCGGCCCTGAAGGTGCCATTAAACCAGATTTAGAGTGTAGTTTCCGGTCAAACGAGGTCGAGCCCACACGTCTCTCGACCTGCAGGCTCGACCCCATCGTAGCTACGGTGGATTGTTGCTAGTGCTTGGCGACGGCCATGCGGCCCTTCAGGTACTCGCCATATTGGCCGAGCGAGAAGATGAAAAGCCAGTAGATTAGGCCGACGAAAGCATAGACCTCCAGGAAGTAGGGGGCCCACTCGCCGGTGCCGAAGGCGGCATTGGCCGAGGCCAGGACGTCAAAGAAGCCGATGATGATGACGATTGCCGTCTCCTTGAAGGTCACCACCACCATGTTGATGGTGCCCGGCATGGAATGGCGGAAGACCTGAGGCAGGACAATGCGCCCGAGAATCTCCCAGTAGCTCAGCCCGAGCGCCTTGCCGGCCTCGAACTGACCCTTGTGGATGGCCTGAAAGCCGCCGCGGAAGATCTCTGCCTGATAGCAGGCAAAGAACAGACCGAAAGCGAGAATGACCCGCCAAATCTTGTCGCCCTGCAGCCAGCTGGGCAGCAGGATAGGTACCACCACGGCAGCGGTGAAGAGTGTGGTCAGGAGCGGCAGCGAGCGGATGAAGTCGATTAGAATCGAGGCGCCGACGCGGAGCACCGGCAGCTTGGAACGTCTTGCCAAAGCGAGGGCCAAACCCATCGGCATGCCGACCAGCACCACGGAAGAGAAGAGAAAGAGGGTGAGGGCAAGTCCGCCCCATTGATCGGTTGTGACCTGCTGCAGACCGAGCAGGCTGCCCTCCATTAAGAGGTAGTAGATGGCGAAACCGACGATCCAGAGCGAGATCAGTCGGCGGGCCGACCAGAAGAAGGGGATGCAGGAGAGGATCACGGTCGCGACGATGGAAACGCAGGCCAGCGCGGATCTCCAGTGCAGGTCATAGGGGTAGAGGCCGAAGAGGATCAGTCGATGGCGCGCGTCGACGACCGACCAGCAGGCGCCACCGGCGGTCTCGCAGGCCGCGACGTTCTCCTTGGACCAGACCGCGCTGAAGACGGCCCAATCCAAGGCGACATAGATGAAGTAGGCCAAGAGGCCGAAGAAGAGGATGCTGACAACCGAATCGGTCGGGGTCGCGAAGGCGCGCCTCTTTAGGTTGCGGAGGGATTGATCCAGACGTGAAGGCTTTGCTGCGATGCTGTTCATCTTAATGGTGACCTTTCAGCTGGAGACGCGCGTTCATCAAGTTGACCAGCTGTGCCAATCCGAAGTTGACGAGCAGGAAGGCGGCCATGAGGATGCCGATCAGTTCCAAGGTCTGGCCTGATTGGGTGATCGAGGTCGAGACGATCATGAAGAGATCGCTGAAGCCGATGGCCACGCCGATGGTCGTGGCCTTCATCAGAAAGATCCACTGGTTGCCGAGCGGGGGAATGATGGTACGTAGAGCCATCGGCATCTTGATGCGGAACCAGATGGCACGGCTGCTGAGCCCAAGCGCCTGAGCCGCCTCGACCAATCCCTTAGGCACTTCGTGCAGTCCGCCGCGCACCACCTCGGCTATGTAGGCGGCACCGTAGAGCACAATGCCGATAACCATGGCGACCAGCTCGATCGAGATGTTGAGACCGCCGACGAAGCGCAGGCCTTTCAACTCCGGCACCGAGAAGATCCCTTCGCCGCGCGGTGAAAAGACGAAGGCGAGGAATATTGAGACCGCGATGGTGACGAGCAGCCAGACCGCGAACTTTTTTAGGACCCTTGCCTTCCACAGGCGGTGCATGAAGTAACCCAGCACAACCGAGATGGCGATGATCGCGATTGCGACGCCGGCTGAGATGTTGAGTGCTGGCATGACCATGCCGCGGTTCGAGAGGAAGGCAAGATTGAAGAAATCCAAGGATTGCCGAGGCCCGGGCATGTGAATAAGGATCGCGTACCAGAACACCAACTGTAGGATCAGCGGCACGTTGCGGAAGATCTGCACGAAGACGGTCGCTGCAGACTTCGCAGCGATGTTCTTGGCGTCGCGCAGGGTTCCGATCAGGAATCCCAGCAGCGTCGCCAATACGATGGACAGAAGGCCCAGAAAGAGCGTGTTGGTGAAGCCGATAAAGAGCGTGCGACGGTAACTGTCGTCGATCGAGCGCTCGATCAGCGAGAAGGAGTAGGACCAGCCGGTCGCGCGATCGAGGAAGCCGAAGCCGCTGGAGATTCCGAGGTTATCGAGGTTCGTCCGCGCGCTGGAAATGGCGACCCAGATGATCAGAATCGTCACCACCATCAAGACTGCTTGGATTAGGTAGTTCTTTGATTTTTTTGATAGAATGGCGCTTGGCGCTGCCATGATAGCCTCCCTGGTTTCTTGTCTTCCTGCGAGACGGCCAGGCCGCATGCCTCTATGGGCATTCGCGCGGCCTGGCGCCGATCACGATCAGTCCAGGATGGGTGCGTAGAGCACGCCGCCATGGCTCCAGAGGTTGTTCAGGCCCCTGTCTAGTTTGTAGGGTGAGCCTTCGCCCAGGTTGCGGTCATAGATCTCGGCGAAGTTGCCGACGGCAGCGATCATCTCGCGGGCCCAGGTCTCACGCAGGCCCAGGCGTTCGCCGATGCCAGGCGTCGAGCCCAAGAGGCGCGCAACCGTCGGGTTCGGCGGATTTGCGGCCATCTCTTCGACATTGGCCTTGGTGACGCCGTGCTCCTCTGCCAGAAGCAAAGCGGCAAGCATCCAGTTGGCGACATCGACGAAGTCCTCATCGCCTTGGCGCATGGCCGCTGCAATCGGCTCGCTGGAGAGCTGGTCGCTCAAGATGATATGGGCATCGGGATTGTCGATCTCAGTAGCGCGCAGCACCGCCAGGTTCGGACCCCAGCCGGCGAAGGCATCGCAGCGATTGGCCAGATAGGCGGAGCGTAACTCGGCTGCCTTCTCGTAGGAGACCATTGTGTGCTCGACACCCAGGGTCTTCAGGTAGTCGGCCACGATGCGCTCGATCGTGGTGCCGGCCTCGACGCAGATGGTGCCGCCTTCTAGGTCCTTGGCCTCGGTGACGCCCAGGTCGCCGTGCGCCATCAACTGGGTGCCGCCGAAGAAGTAGGGCAGGCTGAACTGCAGCCCCAGTTCGGTGTCGCGGCCCATGGTCCAGCCGGTTGCCTTGATGATGATGTCGACGTCGCCGGACTGAAGGGCGGGGAAGCGCTGTGCCCAGCTAAGTGGGATGATCTGCGCCTTGTTTGGATCACCCAGGATCGCCGTCGTGAGCGCTCGACAGAGGTCTATGTCGAGGCCTTTCCACTCGTTCTTGTCGTTCACCTCGACAAAGCCGAAGTAGCTGCCGTTGTGACCGCTGCACAGCAGCGTGCCGCGCTCTTGGATTGCTTCCACCGTTGGACTCGCCGCCGAGACCGTCATTGCGGTCAGGGATACGGCCGCCGCGGCCAGGGTCACCGGGACCGTCTTGGACCACTTGAGCATCGTTCTCTCCCAGAGTTTGTTGTATCATATATCAGCACAAGTGTGCCAATAAATGGAATACGCCAGAATGCGGCGATCTGTCAAGTGGATCTTGTGGGAGGCGCAAGGGGGATTGCTCGCTCCAACGCGTGCCGGAGCAAGGTGCGGTTTCGTTTCGTCGTCGAGAGTGAGGTGCCAGATCTCACTAGCGACCTTGCTAGCGATCAATAGGTCGACAGAGTTCGGGTCTTGGAGTGAGGAGTGCTGCGCTCGTGACCGCCAAACCGGCGTCAGCAGGGACTAAGCGGCGGTTCCTTGGCCAGATAGCGGCGCACCTCTTCGGCTGCCTGTTCGGCGGCATAGGAGACGGTGCGCACGGATGCGCCGGCAATGTGCGGCGTCAGAGTGACGTTCGGCAGGGCCAAGAGCCGGGAATCGGGCGGCAGCGGCTCGGTGGTGAAGGTATCCAGGACGGCCGCGCTCAGCGGGCCATCGCTCAAGGCTGCTAGCATGGCCTCGTCGTCGCAAAGCGAGCCTCGGGTGGTGTTGACCAAGAGGGCGCCCGGGCGCATGCGGGCGAAGGCGAAAGCATTCATCATGCCCTTGGTTTCTTCGGTGACCTTGGAATGCAGGGTCACAACGTCTGCTTGATCCAAGAGTTCGATAAAAGAGACCATCGATAGGCCGGCGGCCTTATCGTCATCGGCCAGTGTCGCATAGGGATCGGAGACTAGAATTCGACAACCGAAGGGCTGCAGCAGCTTTGCCACGCGGCGTCCGATCGCGCCGTAACCGACGATTCCAACGGTCATCTCCGAGAGTTCGCGGCCGGTCGTATCGGCGCGATAGAGATCGTCCCGCCAAAGCCCTTGTCGCAGCGCTTCGTGGCCGCTGCGAATCTTACGTGTCTCGGTCAGGATTGCGCCAATGGTGAACTCGGCGACGGACGAGGCGTTGCGGCCGGGTGTGTTGACGACCTGGACCCCATGATCGCGGCAGGCTGCCAAGTTCACATTGACCGGCCCGCCTCTGGAGACGGCGATCAACTTCAGGGCCGGCAACCGGTCAAGCATGGGGCGGGTGACCGGCGCCAAGTGCGTCACCAGAATCTCTGCGTCACCGATATCCTCCAGTGCTGCTTCGGCTGTACCGAAATACTCCTTTAACCCGTCGATACCGGGTGTCGTATGCCCGTGCACCAAGGGATCGCCGGGCCAATTGTAGGTCTGCATCCGGATCGCCAGCGGCGCGCGCGTTGCCTGCAGAAGCTTCTCGCGAAACATCTCCGGCAGCATGAAGTTGTCGCCGATGATCGCCACGTTGCAGCTCATGCTTTCTCCCCTTCGAGGCTTTGGCGGCTTGGTTCCTTGGCGGGGCGAACGAAAGCGCCCGTCGTTGCTCCGGTGCCGTGAGCGGTCTATTAGCAGAGAACGAAAGGGACACCAGGCAGGCGGTCGACGTCAATCGTGGAGGACGAATGCTGTACTTGGGGATCGATGTCGGAACGACTGCGGTCAAGGCCGCGGCCTTCTCTGCGGAGGGTGAAAGGCTAGGGGTTTCGTCGCACCCGACAGAGACGATGTCGCCGCGCCCTGGCTGGTCGGAGCAAGATATGGAGGCGCTTTGGCAGTTGGTCTGCGACGCCATAAGGGGCGTACTGGAACAGGTCGATGCCGCTGCCGTTGCAGCCATTGGCGTGGCCGGGCAGGGCGATGGCTTCTGGGCGCTCGACAAGGATCTGAAGCCGGCACGTCCGGGAATTCTCTGGAACGATCAGCGTGCACATCCGATCGTGCAGAGGTGGAACGAAGACGGGACCGCAGCAGTGCTGGCGCAGCTCTGTCGGACGGCGATCTGGCCGGGTACCAGTGCACCTGCCTATCGTTGGATCTGCGAGAGAGAGCCGGAGGAGGCGAGGCGCATCGCCCATGTCTGCAACACCAAGGACTGGGTGGGTCTGCGCCTCACGGGAAAGCTGGCAACGGACCTGACCGATGCCGCCATTCCCTTTTTGGACTACGAGACCCTGACCTACAATCAAGATGCCTGCGCACGCTGCGGTCTGCCGGACCTCTTCGACAAGTTGCTGCCGCCAAGTCGCTCCGAAGACCTTCTGGGACCGCTGTCAAAGACGGCGGCGGAGAGCTTGGGTCTGAGGCCGGGCATCCCTGTCGCGGTCGGCCTTATGGACCTGCCGGCAATGCATGTCGGGTCCGGCCTCAATCGACCCGGTGACGGCTTGCTGGTGCTGGGAACAACCGCGATCATTAGCGTCGTGCGCCGACCGGCGCCGCCATTGGACAAGCCCGTCGGTGCGACCGTGCTGCATCCGAAGGGAGATCTTTGGATGGTTGCCCAGGCGCCACAGTCGGGTGCCTCGGCGCTGGATTGGTTTTGCAATCAGTACAAGGAGACCTTCTGCCGGGGAGCGGAAGATGCAGCAGCGGCGGCCGAGACCGTGTCACCTGCTTGCGAGGGTGTCCTCTTTCTGCCTTTCCTGACTGGCGAGCGTGCGCCCTTCGTTGATCCGGAAGCCAGTGGTTCTTTTCTGGGACTGACGGCGACCACGACAGCGGCACACATGGCCCGAGCCGTCATGGAGGGTGTCGCCTTCAGCCTGCGCCATTGTCTGGATCAGGCCGGGCTTGACGACTGCCGCAGCTTCGTCGTGGCCGGTGGCGGTGCGCGCAGCGATCTCTGGCGCCAGATTCTCGCCGACGTCTTGGGCGTTAGCGTCAGGTTCGATGAGGACGGAGATCTGGGTCTTTGGGGAGCGGCACTGATTGGCGCAGGCGCTGCTGGTCTGGCCGACCCCTACGGATCGCCGCGGCAGTTGGGGGATAGCCTCGTACATGAGCCTTCGGACGTTAACAAACCTGCCTACGACTTGGCCTATCGGCGCTACCTCAATGCAATCGAAGCGCTCAGGCCGACGTGGCGCGGGCCGGCTCTCGAGCAGAGCCGGTGATCCAGGTCGATTGAGGACGATGCTTTGACGCTCGCTCAAAAATCCGTACGTGGTCCTGGCCGTCCGCGCTATGACCAAGAAGACAGCAGTGCAGCGGAGGCTTTCTTGCAGGTCTGTAAGGGCATCGTGCTGTCCAGAGAAGGGGCGCTGCCGCTGTGGCGTCAACTCTCGGACCAGCTGGAAACCGCTATTCGGCAAGGCGATCTCGAGCCGCACTCCAGAATTCCTTCGGAGCCGGCACTCTGCGAGATTTTCGGTGTCTCTCGGCCGGTCGTGCGCTCCGCCTTGAGCGCGCTTGCCGCAGACGGCTTGGCAGTGAAGATGCCGCGCAAGGGTATGTTCGTTGGCGCACCGCCACCGGAATCCGATTTCATCACCTCGAACCTCAGCGTCTTCGAAGACATGGTCGCCCGCGGTCACCGGGTCACCACCAAGACCTTCGATTTTACCAAGCGAGAGGCCGATACGGCCGAGCAGGAGGCATTCGGCCTAGGCCCCGAAGATCAGGTCGTGCATATCGGCCGGGTCTATCTGATCGACGGGACGGCGATCACCTGCACCCGGATCTCGCTGCCGGCAGTTAAGGTTCCGGGATTCGAAGGGTTGGATGTCGAAGGCCAGTCGATCTTCGGTCTCATTCGCCAGCACTATCAGCGGCGCCCGCAGCGGGCCGAACGCTGGTTTAATGCTTGCCATCCCACCGAAGAGGCGGCTGCCTTGATGGGCTTAGACGCAGCCACGCCGATGATCTGGATCGAATCCATCGCTTATGAGGCCGACGGCACGCCGTTGGAGTATTACCGGGCCTATTACAACAGCGAGGCCGCTCGCATTCATATTGCAATCAAGGGCTGAAGGTTCTCCACCGAGGGTCTGCCGACACTTTCTGGTTATACTCAGATTGACAAGACTGCCGATCTACCGCAGTCTATCCTTTAGTGGAGTGATCTAGCAGAAGAGGATCGGCGATGCCGAAGGCGGCGAAAAAGGCGGGCGCGCCGGCAAACACAGTGGGTCGGAAGGCAATCATAGCTGCCTGCCGTGAGATGAATGCATCGGGCATCAATCAAGGCACCTCCGGCAATATCTCCTTGCGGGACGGCGAGGGCATGCTGATCACGCCGACAAGCATGAGCTACGACGTGATGAAGCCCGACGACATCGTCTGGATGGGTTTCGATGAAAAGATCGAAGGCCGAACGCGGCCGTCCAGCGAATGGCGCTTTCACCTGGACATCCTGCGGGCCAAGCCGGACGTGCAGGCCGTCGTGCATGCCCATCCCACCTTCTGCACCACCATCGCTATCATGGGGCGGGAGATCCCACCCATTCACTATATGATTGCGGCCGCCGGCGGGCCCAACATCCGTTGTGCGCCCTATGCCACCTACGGCACCAAGGAGCTTTCGGACAACGCGCTCAGAGCCTTGGACGGGCGCGCGGCCTGTCTGCTGGAGCACCACGGCCTGATCGCCACCGGCAAGAGCCTGGACCGTGCCATGTGGCTGGCGGTCGAGGTGGAAACCCTGGCGCGGCAGTTTCATGGCTGCCTGCAGCTGGGTGAACCGCCTCTGCTGCCGGAAGAGGAGATTGAGCGGGTGCGCCAGAAGATGTCCGGCTACGGCATTCAAACCTGATCTGGCGCTGAGGGGAAGAACCAAGCTGGGGGCAAACCCAGTCATCAACAAGCAATCAAGGAGGATCTGAGTCATGACGTCTGGTTTGAGGAAGTTCGCGCTCGCGGCACTCGCCGGTGCCGCCATCTTCGCACCAATCGCCGGCCAAGCAGAGGAGCTGTCGCTGGAGGGTAAAGTCATCGGTGTCACGGTGATCGGCACTGATCACCACTGGGATCTGATGGCCTATCGCGGCCAGATCGACGAGATCGAGCGTTTGGGCGGCGAGGCCATCGCGCTGGATGCCGGTCGCAACGACCAGACCCAGATCAGTCAGATTCAGACCCTGATCGCACAGCGTCCCGATGCGATCATCGAGCAGCTTGGCAACATCGACGTGCTGGACCCCTGGCTGAAGCGCATCAAGGACGCCGGCATCCCGCTTTTCACGGTTGACACCGTGAGCGAGCATGCCATCAACAACACCACCTCCAACAACTACGGCATCGGTTCCGACCTGGCTCTGCAGATGGTTCAAGACATGGGCGGCGAGGGCAAAGTCCTGGCCTTCAATGGCTTCTACTCGGTGCCGGTCTGCAAGATCCGCTATGATCAGATGAAGTACGTCATGAGCGGATTCAGCAACATCGAGGTGATCGAACCCGACCTGCGCGATGTGATTCCGAACACAGTGCAGCAGGCCTATGCCGACACTACCGACATGCTGACCAAGTTCGGTCCCGATAGCGGATTGAAGGCGGTTTGGGCCTGTTGGGATGTGCCCATGGTCGGCGCCACGCAGGCGATCGAGGCCGCCGGTCGCAGCGAGGTCAAGACCTATGGCGTCGACGGTAGCCCGGAGTATGTGGAGATGGTGGCCAAGGAGGGTTCGCCAGCGGCTGCGGTTGCAGCGCAGCAGCCCTATGAGATCGGTCGCCAAGCAGTGCACAACGTCGCCCGTTATCTGGCCGAGCAGCCGATACCGCCGGTCACATTTGTCCCAGCGCTGATGATCACCAAGCAGAATGCGGCCGAGACGGCAGCCGATTTCCTGCCGAAGGAGTAGGAGAGGCCGGAACCGGGACTTGGCCGATGGATGCACCGGCGATCGAGATGCGGTCGATCAGCAAGGCCTTCGGGCCGGTGGTGGCGCTGGATGACGTCGACCTGACCGTCAAGTCGGGCGAGATCCACGGTATCATTGGCCAGAACGGCGCGGGCAAGTCGACCATCATCAAGATCCTTGCCGGGATCTACAGCAAGACCTCTGGCGAGGTCCGTATCGCCGACAGGGCAATTGACGTGGTAACCCCAGCCGTCGTTGAGCGGCTGGGGGTCCACTTCATCCATCAGGACCGTCTGCTGGTGCCGACCGCGACGGTGGCCGAGGCGATCTTCACTGGTAACGAACCGCGGGTCGGACCCTTTGTGAACTATCTGGCGATGAACCGCCGCGCCAAAGAGCTGCTGCGTGCCTATTTCGATCTGGAGCTGCCGCCGCGCGCCTTGATCAACACGCTGTCGACGGCGCAGCAGAAGGTGGTGCAGATCACCCGCGCCCTAGCGCAGGACGCCAAGGTCCTGGTGCTGGACGAGCCGACGGCAGCGCTGGTCAATCGCGAGGTCGAGAGCCTGTTCCAAGTGTTGCGCCGGCTGCGTGATGAAGGCATCGCCATCATTCTGATTTCGCACTATATGCAAGAAATCGCTGATGTGTGCGACCGGGTGACGGTGTTGCGAAATGGGCGCAACGTTGGCGTGGTCGATCCGAAAGAAAGCAGCATCGATCAGCTGGTTGCACTGATGACCGATCGCGACGCGGGGGATATGTATCCACCCCGCGATGCCGCCCTCGGCGATGCCTTGCTGGAGGTCGAGGGCATCTCTCTAGCCGGAAGCTATGCCGATGTCTCCTTTTCGCTCAGAGCCGGCGAGATCCTTGGGTTGGTCGGGCTTCTGGGTTCGGGTGATAAGCAGATCGTGGAGACTCTCTTCGGTCTAAGGCGGGCGGAGAGCGGACGCATTCGCTATTTCGGAGAGGTGCAGCGCTTTGGCTCTCCGGTTGCTGCAGTCAGGAACGGTGTGGCCTTGCTGCCTGAAGATCGCCGGGCGCAAGGAGTCGCCATCGATTTGCCGCTCTCTGAGAACTGTGCGCTGGCCTCGTTGGATCGCTTTTCCTATCGAGGCTTCGTCTCCAGGCAGGCGGAAGCGCTTGCCGTCGACAGCCTGATTGAGGAGCTCTCCATCGTGACGCCGGGTCGAGACGCACCGGTACGCAATCTCTCCGGCGGGAACCAGCAGAAGGTGGTGGTGGCGAAGTGGCTGTCTTGCCGCTCGAAGGTCTTTCTACTGGATGAGCCGACGGTTGCCGTCGATGTCGGCGCCAAGGTCGAGATCTATGCCTTGATGAATCGCCTGGTGGGTGAGGGCGCTGCTTTGCTGCTGCTCTCTTCCGATTTGGACGAGGTGGTCGCCATGTGCGACCGCGTCTTGGTCATGCACCGCGGGAAACTGCTGCAGACCTTTGCAAAGGGCGAAGTCACCGCTGATCAGCTCTTGGCCGCAGCCTCCGGCGCTCGTGACGAGGCACGCGCATGAGTGCAAGTCAGGATGGGCGTGCGCGCCAAGTGACGGCTATGCTGGTGCGGATCGGTGCCTATGGCGCCTTTGCCGCGATCCTGATTTACTTTGCCGCCACCGCGCGGGGGTTCACCTCCCTCTATAATCTCTGGGCGGTGGTTGAACAGTCGGCCATTCTGGGTGTGCTTGCCTTTGCCATGACGGTGGTCTTCGTGGGCACCGGCACCGACGTTCAGAAGGGGGGCGTCGACCTTTCGGTGGCTGCGAACGCCGGGCTCTCGGCCGCGGTCTTTGCCACCCTCAATCAAGCCGGATACAGCGATCCCGTAGCAATTGCTGCTGCTTTGGCGAGCGGCATGGCTGTCGGCCTGCTAAACGGTTTTGCCGTGGTGACGCTCACGATCCTGCCCTTGCTGGCCACCTTGGCGGTGATGAATGTCGCTGCCGGTCTTGAATTGACCTTGACCGAGAACACCGTGGTCGGGGCCAAGTCGCCGACCCTGCAGCTGATCGCTTTCGGTAACCTGTTCGGCGTTCCGGCGCTGGCCCTCTGTCTGCTGGTGTTTGCTTTTCTGCTGGCGCTGGTCATTCACGCCTCGCCAGTCGGCCTCAGACTCTACGCGGTTGGCGGCCATATCGAGGCCGCGCGTGCGGCTGGGATTTCGACCGGGCGCTACATCTACGGCGCCTATGTCTTCTCCGGCTTCTGTGCCGGATTTGCCGGTCTCTTGATCGTTGCTCGCCTCTCCGCCTCGACGCCTGCCACTGCCGGATTGCTCTTGCTACCGGTTCTTGCCGCCGCATTGTTGGGCACGGTCTTCTCGCGGCGCTTCATCCCGACCATCGGCGGCACGCTGTTGGCAGCGCTCTTCATCGGCTTCCTGGCGAACGGTTTCCAACTGCTCGGGATTTCATCCTTCTGGGTCAATGGCGTGCAGGGGGTCTTGATCCTTCTCGTGGTCACCGTGACCTATTTTGCCAAGCCGGCGGAGGCGATATGACCACGTCAGCCAGCCCCAAGTCGCGCAAAGCCAATCTCAGTGCGCTCTCGAATTACATCGTCATCGCTGCCTTCGCGGCCGTCGTTCTGTTCTTTTCGCTCTCTACGGATGTCTTTCTGACCACCGATAATCTCTTCAACCTGGTGGTCAACAAGGTCGTGCTGCTGGCCATCGTCAGCCTGGGCATGACGATCGTGATCGCCGCCGGCGGCATCGACCTCTCGGTCGGTGTTTCCATCGATCTCTCGAGCATGGTCTTCATCATGCTGGTCTCGGCGGGTGCGATCGGTGCGGTGGCGGTCTTCGGCGGCTTGGGTGCAGCACTTGGCGTTGGCCTCTTGAACGCCTTCCTGATCAATGTGCTCAGGATCAACCCGTTTCTGGCGACCCTGGGCGTACTCTTCATAGGGAAGTCGACCCAACAGCTGGCGACAGGCGGTGGCAACCCCATCTACCTCACGCGCGACGAGTTCGCGGGCTACTTCGAGCCGATCGCACGCACGGAGATCCTGGGCCTGCCGATGCCGGTGATTGTGCTGATCCTCTGTGCGCTGGCGGTCTATCTGGCACTCCATCGAACTG
Source organism: Rhodospirillales bacterium (assembly GCA_963669445.1). Taxonomy (GTDB): domain Bacteria; phylum Pseudomonadota; class Alphaproteobacteria; order Kiloniellales; family JACOMY01; genus JACOMY01. Next base: position 1,098,359 of record OY770029.1, read on the forward strand.
TGTTCGGGCGCTATGTCTCGGCTCTGGGCGCGCAGCCGGGGGTCGCGCGATACTCCGGCGTTCGGGTGCCGTTTCAGCTGTCCATGGTCTTCATCGCCTGCGCCTTCCTCTGCGGGATCGCCGGCATCCTGCTGTCCTCGACCGTGCGCTCCTACGTGCCCTTGGCCGGTGACGCCTTTTTGCTGGACGCCATCGGCGCTACCTTCATCGGCACGGCAATCAGCGCCGAACGCCGGCCAAGTGTGCTAGGCACCTTGTTGGGCGTCTTTCTGCTTGCGGTGATGCGCAACGGATTGCTGCTCATCGGCTGGAATTTTTTTTGGCAGCAAGTCGGTATCGGTGTGCTTGTGTTCTTGGTCCTGGGTCTGGCTTTTGGACTTCGCAAGCGGCAAGAGTGAGGTGGAGGAGAGCGTTCGTGGATGTGACTGATTTGCCCCTGACCAGCACGCATTGGGGGACCTATAGAGTTGCGCGCGAGGGAGGCAACATCGCGCTGCACGGTTTCGAGCAGGATCCCGACCCCTCGCCGATCGGCGCTGGTATCCTTGATGTGCTCGACGGCCCGACCCGGATTACCGCCCCCATGGTGCGCCAGGGTTGGCTCGAGAAGGGACCGGGCTCGGGAGCGGGCAGGGGGGCAGAGCCCTTTGTCGAGGTCTCCTGGGAGAAGGCCGAGACGCTGGTCGCCGAAGAGCTGGAGCGCGTGCGTTCCAACTTTGGCAACGAAGCCATCTTCGCCGGCTCCTATGGTTGGGCCAGTGCTGGGCGGTTCCATCATGCGCAGAGCCAACTCAAGCGTTTTCTAAACTGCATCGGCGGCTTTGTAAGCTCGCGCGATACCTATTCCTTCGCCGCAGCCGAGGTGATGATGCCCCACGTTTTGGGGGGGTGTCGGAGCTTCATCTATCCCGGCACCAACTGGCGTACGGTCATCGCCAACACCGAGCTGTTCGTCGCTTTCGGCGGAGTGCCGCTGAAGAACGGACAGATCGCGCAAGGCGGCTGTGGTCGGCATCGTCAAGCCCAGGCCATGCGCGAAGCCATCAAGGCTGGCATCGACTTCGTCAACATCTCGCCGCTACGCGACGACGTAATGGCAGAAGCAGGAGCCGAGTGGCTGGCGCCTCGTCCTTCGAGCGATGTCGCCATCATTCTGGGGCTTTGCCACACGCTTCTGGTCGAGGGTCTGCATGACGAGGCTTTCCTGGAGAGCCATGCTGTCGGTTTTGAGCCGTTCGCTGCCTACCTGAGGGGCGAGAGTGACGGTGTCCCCAAGTCGGCAGCTTGGGCTGCGGAGATCTCGGCTCTTCCAGAGGAAACCTTAATCGATCTGGCGCGTCGCATGGCCAAGAGCCGCACGAAGCTCTCCTTCAGCTGGTCGCTCACGCGCCAGGATCATGGGGAGCAGCCGTTCTGGGCCGGCATAACGCTTGCTGCTATGCTTGGGCAGATCGGTGTGCCCGGTGGCGGCTTCGGCATCGGTTTCAGCGCCGTGAATTCCGTAGGTAACGAGTTTACGGTCGTTCCCGGCGCCTCCCTGCCGCAGGGTCAGAATCCGGTCGAGGCTTTTATCCCGGTTTCCCGCATTTCCGACATGCTGCTCAATCCAGGAACACCCTTCGACTATGATGGTGGGCGCTACAGCTATCCGGATATCCGCCTGGTCTATTGGGCGGGCGGCAATCCCTTCCACCACCATCAAGACCTGAACCGCCTGCAAGAGGCCTGGACCAAGCCCGAGACCGTTATCGTTCATGAGTGGTGCTGGAACGCACTGGCTAAACATGCGGATATCGTCTTGCCCTGTACCACGCACTTGGAACGCGAAGACGTTGCGCTCACCCCGCGGGACGGCTTTCTGGTGCACATGGAGCAGGCGGTCGAACCGCAAGGCCTTGCCCGCGATGACTACAGCATCCTTGGCGGGATTGCTGCACGCATGGGCGTCAGGGAGCAGTTCACCGAGGGACGCGAGGCGAAGGACTGGATACGACATCTCTACGAACGCTCGCAGCAAGCCTGTGCCGAGCATGAGATTGAGGTTCCCAGCTTCGATGAACTCTGCGCCCGCCGCTGGTTTGAAGTCGCACCGCCGCGGGAGCACCAGGTCTTAATGCGCGATTTCCGGCTCGATCCCTTGGCCAATCCGCTGAAAACGCCAAGCGGCAAGATCGAGATCTATTCCGAAACCCTGGCTGGCTTCGACTATCCCGACTGTCCGCCTCATCCCACCTGGATGGAACCTTATGAATGGTTGGGCAAAGTTAAGGGGTATCCCTTGCATCTGATCTCGAACCAGCCGCCGGACAAACTGCACTCGCAACTCGACCATGGCGCTGTCAGCCGGGCCGGCAAGGTCGATGGCCGTGAGCCCGTGGTGATGCACCCGGACGACGCAGCAGCCCGCGGAATCGTCGAGGGCGATGTCGTGCGTGTCTTTAACGATCGCGGGAGCTGTTACGGCGGCGCCAAGGTCAGCGATGGGGTCCGCCCGTCCGTGATCCGGGTCAGCACTGGTGCCTGGTTCGATCCTGAGGTTCCGGGCACAGCCTCTGCCTGCAAGCACGGCAATCCCAACACGCTGACACGCGACAAGGGTACCTCCAGTCTGGCCCAAGGGCCGACGGCGCATACCTGCCTGGTGGAGGTTGAACGTGTGGAGCAGGCACCGGACGTCACCGCGTTCAAGGCGCCGACGATCCTGCGTTCGGACTGACCTGAGTGAAAGAGGGGCGATGAACGAGGACACTGTCGACGTCTTGATCGTCGGAGCCGGCGCTTCCGGGGCGGCGGTTGCTTGGAGCTTGGCCGAGACGCGTATGCGCATCGTGTGCCTGGAGCAAGGCGGGATGCCCGACCCTGCCCGCTACCCCTCGACCGGCCGCGACTGGGAGGCTCGTCAGCAGGACGATTTTCATTTAAGCCCCAACGTTCGACAGGCGCCGGCAGACTATCCGATCAACGACGAAAACTCACCAATCAAGATCGTCAACTACAACGGCGTGGGTGGCGGAACCGTACTCTTCGCTGGCCACTTTCCGCGCATGCATCCCTCAGACTTTCGGGTCAGGAGCTTGGATGGTGTGGCCGACGACTGGCCGCTGGACTACGACACGCTGGCGCCCTTTTACGCCCTGAACGACAAGATGATGGGGGTGGCGGGTCTGGCCGGCGATCCGGCCTATCCTTCCGGGAAGGCCCCGGTCATGCCGCCCCTGCCCTTGGGGCGATCCGGCGAAGTTATGGCGCGCGGCTTCAACAAGCTGGGTTGGCACTGGTGGCCCTCTGATGCGGCAATCGCCACGGAAGAGTACGATGGCCGGCCGCAGTGCATCAATCTGGCCGCTTGTTTGGCAGGCTGTGCCCAGGGTGCAAAGGGCAGCGCCGACATCACTTACTGGCCGCACGCGCTGCGTGCCGGCGTCGAGCTGCGTACCGGCTGCCGGGTGCGTGAGGTGATCTTGGGCGCCGACGGCATGGCGAAGGGCGTTATCTACGCTGGTGCCGACGGCAAGGAAGTAAGGCAGGACGCACATGTCGTCGTTCTGGCCTGCAACGGCGTCGGTACGCCTCGTCTGCTGCTCAACTCTACCTCGACGGCCTTTCCCGATGGGCTCGCCAACTCCTCTGGGCTGGTGGGCAAGAATCTGATGCTGCATCCCTATGGCGTGATCGAGGGAGTCTTCAATGAGACCTTGGATGGGCATCGCGGGCCGACTAAGTCGATTTGGAGCCATCAGTTCTACGAAACGGATCGCGACCGGGGTTTTCTGCGCGGCTATCTGATCGAGGCTTTTCGCGGCCGCGCCCCGGTGGCGACGGCAATGGCAGGGCTGGAATGGGGGTGCATTCCGTGGGGCGAGGGCCATCATCTGGCCTTTCACGCCATGAACGGACGCATGACCGGCATGGTTACCGTCTGCGAAGACCTGCCGGAGCTGCACAACTGCGTGACGCTCGACCCCGAGCTTACGGATAGCGACGGCATACCCGCGCCGCGGATCGACTACCGGCTCAGCGAGAACAGCATCCGCATGCTGGAGCACTCGCTTGAGACCTCCCGGCAGGTCCTGGAGGCTGCCGGTGCTCGCGAGGTCTTTTCCTCATATCCCATCGCCTATGGCGGCTGGCATTTGCTTGGGACGGCGCGGATGGGGGTCGACCCCGAGACCTCAGTCGTGAACCCTTGGGGACGCGCGCACGACGTGAAGAACCTTTTCATCGTCGACGGTTCGCTCTTCGTCACAAGTGGTGGCGTCAATCCCACCAGCACGCTGCAAGCGCTCGCTCTCTATGTGGCCGATCAGATGAAGCAGCGTCTGGCCACGCTTTTCGACTGAGGTTCGGCAATGACGAAAGCTCCTTTCTCGGAACAGGACCGGCAGTGCTTCGCCGAGATTGCGGCCCTCATTGTTCCGGCGAGCGAGAGCTTTGGCCTGCCAGGCGCAGACGACCCAGTGATCCTGGACGACGTCTTGGAGACTGCTGCGGCGAATGCGGAAGCGGTGAGTGCTGCGCTCGCGGCTTTCGCGCGCCTGCCCAGCGGCGACGGGGGCGCTGCCTTTCGAAACCGGCATGCCGAAGAGGCCGCCTTGCTCCAGAACCTGGTCGTCCAGTGCTACTACCGGGACGACCGCGTGCTGCGTTCTTTAGGGTTGGAGCCTCGTGCTCCCTACCCAAAGGGCCATGAGATCGAGCAAGGCGACTGGTCGCTGCTCGACCCGGTGCGCGCGATGGCGCCGATTTATCGGAAGGTCAAATGACTGCTTGGACACAGACCGACACAGGTCCGCCCTTTCATCAGAGACAGCGATCCCCCATTTCACATCCGGGCACCGTCTGTGGTAGCGGTGGCGCCCCTTGTGTCGTGACCTCTCTATCCCCTCGGAGCCGATCTGCGCCCCATGAGTAACAGCGCCTTGATAGACCGCGAGATAGCCTTCTCGGTGGCGCCGATGATGGATTGGACGGATCGCTATTGTCGGGCCTTCCATCGCTGTCTGACCCGAAAGACGCTGCTGTTCACGGAGATGGTGACCTCCGGCGCCGTCGTGTTCGGCAAGCGGGATCGGTTGCTTGGCTTCGATGCGGCCGAGGAGCCGCTGATCCTGCAGCTGGGTGGTAGCGATCCTGTCGAGCTGGGCGAAGCTGCCAAGATCGCTGCAGATTTCGGCTATCGGGCAGTAAATCTGAATTGTGGCTGCCCCAGCGATCGGGTCCAAAAAGGGCGCTTTGGCGCTTGCCTGATGGCAGAGCCGGATCTGGTGCGTGCTTGCGTTGAGCGAATGATCGCTGCCAGTGGGCTGCCTGTCAGCGTGAAGTGTCGCATCGGGATCGATGAGCAAGAGGACTACGCGGACTTAGTGTGTTTCGTCGATCGGGTCAGCCAGGGCGGTGTTACGACCTTCTACGTTCATGCGCGCAAGGCGTGGCTGAAGGGTCTTTCGCCGAAGCAGAACCGTGAAATCCCGCCGCTGCGCTATGAGTTGGTCGAGCGGTTGAAAGCGGAACGACCGGGTCTGTCCATTCACCTGAACGGCGGTCTCGTCTCTCTAGATCAGGCCGAGGCTGCCTTGAGCTGGGCAGACGGAGTGATGCTAGGGCGCGCCGCTTACCAGAACCCCTTCCTGCTGGCCAGGGTCGATAGTCGTATCTTCGGTGTGCCCGATCCGCTGTGTAGTCGTGCCGCCTGCGTCGAGGACCTCATGGCGCTGGCAGCCCGAGTTCGAAGCGATGGTGGCAAGGTGAAAGACCTGGCCCGCCATACGCTCGGCCTGATGAACGGCTTGCCGGGTGCCAGGGCCTGGCGCCGCATTGTCAGCGAGGGCATGCGTGACCCGGAAGCAGGACCGGACCTTTTCCGCCAGGGCTTCTCCTCGGTTCGCGAGGAGTCCGAACCGGCGGAAGCAGCCTAGAGCAAGGTATTCTCCATCGATGTTCGTCCAAGGATTCCAAGAAAGGGCGAGGCTTGACAATTAATAGAACGATCGTTCTATTATGGTGTATGAGCAAGAAACGTGATGACATTGCCGGCGCAGCCAACCGCCTGCTTTACCGCGAGGGCTTCGCTTCGGTGGGGATCGATCGCATCGTCGCCGAGGCCGGCGTGGCATTGGGAACCCTCTACAAGCATTTTCCGTGCAAAGAGGATGTCATCGTTGCAGCCCTGTTGCATCGCGAGGCGGGCTACCTCGCCGCGCTGGAACAGGAAGCAGACCGAGGCGGCGGTGCGGACGCCATTCTGTCGCTCTTCGACCGGCTGCTGGATTGGGCGGAGGAGGAGGGTGGCAACGGCTGCTTTTTCCTGCGCGCCGCAGCGGATCATGCCGAACCCGGACCCATTCGCGATGTGGCTTTGGCGCACAAGCAGCGCATGCTGCGTTTGATCGAAAATCGGCTTTGTGAGGCCGGCTGGCGTGCGTCCCTAACCAGCCGCCTAACCCCATCGATCTTTGTTCTGCTTGAGGGAGCGGTCGCCGCGGCCTTCACGCTTGGCGACCGGAGAGCGATTGCAGCCGCCAGAGATGCAGCCGACCTTCTATTATGTGCCTATCCGGGGGAGTAACCGGCAGCCGCTGGGTACCACTCCTGCTTCTGGAGGCGGGCTTGGTGGTGGCTTGGAGCAGCGGCTACATAGGGGCGCGTCTCGCGTCCGAGACCAGTTCCTTCCTGCAGGTTCTGCTCTGGCGCTTCCTGGTGGTAACAGTTCTTCTACTGCCTTTCGTGCTGCACTATCTGCGAAGACTCTCCCTGTTTGAGCTTGGCTATCAAGCCCTGGTCGGCGCGCTTGCTATGTTCGGATTTCTGGTACTGGGCGTGGCTGCCATCGATCTGGGTGTTCCGGCCGGCACGGCAGCCCTCATTGCCGCCTCTCAGCCACTGATGACGGCAGCGCTTGCCGGGCCGGTGCTGGGTGATCGGGTCAGTGCGCGACAGTGGCTCGGTATCGCACTGGGCCTGCTAGGCATTGCTGTTGCGGTGGGTGGCGCCTTCGGAACCGCGCCTTTGGAAGGCTACCTCCTTTCTCTGCTCTCGACTTTCTCGCTCGTGCTCGCAACACTGATCGTAAAGGCACGCCCCCTAGCGACGCCGCTGTTGCCGGCACTGGGCTTGCAGTCGGCAATGACGGCGCTTCTCCTGCTTCCGATCGCCCTGGTCGAGGGTGTCGGGTCCGACTGGCACGAACCAGGCTTCCTCTGGGCCGTCATCTGGTTCGTGGTTTTCTCGACCCTCGGCGGCTACGGCTTCTATTGGCTTTGCTTGCGGCGCAGTTCGGCTACCCGGGTCAGCAGCTTGATTTACCTGACACCGCCGGTGACCATGCTCTGGGCATGGGCACTGTTCGGCCAGCCGGTGGGCGTTGCGGCCTTGATCGGCCTGCTGTTCTGTAGTGTGGCGGTCGTTTTGGCCAAGGATCGCGGAGACGCAGAGGGGGTCTTCAGGAAGGCATGATGGAGCTCTTGGCGATAGCCGCACTCTATTTCTCTGGCGTCGTGCTGCCCGGCCCGAATTTTGTTGCCACCTTACACCGAGCGGTCACGCGCCCGCGCTCTGAGGCGCTGGCACTGGTCGCCGGCATCGCGCTGGTCAATATGCTCTGGGCCCTTGCGGCGGTCGGCGGTGTCGTCGCCCTCTTCGCCGCTGCGCCTTGGCTCTTCATGACGATCAAGCTTCTCGGCGCAGCCTATCTTCTGTGGTTGGCGATCGGCCTGTGGCGTGGGGCGGGGGCACCGCTTGCGCCGGCCAGCCCATCGGCGCGCGCCGGACTGGGCGCTGCTTTTCGCTCCGGCGTGCTAATCAATCTGGGCAATGCCAAGGCTCTGATTTTCTTCGCCAGCATCTTCGCCGCAGCTATGCCAGCGGCACCATCCTTTTGGCTGGCGGCCGGTATCGTGCTAATCGTTGGCGCGATCGCCTGTCTTTGGTATGGCGGCCTTGCCCTGCTGCTGTCCTTCGGCGGCGCAGCGACTGCGTATCGCCGAGCAAAACCCTGGATCGATCGCCTCTGCGGTCTTTTCTTGGCGGGGTTTGGTGCCAGGCTAGTGGCGCAGGAATTGCGATGATCAACATGCTCAGCCGCTTCGACCTGAAGGAGGGCGCCGACATCGGGCGCTTCTGTCGCGATTACGCAGCTTTCGCCGAGGAGATGCGCAGCCGCGGCCTGATCGTTTCTACAGGCCCGGTGGGACGACGTCATGCCGACACGCCGATGGATACCGATGCGGCATGGCGACAGAGTTTTTTCGCTGTGATGACCTTCCATAATCGCTGCCAATTGGATGCAGCCTATGCCTATATCTCCGAGGCGAAGCCGGCGGACAAGGTCGCCCACAGCGCGATCCTTGCGGCCCTGCAGAATGCTGTCTTCACCTGCTGGGAAGATCTCGAATAGTTCGGCGGGATTGGTGGTACCGTCCGGTCGCTGCGCCCGGTGCGTGCGCCAGGAAATGTGATCATTCTTGCAGCGCTTCCTACTGTTCTTCAGCCGCGCTTGCCCTAAAATCAGATGTTATGAAGCGCATACTCCTTGTTTTTGCCCTCCTGCTTGTAGCGCGAGAACCTCTCTACGCCGATCAGGACGACCCGCGGCTGGAGCCGCTCTTCACCGCTTTGGCAGAGGCGCCGAGCCATCGGCAGGCCTGGAACGTCGAGCAGTTGATATGGGCTCTCTGGCTCGATCATGAGGATGATAGGGTCGAGCAGCTGATGCGTGTTTCTGCTGCTGCTATGGGAGAGGGGCTGCTGGAAGCGGCGCTGGGTGAGGTGGACAAGGTGGTGGTCGAGGCCCCTGATTACGCAGAGGGTTGGAACCGCAGAGCGACCATCCTTTTCATGCAAAATCGCTTCGAGGACTCCTTGGCCGACATAGAGAAGGTGCTGGCCTTGGAGCCACGCCACTTCGGTGCGCTTTCCGGGCGCGGTCTCTGCTATCTGGCGATGGGCGAGCTGGGGAAAGCCGAGACAGCCTTTGTCGCTGCCCTGGCGATCCATCCGCAAATGCCCGGGGCTGCCAGGAATTTGCAGTTTATCGAACGCCAGTTGGGCGATCCCATCTGAGGCAGTGCGGCCAAGCCGATCTGAGCAAGGCTGTTGTGCATTGAGCTGCCCTATGCGGGCTATCTGGTCGTGATAGGATCTTGCCGCTAACGGGTAGGATCCGCAGCGATGACATCGACGAAAGAGACAAGCGGACTGGAGCGCGGTTTGCTGTTGCTTGTCGCAGCAGGCCTGCTGCTCGGCATCTCCATGGGCGTGCGCCAGACCTTTGGCCTCTTCGTCTCACCGATCAGCGATACTCTTGGTATCGGCCGGGGCGACTTCTCGTTGATGGTGGCCTCGCAGAACATAATCTGGGGCGTTCTGGCACCATTCTTCGGTATTGCTGCAGACCGCTACGGAATCGCACGCGTCGTTGCTTTCGGCGGGCTCTGTTACGGCTTCGGCATGCTAATAATGTCTGACACTACGTCGCTTGCCGGCCTCCACCTTGGCGGCGGTCTGCTGGTCGGTATCGGCATTGCAGCGGCGGGTTTTCCCCTGATTCTGGCTGCGGTCGCCCGAGCGGCACCCTTGGAGAAGCAGGCGTTATGGCTGGGCCTAGCTTCGGCAGGCGGATCGGCGGGCATGTTTTTGTTGCTGCCCGGCAGTCAGGCCATGATCGATTCCCTTGGCTGGGTCGATGCCTTGTGGATCCTGGCTCTTCTCTCTTTTGCAATGGTGCCTTTAGCGCTCTGTCTGCGTGGTGGCGCGCGGGTGCAGAGCATCTCTGCGCAGTCGCTTGGCGACGCCCTTTCAGAGGCCTGGCATCACAACGGCTATCGGCTCTTAAACCTGGGGTTCTTCGTCTGCGGGTTTCATGTGGCCTTCATCGGCACGCACCTGAAGGATTACATCGTCTCATGCAATCTGGGGGCGGGTGTCGGTGCTGCCGCCCTGGGCATCATTGGATTCTTCAACATTCTGGGCGGCGTGGGTGCAGGCTGGTTCGGCGGGCGTTTCCCGCGGAAATACGTGCTATCGGTCATCTATTTATTGCGCGCCATCGTGATTGCCGCCTTCCTCCTGGGGCCGAAAACGGAGTGGGCGGTCTGGCTCTTTTCCGCGACCTTCGGGCTGCTCTGGCTCTCGACAGTGCCTTTGACGACGGGCTTGGTGGCCCAGATCTTTGGTACGCGCTACATGGCGACCCTGGCTGCCATCGTTATGCTGAGTCACCAGGTTGGCGCGTTCTTCGGCGCCTGGCTGGGTGGGGTCAGCTATGACCTGAACCAGTCCTATGACATGGTCTGGTATATCTCCATCGCCCTGGGGCTGCTGGCCGCTGTGCTGCACTACCCGATCGCGGACAAGCCCTTGCGCGATCCCGCGAGCGAGACGGCATGAGAAAGGGCGCTTCCCGCAAAGGAAGCGCCCCTGTTGCCCGTTCCTGGAATGACGTTACACGCGCTGTGCGGCAGCCCGTACGCTGACCAGCGGCGAAGCCCCGCCGACGCTGCTGTCTTCGAGGGCGACCCAGCGCCAGGACTTCGGCGCGGCCATCAGCGCCTTCACCAGTCGCAGGGTCAAAGCATGCCCGGCCTTGTGTCCGACGAAACGGCCGACGATGGGGGCACCGGCCAGGGCCAGATCACCGATAGCGTCCAGAACCTTGTGGCGCACGAACTCGTCGGCGTAGCGTAAGCCCCCGGGGTTCAAAACCTTGCCGGCGTCGACCACGACCGCGTTCTCCAGTGAACCGCCCAGGCCCAGGCCGTGTTTACGCATTGCCTCAACCTCGGCCAGCAGGCCGAATGTGCGCGCCTTGGCGATCTCTTCGCGATAGAGGCGTTCGGTAATTGCGCCCTGCCAAACCTGGCGTCCGATCGCCGGGTCGGGGAAGTCGATGTCGAAGACCATCTCGAAACGCGATGCCGGCTCCAGAGTAGCACTGCGATCCTTATCCTCGACCTCGACCCTCTCCAGAATCTCGATAGCACGCTTGGGCGAACCCTGCCGGCGAAGGCCGGCCCGATCGATCAGGGCGATGAAGCGGTCGGCTGAGCCGTCCAAGGCCGGAACTTCCGGTCCGTCCAACTCTACCAGAACATTGTCCACACCCAGGGCCGAAAGCGCCGAGACCAGGTGTTCGACTGTGCCGATCTTCTCGCCTGCCGGGTCAACCAAAGTGGTGCAGAGCGGGCTCTCGACCGCATGCTTCCAGCTAACCGGGAAGCGGCGCCCCAGATCCTTCCGCAGGAAGACCAAGCCGTGGTCCACAGGTGCCGGGCAGAGTGTCGCGGTAACCGGCAGACCGCTGTGCAGCCCGACGCCAGTCATACCGACCCGTCTGGCAACAGTGACCTGCGGTGCCTCGCGAAGAGGGGACATCTTGTTCATGATAGACAAGCCTTCCGTCTCACTATCTACATCTGCCTGTCGGTTGTCATGCAGCTGCTGTCTTTCTCTTTCTGGACAGTCAGCGCAGGTGAACCATTTGGCTCATTATTGTCCGACGCGGCGGATACCTCATCCCCCGAACCCTTCGTGCAAGTTAGGCAAGAGCAGGGCGAGCCGCCAATCACTCTTTGTTACAGCATGTTACGTCTAACGTCAGAGTGGCAGTCGAGACCACTGGTGCCTTGCTCTGTTGGGCGGAGGGCGGACAGAGCAAGGCCGCCCCCGCTTGTCGCGGGGACGGCCCGATCCTTGCCCTCGGTTTTCAGTCTCAGCAGAGGGGTTCGTCCCCCCGGAGCGAACCTCCGCTAGTTGGACTGACGGCGCAGAAATGCGGGAATATCAAGCATTTGATCGTCCGACATACGAGGCTCGCGACGCCCTTCTTCAAGGTTCAGGCGCGGCTGCTGGGCAGTCGGAGCCTGACGCGGGCGGGGAGCCTCTGCGCGCTGAACGGCACGCTCGATCGGAGCCTGCTGTCGGGGTGCAGCTTGCGGTGCCTGACGCTGTGGGACGCTAGGTGCCTGAGGCCGCTCCTGAGCGCGGGGCTGCTGCGACTCGGCCTGCTCTGTTTCAGCCGAACCCTGGCTCGAATGGAAGAGGCCGGTCATCCGTGCGATCAGGCCACCGGAACGGCGCGGCTCGGGATGAGCAGTGTTCGTTCCGGACGAAGCCGGTGCCTCTGCCTGGCTACGCGGAGGCTGAGGACGGCTGCGCGTCGCAACTTCGGCCGGCGGGTCGGCGACCAGGGGCTGCGGAGCGATGAAACCCTCCTGCCTAGACTCGATCTCGGCGATGAAACGCTCGGCCTCGTCGCTCTGGTCTTGCGTATCCTCCTCGCTCTCGAAGCGTGCATCCTCCTCCAGCAGAGTCTCGGCCTCCTGCATGGGCTCCGGCAAGGGCTCCACCAGCTCGGCAAACTCCTCGTCGTGCTCGATCTGCTGTGCCAGCGCGGCAGAGCCGACCGAGTGAGTGGCCATCGGTGCCGGAGACATGCGCGGCTGTGCCGACATGCTGGGTGTTCCGGCCTGTGCTGTCGTCGCCGGTTGGCTCAAGCTGCGGCGTGGCGGCATGGTGCCGGCCACGGGGCTGCTCATCGGCGAGGCTGCAACACCGCTGGGTGCGGAGGGGATCGCTTGCGGCGTGGGATTGGAGATCAGGCTGAGCGAGGGGCCGGTACGGCCGTCGCGATCGACCTCTGCATCGATTCCCGTGGCCACGATCGAGACCCGCATCTTGCCTTCCAGCTTCTCATCGAAGGTCGAGCCGAAGATGATGTTGGCTTCCGGATCGACCTGCTCGCGGATCTTGTTGGCCGCCTCGTCAACTTCGAAGAGGGTGAGGTCCGGTCCACCGGTGATGTTGATCAGGACGCCGCGGGCGCCGCGCATCGAGACATCGTCCAACAGCGGATTGGCGATTGCCGCCTCTGCCGCCTCGGTCGCCCGGCCTTCGCCGTCGGCCTCGCCGGTTCCCATCATGGCCTTGCCCATCTCGGTCATGACCGTGCGGATGTCGTTGAAGTCCAGGTTGATCAGGCCCGGCAGCACCATCAGGTCGGTGACGCCGCGCACGCCGGCTTCCAGCACATCGTCGGCCATCTTGAAGGCGTCGGCGAAGGTGGTCTTCTCGTTTGCGATGCGGAAGAGATTCTGGTTGGGAATGATGATCAGCGTGTCGACCGTCTGGGTCAGCTCCTGCATTCCCGACTCGGCCAGCCGCATGCGGTGCACGCCCTCGAAGTGGAAGGGCTTGGTCACGACGCCGACGGTCAAGATTCCCTGCTCGCGCGCAGCCCGGGCGATCACCGGGGCCGCACCGGTACCGGTGCCGCCGCCCATGCCGGCGGTGATGAACACCATGTTGCAGCCGTCCAATGAGCCCATGATTTCGTCCAGGGCTTCTTCAGCCGCAGCGCGACCGATGTCGGGACGGGCGCCAGCGCCTAGTCCGCGCGTCAGATTGCGGCCGAGCTGGAGACGGTTTGAGCAACCGGACTGGGTCAAGGCCTGTGCATCGGTGTTGCAGACCAGGAACTCGACGCCAGAAAGATTGCTGGCGATCATGTTGTTCACCGCATTGCCGCCGGCGCCGCCGACGCCGATCACGGTGATCCTGGGCTTCAAGTGGTCCTCATCGAGAGGTACGGTCAGATTCAAGGTCATCTCTCCTCCACTGGGGCTCGAGGGCGCCCGCTCTCACGTTGACCCAAGGCCCCCGGGGGGTGGGGCCTGGGCGTTGTTACCCCGATGACGGTCGGGGAGGCCGTTTGGAGCACTGGAGACCGCATGGTCTAGAAGTGCTCCTTGATCCAATGGCCGAGGCGGCCGAAGAGCCCGTCGCCGCGCTCCTCGCGTCCACCACGCTGCCGGCCGAGGTCGGCGGCGAGTGCGTAGGTCAAAAGCCCGGCGCAGGTCGCATAACAGGGGCCGGCGGTCGCTTCGGCGAGGCCGCGCACACGGATTGGGCGGCCGATACGCACGCGCTTGTCCAGTACCAGGGCTGCCAACTCGCCAAGCCCCGGGAGCTGCGCGGCACCGCCAGTCAGAACCACACGACGCCCGGCCAACTTGCCCACGCCTGAGGCATCGAGGCGGTTGCGCACCAGTTCCAAGGTCTCCTCAAGGCGCGGCTGGATGACGTTCACCAGGACCGAGCGTGCGACCTGTTGCTGTCCGCCGTTCTCCTCTTCGCCGACCTGCGGCACATCCACCATCTCCTGCTCGTCGGCGATGGTGGACATGGCGTGGCCGTAAAGGGTCTTCAGACGCTCGGCATGGATGCGCGGGGTCGAGAGGCCGCGGGCGATGTCGTTGGTCACATGGTCGCCGCCGACCGGCAGCACGTCGGAGTAGACGATGTTTCCCTCGAAGAAGACGGCGAGCGAGGTCGTGCCGCCGCCGAGGTCGACGACGGTGACGCCAAGCTCCATCTCGTCCTCGACCAGGGCCGAGAGGCCGGAGGCATAGGGGCTGATCACCGTGCCTGCGACCGAGAGGTGCGCACGTTCGATACAGGTGGTCAGGTTCTGGAGCGCACTGGCCGCGGCCGAGACGCTATGCAGCTCGACCCGCAGGCGCTGGCCAAACATGCCGCGCGGGTCGCGAATGCCGCGGCTTCCGTCGATGGCATAGCCGACCGGGATCGAGTGGACGAGTTGGCGATCGTTCTCGCCGACCTCGTCGGCGTCTCTTGCGTGGCATTCGTCGATGGCGCGATCCAGCTCCGCCTGGGTCACGGCCTGGCCGCTGATCGAGACGTCGAGGCCAAGCGTGCGAGAGGCCGGGTTGCCGCCAGAGATATTGACGAAGACCTCGTCGATCTGCTGGCCGGCCATCTGCTCGGCGGAATGCACGGCTTTACCGATGGCCTGCGTGGTGGCGTCCATGTCCACGACGGTGCCGTGGCGCAGGCCGCGGCTGGCCTGCTGGCCGATGCCGATCACGCGCGGGCGCGCATCCTCGCCGACCTCGGCCAGGAAGCAGCAGGTCTTGGTCGAGCCGACATCCAAGGCTGCGACCAGTCCACTTCGTGCTCGACCCAGAGCTCTTTTCATCCCCTCCACCACAACTAAGTTTCCTGTCCTTCCACCGGCCGCTGGATCTCCGCGTCCGGGGCAAGGCGCAGCAGGAGGCGATCAGCCCGCCGGAGGTCGATCACCGTCACGTCCCGAGAGAGAAGATCAGCTACTGATTCGAGCCGTGCCAAGCGTTCCCATGCGGAAATCATGTCATTTTCTGGTAAGCGCACGTCGATTCCCGAGTGCAGGCGAAGATTCCATCTTCTGTTGCCCACCCGAATCGCTGCATAGACTTGATTGGCCAAGTTTGGCTGCGATTCGGCGAGTGCCAAAATCTCTGCCGCATGAGTCTGGGCACCTTCGCCGACCAGCTTGGGAAGCTCGCGGAAGGCGCCGGGTGCCGCTCCCTTGATGACCTTTCCCTCGGCGTCGATGACCGCCCACTGGCCATTCGACTGCCAGAGTGCGGCTGGGCGTTTTTCCGAGATGCTGATCAGAATGCGATTGGGTAGGCGACGCTCTACGGTGGCGGTTTCGACCCAGGGGAGCGCCTCGATCCGCGCCCGTGCCTCCTCGGGATCGAACCGGAGGATCGCAGCACCGCGTTCGGTTTCCAACGCGTCTAGGATCTCGTCTTCCTCGGTCTTGGTGCGGCCGAGCAGCTGGATGCTGGTCACCTCAAAGCCGGCCTCGGCTGTGGCGGCATAGACCTCGTCGATCAGACTGTCCGCGGCTGCCTCCACATGTCCACTGTTCCAAAGCCAGTGTCCGCCGCCCAAGGCCGCCGTGGCGACAGCGACCAGCGCCAGCGGGCGCCAGGGCAGGCGGCGCAGCAGGCGACGCAGCGCGCCGTTGGGCCGGCGCGGCTGTGCCGTCTTACGGGTTCTGCGCGTGGGGCTGCGACGGCCCGTGGCCTTCTTGGTCGTGGTCGCCTTGGTACTGGGCTTCCGGCTCTTGGTTGTCGTCTTCTTCGCCGGCTTTCTCTTTGCAGCTTGTGTCTTTAGCGTCATCGCGACAGAGCCTCTTCAACGATCCACTGGCAGAGGGCTGAGAAGCTCATACCCAGATGGCGGGCCTGTTCCGGCACCAGGGAGAGGGGGGTCATGCCAGGTTGCGTGTTCATTTCAAGCAAGTAGAGACGGCCGGGCTCGCCCTCGCTGTCGTCATAGCGATAGTCGGCGCGGCTGAGACCGCTGCATCCCAGTGTGCGATGGGCCTTGAGCGCGGTCTCCAACGCCAACTGGAAGACCTCGGGATGCACTGCGGCCGGCACCACGTGCTCGGTCTTGCCTTCGGTATACTTGGCCTCGTAATCGTAAAAGCCGACCTTGGGCTTCAACTCGGTCACCGTTAGCGCGCGCTCGCCAAGCACGGTCACAGTCAGCTCTCGGCCTTCGATGTAGCGCTCCAGCAGGGCATGATCGCCGTAGCGCCAGGCTTCCGCAGTGGTCGGCGAACGGTTCTCGCCGTCGCGAATGATGGTCACGCCGACGCTTGATCCCTCGGCCAGCGGCTTCAGCACGTAGGGCCGAGGCATGGGTTCGCTCTCGCGGAAGTCCTCCAGGGTTACGACACGGCCTTCGGGCATGAGGATGCCCTCTGCGATCAGCAAGGCCTTCGACAACTGCTTGTCCATGGCCATTGCCGAAGCCAGCAGGTCGGAGTGCGTGCAACGCACTTCCAGCAGATTGAGAACCCCTTGGATACAGCCGTCTTCGCCGTATCGGCCGTGGAGCGCGTTGAAGACCAGATCAGGCTTCGGCGTCAGGGCAGTGCAGAGGGCGCCAAGATCGCGGGTCAAATCGAACTCCAACACGCGGTGGCCGAGGCTGCGTAGCGCCTGGGCGCAGGCTGCGCCCGAGACCAGGGAGACTTCTCGTTCAGCGGAGGGGCCGCCCTTCAGCAGCAGGATATCCAGGCTGGCCGTACTCACGCGCTGCCTCCCGCAGACCGCGGCTCACCAATGCGCTTGATCTCCCATTCCAAGGTAATTCCGCTTTTTTTATAGACCTTTGTACGCACTTCCTCACCAAGTGCTTCCAGGTCCGCGCCGCTTGCCGCTCCTCGGTTGATGAGGAAGTTGCAGTGTTTCTCCGACACCTGGGCGTCGCCGTGCACCAGGCCACGGCAACCAGCGGCGTCGATCAATTGCCAAGCCTTGTGGCCGACGGGGTTCTTGAAGGTCGAACCGCCAGTGCGGCTGCGGATCGGCTGGCTCTCGCTGCGTTGCCCCTGGATCTCGCCCATGCGCTGAGCAATGACGCGCGCATCGCCCTGCTCTGCTGCAAGGGCGGCGCGCACGACGATCCAATCGGGTGGCAAAGCACTCTTTCGATAGGAGAAGTCCAAGTCCTGGGTGCTGAGGCGATGCAGTTTGCCTTGTCGATCGGCGGCCTCTGCCCAGAGCAGAACGTCCTTGGTCTCGCGACCATAGGCTCCGGCGTTCATTCGCACCGCACCGCCGATGGTGCCGGGCACGCCGACCAGAAACTCCAGACCGGTCAAACCTGCAGCAGCCGCAGTCTTGGCCACATTCACGTCCAGCGAACCGGCGCCGGTGATCAAGGTCTCGCCCTCGATCGTAGTCTCGACGAAACCGCGGGTGAGGCGGAGCACCACGCCGGGCACGCCGCCGTCTCGGACCAGCAGGTTCGAGCCAACTCCAATCACCGTCACGGGAACCTCGGCCGGCAAGGCCTGGAGGAAGGTCAGCAGATCATCCAGATCGGCCGGTCGGAAGAGCACTTCTGCCGGGCCACCGACCTGGAACCAGGTAACCCTGGCAAGCGATGACCCGGCGGTCAGGCGGCCGCGCACCGCCGGTAGGCTGTCGATCAGGGCCGCCATCATGTGACCGCCTCGCCATAGAGCTCTGCCAGGCCTTGCGGGAGGGCGTTTGCCCAATGGGTGATGGAGCCAGCGCCGAGGCAGACGACCAGATCACCGGGCTTGGCAACATAGTGGATGACCGGGGCCAGGACATCGGGATCGGGCAGATAATCTGCGGCCGGGTGGCCGTGACTGCGAAGTCCGGCGACCAAAGCTTCGGAGTCGTAGCCCTCTATCGGCGCTTCGCCAGCGGCATAGACATCGGCGATCAGCACGCGATCGGCCTCGTTGAAGCAGGAGCAGAAATCTTCAAAGAGCTGCACCAGACGGCTGTAACGATGTGGCTGCATCACGGCGATGATCTGGCCGTGGTTCTCCTGACCCATCATGTGCTGGCGGGCGGCGGAGAGCACGGCTGCGATCTCAACCGGATGGTGGCCATAGTCGTCGATCACGGTGACGCCGGCGACGCTGCCCGTACGGGTGAAGCGACGCTTGACGCCTTGAAAGCGCTTCAGGCTCTCCCGCGCGATCTCCTCGCCCAGACCCAGTTCGTGTGCGATGGCGATGACCGAGAGCGCGTTCTGCACATTGTGCTGGCCCAGCATCGGCAGCACCATGTCCTGCCAAACCAGCGGGTCGCCGCCATGTCGCGGGCGGATGGCGACCGAGAAACGCCAACCGTTGGCCAGACTCTCCAGCTCGATCCCCTGTACCTCTGCGGCGGCCGAGAGACCGTAGGTCACCATACGGCGGTCTTCGATCTGGCCAATCAAGCTCTGCACCACCGGGTGGTCGATGCAGAGCACGGCAAAACCGTAGAAGGGAATGTTTTGGACGTAGGTCTTGTAGGCCTCTTGCATGGCTTCCGCCGTGCCGTAGAAGTCCAGATGCTCGGGATCCATGTTGGTGACGACCGAGATGATCGCCGGCAGCTTGATGAAGGTGCCGTCACTCTCGTCGGCTTCAACCACCATCCAATCGCCCGATCCCAAACGTGTGTTGGTGCCGTAGGCATTGATGATGCCGCCGTTGATCACCGTGGGGTCGAGATTGGCGGTTTCCATCAGGGTTCCGACCATCGATGTCGTCGTGGTCTTGCCATGAGTGCCGCCGATTGCGATCGACCACTTGAGCCGCATCAGCTCGGCCAGCATCTCGGCGCGGCGTACCACCGGTAGGAAACGCGCCCTGGCCTCCTCCAGCTCCGGATTGCCTGGCTTGACCGCAGAGGAGATCACAAGGATCTCGGCCTCGCCAAGGTTCTCTGGCCTGTGACCGATGGCGATCGGAATTCCCAGATTGCCTAGGCGCTTGACGTTGGCACTGTCGGCGATGTCCGAGCCCTGCACCTTGTAGCCTAGGTTGTGCAGAACCTCGGCGATGCCGCTCATGCCGATACCGCCGATACCGACGAAGTGGATGATGCCGAGATCCAGCGGAAGGGCTCTCATGCCGAGCCTCCCTCTGCTGCGATGACTTCAAGGGTCAGATCGGCGAGGCGCTCGGCGGCATCGGGCCTGGCATAGCCGCGTGCCTTCTCGGCCGCGGCTTGCAGCAGGTCCGGCGTGGTCAGCAGCCGCTCCAGCTGGTTGGAGAGCACCTCGGCATCGGCTCCGGCCTCCGGCAGGACCCAGCCGCCGCCGGCAGTCGCAAAGGCGATGGCATTGGCGTTTTGGTGGTCGTCGGCGGCATGGGGATAGGGGATCAGCAGGCCAGGTCGGCCGGCCATCGCCAGCTCGAAGACCGTAGAAGCGCCGGAACGGCCGATCAGCAGGTGCGCGTCGCCAAGATGGCGTGGCAAGTCCTCGAAGAAGGGGGCCAAGGAGGACGAAACCCCCAGTTCGCGGTAGCGCGCGGCCAGAGCGTCCCGATCGGCGCCGCGCACCTGCTGAACCAGATCCAGCCGATGGCGCAGTGCCTCCGGCAGGAGAGATAGGGCGGCCGGAATGAGGCTGTCGAAGGCCTTCGCGCCTTGCGAGCCACCGGTCACCAGCAAAGAGATCCGACCCTTAGTGTCGAGCGGAGGATAAGGTCTTTCACGCAATGCCGCTATTGCCGGGCGGACCGGATTGCCGACCTGGCGCAGCTTCTGACGATCGGGCGCGGCAATCGCGCCGACTTCGGGGAATGCGGTCGCCAACGAGGTTGCGCGCCCCGCCAGCAAACGATTGGCACGACCGAGAACGGCATTCTGCTCATGCAAGATGACCGGCAGACCGAGGGTGCGCGCGGCGAAGGCTGGCGGCACGGAGGCAAAGCCACCGAAACCAACGACCGCCTTGGCGCGGCTGCGCTTCAAGGGGCGTCGCGCCTGCCAGGTTCCGCGCAAGAGGGAGAGCAGTGCACTGACCTTCTGCAGTGCAGAGCGGCCGAGTACGGCGCTACCGGAAAGACGCACCACCTCGACCTCCGGCAGGGCGCCGAAACCTTGGCCCCGCTGGTCGGTCATCAGCATGACCTTGCAGCCCCGCGCGAGCAGCGCCTGGGCCAAGGCCTCGGCGGGAAAGATGTGTCCGCCGGTGCCGCCAGCAGCCAGAGCGATAGCCGGTGTGTTCATTGCGGCAGCTCCGAGGAGGGGCGCCGACGGGTCAGTGCCAACAGCATGCCCATTGCCAAAGCCAGTGCCAGGTAGCTGGAGCCGCCGTAGCTGATGAAGGGAAGCGTCATTCCCTTGGTCGGGATCAGGCTGAGCGATGAGGCCATGTTGATCAGCGCTTGCAGGCCGACTTGTGTGACCAGGCCCGCTGCGGCCAGCATCACGTAGAGGCTTTGGTCGCCCATGGCTTTTGTTAGACCACGCAGTACGACAAAGGCGAAGACGGCAACCAGAGCCAGGCAGACGATCAGCCCGAACTCCTCACCGGCAACAGCCAAAATGAAGTCGGAGTGTACGTCCGGCAGCTTGTCTTTGACCTGGCCCTCACCGGGGCCACGGCCCCAGAGGCCACCATTCTTGAAGGCTTCCAGCGAGCGGTCGATCTGATAGCGATCGCTGCCGCCTTCGTTGCCGAGAAAGCCGTCAATCCGCTCCGTAACGTGCGGAAAGAGGAAGTAGGTCGCGACCAGGAAGCTGACGCCGGCGATCAGGCCGACGGCAACCAGGATCATCGGCAGGCCCGCCAGAAAGAGCTGGACGCCGAAGATGCCAGTCACCAGCAGTGCCTGCCCGACATCCGGCTGCATCAGCAGCAAGCCGACGACCAAGCCCCAGAGGAGCACCGCGATCGCTACTGCTGGCAGGCCGACGGACGTGCGCCAGCTGGCTAGCAACCAGGCTGCCATCACGGCAAAGCAAGGCTTGGCAAACTCAGAGGGCTGCAGAGAGAAGCCGGGGAGCTGTAGCCAGCGACTGGCGCCCTTGATCTCGGTCCCCATCCCGAGTGTGGCCAGGATCAAGAGCAGCGAGGCTGCCATGCCCAGCGCGGCAATGCGCCGAACCAGACGGGGTGTCGCCAAGGAGACGCTGAGGATGATGATTGCGGCCAGAGGCACGTACATGAGCTGCCGGCGCGCCAGCAGGAAGGGATCGTCGATACCGATGCGGCCGGCTGCGGAGGGGGAGGCGGCAAGCATCAGGATCAGACCGAAGCCCATCAGCACGACGATGGCGGTCAATT
This sequence comes from Rhodospirillales bacterium, assembly GCA_963669445.1. GTDB lineage: Bacteria > Pseudomonadota > Alphaproteobacteria > Kiloniellales > JACOMY01 > JACOMY01. Next base: position 1,119,761 of record OY770029.1, read on the forward strand.
GCCAGCGGTCGACGGTCCACCACCAACGGGCAAGCAGGCTCTGGTCGCTGCGGGCAAGACTCATGCCGCCTGCTCCTCTCTCAGGGCCGCAACGGCGGCACGAAAGGCCTCTCCGCGGGCTTCAAAATCAGGGTATTGGTCGAAGGAGGCGCAGGCTGGCGACAGCAGGACCACAGCCCCTTTGACTCCGTCCTTGCGAGCTGCCTTGGCTGCACTACGCACAGCTGTGGCCATCTCACCGCAGCAGTCGGCCATGACCTTTCCTGCGAGCACGCGCGCGAAGTCTTGCTGCGCCTCGCCGATCAGAAATGCGTGGCGAATGCGCGGGAAGTGGGGCTCTAGCCCGCTGATCCCGCCTTCCTTGGCGCGACCGCCGGCGATCCAGTAGATGGCGTCGTAGCTGGACAAGGCCTTGGCTGCCGCTTCGCCATTGGTTGCCTTGGAATCGTTGACGAAGCGGATGCCATGCTGCTCAGCGACCAACTCTTGGCGATGGGCTAGTCCGGGGAAGCTGGCGAGTGCAGCAAGGAGTGCTTCACGCTCAATGCCCAGGGCACGGCAAGCGGCGTAGGCGGCTGCGATGTTCTGTGCGTTGTGGCGGCCGGGAAGGCGGGGGAGACTGGCGATCTCAATCAGCCGCTCAGCCTTGCCGGCGCTGTCGTCCACCAACCAGCATTCGTGGAGATAGAGGCCGCCCGGCAGCCTGCGCTCGACCGAGAGGCGCAGCACCCTTGCGGGGCTATCTTGCTCTAGGGCATCGGCGATTTGGCGACCAGGCTCCTCGTCGACACCGACGATGGCGGTATGTTCTGCGCCCTGATTGTGGAAGATACGCTTTTTCGCAGCGATGTAGCCTTCGAAGCCACCGTGGCGGTCGAGGTGATCTGCCGTGATGTTCAGCAGCAGAGCGACGTTGCAGGTCAGGCTGTGGATCAGTTCGAGCTGGTAGCTGGAGAGCTCCAGGACGTAGATGCCGCCTTCGCCCAAAGTCGGCAGGGTGAGCACGGCCCGGCCGAGGTTGCCGCCAACGGCGACCTCCGCATTGGCTTGGGCCAAGAGATGACCGATCAGTGCAGTGGTGGTCGACTTGCCGTTTGTGCCCGTGATGCCGACGAAGCGCGCTTGCGGGCTTGCCTGTGCCAGTAGCTCGATATCGCTGATGAGGGCGACGCCGGCTGCCTGCGCTGCTGCGCACACGGGATGCGGCTCGGGGAAGCTGTGCGGAATCCCGGGGGAGAGCACCAGGCCCTCGATCCCCTCCCAAGCAATCCCGTCCAGTGCCCGGAGCGTTACACCGGCTGCTTTCGCCTGCTCACGAGACGCCTGCTTGTCGTCCCAAGCCAAGACCGTCGCGCCGCTGTCGGTGAGCGCGCGCGCAGCCGAGAGGCCGGAGCGTGCGAGGCCCAGCACGGCATAGCTGCGGTCTTTGGCGAAGGGGAGTGGGATCATCAGGGCGGCCTATCTGAGCTTCAGCGTGGAAAGGCCGATCAGCGCCAGGATGACGGCGACGATCCAGAAACGGACGACAACGGTACTCTCGGCCCAGCCCTTCTTCTCGAAGTGATGGTGGATCGGGGCCATGCGGAACACCCGCTTGCCGGTCAACTTGAAGGAGGCGACCTGGACAATCACCGATACGGTCTCGACCACGAAGAGGCCGCCGATGATCACCAGAACAAGCTCATGCTTGGCAGCGACCGCGATGGCACCCAAGGCGCCGCCGCAGGCTAGCGACCCGGTATCTCCCATGAACACCATGGCCGGGGGTGCGTTGAACCAGAGGAAGCCCAGGGAGGCACCGATCAGGGCGCCGCAGAAGACTGCGAGCTCTCCAGTGCCCGGCACATGCAGGATATGTAGATACTCGGCGAAGAAGGCATTGCCGACCAGGTAGGCGATCAGGGCGAAACAAGCGGCCACGATGGCAATGGGGACGATCGCCAAGCCGTCCAGCCCATCGGTCAGATTGACTGCGTTGGAGGCACCGACCATGACCACCATGGAAAAGGGGACAAAGAACCAGGCCAGGTTCAAGAGCGTGTCCTTAAAGAAGGGCACGGCAAGGTGCGAGGCCAGATGATCGGGCGAGAGCTGCTGCACCCAGAGTACCGCTACAAGCGCAATGCAGAACTGGGTAAGAAGTTTAAGTTTTCCAGGTAAGCCTTTGTGATTCCTTCGTGTTAGCTTCAGGTAGTCATCACCAAACCCAATCAAGCCGAAACCCAAGGTCACCATCAGCACCACCCAGACGAAGCCGTTGCTGAGGTCGGCCCAGAGCAGGGTGCTGAGGGTAAGAGAGATCAGGATCAGGAGGCCGCCCATCGTCGGCGTCCCCTTCTTGGTCAAGAGATGGCTTTCCGGACCGTCTTCGCGAATGGGCTGGCCTTCGCGCTGCTTCACCTTCAGCCAGTTGATGATCCGCGGACCCAGGATAAAGGCGATGATCAACGCGGTCATGATCGCGCCGCCGGTGCGGAACGTCAGATAGCGGAACACGTTAAAGAAGAAGATGTCGTCCGACAAAGGGACTAGAAGATAGTAGAGCACGGCCGTTTCCCCCTAACCGGTCCGTCGCGTGGAGTCTGAGCCGGCCAGATCTTCCAGGGCGGCCACGATGGTCGCCATTCGTGAGCCCAGAGAGCCCTTCACCAAGATCACATCGCCCGCCTGCAGTGCAGCAAGCACCGCCGGCGCCAGCTCTGCCGAGGTTGCGCAATGGGCAGCGCGCAGACCGACCGGCACGGCATCTTGCAGGGCCGTCATCTCGTCACCGCAGGTGAAGAGCTGGTCGGTGCCGGCTGCCACGACGGCATCGGCAAGCCCGGCATGCATCTCGCGCGCGGCCTTGCCCAGCTCCAGCATATCGCCAAGAACGGCCAGGCGTCGGCCGGTTCCGCCGGGTTTGCAGGCAGCGAGGAGGTCCAGGGCGGCAGCGACGGAGACCGGGTTGGCGTTGTAGCCCTCGTCGATCAAGGTGATTGTGCCGCCACCGGGCAGCGCAATCTCTTGGCGTGCACCGCGACCGCGCAAGGGACGCAGCCCTTCGAGCCCGGCTGCGGCTCTTGCCGCATCGACGCCAACCGCCGCTGCGGCTGCGATGACGCCGAGCGCGTTGAGCGCCATGTGTCGGCCAGGCAGTCCAAGAGAAAAGGTGAGGGGGCCATTCGGGAGCGCAGCCTTCACATGGGCGCGTTCCGCCGTCTCCTCGTGGCTCAGCAGGCGGTAGTCGGCCTGTTCGGCCAGACCGAAGCTGACGATACGGGCACCTTGCGCGCGGGCTTTGTCGCAGAGCAGTTCGGCGCGAGGGGCGTCGACGTTGATGATGGCCGTGCCGCCGGTTTGCAGGCCTTCGAAGATCTCGGCCTTGGCGGCGGCGATTCCGTCCAGTCCGTCCGGGAAGAAGGCGATGTGGGCCGGCGCGATCTGGGTGATCAGCGCTGCCTCGGGCTGCACCATGGCGACCAACTCGCGAATTTCGCCAGCATGGTTCATGCCCATCTCGAACACGCCGAACTCACTGTCCAGAGGCATGCGGGCCAGTGATAGAGGCACACCCCAGTGATTGTTGAAGCTGGCGACCGAAGCGTAGGTCTTGCCGGCCGTTGAGAGAGCTGCGCGCAGCATCTCTTTACTGCTGGTCTTGCCGACGCTGCCGGTGATGCCAAGGCAACGCGCCTTGGTCCGGGCACGCGCGGCATGACCTAGGGCAGCCAGAGCTTTCAGACTGTCATCGACCTGGAGCAGCGGGGCGTCGTCTGGAAGATCGGCGCTGCGGCGATGTACCAAGGCGGCTGCAGCTCCGGCGGCCAGAGCCTTGGCCGCGAAATCATGGCCGTCGAAGTTGGGGCCCTCTATGGCGACGAAGAGATCGCCCGGTTGGATCGTGCGGCTGTCGATCGCGACGCCGCTTGCAGTCCAATCCCCGCTGACCCGTCCGCCCGTCGCCGCGGTTGCCTCTGCTGCGGTCCAAAGGGGATTGCTCATGCCGCCGTCCCCCGATCGCTGGCAGCGATGGCGCTGCGTGCGACCGCGCGATCGTCAAAGGGCAAGACCTCGGAACCCACCGTTTGGCCGCTTTCATGACCCTTTCCGGCAATGACCAGAAGGTCGCCCTTTCCCAACTCGTGCACAGCGGTCTCGATGGCTTGACGCCGGTCGCCGATCTCGATCAGGGCGGGATTGTCTTTCAGCATGGCGGCGCGGATAGCGGCCGGCTCCTCACTGCGCGGATTGTCGTCGGTAATGATGCCGTGATCGGCCAGTTCAGCGGCCATGCGGCCCATGATCGGACGCTTCTCTGTGTCGCGATCGCCGCCGCAGCCGACCACAACCCAGAGCTTCCGCTTGGCATAAGGGCGCAGGGTGGTGAGCACGGCCTCTAGAGCCGCCGGCTTGTGGGCATAGTCGACATAGACATGTCCGCCGGCAGTCGTCGTACCGACGAACTCTAGCCGGCCAGGTACCGGAACCAGGCTGGACAGCGCGCCCAGTGCGGCATTGGGGTCGCTGCCGGTGCCGATCACCAACCCCAGTGCTGTCAGGACGTTGCAGGCCTGAAAGTCGCCGATCAGCGGCAGCTCCACGCGCCGCTCCTGTCCATCCAACGACAACAACAGGCTTTGACCATTAGCCTTGGCCTTCTGCTCCATGAGGCGCAGGTTGGCGGCACCGCTGACGCCGTAGGAGAAAATTCGTTGACCTCGGCGCCGCGCGATGGTGGTCAGCGCCTCGTAGTAGGGCGTGTCGGCGTTAAGGACGGCGACTCCGTCGGGCCGCAGCAGCCGCTCGAAAAGACGGGCCTTGGCGGCGAAGTAGGCCTCCATGCTGTGGTGGTAGTCGAGGTGCTCGTGGCTCAAGTTGGTGAAGGCTGCCGCACTGACCTCCAGCCCATCGAGGCGGTGCTGATCCAGGCCATGGCTGGAGGCCTCCAGCACCGCGTGCTCTATCCCCTTGGCTTGTAGTTGTTGGAGACAGAGGTGCAGTCCGACCGAATCCGGCGTCGTGAGCGAAGCGGGGATGGCCTGGACTGCAGGGACGACACCCAGGGTTCCTAAAGAAGCAGCCTCGTGACCCAGAGCTTGCCAAAGCGTGCGGGTGAAATGGGCGACGGAGGTCTTGCCGCTGGTGCCGGTAACGCAGGCAATCACGCGCGGTTGTGGAGCATGGAAGACGCTGGCCAAAATCGCCAGCCAATGGCTGGGATCGTCGCAGGTGAGCAGGCTCGCGCCCGAGCCAGCCGGCAGGTCGGCACCCTTGACAGAGAGAACGGCGACCGCGCCCTTGGAAAGGGCGTGGGGGATAAAGGTACGACCGTCCGCTTGGCTACCGGGCAGGGCAGCGAACAAGCTGCCCGGGACGACCTGCCGGCTGTCCAATGTAAGAGCGGTTATCTCCACGTCTGCCTCGGCCGGCGCCAGGGGGGCGGCCAGCGGCATTGAGGCAGCGGATAGGAGATCACCGAGACGCAAGGAACTTTCCTCCTGCAGCAGCGGGAATGAGGTGTTGATCGGCGATTCGGCCAGCTTCTTTTGCTGCCGGCTCGACACCCAGTAGCGGCGCCAGGCGCGATACCAGGCGGCCGGTCACCGGCGCGGCATTCCAGCCGGCCGTCGCATAGCCGTAGGTCTTCTTGGTCGGCTTCGGCTCGTCGAGCATGATCAGCACCAGGAAGCGGGGGCGATCCATGGGGAAGGCCGCGACGAAGTTGGCCATGCGCTTGTTCTTGGCATAGCGACCGCGGATCAGCTTCTCCGGCGTGCCGGTCTTGCCGCCGACCAGATAGCCCTCGACCGCAGCGCGACGGCCCGAGCCCTCCTGTACATTAAGGCGCAGCAGCCAGCGCATCGCCTCTGAGGTCTCACGCGAGAAGACGCGGACACCTTCTTCAATGAAGCCGTCCTCGTCGCGCTCGGCCAGGGTAAAGCGCGGCGGAACGTAGAAGCCGCCGTTGACGGTGCTGCTGACCGCGGCGGCCAGATGCAGTGGCGTAACGGCGATGCCGTGGCCGAAAGAGACGGTCGCGACGTTCACCGGCTGCCAGCGCGGCGGCAGGATCGGCTGAGCCGTCGTGAGCTGGGTATCTTTCATCGTATCCAGCATGCCGAGCTGCTTCAGGTAGGAGCGCATACGCTTGCCGCCGATCTTCTCGGCAATCAGCGCGGTCCCGATATTGCTGGAGTAGATGAAGATCTCCGGAACGCTCAGCACCTTCCGCTTGGCATGGAAGTCGTTAATGGTGTGACCGCTAATCTTCAGGGGTTTTCGCGCGTCGAAGGCGTCGGTGAGGCGCGCCACCCGTTCTTCCAGGCCGATGGCGACGGTCAGGACCTTGAAGACCGACCCCAGTTCGAAGACGCCGAGTGTGTTGCGGTCGATCTGATCTTCGCTGCGCTCCCCAGGATTGTAGGGATTGTAGCTGGGCAGCGAGACGCTGGCCAAGACCTCGCCGTTGTTGGCGTCGAGCACCAAGCCGGTAGCCGCAACCGCCTGAAACTCGGTCATCGCCGCTGCCAGTTCCTCGGCCACCAAGTGCTGCAGGCTGAGGTCGACAGAGAGTTTCAAGGGCTCGCTGCTCTCGCGCAGACGCTGATCGAAGGCCTGCTCCACGCCGGAAAGGCCACGATTGTCGACGTCGGTGTAACCCAGTAGGTGCGCAGTTAGGCTTCCCATGGGGTAGATGCGGGTCATCTCGCGCTGGAAATGCAGGCCGGGGATTCCCAGACGATTCACTTCGAATTGCTTGGTCGGTGAGATCTTGCGCTTGACCCAGACGAAGCGCTTACCGCTGGCGAACTTCTTCGTCAGCTTCTCTTCGTTCAACTCAGGCAGCACGGACCGCAGCCGCTTGGCAGCCCGCGAGGGCGCTGGATCTGCTGGGTGTCTGCATAGAGTGAGGCCATCGGCAAGGTGGTGGCCAAGACAATGCCATTGCGGTCGACGATCTCGGCCCGGCCGGTGCCGAGCCGGTCGCCGACCTGCGTGGCGGCGAGCGAAGGCTCCCGCGCCGGCGGAACCAGACCCAGCTCCACCAAACGCGAGGCGATAAGAGAAAAGGCCAGCGCAAAGGCCACACCGGCGACGATCAGGCGGCTGCGACCGGTGTCGAGGGCTTGCTTGTTGCGGCCCTCCACCCGATGCACCGCCTTGGCGCCGGCACGCAGATCCAGTCCCCCTGGTTGGGAGGAACGGGCTGGTTGATCGGAGGTCTGGCTCATTGCCGTGTCTCCACGCTGGCCGGAGTAAGGCCCAGGGAAGTCGACTGGTCGGGTTCGGGATGAGAATATCCAGTCGTCTGCTCAAGGGCCCGGAAAGGCAGGTCTTCGACGCGCACCAGCTGCTCCGGAGACAGCGGTGCGAGCCCCAGTTGGGTTCTTGCCAAAGCGGCCAAGCGCTCCGGCTGGTTCAGGTAACTCCATTCGGCCTTCAGGACATGCAGCTCCTCTTGGGCGCTGACGATGTTGCGATGGGCTGCGCGCAATGCCTCTTCGCGCTGCTGTACTTCATGTTTCAGCACGTAGGTGCCAACGGCGCAGACCCCGGCCAGTAACAGGAAAACGGCGGCGGCAATGCGGCTCATTTCGGTCCCTCCTGCCATGCTGCGGCATCGGTGCGTTCGGCGGCGCGCAAACGTGCGGAGCCGGACCTTGGGTTGAGGCGAATCTCTTCACCCGAAGGTGTGACAGCCTTACGGAACAACAAACGGAAGCTGGGGCTGTGCCCAGGCGCTGCTTGCGGAAGGTGCCGGGAGCCGCCGTCGGCGCGGCCGGATCGGCCGGCCATGAAGTGCTTTACAAGACGGTCTTCCAGCGAGTGAAAGGCGACCACGGCGAGACGTCCGCCGGGCGCCAGGACGCGTTCGGCCGCTGAGAGACCGCGTTCGACCTCGCCCAACTCGTCGTTGACCGCGATGCGCAGCGCCTGAAAGGTCCGGGTCGCCGGGTCGATGCCGTCGGCAGCGCGTCGCATGCAGCTGCGCACGACGTTGGCCAGTTCGGCCGTGCGGGTGATCGCAGCGTCACTGCGCGCGTTCACGATGGCACGTGCAACGCGGCGCGAATGGCGCTCTTCGCCAAAGCGATAGATGATGTCGGCAAGCTCTTCTTCTGCCAGGCCGTTCACCAGGTCGGCCGCGCTGGGACCGCCCTCTTGGTCACCGCCCATGCGCATGTCCAAGGGACCATCATTGCGGAAGGAGAAGCCACGCTCCGCCTGATCGATCTGCGGCGAGGAGAGGCCCAGGTCCAGGGTCACGCCATCAAGACCGCTGCGCGCTGTAGGCGGCAGCAGGGCCTCCATCTCGCTGAAGCGGCCGGCCAGCATGGTGAAGCGGCCAGGCTCTTCGACTTCGAGGCGCCGGCCTTCCGCCACCGCTTCGGGATCGCGGTCGATGCCGATCACCTCGCAATCACCGGCAGCCAAGATCGCGCGGCTGTAGCCACCACGCCCGAATGTGCCGTCCAGATAGCGCCCGCCGTCGCGCGGTGAGAGAGCGGACAGGACCTCGTGCAGCAAAACCGGAGTATGTGGGCCGTCCTGCACCATTTAGCCCTCCACCCGCTTTTTCTTTTTGGGAGCCAAGCGTAGGCGGATCGACTGACCCTTAGCGGTCGCACTCTGGTTCAGCTTGGCTTTGTGGGCTGCATAGGCATCGGGGTTCCAGAGCCGGAAGGTGCTGCCACCGCCGACGTAGATGGCGGTGCCGTCGATCTCTGCGTGGTTGCGAATTTCTTCGGGAAGGACGATGCGGCCGTCACCATCGAAGGGCAGGCGCCTAGCCTCGGCAAACAGCTGCTTGGCCTGCTCCAGCTCCTCCTCATCGTCATAGATATCGGGATCGTCCAGAGCCTCCGACAGGCTCTCCAGTCGTCCGCTGCCGAAGCCGTCAAGCGCGAGCGCTCCGCGTACGGGGATCAGAACGATGCCCGGGTAGCTCTCCTGAGAGAGGACCGTGCGGTAGTCCGCCGGGACGGAGATGCGCCCCTTGCGGTCAACCTTAAACGGATATTCGGACGTGAACAGTGCCACGTCACCGCCCTCCCTCAATTTCGCTCAATCCCGGCCGCGTCCGCTTTCTCCCTTGATTCCGACAGATTGGTCGGCAGCCTCCGATATGGGATAAGAACGGATATCATGGGAAATCATGGGCGTCAACGGAGTCAGATGCTCTACTTTCCGCATTCTTTGGGAATTCTCCCCACTGTTCTTTATTTGTTCTGCTGATTTGTATGAGAATCTGGAGTTTGAGTGGGCCGAGAGGGATTTCCGATGCTCTCAACTGGGTGAGTCATCGGGCTTGACCTGGAGCCGGCGCCGTTTCGACGATGCTGAGGTAAGGAGTGGAAGAGTCGGTAAGGAATCAGAGGGTCTGTAAGCCGGGTTCTGTCCGACGCCTGGGCATGCCTGGCATCGAGACGGCCATTCATCTGGGACGCCCGTTACCGAACGCCTCGCGCGACCGACCCGGACGGCGGCGCGGAAACTCGCCCGAAACGACATCTGCCGCTTCTGCCGTCCCTACTTGGTCTTGCTCCCGGTGGGGTTTACCGCGACCGAAGTCGTTACCGACCTCGCGGTGCGCTCTTACCGCACCCTTTCACCCTTGCCGGGTGGTTGCCCGAAGGCCACGACCTGGCGGTTTGCTTTCTGTGGCACTTTCCCTGGGGTCGCCCCCGCCGGCCGTTAGCCGGCACCGCGTTTCCGTGGAGCCCGGACTTTCCTCCCCCGCCTAGATGGCAAAGGCGACCGTCCGACCCTCTGATTCCTTACCGCGTCAGGATCTGCGCTCGCGCGCCCCGGCTGTCAAGGAGGGCTGTTCCGGGCGCCGGCAGCCAGCGACAGTCATAAGCCTTGAAGACCGACAGCAGGGGCGGCAGGGTAGGCACGTTGATGGGCCCTATCATGCCACCGGCTTCGATTGTATCGGAAGGTGGATGACAGACCGGGATCCGATGGGAGAAGCTTGCAAGAAATGACGGACAATCGCGGCGCCTCCAAAGAGGCCATTCAGTTTCACTATGATGTCGGCAATGCCTTCTATGCGGAGTGGCTCGACCAGACCATGACCTATTCGGCAGGGATCTGGCCTGACGCTGGCGATCGTTCGGTGAGCCTGGAGGCGGTGCAAGAGCGAAAGCTGGACTGGCATATCGAGGGCGCGAAACTTGGCGCAGGACGTCGCCTGCTCGATGTCGGCTGCGGTTGGGGTGGTCTGATCAGACGCGCCAAGGAGACCAAGGGCTTGGGTCATGCCGTTGGCCTTACACTGTCAGACGCTCAGGCGCGTTGGATCAGTGACCGCAATAGCGATGACACTATCCAAGTTGAGGTGTGCCCCTGGCAGGCTTTCGAGGTGGCGGAGCCCTTCGATGCCGTGATCTCCATCGGTGCCTTCGAGCATTTTGCCAAGCCCGACATGACACGGGCGCAGAAGGTTGCCAGCTACTCGGACTTTTTCTCTTTCTGTGCCAAGAACCTCAATGCCGGCGGCACGATCTCGCTGCAAACCATAACCTGGATGGACATCGAAGCCGGCACCGAGTCCCAGAATTTGCCAGCAGGCTTCTTCCCGGAGAGTGATCTGCCCTATGTCGGCGAGGTCTTCGAGGCGGCAGAGCCCTTGTTTCACCCCGTCAAGTTCCACAACCGACCGCGGGACTACAGTCTGACATTGCGGGCCTGGCTGAAAAACATCCGAAATCGGCGCGAAGAACTAACCGAAACCTACGGGGCGGAGATGGTGGAGCGTTACATGAAGTTCTTCACTGGATTTGTTCTTGGTTTCGACCAGGGGGCGATCGGACTCTGCCGATTCAAGTTCGTTAAACGGAAAGGATAGACGTGCTGCTGCGTTGCGCCAGCCAGCGGATGGCGGCGGCCGTCTCGCCATCAAGGCGCCCGTCGATGCGGCGGGGCCGGGCGCGCCGCTGGACTGCACGTAGCACCGCGACTGGATTGTCTTCGACGAACCCATAGCCGATCGCAGCGAGCCAGCCTGCGATCTCCGACCAGCAATGTCGGTCCAGGCGCAGGGGCGCCAGCGGCGGTGGGAAGAGGGCCAGGCCTTGTGCGGCCAAACTTTGCCAAGGGAAGAGTTCTCCCGGATCCTCTTTGCGTAAGGGGGCGAGGTCGGAGTGTCCGATTACCCGCGACCGCAGGACGGCATGGCGTGCTGTCAGCTGCCGAAGCAGACCCGTAAGGCTAGCGATCTGGGGTGCGGGGAAGGGACGGTATCCCCACTCGTGGCCGGGGTTCACCAGTTCAATGCCGATCGAGCGGGCATTGACATCGCTTTCGCCGGCCCAGAAACCGCGGCCGGCATGCCAGGCACGGCGTTCCTCCGGTACCAGGCGCCAGAGCTGTCCAGCCTCCTCGATCAGGTAGTGCGCGCTAACCTCAGCGCTTGGGTCCGTCAGGCGGTCCAGAGCCGCCGCGGCCGTCGGCATGCCGGTGTAATGCAGGACGATCAAGTCGATAGGGCGACCGCGGCGGGCATTGTGGTTGGGCGAGGGACGATCAAGCATAGGCATCGCGACGAGCATCCCAAGCGATTGCGGCAGCGGCAAAGAACAGCAGCGCTGCATTGGCCTGCATAAAGAGGGGAAGGAAGAATCCGGCAGCGGTGAAGGCGGCTGTTGCCAGCAGCAGCAGGGCCGCCAGCCTGCCCGAGGTCGAACGACGCGGGTAGAGCAAACCGTAGGCAAGGGTAGACACCACACCGCCCACACGCTTGCAAAGATCGATGAGCCAAAGCTGATCTTCCACCAACGGCACGGCGTCTGCGCCAAGCAGTGCTTGGAAGGCCGGCCAGGCAAGTCCGACATTCTCGACCCAGTCGGCCCCGGCCTTGGTGAGGGCAGCAAGAAGGCCGAGTGCCAGGAGCCAGGAGCGTTCGCGGGCAAGCTTGGCCAGCAGCAGGAACATACAGAGTGCAAAGGCAACGAAAACACTGTCGCCCAGATAGAACAGCAACGCTGCTAACGGCGTCTCGGCAGCGATCGCGTAGGCGCCGGGAAGCTGCAGGGTCTTCGGTGTCATGGTCGTTGGCGTTGCCATGTTCCAGATGCCGAGTAGGATCAGAGTCACCACCACCAATCCGGCAGCGTGCGCCAATTGCCGACTTGTCTTTGCCTGCTTCTCCCGGTCGCCATGCATCGCTTCTGCTCCTCGCGGATCCCGCACCTAAGCTCTCTCAATCTTGTGTGCGTTTCGCAAGTCCCGGGGCTGCGGCTGCTTGACAAGCGCTGGCGCCTCCGCCTTGTTTCAAGCCTCATTCAAAAAGCAGAAGACGAATGAGCGATATCGATCTCAAAATCCTCTTTGTCGCGATCATCGTGGCGACAGCATTGGTCGGCGGCTGGCCTTTGTTTCGACGGGCGGGCGCAGAGGCGGCAAGCCCCCGGCTGGTCCTGGGTGAAGCACTGGCCTGTGGCGTGTTTCTGGGCGCCGGGCTGATCCACATGTTGGCCGACGCCGACAAGGACTTCGTCGAGATAGGGATCGACTATCCCTGGGCGCCGGTGATCTGCGGCAGCGTGATTTTGATGTTGCTCTACCTAGAGCATCTAGGAAGTAAGCTCTCGGCTAGGAGCGATGGGGCTTCGAAAATGCTACCGCTGCTAACCGTGGCAGTGCTCTCTATCCACTCCTTCCTGGTCGGTGCAGCACTGGGTAGCTCGACCGAAGCTGCGATCACAGTCGTGATTTTCCTTGCTGTCGTTGCCCACAAGGGGGCGGCTGCCTATTCGCTGGGCGTCGAACTGGCTCGGTCTGGCCTCTCCCGTGCCGCCGCCATTCTTGCCTTCGCGGTCTTCGTCGCGCTTTTCCCGGTGGGGGCGGGGATCGGAACCTTCGTCCAGACGGTCAAAGATGCCCATCCGTTTTGGGAGCCTATCTTCGCCTCCATGGCTGCCGGCACTCTGCTTTTTCTGGGAACCCTGCACGGCCTGGCAGCCAACACCCTGATTGCCCGCTGTCACAATCGGGCCGATTTCCTCTTCGTCCTCTTGGGTTTCGCGATCATGGCACTGGTGGCGATCTGGACTTGATGCCGGCATCGTCGGACGCGCTGCCGACTTCGAAGAGCTCTGGTATCAGGAGATAGGCGGCAGTGAAAAAGCAGACTGCACCGCCCAGGGTGCCGAGATTGGCCACCAAAGGATCGACCGCGCCGCCACCGGGCAAGACGAAGGCCGCCAGCGCGGAGATCATGAAAAAGATCGAGCCCAACATGTTGATCGCGGCAATCCACCAGGTCAGGTCGCGCGGTCTCCAGGACCAGTAGCTGTGGGAGATCTCCATTAGGGCGGCTTGACTGGCGACAAGGAAGCAGATTGAACCGAAAAGGTTCGGCGTCCAGATGAGGACGCCCTGCTGCCGCCAATCCAGATCATGGATCAGTGCGTCGCCGGTGTTGGCATTGAACAAGAGGGTCCCGATCAACTGGACCGCAGTGGCGATGTAGCCAAGATTGCGCGGTCTGAAGGCGAGAAATCGCCAAGGGCGACCTCGGGGTTTGGCTTCCAAGAGGTCGTTGTTGATTGCCTCGAACCATTGCAGATAGGCTGCTGATGTGAAGAACAGAGAACCTTCGAAGAAGATCCAGGAAAGCCCGTGATCGCTGAGCTGCAGGGCACCCTGCCATTCAGGCAGCAGTGCGATGCTCGCCCCCAGCGCGAAATGGGCCGCGCCGACCATGAATAGGATTGCAATCCACCAACCAAGCCGCCCTGGCGCCCAGAGCTTTCGCCAATCATGGCAGATGCTGCGTGCTGCTTCGTGTGGGTGGGAGACGGTCTCGACGCTCCGCAAGGCGACCTGACCCTTGCGATGTCGCCGCGAGGTTCGCAGCAAGCGGCCGCCGGCGGGATGGGCTTCGCTGGTCCAGGTAACGAAGGGCCCGACGCCGTGACGACTAGGCCGTCTCGCAGTCTCTTCGGCATCCTTCATTCAGACCTTGCGCCCCGTCGATCCACCTGCATAGTCGCTAGGTTCTGGTTGACGGGAGGGCTACTGGCAAGAGCCGCTTGCAGCTCGAGACCTCTCGATCAGATCTCAGGAAACGCAAAGCGAGGCGAAACAGACCATGCCCCACCCGATTATTGCGCTCTGGTCGCATCCACGCTCCATGTCGACCGCCGTCGAGCGGATCATGCGCGAGCGTGGCGATCTCGTTTGCCTGCACGAGCCCTTCCTCTACGACTACTATGTTGCGCGGAAGGTGCGCGAGCTACCGCACTTCGAGGCGGAGCCGGGGCGACCGGTCGACTATGAAGGTACGCGCGACTGGATTCTGGAGATGGCCGAACACTCGCCGGTCTTCTTCAAAGACATGAGCTATTATGTCGTGCCGCGCATCCTCGAGGATGTGGCCTTTTCGCAGCGGCTGACCAACTGCTTCTTGATCCGAAATCCCCTTGCCTCGATCAGCTCCTACTACAAGCTCGATCCCGGCGTCACGCAGGAGGAGATCGGTCTTGCTGCCCAGCGGACTCACTATGACGCCTTGTCGCAAAGCTCCGGGAGTAGACCGCCAGTCATTCAGGCCGAAGCAGTTCAGGCAGATACGAAAGGCACGATGGCAGCCCTCTGGCAGCATCTCGACCTTCCCTATCGCGAGGAGGCCTTCCTTTGGAAAGCAGAGGAGGCTCCCAAAGATTGGGAACAGGTGGGAGGTTGGCACGGGAATGTCGCTGCCTCTGGCGGGATCAGGAAGGCAGATGGCGATCCAGCGGCACGGGCGGCAAGTCGCTTTCAAGCCCTGTTGGCGGAGGCACCGCATCTCGCCGATTACCTGGCCAGCCACCAAGCGGCCTATGAGGCCTTGCGGGCCGGCGCGATCGGGGCGAACTGATCCTTCCCCTCACGTTCGCGTCTCGAGGCCTAGCTGGAGAGGGCGAGTGGGAGCAGGAAGTCTCGGACGAGGGAGTTCGTCTCTAAAGGGCGCTCCCAGAGCGGGAAGCCGCCGCAGTCTGCAATCCGAACACGACGCGCATCTGATAGCGTGGTTGCAAGGAAGGTTGCAGCTTCGAGAAAATCCGCAAGATCCTGCGCACCATTGATGATCAGACAGGGGCAGTTCAGTGCCGCCAACGCACCCATTTCGAACTCAGTCGCACTGGGGACCAATGCCGTCGAAACCCAGGGGGCGCCCTGGAAGTCCTCGATCATCGCCCATTGGGCTTGGGCGCGGCGGGCAATCGGATCGGCCCGGATCTGGTCGAACCATGCGCCCTCGTGCCACCAGAGGTTTCGGGCTGCACTCATGCCCTCCCGGATGACAAGCCTTCGAATTCGTTTCAGCAGTCGGCTGACCGATGGAAGCGCCAGGCCCGGTACCACGGGTGCCTCTAAGACTAGGCTCTGCACGCGACCGGGGTTGGCAAGCGCGGAGAGGAGCAAGGCCGTCGCGCCGAGATGAGTTCCCCAGAGATGGCAATGCTCGATCGCTGCTTGATCCAGGCTGGCGGAGATAGCGTTGGAGAAGGCTTCAGGTGTATAGGGCCCCGGAAGATCCGACGAGAGACCGTGGCCCGGGAGATCGATCAGAATCAGGTTGAAGTCGCTGCGAAAGGCCTCGACTTGGCGATCGAACAAGCGGTGATCTTGAGAGACCCCGTGCACCAGCACCAACCAAGGCGCCTTCTCAGCGCCATTCCGATGAATTCGGTAGCGACTGGTCTGCCTGTCCGCTCTGGTCATTGTCGGGCTCCGTTGCTATGAAATACGTAGCAGACCTTAACAAACAGTGAGGCGCTACGCAATCCGTAGCGAGAATGATTTTGCCGACTTTCCCCAAGCCCGGTCAGCCGGTACGCGGCTCGCGTAGCGGAGCACCCTTGATGGCACTCTTCGATCTGCTCGGCCGATCCTGGGCGATGGGAATCGTCTGGCAATTGAGTGAAGGAGGACCAGCGAGTTTCAGAGGCCTCCAGAGCCGCTGCGAAGGAGTTTCTCCCACGGTCTTGAATACAAGGCTGAAGGAGCTGCGACAGGCCGGTTTGGTGGAGCTTGGAGAGGGCGGTTACTCGGCTACGAGCCTTGGCCGGGAGCTGTTCTTGCTCCTACGTCCACTCCGCGCCTGGTCACATGAATGGGCGGGCGCGATAGCCAACCAGCCTTGAGAGTGAGTCCAAGGCTCATTCCCAAGCCAGTTCTATGCATTCTCGGCAAGCCTCTTGGTCCGGTGAAACCCGAAAGCAGGCGTGCTTCGATTCCGAGGGGCGACAGTCAACTGTTGCCACAAGGTTCGAAATTTTGTTTTGGTACAATCGCGAAAGATGCTGAATTTGCAGAAAATCACCCATAAGCGAACGAAAATTTCCATAAGACCGTCAAAAATCCGTTGCAAATCGCCAAGGATGATCGAATATACGTTCGACACGAAGGAGGCGATGATCCATGGGAACCTACATTGGCAGCAGCGGTAGCGACATCCTCACCGGCAGCGATGCCTTTGATGTCATGTTCGGTGGGTCCGGATACAACACCTTCTTCGGCCTCTCCTCGGGCGATGAGATCTATGGCGGCAACGATTTCGACCTGATCTACGGAGGATCAGGAGGCGACCGCCTTGCCGGCGGCGGCGATGGCGACGAGATTCACGGTGATGAGGGCGACGATTCGATTTTCGGCGGCAGCGGGCACGACTTCGTGCTTTATGGTGGCGAAGGCGACGATCGGATCTTCGGCGGACAGGGCAGCGAACAGTATCTCTACGGCGGTGATGGCGACGACCGGATCTTCGGCGGCGCTGACGACGACTTCAATCTACAGGGCAACACCGGCAACGACCGGATCTATGCCGGCCCTGGGCACGACGACCAGTTCTATGGGGGCGATGGCAACGATCGCATCTACGGGGGGTCCGGGATCGACTGGTTTGCAGAAGGCGGTGATGGTAACGACACCTTGTCCGGCGGTTCCGGTCTCGACGGTCGCTGGTTTGGCGAGAGCGGAAATGACGTTTTCCTGATCGATCCCGGCGAAGCGACGATGGGGGAATCTATCGACGGCGGCGCGGGGACAGATACGCTATCGGTGCACTTCCAGGCGACCTGGGCGGCGTTGCTGACGCAAACCTCTATCGAGGTAACCCTGATCCGCGGCGACTCCGGTAGCAACTTTATCTCTGGCACCAGCATCGGCGATCGGATCACCGGTCTCTCCGGTGACGATGTTATGCAGGGTCACGATGGCAACGACCGCCTTTATGGCGATGCGGGTGACGATCGTGCCTTCGGGCTCAGCGGCGTGGACTTTCTCTACGGCGGTGACGGCGACGACCTTCTGCAGGGCCGATCTGCTCCCGATCGCGTGGCTGGAGGTAGCGGCAACGACACCTTGACCGGCGGCGACGGTGGCGACGAGGTTGCCGGAAGCAGCGGCGAGGATACGATGCACGGCATGTCCGGCAACGATTTGCTCTTCGGTGGCGATGACAATGATCTCATCTTCGGTGGCACCGGCATCGACAACGTGCATGGACACAGCGGCGCCGATCAGCTTGTCGGTGGCGACGGCACCGATCGTCTCTTCGGTGGCGCCCAGCAAGACCGCTTGAACGGCGCCAGCGGTTCGGACACGCTGGTCGGCGGCAACGGCAGCGACACCTTCGTGGTGGACACGGCAGGCGACGAGGTGCGGGAGATCGCCGGCGGCGGCGCCAACGACGTCATCCGCTCCAACGCCATACTCTTCACTTTTACCAGTGGGGCCGATGGTTTCATCGAGCGGGCTATTGTCAACGAAGACGTGGGCAACGCCATTATCGCCGGCAACGACAGATCCAACCTTCTGATCGGAAGTACGGGCAACAACGGCCTCTTCGGCTACGACAACGACGACACCTTGAACGGCAGGGAGGGCAATGACTTCCTGGCCGGCGGCAGCGGCGACGACACTTTTGTCGTCGACACACAGGGCGATACGCTGTGGGAGCAAGCCGGTGGTGGTGTTGATCTTGTGCGTGCCCAAAGCGACTATACCCTGGGCAGCGGCGTCAATGTCGTGGTCGAGAACTTGCGACTGCAGCAGGGCTTCGGAAACCTCAACGGCGAAGGCAACGGCCTGAACAACACCATCGACGGCAATACCGGCAACAATGTGCTGTTGGGGCGAAACGGCGACGATCGTCTGGAGGGGCATGATGGCGATGACCGCCTGATCGGTGGTAGCGGTATCGATCGCCTGGAAGGCGGTAGTGGTGAAGACACTCTGGATATGGATGTCGGCGAGGTTCTCTTCGGTGGCTCCGGCGGAGACAGCTTCCGCTTCAATGGCGCGCAACTGGGCAACGGCGGCAGTGGTGGACCGGTCATCCGCGATTTCGACGGCGAGACCCTTGGTGCCGGAAATGGCGAGGACAAGCTGGTCTTCGGCACCGGGCTGGAAGTCGGCAACTTCGCCTACATTGGCGGCGCTGCCTTCTCCGGCGGCGGTAATTCGGAAGCGCGGTTTGCCGGCGCGCGCCAGATCCAGGTCGATCAGGACGGCGACGGCAGCGTCGATCAGGCCTTTCTGATCGATGGGGCGCTGTCGCAGGCGGCACTCACGGCGAGCGATTTCGTCTGGTTGTAGAAGGCGCGTTCTCGCCGCGGCAAACATCCTCGGCGATCTCGATAAAGGAGCCGAGGTGCGGGCGCCGCCGAAGGGCGGCGTTCTGCCATGCCAGTGCGATTTCCGTCTTTGCCCCATTCGGCTGCGTAATGGGCCGGTAGGTCACGCCTTTGAGACCAAGCGTTGCGACTGCCTGCGGCAAGATGGCGACGCCCAGACCACCGGAGACGAGTGAGGCAATGGTCTGCATCTGCTTGGCTTCTTGAGCGATCCTCGGCGTGAAGCCGGCAGCCAAACAGAGGCTCACGATCTCTGTGTGCAACCCAAGACCAAGGGCGGCCGGCGGAGCGATGAAGTCGGCTTTCGCGAAAGCGCGAAGGTCGATGTCCGCCTCTTGTGCCAAGGGATGCTGCTGCGGCAGAGCAAGCATGAGCGGCTCAGCCACAAGCGTGCGCAGGGTCAGTGCGCTGCCGCCGAAGATGGGTGGGCGCAAGAGACCGATGTCGTAGAGATCGTCAGAGAGCGCCGTCACCTGATTGGCGGTGCTCACTTCTTCCAATTTCAGACTAACATCGGGAAATCGAGCGCGAAACTGGCGTAGGATCTGCGGCAGGTAAGCGGAGCCGACACTCATGACAAAAGCGACCCTGAGGTGTCCGGTGATCCCCTTTGCTGCCCTGTCCAGGGCGTCGAGCATTTCCGCGTGCCGCTTCACCAAACGGATCGCCTCAGCCTGCAGCAACAGACCCCGTTCGGTCAGCTCTACCTTGCGGCTGGTGCGAAGAAAAAGCTGACAGTCTAGCTTCCGCTCAAGCTTAGCAATGGCCTGGCTCAGTGGCGGCTGCGACATGCCCAGTTTATTGGCGGCGACGCTGAAGCTGCCTTGCTCCGCCACCGCTAGGAACTGGCGCAGGTGTCTGATATCGAGATCCATATGGTTTACATATAGGATACGATGACGATATGTATCAAGAATATGAGTAAACTCGCCTCTAACTAGCATGATGAGGCGGAGATGTTGTTATCGGGTGTTTGCCGAACGGAGTTCTCGGCAGTTCGTGAAGCATTCAAGATGAATCTGGGAGAGGGCTCGGAAGTCGGGGCGGCCTTCGCCGTCGTTCGTGGTGAAGAGCTTTTGGTTGACCTCTATGGCGGATACGCCAATGCCAGGCGCAGCCTGCCGTGGCGCCGCGACAAGCTTGTCTGCGTTCAGTCGGTGACAAAGAGCCTGGTCGCCCTGGCGATTGCCTGCCTGGTCGACCGTGGTCTCCTCTCCTATGACGTTCCGGTGGCTGCGGTCTGGCCGGAGTTTGCGGTCAACGGCAAGCAGGCGATCACGCCGGGCGACATCCTCTCCCACCAGGCAGGATTAAATGGAGTGATAGAGAAACTCTGTCTGGAAGACCTCTATACCGGTGATCGTTTCACCCGTGCAGTGGAGCAGATGGCACCACTCTATTCTCCCGGATCCAAATGCATCTATCACGCGCTTACCTTCGGCGTCCTAGCTGCAGAGATCATGCGTCGGGTGGATGGTCGCAGTCTGGGCCGATTCCTCCGCGAAGAATTGGCCGAGCCATTAGGATTGCAGATCTATCTTGGTTTGCCGCTCGCAGAGGATCATAGGGCGGTGGAAGTCATACCCGACCCCGATGCCGACGCGGTGATGGAAGAGGCGAGCCGACGTCCTGAGGCCTTCGGCTATGTGAACCCTCGTGTAAGGCCCGAACAGCCAAACAGCCGTGCCTGGCGCGCGGCCGAGGTCGGCGCCGGAGGAGCGCATGCCGATGCCATCTCGTTGGCCCGGCTTTATGCGATGCTGGCGGCTGGCGGCTCGACATCCAGCTACTCTCTCTTGAGCGGCGCAACATTGACCCAGGCAACGCGAGGACGCTTCGACGGCCTTGAGGCCGGCTTCGGATGGCCGATCCGCTTTGCCGCAGGGTTCATGCTGAACAAGGATCAGATCTTCGGGCCTACCCTATCGGCCTTTGGGCACAGCGGATGGGGCGGTCACCTAGCCTTCGCTGATCCAGAGCAGAAGATCGGGGTTGCCTATGTCACCAATCGCATGGCGACCTTCGGCGGTGGTTCAGATCCGCGTCGTGAACGCCTGTTGGAAGCGCTCTACAAGACGATCTAATTCTCCATCCAGAGGCGTTTGGCAGTGTGGGTTCCCATCAACGCCCGCGGCGTCCACGTCGCCCGTTGAGGCTTTGCAGTGTGCAAATGGCCTTCTTCGAACGAGAGGCGGGTCGGTGCCTATTCGGCTTGAATGGATAGTGGCCTAACTGCCTCTGAGTTTACGGATCTCGTCGTAGGCGGAATTGATCCGAGCCAGTTGTTGGTTGGCGACCTGCACCATCTCTTCCGGCATTCCTTGCGCGATCAGGCGGTCCGGGTGGTGCTCGCGGACCAGGCTGCGGTGGCGCGCCTTGATCTCCTCGTCGCTGGCGTCCGGTTTGACGCCCAGGATCTTGTAGGGATTGTCTGCCTCATCGACGTTGGCGGCCTTGATCCGCTCCCAGGTCGTGCGGTCGAAGTTGAAGAGGCGTGCCACCTGTTCCAGATAGGCCAGCTCTGGATCCGTGACCTCACCATCGGCGCGCGCGATGTGGAAGAGGGCATCCAAGAGCCGTTCCAGGACCGCCGGCTGATCGGCGAAGAGCCGACCGAGCTGTCGGGCATAGGGCTCGAAGCCGCGGGCGTCGCGGCGCGCCAGATTGAAGAGGCGGCCGACATTTTTCTCTTCCTCGGGCGGGACGTGGAAGACCTGCTTGAAGGCGCGCACCTCGTCCGGGGTGACCTTGCCGTCCACCTTGGCGATCTTGGCGCCCAGGACGATGACACCAACGGTGAAGGCCACCTGGCGGGTGGATTCTCCGCCCGGCATCTCGGCATGAAAGCCGCCCGGGTCCTCCCCAGCCTCTTCACCCGCACCGCGCACCCGCTTGAGGTCGGAGCGCATGGAATCGACCGCGTGGCCGGCAATGCCGCCCAGCAGTGCACCGATCGGGCCGCCTACGGCAAAGCCGGCAGCGCCGCCAAGGATTTTACCCCATATCGACATAACGACTGTCTATAGACTCTTGTCGCGGTGTCGAGAAGGCCTCTCGCTTCACAATCCCAGAGCGGATCGCAATCATCCGTGATGCCCCGCCTTCATGAATCTGCTCTGCTTTTCAATCTTCTAGAGTGAGTTGATGGGAAATCGACGCGAATCTCCATCCGTCTACTCGAGGCGTTGGTGGTGCGGGAAATCGGCGCGGGCACGTTCCGGGTCCAGCGGCAGGGTCAGATAGCGCCCCTCCAACCAGAGCGGGACCTGGTCGGCGTAGTTGGCGCTGCCGAGCCAACCGTCCTGTCCGCCCAAGAGGACGAAGTAGTTGGCATTGCGATCGCCCATGTCCGAGATGTGGCGCGACTGCGCGCCGTAGCGAGCATCATGCGGGCCGTCGATCAGACCGTGCGCTGTCTTCCACAAGGTCTCGCGCGAGCCGGAAATCGGCACGCGATCCAGCACGAAGCGAGAGCCGATCAGGGGGGCCTGGCTCATGATGTGGCCGATCCTGAGCCTGTGCAGCGTTCCCCAGGTCGGAAAACTCTCCACCATCTTCGCAGCCTCGGTGACTGCGTCCCGCATCAGGTCATCGCGCTTGGCGGCGGGCAGGTCTTCGAGATCGCGCAGTAGGAAGCTCTGGAGATAGCTCCACTGCTCTTTCTGGCCCGGGACCTTGCCGTCTTTGTCGCCATAGAGTGCCCGGGCGACTGCGGTCATGAGCAGCTCGAAGGCAGGCGCACCGCTCGACTCGACAGCATAGCTACCGTCCCACTCTGCGACGCGGCGGACGAAGGCCTCGGGCTGAGCTCGGGCGCTGCTTGCGAAGGTGGCGAGGTCTTGGGCCAAACGCTGTGAGGTCGGCGAGACCACGTCTTGCTGAAACGCCATGAGATCCTGGACCGTCAGCTTCGGCGTCGCCTCGACCAGCTCTGCCATGCGAGCAACCCGGTCGTCGGGGCTGAAGAAGTAGCCCAGGATGCGGTCGGTCTGTTGCGGCTTGTTGTTGGCCGAAGCCAGGAAACCGGATTCCGGATTGACGACGAAGGGCAGGTTGGTGGAGTTGTCGAAGGCACCCCAGGCTGCCGAGGGATCGTCGGACAGCAGGACAAGGTCGGCCGGCGGCCCCGGTTGCCGCTCTGGCGCCTGGATCGCCAGGATCTGGCCGATGTCGCCGTCGATGCCGGCAAACAGCATGTTCTGGGCCGAAACGCCGTAGTTGCGATAGGCCTCGCGAAAGGCTTCCGGCGTCGTGGCCTTGTTTGCCGAGAGAAAGGCGGTGATCTCATCGGTGGGTTCGTGGCCGACCCAGCGGAGCGCTATTGCCTCGCCCTCCTTGGCTGGAACGTAGCTGGAATCGGAGATGATCGGGCCGAATGCCGAGCGCCGCACCTGACGGGTGTCATCGAACCAGAAACGCGTCCCGATCTCGACCTCCGCCACCTCGATGCTGCCGTCGGGCTCGTTGGAGACGTCATAAAGGTTGCTAGACGCCGCCCGCAGGTTGGTACCGCCCCAGCCCAGGGCCTCATTGCGGCCCAAGGCTACGAAGGGCAGGCCCGGTACCATCAAACCGACGGCATTGTAGGAGGGCGACTTGACGCCGGCCAGCAGCCAGAGGTTCGGCAGATTGAGCCCGAGGTGGGGATCGTTGGCGATGAGGGCCGTTCCCTTGGCCGAGCGCTCGGGTGCGATGACCAGCGAGTTGCTGCCGCTCTTTGAAAGCCCCGTCAGGAAGGCGACCATGCGTTGGGTTGCCTCTTCGGTCGAGAGGTTTTCGGACAGTACGCCTGGCGGCATGCCACCCGACTCGAGCGCGCGGCGCCAGGTCTCCTCCCAATCCGCGCTATCGCGTAACGGCAGCAGCGAGACATAGGAGAGCCAGGTGACATCGGTGCCGGCCAGGCGGCCGATCGTGACCAGGTCCTCCATGGTCCAGGGCTCTGGGTCGATGCCGAGCAGGCCATACTCGGGCGGCTGTTTGCGGGCATGATCTTGATAGTGGTTCATGCCGGCGACGAAGGCGCTCATCCAGGCGCGGGTCTCAAGCGGCCAATCGGCCACCACCTTCGGTGCTGCATAGCCATAGTCGAGGATCCGTAGTGCATGATCGATATCGCGGGTGAAGGGCCCCGCCATCTCTGAGATGCGCCCCTGCGAGATACGTTTCATGACTGCGAGCTGTCCACTGCGTAGGTGTTGATGGACCAGACCCAGGGTATAGGCCAGGTCGCGATCGGTCTCGGCCACGATGTAGGGGATCTGTTCCTGGCTCCAGAAAATCTCGACCGGTTTCTCCAAATCGGGTGCGGTGGCCCTGTCGGTGGCAGCCGCGAAGGCAAGCAGGCGATCGTCGGTCGATACCTGCGTGGGCGAGAGCGCCGCGCAGCCTTGCAGTAAAGCCAGCAAACCGGCCATCACAATAGTCCTCGACATGAACATGAAGCGAATTTCCTGTGCGGTCCTAGACGCAGGACCAAGAGGTGAATGCTTGTAGCCTAGAATACGGCGCCGCTGCCAATCTGGATGTTTGCCCTCACGGCGCCGTGAGCAGCCGGCACTTACTTTGTTCGCCGAAGCCCGGATGCCAAGGACCGCAGGTGAGACTCCATCAGCGTTTTTCCCTGGGTCTCAAACATGCGGATGCGTCCGGTATGCTCCAAGAGAAGGAGGCCGGTCATATGGGCAAAGAGGTCGGCCAGGAAGGGGCCGCGTCGGCTGGAAGCGAGGCCCAGGACCGAACCGGCCTCTGCAATTGGGATAAGTGAGGCCATCAAGGCTTCGTTGAGGGCAAGGTCATGATCCGCACCCAAGCCCTTAGGCTTTAAGCCGCCACGAAAGAGGTAGAACCCAAGATCCAGATCGCGAGGGTTGTCAGCATAGAAGCCGTAGAAGGCCATTGCCGTTGCCATGAAGCGTGCTTCTGCGGACTGTGCCTCTTCGGCGGCTGCATAGACGCTAGTCTTGAGCGCTGCCAGCGAGCGTTCCAGCAAGGCTGCATAGAGTGCTTCCTTGGACGCAAAGTGAAAGTAGAGCGCTGCTGGTGTGTAGCCGGCTTCGGCCGCTATGGCACGAAGGCTGGCGCCCTCCAGGCCCTCGGTCTCGAAGACGCGTTTGGCGGCCTCAAGAATCAAGTCGCGCTTAAGGGCGTCGACCGCCCGCTTTCGCTCTTCACCGCTCACGTCCAAACTCCCCTCTTGACGACAAAATCTAACACTGTTTAAATTTTCTGCAAGCGTATGATTTTGGGTGAGGGAGCGAGGCATGCTTATGACCGCCGATGCCTATCGAGAGTCCTTGAGGCGCTATCGTCCGAGGGTATTCATCGATGGCCAAAAGATTGAATCGGTTGCCGATGCGCCGGAGCTTGCGCCGGGAATCAATGGCGTTGGGGTCACATACGACTTTGCCCATCGGGCAGAGCACGCCAAGCTGATGACCGCGCAGCAGGGGACCAAGCCAAGCCCGGTCAATCGCATGCTTCACATCAACGAGACTTCCAACGATCTGCTAATGAAGTTGGAAGCCGTACGGTTGGTTTGCCAAGAGTCTGGCTGCGCCCAGCGCTACCTGGCGCACGATGCATTGAACGGCTTCTTCCAGGCGACCAAACGCTGCGATGCCAACCACGGGACAGATTATCACGAGCGATTTCTAGCCTATCTCGACCGCGCGCAAGAGGAGGATCTTGCGTTGGGCATTGCTATGACGGATGCCAAGGGCGATCGCTCGAAACGTCCAGGCGCGCAAGCCAACCCGGATGTCTATGTTCGGATCGTAGAGCGGCAGAGCGGCGGCATCGTGATTAGCGGCACTAAGGCCATCGTCACCGGCGCGCCCTACATGCACGAGTTTCTAGTAATGCCCTGCCGGACCCATGCTGCGGGAGACGAAGACTTTGCGGTGGCTTGCGCCGTGCCGGTCGATGCGCCCGGCGTGACAATCGTTGCCCGGCCAGCCGGGCGACCGGGAGAGGCGGCGGCGCGTTTCTCCGCGAAATATGGACAGTCGACCGGCGTCGTCGTCTTCGACGGGGTCTTCGTTCCGCACGAACACATTTTCCTGGCTGGTGAGACGGAGGAGGGCGGCTTCCTGACGACCGCCTATGCGACCCACCATCGTCACTCCTGCATCGCGGCACGGGCCGGGTTTGGCGACCTCTTGATCGGTGCTGGGTCCCTCATGACGGAAGCGAATGGATTGGAACCCGACCGCTACGGCCATATCCGCGATGCCATGGTGGAACTGATCACCGTGACGGAGAGTTTCTTTGCCTGCGGCGTTGCAGCCTCCATTTACTGCGTCGAAGACCCGGCCGGATCGGTCATGCCCGACCCGGTCTTCGCCAACATCGGCAAACTGCTGTTGGCAACCAAGATCTACGATATGCAGCGGCTGGCTCACTATGTCTCCGGCGGCCTGATCGTCGCTCTGCCGGGTCCAGACGAGGATCACAACCCAGAAACACAAGCATCTCTGTCAGCCGTCCTCGCCGGAAGGGCAGAGATACTGGCGGCTCAGCGTCTGGAAGTCTCGCGGCTTATCGAAGACCTGACAGCCTCCCACCAGGGCGGCTGGTACTCGGTAATTTCGCTGCACGGCGGTGGCTCGCCGGAGGCGATGAAGAGGGAAATCTGGCGCAACTATCCAACCGGAGAAAAGCGGAGTTTGGTCGAGCGGCTGCTCGACCGCGGTGTCTTGGATGAAGGCCAACGTCCGAGCCGCCAACCAGGCCGCTGTTGCGTTCAAGGCTGCAAAGAACCAAGGGCGGCCGAGTAGTTTCGGACGCCAGTCCTCACGTCATTGTGAAGGGGCGCAGGCGGCTCTCGTCTGGTGTCGCACCTAGACCGGGCGTCGTCGGCAAGGTCGCATGTCCATCGGCTATCGTGCTGTCCAGCGTGGCGAAGGCGTCGCTTGCCCCTTGCAGGGCTGGAAAGTACTCGGCCCAGGCCAGGTTCGGCACAACCGCTGAGACCTGCAACATGGCGGCGAAGCCTATGCTCATCGAGTTGTAGCAGTGCGGAGATACCTTGACGGAGTTCGCCTCCGCCATTGCGGCGATCTCCAAGAACTCCACGATGCCGCCAGCACCGGCGATGTCGGGATTGAGGATGTCGGCGGCCCGTCGATCCAGAATATCGCGAAAGGCAGCTTTTCCTCCATGACGTTCACCGGAGACGATGCGCATGCCGCTGAGACTGCGGATCTCAGCCAAGGTGCCAAGGTCGTCGGAAGAGACCGGCTCCTCCAGCCAATAGATCTCGTAGGGCCGAAAGCGTCGCGCCATCAGCAAGGCTTGCTGTGGATCCTCGAGCCCATTGAGGTCGACCATGAGAAGAACCGCTGGATCCAACACCTCGCGCAACCGTTCCAGGAGCATCTCGGCTTCGTCGAGGCTGGGAAGTTCTGCGGGATAGAGCTTGAGTGCCGAAAAGCCGGCTGCGACATGCTCTCGGCAGCGCGCAACGACCGCCTCGGGGTTCGGCTCCTTTGTGCTCCAGACATTGGCATAGAGGGGGATGCGCTCTCGCAGCGCACCGCCCAATAGGTTGTGGACCGGCGTCTTTAGGCGTCGGCCCAGCATGTCCCAAAGCGCCAGTTCGACAGCGGAAAGGGCGGCGTAGAAATCAATGCCGCCCCGCTTGTCGCCAAACTCTCGGATCGCGAAATCGCGAAACACCCTTGGTGTCGCCGGTCGCCCGCGAAAGCCGCCGCCCATAGCCTGGACCAAGGCACCGACCGCCTTGGTACGTCCGGTGAGGACATAAGCCTCACCCCACCCGATGGTGCCGTCCTCCGCGGTCGCCTTGACCAGCAAGATCGGCTTGATAGCGGTCCAGCCGTCAGGGCTGTCTCCACCACCGGCCAAAAAACAAGATACAGACGCTAGGTTCATACACCCGATGTTAGAAGATTAAACCGAGCTGACGCAAGGTCGCCTCAATCTCGCGATCCTGTGGCCAGAGCTGTCGTGCCCGTAGAAAGTCGGCGCGTGCGAGCACGTCGTTCTTCTGGGCTTGATAGACCATGCCACGATGCAGGAAAGCAGGAGCATAGTTCGGGTCGATCGCGATTGCCGAATCGAAGTGGAACAGCGCCGTGCCGTAGTCTCGGCGCAAGAGAGCGCTGTAGCCGAGGATGTCTTCGGCCGCTGCGCGGTTCTTCTCCGCCGTCTCGGCCGCGGCAAACTCGCAGACCGGTCGCGCCTGGTCGAACTTCCGCATCTGCAACAGGGCATAGCAGTTGCCGCGCAAGGCATGATCAGAATCAGGGTCGAACCTCAATGCACGCTCAAAATCGTCGCGAGCCAAGGGGTAGCGCTTCTTGCGGAAGTGGATGTTGCCGCGCTTGGTGTAGGCCACGGCCTTGAGGTCATCTGACAGCTCGTCGGCGGTGACGATCCGGTCGAGCAAGATGATGGCCTCTGCATCCTGTCCTTGATTTGCCAAGGATTGTGCATCCAGGAGGAGGATGCGCGGATGTGTTTGCTGTGCAGTTGCGCCGGTTGCGCCGAAACAAAGGGCGGTGGCGAGAAGGCAGGGCAGGAGCGGTCTCATGCGGGAATCCTCAAACTCGTCAGTGCAGGCAAAGCTTCATGCACTCCAGGGTTAGGAAGATAAAGTGGCAAGATCGCGGCCAAAGAGCCGGTCATGCCAATTTACAGAGTCGCAGTTGAGCCTTAGTCGGGTCTCCGCGATGCGTCAGCACAGCTCCTTTGCGGTGCTTGCCGCCGCAGCGGGCGGAAGATAGGGTCTGCGACATCGCATTGGACACGCTAGTCAGGAGTGGGCGGAGATGCAGGTTAAGGATGAGAAGCTGGTGGAGCTCGGCCGACGTGGCCTCTTGCTCGGCGGCGCGGCTTTGGCAGTTCCCTTTGTCGGTCTGTCGATCCTGGACAGTGCAGCAAAGGCCCAGGAAACGGAAACCAACGCAGCGGCCGGTCCAATTGAGTTCACGATGGGAAGCATGACCGGCAAAGCCTATGAGGCTCTGTCTTCGCCGCTGTTGATCAACGAGCAGCTCTACATCCAGGTACTGACCTCTCTGGAGCTGACCAACACGCTTCAGAAATCGGTTCAGTTGGGTATCCTGGATCGTAAGCTATTCAAAGGTTTCGACTCGCGTGCGATCTTCTATGGCCTGCAAAGCGCCAGCGGAATCGGCGAGGGCGAAGACATGGCTCTGGTTGGCGCCGGACAGACGGCACGGGTGGTCATGCAATTCATCTCCGGGCGCCAGGACTCGAGCGACGAAGATGCCGTTGGCAGCTTCAGCTGGTTCGACTATTCCGGGACAGTGGCCTACTCCGAGACTGCCGAAGAGCTGGTCAACTACTCACTGGGATTCAGGGTGCCGGGAAGCGCCTTCGGCTAGGCCAAGTGTAGGTAGCCGGGTTCCGAAGCGAGAAACCAGATCACTCAGGACCAGATCACTCAGGAGACGTCATGCACTTGCCCGACTCGATGACCGCCGAATGGACGGAGGCGGAGGCCGCCCATCCTCGCATGGCCGCTCTGATTGCCTCACTGAATGATCGTTCGCCGGTTCCGACAGCAGTGGTGCAGCCGACCGACCAGAATGCACTGTTAGGTGCCCTGGCAGCAGCGCACGACAAGACCATCGAGCCCATCCTGGTCGGACCGACGGAGGCCATCGCTGCAGCCGCGCGGGCAGCCGGTGTCAACCTCGATGGCGTTGAAGTGGTGGCTGCTGCCGATAGCCGTGCTGCGGCGCGTCAGGCCGTTGCCCTTGTGCGCGAGGGACGGGCGAAGGCGCTGATGAAGGGCAATCTGCATACCGACGAGCTGCTGATTGCCGCTCTGGACAAGGCGGTGGGGATACGCACCTCGCGGCGTCTCAGTCACTGTTTTCTGATGGACGTTCCGAGCTATCCCAAGCTGCTCTGCGTCACCGATGCGGCCGTCAACATCGCGCCGGAGCTGGACGTCAAGGCGGGCATCGTGCAGAGCGCGATCGATCTGATGCGCGCGCTTGGTGTCGCCTGTCCGAAGGTGGCGATCTTGGCCGCGGTGGAGACGATAAATCCCAAGATGTCGGCGACCTTGGATGCGGCTGCGCTGTGCAAGATGGCCGATCGCGGTCAGATTACGGGCGGGCTTCTGGACGGCCCCCTGGCCTTCGACAACGCTATTTCCGCAGAGGCGGCCGCAACGAAACACATTCGCTCCGAGGTGGCTGGAGATCCCGATGTCTTGCTGGTGCCCGAGATCACGGCCGGAAACATCCTGGTCAAAGAGTTGACCTTCCTGGCCGGTGCCGCACCCGCCGGTGTGGTGCTGGGCGCCGGTGCCCCCATCATGCTGACCAGTCGGGCCGATCCCATCATGGGCCGCCGCGGCTCTGCGGCAGCGGCTGCCGCCTTGGCGCTTCGCGGTTAAACAGCACTTTCCGGCAAGACAGTCCTGACGCAATGGCGCTGGTCGCCTAGCATCGTCTGTGTCTCTGTCGCTCTATGAGCGAAGGCACACTTGGCAAAGATGCGCAGAAGCCGGTCGATGGCGGCGGCGTAGCAACGTTCGATATCGGTCTTTACCTCTTGACCGTTCTGGTCTGGGGCACCAGTTGGATTGCGCTCAAATGGCAGCTTGGTGTGGTCGCACCCGAGATCTCGGTCTTCTGGCGTTTCCTTTCTGCCTCGGTTTTGATGATCGTCTGGCTGGCAGTGAGCGGCAAGCCCTGGCGCTTCGGGTTGAGCCTACACCTGCGCTTTGCCGCAATGGGAGCCTGCCTCTTCTGCTTCAACTACTATTTCTTCTATATCGGCGGCACGGTTTTGGCCTCCGGTCTGCTTTCGGTCATTTTTTCCATGGCAGCGGTGATCAACCTCTTCCTGGCGGCTTTGGTCCTGGGTGCGCGCCTCACCAAGCGCTCTCTCTTGGCCGCCTCGATCGGTGTGGTCGGCATCGCTTGCCTCTTCTGGCCGGAAGTTGTGGGAACCGAGCTGAACCTGGATGCCCTGAAGGCCTTGCTACTGTGCCTCGCGGCCACGACGATCTTCTGCATCGGAAACATGGTTTCTGCCGGCCTGCAGCGCCGCGGTATCCCAGTATTGTCAGCGGCGACCTGGGGCATGGTCTATGGCTCTTTCTTCCTGGGTACGATCGGGCTGTTGCGTGGCCAAGCCTTCATCGTCGAGGAGAGCGCGCGCTATCTCTGGTCGCTGGCCTATCTTTCCGTCTTCGCCTCAGTGATCGCATTCGCTGCCTACTTGACCTTGCTGGGGCGGATCGGGGCGGGGCGGGCCGGCTACGCTACGGTGCTGTTTCCCATCGTAGCCATGGCCATCTCGTCCGTTGTGGAAGGCTACACTTGGACCTGGATTGCCAAGCTTGGGGTGGTGCTGGCGCTAAGCGGCAACATCCTAATTCTCACCGCTGCGCGCCGCTGATTTCCGAAGTGCCACGTTTCCGCTTTGGCTGGCTTTGCGCTGGACCGGGTAGACAGTCTAAGGTCCAGAGCAGATCGCGACCAGGTGGACTCACCTGTTTGCGTGAATCTGCTCTATGTTTCAATCCTGCTTTTGGCGCCAGATCAACGAACAATCTTGAACCGACAATGTAAGGAGCGATCATGAAGACCACCGCCTCGGTGCTCTATCAAACTGGGCGAGAGCGCCCCTATGCCGACAGCCAACCTCTGGTCGTTGAGGAATTGGATCTGGAGGGGCCGGGCGAGGGCGAGGTGTTAATCGAGGTCCGGGCTGCCGGGCTCTGCCATAGCGATCTTTCGGTGATCAACGGTGCCAGGCCTCGACCGCTACCGATGGCGATCGGGCACGAGGCCGCCGGCATCGTTCGCGAGGTCGGACCCGGCGTCGCCGACCTGGACGAGGGCGATCATGTGGTGATGATCTTCGTTCCCTCTTGCGGTGCCTGTCTGCCCTGTGCCGAGGGGCGCCCCGCGCTTTGCGAGAAAGCGGCGGCCGCAAATGCGGCCGGTCATCTGCTGTCGGGTGGTCGGCCCATGAGCAAACAGGGGCAGGCCATCAACCACCACATGGGAGTAGCCGCCTTCTCGACTTACACCGTCTGTTCGCGACGCTCGCTGGTCAAGGTGGACAAGCGGCTTCCACTGGTTCAGGCGGCACTCTTCGGCTGTGCGGTCATGACCGGCGTCGGCGCGGTCTTGAATACGGCGCGGGTGGAGCCCGGTGCCACGGCTGCCGTTATCGGATTGGGCGGCGTCGGATTGAACTCACTGTTGGGTGCCGTGCTGGTTGGGGCCGACACCATTGCCATCGACGTGGTGCCGGAGAAACTCAACTTGGCGCAGCAGCTTGGCGCCAGTCACACTTTCGATGGGCGTGACCCTGAACTGATCGATAAGGTCAAGGCAGTGACCGGCGGCGGTGTGGATTTCGCATTTGAGATGGCCGGATCCGCGCCGGCGCTGGAGAGTGCCTACAAGATCACCAGACGCGGCGGCACCACCGTCACGGCCGGTTTGGCTCATCCCGACAAGAATCTCTCCATCCAGGCGGTCAGCTTGGTGGCTGAAGAGCGCACCTTGAAGGGTAGCTACATCGGTTCCTGCGTACCGCCCCGCGATATCCCACGATACATCGGGCTTTTCGAGAAAGGCCGCCTTCCGGTCGATCGCCTGCTGTCAGAGACTCTCGACTTCAACGACATTAATGCTGCCTTCGATCGCTTGGCCGACGGCCAATCTGTCCGCCAGATTCTGTTGCCTTTCGGCTAGGCACTGGCAGCGGCGTCGCGACGGCTCATCAAGGCCCGGAAAGGGGCCAGGAAGATCAAGGCGCAGGCAAGTTTCACGGCGAAATCGCCGGAACCCAGTGCAATCCAGTTCAGCGAGGTTCCGGCGAAGGCGATCGAAAAGAACACCAGAGTGTCGACCAGAGAGCCCAGGGTGCTGGACACCAATGGGGGCAGCCACCAGTTGCTGCGGCGCAGGCGATCGAAGATCTGTACGTCGAGCAGCTGGCCAATGAGGTAGGCGCTGGCCGAAGCAACGGCTATTCGCCAGGGCGCCAAGCCCAAAGAGATTGCTGCGGCTGCCAAGAATCCGATGCCAACCACAAGTCGTGCCGTTCTTGGGCCAAAACGTCGATTGACCAGGTCGGTCACCAGAAAGGTGACGGGATAGCTGAAAGCACCCCAAGTCAACCAGTCATTGATCGGGAACTGTACCAAGTAGTTCGAGATTGCAACGACAACAATCATTGCTGCCGCGGCAAGAGCAATGGCACTTAGAGACGCTTTTGCATAGATAGGATAGGTCATGGTTGCCTTCTAAGTGCAGAGGGTCTGCAAGATTGTCCCTATGGCTGGTCAGAAATGTGGGCCGCCTTTGAAGATCTCGTTTAACCGCGAGACACTGCCCATTTCTTCGCTGTTGTAGAGCAGGATACGGTCGGAGCTGCAAGTGGGCTAGAGCAAAGCTGTCTTGCGGAGTCGTACCAGCTGGGGCGCAAGTCGAGGCCGAGTCACGGCCAAGTTTTCCACAAAGGGCTTGATTCTCCAGACTCGACAAAGGGAGAGGCCGCAGTATATGGTTTGAAAAAACAAGAACACCTCAACATATTGGTGGAGACACAAGATGAGCCATGAAGGTTCGTTGAGGGATTTAGGGCAAAGCGCCCGTACAGCGGAGAGCGGTATGACCAGCCATCGGTCAGGCGAGTCCCCAACTTGGAACGACGAACGCATTGCGCAACTGAAGCAGCTGTGGGAGCAGGGCCTCAGTGCCTCGTCCATCGGTCGAGTCTTGGGCGTCACGAAGAACGCTGTGGTCGGGAAAGCCCATCGGCTTAAGCTTTCCTCCCGACCCTCACCGATTCGCAAGAGCAGTAAGCCGCCGGTACGCCGGGCAACGGCTTTGGCCAGACCCACGCTGCCCAGCACGCCGATGGTGGATCTCTCCGGCGATGCTCAGCCGAGTGTGGGTGTGGGCATCGGCGGAGGCACCGCACCAGGTGATACCAAGAGCCCGAGCACTGCTGCGACGGCCGCTCCTGCAGCGGCCGCTACCGTGGAGGCAGAGAAGGCAAAGCCGGCAATCGGCCCCTCGCTGACGACGCAGGAAGCGATGGCACAGTTGGGCCTGGCGCCGAAACGCGCGCGACGTTCGCCTGGGCGGGTCGGGACTTGCTGCTGGCCGGTCGGAGATCCCGGAGATGCGGACTTCCACTTCTGCGGTGCCGATACTCTGCCCGGAAAGTCCTACTGCTCGGACCATTGCTCCAAGGCCTACGTCACAAAATCCCGGGCCGATTCGGAAGCGGCCTAAACTCCGCACCCGAACCGAATCCTCCCGCTCGGGAGAGCGCCGGCCGCCTACCAGCATCCCCCCAGCGCGGCCGGCGCTTCTTTCTTCGGTCGAGCTTTTTGCAGCACTCTTGACCGGCAAGCAGTCCGGCTGTCTGGAGCAGAGGACTGGGACTATTGCTGCTGAGCGGCGTGTTGATGCTGCGTTACACCAAGCTGTTGTTCGACCCAATCGATCCGCTCCTCAAGCTTGGTCAGCTCCTTGGGCAGGATCACCAGCTGCTCTGTCGGTAGGAATTGACGTAAGAGGCCCTCGACCAAAGCTTGGTACTTCAGCTGTACCCAGGTGTTGGCGGTCCGAACACCGTCTTCCTTGAAGGGAAGCACGCCCCAAGGCAGGAGGACGACCTTGTCGAAGAGCGTGCTTCGCTGGATTTGGGCCTCGACGAAGGCGCCCGTTTCTTCGCTCGGGTCCTGGCCGAAGCCGTAGTGTAGCCAAAAGGCGATCTGGTCGATGGGCGAGCGATCCGAGATGAAACCGCCGTTTGCGGTGACGGCGAGTTCGGCACCCGCGTAAGCCTCGTCGGCGAGTTCGTGCAGCAGCTGTCGCTTTTGGTCCCGATCTAGGCCGTACAAGGAAAGTCCTGCTTCCAGTCTCCGGCGCATGCCTTCGTCGACATAGGGAAGTGACCAACGTGCAGCCAAGGCCTGTGCAAGCGTGGTCTTGCCAACGCCAGCGCTGCCGCTAAGGGCGAGCCGAGGCCTTTTGATGGCTTGATCCATCTTATTGTTCATGCTGACATCATAGCAAGGAAGAGAGAATTTGCCAGTGCTTAGTTCTTCGAACTCGTAGACGAGATTAATAAAAAGAATGAATATTTAAGATAGATGCAAGTTTTTCATCACTATAACCTTCCAATTCCAGTAGCGCCTGGAAGGGGTCTCCAACTATTCCTAGAGTAGTGGTGAAGGCTGCCTCGCTGTTCAGGCCCTGGCGCTTTTGCGCCATCACCCTCCGCCGCAGGCAGTTGCCGCCAAGCCGCAGCAGCCGCGTCTCAATCACCATATGGCGATAGGCGTTCTGCTGCTTGACGGGGCGATTTTGCCCAAAGACTTCGAATGTCAGCCCCTGGTCGTTGAAGCGGCAAAGGTGGCTGGGTGGCGTGGTGTCCGGCGAACCCGCCGCGTAGCCAGGCATCTGTTGGAACAGGGTTCGACAGCGCTCGGTAAAGCCATCAAGGTTCGGGGTGCAGCAGATTACGTCGACATCGGCACCCGGCAGAGCAAGGTCGATCGGCCAGCTTCCGGCAACGCGGGCATCGAAGTCCTTTAGCCCATCCAGCACGCCGGAGGCTTGGATTTGCGGCCAGATCGGGCTGCGCTCGATCCAGCGCTCGGGAGGGCCAAGAGGGCAGTCGCTAGCACTCATGAAGCCGAGCAGTCGCGCCCCCCGGATGATCGGGCAAGCCCGAACTGGCTATGCCATATGTCCCTTGTGTTCGCATTCCTGGACAAATCCTGGCCGGGATCAGTTCGAGGTGGACAAGCCGAACTGTCTGAGGTCGATGCGGCCGGCGCGAAAGCCTGCCTCGCAGTAGGAGAGGTAATAGATCCACATGCGCCGGAAGCGCTGGTCGAAACCCAGCGCGGAGATCTCGTGCCAGGTGGCGTCGAAGCGTTGGCGCCAGAGCGCAAGAGTGTGGGCATAGTCGATCGCATAGCTCTTGCTGTCGACCACCAAGAGGCCGGCTTGTCGGGCCTGCTCTTCGACCACCTGTTTGCTGGGGAGCATGCCACCGGGAAAGACATGTCGCTGAATGAAGTCAGCCGAGCGTCGATAGCGCTCGAAATGGGTTTCATCAATGGTGATGGCCTGCAAGGCAATCCGACGTCCGGGCGCGGTCAGGCTTCGAAGCTTGGAGAAGAAAGTGGGCCAGTATCGTTCTCCAACCGCTTCGATCATCTCGATCGAGGCAACGGCGTCATAGCGACCTTGCAGATCTCGGTAGTCGCGCTGTTCGATCTGCACCCTCTCAGCCAGCCCTTCCTCGTGGATGCGTTGCGATGCGGCCGCGAACTGGGCCGGAGAGATCGTGACGGCGGTTACCTTGGCTTTGCGCTCACGGGCTGCGTAACTGGCAAAGGCGCCCCAACCGCAGCCGATCTCCAACACGCGGTCATTCTCGCCGATTCCCGCTCTGTCGCAGATCAGGCGATACTTGTTGTCCTGAGCGCTCTCCAACGCCTGGTCGGCATGGTCGAAAACGGCCGAGGAGTAGGTGAGGCCACGATCCAGCCAGAGCCGGTAGAAGGCATTGCCCAGGTCGTAGTGAGCGGCGATGTTGCGCTTCGATCCGCGCTTGCTGTTGGGTCGCAAACGGTGCGCCAGACGCGCCGCCAACCGCAGCGGCCAACGCCCCTCCAAAAGCTCACCCCAGGCTGCCTGGTTGGCAGCCCCGAAAAGCAGCAGCGCCGTCAAATCGGGTGTATCGAAGTCGCCCTCTATGTAGGCGTCGGCGAAACCATTGGCGCCACCCAGCAGCAACCGCCGTGCCAGCCGGGTGCGATGCACCTCGATGCTGGCCTCCGGACCTTCCAGTTCTCCGACCAAGACCTCGCTGCTGCCGTCCGGCAGGTGCACGGTCACGCGGCCGGCGAGGGTCCGTCGAGACAGGAAACGTAGGAGAGCGTGGGCGCCTGGTGTCATAGGGTCTCGCGTTCGACGCCGAGACGGGCAGGCGCCCCCTCAGCGGAGATCTGTCGAGTTTCGGCCTTAGCGCGCGGATGAAACACGGCCCCCTTGCGCCAAAGACGAAAGGCTTGCCAATGGATTGCGCCCAGCACCTTCCAGGTCAAGACCGGATAGGACAGGAGCGCGCGGCCCAGGGTCGCATCGCTCAAGGGAACACGCTGACCGCTGAGGCGAACGAAGAGCAGCGGCTGGGACTCCCCGCCTTGCTGCATGGTGAAACTGAGCGTCTCTCCAGGTGCCCGCAAGCGAAAGCGATAGCACTGCTGCATGGGAATGAAAGGCGAGACGTAGAAGTTCTTCGCGCAGCTTTGTTGAGACAGGCCGGATGAGTCTTCGGTCACCGGGAAGACGTAGCTGTGATGCTGGCCGAAGGTGTTGTGCACCTCGTAGATCACCGCCTGCAGAGCACCGCTCTTGGCATGGCAATAGTAGATACTGAGGGGATTGAAGACCGATCCCAGTATCCGCGGCATTGCCAGAAGGCGGATCGACCCGCTGTCGAAGGCGACATTGGCCTCGGCGAGGCGTGCTTCCACCCAAGGCCGTAAGGGCGAGCCGTCGTGCGGCCCATGATCGCCATCGCGGTGCGCAATTGGGCCCCAGGCGTTCCAGGAGAAGAGGCGAAGCTCGCGTCGCAGCTTCGGTAGTTCGTCCAGGTCGAGGAGCAGGCTCATGAAGCTGTACGCGAAGCCGTGCTTCACCGCACCGCGGCGATGGTGCGAAACCTGGAGCTTGTAAAGGGCGGAAGAGCAGTCGCTCATGGCGCTACTCGGCCGCCACGCCGAATGGGGGTTGAGCGACCAGGCCCGCTGCCGGGCTGCGCGGTGTGATCCGATGATGCCATGGTGTCGGTGCTCCCAAGGCAGCAGCGACACTGAAGCCCGCCTGCATGGCGTCTTCGTGGAAGCCATAGCCGCAGTAGCTGCCGCAATACCAGATACCACGCAAGCCCTGCACCTGCGGCAACAGGCTCTGTGCTTGGACAGCGGCGGCATCGAAGAGGGGATGGCTGTATGTGAAGCTGGCGTGCAGTTTATCCGCGCGCGGTTCCATGATGGGGTTCAGCGAGACAAAGAGAGGTATAGCTTCGTCCAGCCCTTGCAGGCGGTTCATCCAGTAGCTGACCGAAAGAGGTCCGTCGGCATCCTCGCTCTCTGCCATGTAGTTCCAGCTGGACCAAACCCGACGACGACGCGGCATCAAGCGCCGATCGCCGTGCAGAAGGGCTGTGTTGTCGCTGTAGCGAAAGCGGCTGAGGATCTGGGTCTCGGCCGGCGATGCTGCCTCCCCCAGAAGCTGCACAGCTTGATTGGCGTGGCAGGCCAACACGACCTGATCGAAACGCTCTGAGCCACCCTTGCTGTCCATTACGCAGACGCCGCAGGGATCGGGCACAACGGCCTCAACCGCGCTTGCTAAGCGCAGGCGGGAGGGCCCAAGGCTCTGCGCCACGGCGTCGACATAACTGCGACTTCCGCCCGTGACTGTGCGCCACTCAGGGCGATCACGGGTTTGGAGGAGCCCGTGATTGTCGAAAAAACGCAGGAAAGTTGCCAAAGGAAAGGCCAGGATCTCCGCCGGAGTGGCCGACCAGATGGCCGCCGCCATGGGTAGAAGATGGCGCCTCTGGAAGGCTTGCGAGTATCCGCCTGCGCTCAGGAAGCCGGCGAGGTCGCCAGACGCGCCGCCATAGGCCAGGCACTGCCGTGCCTCGCGGAAGAAGCGCAGAGTATCGGAAACCAGCCGCCAGTGCTGCGGGTTCGCCAGATTGCTGGTTTGGGCGAAGAGACCTAGCGGACTGCCCGCATACTCATAGCGACCGCCGCCCAGAGAGACAGCGAAAGACATGTTGCTGGCATGCGTGGCGACCCCCAGGTGATCCATGAAATGGACGAGATTGGGGTAGTTGGGTTCATTGTAGACGATGAAGCCGGTATCGACGGTGAGGGGTCCTCCGGGTCCATCCAAGGTCACGCTGTTGGCGTGACCTCCCAGCCGGTTCTCTGCTTCATAGAGGGTAACCGAATGACGCTGCGAAAGTGCCCAGGCGGACGCTAGCCCGGCTGCGCCGCTGCCGACTACCGCTATGCGCAATTCCCGTCCAAGGCTGGCGTCTCTCACGCTGCCGTCTCCTTCTTGATCTGCTGGTAAGCGTCCAGAGCCAGCCGGCGCGCCTGACTGTGGTCAACGATGCGCTCCGGGTAGGTTTGGCCCAGCGTAACGTCCGATGATGCGAGAGTGATTGGATCGGCCTCCCAGGGCTTATGAATGTAACGATCGGGCAGCCTCGAGAGTTCCGGCACCCAGGTCCGGACATAGCGCCCCTCCGGATCGAAACGCTCACCCTGCGATACTGGATTGAAGATGCGGAAGTAGGGCGCTGCATCGGCACCGCAACCCGCCACCCACTGCCACGAAGCCGCGTTGTTGGCCGGATCGCCGTCGACCAGGGTATCCCAGAACCAAGCCTCACCCTCCTGCCAGGGAATCAGCAGATCCTTGACCAGAAAGGAGGCGACGACCATGCGCACGCGATTGTGCATCCAGCCTGTCGACCAAAGCTCGCGCATGCCCGCATCGACGATTGGATAGCCGGTTCGCCCGTGCTGCCAGCTTCGCAAGGCCGCCGCGTCGCGGTGCCAAGGAAACTCGGCAAAGGCGGGTCGCAACGGCTGGCTCGTCAGATTCGTCTCGTTGAACAGCAGGTGATAGGAGAATTCGCGCCAGGCAACTTCAGTCAGAAACTTGTCGGCATCGGCCTGGTCGCTTCCGATGACTGAAAGGTGGCTCTGGACCGCCTCCCAGATCTGCCGCGGAGAGATCTCGCCGAAACGTAGGTGGGGAGAGAGGCGAGAGGTTGTCGCTTTGTCGGGGCGGTCGCGCAGTGACTTGTAGCCGGGAAGAGCCGCCTCAAGGAAATCGCTTAGCCGCTGTCGTCCGCCAACCTCGCCTGGCCGCCAGTGATTGCTGAAGCCCGCTGCCCAGTCTGGTCTCTCCGGACAAAGCCCCCAGCTATTCAGAGCTTCGCTTGAAACTGACCTTGGCGTGGAGATTGCCTCTGGAGGCGGTAGAGGCGTTCGGTGACCGTAGCTTTCGCGCAGGCGTCGCCAGAAGGGCGTGAAGACCCGGTAGCTCTTGGCTTCCTTGGTCTTGATCTCCCAAGGCTCCATCAGCAGGAGGGCGTTGAAACTCTCCACCTCCAGACCCGTCTCTTTGGCCCAGCTCTTTATGGTGCGGTCGCGGGTGACACTCTCTGGGTCGTAGCAGCGGTTCCAATAGAGCGACTTGGCTCCGCTCTCCTCGACCACCCGCCTCAGCACCTTGTCGGCCGGGCCGCTTCTCAGGATCAGGCGGGATCCCAAGGCGTTGAGTGCCTGGTCGAGACCGGTAAGACTGTGATGCAGCCACCAGCGCTGCGCTGCGCCGGGGCATCGATCGCCAAAGCTGTCATCGTCCAGAATGAAGAGGGGCAGGATCGGTGTCGACCCGGAGAGCGCATGGCAAAGCGCTGGATTGTCGGCAAGCCTGAGGTCCTGTCGAAACCAGACGATGCTTGGCGCTGCTGACATGCTTGTTCCCCAGACCCTGCTATCGAGCGATTGGATGCTGTTGCCAGCGCCCAATTGTTCACCTTAGGAAGGGCGCTCGCTCTGCCGAGGTCGGCAGTCGACTAGCGCACGCATTCTGTTGTGAGTTGGCTCCCCGCGGCTACGAATGCCCACTTGTAAATCCTACGTACGCGCGGCCGTTGGAGATCACTGTGGTGTTCAATCACGCCAGGGCGGTTTCCGGCAGCAAGGCGGCGCGCTGTTCGCCGAGGGCGATCAGCTTGAAGCCGTTTGGAAAGTGGGTCGAGACCGCCGGGTGGCGAACCTCGAGCCCGCCGGTGTAGGCACCGAAGGCAGGCAGGATCACGCGGCGCCGGTCGAAGATGAAACAACGGGTCGAGGTGCTGCCGGTTGAGACGCGAATGCGGGCCTTGGGATGGAAATGCCCGCTCACCTCGCCGGCGCCGCTCTTGGGTTCTGCTTCATGGCGGAAGGTGAGGGGGCCGAGCTTCAGGCAGGCGACGGCATGCCCTAGACCTCTCGGGTGCGAGCCCAGATCGTGATTGCCTTCGACCCAGATCAGCTCTGCGGTCTCCTGCAGATCAGCCAAGCGCCGGAGATCCACATCCGCCAGCCGCTCAGGTCCGGCACGATCGTGGAAGCTATCGCCCAGGAAGATGAGTCGGGCGGGTCGTAGCAGCCGGACCAGGTTGACGAGCCGGTCGAGGGTGGCAGCGGTGTCGTAGGGCGGCAGCAATTCGCCGCGAGGCGCGAAGGAACTGCCTTTCTCCAAGTGCAGATCGGCGACGGCCAGCACCTCTTCATCGGGCCAGTAAAGGCCGCCGCTGACGTGCGCCAAAAGCGAGGCGCCGTTCAGTTCGAACGCTTGCAGACTGGCATCGTTCACAGCGGCAGTTCCGCTTGGCCCGAAGTATCGCTCAGAACTGCTTCGGGCAAATCGGCGAGTGCTTCGGCTATGAGCGAGTCGGCAGCTTCGTCCAGGAGGCTATCCATTGCACCGCCGGCGACCTGCACCTTGCCGATGTCGAGCAGAACCGGGACGGCCAGCGGCGATACCCTGCTGAGGCGCCGGTGGCGGATGCGACCCGCGACCCGCGACAGCATGTCTGCAAGGCGGCGAATGTCGGTCAGACCGCCAGCGGCTTCGTCGCGGGTTGCGCGCAGCAAGAGGTGATCTGGCTGGTACTTGCGCAAGACGTCGTAGATCAGGTCGGAAGAGACAGTCATCTGCCGGCCGGACTTCTCCTGACCAGGCTGGCGTTGCTGAATCAAGCCGGAGACGATGGCAACGTTGCGAAATGTCCGCCGTAACAGCGATGATTCGGCCATCCACTCTTCCAGATCGTCTCCCAGCATCTCTTCGGCAAACAAGGTATCGATATCGGGAGGCTGGCGGAGGCTCCAGGTGGCGATGGCATAGTCCGAGGCGACGAAGCCCAGAGGTCTGCAGCCTGCGCGCTCCAATCGACGGGTCAAAAGCATGCCCAGAGTCTGGTGCGCGTTACGCCCCTCAAAGCAGTAGGCGACCAGGTACTCTTTGCCGGCACGCGGAAAGCTCTCGACCAGAAGCCCCTGGGCCGGCGGTAGTAGCGAGCGGTAACGCTGCAAGCCCAGCCACTGGCGAACCTCCGGCGGAAGATTCTCCCAGCGCCCGGGACTTTCCAGCATGGCTCTAACGCGCATGGAGAGCTCTGCGGTCAAGGGGAGCCGTCCGCCGGCGTAAGCCGGAACCTTCGGGTCGCCTTTGCCGCCCTTGGCGACCAACGCATCGGTCTCCTTGAGGCCCAAGAAGGTCAGAAGCTCACCGGCAAACAAGAAAGTGTCGCCGGGCATCAGCGCTTGAATGAAGTACTCTTCGACCTCTCCCAGCTTGCGACCGTTCTTCAATCGAACTTTGAGCAAGGGCTCCTCGACGATGGTGCCGACGTTCATGCGATAGCGTTGGATCAGGCGCGGGTTGGCAACCCGATAGCGGCCGTCCTTCCCCATGCTCAGCCGCCGGAAGCGCTCATAGCGCTCAAGCGCATAGCCACCGGTTTGAACAAAGGCCAGGGTCTCTTCGAAAGCGGTCCGGGTGAGGTTTCGGTAGGGCTGCGCTTGCGTGACCTCCCGAAACAGGGCGTCGGGCAGGAACGGCGCACCGGCCGCGGTTCCCATCATGTGTTGGGCAAGCACGTCGAGGCCGCCGGATCGCAAGCTGCCGCCGTCCAGTTCTCTTGCCTCTACGGCCTCTACGGCGGCGCGACACTCAAGGACTTCGAAGCGATTGGCCGGAACCAGCAGGGCTCGGCTGGGTTGATCCAAGCGATGGTTGGCGCGGCCGATGCGCTGCACCAAACGAGCCACGCCCTTCGGCGCCCCGATCTGAACCACCAGGTCGACGGCCGCCCAGTCTATGCCGAGATCCAGCGAAGAGGTGGCCACCACGGCACGCAGCTTGCCGGCAGCCATGGCGCTCTCGACCTTGCGTCGCTGCTGTACGTCGAGGCTGCCGTGATGGAGGGCGATCGGCAGGTTCTGGTCGTTCATTTGCCAAAGGTCGCGAAAGACGATTTCGGCCTGGGCGCGGGTATTGACGAAGAGAAGCGCGGTGCGGGTTTCTTGGATGCGGCGATAGACGGCTTCAAGCGCGTGGCGTGCCATATGGCCCGACCAGGGGAGTCCCTCGGCGGTCTCCAAGATCTCGACTTCGGCCCGAGCGCCGGAGCGTCCGAAGATGAGGGACACGCTTTCTGGGTCATAGTCGCCGGTTGGGCTGAGCCAGCCTGCCAACCCCTTCGGGTCGGCGACTGTGGCCGATAGCCCGATCCGGGTCATCTGCGGCGCCAGTTGCTGAAGGCGCGCCAAACCCAGTGCCAGAAGGTCCCCGCGCTTGGTGCCGGCGAGCGCATGGGCCTCGTCTATGATCACACGCGTCAGGCCGGCGAAGAGCTCGCCTGCATCGGCGTAAGACAAGAGCAGCGCTAACGATTCCGGTGTGGTCAACAAGAGGTGCGGAGGGCGCGCGCGCTGGCGTTTACGTTTCTCCCCCGGTGTATCGCCCGTGCGGGTCTCGGCCGTCACCGCTAGCTTCATCTCGGCAATCGGCTGCTGAAGATTGCGGTGAATATCCTGCGCCAACGCCTTCAACGGCGATATGTAGAGGCTATGCAAGCCCGGTTGCGCGGGCCCTGCCAGGTCGGTAAGGCTGGGCAGAAACCCCGCTAGGGTCTTGCCGCCACCGGTTGGCGCTACGAGAAGGGCGGAGCGGCCACTGTTGGCGGCTTGCAGCAAGGCCAACTGATGTGCGTGCGGCTGCCATCCACGCAGATCAAACCAGTCGCGGAAGCTGACCGGCAGAAGCGTCGCCGGCGGCGACAGGAGATCTGGATCGAGGCGCGGAGTCACGCTTCGGGAGATAGCCCATAGCCTGGCCGATGACCAGCCCGCGACAGGCGGGTACTCTCCCGAAATTCTGCGACCGTCGCGCTCTAACCCACGACCTTGAGGTTCGGCTTGGCAGCTTTTCCTTGGCCGGCCTTGGCTGTCGGACCCTTCTTCGCTGCTTGGCCGGGCTTCGCGACAAGGCCAGTCTTTGCACCCGATGCCTTCTTCGCGCCCGGTCCGGCTTTTGCACCTGGCCCCTTCTTCGCGCTCAGTCCGGCTTTTGCAGCTGGTCCCTTCTTCGCGCCCGGTCCGGTTTTTGCACCCGGTCCGGTTTTTGCACCCGGTCCAGCTTTTGCGCTTGGTCCTTTACTCGCGCCCGGTCCAGCTTTTGCAGCCTGGCCTTTCTTTGCAGCCGTTCCCTTGTTGC
Source organism: Rhodospirillales bacterium (assembly GCA_963669445.1). GTDB lineage: Bacteria > Pseudomonadota > Alphaproteobacteria > Kiloniellales > JACOMY01 > JACOMY01. The sequence continues at coordinate 1,163,733 of OY770029.1, forward strand.
CAGGTTGACCGGCCTTCTTCTTCCCTCCGGTTGCCTTTGAGGCTGCTGCGGCACCTACTGCAGCGCCGGCCTGCGCCTTCTTGGCAGGCTGCTCTGCCTTCCCTGCCTGTGAGGCCTTCGCCTTTGCCGCAGGCTTGGGCGTTAGCCCGAGTTGCAATCTGATGTCTTCGCGTCGCTGATTATAGAAATCGCGGACGAAACGCATCATCTTGTAATCTGTCTCGAACAGGTGACGATGCTTATCTTTAAGAGCTTCCAGAACATCGCCGGATTTTTCATCTGACGCTGTGACATTTCTCTTTTTTGCTTCAAGTTTCTTCTTGTAAATCTGAGAAAGGAGGCGCTGGCAGCTATCTAGTTGCTTTGTTGTGCAGCAGAGAAAGTAGTCTTTCTCTATCACGGCTTTGGCTTCATCGAAGGTATCATGACCCGTCAAGAACTTGGTCTGGAGCGCTCCGATGTTGTCTCCGGCTTCCTGGAGGCGCTTCTGGAAGAACTCTTCCAGACTGACGGAATGTGCATACTCTTTCGCCTTGGGCTGGCCCTTTGCCAGTAGGTAGTAGTAGTTGGAGACAATCCGTTCGATGGGGTCGCGGATGATGCCGAAATAGAGGATCGGCTGCTCGAACAGAGTGTGATATCCGTAGTGAAAGTGGCCTTGGAATATGTAATGCTGATCTCTCTCTTCTTTCGACAGATCCTCCATAGAGACGATTTCGGATTCCACATTGCGAGTCTTGTAGCGGAAGACTTTGTCCGTGCCGAAAAGATCCTGGAAGAAGAAGTACAGCGAGCTGCCACCCGCTTTTGGAATGTGGTTGAAGATGATTTTCGAGCTATCCAGCTGAGTCAGATCGAACATGAGGGCGCCTTTCCTGGTATTCTATCCGCCCGGGAGCCTCTAGCGGCTATCTCTCGGGCGGTGCGGCTGTCTCGGTTCTCGCGGCCTCCCTGTCATGCGGAACAAGGGGGCTCGAGGATTGCGGCCTTTCCGGCAGGGCGTCTGCACGTCTGGCCAAAAGGTTTTAGGGTCACGCCATGGTGACGTTTTGAGTTTCGGCTCGTTGTTGGTCGCATTGGGCAGTGGAGCTTGGGTATCTTTGCAAAGACCCCATGCTTTCGGGCAGCCCCATCCTTCCCCTGTATTGTCCAAAGCCAGGCGCCCTGGCAAGGGCCGGATGCGCGATCTTATGCCGCCGAGCGGGGAGCACCTATGCGATGCAAGCAGCCGAAGGTCAATCGAGCGTGCTGAGGCTTGAACGAAGTCTGGCAAGCAGTTCCTTAACCGGCATGGTGCCAAAGACGCCGGTTTCGGCCGGGTAAGGGCTGGTCGGAACCTTGCCCCAGACCGGTCCAGGCCAAGCAGGATCGTCGCGAAAACGGGCGATGACGTGGATGTGGAGCTGCGGGCAGAGGTTGCCCAGCGAGGCCACGTTCATCTTGTGTGCCTTGGTCAAGCCCTTGAGGCGTCGGCTGGCTTCCGCGACCTCGCGCATGCAGGCGGTCAAGGTCTCATCGTCCAGCTGATCCAGATCCCGCAAATTCGCCAAGCGCGGCACCAGCACCAGCCAGGGATAGTGCGTATCATCCATCAAGAGTAGGCGGCAAAGCGGCCAGTCGGCGATCTCGTAGCAGTCCTTGACCAGAAGCTCGTGCAGGACGAAGTCATCACTCATGTCGTCGTCTCCCTCACCATCGACCGTCGCGTCTTGGCTTAGAGTAACCCAAGCGGGGCTCTACTGCGAACCCGCGGATTGCTATATCGATCCGCATCGCCCTGTCGATCGTGCCGTGGTGACGCACGGCCATGCCGATCATGCCAGGCCGGGACATCGGGCCTTGCTGGCGACGGCGGAAACGCTGGCCATCGTCAAGGCTCGCTATGGCGACGCAGCTGCTGAGCAGTATCAGGCATTGGCGTATGGCGAAACTCTCAAGCTGGGAGAGGTCGCCTTGCGTCTGGTTTCGGCCGGACATGTGCTCGGCAGTGCGCAGGTGGTCTTGGAATGGCGCGGCGTGCGCGTCGTCGTCTCGGGCGACTACAAGCGGCGCGCCGACCCGACCTGCCGGCCTTTTGAGGTGGTGCCTTGTGATCTCTACATCACCGAGGCCACCTTTGGATTGCCGGTCTTCCGCCATCCGCCCGCAGAGGCCGAAGTGGCGCGCCTTCTGCATTCGCATCTGTTGTTTCCCGAACGCACTCACCTGCTGGGTGCCTATGCGCTGGGCAAGGCGCAGCGGCTGGTCCGTATGCTGCGTCTGGCAGGATATGATCGGCCAGTCTATCTGCATGGTGCGATGGTCGCCTTGATGACCCTCTATCGGGAGTTGGGAATCGAACTGGGCGAGCTGCGGCCGGCAAGCGACCCTAAGGGTGAAAAACTGGCCGGCGAGATCATTGTCGCACCACCCTCGGCCATCGCCGATCGCTGGTCGCGACGCTTTGCCGATCCGGTGACGGCGGCGGCCTCGGGATGGATGCGGGTGCGCGCGAGAGCTCGTCAGTCTCGGGCCGAGTTGCCGCTGGTGATTTCCGATCATGCCGACTGGGACGAGCTGTTGCAGACGATCCAAGACGTCCAAGCGGAGGAGGTCTGGGTCACCCACGGCAATGAGGAAGCGCTCTGTCATGCCGCAGCCGGGTTGGGCATTCGCGCCCGCGCGCTCTCCATTGTCGGTCGTGGAGAGGCCGAGCAGGAGGCAGCGCTATGAAGGACTTTGCCCAGTTGCTCGACGGGCTTTCCTATATGGCCTCGCGCAATGGCAAGCTGCGCCTGATCGCCGATTATTGCGAAAGAATCCCCGATCCCGGACGTGGCTATGCCCTGGCGGCACTGACGGGGGAGCTGAGTTTCGCCGCAGCCAAACCGGCAGCGATCAGAGGCTTGGCGGAGGCGCGAAGCGATCCGGTGCTGTTTCGCTGGTCTTACGACTATGTCGGCGATCTGGCCGAAACGACGGCACTCATCTGGCAGCCCAAGCCCGGAGCCAATCGCCCGCCAGAGCTGACGGAAGTGGTGGAAAGGCTGGCCATGGCTGCCAAGGCCGAGGTGCCGGCGCTGGTCGAGCGCTGGTTGGACGGTCTGGATGCAACCGGCCGCTGGGCGCTCTTGAAGCTGATCACCGGCGCTCTGCGGGTCGGCGTTTCGGCTCGTCTGGCCAAGACCGCGTTGGCACAGTGGTCGGGCAAGGATCTGGCCGATATTGAGGAGGTCTGGCCCAGCCTGAAACCGCCTTACGCCGCACTCTTCGCCTGGCTGGAGGATCGTGGCGCGCGACCCGAGCCCGGCCGGGTGCCTAGCTTCCGGCCGCTGATGCTGGCAACCGCACTGGATGAGGCGGCGCTGGAGAGCTTGCCGCCGGAGGGCTTTCAGGCGGAGTGGAAGTGGGATGGCATCCGCGTGCAGTTGGTTGCGGCACCCGACGGCGTGGCGGTTTTCTCTCGCACCGGCGACGACATCGGCGCTGCATTTCCCGACCTCTTGGAAGGGATTGGCTTTCAGGCAGTCTTGGACGGCGAGTTGCTGGTTCTGCAAGAGGGTGAGATTGCCAGCTTCAATGCCTTGCAACAGCGCCTGAACCGCAAGAGCCCGACGCGAAAGCTGATTGCTGAAAGTCCGGCGCATCTCAGGCTATACGACGTCTTGCTGCTGGAGGGCGAGGATCTGCGGGCCATGAGCCTATACGAGCGGCGCCAACACCTGGAGACCTGGTACCGGGAACGCCAACCGGAGCGTATGGACCTCTCGCCGATCATTCCCTTCAAGGCCTGGGAGGAACTGGCGGCGCTGCGGGCCGATGCGCGAGCAAAGGGTATCGAGGGCCTGATGCTGAAGCGCAAGGACAGCACCTACATTGCCGGCCGACCCAAGGGCCCTTGGTTCAAGTGGAAACGCGATCCGCTGGTCGCTGACTGCGTTCTCATGTATGCCCAGCGCGGCCACGGCAAGCGCAGCTCATTCTACTCCGACTACACCTTCGGCGTTTGGAAAGAGGGAGAGGAGGGCGACAGCCTGATCCCGGTCGGCAAGGCGTATTTCGGCTTTACCGACGAAGAACTGAAGCTGCTGGACAAGTGGGTGCGCGATAACACCGCCGAGCGTTTCGGCCCGGTCCGCGCCGTGCGGCCAGGCCTAGTGCTGGAGGTCGCTTTCGACGCCCTGCAGCGCTCTAGCCGCCACAAATCGGGCCTGGCCATGCGCTTCCCCCGCATCAGCCGCATCCGCTGGGACAAACCAATCGAGGAAGCCGATCGGCTGGAAACCCTGCAGGCGCAGATCGAAGTTTAGGCGCTATCCGCTGAGGCGGCTTGGTTTGCATCCACGTTTCCAAGCCGGCTGCTCAGTTCTTCCAGAATGGCCAATTCCTCCGGGTGTTCTTCGCCGTCTGCCGCGACAACACGCGCGGCGGCGCGAAGGAACCTTTGTTGCGCGGAGAGCGAGGCACGCTCCATCTCGTCAAGGCACCTCTCGAACACCGCTTGGTCCGGACGTTGGCGTGAAATGTACCCGGCCAAAGCAATCCGGTCCTCTTGCCGGGTCTCGATCCCTTGGGCGGCGGATTCGGCGACGATGTAGTTCAAGACTTCAAGCTGTTCTGCGGCCCCAAAGTCCCCGTCGCACCGGCCGATTGCCGCGACCAGTCTGAGGCCATCGCGTGCGGCCGCTCTCTGCCGGAAACCGGGTTTGCTGGCAGCAGGTTTGCGGGGTTTTCGAGAAGGCACTTTGGCTGCAGGTTTGCCCTGCTCCTCGCCCGACCGGTGATCAATCGCGGCCGGCTGAGCGGGTTGTGCAACTGACGCTGCTGGTTCCCCAGCTGATGTCGTTGAGATTGGTGCGGGCTTGCCTTGCTCAGCCAATCCCCTGAGCTCATCAAGGTCGATATCAAGCGCTTCGCTGAAGAAGGGGCCGCAGTCACGAACCTCCCCATCCAGGTCGATGACGGACTGGATGCGATCCACCCGAAAGCTGCGCTCTGCCCGACGCTCGTGGCAGCGCGCATAGAGGAGCAACGCCCCTTTGCTCGTCATACGGAAGCGATGGAGCGTTACTCTCCGCGTCGACGCGCGGCCACGCGAATCCAGATAGTCGATTGCAAAGTTGATCCCTGCGACGTCTGGCAGGTCGGGCGGGTCGCTGCGTGACTCTTCGATCGCCTGCTCACCCGGTATGTCCTCCGGGTCATCGTCTGCCTGCACCGCAACGCGGATGTCGGGTGGGGGTGGAGGAGCATCGTCCAGACCGCGTCCAAACAGGCTGAACAGCCTTGAAAAGAGTGTCAATGCCACCTCCCCGCGAGAAACCTCTTCAAAGATACCGCTTTTATTGGTGGTTTGACAAGGAGGTTTTGCTACTGAGGCGGAACCAGTTGTGCAGGATCGACCCAGCGGTCGAACCAGGAAACTCGCCAATCTAAGTGGGCACCGGTGACGCGGCCGGTGGCACCGACCTTGGCGATTGGCTGACCTTTGGTGACCCGCGTGCCCTCAGGCACCAGGATCTCGGAGAGGTGCAGCATGCTGGATTTCAGGCCTTGGCCGTGATCGATCACCAGGGTCTTGCCAGCGAAGTAGAGATCCGGGTGGGCCAGCACAACGATGCCATCGGCGGGCGCCAGGACGGGGGTGCCGGTGGGAACGGCGATGTCGATGCCGTAGTGCGGCTGGCGCGGCTCGCCATTCAGGATTCTCTGGCTGCCGTAGACGCCGCTGATACGGCCCTTGGCCGGCCAGGCGAATCCGCCCAGGTAGTCGGCCTCGGGGCGGCTCTGGGCACGCAGGGCGATTAACTGATCGCGCTCTGCGATGATGCGGTCCCAGGCGGCTTCCGGCGGTACCACCTTGCTCTGCGGCAGGCCATTGATGCGCTGGGTCTTGAAGCGGCGCGGGGCTATGGCCACGACGCGGTGCAAGCGGCTGCCGTCTGGATAGATAATCTGGATGTCGGCCGCTGGCTCGGCGTCGCGGTCGAATGCCAGGAGGAAGTTGCCCTGCGGCGACAGGGGCACGGACTGGCCGTCAAGGAAGACCTGGCTGCCGGGAGGAGCCTCGCCGAACAGGAGGCCGCCTTGCTCGAAGGGGCCAGTGACTGGCAGCGGCGCCTCGGCATGAGCGCTTGCCGCCAAGAGCAGCAAGGTCAGGATGAAGGCGCGGATCACAGCAGCTTGCCTTGTCGCTCGTCACTGGTCTTGGGCTTGCTTCTGGTTGAAGCGGGTTTCGCAGGCGGTGTGCCCTCGGCGCAGGCAGCGACGTCGCCATCGAGAAAACTCAAGGTCAGCCGGGCGCCGCTTTCGACCTGTGCGGCCCTTGTTGCAAGTGTGCCATTGCTGCTGACAAGGACATAGCCACGCTCTTGAACGCTGCGATGAGAGACGCTCTCAAGCAAGCGTGCGAGGCTGTCGAGAAGCTTGTCGCGCTCCTTCAGGCTCTGTTCTATCGAGGCATTCAAACGACGCCCGGCGTCCAGGCGGTCGTAGGCCTGCTGCGCTCGCTCCAAACGCAGTCCACCGCCGCGCTGGAGGCGTTGGGAAATGGTTGTCAGGCGTTCTTGAGCCAGGGTCACCTGCTGGCGAGGATGCGGCAGGCGGGCGGAGAGGGCCTCGACCTCAGCTTGACGGCGGGCGAGGCCGCCGCGCACCGCGTTCTCCAGCCGCTCACTACGCTCATCGAGGCGCTGCATGGCGGTTTCCAATAGACGCCGTGGTTCCGGCAGGCCGCGGGCAAGACCCTGCAGGCGCTCGCGCCGGCTGTCCAAATCGCGGCGCAGCCCGGCGTGCAGGCGTTGCGTCAGATTGGCGACCAGGTCTGCCAGTTCAGCACGAACCGGAACGGCCATCTCCGCCGCTGCGGTGGGAGTCGGCGCCCGCCGATCGGCCGCCAGATCGATAAGCGTGGTGTCGGTTTCGTGCCCGATGGCGGCAATCAGGGGAATGGCAGAGGCCGCCGCCGCGCGCACAACCTTCTCCTCGTTGAAGGCCCAGAGATCCTCAAGTGAGCCGCCGCCGCGCGCAATGATCAGGAGATCGGGGCGCGGCACTCGGCCATCGGGTGGTAGGGCGTTGAAGCCTTGGATTGCGGCCGTGACCTCTTCGGCTGCGCCTTCGCCCTGAACGCGCACCGGCCAGACCAGCACACGGCGCGGATAGCGTTCCTCAAGGCGGTGCAGGATGTCGCGGATGACGGCACCGGTGGGGGAGGTGACGACGCCGATGACCTCGGGCAGGAAGGGAAGGGGCTGCTTGCGCTCCTTGTCGAAAAGGCCTTCGGCGGCCAGCTTGCGCTTGCGTTCCTCCAAGAGCTTCAGGATGGCGCCCTCGCCAGCCAGCTGCAGATCTTCGATCACCATCTGATAGCGCGAGCCGCCGCCGCCGGCGTAGGAAGAGATGCGGCCGGTGGCGATGACCTCCAGACCCTCCTCGGCGCGGAACGGCAGCTTGGAAGCGCGGCCGCGCCAGCAGACACCGTCCAGCACCGACTTGTCGTCCTTCAGGGTCAGATAGAGATGGCCGGAGCTGTGGTACTTCGGCCGCGAAATCTCACCGCGCACCTGGATGCGCTCGAAGGCCTGCTCCAGGGTGCGCTTTACCGCACCTGAGACCTCGGAGACGGAAAGGACGGGAAGGTTGGCGCCGGGCGCCGGTTCGTCTGCCCACTGCATGCCTGCTTATCTCACTCCTCACCGAGCGACGGCAAGTGAGCCCTTCATTAGGCTATGCCGGCCGGGCCACAGCGACCGTCGCGTTGAACCGGCGGGCAGGGACGGTCGGCATAGCTACAGAACACGCAGCAGTCTCCCTGCTTGGGCCTGAGTTCTCTACCGCAGGCCTTGCAGTCGTAGAACCAGAGACAAGCATCGCTTGGCATGGCTTCGCGTTCAGCATGTCCGCAAGCCGGGCAGAGGAGTGTCGCGTAAAGGGAAACCTGGTCGGTCAGGATCGTGGGCCTTGCAGTTTCACACTGCTTCATCATAGCAGGTCCATCGCGGTTTCGTCCCGGAACCAAGATCTGTAGGCTCCGCGGCGGTGTTCACAATACAGGCACGGGAGGGCTTCACCAGAATGCGGGTCTTGGTGGTCGGTGGCGGCGGGCGCGAGCACGCCCTGGTCTGGTCGCTCGCGGCTTCTCCGCTGTGCGAGGCGATCTTTGCGGCTCCTGGAAACGGTGGCATCGCCGCTTTGGCAGCCTGCCTGCCGGTCGGCGCCGAGGACATCGAGGGGTTGGTCGCAGTGGCCAAGGAGAAGGCCATCGACTTGGTTGTGGTCGGGCCTGAGGCTCCGCTAGTGGCCGGTCTGGTGGACCGCCTACAGCAGGCCGGCGTTGCTGCCTTCGGCCCCAGTGCCGCGGCTGCTCAGCTCGAGGCCTCGAAGAGCTTCACCAAGGAGCTCTGCGATCGCCACGGGATACCGACGGCCGCCTACCGCCGTTTCACCGAGAGCGGGCCGGCGCTGGCCTACTTGAAGGATGTCGGTGCCCCGATCGTCATCAAGGCCGACGGGCTAGCAGCTGGAAAAGGCGTCACGGTTGCCATGTCCCTGGCTGAGGCTGAGACTGCCGTGGTCGAGGCACTGGACGAAGGTCTCTTCGGGGCTGCCGGCGCAGCTGTGGTGATCGAAGAGTTCCTGGTCGGCGAGGAGGCGAGCTTTCATGCGCTGGTGGACGGAGAGACCGTGTTGCCGCTGGCCGGAGCCCAGGACTACAAGCAAGTAGGTGAAGGCGATGAGGGCGCCAATACCGGCGGTATGGGCACGCTCTCGCCCACTCCCATTCTTGATCAAGCCATGGCCGAAAGGGTCCTCGTGGAGATCGTGCAGCCCACGGTGAGCGCGATGGCAGCCGAGGGTCGACCCTTCAAGGGTGTGCTCTATGCCGGCTTGATGATTACGACGCAGGGACCGAAGCTGATCGAGTACAACGTGCGTTTCGGCGATCCCGAGTGCCAGGTGCTCTGCGCGCGCCTGCAGTCCGATCTATTGCCGGCTCTCCTGGCAGCTGCCGAAGGCGGCCTGAAGTATCTGAGCCTGCGCTGGCGCGACGAGGCAGCGCTCTGCGTGGTGATGGCAGTCAGGGGCTATCCCGGCGCCTATGAAAAGGGCAGCGCCATCCGAGGTCTTGAGGCGGCTGCCGCGCTGCCGGGGGTACAGGTCTTCCACGCGGGCACGAAGCTGGATGCCGACAAGGGCATCGTTGCTAGCGGCGGTCGGGTACTCGGTGTGACCGCGCGTGGTGCGGACCTTCGCGCCGCACAGAACCAGGCATATGCTGCCGTCGACACCATCGACTGGCCAGAAGGCTTCTGTCGCCGGGACATCGGTTGGCGCGCTCTGGACAAGGCTTAGTCACCGACCGCGCCTCGTTTCAATAAACTGTCACACTGCCGCTGCTAGATTGATCTGGAACAGCGACGGGATGTGTTTGTCCTGCTCATGTAGTACCAGTTTAAGCGAGGGGAGAAGCCTATGGACGATCGCATGGCAGAGGAGCGGGACGAGGAGAGCAAGCGGATCTATGAAGAGATGCTCGATTCCTTCGACGAGGAGATCGAGCTGGAGATCGACGAAGACCGCATGCTGCGCTTGGACGAGGCACCACCGACAGCCGGGAAGCTCTCCCGCCGAGCCTATTTCAACGAGCTCCTGAAGCTGCAGCGAGAGATGGTCGCGCTGCAGGACTGGGTGGTTGAGTCCAGGGCCAAGGTGGTGGTCCTGTTCGAAGGCCGCGACGCAGCCGGCAAGGGCGGTGCCATAAAGCGCATTACCCAACGCCTAAACCCGCGTGTCTGCCGTGTGGTCGCCCTGCCGGCACCGAACGAGCGCGAGCGAACCCAATGGTATTTCCAGCGCTACGTCGCCAATCTTCCGGCTGGTGGCGAGATCGTGCTTTTCGACCGCTCTTGGTACAATCGGGCCGGGGTCGAGCGGGTGATGGGCTTCTGCTCGGAAGAGGATGTGGCCGAGTTCTTTCGTACCGTGCCGGAGTTCGAGCGCACCCTGATCCGCTCAGGCACGATCCTCATCAAGTACTGGTTTTCGATCACCGACGAGGAGCAGCAGTTCCGATTCGAGATGCGCATCCACGATCCCCTGAAACAGTGGAAGTTAAGTCCCATGGATCTGGAGTCGCGTCGCCGCTGGGAAGACTATACGCGGGTGAAGGAGGAGATGTTCCATCGCACTTCGATCCCGGAAGCACCTTGGTGGGTCATCCCCGGCAACGACAAGAAGCGCGCGCGGTTGAACTGCATGGCACACCTGCTGTCGCAGGTACCCTACAGGGAGATTCCATACGACCCTGTCGTCCTGCCCGATCGCATTCATAACCCGAACTATGTCCGCGAGGACAACAGCGAACGCGAGGTGCCGCAGCGCTATTGATGCGGCTGGCGTGACGGGTCAGTGATTGGCAGAACTGCTCCCGTCAGCGCCTACCAGGCGTTGGTGCGGCGACCTTCAGCCCAAGAAAGTAACCGGCGTCCAGTTCTTCTGCCGCCTTTGTTGCCTTTCCGTCAGGCTTTCACCGTCATAGGTCACGGCGATAGCGGGAGCCGAAAAGGCTGCGCGCTCGTCCAAGCTGTCGGCAATGACGATCCCTCTGGGATCAAGCGAATCCTTGGTCACTGCCAGAACATAGACACCACAAGTGCGGCACAGGAGATAATCCGCAGTCTTGAGGCCAAAGGCGTAACGATTGACGGTGCTGTCGTCCGCAATGGTCACTTCGATTGAGCCTTGCGGGTCGGCGATGGCGCGGGTTGCGTGCTTGCGGCAGAAGCCGCACTGACAGGCCAGAACGCGAAAATCGCTGGGCGCGATCTTGCTATTCAAGGTGATCTTGATGTTTCCGCAGTGGCAACCGCCAGAATAGTGCTGTGTGGGAGGCATTGGTTCGCTCTTGAACTGAGGATGTCGGAACCCCGTCGCCCAAAGCCTGCTGTCGATGAGGCATCACCGCAATTGCGGCGACTGGCGGTCTGGTCTCTGAGTCCGACCGGCACGCTGTCTTGCCATACCATGGCTAGCCTGAGTGCTTCCTTAACTGAAGGCCTGACTGCGCGGTCGGGCTCAGGATCGCAGGGATTAAACCACTTCGCCCTTGCAAAAAGAACAAGGCTGCAGGCAGGGACCTCAGTTGTCGGCCTAGCGACCGCCGGAGACGTCGATGAATGTTCCGGTGATGTAGCTGGCCTTTTCGGATGCAGCCCAGAGGATGGCTTCGGCGATCTCTTCCGGTTGGCCGGCGCGATGCATGGGAACGGCGCTCTTAACCCGTTCGATGCGGTTGGGTTCGCCGCCCTTGGCATGGATCTCAGTCTCGACGATGCCGGGGCGGATACCGACGACGCGGACACCTTGCTCGGCCTGCTCCTTAGCGAGGCCGAGAGTCATTGAATCGAGCGCGCCCTTGCTGGCGGCATAGTCAATGTACTCAAAGGGAGAGCCCATGCGGGCGGCAACCGAGGAGACGTTGATGATGACGCCTCCCGATCCGCCGCCTCGCTTAGACATGCGCGTCACCGCCGCACGCATACAGAGGAAGCAGCCGATGACGTTGGTTTCCAGAACCCGGCGAAAACGGTCGGTGGAGATTTCCTCCAGACGGGTGCCACCCTCCAGGATGCCGGCGTTGTTGACCAAGACATCCAGGCCACCGAATGCCTTATCCATCTCGGAGAAGATGCGCGCGACGTCGCTCTCTTCGCCGACGTCGCCCTTCAAGAGCTGGACATCGGCGCCAACGCGACGGGCCTGTTCGGCGATCGCCTCCGCCGCGGCGTCGTTGCTGCGGTAGTTGAGACCGATGCGATGGCCCGCACGGGCGGCGAGCAGCACGGTTGCAGCACCGATGCCGGCGCTGGCACCGGTGATGAGGAGTCTCTGAGTCATGGGGCGGCTATCCCGCATCCCGCTTCAGTGGCATGGCCATGCAATGGATGCCGCCGCCGGTCTTCATGATCTCGCGGATCTCAATCTCGGCGACTTCGATGCCGTGGGCCTTGAGCTGTTCGACCAGGCTGCGAGAGTGAACAGGGGCGATAACACGGTCGTCGCCCATCGACATGACATTGCAACCCAGACCCATGGTGTCGCGGAAGGGGACAGGGATGATCTCGATCTGCTTGGACTTCAGCCAGTCTACGATTCCGGGTTCGGTGCAGTCCAAGCAGACCGCCGCCAGCTTCGGCGCGATCATCACCACCATCAGATCGATATGCACGTAGTAGGGGTCGAAGAAGGCCAGACGCGTTTCCCAGCCCTCGGCATCGAACCAGCCTTGAACTTGGCGTGCCGCGATCTCCTGCGTGCGCTCGCCGCCGCAGCCGATCAGGACGCAGCCGGGCTCGATCACGTCGAAGTCGCCGCCCTCAAAGTGGCCGGCAGTCACCATGTCGTAGATCGGGATGCCCAGACGCTGATAGTTGCGGATGGCGGCATAGTTCTCGCCGCGGCGCCACCAGTTGGCCATGTTGGTGATGACGGCACCGTAGGGTGTCATGAAGCTTGAATCGCGTGTGTAACACTGCATCGGCAGGGTCTCGTCGCCCTCGGCCAGGTGAATGTTCACGCCGAAATGCTTGTAGGCCGAGACCAACTCGGCATGTTGGGTTTGCGCGGCTGCGATATCGCAAGGCGCCTCTCTCAGGAACTTCTTCGAAAGCGAGGAAGTGGCCATGTGCTTCAGGTGCGCAGGCTTGGCCAAGAGGACGTCGCGCAGCCGGCCGTACTCGCTGTCGACGCCCCAGTCGTTGAGCGGTGCGGTCTTGCCGGCTTTGCTGCGGCGTTGAAGGGTCAGGCTGTCACGAGGGCTGAGATCGTCCGGCATAGTGTACCTCTGGATGGGCGGATTTGCCCAACCATGCCGTGCGGACTTTCAACGGGCAAGCCTCAAGCAGCACTCATGTCGTCCAGATCGGGATTCTCCATCACCAGCTCACGCCCCAGAACCTCGGCATAGACCGCCAAGGTGCGCTCGCACATCTGCTGCTTGGAGAAGGAAATGCGCACGTGGGCCAGGGCATCGGCAGCCAGGATCTCGCGCTGCTGTGGCGTCAATCCCAAGGCCCAACGGATGCCCTCGGCCAAGCCATTTGCATCGCCAGGGGGAAAGAGAACCCCGCTGTGGCCCTCCAGGATCTGCTCGGGCGCGCCACCGTGATTGGCCGCCACGACCGGACGGCCGAGCGCTTGGGCTTCGCTGATCACCCGGCCAAAAGCTTCTGGATCGATGGAGGCGGAGACCACGGCGTCGGCCAGGCGATAAGCGGCCGGCATGTCGTCACATTCGCCCAACACCACGGCACGGCCGATCAGGCCCTTGTCGCGAATGGCTTGTTCCAACTCGTCGCGGAAGCCGGCGTGACCCGGCTGCTCGGCACCGACGAAGGCGGCGATAAGGTCGAGGTCGCCCAACTGCTGAATGGCGTCCAGCAACAGGTGCTGGCCCTTCCAGCGCGTGAGGCGACCGGGCAGCATGACGACGGGCACGCCGTCGGGTAGGTTCCAGCGCTCGGCCAGCCGGATCACGCGGTGCACGCTCACCTGCTCGGGGTCGAAGCGGAAGAGGTCGACGCCGCGCGGGATGATGCGTAGGCGCTCACGCTCGACCCCATAGATCTCTTGCACGTGCTGGCCGATGAACTCGGAGTTTGCGATGACGCGCACGCCCTTGGTCATGATGGCATTGTAGGACTGTTTCAGCGGTACGCCGCGGTCGTAGGCGCCATGGAAGGTGGTGACGAAAGGCTTGTCGCAGCGTTTGGCGGCATAGTAGGCGCTCCAGGCCGGCGCGCGGCTGCGCGCATGCACCAGGTCGATGCCGAACTCTTCGATCAGGCCGGCCAGGCGGCCAACGTTGTTGCGCATGGTCAAGGGGTTCTTGGAGGCGACCGGCAGCTTCTCGTGGATGGCGCCGGCGCGTTTCAGTTCCACCTCCATCGGCCCGCCCTCGGAGACCACGAGCGCCTGACCGCCAGCCTTGACCACGGCCTCGGCAATATCCACGGTGGTCCGCTCGACACCGCCACCTTCAAGACGTGGCAGCACCTGCATGAGGGACAATCCCAGGCTATCGAACCTGAGAGGTGACATGGTAGCCTCCCGCCTTCGAAATGCCTTGACGCCGCCTCGCCCGATCCAGCCGAGAGGACCCCTCGTATATGACCGCCAAGCCGTCATCGACATCGCATGCGATCCTATCTTTCCCCGATACCCACCCTCTTGCCTACCGTTATCGACCTGGCGTCGGGCCAGGGATAATCTTTCTCGGTGGGTTCATGAGTGACATGAGTGGCACGAAAGCCACACATTTGGAGGCCTACGCCGCGACTCGGGGGCGTTCTTTTTTGGCCTTGGATTACAGTGGTCACGGTCTCTCAGGCGGAACCTTCGAAGAGGGATCAATCGGTCAGTGGGGCAAGGATGCCCTCCGCATCATCGAGACTGTGACCGAAGGGCCGCAGATTCTGGTTGGCTCATCGATGGGCGGATGGATCATGCTTCTGGTTGCCTTGAGCTTGCCCGAACGGGTGGTTGGCCTGGTCGGAATCGCCTCGGCACCCGATTTCACCGAGAGCCTGATCTGGGAGCAGCTTCCACCGGACCAGCGTCAGAAGCTGGTCGAGGAAGGGCGCCTGGAGCAGCCCTCGGACTATGACGAAGAGCCCTATGTGATCACGCGTCATCTGATTGAGGAGGGACGCAATCACCTGCTGCTGCAGTCGCCGATCGACATTACCTGCCCGGTGCGGCTGCTGCACGGCCTGGAAGACAGTGACGTGCCCTACGAGTGCTCACTGGCGCTGATGGATGCCTTGAAGAGCGAGGACGTCGATGTGTGCCTGGTCAAGGGCGGTGACCACAGGCTGTCCGAGCCGAGCAACCTGGCGCTGCTGGATGCGACTTTGGATCGGCTGGTGGCGCAGCTGAGTTAGCGCTCGCTGCTGAGCAATCCTGCCAGGCCTTCCCGGTAGGTCGGATAGCGCAGTGTGTAGCCTAGATCCTTTGCGATGCGGCGCGAGGAGACACGGCGATTCTCGGTCCAGAAGCGCTGCGCCATGGGCGAGAGCTCGACCTTCTCGATCGGTTGCGCGGGAGGCGGGGTGACGCCAAGCAAACGGGCTGCTTCCAATACAACCTGGCTTTGAGCTGCGGGTTCCCGGTCGGCCAAATTGAAGATCCCGGCCTGCTCGGGCCGATCCATAGCGGCCATCACGGCGCCGCCGATATCCTCGACATGGATGCGATTGAAGACCTGGCCTGCCTTGATCACGCGGCGGGCCTTGCCACTCTTCAAGTCGCGCAACAGGTTGCGGCCGGGACCATAGATGCCGGCCAGACGGAAGACCGCGACCGGCAGATCCAGCGCCTCGCCCAGTGCCTCCCAAGCCACCTCGGCGTCGAGGCGACGGCGACCGACGGCGCTGGTGGGCTTGGCCCGGCTGCTCTCTTCGACCCAAGCGCCCTTACGGTCGCCGTAGACGGAGAGCGAGGAGAGGTAGCCGATCCAGACCAGGTCGTTGGCGTGTGCGCGGATGCTGTCGGAATAGGCGGTCAACAAGGGGTCGCCCTCGTCCTTTGGGGCGGCGCTGGCGAGTAGATGTGTCGCAGTCGCAAGCGCTTCGGTGACGGCTTCTTCCGCAGCGGGTTCGTCCAGCCTTATGACTGCGATCCCGATCTGCTCCAATCGCGCAGCCTTTTCCGCATCGCGCGTTGTGCCAGTGACCGTCCAGCCGGCCTGCAAAGCACGTCGCGCCACCGCTTCTGCGCTGTAACCCAAACCGAGTACGAAGAGGCGGGACATGGCCTAGCCCTCCAGGTGACGATTCCACGACGGCAGCGCTTGCGCGGCTGCCCTCTTCAGGGTGAAGCTGGGGCCTATGACGGCATCCATCAAGCGTCCCCAGTTCGTTCTCTTTTGCCTTACGGTCTGTCTCTGGTTTGCATTGCCAATCGTCTATCCGGCTTTGGCCCAGAGCGTGCTTCTGACCGACTGGCGAGGAGAGCGGCATATGAACTGCCTACAGAGCGTTGCACGCGACCCCTCTTACGGCATGTCTTTGGCCGAGGACTGGCTGCAGCACGGGGGCAGCAGCGCGGCACAGCATTGCATGGCGGTCGCCGAGTCCGCGATCGGCGATCCCAGCAAGGCGGCGGAGTCCTTTGGTCGAATTGCTCAAGAGCTTCCGGGCGACCGCTGGAGCGACATCGGCCAGCTCTGGGCGCAGGCGGGACATGCTTGGCTCTTGGCCGAGAGTCCTGAGAATGCACTGGAAGCCTTTGATTTGGCTGTCGAGTACCGACCCAACGATGCGGGCCTTCTGGCCGATCGCGGTGTGACGCGAGCGCTATTGCAGGACTATCGCGGCACTGTGGCCGACATGACTCGAGCGATCGAACTCACCGGGTCCAACCCAGACTATCTGCTCTACCGCGCGACTGCTTATCGATACCTGGACGATCTGCGGCGTGGCTTGATTGATCTGGATGCCGCCGTCGCAGTCGCACCGGAGTTTGCCGATGTCTACATGGAGCGCGGTCGGCAGAGGGCGCTGGCCGGTGACAACATGGGCGCGGCCATCGACTTCAACAAAGTGCTGCAACTGGCTCCGAACTCAGACTTGGAGTCCATGGCCGAAGCGGCTTTACGTCAGGTATCAGGTGGTTAGCAGGAATAGCTGAACTAGAAGTCCAGATCTGCGTAGTGTTTGGGAGGGGCCGCACCGGGCAGATAGTCCGCTAGCAGCGCACGCATCGAGGGACGGGACTTGACCCTTGCATACCAATCTTTGGCGACCGGGTGTTTGCTCCAGGGCACGTCACCCAGGTAATCGATGGTAGAGATATGTGCGGCGGCCGTAATGTCGGCGATGGTGAAGCGCTCTCCAGCCAGCCAAAGGCGACGATCGGTCAGCCAGGCAATGTATTCCAGGTGGTAGTGAATGTTGGAATGGCCGGCGCGCACAACGCCGGAGTTCGGCTCGCCCATCTTCAGGAAACGCTTGAAGATCTTCTCGCTGACCAGATTGTCGGTGACCTCGCGACCGAACTTGTCGTCGAACCAGTTGGCCAGGCGACGTGCTTCGGCCCGCTCGCTCACCTGCTCGCCAAGGAACAGCGATTCGGGATAGGCCTCTTCGAGATACTCTACGATCACACGGTGGTCGGGAACGATTGTGCCTTCGCCTTCGATCAGCACAGGCACTTCGCCGGCCGGGTTCAGCCGCAGGAATCCCTCGCGACGCTCCCAGGTGTTCTCGGTCTTCAGCTCGAACGCCAAGTCCTTCTCGGCGAGCAGCAAGCGAATCTTGCGGCAACCGGCATCTAGCGGCAGGTGATAGAGGATTCTCATACGGACTCTGTTGCCTAAAGGAACAGTTCATTGGCACTAACCCAGCCGTGCAGGTCTGTCGAGCCCTCTACGCAGGCCAAAGAGGCTTTTTTGCCAGAGTGGGGTCGCTAGACTGCCGCTCATGCAGGAAAGAACCATTCCCAGCGCCAATAGCGCGCGAAACCATCAAGGCCCACTGCCGAAAGCGGTCGACGTTGTGGTGATCGGTGCCGGAGTCATTGGCATGTCGACCGCTTATCACCTGGCCAAGGCGGGCAAGAGCGTCCTGCTCTGCGAGAAGGGGGTTGTCGCCGGCGAGCAGTCCAGTCGGAATTGGGGCTGGATTCGCCAGCAGGGCCGCGACCCTGCGGAGCTGCCGATCATGATGGAGTCGATCCGCATCTGGGAGGGCCTTGGTCCCGAGTGCGGGGAAGATCTGGGCTTCACGCGCCAGGGCTGCCTCTATCTGGCCGACACCGAGGCAGAGTTGGAGAAGTACAGCACTTGGCTTGAGACCGCCAAGCAGCACCAGTTGGACAGCCGGCTGATTGGCCGTGCCGAGGTCGACAAGATGATCGCGGGCGCGGACGGGCAGTGGGTCGGGGCGATTTGGACACCGGGCGACGCGCGCGGCGAGCCGACCTTGGCAGTGCCCCGGCTTGCACGCGCAGTCTCGAAGATGGGCGTCTCAGTCCAGGAGGACTGCGCGGTACGGACCTTGGACCTGGAGGGTGGTCGGCTGGTCGGCGTGGTGACGGAGAAGGGGCGGGTGGCCTGTCAGGCGGCCGTCTTGTCTGGAGGCGCTTGGTCTTCGGTTTTCTTGAGAAATCAAGGAATTGCGCTGCCCCAATTGACTGTTCGCTCAAGTGCTGCCCGAACCAATCCGGCCGGCGATATCTATGCCGGCAACGCCGGTGCAACCGGCCTTGCCTTCCGCAAGCGCCAGGACGGCGGCTACACCATCGCGTTGGGCGATTATTCCGAACACTATATCGGCCCGAACAGCTTTCGAGAGTTCCGTCGGTTCCTGCCGCTGCTGCGCTCGGCGATGAAAGAGGTGAAGCTGCGATTCGGCGGCAGCATCGACCGCTTCACCGCCAAGTCGCACTGGCATGGCGAGGAGACCTCGCCCTTCGAGCGCACCCGTGTGCTGGATCCGACTGCAGCTCCGGAGGCGGTGCGCCGCATCCGCCGGAGGCTCGAGCGGCGCTTGCCGAAACTGGCGGAGGTTGGCTTGGCCGAAACTTGGGCCGGAATGATCGACGTCATGCCCGATGCCGTCCCGGTCATCGATCATGCGCCGGGTCTGGAGAATTTGGTCATCGCCACCGGCTTCAGCGGGCATGGTTTCGGGATTGGGCCCGGTGCCGGCCGCGTGGTTGCTGACCTGGTGCAGGGCAAACCGGTCGGTCACGATGTCTCCCGCTTCCGCTACCAGCGCTTCTACGACGGCAGCCCGATCGAAGTCGGCCCAATGTAGCCTGTTGTCCAGAACTCCAGGTTTAGCGTTGGATTAGCTGGGAGTCGCGGACGGAGCGCTCGCGACGCGGGTCTTTCCAAAGCGCGCCGCCTTTCATGATCATGGCCAGATTATCCTGGTGCTGCAGCAGGCTGACATCCTGCGTCGGATCGCCTTGCACCAACAGCAGATCGGCGAGAAAACCCTCCTTCACCTTGCCGATCTGGTCAGCCATGCCCATCAGTTCGGCACCGACGACGGTGGCCGAGCGCAGGGCGTCGATCGGCTGGTAGCCGAAGTAGCGTACGAAGTGTTCGATATCACGCGCGTTCTGTCCCATCGGTGTGATGGCAAAACCATAGTCGCCGCCGATCACCACACGGATGCCGCGCTTGCGGATCTCGTGATAGGTCGCGCAACAGGCCTCGAACTTGCGGAACAGCTGCATCTCTTCGGCCACTTCTTTGGTCAGCCCCACAGTCTCGCCTTCCCGCGTGGCGTTGTGCACCAGTCCGAAAGCGGGACCGACGAAGATGCGATCCTTTGCGGCCTCCAAGAGATCCAGAGCCTCTTCGTCGGCAAAGTCGCAGTGGTAGATACACTCGATCCCCAGTTTCAGCGCCATCTTAACACTCTTCGGCGAGCGGGCATGGCAGGCCATGATCTTGCCGTAGGTACGGGCGACACGGACGACCGCCGCTGCCTCCTCCTCTTCGATGGGCGTGATCTCGGCGCGGGCGTGGGCGACGAACTCGTCGCCGGAGATGTTGACCTTGAGCACGTCGACGCCGTCACGCACACACTCGCGGGCGACGCGGCGCATCGCGTCGGGACCATCGGCAACAAGGCCGAAACCGCTCTGCGCCATATGCCGACGGTTCTCGTCGCCTAAGCCTGCCGTTGTGGTGATTTCCGGGCTGGCAGCCAGCATGCGCGGCCCGGCGAGCAGGCCGCTCTCGATGGCGTTGCGGGCGGTCACACCGAGCAGCGGCTTCGCCGAGGCTGCTTCGAAGATCGAGGTGAAGCCGTGATCGAGGAGGAGCTGCAGGTTCTTGGCGGTCAGGAGCATGTGCTCTTCGGTGCTGATGCGGCCAAGCTCCGGCGGTTCGTTGATGCCGGTGAAGCTGGGATGGCAGTGGCCCTCGACCAGTCCCGGCATCAGGGTCAGACCTTCGGCATCGATCCGCTCGGCAACGGAGGTGTCGTCACCACCGCGCAGCACGCGTGCGATCTTGCCGTCTTCGACGATCACCGTCGCCTTCGCGCAGGTGTCGCTCTCGCCGTCCCATAGATTGGCATTCGCTATCGCCAAAGCTGCCATGTCGATCCTCCTTGCCTGGATTTCCAAACTCTAAGCAGGAGCACGAAGAGCGACAAGCAAGCCCTTATCCTGGGTGGCATAGACTTGCATTGGCAGAGCCTTGAGAGGGAGAGTGCGCTTCCGGGTACACCGACCAGGGGAAAGCTATGTCAGATAAGCCACCGATCGACCTGCGCACCTTGGCTATCCATGCCGGCGAAGAGACCAAGGAAGCCCTGGGCGAGATTGCACCGGCGATTTCAATGTCGACCTCGTTTCGAGCGCATCCCGAAGGCGTTCAGTTCTCGGCCGAAGCTTTGAGCAGTGATTCCGCATTCTTCTATACGCGCTGGGGCAATCCTACGGTCCGGCAGCTTGAGGAGAAGCTGACAGCATTGGATGGTGGAGAGGATGCGGTCTGCTTTGCATCCGGTATGGCGGCGATCTCTGCCTTGCTGCTCTCATTGTTGAAGGCCGGTGATCACCTGATAATCTCCGACGTTTGCTATGCCGGGGTTGCCGAACTGGTGCACAACAGCCTGTCACAATTCGGAATTGCGGTCTCTTGCGTGGACACTGGAAACCTGCAAGCCGTGCAGAATGCGCTGCGGCCGACGACCCGGCTTGTCTATGCGGAGACGCCGGCGAACCCCATCCTACGGCTCGCCGACATCGCCGGTTTGGCAAAGATCGCCGAGACTGCCGGTATCGAGCTGGCGATCGATTCCACCTTGGCGACACCGGTGGCGACACGCCCGCTGGAGCTGGGTGCAGACTATGTCATCCACTCGCTGACCAAGTATGTCTGCGGGCATGGCGGAGATGCGCTTGGCGGTGCGGTCATCGGCAGGGCACAGGCGATCGCCGCCTTGCGGCAAGGTCCCTTGATCCACCTGGGCGGCTGCATCTCGCCATTCAATGCTTGGCTATGCCTGCGTTCGCTGCATACGCTGGAGCTACGCATGCGAGCCCATCAAGAAAATGCCTTCTGGGTCGCACAGTTCCTGGAATCGCACCCGCGTGTCGACCGCGTGCTCTATCCAGGATTGCCCTCCCATCCACAGCACGACTTGGCGAAGCGGCAGATGGCCAACTTCTCCGGCATGGTTTCCTTCAGTGCGGCCGACGGGCCGGCCCTGGCGCGAGACCTGGCCGACGATCTCCAGGTCGTCAGCTATGCGGTCTCTATGGGCAAGAGCAAGACCCTGGTCTTCTACATTCCGACCGAGGATCTGCAGGCCAGCTCTTTCAAACTGAGCCCAGCCGCGCTTGCCGACTATCGCGACTGGACAGGATCGGGGACATTTCGCATGTCGATCGGCCTGGAGAGCCCGGAGGCAGTGATCGCCGATCTTGCGCAGGTGTTGGATCGCTAACCTAACCGGAGCCTGAAAGCGCCAGGAAGCCCTTGGTCACCTCTGCCTCGCGCGCCAGCATGAGCCTCTGGGCGGCGCGCATGTGGGCTTGCATTACGGCGCGTGCGGTCTCGCTGTCGCCGGCCTTGAGTGCCTCGATCAGCTGTTCCTGATAGGTGAGGCCGCGTACGCGCAGCTCCGGGTTGGGTTGGGCGTAGATGCGCTTGCAGACGATCAGGTCCTTTAAGAGGCGCACCAGGAAGGCACAGTTGAAGCTGAGCAGGGGATTGCGGGAGAAGCTGGCGAGCGCGTCATGGAAGTCAAGCTCGGCGACCCGTTGCTCGCGCTCTTCCTCCATCGAGGCCGGCGGATCGGTATAGGCACTCATCCGCGATCTCAGCTCATCGATCTCTCTCTCGCTGATGTGTTGGGCCAGATCGGCGACCAGTTCCGGCTCGAGCGCGATCCGCAGCTGGTAGATGTTGGCGATGGTGATCTCTTTGAAGAAAAAGTGGTTGGCGAGCAGGGCTGCGGCGTGGTCTCGTTCGACCTCGGTGATGAAGGCACCGCCGCCGGGACCGGTGCGGGTGCGGATCAGGCCCTGTGCCTCCAGCACCTTGAGCGCCTCGCGCACCGTGCCCTTGCTCACTCCCAAGTCGGCAATCAGTTGATGCTCTTGCGGCAGCCGGTCGCCGGGCTGCAGGCCCTTGTCGGCGATCCAATCCTTGATCGTCTCGGCGATGGCTTGCGGTCGATTGCGCGGGCGCTGCTTATCGCTCGACGGCGCGGTCGTGTCAGGGGAGCGGGTGATAGCAGGCGACAGCATGATCCTGGGTGACCTCGGTAAGCGCCGGTACGGCCGTCCGGCAGTGCTGATCAGCATAGCGGCAACGTGCAGCGAAGGCACAGCCCGGAGGTGGCTTCAAGGGATCGGGCAACTCGGCAGTCGCAGGCTCACCCTTCAAGGGTCGCCCGACCTGCGGTGCACTACCGGCCAGAAGCGCCGTGTAAGGGTGGCTGGGTTGGCTGAAGATGCGCTCCGCCCGGCCCAGTTCCACAACACGGCCGAAGTAGAGTACGACGACACGGTCGCTGATCGCCTCGACCACCGCCAGATCGTGGCTGATGAAGAGGTAGGTGAGGTCGAAGGTGCGGCGCAGTTCGGCCAGCAGGTTCAAGACCTGCGCTTGCACCGAGACGTCGAGCGCCGAGACAGGCTCGTCCAGAACCAGAATGCGCGGCTTGGCGGCAAGCGCTCTGGCAATCCCGATGCGCTGTGCCTGACCGCCGGAGAACTCGTGCGGATAGCGGCCCAGGAACTCCTCGCGCAGATTGACCGCCTCGAAGAGCTCGCTGATCCGCGCGCGGCGGGCCGGCTGGTCCATGCCCAAGAGGTGCTTCAGCGGCGCTTCCAAGATCTCGCGAATGGTCTTGCGCGGGTTCAGCGACGACAGCGGGTCTTGAAAAACATATTGAATCAGGCGGCCGAAGGCGGCCGGATCGCCTGCCTGTGCAGAGAGATCCTTCCCCTCGATCTCGACTGTTCCCGCACTCGGTGGCAGCAGGCCGACCAGCATGCGGGCCAAGGTGGACTTACCGCAGCCCGACTCGCCGACGATGCCGAGCGTTTCTCCCGGCGCCACCTGAAAACTGACGTCCTGCACGGCATGGACCTGGGGCTTGGTCCGACCGAGGAGGCTACGGCCACCGCCAAAGGTCTTGCCCAGGCTCCGGACCAAAAGGGCTGACATCACGACGTCGCCTCTTCGGGAAAGAGGCAGCGCTGGGCGCGGCCGTTGCTGACAGTCAGTGCGATTTGCCCAGTCTTGCAGACAAATTGTGCCTTCTCGCAGCGCGGTGCGAAGGCGCAACCCTCCGGCAGGGCGTCGACGGGTGGCGGCAGGCCCGGAATGGCCGAGAGCTGTCGGCGGCCACCGCCCAGCTCGGGCACGCAGGCGATGAGGCGCCGGGTATAGGGGTGGCGCGGGCTCTGCAGCACGGCATCGGTCGATCCGGATTCGACGATGCGGCCGGCGTACATGACAGCGACGCGGTCGCAGAGCTGGGCCACGACGCCGAAGTCGTGGGTGATGAAGACCAGGGCCAAGCCGCGCTCGCGGCGCAAGCTATCGAGCAGCGCCAGAACTTGGGCTTGCACCGTGACGTCCAAAGCCGTGGTGGGTTCGTCGGCAATGATGAGATCGGGGTCGTTCACCAGGGCCAGGGCGATGCCGACCCGCTGACGCATGCCGCCAGACAGCTCGTGCGGGTAGCTGCGCGCACGTGCTTCGGCATTGGGAATGCGGACCTGGGTCAAGAGGGCGACGGCCTCGGACCATGCCTGTTGCCGCGAGATCGGGCGATGGGCTCTGATCGCCTCTACCAACTGATCGCCGACGCGGATCAAGGGATGCAGGGTCGAGAGGGGGTCTTGGAAAATGTAAGCCACGCGACCGCCGCGCAGCCGGCGGAGGGCCTCGCGTGGCATCGCCAGGCTGTCGGTGCCGTCGAAGCGGACCGCACCGCCGGTGATCACGCCCGGCGGCGAGGCCACCAGACCCAGCAAGGAGAGGGCGGTGACCGATTTGCCCGAGCCGGATTCGCCGATGATGCCGAGGCACTCGCCGGCCTCGACCTCGAAGCTGACCCCACCGACAGCTCGATAGGTTCTCGGTCCGACCTGAAACTGGGTTTCCAGGTCTTGCACGGAGAGCAGAGCTCTGCTTTCGCGCGCCGGCGGCGTCTGCTGCCGCTCGATGCGGGTGACGGCCTGTGGACGGGAGAGCGCGCCGGAGCGCAGCCGTGGGTCCAGGGCATCACGGATGCCGTCGCCCAGCAGGTTCACGCTCATGACGATCAGAAAAATCATGACACCGGGTACGATCGAAGCGTGGGGGGCATTGATCAGCACCTTGCGGCCTTCGCCCAGCATTGAGCCCAGGTCGGCCTGCGGCGGTTGTGAGCCAAGACCCAGGAAGGAGAGGCCGGCGGTCTCCAGGATCATCCAACCGACGGTGGTCGACATGGCAATGACAATGACCGGCAACACATTGGGCAGGATCTCGGAGAGGATGATGGTGCTGCGGCTCATCCCGGCCAGGCGAGCGGCATCGACGAACTCGCGGTGGGCGATCGACAGGGTCACGCCACGGATGTTGCGGGCGAAGAAAGGGATGTTGACCACGGCGACGGCAATCAAGGCGTTCAACAGTCCAGGTCCCAGGACGGCGACGATCGCCAGCGCCAAAAGGATGTAGGGAAAGGCCATCAGCATATCGACACCGCGCATGACCAGGCTGTCTGTCCGTCCCCCCAGAAAGCCGGCCAGTATGCCAATGGTCGAGCCGATCAGGGCTGCAAGCAGTGCTGCCGAGATGCCGACCGCCAGGCTGAGCTGCGTCCCCCAGATCAGACGGGAAAGGAGATCGCGGCCGAGATGATCGGTGCCGAGGAGATAGCCATCGGTGAAGGGCGGGATCAGCCGATTGGCCGGGTCAGTGAGGTCCGGGTCGGCGATTGGCAGCAGAGGTGCCAGGATGCAGACCAGCACGACAAGGGCCAGGATGACGGCGCCCAAGGCAGCCAGGCGGTTGCGTAGGATCAGGCGGAGGGTGAGCATAGATCTCTCCTCAGGCCTTGACCCGCGGGTCGAGCCAACTCTGCGCGACATCGGAAAGCAGATTGAAGAGGACATAGCTGGTGGCGACGACGATGACACCGCCCTGCACCAAGAGGATGTCGCGGGTGGAGATGGCTTGCACCAGCATGCGGCCGACGCCCGGCCACTGGAACACCGTCTCAATGTAGACTGCGCCACCCAGCACGAAGCCGGCCTGGATGCCGATCACCGGAATGACACTGACCAAGGCGGCCTTGAAGGCGTGGCCATAGAGGACGCGGCTCTCGGTCAAGCCCTTCGCGCGCGCGGTGCGAATGTAGTCTTGGCGCAGCACCTCCAGCATCGCCGCGCGGGTCAGGCGGGCGATGACACCGGTTGCGACGACGGAGAGGGTGACGGCCGGCAGGACCAGATGGCTCAAGAGGTCGGGCAGGTCGCCGCCACCATAGATCGCCCACATGCCGCTGGCCGGCAACCAGCGAAGATTGACGGCAAACAAGAGGATCAGCAGCAGACCCAGCCAGAAGGAGGGAATCGAGATTCCAATCAGCACCACGAAGGTCAGGATTTTGTCGGTCCAGCCGTATTGCCGAGCTGCCGTCCAGATGCCGATCAGAAGACCCCAAAGCGTGCAGAGCAACATCGCGGCACCGGCCAAGATCAAGGTCGCCGTAAAGCGCTCCATCACCTCGTCCAGTACCGGCCGATTGAGGCTATAGGAGCGGCCAAGGTCGCCTTGAAGCAGATTGCCGATCCAGATGAGATATTGGTCGATGAGAGATTGATCGAGGCCGAGGTCGCGATTGAGCTTGGCGACATTCTCAGGCGTGGCGAAGGAGCCGAGGATGGCCGTTGCCGGGTCGCCCGGTATCAAGGCCATGATTGCGAAGACGATGACTGTCAGGCCGAAGAGGACGGGGATCAATGCCAGGACGCGTTTGACGATATAGCCCAGCATCTGCCCCTCCGCTTCGGCCCTTGGGTGGGTAACTCTAACCCTTGGTGACGTCCTTCAGGATCAGGAAAAACGAGGGTTGGAGCTTGAAGTTGGCAACAGCGTCGCTGGTCGCGGCGTTTTGCTTCCAGTTGGCAATGAAGGCCCAGGGCGCATCTTCGAAGACGATCTCCTGCATCTTCTTATAGAGTTTGGCGCGTTCGGCCTGGTCGGTCGCACTGCGGGCAGCCTCCAGCAGGCGGTCGACCTCTGGGTTGGAGTAGTAGCCGGAGTTGAAGCCGCCCTTGTCTGGCCAGGCCTCGGTGCGCAGCGCCAGGTAGGGCAGGGTGTCGGGATCGTTGGTCATCCAGGCCATCTCTGCCATGTCGGCCTTGCCCTCCAGGCCCGGATTGACCTGACCCAGGAAGGTGTTCCACTCGTAGGTCTCGATTTCGACGTCGATCCCGACCTTGGCCAGATCGGCCTGAATGGCGGTTCCCATCGGCACGGGATCCAGCATCCCCGAGCCTCCCTCGGTCACATAGAAGGTGAGCTTGGCGCCGGCATTGCCGGACTCCTCGATCAGGGCCTTGGCCTTCTCGGGATCATAGGGATAGGGCTGAAGCTGCTCGTTGTAGGCCCAGGCGAAGGCTGGCGGCGTCGGGCCGGAAGCGACCTCTGCCGTACCCTGCAGGATCTGCTCGACCATGGTCTTCTTGTCGATGGCGTAGTTGATCGCCTGGCGCATTCGCTTGTCGGCAAAGGGACCCTCCTTGGCGTTCAAGATCAAGAACCAGAGGTGCGGGCCGGCCTGCTCATAGAGTGCAAAGCCATTGCCGTCGAAGTCGCTGACCGAGTCGGGCGGGATCTCCACCATGACGTCGATGCCGCCAGAAAGCATCTCGGCGACGCGCGTGTTGGCATCGGTAATGGGACGAAAGACGATCGCCTCCAGCGCCGGTGAACCGTCCCAGTACTCCTCGTTGCGGATGGCCACGACTTTGGCATTGGATTCCCACTCGACAAAGCGGAAAGGCCCGCTACCGACGGGATTGCGGCCGAAGTCC
Organism: Rhodospirillales bacterium; assembly: GCA_963669445.1. Classification (GTDB taxonomy): domain Bacteria; phylum Pseudomonadota; class Alphaproteobacteria; order Kiloniellales; family JACOMY01; genus JACOMY01. The sequence continues at coordinate 1,190,784 of OY770029.1, forward strand.
ATGCCGCTGGCCTTGACTGCTTCCGGCGAGACGATCAAGCCGGTCGGATAGGCCAGGTTCGAGAGGAAGGGGGCATAGGGCGCGTTCAAGGTGAACTTCACTGTCTTGTCGTCTAGCGCTTCAACATTCTCGACGGCAGAGAAGAAGAAGGAGAGCGGGAAGGGGCCGGTGTCGTGGTAGGGATGGGCCTCATCCAGCATGCGATCGAATGTGAAGACCACCGCCTCGGCATTCACCGGGTTGCCGTCGTGGAAAGTGGCATCTTGGCGTAGAGTGAAGGTGTATTCCTTGCCGTCGTCGCTGATCGTCCAGTCGGTCGCAAGCGCCGGCTCGATCTCCAATGTGCCGTCCTTGTAGCGTACCAAGCCGTCATAGAGGTTCATCAGAATTCGAAAATCGTTGACCGCGGTCACCGCCTGCGGATCCAGCGATTTCGGTTCGGCGATCTGTCCTACGACCAAGACACCGGGCGGCGTCTGGGCCTGTGCCGGGGCCAGTGCTGTAGAGACCGCCATCACGGCCCCCACTGCGATGGCCCGCCAACTCCAGGATGAACATAAGGTCATTGTCGTCTCCCAGTCTGATTTGTCCCAGTCTGTTCTGGAGTGAATTTATCATATTAAATTGCCATTCGCAAGTTGATCATGATAAATTCTTTCTGGCGCTCGGCGACGGGCGGTCGAGAGACAAGCGGAAGAAAGGGGCAAAATGACCCTCTCCATCTTAATGCACGTAGGCGATCTGATCGGCTGTGCAGCGGCGACCGGAAACCTGGCCGTCGGCGCCTGGGTTTTGCGGGCCGAAGCCGATGTCGGTGCGGTCGCCACGCAGGGTCTGAGTGTCTCGACTTTGTGGGGAGACGAGGCGATGGCGGCGCTGAGGAAGGGTGAAGCACCACCGGCGATCCTGGAGCGCCTAGTCGAGGCCGATCCGGGATCCGCTTATCGCCAACTTGCGATTCTCGATCGCGCTGGCCGCGGAGCCGGCTTCACCGGAGATGCCAACGAGCGCGAGCGGGGCCAGATACGAGGCGATGGCTATGTAATCTCCGGGAACTGGCTTTCCTCGCTCGCGGTCTTGGAAGCAATGGAGGAGGCCTACCGCCTGGCCCGCGGAGAGCCCGAGCTTGCAGCCGGTGAGGTATTGCTACGCGTGCTGGAGGCCGGCGTGAGTGCTGGAAGCGACAGCCGCGGCACACAGTCGGCGGCGCTCAAGATCGTTGCACCCGATCGGCCGCCGCTCGACCTGAGGGTCGACTACGATGCCTCACCCCTTGAGCGCTTGCGGAACCTGCACACGATGGCGACCACCCAGCCTTACAGCGACTGGGTCACGCGAGTTCCGACCAAGGAAGAGCCCTACCGTTTCTGAGCGGTATTGTTGGAGATGCGCAGGCGGTCACCGCCCCCGCAAATGAGCTGGCCTCCTCACTTCCAAAGTGACCCTAAGCGATCTTAGTGGCCGCATCGCGCTCGAGCAGGACGATGGGAAGCACGAAGAGCGCCAGGAAACCGCAGTTCAAGATCACGTTGAACCAGGCACCGACGAGAACCGAACCGCTGCCATCGACGAGGAACCAAGCGAGGATGCTGGGCAAAATAATGCGCCGGCCGATTGAGGGGTCGCCGACGTAGAGCTGGGTCGTCACCAGCCAGAACAGCAAGCCCCAGCCGACCAGGACACCACCGGAGATCGCGGTCCAAAGCCAGGCCGCCTCGCCCAGCACGCCCTGCCCCCCATCCAACGGCAGGAAGGCCAGGTCTTGAAAGAGGAACAACGCCTCGCGCGTCGGCGTGAAGAGTGTGGTGAACATGAGCAGCCCGAAGCCGATCACGATCAAGCTTGCGATCTTTAGGGTTGCGATGCTGTGTTGGTGGGTCATGGGGGCGTTTCCTTAGTGTTTGGATAGGCCCTCTTTGCGACCGATCGCAGAGGCAAAACAATTACCTTGGAGGTAAGTGCAGGCTGTCGGGATCGCGCTAGACTGCTTGCGTCATAGATGGGGGGATAGATGAACCTGGCCTTTGGGGACACGCTTAAGACCTGGCGCAAAGAGCGGCGCATGAGCCAACTCGAACTCGGTCTTTCGGCGGAGGTGTCGTCTCGGCATATCTCCTTTCTGGAAACCGGTCGGGCGCGGCCCAGTCGTGACATGGTGTTGCGGCTCTGCAACCAACTCCAAGTGCCTCGTGCGGCCCGCAATCAGCTGCTCACCGCCGCTGGACTGGCCCCTGCCTACGCCAGCCGCGCCCTGTCGGAAGCGGAAATGCGCCCGGTGCTGGCCGCCGTGGATTGGATGTTGGAGCGGCATGCACCCTTTCCGGCAATGGCCATGGATCGCTATTGGCGACTGGTCGAGGTGAATGCGCCGGCGACGCGCCTCTTGTCCACTGTCGGTCTAGGACCCGGCGACAGCATGCTGACCGCCTTGGGGCAAAATGAAGAGCTTCGCGCGGCTTTGGAGAACCTCGATGAGGTGCTGCAGCACGCTGTCGCGCGCATCAGGACTGAGAGCGCACATTTCGGCAAAGACCCGGTTCTGGATGAGGCAGCAGCAGCACTGTCCCTTGGCTTGACCGAGAAAGCGCAGAGCGCGCCTGGCGTACTTCCCGCCTTGGTGCCGACGCACTTCCGTCTGGGCGAACAGCGCCTTTCCTTGTTCTCGACCTTCACACAGTTCGGCACAGCAGAGGACATCGCCCTCTCCGAGCTGAAGATCGAGATGATGTTTCCAGCCGACGAAGAGGCGCGCGAGCTCCTGACCGCACTCGCCGCCGCCTAGGCTGGCTGCTGCACAGCCTCGTCCCTGGTGATCGGGTGCTCAAGCCTGCTCAACATCTCCTTGGGTACCACCTGCCAGAAGTGATTGCGGGAGAGATGCCAGTCGACGAGCAGGCGCTGGGCATAGTCGGAGGCAGTTTCGCGCCAGTAACGATCCACTAACTGGCGCAGCAGGGTTTCGTAGTGCTGGGTCTCGATTCGTTGGAAAATTACGCTGTCTGCGTTGATGCGGATCGGCAGAAGGTTATCCGGGTCGTAGACGAAGGCCATGCCGCCTGTCATGCCAGCCGCGAAGTTGTCGCCGACCGGGCCAAGAATCGCAACGGTGCCGCCAGTCATGTACTCGCAGCCGTTGGAGCCGCAGCCCTCGACCACTGCCGTGGCGCCGGAGTTGCGCACGCAAAAGCGCTCTCCGGCCTGTCCTGCGGCAAACAGCTGGCCAGCGGTTGCGCCATAGAGCACCGTGTTGCCGATGATTGTGTTCTCGTGGCTGGCCAGCTGCGACTTGGTCGGCGGCCGGACGACAATGGTGCCGCCGGAGAGACCTTTGCCGACATAGTCGTTGGCGTCGCCGAAGACCTCCAGCTTGACGCCTTGCACGGCCCAGGCACCAAGAGACTGACCGGCCGAGCCCCGAAGGCGCACAGTCAGGTGGCCCGGCGCCAAACCTGTCATGCCGAAGCGGCGGGTGATCATGGCGGAGAGACGCGTGCCGATGGCGCGCTGCGTGTTCTGAATGTTGTACTGCAGCTGCATCTTTTCGCCGTCTTCGAAGAGCGAGGCTGCATCGACCAGAATCTGCGCATCCAAGGTATCGGGTACCTCGTTGCGATCGGTCATGGTGCAGTAGGCGGCATTGCCGCCGCGCTCTGCCGTGATCAGCAGCGGGTTGAGGTCCAGGTCGTCGAGATGCGCGGCGCCGCGGCTGACCTGCTGCAGCAAGTCTGTTCGGCCGATCGCCTCGTTCAAGGAGCGTAGACCCAGCTCGCCCAGGATCTCGCGAACCTCTTCGGCGAGGAAAGAGAAGAGGTTAACGACCTTCTCTGGGGTCCCGGTAAAGTGCTTGCGCAATGCCGCATCTTGCGTACAGACGCCCACGGGGCAGGTATTGGAATGGCACTGGCGCACCATGATACAGCCCATTGCGACCAGAGAGGCGGTGCCGATGCCGTACTCCTCTGCGCCCAGCATGGCGGCGATCACCACATCGCGCCCAGTCTTGATTCCGCCGTCCGTACGCAAGCGAACCCGGTGGCGCAGGTTGTTCAAGGTCAGAACCTGGTGCACCTCCGACAGTCCCATCTCCCAAGGTACGCCGGCGTATTTGATGGAGGTCTGAGGGCTGGCACCGGTGCCGCCATTGTGGCCAGAGATCAGGATCACATCGGCCTCGGCCTTGGCTACCCCTGCGGCAATTGTGCCGATGCCGGAGCGGGCGACCAGCTTTACACAGACCCTGGCATCGGGATTGATCTGCTTCAGATCGTAGATCAGCTGTGCAAGATCCTCGATCGAGTAGATGTCGTGATGAGGTGGTGGCGAGATCAGGGTGACGCCAGGCGTGGCATGGCGTAGTTTCGCGATCATCTCTGTCACCTTGAAGCCGGGCAGCTGCCCGCCTTCGCCGGGTTTGGCGCCTTGGGCGACTTTGATCTCGATCTCGCGGCACTTATTCAGATAATGAGCAGTGACGCCGAAGCGGCCCGAGGCCACTTGCTTGATTGCCGAGTTGGCGTTGTCGCCATTGGGCTGTGGCTCGTATCGCTCTGGAACCTCGCCGCCTTCGCCGGAATCAGACTTCGCACCGATCCGGTTCATGGCGATATTGAGTGCGCCGTGCGCCTCGGGCGAAAGGGCGCCTAACGACATGCCGGGAGTGACGAAGCGCTTGCGAATGGCGGTGATCGATTCGACCTCTTCCAGCGGCACAGCCGTGGCCTCGTTCCCTTTGAAATCCAACAGATCGCGTAGCGAGTTGGGCGGCAGGTCACGAAGTCCGGAGGCAAATCGCTTGTAGGTAGAGTAACTGTCAGTCCCGACCGCCGTTTGCAGCGTGTGTATGAGTTTTGCCTCCCAGGCATGGCTCTCACCGCCGCGTCGATAGCGGTAGAAGCCGCCGACCGGCAAGGTTGCGACAGCGCGGCTCCAGGCCTTGTCGTGCAGCTCCAACACATCCTCTTGCAGACCGCGGAGGCCAATGCCGGAAATACGGCTGGTGACACCGGGGAAGTACTCGTCAACCAGAGTACGCGAGAGGCCGATGGCCTCAAAGTTGGCGCCCCCACGGTAGGAGGAGAGGACGGAGATCCCCATCTTGGACATGATCTTCAAGAGGCCGTCGCCGATGGCGGTCTTGTAGCGCTCCAGACAGTCGGCCAGGCTGAGCTTGCCGAAAAGGCCACGGGCGTGGCGGTCAACGATGGCGGCTTCTGCAAGGTACGCGTTGACCGTCGTTGCGCCGACGCCAATGAGGACGGCGAAGTAGTGCACGTCCAAACACTCAGCCGAGCGCACGTTGATGGCCGTGAAGGTCCGCAAGCGTTGGCGCACGAGATGGGCGTGAACCGCGCCGGTCGCCAAAATCATTGGGATCGGCGCGCGAGCCTCACTCGCCGCCTCGTCGGTCAGCACAACATGTTCGGAGCCGCCACGCACGGCGTCATCGGCCTCGCGGCGCACCCGGTCCAAAGCATCGCGTAGCGCCGGCTTGCCGGCGCGCGCGTCTTCGATCGGATAAGTGCAGTCGATGCTGGTCGCCCGGCCCTTCACGTGGTTCTGCAGGGCATGGAATGCGCCCGTCGTCAGAACCGGGCTGTCGAGCAGTAGGAAGCGATACTGCTCGTCGTTCTCATTCAGAATGTTGCCAAGATTGCCGAGGCGCGTGCGCAGGGTCATGACCCGTCGCTCACGTAGGGAATCGATCGGTGGATTGGTCACCTGGCTGAAGTTTTGGCGGAAGAAGTGGTGCAGCGGGCGCACATTGTTGGATAAGACGGCAAGTGGGGCATCGTCGCCCATCGAGCCTGTCGCTTCCTTGGCTTGGTCGACCATGGGATGCAAGATCAGTTCCATCTCTTCCATGGTGATCCCGTGCGTCAGCTGCCGGCGACGCATCTCTTCGCGCGCCATCTCGGAAAGCTGCGCCTGGGCATCAGCGGTGCTGATCCCCTCCATTGCATCCTGGCTGCGTTCGATCCAGTCCGCCCAAGGCCGATGCTGCGCCAGATAGTCTTTGATCTCGCCGTCCTTGTAGAGGCGACCCTCCATCAGGTTTACGGCTAGCATCTGACCCGGACCCAACCGGCCCTTTTCGACGATCAGGTCCTCGTCGGTGCGCACCATGCCGGTCTCCGAACCGGCGAAGAGCAGCCCGTCCTCTGTGATGGTGTAGCGCATCGGTCGCAGACCGTTGCGATCCATGCCGGCAACAAGCCAAGTGCCGCCGAAGCCGCAGATCGCTGCGGGCCCGTCCCAGGGCTCCATCACTGCATTGCAGTAGGCGTAGAAGGCCTTGTGTGCTTGTGGGATCGGGCTGTCGTCGTTCCAGGCCTCCGGGATCAGCATCGACTTGACCATCGGCAGATCACGCTCGCCACGCACCAGCAGCTCGGCGACGGCGTCCAGAGCGGAGGAGTCGGAAGATCCGGGCTGGATGATCGGCTTCAAGTCCTCGATCCGCTCACCGAAGGCGGGCGATTCCAGACGGCATTCATGCGCGGCCATCCAGTTGACGTTGCCACGCAGCGTGTTGATCTCGCCGTTGTGGGCCAGGACACGGAAGGGCTGCGCCAAGTTCCAAGTCGGGAAGGTGTTGGTGGAATAGCGCTGATGGAAGATCGCGAAGTTGGAAACGAAGCGCGCGTCCATCAGGTCGGGGTAGAAGCTGTCCACCTGCTCGGCCAGGAACATGCCCTTGTAGATCAGTGAGCGTCCGGAGAGGGAGCAGATGTAGAAGTCTTTGATGGTGGCTTCGTTCACCGCGCGCTCGATGCGGCGGCGGATGACATAGAGCGCGCGTTCGAAGTGTTCGGCCGGCATGTCGTCGAGGTTCTCGATCATGATCTGCTCGATCTCGGGCCGGGTCGCGTTGGCCTTTTCGCCGATGATCGCGGTGTCAATCGGCACCTGGCGCCATCCAAAGACGCCGAAGCCGCCGTTGATGATCTCGCGCTCAACGATGGTGCGGCAGCGCTCTTGCGCTGAGAAGTCGGTGCGCGGCAAGAAGACCATGCCGACGCCGATGTCTCGGTTGCCGGGCTGATGGCCGGTGCGCTCGACATGTTCGCGGAAGAAGTCCTGCGGGATGGCGACATGCAGGCCGGCACCATCGCCGGTCTTGCCATCGGCATCCACGGCGCCGCGATGCCAGACCGCCTTCAGAGCCTGGATCGCCGCCTCGACGACCGAACGCCGGGGTTTGCCATCCAGTGTGGCTACCATACCGACACCACAGGCATCATGCTCTTCTGCCGGATCATAGAGGCCATGGCGGGCGAGGCGCTCAGCCTCTGCAGCTTGGCGGCGGACGATCTCGGTAGCGTTGATCATAGGAGTTACCCTCAAGCGGGGGCCCGGCCGGGCCGCTGGGTGATCGGGATGTGTCGCGGTGCAGCCGCCACGCGCGTCATCCAAGCGCGAACGGCAGGGTAGCCAGCGAGGTCGTAACCGCCATCAGGGGCGACGTGGGTGTAGGCATAGAGTGCAATGTCGGCGAGGCCGTAGCGCTCGGCGACGAAGAAACTACGCTCCCTCAGGTGGCTCTCCATGACGTCGAGGGCCTGATAGCCCTTGGTGCGACGACGGGGGATCTCGGCCTGCTCTTCCGGCGTCTGCCCGCCCAGACCCTCGGCGATCCAAGCACGCAGCACGGCGATGTAAGGCTCATGGCTGTACTGCTCGAAGAAGAGCCACTGTAGGGTCTGCGCCTGCTCGATCCGACCCTCGGGCCAATAGGGCGTGTTCTGCGCCAGGTAATAGAGGATCGCGTTGGACTCGGCCAAGCAGGTGCCGTCGGCAAGCTGCAGGGTCGGGATACGGCCATTGGGATTGCGTTGCAAGAACTCCGGCATGCGTGTTTCCCCTTTGAAGAGGTCGAGATCGACGAAGTCGAAATCGAGCTCCAACTGGGTCATCAGCAGGCGGACCTTGTAGCCATTGCCGGAGATCATGGCGTCGTAGAGGCGATAGGTCATGACGGGTTGCTCCGGGGTAGGGCGTCTGGCGAAGTTGGATCGGCCCCAGCCGCGCTCCACTTGGTCATGGTCGGGGCGGGGGCAGGCGGGTTACGCAGCGCCGGCAAGCTTCGGCCGAGCCATTCAAGCCTAGCGGAAGCCGGGCGTAGCAGAAGGGAGGAAACCAAGAGATCTACTCCGCCGCCTCGGCGTGCGCGCCTGCCTGAATGTAGTTGTGCATCGAGGCGGCAGCATCGCGGCCGTCGCGGATGCCCCAGACCACCAGAGAGGCGCCGCGGACGATGTCGCCGGCGGCGAAGACGCCGGGAAGGCGGCTCATTTTCGTCTTGTGGTCGATCAGGATCGTGCCCCAGCGGCTCACTTCCAGGCCGGGCTCGCCGAAGAGGTGCGGCAAGTCCTCGGGGTCGAAGCCCAGGGCCTTGATGACCAGATCGGCCTCGATGTCGAAGGAGGAGTCTTCGAGGATCTGTGGGGTCTGGCGACCGGTGGCGTCGGGCATACCCAGGTGCACCTTGGCAGCGCGCAGTTTGCTGACGCTAGGATCGCCCATGACCGCTTCGGGTGCGGAGAGCCAGAGAAATTCGACGCCCTCTTCTTCGGCATTGGCGACCTCGCGCTGGGAGCCCGGCATATTGGCGCGATCGCGGCGATAGAGGCAGCGTACGGAGATCGCGCCTTGGCGTACGGCAGTGCGCACACAGTCCATGGCGGTATCGCCGCCGCCGACCACGACGACACTCTTGTTCTCGGCCCAGAGGCTGCCGTCTTCGATCTCTGGTACCTGATCGCCCAAATCACGTCGGTTGGAGGCAATCAAGAAATCGAGGGCAGGGACCACGCCTGGGCTGCCGACACCCGGCACCTTAAGCTCCCTGGCCTTATAGACGCCGGTGGCAATCAGCACGGCAGCGTGACGGTTGCGTAGCTCGTTCATGGCGATGTCGCGGCCGATCTCGCAGTTCAGCTTGATCTCGACACCGGCATCGCGCAGCAGCTGCACGCGGCGCTCGACAACCGGCTTTTCAAGCTTGAAGCCTGGAATACCGTAGATGAGCAGTCCGCCTCCGCGATCGTAGCGGTCGTAGACCGTGACCTGATAGCCCAGCCTGCGCAGTTCCTCCGCGGCCGCCAGGCCGGCTGGACCCGCACCGACGATGCCGACGCTCTCGGGTCGCTCTCGAGCGGGCTTGACCGGCTTGACCCAGCCCTTTTCCCAAGCGGTATCGGTGATGTAGCGCTCTATCGAGCCGATGGTGACCGTGCCGTGGCCCGACTGCTCAATGACGCAGCTCCCCTCGCAGAGCCGGTCTTGCGGACAGATGCGCCCACAAATCTCTGGGAAGTTGTTTGTCGCTTGGCTGACCTCATAGGCCTCTTCCAAGCGGCCCTCGGCAGTTAGCATCAGCCAGTCGGGAATGTTGTTGTGAACCGGGCAATGCACCTGGCAGAAGGGTATGCCGCACTGCGAACAGCGGCCGGACTGCTCCTTTGCGCGCTCTTCGCTAAAGTCTTCGTAGATCTCTTGGAAGTCCTCACGCCGCTCTGAAACAGCGCGCTTGTCGGGCATCTGCTTGTCAAGCTCGATAAAGCGTAGCATGCGGTTGGCCATGGCCCGCGTTCCCTCCAGCGTATGTTATCTCTTGCGGCGCGCACGATTTGGATGGGCGGCCGGACGCGGCACTGCCTACGACCAGGCAGGCCTAAGCGAGCGGCAGTGCTATAGCGGAGACGGCGGCAGATATCCAGCAGATTCGCAAAAAATAGGGCGCATTTGTTGACCTTTATATCAGCCTCACGGATGAAGAAGTTCACTTTGGCAAAAGGTGCGGTTTGTCAGTTGGTGATTTAGGTCCGAATCAGGACTATATTGAGCGATGCCGACCCGAGACCTACTGGGCTATAAGCGAGGCTTCGCTCGCCTAGCCGAAGGGGCCAACGTGCCACTCTACCTTCTCGCCATCCTGGCACTGGTCCAGGGCATCACCGAGTTCTTGCCAATCTCCTCCAGCGGTCACCTCGATCTCACCTGGATCGGATTCCACGGGATCGGCGCAGTGCCAGCGGAAATGGATGCCCGCCAAGAGCTGGTCTTGGATATCGCCGTTCATGTTGGTACTCTGGGTGCCGTCTGTCTCTATTACTGGCGCGATCTTGCTGGCATGGTTCTTTCGCTGTTTCGTCGGCGGCCGGATCCCTATCGCCGTTTGATCGTCCTGCTGATCATCGCGACATTGCCGATACTGGCCGTTGGCTATCTGGTGAAAGATTGGCTGCCGCTGCTGAAGGGCGATCTGGCACTGATTGGTTGGACCACGCTTGGCTTCGGCATCCTGCTTTGGCTTGCCGACCGCAGCGGCATGACCTTGCGCAAGATGGAGCATCTGGGGGCGAAGGACGCACTCATCCTGGGTTGTGCGCAGGTCTTGGCGCTGGTTCCGGGCACCAGTCGTTCCGGTATCACCATGACGGCGGCAAGGGCGATCAGGATGGAGCGCAGCGATGCAGCACGTATCTCGCTTCTGATGTCGATCCCGACGATCCTGGCCGCCGGTCTCTTCGCCGGTCTTGAACTGCGCGAGATCGAGTCGGCGACCCTGGGTGCCGATGCAGTTCTGGCGGCAGGCCTGGCATTCGTCTCTGCTTTGATCGCCATTGCTGTCATGATGGCCTGGCTGAAGCGGGCCAGTTTTCTGCCTTTCGTGCTTTATCGCGTTCTGCTGGGCGGACTGCTGCTCTTCCTGGTCTACAGCGGCACCCTGGCCGACTGGGGCTGGCAGAGCGGGCTCTAGCGGTCTTTTTGGCTACGTCTGAAGGGCGAAGGCGGAAGGAGAGATCTTCCCAGTCCAGGGCTTGGTGCAGGCGACATACACCGATATCGAACATGCGGGCCATCTCTTCGAGGCGGGTGCTGCCACACCGGGTGGAGCAGGGAGTGCTGGACCTGGGGTCGTTTGCGCAAAAGCGCTCTCTTTCTTGTCCGTTGCGATGCAGCGGTGCCGTTCGAGCGCGGGCCGGACAGAGTAGGTGAGCAGACCAAGGCGGCAGCGAACCTCACTCAACGCGCCTGCGGTCCGAGCCACATCGTGAGTATCACTCGCGTTGGTCGGCCGAAGCAGCCTCGGTCGTATCCCTGATTGGGTCATCAAGGCGCTTTGCCGCGCTTTCAAGGATCGCTTCCACCTGAGGATTGCGGCATTGGAAGTGTTTGTGGACACCGAGCATCACCAGATTCGGCGCCAATGACTCTATCATGGCCAGTGCGTCCTGCCTCTCCTGTTTCGAACCGCTGCCGAGCAGTTCGATGTTTCGCAGCGCCGCAGCAATGGTTCCTTTGCGAATGCGCACTCCCTTGACGGTCTTGTAGTCTTCAGCATCAGGAAGTACATCTTGGGGTCGGATCGGTTCGCGGGCCATGGTCCACCTCTTCCTTGTAGTTGCATGTCGGGCACGCTTCTTCGACAGTGACCCTTGTCATCCCGGTCATCGGCACGCCGAAAAGCATGCGTCGCGCAGGAATTGTGTGCAGCCTCATTGAGCCATCCCGGCGGCAAACCTCTTAGCCTGGATCCCGATTTGGCCTCTCGCTGATCAGCCTGAGGGCGCCGACAAGTCCGATCAAGTGGAAAAGCGCTTGTCTGGCATCGCCCAGCTCGAGGCCAGGCGCGATCGGAGAGATCGCTGTCCATTTCAAGGCACAGCCCTCGCCATGATCGCCACGATCGCTTCCGGCACCGGATTCCCCAGTTCTCAGACCGAAAGACTACAGGTGCCGACAAACCAGGGGCGGTTCAGATCGCAGGCACAGTGGGTGTCGGTTCGCAGTACGCACTCTCAAACCGAGATAGCGAAGGGCGATATTTCGAGGGCTCTTGGAATCCGAGTGAGGTCAAACTGGTCGAGTAGGCTCGACCGCTTTCATGATTACAGGCGTAAGGGGCAAGGCATTAGATCGGGAGCCGTTCCTGACAGCGTCTTGCCAGCGGCCGCTCCTTGCTGCACATCCCTCTTCTCTTAACAGCCCGTGGCTGTTTGCAGTGAGAGGAGAGGGGTAGATGGGCGTGTCAAGCAAATCAGGTGTTGCTAGGCCATGAGCAAGTCTGAAGATCCGCCGCTCTCCCCGGAGAGCATCGCCGCGCAGGCAGGGCATTACCTGGACGAGGAAAGCGGTGCGATCGTGCCGCCGATCCATGTGGCGACAACCTTCGCCCGCGACGCCGACTACGGCCTGCGCCAGCCCAGCAGTTACAGTCGCTATGGTACGCCCGCCTGGGACACGGTGGAAGACACCCTGGCGACGTTGGAGGGTGGGGCTGGGGCTGCGGTTTTTGGCTCCGGCATGGCAGCGGCCATGGCCGTGGTCTCTGGCCTGAAACCCGGCGACCACATGGTGGCGCACAGTGGTGTCTACTGGGCGCTGCGCAGCTTCCTAGATCGCTTTGCCAAACAGTGGGGGCTGAGGTTGGACCTCGCCGACCTCTCCGAGGCGGATACGCTCTCCCGAGTGTTGCGGCCAGGGAAAACCAAACTGGTCTGGTTGGAGACGCCGGCCAATCCCCTCTGGGAGATCCTCGACATTGAGGCGCTGGCAGCCGAAGCCAAGGCGGCTGGCGCACGGGTCGCGGTCGACAGCACGGTGGCAACGCCGGTGTTGACCCGGCCTTTGGCGCTGGGTGCGGATCTGGTGATGCACTCTGCCACCAAGTATCTGAACGGGCACAGCGACGTCCTGGCGGGTGCCCTGGTGACAGCCGAGGCAGACAGCGCTTGGTCGGATATCCTGGTCAACCGCGGCGGCTTCGGCGGGACGCTTGGCCCCTTCGAGGCCTGGCTGCTGCTGCGCGGGCTGCGCACCCTTTATCCGCGCGTCCGTCAGGCCTGCGAAAGCGCAGCACGGATCGCTGCCGTGATGGTGGACCACCCCGGGGTCTCTCGCGTGCTCTATCCAGGCCTCGCCGAGCATCCGGGACACACCTTGGCCGCCAAGCAAATGCAGGGCGGCTTCGGCGGCATGCTTTCGCTCCGACTCTCCGGCGGCCAAGAGGCTGCGGCGCGGCTCTGCCGCAAGGTCAGACTCTTCCATCCGGCGACCTCGCTGGGTTCGGTCGAGAGCCTCGTCGAGCATCGTCGGGTGATCGAAGGGGAGGGGAGCAAGGTACCCTACGATCTGGTGCGCCTCTCGATCGGCCTGGAGGCGGTCGACGATCTGATTGGAGATTTGGATCAAGCTCTGGCCAGTCAGTGAGCAACCAGATAACGATCGCTTAGGACCATAGGAAATCCGTCGCTGTGAGCTGGTTCGCTGCGGTAAGACCGGTGACCTGGAAGGCCAGATCCACGTTGCCGTCGTCGTTTCCGGTGAAGGCCGCACGTCCGATCTAGGCGAAGCTATCGGTCTCCAAACCGCTGGCGAAGACCAGCTTGTCCGCACCGTTGGCGTCATTCTGGCTGACACCATCGAAGTCTCTGACGATCGGTCCACCTGATCCGCCCGAACCCAGACTATGGCCGTCGAACAAGAACCAATCCTGCCCGCTGCAGCCGAAGCCGCAGTTCCCATCACCCGTGATCGAGATATCGTTGCCGGCACCGCCTGCCAGAAAAGTACGGCTACTTTTGCCGAACAGCAGGTCCGGGCCATCACCGCCATTGAAGAAGCTGTCATCGCCACGACCGCCAGAGATGCTGTCATCGCTTTCGTTGCCGAAGAGCGGGTCGATTGCGTCACCGCCGTAGAGGCGGTCACCTCCGCTGCCACCCCTAATCAAGTCAAAACCATAGCCGCCGAAGAAACTATCGTCTCCCACGTTCTTGGAGAGTTCTTCGTCAATTGTGTCGTTGCCGCTATCGCCAAAGGCCAGATCGTCGCCGTCGCCACATTGTGGCTGTCGTGGTCGTGGTTACCGCGCAGATAGTCGCTGCCGTCACCGCCTAACAGACTATCGTCCTTGGCCCCGCCGAAGAGCGAATTATCGCTACTATCACCGGCCAAGGTGTCAAAGCCCGCGACACCGGCCAGAAGATCGCCGCCGGACCCTCCGAAGAGTCGATCATCGCTTGCGTCACCGAAGACCGAGACGTTCGCGCCCAGCTCTGCCTCGATCGGGTCGTCGCCCAGCCCACCACTTAAGAGGTTGCTGCCGGCACCGCTGAGCCCACTCAGCTCATCATTAGCCGAATGCCCGAGCATGACATCGGCGAGCGAACTGCCCTCCAGGATGTCGTCCAGATCCGTGCCTGCGATCGTCGCCATGGTATTGGTCTTTCAGCGTCACTCGGCAATTGATGATGTAGCAGTGTTTTTCTCGTATTTGAGCTGCGGGCCGTTTTCGGAGAGCGCTTCGGTGCAGTTTTGCAGGGTACCAAGTCGGACTCTTGTGAGAGCAAAGACGCGCCCCTACGAAGGACGTTCAAGGCCATGGGATGCTGCGTTAAGGGAGCATTTGACAGGCACCCCCAAGAGGCGCTAAATCCCGCCTCCCAGTGACCGAGGGCAGCCCATTTGCGGCCAGCGCCCCTAGGGTCGGGACGGAGGGGTGGCCGAGCGGCTGAAGGCGGCGGTTTGCTAAACCGTTATAGGGTGATAAGCCCTATCGAGGGTTCGAATCCCTTCCCCTCCGCCATTTTTCAATGACTTAGCGGACATCATCCGACCTCTGATTTGGCGGAAAACCGTCGCTGCTGTACCCCCGTTTGTCCCCCTGTGTAGTCGAGATAGATTTCCGTCGTCTTTATGGACGAATGCCCAAGGTGCTGCTGAAGGCGATAGATGTCGCCCCCGTTGCGAAGCCAGTCCACGGCGAACCTGTGGCGCAAATCGTGCAATCGAATCCGTGTGTTGGCCCGATTGCGCAGCTCGGCAAAGCGGCTTGAGATGTTGTGATAGCGCGCCCCGTCGTGGTGAAAAACGAATGGCGAATGCAGGTGCCGCGCTGTACCCCCAATTGTACCCCGAACAGAACCCACCGGCGTGTCCATCTGAATGACCCGCGGGCGGTCGGTCTTGGTGCGGTGAAGGGTGATTTGCCCCGCGTTCATATCGACCTGAGACCAGAGCAATCCGCCGGCCTCCTCCATCCTCATTCCGGTCCATCTGAGGCAGCCGAAGAGGCGAGCCAGGTTGCCCGGCGCCAGTTCTAAGACGGCCTCGATTTCCTCGTCGGTCGGCAAGACAATAGGATCCCGCCGCTCTCTGATGAGCGATCGATCCCAATCCTTGGCCGGATTGTCGTCGCGCCAGCCCCACTGCACGCAGGCGGCCAGCACCCGAGAAACGGCCGTCAAATCCCGACGCTTGGTTGCGTTCGTTACCCCCGGCCGAGCGGCGACTCTGGCAATGGCTTTCTTGTCCACCTGATCCAGGTAGAGCGGGGACAGTATGGCGTCCACCTGCTTCAGCGAGACGATGTAGCGCTTGGCCGTGGCGGGCTTGACCGCCTGGGGCAGAACCTCTCGGACGTACCTGAGGGCGGCGGCTTCCCACGTGCGCCGCTCTTCGCCAAAGAACTGCGCTTCGCCCAAGTCTTTGGCCCATCTGTCTAGCCTCCGCTGGGCCTCAGCCCGAGAGCGTGTTCGTAGGCTTCGCGAGTGCTCGCGGCCGGCGATACGGACGCGGCCCCACCAGGTTTCCCCTCGCTTGTAGAGACGGCCTGGCATGGTTCTGCCTCCTTTTGCCTGATCCACCTGTGTAGCTTAGCGACATCGAATGTCCACTTGCCACCGAGTTTAGCAGCCCCAGGGATTTTGCCATTGGCTGCCAGATACTGGACGGCGCGTCGCTCAAGGCCGGTTTCGATCATTACCCCGTCAACCATGATGCGCTTGGGTTGCCTCTTCACGCTAGCTGCCATCGCTCAGGGCCTCCCTAATCTTGGCCCGGACCTTGGCCGCGTCCTCGACGATTTCGCCAGCAAGGTCGCGGGTCTCCTTTTCTGGCATAAGGAGGCGTGCCATGTTCAGCGAGCCCCCTAGGTTATGAAGCTCGTTGTGCGCCTCGGTGAGCAGCGACGCGTAACGTTCTTTCACCCTCCGCTCGACAATCGGGTGTGCCGCCCTCAGCGCCTCCTGGAGCCATACGAACTCAGGGCAGTGGAGAATAAATCCCTTGCGCTGGAACTCTTCAATTGGACCATCCGCAGCGAAGCCATTGCTGGCTTCTTTGGCGAGGATGAAGGCATCAACAGCCGCCTCCATTGCTTCCTCTGTGTAGTCAGCCATCGCTCAGGGCCTCCTTCGCTTTGTCCTCAGCCATTTCGGCCTCGAGCAGCGCTATCTGCAGCACGTCCACTTCGGCGCGCGCCTTCGCAAGGTCGCGCTGGGCCTTGTGCAGGTAGCCGCGGATGACTTCGACGGCAGGTGAGTATTTACCCATCGCCCTTCTCCATGGCGTCTAGGGCGGCGATGCCGGTAAGAACGAAGGCGAGCGCTGCATCGAGATCCACACAGCGCTCCATCGTCACCATGAGCGGGCCAGACCGAAAGGAGATCTCGCCGCAGCGTAGGCCGTCTGAATTTTCTAGGCTCAGACAGCTTTCGTTGCGTGTAATCCTCCACCCCTCCGGCAGCTTGGGCGGCTCGGGGGCGGCGTAGTCCGCTGCGATGGCTTGGAAAATCGTGAGATTCCGAACAAAGCGCTCGCGCTCGCCGCCGATGTAGATGCCGGACGCGAACGCTTCCCAGTACTTGACCATTGCAAGCGCAGCTTCCTGCTTCTCCTCCCACGTGGGGGCTTGGTCAGTCATTGGCTTGCCTCCGAAAGTCGTAAGTCACTCTGCGCCCATCGCTGAAGCTGATTTCGCAAATCTCGCCGCGACGACGATGCATTGCCCGGTGCGAGGCGATGCCTTGATGATGGAAGTCCCGCTCGCATGTGTGGCAGCAGCAGTCAGGGGCTTGGGGCATGCGGTCAGCCATCACCTGGCTCCTTCTCGGCGAGGGCGCGTAGGACGGCGGCGCTTCGCTCAGCCACCTGCCTCCCGGTTTCGTGCTCTGCGAAGAGGCGCTCGCTAGCGACATACCGCTGAGCATCTCTTGCCTTCATGGCCCCAATGTTCTCAGCCACCCCCGCAGCCTCCTCCAGCGTCGCCTTGCGCTCGGCGGCGCGGATGATGGGGTAGGCGTGATCAACGACGCCCCAGAACGTGCTTGCTGAGCCACTGCCCAAGTCGATGCCCAGCCTATCAAGGACGGCACGCAACTCGGCTCTTACCTCTTCGGGCATGTCAGTCATGGATGGCGGCCTCCTTCATGACGTCGAGAACCTCTCTTCGCGCCACGGCCACATCATCGGCTCTCACAAGCCAGTGATGCTCCAGGGGTTCCCCCTTCCAGTTGGCGGCGCTCTCACGAGCCCTACCTTCCCTTTTGCTAAGAAGCTCTGCGACCCTCGAAATCGCTGCCTGATAGCCCGCAGCGTAGGCCACCTTGGCGGCGGCAATCGCAGCGGCCTCCTCGACGGGGCCACAAGGCAGCTCGTCGCCGTCGAACTCAAAGCGCGCGGCGTCAATCGCAGCGTCCAGGGCCACTTTGGGGATGTCGTTAGGCATTGGCTAAGCCCCTGTCTTCTTAAGCCAATGCCGCAGAACGCGAGCAGTAGCTCTATCGATGTAAGCGTTTTGGTATGCGGCACACCCAGCGGCGTCCTTCTTGACGGTGGTCAACACCAAATCGCCGTCGTCGCCCCATTCAGCCTCAAACTCTGTTTGGCTGTCGGTTGCACCAGGCAGATAAAGACTATTGCTCACAGCCCGTCTCCTTCTCTATCAGCGCGCAGTAGCCGTAGCTCTTGCCGTCGTCTTGGCCAGGGCGGTGGAAGACGTCGAACTTGCGGCCATCGCGGTCCCAGTCGGTAACCTCGTAACGCCAGCCGTCTTTGTAAGTGCGCCACTCTCCACCAGCGACGGCATCGGGGTGGTCAGGCGCGTCCTCGTAGAAGCGCTTCACTTCCCTCGGTGGCCCGCTCTTGCGCCAGGCCATGCAGTCGCTCCCCGCACACAGCAGGTCCTCGTTCGGAGTGCGTGCAAATGGGCAGAGCTTTTTTAGGGCCTCTTCCTCAGTCAGCCACATCACCCGCCTCCTTCATCTTGGCCTCTAGGGATTCCTTGGTGGGGGCGATGTGGCGTTTGAATTTGCATTCCAATTGCCCCGTCCAGACTGCAAAGAATGTCGGTCCCGGCATGGCCGTTGTCAGCTTAACGATTTGGCCTTCCGGGTATCCGTCGATGAGGTCTTCCCAGCATTCGCTGCCTTCGTCTCCGGCGCCGTCGATGTCCCAGAAGTAATCGGGTGCTGGGAAGACCTCGTTGGCGCGCATGTCTTCAACGGCGCGCGCAAGCTTCAACCTCGCCTCAATCATCGGCGTCGCGAGCTTGCCGCGCTCACCTGGTGCGGCGTTCCTCCAAGCATCGACGGCCTCGTCTCGTGTCCGCCAAAGCCGCCGCAGCTCCTCAAGCTTGGTCATGCCCTGCCCTCCAGCACCTCGACCGCGCGCCGGATGGCCTCGGGATCGGCGGTTAAGAGCAGGTCCCGCAGTCTGCGCTCTAGGTCGAACATCTCGACCGTCACGCTGCCGCCGGGCACGACCCGCTGCTTGCCCTTTTGGTTCTGGATCTCGTGGGCGAGATCGGCGAGAGTGCTCAGGATCTCGGTGTTCATCGGCTTTCCTCTACGAGTTTGGCGCGGCGCAAAGCCTTGACCTGCGCAACGGCATCGCGGCCGACTTGGTGTAGGCGAGCCTCATCCATGGCCGTCTTGGCGGCGGTCAGGAACCAGGTGTCCAGCGCCTTGAGCTTGTCGAAGCCGCGGGCCTTCTCCTGCAGCTCCATCACCAGATTGCGGGCGTCTTCGGTTAGGTCGGCGACGGTGGCGGGCGAAATCAGATCAGGCTGGGTGATTTCCTCCTGGGCCGATCCAGCGGGCTCAGCCGCTTCCTGGCTGGGCTCGGTGGTGATTCCCTCGGGCCCCTCCTGCACAACCTCACCCGTCTCCGGGTCGTGAGCGCCAGCGGGCTCCGGCTCGGCCTTGGCCTGCTCGGCCGTCGCCATGATCTCGTGCGTCAGCTCGGCGGCGGTGTCGTCAGGGAATTCCTCGGCCTTCGAGATCTCACCGCGCTGGATGGACTTGAAGATGATGCCAAGCTGCCCGACGTCGTGAGCGGTGAGCCTGTCGGCCGCACGCCCGGCCTTCTTCTCGACCTGCTTGCGGGTGACACCGATGGATGTGAATGCCTCCAAGAGCTTTTCACGACGCTGCTCAATCGGCACGCCACCGCCGTGCTGCAGGGTCTGCGCGCAAAGCTCCTTGGCCTCTTCGCGGAACGAGACCGGCAGCACACGAAAGATGCACTCACGGAGGCGACGGGCGCCCATGTTGGCGTTGTTCTCGTAGAGGTCGCGGGCGTCGGTGAGCATCTTCGGCCCCTTTCGGGTGTCGCGGCGATGCGGCACGATGAAGGAGTTGATGATGCGTGCGTTGGTCTCCTGATCCCACGCGTGAGCCAACATCTCACTCTCACCCTTGATGTCGTCTCGGGCAAGCTCGGTGATGCCGTAGTCGATGTTGCCCCAGCAGCGAGCCAGTTCGGTCGCTAGATGGATCGTCGGGCCGGAGATCGTCTGGCCGTCGCGCGGAAAGCGGAAGAAGGCGTGCTCGGCAAGCGCCATATGAGAGCAAGCCTCACGCATGCGGTGTGTCGCGGCGATGGTGTCGCGCGGGTTCTGGCGAGCAACGACAAGCGCGCCCTGAACCTGGGCAATCGCCCGGCTCTGCTCGATCGTGGTGGCCTGGCTGGCCGCGACGCCACTCGGTGCGCGGTGCTGCATGATCTCGTTGGTGGTGACGGGCTTGTTCATCATCTACTCCGCTGCTTGTGCTAGGGGCGCTTGCCAGTCGGGCAGGCGCAGATCTTCGTCTTCCCAGCGCTTCTCTGCCCACCCAGGAGCGCCAGCCTCGGTGATCTCTTCAGGCCAGCCAGGCCATTCGTCTCGAGCAAGACAGTCGGCATAGACCTGTTTCCAGTGGTCATTGTGCACGCGGGCAAAGGCGCGGGTGCTGGGCCTGATGAGCTTGGCGCGGCAGTCGAAAGGTGGCTTCTTCTGCTGGAAGAGTGGGAGGAACTGCGCGTTGTCGAACATGCCCAGCGCCCGGGCGCCGCGTTCGTACCAGTCGCCCTGAAGGTCATAGCGATACTCAAGGATCTCCCTGTCGATGTCCTCGTCAGAGAGGCTGCGGCGCGTGGTTTTCAGGTCCAGGATGAACCGGAAAGAGCGCGGCATGCCGTCGAACCGCGCTTTGCAGAGCAACCCGGTTTCGCGATCGATCCAGAAGAGCGAGACTTCAGGCTGGATGTTCTCCAGCATCCGGCGCGCAAGCGTGTTCTCCAGGATCGCGGCGGCCATAGCCTTAACGGCCTGGTGCTGCTCCCACTTCAGGGGCGTCTTACCAAGCGCCTTGGCTTCGTCGATGCGCGCCATGCCCGCCTTGTTGCTGCCCTTGTGCCCCTTCGGCAGTAGGTAGAAGCCGGAAAACTCTAGATCGCCCTCTAGGATTGCCCGGTGCGCCGCCTCGCCCACATTGAAGGCGTCGCTCCTCTCCTCGGGGTTATCCCACTTGTGCCGAGCCTCCTTGGCTGTCATGCAAGCAAGATCGCGCAGCATCCCAGACCGGAGCCCAGGCGCTGCCTGGTACTCTTCGTTGCTCATGTGCGGATAGACGCCCGGTGCGATCGCGTTCATGGCCGCAGCCCCAGCGCTTTCCGCATAGCCTTGTAAGAAGGCTCTTTCGGCCGGCTCTGCCCGCGGATGTAGCGCCGGGCCAGGGGTGGCTTCTTGTCCATGCCGAAGACATTGACGATGGTGAGCGCCTTGCGGCGGAAGAGGATGCGGATGAGGCGGCGCATCACGCCACCTCGACGGGCTTGCCATCGCGCAGCGTGTACCAGGTGTCTGGCTCTATGCCGCCCTGCCCAGAGATGCCGGCGAAGACGTGGATGATGTTCCAATCACCATCGCGCTCAGCAAGAAACAGGGCATTGCCATCAGCCGCTTTCGCCTTGCCGGCATATCCGCTTGCCATGGCCGCACCGCGGTCGCCTGTCGCGCTGGCCGCACCGAGGTCGCCTGTCGCGCTGGCCGCACCGAGGTAGCCTGTCGCGCTGGCCACACCTAGGTAGCCTGTCGCGCTGGCCGCACCGAGGTCGCCTGTCGCGCTGGCCACACCGAGGTAGCCTGTCGCGCTGGCCGCACCGCGGTCGCCTGTCGCGCTGGCCGCACCGCGGTAGCCTGTCGCGCTGGCCGCACCGCGGTCGCCTGTCGCGCTGGCCACACCTAGGTAGCCTGTCGCGCTGGCCACACCTAGGTAGCCTGTCGCGCTGGCCACACCGAGGTCGCCTGTCGCGCTGGCCACACCGAGGTCGCCTGTCGCAGTTTCACCCTCAAGCCGCTCTGCAATTGCCTTCTTCACGATGGCGCTGATGAACTCGCCGTTACTCAGCGCCTTAACGATTTTTATGCGCTCTGCTGCCACCTTGCTGTCGTCGTCGTGTTTGTCGATTTTTCCTGACAGCTCGACAAGGGCGGCTCTTCCAGTCAACGGGTAATAGGACAAGCAGTCGTGCGGATCTGTGCAGGCGTGGAAGCCGCTCTTGCAGGCTCTCACCTCGCCCTCGTGGGTGTAGGTCTTGCCGACTCCGAACTGGAATCCATTGCAGGTCCAATCGACATTGAAGAGCTTGTAGGCGGTAATGGTGTCGGTCATTGGCTTACCTCCCTTGCCGCTTCGGCCTTGGCTTGGCGGTCGGCGAAGGCGTCGGCGGCGTAAGCGCTCTTCACGATCTCGAATTTGCACAGCAGGTTCTCAAGGCGCGCCAAACAATGGTCGTGCTTGGTCACTGCGCTCATGTCGTCGACCTGCCAAGAGAGCTTCCGGGCCTCGTTCTCCCTGTTGATTTCCTGAGTGAGGAGCGTGCGGATGGATGATTCGGCGTCGAACATCACGCGGCCTCCTCGAGCACGGCCGCATCAATGATGTCCTGCTCGTAATCGCGCAGGATGGCCTTTTCTGCAGCGACGTAAAGCTCGCGCCCGGCCTCGGTGTGCGTGGCGATGTAACCGTCGCCAAGGGCGATGGCCTCTATCTCGACGGTGACGCTGCCGCAGTCGCTTTCGACTGTGGCGACTGCCGAGAAAGGGACATCAGTGAAGCTCGCGCCAGCCAGCTCGAAGCTGACGTTGCCAGTGTAGGTGACACTGTCGGAAAGGATGGGTGTGGGCGTGAATGGCATGGGCTCTCTCCATCGGTGATGGGGAGAATATAGCCAACCTGGCGAACAGTGTCAACAGCTGTAGATAAAATCCCTACCCTAATCCCCGATTTAGCCGCCGCATTCGACATATGGCGTAATTGCTGCTGTCTGGGGAATTGACACAACCATTCATTTGACGACCGGTATCCCTTTGTGCAAACCTATAGGGACAAAGGAGGCAGCGATTGCACGCGGGAGGGAGGCCAGGTGTGAACGCTACAGCTGAATTGCTGGAGGAGTTGGGTGTCGGCCTATCCTATTTACGCATGACAGACGACACATTGTCACCGTGGAAGAACCGTGGTGATGTCGTGGTGGTCTCTCGCGCAGAAGTACGGATTGGCTGCTTTGTCGCCGTCAAGCGACCGGAGAGCTATCTGGTGGGGCTCCTGGTGGCCTTGACGCCATCTATCGTCACCGTGGAACAGCTTCAGCCCAGCGAGCGCTTTGCGATACCGCTCGACGGCTGCAGCGTGCTCCGGGCAATGGACGACGATATGCTCTTCTTGAGCTAAATCCCCAAAAGCTCTTCTTGCTCTAGGACGCGATAAATCGCTCTCACGCGATTCCGGGGGATGACGATGTCGTCCCTTTTGGGGTTGTACTGCCCCAGGGTGTAAGTTGTCCCCGTCGTCTTTAGCAGCCGCTTGACGAGGCACGGTAGGTCACCGCCCTCTTCTTCAGGATGCAGCTCAACAACGACGTGGCCGCCAAGAGCCGGCGGTCGGTCCGGGTTCACATAAATAAGCTGCCCGCCGCCCTTCCATGGCCACATGCTTTCGCCCTGTACGAATAGGGCAAAGGCCGACTTCACTTTATCTATGCCCGGCGGCCGGCGTACGTAATCGATGGTCTCGCCATTAAGGCTGAAATCAACTTCAGTTCCCCGCGAATCGCCGCCGATGACGCTGCCAAGGACTGGGACGTCTTTTGGCAACCCTGCAGGGGCGATTGGTGGAATTTCGGGCGCGGGCACGGCATTGGCCTCGGGGACAACAGTTTCGCTACTGTCATCATTTAGTAATTCCGCCGGTCTGCAGCCAAGAGCCTTGCTGAATTTATCTATCCAGAGGTCGGACAACCGTCGCTGACCCTTCTCTATTTTACTAACCGCTGTATTTGTAAGGCCGACCAACTCTGCAAGCTCGTCTTGCGTCATGTCACGACGCATCCGCCACTCTCTAATGCGGTTTGGCCGGTCGCTTTCGGTTAGCTTCTTCATTGGGGCATCTTGTATGATTCGGTTTGGCTAATCGACGCCCGAGTTGGCGACTCATGTCTTGACAATCCCCGCATTGACGGCTAATTAATCCCCATGCAGCTTACAGATTGGATGCGCCTGTCGCAGCACAACGACGAAACGCTGGCTAAAAAGCTCGGGGTCCACGAGACATCGGTTTGGCGCTGGCGGACAGGCCGGCGCATGCCGAGCAAGAGGCTTCTGCAGGCCGTCGAGCGCCTGACGAATGGCGCCGTCACGGCCAATGATTTCATCAACCAGAAGCCTGGCCCTTCTTCTCTGTACCCCAGGTGCAATCGCTCTTCACCAGACGGCGTGAAGCTTAAAGCAGTGCGCCGCCGCCTTGGCCTGACACAGGACGAGGTAGGCGCAATCGCTGGTGTGGGGAATTCGACTGTCTCGCGCTGGGAGGCGGGCCAAAGAGGCATTCCGGAAGGGCTCATTGAAAAGCTCCAGGGCAGCAACGCCGCCGCTGTAGTTGAGCCGCGGGTAGCGAGCGCTGGGAGGGCGGCGACGTGATCGACTTCCACTTCGAGGATCAACAAGGGGATGAGGTCTTTGTGCACGATTGCAAAGACGGGCAAGCCCTTATCGCCACGCAATCGCGCTGCAACGGGGAAAGAAGCAACGACGTCATCTTGACGCGAGAGGGCTGTCTAGACCTGGCCGCAGCGCTCCTCGACGCCGCGCGGTTGAAAAAGAAGCGCGACAATGACTGACCTCGGCTGGCTCATAGCCGCAGTGCCCTACGGCCTCGGCCTTTGGTTTGCGCTTGAGGTTTGGCGCTCGCTCTTGGACGAGCGCTGGTCCCAGCCTCGCGGCTGGCATTGCATTGCCGTTCTGCTTTGGCCGATTTCGCTGCTCGTTCTAGCCGCGCTTCTACTATTGGACTGGTGGAGGGCTCGGTCGTGACCCGCAGTCCCTCCACAATTTCCCAAGCCATCTGGCCGATTGGCTTCAGCGCCATTAGCGCTCCTCCTTCTCTTGTCTGCAAGGCGTTTATTGTTCCGCTCACTGACGGCCTGATTTCCATTGTTGATGTCGCCGACGCCCAATTGGTCGGGCGGTACAGTTGGTCTGCCAGCGCCGGCAAAGGGCTGGTGTACGCGCGAACGACCCTGTCCAATGGCGACGGCCTTGCCATGCACCGACTTGTACTTTCTGCAGGAAAGGGGGTGCATGTTGATCACATCAACGGGCTTACCCTTGATAACAGGCGCGCCAACCTTCGGATTGCCACCCCAAGTCAGAACGCCAGAAACAAGCGCATTCACAGGGGTAAGAAGGCGAGCAAATACAAGGGCGTTTATCTTTGCCCTCGCCTCAAAAAACCAAAATGGACTGCACGGATTTACATTGAAGGAAGGCACTACACCTTCAATGGATTTGCCACAGAGACAGAAGCCGCAATTGCCTATGACGAGGCTGCGATTCGACTTTTTGGTGAGTTTGCGCGTCTGAATTTTGGGCGCGTTGAAGATCGTCCTCATGGCTTTGGTGAATCTAGCTACGAGGACTTTCGCAATGCTGAAAAGACCGTGCAGCGGCTCGAACAAATTGAGCGCGATCTCGAAATCTGAGGAGACGGCCGTGACACCTGAACAAACCATTGAGGAGGTGCGACGTTGCATCCAGGTAGCTGGCGGTGATCGGCAATGGGACGACACTCGCGAGCGCTGGTTGTGGCGCGCCGCCAAGCGACTCGGCTTAGAGCCTGGCCGCGTGACCACGCTCTTCTACCGTAAGGCCAAGTCCATCCCCGCGCACGAGTACCTGACCATCCAAGCAAGGGCCAGGGCTCTACAGAAGCAGCATGAAGAGCGACGTCGGTATGTCCAAGAAACGCAAGAACTGGCCAAGGCGAGCGGCAGCACGGCTGCCATTCTGCTTGGCGATGCGGCTGGCGCAGCTTTCGCGCTGGCTGAGTGGGCGGAAGGGCTGAAGCGTGAAGAAGGCTGACCCTCACCCCTGCCGCTGGTGCGGCCAGGCTGATTATGACGTCGTCTCCTATGGCATGCGCCCGCCTTGGGAGTGGATGCACCCAGCCTGCCGCGAGCCGAGCTGGCAGGCCTTCATGGCTGGCATCCAGGGGCGGCCCCCAGTGAAAGAGGAGGCGGCCTGATGCCGGCATCGACCACCCTAAGCGGCTATGAGCGCCATGCTGACGACTGGTATGTCGAGCCGCGAGAAGCTACGCAGGCATTGCTTCTCAACGAATGGTTCTATGGAACGATGCTGGACCCGGCATGTGGGGAGGGGCGCATCGTAGAGGAGTGCCAGAGAGCCGGCTTGTCATGCTCTGGGATGGATATCAAATGGCGCGGCGAGATTGATAAACCGCCGACTTGGTATCTACGCTCATCGGATTTTCTTGGTGGGGGCGAAACTGGCTACTTCAGCTTCGATTCCATCATCACCAACCCGCCATTCAAGCTGCTGACGCCCTTCATTGAGCGCGCACTAGAAATGGCCCGCTGGAAAGTAGCCATCTTCTGCAAGCTGCAGTCCCTCGAAGGCATCACCCGACTTAACAAAGTCTATCGCAAGTATCCTCTGGCTCGCGTCCACGTTTTCGCCGACCGCCAATCCTGCCCGCCTGGAGGCGAGGGTATCAAGAATACCGGCACCAAATTGGCCTACTGCTGGCAAGTCTACGAGCATGGCCACAAAGGCCCGCCGACGCTTCACTGGCTGAATACGAAGGAGTTGGGCGAGTGAACCACAAGCGCAAGGGCACGCGATTCGAGAACGAGGTCATCAAGCTGGCCAAGAGCTTTGGCCTGACTGCCTACCGCCATGCCGGCAGCGGCGCCTTCGAAGGGCTGAAGCATGACGGCACCGTCTACCTGGCAGGCTTTGGCAAGGCATCTATCGAGTGCAAGAAGCGCAAGGAAGGAGCCGGCCGCACCCTGGAGAGCTGGCGCGATGGCGCCGACGTTCTCATCACCTGTGCCGATCGCGGCCAGCCTTGGGCGCATATCCCGCTCGAAATGCTCTTCCAGCTCTGCAAGACGATTCAAGACTACGAGGAGGAGGCATGACACCGGCGCAGCTATCCGAGCGGCAGTGGGCCGACGTGCCTAAAGACCTGCCCTGTTATGACGCTTACGGCAACGACCCGAGGAGACGGCGATGAACATCGATGTCGAGCGTATGCGCGCCGATGGTGTGAGCGAAAAGACTATTGATGCCCTGCTTGCTCGGCAGCAGTCGAAAGAGAAGGCGATTGACAGCCCGATTGCGGCCAATACCCGCCCGTCCATCAAAGTGCCGTTGCGAGCACCGCTACGCTTTCGCGAGCATGTGTGCGGTCCGGTGCGGAAAACCAAGCTGGGCCTGGAGTCGCTGTTTGACGCCGCAGAAGTGGCTTCCGGCCTGACTATCCCGCACATTTGCGGACCATCCAGACTGAGAGAGGTCACGATCTGGCGCTCGGCCATGGCGCGCATCATGCGCGACAGGCTGGGTATGTCGTATCCGCAGATTGGCGCCGCCCTTGGCGGCCGAGACCACACCAGCATCATGCACTATCATCGGGCGTGGTGGGACAGCGACGGCTGGCGAAAGGTGAAGTGCGAGGCTGCGGTTGCCGCTATCGAGCGTGAGATGGAGGTGTCGCTGTGAGCAGAATCATCGAAAGAGCAAAGGCGTTATTCCTGTTCCTGTTCCTGCCACGCGAGGCAAGCGCGCCGGCAGAAAGGGCCGAGCAAAGCACTCCGACAGAGCCTGCCCCGCCGAAGGTGAGTTCCAAGAAGGCGCCGGTTGATGACAACACAACACAATGGGTCCTGCGTGGCCAAATCCTTGATCGTCTGGGGGAGTACATCTTTTGCATGCGCCGGCTGCGGAAGATTGCGCCGGATGACTACGGCCTGTTTTCTCGCGTCGGCTGCGCAATCCCTGCCGAGAAATACCGTTTCTCAAGTGACCCGGTGCTTGACAAGGAAATCTCGTTCGGTGGGGTTTTCGGCCTGTTTGATGTGGATAGAAGCCCTGATTTTCTGTACCCGTCATTTTTGTATTTCATGCGGTTGGAGAAGCCCGCACCAGATGTGGAGGGGTTTTCTGGCACGGTTTATCAGCTAACGACAATCTACGATGACCGCCAGAAAGGCACTCGATGGAAGGCGACTCGCTCAGGTGTCGGGATTTGCCATTTTGGGGTGCTGAAAGATGGCAGAATTAGGCTTTTGAAACAGAAAGAGCATATTCGTCACCGCATCCCACAAAAAACGCCGCAGAGTCGCCGTCATGGCCCGTTGTGGCTCAATCAAGCAGTTTGGCGCTACCCTCAATGGGTTCTTGACCAAGGTAAGGAGCGAGGTGAAACGGCAGAGGGGTGGGCGCGCGGCCTCTTCGGGCTGGTCTATGCGACTTACCGTGAATCTGTCGGCAACATCCTCATTTCTGCCTCTCGCCTGGGCGTGACGGCGGCATTCGGAATCGATCTGAAGCGAGCGCCGTACTTTTTCTCTGACAGGGATCTTGTCGCCATCACGCCGAACGGTTCACGCAAGAAGATTTTTCACTCAGTTCGCGCCCATGAACGGACGCTAGCGGACGGTCGCGTGATCGATGTGCGGGCTCACTTCAAGGGGCTGCGAGAGTTCGGTTGGAACGGCTATGACATAGCGATCACATGGCCGGGGAAAAATCAGGACCTGCTTCTCGGTGAAGGTGTTGGCGGCTTTTCTGAAGAAGATACCAGCGAGCCGCTGTCCAAAGACTCCATCAGCACCGAACGTTTTGGTGGCCTGATAAGCGAGGTTTTGCGCAACAAGCCTGGCGCGCCGATGCCGCCAGTGTGTGCAAAAGAGAATCGGCCGGAGGCGCGCGGATGAGCACCAAGCCCTTCAAGGTAGCCTTCATCTGCGACAGGTGGGAGGCCGGCGTCACAGAATTAACCTGGCAGGCTGAGTTCGTCTACTTTCGGCTGTGCAAGCACATGTGGGCAACGGGCAAGCCGGTGGCCCGCAGAAAGCTGCCACAAATCTGCCGCGGGTGCGACATCGCCCTTGAGTGCCTCGAAGAGCTGCTTGAGGCTGAGAAGCTCTTCGAGGACGACGGCCTTCTCTACAATGCTCGCGCAATTGACGAGCACAACACCGCCGTGGATTTGAGCGAGAAGGCGGCAGCTGCAGCGCATGCACGGTGGGATAAGCATCGCACAAATGAGGCGAAAGAGTCGGCGGGCAATACAACCCAGCAAAGCAACGCATCATGCGATGCA
Source organism: Rhodospirillales bacterium (assembly GCA_963669445.1). Classification (GTDB taxonomy): domain Bacteria; phylum Pseudomonadota; class Alphaproteobacteria; order Kiloniellales; family JACOMY01; genus JACOMY01. The sequence continues at coordinate 1,219,523 of OY770029.1, forward strand.
TATGCCTCCCAGACCCAGACCCTTAACCAACCAAATACCCCCCCGCTCACTTCGTTCGCTCACCCCCCCGAGGGGGTGCCGCCCAATGATGGCGCTGCTGGTCAGGTCGAGCCCGAACCTGAAGAGCCAAAACCCAAGCGCAAGCGCAGCACCCGAGTGCCAGAGCCCTGGCAGTGGCCAGGCGAATGCGTGGCAATCCTGCGTGATGAGCGAGGTTTCGATGAGCGAGCAATCCGGCTTGAAGCCGATATCTTCAGCGACTACTGGCGTGGTCAGCCTGGCCAGAAAGGCGTCAAGCTCGACTGGCATGCTACCGCCCGCAACTGGTGCCGTCGTGCCAATCCACGAGACTCGCCCAAGGCTGCCGGACACTCCGCCCCGCGCGGTGGACCGTCGGCTGATGGATTCCTTGCCGGCTTGGATCGCATCGTGCCTGGATGAGCGCTATAGCCATGAGTTCGATTTCAGGGGCGTCGATGTCGTTCGTCTACCCAAGCCCGAGCATCTGCCAGAGGTGCGAGAGGCCATCGAGAGGCACGAAGCCGCCATGCGCTGTGCCTCTGCCGAGCAGCTGAAGCCAGCCCTCGCCAAGCTGCGGATGCTGACGAAATCGGCAGGCGAGAGCGAGCAGCAGGGGGCAATGCGTGCGGCGGCGTATCTCGAAATGCTGCAGCAGTGGCCAGCCGACGTCGCGCTGCATGTGCTGGCGACGCAGGCCAGTCAAAGCACCTTCTGGCCATCATGGGCTGAGCTTGAGGACAGGCTTGGGTTCTATGCCCAAAGGCGCAAGGCGAGGTTGGGCGCGCTGGTGCGAATGGTGCAGCAGATGGAGGTGCGCGATGACTGATTGGGATAAGCTCGCCACAAGCGTGCCGCTGAACAAGCTGGCTGCGCAGGTGACGAGCGGTTCGGCAGAAACCTATGAGCCGAAGGGTATTTGGTCGAAGGGGGCTGTGCGCTCGGAAGATGGACCACCGCCTTTTGAGGCGAAGCCAGGTGACGGACCATTGCCGCCAGGCTGGCTGACGGGGCGCCGCTTTGGGCGGCTGTTGGTGCTCGGCAGATACACAGGTGGCGGTGGCAGAAATTTCAAGGCTAGCTGGGTGGTGCGATGCTCCTGCGGCATCTATGAGCTACGAAAAGCCAAGACCTTGAAGGAAGGCAAAAATCACGAGTGCAATGCATGTCGCCGCGTCGATGAGCTTCGCACTGGCGAATATCAGCGAGCTATGGAGGCGCGCGATGGGGCGTAATCGCAACCGTGGCCGGAATCGCAAGCCGGGCAAGCGCTACCCTAGCGGCCAGGTTAAGCACGCCCCGCCGCCGGGGCCGACGCCGGAGCTGCTGGCCAAGCGCGCGGCCATCGGCGGGGACGGCAAGGCGAACAACCAGCACTACGGCACGCTGATAGGCTGTTGGTTAGAGCAGGGGTTGCTCGACAGGGCTGAATTTGATGCTGGCATGCGCCTGGTGTCTCTGGTGGTGGTTCACGACCGCATGATTGAGTTACCTCACCCGCCCCGAGCAATTGACCCCAACGCTCTGCACGGTCGCGCCCTTATCGAGGAGGACGAAGAGCGCTACGAGCGGGTGATGCAGGCGATGGAAAGCGCGCGGGCTGTGCTGTTGCGTCGAGACGCTGGCGGTGTCATCTGGCGGGCGACTCTGGACGCCGCGAGGAACATCGTCACGCCATGCGGCGGTGATACCCTAGCCAGAGCTGGCCTCAAGGCATTGGCCGAGTATCAAGAGCAGGCGAGGAAAGCCGCTTGACAGGCGCGGAAAGGGTGTGCGACTCAAGAAATAGATGTTGAGAGATTGCGCCCGGAGCCCAGAGCTGCCGGGCGTTTTGTGTTGGAAGGGTGATTGCTCATGAGGCGCCGCCGGTCCCTCGCACATCGAGTTTTTTTGGCGTTAAACCCCTATCGCCGGCACTTGCCAGCGCCAGTGCAACGACGCTTTCGCGCAATAGCTGGCTATGTTGGGATTCGCCAAGCGTTCGACCGCAGCCTGCCCGATATCACCTTGGCGCAACTGTTTGCCTTTCGTGGTCTTGAAGGCAAAAGCCCTTGATTGGGCTTGGTTTATTTGCTAGCTTGCAGTTGTCTATCTGGATTCTCTCCTTTTGTCTGGGGTTCAGGTTGGCATGACGACAGGGCCGGTCGCCAAACTGGAGCCCTGTCGTCGTTCCCCTAAAGGGAAATCAGGCTCGCCACGCCTCTCGCAGAAGAGCACCCGGCGAGTTATACGACCGGCCCCTCTGCGCCAAGCAGTCGATTCCAGCTTCGCGGGCTGGCGTCGCGGCGTACGGGTCGGTTTTCATCGTACGAGGCGGATTCATGAAGCTTAGGCACTACAACAGGCGCAAGCATCCGATGCTTTCCATGCGTCGTCGTGGCTATCATGAGTACGATTGGGCTTTCGCTCACTGCGGCTACTGGGCAAAAATTCGGGCTGAACGCGAGCTTGCCAAGCAAGAAGCGCTTGCGGCGGTTCCTCGGAATTTCCGAGCATCTGCCCAATAACCCATTGGATTCATTCCGTTGCGGGAATTCCCGTAACGCCCACCATCTCTAACATCTTCTCGAGGATAAGCCCCTTGCAGGCAAGCTCGAAGGTGCGAGGGATTTCTTGCGAGCCATGGTAATAGCCGCGAAAGGTGACGTGGCTTATGCCTAGGGCGCGGCCGGCTGCGGCTTGAGAGCGGTAGCCGCAACGCGCCATCCAGGCCTTGAGGTCATCGGGGGTCATCGCTCTCTCCTTGAACTCTCTCGGGTTGATGGTAACATATCTCCAGGAGGTGTTGCCTTGCTATCCGCCCCCGTCAGGGGCCAGGCCCTAAGGCCCAGCCCCCTCTAGGTTACCTCAGCTTAAGGCGTAGTTTGAAGCGCCACACCTTGAGCTTGAGGCTTAAGCGAAATCGCAAGTAGCAACACCTCCTTTCGAAATCCGACAGCAGATGCCGCCGGGGAGCGCTAGGCTCCAAGGTAGGCCCCGTAAGGCACACCCTGCAGGCTAGCTAGTCTCGCAGGCCTCTTGGCGCTTGACCGCCGCTGTCCGGCGATTTCCAGGGCTGCTATCGACGCTGCCCTCGCTATGCATCTAGATATAGGATAGAATTATCGGATTACAACGAGAAAATACGATATATTTGATGTTTTTGGAGGGTGCTATGGGCTGTGAGACTGAAAGAAATGGGTGATGGCTAAGCGCAAGCCTGGGCGGCCACCGGCAAAGCCAGACGCCAAGAAGGCCAGCGCCGCCCTAGAGTTGATTGCGGCGGGGAAGACGATCAGACAGGCTGCAGAGGCCGTGGGTGTGTCACGCTCGATGCTGGCGCGATGGCTTGTGCATGACGATGAGTTGTCAGGACGCTACGCCCGCGCGCGCGACGCCCAGATCGATGCTTGGGCCGATGAGGTGCTGGAGGTCGCCGACGACAGCGGCTTTGACGCACAAATCGTTGATGGCAAGGCGGTTGTCGATAGCGAGGCCATTCAGCGCGCCAAGCTCCGTGTTGATAGCCGCAAGTGGATGCTCTCGAAGCTGAAGCCGGAGAGGTACGGGGACAAGGTGACGGTAGACAATCAGCACAGCGGCACGGTGGCCGTCGAGCATCGCCCTGCTGCGCAGATGCTTCAAGAGGTGCGTGAGCGGCGTGCTGCCAAATCGAAATGAGTATGAAGACCTTCTAGACTACTTCGGGGAGGGATCACCAGAACAAGAGATTGAGGACCTTCGCACACAGTGCCATGAGGATCTATTCTTCCTGCTGCGCTATGCGATGGGGCGAGAGGACATCGATAGGGAGTGGCTGTTTGAGCGCTGTCGAGAGGTGCAGGCTAGCCCCAATGGTCATCTCGATTTGTGGGCGCGCGAGCACTACAAGAGCACCATCATCACGTTTGGGCTCACGATTCAGGACATCCTCAAAGATCCTGAAATCACAGTCGGTATTTTTAGTCACACGCGTCCCATTGCTAAGGCGTTTCTGAAGCAGATTAAGGCAGAGCTTGAGACTAACGAACGCCTGCTGACTTGGTTCCCCAATGTCCTTTGGCAGCCCGGTGAGCGCCCGTTGTCTGTTCCCTGGTCGCTCGACACAGGCATCACGGTAAAGCGCAAGAGCAACCCGAAAGAGGCTACTGTAGAGGCCTATGGGCTGGTGGACGGCCAGCCCACCTCGAAGCACTTTTCGCTTGTGGTGTACGACGACGTGGTGACGCGAGAAAGTGTGACGACTCCTGAGATGATAACCAAGACGACGGAGGCATGGGAGCTTAGCCTCAATCTTGGCTCTGAGGATGGCGTAGAGCGCTACATTGGCACGCGTTACCACGCCAACGACTCCTACGACACTATGCTCACCCGCGAGGTGGTGAAGCCGCGGATCTACCCTGCTACGCACAATGGCAAGCCTGATGGCGAGCCAGTGCTGTTAACGAAGGAGAAGCTGGCTAAGAAGCGCGCGGCTATGGGGCCATACACTTTCGGCTCTCAAATGATGCAAGACCCAACAGCCGACAGCACCCAGGGTTTCGATGTTGATTGGCTGCGTTACTACGAAGGCGCGCCTGACATCATTGCCAGGGCTTGCAACATCTACATCCTGGTCGATGCCAGCAGCGGCAAGAAGGATGGTGACTACACCGCCATGTGGGTGTGGGGCCTGCACGAAGACGGCAACCTCTATTGGCTGGATGGAATCCGGGACCGCTTGAACCTCACTAAGCGTGCCAAGCGTTTAATGGCCATGCATCGTCAGTGGCGCCCAAACGCTGTCGGCTACGAGCGCTACGGTATGATGGCGGATATTGAGTACGTCTATGAGGTGCAGGATCGCGAGAACTACCGCTTCAGCATTGAAGAGGTGGGCGGCAGTCAGCCGAAAGAAGACAGGATTCGCCGTCTTATCCCCTACTTCGAGCAGGGGCATATCTACATTCCGCGGCATCTGCTGCGCACGAGTAGCGAAGGCACCAGCGTAGACCTGGTGAAGTCCTTTGTCGAAGAGGAATTCACGCGCTTTCCCGTGGCGCCGCACGACGACATGCTCGACGCCGCCAGCAGGCTCTTCGACGTCAGTCACGCCTGGCCGGAGGTGGATGACGGTTACGAAGAGCCGAGGGAGTGGGACCAGCACACTGGATACTGAAGGAGGTAGAGAGATGACGACAAACATCAGCTTGAAGGATGAGCCTGTCTATGGCGCGAGCGCATTGAAGCCGGTTGAGGACACCGTTCTGCGCCATGACAATCGCCTGCGGGAGATTGATGTCATGCTGTACGACCTACAGCGCGGCGTTGCTGGCGTCAGCGACCGTGAGGTGCAATTGCGGGTGCTTGAGGCGCTAATACCTGTGTGCGCGGACCGCACAAAGACCGAAATCATGGCTCGCTGGGCTGCCCTTTGCCGCCGTCTAGGCACCCCGCTGCCGAGGGGTGACTGATGCCGGGCGAGATTAAGGAGAGGTAACCAATGACCAAAGCACCAGCAAAGAAGCCTGTAGCCCGCAAGCCATCCGCCAAGGCCATCGCCGATAGGCTGGAGGCTGAGGCGCGTGACTATGGTGAAATCAACCCGCCGAACTTCAATGCTGGCTTCTCTGCTGGGTTGCGGCGTGCGGCGGAAATTGTGCGGGGAGAGAAGTAGAGGCGAAGAGGAGGAGGCAATGGGCATTATGGAATGGATGCCGTGGCGCATCGTGCAGCGGCTGGTGAAAGTCGAGAGGCGCACTGAGGCTGTCCACTTTCTGGACAAGCGCGTCAATGAGCTAGAGTCGCGCGTTCGAGCACTGGCGGACAAGCGCGACGGTCGCGTCTCCGCGGTTTCGGCTCGCTTGGCAAGCATGGAGCAAGAGAACTGCGCCATCATGAATGCGGTGACGAAGTTGCAGAAGGGTAGCGACGACATCGAAAAGACCCGTGCTTGGGTAAAGCGTCTTGACGGCCGAATTGCGGCGTACAGGGCCGACTCAATCACGCGCGACGACAAAAAAGTCCTGCTCGCCAAGCACGACGATGCCTTGCTGAAGCTCGCGGCGCTGAATCAGCGCGTCGGCCGGCTTCACGAGAAGGTCAACGCGCTGTCTCCGGACATGACGGAGAAGGCTCTAGCGGCCGTGGATGAGGCGGTGGGGGAATGCCGCAAGTTGCAAGCTGATGTACAAGGTGCGGTCGCCAGCACAAGCCGCCGCGAGGCATGGATTAGGGAAAAGTTGCCCACCCTCAATGACTCTGTGGATGAAGCGACGAGATTGCTCAGGGTTGCAGAGAAGCGGCTGCTTGAGCGTTTTCAATGATGCAAGCCCCATCCAAGCCTCACCCCACCGCCCACGCTATCCAAGGCCGTGATGGTGAGTGGCTGGCAGTCTTCAAGCCCGAAGACCTGGCCGCACTTGGCCTGGCAGGCAGTCTTGGTGGCTCCACCATCGATAGCCTCTTCTGGAACATCGTTGACCTGGCGCGCATGAACGGGCTGGAGGGATTCACCATGACCACAGAGGTTCGCCTCTAATGCTAGACGCGCAATCCCCCCAGCCCGCCTTCTCTGAGCAAGAGGACGGCAGCACTCAGGAAGACAGCAGGCTCTCGGCCGAAATCGAGCAGCTGAATATCGCTGTCACTCTGGAGGAAAGCCGGCTGGCTGAAATTGGGGACAGGGTAAAGCGCGAGACGGAGATTGATGAAGAAAGCCGCGCCGAGTGGCTGAGCGAGATGCAAGAGGCCATCAAGCTGGCCAAGCAGACGAGAGAGGAAAAATCCACCCCTTGGCCTAGAGCGGCCAATATCAAGTATCCGCTCATGACGACGGCGGCGGTACAGTTTAACGCGCGCTCCTATTCTGCCATCGTATCAGGCCGTGACGTGGTGAAGCCTTCCGTCATCGGCGGTGACCGCGACGGCACTAAGCAGGCACGCGGCCAGCGCATCACCACCCACATGAACTACCAACTTCTGCACGAGATGACGGAATGGGACGAGGACACCGACCGGCTGCTCGTCATGCTGCCGATTGTGGGCTGCCTGTTCCGTAAGACCTCATGGGATGTAAAGAAGGGCCGGCCGCGCAGTGAGCTGTGCCTGCCTGATGACATCATCGTCAGCTACACCGCCAAAGACCTCAAGAGCGCGTCGCGTATCACCCATCGCTTCAAGCGCACACCCAACGAAATCCACGAGCGCAAGATGGATGGCCGCTGGTTGGATGTCGAGTTTGACGAGGTTAATCCAGAACAGGCCGATGACGAGAGTGCGCCTGTCGCCTTCCTGGAGCAGCATCGTTGGCTTGACCTGGACGATGACGGCTACGAAGAGCCCTACATCGTCACGGCGCACGAGGACTCCGGCAAGGTGCTGCGAATCTCTCCGCGCTTCGACCCGGAAGATGTCGAGATGGACGGCAAGCGCATCTTGCGGATTGAGCCGACGCATCACTTCACGAAGTACGGCTTCATTCCAGCGATGGATGGTGGATTCTACGACACCGGCTTTGGCTCGCTGCTGTCGCCTATCAACAGGGCGGTGAACACGACCATCAACCAGCTTCTGGACGCTGGCACGCTGTCCAATGCCGGTGGTGGGTTCATTGGCGCCAACAGCGGCATCAAGCAGCGCCAGGCGCGCGTCAGCCCCGGCAAATGGGAGTTTGTGGACGGTCGCGGCGAAGACTTGGCCAAGAGCGTCTATCCCTGGCCGCATGGCGAGCCATCTGCAGTGCTGTTCAACCTGCTCGGCCTTCTGATTGAAGCGGGCAAAGAGATTTCCGGGCTTAAGGACGTACTGACCGGCGACATGCCGAACGGCGGCGCCAACATGCCGGCCACGACGGTAATGGCTCTAATTGAGCAAGGCCAGAAGGTCTTCAACGGTATCTACAAGCGCATTCACCGTAGCTTGAAGGATGAGCTGGGTAAGCTGCGCCGGCTCAATCGGCTGTACCTGGAGCCGGAACGCTACTTGAAGGTGATTGATTGGCGGCCGGAGGTGGTGGCGCCGCAGAGTTTGCCAGCGGGCGGTGCCGGATTGCCCCCGCAAGGCTTGCCCCAGGTCGCGCCTGGGGGACACCCGGCTGAAATGCCGGGGCTTAACATGTCGGCCACCGCAGCACCTGCGGCAATGCCGCACGAGACGGGGGCGGTCGCTCCACCTATGGCGGGCGTCATGGGTGGTGGTCCCGACCGGGCGCCGCCCCCAATACCCGCAGATGACTACGCTGACGAGGATTGCGACATCGTCCCGGTAAGCGACCCTACGGCCGTCAGCGAGCAGCAGAAGCTTGGTAAGGCGCAATTCCTCATGCAGTTCGCCGGGGCGCCAGGCATCAACACAGAAGAGATTTACACGCGGCTGTTCGAGGCTGCCGGCATTGAGGACAGCAAGAAGCTCTTGCTTCCGCCGGACCCGAATGCTCCGCCGCCGCCGGAGATGCTGAAGCTACAGCTAGAGGCGCAGGTAGCGGAGGCCCGCGCACAAGAGGCCATGCAGAAGCTGCAGCTTGAGATGATGAAGGCGCAGCAGAGCGGGCAAATCGCTGGCGCTAAGGCCGAGATTGACGCTCGCAAGCAGGATTTGGCCGAAGCGCAATTCGAGCTTGAGGGCGTCAAGGCTGGTGCCGAGCTGGGCAAGACGCAAGCCGATATCGCGCTCAAGACAGGGCAGACGGTCAAGGTGTTGGAGGAGGCCGAAGCGGTTCAGCCTGGCATGCAGGTTGAAGAGCGCAAGGTGGAGGTGGCGGCAATGCAGAAGCGAGGAGGAGGAGATGGATAAGTGGCGTTCGAGAAGCGGGGTTAGAGAAGCTGCTCGCGATTTTTGGCGCGAATGGAACCTACGCCTTGAGGGGCAATCGCTTGAAGACAAGGATGCAGCTTGGCCAGCCATGCTGCCGCACCTCGGCAAGCTTAGGGCCGCAATAGAGGATTTGGACGCTTCTGAGGCGGCAAGCGCTGCGCCCGCCTATCGCCGGCTAGCAGACCTTTCGGTGGCAGAGCTGCGCGAGTTGTGGGCTGGCCTGAACAAGATTTGGGGGCCATCCAATGACCCCCACCAGTGAAGACTGGGCAGAGTGGCTAGCCCATCCCGTGACGAAGGCGGTAGCGGCGGCCTTGAGCGCCCATCGTGCCAAGAGTCTAGAAGAGCTGGCGAGTGCTGTCGGCCGCGACGTCGTGCACATCACCAAGATTCAGCAGGAAATCGCCGACTTAGCCAAGATGGTTGAACGCACCACCACCCCAGAAGGAAGAGAGGAGCTTTGGGACATTGATAGATCCGAAGAAGATAGTTCCGCTTGACGGCTGTGTGCTCGTCAAGATGGACGCGCTGCCCGAGAAGACCAAGGGCGGCATCATCATGCTAGAGCAGGCCAAGGGCCGTGAGCAGCATGGGCAGCAGCACGGCGTCGTCGTCGCGATTGGTGACAATGCCTTTCGAGAATGGGGCGACGCTGTAAGGCCGATAGAGGGCGACCGCGTGCTCTTTACTCGATACGCAGGTCAGTCCGGCTTTGCCGAGACCAGCGACGAGGACCGCGACACCTATCGTATGGTGGTTGACGAGGACATCACAGGAGTAGTGAGGGCCTAATCAGAGGCGAGTATCCAAGCGGTCAAAGGAGGCTGGCTGTAAACCAGTTGGCAAGCCCTTCGTAGGTTCGAATCCTACCTCGCCCACCATTCCAGCAGCCAGGCCGCCAGTGAGCGGCCTTTTTCATGAGGACATCATGGCAGACGAAACCGAAACGCCCGAGGCCGAAGTAGAGGCCCCGGAGCCGGAAGACCGCGCCCGCAAGCAAGGCTGGGTGCCGGAGGATGAGTGGACAGAGCAAGGGAAAGACCCCAAGCACCACAAGTCCGCAGAGCAGTTCTTGAAGGATGGCGAGGAAATCGCCAGCGCCAAGAGCCGCGAGAATACGGAGCTTTGGCGCGAGGTAAAAGCCCTTCGCCATGAACTGCAGTCGAGCACGATGCAGCGCAACACGGAGCTGCTGCGCGAGCGCCTGGCCAAGGCGAATGAGAAGCGCCTAGAGGCTGTGCGCGAGAGCGACGAAGAGGCGTTCGTAGAGGCCGAGAAGGAAGTCGAGGCCATCCGGCAAGAGGCCGGGAAGCAGCAGCCATCATCTGAGGCTGAGGCATTCAAGGCGAAATATCCCTGGATTGAACGCCCGGAGTTCTTCGATGACCTCCAGAAGGCCTATGCTGCTTTCTCCCTAAAGTCTGGCGTTGACCCAGACCGGTTCAATAAAGGGGTGGCCCAGAAGGCGGTCAATTCAGTCATCAAGAAGTACCCCTTCCTGCAGGACGAAGAAGCGCCCGATGAGCAGCGAGCTGAGAAGCCCAAGCCCGCCCGCACGCCACGCGAGACCACCGAAAGCGGGGGCTCAGCAGTCGCAAGCGGCGGCAACATTTATGACCGCTTGGTCAAGATGGACGCCGAGGTCAAGACGCTGTTCGAGCATGATTTCAACAACCCGAATCACCCCTGGTCCAAGATGAAGCCAGCCGATGCGAAGAAGGCTTTCGTCAACGGGCTAAGGAAACAAGGACTCCTCAAAGAATGGGGGTTAGAGCGATGAGCACAGAGAACGAGACGGTCGCCAAGCGCGGCCCCGGTCGCCCGCGGAAAGAAGCCCCGGAGACGACCAAGCAGGACGACGACTTCAAACCAAAGGCAACGCGCCGCAAGCGGGTGCCGCTGGGCGGCATGGTGGACCAGCTGAGCGCTCCACAGCGCAACGGCTATCACCGCCATTGGTTCAAGAACACTCCGATGCGTCGGCAGCAGGCCGAGCAGGCGGGCTATGAGTCTGTCACGGGGATGGAAGAGAAGCTTGCGGGCGCCGACCAGTACGGCAAGCCCGAAAGCCTGGTTCTAATGGAAATTCCACAGAAGTGGCACGACGAGGACCAGGCCCTGAAACAGCGCCAAATCGATAAGGCCGAGCGCGAAATTGCGCTAGCCAACGAGGGGCGCATGACCAAAACACGAGGGCCGTTGAAAGACTGACGGCTCCTTCACAAAAGGAACCGAAGACTATGGGAAATCCCTCTTCGCCGTATGGGTTTCGCCCCGTGCGGACGCGAAGTGGTGCGCCCTGGGTATCTCAGATTTCGTACTACTTCATCACTGGCGACAATCAGCAGATCATGCCCGGCGACCCCGTCGTGCTGGCCGGCAGCGCCAACACCGCAGAGGTCACGGCCTTAGGCCTTGGCACCTTTGGAGCCGGTCAGCTCCCGACTGTCGTTCGCGCGATTGCTGGGGCTGGCAACGCTATCACCGGCATCTGCGTGGGCGTCATGCCCGTAACCGACGACAGCTTGCGGTACCGTGTGAACAACACCGACCGCGTGCTCGCTGTACTAACCGATGAAGATGTCATCTATCGCGCTCGTCTCGACGGCGTGGCGGCTGTCACCGATGTCGGTCAGAACTGCAATGTCGTCTTCACGCAATCGGGCAACGAGAGCTTCGCGACCAGTGGAGCACAGGCTTCGGCCACGTTCGCGGCGGCAGCTAACAGCCAGCTCAAATTCCTTGGCGCCATCAACGAGGTGGACTCCACCTTCGGCGCTACCGGGAATGAAGGCTTGTTCCTCGTCAACCAGCCCAATCTTGTCCACGACAAGGCCGGCGTCTAAGGGAGGGCTGAATAATGAGTATCATCAATACTGCAACTCTTCCGAAGTTGCTTTGGGAGGGCCTAGAGGCTCTTTGGGGCGAAAACTATGGCGAGCACTCTCAGGAGTGGCGCGAGATTTTCGACGTGCATTCTTCCTCGAAAGCTTATGAGGAGAATGTGCAGTTGATTGGTGTTGGCCTGGCCGGCGTTAAGCCGGAGGGCGCTGCCTTCAACTACGACACCATGGCTGAGGGCTTTACCACGCGCTACACGCATGTGGTCTACGCCACCGGTCTGCAGGTGACTGAAGAGCAAATCGAGGATAACCAGTATAAGGACGTCGCCAACGCCCATGCCAAGCGCATTGGGTTCGGCATGCGTCAGACGAAGGAAATCGTCTGCGCGAACGTCCTGAACCGGGCGAACAACGCTAGCTATGTCGGCGGGGACGGCGTGTCCTTGGCGAATGCCGCGCATCCGATGTGGAGCGGCGAGACCTTCTCGAACATCCTCACGGCTGACTTGAGCGAGCTGGCCCTTGAGACCATGGCCATCCGCATCATGAATGCCGTGGACGACCGCGGGAAGCGCATTGCTCTCAAGCCGGAGAAGGTGCTTCTGGCGCCGGCTCTCTGCTTTGAGGCCGAGCGCATCTTGAAGTCTGCTCTGCAGAACGATACGGCCAACAACGCCGTCAATGCGTTGCGCAGCAAGGGCGTCTTCTCCAAGGGGGTGGCGGTCAATCACTACCTGACCGACACCGACGCCTGGCACGTCAAGACCAACGCGCCAGAGGGCCTGAAGATGTTCCAGCGTCGCAAGGCTCGCTTCAAGACCGATAATGATTTCGACACGGGCAACATGAAGCTCAAGTCGGATGAGCGTTACTCGGTTGGTTGGACCGACCCGCGCGGGTGCTACTCCAGCATCCCGGCGTAACCAACAGGGCGGCTCTTCGGGGTCGCCCTTTTTTCTTTGAACTCTCGGGAATCCCGATAACGGCGCTACTGGCGTCTGAGAGGAACTATGTCTACTTCAAACTACCCCAAGGGCTTTGCAGGCGGCCTGGTGCTGCAGGAAATGCCCTTTGTTGCCGTCCGGCCTGGCAACTCGTACTGGGTGCATTCCGGCACCGGATCGGACGACCATAGAGGCACTTTCAACCAGCCTCTGGCAACCATCGACGCTGCCATCGGGAAGTGCACCGCCAACAACGGCGATGTCATCTACGTCAAGCGCGGCCATAGCGAAACCGTTTCGTCTGCGGGCGCCATCAACTTCGACGTGGCCGGAGTAACGCTTATTGGCTTGCCCGGCAATCTCTCGAACGACATTCCAACGGTGCACTGGTCAGGAACGGCTGCCGATATCGACATCAATGCGAGCAGCATTACGATTCAGGGCATGGTCTTCCACATGGAGACCAACACTGATGAGGTTGCCAATGGCATTGATGTGAACGCCACCGGGTTCATCTTGCGTGATTGCACTATCGTCATGTCCGGTGCGACCAACCAGTCGCTTGCCGCTATTACCTTTGCCTCAGGCGCGGCCTCTTCTGCATTCCGTATCGAGGACTGCAGCATCTTCTCGCCTGTTGCGGGCGCCAATGCGGCCATCTCCCTTGCCGGGGCGCCGATTGCGGGGCGAATCAGCGGCTGCCACATCGCTGGTGATTTTGCCAATGCGGCGATTCACAATCCCACCGGCAATGTCGCAACCTTCATCGAGGTGTTCGATAACTACATCGAGAACACCAATGCGGGCTCGCACGCCATCGAATTCGTTTCGGCGGTCACGGGCGAGATTGTCAACAACACGCTGGTGGCTGATTCCCCTGGCGCAATCCTCGATCCTGGCGCCTGTGACGTCGGCGGTAACGTCCTTCCCGGCCATGACCCGATGGCCTTCACCGGGACTGCCGATATCGACATTTCTGCCGCGGACTACACCAGCCCTCAGGCCCTGCTGACGATTGCGCCAGAGACTGAGGTGCAGGATTGCTGGGTGACCTTCGACCTGGCTAAGACGACGACCGGCTTCGCGGCCGGGCACGCTGCACAGACCATCCAATTCCGTGTTGCGCGCAAGGTGGACGGGACGAACTGGCGGACTGACATCCAGAGCGTGACGACGGCGACCAGCGGCACCAATGCGGCTGGCGCAGCGGCCACCATCAACGTTGGGCCGATTGGAGTGACCGAGCAGGCGCGCGTCGATGTCGTGCTTTCGGCCGAGAACGGGAACGACGTCGAGCTGCCTTACGTGGCTTATGTCAAGGCGCAGACAGCACCGACCTTCACCGCTGTTGCGGCTTAGGGGGTAGCCATGAAGCCGAAAAGGGTAACACTGCCAAACGCGGGTGGTGCGGGGACGGCGTCAGAGGCCGTTCTCATCGACTGGCGCAAGGAAGACTTCAATCTCGCTGGCTACATCTCGGCAAGCTCTAGCGCTAGCTGGGAAATCCAGGCAACGGGCGAAGTTCTGCCGGATGGCAGCGATGACTTCTCGAATGCCGCCTGGCACAGCCTGGCATCGGGTAACGGCAGCGGTGATTTCGTGACTACTCAGCCCTGCACTGGGTTACGAGTGACGCTTGGCACTACGGCCGTGGATGCCATCACCCTGGACCTGGTGCAGGCCGGCTAGTGTCGGGCGAATACTGGAAGCCAGGCGGGGCGTGGGGCATCTGCGACCGCTGCGGCCAGAAATTTCGCATGAGCGAGATGCGAGAGGAATGGACGGAGCTCATGGTCTGTCGAGAAGACCTTGACCCTCGTCATCCTCAAGAGTTTCTGCGTGGCCGCCCAGAGAAGATTGCGACGCCCAATGCCCGCCCGCGGATTGCTGACCACTTTGTCTCTGCACGAGAGGTGACGGGGGAAGACCTATGACCACATCCGGCGTCACTGCCTTCGAGCAGACCACCAACGACATCATCAAGCGGTCGCTGCGCCAGATAGGCGTCGTGGCCGCTGGCGATACCCCTGGCGCCAGTGATTACGCTGCCGGCAAGGATGCGCTCAATGCCATGGTGAAGGCCTGGGAGGCCGAGGGTATCCATCTTTGGCAGCAGACTGAGGACAGCCTCACCGTCACTGCCAGCCAAGCCAGCTATACCTTCGGCCCTAGCGGCGACAAGACATACCGGCCTCTGCGCATCACCTCGCTGCGGTCCAAGGTTAGCGCCTCTGCGACCGAGCTGCCGTGCCGCTTGCTGAGCCGGGATGAGTACTTTTTCGGCCTGGTGAACAAGACCACGACGGGGCAGCCAAACAGCTTCTACTACGACCCGCAGGTTGGCACCGGGCGGCTCTATCTTTGGCCGGCCCCCGCAGTATCGACCTACGTCATCGATTTCACCTACGTTCGCTCTTTCGAGATTTTCAACACTACCACCAACACGCCGGACTTTCCGAGCGAGTGGACGGATGCGTTGACCTGGAATCTGGCAGTCAACCTGGCGCCTGAGTACGGCAAGCAGCCCAATCCGCTGCTGGTGAGCAAGGCGATTGAGACGAAGGAAGCGGCCAAGGGCTGGGACCAAGACCCCGGCCCGTTGCAGTTCATGCCGGAATGGGAGGGGAGAGGGTATTGACCACGATAGCGGTGAAGGATGGCATCGTCGCTGCGGACAGCGGCCTTAGCCACGGGGATTTGATTTACAGCGGATACGCCAAGATTTGGCGGAAGAAAGACGACGGCTCAATCGTGGGTGTGGCCGGCGATGCTGGCTTGTCCGCCAAATTCCAGAAATGGGCTGCCGAGGGCGGCGAGCGCCCGGTTATCGGGAATTCTGAAGAGGGTTCCGCAGTTATCGTTTCGAGCGACGGCAAGATTCTCGTCGTTGATTCGCACAACGAGCCGTTTCGCCCGCCGACGGCTTTCTATGCACTTGGGTCTGGCTTCGAGCTGGCTATGGGCGCGATGGCGGCCGGGGCAAGCGCTCAGAGGGCTGTCGAAATCGCTTGCAAGTATGACCAGGGCAGTTCGAAGCCGGTGAAGGCATTGCGCCTTGAAGCTAAGGGGAAGCCATGATGAAGACGATATCCACCTACCTAGACGAGGCGGAAGCAGCTGAGGCCGCACAAGGTATGACGAAGACCGTCGTGGGGCTGGAAGAGCGGCTTGGGGCCCTGGAAGAGAGGGCCAGGAAATTGGAGTCTGGCGTCCACCGCAATTGCTGTGGGGGCTATTCGGTTGACGGGTCCTACTGCGTTGGCTGCCCGAAGATGGTGAGTGGGCCGCTTGATACGGGCATTGGCGTCCTGGACGTCGAGAGCACCCTTGCCCGGTTGCCAGACAGCGAACTCGACAAGGTTCTGCATCTGCAGGGCGCAGCCACACCCTGCTGCGGCGACCCCGCCGACTGTGGCTGCGCGGTGGCGCCTGTTTAGAGGAGAAAAGAAATGGACAAGGAGGCCAACGTTGTTGTGTCCGACCGGATGCTGAAGTGGTTCGCATATGAACACCTTCCGAAGCATCTGCAGCGAGTGTCCGAGCCGTACAGTAGGCTTGCGCATGAAATGGTTCATGAGGTTAACCCCGGCCCCGAGCGCACGGTAGCGCTGCGCAAACTGCTAGAATCGAAGGACGCCGCGGTGCGCGCTGCGGTGTATCCTGGGGGCTAGCCTAATGCTCGCCCCCATCCCGCTGACCGGCCATAGCTACAAGCTCGCTTCGCAGCTCTCGGCCCAACGGCTAGTCAATATCTATCCAGAACCCGCCCCGCCCGATGCCACACGCGCGAAGACCGGCTTCTGGCTGCGCCCGACACCTGGGGCTATCGCCTGGGCAACGGTGGGCCAGGGGCCAATCCGCGGCGCTTTCCCCTTCAAGGGCAAGCTCTTCGTCGTCTCGGGCGGCGAGTTCTACAAGGTGGATTCCACGGGCTCGGCGGTACTGCTTGGCAACGTCCCCCTTGGCACCGGCCTTGCGCGCTTCTCGGCCAGCGAGACGGAGCTTGTGGTCACCGTTGGCTCGGGGGGCTACTACACCGATGGCAACACGTTTCAGGCCATCACCGATACCGATTTTCCCGGTGCTGCGCTCTCGGCCTTCTATCTCGGCCGGTTCGTCAGCATCGACCCGAACACGCAGCGCTTCCGCTGGTCCGACCAGTATGACGCTTCATCTTGGCAAGGGCTGGATTTCGCCTCTGCCGAGCTTGAGAGCGACCAGGTCAAGGCGATTGCGGTCAATGGTCAGGTGCTGTGGTTCTTCGGAGAGCATGGCACCGAAACTTGGGGCCCTGGCACAAGCGCCGATATCCCCTTCGTGCGTTATTCCAACAACTACCTAGAGCGTGGCATTGATGCGCCGATGAGCCTGCACGAGGCCAACGGCGTCTTGCACTGGCTGGCTGACGACGGCCGCGTCTATCGCATCGGGCAGGGTATTGAGCGCATCTCGACTTTGGCCATGGAGCAGGCCATTGCCGGCTACAGCAAGACGAGCGATGCGATTGCTACGAGCTACGTCTGGAACGGCGAGCATTTCTATTACCTCACCTTCCCGACTGCGGGCGTCACCTGGGGCTTTGGCACGACGGTGGGTGAGTGGCACGAGCGCGAGAGCGGCATCGGCACGGCGGCAGCGCGCTGGCGCTACAACACCGCATTCAGGGCATTCGGGCAGTGGATGGTGGGCGACAGCCTCTCAGGGCGTATCGACGTGCTCTCGGGTGTGTCGGAGGCCGGCAATCTATCCAATCGCACATGGACGCTGCCGGAGATAAACAACAACCGCCAGCGCTTCACCTGCTGGGAAATCCAACTTGATATGGAGGTGGGGCAAGGGCTGAACGACGACGCGCCCAAGGTGATGCATGATTGGTCGAAAGACGGCGGCAAGACTTGGTCGAAAGAGCGTCAGCTTAGCCTTGGCAAGCAAGGGCAGTACGAAGGCCGCGTGCGCTCGCTGCAACTCGGGCAGGCGCGCACCTTGGTCAATCGCTTCCGGATGACGGACGAGGTCGAGGCCACGGTGTTCGGCGCCTATGCCGATGTAGAGGGGGCAACCTCGTGACTAGGGCTGTCGTCTCGGCGCCGAATTTCCGCGGGCCAATCGTTGATGGCAAAGGCGTGCCGATACCGGAGTTTCGCATCTTCTTGGACGAGATTTTCCGCCGCGGCGGCTCATCGGGCGACAGGTTCGCCGACATTGAACTTAACTCTTCTGTTGTCTTTCCGATACCCGTTGCCACGACCGTTGATGCGGAGCCTTGGGTGGCAATGCCTCCTCCCGTTACCCAAGAGCCTGCTCCGGTCGTGGCATACCTCCCGCAGCAGGCCCAAGAGCCACCGGTCATTCTTGGGGCAATCGAGCAGCGGGGCACTTGGACGCCCACTATCGCCTGTCTCTCGACGCCTGGCAGCAATACCTATGCGTCCGGCGGGCAGGTGGGGCATTGGCATCGGATTGGGTCGAAAGTCACGGTATGGGGCTATGTCGCGCTTTCTGGTGCGGGTGGAGCATTCGACGCTGCGTCCAGCGGGCAAGTAACCATCGCTGGGCTGCCCTTCCCGGCAGCAGAGGACGCCTATTTCAAAATCGTGCTCTACACCAGCCTCTCCGTAACGGGCGCGGGCGAGGGACGCCACCCGTTCGGCCTTCTGGCCGCCGGCAACTCGCATCTTGGCCTTGAGCAGCAGGGCGAGAACGATGGCGCTCCGAACATCACTCACAGCCACATGGCGGATGGTTCTGCCTTCGCTTTTCAAGGGGACTACCTGGCATGAGCAGAAACGACGAAGAGAGCGCGCAAGGGACTGTTGCGGCTAGCGCAACGGGTCTGGGTCTGGGTCTTTCCAATCTAAAGGCCCGTATCTATCGCGACTTTTGGTACAATGACCACACTGATGGCTTGGAGATAACGGTCTACATCGTGCCAAGTGGAGGCTCTGCAGCAGCGGCGACGACTGTTCGCAAGTTCACCGTCGGCGCGGGGCAGTCGCTGAGCGACGTGCTGACCGGCGCGGTCGTCCCGAGGGGCGGCGACATCTACGCTGTGACGGGAACGGCGGCCAAGGTGACCTATACCATCAGCTACGCGAAGATTTCCGGATGATTCGCCCCGCCGAGCTAACCGACCTGGATGACATGCTGCCCCTGTGTGAGCGCTTCCATGCCGAGGCAGCACACACCTTTGGCGGCTTTGTCGAGGCGGACATGCGGGAAGCGCTGCGGCACTGGGTTTTGCACGGGCTGGCCTTTGTCGCTGAGGAAGGCGGTGAACTTGTCGGCCTCGTTACCGGGGGCTTGGATAGCCTCTTCTACAACTCCGATGTCATCTTCGCCCAAGAGGCGCTTTGGTATGTGCTGCCAGGCAAGCGCAACGGCGCCGGTCGGGCGCTCTTCAATGCTTTCGAACAGGAGGCCAAGGCCAGGGGCGCGACCGTCATCGTGGCTCTCTACATGACAACCGCACGCGACCGTGCATTCGGGCGATTCCTCGAAAAGCGAGGCTATGCCCACACCGACCAGCTTTACACGAGGGTACTGTAATGGGCTTCATTTCCGGCGCACTCGGATACGCATCGTCCCGCAGTGCCTCCAACGACATGCTGGCGGCAACCGACAAGGCAATCGATTTCCAAGAGCGCGCGCTCGACCGGAGCATCGGCGAGGCCCGCCGCAGCGAGGATATCGGCCGCCAGCTCGCCGCCCCGCAGATTGAGACCGGCGGTATGGCGAGCCAGGAAATGGCCCGGATGATGGGCTTTGGTACGCCGCAATCTATGGCGCGTGGATTCAATCCCGCTACCGGCATGTGGGAGGGCTCGACGCCCTTCACACCTAGCGAGCAGATTGGTGGCGGCAATGCTCTTGCAGTCAACGCGGCTGCACCACAAGGCAATGCCCTAGCGCCTCGTGCGACTCTCCCGCCTCGAGCGGCGAGGCCAGCCGGCATTCCTTGGGACCAGACCCGAGGAGGCGCGCGCTCTCAGCAGTTCGGCGGCCAGGACACTCAGCGCCTTGACGCGGATATTCGGAGCATTCGCGACTACCTCACCCAGCAGGCACAAGCGCCGGAGGCGGTAGAGACGCAAGCCCCTGCGCCGGCCCTGCCCCCTGTCGATCTTGCGGACCCGCGTGACGAGCAAGCAACAGCACAGGGGGCCTTTCAAGACCGTCAGCGTGCCGTCTACGGCGATGCCTTTGCCGGAAACGACCTTGGCGCCTATCGAGACGCCGTCTACGGCGATTTCACCGAAGACCCTGGCTATCGCTTCCGCCAAGAAGAGGGCCAGCGCGCTCTAGCGAACTCGGCCGCAGCCACCACAGGCGCGCTCTCGGGCGCTGCGGTGAAGGACGCCATGCGCTTCAACTCCGGCCTTGCCAGCCAAGAGTACAATAACTGGTTTGGCCGCCAGGGCGCGTCCGCGGGCGACTTCTACAACACCCGCACCCAGATGGCGGCGAACGACTGGAACAGGCTCGCGTCGATGTCCGGCGCCGGGCAGGTGCAGAGCAATGCTCTGGCATCTCAGGCAGCCGGCACTGCAGCGGGCATCGGAGCGACCAACAATGCTTTCGCGGCCAATGCTGGGAATGCTCTCATGAGTGGCGCGGCCAATGCCGGCAATGCCAGAATGGCAGGTGCCAGCGCACTAGGCCAGGGCATCGGCGGCACCTTGGGATTGGGCCTTGGCCTTGCCAGCGGTGGCGGGCTCTTCGGCGGTGGTGGAAGCAGCTTCTTCAACACCATTGGCGGCCTACCGGGCCAGATTAACTGGAACTAGGCCATGAGCAACTTTTTCGCGAACATGTACAATGTTGGCCATCACGCCGGCTCAGCCCCCCGGCGTAACGCCATGGAGCAGTTCCAGATTAAGGGCGCACAGAATGCGTTGGCGATGCAGCAAGAAGAGCAAGCGGCGCTGAAGGCCGGGCGCCCCCATCTAGCTGCAATGGCGCAAGGTGACCGCAGCGCAGCCTCAAGGGCTATCCAGGCGGGCGTACCCATTGACCTAATCGCCAAGGTCCAGTCGATCCCTGACTCGGCATTCAAGGAGAAGCAATTTAACTGGGGGCAGGAGGTAGACCGACTAGGCTTGCTGCATCAGGCGGCTCTTGGCATCGAAAGCCTGCCCCCAGATCAGCGTCAAGCTGCCTACATGCACCACAAAGCGCGGCTTGAGGGCATGGGCATCTCTGGTATGCCTGACGCCTATGACCCTAGCATCGTCGGTGCCTATGCCGCTCAGGGGCCGCAGGCGATTGCTGCGCTGCAAAACCGCATCACGCAGGGGCAGTGGGTCGGAGATGGCGCCCCGCCAACTCAAGGCCGCGGCACCGCAGATTGGGCGGTGCCCGAAGGGCGCGTGACGAGCCAATACGGCATGCGCGCTCACCCGAAAAAGAAGGATGCCAAGGGCAACCCCCTCTGGCTGATGCACAATGGTATCGACGTTGCGGGTTCGGTCGGCGCCCCTGTCCCAGCCGCGCAAGAAGGCACCGTCGTGGCGATTGACTCAAGCGCTGAAGGCGGTACTCGCGTCGTCCTGGAGCACCCTGGCGGCTACCTGACTGAATATCTGCACTTGAGCAGTGACGTGAGTGGACTCAAGCGGGGTCAATTTGTGCGAGCTGGGCAGCCCGTAGGCACTGTTGGCCCAGTGGGGCCAACATCCACCGGGCCGCACTGGGAATTCCGCGTGAGGCGGGACGGCAAGTATATCGACCCGCTTGGTGGCGGCCAGGCTGTCGGCACCCTTACAAGCGGCCGCCCTGGACAGCCTGTCATTGCCAATCCAGACGGCACCGTCTCGACCGAGCGCAGCATCACGGTTACCGACCCGCGGCTGAATGGCGGACGGCCGACAAACATTCCCTCGCTGTGGGATGGCGTGCAGCTTGGGGAGCAAGAGGCTGTCACCCGCGCGCTCCAGTCGGGCCAAACCTATCAGTCGTTCAACTCGATTGACGAGGCGGTCCAGGCCGCCAAGGCCCGGTCGAACGAGATGGGTGTACATGCGGCTCGAGCATTGGCGTCGCAGCAACAGGCGGGAGCAAGCCGCGGCCCGACTTATGGGGGCGCTTCCGGTACTGTCCTTATGCAGGGCGGCAAGCCCATCAAATTTGGCGACGGTGTTCTTGTGCAGCAGGCCGATGGCTCAATGGGCATCGGCCACCTGCCAGGGCAAGAGCCCACACCCACGCGCGACACCTCTTGGCAGACGGTTGATGGGAAGCGCGTGCTCGTTGACGATCAGACTGGCGAAATCCTCAAGACCGCAGGACGGGCTGAGCTGAAAGAGCGCAAGACCTCCTGGCTCGAAGTCGACGGCCAACGCGTTCTGGTCGATGACGAAACGGGCAAGGTCATCAACCAGGTCGGCGGAAAGAAGCTCGACACTTCCTGGCAGGCAGTCAACGGTCAGAAGGTTTTGGTTGACAACCAGACCGGCCAAACTCTGTCGACGGTCGGAACGCAGAACCAGATTACACGCGATACCTCCTGGCAGACCGTGAACGGTCAGCGCGTGCTTGTAGATGACCAGACGGGGCAAGTCATCTCGACAGCTGGCTCAGCGCAGCCGCCAATGTCGGTGAGTGTGACCACGAAGGGCGAGACAGAGGCTGAGAAGGCAATCGGCAAGGGCGTGGGTGAAGCGGTGAACAAGATCCGTTCCCGCTCTCAGAAGGCGTCTCGCGACCTGCAGGAACTCTTCATTCTTGACACGATGGCTGACCGCTTCTTGCAGGAAGGCGGCGACATGGGATTTGGCGCCGAGACCAAAATTGAGATGTCAAAGATCCTCTCTTCTGTTGGAGTGGATCCCGGCATGTTCGGCTTGCCTGAAGAGGTGGGTATTGGCGAGGCCATCACTAGCTTGAGCAATCAGCGCGTTCTCGGCAACATCGGCACGTCTGACGGCGAAGGCGGCATGCCGGCAAACAATTTCTCCAACACGGACCTGCAGTTTGTCGTCGCTACCGTGCCGACGCTCTCAAACACGCCGGTAGGCTTTAAGATCAAAGTCGAGATGGCGCAGCGCATTGCCGAGCGAAATCTTGAGGGCCGTCAGGTTTGGCAGAAGCATCGCCAGCGGGCGCTGTCCGGTCAAATCAGCAACGAAGAGGCGCTGTTTCTATACGAGCAAGAGATGCAGAAGAAGGAGCTATTCACCAAACAGGAGAAGGCATTGCTGCAGGCTGCAAAGACTGGAAACACAAAGATTCTCGATGGCATCGCCTACGTTCAAATGGGCAATACCTGGCATAGGCTGCCCTTCTGATGGCAGATCTCGACACCAAGGTTACCGATAAGGCGCTGCTTGACCGTCTGAATGCCCCGGCACCTGGCGCAGCGACAGCGCCCGTGCCAGCGCAAGGCGGGGATTTCATTGACGATGTCATGGAGGTCGGCGGAGAAATCCTTGCCACCGCGGACGATCTTGTGCGCTCAATTGCTAACGGCATCACGGGCAACTTTGCCGACGAGGCTGCCGCTTACATGGACACGACAACCGGCCGTGGGAAGCACGCTACTTACGAGGGGAACCTCGCAGAAGAGCGGAAACACGACGCCTCCATTTCGCCCTATGTCGCGATCCCTGGGGAAATCATGGGCGCTGTCATGGGGCCTGGAAAGGCCGTGGCACCTTTTTTGAGAGGCGGCGGGGGTGTGGCGAAAACCGCCAAGCTCATTGGCGCAGGAGCTACGGAGGGGGCCATTGCTGGGTTCGGTTCTGGCGAAGGTAATGCCATGGCGCGCTTGGGGAAGGCGCAGGGTGGAGCCATCCTGGGCGGGGGGGCTAGCGCCCTTGCCATTCCGGCGGCCAAGGGCGCAAACGCCCTACTGAACGCCGTTCGACGGGAGACGCCTCTGGCAAGAGCCGCGGGTAAAGTGTCAGAGAACATGCGCCGGGACGGGATTGATGCGCCAACCATGAAGCGCGGGATTCGCGAGATGGGCGATCAGGCCGTCTTAGCGGATGTGGGTGGCGGCAATGTGCTAGGACTTGGTCGTTCAGTGCAACGGAAGCCTGGTCCAGCCAAGGACCACATCGAATCCTTGCTTTCGACTCGCCTGAAGAACAATCGCTCTCGCATCCAGGGCGCTGTTAAGGATGGGTTGTCTGGCGAGGATGCTTTCGAGAGGACAGAGGCTCTTATCAAGGCGCGCGAGAAGGCAGCTCGGCCGCTCTATGATAAGGCCCGGCTGCATGGCGCCCTGACCAATCCGGACATCATTTGGCTCACCAGAAACTCGCAGCCAGTCAAGCAGGCCATCAAGCTCGCCCGCAAGTTTGCGCCACACCTTAAGGATCAGCCCGACACTGACATGCAGCTACTGGATCGCGCCTACAAGCACATCGGTGGCATGGCTCACAAGGCGACTGTTAGCGGAAATCGAGTGGTGGCAAGAGAGCTGAACGAGCTTCGCGTTGCTCTGAAAGACGCCATCGTCCAGGAAGTGCCGATCTACGGCAAAGCGCTGGACACTTTCAGCGACGCCTCGACCATGATTGATGCGATCGAACTGGGGCGCGGCGTGTTCAAGAAGTCACCTTACGAGCTGCGGAATGCAGTCAAGGGCATGACCAAGTCCGAGCGCGAGATGACGGTTATCGGCGTGGCGCAACAGATCAGAGACGAGCTATCCAAGGTGGCCAACAGTAGGGACGCCGTGAATGCCATCTTCAAGAGCGAAGAGCGGATGGCGCAGTTAGAAGCTGTGTTCCCAGATAAGCTGTCTTTCAACCAGTTCAAAACCGCGGTTGAGCGGGAAATCACCTTCTCGGGTACCAAGCGCGCAACATTGACGGGGTCAGACACAGCGCGAAATCTAGCTGAGATGGCCGACGAGGCGAAGCCGCCAACCGGAGCCGGGGCAATCGTGCGGACGGCTGCCGACAGCGGCTGGACGGCCGCTGTGGCGGATTTCGCCGGCAAAATCTTGGAGTTTCTCCCGATTGGCGCTTCTCGTATTGGATCGGAGAAGGCTCGTGCTGAAATCGGGCGACTACTCTTCACCCAGGGCGTTAAGGCCAATGAAACTATCATCGACGTGCTGGGCACCGCGAAGTCCAGGAAGGAGTTGACCGGCATGCTGGAGAAGCTCTTGGCGTTCGGCGGAGCGTCGCAGCTTGCCAAGCATAATCGGCCAGCGGGATCTGGGCCGTAGGCTACTTTACACCGAAGTAGCCGGGCTCGATGCCGTGCGCGGTGTTGTAGGCCTCACACTTCAGTTCTTGAGCGGCAACGCCTGTGCCGTAGAAGCCGGCCATGGTGATGCCCATGAAGAAGAGAAACCCGAACAGTACGACGACCTTCACCCCGTCAGTCGTCGTCACCAGCCATCGGAGAATGTGTCTTACCTGGGACCAGAACAGGCCCCATGAAGGTCGGCCTGGCTCTTCTGGGCCGTTAAGCTGCGGCTTTTGGGTCGAGAGCTTGAACATAGAGTAAATGTGGTCCCTCCGGGGGCGAGGGGCAAGGAGGACAGGGGCTGTTGACCCCTCTGGGGCTCAATCGGAGGGCTTGGGCCGTGGATTGAGCCTAAGCTCTTTTTCTAGCTCTAGTGCGGCATTAACGAAGAATGAGTCCGGTTTCCATCGGCAATAGCCAAGGAGAAAGCTGTACTGTAGATCATCGGTGAGATTCCCCTTTTGTGGAAAGCTCAGGGGCTCTTCGCCACCCTCTAAGCGGAGCATGTTGCGACCAGCAAGATAGCCGTGAACCCAGGGCAAGTAGCGCTCCGCCGCGGCCCTTGGATCGGCTTTGTGCAGCGCAATCATTTCTGCGCAAATCGAAAATGCGCGCCAATCGGGCGTGAGCGCTTCGGCCTGGTCGTCGGCCGTCGACGAGAACGTCAACAGCGGGCCTAGGGCCGAGAGCGCAGCGACAAGCGCCCATCTAGAGAGAAAGTGCATAACCAGAGTGTGGCCCTTCCGGGACCGGGGGGCAAGGAGGCGCAAGATAGTTTCAGTTTTTAAACCTAGTTCCGTTTTTCGTAACTTTTTTACGTTTTCCGCAACTCCTGTCGCCAGCTTAGCGATGAAAATCGTGGGCAACGGCCCATTTCATGTGCATGATGGCAAGCCACACAGGCCCACTAGCAGGCCCGTGGAGGCAAGAAGGAGACAGGCTCATGACGATGACAGAGACCCTGCGAGTCGTCGTCTTCAAGGACGGCGAGGCCTGGATTGCACAGGCGTTGGAGCATGACATCTGCGTACAAGCGGTGGATCTTGTGCAGCTCCAGAGCCGGTTTGAGATGACGCTTGAGGCTGAAATCGAGCACAGTGGCGGCGACCTTTCTGCCCTGTCTGCTGCGCCTCAAGAGTTCCAAGATATGTGGGAAGGGGCAAGCGGAAGCTTCCAGCCTCGGAACCAAAACCCGAACTTTGAGATGGCCCTCTGCGCCTGATCCATGGAAGAGGCTGCGCCGACGTTCGGAGACTACGTGATCTGGGCGGAAGCGCAGGGCCACCAGGTTCTCCATAGCTACAACCCTAGTGGAGCTACGAGTTCGGTTACCATAAAGGTGAAGTCAACCGGCGCGTATGTGATTGTGAGAGACCTCCAAATCAACGAGCCTTTATCAAGGCGCTATGGAGACCATCTGGACAGACGCCTTGGTATTACCTCTCCCTTTGGGAGGGTTATCGTAAGACACTAACCTAACCCCGCTTCGGCGGGGTTTTTTCATACCCAAAACAAGGAGAGAGTGATGAGCGAGCAAGAGCTTCGCCTCGAATGCCTGCGTTTGGCTGGCATGTGGTTCGAACGGCTGGGCCACAAGAAGGTTATCGAAATCGCGGGCGAGATGGAGGCGTTCACTGCCGGCAGCCCCGCCCCGGCGCGCACGGTTGAGCCAGCGAAGCCAACTCTGCACCAGGGGCTTGGCGTTAGTACCCATTCTCGTTGAGCCATGTCGCGCACTCGCCCATGTTGAGCCCCGCCCACGCCGTTGACACTTCGCTCACGAGCAGAACGTCGTTGCTATCTAGGTGGGCTCTGAGGGCGTCGCGAAGGCTTGCAGCACTGCGAGCTTCAACTAGCCAAACAGATTGCTGGGCGTGGCAGTGCGCAAAGCGTGACAGAAAATCAGAGACTTCTTTGTGCTTCTGCACTGGCCGGTTCAAGTCGTAAGCAACAATGAAAATCGCCATTTGGTCCTCCCTCTATCTGAGAGGGAAAGCCTGCCAGAGGTGCGCGGGAGAGTCGAGTCGGGCTCTCACACGCTCGGCATCGTCGTCTTGAGCCCTGGTAGCGACCGGACAAGGGCTATGGCGGCCATCTCAATGCGCGAGGCGTCTCGCTCCGTGATCGCACGGCGGTAGGCCTGCACCAGCTCTCTGGGCGCTCCTTGTGCCAGGCAGAGCGCTTGAATCAGATCTTCGAGGGCCGTTAGGCGGGCCAGTCCGGAGGTCGCGGGCATGAGAACATAACTAGAACTAACTTGAGCACGAAACCACCCCGCTTTGGCGGGGTTTTTCTTTGGAGCAAAGCATGAGCCGTTTCGAATCACCCTTTGACCGCGTGACCGACGCGAACGGCGACCCGCTTGCCGGCGCTCTTCTCGATTTCTTCGAAGCGGGCACTACGACGCGGAAGGCGGTCTACAGCGACATTGGTCTCACCACGGCGCACGCCAACCCGGTTGTCTGCGATGCTGGCGGACTCATCCCTCAGATTTTCTTGGGCAGCGGCTCATACAAAGCGGTGTTTTCCGACTCTTCGGGCACGGTGCTCAGCACCATCGACAACATCACCAGCGGCTTGAGCGACCTCTCGTCCATCAAGTCCAGCGTCGGCAACCAGTCGGGCACCAACTACGTCGATGAGCTTCGAGCCGACTTCATCCGCGCCGGCAATCTCGGTATCGACACCATCTCCCACAACCTGGCTGGCAGCACGATTTATGGCTGGATGACGGGGCAGGATGGCATCACCGTTGACCTTGGCGAGAACGGCAGCATCCAGGGCATCAACAATCTGGTTGCTGACCAGCGTCGCATGGTGGGGGCGCATTTCTACAATCCCACCAAGACCGTCACATCGCCTTTCGTCACGAACAACCAGTTTCAGCGCCACCAAGGTGCGCTTGGCTTTGGTCTACTCAAGGACGACGGCACGAGGGACTTGATTGCACAGTGCCACGGCCACCCGACAGAGCGGAAAGAGGGCGCAGACGGCCAGGACATCTTTGAGGCCATTTCGTCCAATGCTGGTGCATCTTGGGGCACGCCCTACAACCCCGTCACCGATGCCGCCTACTGTGAGAACCCCTATGACTACACCTCAATTGCGGGCAACACGAAGAATGATCGTACGCTTTGGCGCGCGGGAATCCTTAACCTGCAGATTTCGGGTATCGCCGACCAGATTTGGTCGAAATGGGGCATCTCTGGCGTATCGACGCGGAATCACCTCTCTTTCCCTGTGAAGACCTCCCCGGCCGGCAAGTGGACCAACCGGCAATTCTTCTTCCATGAGACGACCGGGGTGCCACTTCTGACAGAGGATTTCGTTGCGCCAGCGGGCTATTCGCACCGAGCCCTTTTTGAGGGCAAATCAGACTATCAGCCCGTGTGCCACGACTTCATCGCCATGTTGGACGGCCGCGTGCTCTGTTGCATGGTTCTTGTCCCGCCAGAGGGCTCTTCCGTGAAGAGTTACAAGAAGGCGGCGGTGCTCTGGACCGAGAACCCAGGTGAGAGCGACCCCACTAACATCGTCTGGAAATGGGGGCCGAGTGTTCCCATCGGCGCCTTTGACCCGAACAACCTCTGGGAATGGTTCATAGACGGCGACAAGGCTGTCTTCCGCCGCAACGAGAAAGAGGCGGGCTCTATCGAGCAAGTCGGGCGTAAGGAAGGTGTGGCCTTTTCCAACGATGGCATCAATTGGAGTGCCATTCAGTGGACCGATAACCACGGCCATCGCACTCGTCAGCACGGCCGCCCGGTCAATCACGTCTGGACCGCTAAGGTGGGGTTGGCCAGCCCGACCGGTCGGGCTATCGGGCAGATCGAATGGGCGCGACGGGACGGCGGCAATGCACAGGGCACGCCCTTCTCGACAGAAAGCCTCTTCAGTCGGACGACCGACACCTTTCTGCCGGAGAACTCTTCCGACACCATCTGGCCGATTACTGGGCTCACGCCACGGACGGAGGGCAACCGCTTTATCCATCATCGCGATGGCGGCGATGGCGAGGAGGTGACCCTAATGTCGTCCGGCCATTTGGCGGCCACTGGCGCGGACACCTTGGTTCTTAAGGGCCTAGACCTCACGGCGGCCGATAGTGCTGTCATCACGGAGGGGCGGAATGCCGTCACTCTTGTCCCCGCATCTGCCGGGCAGAGCATATTCACTCCAGGATTCCAACTTTCAGCGGCTCCTCAGGTCTTCGAAATTGACGCTGCTGGAGAGTACACTCAGCTGAATGCGGGTGGCTTCACCTGGTCCTCTTCAACTGACGACTTCACCGTCTATGGTGGTTCGACGGGGGTCGAGGAGATTTTCGTCGAACACGCGTCGAAGCGGCATGTGCACGCTTTCGCCTCAGCCGACGACACCCTGGTCAGTCTCGGATACGACCTGAACGACACCACCGACCTCGCCGTGGCCCTACACGAAGACGGCACCTTCCAAGAGTGGATTCCACCGGTTGACTACACCCTGAAAGCTGGCAGCGCGGAGGCAACCTTCTTCACCGCCTTGAATGGCGGGGACAGTGTTGTCATGAGGCAGTTCGACGGCGATGTTCTGCATGTCCCCACGATGGGGGTGGATTTCGAGGGCAACGCAATCTACGCCATCTGGGCGTACGCCTCGACTACTGTCAATCCAGGCGTGGGCGGGACCGATATCAGTGTTACCAAAATCGCTGGTCCGCCTGTCACTGATGCCCTCGTTATCTTCGGCAACGACAACGCCAAGGGCTATTACGGCGATACCGGACATCGCAGTGTCTATGACGGTGCAACAAACACCTTCCTGCTGTACGGTTCGGCAGGGGCTATGTCCTCACTCGACCGCAGGGCGCTGATTTCCATCCCCGAGTTCCAGCTTTCTGCAGCGCCTAGCGGTCTGCATCCCAGGCCGATAGTCGGTATCGCTGGCACAAACCACTTTGCCGAGCTGCAAATCCGAACCAACGGTAGCGAGCAAACGCGAGAGGTGCGTGAGATTGTTGGTCACGGCCTAGAGCTTGAGGACATGACCTCCGTCCAGAAAGGCAAGGGCATTCGCGTGGATGACCCGACCGCTGTGATGGGCGTTCAGATATTTGTCGAACCAGAGGCCGGGCGCGTCATCATCGATGGCGTTGAGGTCAATATGCCGGGGCCTTACAGCCTCTACTTCGGCGAGCGCCTGTTTCGACGCGAAAGCGAGGACGCTCTTTCGACCTCAGAGACGCTGAAATTCTGGATTGACGGCATCAAACAGACTTATGTCGACGCCAATTTCATGCCCCGCGGCTACACCCCTGAAGACGCCCTCACGCCCAACCTTTTCATCAACCCTGGTTTCCGACTAGACCCGGTTCGGAACGGGGGCAACTATACCCAGGCGAGCTTGAACAAAACGACGGTTCCGCCGTGGGTCTTGCTTGACGATGGCGGTGTCACGCTGCGCATTTCGCGGAACACTTTCAGCACGTCAGCGGCATCTTCCCGCCGCGGCTGGCAGCACGCCATGACGGTAAGCCTGCAATCGACAAAGCTTGATGACTTCGTCAAACTAGCCCACCCGTGGCGTGGCATGCAGAGTGTCATGGGGCCGGTATTCTTCACCGGGCTCTTTGAAAACGTATACAATTATGAGGGAGAAGGGCTGGCGGCGCCGGACGATGGTATTCTCGTCAATCTTGAGTGCTTGCAGCGGCCAGCCGACAGCGAAACAATTAGGAAGACGCGCCTGCTGAGCTTTCGCGTTTTTCCGGAGCGGCGGCGCATCGAAGAATCGCTCGTCATTCCCGACCCCAACATCTCGCTCTCTCGGACCATCAACAAGTCTCAGGATTGGTGCGCTTTCCAGCTGTCGATAGAGACGACGCATCTCTGTTCAATTCGCCTTGAAGAGTTCGATATCTATCGAGGCAACGGCCCGCGTGATTGGACGCCTCCGACCGTTACCGAGGACGAGGAGAAGCTGGCGCCTTACTGGCAGTGCAAGCGACTGCGAAAAGTGAACGAGACGGCTCTTATCACCGACTACCGCGCCGCGGCTGCGACCGCTCATTGGCTGTGGGATCTGGCGCCGCCAATGGCACAAACGCCGCGGCTAGTAACGAATGGCTCTTTCAAGGGGCTCAATGCGGGCGGAACAATCCCCGATGTGAAGCTTGACACGATAACCGTAGACCCAGAGCGCATTGTGGGCTCCGTATCGGGCGTTGCGGCTATCAACACCATGGACGAGGTTGTTGTCCGCGCCTCCTCCTCCGAGGTCTTCGAGTTCACCGCAGACGGGTCGCAGAGCGTCTTCACCATCCCCGAGAGAGTGGGGACGCTCGTCAGCGGCACGGGCAACGTTACCGTGTTTCAGAACACCGGCGGCGGCACGCTCACCCTTACCGGCGGGAGTATCGACCCTGGCGGCACCGTCAACGACTTCATTGAGAGCGAGGCCTTCGACGTCTTCCGCGACGGCCCCTTCACTGGCGATGGCGCCATTACCACCTGGACGCAGAACTACAGCATCGGCACCTCGTCTCAGGTGGATGTCCTCAAGGGCTCGGGCAACCAAACGGTGGCCGAGACGCTGACGCCCCTCACCGACTACAGCATCGTTGCCGGCGACCCCGGCACCTTGGTGCTGACGAGCCCTCTTGCGTCCGGCGACCTAGTCCGCACGCAGCACCGCACGCGGGAGCACGAGGGGCATTTCATCACCATTATCGACCCGCCAGCCGCTGGTGACATCATCACGCTGGTGCCGGCCAGCGCGTCTGACTGCTGGATTGCGGCGGATGGATACGTCTTTGAGAGCGACACCGCGTGATGGTGATTCTTCGCGACAGCGGTAGTGGCGCCGAGCTGGTGATTTCAGAGCGCGGCGAGACGACGGTTATCCGACTCACTGACAACGAGCTGGCCCTGCTTGCCGAGCAAGCGGTTGCGTTGGCTGCTGACATAGTACGGCGAAAGAAAGGATAGAATAATGCGTGTTCTGGCACTGGCCGCCCTCGTGGCGGCTTTTTTGATTCCTGGCACGGCGCTCGCTCAGCAGTGCCGGCCGCTCTCTGAGGCCGAGAAGCACCTCGCCGACGACTACGGCGAGGCGCTGGCTTTCACGGGCATCGACAGCCACGGCAATCAGGTTCGGCTGTATCTCAATGCAGAAAGCGGCTCCTGGACCTTGGCTGTGCGGCCTGTACAAGCCCCCGCCGCCCTTTGCCGCGGCACCGCTGGTCACGGCGGCGCCATCAAGCCCAACTACCTCCCGGAGAGCTGACATGAGACTGTTCGACACCGTCACCAAGGTGCAGAAGGCGCTAAACCAGCACCTCGCCACCACCAGCCCGCTCAAGGTTGATGGCAAGAAAGGGCCACGCACCAAGAAGGCCGTTAAGGCGGTAAAGCGCACGGCTGCCAAGGCCACCAAGGTGAGAGATATCGCCCTAGGCATCGGCGGCCTGACCGTGAGCGGCATTGCCGTAGCGCTGCAGGACTTCACCAGTTTGTGGGCCGAGCACGGCGCCGGCATTTCCAGCGGTACCCTCGAGGGCCTTGCGGCAGCCGCGGTGCCGTTCTTCGCCGGCCTCTACAAACTGCTGCAGCAAGCCTTTCCGGAGTGGCTATGACTGAGAAGCAGATGCTCTTCTGGGCGATTGCTCTCTTCGTCGTTGGCTACCTCGTTCGAATGGCGGTCGCTGGCTGATGGATGACACAGAGCGCGATCGCCTCGTCCGCCTCGAGACGCTCTTTGATTCGCTTAGCGGAGAGCTACGCGAGCTGAAGGACGAGGACAAAGAAGCCCAACGGAACATGATGCTGGCCATCAACCAGAATGCGCAGCAGCTCGAGCAACTCAATGCCCTGGCCAATCGGGGCAAGGGCGCCATCGCAATCTTGCTCGCGGGCGCAACGCTTCTTGGAGCGCTCGCAACTTGGATTGTGGATCACATGGTAGGGGTAATTGCAAAATGATCTATTTCCTGACCACCACGCCCGGCGGCCTGGCCATCCTGATCGGCGGCGCCTACCCGGCATTGATCCTGATGCTGATCCTGATATTCTTCGTCTTCCTGATGGCTGGCCGCGGGGCGCCGGGGAAACTTGGCCTCTTCCTGACCAACATTGCGATCTCTTTCGACCAGATGGCCAACGTCTTCTTGTTCGGCGATCCAGATGACACGATCAGCGCTCGCGACGGTCGAAGCTACGCTTGGGGCGTTCTGGAGAAGAAGAGCTTCTTCTGGTGGGTGCTTTGGATGCCGCTCTGGCATCTCTTAGACTGGGTCGATCCCGGTCATTCCGCCAAGTACGCGCTGGCGGACAAGAGCGAGGGTCGCCGGGCGCTCTTCGGTTTTAGGAAACTCCAGGCTCGGCATTGGATTTGGCTGAGGAAACAGGCGGCGCTGGCCTAGTAGAGGTCGAGGAGTTCACACTCTACTACGGCGAGTTCCTCCGCGGTCATATCACCCAGCCTCTTCCCTTGGTACCGGTGGTCTTCCGCGGGGAGAGCGAGCATCGCTTCGGTAGGCATGTCATGGCTGAAGGCTAAAGTCACAATTTTCTTGATCGCCGCCATGCGCCTGTCTTTACCCGTGCCGCCGCACTTGGGGCAGGGTGTGTCTTCGTGGAAGCTGCGGTACTCTTCGCCTTCGTAGTAGTCTCGGCTAGCTACCGCGTCTCCAGTCCCCCAGCAAGCCTCACAGCGCATCATCACCCCTTCTCTGGTTCGTTCGGGACGTCTTCCCAACGAACTATCTCGCACAGTTCTCCCTCGCTGAGGCGGTAGAGGAACTTGACTGTGATGTCATCTTGCCGCGCCATATCAACACCAACGAATCGCGGCTGCTGCCCCGCGGCCTTTTCGAACTCGTCACTCATCACCGCACCACTCCCTGGTGCGCGGCCACGGTTGTGCTAGATTTTCGCTTATGAGGGTTTCGCCGACATCCCTGCCTTGGGCGCTCAGATGCCCCAGGAACCGGCCATAGCGGTCCCGCTCGCCATCGGTGCAGATAACCAGCTCTCCACCCTCCACAAGCTCTCTCAGCCGCTCTGTGGCCTTCTTGCCGAGCAATTCTTCGGCGTAGCACTTGGGGCTATAGGTTTCGGGCGTGTCGTAGCCTCCTGATGGCCTGGTGAGGCGCCATTTCTCGCCAAGAGCATGCACAGTGTCTCCGTCCACCACCCTCACCTCTCCTGGCGTCAGCGGGAAGCATTCGGCGGCGGCGCTTGTGTTAAAGATGGCTGAGAAAATTAACACATAGGTGAGATGTGTTAAGCGAGTCATGGGCGTCTTCACTTCGGTGGCTCCGGCAATGGCTGCCAGTGTGTGGGAGTGTCGTCGAGGCCATACTGGTAGCCATCCTCTTTTCGCACAGGTCTGAAACCAAAAGAGAACTCAATCATGCGAGCGATGGCAACCCGCCCGTAGGTTCTGTTGTAAGCAAGGAAGCACTCCCCATCCTCCGGCGCCGTCTCGATAGGCCTCCAGTCACTCTCAAGCGGTTTAGAGTTCATGACGATTGCCCCGGCGGTGTCCTGCCGGGCCTGCTACTGGAGTTGGAACAGCGCGCATTACGCACCCATCCCAAGCGCCCTTGAGGAACAAACTCATCCGAGTTTGAGAGCATCGCTGACATATTGTACAATGGCCGCTTCCCCGCTACCTTCACACCACGCGACTGGACATGCTCCAAGATTTGACTCGTTGGGGTCGGCTCTTCGGATGCATCTATCAGCTCTCCGGCCAGTTCCAGCACCCGATCTTTGGCGGGGTTCGGCCTTGACGCCCGACTCGGCGCCCCCTTAGAGCGCTCCGCTTCATCATCGATTGCGGCAAGCACCCGCCTGAGTGAGCGAAGAGCGGCACCAGACTCCCGCTCAATCCTGACAATCTCTTCCACGACAATGTCTCTGACGTCCATCACTCTTCCTCCACAGGCTCATAGGTGGCGCGGAAATCGGAATCGCTCATGAATGTCAGCTTGAAGCCGGCAACCCCCGGCAGAAGCCAGCCGCCTAGTAGCTTGTCCATTTTGAATGGATCAGAAAAATGGTCCGTCCAATGGTGCGCGAATTCTGGCATTGGCTCATCCGACCCGATCTGCCAGGCTTCCACGGTCACCGGCTTCTTGCGGAAACGCATCACTCTTGCTCCTCTGTGGGGGTGGGGCGGTCGGCGTCGTCTGGGAAGCCGCACTGCGAGCAACAATCGGGCGGCTCTAGCCCCGCGTGCATCTGGCAGGCGAGCAAGACCAGGTCGCCGCAAGACGGACACCAGTAGCCGTCTTCGCCGACCTCCCACGGCATCTCGTCACTCACCCTTCCATCCCCCTCTCGTCGGCCCTTGGCGGGCGGTGGTTAGTCATGGGGCGCTCGTAACCAATCTTGGCGGACACGCGATGGAACTTGGCGTGGGCGATGTCTGCCAGGCTAAGGCCCGCCGCTTGCGCAAGAAGGTCTAGGTATGCGAACGTGTCGGCGATCTCGTCTGCAAGCATTTGGTGCAACTCTTCTTCTGTCTCGCTATTGCCGGGGATGCCATCTCGAACCCGGTTCAGCTTTTTGATGACGTTTGCGGCCTCCCCCAGCTCCCCTGTCGTTGCAGTAATCCAGTCCGAAAGCGACCAATTCTCCAACGGATGATTGAAGCCGTTCGGGGCCTCACAGCGGGCGCGATTGGCGCGGCTGAAATGTCCAAATGTCACGTCATCGCATAGAGACTTCATCTCACTCTCCTTCCATTTTGTTGATGAACGCCATAGGGGCAGCCTGCCCTGCAGAGCCGAAGTCGCGATGGATAGATGCAGCGCCTGTCTCAGATGGCCGCTGCCTACGGATCAGGAGCGGGGAGGGGAGGGGTGAACGAGCGGAGAACAAACTGTCCCCCCGTTTGTGCCCCCGCAGTCCGCATCTGTTCGCAGTTGTTTCGCGTCCTTCGTTGGCCTCAAGTGCCCGGACGCATTGATTTTTATGACTTTTCATCGCTGGTATCGGCGATAGCATTCTGGTTTGCTAAACCGTTATAGGGTGATAAGCCCTATCGAGGGTTCGAATCCCTTCCCCTCCGCCATTTCAAGTTGTTAGCGAACGTCACAGAGCTTCGGGTTTCATGAGAACCGTCGCTGCTGTAACTCCTCAGCATCCCGTAAAATTTGAAATAGAACGCCATAGTAATTACCTTTGCACGTGTAAAGTGCTTCCGCATTTGGGGAATGTCGCCGTCGTTGCGGTGCTGGTCGATAGCCAAATGCCTGGTGAAGAGCTGCAGATCTCACAAATGCGCGACCGGTGGCCACTAAGATTTTTTGGACTGGTCAAAGAGAAAACGCGACCTAGTGTCTTGGCGGGGGCATGAAACCATCTTCTGGAGGATAGTACGATGGCCTTGACCAGTGTGGGTATTGGCAATTTCTTCGATAGCCTCTTGAAAGTCTTTGGACCTGACGTCGGTCTTGATCCCAACACAGTGACCAATCTGAATAGGTTCCTCGGTCTCTTCGCCGAATCGAGCTTTGAAGCAAAGCGCTGCGACATTGATTCCACTCAAGTATCCTTCTCTCTCGTTAACGATACTGGGCGTGAGCGAACGTTTTTGGCCGATCAGGTGACGCCCGAAGAGCGGCTCCTTAATGCCGTTCGCGAAGGCCGCCTTAAGGACCTTGAAGTCGATGCATTGCTCGAGTTCGCCGGCGGCAAGCTAACGCGAGAGCAGCTCATTGGCTTCACGCCAAAAAGCGGGCCGCCGCTTGGCGGTATCTTGACACTTCCCCAGGGGGATCCCGGCACCGGCGATCAACAGCCGGGCGATGACAAGAGCGAGCAACCAGCAGGACCCCTCAAGACTCCGGGCGGAGAACTGCAACTCGACGATCCGGCCACGCTGCCGCCTGATGAGTTGGTGGCGCCGCCCTTCAAGAACGGTTGCTGGCACTACACCGGAACCAGGGTGTACTTTTCCGGTATAGGCGGCGTGCAGGCCTCAGGCCAGGCGGCGCAGTTCTCCATTGGTGCGATGATCTCGGTCAAGAGCAAGACTGGCCCCGAGGTTAGAGCCGGCGCCAAGCTCACCTACAGCCTGACGGGGGATTTGCTGCGTCGTCGGGTTCCCGATGGGAAGGGCGGTTTCAACGAGACCGATCCTTTGTTGACAGGGCGATTTACCTGCCCGGAGGACGTCTGCCTCTACGACTGGGTGCAGGGAACGGCTATCCTGCGCGGTCAACTGCAGATCGATTTCGATGCTGGTGTCAGTAATCCCTTGGCCGGCTTCGAAGGCCAGGCGAGGATCGTCTTGCCGATTCAACTCCACGCCTTCCGCTTCCGTCACTTCCCGGGCGGCCAAGGGGTGATCCTAGGCAGCGCGGGCTCGCCCGGTACGGGCGCTACCGCCGGGTCTTCGAAGAAGTAGATGCCAGGGCTATCATGCCATGTCTGCTTCCCTCGTCTGTGTGCCGCTCGTGGACAGTCTCGTCCGCGGGCGGCCATTCGTCTACCTGCCCGATGACTTGAGGTCTGCCTTGCGTCAACGCCTGAGCCGGGCGCTCAGGATTTGCGTGACCTCTTCCTTCGTGCAGGTGCCTTGCAAGAGCTGTCCGGAACGCCTCTGCTTTCTTGCCGGCGATCAGGCCTACTACATCGATGGCGTAGCCGCGATCACGGCCGAGGTTCGGGCCGGTGGCTCTTCGGTGAAACTGGCCTTCACAGTGCGCTCGATCGGCGTGCTGGGGAACGGTGGAAATGAAATTCTTACCGGCGGTTGCCCCTTCGAGGATTGCGATGATCAGAAGGTCTCGGGCCGCTTGGCTTGCGAGATTGGCGGAAGCATCGCGGTCTCCACCAATCTTCTTCCGGCCTGGAATCAAGCCGCGACCTTCAATGTCGTTGCTTGGCTGCTCACGATCAACTCGGGGGCTGTGCCGCTTGGGAACCTGTTATCGCTCCTCGATCTCCGAGACCCTCAGGCGGTAGCAGGTCAGCCCTTCTTTGAGGTGGCGCTGAAAGGCGAGGGGCCGAATGGCGGTATCCTCTACGATCTCGGTCAATTCACTCTGACGCCGCCCTGACTTCCGCGTCTCGAGCGCCTCCGATGCTTTCGGAGAGTTGGTCCAGGTCTGCATCATTTCGCGGCCTCGGCCTCTCGCGGACGCCAAGCAACAATCCCCGCCGTTCGCGCGCGAACAGTCGGTGAGGCGAGGCAGGTGGCGACAGCCTCGTAACCTGCTGCCCCCGGATAGGCGGAAACCTCGCTTGGTGGACTGTGGTTGGCAGGGCAGAGCAGGATCGTCTCGTTCGGGCCGACGGCCTCCAGGTCGAGAATGGCGCTGGATCGTGTCATGAGGACGAGCGGTCGTGCTGCCGGGCCGCGCTGGCGCAGCTTTGCGATCAGGGCTTGCTGTGTGGCTGCGTCCAGTCCCTCTTCGATCATGTCGATGATCAGGACATTTGGATCTGCCGAGTCCAGAGCGGCAATGAGGGCTAGCAAGGCGTCGCTTACTGTGGCTCCGTCTTCTTGGAGCCAAAGAGCCATGGCATCCACGCGCGCTGCAGTCGCGGGCTCTGCCTCGATCTTCTGGCGCAAGCCTGCAGGTGCTTCCTGCAAACGCTCCAGGCCAAGGAACCCGGCCCCAGGCAGCACCTCGGCGAGGCGTCTGGCAAAATGGGTCTTGCCGCTGCCCAGCGGGCCGATGATGTAGGTCAGCGGTCGTAGCTCGCGCAGGGTGAAGCGCTCACCGCCCCAGGGCCAAGGAAGTCGAAAGCTTGCGATCGGCTCGACTGGTCGTCCTGCCAGGCGCGCCAGTGCGTCGGGGGAAGGAAGGGCTCCTCCGGCAAGTTTCTCCTGCATGCAGTGGACGTGCTCCAGCCGCTGCATAAGCTTGTGCAACTCGGTCTTCAGATTGGCTTCGTGTGCGTTAAGGGCTTGCAAGAGGCCTTCAGAGTCCCGGGTCAAGACACGCTCGACCTGGGCCAGACTAAATCCCAAAGTTCTGAGCGCGGCGATCTCGCCCGCGCGGGCCATTTCTTCAGGGCCATAGGTGCGCCAGCCGGCTGCAGTTCGTTTCGGGCTGACCAATCCACGCTCCTCATAGAGACGGAGTGCCTTTGTCGAGACACCGAGGTACTGCGCGGCTTCGGAGGGGGAGAGGAATCTTGCTGTCTGGCTCATCGGTGACCTCGCTTTGTTGCGGCAGCTCTTCTATCGGGCCAGCCCTAGGGTCCGGGTCAAGCGATTCCTTGCGCCGTCGCACGATCACAAAAAAACCTCCGCCAACCTCTTGTTAGAACAATTCTAAAGTACTACATCGTTGGAAGCAGCTTGAAACCAGTTCTCATCATCAATGGAGGTCGCAATGGACGGCAACGGCGGATGCCCGGTCACGGGCAGAGTGCACATCAAGAACCAAGACTGGTGGCCGAACCGGCTTAACCTGAAGGTTCTGAGCCAGAATTCATCGCTGGTCGACCCCATGGGTCAAGCCTTCAATTATGCGGAAGCCTTTAAGACTCTTGACCTCGACGCCTTGCGGCAGGACATCTTCCATTTGATGAAGACCTCGCAGGACTGGTGGCCGGCGGACTATGGTCACTATGGGCCGCTCTTCATTCGCATGGCTTGGCACAGTGCCGGCACCTATCGCACCGCCGATGGCCGCGGCGGCGGCTCGTCAGGATCGCAGCGCTTTGCTCCGCTGAACAGCTGGCCGGACAATGCCAACCTCGACAAGGCCCGCATGCTGCTCTGGCCGATCAAGCAGAAATACGGCAAGGCGATCTCTTGGGCCGATCTCTTGATCTTTGCCGGCAATTGCGCGCTGGAATCCATGGGCTTCAAGACCTTCGGCTTTGCCGGTGGGCGTGACGACGTCTGGGAGCCGGAAGAGGATATCTACTGGGGCTCGGAAAACACCTGGCTTGGCGACAAGCGCTACAGCGGCGATCGGCAGTTGGAAAACCCTCTGGCTGCGGTGCAGATGGGTCTGATCTACGTGAACCCGGAAGGCCCCAACGGGGAACCCGATCCGGTCGGCTCTGGTCGGGATATTCGCGAGACTTTTGGCCGGATGGCGATGGACGACGAGGAGACGGTCGCACTGATTGCCGGCGGGCATACGTTCGGTAAATGCCATGGCGCAGGCGACGCGGCCCTGGTCGGCCCGGAGCCAGAGGGTGCAAGCATCGAGGAGCAGAGCCTGGGCTGGAAGAGCAGCTTTGGCAGCGGCAAGGGCGTCGACGCCATCACCAGCGGCATCGAGGGTGCCTGGACCACCCATCCGACGCAGTGGGACATGGGCTATTTCGACGTGCTTTTCGGCTATGAGTGGGAACTCGTGAAGAGCCCGGCCGGTGCCAACCAATGGGCGCCGAAAGACGGGGCGGGATCGACCACAGTGCCGGATGCTCACGATCCGGCAAGACGTCATGCGCCGATGATGACGACTGCTGACATGGCGCTGCGCATGGATCCAATCTATGAGCCGATTTCGCGGCGCTTCCATGAGAATCCGGAAGAGTTTGCCGATGCCTTTGCACGCGCCTGGTTCAAGCTGACCCACCGCGACATGGGACCCCGCGACCGCTACCTGGGCAAGGAGGCCCCGACCGAGGAGTTGATCTGGCAGGATCCGATTCCGGCAGTCACGCATCCGCTGATCGATGCAGACGACATAGCCGCTCTCAAGGCAGAGATCCTTGGAACGGGCTTGTCGATCTCACAACTGGTCTCGACGGCCTGGGCATCGGCGGCGACCTTCCGCAGTTCCGACAAGCGTGGCGGCGCCAACGGTGCTCGAATTCGGCTGGCACCGCAGAAAGACTGGGAAGTCAATCAGCCCGACCAATTGGCAGGGGTGTTGGAAGTCCTCGAAGGAGTCCAGACTGCGTTCAACAACGCGCAGTCCGGCGGCAGGCAGGTCTCTTTGGCTGACCTCATCGTGCTTGGGGGCTGTGCTGCCGTCGAGGCTGCTGCCAAGAAGGCCGGCCATGAGGTCAATGTACCCTTTACGCCAGGTCGTAGCGATGCCTCGCAGCAGCAGACCGATGTCGAATCCGTCGCTATGCTGGAGCCGACTGCGGACGGCTTCCGCAACTACCTCAAGACCACCTATGCCGTTTCGGCCGAGGAGCTGCTGGTCGATCGGGCACAGTTACTGTCACTGAGCGCGCCGGAGATGACGGTTCTCGTCGGCGGTATGCGCGCGCTCAATGCCAATGTTGCTGGGTCTCAGCACGGTGTCTTCACCAAGCGGCAAGAGACGCTGAGCAACGACTTCTTCGTCAACCTGCTGGATATGGGCACAACCTGGAAGGCGGCGAGTGGAGAGGAGGCCGTCTTCGAAGGTCGTAACCGGGCTACCGGAGAGCTGCAGTGGACCGGGACGCGCGCGGACCTCATCTTCGGGTCGAACTCGCAACTACGGGCGCTGGCCGAGGTCTATGGCT
Source organism: Rhodospirillales bacterium (assembly GCA_963669445.1). GTDB lineage: Bacteria > Pseudomonadota > Alphaproteobacteria > Kiloniellales > JACOMY01 > JACOMY01. The sequence goes on from OY770029.1 coordinate 1,260,722, forward strand.
GTGCGGACTCGGGAGAGAAGTTCGTGGCCGACTTTGTGGCGGCCTGGACCAAGGTTATGAACCTCGATCGTTTCGACTTAGCTTGAGGTGGACCGATTGGGCCTCGCAGTGCTCGTAGCGGGAATGCGAGGTCTGCACTACCGAGCGTAAAGCTCTCTATCTGAAAGAATGGCAGGGCGGGTCCTTTCGGCCCGCCCTGCGTTCTTCATCACGCAAAGCGGCCGTGTCGCTTCAACACCTCGATCAGGCGATCCACGTCCTCAAGTTCGTTGTAGAGGGCAGCAGACACTCTGATCCAATCGGCACCATAGATCTCGTTGATGGACACCACGAAAGCGGTTTCCTGGTCGAGGTCGACGGCCTGGCCTTTGGGATTGCCGAGCGGCGGGCCCGGCAGGCGAACGGCAGCCATGGAGCCCAGGAGATGCGGAGCGGCCGACACCTCGCTGTCGAAGGCCGCGGCGAGGCGTTGTCCCATTGAACAGGCAAGCTGGTGGCAGTGGGCGCGTAGCTCCGCACCGCCTTCGGCCTCGTGCCAATCCAGTGCAGCAGCAGCCGTGAGCCAGGCCGAGGGATCGCGCGTTCCGATCCAATCGAACTCTGCCGTATAGCCTTGGCCGAAACCATGCGAGGTGACCATGGGATGGGTCTCTGCCTGCCATTGCGGCTTGGTCCAGAAGAAGGCGCAGCCGCGAGGTGCGTATAGCCACTTATGGGCGTTGCCGACGTACCAGTCTGCGCCAATTGCAGCGACGTCGATTTCCAGCATGCCGGGTGCGTGCGCGCCGTCGACGAAGAGCGCCAGACCACGCTCTTGAGCCAGGGTGGCGATCTCTTCTATCGGCATAGTCAGCGCCGAGCGCGAGGTCATGTGGTCGGTGAAGATGGCTCTTGTGCTTGGTTTCAGCGCCGTCGCGATTGCCTCAACGGCTTGGCCTGCATCGGCAAGTGGGATGGGAATGGGGATCTCCTCCACCTCGACCGCGGGTCCGCCAAGATGCTTCAGTGCCATGCGCACGGCATTGTAGACCTCCGAGGTAGCGGCGATGTGATCGCCAGACGAGAGCTGAAGCGCACGAATTGCCGAGCAGGCGCCCTGGGTCGCATTCTCCACGAATGCCCAGTCCTCGGAGCGGCCGCCGAAGGCTTCCGCCACGCGTACGGCTTCCTTGCGAAGCAGGAAGGGGAGTTCGCGGCGAAAGAAGTCACTGGGATTGCGTTCTATACGCTGTCGCCAAGCTGCCTGTGCTTGCTGCAGGGCTTGGGGCACGGCACCGTAGGAACCGTGGTTCAGGTGGACGCGGTCCGGATCCAGATCGAAATCCTTCAAGCGATGGTGGCCGTAGCGTTTGTCTTGTTGCATGGATGGTTTGCTCCGGGGCCAATTGGGGGGCTAATAGGGAATGCGGCTGCCATCCCAGGCAAAGAGGCCGCCGCTGTCGCTCGGGCCTAAGTCTTCCACGACCTGCAGCAAGTGGTGAGCCGAACGTTGGGGTGTGAAGAGCTGCTTTGGCGCAACACCGCGCTGAAAGGGTTGGGAGAGGGCGGTATCCACCGTTCCTGGATGCAGCCCAACGCAGAGGGCATCGAGATTGCGGCGCGCCAGCTCAATCGCCAAGGTCTTGATCAGCATGTTCAGTGCGGCCTTGGAGGATCGATAGGCATACCAGCCGCCCAGTTCGTTGTCGGTAATGCTGCCGACGCGCGCTGACAAGGCAGCGAAGACCGACTTTCCTTCGCGCGCCAGCAGCGGCAGGAAATGCTTGGCGACCAGGGCGGGACCAATCGTGTTGATACGAAAGGCTGTCTCCATGGCGTCGGCGGAGAGACTGCGCCAGGTTTTCTCGGGCTGCAGGCCTTCGTCTCTGTGCAGGATGCCGCTAGCGACGATGACCAGGTTGAGGCTGTCTGCACGCGCCTTCACTGCTGTGGCTGCTGCAGCAATCGACTCCTCGTCTTCCAAATCTAGAGAGATGTTGATGTCGTGCTGTTCGCCAGTGTGACGAGACAGACGAATGACCCTCGAAACGGAACGGCAGGCCGCCAGTTCTTCGCAGAGCGCAGCGCCAATTCCGCCATGCGCACCAATCACTGCGGTTCGGATATCCTCTCCAAAGGACGAGAGGGATAGGCTGTTCTGCACGCTCTACACTCGCAGTTCCGGTTACTCGGATAAGCGTCAAAAGGGGCCGTGCATCTCACCATCGAAATCACGGCCCAGAGCGACAAAATCGCCTTTGCTTCCACCACACCCCGGGCACTTCCAACGGCGCGGTAACTCACGGAAGGGGATGCCAGGTGCTATGCCGCCGCGATCGTCACCCTCCATAGGATCATAGACGAATTGGCAGGTCTCGCAGACATAGGTGCGCACGGCCAAACACTCCTCCCTGTCATCCGGCCATGGGGCTCAGACCGGGCGGCACCCGCAGCAGATCTCGCCCGCAAGGTTGCCTTTGAAGACGCAAGTCTAGCGCCATTCTTTGCTCGGCGCCATCATTGGTTTACTTGCGCGCTTAGAGGCTTCTAGGAAAAGAGCGTGCCGGTCCTCTCCTTCGCCCAATTGGAAAACGCGCTCAGGGCAGGTGCAGACTTGAAAGGAATGTCGCTAGCGCGGTGTCCTTACGGTCGCGCGCTTTCCATAGCGTTTTGCCAGAGCCTTTTCGAAGGGGCTGGGCTCCGATTTGGCCGCTTGTGCAGGCTGCTGTGAGGGAGCGTCGGGCGATCCTTCATCAAGACCACCGCCGGTCTCAGTCGGACTTGGAGGAGCCTGGACGCTCGGTTCGCTGCCGACCGAGCTGCCATAAAGGGGCGCTGCGAATGTGGAACCGGCATCACCGGGTATCGCTGCACCGAAGGTTAGACCAGAGCTGGAAGGTGTAGTCGGCGGCGCCGACACAGGCGCGGCGGGCTGCTGCGTCGTCGGTGCGCCGAAGGTCAGTCCGACAGATGCAGGAGCGGCGGACCGAGAGGGCGGCGGTGCAGCTTGTGCTGCGGGATTATAGGGCTGGCTACCGAAAGCGGATGCGTCATAGGCGATCCCGGTTGCGCTTGGCGTAGCGCCTTGCTGATAGGGAACAGCGCCGGGTGAAGGCATCTGAGCGGGATGGACCTGTGCGCTGGGTGGCGGCACTGGCGGTACTTTGGCCGGCGCTTGGTAGACAGGTTGGGCGGCCTGCCAGGCACCGTCGCCACCGACGCCCATCATGGTGCCGGCCACTGGCTGAAATCCCACAGGCTGTGTGGTTGGGGTTTCGCCACGTATCTCACTCAGAAGTGCGCGATGATCGGGCAGGCGGCGTAGCAGATCCTGCGTAGCGGTTTGAATGTGGCGCTCGAAGCCGCGCCAACTTTCTTCCATTGCGAGCGGCGACAGCGGGTAGCGATCGGAGTCCCAATAGCCCTTCTCCCAGAGGCAATAGAGGTAGTTCCACTCGCCGAAGAGGCCCTTGTAGAACATGTCTTGGTCGCTGGGCAGCGTGTGCTTCCACAGGCGTAGCTGTTCCATCAGACGTTCGGGCGCCACGCCGGGAGCACGGGCTGCCTCCCAGAAGGGTTCGGGCCGGTTGCTGGTGACGAAGTGCATAGACAGGAAATCGCGCACTTCGTCATAGAGGCCATCCATGCGCCGGTTAAAGGCCTCGGCATAGACCGGGTCCAAGCCTTCGTCGGGGAAGTAGTTGACGAGCCAGCGGGTCGCGCTCTCGACCATGTAGATCGCTGTCGCCTCCAGCGGTTCGACGAAGCCGTTCGACAGACCGATCGCAATGCAGTTGCCGACCCAGGCGCGGCGAGTGCGGCCGGTCTTCATGCGGATGATCTTGGGTTCGGGATCCTCCATCTCAGGCGTCAGGTCGCCATTGGCGCGCAGGTGCTGAATCAACTCGTCTCGCGCTTCGTCGTCACTCTTGAACTGGCTAGAGTAGATATAGCCGGTCCCGACCCGCTCAGCCAAAGGAACGCGGAAAACCCAACCGCCGGTCAGGCCGGTGGCACGGGTTGCAGAGGGTAGTGGCTGGTCGGTCGGCACCTTGATCTGCAACGGCATAGCGCGGTCGCAGAGCAAATGCTGAGAGTAGGGGATGAACTCCTCGTCCAGCTTGCCCTGAAGGATGACCGAGCGGAAACCGGTGCAGTCGATCACCAGCTTTACTGGGTGGGTGCCGTTCCGCTGAAGTTGCAAGCTGGCGACATGCCCCTTCTCGTCGATCTCGGCGTCGACCACGTCGTCTTCGATGTGAGTGACGCCCCGTTCGACCGCGGTCTCGCGCAGGTAGGGACCGAAGAGGGCAGCGTCCAGATGATAGGCATAGGAGACCACGGCCTCGTAGTCCTTGCCGCCCAAGGGACGCGGGCCCTTCTTATGGGTGATGATGGCCTGGTTCCAGGTGAGTGCCTCTGCCGCCTTCTTGCCGTTGATGGAGCCATAGCGCAGGAAGTGGTAAGCGGGGTTGATGCCGTCCAAGCCCTTGGGGAAGTTGAAAGGGTGCAGGAAGTAAACCGGGTCGCCCGCTTGGTCCTGGTTCCAGCCGACGAACTCTGCCGCCAGTTTGAAGGTTGCATTGCAGCGCCGCATGAAGTCGCGCTCGCTGATGCCGATCTGGCGCAGCAGGTTGGTGATGCCGCGCACCGTGGCCTCGCCGACCCCAATCGTGGGAATGGTCGGACTTTCGATGACAGTGACCGCGACTGGTTTCTGATCCGGCCTGCGGTTCAAGAAAGACTGCAGGATCAGCGCGGTCAGCCAGCCGGCCGTGCCGCCGCCGATGATGGTGATTTGATCGATCCGCTCGGACATCTCTCGTTCCCGAAGGCTGCTGTTCCAAAGGTTGGGGCTTCGGATAGCACAAAGCACCCGCGTTGGGGATGAGACGTCCTGTACCAACGGTCCAGTCTGTACCAAGGGTCCAGTGGACGCTGCCTTTGATTGCAGCTTGTTTCATCCCTCCGATCGAGGACCCCTTGAATTCGCCCTTCGATGCAACGGAGGAACGCAGCGATGGCTGTGATCATAGGAACTGCCGGCGCCAACAGCACAGTGTTTGGAACAAGCTCTAACGATAACGTCTATGGCTTGAGCGGAGACGATCGTCTCTATGGTCTATTAGGCGATGATCGAATGTATGGGGGAAGCGGCAACGACTATCGCCTCTTTGGCGGAAGTGGCCTGGACAGCCTCCTTGGTGCCGGTGGTGACGATTCACTCCTCGTTGGAGGATCGGCTGCCGACCAGCTCTTCGGTGGCGGTGGCTCCGATGCCTCATTTCTGGGGTCCGACGGGAACGACGGCCTCTTCGGTGGTTTCGATGGCGACAGCCTTTTCTATGGGGGCAACGGGAACGATACCATTTTTGGTGGCGATGGGAAAGACAGGGACTTTATGGGCGGGCCGGGTTCCGATCGGCTCTACGGGGGCGATGAACTCGACTACCGATTTTACGGAGGGTCGGCGGCAGACCGTCTCTATGGAGGTTCAGGCGCCGACATCCTCCTGGGCGGCGGATATGGCAACGATCTGGTTTTCGGGGATGACGGTGTGGATCTCTCGATGCTTGGCCAGGATGGGGCGGATCGGCTCTATGGTGGCAATGGAGTTGACTCGGCCTTCTACGGTGGCATTGGGGCGGACACCCTATTCGGCGATTCCGACGATGATATCTGGTTTTGGGGCGGCGAGGACGAAGATGCGCTGTTCGGCGGCTCCGGTCTAGACAGCTTTTTCTTCGGTGCCGAAGGAGACGATCGTCTCTACGGCGGCAGCGATAGAGACATTAGTTTCTCCGGCGGCAGTGGTGCGGATCGGGTCTATGGCGGTGACGGAAATGATGGCCGCTTGAATGGCGGCAATGGTGCGGACCGCCTCTACGGCGGCAGCCTCCACGATCACAACCTCTTCGGTGGCCTGGGAGACGATCGTCTTTTTGGCGGAGTAGGGGAGGATAGTTACCTTGTCGGTTCGAAGGGCAAGGACCTGATCGATGGCGGTGAGGATGACGACAGTTACCTAATGGGGCAGAGCGGCGCCGACACGATTCGGGCAAGGACCGGATCTGACAAGTATTTGGACGGCGGCAGCGGTGACGATACCGTGAACGGCGGCAGCGGTGCTGATGACTTCATTTTCGGCAGAATGGGCGATGACAAGCTCTTGGGGGGCGATGGCGACGACATACGCCTTCGTGGACTTGAAGGAGCAGACCGGATCTACGGTGGTAGTGGTCTCGACTCATTCTTGTACGGCGGATCTGTTCCGGAAGGACTGGCGGGCAGCGATCGAATATTTGGAGGGACCGGTGATGACGCCACCTTGAGCGGCGGTGCAGCCTCTGATTCCCTCTTTGGAGGAGATGGTGCCGACAGTCACTTCAAAGGTGGCGATGGCGACGACTTTCTCTATGGCGATAGCGGGAACGATGCAAGTCTCTACGGTGACGGAGACAAGAATACCAATCCCTATGTCGGAAATGACCGCATCTATGGCGGTGCTGGTACGGACCGTCGCTTCTACGGTCAGGAGGGTGACGACCAACTCTTCGGTGGCGACGATGGCGACTTTGCATTCTACGGCGGTCTCGGAGACGACCGCATATCCGGCGGGAGAGGAAGCGACAACTCTTTGGACGGCCAATCTGCAGCCGACGGCATCTACGGAGACGCCGGTGCGGATGGTGTCCTCTTTGGAGGATCGGGCCAAGACAGCATCTTCGGCGGGAACGGAAAGGATGCCTTCTTCTTCGGCGGTCAAGGCAACGACCGGCTCTATGGAGATGGAGGTTCCGATTGGGTGATCTTGGGCGAGAGCGGCGACGATTCGCTTTTCGGAGGCGGCGCGGCCGACACCTCTCTGTTCGGCAGCAGCGGTAACGACCTTATCCACGGAGGTGAAGGAAACGACACCTTGTTGCGCGGCGGCACAGGCAGTGACCAGGTACGCGGTGATTCGGGAAACGATTGGCTATACGGAGACAGTGGTTCAGACCTTCTCTTTGGCGGTCACGGTGAAGATACATTGGAGGGAATGGACGGAGCTGACCGGCAAATCGGCGGTAGCGGCAGGGATCTGTTGTTTGGCGCTGCAGGCAGTGACCGCCTGAATGGTGCAAGCGGTGCAGATGAGGCTTCAGGTGGCCAAGGCAACGATACCTTTATCGTCGATACCTCCGCCGACATCGTGCGCGAGACGGCCGGGGGCGGGGTCGAGGACGTGGTGCTCTCTGTCGCCTTGTCCTATACGATCCGTGGTGGTGCCGATGGTCATATCGAGCGTGCCAAGATCCAAAGCGATGCCGGGTCCGCCACGCTACGCGGCAATGAATTGGAGAACAGGTTGTTGGGCAACTCGGCAAGCAATCTGCTTTTTGGCCGGGCTGGCAACGACATCCTAAACGGTGAGGGCGGCAGCGACATTGGCGTTGGCGCGCTTGGAGACGATACCTTCGTGGTCGACACGTCCGGCGATCAGGTGCGCGACAAGGCAGGCGAGGGAACAGACCTGGTTCGCGCCAAGGTCAGCTTTACCCTCCCAAATGGGAGCGTGAACGATTTCATCGAGAATCTGAATCTGCAAGGCGGTTTTGGCAATATTGACGGGGTTGGCAATAGCCTGGAGAACACAGTTATCGGCAATAGCGGCAACAATCGTCTAGCCGGCAACCAAGGTACTGACCGCCTAATCGGTGGTGCAGGCGACGATCGCATATTTGGCGGCAATGCTGCCGATCGCTTTGAGGGCGAGAGCGGGGCGGACACACTCTCAATGGCAAAAGACGATGTGGCATTCGGCGGCAGTGGGGCCGATTGGTTTCTCTTTGGAGGCAATCTGGGCACGGCCGATCAGGTCATCCGAGACTTCGAAGGCTTGAATGCGGCCTCGACGGCAACAGCCGATAAGTTGGTCTTCATGAGTGGACTGGAAGTTGGAGGCTTCAGCTACATCGGAGCAGCCGCCTTCAACGGTTCCGGCAACTCCGAGGCGCGCTTTGCCGGCAACCGCATGATTGAAATCGACACGGACGGTGATGGAGTGAGCAACGTCTTCGTTCTGGTCGATGGCGTCAGTGCCGCAAATCAACTGCAGGGCGGCGACTTCATATGGCTCTAACCTGCACAGCTGCGCGAAAGCCTCAGGGGTTATGAGTCCTTTAGGAATGCCGCGCCGCTCACGAACGGAAAGGAGAACCCCATGGCTTTGATCGTCGGTACGGCCGGTGCGAACAGCACGCTTTTTGGGACGAGTTTCAGCGACGAAATCTATGGATTGAGCGGAGATGATCGGCTCTATGGTCTAGGTGGGGATGACAGGATCTTCGGTGGAAGTGGAGCCGACTACCGGCTGTTTGGAGGCAGTGGAGAGGACTCTCTGCTTGGCGAAGATGGCAACGATTCTTTCTTGTTTGGCGGATCGGGCGATGATGGCGTCTATGGCGGCACTGGTAATGATGGTGTTTTCTTGGGTGGCGGTGGGGCTGACACACTCACCGGCGATGGCGGTGACGACAGCAGCTTCTTCGGCGGCGAGGACGGAGATCGCCTCTTTGCCGGAGACGGATTCGATAGAAGGTTTTACGGTGGCCCCGGCGTCGATCGACTCTATGGCGGGAGTAGCAATGATTCAAGATTCCTAGGAGGCTCCGCGTCTGACCGACTCTATGGTGGATCCGGGTCTGAGTACATGTTTCTTGGGGGGCAGGGTGCAGATCAGGTCTTTGGTGGAGATGGCAGTGACGGCTATCTCTTCGGCGGCGACAATGCCGATAGGATCTTCGGTGGAGGTGAAGCCGATAAGCGCATGTATGGGGACAGCGGCGACGACCGGGTCTTTGGCGACATAGGCGATGATGAGATTCTGGGCGGTGCTAGCGGGCGCGATACGGTCTTTGGGGGTGGTAGCCAAGACGAGCGTCTCTATGGTGGTCATGGCGATGATCGCCTGTTTGGAGGAGCGCAAGATGATCTCGGCCTCTATGGGGGAGAGGGGCATGATCGAGCCTATGGCGATTCGGGCGATGACCAGATTCTCTCGGGTGGCCTGGGAGATGACCTCGTCATGGGCGGAAGTGGTGTCGATCAAAGCCTGAGTGGCGAAAGCGGGGCAGACACACTAAAGGGCGGCAGCGGCGATGATGTCACTCTGGAGGGAAACAGCGGAATTGATGTCATTCGCGGAGGCGCCGGCGTTGATAGTCTACTTAGCGGTGGCGACGGTAATGACAGGCTGTTTGGAGGTGCAGCAAATGACAGCGTCCTTACTGGGGCCAGCGGAGCCGACCTGATCTATGGTGGTTCGGGTGCGGACTCCTTCTTGCGGGGCGGGACAGGTCTGGAGGGGACCAACGGCAACGACTTTGTTTCCGGTGATAGCGGCGATGACATGTCTCTGTTTGGCGGGGCCGGCGCTGATACCCTTATTGGTGGAGAGGGTGCCGATAGCTACCTGATCGGGGATGTTGGTGATGATCGGCTCTATGGCGGCAGCGGTCACGACACCAGACTCTATGGCGAACTTGGCATCTTCGCCATGCCGCTCTCAGGAGAGGATCGCATTTACGGCGGAAGTGGTCGCGACAGCATTCTCTTCGGACGAGACTCGAACGATCAGATCTTCGGCGATGACGGCGACGACGGTCAGTTGTTCGGCGACTTGGGCGACGATACAATCTCCGGCGGTTGGGGCGATGACATCTCGCTCTATGGAGGAGCCGGCAGCGATCTGCTCTTTGGCGGTGGTGGTCGTGAATACCTGATCCATGGCGGACCAGGTGACGATACGCTCTTCGCCGGGAGTGGCGAAGACAGACAAGCCCTTGGAGAGACCGGGGAGGATACGATCTATGGCGGAACCGGCGCCGACGTCAACCTCATCGGCGGAGATGGAGACGATCAGATTTTCGGCGATATCGGTGACGATACCCTGCTTGTTGGCGGTCGAGGCGACGACACGCTGGTCGGCGGATCGGGAAGCGACTTCGCACTGATCGGAGACACCGGTGACGATCGGATCCGTGGGGATAGCGGTCGGGACGTGCTCTACGGCAGTAGCGGCAAGGACCAGCTGTTCGGCGGTGCCGGCGCCGATACGATTTCCGGTGACGATGGCGCGGATCGCCAAATCGGCGGAACAGGCGCGGATCTCCTCTATGGCGGAGCCGACCGCGATCGCCTGAACGGCGGCAGCGGTGCCGATAATGCATCAGGTGGCCAGGGCAACGATACTTTCATCGTCGACACCTCCGCGGACATCGTACGCGAGACGGCAGATGGCGGTGTCGAAGACGTGCTGCTGTCCAACGCTTTGTTCTATGCCTTGCAGAGTGGTGCGGAGGGCCATATTGAGCGCGCAAAGCTACAAGACTCCGCCGGTTCAGCAACGCTGCGCGGCAACGAGTTCGACAACACCCTGTTGGGCAACACGACGAACAACCTTCTCTTCGGGCGGGCTGGGGACGACATCTTGAATGGCGCGGGCGGCAGCGACATCGCTGTCGGCGCAATAGGAAACGACACCTTTGTGGTCGACACCGTTGGCGATCAGGTGCGTGACAGGGCTGGAGAAGGGACGGACCTCGTGCGCGCGGAGATCGGCTACACGCTACCCGATGGCAGCACAAACGACTTCATCGAGAACCTGCGACTGCAAGGCGGATTCGGCAATATTAGTGGATCAGGCAACAGTCTGGACAATACGATCCAGGGCAACAGCGGCGACAATCGACTGTCCGGGAAACAAGGAGCCGACCGCCTGGAGGGCGGTGACGGCGCCGATCGCCTCTTTGGTGGAATTGGTGGCGATCGTCTCGAAGGAGAAAGTGGAGCGGACACGATCTCGATGGCAAAGGACGATGTGGCCTTCGGTGGTAGCGGTGCGGATTGGTTCCTCTTTGGCGGTGACTTGGGGTCGGGCGACCAGGTCATCCGAGATTTCGAAGGCTTGAATGCTGTCTCGACCGCAGCAGCAGACAAGCTGGTCTTTGCAACCGGGCTGGAAGTGGGAGGCTTTAGCTACATCGAAGCGATGGCCTTCAGTGGTGCCGGTAACAGCGAGGCACGTTTTGCCGGCAACCGTCAGATCGAGGTCGATACTGACGGTGATGGAGCGAGTGACGTTTTCGTCTTGATCGATGGGGTGAGCGCAGCCGAGCAGTTGGCGAATGCTGATTTCTTTTGGTTGTAGCTATCCGCCGCCTCGGCAGCGGGCCTCGGCCTATCGCCGCTCGCTTCTGAGGTTGTAGTAGTTTCCGAAGAGGATCAAGCTGCCGCCGAGCAGGATCCAGAGGTCGAAGGGCTCGCCGTAGAACAGCATGGCGAGCAGCATGACCAAGGGTAGGCGCAGGAACTCCATCGGAATGACGGTCAGGGCATCGGCTAGCGTGAAGGCGCGGACCATGCAGGCATGCGCACTTAGGCCCGCCACTGCCACCATGGCGACCCAGGCGATGCTGTACCAGCTAGGCACGATCGGATCCAGCATGGCTGGTGGCCCGCTTAAGACCGCTTGCACAAGCGACATGTAGAAGATGACCTGCAGTGCTGTCTCGGTCGTGGTCAGCCGCTTGGTCATGATCATTCCGGCAGCAAAACCCAGGGCGCCGATCAGGATGGCGATGGTGCCGCTGTTGATCTCGGCCATGCCCGGTCGGACCACGGTCAGAATACCTATGAACCCGAGTAGTAAGGAGACCAACCTACCCCTGGTCATTCGCTCACCCAAGAAGAGTGGTGCCATCAGGCCAACCCAGAGCGGTGCCGTGAACTCGATGGCAAAGACCTGGGCCAGCGGAATGACGCTGATCGCGTAGAACCAGCCGAACTGGCCGACGAACTGGAAGACGTTGCGCACGCAATGCGCGCCGAGCCGCCGGGTCTTGAGCTTGGCCAGGCCGCGGGCGGTGACTGCGGCGAAGCCGACGACGAGCAGGATCGCGACCAGAGAGCGATAGAAGAGCAGCTGAATGGCGGGCAACTGCTGTCCCGCTTCGCGTGCCGATATGGCCATGACGATGAAGGATATGAGCACGCCCCCCATCCAGAGGATGGCTGCCAAAGGGGCTTGCCGTGACGTCGGCGGTGAGGAAGCAGTGGCGCTCATGCGACCTGCTTAGGGTGCGGGAGCTCTGCTTGCCAAGGGAGGGGAGGCGATAGGTGCTATGCGTACCAGCGCTCGTCTTCGTAGAAGGGACCCGGACGCTGATGCAGTTCCAAGTATTTGCAGACCTGAGGCTCCGGACCCAGGGGCACTGAGTGGCCATCGCGGAAAGCCCATTCGCCGCGCGGGCTCTGCGCTGCTCGGGTGTAGCTGGAGAGTGCGAAGGCGCGGTCGCGATCGCTGGTGTTGGGGCGAGACCCGTGTACAGTGAGCAAGCTCCACATGACGATGTCGCCTGGTTCCAGCTCGACATCCACGATGCTGGCCGGGTCGAGGCCGGCCGCTTCCAATTCGCGCTCGGCGGTCAAACCCTTCATCAGTGCGTCGCCTTCGTCGGAGAGGCCGAGATACCCCAGCTTGTGACTGCCGGGAATGACGCGCAGGCAGCCGTTCTTCTTGCTTGCCGGGTCGATGGCGAGGCCTGTGGTGATGTAGTCTCTCCAGTCTAACGAGGCGCGCGTGTCCTCGGGGCGGAAGCGCAGATCCTGGTGCAGGCGAAAGCCGGTCAAGCCGGCGCCCGGTGGCTTCCAGTGGATCTGTTGGGCGATCTGCTTGATATTGGAGCTGAGCAGCGGCTCCAGTAGATCGAGGTAGGCCGGATCGCGTCGGAGCGCCTCGAACAAGGGCGAGATCCAGGAAAACCAGTGGGCTTGGAGGACGTAGCGGGTACCGTTGTGTGCTTCGGGCAGGATGTCGAAGTAGAGGTTGTGGTCGCGATAGCTGGCGTGGTGTTTCAAGCCTTCTCGGTAAATGCGCCGTGTCTCTGCCTGAACCTCCTGCATTCGGGCCGGCGAGAAAAAGCCGCGGATAACGGCGTAGCCCTGCTCATGGAACGCATCGACATAGGCGCGGCTTTCCGCGGCGGTCGTCTGCTGCAAGCTCATTCCTCCTTGTGCTGACTAGCGGAAGAGTACCACGGGAATCTTGCAGAGGCGAACCACCTCGCTGGTGGTGGATCCAATGATCAAACTTCGGATACGCGAGTGGCCGTAGGCGCCCATTACCAAGAGGTCGATGCCCTTGCGCGTGACGGCATCGGATATTGCGGCTTCCGGCGGACCCTGAAGAAGCTCGACCTCGACGTCATAGCCACCACCGGCCAGCATGGCCTTGGCGCCATCCAAGCTTGCGCGAGTCTCAGGGGTGTCGGCGCCGACCGTTACCAGATGGCAGGCGAGCCCGGCGAAGAGCGGGCTTCGGGCCACATAGTCGACCGCCTTCATGCTGCTTGTACCGCCGTCATAGGCGATCATGAAGGCCTTTGGCTCTTGGTAACCGCGCGAGGTGACGAAGACCGGTTTTGTGGCGGCACGGGCGATCCGCTCCAGGTTTGAGCCCAGGTGCAGCTTGGCGAAATCGGCGCCCTCTCCACGTTTGCCGATCATCACCATGTCAGCCTCGCCCTCGAACTCCGAGGCGGTCTCGACGATGTCGCCGATACGCAGCTTGGAGACGACGGTCTCGGCGCCGGCCTCTCGCAAGAGGGCTTCGCCGTCCTCGAGAATTGCCCGACCGCGCTTTTGTGCCAAGCGCCCGCGTTGCTCGTCCAGCGCGGAGAGCTCGGCCAAGAGGGAGGAGCGGGCGCCTAGGGTGATGTTGCCACTGAGGTTCTGGCGTGCCTCGCCGGTCTCGCGGCGACCGATGACGTGGAAGAGGTCGACCGCGGCAGCGGTCTTCTGTGCGATCCAGCCGGCGTGCTCGCAGACGCTTTTCGAGTAGATAGAGGCATCGATAAAGGCCAACAGCTTCTTCATAACGAGACCTCCTAGTGGCCCATCAGGCGCTCCAGGGCGCCGGGTTTGTCGTGCAGAGCCAGGCTATCGACGATGGTCTCGCTGGCCTTGTTCAGGCCGACGATCCTGACCTTTGCGCCCTCGCGGCGGAACTTTAGGACGATCATGTCGAGCGCGGCTACGCTGGAGATGTCCCATATGTGGGCGCGGCTGACGTCGATCGTGACCTGATCCAAGGCCTCCTTGAAGTCGAAGGCGGCAGTGAAGTCCTCGGCCGAAGCAAAGAAGACCTGGCCTTCAACCACGTAGGTCTTGGAACGCCCGTCTTCCGACAGGGTGGCGGTCATGCGGAAGACCTGCGAAATCTTCCAGGCGAAGAAGATACCCGACAACAGCACGCCGACCAGCACGCCGATTGCCAGATTGTGGGTCGCCACGACGAAGAGCACCGTTGCCAGCATCACGACGGAAGAGCTGCGCGGGTGGTGGCGCAGGTTCTTGATCGAGGTCCAGGAGAAGGTACCGATCGAGACCATGATCATAATCGCGACCAATGCGGCCATCGGGATCTGGCTGACCCAGTCGCCCAAGACCACGATCAAGAACAGGATAAAGACGCCGGCCGAGAAGGTGGAGAGCCGCCCACGGCCGCCGGACTTCACGTTGATCATGGATTGGCCGATCATGGCACAGCCGGCCATGCCCCCCATGAAGCCGGTCGCCATGTTGGCAATGCCTTGCCCAATGCACTCCTGATTGCGATCGCTGGGCGTGTCGGTCAGGTCATCGACGATGACCGCGGTCATCAGCGATTCCAGAAGGCCGACGGCGGCTATCGCAAGCGCATAGGGAAAGATGATGGTCAGGGTCTCGAATGTGAGCGGGATGTCCGGCAGCAAGAAGATTGGCAGGGTCGAGGGTAGTTCGCCCATGTCGCCCACGTTACGAATATCCAGATCCAGCAGCAGGGTCACGCTCGTCAGCACCAGGATGCAGATCAGCGGCGAGGGGATGGAGCGGGTGAGGTAGGGGAAGAGGTAGATGATCGCCAGTCCGGCAGCGACCATCACGTAGGTCAGCCAAGGCACGCCGATCAGTTCCGGCAACTGTGCCATGAAGATGAGGATCGCCAAGGCGTTGACAAATCCGGTGATGACCGAACGCGAGACGAAGCGCATCACATAGCCAAGCTTGAGGAAACCGGCGGCGACCTGCAGGATGCCGGCCAAAACCGTGACGGCGAAGAGATACTGCAGGCCATAGTCGCGCACCAGGGTGACCATCAAGACCGCAGTCGCAGCGGTGGCCGCCGAGATCATGCCCGGCCTACCGCCGGTAATCGCGACGATCACGGCGATGGAGAAGGAGGCATAGATGCCCACTTTTGGATCGACGCCGGCGATGATGGAAAAGGCAATCGCCTCCGGGATCAAAGCCAGCGCTACGACCAGGCCGGAAAGCAGATCGCCGCGCACATTGCCGAACCATTGGTGTCGGTAGGCAGTCAGTGAAAACATGGCAGTTCCGATTAGGATGAGGCCGAGCGCAAGCCGTCGGTTCGTCGCATTTTTTGGCGGCGACGTCTTGCTCCGGTAGCAGTCGGCAGGGGAAAGCTGCGCTGGTCGTTTATGACCGGCTTTGACGCACCATAGACTGAAGCTATGCTGCAGTGCAATATAAATAGTCGATGAGGGCGCAAGCTCCACGAGCTCGATTTCTGTACGCTTGACGTACAACGTCACAATGACTATCTTCGATCAGGATGATCCTGAGCTACAAGAACAAGGATAGCGAGCGTTTTGCTGGTGGTGCGTTCATCCATGCCTTTCAGGGTTTCGAGCGCCAAGCCGTCAAGCGTCTTTCTATTTTGAATGCTGCGCCGACTCTAGACGCACTTCGTGCTCTGCCGAGCAATCGACTTGAGATGCTAAGGGGTAACCGAGCCGGCCAGTACTCAATTCGCGTGAACCAGCAATGGCGTATCTGCTTCAACTGGCCGGACGGAGAGCCTGGGCCATCCAACGTCGAGATCGTGGACTATCATTCGTGAGAGGAGACCCGTGATGCTTTCAAGAGTCCTACACCCCGGTGAGATCCTCAAGGATGAACTCGCTGAACTGGGCGTGACCCCCACAACTCTTGCCCGGCAGATCGACGTTCCGGCCAACCGCATCAGCCAGATTATTGCCGGTAGGCGATCCGTGACGGGTGACACAGCCCTGCGTCTCGGTCACTGGTTCGGGATGGACCCACAGTTCTGGCTTAACCTTCAAGGGCAGTTCGATCTGGCAAATGCCTTGCTACAGCAGGGAGACAAGATTCGTGAGCTGCCAACTCGTGAAATACTAGGAGTTTAGCCTTGTCACGAAGTGAAGAAAATGACCTGTCAGAGGCTGCAAAAGCGTTGGGAATTGGAGCTGTTCTACCGTCAGCCTACGAGGACCTTCTTTCGCCGGCAGCGAAGGAACTCGGCCAAGGCTTAGCGACACTCGCAAAGGCGGTTCGGGTTTCTTTGGCGCCGGTTGATGGTGTTGTTTGGGGCTTTGATCGTATCAAGGACTGGCTGTCTATAAAGGTGACTGCCATCCTTGCGGAACGCGGCGTACAAGAGGTTCGAGCAGCGCCAACGTCAATAGCTGGCCCACTCATCATGAATATGGTCTTCGCATCTGAAGAACCGGACCTTCGGGAGATGTATGCGAGGCTCTTGGCATCATCTATGGATCCGAACCGAGAGAAAAGGGCTCATCCTTCTTTCGTATCGGTAATTCAGCAGCTATCAACTAGTGAAGCAAGAATTCTACAGCATGTTTCTAGCCTGGACTATGAAAATACTATTTGGGAAGGCAAACTTGAAACCCTTGATCTGTCCGATGCTCTAAGAAATGTTTGTATTAATGCAGGCGTCGTAGATGAAGATTTAGCAGATATTGGTATCGAAAACCTCATCAGACTTCGGATCTTTCAGCACTCAACTGCATTTGACGTCAACAACATACCTGCTGGTGGTGACCGAGGTACTGTATGGGAGGCGATGGCTGTGGCAGAAGGAGAAGAATGGGTGATGGTGTCAGCATACGGAGCGGCATTTATCCGTTCCAGTGTTGCCATATAGGACACAGTAATTTTGTGTTCGGGCGGTGCTTCTTGATCGCTGCTCTCGCAACGAGCTTCGCCCTCAAGCCCTATTCGCCCGCGCCAGCACAGCGTGCAGCAGCACGTTCACGCTGGGTATCGCGTCTTCCTTGGCGACGTGTTCGGCTTCGTTGTGGGTTATGCCGCCCTCGCAGGGGCAGAAGAGGAGGGCGGTGGGGCAAACGTGGGTCATGTTGTAGGCGTCGTGGCCGGCCTGGCTCTGCATGTCGATAAAGGCATGACCCAGGGTGTCGGAGGCCTGCCGCAAAAGGTCTACGCAGTCGGGGTCGAAAGTCTCGTCGCCAAAGCGCCAGCGGTCGATGATCTCGATCTCGACATTGGCCTTGGTCTTGATTTCTTCGATCGCCGCTTCGAGCTTGGCCAGCATGGCCTCGGCGCCGGCGACCGTTGGGTGGCGCAGGTCGAGGGATGTATGGGCGAGTTCGGGCAGGATGCCGGTGTTGTTCGGCCAGATGTGGATCTGCGTCGCCGTGGTCTTGCCGCGTTCCTTATGGTGTTCCCAGCCGATGTCGTTGGCGGCCGCGATCAGGTAGGCCGCACCGACTAGGGCGTTGCGGCGCTTGTCCATCGGCGTGGGGCCGGAATGGGCGGTCTCGCCGCGAATCTCGACGCGCATGCCGCGGGTGGCATAGCCGCCGGTGACAACGCCGATGTGCAGGCCTTCGGCTTCCAGCACCGGGCCCTGTTCGATATGCAATTCGAAGTAGGCATCGATGTCGCGGCCGCCCATCGGGGTTTCGCCGACATAGCCGATCTGCTTCAAGGCCTCGCCGTAGGTGATGCCGTCATTGTCTTCACGTCCGTAGGCCCAGTCCAGGGTCTTCAGGCCAGCGAAGACGGAGGAGGCTAGCATCGGCGGATTGAAGCGGGCGCCCTCTTCATTCGACCAGTTCACCACCTCGATCGGGCGCAGGGTCTCCAGGCCTTTGTCGTTCAGGGTTCGCAGCACTTCCAGGCCGGAGAGAACGCCGAGGATGCCGTCGTAGCGGCCGCCGGTGACCTGCGTATCGAGGTGACTGCCGATCAGAACCGGCGACAGATCGGGCCGGCTGCCTTCGCGCCTGGCGAAGATGTTGCCCATGCCGTCGATGCTGACGTCCAAACTTGCGTCTTTGCACCAGGAAATGAAGAGATCGCGCATCCGGCGATCGGCATCGTCCAGCGCCAGACGGTGCAAGCCCTGGGCTCGGCCAGGCCCGATCTCGCCCGAGCGTTCAATCGTTTCCCAAAGGCGATCGTCGTCGACGCGAAGCTGGTTGTCACGGGCGGTCATTGCTAGCTCCTTGCAAGGTGTTGCCTATCCTGCTGGCAGCCAGGTGGAGCCCGCAAGAGCCCGCTCGGCAAAAGCATAGCTCCCAGTGGAAAAAGGGTCTTGAATGAAGTGAGGGCAAGCGTATTGTGCACATATTGTATTTTCTTGCTGCGGATACCGTCATGGAAGCTGCCACGAAGACCCGTCGCGGGGGCCGCAGTGCCCGACGCGAACTCAGGACGCAAAACAAGGTCGACATGCTGCCGGCGCTGGCCCGCGGGCTGCCGCTGGTCGAGCCGATGAACCGGGAGCAGATCGAGAAGATCGACGCAGCCTCGCTGTCGATCCTGGAGGAGGTCGGCGTCGTCTTTCGCGATCCCATTGCGCTTGCCGACTGGCAGCGGGCCGGCGCCGACGTTCGCGGCGAACGCGTTCACCTGGACCGCGGTCTTGTCCGCGAGCTGATCGCCACAATTCCGGGCGAAATCACCTATTATGCGCGCGACCCGGAGAAGAACCTGCCAATCGGCGGTCCGCGCTCGATGTTTGTGCCGATGACCGGCGCACCCTATCTGCGCGACCTGGAGAACGAGCGGCGCTATCCGACACTGAAGGACCTAGCGGACTTTCATAAGCTGGCGCACATGCTGCCGGCAATTCACTCCTCGGCCCATCACATCGTCGAGCCGATGGATATGGTGGTGGCGCATCGCCATCTTTGGATCACCTACTCGTCAATGAAGTACTCGGACAAGACCTTCATGGGGATGACGACCTCTCCGAAGAACGCCGAAGACGTGATGGAGATGTGTGCGGTCCTGTTCGGCGACGACTATTTGGAAGATCACCCGGTCACCACAGGTAACTGCAACGGCAACTCGCCGCTGGTGTGGGACGAGACCATGCTGGGGGCCATGCGTGCCTTCTGTAAGCGCAAGCAGCCGGTGCTTTGCTCGCCCTTCGTGCTGGGCGGTGCCAACACGCCGGCCTCGACTGCACCGGCGGTGGCGCAGCTCAATGCCGAGGCGCTCTCGGCGCTGGCCTATACCCAAGTGATCCGTAAAGGGGCGCCGGCGATTTACGGCCACTATCTCTCGACCGTCTCCATGCAGTCGGGTGCGCCGATGGCTGGGACGCCGGAGATCAGCCTGATGAACTTCATGATTGGTCAGATGGCGCGCTACTACGGCGTTCCTTGGCGCACGTCGAATACATTGGGTGGCGCCAAGACCTTCGACGCGCAGGCGGGTTATGAGAGCGCTACGACTTTGATGGCGGTCTTGATGAGTGGAGCAAACTACATCTGGCACTCGGCCGGCTGGAACGAGGCCGGAATGCATTGCTCGATCGCCAAGTTCGTCGTCGACGCCGAGCAATGCGCCATGGGCTATCGCATGGCCGAGGGCATTCGCTGGGACGACTTCGACGAGGCACTGGCCGCCGTGCGCGACGTCGGGCCGGGCGGGCACTATCTGGGCCATCCGCACACGCAAGCCAATTTTCAGCGCGCCTTCTTCATGCCCAAGCTCTTCGACAACAACTCGATCGAACAGTGGATCGCCGAAGGATCGAAGGAGATCACCGAGCGGGCGCTTGTCTATGCCAAGAAGCTGTTGTCTGAGTATGAGGAGCCAGCCTTGGATCCGGCCAAGGACGAAGCCTTGCGGGACTACATAGAGCGGCGGCAGCGCGAGATACCTGCCGTCGACGCTTTGAACACGGAGCACTAAGCCGATGGGACTTGAGGCTCGTCGAGCCCTGGTGACCGGTGCGGCCGGGGGCATCGGTCAGGCCGTGGTCGCGCGTCTACGGGCCGAGGGCGCGCGTGTAGCTCTGGCCGACCGGAATCTGACAGGGCTGCAGGGAGAGGCTGCGCTGCCGGGCGATCTCTGCGATCGCGACTATTGTGAGAACCTACCGCTGCGGGCGGCGGAGGCTCTGGGTGGGCTGGATATTCTGGTGAACAATGCCGGCATCATGCGGCGTGGCAAGATCACCGAGGCGAGCGACGAGGACTTCGCGCTCTCGATGGCGATTAACGTCGAGGCACCCTTCAGGCTCTGCCGTGCCGCCATTCCGCTTATGGCCGAGAGCGGCGGTGGTGCCATCGTGAACACGGCCTCTTGTTGGGGACTGCATCCTGGTCCGGACCATCCCGTCTATGTGATGACCAAGGCTGCGTTGGCCTCACTGACGCAGTGCCTCGGCCGAGACCATGCCCATCAAGGCATTCGGGTGAATGCGGTCTGTCCCAACGAGGTGGATACGCCAATGCTGCGCAGCGGCTTTGCCATCCGCGGGCTGGATCCGGTGAAGGCTGTTGATGAACTGGACTCCAGCGTGCCCTTGGGCCGGATCGCACAGCCCGAGGACATTGCCGATGTGATCGCCTTTCTTGCCTCCAACGACGCGCGCTATGTTTGTGGCGCGCTCTTGGAGGTCAATGGCGGGAAGCCGGTCGGATGAGGCGCTTCGCCGGCAAAGTGGCCTTGGTGACAGGTGGGCGCAGCGGCATCGGTCGCGCGACGGCGGAACGTCTGGCCGAGGAGGGGGCGCGGGTCTTCACAGCACAGCGCGGTCCGGCAAAGGGCTTCGAGAGCGTCCAGACCGACTTCGCCAACCCGGCTGCACCGGCAGCGGTTGTCGGTGAGGTGATAGAGGCTGCAGGGCGCTTGGACGTCCTGGTGAACAACGCCGGAATGATGAAGGAGGCCAAGGCAGCAGAGACGACCTTGGAAGACTGGCTCTTGACCCTGCAGGTGAACCTGACGGCGCCCTTCCTCTTGATCAAGGAGGCCATGGCGCAACTGAGCCGGGCCAAGGGCTGCATCGTCAACATCGGCTCCATCGAAGGCTTGGGGTCCAACCCACGCCACGCAGCCTACTGTGCCTCCAAGGCCGGCCTGCACGGCCTGACCCGCGGGGTTGCCATCGATCATGGCCCCGATGGCGTGCGCTGCAATGCTGTGGCGCCCGGCTGGATCGATACGGCGCTCAATGAGGATTTCATCGAGTCGATGCCAAACCCGGCCGCCTTCCGCGAAGAGATCGGGGCCATCCACCCGGTCGGACGCACAGGAAAACCGGAAGAGGTGGCAGCCTTGGTGGCTTGGCTAGCCTCAGACGAGGCCGGCTTCGTCACGGGACAGGTTTTTACCGTGGATGGCGGACGAACGGCACGGTTAAGCCTGCCAGCGTCATAACCGACAACCGTTTACGCAAGTGTCGCATCAGACAATGTCCTGGGATCTGGCTGAGGGAGAACTCAACTCTCTCTTTGAGGTGCGCTCCAAGTCGCCGTGCCTGGCAGAGGACTGCGTCATTGGATTGCCGAGTAGGTTTCAACAGCAACCTTGTCGCCACCGCTCAGATTGAACGTAAGCGTTTCGACGTACAGTCGGCCGCTCTCATGCAGTGACTTGAGCGCCGCGGTGACGACGTCCAAGGACTGACGCGGATAGAGCTCAGAGTAGATTTGGGTGATGGACTTGCGTGGATGTCTTTCCAGGAATGTGAAGATATCCTCGGATGCCTTGGTCACTTCCAGTCCATGCAGCCAGTTGAGCACGACCAGTACCAGCAGTAGCAGGATAACCGGTATCCAGAAAGACCTGTACCATCCCCGCCATCCGACGAGGTGCTGTCCCTGTATGTAGCCAAAAACCGAGAAAGCAAGGCTGAGCAAGGTCAGGACGTTGTCGAGGCTCAGTGTCATAGAATGAGCTGGAAGCAGTGCTACTTGTGGCAGGAATTCTTGCCGGTTTCGACAGAAACAGAGTTGAGAAGAATCTTTCCATTATCTGGTCGAAACGGGAGACCAAAAGCGGACTTGCAAGCGTGCAAAGAGATCTGGTCGACGTTTGGATGTTCTCGGCTGAGGTCAACTTCAATTATCGACCCGTCCTGCGGGACGCGGCGAACACCGCCTTCAATGCCTTCGTGAGACGCCGGCGAAGCGTGATCGGGCTTCAACCGCAACAGGAACTCAGGTCCGCCGAAGGTGGAGATGCAAAGATGGTCGCCGCGCGAGAAGCTGCGCGTCTGATCAAGATCAAGCCAAGCGGCGCACCAATCCCGTCCTTCTGCAGATCCAATCGAGCCGACCAGCGGCTCACCAACCGCCCGGTCTGCGGCCAACAGGGTCGCTAGTCCCAGCAAACCCGCGTAAATCGTTCGCATGCACCCTTCCTTCCGCGGATTGTTAGTAGGCATGAAACCAATTATCACATTATTGCAGTTGATGTCAATCAAAAATGGTTATTGGGATACCATATTCGAGACGACCGCAGATCCAGTGAACTCAGCAATGTGCGGCGGCAACCAACGTTGTCGATCGGGCTGAAGTCGGCTCAAGCGAAGACCTTGGGCATCGTCGTGACAGCGCGGAGGTTATCCGACCACCAATGCGATTCTTTGCGTTCTTCGCAACACGTCAATGCAGTGATTGCTTAGCAATTCGATCTTTTGACTGATTTTTGCTGGATCTTTTGATCCTCTTTTGATTGCTCATCCATAGCTAAGGCTCCGGCACGAGCAAATCCGATGAACCAACACCCTCTGCAACAAAGACGGAGCGGTCGAGGCGAACACGGCTGGCTCCTTTGGGGAAACTGCCCCTTCCTCTTGTAGATCCTGCTGCGAAACGCGGCAGGTGGAGCGATTAGACATGACGACGCACTTTGGTACGCCCGGAGATGATCGGCTGAACGGTACGACAGGAAACGACACTCTAAGCGGGCTCTCCGGAAACGACAGCCTAACAGGATTGAGCGGTCGGGACATTCTCTTCGGTGGGTCGGGCCGAGACTTCGCTAACGGAGGAAGCGGCAACGACGCCTTCATCGGCGGTGCGGGGAACGACCGCCTCTATGGTGGCGATGGCGATGACAAGATCTACGGCGGTGACGATGAGGACCGCTTCTTCGGCGGCCGTGGCGACGACATAGCCTACGGCGGCACTGGAAGTGATGTCGTCCTGGCCGGCAACTCGGGCAATGACACGCTCTACGGGGGCTTGGGTAACGACTTTCTGCTCTACGGGGGCTCCGGACGAGATCGAATCTTTGGATCGCTTGGAGACGATCAAGGACTGCAAGGTCGGGCTGGCACAGATGACATTTTTGGCGGAGACGGCAATGACTCGCTGTTGAAGGGTGGTAGCGGTACCGATCGTTTAACCGGCGGTACCGGGGACGACCTGAGATTTTATGGCGGCAGTGGCACCGATAGGCTCTATGGTGGCAGTGGCCAGGACAGTCGCTTCCTCGGCGATGATGGGGCCGACAGCCTTAAGGCCGGCAGCGGTGCCGACAGCTATTTCTTTGGTGGCCGCGGCGATGACAAGCTGTTCGGCGACGATGGTAACGACGACAACGTCTTCGGTGGCGGCGGCAGGGACAAGCTCTACGGCGGTGACGGAGCTGACAGTCGGTTCTTTGGTGGCACCGGCCCGGACAGCCTGTCCGGCGGTTTGGGCGACGATGCCCGGCTCTATGGTGGCCTCGGCAATGATGACATCAGCGGAGATACCGGGAGAGATGCCTCGATCTATGGCGAGTCCGGTAGCGATTTCGTCTTCGGTGGCTCCGGTGATGATCGAAAGCTGAACGGTCGCTCGGGCAACGACACGCTTTTCGGCGGTGACGGCGACGATCAGGAACTCTTCGGTGGTTACGGTGCCGATTGGATCTATGGCGATTCGGCTCTCTCTGATCCGATACTGGCCCAGGCAGGCGCCGATACCTCGTTGTTCGGGCGGATCGGCGACGATCGGATCTTCGGTGCCGAGGGGAACGATGTCCATCTGCATGGCGAGACCGGTGCCGACCGCCTCTATGGCGGTGATGGTGACGATAACCAGCTTTTCGGTGGACGCGGCAAGGATCGTCTCTACGGCGGTTTCGGGGATGACCGCTCGCTCTACGGCGGCTCCGGAGTCGATAGCATATTCGGAGGCGACGGAAACGACTTGCTGTTCGGCGACAAGGGCGACGACGTCTTGCGCGGCGAGGATGGCGCCGATTCCGTGAACGCAGGAACGGGAAACGACGAGGTGCGTGGCGGCGAAGGAGCGGACTTTCTGTTCGGAAATGACGGCCTCGACACGCTGCGCGGCAACAGCGGCGCCGATACCCTCTTCGGGGGAGCGGACAGCGACCAGCTGATCGCCGCCGAAGGGCGAGACACTCTGTTCGGTGGCGATGGCCGAGATCGTCTTAAAGGCGGTAGTGGCAGCGATCTTCTTATTGGTGAAACTGGTCAGGATATTTTGGATGGCGGCAGTGGCATCGATCGGCTGGTCGGAGGAAATGGCAAGGACACATTCTTCGTCGATACGGCAGGCGATGTGGTGCAGGACGAGGCAGGGCAGGGCATCGATCTGGTTCTGGCCGCGGTCGACTACACCTTGCCTGACGGCAGTGCCAAAGCCTTCATCGAGAATCTGCATCTGCAGGTTGGTTCCGGGGATCTGAGTGCCGGGGGCAACAGCTTGAACAACAGCTTGAACGGCAACGAGGGGGACAATGACTTGCGCGGCTTTGCCGGCGACGATGTGCTAAGGGGATTGGGGGGCGACGACCGCCTGTTTGGCGCCGGTGGTGAGGATACCTTGTTTGGCGGGGCGGGCAAGGATCAGCTTGCGCTTGGCAAAGGCGATGTTGCCTTTGGCGGGGCTGGCGAGGACGAGTTCCGTTTCTCTGGGGCAGCACTTGGGTCGGGCGGCTCCGGCGGACCGCTCATCCGCGACTTCGACGGCGTTCGCCTGAATGCCGGCAATGGCGAAGACAAGCTGATCTTCGTCACCGGACTTGAGGTCGGAACCTTCGACTACGTCGGCGGCAAGGCCTTTTCCGGCGGCGGCAACAGCGAGGCGCGCTTCGCTGGAACGAGGCAGGTGCAAGTCGACCAGGACGGGGACGGGCAGGCCGATATCGCATTTCAACTCGATGGTTTGACGGCCGCGGGTAAACTGACGGCGACGGATTTTCTATGGCTCTAGAGGCAGTGTGAGCCCAGCCTGTCAGACATCCAAACCGGTCTTGCGATAGCCCTCACGCCAGTGTTCGCGGTCTTCTTCCAGCGCGCAAAGGCGCATATGGCTCTCAAACAGCAGGATTTCGTCATAGCTGTCGGGTAGGTTGGCGCGGTAGGCTGCCATGTGGTGTTCCATAGCCTTTAGTTCCCCCATCTGGGCATAGGCGATGGCGATCTGCTGGTGGGCATAGAAGATCGGCAGCTTCAGCATCGCTTTCAGCACTTCGATCGATGCCTGATAATCGCGCAGGTTATAGTAAGACTCAGCCAGGATCTCCTTTCGCAGATTGTCTTGGCTGAAGGGATCCAGACGGGCGGCTGCGTGATAGGTCTCAATCGCGCCTGCCGGCTCACCGGTGTAGCCTTGCAGCATGGCCCAGAAACCCATGACTTGCGCCGAGTTGGGGTTGAGCTGACGGGCACGGCCAAGGTAATGGCGTGCGTCCTCGTGATGTCCTGCCTGGCGCAGCGCTTCGCCGTAGGCGGCATTGCAGCGATAGTCGTCCGGATCGAGATCGACTGCACGCTTGCCGTACTCCAGCGCTCGCTCCAAGGGGTGATCGTTGAAGGTCGAGAGGTCCCAGATCGACATGCCCTCGGCGATGGCGATGCCTGCATGGGCGGCTGGGTACTCCGGGTCGACCTCTATGGCCTTGTGGAAGTGCGTGAGCGCCACGCGAATGCGCTCGCCGCGGCGGACCAGGACGTGGTTGCCGCGCAGCAGGTAGTCGAACGCGGTCAAATTCGAGGCGGGCTTGCGCTTGCTGACCACGGTGCCTGCAGCAGCAATGCGGCCGGGTAGAACTGCCACGATGGCGCGCACCACGTCGTCTTGAACGTCGAAGATGTCCTCCAACAGCCTGTCGTAACGGTCGGCCCAGATGTGGCTGCCGGCAGCAGCATCGATGAGCTGTGCGGTGACGCGCACCCGATTGCCCGCTTTGCGCACGCTGCCTTCGACGATGTACTGCACGCCCAATTGGTTGGCGGCCTCGCGTAGATCAACGTTCTGACCTTTGAAGACAAAGGAAGAGTTGCGGGCAATGACTACGAGTTCGGAGAAGCGCGAGAGCTCGGTGATGATGTCTTCGGAGACTCCGTCGGAAAAGTACTCCTGCTCTCGATCGCCCGACATGTTGGCAAAAGGGAGGACGGCGATAGAGGGTTTGCTGGGCACCACGCCGCCGGACGCACTGAGGAGGGTCGCCCCAGCTTCCTCGCGTGACCAGCGGTAAACATGGACCGGTCGCTCGATGTTCTTCACCTGATGGCGGCCATGGTCGACAAAGGCAGCAGCCACCTTTTTCTCCAGGCTCTCGAAGGCAAGTGCTGAGATGCAGAGCCCGCCCGGCTCGGCCAAGGCTTCCAGGCGAGCGGCAAGGTTCACTCCGTCGCCATAGATGTCGTCATCGTCTTCGATCACGTCGCCGAGGTTGATCCCGATGCGAAGTCTGATCGAAGAGCGTTCTTGTGTGTTTCGTTGGATCGTGATGGCAGCTTCGACCGCAGCGACGACGGAGGAGAACTCTATCAGTGCACCGTCTCCCATCAGCTTGACGATGCGGCCGTTGTGGGTGGCGATTGCTGGTGCGATGACACTCTCGCGATGGTCCTTGAGCTTTTCGAAAGTGCCGCGCTCGTCCTCGCCCATGAGGCGGGAATAGCCGACGACATCCAGCGCCATGACGGCAGCCAAGTGGCGCTTCACGATCGACCCTCACTTTCAGTCACCCTCTGTTCTCCAGCCCGGTCTGCGCTGAGGCACGTCCTCAATGGGTGACAGTGTGCTGCCTTTCGCGACGTCTCACAAGGCGTAGTGGCTAAACCTCTCGACCCGCCTTCATCTCTTTCCAACGCAGGGTGGCGTTGGCGCCGAGCCAGGCGAGCGGTTCGGGCGGCAGACGGGTGGGTTCGGCCATGGCGGCCAAGGTGGCAACGTGAGGGAAGCTACCCTTGGCGGCCAAATCGGCCGCGCAAATGCCGGCCAGGCTGCCTTTGGAGGTGCCAAGGCCGTTTTGGCAACAAGCGGAGTAAAGACCCTCTTCGATTTCGCCGAAGGCAGGGACGCCGTTGCGGCTGAGGCAGAGGCGGCCACCCCAGCGGTACTGCATCTGCACGCCCTTCAACATGGGGAAGCGCGCGGCGAAGCTGGCGTCATGGCGGCGGCCGACGGCTTGCGTGCGAGCCTCGGAAATCTCCATGGCCGGGTCATAGGTGAAGCGACTGCGGATGACGATGCGGTCACCGCCGGTCCCGCAGACGCGGCGAACCGTGGTCCCCATGGGATCTGCGGGAAGCAGTCCCCAGCGTGGGTGACCGCCGAGACGACGCACAGCCTCCGCCGGGAGGGCTTCGCTCATAGAGGCGTAGGTGAATACGTGCATCAGCCTGCGTTCGAAGAAGCCGAAGCTCTCGGCATGGCCGTTCACTGCCAGGATCACACGCGGCGCCGTGATGGAGCCTTTGGGCGTCTTGGCAATCCAGCTAGCGCCCCGATGGGTGAGCGCGGTGACCGGGCTCTCTTCGTAAAGGGAAATGGTCTCTGCCATGCCTAAAGCCAGTCCGCGAACATACATGGCCGGCTGGATCATGGCGGCCCCAGGTGTGTAAAGACCGCCCAGATAGTAGTCGCTTCCAGTCACATCCTTCATCTGCTGCCTGTCCAGCAGATCAAAGGGTTCATTCATCGCCGCCAAGTGGCGACCATAGTCGCTGTTCTGCGCCAGACCTCTGTCACTGGCAGCCGCATTGATCTTGCCGGCCGGGTCGAAGGCTTCTGCGGTCATCTCGTATTCAGCCGCTGCGTCGGCGGCAAAGGCGATGGCGGCGCGGTTCATTTCGGTCTGCCGACTGTCGTTCTCCAAAGAGCCGCCGTAGTCGTCGGAGGAGAGATCGTGCGGAAGGTCGATCATGAAACCGGAGTTGCGGCCGGCAGGACCCTCGCCAACGCGGCATGCCTCCAAGACTGCGATCCTGTCGCCGGCACGAAGTTGGGTTAGGCGGCGGGCAGCGGCCAGGCCGGCCAAGCCGGCGCCGATAACCAGCCAGTCTGCCGTCCGCTCGACCTCCAGAACCTGTGGCGGTGCCTGCGGCGGTAGCAAGGCGTTCCATGCTGCAGGACCGGGATCCTTGGGTAGGCGCTTGGCCCTGCGTTCGTTTGAATGGTTCTCGCTCACGCAGCGCTGTCCGCCGTATCGGGATCGCTGAGATCGATCCAGATGGTCTTCATCTCGGTGTACTGATCGTGTGCATGTAAGGAGTTGTCTCGACCGCCGAAACCTGACTGCTTGTAGCCGCCGAAGGGTGTCGTGATATCGCCTTCGCCGTAGCAATTGACCGTGACGGTGCCGGCGCGGATTGCCTTTGCAGCGCGGATGGCCCGCTTGCCGTTGCCGCAGAAGACACTGGCAGCCAAACCGTAGTCAGTATCATTGGCGACCGCGATGGCCTCTTCGTCGCTGGCGACCGTTATCACCGATAGAACGGGACCGAAGATCTCCTCGCGGGCCAGCGGGTCGTCGGTTGCGATTTGGTCGAAGATTGTGGGTTCGACATAGCCATCGGCTGCTGTGCCGCCAAGAATGGCTTTTCCAGCGGATAGATAGCTGGACACCTTATCGAAGTGAGCACGATCGACGAGAGCGCCTAGATGGTTCATTGGATCTAGGGGATCACCGGTACGCCAGCCCTTGGCGCGCTCTAGGACTTTCTCAAGGAGTGGTGCTTTGACCGCCTCGTGCACAATGAGGCGGGAGTTGGCGGAGCAGTTTTCGCCCATGTTCCAGAAGGCCGCGCTCACCACGTGGGCTGCGACCTGATCTAGATCCTCCGCATCACGCAGCACGACGGCCGGATTCTTGCCGCCACACTCCAAGGTGACCTTTTTGAGGTTGCTGTCGGCAGCGTAGCGCAGGAAGCGTCGTCCGGTTTCAGTAGAGCCGGTGAAGGAGATCATATCGATGTCCGGGTGCAGACCCAGGGGCTCGCCGGCGCTGGGGCCGTCTCCGGTTACGACGTTGAGGACGCCACGGGGAATTCCTGCCTCGAGACTCAGTTCGGCGACGCGCAACGCGGTCAGCGAGGTTTGCTCGGCCGGTTTCACAATCACGCTGCAGCCGGCCGCCAACGCCGGCCCTATCTTCCAGGCCATCATCAGCAGCGGAAAGTTCCAAGGTAGGACCAAGCCGACCACACCGATCGGCTCACGCGCGACGATGGCCAAGGCCGCATCGCCGACGGGGGCGGACTGGTCGTAAATCTTGTCCACGGCCTCTGCATGCCAGCGGAGCGTGTTGACGGTCTCCGGTACATCGATGCCGACGCAATCGCGGATTGGTTTGCCGCTGTCCAAGCTCTCCATCACCGCCAGTTCGTGGCGATTGCGCTCGATCAACTTTGCCAGGCGCAGCAGGCTCGCCTTGCGCTCGGCCGGGTGTAGGCGCGACCAGCGGCCATCTTCAAAGGCCTCGCGAGCCTTGGCGACGGCGAAGTCGACGTCTTCGGCGGCGCAGGCCGCCACCTCCGCCAAGGTCTCGCCGTTGGCAGGATTCAGGGTGGGGAAAGTCGCGCCCGATTGCGCCGGGCGGAAGCTGGCGTCGATGAAGGCATTGGTTGGGAAGGAGAGGCCGGCGGCCAGGGCGAGGTAGTCTTCGTGGCTCAAGAGGTCGGACATCTCATCCCTCCGCTGCGATCGTGGCAAGGGTCCGATCCATGACCCGCACGGTTTCTTCCAACTGGCGCTTGTCTTCTCGGTTCAAGGGCTGCAGCGGCCGCCTAGGCGGGCCCACGGGCAGACCGCGCAGGCTCATGCCATGCTTGATGCACTGCACGAACTTGCCGCCTTGCTCCAACACCTGCATCAGCGGCAGCATGGCCGACATGATGCGCCGGCCTTTGTCGAAGTTTCCTTCGAGCGCACAAGCCTTGTAGAGTTGGATGTGCGCTTCCGGCGCGAAGTTGGAGCCCGCACAGACCCAGGAGCGCGCACCCCAGGCGAAGAACTCGAGCGCCTGATCGTCCATGCCGCAGGACATCTGGATGTGCGGATAATGCCTTGCCAGCAAATGCACGCGATTGATGTCGCCCGAACTCTCCTTCACCGCGCAGATGTTACGCGATCGGCTGACTCGGTCGAGGTACTCCGTCCCCATCTCGGCGGCCATGCGGCCCGGATAGTTGTAGAGCATGATCGGCAGCCCGACCGCACGGTCGATGGCTAACGCGTGTAAGGCGTTTTCGCGCTCGGTCGGGACGGAGTAGGGCGGGGTGGCCACCAGAATGCAGTCGGCGCCGGCCGCCTTGGCCGCTTCGCCAAGCGCGATGGAGTCCTCGGTCCGCAGCGCCCCGGTGCCGACGATCAGGGGCAGCCGCCCCTTGTTGACCTCGACGGCGAGCTGCATGAGAGCGACCCGCTCCTCCATCGTCTGCGCATAATACTCGCCGGTGGTTCCGGCGATGACCAGCCCGTGCACCCCGCTGGCGATCAGGTGCTCTAGCACCGCAGCAAAGCGGTCACGGTCGATGCTGTGATCGTCGCCATAGGGCGTGACCACTGGCGTGTAAATTCCTTCAAATCGCATCCGGCATCCTTTGTGTACAATCTTTGTACATTGGTAAGACCCTGAGCGAGAAGACGCAAGAGCGAAGCTGCAGGGCAGGTTTGACGATGGAGCGGGTCTGCGTGCGGCATCCGGCAGAGTGGTTCGCAAAACAGCATTGGGGACAGGAGGGTTCTCCGCGTGCCAGGACCATCGCTTTGGTTCAATTGATTTTAGTTGAGCTCTTGTGCAATTCTAATGATTGTACATTGCACCGATTGCCGTTTGTTTTGAGTAAACGCTTGAAAACAATCATTTTTGGGAGGAGAGGATAGTGATTATAGACTCGGACGTTCGAAGCGACCCCTTGCCGATTCGATACTTCATGTTGCTGATACTTCCCTTTGCCGTAGCACTTTTTGGGCTATGGTTGTTTCAATGGATGGTGAGCGCCGGAGAAGCGCGGCAGTTGGCGGCCGCAGAAGCACTTCAATCGACGACAATTGGTGCTGAACAGGGTGCTAAAACCAAGGTTTCTCCCAGTGAGGCCTTTCTGGGTGCATTCTATTCCTGGATGGGCTTGGCTTGTGTTGGTCTGCTTCTGTATCTCAGTACAATCATCTTTGTGGGTGTGCGTCTTGCCCGAAGCGTCGAGAAGCAAACCATAACTGGGTACTTTTTCTGTCTGATCGTGCTTGGAGTGTCTGCATACTTGGCCTATCGGGCTGGTTTCAAACTGGAGTTCCTTCGCTTGGGAATCCAAATGAATGATCCCAGGCTTTGGGACATTGCTGAGAAGGTAAGGGACTTAGCGCCAATTGGCGGGAGCTATGAATGGTTCCTGGGATTAGCGAATGGGCTTGTCCTCGTGTTGGCCATCCTCATTTCTTTCGGCATGATCGCCACACTTGGCGGTCGGCCGAAAGATTGTCCCATCGATGAAGTCAGTTGGCATGTCGTGAAGCTGCGTCATCAGCGCAGCCTCCTTTTTTGTGGTGCTGCGGTTTTCGTCGTCGGGGTTTTGGCATTGAACGCTTGGCTAGCGATCGGCGCAGCTCTATTCGACGTCACCACCGATGATGGGAAGGCAATGAAGGCTGGTTACAACGCCGTGACCACAGGGCTCTCCACTTACTTAGGTGCGCTCTACGTTGCCATCCTCGCCGCCGTCTATTCGCCGGCCGCTGCGATACTCGCCCTGCGGGCGGATCGACTGGCTGAGCATTGGAGTGGATCTCTTAACCCAATCACCAAAGCCAATTGGCTTAAGGGACAAGGCTTGCAATTGGAGTGGCGCGAGCAACTGACTGACTTCTTGGCTCTTGCCAGTCCCCTTATCGCTGGCCCGGTATCGTCTCTGGTTGCGGGATTGAAAGGTATTTGATTCGAGTTCTTCGAGGGAGGCGGCACCGCAGAACTGTATCAACGTCGATCAACCAACCTTCACCGGATCCTGACACAAAGGCGGAATCCGGCGTCCCGGCCGCGTCCAGATTAGCGGGTAAATGAGACCTTAATCGGAGTTCCCCTGTTGGACAATCGGAGGGCTTCAAGGTTGGTACAGTGATCCCTCAGGCACAGCAATCGTTGGGCCAGCGACTAGCAGTGACGGTCGGGTGTCAAGAAGTTGCAATCTATCCGTAAACGATGAACTCGATGCTGGTGAGGGTAACGCCTGCCGCCAGAGTGACGTCGGCTGCAAGCATCAGGGTATCGGATCCAGCACCTCCGTCGAAGAGATCCCCGGCTTCCAATTCTCCCTGGCTTGCAACATTCAAGGTGTCGGCACCACCGTTGCCGAAGAGGCTGTCGATCCCGAAACCACCGAAGAGGAATGCGTCATCGCCACGTCCTCCCCGTAGGACGTCAAAACCGCTGGCACCATAGAGGTACCGGTCATTTCCAGCACCGCCATTCAGAGTGTCGTAACCCCAGCCACCGAAAAGAAAAGAGTCGTTGCCTACCCCTCCAAAGATCTTGTCACTGTTGCCGGCGCCGAAGAGGTTCGTGTCCGCTCCGCCATCGCCGTCGAGATAGTCCCGGCCATCGCCGCCGAAGAGGATGGAGTCCGCAGCGCTGCCGCCAAAGAGACTGTCGTTGCCACTGTCGCCGCGGAACACGCGATCGCTTCCGCTACCGCCAGAGAGGGTATCGGCACCCGTGCCTCCGGCAAACAGGCTGTCGTCGCCATTGTCGCCTGACAGCGTGTCGGTACCACCGTCTCCAAAGAAGCCGATGTCTCTGCCATTGCCCCCAGACAGGATATCGGCGCCACCTCCTCCCCAGAAGTCACCGTCAACGCCCTTGTCGCCAGAGAGGCTGTCATTGCCGCCTTCTCCGAAGAAGGCAGAATCGTCTCCACTTCCACCAGACAGATGGTCTGCATCGCCGCCTCCGTAGAACTGGCCGTCTCCACCACTTCCGCCAAATAGGCTGTCGACACCGGCCTTGCCACCCAGATAGGCGTCCGTTCCAAAGTCTCCGTAGACTAAGTCATTGCCCTGGCCTCCAAACAGACGGACCTCGTTCCCGGTTCCGCCAAAGAGTGAGTCACTCCCTGAGCCTCCGAAAAAGTCGCTATCATCCTCAGACTCGCCAGCCAGCCAATCACTGCCAGATCCTCCGAAAAAGGAACGATCTTCAGTGCCGAACGCAGAGATGGAGTCTGACCCGTCGCCGCCAAAGAAATTGCGCCGTGAACTTACATAAGAAAAATAATCATAGTGACGGGCACGGATAACATCATCTCCATCGTCGCCAAATATGCTAGAACCTGAATCTCCTGATGAGAATATGCTGTCATCGCCCGTGCCGCCGAAAAGACTGCTACCACCCTCAATTCCGCTGTCGAGGCTATCATCGCCGTCGCCTCCAAAGAAAGAAGAGCCAGCTCCGTTGGTTCCATCAATGCGGTCGTCCCCTGCTCCTCCAAAAAATCCTTTACTAAAGGCGCCAGGGATAGGGCCATCATCGCCAGCGATCCCGCCAAGAATCACATCATTGCCGCTGTCTCCGAAAAAGTTTGTATTCTTGACGCCTCCCCGAAGTATATCACTGCCAGAACCACCATACACCCTGTTGACGTCGCCGCCGCCATAAACTCCGCCGAAATCTACTCTATCGGCGCCGTTACCGCCAAAGAGAAAGGCGGCATCATGATAGAACTCTATATAGTCGTCGCCGTCATCTCCATAGAAGCTCGAACCGCCGCGAGAGGCATTCAGGTGGTCCGTTCCGGTCCCTCCAAAGAAACCGACATTGCTGCTTCCTCTAAACACGGCGAGATAATCGGCACCGTCGCCACCATAGAAACTGCTGTCGTCGCCATCGTCGCCGTAAAGGCTATCGTCGCCCGACTGCCCAGAGAGTTGATCACCGCCACCTAGCCCATTGAGTCGATCGTCGCCGCTCAGCCCAAAGATGGTGTCTGCCGCGTTTGTGCCGTCGAGCGTGTCATTCAGTTCGGTTCCCGTGATAACCGCCATCTTAACGCTCCTGTGTCGTCGTCCTTGTTTCGTTCTCGGTCCTGCTATCCGTAGATCGTGAATTCGATGCTCGTCAGCGTGACGCCTGCCGGCAGACTGACGCCGCCGGCCAGGAGGAGGGTGTCGCTGCCAGCACCTCCGTCGAAAAGATCTCCTGCTTGGAGCTCGCCCTGGCTTGCTACATTCAAAGTATCTGTGCCACTACCGCCGAAGAGGCTGTCGATACCGGCACCACCGAAGAGCAAGGCGTCGTCACCACTGCCGCCCCTCAAGACATCTTGTCCACTGGCGCCATAGAGGTAACGGTCATCGCCGATTCCTCCGTTCAGTCTGTCAAACCCCCAGCCACCGAACAGCTGTGAATCGTCGCCCGCCCCTCCGAACAACTGGTCGCTGTTGGCGGCGCCAAAGAGGTTGGTGTCCGACCCAGCGTCGCCGGTAAGGTAGTCTCTGCCTTCGCCGCCAAATAGGATCGAGTCTGATGCACTGCCGGCGGAAACGCTATCGTTGCCGCTGTTGCCGCGGAAAACTCGATCACTTCCACTCCCGCCAAGGAGGGTGTCGTCACCGTCTCTTCCAAAAAAATAGAAGTCATCGCCATCGTCGCCGAAAACACGGTCGTTCCCGCTGTCTACGACCACCTCACGGACGAGTCCTCCGATGTAGAAGTCATCCCCGCTGCCAGCATAAATGCGGTCGTCGCCGCTCAATCCAAAAAGAGTAAAGTCATTGCCACTACCGCCAAAGAGAGTATCGTTGCCAACTCCTCCGAAAAGGCCACGGTCACTTCCTCTATCGCCGAAGAGACTGTCGTCGCCGAAGTAACCGAACAGGAGGATATCGGCACCTGCGCCTCCATAAACTCTGTCATCGCCACTGTTGCCTCGCAGCCCATTCTCGCGCCCACCACCGCCAAAAATCCAGTCATCGCCATCGCCGCCCCTGAGGGCCGTGTCGGAGCCACCGCCACCGAAAATGCTGTCGACTCCCGTGCCCCCATAAAAGAAAATGTCTTCGCCCTGACCGCCGAAAATGCGGTCGTCGCCTTCTATTCCTTCGAAGAATGCGTCGTCTCCGCTTTCGCCAAAGAGTATGTCGTTGCCGCCGCCACCAAAAAAACGGGAGTCTATGTCGTCACCGCCGTAGAGACGATCGGGGTTGGCGCCTCCGAAAAAGCTGATGTCGGAACCTGCGCCGCCGAAGAGGCGATCAGCCCCCCTATCTCCGTTCAGGCCACGATCGCGCCCGCTTCCGCCGTAGAGACGGTCGGAACCTTCACCGCCGAAGAAGACGGCGTCATTTTCTGCGCCGCCGTAAAGCCGATCATTGCCGTCCTTCCCAAAGAGGGAAAAGTCTCGGGCAGCGTCGCCGAACACCTGGTCATCACCGCTGTCACCAAAGAGCGAGACGTCGAGAGCGCCGCCGCCGAACAGACTGTCGGCGCCGCTTCCACCGAGCAATAGGGAATCGGTACCACCTTCGCCATAGAGGCCATCATCGCCCGGGCCACCGTAGAGACCGGAGTCAAATCCATTGCCGCCAAAGAGACTGTCATCTGCGTCCAGGCCGAAGAGGCGGTCACTGGCTCCTAGGCCGTAGATGCTGTCTACCTGGTCAGTCCCGGTTAACGTGTCGTCCCGATTGCTGCCGTTGATAACCGCCATGACTTTCTCCAAGTTTGCTCTGGCTGCCCCGTCTTGGGGTCTTAACCGTAGATCGTGAATTCAATGCTGGCAAAGCGTCTCGCCGGCGGGGAGGCTGACGCTGGCCGCGAGCATCAGCGTATCGGAGCCAGCACCATCGTCAAAAAGATCACCGGCTTGACGCTCGCCTTGGCTGGCCACGTTCAAGATATCTGCATCGCTACCACCAAAGATCTTGTCTTCTCCGGTGCCCCCAAAATAGAGACGCGTCGTTCCCTCTGACGCCCCTGACGAAATCAGTCCCAGCACCGCCATAAAGGTAGCTATCTTTGCCGGCTGTGCCATTCACCGTGTCACCTCCCGGTTCCCCCAATAGAGACACATCGCGATCAGCACGGCCGAAGATCGTGT
Source organism: Rhodospirillales bacterium (assembly GCA_963669445.1). Lineage (GTDB taxonomy): Bacteria > Pseudomonadota > Alphaproteobacteria > Kiloniellales > JACOMY01 > JACOMY01. Next base: position 1,297,116 of record OY770029.1, read on the forward strand.
CGCGGTCGGCGCCACCGGAAAGGAGGCGAACCAAGCCACTCCCACCATAGAGGGTGTCGTGGTCCGCTAGGCCGTAGAGCGTGTCGACCTCACCCAATCCGAAGATGGTATCGGCCTGATTGGTGCCAGTGAACGTATCTTTTAGATTGCCTCCCGGTATGGCAGCCATTGCTCGTCTCCTCAATGCCTATTCAGGAGTTAAGGGAGAGTACCACATTAAGTAGAATGCTAACAAGGTGTCGACCACTGCCGTCCGATCTTAAGACAGCATTGCTCGTTTCTTGTGACGAGCGTCGCCCCTGTTTACAGATGAACTGATCCTGCTGTTGGACGCATCGCGGTTCAGCCTGGGCGCGGTCATCTCGGCGCCGGCCGTGGTCTCGGGCAGTCGATCCGCCCCAGGGTGCCGGCGAACCGAGCGCGTGAAACGGCAACTCGCACAGCGTCGTCAGCGACCACTGGGCAACCGATCTGGGCAGCGCCAGGGTTCAAATGAAGTCGGCGAGATCGTAAGCCAAGGCATGCAGCTGAAGCCGACCCGAATTATGAATTGTTTGCACCCCAAAAGGCCTATTCGCCCAACGACGAATCCTGCGGCAGCGGATCGGGGCGCACAAAGAGCTCGATGTGTTGACGCGATAGGTCCCAGTGTTCGGAAGTCAGTGCGACCACACCCTCTTCGTCACCCGCTTCTATAAGCGCGATGAAACGATCGTGCTGGTCGCTCGCAGTCTTGATGCGCTCCTCCTCTTCTGCAGTGCGCGAGCGCCAGAAGGTTTGTCCGATACGTGCGTGGTCGATCAAGAGCCGCTTCAATGAGGGCATGAGGTATTGATTGTCAGCCATCTCGCCCATGATGTGGTGGAACTGATCGTTCCAGTAGACCAGACCGTCCGGCTGCTGCTCTGCGACGGTCTGGCGGAAGGCGTCCTGGGCAGCGCGCAGCCGCTCAATCTGCTCCGGCTGGGCGTTGCGGGCTGCCAACCTCGCGATGGTGGCGTAGATCAGGGGTGCGGTCATGAAGAAGTCGCGGAGCGTGCGATGGGTCATGGGGGCGACGAAGGTGCCGCGGTTGTCCCGGATCTGGATGTAGCCCTCACCAGCCAGGCGGCGGAAGACATCGCGGAGGGGCGTGCGGGAAATGCCATAGAGTTGGCTGAGACGGGTCTCGTCCAAATTGGAGCCCGGCTCTAAATCCAAGGTGAGGATCTGGCGCTTTAAGTCTTCGTAGAGCTGCTCTTTGCTGGTCTTGCCGGTATCGTTCATGGTCGCTGCTATGAGGTCCCTAGCTGAGGCCGGTCTGACCCATCTCCAAGAACTTCTTTCTGCGCTCGGCGGTCAGTGCCTCGGGATTCTTCTCTTCTAGCTCTGTCAGGCTGCGGCGCAAGGCGTCCTGAACGGCGGTGACCGCCTCCATGGGAGAGCGGTGCGCGCCACCCAACGGCTCCGCCAAGACCTCGTCGATGACACCCAGGCGTTCCAGATCCTGAGCCGTCAGGCGCAGCGCTTCGGCTGCCTCTTTGTTCTGTTCCGCCGAACGCCACAGAATGGAAGCGCAGCCCTCAGGCGAGATCACGGAGTAGACGGAATGTTCCAACATGTAGACGCGGTCGGCAGCGGCCAGAGCAATGGCACCGCCGGATCCGCCTTCGCCGATAACCACTGCAATCACCGGGGTCTTCAGAGTGAGTGAAAGATCGATACAACGGGCTATGGCTTCCGCCTGGCCGCGCTCTTCAGCACCGATTCCCGGATAGGCGCCGGCAGTGTCGACGAAAGCGATGAGCGGCATGGAAAAGCGCTCGGCCAGCCCCATCAGTCGCTGAGCTTTGCGGTAGCCTTCCGGCCTGGCCATGCCGAAATTGTGACGAACCCGGCTCTCCATGTCGGAGCCCTTCTCCTGCCCCATGATGACGACGCTACGACCCTCGAAGCGTCCCATGCCGCCGACGATGGCATGGTCTTCGCCATAGAGGCGGTCGCCGGCCAAGGGCGTAAAATCCTCGATCATCGCATTCAGATAGTCAGTCAGATGCGGACGATCTTGGTGGCGCGCGACCTGGGTTTTCTGCCAGGCCGTGAGCTTGGCATAGGTGCTGCGCAGCAGCTTGTCCGACTTGGCCTGGAGGCGCTTCAGCTCCTCTTCGATGTTGACGCCGTCACCGTCGCCGCCGGAGATGTGACGGAGGTCGGCGATCTTGCCGTCCAACTCTGCGATCGGCTTTTCGAAGTCGAGAAAAAGGGCCATGGAGGAGCCTTGCTGCAGTGCACGATGCCTGCCTGTAGATCTAGCAGAGCCGAACCTGTTTCTCTAGAGCGCGGTCAGGGTTAGCTGGGCAGGGCGGGCAGCTTTGCGTCACGTGCGAAATCTGAGAGCTTCTTGGGATCGCCGTGCCAGGAGGCCAGGGCCAGGAGGGCTGTGGAACGGGTCAAGGTGGCGTGCGGCTGCCAGGATCGGTGATGAAGGTAGTCGCCTGGCTTTCGCCACACCCAATCCTCACCCTCTCGCCACCAGTAAGAGGGACCGGCCAGGAGATGGTAGCACTCCTCGGCCTCGTGCGCGTGGGCGGGATAGAGACACTCGGGACCGATCACGATGGCGGAGACAAGAATATCGTCGACTTGGAGTAGGCCGGTCGGACCGGCGATGATGCAGTAGGCATAGCTTGCCATCAGCCCCGGGGCGAAGGTCTCGTCAGCGTAGTTGCTGTTCCGAGCCCAGGCGAGCTCCGGCTCCAAGGTGGCGAAGGCCGAAGCCAAGGCGGGAAGGGGCCCCGCCTTAGCCTCACGCAAGGCCTCGGCTAGCAATGCCATGGCCGGTAGTGTCCTGCGGGTGGGATTGCCGCGCGCCAAGCTGGGATCGCTTAGGCGCTTGGCAATGGCCTGTAGGGCAGGCGCTCCTTCCGCAGCACGCTGAGATTCCTTCATGTAGAAGGCGCAAAGCGTGTTGCGGAAATCCGTCAGGGCGTCCGTCATGGCGAGAGCGGCTAGGAGCCGGCGATCTGGGCTGCCTTGTGGACCAGATTCTCGGCCTGCTTGATCGAGGCGATGTCGATCAGGCGACCGTCCAGGGAAACCGCGCCCTTGCCCTCGGCCTGGGCCTGTTCCATGGCTTCAAGGATGCGCTTGGCCTTGGAGACCTCTTCCTCGCTGGGGCTGAAGACCTCGTTGGCCAGATCGACCTGCGAGGGGTGGATCGCCCACTTGCCCTCACAGCCAAGCACGGCGGCGCGGTATGCCTGGGCCTTGAATCCGTCGGGATCGGAGAAATCGCCGAAGGGTCCGTCGACCGGACGCAGACCGTTGGCGCGTGCTGCGACCACCATGCGGGCGATGGCGTAGTGCCACATGTCGCCCCAGTGATAATCGCGGGGTGCGCCATCCTCGGTCTTGTCGGTCAACACGCCATAGAGGGCGTTGGGGCCGCCGATCACGGTGGTGCGGGCGCGGGTGGACGCGGCATAGTCAGCAACGCCGAAGTGCAGGCTCTCCAGGCGCTTGCTGGCAGAGGAGATGGTGTCGACATTGGCCATGCCGAGCGCCGTCTCTATGATCAGCTCGAAACCCAGACGCTTCTTGCGGCCGACAGCATCTTCGACCTGGGTCGTCAACATGTCGACGGCATAGACGTCGGCGGCGGTGCCAACTTTCGGGATCATGAAGAGATCCAGGCGCTCACCGCCTTGCTCGATGATATCGACCACATCGCGATACATGTAGTGGGTGTCGAGGCCATTAATGCGCACCGAGATGGTCTTGTCGCCGAAGTCGAGTTCGTTGAGCGCCTTGATGATGTTGGTACGGGCCTGGGCCTTGTCGTCCGGTGCCACGGCGTCTTCCAGATCCAGAAAGATCACGTCCACGCCGGAATCGGCGGCCTTTTCGATGAAGCGATAGTTGCTTCCCGGCACGGCCAGTTCCGAGCGATTGAGGCGTGCCTTGGCCTGCTCGACGATGGTGAAGCTCATTTCTTTTCTATCCTTCCCACGGGGTGAATTGCGGCATGCGGGACGAGAAGCGTCCGAAGCGGTGAATTGTAGCGTGGCGTTAGGTGGTTCAGGTGAGGGCCTCTTGTCAACGCCATCCTGCGCGGTTTCCCGCCGCGGCGAAGGATTGTCGCCAATCTGCGGTCTAAATTCAGTGCTGGGGGGTGCTGCGTTCTTTGGCCAGAGGGTGGTGGCTCTCGATCAGCTTGCGCAAGCGGGCCGCTGCGACATGAGTGTAGACCTGGGTCGTGGCTATGTCGGCGTGACCCAACAGGCTCTGTACCGCACGGAGATCGGCACCGCCCTCCACCAGGTGCGTGGCAAAGGCATGGCGCAGGACGTGCGGTGAGATTCGGGCCAACGGCAGGCCGGCTTTGGCCGCCAGATCCTTCAAGGCGCGCCCGACTTGCTGTCGCGAGAGGTGGCCCGAGCGGCTGCGCGAAGGGAAGAGAAACGGCGATTCCTTTTCCGAATTGCGGAAAAACTCTCGCTGTTGTCGGTAGGCAGCAACGGCCTCTCGCGCCGCATCGCCAAGCGGAACCAGGCGTTCCTTTCGACCTTTCCCGATGACTGTGAGAAGCGTGGGGTCGCGTGCCACTGCGCTGTCCGGCAGCAACACCAACTCCGAGACCCGCAGACCACTGGCGTAGAGCAACTCGACGATGGCAAGCAGCCGCAGCCCCTCGACCGAGCGATCTTCGCGTGCAGTGTCGAGGAGGCGGGATATCTCTTCGACGCTAAGAACCTTTGGCAGGCTGCGGCCGCGGCGCGGCGCGTCGAGGGCGTGGCAGGGATCGTCTTGGCGTATGCCCTCGCCCAGCAAGAAGGCGTAGAACTGACGCAAACAGGAGAGGCGTCTGGCCTGGGTCGGCGGCGCCATCCCGCGCTCAGCAAGGTTGGCAAGGTAGGACCTGAGTTGGGCCTTGTCGGCACGGAGGAGCAGGCCTTCTCCCCCTAGGAAGGCCGCGGCGTCCTCCAGATCGCGCCGGTAGGCCGCGAGAGTGTTGGTTGCTGCACCACGCTCAGCCACCAGCATTTCGAGAAAGGCTTCCGTTTGTGCTGTCATTTCAGGCCTTTAGTAAGGCATCCTAACAGGTTGTCAAAAACGCTCCTGCGATCAAAAGCCACCCGACCAATGCCTAGTCCAATGCCCAAACGATTCTAACCGGAGAAGATTGACCCGCTTGAACCTGCTGCGATTCATTTGGCTCCTGAAAGGGGGCACGAACCGCTGTCCCGGTTGATTCTGACAGATTGGTGCTTGCTCTAGATGCCAGCGTTCTGTGCGGCCTCGATCGCGAGGGCACGTGCCTCCAAGGGTAACCCGACGCGATCCAAGGCTTCGACCGCCAGGGCCAAAGTCTCCGGGCTGGCCTCGCCATCGCGATGCCCGTCGATCAGTGTGATAACGCGAAGCAGAGTTTCACCCAGCCGCCCATTGGAACTGGCCGTGCGCAGTGCCATAGCACCATCCGCCTCCGCCGACGGCATGGCAGTCCGCTGTTGCGCGCTAGCGATCCAACCCTGATTGAAACCGTCACCCAGGGCACGAAGCAACTCTCGCAGCAGCGTCTCGCGAGCAGCGACCAGTCCTTCAGGCTCATGGTTCTGCGTACTGCGCCAGGCAATCAAGCCTGTTGTGTCGTTCGGGAAGGCGAGGCCGGCCAGACGTGCGTAGGGCCAAAGGCGCCAGCTCGAGTTCGCGGCCTGCGCAGAAATGGTGCTCTCCCGCCGGGCCACCAGCATCCAAGCCGTCGCCTCTTCATAGCGGCCCATGACATAGAGCGCGCGCCCGGCCAGTCCAGATGTCCCCGGGATCGCAGCATTCTCCGGCGAAAAGTCTAGGCGCGGCAGCAGCACGGCTGCAACGCCCGCATAGCTGCGATCGTTCTCGGCCAGCTTCAGTGCCGCCTCAAGAAGCCACAAGCGCTCTTGAGGATCTTGCAGCAGCCCGAGGCTTTGCCAGGCAAAGGCGCGCGCCACCGGCCCACGCAAATCAAGATCGGCGCGCACGCCGGCACGCAGATCTTCCTCGGCGAAGGGGAAGTCCTCATAGACGGCCTCCAGCTTCTGGGCCGCCATACGTTCGGTCGCCACTGCCCACTCTCGGGCTAGGGTGCGCAGGCGCAGATCGCTATGCCGATCAAGCGCCAATGTCATACGGCCGGCAGCCGAGACCCGGTACCAAAGGGGCCGAACCTGAGAATAGGAGAAGCGCGGCAGCAGCTGGGCTTCCGGGGCGCCCAAGCTCACCTCCTGCAGGCCTACAAGGAGGGCGTCACCCAGGGGTTGGCCTTCCAGAACCGCCCAGGCGAGCCTTGCCGTTTCGTTGTCAATACCGGCTTGCTGTAGTTCCTGGAGGTGACCGCGCAGTGCCTCGCTGTCATTGCGCTCGACGAAGCAGACGGTGGCAACCTCTTGCCAAAAACCATCCTGCGTCGTTTCTTGGCTGCGGCTACCACTCATCCGGCAGAGGGTGTCGCGGTCGCCGGTCAGCAGGGCAACCTCCGCCAAGACGCGCTCACGAAGCGGTCCGGCCTGGTCCGCCGGTAGCAAGGTCAACAGACGTTGCAATCCCGATAGGTCGCCGAGTGCTGCCAGCCGCTCCACGCGCTTACCTTGCCAAGCCAGGTCTGCGACGCCCTTGGGTGGAACGGCGGCGCTCAGCAAGAGACGCCGGGCCAGTTGATAGGCGCTTGCCGACTCACGGGCGTTCGGCATTTCGTCGATCAGGGCAACGACGGAATCGGGTTCGCTGCCTCGCCAGATGTCGCCGGTGAATCCACCTTCGGAGAGATCCAGCACCGGGGTTTGCCAGCGTGGCGCAGACCAGGGGGCCTCTTGCCAACCAGCCGTTCCCATTCCGTTGATCGGCGCCAGAGCCCGCGACGTCGCAAGGGTGGGGTTCTGGCTAAGTTCGTTGCCCAGAAGTCCGCTGATGGGTTTGTTCGAGCTGGTCTCAACTGGATTTTGTTGAGCCTGCGCGACGCCACCCAGCAGTTGCACCGTCAGCAGACCGACGGCCGCTGCACCGAGTGCAATGCTTGCGATCCGGCTAGCGTGGGAACTGGTCATCCGGGAAGACCTTCTCCACCAAGCGCACCTGAGGCTCCATCTCGAAGGTCAGCGCAAACAAGCCGCCGGCCCCGAGGACCAGGATTCCAAGCACGATGTAGACAAGCGTCATCTTGCTCGATCCAGAAGAGCCGTACTGCGACCCACGCCTTGCCACGCTTATGAATCCCTCGCTATTCAAGCCATCCCAACGGCCTCCCAGAGAGGCCGGATCGGCTCCGGCTGAACCACCTTACCAAGTGTCGCGCTGACCGATCATTGCTGCTATCGTTTCACTGTGGCGACTTTACGGCGCAGACTGTGGCCGATACGACAAAGTGAGACAGATGGAACAATTGAGCCCTCAACATGACACCCTTGGATAACCGTCCAGAAAGCCATTTCGCAAGCAAAGGGCACAGCATTGTTCTGGTCGGCCTGATGGGTGTGGGGAAAACTTGCGTGGGTCGCAAATTGGCAACACGTCTGGGGTTGCCATTCCTGGACGCCGATGCGGAAATCGAAGCTGCAGCTGACTGCTCCATCAGCGAGATTTTCGAACGTTATGGCGAATCCTACTTTCGCGACGGCGAGCGGCGCGTGATCGCACGCCTCTTGGGGGGGGAGCCCTGCGTGCTGGCGACAGGTGGCGGCGCCTTCATGGATCCGCAAACCCGTGATGAGATTGCCGGACGCGGCTGGTCGGTTTGGATTCAGGCGGAGTTGGACCTTCTGGTGCGAAGGACGGCGCGCAAAACCCACCGGCCGCTGCTGCGACAAGGCGACCCGCGCGAGATCCTGGCCGGCCTGAAGGCGACCCGCGACCCAATCTATGCTCTGGCCGACATTCGGGTAGAGAGCAGCGATGGGCCGCCTGAGGAGACGGTCGAGGCCATCGTCGAGGCGCTCAAGAGCTGCGGCTGGCGGGGTGCCTTTGACCAAGCCGGATGAAAGCGAGTGCTGCTCCCTTGCGGTGGCGCTTTATCGACACTAACAGTCTAGAAGCTGTGGCAGTCGTTCCAGACAGCTACCTTGCCCTACCAGCAGCAGGAAACCCTTGGATTTGACAGGAATGGTGGAGACGCCAGAAGCGGGTGCGACGGCCAAGACCACGGTCCAGACCTTACGCGTGGAGTTGGGCCCGCGTGCCTATGACATCTTCGTGGGAGCAGAGCTTTTTGAGCATTTGGCTCTAGAGATTCGAGGGTTGCTGAGTCGGCCAAAGGTCTTTGTGATCACCGAGGAACGCGTTGCAGCGCAGCATCTGCAGTCTCTAGAGGCGGCGTTGCGGGCGCAGGATATCCTTGCTGAGAGCCTGGTTTTGCCTCCGGGTGAGAGCAGCAAGAGCTTTGCTCAATTGGAAACCCTTTGCCGCGATCTGATAGGACGCGGATTGGAGCGCAGCGATCTCCTGCTCGCATTGGGAGGCGGGGTCATCGGCGACCTTGTTGGTTTTTCGGCGGCCATCCTGCTGCGTGGGATCGGCTTCGTGCAGATACCCAGCACGCTCTTGGCGCAGGTCGATTCCTCCGTCGGCGGCAAGACGGCGATCGATATCCCTGAAGGCAAGAACCTAATCGGTGCCTTTCATCAGCCGCGCCTGGTGCTTGCCGATACCGCGCTGCTCTCGACCCTCCCGGATCGCGAAATGCGCGCCGGCTATGCTGAGGTCGTGAAGTATGGGTTCCTAGGCGACAGAGCTTTCTTCGAGTGGTTGGAGGGAGCAGGGGCAGCCGTTCTTGATCGGCAGCAGGCAGCATTGCAGAAGGCCGTCGTCCGCTCTTGCGAAGCCAAGGCTGCAATCGTTGCCCGCGACGAACAGGAGGCCGGTGATCGTGCGTTACTGAACCTTGGGCATACCTTCGGTCATGCACTCGAGGCGGCGGTCGGCTACAATGATCGTCTGCTGCATGGAGAGGGCGTCTCATTGGGTATGGGATTGGCCTTCGACCTCTCTGTGCGCCTTGGTCTTTGCGACCCGGCGGAGGCGATCCGTGCCAAGGCGCACTTGGAAGCGCTGGGGCTTCCGACCAAGGCCCGCTTCCTTGAAGGTGTGCCGCTGAATGCACGGCACCTGGTGGATCTGATGCAGCGCGACAAGAAAGTTGCCGGTGGGCGCATTACCTTCATACTTGTACGGGCGATCGGCGAGGCCTTCGTTGCGCGCGATGTGGACCCGGGTGACGTGGTGGATCTGCTGGAAGATTGGCTTACCGGCACATAGCTACGATGGGGAGCGCCGCGGCAGCAACCCGGCGATGATTTGAGAGGTCATGGAAGGCGAATATCTGCTTCTGGGTGCCATTTTGGTGCTCATCGTGCTGTCGGGATTCTTTTCCGGATCGGAGACGGCCCTGACCGCCTCGTCCCGCCATCGTATGCACACTTTGGCCCAACAAGGTGTCGGGCGTGCGGCTCTCGTCAATCGTCTGTGGAAAGACCGGGAGCGGGTGATCGGCACCATCTTAGTCGGCAACAACCTGGTGAACATCCTGGCCTCCACCCTGAGCGCCAGCCTCTTCATCACCTGGTTCGGCGATGCCGGTATCGCCTACGCCACCCTCATGATGACGGTACTGGTGGTCATCTTCGCAGAGGTGTTGCCCAAGACCTATGCCATCAACAACTCAGACCGAATGGTCTTGGTGGTCGCGCCGATCCTGCGTGTCTTGGTGGTTGCCCTCTCGCCGATTACCAGTGGATTGAACTGGATGGTGCGCGGATCTTTGAGCTTGATCGGTGTTTCCACAACCGAGACCGAGCCTGACAAGGGTGAGCGCGAAGAAGAGCTTCGCGGCGCGATCGAGCTACATGCCGACGCCGAGGATCGCGAGGCGCGTGCCATGCTGCGCTCGATCCTGGATTTGGCCGAGGTCGATGTCTCAGAGATCATGACGCACCGGGGCGACGTGGTGACCATCGATGCCGACCTGCCGGTCACGCAGATCATCGACGAGATCCTTGCCAGCCCCTATACCCGTATCCCCCTCTGGCAAGGAGATCCCGATAACATCGTCGGCATTATCCATGCCAAGCGATTGCTGCGCGCGCTGCACCAGGGCGGCGAAGCGGCGGAGGCGGTCAACGTGGTCGAGGTTGCCAGGCGCCCCTGGTTCATCCCTGACACCACCGACCTCTTGTCACAGCTGCAAGCCTTTCAACAGCGCCACGAGCATTTTGCCGTGGTCGTCGACGAGTACGGTGTGGTGCAGGGCATTGTCACTCTGGAGGACATTCTGGAGGAGATCGTCGGTGAGATTGCGGACGAGTATGACGAGGTGATCGAAGGCGTCAGGCGCCAGGTCGACGGCAGCATACTGGTAGACGGCCGGGTCACTCTGCGCGATCTCAATCGTCAGTTCGACTGGCGCTTGCCTGACGACGATGCTTCGACCATCGCCGGGTTGCTACTCTATGAGACGCGGACGATCCCCGAGATCGGTCAAAGTTTTGCCCTCAAGGGACTGCGCTTCGAGATCGTCAAGCGTGAGCGCAATCAGATTACCGAGATCAAGGTGACGCCTCTGCCGAGCGCGCCCCCCGACGAGACGGCTGAATAGCCCTCCGATGCCATTCCCTAGGAGCCTCCCATGCCGCTGACGCCCGCAAAGTCGCGAGAAATCTTGCACACGCGCCGCTATGAGTTTCAGGCCTTCGGGCGAGACGACGGACTTTGGGACCTGGAGGGCCGCATAACCGATGTCAAACCCTACAGCTTTCCAAACCGTGAACGAGAGGGCGGATGGGTCGCGGCAGGTGAGGCGATCCACGACATGTCGGTCCGCCTTACTTTTGACGATAGTCTGACCATCGTCGCCATCGAAGCGGTGACCGATGGCGGTCCCTATCGGATATGCCCGGCCATTACGCCAAACTTTCAGCGCCTGGTGGGGATCAAGGTCGGGCCAGGCTGGCGGCGCGCCATTGCTTCACGTTTGGGTGGTGCCGAGGGCTGCACCCACCTGGTGGAGCTACTCTATGCAATGGCGACACCGGCCTATCAGGGAATCGTGCCGGCTTTGTCGCGACGGCGACGTCAGCGGGAGGAAGCCGGAAAGGCTCCTCCGAAGACTGAGGCCGCTAAACCGGCAGCGACTTGGCCACCCTTGATGGATTCTTGCCATGCCTATCGCCATGATGGCGAAATCGCCTTGCGTAACTGGCCGGAAGCAGCGGCCGAAGCGGCGCGTCGCAAGGCAGAGCGAGACGCAGCCCAGGCGCGCCAGATCATCTCGAGGGGAGAGGACTAGGCCATGTATGATGCAATCGTTGTCGGTGCCGGTTCAGCCGGCTGTGTCTTGGCTGCTCGGCTGAGCGAGGATCCTAAGCGGCAGGTGCTCTTGCTGGAGGCCGGGCGGCCGGCGCCGGAGACCAGCGACATGCCCGCCCTTTGGATCAATCACGTCGATACAGAGATCGATTGGGTCTACCACACGGTGCCGCAGCCCGGTTGCAAGATGCGGCGCATCCCCTGGCCGCGCGGCAAGGCTATTGGCGGGTCTGGCGCGATTAACGCCATGATTTACATCCGCGGTCTGCCCAGCGACTACGACGGCTGGGCGGCGATGGGCTGCCCGGGTTGGTCCTGGCAGGACGTGCTACCCGCCATGAAGGCGAGCGAACACAACGAGCGCTTCGGTAACAGCGATTACCATGGCTCAGGCGGGCCGCTGAACATCGCTGACGTGCCATTTGTGGATCCGGTCGAAGACCTCTGGCTGGAAGCGGCGCAGGCGGCTGGTCTGCCGTTCAACGAGGATTTCAACGGCGGAGTACAGGAGGGCTGTGGTCGCTACCAACTCTTCTGCAAAGGCGGCGAGCGTTTCGGCACGGCGAAGGCCTATTTGAAGCCCGCGCTCTCCCGACCCAATCTGACTGTGAAGACCGGTGTGCTGACCTTGCGTTTGCAGGTCGAGAAGGGCAGAGCGGTCGCCGTTGACTACCTCGAGAACGGGCAACCGCAGACGGCACGCTGCAGCGGGGAAATCGTCCTTTCATCCGGCGCGATTGGCTCTACGCAGATCTTGTTGCAGTCAGGGATCGGTCCGGCCAGCGAATTGCGTGACGTAGGAATCGAGCCAATCCTTGACCTGCCCGGCGTCGGTAAAAACCTGCAGGATCACATCAATATACCGATCACCTTTCACAGCAAGGAAGCAGTCGGGATCGGTGGGATGACGGATCAGGAAATCGCGGGGGCGATCGGCGAGTGGAAGCGTTCGCGTAGTGGCGCCATTGCGTCGAACTGGGCAGCGACCGGTGGGCACGCGCGCAGCGCTCCAGATGTCTCAGAGCCGGACCTGCAGCTCTATGCCGTCATCGCCACAGGCCGAGATCACGCGCGTTATCTAGGCGCTAGGCCCGGTATCACTCTGCACTCGACCCTGCAACGGCCAGAATCGCGCGGCGAGATCCGATTGCGCTCGGCCGATCCGATCGAGCATCCCCTTATCGATCCTAGGTACTTCTCCAGCGACGAGTCTGGCCGGGATCTGGCGACCCTGGTGGCCGGTGTGCGTCTCAACCGCAGGATTGCAGCACAGACGCCTTTGGCCGACATTCTCGACAGGGAGATTACGCCTTCGGCCGAAGCCGAAAGTGATGCCGAGATCGAGGATCTTATCCGTGGGCATTGCACCACGCTCTATCACCCCTGTGGCACTTGCCGTATGGGCAGCGATAAGATGAGCGTGGTCGATCCGCAGCTCAAGCTGCATGGCATCGATGGCCTGCGGGTCGCCGATGCTTCGGTGTTTCCGAAAGTCATCTCAGGGAACACGCAGACGCCGACAATCCTGATTGCCGAGCGCTGTGCGGCAGATATCGTCCAGAGAGCGTGAGCGCCAATGACATCTGTGCAAACAATGCAGTCACCTAAGATATGGCAGAATATTTTACCAAGTTTTTGTGTGTCAGTTTTGTAATTTTGATATGATAATTTCATCTTCCATAAATGACAACAGACCTTTAGCATAATAAATCTAATAATATCTTTGATGTCAGAAATCGAACCGATATAGTGTGTGTGCAAGGGAGGAAGCGTTCTCAGACTCGGGTCCGGGCTGCGGCAGAGGCATGGAACGCACATGGCAATCATCACAGGAACGGCGGGTGTCAACAATTCGCTGACTGGGACCGATGACGTTGACACGATTTATGGCCTCAGTGGCGATGATCGGCTCTCTGGCCTGAGCGCAGACGACTCGCTGTTCGGTGGCTCCGGAAAAGATACTTTTCTATTTGGCGATTCAGGAGACGATCGTCTCTATGGCGATGCTGGCGACGACTCTCTTCTGTTTGGCGGAGAGGGAGTAGATCTTGTCTACGGCGGAACTGGCAATGACGTCTACTTGAGCGGTGAAGCCGGATCGGACACGGTCTTTGGCGGTTCGGGCTCGGACGTCGCTGCCGATGGCGGCGCGGGCGACGATTCGGTTTTTGGCGATACAGGAAGTGATCTGCTCTATGGAGGTCCAGGGTTAGACGGTCTCTATGGCGGATCGGGTGTTGATCTTATCTTTGGCTCTTATGGCGATGACTCGGTCTATGGTGGGGACGCCAATGACACAACCGTCGTCGGTGCTGACAACGATGACCGCGTGTTTGGCGGTTCAGGAGACGACCTCTTCCTGCATGGAGATTTCAGATCTCCTTTGTCGGAGGTATACTACGGTGGCGCAGACAGCGTTTACGGCGATACGGGCAATGACACCTCCCTCCTCGGTGGCACGCTGGACGACACGATTGCGGGCGGCCTGGGTAACGATCTACTGCTCTTCGGCGATACCGGGAACGATACCCTGACCGGTGGACTTGGCGACGATCAAGGTTTGTTTGGTGCCAGCGGCGACGACAGTGTTGCGGGAAATTCCGGTCTTGATTCCAACCTCAACGGTGGCACTGGCAACGATGTCGTCGAAGGTGGCACGGGAGACGACCTATCTCTTCTCGGCGCTGGCGGATCAGATTCTGTCTACGGCGGTGATGGTGAAGACATCTCGCTCGACGGCGGAATTGGCGATGACACGATCGCAGGTGGTTCAGGCGCCGACGCGCGCCTGTCTGGTCGTAGCGGTCTCGATCAGCTGTTCGGCGGTGAAGGTGACGATTTCTCCCTGTACGGGGGAACCGGTAACGACAACGTCTCTGGTGGAAGCGGTGGTGATCTCAGGCTGCGTGGTGACCTCGGCGACGATAGTGTCGCTGGCGACACCGGCGCCGACGTCAGCCTGTTCGGCGATAGCGGAACAGACATCGTTTCAGGTGGAGGTGGCGCGGATGCTTTGTTGTACGGTGGAACCGGTAACGACAGCGTCTACGGTGGAAGTGGCACCGACACGGAGCTTTTTGGAGGACAGGGGGACGACACTGTCGTCGGCGGCACGGGCGCCGATGTTAGCCTGCAGGGCAATAGCGGTGCCGACAGTGTGTCAGGTGGAGATGGCGCGGATGTTTCGCTTTCAGGCGGGACGGGAGCCGATGAGGTGTTCGGCGGCAGCGGAGCGGACACGCAGCTCTATGGTGGTTTAGGGGATGACAGTGTTGGCGGTGGATCGGCCGCAGACGTTGGTGTGTTCGGAAGCATCGGCACTGATAGTGTCACGGGTGACGATGGCGATGACGCCTCACTTTTCGGTGGGGAAGGCGACGACGGCGTCTATGGGGGTAGCGGAGCGGATACCCAGCTCTACGGTGATGTCGGGAACGACAATGTCGCCGGTGGAACCGATGCCGATGCGGGCCTCTATGGCGATAGCGGTCTTGATCGCGTCTATGGTGGCGAAGGTGATGACAGCAGTCTCTTCGGTGGCAGCAACATCGACGTCTTGTTTGGCGGCAATGGCCTAGACCAAAGCGTCTTTGGGGGTGAGAGCGAGGACTTCCTTGCCGGCGACGCGGGCGACGACGCCGCGTTCTTTGGCGGCCAAGGTGATGATGGAGTGAGCGGTCGACTTGGGAACGATAGCTCGCTAAACGGTGACAGTGGTGCAGATCGTGTCTTCGGCGGTGTCGGCGACGATCGGCTGCTCTATGGCGGAAGTGGGGACGATAACGTCTTCGGCGGCGCCGGCTCAGACCAAGGACTCAGTGGTGACACAGGTCTAGATGGCATCTTCGGCGCACAGGGCGAGGACCAACTCTTTGGTGGCAGCGGGTCCGATAGCCTCTATGGCGATGTCGGTGCGGACCGCGTCTATGGTGACGCAGGCGATGATCGTAGCCTTTTTGGCGGCGAGGCCCAGGATGCGCTCTATGGCGGCAGCGGTGAGGACGGTCAGATTTATGGTGGCACGGACAGGGATCAACTCTTCGGTGGCAGCGGGGATGACCGTGGTATCTTTGGCGATGACGGAAGGGACTTCGTAGCTGGCGATGCGGGCGATGACGAGGCGCTCTTCGGCGGTGAGGGCAACGACGGCGTCAGCGGCCGTCTTGGCAGTGACCGTTCGCTTTATGGCGGCAGTGGTCGCGACCGAGTGTCTGGTGGAGTAGGCGACGATAGCCTGCTTTATGGGGGGGCCGGAAACGATCTGGTGTTCGGCGGTGCTGGCGCCGATCAAGAGTTGAACGGCGACAGCGGTGACGATGCAATCATCGGTCAGCAGGGCGTGGACCACCTCTTCGGAGGCAGCGGTTCTGACAGCCTCTATGGCGGTGTCGGTGCTGATCGTGGCTATGGCGGTGAGGGCGACGACCGTTTCGTTTTCGGTGGCGAGGCGCAGGATAACCTTTACGCCGGTAGTGGGTCGGACAGCCTGGTCTTCGGAGACACGGATGCCGATCGTCTCTTCGGCGGCAGCGGTGGCGACCGTTACATTTATGGTGGCGAAGGTAATGACTTCGTCGCTGGAGACGACGGCAACGATAGCAATCTCTATGGTGGATTGGGCGATGATGGTGTCAGTGGCCGCCAAGGCGACGACAATCTGCTTTTCGGCGGCAGTGGTCGCGACCGGGTCTCGGGTGGTGCAGGTGACGATACTGCACTTTACGGCGGTACTGGGAACGATTTGCTTTTCGGCGGAGCTGGTCAGGACGTAGCGCTCAGAGGAGGTAGCGGTAAAGACGGTGTATTTGGTGATCAAGGCGAGGACGCACTCTATGGCGGTAGCGGTAGCGATAGTCTCTACGGCGGCGTGGGTGCCGATCGCGGTTACGGCGGCGATGGCGACGACCGACGGCTCTACGGCGGTGAAGCAGAAGATGCGCTCTACGGCGGTAGTGGATCGGATCGTCAGGTCTTTGGTGGAACCAATGCCGACCGAGTTTTTGGTGGTAGCGGCAGCGACCGCGATTTCTACGGCGGCGATGACAATGACTTCCTAGCCGGTGATGCCGGCGACGATAGGGCCTTCTTCGGTGAGGCCGGCGACGACGGTGTCAGCGGTCGTCAAGGCGATGACACCCTCTTGTTCGGCGGCAGTGGTGACGACAGGGTCTCTGGCGGCATCGGCGCCGATGGCCAACTCTACGGCGGTAGTGGCGACGACCAGGTGTTTGGTGGTGCTGGCCAAGACACCCGTCTGAATGGCGATAGTGGTCGCGACGGAGTTTACGGCGGTCAGGGTGAAGATCAGCTCTATGGCGGTAGTGGTGCAGACAGCCTCTTCGGCGGGGTCGGTGCCGATCGCGGCTATGGCGATGACGGAGACGACCTTTCTCTGTATGGCGGCGAGGCGCAGGATGCGCTCTACGGCGGTAATGGCGATGATAGCCTGATTTTCGGCGGCACGGATGCCGACCGAATCTTCGGTGGCAGCGGCAACGATTCTGCCCTTGTTGGCGACGAGGGCAATGACTTTATCGCTGGCGATAGCGGCAAGGATAGCGGGCTGTTCGGTGGTGATGACAATGACGGTCTCAGCGGGCGGCAGGGCGACGACAATCAGCTCTTTGGCGGTAGCGGTCGCGATCGGATCTCGGGCGGTGCCGGTGACGATAGTCGCTTCTACGGAGGGAGTGGGAGCGATCTGCTTTACGGTGGTGCTGGCGAAGATCTGGCCCTGCAAGGCGGCAGTGGCAAGGACGGCGTGTTCGGCGATCAAGGTGACGATCAGCTGCTTGGAGACAGCGGATCGGATAGCCTCTATGGCGGCGTCGGCGCCGACCGCGGATATGGTGGTGACGGCGACGATCGCGGTCTGTTCGGAGGCGAAGCAGAGGACCAGCTTTTCGGTGGCAGCGGTCGGGATGCCTCGGCATTTGGTGGAACCAACGCTGACAAGCTCTTCGGCGGGAGCGGCGATGATCGTGGTTTCTTCGGCGACGAGGGTAGTGATTTCCTGGCAGGGGACGCTGGCGACGACGTCGGATTCTATGGTGGCGCGGGAGATGACGGCGTCAGCGGCCGAGAGGGCGATGATAGTTTGCTGTTCGGCGGTAGTGGCCGTGACCGGGTCTCAGGTGGAGCCGGCGACGATGGCCAACTCTATGGAGGGACCGGAAACGATCTCGTCTTCGGCGGCGCTGGATCGGATCTGGGTCTGAACGGCGATAGCGGTCGCGACGGTATCTTCGGCGAGCAGGGCGAAGATCAGCTGTTCGGCGGTAGCGGCAGGGATAGCCTCTACGGGGATGTGGGCGCAGATCGCCTCTTTGGCGGCGACGGTGAGGACCGCCGGCTCTACGGCGGTGATGCTGAGGATGCGCTTTACGGCGGCAGCGGTGCGGACAGCCTTGCGCTGGGCGGAACCAACTCTGACCGAGTCTTTGGCGGTAGCGGTAGCGACCGTGGCTTCTTCGGAGGCGAGGACAACGACTTTGTCGCCGGCGACGACGGCGACGACGCAGCCTTCTATGGCGGACTCGGTGACGACGGTGTCAGCGGCCGGCAGGGCGACGACTCCCTCCTGTTCGGCGATGAGGGCCGCGACACCGTGTCGGGCGGAGCGGGCGACGACCGGCAGCTCTATGGCGGAAGCGGCAGCGACAAGCTCTTCGGCGGTGCTGGCGATGATCATTCCTTGGTGGGCGGAAGCGGTCGTGATGCCGTCTATGGCGACAATGGCGCCGATCAGCTCTTTGGAAGCGATGGCGGCGATCAGCTCTTTGGCGGAGTCGGTGCTGACCGAGGCTATGGTGACGATGGTGACGACCGCGGCCTCTATGGTGGAGAAGCGCAGGATCAACTCTTTGGCGGCAGTGGTTCCGATGGCTTCGTCTTCGGTGGTACCGACGCAGACCGGCTTTATGGTGCCAGTGGCCAAGATCGGGCTTTCTACGGCGATGAGGGTAATGATTTCCTTGCCGGCGGCGATGGCGACGACACCGGCTTTTACGGCGACAGTGGGCAGGATACTGTGGAAGGTGGCGCTGGTGACGATGCTTTCCTGTTCGGCGGCAGCGGCCGCGATGGTGTCTTCGGCGGTAGTGGCGACGATACCTTGGGGATTGCCGGCCAAGGAGATCTCGTCTCAGGCGATCTATTCGACGGTGGATCGGGA
Organism: Rhodospirillales bacterium; assembly: GCA_963669445.1. Lineage (GTDB taxonomy): Bacteria > Pseudomonadota > Alphaproteobacteria > Kiloniellales > JACOMY01 > JACOMY01. The sequence goes on from OY770029.1 coordinate 1,315,600, forward strand.
ACAGATACGCTGGTTGTTGCGCAGGGAACCACACTGCCTGCCGGTGTGACGATCACGAACGTGGAGTTTGTTATCTACGGCTGATTGCTCTCACGGAGGCGGCAGGTTGGCGCCAACCTCGCTCAATCGGAAAGAAAGTCCGCCACGACTGCATTGAACCTGTCCGGGTTTTCTATGAACATGAAGTGCTGACCGCCTTCCGCCTCCTCGAAGATCTCCAGGCGCGAGCCGGGGATCTGTTCGTGGATCCACCGGCAGGCGACCCAGGGGATTAGGCTGCTGCGGCCGCCGACGACGAGGGTCGGCAGAGTAAGCCGAGGGATGGTGTCACGCCAATCCTGGGTCGCGTGGTGGAACAGCAGGGTGGCGGCGTGGGCGCGCGGAAGCTTGAGATTGCAGGCGATCATCCAATCGCGGGTCTCGGCCGTCATGGCTTGCGTGACCATACCGCCGATGAAGCCATTGGTGGTCTCGACACCATCGGGTCCGGCTAGCGCGTTGGTAGTCTGATAGAGAGACTGAGACGTGAAGATGGCGCCGTAGGTCTCGGCTTCCTCGTCACTCCAATCAGGATTGCGGGTCGCCATTGGCATCTGGTCGATCAACAGGATCTTGGAGAGGCGCTCTGCGCCATAGAGGTCCCAATAGCACCAGATGACTGAGCAGCCCATGGAGTGACCCAGGATCGCGACATCCTTTAGGTCGAGCGCCAGGATCACGTCGTACACATCCTTGGCAAGGCGGCTGATACGGTAGCCCTGTTCCGGCTTGTCGGACTCGCCATGGCCGCGCATGTCCAGCGCGATGACGCGATAGCGATCGCTGAGGCCTGCGAGCTGATGCTTGAATTGCTCTGCGGTTTGCGACCAACCGGGGATCATCAGGAGGGGCGGCCCGCTGCCGGCCTCCAAGTAGCGCAGGGTAACGCCGTCGCTGGTCTTGACTTCTCCAGTCCTTGTGGCTTCGGCGTTCATTGGTGTTCCTCCTCAGATGATTGATCCATTTTAGCCAAGCAGTGCCATGACCTCCAGCCGGGTCGGGATGGCAGTCTGTGCGCCCTGACGCGTGCAGGTAAGCGCACCGGCAGCGGCGGCCAAGCGCAAGCCTGCTTCGTCCACCCGACCGTGGCGAGCGACGTGGGCTGCGAGGAAGCCACAAAAGGCATCGCCTGCTCCGACCGTATCGATGGCTGTGACCTCCACGGAAGGAAGGGCGAAGGGGCATCCGTCTATCTGCGCCACCAGCCCCATGGCACCGAGCGTGATAACGACGTCGCTGCCCGTCGCTTCGGAAATGCTAGCGCAGAGGTGATTCTCGGACTGTGCAGTTAAGCCAAGGCAAGGGGCCAGGGCCTGAGCTTCGCCCTGGTTGAGCAGCAACACATCTGCTTCGCTCAAAAAATCCGCCGCTTCCGACCGAAAGGGTGCCAGATTCAGCATGACCATAGCGCCGGCGGCCTTGGCGCGCGCCAAGACCACGGCAGTGACTGCCAGGTCCATTTCCAACTGGCTGAGCAGCACCGTGCCGGAAGACGGCTTGAAGCCATCGAGCGCGCCTAGGGAGAGGGCATAGTTGGCGCCCGAGGCGACGGCGATGAGATTCTCTCCGCTTTGCTCGACCAGGATAAGGGCCGTTCCTGTCGGCGTTTCCAGACGCAGTAAGCCAGCGAGATCGACACCGGCCTCTTTGAGGAGGGGGAGGGCTTGTTCGGCAAAGGTATCGCTGCCGACGGCGCCCAGTAGCGCAGTGTTGGCACCGGCCCGTGCGGCGGCAAGGGCCTGATTTGCACCCTTGCCGCCAGGGGCAGAGAGAAAGCTGCCGCCTGTCACGGTCTCGCCGGGATTTGGCAGATGACGGACATGGGCAATTAGGTCGAGATTGACCGAGCCGAAGACGGTGACCCTGCCTGACATGGTTTAGGACGTCCGAGGAGGCGATTGGTTGGGATGCACGCTAGTCAAAAACCACCCCTTTTCGGAGCAAGAAGCAGCCGTAGGGTCGTGCTTCCGAGGTCTGGACGACGGCAAAGGCTTGGCCTGCGCGTTCGTAGAAGGCATATCGCTCCAGACTGGCGATTGCTATGCCTCGGCCTTCGGCATGTTCGGCGGCTGCCTTCACTTCGCGATGAACCTCCAAGAACTCATCTGGCTTCCCCACGACCTCCATGTAGACCAGGGGCGTCGTCACGAAGCTGTCCAGTGGGAACAAGGTCAGGATCGCTTCGGCGGCCTGGGTGCAGTCGGCGCCGTCCAGGCGAACGAGACGGCCGGAGTTTGTCGCTTTAGCGGTTGAGGCTGCCGGGAAGTTCCGGTCAACCAATGCCAGATCGTCGCCATGACCCATGGAAGCCAGAATCCAAAGCAGCTCTGCGTTGAGCAGGGGGGAATGGCCTTTCAGCATGGCTTAACCCGCCTTCAAGCCGGCAACCAGGCGGCGGTAGGCCAGCATGCCGGGGTCGTCGAGGCCGATAGAGCGCTCGGCGAACATGCGGGCGCGGCCCAGCTTGTTGGGCTGGTCGCGGAAGGCGTCCAGAGCCTGCTGGGCGGCCTGGTCGATGGCATTGAGCAGGGCGTCAGGGGACTCCAAGCCTTCCGTTGCCTTCACCGCGGCATCGAGGGAATCGAGTAGGCTCTTGTCGCCGAGTTCACCCTTACCACGCGCCATCATGGCATCGCGCGCGCCGGCCAGCAGGGTCGGGACTTCGGCCCACTCCGCCTCGCTTCGGCCCTTCGTGGCCTTGGCGGCACTCATGAAGCCGGTCGCGATAAGGGTTCCGAAGGAGGAGGAAGAGACCCGTTGAAAGGCCTTGGAACAGGCTAGGAAGGCTTTGCTCAAGTCCCCGGGCAGCTCCGGGGCCTCCTCGGCGACGGCTTGCCACCCTTTGCGCACCGTCACGCCAAGATCTCCATCGCCCAGCTTGCCGTCCTGCTCGTTCAGCTCATCGGCGGCGGTGGCTGCTGCTGCCGCCAGGCGCACTGCGGCCGCGCGCAGGTCTTCGACGGTGAAGCCCATGGTCTAGGAGACCGAGAGGTAGGCGCAGTGGCAAGGGGCCTTCAGCAGTCGCTCAAGTTCCTCGTCCAGTTTGCATAGGGTGACGGTCGCGCCGGTCATCTCCATGGAGGTGGCGTAGCGGCCGACCAGAGGCATGACGATGCTGACATCCTCGGCCTCTAGGCGGGCCTTGGCGCGTCGATAGATGATGAAGAGTTCTTCGTCTGGCGTCGCGCCAAGCGAGTTCACCAGGATCGACACCCGATCGCCGCTGGAGAGCGGCAGATCTTTCAGCAACAGATCCATCATCTCGTCGGTGATGGCGTCCGCCGGGCGCAGCTTGTCGCGCCAGATGCCGGGTTCGCCGTGTATGCCCATCCCCATCTCCATCTCGTCTTCGCCGAGTTCGAACGTGGGTTTGCCGGCTTGCGGCACGGTGCAAGGCGTCAAGGCCATGCCGATAGACCGGCAGGAGTCGGCAGCGCGCTGGGCGACCGCGGTCACCTCGGCCAGGTTGGCCATCTCTTCGGCGCGCGCGCCGGCGATCTTGAACGCATAGATCATGCCGGCGACACCGCGGCGCTTGTCGCGCTCGGCCGGCACTGCAGAGGCCACATCGTCGGCCAGTAGAACGCTGGTCGCCTCAATGTCGTCTTCCAGCTCGACCGTCTCACCGGCCATGTCAAAGTTCATGACGTCGCCACCATAGTTGCCGTAGAGGCGCAGCACGCCGGCACCGCCGTTCGCCTGACGCATGGCCTCTGCCATCTGCTCTGCCGATGGCGAGGCAAAGACGTCGCCGATCGCGCAGGCATCCAGTAGCCCTTTGCCGACATAGCCGGTGAAAATCGGCAGATGGCCGGAACCACCGCCCGACACGATGCCGACCTTGCCTTCAGTTGCACCGGAGGTCCGCGCGATCACCCGCGGCGATGGCTGGGCGTAGATAGTGGGATGAGCCGCGGTCAGACCCTCCAGCATCTCATCGACGTAGGCTTCCGGATCGTTCAGAATCTTTTTCATGAAAGGTCTCTTAAGTGCTGGAACAAAAGAGAAGGCCGCCCGCACCAAGAGGCACGGGCGGCTGCTAGGCTAGATTTTGTAGCCAAGCGCACGAGCGCCATCGATGAAGTTCTTGTACTGCGCCTTCTGGCTGTCCAGTCCAAGCTTCTGGGCGATTTTCACCCATTCTTCGGCGGCCTCATCGAGCGCCTGCTGGGACGTCAGGTCACCGGAGATGGCCTTGGAGATGTTGCGGCCCAGTGCATCGGCGTATTCCGGCGCTCCCTCCCAGAAGAACTGGGGATAGCCGACCTCGACGTTGGCTAGGCCTGCGTCCAGATGGTTTCTGGCCGTGTCGAAGGTCTTGAAGATGCCGTCGTTGGTGGGCCAGAGATCGGAGGTGCCGCGCTGCGGGTTCGGCTCGATATAGTACTGCGCCGCGAGGTCGGTGTAGTGCGACGAGCCGAAGGGATCGGAGCCGCAGTAGGGATCGGCCACGATGTGGTCGGAGTAATCCGGGTGCGACATCCGATAGATGAAATAGAAGGCCGCGTCCTTCACATCCTGGGGCAGGTTCTTCGGGATCGAGGCGGTGCGGCACCAAAGCGAGATGGCGCGATGTGTGATCGAGTTGTCGTCGTTCACCCAGCCCGGCACGATGGCGCCGCGCTGATCCTCGGCTTTCTCCGGCCCTTGCTGTTGCACGGTGAACTCTGCCAGATCGATCCACCAGACGCTCATGACGTCGGAGCCGGACTGCCAGCGCTGAATGGTGGTGCCGATGTCCATCGCCTCGGCTCCTGGCGGGCCGAACTTGATGATCTCCTTGTACATGTCCAGGCTCTCGGCAGCCTTACCCTGGTTGATCACCGGGTTCATGTTCTCGTCGAAGTAGTTGACGCCGGCCGAGGCGGCAATGTCCATCCAGAAGCCCCAGCCGAAGTTCGGCGGATTGACGACCATGGAGGTGCCGTAGATGCCCTGGCTGGAGAGCTCTTCGGTCATGAACTGGGTGACCTTCAGGAAGTCTGGCCAGGTGTTCGGAACGGCCAGGTCTTTCTGAAAGCGCTTGGAGTACTTCTTTTGCAGGTCGGGATTGTCGAAGTAGCTTTGGCGGTAGTGCAGGATATGGATGTCGCCATCAAGCATGACGCCATAGTTGACGCCGTCCCACTTGGTATAGAACTCGCGATAGGCCGGCATGACCCAGTCCAGATAGTCCTGCGTGCCGTCGTACTTGGCATAGTATTCGTCCAGCGGCTCAAGCTGCCCGGTCGAGGCAAAGGCGCCGAAGAAGAGTGAAGGATACTGCACCCAGTCGAAGCGCGGCTTGCTGGTCAAGAGTTGCGGCAGGATCTTGGCGACCGCATCGCCGCCGTCGTAGAGCTCACGCGAAGCGATGCCGACGCCGGCTTCCTTCTGTAGAAGCGGCGAGAGCCAAAGCGGTGCGTTCAGCCAGTTGGAATCCTGGAAGTAGCGCAGCTCGATGTCGTTGAAGAGCTTCTTGCCCGGCGGTACCGGCTGTGCGCCCCAAGCGAGCTTGCCCGGTGCGCCTGCCATGGCAGCAGTACCCGCACCCATCGCAACGTTGCGCATGAACTTGCGCCGCGTCCATTTGCTGAAAAGAGACATCTTCTCCTCCCTTTCTTTCCTGTTGAACCACCCTTGTTTGCCTGAAGCGGCAGATAAGACGGCTGTGCCTGCGTGATTGCAGGTCTTGGTTTTGTCGATGTCCGGCTTAGACGATCAGGTCCTCCGTCGTGGCATCGAAGATCATGACCCTTGCCGGATCATAGTGCAGCGAGATCGCATCGTTGTGGGCTGCCCGCGTGCCCGGCGGCACCAGCGCTCGGAAGCGTGCTGCGCCATTGTCCAGGGTAAGGATAGAGCGTTCACCCAGGTATTCGTTGATCGCGACCTTGGCTTCCAGGGTGCCGCCGGCGGGTTCCAGGGTGAGGTTTTGCGGTCTGAGACCGACGGTGTAGTGCGCGGCATCGCTGGAGCGTAGGTGAGCCTGGGCTTTCTCGGACAAGGTGAAGGCGAGAGACGTGTCATCCACCTCAAGCATCAAGCTGCCGTTCTCCTGGCGCGGGTGGGCCTTGAAGAAGTTGGTCGGCGGTTCGCCGATGAAGTCGGCAACGAAGGCATTGGCGGGGCGGTTATAGAGGGACGCGCGGTCGCCGACCTGCTGCAGCTTGGCATTCGACATGACGGCAATACGATCGGCCAGCGCCAGAGCCTCGACCTGATCGTGGGTGACGTAGATCATGGTGCGCTTCAGGTCGCGATGCAGGCGCTTCAGATCGAAGAGCATCTGGAATTTCAGATGTGCATCGAGGTGGCTCATGACTTCGTCGAGGATGAAGACCGCCGGTTCGCGGATGAGCGCGCGACCCAGGGAGACGCGCTGCTGCTGGCCGCCGGAAAGGCCCGGCGGCTTCTCCTTGAGGATCGACGTGATGCGCAGCAGTTCTGCCACCTGCTGGGCGCGTCGTCGGCGCTCTGCCGCCGGCACACCGCGGACCTCGAGTGGGAAGGCCAGGTTCTCTTCGATGGTGAAGTTGGGATAGAGGGCATAGGTTTCGAATGCCATGGCGACGTTGCGCTGCTGCGGTTCGAGGTTGGTGACCTCCGTCGAATCGAAATGGATGCTGCCCGAGGTGACGGTCTCCAGACCGACAATCATCCGCAGAGTGGAGGTCTTACCGCAGCCCGAGGGGCCAAGCAGGGCGACGAACTCTCCATCTTGAATTTCGAGATCGAGGTTCTGGACGGCGTGGACCGCTTTGGCGCCGGTGCCGTAGATCTTGTTCACGGCATTGAGGATGACGCGCGCCATCAGCTTTCCTCCAGGAGGCTAAGGCCACTTGCAGCGTCGAAGAGGTGCAGCGCCTCGGTATCGATGGCCAGGCGCACCGTCTCGCCCGGATCGAAATGGCGTTCGGGGTCGGTGAGGGCCGTGATCTGCACGCCGGCAGCTTGGGTGATCATGATGCCGTTAGATCCCAGGGCTTCGAAGATATCGACCTGCGCGTCCATCTCCAGCGCCTCGCCGCGCTGCTCGTCGCGAGGCCGCACATGCTGTGGGCGCAAGCCGATCACGATGCGGCGCGAAGCAGCACCGTTCAGCTTCCGGCTCTGCATGGCAGTCAGCGGCAGGCGAAAGCCTGTACCTTCGGCCTGAGCATAAAGTTGACCCGATTCCTCCTGCAGCAGTGCCGGGATCACGTTGATCGTGGGCTGGCCCAAATGTTCGGCAACAAAAAGGGCTTTCGGGCGCTCGAAGAGTTCCCGCGCTGTGCCGACTTGGATCAGATGCCCACCATTGCCCATGACGCCGATCCGATCACCAAGCGAGAGAGCCTCTGAGTAGTCGTGCGTAACATAGACGGTTGCCACCTTGCGAAGATCTTCCAGGGTGTGGAATTGCATGCGCAGCTCGTGGCGGATCTTGGCGTCGAGGTGGCTGATCGGCTCATCCAGCAGGAAGGCCTCGGGATCGGCTACCAGAGTGCGGCCTAGCGCCGTTCTCTGCTTCTGGCCGCCGGAGACCTCTCCCGGCTTGCGGTCCAACAGGTGGTCGATCCGCAAGAGCTTGGTGACCGATTTTATTCTGGCCTCAATCGTGGCGCGGTCAACCTTGCGGGCGCGCAGGGGGCTGGCGATGTTCTCAAAGACGGTAAGATGCGGGTAGAGCGCATAAGATTCGAAGGTCATGGCCACGCGCCGGCGATAGGGGGGCAGGCGGGTGATGTCCTTTTTGCCCAGGCGAACGACGCCACCGTCGGCACTCTCCAGGCCGGCGATCAGGCGCAGCAGGGTGGTTTTGCCGATGCCCGAGGGACCGACGACGACGAAGAACTCGCCCTCTTCGACCTCGAAGCTGAGGTTGTCGATGACCGGGAAGTCCCAGCCCTTGCAGAGGCCTTCGATGCTCAATCTGGCCATAGCGCTATCCCTTCACCACGCCGAGCGAGAGGCCTCGGACCATGTAGCGGCGCAGCACGATGAAGAGCAGCACCGGCGGGATCATGGCGATCAACGAGAAAGCCATCTGCAGGTTCCAAAGGGTCTGTGAGCCATGCGTGAAGGTCGGGATGACGATGGTGTAGGTGCGCACGTCGGAACCCACGAAGAGATTGGCAAAGAGGTATTCGTTCCAGGCGAAGATCCAACAGAGCATGGCGACGGAGATCATGCCCGGCAACACCAAGGGCAGAGTTACCTTGACGAAGGCGCGCAAGGGGCGCCAGCCGTCGAGGTAAGCGGCTTCCTCCAATTCACGCGGGACATCGCGAAAGAAGACCATCATCAGCCAGGTCGCCAGCGGTAGATTGAAGACCAGATAGAGGATGATCAGCGAGATGTGGCTATCGGTGCCCCAAGGGGTGTTATCGAAGAGGAAGAACATGGGGATCAGGATTGCAACCGGCGGGAACATGCGGTTGGAGAGCATCCAGAAGGCCATATTCTCGCCGCCGGCCTGGCGTGGAAAGCGAGCAAAGGCATAGCCGGCGAAGCTGCCCAATAGCAGGGCCAGAAGGGTGTTGCCGGTGGCTATGATGAAGCTGTCGACCAGGGCCGTGAAGTTCGTCGGCTCGGCAAAGACGCCCACGAAGTTCTCCGGAAACCACTCGTTTGGCCAGAAGGTCGGCTGCGTCAGGTTGGTCTCGGCCACCGATTTGAAGGCGGTGATCCCCATGAAGTAAAGGGGGAAGAGGGTGAAGAGGAGCCAGAGGCCCAGGAACAGCAGGAAGAGCAGGCGGACGTAGCGCCAACGCTCTGCCGACTGGGCCTCGGCGCCTAGGGTCATGGTCTCTGCGGTTGCGGCCATGGCGTTTCCCCTAAGCGATACCCTGGGCCTTCATGATGCGCTTCATGTACTTCAAGAAGAGCGTCACGATGACGGCCGAGATGGCGAAGATGATGATGGCGTAGGCCGCAGCCTCGCCGATGGCGAACTCACGAATGCCGCGCTGGAAGGCGATGTAGGTCGGCAATTCGGAAGACTGAGCCGGACCGCCCGAGGTCATGATGTAGACCAGATCGACGAACTTGAAGGCGTCGGTGAAGCGCAGGATGAAGGCGATGGCTATAATCTCCTTCAGCATCGGCAGAGTAATGCGGCGCAGCACCTTCCACTGCCCGGCACCGTCCACGCGGGCGGCTTCGTAGACTGCGGGGGGCAAGGAGACCCGGCCCGAGTAGACGATCAGCAGCGGCAGTGCGGTCCAGTTCCAGATGTCGGCGATGATGATCGACCAGAGCGAAACGCCAGCGTTGAACCACTCGATGTGAGAGGAGATGATCCCGAGATCCAACAAGGCCTGATTGATGGCGCCATTGGACGGCGTCAGCAGGAACCGCCAGAGCGTGCCGACGATCGAGGGCGGCAGCATCATCGGCAGCACCAGCAGAATCAAGATCACGGCGCGCGCGAGATTGGACTTCAGCGATTCGTAGATGATCAGCGCCAACACCGTTCCAAGTAGGACCTGGAAGCAGGCACCGAAGAAGAGATAGAGCGCCAAGTGCCAGAGCGAGTCGTGAAAGCGACCGGAGTTGAGGACGGTGCCGTAGTTTTCGAAACCGACGAAAGAGGTGTTTCCGGTAAAAAGACCGGTGATGTTCGTGTCTCTCAGCGAGTGGTAGAACATCCAGATTGTCGGGTAGATGACGATGGTCAGCAGCACCAGGACCGGTAAGCCGACCAGCAGCAGCGGTACCCAACGTGAGACGATCAGTGGCTTGGCGCGTTTGCGCGCGGAAAACCAGTCGGGATAGGTCGAGGGGTCACCGCGAACGATCTCTGCAGAGTGGCCCTGCTGTCCCGAAGTATCCACGGTCATGCTTTCTCTCTCTCCGCTGTGCTTGTGCGGGCGGGGCCGAAACCGACGGACTGACGCTCGATCAGGCGCGGCGGCAGGGCGACGGCCTCGCTGCTGTCTTCCTCACCCTCGACCAGGGCGATCAAGCGCTTGGCCGCGGTCTGGCCGATCTCCAAAGTGGGCTGGCGAATGGTGGTGAGCTGGGGCTCGCTGTAGGAGGCCATCTCGATGTCGTCGTAGCCGATCAGAGAGAGGTCGCGCGGGATCGCGAGGCCGGCCTGACGGGCAGCGTGCATTGCGCCGATTGCGGTCAGGTCGTTCATGCAAAAGACCGCTTCCGGCTGGGGTTGCTGCTGTGCGAGTAGGCGCTGCATGGCCTTATCGCCGCTGCCCAAGGTCAGATCGGTGCGATAGATCAGGCTCTGATCCAGCGTGATGCCGGCCTGTTCCAGAGCCTCTGAAAAGCCCTTGAGGCGCCGGTTAGCACGTGGATGCTGGTGCGGGCCGGCGAGTACTCCGATTCGTCGAAAACCACGTTCTATCAGATATTTAGCGGCCAGTCTTCCACCCATTTCTGAATCGTCGTTGACCACAACCACCTGATCCAAGTCCTCGGTGTCGATGGCGACTAGGTGTAATCCGCGCAGGCTGCGCAGGTCTTGAAAGAAGCTAGGATCGTAGTTTGTGGTCATCACGATCAGCCCGTCGATCCGCTTTTGCAGCATAGTTGCAAGCTGGGCATTCATCCGCTCACGGTCTTCGCGGGTGTTGCAGAGGATGAGAGAGTAGCCCTGTTCGAAGCAACGTTCTTCAACGCCGCTGATCACCTCGGCAAAGAAGGGATTGGTGGAGGAGGTCGCCAGCATGCCAATCGTTCCTGTGCGCTCTCCCTTGAGTGCGCGGGCGAGGATCGAGGGATAATAGCCTAGCGCGTCGATCGCCTCGCGAACGCGGGCCTGGGTTTCGGCCGCAACCGGCCGGGTGCCGTTGAAGACATGAGATACGGTGGTGACCGAGACGCCCGCAGCGCGCGCGACGTCCTTGATCGTGGGCGTCTGTGCGCGACCTTCCATCCCCTTAGCGAATTGGGCGGTCGGTCCCCGACGGACGCTGCCGCTCGCCTCAGATGGTGGGCGAGATCCCAAACCACGTCTCCTTCCCGCTGTCCGATTGCGCTTGCCAACCTGTGCAACATCAATCGTTTTTGACCTCACGAGCGATCTCTTCCGGTCGCGCTGATGCTAGCCTAAGCCCATCTTGCCGTTCCCCGCAAACGTTTTGGGCATCCGGCTGATGATTTCGGCTCCAGAGGTTCGACCTACTGGACAGCGCCCCCACTGCTGGCAATGATCTGGAGAGATCGGAAGAGGATAGAAACTATGGCTGATGGCTTGCCGGTTCCTCCCGGATATCGAGCGCTAGGGCTGGAAGATTTGCGCGACTATGCCGCCGCCGAACCCAAGATTGCTGAGCAACTGGGAGGTCCGCCGCAGGCATGGCGCATTGAGGAGGTCGGCGACGGCAATCTCAATCTAGTGTTTATCCTGCGTGGCGCCGTCGGCGGCCTCGCGATCAAGCAGGCGTTGCCCTATGTGCGGCTGGTCGGCGAGAGCTGGCCGTTACCTCTTACCCGCGCGCACTATGAGCAGATGGCGCTCAGCCACCAGGATGCTTTGGCGCCTGGGTTGGTTCCGAATATCGTCCACTACGACGAGACCTTGGCATTGATCGCCATGGAACTGTTGGAGCCGCACATCATCATGCGTCACGGCATGATTGCCGGCAAGATCTACCCAGGGTTCGTCGAGGCGATTACCGATTTCACGGCCAGATGCTACTTCCACTCCAGCGATCTGGCCTTGCCGGCAAATCGCAAGAAGGCTTTGTTGGAAGCCTTTGCCGGCAACACCGCGCTTTGCAAGATCACCGAAGATCTGATCTTCACCGAGCCCTACATGCAGGCGGAGAACAACCGTTGGACCAGTCCCTACCTGGACCAGATGGCGGCCGACCTTCGCGACGACGAAGAGATGAAGGTCGCGATCTCGCGTCTGAAGCTTGCTTTCATGAGCAATGCACAGGCCCTCCTGCATGGCGATCTCCATTCCGGATCGATCATGCTGACTGAAGACGATATGCGGGTGATCGACCCGGAATTCGCTTTCGTTGGCCCGATCGGCTTCGACATGGGTGCGCTCTTGGCCAATCTGCTGATGAGTTACTTCTCGCAGTCCGGGCATGAAAACGAACCCGGCGCGCGCGACGCCTATCGCGCCTGGGTCTTGCAGTCGGTCGAGGGTTGCTGGACCGGCTTTGCCGAGAAGTTTCTGGATCTTTGGCGCAGTCCCGCCGCCCAAGGTGATGCCTATCCGCGCCGTCTCTTCGAGGGCGAGGAAGGTGAAGCAGCCTTGGAGGCCGAGCGACAGGAGTGGATGGCGCGACTGTTCCAAGACACCGTGGCCTTCACCGGAGCGGAGCTCATTCGGCGGACCTTGGGCCTGGCTCATAACATCGACTTTGAATGGATCGAGAATGAGGAAAGGCGCGCGGCTTGCGAGGCGCGCGCCATCGCCCTTGCGCGTGACTTGATGGTTCCAGCAGAGCCGATTCTCACGATCGTCGATCTCGTCAATTTGGCCCGCCGTCGGCAGTCCTGGGACCCACCTCTTGCAAGCTGACAGTAGAATGGCGAAAGGAGGCAGAGGGAGCATTCGAGGATGCCTCTGCACGACCACTGCGCTCTACTCTGCATCCCTATGTCAGCCCGCATCCCTCGCCGCTGACGGTATCTCTCTCAAACTCGGCGGTTACTCCAATACCCTCTTCAGTGCCGGTTTGATCAACGACTCGCCGAGTCGCGACGATCCAGACAACTCAACGGATTACGGTTCGACCGGGGTCTGGCAGAATGCCAAGTTGCGCATGTCGGGAAAATATGAACACGACAATGGCATTGAGTTCGGCGCCATGGTCGAGTTCGAGATTTTCCCGTTCGTGGAAGATGAACCCTACACCATTGAACAGCGTTTCGCCTGGGTGGAGACGCCATTGGGTCGTGTTGAACTGGGTAGCAACTATTCCGCTGCCTATCAGATGCACTACGCTGCACCGGTGGTTGGCTTGCCCATCAATTCGGGCTGGGTGACCGTCTTCATTCCTCCGAATCCCGACAGCACAGTGGTCTTTATCTCTCCAGTGACCTCAACCTACTTGGATTTCGGCCAGACCGAGAACGTGGTGACCTATTACACGCCGCGCATCGAGGGCTTCCAATTGGGCCTCACATATGCGCCGGCTATCAGCGAAATCGGCGATGGTCAAAACTTCCCCGTGGAGGCTGAACGCCTGCTCCAGTACCACAATGGGGTGTCCATCGGCGTGAACTATACGAAGAGCCATGAGGGGGTGGATGTGGCCCTGGCCACCGGATATCGTCGCGCCGAGCCCTCGAAGGCAGCACGGCGGTTTGGCGCCGACGCCTATCAGGCCGTCAGCTTTGGCATCAATCTGGGTTACGGTGGCGTGACGATCGGTGGTTCCTATGCCAATGAAATCGAGGGCGAGCGGGAGATCGACCGCATCCGCGGGGTCTTGCGATCCACCACGGGTCAGTCCTGGGACGCTGGAATTTCCTACGAGACGGGCGATTTGCTTGTCGGGGCAAGCACCTTTCACGGATTCATCGAGGGCGCTCCGCCCGGTGCTCGAGGCTTCGTCGGCTCCAACCGCAAGAGCAGTATGAGAGCTGCTGTGGCGAGCTTCGATTATACGCTTGCCCAAGGCATTCACGCCATTGGCGGTCTCATGTATGGGCGCTGGGCGGCGGAAAGCGGGGCTGTGAACACCGGCTTCATCGCCGCCAGCGGATTAACCTTCTATTACTAACCAGATCGCTAAAAATGCATTATGTATTCCTCTTTTTAGTCGATGGCTACTCTGGAACACTTCGCCATTGATGAGCACATGTGTATCATTTTGACATATTCTGTCATTTCAAGGGTTTTCGATAACAGACAACGGAAAGTTGTTGTAGTCCTTCTCGATTAGAAGGCCGGTAGAAGGCCGGTTTTGGCTAACAAACAAGATTATGTGCGGTTTTCGGTTGTGCGTCCGCTGGCGCAACAAAGAATGGCTTCGCGATGGGACTCTGTTTCGGCAGCGCTGGAGAGAACAACACCATCATCGGGTCGAGTGAGATCGACACAATCTACGGGCTCAGCGGCGACGACCTCTCGCTGTTCGGGCAGTCCGGCGACGACTTCCTGGTAGGCGCCGCGGGCGCAGACTCCCTAGTCCATGGAGGCTCAGGTGACGACACCTTAGTGGTGGCCAGCCAGGGCGACTTTGTCGACGGCGAGACCTACGATGGCGGTTCGGGAAGCGACACCCTGCTCCTGGGCCAAGGTGCTAGTGTGCCCAACGGCGTCGTCGTCACCAACATCGACGTGATTGCCTGGATCTAGCGCGCCTGTGTTGCGCGCTCTGGGAAGAGCTTCGCCAGGCTGTCTCGGCTGGCGTCGGCGATGCCAGCCTCGGTGATCAGCCCGGTGACGAGACGGGCAGGGGTCACGTCGAAGGCGTAGTTGACGGCGCTGGATCCGGCGGGGATCAGAGAGACGGTTTCGATGGCACCGCTCTCAGTCTCGCCGGTGATGCGTGCGACCTCGTCCGGGCTGCGCTCTTCAATCGGGATCTGGGCGACACCGTCATCCAAGCTGAAGTCGATGGTGGGCGAGGGAAGGGCCACATAGAAGGGCACACCGTTGTCCTTCGCCGCAAGCGCTTTCAGGTAGGTGCCGATCTTGTTGGCGACATCGCCGCTGCCGGTGGTGCGGTCGGTGCCGGTGATGACAAGGTCGACCAGGCCGTGCTGCATCAGATGACCGCCGGTGTTGTCGGCGATAACGCTGTGCTGGATGCCCTGCTGTCCCAACTCCCAGGCGGTCAGCGACGCTCCCTGATTGCGCGGGCGGGTCTCGTCGACCCAGATATGGAGGTCGATGCCCTCGGCTTGCGCTTTGTAGAGCGGGCTGGTTGCTGTGCCCCAGTCGACGGTGGCAAGCCAGCCGGCGTTGCAATGGGTGAGCACGTTCACCCGGCCACCGCCTTTGCGCTTTGCAACCTCACGCAGCAACGGCAAGCCCTTTTCGCCGATCGCCGCATTGATACCGACATCCTCTTCTGCGATCTCGGCTGCCAGGCGATAGGCTGTTTCCAGTCGCTCGCCAGCTGCTTGCGACTCGAGACTGGCGCGCACCCGATCCAGCGCCCAACGCAGATTGACCGCGGTCGGACGGGTGGCCAGGAGGCGTCGGTAGGCCTCTTCCAGCCCCGCAGTGGAGGCGTCGCGACGCATGGCCAGCGCCATGCCGTAGGCAGCGGTCGCGCCGATCAGCGGTGCGCCACGCACGACCATGCGTGCTATGGCGTCGGCTGCGTCTTCCAAGGAGGTGAGAGATAAAGTGACAAAGCGGTGCGGAAGCTTGGTCTGGTCGATGACCTCAACCGTTTCACCGTCGCTGCCGAGCCAGATGGTTCTGTAGCCTTCGCCGTCGACCTGCATGGCCCCGCTGCTCCCTCTTCGCCGAAATCGTGCTAATAAATCTAGCGTTTCGAGCCTTACGGCTTCAATATACAGAACGACGCTTTCCAAGGAAGCTGGCCTCCTATGTGAAAGTGAAGCCTTGCGTTTCCGGGGGGAGCATGCCTATCTCCTGACAACAGGCGTTGCGTGCGTAGTTCGAGGCAAGAAGCTCGATGGCGCAGCGTCAGCGGATGTGTCACGGCGACGAAAGAAGGCTGACCCATCGACAGAGCGCCCCCGATCGGCGCACCATCAGGCAGTTCTTCTACGCAGACTCCCTAGACAACACTCGCTCCGTCAGGCGGCTTGGGCGTTAAGCTCGCGGTCTCTGTCGGGTTATGAAAGTATACGTTTGACTTCCTTTACTGAACTGGGGCTCGCAGAGCCCCTTCTTCGCTCTCTCTCACGAGAGGGCTACGACCAAGCAACCCCCATTCAAGAAGCGGCCATCGGCCCGCTCAAGCAGCAACGAGACCTGGTTGGCATCGCGCAGACCGGGACCGGGAAAACCGCTGCCTTCCTGTTACCGATCCTCAACCGCCTTGCCCTGTCCAAGGGCAAGAACAATGGCCAGCGTCCGCGCAGTCTGATCCTCGCCCCGACACGTGAGCTTGCCGGGCAGATCGAGGATGCGGCGCGTCGTTACGGCAAGTTCATGCCGGTTTCGACCACCCTGGTGATCGGCGGTGCCAGCAGCCGCAATCAGCTGCGCTCCCTCCAAAGGCGGCCGGACATCATCGTGGCGACGCCGGGACGCCTCTTGGACCACATGACCAATGCCAAGCTGGACTTGGGCCAGATGGAGTGCGTGGTTCTGGACGAGGCCGACCAGATGCTAGATATGGGCTTCCTGCCGGCAATTCGTCGAATCATGGCTGCCTTGCCGCGTGGTCGGCAGACGGTCTTGTTCTCAGCCACCATGCCCAAGGAGATCAGGGCATTGGCTGCGGATTTCATGCGGGATCCCGTGGAAGTCTCGGTTGCACCAGCTGCGACGCCGGTAGAATTGATCGACCAGCAAGCCCTTGCGGTGCCTGCAGGCGAAAAGCGCCAGAAGCTGCTGGAAATCCTGAATGGCGATGGCGTGACCCGCGCGATCGTCTTTACGCGGACAAAGCGTGGTGCCGACCGGGTGACCCGCCATCTGGAGCAGGGCGGCCTCTCTGCGGCTGCTCTCCACGGCAACAAGTCTCAGAACCAGCGTGAGCGCATTCTGGCCGCCTTCAAGGCCGGCAGAGTTCGCACTCTGGTTGCTACCGATATCGCTGCACGCGGCATCGACATTGATTCGGTGAGCCACGTCATCAACTTCGAGCTGCCGAATGTGCCGGAGGCCTATGTGCATCGCATCGGACGCACCGCGCGAGCGGGCGCGTCAGGGCAAGCCATCTCACTGGTCGACGTCGCCGAGCGCGGTCTGCTGCGCGATATCGAACGGCTGATTGGGAAGGTGCTCTTGCCTGGCAGTGAGGGGGATCGAAACCGCAACACGCGCCGTCGTCACAAGCCTGCGCCTAAGCAAGCTGAGGGGACTGCCACGTCGCGACAGCCCAAGCCGGGATCTCGCCGACGGAGATCGAGAGGACGCAGGCCGAACGCACCCTCCGCCCAAGCAGCCTAGCACGACGGTGGGTCTCGAGGGAGGGAAGTGACTGTCATGATGACACACAGCGCTCTTCGCTTGAGGCCCCTGTCGCAAAGCTGCACGCAACCAATCTGCTTTCCCGGGCAAACAAGCCGCATCCCGGGAGTCAGTGCTAACCCATCAACCTGCCAAGACGCTTAGTTCAGAAGAGGAGAAACGATCATGGCTACTGGTACCGTGAAGTGGTTCAACGCCACAAAAGGCTATGGCTTCATTCAGCCCGACGATGGCGGAGCCGATGTCTTCGTGCACATCAGCGCTGTCGAGCAGTCCGGAATGGGCTCGCTCAACGAGGGTCAGAAGTTGAGCTTCGAGCTGCAGCGCGACCCCCGCAAGGGAAAGATGGCTGCCGCTAACCTAAAGGCCGTCTAAGCGCTAAGCAGCCTCGAGCTGCTGAAGCTTGAAAGAAAAGGCGCCCCACCGACAGCAGCTCGGTGGGGCGCTTTTTTGCGTTTCAGCTCAGGATCTTGTCGCGTTAATCTCAGTGCAAAGGAGAGTGGTTGGAACAGCCTGGTATTCGACGCCGGACGCACAGAAGGAAGCGGCAATGAGCAAAGTCTTATTCGAAAAGGACGGCAGGATCGGGCGTATCACGCTCAATCGGCCGGACGTACTGAATGCCATCGACGATGAAGTTCCCGCGGCTTTGGCGGCTGCGGTTGCCGAGGTCGACGCAGACCCGGAGGTGCATGTCGTCGTGCTGTCGGGCAAGGGCCGGAGCTTCTGTGCCGGCTATGACATGACCTTCTATGCCGAGCGGGAAGGGCCCATCGAGGGTATTCAAGAGATGCCTTGGGACCCGATGCGCGACTACCGCTTCATGATGCGCAACACCGAGCAGTTCCTCAGCCTGTTTCGCTGCACCCGGCCGGTGCTGTGCAAAGTGCAGGGGCACGCGGTCGCCGGCGGCTCGGACATAGCGCTTTGCTGCGATCTGGTGATGATGGCCGAGGATGCGCTGATCGGCTATATGCCGGCTAGAGTGTGGGGATGCCCGACGACTGCCATGTGGATCTATCGACTGGGTCCGGAGCGGGCCAAGCGCATGCTCTTCACCGGTGACAAAATCACCGGTCGGGAGGCAGCCGAGATGGGTCTTGTCCTAAAGGCGGTGCCGGCCGAGCAGCTGGATCAGGAGGTCGAAGCGCTGGCTCAGCGTATGGCCAGCGTGCCGGTGAACCAGCTGATGATGCAGAAGCTCATGATCAATCAGGCACTGGAAAACATGGGCCTGCGCAACACGCAGATGATCGCCACTCTGTTTGACGGGATAAGCCGCCATTCGCCCGAAGGGATGGCCTTCAAGCGACGTGCCGAGACGGTCGGATGGCAAGACGCCGTCCGCGAACGTGACCTTGGCACCTATGACTGGACCTTGGACCGTCCCATCAATAAGTCCGAGTGATCAAGATCCTGGGACAGTCGTTCATTTCTGTCGGGGCGTGACACGGCCTCGCCGCAATTGCTACGCATCCTGCGGTTAGCGCACCCCAGTTAAGAGGAGGACACGCGTGACGAGGTTCAGGGGTAGACTTGGTGGCAGGCGTGGCCTTGCAGGCCTGATGATCGGCGGTTTCATGATCGCGAGTGGGGCGGCGTCGGCAGTCGAGTGGCGTCTGCCGACCGTCTTGCCCGAGGGATCGGTTCAGGTGCAGAGCTTGGAGCTGTTTGGCCAAGATTTGCAAGCTGCGACCAACGGGCGAATCTCTCCGGCGATCTATCCAGCCGATAGTTTGTTCCTGACAAATGGGCTTTTGAATGCCGTACAAAGCGGAGAAGTCAAACTGGCGGCTCTGCCTTTGGACGCGATGGCGGCCTGGGGGCCTTTGTTCGAAGCCGATTCCCTGCCGACCTTGGCAAGCGACTTTGCCTCTGCGCGCCGATTGTGGGGTGTTTTGCGCAAGCCCTTGCAGGAAGAACTCTGGTCCCGCGATCTGATCCTGCTCTTCGCAGCGCCGCAAACACCGCGTGGCCTGCTTGGGCCGAGGACCCTGCGCTCGGCCAGCGATCTGCGCGGTCTCACGCTCGGCGGCAGTACCAATATGATCAATGGTATTGCCAACAACCTGGGCGCATCTCCCTACCGCAACAGCCCTCGGATGTTGGCCGAGGCCTACCGCTCCGGCCGCTTGGACGCTGCGTTTCTGGGAGCACCCGAAGCACTGCGTGGGGCGGACGACGATTCGGCCTTTTTTCCTATGAGTTCCTGGATTCCCTTGACCGTCGTTGTGGCGCACGAACCGACTTTCGAAACCCTCTCGCGCTCTGACCAAGAAGCGCTGCGACGGGCCGCAGAGGCCGCAGAGGAGCAGGCCTGGGCGGCCGGACAGGCGCAGAACGCGGCGTTGATCAGACTGTTGCAGCGTGACGGTCTCTTCCTGGAGGCACCGGCGCTGAGACAGCGCATCAGCGATGCCGGCAGACGGGCTGCCAGCGACTGGCTGGCCCGGGCAGGACTGGAAGGCGAAGCCTTGCTGCGCAACTTTAGGAACTGAACGGGGTTACACCTAGCGGCTTCTTGGCCTTTTCTCCGCCTGCGCATGTGTGTAGCTCTATGGCTTCAGAGTCGTAGGGAGGGCACGCGCGATGACAGCATTACCCAACATTCGGCCTCTTGCCGACCCCAAGGCCTTGGAATCGGCTTTGGAGGAGTTGCGCGGCGCCTTTGGCCAGCGCCTCACGACCTCGCAGTCGGTTCGAGAACAACACGGACGTGATGAGACCTCTCATGAGGCGCTTCCCGACGCGGTCGTCTTTGCGCGTTCGACAGAGGAAGTGGTGACCGCTGTGACCCTCTGCTCCAAGTACGGGGTGCCGATGGTCGCCTTTGGCACCGGGACCTCGCTTGAGGGCCACATCGCTGCAATTCACGGCGGCATCTCAATCGACGTCAGCCAGATGAACGAGGTCTTGGAGGTGAATGCTGCCGATCTCGACTGTCTGGTGCAGGCTGGCGTCACACGCAAGCAGCTGAACGAGTACGTCCGACATGACGGGCTGATGTTTCCGATCGATCCCGGTGCGGATGCGTCGTTGGGCGGGATGGCGGCAACAGGCGCCTCGGGCACCAACGCCGTGCGCTACGGCACGATGCGCGAGAACGTCACTGGCTTGACTGTCGTCTTGGCCGACGGTCGGGTGGTACGGACGGGAGGCCGAGCGAGAAAGTCCTCGGCAGGCTACGACCTCACGCGGTTGATGGTCGGTTCCGAGGGGACTCTAGGCATCATCACGGAAGTGCGCCTTCGCCTCTATGGCATCCCCGAGTCCATTGGTGCTGCGGTCTGCCCCTTCGAAACTTTGGAAGGTGCGGTGACCACGGTAATCGAGACCATCCAAATGGGCATTCCGGTTGCCCGTATGGAGCTGCTAGACGAAGTGCAGATGGATGCGGTCAACCGCTACTCCAAACTAGACTATCCGGTGCTGCCGACGCTTTTCTTCGAGTTCCATGGAACACCCAAATGGGTTGCAGAACAGTCTGAATTGGTTGAAGAATTAGCTGCGGCGAATGGTGCACGCGGCTTCTCGTGGGCCAAGGAAGCCGAGGACCGAGCCACCTTATGGCAAGCCAGACACGACGCCTTCTATGCCGCTCTGGCCTTGCGGCCTGGATGCCAAGGCTGGGCAACCGATGTCTGCGTTCCGGTTTCCAGACTGGCGGAGTGCATTCTGGAGACCAAGCGAGAGGTTGAGGAGAGTGGTCTGTTTGCGCCGATCGTCGGGCATGTCGGCGACGGTAATTTCCACTTGGTTTTCATTCTCGACCCTGACCAGAAGAAGGAGTGGGAACTGGCCGAGCAGCTCAATACCCGCATGATCGAGCGCGCGCTTTCTATGGGCGGAACCTGCACCGGCGAGCATGGCATCGGCTATGGTAAGATGGACCTTTTGGAGCAGGAGCATGGCGATGCACTGCCGATGATGCGGGCGATCAAACAAGCGCTCGATCCACAAGGTTTGTTGAACCCCGGTAAGATCGTGCGCAGCTAGCCTTCGTCGCGAATGGTTAAGATTTCGTAGAGAACGCCGCTGAATGTGAGGATGTCCCCCACGGTCGTTCTACCCAGGTCCGTGTGGCGGAAGCTGTCGAGGAGATAGAGTTCGGCGCGTTCGTGGCTTGGATCTCGGTTGATCGCGTCTGCGAGCGCGATGCTTTCCGTATAGGGGATGACTTGGTCTTCCTTACCGTGAATCAGGAACAGCCTGGGGCCGGGGCCTGTCAGATCGTAGCTGGTGAGATCCAGGGCCTTCATCTCACTGCGGATCCGTTCGGGAAGCTGTGCTTCCAGCTGCGGCACTGCGTCGGGGTCTCTGTTCTCCAAGAAGACCAAAACACTCTGTCCTTCCGGTCCCATGTCTGCCTTGAGCGGCGCAATGTCAGCTGAGCGATCCTCGAGTTTCACTTCGGCAATGCGTCGTAAACGCCAGGAATCGCGAGGGTCTTCCAAACGAGATGCGTTGGAGTAGGCGAAGATCCATGCGCCGAACCCGTCAGGTACCCGCCGCCGCCACCGCTCTTGACCAGGTGCGCGGTAGGCGCCGGTGGTGACATAGGTAGAAACCGCTTGGCTGCTGTAGTAGCCGCCCAAGGTCACGACAAAATCCACGCGCTCGGCCAAGTCGGGCTGTAGCAGTGCGATCATGAGGGGTCCGACAGCGTAGGAGAGACCGAAGGCACCCAGTGGTTTTTCCGGGCTGATGCGTTGAGCCAGGTACCGCAGGGAATCGGCCATCGCTTGGGAGTCACTTGCAGAGACCTGCAGCCTGCGCAGGTTGTCGATCTCAGGGACCAGAACCAGAAAGCCTGACTCTGCCCATTGGGCGGCAAAGGCGACGATGCGTGGATCATCACGACCCTGCGGGCTCGCGCCGGGCAGGATCATCATCGCTGCCTCGGGCTCGACCCCGAGGGGCCCATATAGGTCGGCTTCTCGCAATCCCGCCTGACCCTCGAAAGAAACTGATTGCCGGGCAAAACTCTCCGGCAGATCTCCACCCGCCAAAGCGCTAAGGAGCCCAAGCGATTCAAAGCTACGAGAGGGCGAACAGGCCGTCAGGGCAAAGAGGATAGCGCCCAGCACTAGACCACGAAGGCCCCAGCCGCTTATATTCTCCAATTTGTTGTATTGCCTCATAGCTGACACTCCTAATGCAGGTATGAGGCCAAATCTGGGCAGGATTGATCGTCTCCATGGCTGGCCTGCAGCTTCTGGCCGCAGCGCCTTGACCACGCGTGCTAGACTGGGCAGGCAGTCGGCATGATGGAAACCCAATCCAAAGACAGTCTGGCCGCCTTGCAAGACGGGGGCAAGGCCGCGCTGGCGGCGGCACTGGCACGCCTGGAGAGCCAACCGGAAACTCCGCAGAGCCTCGCGCTCCTGGAGGTTGCCTGGCAGCTTGCGCTGACCGGTGGTGGAGGACAGGTCCTAGGGATAACCGGCCCGCCTGGCGTCGGTAAATCCACGCTGACGGGTGCCTTGCTGAAGACGGCGCGCGATCGTGAGAAGCGTGTAGCGGTGCTGGCGATCGATCCCTCGTCGAGGCGCAGCGGCGGTGCCTTGCTGGGCGACCGCCTGCGCGTGATGAGTCCGGCTGGTGACCGCGACTGCTTCGTTCGCTCAATGGCGGCACGACACCGGTTGGGTGGCTTGGCCGATGAAGCCTTTCCGGCCATTACGCTCCTTCGGGCGCTGTTTGACTTGGTGCTGGTCGAAACGGTGGGCGTCGGCCAGTCCGAGACCGATGTCGCCGATATGGCCGATACTGTGGTCTTCTGCGTACAGCCGGCCTCTGGCGATGCGGTGCAGTTCATGAAGGCCGGGATCATCGAGATCCCGCAGATCGCCGTCGTCACCAAGGCCGATCTGGGTGTCGTCGCAGAGCGGGCGCTGGCGGATCTGGAAGCGGCCATCGGGCTTAGTCCGTCGGTAGCCGGCTGGTCGGTCGCCTGTTTGGCACTGGCGGCGCAGGAGCGTGGCGCGGCGTCCAGGCTGCTGGATCTTGCCGAGGCGCATCTGGGACACCTGAAGGAGAAAGGCCTGTTGGTCGACCAAAGGGTCAGGCAGGGACAAAGCTGGCTCTTCCAGACCCTACGGGCCGACTATGGGCGCAAGGGCTTGGGCAAGGTCGTTGCAGAGCTGGAGCGACCGGCGTCCTCGCCTTTCGCACTCTTGGCCGAGCTACGTCGAGGTCTTGGCTGAGTCCGCTACTTCCAGCCAGGACTTTAGGCGTTCCTCGGGATCTTCTGCGCGTAGCACATCGGTCACCACACAGCAGGAATCGGCACCGGCGGCGAAGACTCCCGGTGCCCGTTCGACGGTCAATCCGCCGATCGCGACCAGTTGTGTGTCGCCCAACATCTCTTTCCAAACGCCAATGCGTTCGAGGCCTTGCGGATCCCAGCGCATGGCCTTCAGGATCGTCGGATAGATCGGGCCCAGCGCGATGTAGTCGGGTGCCAATGCCAGCGCTCGGCGGAGCTCGCTCTTGTCGTGGCTGGAGATGCCCAGGCGGAGTTTGCTTTCTTGGATAGCCGGAAGATCGGCCTCGTCGAGGTCCTCTTGGCCGAGATGGATGTAGTCGCAGCCAAGGTCCAGAGCCAGGCGCCAATGATCGTTGATGATGAGCTGGCAGCCTGCTGCAGCGCAGAGGTCACGAGCCCGGGTGATCTCTTGCCGGAGTTCGGCTTCGGGCTTCTCTTTGATTCGGAGTTGGACGAGCTTGAGATCAAGCGGCAGAAAGCGTTCCAGCCAGCGGGCGCCATCGACGATGAGATAGAAGGGAGGCAGCATGGCCTAGGCCTCGCTCATCGAGAAGGGAAGGCCGGCCAGGGGCGTCGAGGGACTGGCCATGTCGCGTTCCTCCATCGGCTCAGCCTCGAAGCCTAGGCGGCCGGCCTCTATGGCTTTGGCGAAGGCAGATGCCATCGTCACGGGATCACCGGCCTTGGCGACGGCGGTGTTCAGCAGGATCGCGTCATAGCCAAGCTCCATTGCTTGGGCTGCGTGCGAGGGGCGGCCGATACCGGCATCCACGATCAGGGGTATGTCGGGGAAGTGATGTCGGAGCGTGCGCAGACCGTAGGGATTATTCAAACCCCGGCCACTGCCGATCGGCGCGCCCCAGGGCATCAGCACGCGGCAACCGGCCTCCAGCAAGGCCTCGGCGACGACCAGATCTTCGGTCGTATAGGGGAAGACCTGAAAGCCCTCGTGGGTGAGAATGCGCGCTGCCTCTACCAAGCCGAAGGGGTCAGGGGCTAGGGTATCTTCTTCCCCCACAACTTCGAGCTTGACCCAAGGCGTGTCGAAGAGCTCGCGCGCCATCTGCGCCGTGGTTACGGCTTCCTTCACGCTATGGCAGCCGGCCGTGTTCGGCAGCACGCGGACAGCGGCTTCTTCTATCAGCGAGACCAGAACGGCGCTCTCGCGCCCGCCGGCAGTCTCTCGGCGAAGGGATAGGGTGACGATTTCCGACCCTGAGGCGGCGACGGAGCGACGCAGGATATCCGGTGAGGGATAGAGCGCCGATCCGAGCAGGAGACGGGAGCCGACCTCGACGTCGTAGAGTGACAAGCTCATGGCGTCAGCCTCCCTGCATAGGGACGACCACATCGATTTGGTCGCCAGACGCCAGAGTGGTGTCGGCGCGAAGCGTGGCACGCACGAAGTTGCCGTTGACCGCCGTTGCCACTTTGCGATCGGCGTAACCCAGTTCCTGCAGCAAGGCCTCCAGGCTGGCTGCTGCGGTCTCAAGCGGCCGGCCGTTTACCGTCACGGTCATACATCACCTCTGGGTCCTGCTGTCCCCGCAACAGCCAATCCGCCGCGCGCCTGGCAAGTGCCGGAGCGAGCAGGAAGCCATGTCGGTAACAGCCGTTGATGTGTAAGCGCCGCCCCTGACGGACCAGGCGCGGTAGATTGTCGGGGAAGGCGGGGCGGGCATCGACGCCGGTCTCCACCACCTCGGCTTCGCCGAACGCGGGATGCAACGCATAGGCGCTGGACAAGAGCTCGATGAGCGAGCGCGCCGTGATGCGGCTGCGGTCCTCGGTCTCGATCATGGTCGCGCCGACCATGAAGTGATGATCCTCCCGCGGCACCACATAGAGCGGAAAGCGCGGATGCAGGAGACGCACCGGTCTGGAGAAGCAGAGATCCCGACAGCGTAGGATCAGCATCTCGCCCTTGACGCCACGCAGATCCGGCAGGCTGTCCCGGGCAGCAAGGCCACGACAATCGAAGCGCCAGTCGTTGCGGCTCGGCGATAGTAGCTCTTCGGCCTCAAGACGTTTGCCGGTCTCTATCTCCACGCCCTCCCTTTGGAGGAGGCGCCAGAGGTGCTGCAGGGTCTGCCGCGGGTCGAGATGACCCTCGCTTTCATAGAAGAGGCCGCTGCGATGGCGGCCGGCGAGGTCCGGCTCCAAGCTGGCCAATTCATCGGCGGTGACGCGACGCCAGCCCTCGGTCATTCGGGAAAAGCGATCCAAGTCGGCCTGATCGCGGCGCGGTGCCACCACGAGTGTACCGTTCGAGACCGGAGCGGCAAGCTCCCGCCAAAAGGCCATACTCTCGCGGCCCAGTCGTCCGATTAGCGGTTCGGCTGCTTCCATCTCGCATTCGGGAGCAAGCATACCGCCGGCCCACCAGGAGCAGCAGTCGCTGTCCGGGCCATGGCTGGCGGTGACCAAACGCACGCGACAGCCCTCTCTGGCGAGCACCAGGGCTGCGGTCAGGCCGACGACGCCACTTCCAATCACCTCGACAGAGGTCACAGGTCTCGTCTCCGCTTTCTTGATCCGGAGCCTTGCGAGACACGGTGCTTTCAGGAAATGCACCATCCCTTCGCCGGCATGACCCGGATCAGGTTCTAAGAGTCCGGCGCAGGCAATCAGCGCCATCTCAGCCCCCTGCCGGGGGCACCCCTTGGTTAGAGCTTGATGGTAGGACAGTTGCAGGCGACAGGCAAGCCGGCCTGTCACCTGAGCATAACCCTCTAGCCTTGGTGTGGCAGGGTTTCGACGAAACGGAGCGGCTGGCCTATCGGGGAGCCGACAGCCTGGCCGTCGCGCATCACCGTCTTACCGCGCACGATGGTCATCACCGGCCATCCCGTGACGAAGCGGCCTTCGAAGGGCGACCAGCCACAACGACTGGCAAGCCAGGACGATTCGATCCGGCGTCGCGCCTCCAGATCCACCACCGTAAAGTCGGCCTGATAGCCCTGGGCAATCCGCCCCTTGCCCGCCATGCCAAAGATGCGCTGCGGACCCGACGAGGTGAGGTCGACCAGGCGCTCCAATGTCAGGCGTCCAGCACTCATGTGATCCATGAGCAGGGGCAAGAGCGTCTGCACGCCGGGCATGCCAGAGGGGCTGGCGGGGTAGGCGTTGGCCTTCTCGGCCTTGGTGTGCGGGGCATGATCGCTGCCCACCACGTCGACCAGGCCGTTGGCAATGGCGCCCCAAAGCGCCTGGCGATGGCGGCCTTCGCGGATCGGCGGGTTCATCTGGGCATAGGTTCCCAGTTCCTCGTAGCATCCCGGTGCCTCCAACGTGAGATGCTGGGGGGTTACTTCGACGGTGGCGACATCGCGGTGGGCGGCCAGGAGAGGCAATTCATCGGCTGTGGTGATGTGGAGTACATGGATGCGACGCCCGACCTTGCGGGCAAGTCGAAGCAGACGCTCTGTGGCAAGCCGCGCAGTTTCAACATCACGCCAGACGGGATGTTGCGCCGGTCCGCCGTTGCTGGCTAGCGCCATGCGGGCACGCAGCCGCGGCTCGTCCTCGGAATGAACCGACATACGACGGGTGCCGGAACGGAGCACGGCTTCCAGGGTGTCGTCGTCTTCGACAAGCAGGGTTCCCGTCGATGAACCCATGAAGAGCTTGACGCCGACGACACCCGGCAAGCGCTCCAACTCCGCCAGATGATCGACGTTCTCTGCAGCCGCGCCTACGAAAAAGGCATGATCGCACCAGGTTCGTCCTTGGGCGCGGCGCAGCTTATCGTTGATCGAAGCGACGGTGGTGGTGGTCGGCGAGGTGTTGGGCATCTCGCAGACGGCGGTGACACCGCCCAAGACAGCGGCCTTCGTGCCGCTCTCAAGATCTTCCTTGTGCTCCATACCCGGTTCGCGAAAATGGACCTGGGTATCGACCACACCCGGTAAGACCGTCAGGCCTTTCAGGTCGATGCGCTCTGCCGCCGGGGCCTGGGCCAGCGCCCCCATCGCTGCAATCTTGCCGCCAGCGACGGCAATATCGAGTTCCTGGAGGCCGCCTGGTGTGTAGACCGTGCCCCCCTTCAAGATCACATCGTAGCCTTGGCTCATTCTTGCCGCTCCCCGGTCAAAGCCGTCCCGCCATCAAGGGAGAGTGGCGGCAGCGGGGCTTGCCTTCAAGCCCGCTTGGCCTCTTGGCCGCATAAACGGTCGAAAAAGCCGAGGTAGGCATCGACGCCGCGTTCCTCTGTGAAGCCTGCCAGGTAGGCCTCTCGACCACCTGCAGCGAGCTGTTGGCGCACTGAGGATTCGGCCAGGAGGTCGCGCATGGCAGCGGCCAAGAGGGCTGGGTTTCCCGGTCTAAAGAGGGCGCCGCTGTGTCCCTCCTCTATGAGCCAAGAGGGGCCAGCGCTGGCGCTGGCCAAGACCGCGCACCCTGCCATCCAGCCTTCCAACACGACATTGCCGAAGGGCTCTTCGCGTGAAGGGACGACCAGAAGATCGGCCATGCGCAAGAGAGGTAAAGGATCGTCCTGCCAGCCCAGAAAGCGGATACGCGCCGTCAGGTTCAGGCTACCGGCAAGATGCCTGAGCGACACCTCTTCAGGTCCGCTACCCACCAGCCAGAGGGTCGCGTTAGGTACGGCGGCCAGGGCCTGGATCAAGGTGTCGAAGCCTTTGACCTGATGAAAACGTCCGAGGCCGAGCACCAAGGCGCCACTGTCGGGTCGTGGCAAACCGGGTGGAGGTCGGCGCTCCTGCGCCCGGTCGCGCAAGAAGTTCGGTAGAAGCGTGACCCGGTCACTCGGCCAGCCGGCCTTTATGATGCTGTCGACCAGATGGGGTGCCGGCGCGATCAGGTGGTCGCAGTGGCGAAAGCGACCGAGAGGATAGGGTCCACCAAGCCGCCCTATCAGGCGGTAGGGCCCTTTGGGGGTTAGGGCTGCTGCGCGCTGCATGAAGGCGAGGACAAGGTCTGGTTTCTCCTCCGCCATTCGACGCTTCATCAGGCTGCGAGTCTTCAGATCCAAGCGCGCTCGGAAAGGGGCCGTTTCTGGCTTGATACCACCGGCTGCCAATCCGGCAAGAAGGGCGGGGTGTGGACGCACCACTGCCGAAACCCTGACGTCCCGGCGCGCCAGGCCGCCGGCCAAGCGGGCAAAGAAGGTCTCAGCCCCGCCGCCCTCACGGCCTGCCATCGTCATCATCACGGAGAGGCGCCTTGGAGCTGGCTCTTCCGTCACGGCATCGTCACCCATCTCGGGGCCTGGATCTTCATCCATGTCTTTTCCCTTGGCGATTCATGTTCGATTGCGTCAAGTGATTGAGGAAGCAAGGACTTGCGATCCGGTCGCAAGCAGACCACATCGCGGCCATGAACCAGCGGAGAAAGACCATGATCGACGCGGCCCGTTATCTTCGCCTGCATGAGCGCGGCTTCATCGCGATCGATGGGCCCGATGCCCGAAGCTTCCTGCAGGGTGTTGTCAGCAACGATGTCGCCAAGGTCTCTGAAAACAATGCGATTTGGGCTGCATTCCTGACGCCGCAAGGCAAGTACCTCCACGACTTTTACCTTTTGGAGCGGGCAGGGGGACTGTTGCTGGAGGTCGAGGCCGCGCGCTTGCCCGATCTGCTACGACGGCTGAGGCTCTACAAGCTTCGCTCCAAAGTCGAGCTGAGCGATGCTTCGGCGGATTGGTGCGTGACGCTGGTTTGGGGGGAGGGCGCCCAGGCGGCCTTCGACTTGAGACAGACTGCAGGTGCTGCGCGACCATTGGATGGTGGGCAGGGCCTCGTCCTGGTAGACCCACGTCATCAAGACCTTGGCGTTCGCATTTGGCAGCAAGGTGCAGCGGACCTCACGGGGCTGGAAGAGGGAGACGTCAACGATTACCAGCGCCTTCGCATCGGCCTCGGTGTACCAGACGGCAGCCAAGATATGGAGATCGAGAAGGCGCTCTTGCTGGAGAACGGTTTCGACGAGTTGGGTGGCGTCGATTGGAAGAAGGGTTGCTATATGGGCCAAGAGCTGACGGCCCGAACAAAGTACCGCGGGCTCGTAAAAAAACGCCTCTTACCAATTGAAAAGAAAAGCTCTTTCTTGGGTGAAGAGAGCGAGATCCTACAAGATGGCAAGATCGTCGGCGAGGTGCGTTCGCGCAGTGGACACCATGCCCTAGCCCTAATGCGTTTGCAGGCGCTGGAGAGCGAAGCGCCGATGACCTGTGGCCAGGAAACGATCCAGGTTGCTGTGCCGGACTGGGTCGTCTTGCCGCAGCGTAAAGAAACCGCCTCGTGAGCGGTAAACCTGCTCTCTGTTTCGTCCATGGTATGGCATGCCAGCCGGACGATTGGGATTCGTTAAGACAGCTGTTTGCCGATGAGTTCGCTACCTCTGCCCCGAACCTTGGGTTCTTCGAGCCTGATGCCGGCCAAGAGCGGTCTATGACAGTCGAGGCTTTGGCACACCGGGTAACCGCAGACATCTCTGTTGAGACGGTCTTGATCGGTCACAGCTTGGGATGTCGCGTGGTGCTGCAGGCAGCATTGGAGAGGCCCGAACAGACCAGGGCCGTGGTGCTGCTGGAAGGTAGCCGACTTTCGGAAATCGACCCTGCGGTGATGCTGAGGCCGATCGCAGACGATCCGGGCGCTTTCTTGGAAGACTTCTTCGGCCAGATGATGGGAGATCGCATGCCGACGGCACAGGGCCGAGCATTGATCGATCGGGCAAAGCGGATCGATCAGGGCGTTTTGGCAGACGCTATGGCCGCGATCATGCAATGGGATCGGCAGCGAAGCAGGACTAGCCTAGCCGCACTGCAGACCACCCCCATCCTGGTCCTGCAAAGCACGACACTGGGCCAAGACGGAAAGCGGCGTCCCCTGCGCCCGAACGAGACGAATGCCTGGATGGACGCGGTCGGCGAGGAGTGTCCGGGCGCACGTTTGGTCACGCTGGCCGGTTATGGACACTTTCCAATGATCGAAGAGCCGGCGGCCGTCGCCACTCCGCTTAGGGCCTTTCTCGCCTCGATCTGACTCCTGCGGTCGAGTGGCTCCTGCCGTTTGGGCATAGGGCCTTGCAAGGCGGCGGCGTTGCGCCATCACGGCCTGCAGTCTATGTCAAAAAGACCTGGGGATCCTGTGCCCCGCCAAAGAGAAGGAAATGGCGCATGTCTGCCTGTATCGTCGGTTGGTCGCACAGCAAGTTCGGCAAGCACGAGAATGACGACCTGGAGAGCTTGATCGCACAGGTCGCTGTCCAGGCCGTGGAAGACGCCGGGTTGGAGCCACAAGACATCGACGAGATCGTTTTGGGCAACTTCAACGAGGGCTTCTCACAGCAGGCCTTTCCGGCATCTTTGGTGCTTCAGGCCGACGATCGCTTCCGCTACACCCGGGCAACCCGTGTCGAGAACGCCTGCGCGACCGGCAGCGCGGCGCTGCATCAGGGCATCAAGTCGCTAAAGGCCAAGGATGCGCGTTTCGTGCTTTGCGTCGGCGTCGAGAAGATGACGGCTCTGCCAAACCGCGACATCGGAAACATTCTGCTGAAGGCCTCTTATGTGAAGGACGAGGCGGACATCGAAGGCGGCTTCGCGGGTGTTTTCGGTAAGATTGCCGAACGCTACTTTCAGAAGTACGGCGATCAATCCGATGCACTGGCTATGATTGCCGCCAAGAACCATAAGAATGGCTCGGTCAATCCTCTGGCGCAAATGCAGAAAGACTTGGGCTATGACTTCTGCCGAAATGTAAGCGATAAGAATCCCTATGTCGCCGGACCGCTGAAGCGCACGGATTGCTCGCTGGTTTCCGATGGGGCGGCCGCTATCGTACTGGCCGATGTCGACACGGCGCTGAGCATGAAGAAGGCTGTGGTCTTTCGTGCCGCCCAGCACGTCCAGGACTTTTTGCCGATGGCCAGGCGCGACATCCTTGAGTTCGATGGCTGCCGGTTGGCCTGGCAGAGCGCGCACCAGCAAGCCGGAACCAGCGTCAGCGACCTGTCACTGGTGGAGACCCATGACTGCTTCACCATTGCCGAACTGGTGCAGTACGAAGCGATGGGCCTGGCCAAACCTGGAGAGGCCGCATCCGTCATCAAGGAAGGCATCACCCAGAAGGATGGGCGGCTGCCGGTTAACGCTTCAGGCGGCCTAAAGTCCAAGGGACATCCCATCGGTGCCACAGGGATATCGATGCACATCATGGCCTCGATGCAACTGCTGGGCCAGGCCGGGCCGATGCAGGTCGCCGATCCCAAGCTGGCGGGCGTCTTCAATATGGGTGGCGCCGCGGTTGCCAACTACGCATCGATCTTGGAGCCGCTGCGGGGCTAACCCCCTGTCTGAGTGGATTGAGTAGAGATTTTGAGGAGATTCCTATGTCTGGTGAGGGCCTGTCCGGCTTCCGCTACTCCATGACGATCAAGAAGTTCGGCTCGGTGCCTGAGCCCGCCTTTGAGGATCCGGGCGAACAGACTGCGACCTGGGGCCAGGTCTGGGGATGCGACAGCGATGTCGGAAGACTGCGCAAAGTTCTGGTGCATCGTCCAGGCAAGGAAATGCAGGTGGTCGATCGCTCGAAGTACATTCCGGAGATCGATGCCTTCGGTGACCCAGACGTCGGTTGGTACTGGCAGCACAACACCATTCCGGATGTCGAGGAGATGCAGGCCCAGCACGACGCACTGACCGCGGCCCTGCAAGCCAAGGGCGTTGAGGTGGTGCATCTGGAAGGCGTGCAGTCGCCGCTGATCAAGGCAGTCTACACCCGCGACAGCGTCATCGCTGTCAAGGGTGGGGCTATTGTCTCGCGCATGGCGCCGCGCATTCGCCGCGGCGAAGAACTCTGTGTCACCCGAACTTTGGCGAAATTGGGTGTGCCGATCATCCGGACGATTACCGGCGTCGGCATGATCGAAGGTGGCTCCTTCGCTTGGATCAACAGCAAGACGGCCGTCATCGGGCGCTCGATCCGTGTGAACGACGAGGCAATCCGCCAACTCGACGAAGTGCTGCGCGCTCAAGGGGTTGAGTTGATCGTCGTCGATCTGCGCGGCTACGACATCCACATCGATGGCAGCTTCGTGATGATCGATCGCGATCTGGCACTGATCGCGGCCGAGGGGCTGCCCTTCACTTTCTTGGAACGCCTGAAAGAACTTGGTGTCAAGACGATCGAGATTACACCGCAAGACGACCCTTGGATCGTGAATTGTCTGGCGGTGGCACCGGGGGATGTCCTGATGCCGCCCGGTGCCTCCAACCAAACCATGGATCGTCTTGGTGAGTCCGGGGTCAATGTCACTCAGATACCCTACGGCAAGGTGCAGACGAATGGCGGCTCTATTCACTGTTCCACCGGCCCGCTGTTGCGTGATTCTCTTTAGTCGCAGCAGATTTTATTGTAGAAGCAGGGAGAGGAGCCTTTGAAGGCGTTGTGGAGCGGTGCGTTGTGAGCGACAAGGTCGATAAGGACAAGTCCAAGAAAGCGCGCAAAGCCAAAAAGGCGAAGCGCGCGGCAGGCGAACTGCGTTTGGCTGAGCAAAAGCGTTTGCGTGCCGAAGTGACCGTTCTGCGTCTCCTCGTCGATCGCATGTTGCTGGTCCAGGCGCGCAACCTTGGCAAAGAGGCCTATCTGGAAGAATTGCACAAGAACTTGATGGTTGATCTGGACCGTGTCGACGAGGGCGAGAATGATGCCGAGTTCCGCGATGTCATGAATACGGAGATTGAGCGCTCTCTAGATGTCGTGCGGACACAGCTCGTGCTGGCGCGCGCCGATAGTAGCAAGCGAAACTGACCGGATCGGGCGCCGGTCTTCCGTTTCTTTCCGAGACGATATCCAATTTCTGGGGTGAGCATGATCGACCTGCGATGGATCTGCCGGGCATGAGGGGCGCCGTCAACCTGGGGCGCCTCTTGAGCGATACGGCACGCC
The DNA here is from genome assembly GCA_963669445.1 of Rhodospirillales bacterium. Lineage (GTDB taxonomy): Bacteria > Pseudomonadota > Alphaproteobacteria > Kiloniellales > JACOMY01 > JACOMY01. The sequence goes on from OY770029.1 coordinate 1,348,829, forward strand.
GCTTGCCGGATCGACCTGCACTCATCTGGGGTGAGCGACACTGGTCCTGGGCTGAAGTGGATGCCAGGGTCAACGCCTTGGTCGCTTCACTGAGGGCAAGAGGCATCGAGAAAGGCGAGCGCATCCTGGTTCTTGCCAAGAACTCGAACCAGCTTTTCGAATCCATGTTTGCGGCCTTCAAGCTGGGAGCAGTCTGGGTCCCCTGCAACAGCCGCCTAACGCCGCCGGAGATTGCCTACTTGGCGCAATCCTCGGGCGCTGTTGCCATGATTGCCGATCATGGCTTTGCCGAGCATGTCGCGCATTGCAGTGCAGAAGCGCCCTCGATCAGGCTTCACATCACGATCGGCGAAGAGGCCCTGCCGGAGAGCGAGCGCTTTGAGGATCTGATCGAGGAAGAGCTGGGCGCCGAAGTCTGGGAAGCCGAGGTCGGACCGGGTGATCCCTGTTGGTTGTTCTATACTTCCGGGACCACGGGAAGACCGAAAGCCGGAGTCCTCACCCACGATCAAATGGGTTTCGTTGTGGTCAATCACTTGGCCGATCTAATGCCCGATACGCACAGCGATCAGGCGTCCCTGGTGGTGGCACCGCTGAGCCACGGTGCGGGTGCTCACATCTTGCCGCAGGTGGCGCGCGGCGTGGTGTCGGTCCTGACAGCAAGTCCCTCCTTCGATGAAGAGGAGTGCTGGCAACTTATCGAACGCTATGGCGTCGCAAACCTTTTCACCGTGCCGACGATCCTGACCCGCCTCTGCCGTCATCCTGCGGTCGATCGCTACGACCACAGCAGCCTGAAGTATGTGATCTATGCCGGCGCACCCATGTACCGGGCCGACCAGAAGTACTGTCTGCAGAAGCTCGGCAAGGTCATGGTGCAGTACTATGGCCTGGGCGAGGTGACCGGAAACATCACGGTTCTGCCGCCGGAACTGCATGATCTGGACGATACGGCGATGCGGATCGGCAGCTGTGGCTATCCCAGAACGGCGATGGAGATCGCCATAAAAGACAGTGATGGGCGGCGCCTGGCGCCCGGGGAGCAGGGCGAGATCTGCGTCCGTGGGCCGGCCGTCTTTGCCGGTTATCACGACAATCCCGAAGCAAACGCCAAGTCCCTCAAGGAGGGCTGGTTCCATACCGGCGATCTGGGGCACTTGGATGAGGCCGGCTTTCTTTACATCACCGGGCGAGCCTCTGACATGTACATATCCGGCGGATCCAATGTCTATCCGCGCGAGGCGGAAGAGGTCTTGTTGACCCACCCTTGTGTTGCGGAGGTTGCCGTCATCGGTGTGCCCGATCCCAAGTGGGGTGAATCTGGAGTTGGTGTCGTCGTGTTGGAGCAGGGCGGCCCTGCCGATGAGGCGGAGTTGCTGCGATTCTTGGCTGGAAAGCTCGCCAAGTACAAACGCCCGCAGCGGCTCTTCTTCTGGGAAGCCCTGCCGAAGAGCGGCTATGGCAAGGTGCCAAAGCATCTGATCTTGCAGACTTTGCGTGAGAAGGGTTTGTTGAGGGACTGATCTCACCGTCCCCCTGTCACCGTCCCCCTGTCACCGTCCCCCTGTCATCGTCCCTGTCGAGGAGTGAAGAGCCTTGCGTCAAGCGCGTCATCCCGGACCCTCGCTTCAGCCGCGTCGGTTGGCCGTCTCTGCCAGGAGTGCTGGCGAGTTTCGCATCAAGCTTGGCGAGGGGGAGGAGTTGCACAGTGGGTTACTTTCCGCCCTTGCCGGTCTCGGTCTCGCCCACGCGGCCATCGCGCTGGTCTCCGGACGTTTTGCGGCCTTCAGCTACTTGACCGGTGAGGCCGATACTAGCGGCGAGCGCTTGGCGACTTACGGTGCACCGTGCCATCTGGCAGGGGCGACTACCTTGATTGGCGCCAATGCTCTAGTTGGACGGGGGCCGGAGGGCGTGCCGCTGCTGCACTGTCATGCGGTCGTGGTCGATGCGGAGTGCAGGGTGCACGGCGGGCATCTGCCGCCCGGATCCTGTTTCATTGGTGCAGGCGGGCTGGTCGGACAGGTCTTGGGCTTGGCCGAGGGTGGCTTTGCGGTCGCCTATGATAGGGAGACGAACTATTCCATCTTTCAGCCCAGTACAGAGGTGGAGGTCGCCCTATGAGTTCCGTAGTGGTAGAAGCCGGCGAGTTGGGCCGAATCGCCGTGGTCAGGATCAAACCAAACGAGGATCTTTGCCGTGCGGTCGCCGCAGCAGCCCAGCACCAAGGCTTCACGCACGCGCTGGTCCGCGGAGCGGTCGGCAGCCTGTTGGATGCGGCGCTGAGCTATGGGGAGGAGAATCGGCTGGACGTGGCCGGGCCTGGCGTTGAGATCCTGACCTTGGGTGGCGAGGTTCGCCCCGGCAAGGACGGTGAGGCCGAAGCGGCTTTAACCGGAACGATCTCAGACAGCCAGGCGCGCGTCTATGGCGGTCGCTTCCTGCCGGATGCTAATCCGATCTGCATAACCTTGGAATTGGTTCTGCAGGAGTGGATCCCGCAAGCGGCCTGACCTTCCAAGTGCTAGCGACGAGTGAGTGCTAGGCCGCCTAGCAACATCAAAAAGGCGCCGCCGAGCGAAAGCGGAGTGGGGACTTCTGCGAAGATGAGCCAGCCAAGCGCGCCGGCAAAAAGCAGCCAAGAGTAGCCGATGGGTGCGAGGAGGGCGACCTGCGCCAAGGCGTAGCCGCGTATCGTGGTGTATTGCGCGGCAATCGCGATCGGGCCGAGCAGCAGGAAGGCGAAGGGAGAGATCGCTGGATCGCTGGGCCAGACCCAGAGAGCCGGTCCGGCCAACAGCAGAATCCCGAAGCAGTTTACGTGCAGAAGCAAGGACAGAGGCCGCTCTGACGTCGCCAGCATCTTTATGAAGATGCTCTCCACGCCGATGAGAAAGGCACCGCCCAAAGCCAATGTGATCCCAATCGCGTAATCACCGGTTGCTGTCGAGAGGAAGGCGCCCTGACCCATGACGACGATCACTGCACCGGCCAGCGATAGTGAGGCGCCCAGCCATCGCAGCCAGGTCAAACGCTCGCGCAGGAAGATGATGCCCAATGCCGTAATGAACACCCCTTCGAGCAGGCCTATGGCTGTGGCGTCGAGTAGGGGAATGAAGACGGGCGCCTGGATTGCTGCAACGCCGCCGTAGCTGCCACAGGCGCTGCGCAGCAGATGCAGAGGGACCTGCCGACTGCGGTAGGCTTGCGGACTCTCGCGGCGCAGGAAGAGCAGGAGTGCCAGGGTGGCGATGCCTCCGATGTAACGCATGAAGAGGATGGTAAGCGCGGGCACTGTACCGCCCGTGAGCTTTGCCGAGGCGTAGACCAGGGTGAAGAGAGCGGTACTGACCAAAACCCAGACGATGGCGAAGAGGTCTGAATTGGCATTGTCTTGCTCTTTGGCGAGGGAGGTCTCGGTCATCTCTGCGCGGCTCCAGCGATATCTCGGCTGTCGGCATAGATGCGCCTTGCGGAGGGCTCGGTCGAACGGATAGTCTGAGGTCTGCATGCAAGATTTCGATGCAAAGATCGCGATGCCTAGCTTCCGCCGCCGTTTGCCCTGGGGGGCATTATGCGCTTTTGAGGCAACGGCGCGGCTTGGCAGCCTAAAGGCCGCAGGGGAGTCCCTTGGGCTATCGGCCTCCGCTGTCAGCCATCAGGTGCAACGCCTGGAGACGGCTTTGGAGGTTGCTCTTTTTCTACGCCGGAACAATGCACTGGATCTCACTGTTGAAGGACAGCGTTTCTTGGAAGCAGTCGGACCCGCACTGCGATCAGTAGAGCGATCGGCCGAAGCACTTGCGCGTAGAGGCGAGCAGATCTCGATCCGACTTGGCCTCAGTCTTGCCGTTCGCTGGCTTATTCCAGCACTCGCGGAGTTTCGTCGACTGCACCCGAGAATCCGCGTGCAAGTTGAGACCACGCACTTGGGTGAGATCAGACTGGAGGAAGGTCTGGATCTTGCCATCACATATGATCGGGTGCCGCAAGCGGGGACCCCTCTTCTGAGCGATCTCTGCTTTCCGCTGGTATCGCCTCGGCTTCTCGCTGAACGGGGAATAGAGATCTGCAAACTGCCTCTGTTGGCCGCGAGTGAAGACGATTGGGATTGGCATGCCTGGTCTAAGGTTGGGGAGTGCGATCCGGCTTGCCTGACGATCCTCGATCGTTTCGACAACGACGATGCTGCATTGGTCGCTGCGGCCGGCGGCTTCGGAGTCGCGCTATCGCCGCTATGGATGGCCGCGCGAGAGCTACGGTCCGGGGCATTGGTAACCGTACCCGAACAGCCGCCGGCAGCACTGGGTGGCTATCGCCTGTTAAGAACCCAGCCACCACGACCTGCTGTCGATCGCTTCGAAGGCTGGCTGGTGCGTCAGGCGGCCGCCTTGGAAAGCGAGGGGGCACTGCTGCAGACCTGTTGCGTCGACGGCGCGTCCGCCTATGCTGCGGCCGATCATGAGAGTTTGGGAGACAGGCATGTTCAAGGCCCTGATGTTGAGGGAAGAAGATGGCAAGGTCAGCAGCGCGATCGAAGAGGTGGCTGAGACTGCCTTGCCCGAGGGCGATGTGACCGTGCGGGTGTCGCACTCGACCTTGAATTACAAGGACGGGATGGTGGTGAACGGCATTGGCCGGCTGGTCCGCAACTATCCTCACGTGCCGGGCGTGGACTTCGCAGGTACGGTGGAACAGTCCGATCATCCCGACTACAAGGCAGGCGATCGCGTTGTCCTGACCGGTTGGCGTGTGGGCGAAACCCATTGGGGCGGCTACGCCGAACTGGCGCGTGTCAAGGGGGACTGGTTGGTTCCTCTACCGGCGGGTTTGAGCGCCAAAGAGGCGATGGCGGTGGGCACGGCTGGCTTTACTGCCATGCTGGCGCAGCAGGCGCTGGAGGGGCAGGGCGTCCAGCCGGGCAAGGGCCCGGTTCTGGTCACCGGGGCGTCCGGGGGTGTTGGCTCCGTCGCCGTTAGTCTGCTGGCTAAGGCTGGGTTCGAGGTCGCGGCTGTGACGGGGCGGCCGGAGCAGGCCGACTACCTAAAAGGCCTGGGCGCCAGTCAGGTCGTTGCACGAGAGGAGATCGCGGACGCACCCTCTCGTCCGCTGGACAAGGAGCGCTGGGCCGGTTGCATCGACAATGTCGGGGGAACCATGATGGCTCGCGTTCTGACGCAAATGGCCTACGGCTCGGCGTTGGCATCGGTGGGCTTGGCCGGCGGCAACTCCTTAGCGACGACAGTATTGCCCTTCTTATTGCGCGGCGTTTCGATTCTCGGAATCGATTCGGTCATGTGCCCGAAAGAGAAACGCATAGCCGCGTGGCAGCGTCTGGCACGTGACCTGGATCGCGATCTGCTGCTGAAGATGACCGAAACCGCTCCTCTGGAGGAGGTGCCGGCCCTGGCCAAGTCGATCCTGAAGGGGCAGGTGCGCGGCAGAATGGTGATCGAGCTCTAGATCTGACGGGCCGTGAGACAGGGCCAATCACGATCGTGGCTCTGTCAAGAAGATCGACGTGGCGGGCATTATAGGCTAAAGACAAGCGCTTAGGGACGATTCTCGGTATGAGATCTGCACTTCGCCCCGAAAGTGCGTGTTGGGGAAGGCCGAATGAAACGCCTAGGTCTGGTTCTCTTGGCTGCCTTGCTGGTGCCGGTGACGATTGTGCCGGGGTTGGCCTATGCCGAAGAGGGCAAGACGCTAATCGTCCCAGGTGACGCCCAGGTCGGTAGCGATGTGCGTGGGTTGCAGAAGCAAGCCGATGCGGGAAGCGCCGCAGCGGCCTTTCGGGTTGGGCAGATCGAGGAGCGCGGGATTGGGCGTGAGGTCAATCCGGAGAAGGCTGTTGCGGCCTATCGCCGTGCAGCAGAGTTGGGTCACCCGCAGGCCGCTCAGCGCCTGGCTCAACTCTATGGCAGCACGGCCTTAGGGGAACCCGACTATGAGAAGGCCAGGCGCTGGTATGGTGAAGCTGCCGGTGCGGGACATCCCATTGCGGCCTACAATCTAGCACTGCTGCAAGAGACCGGCCTGGGGGGGGCAGTCGCTCTTCAAGACGCGATTGGCCACTATGAGCTGGCGGTTGGTGCAGGTGTTGGCGAAGCAGCGCTGCGCTTGGCCGAGCTCTATCGTTCCGGCCGAGCCGGGAGCCTGGATCGTGTCCGGGCGCTGGCCTGGTACCTGGTGGCCGAGCGGCTAGGAGTCGAAGAGGCCGGTGTTCTTGCCGAGGTCTTGGCCCAATCCATGGCCGCCGAGCAGCGCACGCAGGCACGCGAGCTAGCGGGACTTCTTTGACAGTTTGGCCAAGGTGGCTCCAATTGGCTATCGTCGGGAGGCCCATCACATCCTATAAGCCCTCTCATCGAGATTGACTGCGGGCCTAAGAGAGATGATGGCGGGATTGGGCATAAGGGCCTCATTGAGGGTTTATTGGAGCCTCATAGCGCTGCTGTCGCTGACCGCTTGTTCGGCGCTGCAGCTTGAGGAGCCGACTGTTGCCCGCTCTGCCGGTGGAGCGGATCGCCCTTGTGCGCGCGCAGTCGATCTGCTGGAGCGGCGCGAAACACTGAGCCTGGACGGACGTCAACTTAAGGCCTATGCCGAGGCCTGCGTGGCCCGCGGCGACCGCCCACAGCTAGGCTGGGCGCTTCTTGGGCGGGCCGAACAGTATCTCGGCGATCGCTCCGCTTCGACCGTGGCGCTAAATGCAGCCTTGAAGGCAGATCCGGACGCCGGCCCGGGCATCTGGTTCGCCCCGATCCTCGCCCTGGATGCGCGGGCGACGCTTTTTGCCGCCAAGGGCGATCCGATTGGAGCGCTGAACGAGATAGACGTGGCCAGTGGACTATTGGTCCGTTTCACTGGCGTCCGCTATCCAGAACTTTTCAGCCGCCTCCTGTCGGAACGGGCAGCCTATCTGGCACTAGCGGGGGAGGAAGCGCGTGCAGCAGCGGATTTTGAGCGCGCGCTGCTGATCTCGCGCAGCGCTGAGCAGCGCTTCAATGTGATGCGCAGGGCCGGCTGGGTCGAGCTTGCCAGCGGACGCTTTGCCAGGGCCTACCGACGCTTGACCCAAGCCTACGATCGGGCGCCGGCAGTCCCGCAGAAGCTGCAGAACGCGCTGAGAATCTATGCGGCTGAGGCGCAGGGCCTTGACCCAGAAACTGCGGAACGGGGACTTCGACGACGGCTTGAGAGCGGCAAACTTGATTTGGACCTCTATCCTGGACTTATCATCCGCTTTCTTCTCGGTGAAATCGATGGCGAGACTTTGCGGCAACGCGCACGCGAAGAAAGCCGCCTCAATCCCGCGGCGACCAAGGCGCAGCTTGACTACTACTTGGGATTAAGGTCCCTCTTGGCCGGAGAGACGCGCCAGGCGCGGGCTGCCTTTGAACGAGTCGTCGAAAGCGAAGTGGTCGCCCTGCCGGAGTACTTCTTCGCTCGCGGCGCGCTTGATCGGCTTTAACAATGGCACTGACGCCTAGAGAGAACCTTAGATCGGGCAAGGTTCGAGTGGGATTAAGAAGGAACGGAACGAGACTTATGGGCAAACTCAATCCGGCACTGCTGTTGCCTCTGCTTCTCCTTGCAGCCTGTCAGGCGCCGGGACCTAAGGGACCGCCCGGGCCCTTGGCCGGCGTAGTCATCACTGGCGTGAACACCGGATCTGATGTTGCCGCCAATCAGGTGGCGGCACCCTGCCAGGCTGCCGAGTCTCTCTTGGCGCAGTCCGAAGACGGACAGGTGCGTGGTCATCGCCTGGTGGCGCTCTCCGAAGAGTGCGTCAAGCGCGGCTCCGACCGGGCCATTGGTCAGGCCTTGCTGGGCTATGGCTTGGAGCAGATCGGGCAGCCGCGCCAAGGATTGCAGGCACTGAAGAACCTGTTGAGTTTCTCCAATGCAGCCAGTTCCGCCGCCAACCCCAATGCGGCCCGGGCGCGAGTTCTTGGTTATGAGGCACGGAGCTACTTCTATGCTGGCCTCAGTCGTTGGGGCGATGCGGTTTCCGACTTGAACGAGGCAATGGACTCGCAACCGGACCCTAGTCCGCGCGTGACCGGCGCCTTGATGGCGCGCCGTGGTTTCTATCAGTCGCTTGCCGCCAGCCAACCTGCCGGCAGCGATCAGCCTTCCGGGGTCTATGCCCTGGCTGCAGAGAGTTCTTTCGAGGAAGCCCTTGCGCGATGGCAAGCGCCCGAAGCGGCCAACGAAGTCGCCTTCCAACGCGGCATGGGACATTTTGCGAATGGCCGTTGGGAAGCAGCGTCGATCGATTTTGGCCAAGTCTTCGAGACCGCAGGGCGGCCACATCGTCGGACTCAAGCGATGCTATTAGCCTACTATGCCGATTATCGCCTGGGCTGGGCGCAAGACCAAACCATAGAAGCCGCCCGGGCAACCTTCGAGGCGCGGGCCGCGCAGGGAAACATCGGCTCGGCTTTGGCGCCATTCGTTGCCCTCTTCTTGGGCGAGATCGGGCCCGAGGCGGCTCTGGGTAAGGCCGAAGCCAATCCCAACCAGAACATCGAAGCCTCGCAGCTACAAGCCTATTGGTACATCGGGATGTACCATCAGATGCGCGATGAACACGATTTGGTGGAGCGAGCCTGGAACTTCGGCCTTTCGACAAGGGTAATCACCTTGCAAGACTACTTTTTGATGCAGGCCATGAGTCGCCGCTTTGGAGTGTAGGAAAGAAAGCGCAGAAGATAGGAAATCCTATTGATTGCTTCTGAGTCCGACTTTCCGCTTTGGAATCGACCCACCTTTGTCTCCTCGCCCGTTCAAAGACCAAGCAGCTCTTCCCACTCCATAACGCGGTAGAGACTGCGGATTTTTTGCAGCGGGATCTGAATGTCGTCGCGCGGTGGATTGTATTGCTCTAGCCGCAAGAGCGTTGCTGTGCGGGCCACCAAACGCTTCACGTAGCAAGGTCGCTCCGCAAATTCGCTGTCGCCATGCAATTCTACCACGACATGGTCGCCATTGCGCGGCGGCCGTGCCGGGTGGACGTAGACCAGGCTGCCCGGCGCGCGCCAAGGCCACATGGAATCGCCCTGTACGAAGAGCGCGAAGGCCGTCTTCACGGCCTCCATTGCCGGTGGTCGCCGCACATGATCGACGACCTGACCGTTTAGAAGGAAATCCCCGTCGTTGCCGCCAACGGTCGACCCCAGAACGGGAACGTCGCGTGGCATGGCGGAAGTTGCAAAGGCCTGGCTATTGGCAAGCGCAGTCGGTACGGCGTTTGCGCCCAACGGCAGGTTCAACCCTGCCTGTTCTTCGTGAAGGCTGTCAGGTGGCACGCTCAACAGAGCAGCGAGGGCTGTTGCAGCCTCAGGATCAAGGTGGCGCGGTGAGCCGCGGCGAATGTACTGCTGCAGATAGGCGTGATTACGACCGATAGCGCGCGATGCGGCAGCCATCGTAATCCCTCTTTCCTGCAAGAGCTGGGCAAGCCGTTGGCGTTCAAGGTCGCTCATTCCAAGCCAGGATCTATCCCAGCGGCGCGTGACAGTCAATAGGAAGGGGATTCTTGACGATCGTATTTCATCCTACTATCCTACGACCTATAGGAATTGTGAACACTTCTGTTTCACGTATAGGATGTTGATTCGAGCGAAAAGGGGTATCGTCAAGGTGGTAGACAAGAAAGCTCTTCCTCTCCCGTCAGCCTCAAGAACAAGGCGCCGTCGGCATCGGAGGCGGCGGCGCTCGACAATCCTGAGCGCCAAGCGTCACTGGTTCTTTCATGGGGGAACCCAAGCCTATAGTTTGGGCGACCGAGATTGTTCGCTTTCCGGGCCGATCCTGCGGTCTCTCGTCGAGCAGATGCATGCGATGCAGAAACGGGGCGTTCCGAGGCATCAGATCTGTCGAGCGCTCGGTCTTTCCCCTTCCTTGGCAATGGCCTTTGGATTGGGGCCGACGGAGCCCACCCCTGACCCCTATTGTAGCGATCCACGGTCGCACCGAAGACCCAATGCAGCTCTGCGGAGAGCAAGACGATGAGACGCCGTCGAGCAGGTCGCAGCCGAAATCAGCTGCGGCGGCGCACGGCGAGTGGCCGGCTGGCGCGCGACATCCGAGTATTGCCGACACCGGAGTTGTTGCGCCGACGCCAAGCCCTGGTAGGCAAACATGCCGACCAACGCTTGGCCGAGAGCCCCTTGGGCGTCCTCTTGGCCAGCGGGTTGATCACGGAGGAGGAGCGTATGGCCGGGCAACGCTTTGCCTGGCTCTATCGGCTGACCCTCGGCCAACTCTCGCTTCGCGCCTCCGACCCGCTCCTGCTGCGTGAACCCTTCGGTCCCGAAGTCACACCGCCGATGAGCGCTGCCCGTTCGGCCTGGCTGGCAGCACGGGAAGCCGACCTAGAACAGGCGCGATCAAGACTCTTGGATCAAGGCACCTGCGCGCATGAAATGGTGTTGCGTTTTGCCGTGGCGCAGACCTTCGCCGACTGGATGGGGTTAAAGCGCGAACGTACCGCAAGAGAAGTGGAGGACTTGCGTGCGTTGCAGGAGGGTCTTGCTTGCCTGGCGGACTGTTTTGGCCTCTCGCCGAACACACCCGCTGGCGGCCGAACTGTAGCTGCCTCGAAGTCGAGCAAACCCGCCTTCGCAAAGGAGGACACTTAGGCGGCGCGGAGAATGGCCTTGGCAAGCACTCTGACCGATCGGCGTCCGACCTTGACGGCAAGGAGGCTGGAGAAGACGACGAGCGCGGCCTCAGGCCAAGCTTGAAGACCCAGGCCCGCCGCAAGACCGCCGGCGGTGAGACCGCCAAGGAAAGCGCCGAGCAGGGTCGGACCGCTGCGGCGAGCGACCGGGCAGAGAGTGGAGGCCGTGAGCCCACTCCCCAGACCCAGAGCAATAGCTGGCGCCAAAGGGAAGCCTAAACCCAATGCCAGTAGTAAGGCAAAGAAGCCGGCCACGAGAAGATCAAAACCGCGCAGCATTAGGCGGAGGCTGCGTCGCGTTTCTCCAGGAGTCGCGACACCCTCAAGTTCTGCTTCCTGGCGAAGCATGATCCCTCCCTTCGGCATGGACGGTCACCGTCCTGACACCTTTGTTCTTCACGAGAGTGATACGCGCACAGCGTTTCGATCGTTCCAGGGAGCGTCTGACATGCGTACGTGAAGCCAATTTACGGCCCGTTGTTGACAAGCAATACTCAGCATGCTATGCACAAAATATAGGCTTGAGTAGTACGCCTTGTTCATCGCCTCGATCCCCTCTTCGGATGTTCTGAGCGGAGTAGGGAAGAGGGAAATCAAGATAGGCAGCTCTCGAAGTGTCCGTTTGGGAATGGGCCTGTTTGGCCCATCCTCATGGTGGTACCAGCCTGCACCCCACAAGAAAGAATACCCTGTTGGGCGGTGCTGGCTGGTGCTGTGCATTTCCGAACGGTCCCTGAAAACAGAGGGATCGGAGGCCGGAACCGAGGCTCGGATGAAGGAAAGGTACGGCGTGTCCTCCCGGGCCGGCCTTGACCCGACGCCCAGAAAGCGTCTCTATCGCAATGGCGATGCTGGAAGGAGACGCGGACCTGCGGTCACGGTAGGACGCCGGCGTCGCCCCAAGATGGGGGAGGCTCAGTTGGCTATACGAGAGGTGGTCGGCACAAAACAGCTGGTAAGAATGAGTGCGCTTGTCGTGGTCGTCGGACTGCTTATCGGCTGCCGATCGGCAAACATCGAAGTGGCACTGCCGCCGGCAACGCCGATCTCGAACCAGATTCAGCGCCTCGACGATCCGACCCAGGCAGCCATCGCTTACTCCGGCAAGACGGTCTACCAGAAGGGCCCCGAGGTCCTCGGCGCCAGTTCGAGCATTCCGCCGGACCGGATCGGCTGGACTTTGTTGGCGCTGCAAGATCGGATGACCGGCGCCAAACGCTATCGCCTGACTTTGGCCATGAACTACGACAACGAAGCCGTAGACGGCTATCGTAACTATGACAAGGCCAGCATATTGCCGGGTGGTCCGGCATTGGCGGTGCAACCCTACAGCCGCAAGCGCGGCAGCTGTGGCGGTCTCAGCAACGACTTCTGCCTAACCAATGAGGTTGTCTTTGCCTGGTTGGACGAAGCGACCTTACGCGGCATCGGTTCCGAAGGAATGACCGTCCAAGTCAGCGGCGAGAAGGGTCGTATCTGGGAGTTCACCGTACCCCAGGCGCTGATCAGCGCACTCTTTGAGAAGATGGATTCAGACGCAGGCACCTCCTGAAGGTCCTATCAGAGACGAGCACGTTTGCTCGTATCCGAGGCCGCATCGGCCCTCTTATCCGCCCGCTCGCCCAGTTCATGATGCTTTGCCTTGATGGGAGTGCGGGCGCTCGCATCTTGCAATCTCCAGGATGGCTCCTAAGCAGCGCCAATGCTGATACTGGCCGTAGACCCTTACCGGGCTGCGGCCTTTTTTATGTCTTGCCTAGGCCTCTTTAAGAGGTGGTCACCAATCCGAGCCGAAAGAGGCCAGGCTGAGGCGACCTCACACGTGTGCCTTTGTCTGGATCCCTGTTCTGTCCGTTTCCGACCGGCCCCCACCCAGCCGGTCGGAGGCGGCGGGGCCATGGCTGCCGGTTAGCAGCGCGACTGCCTCCCCCCGCGCGCCCGGCGCCGCCCCGCCGCCAAGGCCAGTTACCCTGTGTGAACGAACGAACCTCCAAACCGAGAAAGGAGAGGGACGATGTTCGAAAGCAATTTGAAGGAACACGACAACGCAGCTTGTCGACAGCGTCCGCAGTCGCTCTTGTGGTTACTGGGATGCGATGCAGGGTTCGAAGGCGAACAACGCTTGCGCCTGCGGATCACTCAAGACGGACCCTGGTACATGGCCTTGAGCCCGCTAGGACACTATCCTCGCCTGCAGCCGATCGATGCGATAGACGGTTACGACCTACGACTTCACGCGATCGAACGAGCCGATGCGTGTGCGCAGGTCGAAGCGGTGGATCTCGACTTGGGTTGGCTGGATGACGAGGGCTTGGTCGGTTCCGGCTGGCTGACGCTTTGCTATAAGGCCCCACTCTGGATCGAGCATCTGCTTCGTGACTTGCCCTTGTTCTTGTTGGCAGGTGGCTCTTCAAGAGGTTTGGGAGAGTTTGCGCTCTGCGTCGGCGACCTCCTGCTGCGTGAAGTGGTGCTGCCAGAAGGGCGCAGCGGAGAGCGGCAAGTCTCCTGCCGCTTTGATCTGGTCTCGCCGAAGATCGCTGTGTTTGACTTAGACTCGGCGGAGGAAGACTAACTCGTCCAGCGACGAGATGGCATTCTGTTTCCAGTACGCTACTCACGAAGCGAACAGCGAGGTTGTCAGGCTGCGATGCAGCATGTCGGTCCGACGCATGAGAGAGCGACCGATCTCCGAAGGCAGTTGCGGCCGGTCGTAGTGCTTCCGCGGTCAAGATCAAAGCGCTCTGCCTAATGGCTGTTGCTGAGCGGGAGTTTGCTCCTTCTTACAACCAAAGAAAGTCTGATGCGGTGATCTGTCCGGGTGCAGTCAATCCGCTCAACTTGAAAGCTATATCGGTGGTGCCGTCGCCATCCCGATCGACTTGCACCTGGCCGGATCCGACGAAACGTGCTTCGCTGTTTCCGCCAGCAGAGAAGGTCGCGCTTCCGACGTAGGTGAAAACCCCGATCTCTAACCCGGTCGCAAAGACCAGGCGATCGCCTGCACTGCCATTGAAGTCACCGATTTCCGGACCACCAGATCCAGCGCTGCCGAAGGGCGTTCCGTCGAAGCTGAGGCTGTCGGCGCCCGATCCGCCGAAGAGCTGGTTGCCGCTCTCAACAGCCAGGATATCTCTACCGCTCTCGCCCTCAAGGATGTCGTTGCCACTGCCACCGCGCAGGTAATCATCACCACCACGCCCCTGAAGCAAGTCATCCCCGTCGAGCCCGAAAAGCTCATTGTCGCCGCTGTTGCCTTGCAGGATATTGTTCAGGCTGTTTCCGGCGCCATTGATGTTGCCAAAGCCGCCCTGCATGCGCAGGTTTTCGATGAAGGCATTTGCACTGCCATCGGGAAGCGTGAAATCTGCCTCGGCGCGTACCAGATCCGCACCTTGTCCGGCCTGATCACGAACCTGGTCGGTGCTGGTGTCGACGACGAAGGTGTCCTTACCAGACCCACCGATCAAGATGTCCGAGCCGCCCTGACCATTCAGCCGATCAGCACCGCTGCGGCCAAGCAGTTTGTTCGCCGCACTGTTGCCAAGCAGAATGTTATCCTGCTCGTTGCCCCAAAGACCACCAGCGCTGAGGCCCTGATTGACGTTGGCGCGTTCAATGAAGCCTTCGTTGCCGCTAGCGAGGGTGTAGGTTGTCGCATTGGACAGGATGACGTCGACGCCCTCTGATTGGAATTCACGTACCTGGTCGCTGGAGGTGTCGACGATAAACGTGTCGTTGGCCTTGCCGCCGAAGGCCGTGTCGGCTCCACTGCCGCCATTCAATCGGTCACGACCGACCCCGCCGATCAAGACGTCGTTTCCAGACCCACCTACCAGTTGGTCATTTCCGTCACCCCCGTCCTGACGGTCATCATCGTCGCCTCCGAAGAGAGTGTCACGTCCGCTGTCGCCCGAGAGCCTGTCCCCGCCCTCTGCACCGCGCAGGGCGTCGTCACCGGTACCGCCATAAAGCGTGTCACGGCCGCTGCCGCCGTTAAGACTGTCGTCCCCGGTCTTTCCTTCAACGACATCGGAACCACTGGCGCCGGCGAAGACCTGGTCTCCGGTGAGCGCAAGTTGGATCGTGGATTCGATGTTGTTCAAGACCGCAAGCGGATGGACGCTTGCTGTGCCAAGTAGAACGAGCGTGTCGAGACCGCTGCCGCCGTCCAAGGTTTCGCCTGAGACATTGTCGCCCGACCGAAGGAAGAAGGTATCGTCCCCGCTTCGGCCAAAGAGGCTATCGCGATTGGAGCCGCCGAAGAGGCTGTCATTGCCATCGCCCGAGTAGATGTGATCGCGACCGGAGCCGCCAAACACGCTCATGACGCCGCCAGCTGCGTCGGACAGGCTGACACTGTCGTTGTTGTCCCCTAGGACAAAGAAGCCGCGCTCTGTGATGGTGCCGGCAAAGACGCTGTCCTGTCGCCGCCCACCATAGAAGAGCAGCTCGTCGATCTCTTCGCTCAGAATGAGGCTGTTTTCCAGGCTGCCTTGGAAGAAGAGGGTCTCGATGCTGCCTGCACCCGATCCAACTAAGGCTATGTCGGTGCCGGAACCGCCAAAGAGAGAGACATCGCCCGTTCCTGACGTGAGGGTCGGCAGCAGCGTGTCGTTGGCATCTCCGCCGTCCAGAACGAGAGTGCCACTGCCGCCCCGGGCCACTAAGCTATCGCGTCCACTGGCACCGAAGAGGCTGACCGGACTGCTGTTGGCAATGCCGCCGACGGCTGTCATGAAATCGTTCATGCTGCCGCCGAAGACGGTCGCTTCCAAATCGTTGCCGTCGAGTGAGACAATGTTACCGCCATTGCCGAGATCCAATACCGCTCTTTCGCCTACATCGGCCCTTACGGTGTCGGGAGAGGCGCCGCCGTAGAACAGCAACTCGTCGATCGGCTCGGCAACGAGGAGGTGGTTGCCGCCGCTTCCCTCAAAGAACAAAGTCTCGAGGGTTCCCGATCCGGTGCCAACGAAGGCAAGATCGTCGCCGGAGCCGCCGTAGAGCGTGACATCGCCTGTACCCGATGTCAGGGTCGATCGCAGGTGGTCGTCTCCCTCACCGCCGTCTAGAACAAGCGTGCCGCTACCGCCGCGGGCGATCAGACTGTCTTTACCGCTTGCACCGAAGAGGCTGACCGGGCTGCTGTTCGCGATGCCGCCGACTGTGGTCAGGAGATCGTTCAATCTACCGCCAAACACTGTTGCTTCCAGGTCGTTTCCGTCGAGGGACACCCTGTTCACACCGTTTCCAAGGTCCAGAACGGCGCGTTCCAAAACATTAGCTCTGACCGTGTCTGCAAAGCTGCCACCATAGACAAGCAGCTCGCCGACCTCGCCCGCTACGTAGAGATGGTTGCCTCCGCTGGCTTCGAAGAGGAGTGTTTCGAGCGTCCCGGCGCCTGAACCGACATAGGCGACGTCATCTCCCGTTCCGCCAAAGAGCGATATGTCTCCGTTTCCTGCAGCAAGTGTCGACTGCAGAAAGTCGTCGTTCTCGCCGCCGTCTAGAATGAGGGTGCCGCTGCCGCCTCGGGCGACCAGGCTGTCCTTTCCGCTGGCGCCGAAGAGACTGACCGGGCTGCTGTTGCCAGACCCTCCGACATAGGTCATGAGGTCGTTCATGCTGCCGCCGACCACCGTGGCTTCTAGATTGTCGCCACCGAGCGAGACCTGATTGGTGCCGTTTCCGAGATCAATGACGGCTCGTTCGGCATTGACTGCGTTCAACATGTCGCCTTGACCGCCACCATTGAAGAGTAGCTGGCCAAGGGAGTCGGATACGAGAACATTATTGGCACCGCTTCCAGAAAACGTAAGGTCGGTGATGTTGCCGTCTCCGGAACTCAAGATAACGACGTCACTGCCGGAGCCACCCCTTAAGGTCACGCTCTGAGTACCGGAGAAATCTTGGATGTAAAGGCGATCATCACCTGAGTCGCCGCGAAGAATGAAACGATTGCCTGCGCCGCTTTGGCGTAAGGTGTCGTTCCCAGAGCCGCCGTCCAAGGTGCTTCGGCCGCCATTATCGAATATGCGGTCGCTCCCATCTGCGCCGAAAATCCGGTCTTGGCCGCGCCCTCCGTAAAGCCAATCTTGCCCTCCTTCGCCGCGGATTGTGTCATGGCCGTCGCCGGCAATAATGCTGTCGTCTCCAGCACCGCCATAGAGCCGGTCGAGAGCGCCGCCACCGAACAGGGTATCACGACCTTCGCCGCCGAAAATGCTGTCGATCTCCGTCCCACCATAGAGGCGATCGTCGCCGCCAACGCCAAGAATGAAGTCAATCCCGCTGTCGCCAAAAATGACGTCATTCGCAGCATAACCGGACAGCGTATCGTTATCGGAGCCGCCCCAGATGTAGTCCGGGCCCTCCTCGCCGAAGATCCGGTCGTCGTTGAGGCCACCGAAGAGAGAATCACGTCCGGATCCGCCGAAGATCCTGTCGGAGCCAACTTCGCCATAGATCGTGTCATCACCGCTCAAGCCATAAAGGCGGTTGTCCAGTGCTCCGAATATGGTATCGGCATAGATGCCACCGACGATGGACATGTGTAGATCCCCCTGGTTCTTCCACAACCACACGCTGCTGTTCTGAAAAATCCACTGAACGAAGCAGCGCTTTCTCGATGCAAAGACCCATGCTAAACTCGTGACTCTCAAGAGAGATCGAGGTTGCGGTGCCTTCGTCGCTGTTTCCTACCGCCGTATCATAGCGTCGTGGCGGCCGAAGTGGATTACTTATGACACACTCTATAGGCGAAACCAAGAAGGTGCCGTGTTGAGACGAAATTGCTGTCGACTGACGCCTTTCTCGCCGCGCGCGGTAGTCCAGAGCGTCACACTTTCTTGACCCGTAACGTGCACAACAGCGACGGCTGGCGTGCGGTGTCGAATCCCGTCGAGGCGCGTTACCGCGACTGCAAAGGGTGGAAATGCGTCCGGGGCGATGCCATCTTCGCCTCGCCGGACATCTACGAACCTTCGCAGTTGCACACCGTTTCTCGCGATCTCAGTCGAGGATTCAAGGATAGATTGAAATGAATGAAGCTAACGTTATGCGGGAGAGGCTAGCGTTCTCGATACTCTGGGCACGCGCGTCAGCGTGCGTGACTTCTCCGATAAGCCGGTCCCGGATGAGGCCCTTACAGATGTCCTGAACGCCGCGTGCCGAGCCCCAACGGCGCGGAACCTGCAGGCTTAAAGTATCGTCGTGGTGCGCGATGCCGATAAACGCCTAGAGCTGTCGCGCCGGGCGGCTAACGCGGCAGGCGTCTGACGACCGAGGCCGGAGTGCGGCGCAACAGGATCTCATTGCCGCCAATATCGCGCTCAAGCAGAACCGAGACCAACTGGATCAGGAGGCCGCCTGGGCGCAAGCGACTAGGTCCGATCGTGGCCACAAGCTGAAGCAGAGCCTGGGTAACGCACGCTGGAGCCTGGACAAGTGGGACCGACAACGCTTATGGCTTGGACTGCAGGAACGGGATGGTAGGTCGATGACGTCAAGCCTGGACGAGAACCTGGTGTTCCCAGGGGGGCGCAGCCTCTCCGGCGGTAAGCTGGCGCAGGCGCCGAATGAACTGGCGGGCCTGGCCGGCCTCCTGAACGAGATCGGCGCTACCTCCTTTCTGGAGATCGGCTCGCGACATGGCGATACGCTCTTCGAGTTGGCGGTACTGGTGCCGAGCCTCACGCGCTTTATGGCCGTCGACCTACCGGGCGGGCGTTGGGGGCGCCGGGGTAGCGACAAGAACCTGGATCGTGCCGGCTGGATCCTGCAGCGCATGGGCAGAGAGGCGGAGGTGCTCTACGGACGCTCGCTTGACGAAGACATCGTCGCGCGAGCCAAGGCCGCTGCCCCCTGGGACTTCGTGCTGATCGATGCCGATCACACCTATAAAGGGGTCAAGGCCGACTGGGAGGTCTATGGACCGCTGGCCGGCAAGGCCGTCGCCTTTCACGACATTGTCGGCGAAGGCAAACGCAACATCACTGGCCTGAAGATTGAGGTTCCCAAGCTTTGGCGGGAACTGAAAGCCGAGGGACGCGATGTGCGCGAGTTCATCGACCCGCCAGCACGAATGGGCATCGGCGTCGTCCTACTCGAGCGCAGATAAGTCGAATTAGGAAATACACGCATTACACGATTTTGTCCTTGAGCTTTCCGCAATAGGCGAGTAAGTTTCTGCTCGTAGAGAATCGCGAAACGACACTGGCAGTGTGCTTGCAGTGCGCAGGATGTCATCGCTGCGGCGATGGCCAGGTGCAGAGCAACTGGGAGGAGGTGTGGAGCGAAGTGGAGAATGTAGCACGCCACAGGTCCTGTCGGAGCGATGGGCAAACGGGTGGGGTCGATATTGTTTGCGTCGTAGCAATGGCCTGCGACACCCGGCGTCCGGTTTGCCGATATCATCCTTCAAGCGCTCGAGAAAGACGGCATAACGTCGGGCTGATCGGCTTGAGAGCAAGGGGCAAACGCGCGAATTGGGACGTTGCTATAACGACAGCAGTACAGGGACTCTGCCGTGCGTACACTCACCTGCGCTGTCCGAGCAATCGGCGCGACGAATGGCGGGGTGCTCTGGCTTTCGAGGTGTCCATCCTCACCAAACCTATTCCTGTTGGCTGCAGGGACCAGACGACCTTGTCAAAGATCCAAGCGATCTCCACCGAACTCCAAGGCAAAGATGACTGCACAGGACTTTAACTTGTCGCTCAACCGGACGACTGGACATCGTGGGAGACACGGTGCGCGCTGGTCTCCCTGGTCTCCAAGCCAGTGAGAAGAGCAAGGCATGCGGATAAAGATCAGTAGACCGGTAGGCTGCCTAGGTGCAATATTTCTGTTTTTTCTACTCTTGTCTAGTCCTGTCATTATTGAGACAGCCCATAACGAGTATAAGCTCTACAAGTTTGCGAGTCAGCTGGACGTCGTTGACGATCTGCTTGGCGACGACGGTCGGAAGATCGGCGCGTTATCTGAAAGGCGTAAAGCAGTCGGTAGTGGTGAGTATTGTGTTTATGCAGCCTTTCGGCAATACAAAGTGACAAGCATTTCGTCGATACAAGACCGGATATGCGCTCAATTGAATGCATTACGATTCGCGCGAACGGCTGAGCCAGCTGATGGCTCTGACGCGAACTTCTATTATGTTCTAGATGACTGGGTGCTCGCCGTTATGATCGATGATGGACCGTGGTCAGCAGTGTTCGATGTCAGGTGTTGGTGAGGAGGGAGCAATGGTTGACTAACTTGTGGAAGAATAGGGGCGGCATTCAAGTTAGCCGGTTGCTAGATCCCCGATGTAAGGTGAGAGGAGGAGAATGAGAGAGTCGTGAGCAGTGGAGCATTGGTCCTTGTCGACGAGCAGGCCCATGTCACGACCTGGAATCGTCTTGAGGTGGGCAGCATTCTCCGAGCGATCCGTGCTGGGAAGGGCAGGGGGGCCTGGCTTCCAAGGTGAGGACCTTTCCCTAGAACACCTCTCTCTACCTCATAGGTCAGGCGCTTTCGTCGATGTTCCCAGCGATCCTGACCTACCCCGTGGTAGAAGAGACTACCCCACACCGCAGTCTGCAAATCAAATAGAAACCTTCACACCGCGGAAGTACCGTTGCGCCATGGTCTCTAAGCCCTCGAAAGGAACATGACATGCGGATCAAGATCAGTAGACCGATAGGTTGCTTAGGTGCAATATTTCTGTTTTTTTTACTCTTGTCTAGTCCTGTCATTATTGAGACAGTCCATAATGAGTATAAGCTCTACAAGTTTGCGAGCCAGCTGGACGTCGTTGACGATCTGCTCGGCGACGACGGTCGGAAGATCGGCGCTTTCTCTGAGAGGCGAGGAGGGTCCGGAAGCGAGAGTTACTGCCACTACGAGGCGTCACGACAGTACAACCTTGTCCGTTGGCCTGACAAGCATCGGAAGATCCGTGAAAAGTTGGATCGGTTGAGGTTTCGACCCGTTAGTAAGCGTGCTGATGGCGCAGATGCCAAGTTCTCCTACGTCTTGGAGTCTTGGGTGTTGGATGTTGTTGTTATTGACTACGAGACGTCAATGTTTGACCTCAAATGCCAGTGAGGAGACCAAAATGGTAGAGTATCTTGTGATCAAGAAAGATCGTGTGAAATCAATAATAGATGGCACAGAAGATAAATTTGGGTTTGAGCATCAAGAGATCGAAGATATTCCTGCGTTTAAGGATGGAATATTCCAGAATCGGGAATTGATTCCGTACAGTCCTTTTGGAGAAGATCGGATTGAAATCGATTTGCAGCGAAACAGATTGGCGGGATTGTTCGTGCGCCAGTATTCGGGAATGATTGGACGAGCAGCAGAGGAGTTCGATCTGTCGCCAGACTTCTTGAAGGCAGTGATCTATACGGAGATAAGCCGCGGCTGGTATGATGCCTTGAGGCCTCTCCGAGACGACCCAGTGCTTCGTCATCTGCCTTATGTAGGCGCGTCGTCCACCGTACTACCGGGAAATGTGCACCGTGATTGGGAAATCTTGCTTCCCGGCAGTAACGCGAATCGCGTGCAGGACAATCTACGATTGGCCGCCAAATTGTTGAAAGAGATCCGGAAGCGGTTAGATCACCCTCATCCGGAGGATGTTTACTCTCTCTATAACAGTCTGTCTCATGATCGAACTTATCATAACGATGAACTAAAAAGCACACCTTTCTACCTAAAGACCGTTCTTGAGACCAAGGCCTGGGAGTATGAGGACTGGCGCCTGCACCATGCTTTTCCCGCTGCGGATGGCTTGCCGCAGTCACGCGACGTTCTCTGGTCGGGGCGGCGCGCGCCGCCAGCGCCGGAGGTGCCGCTGGATGCGCCCAAGCAGGATGAGGAGGAGTGGAGGAGGCTGCTGGGTCCCGAGGTTCCGCCGACCGCGCCCAAGGCGCGCGAGGGCGAGGTGGAGGGAGGACTGCTGCTGCCGCGAGAGGAGGACGCACCGAAGCGGCGCTCGAGCAGCCCTAGGGGCTTTCACCTCTTGAAGAAGTCCGAGTTGGAGGCGCCGGGTGGAGCCAAGCGGGCCGCGCGCATTGGCGCAGCACGGCAGGAGAGGCTGCAGGCGGAGCGCGGGAAGGGGCCCTTCGAGCGGGTTCCGCATTTTCGACGCCTCGGAGGGGCCCTGGTCTTCGACGTCACCCGACCCAACTATCCCACCGGCCGCAGCCTCTTGACCTCCGCACGCATCGACAACGACTTGCAGAAAAGGATTGGGCTGCTGCCGCCTGACCCGGCCTTTCGGTTGCCGCGACGGCGCACTGCCGAGGAGATCCTGACGGAAGACAAGGTTCTGACGCAACTGGGTAAAGGCAGCTCCTTCGCTGAAGTGGCCGGTGACTATCTGGCCAATATCGAACGCGATGCCGCCTTCCACGAACTGGAGCGGCAGGAAGAAGACTGGATCCGGGCGAGCCTTACCGATCCTCTGGTCGGCGGGCTGGAGGGGCCGAAGAAGCGCACAACCGCGCGCTCGGCGCTGAACGCCTTCGGCGATCTTGGCCTCTACCACTTCCTGGACGATTCCGGACTGGGAAACTATCCCGAGGTGATCAGACTCTTCTATCGCGTCGGAGAACTGATCACACCACGGCCCATGTACCCGACGGTCAATCCGCCGGATTGAGCAGAAGAGGAGCGGCATTTGAGTTAGCCGGTTACTAGATCCCCGATACAAAGTGCGAGCACGGGAGTAGGATATTCGGAGTCAGCGAAGTCTCTATCTTTGGTAACCGGCAGCTGTACGCCCAGATTCGGTGTTCTCTTGAGCGGCGGGCATGAGGCGCGGCCAGGTGCCTCTTTTCGATGACTGCAACTGGCACAGGGTCGGGTGTGGCCGAGCGCGAGGGTCAAGAATTCGGTTGACAGAAGGGAATGATCTCCAGAAATTCGAATCGCCAATGGTTACTGATTGCTGTGGTAAATCAATCTACGATGTCAAACCGTTGACATTGACGCGTGCTCTGCAGGACGCATCCTTGTCGCTTTTTTGGAAAGAAGCAGGAACGATGGCTTCTATAGGCAAAATGGTGAACCGATTTTTTCAGAGTTCTCTTAGGAAGTTTCTCGTTGGTTTGGTGCTCACTGTTTTCGTCATGTGGGGAGTTCTCACAATTTGGTCGATGTTTTTGTTTCCAGGCGTAGCAATTTATGAGGCAAAGTATCTTCACTCAGTAAGTGACACAATACACGTATTTGAAACTAAAATAAACAGCGAAATACAGAAAAGAGGTCACCAATTTTTTGGAACAGCAGATACTAGGAGCTTGCATAAAGTTAGAAACTACAGGCCGTACTTGATAAATCTACAAAACAATGTTACTCTTTTCGAGTTGGACCGTGCAAGCGTCGACGGGGTTAGGAATTTTAAACTAGACAGGCGACCTATGGTGTTGCACCAAGACTGCTTTTTTCAATCCAATCATGGTTCTTTTTCCATCGCGTGCCGGGAGGAATCGATTCCGCATGCCTGTGATGTTATCAACGGTAAAGAAATTTGCGAAGAATACAAACTTTTTTGCATAAATGAGGAATGCGAAGAAAGCTATGTGATAGGCTCTCATGGCGGCGATGCTTTGGTGTTTGCGAACGGTATGTTCTTCGCGCCTGCTATAAGAGAGGAATACTACTCTGCTCTAGCACGAGGTGCCGATGAATGAGGACGACGCGATGTCAGACTACTTTTTGAGCGTGATCTACCCCAACTACAAGATCCCAACTGGACCCCTCGAAAAAACCGGTAGGACGTCTCGAAAAACCGCTGGCGAAGCGGGCCGAGTGCTGATTCTCTGTCTGGGTCATTGGTTGGAGGCAGGTCATGGGTCAACGGGGCTTCTTCGATACGGATGAGCGTCTGCAGCAGCTTTCGGCGGCGGGTGATCCGCTGGAGCGTTTGTCCGCGGTGGTGGACTTCGAGCTGTTTCGGCCGGATCTGGAGGCAGCGCTGAAGCGCTCGGACCGCTTGAAAGGCGGTCGTCCCCCCTACGATGCAGTCCAGATGTTCAAGGTTCTGGTGCTGCAGACGCTCTACACGCTGTCCGACGATCAGACGGAGTATCAGGTGAAGGATCGGCTCTCCTTCATGCGCTTCCTTGGCCTGGAGCTCTCGGACAAGGTGCCCGATGCCAAGACGATCTGGCTCTACCGGGAGCAGTTGGCACGGGCCGGTGCGATTGAGGGGCTGTTCGAGCGCTTCGATCGCTCCTTGCGCGAGGCGGGCTACTTGGCGATGGGCGGCCAGATCGTCGATGCCACGGTGGTGAATGCCCGCCGGCCGCGCCTGAACGAGGAGGAGAAGACGACGCTGAAGGGCGGCGGGACACCCGGCCACTGGTCCCAAGCCCGCAAGAGCCAGATCGACCGGGATGGCCGCTGGACGATCAAGCGCGGCCGCAAGCGTAAGCCGAAGCCGGGCCAACGCCGCCAGGCCGAGACAGAGATCGCGGTGCCAGCCTTTGGCTACAAGAACCATGTGACCATCGACCGACGCCATGGCTTGGTGCGCCGCTTCCGCGTCACCCATGCCGCCGCTCATGACGGCCGCCAGCTGCGTGAGGTGCTCGATCCCGACAACACCGCCAGCTCCGTGTGGGCCGACAGCGCCTACCGTTCGAAGGCCAACATCGCTTTCCTGGAACGGCGCGGCCGCAAGCCGGAGTTCCAGCATCGCAAGCCCAGAGGCCGGGACATGCCAGACCACCTCCGTCGGGGCAATGCCACGCGCAGCCGCATCCGATCTCACGTCGAGCACGTCTTCGCAGGACAGAAACACCGCATGGGACTGATCATCAGAAGCGTCGGCATCACCCGGGCACAAGCAAAGATCGGACTGGCCAACCTCGTCTACAACATGCAGCGCCTTGCCTGGCTCCAGGCCAGAACCCAGCCGACATAGCAGCCAGCCAAACCGACCAAGCTCCGATCCCATAAAGTCGACCGGCAACAACTGGGCCACTGGGCCGCTCGGCGGCCTTACCGACCACTTTCCGACATTCCCCCGTCAATCATTGCGTTCTTCGAGGTGTCCGGTAGCGGCGCGCTCTCAAGCCTGATTCTCTCTCAGGGTCAGCGGTGGGAGTTGGAACATGGTTCAGCGCGGTTTCTTCGATACGGATGAGCGTCTGGAGCAACTGTCGGCAGCTGGGCAGCTCTAAGAAACGATGCCGACCCACAACAGCAGCTCTGCTTGGCGGACGATCTTGAAAGAGAATGGCTACGACTGGAAGCGATATCATCCGAAGGAAGGGACCGTTAGCATCTCACCTGGCGATGGCCATCGTCTCCCACCGTTTGAAACCACAGAACCTGCTGAGGTCGGTTTTCCAGTAAAGCAGCGCGGGTCAGTCTTCAGAGACCGCAAGGCTTCTGAAGGCAACCGCCAGCCTGGCGATCAGTTGCGCTGACCGCTGTGCGGCGCCCCGCCGAGATTCGAATTTGCAGCAGGTAAGAAAGCAAGGGTCGGCCCGCGACAGTGCCGACCGACCCTTGCTGGAGCATTGATGCCTCTTGGAGCCTGGGTCCTTTACTCCGATTCCGGCTGCAGCCAGCGGGCAAAGAGGCCTGCTAAGACTGCACCGACGATCGGCGAGACCCAGAAGAGCCAGAGCTGGCTGAGGTACTCACCGCCGGCGAAGATGGCTGGTCCGGTGGAGCGAGCCGGGTTGACTGAGGTGTTCGTCACCGGGATAGAGATCAGGTGAATGAGCGTGAGGCCCAATCCGATGGCGATGGGGGCGAAGCCGACCGGCACCTTGGGGTGGGTCGAGCCGATGATGATGATCAGGAAGAAGAAGGTCATCACCGCTTCCATCACAAAGGCCGCCGACATGTTGTAACTGCCGGGTGAGCTTTCGCCGAAGCCGTTGGCAGCGTAGGTTGCTGTGGCGACGTCGAAGCTGGCGGTGCCGCTGGCAATGATGTGCAGCAGGACGACGGCCGCCAAGGCGCCTAGAACCTGGGCGATGATGTAGGGAATGGCGTCGCTTGCCGAATGGCGTCCGGCAGCGACCAGGCCCAGGGTTACGGCCGGATTGAAGTGCCCGCCGGAGATTCCGCCGACGGCATAGGCCATGGTGAGTACGGTGAGGCCGAAGGCGAAGGCCACGCCCAAGAGACCGATGCCGACCTCTGGAAAAGCAGCGGCATACATGGCAGAGCCGCAGCCACCAAGTACCAGCCAAAGTGTGCCGATGAACTCGGCGGCTAAACGTTTCGTCATTGCATGTATCTCCTGTGTCGCGTGAGCGTCTCGCTCGCTTACTCCTGCTATCCGGCCAGTTACCGTAGGGCAAGGGCGCCGTCGCTCTGGACGGCATTCTTTTTGATCCTGTTGCAGAAAAGACCAAGAACAGCGTGCTGCTTTGAATGGAGGTCGTTGGAAGCAGCAGTCCAATCCTCGCCTCTCAATAGACTAGGTAGGAAATTGGCATTCCCAAATCCGGTGGGAGCCGGTGGCTCGTCAGTCATATCCAACCGAAGAAGGACCAATCATGGCAAAGACCAAAAGCGACACCACGGATAAGCCGGCGCAGCCGCCGCCTGCACCCAGCCGGCGCCCGACCGACGTCACCCGTCTGGCGGCGCGCTATGGCAAGAGCATGATCGAGGTGCTGGTGACGATTGCCTGCGATCCCGATCTCCCGGCCGCTGCCCGTGTGGCGGCCGCCAAGGAAGTGCTGGACCGCGGTCATGGAAGGGCGCCCACACATGTCAATCTCGACGGAAATCAGCGGGTTACTCACCAGTCGGCGAGCCTATCGGAAACTGCTGTCTGGCTTGCGGAGCTCCTCGGAGGCCACTGCAATCCCGCGCCTCAGGACTCTGTGTCAAACTGATCTCTATTTCCTGCTGCGCTATGCTCTGGGCCGGACCGACGCCGACAAGGCCTGGGTGTTCCAGCGCTGTCGAGAGGTTCAGATCAGTCCGGACGGACACCTCGACCTCTGGGCGCGCGAACACTACAAGTCGACCATCATCACCTTCGCGTTGACCATCCAGGACATTCTGCGCGATCCGGAGATTACGGTCGGCATCTTCAGCCACACGCGGCCCATCGCTAAGGCCTTTCTACGCCAGATCAAACGCGAGCTTGAAGCCAATCAGCGGCTTGCGGCCTGGTTTCCAGACATCCTCTGGCAGAACCCGCGCGAGGCACCCAAGTGGTCGGAGGACGAGGGCATCGTCGTGCGTCGACAGGGCAATCCCAAGGAGGCGACCCTGGAGGCCTGGGGCCTGGTCGACGGTCAACCGACGGGACGGCACTTCTCCCTTATGGTCTATGATGACGTGGTGACCCGAGAAAGCGTCACCACGCCGGAAATGATCGCCAAGGTCACGGAGGCCTGGGAGCTTAGCCGCAACTTGAGCAGTGAAGGTGGGCGCACCCGTTACATCGGTACGCGCTATCACTTCAACGACAGCTACGGCGCGATCCTGGAGCGGGAGGCAGCAGCCCCGCGGATCTATGCCGCCACCAAGGACGGCAAGGCCGAGGGGCCGCCGCGCTTCATGACGCGCGAGAGGTTGGCGGAGAAGCGCCGCGAAATGGGCCCTTACACCTTCTCTTGCCAGATGCTGCAGGATCCTCGGGCCGAGGAGTCGCAAGGATTCAAGGAGTCTTGGCTGCGCTTCTACGACAGCGATGTGGAGAGCGTTGCCCGAGGCGCCAACAGATACATTCTGGTCGATGCCGCCAGCGCCAAGAAGGCGGGCAGCGACTATACCTGTCTTTGGGTTTGGGCCCTGGCACCGGACGGCAACTACTATTGGATCGATGCGGTACGCGACCGCTTGAACCTGAAGCAGCGCGCCGACCGACTGTTCCAACTGCACCGCCGTTGGCGGCCGCAGATGGTAGGCTATGAGCGCTATGGGCTGATGGCCGACGTCGAGTATGTGCAAGAGCGCATGGAGCGGGAGAACTACCGCTTCGAGGTTCGCGAGCTCGGCGGCCAGGTCGCCAAGAACGACCGCATTCGCCGGCTGGTTCCGGCCTTTTCTCAGGCCCGCATCTATCTGCCCAGGCGTCTCTTGAAAATTGACGAAGAAGGCAAGGTCGTCGACCTGGTCCGCATCTTTCTGGAGCAGGAGTATCGCCGATTTCCAGTCGCCCAGCACGACGACATGCTGGATGCCGCCAGCCGCGTGATGGAGCGCGACCTGGGGGCAGCCTGGCCGGCGCCGTCATCGGGCCCACTGTCGGAACCCGTCACCGATCCCGACTACAACCCTTTTGAGGATTAGCCCCCATGTGCATGCCCAAACCCGCCGCACCCGCTCTACCCCCGCCGCTGCCGCCACCGAGCCAAGCGAGCCTGCCGGCTCAATCCGAAGCCAGCCGCGCTGCCCGAGGACGCGAACGTCGTCGCCGTCGCGCTGCCTTCGGCCCCTCCGGAACGCTTCTGACAGGCGGACAGGGGTTGGGAGACACGACAGCGGTCGGCGCCAAACGCCTACTCGGCGAGTAGTCTGATGCAAGACAGCGACAAGAGCCGCCTGGAGCGGCGCCGCGGTGCTTTGGACCGCGAACGTCAGAGCTGGCTCGCCCATTGGCGCGAACTGGCCGACTACATCCTGCCGCGGCGCGCCCGCTTCCTAAGCAGTGAGCGGAACCGCGGCGAAAAGATCAATCAGAAGCTATTGGATTCAACCGGTACCTTGGCCGCAAGGACCTTGGCGAGCGGTATGATGAGCGGGGTTACGAGCCCGGCCCGGCCCTGGTTCCGTATCATGGCGCGGGACCGTGCAATCATGGAGCAGGCCGAGGTCAAGACTTGGTTATGGGAAGCAGAGGGGCAGGTCCGACAGCTGTTTGCCGGATCAAATCTCTATAATGCCATCCATACCCTCTATGAGGACTTGGCCGTCTTCGGTACGGCGGCAATGGTGGTCGAGCCCGACGACCAAAAAGGCCTGCGCGGCTACAGCCTACCGCTGGGCTCATACTGGCTGGCGGCGGGCGATGGCCTGACCATCGACAGTCTGTTTCGCGAGGTGCCGATGACCACCCTGCAGGCGGTCGAGCGCTTCGGCATGGAGCGGGTTAGTCAGGCCATCCGCGGTGCCTATGATGCCGGCAACCTCGATGCCTGGTGGACCGTCTATCAGGCGATCGAGCCGAACCGTGAGCGCGGACCCGACCCCGACGCGCCGCAAGGCAAGGCCTGGATTTCGCGGTACTGGGAGCTGGGCGGCGACAGCGAGAGCCTGCTGGACGAGCAAGGCTATGACGAGCGCCCTTTTCTGGCTCCGCGGTGGCAGGTGACCGGTGCAGACATCTACGGCCGCTCGCCCGGCATGGATGCTCTGGCCGACATCAAGCAGCTGCAGGTTGAACAGCGCCGCAAGGGCCAAGCCATCGACAAGATGGTCAATCCACCGATGCAAGGACCCTCCAGCTTGCAGAGTCAGGCGGTTTCCCTGCTGCCCGGCGCCAAGACCTTCGTATCGCCCAGCGACCTGCAGGCCGGGGGCCTGCGGCCGGTCTATGAGGTGCGGCCTAACCTGGGCGAACTGATGGCCGACATCGTCGAAGTGCAGCGGCGCATCCGCTCCGCCTTCTATGCCGACCTCTTCCTGATGCTGGCGGCCTCGGATCGGCGCCAGATCACCGCGACGGAGGTCGAAGAGCGGCGCAGCGAGAAGATGCTTGCCCTAGGCCCGGTGCTGGAACGCCTGCAGGACGAACTGGTCAACCCCTTGGTCGACATTGCTTTCGATCGGGCAATGTCGCAGCGCCTCATATCCACGCCTCCTGAGGCTCTTCACGGCGGCGATCTGGATGTCGAGCTGCAGTCTATGCTGGCGCGCGAACAGCGGGTCGATGCGGTCGTCGGACTGGATCGCCTGCTGGCCGTCGTGGGTAGTCTGGCAGCGGCCTCGCCAGAGGTCTTGGACAAAATCGATGCCGATCAGGTGGTCGACGAATATGCCCAGCTGACCGGTGCTCCGCCACGCGTCCTGCGCTCCGAAGAACAGCTGGAGACTTTGCGGCGCGACCGTGAGGAGGCCCTTGCTCAGGCGCAGATGGCACAGGGCCTGCAGGCAGGTGCCCAGGTCGCCAAGGACGCCAGTCAGACCAGTACGGAGGAGGGCTCTTTGCTCTCTGCCGTGCTGACCGGTGCTGGCCAGAGTAACGGCCAGTGAACGCGGAACCTGAGACCGGCCGCGGCCATGCACGACAACGTCAGGAGGCCGCCGACTATGAAGAGGGGCTAAGACGTATCTTGGCCAGCCGTCAGGGGCGCACCGTTCTCAGGCGCTGGCTGACCGAACTGGGTCTTTTCAATTCGGCCTTGTCCGGCAAGGACCAGGTCATTCGCAACGAAGGGCGCCGTGAAGGCGCCCTTCTTGTTTGGGCCGAGTGCCGGCGCGTGGACAGCGCCGGCCTGGCCCGTCTCTTGCAAGAGGAGTTAGAAGCAGATGGATGAATTCGATCCCGCGCCGCCGGCAAGCGGGACAGAGCAAGCGCCACCGCCAGAAACAGAGGCGGGCGTATCGCAGTCGGCGGCGGTTGACGCAACGCCGGAAAGCCCGCCGGGTGACGAGCAGGTTACCAAGGAGGAAGGAGAGCAGGGGGCAGACCGGAAGGCGTTACCGGACTACCGCTTCCCTGAGGATTTCGATGTCGATCAGGGTCAGCTTTCCGATTTTCAGTCCGTCGCCGACCAGCACGGCGTGAGCCGGGAAGCAGCCCAAGCCTTCCTCGACCTCTACATCAAGCAGCAGACCGGGCAGGGCAAGAACGTCCGCGACCACCAGATCCAGACGATCCAGGACTGGGAGAGCCAGACAAAGAACGACGAACTGGTCGGGGGTCAGGATTTCGAGCGCAAGCTCTCCATTGCCCGAACCGCCGTTGACCGCTTCGGCGACCAGGGTTTGCGCGATTACCTGGATGAAAGTGGCATGGGCAGCAACCCGCATGTCGTGCGCTGGATGTACCGCGCAGGACAGTTCGCCGCCGACGATCGCTACATCCAGCCCGGCAGCGGTGCCGGCTCCTTGAGCCCGGAGGCCCGTGCTCGACGTCTCTACGACAATACCTACAAGGATTAAACCATGGCAACGCTTTCCACCCAACACCCGACCCTCGCCGATCTGGCCAAACGCATGGACCCCGACGGCAAGATCGATCAGATCGTCGAGATCCTGAACCAGACCAACGAGATCCTGGATCAGATGGTCTGGATCGAGGGCAACCTGCCCACCGGTCATCGCAGCACGATCCGGACCGGCTTGCCGCAGCCGACCTGGCGTAAGCTTTACGGCGGCGTCCAGCCCAGCCGTAGCACCACGGTGCAGGTAACCGATAACACCGGCATGCTGGAAGCTTACGCCGAGGTCGACAAAGCGCTAGCCGACCTCAATGGCAACTCGGCCGAATTCCGCCTCTCGGAAGACCGCGCCCACATCGAGGGTGTGAACCAGGAATTTGTCTCGACGCTCTTCTACGGTAACGAGGGGACTGAGCCCGAAGCCTATACCGGCTTTGCGCCACGCTTCAACAGCCTCTCTGCCGAAAACGGAGACAACATCCTGAGCGGCGGCGGCGCCGGTGCCGATAACACCTCGATCTGGCTGGTGGTCTGGGGTGCTAACACCTGCCACGGCATCTATCCCAAGGGCTCCATGGCCGGTCTCAAGTCCGACGACAAGGGACAGGTAACGATCGAAGACGTCGACGGCACTGGTGGGCGCATGGAGGCCTACCGCACGCACTATGTCTGGAAGTGCGGGCTGACGGTGCGCGATTGGCGCTATGTCGTGCGCATTGCAAACATCGACGTCTCCGAGCTGAACAAGGACCCTTCAGTCTCCGGCGCCGATCTGATCGATCTTATGACCCAGGCCTTGGAACTGGTGCCGCAGCTCTCCATGGGGCGTGCAGCCTTCTACTGCAATCGCACCGTCGCCTCGGTCCTCCGCCGCCAGGCCGTAACCAAGGTCGCCGGCGCTACCCTTGGCCTTGAGGAGGTCGGAGGTCGCCGCGTCACCACTTTCGACGGCGTCCCGCTCTACCGCTGCGAGTCGATTTTGAACAGCGAGGCCGCGGTCTCCTAAGGTTAGGTACGTCGCTCTATCTGTTTCTCGGCAAGAAGAGGTCGAGAATCTCCGTGGGAGATATTAACTCTTCTTGCCTTTTTAAAAGAAGGATCAAACTATGCTTATCGACTCCCGACTGGAGTTTTCCGACGGCCAGGCCCTGACCGCCTCGGCTGCCTCGACCAACATCGTCGACCTAGGCCAAGACCGGGACATCGGCCCCGGCCGGACCCTCTATCTGGTGCTAACGGTCGATGTCGACGCCGATGACGGTAACGGCAATGAAACCTATGCCGTCGCGTTGGAAACCGATAGTTCCGCTGGTTTCGGTTCGGCAACGACGCTGGTCTCACGCACGATCGCGGCCGCCGACCTGGCTCAAGGCAGCCAGCACGTAATTCCCGTGACCCTGACCAACGAGCGTTACTTGAGGGTCGCTTTCACCCTGGGCGGCACCACACCCAGCGTCACCCTGAACGCCTGGCTGACCGACCAGGAGCCGCAGGCCTGGCGCGCCTTGCCAGACGCGACCTAAGGATCGCGCTCATGCAGGTGCGTTTGAAACAGGCGGCCTTTCTGGAGGGCCGGCGCTATCCCCCCGGTGCGGTGATCGAGGACTATCAGGGGCCGAGCGCCGCTTGGATCGAGGTCCTGGACCTGCGCAAGGCTGAGGCCAAGGCAACGCCGCGCCGACGAAGTGCGCGGAGGGACGCCGGCTGAGTGAGGGAAAGGGGGGCGGCTTCGGTCGCCCCTCTTGTCTTGGATAGATTCAAGGAGAGCGTCGGTGTGTGGGTCATTGAGAGGCTTCTAGATGGCCAGGGTTTCACACTATCCGTATGAACGGAAAAATAGTGCTATCCAGAAAGGTACAACCTATGTTGACAGCGGTAGACTTTGAACCTATCATCAAGCGAATTAATGACCAAGCTACAGTCGCTGCTCAGCAAAGTGCTTTGCTTGTAAGGTGGCTCTACGAGCAACTAAAAGTAGAAAAAGCTATGGGCGTTTTGCGTTGGTACGCGAACAAATTTGGCAAATTTCGACGTTGGATAGAGCTCTCTAGATGGAATGCTTATGCATTTTTGTTGGCTTGCTTTATTGGTACGCAAATGTTTGTCGTAACACTGAGCGAGTTTGGACAGAAATATGATATGTATTTTTCTCTTTCTGTAAGCCTTCTTTATCTCATAGTGATAATGCCGTTCGTTACCATCACGATCATCGAGCTGCTGCTTTGGAGAGAAGACAATGACTGACAAAAAGGGTCGACTAAAACTGCTGAGATCATCCCACTGGGGCGTGAAACTCCTCGAAAACAAAGACGGTAACCTCACATCTAGTGTTAGTATTGACGGTGCCCGGCTTGTAGAAATGTTTGTACGGTATGTAGTCGACGGTCAAGAACTCAATAGGTAGGAGTATTTTGAACGAATTGGCAAGCAGGCTGTTGCAATTGCTTATGGAAAATACGGCCTCTCCGTCACTGCAACCTATGATGCAAGCACGCGAACAACGAGATACAACGTGCTGGGAACAGTCAATGGAGTGGGAGTGTCCGGCGCTTTCATTCTTGACCATGCTGACAAATTAGTAACAATGATGGAAGGCGGGAACGTCGGAATGCAATTTGTCGCAGGTAAAAAGGTAATAGTTTCTGGTCTTCCAGTTGAACTTGCGTCAATTGTTCGTGTGGGATTTTTGACTGACGACAAGGGTTTGTTCTTCAATGTGGATGGCCAAGCATCGTTTGGCTTTCTCTTGGGTGAAATCAACGCTGAAGCAAACTATGAGGTTGAACTTTATGACTTCCGCACGACAGGTCGCGGTAGACGGCATTACGAGGATTGGGTGCGGGCGGCGGCAGACTCTGTCAAGGACGGAGACATGAGCGCCAAGGAGGCGCTCAAAATGCTGCGTGGGGTGGTGTTCGAACCCGATGCAGTTGACTCCTTCATTGAACAGTTGGAGCAGCCCCGCTCCGAGCTCCTGGACCCCTCGGGGCGGCGCGGGCCGAACCTTCGGGATGCTGAACAGAAGCTGGCGGAATGGAGATTAGACCAAGAGGAGGCGGCGAGCGATCGGACCGACAACGATCAGGCTGTGCCTTTTCGACCCCGTGAGTCCGCCCGACGGGATCATGAGAAGGCCGGACTTGCTAGGCCGTCGCTGGCTGAGGCCGAACTGGAACGCGACAGCCAGATGCAGAGGCTGGATGCATCCAGCCCGCAGTTCGATGCTCAGGCAGCCTTGTTGCATCGTTTGGAGGAGATGCAGGCAGCGCGTCGGGCTGAGGCACGGCCGCCGCACGAGATCCACAAGCATCTGCCGCAGGGGCGCCTGCTGTTGACCTCGGCCAAGCGCTCTGGCGAGTACAAGGGTCATCTGAGAGTGCCGGTGCCGGAGCGGCGTCCGCCGCCGTCGCGCCGGGAGAGTCTGGACGCTCTGAGCGCGCACTATGGCGGCCTGTTGCGCCAGTCCAAGGGGACGCCCCTGGAGGCGGCCCTGCAGAAGGAGTTTGTCGTGGCCTTTCGGGCGGTCCAGCTCGATCAGGATCAGCGCGACCGCGAGACTGCCTGGGCGCATGCGACCAAGGCCGACCCGGAGATCGGTGGCCGCAATCTGGCGCAGAGCCTGCAGGACGCGCGCTATGGTCTGGATCGTTTCGGCGACCCGGAACTCTACGACTACCTTGACGATTCCGGGCTCGGCAACCACCCGGAGGTAATCCGCATGTTCAAGCGCGCCGGCGCGTACGCGCGCAAGGAGCGGCCCTGGGCACCGACGACGGTCGACAGGCCGGGCTGGCAAGAGCGCGAAAGGCCCAAAGGGCTGCAATGGCTCAGTGCGCTGGTGCCGACGACACAAAGCGATGTACCTTAGGCGGTACCACGCTTTGTGCCGCCGCAAATGCTTGTCTAACCGACCAAGAGCCGGAGGACTGGCGCGCGCAGCCCGTCGCTATCTGAGGGCCAGGTTCATGCGGGTGCCATCGGAGGAAGCGGTTTTCACTGACGGGCGCCACTGTCCGTCCGGTGCGCGACCGCGGATGACCCGGAGCTGAGCACCGTCTGGATCAAGGTTCCGGATCTGCACGAGGAAAAGGCAAAACAATGCGCGGCGCTCACGAGTTTGGGCGGGTTGAGGGGAAGGGGCGGCTTCGGCCCCCCCCTTGTCTCTGTTGTGTGACTGGAGACGGACATCCTCTAGAGTCTCACGTTCGGACTATGAAACAAGATCGTCTCAATGTGGATCTCCACTATGCACGTTAAAGGGGAAAACTCCTTCATAAAGCAACTTAAATTGACAAAGAGTGAAGCATGTGGCAGATCTTACACAGAAGTCGCGGGCAGTACATCGTTTCTTTACTGAACGCTGCAAATGGTGGTTGGGAGAGTGGCCGATGCCGATTGATGATGAAACCAAAAAGCGGATTGAAAGAGATTGGCTGCTGAACCAACCTGATGACCCGGTTACAGCGCACGGTAATCGGGGTGCGCCTCTGGGGTTGAGAAAGTTATTCTCTCTAGGTTCAAGAGATTTAGCAAGTGTTTGGTGGTTCTTTATTTTTGGCCTTATTGGTTCACAAGGCGCAATTGCTCTTGTTTGGGTGTTCCTGGACCCGCTACTACAGGATAGATCTTTGATTTTGCACGCACTCAAGCTGATTGCGGCACTCGTCGGTGGCCTCATCGGCTTGTATTTTGGCAGTCTGCTGGATCGGCGTATGACTGGGAAAAAGTAGAAAAGAGGAGATAATTATGCGTGAAGCAAGCAAATTTGTTAACCAATTGGTTTACATATACCAATCGCTATCAGATTCAAAGCGAAACACAGTTAACATATTAATTGATGCAGCAGTAAAACAAGCAACTGAAGACACTTTTAATTATCATGAACTTTCACGAAATTTGTCTGGATCAATTGGCGGAGAAGCGGCAACAATCGTGTTCTTCCCTGTCATAATGGCAACGGCCGCAAGTGGTGGGCCGGCTACTGGTGCTGCCGTCTATGTTGTTGTTAGCGACACAGGGTCGAAGGGAGGGCATCTTGTCTACGACGTTCTTTATTGGGGAACCAAGCAAACCCGTGATGCTGTGGTCGAGGCGTTAACGCACAGCAATGAAGTGCCGCATGGCTTGGTTTCGCGACAGTACCTCTACGCGGAGGATGGGACCTCTAAGGAGTACGTGACCCACCGGACGGCGGGGCGGCTTCAGGTTTTCGTGACCAAACGTGACATCTTCGGCCGCGTGGTGGGCGAGCCTTACAGCTTCGTGCCCGAGCAACGAGGCCAAGAGGTCTCGCACAATCTAGTGACCACGGACCGCTATGCCCAACACATTCAAGCCTTCGCGCCCAGGCGTGTTGCCTTGATGGGACGCGACGGGCGCTGGTACGCGGTCGATCTGAACGATCGGCGGTTTTTCTCTGTTGACCCGGAAGCGGGCCGGACGCTGGAGCCGGTGAGCTTCGAGAGCCCGGAGGCCTGGGCCGAGGTTTTTGGGCCGGGTCCGGCGGGCAAGGATCTAACGGGTCTGGTGTCGCAAGACGATACGGTGGCCCCCTCGACAATCGGGCGTCTCTTGGAGGCGGAGCGTCCGAAGCGTGCTGATGAGAGGGAGCGTCGGCGCCTGGAACGAGCTACAAAGACGCTGGAAAGAGAGCTCAGGGGATGGACCTTTCATTGGCAGGGCGAAACATATGTGGAACTGTCGCGCTCAGGAAAGACTTTCTTGGGTGTCGCCTTTGTTTACGATCCCAAGACGGGGCGTTTTCGTCCGATCCGCCGGGACGGGGCAGCTGTACAGCCGGGTGCCGACAAGCGCAGCGAGATTCGGATTGAGCCATCGGCACCAGACGAGAGGTCTATGGCGTCTGAGGACACGGCAACGCCTGAGGTGCGCATGTCCTACCCTGACACTCAGATGCAGAGGCTGGACGCATCCAGCCCGCAGTTCGATGCTCAGGCAGCCTTGCTGCATCGTTTGGAGGAGATGCAGGTTGCTCGTCGGGCTGAGGCACGGCTGCCGCACGAGAACCACAAGCATCTGCCGCAGGGGCGCCTGCTGCTGACCTCGGCCAAGCGCGCCGGCGAGTACAAGGGTCATCTGAGAGTTCCGGTGCCGGAGCGGCGTCCGCCGCCGTCGCGCCGGGAGAGTCTGGACGCTCTGAGCGCGCACTATGGCGGCCTGTTGCGCCAGTCCAAGGGGACGCCCCTGGAGGCGGCCCTGCAGAAGGAGTTTGTCGTGGCCTTTCGGGCGGTCCAGCTCGATCAGGATCAGCGCGACCGCGAGACTGCCTGGGCGCATGCGACCAAGGCCGACCCGGAGATCGGTGGCCGCAATCTGGCGCAGAGCCTGCAGGACGCGCGCTATGGTCTGGATCGTTTCGGCGACCCGGAACTCTACGACTACCTTGACGATTCCGGGCTCGGCAACCACCCGGAGGTAATCCGCATGTTCAAGCGCGCCGGCGCGTACGCGCGCAAGGAGCGGCCCTGGGCACCGACGACGGTCGACAGGCCGGGCTGGCAAGAGCGCGAAAGGCCCAAAGGGCTGCAATGGCTCAGTGCGCTGGTGCCGACGACACAAAGCGATGTACCTTAGGCGGTACCACGCTTTGTGCCGCCGCAAATGCTTGTCTAACCGACCAAGAGCCGGAGGACTGGCGCGCGCAGCCCGTCGCTATCTGAGGGCCAGGTTCATGCGGGTGCCATCGGAGGAAGCGGTTTTCACTGACGGGCGCCACTGTCCGTCCGGTGCGCGACCGCGGATGACCCGGAGCTGAGCACCGTCTGGATCAAGGTTCCGGATCTGCACGAGGAAAAGGCAAAACAATGCGCGGCGCTCACGAGTTTGGGCGGGTTGAGGGGAAGGGGCGGCTTCGGCCCCCCCCTTGTCTCTGTTGTGTGACTGGAGACGGACATCCTCTAGAGTCTCACGTTCGGACTATGAAACAAGATCGTCTCAATGTGGATCTCCACTATGCAC
Organism: Rhodospirillales bacterium; assembly: GCA_963669445.1. GTDB lineage: Bacteria > Pseudomonadota > Alphaproteobacteria > Kiloniellales > JACOMY01 > JACOMY01. Next base: position 1,386,572 of record OY770029.1, read on the forward strand.
GTTAAAGGGGAAAACTCCTTTATAGAGCAACTTATGTTGACAGATGCACAATCCGTGTCGCAGAGTGTGTTAGGAAGTTTAGGGCAGTGTCTCGTTTCCTTTCTGAGCGCTGCGAATGGTGGCAGGGAGCTTGGCCGATGCTGATCGATGACCAGACCGCCAGGAAGATAGAGAGAGATTGGGTTGCCAATCAGCCAATCCATGTGTTGCTGGATCTACGTGGTGACCAAAGGCACACTCGCTTCAGTCACTTTGCTTGGTTAGGATCAAACAGCATTGCTCGCTTTTGGTGGGTGTTGCCTTATGGATGGGGTGGTGCCACCTTATTTATGTTTTTATTCTATTTGGGGTTAAGTAAATGGATGGAAATAGACCCCATATACTGGGGTACATTTTTGTATTTTGGCAAAGTATTGGGATTGCTCATGGGACTTTATGCTGGTTGGAGAGTGCATGGACGCTAAACCCATGCGGAGCCCCTCTTTTGGTTTCTATTTTTTGATACGCCTATTGCAAGACTAACAGGAGTAAATTGACTCATGAATTGAGATATGGAGTAAGCGTTTATTAGTATTAATTAATAGTGGTGGCAAATACTCTCAAGTTTGTTAGTTGGACGACTAAATGCGGGCGGATGCTATGCAAATTTGCCCTAGCATTTCCTGTCTAATCGGGAGATCTCGACATCAATTTTGTGCCGTTGGCATTCGTTCCATCTCCACTCACCTGCAAGGGGCTCATGCGTTTGGAGTAAACGTAGAACATGGCGTCGTACGTGCGCCTGGTTAAGGAGAAAAAAGGTGGAAGAACTCGATAAATCAGTTCGATCAGTGCAAGCTTCTATGAAGAGTAACGAGATCCTCCGGGATGGTTCAGTCAACTTCTTGACGGGCTCTGGTCTCGAAGCGCTCTTGACGGGCAGATTTGATCATCATCGATTGGCCAGAGGGACAGCGGGGGATCTGGGGAGTGCGGCTGCTACAGTCATTTTCATTCCGATAATCTTGACTACTCTTGCGAAGAGAGGGCCAGCCGCTGCGGCTGTAGTCTATTTTGGAGTTTCGAAGGGTGGAGCGGAAACCGGCACTGCGATCTATGATGTGCTGTACTTTGGCACGGTGGCTGCTCGCGATGCTGTGGTCGAGGCGTTAACGCACAGCAATGAAGTGCCGCATGGCTTGGTTTCGCGACAGTACCTCTATGCGGAGGATGGGACCTCTAAGGAGTACGTGACCCACCGGACGGCGGGGCGGCTTCAGGTTTTCGTGACCAAACGTGACATCTTCGGCCGCGTGGTGGGCGAGCCTTACAGCTTCGTGCCCGAGCAACGAGGCCAAGAGGTCTCGCACAATCTAGTGACCACGGACCGCTATGCCCAACACATTCAAGCCTTCGCGCCCAGGCGTGTTGCCTTGATGGGACGCGACGGGCGCTGGTACGCGGTCGATCTGAACGATCGGCGGTTTTTCTCTGTTGACCCGGAAGCGGGCCGGACGCTGGAGCCGGTGAGCTTCGAGAGCCCGGAGGCCTGGGCCGAGGTTTTTGGGCCGGGTCCGGCGGGCAAGGATCTAACGGGTCTGGTGTCGCAAGACGATACGGTGGCCCCCTCGACAATCGGGCGTCTCTTGGAGGCGGAGCGTCCGAAGCGTGCTGATGAGAGGGAGCGTCGGCGCCTGGAACGAGCTACAAAGACGCTGGAAAGAGAGCTCAGGGGATGGACCTTTCATTGGCAGGGCGAAACATATGTGGAACTGTCGCGCTCAGGAAAGACTTTCTTGGGTGTCGCCTTTGTTTACGATCCCAAGACGGGGCGTTTTCGTCCGATCCGCCGGGACGGGGCAGCTGTACAGCCGGGTGCCGACAAGCGCAGCGAGATTCGGATTGAGCCATCGGCACCAGACGAGAGGTCTATGGCGTCTGAGGACACGGCAACGCCTGAGGTGCGCATGTCCTACCCTGACACTCAGATGCAGAGGCTGGACGCATCCAGCCCGCAGTTCGATGCTCAGGCAGCCTTGCTGCATCGTTTGGAGGAGATGCAGGTTGCTCGTCGGGCTGAGGCACGGCCGCCGCACGAGAACCACAAGCATCTGCCGCAGGGGCGCCTGCTGCTGACCTCGGCCAAGCGCGCCGGCGAGTACAAGGGTCATCTGAGAGTTCCGGTGCCGGAGCGGCGTCCGCCGCCGTCGCGCCGGGAGCGCCTGGACGCTCTGAGCGCACACTATGGCGACCTGATGCGCCAGTCCAAGGGGACGCCCCTGGAGGCGGCCCTGCAGAAGGAGTTTGTCGTGGCCTTTCGGGCGGTCCAGCTCGATCAGGATCAGCGCGACCGCGAGACTGCCTGGGCGCATGCGACCAAGGCCGACCCGGAGATCGGTGGCCGCAATCTGGCGCAGAGCCTGCAGGACGCGCGCTATGGTCTGGATCGTTTCGGCGACCCGGAACTCTACGACTACCTAGACGATTCCGGGCTCGGCAACCACCCGGAGGTGATCCGCATGTTCAAGCGCGCCGGCGCGTACGCGCGCAAGGAGCGGCCCTGGGCACCGACGACGGTCGACAGGCCGGGTTGGCAAGAGCGCGAAAGGCCCAAAGGCCTGCAATGGCTCAGCGTGCTGGTGCCGACGACCCAAAGCGATGTACCTTAGGCGGTACTACGCTTTGTGTCGTCGCAAATGCCTGGCTGACCGACCGATGTTTGTGGTTTTCGCGCTCGATAAATTTGAGAGAAATTTGAGTTTCTGACTGCAGGTCGTCCCGCCGCGCGATCATCCTGTGACCTCAACGGTCAATTCCTCCTTGGTTCACTCGCCGGCCAGGGTCAGGCATTCTGGCTGCTGGTTACTGCCACAGCGCTCAAACACGAAGTCGTAGGTTCGGACCTGGTTCGCGCCGCTCGGCGCGTGTGGTAGTGGACGGCCGAGCCAAGCTGATGGATGCACTGGGTACGAAGTATGGAGGGGCCGCGCGGGAGGGCAGGATCTGAGGCGCAGCCTGAGGTACGCGCGCCATGCGCTGGACCGCTTCGGCGACCCGGAGCTCTATGGCTTTCTCGACGGCAGCGGGCTTGGCAACCACCCTGATGTCATCCGCATGTTCAAGCCTGGCGGCAAGGTAGCAAGGCGCAAGGCCCCGAGCCGCCGTCGATCGCGACACCGGGATCGCGGGCGCGGTGAGGCAGGCCATGCGTCTGTGATCTTCGGAAGGTCTCAAACGTCGGACATAGAGTTTGGCAAATAGCGCTGTCGTTGCAGCGAAGGATCATCCAGTGATTATCCCGAAACGGGCGGCTTTGGCCGCCCTTTTTCTTTTGGAAGGAGGACGTGTCATGGCGTCGGACGTCGATATCTGCAATCAAGCCCTGGACATGGTCGGGGCCGCGACCATCGTGTCGCTAGGAGAGGCGAGTGCCGGAGGGCGTGCTTGCCAGCGCCTCTATCCGCAGGCCCGCGATGCTCTGCTGGCGATCCATCCCTGGCGATTCGCTATGGCGCGGCAGGCTCTGGCGCGTTTCGACGAAGCGCCGCCGGCCGATTGGAGCCTGGTCTACGCGCTGCCGAACGGCTGTCTCGTCGCCCGCTACCTGGAGGCGACGAGCGGACTGCGCCAAGGCCCGACAACGCGTTTCGAAGTGCGGGCAGACCGGCTGTTGACCGACTTGGCCGATGCCGTCCTGGTTTTCACCCGGCGGGTCGAGCAGGCCGGTGATTTCGATCCGCTCTTCGTCGAGAGCCTTTCGGCCTTGCTGGCGGTGCGCCTAGGCGCTGCCCTTCGGGTCGATAGCGATCTGATGCGCGAAGCCCAGCGCAACTACCAGCTGGCGCTGGGTCAGGCGCGCGCGGTCGACGCCAACCAAGCCTCGAACCGTGACCAGTGGGAAGCCGAGTGGATCGAGGCGCGGTCATGACCATCACGCCGAGCCAACCCTCCTTCGCTGCCGGGGAGCTTGCGCCCGAACTCTACGGCAGGGTCGATCTCGCCAAGTATCGGATCGGCTTGCAGCTGGCCGAGAATCTCTTCGTGCGCCCGCACGGCGGGATCGTCAATCGACCGGGCACGCGTTTTGTCTGCGAAGCCATCGACAGCGGTGTCGCCGGCCGTCTCATTCCCTTCAGCTTCTCGACCGAGCAGACCTATGTGCTGGAACTCGGCCACGAGAGCATGCGGGTCATCTTGGATGGCGGACTCGCGCTGGAGGATCCGCAGGCGGTCGAAGCCATCAGCCAAGCCGCGCCGGGTGTGATCTCGGTCACGGGCCATGGCTTTAGCGAAGGCGACGAGGTTTTTCTTAAACCCGGGCTGGGAATGCAGGAAATCGCAGAGAGCGTGCTGCTGGTCCGCAATCCCAGCAGCGACAGCTTTGAGGTCGGTCGAAAGGGTGCACCCAGTGGAATCGATACGCGCAACTTCTCTGCCTACGTCGGTGGGGCGACAGTGGCGCGGGTCTATCGTCAGGACCTTCCTTACAGTGAAGCCGACCTGCCCGGATTGACCTGGATCCAGTCGGCCGACGTGATGTATCTGGTCCATCGCGATTATGCGGTCCGCAAGCTTTCGCGAAGCGGACACACAGCCTGGTCGATCGAGACTGTGGACTTCGTTCCGGCAACGGCCGCGCCAACCAACCCGGCGGCTGTCGCAACGGTCGGAACCGTGCCGAACCCCGAGGTCTATGAAACCTATAGCTACAAGGTTACAGCGATCTCGGATACGAGCAGCGAGGAGAGCTTGCCGACTGCTGCGGCCACGGCCGACAACGATCTGTCGCTCGAGGGGAACTTCAACACGCTATCCTGGGACAGTGTGGTCGGCGCCGGGCGCTATGAGATCTATAAAGACGACAATGGCGTCTATGGGTTCATCGGCGGCACCGAGGGAACCTCCTTCGTCGATCAGAACATCCTGGCCGATCTTTCCAGCACGCCGCCGAAGGCAGCCAATCCCTTCGACGGCAGCGGCAACCGCCCGACCACGGCCACCTTCTTCGAGCAACGGTTGGTCTTTGCTGCCTCGACCAATAGGCCGCAGAGCCTGTGGTTCAGCGGATCGGCGAATTTTGAGAACTTCGGCACGCGTTCACCGGCACAGGACGATGATGCGGTCACCGTTACTCTGGTTGCACGTCAGGTCAACGCGATCCGCCACCTGGTTGCCAAGGAAGACCTCTGGGCGCTGACCAGCGGCGGGGAGTGGCGCATTCGAGGCGGCGGCGATGTCGACTTCATCACACCCTCCAGCGTCACCACAAAGCGGGTGAGTGCCTGGGGTGCCAGTTCCGTGCCGCCGCTGGAGGTCGGCAGCTCCGTCCTCTATGTGGTTGAGAAGGGGCAGGGGGTGCGCGATCTCTTCAACCAGATTGCCTTGCCGGAGTTCGATACGCAGGAAGGGAGCGATCTTTCGATCCTGGCGCCGCACCTCTTTCAGGATCGCGCGGTCAAGGCCTGGGCCTTCGCGCAGACACCCTATTCTCTGGTCTGGGCGGTTATGGACGACGGCTCGCTGCTGTCCTTCTGTTACTACCGCGAACACAGGGTGCATGCCTGGACCCGCCACGCGACCGAACGCCTGGAGGCCGAGGACGGCCTCTTCGAGGAGGTCGCCGTCATCTCCGAGGAGCAGGAGGATGTCCCTTACTTCCTGGTCAAGCGAACGATCGACGGTCAGACGCGGCGCTTTATCGAGCGCTTGCCCAAGCGGCAGAGAGGGCAGGCCGAGGAGGCCTACTTTCTGGACTGTGGGCTCAGTTACAGTGGCGCCGCAGTCGGGCGGGTCTTTGGCCTGGACCACTTGGAAGGACGAGAGGTCGTTGCCTTGGCCGACGGTCATGTTCTGCGCGGCCTCAAGGTCGAGGGCGGCGCCGTGACGTTGCCCGGCGAGGCATCCCGAATTCATGTCGGGTTGGGCTATGAGGCACGGCTGCGCAGCCTGCCGCTGGCGCTCACTCTGAACTCCGGCACTACGGCGGGACGTGCAAAACGTCTGGTCAAGCTTACCGCTCGCGTCCGGCAGTCTCGCGGCCTCTGGGCCGGGCCGGAGTACAGCCGTCTTCAAGAGTTCCGACACGCTCCTGGTGAGACCTGGGGCGCGGCGATCCCGCTCTTGGACGGCAAGCTAGAGATCGACATTCCAGCCTCTTGGAACAGGGAGGGCGACCTTTGGATCGTGCAGAAGGATCCGTTACCGTTGGAACTGCTGGATCTCAGCCCGGAGTACGGTCTTGGGCGTTGAATTCCGGCCGGCTGAGGCGGCCGATGCTGTCGTGCTGGCACCCAGCCTGCGTGCAGCCGATCGCGCCGAGGTCCGAGCCAGCGACGGCCTCGATGCCCAGGCCGCACTGACGCGCGCCCTGGCGCTCTCCAGCGAGGCCTACGCCGGTTTCGTCGATGGCGAGCTGGTCGCGCTCTTCGGCGTAAGGCGCCTGAGCCTCGCCGGACGTGGCGGCAGTCCCTGGCTTCTGACCGGAGAGGCGCTCTCCGCCCATCCTCGCACTCTCGTCCAGGCCTCACGCGGGGTCTTGCATACCTGGCGCCAGGACTATGCCTGGCTCGGCAACTGGGTCGATGCGCGGAACCTGAAAGCTCGGCGCTGGCTCAGCTGGCTCGGCTTCACCCTGCATCCGGCCCAACCTTACGGTGTCCGCCGCCTGCCTTTTCACCCTTTCGAGATGGAGGGATATCATGACTAACGCAGAGACAAGACAGCCCGGAGGTGCTTATTGATGCCCCGTGTACCCATCTATCCTCGCAACCGCGTGAAGCCCAGCGCAATCTCCGATCTGCGCCAACGCGTGCGGGTCGATCCTTCCGAGGCGGGCGGTGATCTAGGCTTAGGAAGCCTGGGGCGCGGCCTTTCCGAGCTGGGCGCCGGGCTGGAGGCCAGCGAGCGTCAGCGTGCCGCCCAGGAGGAGCAAGCACGCTTTCTGGCTGCCGAACGTGAAGCCGAGCGCCTGGAGAGCAGCCTCTTCCACCCCGAGGAGGGATTCCTTGCCTTTGAGGGCGCCGAGGCGGCAAGGCGGCGCGCGGCGGCTTTGAAGGACTATGAAGCCGGCATGGAGAAGCTGCAGGCCGGTCTGATCACGCCCAGACTCTCCAGCCTTTGGGAACAGGTGGCGAGCGGTCGTCAGGCAGCCGTGCGCGCGCGTTTGGCCGAAGAGGGGCTGAAGCAGACAACGAACTGGCTGCAGGGAGAGCAGGAACTGCGGTTGGAGCAACGCCTGGCGCGTGCCACGGCCAATGTCGACAAGCCCGAGCGTCAGTCGAGCGATCTGGAACTGCTTACCTTCGACGCAGAAGTCTATGCTCGCTCGTTGGGTTTCGACGATGCCGAGAGCGACGCCTTCGTCAAGCAGAAGTTGGGCACAGTCCATGAAGCGGCACTCTCGCAGTTGCTTGCAGACGGACAGCTTGACGAGGCCGCAGCCTATCTTGAAGAGCAGCGCGAGACCCTGCCCGCGGACCTGGCAAGGGAGTTGGATGGTGCGCTTGGCGACGAGCGACGGCTGGCCAATGCCAAGGCCTTGGCCGAAGACCTAACCACCACTGCGCTTGCCGACTCAGGCGATGGTGCAGCGGCGGTCGAGGCGGCTCTGACGCGGGTCGAGAGCATTGAGGATGAGGAGACGCGGGGCATCGTCCGTCGCCAGCTCGAGGCGACGCGCCGGGCGAGCGGCAGCCTGGTTCGGCCAGATCCGGAAAGGCAGGCGGCACTGGATGCCTTGCAAAGCGAGGCCTATGAGGCCGTGCGCGCCGGCGGCAACCCGGACGAGCTTTCTCCGGACTTGCGGCAGGCACTGGGCCGTGAGCGCCTAGGCCGCTTACGGCGTCTGTTCGAGCAAGGGCCTTCGGTCGAGGACGACTGGGCGCGCTATGGAGAATTGGCTGCTCTGCCGCCGGCTGATCTGGCAGTGCGAGACCTTTTCGCCGAAGAGGCCAGTCTGACGCCGGATCGCTTCTCCCTGCTTCGCGAGCGGCAGGAGCGGGCGCGGCAAGCTCTTGCCGCCGGAGCGGATTCGGCTGCAGCAGCGGCTCTGGCCAGTAGGGATCGGCGACGGCAGATCCTTCTGGGCAGCCTCAATCTCGATCCCAAGAGTGCGGAGGCCGGGCGGATAGCGGCATCACTGGACCAGGCCGTACTCGAGGCGGAACGGGCAAAGGGGAAGCCATTGGAGCAGGCTGAAGAGGCGCGCGCTCTGCAGGAGGGAGCGCTTGCGGCCTTGCCCAAATCGACAGACCTGCCCGACGCACGTGACGATCCCAGCGCACTCAACAGGCTGGCAGAGGCCATGCCGGACCTGAGCGATGAGGAGCGCAGAGCCCTCTATCGCAGTCTGAACGAGATAGGAGGAGCGTGATGTCCGAGATTCTAGGGACTTCCTTCGGCATTGCGCCGGAGGAGAGCGCGGGTGTTGAGACCAAAGCCTCCCGAGCTGCCGTACTCTCTCTGACGGACAGTGCCGAGAGCGATCGACTGGCTGCCGGGCGGGCTGCTGCGCGTAGCCTGGGTGTGCCTGAGGCCGTAGCCGATCTGGACCCCGATGAGATTGTCGATCTATCGCGCACCACCAAGCGCTACCGCCTGCTGTCCGGGACCCCGCATCTCAAGGCCTGGCTGGATGAAGGCAGTAATGCGGAACTGGCAGGAGACGACGTGGAAGCCTTGGCTGCCGTAGAACATGCCTATTGGCGATCGGCCCATCCCTGGTTGGGCGTCTACGATGCCCTTGAAGGTTCGGCCCAGTCGTTTGCCGCGGGAGCTGTCACCTCTTTGGGTTTGGGCGCACAAGGCGTTGGGCGCAATCTGGAATCCTCAGCCGAAGGACTGACCAATCTCCGTGAGAGTGCGGATTTCGAAGCCGAACCACTTGGGGCGCTGGCTCCCTTTGTCGGGCATGGCTACGCGACGCCCGAAACATTCGATTTTCTAGTCGAGATGACGGCAGCGGCAGGAACCGGTTTCAGAGAAGTCGGCGAAACGGCGGAGGAGATTGCCCTTTCGATAGATGTCCCTCCAGAAGAGCGCAGCTTCGTCAACGACGTGGCCGGCGGTTTGGGCCAGGTTGCCGGTCAGCTTGCACTCTTCGCGGCGGGACCGTTTGGCAAGGCCACCTTTGTAATGCTCGCTTTCGGGCAGGGCGTAGAGGTGCAACGCCGCCTACAGATCGACCGCGGCGTCGATCCGAACAGCGCAGAGGCGCATATCGGCCAGTTCGTCGCCGGCATCGGCAGCCTCGTCAGTGAGCGAACCAGCATCGGCGCCCTGAAGAAGCGACTACAAAACCTCGAGAAGTACACAGGCAGGAGGCTTGCCGGAACTGTGAAGGGTGCCGCGGTCGAGGCCACTCAGGAGGTGGGCGAGAGCATCCTGCAGCATGTGATTGCCAACGCGGTGGCGGGGAGCAGGACACACCGTTTCTGGACGCGCTCTGGAAGGATGGTCTGGTCGGTGGCAGCACCGGCGGTGTCATTGGCTACTTGAGGGAGGCGCTCTCCCCCGGTCGCCGCAAGGGGCCGGCTATGGCGCAACCGCCTTCACCGGAGCAGGATCGTCCGGTGATCGAGGCGATCAACACGGCTGTGCGGGAAAGCAAACTTGCCAAACGCTCGCCCCAAGCCCTGAGAGACTTCCTTGGGCGCACGAAGATCGGCAGCGGCACGGAGCACCTTTATGTCTCGGCAGAGGCCTTCGTGGCTTACTTTCGCGGCAAGGGCCAGCTCCCCGGTACCATCGCACGGCAACTTGGCTTGGCTCCGGGCCAGGTGATCCAGCGCGCTAAGGCCGGTGGCCTGATCGCCGTTCCGACGGAGAACTACGCCGTCACTTTGGCCGCCACATCGCACGGCGACTGGTTTGCCGCGAACGCCAGCTTCTCGCCGCAGGGAGCAGCGGCCAAGGGACCGGGTGCGGAGTCCGCCTCGGTACGGGCGCGCCTGATGAGAGACCGCGAGGAGGCCTCTTTGCAGGCCGAAGCAACAGAACTCGCCGCCTTGGAGCAGGAGATGACCCGGCAGTTCACCGAAGCCGGCTTGCCTCAAGACGTGGCACAGCAGACCGTGCAGCCGCTTATCGCTTTCTTTCGCACTGTGGCCAGCGATAGCTTCGAAAGTCCGGCTGAACTGTTTCGGCGTTTTGGCGGGTTGGAGGTGTCGGGGGCGGTTCAGGACGTTGGGCGTCCAGACGGCGAACATCGCAAGATTGGTCAGCCTAGAGTTGTCAGCGTGTTGAGTGGTACGGAGCTTGGATATGATGGCGATGACGTCGATGTCCTTATTCCCTTGGCACTGTCGTGGTACAATAAGAATTTGAGGCCAAAAGATCGGCGGAATAGTCTACCATTATCCGTATTCAACGCACATTTGGGTTTGCCAGTAATGTTTGAGGCTCCGCAAAAAATTCGGTCAAAGAGGTTCAGAGATCCTGTACGGTTGAAGTTGGTTCCAGCTCTCTGGGATATCGTGAGGTTTGCAGAAATCAAAAGCGATTTCATTCCGAACAATGACTTGTCTGATCGAAAAAAGAAACATGTACTAGGTATGTATTGGGGTGAGGCGGATGTTCAGTTAGGGTCAAACATTTACACAGTCAGACTCAATCTTCGTGTCCTAGGTAAGGGAACAAAATACTACAATCACACAATTGACAGCGTCCAGAGAAACGTCAATGTCCCGCAAAGCGGTTCCCGTGGTAACCGCGATAGACCTGCGCGGGCAGGGGAGCGCCTAGAGGACATTGACCAACTGTACTTAGCTTTGCCCTTTGATGATTTCAACCTAAATGTGCTGGCGGTGCGTCCAGTAGGTGCTGACATTGACCAGAGGGAATTGTTAAGGGGTAGCTTGTCTCTGCCCGAATCGGGTCTATCGCCCGCTAGCCCTGCACGAATCCTACTAGCCGAACAAGCCGACTTCAGCACGGCGCTTCATGAACTCGGCCACTACTTCTTGGAAGTGAACAGGTCGTTGATGAAGGGACCGGGAGCGCCGCTGCGGGTTCATCAGGACCTGGAGAACACCAACACCTGGTGGCGAGGGAACGCCGAAGCGATCGCTGTCGAGGCCGGCGTCACTGCAAGTGAGGTGGAGGCATTTCTGGATGGCGGATCAACTTCCGGAGGTCCGCGTGACCAGCGCATTGCTGCCGCCTTGCACGAACAATGGGCGCGGGCCTTCGAGACCTACCTGAGAGAAGGCAAGGCGCCGTCCTTGGGCTTGCGTCAGTCTTTTCGTCACTTCAAGGACTGGCTGATCGCGATCTATCGCCAGCCGGACGCCTTGGATGTTGATTTGTCGCCAGACGTACGTGGTGTTTTCGATCGCATGCTGGCGACCCGCGAGGAGATCGAGCAGGTAGCGCGTCGTGCCGGTTACCGTGACGCCGGAGACCTCAGAGGGGACGTTGCCCTGAAGAACTTCCGGGCTGAAGCTGAAGAAGACCTGCTTGCCGCGCGTCTCTCTGAAGAGGAAGAGAACGATGACGCCGTGGTGCAAGCGCTGCACGGCCAGGCAGCTCTGCAGTACCTTGAAGAAGAGATCGAAGGACTGGTGCCGGAGACGGGGCCTTCGGCGGCAGAAGAGAGCGCGCGTTCGGCAAGGATAGCCGCCGAGATCTCCAAGGGCTGGATGGCCCGAGAGATGAACGAAGATCTCTATCTGGAAAGACAAGCGCTAGCCGGCCAAGCTGCCGCTGCCGCCCTTGTCGAGGGCAAGAGGGCTGAGGTCTTGTTACAGCGTAGGCGGCAACTTCTAAACCACTTTCTCTGGCTGGAGGCGCGCAAGAAGCGCCGTCTGCTGCAAAGCATTCAAGATGCGCTGCGTCCGCCTCGAAAGTTTCTGAGCCCTGCGCCAGGGGAGGCTGCGCCGACGGTCGAGCCACTACAGATGGCGCAGTAGCGTCAGTCACGGGACGATGTATTCGGCTAGCCCTTTCTCCCGCTTCTCCAAAACCTCTGAGCTCTTGGTGCTCTTTTGCAACCCCAAAAAAAGGAGGTCTCTAGATGAGCGAGATCTTACCTTCCCTCGATCCGACCGAACGCAAAGTCTTGCCGCGGGACGTCGGTAACAGACCCGATCCGCTGGCCGCACTGACCTTGCCGCCGCCTGCTGTCGGAGAGACCAAGGCGGGTGCGGCGAGGTTAGCGGCCCGCTCCGCCGAAACCGGTGAGATCGCAGGCGATCGCTTGGCCCAGGGGCGTGCAGCTGCACGGAGCCTGGGTTTGCCGGAAGCCATCGCCGACCTTGATCCCGATGAGATCGTCGGACTGGCACGGATCAGTGCTCGCTATCGTCAGCTGTCGGCCAGTCCGCAGGTTAACGCCTGGCTGCAGGAGGGGAACAATCAGGAACTGGCTGGAGATGACGTCGAGTCCCTGTCGGAGTTGGAACAGGTGGCAGTTAATGTTGCGCAGAGGGGCCTTGTAGACGGCAGCTTCTGGAATGGTCTTACCCGATCTTTCGTTGCCGGCGGTGCCAACATGGCGGGGATGGGTTTGCAGGGTGCCGGCCACTTCCTTGAAAATGCCGCCGAAGCTATGCCGGACTCTCAAGAGGTCCCTGACTATCTTATGCTGCCGCATAGAGGTCTCTCCGCTCTCACTTTCAATGCCGTGACACCAGGTGAGGTCTATGAGTTTGCGGGCGATGTCGTCGGCGGTGCTGGTAGCGGACTGATTTACATCGGTGAGGCCACCGAAGACTTTGCCGAGTGGATCGACGTGCCAGCCGACGAGCGCACCTTCGCCAACGATGTGGCGGGCGGCCTGGGGCAGTTTGCAGGGCAACTGGCCCTCTTTGTCAGCGGGCCTGCCGGGCAGGTCGCACTGACCGGGTTACTCTTCGGTCAAGGGGTCGAGATCCAGCGCCGGCAGCAGATCGAGGCAGGTGTCGATCCCAACGAACCCGACGCACGTGTGGCGCAGTTTGTCGGCGGTATCGTGAGCCTCTTGCTCGATCGTTTCAGCTTGAAGGTTCTGACCAAACGTCTGCCCACTCTGGACGCATACCTTGGGCGGCATGTAGCCGGGGCGGTCAAAGGCGGGCTGGTCGAAGGCACGCAGGAGATGACGGAAGCCTTCCTGCAGCGCGTCATCACCAGTGCCGTGGCTGAAGGGGACGTCGATCTCGTGACCGGTCTCTGGCGCGATGGTCTGGTTGGCGGTAACGCCGGTGCGTTGCTGGGCCTCCTGCGTGAGGCGATGACGCCTGGGAAAGGGCGCGGCGCCCAGCTTGCAGCCTCGCCGCGCCCGGAGGAGGAGGGTCCGATCATCGCGGCAATCAACGCGACGACGCAGAAAAGCAAGGTCCTCAAGCGCTCTCCCCCGGCCTTCCAGGACTTGGTGGGACGGATCGTCCAGGGGCGCGGCTACAGACACCTCTTTGTTTCGGCCGAGGCTTTCGTGAACTATTTTCGCGACAAGGGCGAACTGCCCGGGGCGGTGGCACGGCGCCTGGGCCTGCCGCCAGGGCGTGTCATAGAGGTAGCAAAGGCCGGCGGCCTGATTGCTATACCGACCGAAGCTTATGCCGCCCAACTGGCCGCCACGCACGGCGATTGGTTCGTCGACAATGCTAGCTTCTCGCCCTGGTCAAGGAAACCGCAGGGTGAATCCGCCACCGCTTCGGCCAAGGTGAACCGCGCGAACCTCGAGGCACTGCAGCAGGCCGAAACGGCCGAACTCCTTGAGCTGGAGCAGGAGATGACCCGGCAGTTCATGGACGCTGGCCTGTCGGACGAGGCGGCTCGACAAACTGTGCAGCCATTGATCGCCTTCTATCGGACGTTGGGTGAGAGAACGGGAAGAAGTGCCAAGGAGGCATTCCTAGCGGTCGGTGGCCTTCAGGTACGCGCAGGGAAGCTTGAACCACTCAGTGTGACAGTGGATGACCTGCCGCCGCTAATCCTCCGGCAGGAGAAAAACGCTGAGGGAGAAGCGAGTAGTTTTACTGATCCGGGAGATCCTCAGGAGAAGCTTGAGGCAGCCTACAGAGTCTACCTGGGTGATCGTAACGCTATACCGACAACAAGAGAGTTTGTCGATGGAGAAGAGTTTGATCTCGTTGACCTGCCGAGGTTTTTTAAGAAGCATATGGTCGGGCGAGAATTCGGTACTCGTACGCCTGAAGTGAAATTTAGAATTGCTCAGTTGAATAATACAAACGCACGGAGGGCCGCAGAATTTGATCCCGCATTCAATCAAGTATCACTTAAGGTAACAATATCTAATCGCGTTCTCTCTCACATACAGGGAAGACGGGGCGCCGATCTCGGAGTTCTTCTTGAAGCTCTTCCATACATTATTGCAGAAAGGTCAGAAGTAATTCGTAGTATTCATGAGAACAGAACTATTCTTGCTCGCCGAGTGCGGGTAGTTGATGGTAGCACGGCAGGAAAAGCAACAAATCAAACTGTAACCGTGGAAGCAGTACCGGTTCAAGATGGAATCGAGATAGTCAGCATGCAGTTTGCCAATGAAAAAGGGCTTCGTGGTCGCCGACGGCAGGCAACAAGAGATGCTGAAAGCGCGGACGGGGGAGGAGGTCGTGTGCCCTCCCATCATATTGGGGCCGGAACCCCTCATGCAGAGACCGCTTCTGGCTTTCCGCCCGCATCAAGTACTTTAGGGTCGCGCAAGCACGGTGTCAAGGCGGACGAACTGCCAGAGATTGATCTTGTACAACCAAATGTCGATCCAATTGGGAGTCGGCGTGAGGTGCTGGAAGAAAGAACAGGCGGAGTTCTCCAAGGTTTCACTGTGTTGCCGACCAAAAGGTCCCCTACTAACACACCGGCAAAGATCGTCCTCACTGAAAGCCACAATCTCAGCACGGCCTTGCATGAGATGGGCCATGTTTTTTTGGAGTTCCAGCTTACTGCAGTGCGTCAGAATCCCGACACCGCGGGACTTCGGGACGACGTTGAGGTTGTCACAGAATGGTGGCGGGATAACACGGAATCACTTGCCGCTGAAGCCGGCGTTTCTCCTGCGGATGTCGAAACCCTGCTCGACAGCGACATGGCTCCGCGCAGTGAGGCCGAGCAGAAGGCCTGGCGGGCGATGCATGAGCAGTGGGCGCGTGCCTTTGAAGCCTACCTTCGGGAAGGCAAGGCGCCGTCCGAGGGCTTGAAACAGTCTTTCCGCCACTTCAAGGACTGGTTGCTAGCGATCTATCGCCGACAGGAGGACTTGGGGGTGACCTTGAGCCCCGAGATCCGCGGCGTGTTCGACCGCATGCTTGCAACGCGTGAGGAGATCGACAGGGCAATGCACAGCAGTGGCTATCGTATCGCCGGCAACCTAAGGCTCGAGCGGAATTTGCAGAACTTGCGTGCGGATGCGGAGGAGGATCTGCTGGCGGCGCGCCTGGCAGGCGCCGAAGAGGCGCCCGATGCAGCGCTTGACCTGCTGCATGGCCAGTCGGTTCTGGCCTACCTCGAACAAGAGATCGAGGATCTCTCTCCGGAAAGTGAGGTCCGACGAGAGCCTGAGAGCGCGCGCGCAGCCAGGATTGCCGGCCGGATTGTGGAGGGCTGGACGGCGCGGGAGATGGACGAGGCGATCTATCAGGCTGCCCAGGCAGAGGCCGGTCGTTCCGCCGCCGCGGCCCTCGCTGTCGGCGATACCTCGGAGGCTCTGCGCCAACGCCAACGCCAGCTGATCAACCATTATCTCTGGATCGAGGCGCGCAAGAAGCGTGAGCAACTGCGTCTGGCCCAAGACGCCATCTTCGCCGGCCGCGAGACAGGCGCTCCTACTCTGCCGAGAGGCGCACTAGCCACTCCTTAATCCTTAGTTCGCCGCGTCCATTGGAGGCAGCATGGCAAGTGGTGAAGCGCTTGGCGTGCGGCTTGCCAGCCGGTCGTGAGTGGACTGGAACAGGAGATCGAGGATCGCTTCACGGAAGGTGAGCAAAGTCTTGACCAAACCTTAATGCAGCTACCACCAAAAAAGGAGATTGTCTATGTGTGGTCCAGCACTATTGGGAGCAGGCGTCGGCCTGCAGTTCTTGAGTAACATTACTGCCGGAACCAGTGCCCGACAGGCTGCGCGCTTCAATGCGCGTGTGTCCGAGAACAATGCTGAGTTGTCGCGCCGCCTGGCCGGGGATGCGCGGCGCCGTGGCCGTATCGAAGAACAGCGTACGCGCCTGGAAGCTGCAAGAGTGAAAGGCCGTCAAGCAGCCGCTCTAGCCGCCCAGGGTGTCGATACCAGCAGTGGCTCGCCCTTGCAGGTCTTGGGCGACACGGCCAGCCAAGGCGCACTTGACGCCCTGCAGATCCGGGCCAACGCAGAGCGTGAGGCCTTTCAACACATGTTACGGCGAAGCGACTTCACGAACGAAGCTTCGCTTAGCCGCTCGCAGGGTGATCGAGCCTTGACGCAGGGCATTTTTCGTGCCGGCGGTTCCCTCTTGACCGGGGCTTCGCGCATCTTCTGAGACTTCTTGGAAAAGCGCAGTGACGGTCCTCTTCCCGCCCGACCGTCCAATCCAGAATGCTCTCGTGGGCAGACGGGCAGGAAGAGGGCCGGCACAGCCATGGATATGAGCATATTTGCTCCGGTCCAAGAGGACCCTCATCCCATCGTTCCATAAAAGGAGAAGTCAATGGACATCAAATCGCTTCGCCGCGAGTGTATCCGCATGACCGATCGGACCATGCCGATAAACTTTCGCCTCGCTGCTGCGCGCCAGATCGAAGCCTACATCCTCGGTCGCTCGGCCACATCCGAGACCGATGGCGAGCATGCGCTCAGACCTTCAGAGAAGACAGCGGATTAGACAAGCGGCAACGTCAATCACCAGTTCGAAATCTGGCCCCGTTTCGTCGGGGTTTTTCTTTGGGCGCCTTCGGGCGCCCCTCTTTTTTGGAGTACGCGCATGACCCTATCCCAAGAACACTATCGTTCCGGCCCTTACGCCGGGACGGGGCTGACCACGACCTTCGCCTACCGCTTCCGGGTGGACGACAAGCGCCATCTGCGGGTGGTGCGCATTCAGGCCGATGGCGCGGAGAGCACGCTGGAGTTGGATAGCGAATATCTGGTCACCGGCGTCGGCAAGGACCACGGCGGAACCGTGGTGCTGACCGCGGCTCTGGCCAGCGGTGAGCAGCTGGTGATCGTACGCGATCAGCCGCTGACGCAGGAGATGGATCTGGAGAATCAGGGTCCCTTCTTTGCCGAGGATGTCGAGCGGGCCTTCGACCATGCGGTAATGCGCGACCAGGAGCTGGCCGAGCGGCTGAGCAGGGCGGTCACGGTGCCCTTGGGCGATAGCGGCGATCCCAAGGATTACTTGGCGCAGATGCAAGCGCTGGTGAACCAAGCACTGGTCTCGATCGAAGGACAGTCCGAAGTCTCGGTCCTGACGCATGGCGCCAAGGGTGACCGCGAGACCAACGACATTACCGCCTTCCAGGCTGCGCGCGATCGCGCGATCGAGCTTGGCCTCGATTATGTCGTTATCCCGATCCCGCCTGACCCCGCCGACTGGTACTTCTTGCTGGGCGACATTGAGGGCGTGGCCGACGTCGAGTGGCGGATGGATCCGCGCGCTGCGGTCAACGGCTCGACCAACCTTTTTGCCGTGCAGTCGAAGTGGACTGGCGCCACGGTCTGGGAAGGGCCGTTGGATGAGGTCGAGGTGCTTCCCGTCGATGCCAATCGGCTAACGCACCAGACCCAGGTTGGGGTCGATCTGGATGGGGAGTGGATCATCTCCTACCAGACCAACGAGACCTCGCCGCTCGAGGGCGCCGACCAGCAGTTCGTCGCCTATCACAGAAGCACCGACGGCGGGCAGGGTCTGATCTGGTCGAGCCGCATTGACTTTGCCACCTCTGCAGCAGTCTGCAGCAACCCCTTGCCGATGACGGCTGCGACGGAAGGCGGCAAGTTCACGCTCTGGCAGACCGGGATCATCAACTTCCAGCAGCCGGGCTTCGGATCCAAGCTGTGGATCCGCTTCGGTCATGGTCGCTTCTCCGGCACTGGCGGCTTCACCGTCGCCCAGAAGACCACGCCGGACGGCATCCACACGCTCTACGACTTCCATATGCTGGCCGACGGTACGATCAGGCCGATCAGGTATGGCGATGCGGTGCCGGCCGGTGCGACCTTCAACGCCTGGACCCACGAAGGCGAGGGCGCGCTCTTCCCGATCTGTCACGACACCTACTTCTCGTCCAGCGGGCGGCTGCACTTCCTGATGGTGCTGCTGCCCAACTCCGGTTCGGCCAAAACCGTGCCCAGGCATGTCTGCGTCATGTACTGCGACAACCCCGGCGCGGGCATCGACGACATGGTCTTCAAGCTGGGACCTTCTATCGACATCGGCGTCATGGATCCGGCCAACTTCTGGGAGTGGTCCATGAGCGAGGAGGCGCCCGGCCACTTCGTTGCCATCATGCGCCGTAACGAGACCTTTGGCTTCGTCACGCCGCAAGAAGGTCAGCGCCACTTCATCGCCTTCGGCGACGGGGTGAACTTCACCGGCTGGAAACCGGCCGGCCTGCATGCCCATCGCGACCGGCCCTCGCTGATCCGCCTGAACAACGAACACATGGCCTATGTGACCCACGACGAGCCGACCAGCCGCGGCAATCCTGCGCTCTGGATCAAGGCACGCGGCGGTGGCTTCGCACCGGCCCTGCCGCTGGGCGACTTCGCACCGCTGGATGTGCACCGCGCCAGCACGCGCAAGGCCTCTGCCAAGGACACCCTGCTGCAGGCCATCGATACCACCAACGACACGGTGATCGGCTTCACCGACGCCTCGGTCCAGGTCGAGCACAATGCCTCTGCCGGCGAGGAAAGCGACCTGGCCTTCGAGGGCTTCATCCCGGACTGGCCGGACTCCACCCTGGATCTCGCGCATGTCGAGGTCTCGGCCGGCGACAAGGTGGTGGTCGAGGTCAGCGGCCTGGAAGAGACCTTCTTCGTCGACGGCGGCGCCAACACCAGCTTCGTGGCCGAGGGCGACCTGACGGCCGGCGCGCCCGATGTCTTCGCCTATGGCGCCGGGCAGGAGACGGCGCTGACGATCGGCTCGGGCGGCGTGCTGATCGCCACGGCAACGGACGGCATCGAAGTCCAAGCCTCGGCTACCGACATCAACCACATCGTCCTGCACCAGACCGGCAACAAGGGCACTGTCACCTTGGCCACCGGACAGTCCCTGATCGACGTCACCGCCTCGTTGGGTTTCGCCCTAGCCGAAGACTGGACCGACGTCACCTTGATCGAGGGCGAGAGCGACAGCAGCTTTGCGGTGCCGGAGCTGGACGCCATCCTCTCGACCGCCAACGCCAAGATCGACGTCATCAAGAACACCTCGGCCTCCGACGTCTTCCGCTGGCGGATCCGCAAAGGCAACCAGCTGCACGTGCCGACCGGCAATCGCCACCCCGAGACCGGTGACTTCCTGGCCGCCGTGGCGGTCCAGCCGGTGACGGCGAAAGGCCCCGGCGGCAAGGGGCTCCATGCCTCGATCCTGCGGGCCGAGAACTTCCCGCGTACCGACCAGCTGGTCTTCATCCCGCGCAAGTCGGCCCAGATCGAGGATGCCGATGCCGGGCACACTTGGACCTGGACGGCCGAGACCGGCATCCTGGAGCTGGTCGGCAAGACCTCGGCCGGGGCGGCGCTGAAGCCCGGCCGCTGGCAGGTCTCCGGCAAGCTGCGCCTGAGCGCCTTGCCCAGCAAGGACGACAACGCCCGCATCCTGCAGGTCGGCAACTTCGAAGAGATCGTCAGCCTGGAAGCGGCCTGGCGCGACCCCTATCTGGTGCGCGACCTGCACAAGATCCTCCGCTCCGGAGGCGCCCGCGACAGTGCGAGAGGGCGTCCGATCAACCGCAAGATCTTCGCTGCCGTTGAAAAGAGCGGCGAGGACTATTCGATCGACGGCGAGGCCTGGGTCGGCTTCACCTTCATGTACGACAGCGATCGCGGCGAGATCACGATCGAGGGCGAGACCATTGCGCTGCAATGGCCCTTCGTGCTGACGGTCGGCGACGGCTATCTCTTGAGCGACGCGCCGACCGACCGCTCGCTCTCGCTGGACGTGGCCTCGGTCGAGCTGCAGGCCCTGCCGGAGGATCATCGCCAGTGGAGCCGCGGGCGCGCCAAGCCCGACGCGCCCAACCTGGTGCTGAATACCGGCCTTGCCATCGAGCGCGAGCGCGACGGCGGCCGCTTTGCCATCCAGGAGCCACGCGCGCTGCTGCCGGGCTGGTCGATCCGCGCGCGCGGCGGCTGTAGCGTGAACCCGAGCCAGGGCAAGAACAGCCAGAGCGCTGCCAATCAAGAGTTCGGCGGCTGGCTCTACAACTTCAGCGTCTCGATCAGCGATGCCGTGCGCTCGCCGGCGACGGCGGCGACCGGCCCGGTGGTCTTCGATCTGGCCTGGACCGGCATCGGCGCCATCCCCTCGGGTACCTACATGCTGCAGCTCGACATCCAGGACACGCTGGAAGCCGGCAGCCAGAACGGCGCGCGCGACGACGGCCTGCCGCTGGTGCTCTATTGGTTCCAGGACTATGGCGAGCGGGCCAAGAAGGGGCGGCGTTACTATCCCATCTATCCCTTGCGCGTGCCACGCTGGCAGCGCTCCTTCGCCATTCCCATCCCGGTGCCGGCCGTGGCCCTGCCCAGCCGCGGCGTGATCGTCGAGCCGGACAGCTCCTGCGGCTTCGAGTTCAGAGTCCAGGAGGGCTATAACTGCAACCTGGTCCTGCGCAATCTCGACTTCTTCAAGGGCGACGAGCCGCGCGACTGGGCACCGCCCTCGCCCTATGCCTTCGATGAGACGCAGCGCGTCTTCCATCAGGTGCCGGCGCCCAAGATCGGGGCGGCCGTGGCGCAAGGCCTGGCCATCAATGCCTCGCAAGGCGACTTCCTCTTCGCTCTGCCGGACATGATCCGCGCCCCCTATCTGGGCGAAGAGGGCGAGTGGGCGATGGATGATCTTAGCGCCCAGCACACCGGGCAGCTCTCTCTGGTGGAAGCCAGCGAGCGTCTGGCCAGGGTGCGCTGCCAGAAGACCGGGGGCGCCATGGTGACCGGCAGTCCGCTGCTGCTGCGTGGCCTCTCGCCCAAGACCTTCGAGCAGACCGGCGATGGAAGCGCGCGCATCTTTACCGCCGACAATCTCTTCATCGAGGACGAAGACGATATCGCCGCGGTCTACAAGCGCGACAGTGCGGGCTCGACCATCGACCTCACCTTCGGGGAGAGCGTGGCGCTGAAGCCTTCGCTGGAGAAAGCCTGGGATCAGATCCCGGCGGTCTCCGGCCAGTCGTCCTTCACGCCCGACATCTCCCTGCCGAAGAACATGACGGCGATCGACCTGCTGGAGTTCAACGCGGCCTCCGGAGAAAGCCTCTTGGAGCTGGGCAGCGGCGGCTGGACCATGGGCAGTACGGCCGTCGATGGGGTCGGCAGCATCACCCTCTTGGCCGCCGGCGGTACGGCCAGGAACATGGTCAGCGGCAACGACTACGAGGTTCAGCTGAACCAGCGCCTGACGGCGCCGCATCTGATCCTGGACACGGCCCTGCCGGATACCGGCGCCCTGGTTGTGGAGCATGCCGAAGACGGCGGCTCTCGCCTCTGGTTCGACGCCCGCCTCGGCCGGCCGGTCTGGGACTATCACCCGGCGACGGACGCACTCTACTCCGCCATCGCCGCCCCGCCCGACGTCAAGGACGGCCGCTACCTGAAGCACGATCAGGAGCTGACGATCCGCGACCTGGATGCGGCTGGGATCTGGGACCTGCTCGACGTCCTCTATGTCTTTGCCGCCCACGACGAGCCGACCGCCTTGGTGAACTGGAAGAACCCGGCCGCCTTCGCGGCGACGGCAACGAATGCGCCCACATTCCTTGCCGGACGGGGCTATGCGACCGACGGCTTGACCTCTTACATCGACACGGGCTGGGCTCCTGCGAGCGACGCCGTGAACTTCACGCAAGATAGCGCCTCGCTCTTCATCTACCTCTACTCGCTCGACAGCAGCGTCGGCAACGGCACGGTCGCAGGCGCAAGCGGCGGCGGTGTCGTGCTGCGCATTCGCCCGGACGACGGGGCGAGCCAGTCCAACTACCGCATGAACGACGGTACGAACGCGAACGGATCGGTCCTGGTGCCCGGCTCCGTCGGTTACAACGCCATCGACCGTGCGGGCGCCAGCAGCTTCGAGGCCTACGCCATGGGCGCCAAAGGGCACCTGCGCTCGGCCAGCTTGACCAGATCATCCAGCGGCCTGTCGAGCGCAGCCCTCTTCGCGGGGGCCGGAGCGGGCAGCTACGGCAAGGCTGAGATCGCCTTCTTTGGCGCCGGCGCGAGCCTGACCAAGGCCAAGCACCGCGCGCTCGCCCGCATCCTGGAAGATCATCTCAGCCGCATAGGAGCCCTCTAATGACCCAGTTTCTCATCATCCCGGCCGGGCAGGAGGGCAGCTACAGCGGCGACTACTGCCCCGGCAAGGCGATCGCGCCCCGACCTCTGACCGACGGGCGCTATGCCCTGCCGATCAGGCTGTTGGGCATGCCCGAGTGCCTGGCCGCCTTCCCCGGCCTCGCCAGCCTGGCGATCGAGGAGATCGCCGCCGATCAGTTTCTAGAAGAGGAGTAGAGAGCATGCGAACGTTACGTGTGGCCGCCTTCATGGCGGCATTTTTGATTCCAGGTTCTGCCGGGGCGATCCAGTGCGGACCGATGGAAGCTTTGGAAAGCTTCTTGGAGGAAAAGCACGGCGAGGGCCTGGCCTTCACCGGTGTCGCCAGCAACGGCGGCCAACTGCGTCTCTACCTGAACCCGGACACGGCGAGCTGGACCGTGGCGCTGCGACCACCGCAAGCCCCGCAGAGCCTTTGTCCGGTCGCCGAAGGGGAGGGAGGCAACATCCAAACCAATTACCTACCGGAGAGCTGATCATGCTTGAGACTTTGAAGAAGGGCGCCAAGGGTGTCGCCGTCGCTGCGGTTCAGAAGAACCTCAAGGATCTTGGCTTGCCGGTGAAGGTCGATGGTGACTTCGGTCCGAAAACGAAAGCGGCTGTCGAGCGCGCCAAAGGCAAGCGGAAGCGAAAGCTCTCTCGGAAGAAGGCCGACCCGGTAGCGGATGTGGTCGATGCCGTGACCGCAGAGGTACTGCAAGAGGCGGCCGAGACCCGCCGTGTTGCCAAACGTTCCCGCAAACTTGTGCTGCCGCTCGGAAGCCTTGGCGCCATGGCTGGCGTCTATACGGCCCTCCAGACCCTGGCAGAGCACACTGAAGGTCAAGAAGAGCGATTGATGAGCGGCAACGTCGTCCAGACGGGGATCGCTGTCGTCATCATTGCAGTGCCTGCCACCGCCGTTGCCATCAACGTCTGGCAGTCCGGAATCTTTGGAAACAAGGGTTAGCCATGACTGAGCGATGTATCCTCACATGGCTGGTCACCGCCTTTCTTCTCGGCGGCTTGGCCGGCCTGGGTCTGGCGGCGCTGCTATGAGCGAGAAAGACCCTGCGGGAGACGGTTGGCACCTCGACAAGCGGGTGCCGGTCGTCCTCATCGTCACGCTGGTAACGGCCATTACCATTGGCGTTTGGCGTTCTGCCGAGCTCTCGACGGCCGTTGCCGAGAACACCGACGACATCGCCGAGCTCAAAGATGAGCGACGCAAAGAGCGCGAGGACGTTCAGCGGCTCCTGGTCGAGATGGCAGAGCTGCGCGTCACCATCCTGGAGCGCTTCTCCGCCATCCAATCAACGCTAGACGACGTCCAGGCCGATGTGCGCCGGGCGAAGGAGATCTCACAATGACATGGTATTATTGGGCGATACTACTACCGGCACTTCCGCTCGTCGGCCTGTTGCTCGGTGTCGTCTTTATGCTGGCAGCCTTGCCATTCATGCGGCTGCTGCCGGAAGGTTTGGCGCGTCGCTATGCCATTAATCTCTTCATCGCCGGCGACCAATTGGCCAACGCCATTCTTGGCGGCAATCCGGACATGACGATCAGCGGGCGGCTCGGGAAGCGGCTCCTCAAAGGTCGAGAGGGATGCCCCTGGTGCTTCTTGCTGTCGACGTGGATCTGCCGGCTGCTGGACGAGGTCGACCCAAAACACTGCGTGAAGAGCTATCGTGTAGACCAGGGAGAGCGGTCTGGGCTCTTTGGCGAAAACTGAGTGTAAGACCGATCGGCTCGTTCAATCAATCGAGATCAGGGTTTGAGGGCGAAAGGCAAGTACCTTGCTCAAAACGTTGCGCCTCAAGCCAGGTCTCGGTTGTTGTTGGCAGGCTGTGAGGGCTACCCCTCGAAGCGGATGATGTTTCGCCAATCCAAGTCTATCTCCGCCAGTGCCTGAAGGTAGACCGGCGACTCCCTAAGAGCCCCATATGTCTTCTCAATGGCATCCATCGAGGGGTAGCCCACGCCCAGAAGTCGACCACCGCAAGGATTACCCGTGACCAGCGTTCCGTAGCGAACCACTGTGGCGCCATGCGCTTCAAAGATCGGCAGAAGTTCACGCATGCGGTCCAACATGAGATCGGCAGAGGAAAAGCGTGTCATGACACCATAGGCAGGGTGGTCGGATGAGCCACTTTCGAATCCGATCTCTTCCAGCTTCCAAATGTTACGCATGACAACATCTAGCGACGGCGTCGCAATCAGCTCGTGATAGACCTTTGAACGGCCATAGACCGAGAAGGCGCGATCTATACCGTTCAAGTCACCATAGCCTTGGAAGAGAACCAGCTTACCGGTGAAGTCGCCAGTGGCAATCACGCCATAGCGGGTCGTCAAAGCCCCAGCGCTTTCTTTCAACTCTTCAGCTAAGCGCCCAACCAGCTCTAGCGCCGGACGCAATGTTGCGGCATCGACTGATGCTACGGAAACAAGGATGTACTTTGTGTTGCTCATACCTATCTCCTCTTGGATAATGCAACGTTGGTATAGATTCCTGCTGCAAACCACGCAAGGGCAGCTTATCTAAGAAGCTTTGCTTCCCGCAGAGGAGATTTTTTAGGTATATTTTCAAATTTTGAGCGCTTTATTCACTAAAGTTCTTACTACCTGCGCATCTCGCTTAAGTATAGTGAAGATGAGATTCTGTTTTGTAACCATAAGAATGCCGATAGGCTGAGCGGGACCATCCAGAACACAATGACGAGAATGGCGACGAAGAGAGGCGGTAACGAGAATCCCGTAGTGGCGCTGTTGCCTAGAGCGTCTGAAATGGCGTCCTCGCGGAACGCGGGTACAAAAAAGAACAGAGCAGCGATCAGAGCGCCAATGAGAGCCAAGAGGTTGGCGCCCCACCAGAGAGTCAAGGCGCGAGGCCGCTTGGCATCAGGCACACCTCTTTCTCGTTCGGCCCAGCGGTAGAGTCGTAGCATCAGACGCGGCGGATAGATGAGGTTGGGCCCCGGTATCAGATGCCAGAGCAATGCGCGATGCGGTCTGGTCGCCTGACCGGGGTCTCTTGCATGCTCTAAGTGCTTGGCGGCCATATAAATCCAGTAGAGGTATAGCAGCGTTACAAAGAGCGCTAGACAGAGGGTTGCAACCTCGAGGCCGACGATGATGAGAGAGCCGACGTAGGTGACAGCAATGGAGATACCATCGACGAGGAACAACAGGAGCCCCGGTGTCTCTCTCGGCTCTATCTGCTCCACATTGGCCGCTCCGGCAATGTCGCAGCCCGGACTCAGCATTCCTATCGCGATGTAAGTGAGGAACAGCGCATATGCGCTGCTGAGGACGATCAAGGCCAAAACGCAACTGCGAAAGAACGTCAGCTCATTGCGGCTTGGCGACCGCGGTCTTCCACGGATAGCTTCGGGGGAACGCGCTGCGGTCCCGCTGGGTTCCGCGACGGTTGTTGCATCAGCGACTGACGGGAAAGCTGGCTTATCTTTGGCTGCACGATCAAAGAGGCTCGCCAGCGGCGAGGCCTCCGCTCGCTGCCACTGCTCCTGGTCTGACTTTCGAACCTCTGTTTCGGGGGTAATGTGCCGTAGGCTGATCAGGGTTGCGAGCAGTTCTTCGTCAGCCGGCCCAACCTCCTGGCCATCGGATCGATAGAACCAAGTCGCCATGGTCGCTTGGGCCTCCTCAGAGCCACAGGAAGTCGGTGGCGGTCAACTGACCGGCTTGTGACATACCCTCAAGGCGGAAGAAGATGTCGGCGCTGCCATCGCCGTCTTGATCGACCTGTACATTGCCTCCGCCAGCGTGACGGGCCTGGCTGCCTCCACCGCCGGAGAACCCGGCTCCTCCGATGTAGGCGAAGGAGCCAACTTCGAGGCCGGAAGCGAAGACCAGTTTGTCCTCGCCGTTCTTGGCGTTCAGGCGTTCACCGTCGAAGTCCTCGATGACTTGGCTGCCGGAAGCCAGGTCTGCACCGAAGAGGAAACTGTCGCTGGCTGAGCCGCCGTAAGCCTGGTCGTCCCGACCCATAGCTATGGTATCAGCGCCACTGCCGCCTTCCAGGATGTCGGCCTTTCCGCCGCCAAAGAGCTCGTCGTCGCCGTCGCGCCCCTCGATATGATCGTCTCCGGCGCGACCGAAGAGGCGGTTGTCGCCGCTGTTGCCTTGGATTCTGTTGTTCAGCTCGTTGCCGACACCGTTAATGTTGCCAAAGCCGCCTTGCATCCGCAGGTTCTCGACAAAGGCTGTGGCCGAGCCGCTAGGCAGGGTGTAGTTCACCTCGGCCCGCACCAAGTCTGTCCCTTGACCGCTTTTTTCCTCAACCCGGTCGCCGCTTGTGTCGACCACAAAGGTGTCGTTGCCGAAGTTCCCGAACAGGAGATCGCTGCCGGACTCGCCGTTCAGGATATCGTCGCCGCCCCGACCGACCAAGCGATTGTCGCCATCGTTGCCGAGCAGGTTGTTGTTCTGGCTGTTGCCGACCAGCGTGCCGTCGCCGGCGGTTGTCTCCAAAATGGCCTGTTCGATGTAGCCATAAGCGCCATCCGGCAGGGTGAAGGCCAGCGCGCTGGAACGCAGCAAGTCCTTGTCGCCGCCGTCCATACTCTCATTGACCAGGTCGCCCTTGCGATCGACGAAAAAGGTGTCGTTGCCGTAGCCTCCATAGGCGCTGTCGACTCCACTGCCCCCGTTCAGGCGATCATTGCCGCCCTGGCCAACCAAAACGTCCTGACCCGAACCGCCGCCCAGAACATCGTTTGCGCTGGCACCGAAGAGAGAATCGCTAGCGTCAGCGCCCAGCAACGTATCCGTACCGCTGGCACCAAACAGCGTGTCGTCCCCGTCTTGGCCGCGCAGTGCATCATTGCCAGTGCCCGCCTGTAACAGATCGTTCCCACTACCGCCTCTGATATCGTCGGCCCCATCGTAACCGCGAAAGAAGCGATCGTCACCGGATCCACCAAACATGGTATCGTCGCCTGCACGGCCGGCAAAGAGAGAGTCGTCGCCGTCTCCCCCATAGATCAGATCGTCACCTTCTTCGCCAAGGATTTGTTCGTCATCGCCGCCACCACCGAAGATGGTGTCGTCAGCCGAACCGCCGAAGATGAATTCATCAACCCCGCCGCGACCGTAGATCTTGTCCTTTCCGCCACCGCCAAGCAGGACAGAATCGTCACCGACGCCGCCGAAGATGACGTCGTTGCCTTGATCGCCGAACAGACTGGTATCGTCGCCGGAGCCGCCGGAGACGGTATCATTGGCACTGCCGCCGGAGAGGCTGAGGTCCTTGCCGCTGCCCCCGGAAATGACGTCCGCACCCTGATAACCGAAGAGTGCCGTGTCGTCGCCCTCGTCGCCGGAAACGCTATCGTTCCCACTACCGCCATTCAGGCTGACATCGGCCGCTGAACCGCCGAAGATCGAGTCGCTGCCATCGTAGCCATTGAGGCGATAGTCATTGCCATCATCGCCAAAGATGCTGTCGTCGCCGGACGAGCCCGACAGCAGGTCGTCGTCGCCGCCCCGTCCATAGATCTCGTCGTCACCGTCGCCGCCGGAAAGCAGGTAATCGTTGCCTTGACTGCCGAACAGTCTGTCGTTGTCATCGCCACCGAAGAGGAAAGAGTCGTCGCCCGCACCGCCAGCCAGGGTGTCGTTGCCGCCTTCGCCATAAAGGCGAAGATCGATGCCTGAGCCGGCCGTGACGATGTCGTCACCTTGATCGCCCTCCAAACGAGAATCCGCGCCCGATCCGCCAACGACGCTGTCATTGCCGGAGCCTCCGAAGAGCTGAGAATCGTTCCCGGGCCCTCCATCGACGCGATCGGTACCGGAGTTTCCGCGCAGCAAAGTGTCGTCGCCGGCCCCGGCATAGACCAGATCATCACCGCTGTGGCCGTCTAGTCCTTCATCCTTGCCGTCTTCTCCGTAGATCAGGTCGTTACCCGTTCGACCCGCGAGGTTGGTATCGTCGCCACTGCCCCCAAAAAGCGTGTCGTCACCCTCGGCTCCGTTGAGGATCTGGTCATCACCGCTGCCGCCGAAGACCCTATCGTCACCGACGAATCCGTAGAGACCAACGTCGTCGCCGAGACCACCCTCGACCCGATCGTTACCGAAGTCACCGAACAGGAAGGTATCGTCCCCGGATCCTCCGTCGACGGTGTCATCGCCGCTTCGTCCCAATAGCCGGTCGGTTCCGGAACCGCCGAATAGGCTGTCCGAACCGTAGGGGAAGGCGCCACTCGGTGCATCGCCGTAAAGCGTGTCGTCGCCCGGGCCACCGTAGATCGTGTCGTTCTCCTCGAAGCCAAAGACAGTGTCGTTACCACTGAGGCCAAAAATACGATCGGCCAGGCTGGTTCCGTCCAGGCTGTCGGGGCCGTCGGTTCCGGTGATATCGGCCATGTGGTGCACTCCTCAAAACTGCAGTCGCGAGCTTAGCAACAGCGTGCAAAAAATGTACGCTTTTTCTGACCTTACAACAGTGTCTTGCTGGGTGAGCCAGTAACGACGACTTTTCCTAGAGCCAAAGGAAATCGCTGCTGGTTAGCAGATTCGCCTGGGTCATGCTGTCAATCAGTAGGTTGATATCGCTGTTGCCGTCGCCATCGCGATCGATCTCCAGCTGCCGTGGCCCGGAGTAGCGCGCCTCGCTGTTTCCCGAGGCGGAGAAGGCGGCGGGCCCGATGTAGGAGAAAGATCCGGTCTCCAGGCCCGTAGCAAGGACCAGTTTGTCTTGGCCATTGGCCGCGTTGAGGTCGACGCCATCGAAATCCCGAATGACTTGGCCGCCCGCGCCCAGGTTGGCGCCGAGGAGAAACCAGTCCTTCCCAGATCCGCCGAAGGCAATGTCGTTCAGGCCGAGCGAGAGAGTGTCGGCGCCGCGCTCTCCTTCCAGCCGGTCGGCCTGACCGCCGCCGAAGAGCGTATCGGAGCCGTCTCCGCCCTGGAGGGTGTCCTCGCCCAGGTTTCCTGCCAAGCGATTGTTGCCGCTGTTGCCCTCGACCAGATTGTCCTGGCTATTGCCGGTTCCGTTGATGTTGCCGAAGCCGGCCTGCAGGCGGAGGTTCTCTATGAAGGCTGTTGCGGTGCCGTCGGGCAGGGTGTAGTCGCTCTCCGCCCGCACCAGATCGACGCCCTGGCCGGCGCTCTCGCGGACTTGATCGCTTGTAGTCTCGACGACGAAGGTGTCGTTGCCCTGACTGCCAATCAAGATGTCCGCACCGCTGCCACCGTTCAGAGTATCATCGCCCAATAGACCGAAGATCCGGTTCTCGCCGGCATTGCCGATAAGCAGATTGCCCAGCGTGTTGCCGTGCAGCTCCGCATCGCCGGCGCCGCTGTTGATGTTCACCCTCTCGATCTGGCCTTCGACCTCGTTCCTGAGCGTGAAGTCGCTGGCGTTGGATCGCAGCACGTCGGCCGCACCCTCGCCCGCGAGCTCGAAGACCGTGTCGGTTTCGGTGTCGACGATAATCGTATCGTTGCCGCTTCCTCCAATCGCAATGTCGCTACCACTCCCACCGTTGATCCGGTCCTGCCCTTGACCGCCTACGAAGAGGTCCGCGCCGCTGCCGCCGGTAAAGCGGTCTGATCCATCGCCGCCAACTCCCTGATCGACCCCATCGCCGCCGAAGAGGGTGTCTGCGCCGCTGTCTCCCAGCAGCGTATCTTCACCGTCTTCGCCTCTCAGCAGGTCGCTGCCGCTGCCGCCAAAGATCACCTCGCTTTGCGACCCGATGACGACGTCATTGTTCGAACCACCAAAGACCGTGTCGTTGCCATCTGCCGCAAAGAGGGAGTCTCCGCCGGACCCTCCGTAGAGGAGATCGTTCCCGGATCCACCCTCCAGGTCGTCATCGTGACCAATGCCGCCGAAGAGGCTGTCGGCGCCGGATCCTCCGTAGAGGTCCTGGTCGTCCCCCGCGCCGCCGTAGAGACGATCATTGCCGGTGCCACCGGCAAGGCTCCGATCCTCGCCACTTCCCCCGAAGAGGCGATCGGGACCGGCTGCACCAACGAGGCCCTGGTCCTGGCCATCGCCTCCATAGAGCCAATCTACCCCTCGGTCGCCGCGCAGGTTGGTGTCGTCGCCAGTGCCCGCATAGAGCCGGTCGTCGCCGCTGCCTCCATAGAGGTCGCGATCCAAATCGGGACCGCCGACTATGCTGTCGTCACCGCTGCCTCCAAAGAAGTAGCGGTCCTGCTTCTGACCACCAAAGAGCGTGTCCGACCCCAATCCACCGAAGAAGAAGCTGTCGCTGCCATTGTCGCCAAAGAGGGAATCATCGCCCGACCCGCCAGTGAGGAAGCTCTCACCGTCATCGCCGCCAGTAATGATGTCCTTGCCACTGCCCCCATAGAGCTGAGCATCAAAACCGTCTCCGCCCAAGATGAAGTCATTGCCCGGGCCACCCAGCAAAAGAACGTCATTGCCAAGGTCGCCATAGATTGTGTCGGCGCCCGTGCCGCCATGCAAAGAGGTGTCGGCACCATCCCCGCCGAACAGTAGATCCTGTCCGCCGCCGCCGTAGAAGAGGGAATCCTTGCCGGAACCTCCTGTCAGGACATCTGTTCTGGCGCCGCCGAAGAAGATGCCATCGTCACCCTCTTCACCGGCGATAGCATCCGCGCCGCTGCCGCCGGAGAGGCCACTGTCATCACCGCTGCCGGCAACGATGATGTCCGAGCCAGATCCGCCGTATGCCGCGCTGTCGTTGCCGGAGCCTCCGAAAAGAAAATCATCACCGACCCCACCGTCCAGACGGATCTCACCGCCGTTGCCGCCGTAGAGAGTGTCATCTCCACTGAGGCCGAATATCCGGTCGGCTAGGTTCGTCCCCACCAAGCTATCGGGGCCATTGGTTCCGGTGATGTCGGCCATGAGGTATCTTCCCGCTGTTTGGCGAGGTCTAGATTAGCATGTCTGCTCCGATAGTTCTGCTCCGGTATCTTTGTGTACTCTTGCGCCGAGCTGAACTAGAGCCAAACGAAGTCTGTCGTGGTCAGCAGGTTTGCCGCCGTGATGCCGGAGATCTGGAAGGCCTGATCGACCGAACCATCGCCGTCTTCATCGACCTGGATCTGCTCTGGGCCGGCAAAGCGCGCTTCCGAGTTGCCGCTGCCGGAGAAGGTAGTGGCGCCGATATAGGCGAAGATGCCGGTCTCCAAGCCAGTTTGGAACACCAGGCGGTCGCCTTCGACAGCGGAAAAGTCTTGAATCAGGGGGCCACCGGAGCCAGCCGATCCTAGATTGTCTCCATCAAAGAAGAAGCTGTCTGCACCCTCATTGCCGCGCCCGAAGACACCGTTGCCCATCAGCAGCACGTCGTCACCACTTCCGCCCCACAGGGTCTCAATCAAGGCGTCTTGGGCCGTGCCGCCAAACAAGTGGTCCTTTCCGGAACCACCGTAGAGGTGATCGGCACCAGCCGCGCCCTCCAACCAATCGTCCTGCTCTTCGCCGATCAGCGTGTCGTCGCCGACATCCCCAAACAACGAATCGTTACCGGACTGGCCCTTTAGGGCATCATCGCTGGTGTCTCCGTAGATCCGATCGGAACCATCGCCGCCATTCAGCATGCCTTCACGAAAGGTATTGTTGCCATCGAAATTGCCGTCATGACCGGTTCCGCCCCAAACCCGATCATTCCCATCACCGCCGGTGACGTAGGAATCATCGCCATCTTCGCCCAGGATCTTGTCGTCGCCATCACCGCCATTGATTCCATCGTCATCGCCGTCGTCGCCTTCTATCCGATCGTTCCCGACTCCCCCCCGGAGAGCGTTATCCTCCCCGCTTCCGCCGAAGATCTTGTCATGCCCATTGTCACCAATGAGACCCTGGTCGTCGCCGCTTCCGCCGAAGAGGCTATCGTTTCCATTGTCGCCATAGAGTCCGGTGTCCCGATCGGAGCCACCATAAAGCAGGTCTCGAGCGTGCCCGCCAAAGAGGTCCCGGTCTCTGCCTTCCCCACCAAAGATGATGTCAACGCCTTGCTCGCCTAAGAGCCGAACATCGGTGTCATCTCCACCGTAGAGGCGATCCTCACCCTCGCCACCAAACAGCCAACGATTATAGCCCCCGTCGGCGAAGACCCTGTCGTTTCCTTGACCGCCGAAGTGCCGCGTGTCATCGCCTGGACCGCCATAGATGAAGTCTGCAGCACTGCCGCCTCGAAGGGTTTTGTCCTCGCCCGAGCCACCAAAGATCGTGTCGGCGCCTTGGCCGCCGTCCAACACCGTATCCCTGCCGGTTGCACCATAGAGCGTGTCATTACCGGTCTTGCCAAACAGCAGGGAATCGTCGCCATCGTCACCGAAGATCACATCGTTGCCGACCAGGCCGAAGAGCTTCGAACCATCTCCTGACCCACCGAAAAGCGTGTCACCCGAGCTGCCGCCGCGTAGATCTGAATCATCACCAGACCCGCCGAATAGCGTATCGGGCCCATGGCCGCCGTACATGCGGGAATCTAGGCCATCGCCTCCGAAGAGGCTGTCGGCGCCACGGCCGCCGTCCAGGTTGGTGTCGTTACCCGAGCCACCCTCGACCCGGTCTCTGCCGAAGCGCCCGAGAAGAGAATCGTCCGAACCCGAGCCACCGAAGAGCGTGTCGTTTCCGCTGCCACCATCGAGCCGGTCGTAGGATGAGGCACCGAAGAGGGTATCCTCCATGCTGAGCCCGAAGAGGCTGTCGGCCCGTCAAGGCCATAGATGCGGTCGACCAAATCGGTGCCGGTCAAAGTGTCGGGGCCGTTGGTACCGGTGATGTCAGCCATAGCGCGCCTCCACGAAGCTGAGGCTGACATTATCAGAATCTTGTTGCATAGGAAAGAGGTCCCACGCCTAAAAGGGGCAGGACCTCTCTCCAGTACTGTTTCGAGACCCCCTCTCGTGACGGGGGTCTGGATGGCTTACACGAAGGAGAACTGACTGGCGTCCAGGTCGTCGAGCTCGGTCTGCTGAAGGAAGACCGATCCCTGTCCTGCGAAGTCCAGCAACACCCCGTCCTGCGTCTCGATTGCCGCTGCCAGCACCGAATTGAAGTCGGAGACGCCGTTGATGTCCAGCCGCAGGCTGTCCTGGTTGGAGAAGTCGCTGATCAGATCGTCGTCGTCGCCGGTCGTGAAGACGAAGACATCCTCGCCATCACCTCCGCGTAGTATGTCAAAACCGCCGTTTCCAACGATGATGTCGTCACCACGACCGCCGTTGATCTCGTCGTTTCCGCCACCGCCGTAGATCTCGTCTTGACCACGGTTGCCGCCCAGGAAGTCGTTGTTCCGACCACCGATCAAGAGATCTTCGCCGAGGCCGCCCAACAGCTGGTCGATTCCGTCGCCACCCCGCAACTCGTCGAACCCACCATTGCCTTCGATGGCATCGTTGCCGTCGCCACCGAAGAGCGCGTCACGATTGATCCCGCCGTTGATGGCATCGTTGCCTTCATCGCCGTAAATCTCATCGTTGCCCTGATTGCCATTGAGAAGATCATTGTCGGCACCGCCGGAGATGACATCCCATCCGAGACCACCGGTGACGAAGTCATTGCCATCGCCCGCGTTCACGATGTCGTCGTCCTGAGCGCCGGCGAAGGCATCGTTCGCGTCGGTCAAGTCGGTTTCCACGACGGTGTTGATATGTATGGTGGCAATTTGAGCGCCGGGTAGGGTGAAGTCGGCGATCGTCGGATCGATGAAGTTGCCGAAGGCATTGGTGCCGCCAAGGATGATCTGATCGCCGTCACCGACCGGATTGCCGGCCGAGCCGTTGAAGCCGGGATGCAGGGTGACGACGCCGTTCTCGTCGATGCCGGTGTTCGGGGCCATCTGGTTGATGAAGGCGGCATCCAGCTCGGTGTTCACCTCGGTGCCGGCGTCATAGACGTTGGTGCCGTTGAAAACCAGGGTCTGTGCGCCCAGGAAATTGCCATCGGCGTCGAACAGCTCGACGGCTTGATTGGTCCCGATAAAAGCGTCGTTGGAGGGCAGGATCATTGCTGCCAAGCTGACCTCGGTGTTGACCGAGCCGTCGACACTGAGAGTGCCTGATGTGGTCTCCTCAGTCGCGATTGGGCCGGCATCACCGGTGACCACCAGGCCTTGACTGCCAGGAGAGGCTGCGAGGCGTTCTGCTGCCAGACCGGCGGGAGAGCCGTCTTCAGCCAGCTGCTCCAATCCCGCCGACGCCGCTTGTCCGGTGTCGAAGAGGTCAAAGTTGCCGTTGTGAAAGCCGACGTAGACCGGCGTCAGGAAGGTGCCGCCTTCTTCTGACGTGTTCTGAACCGTGACCCGAATATCGGTGGTCGATGCCATTGCGGTGCTCCTCGATAGCGTTGTCGTTGTTTTGGCGCTCGAGAAGAAGCGGCCTCCTATCGCGCTCGGCAAAACACGTCGTCTCGCGTCGCGGTGAGAAAGGGGTGTTGTTTCACGCACCTGCGCGTTGGCGTGAGCAGCCGGAGCTGCGCTGGATTGGCTCGCCGGTCAGCCAACCTGCTGGCTTTCGAGTGCGTTTTGGCTGCTCCGCTTACCTCACCGCTGCGCGAGCGGGCAGGGGGCTGTCAAAGACTGCTCGCAAGGCCTTGATAGTCTGTTACGTGCTCGTGTCTTGCACGGCCAGAGGGCCTGCCAGGTATCGCCATGATCCAGGGAACCAGTACGGGTGGCAGCATCGTGAACTAGCGCTGCCGGCTCTTTCGCCTCTCGCGCAAAAAGACGAAGAGCCCGCTGCCGGCGATCATCACAATGCCCACCCAAATCGCGGGGCCGGGAAGCTCGCCCCAGATAAACCAGCCCCAAAAGATCGCCAAGGGCAGACCCACATATTCGAAAGGAGCCACGGTTGCGGCATGGGCTAGGCGGTAGGACTGCGACAGCGCATAGGCGACAATGCCGGAGTTCAATCCCAGCGCTAGCATCAGATAGAGATCCTCATCCTCAGGCAAGATCCAGGGCCGCAGCAGAAACCGCAGGCTCTCGCTCTCGACACCGACGGCATAGCGGCCATCGCCGGCCACCAAAAAGAAACCTAGCGAGACCAAGATGAAAGAGGATTGGATGTAGACGGCCATCGCCGAAGCTTTGCTGATCGCGCTCAGCTTGCGGGTCAAGATCTGGTTCAGGGCATAGGTGAAGGCTGCCAGTACCGGCAGCAGCAGCACGAGGAGCGGCGCGCTGCGTTGCTCAGCGCTCTCCCAAGGCTGCAGCATGATGAGCACGCCAAGGAACCCGACCCCTACGGCTGCCAGCCGAAAGGGTCCGACCCTTTCCCTCAGAATCGGGATCGACAACAGGGTGATCAGCAGCGGGGCGACGAAGAAAAGTGCGGTGGCGTAGGCCAGAGGCACCGCTGCCAAGGCGGTGAAGAAGGTGAGATTTGAGAGCACGATCAGTAGGCAGCGCGTCGCATGCAGCAAGGGCCTATTTGTCCGCAAAATCCCCAATCCGCCTTCGAACAGGACGAGAGTGAGAGAAAAGCAGATCCCGATGGCAGAACGCGTGAAGACCAGTTGGTGCAGCGGATAGGCGCCAGAAAGCTGCTTGATCAACACGTCATTGATCGAGATTGCCATCATGGCAATGATGATGGAGGCAATGCCGGCCAGCGGTCTATTGTGCGGGGAAGGGATGATCGTCATTCAGGCGAGGATCCTGCAAAAGGCCAATCCACTCGTTGTTTTTCTCGTGCTGACCATGGTCGATAAGCTTGACGGGATTCAATGGCCGAAAATGCAACGCGGCCGCCCACTCCAAAAATGAGCCGGGTCGCCGTGCTGCACTGACTGATCGATGGTGAGAGCGAGAGGGCGCAAGTTTCCGGCATTGCAGGTGAGCCGAAAAGCGGGCATAGCGTGAGGCCCCCGCCAGGCGCGCTCAGCGCAAGGACGCGAACCTTCGGGAGTCTCTTGGATGTTTATCTACAGCACCTACGACAAGGACCCTGGTTCTCCGCTCTACACGGCAGAGGCTTTCCTGTCCGCAAGCTCGCTCAGGCGTCACACCACGCGCGACATTGGTCTGCTGACCAACAACGCGGCGCTGGCCGCTTCGATCGCCAAGCTGCCGCACAATCCCTTCAGCCACATCGAGCTGACGACGGGGGAGACACACCCCAAGCTGCAAAAGATCCGTGCCATCGGGCGCCTCTGGTCTGGCGACAAGGTCTTCCTGGACTGCGATACGCTTGTCTTTGACGCTATCGACCGCGTGTTCGACTTCGCAGCCTTCGATATCGCTGGCGTGGTGGCGCCCGCACGTGGCTTCATCCGCTCCATCGAAGACGCAGTCGAGAAGGAGGCCAAGCAAATCTACTCCTTAAACTCCGGCGTGCTCTTCATCCGTGAGCGCTTCGTTGCCGATCTGGTTGCGACTTGGGCCATGCGCTATGAGGTATTGCTGCGGAACAAGGGGGAAGGGGCCTTCGATCAGGCCGCCCTGAAACGCAGCTTGAATGCTCTGACCCCTCGGGTCCTCATGTTGCCGCACAACTACAACTTCAGGATCAATTTCGGCGGAACGATCAGCGGCAAGTGTTTCGTGATCCACGCGCACTTTCGCCCGGCTGCACAGAGGCTTCTCGAAAGTGATATGAACGCCGATGTCGTCAAGGACTTCATCGAGGGGGCCGAGGTCATCAATCGCAGTATGGAGACTGCGAACTTCCCACCCATGACCACAATCGATTACGCTGCGCTGGCCCGAAAGCCCTTGCCTTGGCGCATCTAGGCGCGGCGCCCAGCGCACCATGCCACCGCCCGATGAGGCATCGGACACATACGCCTCACCGAGAAACAGTGGCTCGCCTGCTGCCCCGCCAATAGCTTGTCATGGACCCATTCGCGCAGAACGATGACGGCCCACGCCAGTTGGTGGAGGCTCAGATCTCCAATCTGCGCAGGTCAACCGTATTGGTCTCCGATGATCGGCTGGAGACTGTGAACCTGCGTCTTTGATGATCTGGAATGGACGCGTTGGCCTAGGCGGCACGGAGTGAGCGGGCAAATTTCCGGATGTCCTGCATCAAGAGTTCGGGCTCTTCCATGGCTGCGAAGTGCCCGCCGCGCGGCATCTCGGTCCACTGCTGGATATTGTAGATGCGCTCTGCATAGGAGCGCGGCGGCCAGTTCAACATCTCCGCCGGGAAGACGGCACAGCCGGTGGGAACCTCGACACGTCTGCCGTCCGGCGAGAGGATGCGTCCGCCCTCTTCACGACGCCCGTAGTAGATCCAAGAAGCGGTGTTGAATGTCCGCGTGGTGATGTAGATCATGATGTTGGTCAGAAGCTCGTCTTTCGAGTGCGCAGCTTCAATGTTTCCGACCTGGACGTCGGACCAGTCATGAAACTTCTCGATCAGCCAAGCAGCGACCCCGACCGGGCTGTCCATCATGGCATAACTCAAGGTTTGAGGTCGGGTCGCCTGTTGCGTTCGATAGCCGTTCTGCATGATCTGGTCGCGGTCGAACTCAGCCTCCCAGGCTCGTTCTTCCGCGGTCTGCGGACCATCTGGGTGTCGCATGGTCAGGACGTTGATGTGGATGGCAGCGCAGGTTGTGGCATGATCAAAGCCAAGCCAGGAACAGATCGCGCCGCCCCAGTCACCGCCCTGCGCCAGATAGCGTTCGAACCCCAGCCTATCGGACATGAGCCTGTTGATCACAGTGGCCATCCTGCGTGGTCCAAAGGGGCGCGGCGGCCGCCCGGAGAATGCGAAACCTGGCAAAGAAGGCGCAACCACCGTGAAGGCATCCTCCGGGCTGCCGCCAAATCGTTCCGGATGGGCAAGCGGTTCGATCAGGTCGAAAAACTCAGCGACCGAACCGGGCCAACCATGACTGATCATCAAGGGCATGGGGT
The DNA here is from genome assembly GCA_963669445.1 of Rhodospirillales bacterium. GTDB lineage: Bacteria > Pseudomonadota > Alphaproteobacteria > Kiloniellales > JACOMY01 > JACOMY01. The sequence continues at coordinate 1,424,843 of OY770029.1, forward strand.
TTGGTCCGCTGCCCTGCTCGTAGATGAAATGCATGTCAATGCCGTCAACCGGCGCCTTGAAATGCGCGAAGCTGTTCATCCGGGCTTCTTGAGCGCGCCAGTCAAACCCCTCGACCCAATAGCTACAGAGCTCCTTCAGGTACTCCATGTTGGTGCCATAGCCCCAGCCGCCGTCGCTTGGCATTTCATGCCAGGGATACCCCACGACCCGCTGGCGAATAGCGTCCAGCGTCTCATCGGGAACATAGTAGCGAAATGGCGTCACATTCGGGTTGTCTTCAATGTGAACTTTCAATGGGCCAGCCCCCTGAAACCGTTCCAACGCGCGCCACGGCCGTTCAACGGTGGAACGCTTGCCCAGCTAACTAAAGACTGGAGAACTTGGTGAGAGACAGGTGTCGTCATTCGAAGGGACAGATGACACCGACAAGCGCGTGCTGGGCTACAGCATCGCGCGGACTTCCTCCGCAATGACACGTATGCCAGCTTCAAGTTTGGATAGCGGCACATAGGCAAAACCGAGGCGAAAACTCCGGCTGTCATCGTAGTTGAGGTAGTAGTCCTGACCTCTGTCGACCAGGACCCCTTTGCTGCGCAAACGCAGTGCGAGTTCCGAGGCATCGAATCCCTGGGGTCCGGTCAGCCAGAATGAGGTGCCGCCTTTAGATTTCGTGTGCTTCAACATTCCCAGATGCTTGGTCAGCGCATCGTTCATCGCATGCCAGCGCTTCTGATAGCGCCGTTCGATGTTGCGCAGATGCGCATCATAATGCCCAAGGCGAAAAAACAGCGCCACGATCTCTTGGACGATCGTCGGCGGGTGGCGCATCATCACGCCGCGTGCGACACGGGCTTCGCGAATGATGTCGCGATGGGCCACGATAAAGCCCATGCGGATACCAGGCGAGACGGTCTTGGACAAGCTACCGACATAGATCACACGGCCCGTGCGATCCATCGACCTCAACGAGGGGGAGGCCTTGGCGACGTAGTTCATCTCGGCCTCGTAATCGTCCTCGATGATAAGGAAGCTCTTGGTAACCGCCGCCTCGACCAGCGCTTCGCGGCGCCGCCGGGTCATGGTGACCATGGTGGGGAATTGGTGGCTGGGGGTCGTAAAGACCAGCTGGCACCCTGCGGGAATGTACGAGGGGATCAAGCCTTCGCCATCGATCGGTACGCCGATCAACTCGTTACCGGACAGCCGGAAGGCGTTGCGCGCGCCGAAGAATCCGGGATTCTCCAAGGCAAAGGGTTTGCCGAAGGAGGAGAAGATGGTTCCGATGATGAACAAGGCGTTCTGCGATCCAAGCGTGATCAGGATCTCGTCGTCCTCGGCATAGATTCCGCGCGTGTTCAGCAGTCGCTGACGCAGCTGCTGTACCAGTTGGGGACTGTCGCTTTCCACCGAATCGCTTGCCCAAACCGGCATCTGCTTGCGACCCAGTGCCTGTCTGGTGCACTCACGCCATCCGTCTACGGGAAACAGATCCGGATCGATCTGATTGTAGATGAAGGGATAGGGATAGGTGTGCCAGTCCAAGGGATTAACGACGGGCATCAGATCGTTCGGGCCAAAGCTCACCGGGCTTGGATGGCGGTCGCCACTCTTTTCGTCTGCCTGCTTCGTCTTCTGCATCGACACCATCTGCGGATTGACGAAATAGCCGGAGCGGTCGCGCGAGACGATCAACTCCAGATCGACCAGACGGTTGTAGGCGGCAAAGACCGTGTTCCGAGAGACGCTGAATTGCTCTGCCAGTTCCCGGCATGATGGAAGCGGGCGGTCATAGGCCAGTGATTCCGAGGTGATGGCCGCGCTCACAGCTTCGCAGATCTGGTCGCGCAGACTGAGGTTCGAGTTCGCCGGAAGTTTCAGGAAACGAGGTGTCGTCAAACTCAAGGTGTTGCCCCCCGGTCTCGCAAGCCTGCGCGCCACCAACTGGATAGGTCCTGCGGCCTCTGTCCGCCTCATGTAAACCGGTCTGTCCCTTTCATTCAATCGATCTGTCACTTTCAACGCGGCTGGCGTGGGGTGAAAGATGGAGGCAAGCAAAAGGCTACCAACAGGAGGTGAGGCGGTGAAACTAAACTCCATCTGCAAGGCGCTTTGCATTGCGTCCGTCGCGGCATTGGTCGCTCAATCGGCTGCGGCCGAGAAGGTCCTGAAGCTGGGCACCGTTGGCTTTGTGGGGATGCCGATCGGCGACGCCATCGATCAGGCCTTGATCCCGACATTGGAAGAGGTGTCCGGCGGAGAGATGACCATAGAGCCGCACTATCGGAAATCGCTGTGCAGCGAGCAATCCTGCGGCGAGCAGGCAAATCAGGGGCTGATCTCGCTCTGGACCAGCTCGACCGCGAACTTCGGCAATTTCGGCACGGCGCTGGCAATCTTTGATCTGCCCTACATCTTTAAGAGCATCGAAGATGCCGACCGGATCTCGTCGGAGTGGCTGGCGAAGAAGCAGTGCGACATTGCTGCGGAAGAAGCGGGCCACGTCTGCTTGACGGTCTACTCCAGCGGTGGGTTCCGTCAGCTCGGCAATGCCCACGGTCCCGTGCATGTGCCCGCGGACATGGAAGGCGTCAAGTGGCGGGTGACCAAGAGCCCGATCGAGTACACCCTGATCAAGAACTGGGGGGCGGTTCCGGTCCCCTATGACTGGGCTCAGCTCTATCAGGGCCTGCAGACCGGTGTCGTCTCCGGCCAGTATGTTGCCACACCTTGGCAGCACGTCGCCAAGTTGCACGAGGTCGCGAAGTACTTCACCGAGATTGGCGGCTCCTGGTCGGGCAACCAGCTGTCGATGGACAAACGCCAATACGATGCGCTGAGCGATCAGGAAAAGGAATGGCTGCACATTGCCGCCGAGGCCTTCGGCAAGAAGGTGCAGGAGCTTGACCGCGAATGGGTCGAAGCCGGCGAGACCGCCATCAAGGCTGAGATCGAGGAGTGGTATGTCCCGTCCGAGGAAGAGATGGATCTCTGGCGAGCAGGCGCGATCGATGCCTGGCTGAATGCCAAGGGGACCTTCGATCCCGAAACCGCAACCCGCGTGCTCGAAGAGCAGGGCATGACGAGCTTTATCGCTCAGCTCAAAGAGGCAGGTGCTCTCTAGCCACCACCGAGTATCATGACGCTGTCGTGGCGCGAGGCTAGCCCCGCGCCACGATTCGCATCTGTATTCGTCTCACTGGAAACCATTCTAACAGACTGCAACAGGACCAAGCTCTGCCATGGATAGCATAATGCTTCTTCTGGTCCTCGTGCTGCTGATCGTCCTCGGCGCACCGGTGGGCTTCACGCTGATCCTGATCCCGGTGGTCTACATCCTGATCACCGACGCAGCGCCGATGATTTTGATCCCCAGTCAGATGTTCAGCGCCATCGACTCGGTGCCTCTTACCGCCATTCCCTTCTTCATGCTGACCGGCGAATTGATGACCAGCGCCACCATCACCGATCGTCTGGTCAGGCTCAGCCAGCGCATCATCGGGCGGATGCGGGGCAGCATGGCGCAGGCAAACGTGCTGGTCAGCATGTTCTTCGCCGGCATGAACGGCTCCGTCGTTGCCGACACTGCAACGGTGGGCTCGCTCCTGGTTCCGGCAATGAAGAAGGCCGGCTATCCTTCGGCATTTGCCGCTGCGATTACGGCCGTCAGTTCAACCATCGGCGGCATCATTCCACCATCGATCATGATGATCGTCTTGGCCAATGCCGGCGGCATCTCCGTGGGGGCGCTCTTCGCCGGCGGTATCGTCCCGGGTATCTTGATCGGGCTGCTGCTGATGGTCATCAACTACATCATTGCACGTCGCAACAACTTCGAGCGCAGCACGGAACCCTTCAGCACCAAGGCGGTCCTGGTCGAGGGCTACCGCTCGTCATTCGCGCTGCTCATCCCCATCGTTCTGGTCGGCTCGGTCGTCTTCGGCATCGCGGGCGTTGTCGAAGCCGGTGCCTTGACCGCGACCATCGCCCTGTTCGTCGGTCTGTTCATCTATCGCACCATCAACTGGGACAACTGCAAGAGCGCGTTCGTCCGCGCCGCGCGCAACTCCGCCATGGTGTTCATCATCATCGCAGCTTCAGGCCCCTTCAGCTGGCTGGTGACCTCATTGGGCGCGATCAACGAGCTCGAGCAGTGGCTCCTCAGCTACACCTACAATCCCTTGCTGTTCGCTCTAGTGCTGGTGTTGTTCATCTGCCTGCTGGGCATGGTCATGGACTCCGCTGCCAACATCATCGTCGTCGGTCCGGTCCTGGTCGATGTGATGGTCAAGGCAGGCTATCCGGACGTGCAGGCAGCCCTGGTGGTCGTGGTCGGTTTCCTCATCGGATCGGTCACGCCCCCGGTCGGTGTCGCCTTCTTTACCGCCGGTGCCATTGCTGAGGTGCGGCTCGAAAAGGTGGCTCTGGCGATGCTGCCCTATCTCGCCGCCCTCTTCGCGCTCTTGTTCGTGCTGATCGTCGTGCCCGACATCACCATGTTCCTGCCGCGCGCTTTCGGGTTTGCGAACTGATGCTTGCCGTTGCCGCTTTCATAGACCGTGCGGTCAAGAAGACCCTGACGGCCTTCTGTGCCATTCTGCTGCTCCTGATGGTGGTCTTCACTGTCTATACCGTCGTCATGCGGTATGTGTTCGAAGACCCACCGGTCTGGGGAGACCTTCTGACGGTTCTAAGCAACATATGGCTCGTCTTTCTCGCGCTCGCCCTGACGGTGCGCGACCGCGATCATATCGCATTGGATCTGATCTATTCCTGGCTACCCCTAAAGCTGGCCTTTGCGATCGGGCAGTTCTGGTCACTGATCATCTTTGGCCTGGGACTGGTGATGATCTTCTATGGCCTTGAGGCTGTGTCGACCATGGGCGGCAAATATTGGGAAATGTGGTACTTCGCCTGGGAGGATGGCGGTCTCGTGTTCAAGCCGAATTACATGCCCAAGAAGTATGCCATTGCCATCGTTCCGATTTCGGGTTTTCTGGTCAGCGTTGCCGCACTTGTATCGATCCTCGAAGCCAGCCTGCGACTGAAGGCGGGCACCTATCGACACGGCAAGGAGGCAGATGAAGCGCCAGAATCTGACTGAAGCCCGCTCTGCCCCAAGAACGCCGAGGCGATTGGCCCTTGGATGCGGCACCGCTTCGGCTGGCCGAGAAAAGCCGGTTTGTCCCTGTCGCGGGGGCTCTAGAATCTGGGTGTAAAGACGGCTTCGCCTTCCGACATCCGATTGTCTGTGCCGCCGATTACGAAGTCAGGGAGTGTTTCCTGGCTCAGGTCGACTGCTCCGCACTTGCGCAAAGCGAACCGGAGGTCGGGGCTCTTGCCCAAGTACTGCCAGACGGTCCTTAGGCAATGGACGTCATGAGACCCCTCAGGCGCGAAACCCGACGTCAGACCCGACAAGAAACTTGGAGCGGCCCGGTCGGAGGCATAGAGAAAAGTGGCAAAGAGGCTGTGGCCGACGCCTTGCTCGCGCTCATAGACCGCGATCCGACCAAAGCCCTCCACCACGATGCCGTTGTACTTCAGTGTCGATGGCAAAAGAAAGTGCGCGTCCAAATGACGTTCGATCGATTTGCTGAGCCAGTGTCCATCTTCTTTGTAAATTCTTGAAAGAGAACGCAGGAAGAGGGCCCGACCCGGTTCGGGATAGGTGTAGGTGTGATAGTAGCCCTCGTGCTCTTCCAACACCGATTGGTTGGTCGTCGGTGCGGAGATCAACTTTTCGAGGACGAACTCGAGGCGGGTCTTATCAGCATGAAGGCGAGGGGGCCGCAAGCGAATGAGGTCACGAAACTCTTCACTGCTTAGGAGGATCTCGTGATCGTCGACCCCGAAGAAGTCGCAGAGGCGGCGTAGGCTCGAGAGCGACGGCCGGGCGTGGCCGTTCAAGTACTTGTTTAGCTGCTGGCGATTGAAGCCTGCTCGCCGACAGATCTCCGAGGTGGACTTGCCGTAGCTACACAGGAGCCTGAGATTCTCTGGGAGGTGTTCGATACCCATGTTTATGCTCTTTTATGCTAGAAGGTGGCAAACAGCATAACATCCTATGACGATTCCGTCTGGTACCTTTTGTTCTCGCCTCTATCCTCGGGCCTCACGCAAGCCAGCCAAACACGCAAGACGGCAACGGGAGGATCGACGATGAATTGGAGTCCAGTGAAACCACGATCAAGGCAAGCCTCAATGGCCCGAGCCGCACTCTGCGGTCTGGCCCTGTCGCTTGGGTTGATAAGCAGCGGTGCAGGTTCGGTGGCGGCCGATCAACTTAGGATCGCTGTGCCCTCGGATCCCGGCTACCTTGATCCGGCCTACTGGGGCTCTACCGTCGACCAGTTCCTGATCGATAATCTGTATCCCCGCCTGGCCAAGTATGCGGCCGATGGTGAAGACTGGAGGGTGGAGTTGGCCGATGCCAAGTCGGTTGACCTGTCCGACCCGATGAACATCGTCTTTGAGCTGAAGCCCGGTATCATGTGGACAGGTGGCTACGGTGAACTGACTGCCGACGACGTCAAGTACTCTTTCGAGCGACATCTGGATCCGGATCTGGAATCGTCACTCGCGCCCGAGTTCAGCTCTTTGGCTGAAGTCGAAGTGACCGGCAAGTACAGCGGGATCATTCGCCTGAAGGAGCCCTCGGCGACGCTCTGGGCCTCTACGCTGGTATCGACCGGCGGTGCGATCATCTCAAAGGCGGCGGCCGAAGCCTCGGACGGCTACTTCGAGGCAACGCCGGTTGCAACCACGGGCCCCTACAAACTGAAAGAGTATGAGCCGGGCAACAAGTTGGTGCTCGATCGCAACCCCGAGTGGGTCGGTGAAACGGGCGACTACGACCAAATCGTGCTGCTGCCGATCAGCGACGAGAACGCCTCCGAGTTGGCCTTCTCCGCCGGGGAGATCGACTACATGCGCCATTCCGCCGGCAACTACGATACCTTGAAAGCCAATCCGCCGAGCGATGGCGAAGTCTTCCTGGTTCAGTCGATCGATCCTACTTGGCTTGGCATAACCGCCGATCACGAGAAGCTGCAGGACCCACGCGTTCGCAAGGCGATCCAGCTGGCGATTGATGTGCCAACGATCTTGCAGGCCACGACTGGCGGCTACAGCAAGCAGGCGACGGGTATCGTCGGCGAGGGTCTGCCTGGCTATCGCGCCGGCAAGGAACTCAAGCGGGACCTGGAGCAGGCCCGTGCGCTCTTGGCCGAGGCCGGTGCCGAGGGGTTGGACCTGCGTCTGGACTATGTCAACACGACCGAGCGGAGTACCGCAGCGCAGATCATCCAGGCCAACTTGGCCGAAGCAGGCATCGTCCTGGACCTAAATGGTCAAGACGAAGGTACCTTCTGGAACATCGACGAGGCCAAGGCGGCAGATTTGCAACTGCACTTGAAGGCCTGGACCGGGAATCCCGAGGGTTTTTACACACTGCAGTACTTCGTCGGCGACCAGATCGGCGTGTGGAACTGGGAAGCCTTCCAAAGCGACGCGTACGAGCGGCTTCTGGAGGAGGCACGGGTCACACAGGATGCAGAGGAGAGGGGCAAGATCTACGAGACCATGCAGCAGATGCTGGAGGACTCGGGCAGCTTTCTCTTCATCGCCCAAGATCCCTACGTGGTGCTGCATCGAAAGGGCATGTCTCCTGGTATTCTTCCTGATGGCCGTCCGGTCTTTCACGCCTTCAAGAAGAGCGACTGAGTAACCTCGGCGGGCGCCGCATAGACGGCGCCCACCAATCCCTTCACGGACGCTCTGCCTGCCCTGGAAGTAAGGGGGGAACCCTCATGTTCGCCTACGTCGCCAAACGCATCGGTCTCGGTGTGACGGTACTGATCCTCGCGATCTCCACGCTCTACATCCTGGTCCAGGCCGCTCCGGGCGATCCGGCCAGCGCCATGCTGGGACCTAGAGCGACTCCGGCGATCAAGGAGGCCTTTCGCGAGCGCCTGGGTCTTGATCAGCCCTTGCCAGTGCAGATCGTCAAATACCTCTGGAGCGTGGCCCAGGGCGATCTCGGTACCGATCTTAAGAGCAAGAAGCCGGTCTGGGACACGCTGGCGATCCATCTGCCGCGCACAATAGAGCTGTTGCTCGCCGCCATCGCGATCGCGGCCGGTCTTGGGATTCCCTTAGGCTGCATAGCTGCGGTGCATCGAAACTCCGCGTTCGATCGCATTATTGGCCTGCTCTCGGTCAGTATCATAGCCGTGCCCGCCGTGGTCATCGCCATCTACGGAATGTTGATTTTCTCGGCAGGTTTGGGGTGGTTGCCGGCGATCGGCGCGGGTGAAGACGAGGGCGTACTCGGTATTCTGCACCACTTGATCTTGCCGGCAATGGCCGTCGGCATCGGCTGGGTGGGGTATCTCGCCCGCCTGGTTCGTGCCTCCATGATCGAGGTTCTCTCGGCCAATTACATTCGCAACGCGCGCGCCTTCGGCCTGAAAGAACGGCGGATTGTCTATGGCTATGCCCTACGCATCGCGGTGGCGCCAACTGTGACGGTCTTGGGCATCGGTGTGGGCATTATGTTGGGCAGCGCGGTCTTTGCCGAGATCGTCTTCGCGCGCCCCGGTATCGGCAAGCTGATGTACGATGCGGTCACCTTGCGGAATTACCCCGTCACTCTGGGCGCGGTCTTGGCGGCCACTCTGATCCTCGTGGTCTCCACCACCCTCTCCGATATCGTCAATGCTCTGATCGATCCACGCTTCAAGGAGGCCGGACAATGACCCAGCTCGTGGAGAAAACCACGCGCCGCTGGCCCGGCGGCGTCAAGGGCTTGCGGCGCTTGCTGCGGGAACCGATGGGCGCGGTGGGTCTGATCTCGGTTTTGCTTCTGGTCCTATCGGCAATCTTCGCCGGCCTCTTGGCACCCTACGATCCAGCGGCCATCGACGTGCCGGCAAAGCTGCAGCCGCCTTCCTGGGCGCATTGGCTGGGCACTGACCAGTTAGGGCGCGATGTTTTCTCTCGTGCTCTCTATGGCGGGCGCATTGCCTTAGGCGTCGCTCTGGTGTCGACCGGGGCGGCCGTGGGCATTGGCGTGATCCTCGGTATGTTGGCCGGCTTCGGGCCGCGTTGGTTGGACAACATTATCGTTCTGGCCTTCGACACCGTGCGTGCCTATCCGGTGATCATTTTGGCACTTGCAGTCGGTCCGATCTTCGGTGCCGGCATCGTCACAATCATCGGAATTCTGGTTGCCACCTCGGTTCCCTACTACGGACGCATCGTGCGGACCTCGATCATCTCGGCCGCCAAGGCGGAGTATGTGGAGGCATTGCTGGCCATGGGCATGAGCCGCACGCGTATCGTCGTGCGACATATACTGCCGAACATCATCGGGCCGATCCTGATCTTGGCCTCGATGGACATTCCCACCTTCATCGCCGCTGAGGCTGGCTTGAGTTTTCTGGGAGTTGGGGTGAAGCCGCCGACCTCGAGCTGGGGCTTGATACTGGACGATGGCTACAAGTTCATCCGTCAGACCCCTTGGCTGGTGATCGCCGGCAGCGTCCCGCTGATCGTTGCAACCCTCGGGTTCACTTTTCTGGGCGAGGCCCTGCGCGACACCTTCGACCCCAAACTGCGCAGGAGAATCTAGGACGATGAGCGATCCACTTCTCGAGGTCGAGGAACTGGCCGTACGCTACGGTCCCCTGGCCGCGGTCAACTGGGTATCCTTTGCCCTGGAGCGAAACAGCGTGCTGGGAATCGTGGGCGAGAGTGGCTCCGGTAAGTCGACCCTGATCTGGGCCTTGACCCGGCTGCTGCCCGAAGCGGCCCACATCGCCAGCGGTTCTGTTTGGTTCGATGGATGCGACCTGCTGCGATTGGAGGAGGGGGCCTTGCGTGCCCTGCGCGGCACCCGCATCTCCTATATCTCTCAAGATCCCTTGAGCGCGCTTACCCCATCGCTGACGATCGGCCGTCAGATGACCGACATTCTCTATCGCGAGCCCTGGTCGGCGAAGGAAAAGTGGGCGAGGGCGCTCGATGCTCTGGATTGGGTCAACCTTCCCGATCCGCAGGCCCGCATGCAGATGTACCCCTACCAGCTCTCGGGCGGGCAGCGTCAGCGCGTCTCCATCGCCATGGCCTTGATGCTGTCGCCGGATCTGGTACTGGCCGACGAGCCGACGACGGCCCTGGATGCGACTTTGGAAGTGGACATCCTGAACCTGCTGCGTCGTCTGCAGGCCGAGACGGAATGTTCGGTCATTTTCGTCACGCACCACCTGGGCGTCGTCGCCAGCCTCTGCGACGCGGTCTTGGTAATGAACAAGGGCGAGATCAGGGAATCCGGCCAGGTCTCGCGCGTCTTCGCCGCCCCGCAAGATTCCTATACCCGCATGCTGCTGCGCTGCGATCCGGCCCGGATAGGTTCCGCAACACGCCGCCTTCCAACCATGGCGGACGACCTGGAGGCCCCGATCGTCATACATCAGGGCCCCGAAGATCGGGTGAAGGATCAAGAAGATCCGGTCCTGAACATTCGCAACCTCTCAGTGACCTTCAAGCGCAATTCGCTGCTGCCCAGTTGGTTTGGCGGTCGCGATAACGCAATCGCTGCGGTGCGTGACGTCAGTCTCACGCTCAGTCGGGGCGAGACGCTCGCGGTTGTCGGCGAGAGCGGATCGGGAAAGACGACGCTTGCGCGCTGTGTGCTTGGTCTGGCCAAACCCGTGGCTGGCTCCATCCAGGTCGCAGGGACGGCGGTCGAGTATGGCAATGCGGACAGTCTGCGCCGGGTGCGCGCCCAGACGGCGATGATGTTCCAGGATCCGACCGGCTCGCTCAGCCCCAGGGTGACGGTGGGAGAACAGGTAGTCGAACCCTTGATCGTGCAGGGCGTCAAGGGGGTGGATCTGCCTGCCCGTGCGATCGAACTGCTTCGCCAAGTGGGACTGGGGCCTGAGTTCGTTGGGCGTTACCCGCACCAGCTCTCAGGCGGCCAGGCCCGGCGCGTCGGCGTCGCGCGTGCCCTGGCGCTGGAGCCTTCGTTGATCGTTGCCGACGAGCCGACAGCCGGCCTCGACGTCTCGATCCAGGGTGATGTCCTGAACCTCTTGAACGAGATCCAGGAACGCGCCGGTGTCGCGATCTTGATCATCACCCATAACATGAGCGTGGTGCGTCACGCCGCCGATCGGGTCTTGGTTCTCCTTCGGGGCGAGGCCGTCGAGGCCGGTTCCTGCGAGCAGATCTTTACCGCGCCGGCAACCCCTTACACTCAAGCATTGATTGCTGCATCGCAACACGAGTTGCCAGCGGCGGAGGTCCGGTGAGCCATGGTTGATCTCGAACTCTGTTACCTGCCCGCCACGCGACAGCTGGAGTTGTTCCGCCGGAAGGCGCTGTCGCCGCTCGAGGTGCTTCAGGCGCAAATCGCGCGCGCAGAAGCGGTGGAACCCGCTCTCAATGCCTTCACGGACAGTTTCTTTGATCAGGCAATCGGGGAAGCCCGCAGGGCCGAGCAGCTCTATGCCACGCGACCGGATGAGGCGCGCCCGCTGGAGGGATTGAGTCTTGCCGTCAAGGATGAGATGCCGGTGAAGGGTCAACGGAACACACAGGGTTCCTTGATCTACAAGGATGATATCGCCGTGGAAGACCACCCGCTGGTCGAGCGCCTGCGCGATGCCGGCGCCATCTTTCATGCGCGCACGACGACGCCAGAGTTCTCTTGTGCCTGGGTGACGACGAGCCGGCTGCACGGAACCACGGGGACGCCTTGGAACCTGGACTATACCTGTTCGGGTTCCTCGGGCGGTTCGGCGGCTTCCCTGGCGGTCGGGACGACCAGTTTGGCGACCGGTTCGGATATTGCCGGTTCCACGCGCGGGCCAGCCGCGGCTTGCGGCGTCGTCGGCTACAAGCCGCCCTTCGGCCGAAATCCTGACCTGCCGCCGTTTGGCTTGGACTGCTACAATCAGGTGGGTCCCTTGGCCCGGACGGTGGCCGATTGCGCCTTGCTTCAGAACACCATGTCGGGCCTACACCCCGCCGATATGGCCACCCTGCGCGAGAAGATGCTCCTCCCCCTTAACTATCCAGAGGTCGAAGGCTTGCGGATTGCCTACACCTTCGATGTCGGCAACAAAGTAGTGGCCCCGGAGGTCGAAGCGCAGACCCGTCACGCCCTTGCCGTCCTTCGCGATCTGGGCGCGGTCGTGGAGGAGGTGGATCTGGGGTGGGGTCCGGAGACGCTGACCGCCGCGCGAGACTACCTGGATCACCTCTTCGGTCAGAGCCTGATCGACGAGACAGAGGCGCATCCTGATCTGGTCTGCGACTACACGACCTTCCTTGCCGAACGAGCCGCCCGGGCCGACCGAGCCGCCTTCTTCCAATCCTTCTCGGTCGCCGGCGAGATGTATCGCAGCATTGGCCCGCTGCTGGAGGACCACTATGCCCTCATTTGCCCTGTCTTCGTCACCCACGAGGTGAAGGCGACACAATCCCCCTGGGAGATTATGCGCATAGGCGGCAGGGAGTTTGACTCGGACTACGAGTTTACCTTGCTGCCGCAGTTCAACATGTTGAACCGCTTGCCGGTTTTGGCGGTACCCGCGGGGATAGGCCAGAACGCTCTGCCGGTCGGTCTCCAGATCGTTGGCCGCAGTTATGACGACCCGCGCGTGTTTCGCGTCGCCGCGGCCCTGGAACAGGCCGCCCCCTGGCTGGACTGCCCTGAACGCCGTCCGTCGCTTTAGTCAACCAAAACCTCTTCTCCAATCGATCAGACCCGGAGTCCGTTATGTCTTCTCCCGATCTAGAGCTTTGCTATGCCCCCGCCACCGAGATCTTGGATCGCTTCAAAGCGAGAAGCCTCTCTCCAGTCGAGTACCTGGAAAACCTGATCGCTCGAGCTGAGCAGACCGAAACCAGCGTCAATGCCTTCGCCTTCCGCCGCTTCGACGAAGCGATGGCCCAGGCCCGCGAAGCCGAGGCGCGCTACATGACGGCCGGCGCCACGCCGAGACCGCTGGAAGGGTTGCCGATCGCGGTCAAGGATGAGATGGATATTGCCGGACAGCCGATGACAAACGGCTCGCTCTACTTGAAGGACAACGTCAGCACCGAAACCCACTTCGCCATAGAACGTCTCTTGGCGGCCGGTGCGGTCGTCCACGCCCGTACGACAACGCCGGAGTTCTCCTGTTCCGGTACATCCGATTCCCGTATACACGGCACCACCAGCACGCCCTGGGACCAACGCTTTACCTGCGGCGGCTCGTCTGGTGGATCGGGTGCCTCCCTAGCTGCGGGAACAGCGCCTCTAGCGACCGGCTCCGACATTGGCGGGTCGATCCGCATTCCGGCCGCCTGCTGCGGCGTGGTCGGCTACAAGCCGCCCTATGGCCGCAATCCCGACAACACCGCCTTTGCCTACGACATGTATGCGGTCATGGGACCGATGAGCCGAAGCGTCGGTGACGCTATCATGATGCAGAACATCCTCTGTGGCCCGCATCCCGAGGACAATGCCTCCATCCGCCCGAAGCTGCAGTTGCCGCAGTCCTACCAAAGCATCAAGGGCTTGAAGATCGCCTGGTCCATGGATCTCGGGCACTTCCAGATAGACGACCATGTGCGCGCCAACACGCTGCACACCCTGGAGGTCTTGAAGAATCTTGGGGCAGAGCTGGTAGAGGTTGAATTTGGTTGGAGCGAGGAGGCGGACAGGGCAACGCAAACCTATCTCGACCACCTTTTCGGCGGATACATCGCCGAGATCGTCGCCACGGACCCGAGCTTGGCAAGTCCCTGGGCCCTCTATTGTGCGGAGGCGCACGGCCACACGACGGCAAAGGACTTCTTCAACGCCTATGAGATGCAGATGACGATGTCGCGTCGGATCGGCCCTATTCTGGAAGACTGCTATGCCCTGATCTGCCCGACCATGGGTTTCCACGAGATCCCAGCCAATCAACATCCCGCGGATCCCGTTGTCATCAACGGTCAGAGGGTCGATTCGCTCTACGGCTGGTGCCTATGCCATCCCTTCAACATGCTCGGACGCTGTCCGGTGCTTTCGGTTCCCTCGGGCATTGGCGGGAACGGATTGCCCACCGGCATTCAAATCGTCGCCCGTCACCTCGACGACGAGCGTGTCTTTCGCGTGGGCAAGGCCCTGGAGGCCGCACAACCCTGGCTGGACTGCGCCGAGAGGCGCCCAGTGCTGTGATCGCGCTGAGCGCTAGCCGGTGAACCGAGGTCCTGCAGCGTGAGAGGGCGATAGCCACTGCAACAAAGAGCGCTACAGGACTTCGGAACTGCTGAAGAGGTAATGTTTCTGATTAATAGATTAAGAGCTTATAGAATATATGTGATTGCAAAAAAATGGGAGATGCTATGTGATTGTTCATCTATTTGTGTTCACTAGAACAAAGTAGGCACATTCTTTGCGCTGGAATTGGAGAAAATCATTGGCTGTGTTCTTGCAACTTCACTACTTCTTCAAATTGTCCGGGGGGCCATCAGGCCACAGAAGCCGTTCTAGGGGCACCTGTGCGACGACTTCGCCGCGGGTCCGTGCTCTGAACGCGGCGGCCAGCTTCTGACCTTCACGTGAAGCCCCAGCACCGTGACGCTGCATCTCCGCATCCGTGAACCCATAGCGCCGCAGATCGTCCTCTGTGACCGCATCGGCGCCGTTCACGATGAGATGCGCGACGGCGAATGCCATCCGATCCTTTAGCGGGAGGTTGGTGGGGAGGGTGGTCATCCATCACACCTCCCCAATCGCCGCTTCAGTCTCCGGACCAACACTGCAAGCGCGCGCGCGATGATCGTAGTCTCCTCTCTCTCGAGTTTCTGAGCCGGATAGAGTGGGTTGTCGCTGATGATCCGATCGGGGAGGTCCGTCAGATTCGGACCCAACCGCTTGAACCAAGCGACATCAGTGAAAGCTAGCGGGTAGATGCCATCGCGGCCGAGCCGGGATTGGGTTCGTTCAAACATGTTCCAGTCACCGTCGCTAAGTGTCGAGGTCATCTAGTCGCCGTCAACCCGGAGGAAATCGCAACCATTAAAGATAGAGAGGCCCACAGCCTTGGCGGCTTCCTCCGAACCTTGGGGCGCTCTGATCCGGCAACTCCCTTGTCGTTGATGATGTTGAACGGGTGGCGAACGTGATGTGACGAAGAACCAAGTGTGACCTCACGAGACGAGTTCCCTCAAGCCAAACGGACTGGGCTGGTCTAACGGCCGGGAGCGTGCACAACGATTGTGTGAGACATCTAGGATTCCAGAGTGTCCTCCAATTGGCTACCATCAAGGTCGATTTTGGTCGTCCAATTGGAAAAGCCGGGTGTATCAAGGTGCTGAATGGTTGCCTTGTGCGGGGAGGACTCATGAATTCAAAATCTTTGTGTTTGGTCGGCGGAGTTCTTCTGCTGTCCAGCATCTCGGCCTTTGCCGATCTCGCTCCTGAAGATTGGAAGCCCTTGCTCGCAAAGGGTTTCTCCGGCCCGGAGATCGAGACATGCCTTTCGAGCGCTAACGATCCGATGGATTGCGTCGGGCAGCAGGCGGGCGTCTGCAGGGATGCCAACGATCAAGATGCGGTTCCACCAACCTATGCTGAGATCATCTGTGTCGAGATTGAAGTGGAGTGGTGGGACGCCCGTCTGAACGAGCAGTACAAAGCCCTCATCAAGGAGTTGAAAGAAGCAGATGCAGAACGCGGTACCGCCGCGGGACAGAGTGATGCCTCGATGGTCGAGTCCTATAGAGCTATGGAGAGGGTATGGATTCCCTTTCGTGATGCCTGGTGCGATTATGAGGGCGACTCCGTCGGCAGTGGAGATGCGGCGAAGTATGCCGAGGCACGCTGTCTGATGGAGTTCACTGCCCGTCGTACCATCGAGATCGAAGTCGAACTCCTTTTCTACAGCCAGCAGTAGCTCTTGGACTGTCGGCGTAGTTTCCGCCTTAGCGTCGCCAATCCGGGTCCCTTTGAACAGAAGCTGACAATGAGAACCCTCTAATAGTGGTGACTAATCAATGTTTTAATACACAAAGGAGACGAAGTCTAATCGACCGTTTGAAGCATCGGGCAAGACGGCAGAATCTTAAGGGATTGAACGAACCCGCAGACGTGGGAGAGGGGAGTGTTTGGCGGAGGGCCTCCTGATGGGGAGATTTGGCTGTTGAAGAGCACTTCCTGATTAAGAGACCCTCCATGACCGACGTCCGGGCAGTGGTGAGCCCTCCGCGCCGCCGCATGATAGACGATATGGCCATTCGCAACCTGTCGCCGGCAACCCAGCTTCTCTGCCTTGCAATCAAGCATTCAGGCGTGCGCTGGAAGCAAGCGAGAGGATGGACAGAGGTCCTGGCACAGCTCACGATTCTGTTTGCAGACCGTCTGACCAAGTCAGCGCGCTGACCCGGGCAAACACGCCCAGAGCCTCATACACAGGGGATCGGACACTCCCGCAGCCCGTCTTGAGAACCTGGATGATGCCCAAAATCACTCGACGGTCGTCAACCCGACGAGCCCCCGGTCGGTTCTTCGGCAGATGCGGCTCAACCTGCTCCCACTGAGCATCCGACAGCCAAAACTGACGAGTACTCGGACAGGTTCGTCCCATCAGAACCATCATTACCCGAGCCGCTTCAATGGCATGATTGGGTTTGAACCCTAGGTGGCAACGGTCGATTAACGCTACGTTCACGCCCAGCAATCCATTGTGAGGTCAGCAAGCCTCGACTTGCCCAACTCTTGCAAAGGATTGAGATTATGGATGCTGTAATTGTCTACAAGGCCGATGGCACGCTTCAGTGCACTGATCTAGCTGCGATTCCTCTGGATCAGCATGCTGCTGAACTGAAGGAACTCGGCGCAAGCAAGATCTTTGGACAGGGCAATGTCCACGGTCCTTTGTTCGTGACTAGCTTGTGCGGCGCGCCCACCGGTCGGGTTAATGCGTTCGCCATTTCGCATGACGACTGGGAACGAGTTTCCAGCGGGATTGTTGGACTGCGGGGCTTTCGGCTTTGGAGCGGAGCGCCACTACCGGATTTGCAGATGGACCAGAGCTGCAAAATTGTACCCGCCCGCTCCGCCAGCCCGGCCTCACCACAGGTCGCCACCATGCCAACTCTCATTCGCGAACTGATCGGTCGACCCTGCCGCTGTTATCGAGAAGGCGATGGCCTGTCACAGGATTTCATCCCGGAGCGGGTGAACATTGAGCACAACGCCGAAGGGCGCATCAACGATATCTGGTTCGGATAGTCACAAGACAGTCGGTAGTTCTTCGGTAATTGATCGCTATCGGCTTGTGCTGGTTTAGATTTTCCGGAGAATTGTTGAAAAAGGGGGATATGTTTCCATGCAACACGGCAAATCACACTTAGAACTCTTCTCGCCCCGCTCGCGCTTCTACAAGGGCACATTTGGCCGTCTCTTCTCTCTGCTTGAGCCCTGGACCCCTCCGGGCGTACCCGAACACCAACTGGAAGCGCATCTGCAAGCCCTTGCCAACGAGACTATGGTAGAAGCGCCGGGCATCTCGCCAACGACCATTGCCGAGAACGACACCTTGCGCAAGGAGCTCGACGAAGCATTCGATGCGATAGTTCCAGCTGGCTACACTTATTTTGGTCAGTTCGTAGATCATGACCTGACTTTGGACATCACCGCGCTCAGCGATGCCGAAGTCGACCCAGATCGCCTGACAAACTTTAGGTCGCCACGCTTCGACTTGGATTGTCTCTATGGCCGCGGCCCAGGTGACCAGCCTTATCTATATGAGCACAAAGATCCCGTCGGTTTCACCGGTCGAATGTTAATCGGCGACATCGCAGGCAGCGGTTTCCGCGACCTACAGCGGAACGCTGAGGGTCGTGCGATCATCGCTGACAAGCGCAACGACGAGAATGCCATCGTTGCGCAGCTTCAACTGGCCTTCACTCTAGCGCACAACAAGCTGGTCGATCGTGCATTGGCTTCGGGACAAGCTGACAACGCGACCGACGCCTTCAAGGCAGCCCAGCGTGTCCTGCGTTGGCTCTATCAGTGGATCGTGTGGAACGACTTCGTGCCTCGGTTCACGCAGTCAGCCGTGCATGCGGCAGCATTGAGCAAGAGTGACGCCAGCGTGGCGGGGCGAAGCGTATGGCGGCTGGGCCTGGAGGACATATTCTCCTGGCGGAACCAGCCCTTCATGCCAGTGGAATTCTCTGTTGCCGCTTACCGCTTCGGACACTCTCTCGTGCGCAATAGCTATCAGACCAATGTCTCGAGCGCGGCCGGCTTTCAAGAATTCGTACCCATCTTCGACATCGGGGCCGACGACGACCTGAGAGGGTTCAGACCTCTCGAACAGCGACGTGTCGTGCAATGGGACTGGTTCTTGGAGATGTCCAGTTCATCTGCCCCCTTTCCGCAACGTGCCCGAAAGATCGATACGAAACTGTCCAACGCCTTGGCATTCCTTCCCGAGAGTTTGGCCGACCCCACGTCGATCGAGAACGTTCTAGCAGCGAGGAACCTACTACGCGGGGTTCGCATGAAGCTTCCCTCAGGCCCGGATGTCGCTCGCCACCTTGGCATCGAACCATTGGTTCTCGAAGACCAGGAACCGCATGCCCTATGGTTCTACGTTCTAAAGGAGGCGGAGGTGCAGGAGGCAGGACTACGACTGGGTGAACTCGGGTCGCTTCTGGTCTGTGCGGTTTTTGCAGGACTGCTCAAAGGAGATCCGAGATCTTGGATTAACCAGAACCCGCTCTGGACTCCGGAAGACGAGCCGTTGCTGGAACCGCTGGACAATCAAGATCCAGGAGACTGGACACTCGCCAGTCTGATCCGCCTTTCCGGCCTGCCCATTTCCAACGACAGCTTCACTAACTGAGCCGGCTCGCGGGTGACCCTGCAGAAATCAGGACAGGATAGTCGTCAAACTCACCTGACGTTTGGAGAAGACCCGTCGACGACCTGAAAGCGTGACTGAACAACTGTGCACCTTATAGACAAACTGAAAGGAGAGTCCCCATGAGCATCTTGGATGAGGTCAAAGATTTGTGTGACCGATTGGCTGCAGCTGGCTGGAGGGATCGTTTCCTCGCCGTCACGAATGGCGCACTGGACATCCGCCAGCCGACAGCGACTGCGCTCCAAACGGCCCTGACCTCACCATTGCCGGAGATCTTGCGCTCGATACCGGGGTTCGAAGATTTCTGCGCGATCGCTAGCCGTGCAGTGACGGCTGGTCGTCCTGCCCAGAGTCTCCTGTACCATGCTCTCGCCTCTCCAAATGTTCATCCGACAGACTCAGGCGAGCCTTCGCAAGACCTCGATCACTATCCCACCCTAGAGGAACTCGAGTGCCTCGAGAACTACATATACAGCCTTGCAGCAGATCAAGTGTCCCTGGAAGGAAATGTCATTGCTGTTTTGGCCTACCAGTATCGAACCGCCAACCGAACCGCTCACGGTCGCCATGCCGACATCGCCTTCTCCCGAACTGGAGTGGCTCGGGTCGGTCTAACCTCGGAGAACTACAATCCTTCCAGGCGCTGTTTTTGGCCGATTTCTGAAGCGTCCGGCGAGGGGCTAGCTGTCTTGCCTGCACGCTACGGCCTTTTCCTGGCAAGACTTGCCAAACCCGGTGCAGCAGGGGCCGTGCAAGGAGGTCACACGGGGGCGCTGGATCACGACTACGTCTTCCCTCTTCACAAACTCTTCGCCGGACAAGAGTGCATTGCCGGACGCGATATCTCGCTTGGTTTCATAGAGTTTCATCGCAACGAGAAGCTTCGACGCATCCATTCCCTTCCTGTTTCCGATGGAGGTATCAAGTTACCTCGCGGCTTTGACATGTCGAAACCGCCTTACCTACGCGATTCCACCAACGCAGAGAAGATGGTGTCGCTGCGCAAGATTGGGGCTTCATGTCTGGTCGTTCCCGAACCAGCAGAAACTCTGGTACGGACAGCGACACAGGTGAACAGCAGTAGCGGTCGGGAGGAACTGGTTCACTTTCGCGTTCCGCCGATAACTGACATACGCTCGGAAGACACGCGCTATGCCGAATCGACCTTGAAGATTCCGCGTGTCGGCGCCGATAGGTTAGCTCCGGAGTACGTCAACATCCGCCATTCCCTCAATCCCGAGGGACCGCCGGACCAGCCACTGAGTGATCTCAACGGTCTTGAGGAAGTCGCCTTCGACAAGGCAATGAGAGAGGGTGGATATTTCGCGGCTCATTTCGTCGACGATTCCTGCGATGGGGTTCTTGACGCATCGATCGAAGGCCTGGGTGAAGTCAGCATCATGCCAGCCTTCTCCTTGGTCACCGCACCCGACTTCCTGCCTCTCGCCGATCAGGCGGAGTTGGATGCTGACGGCAGCGTTCGGCAAAGCTCTCCGCTCTCGAAGGGCCGACTTCCACCTAACCTGTCGCTTCCTCGACCGAGTGATCCCAGCACCGCCGCATTCACCAACTCAGACAGAACGACCACGGCGGTGGTCGGGCCGCCACCGGCCGGACCGCGTCTGCGCCTTGAACGGCGCACAAACCGTATGATCAGTTACTTGCCGGACGCCGCGTCCAACATCTTCGCACCAGGATGGGATACCTCGCGGTCTAGAAATGAACTCGGTACTTTCTTCACGAGCTCCGGATTGGGATCGCCCTTTCCAGAGGACGCCAAACTCTGTTCGGCGCTTGCATCCTTTTGGCCGGCCGTCGCTCCAGACAACGGTCGTACTTTTGGCAACGAAAGAAACTTCAACAATCAAGTACCCATGCTCGATGAAGAACTGGGTTTTCACCCAGACCATGAGCGTGTTCGCAGCAACGCGGTCGAATCTTATCGCGGTTGGGACGGAGAGTTTGGCCCTTTCTTCGAGAAAGTCGGCTCTACGGACTTCGTCAACTATGTGGCCATCGAACGTTCCGACTACGTCGCACAGGCTCTTGCCGGACATATACGCGTGTCCTTGACGGTAGAGATACAAAGCCAAGACCTCATCGAACGAAACCTGACTCTCGAAGCCTGCATGAGGATCCCACCGCTAGGCTTTGCGCAAACCTGCCTTGTCGTCTTTCGCAAGATTGAGGACTGGGTGGAGTTTGGAACCGACTTGCCACAACTCACCGGCGGTGGGTTCCTG
Organism: Rhodospirillales bacterium; assembly: GCA_963669445.1. Classification (GTDB taxonomy): domain Bacteria; phylum Pseudomonadota; class Alphaproteobacteria; order Kiloniellales; family JACOMY01; genus JACOMY01. Next base: position 1,446,004 of record OY770029.1, read on the forward strand.
CTGACGTTCGCGGAACTGCAGGGCGACCGGCAAGCGAGCTCTGAAGTGCTGCGAGTTCGTCGCCGAGTGTCTAGGCGGCATGTTTGCCAGGTTTCCGACAACGGGGTCGGCTACAAGAACGGCAACGCCCCCTTCGTTTTCATTCCGGCTTGACGGAGGCCAGGATGCCGCACTATTGCCCAAACACGGATGACTTTGACGTCATCGTGGTTGGTGCTGGACCAGCCGGTTGCGCAACGGCGATAACGGCGCGTCGCTCGGGCTTGCGTGTGTTACTGTTGGAGGCGGCAAGGCGGTCGCTGCCGGCGCCGGGAGAGACACTGCACCCAGGGATCGAACCTATTCTAGCCAAGCTGGACCTTTTCGAACAGGTCTTGCAAGTAACCCATCGCCGTCACCCTGGAATTTGGATCGCGAGCAACGGCCGGCGAGTCTTTCAGCCATATGGAACCGGAACTGACGGCGGTTGGCGCGACCTACAGGTCGACCGAAGCAAGTTCCATGAAATCCTACGGCGGGCGGCCTGTGTTGCCGGCGCTACGTACTGGCCAGGCAACTCACCTGACAGGCTGTTGCTCGGGGACGAAGGCGTGACGGGCGTGATGGTCAAAGGCAGGCCATTGCGTGCAGCCGTAACGGTCGACGCCACAGGACGCCGTGCTTGGTTGGCACGAGCGCTGAAGCTGGAGGCATCGCTCAGGTCGCCACCCCTCGGCGTTCAGTTCGGTTGGTATAGGCGTGATGCAAGGGAGCCAATCGAGCATCCTACGTTCGAAATGCATGCCAAGGGCTGGAACTGGCGATCACCGTTGGGGCGGGACCGCTTTGCATGGGTTAGCCTCGCCATTGCCGAGGCAGCCCATTGCCGCCCCTGTGGAACCGATATGACCTGGAGGTTGCATAGGAGCTGTGCAGGACCGGGTTACTTTCTTACCGGGGACGCGGCAGCACTCTTCGATCCTTCGCTATCACATGGCGTTCTTCGTGCCTTGATGAGTGGCATCCTCGTAGGCCACTTAGCAAAAACCTCTATCTGCTCACCAGCCAGACACGCTGTGGTGGAGGCATACAAAGACTTTGTCTGCGATCAGTTCGAAAGTGATGAGATGGCACTCCGTGCACGCTACGCGGCGTTCCGTACTTTGAACGCCAACTCTATCTCATCATAACGATGAAATTTATCAAGAAAGGAACCCAAACACAAGGACGTATACATTTTCAAAACTCATGTCTTCTGGTTAACGATTTTTCAAAACTTAATGGAGAGTAAAAATGAATTTGCCAATTTACATTGAAATCGCAATCAGCCTAGCCTTCGTTTTCATGCTTGTGAGCCTGATATGCTCATCCATACGAGAGACGATCGCAGCATTGCTCAACGCGCGTGGCAAACTGCTTTCGGAAGCGATCCAACAACTACTGACCGGAAACAAGAAGGACGCAGTCAAGACTGTACGACCGATCGAAAACACCAAAGATGCGTCCAGTCAGATCACTGCGGATAGCCTGTTTTCGCACCCGCTGATCGCACCGTCACTGAAAGACAAAAGGTTTCCATGGGTCGGTAAAAGGTTGCCGTCCGAGATTGCCCCAGCGACCTTTGCAACCGCTTTGATCGATCTGTCCAAGCGCACGAGAGCAGGCGAGAGTATGGACCCTGCCCAGCTGTTGGAGAGCATAAGGAAGAGCGCGGATGGCTGCCAGTCAAGCGTACTGGACAGGGCGCTCGCCGCACTTGCGGAGCAATCGAACGGTGACTTTGCCGCTTTCAAGAAGAGCGTGGAGAACTGGTACGAGAGCACAATGGATCGGGTAGGCGGCTGGTACAGACGTTGGACGCAGTTCGCGCTCCTCTTGTTGGGGCTCACAGTGGCTGTCGGCCTGAACATCGATACGTTGTACCTTGCCAATGCGCTTTACGACAACGAGCCACTACGCAACGTGGTGGTTGAGAGAGCCGCCGCGGCGGAAGAGACAGTCATAACCGAAGACGAATTGAAGCCGATCAAGGAAAGCCTCGACGCACTACGCGTGAACATCGCATGGCCAGCCCCTCAGCTAGAAGCTTGCAAGGCTGAAGCAGAAGTCGCTGTCGAGAAAGACTGCCGCGGGACCTGGGTCACTATGATCTTGGGCTGGATCATAACGGCTCTTGCAGCCGCCCTGGGCGCACCCATTTGGTTCCAGATTATGAAGTCAGCACTGTCGCTGCGCGGGGCCCGCTCGAAAGCGCCCGGAGGTGCTTCTGCCAATTAGCCGAAGTGACAGCCTATGCCCGCAGACGCCCTCAAGGTAGGGTTTGGCATAACAAGGTGTTCTACTATTAATGGCAAAGCTAGCATACTCCCAATGAAGAGATTGCCGCGGAACCGCTTGCTTGGCATTCCAACTGCCCAAGAATCACGCACAATTCACGGGGGGATTGCTCCACTTCGCTTGTAAGCTAACAATCCATATTTGAAACGGAGAAAGTACTATGCGACATGGACAGAATCTTCCAGCAAGCTATTGCACCGGAGCCAATTCCGATTACCATTTCCTGCAAGGCAGGCCACCCGGCAAGGACGACCTCTTCCTTGGGGATGCAAGAGAAGATCCACAAGAGCGGGAAGGCGCCTTGGCTCTCCTCGCCAAGGTCGCGTATTCGTTGGCGAACTATCCGGCTGCGTCCTTTATCCAGGCTGCCGCCGAGGATGGGCAAACCGATCTGACGGCCTCCAATCCCTTGGATAACCCAACGATCCCAGCCGGATACACCTACCTTCTCCAGCTCATTGCCCATGACATGACGTTCGATCCCACCGCTTTGGCTAGCGGGCCGCTAGACCCAGGTCGTTTGACCAACCTGAGGACATCACTCCTCGATCTCGACTGCCTCTATGGTGGAGGACCGGCAAGCTGTCCGATGCTTTATCGTCGCGAGGGCGATGACCGCGGTCCCTTGCCAAGAACCCATCTGCGACTTGGCGCAACCAGACCCAACGGCCGCACCACCGCCGGAAGTGAGCGCCTGGTCGAAGATCTACCTCGAATCATGATCGACAGCCCAGACAATAGTATCGCGACTGATCCCAAGTTCGTGCGCCCGCCTCTTCGCGATGAGCCGGACACTCCCATTCCGCTTCACTGCATGGAGGCGCTGATCGCCGATTCCCGCAACGAAGACAACCTCATACTCTCTCAGCTGGTGGTACTTTTTCACAAGCTCCATAACAAAATTGCAACGCACGTGAGCCGATTACAAGACACAGACGCGCAGCAATATGTGTTCGAAACAGCCCAAATGGTCACAAGGCAGGTCTACCAGGAGATTATCGAACACGATCTGTTGACAAAGCTCATCGACAGTAAAGTACTAAAGCAGTACGAAGAGGCGGCGGATCCTTCCGACCACCCAATTATTGAAGATCTAATTTTCAGGGACGGCAGGCCAATGATTCCTGTCGAATTCACAGTCGGCGCCTTTCGTTTCGGCCACGCGATGATCCGCGACAGATACGTCTTCGAGAAGCGCTATGCCCTCATGGATGGCGAACCCAATGATCAATTCCAACGGAGTGTCTCAATCTCTTCTCTGATGAGGTTTCATGGAGAACCGCCCGCGCCCCTTGGTGCTCTCAAGGTTCCGATTACCGATCGTTGGGTTATTGAATGGGGCGGCTTCTTCTGGGAGGGCAGCGACCAGGCTCCGGCACCAGACGCACCCCTCCGCAATCATAGCCGACGAATTACACCTGGAATCAGTGAACGTCTCTTGAGTGACTTGAGGTTTCAACCCAGAGAGGGGCACCGACCTTTGGCACCGGCTGATGATCACACCGGTTCATGGGGTGGTCTTGCATATCGAGACCTAGCCCGAGCCTTCGACATCGGTCTGCCCACGGGCCAAGCACTGGCCAGAGACTTTGCTCTCACTTCCCTCAACAAGCGGGATCTACGTAAGCGGCTCGACGTTTTTCCTATCAGCTCACAAGATAAGGACATTCTGACTGAACAAACGCCTCTACCGCTCTATGTTTTGTTTGAGGCCGAGTTACAGAAGAGCGGCCTCCAGTTGGGCGAGCTCGGCTCCTTGATCGTCGGTGGGACAATCATCTCCAACATCAGGGTCTCATCAAAGAAACGACGAGCCGTTCAAAGCACACTCCCCCGTTCAATCACCGACCACCTATCCGAACTAGGCAAGCTACCTCAGACGATGCCGGAGCTCGTTAGCTTCGTCAATTGAACAATAATAAGAGGGGGTCAACCTCTGTTCAATTTTACCACTGTATCAACACAATAGAAGGACTATTCCAATGCCAGAGATGATCGTAACAAACCTACGGAAAGTGGGTCAATATTTCATCAAAATGGCCCTTGGGACGGAAGAAATTCCGACAGGACAAGCCGAAATCAAAGAACTTCTTAAGCAAAACGGAGTCGATGTTTCGCAATACGGCCACATTCACCTTCATCTTGAAGAAGGTGACGACCTTCATCTGATTGTTCGAAGCAAAGAGTCTATTCAGAAGGGGCAAGAAGTCGTTGATGATGTTACCGTCGAGTATATGATCCACGATGATGCCGACGAGGTCTATCGAGAGTTCTACCTCAATCCGCCCACTGCGAACAATGTGGATCGGAAGCAAGAACTATACGATATCCGTGTCGGCGACTACACGCTTGGAACCTGTATGTAAGGCGTAAGCGGCACTCGCAGCAAGTGCCGTCATAGGGGGACGGGAAGGCCCGCTCTTGCCAGGCCTTCCCGCGCTCTCTTACGGACGCTCTCCTGCTTAAGGGGGCAATGCTGCAGAAACCAGTCTATGGCCCTGCTGTCACTGAAGGGCTCGCTACCAACCCAATGTCGGCGCATGAATTCGAGGAACTCAGTTGCCGCCGCCTTGCTCAGGTCCGTCAAACCCAATTGACCTAAGGCGGCAGCGCGCCATCCTGGTGCCATAGGGATTGCCGTACCAGCGCCTTTGGCAGCTTCGCAGCATCCTTCATAGTCACCACAGATGAAACGCGTCGATGCCAGATAGGCCCATTGGACCGGTTGGATGATCGGCGATATGCGCAATGCCTCCCGAGACAGCTGCACACCGCTATCAATGTCACCGCACATGGAGAGGCCGTTCGCGCAGGAAAAGAGAGTTGTTGGGTTGTTGGGATTAAGTTCATAGGCAAGGCGATGGTGTAGCTCTGACTGATCAAAGCGTCCGATCATACCATTTGCCCAGGCAACTGAGATTTGACTGCGGACGTCTAGCGGGTCGAGCACTACAGACTCTTGGGCGAGTGAGACCGACTCATGGAGTTTGCTTCGATCGGGATAGACGCCTGGGCAAATGACGTGCTGGCTGCTGTAAATCGATGCAAGACCGCTGTAGGCCGGTGCGAATGATGGGCAGCGATCGATCACCTGACGAAAGAGCAACTCGGCCTCCTGGCGAGCCGGGGGGTCCCAACTCCACACCAAGCGGTAGGCCCGAAGCCAGAGATCATAAACGTTCACAGAGGTGTCAGGCGTAACGATCTGTTGTGCTGCCCTTTGAGCGGAGATCTCGATGTTCAATCCCGCGGACATCCGGGTCACAATCTGGCGTTGGGCTGCCGACCAGGTATCCGGTGACAAGTCAAATCGCTCACTCCAAATGTACCGCCCACTATCTAGACGCATTAGCGTCAACACAAGCTGCGTTGCTTCTTCATAGCGAAAGTAGCTACCGTCAATACGATAGTGAGAATTCTCTGCTTGAGAACCATTCTCATCCACCGGCAGACTGGTTCTTAGAGAGGTGCCAGCGCCATCGACGACGGCCCAATCTCGGAATCGAATGAGGCTAGCGATCAGATCGCGGCGAAAGCTACCGATCATTCGGTCCTGCTGTTCGGCCAGTTCGCCGGACTGGAAGTCTGAGATAATGAGTACTGGAAGCTCGATCGCATCGGCATCGTTTGGAGATTCTCCCGACGATCTATTGGGAGCAATCACAGGGGATTCCCTGTCTGTAGATGCTCCGTAGTCTCCGGTTTTGATCCTCACGATCAACTCTTGTGTGTCGGCCGAGGGCTCTGTATCGTACTCGTCGCCGAGTAGCGTCCATAACTCCTCGTACAGTCGCAAAGCCGCTGGCAAATTCCCATTGTTGGCGGCATCTGAGATAAGAAAGCGGTGAGCCTCCTCATGCGTATGGTCGAGCTTGATCAGCGCTTGAGCTGCGCGCTTTCTCACGGCGGAACTGCCTGAACTTCGACGCAGATTTGCCAAGAGCAAATCGAGGAGGCGGTCATGCCATTTGCGGCGGACGACATACAGCCACGCACTGTAGGATGCGTCTAGAGTTTCAAAGCCATAAAGGATACGTTCCGGCGATACATGCCCATACAAGAGATCGTCGTGAACGATGCCTTTAGAAGAGAGGTCAGAGATTTCGGCGAGATCTACCTTTATTTGCCCTGGCCTTATTGAGATCGCCTGATGCGTAATGACAAGCGGGAGGCTACCGGTGGCGGAAAGCGCAGTCTTCAGCTGCTTGACACTCTGACGTAGAGACGCGCGCGCCTGTTCTTCGCTACGATCGCTCCAAAGCAGACCAGCCAACCTTTCCCTGGTCTCTGACATGGCGGGGTTGAGCGCCAGATAGGCGAGAACCCCGCAGGCTTTGCGGTTCTTCAAGACAAGGTGTGACCCGTCCTGTTTGCTCGCTACAAAGCCGTCGAGCAGGTTTAGATGAATCGAGTTAGACTCACCCTGACCTGCCGATCGCACCGCTCGCTGCCTCCCCCTCTACACCGATCACAAGGCGCAATGCACCGTTGTGAACGGCTTTATGTCATGAAACTCTGGGGGCAGCGGGCCTGTCAATGATTTTCTTACATCTTAATATATCGGAGGTAGATCAAAGGGCCGAAGATTAAACTGATTGATGCTTCTTTGCTTGTTCCTAAGCCGGGAGGATGTCCAATCTGCTTGTCCGGACTGAAGTCCGGGAACCAAGACCCTCACTGTCGGAATAGAGATACCGTCGCGCGATTGATTCAACCAATACACCGCCCATCCGTGATCATTGAGTATCTCAAGTGACAGAGACAGCGCCTCATCGGTGGAAAGCGGTCGCCCTTTGAGCCGCCGTGCATCAGTCAATGGAGGCCGCAGCCAGGGGAGCTTGGCTAGCTTGAGCTCTTGGCTCCTCCGAAGATGAAGTCGATCCATACTGTTCAATGCTTTCAACCCACGTTGACGGATTTTGTGCTCCACGAGGGTTAGAGCCAGTTCCATCTGGCACATCTCAAGGTATGCGCCTCGTGCGGCTGCTAGAGGATCCATGTCTGCCGAGAAACCGCCCACGATGGTTTCCCCCTTAGCGTCGCTGGAGAATGCAGCGATGACAGGTATTCCTAGATCGTTGGTAACATCGAGCAGCCAGTACGGTCTAACTGCCTCCCTACGCATGACATCGTCTGTGAAATTGCCTCCCAGTAGAAGGTCTGGCTCGGCAAACGTCCGGTCTGCCGAACGCCCCCCATACCACCACAGCGCAACAGCGTCTCTCTCAATTACTTCCATCAGGCCATTGTACTGGGCCGCTTCCAAGGTTGCGCCTGCTGAGCAACCACTGCTCTCCGCCTTACGAGGTCGATGGCTTGACTGCTGCGATTGCGTTCCGGAGCGACGCAAGCAAAGGTCAAGCGGAACAGGTAACGTTTCTTCTCCACCCAGCTGGTGGAGTGTTATCCAGTCAATTGTCGTGTTAGGTTCTTTGCTGTCGTAGCCAATACCGTCCAGCATCCACCTGATGACTGCCTCATGTTCCATTCGCCTGGAATACTTGGGATTTGAACTGTAATCCCTGCTAAGTAATTGAGAAACGCTATCGACTGAACGGGCAAAATAGTCTTGCCCGACCCAGTTCATGAGAGCAATGTACTCTGATGCTTCGCCGATACAGCTCTCAAAAGCGGTTCTAAAATCAAGTCCTTTGCCACCGACTCCAGCTAGCTGGCGTCCTTGCTCGGGCTCCATCCCGAACTTGGCCGGAGATACCTCTGCCCCGAGAAACTGTGCACCAGATGAATGGATGTCGGGAATCACGAAGACGCGCTCCAATCGTGCAGCTAACTCAAGAAGCGCAAGTCGATTCTTTGTGGTTGCGACGCACTGGGATGTTGCAATGATCTCGTTCTCGCGACCGTTCTTATCCAGATAGCCCAGCTTAAAGAGCAGCTCGACAGCCTCGCCGCTATCCTGCCGGCAATGGTACTCATTCTCTGCACCTGCCGTCTGATTGATTTCAGGTGAAGAGAATGCGGCCAAGAGTGATTTGCTGGTAGTGATGGTCGTAGAATTTAGCGCCATAGCTATCCCCTTTGCGCAACCATAGGCCTCAAGTCAATGTCTAACTTCTTCGAAAATCAAAGCTCACTGGTTATCAAAGTTACCGACCGTCTGATCGACCATATCATACGCAAGGTCCTCGGTTGAGCTGTTTCAACAACCACCTTGTTTCGCGAGTTGGGTGCAGCCAAGGATGCTCTTTGTATCCTTCGTCTTAGCAAGAATTTGACCATCTATGTTGGTGTAGCTTTCCATGATAGCGTTCTCCCCGAAAGTCTCGGATGGGCAAGCGGCTCGACCGTGTGGCCTTTCGAAACAGGACGATGACCCTACCCATGGCGACAACAGTTGGCTCATGACGCACACGCTTGGCGGCATGGGTGGCTTTGCTGTTCCCGTGCTGCGAACTGGACTGGTATCACGGGCGTGAAGAGCGGGCCGAGATCATCTTCTGTTGTTCGATCGCGACCCGCTCTTGGTACTCTTGAACAAGGTACTTCGTAAACTCTGTAATAGTGTCTCTTTAGGAGACAAAGGGGAGGAGTTTACTGGTGATGCCCGCAACAAGGGATAGGATTTTCGCCACCTGCTCGATAGCTTTTGCGGCATTGCGGAGTTTTGCGGCTTCTTCTTTGAGTTCTTTGGTTTGCTCCGTGAGTGCAGCAAGTTGACTGCGAACCTCCGGTGAGACCGAAACGGTGTGAACGATCATGCCGTTCAGCGTGTTTAGCTTGGCCTCGAGGGAGTCTTCCTGCTCCATCAACGTGCGCCTCTCGTCAGAGTCAGGCGCGTTTTGGATCAAGACCGCCAAATCGCGAAGTGCGAGTCGGACTGAAACGCGTGTATCCTTCAAATCATTAATGACTTTTTCTGTCGCATTGTTATCATGATTATCTGACATGGTGATCTCCTTTAAGTTTGCTCGACAGAGCGGCTGGGGTAACGATTGCTGTTCTTTGATAACTATGGATGACCGCGGATGATTTTGTGTCCCTTATGCCAGTAAGATTAGTAGAAAATGCTTCTGGACTTTACGCTTCTGAATAATTGTCACTGCGTTGTAGGAATCCGATAGCGTCAGAACGTTGCGATTACATCCCCGGAGAGTCGATTCCCGTGTACTTACGTGTTCAACAGTTCCTCTATTGCTTTGGCTTGTTCTACGAACTTGCCGATGGCTTCCGCAACGGCCGGAGCTTGACGTGAGGGGTCATTGAGCGCCGTCCTCAGTTCGTTGTGAGCCTTGGCCATGGCCTTGACTGCGCCACTGGAATCACTCTTTCGCAGCGCTTCAAGTGCGCGCTGGAGCTTGCGCATTTCCCCTAGGACCCGCCGATAGTCGGAGCCTTTGGCCGCTTTCAATTGGCTAGCAAGAGCATCAAGGTGGTTGTTCATTGACGTGGACCGTTGGTCCTTGATTGCGACCAACGCTTCGGTCATCAGCGAACGCAGCCCGTGCTTTTCCGGCCCGGCAATCGGATCTTCTAGGATGACGTCGACGGCTGTCACTGCCTCGCGTAGTTTCTCTAGGCGCGCTTGATTGAGTTGTGCTCCTAGAATGTAACCAAAGATAGTTGTGCCGGTTGCCAAACCAGTACTGATCCCTGGTACGGCCAGGTCAGCGGCAGTGGCGACCGACTTGACGGATGTCGACAGCTTGGATACCGCGGCATCGTATGCTTGTGTATCTTGGGCATTGGTGATCTGCGCCAAGCCATCGGCATAACTACTGAATGCTTTGAAGGTTGGTAGCGCAGCGAGAATCTGTTTTTGTTGCACTTCCAAGGTGTATGCTACTTTGCCCGGTTTCTCGCCTGCTCTCTTGGGATCTTCGAGAATATGGCACCCGAGAGGCTGACCCACAGATCCGGCAGCACGCACTTGGGTCGCGTTAGCACTGCCTACCGGCAATTGTCCGTCGCGTGAACTCGCGAGCTCATCCAGTGGAGCGATATGCGCTTTGCATCCGGCGCTAGGCCTCAAACTCGTTTCACCGGCAATCCACTTTGAATCCAGCGCCGCTTCGTGGTCGAGTTGAACTTGGGCGAGTCCTTCGAGGTAGCCTTTGTTGAGAGCCTCAACTCCCGTTGCGAAACCTTTCACTTCACTCTCATAGACGTAAGGCGAACAGGCTTGCAACGCAGCGGCGAGCGCTAGGATTGAGGTCGCATGGAGGAAACGGTTCTTTGATTTTCTGTTTGGAAACATGGCGTTATTCCTTTGCTCTTGTTCAAAAATTCGACACGCCGTGCTCGAGATGTAACGCTCGAGCGGCGGTGGCCACTCCTTGCCGTAGAGCCAGCGACGATCTTCGAGAAGATCCGCGCTCACCTCCGCTTGGGTTCTTGACAGGGGCGCGGAGGTGAGCGCGTAGAGGTGGCTGCAAGAGCCACAGGGAGGAGCTCTGGCAGGCGTCGGAGTACAGATCCGTTGCCGCTGTGCTTGTAAGCTGGTGACGTATTGGCACTCCATCTCCCTCCCGATGCTGGGCACTGGTCGTATCCGGATGTAGCTGGGTCCAAGCAGTCGCGATCATCGCCACTCCTCTCATGATCCAGCTCGCACCAGGACGTCCGGCGCTTGCAGGATGAGCATCGCGCTTCTGGCGTGAATGCAGCGTGAATAGGCCGTTACGGGTCCCAACAAGACTCGCACTAGACTTGCCAGCGGTGAGCTATTGCCGATTCGATGGACGTTGAGGTGCCCCTAGATTTGTAGACGCAATGCCCCCTTACTTTGAGGCAAGGAGGCCGACATGGGGACAAGCAATTTTAGCGACGATTTCAAGCGGGACGCGGTATATCAGATCACGGTCCGGGGGTAGCCGGTCCGGGAGATGTCCCGGCGTTTGGGCGTCAGCACGCACGTTCTCTACGAGTGGCTGAAGCTGTTCGGAGAGCCTGTCTCGAAGCCGGACGCGGATCACGAGGCGGAGAACCGTCGGCTGAAGCGGGAGCTGGCACGGGTCACTGAGGAGCGCGATATCCCAGAAAAAGGCCGCGGCGTACTTCGCGCGCGAGTCCCAATGAAGGACGCCTTCATCCGGGCGCATCGCGAGGAGTTGGGCGTTCGGGCCATGTGCCGGGTGCTGCGGGTCCGTTTCAGCGGCTTCTATGCATGGCTTAAGGAACCGTTAAGCCACCGTACGCAGGAAGGCATCCGCCAGACCGAGCTAATCCGGCAGGCCTGGGCCGCCAGCGCCAAGGTCTTAGGGCTAGCGCAAGCTGACGGACGATCCATGGCGAACGCACCTCCGAGAACCGGGTAGCGCGCCTGGCATCACTGGCCGAGATTGCCGCACAGCTTGGCTACAAACGTCGTCCAGGCCGCTACGGCGGCAAGCCAGCCATCGTGGCTGAGAACAGGCTAGAGCAGCAGTTCCAAGCCTCTGCGTTCCAAGCCTCCGCGCCCGATCAGGTCTGGGTCACCGACATCACCGACATCAAGACCCACGAGGGCTGGCTGTACCTCTGTGTCATCATCGACCTGTTCCCGCGCCGATCAAGGTTCCCAATTCGCCAGCCGGGAGTGGCAGACGTTTCTTCGCCAGCTCGACCTAGAATCCAGCATGAGCCGACGCGGGAACTGCCACGACAACGCGGTGGCCGAGAGCTTCTTCCAGCTCCTGAAGCGGGAACGGATCAGGCGAAAGATCTATCCGACACGCGACGACGCGCGGCGGGACCTGTTCGAGTAAATCGAGCTCTTCTACAACCCGAAACGCAAGCACACGAACAACGGCATGCTGTCGCCTGTTGACTTCGAGATCAAGCAGCAGAAACTGAAACAGGCAGGTGGCTAGGGAACCTGGGGCACCTCACCCCTTCCATTGTCTGGGTGCAGGTCGGGCAAACCCAGTCGCCATCCAGAACCCTCCACCTCTCCGCTTTTAGCTGCCTCACGAACCGCTGCAGATCTTGTCCATTGCGGTTGAAGCGCCCTTCCCCAGTTTCGAGGTAGCCATCAAGCGCTTGTGAGCACCGCGGTTCCATCCAGAAGCGCGGTTGCTTCATCCTTCCGCCTCTCCATGCCCTGGTCTGCCCAGACTTGCCGGCGAGCGCAGAAGTCGCGTTGGATAAGTGCAGCGCCTGTCTAAACCAGCCGCTGCCTACGGATCAGGAGGGGGAAGATTTCCCGGTTTTTCCCCGGGATAGGACTGCATGCTCGCGCACTGTTCTGCACAGTTTCTGCACGTCGAGCTGCCGAGATACGGCGCCTAAAGCATTGACCTATAAAGGAGAAGAATGGTGCTGCCGAGTGGACTTGAACCACCGACCCCGTCCTTACCAAGGACGTGCTCTACCACCTGAGCTACGGCAGCGACCGGCGCTCGGAAGCGGCTTCGCGAGCGGGGAGGCGGGAAGCTGCCACCAAGCGGGGCGGAATGCAAGGGTCTTTCGGGCGGCACAGCCTTGACCGACAGTGCAGAGCACGCCAGCTTTGAGGGCATGGCTGAGAGCAAGGAAGAGCGTGCGGCGCGCCAGGCAGCGGCGCTGCGCCGCAACCTGCAGCGACGCAAGCAGCAAGGCCGCCTCAAGCGCGAGGAAGCCTCTGAGAGGGCAGAGGATTCCGCTTCCGAGCAGGCGGTAGGTCAGCGCTCGGGCGTGTCGTTGCCCGGCGGAGAGCAGTCGGGCTGTGAATGATTAGGGTCTTGAGTGAGACTCGGGTGCGGCGCTAAGACTGCTTTTTGCCTTGCTGTGCTGCGCTGACCGGCGCCGGCTCGACCCCCGAATGGGAGCGACGAAGTAACCCTCATGGCTATCATGCCCGACAGCTGGATCCGTGCCCAGGCGCGCGGGAGCGGAATGATCGAGCCCTTCGTCGAGGCGCAGCAGCGCGAAGGGGTGATCTCCTACGGCGTCTCTTCCTATGGCTACGATGCGCGCGTGGCGCCCGAGTTCAAGATCTTCACCAATGTGGATAACGCCCTGGTCGACCCGAAGAACTTCTCCGGGCAGTCCTTCGTCGAGCGTGAGACCGATGTCTGCATCATCCCGCCGAACTCCTTCGTACTGGCAAGGACTGTTGAGTACTTTCGCATTCCGCGCGACGTTCTGGTGATCTGCCTTGGCAAGTCGACCTACGCGCGCTGCGGCATCATCGTGAACGTGACCCCGCTGGAGCCCGAGTGGGAAGGCCATGTGACTCTGGAGTTCTCGAACACGACGCCGCTGCCGGCGAAAATCTACGCCGGCGAGGGTGCTTGCCAGTTCCTCTTCCTGAAGGGGGACCAGCCGCCGGACGTCTCCTATGCCGACCGGAAGGGGAAGTACATGGGCCAAAAAGGAGTCACATTGCCGCGTCTATAGTCGCGCTTCGGCGCTTGGGCGACGCGGGCCTGGACTGCCATTCTTTAAGGGACGAGAGAGGGGACAAGAGATTGGACCGGATTTGGATCAAGGGCGGTCGGCCTTTGCGTGGGGAAATTCAGATTAGCGGCGCCAAGAACGCAGCTCTGCCGCTGATGGCAGCTGCGCTGCTGAGCGATGAGGGACTGCTGCTGCGCAACGTGCCGGACTTGATGGACATCAAGACCATGGCCGGGTTGCTGGAGCGCTTGGGCCTGGTGATCGAACCGAGCAACGAGGGTCGGTCCGCGCCCGGATTCCTGCTGACTGCGGCCAAGATCGCTGACACCTGTGCGCCTTACGATCTTGTGCGCAAGATGCGTGCCTCGATCCTGGTCCTGGGGCCGCTGTTGGCACGTGAGGGAAAGGCCTCGGTGTCGCTGCCCGGCGGTTGCGCCATCGGCACGCGCCCTGTCGATCTTCACCTCATGGGTCTGGAGGCCATGGGTGCGAAGATTGAGTTAAAGGAAGGTTACATTCACGCCAGCGCGCCTTGCGGTCTAAAAGGCGCGGAGGTCGCTTTCCCGAAGGTCTCCGTCGGTGCGACCGAGAACCTGATGATGGCCGCCGCATTGGCCAAGGGAACGACGCGCCTGATGAACGCCGCGCGCGAACCGGAAATCATCGATCTGGGGCGCTGTCTACAGGCCATGGGCGCCCGGATAGAAGGCCTGGGCAGCGAGGTCATCGAGATCGAGGGCGTCGAGCGCCTGCATGCGGCCGAGCATCATGTCGTGGCCGACCGGATCGAGACCGGGACCTATGCCATGGCAGCTGCCGCTACCGGTGGCGAGCTCTGCCTGCTGGGCGGTCGGGTCGACGACATGCGCGCCACCGCCGATGTGTTGGAGCGCTGCGGTGTCGAGCTCACTCAGAGCAACCTGGGCCTCACCGCCAAGCGGGCCAATGGTCGGATTGTGGGCGCCGACGTCATGACCGAGCCCTATCCCGGTTTTCCGACCGATCTGCAGGCGCAGTACATGGCACTGATGACGACGGCCGGCGGGGCGGCGATGATCACCGAGACCATTTTCGAAAACCGCTTCATGCATGTGCCGGAATTGACGCGTATGGGTGCCAACATCACGGTGCACGGTTCCTCTGCCTTGGTGCGCGGGCAAGAGCGGCTCACTGGGGCGCAGGTCATGGCGACCGATCTTCGCGCCTCCGTAGGTCTGGTTCTGGCAGCGCTCGCGGCCGAGGGAGAGACCACGGTCAACCGGGTCTATCATCTGGATCGCGGCTACGAGCGGGTGGAGGCAAAACTTGCCGCCTGCGGTGCCGAGATCGCACGCCTGCCCGAGCAAGATTGAGAAAGCACCCCAGCCCATGTCGACTACCCCCGACCGCTTGAAGCTGCGTGCCAAGGACGAGCAGGACGTCGTCGTGCTCTCCACACTGCTGCAGGATGCTCTCGTGCCGCGTGAAGAGATCACCTATCTGAACGCCGAACGCCGCTTCATCCTACTGGCCAATCGCTTTCGCTGGGAGGCCAAGCCCGAAGCCGCCCCACCGGCCTTGGAGGAGGGGGCTGACGCCAGCTTCGAGCAGGATGCCGCCGATCTAACCGTCGATACCGAGGGTGGCGAGGGCAGGGTCTACAGCCGCGTGATCAGCGGGCTCTGCTTCGATCGCGTACGTGCAGCGCGAAGCCGAGGCATGGAGGAAGCTGCCAAGTCGGGAGAGCCCTTGAATCTGCTCTCTGTTCGGCGCGGTCTGGCCGCCTGGCTCTTGAGCTTTTCAGGCGGTGCCGAAATCCGCTTGGAGGGTCCGGCCATCGTTGCCCATCTGGAAGATCTTGGCGAGGCCTGGCCAACCCGCTGGCGACCCAGTCACAAGGCGCCGGACGAGGCCTAGGGCAGATCGATCCCGAATGGACTCATTCGGGGGCATGAAATTGCTCTGCGGATTAGAGATCTAGAGCCCTGCAACTCGCGGGGAGGACAACCACCTCGTCATGTGCGGCAGGTGTTAGAGCCACAGAAAGTCGGAACTGGTCAGCAGGTTGGCTGCCGTGACGCCATCGACGAGGAAGGCCTGGTCGGTTACGCCGTCGCCGTCCTGGTCAACTTGTATCTGCCGCGTCCCGGCAAAGCGGGCTTCGGAGTTGCCGCCGCCTGAGAAGGCCGCGGATCCGATGTAGGCAAAGGAACCGCTTTCCAGACCGGCGGCATAGACGATCTTGTCCTCGCCGTTTGCGCCATTGACCGACAGACCGTCGAAGTCGCGGATGATTGGCCCTCCGGATCCGGCATTGCCTAGGGAGGCGGAACCGAACCGGAAGGCATCTGTGCCCGAGCCGCCGAAGGCCACGTCGCTCGAACCCATTCGCAGGGTGTCGGCCCCACTCTCGCCTTCAAAGCGGTCGGCACCCGGGCCGCCGAAGAGTTCGTCATCGCCGTTGCCGCCAACGAGCTCGTCGTTACCAGTTCTGCCGCGCAGGAGATTCGACCCGCTGTTGCCTTCAAGCGTGTTATCCAGTGCGTTCCCGGAACCGTCTATGTTGCCGAAGCCGCCTTGCATGCGTAGGTTTTCCACGAAGACCTCGGCACCGCTGTTCGGCAGGGTGAAGTCGACCTCGGCCCGCACCAGATCGTCGCCTTGATTAGCGAGCTCCTGGACGAGGTCCGCGGAGGTGGTGACGACAAAGGTATCGTCGCCGCTGCCGCCGTTCATGGTGTTGGTGCCGCCACGACTGTTCAGACGATCGGCACCACTCGCCCCAGAGACGACATTCGCGAAGGAGTTGCCGATCAGGATGTCGTCGTTGACATTGCCGGCCACTGAGGCAAGCCCGGCGGCAGTGTTGATGTTCACGCGCTCAATTGCGACCTCGGCCGCGGTGCCAAGTGTGTAATCATCGGCATTTGTGCGCAAGACATCGTCGCCCTGGCCCGCACCGTCGAATAGGAGATCGGTCCGGGTATCGACGATGAAGGTGTCATTGTTGTTGCCGCCATAGGCCGTATCAGTCCCGGAGGCTCCGTTCAAGCGATCTCGATTTTGACCACCGAAGAGGATATCGCTACCGGTTCCGCCGACGAGCTGGTCGTTTGCCGTATCGCCGATCAAGAGGTCGCTGCCGGTTCCTCCGAAGAGGGTATCCTTACCGCTACCGCCGTTCAGCGTATCCTCGCCATCCTGGCCACGGACCCGGTCGTCGCCCTGCGCTCCATAGAGTTCGTCTGCTCCACTACCGCCACGCAGATCGTCATCTCCGCTATCGCCGACTAGGTCATCGCCGCCGCTTCCACCCGATACATAGTCAGCCCCAGAGCCACCCCCAAGGGAATCGTTTCCTAGCTCACCGTAGACCCTGTCGTTGTCGTCGCCTCCACTCAGGGTACGATCGTTCCCTGATCCACCGAAAATACTGTCGTCGCCCGCATCACCATAGAAACTCCGATCGTTACCGCTGCCGCCGTAGAGCCTGTCCACGCCTTGGTCGCCGCGAAAGATATTGTCGAGGTAGATGCCTCCGAAAAGCGAATCGTCTCCCGTACCGCCATAGAACAGGAGGTTGTATCCGCTGTCGCCGAACAAGGTGTCGCTTCCGGAGTTTCCATTGATGTCATAGTCAAAGCCGCTACCACCATAGAGGCGGTCGTTTCCATCACCGCCATGAAACCTGCCGTCAGTCAGATCGCCTCCCATGAGCAAGTCCGTACCGCTACCACCCCGAAAATAGAGATCATTGCTGGAACCGCCTTCGATCGTATCGCTGCCACTCTCGCCAAAGAGGAGGGAGTCACTCCCGCTGTCGCCGAAAATCTGATCGTCGCCGATGCCTCCATAAAGGAAGGAGTCTATGGCACTGCCGCCATAGAGCCGGTCGGAGCCACTCCCGCCACGCATGTATTTGTCGAGGCCGCTCTCTCCGGCAAGCCGGTCATCGCCAGAGCCAGCGTAGAGTCTCTGGTCGTCACCATCGCCGCCGAACAGGGTGTCATCGCCCAACCCACCGACAATGCTCGTATCGTCTCCGGAGTTCCCCATGATCGTATCGCTGCCGGCGCCGCCGAACAGAAAGAAGTCGTTACCGCTGTTGCCATCCAGCGTGTCGTTTCCGGAGTCACCGAAAAGACGGCTATCGTCCCCGCCACCGCCGAGGATGAAGTCTGGACCTCGGCCACCCAGGAAGGAGGTGTCGCTGCCGCTGCCTCCTGCAAGAGTGTCGCTGCCATCGCCGCCGTTCAAAATCCGATCACTGCCGCTGCCGCCATAGATTTCGTCGTTACCCGGACCGCCGATCAAGCTGGTGTCATCGCCCGCGTCGCCTTCAAGCGTGTCATCGCCGCTCAAACCATAAAGGCGGTCGTCGCCTGACAACCCGAAGATCGTGTCGCTTTCGGAGGTTCCGACGAGGGTGCTGTTTTCGTCTGCAGTTCCAAATAATACGGCCATGACGATCCCCCCCCAGAGTGTTGCAAATGTCATCGCGTTGTTATGGTTTCATTGAAGGAACTCGAAGAGGCGGGGTCCCGACGCGGGGCGCCTTGCTCTCTCTGCAAACCGTCAATGCTCGTACGCGCGCTGATGGGAAGATTCTATAGCTTAAATTGAGAAACGAGACAATCTAGAGGACGACGCGATTGGCGATCAGTCTTAAGATCCTGACACCTACAGGTGTTGAGTGACAGCGAGCAGGCTGGAGACGTTCAAGGCGAGCTCGTGTTCGCGATGAAACGGCAAATCGCCGTCCGCTGGGGAAATAGGAGCTTAACTCGGTTTCCGCGCATGGAGGTGGTGGGGACAGTGCTCACCACTCTGCAAGACGGGAACCATTAGCTCCCAAGTTCGAATCTGTTTGGCGATCTCGGCCGCTCCCAGCTTGGCTTCGAACAGCGCCCGCTGGGGTCCTTTCAGCAACGCGAGTTCTGCTTCGGCCTCGTCGCGATACCAGGCGTTTCGGTTCGTCAGTAACACTTCGATAAGACCCGCGCCCTCAAGTGCGCGTCTGTATCGCTCCGGCGACGCCATCCCGAAGCCCAAGTCTTCGGCGGCAATGTAGGCACTCATCGCGCTCGAGGGTTCGTCGTCGTGCGCGATCAGCCAGTCCGAGGCAATGAAGCGCCCATCCGGTTTGAGGACGCGAAAGATCTCTTTGGCGAGTTCCTCTTTGTCGGAAATGTGGATGATCGCGTCTTTGCTGAAGACGAAATCGAAGGACTCGTCCTCGATCGGCAAAGGGCCAGGTTCAACTTGGCGGATTTCTATCCGGCCCGATAGCCCGTAATGCTCGACCCGCTTTCGCGCCGATCCGCAGACTGGAGCCTCGACGTCGATGCCGACGACAGAGCCCGCGGCGTAGTCGCGGACCAGTGCGACGGTGATCCCGCCGGCACCGCAGCCTATGTCGAGGCCCGCCATGCCAGACAGGTCGACCGTCTCAAGCATGCGCGCAACCTCGGCAGGGCCGCCAGGGGAGAGATAGCCCTCTCCCCACAAGGCCTCCAGGAAGGCGATGCTCTGTTCGTCGTAGTGGACCTCTCCAGACATTCCAATCTTCCTTGGCACCAGTGACACCGGCTCAAACTCAATATCCGAACCAGGGCCTGTTATCTGAACGCTCTATGGATAGAGGGGGGCGGGCAGGCAGGTCAATGAAGCCGAGGTTCACCGCTATGCAACCTTGCCTACCGCGTCGCAATTGGCGTGCTTGGGGAGCCTGTCGTCGACTATCCGACTGCCCCAAGGAGCGCAGCTTGGTTTGATTGACCTGCCTTCTTGCCGACGTCACTCTGCTCACAGTGAACTCAGGTGGAAACTCCCGACCGAGCCTTCGGGAGACGCCAGCTGACGGGGCCTGCGAGACGGGGCGGCATTGACGCCTTGCGGCACTTGCGCGCCATCGACCTTTTAAACAGTCGGGAGGTTCCCCCAATGCAAAGAAGCGATGTCTCTGTCGAACGAACGCCAACCTACTGCGCGCTTTGCACCTCGCGTTGCGGTGCCATCGCGACCCTGGAGGACGGCCGCTTCTCTGCCTTGGAGGCAGACCCCAGTCATCCGACGGGTCAGGCCCTTTGCATCAAAGGCAAGGTCGCACCCGAACTCGTCTATCACACCGGGCGCCTGCTCTATCCCATGAAGCGGACCCAACCCAAAGGGGCGGCCGATCCCGGCTGGGTAAAGATCGGCTGGGAGGAAGCGCTCGACAGGATTGCCGAACGCCTCCAGGACTTGGCGGAGAAACACGGTCCCGAGACGGTTGTCTTCAATACCGCTTCGCCCTCGACATCGGCCCTCTCCGACTCGCGCCATTGGGTGACACGGCTCAGGCGCGCGTTCGGAAGTCCGAATCAGTCCGTTTCCTACGAACTCTGTGGCTGGGGCCGTTGGCACGCCAATCACTATACCTACGGCAGCGCACTTCCCGCCGGCGTCATGCCGGACCTATCGAACGCGGGCTGCGTACTCTTTTGGGGCTACAATCCTTCCATTTCTAGGATTGCCCATGCCACTGCGACGCTCAGCGCAAGAAAGCGGGGGGCGCAGTTGATTGTCGTCGATCCGCGCAACGCAGGGCTGGCCCATCGGGCGGATGAGTGGCTACAGGTGCGACCCGGATCCGACGGCGCGCTAGCGCTGGGCCTGTCGCAGGTGATGATCGAGCGCGGTTGGTACGACGCCGATTTCGTCAGGGCCTGGACCAATGCGACCCTACTGGTGAGGGAGGACAACGGTCGAATTCTCCGTGCTTCCGATCTAAGCAGCGATGCGTCGGCCGAGCGTTCTCTTTGTTGGTCGCGTTCTAAGAATGGGCCGACGGTAAGTGCGCTCGGCGACGGCGATGAAGACCGGGCGCTGTTCGGGCGCTTCGAGGCGGCGACGCTGGAGGGCTTGGTCTCCTGTCGACCGGTCTTTCAACGCTGGGCCGACGTCTGCTCCAACTATGATCCGAACACTGTGGAAGAACTCACAGGTGTTCCGGCCGACCAAATTTCGCGCACGGCCGAGCGCCTCTGGCAGGCGCGCCCACTTGCCTACATGACCTGGAGCGGCCTCGAGCAGCAATCCAACGCAACCCAGATGGCGCGCGCCATCGGCTTACTCTATGCGCTGACCGGCAGCTACGATGCGAAGGGTGGAAATGTAGAGTTCCCCTCCGTTGACGTGGGCGACGTTCAAGGCGGTAGCTTCCTATCGGCCAAGCAGCAAGCCAAGATACTGGGCTTAGCCGACCGCCCGCTTGGTCCGGCGCACTTCGATGAGGTCAATTCGGCCGACATTTATCGTGCGGTGATCGACCATGTCCCCTATCGGGTGACGGCGCTGGTCAGCTTCGGTTCGAACTTGGTGATGGCGCATGCCGACGGTGACACGGCGCAGTGCGCACTCCAATCGCTCTCTTTTCATGTTCACGCAGATCATTACATCAATCCGAGCGCGCATTTTGCCGATATCGTCCTACCCGCCACGACCCCCTTCGAATCGGAAGGCCTCAAGGTCGGCTTTGAGATCAGTGAAGATGCTTGTTCGCTTATCCAACTGCGCCGGCCACTGATAGCCCCGCAAGGAGAGTCTCG
Source organism: Rhodospirillales bacterium (assembly GCA_963669445.1). Lineage (GTDB taxonomy): Bacteria > Pseudomonadota > Alphaproteobacteria > Kiloniellales > JACOMY01 > JACOMY01. The sequence goes on from OY770029.1 coordinate 1,467,204, forward strand.
CTCCGACACGCAAATCGTGTTCGATCTCGCTTGTCGCCTAGGACTGGGTGAGAAGTTCTGGAACGGCGACATTGATGCCGCCTTTCGTGAGATGCTGGCCCCAAGCGGCGTGACGCTCGAGGCGTTGCGCGAGACGCCCGAGGGTATACGAGTTCCCCTGTCGGTGCGTTACCGCAAGTTTGCGGAAAGATCAGGCTCAGAATTCAGCGGTTTCAACACGCCATCGCGCAGGATCGAACTCTATTCGGAGAGGCTATTGGAGGAAGGTTACAATCCGCTACCGGACTACGAAGAGCCCTTGGTGAGCCACCGCCGGAACCCAGGGCTTTCGGCTGACTATCCGCTGGTCCTCACCTGCACAAAGGACGTGCTGTTCTGCGAGAGCCAGCATCGTGGCCTGCCGAGCCTTCGCAAGCGCGCACGGGATCCTCAAGTCGATCTGCATCCCCAGGCGGCGTCCGCGCGCAACATTGTCGAGGGCGATTGGGTCCGGATCGTAACGCCGCATGGCAGAGCCAAAGCAAAGGCACGTTTCGATAGGACCTTGGCGCCCAACGTCGTCTGCGGGCAGCACGGATGGTGGCAGGACTGCCCGGAGATCGGTGCCCCGGGCTACCCGCCAACGGGCGCGGAGACAGCGAACTTTAATGTGGTGATAGGGCACGACGCGGTCGACCCGGTCAGCGGCTCGGTGCCGATGCGGGCTTATGTCTGCCAGATCGAACGCATCGGTTAAGCCTTGGTCTCGCTTGTCTCCCTCTGCCCGAGACTAACGCTGCTCGCCAATGGCTATGTCCAGCCGATGGTGGCAGAGTTGCTGGCAAACAAGGATACTCGCTGGCTATGAGGCATTGCACGAGCCTCAACCGGGTTGCCTCTTCTCGTTAGGCGGCTGATGAAGAGCGGCACTCATTCCAGATCCAAGAACAAGTCCGGCGCCAAGTAGTAGAGACCATCGGCCTGTTGCTCCAGTGGCGCATGGCGGTCGGGAGCGCCCGGCTGGCGGCCGCGGCTGACGTCGCCGGTGATATAGAGCTGGGTTACCAGGGTCCTATGGCCTGTCGCACTCACCTTCAGGTGCCAGTGCCGCGGCCTCGGGCGATAGAGGCCTGGAACCACCGTGGTCGCGCTGTAGCGTCCGACTTGGTCGGTGAAGAGGCGGCCGCGCAGTGCCAGAGTGCCGGGTGGATAGTCGCTGGCCTTGCCATTGCCTGAGGGGTGATAGCGACCTTCGCCATCGGCCTGCCAAATCTCCACCAAAGCAGCCGAGATTGGTTTGCCGCTTCCAGCGCTGCGGATGTGGCCGGTCACGGCGACCGGCACCCCGGGAACGCCTGCGCGGTTCAGTTTCGGGTCGCCGTCGGCGTCGGCGACGTAGAAGGGACCGAGGAAGTCTCGCTCGCTTGCGCGGAAGCCGAGCGCTCGACCTTCGAGCGGAAGGAGGCTGGCAAAGCCTGCAAGCAAGAGAGCACGTCTCGTCTTTCCAGCCATGGCCGAAGCGTCCTCCTATCATCCTATACGGCAGCTACCAGCAAATGTGTGGCGGCTGCTCCGTTCGGTCAACGCTTGCGCATCGCTGCTTTGCTGGCCGGACGCGCGCCGACGCTGGACGTGGCGGGATCAGGAAGGTAATGAGGCGCCATGCCGCTGAACGAGACAGACAAGCTGGTCCTGGCCTTGCCGAAAGGACGCATCCTCGCCGAGGTCATGCCGCTGCTCAGCCGTCTGGGGTTGGAGCCGGAACCGGCCTTTGCCGACAAGAACGCACGCCAGTTGCGCTTTACGACAAACGACCCAGGCCTGGACATCATTCGGGTGCGCAGTTTCGACGTGGCAACCTTCGTGGCCTTCGGTGCAGCCGAGCTTGGCGTTGCCGGGCGCGATGTGCTGATGGAGTTCGACTATCCCGAGGTCTATGCGCCCATCGACCTGGACATCGGCCGTTGCCGCATTTCCGTGGCCGAGCCGCGGCGGATGTCGGAGGACGATGATCCGGCAAGCTGGAGTCACATCCGCGTTGCCACCAAGTATCCGGCCATCACCCAGCGCCACTTCGCCGAACGTGGCGTACAGGCCGAGTGCATAAAGCTGAATGGGGCCCTGGAGTTGGCCCCAGGGATGGGGCTGTGTCGCCGCATCGTCGATCTGGTCTCTACCGGGGGAACCCTGGCCGCGAACGACTTGGTCGAGATCGAAACCATTGCTGATGTCACCAGCCATCTGATCGTCAATCGGACGGCGTCCAAGACCCGGCCGCGTGAGGTCTCGCGCTGGGTCGAGCGCTTTCGCAGCGTCATCTCGGGACAGGCCGATGCCGCCTAACGCGCGCGCGCGCCGTTTCGACAGCCAAGCCCCAGGGTTCGCCGAAGCATTTCGCGGGTTCCTGGCCGAGTCACGTATGGCCGAGAGCGACGTGGGCGCAGTGGTGGCCGAGATCATCGCCGCAGTTCGCGACGAAGGGGACGTCGCACTGCGACGGCTGACCAAACGTTTCGATCGCTTCGATCTTGCCGATGGCCTCTCTGTCTCTGCTGAGGAGATTGCGGCGGCGCGCGGCGCTGTGCCGGAAGAAACCTTGCGCGCCCTTGAGATCGCGGCAGAACGGATCGAAGATTATCACCGCCGCCAATTGCCGCAAGACCAGCGCTACGAAGATGCGGTCGGCGTCGGGCTCGGGTGGCGCTGGACGGCTGTGCAGGCTGCCGGTCTTTATGTGCCGGGTGGCAAGGCGGCCTATCCTTCCTCGCTTCTGATGAATGCCATTCCAGCCAAGGTAGCCGGTGTCGAACGACGGGTCATGGTTGTCCCGACCCCCGATGGTGAGATCAATCCCCTGGTTCTAGCGGCAGCAGCCTTGGCCGGAGTGAGCGAGATCTATCGGATTGGCGGTGCGCAGGCGATTGCAGCACTGGCCTATGGTACGCAGAGCATTCGTGCTGTCGACAAGATCGTCGGGCCGGGTAATGCCTACGTGGCCGAGGCGAAACGACAGGTCTTCGGCAAGGTCGGTATCGATTCCATCGCCGGTCCCTCGGAGATCCTGGTGGTTGCCGATCCCGCAAACGATCCCGATTGGATCGCAGCCGATCTCTTGAGCCAATGTGAGCATGACGAGGCAGCACAGGCAATCCTCATCGCCGACGACCATTCCTTCCTTGATGCAGTAGAGGCGGCTATCGACAAAGCCCTGGAGAGCGAGCCGCGTGCCGAGATCGCGCGCGCCTCCTGGCAGGCTCACGGTGCCCTGGTTCTGGTCCCCGATCTGGCCTCGGCCGCCGGCCTGGTCGATCAGGTGGCGCCCGAGCATCTGGAGCTTGCCGTGGCCGACCCGGAAGCGCTGCTGGACAGTGTTCGCAATGCGGGTGCGATCTTCCTTGGTCGCTATGCGCCTGAGGCCTTTGGCGACTATCTGGCCGGGCCCAATCATGTGCTGCCGACGGATCGTACGGCCCGTTTCGCCTCCGGCCTCTCGGTGTTGGATTTCATGAAGCGCTCGACCCTGATCGACGTCAAGCGTGAGGTCCTGCAGGACCTGGCGGAGCCAGCGGCGCGTCTGGCCGATGCCGAGGGTCTGGCCGCGCATGCCCGCTCTCTGCGCCTTAGGCTGACGAGGAACGAACCTTGAGCGCGCCGCGCCAAACCCATTTGGTCTCGGTGGAGTTGGACGAGAGCGCCAATGCACGGCGCAGTGCCGAGGTCGAGCAGGAGCGTGCGGTCGCTCTCTACGATCTATTGGAGGAAAACAGTTTCGTCCCCGTGGACGACCGCAGCAAAGACCATCCAGGTCCTTTCAGCCTGCTGCTGGGCATGGAGGAGAACCGGCTGGTCTTGCACATCGGCGATGCCGAGAAGCAGCCGCTTACCTCGTTCCACCTCTCGCTCAGGCCGTTTCAGCGTTTGATCAAGGACTATTTCCAGGTCTGCGAGAGCTACTTCGAAGCGATAAAGACCGCGAGCCCGACCAAGATCGAGGCCATCGACATGGGGCGCCGAGGGTTGCATAACGAGGGCTCAGAATTGTTGCGTGAACGCCTGGCCGGCAAGGCGGAATTGGATCTCGATACGGCACGGCGTCTCTTCACGCTGATCTGCGTTCTCCACATCAAGGTCTGAGCCATGCGCGCGGCGAGCCCTTCCTTCGGCACCGGCAAACGGCGTCCGGCCGTCCGGGCCGCTTTCTAGCGCCGGCGGCGAGCGCAGCTGTATGCCTGAGCGTCTGCCCGGCGCCGTCCTCTTCGCCTGCACCATGAACTCCGTGCGCTCGGTCATGGCGGAGGCTTTGATGAAGTATCTGTTGGGCCATAGGGTCTATGTCGATTCCGCCGGGGTTCGCACCGGCGAAGAGGTCGACCCCTTCGTCATCGTGGTGATGGACGAAATGGGGATCGATGTCACACGACATCACGCCAAGAGTTTCGATGATCTGGAAGACAGCTCCTTCGATCTGATCGTCTCGCTCTCGCCGGAAGCTCAGCATTCGGCCGTCGAAATGACCCGCACCATGGCCTGCGACGTCGAGTATTGGCCAACCCTTGATGCCAGCATCGTCGAGGGCAGTCGCGATCAACGACTGGGCGCTTATCGCGAGGTGCGCGATCAATTGATGCGACGAATTGAAAAACGTTTCAGTTTGGACCTGAAGCCGCAGGTTTGAGGCGCGTTGCGGATTTCAATTCAGGTCGACTGCACATTCCTTCAGCGTGTCCAGAGGCACGATTGCCAAGGTCTCCTCGTGCGTGGCTTCCAGGCGAACCTTGGGCGCGCAGCCTTCGCGATAGGCTTCATACCAGCGCCCGGCGCAAAGGCACCACTGGTCTCCGGCCTTCAAGCCTTTGAAGCCGAACTCAGGCCTAGGGGTGGAGAGGTCGTTGCCCTTCGCCTTCGAGAAGAGCAGGAACTCTTCCGTCATCAGGGCGCAGACCGTATGGATCCCCATGTCCTCCGGGCCGGTATTGCAACAGCCATCCCGATAGAAGCCGGTCAGCGGGTCGAAGGAGCATTCGGTTAGGAGCTCACCCAAGACGTTCATGGCGTTTTCCTCCATCGCACTTATCCCTCCGCTCCTCGCTCACCCCGCGCAGCACTGCCGAGGGCCTAGGGAAAGATAGCCTGCGTGCAGGCCTCTCGAAAACCGCCTTCGAGTCCTAGATGCGCTACACCTCCAGCCGAAGCTCATGTACTTTCGATTCTAGGGCACAAGTTTGAACGATTTTGCGCGTTTCTTGCGTTTTTGATTTGAAAGGGGGTTCGCCGCATTGCGCCACTTCAACTGCGAGCGATGAGGGGCCTCAGGCGTTACTCAATCGCACAGTCTATGGAGCAATGAAACAGCGTTAAATTAATAGCTTATAGCATAAATCTGACTCGCAGAACTGTCGCCAAATCCGAGAGAATCTCGATTTTGGACCCTCACCGGCAAGCGGCAATGTCGCCCTTGCTTCGAGAGTGCTTCTCACAAAACTCAACATTTTTGCTAGTTTTCCCTTGCGTATCGAAAAAAAATTCGCATGTTGTGTTTTCACTTTCGTGCGAAGAAAAATTCAAACGTACAAAATCGACCCCAACTGGCGAAACTGCCGGGACCCGACAGGAGGAGTGAGGCGGACATGGCGAAGATCTTTGGAAGCGACTTTGTCAACGACATCGAGTACGGGACCAGCGGCAACGATGAGATCTACGGCTTGGACGGCGACGATCGCCTCTATGGTCTCTCGGGCGACGATCAGCTCTTCGGCGGATCGGGTAAGGATGTGTCCCTGATCGGCGCCAGCGGCTCTGACCTCATCGAGGCGGGCGCAGGCGAAGACGCGACACTCTTCGGCGGCTCCGGTGTCGATTCCATCAGTGGCAACGAAGATGACGACCGCGTGCTCTATGGCGGAGATGGCGCCGACTGGTTGAACGGCGGAGGCGGCGATGACAGCTTCTTGAGCGGTGGAGCCGGCAACGATCGTATCTTCGGTAGCGGCGGTATGGACGGGCTGCTTCTTGGCAATGATGGCAAAGACAGCATCTATGGAGCCGGCGCTGACGATCAGGCTCTCTTCGGCGGTGGTGGAAACGATTCCCTCTTCGGCGGAGGCGGCGACGATGCGGTCCTCAATGGCAACAGCGGGTCGGACCGAGTCTATGGTGGCGCGGGCAACGATTCATTCCTCAGCGGAGAACTGGCCGTGGATCGGCTCTTCGGCGACGTGGGAGACGACGGCAACCTTTTCGGCGGCAGTGGTAACGATAGTGTCGATGGCGGTGATGGCGCCGACTTCAATCTCTACGGTGCCAGCGGTAACGACAGCCTCTTCGGCGGCAGCGGGCAGGATATCCAGTTCTTCGGCGCGGCCGGGACCGATGCAATCGACAGCGGCGCCGATGACGATGCAGGTCTCTTCGGCGGAGCGGATAGCGATCGTGTCGTCAGCGGCTCAGGCGACGATCAGTTGTTGTACGGCGGCGACGGCGACGACATCCTCGATGGCGAAAGTGGTGCCGACAGCAATTTCTTCGGCGGGTCGGGCCATGATTCCGTCTTCGGCGGGGTCGATAACGACGCCCTGATCAATGGCAGCAGCGGGAACGACTCGCTATCTGGCGGTGCCGGCGATGACGAGATCCTCAGCGGGGGCGACGGCAACGATCGCATAAGCGGTGACTTTGGTGAGGATAACGGCCTTTATGGCGGTACAGGCAGCGATTGGATCTTCGGTGGTGCCCTAAACGATAGCAATCTAAAGGGCGGGCGAGGAACGGATCGAATCTACGGAGACGATGGTAACGATACGCAGCTTCAGGGTGGCAGCGGTAACGACAGTCTCTTCGGTGGTGAGGGCAAGGACGTCAGCCTCGACGGCGGTCAGGGCAGCGACCGCATCTATGGCGGTGCCGGCGATGATCGAACCCTGCGTGGAGAGTCCGGTGACGACCGGATCTGGGGTGGCGATGGAGACGATCTTTACCTCTTCGGCGGCTCTGGAAATGATCAGATCCGTGGCTTGCTCGGCGACGATGCGGCCAGCGGTGACGATGGCGATGATACGCTCTTCGGGGCGCAGGGCGCCGACACGCTTCTGGGCGCAAACGGACTAGATCGCCTGTTTGGCGCTTCCGGGGCGGATACACTTCTCGGCAACGACGGCGACGACACCTTGAAGGGGGGAAGTGGCGGCGATGCCTATCTCTTAGGTGGCGACGGCAAGGACTCGCTCTATGGGGGAGACGGCCACGATGCGGTCCTCTTCGGTGGTTCAGGCGATGACCTTATCTTGGGTGAGGCCGGCAACGATGGCATGGCGGGGCAGAGCGGTTGGGATAGTCTTGTCGGTGCCGCGGGCACCGATACGGCCCAAGGAGGAGACGGCAACGACTACCTCTTTGGTGGAGCGGGGACCGACACTCTGTTGGGAGAGAGTGGCCTGGATCAGGTGTTTGGCGACAATGGTTCCGACAGTTACCTCTGGGGTGGCAGTGGCAACGATAGTGTCTTCGGCGGCGTTGGTTTCGATGTTTCGCTCTCTGGCGATGCGGGCGCGGACCGGATCTACGGCGACGCGGGAAACGATTCCTACATTTTCGGTGGAGACGGTAATGACCACCTCCACGGTGGCGCCGGTGGTGACTTCGGGCTCTTTGGTGGCACCGGCAATGATCAGATTCTTGCCGGCTCGGGGGACGACGTCGGGGCCTACGGCGGCGAGGGAAACGACGTGCTTCATGGTGACAGCGGTGACGATGCTTTGGGTGGAGCAGCTGCACATGACGCCCTCTTTGGAGATCATGGAAACGATATCCTCTCCGGCGGTGAAGGAAATGATTCCCTGCACGGCGAGAGTGGTGTGGACTATGCGTCCGGAGGTGTCGGCAGCGATGCCGTCTATGGTGGCAGCGGGGCTGACACCAATGTCTTTGGTGGGTCTGGCAGCGATGCGCTCTTCGGTGGTCAGGGCCAAGACTTTGGCCTCATAGGTGACACCGGAAGCGACACGGTCTATGGCGGTGCTGGCCTCGACACTCTGCTAGCCGGAGGCGAGGGTACGGATTTCATCTTCGGTGGCTCAGGCCATGACACCTATCTGGATGGTGGGTCCGGTAAAGACATCGTCTTCGGTGGAGCCGGTAATGATTTCGGTATCCTCGGACGGGATGGGAACGACAAACTCTACGGCGACGACGGCAACGACTTCCTCCTCGGCCAGACTGGTGAAGACAACGTCTTTGGCGGTGAAGGTGATGACACAATCCAGGACAGCGACGGCCATGACGCTCTCTTCGGCGAAAACGGCGATGATTACATCCTAGGTGGCGACGGTTTCGACGAGCTCTACGGCGGGTCCGGTTCGGATACTCTCATCGGCGGTGGCGATATGGATTTTCTGGATGGCGGCAGCGGTGTCGACACTATGTATGGTGGCAGCACGCCAGATATCTTCGTCGTCGACGATGAGAATGACCGCGTCATAGAGGTGGCTGTAGGGGAGGCCGGTGATCTGGTGAGTGCCAAGGTCAGCTATACGCTGGCTGGAGGCGGCAGTGGGCAGATCGAGGAACTGGTCTTGATGTCGGTTGCCGGTGACGCAGATGCCAAGGGCAATGAACTCGACAACCAAATCCTCGGCAATGAGCATGACAATGTTCTGCGCGGTGTCGGCGGCATGGATACCATATTGGCCGGCAGGGGTGACGACACCCTCTTCGGTGGCGCCGAAGTCGATTTCCTTGAAGGTCAAAGCGGCAACGATCGTATCGCCATCGATGAAGGCGACTTTGCTTCCGGTGGGTCAGGCATGGACAGCTTCTTCTTTGCCGTCGGCAGCTTGGCCGCGGGCGGCCAGATGATCGAGGACTTCGATGGTTTCGACCTGAACGCCGGTAATGGCGAGGACAAGTTTGTCTTCGCCGCGGGGTTGGAAGTCGGCAGTTTCTCTTACATCGATGGGGCTGCCTTCAGCGGTGGTGGAAACAGTCAGGCACGTTTTGCCGGCGGCGGGCAGCTTGAAGTCGATCAGGATGGCGACGGTAGCGCTGACATTCACTTTGGGGTCGACGGGTTGGTCGTGGCCAGTCAGCTGACGGGAACCGACTTCGTTTGGAGCTAGATCAAAGGCTCGATCCTAAGTCGACGGAGGGATAGCGGGTAAGGAGAGGCGCGAGCGATAGGCCACGCCTCTCTTTGCTGTCAGCTGCGGGTAGCGGACTGATGTCTTCTCTTTCGCTCGCTGCCGGCTCGATTGCCCGGACTGGTCAGTGGCGCGTTTTCGGCAGAGGCGACACCGACTTGCTTTCCAGACCTCCGCATGATGACCTGAAGCAGCCTAGAAGGCGGCGGAGCATGCAGGCAAACATCGCAATACGGCAGCTGAGCGCCGATGTCCCGCGGCATCGTTCTGGCGAGCAGTTCCGCAGCGGTGGGGAGGGAAAGAGATGGGGCACGGCTCTCACGTAAGCCCAAGTCAACGCAAGCGCGCCTTTTTCTCGATGCTGATAATGGTTCCCTTGGCGGGCGCGGCTACCGACATCTACATCCCGTCTCTGCCGGCGATGGCGGAGGCTTTCCATGCAGAGCGTTTCGCAATCCAATCGACGTTGCTGGTTTTTATGGTCTGTTACGGCATCGGCCAGATCATATCAGGCCCTTTGACCGACAGCTTCGGCCGTCGCCTACCGATCCTCTTCAGTACCATGGTCTTTGTCGCAGCCTCTGTCGGCATCGCGCTGTCGCCGCCCCTGTGGGTGGTGATCTTGCTGCGCGGCGTGCAAGGGATCTTCGCTGCCAGCTCCGCGGTGGGAGCCCGCGCAATCGTCGCGGACTGCTACGATGGTCACGAACGTACCAAAGCTGCCAATTGGATGACGATCGCCTGGGCCACCGGACCCATTCTGTCTCCCGCTCTGGGCGGATATCTGCAGCATTGGTTTGGTTGGACGGCGTCCTTCTGGTTCCTAGCCGGCTGGGGTGCGATCGTGGTCGTCATCGCAGTGGCGATCCTACCGGAAACGCGGGCTCCGGAGCTCCGCGGCAAGTTTATCAAGTCCTTCGGGATCTATCGCACGATGGCGACGGATCGGATCTATCTGCCAACGGCGCTTGGCATGGCCTGCCTGATATCCGTGATGTACGGTTTCGAAGTCTTGGCGCCCTTCTACGTACAGACCGATCTGAAACACAGTCCGATTTTCTACGGCCACCTGCAGCTGGTTCTTGGCTGCCTCTGGCTAGCCGGGAATTTCGTCAACGGCATCATCAGTGTGCATGTGAAGGTGATCCGCATCATCACGGCAGCTGCCGGGATCACATTCCTGGTCAGTGTCTTGATGCTCCTGCTCGACCTCTCCGGGGTTTTCAGTGTGATCGCACTCGCAGTGCCGGCGGGCATCGCATACTTCCTGATGGCCATGATCTGGCCCAACGGCTACTCCGCCTGCTTGGGCCGTTTCAAAGAGGCAGGCGGCAGCGCGAATGCCCTGGTTTCGGGGCTCTTCATCATCGTCAGCGCCGTCTTCACCGGGGTTGCTTCGCTGATCGCCACCACGTCGGCCTGGCCGCTGTGGACACTCTACGTCTTCGTAGCGGCAGCGACGCTCTTCTTCTTCGTCGGTTTCCTGCGCAAAGAGTTCGACCACAAGGTCCGTGCCGATCAGCCAATGGTGGTTGAATAGTTCCTCTGAGCCGGAGCCACCCACTTGCCGGTGAAAGCGGCATGTTCGTCTTGATGGAGCACTCTCGCGGAATCACGCGAGCGGATGACCCCAGATGATCGCGAGCTGCTTCAGCGACCCTGATTGGCTGCAGGTAGGATCCCACTGGCGCGCGGGTCGTCGAACTGCCGCTCTTCGCGGCGAATAGGTCGAAAGCCGAAGCGCTGGTAGAGAGGTAATGCACGGGGATGATCCAGCGAGTTGGTGTTGACCGTCACCCGTTTGGGCTCTCGCGCCCAGGCCCTTTGCAATGCGCTGTCCAATAGGTAGGGGCCAAGCTTGCAACCGATGAAACTCGGCAGCAACCCGAAGTAGGCCAGGTCCACCACCTGCTTGCCCGCAAGCTCTCGAAAATCCAGCTCGAAATAGCCGGCTGGCTGACCGCCGCGATAGAGCACCCAGACCTCGACCTCTGGGTCTTGCACGATTGCCGCCAGGCGCCGATCGTTCATCAAGCGCCGTTCGAACCAGAGCCACTCCTCGCCGACCGTGTTGTAGAGAAAGCGATAGAAGGACAGGGTCGGCTCTTCGACCTTCAGAAGCGCCAGGCTTGGACCGGCAAGCGGACTGGGCACCGCAAGCCCCGGTGGCTCCAGCATCTCCAGGTAGGTGATGGTGCAAGTGACTTTCGGGATTGCTGCCATCGCAGTCTGCTCAGTCGGCCGGACCGGTGGCGATCGGACGGGTCGTGGCACCTTCGTCCTCGGGCAGGCCCCATTCGGCCCAAGACCCGTCATAGACCGCGGTATCGCGCGCGCCGGCGATCTCCAGGCCTAACGCCAGAATAGCCGCGGTCACGCCGGATCCACAGGTGGTCACGACCGGCCGCTTGAGATCGATCCCGGCGTCGGCAAAGCGCTCGACCAAGGTCTCGGCCGGCAGCAGCGTCCCATCTTCTTGGAACAACTGCTGGAAGGGCAGGTTCTTTGAGTTTGGAATGTGACCATTGCGACGGCCCGGCCAGAGTTCCTGGCCTTCGCCCGCAAAGCGTTTGGCGTCGCGTGCGTCCAAGACCTGCTCGCGCCCGCTTCTGACGTTCGATTGAATTTGATCCAGTTCGCGCAGCAGAAGCGAGTTCATGCGTGCCGTGAAGTGGCGCTCGCGCGTCGAGACCTTACCCTCTTCGGTCGGACGGCCCTCCGCCAGCCACTTAGGCAGGCCGCCGTCCAGAACCGCGACGTCGCGATGACCGAAGACCTTAAACATCCACCACACGCGGGGTGCGGAGAACACGCCTCGGGCATCGTAGATCACAATCTTGACGCCGTCGCCCAGGCCCAGCTTTCGCACGCGCGAGGAGAACTTGGCCGCTTCCGGCAGCATGTGCGGCAAGCTGCTGTCGCTATCGGCGATCTCGTCGATGTCGAAGAAGACGGCGCCGGGGATGTGCTGCTCCAGATAAACCTCGCGCCCGCGCTTGGCTTCGACTGGCAAAAAGTAAGTGGCGTCGACCACGCGCACATCGGGCGCGCCCAGATGATCGGCCAACCAAGCGGTCGAAACTAGGGGGCCACTTGCCTCACTCATGCTGCTCATTTCCTCACAGATCTTGGGTTCGCTTGTCCTCACTAGCGCCCTTGCAACCGACCGGGCAAGGCGACAGATGGTCTGCGGGCCGCCGCAGGTGGACGCTAGCCTGGCAAGCGGATATTGATGCGGCGATTCTGCCGTCCCTTGTTCTCGATCTTGCCGACCTCGACCATGCCGATCTCGGCCGTGCGGGCGACGTGTGTGCCACCGCAGGGCTGCAGGTCGACACCCTCGATCTCCAGCAGCCGGACGCGTCCGCTGCCGGTCGGCGGCTTGACGCTCATGGTGCGCACAAGCTGGGGGTTGGCCTCCAGCTCTGCTTCCTCAATCCACCGCGGCGCCACGGGATGATCCTCGGCAACCAGCCGGTTCATATTCTCTTCCAGCCAGGCCTTGTCCGGCGGGCCGTCCGGCAGGTTGAAATCCAGCCGGCTCTTGCTTTCGCCGACTTGACCGCCGGTGACCTCTCCCTCGACCAGAGCGCAAAGCAGGTGCATGCAGCTGTGCATGCGCATGTGGCGATAACGACGCTCCCAGTCGATGACGGCTGTGACCGGCGTACCGGGTTCCAGGCTTGCCGTCGCATCTGCCAAGACATGCAGGACGCTGCCAGGCTCCGCACCCTTCCGGGTCGTCTCGACGCGCAGCTCACGCCCGTCCTCCAGGCGCAACAAGCCGCTGTCGCCCGGTTGTCCGCCGCCCTCTGGGTAGAAGATCGTGCGGTCCAATTGAACGCCCGCTTCGCCGGTTGCGGTGATCCGGGCATCACACTCGCGAAGATAGGAGTCGCTGCGAAACAGCTCCTCGGTCATGTCACGGCCCTTTCCAACCACTCCGGAACCGGCAGGTCCTTGGACCGTAGGAATTCCGGATTGTAGAGCTTGCTGGCATAGCGCTGCCCGCCGTCGCAGAGGATAGTCCCGATGGTGTGTCCAGGCCCCAACTTCTTTGCCAGGCGAATCGCACCGGCGACATTGACGCCGCTGGAGGGACCCAGACAGAGGCCTTCCTGGGCGAAGAGGTCGAAGGTGACCGGAATGGCCTCGCTGTCGGGGATTTGGAAGGGCTCGTCGACCTCCAAGCCTTCCAGATTGCCGGTTATCCGACCTTGGCCGATGCCTTCCGTGATCGAGCTGCCCGATGACTTCAGTTCTCCGGTCGTGAAGTAGCTGAAGAGAGCGGCGCCCAAGGGGTCGGCCAAGCCAATCACAATGTCACGGCACCGTTCGCGCAGTGCCATTGCGACGCCGGCCAGAGTGCCGCCGGAGCCGACCGCGCAGATGAAACCGTCTAGCTGTGCGCCGGTCTCGGCCCAAAGCTCCGGTCCAGTGGTCTTGTAGTGACCGCCGCGGTTGGCCTGATTGTCGAACTGATCGGCGAAAATTGCACCCTGCGCTTCGGTCTTGGCGCGCTCTTCGGCCGTGCGTCGCGCGACATGTACATAGTTTCCGGGGTCGCGGTAGGGTTTCGCGGGGACCTCCATCAGCTCGGCACCGCAGAGCTTCAGCATCTCCTTCTTCTCATGACTCTGCGTTTCCGGAATCACGATCAGGGTGCGATAGCCGCGCGCACGGCCGACCAGGGCCAAGCCGATGCCGGTGTTTCCGGCTGTGCCTTCGACGATGAGACCGCCTGGCTCCAGCTTGCCGCTGCGCTCCGCCTCTTCGATGATGGCCAGCGCTGCGCGATCTTTGACCGAGCCACCGGGATTCAGAAACTCAGCCTTGCCGAGAATGGTACATCCGGTCGCTTCCGAAGGCCCCTTCAGTTTGATCAGGGGCGTGTTTCCAATGGTGCCGACGAAGCCGTCTCTCTGTGTCATCTCTTGTCTGCTTCCCTTCTGGCCCTATCCGGTTTCGGCTGCTTGCGCATCTCTATCGAGAATCCGGCGCGCTTAGGGCTCGTCTCACTTAGGAACTGACCAGCCCATCCGGCAAGATGCCTGCTCGCAAGGACTTGTGATTGAGCAGGAACCACTGCAGGGCGATGATGGTCACGCCGTTACGGACCCGTCCTTCGGCCAGCAGATTGCGGGCTTCCTGCGGGTCGACGGTGAAGGCACGTACCTCTTCGTCCTCTTCCTCCAAGCCGTGCCAGCCGCCAGCGTTAGAGGCGTCGACCTGGGTATAGTAGAGGATGATGCGGGCAGCATTGGAACCGGGAGAGGGGAGGAAGTCGGCAATTCGGACTAGGGCGCCGGCGGCCAGTCCGGCCTCCTCCTCCAATTCGTGGCGCGCCACCTCTTCGTTGCTGGCGGCACGGTCGACCATACCGGCCACGGTTTCGATCATCAGCGAGGGGATCCCCGCCACCAGTGCCGGCACGCGTTGCTGCTCGATCAAGACGATTCGATCCAGCTGGGGATCATAGGGCAGCACGGCCACGGCCGCGTTGGGCGTGTAGATCTCGCGCTCGTAGAGCCGGCTCCACGAGCCGTCTTGCCTTCGGTGCCTGGCGGTCGCCTTCAGGACCCGATTCCAGCCGGTGAAAACCTGCTCGAGCTTCACGACCTCGAGGCTATCGCTTTTCGGAAGCTCGGTCACCCGCGGTTCCTCACATAAAGTTGTTGGCTGCTCTGCCGCCGTCCGGCCGCCAGGCATAGCTAGCGCCAGCGGCACTGCCGGTCAAAGGCGAAGGCGGCAGGCCAGCCATCGTGTGGGAGAACGGCTGGATAAGGTCGCTGGCTGGCCGCATACTCCAAACAAACGCCATGAGAGGGAAAGACCATGACCGTCACCAGCGAAGCCTATGCATTCACCAGCGCCAGCGGAGCGCCGCTTGCCGGTCGCCTCGATCGGCCCGCCGATGAGCCGCTGGGCTACGCACTCTTTGCGCATTGCTTTACCTGTTCCAAGGAAAGCATTGCTGCAACACGTGTTTCCAAGGCGCTGGCCGAGCGTGGGATTGCCACCTTGCGCTTCGATTTCACCGGTCTGGGCGACAGCGGCGGCGATTTCGCCGAGACAACCTTTGCCTCCAATGTCGCCGACCTGGTGAAGGCAACTGAGGCTTTGCGCGAGGCGGGGATGGCGCCGAACCTTCTGATCGGGCACAGCCTGGGCGGTGCCGCGGTGATCGCGGCTGCTCCCTATGTGCCGGAGGCAGTCGGCGTAGCGACGATCGGCGCGCCCAGTGACCCCAAGCATGTCGAGCACTTGCTCACTCCGGTAATCGAGGAGGTGAAATCCAAGGGCATTGGCGAGATATCGCTTGGTGGTCAGTCCATTCGCATCGGCAAGGACTTCCTCGAGGATATCGGGAAGCACAGGCTGCGCGACTGTCTGCAAGGCTTGGGCAAGGCGATCCTGGTCATGCACTCGCCGGTCGACGAGATCGTGGATGTCAAGCACGCCGCCTACATCTACAAATCAGCCGAGCATCCCAAGAGCTATGTGTCGCTCGACAAGGCCAATCACCTGCTGACGCGCCGCGCCGATGCCGACTATGTCGCCGACATCATTGCCGCTTGGGCAGGGCGCTACCTGACCCAGAAACGGCCGACCGCCCTGCCGGCGGGGCAGGTTCTGGTCAGTGAGGCCGGGCGCGGCAAGTTTCTGCAAGAGGTCACCATGGGCAAGCACCACCTGCTTGCCGATGAGCCGGCCAGTGTGGGTGGCCTCGATGCCGGCCCCGGCCCCTATGACTTGCTGCTTGCAGGCCTGGGAGCCTGCACGGCCATGACCGTGCGCATGTACGCAGAGCGCAAGGGCATAGCGCTCACAGGCGTTTCTGTGACCCTGGAGCATGATCGCATCCATGCCGAGGATTGTGCCGACTGCGAGACCCAGAGCGGCCGCATCGACCGCATTCGGCGCAGGATCTCGCTAAAAGGTGATCTCGACGAGGCCACCCGGCAGCGCTTGCTCGAGATCGCCGACAAGTGTCCTGTTCATAGGACTTTGACCCACGAGGTTCTGGTCGAGACCACAAGCGCGGACGGTTGATCTTAGAGCGTAGCTGTCTTGCTTCCGACCTATCGTGTGCCGTGTTGACCGGATCGGTCTGAATTTTGGCTGTTGCTCGCCTAGCTTAAATCTATAGAATTTTTGCTGTGTTAGAATTGAAAGACGGGTCGCAAAGAAGGAGCGTCAGACTCCAGCACGCGACCGAGGGAAGCGGTTCTTGTGGGAGACGACTGCGCGTGATGGCCTCTTCGTCGCGCTGCCGGTCTATTCAACATTTTCTGTGATTCCTCTGCCGGCCCGGCTTTCGGCACCTGCGGACGAGCGATGCGTGGAGCAGCCTCCCAAAGGCTATCGGCGCGGGCTTGCCGGCCGGTGCGGTTTGTTCGGACCTGTCGTCCAATCGGGTGCCAGGTTTTGGTTTCGGAGCTTTAGGGAGTTGATTCAATGGCAAAGGTAATCAAGGACGAGACCGGGAAGAGGGTTCATTCCTACATCCCGGAACTCAGCGAGCAGCTGCGCGAAGGCAAGGTTGACCGTCGCGAGTTTCTGCGCACCGCTGCCCTGCTCGGCGTTGCTGCGCCGACCGCTTATGCGATGGCCGGCAAGATCACCGGTGATTTCTCACGACCGGCGATGGCTGAGAGCAGCGTGACCGAGAACGCCGTTAAAGGCGGCCGCCTGCGTTCTGCCATGCGGGTCCAACGCATGGACGATCCCGCGACATTCGACTGGAATGAAATGTCCAATCAGGCCCGTCATATCGTCGAGTATCTGACGATCACCGGCGCGGACAACGTAACCCGGCCCTATCTGGCGGAGAGCTGGGAGGCCAGCGACGACCTCAAGACCTGGCAGTTCAATCTGCGCAAGGGTGTCAAGTGGTCGAACGGTCAGGATTTCGGCGCCGATGACGTCGTGCACAATTTTCAGCGCTGGCTCGATCCGGCAATCGGCTCGTCGAATCTGGGCCTCTTCTCTTCCATGACGACGGACTACGACACCGGCGAGAAGAACGAGGACGGCACGCCCAAAATGGGCAAGAAGATGCAGGAAGGTGCCGTGGAGAAGGTCGACGACCACACGGTGCGCATCCACCTCAATCGTGCGGTTCTGGAGATTCCGGAAAACCTCTATAACTACCCTGCCGCCATCGTCGACAAGAATTTCGACAACGAAGGTGCGGATCTGTCGAAACGCCCGGTTGGCACGGGGCCCTATACCTTGGGCGAGTTCGGTGTCGGCGAGCGCTGTCTGCTGACGCGTAATCCTAACGCCTATTGGGGTGGCGATATCTATCTGGACGAGATTCTCTACACCGATCTTGGCGACGATCCCATGGCGCGTATCTCCGCGATCGCGTCCGGCCAGGTCGATCAAGTATACGAGGTGCCGGTCGAACTGCTCGATACGACGGAAAAGCTGCCTGGCATCATCGTCTACGAGACCACCACGGCGCAAACCGGTGTCGCCCGCATGCAGGTGGACAATCCGCCATTCGATAATCAAAAGCTGCGTCAGGCCGTGCTCGCCTGCATGGACACGGAACAGCTGCTGAACTTCGGCTATCGCGGACGCGGAGCGCCGGGACAGAACTTCCACGTCGCGCCGATTCATCCAGAGTACTTCCGCCTGCCGGCCTGGAAACAGGACTATCCGAAGGCTAAGGCCTTGCTGTCGGAAGCCGGCTATCCCGACGGTATCGACATCACCATCGACCTCGGCGCGTTCGGTTGGCATCAGCCTTGTATGGAGGCGCTGAAGCAGCAGTTGGCGCCGGCCGGCATCAACCTTAACCTCAACATCATGCCGGGGGCATCTTATTGGGATGTCTGGAAGTCCACACCCTTCGGCTTCACCTCTTGGACGCACCGTCCGCTGGGCACCATGGTCTTGAATCTGGCCTATCGCGGCGGCGTTCCGTGGAACGAGTCTCACTACAACAGCGAGACCTTCGATCGTCTTCTGGACGATGCCGGTGGAACACTGGACGTCAACGCTCGCCGCGCCAAGATGGAGCCCTTGGAGCTGCTGCAGCAGGAAGACGCGATGATCGCTCTGCCGCTGTGGCGGGCGGTCTTCATGGCGGCCACCGACCGGGTGCACAACATTCATGCGCATCCGACATCCTACCACCAGTGGAACAAAGTCTGGCTCGCCTAGGCTGGTTCTTGTTGAGGCCGCGGCACCGTCCGCGGCCTCTTCGTTTCTCGATTTGGCCACGGCCCAATTCTTTCTTTTGGCAACAGCGAAGCAAGATCCCGCAATGGATAAGGGGGCGAGATGCTACTTTTGATTGGACGGCGCCTGGGATCGATGATCTTGGTGATGATCGTCGTCTCTGCCCTGATCTTCCTCGCACTGGAAGCTACGCCGGGCAGTGTCGCAACCAAAGTGCTTGGCCCCTACACCAGTGAAGAACAGCGCGAAATCTGGATGGAGAACAACGGCTACAACGATCCCTTGCCGGAACGTTACGTCCGTTGGCTCGGTGATTTTCTGGTGGGTGACTTCGGCGAGTCTACGCGCTTCAAGACCGAGGTTTCGGAGGTTCTTTGGCCACGCGTAGGAAACACGGCGATCCTGGCTGCAGCGACCATGGCCTTGGTCATTCCCATTTCCTTGATCCTCGGGGTCTTGGCGGGAATGCGCGAAGGATCGCGAACGGACCGAAGTATCTCGGTCGCGTCAATCGTGACCACCTCCGTGCCCGAAATTGCCAGCGCGCCCATCCTGTCCTTCATCTTTGTCTTCTTGCTTGGAATCTTGCCTGGCACCTCTTCGTTTCAAAACGGCTTTTCCATAGCCGAGTTGGTGCTGCCGACCTTGGTGCTGGTGCTTTACGACTTCGGCTACGTCACTCGCATGACACGGGCCTCGATGGCCGAGGTCATGACCACGCACTACATCCGCACCGCCGTCCTGAAAGGTCTGCCCTACAAGCGCGTGATCGTGAAGCACGCGCTGCGAAACGCCCTGATTGCGCCCTTCACCGTCGTGATGCTGCAGATCAACTGGCTGCTGTCCGGCGTAATCGTGACGGAGTACTTCTTTGCCTACAAAGGCTTCGGGGCTCTTCTGCTAGAGGCTGCCTTGAACAAGGATATCTTCGTGATCGAAGCCTGTTCGATGATCGCCGTCTTCGTCGCGGTCGGCACGCAAGCCGTCTCCGATATAGGCTATACCTTCCTCAATCCAAGAATTCGCTTCAGCTAGAGGGGGGTGGCAAGCATGACTGACTCTGCGATCCAAATGCCGAAGCAGCCGAACATCCTGGTTCGGATTCTAAGGCCGATCTTTCTCATCCGCGAATCTCTGGTCGGCATGATCGGCTTGGCCCTGGTCTTGTTCTGGGTGTTCATCGCGATTTTCGCTCCTGTGTTGGCGCCCTTTCCGCCGAACGCAAATCTGGTCTCCACGCAGCCGCCCGGTGCTGAGTTCATTGCCAACGCGACCCAAATGATCGGGACGCAGCCCGCCAGCGAAGTCTGCACACCCATTGAGGGGGAGGCTGGCAAGGTCGACTGCGGAACCTTTTGGTTGGGCACCGATCTCACCGGCCGGGATATCTGGAGCCGGATCATCTGGGGGGCCCGTCAGGTGCTGATCTTCGCCCCCTTAGCGACCTTGATCGCTTACATGGTGGGTATTCCCATGGGGCTTTGGGCTGGCTACAGCCGTGGCCGGATCGACACTGCCTTTTCTTTCATCTCCAACGTCATTCTCTCTTTCCCGGTGCTGGTGCTCTATGTCCTGGTGATCAATTTGATCGGCGCCTCGGCGATCAACATCGTGGCCGCTGTAGTCTTTGCCTCGGCGCCGGGCATATTCCGAATTGTGCGCGGTCTGGCGATGGACCTGCGCGCGCGCGAGTACGTTTTTGCGGCTGAAACCCGTGGAGAACCGCTGTGGTACGTGCTCTTTCTCGAGATACTTCCGAATGCCCGTGGGCCGCTGATCGTCGATGCCATGCTGCGGCTTGGCTATGTGATCATCACCATCGGCACCCTGGGCTTCCTGGGCCTGGGACTGCCGCCGCCGGACCCCGATTGGGGTAAAATGATCGCGGAGGGACGCTCGTTCCTCCAGGTCTTCCCCTGGATCCCGCTCTTCCCCTGCCTTGCCATCTCCACCGCGGTGCTCGGCTTCAATCTGCTGGCTGACGGCCTGCGCGAAGTCTCGCTCAGAGACTAGCGGCGCGGACAGAGGAGACGACGCTGATGACTGGCTTTCGCAGCGATTGGGAGGGACCGGTCCTGGAATGCAAGGACCTCTCCATCTCTTACTACACCCGTGCGGCCACGATCCCGGCGGTGCAGGACTTCAACCTGGTTCTGAACAAGAACGAGACCATCGGGCTGGTTGGCGAATCGGGTTGCGGCAAGTCCACCGTAGCCATGGCGATCATGCGCTACATGGGCAAGAACGGGGCCATCACCGGCGGGCAGGTGCTCTACAAGGGAGTCGATCTCGCCACCCTGTCGGAAGAAGAGCTACGCCAACTGCGCGGCAACGAGATTGCCATGGTCTATCAGGAACCCATGGCCTCGCTCAATCCGGCGATGAAGCTGGACCGCCAGCTCATGGAGGTGCCGCTCTTCCACGAACAGGTTGAAGAGAAAGAGGCCTACGAGCGCGCGGTTGAGATGCTGGCGAACGTCAAACTGCCGGACCCAGAACGGGTCATGGCTTCTTATCCCCATCAGATCTCCGGCGGTCAGCAGCAGCGCGTGGTCATCGCCATGGCGCTTCTGTCCAAACCCTCGCTGCTGCTCTTGGACGAACCCACGACGGCGCTGGACGTCACCGTGGAAGCGGGCATTGTCGAACTGATCGCGGAATTGGCCCACAGCCTTCAGACTTCGATGATCTACATTTCGCACAACCTGGGTCTCATCCTGGAAACCTGCGACCGGATCAACGTCATGTACTCCGGCCAGGTGGTGGAGGAGGGGGCTGTCGCCGACGTCTTCGACAAGATGCGCCACCCCTACACGCTCGGTCTCTTCGGTGCCATCCCACTACCCAGCGCCGACAAGAGCGCAAGGCCCCTGCAGGCGATTCGCGGACAGCTTCCGTTGCCGCATGCCCGCCCGCAGGGCTGCTACTTCGGGCCTCGCTGCGATCACTTTGCTGCCGGGCGTTGTGACACCGGTCCGATCGCGATGCAGCCGGTCAGTGCCGACGGCAAGCACGGCTCGCGCTGCGTCAAGTGGCAAGAGATCGAGTGGGAGAAGGGCGGCGCTGGCGAAGCCATGGCCGTGCACGACGATTTCGGCGAAAGCGTGCTCGCGGTCGAGCAGATGAAGAAGTACTACGAGCTGAAAGACAGCTCGATCGCTGCCATGGTCAAGGGCAGCAGCGCGCGCTTCGTCAAGGCCAACGAGAGCATCTCCTTCTTGGCGCGCGAGGCCGAGACCGTGGCCATCGTCGGCGAGTCTGGCTGTGGCAAGTCCACTCTGGCCAAGGTGCTCTTGGGACTGGAGACGGCGACCGAGGGCTCGGTCACCTTCCAGGGTAAGGACCTGGGTCAGGTGCCGGTACAGAAGCGCAGTCGGGAGGATGTGAAGGCCTTGCAGATGGTCTTTCAGAATCCCTTTGACACCTTGAACCCCAGCCACACGGTCGGTAGTCAACTGGGCCGGGTGATCCGCAAGTTCGGGGGCATCACCGATGGCGAAGCGGTGCGCCGGCGGGTGCTGGAACTCTTGGATATCGTAAAGCTGCCCAGTGACTTTTACTTCCGCCGGCCGCGCCAGCTCTCCGGCGGGCAGAAGCAAAGGGTGGGCATCGCGCGTGCCTTTGCCGGCAACCCCACCATGGTGGTGGCCGACGAGCCGGTGTCGGCGTTGGACGTTTCTGTGGCTGCGGCTGTTACCGGCCTCTTGATGGATATTCAGCGGACCTATCGGACCACCTTGCTCTTCATCAGCCATGACCTCTCGCTGGTACGCTATCTGGCCGACCGCGTCGTGGTCATGTACTTGGGCAACCTGGTGGAGCAAGGGACGACGGAGCAGATCTTCTCGCCACCCTATCACCCCTATACAGAGGCACTGCTCTCTGCCGTGCCGATTGCGGATACCTCGATCGAGAAGAAGCGGATCATCTTGGAAGGCAGCCTGCCGTCGGTAATTGATCCGCCCAAGGGTTGTGCCTTCCACACCCGCTGTCACCGAAAGATCGGCGACATCTGCAGCAGCCAGGTCCCGCCGCTGGTCGACGCCGGTGATGGTCATCACATCCTCTGCCATATTCCGCTGGAGGAATTGCGGGCCATGGATCCGGTGATCGTGCAGAAGGATGCCGCGGAATAGAGAGCGGCTGGTCCAAGCGGGCGTCAGATCGCGGTGGGGTTGCGGCGTCTCAGTCCTTGACGGCAGCGCGGCTGCAGGACAGAGATAAGGCAATCCCCATGAACGCTGCGTCCGGCGCGGGCGGGGACCGACCTGCCGGATGCCCAGGAGAGGAGTGAGCTTCCGTGGACATGCTTCGCATCTTCATCGGCTTCGACGAACGTCAACCTTTGTCCTACACCGTACTTCAGCACTCGGTACTGTGGCGCTCGTCCAAACCCGTCACCATATCGCCCTTGGTGTTGAAGACCCTGCCGATCACCCGACGCGGGCTAACCCCCTTCACCTTCTCGCGTTTCCTGGTGCCATGGCTTTGCGACTACAAGGGATGGGCCCTGTTCCTCGATCTCGACATGCTGGTGTTGGGTGACATCTCGGAGCTTTTCACATTCCAGGACGACAGCAAGGCCGTTGTGGTCTGTAAGGAACAGCAGCGCTTCGAATGGGCCAGCGCGATCCTCTTCAACTGCGCTCATCCGGCAAACAAAGTTTTGACCCCTGACTACATCGAGGATCCAAACCGCTGTGTTCGCCCACATGGAATTGACTGGGTCGAGAGTGAGGATCTGATCGGCGGTTTCCCGGCCGAGTGGAACCACTGTGTCGGCTACGAGAAGCCGCGCCCGGACGCCAAGATCGCTCACTACACCATGGGCATCCCGGCATTCCCGGAGGTCCGCGGCTGCGAGTTCACCGACGAGTGGATGAAGGACTATAAGACCGCGACTGCAACCCAGCCCTGGCTGAAGCTGATGGGCAACTCGGTTCACGCTCAGAAGCTGCCCGACGGAACCATCGTACCCAAGCTCCATCCCAAGGCGCGCGAAGAGCAGCGCAAGGCTGCCGAAGCCAAGGCAGCGCAAGCCAAGAAGCAGCAGGATGCCGAAAAGCAGGGGGCAGGGGCCTAGCAAAGAGAAAGTAGGGGCGCCGCGGCGCCCCTTTTTCTTGGCTTCTGGAGACCGAGGTTGCGTTGCATCGACCCTCAGCCTCACCAGACCGTACCGGATGCACCCTAACCGGGCGCTCGGACGAGGGCCGGCGCCGAACAACCTCAATCGGCCTCAGATGAGTCTGTTCAAGGTTTTACAACTTTACAGTATTACCTCACACTTCATGACGGCCAAAGCTTTGCCGCATTGTTGGCACGAAGTCTGCATTTTTGTCCAGCAATCACATTTAGGGAGGATAGGTCGAGGTAGGCAGACAAAGTATCATGCGTGACTTTCTCAATTCTGTGAACAACAGGCGGCGCGATCCTGTCACCCTTCCACATCTATGCTCGCCACCGCCCTTGAGAAAGCGGCATGGAAGGCTTGTGATGAGATGGTACTGTCCCCAGCGGCATTAGCAGTTGCCTTTGGCGTGTTGCTCGCCGCCTGCACGACGGAGAAGCAGAGCAGTCCCCTTAGGACGGCGTCCGAACAGCTCTTGATCACCACCGCGGCGGAGCGAGCAGCGGAGAAGCTCGACATCGAGATTCCCGTCGGTATGAGAGTCTACCTGGACTCGACCTACTTCGAGGGGACAAATGCCCGACATGCCTTAGGCGCCATCCGTGCAAACCTCTTGAAGCGCGGTGCTGCGTTGGTGGCCTTTCGCGAAGAGGCAGTGGCGGTAGTCGAAGTGCGTGCCGGGGCGCTTTCCATCGACGAGTCAGAAACGCTCTTCGGGCTACGCAGTTTCGATCTGCCGATCCCTTTTGCGGGCGATGTGACGACACCGGAACTGGCGCTGTTCAAGAAGACCGAGCGCAAAGGTGTGGCCAAGTTTGCTGCTGCCGGCTACCGCGTCGCCGATGGCCGACTGATCGGTGTCTCCGAGCCGGATGCAAGTTTTGCAACCGACGCCTTTTGGATCGTGCTGCTGGTGATCTCCTGGAAGACCAGTGACCGTGACGAGGAAGACGAAGAGTTGGATTTCCTTGATGAGTGGTAGTTCCAGGGGCGTGAGGAGGTCGGAGCGCTGCGCAAGCCGACCCCTCCGTCAGTCTCAGCCAATGATGCGGTAACGGCGACCGGGCTCAATCACCTTGCGTCCTTCGAATTCGTCAGGATGCTTCTCTCCGCCTAGCACGGTCGTGATGTCTGCGATGACCTCTTGCCTTAGCCGGTAGTATTGGTGATTGCCGTGCGAGAAGGTCGTGGAGTCGACATCTCCGCAGTCGATTGCCGTGATCCTGTTGCTGATTCCAGAGAAGGTGCGGGGGCCGGCACTGCCCAGGCGGTCCATGTTGAACTTGGTCTTGTCGCTTACCTCCAGAGCACGGTCACCGCTGCTGTGGTAGACATGGATCTTGCGGGCAATCTCCGGTAGAATACCTAACTTCTCGTTGCTCTCGAAACAGTCTTCGTCCTCGTCCGCGGCCAACAAGAAGACATTGTCAAAGATCTTCGGCAACCTCTGACCCTCTAAGAGGGCTCGCATTCCCAGGATGGCGTGACGAAGCGCCCAGTTTCCCATGCTATGTGCCATGAGGTGAACCTTCCCCTCGCAACGCTCTCCTTCGTTCAGGAACTCGACAAACCGGCGAAGTGCTCGGGCCATCGCGACCCCGGACATGGCGGCGTCGTCGCGATCACTGGCGTACTTCCAAGGTGGGATTGTCTTTCCATCCGATGGCCAGGAAAACACGAACACGAAGGGATGGAAGGGTTCGGCGTCGCCGCGCTTGATCTGATAGACCTCTCTCAGCCAAGCGGCCCTTGCGACGCTGTTTTCAAAGTCGTTTGCAAAGCCGTGGATGTAGAGGATGACGTCTCTGCCCGTCTCCGCCATCTGGCGACGAAGATCGCTGAACAGAGCGACGGAACCAGGAACCTCGCCGTCCGCTCGTTTGCGGTGAAGCTCCGGTGTGTCTCCCGGTAACTCGTTCTCCGGACGGGTCGAGGCCTGAAGCTGGAAGGAGATTGAGTAATCGTCTGGCGAGGTCGGCCGGCCCAGAGCGTCGCTCGACTGCCAGGTCACTTTGGCGCGGCCTACCTCATAGAAATGTGGACCGTCACTGTTGAACCGGCCACCGAAACTGTCGCCCTGCGCTCTTGGCTCCGATCGGTTCGTTGCAAAAAACACCTCTGTCATTATGCTCTCCTACAAAAAGATGTATTCTTAAGAATAGTTCTACCGAAG
Organism: Rhodospirillales bacterium; assembly: GCA_963669445.1. Taxonomy (GTDB): domain Bacteria; phylum Pseudomonadota; class Alphaproteobacteria; order Kiloniellales; family JACOMY01; genus JACOMY01. The sequence goes on from OY770029.1 coordinate 1,492,807, forward strand.
TCAGGATAACAAAAGCGGCCCTGTGGTGGAAGACGGTTGTTGCCAAACTTCAGAGATCCATTGCCGCGTGCTAGCGGTCGGATCGAAGTCTTCGTCGTTCGCTCGACCGGGGCTCCGTGAAAGGAAGAGGCCCAAGCAAGCAGCTGCCTCCGCATTCTTGCGCGGATCGGGCAAGATCGATAGCGTCGCCGTAACGCTCGTTCATTGGGTTGGCGGTTGCCGATGGCGATTCTTCGGTAGTGACGGGCCATGCGCGAAGGTGCAGCTTCAGAAAAGGCTACCGTGGCTCTCCTAAGGATGCCGGAGCGTGTCGATTCTGAGTGGATCCAGTCGGCACGGTGCTCGTAGTAGGCACATCCGACACTATTAAGGAATATGAAAGTGGCTGCTCGCCGGATGAGGAAAGTGAGCTTGAGAAGTGTGTTCTTTGCCTTGGGTCTGTCCGGACTCCTTGCGTCCTTGGTCCTGTCGTATCTTGCGTATGAAGGCGCGGAGGGGGCCCGCGACAGAGCAGAGCACAGCCAAGCGATCGCCGAGCAAGGCCGCGCAGTTGCCGTGCAAAGCAGGGGTCTGGCTGAGCGAAGTTTTGCCATCGTTTTCGAGAAAGAAGACGATGGTGCTGCTTTGGGGCAAGCGCACGGCGACGGGTCCCCTGCCAAGAACTGGAAGCTGCAAACTGGAGACTATGCGAACACGCGCTACTCTCGTCTTTCACAGATAAATCGTAAGAACGTCGGGGACCTGCAAGTCGCCTGGACCTTTTCGATGCGTCCGCCGCGCGGGTATGAAGGATCTCCGCTCGTGGTCGGCGACACTATGTTTGTCCACACGCCCTTTCCCAATCAGGTCTATGCCCTCGACCTGAACCGGCCGGGAACGATCAGATGGACCTTCGAGCCCGAGCAGAAAAGCGACGTCATTCCAATCATGTGCTGCGATACGGTGAACCGCGGCCTGGCTTATGCCAACGGCATGGTTTTCTTACACCAGGCCGACACCAAGGTGGTGGCGCTGGACGCAATGACCGGCGACGTCAGGTGGACGGCTATAAACGGCGACCCCTCCAAGGGCGAGACCAACACCGCAACGGTTCTGCCGGTCAAAGACAAGATCATCGTCGGCATCTCCGGCGGTGAGTATGGCGTTCGTGGCAGCGTTACCGCTTATGACATGTATAGCGGCGAACGGGCCTGGCGCGCCTACTCCATGGGCCCCGATTCCGACCTGCTGGTCGATCCGGAAAGGACCACCCATCTGGGTAAGCCGGTCGGTACCGATTCAGGCACCAACACCTGGGAAGGCGATCAGTGGAAGATCGGTGGCGGCACGACCTGGGGCTGGTATTCCTACGATCCGGAAGCCGACCTCTTCTACTACGGCACCGGCAACCCCTCGACCTGGAACCCGGTACAGCGCCCCGGCGACAATCGCTGGTCCATGACCATCATGGCCCGCAACCCGGACACCGGTATAGCCAAGTGGTTCTACCAGATGACCCCGCACGACGAGTGGGACTACGACGGCGTGAACGAGATGATCCTTGTCGATCAGGAGATCGACGGGGAGATGCGCAAGATGCTGGTCCACTTCGATCGTAACGGCTTCGCCTACACCCTGGACCGCATCACCGGCGAGCTCTTGGTGGCTGAGAAGTTCGATCCCTTGGTTAATTGGGCGACCCATGTCGATATGGATCCCAAGTCAGATACCCATGGACGTCCACATGTGGTGGAGGCTTTCTCGCCCGAGCATAACGGCGAGGACGTGAACACCACGGACATCTGCCCGGCCGCTGTGGGAAGCAAGAATCAACAGCCGGCTGCTTTCTCGCCGCGCACTGGTCTCTTCTATGTGCCGACCAACCATGTCTGCATGGACTACGAGCCCTTCCCTGCGCGCTACACCGCCGGTCAGCCCTACGCAGGTGCGACCATATCGATGTATGTGGCCGAGGACCGGCATGGCGGCCATGGGGGTATGGGCAATTTCATCGCTTGGGACGCCACCAAAGGCGCGATCGTTTGGTCGTTGCCGGAGTCCTTTGCAGTTTGGTCGGGAGCCCTGGCGACGGCTGGAGACCTTGTGTTCTACGGCACGTTAGAGGGCTATCTGAAGGCAATTGATGCCCAGAGCGGCGAAGAGCTCTATCGCTTCAAGACCCCGTCGGGCATCATCGGCAATGTCATGACCTACAGCCATGGCGGCAAGCAATACATCGCCGTCTACTCTGGTCTGGGAGGCTGGGCGGCCATCGGTCTTGCCGCGGGCCTCACGCGCGAGGGTGCTGATGAAACCGCTGAGAGTGCAGAGCTGCTGAACAATTATACGGCGAAGAGTGGTTACCTTACTGTCTTTTCGCTTCCCTAATCGCTTGCTTTGGCAGTTGCCGTCCATATCCAGCGTTCAACAAGGATAACCGCCTTCGCCAGCGCGTCGCTCCTTAATGGATAGGAGGCTGGAGGCTGAGCCTACGCGATCCGCATCAAGGGTGACATTAGAGCATCGGGTGTGAAAGTTGAATCTTAGGGGATTCCCAACGCGGGTCGAAGCGTGATTCTGTGGTGCCGGAGGTGTTCCATGGGAAGAGCTGTTTCAAATGATCTTCGTGTTCGGATGGTTCGTGGGATAGCGGCAGGGAAGTCGCGGCGGGCAGTGGCGGCACAGTTCGAGGTCGCCCCCTCGACGGCGGTGCGTGTCCAGGCCCGCTATGCGGCGACCGGCTCGGTCGAACCCGCTCCGCTGGGCCGGCCGAAGGGTTCCGGCAAGCTTGGGCCCTATCGTGACGCTCTGATCGCGAAGGTGAAGGCCCAGCCCGACATCACCATGCCCGCTCTGGCGGCTTGGCTGGAGGCCGAGCACGGCGTCCTGGCCGACCCCTCGAACCTGTCCAAACTTCTGTGCAAGGCTGGGTTCAGCTATAAAAAAAACGCTGCTGGCCTCGGAGCAAGAACGCTCTGACGTCAAGGCGGCGCGCCGGACATGGATTGCGCTGCGTCAGCCCTTCATGCGCCGCCAGCCGGCGCGGCTGGTCTTCGTCGATGAGACGAGCGTGAAGACCAACATGACGCCCTTACGCGGGCGCAGCCTGAAGGGAGAGCGGCTGATGGCCGATGCACCGTTTGGCAAGTGGCATACGCAAACCTTCATCGCAGGCCTGCGCTGCGATGGACTTGTCGCTCCTTGGATTGTCGACGGGGCCATGGACGGTCTGGCCTTCGATGACTATGTCCGCACTCAGCTGGCGCCCTGCTTGAGACGCGGCGACGTGGTGATCCTCGACAATCTCAATGTCCACAAGAGCCCGCGCGCGGCACAAGCCCTCGCCGAGCGCGGCGCCTGGCTCCTATTCCTGCCGAAATACTCGCCCGATCTCAATCCGATCGAGATGGCCTTCGCCAAAATCAAGACCCTGCTCAGAAAGGCCAAAGCCCGCACCTACGACGCCCTCTGGCGCGCCGTCGGCGACATCTGTGGCCTGTTCGATCCACAGGAATGCTGGAACTACCTCAAAGACGCACGATACGTTGCAAACTAAACGCCCGATGCTCTAAGCTCCAGGAGCACCTTTTGCGGCACACCAAGCAGGATCCCGGCCGGCTCGCCGCATCCTACACGAATTGGAAGAAAATCATGTTTTTTTGAGCCATCTTCCGTGGTCATACGCTCTCAGGGGGCTCGCCAAACTGGCAATGCCGGTCCATGATGAGGCGAGACGGAAAAGGCTAAGATTCTATGGCGAGCATAACGGGCACCAATAGGGTGGATACCCTGGTCGGAACCTCCTTCGCTGTCCTGATTTATGGCCTCTCCAGCGGAGGTTCCCTCTATGGCGGCGAGGGTGATGACACCCTCTTTGGAGCTTCGGGCGCCGACATGGTTTTCGGCGACAGTGGCGACGATCTTTTTGACGCGTACAGTTATGCCGGCGATCCGCGAATTCTTCGACACCACGAACGATAGTCTGGTTTTTGCAAGCGGTTTGGAGGTCGGCAGCTTCACCTATATCGAATTCGCCGCCTTTTCCGGCGGTGGTGACAGAGAGGCGCGCTTTGCTGGAACCCGCCAATTGCAGGTGGACAAAGACGGCGACAGCAGCAGCGACATCAATGTCCTGATCGACGGCTTCACCGCGGCTAACCAACTGACCGCAAGCGACTTTCACTGGCAGTAAGAGTTTTCTGGCTTTACCATTGCCACCGAAGAGGCTGTCGTCGCCCAGTTTTTCGAAGAGCGTGCTTTCATCGCTGCCACCGGCGAGGAGCAGTTCATCGCCCGACACGCTGATGCATCAGCCTGGCGTCCTCGTCGGGCTGTGGCTTTAGGTCGGGAACTGGCCTGGCAAGAGAGTTGCTCAAGTTGAGTTAACTGGACCCATCAGCAGGATTCTTCGTGGCTGGTGCCCGCTTGGCGGGAGCGTTTGGTCTTCGCTTTCTGGAAGATGAGGACTGGCGACTGCGTTTTTGGCAGTAATACAGGCAATCGGGTCATTTGCCCAGAGGCCTGCGGGCTTCACTCGATTCCCTAATCCAATGGCATTTCAACCACATCAGTTTTTGTGATGGATATCGATGATTTTTAGTTGTTTGATAGGCTTGTCGCTTAAGTGATAATTATGCGTTGTGATGAGAATTACAAAGTGATTGGAAGGGAATCGTCCGCCGGAATTGCGGGAGTCCCAACGTTACAGCGCAGAGACGCGTTCTTGTAAGGGGCGCTGTCCCGCAGGGCGCTTTGTCAAATCATCCGGATAGGGGAGGCACTATCACAAGACTGAGGCAACATCGTCCCCCAATGAACAAGAAATAGGAGGCTACAGTGAAACAACGCCAACTCCCAGGTTGCCTATCCAGGCACTGTCATGCGCTGCGAGCGATTTGTGGAAGAGGGGGTGTTCGCCATGGATGATGCAGTCTTCTTCCAATTCTCCACGCCCATGGTGATCATCCTGCTGCTGGTCTTCTATGGTCTGACCTTCTTCATGTCGACCTACGTGAACGAGAAGAAGGAAAACGTGGATGGCTACATGGTCTCCAGCGGCGAGGTCGGTTTCGGCATATCGGCAGCCAGCATGACGGCGACCTGGATCTGGGCGGCCTCCTTCTACGGCGCTGCCATATCCGGCTATAACTACGGACTCTCGGGACCCATTCACTATGGGTTCTGGGGGGCCTTGATGATCCTCTTCATCTATCCCTATGGCCTCCGCTTCCGAAAACTGGCACCGCACGCCCACACGCTGGCGGAAATCATGCAAGCCCGCCATGGCTCCGGCTCACAGCTGATCCTGGCGGTCTCTAACCTTTTCGGCAGCGTAATCAGCCTGATGGTGAACTTCACCGCGGCCGGGGCTCTGGTCTCGGTGCTCTCACCGCTCTCCTTCCAGACCGGGGTTATCATCGCCGGGGTGGGTGTGCTGTCCTACACGCTCTGGTCCGGCTTCCGTGCGTCGATCCTGACTGACTTTGCCCAGGTGGTGGCGATGATGGCAGTGGCCGTGATCATCATCCCTTGGGTCTACTTCAGCGTCGGCGGTAGCGAGGTCTTGAGCGAAGGCCTATCGCGGGTAACCGATCAGCAGGCTGACTTCTTCTCTGGCAAAGCAATCCTGGAGCAGGGGGCGCCCTTCTTCGTGGCGGTTCTGGCCTATGCGATCGGCAATCAGACCATTGCCCAGCGGCTCTTCGCCGTGCGGCAGGATCTGATCAAGCCGACCTTCATAACCGCCACCATCGGCTACGGCTCGATCGTTATCGGGCTAGGGATGATGGGCTTGATGGCGCTGCTGCTAGGCATGGCACCGAACGATGGGGATCTCAACAACCTGATCCCGCAGATGGCCTCTAGCTACCTGCCGCCCTTTGCCATCGCGCTCTTCTTCATCCTGGTAATCGGTTCACTGTCCTCGACTGCTGATTCCGATCTCTCGGCGCTCTCGGCCATCATGATGACCGACATCTATGGCCGTAACATCGCCAAGGGCAAGCCGGAAGCCAAGAAGATGCTGCTCATGGGCCGGATCACCATGATCGTCGCCACCGCGCTTGGATTGGTTCTGGCGAGCTTCTCTTTCAATATCCTGGTCATGCTGGTCTTCGTTGGCGCGCTCTGGGGTGCCATCGTCTTCCCGGTGATCGCAAGCTGTTATTGGAACCGCGTGACCAATGCAGCCTTTGTCTGGGCTGTGGTCGGTGGCCTGATCGGCTTCTGCGTCGTTCGTTTCGAACTCTTCTCGCTTGACGGTGTGATCGGCCACTTCTTCGAGATCATTGCGGCCATAGGCGGCGGCGTGGTCGCCGGATTGATGGCCTTTGGCTTCTTCGGTCGTATCGTCGGAATCGGGGTCGGTATAGTCGGGGCTGTCGCTTGTATCTATTACTTCTTCGCGTTCCTGCATGACTACACCGTGCTTCTGGGATCGCTTACGGCTTACGGCGCCAGCACCATCATTTGCGTGGCCGTCAGCCTGGCGAGCAAACAGGAGTTCGACTTCGCACTGATCGGCGAACGCGTGACCAGCTTCCAGCAGGTCGAAGAGGAAACGCAGCCGAAGAGCCCTCGGCCCAAGCCCAAGCGTGTGCTGCAACCCTAGAGTGGAGGGCGGCCAGTCAAGAGTGATTGGCCGCAGTACTCCTTTCGTCATCACTGAAGAGAGAGCAAATCACCGTCTTAGAATAAAACTGTTCAGAGACGAACTGCTCTTGGAGGTAATTTATGTTAACCTTGTACATCCTCATCTGGCCGCTGGTCGCGGCCGTGGTCTTGGTCCTAATCGTCACGACTTTCGTCAAGGAATTCCGACAGGCCAGGCGCGACGGCAAGAAGGTGGTTTAGGGCGCAAAGGCGCACCCTTTAGGCCATGTTTCGATTGCCTCGGGCTTCGCGCTCGGGGCAATCGTCACTCATAGGGCTAAATGAGACTCTATCACTGCACTGGCTGACCCTGACGGTCCGCTTCGCTGGTGCGCATCACCCAGTCGTAGAGAATTTGCGTCTTGGGCGACATGCGAACATTCGCCCGCCGCACCACGTAGTAGCCGCGCTCGGTCGTCATCGAGAGATCGATTGGTCGGACCAGGCTGCCGTCGGCGACCAGAGGGTCGACCAATCCCCGCCAGCCTAGTCCGACCCCCTGTCCGCTGCGGGCCGCATCGATCAAGAGCGGCAGGGCGTTGAAGCTCAAGATTTGCGTGTTTTCAGGTAGTTCAACGCCGGCCGAGGTCAGCCACTGTCGCCAGTCGACCCAGTCCCATCGCTCGCCCTTCAAGTCCAAGAGAACCTCATTGGCAAGGTCGTTCGGCTTGGCGATGCCGCCGGATCGCTCCAGATAGTCCGGGGTGCAGACTGGATAGATTTCTTCCTGTATCAAGAGTTCGGCATCGAAGCCCGGCCAGTTGCCGCCGCCGTAAAGCAGCGCTAGATCCACGCCCTCCTTCAAGCAGTCTTGCTCCCGGTCGGAAGCCAGGATGGTCACCGCAATTTCCGGAAAGGCCTGGCAGAAGCGTGGGAAGCGCGGCAGCAGCCAGAGATGTGCCATGGAGATGTCGGCCGCCACCGTGAGATCGCTGCTAGAGACGCTGCCGCGCAGGTCTCCGGCGGCGTTGGCAACCAGTTCCAGCGCCACGGCAACGGCATGCTGGAAGGACTGACCCTCCTTGGTCAGTTTGATCTGGCGATGGCCGCGTTCAAAGAGGCGGACACCCAAATTCTCCTCCAGCACGCGGATCTGACGCGAGATCGCCGCCTGGGTGACGTAGAGTTCTTCGGCCGCCAGCGTGAAGCTCAAGAGGCGAGCAGAAGCCTCAAAGGCCGGAAGTGCGGTCAAGGTCGGCAGTCGGTGGCGCAGTCTTTCCATGACTTCTCCTTATGCGACTGCCCAAGAATTCCTTTATTGTAGGCGAATTCGCACAATGCAACCTTATCGGTGAGATCTTCTTGAGGCAAGGAGTGCGCATCGCCGAGAGGGCGGAGCGCCAAGTGCGGGAAGCGACGACCATGGCCATCGTTCCAATGTTTCAGCCCAAGGGTTACGCTCCGGGATTGCCGTTTCTGGGGACGGGAATTGAGCGCTATCAAATCCGCGGTGGCGGCGTTAGCGTCATCGACCTCTACCCCGACGACAGCATAGAGATCATCGATCCGGAAGGTCTGCAGCGCTGCGAGTGCGCGGTCTTCGACCGTGACGGCAAGGAGGATGCCGGGTTGATCGGCGCCAATGGCAATGGCAGCGCCGAGGCCATCTGGTCGATCCTGTCCGGACCCTCCGAAGATGCGCGCCGGGTGTCTCGCCGCTTGAGGCAATGGAGTATCAAGCCGCAAGACTGCGGTTCGATCCGCCTATTCGACGGCGATTCACCGCCGGGAGAGAGCCAGCGCTACACCGCTCAGAAAAACGCGATCTGCCTGATCGCCGCTCCGGGAGCTGCTATGGCGCCGGACGGTCAGCGGCCGCCGACCGACCTGATCGCAATCGTGACGCGCGCAACCAGACCGGCCGGCGCAGAGCACGAGCTGCCTACGCCTTTGGCCGATCCACGCCTAGACTTTCGAGTCGATCGGGCAAGCGCTCTGAGCTACGAGGTCAAGGCTGGCGAATTCATTCAGATCATCGACGTCGCAGGACGCCAATGTTCTGATTTTGTTGCCTTTAACACCCGCCAGCTGGAGGCTGGCATTGAGCGCGGCCTGGATCCGACGACCACCCGCTCGCTTATGGGGGCGGCTTACCCCAGCCCAGGCCTCTATTCGAAGTTCTTCGATCAGGACATGCAGCCCCTTGTCGAAACGATCCGGGACACGGTCGGTCGGCACGATACCTTCAATCTCGCTTGCACTGCCAAGTATTACGACGACCTGGGCTACCCCGGCCACGTCAACTGCTCCGAAAACTTCAATGCCGAGCTGGAACGCTTTGGCGTTGCAGCGCGCAAAGGCTGGCCGGCGATCAACTTCTTCTACAACACCTCGGTCGATGCCCAGAACGCCATCTCGTTCGATGAGCCCTGGTCCCGGCCCGGCGACTATGTCCTGCTGCGCGCGCAAACCGATCTGGTCTGTGCGTCCTCGGCCTGCCCATGCGACGTCGATGCCGCTAACGGCTGGAACCCAACCGAGATCCACGTCCGCGTCTACCCCGAAAAGAACAGCTTCTCAAAGGCCATGGCATTCAGAAAATCCCCCGAGGCAGAGGCAGAGTTGACCCGCGAGACGGGCTTTCACCCCTGTACCTCTCAAGAAACCCGCAGCTTCACCGAGTATCGAGGCTTCTGGCTACCGTCCTCCTTCGTCAAGATCGGCGCGGTCGAGGAGTATTGGGCCTGTCGTGAGCGGGCGGTTGCGATCGACCTCTCAGCCCTGCGCAAGTTCGAGGTCTTCGGGCCCGATGCCGAGACCTTGATGCAGATGACCTTGACCCGCAATGTGCGGCGCCTGTCGGTTGGCCAGGTGGTCTACTCCGCCATGTGTTACGACAACGGTGGCATGCTCGACGACGGCACCTTGTTCCGCATGGGGCCGGAAACCTTTCGCTGGGTCTGTGGCGACGAATACTGCGGCATCTGGCTGCGCGAGCAGGCGGAGAAGCTGGGGCTGAAGGTCTGGATCAAGTCTTCAACCGATCAGCTGCACAACCTCTCGATCCAAGGACCCAAGAGTCGCGAGATCTTGAGCCAAGTCATCTGGACCAAGCCCGACCAGCCCAACATCGAAGAACTCGCCTGGTTCCGTTTCACCATCGGCCGGCTGGGCGATCACAACGGACCGGCAGTCATCGTCTCGCGCACTGGATACACTGGCGAATTGGGTTTCGAGATCTGGTGCCATCCCAAGGACGGCGTCGCGGTGTGGCAGGCCGTCTTCGAGGCAGGCGAGCCCCACCGCATGGTGCCCATGGGTCTGGACGCCCTGGACATGGTGCGGATCGAGGCAGGGCTCATCTTCTACGGCTACGAGTTCACCGATCAGACCGACCCTTTCGAGGCCGGTATCGGCTTCAGCGTGGCCTTGAAGACCAAGCAGGAGGATTTCATAGGCCGCGCCGCCCTGGAGCAACGCAAGGCGCATCCGCAAAAGAAATTGGTGGGTCTGGAGATTCACGACAACGATCTGGCGGCCAACGGCGATGGCGTTCATGTCGGCCGCAATCAAGTGGGAGTCGTCACCAGCGCTACCCGCTCCCCGTTACTGCGTAAGAACATCGCGCTTTGCCGCATGGCTGTGGAGTATGCCGCCCCCGGGACCCTGGTTGAGATCGGCAAGCTGGACGGCCAGCAAAAACGATTACCTGCAAGCGTTGTCGCCTTTCCCTTCTACGACCCGGACAAGAGCCGCGTTCGAGCCTAGAGCGGGCCGCGATCAGTTAAGCCTCCACTGATCGCGACCCGCTCTCTTTTTTTGACGCGGTGTGTCGCTGCTCGTTCGGGTCTCTCGGTCTAGTCCTTCTCAAGCCTGTACTGACAGCGTTCGACCCGGGCAATTCTGGGCAGATAGGTCTGGGCGAAGGCGACATGCTGCGGGTGCTCTCGGTAGGCACGCCAGTCGTCAGGCCCGTCGAAGTCGATCACCAGAGCGTAGTCGAAGCCGGTCTCTTCCAGGTTCATGTCCGGGCCGTACTGAAACCGTCGAATGCCGGGAACTATGGCAGAGAGGCTAGCAAAGCCAGTTTCCATCTCCGCCAGCTCCGCGGTATCGAAGTCATCCTTGAAAGCGATCAAGGTTATCTGTCGCATCATGGCTCTGCTCTTTCTTGCATGGTCCCTGGTTATTCGATCGCGGTGCGCACCCGCATCTCGATGAGGCCGCTCGTCATGGGCGAGGGCTCGGGCGCCGTCTTGACCTCGATGAAGGCTGGTGCGGGTTGCGACCAAGCTTTCTGAAGGGCCGGAACGAACTCTGCGGGATCTTGCACCAATTGAGAGAAGGCGCCGGCTGCCTCGAAGATCTTGTGATAATCGATGTCGCGCAGGCCGGTTGCGTAGACACGCCCCCACATCGCCTTCTGCTGATTCTGGATCATGCCCCACTGGGCGTTATTGGCCACTACGATGGTGATCGCGAGATCGCGGTCCAAGGCAGTTTCCATTGGCGTCAAGCCGGGTGCGAGGCCCAGCGATCCGTCACCGGTGATCAGCACGACACGGGCCTTGGGTCGCGCCAGCTTTACTGCCGTGGCAAAGGCGGGACCTGTCCCCATCTGCTCCCAGGGACCAGGTGCGATGATGCCGCCGATCTTACGGCCTTCCAGAGCCCAGGCATTGAGTGCTGCTTCGCACCAGCAAGCGATGTCGCCGCCATCGATCACCAGGATGTCGTCTTCGCCCAGGGTCGAGAGGAGATCCTGACAAAGCCGATAGGGATGCACGGCAGTCACAGATGCATCAGCCAGGGTGCTCCAGGCCGAGAGGCTCTCGCTGCGGCGCTGGCGCAGGTGGCCGACCCACGCGTTGTCGGCCGGCTGCAGATTGCCCCTCTGCTGCAGCGCCTCAACGAAGAGGGCGATATCGGAGCAGACGCGCTGCTCGGCCAAGGCGATGTCACTGAGTTCGCGGGCCGTAGGATTGACGGCAACTAGGGTGCAATCTACGCCAATCAGCGGTGCTTCGCCGAAGTTCAAGGGGAAATCCAATTGACCGCCCAGCATCAGGATCAGATCGCACTCTTCACCGATGAGACGCGAGCAGGGGTTTTGATGATAGTCCAGCAACCCCAGGTGCAGTGGATGGGTCATATCCATCGGCTTGATGTGGGTAAAGGGGGTGAAGATTGGGATGTTGGCCGCCTCGGCGAAGTCAGCGACAGCGCTCTCGGCTTGCCCGTACCAAACGCCTGGCCCGGCGATGATCGCTGGCTTGCGCGCAGCATTCAAAAGCTGTGCCACGGTCTCGACGTCCGCTGGGTTGGGTCCTGGTCGATGCACCTTGCTGCGCGTCGGGTCGAAGCTGCGTTTGCCGGCCGGGGTCTCGCTGTCGATCTTGCCGGTAAAGAGGTAGTTGGTCGGGATCGTCAGCTGCACCGGGCCCGTTGGGTGATTGCTGGCAATGTCGTAGGCCTTGTCCAGAAACCATGCGATGCGGTTCGGGTCGTTGACCTCGATCGCATACTTGGTCATCGCGCGCACGACCTCGGCCTGCGGCATCTCCTTGAAACCCTTGTTGTCGAAGTTGTTGGAGTTCGAAGAGATGCCGATGAAGATGACCGGATCGCCGGCATAGTAGGCCTCGGCCACCGCCGAGACGTAGTTGGTGAAACCGCTAGGCTCCGCCAGACAGACTGCGACCTCGCGGGTGAGTCTGGCTGTGGCAGCGGCCATGAAGCCGGCCTCCATCTCATTGCGCGTGGCGACGATGTCGATGCCGTAGTCCAAACAGCCAATCGTCACCGGATTGGTGAAGCCGCCGCAGAGCGAGAAGATCCGCGTGATTCCCTTGTCTTTGAGTGCTCGGGCCAGCAGATGCCCACCAGTGATTTTGCCGTCTGCCGTCTTGGAGATGTCTTTCATTCTGCGGCTCCTCTCAGAACTGGGGGGCGGGGCGGTCTAGGCTCGGTTGCGGCGCCCCTGGATGATGCGATCCAGGATCATGGCGATGAAAAGAATGGCGAATCCGGCGAGGATGCCTTGTCCGACGGAGGCATACTGCAAGGCTTCCAAGACGTCTTCTCCAAGCCCCTTGGCGCCGATCAGGGAGGCGACCACGACCGTCAAGAGGCTCAAGAGGATGGTCTGGTTCATGCCGGTTCGGATTGAAGGTGCGGCCAAGGGAAGATCGACTTTGATCAAGAGGTACCAGCTGGAGGCGCCGTAGGTAATCGCGGCCTCACGAATGGATTCCGGCACGCCCTGCAAGCCCAGCACGGTCAGGCGTACCACCGGCGGCATTCCGAAGATCAGACAGGTCATCACGGCTGCCGGCTTGCCGGTGCCGAAGAAGGCGATGATCGGGATCATGTATACGAAGGCGGGCATCGTCTGCTGGAAGTCGAGCACCGGGCGCACGAAGGCGTAGAACCTAGGCCTGCGCGCACAGAATATGCCGAGCGGGATGCCCAGTCCGATGGCGATGCAGGCCGCCGTGCCCAGCAGCGCGAAGGTCTGCATCGAGAGTTCCCAAAGTCCGATAACGCCCATGTAGCAGAGGAAGGCGCCAGTGTAGATCGCTGCGCGTACCCCCGACGAGAGTGCGGTCAAGGTAACGAAGAAGACCAGGACGACGATCCAGGGCGTCTCGACGAAGACGGTTTCAAGCGCATCAAGGACCGTTCGGATCGCAAGAGCAATGCCGTCGAAGACCTGCTCGCCGGCGGAGGCGACCGTGTCGAAGAAGGTCTCGATGCCCGCGATCGCTTCCAGTCGGACATCGGGATCGGTTGGAAAGTCGGCCATCACTCCGATCGTTCCGGGGACGGCAAACTCCAGGATGCTGGCGCAGTAGACGACGACCACGAACAAGACGCCCTGAACCAGTCGGAAGGAATCCAACCCGGGTTTGATCGTGCGATCCGAGAGCCACAGAGAATAGAGTTTCTCCAGCGACGGATTTGCGAGGAGCCCCTGGCAGAGCTTCCAGAGGAGGAGCAAGACCAGCCCCAGTAGCAGCAGCCAGATGCGCCCTGCCTCAGTCGATTGGATCTCGCCCTCTATGTTGACCATGAAGGTCTTGAGGGTATCGACGTTGCGTTGAATGGCGTCGAGATTGTCGGCCTCGTTGGCGAGCGCGTCCTCCAACTGGTTGTTGCGGATGTTGAGCTGCAGCTGAATGGTCTCGAGGCGTTGGCGTAGATCGGTGGCGAGGTCCCCCCAGAGCGCGCGGGCAATCTGTACCAGAGCGAAGGTCTCGAGCACGGCAAAGGGCAGGGCCCACTTCCACAAGCCGCGGCCGGCAAACCAGATCGGCCCTAGTACGGCGGCCGCCCAGTTGAATGTCACGACGAAGCCAGCCTTGCTCCCGATCCGATCGAACTGGCGCTGGTAATACCGGGCGTTGCGTCCGACGAAGGCTTCGATCTCCTGGGCCTGGTTCTCACTCTCGGTCGATGTCTCTTGCGGCAATACCTCGGCGCTACTCATCGCTCTCGGTCCCTTCCACAATGGCGCGTAGCAGATCGGAACGCGTGATGATGCCGACCGTATGACCAGCTGCATCCTCGACACCGACGGGCTCGTCTCGCTCCACCATCAGGCGGATCAAGACGTCCAAATGCGTATCCTCGCTGACCCTTTGATAGTCTGCCGAGATGTCCCGGTGGTCTTGAAGATAGTCGCCCAGCGACTGCATGACGGAGTGGGCGCGAACGATCTTGAGCCGCGAGATGCCGGCCACGAACTCGGCGATGTAGTCGTCGGCTGGCTGCATGATGATGTCTTCGGGCGTGCCGATCTGTACGATGCGCCCATCGCGCATGATGGCAATGCGATGGCCGATGCGAACGGCTTCTTCCAGATCGTGGGTGATGAAGACCGTGGTCTTGTTCATCGTCTGCGCCAACTGCATGAACTCGCGTTGCAGTTGGCGGCGGATCAGGGGATCCAGCGCGCTGAAAGGTTCATCCATCAGAAGGACTTCGGTGTCGGCGGCGATTGCTCTGGCCAAACCGACGCGTTGCTGCATACCTCCCGAGAGTTCGTGGGCGAACTTGTGACCCCAGCCGCGCAAGGAGACCTTCTCCAACGATTGCTCTGCAATCTTCAAGCGCTGGTTCTTGGGTACGCTGCGGATTTCCAGCGGCATGGCGATGTTCTCCAGCACCGAGCGATGCGGCATCAGGGCAAAGTTCTGAAACACCATCGAGATGTGCTCGTTGCGGTACTGGCGCAGTTGAAGCGGCGAGAGTGCCAGCACGTCGCGGCCGCTGACCCGGACTTCCCCATAAGTGGGTTCGTGTAGCCGGTTGATGTGGCGCACCAGGGTCGATTTACCGCTACCGGACAGGCCCATGATGCAGAAGATCTCGCCAACCCGGACGTCGATGGTGACGTCGGCGACACCGATCACACAGTCGAATTCCTCGAGCACCTCCTGCTTGGATCTTCCGTCTCGGCGAATGGCCTGCATCGCGTCACCGGCGCGCCCGCCGAAGATTTTCCAGACGTTGCGCAGTTCGATAGCGTTTTCACCCATGTTCATCGATCAGGAACTCCGCGCAACGCTCACCGATTAGGATTGCTGGAGCGTTGGTGTTCGACGATACCAGATGCGGCATCACCGATCCGTCCGCGATCCTGAGGCCAGTAAGACCATGAACCCGCAACCTTGGATCGACGACGCAGTTCGCCCCCTGTCCCATCCGGCAAGTGCCGATTGAGTGCCAGCACGTCTGACCGCTGGCCTTCGCATAGTCGAGCAGGGCATCCTCTCCCTCAACCTCCGGACCCGGACGGACCTCGCGTCGGATCAGGCCTTCGAGGGCAACCTGGCTGGCCAACAGGCGCAGCAGTTGCAAGCCCTTGACCGCTGCTGCCTGGTCTTCGGCGGTCGAAAGATAGTTGGCATGGATGACCGGTGCTGCCTCCGGATCGCGAGAACGCAGGTGGATCGAGCCGCGTGAACTGGGATGCAGGTGAAAGGCGTTCAGTGCGAAACCCGAAAAGGGGTCGACGCCCAGACCCTTGGCCATAGCAAAACGGTCGCCGCCGCTGACGTGCGCCAGCTGTAGCTTGATGTCGGGATAGTCCAGATCGGGGCTGGTTCGAAGGTAGGCGTGGGTGGTCACTGTCGGCGTTGCCATCAAACCGCGGCGTGTGGTGGCATAGCGCAACGCACTGAGGGCACCGCGCAGGCGATTGTTCAGCAGGTCATTGACCGTAATCGGCCTCGCGCACTCATAGCTGGTTCGCAGGTTCACATGGTCCTGAAGGTTTTCGCCGACGCCTGGAAGGTTGATTGTCGAGGTGATGCCCAGGGCCTCCAGGCGGCTAGCATCGCCGATCCCGGAGCGCTCAAGAATGAGTGGCGTACAGAGAGCACCGGCGCAGAGGATGACCTCCTTAGTGGCCAATGCTTCCTCACTCTCAGTCTGATCCGCCGCTCCGCTCTTCTGGTGGAAAGAGACGCCGAGTACGCGATTGCCGCCAAGATGGAGGCGGTCGACCTGGGCGAAGGTGCGAACCGTCAGGTTCGCCCGATGGCGCGCCGGTCTAAGGTAGCCCGCTTCCGTACTGCAGCGCCGACCACGCCGCATCGTGGTCTGTACATAAGAGACGCCATCGCAGCAGCCGGCATTGTAGTCGCTGGTCGGTTGGATACCGATCTCTTGGCAGGCTTGATAGAAGGCCTCGGTCAGTCGGTCGCGATGGCGGATATCCGCTACGCGGATTGGGCCGCCTCGGCCGCGTAAAGCCGGATTTCCCTCCGGCCGGTCTTCGATACGCTTGAGGGCGGGCAGAACCTCGTCGTAGCCCCATCCCGGACAGTCTGCCTCGCGCCAACGATCGTACTGGACCCGGTCGCCCCGCACGAAGAGCATGCCGTTGACGCTGCTGGAACCACCCAGCAGCTTGCCCCGCGGCCAATAGAGGCGTTGCCCCTTCATGCTCTGGGTTGGTTCGGTCTCGAAGGGCCACAGCAGCGACTTCTCGGCCAGAAGGCGGCCGATACCGATGGGAATCGTGACCCAGAGGTGCCTGGCCTCGCCGCCGGCTTCCAGCAGCAGCACCGAGAAACGACCCTCCTCGCTGAGCCGGGCTGCCAGCGCGCAGCCGGCAGAACCCGCACCGACGATCACGAAGTCATACTGCTTTGTCATGACGATCCTGGAGAGGCAACGCAGCGCGCGTTTCCGACGTCCCTAGTCGGTCGATCCGACAATGCCGAATCGCCACTGTGGCTCGATTTTCGAGATGGGAGGCCGGGACTGGGTAGCCATCCGGTACCGACCTCCGCACTTCAAGGAGTCGCTTGGCCTAGAGGCCGAGCCACGCGTCCACCTTCTCCGGATTGGCGGCGATCCACGCGGCCGCCACATCGGCGGGGTCTCGCTTCAGAGAGCCGACCTCATAGGCCCAGGCCGAAACCGTGTCGGTGTCGAGCTGGATGTTGCCCAGGAAGGAGGCCACCACCGGCAGGCGGTCTTCCAAGGCCGTGGCCCAGGCAATGTGCACGGCTTTCGGTGCCGAAGCGCAGGTGATTGAAGAGTTCTCGAACCAATCGGGATCGTCTTGTTGGCGGATCTGGTTGTGGCACTCGTCCGCGTGGGGTGGCTCTTCCAACTGGACGACGTCGTACTGCTTCCAAACCCCATCCGGCTTCCAGCAGTAACCGGCGTAGCCTTCCTTCTTCTTCACCGCGGCGGCGAGGTTTCCATAGTGTACGGCGGCGTCGTGGCGGGTTTCGTTAGAGAAGGCCAAGAGGCCGTAGTCGCGGACCTTGATCGAGTTTTCGTTGGTGGCAATCCAGCCAGGCTTGCCGACCCAGATCTCACCCATGCCATCGCCGTCGGAATCAAGCTGTGCGGCGATCTCGGGCCGGGCCAGATCGTCGATGGTCTTGATGTTGTTCGCTTCGGCAAAGTAGCGCGGGACGCAGAAGCCGCTGGTGGCGGCATAGGGATTGCCGCTGACCTTGATCGTGCCCTTCTCGTCGCGATACTCCTTTACCAGTTCGATCTGGTTTGGCAGCCAGACTTCGACGTGAAAGTCGACCTCCCCCTTGCCGCGATCCATTCCGGCGTAGAAGACGGCGTTGTTGCCAGGCAGCTTCTCCACCTGGATACCGAGCTTCTGCTCCAGGATCTGCTTGACCACATGCAAGGTCGCTTGCGCCGAGGGATACTTGAACTCAGCGACGGTGACCGTCTCTGCGGCGTAGGCCATACCGCCTATCTGCAGCGCCCCAGCGGCGACTGCGCCGACGAGTAGCGGTTTCGTAGAGAGCGTCTTGAGTGGATTCATCATGCTATCGTCCTCCCTTTCTTTACCTCTTCGCACTTCTTGCGGTGCTCCAGTTTCTATTGTTTGTCCTTGCGGAAACCTTAAGCCAGCGGCACGCTCCAGATTGTTGCGAGATGGACAATTGGGCGGCTTGAATGGCTGGTTTGGCTGCTACTGCAAACTTGGGCAAAAGGCACTGTTCTGGTTTCTGGGATTAGTCAAACAAGGCGTGCAAGCGTTGCAGGTTCTTCACGCGAATGCGGTTGTATCCAACGGTCACCAAGTCTTGGCGTTCCAGCTCCTTCAGTTCCCGGCAGACGCTCTGGCGCGAGATCGCCAGCATGGACGAGAGCTCGTATTGATTAATTGCCAATTCCAAGTCGCTGCCCAAGTGGTCGCTATCGGCGAAATAGCTGGAGATGTCGGCCAGGCAGCGGGCAACGCGATAGGGTGTGGCGGTTAGGCCGAAGCGGTCGTTGATGGCAAAGGCCAAGCGGCCGCGCTGGCAGAGGAACTTGACCACCTTCTCGATCAAGCGCGGGTCGCTGTAGACCAGCGTGCGAAAGGCAGCGGCCGGGATGAAGACAATCTTGCTGGGGCCTGTTGCTTCGGCGAAGTGCAGGCTCGGCTTATCATCCATCACCGAGATGATGCCGAAGATATCGCCGGGTCCTAGGATGCCTGCCAGAAGCTGACGGCCCTGCTCAGAAAGGCTGTGGACCCGCAAGCCGCCCTCGACGATGAGGTAAAGACCGTCGACCGTCTCGCTTACGCGCGCTACGCATTCGTTGATGCTGAGCAGGCGGACCGAGGCCGCGTGCTCGATACGACCTAGCAGTGCCTGGTCCAGATCGGTGAAGATATGGTGGATGTCGCCAAATTGCGCCATCAGATCGCTGACCTTGTTCATCGCCGCTCCTCCTGGCGCACAGTTTGGCTCATAGCTAGAGGTGAGGTCATGGTCGCAGTACGGTCCGGCCAATAATGCGCCCCTCCCTCAAGTCCTCGAGGGCTTGGTTGGCTTCCTCTAGGGGGCGTGTGGCGATGGGGATCGGAAGCCGCAGGCCAGCTTGCACCAAGCCGACGAGTTGACGGAACTCAGCCAAAGTGCCGACGTAGGACCCCATGATGCGCAACATCTTGAAGGCAAGCGGCGGCAGCGAGAGCGAATGCGCGCCGCCGAATAGGCCGACGTGGATATGCACGCCGCCTTTTCGCAAGGTGTCCAACCCCAGCTTCATGGTTTGCGGCAAGCCGACAAAGTCGATAGAGGCGGCAATCCCCAGGCGATCGTCGCTCTCCACGACTGACTTAAACTGTGCCACTGCATCGGCGTCGGCTGGATCGACTGCCAATTCAGCCCCAAGGTCCAAAGCAGCTTGACGCTTTGCCGCGTCGATGTCGGCGACAAGGATCCGAGCAGCTGAGAGCCTCCGGGCAAGGCAGATCGCTGTTAGCCCCAGTCCGCCGGCGCCCAGGATCAGAATTGAATCTTTCTCGGTCAGGGATCCTGGGTCGATCTTTTTCAGTGCGCTGTAGCCGGTAAGCCCGGAGCAGGCGAGGGTGGAGGCTAGATTCTGCTCGACGCCGTCGTAGGGCACGAGGTAGCCGCCATCCGGCACGATGACATGGTCGGCATAAGCCCCGTCGACGCGCGTGCCGATGATGCGCGGCTGATCGCAAACCTGCGTCATTCCGGTCCGGCATGCTGGACAGGAGCCGCAGTTGATCCAGGGATAGATGACGTAGCTACGCCCGACCTCTATGCCCTCTGCCTCAGGGCCCATCGCAACCACTTTTCCGACCGGCTCGTGTCCCAGTGTAAAGGGGGGCGTGACGCCCCGGCTCTCTATGGGAAAGCGTTGGCCGTTGCCCAAATCGAAGAAGCCCTCCCAGATGTGCAGGTCGCTGTGGCAGACGCCGCAAGCCTCGACTTGCACGAGGATCTCTCGACCGACCGGTCTTGGCGTTTCGGCGTGGCGCAGCTCCAAGGGTTCGCCCCAGCTGATGATTTGCATGGATCGCATGGGCTACTCCTTGCTGGTGCCGACAAATTCGGCGATTGCTTGGCAGAGCTTGCTGTCTGGATCGTAGAGCTCTGCGACAATGCTTGCGTGATTGAGGCCCTCAATCGGCAGGAGCTGGGGTCGACTGCCAGCATTCGACCAGTGATCGGCTTGCTCTGCGGACTGGCGTTGGAACTCCGCGCCTTCGTCCAGCCCATAGGCAAAGAGGCCGGGACAGGCGGTCCCGGGTACGGCAGCCTTGGCCGCGAACTGCTCGATCTCTGCCGCACCGAGGAAGCCGCAGTCGTTCAGAAAGCAGGCTGCAACGGGACGGAGGTCGTAGACGCCGGAGAGCCCGATGAATCCTGCGATTTTGCTGCGGCCTCGCACCAATGCGTGTGCGGCCAGCTGTGCGCCGGCGGAGTGGCCGCAGAGATAGATGCGATTGGAAACTGTTGAGAGAGCCGTGTCGACCGCCAATTGAACGTCGTCGATCATCTCCCCCATGGTGGCGTCGGGAAGCAGGCGGTAATTGACGCAAGCCACGGCGAAGCCTCTCGCAGCCAGGCCCCGCCGCAGGAAGCTGAAGTCACCTTTGTCCAGCATCCGCCAATAGCCGCCATGAACAAAGACGAGAAGGGGCGCATCCTTCTCTGCGTGTGGAAACAGATCCAGGAACTGTCTCGCGCGCGATCCATAGCTGACGTTCAGCTCACAGGCGCCCTTAGACCGCTCGTCCTGGCTCCACCCCTGAAGGCGTTTGATCCAGTCGTCCCAAGCCGGCAAGCGTCCGCGGATGAAGTACTCTCGGTCGAGGGCTTCGCGGTCGTAGTCGAGAAACAGCGCACTCATCTCGTCACTCCCACGGCTTCCTCTGTCGGATTGGCCGGCGTACCGTCGAAGACCTCTAGATCGACACCATCAGGCAGGAAAGAAACAGCCTGTTCCAAGAGGCCGGCTTGACCTATTCCCCGGTCGGTGCAAAGCAGAGGCCGCACGATCTCCAATTCATCAATTGCTTGGGTAAGGTGTGGGAGCGCGCCGTAGCCGAAGCGAACCTGCCCGTCATTGGCAATCGTTGTGGTTCCGATGCTCATTGTGACGGAGCACTCACGGGATCTTTCATCCGAGAGCTCCATCAGGCCTGCGCCCGAAGGGCGTCATAATGATACCGTGTGGCGTAGCTGTTGGGATGCAACGCCAAGCGCTCGCGCAGCAGCGCCCTGGCCAGCTGTACCTTCCCGCCCTTGATCGCGGCGTCAAGCAGATAGAGTGCGAAAATGTCTCGCTGTGCGTGGCTGCCGCCCAGTGCCTGGTAGTCGTAGCGCAAGGGCATCATTCGCGCGATGACGGCCTCGTAGTCGCCGCCGTAGTAGGCAGCGATTGCCTCGCACAGTGGCACCACCAAAGGCTCCATCAGGTCGGCTGCCGTTGCATCGGAGTCTTGGGCGAACGCGGTCAGCGACGCCATTTGCTGTGCGGCCTCCTCGAGGCGGGCCGTGCGGCCGTAGGCCATGGCGTAGTGCGGCTCGGTGAAGACAAGAACGTGATCCCCTTGGCGACTAACGGAGGCCTCGGCCAGTTCCTCCCAGCGCTCGCCGACGTCCACGCCTGCCATCTCGAGGCGCGCGAGGAGAGAGACGGCGTTCTGCAGATCCAGATAAAAGGTCGAATCGTCCGGTCGCACGACGCGGTCGTAGAGTTCCAACGCACGCTCGAAGCGGCCCTTCTCGTAGGGGAACATGGCCGCGTGCCACCAGAGATGATCCTTGAAGGGGTTGCGATCGTCCCAGCGGTCGTAGGGCTGGTCCAACCAGGCGATACCCTCGTCCAGCCGACCCTGCATTTCATAGACATGGGCGACCGCGTGGATTGCCCAGAGGTCTTCGGGGTCCCGCTCGACCGCCTCTCGCCCCTTGGCTTCCGCCCCGACATAGTCGCCGGTCTCCTCCAGTGCGAAGGCCAATATGCCAAGCAGGTTGGCATAGCCAGGTGTGGACTCGCTCCAGACCGGCATGACGCGCTGGGCGGCATCGCGCATATGACTTGCACGGCCCCGCCAGAACAGAGCGAAGTGCTGAAGCTTCAAGGCCAGAAGATCCAGAGGTTCGACAAAGAGGGCATCATCCCAGTGCTGACAGGCGCCGGCCGTATCGCCCCGACACCAGGCCTCGAGGGCGGCAAGGTGGTGCGCCTCGCGTGCCGTCAAGGCGACACGCCGTTCGGCCACGTGGGCAACACAGGCGCGTGCGGCTGGAAGGGTGTCGCGGGTGCCCATGGAAAGCAGCAGGCAGCCTTTCAGCACATGTGCCATGGCAAAGTCGGGGGCGGCCGCGCAGAGCTCCTTCAGCGCGGGGAATGTGGCGAGCCGATACTCGAAGTAGTCGGAGACGATCCGGTCGAAGGCGGTCGCCTGCGTCGTGTCAGCCCCGCTGAGCGCCAGGCTTCTGCAGTCTGCGCTCATGCCACGTCGCCTTCACTGTTCAAGAGCACAAAGACCTTCCCGTCTTCGACCTTGGTTCGGTAGGTCGCAAGCGACTCGTGAACAGGTGGGCTGAGCGCGCGGCCGTCACGCACGCAGAAGCGCCCCTGGTGCAGGGGACACTCGATCACGTCGTCGATCACCAGACCTTCGGACAAGCGCGCATCGCCGTGAGTGCAGCGGTCGGTGGATGCGTAGAAGCGGCCCTCCACCCGGTAGATGGCTATCTCCCGGCCGTCGATCTCCGCTGGCATGACGTCCTCTTCCTCGACCTCGTCCGCATCGATGGCATAGTGCCAAGCCTCGCTCATGCCTGTTCTCCGCTCATCATCTACTCGGCTGCGGCAACGGCGTCGGGCTTCTTCGCTCGCGGCCGAACGATGCCGGAGAGGTGTTGCGTCAGCACCTCCCACTGGACGGCGATGTAGCCCTTGTCGACGCTGTTCATCTCTTGGCCCACCCGCTCATGCAGGCGGCGCAGCTGGTGGAAGGGGACGGATGGGGCCAAGTGGTGTTCGCAGTGGTAGGACATGTTCCAGCAGAAGAAACGCGTGATCGGATCGGTCTTCACCGTGCGTGCATAGCGCCGAAGGTCGGTCTCCTCGGCACAGCCGGTGTGATCGGCGACCCGCAGCATTCGAGCGACAGGCACGCCGATCAGGGTCGGGATGAACCAATAGATGGCGATCGCCCAGGTGCCGACGACCAGCGAGAAGACCAGGAGGCCGATGTAAATCGCCAGCATGATGCGGGCTTCCCGATAGATCCGCGGCAGTTCCGAATCCGGAACGAATTGGCGATTGAAGGGATGCATTCTGCCAAGTGCATGGCGGAACAGCCAGCCGAAGTTCTTAACCCAAAGATGAACGGCAGATACATAATAAATGTATCCCAAGAGGGTGCGCGGACTGGGCAAGACAAACTCCGGGTCCTTGCCTTTGATCTGCGCATAGGTGTGGTGGCCGGCATGGTCGTAGCGAAAGTAGATCGGCGTCCAAATCGTGACCAGGCCGCAGAACCAGAGCACGGCTTCGTTCAACCAGCGGGTCTTGAAGGCGGTACCGTGGCTGGTCTCGTGCAAGGGCGCGAAGAGATGACCAAGCAAGACGCCGTGTAGCAGCATCGCCGGCCACAGCCACCCGCTGTCTCTAGCCAGGTAGACCAGAACGCCGGTTCCGGCGATGCAGGTCAAGAGGCCACCAAAGTACAGCAGCCCCGGAAGGTCGCTGCGCTTGGTAAAGGGCTTCAGCTCCTTGCGGGATATGATCTCCCGCTGCCGCGCCAAAAGGTCGGCATTCGCGTCGAGCGTGGTCATCGACGGCTCCCATTGTTCACCTCGCTCAAGGCTACGGGGGTGCCGTAACTTCAGTCAAAGCAATTGAGTTGATCCAGATCTTAAGGATTCGTTATGCTGATGCATGCAGTTGAAACAGCTCCAAACCTTCGTCGCCATCGCCGAAACCGGTAGCTTTCACGCTGCCGCCGAGCGGATGTGCGTCACCCAAGCCGCAGTCAGCATGCAGATAAAGAACCTGGAAGCGGCCTTGCAGCTAGAGCTTTTCGATCGCACGGTGCGGCCGCCGCGATTGAGCAACAGTGGCGAGCTGATGTTGCAGCAGGCCCAGGAAATCGTGCAGCTTTGCGAGGGATTGCGCCAAACCTCGCCGGTCGCCGGCCAGCTCAAGGGTTCGATCAAGATCGGGACCATCCCCGGCGCCTCCTTCATCTTGCCGGAGGCCTTGGACGATCTGCGCACATCCTATCGCCAGCTGCAGGTCCAGGTCAGCTCCAACTTGACCAACGATCTGGCGACATCGGTCTTGCAGGGTCGCTTGGATGCGGCGGTGGTCACCACGCCCCCCGATCTCGACCAGGACCTGTTATCTCGCCCACTGCTCAGCGAAGCACTGCTGGTCCTGGCCGCTAAGGACTGCGCCGGGCGAAGCGATGCGGACCTGCTGCGTAGCCAACCCTACATCAGCTTCAACCGGAAGGCAGAGGTGAGCCGCATGATCGAGCTGGAGCTGCGACGGCGCAGCATTGTCGTCAATCCGATCATGGAGCTGGATACGCTGGACACCTTCCAGATGATGGTTTTGCGCGGATTGGGTGTCGGCATCCTACCGATCTCCTCAATTCGCGAGCGATTTCTCAAGGACTTTTATCTGGTGCCCTTCGGCACGCCGGTTTTACAACGCAAGGTCTCGATGATCCAGCGACGCAGGCATCGTCGTCAGATCTTCCTCGATACCCTCTACGGGGCACTCAGCAAGGTTGCGGATCGTTGGCGTGCCGGCGACCCGCACCATAGCTATAGCTAACCCTGTCGAGGCGAATCCGCCGGCTTGGGCGGAACGAAGGGAAAGCGCGCCAAGCCCTTGATGTGCGTCGGGCTGTTGCCGGTTCGCAAGTACTGCTTCGAGGCGTCCTGATGGGGTTGATAATCCCAAGGCGTCGGCTCACCGGTCAGAATCACCCTCTGGATGAAATGCCGGCGTTGTTGGCTGGCAATGATCTCCGCCTTCAGGGCGACGGGATCCCAGCGTGCAAGGACTTCGCCTTCCATCTCTGCAGCAAGCGCGTGATGAGCCGGATCCTCGCAGAGATTGACCAACTCATGCGGGTCGGCCTCCAGATCGAACATCATGCCCGGATCGGTCTCGCAGTAGACGTACTTGTATCGACCGCGGCGCAGGATCAGAGCCGGGGCGAAGGTGCCCTCTGCGGTGAATTCGACCATCACCTCATCCCGCCGATCCGCTGTCTCGCCGCGGAGCAGCGGCAGCAGGCTTTGGCCGTCGATGGGATCGATCGGTGCCGGCGGGTCGCCCTCGCTGGCGAGGTCGATGAAGGTCGGCAGAAGGTCGAGCAGCGAGACCAGTGCGGTCTCCCGCGCGCCCTGACGGCTGCCGGGCGCACTCATAATCAGGGGAACCCGAATCGAGCTCTCATAGGGGTTGAACTTGTACCACATGCCCCGCTCGCCCAGCATGTCGCCATGATCGGCGGTGAAGAGCACCAGGGTGTTCCCGGCCTGGCCACTGTCTTCCAGCGTGCGCAGCAGGCGGCCGACCAAGCTGTCGATGTAGCTGCACATGCCGTAGTAGGCGTGGCGCGCGTTGCGAACGTCTGCGTCGGTCACGACATGCTCGTCGTTGCGGATCAGGTGGTAGTAGCGCTGGGACCAGGGATCGCGTTCGGCCAAGGGGATTGGCGGTACCCTCGGCATATCGATCTCTGCGTGGTCGTAGAGTTCCCAGAACTCCGGCTGGGTCGTGAAGGGATTGTGTGGATGGGTGAAGGAGGCCGCGAGAAAGAAGGGGCGGTCGGCCGAGAAACGCGCATAGTTCCACAGCTTTGCTTCGGCCTGGTAGCAGACCTCCTCGTCGTAGTCGATTTGGAGAGAGCGGTTCGAGACGCCCGCTTCCACGACGGAGCGCATGGACATACCCGAGGGCGGCAGCTGATGGCCCTCTGCCAGCCAGTCGGGAGTCCAGCCAAAGTCGGAGGGATAGATGTCTGTCGTGACCCGCTCCTCGAAACCATGCAGCTGGTCGGGGCCGACGAAGTGCATCTTGCCGGAGAGGCAAGTGCGGTAACCCAGATCGCGTAGATAGTGGGCAAATGTGGGAACGGAAGCAGGAAACTCCGCGGCATTGTCGAAGGCGCCGATTCGCGAGGGCAGCTGTCCCGACATCATCGAAAAGCGCGAGGAGGCGCAGATCGGATTGTTGCAGTAAGCGTTGGCGAAGACCACGCCCTTGGCTGCCAGACGATCGAGGTTTGGAGTCTTTACCAGCGGGTTACCGTAATGCCCCAGCGCAAAAGGGGTCATCTGATCGGCTTGCAGAAACAAGATGTTGGGCGGCTTTGGGTTCGTCACTGGATCACTCCTCATTCAATCTCGCTCGCGAGGGCGACAGCGTTACTCCAGAAGCACCCAAAGTTCCAAGCCCTGCAGCGATAACCGCATCGAAGAGTCGTTTACGGCCTCTCAATCACCAAGGGTGCTTCCAACTCGGGCAATGCCTGATCGACTCAGGCACGCCGACGTCGCCTAAGACTGGAGTGGAGCTGTGCCGAAGCGGTGCCTCATCCGTGGTAATGTCCACTTAAACTTGCGACCTTGGCGACGAGATTGGACCTGCTTGGCCTGAACGAAGAGGAGAAGACGACGCTGAAGGGTGGGGGGACACCGGGTCATTGGTCCAAGGCCCGCATGAGCCAGATCGACCTGGACGGCCGCTGGACGATCAAGCGGGGCCGCAAGCGCAAACCGAAACCGGGGCAACGCCGCCAGGCTGAGGTGGAGATCGCGGTGCCGGCGTTCGGTTACAAGAACCACGTGACCATCGACCGACGCCAAGGCTTGGTGCGTCGCTTCCGCGTCACCCATGCGGCAACTCATGACGGCCGTCAGCTGCGCGAGGTGCTCGACCCCGACAACACCGCCAGCCCCGTCTGGGCCGACAGCGCCTACCGTTCGAATCCCAGTATCGCCCTCCTGGAACGGCGAGGCAGCAAGCCGGAATTCCAGCATCGCAAGCCCAGAGGCCGGGACATGCCAGACCACCTCCACCGGGGCAATGCCACGCGCAGCCGGATCCGATCTCACGTCGAGCACGTCTTCGCCGGACAGAAACACCGCATGGGACTGACCGTCAGAAGCGTCGGCATCACCCGCGCCAAGGCAAAGATCGGACTGGCCAACCACGTCTACAACATGCAGCGCCTCGCCTGGCTCAAGGCCAGACCCCAGCCGACGTAGCAGACGGCCAAACCAACCAAGCCCTGACCCCATAAAGCAGAACGACAACAAGCAGGAAGCGACGCCATCCGGCGTCCTTTCAGACCCTGTCCCGCCCGTCGAACGCCAATCACCACGTTCTTCGAGGTGTCCATGTGCGGTTCGCTTTCGAGCGGAGGTTAGGCGCAGCGCTTCAATAGTTTGCCTTTTACTTCAGTGAAAACGAAGATAATTAGTGCCCTTTATAGAATAAGTACAATAATTTCTGAGATTATTACTAAGTTTACTCGGGATTCTGCGTTTCACTGCTGTAAAAGGAACTGATCTTCCGTATTCCCTCTGTGAGCATCTGGCGAAACTCAAGCGCGGTTTGAGAGAGTGGCCGCAGTGCTGGCGATATGATGGCCAAGCGATCGTGTATCGGGGGCACAAAGGGGCGAAAGGCAAGACCTCTCGCATTGATCGCCTGGTCATAGGTCCAGGCCGTTAGGGTATCGATGATCGCAACCCCAAAACCGGAGAGAGCGAGGCCGAGACCGGGGAGATAAATGGGGGTCTCATACTTTGGATTGAAGGTCGCTCCCGCGCGGTAAAAAGACTCGCGGACCAGACTGTATTCAATGTCGTCGGAACCGGTCAAGATGAGTGGTCGTCCATCGAGGTCATGCGCACTTATTGTTTTCTTTTTGGCGAGAGGATCGCTAGCGGGGAAACCGCAGACGTATTCGATCCGGAGTCGTTCGGTCGTGTAGTTCGGCGAGTCCGGAGGATCCAGGAGGACGCCAATATCGATCTGTTGGGTTGATGCCAGCTCTCGTATCGTCGGAGAGGAGCGTGACGTAAGAGTGATTTTGGGCGGAGGTCTCTGATCAAAGTACTTCTGCAACAGCTGGGGAACTAGAAAGTTCGACGGGCCTGGAAGACTGGCTATGATGAGGCTTTCAGGAAGGTCACGTGGGGCATTGCGGACCATGTCCTCAAGCCGGCTTAGACCACGCAGTGCTTGATCCACTTCATCGAACAAGAAGGTGGCCTCCGGCATAGGCTCGAGATGCCCCTTTACCCGTCGGAACAGTTTGTAGCCGATCTCCTCTTCGAGACTGCGCAGCGTTTTGCTGATTGCCGGTTGAGAAACGTTCAGCATCTCCGCGGCACGAGACACGGAGCCCGTAGCCAGGATCGCGTGCAGTGTCCGAATCTGTCGCGTTTTCATCGGTTTTTAGAATCCTCTATCTCCAGGCCGCCATATAACCAAACGGAATAACCTCTTGAGACAATACCATTTGATCGCGAGGACAGCCAGCCTCCAAACTCAACTGTGAAAAAAGTTGCAGCGGTCCTGAGGTGGACAATTCAGAAAACCCCTCATGGATGTCGCCAAGACCGGCGGAGGTCGCTGGACAGCGCTCAAGCGCTTCTTCGACGGAGGAAGTGGTATGATGCTCCCTTTGCGCATTGGGCAGAGTGATACGACGGTTCTCTCATCCGTGGACGACCTCTCCGAAACGTTCGTCCGTCCAGGACAGCTGCCTCTGGGTGAAGGACAAGAGACTGTCGGTCGTTCTGTTTCGGCGACTGTTCCCGATGACAGTTCCGCTACGGGTGGAACCGGCGGCAAGGGCGGTTCTTTCGCCGACAGAGGTGAATCAGACGGCTATGCCTTGGCTCAAACTGCCGACCAAGGAGCCCTCATCGTTACGAGCTTGTGGGCAGCTGCCACAGATCAGTCCGGACTAACGGGCACATACGTCCCGGAGACTAGATCGTGAGGCAGTACTCGCTAGAAGAGTGGTGTGACGTGGGGCGGGCCTTCTACGATATGCGGTTGAAGGTGGACCCGGGACAGTTTTCAGCCGAGGCTGAGTTTTGTGGGGCCAACCGGCTGATCCTGACCAAGGTCCGCTTTACCCCACAGCTATTCGCCCGTGACCCGGCGAAGATCAGGGAGTTTGACAGCGACTACCTACTCTTTGAACGCTACGAAAGCGGCGAGGGTCGCGGTGTTCTCGATGGGACCGCGACGCAGGTGGACTCTAAGACCCTCCACATGCTGGACATGTCGCAGCCCTATGCGACATCGACCAGCTCTGTCGTTGGTAATGGTGTCTTGATTCCGCATGATGTGGTCGGTTTCGATCCATCGCGAGATCCGAGCTACGTCTCCGTGCTGCGATCAAGGCCAAGAGCACGCTTGTTGGAGGCCGCCCTCGATGCGCTCAGTTCTGCCATTGCCGAAGGTGATCCTGATGAGGCAAGGGATCTTGCTGACGCTTTCGCCGGGTTGGTTCAGAAGCTCCTACTGGGGCGCAAAGAGGACACGGACCTGCAAAACGCGGACTCCACACTAGATCTCGAGTTGCGCGATCATATCAACACGCACCTAGCGGACCCCAACCTCAATGGCCCCTCCTTGTGTGACCGTTTCGGTCTATCGCGCGCCTCTCTCTATCGGCGGTTCCGAGAGGAGGGGGGCGTCGAACACTATATCACCGGCCTGCGCCTAGACCGATGCCTGGTGGAACTCTGTTCGGCGGCACCGACCCGCGGCCGCGTTAGAACCATCGCGGAGCAATGGGGGTTCACGGATCCGAGTAACTTCAACCGCCGTTTCCGGGAGCGATTCAACGTCGCGCCGAGTGAGTGCCTGGTGCTGAATGAGACGCAGGTGTTTTCGAAGGCCGTCGGCGGAAGGCAGCACCTTGTCCACCAATGGATGCGTAAGAGCGGGAGTTGAGGCAGTACCGGCGCGACGCTCCGCGCAGTAACAGTGGTCTCAGCTAGCCATAGATCGTGTGATCGATGCTGATCAGGGTGACATCGGCCGGCAGGCTGACGCCAGCTGCCAGGATCAAGGTGTCGCTGGCGGCACCCCCGTCGAAGAGGTCGCCGGCCTGGAGTTCGCCTTGGCTGGCGACGTTCAGGGTGTCGCTGCCGGCTTCACCCAAGAGGCTGTCGATCCCACTGCCGCCGTAAAGGAAGGCGTCGTCGCCGGCTCCAGCTTTGATCAGATCGTCGCCGCTGCCGCCGAAGAGGGAGGAGTCGGCGTCTCCGCCGGCGTCCAGGGTATCATTGCCCAGGCCCCCGTAGAAGAAGGCATCGGCGTCCAGCCGTCCGCTCAACTTGTCGTCACCGCTGCCCCCATAGAGCAGGGAGTCCGCTCCCGCAGCGCCGACCAGGAAGTCGTTCCCCGTGTCGCCGAAGAGCGCGGAATCCGCACCGCTGTCGCCATAGACCCGATCGTTTCCGGTGCCCCCATAGAAGGCAGCATCCGCTCCGCTGCCGCCATAGAGGCGGTCGCCGGCATGATCGCCGAAGAGGCCTTGATCG
The DNA here is from genome assembly GCA_963669445.1 of Rhodospirillales bacterium. Taxonomy (GTDB): domain Bacteria; phylum Pseudomonadota; class Alphaproteobacteria; order Kiloniellales; family JACOMY01; genus JACOMY01. The sequence continues at coordinate 1,523,226 of OY770029.1, forward strand.
TTGCCATCCTCGGCGGAGAGCCTATCGCCGCCGACACCGCCATAGAGACCATCGATGCCACTGCCGCCGAAGAGCCAGTCGGAACCGTTGGCGCCATAGAGGCGGTCGGCACCGCTGTCGCCCTGTAGAGCGAGATCGTCGCCAGCGCCGCCGAAGAGGCTGTCGTCACCGAGACCACCATAGAAGCTGCTGTCGTTGCCGACACCTCCGGACAAGCGGTCGTCACCCGCGTCGCCATAGAAGTAGGCGTCATCGCCCTGCCGTCCACTTAATCCATCATCACCGCTGTTGCCGTAGAGCAGGGAATCGTCGCCGCTGTCGCCGGCAAGGAAGTCCTTACCACTGCCTCCAGCGAGCGAGACGTCCGCGCCGCTGCCGCCGAAAAGATTGTCATTGCCCGCACCTCCAAAGAGGCTGTCAGCGTCCAGGCCGCCGAAGAGATCGCTGTCCGACCCGCTGCCGCCATAGAGGCCGTCCGCGCCTGTCCCGCCGAAGAGCCCAAGATCGTCGCCACTCCCGCCATCGAGCCTGTCAGCACCGCTGCCGCCATAGAGCCAGGCGTCATCGCCATCTCCGCCGTTCAGGATGTCGGTGCTGTCGTCCCCGAAGAGATAGCTGTCTTGGCCCGTATCCCCGTAGAGCCGGTCACCGTTGCCACCGCCGAAGAGATCACGGTCGTCGCCGCTACCGCCCCGGATCCGGTCGCTACCGCTGTCGCCGAACTGGGCGGCGTCCGCCCCATCGCCGCCGAAGAGGGAGTCGGCACCGCTGCCGCCGAAGAAGAGGCTGTCACTGTCGTTACCGCCCGACAGGCGGTCCGACCCTCCGCCTCCGTGCAACTGCTGGTCGCTTCCGCTGTTGCCCGACAGAATGTCGTCGCCCTGGTCTCCGTAGATGAAGCGGTCGTCGCCGCTGCCGGCCACGAGACGGTCGGCACCGCTGCCGCCGTAGAGCGAACGATCGTTTCCCTCGTCCCCGGAGAGATTGTCGCTTCCCGAGCCTCCGTAGATGCTGTCCGCCCCGGCGCCGCCGTAGAGCCTGCCATCGTCCCCTAGACCGCCTGACAGGCGGTCCTCGCCGCTGTCCCCGAAGAGGAAGGAATCATTGCCGAGTTCTCCGGCCAGGCTGTCGTTACCGCTGCCGCCGAATTGATCGCGGTCCTGACCGGCACCGCCAGCGATGCTGTCATTCCCGATGCCACCGCGCAAGATGCTGTCCGCGCCGCTGCCGCCCGAAAGACTATCGTCGCCGACTTCGCCGAGCAGGCTCACATCGTCGCCGCTGCCGCCCGAGAGGCTATCTACACCGCTACCGCCAGAAAGGCGCGTGTCGTCGCCCTCACCGCCGGAGACCTGATCGGCTCCGCTTCCGCCGAAGAGGCTTCGGTCCATGCCCTCATCACCGGCGACCGCGTCGTCTCCATTGCCACCGCGCAGGTCTTGGTCGTCTCCACTGCCGCCAAAGAGGTCGTCATCTGTCTCGCCGCCATTGAGTTCGGCGTCCGCGCCACTGCCGCCCTCAATCCGGTCGCTGCCGCTGCCACCGAAAAAGACGGTGTCGTCTCCGGCATCGCCGTAGAGCAGATCGCGGCCGCTGCCACCGAAGGCGCTGGTGTCTGCACCCGCGCCACCACGCAGGCTGTCGTCACCGGCAGCGCCGTAGAAGAAGGTATCCTCTCCGCTGTTGCCACTGAGGTAATCATTCCCGGCGCTGCCATCTAGAACTATATCATTTCCGCTACCGCCATAAAGATTGTCATTTCCGCTATCACCGTGCAGAAATCTATCGTTCCCTTCGCCGCCAAAGATGAGGTCATTGCCGGAGTACCCATAGCGGATTGCGGAATCGCCGTAAAGATAGGCGTCGGCGCCACTGCCACCGAAGAGGCGATCGTCGTCCTGACCACCCTGAAAGTTAGTGTCTTTCCCCTGTCCGCCATAGAGCAGGTCCGCTCCCGTACCACCTAAGAATAGATCGTCGGCTCCGGTATCGCCATAAAGAATGTCATCTCCGGAGTTCCCTCGGAGAAAATTATCATTGCCGCTGCCGCCTGACAGCAGGTCGTTGCCATCCCTGCCGGCCACGAAAGAGTCTGCGCCTTGGTCGCCAAAGATTCTGTCATCACCGCTGTCGCCATAGATCCAGCGATCGCCATCGGCGCCTCCGAAGATTGCGTCCTCTCCGCTTCCGCCACGGAATCCGCTGTCGCCGCCTCCTCCACCTTTGAGCGTATCGTCCCCATTGCCGCCCCAAAGCGATCTGTCCGATCCGGACTCGCCATAGATCAAGTCGGCGCCGTCGCCTCCATTGAGCCAAGCGTCGCCGCCGCTTCCCCCGTAGAGGAGGTCGTCCCCGCTATCGCCGTAGAGGCTTCTATCGCTGCTCCCCCCGCCATGAAGCGTGTCGTCTCCAGTGCGGCCGCGGAGGGTATGGTCTGCCCCACTGCCACCATAGAGTCGATCGGCGCCCGCGGCTCCATAGAAAGCCCCATCGTCGCCTGTGCCTCCGTAGAGTGCGTCGTCGCCTATGTGACCGAAGTGACCGACATCATCGCCGGAACCAAGAAAGGCCGTATCGTTGCCGCTGCTGCCGTTTAGCGCCTCATCATTCCCGGTTTCTCCATAGATCGTATCGTCTCCACTGCCGCCGAGGAAGAACCTGTCGTCGCCCGTACCGGCGTAGATCGTGTCATCCTCATCTCCGCCGAACAAGAAGGTATCATCGCCATCGCTGCCGAAGAGAACATCCTTGCCGCTGCCACCCTGGATTTGATCGTCTTGTTGTCCGCCAAAGAGCACATCACTGCCGTCGCCACCAAAGACCCGATCGTTTCCTTGTCCGCCGAAGAGGATGCTATCGTCGCCGTCGCCACCATAGACTCGATCGTCACCTTGCCCGCCCACGAGGGCGATGTCGTCGCCGTCGCCTCCAACGATGATATCGTCCCCCTCACTCCCCTCGATCAGGCTGTCTACACCGCTATCGCCATAGAGGCGGTCCGAACCCTGGCCACCGGTCAGCGAGATGTCCGACCCACTGCCGCCAAAGACAGAATCGACTCCTTGGCCGCCAATCAGCGATCTATCCCCGCCTGCGTCGCCGTAGATGCGATCGTCGCCATCCTCTCCAAGCAGCCTGAGATCGTTACCGGCGCCGCCTCGGATGGCGTCGTTCCCGCTGCCGCCTGTTAAGTCCCTGTCGTTTCCGTCTCCACCATCGAGTAGGTCCGCGCCACTACCGCCATCGAGAGCATAATCACTTCCGGTTCCGCCGAAGATGTTGTCTGTGCCCGCCTCGCCAGCAAAATCCCGGTCAATGCCGCTACCGCCGCGAATGCTATCGTCGCCGCTGCCGCCTGAAAGGAGGATATCATTGCCATCGTCGCCAGAGAGGAGGTCAGAACCACTACGGCCTCCAATGCGAGAATCTCTGCCAGCTCCGCCATAGATGCTATCGTCGCCGAAAAGACCCACAAGGGAGTCACTGCTGTCCCCGTAAAGGCGCGTGTCATTGCCATCGTCACCGTAGATGACGTCATCGCCCTCTCCACCATAAAAGGTTTCGTCGTCGCCATCGCCGCCCCAAATGCTATCGGCCCCCTCTGCGCCGAAGAAGGATGAATCGACCGCACCGCCGCCATAGAGTTTGTCGTCGCCAAGATCGCCGTTAAGGAGTACGTCCCAACCAGAGCCGCCAAAGAGACTGTCGGCCCCACTCTGGCCAGAGAGGAAAAAGTCATCGGCGCTGTCGCCGTAAATGGTGTCGTCACCGGATCCTCCCAGAAGGCCCTGATCGAACCCATCACCGCCCCAGATGCCATCGTCTCCCTTGTCGCCTGATAGGAGGAAATCGTTACCATCGTCGCCCAAGAGCTGGTCGTCGCCATTACCGCCGTAGAATCGAGTATCCCAGCCCGAGCCCGCGGAGAGACGATCCTCGCCCGAGCCACCGAAGAAATAGCGGTCAATGCCACTTTGACCGTCAAGTCGGTCTGATCCTGAGTCGCCAATGAGGCTTATGTCATAGCCTGAACCGCCCCTTACCGTGTCTTCGCCGTCGTTGCCCCTGAGGAGATAATCATCCCCACCATCGCCATAGATCAGATCTCGGCCCGGTCCGCCCGAGAGATAGCCGTCGTCTCCGTCGCCTCCGCGGATAAGGTCCGCACTGGTGCCACCGTAGAAGGAGGCGTCGTCGCCAGAGCCCCCAAAGATGAAGTCGTCTCCGCTCTGGCCCGCAAAAGCTTGATCTTTGCCGCTACCGCCGATCAGTCGGTCAGTCCCCTCATCGCCAAAGAAGGAGTTGTCGTTGCCATCGTCTCCCCTCAGCGTGTCGTTGTCGCTGCCGCCGAAGAAGAGCCTGTCGGCCCCAAGCCCGCCATAGAGCAAGTCGTCACCGCTTCCACCGAAGAAGAGGCCGTCCACGCCATCGCCGCCGAAGAGCTGGTCCTTTCCAGTCGATCCGAAGAAGGACTGATCGTTGCCCTCATCACCGTAGAGGCTGTCGCTACCGTGCCCCCCCAAGAGACCCTGATCGTTGCCGCTGCCCCCGAAGAGGCTGTCGTCGCCGGAGAGGCCATAGAGCAGGTCGTCGCCGCTGTTGCCCTCGATCGTGTCGACCGCGCTGGTTCCCGTTAGGGTGCTGTTCTCGCCGAGCGTGCCGTAGATGACCGCCATGCTGCGTTCCTCCTGCCTTTCTAGGCGTCTCAGCTAGCCCGTAAATCTCACCAGGATAGGGCCGTCATCGCGCCGGGCGGCGTCCGATCCGCTAGAAGAAGGTCGAAAAGCGTAGCCTAGTGCTACGGTTGAGGCCTTCGACACAGCGGGCGGCCCGCCCGGCGCGACCCGAAGGGTGGGCGAGACAAGCCGACAGACTGCGTCAAAGCGCATGCCCGATGCCAAGGCATCGCGCTGCACACTTTTCCTAGTCTGTCGGCTTGTCTCGCCCATGACGACCCTTTCCTGGTGAGATGTACGGGCTAGCCATAGATCGTGTGTTCGATGCTGGTCAGGGTGACGTCGGCCGGCAGGCTGACGCCGGCTGCCAGGATCAAGGTGTCGCTGGCGGCACCCCCGTCGAAGAGGTCGCCGGCCTGGAGTTCGCCTTGGCTGGCGACGTTCAGGGTGTCGCCGCCCGCTTCACCCAAGAGACTGTCGATCCCGCTGCCACCGTAAAGGAAGGCGTCGTCGCCGGCTCCAGCTTTGATCAGATCGTTGCCGTTGCCGCCGAAGAGGGAGGAGTCGGCGTCTCCGCCAGCGTCCAGGGTGTCATTGCCCAGGCCCCCGTAGAAGAAGGCATCCGCGTCCAGCCGTCCGCTCAACTTGTCGTCGCCGCTGCCTCCGTAGAGCAGGGAGTCCGCTCCTGCAGCGCCGACCAGGAAGTCATTCCCCGTGTCCCCGAAGAGCGCGGAATCCGCACCGCTGTCGCCATAGACCCGATCGTTTCCGGTGCCCCCATAGAAGGCAGCATCGGCTCCACTGCCGCCATAGAGGCGGTCGCCGGCATGATCGCCGAAGAGGCCTTGATCGTTGCCGTCATCGGCGGAGAGTCTATCGCCGCCAACGCCGCCATAGAGACCATCGATGCCACTGCCGCCGTAGAGCCAGTCGGAACCATTGCCGCCATAAAGACGGTCGGCACCACTGTCGCCCTGTAGAGCGAGATCGTCGCCAGCGCCGCCGAAGAGGCTGTCCTCGCCCAGACCACCATAGAAGCTGCTGTCGTCGCCGATCCCTCCGGACAAACGGTCGTCGCCCACCGCACCGAAGAGCGCCGCGTCGTCGCCCTGTCGCCCGCTCAAACCGTCGTCGCCACTGTCGCCGTAAAGCAGGGAATCCTCGCCGCTGTCGCCGGCAAGAAAGTCCTGACCACTTCCGCCCGAGAGCGAGATATCGGCGCCGCTACCGCCGAAGAGAGCATCGTTACCAGCACCTCCAAAGAGGCTGTCAGCGTCCAGGCCGCCGAAGAGATCGCTGTCCGACCCGCTGCCGCCATAGAGGCCGTCCGCACCCGTCCCGCCGAAGAGACCAAGATCGTCGCCATTCCCACCGTCGAGCCGATCGTCACCACTGCCGCCATAGAGCCAGGCGTCATCGCCATCTCCGCCGCTCAGTATGTCGGTGCCGCCGCTCCCAAAGAGATAGCTGTCTTGGCCCGTGTCGCCGTAAATCCGGTCGTCGCCGCTGCCACCGAAGAGATCACGGTCTCCGCCGCTGCCGCCTCGAACACGATCGCTGCCACTCTCGCCGAACTGGGCAAAGTCCGCACCATCGCCGCCGAACAGTGTGTCTGTACCATCGCCGCCGAATAAGAGGTTGTCGCCGCCGGCACCGCCCGACAGGCGGTCTGATCCGTCGCCACCGCGCAGCTGTTGATCATTCCCGCTGTTGCCCGACAGAATGTCGTCGCCCTGGTCGCCATAGACGAGGCGGTCGTCGCCGCTGCCCGCCGAGAGGCGGTCGGCACCGCTACCGCCGTAGAGCGAGACATCGTTGCCGTCATCGCCGGAGAGGCTGTCATTTCCGGAACCTCCGTAGAGGCTGTCACCACCGCTGCCGCCGTAGAGACCACCATCGTCTCCGGCACCGCCTGACAGGCGGTCCTGGCCGCTGTCCCCAAAGAGGAAGGAATCATTACCCTCCTCTCCGGTCAAGAGATCGTCGTCGCGGCCACCGAAGTGGTTGCGATCGTCACCGTCGCCGGCCGAGATGGTGTCGTCCCCGATGCCGCCACGCAGGATGCTGTCCGCGCCGCTGCCGCCCGAGAGGCTGTCGTTACCGAGTGCCCCGAAGAGACTGACATCATCGCCGCTGCCGCCGGAGAGGCTGTCGCTGCCGCTGCCGCCGAAGAGGTCACGATCCTCACCCTCGTCGCCATCCAGCCGGTCATCACCGCTGCCGCCGAAGAGATCATGATCGTCACCCTCGTCGCCATCCAGCCGGTCATCACCGCTGCCGCCGTAAAGGCTTCTGTCCGCCCCTGCGCCGCCGTAGAGGGTGTCGGCCTCACTGCCTCCGTACAGGAGGTGATCGGCACCGTTGCCGCCGAACAGCGTGTCGCTTCCTACCTCGCCAGCGAGGCTGACATCCTCTCCTGCGTCACCGGCAAGTCTGTCATCTCCGACGCCACCCAGGAGGGTGACGTCATTTCCGGTTCCACCGAAGATCCTGTCGTCTCCGACGCCACCCAGGAGCGTAGCGTCGTTTCCGTCTCTGCCTACAACTCTATCATTTCCGTCACCGCCCGAGAGGTAGCTATCCGCACCACTGCCACCGTCGATGACGTCGCTCCCCTCGTCGCCGAAAAGGGCCGAATCAGCGCCGCTCCCGCCCTCGAGCGAGTCGGCGTTCGATCCGCCGAAGAGGCCGAGGTCGTCGCCGTCATCGCCGTAGAGCAGATCGAGGCCGCTGCGACCCAAGAATATGCTGTCCGCGCCTTCGGCCCCGCGCAGGATGTCGTTCCCCGCGTCTCCATAGAGGAAAGCATCGTCGCCGCTGTCGCCGCTGATCTCGTCATCGCCAGCGCCGCCGTACAGGATGTAATCGGTCCCGCTGCCCCCTGAGAGGGTATCATTCCCGCAACCTCCGATGATGCTGGCGTCGGTGCCGGCGTCGCCATAGACAAAGTCATCACCCTCACCGCCGTCGAGGGAGATGTCCACGCCACCACCGCCAAAGACGGAGTCGCCATCGCTGCCGCCGATAAGGACAGAGTCGTTCCCACTGCCCCCGAAAAGCACATCATCGCCGTCACCTCCGAGGATGCTGCTGTCGCCGCCTGTGTCGCCATAGACGAAATCATCACCCTGCTCGCCGTCGAGCGAGATGTCAGCGCCGCTGCCGCCGAAGATAGAGTCCCTACCGCTGCTGCCGAGGAGGATGCTGTCGACCCCCGATCGGCCGTAGAGCAGATCTGATCCACTTCCGCCGACCAAGGCAAAGTCATCGCCAATTCCACCATCGATGACATCATCGCCCAAATCGCCGAACTGACGGTGATCTACGCCACTTCCTCCGTAGATGAAATCGCTCTCGGCGCCGCCGCCCACGGTGACGTCGTCCCCGGTCTCGCCAAAGATCGTGTCGCTTCCCGATCCGCCGAAGAGGCGTGAATCGTCGCCCAGACCACCGTAGAGCAGGTCCTTGCCGTCTCCTCCGAGCAGTGAGGTATCGCTGCCGCTTCCGCCATAGATAAGATCAATGCCTTGATCGCCGACTAGATAGACGTCTTTGCCACTTCCGCCATAAAGAAGATCGCTGCCGGAACCACCGTATACTATTCTGTCGTCGCCAGTTCCACCAAAGATGGCGTCGCTGCCGGAGTCGCCGCGAAGGATGAAATCGTCGCCGTCATTGCCTTCGATTCGGTCGTCTCCGTCGCCACCATTCAGATATCCATCTCTCGCGCTTTCACCAGTGATGGTGTCGTTACCGCTTGCGCCATATAGAGAGTAATCGAAGCCTGAGCCGGAATAGAGGAGATCATTGCCACTGCCGCCGTAGAATGACAAATCGGCGCCGGTTCCGCCGAAAGCGAGGTCGTCCCCCCTGCCACCGGAGATACGATCGGATCCATCGCCTCCATAGAGCAGTGTGTCGTCCCCGTCGCCTCCGTCAAGAAAGTCATTTCCAGAGCCGCCTTCGACGAGGCCGTCGATACTGCTGCCGGCGTAAATGGAATCGTTACCGCTATCGCCCTTCAACAGAGAATCGACTCCGCTGTTGCCAGAGACAGTATCGTTGCCGCTACCTCCATAAATGGCCGTGTCCGACCCGGCGCCACCGTCGAGAGCATCGTCTCCGTCGCCACCAATCAGGGAGGTGTCGTCACCCGAGCCACCGCTGATGCCATCATCACCGATGCCGCCGATCAAGCTGGTGTCGCTTCCGTCCCCTCCAAGGATGATGTCGTTGCCCGTGCCTCCAAAGATGCTTGCGTCGGCGCCGCTGTCGCCGGAGATGATATCTGCACCGTCATCTCCCAGCAGGATTGAGTCTGCACCACTGCCGCCCTGGATGCCATCGCCTCCGGTGTTGCCACGCAGGCTGTAGTCGGCTCCATCGTCGCCGAGAAGAATGTCGATGCCTTCTCCGCCAAGAAAGCTTGCGTCGATCCCGCTACCACCGGCGATCACATCCGCCCCGACGTTGCCACGGAAGTTCGAGTCCGCGCCGCTGCCGCCCAGGATCGAGTCGTCGCCGCTGCCGCCGAAGAAGCTTTGGTCGTCACCCTCGTCGCCGTAGAGACGGTCGGCACTGCTGCCTCCCCAGAACCTTTGGTCGTTGCCTAGCCCCCCAAAGATGCTGTCCTTCCCGAAGGCACCGAAGTTGAAGCCGGTGATGTCGCCGACCAGCGTGCTGTCATCGCCCTCGTCACCATAGAGGGTGTCATCGCCCGTCGCGCCAAAGAGGAATTCGTCGTTGGCATCGCCGCCCCACAGGCTGTCGTTACCATCGCTGCCATAGAAGAAGCGATCGATCTGTTGATCGCCGTAGAGACCGTCGTCTCCATCGTAGCCGAGAAAGCGGGAATCTTCGCCCGAGCCCCCGAAGAGAAGGTCGTTGCCCGTGCTGCCGTAGAAGCGGCTGTCTTCGCCGCCGTCACCGTCCAGGCGGTCGGAACCACTGCCACCGGCGAAGCTAACGTCATCTCCTGAGCCGCCCCGGATCCGGTCTTCGCCGTCGTTGCCAAGGAGGAAGGAATCCTTGCCGCTGTCTCCATAGATGCTGTCCACGTTCGGCCCACCGAAGAGGAAGCGATCATTTCCATCGCCACCGCGGATCAGGTCGCTGTTGGTACCACCGTAGATACTGAGGTCGTTACCCGCTCCTCCGAAGATGAGGTCGTCGCCGTCCTCGCCATTGAGGTTGGTGTCATTGCCGGTGTCCCCAGTTATCCGGTCGTTCCCCTCTCCCCCATAGAACGAGGTGTCGTTGTCGGCATTTCCCCGCAGTGTGTCGTTCCCAGTGCCGCCGTAGAACCCGGTGTCGGCCCCGGCGCCGCCATAGAGCGTGTCGCCACCGCTTCTGCCAAAGAACTGGACGTCGTCGCCAGCACCACCGAAGAGGCGGTCGGTACCGGTGGCGCCATCGAGGGACTGATCATCGCCCTCATCCCCGAAGAGACTGTCGAGCCCCTGTCCGCCGAAGAGTCCCTGATCGTTGCCGCTGCCACCATAGAGGCTGTCGTTACCGGAGAGACCGTAGAGCAGGTCGTCACCGCTGTTGCCCGAGATCGTGTCGGCGTCGCTGGTTCCGGTTAACGTGCTGTTGTCGCCGAGCGTGCCAAAGATGATCGCCATGGTGTCGGCCTCCGGTTATGATCGACTCGCTCAAAGGTATAGTAAATGTAGAATCTGCATCAGTAGGTGAGCGGGAAGACTGCCGCCCTTAAGCAGCTTGATGGGCGATCGTGACGTCCATTACGACGGCGCGGTGGCGTGCCACCTATGCCGCCAGCACGTGATTGTCATGGCCCGATCCTTGCCATCTGCGCAGCTCACTCCTTGAGATACAGCTGTAAGCTTCTCAACAAGATTACATCAGACACGACAGCGATGTCGTTGGCTGACAGTCTCTACTTTGTTGTCTTACAGTCTCAACGTGCATATCACCGCTTTGGTCTCGGTCGGAATCTCGACCAGACAACCGTCGCCCGTCATCTTGAAGATCCGTCCACGCTGCCGCTAGACCATCGGCTGAATGACGTCTCGGTGCTGATTGCGGTGGCGACAGCGCGCTACAGGCCGGACTCAGTAACTTGAGCCAGCAGTCGGCGTTAGACCCTATCAACCCAGAACCACGGAAGGTTTGCTGGCGCGTCTCGAAGTTGCCTATCGCTCCTCGCGTTCGGCGCCAATTCTACAGACCATTCAAAAAGTTCGATAGAAGTGCATTGAAGCGCTCCGGATACTCCCAGAACATCATGTGTCCGCCGAAGACCTCGACGCGCGATGCTGGGCAGTGCTGCGCCAAGAAGGGCTTGGCCGTCTCGGCCCAATGCGCGGCAACGCAGTGCAAGGCCGGAATCGAGGCATCGACCTGCTTAGCCTCATCAAGATAGTTGGAGAAGGTCAAATCGGCGATCAGGTTGGCGGCGATTAGCGGTGGGGTAGAGAGCGACTGCTCAATGACCCAGGCGGTCAGCTCTGAGCTCATTGCCTGCTCCATCATCACGTTCTGGGCGTACCAGATAACGGTTGCCCGCAGCCCAGCGGGGCTCTGTACGCCCTGAAAGAAACCGGTCAGCGCTTCGATGCTGCCCTCGATCCAATCGCCGTCCCGGCAGCTTGTTCCTAGTGGCGGCATATCGATGTTGACCAAACCCCGAAGCCCGTCCGTGCCTCTGTCTCGGACGTACTGCCAGGCCTCGTTGGTGCCTGCCGACCAGCCCACCAGCACCGGGTTCTCGACCTCCAGACGATCGAGAAGAACGGCCAAGTCCTTCGCGTGGGTCGCGTAGTTGTTGCCCTCCATGGTTACGGTAGAGCGGCCGTGGCTACGCGGATCGAAGGAGATGACGCGGTGATTCCCGGCGAAGGCCTGAAACTGGTGATCGAAGACCCTCGTCGTGAAAGTCCAACCCGGGATCAGCACCAGCGGCGGCCCTTCGCCAACCTCTTCGTAGTAGAGCTCGACCCCGGGTGACACCTCCAGGTACTGACCAACCCGCGACGACTGTTGTGTCATGACCGTTCTCCTTGCGCTTGAGACTGTCGTGCCAGCATAGGCAAGAGATGAGCTTGCACCAATAGTGATCGGCGCTGACTCGTAGGCGGTTCAAGCCATGGGTGTAGCTGTGATTGGGGGCTGACTCTGTGCTATGCTGGTAGAGCGCCTGGCACCGTCTAACTGCCACTGCACCATTGGGTGAGCAATTCCTACAGGTTAGCGCAGCTTGGTGACGGATCGAACCGCTTTGCGCATACGCACGAGGTCAAGTCTAGTAGGATTAGCAGAGTTCGAGCTTCGGCAAATCCCTCCGGGAGGTCCAAACAACCAAGCCTGCCGGTCTCTCTTTGGGAAGGTGACTTCCCAGAGGATATCGCGACATCACACATCACCGGTCGGCCTATGGCGCGGAATTGCCGACCAAGTGTGAGATACAAATTGGGGTAAGCTTGGCTTCTCGCGCGATTGGTGTAGAAAAATCAATGTGTTAGACAACAATAGTGGCTCCGTGGGTAGAACTGGTGACAGTGTTCGCCCGCGGTTGCCATTGTTCGTGGATGCTCGGTTAAGCCAGTGCGCCAAAGCCAGAATGTCGCCTAGAGCATCGGGTGTTTAGTTTGCAACGTAGCCAGTGTCTTTAAGTTAGTTCCAGCATTCCTGCGGGTCGAAGAGAGCGCAGACGTTTCCAAGAGCGCGCCAGAGGGCGTCGTAGGTTCTGGCCTTGGCCTTTCTGAGCAGGGTCTTGAGTTTGGCGAAGGCCATCTCGATCAGATTGAGATCAGCCGCGTACTTCGGCAGGAAGAGGAACCAGGCGCCGCGTTCTGCGAGGGCTTGTGCCGCACGCGGGCTCTTATGGACATTGAGATTGTCGAGGATCACCACGTCTCCGCGTCTCAAGCAGGGTGCCAACTGGGTGCGGACATAGGTATCAAAGGCCAGGCTGTCCAAGGCGCCCTCGACCATCCAAGGCGCGATAAGTCCATCACAGCGCAGGCCTGCGATGAAGGTTCGCGTTTGCCACTTGCCAAACGGCGCATCGGCCATCATCCGCGCTCCCTTCAGGCTGCGCCCGCGTAAGGACGTCATATTGGTCTTCACGCTCGTCTCGTCGACGAAGACCAGCCGCGCCGGCTGGCGGCGCATGAGGGGCTGACGCAGCGCGATCCATGTCCGGCGCGCCGCCTTGACGTCAGAGCGTTCTTGCTCCGATGCCAGCAGCGTTTTTTTATAGCTGAACCCCGCCTTACACAGAAGTTTGGACAGGTTCGAGGGGTCCGCTGTGACGCCATACTCCGCCTCCAGCCAAGCCGCCAGAGCGGGCATGGTGATGTCGGGCTGGGACTTCACCTTCGCGATCAGGGCGTCACGATAGGGCCCAAGCTTGCCGGAACCCTTCGGCCGGCCCAGCGGAGCGGGATCGACCGAGCCGGTCGCCGCATAGCGGGCCTGGACCCGCACCGCCGTCGAGGGCGCAACCTCGAACTGCGCCGCCACAGCTCGCCGCGACTTCCCTGCCGCTATCCCCCGAACCAACCGAACACGAAGATCATTTGAAATCGCTTTTGCCATGGAACACCTCCACCCCCCACAGAATCACGCTTCGACCCGCGTCCGGAATCCCTTAAGATTCTACCTTCTCACCCGATGCTCTAATGTATCCCCCAGCCGCGCTCGACGTGCTCTCAAGGGCCGCCCGTTCGGCGGGAGATTTATCGATTGTACTGAAGTAGCAGTGGCAGCGGCCTTTCCAGTTAGCTGGGTATCGAAAGTTCAGGACGCTGCAGCTGCGCGTCCAAGAACGGACGAAGTAGTTAGCTCCGCCAACTCCGCCGTTGACGAGGTACGTGATTCGTGACTTGCAATGCAGCGTTGCCGACACAGCGAAGATGACCTTTGCGACTCTACAGTCTCCGCCGTCGCAGGCGAGGACCGTCATGGGTAGTTTCCGGCGGCTATCCGTAACGATCTTCCGCGAGTACGAGTTTCAAACTCAATCAGTGGGACACACCACAGAGAATCGTCACATAAACACGTAGTTAGTGGAGCTTCCCACTCTTCGCTAACATATTGAAGAAGCGTAGTTTCCCTACACGCCCCTGGGCACCATTTCCCACCAGTTTACAAATGAGTTGACACAGGTCGCGACCTTGCCAAATCAGTCGCGTTCGTTTCGCCAAGCCAGTAGGTGATCCCCGTTTCCCGCATTTCCTAGTTAATATCGAGGTTGCGGTGTCTCCGAAGCAGATTCATGGCTCTTTATCATGATGTTGCGGCAGCCGCTGGGCTGCAAGAAAGTCGTCGTGGCGCGTTATCGCGACTGCAAGCTGCGGCGATACTTCCGGGGCGATGCCGCCTTCGCCTCGCCGGAGATCTAGGAGTATCTGGAAGCCGAAGGCTTCGGCTAACGAGCTGCAACCTGGTCCAGGGCGCGGCGTGAGGTGGCGAAAGTGGAATGGCATCTGGACGAGTTGTATCCTCGCGTCAGGTGCACCGTCACCAATCTGTCCCGGCCCGCCGAGCGGATTGACCGCCTTCGGCCACGGCCAGTGCCGACATGACCGCGCCCAGGCTGACCTGCGTTGCCCCGATCACAGGACCAGTGCGACTGGAAACAGCGCATTCGGCCTGGCCGGCCCCCGATTAGGTGGGCAGGCGCCTGGTGCTCGCGCAATCGCCCATCACTCGATGTCGTATAAATGCGCCGGTTGCACTCAAGCTAAGCCTCAGACTACCTTCCCGTCACGGGTCGGGATCACCTGGGAAATCCCGGCTCAAAATGAGAAGGCCAACTCGATGAGGCTCACGCACTGCTATCTGCTGGTCCTGGGGCAAATCTGCTTGGCCGAATGTCAGGCGCTTGCAGAGCCTTCTCTGAGCCTAGACTCGCCAGTCGGCCAGGCCACTACAACCAAAAGTTACATCGCGGAGGCACTCATGCCGCTTCAGACCGACATCGCCCCGCAGGATTGGGTCGCAGATCTCATACAATTCGTGCCCGAGGCGATGGGCAAGGCCAGTATTCCGGGCCTTTCCATCGCCTTGATCAGAGACGGGAGGGTTCTTTGGACAGAGGGCTTCGGGGTCAGGAGCTTTGAGACTGGCGATACGGTAGATAGTAGCACGATCTTTCAAGCGGCATCGCTGGGCAAGCCGGTCTTTGCCTATGCGGTCATGCAGCTGGTAGAGCAGGGGACGTTCGATCTCGATCGGCCGCTTAACGACTACTTGCCGGGCTATCTGATGAAAGACGACCGTATCGAGCAGATAACGGCGCGTATGGTACTGAGTCACACCACCGGCTTTCCAAACTGGCGGGGCGACGCAGGCCTGCGCATCTACTTCGAACCAGGCTTGAAGTTCAGCTACTCAGGCGAGGGCTACGTCTATCTGCAGAAGGTAGTCGAGCGGATCACCCGCCAGCCGCTGAACCTTTTCATGCAAGGGCAGGTGTTCGGCCCGCTCGACATGGTTGACAGCAGCTATCGCTGGCAAGAGGGCTACCGCTTGAACCATGCGGTCGGCCACGACGCGGACGGCAAGGCGCAAGACTCACGCCGCATGTCCCAAGCCAATGCCGCCTACAGCCTCTACACAACGGCCGAAGACTACGCCAAGTTCATGCTTGCGGTGATGCAGGGGAGGGGGCTTCGAGAAACGAGCCTTCGGCAGATGCTGACACCGCAGGTAGATCTTGCGGATTGCCTGAATTGTACCGGCTCCGACGAGCCACCGGCGAAGACGTCGGATGTACTCTCCTGGGGTCTGGGTTGGGGTTTGCAGCAGACCGGCGACGGACCGTCGATCTGGCATTGGGGCGACAACCAGATCTTCCGCTCCTACGCCGTGGCCTTTCCAGCCCAGGGAATCGGCTTGGTTTATCTGACCAACAGCGAGACGGGGCTCAGCATCCGCGATGCGCTGGTTGCCCGTGCACTTGGCGGCCAGCACCCGGCCTTTTCCTGGCTCGCCTATGACCAACACTGACGTTACCTCGGTCAATCCGCTCTAGCGCAAATCCCGAGCTGATGGACTCATCAGCCACGACGATTTGCTTATAAAACAATACTTTAAAGCATTGGAATCGAGCACATGCGAGGCGACGATGCTGTAGATCCGCAATACCCATATGAGATCGAGGTTGTGGCACCCATCGGGCAGATTCATGGTTAGGTATCATGGTGTTGTGGTGATTGAAGCGAGGTTTTCATGGCGCAAGCAGTGGATGGGTCGCTAGAGGGCCTAAGCGGGTGGGTTTCGATCGCCGCCTGAAACTGGTAATTCACGGTTCGAAAGTGACCTCTGACGGAGGTCTCTTCTTCTACCGGGAACTTGACGATTGCCTCGGCCAGCGTGCTGGACGGCGGTCGTCGTGGCAGGAACGGCTGGCACGCCATCGCTGGGGTGTTCCGTCAATCGGTGTTCGGGCGTTTGGCCGGCTACGAGGATGTCAACGACGCCGAGCGCCTTTCTTGCGATCCTGCGCGTTGGATTGTCGGCGGCAAGGCGACAGATCGTGGGGCCGCGTCATCGAGCCAGATGGACACCTCGAAAAACCAATGACGGTGCGCTCTCAAAGCTGATTCCCTGTGTGGATCATTGGCTGGAGGCGGACCATGGTGCAACGGGGCTTTTTTGACACTGACGAGCGTCTTGAGCAGCTATCTGCGGCCGGGGATCCGCTGGAGCGTTTGTCAGCGGTGGTGGACTTCGAGTTGTTCCGGGGTGATCTTTCTCTAATCCGGCCCGCTGTGCGGCCTGCCAGAGGAGCGATCCATCCCCCGCCGCCATGGGAGCGTGGCCACGCTCCCATGGCAACTCATCTTAGCAGATGAACCGACCAGAGTATTAGACAAGCCACAGGAAATCAGTTGCCGTGATCAAGTTGGCTGCAGAAACGCCGTCAACAAGAAAGGCCTGATCGACGTTACCGTCGCCGTCTTGATCGACCTGCATCTGTCTGGGACCGGCGAAGCGGGCCTCCGAGTTGCCGCCGCCGGAGAAGGCCGCAGCCCCGATATAGGCGAAGCTGCCGGTCTCGAGCCCGGTGTTGAAGACGATCTTGTCCTCGCCGTTGGCGCCATTGGCCGAGACCCCGTCGAAGTCGCGGATGATCGGACCGCCCGAGCCGGCATTACCCAACGGCGCGGCGCCAAAGCGGAAGTCGTCCATCCCCGCACCGCCGAAGGCGATGTCGCCCGAGCCCATGCGCAGGGTATCGGCTCCGGCCTCGCCTTCCAGACGATCCTCTCCCGCACCGCCGAAGAGATCGTCATTGCCGCCGCCACCGATCACCTCGTCGTCGCCGGTACGACCGCGTAGGGTATTGGAGCCCGTGTTGCCTTCGACCCTGTTGTCCAGCTCGTTGCCGGCACCGTCCAGGTTGCCCGCACCGCCCTGCATGCGCAGGTTCTCGACAAAGGCCGTCGCAGAGCCGCTGGGAAGCGTGTAGTCGGCTTCGGCCCGGACCAGATCCACGCCATGGCCCGAGAACTCGCGCACGACATCGGCAGACGTCGTCACGATGAAGGTGTCGTCGCCACTGCCCCCGGTCATCGTATTGGTGCCACCTCGGCTGTTGAGACGGTCGTCTCCACTCCGACCCAATAAGACGTTGTCGAAGGAGTTGCCGATCAGGATGTCGCTGTTGTCGTTGCCCACCATCTTGGCATCGCCTGCCGCCGTGTTGATGTTCACCCGCTCGATCACCACCTCGGCCGCCGTGCCCAAGGTATAGTCGTCAGCGTTGGAGCGCAGCACGTCGTCGCCTTGACCCGCACCATCGAAGATGAGATCCGTCTCGGTATCGATGATGAAGGTATCGTTGTTGTTGCCGCCATAGGCCGTATCCGTGCCAGAGGCCCCGTTCAGGCGGTCGCGGTTCTGACCGCCGAAGAGGATGTCGCTGCCGGTGCCGCCGACCAGCTGGTCATTCGCCGTGTCGCCGACCAGAAGATCGTCGCCGGTCCCCCCGAAGAGGGTGTCCTTACCACTGCCGCCTGACAAAGTATCATCTGCATCTTGGCCACGAGCTTGGTCGTCTCCCCCGGCGCCGTAGAAAAGATCGTCTCCTGAGGCTCCGAATAGATTGTCCTTGTCGTCACTTCCATAAATGGTGTCATCACCACTGTACGCAAACACCGTGTCTTCCATACTCGAGCTTGAAATCGTGTCGTTACCACTGGTTCCGGTTCGGATTATTCGCTCAATAGAGCTCAAAAACATACCGCTCACCAGGTTCGCATTCGTCAAAAGAACAATAGTATCCGATCCACTACCGCCATCAATCGATTCGCCGGATTGAGCTTCATCAAGTCCAATCAGAATAGTGTCGTCACCGTCTCTGCCACGAACCCGGAAATCGGCTCCAGACCCTCCGCGAAGAATGTCATCTATGGTACCGCTGATAGGGTTAGCTCCGCCGAAGAGGCTGTCGTTACCCGATCCGCCGTAAAGGAGTCCTGCACCAACGATCCCATCGTTTCCATCGCCACCAAAGAGACTGTTATCTCCTTCGCCACCATAGATGAAGTCATCGCCGGAACCCCCAGCCAGTAGGTCGTTGCCACCGTCGCCCCGTAGAGTGTTACCGCCATACAGGCTATCGTTCCCCATCCCTCCAACAAGAGTATCTGGACCGGACCCCGGCGCGGTGATTCTATCGTTGCCATCACCGCCAGCACCTACATCAGCAGTGCTATCTGTGCCGAGGTAGATCCTATCATCGCCACTGACCCCAAGGACATTGTCGCGTCCGCTTCCATCAAACAGACGGTCATTCCCAGAACCACCATTGAGGGCATCGTCTCCACTGTCTCCGTATAGGAAATCTACACCATCTCCGCCAAACAATGAATCCGCATCATCTAGGCCAAATAGGCGATCATTGCCGCTCAAGCCATAAATAGAGTCGAAATTATTTGTTCCTGAAAGAGTGTCGTTTCCGCTACTACCAATCACGTATGCCATTCTATCCCCACCATCGTTCTGTAAAAGGAACAAGTGCCAACATCGGCGACCTGATGGTATGCTAAAATACGGGCGAAGAGAGTCAACCGCTAGATTGAAGAAGGCGTCAGAGTCGGGCTTGGATCAGATGACGCCCCTGGCACCACGCTCCCCCTTTGTTGAGATGCCTTGGTTAGGCGGCCCTGACGAGAGCGGCGAGCAAGTGGATCCTTGGCGTGGATCACACGCAGCTGCCGTCGGATGCGCGTGTTTCCTGCACAAGCCGCGACACCGTAGGGGCGTGTCTATTCGACCTCGTGCACTTCCTCCAAGGTATAGACCTGAATATCGATCGGGGCGATCATCAGCGGTTTCAGCTTGTCGACCACACCGAGGCGCCCTTCGGAATCATGCCAACGCTGTAAGTCCTCTTCGTTCTCAAAAAAGGAAACGTTGAGGACCTCGTAGGTCGAGGGGTGAACCATGATAAAGTTCGTGCGATCTTGGCCGAGATCTTTGATGACGGCTGCGAAACCCTCTGACACCAACTCGATGCCTTCCTCATAGTGCTGCGGTGCGAACTTGTGCTTGTAGATCACCACTTCACTGCCCGGTGCTGGCAAGTGAGGATGCTTCACCTCCTGCGCCACTGCGTTGCCCGCTGTCCAGATGGCGAGCCAAGCGAGCGCTGCAACGGCGCGCACGGATATCTTCCTCAGTGATGTCATCCGAATGATCTCCTCCTTTGACGATCAGCGGCTGCAAGCTTCTCATCAATTCTGTAGCGATGAGCAGTATGCTCGATCCCCCTGAGCCTAAAGAGGAGGAGGGGGCGCTGCCAAGTGTCAGCCAAATCACGATTGCAGATGGCCAACGCTCAGTCGTTCGTCTTGGCCTTTGAGCTCTCGTTGACAAGATAGGCGATCACGTCGCGGCGGTCTTGGTCTCTACGCAGTGCGATGGGCATGCGGGCGCCAGGGAGGTACTTGCCCGGGCCAGCCAGCCAGAGATCCAAGGATTGCCGGGTCCAAACCTCGTCGAAGGCTGTCAAAGCCGGGGAGTAGCTGAACGCGGGAAGAGATCCTGCGGTCCGCCCGACGACGCCGCGGAGGCGGGGGCCGACGCGGTCGGTATCCAGCGAATGACATGCGAAGCACTTCTTGCGAAAGAGGCCGCTGCCGCGCTCGACATCGCCGTTGAGGTCTTCTGCCGACAAGGGGGCTTGAAGCCCTATCGCTATGCAAAAGGCGAGGGTGATTGCTTTCCAAGACATGATCTTGTGCTCCACTTGGCGAAGGCGGTGGGCGGGGGAGAGGCGGGCCGGGGGCGAAAGGAAACTAGACCCGCCGTTTATCCCTATGCACCGAAGCTGAGGGCGCGTTCCGGCAGGCGTTCGTTGAGGGCCATGGTCAGCACTGTCCAGTGCATGGTCTCATCGGCCACAAGCTGGCTCACCAGGCGTGCATGGTCTTCCGTGCCGAAGCCGGCGATGGCCTCGATATAGACGTTGACCGCAGCCCCCTCGAGGCTGGCCGCCAGAGTCAGCACGTCGATCTCTTTAGTAAGCGAGGCAGCGTCGATATCGACGGCATAGTCATTGATCGACTTCGGCTCCGCCGGCTTGCCTCCGGCCTTCATGATTTGCTGGATCAAGGCATCGCGGTGGCCTTCGTGATGGCCTTGGAACAAGCGGGCGACAGGAACCACGCCGGATGAAAGAAGACCACTGCCTGCTGCGATCTCGTAGGCCGCTACGGCCTCATGGTCGAGACCGAGGATGGTGTTGAGCGCGTCGATGTCCGCCTCGCTTGGCTGGCTGGCCGCGAGTGCGATGCCCTCGCCACCGGCGAGCATGGCGAGTGCTGCTCCGCCGACAGCAAGATTGCGGCCACCGCGGAGAAAGCTGCGCCGATTGCGGGTCTCGCCAACTGGGTTTGTGCCTTCCATGGGAACCTCCTGTGAAACGATGTCGTTGCTCGACAGGAGGCCAGTTGGTCAGGGCAGAGGCTTCGAACAATCCAGCCGCCGAAACCTGGGAGGGACTGCAAAGACTATGGGACGATAGGCAAAGTTACTGGAGGTCGCGGCGGTATTCTCTGGGCGGTCGTCCGAACTTTCCGGAGAAGGCGCGGGTAAAGGCCGCCGGCGATTGATAGCCGGTTTGACTGGCAACCTGCTGGACGCTCAGCCTTTCGTCCTCAAGAAGAGCCAGGGCCTTTTGCAGGCGCCAATCGGCAAGGTAGCTCATCGGTGCGGCGCCGATCAGGCTGCTGAAGCGCTCGGCAAAGCGGCTGCGCGACATGCCGATCTCTTGCGCAAGTCCTTCGACCGACCAGGCAGACGAGGGGTTGGCATGGATCAGACCCAGCGCTCGGCCGATCTGGTGATCGGTAAAGGCCTCCAGCAATGTTTGCAGGCGTTGGTTCTGACCGAAGCCGAGCCGCAGCAGTTCGATGAAAACGATCTCCGATAGACGCGTGGCCGAAGCCTCTGAGCCGACTTGGCCTGAGAGCATACGTTGGGCCACCAGCTTTAGAACCTCGTCCAGCCAAGGCTGGGTGGCACGCAGCGCTGCGCTGGTTACGAAGTAGTCGGGCATGGCCTGCAGCAGAGGATGATCGGCCCCTTGCCGGAAGCTGAAATGGCCACAAACCATCTGCGTGCTGGCGTTTGGATCGCCGTCGCCGACCGCCAAGACGCCTTGGCCGTCATAGCCGGCTTGTGCCAGGACCTCTTCCAGCGGCGCAGCATTGCGACCGGCCCGATCGGCCAGGATGTGCGAGCGGCCGCGTGGAATCAGAATCAGATCCCCGGGCGATAGATCGACTGAACTGCCCGATCCAAAGATGACATGGCAATGGCCTTGCATCACCAGATGAAAGCGCGCTGCTTGCTCGTGGTCTGGTACCTGCATCGCCCAGGGGGGAGAGAAGTCGGTCCGAAAATAGAGCACGCCCTTCAGGTCGAGCGTGTCGAGGATGTCGTTGAGGATATCCATGGCGTTCGAGGTGGGGCCCTTGTGCTGACCGATCAGTTTTCGGGTGTCTGCCCTTGAATTGCAAGATCAGGGGTCTTGCCTGTGATCTTTCGTGAGGGTCTGGCGATGCCGGAGCTTCCGGCAGGGCAGGGCATGCGCGAACCGCTATGCGCCTGTACAGAACCCAAGGGCGCCCCTTAGGTTAGGTCTCATGCCTGAGGTCTCGCCCCTGAGGTCTCGCCGGAGGGGAAGCGCATGTGGTACATGACGGCGCTTAGTGCGGAAGCTGCAGCGTGAGTGAACGCACTCCGGCAATCGGAGACCCGTTGCTTGGCACAATCTCGCGCCTATTGGCTTGGCTCGCCGGCGGCATCATCCTCTTTGGCTGTGCGCTGCCGATCAGCATTGATGTGTTGTCCCGCTTGTTACTGAATCGAACCCTGGTCGAGAGCTTCGAGATTTCAGGCTACGCGCTCGCTGCCTGCATCGGGCTGGGGTTGGGTTACACCGTGACGACCAAGGCGAACGTTCGCATCGACTTCCTGACGGCAAAACTGCCCTGGCGCCTGCGCATGGCGGCCGATCTCTTGGCCGCATTGGCTCTGGCGCTGCTGGCGCTGGCTTTGGCTTGGTTTGCCTGGGGGGTGCTGCAGCAATCCTGGTCGCAGGATGCCCGCTCGCTCTCGACCTTGCGTGTGCCCCTCTACCTACCTCAGGGACTCTGGTGGATCGGGCTCTTCTGGTTTGCTTGCGTCGCTCTGCTGTCGCCACTGATCGCGATCCTGCGGCTGCTGCGCGGGGAAAGTCGAGAGGCCGAAGGTCTCCTCTCTTCGGCGGCTCTCACTGAGGAGATAGAGCAGGCCGGACTGGAGGGCAGGGACGGGCGGTCATGATCCTAAGCGCGCTCTCCCTCCTGCTGGTCGGTCTGGCGTTAAGCCTGCCGGTCGCTGCGGTGCTGGCCGTCACGGCCTATCTCCTCTCAGAGCAATACGCCTTCTTTCCGATGACCGGGGCAGCGGGTGAACTGGCCTGGAGCCATTCCAACGATTTCATTCTGATCGCCGCGCCCATGTTCATCATGATGGGCGAATTGATGCACCGTTCCGGGATCTCCGAGAGGATGTTTGCCGCCCTGGCGCCCTGGTTCGCGCGAGTGCCGGGTCAGCTGATCCACACCAACATCGCATCCAGCGCAGTCTTCGCGGCGACCTCCGGCTCCTCTTTAGCAACGGCTGCCACCATCGGTACGGTGGCAATCCCCAACATGGACAGGGGCGGCTACAACCGACCTCTGTTCCTGGGCTCGATCGCCGCCGGTGGCACTCTGGGCATCCTGATCCCGCCCTCGATCAATCTGATCATCTATGCCGTGCTATCCGACACCTCGGTCGCCGATCTCTATGCTGCGGGTCTCCTGCCGGGTTTCCTGCTGGCTGGACTTTTCTCCGGCATCGTACTGCTGGCCGTGTTGTTGCGCCCCGGCTTGGTGACGGCACAGGCGGCCCCGGGCACGCTTTGGCGGGCGCGCCTTGCCGGCCTGCGCCATCTGCTGCCACCGCTTGGCCTTTTCATCATCGTGGTGGGCTCGATCTACATGGGGCTCGCCACACCGACCGAGGCGGCCGCGCTTGGCCTGATGGCGACCCTGGGGCTGGTTGCTGCCAACAAGGGGCTGTCTGTCAGGGTGCTGCTGTCGGCGTTCGAGGGCACGGTGCGCACCACATGCATGATCATGCTGATCGTGATCGCCGCCTTCTTCTTGAACTTTGTGATGGTCTCGATCGGCCTGGTGGCGGCGATCACCGATGCGGTGCTGGCGCTGGGGTGGGAGCCCTGGGCGATGCTGCTGGCGATCGTCGTCTTTTACCTGATCTTGGGCTGCTTCATGGAGACCATCTCGATGATGATCGCCACGACGCCGATCGTCGTGCCGGTGGTGGTGGAGTTGGGCTATTCTCCGGTCTGGTGGGGCATCGTCTTCGTCATCCTCATCGAGGCTGCCTTGATCACGCCGCCGATGGGGCTCAACCTCTATGTCGTCCAGGCGGTGCGGCGCGGCGGCGCGATCAGCGATCTCTTCAAGGGGGCTGCCCCCTTTCTGGTGGCGATGCTGGCAATGATCCTTTTGCTCTTCGCCTTTCCGGGGCTGGCGCTTTGGTTGCCGACCATCCTGAATCCGAAGAGCGGCGGGGGCTGACCGCGCCGAGAGAAGCAAGAGAGGGAGTTGAGATGTCCATGAAGACCAGACTTGCGGCCCTATTGGCCGCTCCACTGCTGTTGGCCGGGGCCGCCCAGGCCGATGAGTTGCCGGGGACCAGCTTCAACGTCGTCGGCTCGATCGGCGTGCTCTCGATGTACAAGGCCATGGAGCAACCCTTCTGGACGCAGGAGGTCAAGCAGAAGTCCGATGGCGCCCTCCAGGTGCAGGTGAAGCCCTTCAACGAGCTGGGTTTCAAGGGCGGTGAGGTTTTCAATCTCGTCTCCAACGGCACCCTGCAGATGGCCCACGTCGTGCTGCCTTACACTGCGGGCGCGGTTCCGGCCAATGAGTCGGCCGATATCGTCGGCGTTGCCCGTTCGGTCGAAGAGGTGCACAAGGCCGCAGATGCCTTTCGCGAGGAGCACGGCAAGATGCTGGCCGAGGAGCATGGAATGACCTTGCTGAGCTACGGCACCTATCACTCCCAGGTCGTCTATTGCCGTGATGCCTTCACCTCCCTGGCCGATCTCAAGGGCCACAAGGTGCGCGCCGCCGGGGCCTCGCAGCAGGTCTTCGTCGACTATATCGGCGGCTCGCCGGTCAGCCTGGCCTTCGGTGAAGTGCAGCCGGCCTTGGCCAACGGCGTGGTCGATTGCGCCATCACCGGTGCGCTCTCGGGCTACTTCGCCAAGTGGTTCGAGTCAGCCAACTACATCTCCGCCATGCCGGTGAACCACGGTCTGATTGCTCTGGTCGCCAACAGCGATTGGTGGAATGGTCTGGACCCCAAGGTTCAGGCATTTCTGGAGGCTGAAGCCGCCGATCTGGAAGATCGCATGTTCGCGCTCGCCGCCACCGAGACCGAGGCCGGACTTGCCTGCAACACCAGCGGACCCTGCGATTACGGTGATCCGGCCGGTATGACCTTGGTCCCGGTCAGCGCGGCCGACGAGACCTTGAGGGTCGAGGCATTGAGTGCCGCGGTCCTGCCTGCCTTCAAGGAGCGTTGCGGTGAGGCCTGTGCTCAAACCTGGAACGAGACCATTGGAGCGGCCATGGGGCACAAGATCGATTGATCCAGGTGATCAGCTAGCATGGATCCTGCAGTGTGTTCACCGACTGTAGGCACTGTTAGAGGAACAAGAAGTCTGCGGATGTGAGCTGTCCGGCGCTGGCGACAGAAGTTATCTCGACGGCGATGTCGGCGGTCCCGTCGCCGTCGAAATCCACCTCCAGCTGCCCGGCCGCAAAGCGGGCCTCCGTATTGCCGTCTCCAGCGAAGGCGGCACTCTCGACGTAGCTGAAGGCGCCGGTCTCCAGGCCGCTTGCAAAGACCAGGGTGTCCTGATTGCTGCCGGGACTGACCAAGAGACCTTCGAAATCGCCGATCACGACCAGGGCTTCCAGTGTGCCGCCGCCTTCTATTGTCCCGGTCTCATCGCCATCCAGCAGGAAACGGTCGCCGCCCGATCCGCCAAAGCCGGTGTCATTGTTGTTGAACTGCAACAGATCCTCGCCGCTCTCGCCTTCCAGCAGATCACGCAGCTCCATGTCGCCTTCGCCGTTCAGGACGTCATTTCCCAGCCCGCCGTTCAGGCTATCTGCGCCCGAGCGCCCTTGCAGGGCATCGTCGCCGCTGGCGCCTGCTAGGGTGTCGTCCCCCAGACCACCGTAGAGGAAGTCCGCACCGCCTTGGCCATTGAGGAGGTCACCGGCAGAATTGCCGACCAGGATCGCACCGCCGCTGTTGGAGGTAAGCGTGCGGGCCGTATCGTCGCGTTCGCTGCGCAGAACCTCGATGTTCTGGTCGAGTTCATAGGTGAGCGCGGTGACGATGACCCGGTCGTTGCCGCCGTCGATGGCTTCGACGGCCCGATCAGTGCTGGTGTCGACGTGGAAGAGATCGTCGCCGCTGCCGCCGATCATCTGGTCGCCGGCTTCGCCGCCGTCGATGGTGTCGTTGCCCGCGTCCCCGTGCAGACGGTCATTCATCGCACCGCCGTAGAGTCTATCGTCCCCAGTGCCGCCGTAGAGTGCCAGATCAATGCCCGATCCGCCGAAAAGCCGATCCAGGTTACTGCCTCCAAAGAGGTTCCGATCATCTCCATCGCCGCCGTAGAGGCGGTCGCCGCCACGCCCGCCGAAGAAGGCACGGTCGTCGTTGCTGTCGCCACTGAGAGTATCGTTGCCGCGCCCTCCGTAGAAGGTGCGGTCCTCACCGTCTCCGCCTTCCAAGACATCATCGCCGCTCGCTCCATAGAAGGCGATGTCCAGGCCGCTGTCTCCTTGGATTAGGTCGTCTCCGTCATCGCCGAACAACATCTCGTCGCGTTGGCTGCCGCCCTGCAGGTTGTCCATACCAGAGCCGCCGTAGAAAGTGCGATCGCGGCCCTGGTCGCCAGTGATGGTGTCGCTTCCGCTGCCGCCGTAGAGCCGTCGGTCATTTCCGTCTGACCCGACTAGGCTGTCGTCGCCCAAATCTCCGAAGAGAAAATAGTCCTTGCCACTATCGCCGCCTATGCGGTCATTGTCAGCACCACCAAAGAAATCCCGATCGTCACCGCTTCCGCCAAAGAGCGAGTCCGTGCCGTCGTCGCCTAAAAACAGTCTGTCGTTCCCTTTGTCTCCCGTCAGGCTGTCTAGTCCCTCGCCACCGTAGAAACGCTGGTCTCGATCATCATCGCCTGAAAGGACATCATCGCCGAACCCGCCGTAGAACAGCTGATCTACTCCATCGCCCCCAGCAAGGGTGTCGCTGCCACTGCCTCCTCCGAAGTCATAGTCCTCACCACTACCGCCCGAGAGGGTGTCGTCACCGTCGTCGCCATAGAAACCGGCATCTTCGCCGCTCTCGCCCGACAGAACGTCATCGCCACTGCCCCCAAAGAAGTCGTCGTCGCCTCCATCTCCGCCAAAGAGCGAGTCTTCTCCGTCGTCTCCCTCGAAAGAAAAATCGTTAGCACCACCACCTGATAGCGTGTCGTTGCCCTTGTCTCCGGAGAAATAGCCGTCCTTTCCACCATCACCCGACAGAGTGTCATTGCCGAAATCTCCGGCGAAACGAAAATCCGCTCCCTTTCCACCATAGAGCATGTCGTCGCCATCGCCACCGCGAAACCAGCGATCACCCCCGTTGTCCCCATAGAGTTTGTCGTCGCCGCTGCCCGCGCGGAAGGTGGAGTCAGCTCCGCTCCCGCCCGAAAGCGTGTCATCGCCGCTGCCGCCGTAGAGTGTATCGCTACTGGAAAGCCCAAAGAGGGTATCGTCGCCACCAATCCCAAAGATCGTATCGACCTCATTGGTACCAGTGATCAGGTCCGGTCCGGCCGTGCCAATAGTAACCCCCATGATCGTACCTCCCTCGGCGAAACGCTGTTTCTTGTTTCGGCAGGCGGGGATTGCAGTTACCCAAAATTGTCAGATCAAAGGACCCCAACAAGCCTTGATAGATTGATTAGTGACATAAGGAGGCGAACATGGGAAGGGCAGGGGGTCGAACATCGCTCCTCTAGGGGAAACAGGGCGTCATTCTTAGAGCCCGGCCCGAAACTGCTTATGACCTGCACCGTCTTATCAAGGCCTTGGGCAAGGAGAGTGTCGCGCGGCGATGCCTTGCGCATCGTAAGCGGCGCAGGCCGCAGTCCCAAGGCCTTGATAAGACGGCCCTTCGGGTCGCTGCCGGAGCCACGCTTGCCGCGTCACGCCGGCTTGACGATGCGCAAGGCATCGCCGGCGCCACCCTTCCTAACACGCGTGGCTCCGGCAGCGATGCAGGACACAAGCAGTTTCGGGCCGGACTCTTCGAGGTTCACTGGCTGGTTCATTGAGGTGCGAGCATAGCCGCCCCATCAACTCAAAAGGAAGTCTGACGCTGTCAGTTGGCTTGCGACCGTAAGCCCGGTCATGCCGACGGCGATGTCGGCGGTCGCATCACCGTCCAGATCCACTTCCAGCTGACCGGCCTCGAAGCGCGCCTCTGTATTGCCACCGCCGGAGAAGGCAGCACTCTCCACGTAGCTGAAGGCGCCTGTCTCCAGGCCTGTGGCGAAGACCAGGGTGTCCTGATTGCTGCCGGGACTGGTCAGAACGCCTTCGAAGTCGGCGATCACGGCAAGTGCCTGCAGGGTCCCGCCGCCCGCGATTGTACCGCTCTCGTTGCCGTTCAGCAGGAACTGATCGCCGCCCGAGCCACCGAAGGCTGTGTCGTTGTTGTTGAGTTGCAGGCCGTCTTGACCGCTTTCGCCTTGAAGGAGGTCCCGCAGATCCTGGTCGCCCTCGCCACTCAAGAAATCGTTACCTAGACCACCCGTCAGGCTGTCCGCGCCGGAGCGACCTTGCAGAACATCGTCGCCGCCCTTGCCTTCGAGTGTGTCATCGCCAAGCCCGCCATAGAGGAAGTCGGCTCCGCTTTGCCCATAGAGGCGATCGCCGGCGGAGTTCCCGATCAGACTGGCGCCGCTTCTGTTGGCGGTCAGGGTCCTGGCCGTGTCGTCGCGCTCGCTGCGCAACACCTCGACATGACTGGCAAGCTCGTAGGTCTCGGCCGTGACGATCACACGGTCGTTGCCACCACCGGCCTCTTCAGCCACCCGGTCCGTGCTGGTGTCGACATAGAAGAGATCGTCGCCGGCACCGCCGATCATCTGATCGCGATCCGAGCCGCCGTCGAGGGTGTCGTCGCCCGCATCCCCGTGCAGGCGGTCATTCTGGTCACCGCCGTAGAGGCGGTCGTCGCCACTTCCGCCGTAGAGCGCCAGATCGATGCCGGATCCACCAAAGAGGCGGTCTTGATGGCTGCCGCCCAAGAGGCTGCGGTCGTTTCCATCGCCACCGTAGAGGCGGTCGCCGCCGCGTCCGCCGTAGAAGGCGCGGTCGTCACCGGTCCCACCGGCTAGCGTGTCATTCCCGCGGCCTCCATAAAAGGTCCGGTCACTGCCGTCACCGCCAATCAGCTGATCGCCGCCGCTCTCTCCATAGAAGCGGATATCCAGGCCACTCCCTCCGGTGATCCGGTCACTCCCGTCGTCACCAAAGAACATGTTGTCGCGTTGGCTACCACCCTGCAGGCTGTCCGCTCCGGAACCGCCATAGAAGGTACGGTCGCGGCCCCGACCGCCAGTGACGACATCGTCACCACTGCCGCCATAGATACGTCGATCGTTGCCATTGGCACCGAAGATGGCGTCGGCACCGAGGTCTCCGAAGAGGAAATAGTCTCTATCGTCACCGCCATCGATGCGGTCATTGCCAGTGCCGCCGAAGAAATCTCGATCGTCCCCGCTTCCACCGGAGAGCGAATCCTTGCCGGCTTCGCCCAGGAAGTGGCTGTCGTCACCGGCATTGCCCTCAAGGCCGTCGTCGCCGTCACCGCCGAAGAAGCTCGAATCCCGACCGTTTCCACCAACGAGAAAGTCTTCGCCCTCTCCGCCAAAAGCCGATCCATCGTTGCTCCCGCCGCCGATGATGCGGTCATCACCTGCGCCGCCGTAGAGCCCTCGATCGTTGCCATTGCCCCCGAAGAGGAAATCGGCACCGCTATCTCCCGAAAGGAAGACGTCGGCGCCGCGACCACCATAGACATCGTCATTTCCGCTGCCACCGAAGAGGAGAGAGTCCGTGCCCGTGTTACCGTAGAGGGAGTCCGAACCTGCTGCCCCTGACAAGGAGGTATCAGAACCGGATCCACCAACGACGAGGTCGTTTCCGGTACCGCCATAGAGTCCGAAATCGTCGCCCTCGTCGCCGAAGAGGGAGTCATTCCCACTCTCCGATAGACGAAGACTGTCGCCGACGAGGTTGCCGCCAATCAGGCTGTCGGCGCCGCTGCCGCCGAAGACCGTATCATCCCCCTGGCCTCCGCGTAGCGAGAGGTCGGCGCCGCTTGCGGCCCGCAGCAGATCATTCCCGAGACCGCCGTAGAGCTCGTCATTACCCTGCTCCCCATAGAGAAAGTCGGCTTGCTGGTTTCCGGCAAGGTCATCATTGCCCTTGCCACCGAAGAGGTAGTCGTTTCCGGCTCGGCCCGAGATAGAGGTATCGTCTCCATCACCGCCGTAGACGCGATCGACACCCGATCCGCCATAGAGATTGGCGTCGATGGCAGGACCGCCAAAAATCAGATCATTGCCTGTGCGACCATCCAAGAAGGCATCGATTCCCGATCCGCCAAAAATCACGTCATCCAGAAAATCTCCGTAAAGAAAGATGTCTTTCCCACTGCCGCCGTAGATCGTGTCGACACCAATGCCGCCATAGAGGCCATCGTCGCCGAGAAACAAACTATCGTCACCGTCGCCGCCGAAGATCGTGTCGTCGTCAGCCCCGCCCACGAAGTTGACATCGTTTCCCGACCCACCGTAGAGCGAGTCATCTCCAGTCAGCCCATATTGGCGATCATTGCCGCTGAGCCCGAGCATCTTGTCTGAAGCCGAAGTGCCGACAATGCTCTCGTTGCCGCTTGAGCCTGTGAAGGTGATCGTTGCCATGTCTGTCTTTCCTTAAACGGCTGGCGCCATCGAGTTACGCGTTGACAGCTTGCTACGTGCCAGCCGACGATCCGAGAGAGGGCTGGTGCCGGTGTACCTACTGGTGTGGGGAGGGGCCACCAGGTTGATCAGCTGCTGCACTGTGATCCTCAGAGGAAGAGGAAGTCCCCTGCCGTCAGCTGGTTCGCATTGGCGATGCCGTTCATGCCGACGGCAATGTCCGCTGAGCCGTCACCGTCGAGGTCGACTTCGAGTTGACCGGCCTCGAAGCGCGCCTCTGTGTTGCCACCGCCGGAGAAGGCGGCGCTCTCGACATAGCTGAAGGCGCCTGTCTCCAGGCCGGTGGCGAAGACCAGTGTGTCTTGATTGCTGCCGGAAATGA
Organism: Rhodospirillales bacterium; assembly: GCA_963669445.1. Lineage (GTDB taxonomy): Bacteria > Pseudomonadota > Alphaproteobacteria > Kiloniellales > JACOMY01 > JACOMY01. Next base: position 1,553,884 of record OY770029.1, read on the forward strand.
CCAGCAAGCCCCGGAAATCACCAATTACGGCCAATGCCTCAAGGGTGCCGCCGCCTTCGATCGTGCCGCTCTCATTACCGTTCAGCAGGAACTGGTCGGCGCCGGAGCCACCGAAGGCCGTATCGTTGTTGTTGATCTGCAGGTTGTCCTGACCGCTTTCGCCTAGCAGGAGGTCACGGAGGTCCTCGTCACCCTCGCCGTTCAGGAAGTCATTGCCCAGACCACCCGTCAAGCTGTCGGAACCGGAACGCCCTTGCAGAACGTCGTCGCCACCTTGGCCGTAAGCCGTGTCGTCGCCAAGCCCGCCATAGAGGAAGTCTGCTCCGCTTTGCCCATAGAGGCGATCACCGGCGGAGCTGCCGATCAGACTGGCGCCGCTTCTGTTGGCGGTCAGGGTCCTGGCCGTGTCGTCGCGCTCGCTGCGCAGCACCTCGACATGACTGGCGAGTTCGTAGGTCTCGGCCGTGACGATCACACGGTCGTTGCCACCACCTGCCTCTTCAGCCACCCGGTCCGTGCTGGTGTCGACATAGAAGAGATCGTCGCCGGCACCGCCGATCATCTGATCGCGATCCGAGCCGCCGTCGAGGGTGTCGTCGCCCGCATCCCCGTGCAGGCGGTCATTCTGGTCACCGCCGTAGAGGCGATCATCGCCACTTCCGCCGTAGAGCGCCAGATCGATTCCGGAGCCACCGAATAGACGATCTTGATGGCTGCCGCCGAAGAGGCTGCGGTCGTTTCCATTGCCACCGAAGAGGCGGTCGCCGCCGTTCCCACCATAGAAGGCCCGGTCGTCCGCACCCTCACCGCGAATGGTGTCATCGCCAAGTCCGCCATAGAAGAAGCGGTCCTTGCCGGTGCCACCATCGATCAAATCGTCGCCGCGCTCACCAAAAAAGCGGATGTCCAAGCCATCCTGGCCGAAGATGCTATCGTCGCCATCACCGCCATAGAACATATCGTCTCGACGATTGCCGGCGGAAAGAGTGTCGTCGCCGGAGTCTCCATTCAGCCAGCGATCGCGACCGCCAGCACTGTTCAAGGTGTCGGACCCGCTGCCGCCGAAGAAGCGGCGATCGTTTCCAGCGTAGCCGCCCAGGCTGTCGTCATCGAGGCCGCCGAAGAGAAAGGCGTCCCGGCCGCTGCCACCACCAAGCCGATTGCTGCCCTCGCCACCATAGAAGCGTTCATCCTCGCCGCTGTTGCCGAGAACCCGATCGTTGCCGAGGTCACCATAGAAGAAGCGATCGTTGCCAAGATCACCACGCAGACTATCGTTGCCATTGCCACCGACGAAGCTGCTGTCGTTGCCACCATCGCCGAAGAGGGAGTCGTTGCCGGACCGCCCGTCGGCGTTTTGATCAGCTCCATTGCCACCCCGGACGGTGTCGTTCCCCGATCCGCCGATGAAGTCGGTATCCGCACCGTTTCCGCCATAAAGGCGGTCATCGCCATCACCCCCCGTAATGCGGGTATCGTTGCCCTGTCCACCGTCAACCAAATCGTCGCCGTTGTTGCCGGCGAGAGACAGATCCTGGCCGGCGCCCGCAAAAACCTGATCGTTGCCGTTTCCGCCGGCGAGGCGCACATCATCCCCTTCGTCGCCCTCGATCACGTCATTGCCATTTCCGCCATCGAGTCTCAGGTCGTTTCCGCTCCCACCGTAGATTCGATCGTCATTTTCGCCACCGAAAAGAGTGGTGTCAGCGCCACTGCCACCATAGACCCTGTCTATCCCCGAACCTGCCAGTAGCTCATCTGCTCCATCGTCGCCAAAGAGGCTGTCGTCGTCATCGTTGCCACGCAGGCGATCATCGCCGCTGCCGCCGAAGACACGGTCGTTTCCGTCCCCACCTTCGATAAGAAAGTCGTTGCCACTCTCAGTATAGATCAGGTCGTCGGCGCCGCTGCCATAGATGCGACTGTCTCTGCCATTGCCGAAAAGATGGTATCCGCGCCGCCGTTGCCCCTGAGAAAAATCTCCGACCCATTGCCACCGTAGATGAGGTCGTTGCCCCCGCCACCGCTAACAAAGCCGTCAGAGCCTGAGTCCAGGTAGATGAGGTCGTCACCAGCCCCACCGCTGGTGCGCAGATCATTGCCGTCACCCCCGAAGATCGTGTCGTCTCCGGTTTCCCCTGCGATGGAGTACTCCGCGCCGGACCCGCCGTAAATCGTGTCTGAGCCATCTCGTCCGTAGAGCAGGTCCGTACCGCTCAACCCCAGGATCTTGTCGTCCAGGTTGGTGCCGGGAATGTAGTTGTTGGCTGAGCTGCCGGTGATTGTGAAGTTGGCCATGACTCATCAAAACCGCAATTTTGATATTTGCTAGGACGAGAGATACCACAGGGTTGCAGCCCCTCCAAGGAATGCTGTCGAAGGGTGCCACCTTTGTGATCGCTGATTGGCCACCCTTTTCACGCGGTTGGGCTACTGCGGTTGTCCCACCTAGGTTAGGAAGAGGAAGTCGCTCGCGGTGAGTTGGTTGGCATTGGTCACACTGCTCATGCCGACGGCGATATCGGCGGCGCCGTCGCCGTTAAAGTCGACCTCGAGCTGCTGCAGGCCGGCGTCGAACCTGGCTTCCGTGTTGCCGCCGCCGGAGAAGGCGCCCGCTTCGACATAGGTGAAAGCACCTGTCTCCAGGCCGGTGGCGAAGATCAGTGTGTCCTGATTGCTGCCGGGGCTGACCAGCACGCCCTGGAAATCACCGATCACGGCCAATGCCTCAAGGGTGCCGCCGCCTTCAATCGTACCACTCTCGTTGCCGTTCAGTAGGAACTGATCACCGCCCGATCCGCCGTAGGCCGTGTCGTTGTTGTTGATCTGTAGGCGGTCCTGACCGCTCTCGCCCAGAAGCAGGTCGCGCAGATCCTCATCACCCTCGCCATTCAAGATGTCATCGCCCAGTCCACCCGTCAGGCTGTCGGCCCCGGAACGCCCTTGCAGAACGTCGTCGCCGCCCTTGCCTTCGAGTGTGTCATCGCCAAGCCCGCCATAGAGGAAGTCGGCTCCGCTTTGCCCATAGAGGCGATCGCCGGCGGAGTTGCCGATCAGACTGGCGCCGCTTCTGTTGGCGGTCAGGGTCCGGGCCGTGTCGTCGCGCTCACTGCGCAGCACCTCGACGTGGCTGGAAAGTACGTAGGTCTCGGCCGTGACGATCACCCGGTCATTGCCGCCGCCTGCCTCCTCGGCCACGCGGTCGGTGCTGGTGTCGACGAAGAAGAGGTCGTCACCGGATCCGCCGATCATGCGGTCGGCGCCGTCGCCTCCATCGATGGTATCGGCACCGCTGTCACCATGCAGACGGTCATGCATCGAGCCGCCGTATAGACGATCGTCACCGGTGCCGCCGTAGAGGGCGAGGTCGATGCCGGAACCTCCGAACAGCCGGTCTAGATTGCTGCCGCCGAAGAGGCTGCGGTCGTTCCCATCGCCGCCGTAGAGACGATCGCCGCCGCGCTCGCCATAGAAGGCTCGGTCATCGGCATCCCCTCCGCTCAAGGTGTCGTTGCCCTGTCCCCCGTAGAAGGTTCTGTCGCGACCCTCTTCACCCTCCAAGCGATCGTCGCCGCTTCCTCCGTAAAAGCGGATGTCCAGGCCGCTGTCCCCTTGAATCCAGTCGTTGCCGTCATCGCCGAAAAACATATCGTCTCGTTGGCTTCCGCCCTCGATGCTGTCGTCACCGGAATCCCCGTGGAGGCTACGTTCGCGGCCTCGCCCACCGTCCAGCACATCACTTCCGCTGCCGCCGTAGAGGCGTCGGTCATTGCCGTTTGAGCCGACAATCCTGTCACGGCCGATTCCACCGAAGAAGAAGTAGTCCTGGCCGTTGCCGCCGACGACCCGATCGTTGCCTGCAGCACCGTAGAAGTTACGATCGTCACCAAAGTCGCCAAACAGCCGATCCGTTCCGGTGCCGCCGAAAAAGGCGGTATCGTCGCCAGTCCCCCCGGTCAGACTATCCGCACCGGATCCGCCACGAAAGTCTCGGTCGTCACCCTGTCCGCCATAGAGCTGGTCGTTACCGTCACCGCCATCTACCGTTCGATCGTTGTTCAGACCGCCATAGATCCGGTCGTTTCCGGTGCCGCCGAAGAGGTCACGATCATTGCCGATTCCTCCATAAATCCGGTCCGGGTCGTCACCGCCGTCCAGAACAGAGTCTGCGCCTTGTCCGCCGAAAATACGGTCCCTGCCATTGCTGCCGTAGAGGAAGGTGTCCAGTCCGCTCCTCCCGAGCAGAGAATCATCTCCGGTAAGCCCGGACAAAGAGATGTCGTCGCCTGACCCGCCGTCAACGAGGTCGTCACCGCCACTGCCGAACAAACTCGTATCGTTTCCAACGCCCCCATAGACAAAGTCGTTGTCCCCGCCTCCGTAGATCCCGAAGTCGTCGCCTTCCGCTCCAAAAAGGTGATCATCACCTCCCTCGTTTGCGAAGGATCCGCGGTAACTGTGGGCGCCGATCATGCTGTCGTTGCCGCTGCCACCATAGACAGTATCGTCGGATACTCCGCCCCGCAGCGAGACATCGGCTCCGGCGCCCCCAAAGACGATGTCGCTGCCGGGTCCGCCATAGAGTTCGTCGCTACCCGATCCGCCGTAGAGCGTGTCTTTCTGAGCGAAGCCGGTAAGATCATCGTTTCCGCTTCCACCAAAGATCAGGTCGTCGCCCTCGAAGCCTATGAGACCCAGGTCGTCTCCATCACCACCATAGATCGTGTCATTGCCGGAACCGCCATTAGTTTCCCCGTCATCTCCTGGTCCGGAGAAGAGTGCATCACTTCCGGACCTACCCCTCAGGCCGGTGTCTCTAGCGGAACCTCCATAGATGATGTCATCCCCCATGTCTCCGTAAATCAGGTTGTCTTTTCCGCTGCCAGCGAAAATGATGTCGTTGCCGAACCCTGAAAAAGGCCCGTCGTCAGCAAAAATAAAGAAGTCATTACCGTCGCCGCCGAAGATGGTGTCGTCCCCGGTCCCGCCAATGAGGTAACTGTCTACGCCTGGCCCGCCATAGAGCGTGTCGTCGCCCTGGTTTCCATCCAAGCGGTCCTTGCCACTCAATCCAAGAATCTTGTCATCCGCCGTCGTGCCGTTGATGTTGTTGTTGCCCGACGTGCCCGTCAATGTGACAGTAGCCATTTGGCTTAGCTCCCCGCGGTTCGATGCGCTCCACGATTGCAATAGCATAACCGAGGGGCAGAGCATAGACAGAATGGAAGTTCTGTTATGCTGGCTGCTTGCTCAGGCCTCACTCCCGACTGGTCTCAGTCACACTCTAAGTCAGAAACAGGAAATCGCTTGCGGTCAACTGGCCTGCATCGGTGATGCCAGTCATACCGACCGCTAAATCAGCGGCGCCGTCGCCGTTGAGGTCGACCTCTACCTGCTGCAACGCGGCGTCGAAGCGGGCCTCAGTGTTGCCCCCGCCGGAGAAGGCCGCTGCCTCAACATAGGTGAAGGTGCCGGTCTCCAGTCCGGAAGCGAAGACCAACGTGTCCTGATTGCTGCCGGGACTGGTCAACACACCTTTGAAGTCGCCGATCACGGCCAATGCCTCAAGGGTACCGCCGCCTTCGATCGTACCGCTCTCGTTGCCGTTCAGCAGGAATTGGTCGCCACCAGAGCCACCGAAGGCCGTATCGTTGTTGTTGATCTGCAGGCTGTCTTGACCGCTCTCACCCTGGAGAAGGTCGCGCAGATCCTCATCACCCTCGCCATTCAGGAAGTCGTCGCCGAGACCGCCCGTCAGGCTGTCGGCGCCGGAGCGACCTTGAAGAACGTCATCGCCGCTCTGGCCATCCAAGGTGTCGTCGCCCAGGCCGCCATAGAGGAAGTCGCTGCCGCCTTGACCATAGAGCCGATCAGCGGCGGAGTTGCCGACCAGGGTGGCGCCGCCGCTGTTGGAGGTGAGGTGACGGGCGCTGTCGTCGCGCTCGCTGCGCAAGACCTCGACGTGGCTGGCCAGGCTATAGGTCAGAGCGGTCACGATCACCCGGTCATCGCCGCCATCGGCAGCTTCGACAACCACATCGCTGCTGGCGTCGACATAGAAGAGGTCGTCGCCACTGCCACCGATCATACGGTCTGCGCCGGCGCCTCCATCGATGGTGTCGGCACCGCTGTCACCATGCAGGCGGTCGTTCATCGAGCCGCCGTAGAGACGATCGTCACCCGTCCCGCCGTAGAGGCCTAGGTCGATCCCAGAACCCCCAAAAAGTTGGTCCAGATGACTGCCGCCGAAGAGGCTGCGATCGTTGCCACTGTTGCCATAGATCCGGTCGCCGCCGCGCTCGCCATAGAAGGCCCGGTCGTCACCGGCACCGCCGTCGATCGTGTCGTCGCCGAGCCCTCCATAGAAGGTCCGATCCTGATCGCTGCCACCGTTGATGACATCGTCACCGTTCTGGCCGAAGAAGCGGATGTCGAGGCCCGCATTGCCGTTGATCAGGTCATCCCCGGCGCCACCGTAGAAGAACGCGTCGCGTTGGTTGCCGCCGTTCAGCGTATCAGCACCGCTATCGCCATTGAGCCAGCGGTCGCGGCCATCTCCACCCTTCAAAGTATCCGCGCCGCTACCGCCGTAGAAGCGGCGATCGTTACCGACAAAGCCGGCAATGCTGTCGTTGCCGAGGTCTCCGAAGAGGAAGAAGTCCCTCCCGCTGCCTCCACCGAGACGATCGCTCTGGTGGCCCCCGAAGAAGCGTTGGTCCTCACCGCTGCCTCCGTAGAGCAGATCCTTGCCGCTACCACCAATGAGCCTTTGGTCGTTGCCGGAATCGGCGCGAACAAGGTCGGCCCCGCTGCCACCGGCAAGACCGGTGTCATCGCCGCCGCCTCCATAGAGCGAGTCGTCACCGGCATCGCCATGCAGGGTTTCGTCGTTGCCATTGCCACCGAATAGGCTATCCGAACCGGTATTGCCGAAGAGTCGCGTGTCGGCACCGTCGCCGCCCTCCACACGGTCGTCGCCGCTGTTGCCCCGGAGATTGCGATCTGCGCTTTGCCCGCCATAGATCGCATCGTCCGCCCTGCCGCCGAAGAGGGCAGCGTCCTCACCACTACCACCGAACAGAGTGTCTATCCCGGTACCGCCGACGAGGCTGGAGTCATTGCCCTGATCTCCATGAATGATGTCGTCGCCGTCGCGTCCTATCAGGGAGACATCGGCGCCACTGCCCCCGAAGATTGCATCGTCGCCCAGGCCTCCACTCAAGGAGAAGTCGTTACCGGCTTGCCCCATGAGCAGGTCTTTACCAGGCCCTCCATAGAGCTCGTCGTTTCCGTGCCCGCCGAAGAGAAAATCTCTGTCCGGATAGCCGGCGAGATCATCATTGCCACTGTCACCGAAGATCGTGTCTGACCCCTGTCGACCCGAGATCAGGAAATCGTCTCCGCTGCCGGCATAGATCGTGTCGTCTCCGTAACTGCCATAGACTCGATTGTCGGCGCCGTCTCCGGCCATAATCAAGTCGTCGCCCGCGCCCCCGTTGAAGAACTGCTCGGCGCCCGTCCCTCCGTAGAGGCGGTCGTCTCCACCACTGGCAAAGACGAAGCCGTCGGCCCCGTCGCCACCAAAGAAAGTGTCGTCCTCCTCCCCCAAGGCAGCACCGAACTCATTCCCACTGCCACCGAACACCGTATCGACGCCGGGTCCACCGAAGAGGTTAACGTCGTTCCCCGGGCCGCCGTAGATCGTGTCATCACCACTCGCACCGCTGAGTGCGTCCTTACCGCTTAAGCCCAGGATCTTATCGTCTACGGAGCTGCCAACGATGTTGTTGTTGCCGGAGGTGCCGGTGAAGGTGAGCGTGGCCATAGTGATTCGGTTCCGTTGTTATTGTAAGTTATGTGAGGAAGAGGATATCTCCTGCCGTCAGCTGGTTGGCGTTGATTTGGTTGGTCATACCAACGGCGATGTCGGCGGAGCCTTTGCCGTCGAAGTCGACCTCCAGCTGCAGCAGGCCAGCTTCGAAACGGGCTTCCGTGTTGCCCCCACCGGAGAAGGCGGCCGCCTCGAATAGGTAAATGCGCCGTTCTCTAACCCGGTGGCGAACACCAGGGTATCCTGATTGCTGCCGGGGCTGACGAGCAGGCCCTCGAAGTCACCGATCATGGTCAGGGCTTCTAGGGTGCCGCCGCCGGTCAGGCTGCCACTTTCACCCTGAAGGAGGTCGCGCAGATCCTCGTCACCCTCGCCGTTCAGGAAGTCGTCGCCCATACCACCGCTCAGGCGATCTTTGCCACTATTCCCGAGAATCAGATCGTTAGCGGAGGTTCCGCTGATCGAATTGTTGCCCGATCCCCCAAAAAGAGTGACGACCGCCAAAGCTGTATCCTCCCCGACCACATGCCTCTTCGCCGGCTTGAGTAACATGTCGGAGGGCAACGGCCAAGGCAGTGATTGAAAATTAACAAACCTGTGATTTAGTCAGGTCTTGGATTTCGCTAGAGATTTGTCGGTCGAGGCAGAGAGTCAGGACGCCTTCCCTCTGGCCTGAATATCCCAGATAGCGACTAGCTTGTCGTCGCGCACACAGTGGTAGTGGTCGTAGAGGTTCACTGTCGGATCGCAGTGCGGTGCCATCAAGACCACAAGGCTCCCGGTAGCCGGCACCTCCGCACCCTCGGGCAACACCAGTTTGCCAAACTCGTCGCCGAAAGACTCGTAGGTGCTGCCTTCCGGTGCGCCAGCGACCACTGTCGGTAGCGGTCCGTCCGTCGCCAGACTCTTGGAGCCGGCGTCTAGCGTAACGAAGCCTTCATGGTTGTTGCTGACGACCCGAGTGTAGACGAAGAGGGCAGGGAAGTAGGGGATCTTGCCCCAGAGCTTTAGGTGAATCTCCTGATACTGGGTATCCATGAAAATGTAGGAGCCAAGCTGCAGATCGTTGAAAACCGCGGCCTCCATATCCACCAGGTGCGAGCCGGTACCCGATCCGGTGGTCACGCGAACCGGCATTTTGGCTTCTTTGATGGCCTTCTTCATGTCTTTCAGGATCTGGAGCTGTTCGTGGCTGACGCGGCGGCGCTCGGACGTCTTCTTGATATGCTGGATGTCGCCGGAATAGCCCTGCAGACCAAAGAAGCGCAGCTCCGGTGCCTCGGCGATGTAGCGGGCCAGCGCCAAGCCCTGGTCGACGGAGGTGACGCCAGAGCGATTGAGGCCGATATCGACGTCGACCAGCAGACGGAACTTCTTCTGAACGCCGCGCGCGGCCTGCTGTAAGGCCTTGATATTCTCCAGATCGTCGACGACGACCATCAGATCTTCCAAGTCCTTGTTCATCTCGGCCAAACGCTCGATCTTGGCGGGCTCGACGACCGGAGAGGTTAGCAGGATCTTCTTGATGCCGCCCTCGAAAAGGACCTCGGCCTCGCCCAGCTTGGCGCAGCATACGCCCTTGGCGCCGGCCTGCATCTGCAGCTTGGCAATATGCACGGACTTGTGCGTCTTGACGTGCGGCCGAAGGCCGACGCCGTTGTTGGAGATGATCTCCTGGCCAGACCGCAAGTTGGCGCGGAAGGTCGGCATATCGATGACGAGGGCTGGGGTGGAAAGCTCCAGACGGCTGCCTTCCTGCCCGATCAGGTGTTGGTTGGGTGACTCGCTCATGGCGCGGATACTATTGTCGAATGCGCGCCTCTCCAAGTCCCCGATTGCGCCAAAGCCATTCTTTCTTGCAATGCAGCCCATAAGACCGCTTTCGAACAGGAGAGGGCCATTGCGGGGCCGCGCAGATTTGGCTAAGGGACGCCGTAAGGCCGAAGGGCCAGGGCGACAAGGCCAACGCACGGCCAAGACAGAGAGAGAACACGGGGTGGCAAGGCTTCTGGGAATCGATACCGGCGGAACCTACACCGACGCCGTGCTTTACGACGAGACGGTCGGCGTATTGGCCAAGGCCAAGGCGCTGACCAGCAAGCACGACCTGTCACTGGGTGTAGGCGCTGCCATGCGCCAGGTGCTGCCGGAAGATCCAGGTGAGGTGGAGCTGGTTTCTCTGTCGACAACCCTGGCAACCAACGCCTTGGTCGAGGGGCAAGGCGGTGCCGTCGGACTGCTGCTTCTGGGCTATCCGGAAAAGGCCTTGGATCGGGCCGGGCTACGGCAGGCCTTGGGGCAAGATCCCTATGCCTTCATCACCGGAGGTCATAGCGCCGAGGGCGAGGCCAAGGCGCCGCTGGATCGAGAGGCAGTGAAGCGCGCTGCAGAAGAGATGGCGCCAAGGGTGTCCGCCTTCGCGGTCGCCGGCTTCTTTGCCGTGCGCAATCCGGCGCACGAATTGGCAGCAAGGGAGATCCTACGCCAGGAGAGCGGCTTGCCGGTTACCTGCGCGCATGAACTCTCGGCTGGCCTTGACGCACCGCGACGTGCACTCACCGCGCTTCTGAACGCGCGCTTGGTCCCTCTGATCCAGCAGCTGGTTGAGGCGGTCCAGGGTTTGATGCAAGAGACCGGGCTTGAGGTGCCCTTGATGGTGGTCAAGGGCGATGGCTCCTTGGTCTCCGACCAGGTGGCGCTGGACTCACCGGTAGAGACCATCCTCTCCGGACCGGCTGCAAGCCTAGTGGGTGCCCGTGCTCTGCTGGGTGCCAAGGACATGATGGTCTCCGACATGGGCGGCACCACAACCGACATCGCCTTGCTGCAACAGGGGCGCCCGGTCTTGAGCACCTCCGGAGCCTCGGTGGGCGGCTATCGCACAATGGTCGAGGCGATTGCCGTCTACACCGTCGGCTTGGGCGGCGACAGCGAGGTGCAGGCAAGCGGACCGGGGCGTTTCACTTTGGGTCCGCGACGGGCAGTACCACTCTCCTTGTTGTCGCGCAGTTGTCCCGAATTGCTGTCCTACTTGGCGGCCCAACGCGAGACCCTCTTCGGGCACAACGAGGATGGTCGCTTCCTGCTGCGCCTGCGCCCGCTGCCAGAAGACTTGGCCCTGCGCCCGGCGGAGTTGGCGCTTTGGGAGATACTGGGAGAGGGCCCCTGCCGGCTGGAGCGTGTCGCCAAGGACTATCTTTCCAAGAGGGCAGCCGAGCGCCTGGTGGAGCGCGGCCTGGCCATCATCTCCTGCTTCACTCCCAGCGATGCGGCCCACGTCTTGGGTCTGCATCAAGGTTGGGATCGCATCGCGGCCGCGCAGGGGGCGGCGCTGCTGGCACGACAACTGGGCATGCGCGACGGCCAGTCCGTGGCTCAGGCTGTCTATGACGAGGTCGTCTCGGCCGGCGCCGAGGCCCTAGTCTTTGCTGCCTTGGCCAACGAGGGAGCCGATAGCCTTGCGCCAGACGCCTTCGGGCGGGATCTCTTGGATCGCGCACTGGGGCGCAGGCAGAACGGCGAGAGCCTCTTGGCGCCGCGCGTGGCCTTGCAGCGACCGCTCGTGGGTATCGGTGCACCGGCTGCAACCTACTATCCCGACATCGCCAAACGCTTGGGAACAAGCTTTTTGGCCAGCGAACACGCAGAAGTCTGCAATGCCGTCGGCGCCGTTGCTAGCGGCATTGTCCAGCGCCAACGCTTGGTCATCACGCAACTGGCCGATGGGCGCTATCGTGCGCACCTTCCAGGCGGGGTAAAAGACTTTCTCTCTTTGGAGACTGCGGCAGAGACCGTCGCTGGCGCAGCTGAGGACCGGGCGCGTCACATGGCCGATCGGGCCGGCGCCGAGGATTGCCTGGTCGAGGTTGAGCGAAAAGACACCATCGTTCCCGATCGAAGCGGCAAGCCGACGTTTGTCGAGTCGGTCGTCATCGCAACGGCGTTTGGACGCCCTCGCTTGGCTTTGGCTCATGCCGCCCTGGACGGATAGCAGCGTGCAGAGGCTTTGCCTCCTCGGCGGAGGCGTGGCACCTTGCGATCGCTTCGACAGCGGATGGGTCACACATGGACAACTTGAGAATTGATGGCGAGCGGCTCTGGCAGAGCCTGATGACGATGGCGCAGATCGGCGCGACGGAGAAAGGAGGCGTTTGCCGCCTTGCACTGACCGATCTGGATCGCGAGGGTAGGGACCTCTTCATCTCCTGGTGCAAGGATGCAGGCTGCAGCGTTGAGGTCGACGCCGTAGGTAACATCTTTGCCCGCAGGCCCGGCCGCGATCCTGGCCGTGCATCGGTGATGACCGGCAGTCACCTCGACAGTCAACCAACCGGCGGCAAGTTCGATGGCGTCTATGGCGTCTTGGCGGGCCTTGAGGTGTTGCGCTGTTTGAACGATCTGGAGATCGAGACCGAGGCTCCCTTGGAGGTTGCAGTTTGGACCAATGAGGAGGGAAGCCGCTTTGCGCCGGCCATGATGGGATCGGGCGCCTATGCCGGGGTCTTCTCCTTGGAGGAGACCTTGGCTCGCCAGGACCAAGAAGGTGTCAGCTTCGGCGAGGCCCTGGATGGCATCGGCTATCGCGGCGAAGGATTGGGCAAGCGGCCGGTTGCTGCCTACTTTGAAGCGCATATCGAACAGGGACCGATCCTAGAGGCCGAAGAGACCACCATCGGCGTGGTAACCGGGGCGCAGGGTCAACGCTGGTACGAGGTCACCCTGACAGGTCAGGAGGCGCATGCCGGACCGACACCGATGGCCAGGCGGCGCGATGCGCTGGTCGGTGCGTCGGAAGCGGTACAGCTGGTCAATCGAGTGGGCTTGGACCATCAGCCCGATGCCTGCGCGACCGTCGGCATGCTGCAGGTCCATCCCAACAGTCGCAACGTTATCCCGGGGCAGGTCTGGCTGACCGTTGATTTTAGGAACCCGAAAGATGCGCGCCTGGATGCCATGTGTGCCGATTTCGAAGCAGGTTTGAAAGCGATTGCCGAGGACAGAAGCCTCACTTTGGACCTGCAGGAAATCTGGCACTCGCCGGCTACGCCCTTCGCCGAGGACCTGGTCTCAGCCGTGCGTCAGGGCGCTGAGCGGGGTGGCTTCAGCCATCGCGACATCGTCAGCGGTGCGGGGCATGACGCGGTCTACATGGCGCGGGTCGCACCGACTGCGATGATCTTCGTGCCTTGCGAGGACGGCATCAGCCACAACGAGATCGAGAACGCGACCCCAGAGGATCTGGCCGCGGGCTGCAACGTGCTGCTGCACGCCATGCTGGAGCGGGCCGGACTGGTTGGAGGCGAGCAGTGAAGCGGCGAAGCGTCGAGTCTGGCGATGCGCCCCGCTCCAAGGGCGGCTATGTGCAGGCACTGGAGGTCGAGGGCGCGCGCCGTACGCTCTTCGTGTCAGGGCAGGTGCCCGTTGCAGGTGACGGCAGCGTTCCGGAGGGCTTCGAGGCGCAGGCCCATCTGGCCTGGGCCAACCTGCGTGCCCAACTGCGGGCGGCTGACATGGATCTGGAGAACCTGGTCAAGGTCACAATCTATCTGGCCGATCGCGCTCTTGGCCTGCCCAGTCGCAAGGTCAGAAACCAGATCCTGGGCGACATCCAGGTAACCCAAACTGTCATAATCGCCGGGATCTTCGATGCCGCTTGGCTCTTGGAGATTGAGGCGGTCGCGATGGACTGAATGGCGACTGCTGAGGAAGCGGGCGGCATAACGCCGATGACGGTGGAATCTCGCGCGCGCGCTTTGGTCAAAGCCTTTGCGGCGCGACGTCCCTTGGGCGCGGGCTCCTTTATTGTCACCCTCTACGGCGATGCCATCGTGCCCCGCGGCGGATTGGTTTGGCTCGGCAACGTAATTGCCGTTTGCGCCGAAGTCGGTATCAGCGAGACCTTGGTTCGCACCGCCGTATCGCGCCTGGTGTCGGCCGGCCATTTGGAAGGACTGCGAACAGGACGGCGCAGCTTCTACCGGCTGACCGAGGAAAGTCTGCGTGCCTTCGATGCGGCCGCCGAGTTGATCTATGCCGGCCCCAATGCACCGAATGGCGAGCGCTGGTCACTGCTGCTCTTGCCGCCGAGTGGGCTGGAGGAGGTCGAAAGGCGCGAGCTCGCCAAGGCTGGTTACGGAGTTCTAGGCGCCGGTTTGGCTCTCCGGGCCGGTGACCCTCAAGCGATGGATTTGCCTCGAGGTGTCTTGCAGTTTGATGCACGATTGCTCGGCGCAGCGAATAGGGAGGCCCTGACCAGCTTGGCCATGGAAGCCTGGCCTCTGCAAGACTTGGCAGAGCGCTATCAGGCATTCTGCCAGCGCTTCGGCCCGTTGCAAGAAGCGCTTTGCAGGGCGGGCCCGACAAGGCTTCCGGCCTCGCTGGCACTCGCAGTGCGGCTGCTATTGGTGCACGACTATCGCCATGTCGTCCTAGACGATCCGGCGCTGCCCAGCTCGCTCTTGCCGCAGGGCTGGCAAGGGCCTAGGGCGCAGTGCCTCTTCGCCTTCCTCTACAGAAGTCTGGACGAGGAGGCCGAGCGCGCCATCGAAGCTGATTTCATCGACTCACAAGGTCCGCTTCGCGCAGAGTGCTCGATCCTGGAAAAACGGCGCCAAGCTTTGTCCGCGTTGCTCTCGGTCTCCCCGTCCGGAGTGTCCGCTTAATCAAAGCCACACAAAATCGCCGCCGGAGAGTTTCTCTGCATTGGTAAAGCCATTGAGTTTTGCCGAAAGATCGGTCGTTCCGTCTCCATCCTGATCGATATCCAAACGGTTTCCTCCGGCAAAGCGCGCCTCGCTGTTACCGTCGCCGGAGAAGCCGGCGGCGCCGATGTAGGCAAAGCTGCCGCTCTCTAGGCCGGTGGCAAAGACCAGCTTGTCGCCTTCCGCCTGGCTGAAATCGCGGATGAAGAGGTCGCCGCCAGGTTCCTCGTTCCCGTTGAAGACGAAGGAATCGGCTGCAGATCCCCCGAAGACCTGATCCTGCGGGCCTAGGCGCAAGACGTCTTGACCGCTACCGCCAAACACCTCGTTTTCTCCACCACCGCCGGAAAGGACATCATCGCCATCGCCTCCCTCCAGGCGGTCGTTGCCGGTGACACCAAAGAGCCTGTTGTCCGAGGCGTTGCCGATCAGCAGGTTGTCTAGCTCGTTGCCGCGCAACAGCGCATCGCCGGCGTCGCTGGCGAGCACGCCCTCTTCGATGTTGGCTGCCAGAGTGTAGGTGGGCATATCGACCACCACCCGGTCCACGCCTTGTCCCTCGAACTCGACTACCAGATCACCCAGGGTTTCGATGAAGAAGGTATCGTTGTCTTCGTCGCCATAGGCGGTGTCGCTGCCGCTTCCACCATTGATCCTGTCGTCGCCATGGCCACCGACTAAGATATCGTTGCCGGCGCCACCACTCAGGGTATCGTCCACACTTCCGCCATAGAGTGTATCATCGCCGTTTTCGCCGCGCAGGATGTCTGCACCATTGCCGCCGTGCAGCTGGTCGTCACCCGATCCACCGGTTATGCTGTCTTTCCCAGCACCGCCACGCAGATTGTCAGAACCTGAGCCGCCGCCCAAGCGGTCGCGCCCACCCCCGCCAAACGCGACATCGTCACCATCGGCGCCCAGCAAGGTGTCGTTGCCAAGATGACCTTCCAATATGTCGTGGTCCGCCTGACCGCGCAGAACGTCCGCGCCGCCACCACCGAAGAGATAGTCATCACCGGACCCAGCCTCGAAGGCGTCGGCGTCGGCATCGCCGTGGAAGGCGTTCGATCCTTTGCCCGACTTGTTTATCGGTTTATCTGTCCAAGAGGGGATGACCCCCACCAAGTCAGGCTTCAGGCCGGTTGGCTTGGAATTCGCGTTCTCGCCGTAGATCCCGAACTGCACCTCCTGGGGCGCATAGGGCTCAAACGAGGGACGGTCGAAGGCATTGAAGACGAACAGCGGAACCGTTTTGCCGCCTTGGGCGCGCATGTCACTCAGCCAAGAGAACATCTCGCTTAGGACATTCTCCTGATTCTTCGCCCCATAGAAGGCTGAGTAGCCGGTCTCGCCGACGAACACTTCCAAAGCGCCCGGCAGTTGCGCCTGCACGCCCTCAAAGTAGTTTTCCACGTGCTTGAAATCGGTCGAGGAGAAGCCCGGTGTGTATTGATTGAAGAGGACGAAGGGCTTGCCGTCGTTCCAGCTGTCTTTCCAGTGGTTCTTGATGTACTTCGGCACCTCGATCGAGACCGTGTTGCCGGGTCCGTAGTTTGCCAGCGTTGTCGAGACCGGTATCTTGCCAAGCCCCTTGCTCGCGAGGCTGGCTTGCAGGTTGTCAAAGGCCGTGGGTATCCATTGCTTGTAGTAGGCGTTGAACTTCGCGTTGCCCGGGGGCGGACCGTTTTGATCGATCTCGTTGCTGAGTAGGACCGTCTTCAGGTGCTGCTTGACCTGCGCCTTACTGCCGAAGGCCTCGACCACCATATCGACCCACTTGTTGGTATAGGCCTTGGAATACATCAGCCCCGGTTGCCAGGACCCATCGGCACTCTGCTGGGCGAGCACATTGGTGTTGGTGCCCATGACCAACTCCACATCGGTGGTCTTCTTGATAAAGTTGATGGCTTGCTGTTGGGTGGGATCGATGACCGGGTTGCTTGGGTTGGCAGTGCCAACGGCCGCATCATGGAAGGTCTTGATCAGCTTGAAGTCCTGCGTGACCTGCTGCAGGTCCTTGGTGATCGAATAGCCTTGCCGGCCAGCTTCCCATGTCTCGTAGTTGATGCCCACGTTGTAGTTGAAAGGGGTACTCTTCGGAATTAATGGGTCATTGTTTGCGGCAGCCGCAGGGTTGATCGCGTTCATTTTCATCTTTCCCCAACCTGTCGTGATACCTCCACAGAGCACAAAGCCGGAAAAATGTCACGGTACCAATTTCGAGCAAAAAGCATCACAGATTTTCTTGAAAAACGGATGATCGTGTGACATATTTAGAGCCTAGGAAGGCCGACGCCTCTAAGGGAGGGCTTGGATGTACGCACAGATGGTCAAGACAGACGCTAAGGGCCTGAAGAGCCTTGAGGAGATGGAGCCGCAAGAGCGCGCTTTTCAGGAGCGCATTGATGCCGATGAGAAAATCGAACCCAAGGACTGGATGCCTGAGGGCTATCGCAAGACCTTGGTACGGCAGATTTCTCAGCATGCCCATTCCGAGATCGTCGGACAGCTGCCGGAAGGCAACTGGATCACCCGTGCGCCGACCTTGGAGCGCAAGGCGATCCTGCTGGCCAAGGTTCAGGACGAGGCCGGGCATGGTCTCTATCTCTACTGCGCAGCGGAGACCCTAGGTGTCTCACGCGACCAGTTGCTGGAGCAGTTGCACAGTGGCAAGGCCAAGTACTCCTCGATCTTCAATTACCCGACCCTGACCTGGGCCGATATCGGTGCTATCGGATGGCTGGTCGACGGCGCTGCCATTATGAATCAGGTGCCCCTGCAGCGCTGCTCATATGGACCCTACTCGCGCGCCATGATCCGGGTGTGCAAGGAAGAGTCCTTTCACCAACGCCAGGGCTACTCGATCATGATGACCCTGGCTAAGGGAAGCGAGGCCCAGCGCGCCATGGCCCAGGATGCCCTGACCCGCTGGTGGTGGCCTTGCCTCATGATGTTCGGTCCACCCGATGGAGAATCGATACACAGCGCCCAGTCGATGGCCTGGAAGATCAAGCTGAACAGCAACGATGAACTGCGCCAAAAGTTCGTCGACCAGACCGTCCCCCAGGCAGAGTACCTAGGCCTTTCGGTGCCCGATCCTGACCTCACCTGGAATGAGACGCGTGGTCACTACGACTACGGCGAGATCGATTGGGAGGAGTTTCATCGCGTGCTGCGCGGCGGCGGACCTTGCAACCGAGAGCGTCTGCGTGCGCGCGTCAATGCACATGACGAGGGAGCTTGGTTCCGGGACGGCCTCTCGGCCTATGCCGCCAAGCAGGACGCACTCGCCAAGAGCAAAGCCGCCTGAGGCCCGAGTTACAGGAGGATACATTATGTCAAACGAATGGCCTCTCTGGGAGGTCTTCATTCGCGGCCAGCATGGTCTGTCACACCGTCATGTTGGCAGCCTGCACGCCCCTGATGCGGAGATCGCGATCAATCACGCCCGCGATGTCTATACCCGACGCAACGAGGGTGTCTCGATCTGGGTGGTGAAGGCGGTCGAGATTACCGCCAGTACGCCGTCTGACAAGGGACCGCTGTTCGAACCCTCCAGCAGCAAAGTCTATCGACACCCCACCTTCTTCGACATTCCAGACGATGTGGGGGCCATGTGATGGACCAAGGCGAACGTCGCGAGGCGCTGATCGACTGTTGTTTGCGTCTGGGCGACAACGGACTGATCCTGGGCCATCGCGTGTCGGAGTGGTGCGGGCATGCGCCGATCCTCGAGGAGGACATCGCCATGGCCAACGTTGCGCTCGACTTGATCGGTCAGGCCCGGCTCTGGCTGGAGTTGGCTGGAGAACTGGAAGGCAAGGGCCGGAGCGCCGACGACCTGGCCTATCTGCGCGACGCCGGAGACTTCCGAAACCTCCTGCTGGTCGAGCAGCCGAACGGCGACTTCGGCCAGACACTGATGCGCCAGTATCTCTTCGACCAATGGCATGATCTCGCCCTCGAGCAACTCCTCGCCTCCAGCCATGAGCGCGTGGCCGAGGTCGCCCAGAAGGCGCGGAAAGAAGTCAGCTATCATCTAACCCGCAGCCGCGATCTGGTCATCCGTCTGGGTGACGGCACCGACGAGAGTCGGGCTCGGATGCAAGCCGCTTTGCACGAGCTTTGGCCCTTCACGGGCGAGATGACGACCGCAGACAAGTTGGACAAGGCTCTGGCGGAGGTTGGGATTGGCGCCGATCTGACTGTCTTGGAGCCTAAATGGAATGCAGCTGTGGCTGCGGTGTTAACCAAGGCCACACTAGACCATCCCGAACAGGGCTGGATGCAGGAAGGCGGCAAGAGCGGCCGGCATGGCGAACACCTGGGTTTCATCCTGGCCGAGATGCAATTCCTCCAGCGCGCCTATCCCGGCGCCGCCTGGTAGCAGACACGATGAGCATTGATACCCAACTGCCGGACCGCGAGACGGTCTGGGACTGGCTCTCGGAGATCCCGGACCCGGAGATACCGGTAATCTCCCTGGTGGATCTAGGCATCATTCGTGACGTCGCTTGGCGGGACGACACGCTTGAAGTCACGGTTACGCCGACCTACTCCGGATGTCCCGCGACTGCGGTGATCAACCTGGAGATCGAGCAGGCTTTGCGAGCCAAGGGCGTCGACAAGATTCATCTCAAACGCCAGTTGGCACCGGCCTGGACCACGCGTTGGATCAGCCAGGCCGGACGAGAGAAGCTGCGCGCCTATGGGATCGCGCCGCCGCAAGAAGGCGCGCTCTGCTCTGGAGACTTGACGGAGCAGGCAGTCGTAGTGGCTTGTCCGCACTGCGGGGCCGAGGCGGGGGAGCGGGTGAGCCAGTTCGGATCCACTCCCTGCAAGGCGAGCTACCGCTGCCGTTCCTGCCTTGAACCCTTCGACTACTTCAAGCCCTTCTGAACCCGGAGAGATTTCCATGGTTCGATTTCTTCCCCTCACCGTGACCGAGGTGCGCCGCGAGACGCGCGATTCGGTCGTTCTCTCGCTTGAACCGCAAGAGGCCGATCGTGACAGCTTTGACTTTCTGCCCGGGCAGTACCTGACGTTCCGCAAGTCGATGGAAGGAGAGGAGCTGCGGCGCTCCTATTCCATCTGCAGCCTGCGCGGCAATGGACCGCTTCGGGTCGGCATCAAGAAGGTGCCCGACGGCCTCTTCTCAACCTGGGCTAACGAGGCGCTTCGTCCCGGTGAGATGCTTGAGGCCATGGCCCCCATGGGCAGCTTCACGACGCCCATCCTGCCGACCGAATCCCGCCATCATCTCTTCTTCGCCGCGGGCTCCGGCATCACACCGGTCCTAAGTTTGGTCAAGTCGGTCCTGCTGCGCGAGGCTAAGAGCCGTGTCACCCTGGTTTACGGCAATCGCTCTTCCAGCAGCATCATGTTCCGTGAAGAGTTGGAAGACCTAAAGAACCTCTATCTGGGTCGGTTCACCTTGCTGCACATTCTAACCCGCGAGAGCCAGGAGATCGACCTCTTCAACGGGCGCATTGATGGCGAGAAATGTGCGGCCTTGTTCCGCTATTGGATCGATCCGGCAGGCGTCGACCAGGCCTTTATCTGCGGTCCGCAGTCGATGATGACCGCCGTGTCGCAGGCACTGCGCGATGCCGGCCTCAGCGAGCACCAGATCAAGTTCGAACTCTTTGCCTCTGCCCAGCAATCCCGCCGACAGCGCAAAGCCGAGGAAGGGAAGGTCGCCAGTACCGCTCAACTCTGCCGAGCCAAGGTCCAACTGGACGGACGCAGCCGCAGTTTCGAGATGAAGAAGGGCGAAACCAGCATCCTGGATGCAGCCATGGCAGAGGGTCTCGACGTTCCCTATGCCTGCAAGGGAGGCGTCTGTTCCACCTGCCGGGCCATGCTGGTGGAAGGCGAGGTCGATATGGATGCGAACTTTGCCCTAGAGGATTATGAGGTGCGCCGCGGCTACATCCTCACCTGCCAAAGCTATCCGGCCACTGACCGTGTGGTCGTGGATTACGATCAGTAGGCGCGAGAGGATTTGACATCTATGGACGACGCAGCCTTCCTTGAGTATCTGGAGCACTCCGGTCGCTTGACCTCTCCTGACAATGTAACGCCTGCTTACCGCCGCGAGTTACTGCGCTTGATGGCTGGATTTGTCGATTCCGAGCTGGCGGGTGCTGCAGGATTTGCTGGCATCATCAACCAAGCACCGACCTTAAGTGGGCGACGGCTGATGGCACGCATGGTGCTGGAGAAGATCTGTCATGCAGAACGGGTGCTGACTTTGATGCAGCCATTCGGCACCGATCCCGATCTCTATGCCGGCTTGCACCGCTGGGAGAAGCGTGTAGATCGTTCGGAGGATCTCCGGAACGAGCGGCGATCTGCTGACATGCGCCTCAATGTCTTTCACTATCCCTTAAGCGGCTGGCTAGATGCTTTGGTGATGAACCTACTGATGGGTGAAGCCTCTATGATTCAGCTGGAGGAATTGGCCGGTAGCTCCTATCAGCCACTCTCCGATACAATCTCCGAGATCATGCCGGTTGAGGAAAGCCATCTGCAGGCGGGATTGCACAAACTCAGGTGCCTGGCGTCGGATGAGACTCGCCATGGAGAGATTCGAGCCTCGTTCACCTACTGGTTCCCTCGCGTCGAGACCTCTTTCGGAAGTGACGAATCGCCTCGCTTTGAGCCTTTGCGTCGCTTCGGCCTGCGCCACAAGGCCAATCGCGAACTTCGGGCAAACTGGTCTCAGGTGATGGACTCGCGTCTGATCGAACTAGGAGTAGACATGAGTATTGCCCCTATGCACTCTCAGTGACAGTGATCTAAGTTATTGATTAAATAGGAATACCCATCACCAATTTCGACTCCATCGGCGTGGAGTCATACCAGCAAGATCTATTCCCGTTGCTCGGCAACCTGAATTGGCTGCGGCGTAGGACGCGTCAGCACGTACCCGCCGACGATAAGGAGTCCGACGGCTTCGATTATCAAGGATGTCGGCTCCAGTCCAAAGGCCCAAGCGGCCAAGAACCCGACCAGCATAAAAAGAATGACCAACAGCTTCCCTACTGGCGGGATCTTTCCATGTCGACGCCACTCCGCAAAGCCGGTTCCAAGACTCTCCGGGTCGACCATCCACTGATGGATACGCCGAGAACCGCGCGAAAAGCCGTATGCTGCCAAGAGTAGGAAGGGGGTCGCCGGGAGCATCGGGATGGTCATGCCGACTACACCCAGTGCCAAGGCACCGGCCCCTGCCATTCGCCAGAGGCGCAACTTGTTGTCCGGATCCGCTTTCTTGACATTATCACCCATGGGTCACCGTCATCGGTCTGTAATCCTCTTGCACTATTGCAGAGAGCGGGGGCGCAAAGCAAAGGCTGTCATTCTGTTGGCGTGAACGAACAGTCGTCAGAGTTCCTCGAAACCGGCTCTTGGATGCTTTCCTGCAAGGGTGGAACGCTTGAAAGCACAGGCTCATTCTCGAACCTGACGAGAAATGCAATGAAATCTCCGACTGAAGGAAACGGTGAGGCCAATACTGTTATGACTCGAGCAAAACTTGTGTCGTCGTCACTTGGCAATACTCACCGTCTAGAGTGGCGAGGGAGAGGGCATGGACATCCTCAGCTGAGCGATAGACTCCGTTCCAGTCGATCTTGCCGAAAGTGAAGCAGGCATCGGCTACGAGGAAGGTTGCAAAGCCCAGGTTCCCTGCCATGCGAACGCTGGCCTCCACCGAGTTGTTGGTGATGACGCCGGCGATGACCAGAGCGCGATGTCCGCCATCGCGAAGCCGGGCCTCCAGATCGGTACCGATGAATGCGCTGTTAGTCTGCTTGGCGATCACCGGCTCGCCCGGAAGTGGCGTTGCCTCCGCTTTGAATGCATGACCCACCTGGCCGGGGCGATAGTGCGAGGCAGCCTCGGTCGAATCATGTCGCACGTGCCAGACCGGCCAGCCTTTGCGACGCCAGTGCTGCAGCAACTGTGCGATCTTTGCTTCGGCGTTGGGGTTGTTCCGCTCGCCCCAGCTGGGGTGGTCGATGGCTTTCTGTAGATCAATCAGCAGCAGCAGGGTGCCCTCAGGAGGCATGGAAGCGTGCATTGCTCGTCCTGATGTCTTTGCGTGGAGGCTCGGCGCAATACGGTATCACTTGGTCTATTCCCACTCGACCTCGAACCGACGGACCAGATCTGCGATTGCTTGATCCGTGAGCAAGCGTGGATTGCGTCCTTGGGTAAGCAGGGCCAGTCTCGCCGTCTCCTCCAACTCCTCCATGGCATAGACGGCAGCCTCCAAAGACGACGCCGCAACGACGGGGCCATGATTGGCCAGAACGACTGCCGAGCGTTTACCGCCGAGCGCTCGCACGGCAGTTCCCATGTCCGGATCGCCGGGGGCGTAGTAGGGTAGCAGCTTCACCTTGCCGAGCTTCATGATGGCGTAGGCGGTCAAGGGCGGCAGCAAGTTCTCAGGATCCACTTCGGGCATCAAGGACCAGGCGACGGCATGGGTTGAGTGAAGGTGAACCACAGCCGCAGTCTTGCCCGGCCGCGTATCGTAGAAGGCGGTGTGCAGCGCGACCTCCTTGGTCGGCTTGTCGCCAGAGAGAACTCGCCCCTTACTGTCTAGGTGTGAGAGGCGGGCCGGATCGAGGCTACCCAGACTGCTGCCTGTCGGCGTTACCAAGAGGTTGCCGTCATCGAGGCGCAGAGAGATGTTGCCCGATGCGCCGCCGGTCAGGCCGCGTGAGAAGAGCGAGGCAGCAAGGCGGCAAATGGCCTCCCGAGCTGAAGCCTCCGGACTCATTGCGACTGCAGACGAGTGAAGGCGTCGGCGAAAAAGTCCACTTGCCCGAAATTGCCGGACTTGAGCGCCAGGGCGATCTGATGTCCGCTGCTTTCGGCATAAGTCCAGGGGACGCCGGGCGCGATTTCCGGGCCGATGCCCAGCTGCTGGATGTCCAAGGCCTTTACCACGGCGCCGGAAGTTTCGCCGCCAGCGATGACGAAGCGCCTGACACCCAGATCCAGAGCGCGGCGTGCGGCATCTGCCAATGCGGTTTCTACCAGTGCGCCGGCTTCGGCGACCCCCAGCTTATCCTGGATTGCGCGCACATCTTCCGGTTCCGCCGTCGCATAGAGGATCTTCGCGGTCTCCGGCGGCTGTCGCTCCAGCCAACTTAACAGCGCGTCGCTGCCCTCCTCGGCCAGGATCAGCGGATCTATGCGGAAGGAGGCGGCGCCGGGTTCGTAGGTGGCGACCTGTTCGCGAGTCATGGCCGAGCAGCTACCAGAGAGCACGATCTGTCCGGGGCCGAGCTCGGGTCGTACGCTCCTCCCGCCCAAACTCTTAAGATAACCACGTTGGCGATAGACACCCGGCAATGGCATGGCGACTGCGCTGCCGCCAGTCATGAGGGGCATGTCGCAACAGGCTTCAGCGATGGTGCCCAAGTCGCTGTCGGCAACGGCATCGACCACGACGTGAGCAAATCCACGCTCCAAGAGACTCTCAAGGCGTGCCCGAAGCGCTTTCGGGCCGGCGGCGACGACAAGACGCTTGGCCAGCCCGACTTCGCCTTGCACCTGGGGATCCAGCAGGCGGAGGAGGGAGGAGTCCCGCATCGGCGTTAAGGGGTGATCGCGCATAGGCGATTCGTCCAACGGCTCTTCGCCGACGAAGAGACGACCCATATAGACACTGCGGCCATTTTCCGGGAAGGCTGGACAATAGATGGTCTGCGCCGCGCCCAACTCTGCCATCAGAGCTTCGGCCACAGGGCCGATGTTACCCTCGGCAGTGCTGTCGAAGGTCGAGCAGTACTTCCAGAACATGCGCTGGGCGCCGCCGGCGCGAAGCCAGGCTAAGGCTCTAAGCGCCTCTGCCACCGCGTCCTGCACGGGTTCCGTACGAACCTTCAGGGCGATTACTTCGAAGTCTGCGCCATGATCGGGGTCGACTGGGGTCTCGGGGACGCCAATCCTGAGCGACACGGCGGCTCCGCTGCGAGCCAACAGGCAAGCCAGATCGCTGGCACCGGTAAAGTCGTCGGCTATCGCACCGAAAAACATAGCGAACCCTCTCTACGGTGTCTCGGCACCGGTACGTACTTCGGAAGCCTGCACGAGTGCGATTCGCGTTCGATTGAACAAACCGACCGGTACAAGGCCGCTCTCCGGTGGGGCCAACTGCGGAGCGTTCTAGCGCACGCGGCTTGGGACGTCCCAGGCTTCCAGCAGCAAATCGCGAGCCAAGACACCGCGGCCAGGCTCTCCCTGGTGTTGCCGCGATCCGGTCGTCGCCTGACGCGTCAACATCTGCGCATGGACGATCTCACTGAATGGGTAGGCCGAGATCGTAACCCAGATTCGATAGAGCGGCTTACCCTCATCAGTCTGGTCGATAATGACGCTTGCGGCCTGGATGTCGATCGTCGGATCGCCCAGCTGGTTGTCGGTAGAGACCGGCAGACCGGTCTCCAAGTCAAAGATCGTACCGACACGCGTCTTGTTCGTTTTGTCGGTGATCCACAGCATGGCGAAGCGACGCCCCTGTGCGGCGCAATCAAGGGAGAAGGTGAGGGGCTCGCCGGCCCGGGCTTCGCCCGGGATATAGGTTCGGTGCACGCGAGCATTGGGTCCCTCGTGGAGCCGTGTCGCGCCATTTGCCTCCTTACCTGCCAGCCGGAATGCCTCGCGCCGCCAAAGATCGTTGGGGGCTTCTGCATAGGCTAGGGTTCGGGCCGGATTCATCGGTTCCGACTCCGACCAGATCTCCATACCGATGCGGCCAGGATCGTCGTAGTCGACGAAGGTCATGGTGTTCCCGGTCTCCAGGAGAAGATGTCTGATGTAGCCCAGCGAGGCGTTGGGCGGCAGCGCTAACAGTTGACCACGAGCCCAGGGCAGGTCCGAGAGGAAGGGATAGGCCGCAACGCGCCAAGCGCAGTCCGGTTCATCAGGCTTCAGGCGAGGGTGGCGCTCGGAGACGATTACAAGATAGCCTAGTTCATCCAAACGGCTTGCAAGTTTGGAATGGCAGGTCTTGACGGCATCGTCGAAAGCCAAAATGGCGGCAAGAGGCTTCGTTGTTTCGAGGATTCCTGCGGCCTCGGCTGAGAGCAAGGGGTCCTTGACGATCAGCAGGCAAGCCTCTTCGGTCTCGCGGTCGCTGGAAAAGCGGGCCAGCGGTTCCACACAAGCCCCGGCATCCAGTGTTGGCAGTTCTATGTGCTCAAGTGCGCCGGCCGTCTGTGCATGTGCAGCCATGAACTCGGCGACTGCCTTGCCTTCGTGTCCCTCTGCGGAGAGGAGCAGCCCCCTGCCGCTGCTGTTAAAGAGTTGCAACCCGGCACCGGCCAAGCGCTCCAAGCTCGCTGCCTGCGGAAAGGACGTGCCCATGGAGGCGAGTAACTCTACGACGGCAACAGTCTCGCTCGGAATCGCCTCCTGTGCGCGGGGCAGAGGCCCAATCAGCGGCACGGCAACGACTTCGGTTTCGATCGCTGCTTCTACCAAGGGCGCGGCTTCGGTGGTAGGCAGGCTCTCGATGATCTGTTGGGCCAAGCGCTGCCAGGAGTTCTTTCGGAAGTAGACCTTACTGCCCCGCTCCGAATGTTCGTCATCGCCAAACGTCGCGCGCTCGATGTTGGATAGCGCCAGCAAAATGTCGTCTGGCCTGTCGTCGTCTGCGACGACTCCTGCCTGATAGGCTTCTGCCATTGCTGCTGCCGCAGTCCCCCGCTGCGCCACGAAGGGGGCACCCAGATAGACTGAATCGACCGCTAGGGGAGCTGGTCTATCAGCAAAGTCAGGTGGTAGGTGTGGCAGCACTACGGCTTGGCACCGCCTCAGCCAGTCGGCCCTCTCTGCCCGGCCGCTTTCGGCGTGCAAAGAGGTTGCCTCGCAGGCTGTGACGACGCCCAAAGTCTTGTCGGCCGCTTCCGTCGGCAGTCCTTCGAAGACAAGCTGGCGGTCTTCCCAGTCGGGTAGTTTCCGCAAGGCCATCGCCATGGCTGTGGCATGCTCGGCGGACCAGCGGCCGTCGCCATTGGCGGCAAAGTAAACGCGCGGTTCAGCCTCACGCGGTTGATTGGCATTGATCAGGCGCCAGGCTGCATCGTCGTCCAACAGCAGCGAGGGCTGCGGCGCAACCTCGAACCGGATACCGCTTCGGGCGAAGAGGGCATCGCTCTGATGTTCGGTGTCGCAGACCAGGGTCAGACGCGGATCCTTGTCGGCAGCCCGCAGGAGCCATCCCCAGCGCTTGAGAAAGTCACTGCTCCAGGCCTCGTTGCTGGAAAACCAGTGGAGACCGATGTGGGCGCTGAGGCGCGGCTGCTCTCGAACAACCTCATAGACGAAGGCCGCGTGATACAAACTGCCGTTCTTCAGGAAGGCGTGCACCCGGCCCTCTGTCGCCAGAAGTGCGCTCTCGACCGCGGCGCGGACCTCGCCCTTGACTTGATCGTGCAGCTTTTCGCTTCGCTTCCGATCGTTCCAGTCAGCGCGGAAGAGGCTGTCAGAACTCCGCGACAGATTGAAGGTGACGCGATCGATCGTGGCCGGCAGTGAGTCTTCTTCCTCCTGCTTCAGGCTCTCGCCACAACGCAAGTTTCCCGACAGCCAGAAGGGGTGACCCCCGGCTTGAATCTTCGGGCTGAGGTTGAGTGCCTGGTTCCAATCCTCACTCTTCCGGTCGGCCAGGTCTGGTGCCATGGTTAAGACCACGGGTGCTACCTCGGCCTCGCCCTTTGGCGGCACCATAGGTTCTGCTGCCCCTCGTTTGCGCAGCGCAGGAATGAAAGAGCCGGTGACGGCGTTCACCGTCTTGCCGACGCTTTCCATCTGATTGCAGAAGCGCTCCAACTCGCTGCAATGGCGGAGGTAGTAATCGTTGTATGAGATTGTAAAGAAGCCCGGGTGCGCCAGCTGGATAGCATCCATTTGGTCGCCGAACTGGGAGGCCTTGTGGTGGCCCCAGAAGTAGGAATCCTGCGACAGTGGCCGGCCATCGCAGCCTGAGATTCCGACATGATCAAAGTAAGTCGAGGCAACCGGTAGCAACAGGAGCGTGAGCACGTTGGGCAGCCCCAGAATGGCGAACTTCTCCTCAATGTTGAGGTTGTAGTCGTCGCCGGTCATCATCGGAATGCCGATGAAGCGTTCGTGCAGCTCCTCTGGGAAGTAGGTGAGATAGATCGAGTAGTCGCGCCAGGGCACGAAGACGTGGAAATCCCGGCCCGTCATGGTCTCCAGCAGGTACTGCCGGAACATCATCGCGTAAGTCGATGGCCCAGCATGAAAAATGGGATCGCCGGCCATCAGCGCTATGGGGTTGAGATGATCGACCAGCGGTGCGTTCTTCACGATCGAGTTGCAGACGATGGTATGGCCGTCGCTGTAGTCGTATCGCCAGGCTTCCTCAAGCGAGGGGCCCGTTCCGAAGACATAGCCGACCGGTAGCGTGATCCTCTCGCGGAACTTGGCCAGTTTGCGTTTCGAGTCGGCGATCATCTCCTCTTCATCGGCCATGAGCGAGAGGGCGCCCTTCATCATCATCGACGCTGCGGTATTGACCCGCTCTTCGTCGACCAGATGAAATTTCTCCGGACCGCAGATCTGGCGCAACTCCTCGACGGAGGAGAAAGCCTCGTCGCTGCCGTGTCCCGGCTTCTGCCAGACCAGCACGATGTCGGCTGCCTCGATCTCGGTGCGCCAATCCTGTTCACTGGTAATCGGCGCCAGCAATCTGACTTTCTTCTGCACCTTCCGGCTGGCTTCGGACTCAACAGCTGCAGGGTCGATGTAGCTTGGAACCTCCAGCGGAAACTCGGTGAAGGGAGCAAAGGCGCGCAGGCTGGCGATGTGCCTGTCATAGGGAGAAAAGTACCAGAACACCCTTGAGAACACGCTTCCACACTGCACTGGGTCGGTAAAGGATGGATAAAGGAGAATAGTGTTCATCGAGGCTTTCAATCCGTACCCGAGTGTTGTTTCGACTGTAGGGATGCCAGCGACGCTGACACTATTCGACAGTTGCCAGAGCGGCGGTTTCTTGAGGTGCTTGTGATGCAGGAACGGAGCATTCTCTCTGCAGCCTGTCCATACCACTTTCCGTCGCGAAATGCCGCGTGTGCGACATAAACACGGCAAGATTCATTGTCGTCTTCCCTCTACGCGTGCGTTTCCCGGTCAAGTGACCGCATGGTGCTGGCATTTCCAATCACCTGGCACCCTAGACGCTGCCGCAACGTGATTCCAGCCTGTCACGGTAAAAGTTTTGCGACAGGCGCCAGCCTTCATTATTGCGCAAGCTGTTGCAGATTGGCCCTAGCCTGTCATGTGGTTTCATGGGCGTGCGACAAGAGGGATATGACTGGTTAATCCGCGACTTAGTCCGGCAAAAGCAGTGTGTCTGCCGGATCCCACCAGCACCACAGCTTTTCGCCTCTGCGCGGTGCTGCGCCACTACGGCTGGCATTGGTTTGCGAGACAACCAGGATTTGACCCTCCTCGGTGGAGAGAAAGATCTGCGAGTTCTCTCCGAAGTAGGCGAGGTTGGTCACGACGCCCTGTAGGGCAACGCTGTTTTCAGGCGGTTGGTCTCGATGAAGCTGCAGCTTCTCGGGTCGGACCGCAACGCCGATCGTACCGGCAAGATCGGTCTCGCTAGGTACCGAGATCTGACCCAAGCCCTTGACCTTCAACAAGAGGCGCGCGCCTTCACGCGTGACAACCTGCCCTTCGAAAAGGTTCATTTTGCCGATAAAGTCCGCGACGAAACGACTGCTCGGGTATT
Organism: Rhodospirillales bacterium; assembly: GCA_963669445.1. GTDB lineage: Bacteria > Pseudomonadota > Alphaproteobacteria > Kiloniellales > JACOMY01 > JACOMY01. The sequence continues at coordinate 1,583,201 of OY770029.1, forward strand.
CATAGAGTGTCTGCGGTGCCGCCAGCTGACGAATCGTGCCTGCCTCCATGACGGCTATGCGATCGGCCATTGACAGTGCCTCTTCCTGATCGTGGGTCACGATCACGAAGGTGATGCCCACTGCATGCTGCAAGCGCACCAGCTCCAGCTGCATGGCTTCGCGCAACTTGGCGTCGAGCGCCGACAGCGGCTCGTCCAACAGCAGAACCTTGGGTTGCTTCACCAGCGCTCGGGCCAAGGCGACGCGCTGGCGTTGCCCGCCTGAAAGCTGGCCGGGCAAGCGCTCGCCGTAGCCTTCGAGCTTCACCAGGCTTAGCGCCTCTTCGACGCGCGGACCGATCTCATCGTTGCTCACGCCCTCGACCTTAAGACCATAGGCCACGTTCTTGGCCACGCTCATATGCGGGAAGACGGCATAGGACTGAAAGACCATGTTGATCGGCCGGCGGTTGGGCGGCGTGTTCGACATGTCCTCGCCGTCAATCAGAATGCGGCCCTCGCTCGGGATCTCGAAGCCGGCGATCATGCGAAGTAGGGTGGTCTTGCCGCAACCGGAGGGGCCAAGCAGTGCGAAGAACTCGCCGCGCCTTATCTCCAGATCGACTGCATCCACCGCGGTCACTCCGCCGGCGAAGTACTTGCTTATGCCCTCGACCTTGACGATGGCCTCTTCGCTCATGGCTGGCCTCCGGTCTTGTCGCGGTTCTGCACCCAAAGGGCAAAGGCCGTCAGCGCCAAGGTGATGACGATCAACACGGTCGAAGCGGCGTTCACCTCTGGCGTGACCGAAAAGCGGACCATCGAATAGATCTTGATCGGGAAGGTCACCGTGTTCGGTCCTGAGGTGAAGAAGGTGATGACGAAGTCGTCCAAGGAAAGCGTGAAAGCCAAGAGCGCACCTGCGATCAGGCCGGGTTTCAGGAAGGGAATGATGATGTCGCGCAGCACTTGCCATTCACTGGCGCCCAGATCCTTGGCGCTCTCTTCCAGTTCGCGATTGAAGTTGGCCAGGCGCGCCCGGACGATCATGGTAACGAAAGGAAAGGAGAAGGCGATATGGGCTGCGGTGATGGCCGAGAGGTTGAAAGGCCAGATCCAATCCGACGGCCAGCCGATCCGCGCGAAGAAGGCATAGAGCGCCACACCCATACAGATTTCCGGCACCACGATCGGCAAAGCCATGGCGCCCTCGTAGACCGGTTTGCCGGGAAAGCGGAAACGCCAGAGCAGAATGGCGGCGAGTGCGCCCAGCACCGTCGCAAAGAGGGTATTCACCAGAGCGATGGTCAAGGAGTTGGCAAAGGCCAAAGCCAGCTGATCATTATCGATCGCGCGCTCATACCACTTGAAGGTGAATCCTTTGATCTTTACCAGGCGCCGGCTCTCAGAGAAGGAGAAGGCGATCAGGATCAGGATCGGCGCATAGAGGAAGATCGAGGTGACGATAAAGACGCTGCGCAGCGTCCAGCGTCGGCTGTAGTCCAAGGGCGCGATCATGCTCTTCATGCCGCAGCCCCTCGCAAACCATCGCGCGGACGGGTCAGGAAGGCGCGTGCGGCGATGGCGATGAAGGTGATGTACATCAAGAGAAAGGAGAGGGCGCCACCGAAGGGCCAGTCGTTTGCGCTGCGGAACTGCCGCTCAATGACGTTGGCGATGAGCTGACTGTCGGTGCCGCCCAAGAGGTCCGGCTGCAGGAAGCTGCCGAGAGCTGGAATGAAAGTGATGATCACGGCTGAAGCGATGCCGGGCGCCGCCAAGGGCACCACGACGGCGAAGAAGGTCTTCAGGTGTCCGGCACCCAGGTCCAGGCTGGCCTCCAGATAGCTGGTATCGAGGCGCTCCAATGCCGAATAGAGCGGCAGCACGGCAAAGGGCAGGAAGACGTAAACCATGCCGATCAAGACGGCACCGTCGGAATAGAGGACATCCCATGGTTGGAAGCGGCCCAATGGCAGTCCGAGGAGTGCGGTAACGGCATCGGCCCCGTCCCACAGCAGCTCTAGCCCCATATTCAAAAAACCGTTGTTCGAGCGTAACACCGCGATCATCGCGTAGGTTCGGATCAAGAGGTTGGTCCAGAAGGGCAGGATGATCAGCAGTAAGAGCCAGGGCTTCCAGCGCGCCGGCGCAAAGGTGATGAGGAAGGCCACGGGAAAACCAACGCCCACACAGATCACCGTGGTGAGGCCGGCCATGACCAGCGACTTCATCATGATCTGGAGATAGACCGCTTCGAAGGCGCGGTCGTAGTTGGCTAGGGTTCCGGTGATCTCAATATCGATGATCCCCGACTTCTCGCCGAAAGAGAAGGCCCAGATGATCCCGATCGGAATCAGAAAGAACAGCAGCAGCCAGAACGTCGGCGGCGCACCCAGCGCGAAAAAAGGTCCGGGATTGCGCCGCCAAGACTCCATGGCTTTCTACTCTCTACCCTTGGATCGGGCCGCTAGGCGGCCAAGACCCTGGTCCAGGCGTCGCTGATCAGACGCAACACGCCCTCCCCGCGGTAGAGACCGGGCTCGCAACGATCGAGCGTTTCCTGCGAGGGGAAGATGGCCGGGTTCTTCTTGTAGGCATCGCTCAAGAGCTGGCGCGCCGACTCGTTGGCGGTCGCGTACTGGATGAAATCGGCGATCTTCGAGCCCGCATCGGCATCGAGAATGTAGTTGATCAGCTTGTGCGCGTTCTGCGGGTGCGGTGCACCGGTTGGAATGGCCAGCGTGTCCTGCCAGACCAGCGAGCCCTCTTTGGGCACCACATAGTCAAGATCATCGTCCTCGGCCATGACCTGCAGGATGTCGCCGTTCCACTCCATCGTCAGATCCACCGTGCCGGACAACAGCAGGTCCTGTCCGTTGTCCTCGGCGAAGACCTTGATGTTCGGCTTGTTCTTGATCAGCAGGGCTTCGACCGCGGCGATATCGGCCTCGTCGGTGATGTTGAAGGTCTTGCCCAGGTACTTCGCCCCGGCTCCGAAGACCGTCACCGATTCCGACAGCAAGGCCACGCGTCCGGCATACTTGTCGCTGTCGAAAAGCCATTTCCAGCTGTCGGGCGTGCCGTCGACGGCCGACTTGCGATAGCCGATCCCCATCGTGCCCCACATGTAGGGCATGGTGAACTTGCGAGCGGGGTCGAAGCTGGCGTCCTGGAAAGCGGGATTGACGTTCGCCTTGAAGTTCGGGATTTGGCTGTGATCCAGCGGCTGCAGCATGCCCGCCAAGATCATGCGCTCGGCATAATCGTTGGTCGGTACGATCACATCGTACCCGGGATTGCCTTCCTTCAACTTGGAGAAGAGCTCGTCGTTGTCGGCGAAGAGATCCATTGTGACCGAAACACCGGTTGCGTCCTCGAAGTCCTCTAGCGTGGTCTCGCCGATATAGGTGTCCCAATTGTAGAAGTTGACCTGCGCCTCTTCGGCCGTCCAACCGGACTTGGGAGCGAAAGCCAAACCGGCCGCGACCGCGCCGGTTCCGGCCAGCAGCGAGCGGCGGCTGAGGCGCGTTTTCTTTGCGATAGACATGTTGGTTCCCTGTTCGTCTCGTGTGGAGCAATGGGATTGGGCACTTCGCGGCCTCTTACCCCGTCTCGGCCCGGATGAAACCGCTTGAAGGACCGGCCTGTCAATCGGCCAGACGTCGCCGTGTCGCAAGGAAGCCAAGCTGCACTTGAAGCACGCCTGCGATGACGACAGCCCCGCCAAGGATCTGCTCCCATCGCGGATCGCTGCCCAGCGCATAGGCCGTCAGCACGACGATCGCAGGGATAAGGTTCATATGAAGGGCGGAGGCCACCAGCCCGAGGCCAGCCACACCAAAGTTCCAAAGAACGATAGCCAGCGCCGCACCGCAAATCCCCAGAAATGCAATGATGTAGTAGTCGCTGATGGGCACTGATCTCGGCAAGGGCGGCAGTGCGCCGAGGCCCTGAAGCACCAGCCAGAGCAGAAAGAGCGTTACTCCAGCAGGCAGCATGGTAGCAAAGGACACCACGGCTGGAGATGTGTTCGGCATCGCCCGACGGCAGCCGATCGAGTACCAGGCCCAAAGGGCCTGGGCGCAAATGAAGATGATCTCGCCGCCGCGGAACTGCAGCAGTTGCCTGTCGGAATCGAAATCAACGGCGGCTAGACTGGCACCGACCACCGACAACGCCACCGCCAGCAGCAAGCGTTTGCTCGGCTTCTCCCCGTGCAGGGCGGCAACCAGGCCGCTGGTGACCGGGGCAATGGCGGCGATGACGGCAGCGGTTCCTGCATCCATGTGGGCGATCGCGACGACGTAGAGCACGGCAAATCCAGAGAGTCCGAAGCAACCGAGCGCGAGCAACCGAGGCAGCGAAACGCCGTCGGGACGCAGAGGGGGAAGGCGCCATCCAAGACTACCGGAAGCGATGACGAAGACCAGGGGAAGCGCCAAGGCATAGCGCAGCACACCCAGTGTTATCGCATCCCAGCGGACCGAGAGGTCGCCGATCAAGGGGATTGGACTGCCCCAGAAAAAGGCACAAGCGATCAGTGCTCCACTGGCGCTTGCCTGTCGATAGAGCGGACTTTGCAGCGTCCTGGCCTCCCGATCGCCCGGCCGAAGATATCCGATAGTTTAGATAACGTTACAGCAAACCATTGGACTTGAAACTGAAGTCTTCGCGCTTGCTGATGATGATGTGATCGATGACGGCAATCCCGATTGGCTTGGCGGCAGCACTGATCTGCTCGGTCATCTTGATGTCGGCCCGACTTGGCGTGGTGTCGCCCGAGGGATGGTTGTGCACCAAGATCAGAAAGGAGGCATGGTGATCCAGAGCGCGCTTGACGATTTCGCGCGGATAGGCAGGCGTGTGGTTGACCGTGCCGCGTTGATGGCGCTCGTCGGCGATCACCTTGTACTTGTTGTCGAGGAAGAGGAGCAGCAGCTGCTCGACCTTCTCGTGACCGATTTCCGCTCGGCAGTAGGCAATAAGCTTGTCGTGAGAATTGACTGTCGGGCGCTCATAGAGTTCCTCGCGCGCCAGCCTGCGACCAGCCTCGTAGGTAATCTTGAGGAGGGCCACGGAGGTTGGGCCCAGGCCCTCGACCTTCAGAAGCTCCTCTTTGGAGGCGCCCAGAACGGCGCTGACGCTACCGAATGCCTTAAGTAAGCGCTTCGCCAGGGGTTTGGTATCGCCGCGCGCTTGCGCACCGAAAAGCAGCATTTCCAGAACTTCATAGTCGGCCAAACTGGCACTGCCATGATCGAAGAGGCGATCGCGCAGGCGCTGGCGATGACCGGCGGCGTCTTTGGCGCCACTGTCCGCCCTGGTCTGACCTTTCGGATCTTGAGCGCCCTCGCTGATGGTCCCGCTCTCCCTAAGCCTCCGTGTAGGGAGGTCTATGCCAACCTTTGGGGGAGAGCGTAAAGACTTCATAGCCCTCTTCGGTCACCGCCAGCGAATGCTCGAACTGCGCAGACAGCGAGCGGTCGCGCGTGACCGCCGTCCAATCGTCCTTCAGAATCAGCACCTCTGGACGGCCAACGTTGATCATGGGTTCGATGGTGAAGAACATACCCGGCTTCAACTCGATGCCTGTGCCCGGATGGCCATAATGTAGGACGGACGGTGCGGTGTGGAAGATCTCGCCCAAGCCATGGCCGCAGAAGTCGCGCACGATGGAGAAGCCCAGACCCTCGGCATAGCTTTGGATGGCATGGCCAATGTCACCCAGCCGGGCACCGGGACGGACCGCCTCGATCCCGTGCCACATGGCTTCGAAGGTCGCGTCCACCAGTCGTTTGGCTTTCACCTTGGGCGGTCCGACGAAGAACATGCGACTGGTATCGCCGTGCCAGCCGTCCAAGATGACCGTGACATCGATGTTGATGATATCGCCGTTGGTTAGGCGCTTATGCGGCGAGGGAATGCCGTGGCAAACCACATGATTGATCGAGGTGCAAATTGATTTGGGAAAACCTCGATAGCCCAGAGGGGCCGGGGTTGCGCCGTGCGCAATGATGTAGTCGTGACAGAGCCGATCGAGCTCATCCGTAGTCACCCCCGGCTGCACGCTGGGGGTGATAAAGTCGAGGGTCTCGGCAGCCAGCTGGCCGGCTCTGCGCATTGCGGCCATAGCATCCGGCCCGTGCAGCGGAATCCGGCGAGCCTCGGCGGCAAGCTCGCGAGAGAGGGCAGCGTCGCTGGCATTCATCATCAACTACTCTTCTTCTCAGAACGGGTTTTTGGACCGGCGGCGGGCCGCCTGTCAGCGTATTGGGTACAGGGCCTGTTACCAAGGTAAGAGGTCGGAGGCTTCCTTGCCAGTGGCTCGGCCGACCAAACAACCATCTCTCTGTCATTGAATGCGCGGACTGCGAGGCCGGGTGAGACCTTCTCCGAGCCGTCGTCCGCATCGAGTCGCACCTTTGCTGCGGCATCCGAGCCTTCCTTCTCTCGCAAATGCGAAAGGGTCGAGCTAGTATCCTCGAGACATGACAGGGTTGAAAGGACCATCGCGACATGGCTGAGAAATCGGAGGCAAGACGGCTCGCAAGAGGTGTAGGATTGGCGCTCCTACTGGCTCTCGCGGTTGCGGCCTGCCGGCAGCAGCCTTTGCCGGGTGTCAATCCCACTCCGGGACGGCTCAATCCGCCGCCAGCCGGCTCCAGCCAACCTGAGCCGCCTCTGACGGTAACCGGCGAAACTGCGGTGCCGGAAACCGTGATTCAAGAAGATGCGAGCGGGTGGGTCTCGCCCGATGTCGATCCCGACCAGCACCAGGCCGATCTTCAATCCTGCTATTCCTTCGCCAATGCACAGGTCCGTCACGACGAGCAGATCGACGATGATCGGGGAACCATCTTCGGCAGCAACAACGCGGCTAGGGCCGGCAATCTCTTCTCCTATCAGCGCAACATCAGGCCTTATGGCTCAGAACAGCGTTTTGAGGAGCTTTTCAGAAATTGCATGAGATCGCGTGGCTATGCACAGAACTAAACATAGGGGCTGCTGAGCGGTGACAGGCGATACGACAGCCGGTCTCATTCTGATCGGCAATGAGTTGCTGAGCGGGCGGACCAAAGATGCAAACCTCGCTTTCCTGGGCGATCAGTTGGCCGAGATCGGCATTCCCCTGGTCGAAGCGCGTGTGATTACGGACCAGAGAGAGGTCATTGCTCGGACGGTAAATGAGCTTCGGGCCAAGGTGACCTACCTCTTCACCACCGGAGGGATCGGACCGACCCACGACGACATCACGGCGGAGTCGATCGCCTATGCTTTCGGCGTACCGCACAGCCTGGACGAGCGTGCCGTCGCAATCCTGCGCGAACACTATCCGCCCGGCGAGTTGAACCAGGCGCGTCTGCGCATGGCGACCCTGCCCGAAGGGGCGATCCTGATTGAGAACCCGGTCAGCAAGGCGCCGGGCTTTCAGATCGGCAATGTCTATGTCATGGCCGGCATTCCCAAGATCATGCAGGCCATGTTCCAGAGCATTCGGCCGGGTCTTACCGGCGGCCCGCCGATCCGCTCCGAAAGCGTCACTGTCTATCTTGCGGAAAGCAAGGTGGCCTCAGGACTGGCGGAGATTCAAGCAGTGCATCCGAACTTGGATCTCGGCAGCTATCCCTTCCAACTGGAGGGGCGCTTCGGCACACGCCTGGTCGCGCGCGGCACCGATCTCGTGGCCCTGGCTGCCGCCAAATCCGCCATCGTCGCCCTGGTCGAGGGCCTGGGTGGGGAGATGGTGGAAGGTGGATGACCGATAGAGGATCTGAATGAACTGTCGTTTTGGCGACGATTCCCGACGACTGCTGTCGCTTAGAGAAAAAACTTCTGGTGAAGGTTTGTCGCAGTAAGCTTGGGTAGGGCGCGAAACCGGTCGGGCCTGATGGTCCGAGCGTTCCCCCTGGAAGCATCCAGCAAAGTCCGAAGGAAGGAAGCAGATGAGCCGTCGTGAGGGTGGTCGCCGCGCAGCCAAGAAGCGACGCAGCGAGGCAGCAGCCGAGAGCCTGGCTTGGAATCCGTTGGTCAACAGCTACCCGCGCTGGGAGGTGTTGCGCCCGGAGGAGCTGGAGATGATACACCTGGCGTCGCTGCGACTGCTTGAGGACCAGGGGATCGAACTTCTGTCGGAAGAGGCAGTCGAACGCTATGCCAAGGCCGGCGCGATTGTCGATCGCGACAGCGGTCTGGTACGCCTAGGCCGGGACATGGTGATGGAGTTGGTGGGCCAAGCGCCGGCGGAGTTCACACTGACGCCGCGCAATCCCGACCACGCCGAGACCTTCGGCGGAAACCACATCAACATCGGCTGTGTCTCAGGTCCGCCGAACTGCTCCGACATCGAACGCGGACGACGGCCGGGTACCTACAAGGACGCCTGCGACCTGATCAAACTCTTCTGTGCGCTCGGCGTTGGTCACAACCTGACGGCGTCGCCGGTGGAAGCGATGGATTTGCCGGCAGAGACACGGCATCTGGACGGCTATTACGCCAATCTGACATTGGCGGATCGCAACTTCATGGCGCGCGCTATCGGCCGTAAGCGGGTTGAAGACGCCATCGACATGATCGGCATCGCCCGCGGCCTGTCGCGCGAAGAGATGGTGCAGGATCCCTCGCTCTTCGCGGTGATCTCCGTGAACTCTCCGCGACGTGTCGATGCCGAGATGATTGCGGGTCTGACGGCGCTGGCAGAGAACGGACAGGCAGCGGTGGTGACGCCCTTCACCCTTATGGGGGCGATGACACCGGTAACCTTGGCCGGTGCCTTGATGCAGCAGAACGCCGAAGCCTTGGCGATGATCGCCTACACTCAACTGGTGCGTCCGGGCGCGCCGGTGATCTATGGCGGCTTTACCTCGAACGTCGATATGATGTCTGGAGCGCCTGCCTTTGGCACGCCGGAATACAGCTATGCCGTGATCGCCGGTGGGCAACTGGCACGCCGCTACAAGCTGCCTTATCGCTCCTCCAACGTGAACGCCTCCAACGCGGTCGATGCGCAGTCGGCCTACGAGGCGCAGAACTCGCTCTGGGCTTGCGTTCTGGGCGGCGTCAACTTGGTGCATCAGGGAATGGGCTGGTTGGAAGGCGGCCTAGTGACTTCCTTCGAGCAGATGGTCGTGGATGCAGAGCTGGTCCGGATGATGGGCCATTTCCTCTCGCACCGACCGGAGGTCACCGAGGAAACCCTGGCGTTGGACGCAATTCGTGAGGTTGGACCGGGCGGTCACTTCTTCGGTGTCGGGCATACCATCGAGCGCTTCGAGACTGCCTTCTACCGGCCGCTGCTGTCGGATTGGCGAAACTTCGAGAGTTGGGAAGAGGCCGGTGCCGAAACCACGACCTTGCGCGCCCACAAGATCGCGATGAAGATGATCGCCGAGTATGAACCGCCACCAATCGATCCGAGCGTAGACGAAGAGCTGCGTTCCTTCGTTGAGAAACGCAAGGCGGAAGGACCGGAGGGTTTGGCGGCCTAAACGCAAGAGCAGGGGGCCGAAGAGAGGCGCAGCATGATCGATCAGGCTACCTTGTTCACCTATCTGGTGATCCTGCTGGGCTTCGTTTTCATTCCCGGTCCAGCCGTTATCATGACCTTGGCGCGGGCCGGCACCGGCGGCACGAGAGTTGGGCTGGCGACCGCCTTGGGAATCGCTCTGGGCGATATCGTGCATACGGCAATGGCGGTGCTTGGCCTTTCGGCGGTCATCCTGACGTCGGCCTTCCTCTTCTCATTGGTGAAGTACCTGGGTGCCGCCTATCTGGTCTATCTGGGATTGCGGGCGATTTTGGAGCGGCCGCGGAGTGGTCTACCTGGCGTGAGTGCCATCGCTCCACCGCACGCGTTCCGCCAAGCGATCTTGGCCGAAGTGCTCAATCCCAAGTCCGCGCTCTTCTTCTTGGCCTTCCTGCCGCAGTTCGTTGTTCCGGCAAACGGCTCGGTGGCTGTTCAGCTCTCTATTCTGGGGCTGCTGTTCGTGATGATGGGGCTTTTCAGCACCGTCGTCGTTGCGCTCTTTGCCGGTCGGCTGCGACGCTACATCGTGGCTTCACCGGCAGTGCAGCGCTGGCAGGGGCGGGTCGTCGGAACGATCTACTGTGCGCTCGGGGCCCGCCTGGCTCTGCAGGAGAAGTAGTCTTTGCGGATCGATGATCCTCTGCATGGTGAAATCGACTTCGACGCGCCACTTGTGATCGACCTGATAGAAAGCGAAGTCCTGCAGCGCCTGGGCGACGTGGAGATGGGAGGCTACAGCGCCGGCTTCTTTCCGGGGGCAGCCTTCAGCCGCTTGGAGCACTCGCTCGGGGTGTCCTACCTATTGCGGCTGGGTGGGGCCAGTGTTGAAGAGCAGCTCTTCGGCCTGTTGCATGACATCAATCACGGTGTCTTCTCTCATGCCCTCGACTATGCCCTGGTCAGCGGATCCGAGGCGGAGCAGAGCCATCAGGACGAGACTTTTCAGAGTTTCGTCGATGCCAGCGCAGTCCCGTCGCTGCTGAAGGAGGCTGGTTTCGCGCCCGACCGTCTCCTTGATGCGTGCAACTTTCCCTTGGCCGAGACGCCACTCCCAGATCTCTGCGCCGATCGCGTGGACTATGCGCTTCGCACCATGCTGCACTACCGGAGTGAGCCGCGCTGGCTGGTTCTGGAATTGCTCGAGGCGCTGCAGTCCGATGGTCGACGCTGGTACTTTACCGACCTGGGTTCAGCGGCGCGCTTTGCCACCGCTTTCCATCGGACCGACGAACAGGTGATGGATGCCTTCCCCTCGGCTGTGATGTTCCGTGCCACGGGTGACTGTCTTCGGACGGCCCTCGAACGCGGTTTGTTGACATCAGCAGAACTCTACGGCCGCGAGCAGACCGTCTTGGCGAAACTGGAAGTGGCCGCGGGGAGGGATCGCGACATGTTGCGCCTTTGGCGGCGGATGAGCGGCGAGACCGCGGCTATTCCTTCGGATGACCCCGAAGCGCTGACGGCAAGCTGCAAGTCCAGGATCGTCGATCCCCTCTATGATGCGGGCGATCGGGGATTGATCCGACTGAGCGAGGCCGTGCCGCAATGGCGGCCGGTGGTCACCGATGGACTTCGCGCGAAGACCTACCGTTTCCGTTTTCTGGATTGAGCCGATTCGTGGAGTGGCTGGTCCAACCGGATGAGATCAATCCATCTGAATGCAGCACTAGTTGCGGTCCAGGGCCAACTTTGCACCCAGTCCAATCAGAATGGAGCCACCGCACCAACGCGCGATCGTGAGTGACTTGGAACTCCGCTTCAGACGCCCGACGATGGCGGAGGTCAGGAAGACGGTGACGAGATCGGCGGAGGTGAAGGTCAGGTTGACGATCATGCCCAGGATCAGAGACTGCAGCCAGATCGGCAGACTGGCGCTGGGGTCGACGAACTGCGGCAGGAAGGCGATGAAGAAGAGGGCGACTTTAGGATTGAGCAGCTCGACGACGAAACTCTCGACGAAGGCCTGGCGTCCAGACTTCACTTTTATATCAGGTGCTTCCAGCGGTTTTCTGCCACCACGAATCATGCAGTAGCCCAACCAGATCAGATATGCGGCCCCCAGAATCTTGATAGCCAAATAGGCCTCTGGAACATAACGGAAGACCGCCGACAGACCCAGCACCGCGCCAAAGACATGGACATAGCAGCCCATGTGGATGCCGAAAGCGGCCCGCAGACCGGCAGCGCGCCCGCGCGCCAAGGTCTGTGCGGCGGTATAGAGGAGTGCAGGGCCAGGCATGTATGCGAAGAGCAGGGTGGCTAGCGCGAATGCCAGCAAGAGATCGAGTCCGGGCATCTTGTCCTCTGCGGAATGCTATGACATCCGATATCCTAAGCCTGGTTCGGAACTCTGGCCAAGAGAGACGCAGCCATGCGCTTTCGACTTGCCAGTGACGGGGGCATGGCAGTAACCCCACTGGCTTGAGGGCGAGCGGTCGGGCGGCGTTCGCGGAGAAGTGGGGCAGGGGGTTTCGACCCCGAGCGAGGATCCGACAGGATGGAACTCACCAGAGAGAAGCTGTCGCTTTGGAAGATCATCTTCAATCACGTGCCGAAAGCGGGCGGCACGTCCCTGATCTACTTCTTCTATGAACTCTTCGAGCCTGACCTCTGCTTCCGCCATGCCTCGCGCAGTGCCGCAACAGGCCAGCATTCCCCGCCCATTACCAAGCTCTCTCGGTCAGAGTTGGAGAAGTTTCGCTTTATCTGCGGGCACTTCGACTTTGGAAATCACACGCGGCTCAAGAGTCCGGCGATGTACCTGGGGGTGATGCGCGACCCCTTTGAGCGGGTTATGTCGGACTACTTCTTCAACAAGGGCCAGGGCCGCGACGATCTCAAGGAAATCACCAATCGCCTGTCTCTGGAGGAGTACATTCAGGACAAGCTGAAGCAGCCCAAGAGCCGCTTGGTGACCTCTTGTCAGGTGACCTATCTCTCGGGTCAGGACACAGCGGAGGCGGCGATGGCCGTGATCGAGGACTGGTATCTGGCCTGCTGCACCAACGAGCAGCTAGACGACATGCAACGCATGCTGGCCAGGCTCTACAATCGCCCGGACCTGGCGCCGACCCGCATGAACGTCACCAAGGCACCCAGAGAGAACACCGAGATCTCCGCCGAGACCCAAGCCTTGATGAACGAACGCTTCGAAGAGGACTACAAGCTTTTGGCTTGGGTTCGGGACAAGTTCGAGAACGAGTACCGCATTCAGACCGCCTGAGAAGAGGCGAGGAAGCCGACGACATGACGAAGAAGGCCGGACTCCTGGTGACCCGCAAGCTTCCCGCCGCCGTGGAAGCCCGGATGGCACGCGACTACGACGTGGATCTCAATGCCGAGGACCGGCTCTACACCAGCGAGGAGCTGATCGCGCGTTGCCAAGGTCGCGACGCCATCGTCCCCTGCCATACGGAACACCTTACCCGTGCCGTGATCGAAGCTCTACCGAACTCGGTTCGGCTGATTGCCAACTACTCTGTCGGCTACAATCACGTCGATGTGGCCGCTGCCGCCGAGCGCGCCATCGTCGTCACCAACACGCCCGATGTGTTGAGCGACGCGACCGCAGAGATTGCCATGCTGTTGATGCTGGGGGCAGCGCGTCGTGCCGCCGAGGGCGAGCGACTGGTGCGCGAGGGCACTTGGGCCGATTGGTCGCCGCAGTTCATGGTTGGCACGCAGGTCACCGGCAAACGTCTGGGTATCGTCGGCATGGGGCGGGTTGGGCGTGTCTTCGCCAAACGTGCCCGCGGCTTCGATATGGAGGTGCATTACCATAACCGCAGCGCGCTGGACCTGCCGGCAAGCGAGCCGGCGACTTATCATGCCGACCTAAAGAGCCTATTGCCGCTGTGCGACGTCGTTTCCCTGCACTGTCCGGCGACCCCGGAGACCAGGGGTCTGGTGGATCAGGCCTTTCTGGAGCTGCTGCCGCGGCACGCCATTCTGGTCAATGCGGCGCGTGGCGACTTGGTCGACGACGAGGCTTTGATCACTGCCCTGACGAGCCGCCGCTTGGCGGCTGCGGGTCTGGATGTCTTTGCCGGGGAGCCGCAGATTGACCCGCGCTATCGCGGTTTGTGGAACAGCTTTCTACTGCCCCATATCGGTTCGGCGACGCACGAGACACGCGATGCAATGGGCTTTCGCGCCCTGGCCAACATCGATGCCTTCTTCGCCGGTCAGGAGCCCGGAGACCGCGTCGCGTAATTTTGCGTTCAAAATTCATTTACCGGGAATGCCGCTTGCAGACCCAGGAACAGCCCCTTAACATCGCCGCAACAAAAGAAGGGGAAGGCTCTCTTTGTGCCTGCAACTCCTCAAGAAGAAAGTCAATTGCTTCACCCCCGATAGAGGGCTAGGAGGGAGGACCACTCCATGAGCGAAACGAACGAGAAACCCGCTAAGAACAAATCCAGCCGTCGCCGCTTTCTGAAGGGCGGTGCCGTGCTCGGCGCTGCCGCGGTTGCGATGCCGAGTGTGGCGCGTGCGGCGCCGATTACCTTGAAGATGCAGTCCTCTTGGGGCGCCAAGGCGATCTTCCAAACAATGGCGCAGCAGTATGTCGACCGCGTTGAGGCTATGTCCGGCGGGCGCTTGAAGATCGACCTGCTGCCGGCCGGTGCGGTGGTCAAGGCCTTCCAAGTGCAGGATGCCTGCAACGACGGCATCATCGACTGTGCGCACACCGTGACCGCCTATTGGTACGGCAAGGACAAGGCGGCATCCTTGTTCGGCACAGGTCCGGTGTTCGGCGCCGATGCCTCTCAGGTTCTGGCATGGATCCACTACGGTGGCGGCAAGGAGCTCTACAAGGAGCTGGTCAACGACATCTTGGACCTGAACCTGGTCGGTTTCTTCTGCATGCCGATGCCGACCCAACCGCTGGGCTGGTTCACCGAAAGGATCACCAGCGAGAAGCAGCTGGAAGGCTTAAAGTACCGCACCGTCGGACTGGCAACCGACATCATGCAGGGCATTGGGGTGCGCGTGACACAGCTGCCGGGTGGCGAGATCGTGCCGGCGCTGGAGCGTGGTGTGATCGAGGCCTTCGAGTTCAACAACCCGACCTCCGATCTGGAGTTCGGCGCTCAGGACGTCCGCAAGGTCTATATGATGGGCTCGTTCCATCAGGCGGCCGAGTTCTTCGAGATCATCTTCAACAAGGAGAAGTACGACTCGCTCGACCCGGACATGCAGGCCATTCTCGAGCACAGCGCCGAGGCGGCAAACACCTCGAACTTCGGCCTGGCCATGGACAGCTATTCCAAGTCCTTGCAGGAGCTGATCAACAAGTACGGCGTTGAGGTCTTCCGCACGCCGGAAGGTGTCATGCAGGCGCAGCTTGCCTCTTGGGATGAGGTCCTGAAGGAGCTCAACGAAAGCGAGTATTTCAAGAAGGTGGTCGACAGCCAGAAGGCATGGTCGGAGCGGGTGGCCTTCTACTCGCTGATGAATCAGGCTGACTACAAGCTGGCCTTCAAGCACTACTTCCCGGGGAAGATCGACTTCTAGGCTGGAGCAAACTGGCCGATGTCGAGAGAGTGATCCGGATGGCGCAAGGCTTGCCAGGCAGGCCTTGCCCTCCGGCCGCTCGCTCGGGAAGGATCGGGGCCGCACAGCGCGTGCTCATGGCCTCGGTCAATTTCACCCAGCAGTGTGTTCGCCGCAAGGGTCGGTCGGCTTTCGCGTCCCGATGATGGGTCGTCATGCCGACTGGTGCGCGAAGGGATGAGGTGATGGAGCGCTACATCGCCATTGCCGATACCATATCGGCTTGGTTCGGAAAGGTTTTCGCCTGGTGTATCATGGTGATGACCTTCGCGGTCGGCTATGAGGTCTTCGTGCGCTATCTCTTGCGCGATCCAACCTCTTGGGCCTTTGACATCAGCTATATGATGTATGGGACGCTCTTCATGATGGCAGGCGCCTATACCCTGTCGCGAGACGGGCATGTGCGCGGCGATTTTGTCTATCGCTTGTGGAAGCCCAAGACCCGCGCCACGGTGGAGCTGGTTCTCTATTTCATCTTCTTCTTTCCCGGCGTGCTGGCCCTAGTGATCGCCGGCTGGAACTACTCCTCACGCTCCTGGCGGTATCTCGAGGTCAGCGTGATGAGCCCGGCCAACGTGCCGATCTTTCAATTCAAGACCGTGATCGTTGCCGCCGGCTTGCTGTTGTTCATCCAGGGCATCGCTCAGGTCTTTCGCTGCATCATCTGCATCAAGACCGGGGTTTGGCCGGCGCCGAAAGAGGATGTGGAGGAGATGGAAGACAAGCTGCTGAAGCAGCACGAACACGAGATCCTAAAGCACGCCTCCGAGGCGGTGGATACGATGCAGCCCAAGGAGGGGCGCAAGGATGTCTGATCCCGTCATCGCCGTTCTGATGCTGGGGGTCTTCATCCTCGTCATCCTTTTGGGTTTTCCGATTGCTTTCACCCTCATGGCCATGGGCGTGGCGTTTGGCTATTACGCGTACTACGACCCTGAGCGGATGAGTTCGCTGATCGACAATCGGATCTTCGATCTCTTGGTGAACCAGACCTACTCGGTCATGGCGAACGACGTGCTGACTGCCGTCCCGCTCTTCCTCTTTATGGGCTACATAGTGGAACGGGCGAACATCGTCGATCGCCTGTTCCACACCTTGAACATTGCGGCGCGCCGCCTTCCTGGCTCCATGGCGATTGCCGCGCTTGCGACCTGTGCCATGTTTGCGACCGCAACCGGTATCATCGGCGCGGTGGTGACCCTTATGGGGCTACTGGCATTTCCGGCGATGCTGAAGGCGCGCTACGACACCTCCTTTGCGGCCGGCGTGATCTGTGCTGGTGGTTGCCTGGGCATCTTGATCCCGCCCAGCATCATGCTGATCGTCTATGCCGCAACTTCAAATGTCTCCATCGTGAAGCTCTATGCTGGGGCAATGTTCCCCGGCCTACTGCTGGCCGGACTTTACATGGCCTATGTCATGGTGCGCGCCTGGCTGAATCCGAGCCTGGCTCCCAAGCCAAAGGCCGAAGAGATTGAGGACATCACCAGGTTGCAGGTGATCAAAATGGTGATCACCTCCTTCTTCCCCCTGGCCTTCCTGATCCTCTCGGTGCTGGGCGCCATCCTGGCTGGCCTGGCAACCCCATCGGAGGCAGCCTCCGTCGGTGCCCTGGGCGGCATGCTTCTCGCCATTGCCTACCGGGTCTCAGCGGTACTGAAGGGTGAGGCGACGGCCCCCTGGGCAAAGCCCGGCACCGTCTTGGCCAAAGACTGGTGGGCCGAGGCGCTGGGCGTCGGCGCCACCATCGTCCTCGGCCTCTATACCGCCTACGTGCTGGTCTTCCAGGTTGCACGCAACATCGCAACAGGAGATCCCATCTCGCTGGAGGGCGGATTGTTTGGTGCCCCCTTCATTGCCGTCGGGGTCAGCTTACTGGCCGGCTTCGCCGTGGTGCTGTTGGGCAACCAAGTCCCCTTCCTCGGGCGTTTCAAGCCGCGCCAGGAAGCAGCGCGCGCGATGATGGTCTTTGCCGGTAAGGGGGCCGCAGTCGGCGGACTCTTCGGGCTTGCCTATCTGGCGCTTATGCACAGCGGGTTCGAAGATCGGGTCAGCAGCCGGCTGTCCTGGTGGGCGTTGGATGTGGGCTTCTACGTCGGTGCCGTCGCCTGGTTCTCCTGGCGCACGCTCGAGCGTTCGGTCCTTAGCGAGTCGGTCTATCTGACCGTCAGGACCTCGGCCATGGTCTGCTGGCTCTTCGTCGGCTCCTGGACCTTCTCGTCGGTCTTTTCCTATTTGGGCGGAGAGCAGCTGATCAGCGAGTTCGTCATCAGCATGGATCTCTCGCCGATCGCCTTCCTGATCATGGCGCAGTTGATCATCTTCCTTCTCGGCTGGCCGCTGGAATGGAGCGAGATCATCATCATCTTCGTGCCGATCTTCCTGCCTTTGCTGCCGGTCTTCGGCGTCGATCCGCTGTTCTTCGGCATCCTGATTGCCTTGAACCTGCAGACTTCGTTCCTGACGCCGCCTATGGCGATGGCGGCCTATTACCTGAAGGGGGTCTCGCCACCGCATGTCCAGCTGATGCAGATCTTCAAAGGGGTCATGCCCTTCCTCTCCATGATCATACTGGCCATGGTGATCATCTACATGGTGCCCGAGATCGCGCTGTGGCTGCCGGAGACGATCTATGGCAACTAGCCCTGCGGAGGCCGAGGGCGGCCTCAGTGCCTGCGAAACGGCACAAGCGTTGGCTGCAGGCAGCATCAGCGCGCGGACGGTGGTGGAGGCCTGTCAAAAGCGCATCGACGCGACGGATGGCAAGGTCGGCGCCTGGGCAGCACTCGATCCAGATCATGCGTTGGCACAGGCCGATCGTCTGGACGCACAGCGCAAGTCCGGTCAGCCGATCGGGCCGCTGCATGGGCTGCCCGTCGCAGTCAAAGACCTGATCGATACCGCGGACTTTCCGACGGCCTGCGGGCTGGCGGCCTATGCCGGGCGACAGCCGGACCACGATGCGACGCTGGTCTCCAGGCTGCGCGCGGCCGGGGCCGTAATCATGGGCAAGACGGTGACCACGGAGCACGCTCTCTATCAGCCAGGCGTCACAAGAAACCCGCACGACGAGAGCCGGACTCCCGGCGGGTCATCCAGCGGATCGGCCGCAGCTGTGGCGGCCGGCATGGTTCCCTTGGCCGTGGGGACCCAGACCGCGGGCTCCGTCATTCGCCCGGCCTCTTTCTGTGGCGTGATCGGCTTCAAACCCAGCTTCGGGCGCATCTCCCGCGAGGGAATCCTGCCGATCTCCGCGCATCTGGATACTGTCGGCACATTCGCCCACAGTTTGGAAGACACGGCCCTGCTGGCCGAGGTGCTCTATGGCTTCGATCCGCAGGATCGGGACACGCAGATCTTGCCGAAACCGCGTTTGTCCGAGAGCTTGGCTTCAAAGCCGCCGGTCAGACCGACCTTGGCCTATGTCGAGCAGCCTGGCTGGGACGGCGCGGACCTCGACTGCAAAGAGGGCTTTGACGAGCTGCTAGAGGTGCTAGGAGAGGCGGCTGATCGCATCGCCTTGCCGCAGGTCTTGCAGAGCGGCGATTCCGTTCATGACACCATCGTCTCTGCCGAGTTGGCGCGCAACGCCGCCGCGCTCTATCAGCGATCGAAGGAGAGCCTGAGCGAGTCCTTGCGAGAAGGGATCGAATCAGGCCAGCGTGTGCTGGCCCACGACTACCTCTTGGCACTGGATTGGCAAGGGCTGATCAGGAGCGGTCTGGAGGAGGTCTTCGAACGTTACGATGCGATCGTGACCGCATCGAGCCTTGGGCAGGCTCCTGGGATCGCAACCACTGGCGATCCTCTCTTCTGCCGGCTCTGGACGCTCTACGGCGGGCCCGCGGTTACCTTGCCGCTGCTGGCCGGCGCCGATGGCCTGCCGATCGGTGTGCAGCTCATTGGGCGCTATGGTGAGGATGGGCGCTTGTTGCGCACCGCGCGCTGGCTGCTCGAGCAGTGCTTGGCTGAGGCTTAACTAGGGCATGCGGGAAAGGGAAAGCAGATGATCGACAGGCTGGTAACGCTGGCAGCGCTCTTGCTCTTTGTCGCTTTTCTCACTCTGGTCGTGGTCTTCGTCGAGGAGATCGACCTGGCAGTTATCGTGGCCCTGGTCGTCGCAATGGCGTTCGTCGAGTTTTTGCCGGTCCTGCGCGGACGCCAGAACGATAAGTAGGCGCCACCTCGGTCCGCTCCCTAGTCAACAGATGGCTTGGGCAGCGTACCCGGCCGAAAGACCGGACTACGCTGCCCATAAGCGAATGCGCTCAACCCGCAGCCGAAGGAAGCGGGCGGGCTCGCTGGCGCGGTTTCGCTAACCTGCGGTCTTTGTGGCGGCCTTTTCCTCGACGCGCGCCTGCATACGTGCTGCACGAACCAAGTAGGCCTCAAGCGTGCTGACCTTGTCGGTTTTCCAAGAGCCGTCTCCGCTACGCTCGCCCTTCATGGCAGCCAGCTCGCGCATGATCTCGATGGTGACCAGGTCCATAACATTGCTCCTCTGTGTCACAAATTTGCCCAGGCGACTCCTGGGTCCTCTGCAAGAGACGGCCTCTTTATCGGAGCCCCGTGGTAGGGGCAATGCAGCTGGCCTGCGACCAAGAGCGGCAAGCTTGCGGTTGCAGGGAGTGAGAGCCGACCCTCAGATTGCGCGCCTTGTGAGTTCTCGGCCCGAGACTGCGACTAATTTGCACTAGCGCAGCGTGAGCTTTGCGATTGCGAGTGAATGCGATTATCAACTGCGTCAGTCTTAGATTGGAAGGAAGATCGATGAAAGAGAGAGGGTTCAGGCAGCTTGGCTGTGCGCTGCTGCTGGCTGCCGTGGCTCTACCTGGCGCCGCTTTGGCCGAAGGAGAAGTGAACGTCTACTCCTCGCGCCACTATGGAAACGATGATGTGCTCTTCGACGGCTTCACCGAGAAGACCGGCATCACGGTCAACCGTATCGAAGGTAAGGGACCGGCACTGCTGGAGCGTCTGAAGAGTGAGGGCGAAGCCAGCCCTGCCGATGTCTTCATCACCGTGGATGCTGGCATGTTCTGGCGCGGTGAGGAGGCGGGCATCTTCGAACCGGTGGAGTCAGCCTATCTCGAAGAGCGGATTCCCGCCTATCTGCGTGATCCGGAAGGTGAGTGGTTCGGCTTTTCCAAGCGTGCACGGGTGATCTATGTGGATCCGGCGAAGATCGCCAACCCGCCGAAGCGCTATGAGGATCTGGCCAACGAGGAGTACAAGGGTCAGATCTGCATCCGCTCCAGCTCCAACATCTATAATCTCTCGCTGATGGCCTCGATCATTGCCGCCGACGGCGAAGAGGCTGCCCAGAAATGGGCCGATGCCGTCGTGGCCAATATGGCGCGCAGTCCGCAGGGTGGCGACACCGATCAGATCAAGGCCGTCGGCGCCGGCGAGTGCGGTCTTTCGGTCGGCAACACCTACTACATGGTTCGGCTGCTGACCGGCGACAACGAAGACCTGAAGAGCATGGCCGAGCGGCTTACGATCGTTTTCCCCAACCAGGACGATCGCGGAACCCACGTCAACATCTCCGGTGCCGGCGTCGTGAAGGGCGCGGAGAACCGCGAGAATGCGATCAAGCTCTTGGAGTACCTGGCAAGCGACGAAGCCCAGGAGCACTTCGCCAACGGCAACAACGAGTATCCCGTGGTCGAGGGCGTTGCTGCAAACGCGGCCGTCGTCGGCCTGGGTCGCTTCAAGGAGGACGAGCTCAATGTCTCGACCCTCGGCAAGCTGCAGCCCGAAGCCGCGAAGACCATGGATCGCGCCGGCTGGCAGTAGGAGCGCGGACTGGTTCCAGTCCTTTGAGTAACGAAAGGCCGCTCGCTAGAGACCCGGGCGGCCTTTTGCTATGGCGCGCGACAGCAGGATCACCGGCAGGATGCCGACGGCGACGATGGTGAGCGATGGAAGGCCAGCGTCGGCCAAGCGCTCGTCGGACGCCAGGTTGTGGGCTTGCACCGCCAGGGTGTCCATATTGAATGGCCTGAGCAGCAGGGTCGCCGGTAGTTCTTTCATCACGTCGACGAAGACCAGCAAGGCAGCGGTGGCAAGGCCGCTCATCAACAAGGGCGCGTGCACGTCGCGCAGCACGCTGGCGGGCCGTCGACCCAGGGTGCGCGCGGCCTCGTCCAGGCTCAGCCGAACCTTGCTGAGGCTGGCGTCCAGTGTATTCATGGAGACCGACAGGAATCGTACCAGATAGGCATAGATTAGGGCTACGACGGAGCCGCTGAGCAGCAGCCCGCTCTTGACCTCGAACAGATCGCGCAGCACAGCGGCCAGGGTGTGGTCCAGGATCGACAGCGGAATGATCGCACCCACGGCGATCACCGTGCCGGGCACGGCATAGCCCATACCGGCCAGTCGGGCGAGGCCAGCCAAGAGGCGGCTGCCGCGTTGGCGCAGTCCATAAGCCAAGAGAAGGCCGATCAGGACGGCGAGCAGGGCGGTCACCGCGCCGAGGGAGAAGGAGTTCCAGGCCCAGCCTAGGAAACGCGAGTCGACCTTGCCTTGCGCCTGGTCCAACCACATCCAGAACAGCAACCCGGCCGGCAGTAAAAAGCCAAGCAGCAAGGGCAGGCCGCAGGCGGCGATGGCCAAAACTGCATTCATGCCGGTCAGTTGGAACTGCGGCAGGCTGCTGTAGCGACCGGTGGTGTGGTGATACTGCTTGCGACTGCGACTCCAGCGCTCCAATAGAAGCAGGCCCAGCACGCCGATCAGCAGGAGGGCCGCCAGCTGTGCCGCCGCGATGCGGTCGCCGAAAGCGCTGAACGCGCGGACGATGCCGGTCGTGAAGGTCGATACGCCGAAGAAGGAGACCGTGCCGTAGTCGGCCAGAGTCTCCATCAGGGCGAGTGCGGTGCCTGCTGCGATTGCCGGCCTGGCAAGCGGCAGGGCTACAGAAAAGAAGAGGCCCCAGGGACGGTAGCCAAGCGTGCGTCCTACCTCCAAGACGCAGGCGGACTGTTGCAGGAAGGCGGCCCGTGCCAGCAGATAGACGTAAGGATAGAGCACCAGGCTCAGGAGGAGTGCCGCCCCTGGGAGCGACCGAACCTGTGGGAACCAATAGTCGCCGACCTGCCAACCAAAGCTCGCTCGCAGCCAGCTCTGCACCGGACCGGCGACATCCAGGACATCGGTGTAGGCATAGGCAACCACGTAGCCCGGCACGGCGAGCGGTAGCACCAAGGCCCAGATAAAAAAGCGGTCTCCGGGAAAGCGGCAGAGCGTCGTCAACCAAGCCGTTGCGCTGCCGATAACCGGAACCAGCAGACCGACACCGAGGACCAACAGCAGCGAGTTCAATAGATAGCGCGGCAAGAGGGTTTCGCTGAGGTGGGCCCAACTGCCTTGATCGGGCTGCAGCAGGTTTGCCAGCACACTCAGGATCGGCAGCAGCAGCAGCAGCGCGATGAGCACAATGGGCCAGGCCAAGGCGCTGCTCTTGGCGCGCGGCCGCCCCGGTTGCTTCCTCGTCGACGCCAGGCCCAGCATGCCCTCACTCATCTGCGGCAGAGCCCCAGATTAAAGAAAATTCACTTTGTCGGCGGAAAAGGTCACAGCCCATCTTGCTGGCCGCCAGGATATTCCGTATACCCCTCAGCGCGTTAGACGATGCGCCGTAGGGGATCGTGGATGACGTCGCTTTTGTCGCCGAACTACAAACCAACCGAATCCGAACCTTTCATGAGCCAGCGGATGAGGGCCTATTTCCGTGAGAAGCTACTGAGCTGGAAGCAGGAGCTGCTCTATGAGTCGAGTGAGACGATCAATAACCTGCAAGAGAGCAGCGTGTCGGAGCCCGATATCGCAGACCGCGCCTCGCTGGAAACCGATCGTGCTCTAGAGCTACGCACCCGCGATCGCGAACGCAAGTTAATCGCAAAGATCAATGCGGCGCTACAGCGAATCGAAGACGGCAGCTACGGCTTTTGCGAGGACACTGGCGAGCCGATCCAGATCAAACGCCTGGAAGCTCGCCCGATTGCTACGCTCTCGATTGAGGCCCAAGAGCGCCACGAGCGCATGGAACGCACGCAACGCGACGATTGAACGCTTCGGCGTTCTGAACGACGTTGACTGCCCGCAGCTGGCCGGAAGGCGGGAAAAACTCTTTCCGTGGCAGAGACGCTCAAACAGATCCGCGCGCCGAATTGCTGCTTTGTTCTGCTTTTGATCTTGCGCAAATGAGAACAAAGAGTGTACGATCCCTTCATTGCCGCTCCGGTGTCGGCTGTGAGATAAGAAGGGATAGGCGCATGCCGCAGACAAGCTTACGTCTTGTGACGGGAGAGAACGTGGACAAGGAAAAGGCATTACAGGCCGCCCTCGGACAGATCGAGCGGGCCTTTGGCAAGGGCTCCATTATGAAGCTCGGTGCCGACAAGCAGGCCGTGGAGGCGGAGGTTATCTCCACCGGTTCGCTGGGTTTGGATATCGCATTGGGTATCGGTGGACTGCCTAAGGGGCGGATCGTTGAAATCTATGGGCCGGAGAGCTCCGGCAAGACGACTTTGGCGCTGCATGTGGTTGCCGAAGCGCAGAAGCAGGGCGGCACCTGCGCCTTTGTCGATGCAGAGCACGCGCTTGATCCCAGCTACGCACGCAAACTCGGCGTCGATGTCGACGAGCTGCTGATCTCGCAGCCCGACGCCGGCGAGCAAGCCTTGGAGATTGCCGATACTCTGGTCCGCTCCGGTGCGATCGACGTACTGGTGATCGATTCCGTGGCCGCCCTGGTGCCGCGCGCCGAGTTGGAAGGCGAGATGGGCGATTCGCTGCCGGGCCTGCAGGCCCGGCTGATGAGCCAGGCGTTGCGCAAGCTCACAGGCTCGATTTCGCGCTCAAACTGCTTGGTCGTCTTCATCAACCAGATTCGTATGAAGATCGGCGTCATGTTCGGCAGCCCCGAGACCACGACCGGCGGCAACGCGCTGAAATTCTATAGCTCGATCCGCCTGGACATCCGGCGCATCGGCTCGGTCAAGGATCGCGACACCGTCGTCGGCAACCAAACCCGGGTCAAGGTGGTCAAGAACAAGATGGCGCCGCCGTTCCGCCAGGTCGAGTTCGATATCACCTATGGCGAGGGTATCTCCAAAACCGGAGAACTGCTCGACCTCGGCGTCACTGCCGGTGTTGTCGAGAAGTCCGGCTCGTGGTTCTCGGCCGAGGGGCAACGCATCGGTCAGGGCCGCGAGAACGCGAAGGGATTTCTGCGCGATAACCCCACGGTTGCTCAGGTTATCGAGCGTAAGGTGCGGGAGAACGCCGGTCTGGTCGCCTCCGAGATGCTCGGCGGGCAGGAAGAGCCGAAAGAAGAAGACTAGAGTGGGCTTAGTTCACTCTCTCGCTGAAGTGAGGCAGGCTAACTTTCTGTTGTTAAAGCTCTTTCGAAACTAGGAGCTTAAGCCTTTCCTATCCACCGGGATGACGGAGCGGTGCTGCGGTCGCTGCTCCGCCCGTGCCAAGTTTGGCGGGGTTTGCGGTCTTGCCGGTGGAAGCGGTGCCTCAGGAGAAGCCGAGATGACCTATGAGGAGTACAATCGCTTCTGCGCCTCCTTACCGGCGACCAGCCACGTGGTTCAGTGGGGGGGAGCCGATGTCTGGAAAGTCGGAGGGAAGGTCTTTGCGATCGCCGGATGGGACGCCGGCGACGAGCCTCGCTTTACCTTCAAGACCTCCGAGATGGCCTTTGAGATGCTGCGCGAGCAAGCAGGGCTGCGACCGGCCCCTTACCTGGCATCACGCGGCTTCACCTGGATCCAGCACTACGAACAGCCCGGCCTGAACGACGAGGACCTGAAGGCCTACATCGTCGAATCGCACCGCCTGGTCTCTCTGGGCTTGAGCAAGAAGAGACAGCGTGAGCTCGGCTTGAATCAAGACTAGAGACCTCGCCTGCTACACGTGGGCCGGTTGGAGGTCGACAGGAGTGCTGGTCGACTGGGCGCTGTTCAGCCGGAAGCACCAACTGGCCGAGACAATCTTCTTAAACAGCGAGATGATGACCCTGTGCGTGCGGGCCCCTGGCAGCCTCAAGCACGTGCCTTCTTGCATCTGTAATGGACCGGCGGACAGAAGCTGGCTAAGCTTTTTGCAAGATTGGGAATGCGCTCTTGTGTCCTGGCCGACGAACTGTGGGCCTCTTCTAAGGGGGGCAGGGCTGCCGAAGTGGGACGGAGGTGACAATGGGTCTCGTGAAACAAAGCTTGGGGGGCTTGCTGACGGTTGTTCTGTCTTGCGGACTGCTGGTCGGCGGTGCGGCCAAGGCCGATGTTGCCGATCATGTCGGTCCGCTGGCCGAGGTTATGCCCTTGGGCACCGATGGGGCCTGGACCACCTCTTTGGCGAACGGTTGGCTGATGCTGACCAACATGACCGAAGACGATGCCGTCATCTACTTCCGGGCAGGCAACGATCCGCTGGATGGCGGCACCCGGACGGTCAAGGTCAACGTGGCCTTGCGTGCCAAGGCTGACAGGATCACCGAGATCGGTCTGCTCTTCGACTACAAGTCGGCCGAAAGCTACAAGGCCTTCACCCTGGGCAGCGACGGTGCCGCGTCGATCTATCTTCGCGACAATGAGGGGCTGGCCCATGCCGCCACCGCCGAGGAGGCCAAGGGCCGCGGCGATGGCAGCGACATCCTGACCTTGGAGCAGAGCGCGACAGAGATAAAGCTGCTGATCAACGATCAGACAGCCTTCGTGCTAGAGAACAACGAGGGCTTTGCCGATACCGTCGGTCTGATCGTCTTCGGTGCCGGGCGCTTTGCATTCGATGGCTATGAGGTGGTGCAGACAGCAGGAAGCGGAGGTGGAAACGAACCCTTCCCACCGCCTGCCGATCCCGATGGCTCCGGCGACGATGAACCCTTCCCGCCGCCGGCGGGACCCGGCGATGAGGGTGGCGGCGGAACCGGTGGTGGCGGAGACGACGTCAGCGAGGGGCCGGCACCGGGTGGCGACGACTCACTCGGAGACCTCTCGCCGCAGGAATTGCGGCTGGCTTCGATCCTGATGGGAACCAGCTTCGGCGTGCTTTTTCACGAGCTGGGACATGCTTTGATCGGCGAGCTCAAGATTCCGGCTACCGGCCCGGAAGAGGATGTGGCCGATGAGTTCTCTGCCTTCGTCCTGGGCGCCGCCTTTGAGGAGGGCAACCTGCCGGAAGATCCCATCGAGAGGCAGCTTCTGCACGATGTCGTGCGCTATTCCACCTTGCTCTGGTACTACAACGGCAGGAAGATGGAGGCGCAGGGCGCCGTAGAGCCATGGCAGGACGAGCACTCGCCCAGTCTGACCCGCTTCCGCAATGGCTTCTGCATCATCTATGGCGGCAACCCCGAACGTTACGACGCGCTGGCCGACAAGGTGCAGTTCCCGCAGCGCAATCGCGAGCGCTGTAAGTACGACTACGCCAAGCGCTACACCGCTTGGGAGCGGATACTGGCGTCCGTAGCGCGCGATCTGGGCCCGGATTCGCCCGGCGACCTGCCGGCGGACACGCCCGGTGCCAAGGTGATTGTCTCTTTCCAGGAGCCGACCACAGAAATGGGCAAGGCGCTGCAGCCCATGTTTCGCGATACCGGTGTCGTGGCGGAGATGGCCAAGTACCTGGAAGAAGCCTTCGTCTGGCCGCGCGACTTCAAAATCGTGTTCCGCGACTGCCAAGAGGTGAATGCCTGGTACGACCCGATCAATGCTCAGGTCACCATGTGCTACTCCATCATCGAGTTCTTCTCGAAGATCGTCTTGGAACAGGAGGGCGGCGGACAGCCCAGCGGTCCTGGCCCAAACACGCCTAGCAATGATCCGAACAACCCAGAGAGGCAAGATCCTGGGAAGCCGACGAGCGAACAGGCGATGACGTTCCTCTCCGGCACTTGGGAGGGCACCATTCCCTCAGACTGGGGACCGATCCAGGCCCAGGTGGTCTACCAGAAGAACGGCAACTACCAGACCATCTTGACGAGTGGTCAGAGCCGCACGGACATCTGGGGTAACTGGTCGGCAGAGCCGCTTGGCGGTGGCAAGATACAGATCTCTGTTCTGCCGCAACGTTGGAACCCGCAGCAGACCTGCGATGCCTATGGAAACTGCCAGCCCAACTACTTCTATCCCGACAGCTTCGAGGTCCAGATCATCGACCAGAACCAGGTGCGCTCCCCCGCAGGGGTCTTCAAGCGGACCCAGTAGGAAGCCGCCGCGGCAGCGGACCAAGGGGGCGTTGACGAGGCCAGCTCTGCAGCAGGGCAGACTCGCGTGACGTGATGATTCCATCCGACCGCGATCTGCTCTATGCAGGGTCATGCTTGCAAGCCTTGCCATCGTCGGTCGCCCCAATGTGGGCAAATCAACGCTTTTCAACCGCTTGACCGGGCGGCGCAGCGCGCTCGTCCACGACCGGCCCGGCGTCACGCGCGATCGGCGCGACGGCGAGGCGGAGCTTTATGACTTGGTCTTTCGGGTGGTCGATACGGCCGGGTTGGAAGAGGCGCCGCCGGATTCCCTGGCCGGACGCATGCGCGCGCAGTCGGAACTGGCGGTAGAAGAGGCCGACGTTGTCGTCTTCGTCATTGATGCGCGCAGCGGCCTATTGCCCGACGATGAGCGTTTTGCCGCCTGGCTCCGGCGCCTGAACAAGCCCGTGGTTCTGCTGGCCAACAAATGCGAAGGACGGATGGCCGAAGCGATGGCTGCAGAGGCGCATCGCCTGGGCCTCGGCGCACCCATCGCCTTCTCTGCCGAACATGGCCTTGGTCTTGCCGATCTGCATGAAGCCCTGTCGCCCCACCTTGCCGAGCGAGAGCCAACCCCGGCCATGGAGGCCTGGGAGGAAAGCGAGGGTGCCGAGGATAGCGAGGAAGAAGAGGCGCCGGGCGGCCCTATACAGCTGGTGGTGATCGGTCGCCCCAATGTCGGCAAGTCGACATTGGTCAACCGTCTGATCGGCGAAGAGCGTCTCTTGACCGGGCCGGAAGCCGGCATCACCCGTGATTCCATCGCGCTTGACTGGGAACACAAAGGCCAAGCCATTCGCTTGATCGACACCGCAGGCCTGCGTCGGCGCGGCAAGATCAAGGACGGTTTGGAACGCCTAGCCGGCGCCGATACCAGGCGCGCTTTGCGCTACGCCCACATCGCCGTCCTGTTGATCGATGCGACGCAACCTCTGGAGCGTCAGGATCTGACCATCGCGGAGAGTGTGGTGGAGGAGGGCCGCGCGCTGGTGCTCGCCGTGAACAAATGGGATCTGGTCGAGGATCCCAAGTCCACCATGGCCGAGATCAAGCGTCGGGTCGAACAGTCCCTGCCGCGGGTGAAGGGCTTGCCGCTCGTCACCCTCTCGGCGAAGACCGGCCGTGGCTTGCCACGACTTCTGCCGGCAGTGGTGCAGCTCTACGAGGCCTGGAACCGACGCATAGCGACGGCGCAGCTCAACCGCTTTCTGGCAGAGGCCTTGGCACAGCACCCGCCACCTGCACCGCAAGGCCGGCGCATTCGCCTCAAGTACATGACCCAGATCAAGAGCCGGCCGCCGACCTTTGCGCTCTTCGGCAACCAGGCCGATGCGCTGCCTGAGAGCTATCTGCGCTATCTGGAGAATGGCCTGCGTCAGGCCTTCGATCTCATGGGTCCGCCCTTGCGGATTCGTTTGCGTGGCGGCAAGAATCCCTATGCGGACAGAGAGCGATGAAAGCTCCCGCACCAAGCAAACCACGCCGTACCGTCTCGCTGTCGCGGACCATGACCGTCGGCCTGGTCATCTTGCTGCTTGGTTCAGCCGGCGTCAGCTTCTGGGGCGCTTGGGAGGCCGCTCGTAGAAATACGTTCGAGTTGATGAACTCTATCGCGATGCTTTCGGTCAACGCTGTAGCCGAAGAGGTGGATTCCTACGTCAGTGCCGCGCAGGAGCAGGTAACCTTCCTTGGCGGCCTCATCGGCAGCGGCGAAGTCGAGCCCGAGAACGTCGATCGCTTGCGCGATTTAATGCTGGGATCGCTTGCAGCTGCGCCGCAGGTCTCTGGAATCGCTTTCGTGCGCGCCGACTTTTCAGTAGTACGCGCCGGACGCAACGAGGGAGAGCTGTTGTTCTTTCAGGACAGCTGGGCCGACCGTCAACCCATAAGAGACTCGATGGCGAACCAGCGTATCCTGGACGACCCCTCCTGGCGCGCGATTAACTACGTCGAGGAGTTCGGGGCGACCCAGATCATCGTGGCCGATAGCGTTGTGAGCGATGGCGAGTTAATTGGCCTAATGTTCGCGGTTGTCTCCACGCAGGCGCTTTCGCGTTTCCTAACCGACTATGACCGAGGTGGTTCCGCCAACAGCTTCGTTCTCTTCGAACGAGATCAGGTGGTGGCACACTCGAGCTTGACCGACGGCTACGACCTGGCCTCTGAAGAGAAGCCTTT
Source organism: Rhodospirillales bacterium (assembly GCA_963669445.1). Lineage (GTDB taxonomy): Bacteria > Pseudomonadota > Alphaproteobacteria > Kiloniellales > JACOMY01 > JACOMY01. The sequence goes on from OY770029.1 coordinate 1,612,708, forward strand.
GCCACGGATCTCGGAGCTTGAGGATCCTTTGCTCTCTTCGATCTGGAACGAAAGCGTCGACGACATGACCTATATGTTGACCGAAGGCGACATTCAGGGTCGTGTCGTGTCCGGCGAGGATGACGATTTCATCTACCTCTATCGCGACCTTGCCGACAAGGGATTGCCAAAATGGACGGTCGGCGTTGCCTTTCGCGGCAACGAGGTAGACGACCCCTTTCAGCGTCTCATTCTGACCGGAGTCTTCGGCCTGGCGATCTTGGTCGTGGCCTTGGGGATCGGTCTCTACGTGGCACGTTCGATCGTGCGTCCATTGGTTAGCCTGGCCGGCGCCTCCGGCTCTGTCAGCAACCTCGACCTCGACAAGGTCAAACCCTTGAAGAGCAGCCGTTTCCGGGAGCTGAATGTCGCTGCCCAGGCCTTCAACACCATGGTGGCAGGTTTGCGCTCCTTCGAGACTTATGTCCCGCGCAGCCTGGTGCTGCGCCTAATGCGCTCCGGCGGCTCCAGCTTGCAGTCTGAGGTTCGGGAGGTGACGGTCCTCTTCACCGACATCGTCGGCTTCACCAGCATCGGCGCCAACCTCAGTCCTGCCGATTTGGCGACACTCCTGAACGATCACTTCACCCTCTTGGCAGAGGCCATTGAGGAGGAGGAGGGTACGGTCGATAAATACATCGGCGATTCCATCATGGCATTTTGGGGAGCGCCGTTCGATCAGCCGGACAATGCCGAACGTGCCTGCCGGACGGCCCTGAAGATCGCGCAACTGGTGAAGGCCGACAATGAGGCGAGGCGGGCCCGCGGCGAGGAGCCGGTAAGGCTCAGGATCGGTTTGGACAGTGGGCCGGTCGTGGCAGGCAACATCGGTGCGCCGGGACGGGTGAACTATACCTTGATCGGCGATACGGTGAACAGTGCGCAGCGCCTCGAAGCGCTCGGCAAAGATGTCGACCGCGAGGCGGAGGTCATCGTGTTGATGGGCGCAAAGACGAGAGAGGCGCTACCTCCCTCAATGGCAGTCCAGGCCAGCGGCGCCTATCGCCTGCGCGGGCGCGGCAGTGACTCCCAAGTTTTCCAGTTGGTTCTCGACCATAACGAGGGAGGATCGAGCCATGATGCGTGACGGACCTCATGCCATCCGCCTGCATAAGGATGGGCGGCGCTATCGGGCGATCTTCGCCGAGCAGAGTTTGGCGGACAGCTGCGATGCCGTACTGCTTTGCGAAGGTAAGCTGCACCCCGTGATCTATTTTCCGGCCGAAGCCGTATCCCAGGCGCTCTTGGTGCCATCGGATCACCACAGCCATTGCCCCTTCAAGGGCGATGCGCGCTATTGGACACTGAAGGCGGGTGACAAGGTTGTGGAGAACGCCGCCTGGAGCTATCCGGAGCCCTTGCCCGACGCGGCCGGGATCGCCGGTCATATCGCATTCTACTGGAACGCGGTCGACTCCTTTTGGCATGAGGAGCAGGAACTGCTGGCACACCCGCGCCATCCCTTCATCCGCATCGACACGTTGGAGAGCCACCGCCGGGTCGTCGTTCGCGCCGCTGGCGAGATCTTGGCCGACACGCGGCGTGCAGTCCTGCTGTTCGAGACCGGGCTACCGGTTCGTTACTATATCCCGCGCCTTGATGTGAGCATGGTGGCGCTGACCTCCAGCACGACCAGCAGCGTCTGCCCTTACAAGGGCACTGCCAGCTACTTCTCGATCGAGCAAGCCGGCAAGCAGATCGCCGATGTTGCCTGGACCTACCTAGATCCCTTCGCCGAGGTCGCCCTGATCAAGGACCACATCTGTTTCTACCCGGAGCGCGTGGACTCGATCGAGATTGCCGAACGCTAGCGTTAGGTCGATTTCGTTCAAAGAGGCAGACTCAAGTGAATTTGTGATCACATATCTGTTGGGTGCGACGGAACGCGCCTCGCGCGACGACTGTGTGGACGCTCTTGGAGAATCAAGAAATTCGCGCAAAAAATGAAGTGAAATAGAGACCTCTGTTCCGATCGCTGCAAGCATTCCCTGGCTTGCTAAACAAAGCACCATATTGCTGCGCATAAAGTGGTCAAGATGCCCATTCAACCGGCAGGCGCGACAGCTGCCCACGAGGTGGGCTTGATCCCTTGACAAGCCGATCCTGACTGCAACAGGCTTGCTGCTGCTGGTCGAAACCACAACCCGTTCAACCGTCATCTTGGAGATCGCCGGGTCGCGTAGGGTCGCCAAGACCAATTGACCGCACGGAAGGGGCGCGAACAAGAGGTGCGCCGTGATGCCTGCCTAGGGGGGAGCCGTAATGGATGCTGCGATAAAGCTGGTGTTCGACATCCTGGCCTTCGCCTCCATCATGGTTCTGGTGGTGTCCGGCCTGGCTGTGATCGCCAGCTTGATGGGCATCTTCAATCTGGGGCACGGCGAGTTCGTCCTTCTCGGCGCCTACACGGTCTATGTCTTTCGCGGCGAAGGGCTGCCGGAATGGAGCGGCATGTTGGCTGCACCGATCTTGGTGGGCATTTTCGGTCTCTTGATCGAAGCCTCCGCGATCCGAAGACTCTACAAGTCGCCGATTACGGCGATGCTCGCCACCTACGCCATCGGTCTGATCATTCGCGAAATCGTGCGCGGCCTGATCGGTGGGCAGTACTACTCAATCGACGAACCCATTCCCGGCGCCTTCGTGGTCGGCGACCTTAGCTTTTCAATCTGGCGAAGCGTTATCATCGCAACGACTGTGGCGGTCATGGTCGGCTGCTTCTTGCTGCTGACCCGCACCACGATCGGGCTGCAGGTTCGCGGCGCCCTGGAAAACCCAGGCCTGGCGCGTGCTTCCGGCGTTTCGACGACCAGGCTCTACTCCATGACCTTCGCCTTCGGCGCCGCGCTGGCGGGGCTGGCAGGCGCGCTGATGGTGCCGCTGTTCTCGCTTTCGGCCGACTTGGGCGTGCGCTTCCTGGTACAGGCCTTTCTCTCGGTCATGCTGGGCGGAGTGGGGACCTTCGAAGGTCCGATCCTGGGCGCGGCCATGATCGGTTCCATGGTTCCCGGCTTCCAGTGGCTGCGCGAGATTCCAGGCGTGGCGGTCGCCGTCTCGCCGGTGTTTGCAGAGGTTCTCGTCTTCGTCGTGGCGCTCACGATCGTCAAGTTCCGTCCCAATGGTCTCATAAGCAAAGGAAGGATCTAGAATCATGTCCATAACGAACAAGGACTTCAGCCGGCGCGGCTTTCTGAAAGGTGCCTCGGCACTCAGCGCGGCAGGGTGGGTGGCCGCCGGATCTACCTGGGTGCTGAGACCGGAGTGGGCGCACGCCGAAGGTCCGATCAAGATGGGCATTGCCACGGACATCACCGGGGCCATCGCACCGGGTGGCAACTCGAACTGGCAGGTCGCCCAGTTCACTGTGAAGAAAATCAACGATTCCGGCGGCATCCTGGGTCGCCCGGTCGAGTTGGTGTTGGAGGACACTGCCTCCGATCCTGGCACGGCCGTGGGCAATGTGCGCCGTCTGGTGCAGCAAGCCGAAGTCGACGTCATTCTGGGCGGCATTACAAGCGCAATGCGCGAGGCCATCAAGAACCCCATCGTGCGCCGCGGCAAGACGCTCTACCTCTATCCTCAGCTCTACGAGGGCCAGGAGTGCACGCCCTTCCTCTGGTGTACCGGCCCGACCCCGGCGCAGCAGTGTTCCGAGCTGCTGCCCTATCTGATCAAACAGGGCAACAAGCGCTTCGCCATGCCGTCTGCGAACTATATCTGGCCGCAGCTCCTAAACACCTGGGCGCGCCGGGTGATTGAGGAGAACGGCGGCGAGATCGTGTTCGAAGAGTACTATCCGCTGGATCAGCTGGAGTACTCTGCCACGGTTTCGAAGATCATGAACGAGGGCGTGGACCACGTCTTCAATACGGTGATTCCGCCGGGTCTGCAGGCCTTCACCAAACAGCTCTACGAGGCCGGTTTCCAGGACAAGGGCGGGACCTCGTCTTGCGTCTACTTTGACGAGAACGCGGTGAACTATGTTCCGCAGCGCGAGCTGGAGGGCGTCTACTCCTGCCTCGATTGGTTCCACACGGTGAAGGACCCCTTCAGCGAGCAGCTGTTGAAGGAGTATTCCGAGATGTTCCCGGACACCAAATACCTCTTCTCGGCTGGAACCGGCTCGACTGGTATGTATCGCGGTATCAAGCTTTATGAGCAATCTGTGATCGCAACCAACGGCGATCTTGCGCGCGAGCCCGTCGCTGCAGCCCTCGACAGCGCTTCCATACCCGAGGGTCCGGGCGGTCCTGCCAAAGTAGTGCCAGGCAGCGGACATGTGGCGATGAACATGTACGTGGGTCGCGCCAAGGACGGCAAATGGGACATCATCTCTGAAGCCAAGATGGTTGACCCCGACGAGTGCGGCGAGACCTGATCAAACGGCCCGTGCCGTCGTGAAAGGCGGCACGGGCCTATCTTTCTACCGAATTATGTAGGGCGGTGTAGGCGTTCATGGCAGCAATGGATCGTAGCAGCGGGGTAGGTCAGCGTGTGATGCGCGTCATTCCCATCATCGAAGGGCTGCTGCTCGTCTTTCTGCTGGTGCTGCCGAGCTTCGCGTCGGATTTCCACACCATCATCGCAACCCGCATGCTGCTGCTTTGCCTGTTGGCGATCAGCTTCGATCTCTGCTGGGGTTACTCCGGCATCATGACCTTCGGCCAGGCCCTCTTCTTCGGCATGTCGGGCTATGTCATCGCACTTTTGGCCAACAAGGCGGAGTTCGTGCAGATCTGGGGCATCGTCCCGATCGGCATGATCGTCGGCCTGCTGGTCTCCTTCTTCATCGGCTGGTTTCTCCTTTTGGGCAAGCGCACGCCGACCATCATCTTCGTGGCCCTCGGTACCTTGACCGCCTCCTACGCGGCCGAGCGCATGGTTGCTGGCTGGCAGTGGGTCGGGGCGGGCAATGGCATGTCGATCTACGATTTCCTGAAGTTCGGCAGTTTCGAGATCGAGCCGGGTCAGCTCTTCTACTACATCGCCTTAGCATTTCTGATCCTGGGCTATCTCGCTAGCCGTTGGCTGGTGCGTTCTCAATTCGGACTGGTTCTGGCCGGCATGCGGCAGAACGAAGAGCGACTGGCCTTCTTCGGCTATCGCGTGCAGGCCTTCAAGGCGCTGGTCTTCTGCTTTGCCGGGATGCTGGCGGGGCTCGGCGGCAGCCTCTATGCCCATCATGAGGGCTTCATCGGTCCGGCCAGCATGGGGATCGGGCTTTCGACCTTTGCAGTGCTCTATGCCCTCTTTGGCGGGGTGGGCACTCTGATCGGCCCCTTGCTTGGAGTAGGGGCTATCGAGATCATTGCCTTCGTGCTGTCCGACCAGGATGAGCTGAAGAACTATTGGCCGGTGATCCTGGGTGTCATCATGCTGGTGGTGGTGGCCTACAAGCCGGCCGGACTTTTGGGCTTCGTCGTGAGCGAGCGCGAGCGGATCGGTACCTTCGGCAAGGTCCCGAAAGGAGGGCGCGGTGGCGCTGCTTGAGGTCCGCGGCGTCGGTAAGACCTTCGGCGCCTTGCGCGCACTGGACGGTGTCGATGTCTCGGTAGCGGCCAAGAGCTTTCACGGTCTGATCGGCCCCAACGGCTCCGGCAAGAGCACGCTTCTGAAGGCCATAGCCGGTGCTCACTTCGCTGACGAAGGCAGCATCACGTTCGACGGTCACGACATTACCCGCGCCAGGCCGGCCGACCGTTCGCGATTGGGCCTCAGCTTGAAGTTTCAGATCACTGCCGTACTGCCGGAGCTCTCGGTCTACGACAATGTGTTGCTCTCGGTTCAGGCGCATCAGTCGATCTGGAGCCTGCTGCGCTCCAGCAGCAAGGAGCGACTGGCCGGCGAGGTTATGGCCGCGTTGGAGCGCTTTCGTTTGGCCGACAAGGCAGAAGCCCTGGCCGGCGAACTCAGCCACGGTGAGCAACAGTGGCTTGAAATTGCTATGTCCTTGACCCAAAACCCCAAGTTGCTGCTGTTGGACGAACCCACCGGCGGCATGAGTCCGGAGGAACGACGGGTGACCGGCGAGCTTCTGATGCCGATCAAGGATCACTGCGCATTGGTGATCGTCGAGCACGACCTCGATTTCATCAAGGACATCTGCGATCACCTGACGGTGTTGGACTCCGGCAAGGTTCTGGACGACGGCAGCGTCGAGGAAATCGAGCGCTCGGAAAAGGTTCAGGAGGTCTATACCACCCGTGTCTGATGCGCCCCTGCTCACGGTGGAGGGACTCTCCTCCGGCTATGGTCGCAGCCAGGTCCTCTTCGATCTGTCGCTGGAAGCCGCACGCCAGGGCGGCATCGCTATCCTGGGCCGCAATGGCGCCGGCAAGACCACCTTGCTGAAGACACTAATCGGCGAGATCAAGCCTATGCGCGGATCGATCCAGTTCGACGGCGTGGCAGCGGCCGGAATGGATACGCAAAAGCGCGTGCTGCGCGGCATGGGCTATGTCCCGCAGGAGCAGGCGGTCTTCGGCAGTCTCTCGGTGCGCGAGAACCTCTTGCTGGGTGCTGTCACCAAGAAGGACAAGGCCGGCATCGACATGGTGCTGGACTTCTTTCCAAAGCTGGGAGAGCGCATGGCCCAGCAGGCTGGCACGCTCTCCGGCGGGGAACGCAAGATGCTGGCGATCGGGCGCGCGCTTCTGGGCGAACCCAGCCTGCTTCTGCTAGACGAGCCGACCGAGGGCGTCTGGGTGGGCGTGATCGAAGAGATTGCCGAACGCCTGCGCTTGCTGAGCGAGACGATGAGCATCATCATCGTCGAACAACATGTCGAACTGGCGCTCAGGGTTGCCGACCGCGCTTATGTGATGGATCGCGGTCAGTTCGCTCTTGAGGGGCCGGCGGAGACTATCCGCGACGACCCAATGCTGCTGCGCTACCTGGCTCCCTGAGCTAGGGGTCGCGTGGGGCGCGGTCCGAGAACAAAGGAGCAAGCCCATGAACCTCTCACCGACCGAGCTGGAGCGGCTCACCATCTTCACCGCTGCCGAACTGGCCAGGCGCTACCGTGCCGAGGGTATCCGCTTGAGCCAGCCTGAGGCCGTGGCGCTGATCTGTGATGAGGTAATCACCGCAGCGCGCAGGGGCATGTCGCTGCCGGAACTGGTGGAGCTGGGACATGGCTTGCTGGGACCGGAAGAGGTACAACCGGGGGTCGGCGCCATGACGCCGGTGATCTCTGTCGAGGTGCTCTTGCCAGAGGGGACTAAGCTGGTCACGCTCTTCTCGCCGATCGATCCGGGACCCGGCGATCTCGTTCCGGGCGAGCTGATCCCGGCGGACGGCGAGATTGAGATCAACGAGGCGCGCGCGAAGGTGACGCTGCAGGTTACGAATCGCGGTGACCGGACTGTGCAGGTGCGCAGCCACGCGCACTTCTTCGAGGTCAATCCCGACCTGGAGTTCGATCGCGCCAAGGCCTTCGGCTATCGCCTCGATTCCGGATCCGGGACCGGGCATCGATTCGATCCCGGCATTACGAAAGAGATAACCCTGGTCGCGATGGGTGGCAGTGGCAAGGTCTTCGGCTTCGGCGGCCTGACCGATGGGGACGTCGCTGACCCCAAGGTGCGCGAGGCGGCACTCGAGAAGGCCCGCGCTCTTGGTTATCGGGGGGCTTGAGGGCTATGGCAAAGCTGACCCGTCAGGCCTATGCGGAACTTTATGGTCCTACAACCGGTGACCTGTTTCGCCTGGCCGATACCTCCTTGTTGGCGGAAGTCGAGCAGGACTTCACTCGCTATGGCGATGAGTTGACCACCGGTGCCGGCAAGGCCATGCGCGACGGCGAAGGCTTCCAGACCACGGGAACCTATGCCGCCGGCGCCCTGGACATGGTGGTGCACAACTGCACCATCATCGACGCCCTGCTCGGCATCGTGAAGGCTGACATCGGCGTACGCGACGGGCGCATCGTTGGCGTCGGCAAGGCCGGGAATCCCGACATCATGGAGGGGGTTGACCCACAGCTCGTCTGTGGGCCGAATACGACGGTGGTGCACGGCGACCACTTTATCGTGACGGCGGGCGGGATCGAGGCGCATACCCACTTCCTCTCGCCGGAGCAGCCGCTGCATGCACTGGCCGGCGGTGTTACGACCATGATCGGCATGTCGCCGGGCCCGCACTTCGACGTCACCTGTTCGGGTCCCAATGTGTTAGGGCAGCTCATTCGTGCCTGCGACGGTTTCCCGCTGAACTTCGGCTTTCTGGGCCGCGGCTGCTCTGACGTCGGCGCCATCGAGGAATCGGTTGGTGGCGGTGCGCTCGGCGTCAAGATCCACGAAGACTTCGGTGCCTCGCCGGCGGTCATCGATCGTTCGCTGGTTGCTGCGGACAAGCACGATTTCTCCGTCCATATCCACACCGACACCATCAACGAGTTCGGCTTCTGCGAGCACACCCTGCGTGCCGTCGAGGGGCGGACCGTTCATATGTATCACGTCGAAGGGGCAGGGGGCGGGCACGCGCCCGATATCTTGAAGGTGAACGGCGAGCCGCATGTCTTGCCCTCTTCGACCAACCCGACCAACCCCTTCACGCCAGGCGCGCTGGAAGAAGGCGTGCCCATGACTATGCTTTGCCACATGCTGAATTACGGCCTGCCGGAGGATGTCGCTTTCGCCGAGGGACGGGTCAGGGCACAGTCGATGGCAGCCGAGGACTTGCTGCACGACATGGGCGCGGTATCGATCTTTGCGACCGATACCCAAGGCATGGGCCGTCTGGCCGAGAACCTGGCGAAGTGCTGGCAGCTCGCCAGTGTGATGAAGGATCGCCTCGGTCGCCTGCCGGAGGAGAAGACAGCGCGGGCCGATAACGAGCGGATCCTGCGCTATGTTGCCAAGTACACAATCAACCCGGCGATCGCGGCTGGAATCGATGCGCATGTCGGCTCTATCTCGCCCGGCAAGATGGCCGACCTTGTGCTCTGGCCGCGCGCCAGCTTTGGCCTCAAGCCCTTCCTGGTGATCAAGTCGGGCGATGTGGTTTGGTCCGCCATGGGCGATGGAAACGGCAGCCACATCGGCACCGAGCCGGTGATCCAGCGCCCCATGTGGGGGTGCTACGGCAAGGCCAAGGAAGACCTAGGAGTGACCTTCGTCAGCAGCTTGGCGATCGAGGCGGATACCCATCGCAAACTGGGTGTCGCCAAGGCCTTCGTGCAGATCGACAGCGTGCGCGGACGCGGCAAGCGCAACATGATCCGCAATGACGCTCTGCCTAGAATAGAAGTCGATCCGCAGAGCTTCGAGGTACGTGCCGACGGCCGTCTGATGATGTGCGAGCCGGTGAGGGAGGTGCCGCTATCGCAACGCTATCTGCTGCGTTGAGCCAGCCGGCGGAAGAGCGTGCAAACCTGGAGCTGAGTTTCGCACCCGATGCCGGCGGGACTACCCGTCTTTCGCGCCGCTATGCCCGCTATCCCTGGTCCTTGACGCGACCCTTTTGGATCGACCGCGCGCCAACTGGAATGGCAAGCCTCATTCCACAATCTTCCAGCGGATTGTTGCTCCCTGGCGATCGCTTCACCCAGGAAATTGCTCTGGAGAGTGGGGCCTCAGCGCACCTCACCAGCCAGGGCGCTCAAGTTGTGCATGGATTGATGGGCGGAGAGCCGGCGCAATCCCATTGGAACCTTTCGCTTGCAGAGCAGAGTTACCTAGAGCTTATCTTGGACCCTGTTGTCCTTTTCCCTTTCAGCGGGTTGTGTCAATCTTTTGCGATTAAGCTTGAAAGAGAGTCGGTGTTGGTGTTGAGCGATGGCATGACCTGGCACCCGGATGCGGGCAAGCCTGCATTCGACTCCTTCATGAATCTCCTAGAGCTTCGCAATCCTGCCGGGAAAACCCGCTTCAAGGAGAAATCTATCCAAGGCTCGCGCCAACTGCAGACAGTTTCTGGGGTGGGTGGCATGCCCTGTGCGTACGGTCAGATGTGGCTGCTCTTCGGTTCTGATTGCCCAGAAGAAATTGCCTTTCCTGTTCCTGAGGAAGCGGCGGTTTACGCGGCATCGAGCCGGCTTTCCGATCGGGCCGGTATCTTGCTGCGTTTCCTTACCTACGACGCGTCAGCTTTCGCCGCCTATCAGCGCCGCCTCTGGCGATCCCTCCGGCACAGCCTCTTTGGGCAGCTGCCGACGGACCGTCGCAAAGGCGGTTAGGGGCCTATTCGGCAGGCGTGAAGTCGAAGGGACCATCGGCGTAGAAGTAAAAGGAACAGGGCGTTGCCGAGACGCAAGCCGTGGCATGCGTGCGATTGGCCGGGACGTACCGGTAGGAACCGGCTGCCATTCTGGGTGGGTTGCTCTCTCCCTCGAAGGGGTTGGTCATGGTGCCGCTGATCACGATGCAGTGGTAGGCCTCGCTGTGGGTATGGAACGGGGTTATGAAATCGGGCGGAAAACGCCCGAAGCCGCCGTGCGCGCCTTTGGAACGATCGCCCTAGGCAGTGGCCATGGAGATGGCGGGATTGAGTGGCTGGAACTCCAGGCTCTCGGCCGGCAGGACGATATCGACGAGCGAATCGGCTATGAGTCCGAATTGGCCTTCGCCCGCGCCTTCAAGCGAGAGTAGGGGCGGAGCCCTGCCAGTTACCGTCGCGAAGCTGCGCGCGAACGCTAGAGGCCAGGCACCCCAGGCGCCGGACTGCCGCCGCCGGTCGTGCTACCGGCACCGGTGTCAGGCGTGTCGAAACGGCCGATGTTGCCGAGCAGCTGCTCCAGTAGGCCGAACTCTCGACCCTCGGTCGGCGTTTCGCGGCTCACAAGTTCCACGTACTCGCCGTCCTCCAGGGTGAAGAGCTTGGTATCTTCGACCGTTCCGACATCGTTGAACTGAACGACCAAGACTGAGCGCTCCAGGACGTCGGGGTCGAGAAAGGCGAACTTGGTCTGCTTTTGACCAATGTAGTACCAGGTGCGATCGCGAAAGCTCGACACCGTCGAGGGTGAACCCAAAAGCCGGGCAACCTCCGAACGAGTCGTGATGCCGGGTTCGATCGTGGCCACGTCGTCGGGATCGGGCACGTTCCCGCGAACCGTGATCTCTTGGCTGCAGGCCGACACGAAGAGCATGATGATAACGGCGGCGATGGCCTTGATTGCCGCAGCAGGCACAGTCATTGCTGGCCTTTCCTCCTTCATCGCAAGGCTGAGACTTGCATATCCCTAAAGCGCGCGTCACTTCAAGGGCACAAAGAGGGGCTTGCGCCCCTCCAATCACCGTAACGCCCTTATCATTCTCGTGGAACGACCGACAGTGTTGAAGCGCTTTCTCCGCAAACCAGGCTTCTCGGACGAGGGCCTCGAACTCTACCAGGCCATCGTCGCTCAGGGACGCTTGCCGGTTTTCTATAGCGACCTCAGCGTGCCCGATAGCGTCGATGGTCGTTTCGATCTGATCACGCTGCACATCTTTCTCGCCTTGCGACGCCTGAAACGCGAAGGCGCGGTGGCAGAGGCTTTGGGGCAGGATCTGACCGAGATTTTCTTCGCGGACATGGATTTGAATCTAAGAGAACTGGGCGCTTCGGATATTGGCGTCGGCCGCCGCGTAAAGCGCATGATCGAAGGTTTCTATGGTCGCGCCTTGGCCTACGAAGCAGCGCTTGACGGTCAGGGTGATCGGCTGGAGGAGGTCCTGGCACGGAATCTCTACGGCACGACCGAAGTCCAGGAAGCGGTCTTGGTCGATCTTGCTACCTATGTACGAGGCGCCGATTCGCATTTGCTAGGACTGGTGTGGGCCGACCTCTCCAAGGGTCGGATCGACTTTCCGCAGCCGTGCTTGGGGATGTCTCACAATGGCGGATGAATTGGAGTTCTCGAGACCCTACGCGCTGGAGAAGCTGGGTGTCGGGCAGGAGAGCCTTTCGATTGGTGCTAGCGCGAGCGAGCGAGCGGCATTGGCCGAGCGCCTGGACCTGATCGAAATCGCGAGGCTCTCGGCCGATCTCACGGTGGCTGTCGATCCGGTTCTGAAACTGGTTCTGATCAAGGGCAAATTCGAAGCTGAGGTAACGCAAAGCTGTGTCGTTACCTTGGCGCCCGTGGTGCAACAGGTGAGCGAGCGATTCGAGCAGAGCTATGGCCTCTCGACAACTGCGGAGGGGGAGGAAGACGAGGAGGGACTCGATCCGGATACGCCGGAGCCGTTGCCTGAGGAGGGGTTGGATCTGGGCGAAGAGGTCGCTCAGCAGCTTTCCCTGGCGCTCGACCCCTATCCCCGAGCTGCCGATGCTGCTCTGCCCGATTCAGCCCGCGATGCCGGGGCAAGCCCCTTTGCCAGTCTGGCCCAACTCGACCAACGCCGCAGTTCGCGCGATGACGGCGAAGACTAGGGTTCAGCGGCCGTAACGACCTCTCAGACCTACAAGACTTTCGTTACCGTCCCCTTGACAGTGCCCTGCCAATGCATAGGTGCATAGCGGCATGGCTTGCCGAAGCGGGATCTTTCCGCTATCTAGGCGCGCCTTATCGAGAGCTGCGCCGTGTGGGCGCGTGTCTCCGCTAGCAAGAAAGACAGTTCGATGGCGGTTCCGAAGAGAAAAACCAGCAAGTCGCGCCGAAACATGCGTCGTGCGCACGATTCCTTGCCCAATGCCTCCTACACCGAGTGCGCGAACTGCGGCGAGCTGAAGCGCCCGCATCACGTCTGCGGCCATTGCGGCTATTACGACGGCCGCGAGGTCGTCAGCAGCGTCGAGGCAGCGTAGCTGCTTTGGCTCCTGGCCGTCAGGCCGGACTGCATCTGTTAGGGATGGAAGGTTGAACTGAGCCGGTTCGCCGACGGCGGGCCGGCTTCGGCTTTGCGTCCTAGGCTCTCTGCTTTTCTTTTCCAGATCTGAGGAAAAGCGTGATCCTGGCAGCGGGGCGGTCTAGACTGCCGCAAACGCGAAAGACGAGGACGGACGCAGCGAGGTGAGCGCCGAACTGACCATAGCCTTGGATGCAATGGGTGGCGACAAGGCTCCGGGTATCGTCGTGCGCGGCGCCAACATGGCCCGCCAGCGCCATCCCGAGGCGCGTTTCCTGCTGTTCGGGCGCGAGGCCGAGATCAGACCGCATTTGGACCGGCTGAAGAAGCTTTCTGAAGTTTGTGAGGTGGTGCACAGCGACGATGTCGTCGACAGCGACACCAAGCCATCGGTGGCGCTGCGCAGCGGCCGGCGTTCCTCAATGCGCCTCTCTATCGATGCGGTACGCGAGAAGCGTGCGGATGCGGTCGTGTCGGCCGGTAACACCGGTGCGCTCATGGCCATGTCCAAGCTATCGCTGCGCACCATGCCCGGAATAGACCGTCCGGCTATTGCGTCCTTCTTCCCAACCCATCGCGGCGAAAGCGTGATGTTGGATCTGGGAGCCAACGTCAGCTGCGATTCTCGTAATTTGGTGGATTTCGCCATTATGGGACGCGCTTTTGCTCGTGCGATCCTAGGCCTGCCAGACCCGACGCATGGTTTGCTGAACGTAGGTGCCGAAGAGATCAAGGGGCACGGTTCCCTGCAGGAGGCCCGCGCGGTGCTCGCTGCTCTGGACCCGGATGGCTTCAAGGGCTTCGTCGAGGGCGACGATCTGTCCAAAGGGACGGTCGACGTCGTGGTGACTGACGGTTTCACCGGAAACGTCGCCCTGAAAACGGCCGAAGGAACGGCCAAACTGATTAGCGAGTATCTGAACCGCACCTTTCGCTCGTCCATTTTCGCCAGCCTCGGCTATCTTCTGGCCAGGCAAGCGATGCAGAAGCTGCGCAAGAGACTCGACCCCAGGCGCTACAACGGGGCCGTGTTTCTAGGCCTGAACGGCATCGTGGTGAAGAGTCACGGTGGCACCGATGCTTTGGGTTTCGCCCATGCCGTGTCGGTAGCAGTGGATATGGTGAAGTACGGCGTGATCGATACCATCGCGAAAGACTGTGAACATGCAACGGAGTCGGCCATGGCGGCCCGGGCGGTCGCCAGCTGATGGCCTATTCAGCCAGAGTGCTCTCCTGCGGCGCCTATCTGCCGCAGCGGGTGGTGACCAATGCCGAGATGTCGAGCATGGTCGATACCGACGACAGCTGGATCCGCAAGCGCACCGGGATCAGTCAGCGCCACATTGCAGCAGATGGTGAGTACACTTCCGACCTCGGGGTTGCCGCCTCACGCGATGCCTTGCAGGCTGCAGGGCTAGGGCCGCAGGACATCGACCTGATCGTCTGTGCGACCGCGACCCCCGACGAGACCTTCCCGGCGACGGCGACCCGTATTCAGGCGCAGCTTGGTGCGAAATCTGCTGCCGCGTTCGACGTTCAGGCCGTCTGCAGCGGCTTCATCTACGCACTTTCTGTCGCCAACAATTTCATTCGCTGCGGTCAGGCCAAAAGGGTCTTGGTCGTTGCGGCCGAGACATTCAGTCGGATCCTGGATTGGAGCGACCGCTCAACCTGCGTGCTGTTCGGCGACGGTGCCGGTGCTGTTCTGCTGGAAGCTGTGCCGCTGAACGGGGCGGGCGCACAGCGCGGTATTCTTTCGACTCATATTTATTCCGATGGTGATCATCACGACGCCCTCTATGTGGATGGCGGGCCCGGTTCGACCAAGACCACCGGATTTCTCAGGATGGAAGGGCGCGAGGTTTTCAAGCATGCGGTGACGCGGATGGCCGAGGCCATAGATGCGGCACTGGAAGCCAACGACATGACGCCTGGCGACATCGATTGGATGGTGCCGCACCAAGCCAACATCCGAATCATAGAAGCCATGGCTAAACGATTGAATTTGCCCATGGATCAAGTGATTGTCACCGTCGACAAGCATGCCAATACCTCGGCGGCCTCGATCCCCTTGGCCTTGCACGCCGGCCTCAGCGATGGTCGCATCAAAGAGGGCGATATGCTTTTGTTGGAGGCGATGGGCGGTGGCTTTACCTGGGGCTCCGCACTGCTGCGCTGGTAGGTCGCTGGCGTCGCGCAAGGGCGCTCTTACGATGACAAGTGTCGGATTTGGCTGACGAATTGAAGTCAAATCTATAAACATCGGATTTGACCTAGTTTTTTGCTTCGCGTTAAGCTTTCGCTATAAGAAGCAAGCAAGCGCGAAGGAGCAGGGCGAATGCAGAATGGCACGGTGACGAGAGCACAGCTGACCGAGGCCGTTTATGAGGAGGTCGGCCTGTCTCGAAACGAGTCGGCTGCTCTGGTCGAGGAGGTCTTGGAGGAAATGACGACCGCGCTGGTAGAGGGCGAGGCCGTCAAGATATCCTCCTTTGGAACCTTTCTCGTCCGTGAGAAGGGCCAGCGCATCGGTCGCAATCCGAAGACCGGCGAAGAGGTGCCGATTCTCCCCCGACGGGTTCTCGTCTTTCGTGCGTCGCACGTCCTCAAAGATCGAATCAACGAAGGCGCCGGAGAGCGGGAGGCCTGAGGTAGTGACAACAGAGCAAAGCGGGGGAATTGGGGACACGAAATCGGCGCGATCGACTCGCAAAGGACCATCGGCCTTTCGAACGATCGGCGAGGCGTCCGAGGAACTGGGTGTACCGCAGCACGTCCTGCGTTTCTGGGAGACCAAGTTCTCTCAACTGAAGCCCCTGAAACGGGCCGGCGGGCGACGTTACTACCGGCCCGAGGATATGGAGTTGCTGACCCGTATCCGCGACCTTCTCTATCAGGAAGGCTTTACCATCAAAGGCGCCAAGCGTTCGCTGAGCCAGAAGGCTGGGGCCAAGAGCCCCGGCAAGGAAGCAACTGCGGCAAGCGAAACCGAGGCTGCTGAAGGAGAGGGTGCGCTGGAAGAGGTCGCCACGACCGGGCCGGCCGTCGAGGCTCCGCCTGTCAAGATTGAGGCGGCTGAGGTTGAGGCAGCGGAGGAGGCCGCGCCTGCTCCAGCACCTCTCTTCGAGTCGCTATCGCCTCCGCAAGAAAATGGAAGCCAGGAGGCAGTGCGCCTGCGTGCTGCTCTGGAAGAGATCCACCGCGACTTGACACTTCTGCGACAGCAGATCAGCACACGCTTGCCTTGAGGGCGGCGGCGGGCAAACCGGCTAGAGCGGCTTGCTGCTTTCTTCGGCTCGGCTGTTGCCGGCTTCGCCATAGCCCTCCATAGCGCCCTTGAGTAACGTCCAGACCTGCAGCGGCTCAAAGGCTTCCATGCACTTTCCCGGCAGACTGCGGTCTTCGCGCAAGGGGCAAATCCGCTTCAGGCAGGGTGCGCACTCCATCTCGCTTTCCAGATGGGCCTGGTTCGGCCCCAAGGTCTTCGAGCGTCCCACCGAGTTCGGTCCGTAGAGAGCCACCGTGGGCACACCCAGCGCGCCGGCCAGGTGACCGAGCCCTGTATCGGAGGTGACGACACCGCTGGCACCGGCAATAAGATCCCAAGCCTCATCCAAGGTCGCTGTGTGACATGGTTCTGCCGGGCTGTCGCTGGCGATGGCGGCTGCTCGCTCGCGATCTTCGCTTGAATGGCCGGGTAGATAGGCCAAGAGGCCGTCCGCAGCGGCCAGACGCGACAAGGCTTGCCAATGTGGAACCGGCCAGCGTTTCGAAAACCAGCCGGCTCCATGCAGAAAGACCAGATAGGGTCGCTCGGCCCGAAGCGCCTTGGGAAATCCGAACTCCGGCGGAGTACTTGGCTTCTGGTAACCCAGCGAGGCCGCAAAGAGGCTGCGAATGCGTTCGACGGCGTGCTCTTCGACGGGCACGGCGTGGCGGTTGTTGTAGGCCAAGGGCGAAAAACGCTCGCGTTCTGACCCAAAGTCGTAGCCATGCAACTGGCCGCGTGCTAGCCGCCCCATGACGGCAGACTTCCACAAGCTTTGAGCATCGATTACAATGTCATAAGGTTCAGATCTTATTTCTTTTATGAACTGTCGCAATGCGCCGCCCAAAAGACAGGCCAAGGGTCGGGAACGCCAATGACGAAACCGCACGGTTAGGACGCTGGCCACCTTGGGATGGCGGCGAGGCAACAGTGCAAAATCCTGCTCGACCAGCCAATCGATCTCAATGCCAGGAATCTGACGCGCAGCATCGGTGACGGCTGGAAAGGTGTCCAGGACATCACCGATGGAAGAGGTCTTGACGATCAGCAGGCGCATGGCTTGGGGTACTGCGTCCTCCACTCAGGCGTCGAGCGCGGAAAGAACCATAGCAGGGGTGAGCTCCCTAAGGCAGCGCAGATGGCCCAAAGGGCAATCGCGTTTGTGGCAGGGGCGGCAGGAGAGGTCGAGGCCCAGCACGCGCGCCTTGTTCGATAGCGGCGGAGTTTCAGCAGCCGTGCTGGAACCATAGAGCGCGACCAACGGCTTCTCCAAGGCCGCAGCGACATGCATGAGGCCGGAGTCGTTGCTGACAACCTTGTCTGCGAGGCTGAGCAGGATCACCGCCTCAGCCAACCCGCTGCGCCCGGTAAAGTCGGAAACGGCCTGCGGTGCGGCGGCCGCGATCTCCGCGCCGGCGTCTCTATCGGCCTCTTGACCCAGAACCCAGATCTGTCCGCCTTGCGCCGCCCATGCACTGGCAACGCGCGCGAAATGCGCGGCCGGCCAACGTTTGGCCGGTCCGTAGGCAGCACCCGGACAGAGCGCCAAGATCGACCCCGTCTCATTGGCTAGGGAGAACTGCTGGCGACAGGCAACTTGATCCGCTTCGCTCACTTCGAACCGCAACTTCGGCGTTGCCGGGATTGGGGCACCCAAAGACTGTCCTAGGGCCAGAAAGCGGTCGACGCTGCGCGGCACGGCCTTACGGTCGAAGCGCCGCCGCTCATTCAAGAGGCCCCAGCGGAACTCGCCAGCATAGCCGACCCGTCGTTGGGCGCCGGCGAAAAAGGGGACCAGGGCTGACTTCCAGCTGCGCGGTAGCACGATCGCTCGGCCAAACCTTGCCTTTGCAAGGCGACGCCCCAGGCGCCAGCGTGCTGCGATGCCAGCCTGTCCGGCGCGAACGTCCAAACGCTCGATGTGATCCACGTCGGGCATGAAAGCCAAGAGAGGTGCCGTCGCTCCCGGTGCGATCACCGTCAGCTCGGACGCCGGGTCCTCTGTCTTCAAAAGGCGAAAGAGGCTGCCGGCCATGATCATGTCGCCGACCCAGGCCGGCCCGACCAGAAGAACACGCGCGCTCATCGGCAGGCGCCCTCGCCTTGGGGCAGCAGGAAGGTGCGAAGCTCGACCTGCTTCTGCGGCACATCGATACGGGCCGGCAGAGGAATCTTCAGGACATGTCGGTCGGCCTGCTCCGGCGGCGGCAGGGTAACGTCCAGGCTCTCCAACAGCTGGTAGAGATCGCGGATCTCTCGCTTGTTTGCCTCTTCGTTCCAAACCACCAGGCATGCGCCTAGTTCCGCTGCGGAGGGCGGTCGGACCTCGGGATAGCGCGCTGCCAGGATGCGGGCATTGGGAAAGCGGGCCCGGAAGTTGCCGGCGATGTGGATGTCGCCGGCGACAATGGTGCCGCCGCCGCTGTAACCCTCCGCTGCCAGCTGCTGCGCCATCGTGGGGTAGGGGGTCTGCATCCGACATTTGGCGCAGAAAGCAGGGCCCGCCTCGATGTGCTGAAAGCGGGCCTGGATCGCCACGAGAATGAAGACGGCATAAAGGATGAAGAGCCAGCGCAACGCTGTACGGTGCACGCCATGCAGTTCGACCCGGCGAAAAAACAGCGGCAGTAGCGGCAGAGTGAGTGGGTAGAGGCGAAACTGATGCGCCTTATGGATATCGAATAGCAATGCCGCCAAGGGAGAGAGCAGCACAAGCAAGCCAGCGTAGATCAGCAAGACCCGGCCGCCGCCTTGCAGGCTGCCGCGCGGCAGCGGCAGCAGGGAGGGCAGGAACAGTAGACCCAGAATGAGCCAGACCGGGAAGCTGCCGACGAAGAGGTTCACGAAACCGAACCAAGCCCTGAGGTACCAGGGATTGAGATCCCCGGCCTTGTGCCAATCGGCGAGCCTGTCGGAGACCTGATCCCAGAAGGCTTGCCCGGCATCCAGAGCCCACAGCAGGGTCGGCAACACCAGCAACACCGCCAGTATCAGTGAGAGCAGGATTGTCCAGTTGAAGAGTCGCTGCCGGCCTTGCACGTCGAAGCTCGTCGCCAGCAGCAGGGCAAGCGCACCGATACCGAACCAGCCGCTGGAGAGAAGTCCCAGCCCGAGACAAAGGCCGAGCAGCAAATAGTCGCCGACCTGACCACGTTGCAGCAGCCTGAGCAGGCTCCAGGTCATGGCAAGGATTAAGACGGAGGCCAAGACCCCGAGCGTGTCGGCCTCGTGCAGGCGCCAACCGATCGGATAGAGCAGCAGCGGTGAGAAACCGCAGGCCACTTGCAGGCGCGGGTCGGCGATCAGCCGACGCCCGGCCAGGTAGGCGAAGAGGTGGATCAGGAAAACCAGCGCATAGCGGACGATACCGACCGTGATCACCGAGGGACCGAGGATCTGGCTTACAACCCAGATGATCCAGGTGTAGAGGGGTAGCTGCTCGTAGGCGTATCCGGCGGAGAGGGTTTGGGCGAAGAAGAGCTGATCGCTGTTATCATTGCCGATGGTGCTCGTCAGCACCGGCCGAAGCACGGCGTGCAGGACCTGTAGTAGCGCAATCGCCAGGACAAAGCTGCCTGGGCGAAAGGCCCAGTGGGTTGCTGCTTGGCTCTCTCTCGGTTCGCTGAGCGGTATCGTCAAACCCTAGTCTCTGCTCCATTCCGCTATCGGCTGCCCACTGCTGGAAGGGCTGCGCCTTGGTCATATCGCCTTCGCCCTGCAGCAGGCTTGCCAGTAGGGCAGCTGACAGGGCAGAGCTATGCCTTATGACGCCCAGCAACACCACCACCCATGACGCGGGACAGCCAGGAAACGCTGTCTTGTGGGGCCTGCGTGCCGGTGCGCTCTTCACCGCTGCCATGGCGCTATGGCGGGTCTTGCTCTACGTCACCTCTTTGGCGTCGGGCACCAGGCTTCCGGTGCAGGAAGCAGCACTTACCTTCATGTGGATACCGGACATGCTGTTCTTGCTGCTCTTCGTGTGGCTGGCTTGGCGAGCGCCGCGTTTGAGAAGGCGGTCTTACATCGAGACCGGTTTGATCGCCAGCGGCCTGCAGATCGCCTTTCTGCTTGCTACCATGATCGTGTTCCGACGCTGGACGGATGCCGCCGCTCTTGGTTTCGGCGATCCTCTCACATGGATGCATGTTATTCTTCCAAGCATCTGGTGTGCTTGGTTTTTTCTCTATCTCTTTCGAGAACTGCTACGCCAGAGTGACTATCTCGGAGGCAGATCTTCCGGAGATTGAGCCGCTTCGGCCTCAGGCGAATCTAAGGAAAAGGGCGGCTGATCATAACTATAGCTCTGCATGTGCACGATGACGGAGCTGGTGTCGATCAGCACCACGCCGAACTGTGGTGGTTCGTGGCTGCCACCGACGGTCTCGGGATTGGCGAGATCCAGCGCAATCTGATGGTTGGTGCCGAAGAGCGTTGAGACGGGAATTCCGTTCCAGGATCCCGCGATGGGACGGTGCACATGGCCGAAGAAGAGATGGCGGACACGCTCGTGGCGGCGCAAGAGGCGGCCCAAGCGCATGGACCCCTCGTGCAGGCGCAGCTGATCCATTGCCGGCATGCCGACATCGAAGGGCGGGTGGTGGATGAAAAGGAAGATGTCGGTGTTGGCGTGAACGACCAGCTTTTCTTTCAACCACTCCAGACGGTCTTCGTCGTAGGCGCCGGCATGGGTGCCGTCGATCACGCTGTCCATCAGGATACAGATGCCGCTGTCTATCGCGACCTCATACTGCAGCAACCCGGAATCATCGCGCGTCAGCTCCGGGAAGACCGTGTAGAGCGGGCCGCGGAGGTCGTGGTTGCCGACGACGAGGTGGTAGGGAAGGGTCAGCCGCTCCAATTCGCTCCGCAGCGCACGATAGGCCTCTTCCTCACCCCAATGGGTTAGGTCGCCGGTGATGAAGACACCTTTGGCATCACTATGTTCCCTGTTGATCACATCGATCGCCGGTCTGAGGCGAGCAAGCGGATCCAGGCCGTAGAGCCGACGGGGCGGCGCCACCAGATGGATGTCCGTTAGGTGAATGATCTTCTCCAAGGGCCTCGTCTCCCCCCTTGTCCGGCTATTCAAACACTGAACACTCCCGATGGAGTGCGATGACGTCAGATCTATAGGATCTGACGTCTGAATCGCAGCCTAGATTTTCAAGGTCGCACAGGCCGCGGTTCGCTCTAGGCCGCCTTGCCGTAATAGAGTGTCACGCTGTGTTTGGCCTCGGCAAAGAACAGCCAACGCTCGAGAGCGATACTCGCCAAGGCCATCACCGCGGCAGGAAAGGCGAAGATGAGCTGTCCCCAACCGCCACCGATGATCCCGGCGATCACCAGCAGAACAGCAGCGCCCAAGGCGATGGCCTGTGCAAAAAGCCGCAGTTTCGTCGCATGCTTGCGCGCCACGCGAAATCCCATTTCCGACAGCAGGTAGTTCTCACCTGTGTGCGGAGGTTCCAAGAGGCTGACCTTGCCGATACGCCCAAGGCCAGTCGCCGACTCCATGGTCGAGAAGGGCTTCATGGTGTCGATGTCATGCCAATAGAGGCGCTTCAGGATCCAGGCTCCTACCAAAATGATGGCGGCGACAAAACTGGCCCAACTGCCGCCGATGTTGAAGGAGAGTAAGGCCGCCAGCATTGCGGCTCCGCTTGCCAAACCCATCAGCATATAGACCGCCGGCACTTTGGGGTGATGCCACTGCCGGATCGGCTTCAGGCTGGCGTAGATCATCGCGGTCGCAAAGACGGTTGCCACGGCGCCGACGCCGGCCAGCAGGGCGCAGAGCAGGGTAAACCAGCCGCTGGAGCCGAGCAGGGGAAGGGCCAGAAACAGGAGTCCTGCCGGGAGAAAAGTGGCGACGGCCAAGACACCCTCGCGCGATAGCCAGGAGGAGCGCCACTGGCTGAAGGCAAAGCGTGCGCGATCGGGACTGCGCAAGTGGCGCGTCGAGGCCAGTAGACCGATACCGATGAAGCCGAGTGCTACGGCGAGCCCGACGCCCATCAAGACGCGGTCGCTGGCCCAGGAGAAGCGCAGCAGACTGCCGAGGCTGAGCAGAAACAACAGACCGTAGCCGGCGCCGCTGAGGCTGGTGAAAGCAATGACGGAGGGAGCAGGATGCATGGCGATCAGTCCGAGAGAATGCGGTCGAGCCAGGCCAGAAAACCGCCTTCGGGATTGGCGGTCTCCAGGGTCTTGGCAGGTTGAGAGCTACAGCCTTCGCGGCGCGCGCGCGGCGGTAGATACTGATTGGTCGGGCGGTAGCCCATCTCCGGCATCAGGTCCATGCCGCCACGCTCGGCCACCAGGCGCGAGACGTCGCTGTCGGGATCGGCCAGATCGCCGAAATGGCGCGCTTTGGCCGGGCAGGTGCGCACGCAGGCCGGCAGACGTTCTTCCTCGGCGATGGTCTCGTTGTAGATCCGGTCGACGCAGAGCGTGCACTTCTTCATGACGCCGACGCCGGGATCCATCTCGCGGGCGCCATAGGGGCAGGCCCAGGCGCAGAGCCCGCAACCCATGCAACGGTCCTCGTCGACCAGCACGATGCCGTCGGCTTCGCGCTTGTAGGAGGCGCCGGTCGGGCAGACAGTGACGCAGGCCGCATCCTGGCAATGCAGGCAGGACTTTGGGAAGTGGACGACCTGTGGGTTACCGACCTCCGGCTCCACCTCGAAGGCGTGCACACGGTTCAGCCAGGCACCGACAGGGTTCGCACCATAGGGATCGATGTCGCTCAGTGGCGCCGGGTAGCCGCCGGTATTCCACTCCTTGCAGTTGACCACGCAGGCCTGGCAGCCGACGCAGGTGTCGAGGTCAATGACCAGGCCGAGGCGCTTTTCGGTCGGGCGGGCGGGTAGCGAAGTCATGCCTTGTCACCCCCTGTCTTTCCACTACTCGTCATGCCGCCGCGATAGAGGAGGCGGTCTGGGCCTTTGGCCAGTCCGGGTGGTGGTTTGGTTTCGGGCTCGGTTGCTTTCTCGGCGTTCCGCGCCTCGGCCTCGCTCATCTTCACCACGCGCAGACGCATGTCGTACCAAGCGGCCTGTCCAGTGACCGGATCGCTGTTGGAGTAGCGATAGCCGCCTTTCTCGGGCAGCAGCTCGTCGATCAGGTTGTTCAGGAGGAAGCCGCGCGTTGCCTCCGGCGCTTTGGGATCGAGGTTCCAGGCGCCCGGCTTCTTGCCGATCGCGTTCCAGGTCCAGACCGTCTTGTCGTTTAGCGCGACCATCACCCGAACTTGCGCCTTGACCCGGCCGTTGCGGCTCTCCGCCCAGACCCAATCGTCATCGGCGATGCCCTGGGATTGGGCCAGACCCTTGGAGATGTAAAGGCGATTGGCACCGTGGATCTGCCTCAACCAGGCATTCTGCGAGTGCCAGGAGTGATACATGGCCATGGGCCGCTGCGTGATGCCGTGCAGCGGGTAGGCCTCCTCGTCATTGGTCTCGTCCTCGAAGGGCGGATACCAGAGCGGCAGGGGGTCGAACACCCGAGTGATGCGCGCGCGTAGATGCTCAGGCGGCTGCACCTCGCCATGGCCTTCGCCTGCCAGGTTGAAGCGTTGCAGAACCTCGCTGTAGAGCTGCATCAGGATCGGCGCCGGGCTCTCGATGAAGCCCATCTCCGAGGCCCAGTCGAGGTAGGCTTGGTTGGCAAAGCGATGGTGCTGGGCATCGGCCGGGATCGGTTCCTGCCAGAAACAGCCGTTCTCGATGTAGCGTTCCAGCTGCTTGGGGTTGACTGCGCCGCGCCCACGGCTCTGACCGTCGGCGCCGCGGAATCCAGCCAGCGGGCCGATGCCGGGTTTACGTTCGTGATTGACGATGTAGTCGGCATAGCCGCCGGGATAGCGGGGCTCGCCTGCCTCGTTCACCATGCCCGGCAGACCCAGGCGTGCACCCAGGTCCAGCAGTACGGTCTGGAAGGGGCGCACGTCGCGGTCTGGCTTCAGGATCGGCTGACGGATCGCGTCGGCGGCGGCATGGGCATCGCAGATCGGCCGGTCCAGCAGAGAGATACAGTCCCAGCGCTCCAGATAGGTGGTATCGGGCAGTACCAGGTCGGCGTAGTTCACCGTCTCCGAGGCGAAGGCATCGGCGTAGATGATAAAGGGGATCTTGTACTCGCCGGTCGTGGTGTCCTTGTCGGTCAGCATCTCCGCAACACGGCTGGTGTTCATGGAGGAATTCCAGGCCATGTTGGCCATGTAGAAAAACAGCGTGTCGATCGGGTAGGGATCGCCTTTCCAGGCATTGGTGATGACCATGTGCATCAGGCCGTGGGCAGCGACCGGAGCTTCCCAGGAGTAGGCCTTGTCGATGCGCTGCGGGCCGCCCTCTGCATTCAGCAACAGGTCTTCCGGGCCAGTGACGAAGCCCAGCGGCGGGCCGGGCAGGGGCTTGCCGGGGACGACCTGGTGCGGCTTGCCGGTTGGCTTCTGGCCCGGCGGCGTCGGGCGCGGAAAGGGTGGCTTGTAGCGCCAGGCTCCCGGTCGATCAATCGCGCCTAGCAAAAGTTGCAGAATATGAATGGCGCGACAAGTATGGAAGCCGTTGGCATGGGCAGAAACCCCGCGCATGGCGTGTGCCGTTACGGCTCGTCCAACGACCTTCTTGTGCTTGCGGCCCCAGCCGTCTTCCCAGTCTTCTTCTCGGGTCAGATCGTTCTCGAAAGCGGCCTCGGCCAGCTCGGCGGCAAGCCGCCGGATCGTCTCCGGGGCCACGCCAGTCCTCTCTTTGACTGCTTCAGGAGCAAATTGGTCTTCGCTCAAGCGGCGTGCAACCAACTCGAAAGCCGGCACCACCTCGCGACCATCCGGAAGGGTAAAGCGTCCCTTCATCGCCGGCGACACGTTCTGCCCGGGGAAGGCGACCGGCAGGTCGGTCAGGCGGTCCCAGATCAGCGGCGCACCGTTCTCGTCTTTGGCGATCAGGCCATGCGTATCGGAGCCGAGCTTGTCGATGACGAGATGGCCGGCATTGCTGAACTGGGCCAGGAACTCCACGTCGATCTTGCCGGCGCGCAGCAGTTCGCGACAGAGCGAGAGAATGAAGAGACCGTCACTGCCAGGCGTAATAGAGATCCACTCGTCGGCAATGGCAGAGTAGCCGCTACGGACCGGATTGATCGAAACGATCTTGGCGCCGCGCTCCTTCAGACGGGCCAGGCCCAGCTTGATCGGATTGCTGTCGTGATCCTCGGCGACACCGAACAGCAGGAAGAGCTTGGTCTGCTCCCAGTCGGGCTCACCAAACTCCCAGAAGGCGCCACCGATCGTGTAGAGCCCGGCGGCGGCCATATTGACAGAACAGAAACCGCCGTGTGCTGCGTGGTTGGGCGTACCGAACTGGCTGGCCCACCAACCGGTCAGGCCTTGGCTCTGGTCACGACCCGTGAAGAAGGCAAGCTTCTTGGGATCGGTCTCACGAATCTTGGCCAGCCGTTCCATGGCGATTGTCATCGCCTCGTCCCACTCGATCTCAACGAAATCGCCCGAGCCGCGTTCGCCGACTCGCTTCAGGGGTTTTCTCAGCTTGGCTGGCGAGAGCTGGTTCATGATCCCAGCAGACCCCTTGGCGCAGAGCACGCCGCGGTTCACCGGGTGATCGGGATTGCCTTCGATGTAGCGCAGTTCGCCGTTCTTCAGATGGACACGGATGCCACAGCGGCAGGCGCACATATAGCAGGTGCTGGTCTTAACCTCATCGGACGGCGGCAGCGATAGGGCTATTGGGCGATCGGGCGCAGCGCCATCGGGCATGAGGGGGGCTCCTGGGCAGGGTGTGGTGGGGGCCTTGGAATAGCAGCAGATCGGCATCTATGAAAAGGGTTACGCGGGCGCATGGCTGTCGCAGGTCCTGGACAGCACTTGTCTTGCGTTTGGTCTTGGCGTTCACAAAAACTTTTTCGAAAGCATCGAAATCAGGGCTTGCGTCGAGGGGGGCACCTGTCCTATCTGCTGAATTGTCAGAAGGCGAAATAGCCTGACGGCCCTTCCCGGACGGGACGCGGACATTTGATTGGGCAGCTTGCGACCGCGTCACCAATCGCTAAAGCGCCACGGAGTGACCTCCGTGGGCCCTAGTGTCTGTGGAGGTCGTCTTGACTCTGTGCTCAAGAGAGCTACGCGCCCTTGATGCCTCCACTTGGAGGATCGGGCGATGAGATACCTACCCCTCTTCATTGACGTGGCCGGACGCCCTGTCGTCGTGGTCGGCGGAGACGAGACGGCAGCCCGCAAAGTGCGCCTGCTGCTGCGCGCCGGTGCATCCATCCGGCTCTGCGCCGAACATCTGACCGATGAGTTGCAGGCACTGGTGCAGGATGGCGCCTTGCGCCATGCGCAGGGTCGCTTTCATTCCGAGTTGCTCAAGGACGTTGCGCTGGCGATTGTCGCCGATGGCGCGCAGGCGGCAGACGTTCAGGCAGCTTGCGCTGGGCTGGGCATCCCGCTCAACGTCGTCGATCGGCCCGACCTCTCCACTGCGGTGATGCCGGGCATCGTCGATCGCGACCCCATCATCGTTGCTATCGGCAGCGGTGGCGGTGCCCCGGTTCTAGTCCGGCGTCTTCGCGAGCGTATCGAGGCCCTGTTGCCCTCCGGACTTGGTCGCTTGGCCGCATTTGCCGAGCGCTTTCGCTCAGCCGTCGCAGCCACGCGGCCCGCCGGCAACGCCCGCCGTCGCTTCTGGGAAGAGGTCTTGGACGGCCCGATCGGAGCCAAGGTCTTGGCCGGACGTGATGCCGAGGCGAGCGAGGAGATGCTGCGCCTGGTCAATCGCAGCGAAGAGGTTGCGCCCGCCGGACAAGTCTGGCTCGTGGGCGTCGGGCCGGGGGACCCCGACCTGCTGACGCTAAAGGCATTGCGCGCCATGCAGGACGCCGATGTGGTGATCCACGACGCGCTGATCGGCCCGACCATCCTGGATTATGTCCGTCGCGATGCGGAGCGGATCGATGTCGGCAAACGCAAAGGCCAGCATTCCAGGTCGCAGGCCGAAATCCTGGAACTGTTGCACCTCTATGCCAGCCGTGGGCTGAAGGTCGTGCGCTTGAAGGGCGGAGATCCCTTCCTCTTCGGCCGCGGCGGTGAGGAGCTGACCTATCTGCGCGCCCACGGCGTCGCGGTGGAAGTGGTGCCGGGTATTACGGCTGCCGTCGGCGCAGCTGCGAGTGCCGAGATCCCCCTGACGCATCGTGGCTTGGCGCAGGCCTGCACGGTGCTGACCGGGCACGGACAGAACGGCGAGCCGGATCTCGATCCCGCTCTGCTGGCCGGCGGCGGCACCCTTGCCATCTACATGGGTCTATCGGTCGCAGATCGCCTGGCTGCAAGGATTATCGCCGCCGGGCGTCCGGCCTCGACCCCCGTTGCCGTCATCGAGCGGGCGACCTGGGCCGAACAACGAAACCTCTACACGACCCTAGGCGACTTGGGTGCGCTGGTGCGCCGTGAGGCCGTCGAGGGTCCTGCCTTGATGATCGTCGGCGAGGTCGTGCGCTTGGGACGCGGGGCCGAGGCCCTGCAGCCCGGCCTGCAAGTCGCCTCTTAGAACCGGGAAGTTCGGAATGAAAGCGCAGGCAATGACTGCCAACCGATTGGACGATGGGGCCGTGGTCTATCTGGACCCCAGGGGCTGCTGGATCGAAAGCTTGAGCCAGGCTGCAGTCGCCGAGGATGCAGAGGCCTGCCAGGCCTTGGAGACCGAGGCCGCCCGGGCACAGAAGAGCCAGCTGATCGTCGGCCCCTATCTTTTCGCCGTGGCGCTCGATCCCGACGGACCGCGTCCACTAGGCCAGCGCGAGATCATCCGCGCCGCAGGCCCCACGGTCGGCACCGACTTTGCCGCCAACAGCAACGTCAAAGCAGAGAGTTAAGCGCCATGTATCGCTATGACGAGTTCGATGCCGCCTTCGTTCGCCAGCGTGTCGCCGAGTTCCGTGAGCAGGTGGCCCGCCGTCTCTCCGGCGAACTGACGGAAGAGCAGTTCAAGCCGCTAAGGCTGATGAACGGCCTCTATCTTCAACTCCACGCCTACATGCTGCGCGTCGCCGTCCCCTACGGCACGCTCTCGGCCGAACAGATGAGGCGCCTGGCCTGGATCGCGCGCACCTACGACCGGGGTTACGGCCACTTCACCACGCGCCAAAACATCCAGTTCAACTGGCCCAAGCTGGCCGACATTCCCGACATTCTGGACTCTCTGGCAGAGGTCGAGATGCATGCCATCCAGACCAGCGGCAACTGCATCCGCAACGTGACGGCCGATGCCTATGCCGGCGTCGCCGCCGACGAGATTGCCGATCCGCGCGTCTACGCGGAGATCCTGCGGCAATGGTCGACCCTGCATCCGGAATTCTCCTTCCTGCCGCGGAAGTTCAAGATCGCGATCACCGGCTCGCCGCACGACCGTGCCGCCATCAAGGTGCACGACATCGGCCTGCGCATGCTGCGCGACGAGAGCGGTGCGCCTGGTTTCGAGGTTGTGGTCGGCGGTGGGCAGGGGCGCACCCCCGTGGTCGGCAAGACCGTGCGCGACTTCCTGCCGAGCGAGCATCTGATCAGCTACATGGAGGCAATCCTCAGGGTCTATAACATGCTGGGCCGGCGGGATAATCTCTACAAATCGCGGATCAAGATCCTGGTCAGCCAGGTCGGCATCGCTGAGTTTCGGCGCCTTGTCGAGGCCGAGTGGGACTCGATCCGCGAAGGTTGGGAGCTGGAGCTGCCAGAGGGCGAAGTCCAGCGCATCGCCGCCTACTTCGCACCGCCCAGCTACGAGACGTCCGAGCCGATAGACTTTGGCTTCGTGACAGCGCAACGCAAGGAACCGGCCTTTGCCCAGTGGGTGCGCTGCAACAGCTTCGCCCATGCCCAAGAAGGCTATGCCATCGCCGTCATATCGCTGAAGCCGGAAGGCGGCATTCCCGGCGATGCCACGGCCAAGCAGATGGAGGTCGTCGCCGACCTGGCGGAGCGCTTCAGCTTCGGCGAGATCCGCGTCGCACACGAACAAAACCTGGTGCTGCCTAACGTGCGCAAAGCCGATCTCTACGAGGTATGGCAGGCGCTGGTTAAGGCAGAGCTGGCGACGCCGAACCTGGGCTTGATCACCGACATGATCGCCTGTCCGGGCCTGGACTACTGCAACCTTGCAAATGCGCGCTCTATCCCGGTCGCTCAGCGGATCGGCGAGCGCTTCAAAGATCGTGACCTGGTGGAAGAGTTGGGGCCGATAACCCTGAACATCTCCGGCTGCATCAATGCCTGCGGGCATCACCATGTGGCCAACATCGGGCTCCTAGGCGTCGATAAGAAGGGCCAGGAGTTCTACCAGATCACCCTCGGCGGTCGTGCCGACGAAAAAGCCGCCATCGGCGAGATCGTCGGCCCCGCCTTTTCCTATGACCAGGTGGTCGACGCAGTGGAGACCATCGTTTCGACCTACCGCGGCCAACGCCAGAACGGCGAGGTCTT
The DNA here is from genome assembly GCA_963669445.1 of Rhodospirillales bacterium. Classification (GTDB taxonomy): domain Bacteria; phylum Pseudomonadota; class Alphaproteobacteria; order Kiloniellales; family JACOMY01; genus JACOMY01. Next base: position 1,642,277 of record OY770029.1, read on the forward strand.
CCTCGACACCTATCAACGTATCGGTATCCAACCCTTCAAGGAGAAGCTCTATGGCACTCGTTAAACACGGCACGCTTCAGTCCGATTCCTGGGTCCGGATTGAGAACGACAGCCTTCCCCTCGGTCGTCCCCTGCTGCTGACCTGGGAGGAGTGGCAGCGCCTGGCCGCTACCCTACGCCACTGGGATCAGCCCCTGGGTTTGCTGCTGACCGGTGGGGACTCCCTGGAAGAGCTGCGGCCCTTCCTGGATCGCTTCCAGCTGATCGCGCTGGACTTCCCCAAGTTCACCGACGGTCGCGCCTATTCGCAGGCCCGCTTGCTGCGCAAGCGTTACGGCTTCTCCGGAGAGCTGCGAGCTGTCGGCAACGTGTTGCAGGACCAGTTCCTGAACATGCACCGCTGCGGTTTCGATTCCTACGAGGTCGCCGACGACAAGGCCGCCGAGGCCTGGCTCGCCGCCACGGCCCACTACAGCGGCTTCTATCAGAAGTCGGAGCGCGGCGCGCGCCAGGACCAGGACGAGGTCGTTGCACCGTTCGTTGCCTTCGCCGGTGAGCAGCCGGCAGCAGGATCCTGGGCTTACTAGCCCGGATCGAGGGAGTGCGGCATGGCCGAGGAACGCAAAGCCTATCGCCTGCTGACGGGACCCGATGACGCTGCTTTCTGTCAGCGGGTCTCGGAGGCCTTGAAGCAGGGCTACGTCCTTTGGGGCAGCCCAGGAGTTGCGATCGGCAGCGAAGGGCCCATCGTCGCCCAGGCCCTCGTCTTGCCCGGTTACCTCCCCTCCAAACAGAAAGAACAAGAACAATGACCGAGCATGTCTTTCCGGCGAACCGTCGTCAGGAGCAGTCCACAACCTTGGTACGCCAAGGTCTGAACCGCAGTCCCTTTTCGGAGACCAGCGAAGCCCTCTACCTGAACTCCGGCTTTGTCTTCGGCTCAGCGGCCGAAGCAGAGGCCGCCTTCAAAGGCGAGAGCGAACGCTATATCTATTCCCGCTACGGCAACCCAACCGTCTCTGTCTTCGAAGAGCGCCTTGCGGCCTTGGAGGGAGCGGAGGCCTGCCGGGCGACGGCGACGGGCATGGCAGCGGTTTTTGCTTCCTTGGCGTGCCAGTTGAAGGCCGGCGACCGCCTGGTGGCAGCACAGGAACTCTTCGGCTCCTGCCTCCACATCGTGACCAAAATTCTGCCGACCTGGGGCATCGAAACGGTGCTGGTGCGCGGCGGAGACCTGACGGCCTGGGCCGAAGCGCTCGCCGTGCCGACGCAGGCAGTCTTTCTGGAATCGCCCTCCAACCCCATGCTGGAGGTGATTGATATCGCCGCCGTCTCGGCTCTGGCCCACCAGGCCGGTGCTCGCGTGGTGATCGACAATGTCTTTGCCACGCCGCTCTACCAGAAGCCTTTGGATCTGGGCGCCGATATCGTGGTCTATTCGGCCACCAAGCACATCGATGGACAGGGGCGCTGTCTGGGCGGAGCGGTCTTGGCGTCAGAAGACTTCATGCGCGATCACTTCATTCCCTTCTATCGCCACACCGGCCCCTCGCTAAGCCCCTTCAACGCTTGGGTCATGGCCAAGTCGCTTGAGACCTTGGAGCTGCGCGTCGAGCGCCAGAGCCAGTCCACGGCCAGGATTGCCGACTGGCTGGCCGAGCAGCCCCAAATTCGCCATGTGCGCTATCCTGGTCGCGCCGACCATCCGCAATACGAACTGGCGAAACGCCAGATGAGCGGCTTCGGCAGCCTGGTCTCCTTCGAACTTGAAGGTGGCAAGGACGTAGCCTTCAATCTGCTAGACAGCCTGGGTTTGATCGATATCTCCAATAACTTGGGCGATGCAAAGTCTTTGGCGTGCCATCCGGCGACCACCACACACTCCAAGCTGACGCCGGAAGATCGCTTGGAGTGCGGCATCACAGACGGCGTGGTCCGCCTCTCAGTCGGCCTGGAGCATCCCGAAGACTTGATCGCCGATCTTGACCAGGCCCTGGCACGACGAGTCACGATCGTGGTTCCGCCGGCACGCCTGGTGGCCGGCGCTGGAGGCTAAGACCCATGCCAGCCTCCGACCTGCCGACCCCGGAGGAGCTGGACGCAGACTACGGCACCCTGACAAGCCAGGAGCTTGTAACGGCGCTCTGCCGGAGCGCCTTCAGGGGCCGTATTGCTCTGCTGACGGCCTTCGGTGCGGATTCCGCCATCCTGCTCGACCTGATCGCGCGCGCCGAGCCTGCAACCCCGGTGATTTTTCTGGAGACCGGCAAGCACTTCGTCGAGACTCTCTATTATCGGGATCTGGCCATCGGCCGTTTCGGTCTCACCGACATTCGCCAGATCCGGCCGGACCCGCAGATGCTTGCCGCCATCGACCCCGGCGGCGACCTCTGGCAGCGCAACCCGGACGCTTGCTGCCGCCTGCGCAAGGTGGTGCCGCTGCGTGAGGCCTTGCAGCCTTTCGACATCATCATCACCGGGCGCAAGCGCCTGCAGGGCGGCGCTCGCGCCAAGGTCGACCTCTTTGAGGCCTTCGACGGTCGCATCCGCGTCAACCCACTGGCTGCCTGGAGCCAACAAGAGATCGAGGAGCGGATGGAGTGTGCCGGCCTGCCGCGCCATCCGCTGGTCGATCAGGGCTACACCTCGATCGGTTGTCGCCACTGCACCATGCCGCCGGAAGCGGGGGCTGGATTTCGCTCTGGGCGCTGGGCCGGCCACGAGAAGACAGAGTGTGGAATTCATTTGCCGATGAATAGAGAGCCGGGGTGCTAGTGCCTCGATCTAAACGTTTGGTTCCCGAGGATTTGACGAACCGGCCCACCGGGCGTCAGCCGAGTGTCCGGGCGAAAGAGCCTGAAAGAGCTTGTGTTCGTCCTTACAGTCCTCACCACCGGTGGAAAAGACGAAACGCCGGGTTGTGAATGGCGTTTTGGGTCCAGATTGTTGCGACACAATTTTCATGTTTGGTTCAAATGAATTAACCGAGCAATCCGGAGACAGTGATTGGACCAGTCTTCCATCAACAGTGTCCTCGTGCTCAGTTGTAGGGGCCGTTATGCGCGTGGTTTGACCCTTGTGATCTTTTATTCTGTCTGAGAGAAATTACCTACCTTCCTGATCGGCAAGCCCATGGCACAGCACCTTTGCCGTGGGTCACATAAAAAAGAAGCGCAACCGAGGTGCAAGGAGACCCGTCCAATGGCTGTCATCTTTGGTACGTCAGGTGTGAACAATACGATTTTGGGCACAAGCCTAGACGATCGTCTCTATGGGCAGGAGGGGGACGACAAGCTTTTCGGATTGAGCGGTGATAACGACCTTTTCGGAAAGAGCGGTTCCGATCGCGCTTATGGAGGCAAAGATCGAGATAGCTTCGTCGGTGGCAGCGGCGATGATTCCATCGTCTGGGGTGGTCAAGGCAACGATCATATTAGGGGCGGATTGGGCGATGATAGCCTGTTCCTCGGTGGAAGCGGGGACGACATCATCTCGGGCGGTAACCTGTCCAGTGCCCAAGAAGCCAACGGCGGCTTTTTCGGCGGCAGTGGACGTGACCTTATCGGTGGCGGTTGGCTGGGATATGGCGAGTCCTTCTTCGGTGACGCCGGAGACGACCTTCTCTTCGGCGGGGGCAACCACAGCTTCACCATCCCAGGTGGCGGAGGCTTCGGTGGCGTCTTTGGTAGTGAAGTCTCCAACAGCTTCTTCTACGGCGGCAGCGGAGCCGACAATGTCATCGGTGGCAACAAGGACGATACCTTCCTCTACGGCGGCAGCGGCGCGGATACCATTCAAGCCAGCAATGGCAATGACACCTCGATTTTCGGCGATGACGGCGACGATACGATTTTTGGCGGTTCAGGCAATGACGTCGCGCTTCGCGGACGGAATGGTGACGATCTCGTTCGCGGCGACAAGGGCGAAGACAGGCTCTATGGCGACAGCGGGAGGGATGTTGTCTTCGGTGGTCGAGGCGACGATGTACTCTTGGGCGACAGTGGGAACGACAGGCTGATCGGTGGCACTGGTGACGATCTGCTTTCCGGTAGCCTAGGTCGCGACCGCCTGAACGGTACCTCCGGTACGGACACAGCCGTCGGCGGTGCAAACAACGACACCTTCATCATCGATACCAAGACCGACCTGGTCTTTGATGGCAAGGGGCAGGGCGACGATGTGCTGCGCTCAAACGCAAATGACTATACGCTTGGTTCGGCCAACGACGTCATGATCGAGCGGATCAATCTGAATACAGCCGCAGCCAGCGCCAAAATGGTAGGAAACGCCAACGACGAGATCATCATCGGCAACTCTTTCTCGAACATTTTGCTGGGCAAGAGCGGCGCTGACCGCCTGAACGGGCGTGGCGGCAGCAACACCATGACCGGCGGTAGTGGTGACGACACCTTCGTGGTGACAACAACCGCCGATCTGGTGCGGGAATTCTCTGGTCATGGCACCGACCTGGTGCGCGCCGAAGTGGACTTCACCTTGCCGAACGGCACGGCTGCCGCCTTCGTCGAAAACCTGCGCTTGCAGGCCGACTTTGGCAATCTCGATGGTGCCGGCAACGCGCTCGACAACACAGTCGCGGGCAACAGTGGTGATAACACCTTGCGCGGTCTCAGCGGTGCCGACCTGGTGTCTGGCGGCCTAGGCGATGACCTTCTTTTCGGCGGACCCGGTGCCGATCGCTTCGAGGGAGGTAGTGGTGCCGATACACTGCGTCTAGCCTCGGGTGACGTACTCTTCGGTGGCTCCGGTAGCGATCAGTTCTTTTTCGACGGCAGTTCGCTTGGCAATGGCGGCAGCGGTGGGCCGACCCTGCGCGACTTCGACGGTGTCTTGGCCGGCGCGGCAAACGGCGAGGACAAGTTGGTCTTTGCCGCAGGGTTGGAGGCGGGGAACTTCGCCTACATCGGGACAGCTGCCTTCTCTGCCGGTGGAAACTCGGAGGCGCGGTTCGCCGGGACGCGGCAGGTCCAAGTCGATCATGACGGTGACGGGTCAGTAGATCAGGCCTTCCTGGTTGATGGAGTAACGGCCGCGAACCTCCTGACGGCAACGGACTTTGTCTGGTTGTAGGCAAGGGCCGCACTGAACCCAAGAAGAGGCGCGCGGGTGCAGATCGTCTCGGGTTAAGGGTGCCGGAGAGGCCTAAGACTCGCCCGGAGGCTAGCGCAGAAAACTCCAATTCAATCGTCGAAAATTTCTTGCGCGCGGCACGAATCAGGCCATAGGCTGCCGATCCCATTGAGCAGGGCAAGAAACTATCCGAAAATCAGATCGTCCTACCCTTCCGCGCAAGGAGCATTCTGACATGGCCAACATCACCGGAACCGACCTGAACGACAACCTGTCCGGCACCGATGGAGCCGATCGTATATTTGGCTTGGCGGGATTTGACTTTTTGAATGGGCGGACCGGTAACGACACGATCTACGGGGGTGACGACGGCGACAACATCGGCGGTCAGGACGGGGCCGACACGCTCTATGGCATGGCCGGCGGCGATGACATGTCTGGTGGGTCCGGTAAGGACAGCCTGTTCGGCGGAAGTGGAAACGATTTCCTAAGGGCTGGCGGCGGCAATCCGTCAGGTGGCGGTAAGGATTTTCTAGACGGTGGCTCCGGTAGCGATACCATCCAGTTGTCGTTTCAGGATGTGGCCGGACCAGTGACCTCGGAGTTGACCGGCGGTTCCTTGGTGGTCGACGGCGGCAGCGTCGGTGCGACCATTGTCAATGCCGAGCGGCTGTTCTTCTGGGGTGGGTCCGGAAATGACACCCTTGTGGGTCTTGATGAGGGAGCTGTTGGCAATGCCATCAGCGGCAACACCGGCAATGATCGGATAACCGGCGGAAGTCTGGCTGACAACCTGCAAGGCCAGGACGGTGCGGACAGAATTTTCGGCCTTGCCGGTGGCGATGACATGGCTGGAGGATCAGGTAAAGACAGCCTTTTTGGGGGGTCAGGGAACGACTTCCTGAGGGGAGGGGGCGGCAATCCCTCAGGCGGCGGCAGAGATCTGCTGGACGGAGGGTCGGGAAGCGACACGGTCCAACTGTCATTTCAGGATGTGGCGGGGCCACTGGTTTCAGAGCAGACCGGCAGTTCCCTGGTGATCGATGGTGGCAGTGTCGCTGCAACCATCGTCAGCGCCGAGCGGATGTTCCTCTTCGGAGGGTCTGGAAATGACGAACTCTTGGGCCTGAAAGACGGTGTTGTCGGCAATGCCATCAGCGGCAACACCGGCAATGATCGGATAACCGGTGGAAGTCTGGGTGACAATCTGCAAGGCCAGGACGGTGCGGACCGCCTCTTCGGTCTTGCCGGTAACGATGACCTCGCCGGCGGAACAGGTAAGGACAGCCTTTTTGGTGGATCCGGCAGTGACTTCCTGAGGGGAGGGGGCGGCAATCCCTCAGGCGGCGGTCGGGACTTGCTGAATGGGGGATCCGGCAGCGATACGGTGCAGTTGTCGTTTCAGGATGTGGCCGGGCCCCTGATTTCGGAAGAGACCGGTGGCTCGCTGGTGATCGACGGCGGCAGTGTCGCAGCGACCATCGTCAATGCCGAGCGGATGTTCCTCTTCGGTGGATCTGGCAACGACGATCTGATCGGTCTCTATGGCGGCTCGGTTGGCAATGCGATCAGTGGCAACACCGGTAACGATCGCATTGTCGGCGGCAGTCTGTTCGACAACATGGTCGGTCAGGACGGGAACGACAGACTATACGGTATGAACGGCGGCGACGATCAGCGAGGCGGCACAGGAAACGATACCCTCTTCGGCGGTTCGGGAAGCGACTTTCTGGACGGGGGGTTGGGTAGCGATACCCTTCGAGGTGGCACCGGCCTTGATCGCATGTTTGGCAGTGGCGGCAGCGATCTCCTTCTTCTCGGCTTGGGCGATGCGACCGGAAACGACACCATTGACGGAGGTGGTGGATCGGACACGCTTGCGCTGATCACCGGCGCAGCTCTGGTTGCCGGAATGAACATCACCTCGGTCGAGCACACCATCCGTATTGGTGGAAGTGGGAATGATGTCCTCACCGGTTCCGGCGTTGCCGACACAATGTATGGTCTGACCGGCCAGGATGACCTGTTCGGACTTGCCGGTGACGACAGTCTTTTTGGCGACAACGGCGACGATAGTCTCTTCGGTGCAGCGGACAATGACAGTTTGTCAGGCGGCCGAGGTGACGATGTCGCAAGTGGCGGTGGCGGGAACGATACTGCATTCGGGGGCAGTGGGAACGACAGCCTTAGCGGAAACAACGGGCAGGACCGCTTAGAGGGCGAAGCGGGCGACGATACCTTGCGGGGTGGCGCAGGCGGCGACAAGGCCTTTGGTGCGGCCGGCAATGACGTCTTTGAAGTCGGAGTCGGCGATGCAACCTCGAGCGATACCTACAATGGAGGTGGCGGTACGGACACGCTGGTTCTGCTGGCCGGTGCGGCCCTTGCCGGTGGCGAGGCTATATCCTCGGTCGAGGTCACCCTCATTCAGGGAACGAGCGGCAATGACAGCCTGAATAGTGTCAGCTCAGCAATAAGGCTGTCAGGCCAGACCGGAAATGATAGCTTGATCGGCCTCTCTGGCAACAATCGTCTTTATGGCGACGAGGGTACCGACCGGATCTTCGGCGGGGATCAGTCAGATCGTCTCTATGGCGGCCTTGGAGGCGACACTCTGGTCGGCGGCAGTGGGGTCGATCGCGTGTTCGGCGGCGGCGGCAGCGACCGCTTCAATGTAGGCACCGGGCAATCCTCAAGCGGAGAGACCTACGACGGTGGTGCCGGCTCCGACACGCTGGTGCTACGAACCGGCGTGTCTCTGGCCACCGGGGTCACGACAACCTCTATCGAGAGCCTTTCCGCAGTTGGCAGCAACGGTGCAGACGACATCACCGGCTTCAGCGGGTCGGATAGCATCTCCGGCGCAAACGGAAATGACGACTTGCGCGGTGCCACCGGAGGCGACTCTCTCTATGGGGGCAACGGCAATGACCAGATTCGCGGACAGGACGGCAACGACACGGCCGATGGCGGTGATGGGCTGGATAGTCTCTTCGGGGGTACCGGCAATGACCTGTTGATTGGGGCCACAGCAAACGATCAGCTGGTTGGCGGTACTGGCAGTGATATCCTTTTCGGTGGCCAGAACAGAGACCGGTTGAATGGAGCCTCGGGTGTCGACACTGCCTACGGCGGCAACAACAACGACACCTTCATCGTCGACGAGACGGACGACTTGATCTTCGACGGTGTGGGGCAGGGCGACGACGTTCTGCGTTCGAACGCGGACGACTACACCTTGGGCACTGCCGCCGATGCAGTGATCGAGCGGGTCAACATCAACACGGCGGCCGGCAACGCCAAGATGGTTGGCAACGACAACAGCGATATCCTGATCGGTAACTCCTTCGACAACGTCTTGTTGGGGAGGAGCGGAGACGACCGGCTCAACAGTCGGGGCGGCACCAATACGATGACCGGCGGCAGTGGCGATGATACCTTCGTGGTGACCACGACTGCAGACATTGTCCGCGAGTTTGCCGGCCACGGCGTTGACCTGGTACGTGCCGAGGTGGACTACACCCTACCGAGTGGCGGTAGCAATGCTTTCGTCGAGAATTTGCGATTGCAGGGTGGCTTCGGCAATCTGGACGGTGCTGGGAACAGTCGGAACAACTCAATCGAAGGCAACACAGGCTCCAATACGCTGCGCGGGCGAAGCGGCAACGATGAAGTCTTCGGTGGTGGCGGTAACGACGAGCTCTTTGGCGGCGCCGGTGGCGACCGCTTCGAGGGTGGGGCAGGTGCAGATACTCTTCGCATGGGTTCCGGCGATGTCGCATTTGGTGGTGCCGGTTTCGATGATTTCCGCTTCGGCGCTGCACCGCTGGGCAATGCCGGCTCGGGCGGACCGACGATACGCGATTTCAACGGTGTCTCTGCCAATGCAGGCAATGGCCAAGACAAGTTGGTCTTCTCGACGGGCCTGGAGACCGGCAGCTTCGTCTACATTGGCGGGGCAGCTTTCTCCGGCGGCGGAAACTCGGAGGCGCGCTTTGCCGGCCCCAGGCAGGTCCAGGTCGATCAGGACGGCGACGGCTCGGTCGACCAGGCCTTCCTGATCGATGGCGTTACGGCGGCCAACCGCCTGACGACAACGGATTTCGTCTGGTTGTAGGCTGCAGTTTGCTTGGACGGCGCGTGTCACCCTTTGGCGCGTCGCCGTCCAATCGATTTGATTTTCACAGTTGAATATTTGATCCACACATCCCAACTGATCGCCATCAGGGGGGCCGGGCTCTATCCTCGTAGGAGGTCTGGTCATGGCCGACGTTACCGGAAGCGATCTGGACGACACTCTTTTTGGCTCAGGTGGAAGCGACCGTGTCTACGGTCTCTTGGGTAGCGATGACCTGAACGGTCTGTCGGGCGATGACAGTCTCTTCGGCGGCTCGGGGTCCGACACGCTCTTTGCCGGTGGCGGCGCCGGAGGTGGCGGCGGCTTTGATCTGCTCGACGGTGGATCGGGCAACGACCGCGTTCTTCTCTCCTTTCAATCCGTGTTGGCGCCGCTTGTCGGTGAAGAGACCGGCGGGGCTCTGATCCTTGATGGCGGCAGCGTCGGTGCGAGCCTGGTCAACGCCGAGACCCTGACGCTGTGGGGTGGGCGTGGCGATGATGATGTCGTGGGCGTGAATGCCGCGGCGTCCAATTTCAACCTCGTTCTCTTGAACAGCGGCGACGATCGCTTCGTCGGCGGTATGGGAGCGGACTGGGGTGGCGGAGGTGACGGTAACGACACGCTCTACGGCCAGAACGGCAGCGACAATCTGAACGGCAACACGGGCAACGACAGCCTCTTTGGTGGATCTGGTTTTGACAATCTTGCCGGCGGCATCGGCGATGATCTGTTGGATGGGGGTTCCGGGAACGACCGCGTTTTCCTACCGCTGCAAGGCCTTGAGAGTGCCGTTGTTTCCGAAGAGACCGGAGGGGGCCTGGTCTTCGACGCCGGCAGCGCTTCTGCGAGCGTTGTCAGTGCCGAGAGCCTGACCCTATTCGGTGGCCAGGATGACGACATCATCATCGGTCTCAATGCAGCCTCGACCAACTTCAATTTGCTGCTTCTGAACAGTGGCGATGACCGCTTCTATGGCGGCGCCGGTCGGGATTGGGGCGGCGGTGGCGATGGGAGCGACACACTCTATGGAGAAGCCGGCAACGACGACTTGGCAGGTAACTCCGGCGACGACAGCGTCTTCGGCGGCTCTGGCAGCGACGACCTCTTCGGTGGTGGCGGAAACCCAGATGGTGGCGGTATCGACCTGCTTGACGGTGGTTCGGGCAACGACGGTGTGCTGCTGTCCTTTCAGAACCAAATCATGCCTATTCTCGCCGAAGAGACCGGCACAGGGCTGCTCTTCGATGGCGGCAGCGTTGCGGCCAGTCTCGAAAGTGTGGAAAGCCTGACGATCTGGGGTGGTGAGGGCGATGATGAGCTGCTCGGCCTGAACAACGCTTCGACCAACTTCAACCTGGTGCTCTTGAACAGTGGTGAAGACCGCTTCATCGGCGGATCGGGCCGTGACTGGGGTGGTGGTGGCGATGGCGGCGATTGGCTTTACGGCGCCACTGGAAACGATGACTTAAACGGGAACTCCGGAGACGATCATCTCTATGGTGGAGCTGGATCCGACAACCTCTTCGGCGGTGGTGGCGATGGCGGCGGCGGCGGTCGGGACCTACTGGACGGCGGGGACGGTACCGACGGCGTGTTCCTTTCCTTCCAAAACCTGATTGCGCCTGTCCTTGCGGAAGAGACCGGCGGCGCTCTGGTCTTTGATGGCGGCAGTGTTGCTGCCAGTATCGTGAACGCCGAATCGCTGACCCTTTTTGGCGGCCGGGGCGACGACGCGATCCTTGGTCTGAGAGATGCCGGTACGAACTTCGCACTGGTGTTGCTGAACAGCGGTAACGACCGCTTTGAAGGCGGGTCCGGCCGCGACTGGGGCGGCGGCGAGGACGGGAATGACAGCCTCTATGGGCGCACTGGCAACGATAGGCTAATCGGGAACTCCGGAAGTGACTCTCTCTTCGGTGGGGCCGGTAACGATGATCTCGTCGGAGAGAACGGTAGCGACACCCTGCGTCCTGGCTCAGGGACAGACAGCGCATTTGGCGAAGGCGGAGCAGATGTCTTTCTGCTGGGTGTGGGAGAAGGCGCCAGCGGGGAAACGCTTGATGGCGGTGGCGGCGAAGACACGCTTGCGCTGATCGGCGCGGCGGAACTTGCTGTCGGTATGATCGTCACGAGCGTCGAACACACCATCCGCATCGGCAGCAGCGGCAATGACGTGCTGACCGGCTCCGCTGTCAGTGACACGCTCTATGGCCTGAGTGGTGCCGATGACCTTTATGGCCTCGCCGGCGACGATAGTCTCTTCGGAGATCAAGGCAACGACACGCTCTTCGGCGGTGCCGACGACGATAGTCTGGACGGGGGCCTCGGTAGCGACCGAGCGATCGGTGGTGCCGGCGACGATACCGCCTCCGGCGGCGATGGAGATGACAGCCTCGTTGGCGGCACTGGGATGGATCGCCTGGAAGGACAGAGCGGCGATGACACCCTGCGCGGTGGTAGCGGCGCCGACACGGTGATCGGTGCAGACGGTGAAGACATCATCGAAGTCGCACTCGGAGAGGCCAACGCTGGCGACAGCCTGAACGGTGGTGGCGGTACAGACACATTGGTGCTGTTGGACGCTGCAGCGCTGGTCGGCGGTGAAGCAGTGTCATCGGTTGAGAGCACCCTGATCCTCGGCACCAGTGGCATCGATACTCTGGAGAGCGAGAGTGCGGCGGTCACCTTATCGGGGTTGACCGGGAACGACACGCTAACAGGGCTCTCCGGTGACAATAGCCTTTATGGAGACAACGGCGCCGACCGCCTTTATGGCGGCGGGCATAGGGATCGCCTCTACGGTGGGGTCGGCGACGACAGCCTGTACGGGGGCGGGGGCATCGATACGCTGGCGGGCGGCAGCGGGATCGATAAGGTCTTCGGCGGATCAGCCAACGACCTTCTCCTTGTGGGTACCGGCGAACTGGTCTCAGGCGAGACCTATGACGGTGGTCAAGGTGCTGATAGCATGATCCTGGCCACGGGTTTGGCGCTGCTGGCAAGCGTCGCCGTTACCTCGATCGAGAGCTTGACCGCTTTCGGAAACAATGCGGCAAACGCGATCGTCGGTTTCAGCGGGACGGACCAGCTGTCCGGTCGTGGTGGCGACGACGATCTGCGAGGGGCAAGCGGCGATGACCGGCTCTATGGCGGCAAAGACGAAGATCAGGTCCGCGGAGAGGAGGGAGATGACACGGCCGAAGGTGGCAGCGGTGTCGATACTCTCTTCGGCGGCGCGGGTGATGATTGGCTGAGCGGTGATCGGGCGAACGACCAACTTGTCGGCGGATCGGGCAGCGATGTTCTCTTCGGAGGCCAGAATCGTGACCGTTTGAACGGTGCTTCGGGTACGGATACTGCTTATGGCGGCGACAACAACGACACCTTTATCGTCGATACCGAGAGCGATCTGGTCTTCGATGGCTTGGGGCAGGGCGATGATGTACTGCGTTCTAATGCGAACGACTACACGCTTGGAACTGCGGTAGAGGCCGTGCTGGAGCGGGTGAACATAAACACCGCGGCAGGCGACGCCAAGATGGTGGGCAACGACAACCATGACATCTTGATCGGCAATTCTTTCGATAATGTACTACTGGGACGAAGTGGCGACGACCGGCTGAACAGTCGTGGCGGCACAAACACCATGACCGGCGGCAGTGGCGACGATACCTTCGTGGTGACGACAAGCGCCGATATCGTGCGAGACTTCTCAGGCCACGGCGAGGATCTGGTGCGGGCAGAGGTGGATTACACTTTACCAAACGATGTCAGCGACGGCTTTGTCGAGAACCTGCGGATGCAAGCCGAGTTCGGTAATCTGGACGGGGCCGGCAACGCGCTGGACAATAGCCTGGAAGGTAATACGGGCGCCAACACTCTGCGCGGGCTTTCAGGCGATGATGTTGTCATCGGTGGTGGCGGCGACGACCAACTCTTCGGCGGCTTGGGTGCCGACCGCTACGAGGGTGGATCGGGTGCCGACACCTTGCGGATGAGCACCGGTGACGTGGCCTTTGGTGGCGCGGGAGCCGACGCGTTTCGCTTTGGGGCAACGCCACTGGGCAATGCGGGCTCCGGTGGTCCGGTCATCCGCGACTTCGACGGTGTCTTGGCAAATGGCGCCAACGGGCAAGACCAGATCGTTTTCTCCACTGGGCTGGAGACCGGCAGTTTCGCCTACATCGGCGCCGCCTCCTTCTCCGGCGGAGGAAACTCTGAGGTACGTTTCGCCGGTCCCAGACAAGTACAAGTCGATCAAGACGGCGACGGGGTCGGCGACCAGGCCTTCCAGCTTGACGGTGTGACTGCGGCAAGCCTGTTGACCGCGACAGACTTTGCCTGGCTGTAGGATGAAGCAGCGCTAGGGGGCAGCTCTTGCAGCGGCCGGGTTGTAGGCGTTAGGTCTCATCAAACGACAAAGCCTCAGATCGGGAGACGGGCCATCGCTGCACTCAGCCTCACGTTTGATCAGGATTTGCTGACCGTCACCTGGCAGGATGGTTCGGTGACGCGCCACACTGCCGCTTGGTTGCGCGAGCGATCGCCGGCACCGGATTGGCGTGATCCGGTGACGGGTGAGCGGCTCTTCGAAGGTCAAGGTTTCGAGGGCACGATTGCCATCAAGGGAGCCTGGGTGGAGCGGGATGGCGCCATTGCTATGATTATGGCTCCCGATGGTCACCAAACACGCTTCGACGACCGGCACCTGCGGCCTACAGAAAAGGCGGCGCACTCTAGTTAGAGTTGCTTTGGCGCTTGAGGCGGAGGCGATCGCGCCAGCTCTTCGGGCTCTCGAGAACGCTTAGGGCAAAGAGCACCAACGCCAAGCCAAACCACTGCAGCGTGGTCAGGACCTCTTCGAAAACCAGGATCGCCATCACGACGGCAAGCAGGGGTTCGATCGTAGTGATCATGCTGGCGCGTGCGGTACCGATGATCTTGGCGCCCAGAATGAAGCAGATCCAGGCTGTTGTGGCTGCAAACGCATTGCCCAAAATCCCTAGCCAACCCACTCCCGTCTGCGGAAGCTGCATCGACCCGAAGAGGAAAAGAGCCAGGAAGAAAAGCGGCACGCTGAACAGTGTCGTATAGAAGTTCGCCTCCAGGACACCTATGTCCCAGACCAAGCGCATGCTGGCCAAGGTTCCCAGGGTTATCCCCAACATGCCAAGGAAGGCGAAGGCCAGTCCTGCCGGATCCAGACTGCTGAGGTCTGCTGAAATCATGATGGCGAGGCCTGTGAGTGCTGCCAAACTCCAGAAGATGCGGAAGGGAGTGAAGGGTGTGCGACCGGTTACATGTTCGATCACCGCAAGTAGGATTGGATAAAGATAGGTGATCAGCATGGCCAAGCCGATGTCGATCGTGACGATGGCGTTGTAAAAGCCATAGAGGAAACTGGCCGCTCCGAGGCTGGCAATGAGGCTGGTTGGCAGCAGGCGGCGCGGCATGCGAGGTATTCTGCGCGTGATCAGCAGAGCCAATCCCAGCAGGGCGACGGCGATCGTGCTGCGCAGTGCCAGCACCGTATAAGGCTCGCTCCCGCCTTGGTAGGCCAGTTTGGCGGTGATCGGGAGGAAGGCCACCAGACCGGAGGAGAGCAACAACCAGAAGATGGCCACAAATCGGCCCGCTGCTTCCTCCTTGTTTTGCGCTCCCGACATTAACCCTCCTGCTCGACGTATCGCTGTGAACGGGAGAGGCTAAACTGATTTTGCGAGATCAACAAGAAATACGTGTAGGCTAATAACCTTCTTCGATTCGCACCTTTCCCGGCCAGAAGGCGCGGCGCTTGGCAATGCCGGCAGCGAAATCCAGCGGACAATCATAAGACCAGGCAATCTCCTCGCCCTGATGCGCGTGATAGGAGGCGTCACCCTTCAGCGGACAATGCGTGCTTTTCTCCAAGCGTTCCAGATCGGTGGTCATGTCCGCCGCCGGCACATAGATCAGCGGGTCATAGACGTCGCGTCCGACCTCGACCAAACGCACAGCATCCTGTGTGTCAGCCAGCAGCGTCTCGCCGGCATAGACACGAATGCGGCCCTTTATGGGCTTCAGCGCCATGAAGTGTGCAGGGTTGCCCGGATTGCGAATGACGTTCAGATGGGGCAGGGGATGCTCGTCGCTCATCGCTTTTTCCTTTGGCGTGCTTGTTCAGGGCGGCTCGTCTTACCTTTGGGTGCGACGTAGCCAATCAGCAATACCGCTGCCGATCAAGGCAGGATGATCTTCTTGCAGATAGTGAACTCCCGGTCCCAAGAAGCGGGTTTCGACATTGGGCACATTGGCTGCGATCCAGGCCGCAAGCGCTGGCGGATTGAGGGCGCCCGGCTCGGCATAGAAGAAGAGCTTGGGAAGCGGCGATTGGCTAAGCCAGACTCCATTTGCCAAGACGGCGTCATGAACCTCCTCCGGTTCGCCCGCAATCGGGATCTCACGGGGCCACTGCAGCGTCGGACGGCGGCTCTCGGCTGTGGGGAAGGGTGCGCGATAGTGAGCCATCTCCGCCTCTGTCAGACCGCGAGCCACTCCCATCTTCGGTAAGATCTCCTCAACGAAGAAGTTTTGCTGCAAGACCATCTCCTCACCGATTCCCTCGGTTCGCAGGTTGAGGAAAAGGCTGGCCATGGGCTCGCCCATGGCCTCGAGAGAGGCAACGGGAAACGCCGGCGGTATGATGGCTTCCATGAAGACCAAACCACGGATGTTGGCAGGATTGAGCCGCGCATAGCGCATGCCAAGAGCCGACCCCCAGTCGTGAACGACCGGCAGGAACCCCTCCAGTTCCAACGTCTCGATGAAGGCGTCGAGGTAGCTTGCATGATCGCCGAATCTATAGGCGATGTCAGGTTTGGCGCTGTCTCCCATACCGATCAGGTCCGGCGCCACCGCGCGGAAACCGGCATTCACCACATAGGGGATGATGTTGCGCCAGAGGTAAGAAGAGGTTGGGTTGCCGTGCAAGAACAAGAGGGTCGGACCGCTGCCGACATCGACATAGGCCATCTCCGAGTTCCTGACCGCCAGACGCTTCTTCTCGAAGGGAAAATCGGCAGAGATTGCCAAGCCATAAGGTTTGATCGGGCCGGTCTCCACCTTGGTCTCGGCCCCTGCGGCGGCGAGGGGAAGTGCGGCCATTGCCAAGGGCAACGCCGTCTTGATCAGCAGATCGCGTCGCCTGATCGACATCTTGGCATTCCCCCTTGTTCCTGCCCTAAAAGCGTGATTTCCTGGCACACCCTGAGCGTTGGCCATGCTGGCACTACCATCAGAGGTGGGCGTTCCAGACCGGCTTTGCAGTCTGCAAAGCTGAACCAGCGTGGTTCATTTTTGCACCATTCGGCAGGAAGGTGGCGGTCCGTGAGCGCGTATCTCACACGGATGGATTGGGACGACCTTCGTTTCTTCCTTGCAGTGGCGCGCAACGGCACGCTGCGCGGAGCGGCCGAACAGCTGGGCACCAATCACACGACCGTTTCACGCCGCTTAGCGAAACTGGAAGAGAAGCTGGAAGCGCGGCTTTTCGACCGCTCGCATGGTGGGCTCCAGCCAACCCAGCTGGGTGAACGCCTGCGGCCTCACGCCGAGCGGGTCGAGGGTGAGATTGAGGCCGCAACGCGACTTGTCGTAGGCCAGGACCGCCGCCCGACCGGAACGATCACTGTTAGCCTGGCACCAGCCATCAGCTTGACCTCGATCGCCGGCGATCTGGCTGCCTTCATGAAGATGCATCGAGAGATCGAGGTCAGAATCCTGACAACCAACGCTCTTTCAGATCTGGCACGGCGGGAGGCCGACGTTTCACTGCGCTATGCGAACGAGGTGAGCGACGACGTCATCGGTCGACGACTGCTCGACTGCGCCAAGGCGGTCTACTGTTCTCCGGACTATGCGACCAGCGTGCGCGACGACGGTGGACAGGGTCTGGAGTGGATCGGCTGGGGCGAGGCTTTCGACACAACGACGCCCGACTGGATCAAAGCCAGTCCTTTTCCCAAAGCGCGCTTGCGGCACCGCGTCAATGAGGCCGTTGCGCAAACCATGCTGGCTGCGCGCGGTCTGGGGCTGACCTATCTGCCTTGCTTTCTGGCAGACCCGCAGGTCGGTTTGGTCCGCGCTCCCTTTCAGGAACCGGTTCCCGATCGCTCGCTCTGGCTGCTGCTGCACCAGGACCTGCGAGAGACGGCTCGCATCCGCCTCTTCGTCGACTTTCTGGTTGCGCGGATCCGCAGCCGCAAGGAGGAGTTTCTTGCAGGGATCGCACCTTCGGCTTAGGGAGCTATCTCATCGGTGATGAGAAGAGGGGCGATCAATGTCGGAGAGTGGGATCATGCAGGGCTATCCGCCCGCAGCGGAGCAACGGGTCGACCTGGAGACGTGGGATCGGCCGCCTGCGCTTCGCTGGTCCTTCCGCAACGTGCGCTCTGTCCTGCCAACCCGCGCCGTGGCTGCCGGGACGCCGATCCAGCTGCCCAGGGCCGAGCAGAGGCTGGAGGAGCTGGCCTTGCCGGTCTTGGACCAGCGCGTCGCCACCTTGGGTGCTCTCTTGACCGAAACGGAGACCGACGCCTGCCTGGTCCTACACCGCGGGCGTATCCTATTCGAGCGCTACTACGACGGCATGCGCGAGCGGGACCTGCACCTCTCGCAATCGGTTGCGAAGTCCTTCGTTGGCACTCTGGTCGGCCTGGCCGCTTCTCGGGGCCTGATAGACCTGAGCTTTGCGATGGAGCACTATGTCCCAGAGCTTGCTGCTTGCGGCTATCGGGGAGCCACGGTCGCCCAGGTCCTGGACATGCGCAGCGGCATCGGCTTCGTCGAGGACTATCTGGATCCCGACAGCCACATGGGCGCGCTCGAGCGCGCCTCGGCATGGAAGCCGCGGCGGCCCGGCGAGACGGCAGACACCTATGATTTCATCCTGACTCTGGGCCAAGCCCGGCCACACGGCGGCTCATTCCTCTATCGATCCATCGAGACCGATGTGTTGGGCTGGCTGCTGGAGCGCGCCACGGGCTTGGGCTTGGCCGAGCTGCTCTCCGAGTGGATCTGGCAGCCGATGGGTGCGGAAGCCGAGGCCTGCTTTACCGTCGACCGCGCAGGCACCTGCCTGGCCGATGGTGGACTGAACGCGACCTTGCGGGACTACGGTCGCTTCGGCCTGGTCTTTGCCAACGAGGGGGCGATCGCCGGTCGCCAGGTCGTTCCTGCCGCGTGGGTAGCAGCCTGCCGCGACGGCGACACCGCTGCCTTTGCCGAGGCACCCAACGTGGCCATGAGCGATCTGCCGCAGGCCTGCTATAGCCGTCAATGGTGGGTACTGGACCGCGAGGCGGGGATTTCCGCGGCGCTCGGCATTCACGGCCAGATGATCTACGTCGATCCCCGGCGCGAGACTGTCGTCGTAACCTTGGCGTCCTGGCCCTTGGCACTGGATGCGGGCAAGCGGCGGGCCTTCTTCCGCGCCGCGGAGAGCGTTGCCCAGGCTCTGGGTGACGCTCGTTGAAACAGATTGACGCGAAGAGCTGGTTCCAGCGCTTCGCGTCAATCTGTTTCAACGAGAGACGCATCCAATCGAGGATCGGCATTGCCTTTGCCAGGGGCCTCGGCCCAAACTGCCGGTAACACAACGACTGAGCGAGCCCATGACCGACAGCCTCTTGAATGCCCGGATCCTGCCTCTGTTTCTTGCCTTGGTGCTTCCGCTTTTCGCAAGCCAGGCGAAGGCCGACGAGCCTCTGGTGCAAGACTATGTCGATGCAGAGTGGACGGTTGGTCTGCTGCGCTTCGACCAGGATGGCATCGACCACACGACGGCAACGATCTCCTACGGCGGCGATGCCGGCCTGATCGTCTACTGCTCGCACGAGACGGTGATCGCGCTGCGCGTCGATCCCTTCTACCCGAAGGGCGCGACACCCCAGTCCGACATCCGCTTTGTCGTAGAGGGCGATGGCAAGACACTCTACGACCAGTCTCTCGGTCCGTTCAGCTTTGCCGACAACAGCTACGGCGGGGCCATTAACAAGGATCTGGCTGAGGCGATGAAACGGGGTAGCAGTATCCAGGTCAGCGATCCGACCATCGGCCTGGATAACAAGTTTCCGCTGCGTGGCTCCTCCAAGGCGCTTGCCAGCCTGAAATGCGTCTAGGCTTTGATCAGCGACCCTCGGCATCTGCGCTACTTCCTGGCGGTCGCTGACGCGCTGCACTTTCGTCGTGCCGCCGAAGGCCTGGGGATCGCACAGCCGGCTCTCAGCCGGGCGATCCGCGATCTGGAAGCCCGCCTGGGACTACAGCTCTTCCAGCGAAGCAATCGGGCCGTCACCCTGACCGCCGCGGGCGAGACCTTGGCGCGCGAGTGGCGCCCGGCTTTGGAGCGGATCGAGCGTGGCGAGCGTCGGGCCCATGCAGCCGACCAGGGCGAGCACGGCGTGCTCACCATCGCCTATACCGACCTGGCCATCACCGGGGTGCTGCCGCGGCTGATCCAGGGCTTCACTGCCGCCTATCCGGGCATCCGCATTACTACCCGTCACGCCGTTACCTGGCTGCAGATCGAGGGCCTGAGAGATGGGGGCATCGACCTTGGCTTCCTTACCGGTCCGGTCGATCGCCAGCTCTTTCACACTCTGCCGGTGCAGAGTAACCGCTGTGTCGCCATCGCGCACAAGGAGCACTGGCTCGCCAAACGCGAGAGCGTCGCGCTGGTAGAGCTTGCCGACGAACCCTTCATCATGGGCAACGAGCAGGACTGGCAGCACTTCCACGCCTATGTCTATGGCGAGTGCAGTCGGGTCGGTTTCCGCCCGCGCGTGGTGCAGCGGGCATTTAACTCCGTCGCGCTCTTCGGCCTGATCGCGGCTGGCATGGGCATCACATTGAACTGCGAGACGGCGCGAAACTATCTGCACCCCGATCTGGTGATCCGACCTGTTCGGGATTTCTCCATTGCCATTCCGACCTTGGCAGCCTGGTCGCGAGAGGAAGACTCGCAGACCATCGCCACCTTCGTGTCCTATCTGGAAAGGGGCCCTACACAAGATTGATACCCGGTGGGCATCAATCCTTACCAGATTGATATTTCACGTCGTGAGTTTGCCGAGCTATCCTCGTGCACGAAGAAACATAAACCACAACGGAGGCTCGCTCATGACCCATCTTTTCTCGCACGCGATCAGGGGGCTTTGTGCCGGCGCCCTTCTAAGCGTCGGTTTGGCCGGTGCCGCCCTGGCCGACAAGGTGACCGTGAACCTTGGCTATGCCGCATCGGAGACTTCGCCCTACGCCATTCTGGCCGGCAAGTTCGAAGAGTTGGTGGAGAAGTACACCGAAGGCAGCGTCGATATCAAAGTGCGCTGCTGCACCCAGCTGGCCACTGAGGACGAGGCCTTCAAGGCCATGCAGCTGGGCACGGTGGACATGTTCATCATCACCGGCAACAACATCTCTCCGCACTTCCCGCTGACCGACGCCTTCGTGCTGCCCTACATCTTCCAGAGCAAAGACCATGCCTATGCGGTCCTGGACGGCGACATCGGGGCCTCTTTCTCCGAGAAACTCTTGGAGGCGACCGGCGTGCATCTGCTGGCCTATGGCTTCGTTGGCGACCGCGATTTCTACAACACGGTCCGCAAGGTCGAGACGCCCGAGGACATGAAGGGTCTGAAGATCCGGGTCCCGAAGAACGAAGTGATGATCGATACCTTCACAGAGTTCGGCGCATCGCCGATCCCGCTGGCCTGGGCAGAGACCCCGCCGGCGCTGCAGACCGGGGCGATCGACGGGGCCGATAACGGAACGGCTTTTATCAAGAGCCAAAAGTTCTATGAGATCGCCAAGCACCTGACGATCCTGGAGCACTTCAACTACTTCTCACCGCTGCTGGCGTCCGACCGGGTCATGAACAAGTTCGACGATGCCCAGCGTGCCGCCGTGAAGCGCGCCGCCAAGGAGGCCGGTGCCTACCATCGCGAGACCATGAGTGCGCAGATCGCAGATGTTCGCCGCTTCCTGGGCGAAGAGGGCGGCATGACCGTGACCTATCCCGACAAGACGCCCTTCATCGAGGCAGCCCAGCGCATTCAGGACAAGTACGCCGAGGAGCGGGGAGAGGAGTTCACGGCTTTCGTAGAGGCCGTGCGCAACGCCGCCAACTAGAAGCATTGGGGCGGCGGTCATGTCTATCCTGACGATCCTGGACCGCCGCTTCGAAGAGGTCCTCTGTGGCCTCGCGATTACGCTGATGGCCTGTAGCGTCATGCTGCAGGTCATCCTGCGTTTCGTCTTCGCCACCGCCTCGCCCTGGGCCGAGGAACTGGCGGTCTACGGCATGATCTTCGCCGTCTATTTCGGCGCCACCATGGCGACGCGAGAACGCCAGCACATTCGCATCGGCATCCTGATCGAGCATTCACCTAGGCCACTGTCCGTCGCCATGGTCGTGCTGGCGGATCTGCTCTGGGCCGGCTTCGTGGTGCTGATGGTGCTGCTCTCTATCGAGTACATGGAGCTGCTGTTCCGGGTAACCCAGATCTCGCCGGGGCTGGGGCTTGAGCAGCGCTGGATCCGACCCGTCGTGCCCTTTGCCTTTGCGTTGATGCTGTTCCGCATCCTGCAGGTCTACTGGCGTTGGGGTCAGACCGGCTGGAAGGGGCTGCCGCTATGAGCGGTCCTCTGATCATGGCGCTGGTCTTCGTCGGTACGCTTGCCATCGGCGTGCCGGTTCCCTTCGCCGCCGGGATTGCAGCGGCTGCCGGTATCCTGATCGCCGACATTCCCTTGACCCTCTTGGCCCAGTCGGCCTGGACGGCATTCGAGCCCTTTCCCTTCGTCACCATCCCGCTCTTCATCCTGGCCGGCCAGCTGATGGAGAAGGGCGGCATGTCCCAGCACCTGATTGCCATCGCAGAGCGGCTGGTGGGGGCCTACCGCGGCGGTCTTGGCCTGATGACCGTCCTGGCCTGTATGTTCTTCGCCGCCCTGTCCGGCTCCGGACCGGCGACCACGGCCGCCATCGGTTCGATCACCATCCCGGCCATGCAGCGCGAGGGCTATCGGCCGCGCTTCGCCGCTGCTGTCTCGGCCGCCGGCGGCGCCTTGGGCAGCATGATCCCGCCGTCGAACCTGCTGATCATCTTCGCCCTGGTCTCCGACGAATCGATCCCGCGGCTCTTCCTGGCAGGCATTATTCCTGGTGTCGGCCTCGGCTTGCTGCTGCTGGTCGCTGCCTACATCGTCGCCGCGCGCGCCGGCTATGGTGGCGGCGGGGAGGGGTTTCGCTGGGGTCCCCTGCTGCGCGCGCTCTGGGACGGCAAGTGGGCCATCGGCGCGCCGCTGATCGTCTTGGGCGGCATCTATGTCGGCGTCTTCACCCCCTCGGAAGCAGCCGCGGTAGCAGTCTTCTATGGCGCCTTCGTCGGCTTCTTCATCTATCGCGGTCTCACGCTCCAGACCGTGCTGGAGGCACTGAAGTTCACCGCACTTACCATCGGCACGGTGCTCTTCATCTTGGGCTCGACCAAAGCCTTTGGTCAGCTGGTTACGCTCTATGACATCCCGGACGGCGTATTGGCGCTCTTCGCCGGGCTGAAGGAGCATCCCTGGCTGGTGCTGCTGCTGATCGGAATCTTCTACATCCTGGTCGGCATGTGGCTGGAATCGGTGCCGCAGATCATAATCTTCACTGCCGTTTTCCTGCCGCTGGTGACCGAGTTGGGTGTCGACCCCATCGCCTTTGGCATCTTCACCGTCATGACCTGCGAGATTGGCTTTCTGACGCCGCCTATCGGGGTCAACCTCTTCGTAGCCGCGCGCATTGCCAAAGTTTCTATCGAGGAGGTATCGGTGGGGGTGTTGCCGCTGCTCATTCCCTATATGCTGATGATCGTGGCGCTCATCTTCCTGCCGGAGCTTGCCACTTTCCTGCCCGACCTCGTCTATGGAGAGCGCCTGTGAGTCTCGATTCGCCCGAAATCCGCCTGATCGGCTATGCCGACCGCATGACCCTTCGACCGGGCGAGAGCATGGGATTTCACATCGCCTCGCGCCTGGAGGGCGCCTTTCAGGCGCGGCTGGTTCGCGTGATCTGCAGCGACCCCAATCCCGAGGGTCCGGGTATGAAGGAGGAGGAGGTCGCCGCCGGCCTGGCGCCGGAAGGCTACCGCGCCGAGTGGCAGGAAGTGCCGCGCGGCTCCTACATGGTCGTGCCCGGCGCTGAGGCCTTGGGCCGGCACGAGCGTCTGGCGCTCTCGGCGACGATCTGGCCGAGCCTGCCGGGCAAGGGCGAACAGGCAGTCATGACCCTGGTCGCAGCCGATGGACGTCGCCTGTCTTTGGGTCTGGACGTAGAGGGGCAATTGAGCTTCGGCCGCACTGGCAGTGATGCGCGCGTGACGATCGCGGGTGCTGTCCGGCCGCGACAGTGGCTGCACTGCCTTGCTGAAGCCGATCTCGCAAAGGGGCAGCTCAAGCTATCCGTGGAACGCTTGGACAGCTTCAATGGGTCCGATGCGCAAGACGCTACTGGCTTGGACCTAGGCGGCGCCTTTGAGATTGCTGCCGTCACCCTGGCAGCGGTGGACGGACCGGCAGGCGAGGGTCTGTTCAACGGCAAGATCGAGGCACCCAGCCTGCATGGCGGCGAGGCCTTGCTAGCCTCCTGGGACTTCAGCCGCGACATCTCTAGCTTCACGGTGGCTGAGCGCGGCCCGCTTGGCCTGGTCGGCAAGCTGGTGAACCGACCGCTTAGGGGCGTCACCGGTTCGGCTTGGAACGGCGAGGAGACGTGCTGGCGCCATCGGCCCGAGCACTATGCCGCCATCCACTTCCACGACGACGACGTCGGCGATGCCGGCTGGCCGGAGACGCTGCGGCTGACCCTACCCGACGACTTGAAGAGCGGGCTCTATGCGCTGCGCCTTTCCGGGGAAGGCGAGGAGGATTCGATCCCCTTCGTCGTGCCGCCGCCGCGCGGCACGCGTCAGGCCGAACTCTGCGTGATCATCCCGACCTTCACCTATACGGTCTATGCCAACTACGCGCGTTTCGACTATGGCCCGAAGACGCGCGAGCGGGTGCAGGCCTGGGGCGCCTATCCGCATTACCCGGCCGACCACGCCGACTATGGGCTCTCGACCTACAATCACCACAGCGACGGCAGCGGCATCGCGCTGGCGACCCACCTGCGCCCAGTGCTGACCACTAAGCTTGGCTACATGAACCTCTTCGACCCCAAGGGCTCTGGCCTGCGCCACCTGCAAGCCGATACCCACATCTTGGCCTGGCTGGAGGCCGAGGGCTTCGCCTATGACGTCATCAGCGACCACGATCTGGACGAGGAGGGCGTTTCGGCCCTTGCCGGCTACAAGGCCGTGCTGACCTCGACCCATCCGGAGTACCACACGACCGAGAGCCTGGATGCGATCCAGGGCTATCGCGACGGCGGCGGCAACCTGGCCTATCTCGGCGGCAACGGCTTCTACTGGAAGATCGCCCGCCACGGCGAGCACCGCGATGCGCTGGAGGTGCGCCGGGCCGAGGGCGGTATCCGCGCCTGGGCTGCGGAGCCCGGCGAGTATCATCACATGTTCGACGGTCGCTACGGCGGCCTCTGGCGTCGCAACGGTCGCCCGCCGCAGGCGTTGGCCGGCCTTGGCTTCTCCTCTCAGGGTCTCTTCGAGGGCAAGGGCTACACTCGCCTGCCGGCCTCTCACGACCCGACGTACGCTTGGCTCTTCGAGGGCATCGAGGGCGAGGAGATCGGCACCGAGGGCCTTTGCGGCGGCGGTGCTGCCGGCTACGAGCTCGACCGCGCCGACGTCGCCTTGGGCACCCATCCCGACGCCGTGGTCCTGGCGCGCTCCGGCAACCACCCCGACCACTTCGTCGCGGTGCCCGAGGAGATCCTCTCGCACATCGCCACCATCACCGGCGAAAGCGAAGAAGCGCTCATTCGAGCGGAGATCCTCTACTGGGAGACGCCGGCGGGAGGGACGGTGCTGTCGGTGGGCTCGATCACTTTCTGCGGGTCGCTGTTTCAGGCGGACGCGAGCAAGAGCGTCGCGGCGATTGTGCGGAACTATCTGAAGAGGGTGTGAGTGGAGGGAGCCTTCGAGCACGCCCAAACTGGCGGTCGAGGTCGAGTCCGTCCAACCCTACGGAGAGATGCCGCCGACCGAGACACCGTCCCGACGCCAGGCGCGCGCGGGCACGAATGATTTATGGCTGACGAACGTTCGCTACCGCATCATAAATAGGCAGACTCAACACTACCGCCGCGCAGACGAGATAATACAACTTAGCCATGTCGAATCTCTCCAGCTTGTCCCGACACACCACTTTCGACCAACAAGACCACCTTGACGTATCCAACAGAAGCGTGCAACACTTTTTTTAAAACCTATGGCGAGGCCAATCAGTAAAGTCAGACACGATAGCTCGGTTATGATTGAAGCGCCGCATCGCATTTTGTCATCCTAGTCAAACAGAGTGGGGGGAGCCTACGTTCAGAAATCATGTCAAACCGGGGGCAAAAACACGTTGAGCTTCAGCGCATGCTTCAGCTCGAGGATAAGAATAAGCTGGAGCTAGAGCTAACAAGGCAACAGCTCAAAAACACTTACTTTGAAGCAGAGTGCAATAAACAGGCTTCTACAAAGAGAATTAACTGGACAATAATAATATCAATAATGGGAATTCTACTTCCCTTATCTTTTGCATACTTCCAATTTGAAAATAGCATAAAGCAATACATCGATACAGCGCAATACAAAGAATCCCTCCAGGCCGCTCAAATCACATCAGAGTTTGTCAAGAACGCTCAAACTGATGATGGATTAGTGCAGTCTTTATCCGCTTTAATGCTAATAGACCATGGAGATAAATCTTTAAGATATCTACTAATTTATCTTCAATATCAGCAGAATAATGATAGCGCCGAAATTGTATCTTCTATAATTGTCAACTTTCTCAAATCGATGGAAAACGATACGAGGTTTGATGAGAATACAGCCTTTTTGGCAGATGAAATTCACAAATTTCTGAGAAGATACATTAATGTGTTGTTAAGAAGTCCTCAAGAAGTAACCGCTGTACGGCCGGTCATCACACACATCGAACTGTACCGAGAGATCAGAAAGCTCCAGGAAGAACGTGCCAGGTCCATCTCTAAGCCTCTTGACAGCCTGTTCGTTTCTGAATTAGAAGACCTCTCTGCGAACTGCAGGGCACAGGAGTGTGATGTGTTGACAGAAGTGATTATGAGGGATCGCAAAAACATCGGAGAAGACAGATGAGCGATGATCATCTAATGAAGGAGTATCACAAGTTAACTCGCACAAGAGGTCTGGGAAAGGCGCTGTGTTGCACATCATCTCTTGGGTTGATTAAAATTGTTTGGCTAGTATGCCTCGCAGCATATTTAATAGGTTTTACCACTGAATCCGAAGCAAGAAAGGTTATTGTCTACATTGAACCAGATTTTACAGAAAATGCTCGTCAAAAAATCGGGATCCCAAAAAATCAAATTGAACAAATTACTAGATTTGAACTCATTAACGGCCTTCAAGCAACACATTTAGATAATACCCATATTTTAAACTTAGGGTCAAATATTGAAATGCACCAAGAGCACATTGATTTGTTAGAGAATCCAACCGTAAAACTTGAGAGATACTGGGTTCAGAGAAAGCTTGAGGAGCAGAAAGTCCGCTCACATCTAATAGATCAGCTAAAAATACGGAATTCAAATGAAATTGTTTTCTTCGAAGTATACTATAAGCGTTCAATTGGCTGGAGACTATTTTGGGTTATTATAAGACTGCAAGAAGAAAATTTCAGGTTTATCGCAAGTGGAGGAAAAATACTTACTTCAGTACATCATCAAGAGGATCTGTCGTCTGCTATTGTCGAACAAGCCAGCCTAATCGCTTCGGCACTACAGCAGTCACCCGCTCGAGGGGACGGAGTTTATCACGCGCGGAATTCACTCAAGAACATTATCAGCTCGTGTTATTGGTTCGTTGGAAGTACTATTGATATTGATAACTCCATTTTTCTGATTGTAGATGGTGTTAGACAACACATGCCTCACGAGGTTGTGAATTACCTAAACATCCGAAAACAACAAGACCAATGGCTGCAAGCGTATAAGGTATCTATGATTGATACACTTACGCGATGTGGTTTAGAGGAGTCTTATGAACACTACGAACAGCTGCGTGACTTATATAGAAAGAGTTTAGTAATAATTGGCAGAATTTATACTAACTACGGGGAGTACCCTTTATCTATCCGACTGGCAGTGTTGAGGGATAACAAAGCGTTGGGTGGGCAAATTTCCATAAATTTCCCAAAGATCCCCGAAAACTTTGGTCGGCTAAAAGTCATCGTACTTGAGAAGCTAACGAAAGAGTTGCAGCTCAGACTACAAATGTGATGTAAGTAGAATATAAGTGAACGCAAGCTTAAGACAGGAAATGGAAAATGTATCGGAGAGCTCAGATGTTAGACAAGTCAGAGTACCAAAGATTCCGTCTGTTCGGCTTGTGTCCAAAAATCTGGATGACAATGTCAATTCTGGTGTTTACTATTCTTACTATGCTGAACCCAGTATATGCGCAAGAAGGTGTCAACAACATTTCGTATAAAGTTGCTTTTGGTGGATTTTACACCTTGGATACTGGGAGAAGGGATGATACATTTGGGAAAGCACTTCAAGGCGGGGTTGAGCTAGTTTTGTTTGATCCAGCGTTTAATGATATTCAGATTCTGAACACAGGAAAATTGGAGATAGTCGAGAATACTTATCGTCATGATGATTTAGAAATTCTTATGAGTCAAGAAAACTTTGGTCTTTATCATAAAAATAGTGTGGATTTTGTCGTTTTTGCGTCGATTCTTAAGACGCAGAAGACCGTTAGAATCAGTATCAATATGCTTTCTTTACCTGATCTTACGTTGCTGAAGGTAGGTAATTACAGGGAGTCAATTGGTAACATTGCATTTGTTCTCCCGCAAATCGCATATGATATTGCTAGAACGGTGCGTACGGAGCGAGATACAGTGGTTCAGTCAAGGTTGATAGTTTCTTGTCCAACGTTCCGTGACGAAAGTTCTGGGGATTTGCTTGAGCAGTTTTGGGTTGGGTTCACAGCCATTGTAAAAAAGCGATCCGCCGTGAATTTATCCTTGCCATCGACAGGGAGTTGTTCTTTAGAAGGGAGAAGAGTCGATCGAAGTAAATTCCAAACAGATGTCGAAATGTTTACATCTGGTGTGCTGAGTACTAATGGGGACAGGATTGAGTGGAGGGCAAATTTTCAATATAAAAAGGAAGGTATTGTCTTTAATTTGCCACCTGTTCGGTCTTTTACCGGGGGATTCTGGCAGCTAGATGTTGCTGCTGCGCAACAGCTTCTCAATATTGTTTGGAGTATTGAAGTGACGAAAGCGTTAGATATGGTGACACTGGAGCAAATTGAAAAAAGAGGGGGGAAACCGTCGGAGTATTTAGACTTAGCTGAAAGCTATGTTCTAAGACTCCCTCGCTCGGATGATATCATTGACTGGATTCTCTATTTGGCTAAAGAGAGAATAGATTATGAGGTGTTGGGTAACGACGCGGTTCGACTGCAGTCACGGCTCCAAATGATTAAGGGCGATGTCTTTCTTTTGAGAGGTGATGAAGAATCTGCAAGGCGTAAATACATTGAGAGTAACTCGTTGGACCGAATGTTCCTTGATCCGTATTTGAGGCTTGGTAGACTTTATGAGCGGAGGGGAGACTGGTTTCGTGCGTTTCGAGTGTATCAGGAAGCGCTTGAGAGAAACTTTGGATCATTTGAGTTGTACAGCGTTGTGGCAAATGCACGATTAAAAAAGGGTCATGTTAAACAGGCGGTGAGACTCTGGGAGAGTTATCTGGAGATTGAGCCTGACGACGTGAACGGATTGTTGGAGTTTGGGGATCTCTTGAGTCGAAATGAAAGCATTGCTGATGGAGTAGTGATTTATGAAAGAGCATTGTCAGTTGATGGGTTAGGAAGTAGCGATGCCAAACGCATAAGAAAGAGGCTATCGAGCGCATATGGTAGTATTGGCTCGGAGCATTTGGTGGCGATGTATAACGCTGAGGAGAGTGTTGTAAGTGAGCGCGAGGGGTCTCTGAACTCCGCGATTGACGCCTATACAAAAAGTATTGGTTACTATGCTTCGGCGGACTCACTTGGTTGGCGTGCGTCGGCGTACATAGAGAGGGGGGATTTCGAAAATGCGTTAAAGGACCTGAAGAAGTTGTATTATGAAACACAACATGATGAGGTTGGCAGTGAGGTTGAGGAGTATGCAGGTGTCTCGCTAATCGAGGCTCTAATTCTGGATGGTCAATTTGATGAGGCGATTAAAGTTGGCAATGAGGTTGTCGATAGTGAATCTAATCGAAATGACCTAAAGGTAATTGCATTGATGTTGCTAATTCTTGCTAACGGTATGAATGACCGGGATCCGTCCGGCGAAGTTCGAGTTCTGAATGAGCTTCTCAATTCTACTGGAGGTCGACCAGCAGGCGCGCTATATTGGGATTTTTCAGTGCTTTGGGAGCATATTCAGAGTGAGAGCGGGATGTCGGATGAATGGAGAAATGATATGAAGGGATTGATCAGTGCTGTAGACAACTGGTTGTTGTAGGTCTTTTGCTAATCGGTGAGGTTCAATTGAACTCAAACGTTAAAACTCTCCCCGCACCCGCAGCGGCTCTTTTCGTTCGGGTTGGTGAAGGTGAAGCCGGATTGGAATTTGTCTTCCTGGTAATCCATTTCGCTGCCGAGTAGGAACATCACGGCAGTTGGGTCGATGAAGATCTTGACGCCCTTGTCTTCGATCATGTCCTCGAAACGCTTCTGCTCCTTGGCGTACTCGACGAAATAGGAGAGGCCCGAGCAACCGCGGGTCTTGATGCCGACGCGCAGTCCCATGACCTCTTCGTCACCGGCCTTGCTCATCAGGCGGCGGACACGCTCCGCAGCGGCGTCTGTCAGGGTGATGATCGGTGCGGACATGGTCTTGGAAGATCCTTCTAGTTTACGGTCCTAATCTGGTTCCTTGGACGATTCCGGACAAGAGCACAGGGCCTGTGCCGGCCGAGCAAAGTTAAAGCATTCCCAACGCCAGCTTGGCGTCTTCGCTCATCAGGTCCGGCGACCAGGGCGGGTCCCAGACCAGGCGGGTTTCGACCTCGCCGATGCCCTCGACCGAGGCAGCGGCGTCGGAAACCATGCCGGGCATCTCGCCGGCGACGGGGCAGCCGGGGGCGGTCAGGCTCATCTCGATGACCGCAGAGCCGTCGGGGTCGATGGTCATGGTGTAGATCAGGCCCAGATCGTAGATGTTGACCGGGATTTCGGGGTCGTAGACGGTCTTTAAGGCGTCCACCACCTCTTCCTCGCTGGCGACCTTGGTGCCCTCGGGCAGGGGCGCGCCGCGCCGAGCGATGAACTCCTGTTCCGGATCGACTTCGCCTGCTGGGGCGCCGAAGCCGGCCATGGGACTGCTGCCGAACATGCTCATTCCGTTGTTGCCTCCGTCTCTCCGGCCAGGGCTGCCAAGGCTGTCTGCCAGGGCAGTGTTACGCATTTGACCCGGACCGGATAGTGTCTCACACCGCCCAAGGGGATGAGGGCGGCGATCTCGTCGGGATTGTTCACGACCTGCCCGTCCTCGTCCGTGCAGATCGTCTTCACGTCATCCGTCAGGCTCGCGACCTTGCCGCGGTCGGCTGCCTGCAAAGCCTCGGTCATCATCGAAGCCGAGGCCAGGCAGAGCGCACAGCACTTGCCCTCGAAACCCACTTCGATGAGGCGATCGCCTTCCAAGATCATGTAGATCGTCACTTGATCGCCGCACAACGGGTTGTAGCCGCGCGCCGTGTGGGTCGCACCTTCCAGGCGCCCGAAGTTTCGCGGTTGGCGCGAATGCTCCAGGATGACCGATTGGTAGAGGGCTTTCAGATCGTCCATCGGATCGGCTCTACGCAAAGAGCTCCCGCACCTTGAGGAGGGCTGTCGCCAGCGCATCCACCTCGTCGCGGGTGTTGTAGAGGCCGAAGGAAGCGCGCGCGGTCGAGCTGACTCCCAGGCGGTCCATCAAGGGTTCGGCGCAGTGGTGGCCGACGCGCACCGCTACGCCCATACGATCGACGATGGTGCCGATGTCGTGGGCGTGGACGTCGTCCATCACGAAGGAGACGATGCTGGCCTTCTCCGGCGCGGTGCCGATCAGCCGCAGGCCCGGCACCTGCGAGAGGCGCTCGTGCGCATAGGCCAGGATGCCGGCCTCATGCGCGGCGATCGCCTCATGGCCCAGTGCTTCGACATAGCGGATCGCGGCATCGAGGCCGATCGCCTCCAGGATCTGCGGCGTGCCGGCCTCGAAGCGATGCGGGCTTTCCTTGTAGGTGGTCTTCTCGAAGCTAACCGACTGGATCATCTCGCCGCCGCCCTGGTAGGGCGGCATGGCGTTCAGCAAGGCCTTCTTGCCGTAGAGCACGCCGATACCGGTCGGCCCATAGACCTTGTGGCCGGAGAAGGCATAGAAGTCGACATCGAGTGCCTGTACGTCCACGGCCTGGTGCGGGGCGGCTTGGCAACCGTCCAACAGCACGACCGCGCCCACCTTATGCGCAGCCTCGATGATCGCCTTGACCGGAAGAACGGTGCCCAAGGCGTTGGAAACATGGGCAACCGCGACGACCTTGGTGCGCGGGCTCAGGAGTTTCTCGAAGTCCTCGAAGAGGAAGGCGCCGTCGTCGCCGATCGGTGCCACCTTGATCTCGATGCCGGTCTGGTCGCGCAGCAGCTGCCAGGGCACGATGTTGGAGTGATGCTCCAGGGTGGAGACGATGACCTCGTCGCCAGCCTTTAGGAAGGCGCGCCCATAGCTCTGCGCCACCAGATTGATGGCCTCGGTGGCACCACTGGTGAAGACCACCTCTTCCAGGCTGCCGGCGTTGATGAAACGCTTGGCAGTTTCGCGCGCGGCCTCGAAAAGGTCGGTGGCTTCTTGGCTCAGGCGATGCACGCCGCGATGCACATTGGCATAGCTCTCCCGCGCCGCGCGGTCCATGGCGTCCAGCACCTGCACCGGCTTTTGCGCCGAGGCGGCGGAATCGAGGAAGACCAGCGGCTTGTCATAGATCTTGCGAGTCAGGATCGGAAAGTCGGCCCGCACGGCCTCGACATCGAAGGC
Organism: Rhodospirillales bacterium; assembly: GCA_963669445.1. Taxonomy (GTDB): domain Bacteria; phylum Pseudomonadota; class Alphaproteobacteria; order Kiloniellales; family JACOMY01; genus JACOMY01. Next base: position 1,674,732 of record OY770029.1, read on the forward strand.
AAGCGTGGCGTTGTGACCGCTCTGCGGTCGGGCAAGCGCGGTGGCACTCATGCGGCGATTTCCTCCAAACGGCGATCCAGTCTCTGGCTGATTAGGCTGATCAAGGCGTCGTCCTGCAGCCCCTCAAGGGTCTCTTCAAGGAAGGAGCGCAGCAGCAGCTTTCGGGCCAGCGGTAGCGGGATGCCACGACTGCGCAGATAGAAGAGCGCCTGCTGGTCCAGTTTGCCGCTGGTCGCACCGTGCGCGCACTGCACCTCGTCGTGGAAGATCATCAGTTCCGGCTTGCTGTCGATCTCGGCCCGGTCGGAAAGCAGCAGGGTCTTGTTCGCCATGCGCCCGTCGGCTCGTGACGCGCCTTCCTCCACGGTGATCTTACCGCGGAAGACCTGGCGCGCGCGCCCGTCCAAGGCGCCTTTGACCGTCTCCTTGCTGGTCGTGTCGGGCGCGGCGTGGCGAATGTGACTGGTCAGGTCGCCATGCGCGCGTCCATTCAACATGTAGGCGCCGTCCAACTGGGCTTCGGCGCCGCGATCCATGAGGTCGATATCGACCGCGCGCCTGGTGAGCCCAGCGCCGGAGAAGAGCAGGTAGCCTTGATAGCGGGCATCGCGCTCTACGGCTACGGAAAGCTCGCTCAGCTGCGTTGCGTCTTCGCCTTCTTCCAGCAGCACCACATGGGTGAGCCGCGCACCGGCGCCGATCTGCATCCTGGCGATTTGGTTCTTGAGGCCGGCGGCACCGTGCAGACGCTCGACCAGGGTTAGACTGCTGCCGGGCTGCAAGGTGACGTTCAGGCGAGAGTTGGCCAGGCCACTGTTGTCGCCGTGATCGATCACGAACGTCCCGCCTTCGAGGTTCGCGGCGACCTCGAGAGCCAAGCCGTCCTCCAACAGTGCCAGGTTCATGGCCGCCAGAGCCGAGGGCTCTGGCTCGCCGCTGTCCAGCCAGGCCCGCGCCTGATCGGGAGCATCGCTCAGCAACTCGGCAAGGCGTTTCAGGGTCACGCCCTCGCGCAGGTGTCCCTGCGGTAGCGCCACGCGGCCGCCGACTACCTCGACTTGAACGGCACCTTCCAAGAGGGCGACGTCAGCTGACGTCGCGCTAGGTGACTCGGCCAGAGTGATGACGCCCAGGCGGTTGGCGAGAGCCGGCGTGTAGCGCCACTGCTCCAGCCGTGCCGTCGGCAATCCCAGATCAAGCAGCTGCTGGCTGGCCCGGTCGCGCAGCGCGCCGAGCCAGGGCAGCTCGGCACCTGCTAGGCCTGCCTTCTCGGCCTTGTAGAGATCGACGAAGGTCTTCGCCGTGGTCATGGTCTCCACGCTCATGCGGCGGCACCCAGGATATCGGCGTAGCCTTTGGCTTCCAGTTCTTCCGCCAGCTCGCTGCCGCCGGAGCGGACGATGCGACCGCCGACCAACACATGGATCCGATCGGGCACGATGTGGTTCAGCAGGCGCTGATAGTGCGTGATGACCAAGAAGGTGCGGTCCGGAGCGCGCATGGCGTTCACCGCGTCGGAGACAGTCTTCAGCGCGTCGATGTCCAGGCCGCTGTCGGTCTCGTCCAGGATCGCCAGGCTGGGCTCCAGGACCGCCATCTGCAGCATCTCGTTGCGCTTCTTCTCGCCGCCGGAAAATCCGCTGTTAACCGCGCGCTTCAGCATGTCGTCGGACATGCCGAGCTCTTTGGTCTTGGCGCGCAGCAGCTTCACGAACTTCAGTGCGTCATAGGGCTCCTGTCCGCGGGCGGTCCGAACTGCATTCGCCGCCTCTTTCAAGAAGGTGGTGTTGGCGACGCCAGGGATCTCGACCGGATACTGGAAGGCCAGGAAGAGGCCGGCGGCGGCACGCTCCTCCGGCTCCATCTCGATAATGTCCTCGCCCTTGAAGCGCACCGAACCACCGGTGATCTCATAGCCATCGCGACCCGAGAGCAGGTAGGAGAGGGTGGACTTGCCGGATCCATTGGGTCCCATGATGGCATGCACCTCTCCGGCCGGCAGGCTGAGCGACAGGCCCTTCAGGATCTCTTTGCCGTCGACAGTGACGTGGAGGTTCTCGATTTCTAGCATCTGCTCTGACTTCTCCGGCATTCTCTAACCAACGCTACCTTCAAGGCTGATTCCGACCAGCTTCTGTGCCTCGACGGCGAACTCCATGGGTAACTGCTGCAGCACGTCGCGGCAGAAGCCGTTCACCACCAGAGCCACCGCCTGCTCTTCGGGGATACCGCGTTGGCGGCAGTAGAAGAGCTGATCTTCACTGATCCGACTGGTCGTCGCCTCGTGCTCGAGCTGCGCCTCCGGATTGCGGGTCTCTATGTAAGGCACGGTGTGGGCAGCACAGGTGTCGCCGATCAGCAGCGAGTCGCATTGGGTGTAGTTCCGCGCACCCTTGGCTCTGGGCAGGATCTTCACCAGTCCGCGGTAGGTCTGCGAGGAATGCCCGGCCGAGATACCCTTGGAGATGATGCGGCTCTTGGTGTTCGGGCCGATGTGGATCATTTTGGTTCCGGTGTCGGCCTGCTGGCGGTTGTTGGTGATGGCGATAGAGTAGAACTCGCCCACAGAACCCTCGCCCTGCAGGATGCAGCTGGGGTACTTCCAGGTGATGGCAGACCCGGTTTCGACCTGAGTCCAGGAGATCTTGGAGTTGCGGCCGCGGCAAACGCCGCGCTTGGTGACGAAGTTATAGATACCGCCGACGCCGTCCTCGTCGCCGGGATACCAGTTCTGCACAGTCGAGTATTTGATCTCTGCATCGTCCAGGGTCACCAGTTCGACCACGGCAGCGTGCAACTGGTTCTCGTCGCGCATCGGCGCGGTACAGCCTTCCAGGTAGCTGACGTAAGAGCCTTCATCGGCGACAATCAGGGTGCGCTCGAACTGGCCGGTGTTGGCGGCATTGATGCGGAAGTAGGTCGAGAGCTCCATCGGGCAGCGCACGCCCTTGGGAATGTAGACGAAAGAGCCGTCGGTGAAGACTGCGGAATTCAGGCAGGCGTGTTTGTTGTCTGCAAAGGGCACGACAGAGCCCATGTACTGGCGCACCAGGTCCGGGCAGCGCTGCACAGCCTCTGAGATCGAGCAGAATATGACGCCGGCGGCTTCCAGCTTGTGCTTGAAGGTGGTGGCGACCGAGACGCTGTCGAAGACGGCATCGACGGCGATGTTGCTGCGCTCCTGCACGCCGGCCAGGATCTCCTGCTCGTGCAGCGGGATGCCCAGCTTGGCATAGGTCTCCAAAAGCTTAGGGTCGACGTCCTCCAAGGTCATTGGGCCGTCGCTTGCCTGCTTGGGAGCGGAGTAGTAGTAGGCGTCTTGATAGTCGATCGGCGGATGGTCGAGGTTAGCCCACTTCGGCTCCGGCATGGTCAGCCAATGCTCATAGGCTTCCAAGCGCCAGTTCAGCAGCCATTGCGGCTCACCTTTCTTGGCCGAAATGAAACGGACGATGTCCTCCGACAGGCCCTTCGGCGCAGTGTCGGACTCAATGTCTGTGACGAAGCCGTACTTGTAACGCTCGCCCAGTTCCTTGACTTGCCGCGCGGTGTCGACACTGACTGCCATTCGCTTCCTCTGCTCCCGTTTCGCTTTCGGCTGATCTCGCTGTTTGCGGGCGTGGCTGCCTCACTCGGCCGCCAGCCTCGTTTCCTGGCGTTCCAGGCCAAAACCCGTAGGCGCCATATCGCTCAGACTGACGGCACCCAGGGCTCCGCGGATCGCGCGATTGACCTCGTTCCAGTTGCCCGCCATCGGACAGAGACTCTGCACATCGCAAGGGTCGGGCGAGCCCTCCGCACAGGCGGTCAGCGCGATCGGGCCCTCGATCGCCTCGACAATCGCGGCGACGCTGATTTCCTCAGCCGAACGACTGAGACAGTAGCCGCCGCTGGCGCCGCGGAATGAAGTTACGATGTCATGCCGCGACAGCAGATTCATAAGCTTCGCTACGGTCGGCAGCGGTACGCCGGACTGCTCAGCCAGTTGCTGCGCCGAATCCAAGCTCTTGTTGTCCTCGCTCATCTGCGAGAGGACAACGACGGCATAGTCGGTGAGGCGGTTCAGTCGAAACACAGGCTCTATCCGCGTTGTAAGCTCAATCCTGAGCAAATCAGTCTGAATTAGAAATAGGCGATAACCCGCGCTTTGCAAAGTCCTTTTATGACGCAGGATTGCTCTTGGCTTGTGCCGTTGAGGCAAGGTTGTTGCGCCAGAGCAGGCCCAGTAGCAGCCCGAGGCCGCTGAGACCGGCCATGGCCAGAAAACTGCTGGCAGGCGAGACCTCGAAGAGGAAGCCGGCAAGCAAGAGGGCCAGGCCCATCATCACCCCACCCTGCAACGCTGCATAGAGCGCTTGACCACTGGCAGCGGCACCGCTGGGTACCATGCGAGCGATCAGGGTGACGCTGCCGAGGTGGGCTGCTGCGAAGGTTAAGGCATGCAGGCTTTGTGCGGCAATCAGGATGCTGAGATCGGCTGAGAAAGCGGTGGCGCTCCAGCGCAAGACACCGGCAAATCCTGCGATCAAAAGCAGGCGGTAGGGACCAATGCCACCTATGAGGCGGCTACCGACCGCGAAAAGCAGGATCTCTACCAAAACACCTTCGGCCCAGAGCCAAGCGATCGTCGTTTCGCTGTGCCCTTCGGCCAGCCAGGCCAAGGAGGAGACGGCATAGTAGGCGGCGTGACTCGATTGAAAACAGCCGGCAACCAGGACCAAAGCGAGAAAGCGGCGATCCGTCAGGAGCAGGCGCCAGCTACTCTTAGACGCCGTGCTTGCCCGCGGCGGGGCCATAGGCAAAGAGAAGGTCGCAGCAGTGACGAGCAAGAGGCTGGCGATGATCGCGGCCATGAACCAAAGACCTTCAGCGACCTCGACCAGTTCGCCGCCAATCAGATTGCCCAGAATGAAGGTGGCTGATCCCCAGAGGCGTACGCGGGAATAGTCGATGCCTTGCTTGGGCGCTGCTTGCAGAACAGCAGAATCGGTTAGAGGAATCATGGGATTGAATGCGATTCCCAGCAGCAAATGGCCAAGGAGCAAGAGGAAGAAGGCGCTTGTCGCCCCCAGCCAAAGGTAGGCGAGCAGGCTGAGAATGCTGAGGAACAGCAAGACCGCGCGGCTATCGCCCCGGCGGTCGGCGACGCGACCCCAGAAAGGCACGGCGACGATCTTGACCCAGGTTGTCGCCGCCAACAACAGGCCGATCTCTCCAGCATCCATGCCGCGGCTTTCCAACAGGACCGGCCAAAAAGGCAGGAACAGGCCCAGCACCAAAAAGATGCCGCTGATGATGAGGGAGTAGCGAAGAGAGAGCGCGCGCGCGGATATGGGGAGGGCCATTCTTGTGTGCGCTTTGGCTGGGGTTGGTGCGGGCCGGTGCAGATGCAAACTTGGACGGACAAGGCTCTAGACCAGACAGACGCAAAGGAACAGGGTGGAATCACCCCCGAGCGACGACAGGCTTTTCAACAAAGAAGGAGAGGGTTCGATGCCGCTTTATGAGTTGCGCACCTATACGCTGGTGGTTGGGAAGATGCAGGAGGCGATCGACTGCTACAAGACGCTGGGTTGGCCGGCGTTACAGAAGGCCGAGGACAAGCTTGTCGGCTATTTCATCGGCGACGTGGGAGCGATGAACCAGATCATCCATGTCTGGCGTTTCGACGACGATGCTGATCGCCGGGCACATTGGGCGCGCGTTTTCGCTGACCCGGATTTTGTCAAGTTTGCCAAGGCTTTCCGACCGCTTGTGCAGACCCAAGAGAACAAGCTGATGATGAGTGCGCCCTGGGGCGAAGCACCCTGAGGCCGCGCTGCAAGGCATCCAGAACATGAACGACCTCCAGCTTCTCATTGACTTGCATTGCAATGGCAAACGCCAGGGGCCTGGTGGGGAGAAGGAAACACGCCTTGCCGTGACGCTCTCCGGTTTAAGAGAGAAGCGGGGTTTGAAGGTTGCAGACATCGGCTGCGGCACCGGTGCATCGGCCCTGGTCTTGGCACGAGAGCTCGATGCCGACATCACGGCCGTCGATTTCCTGCCGGAGTTTCTGACGAAGCTCGACCTCGCAGCGCAAAGGGAAGGTCTGAGTGGTCGGATCAAATCGCTCAACGCTTCCATGGATGCGCTTCCCTTTGAAGATCGATCTCTCGACGCAGTTTGGTCGGAAGGCGCAATCTACAACATGGGTTTCGAGGCGGGTATCAAGGCTTGGAGGCGTTTTCTGAAGCCCTATGGCATCCTGGCCGTATCCGAGCTGACCTGGCTTACGCAGCAAAGGCCCGCCGAGCTCGAATGCCATTGGATGCGGCAGTACCCGGAAGTTGCGACAGCGGCGACCAAACTTGCCTTATTGGAAGACAATGGGTTTTCGCCGGTCGGCTATTTTGCACTGCCCCAACAGTGCTGGTTGGAGAACTACTATCGCCCGATGCGGGAGCGCTTCGGCGATTTCCTCTCAAGACACGACCACTCCGACGCTGCGCGCGCCACCCTAGAAGCCGAAGTCAGCGAGATCGCGCTCTATGAACGCTTTTCGGATTACTACAGCTACGGCTTTTACGTGGCGAGACGAGGCCTAGACTAAGAGGCCGAACATTCTATCAACCCAGTGGGAACCCGTTTCTTCGGCAACACGGGGCGGCCTTTGCTTAGGCGAAAGCCTTGTAGGCCATCAAGGTGAAGGTATCGCGAATACCCGCCAAACGCTGAATGCGATCGGTCACAAAGTGGCCGAGATCTTCGCCGTCCTGTAGGTAGCACTTCACCAGCAAGTCGTGTTGCCCGGAAATTGAATGGACTTCGGAGACCTGCTCGACTTCCTGCACGAGAGCATCGGCCACCCGGTAGGCCTCTCCCAAATCACACTTCACCAAAACAAAGATGGTCTGCATGCCAACCTGCTCCCTAGCGCTGAGCTGCCGGTACGGGGCGGAGCAGGAAGGCCGGCGTGTGATCGCCGAAAGAGGAGGTCGGATTGTGCGGCTCGTTCGAGGGCTGGGCAAAGCCGGGCCGCGACGACCTGTTTGAGCGCGAGCGCGACGACGTCGAACGACTGCTGCTCATCTTGGCCGGCTGGGGTGTTTTCTCCGGCTGTTCGCTCACGACCTTCGGCGTTGCCACCTCTTTAAGCGTAATTTCCTCGGGGTCTTTCTTGATCAGCTTCAGCAGGTTCGCGTAGGTGCGCGCATCCGCCTTGGTCACCAGCATGAAGGCCTTGCCCTTGCGCCCGGCGCGTCCGGTGCGGCCGATGCGGTGGACATAGTCTTCGGGATGGCTGGGAACGTCGTAATTGAAGACATGACTGACCGAGGGAATGTCCAGGCCACGGGCAGCTACATCGGAACAGACCAGGATCTTCACCTTGCTGTCGCGAAAGAACTCGAGCGTCTCTGTCCGAGCCGGCTGGCTCATGTCGCCGTGCAGTGCCTTGGCATCGAAGCCATGGCGCGACAGCGAGCGCTGCACGATGGCGACGTCGCGCTTGCGATTGCAGAAGATCAGCGCGCTTTGTGGCTCATCCAGTTTGATGAGCGCGCGCAAGGCCTCGCGTTTCTGGTAGGCCTCGGCACCGCAACGCAGTACGGCCTGCTCGATGGTGTCGGCCGTCCTAGCAGGGGGCGAGACTGCGACCTCTTTGGGGTTGCTGAGGAAGCGATCGGCCAGACGTCTGATCTCTGGCGGCATGGTCGCGGAGAAGAATAGAGTCTGGCGCAATGGCGGCAGGCGGCCGACGATGGTCTCGATGTCGGGAATGAAGCCCATATCCAGCATGCGGTCGGCTTCGTCGATGACCAGGGTCTTGACGTCGGCAAGGATGATCTTGCCACGCTCAATCAGGTCGATTAGCCGGCCCGGCGTTGCGATCAAGACATCGACGCCGCGCTCCAGCTTGCGCTCTTGCTCGGACAGAGAGGTGCCGCCGGTCAAGAGCGCCATAGTCAGCTTGTGGTTGGTGCCGTACTTCTGAAAGCTTTCGCTGACCTGGGCTGCCAACTCTCGCGTCGGCTCCAAGATCAAAGAGCGCGGCATACGCGCCCGTGAGCGGCCATCGGCCAGCATCTCGATCATCGGCAGGGTGAAGCCGGCCGTCTTGCCGGTTCCCGTCTGCGCGCAGCCGAGCAGGTCGCGTCCCATTAAAACGTAGGGGATCGCCTTTTCCTGAATTGGGGTCGGTTTGTCGTATCCAGCCTTGACGACTGCATCGAGAAGGGCCTCGCTGAGGCCTAAATCGCTAAAGCTTGTCTCTGCGCTCAAAGCGCTGTTCCCATATCTCATTTATTTGAAGCAGGTATCGCCCTGACCCGCGGTTCCCGGCGATGGCTAAGACATATGCAACAGTGTCACAGATTTAAAGGTCTGCGACCGCTTGCCTTCCTGCTAACGGCGTTTTCCACAGGAGAGATCGATTTGTCAAGGTGACAAAATCTGTGAAGTAGCCATGTCGAGGCTGAATCACGATTCATTAGAGGCTGGAAACTACCCGCGCGATATCCAAACAACCCTCTAGTAGTTGTAGTCCTGATTGCGCAGCAGGTAATCGATGTTGCGGCCCGGGAAGAGTGCAGCGCCGACCTGCCCGAAAAATTGGCGGAGTGCTGGGTCATCGGCGCCATTCAGGCGACTGATGGAGCCGTTGGTCGACGATAGGCGGGTGGTGCCGTTGCAGGCGGCAGCAGAGATGGTGAGGCTCAATCCATTGAATGTCCCGCCACGCTCAGGCGGCGCTTCGCACAGTTGCCAGGAGTTGGCGCCACCGATGGCAACGACGACACGGTTCTTCGAGGGGCGCTCGGCCAGTTCGCTGGGCGTCAACTCAAATTTGCCGCCAAAAGCGCCGCGGGCGATCCCGTCGGCGGCGACCTGGGCCAGCTCTATGGTTTCCCCAGCATCTGTGCTGTCGCCGATCAAGACCAGCTGACCATTGCCGACGAAGAGGGCATTGGATTGCGGAATGTAGCGCTGCGTATCGGTCGAGGAGATGATCCCCGTTCCACTGGTACAGGCGCCTAGAAGCGCCAGTGCAGCCAAGCCCAGCAGTGCCTTCATTTCTCCGCGGCCTCCATTACAGTATTCTCCTTGATGTTGTTGCGGAGGAGCGCCGCAGCAAGGTCCAAGCGTGATATCCGGGCTAGAGACCTTGCCGACGCACAGCTTGGGATCAGGACCGGCGTATGCCGCGATCCTGGGGTTGATAATCGATGTTGCTTCCGGGGAAGAGAGCGGCGCCGATCTGCTGGAACATGCGAGCGATGGCGGGGTCATCGACGCCATTCAATCCTTGCACCGTGGCGTTGGTGGAGGCGATGCGCGTCGTGCCGCTGCATGAGGCTGCACTGACTGTCAAGTAGGGCCCGATGAACTCTCCGCCACGTTCGGGCGGGTTGCTGCAGAGATCCCAGGAGTTGGCACCGCCAATGGCCACGACGACACGATTGCGCGCCGGAATTTGAGCATCCTCGCTGGGAGTGAGCAGAAACTTGCCGCCGATGGCTCCATCCGAGATTCCCTTGGCAGCGACCTGAGCCAGGGTTTCGCGGTCACCAGGGTTCCGCGTGGTTCCAATCAAGTCCAACTGTCCATTCCCAACGAAGGCAGCGTTGGAGTAGGGGGTATAGCGCTGTTGATCGGTCGAGCTGACCACCGGAATGCTCGAGAAACCGCCACAGCCGGCCAAAGCCAGCAGTGCGCTTGCCGATGCGATGGTTGTAAACTTCATGGGATTCGTCTCTCCTCAAGCCTTGGACGCAAACCCTGTGCGGGTCTTCGATCTAAGAGTTTATGGAGCCAATGCCTTCGGGCAAGTGATGTAGCCGCACGTTGGCGTGACATGAGCGGCGAGATACTGTGGTATTCAGGTGCGCAACCTCAATTGTTGAACCCAACATCGCTGACGCGTTCAAAGGTTTCACGCGATGACGTTTGTGTGAATGAGTAACTTTACTTATCGAAAGGGCTCAGATTTGCGGTGGCTACATACCGTTACCGCTTGGACCGCCGGTTGCTCCCCATGAAGCCGGCAGGGCGCCGCTTGATCCAGGTAACGAACCGCCGGATCTCTGGGTGGGAGAGAAGGGCTTTGATTGTGGGGTAGTCGCGAGCCAAGTCGCGCTCGCTCAAGGTCGCATGGATCTTGTCGTGGCAGATACGGTGCAGCTGCACGGTCTCCCTGCCGCCCAGGCTCTTGGGAACGAGGTGATGGAAGTTGGCACTGCCCGGAAGCATCGGCCTGCCGCAAAGTGCGCAGAGCGGCAGATCCGATGCCGGGCCCATCATGTCGCCGTCAGCGTTAGCCGATGACGGAGTAGCCACGTCCGCGCAGGCAATTGCGCACCATCTGCTTTTCGTCGCTGATGCCCGATGCTGCGCCTCCAGCCGTGCCCACAGTGCCGCCAATGGCAGCACCGGCGGCAGCGCCGGTCCCTGCACCGCCACCAAGGATCGCGCCGGCGATGGCACCGGTTGCGGCACCCAGGGCTGCCCCACCGACGCCTGCAACGGCGGTGTCCTCTAGGGTAGAGCTGCCTTGCTGGGCCAAGTTGCGGCAAGCCTGTAGGTTCTCGTCATAGTTCTCCGGCGTGTTGGTGCTGGCGGCAAAGTCCACCGTCGGCGTGTATGAACCGGCACAGCCGGCGATCATCGCGCTGGCCAGCAGGGCGGCCGAAAGCTTTGCGTACATGTTGGTCTCCTCTCTTGTCGGTTTCGAGACGGTAATTCGGCTCCATACGACTTTACGGACCGAGAGACGGAAGCATCCCGATGCACAAAGCCGTGATCACAGAATTGAGAAGCAACTAGACGTCCAGATCTTGGGCGAAGCGAGCATTCTCTTGAATGAATGCGAAGCGTCGTTCGGCCTTTTTACCCATAAGCGCCTCGATTCGCTGCGCGGTCTCAGCGCCAACGGCCTCCGGTTCCTCCTCTTCGGCAGCGGCAATCACAACCTGTTGAAGCTTGCGTTTGCTTGCGTCCATGGTGGTTTCGCGCAGTTGCATGGCCGGCATTTCACCCAGGCCCTTAAAGCGGCTGATCTCGATCTTGCCGCGCCCAGTGAAGCCCTTATCCATGAGCCGATCCTTGTCGGCGTCGTCCATGGCGTAGAGCGTGGTCCCGCCCTGTGTCAGACGATAGAGAGGCGGCTGGGCAAGGAAAAGGCGGCCACTGTGAACCAGGCCCGGCATCTCGCGCCAAAAGAAAGTAATCAGTAGAGCGGCAATATGGGCCCCGTCGACATCGGCGTCGGTCATCACGATCACGCGTTCGTAGCGCAACTTGTCGAGCGAAAAGTTTGCTCGGGTACCGCAGCCCAAAGCCTGGGTAAGATCGCTGAGTTCCTGGTTGTCCTTAAGCTTCTCGGCAGACGCACTGGCCACGTTCAAGATCTTACCCCGCAAGGGAAGCACTGCCTGGGTCTCGCGATTGCGTGCCTGCTTGGCCGAGCCGCCGGCCGAATCGCCCTCGACGATGAAGATCTCGGTGTTTTCCGCCCGGGTCGAGCTGCAGTCCGCAAGCTTGCCAGGCAGACGCAGGCGGCGACTGGTTGCCGTCTTTCGGCTTTGCTCCTTTTGGGCGCGGCGACGCTGGCGTTCTTCGGCATGCTCGATGGCGTGCTCTAGCAGTTGGCGGGCACGTTCGGGTTCGGCTGCGAGCCAGTGCTCGAAGTGGTCCTTCACCACGCCTTCGACCATGCGCTGGGCTCGCGTGGTGACCAGTTTCTCCTTGGTCTGACCTTGGAACTGCGGGTCTTTGATAAAGATCGAGAGATAGATGACGGAACCGGAAACCAGGTCATCGGCCGAGACGATGCTGGCCTTTTTCTGACCCAGCAACTCGCCGTAGGCCTTTAGACCGCGCAGCAGTCCCTGCCGCAGGCCGGCCTCGTGAGTGCCGCCCTCCGGCGTCGGCACGGTGTTGCAATAGGTGTGAACCTGGCCGTCTTCATCCAGTGGCCAAGCCAGCGCCCATTCCAAGCGGTCGGCACCGTCGCTTAAGGCCGTATGGCCGGCGAAGGGCAGGGGGGTCACCTGCGGCCGCTCACCGATCACTTCGGCCAGGGAATCGGCGAGACCGTTGGGGAAGTGGAGCCGCGCCTCGGCCGGCGTCTTGTCGCTCTCCTTGATCAGGCCAGGCGCGCAGGCCCAACGGATCTCAACACCACGGAAGAGATAGGCCTTGGAGCGCGCCATGCGATAGAGCCGTGCCGGTTCCAGCCGCAGGTTGGCCTCGAAGATCTCCGTATCGGGTGTGAAGGTGATGGACGTTCCGCGCCGGTTCGGGGCAGCACCGGCTGCCCGCAGCTTTCCTTGCGGCTTTCCTTGGGCATAGGTCTGGCACCAGAGCTTGCGGTCGCGGGCTACCTCCACGGTGAGTTCGGCCGCTAGCGCATTGACCACCGAGAGGCCGACCCCATGCAAGCCACCGGCCGTCGCATAGGCCTTGTCGGAGAACTTCCCGCCCGAGTGCAGGGTGGTCAAAATGACTTCCAAGGCCGACTGCTTGGGGTACTTGGGATGGGGGTCTACCGGGATCCCGCGCCCATTGTCGACCACAGTAACCCGATTGCCTTCCTCCAGGCGAAGCTCGATCCGGCTGGCATGGCCGGCGACGGCTTCGTCCATTGCGTTGTCCAGCAGCTCCGCCACCAGATGATGGAGCGCGCGGCTGTCCGTTCCGCCGACATACATTCCCGGACGCCGACGCACCGGCTCCAGGCCCTCGAGAACTTCAATGTCCTTGGCAGAGTAGCCGGGGGGCTGCTGCTGGGTTTTCGCGAAGAGATCCGACATAGCCCCTGGTCTATCGAATGCGCTTAGAGCCTGGCAAGCCGTGCACGCCTGTGATAGCCAAGCCTTCCGACCGCTGCGACAGAGCGCGTCACGATTTTGGGGGTGCGATATGACCGACCAAGACGCTATGCCCGACAAGCCGCCGCAGGAGGAACCGGCATTGCGAACCTTGGCGATGCCGGCCGACGCCAATCCTGCCGGCGACATCTTCGGCGGCTGGGTGCTGGCGCAGATGGATTTGGCTGGCGCACTACCGGCAGTGCGTCACTCCGAGGGACGGGTCGTCACCGTCGCAGTCGAGGCAATGCGGTTTCACCAGCCGATCTTCATTGGCGACCTGGTGACCTGCTATGCCAAGGTCGCCAAGAGTGGTCGAACCTCTATGCACTGCAAGATCGAGACCTGGGTCACGCGGCATCGCGATGGAGACGAGGTGATGGTTACCGAAGGGACCTTCATCTACGTTGCCGTCGACGAGACGGGTCAACCTCGAGTCTTGCCGGGTGTGGGACGCTGAGCTCGCTCTACACAACATGTTCTAACGCAGGGGCTGCTGAACCGTGATCAAACTCTTTTCCGCCGACACGCCGCACGGACTGCGCGCCGCACTTATCTTGGAGGAGTGCGGCTTGGACTATCATTTGGTGATGGTGAATCTGATGAAGGGCGAGCAGCGCGAAGCCGCCTTCCTGAAGCTCAACCCACGCGGCCAGATCCCCGTCTTGATAGACACGCAAGAACCGGAGGGCCCGAAATTGGTGCTGGCGCAGTCTGCCGCAATCCTGCTGCACTATGCCCAGAAGACCGGGGTGCTCTGGCCGGAGGAACCCGCGCAGCAGGCCCTCGCCATGCAGTGGCTGATGCACGCCGCCAGCGACATGTCGTCCATTGGTGCAACACTTTATTCACTCGAGAACTTTGTCCCAGAGAAATCAGAGAGTACCATCGAGTTTTTCATAGATCGCTTAGAGCCCCACCTCGACTACATCGATGGCCGCTTGGGCGAAGCCGAGTACCTTGCCGGGCCAATCAGCATCGCCGATCTTGCACTCTATCCGGTCATCAGGACACGTCTCGAAACAATTCGTGACATCGGCGACTACGAGGCTATTGAGGCCTGGATCGCACGCTTAGGCGCACGTCCTGCCGTGGCCCGCGCGGTCGAGAAGCACGAAGGACGTTAGGTCCAAGCAGGTGGGATAGCAGTGAACTTGGCTGCTGCGCTCCTTACAGTCTGCCGCTTAAGTCCTGGCCTTCTCGGTGATTCTTGTTAGGCAGCACCCTTCCTTGCCAGGCGACCACAGTTCGATCTCATAGTCGAAGCCTGCAGCCTCTAAGGTAGCCTCGTCGAGCGCAGACGCGCAGTGGAACAGGGTGCAAAGCTCCTCGTCGCTACACCCTGCTTCGACCCAGGCATCCTTGATGGGGCAACGCATCATTTTGACTTCCAGACAGCTGTCGTCGAGCCGTCTGATATCCGGACAGAAGATCGCGCCGTTATCCGGGTTTTTTGCATAGCCCTCGGCCATGCCGGCAAAGTCGCGCGGGGCGAAGCAAGCCAAGTCGGCGCCAATCAGCAATCCATGCGCATGGCTGGCACTGCGCATCACGCTTATGGCTTCGGCTTCGCCGTAACGCTTAGACAGCTCTCGAAAGACGATGAGGTAGGCGCGGCCGCGTTCCTTGATGGCCTCGTAGAGAAGAGAATTGGTCTTGTCTTGCGCCATAGCGTGTCGCTCCGTTCGACGAGTGATCACACCCCAGGCAAGCGAAGGAGCTGCACGGAAAGGCAACACCGCCGCTTGTCTACCTAGGATCTCCTGGTCGAACGTTAGGAGCGTCGAAGCCACGAGACCAAACCAGAAAACCTCTCTTCGAGGCTTAGAAAAACTGGGCTCGGCGCTTGATGTGTTGATGCGAATTGCGGACGCTACTCGAACAGTCTCAGATGGAAAATCTGCGTTCCAGCATCACGACCTGCTTGCCGTCGGAGGGATTGATACGGCTGGTCAAGCGGTGAAAGCCGAGGCTTTGGTGAAAGGCCAAGGACTGAGGGTTCGGCGGTTCTTCGTTGACCTCGCAACAAAGGCGGGGCTGTCCATCCTGCTGGGCCCAGTCGGCCAGCGCATCATAGAGTTTTCGACCCAGTCCCATACCGCGTCCCTCGGGCTCGACCATCACACGGTCGATGTAGGCGAAGGCCTCGTCTTGGGCATTGAACCAGGCGTAGTTGGTGCTCTCGTAGGTGGACCCCTTGGTGAAGGCAACGAGCACGGCGCGTGGTTTGGTTTCCACTTCGGCCACACCGGTCCAGGCAGCGCGCGCAATAAGAGCGGTCAACTCGTCCTTGTTCAAGGCGTTGACTGCCGGAACGCAGGCTTGATTGAGGGCGCTCAACCAGGCCAGATCTGCGGTCTCGAGAGGACGGATGGAAACAGTCGATTGGTGCTTGTTCATAGACCGACTTAAAGCCCTGCGAAGGACGTGAAGGCAAGAGAATTGACTGCAGGGCTCGCCTCTTTGAGGCGGCTATCCGAGGCCTCAGCTTCCGGCCGTCGGTGCGAGCAACGAGATCTCGTACCAGGTATCTTGCTGGTTTCCGGCCCTATCCGAATGCCGACAGCGATAGGTGGCTTTGACCGCTCGTCCAGGAGGATGCTGGCCCGATCGAATTCCGGCAATAATAGCCGCTTGCTGTTGGCAGAACGACAAGCTCTCGTAGGTCGTAGGCGGGGTCGAATAGTAACACATCGTCATCCCGACGCAGACCTTGATCATGAGCTCAAACATTGGCGATCTCCCCGCCTCGGTTGCCAGGTTCCCGTCGCGATCATTGTTGATCGTGGTTTTTATGACAGGATGATGACATATCGACAAGAGACTGCAAGTGGACTTGAGGTGCAGAGCCTTTGTCGTCGTGTCGAAACAAGAAGAGGGCCGCAGTGCGTCGCGCTGCGGCCCTCTTGTTCAATTCAGTCGATGTTCTAGCGGAACCTCAAGCTCCCGGATTGAGTTTGCTCCCTTTTCGGCGCCCTTAGACCGAATAGTACATCTGGAACTCGACCGGGTGCGGCGTGTGCTCCAGGGCCCAAACCTCTTCCCACTTGAGCTCCAAGTACCCTGCGATCTGCTCCTTGGTGAAGACGTCGCCGGCCAGCAGGAAGTCGTGGTCGTTCTCCAGTGCGGTCAGGGCTTCGCGCAGGCTGCCGCACACCTGCGGCACGTCCTTCAACTCCTCGGGCGGGAGGTCATAGAGGTTCTTGTCCATCGGGTCGCCGGGGTGAATCCGGTTCTGAATGCCGTCTAGACCGGCCATCAGCATGGCTGTAAACGCGAGATAGGGGTTGGCGCCGGGATCCGGGAACCGCACCTCGACCCGCTTGGCATTCGGTGAGGCACCGAAGGGAATGCGGCAGGAGGCGGAGCGGTTGCGCGCCGAGTAGGCGAGCAAGACCGGTGCCTCGAAGCCGGGAATCAGGCGCTTGTAGCTGTTCGTCAGCGGATTGGTGAAGGCATTGATGGTACGGGCATGCTTGATGATGCCGCCGATGTAGTAGAGTGCCATCTCGGAAAGACCAGCGTAGCCGTCGCCGGCGAAGAGCGGCTTGCCGTCCCTCCAAAGTGACTGGTGGCAGTGCATGCCCGATCCGTTGTCGCCTTTTACCGGCTTGGGCATGAAGGTCGCCGTCTTGCCGTAGGAGTGTGCGACGTTGTGTACGACGTACTTGTAGATCTGCATGTTGTCGGCACAGCGCAGCATGTCGTCGAAGCGAATGCCAAGTTCGTGCTGCGAGGGCGCCACCTCGTGGTGGTGCTTTTCAACCGGCACGCCCATCTCGTCCATGACGGTAACCATCTCGGCACGCAGGTCGGTTCCGGAATCGACCGGCGCCACTGGGAAGTAGCCCCCCTTGACGGTCGGGCGATGGCCCATGTTGCCCTCTTCGAATTCGGCATGCGAAACGTAAGGGCCTTCCTCGGAGGTGAACTGGAAGAAGGTGTGGTTCATGTTCACGGCAAAACGCACGTCGTCGAACACGAAAAACTCGGCCTCGGGACCGAATACGGCCGTGTCGGCTATGCCCGTGGAGCTTAAGTAGGCCAGCGATTTGCGCATGGTTGAACGCGGATCGCGATCATAGAACTGTCCAGTGATAGGGTCCAGTACGTCGCAGACCAAAATCATCTGAGGCTGGGCTGCAAAGGGGTCCATAACGGCCGTTGAGAGATCGGGTTTCAGGTTCATGTCGGATTCGTTGATCGCCTTCCAGCCGGCGATCGAAGAGCCGTCGAACATGATGCCGTCGGTCAGCATATCCTCGTCTACGGTCGAGACATGCTGTGCGACATGCTGCCATTTTCCCTTGGGGTCGGTGAAACGGAAGTCGACGTACTTAACGTCGTATTCCTTCATCATTTCCAGAACGGTGTTGACGTCGGACATGGTTCTTGTGGTCCTCATCTGCGCCCGGACGGGCGGTTGCGCTTTTGGTGTGTCGAGAGTTCGGGAAGGTGAGGGCGCCCTTGGCCTAGACGGCGTCGGGACCGCGCTCTCCAGTACGGATGCGGATGGCTTCGTCAACGCTTGTCACGAAGATCTTGCCATCGCCGATTCGGCCGGTCCTGGCTGCCTGTTGAATGGCCTCAATGGCGCGCTCGACCAGGCTGTCGTCGATCACCACCTCGAGCCGGACCTTGGGCAGGAAATCCACGACGTATTCAGCGCCGCGATAGAGTTCCGTATGGCCCTTCTGGCGACCGAAGCCCTTGGCCTCCGTCACCGTGATCCCCTTGATGCCGACGTCGTGCAGCGCTTCCTTCACCTCGTCCAGTTTGAAGGGTTTGATGATGGCTTCGATTTTCTTCATGCGGCCTCTCGGTGGTTGCCGCAGCCAAGACGGTGCGGCGGTGTAAACGACTCCCTATAAGCAAGTTTCGTGCCAGCTTGCTTCGGCAGTGAATGTCCCCTGACTGGGGCAGCTCTCGAAATCACTCAGGGCAATGCGATGAGCAGGTGATCATAAAATGGGCAGGAAAGGTGGTCAATTCTTGAGCAGGCAGTGACCGATGCGCTGGAGCGCTTCTTCGATGGCGGCATCGGAGGCAGCGTAGGAGAACCTGAGGTGGTCTCTGCCCGCCTCGCCAAAGGCAGAGCCTGCCAGGGTCGCGACCCCGGCCTCGTCCAAGAGGGTTTCCTCCAAGGCCTTGTCGCTGCACCCGGTTCCGGCGATGGAAGGAAAGGCATAGAAGGCGCCGCCGGAGGCCGCAGCCGAAACACCGGGAAGTGCGTTCAAGCCATCGATCACCAGGCGGCGGCGGCGCGCGAAAGTCCGACGCATCTGCGCAACGCAGTCTTGCGGGCCTTGCAGAGCGGCGACACCGGCCCACTGAGTGGGCGCGTTGACGCAAGAGTGGGCATTGATGGCAAGGCGTGTCACGCCTTCGATAAGGCGCGACGGCCAGACGCCATAGCCCAGCCGCCACCCGGTCATGGCGTAGCTCTTGGAGAAGCCGTCGAGAAGGATCAGCTGGCCGTCCAATTCCGGATGTTTCAGGAAACTGTGATGTTCGGCGCCATCGTAAAGCAAAAGGCTGTAGATCTCGTCAGAGAGCAGTGCGGTCTGCGGGTTCTCAGCAATCACCTTGGCAATGGCCTTTATCGCAGCCGGTTGGGTCACGCCGCCGGTCGGATTGCCGGGCGAATTCACGATGACCAGGCGGGTCTTCTCGGTGATGCGCGCGGCCAGAGCATCCGGGTCGACGGCGAAGCCATTGTCGGCGCAGAGAGGTAAGGGCACCGGGATCGCACCACAGTAGTCAACCAGACTGCGATAGATCGGAAAGCCGGGGTCGGGATAGATGACCTCCGATCCGGGCTCGACCATGGCCAGAAAGGCGAAGAACATCGTCATTTTGCCGCCCGGCACCACCAGCACTCGGTCCGGTTCCACCATACGGCCGTGGCGAGCGGCGAGATCAGCAGTGATGGCGTCTCGAAGCGGCAGTATGCCGTTGGCAGCAGTGTAACCGTGGGCGCCGTCGCGCATCGCCTTGATCGCTGCCTCGACCACATGCTCAGGCGTGGGAAAGTCGGGTTGTCCAATCGCCAGGCTGATGATATCGCGGCCTTGTCGGCGCAGAGCCTCGGCTCGGGCCAAGACCTGGAATGCGCTCTCGGTACCCAAGCGGTCGAGGGAGGCTGAGATCTGCATGATATTCCTTCGTTTTCCTACTGTGGCCGGCTCTCTAGAGAAGTGGGGCATCAGCCGTTCTTCGAGGTTAGGTCCCACAGGCGGGGAAGGCCCGCAAGTGGCAAGCGTCAGGCTCTTGACGCGACCACCGCCAACGCGCCATATACCGGCCTTCATTTCGAGGGGAGATTTCCGTCGCCCTCGTCACGGTGGTGGCTGTAGCTCAGTTGGTTAGAGCACCGGATTGTGATTCCGGGGGTCGTGGGTTCAAGTCCCATCAGCCACCCCATATCTAACAAGACCGACGACCCCAGATGGCTTCTCCGCCGTCTTTCAACCTTTGCCTGGAACGAAGGAAGCCAACCATGACGCACTCCCTGAAACAGCGTTTGCTTGCCGGGGAGACGATCTTCGGCTTCTGGCACATGACGGCATCGCCGATGGTTGCCGAGATCGTGGCGCAGGCTGGCTACGACACCTGCATCATCGATATGGAGCATGGGGCCGGCTCTTATTTGGAGGCGCAGACCTCCGCACAGGCCATGGCGGCCTCTGGCTGCCAGCCTTTGCTCCGTGTCCCGGTTACCAACAGGGTGGAGATCAAACGGGCACTCGATATCGGCGCAGTCGGCGTGGTCTGTCCCGGCATCGCCTCCGTCGCCGAAGCCGAAGAGGCCGCAAGGGCCTGCCGCTATCCGCCGAACGGCGTGCGCGGTATGGCGCCGACCGTGGTTCGCGCTGCCCGATACGGCACGATCTGGCAGGAGTACATCGATCAGGCCGATCGCGACGTGATCTGCATCTGCCAAGTCGAAACCAAAGCTGCGGTGGAATCGATTGAGGAGATCGCGGCGATTGATGGCGTCGACATGCTTTTCATCGGACCAATGGACCTTTCCGGCGATCTCGGGCAACGCGGTCAGCCCGATCACCCGGTGGTGGACGAGGCGATGGAACGCGTCGCGGCTGCGGCCAAGGCCAACGGCAAAGCGCTGGGCAGCATCCCGACCGCCGGCCGAGATCGCGACAAGCTTCTGGCAGCCGGATACACCTGCATCATGGCCGATGCCGATGTCGCACTGCTGCGCGATGGTGCGGCGGCAAGCCTGGCCCGTCTCAAGAGCTGAGCGAGGGCTAATCCCATGCCAAACCCATCCGCCGATCCCAGCCTGCTGACGGTCGCCGAGATGGGGGCGGCTGACAAAGCAGCCATTGCTGCCGGCACGCCGGGCACCGTGTTGATGGATCGGGCAGGCCACGCCGTGGCCCGAGCC
Source organism: Rhodospirillales bacterium (assembly GCA_963669445.1). Lineage (GTDB taxonomy): Bacteria > Pseudomonadota > Alphaproteobacteria > Kiloniellales > JACOMY01 > JACOMY01. The sequence goes on from OY770029.1 coordinate 1,694,988, forward strand.
ATCATGCAGCGCTTTCGACCACAGCCGCTTGCTGTTTTCTGTGGTCCTGGAAACAACGGTGGCGACGGCTTCGTCATCGCGCGCGCGCTGGCCGGCGTGGGGTGGCCTGTGCGCCTCTTGGTCCTTGGGGACGCTGCAAGCTACCGAAGCGACGCCGCCAGCCACGTTGCGCTTTGGCAAGGAGAGATCGAGGTCGCCGAATTAGCAGAGTTGGATCCGGGAAGCCTCGTGGTCGATGCCCTGTTCGGTGCGGGTTTAGATCGCCCTCTCAAAGGCTTGGCCGCGCAGCTTGTGGATGGGTGGAAGGATGGGGGAGCGAGAGTCGTTGCGGTGGATGTGCCCAGCGGCCTCGACGGGGACAGTGGCCATGTTCTGGGCGAACACTGCTGTCCGGCGATCTTGACCGTCACCTTTTGCCGTCGCAAGCCGGGGCACCTCTTGCAGCCGGGGCGTAGGCTCTGCGGCGAGGTTGTGACCGCCGACATCGGCATCGCCGACGGCATCGTTGAGGCATTGGGTCCGCGCTTCTTTCACAATACGCCGGCCCTCTGGCAGGGCAGCCTGCGCTGGCGCGGGCCGGAGAGCCACAAGTACAGCTTCGGTTCTCTTCTGCTGCGCGGCGGAGGTGAAATGACGGGGGCCGGTCGTCTGGCTGCGAGGGCCGCTCTGCGCGTTGGCAGCGGCTTGGTCACCATTGCTGCTCCGAGAGAGAGCCTTCCTGTCTATGCCCTGAGTGCCGCCGCAGTCATCCTAGCGCCCTGCGCCGACGAGGAGGATTGGCGCAACCTTCTGAGCGAGCGTCGCCTCTCGGCAGTTCTCGTTGGGCCGGGAAACGGGCTTGACGAGGCCACGCGGACGGCCGTGCTCGACGCGCTGGCTAGCGGAAAGCCCTGCCTAATGGATGCCGATGCCATTTCCGTCTTTGCCGGCATGGCGGAACACCTGGCGACGGCCCGGCGGGGGCCTCTGGTCCTGACTCCGCACGAGGGCGAGTTTTCCCGGTTATTCCCGGGATTCACCGGCAATCGTGTCGATCGGGCTCAGGCCGCGGCAAAAGATCTGGGTGCTGTGATCGTTCTGAAAGGCAGCGACAGCATAATTGCCGCTGCTGACGGCCGTGTCGCCATCAATGACAATGCCCCCCCTGGTTTGGCCGTCGCCGGGGCAGGAGATGTCCTAAGTGGCCTCATCGCTGGGCTCCTGGCTCAAGGTCTTCCGGCTTTCGAGGCGGCAGCCGCCGCAGTCTGGATGCACGGAGCAGCGGCCGGCATGACACGCGCCGGGCTGCTGGCCGACGACTTAGCGGACCGCATTCCAGCCATTCTTGAGACTTTGCGTTAAGTGAACAATCGGCCTTGAATCTCTTAGGTCAGGTGATTTAGCCTCCGGCCTATGGTGAAAGGCTCCTGGTGCGGCGCATCAATGCGAGGGATTATCACCATATCGCTCAGCGGTTAGGACGAGGTCTTTATCCTATGCGACAGGTCCGGAACGATCGTCAGTCCAGTACGCAAGCGCGCAAGGTTCGGGTGGGTGCCCTCTATCGCGCGCGGCTTGGCGACGGCACGGTCGAGACGGCACTGGTGAACTCCGTGCGTGAGGATGTGAGCGGCATCGTCCACGTGCGTTTCAACCTCTTTAAGGATCGCCCGCAGATGCTGCGCCGACAGGTTGGACCGCGCATCTTGAGCCTCACCGCCTTTCGTCAGCGCTACCGCGAAGAGGTCTCGCTACCCGGATCTCTCGCAGCGGAATAACTGCTGTTCACGGCTTTCGGCTTCCTGCGAGCGACGCGCCTCTGATAGCTTCCGGCTAGTTAGAGTTAGGACGAAGGGGGCGGAGACGATGTCGTCCGCGTTGGAAGTTCATACAAATCAAGTGCTTGATGTGCAGAGTGACTCCGAGAAGCAAAGGCTTCTGAGAGCGCTTGAGCGTAAGGTCCTTTGGCTCTCGTCCTGGACCATACACAACGCCAATCATCTGCGCCCCTCGCGCGACGGGCTGAAGGTCGGTGGGCATCAAGCCTCCTCCGCCTCACTCGCGACCATCATGACGGCGCTCTACTTCGACATCTTAACCAGCGAAGACAGGGTTGCGGTCAAGCCGCACGCCAGTCCGGTTTATCACGCCATCCAATACCTTCTGGGCAAGCAGAGCCGGGACCAGCTGCAGAACTTTCGCTCGCTTGGCGGGGCGCAGTCCTATCCCTCGCGCACCAAGGATAGCGATGACGTCGACTTCTCAACCGGCTCGGTCGGCCTGGGCGTGGCCCTGACCGCCTTCTCAAGCCTCGTGCAGGACTATGTCGCGCTCAAGGGCTGGCTGCCGGAGGGGCGTCGAACTGGGCGCATGGTGGCCTTGGTGGGCGATGCCGAGTTGGATGAAGGCAACGTCTATGAGTGCATGCTGGAGGGTTGGAAGCACGATCTGCGCAACACCTGGTGGGTGATCGACTACAATCGCCAGAGTCTCGATGCCGTGGTCAGCGATCGTCTCTTCGGCCAGATCGACCAGATCTTTGGGGCCATGGGTTGGGAGGTTGTGACACTGAAGTATGGCAAGCGCCTACAGCGGGCCTTTGCCAAGCCCGGCGGCGATGCCTTGCAGAGCTGGATCGACGACTGTCCCAATTCGCTATACTCCGCGCTGACCTATCAAGGCGGCGCTGCCTGGCGACGCCAGCTCTTGGCCGATTTGGGCGACACCGGCGGCATCAAGGCATTGCTAGACGAGGAAGATGACCAGAGTCTGGGTCAATTGATGACCAACCTGGCCGGCAACGATATGGAGACCGTACTGGAGGCCTTCGGGACACGCCGCTCTGCCGAACAGCCCAGTTGTTTCCTGGCCTACACGATCAAGGGTTACGGACTGCCTCTTGCCGGTCACAAGGATAATCATGCCGGCTTGATGAACGAGGCGCAGATGGAGGTCTTCCGTGAGGAGAACGGGATAGTGCCGGGCCAAGAGTGGGAACCCTTCGCCGGCATTGACCAGGAGGCAGCGGAGCTGACCCGGTTCCTACGCCAGGTGCCGATGGCGGCCAAGGATCGTGGTCTCGAGGCGGCCAGGGTGCCTCTGCCTTCGGCCTTTCCGACACCGCGTGGCGAGACACTCTCCACACAAGCCGGCTTCGGACAGATCATGGGCGAGCTTGCTAAGCAGGACAGCCTGCTGGCCGATCGGCTGGTCACGACGTCGCCGGACGTCACGGTCTCTACCAACCTCGGAGCCTTCGTCAATCGTCGCGGCATTTTCAGTCGGCAGGGGCGGGAGGATACTTTCAAGGAGCAGAAAGTCGTCTCCGCGCAGCGCTGGGCCATGTCGCCTCAAGGCCAGCACATCGAGCTGGGAATAGCAGAGCACAACCTCTTCGGGGTTTTGGCCGCGCTGGGACTCTCACACAGCCTCTTCGGCTGTCGCCTGTTGCCGGTCGGCACGCTCTACGATCCCTTCATTCAACGCGGCTTGGATGTGTTGAACTACGCCTGCTATCAGGATGCCCGCTTCCTGCTGGTGGCGACGCCTTCGGGCGTCACCTTGGCGCCGGAGGGGGGCGCGCATCAGTCAATCGCCACACCGTTGATCGGCATGGCGCAAGACAAGCTCGCCTACTTCGAACCGACCTATGTCGACGAACTGGCAGTCTTGATGGAGTGGGCCTTCGACTACATGCAGCGCGACGGCCAAGGCGGTGGCGAAAGTGCTTGGTTGCGCGACAAGGATGGCGGCTCTGTCTACCTCCGCCTCTCGACCCGGGCGCTGGCACAGCCCGAACGCAGCTTGAGCGAAGCGGATCGCGCCGAGATTGTCTCTGGCGGATACTGGCTGCGCCCGCCGGCCAAAGGCGCCAGCCTGGCGATCGCGGCAAGCGGTGCGGTTATGCCTGAGGCTCTGGCAGCCTGGGACGCCTTGCAGGAGGATCTGCCCGGCGTTGGCCTCTTGGCAGTGACCTCTCCGGACCGCCTCAATGCCGAGTGGAATGCGGTGCAACGCAGTCGCCGTCAGGGCGGCCACCAGGAACCCTGCGCCATAGAATCGCTTTTGGCGCCTCTGGCTTCTGACGCTGGCTTGGTGACCGTTTTGGACGGTCATCCGGCCACATTGAGTTGGCTGGGTGCGGTGCGCGGGCAGGTCGTGCAGCCGCTGGGAATCGAGCACTTCGGACAGTCCGGCGATATTCCCGATCTCTATCGGGTCTATGGGATCGACAGCGACGCCATTCTCGATGCCTGTGCCTCGGCGCTGCTGATCCGATCCGGTGCCATTTGAGCGTGCCGAACGGCACCTATGATGACGTTGCATTTGTCGTTTGATCGACTGATCCCCATGTGACGCAGCTCCGCATCCGCTCCGGGCGCGGCACTTTTCACTTGGCAGCTGCGCGACGCCTGCGATAAACGGGCGCTTCCTGCGTGCCGCCTGCGGGCGTGGCGGAATTGGTAGACGCGCCAGGTTTAGGTCCTGGTGAGGCAACTCGTGGGGGTTCAAGTCCCTCCGCCCGCACCATATGGCGACCTGCTCCAACGTTGGGGCAGAGCGCGCGACGAATCAAACACCTTACTTCGCAAGAGAGCCGAGCGTCAGCATGCAAGTCACTGAAACGCAGTCCGAAGGGCTGCAGCGCACCTTCGAAATCACCGTCCCAGCCAACGACATTCAAGTCCGTGTCGACGGCAAGCTGGCCGAGCTGGCGAAGACCGTCAATCTGCCGGGCTTCCGCCCGGGCAAGGTGCCGGTCGCACTGATGAAGCAGCGCTATGGCCAGTCGGTTATGGGCGAGGTGCTGGAGCAGACTGTTAACGAGTCGACGCAACAGGCCATGAATGACCGTGAGCTGCGCCCTGCCGGGCGCCCGAAGGTCGAGATCATGACCTTCGAGGATGGCAAGGACTTGACTTACAAGGTCGAGGCCGAGGTCCTACCGGACGTAGAGCCGATGGACTTTGCGTCTATGGAGATCGAGCGACTGGTGATCGAGGTCGGCGAAGAGCAGATGACCGAGACCCTTCAGCGCATCGCGGAAGCCAACAAGACCAGCAAGGATCTTGATGAGCCGCGCCCGGCCGCCGAGGGCGATCTGGTCACAATCGATTTCGACGGAACCGTCGACGGCGAAGCACGCGAAGGTATGAAGGGTGAGGACATGCGCTTGGAGCTAGGCTCCGGCCAGTTCATCCCCGGCTTCGAGGATCAACTTATCGGTGCCAACGCCGATGAGGACCGTGAAGTGACGGTGACCTTCCCCGAGGAGTATCCAGCCGAGGACCTGCAGGGGAAAGAAGCTGTCTTCAAGGTGAAGGTGAAGAAGATCGAGGAAAGCGTCGCTTTGCCGATCGATGACAGCCTGGCCCAGGCCGTCGGTGAGGAGACGCTCGAGAGCCTGCGGGGCAAAGTGCGCGAGCGCATGGATGCTGACTTCGCCAACCTCACGCAGGGCTATCTGAAGCGGAAGGTTCTTGACCGCTTGGCCGACGGACATGACTTCCCGGTTCCCCCGGGCATGCTAGAGGCCGAGTTCAACGCGATCTGGGAACAGATCGAAGAGGATCGCAAGAACGACCGCCTGGACGAGGAAGACAAGGACAAGAGCGAGGAGGATCTGAAGGCCGACTATGGCCAGATCGCCGAGCGCCGCGTGCGCTTGGGACTGCTGCTTTCCGAGATCGCTCAGCGCAATTCCATCGACGTCAGTCCGGATGAGCTGAACCAAGCCGTCATGACAGAGGTGCGCCGCTATCCGGGGCAGGAGCAGCAGGTCGTGGAGTACTTCCGCAACTCGCCGGAGGCGCTGGCCAATCTGCGCGCGCCGCTCTTCGAGCAGAAGGTCATCGATCACATCGTCGAGCAGGCCCAAGTCAGCGAGCGCAAGGTGACGCAGGACGAGTTCAAGACCTTGATGGAGGCCGAGGACAAGAAAGACGAGACCTCCAGCGATAAGGCGGAGAAAAGCGCGGAGGACGCTTAGCGTTCTCTATCGTGCTGGGGGCTTCGCCATCCAGGGGTGACGAAGCCGACCTCAGCGCCTATGTGAAGGAGACGAATTGGTGGGCTCCGGTCGCTGCAGTGCCGCGTCGGAGCCGGAGGGCAGGAGACAATAATGCGCGACCCGCATGACCTCTACATGAATACCCTGGTTCCCATGGTCGTGGAGCAGACCAACCGCGGCGAGCGGGCCTACGACATCTATTCCCGCCTCTTGAAGGAGCGGATCATCTTTCTGACCGGGCCGATCTTCGATCAGGTCTCCAGCCTGGTTTGCGCCCAATTGCTGCATCTGGAATCGGACAACCCGAAGAAGGACATCGCCTTCTACATCAACTCTCCCGGTGGCGTGGTTTCTGCTGGCTTGGCGATGTACGACACCATGCAGTATGTGCGTTGCGAGGTTTCGACGGTCTGTATCGGACAGGCCGCCTCAGCCGGCTCGTTGCTGCTGATGGCCGGCGCCAAGGGCAAACGCTTTGCTCTACCCAATGCCAAGGTGATGATCCATCAGCCCTCAGGCGGTTATCAGGGCCAAGCAACGGACATCGAGATCCATGCACGTGAGATCATCAAGACACGCACGCGTTTGAATGAACTTTATGCCGAGCATACGGGCCAGGATGTGGACACCATTGCCGATGCCATGGAGCGTGATCGCTTCATGACCCCGGAGGAGGCGCAGGAGTTCGGATTGATTGACGAGGTTGTGATCAACCGTCCGGATATGGCTGAGGATGAGCCGGCGAGCGAGAGCTAGATCCGGCGTCGCACAGGGGCAGCGGTCGGGCCGGTATCGAACCTTTCGAGCTGGTCTCGCTGCCCCAAAGATCGACATTGTGCTAGATCTGTTGCAGTTTTGTCATTGTGCGGCCCGGTGGGCTCCGTCTAACATTCCAGTATGCCTGAGAAGACAGGCTTAGGAAGCTACGAGTATGACCAAGTCCAGCAGCGGCGACCCAAAGAACACACTGTATTGCTCTTTCTGCGGAAAGAGCCAGCACGAGGTGCGCAAACTGATCGCCGGCCCCACGGTGTTCATCTGTGACGAGTGTGTTGACCTTTGCACAGAGATTATTCGCGAAGAGCACAAGACGACTTTGGTGAAGTCGCGCGATGGTGTACCCACGCCGCGTGATATCAACAAGGTCTTGGATGATTATGTAATCGGGCAGGATCACGCCAAGCGTGTTCTCTCTGTTGCCGTTCATAATCACTACAAACGCTTGGCGCACAGCTCCAAGCACAACGATGTGGAACTGGCCAAATCCAACATTCTGCTGGTTGGCCCGACCGGTTGCGGCAAAACGCTACTGGCCCAGACTCTGGCTCGGATCTTGGACGTTCCCTTCACCATGGCAGATGCCACGACCCTGACCGAGGCCGGTTATGTCGGTGAAGACGTCGAGAACATCATCCTGAAGCTGCTGCAGGCTGCTGACTACAATGTCGAGCGCGCACAGCGCGGTATCGTCTATATCGACGAGGTCGACAAGATCAGCCGCAAGTCCGACAACCCCTCGATCACCCGCGACGTATCGGGTGAGGGCGTGCAGCAGGCCCTGCTGAAGATCATGGAGGGCACGGTCGCCTCAGTGCCGCCGCAGGGTGGGCGCAAGCATCCTCAGCAGGAATTCCTGCAGGTGGATACGACCAACATCCTCTTCATCTGCGGCGGTGCCTTCGCCGGGCTGGAGCGGATCATTTCCATGCGCAACAAGGGCTCGTCGGTCGGCTTCGGCGCCGACGTACGGGCCCCGGACGAGCGATCCACCGGCCAAATCCTCTCCGAGGTTGAGCCCGAGGATCTGCTCAAGTTTGGTCTGATCCCCGAGTTCATTGGACGCTTGCCGCTGATCGCCACACTCAAGGACTTGGACAGCGACGCGCTGATCTCGATCCTCACCGAGCCGAAGAATGCGCTGGTGAAGCAGTATCAGCGCCTCTTCGAGATGGAGAATGTGTCCGTCGAGTTCACTGAGGATGCATTGGCATCGATCGCCGAGAAAGCCATCGCCCGCAAGACCGGTGCCCGCGGTCTGCGCTCGATCATGGAAGATATCCTTCTGGACTCCATGTTCGACCTGCCAGGATTGCAAGGGGTCGAAGAGATCGTGATCAATCGCGAGGTCGTCGAGGGCAGGGCTCAGCCGCTCTACATCTATTCGGAGCGACGCGAAGAGGTGGAGCAGAGCGCCTAGACTTCTGGGTGCCCTGCGAGCAACGCTGCGGCTTTATCCCCGGCGTCAAAACGCTTGGTCCGTAGGCTGCGAATCGTCAAACTTTGCCATTCGAATTTGCCGGCAGGCTTGAAAGCAGGCCTGTTGCGGCCAACCTCAAGAGACGCCGGATTGCCTAATCCTAGGGATCCCATTCATGAGGGCGCCGCTTGCCTTTAGCCGGGCCCAATCAGAAGTGAGGCACTATGCTCGATATCTCCAAAGGCACTGTCTTTCCAGTCCTTCCGCTTCGCGACATTGTCGTTTTCCCGCATATGATCGTTCCGCTTTTCGTCGGCCGCGAAAAGTCAGTTCGGGCGCTGGAAGACGTCATGAAGGACGACAAGCAGATCCTGTTGGTCACGCAGAAAAATGCTGCCGAAGACGACCCGACCGCCTCTGACATCTACACCGTCGGCACGGTTGGGACCGTGTTACAACTGCTGAAACTGCCGGACGGGACCGTCAAAGTCCTGGTCGAGGGCGCACAACGCGCCCGTATCCTGCGGTTTACCGAGAATGCGGACTTCTTCCAGGCCGAGGCCGAGCTTCTGGATGAGGAAGAAAGCGATACGCAGGAGCAGGACGCGCTGATGCGCACTGTGGTCGGTCAGTTCGAGCAATACATCAAGCTGAACAAAAAGATACCGCCGGAAGTGCTGGTATCGGTCAATCAGATCGACGAGCCGAGCAAGCTGGTGGACACAATTGCATCGCACCTCTCGCTCAAGATCCACGACAAGCAGGAGCTACTGGAGACCGATTCCATCGCGGCGCGCCTTGAGCGCGTCTACGGCTTCATGGAGTCCGAGATCGGTGTGCTCCAGGTCGAAAAGCGTATCCGCAGCCGGGTCAAGCGGCAGATGGAGAAGACTCAGCGCGAATACTATCTGAACGAGCAGATGAAGGCCATCCAGAAGGAACTGGGAGAGAGCGAGGACGGACGCGACGAGGTCGCGGAGCTGGAAGAGAAGATCCGCAAGACTCGCTTCACCAAAGAAGCCCGCGAAAAGGTGCAGGCCGAGGTGAAGAAGCTGCGCACCATGAGCCCAATGTCGGCCGAAGCCACTGTGGTCCGCAACTATTTGGATTGGATGCTGTCGATCCCCTGGAGCAAGCCATCGCGGATAAAGAAGGACATTCGCCTGGCGCACGAGATCCTGGATGCCGATCACTATGGCCTGGACAAGGTTAAGGAGCGCATCCTCGAGTATCTCGCCGTCCAACAGCGGATGAAGAAGATCAAGGGTCCGATCCTCTGTCTGGTGGGACCTCCGGGTGTTGGTAAGACCTCTCTGGGCAAGTCCATTGCCCGGGCCACGGGGCGCAACTTTGTGCGCATGAGCCTCGGCGGCGTGCGCGACGAGGCTGAGGTGCGCGGTCATCGGCGGACCTACATAGGCTCGATGCCGGGCAAGGTCGTGCAGGGCATGAAGAAGGCCAAGTCCTCCAATCCCCTATTCCTGCTGGACGAGGTCGACAAGCTTGGCAACGATTGGCGCGGTGATCCGTCCTCGGCTCTGCTTGAAGTCCTGGATCCCGAGCAGAACAGCACCTTCAACGACCACTATCTGGAGGTCGACTACGACCTCTCGGACGTAATGTTCGTCACCACAGCCAACTCGTTGCGGATGCCGCAACCGCTGTTGGATCGCATGGAGATCATCCGCCTTCCTGGCTACACCGAAGACGAGAAGGTCGAGATCGCTAAGCAGCACCTGGTGCCAAAAGTCCTTACGGATCATGGCATGAAGGAAGAAGAGTGGTCGATTTCCGACGAGGCATTGCGCGACTTGATCCGGCTCTACACCCGTGAAGCCGGCGTGCGTAACCTTGAGCGCGAGATCGCCAACCTGGTGCGCAAGGCGGTGAAAGAGATCGCACTCGGCAATGCCAAGGCGATCAAGGTCACGCGCCGTAACCTCGGCAAGTTTGCCGGGGTCAAGCGCTACCGCTTCGGTCAAGCCGAGGCGGAGGATCTGGTCGGCGTCTCTACGGGCCTTGCCTGGACCGAGGTCGGCGGCGAGCTGCTCTCGATCGAGGCCGTTCCGGTGCGCGGCAAGGGCAAGGTGGTCACCACCGGTAAACTGGGCGACGTGATGAAGGAGTCGATCCAGGCGGCGGAGTCTTACGTGAAGAGTCGGGCGGTCGATTACGGCATCAAGCCGACGATCTTCGAGCGCAAGGACATCCACGTGCATCTGCCCGAAGGGGCGACGCCGAAAGACGGCCCTTCTGCCGGTATCGCCATGGTGACCGCCATCGTGTCTTGCCTCACTGGAGTGCCAATCCGCAAGGAGGTGGCGATGACCGGCGAGGTCACGCTGCGTGGCCGCGTGCTGCCGATCGGTGGATTGAAAGAGAAGCTGCTGGCCGCCCTGCGCGGTGGGCTGGAGACCGTCCTGATCCCGCGCGACAACGAGAAGGATTTGGCCGACATTCCAGACAATGTGAAAAAGGGCCTGAACATCATCCCGGTCTCGGCCGTGGACGAGGTCTTGGGCCATGCCCTGACCGAGCCGTTGGAAGCCATCGAGTGGGATGAGGATGAGGAAGCCAAGCCGCCGGCTGGTGCCGACAGCGACGGCGAGCCGGGCGTCTTGACGCACTAAACTCTGTCAGGCTTGGATTTATCCCAATCTAGCCTGAGACTGCAGTAAGGGGCCTCGGTGCGGCATCCGTCGAACCGAGGCCCCTTTGTATTTCCGGCCCGAAGCGAAACCGACGATCCTCATGCCCAGCCACAGCGAGCAGCGGCTACTGCCCTATACGCCCCAGCAGCTCTTCGATCTGGTGGTGGATGTGGAGCGCTATCCGGAGTTTCTACCCTGGTGCCTTGCCGCACGCATCGCCCGCCGCGAACCCCAGAGCGTTACCGCTGATCTGGTAATTGGCTTCAAGATGGTGCGCGAGCGCTTTACCTCCTATGTCGCATTCGATCGCGATCACATGCTGGTCCAGACCCGAAACGTAAAGGGCCCCTTCCGCCATATGCGCAGCGACTGGGCCTTCAAGCAGCATGACGAGGGCTGCCTAGTCGACTTTTCGGTCGATTTCGAGTTCCGCTCCCGCATTCTGCAAAAGCTGATCCAAAGCCTCTTCGAGGAGGCGGTACGGCGCATGGTCGCTGCCTTTGAGGCGCGCGCGATCGACCTCTACGGCAGCCGCGGCTAGTTCAAAGCCATCTTCGCTGCTGACCGAGCCCCCACAAGCTGCTAGCGTCATCTCACCGTCGCGGATTGAAAGGAGCCCTGCCGATGCGTCGCCTCTTCCTGGCAAGCCTTGTTACCCTCTTCATGGTCGCACCGGCGGCCGCAGATGATATGGAGATGGGCCAGACACTGGTCAGTGAGTTCTTTGGCGCGCTGCGCGCCGAGAACGCCAAGAAAGTCGACGGCCTGGTCGCTACAGGATACCAGTCGATCAATTCGGCCGGCGCGATCGACCGCAAGGCGGCCCTAAAGCGCATGGCCGGGCTGAAGATCGAAGCCGCTCCGGTCTTCTCGAACTGGAAGGTGACCCGTGAAGGCCCGACTGTAGTGGTGACCTACGATCTTGCCATCAGCGAGGAACTGGACGGCAAGCGGACCGACGATGCACCAGCCCCTCGGATGACGGTGTTCCTGATGACGGCGACCGGCTGGCAGGTGATTGCGCACGCCAACTTCAAGACGGCAGAGTAGGCGGCTCTCGACCACCCGGCTCCATAGTTCGAATAAGGAGAGAAGGGTTCTGAGGGCAAGACGTCTCGATTTTTCGTAGCCTTGCTCTATGGCGGGTTTTGGGTCCTTGCCCTCGCTTGGCTCTCGGCTTCGTCAGCCATTGCGCTGATGGCGAGGATATGTCTGCTGAAGGCATCGTCCTCGCCTTCCAGCAAGCGCGGCAACTGCTCGCGAAAGTCGTCTCGCTCGCACCACTCGCTCATATCGTCTTCCCAGGATTGCCAACGACGTTTGGCTTCTCCCTCCATAGCGTCGTGGTAGAGGATGATGAAGGCCTTCTCAAAAAGTGAGACGAGCATACGGAAGAGGATGTCACGTCTCTCGCGCTGCTCTTCGGTGAAGGCCTCGGCGTCAACGCTATTGCGAAACAGCAGCAGATCTGCGTTCGCGAGCGCAAGCCGCAGGAAGTTGTCGTACTCTTCAGACAGCTGACGGTGGAGTTGGCTGATGCCCGCGGCGCGCTGCTTTCGTTGTTCGAAAATGAAGACACCGATGGCGGCTGGAAAGCCCAGGATCGTAACCAAATAGCTCAAGACCTCTAAGACTTCCATTCCGCCCGCTTTTCCCGCTCGATATCGCATCCAGGTGGTGCAGTATGACGGTGCTGGTGAGGGCAGGGAAGACGGTCGTTCACTAATCAGAGTCTGAGCAAAGCGCTGCAGGCATTCTGACAAGCAGACGGTTTACCCAAGCCGTCGGAGCCTGCGAAGGGGGCGTCACTCTGCGCAGCGCCTTTGAGATAAATCACAGAATTCCTGTTATATTCTTCTGCCTATAGCGGGTATAGGTTTCTCTCCCTTTGCGGGCATTGAAAAGAGAAAACTCAATAAAAACAATGTTTTGCCCAAATGTTAGGCAATTGGTCGAGCGATCAAGGTCGCTTGACTTGTCGCAAAGGGGCCGCTTAAGCTTCGCAAAAGATATCAAGTTAACGAAGGCTGTTGGGGGGAATGCCGGAGGCTGGCACCAAAAACGTGTCTGCCTTCATCCAACGCAATCGTCGGGACGAGTTGTAACGACGGCTGCGCTGACGGCTTCCCTGCGCGGCACTAACAGGGAGGAAATGCATGTTTACGGTACCGAAGAAGCCACTTTACAAGTCCGTTTCCAGACGTCGGTTCATGGAACTGGGGGGTGGAGTCGCGACCGCGATGGGTGCCGGCTCGATCGCCGTCGGTATGAACTCTCTCATCACCCGCACGCCGGTGATGGCGCAGTCGTCCGAAGAGGCCAAGTGGAAGCAGTATGCAGGCTCCAAGCTGGTCTTCATGTCGGAGAACACGCCGCCGTCATTTGCCATTCGCGACAACCTAAAGACTTTCTATGACATGACCGGCATTGAGGTCGAGATCCTGACCGACGACCTGCCGGTGGTGCAGCAGAAAGTCGGCATCGATCTGCGCGGCGGCAACGCCGATTTCCATCTGAACTATGTGCAGGACAAGCCGATTGGTTCCCCCTTCGCGGATTTCTACGAAGATCTGCTGAAGTACACCAACGACGACACCCTGCCGCTCGATCCCGAGGGCTACAACGAGGACGTCTGGTTCGAGAACTTCCTGCGTGCTTGCGGCGTCTACTACGAACCCGGCCGTATCGTCGCCTTCCCATACGACTGCGCGGTGGCTTGCACCTTCTATCGCCAGGATCTCTTCGAGAAGCTCAGCAAGGATTTCGAGGCTGAGTACGGCTATCCGATGGAGTTCACCATCGATACCACCTGGAAGAACGTCTACGACTTCGCCGCCTTCTTTAAGAAGATGCGCGAGGCCGGCCATAAGGACATTCCCTATGGCTATGCCCAGCACCAAGGATCCTTTGCCTGGACCCTGCAACTCGACATTCAGCGCATGCTCTTCTCGCACGGTCAGTGGACCGAGTTCGAGATCGACGACAAGCTGGGCTCTAAGAACCCCGGGCCGACAAACTGGGGTGACGAGCAGTCGGTCCTGATCATGCAGAAGTTCAAGGAACAGGCCGAGGTCAGCCATCCGGACAACCTGGCCAATGGCACCCTGGAGCTGAACACGGTCTATCAGGCCGGCGAGATTGCCATGCAGGTGCAGTACCACGAGTTCGCAGCCTCGATCGAAGACCCCAACACCTCCAAGGCGGCCGGCGGCAAGACGGCCTACGCGCCTTGCCCGAAGGGTGCCAAAGATTGGATCACTACGGGGCTGGAGCCGGTGAATGGCACAAACTGCGGCATCGGCGGCATCGGCATCAACGCGGCTGCCTCGGAGGACCTCAAGCGGGCGGCCTTCATCTTTGCCAGCTGGGCGACCTCGAAGGGCACGCAGCTTGACGTCCTGAAGAAGCTGGGCGGTACGCCGACGCGTAAGTCGGTGCTGGAGGTGCCGGAGGTGAAGGCAGCGGAGAAGCGGCCGACCACCATGCCGAACGCCTTGACCTTCCCGGCCGTCTACGACGTGGGCATTCGCGATCCCAACTTCGTGCTGGGTCCGAAGATCCCGGAAGCCAATGAGTACCACAACATCGTCCTGACAGAGACGCAGCGTTGCGTCACCGGCGAGAACACGCCGGAAGAGGCCTGCGAAGAGATTCGCTGGCAGGTCGATGATATGAACGGCATCTAAACGTAAGTGGATCGAAGGGGCGTGAGCGACCCAAAGAGTGCAACATCGCGCCCCGCGCGTTCCGGAAGTGAAGCCCACCTCGATGAGGTGAGCTTCACGCCGGAGGGTGCGCGTACCCTGAATTACGAAGCGCCAAGCCTCAACGAGGAGGTCAAGCGGCGCTACTATCTCTACCTGATGCTGCCGGCCATCATCGTGCTCGCCTGCATCACAATCTATCCCTTCTTCTGGTTGATCTACATGAGCCTGCACAGCGTCGATATCGGCGGGGCAGGGGACGTGTGGAACGACTTCCGGAACTGGACCCGACTGACTCGGGATCGCAAGTTCCAGGATGGCTGGCTGCTGCTGCTGCACTATTCGGCGTTGTGTCTGGCTTTCGAGGTCGCAATCGGCGTCTTGCTGGCCGTTGTGCTGAACAACAATCGCTATGAGAAGGTTCTGGTAACGGTCTTCTTGATGCCGATGATGGTGGCGCCGATCGTTGCCGGCTTGGTTTGGTACTACCTCTACAACTCCACCTTCGGCTGGTACCATTGGTTGATGCAGAGCGCCGGAATCCTCGGGGAGACCTCGATTCTGGGCGATGTCGGCTCAGCCATGTGGGGCATCGTGATCGTCGATATCTGGCAATGGACGCCACTCATCGCCTTGATCACCTTGGCCGGTCTCAAACGCGTCCCGCGCGATCAGTTGGAAGCCAACATGGTGGATGGCGCAGGTGAGCTTCGAAACTTTTTCCAGGTGACCTTGCCGAACCTCTATCCCTTCCTCCTGATTGCGATTCTGTTGCGCTTCATGGACAACTTCCGCTTCATCGATGCGATCCTGGTGTTGACCGGTGGCGGGCCAGCAAACTCGACGAAGATCCTGCCGACCTATCTCTTCGACGTCTCCTTCCAGTTCTTCAAGCTGGGGCGCGGAGCGGCGATCGCCCTGACATTGTTGATCGTGACTATTATCCTCGGTCTGATCCTGGTGCGCGTGTTCGAGGGTCCCTCCAGCAAGGTGCAAAAACAGGAAGAAGAGGGCTAGGTCATGGCGTCTAGTGACATCGTCCGCTATCGCTCTCCGCTTCGACGCGCGCTCTCAATTGCGACCGTGATCTTCCTGGCGGTCTACCTCGTGTGGACCATCTTGCCGCTCTTCATCATGTTCGTGTCCTCCTTCAAGGATCTGCTGGCGGCCTTTGCCTTGCCGGAGGTCGGCGACTGGCTGAACATCGGCGTGTTTTTCGATTTCGATCCGACTTTCAAGCACTATGTAGAGCTCTTTACCGTCAACAACTTCTCGGACTATCTGATCAACTCGATCATCGCCTCTGGCGGTTCGGCCGTGGTCTCGGTGGTGTTGGGCTCGATGGCGGCCTACGCGCTCTCGCGCAGCGAGTTTCGCGGCAAGAAGGACCTCTTCTTCTGGATCATCTCCACACGTATGGCGCCGGTGGTTGCGGTCATGGTGCCCCTCTATGCGATCTTCCGCGGTGCCGGCCTGGTAGGCACCTTGCCGGGCCTGATCTTGGCCTACACCACCTTCAATCTGCCTTTTGCCATCTGGATGCTGAAGGGCTTTTTCGATAACGTACCCTACGCCATCGAAGAGGCCGCCATGTGCGATGGCTGCACGCGCTTCCAGGCTTTCCGCGCCATCCTGCCGCTCGTGGCGCCGGGGGTCGGTGCGTTCCTTGTGCTCTGTATCCTGTTTGCCTGGAACGACTTCCTCTTCGCCTCGATCATCGGATCGGGTGGCGCCAAGACCCTGCCGCCGGCGACGCGCGAGTTGGTGCAACCGCAGAACATTCAATGGGGTAAGATCATGGCGGCCGGCGTGGTCACGACCCTACCGATGATGCTTCTGGGTCTTGTGATCCGACGTTATCTGGTTGCCGGCCTGACCATGGGCGCGGTGCGCGAGTAGTCCTGAGGAGAGGGTATGGCATCGGTTACCATCACCAACGTTTGGAAGTACTACGGCAAGACGGCCGCAGTCAGAGATCTGAACCTCGTCTGCGAGGACGGAGAGTTCCTCTGTGTCTTGGGCCCGTCGGGTTGCGGCAAGTCCTCGACCTTGCGAATGCTGGCAGGTCTCGAGCACATCTCGGCCGGCGATATCCTCTTCGGCGAGCGGCGGATCAACGACATCCCGCCGAAAGATCGCGATATTGCCATGGTCTTCGAAAACTATGCGCTCTATCCGCACAAGACGGTCTACGACAACATCGCCAACTCTCTACGCCTGCGCCGACTGGACAAGTCAACCATCGATCAGAAGGTGCAGAAAGCAGCTCAGATGCTTGAAATCGATCACCTTTTGGACCGCCGACCGGGCGAGCTATCAGGCGGTCAAAAGCAACGCACTGCCATTGGTCGGGCGATCGTGCGCGAGCCGGAGCTGTTCCTCTTCGATGAGCCGATCGCGCATCTGGATGCCAAGCTGCGCGCTCACATGCGCGTCGAGCTGAAGTTGATGCAGCGAGAGCTGGGCACCACAATGATCTATGTGACCCACGATCAGCTTGAGGCCCTGTCGATGGCCGATCGCGTGGCGGTCATGCACGATGGCGTGCTACAGCAGTTCGGGCCGCCGCAGGAGGTCTATTACAAGCCGGCCAATCAGTGGGTCGCTGGCTTCGTCGGTGAGCCGCCGATGAACTTCCTGGATTGCGAGATTGTGGAGGAGGGCGATGTCGTGTCGATCCGCCATTCGAACTTCACGACAGCGCTGTTGCCCGAGCAAGCGGCGACCCTCCGCGAGAGCGGCAGCGCACGCGCTGTGACCCTCGGCATCAGACCCGAAGAGGTTGCCATCGACAGCGACACGAGCGAGCGCGCTTTTTCAGGCAGCGTGATGCTGACCGAACCCCTAGGAGGGGATCTCTTGGTTGACGTTGCGCTCAAAGACTCAAAGGTCTTGGTGAAGACCAAGCCCAGCTATCAGGGCGGTCGGGGCGATACCTGCCATCTGACATTCGATCGCTCGCGGTGGCACCTTTTCTCGAAGGAGAACGGCGTCGCCTACTTCTAACCGATCGCCTAAGATCGGCAAGCAACCACCTCTGCGGCCCTCAAGGCCGCAATACAAACGGGAGGAGTGAATGCAGTTAAGTCGTGACGAACTAAGGGCCGCCTATCAACGCATGTGCACAATCCGGCACTTCGAGGAAACGCTCCACGAAGAGTTCTCGGCAGGCAATATCCCTGGCTTCGTGCATCTTTATGCCGGCGAGGAAGCCTCCGGTGTGGGCGTTTGCATGCATCTGGATGATCGCGATGCCATCGCTTCTACCCACCGAGGGCATGGTCACTGCATCGCCAAGGGTTGCGATCCCAAGGCGATGATGCTGGAGATCTACGGCAAGAAGGACGGGCTCTGCGGCGGCAAGGGCGGCTCTATGCACATAGCCGACCTGTCGAAGGGCATGATGGGGGCCAACGGCATCGTCGGCGGCGGTCCTCCCTTGATCTGCGGTGCAGCGCTGACTGCCAAGACCCTAAAAACCGGCGGTGTCGCCATCGCCTTTGTCGGCGACGGCGCCTCCAACCAAGGAACGACTTTCGAGAGCTACAATCTGGCGAAGGTCTGGAATCTGCCGGCGATCTTCATCGTCGAAGACAATGGCTATGCCGAATCCACCGGCAGCGCCTGGTCGGTCAGCGGCAGCCAAGTCGATCGCGCCAAGGGTTTCGGCATGCCGGCCTACCAGGTTGACGGTCATGACTTCTTTGCGGTTTGGGAAGCCGCCCGCCAAGCCATCGAGCATGCGCGCGCCGGCAATGGTCCCAGCCTCATGCACGTCAAGCTCAATCGCTACTACGGCCACTTCGAAGGCGATGCCATCACCTACAAGGCACCGGGCGAAGTCGAGAAGGTGCGGGCCGAGAAGGATGCGCTGATGCTGTTCAAACAGCGCGTGACCGAGACCAAGCTCTTGGAGCCCGACGAGTTGGAAGCGATCGAGAAGGAGGCCCAGGCCGCCATTGCCGATTGTCTGGCTGCGGCGAAGGCAGGCGAGATGCCGACCGAAGCCGACCTTCTGACCGACGTCTATCTCGACTACAAGTTCTAGGGGAGCAACGAACCATGTCTATGAAGAGCTTCCGCCAAGCGATCAACGAAGCCCTGATGCAGGAGATGGAGCGTGATGAGCGCGTTGTCTTGATGGGCGAAGACGTGGCCGGCGGTATGGGCGCACCAGGCGAGGACGATGCCTGGGGCGGTCCGCTGGGGGTAACCAAGGGCCTGATGCCCAAGTTCGGGCGTGACCGCGTGTTGGATACGCCGATCACCGAGAGCGCCTTCGTCGGCTGTGCGGCCGGCGCGGCCGCGACCGGTCTACGCCCCGTTGCCGAACTGATGTTCGTGGACTTCATGGGGGTCTGCTTCGACCAGATCTTCAACCAGGCAGCCAAGTTCCGCTACATGTTCGGCGGCAAGGCGGTGACGCCCCTGGTGATCCGAACGATGTACGGTGCCGGCTTCCGGGCAGCCTCGCAGCACAGCCAGTGCCTCTATCCACTCTTCACCCACATCCCGGGTTTGAAGGTGGCGCTGCCGTCCAATGCCTATGAGGCGAAGGGCTTGTTGATCCAGTCCATCCGCGATGACGACCCGGTGGTCTTCTTCGAGCACAAGGTCATGTACGACGACGAAGTCGAGGTACCGGACGAGGCCTATGCCATTCCCTTCGGCGAGGCCAATGTCACCCGCGAGGGCGACGACGTCACCATGATCGCTTTCGGACGCATGGTGAATTTCGCCAACGAGGCAGCCGACAAGCTGGCCGCCGACGGGATCAGCTGCACCGTGGTCGATCCGCGTACCACCTCGCCGCTCGACAAGGAAACCATCTTGGAGACCGCGTCGGAGACGGGCCGTGTCGTGGTGATCGACGAGGCGCATCCGCGCTGCAACATGGCGACCGATATCTCGGCCTTGATCTGCGAGAACGCCTTCAGCGACCTGAAGGCGCCGATCAAGCAGGTTACCGGCCCGCATGCGCCGGTCCCCTTCTCGCCGGCCTTGGAAGACCTCTATGTACCGGGCGTTCCGCGCATTGAGGCAGCCGTACGCGAGGTCATGGGCTAAGCCTGGCAAAGACCAAGGAGCCTGTCGGGGCGCGGCGCTATCTGCGCCCCGGCCACAATCTGGGAAGCAGTGGGGAAGAGGTCCCGGCCGAGGCCCCCGCAACAAGAGAGGAAGCGTCCATGAGCGACATCCGTCCCATCGTCATGCCCAAGTGGGGCTTGGCCATGATCGAAGGCACCGTGGTCGAGTGGCAGGCCGAAGCCGGTCAGGAGATCGCCGCCGGCCAGGACATCATGGAGATCGAGACCTCGAAGATCACCAACGTCTTCGAGAGCCCGGTCGAAGGACCGCTGCGCCGCATCGTGGTCGAAGGCGGCGAGACGGTACCCGTCGGCGCGTTGTTGGGGGTCTGTGCACCAGCCTCGGTCAGCGACGAGGAGGTCGAAGCCTACGTCAAAGACTTTGTCGACAACTTCGATTGGGATGCTGCTGCCGGTGCTGCCGGTCCGGCGACCGAAACCATCGAAGTCGCCGGCAAGCGCACGCGCTTCTTGAAGCAGGGCGATGCAGAGGGAACACCGATCCTGCTCATTCACGGCTTCGGCGGCGATTGCCTGGGCTGGCTCTTCAATCAGGAGGCTCTGTCCGAAGGACACACGACCTATGCACTGGATCTGCCGGGCCATGGTGGGTCGAGCAAGGACGTGGGCGATGGGAGCCTCGGCGGTATGGTCCAGGCCGTCCTGAACTTCATGGACGAGCGCGGTATCGACAAAGCCCACCTGGTCGGCCATTCGATGGGAGGCGCCATCGCATTGGCACTGGCGTTGGATCACGCCGGCCGGGTCGCCTCGGCAAGCCTGCTCGCCCCAGCCGGTCTGGGTGCTGAGATCAACATGGATTTCATCAATGGTTTCATTGAGCAGAAGCGGGCAAAGAAACTGCGCGGCGTGTTGGAACTGCTGGTCGCCGAACCCGGCATGATCACGAACGATATGATCGAAGAGATTATCAAGTACAAGCGGCTCGACGGTTCGGTGGACGCGCTATCGAAGCTGCGTGAGGGCCTCTTTCCCGGCGGCAGCCAGGAGACCTTCGATGCCAGCAAGCTATCCGGCCTAACGGTCCCGGTTCACGCCATCTGGGGCCAGGGCGACCAAATCTTGCCCGTAGCTCACGCTGACGCCCTGCCGGACAGCGTCAAGGTGGAGCGCTATGCCGACACCGGCCACTTGCCGCACATGGAGAAGGCAAGCGACGTCAACGCATCGATTCTGGCGTTCCTGGGTGGTTAGCGCGGCGTCGGAACCACGTTGAGATAGCAGATCGGGCGGCTTCGAGATGCACGCACCGTAATCGAAATCCTTCAAGGTAACGAACATGCGCCGTCCAGACAGCATTCTGGACGGCGCAACTTATCGAGTTCACATTCAAACTGCCGGAAATGTCCAGGATTGCGCACCGCATGCGTGCGAGCGAGCGCCCAAACTGCCCTTTTTGGGCGTCTCTCTGTTAGCTTGCAAGATTGTCAGATTGTTTAGGATTTCAACGACAACTATCCTTACCCAGGACTCAAGAAGGCGTCACCCAGGGTGTTCCGGAGAGCCTAAAACTTAGTCGAGGTGTCCGCCTAAACAGGGGCAACACTAAAAGGTGGATCAGGGTCGGCCGTTCTGAAACGGACTTAAAGCCTTCGCGAGCAGGGTAGCAATTTCTGGTCTACAGGTGCCGCAGTTTGTCCCAGCGCGCAGGCTACGCCCAACCGCATCGATGTCGCTGAGCCCTTGGGCAACGATGGTTTCGCGGATCGTCGATGCGCCAATCGAAAAGCAAGCACAGACCACCTGGTCCGACTTCTCCTGCTCGGCTTGTTGTCGCCAGGTTCGTAGGCGGTTCTTGTCTGCATCATGCCCAAGCTGACTGGCAAGCTGCGGCGCTGTTAGAGTCGGTTGCATGCGACTGGCCAGGAATAGGGCTTCAATTCTCTCGTTTTCTGTGATGACGGCAAAGATACAATCAATTCCTGACTCGACTATGGAGAGATCGCCATGCCTCTCTAACCCTATCATGGCTGGGCCGACTCCTTGCCAATCGTTGCCTGCCAGGCTGGCAGCCCAGGCGCCCGGTTCTCTAGCAAGGGCCCAATACTCACTCTTAGGACGAAACACTTCGCCTGCAGCGGCGGCGGCCCACCAAAGCGGATCGAAACGGGTAATCCTGGCAAGCGATGCCTTAAATGCCGGTTGACCGGAGGTAGGATCTCTGTGCGATGGAATGAGAGCGTCAATACGGGCGCAAGCAGCGTAGCGATCGCTCCAGTGAATGGGTGCGAAGACGGCTCCTTCAGGGGTCTCTTCCGTGATGCGTGCGCGGAGGATTGAACGCCCTAGCGGGCTCTCAAGGGTCACGAGCTTGCTGTCACCTATGTCGAAACGCTCGGCATCTGCCGGATGGATCTCGACACAGGGTTCAGGGTGGCGCCGAGACAGGTGTGGGGCAGTGCCGGATCTCGTCATGGTGTGCCATTGGTCGCGAATGCGTCCGGTAATGAGGCGCAGCGGCCAGACGAGAGAGGGGGCCGTCATGCAGGGTCGATAAGGTGTTGCAGTGATACGCGCGCGGCGGTCGCTTGTATGAAAGGCCCCGTCAGCAAAGAAGCGTCCGCCGGTCTTGCTCTTTGCCGCAGGCCAGCGAAAGGGTTCGAGCGCCGCATAGGCTTCTTCGTCGATCTCGGCGAGATCCGAGATGTCGAAGTCGCCGCCCAACCGACTGGCAACACCGGAAAGCGCGGCATGCTCTCGGAAGACGGCCGCAGGGTTCTGGAAGTCGAAAGCTTCGCCCCAGCCAAGCCTGCGAGCGACATCGCATAGGATCTGCCAATCGGGTCGAGCCTCGCCCGGCGGGGCACGAAAGGCACGCTGACGGCTAATCGTCCGATCAGCATTGGTCACCGTTCCCGACTTTTCACCCCAAGCAGCTGCGGGCAGCAGGACGTCCGCCAAGTCTGCGCTGTCGGTACCGGCGATAATGTCCGAGACGACGACGAAGGGACAGTCACGGATGGCCGTGCGCACCAGATCTGCCTCCGGCATGCTATCAACCGGATTGGTCGAGAGAATCCACAAAGCCTTGATGCGACCGTCCTTACAGGCATGAAAGAGATCGACCGCCTTGAGACCGGGCATTCGAGCGATCCTCGGCGCATTCCAGAAGTCGCGTACGGCTACACTGTGCTCCTCAGTCTCCAGATCAAGATGCGCGGCCAAGATGCTGGCTAGGCCCCCGACTTCGCGGCCGCCCATGGCGTTCGGCTGACCGGTGATCGAGAAGGGGCCCATGCCCTCCCGGCCGATGCGACCGCTCACCAGGTGGCAGTTGATGATGGCGCTAGCCTTGTCCGTGCCGTCTATCGATTGGTTGATACCCTGACTGAAGAGCGTGACCACACGGTCATGAGAGACCCAAAGGGAGTAGAACTGTTGCAGGAGGTCGGGTGAGAGGCCGGTGATCGCCGCAATTTCTGAAGCGCTTAGCGCCTTGGCCGCCTCCAGGGCACCGCGGAGGCCACTCGTGTGACTCTCCACGTAGCGGTGATCAATCGAACCAGTCTGCTCTATCTTTGCCAGCAAGCCATTGAAGAGAGCGAGGTCTGATCCAGGTCGCAGCGGCAGGTGCAGGTCGGCCAGCGCTGCAGTCGTGGTCTGGCGCGGATCGATGCAGACCAGTGTGAGATCGGGACGGGCCGCTTTGGCCTCAATAATTCTCTGATAGAGAACTGGATGGCACCATGCGAGGTTGGAGCCGACCAGGACCACCAGGTCTGCCTTCTCAAAGTCCTCAAATGTCCCGGGCACTGTGTCGCTGCCAAAGGTTCTCTGATGCGCGGACACTGCGGAAGCCATGCAAAGCCTGGAATTGGTATCGATGTTGGCCGAGCCGATGAAACCCTTCATCAGCTTGTTGGCGACATAGTAGTCCTCCGTCAGCAACTGACCCGAGGCATAGAAGGCAATGCTGTCTGGACCATGATCTGTCAGCGCTTGGCGAAAACGGGCTGCGATCAGATCGAGTGCTTCGTCCCAGGTCGCAACGCGTCCTTCGATGTGTGGCCGCAACAGCCGATCCTTTGGGTCCAAGGTCTCGCCCAGATTGACCCCCTTACAGCATAGCCGGCCTCTATTGGCGGGATGATCCGGGTCGCCCTTGACGATGGCGCCTCGGGAACGTGGCGTTACCAGTAGGCCGCAACCGACCCCACAGTAGGGGCAAACAGTACGGACGCGATTCTGCCTGTGCCGAACGACTTCCATGTTATCCCCTCCCATGACTTCTATCGTTGCTTGGATGGCAGTCTGGCGCAAGCAAGGGCGCATTAGTGGTTGTGCGCCATGACGTGATCTACTGTTTAGCTGCGAGGATCTCGATTCTTGTTCCGGACGGACGGAGCGCGAACACTTGTTGATGCATCGGCACAGCTTCTGCGAGAGAACCGGTCTTGGCAGGGTTGGATGCCTCGAAGGAAAACTTTTCGTTGTCAGAACCCGCCACCAGCATTGCCAATAGGGAATCAGCGAGACTCAGCGCCCTTGGCTACGGTGTAGTACGTTACCTTGAAGGTCCGGAACAGCTTGAACTTGGGAATGAATGGATCGGAACCCTGGCAATGCTGGCCGCAACGCAGGGTGTTGCCGGCTTCCCAACTGTCCATAGGTAACTTCGTCTTTGCCTAAACCGCAGCACTCACGCTGACGATGATGGCCTGGACCAAGCCGATCGCACCGGAGATCGGGCGGAATTGCAGGCCGGCCTCGTTATCCACCAGGAACGAGACCGTGGCATTGCGGGCCAGAGGGCTCTCGGCTGTGTCCGTCACACCCAGGATCGGTAGGCCGCGGACATAGGCATCTCGGACCACGTCGACCACCGGGGGCGAATAGGGCGTGAAACCGGTCACGAAGAGAAGGTCCTGGTGGCTCATGTTGGCCACTTGCTGCGAGGCCATGCCGCCGGCGAAGTCGAGTAAGCTGCAGCGGCGCTCCAGGCGGGTCATGCCATAGGCGAAGTAGGTGGCGATGGGGCGCGAACGGCGCAGGCCTGCGACATAGATGTGCCGCGCGGAGAGGCACAGTTGGACGGCTCGATTGAGCTCCTCCGGATTGGTGTCGCGCTTGAGTGCTTCGAGCGAGGTGATCAGCGTCGCAACGCAGGTATCGAGTGCAGCGGATGCATCCTCGGTCCGTCCGGCGGTCGCGCGTTCCTCGTAGACCTTCTCGCGGTAAATCGGTCCGCCTTCGATCAGCCGCAGCTTGAACACCTGTTGCAGCGCGCTGAAGCCATCGTAGTCGAACTCCTTGGCGAAGCGGATCAAAGTGGAAGGCTGCACGTCAAGCGAGCGGGCTATGATGGCAATGGTTTGCAGGGCCAACTGGTTGGGCTGATCCAGGGCCAAGCGCGCGATGCGCTGCAGATGCGGGCTAAGATCGTCGAAACGGTCGCGAATGCGTTCGCGCAGGGCGTCGAAGGTCTCAGACGAATCGGCGTCTCGTTTGTGACCGGGTTCCATACCTTCAGTTAGTGCGAAGATTCGTTCGATTTCAAGCACAATCGCTCCCTCGGGTTGCTTTCTTAGCCAGTGCATAACGTTTGCCACTTGACTTCAAGAAGAATTTTTCCTACTGGAATAAAAATTCAATATCAAGTCCTGCACGAAACTGTGATCCACTTGGGTCGCAAAAGCGGGCCCGCGCGGCTCCTCACCTGGAGAGCAAAGGAAAGGAAGACCATGAAGAACAAGCTGTCACGCAGAGGCTTCTTGGGCGCCAGCGCCGCAACTGCTGGTGTCGCCACTGTCTATGGTCCTTGGCGTGTAAACCGGGTCTACGCCGCCCAGGACGACAAGCCGATCAAGATCGGCATTACCTCGGATGCTAGCGGCCAGTACGCCAATTCAGGCGCCAGCGACCGACGCGGTATGCTGATGGCGATCGACGAGGCCAACGCCAAGGGTGGCGTGCTGGGCCGGCGCATTGAGACAATGCATATCGATACCGAAACCACACCGGCCACGGGCAGCCGCGTGGCAGAGCGCATGATCACTCGAGAAGACTGCGGCTTCCTGGTCGGCGCCGTCAGCTCTGGCGTTGCCAATGCGATCAGCCAGGTGGCGCAGAAGTATGGCGTCATCTACCTCAACACCAACTCCAGCTCGCCGACCGAATCGGGCAAGAACTGCCACCGCGTGAAGTTCGTTTGGGATGGCAACGGCACTAATTTCGCCAAGGCCGCTGTGAAGAACGCCATCGATTCCTACGGTCCCAAGTGGCTGCTGCTCACCAACGATTACGTCTGGGGGCACAACACGGCTGCAGCGACCCGCAAGCTTTTGACCGACGCTGGCGGTTACGTCGAGGAAGAGATCCTGGTACCGCAAGGCACGCGCGACTTCTCTTCGGCCTTGATCAAGATTCAACAACAGGCGCCCGACGTGGTCGCAGCGGCGGTCGGCGGCGACGACCAGAAGGCCATGCGTCAACAGGTGGCGCAGCTGGGTATGGGCGAGCAGCCGGCCTGGATCAACAATCAGCAGGATTGGCCCGACGTCTATGGCTTGCCCAAGGACAACCTCTTCGGTGTCTTCGGCACCACCTGGTATTACAAGCTTGATCTGCCCGGCGTTGCAGAGTTCGTGAAGCGCTATCAAACAGCTTATCCGGACACCGCCATGCGGGTTCCAGGCAATGTCTTCTACAACGGCTACATGGCGACGAAGGAACTGTTGGCGGCGATCGAACGCGCCGGCTCTACCAACAACATCGCCATCATCAAGCAGTTGGAGGGGCACCGCATGTCAGCTGAGGAGCGCATGCAGCACCACGACGCCTGGATCGACCCCGATAACCATCAGGTGCAACAGACCATCTATCTGGCGACCGCCAATCGGGCATCCAGCGACAAGGACGACCTCTTCAAGATCCTCTCGAACTCCGCACCCGACGATGTGGCGGACGGCGAAGCGATCGCCGCCTGCAAGCTGGAATCCTATGAGGACACACCAACGTTCGACGCTTAACCAAACCGAGATACCGCCTGCATGACCTTGCTGTTGCCGCATCTCTTTAACGGTCTGACCCTTGGGCTGCTTTTTGCGCTCATCGCCCTTGGGTTCACTCTGATTGTCGGCGTGATGGAGGTCATCAACCTGGCGCATGGTTCGCTTTTTGCGTTGGGTGCCTATGTTGCCTTGGTCTTCTTGGGTGGCGATTGGCTGGCGGAAACGGCCTTAGGCCAATGGTGGGCAAGCCTGCCATTGGCCGGGCGCTATGTCGTGGCACTGGTGTTCGGCCCCCTCCTAGCCGGAACGGCTGGCATGATCTTGGAGTTCTGCCTTAGGCCGACTTACGGCAAAGCGCCGCTCTACGGTCTGCTGCTGACTTTCGGTGCTGCGCTCGTGATCGAAGAGTTGATCCGCCTGCTGTGGGGAACCGGCGAACAGCATCTGCCGCTGCCGCAGGATATCAATGGTGCGGTGCTCTTGGGTGGGCTGATCTTCTCCAAGTACAAGCTCTTTGCGGCTGGCTTTTCGGCTCTGGCCGTTGCCGCCGTCTGGCTGTTCTTGGAGCGCACGCCTTATGGCGCCATCATCAAGGCAGGCGCACATGATAGCGAGATGGTGAGGGCTCTGGGCTACAACCTCGGGCGCCTGCGGCTACTGGTCTTTGGTTTTGGCGCCGGCCTGGCCGGGCTTGCCGGGATCGTGATGGCGCCGATCTGGGGTCTGCGCCCGCATCTGGGGATCGACGTGGTGATCCCTGCCTTCCTGATCATCGTGCTGGGAGGGGTCGGCAGCTTCTGGGGGGCGGTGATCGCCGCTCTGTTGGTCGGGCTCGCTATTGGAGTCACCGGTGCCTATGCCTCAGCCTGGTCGCTGATGTCCATGTATCTGTTGCTGATCGCTGTTCTGGGCTTCCGCGCCCGCGGGCTGCTGGGCCGCAAATCGGCCTTGGAGAGCTAGCCTATGATGACGCTCTCCGACATCTCCGAACGTAGCAGCAACTGGCTGACCCCGCCCATGGGGTTAGTGGCAATGATCGCGGTCAGCGCGCCCTTCTGGTTGGAGCAGGTCGGCCTCTATCAATATCTGGGGATCGAGATCGCGATCTGGCTAATCTATGCTATGGGCTTCAATCTTCTGTTTGGCTATAGCGGCCTGCATTCCTTCGGTCATGGCGCCTACCTGGGTGTGGGCGCCTATGCCTTCGGGCTCTTTCAGGTGCATCTGGAGGTCAGCCTCTGGGGAGGCCTTCTGGCAGCGGTCCTAGCGGCTGGACTTGCCGGTGCGCTGGTCGGTGCCTGCGTCTCGCATCGGCGCGGTATCTACTACGCGTTGCTGACCATTGCCTTCGGCCAGGTCTTCTGGTTTTCGGCGATCAAGCTGCACTGGCTGACCGGTGGCGAAGACGGTCTTCTCAACATACCAAGGCCAGAGCTCTGGCTTGGCTTTGCGCGCATCGATCTCAACGACAACAGGGCCTTCTACTACTTTATCCTGGCCTTTCTGGCCCTCACGATCATGCTGCTGTGGCGGATCGTGCACGCTCCTTTCGGCCGTGTCCTGCAGGCGATCCGACAGAACGAGATGCGCGCGCGCTTCCTCGGCTATGAGGTTTGGCGCTTCAAGTGGGCGGCCTTCCTGGTCTCGGCCATGTTCGCAGGACTGGCCGGCGGCCTCTTCGCCATGGCTCAACAAAGCGCCTACCCCGACGTCATGAGTCTGCATCAGTCCGGTCTGATCGTGATGATGGTGCTGGTTGGCGGCGGTCTGGTCAGCTTCTGGGGCCCGGTCCTGGGCGTAATGCTCTACTTCATTGCACGCGATTTCCTCGGCGGGCTCACGGAGACGTGGTTGCTCTGGTATGGGCTGCTGTTCATGGCCCTCGTCATGTTCAAACCGGAAGGCCTGGCCGGACTGCTGGACGATCTGAAGCAAAAACTGGGGGTAAGGGCGAAGGCGCCCTCGCTCGGCTTGGACTAGCAGCGATGGCTCTCTTCGAAGCTCATAACCTGCACAAGCGGTTCGGCGCTCAGATCGTTCTGGAAGATATCTCGCTCGCTTTCGAGGAGGGCCAGGTGAGTGGCATCATGGGGCCGAACGGTGCCGGCAAGACCACCTGCTTCAATGTTCTAACCGGCCGTTACAAGCCGGACCGCGGCAGTATCCACTTCCAGGGCCGAGATATTGCAGGCCTGTCGCCGCAGCGCATCGCACAGCTTGGCATTGCGCGTTCCTTCCAGATCATGAACCTCTTCGATCAGTCCGCGGTGATCGAGAATGTGTTGATCGCGCTGCCGGACTTTCGTGCGCGCCGCCATCACCCGACCCAAGCCGTGTTCAATGATCGAGCACTGCTGGATGAAGCGCAGAGCGTGCTGCAGCTGGTCGGCCTCGGCGGACGGTGTTGGGAGCCCTCCGCGGCACTGTCTTACGGCGACCGGCGCGCGCTGGAGATCGGCGTGGCCCTGGCGGCTCGCCCGCGCATCCTCTTTCTCGATGAGCCCACCTCCGGCCTGGGTGCGGAGGGTCGCGAAGGTCTCTTGAACCTCATCAGAAGCCTGAAGGACGACTACACCATCGTCATGATCGAACATGACATGGACTTCCTTTTCCGTTTGGCCGACCACATTTCGGTCGTGCACTGGGGGCAGGTCATCGCCGAAGGCAATCCGGCGGAATTGATGGCCAACAAGTGGGTGCAACGCTCTGCGCTCGGGGGGCTCTCATGAGGCTGGAGGTTCAACAGATAGAGACCTTCTATGGCGAGACACAGGCTCTGTTTGGCCTTTCTCTCCAGGTCGATGCCGGTGAAGTTGTGGCGCTCTTGGGTCCCAATGGCGCCGGTAAGACCACGACCCTGCGCTCGATCCTGGGCCTGACGCCGGCGCGAAGCGGCAACATTCGTTTCGAGGGCCAGGACATCACGCAGTGGCCGACCCACCGGATCGCGGCTCTCGGTGTCGGCTGGGTGCCCGATGATCGCCGGATCTTTCCCAGCCTTAGCGTTGCCCGCAATCTCAATTTGGCGGTCAAGAAGACCCGTTTTCGATCCTGGACGCTAGCCGAGGTCTTCGCGCTCTTCTCGGCGCTGGAGCATTTGATGACGCGAGACTGCGAGAACCTTTCCGGCGGTGAGATGCAGATGGTGGCGATCTCTCGAGCGCTGCTGGGTGCGCCCGGTCTGGTCCTCTTCGACGAGCCCAGTCAAGGCTTGGCGCCCAAGATCGTGCAGGACGTGATGCGGACCATCCGTCGTTTGAAGGAAGAGGGCCTTTCCGTTCTAGTGGTCGAGCAGAATGCGCTGGCCGCACTCTCGGTCGCAGACCGCGTCTACGTCATGGATCGCGGTCAGATCCGACACCAGGGCTCCGCCCAAAGCCTGCTGGAGGAGCCGGCCGAGCGCAGCCGGTTGATCGGGGTTTAGACATGACGGCATTGCTTCAGGTCCAAGCCCTCGAAAAGGTCTACCGATCGACGCCGCTGTCGCGCCATGCCACTTTCCGGATGCAAGCGGATTTCGTGATCGAAGGCCCGGAAATCGTCGGACTGATGGGGCCAAACGGCTCCGGCAAGACGACCCTGTTCGAGCTGATCACCGGTTCGAATCGGCCGAGTGCGGGGCGGGTGCTGATCGAGGGCCAGGACATCCATGCCGTGCGCACCGATCAGCGCGATCGGCTGGCGATCCACTATCACCAGTCCTACCAGGTGCGTCGCTTTCGTTCCTTCAAGCCGAACCTGCTGCTGCGTTCGGCCGACAGCGACTATCCGCGAGTTCACCTCTTCGACGAGCCGCAATTCAACACCCAGGACGGTTACATCGGCTTCATGCTGGATTTCTTCCGCCGGCTGCGCAAAGAGAGCCGGCTTGTCTTCCTCTGCATCCACCCGAACGAGGGTTTCCATCTCGAGATCCTGGAAGAAATCTGCGAGCGCTTCTTCTTTGTACAGGATGGTCGAGTGACACCTTTCGACGACTTCTCCGCTCTGCTGAACGCGCCTCAAGTGCGAGCCTATCTGGGTGCACTGCTAAAGGAACCTACCTGATGGGAAACACCTTTCAAAGCAAGGCCCACACAACCCCAGTAGATCATGCTGCGGTGCGCAGTGCATGGCTGGATGAGGGTTTCAGCTTCGGCGTGTTTCGCGATCCGCCTGGCCAAGAATGGAACGACTTTGTGCATGCGAGCGACGAGTACGTTCTGGTGGCCGAGGGGCGCTTGCAGATCCGGGTGGGATCGGAACAGGCGATGGCCGAGCCCGGAGATCTGGTGCGCATTCCCAAGGGGGTGCGCCATTCGCTCAAGACCGTTTCGAAGGACGGCAGCGTGTGGCTCTACGGCTATGGAAATTGGGGGGACAACCCGTGACTGAGGGATCAAGCGTGGCGGGCAAGACCCGCCAATCTCGTGACGCCGAAGGGGAGGGCGCCATGACTGCTGAGGGCAGGGATACGGACCTGACGCCCAAGATCGACCTCGCGGCCATGGACCGCCTCTTCGACCTGACAGGCCTTAGGGTCTTCATACCCGGTGGCTATGGTGCGCTAGGAGAGGCCATTGCCTGGGGCCTCTCGCGCTTCGGTGCCGAGGTGGCAATTGCCGGGCCCAGTGGGGAGAAAGCCGAAGCTCTGGCAGCCGCCATCGGTAAGACTGGCAGCAAGGCAGTGGGTATGGCCCTCGATGCGCGCTATCCAAAACAGATTGAGCGGGCAGTCGAGGATATGGTCGCATCCTTGGGCGGCGTCGATGTGCTGGTGAACTGTGTGGGCATTCAGCGCGAGCAGTCGTTGCTGGAGGTCAGCGAAGAGACCTTTGACGAGGTCTATGAGACCAATCTGAAGTCGGCCATGTTCCTGGCGCAGTCAGTGGCCCGTCGACAGATCGCTCAAGGGCGCGGCGGACGGCAGATCCATTTGCTTTCCGTGCGGTCAAGCCTGGCTTTGCGCGATCGGGGTTACTCAGCTTACTGCGCGACCAAGGGCGGGCTTCTGATGTTGGTGAAGCAGCATGCGATGGAACTGGCCCCACACAACATCACCGTAAACGGCGTGGCACCGACCTTCATTCAATCGGAGCGCATTCGCCCGCATTTGGAGCGGCCGGAGTTTGGCGACCACATTCTGACCCGCAATCCCATGGGGCGTATCGGCGAGCCGATAGAGGTGGTGGGGCAGGTGATCGCCTTCGCCGCAGCTGCCGGCAGCTATGTGACCGGACAGGTCGTCTACGTCGACGGTGGTGTGACGGCCAGCCAATGAGCAGCAAGAGACTGCGCAGCGCGCGCTGGTTTGACAGTCAGGATCTGCGTGGCTTCGGGCATCGCTCGCGGTTGATGCAGATGGGTTACGCCCCTGCGGACTGGGATGGGAAACCGGCAATCGCCATCGTCAACACCTGGTCGGCGATCAATCCCTGCCATGCCCACCTGCGGGACCGGGCGGAGGATCTGAAACGTGGCGTACTGCAGGCCGGAGGGTTTCCGATAGAGCTGCCGGCCCTGTCGCTTAGCGAGAATTTCGTGAAGCCGACAACCATGCTCTATCGCAACCTCTTAGCGATGGAGGTGGAAGAGCTGCTGCGGAGCCATCCCGTCGACGGCGCCTTGCTGGTGGGAGGTTGTGACAAGACCACGCCCGGCCTGATGCTCGGCGCGATCTCTGCTGGTTTGCCGGCCCTCTTCGTGCCGGCCGGGCCGATGCTGTCTGGCAATCTGCGTGGCGAGGTCCTGGGCTCCGGCTCCGACGTCTGGAAATACTGGGACGAGCTGCGCGGCGGTACCATTGACCAGGAGGAGTGGCAGGCCGTCGAAGGTGGGATCGCGCGCTCCTACGGCCATTGCATGACCATGGGCACGGCCAGCACAATGACGGCTGCCGCAGAGGCCTTGGGCATGAGTTTGACCGGTGCCTCTTCGATCCCAGCACCGGATGCCAACCACCAGCGTATGTGCGCAGCATCGGGTCGTCGTATCGTCGAGCTGGTGCGCGAGGACCTGCGACCGAACCGGATCCTGACCCGCCCGGCCTTCCTCAACGCCATCGTCGTCGCCATGGCCATGGGCTGTTCCACCAACTCCGTCATTCACCTGATCGCGATGGCGCGACGCGCCGGCCAGGAGATCGGCCTGGAGGATTTCGAGGCGGCCAGCCGCCAAGTTCCGGTCCTGGCCAACATTCGCCCGTCCGGCGAGCGCTACCTGATGGAGGATTTCTACTTTGCTGGCGGTTTGCCGGCCTTGATGGCAGGGCTTCGTCCTCTCCTTGATCTCTCGGCCAGGACGGTCGGCGGGCAGAACCTTGGCGATGCTATCGCCAAGGCCAAGGTGTGGAACGCCGATGTCATTCGGCCGCTGGAGAACCCGCTCTACACCGAGGGATCGCTCGCCGTGCTGCGCGGCAACCTGGCGCCCGAAGGCTGTGTCATGAAGCCGGCAGCGGCCGATCCCCGCTTTCTAAAGCATCGCGGTCGGGCCCTGGTCTTCGACAGCTATGCCGAGATGAAGGCACGCATCGACGAGCCGGATCTGGACGTCACCATCGACAGCGTCTTGATCATGCGCGGTGCTGGTCCGCAGGGCGGCCCGGGCATGCCGGAGTGGGGCATGTTACCGATCCCGCAAAAGCTCTTGAAGGCTGGTGTCCGTGACATGCTGCGGATCTCCGACGCCCGAATGAGCGGGACCAGCTATGGCGCCTGCGTGTTGCACGTGGCTCCCGAGGCCCATATCGGTGGCCCACTGGCATTGGTGCAGACAGGTGACATCATTGCTGTCGATGTCGACAAGCGGAGCATCGACATGGAGGTCGCGCCGGAGGAGCTGGAGCGCCGGCGCAGCGCCTGGAGACCGCCGGAGCCGCACTATCTCCGCGGCTATGGCTGGATGTTTGCCCAGCATGTCCGCCAAGCCCACGAGGGCTGCGATTTCGATTTCCTGGAGACGAGCTTCGGCCCCAACCCCGACGAACCCGCCATCCTCTAAACCTGTCACAAGCGGAGCAGAGCATGACTGCCTTTCAGCCCAAGGTCCTGATCGACGGGACCTTCGCCGAGATCGGCGAACGCGGCACCATCCCGGTCATCAATCCTTGCAACGAAGAGGTGCTTTGGGAGACCCCGGCCTGTGGTGCGGCACAGGTGGCCGATGCTCTGGCGGCGGCCGAACGCGCCTTACCGCTGTGGAGCACCGTTCACGGGTGGGAAAGAGCGAAAATCCTGCGGGCCATTGCCAGGCGTATGGAGGCGCGACGTGACGCTCTTGCCCTGGCACTCTCGCTTGAGATCGGCCGCCCGCTCGGCCAATCGGCCGGAGAGGTCAACATTGCTATCGAACAATTCGATTGGTTTGCCGGCGAAGCAGAGCGCCTCTTCGGCGAGACCATTCCCTCGCGGCAAGGAGGTCGGCTGACCGTGGAGCCGGAGCCGGTCGGGATCGTCGCTGCCTTCACTGCCTGGAACTTCCCGATCAACCTTCTGGCACGGAAGATCGCACCGGCTCTGGCCGCTGGCTGCCCGATCATCTGTCGACCCTCTGAGCAGACGCCGGCGACCTCCACCCTGCTAATCGAGTGCTGCGTCGAAGGTGGAGTACCTGCGGGAGTGGTGCAATTGCTGCAGGGTCGCGCTGAAGAGATCTCTCCGGCCATTATGGCAGCCGACAGTGTGCGTAAAATCTCGCTGACCGGCTCCACACGAGTGGGCAAGCACTTGCTGGCAGAGGCGGCAAAGACGGTAAAGCGCTGCTCGATGGAGCTGGGTGGGCATGCGCCGGTCGTGGTGGCAGCCGATGCTGACCTTGACCTAGCCGCTGACCTTTGCGCCCAGTTCAAGTTCCGCAACGCCGGCCAGGTCTGTATCGCGCCCAATCGCTTTTATGTTCACGAGAGCTTGGTCGAGCCCTTCGCCGAACGGATGGCAGTTGCCGCAGAGGCTCTGGTGCTGGGCGATAGCCAGGATGCCGAGACCAGCATGGGTCCGATGACCTTGGCCCAGCAGCGCGACCGGGTAGAAGCCCTCTCGCAAGAGACGGAGGCGTGCGGTGCACGTCTCCTCTCCGGCGGCCGTCGTCCAGCACATCTGAACAAGGGTTACTATTTTGAACCCACGGTCTTCGCCGAGGTACCCGATGAGGCCCGGATCATGCGAGATGAACCCTTTGGACCGATCGCGCCGATCGCCGCCTTTCGCGATCTCGAGGACGCCATTGCGCGGGCGAACGCGACCCCTTTTGGTCTCGCCGCCTATGGCTTCACTGGCAGCCACACCACGGCCGAGACGCTGAGCCGCGGCCTGCACGCCGGCATGGTTGGGGTCAACACCTTCATGATCGCGCATGCCGAAGCACCCTTCGGCGGTATCGATCATTCTGGAATGGGCAGGGAAGGGGGGCGACAAGCCATCCACGACTATCTTAACCTAAAGCTTACTCACTTTGCCTGGAACTGAAACGCATGCCCTTTGCAAACCCGCTGAAACACCTCTGGAAGCAGGGACGCACTGCCGCCAACGGCTGGCTCGCCATACCCTCCGTACTTTCCGTCGAAGTCATGGCGCGTACGGGTTTCGACAGCCTGACCGTCGATTTACAACATGGCACAGCTGACTATGCCGACATGCTGGCCATGCTGCCGATCGTCCAGCAGACCGGCGCCACCCCTCTGGTTCGCGTACCCTGGAACGATCCGGCCCATGTCATGCGGGCGCTGGACGCCGGCGCCCTGGGCATCATCTGCCCGATGATCGAGGATGCCGCAGATGCCGCTCGTTTCGTCTCCTACTGCCGCTATCCGCCGGCCGGAATGCGTTCCTTCGGCCCGGTTCGGGCCAAGCTCGCTTGGGGCGACGACTATGGTGAGGTGGCCAACGACGAGATCCTGCCGATTGCCATGATCGAGACCAAGACGGCCTTCGACGGGCTAGACGCGATACTCGACGTGGAGGGCCTGGGCGGTCTTTACATCGGCCCCTCTGATCTCTCGGCAGCTCTGGGACACGAGCCTGGCTTCGACCATCGTGGCCCGGAGATGCTGGAGGCAATCGAACACATTCTGGTCTCCGCGCGCTCTCGCGGTGTGCCTGCCTGCATCCACTGTATGAGCCCCGACTATGCCGCCGAGATGGGGCAGAAGGGCTTCTCGCTCGTGACCCTGGCAACCGACGCTCGATTCCTGCAGGCCGGTGCGAAGGCCGCCTTGGAACGTTTCTCGGCGCTACGCGACGGCTAAAGAATCGAGGAACGGCACGACGTCCCTGGCATCGACGTCGCACTCCCGCACCAGCCAGTCGAAATGCTGGGTCATGGAGCGCACCCGCTCTTCACTGCGGAACGCCAGGTGGAAGCGGCCGACGAAGATCGTCGCTAGGATTGGGCCGAATACAGTGAGCGGGGCGGAGAAGAGCTTGCGGGCATCGAAGACGAATACCCTGAGAGCTGGATAGTGATCCCGGCACTCTGCCTTCAAAGAGTCCATCTGCTCTTGCCTGACGTCGCGGGGTAGTCCGTGGTAGTAGCCTTCTCCCGCAGCGAACGACTCGATCTCGTGGCGAGGCACGGCCATTTCATAGTCGGACGAGCCCGAACGCACCCACTCCAGGCGATCCAATGTGGCGCGCAAGGCTTGGTCTGGGGTCTTGCCGAGGAAGGCTTCATACTCCCAACGCAGCACCGCTGAGGTCTTCAGCGCATCCGGCAAGGTGGCCGGCACATGGCGGATCTTGTAGCCCTTGGCCTCGCGGTGCCAGGCGAGCAGCTGTTCGTCGACAGAGGTTCGTTCGGCTGAGCTCACGCGCACAGCAGCTGCCAGCAGATCGCCCGGACGCTCGGGGCGCTCGGTCATCCCCAGCAGCCAATCGGTGCTGACTCGCAAGGCCGCTGCGCACTCAGCTACGAGTTGCGCGTTCGGCAAGCGGGTCTCTCCCGGCATCAGAAGTTGCGACAGTGTAGAGCGATCGACAGCCGTCGATCGCGCTAGGGCGGACTTGGTCAAGCCCTCAAGAGCCATGGCGGCAGCCAGGCGTTCCCGGAAGATCTCAGCGCGCCTACGCTTGTCCATAAATTTCACTTTTGTTGATTTTTATCTGCATATGTTCATTTATGCAGCGCATTCACAGAATACGCAAGTGCCCAAGTTTCACCTACATCTCTCCTCAGACGAGACGCAAACCCACAGGAGGATAAGATGGACAGCAGCCTTAGAACCGCAATGAAAGCAGTCACCTGGCAGGTGTCCGGCCTCTTGGTTATGAGTGTGATAGGCTACGTCATGACTGGCTCTTTGGAGACCGCCGGCGGCTTCGCTTTCGCCAGTGCCGCGATCGGAACCGTATCCTTCTTCCTGCACGAGAAACTCTGGGCGAAGATCAAATGGGGGCGCTCGGAAATGCTGCAAGGTGCTTGGCTTGACGAGCCGGCGCTGGCACAAGAGAGCGCATGGACAGCAGCCCCCAGCCGTTAAGCCTTCCCGCAGGTCAGCAAGACTGCCAGCACCTAGACGTTGTGATCGTCGGTGCTGGTATCTCAGGAATCGATGCCGCCTACCATTTGCAGAAGGACTGTCCCGGAAAGAGCTTCGGCCTTCTGGAACAACACGAGAGTTTCGGCGGCACCTGGCTCATTCACCGCTACCCCGGTATTCGCTCCGACAGCGATCTCTACACCTTCGGTTTCTCTTGGAAGCCCTGGACCGGCGTCCCCTTGGCCACGGCCAAGGAAATCCTGACCTATCTTGGCGAAGCCTTGGAGGAGCAGGACCTGACGCGCCACATTCGCTATGGCCAAAGCGTCCAGGCCGCAGATTGGAACAGTGAGGAGAAGCGCTGGCGTCTGACCTGTCTGGATAAGGCATCAGGTGAGACTTGGCAGATAACCTGCGGTTTTCTTTGGATGTGTCAGGGCTACTACCGGCATGACAAGGGGCATCGGCCCGAGTTTCCGGGTATGGCGGATTTTCAGGGCGAACTGGTGCATCCACAGAACTGGCCCGATGATCTGGATTATCACGACAAGCGCGTCGTCGTGGTCGGCTCCGGCGCCACGGCAGCCACCTTGATCCCGGCGATTGCCGAAGACTGCGCCAAAGTCACCATGCTGCAGCGCTCTCCCACCTTCTTCGCCGCCCGCCCGGCGGTGCCGGAGTTGGCGCAGAAGCTAAAACCGCTCAAACTGCCTGACGCGTGGTTTCATGAGATCATGCGCCGAAGTTTCTTGCACGAACGCTCGTTCTTCACGCGTCTGGCGCTGCGCAACCCAGAGGGTGTGCGCGAAGAGCTCTTGGCTGAGGTCAAAGCCCACCTGGGTGAGGACTACCCGATCGACCCGCATTTCACGCCTGAGTATCGTCCCTGGCAGCAACGGATTGCCGTCGTGCCCGATGGCGACCTCTTTCAGTGGATCGGGGCCGGTAAGGCCGATGTGGTTACGGACGAGATCGAGCGGTTTACGGAAACCGGCATCGCGCTGAAGTCTGGCAAGACGCTTGAGGCCGACATCGTCGTGACGGCCACCGGTCTCACTCTCAGCGTCATGGGTGAGATCCCCTTCTCGAAGGATGGTGCACCGATCGATTTCTCCAGCTGCTGGGCACATCGCGGCATTCTATTCTCAGGCGTGCCCAACCTGGCCTGGGTTTTCGGATATCTCCGCAACAGCTGGACCCTGCGTGCCGATCTGGTTTCGAACTTCGTTTGCCGCCTGCTGAAACACATGGATGAGAAGGGTGTGCAAGCCGTAACGCCGCAGCTCCGGCCAGACGAGCAGGACATGAAGCCTCGTCTCCTCGTCGAGCCGGAGAATTTCAGCGCCGGCTATATCCAGCGCAGCATCGCCCGCTTCCCCAAGCAGGGCGACCGCGCACCCTGGACCTTCAGCCAAGAGTATGATCTGGAGAAGACCGAGATCCCCGAGGCCGATCTGGAGGACGGTACGCTGATCTATGAGGGTGTAGCGCTGGTCCCTGCACCGCGTTAGACTTTGTCGCCGCGCCGGAAAGCCCGGATGACGTTGTCCCGCAAGACTCGTTGGGCGTTTTCTTCTCCCAGACGCGCGGTCAGCTTGGCCTCGAAATAGCGATAGATGTAGGTGGCGTCCCGATCGTACTGCCAAACGGCGGGATTGACGAAGACCGACGCGTCAGCAGACAGAATCACCTGGTCGGGGAAACCAGCAGTAACGATGTTCTCCACGCGATCCAGCATCGAGCTATCATCAGTCGGCCCGTTGAAGAATGGATCGCTGTCCGCGCTGATTGCGTCGAACTGCAACGTGGCGCCGCGTTCCACCATGGCCAGGTGGGCATCATGGCCTGAGGGTTGCGAATGCCCCCAAACCAGCCGATCAAGTGCAAAGTCCTCCTTTAGAAGCGTGGCGACAACACTCTCCGTCGCCTCCCTGTGCGGGCTGTGGAGTGCAACGGTCGTCCCGGTCTCCTTTGCGGCGATTCCAGCGGCTCGATGAATGCGACTGTCGCTTTCGGTTGGGCCGCTCTCGGTGGTGGCGATCTTGATGAAGCCGCTACGAATGTTCGTACCATCGATGCCCAGGGTGAGCTCGCGAACGAAGTGATCGGCAATCTGATTGACCGACATCTCGGCCATGGCGGGGGGGACGAGGCTCTTGTAGATTCCGGTGGGGCAGACGATGTTGACGCCGGTACGACGGGCCACGTTGCGCAACAGAAGCACGTTGCGCCCGACACCGAGGTTCGTCCACTCGATCATAAGGTTAACGCCTTGAGAGCGCAGCTCCTGGGCGGCGGAAATGCTGGCACCGATGGCCGACTGCCAATCGACATCCATGTATTTCGGATCATTGGGCCCGTGGAAATCGACATAGAGGTGTTCGTGGGCCATGGCCTTTTCCACTTGGTCGCCAGTGATCGGACCAGTCACCGTCTCTAGCACCATGTCGGCTACGGCGGTCGATTGCGCGAGCGCCGACAACGGTCGTAGCAGGCCGGCTGTGGCGCCTGCGAGTGCGAGTGAAGCTGAGCGCCGCAGAACATATCGGCGGCTCACGTTCTCCATAGCGTGTTGTAGCATGACATTCTCCCTGCCCTGGTTGTTCTTGGCGTCAATTTACAGCACTCAACGGCGTGGAGCTGCTTCGCTCACCGTCCG
This sequence comes from Rhodospirillales bacterium, assembly GCA_963669445.1. Classification (GTDB taxonomy): domain Bacteria; phylum Pseudomonadota; class Alphaproteobacteria; order Kiloniellales; family JACOMY01; genus JACOMY01. The sequence continues at coordinate 1,734,699 of OY770029.1, forward strand.
AGTTTAAACCGTAATTGAACCAATTGGCTTGTTCTTGCGCATAGCACGCCAGGCAAGCTTGTAAATCATGACACCTGAAGCAGTGTTTTTCAACAATGCCTTAGAATAACTACGGTATGGTTCATTTTTGGTTCAATAATGATGTTTAGACTTTTTATTGGTGTTGCGAGTTTGGAATGGCGTAGATTCCGAAAATCCGATACCAGTCTTGATCAAAAAATACATGCAGTAACAGAGGTGTAGGGTCGTTTAGCCAACACCAACCACCGCAGCAGTGATGGTTTACTAGGGAGCCATGACGAGCAATCTTCGCGATGAGCGGGATGGCGCTCGCCCTCGGCTCAGTCCCGATCAAAAAGGCCTTCGACGCCGCACACCTTTATGTGCCTGCAAGACCTGACGGCTGTTTGCGGCTTCCGACCATTTACTCCGCTGCGATCGACAAGCCTTTGGGCGCGGCGAGCTTGAGGTAGCCGTCTCGGGTCTGCGGCGTCTTCATGTCGAGGATCTTGCCGGCGACAAGATTGCGCAGCATCTGGGCAGTGCCGCCGCCGATGGTAAACATACGGGCATCGCGCGCCATGCGCTCCAGCGGCAGGTTGCGGGAGTAACCCATGGCGCCGTGCAGCTGCAGGGCGTCGTTGGTCACCTTCACTGCCATCTCGGAAGCAAAGATCTTGGCCTCGGCAGCCAACAAGGGATCGGGGAAGCCGGTACCGCTGTCTTCGGCGCTGGCAGCCGCCCGCCACAGCATCAGCCGCGCGGCGTCCAATTGAATGCGCATGTCGGCCAGCATCCACTGCAGACCCTGGAATTCGGCCAGAGGGCGTCCGAACTGCTCGCGCTCTTTGGTGTAGGCCAAAGCCGTCTCATAGGCGCCCTGCGCAATGCCAAGTGCGACGGTGCCGGCACCGACGCGCTGGGCGTTGTAGGCATCCATCAAGGCCGCAAAACCGCGTTGCAGACCTTCTTGTGGCAGCAACAGGCGATCAGCGGGCAGGGAAAGATCGCGGAGATGGATCTTGGTCTCCGGAATGCCGCGCAGGCCCATGGCTGGCTCACGCGCGCCAACGATCAGACCTTGGTCGCGATCGCGAATGGCCAGGAAGCCGCCGATACCCAGCTCTTTGCCGCCATCGATCACGCGCGCGAAAATCAGGTGGAGTTTCGAGACGCCGCCGCCGGTGATCCAGTGCTTGGTCCCGTTCAGGATGTAGCGGTCGCCCTGTTTGACCGCAGTGGTCTGCATCTCGGTCGCAGCCGACCCGGCCTCCGGCTCGGTGATGCAAATGGCTGGCTTGTCGCCTTTCAGCACCAAGTCGGCGGCGAGTCGCTGTTGTGCGGGCGTGCCGTAGCGCAGGATGGCACCCAGTGCACCCATATTGCCTTCGACGATGATGCGCCCACTGATGCCGCAGGCCTTGGCCATCTCTTCGACCACCAGGACGGCGTCCAGGTAGCTGCGCTCCTGGCCACCCAGGCTTTCCGGTATCGTCATGCCGAAGAAGCCGGCCTTCGCCATCTCCGCGACGCCATCCCAAGGATAGACTTCGGTCCGATCGGTCTCGGCAGCACTCGTGCGGCAGAATTTGTCGGCAAAGGCGCGTGCGCGCGCCTGTAGATCTTTCTGATCGGCCGTCAGTTGAAACATGATCCCCTCCTCGACTCGGCGGGCCCCACGCCCGTTCACAGCCCCGTGAGGATCAATATAGGTTAAAGGACACCAGGATAAAAACGAGTTCTTCTCACCTCTATCTTGAGGATAACTCAAGGAACGGGCGTTCCTGGGCGGCAACACGGCGTAACGCCTGGCCAAGCGCTGCGATCAAACGGCTCTTTGGACTGTCATTGCGCTCCAAGAGCACCAGAGCGCGCGTCAAAGGCGGATTGCCAAAGGGGAGGGTCCGCAGGCCCAGTGCCTCCGGGCGCCGCCCGAAGGGCAGGGGTACGACTGAGACGCCGAGCCGATGGCGCACCATCTCTATGATGGACTCCAGCGAATCGATCTCCATGGCGCGTGCGACGGAAATGTTGCGTTCGCGCAGTGCCCGGTCGATCTGTTCGCCGGCCCAGGCGCGACGGCTGAACTGGATGAAGGGATTGCCCTCCAGCAGCTCTCGATCGCCCTTGCCCTTGGTGTCCAACGGCGCAATGACGACCAGCGGATCCTGGCGGATCGGGCGGGCGTGGAGGCCTTCGGCCAGATGCGGGGGTTCCGAGGCCAGGGAGGCGTCGAGACTGCCGGCCCGCAATTGCGTTGCCAGCTCCTCCGACAGGCCGCTGACCACCTGGATCGAGAGCTGGGGGTGTTGCGCGCGAAGAGCGGCCAGCGCCGGCGGCATAATGCTTCCCAATGCCGTGGGTACCGCACCCAGCACCAGGTCGCCGGCCAGCAAGTCGCTGTTGCTCACGAAGATCCGGTCGTAGAGGCTGAGGATCTGGCGGGCCTCGATCACCAGCTGTTGACCAAGCTCGGTCAGCTGCGGCGGCCGGTGCGAGCGATCGAAGAGGCGCCGCCCAAGCGTCTCTTCCAAGGCCTTGATCTGCAGTGAGATAGCGGACTGCGTCAGGCCCAGGCTCTCGGCCGCCGCGGCGAAGCTTCCCTGATCGGCGATCGAGACAAGCGTGCGCAGCGGCCGGAGTTCCATCGGCTCTAGGCAGCCATCAGCGACTCGGCCCGCGCCTTGGCTTGGGCGGCCCGCTGTGTCGCGCCCAAACCAGCGTGGGCGCGCGCCGCCATCCTCCAGTTCTGCGGGCTGGAGGGTTTCAGGCCGCAGCGCTCGTGCGCCAGGGCCAGCGCCAGCTCAAAGCGGCCGGCGCGCAGAGCAGCCTCCAGCAGGGTCCAGCCGATCATGTCGCGCTGGGCGAAGCTGCCGCCCAGACGATGCGTGCGATAGCGTACCGGCAGCAACCGCTCGACGCAGTCGTCGTAGAGCTCCAGATGAAAATCCTGCAGGGCACGCAGGAAGGGAATGCCGATCTCACGGCTCATGGCGACGTTGGCATCACTGGCGTGTTCGCAGTAGCGCTCGTTGGCGTTCAGCATGCGTTGCGCTGCCTGTTGGCGTCCGGCAGAGACGAAGGACATCATGGCGTGCACGTCGTTGAAGGCATAAAGCGTGTCTTCGACCGAGCCCGACCACTTGTCGGCCAGTTCCTGCCAACGGTCGCCGACGTCGACGTTCATCAACTTCAAACGCCAAAGCAGGGCGGCGGCATCCAACTCTTCGTACTTGTCGCCATGGCTTTCGCCGGATCGAAGGTGGTGGTCATAGATCTCGATGACACGGTCGGTCTGATCGAGATCGAGGTGGAATAGGCTGAGATGCCACCAAAGATGATTGCGGAAGTTGCTCTCCGCCCAGTCCTTCTCGCGGCTGGTCATGAACCAGATGCCACCCGACTGGCGACCCTGCATCTCCATGATGTGGGCAACGGCGTGGATAGCGTAGGGATGGCCGGGGCGAATCGCCAATGCCCGACGCCCGCACTCCTCGGCGTCGGCAAAGTCGCGGTTCTCCTCCAGCCCGAAGGAGTAATAGGCCAGAACGAACTCATACCCGGGGATCGATTCGTCCCACAGAGGGAAGACACGGGCAACGCAGTCGCGCTGTCCCACCACATCGCCCAGCAGCACGTCGGTCAGGTGAATCATGCTGAGCGCCAGAAGATCCAGCGGATAGAGCACCAGGACCTCTTCCCAGCTCTGTACCGCACCGAAGAAGTCGCCGTCGACCCAGGCACGCAAGGCCTTGATGTGTCCGCGCTCGCGCTCATTGGCCTTGGGCCAGAGCGCTTCGGCCGCTTCGACCGAGGTCAGCATCTCACCATAGATGCGGGTCTCCATCGCTTGGGTCAGCAAGGCGGCTTTGAAGATATGCGCCATGATGAAATCCGGTTGCGCCTCGAGGATCTTGCCGGCACCGGCCACGGGGTCGCCGCGAAAGGCGCAGAAATCCTCCATCAAAGGCTCGAGTGCGGCACTCAATTCTGGATCGCTGCCCGAGAGCGGTACACCGCGACAGTCGGTCAGGCTCATCTTTGCAAACTCCTGCTAACCTGGTTGTTTCCTCGCCACATTAGCCTAGGATCGCCGTCCTTGGCACGCGCGAAGCAGTGCCGCCCGCAATCACACTCTGGCAAAAGCCGGTGAGAGCGGGCAGATTGGGGACCTATCGAGCACAAGCTCAATAAGCAAGAGGACGTCATGGCTAAGAAGCGTAAGGTCATCATTACCTGTGCGATCACCGGTTCGATCCACACACCCTCCATGTCGCCGCACCTGCCGGTTACACCCAACGAGATCGCCGAATCGGCAATCGGTGCTGCCGAAGCCGGGGCGGCCGTTATCCACCTGCATGCGCGCGATCCCGAGACCGGGCGTCCAAGCCAAGATCCGAAATACTTCGGACAGTTTCTGCCGCGGATCAAGCAGACCACCGGTGCAGTGATGAACATCACCACCGGTGGCGGCCCCACCATGCCTCTGGAGGAGCGCCTGGCGCCGGCAGCCCACTTTGCGCCCGAGGTGGCCTCTCTCAACATGGGCTCGATCAACTTCGGCCTCTTCCCCATGTTGAACCGTTTCAAGGAGTTCAAGCACGAGTGGGAGCGCGAGCACCTGGAGAAGAGCCGCGAGACCCTCTTCAAGAACACCTTCGCCGATATCGAGCACATCCTGCGCACCTGTGCCGACAACGGCACCCGCTTCGAGTGCGAGTGCTATGACATCGGTCATCTCTACAATCTCGCCTACTTTCTGGACGCCGGGATCATCAAGCCGCCGCTCTTCGTGCAGTCGGTCTTCGGCATTCTGGGCGGCATCGGTCCGCATCCCGAAGACGTGATCCACATGCGACGTACGGCAGACCGCCTCTTCGGCGATGACTATCAGTGGTCGGTGTTGGGTGCGGGGCGCAATCAGATGGCCATTGCGGCGCAGTCCGCAGCCATGGGCGGTAACGTGCGCGTCGGCCTGGAAGATTCACTCTGGGGCGGGGCCGGGCGCTTGGCGGAGACCAACGGCGAGCAGGTCTCGACGGTTCGTAAGATCATCGAGGGGATGTCTCTGGAGGTCGCCAGTCCTGACGATGCTCGCGAAATCCTGAGCCTCAAGGGCGGCGATCAGGTCAACTTCTAGAGCGGAGCGCATCCAATTGAAAACAATTGGATGCGTAAACACGCACTACATCTCTGAAACCTGGAACAGCGGGGCGGTCAGTCCGTGCAAGGCTGACGCCCCATGAGCGGGTAGCGCGGGTCGTTGTAGCCGGGTGTCGAGGGATGCCCGCTGACGACCAGGGTATCAACCAGAGCCTCGTCTTCCGAGGTGAAGGTGTGCTCAAGCGCGCCGAGATAGCCTTCCAATTGCTCCAGCGTGCGCGGGCCTGTCAGAACCGAGGTTACCAAGCGGTTGTTCAAGACCCAGAGCAGCGCGAACTGGCCCGCAGTCATGCCGCGCGCTTCTGCGTGACGCTTGAGGGTCTGGGCGATGGCAAGCGATTCATCGCGGAACTCGGTCTCCATCATGCGGGTGTCTTTGCGCCCAACCCGGCTGTCGTCGGCCGGCGACTGACCGGGCGGATACTTGCCTGTGAGAATGCCGCGGGCCAACGGCGAATAGGGAACCACGGCGATGCCATAGTGACCGCAGGCCGGCAGATGCTCGACCTCGGGCATGCGGTTCATGGCATTGTAGTAGGGTTGGGAGACGACCGGTCTGGCCACACCCAGCTGGTCTGCCAGGCGTACCATCTCGCCGATCTGCCAAGCTCTGAAATTGGAGAAGCCCCACGCGCGAATCTTACCCTTCAGGAGGAAGTCTCCCAAAGTCTCGATCACTGCCTGCAGCGGCGTTCCATCGTCGAGGTGAAGGTAGAGGATGTCGAGGTAATCGCTTTGCAGTCGCTGCAGGCTGGCATCCAAAGCGCGGTGCATATGCTTGGGCGAGAGCCCGGTCCGATTGGGGCCGGGCGCGACCGGATTGCCGAGCTTGCTTGCCAGCACCCAGTCTTCGCGATCCTTGGCCAAGAGGCGCCCCAGAAACCGCTCGGATTCGCCGTCGGCATACTGATCGGCGGTGTCGATGAAGTTGAACCCGGCCGCACGCGCCCGATCGAGAATTCGCGCGGCCTCCGGCTCCGGCGTGGTCAAGCCGAAAGTCATGGTTCCCAGGCAGAGCGGCGAAACCCAAACACCGCTCTGGCCGAGGCGTCGGTACTCCATAGAAATTTCCTGAACGTTTAACGGATGAAGGGAAGGGCGCTCACCTTGGCCACCCGCCTGTCGCCCAGACAGTCCAAGATGACTTCCGCGCCAGTCTCGCAGTGCGGCTTGTCGACAAGTGCGATCGCTATGTTGCTCTCCAGGCGCGGCGAATAGGCCGTAGCGCGCGCGGTGCCGACCTGCCTGTCCTCGGAAAGGATCGGCCAAGGATGCTCGTTGATGCCCAACTGGCCGCCCTCAATGGTCAGGCCGACCAGATGGCGTCGCGGACCGGCTGCGCGCTTGACAAGCAGCGCCTCCTTGCCGACGAAGTCCTGGTCGCGGTCCAGGTCGATCAAGTGCCCCAAGTTGCACTCGAAGGGATCGCTCTCCCGATCGGTGTCAGCGCCGTAGGAAAGCAGGCCGCTCTCAATGCGCTCGATGTAGTTCGGTGCGCCGGGACCTATTCCATAGGCTCGGCCCGCGTCGGCGACTCGCTGCCAAAGCGCGCTGCCCTTAGAGCCGTCACGCAGGTAGAGCTCATAGCCGCCCTGCTTGCTCCAGCCGGAGCGCGCCAACACGAGGGGAATGCCATCCAGCTCCGTTTCGCGGAACCAGAAGTACTTGAGATCACGAACCCAATCGCCGAACAGCTGGCTTATGACCTCGACAGCCGAAGGGCCTTGCACGGCCAAGGGCGACACGTCGGGTTCGGTCACCTCAACCTTCATGCCTTTGGCACCGGCAAGCGCACGCGCCCACAAGAGCACGTCGCTGTCGGCGATCGAGAGCCAAACCAGATCCTCTGCAAGCTTCAGCAGCACGGGATCGTTGAACAGACGGCCTTGGTAGTCGCAAAGCGGAACGTATTTGCCCTGACCGATACGACAACGCGAGAGATTCCGCGGCGTCAGGTAAGCCGCCAGTGCCATGGCATCCGGACCGGATAGCTGGATCTGGCGTTCCACACCGACATCCCACATGGCGACCGCTTCCGTCAGCCGCTTGTACTCGGCCAGACCATCGCCATAAGAAACGGGCAGGTACATGTGGTTATAGACCGTGGCATGGGTCATACCGGCGTCCAAGGCGGCCTCAAAGAAGGGCGATTTACGGACGCGCGAGCCGAGTGCGAGCTTAATATCCATGGGAACCTGTGGGAGCGATTGAGGGTTTCTGCAAAGGCGCGAGAGTATGCTTGCGAGGCTGCGCCGACTTCAACAGAGATTTGGCCGATCTCGGCATTTGACGCCTATCATGCACAGGGCCTGCCCGTCCCGAGGGAGCATTGACCTTGATCGACGAGACATCGAAATCACCAAACGAAATCAGAGGCCTTCGCCGAATTCTTCTAACTCTTTATCATGGTGACAGCGCGAAGTCGGTAGCATTTCGATACGGCCTGATCGGCTTTGATGTCATAACCATCGCCTTTTTCATCGTTTCCTCCATGGTGCCGGAGGAGCGCTGGATCCTAATCGTTGACCTTGTGATTGGTTTCATTCTTCTGTTGGAGTTTTCAGCGCGTGCGATTCTGGCTAGGGGCGGTTGGCGCTTCTTCCTCTCCTTCGGTGCTGTCGTTGACCTGATCGTGATCGCCTCGCTGATGGCGCCGGCCCTATTCGAGAACATGGCATTTTTGCGCGTCGTGCGCATGCTGCGGCTGCTGCGTTCCTACCATTTGCTGCGTGAGCTGCGCCAAGAGTGGCCCTTCTTCAAGCGCAACGAAGAGGTTATCCAATCTTCAATCAACCTGTTGATTTTCATTTTCACGGTCACCGCGGTCGTGTTCGTGCTGGAAGAGGATCGCAACGCCAACATCAACAACTACTTTGACGCACTCTACTTTACCGTGACCACACTCACCACAACCGGTTTCGGCGACATCACCATGACCGACACCCTGGGCCGGGCACTCGCCGTGGTCATTATGGTCTTCGGCGTAGGGCTGTTCCTGCGTTTGGTGCAGACAATCTTCCGGCCACCCAAGGTGGCCTATGCTTGCGAGGATTGCGGCCTCAACCGGCATGATCCCGATGCAGTCCACTGCAAGCACTGCGGCACCACGATCAACATCCCGACAGAGGGCAGCTGGAACTGAGCAAGCCTATCGGGTGGCAGGCTTGCGGAGTGCCCAGTTGCACGAGCATGCTGCAGCAGGAATGCGGGAGTGTGTGCATCGATGAGATTGAAGAGCCTATTGGAGGATTCCTCCTATCACCTGAACTGGCAGGTCGTGACCATCCCCTCCGCCGTCGTCACCCAGGCGATCGCCGCAGCCGGCTGCGATGCCGTCATCATCGACCGGGAACATGGTGCCGTCGATTGGGGCAGCCTGCACGCCATGATCGCCGCCACCAAGGGCAGCGACTGCTCGCCATTGGTCAGGGTGCGTTCGATCGACGAGGCCGAGGTGAAACGCTGCTTGGACCTGGGGGCTGAGGGTATCTGCTTTCCGCTGTTGCGCACGGCCGACGATGCACGCGCCTGCTTGGCATCGCTGCGCTATCCGCCAGAGGGAACCCGAGGCTGGGGACCCTTTATCGCCCATTCACGCTGGGACGTCAGTCTGATGGACTATCAGGCTGAGTTGGGCGAGCGTCCGATTTCCATGCTGCTGATCGAGACCCGCGAGGCAGTAGAGAACATCGAAGAGATCTGTGCGGTGCAGGGCATCGACTGCATCATACTGGCCCAGTTCGATCTGTCGGTTTCGCTCGGGCTATCGGGACGCTTCGATCATCCAGATTTCGTGGCCGCGGCCGAGAAGATCGAGGCCGCCGTCCTGGCCGCCGGGATCCCGCTCGGCGGCGTTGCCTTCACGCAAGAGCGCTCAAAAGCACTAAAGGCCAAGGGCTACCGCATGACCGGTGGGTTTGACGTGCTTTGGCTCAAGCAGGCGGTGGCCACGTCGCGCGCTTGGGGCGAAGCCAACTGAGGTAAGGAAGAGGAGAATGCCATGTTGACGTTGAAACCCGGCTGCGAATGCTGTGACCGCGATCTCGCGCCGGATTCGCGGGAGGCCATGATCTGCTCCTTCGAGTGCACCTTCTGCCGGACCTGTGCCGAGGAGGTGTTGCATCGTCGCTGCCCGAATTGCGGGGGCGAGCTGGTACGGCGTCCGATCAGACCGAAGGAGAAGCTTGAGCGTTTCCCGGCCTCGAGCGAGCGCGTCTATAAGCCGGAGGGTTGCGGGCGCGCAAAGGTGGCATAGGTCGGCCGGCCTTGGCTGAACTGCGCGAAGGACGACTGGCCGGCGTCGATGGTTGCCGTGCTGGCTGGTTGGCGGTGATGGGCACGGGACCAGGCAACTACGAGGTCGCGCTCTTCGAGCAATGGTCCGAACTGCCGTTGGCCAGCCTATCCTGCGTCGCCATCGACATGCCGATCGGGCTCGCTGACGAGGGCAGGCGACGCTGCGATAGTCTGGCCCGACAGGCCCTGCCGATGGGGCGCAAGTCCTGCGTCTTCGCAACACCGGCGCGTGGTCAGCTCGACGCCGCAAGCTATGCGGCCGCCAATGCCTGGGGTCGCGCGCGCTACGGCCGTGGCCTTCCGATCCAGACCTGGCACCTCCTGCCGAAAATTCGAGAGCTGGATCGGGCGCTCAGCCCGGCCGATCAGAGGCTGGTTCACGAGGCCCACCCGGAAGTTGCCTTTCAGCGCTTGGCCGGCACCGATCCCCTGCCGGCCAAGCGGCGACGTGAAGGCTTCGAGGCACGTCTCGCGCTCTTGGAGGCAGTCGGATTTCGCGACCTGCGCGAGGCTCGCAAACGGCTGCCCAAAGGCGCGGCCAAAGGCGATGACCTCTTGGACGCGGCGGTCTTGCTGATCACGGCGATCCGTATCGTGGAGGGGCGGGCAGGGCGGGTACCAGAGGAGCCTGAGTATGATGCCCGTCGGCTCGATATGGCGATCTGGTTCTGAAGGCGGCCGGGAGACGGTACGTCACTCTACAAGGCTTGCCGGCTTGCCTCCGATTCCCGGAGGAAGTCGATGAAAAGGCGCAGCAGTTCAAGGCGCCGGTTCTGCTCTGGAAAGTAGAGGTAGAAGGGCGGGAGCGGCACAACGTAGGGCTCGAGCAGAGACTCCAAGGCGCCGCTCTCCAGATGATCCTGGATGACCGCACGCAGGGACCAGCCAATGCCATGCCCGTCGCGCACTGCCTGCATTACCGACTGCATACTGTCGAACACGAGATGGGTTGGCGGGTCGACCGTCTTCACCTGGCCATCCTCCTGGAACTGCCAATCCCAAATCCGGTTGGCCGTCACGAACTTGTAGCGCACGCAGCGATGGCCAAGCAGCTCGCGAGGATGCAGCGGTCGCCCTTGGATCGCTAGGTAGGCCGGGGCTGCGGAATAGCAGGGCGTGAGCGGCCCACTCAGCTTGACGGCAATCATGTCCGTCGTCAGACGGTCGCCAAGGCGAAAGCCAGCGTGAAAACCTTCTTTGACGATATCGACCAGACCCTCACTTATGGAGAGGTCCAGGCGGACTTCCGGAAAGCGTGCCTGAAATGCGTGAAGCTGCGGGGCCAGGATCAGCTTGTAGGCGCTCCTGGGTAGGGTCAGCCTTAGAGTACCGGTCTTGGCTTTGCCGGCAACGCGGGTCCCCTCGATTGCATCGACGAGTGACTTGTAAGCCGGTGCGGCTCCCGCGAGCAGGGTGCGTCCTGCTTCCGTCAACTCCAGAGAACGGGTGGTTCTTACGAAGAGGTCGACGCCGATCCTGCCCTCCAGCGCCTTCAGTTGATGACTGACCGCCGGCGGGCCGACGCCGAGCGACCGTGCGGCTGCCCGCAGTGATCCCTCGCGGACGATGGCGAGGAACACGTCAATTCCATTGATTGCTGTACGAGACATTCTTTGGTTTATCGCAGCAATCTACTCGCCCTGCGATAGGAAATTGAATAATGAGCTTGGCGATCGTGCGATGGATGAGGGCATTGCAGGCGCCTCCATGATCGTAGTCAACCGCGACGCATGATCAGCAGACCAGCCCCAATGATCAACAGCATTCCAATGATCGTGGCGCTGCCTGGCGACGTGTCGAAGTACAAGAGATCCCAGAACGCCACGAAGACGAGATAGCTGTACTCGAAGGTCGCCACGATCGGCGGCGGTGCGGCCTGATAGGCGCCGGCAATGCCCAAACCGATGACCACGGTCAGAACCGCCAGAAGCCCGAGAACCAGCCACTCCGATCGGCCGAGCGGCAACCAACCGGCGAACAGATAGGGATAACTGCTGACCAGCTCTCCACCGGGTTGCCAGACCAGCAGCAAACCGCTCACCGCCAGACCCGCTGCCAGCAAGACTAGGTTCAATGAGAGCGCCATGGCAGCAAGCGGAACCGACTGACACTTGGTCCGGGTTATGATGTGCGCTGTTGCATAGAAGACCGCACCCATCACCGGCAGGACCGCCCAGGGAGAGAAGGCATCGGTGCCCGGCTGCAGTAAGATGAGGACACCGGCAAAGCCGACGCAGACTGCAAACCAACCACGAATCCCGACACGTTCGCCGATCACATAGGCTGATAAGACAGTAACGAAGATTGGTGCAGTGTATGTCCCGGCACCAAGGACAGACAGGTTCACAAAGGGAATGGCCGAATAGAAAGCCAGGAACATGAATGTCATGAAGAGGGCGCGTAACAGTGGCCAGGGTCGAAGAGCGTGCGTGATCACGTCTCTACCCAGACCTTGAACGACGGCCAATGCAAAGAACAATGGCAGCGCCAGCAGCGCTCGAAGTGCGAAAATCTGACCCAGAGAAAGTGCGTTACTGAATAGCTTAAATACCACGTCTTGAACGGAGGTAACAAACATCGCACCAACGATGAGTGTTATACCTCGAGCAATCAATTGTGGCCGGGCCACCGCGGAATAGATTGACACGCCACCCCCTGATGAGGATCTCACAACCCACTGCCATGCAAGCTAGGGCATTCAGGGTCATTTAGTAATGCGTCACAAATCAATCTTACTATTCAAGTTATTCGAATAATCTACGACTTTGCTGCAACCTACGAAGCAGTGTTCCCGACGGCAAAACCAGATCGGTTTCGCCCTAGTTGGGCGGTGGATTGAAGCCGCTTTTGGGACTGGGCTCCAAGACCCAATCTCAATTGGAGTCTTGTGCCTTGGACTCATAACCAGTAGCAGACGCATCGCCGCCCGATAAGACAAACTCGCCACCAATATCCTCGCTGCCGTCGCCATCGCTGCGACCGTCTGCTACTGGTTATGGGGCCGAGGCCTAGCTGTGGAGCGTAGCACTGCACCCAAATCTTAAGGCGCTTGAATCGTTCATTGATCTGATTGAAGGAGACGAACCCGTTTGAGATTTTCGATTCTCAAGCTCGAGCGGTAATCACGCCCCCAATGAGGAGGTGGTTACCATCAACCTTATAGCGGAACTGATAGTTTCCTTGCGCCCACCAATCCCGGAACTTGGATTGGAAAGTCGCACTCGCCGATTGGAGAAGCATCGACCGCGTCCGCTTCTTTTCAGCCATCTCGTCAGCATCAGCTTCCCGATTCTGGCCGTAGATAACTCCAAAACCGCGCCCCAACCCCAGTATTTCTCTGGCTTCCAGCTTCACGAGACTGAACAGCAGGTAGAAGCCTGTCCTTATAGTTCTGCCTCCACCACGATCAGCCGAAGGTAAAGCCCCGCGGGATCATCCGGTGTTCATAGGCCTGCCTTTCCAGGTCCTCGCGATAGTCGGGATGCGCGATGCCGATCAGGGCTCGCGCCCGCTCCGGCACCGACTTGCCCTTCAGGTTCACGATCCCCTGCTCGGTCACGACATACATCATGTCCGCCCGAGTGGTGGTGACGATGTTCCCTTCGGTGAGGTTGAACACGATCCGGCTACGCCTCTCGCCCCGCTTGTCGTAGGTCGAAGGCAGGCAGATGAACGATTTCCCGCGTTCGGCCGCATAGGCACCCCGCACGAACTGCGCCTGCCCGCCTGTGCCGGTCAGATGCCGGTTGCCATCAGATTCGGAGGCGGCCTGGCCTGTCAGGTCGACCTGCGTCGTGCTGTTGACCGCCACCGTTCGTGGATTCTGCATGATATGGCTGGGCGCATTCGTGTAGTCGACGGGGTAGCAAAGCATGTCGTGATTGCGGTCGAGCGTGTCGTACAGCGCGCGCGAGCCGGCCGCGAAGGTATAGGTGATCTTGCCGGGATCGAGCTTCTTGCGCGCGCCCGTGATCAGCCCAGCTCGATAGAGTTCCGCAATCCCGTCCGTCATCATTTCCGAATGCACGCCCAGATCCTTGATCCCCGCGTTCACCAGCAGCCCGCACACCGCGTCCGGCATGCCTCCGATGCCGATCTGCAGGCACGCGCCATCCTCAATCTCGCCGATGATGTGCTGCGCCACCGCGCGGTCGAGTTCCGTCGGCACCGGGTTCGGCAGCTCGGGAATCGGCGCGTTGTCGCCCTCAATTATGTAGTCGACTTCGGACAGGTGGATTCCGGTGTCCTGCCCGAACACATGCGGGATCGTCGTGTTGGTCTCGACGATCACCATCCGCGCCCGCTCGACCACGGCGCGGAACCACACATTGGTCGGCCCCACATTGAAGAAGCCGTCCTCGAGCGGCCGCGTCTTGATGATCAGGATATCCACCGGATCGATGAATCGGCGGTAGTAGTCCGGACCCTCGCCGAGGTTGATCGGAATATAGCTGCAGCGCCCGGTGTCATGCAGCTTTCGGTCATAGCCGCTGAAATGAAGGTTCAGCAGGTGGACATGCTTGCCCTCAGGGTCGTTTTCTACGATCGCGCGCGGCCGCATCGACAGCGTGCTGCAGACCTTGAGGTCGGTCAGCTCGGTAATCCGGGCACCGAGCGCACGGTCGAACACGTCGGGCTGGTTCAGCGTCACGTAGTAGTCCAACCACATGCCCGAGCGGACGAGGCCAGCGGCCTCGCCGGCGGAGATTGTCTTCGCCGGATTGGCGGCTTGGCGCATCATCATGGTCGCTTCCTGGCGTCTGTGGATTGGGCTCGACCGGGATCTCCCCTGTAGGCACCCTCCGAGCCCGTCGAGTATGGCTACGAGCCTCTAGATGGTCAACCTGTCCGCGTTCGCGGACCGGCTCGGCCATCTATTTCGCGATACTGAGTGTCGTTGGTTCCGTGCGGACGTTGTCATGGATGTCGATGGTCCGCGCGAAGATGAGCATCGGTCAGGCTGGGCGGCTGAACGCCTTGGTCAATGATGATCTTGGCGTGCTCGTGCTCTAACCGTGCGATCAACCATCAAGATAGAGCGTCAGCCAAGCCCTCGCTTTGCTGCCGTCGCCATCGCTGCGAGCGTCTGCGACTGGTTATTGAGTCCAGGTCTAGGACTCCAAGTCTTGCATGGCGTCCGCAAGGTCCTTCGCTCCAGACTTACGCTCTTCCTGCAGCCCCTCGATTGTGCCCAGGCGATCTGCTTGCGGGCGGTTCTGGCTGAGCTTGCGCTTTCCCTCTATGCGCTTGATGTCTATGCGGAGCCCGACGATCCCTTTCAGCTGGGCGGCGACGAAGCGCTCGGGTGCATCGCTGACGGCCCAGGGTGCGGCCCGCTGCGACTCCTGACTGTCGGTCAGGCGCGATACCAAATCCAAGAGCGCTGATGCACCTTCGATGAGGGAGAGGCGCCCATAGACATGGACGGCCTCATAGTTCCAGGTCGGTACGACCTTGCCGTGTTCTTGCTTGGATGCATACCAAGACGGTGAGATGTAGGCTTGGCGACCAAGGAAGATGGCCAGACCTTCTTGGTCTGCCAGGTGACGCCACTGGTCGTTGGCGCGTGAGAGGTGACCGATCAGGTGGCCCTCCTCCTCTAGAAAAAGGAGGGGCAGGTGCGAGGCTTCAAGACCTCCGGGACCCGCGGTCACAAGGGTCGCCAAGGGATTGTCCTTTATCATCGTGGCCAGAAGCCTAGGGCCGTCGGCTTTGAAGGCGGGTGGGGTGTACATGGCGTTAAGTCTCGCATCTCTTGGGGTCGACAGAGGATGGCGGGCAGATCGCGCGTCCGCAAGGGTGTGGCAGGACGCCTAGAGGCAAGACGACGGGAAAGACCTAACCTTCGGGCGCGACCCCGGTGCAAGGAGACGAGATGGAATGACGAGACTAAGCGAGCGGGAGGCTCTGGCGCTGTCTGAAGAGCTGCTCTTGGCAGTTGGTATGAAGGCCGATCCGGCCCGCAAGGTCGCTGCCCACCTGGTCGATGCGAGCCTTAAGGGTGTCGAGAGCCACGGTCTGGAGCGTATTCCCCAGTACGTCCGGCGAATCCGCTCCGGCGAGATTAAGGCCGATGTCGAGCCGGAGGTCGTCTGGATCCAAGGCGCCATCATGCAGGTGCGCGGCAATGGGGGCTTGGGGATCCCAGCGATGCAGATGGCGGCCGAGCGGCTGTCGCCACTGGCGCACGAGAACGGCATCGCTGCTGCTGCAATTATTGACGTGACCCACACCGGGCGGATCGGTGCTTATGTCGAGAGCTTGGCCAACAGCGGCTGTTTTGCCTTTGCCTTGGGTGGCGGTGCCTATGAGCAGGGTGGCAAGGTCGCCCCACACGGTGGCGCCAAGGGTGTCCTCAGCACCAATCCCTATGCCTATTCGTTACCCGGTGGGAACTACGGTCCCGTGGTGGTCGACTTCGCCACTTCAACCATCGCGCAGGGCAAACTCATGCTGGCCCGCAATCGTGGCGAACCCTTGCCGCCGGACAGTTTGTTGGATCGAGAAGGACGCCCGAGCCGTCGGCCCGAAGACTTTTATGACGGCGGCTCCCTGCTGCCGGCGGCAGGGCCAAAAGGCTATGGCATGGCGTTGATTGCTGAGCTGATCGGCTGTGCCCTGATCGGCGCGCCGAAAGAGTTCAATTGGCTGATCGTCGCCTTGGATCTTGCCCGGTTTCGCACGCCCTCGGCCTTCGCTACCGCTGCCCAACACTGCCTCGGCGAAGTCAAGGCAGTGCCGCCGCGCGACGGCTTCGAGGAGGTGATGATCCCAGGAGAACCGGAACGCCGAGTCCGCGAGCAGCGTCGTAGGGATGGCATCCCGATCGATGGGGTGCTTCTCGAGTCGCTAAGAGAGGCTGCCAGGTCTCTCAATCTGGCGCCGGCGGTTCTGGCCTAGGGTCGGCTTCGCTCAGCTTCCGCAAGGAATGCCACGGCGTTGTTGGCCAAAGAGGGACCAAGATAGCCACCCTCCTGAACCAGCAGTGTCGGCAGGCCCAGCCCGAGCAAACGGCGTGCCATCGCTTCGAAGCCGCCGGTCGTCATTCCTAAGAGCGAGAGCGGATCGTCCTCGGCCATGTCGAAACCCAGAGAGACCACCAGGGCTTGAGGTGCGAAGGCCTCTACGGCGCTCATCATCTCTTCGAAGCGCCCAAGGATCGCATCCAGGTTCGAGCCGGGAGCCAGGATGGTGTTGAGACTGGCACCCGCACCGGCGCCGCTGCCGCGCTCATCCGGAAATCCCAGGAAGAAGGGGGTGTAGTCGCTGGGATCGGTGTGGATCGAGGCAAAGAAGACATCGCCGCGCTCATAGAAGATCTCCAGAGAACCGTCACCGGCGTGGGTGTCGATGTCGACCAAGGCGACACGCTCGTAGTGCTCGCTCAGGCGATTGGCGGCGATGGCCGCGTTGTTGAAGAAACAAAAGCCGTTGGAACAGTCGGCATGGGCATGATGTCCCGGCGGTCGGCAAAGCGCATAGATGAGCTGCTCGCCGGCGAGGACCGCGGCGGTGGCTTCGATAGCGGCCTGAGCTGACCAGTAGATCGCTTCCCAAGTACCCTCGACGATGGGGCAGGACGTGCCGGAGCTGTAGTAGCCAAGCTCGCCGACGACCCCTTGAGGAACGCGGCTGAGCCCGCGGAAGTCGTGAAAGGTTGGGACTGCCGGCAGATCTGGTCCCTTCACCGCAACCCAGCGCTCCCAGGCGGTCTCATGGAAAGCGACGAATTCCGGCGTGTGCACGGCCTCGATTGCCGCGCGCCCGTGATCGGCGGGTGCGACCAACTGGTGCCCGGCGGCCAGCAAGGCATCTCGCAGCAGGATGGCGCGTTGTGGCTGCTCGGGATGGGGAATGAACCCGCCCTGGCGAAAGTAATCCTTCGGCGCATGCAACAGCTGGCGCTCGTCGAAGACAAGCTTCATGGTACTTTCTTCCCTAAATTCAGATTGTTAATAGCCTTTGCTGCGATCGACATGGCCGACCAGAGGCTCTCCTGTTTGAAAGCGTTGGATCTCGGCGATGGCGAAGCTCACGACCTTGGCGTCATCGCACTCGCTGGCAACGTGTGGGGTGATCAAGACCTCCGGGCGATCCCAGAGCGGACTTGTGTCCGGCAAGGGCTCGCGTTCGAAGACATCGAGTGACGCTCCCGATAGCTGCCCCTTGTCCAAAGCGGCGATCAGGTCGTTCTCGTCCAGATGCTGGCCGCGGCCAAGGTTGACCAGATAGGCACCGGGCTTCATCTGAGCGAAGAAGGGCGCTGCCAAGAGGCCCTCGGTCTCCGCGGTCAAGGGCAGCACGTTGATCAGAATGTCGCTTTCAGCGGCGATCCTGGCCAGTCCCTCGGGTCCGGCGTGTAGCCGAACGCCAGGCGGCGTCTCGGCCGGGGGCGTGCGAACCAGTGCCGAGACCGGATACCCAAGGCCCCGCAATGCGCTCGTCACCGCCTTTCCCATCAGGCCGAAGCCCAAGACGCCGACCCGCATGCGAGACGGTGGCGCCTTGTTGAAGGAGTCCCAGACCCGGTCTTGGCGCTGCCGCAGATAGCGCGCCATCCCGCGTTGATGCCAGATCACATTCCAGACCGCAAAGCCCGCCATCATCGCCGCCTGCTCGTCGTCGCACAGCCTTGAGATGATCGTGGCTTCAGGCATGTGCGGCTGGCGGAGGAGGGCTTCGACCCCGGCGGCGATCGAGCAGACCAACTTCAGGTTTGGAAAAAGCTTCAGTCGCTCCGGGTCGGGACGATAGCCGAGTGCGAAATGAACCTCGTCGGGTGCTTCGATCTGCTGGGGATGCCGCAGCTTGATCCAGGGTGCCTGCTCTGCAAAATGTGCGCCAAAGGTCTCTACCAGATCGTGGGCGTCGCACAGCGCCACCATCTCGATCATCTGCTTGCGATCCGCCATCGTCCTAAGCCTCGGCCATCTTCTGGCGCCAGCGGGTCAAGGGGCTGGCCTCGCCCCAGCCGGGCACGGCTGCCAAGAGCGACTTGGTATAGTCATGCTTTGGATTGCCGAATACCTCTGCCGTAATGCCGGTCTCCACGACCTCGCCTGAGCGCATCACCGCAATGCGGTCGCAGATCTGGGCGGCAACGCAGAGGTCATGGGTGATGAAAATCAAAGCCAGGCGAAAGCGATCGCGGATGTCGGCCAGAAGATCCAGAACCTGGGCCTGAACGGAGACGTCGAGCGCCGAGACGGCCTCGTCCGCCACCAGGACCTCCGGCTCCATGGCAAGCGCCCGTGCGATTCCGATCCGCTGCCGCTGCCCGCCCGAGAACTCGTGTGGGAAGCGCCCCATGGCGCCCTCGTCGAGCCCGACTAGGGATAGGAGTTCGCGGGCTTTAGTGAGCGCAGTGCTGCGATCGACCCCGTTGGCCATGGGACCCTCGATCAGAATGCTGCTGACCTTGCTGCGGGGATTGAGCGAGGCGAAGGGGTCTTGGAAGATCATCTGCACCCGCTTGCGCTGGCGGCGCAGCTCTGCGCCCTTGACGGCACTCCAGTCCTCTTCCTGCAACAGCAACCGTCCGGAATCGGGATCGAGCAGGCGGACGATGCAGCGTCCTGCAGTCGACTTGCCCGATCCGGATTCGCCGACGATGCCCAGGGTCTCGCCGCGGGCGATGTCGAAGGAGACGTTCTGGACCGCTGGTACCACGCGCGCCTTGGCAAAGAGCCCTCCGCCGGAACGGAAGGTCTTGTTCAGGCCGGAGACGGAAAGAATAGGTCCTTCCTCGCTCTGTCGTCGGGCCGGAGCGGGAGAGAGCGGCGGCACTGCGGCGATCAGGCGCTTGGTGTAGTCGTGCTGGGGGTCGCTCAGGACCGTGTCGACCAGACCTTCTTCGACGACCAGCCCCTCGCGCATCACCACGACGCGGTCGCCGATCTCCGCCACCACGCCGAAGTCGTGCGTGATGAAGAGCACGGCCATGCCGTGGCGTTGTTGCAGGTCGCGGATAAGAGCAAGGATCTGCGCCTGCGTGGTCACATCCAGGGCCGTCGTCGGCTCGTCGGCGATTAAGAGCTTGGGCTCCAAGGCCAAGGCCATGGCGATCATTGCCCGCTGCCTTTGCCCGCCCGACAGCTCGAAGGGATAGGCGCGGATCGCTTTCTCCGGATCGGGCAAGCCAACCTCGCGGATCAGGTCCAGGGCCTTGGCCCGCCGCTCGCGACGAGACAGGGCGGCGTGGGCCTCGAAGACCTCGGCGATTTGATCGCCGATCCGCATCAAGGGATTGAGGGCGGTCATCGGCTCTTGAAAGATCATTGCAGCCTCACTGCCGCGCAGGCCCTGCAATTCACTCTCCGAGAGGGTCAGGAGATCGCGTCCGCCCATGCGGATGGCACCGGAAACCGGCCTCACCTCTTTCGGCAGCAGCCCCATGACGGCGTTGGCGGTGACTGATTTGCCCGAACCCGATTCGCCGACGACGCAGAGGACTTCTCCGGGCTCGAGACTGAAGGAGATCCCTTCGACGGCATGAACGCGGTCGGCGCCGTCGGGCAATGCCACGCAGAGATCCTCAATGGCAATCACCGTCATGGCTAGCGCCCCTTACGCGCCAAGCGCGGGTTTAGCGCATCGTTCAAGCCTTCACCGATCAGGTTCAGTGCCAACACGGTCAAGAGGATGGCGACGCCGGGAAAGACACTCATCCACCAGGCCTGCCGCAAGACCGTACGCGCCGCGCCGATCATGTAACCCCACGACATGACATTGGGATCGCCCAGCCCCAGGAAGGAGAGGGAGGATTCCAGCAGGATGGCGGTTGCCACCATCAAGGAAGCCAGAACGATCACCGGCGACAGGGTGTTCGGCAGAATCTGTTTGAAGATGATGAAGACCGAACTCTGCCCCGTCAGCACGGCGGCCTGGACGTACTCGCGCGACCGCAGCGACAGGAATTCGCCGCGCACCAGTCGGGCGACCGGCGGCCAGGCCACAAGGGCGATCGCCAACACGATGGAGCTGAGCGAGGGCTCGAGGATCGCCACCAGCACGATGGCGAGCGCGAAGCTGGGGATGGTCTGGAAGAACTCAGTGAAGCGCATCAGGGCGTCGTCCCAGCGCCCGCCGAAGTAGCCGGCCGCAGCCCCGATCGGGATGCCGATCAGAAGGGCGACGAAGGTGGAGACCAGACCGATCAGTAGAGAGACTCTGGCGCCATAGGCAAGGCCGGCGCCGATATCTCTGCCCAAGGTGTCGGTGCCGAACCAAAAGCCGTCGACGGCAAAGGGCGGCATGAAGGGGCGCTGCACCATCCGCCAAGGCGACTGCGGATAGAGGATCGGGGCGAGCAGGGCGACGATGATCACGATCCAGACCAGCGCCAGGCCGATGATGGCGCCTCGGTTGCGGCTGTAGCGGCGCCAGAAGTCGCGGGTTCCGGTCATTTGGTCAGAGTGATTCTTGGGTCGACCACCAGGTAGAGCAGGTCGGTCACCAGGTTGAAGAAGAGTACCAGGGCGGAAGAGACCAGGAAGACACCCAGCAGCAGGTTGTAGTCGCGCTGCAGCAGGGCGTCGAACATCAATCGCCCGATTCCCGGCCAGGCAAAGACCGTCTCGGTCAGGATGGCGCCGCCAACGATCTGGCCAGCCTGCAGACCGGCCAAGGTCACCACCGGTAGCATGGCGTTGCGCAGAATGTGCCGGCGTAGAATCGGCCCTTCGGCCAGACCCTTGGCCCTGGCTGTCTTGACGAAATCCTGACCGGCTGTTTCCAGCATGGAGGCACGCGTCATGCGCGCATAGACCGCCATGAAAAAGAGCCCCAGCGTGGCGGCCGGTAGGACCAGATGCTGGGCTACGTCCATCGCCTTGGCCCAACCGGTACAGTCTGCGCCGATGGTCTCGATGCCATAGGCGGGCAGCCATTCCAGCTGGACCGAGAACAGCAGGATCGCCATCAGCGCGATCCAGAACAGCGGGGTTGCATAGAACAGCAGGGCCAAGGTGGTGATGGCGCTATCGGCCCAGCGCCCGACCCGGACGGCAGCCAGCGCGCCCAGCAGTACGCCCAGCAGGATCGAGACGACGAAGGCGGTTCCGGTCAGCAACAAGGTCGCCGGCAAGCGATCCATGATCAGCTGCGCCACCGGCATTTCTTGGCGATAGGAGAAACCCAAGTCGAGCTGCAGGATACCGGCCAGATAGTTCCAGAGCTGGACGTGATAGGGCTGATCCAACCCGAACTTTTCTTTGAGCTGCTGTAGAAAGATCTCGTCTGCAGCACCGGCCTCGCCGGCCATTACGGCAGCCGGATCACCCGGTGCGGCATGGATCAGCACGAAGTTCAAAACGGCGATCGCGATCAAGACCAGAATCGCCTTGAACACGCGCGCCAGTATGTAGCCGGCTATCGCCATGCTGCATTCTCACACAAGGGGGCAGAGGATGCCTAGTTAGCTGGCTAGGCCCAAAAGGCCGCATCCGAGCCTTATGTCAAAAGCTCGGATGCGGATGTTGGAGTGGGTTAGCGGTCCAGATAGGCGTCCTTGAAGCCGTCGTTCAGACCGATCGCCGTCTTGACCAGATCCTTGACGTCACAGCGATAGATGGTCGGGAACTGCAGCTCTAGGGACCAGGCGACCGCAACATCGTCGACCAGGATCTTCTGCACCTCGTCGTAGAGGGCCTGGCGCTTGTCGGCATTGGGCTCGATCGCAGCGGCAGCGAAGATTTCGTCGACCTTCGGATTGGTATAGCCCGCCACATTGTTCCAGGGAGAACCCTTGGCAATGTTGGAGGAGATATAGGTCCGAGCCACACCCAGTGCCGGATCGCCGAACTGATAGAGGTAGGTGAAGGCGATATCATAGTCCCAGTCGGCAAGCTTCTGGTTCCAGCCGGCAACGTCCGTGGCAACGATTTCGACATTGATGCCCACGTCTTCCAGGTTCTGCTTCACAGCCTCGCCCCAGCGCTGCCAGGTCTCACCGTAGGGCAGTGGCAGCAGACGCACCGGCGTGCCGTCGTAGCCCATCTCTTTGAGGAGTTCCTTGGCCTTATCCGGGTTGTAGTCGTACTGGATTACGTCGTCGGTGTAGAAGCGGGTGGCTGAGGAGACCGGGCCGGTCGCGACTTTGCCGAAGCCGTTCCAGATCACGTCACGCACGAACTCGCGGTCCATGGCGTACATCACCGCCTTGCGGAACAGCTTGTTCGAGGTCGGTCCTTCGCGGTTGTTCAGCCAGAGGAAGGCGTGCGGGGCAAAGTATTCCCAGCCGCTGCCGGTCGAGCAGACACCGTCCATCTCGGTCAGACGGGCAACATCGAAGTTTTCGACGGAGCCGCCAGGCAGCACGTCGATCTTGCCGGTTTCGAAAGCGACTGCACGAGAGGCTGCGTCGGGAATGATCTGCCAGTAGATCTCATCGACGTAGGGCTGACCCTCGATATAGAAGTCATCGTTCTTGACCAGATGAATGTAGGAACCCTTCTCCCACTCCTTGAATTTGAAGGGGCCGGTTCCGATCGGCGTGTTGTTCATCGGGTTGGTCTTGTAATCCGTGCCTTCGTAGATGTGCTTGGGCACGATCGGCATGGTGCCGGCCTCGAAGACGCCGAGGAAGGGGCCGAAAGGCTGCTTCATCTTGAAGACCACCGTGTTGGGGTCCGGCGCGGTGATGGTATCGACGTGGTTCAGGCTGACCCGAAAACGCGGATGGGTCTCGCGCAGGAAGGTGTCGGCGGTGAAGACCACATCATCGGCAGAGAAGGGCTCTCCGTCATGCCACTTGACGTTCTCCTGCAGATGGAAGGTGTAGGTCATGCCGTCTTCCGACACCTCCCAGCTCTTGGCGAGGCCAGGCTGGGGGTTCAGATCGGTATCGTAGCGCAGGAGGCTGTCATAGATGTCGCTGGCGACCAGGGATGCCGGTCCGTTTTGGACGATGCCCAGCATCAATCCAGGTGGTTCAGGCTGAACCACGGCATTGATCGTGCCGCCTGACTTCGGCTCCGCCGCAGCTGTACCGGCAAAGACCGCCAGGGCTACGGCACCAAGCAAGAAACGTCTCAACATGCTTATTGCCTCCGTGTTTTGGTTACATCGTAAGGGGTACTTGTCTAGTTCACGTCCCAACCAGGCATCTCGCGGTCGAGAAGGCGCAGGAAGGCCGACCATTCGCGCATCTCCAGCTCTCCCCCAGCCATCTTTTCATAGGCCGACTCGTATATCGAGGCCGTTTTCTCTGCCACTGCCTCGGTCACGGGAATCGGCTTTTCGCCGCTGGAGAGAACGGCGACCTGCACTTTGCAAGATCGCTCCAGGTTGTGCATCAGCACAAAGGCCTCGCCGACAGTGCGTCCGGCCGTCAGCAGGCCATGGTTGCGCAGGATCAGGGCGCGCTTGTCACCAAGGTCGGCCTGAATCCGTCGGCGTTCATCGAGATCAAGGGCGATGGACTCGTAGTCGTGATAGGCCAAGCGATTGTGAAACTGCAGCGCCCACTGGTTCAGCGACAGCAAACCGCAGTCCATCGACGCCACGGCAATACCGGCAACGGTATGGGTGTGCAGGACGCAGCCGACATCTTCGCGGACCCCATGTACCGCAGAGTGGATCGTGAAGCCGGCCGGATTGATCCCAAGTCCGGTGGGATCGTTCAGGATGTTTCCCTCCAGATCGACGGTGACGAGCGAACCCGGCGTCACCTCTTCGAAGCGCTGCCCATAGGCATTCAAGAGGAAATGGTGCTCGGGGCCTGGAAGCCGTGCCGAGATGTGCGTGAAGATCGAATCGTCCATCCCGAAGCGCGCAACCAGCCGATAGGCGGCTGCCAGGTCGCGTCGTACTTCGGCTGCGGGGTCGCTTCTGTGGAGGGGAGTGGCGGCTTCCATGAGGCTCCTCAAAAATCCAGCGAGGCGTGGCACGCGTCTGCAAAAACCCTAATCAGTCAGATCATCAGCTGCAAGTGAATTGTCGACAGTCGGTAGTTTCTTGCGGACAGCGGACGCTTGGTGCTTATCTGAGCGCAAAGGCTAGCACTGTCCGCGTCATTGTTCGGGAGAATTGACATGGCTGTAGGAGACGCCTCGACAGGTCTGGAAGGCTCTGCAGCGGCTCGTCTTTCGCCTGTTCGCAGCCAATCGGTTGTCGATCTCGTTCTGGCGCAACTGGAAGGTCTGTTCGTCGCCAACGGGTTCCGGCCGGGAGAGCGCCTGAACGAGGTAGCCTTGTCGCAAGCCATGTCGGTCAGTCGCAGTTCGCTGCGCGAGGCGGCGCGCAAGCTGGAGCAGCGCGGCTGGTTGGTCAGCAGACCCAACCGCGGTTTCTTCGTACGTAGTTTCACCGAGGTCGAGGTCACGCAGATTTACGAGGCACGGCTCTGTTTGGAATCATTCGCGGTCAGGAAGAGTTTGGCAGGCCTCGGCCTTGCGCAGAAGCGCTGTTTGCAAGGCCACTTCGAGGCCTTGGCAAAGGCCGCTGCCTCCGCCAACGACGGTCTTATCGTTGATCCCATACTGGCTTTTCATCGCGCCATCGCTGCCCTGGCCGAGAACGAGATCTTGCTGCGTTCCTTCGACAGCTTGGCCATGGATACCAAGCTCATCGTTAACCTCATCGGCGGCGTCCAAGCCAATCCTGAGGCGTTCCTTGTGCGCAATCGGGCCGTCTTCGATGCCTTGATGTCCGGTGACATCAACGAAAGTGTCAGCGAGTTGGAACGCTATCTGACATTGGGCTTGGGCGAGGTCGTGGATTTCCTGCGCCAAGACAACGCCGATGAGAAGGCCGTTTCGGGTAGCGCGCCGCCACTTCGCGCGTGATTTCCTTGCTTTGAAGCGTTGCATCGTGAAAGCATTGCTTCAATCGAAGTCCGGTTTCGTTCGCATGGCAAGAGAGAGGCCTTAAGGCGGTGAGACGCTTGCGCATAATGGCAATGGCAATCTTTGCTGCGCTGATAGGCTCAGGCGCTGCCAGCGCAGTCGAGCCGCCGGCTCGCGACGGCAAAGCTCTTGAAGAAGCCCGACTGCAGGAGCGTATGGCGGCCGTTCGGCCGATGATAGAAACCCCGGTCCGGCAAAAGCGATCGCGCAGGGGCTGGCGTTTGGTCCAATGGTACAATTGGAACAACTGGGATAACTGGCCCAACTGGTACAACCAATGGGACAATGAATGGCTGAACTACTAAGGTCTTCGCACTGCATTCGGTGTTGACGCCATGAAACCCGCGCCAACCGAGCTCTTGGTCCTACAGCCGACACCCTTCTGCAATCTCGACTGCAGCTATTGCTACCTCCCCGATCGTAGCTCTAAGGCAAGGATGAGCAGGGAAACTTTGGAGGATGTGGGCCGTGTCATCCTGGGTCGGGGTCGGTTAAGCCGCAATCTCACTGTGGTGTGGCATGCCGGCGAGCCTTGCGTCTTGCCGGCCGCCTGGTACAGAGAAGCCTTCGAGATCCTGGAACGACACCGACCCTCTAAGGTGCGGCTGACGCACTCTTTCCAGACCAATGCCACCCTGATCGACGAGGATTGGCTGTCACTCTTCACCCGCCCAGATGTGCGCGTGGGTGTCAGCCTGGACGGTCCAGAACATCTGCACGACCGCTATCGTCAAACCCGCTCCGGCAAAGGCAGCTTCCACACCGTCATGGAAGGAATCGGGAGGCTGCGCAATGCCCGGGTGGCGTTTCATGTCATTGCTGTGCTGACTGCCGAGGCGCTGGCAGATCCACCGAGCCTGATCGACTTTTTTCTGAGCGGGGATTTTCCACGCCTCTGTTTCAACATTGAGGAGGTGGATGGGGTCAATCGGGCAAGCTCGCTGCAGGACGAGAGTATTGAGGCCCGCTACTCGGCCTTTCTCGATCAGCTCTTGCTCGCGCTGGACTCAGTCCCAAATCCGCCATGGGTTCGGGAGGTGCAGTACTGTGAGCAAGCGGTGCTAGCGAGCGGACGGCGCGGCACCGTCAGCAATCATCAAGTCGCGCCACTGGCCATCATCTCGGTCGACCACAGCGGTCAAGTCTCGACCTTCTCGCCAGAACTTCTCGGCGTTAAATCAAAAACCTACAATGATTTTCTCTTTGCAGATCTTAAGGAGATTGGACGACCGGAAAAACTCTTGGAGAGATCGGGCTTCCGTCGTGCAGCAGCCTCGATCGAAGCGGGTCGTCAGCGTTGCGAGCGCGAATGTGCCTACTTCCGCTGGTGCGGTGGAGGGGCGCCAGCAAACAAGCTGGGAGAGGCGGGCCGTCTGGATTGCAGCGAGACGCTCTATTGCCGTTTGACCGTGAAGACCTTGCTTGATTGCTTCCTTGACAGCAAGCTGGGAAAGGCCGGGGCTGAGAGGAGAGCGGCATCGTGAGCGAAGGGGATAGCCCAAAGCCGGAAAGCGACAGCAAGACGGAGACGCCCAGGCGCCCCAACGCCTTGTTGCGCGCCTTGAGCCTGACCGGTCGCGGCGCCCGAGTACTAGGCCGAGGAGCCTACCGAGCCTTTGACTGGCTCTTGCCAGGCAGACGCGTTGCCGGTCTTGCGGTGACCGGTTTGATCGTTGCAGCGCTGCTCTTCCCGATGCGCGCTCGCGACCACATTATGGACATCTGGCGCGCGATCAATCCGCCGCCGCCAAGCGGCCTGATCGTGGTCGATTCACCTCAGATTTTTACGCGCGAACGGCTGGTGAATGATCGCTTCACTGAAGAGCGCTGGCTAGCAGCTCAACTCGACCGGACCGACACGCTGCTGGAGGATGGTCGCTTTGCCCGACCCTACATCTGGGCGCAAGAGGCGATCTCGCGCTCGATGGGCGGTGCACCGGCGGCGCCCGACGGCAGCATGGCCAGCAACCCAGATGCCGATCTTCCCGCGCCGATTTGGGAGTACGAGGATGCGATGGCCTATCGCAATCGCATCCGCTACGCGAAGATCGCAACCCAGTTGGACGACGCTCACGACATCGATTCCAACACCCTCTATCGCATGAACTTCTCGATCTCCGTTTTGCCCGACCGCAACGAAGAGGCCATCGCGGTGGTCAAGATTGCGATCAAGGAAAGCGACTTGGCTGGAGAGCTAGAGCACTACTACACCCAGCTCTTGAGCGAATATGTCGATATCCTGCAGCAGACCGTCAACAATGTGTATGACGACCGGCTGAGCACGGTCGAGCAAGGACAGGGCTTTGCGCCGAGCGAAGCATTGGAGGTCGATCACTTCCTGCGGCACGAGGTCGAGAAGCTGGTGCCGCGCCTGGCCGAGCCACCGTTGAGAGCAAACACAGCCTTCGCACGTCGCAAACAGGCGGAAGCCTTTATCAATCAGACCCTCGGCCGCTTGATCGAAGCCAGGCTCAATTTCGACCGCCAACAGAATGGCCGTGCGGCACGCTCGCTGGTCGGCTCCTTCGGCGATGCCCTTTCGGAGCAGGAGCAAAGACAGCTCACGGGCAACTACCTCGGGCTTTGCCAGGGCGGGCGGGTCTCTGTATCCATGACCGAAGTCGTACCGCAATGGCTGCGAAAGCGCCTCTTCGATAGCAACAGCGCGACGGCACACACGCACTTCCGTTGCAGCACGCTGCCGCGAAACTGGCCCTTGCAGGCACGCTTTCAGATCGTAACCGGGCTTCGCGCCATCGCCGCCCAACTCTATGGCCTGAAGGACTATGCCTTGCCGATGGATCATCGTGGCCGCTTCGAGAAGAACTCGCCACTCTCGATACCCGATGACCTCTTCGGCAATCCCTGTGGTGCAGGCAATGGTGCGCAGGGCATCTCAGAGGCAGATATCTTGGATGCTTTGGCCTATGTCCTCTACGGCAGCGCCGGGGCGAAGCCAGCTGCGCCATCGCCGGGCGCGACACCCGGGTCTGGGCCTGAGACGCGACCCGGGCCACCGCGCTTCGAACATGCTTGTGCAGCCTTTCGTTCCGCCGTTCGAGCTGCGCGCCGCGATCTGGTCGGCGGGCTTGGACCTGCCGCCCTTCCGCCGCTGCGGATCGGCATTGCCGAATACGTGCGCCGCACCATGGAACTACTCCGCAGCAAACGCTTGTCTCGAACTTTGTCCTACTATTTCGATTTCGACCTGGCGAGCTGTGCGCCGACCCATTGTTCGATCAAGGTGACCGATCGCTACTCTTCGCGCGGGCGGGAGGCACGCGATACGGCCATGGCCCGTGCCCGCATCCATGCCTTCTATGAGAACCTGAACTGTGGCGCTCGCGCCCAGACCTATGCGCTGACACCAAAGAAAGATGCCAACTACCTGGGGCTGCAGCAGTTCTCGCAGGCAACCATATCCATGCTCGCCGACAGCGGCAGTCCGGGCGCCGTACAGGCCAGCGAAGAGAAGAGCCGCAAAGGCCAGATCCAACAACCCAGCATCATCGGACTGGGCGACTGGGGACGCCTGGACCGGCGCGACGACGCGATGCGGCACTGCCTGCAGTCGATCGCCGACGCCGAAGCTGGTCTGTTCGCCACCAGTCGAAACTTCTTTGCCTTCTTTCAGCAGCAGAGCCCGGTGAAAGGCAGCAAGCGCTCCTTCCTCCGTTCGCTGCGCCGCCAGTCCGACGTTGCAACCCACTTCGGGTGGATGATCCTGCCGCGTGCCAACATGGCCGATGAGATTGGTAACGATGCTCAGGTCGACGACAGCGTGCTGGTCTCGGCCTTGGTCTCTCTGCCCAGTTGGTGGGGGAGGGCACAAATCGAAGTGGAAACCTGCTGGATGGAGCGCAACGAGGTCTCCGACATGCTTCAAGTCGAGGATCTCTGTAGTTCCACGGACGAGGAGGGGCAGTCCATCGGGATCTCCAAGCAGGATCACATCATGCATGTGAAGCTGCCCGGCACGGCAGAAGAGGTTCTCTCGCGCATGGCCTTCTTCCCGTTGAAGACACCCTATCTGACCGAGGGACGCGGTCAGGCCAATGTGGTCGAGGTGGGGCGGCCGGGGCATGTGACGCTGGTCGGCTCACGCCTTTGGAAGAACCCGCGGGTGCGGATGGGTCACCAGTGGGCCGACAGTGTCGAGGTCCTGCCGGACATGCGCGGTCTGATAGCGCGTTTTGCTTGTATCGAGCCCGAGCCTGGGCTGGCGGCGATCGAGGTCGGGAACGGTTCTGGCAATCGGCTGCGCTCCGCCGGCAATCGGCCGGTCCGCATCTGGACGAGCGAGGGGACCACCAGCACGGTCAGCGTCATCGTGCGCCCCTTCAACTCGCGTCACAAGAACGTCGCCTTGGATCCACCCTGTTGGGTCGAGGACAAACAGGCAGGTTAGGTTCCGAGGGTCTGCTGACTACACTTAAGTCGCCAGAAAACCACCGTCGACGACAAGCTCGGCTGCGTTGATTTAGGAGGCTGCTGGCGAGGCGAGACAAGCGACAGCCTCGGCCACTTCGCTTGCCGAGCCAAAGCGCTTCAATGGCCCGGCCTGCCGGATCGTCTCCTTAACCGCAGCCGTATCCTCTGCACTCATGCCGATCTTGGACCAGGCGGCCGCCTCGATTGGACCGGGGCAGATAATGTTCACGCGGATGCTTCGCTCGGCAAAGGTCGAAACCAGGCCTTGGCTCATGCGGGCAAGAGCCGCTTTGGTCGATCCATAGGCCGTGGTGACCGGCGTTCCATGAATGCCGGCGTTGAGAATGAGGACATCCAGCCCGTTTCTTGGACGACTCAGGCGCCGAGGTTTTCGATATCCTGGGTCACAGAGGCATCACTGACGCATCCGCGCGCTCCTGAAATCTCCTCCAATGCGTTGCCAAGTCGTTTCGGATCGCGGCCGGTGATTAACAACTGGGCACCCCTTAGGGCCATCAGTGCGGCAGTCGCCCGCCCGATACCGTCTGTGCCGCCCGTGACCAAAGCGATCTTACCCTCTAGAGCCAAGCGATCGAAGCTCATCTCGGCGTCCCCTTCCACCTCGAATGAGCAAACCTTGGCGTGACGGTCGTGGTCCAGCAGCGAAACTCCTCGAGCACTAAAGGGATCTGTTACGAGATCGAAGCTCGGGATATGCCAGGCGATAGCTGAGTGCGACGCCGCCGCCGCCACCAACGATGTTGCCAAGGATCACGGGAACCAAGTTGCCGAGGATCGCCGCTAGGCCCAGCTCTGGTGTGATCAGCGCGGCAAAGGGAAGAATGAAGAAGTTGGCGACGCAATGTTCGAACCCCAAGGCAACGAACCCCGCAATCGGCAGCAGGATGACCAGGAACTTGCCGGCGGCGGTTCGCGCGGAGATGGTCAGCCAAACTGCCAGGCAGACCAGGGCGTTGCAGAGGATTCCGCGCGCGAAAGCCTGTAATGGCGAGAGCTCGGCTTTGGCCTTCCCGATCGCGCCTGCGGTCTCGGCCAGAGCGCCCTCGGTCAGCCCGGCCATCGCAGCCAAGGCAACGATCACCAATGCACCCAAGAGGTTGCCAAGCAGCGCCCAGAACCAATTGCGCAACAGTGCCATGAGCGTGATCTTCCCAGATACCAGAGCCATGACCATCAGCGCGTTACCGGTAAAGAGTTCGGCCCCACCAATCACCACGAGAACCAATCCCAAGGAGAAAGCGAGGCCGCCAAGAAAGCGCAAAGGGCCGGTGATCGGCGCGCTGCCCGCCACCACGGTCAGGTAGAAGAGACATCCGAAGGCGATAAAGGCACCAGCCAATACTGCCCGGATAAAAAGGGGCTGAATGCCGAGAGATGCCTTCCCGACACCCAACCCATCGACCATCTTGGCCATCTCAGCCGGCTTGTAGGCATCCAGGCTGTTCGCCACCTGCTTCGCTGGGTCCATACCTGCTTGTCCTCTCGATCCGTTGCCGCCGGGTGCTAAAGCAACGAGCGCTGGCCTACCTTGATGAGGATCAATGGTGTGGGGGTTAGAACCCGACGAAGATGTATCCTTCGCCGTGGGCCGTCTTGATGAAGCGCGCCTCGCGGGCGTTGTCGCCCAACTTGCGGCGCAGCCGTTGAACCAGAACGTCGGGGGTGCGGTCGTAGCTCGCCCAATCGCGATGCGAGACATGGCGCAGGATTTCGTCGCGCGAGAGCACGCGACCGTTGCTCGCTAAAAAGAGAGCCAAAAGGCTGTGCTCGGCGTGGGTTAGCTCGACAGGCTGCCCGTCCGGGTCCTCCAGTTGGCGGCGCGCTGGGTCGTAGTTCCAACCAGCGAAGCTGACACCGCCGCGCAGGCTGACGCTCTGGCCCCGGGTCCGCCGCAGCACGTTCTTCACCCGAGCCCAAAGTTCGCGCTGATTGAAGGGCTTGGTGACATAGTCGTCTGCCCCCATCTCAAGCCCGACGATGCGATCGATGTCATCGGTACGGCCGGTCAAGAGGATGATCCCGACATCGGACTTGCCACGTATCTCCCGGGTGATCTGTAGGCCGTCCTCGCCAGGCAGGTTGATATCGATCAGCAAGAGATCGGCTTCTTCACGGGCCAGGAGGCTGCGCAGCGCCTCGGCCGATTCGGCCTCGCTCACGCGGTAGCCCTCCGCCGTGAAATAGGCAGAAAGCTTGGCGCGTATGACCGGATCGTCATCCACCAAGACGATGTGCGTTGCCTTTGGCGTTGCCTCCATCACCGCGCGAAACCGCCTCCAAAGCCAGGTGCGTTCCTACTGTTTACAATTTTATACATTTCGGCAACGCTTTTGAACGCCCCATTCACTCCTGAGGCATAAGCTCTTCTGATCGACCGAACCCGGACAGCATGCCAGCAAGAAGCGTCGCATCGGGGCCGCGGACGAAGAGACAACGAACCCTCCGAACGTGAACTAGGGAAGCGACCATGAAAAGATTGATGACCGGCGTCTGCGCCGCAGCCCTCTTGGTGATGGGCTCTGGATCTGCAGCTCTCGCCGATTCCGACGATCCCATCCTGATCACCATGAACAACTGGACCAGCCAGAATGTGCTGGCCTACGTCACCGGCGATCTCTTGCAGAAGCTGGGTTACGAGGTTGAGTACGTTCCCTCCGACACGCAGCTGCAGTTCCAGGCCATTGCCGATGGCGATATGCACTTTCAGGTCGAGGTCTGGGAAGGCAGCATGCTGAATGCCTTCGAGAAGGCCAAGGCGACCGGCGGCCTGGTGGACATGGGCGATCACGATGCGGTCACCCGCGAGGACTGGTGGTTCCCGGCCTACATGCTGGAGAAGTGCCCCGGACTTCCGGATTGGAAGGCGCTCGACAAGTGTGCCGACCTCTTTGCCACAGCAGAGACCAGCCCCAAGGGACGTTTCGTCGGACCGCCGGCCGACTGGGGCAAGCACTATTCGGAGCGCATCTCGGCTCTGGGCATGAACTTCGAAGAGGTACCGGTCGGTCAGGCCGCGACGCTCTGGGCCGAACTGCAGGCCGCCTATGACCGCGAAGAGGGTGTCGTGCTCTTCAACTGGACTCCGAACTTCATCGAAGCGAAGTTCGAGGGCGCCTTTGTCGAGTTCCCCGAGTATGCGGCCGACTGCCTGACCGATCCTGCCTGGGGTATCAACAAGGAAGCGCTCTACGACTGTGGCGCTCCTGCCTCGGGTTGGCTGAAGAAGGCAGCTTGGGCCGGTGTGGCGGAAGACTATCCCAAGGCATGGGAACTCTTCCAGAACATGAACTTCTCCAACGCGCAGATCGCCGCCGCGGCCGCCATGGTCGACGTCGAGGGCCTGTCGCCGGAAGAGGCAGCCGCAAAGTGGGTGGCTGAGAACGAGAGCACTTGGTCAGCCTGGATGCCGAAAGAAGGCTAAAGGGCAGTGGTGGACGGCCGGCCCTGGACCTGTGTGCTCCCTCGCACAGTCCAAGGCCGGCCGTTCCACTTTGATCGTCAACCCGACAGGACGAGGGGGAGGCCCGCGCCATGACCGCCAAATTGAAATGCACCGATCTTTGGAAAGTCTACGGATCCGATCCGGCCAGCCTCTTTAGCGGCGGCGGGAAACCAAGCGACGAGGTCCTGACTGCCGGAAGCTACATCGGCGCGGTGCGCGATGCGGGCTTCGAGGTGCACGAGGGCGAGATCCTGGTGTTGATGGGCCTCTCCGGTTCCGGCAAATCGACCTTGCTGCGTTGCCTCTCGCGCCTGATCGAGCCGACGGCTGGTTCGGTTCAATTCGAGGGGCAAGACATTACCCACGCAGACGAGAAGGCGTTACGCTCTCTTCGTCGCCACAAGATGGGCATGGTTTTTCAGAATTTCGGTCTTCTGCCGCATCGCACGGCCCTGCAGAACGTCATCTTCCCGCTTGAGGTTCAGGGCTTTCCGAAGGCCGAGCGGATGCGCAAGGCGCTTGAGCTGATCAAGTTGGTCGGGCTCGAGGGGCGTGAGACCTACTACCCCCGCGAGCTCTCCGGAGGACAGCAGCAGCGCGTTGGCATTGCACGCTCGCTCGCAGTCGAACCGGACGTCTGGTTCCTGGACGAGCCCTTCTCGGCATTGGATCCACTGATCAGACGCGAGATGCAGGACGAGTTCATTCGCCTGCAGCGCAACCTGAAGAAGACCATCGTCTTCGTAACGCATGACTTTGAAGAGGCCGTGCGTCTGGCAGACCGCATTGCCATCATGCGCGGCGGTGTGATCGTACAGCTCGGCACGCCCGAGGAACTGGTGGTCAATCCGGCCGACGACTATGTCGCCGAGTTCACCAAGACCGCACCCAAGGCCAAGCTCATCCGCGCGCAGACTGCGATGCAGCCGCTGACCGGTTTCACCGGCTTGGCCGATGACGACGACACCGTGCCCGGATCCGCACCGATTGAGGTTGCAGCGCCGACTGTACTGGGCTCGAAGGGCCGCGCCATCGTCATCGACGAGCAGGGGCGCCCGATCGGAGAGTTGACCCGATCGCACGTGATCGATCTTCTCTTCGGCGATCAGAGCACGCAGGAGGAGAGTGGTACGGCTGTGGAGGCGCCGAGCAAAGACTCCAGTGGAGCCTCGGCATGAGTCTGCAATCGGCCAGCTTGGAAGAGAGTAGGGGCCTGCCGTCGCGAGCGACCCTGATCACCGGCGGACTCGCCGTCGTCATTGGCCTGCTGGTGATCTTCAATCCCTCCTGGGTGGCGCGCTGGCCCGAAGCCTGGGTCATGCCGCTGACGAACTGGGTAACTGGTGGTTTCTCTTGGCTGGCCAATGACCTGAGTTTCGGCCTCTTCACTTTTCGTGACGTCACCCGTGGAATCTCTTGGCTACTCGACCTGCCCTTCGACCTGGTCGAGGCCTTGTTGTTCCGTGGATCGCGTGCACTTGGCACCGGCCCCATTCCTTGGCTTGCCTTGTCTCTTTGCCTTGGCATCGTCGGCTTTCGTCTGGGTGGCTGGCGGCTAGCCCTGCTGGCGGCGCTGGGTGTTGCCTATCTCGCGATCTTCGGCGTCTGGAAAGACGCCATGCGGACCCTGTCGCTCGTCGTGGTCACGGTTCCTCTGGCGGCCTTCATCGGTATCTCGCTCGGCGTGCTGGCGACGCGCAATGCGCGCGCTGAAAAGGTCCTGCAGGCCTGCTTCGACATCATGCAGGCGACGCCGCATATGGCCTATCTGGCGCCGACGGCGGCCTTCTTTGGCTTCGGCTCCGTGCCGGGCATGATCGCGACCGCGATCTTCGCCCTGCCGCCGATGGCGCGCTGTACCATCCTGGGCATCAGAACGGTCCCCAGCTCGGTGATCGAGGCCGGTGTGATGGCCGGCTGCAGCCCCCGTCAACAGCTCTGGCGCGTGCAGTTGCCGGCTGCCCAGCAAACGCTGCTGGTCGGCGTCAATCAGGTGATCATGCAGACCCTGGCGATGGCGGTTATCGCCTCGCTGATCGGTGCGTCGGGCTTGGGTCACAAACTGCTGTTCTCGCTTCAGCAGTTGCAACTCGGCAAGGCCATCGAGAGCGGCGTTGCCATCGTCATCATTGCCGTGGTGCTGGACCGGCTAAGCCAAGCCTGGGCAAAGCTGACGCCCAGTCACATCGAACAAGAGCAGGTTTGGTGGCGCCGGCACTGGGCTTGGCTTGCCGTGGTCGCCACCCTAGTCGTGCTCTCGCTGCTGTCTTTCCTTGTTCCAGAGGTTGCGAAGCTGCCGAAGCGCCTGACCGTCACCACATCAGCCTTTTGGGACGAGAGCATTCGCTGGATTTCGAAGAACCTCTTCGACTATCTGGAATTCCTGCGCGATGACTTCACGATCCATGTGTTGATCCCGACTCGGAACTTTTTCCTTTGGTTGCCCTGGCCGCTGCTGATGGGTGTGGTCGGTATCGTCGCCTGGCGGATCGGCGGCTTGCGGCCTGCATTGATTTGCACCGGCCTCATCCTCTTCATCCTTCTGACAGGCTTCTGGGAGCCGGCTGTCCTGACGCTCTACCTCACCACCCTGGCAGTGATCATCTGTATGTGCGTGGGTATTCCGATCGGCATCTGGTCATCGCGACGCCCGCGAGCGGCAAGGGTCGTGCTGACGATCTGCGACACGCTGCAGACCTTCCCGTCCTTCATCTATTTGATCCCGGTAATCATGCTGTTCCGCGTCGGCGATCTGGCCTCGCTCATGGCCATCATCGGCTATGCTACCGTGCCGGCCGTTCGCTACACCTATCTTGGCCTGACGCGGGTTCCCTCGACAGTGATCGAGGCTTCGATCGCCAATGGCACGACGCCCAGACAGCGGCTGTTCAAGGTCGAACTGCCGATGGCGCTGCCCGAGATCATGCTGGGCCTCAACCAGACCGTCATCATGGCACTCTCAATGACCGCAATCACCGCGCTCATCGGCTCCCGCGATTTGGGTCAGCAGATCTTGAAGGCCTTGCCGGACCTCGACACCGGTCGCGGCCTCCTTGCCGGCCTCTGTATCGCTGCCATCGGCCTGATCTGCTCGCAGATGATCGAGAGCTGGGTGAAGCAGCGCAAAAAGCAACTGGGCCTCAGCGGCTAGGGTAAAACCGTCGGGAAGTAGCTTTGGGATGGTGAACCGATCTCGAAGCGGCCGTCGAAGACGAAATTTAGGAAACCACGATTGCTTGGGTCAGGCACTAGGGAGAGGCGGCCTCGGTGGCAAGCGCTCGGTCCAAGGCGGCTTGCGCCAGCAGGCGGGTGGAATCGAAGGTTGGCAATGCAGCGTTGCCATCGTCCAAAATGAGGGGAATCTCGGTACAGCCAAGGACCACGCCGTCGCAGCCAGCGTCCCTCAGACGCTCGACGATGGCCTGGAAGGTGGCGACCGACGTCGGTTCGAAATGACCGTAAACCAACTCTTCCATGATGATCCGTTGCATGCTTGCGCGATCGGTCTCGCACGGTCGTACTGCATCGATGCCGTACCGGCCCAGGCGTTCGGGATAGACCGAACTCTCGACCAGCCAGGCAGTGCCAGTGATGCCCAATCGCATAAGACCGCGTGCCTTGGCTGCAACGGCCACGACCTCTGCAATGTGCAGCCAGGGCAGGGGGGAGGCCGGCTCAACCAAGTGGAAGGCCTGATGGATGGTGTTGTCTGGGCAGATGAGAAAGTCGGCACCGCTTCTTGCAAGTTTCTCCGCGGAACCCAGCATCAGATCGGCAAGGCCCTTCAGATCGCCCCTATCCAAGCAGGCGGCGTAGTCGGCCAGGGACCAGCCGTGCAGGGAGACTTCAGGATGCGCATGCGCGCCCATGCGAGTGGCGGCCTCGCTGCAGATCGTGCGGTAGCAGAGCGAGGCACCCTCGGCGGAACAGGCGACTATGCCGATGTGCTGAGCCATTTCCCGGTCTTCCCTTACCCGTCGCGCCAACGGTAGTAAGCCACCGTCGCCGGCAGGAACCAGGGCTTGCCGCGATAGAGGGGACGGGTCTGAAAGCTGGGCTTGGAGAAAGCACTCTCGCCCTTGTCTTGGCCCAGCACACGACGGCCCAGCCGCATGCCCAGATAGCTCGCCATGCCGACACCCGAACCGCAGTAGCCCATAGCATAGTGCAGGCCGTCCTGCGACCCGATGTGTGCCAGCTTGTCGAAGGTATAGGCGACGAACCCCATCCAGGAGTGCGAGATCCTTGTCTTGGCCAGCTCGGGAAAGATGCGCGTCATGGAGGCGTGGAGCAGCGGGCCACTGATCTTTGGATCGGTCTCGCCGGCACTCACCCGCCCGCCGAAGAGAATGCGCGTCCGGTCCGGCGAGGCGCGGTAGTAGTAGACGACGCGCCGTGAGTCGGAGACCACACGGTTCTTCGGCATCAGACGATCCATGACCTCCGGCGCCAAGGCTTCGGTCGCGATCATGTAGCTGCCGATCGGAATGACACGACGCTGGTGCCAGGGCGACAGCGGCCCGCTATAGCCGTTGGTCGCCAAGACAATCTGCTTCGCCTTGACCCGCCCGCGCTCGGTTGCGATCACGAAGCCCCTGCCATCGCGCTGAATGGCGGAGACCGGAGTGAAGGCCGCGACTTCGGCACCGGCGTCTCGTACCAACGCCAAGAGGCCTTGGTGATAGCGTCCTGGATCGACCGAGGCGTGGCGTTCCAGAACGATGCCGCCGTGATAGATCTCGCTGCCCAACTCTGCCTTCTGGTCTTTACGCTCAACGACGTAAGCGGGAGCATCGAGCCAGTCGGGTTTGTTCTCGAGGCTCCTGGTGAGGTCCGTATAGGCTTGGGGGTTGTGCGCGGCGTGAAATCGGCCAACCACTTGGAAGTCACAATCCAAATCTTCCTGCCGTATGAAGTCACCGGTGAAGGCGAGGGATTCGACACCCTCCTCCAAGAGGCGCCTTGCGGTTTCGGCCCCGTATTTGCTGCTGAGTTCGGCAAAGCTGGGTTTGACGCTGCTGGATATCTGGCCGCCGTTGCGGCTGCTACAGCCCCATCCGGCAGCTTCGGCATCCAAGACTAGCACCTGACGCCCGCCACGGGCGATCTGCAGCGCAGCATGAAGGCCGGTATAGCCGCTGCCAATCACGGCAACCTCGGTCTCTTGCGGCAGATTGGGCTCGTTTTCGGGCTCCAGCGGACTGCGATCCCACCAGTAAGACGTCGTCTTGAAGTCGTCGGTAAAAAGCGGATTCATGTTCGTCATGCTCAATCGGCCTCGCTTACCCGGTATTCCGCCTTCGCCAGCCACTCCGGATGCGGCTCAGCTCCCCAACCGGGTTCGTCGCTGACGAGCGCTTGGCCATCGACTATACTGTAAGGATCTTGGCGATAGAGCCCCTCCTGCCAGGGATAGTAGTCAGCACCTTCGATCGAGAACTCCAGGTACTTTCCTGCATTGGGGATGGCACGCAAAAGGTGCATTGTGAAGAGGGTGACCAGAGAGAGGTTGGCGCAGTGCGGCGTTACCGGCAAACCAGCGGCCGCCGCCATACGTACCACGCGTAAGGTTCGCGCCATACCGCCCAGGTAGCAGACATCGGGCTGGACGATGTCGACGGCTCGCATCTCGATCATGCGCCGCCAGATCGTCAGATCGCAGTCTTGTTCGCCGCCCGTCACATTGATCGCGAGCGTGTCGGTTACCTCTTTGGTCTGCTCCAGCTCCCAGTAGGGGCAAGGCTCCTCATAGTGCTCCATGCCCTGATCCTCCATGATGCGCCCGATCTCGATAGCGCGGGCCGGCATGAAACAGGAGTTGGCGTCAGCGAGCAGCGAGACATCGGGGCCAAGCGCCGTGCGGATTGTGGGAATGATATCCTCACTGCGCCCCGGCCATTCGTCCCGGTTTCGACCGACCTCGGCCCCCACCCGGAACTTGAATGCATCGAAGCCCTTCTCGTTGCGCAATCGCTTGAACCGCTCTGCCTCCGCAGCGGGCGTGATGTCTCGTTTCATGGAGGAGGCATAGGCGCGAAGGGGGCCGGGCGATCCGCCAAGCAGGCTTGCGACCGGCTTGCCCGCCTGCTTTCCGCGCAGGTCCCAGATCGCAGTATCCAAACCGGCCATTGCGCGCCGCAGATAGGATCCTGGGAACTTGTGCTCACGCTCGGTGATCAGGTCGAGGTGGTCATCCAGATCTTCGATCGCCACGCCCAAGGTCCAGGGAGCGACCTGTCTGTGCAGCACCTGTGCGGTGATATCGGAGTGATAGGTTGAGACCTGCCCCCAGCCGCTGTCGCCGCTCTCGTCCGTCACGCGAACGAAGCCGACGAAACTATTGGCAAAGCTCTCGATTTTCCTGATCTGCATCCCAGTCACGCTCTCGTCCTTCCTCGTCCTAATGATGATCTTCAAGGATCATCTGGGCGCCCTTTTCTCCGATCATCATCGCAGGGGCGTTGAGATTGCCCGATGTGATCAGCGGCATGATCGATGCATCCACAACCCGCAGCCCCTCTAGGCCATGCACGCGCAAGCGCGGATCGACTACCGCATTTTCTGCGGCCGGACCCATCGCACAGGTGCCGCTGGGGTGGAAGACAGTGCTGCTACGCGCGCGGATATCCGACACCAGATCGATGTCGCTCACAACCTCCGCACCCGGCTTGATCTCCCGCTTAATGACCTCTTGCATGGCCGGGGTCGCCGCCAGACGGCGCAGGAAGCGCACACCCTCCAACAACTCTTCAATGTCATTGTTCGTCGCGAGATAGTTCGGTTGGATCACCGGATGTGCCTCCGGGTCGGTCGAGCGAATCTCGATGCTGCCGCGGCTGGTCGGATGGCAGTTGGAG
Source organism: Rhodospirillales bacterium (assembly GCA_963669445.1). GTDB lineage: Bacteria > Pseudomonadota > Alphaproteobacteria > Kiloniellales > JACOMY01 > JACOMY01. The sequence continues at coordinate 1,774,754 of OY770029.1, forward strand.
ACACCCATGAGAAAGCCGGGGAAGGGATCGGGTTTAAGCAAAGCGCGCTTGCCCTTAGGCGCCAAGGCATAGCTGACCGGAGAAAAATAGAGCTGCATGTTGGGCCGTGTGCGCTCTGGCGTAGAGCGGAAGAAGCCGCCGCCCTGATTGACGCCAAGAGAGAGCGGGCCGCTGCGGGTCAGGAGGTAGCGAAGACCCACCGCCGCACGCCCGAGCCAAGGCCGCAGGACATTGTTCAATGTGGGGCGACAGGCCTCGAAGAGGTAGTCGACGCCGAGGTGGTCCTGCAGGTTCCGACCGACCTGTGATGCATCGCGAACCAGCGCAATCCCCTCGCGCTGCAGCAAGGCCCCGGGACCCACCCCGGAGAGCTGCAACAGCTGCGGAGAGTTGACCGCACCTGCCGCCAGGATGACCTCGCGTCGGGCTTTCAGTTCTCGGATACGGCCGCCTTGCAGGAACGCAATGCCCGCCGCCCGGCGTCCCTCAAAGCAAACGCGCGTCGCCAGGGCCTTCGTCAGGATTGTGAGATTTGGGCGATGCTTTGCCGGGTTCAGATAGGCGGTCGCCGCCGAGCAGCGCAGACCGTCCCGCGTGGTGATCTGATAGATGCCGACGCCTTCCTGACTGGCACCATTGAAGTCGGGGTTGCGGGCCAATCCGCAGGCCTGACCGGCTGCCAGGTAAGTCTCGCAGAGGGCATGCACCTGCCCGGACATGTCCGTCACGGTCACCGGCCCACCGCTGCCGCGCCAGGCATCGGCCCCGGCCAGATTGTCCTCCATCGCCTTGAAGAGCGGCAGGAGGTCGTCGTAGGACCAACCCGGATTTCCGAGCGCTGCCCAGTTGTCATAGTCATCGGCCTGGCCGCGGATGAAAACCATGGCGTTGATCGAGCTGGAGCCGCCGAGAACCTTGCCGCGCGGCCAATAGTTGGGAGCTTGGGTGGTACCGGGCACCGGTTCCGTTTCGTACTTCCAATTGAGGCCCGCGTGGTAGAATGCCTTGCCATAGCCAATCGGCATGCGGACCCAAAAGTTCCGGTCGCCGCCGCCTGCTTCCAATAGGAGGACGCGATAGCGGCCGTCGGCCGAGAGGCGATTGGCCAGAACGCAGCCGGCCGAGCCGCCGCCGACGATGATGAAATCTGCCTCCTCCATCCCCGCATCACCCCTTCGCGCGTTTGGATCGGCAGAGCAAAGCCCGCCCAAGTCGATTTGCAAAGGAGAAAGGTTATACGGCGACGCGGTTTCAGAGTTGCGCGTCTTCCATCTTGACGGCTGCTTAGCGGCCCGCTCTCAGGTCGGCCAGGCTCTGACGCTGTCGCAACAAGCAAGGCCCGCTCTTTGGGCGCTCCAAGACAGATTCGAAGACGCGACGGACGGCGGGAAAGGCCGAGACGATATCGTCAACCTCTTCGAAACCATAGGCAGCCCACATGGCCATTTGGATATCGGCAATGCTGAAGCGCTCGCCCAGATGCCAGGGGCTGCGCGTTGCGAGCAGGGAGTCGAGCACTGCCCAACGCTCTTCGGCGGCAGCACGAGCCCGAAGGCGGGTCTCGGCAATGTCCTCCTTTCGCAATGCATAGCGATGGGGAAAGAAGAAGCGTTTGCTGGGCGGCTGGATGTCATTGCTCAGGAAGAAATAGAGCGAGAGGAAACGACCGCGCTCCGGATCGCCAGGCTCCGGCACCAGTGTGCCAGGAGCATGGCGCTCGGCCAGATAGAGCATGATGGCCGCCGATTCATGCAGATGTTCACCCTCGGGCGTGGTCAGCGCCGGCAGGAAGCCGGCCGGATTGACATCCAGAAAGGCCCTCTCCTTGAGGCCGCCGCCGCGGACGTCGACCGGCACCTCCTCATAGTCCAAACCCAGTTCCTCCAGCACCATCATGGTGCCGGTTGCCCTGCTCCAAGCGCCGCCATACAGCCGGTAGGAACCCTGCATACCTCTCTCCTGAATGGTGATCTCTAGTCTGTCGCGATCTTGCTATGCGCCGAGACACTGGCTGAGGTCTGCCCGAAAAGAACCTTTCTCTCCGCATCGCTGGGTGGTCCGGATCGCCTGAGATCCTTGCCCAGATCGACCCCACGCTGCACCGCCGGCCGCTCTTTCATTCGCTGCCGCCATGCTGCCACCTTGGGGAAGGCGTCGAGCGAGGCGGTCAGCGGCTTGGCAATCAAGACCCAGGGCCAAGAGATCATGTCGACGATCGTGTAGTCTTCGCCCAGAATGAAAGAACGCCCATCTCCCAGGCGTCGCTCCAGGACACCCAGACAGCGGTCGTATTCCTTCAGATAGCGCTCTCTCCCATAGGACTGGTCCTCGGGCGCATAGTTTACGAAGTGACTGAGCTGACCTGCCATCGGCCCTTGATTGCCGACCTGCCAGAAGAGCCACTCCAGGGTCTCCTTGCGGCCGAGCGGGTCGCTTGGCATGAAACGGCCGGTCTTTTCCGCCAGGTAGAACATGATGGCCCCGGACTCGAAGATCGGGACCGGATCGCCGGAAACGTTATGGTCCACAATCGCCGGCATGCGGTGGTTCGGATTGATCTTCAGGAATGCCGGCGCAAACTGTTCGCCCGCACCGATGTTGACCGGGATCATCCGATAGTCGATGCCCAGTTCCTCCAAGAGGATGGCAACCTTCCAGCCGTTCGGCGTGGGCCAATAGTAGAAATCGATCATTCTGCGGTCCCAACAATTCCCTCGGCCCGTAGGGCGGCGATCTCTTCGGAAGAGTAGCCTGCTTGGCCCAGCACCGCTTGGCTGTCGGCGCCGAGCGGCGATCCGCCGAAACGATACTCGGGCGGCGTTTCGGAGAAGGTAGCTGCCGGCCGTGCTTGTCGCAGTGCGCCGGCCTCGGCGTGCTGATAGACCTGAATGATTCCAGCCGCCTTGATGTGCGGATGGCTTTCCAGGTCGCGCCGACGCAGCACCGGGGCGCAGGGCACATCGTAGGCTTCCAGGCGCTCCAGCCAATGGGCTGCGGTGTTTCCGGACAGGACATCCTGGGTCATCTGCAGGCGATCGTTAATGTTTGCTTGCCGGTCGCTCGCAGTCAGGAAACGCGGATCTTCCAACCAGTCCGGTCTCTCAAGCGCTTGGGTCAGTGCCCGCCACTCCTTGTCGGATTGGACGGCGACGGTGATGTAGTCGTCCTTCGTCTCATAGACCAGGTCGATGAAGGATTGAGCTTCCTGCTGCGGTCGCTCGGCACCAACGAAGGTCTGGCTGGACATGTCCGATGCCCAAAGAAAGGCAATGACGGCATCCAGCATGGAGAGGCGCACGTGTTGTCCCACGCCCTTTCGCTCACGTGCAAAGAGAGCGGCCGTGATCGCCTGGCTCGCGGTGATACCGGTCAGCTTGTCGGGCAGAATGGTGCGCACCAAGCGCGGGCGCTCTTCGTCGGAACCGGCTTGCACGGTGGTCAGCCCGGAGAGCGCTTGCACCAAGGGATCATAGACCGGCTTGCCGGAGTAGGGGCCCTCGTGCCCGAAACCACTGATCGAGACGTAGATAAGGCTTGGGTTCAGCGCGCGCAAAGTGGGCTCGTCCAGTCCCATCCGCTGCATGACGCCGGGGCGAAAGTTCTGCACGAAGACGTCGGCGTCGCGAACCAGACGCTTCAGCGCCCCTAGACCTTCGGATGCCTTCAGATCGAGCGCGACCGAGCGCTTGTTCCGATTGTTGTTCAAGAAAGATGCGCTGAGCCCGGTGCGTCCACGCGATACCACGCGCGTGTGGTCGCCACCCTTTGGGTTCTCGACCTTGATCACCTCCGCGCCCTGGTCGGCCAGGATCATGGTGGCCAGGGGGCCGGCAATCATTTGCGTCAGGTCGACGATTCGCACGCCGTCGAGAGGACCGGGCATGTCGTTCCGCCTATCTCTGTTTCCACTGCCACTGAGATAAACAGCCGGTCACGAGATGCGCAAAGGACAAAGCGTCAAGGGACCATGAACCGGGCGCAAGGTAAGGTGCAAAGGCTTGCGACAAATCGATCTTCTCTTTTGAGCGAATGATCATCAACTCGATCAAGAATGGGTGAGCCATGGGTGGATTGCTGCGATACAATGAGAAGAAACATTCTTTCTGAGCGTTTTTGAGTGAATTTTCATTGCATAATCTATTCCTCATGCTAAATGGAGTGCCAGCTACGAAGCGGAGGAACCAGACAATGGCAGTGATCTTTGGGACGACAGGCGTCAATGACTCCCTGTTGGGAACGTCAGCAGCTGATGCCATTTACGGCCTAAGCGGCAATGATCGTATCTTTGGACTATCCGGCGATGACATCATCGTCGCTGGTTCGGGCAATGATCGCTCTTTGACCGGCGGCAATGGGGAAGACTCCATCTATGGTGGCGAGGGGATCGACACGAGGTTCTTCGGTGGTGCCGACAACGATTTGATCTTCGGCGGCGACGAGAATGACCGATCGATCCTGGGCGGTGGTGGAAACGATGTTCTGTCCGGAGACGCAGGCGACGATTTCGGCCTTCGCGGCAATGGCGGTAACGACAGCCTTTTCGGGGGCAATGGCCACGATACGCAGCTCGACGGTGGACCCGGCAACGATTCGATCTTCGGCGGCGCGGCTGGAGACACCTCTTTCTTGGGCGGTAGTGGTTTCGACCGAATCTACGGCGACGGCGGTGCCGACCGGCTGGGATTCGGAGGATCCAGCGTCGATCGCATCTATGGTGGCGATGGCAACGACATCCGCCACTACGGTGGAGACGAGTCTGACCTGTTGTATGGCGGCAGTGGCTCCGACCGTATCTTCTACGGCGGCGGTGACATGGACCTGCTGGCAGGTGCCTCCGGTAACGACTTCGCCTTCTTCGGCGACGGCGGCTTCGACATCATGCGCGGAGAGGCGGGTAACGATTTCAGCTTCTTCGGCGGCAATGGCAAGGACAGCATCTATGGGGGCAGCGGCAACGACGGCCTCTTCTTTGGAGGTGGTGGCAATGACTCCCTCTATGGGGGCAGCAGTAACGATATCTACCTCTATGGCGGCAATGGCGCAGACCTAATCGCACTTGGCGACGAGAGCGATAAGCAGGTCTACGGGGGCAGCGGCAACGACGTCCTGGACGGCGGAGCTGGCGACGATTTCTTCCTGGTCGGCGATAGCGGCGATGATGTCATTATCGCTGGCACCGGTGGCGACAGCTACCTCTTCGGCGGCAGCGGGTCGGACAATCTCTTCGGAGGCAGTGGCAATGATCGCATGTATGGGGATAGCGGCCGGGACGTTATCTTCGGCGGCGAGGGCTTTATCGATGAGCTTTTCGGCGGTGATGGCGATGACACCTTCGTCGTCAATTCCCAGCCGGAGATCGAGCAAGGCAACACCTTCGACGGCGGCAATGGGGTTGACACCTTGCTGCTTGCCGACGGGGTCTCGATTCCCTTGGAAGCGACCTTGACGAACATCGACTTCATCATCGTCGTCTGATCGAAGCAGACCGTAACAAGGACACACAGCCGGCGAGGCCAATGAGGCCTCGCCGGCTGTGACCATTGTGCAACGAGCAGTGTTGCCGGCTTGATTCTGCAGGAAAGATGCCCTGCAACAGCGCACAGGGCCATCCCTGCTGCCTGGCAAGCGCGTTCTTTCGGTAGGGGTGACTGTCGCTACGGCCTTGTGAGCGGCTGCTTTGGGCCGCTACCATGATGCAAAGCAGAAACAGTTGGAGTCCCCATCCTCATGACCCCTTTCGCGGTCGCCGGCGTGCAGATGCACGTGGCCGCTCTCCAGGACAATGTCGAGGGCATGCGTCATCGCCTCGACATCCTGATGGCGCGTTTTCCCTGGACCCAGATGGTCCTCTTCAGCGAGTTGGCGCCCTACGGGCCGCTGCCTCGTTTTGCTCAGCCCTTTCCCAATGCCGCACTCGATGCCTTCTGCGCCGACGCGCGTCGCCATAGCGTTTGGTTGATCCCGGGCTCCATGTTCGAGAAGGCCGAGGACGGCCTGATCTACAATACCTCCGTGGTGATCAACCCGGAGGGTGAGATCGTCACGAAGTATCGCAAGATGTTCCCCTTCCGACCCTACGAGGACGGGATCGAGGCTGGGCGTGAATTCTGCGTCTTCGACGTACCGGAGGTTGGGCGCTTCGGACTGTCGATCTGTTACGATATCTGGTTTCCGGAGACCACGCGCCAGCTGACAAGTCAGGGCGTGGAAGTCTTGTTGCACCCGGTCCTTACCGGAACGACCGACCGCGACGCCGAGTTGGCTATTGCGCGGGCCACTGCGGCACAGTTCCAGTGCTATGTCTTCGACGTGAACGGACTGGGTGCGGGTGGCGTCGGCCGTTCCTGCGTGGTCGATCCCAGCGCCAACGTCCTGCACCAGTCGGCCGGCCAAGAAGACATGTTCCCCTTCGAAATCGATTTGGCCCTGGTGCGCCGTCAACGCGAAACCGGCATGCGCGGCCTTGGTCAGGTCTTGAAGAGCTTCCGCGATCGTTCCACCGACTTCTCGGTCTACGATCGCAACTCGGGCGGCGATGCCTATCTGCATGGCCTTGGTGCTCTGGAGATGCCGCGACAGGGAACCCGGCGCGGCATGGAGGCGGCCGATCCGGCAGCGCTGGCCGAGCGGCCCGGCACCCGAGAGGACCGTAACCTAACCGAGGCAGACTTTTCTTCGCCAACCATCGCGCCGTTCAAGAGCGCAGTCGGCGGCAGCTAGAACAAGAAAGGCAAGGGGGCCGGCCGCCCCGGCCACCCTCAGCCAAGGCAAAAACTAAGGTGGGGAGGCCCCGATGCCGGACGACAGCAGCCCGAACGCGCAAAACGCCATAGGCGATTACTACTCTGCCCTTCAGCTTCGCAACGACCGCTGGAGCGCGCTGAAAGACACCACAGCTCACCTGGCCCGCATTGGTGCCGGTGGGCGGGGCGAGGTCAAACACCACAAGCGGGCGAGCGAGCTCTTCGAGAGCCTCGCGCCGATCGAATTATACTGGGCCTTTCCCGGCGCCCAGGCTGTGGACTATCTCCGCCGCCTCTTGGAGATGCGCAACTTCGACGAACTGGCCTTTTCGGTCAGACGCGTCGTGCGTGCGCTCTCCACCGGGGCCTATCGCCGACGTATGATCCCCTTGGCGCGCGAGGACAAGGAAGCCGACGAGATCGAGGACGAGGCCACTCTGCCAATCGAGGCGAGAGCGCTTTCTCGACCCTACTTCGAGTGTCTGATTGTCGACTCCATGGCAGATTTTCAGGAGCGTTGGCTGCGCCAAAGCCTCTCGCGCATGCGCCGCTCCGAAGACAGCTACATCTACGAGCCTGTCATCGTGCCCTCGATCGAGGACGCGCTGATTGCCATCCTCTTCAATCATAACATCCAGTCCGTGGTCATCCGGTCTGGGCTTACGCTCAAGTCGACCAACTCAATGGCGATCCTGAAACGCTATCTCTCGCAGATCGCCGAGTACGACGATGTGGAGAGCTTCCAGCCAGAGGACTACGGGCCGGAGCTGTCGCGCATGATCGGTCGCGTGCGGCCGGAGCTGGACGTCTATCTGGTGACCGACCGCTCTGCCGAAGACATCGCGGGACGCGACCTCGGCGGTTGTCGCAGGGTCTTCTATAATCAAGAAGACTTTCTGGAGATGCACCTGAACATACTGCGTGGCGTCAATTCGCGGGTGAAGACGCCCTTCTTCACCGCGCTGAAGGAGTATTCCAAGCAGCCCACCGGCGTCTTTCACGCCATGCCAATCTCGCGCGGCAAGTCGATCGCACGCTCGCATTGGATCCAGGATATGGGCGCCTTCTATGGTCCCAACATCTTCCTGGCGGAGACCTCGGCGACCTCCGGCGGGCTCGACAGCTTGCTGGACCCGGTTGGACCGATCAAGGAAGCGCAGCGACTGGCAGCGCGGGCCTTTGGCTCAAAGCAGACCTTCTTTGCCACCAACGGCACCTCCACCTGCAACAAGATTGTTGTGCAGGCCCTGGTCCGACCCGGCGATATCGTGCTGGTCGACCGCGACTGTCATAAGTCGCACCACTACGGCATGGTGCTGGCTGGCGCCCAGGTCGTCTACCTCGACAGCTATCCCTTGAACGAGTACTCGATGTACGGCGCCGTTCCGATCAAGGAGATCAAGCATCAGCTTCTGGAGCTGAAGGCAGCCGGCAAGCTGGACCGGGTGCGTATGCTGCTGCTGACCAACTGCACCTTCGACGGGCTGGTCTATAACGTCGAGCGGGTGATGGAAGAGTGTCTGGCGATCAAGCCTGACCTGGTCTTCCTTTGGGACGAGGCCTGGTTCGCCTTCGCTCGCTTCGGGCCGACCTACCGCCAACGCACGGCCATGAACGCAGCCGGCTTGCTGCGCGAGCGTCTGCGCGGTGAGAAGCACGCCAAGGCCTTCGAGAAGCAACAGGAGAAGCTGGAGGGGGCGGACGATGCCACGCTCGTCTCCACCCGCCTGATCCCGCCGCCGCATGCGCGCGTGCGCGTCTATGCCACCCAATCGACGCACAAGACCCTGACCGCGCTGCGCCAGGGCTCGATGATCCACGTCTACGACCAGGACTTCAAAGGCGAGGTGGAGGAGGCCTTTCACGAGGCCTACATGACCCACACCTCGACTTCGCCGAACTACCAGATCATCGCCTCGCTCGACGTCGGCCGCCGCCAGGTGGAACTGGAGGGCTTCGAGTTCGTGCAGCGCCAGGTCGAGGCCGCCATGTCGATGCGCCGGGCGATCTCGACCCACCCGCTCTTGCAAAAATACTTCAAGCTTCTGACCTCGGGTGACATGATCCCGGACCAGTACCGCGAGAGCGGGATCCAGTCCTACTACGACCCGGCCCAGGGCTGGAACGACATCTGGGAGAGCTGGGCCAACGACGAGTTCGTGCTGGATGGCACACGCGTAACCTTGGCGGTGGGCGGTACCGGCTGGGACGGCGACACCTTCAAGACCAAAATCCTGATGGACAAGTACGGGATCCAGATCAACAAGACCTCACGCAACACCGTCCTCTTCATGACCAACATCGGCACCACGCGCTCGTCAGTCGCCTATCTGATCGAGGTTCTGGTCCAGATCGCCAAGGAACTGGACGAGTTGCTGGACGACGCCTCGAAGATGGAGCGGCTCTCCTTCGAGCGGCGGGTGAAGAGCCTGACGGAAGAGCTGCCGCCACTGCCGGACTTCAGCCGCTTTCACGCGGCCTTCCGGACCAGCGACGCAAGCGGCTCGCCGGAAGGCGACATCCGCAGGGCCTTCTTCCTGGCCTATGACGAGGACAACTGCGATTACCTGGCGCTCGACGAGCTGGCGAAGCTGCTGGCCACGGATAAGGAGCGTGAGTTCGTCTCCGCCTCCTTCATCATTCCCTATCCGCCGGGCTTCCCCATCCTGGTGCCGGGTCAAGTGATTTCGGAAGAGATTCTGGCCTTCATGCGGGCGCTCGACGTCAACGAGATTCACGGCTATCGACCAGAGCTGGGATTGCGGGTCTTTACCGATGCCGCCCTTGCCGACCAAAGCTGACCAAAAAAGCCAACGAACGGGAGACCTTCACCGATGCCGAAGAAAACACTTCGCAACATTTCGGAAATTCGTCGTTTCTTCCACCGAAACGAGACGCCGATTTATTTCGTCTCAGCCACCAACTTCAATCTCCTGGGCCTCGACGAGTGGGTCAAGAACCTGAAGTACATCAATTATCTGGACTGCTACGACGGCAAGCACCCCAACGTTATGGTACCCTCGGAGATCCCGCACGACGAGTTCCAGTCGATAGAGGACATCAACAACTACCTCCTGCAGCACAAGGAGGTGATCGACTTCGTGAAGGATCGCGGCGAGAAGCCGGTCTTCGTCTTCCTCATGTTCGACGAGGAGACCGAGCGTCTGGCCAAGGAACTGGGCGCCAAGGTCTGGTTCCCCAAGGCCAAGCTGCGCAGTCGGGTGGACAACAAGATCGAAACCGTGCGCATCGGCAACAAGGCCGGCGTGCCATCGGCCCCCAACACACTCTCGGAAATCAAGAGCTGGGAGCAGCTCTGCGAGGTCGCGGACAAGGCCGGCCTTGGCAAAGACCTGGTGCTGCAGTCGGCCTTCGGCGACAGCGGCCACACCACCTTCTTCATCAAGAGCGAGGCCGATTTCCGCCGCCACGAGCACGAGATCGTGGGTGAGGGCGAGATCAAGGTGATGAAGCGTCTGGTCTGCCGCGGCTCCGCCATTGAGGCCTGCGCCACCAAGCAGGGCACCATCGTCGGCCCGCTGATGACAGAGCTGGTCGGCTTCCCGGAACTGACCCCCTATCGCGGCGGCTGGTGCGGTAACGAGATCTTCGCCACGGCCTTCCCACCGAAAACCCGCCAGCGCGCGCGAGAGCTGACTTATCAATTCGGAGAGCAGTTGAAGAAAGAAGGCTATCGTGGCTATTTCGAACTGGATTTCCTGATCGAAGAGAAGACTGGGGAGATCTTTCTGGGCGAGCTGAACCCACGCATCACCGGCGCTTCTTCAATGACCAACCATGCCGCCTTTGCCCATGCCGATTCGCCTCTGTTCCTCTTCCACCTGCTGGAGTTCTCCGGCAAGCCCTTCGAGTTGGATGTGGAGGAGCTGAACCAGCGCTGGGCCGACCCGGACAACATCGATTCCTGGTCGCAGATGGTGATTAAGCACACGGAAGACTCCGTCGATATCCTGACCGAGGCGCCGCCGACCGGCATCTATCGCATGCTGGACGACGGCCGCGTCGTCTTCGACCGCTTCGACTATCACCGCCGTGCGGTGGAGAGCGAGAAGGAGGCCTTCTTCCTGCGCATCCTGAAACCGGGCGACTATCGCTACGAAGGAGCAGACCTTGGTATCCTGGTGATCCGCGGCCGCTCCATGACCCCGGGCTTCAAGCTCACCGAGCGCTCCAAGCTCTGGATCGACGGCATCAAGGCCGCCTTCTCCGCGCGCCCCTTGCCGGCAGCCCAGGCTTCGCCTGAACTGAGTGATCCGGCCTTCAAGATCCTTTAGCGGCGGAGATGTATGCGCCAAAGCGGCTCGGCACGCCTCGTGCGTGCCGGCCGTTTCCAGCCGCACGGCTTGCTCTCCCAGTCCAGGGCCTTATCCTTCGGTCATGGCATAGGGCGAGAGAGGGAGAAGGGCTGTCGCCGTCACAATCTCTTGCCGGTCCAAGACGCCCAGGGAGCCTCCTTTGGAACTGACCTTCCGCGCCGTCAGCGAGGCTGAGCCCGGTCCCAAGTGGGCCGGGCTCTTCGCCGAGTACTGGCCCGCCTACCGGCGCTGGTGGCTGAAAGAGGGTGCGCAGGCGCGTCCCACCTACTGGGCCTCGCGGAAGAAGATTGGCCAACATATGCCGGAGCTACTGGCGCTCTACGACCAACTGGCGGAGCTTGCCGGCGGCGGCGACTATGCGGCCCGCTTTCTCAGCTTCTACTGCCCGCCAGCCTACCTCTCCGGCTGCAGCCAGGCGATTGTCCCGGGCGAGGAGCCCATCCTGGTGCGCAACTACGACTACAGCCCCAAGGCCTTCGACGCGCTGCTGCTGAAGACCCACTGGCAGGGCCGGGGCGTAATGGGCACCAGTGATGGCCTTTGGGGCTTGGTCGACGGCATCAACGACGCCGGCCTTGCCGTCTCCCTCACCTTCGGCGGGCGACGCGTCGTCGGCGAGGGCTTCGGTGTGCCCTTGATCCTGCGCTACATCCTGCAGACCTGCGAGACCACGGCCGAGGCGGGGAGGGTGCTTGCGCGCGTGCCCACCCACATGAGCTACAACGTGACGCTCGTCGACCGAGAGCGCCGTTACCTCACCGCCTACATGGGCCCCGACCGCGACACCCTTATTACCCACCAGGCCGTCGCTACCAACCACCAGGAGCGTGTCGAGTGGATCAGCCACGCCCGCTTCTCCGCCACCATCGAACGCCAACGTTTTCTCCTCCAACGCCTCACCCTGCACCGCGAGCCGGAGGAAAAGTTCGTCGCCGCCTTCCTGAAACCGCCACTCTACTCGACCGCCTTCGACGCCGGCTTCGGCACCCTCTACACGGCAATCTACCGTCCCTGGCAGGACAGCATGACCCTGCTCTGGCCAGCGGGGCGCTGGGACTTTGCCATGGGTGACTTTAGGGAAGGGGCCAGACGGGTGGTTATGCCAGTGGGGGAACATTGACCCCCAGCCAATGAGCATTCTTGATTCACACTCCCGAGATACAACTACGCAAGTCACAACTCGCGATCTACTGATCAAACAACCGATACGATTTCGATGTTGAGTTTTTCTAGCACAATATTGATGTCAATGGCATAGGTCCAGTTTTCCTGGAGTTTTGAGGACCGGAGGCGTTCGTACCAACCGCCCCAGAGGAGTCCAACTGGCCGAGGGGTCTCTTCGTCCGTAAAGATCAGTTTTCCACTGTCACCAGGATCGCTGAACTCACTCCCGTCATCGCCAACTATGAGGAAGTCAGTGTAACCGGAGTGCCCGGTTTCATCATAGTCCTCATACTCATAAGCGAAAGCAACAATCTTGCCGCGCTGGAACGATCGGGTCGCCCCAACACCAATGACGGGCATATCGATCAGATCCATCGAGTCCAGATCGATCGGCAGGGACGAACCGATTCCGCGTTGTTCGAGCGTATCGTCGACTTTAGAAAGATAGGGAAGCCGTGCATCAAGATACTCGGCCGTCATGCTCGAATCCAACGATGCAAAGGCGCAGTCGATAATGAAGTATGCTCCATTCTCGTTGGTAATCCCTGGAAAGCGATCCATGTCGGAAATGTACTCCGCCGTTCGCCTCGTTATGGCAATTTGGGTCGTATCCAACTCCGGGTGATACAAGACCGTCCCCTCCTGGAGAGCGACGTGCTTGTTTGTGAGAAGGCCAAGCTCACCCGAGGCTTTGTCGCGGACCAGGCAGCCCAACGTGCCCGTCAAGGAGTCGTTGGGGTCGACTCCTGTGGCGGCAATCTGCGATCCCGGGCCTAGTCTGTCGCGCCAACCTTTGAGTTGATCCCACAAAGCAAGATTTCCGGCCGACAGTGGTTTTCTGGCCCGCATCTCAATGACAGACTGTAGCCGCTCGTTCTCGCCATAAGAGTCATACAGCTTGAAATACTCATCATCGGCCTTGGCGCCCTCCACAACGTCAACAGGGCACCACAGATCATCCGGTCCTTCAAGAAATTCTGGAATAACTGAGTCATCATACAGCCATGTTGCATTAATCTTTCTTGGTACAAAAACGATAATGCAGGGTGCGCCATTGTACTCCGCGTCAGGGTCTCGAGATCTCTTTTTTCCTACTGCACTCCCTAGATACTCATTGACCTTGTCGAGGCGGTCGTGATTGGCATTCCGGATCCGTAGCAGATCCCTCAATTTGTTTGCTTGTGGCATTTTTTGATTCATCCTTTCTCGATTATAGGCAATAGTTTAGTGGGAGTTGTTTGGTAGTTAATGAATTTATATTGTTCTCAGGCACATAAAATTCCTGTTCTCTCAATTCCTTTGTGTGTTCCGCGCAGTCAAGTCAATGTTGTAACAGTATATCGGTGCAGCGGTGTTTCTCTAGCGCAGCCAATATTCACTGACAAAGTCCAAGTTCAGGTTCAAGTTCAATATTAACTAATCGAATAGCGTGTTGATCTCTTCATTTTGTTTAAGAAATTTTCGATTAAACTCTTCAAGTTTATGATTTTTGAACTTATGAGACATTATCACAGGAGGAGGAACGCAATCAATAGAAAACTGAAAAATGGCTGTGGATCTGGCGATTGCTTTGGGAAACCTGCGAAATGGGGCGCGTGAGAACTCATTGGTACAACTGAGATTTCACCTTGTACAGGGATCGTGGCTTAATGGTCAGCCGGGACCTTGTGAAGTGGCGGTGATGCGAGAGTGTTCTTGCTATGTGGGGTGCGGCTCATTCATTCAAATCACCCAAAGAGCGAGAGGCTCGGTTCAGCTCTGTACACCCTGTAAACTCATGACATTCCCTGCGGGGCGGCAAACGCCGCCCTCAGATCCCGATCACCAGCTTCAGTCCATAGCTGATCGCTGCCACCGCTGCGATGCCTGCGACCCAGAGCCCGATCGCCCAGAGCAGTTGCTTGCCGCGCATGACGCTAGTGGTAGTGGCCCGCGTCGGCGCGGACCTTGCCGCGGAAGATCCAGTAGCTGTAGGCGGTGTAGCCGATGATGATGGGCAGCAGGAAGAGGGTGCCGATCAGCATGAAGCCTTGGCTCTCCGCCGGCGAGGCAGCGTCCCAGATGGTAACGGCGGGGGGGATGATGTTGGGCCAGAGTGAGATCGCCAGGCCGAGGTAGGAGAGGACGAAGAGGCCCAGGGTGAGCAGGAAGGGGCGGCGCTCCTGGCGACGCTCGACGGCGCGGTAGAGGTAGAAAGCGAGCAGGGCGACCAGAGCTGGGACCGGCAGCAGGATGACAGTGTTCGGCCAGGCGAACCAACGCGCACCGATGCGTGGGTCGGCGAGTGGGGTCCAGAGGCTGATCGCGGCGACCGCCAGGAAGACCAGGAAGAGGAGCGGGCGGTAGAGTTCCCACACCTTCTCCTGCAGCGCGCCCTCGGTCTTGAGCAGCAGCCAGCCGGCGCCCAGCAGCGCATAGCCGAAGACCAGCGCGATGCCGACGAAAATGGTGAAGGGGGAGAGCCAGGCGAAGGTGCCGCCGGCATAGTCGCGGCCGTCCATCTCGATGCCGGAAATGAAGGCGCCGAGCGCCATGCCTTGCATGAAGGTCGCGAGTAGAGAGCCGCCCCAGAAAGCGAGATCCCAAAGGCGATGCTCGCCCTCGGCCTTGAAACGAAACTCGAAGGCGACGCCGCGGAAGATCAGCGCGATCAGCATCAGGATCAGCGGCAGGTAGAGGGCGGAAAGCAATACCGAGTAGGCCAGCGGGAAGGCGCCCAGCAGGCCGGCACCGCCCAGAATCATCCAGGTCTCGTTGCCGTCCCAGACCGGGGCGACGCTGTGCATCATCACATCGCGCTCCTCCTTCTCGCGAAAGAAGGGGAAGAGGATGCCGATGCCCAGATCGAAGCCGTCCAACACCACGTACATGATGACGCCGACCGCGATGATCGCAGCCCAGATAAGAGGAAGATCGATGCCCATGGCTCCTGTCCTCCTTACTCGGCAGCGTCTGGCGCTGCGCCGGACGCTGCACCGGTTCGGGCGTCCGGCGCTGCAGAGAGCGGACGCTTGGCGTGGCGTTTACGGCCAGGACCGCCTTCGGGAGCCACCGGCGGCAGGTTTTCGAAACCCCTGCGCATCAGGCGCAGCACGTAGTAGGTGCCGGTGCCGAAGACCGGGATATAGACGGCGACGAAGATCGCCAGGGTGGTGCCGACCTCGGCTGCCGTATTGGGCGAGGCGGCGTCTGCCGTACGCAGGATGTTGTAGACCACCCAGGGCTGGCGACCCATCTCGGTCGTGATCCAGCCGCAGAGCACGGCAACGAAGCCGCTGGGGCCCATCCACACCGCCAGCCTATGGAACCAATGGGCGTCGTAAAGCCGTCGGTTGATGCGTAGCAGCAAGGAAATCATGCCCATCGCGACCATGGCCAGGCCGATCGCCACCATGACGCGGAAGGTCCAGAAAACGACGGTGGAGTTGGGCCAATCCTCGCGCGGCCAGGATTCCAACCCCTTGACCTCGCCGTCCCACTCGTGCGTCAGGATCAGGCTGCCGAGGTGGGGGATGCAGACGTCGTAGTCGACCCGCGCCTCTTCCATGTTCGGCCAGCCGACCAACGACCAGCAGACACCCTTTTGGCTGGCCGGGAAGATGCCCTCGATGGCGGCAATCTTGGCCGGCTGATGCTCGAGCGTGTTGAGGCCGTGCTGATCGCCGGCGACCACTTGGAGGGGGGCTACGATGGCGGCCATCCACATCGCCATAGAGAACATAATGCGCGCGCGCTCATCGCCGCGCCGGCGCAGCAGATGCCAGGCGCCGACCGCACCGACCACGAAGGAGGTGGTGAGGAAGGCTGCCAGGACCATGTGGATGAAGCGATAGGGGAAGGAGGGATTGAAGATCACCTCCAGCCAACTCTCGGCGAAGAGCCGTCCGTCGGGGTCGATGCCATAGCCTGCCGGCGTCTGCATGAAGCTGTTGGCCGAGAGGATCCAAAAGGCCGAAATAAGAGTGCCGAGCGCCACCATGCAGGTGGCGAAGAAGTGTAGGCCCTTGCCTACGCGTCCCCAGCCGAACAGCATGATGCCGAGGAAGCCGGCCTCCAGGAAGAAGGCGGTCAACACCTCATAGGCGATCAGTGGGCCCAGGACATTGCCGCCGATGTCGGAAAAGCGGCTCCAGTTCGTGCCGAACTGATAGCTCATCACCACGCCGGAAACCACGCCCATGCCGAAGGTGACGGCGAAGATCCGAACCCAATAGCGATAGAGGTCGTGATAGGCGCTCTTGCCGGTGCGCAGCCACTGCAACTCCAGCACGGCCAGGAAGGATGCGAGCCCAATGGTCACGGCCGGGAAGAGTATGTGGAATGACACAGTGAAGGCGAACTGGATCCTGGCGAGATCGACCGCCAAGCTCGTGTCCATTGGCCTTCTCCTTCGCAAGCCCCTGTCGACGGCGCGACCAGCCGGACCACTCGGGCCCAGGGCTGCATCCGCCTGGGTAAGAACCTGAACGCATATCCCGGACTGAGCAAGCGCTCGACCGGGGCGCCTTCTGCCGCATGTCAGGCCGTCGCAGCCCAGAAAAGATGCCGCGCCGAGGACGGAAATCTGAAGATCTGCTAAGGCTTCGCAGCGAAGCGTTTGGCGGTGTTGAGTTGCCTGGCTGTGCCGTGCGTCGTCAATCTGCTTCGGGCGGTGCAGCGGTAGAGCCGCGCACGACGATCTCAGCGTCGAGGCGTTCGCTTTGCAGCGGCACGCCTTGGTCCAGCTTAGAGATCAAGGCCCGTGCCGCCTTGCGTCCCATAGAGGTTGTGGGCAAGCGGATGCTGGTCAATGCCGGTTCGGAAACCGCCGCCCAGTCGAGGTCGTCGAACCCCATCACCGAGACCTCTTCGGGGACCTTCACGCCGGCCCGCGCCAGCTCGAAGAGCGCCCCCAGGGCGAGCACGTCGGAGAGGCAGAGGAGGGCCGTCGGTCTGGATCCTTCGCGCAACACCTGAGCAGTCGCTGCCACGCCACCCGTAACGTCCAGGCTGCCGCCGACGAAGACAACATCCAGATCGGCGCTGGCATCCCGTGCGCCTTTCAGGCGCAGTTGCGTGCGGTCGTTCTCTTCTGCGGGGCCATGCAGAACCGCGATGCGGCGGTGTCCCAGCGACCTGAGGAAGCCGACTGCCTCACGCGCCAGGTTCTCATTGTCGTAGCCGATCGTGGTCAGCTCGAACTCGGGCTTGTAAATCGAGATACACACGGTCGGTAGGCGCTGCTGGCTGATTAGGCTAAGGAGCTCTGGCGCGTGCGTGGCGCCGGAGATGATCATGCCCTCCGCGCCCAAGTTCATGATCTCGCGCACCCTTTGCTGCTCTTGCACGCGACCCTCTTCGGCAGTCGCCAGAACCAGGGCATAGCCATGCTGCGCCAGTTCCTGCTCCGCACCATCCAAAAAGCGCGTGAAAATGGAGTGCGAGAGGGTCGGGACCACCGCGCCGATGGTGCGCGTGCGGTTGGTCGAGAGAGCGCGGGCGGCCGGATTGGGACGAAAGCCAAGCTCTGCAATGGCCTTGTTCACCCGCTCCCGTGTCTCGGGCCGGACGTTCTCGGCGCCATTCAGGACCCTGGAGATGGTGGCGACGGAAAGCTTGGTGTGCTCGGCAATGGCCCGCACCCCCGGTCGCTTGCTGCTGCGCACCGCACTTCTCAAACTGATTGCATCGCGCTTGGACTGCACCTTTGTCTCCCCGTTATCCATTTCTCCTAGCCGATTTCTCAATCCAAGAGAACAGATACTTGCCGGCCACTGGTTTGTGCGCGCATTGCATCGAGCAGGCTGTGCACATGAGGGTTCGGAAACTTCCGCTCCAGCGTGACGGCGTAGAAGGTCTCTACGATATCGGGGAGTCGGTCGAGGGCAACAAGGCGGCCGCTCTTCAACTCGTCCTGTACGACGATCGGCGGGATCACTGCCAGACCCACCCCTTCGCGCGCCAGCAAGCGCAGCATTGCCATGTCATCCACCTCGGCGGCGATTTGCGGGCTAAGGTTCAGACGATCCATCAGGGCATCGAAGCCAAGACGGATACCGGAATCACGCGTCGGCAAAATGACCGGATGGCTCTGCACCAGGTCATTCAGCGAAGCCTCCCGCTCCAGACGCTCGGGCGTTGCCACCAGGCTAACCCCTTGTTCGGCCAGACGGTGTGCGTGAAAAGCGGTCGCCGCATCCTCTGCGGGTGGCCGGTTTACCAGCACGATGTCCAGATTGAGCGCCTGCAGGGCCGGCATCAGCTCGGCCAGCGTGCCTGATCGTAGGATGATCTCGACATCGGAACGCCCCAGCAGCGGGCGAAGGAAGCCGATCTGGAAGTTGCGCGAGAGCGTTGCCAAAGCGCCGACCCGAACGGCCTGACGGGCGCGGCCGGCCTGGTTCAACGTGCCGATCAGCTGCTCGCCGGTCGCGAAGATCCGGTCGGCATGATCCAGCGCAATGCGTCCTGCTTCCGTCAATTGCAACTGGCGGCCTTGGCGCAGGAAGAGCGCATGGCCCAGTCGCTCCTCCAGCTGCTTGATCTGCACCGAGAGCGCAGACTGCGAGAGGTTCAGGCGGCGGGCGGCACGTGTCAGATTGCCGTCGTGAGCGACCGCCCAGAAGTAGCGCAGGTGGTGATAGTTCAGTTGACTCATAATCGTTCTATCTAGTCGAACGGTTTTGATGATTAATTATATTTTTCTTTAAGTTTGGCAAGGTCTATCTGGATCCCAGTTCGCTCGTCACTGGAATCGGAGGGCTTGGCGCCGTGATCTATCTTCTCCCGCTCTTGGCACCGCTTCTGCTTGTTGCAGCCGCCGCGGATGCATTCGCAGGGCCGGGCTTCCGACCACGGCGTCAGGTTCGACTGGCCGAACTGGCGGCCTTGCTTGCTTTCGCCACGGCCGTAGCGAGCGCTCTCCTGCTCGCACTAAAGGGGCCAGCAACGGCGCCTTTGATTGGTCTTGCCGGGGTCGGTTTCGCGCCGCGGGTCGATATGTTGAGTGTGGTCATGCTGCTGCTCGTTGCGGCCATCGGCTGGGTGGTTCTGCGCTATTCCGCGACCTACCTGGATGGTGAGGAGAGGCAGGGCGCCTTCACCGGATGGATGTGTCTCACGCTGGCGTCGGTTCTGCTGTTGGTGCAGGCCGGGACTCTGCTGCAGCTGGTGGTCGGCTGGATCGCCACCAGCGTCTTCCTGCATCGGCTACTGCTCTTCTACGCCGATCGCATCGCCGCGCAGCGGGCAGCCCGAAAAAAGTTTGTGACGGCTCGCATCGGCGATGTGGCTTTGGTTGCGGCGGCAGTCCTCCTGGCCAGCGCCTACGGCAGCGGCGACATCGCGACAATCCTATCCGCGGCCAGCTCCGACCCGGTTCCCGGCGGTGCCCTCTGGGCGGCGGGTCTCCTTGCCGTTGCTGCACTCCTGAAGTCGGCCCAGTTCCCGACACACGGTTGGTTGACCGAAGTGATGGAAACGCCGACGCCGGTCTCGGCCTTGCTGCATGCCGGGGTGATCAATGCCGGCGGTTTCCTGCTGATCCGCTTTGCCGATGTGATGCTGGTCGCGCCGGTCGCCTTGGCAGCCCTGGTGGCGATCGGAGGCTTTACGGCGCTCTTCGGCGGACTCGTCATGCTGACCCAACCGGCGGTCAAGACGTCGCTTGCCTGGTCCACGGTGGCACAGATGGGCTTCATGATTCTGCAGTGCGGTCTGGCACTCTTCCCGCTGGCACTTCTGCACATCGTCGCCCATTCGCTCTACAAGGCGCACGCCTTCCTGGCGTCGGGGAGTGCGATCGACACTGTCGCCGCGATCCGCCGACCCGGTCCGGTTGCGATCCCCAACGCAGCGGCAGTCGGGCGCGCATTCCTGATCGCAATCGCAATCTATGCTTTGGTCGCCTTTGGTTTCGGCGCCGGAGTGGGCTTCGAGGGCAAGTCAACGCAGGCCTTTGCGCTGGGGGCGATCCTGATCTTCGGTGTCGCCTACCTGCTGGCACAGGGCCTGGCCGATGCCGCACCGCGGGCACTGACCAAGCGGATCGCGGTTTACTCCGTGGGTGCTGCGCTCGGCTATTTTGCCCTGCATGCGGCCTCTCTGTGGCTTATGGCTGGAACCTTGCCGGCAACGCCGGTGCCGGGTCCGCTGGAGTGGGCGTTGATCGGGCTCGCGGTCGGCAGCTTTGCCTTGGTTGCCGTGGCGCAGGCCATGTTCCCGAACTGGGCCTATCACCCAGCCTCGGCGGGCCTGCGCGTGCATCTGTCCAACGGGCTCTACGTCAACGCCCTCTTCGATCGGCTGCTGGGCGCTTGGACGCGCCGCAGCTCGGCCTCTGGCACTTAGGATGGGAAGGAGAGTGATTATGACTGCTTCGATGACAGTGCAGCTCGATCAGGCCCTTGATGGCGCAGTGCGCGCCGTACCGCCGGCCTGGCCCCTGGCAGCGACCGTAGCGGTAAACCCCTTTCTGGGGCAGGGCGATCGTACCCTGGCGCAAACGGCGGCTTGCCTGGGCCGCGTCGCCGGCATCCAGGTCACCCTGCCGCGCGAGCGCTATGCCGCCAAGGTCGATAGCGGTCAGATCAGTGATGAGGATCTGCTGGCTGCCTTGGCAGCGGCACCCGAAGCAAGCCGCCCCGGAAGCCTGACTGCCCTCAAGGAGGCGCTCCGGCGGCCTGGCGCGCCGGTCACCGCTCTGCCGACCATAGCCGAGCTTGCTGCGGAGGAAAGCGGCATCGACTGGCCGGGCTTGATCGCCGAACGCATTGGCGCATGGGCTGCGGGCTTCTTCGATGAGGGACAAGCGCTCTGGGCCGCACCGAAAGAGCGGGGGGCCTATTCCGCCTGGCGTGCGGCAGCCACGCACGATCTGACGCCCGAGATCTTGGGCCTAAAGGGCTTTGCCCGCCACGTCGCCGAATCACCGCAACGCGCCGAGGAAGCCATTGCTCGTGCAGTCGAGCGCCTGGGTCTCGAGGAAGGGGCCTTGCCGACCTACCTGCATGCCCTATTGATGACCATGGGCGGCTGGTCCCACCTTGCTCGTCAGAAGCTCTGGCAAGCCGAGTTAGCCGGGGCACAGAATAGCGATGCACGCGAACTGCTGGCCATCAGGTTGGTCTGGGAAGAGGCGCTCTTTGAATTCTACGACAGCAGAATTGCAGCGGAGTGGTCGGTTGTCCGGAACGCGCATAGCACGCCGCTTGCTCCCTCTAGCGACCAGATCCTGGACAGCATTTTGCAGGAGGCAGCCGAGCGCGCCGGACAGCGCCAGCTGGCAGCCATTCTGGCTGCCCCAGAGGCGAAGCGATCGGAGAGCCGGCCGGCTCTGCAAGCAGCCTTTTGCATCGACGTTCGCTCCGAGGTCTACCGGCGTGCATTGGAGAGTGTCGATCCGGGCATCCAGACACTTGGGTTTGCCGGTTTCTTCGGCTTGGCCACGGCGCACCGGCGTTTTGCATCGGACGTCGAAGAGCGGCGCCTGCCGGTTCTCCTGAACCCGGGCGTCGCATCGGTGTCTGGCAGCCAAAACCTGGTTGAGGCCGATCTCTCGGCGCGCTTTGCTGCTCGAGCAAAGCGGGCGTGGGGTCGTTTCAAGCTGGCCGCGGTGTCCTCCTTTGCCTTCGTGGAGGCGGCCGGTCCGATCTATGCGGTACGCCTGATCCGCGATTCTCTGGGTCTGAAACCCGCTGTCGCCGACAAGGACCCGGCACCGAGACTGGATCCGGCTTTGGGGCTGGAGCAGCAGATCGGTGCCGCAGAGGCGATCCTTCGTGCCATGTCGCTTACCCGCGATTTCGCCCCGCTGATCCTGATCGCAGGACATGGTGCCAAGGTGGTAAACAACCCCCATGCCAGCGCGCTGCATTGTGGCGCCTGCGGCGGTTACTCTGGAGAGGTCAATGCACGCCTTCTGGCGCTGCTGTTGAATAACAGCCAGGTGCGCACCGGCCTGAAAGAGAAGGGGATCGAGGTTCCTGACGACACGCTGTTCCTGGCAGCGTTGCACGATACCACCGGCGACACCGTTAGGCTCTATAGCAAGGATGTGCCAAGCGCCGCGCGCAAGGCGGCGCTGAGGCGGGCAGAGGCTTGGCTGGAGAGTGCGGCCAAAATCGCGCGCGGTGAGCGGGCTCTGCGCCTGCCGCGGGCCGCCGGCGCTGGAGACATCACCCGGCGCAGCAGAGACTGGTCGGAAACCCGGCCGGAGTGGGCGCTGGCCGGCTGTAAGGCCTTTATCGCCGCCCCGCGCAGCCGCACCTTGGGAAAGGGGCTGGCAGGCCGGGCTTTCCTGCATGACTACATCTGGAAGGACGACAAGGACTTCGGCGTGTTAGAGTTGATCATGACTGCACCGGTCGTGGTCGCGAGCTGGATCAGCCTTCAGTACTATGGCTCCACCGTGGCGCCCGAGACCTTCGGCGGCGGCAACAAGCTGCTGCACAACGTGATCGGCGGCATCGGCGTAGTCGAAGGCAATGGCGGCAATCTGCGTCCGGGTCTGCCCTGGCAATCCGTGCACGACGGAGAGAAGTTCGCGCACGAGCCGCTGCGCCTCTCGGTCTATATCGAGGCCCCGCGCGAGGCCATGACCGACATCCTGCGCAATCACCCCGGCGTCCGCGACCTCTTCGACAAGGGCTGGCTGACCCTCTTTGCGATGGGCGAGAACGGTGCCGTGGCCTGGCGCTACAGGGAAGGGCTGACCTGGGACGCGGTAGAAACGACGGCACAGCTCGAACCGACACCACAAGCGGCCTAGAACTGGGAGGGCAGGCTTGACCTGCCTCATTGTGTTCGGCACAGTAAATGAACGTGCGTAAAGCGGGAGCCAGTCAACAAGACTTCAAAAATAGACAGTTGTAAAGGAAGGATCGATGGCCGTTATCTTTGGATCTGCTGGTGAAGATAACACTCTTACCGGCTCGAACAGCGTCGATACGATTTTCGGTTTAAGCGGAGATGACCGTCTCTTCGGTCTGAGTGCAAGCGATACCCTCTTTGGCGGCAGTGGGAGAGACAGCAGCTTCGAGGGAGGCGACGGCGAAGATACGCTCTTTGGTGGGGATGATTCGGACAGACGTTTTTTTGGAGACAGCGGTGTCGACACCCTGTTTGGAAATTCGGGGAACGATAGCTCCTTCTTTGGAGGAAGTGGCGACGACCTCTTGTTCGCCGGCTATGGGGACGATCGCAACTTCTATGGTGACAGCAATTTTGTCGACGGCGACGACGACACCCTGTTCGGTGGTAGTGGTGACGACATCATTTTTTTCGGCGCCGACGGCGACGATACCCTGTATGGCGGTTCGGGGAACGACGAATACTTCGATGGCCTAACCGGGAACGACACGCTCTACGGCGGTGTCGGGAACGACCTTGGTTTCACGGGAGATGGCGGTGACGACACCCTGTTCGGTGGGTCTGGCTCAGATTTCGGTTTCGACGGCAATGCCGGCAGCGACTTCATCTTTGGCGGAGCGGGCGGCGACAGGTCCTTCGCAGGCAGTAACGGCAACGACGCCCTCTACGGTGGCTCTGGACAGGATCGCTCCTTTTATGGTGGAGGCAGCGACGATAGTCTTTTCGGCGATACTGGTAGTGACTCCTCATTCTTCGGAAACAATGGCGAGGATAGCCTCTATGGAGGCAATGGGTCGGACTTCCGCTTCTATGGGGGTAACGGCGACGACAGCCTCTCAGGCGGCACTGGGAATGACTCCGCTTTCTATGGGGACGAGGGCTATGACACTCTCTCCGGCGGTTCCGGGGCAGACATCTTCTTTTTCGGCGGCACGGGCGACGACAGCCTGGCCGGAGGCACAGGCGATGACACCAACTTTCGAGGCAACATCGGTGACGACAGCCTCTCGGGCGGCGAAGGCGATGACAGCCGGTTCTTCGGCGGCTCCAACAACGACGTCATTTCGGGCGGCAGCGGACGAGATCTAAGCTTCTACGGAGGTAACAACACGGACACACTGTTTGGCGGCAGTGGAGAAGACACCAGCTTCTATGGTGGCGGTGCCGTCGACACCCTCTTTGGCGGCGACGACACGGATAGGAGTTTCTTCGGTGGGAATGCCGACGATGTCCTGTCCGGCAGCTCTGGTAACGATGACAGCTTCTATGGCGGCAGCGGAGATGATGATCTCTCGGGCGGCAATGGTAACGACGCCTTTTTCAATGGCGGTTACGGCTCCGATAGCCTCTACGGTGGCAACGGGGTCGACGGGAACTTTGTTGGAGGAAGCGGCAGCGACAACATCTATGGCGGCAACGGAACCGACCTTCGCCTCTACGGAGACAGCGGTAACGACACCCTATCCGGGGGCAGCGGAGACGACAGGATCTTCAGAGGCGGTTACGGCAGCGATACGCTTTTCGGCAACAGTGGTGGCGACTACGATTTCCGGGGAGACAACGCCAGCGACAGCCTCTACGGAGGAAGCGGCGCCGATTTCGCATTTTATGGCGATCAGGGGAATGATCTTCTAGATGGCGACAGCGGATCCGATTCCTACTTGTTCGGTGGGTACGGTGCCGACATCCTGACCGGGCGGCAGGGCGACGATGGCTTCTTCTACGGTGGCTCGGCGGATGACCGTCTGTCCGGAGGTCTGGGCGTGGATTTTTCTTTCTACGGCGGCACGGGCGACGACAGCCTCTTCGGAGGCGGGGGCGACGACATAGCACTGTCTGGCGACAGTGGCAGCGATTTGATTGACGGTGGCAACAACAACGATCAGATCTTCGGTGGCAGTGGCTCTGATAGTCTCCACGGCGATGCCGGTGGCGATCGAATCTTCGGCGGCCAGGGCGCCGACCGAGGTCTCTATGGCGGCGAAGCGAGCGACCGGATCTACGGTGGCAGCGGCACTGATCGCACGTTGAACGGGGACAGCGGTGGAGACAAGATTTACGGCGGTTCCGGCAGCGATGCTTCCCTGCTGGGCGAAGACGGCGACGATCTTTTGCGCGGTGATCTCACGTCGCAATCGACTGGGGCCGATTCCTATCTCTATGGCGGTAGCGGCGAAGATGGGCTTTCCGGACGTGCTGGCGACGACGCCTTCTTCTTCGGCGGAAGCGGCCATGATCGACTGGACGGCGGGGCAGGTCAAGACTCCTACTTCTATGGAGGCGCAGGGGCCGACACCCTGAATGCCGGCAATCAGGATGACGCTTTCCTGTTCGGCGGTAGTGGCATCGACACCCTGTTGGGCGAAGGCGGCAACGACACGCTGAACGTCGCCAGCCAAGGCGAGCTCCAATCCGGCGATCTCTTCGACGGCGGTGCCGGGTCTGACACCCTCATGCTGGCGGCCGGCGTCACCCTGCCGGCCGGGGTAACGCTCACAAGCATTGAGTTTACGCTGTACGGGTAGGTGAGGTCGGCAGGCGCTTGCACCGACGTGTCGTCTCAAGCCAATGTGAAAGGGTGTCTCGGCCTGAGCGAACGCGCGACAGCACTTAAGTTAACTGCATTATGGCCATGGCTGACTGGAATGCCTGCAGGACCCTCGACGTCCTGCAGGCTCTCTGTGTAAGGGCGAGAATGTCAGACCAAAATGGGCAGCTCTCTACTCAAAAAATGCTCTTCCCTGAGAGCACTCGCGTGGAGCCAGCCTCTGAGCTGTCAAAGGCCTTGGAGATGCTCGAGTTTGTACAGCAGCATCCTCTCCTCGCGCGGCCATAGGGGAGTCGAGTTGACCAGCTGCGCTTCCAGATCGGAAGGCGGATCGGTTTTGGCGCGGGCGTCCCGTTCCCGCTTCAGCTCATCGATGATGAGGCCTCTTAACTGGCGTACAGTCTCCTTGTGTCGTCTGTCGGCTACAAGACTGTTCAGCTCATAAGGGTCGTCGGCGAGGTCGTAGAGTTCGTCGTCATCGCCAAAGACGGCGACATACTTCCACCTATCCTTGTAGACGATGCGTTGATGCAGAACATCGCCGCTGTGTCCATAGTGCTCACAGAATAGATGATCAGACCATTTGGCCGCCCGTCCAGGTTGGCACAGTGGGGTCAGATCACGTCCATCGATTTGGTCGATGGAGGCGCCTGCTGCGGCTAGAATTGTGCCTGTCACATCCATGCTTGTAACCAATTCTCGCGCACGCTTGCCCGCCTGAAGGCGGCCCGGCCATCGCATGATCAGGGGGATTCTGGCGACTTCTTCGGTGAAGGTCGAATGCTTATCCCAAACGCCGCCGTGGCTTGCGACTGTGTCGCCATGGTCAGCCGTGACAATGACGAGCGTGTCATCGGCCAAGCCGAGATCGTTCAAAGTGTCGAGCAGTTGCGCGATTGCGGCATCGGTCTGTAGGCCTTGCGCATAGCAGCGCGCCAGGACGTTCTGCCAATCCGACCACTCGGGCCATTTAACGTTCGCTCTGTTGTTGCCCTTCAGATCCCGATGGGCGCTGTAGCGTAATGGCTTTTCGCGAAGTGTCTCGTGGAAACTGGGGTAGGGCGGTAGGTCGCTTGGTTGGACAAGTGCGGCATAGTCTTCGCTGGGAAAGTAGGGTTGATGCGGTCCCCAGAAACTGGCGGTCATACAGAAGGGCTGACTGCTCTTGGCCAGTTCGCACAGAGTTTCCTTCGCCAGCGAGGCCAAGAAGAACTGCTCATGTAGCGCTGCCGGTCCCTCTAGGATGCCGCAACCCTCCATGTAACGCCAGGCATCGGGAGGATCCAAGATGACTGTACTGCCGCACTCGCTCGGCAAGGTCAGGTTGTATTCCAATCGACAGCGTGGTTGCTGCTCGCCGATGGAACTGAGGTAGGCCTTGTACGCAGCGGAGCCATAGAGATTGCCGTACTCTGGCAAACTCCAACCCTCAATGCCGTAGTCCTCCGGCAATCGATCCTTTCCACAATGCCATTTGCCGACGAAAGCATTGCGGTAGCCTTGAGCCGATGTCGCGTGGCTGAACAGTTTTTGACCTCGGCGGAACTCCTTGAGGTTCTGGCGAATGGGGTACTCGCTGTTCCAGCGCAGGCCGTGACGGCTCGGTCGTTGCCCGGTCATGATGCTTGCTCGCGCCGGTGTACATATCGGCGCAGCAGCGTATGCACGCTCGAACCAGACCCCTTGCTCGGCCAGTGCTTCCAAATGCGGCCAGCAGTAGGGGTAGCGATTGCTGCGGTAATGGCCTGCGAAAGCCACATGATCCATGATGATTAGAAGGATGTTCGGCTTCTTCGTTGCCATGTCGAATGGCTCCACTCTCGATGTTTGGCGCGTGAGATGAGTCTAGGGGTTCCGGTGCAAAGACAGATCTCAAAATCCGAAAGAAACACAGGAAATACGAAATAGTCTCACTTTCGTGCGGAAGACGGAGCCTGCCCGAACTGGTTCTTGTATGCCGTTGAAAAGTGTCGTGGGTTTTGAAATCCTGTAATCAGAGCGATCTCTCTGATCGGTAGAGCGGTGGCTACCAACAAACTTTTGGCTCTCTCGAGTCGCAATTGGAGTTGGTATTGCTTCGGCGTCCTCCGGAAATGGCGCGCAAACAGCTGCTCCAAACGACGCTGCGAAACGCCCACTTTGCGGCTGACCTGTTCGATTGTCGGCGGATTATCTGTGTGTGTCTCGAAAATCTCGATCGCCCGCAACACAAAGGGGTTGGCGGACCCGATCCGGCTCTCCAAGGCGAAACGCTGTGCTTCGCCCGGGTCGCGTAGCCGGTCGTGGAAGAGTGTTTCTCTCACCTCTGTCACGATTTCCGGGCCGAACCACTCCGATAGCAAGTAGAGCATCATGTCGGCGCAGACGTGTCCTCCAGAGCAGCTGAATCGAGAGCGGTCAATGACATAGATGTCCGAAGAGGTCTTGACCATGGGAAAGGCCTCGGCGAAGGCTTCGATTTCCTGCCAGTGGATTGAGCAGCGGAAGTCATTCAGCAAACCGGCCTGCGCCAGCAACCATGCCCCCGACATGACCGAGCCCAAGCGGGCTCCATGAGCGTCCTGAAAACGTAGCCAGTTCGATACGGCTCTATCGGAATAGCTTGCGGCCCCGGCCGCACCGAAGACGATAACTACGTCATAGTGTTCTGCCGCGACGAGGCTTCGGTCGGGTTGCAAGGACGCGCCACTCGAGGCGACGACAGTCTCGTTGTTGGCGGAGAGGGTCTCCCAAGTGATTGTGCCATCTGGAAGTCTCTTGTTTGCCTGAAACAGGATTTCCATGATCGCAGCAAGGCCGAGGAAACCGAAACCCGGTACCAGGAAGAGGCCGATATGCATTTCAAGACCCTGTCCGCGTTGGCGATCGTCGGGTTGTTCCTACAGTACGGCTGGCGGGTGCGATAGCAGAGCGCTGTTCGATTCCCGTTCTCGGTCATCGCCATAGCTGTTTGCCCGCTGTTGGTCTGTGGGATCGGGCTGTCGGGAACAGGGGCTATCAACTGTCGGGTCCTCCGTTGTTTGATCTGCTGTTTACGGGCGTTTTCTGCGTTAGCGCTCGCAGTCCTTCCTGTTCGATTGGTGGCGCCGCTCACCCAGGGTGTTCTCTTAGTCCTTGACAAGGTTAAACCGGTTACACTAATCTTTATGTAACAGGTTACATTTCGTCGATTGAACCACTCCTGGGGATATCCTGTGACGGGCACGCATCTTTATCGACCTGAGGCACTGGGCCATGGAGTCCTTTACCCGGGTCGCAGCCGACAGGGCGCCCGACGCCGCCTACGCCCGGGAGATGCGCTCTGCCTCCCTGTCAAGCAGGGCGATCTTCTTTCGATCGAGAATGCCGACGGTGGCACAGCAGCGCTGCTGCTGCCCTTGACTGACGATGGAACCACCGTGCCTCAGTCCTTGAGCCTATCCGAGATCTCGCAGTCCTCTCTCGACTGGGCACACTTCGACGCAAGGGCCATCACCGCCTGGTTCCGCAATCGGGGTTTGCAGCGTGAGCAGGCACAAGCGATAGACATCTTTGACAGCGACACAGAAGCAGGACAGCGGCTCACCCTCTCCGTTGCAAAAGATTGCACCCTCTGGGCCATCTTGCCTTGTGATCCACACCAGATCATCGCCGGGGGCGCAGGCGGCCGAATAGCGATTGAGGTTCAGCGCGGGGAGGGGACACCAAGACAGCTTCCCGAACCCTTTGCCGAAGTCAGAGAAGAGTTCACCGTCGATCGGGCGACCGGCCGGTCCTATCAGGTTGCGGCCGGTGAGGTGATCCAAATCATCGATATCGAAGGCCAGCAGTGCAGTGATTTCCTCGCCTTCCGCAGTGCCAGCCTGGACCAGGGGCTAGAGCGTCATATCGACTCGACCGTAACCCGCACCATCATGGGCGGCGCTTATCCGGGACCCGGCCTCTTCGACAAGTTCTTCGATAGCGAGATGCGCCCGTTGCTCAAGGTGGTGCAGGACACGGTCGGGCGCCATGACACGTTTGCGCTGGCCTGCACCGCACGCGGCTATGAGGAGCGCGGCTTTCCCGGACATGTGAACTGTTCAGACAACATATCGGCGGCGATGGCGCCCTTTGGTGTCGCACCGAGACGCGCCTGGCCGGCAATCAACTTCTTCTTCAACTCCTGGATCAATCCAACCGACAATCGGCTGCGTA
Organism: Rhodospirillales bacterium; assembly: GCA_963669445.1. Lineage (GTDB taxonomy): Bacteria > Pseudomonadota > Alphaproteobacteria > Kiloniellales > JACOMY01 > JACOMY01. The sequence goes on from OY770029.1 coordinate 1,804,570, forward strand.
ACGACGAGGCCTGGTCGCGCGCAGGCGACTATGTCGCCATGCGCGCGATGACCGATCTGGTCTGCGTGTCGACGGCCTGTCCCGATGACATCGACCCGATCAACGGCTGGAACCCGACGGACGTCCACGTCCGCATCTACAAGGCCGACCAGCCCGTCCGACGCAGTATCGCTTATCGCGCCGAGCCAGATTCCGAGGCCATCTTGACAGAAGAATCCGCCTTTCACCCGCGAACCAGCGCGCTCACTCGTTCGTTCCACGTCGCCCGCGATCTCTGGCTGCCCAGCAGTTACGAGGGAACCAGAGCACTGGAGGAATACTGGGCCTGCCGGCAGGCAGTCACCCTGCAAGACATGTCGGCGCTCAGGAAGTTCGACGTGCTTGGCCCCGATGCCGAGGTCCTGCTGCAAGCCGCCATGACGCGCGATGTCGCCAAGCTGTCGGTTAACCGCGGCTTCTACAGCCTGCTTTGCGACAAGACCGGGGCGGTGATCGACGACGGTACACTGTTTCGTCTCGCGCCCGAGATCTTCCGCTGGTGCTGCGGCTCGGACGAGTCCGGCCGTCACCTGCGCAGCTTGGCCGAGAGCCTGGGTCTCAAGGTTTGGATCAAGTCGCTCTTCTCGGCGATGCCGAATCTGGCGCTGCAGGGGCCGAAGAGCCGCGACCTGCTGCGCGATCTCGTGTTCATCCAGCCTCATGTGCCCGCACTCGATACCATGAAATGGTTTGGCTGCACTGTCGCCCGGCTCCACGATAGGGAAGGGGCGCCTTTCCTGCTGACCCGCAGCGGTTTCACCGGCGAGTTGGGCTATGAGATCTTCTGCGATCGCGGCAATGCCGTAGAGATCTGGGACGCTCTCATTGAGGCCGGCGCGCGCTTTGGCATCACACCGATGGGTGGCGAGGCCTTGGATATGATCCGAATCGAAGCTGGCCTAATGGTGGCAGGTGCCGAGTTCGGCCCGGATGTCGATGCCTTCGAAGCCGGCCTTGGCTTTGCCGTCGACCTCAAGAAGAGCGACTTCGTCGGCAGGACGGCTCTGGCGCGCAATCATGAAGCGCAACGCCGCCAACTGGTCGGCCTTTCGTTCGACGGAAATGAAAATCCAGCACACGGCGACGGGGTGTTCGACGGCCGTCGCCAGATTGGTGTGGTGACCAGTGCAACCCGTTCGCCCTTGCTGGAGCGCCCCATCGCCATGGCGCGTCTGGCCAAAGAATACGCGGACCCTGGAACGGCTCTGGAAGTCGGGCGGCTGGATGGCCGCATGAAGCGGCTGACGGCCACCACCACAAGCATTCCCTTCGTCGATCCTACGCGCAAGAGAGCGCGCGCCTGAGAAGCGCCGAAAGGTGCAAGCAAACAAGCAAGCAGAGGAGGTCTAACCATGAAAAAGTCTTTGTTGGCGGCTGCTGCCGCCGCTGTTCTGATGACCGCTACGGCTGCCAAGGCCGAAGTCGTGATGATCGGAGAGCCGACCTGGCCGGGTGCGAAGATCATCGCCAATCTGGTTGCCGAAGTCATCACCACCAAGCTGGGCGGAGAGGCCGATCTGGTGCCCGGCACCAACGCAGTGATCTTTGCTGCCATGGACGGCGGCCGCGGTGACATCGATGTCCATCCCGACGTCTGGTTGCCGAACCAGAAAAGTCTGACCGACGAGTATGTCGACGGCAAGGGCACCGTGCGCCTGTCCGAAGGTGCCTATGAAGGACGCACCGGCTTCTGCGTTCCGACGTACATGGCCGAAGAGCACAACATCCGGTCGGTCTATGATCTGGGTACGCCGATCGCCCAAGAGCTCTTCGACAGCGATGGCGATGGCATGGGCGAGATCTGGTTGGGCGCCTCTGGCTGGGCTTCGACCAATGTGCACAAGGTCAAGGCGCGCGACTACGGCATCGACACCTTCCTGGTGCCCAGCACCGAAGACGAAACCGTCTTCTATGCCAAGCTGAAGAACCTGGTGGATAACAAGAAGGGCGCCGTCTTCTATTGCTACAAGCCGCACTACGTACACGCGCTCTTCGATGTGGTGATGCTGGACGAGCCGCCGCACGACCCGGCGCAGTTCAACATCATCCAGCCAAATGAAGATGCCGATTGGTTCGAAAAGTCCTCCATCACCACGGGCGATGCGGTGAAGACCGTGCGGATCGCGCACTCGAAATCCTTGGATAGCCGCGCACCGGAAGTGGCCTCGTTCCTGACCGCGATCGACCTTAGCAGCGACGACGTCTCGGCCATGACCTACGAGGTGGTGGTCAAGGGTCGCGAGCCCCGAGAAGTGGTGCAGGACTGGGTGGCCGAGAACGGCAGCACCGTCGACGGCTGGCTCGGCATCAACTAGCGCAGCGCCAAAGGAAGCGGGGCAGGGGAGCAACTCTGCCCTGCTCGAACCGGGGAGGGAGAACGCAAATGGCCAAAGAAAACGAATCCGTCGGGATCGAGATTAAGGACGTCTGGAAGATCTTTGGCGAGCGTTCCAAGGAGGCATTGGAGGCCATCGGAAAGCAAGGCCTTTCGAAGGCCGATGTGCTGGAAGACTATGGCTGCGTGGTCGGCGTCGCCGACGCCTCCTTCTCGGTCTCGCCGGGTGAGATCTTCTGCGTCATGGGGCTCTCCGGTTCCGGCAAGTCGACCCTGGTGCGTCACGTGAACCGCCTGCTGGAGCCCACGGCCGGACAGATCCTGATCGGTGGCGATGATGTCATGGCCATGAACCCCGCTGCCTTGCGCGAACTGCGCAATCGCCGGGTCGCGATGGTGTTTCAGAACTTTGGCCTGATGCCGCATCGAACGGTCAGGGATAACGTCGCGATGCCGTTGGAGATTCGCGGCAGCGGCAAGGCCGAACGCTGGCGCGAGGCCGACCGGGTTCTCGAACTGGTCAACCTGACGGGATGGGAAGACAAGTATGCGCATGAGCTTTCCGGTGGCATGCAACAGCGGGTCGGTCTGGCTCGGGCGATTGCAACCGATCCTTCCATCCTTTTGATGGACGAACCCTTCTCTGCACTCGACCCCCTGATCCGACGGCAGCTGCAGGATCAGTTCATGGAGCTGAGCGCCAAGTTGCACAAGACCACCATCTTCATCACTCACGACCTGGACGAAGCGATCCGTATCGGCGACCGCATCGCGATCATGAAGGATGGGCGGATCGTGCAGATCGGTGCGCCCGAAGACATCGTCATGAACCCGGCAGACGATTATGTCGCCGACTTCGTCGCCGGCATCTCCAAGTTGAACCTGGTCTATGCGCACACCGTCATGCAGCCGATCGAGGCCTACACAGCAGAGGCAGGGCCTCTGCCCGAGAGCGCGCCGGAGGCGACGCACGATACCGACTTGAACGGGCTGATCGATCTGGCCGTCGCCGGCGACGACGTGATCGTCGTGGTGGACGATGAAGCGCGAAAGATCGGCGTGGTCGAGCAGCGCGACCTGATGCGCGCAATCCAAGGCAGCCGGGGAGGCGAGGCATGAGCAGCGAGAACGGGAAGGCCGAAGCCACGGTCCAGATGGATGCCCTTGTCGGAGATTTCGCCGGCACGAACGCAGGCTACTACCAGAAGGCCTTTCGCTACATCACCGAGGCGCCAGGTTTTCGCGCCACCTTCAATCCGCTGGCCGGCCTCTTCAGCCCGGTCTGGTTCGGGGCTCGCGGCCTCTGGTCCTGGTTCCTGACCTTCTTGCTGGTTGAGACCTTCGGCTACATTCAGCTGGCTCGCGGATTGATCGGCGATCTGGGTCGCGATCAACGCGAACGGGCCGCACAGATCGAGACGACGCTTGAGCTGCGCCGGCAACAAATCGAGGCAGCGGAGAAAAGCGGTGCCGCGAGCTTGGACTCGCTGACGCGGGCTGCCGAATCCTTGGAAGGGGCACTGACCGATGCGCTCGCCCGGGCCGAGGCGGCAGCTGCGGATGCCACCGGCTATCTGATCGGTGGTTTGGCGATCCTCGTTGCGGCCAAGCTGGTTGCCGCCGTTACCGCAAACTGGGCCTTGGAATCCCGCTTTACGCGCTGGCGTTCGGACCGCAGCATCTCCGGCGCCCTGTCATGGCCCCGTGCGGCCGTAGCGACCGGCCTTGTGCTCGTCGTTGCCGGCCTATCTGCCGTTCAGTTTGCAAGGCCCGATATGATCCCGGCCATGCTGGACTTCCCTGCCGACAAGGCTTGGCGGATCGGCGCGGGCGACTTCATCAAGGCGATTTTCGATTGGGCCAAGTCTGTCGGTGCCGAGTTCTTCAACACCATCAATCTGGCCGTTCGTTCGCTCTTGGATGGGTTGGAGACGGTGTTCGTCGGCACCCCCTGGCCGGTCATCATCGTGGTCGTCGCCATGTTGGCCTACCTCTCCGCCGGCCCCCGGGTCGCCATCTTCACGGTTTCTGCTCTGCTGTACCTCGGCGTGCTCGGCTTCTGGGAGAAGGCAATGACCACCATCTCGTTGCTGGGTGCAGCTGCGATGGTCTCCATCACCCTAGGAATCCCGCTGGGTATCCTCTGCGCCCGAAAGCCCAAGCTCTTTGCCGTGGTGCGTCCGGTTCTAGACTTCATGCAGTCTATGCCATCTTTCGTCTATCTTATTCCGGTGATTGCGTTTTTCGGTGCCGGGAAGCCAGCAGCGATCGTGGCGACGTTGATCTTCGGCAGTCCGCCGGTGATCCGTTTTACCGTGCTCGGAATCCAGCAGGTCCCGCAGGCCGTCCGAGAGGCTGCGACAGCCTTCGGTGCGACCCCGACCTATTTGTTGTTCAAGGTCGACCTGCCGTTGGCCGCCAGAACCATCATGGCCGGCGTCAACCAGACCATCCTACTGTCTCTTGCCATGGTCGTCGTGGCTTCACTGATCGGCGCTAAGGGATTGGGCGAAGATGTGCTGGAAGCACTGCAGTACGCCTCCGAAGGGCAGGGCATCCTGGCCGGCCTGGCGATCCTCTTCTGCGCCTTGATCCTGGACCGGATCGTCGCCGGAAAGCGCGCCTAGCGCTCGGCTTGCTTGGCGGCCTGCCAGTGACCTTCAAGGGTCTCCAGGTCGCAGTCCTCCAGCGTGAGGCCGCTCTCTTCGAGAGCGGCCTCTATGGCGTGAAAGCGTCGCTCGAACTTGGCATTGGCCTTGCGCAGCGCGACCTCGGGATCGACTGCAATCTTGCGCGCCAGATTGGCCAACACGAAGAGCAGATCGCCGATCTCTTCTTCGGCACGAGACTGTGCTGAGGGATCCGCCGCCAAGGCTCTGACCTCGACCTTGGTTTCCTCCAGCTCCTCATCGACCTTGCTCAGAACGGCCTGGGCGTCCGGCCAGTCGAAGCCAACCGCCGCCGCGCGCTTCTGAAGTTTCGCGGCCCGCAGCAATGCCGGCAGGGCCAGCGCCACACCGTCCAGATGGCTGCTCGGCTTGGCTCCGGCTTTCTCGGCGCGTTCGGCCGCCTTAATGGCTTCCCAATTGGTCGTGACCTGTTCGGGCATGTCGGCTCGATCCGTGCCGAAGACATGCGGATGTCGCCGAACCATCTTGTCGGCGATTGCTTGCGCCACGTCTTCAAAGGCGAAGTGGCCGGCTTCCTCGGCCATGCGGGCGTGGAAGACCACTTGCAAGAGGAGATCGCCAAGCTCGTCCTTGAGGGCGGGAAAGTCCTCCTCGCCAATGGCATCGGCCACCTCATAGGCTTCTTCGATGGTGTAGGGCGCGATGCTGGCGAAATCCTGCTCAAGATCCCAAGGACAGCCGCCGTTGGGATCGCGCAGTTTGGCCATGATGGTGAGGAGCTGCGCAATGGCGCTGCCGTCAGGACTGAGGTCGTTCATAGAGCGGACCCTAGTTGAGACGGGATCGCTGCGATAGCTGGCAGATTGGATGATGGCGCTGGATGGGTTAGCGGGACAGGATGGTGTAGCCGAGGAGTCTAGGGGGTGGTGTTCTCACTTCCTGAGGATATAATTCGCATAATATATATTATGGAACTTTTCTCTTTATGAATTTCGTGCGATATGCGCTCTTTGGCTTGGCCTCTGGGCGCGCCCGCGTTAGCGTCCGCGCCCATGTCCTACCTCTTCACGGTCCGTGGGTTTTTAACGCCCGAGAGCTGGCCTTGGCCGCGCAGCGCGCCGGAAGTCGCGCGCTTGAACCAAGAGATCGTCGCACACTGTGCAGCGGCCCTGCACGACGCCGGCCAGGCGCTTGAGCGCAGCTATGACCGCGACACCGCCGAAGAGCTGGAACGCTTCCTCGCTGTTTATGCCCAGCGTCCGCTCGTTACCAACCGCCACGGCAGCGGCCTAAACGATTCCCTCTGGCTTTGGCTGGTTGCGCGCTGGATGGCGCCGCAGGTCGTCGTCGAAAGCGGCAGCTTTATGGGCCATAGCGCCTGGCTCTTCAGTCAGGCTTGTCCAAGCGCGACGATCCAGACCCATGATGTCGAGCTGCCGCCAGCCGGCCGTCTGCGCAGCCCTGGCGTCACCTACCGGTTACAGGATTGGTCGGAAGTTGAAGTCCCGGCCTTCGAGCCGGAGCACGCGCTCTGCTTCTTCGACGACCATATCTCACACGCGCGGCGCCTCCGGGAAGCAGCCGCACGGGGCTTCCGCTACGTGCTGCTGGATGACAACTTTCCGGCCTGGCAAATGCACGCCACCGGCGCGCCGCCGATTCCAAGCCTTGCGATGCTGCAAGATGCGAAAAATGTTACAAGCTGTGTAGAATGGCAGCGCAATCGCAAACACTATGCTTATGATGTCGGTGACGACACTGCAGGTCGACAAGAAGGTCTAAGGGATCAGATTCAAGCGAGCTATCGCTTTCCGGATCTGGCCCCAATCACCCGCCTGCCGCCGGGGTCGAACCTGACCTTGGTGCGTCTTCGCCAAGATAACACGGGAGCCAACGTTTGAGACGGAATCTTATGCCGACGAGTTCTCTCGCCCTCGTCTTCACCATCCTGGCCTTGGCACTCTCGCCATCCGTGACCCAGGCCGAGACCGTCAGCCTGACCCGCTGGGCGCCGGACAGCCTGCCGACGCCGAAGGAGCCGACCGAGTTGGAGGCCAAGGTGGAAGCTGGCGAACTGCCCCCAGTTGCCGACAGAATCCCCCAGGTCCCACTGGTCGTCGAGCCCACCAAGGCAAGAACGATCGGTAAGTCCGGAGGTCAGCTGCAAACCATGATCGGGCGGCAGAAAGACAGCCGCCTAATGATGGTCTACGGCTACGCGCGCCTGGTCGGCTATGACGAGCACTACAACTTGGTTCCCGATATTCTACAGTCGGTCGAGATTGAGGACAGCCGTCGCTTCACCTTGAAGCTGCGCCCCGGGCATCGCTGGTCCGACGGCCATCCCTTCACCTCGGAGGATTTCCGTTACTATTGGGAGGATGTGGCACAGCACGAGCTGCTGTCACCTGTTGGTCCCTCGATCGACCTTCTCGTCGACGGTCAGATGCCGACGGTCAGTTTCCCCGATGCGACGACGGTTGTTTACGAGTGGCATGCCCCCAACCCCTTCTTCTTGCCGGCCTTGGCGCGCGCATCACCGCTCTTCATCTTTCGTCCCGCGCACTACATGAAGCAGTATCACGAGAACTATGTCGATCGGGAGGTGTTGGCGGCACTTGTAGACGAGTACGCAAAGCCGACCTGGGCCTCGCTGCACAACAGCCTCGACAACCTGAACAAGATGGATAACCCCGACCTACCGGTGCTGCAGCCCTGGCTGGTCGTCACCCCACCGCCAAGCCAACGCCTGACCGCGGCTCGCAATCCCTATTTCCACCGCGTCGATAGCGAAGGCATGCAGCTGCCCTACATAGACGAGTGGCTGCTGGCCATCACCTCGCCCGGTCTGGTGCCGGCCAAGACTGCGGCCGGCGACAGCGATCTGCAGTCCCGCGGGATCGGATTTTCTGACTACACGCTCCTGAAGGAAGCTCAAAAGCGCGAAGGCTATCAGGTCTTGCTGTGGAAGACGGTTAGGCCGTCCAATTTCGCCCTCTATCCCAACCTCAACGCCACCGATCCTGTGTGGAGAAAGCTCAATCGCGACGTTCGATTTCGCCGTGCCCTTTCGCTGGCGATCGACCGCAACGAGATCAATCAGGTGATCTACTTCGGCCTCGGTCTGGTCGGAAATCAGGGACCGCTGCCGGAATCGCCCCTCTACAAGCCGGACTATCGTCAGGCCTGGGCGGAATTCGATCTGGCGCAGGCCAACAAGCTGTTGGACGAGATCGGATTGACCGAGCGAGACAGCCAGGGCATTCGCCTGCTGCCGAACGGCGAGCCTTTGGAGATCATCATAGAATCCGCCGGTGAAACGGAGGAAGAGCCGGACATTCTGGAGCTGGTGAAGACCAGCTGGAGGAAGATCGGCGTCGGCCTCTTCACCAAGCCCAGCGATCGCACAGCACTGCGCAATCGGATCTTCTCAGGCGAGGCCAACATGGTGATCTGGTTCGGCTTTGAGAACGGCGTGCCCACCGAGGCCATGTCGCCGGCCGATTGGGTCCCCGTGAAGCAGTCCGGCTATGAATGGCCCAAGTGGGGCCAGTATCGCGAAACCAAGGGCGAGGCCGGCGAGCCGGTCGATATGGAGAAGCCCAAGGCGCTCTTGGCGGCCTTCGATGATTGGCGGGCCGCCACCAGTAATGAGGCCAGACGCAAGGCCTGGGAGACGATCCTGGAGATCAATGCCGACCAGGTCTACACCATCGGTTTCGTCGGCCAGGTACCGCAGCCGGTCGTCGCCGATAAGGATCTTGCGAACATCCCCAAGGTCGGCGTCTACAATTGGGAGCCCGGCGCCCAGTTCGGCGTCTATCGCACGGATTCTTTTTTCTACAACAGATAGATAATCGACCATTTACGGCGCAGCCGGCGCAGCCGGCGCAGGGCGATGCAGGACGCCTATGGAAACGAGATCACGGTGCAGTCGGCTGCTGCCCGTGACCTCTTTGCCCACGCCTTAGCTCCGACGACCGGCTCTTGCAGACAATCACTCGGTCGTCGAGTGGAGGAAAAGCCATGCCAGCGTCGGTAACGGACCAGAGAATTCCTGACGAGGAGGTCCTGCGGAGTCTTAAGAACCTTGGTCTCATAAAGGACGAAGCGAGCGCTAAGTTCGAAGCCTTGACCGGTGGGGTGTCCTCAGACATCTGGAAAATCAGCGCCGATGGACGCGTCTACTGCATCAAGCGCGCATTGCCGAAGCTGAAGGTTGAGGCGGATTGGTTCGCTCCAGTCGAGCGGATCCTCTATGAGGTCGCCTGGTACAAGGTCGCTAACGAGAAAGTGCCCGGCTCGACCCCCGGCATTCTGGCGTATGATGAGAATGCCATGCTCTGTGCAATGGAGTTTCTCGACCCGAAGAACCACAGACTCTGGAAGGCCGAGCTGCGTGATGGAAAGGCCGACGCGAAACAGGCCATGCTGGCCGGCACGATTCTGGGTCGCATCCACTCGGGAGCGGCGAGGGACGAAAGGGTAGAGGTTCGCTTCCCGCGCCGCGATATCTTTCAGGCGATTAGACTGGAGCCCTACCTGGAAGCCACAGCTGCCAAGCACCCGGACCTGAAGGACCCTTTGCTTTCGCTTAGCCACAGGACAGCGACCACCTGCCTGACCATGATCCACGGTGACGTGAGCCCAAAGAACATCCTCTTGGGTCCCAATGGGCCTGTCTTCTTGGACGCGGAATGCGCCTGCATCGGCGATCCGGCCTTCGACATAGCGTTCTGCCTCAATCATTTTCTGCTGAAGTGCCTTTGGACACCTGCGGCAAAGGACGACTTCCTGCGTTGCTTTAGGGCCATGTCTTCGAGCTATCTGGCGAAAGTGGACTGGGAGGGGAGCGACGCGCTCGAGGCGAGGGCCGCGAGCCTGCTTCCCGGCCTGTTTCTGGCGCGTGTCGACGGCAAGTCACCCGTCGAGTACATCACCGACGAAGATGACAAAGAGAAGGTGCGCCGCTGTGCGCGCGTGCTGCTTCGTGATCCACCTTCGCGACTGAACACTGTCGCAGACGCTTGGCTCAAGGAGCTGTCGAAATGAGTACAGAAATCACCGAGGTCATAGGCCGGCGCATCTGGGATTCGCGTGGACGTCCGACCATCGAGGCCGAGGTTCGTCTTTCAGGCGGCGCCTATGGCAGAGCCATTGCACCTGCCGGCGCTTCGACCGGCAGCGGTGAAGCCCTCGACAAGCGCGACGGCGGCGATGCCTTTGGCGGATATGACGTCAAGCAAGGCGTTGCAGCGCTCAACGGGGAGATCGCGGCTGCTCTTCGCGGCCTTGATGCCGCCGATCAGGCCGCCGCCGATGGGGTTCTGATAGAGCTCGACGGAACTTCCAACAAGAGGCGTCTGGGCGGCAACGCGCTGATCGCTGTATCCATGGCGATCGCTCATGCAGCCGCCGCCCAAGAGGGTCTGCCCTTGTGGCGGTATCTGGGGAAAGATCGGGAAGGTACCCCCCTGCCCTTGCCAGAAATCCAAATCTTCGGCGGTGGCGCCCATGCAGGACGTCGGGTCGACGTGCAAGACTTCATGGTGATCGCAATTGGAGCGGAGACCTATGAACAGGCGCTGGATTGGACAGCGGAAGTCTACCGGTCTGCAGGAGGGATCATGGCGGAGGCAGGTCTCTACCAAGGCGTCGCGGACGAAGGCGGATTCTGGCCTGCCTTCAACTCCAATGAACAGGCCCTCGACTTTCTTGTCCGGGCAATCGAGGGCGCCGGCTTCACGCCGGGTGCAGACATCGCCATTTCATTGGATATCGCCGCGACCGATTTTGGGAAGAACGGGCTTTACGAGCTGGCGACCGACGGTAGGACTGTCGATTCGGATGGCTTGTCGGAGATGCTGCTGGCTTGGCTCGATCGCTATCCCATCGTCGCGATCGAAGACCCCTTAGGCGAAGATGACCCAAAAGCAATGGCGGCCTTCACCGCAGCGGCGGGTGACACTGTCCAGGTGATCGCCGACGACTTCATCTGCACCACGGCCGCACGTATTCGGGTCGCGGCGGCCTTGGGCGCCTGCAATACGGCCCTCATCAAGCCCAATCAGGCCGGCACTTTGAGCGAGACCAAGGCTGCGTTGGACGCCTCGAGAGAGGCAGGCTGGGACTCCATCGTCTCCGCAAGGTCCGGTGAGAGCGAGGATACGACAATTGTTCACTTGGCTGTCGGTTGGGGCGTGAAGCAGCTGAAAGTCGGTTCCTTCGCGCGGTCTGAACGCATGGCCAAATGGAACGAAGGGCTGCGCATCGCCGAATCCTCGGGGACGAGAGGCGGCCGCTTGTCGGGGCGCGCGGCATTTCCTTGGGGCCGCCATCGCTGACGCCTATTCTGGCCCCCAATAGCGCCGTCCAAGCGCCAGTATCGGGGGATCGAGTGATTGTGGCACCAGAACGAGCTACCGAACGACTGAACATCAACCGGCCCAATCGTGAGGCAAAGAGTTCCGCCAAGGAAACACCTAGGCTCGCGACCAAACGCACAGTCGTCAAGGAAGCGCACCTTCGGCGCCGAACCAGCTTTCTGCCCTAGCTTTGAAGCGTGACGGTCAGGCCGTCGTAGGCCGGCTCCACCCCGACCGGACAGCGCTTGGCCAAGGTTCTATAGTCAGTGCTGTGGTTCATGTGTGTGAGGAGGGCTCGCTTCGGCCTGGCCCGCTCGATCCAGCTCAAAGTTCGCTCAAAGTGGCTATGGGTCGGGTGCGGATCGAAGCGCAGGCAGTCCACAATCCAAAGGTCCAGACCCTCAAGAGCGGCGAAGGCCGTGTCGTCCAGGTCCGAGGCATCGGTCGAGTAAGCAAAGGTGCCAATGCGATAGCCGAGCGAACGGCTCTGCCCGTGCTTCTGGTGAAATGCCAGAACTTCATGGCCCGCCGCCACGAAGGGCACACCGGGGACAATGACCTGATCGTCCAGCAGAGCTGGATAGAGTTTGCTTTCGGTATGGCTCGACGTGAACACATAACCGAACCGCAAGGTCATGATGTCGTGTGTATCGCCGTCCATGAAGGCAGGAATGGCTTCGCGCTGGCGATAGGTATAGGCGCGCAGATCATCGATTCCATGCACATGGTCGGCGTGCGCGTGGGTCAGCAGCACGCCATCAAGGCGCGCTACGGGATAATCCAGAAGCTGCGCGCGCAGGTCGGGCGAACAGTCGATGAGGAGCGTCCCCTGCCCTGCCGTCGTGCCCTCCACCATGACCGAGACTCTGCGCCGTCGATTGCGTGGCTCCGAGGGATCGCAGTCGCCCCAATGGCCGCCTTGGGTACCGTCGGCCAAGGGAACTCCGCCCGAACCACCGCACCCCAGCACTGTAACCTTCATTACGCTCCGCCCATGGACGCCGGGCGCTCAGCACGAGAGAAAAGGCGAAAGAAGTTAACGCTGGTGGTGCGCGTGATCTCTTCCAAGTCTACGCCCTTGACTGTCGCCAGCATCTCGGCCGTGTTGCGAACAAAGGCCGGCTCGTTTTGCTTGCCGCGATGGGGGACTGGTGCCAGGTAGGGCGAGTCGGTCTCGACCAGCAGTCGATCCATCGGAACCTCGGCCGCGGTATCTCGTAAGGACTGTGCCTTCTTAAAGGTCAAGATTCCGGCCAGCGAGATCATCATGCCAAGATCGAGCGCGCCTTTGGCCAGTTCGGGTCCGCTGGAAAAGCAATGAATGACCCCTGTGAACGCGCCCTTCGCTTGCTCGTCGCTCAGGATCTCAAGGGTTTCTTCATCGGCATCTCGACTGTGCACGATGAGCGGCAAGCCACTCTCGCGGGCAGCGGCGATGTGCGCCCGGAAGCTCTCCCGCTGCTCGGCACGCGGCGAGTGCTCATAGAAGTAGTCCAGCCCAGTCTCACCGATGCCGACGACCTTGGGATGGCGAGCCAGTTCCAACAGACGGTCGGGCGTGGACTGCCCCTGCTCGGCTGCTTCGTGAGGATGGACACCGACGCTGCACCAGACTTGCGGAAAGCGCTCTGCGATCGCGATCACCGTCTCGATCTCCGAGAGCTTGGTGCCGATTGTCACCATCCCGCAAACGCCGTTCGCCTCGGCACGCGCCACCACCTCGGCCAAATCCTCGCCTTCGCGCTGCAGATAGTCCAGATGACAGTGCGAGTCGATCAGCATCAGGCCTCTTCCTCGACATATCGCGGAAATAGTCCCTGTGGTTTAGGTAGTTCCGTGCTGCTCTTAAGGCTCTTGTTAAAGCTCGAAAAGCTACGGTCCTCGTCCGCGACGCCGAGCTGGTCCAGCAGCTTGGCAGCACTTGACGGCATCACCGGCTGAATTGCCAGTCCAATCATCCGCAGGCACTCCGCCAGGATGTAGAGGACCGTTGCCATGCGCTCGGGATCGCTCTTGCGCAGCACCCAGGGGGCCTGAGCATCGACATAGCGGTTGGCCTCGCCGACAACCTGCCAGATGACCTCCAGGCCCTTGTTGAAGGCCTGGCGCTCCATCTCTTCGCGCAAGGCCGGCAGCAGGCCTCGGGCGCGCCACAGCAACGCCTCGTCCTCTGCCGTCAGCGCCGAGTCGCTTGGCACTTTACCCCCGCAGTTCTTGGCGATCATCGACAGCACCCGCTGCGCCAGGTTGCCCAAGTCGTTGGCCAAATCGTCGTTGCAGCGCCTTACCATGGCGGAGTGCGAGAAGTCGCCGTCGTGACCGAATGGTACTTCGCGCATGAGGAAATAACGCACCTGATCTAGGCCGTACTTCTCGATCAGCTGGAAAGGGTCGATGACGTTGCCCAGCGACTTAGAGATCTTTTGCCCCTCGTTGGTCCACCAGCCATGGGCAAAGACACGGCGCGGCGGCGGCAGATCGCCGGCCATCAGAAAGGCCGGCCAATAGACCGTGTGGAAGCGTAAGATGTCTTTACCGACCATATGCAAATCGGCGGGCCAGAAAGTCTTCCAGTCCTGGCAGGCTTCGTCTGGATAGCCAGCAGCTGTGATGTAGTTGATCAGGGCGTCGAACCAGACATAGGTCACATGCGCTGGGTCGTTCGGAACCGGTATGCCCCAGCTGTAGGTCGTGCGGCTGATCGAGAGGTCGTGCAGACCACCGCGCACAAAGGACATGACCTCATTGCGGCGAGCCGCCGGCTGAATGAAGTCCGGCTGGCTCTCGTAGAGTTCCAGCAAGCGATCTTGCCAAGCTGAGAGGCGGAAGAAGTAGGAGGGCTCTTCCACCCACTCCACCTCCTTTCCGGTCGGCGCGAAGCGCTTGCCGTCCTTCTCGGTCAACTCCTTCTCGCCGTAGAAGGCCTCGTCGGAGACCGAGTACCAGCCGGCATACTGGCCAAGATAGATCTGATCGCGATCCAGCAGCTCTTTCCACAGTGCTTGCACGGCGGCCTTATGTCGGTCTTCGGTCGTGCGAATGAAGGCGTCGATCGAGAAACCCATGGCTTCGGTCAGCCCGCGGAACTCGGCGCTGATCTGGGCGGCGTAGTCCTGCGGCTCCAGCCCACGCTCGCGCGCCGACTGCTCGACCTTCTGGCCGTGCTCGTCGGTCCCCGTCAGGAACAGCACCTCGCGTCCGTCCAGACGCATGAAGCGGGCCAGAAGATCGCAGGCAAGCGTCGTGTAGGCATGCCCGATGTGCGGGCGGTCATTCACATAATAGATCGGTGTTGTGACGTAGTAACGTCCGTTTTTCTCTGACATATCGCTCTCGTTTGCAGCCTGCGCGTCACCGTTTGTCGGCAGCACTCAGGTGTCTGCATCCACCGTGAAACATGCTTCGCTAGCCAGCGGTGTCGAGTTCGATCAACGCCGACAGAAAGGCCTGCTTTCGATCTAGGTTGGCGCGCTCGCAGCTGCGTGCCAGCGCGCTGAGCTTTTCCCACAGGCTCACCCAATCCGCAAGCGCACGTCTGGCCAGCAAGCGCTCGGCCAGTCCTTCTTCCTCCGCAACCAGGGCCGGCGGCGTCTCCTTTTGAGCGCCGGCGCGAATCATGCGGGCCAGCCACCAATTGAGGAGCCCAAAAGCTACATGGAAGCTGTCGCCCGTCTTGGCCCGTGCCATTTCATCAGAGAGGGCATGCGCCTCGGCGGTATCGATCCCCTGCCCTGCCCGCCCGAGGAGCCCAAGAATTCGGCGGTAGAGCGGCAGGCCGCCGGCCGCCGCCAGATCCAAAGCCTGCCCGACGCTGCCCTCTGCCAGGACAGCGAGCAGCTGCCGATCCTCGATTGCGGTATCGGGCAGATAGTCTGCCAGGAGGCTTTCCAGTACGGCCGGCTGCAGCGGTGGCAACCCCAGCATGCAACAACGCGAACGTATGGTCGGCAAGAGCCGCCCCGGCGCGTGGCTGATCAAGAGCAACAGCGCCTGTGGTGGCGGTTCCTCAAGCAGTTTCAGTAGCGCATTGGCGGCTGAGCGGTTCATCTCGTCCGCCGAGTCGACGATCAGAATGCGCCAGCCCCCGCCTGATGCTGTCCGGCGAAGGCGCTCGGCTTTGCGCCGAACCTCCTCGACGACGATGTCACCGCGCAGCTTGCCGGTCTTCTCGTTCACGCCACGTTCAAGCACTTGCAAGTCGGGATGCGCACCCGCGGCTACCTGGCGGAAGATCTGGTCGTCGGGATCCAACGCCATGTCGCCGGCAAGTCCCGTTTGCCCGTCAGGCCGCGCCAAGAGGAAGCGTGCAACGCGATAGGCCAGAGTTGCCTTGCCGATCCCCGCTTTGCCGTTCAACAGCCAGGCATGCGGAAGCCGCCTTGATTGCACCGCCGACAGCAAGCGCTGTTCAGCTGCTTCCTGGCCCAGCAGTTGGGATGTGGTGCGCGGGTTCCGCTCCAGGCTCAAGGGTCTAGCCTTGCCGTAACCCTGCGAGCGTTCCTCGCACGCGCAGCGCCACGCTATCCGGGTCTCCGCTGGCATCCAGGAGCCGGCAGCAGTCCGGTTCGGCGGTCGCCAGGTCTCGAAAGGCCTGACGCAGGGCCTTGTGGAAGCTTAATCCGCGGGCTTCAAAGCGCGCCGCTCCGCCGCGCTGAGAGGCTCGCCTCAACCCTTCCTCCGCGGGCAAATCGAAGATCAGAGCGAGGTCCGGCCAGAGCCTCCCGAGTGCCAAACCGTGCAGCACTCTAAGAGGGCTCGTCCCCAGACCGCCGACAAGCCCCTGATAGGCCAGCGTTGAGTGGACGAAACGATCGCTGATCACCCAGCAACCTTCGGCGAGCGCCGGGGCGATGACGCGTTGGACGTGGTCGCGCCTTGCTGCATTGACCAGCAGCGCCTCACTCCAGGCATCCCAACGCTCAGCTGATCCCTCGACCAGCAGGCTGCGGATCTGCTCGGCGCCCTCTGTGCCGCCCGGCTCTCGTGTCAAGAGAACCTTGCATCCCTCGGCGCGCAGGCGGTCGGCCAGGCGCTTGGCCTGGGTGGACTTGCCGCTTCCCTCGCCGCCTTCGAAGGTGATGAAACGGCCCGGCCAGGCGCGCATGCTAGCCGCCGGACAGCAGCGCGGTTACGCCCTGGACCATGCGACCGATCACGCCGGCTTCCGGCACAGCGCGACCGGCGATAATGGGGAAATCGACCGGTGGCGTACCAGGTGCTTGAACGCTCAATACAGCAACCTCCTGTCCGGCTTCGATCGGGGCCGGTATCGGCGACTGATAGATCAGCTTGACACTCATCTCATTGCGCGCAGCACGCAGTAGATTGACTGAGATCTCGCTCGGTGCCACCAGTGGGACGGAGGGCTGCTCGCCCATCCACACATCAGCCTCGTCCAGCTGTTCGCCGGCCTGGAACAGGCGATAGCGGGCAAACTCGCGAAAACCCCAAGCAAGCAGACGCTCGGCCTCCTCAGCGCGCTCGCGTTTGCTCTCCAGCCCCATGACCACCAAGATCAAGCGCCGCCCCTCTTGCACTGCAGAGCCGACGAGGCAATAGCCTGCCTCTCGTGTGTGCCCGGTCTTAAGACCGTCGGCACCGACGTTGCGGAACAGCAGCGGGTTGCGATTGCCTTGGGTGATGTCGTTCCAGGTGAATTCCGTCTCGCTGTAGATCCGGTAGTATTCTGGGAAGCGTTGAATCACCATGCGCGCCAAGACGGCGAGATCGCGCGCCGTCATGCGATGGTCCGGGTCCGGCCAGCCAGTGACGTTGGCGAAGGTCGAACCAGTCAGGCCAAGCTCCTGCGCCATCGTGTTCATCTCACGCACGAAAGCAGCCTCGCTACCGGCCAAGCCTTCAGCCAACACGATCGCGGCATCGTTTCCCGACTGCACGATCATGCCACGCAGCAGGTCTTGAACCGAGACGGTGTCGCCGACCTCGACGAACATCTTCGAGCCACCCATGCGCCAGGCTTTCTCGCTGACCAGCAGCCTGTCGTCCATGCTAAGCAAGCCCTGGCTCAAGCGCTCGAAGACCACGAAGGCGGTCATCAGCTTGCTCATGGAGGCAGGCGGCAGACGGGCATCGGGGTTCTTTGCGAAGAGGACCGCGCCACTCTCCGAATCGATCAACATTGCCGAGCGTGCCTTGGTTTCCAAGGCTTCGGCACCGCGCCCGAGGCTCAGCGCCAAAAACAGGACGAACACCGCTAACGCATTACCGAGCGTCAGCAAAGCCGGCCGATGGTTCATGAAGGTCTCTCCCTTGTCGCCTTAAAGCACGATGACCGGGAATCAAGTCGATCCCATGTCATTATCGCACCCTAGAGCCCTGCATTCAAAGGCCGGAGACGATCGGAGATCTCGATCCGATCACCGCCAGCGCTGGATCTCGCCTGCTGAGACTAGAGCAGGAGGCCCCGAGTCTCAGCTGCTGCCTTCGATCACGAGACGGCTACGAAAGAGCCCAGCCTCGGCCAGACGTTCGCGCGCGATCAGCGCTGCAGAGGCGTCGATGAAGGGACCCATGCGTACGCGGAAGAACTCCTTGCCCGACAGGATCACAGGCTTGATGGCGATGTTGCCGAAGCCTTCCAGTTGCTTTTTCAGGCGGTTGGCATTGTCCCGCTCGGCAAAGCTTCCGAGCTGCAGGTAGACGGCCGATCGCTCGCGGACCGGGACAGCCGATACCAACTGCGCTTGTGCTGGCTGATAGGGCTCGCTGCCTTTGACCAACGCGCGGCTTTCGCCCGGCAACACCTCGACCCTGACTTTGGCGGTGCCGTTACGAATGAAACCCAACTTCTGCGCCGCGGCCTGAGACAAGTCGATTAGGCGCCCACGCGTGAAGGGACCGCGATCGTTAATGCGAACCTTCACACTGCGCCCGTTGGAGAGGTTCGTGACCTTGGCGATCACGGGCAGCGGCAAAGTCTTGTGTGCCGCAGTCAACAGATTCTTGTCGAAAATCTCACCATTGGCGGTCTTGCGCCCATGAAATTTGCCCCCGTACCAGGAAGCAACGCCAACTTCATTGTAAGTCCAGTCGGCTTTTGGCTTAAAAAGACGCCCAGATTGACGATAAGGCTTGCCGACTCGAAAGCGTTTGACTTGATGTCGTGGAGGTTCGGCTGCGGATTCAACAGCAGCGACCTTGGGACTGGCTTTCTGGGTGGGCGATGCGATGGCATTGTCGCCACTGGCGCATGCGGCCACGAACAAGCCCATAACGGCATAAAGAACGACAAAACGCGCAGCCACGGGCATGGCAACACTCCTATCCTTGCAATCGCCTTAGCAGCGCCAGGGTCGGGTAGCCGTCAGCCGGCAGTCCCTGACTGCTTTGATAGGCCCTGACGGCGGCCCGTGTTTTCGGTCCGACCTTGCCGTCTGGCACCCCGCTATTGAAACCGATTGCATTCAAACGGGTCTGTATCTCACGCACCTGCACCAAGGTCAGACGCTGGTCGGCATCAGCCGGCGCCCTAACGCTCAGCGGGCCGAAACCGGCGATCCGGTCAGCCAAGTGCCCGACGGATATGGCATAGAGCTCGGAATTATTCCAGCGCCTTATCGCACGATAATTACCGAAGACCAGGAAGGCCGGGCCTTGCCAACCTGCCGGCAGAACCAGCGCACCGCTGTCGGCGCCCGGTGCCAGGCTGCCACCACCCGGCCGGCGCACGCCCAAACTCTCCCACTCGATCAGCGCGCGTTGGGTCGAACCGTCGGCCAGTCCATAGTCGAAACCGCGCGGCAAGACGACCTCGTAGCCCCAGGGCTCTCCCACCCGCCAACCGTTGTTGCGCAACAGGTTGGCTGCCGAAGCGAAGGCGTCGGGCAAACTGGTCCAGATGTTGGGAACCCCGTTGCGGTCATAGTCGACTGCGTTTCGCAGATAGGTCGAAGGCAGGAATTGAAACTGTCCGGTCGCCCCGGCCCAGGAACCGACCAGGTCGTTGGGGGTACGCACGCCGCTTTGGACAATGCGCAGAGCAGCCATCAGTTCACCGCGGAACAGTGCTTCACGCCGGCCATCCCAAGCCAGTGTTGCCACCGACGGAATCACCCGAAAGTCGCCGAGCGTGCCGCCGAAATTCGTCTCAAGGCCCCAGAACGACATGAGAACCGGCGCCGGCACACCATATTCGCCCTCGACCTGGCTCAGCACCGCCTGATTTTCGCGCAAGCGTAGCTGTGCTTCAGAGATGCGCCTGTCATTCACACGCCGCATGTAGCGCCAGAAGCTCTGAACGAATTCCGGTTGGCGCCTGTCCAGGTCCAACACCCGTTGCACCGGCTGCAATCCATCCAGACCGCGCTGCAAAGTGGTTTCGGTAATGCCTTGCTGGCGCGCCTCCAGCCGAAAAGCCGAAAGCCAGGCCGGAAAGCTCAAGGTCGCAGCCAAAGCCGGACTAAGTGCCAGTAAGCCGCTGCCGACAGAGCCGGTCAGCAGCAGGCGCCGTGTAATCCTGCTATTCGAGTGCTTCATCACCATCACCCGTTCCTTGCCTCAACTCAACCGCCCCTGCCCATCCTTGCCACAGCTCCACCTGTCCCGGCAATGCGCCCCGATAGCAGAGGTCCGCCGATCCTTTAACGTCTTTGGCCTTGCCGAAGAGGCATGGCCGCTCCAGGCTTAGGTTGGATGGGCGAATGCATAGGAGGCATGCGGACGAGCATGAGGATGAAGGCCACCACCAGACTCTTGATGGCTGCCCTCGTGATCGCGGGCATCTTCTCGCCAGCCTCAGCCAGATCGGAGGAGCCGGTCGACACGGCGCTGGTTCTGGCCGTCGATGCCTCCGGTAGCATCGATCCTGCAGAGTTCGCTCTCCAGCGCGAAGGCATCGCAGCAGCGGTCACCAGTCCCGACCTTCTGGATCTGATCGGCTTTGGCCAGCATGGCACCATCGCGATCGCCTACTTGGAGTGGGGTGGCCCCGGTACGGCACAGGTGGTCGTCCCTTGGGCCATGATCAGCGATGAAGAGACGGCCGAAAGTTTCGCCACACGCGTCCTTCAGGCTGAGCGGTCGCTGCAGTCCTACAACGCCATCGGCGATGCCATCGTGGCCGGACAGGCCCTCCTTGAGGCTTGTCCCTGTCAAGCCACCCGCCAGGTCATCGACGTCTCCGGCGACAATCCAGACAATCGCAGTCTGGTGCCGGCCCCCCTCGCCCGCGACCGTGCCGTGGCGGCTGGTATCGTCATCAACGCCCTGGCGATCCTGCAGGATGGCTATGCCGGTGCTAGCGGAAAGCCCTGGCTGGTCGAATCCTACCAGGCGGAGGTCATCGGCGGTCCTGGCGCCTTCGTCATGACCGCAAACAACCGACGCGACTTTGAGCGCGCGCTGCTTGACAAGATGCTACTGGAGATCGCCGGCCAGCCCAAACCACGTCTAGACCGCGACGAAATCCCCGGCGGAAAGCACAGCGCCCGGTTGAAGTGACAGATCGGAGAGTTCGCTGGTGAAGAGGGTCGTTTCGACCGAAGTGATCTGAATGCCGGCCGGCAGGGATCCCTCCAAGATCAGCGTGTCGCTGCCCGCACCGCCATCATAGGTCTCTCCGGCGAGGAGTTCGCCGAGCGACGCCGCCAAAGTATCTGCACCGGCACCGCCATCGACCAGATCGAGCCCCTGTCCGCCGAAGATCAGATCGGCCCCGTTACCGCCAAAAATCTGCGAATCATCCCCGGCACCGCCGCGGATCAGATCGTCGCCATCGCCGCCGATGAGATAGGCATCGTTGCCACTACCGCCGAAGATCCTGTCGTCCCCCGACCCGCCCCAAAGCGAGCGGTCGAGACCGCCGTTGCCCTCGATCAGATCCTCGCCGCTGCCGCCGCTGAGGAACTGGTCGTCGCCTTGCTGACCCAGGATGCTGTCATTGCCGAGACCACCGAATAGTTCGAAGTCATCGCCCTGGCCGCCGAAAAGGCGATCTTCGGCATTGCCGCCGAAGAGGCCATCGCTGCCGCCGGCTCCGAAGAGGCGGTCGCCCTGATTGCCGCCGAACTGCAAGTCATCGCCGGCGAGGCCAAAAATGCGATCTGCCAGTACGCTGCCGTAGAGGTTGTCGTCGTTCGGGGTACCGACGATGGTGTTGCCGTTCGTTTGGCCGCCGATGGTAACTTCGATTGATGTCAACGACAGGAACGCAGGCAAAGATCCGTCGAAGATAAGCGTGTCGGTCCCCGAGCCACCATCGAAGCTGTCGCCCAGCTGTACATCGTCCGGTGGCGCGGAAAAGACATCCGGGCCGGATCCGCCGAACAAGCTGTCTTGTCCCGATCCACCCTCGAGGCGATCTGCACCGCGTCCCCCATAGATCAGGTCAAATCCCTGTCCTCCGTAGGCAGTGTCGGCGCCTCCGTCACCCCACAGCAGATCACCGGCCGATCCACCAAAGAGTTTGTCGTCGCCAAGGCCACCGCTGATCTCATCATCATTCTCGCCACCATAGGCGAGATCGTCTCCGCTGCCTTCAAGCAGCAAGTCCTTACCGCTGTCACCGAAGGCCTGATCGTCGCCTTCGCCGCCGGAGATGCTGATGTCATCTCCGCTGCCGCCAAAGACGCGATCGTTGTCGCCGCCCTTGCCGTCAAGCAGGGAATCGCTGCCGTCGCCGCCGAAGATGCTGTCTGTGCCTTGACCACCGTAGAGTGCCTGGTCGGGGCCGGCGTCGCCGAAGATCCGGTCGTCACCCAGCCGTCCTTGCAGCTGCGTGTCGCCGCCATCACCGCCGTTGATGCGATCATTGCCACTGCCGCCTATGAGCGAAAGATCGGGTCCTTGCTGACCGAACATCGTGTCCGAACCGCTGCCGCCATAGATCTGATCGGACTGCGATCCACCGAAGATCCGGTCGTCACCATCCTGGCCGAAGAGGCTGTCGTTGCCGGCGAGACCGCGAATGAGGTTGTCGGGTGCGGTTCCCACCAGAGTGTCGGTCTGGCTGGTTCCGATGAGCGTGTCTCCGTTCGTAGCACCATAGTTCAGCACCTCGACAGAGATCAGCGAGACGCCGCTGGGCAGCGGGCCATAGGCGATCAGCGTGTCGGTGCCGTCACCTCCGAACAGGGTTTCGCCGGCTTGAGCGTCCCCAGTTGCGATGAGGAAGGTGTCGGACCCATTCCCGCCATAGAGCGAGTCAGTGCCCTCTCCGCCGTCGAGGCGGTCGTCTCCTGCCTGGCCGCTCATGCTATCCGAGCCAGATCCACCAAAGAGGCGATCTTCTCCGGTACCGCCAAACATGCGATCCTCGCCAGATCCGCCGAACTGGCGATCCGCCCCTTGGCCGCCGTTGATCGAGTCGGCGCCCTGACCGCCGTGCAAGGTATCGGCGGCGGACCCGCCGAAGAGGCTATCTGCTGCACTCCCGCCAAAGAGGGTATCGCCGGCACCGCCGCCGATAATCGTGTCGCTGCCCTGATCGCCGAAGAGGCTGTCCGCACCGCCCTCGCCCACTATGCGGTCGTTTCCGCTGAGGCCCGCCAGGGAATCCGGATTGTCGGTTCCGACCAGTGTATCGGCGCCGCTGGTGCCTTGAATGTTGATGATGATGCGCTCGATGGAACTGAGAATCACACCATCCGGAAGTGAGGTTGCGGCAATGATCGTATCGTTGCCGCCGCCTCCGAGAAATTGATCGCCCGCCACTGCCTCACCGGTCGCAACGAGGAAGGTGTCATTGCCTGCAGCCCCAAGGGCGGTGTCCTTGCCCGAACCCCCAACCAGAACATCGTTGCCGCCACGGCCGATAAGTAGGTCACTTCCTCTACCGCCATAGATCTCGTCGCTCCCTGCTCCGCCGTCGAGCCCAGTGTCGCGGCCAGTGCCGCCGAAGATGCGGTCGTCGCCGTTCTCGCCGAGCAGAGATGAGTCGTCACCGCCCCCTCCGAAGATTCGATCGTTGCCGGTACCTCCCTCAAGGCTCGTGTCCTGACCGCCTCCCCCATAGAGGGCATCACTGCCCGCTCCCCCGCGCAGGCCGACGTCGCCGCCAGCTTCTCCTGCCAGGCGATCATTGCCGCCACCGCCAAAGAGATTGCTGTCACCGCCGGATCCTCCGAACAGCTGGTCATTGTCCGGCCCACCCAGCTGGCGGTCCTGACCACTGCCACCATAAATGCGATCCGCATCGGCGCCGCCGTAGAGCGAATCATCGGCATCCAAACCGAAGATGCGATCATTGCCACTGAGCCCAGCCAGGCTGTCCGGGCCGTCAGTACCGGTCAGAAGATCGGCGCCACTGGTGGCGCCGTCCGCACCGGAGATGATAACCTGCTCGATAGAAACCAAGGTTACGTCGTCGGGCAGACTCTGGTCGGCAAACAGTGTGTCGGAGCCACCGCCCCCGAAGAAGGCGTCGCCGGCCCTGGCCTCGCCGCTTCCCACCAGGAAGGTGTCGTTGCCGGCACCACCATAGGCGCTGTCCTGCCCGGACCCACCAACGATGAGATCATCGCCGCCGCGCCCTTTCAGCTCGTCGAAGCCGGCTCCGCCATAGAGCGAATCGTTGCCTGAACCACCGTCGATTCCGCTGTCACTGCCGCTGCCGCCGAAGACGGCGTCCTTGCCACTGCCGCCGACCAGCGAGACGTCGTTTCCATCTCCGCCGAACAGGCTGTCGGCGCCATTACCGCCATTGGCTTGGTCGTCTCCATTGTCACCATAGAGGAGGTCCGCGCTGTTGCCGCCCTCGATACGATCCCCACTTCCGCCACCACGGATGTTATCACTGGCGGCCCCGCCGAAGAGACTGTCACCGCCAGCCCCGCCAAAGAGGTCGTCGCCACTAAGCCCGCCATAAAGCAGATCGTTTCCGTCCGATCCAAAGAGGTCGTCATCGCCGCCACGGCCGTAGATTCGGTCGTTGCCGCTGAGCCCGTCGAGAACATCAATGGCATTGCTGCCGCTCAAGACGTCGGCGCCACTGGTCGCACCTCCGCCGCCGTATACGATGACGCGTTCGATCGAGTTTAACGCTACTCCGTTAGGCAGAGACTGTTGCGCGATAATGGTGTCATCGCCCAGACCGCCAAAGAAGGTCTCGCCGCTTTCCGCTTCACCCACACCGACGAAGAAAGTGTCGTCACCGTTCCCGCCTTCGACGGTGTCCTTACCAGAACCTCCGATAAGCGTATCGTCGGCGTCGCCGCCCACCAGCCTATCGTCGCCGCTATCGCCAAACAGTTCATCCTTGTTGGCGTTTCCGAAGACTCGATCGTCGCCGACGCCGCCTCGAAGGTTGCGATCGTTGCCGGCCCCACCGTAGATAGCATCTGCCGCAGAGCCACCGAAGAGGTCACGGTCGTTTCCGCTCTCGCCCTCGATCTTGTCCTGACCGGAACCGCCGAAGAGAAGACGATCGTCACCGTCGTCGCCGATGATGCTGTCCGCGCCGCTGCTGCCGTAGAGCTGGCGATCGTCGCCACTGCCACCATAGACCTTGTCGTTTCCAGCGCCGCCGCCGAGGAAGAAGTCATTGCCGTCTCCGGCGCGGACACGATCGTTTCCGCTGTCGCCGAACATATGGCGATCGATACCGGTACCGCCGGTGATGCTGTCCGAACCATCTCCGCCGTAGAGCGAGAGGTCATTGCCGCTGCCACCGTCGATACGATCGTCACCGTTCTTTCCGAACAGGCTCGTGTCGTTGCTGTCGCCACCGAAGATGCTGTCGTCGCCGGCATCGCCTAAGAGGCTGGTGTCATAACCTTCATCGCCGAAGAGGGAATCCGCCCCACCGCCGCCGAATAGACTGACATCGTTCCCCGACCCACCAAAGATGCGATCGCCATCGGCGTCGCCAAAAGCCCTGTCGTTTCCACTCTCACCGCGCAAGGTGTCAGAGCCGGAAAGACCATAGATGGTCTCGTTCCGGCTGCTACCGGTCAGCACGTCCGGGCCGCTGGTGCCGAGCAAGAGGTCGTTATTGCCGTAGATGTACTCGATCGAGGTCAGCACCAGATCGCTCGGCAGGGCACCCGACGCGATGATGGTATCGACGCCGCTGCCGCCGTTCAGGGTCTCGCCCTTGATGCCCTCCTGCAATCCGATAATGAAGACATCCTGGCCGCTCTCGCCGAAGGCTCGATCCAGACCCGAGCCAGGGCGCAAGGTGTCGTTACCCACACCCCCGCGCAAGAAATCCACGCCGGAGCCGCCGTAGAGGCTGTCCCGCCCAGCGTCGCCGTCGAGGTTGTCGTTCCCGGCATTTCCATAGAGGGTGTCGTTACCTGTGTTCCCACCTCCCCAATCGACACCCCGCCCGCCGATGAAGCGGTCGTTGCCGCCGTTCAGACGGAAGCTGTTGCGATCACTTGCCGTGCGGTTCAGGCCAATCAGATCATCGTCACCGCGTCCGCCCCAGACCGTCAGACTCTCGATTCCGATCAGGCTGGCCCCGACGCTACCGCCGTCAATGATAAGATCGGCGCCAGAGACACTTGCAGAAACGCCGCCCACAATGTTCTGGAACGACAACAGTACCCGGTCGTTGCCGGACCCACCGTCCAAGAGATCGAAGCCGCCGCCGTCGGGATTGCCGCCGCCTTCGAAGAAGGTGTCCGATCCCGACCCGCCGAAAAGACTGTCCGAGCCGGAGTGACCGGTCAGATCATCGTCACCGTCGCCACCATAGAGTGTATCGTCGCCGTCATTGCCGCCACCCCAATCGACACCCCGCCCGCCGACAAAACGGTCGTCGCCACTGCGCAGCAGGAAATTGTTGCGGTCGCTTGCAGTCTGGTCGAGGCCGATCAAGTTGTCGTCGCCGCGACCGCCCCAGACCGTAAGGCTCTCGACATCGATCAGGCTGGCACCGACGCTGCCGCCATTGAAAATGAGATCGGCGCCGGAGACGCTGGCCGTCACTCCGCCCAGAATGTTCTGGAAGGAAAGCAGAACCCGATCCCCGCCGGAGCCACCATCTATGAGGTCGAAGCCGCCACCGCTGGGATTGCCGCCGCCCTCGAAGAAAGTGTCCTTTCCCGATCCGCCGTAGAGACTGTCGGAGCCAGAGTTTCCGGTCAGGTCATCGTCACCGTCGCCACCATAGAGCGTATCGTCACCGTCGCCGCCCCCGCCCCAATCGATGCCACGGCCACCAATGAAGCGGTCGTCGCCGCTGCGCAGTAGAACACTATTGCGATCGGTTATCGTGCGATTCAGACCCAGCACGTCGTCGTCGCCACGGCCGCCCCAGAAGGTCATGTCCTCGATAGAAACCAGGCGCGCACCGACGCTGCCGCCATCGAGGACCAGTGCGCCCGCAGTCAGTTCAGCAGAGAGCCCGGTCAAAACGTCTTGGAAGGAGAGCAGCACACGATCGCTCCCCGAGCCGCCGTCCAGGATATCGAAGCCGCCACCTCCGGGATTGCCGCCGCCGGCAAAGAAGGTGTCCTTTCCGGAGCCGCCGTAGAGGCTGTCGGAGCCGGAGTTGCCAGTTAGGTCATCATCACCGTCAACGCCGTAGATGGTATCGTCGCCATCATTGCCACCGCCCCAATCGACGCCACGACCACCGACGAAGCGGTCGTTTCCACTGCGCAGCAGAAAACTGTTGCGGTCGCTCGACGTTCGATTGAGTCCAAGAAGGTTGTCGTCGCCACGACCGCCCCAGAGGGTCAGATCCTCTATGCTCACCAAACTGGCGCCGACGCTGCCACCATCGATAACGAGCGCACCCGCCGTCCGCTCGGCAACGAGACCCGCGACGACATTCTGAAAGGAGAGCAAGGCCCGATCTCGCCCCGATCCGCCATCCAGAAGGTCGAAACCGCCGCCGTCAGGATTGCCGCCACCGGCGAAGAAGGTATCGGAGCCACTGGCCCCAAAGAGCGAATCCGAGCCGCTTAGACCAGTCAGATCGTCGTTGCCGGTCAAACCGTAGAGGGTGTCGTTGGCGCTGGTTCCGACCAGATTGTCGTTGCCGCTGGTTCCATAGGTACCGCCACCGCCACCGCCACCGTAGACGTATTCGACCGAGACCATCGTGACACCGTCCGGCAGGGCACTGGCTGAGATGATCGTATCGCTACCCGCGCCTCCGAAGAACTGATCTCCCGAAACGGCCTCACCTGGCAAGACCACGAAAATGTCGTCGCCCTGACCGCCGAATTGTGCATCCACACCGCTGCCGCCAAAGAGGGTATCCTTGCCCGATCCAACGTCCTCGAAGCCGTCGCCTAGAAGCAGATCATCGCCGGAGCCACCAACAATCGCGTCATCCCCATGATCGCCGACCAGATTGAAGTCGTTGCCGAGGCCACCATTGATGATGTCGTCGCCACTGTTCCCGACCAGGAAGGAATCGTCGCCGCTGCCCCCTACCAAAGCATCCGGGCCGTCTCCGCCAAAGAAGTTACGATCATCCCCGCTGCCGCCCTCAATCACGTCAGTACCGCTGCGGCCGGCAAAGCTGAAATCGGCTCCGGAACCTGCTAGGATCGAATCGTTGCCACTGCCGCCGAAGAACCTTGAATCGTTCCCGCCCTCCGCGTTCAGGAAATCGTCACCGTCACCGCCGTTGAATGCAGTGTCATTTCCTGCACCGGCGAAGAGTCGATCGACGCCCGCGTCGCCAAAGAAGGAGACATCCTTGCCAACGCCGGCAAAATGAACGTCAGAACCAGAACCGCCGTAGAATTGCTGATCGTCGCCAGCATCGCCGAAGAGCGTGTCGATTCCCGAGCGGCCGAACAGATAGGTATCGTCCCCGCTTAGGCCGTAGATCCGGTCAGGCTGGTTGCTGCCTGATAAATTGACGTCCTTGCCGCTGGTCCCGAAGATGTTGGCCATAACGACTCTCTACTCCCTCCGTCTCGGCTGTCGGCCGGCGACGGCCAAGAAAACAGAAAAACTGTCAAAAATCCAATTTCTTTTCTGCCCGCGCATTCCGCCTCTCGGGTGCGAGGCGGTGCAGGCATCCAAACCGGCTCTCAGGCTGTCGCATTCTCTCGACTACTTTCTACTTGTCTCTTGACAGATCTGCCAAGCCCACTGACATAAGCTTCTGTCCAAAAGCGGGCAGAAAGAAGGAGTGACCGCCCATAGCGGTTCCCGGCGATTTGAGGGGCAGCTTGCACCGGGTCATCAACAGCTAAAGCGTCTAGAGATAGAGCGCCCCTCACTGTGCTAGGGTTCAAGACCGCCAAAGCGGTAATGACAGAGAGGAGCCGGAAGAAATGACCTCCAAACATGCCGAGACGATCGTCCTGCATGCGGGCCACCGTAAAGATGCGACGACCAACGCCGTCGCGGTGCCGATCTATCAAACCACCAGTTATCAATTCGACAGCACCGAGCATGCAGCCAACCTCTTCGCACTGAAAGAGCTCGGCAACATCTATACGCGGATCATGAATCCAACGACCGCGGTCTTGGAAGAGCGGGTGGCTGCGCTCGAAGGCGGTGTTGCTGCGCTTGCCGTCGCCTCAGGCCAGGCAGCCTCGGCCTACTCGATACAAAATATCGCCCAAGCCGGCGACAACGTCGTCTCCTCGACCGATCTCTATGGCGGTACCTGGAACCTCTTCGCCAACAGCTTGAAAGCAATGGGGATCGAGTGTCGCTTCGTCGATCCCTCCGATCCTGAGAACTTCAGGCGCGCAACCGATGAGAAGACTCGCGCCTACTATGCTGAAACCCTGCCCAATCCCAAGCTGAACGTTTTCCCGATCGGCGAGGTCGCAGCGATCGGCCGCGAGCTGGGCATCCCTCTGATCATGGACAACACCGCTGCCCCGGTCCTGTGCAAACCTCTGGAACACGGCGCTGCCGTGGTCGTTCACTCGACCACGAAATACATCGGTGGGCACGGCACCTCGATCGGCGGCGTCATTGTCGATGGCGGCAACTTCGATTGGGAGGCACACAAGTCGCGCTTCCCCCTGCTTTCGCAGCCCGACCCCAGCTATCACGGTGCGGTCTGGATCGAGGCCGTGAAGCCGCTGGGGCCGATCGCCTACATCATTCGCGCCCGCGTCGTCCTGTTGCGCGATCTGGGCGCGGCTATGAGCCCGCTGAACGCATTCCAGTTCTTGCAAGGCCTGGAGACGCTGCCGTTGCGGATGCGCGAGCACTGTCGCAATGCGGCCGCCGTAGCCGATTTCCTCTCAAAACGGCCTGAGGTCTCCAAGGTGATTTTCCCGAACAAGCAGGAGGGCGAGTTCCGGCGTCGGGCGGACACCTACATGCGGGGCGGGTTTGGCGGACTCGTCGGCTTCGAGCTTGCCGGCGGTCAGAAGGCCGGGCGCGCCTTCATCGATGCGCTTCAGCTCTTCTACCATGTCGCCAACATCGGCGATTCCCGCTCGCTTGCGATCCATCCAGCCTCGACCACCCACTCTCAGCTCTCCGCTGAGGAGCAGGGTCTGAGCGGTGTCAACGATGGCTATGTCCGCCTCTCTGTGGGCATCGAGCATATCGACGACATCTTGGCCGATCTGGATCAGGCCCTAACCGCAAGCGCCGGATAGACGCACGATTGGCACTCAGAGGGCTTGGGTCACGGCAAACGCTGAAAGCGACCCAAGCCCTCCTCGTCGAAGAGATCCACAACGAAGCCCGTAATCTTGCCCTCGGCAGAACGCTGGAAGGCGACGGCAGCCAGCGAACCCCGGGGCAGGTTCTCGGTCATAGGGCTGAAGGTGAAACGATCCGCATCCCAAAGCTGCAGTGTCTCATCGAGGGGACGCGGGCCGAGCTGCAGGTGCAACTCTCCATCTCGCTCCTCCACCAGAGCCTCGCCGAAGTAGCTGTTGGCATAGCGGCCCTCATAGGCGCTCAGGGCCAAAGGAGCCTCCGGATTAACAGGTCTCTCGTCAGGAGAGAGTTTGGCCCTCGGAGCAACCAAGGCCGCCATCCGTTGTCGATAACCGCTCAGCCAGTCCCGAGTCGGCTCGCCGAACTGCACCAGATCCATGAAGATCGCGGTCAGCGCTTCAACCGCTCCGATCGGCGTTGCATTGCTGAAGGCAACGATTCCCAGTTCCTCGGAGGGCATCAGCATCATGCTGCTGCCGGCACCCAGGTAGAAGGCACCAGAGTGACTCAACACCACACGGGCCGAAGGCTGCACCGAGATGCCGAATCCATAGCCATAGAAACCTGCCCGCGCCTGCATGCCGTACGGCTGTCCTTTGACGATCTTGGGCGTAGTGGCCGCCAGCAATGCATCGGCGGCAACAATCTCTTTGCCCTGGTAACGCCCCTGGCCCAAGATCATGATCATCCACTTGGCGAAGTCGATGACACTGCTGCTGACTCCACCCGCCGGGGACTGCGCGTCCGGCTCGCGCCCGGGTGACAGGCGAAAGTCACTACCATCGGCAATGTGCGCCAGCGCTCGGTTTTCTGCTGCCAGATAGTCGGCATGACGTGACGAGGTACGGGTCATGCCCAGGGGAGCGTAGAGCACCGCCTCCGACAGGCTCGCCCAATCGCTGCCGGATTGCCGCGCAACGCCCTCGGCCGCCGCCGTCAATCCGAAGTTCGTATAGACCTCCTCTGTGCGGAAGGGGCCAAGCGGCAGCAAGCGCAAACGCTCGATAATGGTTCGTCGATCGTAGCCCAGATCCTCCAAATCATCGCCCGCATGATCCGGCAGTCCGGAACGGTGGCTGAAGAGATCGCCAAGGGTTACGTTCTGAGTGACCCAGGGATCGGAAAGCACGAATTTGGGAAGCAGCGCGACGACCCGGCTGTCCCAAGATATGCTCCCCTGCCCCATCTGCTGAGCCATCACCGTCGCTGCAATCGGCTTCGACAGCGAAGCAATTTGAAAGACCGTATTCTCATCGACTGGCGCCTCGCCCTCCAGCGAGCGAAGGCCATATCCCTGGGCAAATACAATCTCGCCGCGCCAGACCACGGCAACGGCAAGGCCTGGCAAGCCGGTTTCTTCCATGATCTCTCGGGACAGGTCGTCCAGTGCTCCCAACGCGCCTTCGATCTGCGAACCCGGAATCACAGTCGCAACAGTCTCCGCCGGAGGTGCCTCTGCGGCTTCAGTCCCAAATGACAGAAGCGCTGCAGCGCCAAACCCAAGGCAAAGCGACGATCTCTTACGGATGGTCAATGAACGCACCTCCTGCTGGCATGGCGATCAGTCTAGCAGGAGGTGCTGCCGTCCTGTCGATTGAAACCAGAGGCAGCCTATCCTTTTGTCGAATCAGTCTTGCCAGCCAAGCTCTCCGACAGCTGGTTGAGATCGCCATTCTCCAGGCCGACTTCCTTCAGCATGGCGTCCAGCAGCGGCGCTTGCGTGCGGTAGCGCAGCGCCGAGCTCACAATCTGATCCGAGAGACTGCCGTCGCCGGCTGCCGCCGCGGCCTGGCCGCCGCCGTTGGCATGACCGTTAAGGCCGTCCATCTGCACGATCTTGATGCCTTCGATGTTCTCCAAGGGCTTGACGCTCTCGGCGATGATCTCGGGCAGGGCCTCGATCAGTTTCATGCGCAGCTGCATGGCGATCTGATCGACCGAGAGCTGGTTGGCGGCCTCGTTGACCGCGCGGGTGCCCTCGGCTTCGACGGCGTAGGAGACCTGCCTGGCGGCTGCCTCCAGCTTCTCCGCGTCGGCCGAACCCTCGGCCTCGATGCGTTGGCGTGCAGCTGCCGCCTCGGCTTCGGTGCGAACCGCCTCGGCCTGATCAATCGCAGCCTTCTTCTCGGCCTCGGCTGCGACCACCAGCCCGATTGCCTGCATCTCCGCCTTCTTGCGCGCCTCGATCAGCTCGATCTGCTTGTCGCGGTCGGCGCGCTCGGTCTCTCTAGCGGTTGTCACAAGTTCGGATGCACGCGCGGCGATAGCGCGGGCCTCATCGGCGGCAGCTTCGGCTTCGGACTTCTCACGAGACTTCTCGGCAACTGCGATGTCGCGGACCTGCCCTGCCAGCTCGATCTGCTTGGCCTTCTCGACCGCCGCAGCCTCGACCGCCTGCTCTTTCATGATCTCCTGCTCGCGCACTTCCTTGTCGCTGGTGATCTGGCGCTCGGCGACGATTTGGTCGGAGGAAATGCCGGCCTGTCGCACGGACTGCTGTGCCAGGATCTTTGCTTCCTCTGCCTCGCGCTGGCGTTGCGCCTCCTCTTGGGCGATCAGGGCCGCTTGCCCGGCTTGACGGATGGAGATCTCGCGCTGCTGCTCCAGGCGCGCGTACTCGCTGTCGCGGGAGATCTGCAGGCTCTCCTGTTCCGCCTCCAGATTCTTGCGACGAATCAAGACCTCAGTCTCCTGTTCGATGTCGTTGCGCTTCTTCCGCCGCTCCTCGATCTCTTGGGTCAGTTTCGTCAAGCCTTCGGCATCGAATGCGTTGTTCGGATTGAAGAAATCCTTGTTGGTTTGATCGAGCCCGGTCAGGGAGACCGATTCTAGCTCCAGGCCATTCTTGAGAATGTCTTCGGAGACAGCCGCCTGCACCTTCTGCACGAAGCTCACCCGCTGCTCATGCAGCTCCTCCATCGCCATCTCAGCGGCAACGGCGCGCAGTGCATCGACGAACTTACCCTCGACCAGCTCTCGCAGTGCTTCAGGGTTCATGGTGCGCTGACCCAGGGTCTGGCCGGCATTGGCGATGGAGTCCGCAGTGGGTTGTACACGCACATAGAATTCGGCCAGCACGTCGACGCGCATGCGGTCCCTGGTGATCAACGCCTGTTCGTTCGCCCGCTTCACCTCAAGGCGCAGGGTGTTCATGTTGACCGGGATGATCTCGTGCAAGACCGGTAGCACCAGGGCGCCGCCGTTCATGATCACCTTCTGCCCGCCGAAGCCGGTCCGGACGAAGGAGATTTCTTTGGAAGAGCGCCGATAGAGGCGGGCGACCACCAGACCCACGGCGAGCAAGGCGACAAGGCAGATGCCGATCAGGATCAGCAGAGAAATGATGTTACCGTCAATCATGGGATCCTCCAGTTCGCGTTAAGAAGGCTCGATGCAGATGCGGACAGAGTGACGGGCTGGCTAGGCCTTACGCCCATCGCCCTCAACACAGGTCAGCTACAGTGTCTGGCTTTCTGTCAAAGACTGTTCGGCGCCGGCAACGAGGAAGGCCGCGCCGCGCTGTTCCAGAAGCACCACCTTAGTGCCTGCGGCAAACTCAACCCCACCTTCCATAGGCTCTACCAAGAGGTAGTGCACCATGCCGAAACGGTCGGAGAGCTTGGCCTCAGCCGGCTCTCCCGAGCGTGCCGTGCCTCGGATGATCTCTGCAACCAGACCCAGGAAAGAGGTCTGCTCAACAGCCTCGGTCTCCTCTTGTGGCATGATCCAGGCGAAAGCCAGAGCGAAGTAGCGTGTCAGTGGCAGTGCAATCAAGAGTGCCGCTGCGACCGCGATCAGCAGGTCCAAAGGACTGCCTGAAAGTGACAGAGCCACCTGCTGGACCACGAGGCCGGTGATTCCGAATGCCGTCAGGAAGGCGATAAAGATGATCAGAGCCGGAACGCGGCCGATGCAGAGCCAGGCAGCGAAAACTCCCAAGACGCCCGGTGACGACAACCCATCCGCAGCATCGCCGGCATCCAGATCGACATCGACATCGGGCAGGTCGACATCAGGCAGCAGAGAGTCGATTGCGCCAGACAGGCCTATCCCCATCAGCACCGTCAGGACTTCGATCAGTGCAATCGCAAGCATAAGACCTAAGGCCACGGAAAAGGGAATTACCGTAGGTTGCAGCAAGATATCAAGCATACGCGTTTCCTTCCCTCCCTTGGTTGTCTCATTGTTGCCTGAGCTTGCCTTAGACGAAGTGCCTGGCAAAGGATTCTACACCCGTCTAAATGGGGTTCCGCGAGCAGCGCTGCAATAGGTGATCGGATGCTTCATCGCCAAAAATATGTCGGATTTTGAACATTTTTTGTTTAGAGTGATTACGAGAATATTCTATCAACTCATTGTTTTAAGCCAATTATTGTTGTTTTTCCTTTTGGAAAGCTGTTTGGAATGGATAGCCCTTAAAAATAGAAGTTATGTCTGGTTTCTATCGTATATATGATGGTCGTAACATGCTACAAGTTCGCGGCCTTGTCCGCAGTATGACAGAGAAGTGGCTGGTGACGACAGGCGTTCCTGTTAGTCTTCCTGACAGTAGTGGGAGGAAACACATGAACAAGCCCGAGAGCGCGGCGAGGCCCTATCATCCACAGCAAGGCCGCTCTCTGGTTGCGGGCCCCAAGGAGCCGATGCTCTGGGACCGCACCATTCCGGAAATCCTTGCAGACAGCGTGGCACAGTTTGGCGATCGAGAGGCTCTGATCTTTGCCGACAGGGACTTGCGCTGGACCTATCGCGCTTTCAGCGAGGCCGTGGATGCGCTGGCATCCGGTTTGGTGGCACTTGGCATCGACAAAGGCGATCGGGTTGGCATCTGGTCTCCCAACAAGCCGGAATGGGTCGTGACCCAGTTCGCAACGGCGCGCATCGGTGCAATCCTGGTTACCATCAATCCAGCCTACCGCCTGTCCGAGCTAGAGTTCGCCTTGAACAAGGTCCAATGCAAGGCGCTGGTAACTGCGGACAGCTTCAAGTCCAGCGACTACCTAGCCATGTTGAAGGAGTTGGCGCCAGAATTGGACACTGCCAAGCCAGGTGCCCTGAGCGCCGATCGGCTGCCGCATCTTCGCAGTGTGATTCGTACCGGCGACGAAGAGACGCCTGGTATGTACACCTACGACACCGTTGTCGCTCTCGGCCGCGACCTGGATTCGGACGAGCTGGATAGGCGATCGGCCGACCTTAGTCCGGACGAGGCGATTAACATTCAGTTCACCAGCGGAACCACGGGCACGCCCAAGGGCGCAACCCTCTCACATCGCAACATTGCCAACAATGGCCACTTGGTGGTTGGAACCCAGCACTTGGGGCCGGAGGATCGGCTCTGCATTCCGGTCCCGCTCTACCATTGTTTTGGTATGGTTATGGGAACGCTAGGCTGCGTCACTGTCGGCGCGACCATGGTGTTCGCCGGAGAAGCCTTTGACCCGGGGGCGACACTGGCCTGCGTCGCCGAAGAAGGCTGCACCGCGCTCTACGGCGTCCCCACTATGTTCGTGGCCATGCTCGAACACCCAGAATTCGCCGGCTTCGACCTCTCTACGCTCAGGACCGGGATCATGGCGGGTGCCCCCTGCCCGATCGAGATCATGAAGCGGGTCATCGCCGACATGAACATGGGCGGGGTTACCATCGCCTATGGCATGACCGAGACCAGCCCAGTCTCCTTCCAGACCCATCTGGACGATCCGCTGGAGCGGCGAGTCTCCACTGTCGGTCGCGTACATCCACACGTCGAGGTCAAGGTCATCGATGGGGAGGGTGCGGTTCTGCCGACCGGAGAACGTGGAGAGCTCTGCACCCGCGGATACTCCGTAATGAAGGGTTATTGGGACGAGCCGGAGCGTACGGCTGAGGTGCTGGACCAGGATGGCTGGATGCACAGCGGCGACCAGGCGATCATCGATGCCGAAGGCTATTGCGAGATCGTCGGCCGGGTGAAGGATATGCTGATCCGTGGCGGAGAGAACGTCTATCCGCGCGAGGTCGAGGATTTCCTCTACCGTCATCCCAAGGTGCAGCAGGTCCAAGTCTTCGGTGTCGCCGACACCAAGTTCGGCGAGGAAGTCTGCGCCTGGATCGTCTTGAAGCCCGATCAGGACAGCAGCGAAGACGAAATTCGCGCCTTTTGCAAAGGCCAGATCGCGCATTACAAGATTCCCCGCTATGTCCGCTTCAAGGCGGAGTTGCCGATGACCGTCACCGGCAAGCCGCAAAAGTTCAAGATGCGTGCGGCGATGGAGGAGGAGCTGGCAGGGAAGGACTAGACCGGCTGCTGTTCATGACAGATGAGATCGGCCTCTGGCTCCGTCAGAGGCTCATTCAATAGACTGCAGTAGCTGCCCTGGTCGTGCCGGCGGTGATAACGGCAGTTGCGGCAGAGGCCGAAAGGTCTGTTGCCCTGCGCTTGAAGAGCATCCTGCAAGAGTCCCTCAAGGCGTTCGCCGAGCCCATGCGCTTGTTTCTCGGTCAGATTTGAGAGAGCTGCGTCGAGAGGACCCTCGGAGCGTTGCGCGGCCCAGCCCGCCTCTGTCACCTCATAGACGATGCTGCGTTTGTCACCCGCCACCGGCGTCTCCTGGACCAAACCTTTGCGTGCCAGTGCTTTCAAGGTCTGAGACACGGTCCCACGCGTTGCCATGAGGTAGTCCGCCACTTGCGAGGGCGAGCGCGAGAAGCGGTTGGCGCGCGAGAGGTAGGCGAGTGCTGAACGTTGCGCCGGATTCAGGTCCTGCTGCCAATCCTGCTGCGCCAGCAGACGGCCAATCCGCTCCAGCAGCGCGCGCAGGTGGTTTCGAGGATCCTCAATCATGCTGAGATAATAGCGAGTCAAAATTATCCTTGCAATAATAGCGACTCGCTATTAAATGACATCGCACTCCCCAACTTCTAGGAACGTCACCGATGAAGCATCTCCTGTTGCTCCCTCTCCTCCTCTCGCCGTCCGTGCTTCTGGCCGATGGCGATCACGCAATCCATCAGGATGGCGCAGTTCTCTCGCCTGAGAGTGAGGTTCAGCACGCCTCTTTCGATATCCTTGCCGCCCACGTCCATCGGGACGGACGCATCGTCACCTTTCACATGACGACAGCCGGTGAGGCTGGTGCGATCAGGCCAACCCCAGCAGGCACGCTGGCCCAGGCGCCCGTCTATGCCTATGTCTGGCCAACCTCGCTCGATCCCTCAGGCGTCGGCTTCGAGGCAGAGAGCGGAATCCTGGCACTGGCAGCCACCAGCCATCCTGATTTCGACGATACGCCGCTCTACGACGAGAACCGGGACGGCGATCTGGCCAACGACGGCGGCGACTGGCACAGCCACTGGGTGGTGCTGGTCCCAGACGAGGCCTGCGGTTCTGCTGCGCTGAAGGTGCGCGACATCCCCGAAGGCGAGACCCCGAAAATGCCGCTGACCTGGCCAGGGCTCCCGCTCTTCATCGACAGCCCAGGCTACACCCCGCTCTTCGACGGGCCCGAGGTCAAGGTCTCAGTTCCTTTCGCCACAGGGCAGGATCTCTCCGGCACCGCATACGACGGCGTCACCACGGCGCTGAAGGTTCATGCCAACCTGCATGCGCCTCTGCTTTGCGTTGCCGATGTGTTCGACATTGCCTCCGGTGACCTCTCCCTTCCAGGACAGATCCAATAGCTACGACCGCGCAGAGGCGACGGGACTCTCGTCGCCTCTAGCTTTCCACCGGGCGCCCGCCCAGACGAACCAGCTCCTCAACCAGCAGCTCCCGGAAACCTTTCGCAATCAGGGATTCGGGCCGATAGGCAGGGGTCAGGAGAACGACGCCGAATTCGATCACCGGGCGAAAGGGAACAAAAGCCAAGTCCGGCGTACCGCGGTTTCTCAGCCGCCATGATTCGATCGTTAAGGGATCGATGACGGCATAGGCCAACCCCTTCTCGACAAAGGCGAGTTGCGGCAGAAAAAACTGATGGATGAAGCGTACATTCAGCTGACATCCTTCGGAATCGAAGGCACGTCGGATCTGTTCGTGGCTCAGATGCTCGCGAATGAGTGTTGCCATGGGTTCGCCTGCAAGATCGGCGGGCGTCACGAAGTCGCGCTTCGCCAGCGGATCGTCCTTGGGCATGGCGCAGAGGCAATCGAACAAGAAGGTCTCACTGGTCACCAGATGTGTCTCGCGATCGGTTGTTGGATTATAGTCAGCAACGCCTATGTCGAAGTCCTGAGCGGCTAGCAGCTGGTGAACTGCATCGGTGCTTCTGGACAGCACCGTCGCCTTGATCTCGGAATCCGGGCCGATAAAGCTGCAGACCAGTTCAGGCAAGAGCGCGACAGCGGGTCCCGGCATCGAGGCTATTCTGACCTCCCCGGTCTCGATCGCCTTGATCCGCTTCATGTTTCTGCTGACTGTCTCCAGCCGGCGCAGCAACTCTTTGCACTCTTCGAAGAGATAGTGGGCTTCCTGCACCGGGTGCAGTCGCCCACCGCGCCGCTCGAACAGGCGGACGTCTAGATCGCGCTCGAGGGTCTGGATCAGATGGCTGATGGAGGGTTGCGTGCGATTGAGGTTGCGCGCTGCTTCCGACACCGATCCGGTCAGCATGAGTTCGTGAAATGCCTTCATCTGATTTACGTTCATTGCGCCTCTCTATAAAGCATTTCTATAGATAGCAAGAAAATTACAATTTGTAGAAATAGCCTTCCTTCTCTTAAGCTTCCCGGATGTCGGCACCAACCGACAAGACAGCATCTGGGAGATAAGAATGAAGTACGTGAGTCCTCTTTTTGCGGTGGCCTTCGCCGCCGGTCTAACCGTCGCCAGCGTCGCCGAGGCGCAGAACCCGACCTTCTTCCGCATCGGCACCGGCGGGGCCGGCGGAACCTACTTCCCGATCGGCGGCACCATCGCCAATGCAATCTCGGCACCGCCCGGCGCGCGGCCCTGCGATGAGGGTGGCCAGTGCGGCGTACCCGGGTTGATTGCCATTGCCCAATCGACCACGGCTTCGGTCTTCAACAATGCAGCCGTCCAGAACGGCGAGTTGGAGGCCGGCCTAGCAGCGGCCGACGTCACGCGTTCCATGTACCTGGGCGAAGGCAAGTTCGACGGTAAGCCGCACCCCAATCTGCGTGTCGTCGCCAATCTCTTTCCCGAAGACCTGCATCTCGTGCTTCCAGCTGGCCAGACGATCGACAATCTGGGCGATCTCAAGGACAAGCGCGTCGGCATCGCCCAGGCAGGCTCAGGCACCCAGGTTGCGGTGCTGCAGATGCTGGAGGGCTGGGGCGTCAACAGAGACAATATGGATGAGGCCGAGCTGAACAACGCACAGTCGGCGGAGCGTCTGGCCGACGGTCAGCTTGACGCCTATTTCTACGCTGCCGGCTGGCCGGTCGCGGCGATGGTGCAACTCTCCTCTACCAAAGGCATGAACCTGCATTCCTTCTCGGACGAGGACATGCAGAAGATCAACGAGATCGTGCCGGCCTATATCCCCTCGAAGATCCCTGGCGGCACTTATGAAGGCATCGACCAGGACACCAAGACCCCAGCCGTGAGTGCGCTCATGGTGGTCTCTGCCGAACTGCCGGACGATCTGGTCTACGAGCTGACCAAGGCGATGTGGAACGACAATACCCGCAAGCTGCTCGACAACGGCCATGCCAAGGGCAAGCTGATCACCGCCGAGACAGCTCTCGATGGGATCGATTCCTTGGGCGTCCCGCTGCATCCCGGTGCAGAGCGTTTCTACAAAGAAGCAGGAATGCTGAACTAAGCACTCCTCCTGCATGATCCTCGCCAACGGCGGCTCCTCTCGGGGAGCCGCCGAAGGGACCACTTTGCCAAAGCGGGTGACGGACAGTGACCAACGACAAGACGGACGAACACGAACTGACCGCCGAAGAACTCGCAGCTATCGAAGAGCGCTATGACGAGGGCAGTGCGACCCGTCCGGTCTCGGACATGGCCCGCCTGTTGCTGCGCATCGTCGCCATCGTCTTCGCCGGCTACCATTACCTGACGGCCGGCTTCGGTCTACCGCCCGATCATTGGCACATGGGGTTCCATCTGACCGGACTCTTCATCCTGATTTATGCCCTCTATCCGATCTTCCGCTCCAAGCGTCTGCTGTCGATGCGGGTCGGCCGCCTGCGGTTCGGCAATGTTCCCCTCTACGACCTGGTCGCCATGGTTCTCGGCGTTTCGGCATCGCTCTACCTGGGTTTGGCCTGGCGCGGTTTCCCCTATCTGGGGATCGAAGAACAGACCTTCCGCATGGGCAATCCCAACACTTACGATCTGGTCTTCGGCGTCATCCTGATCGTCTTGGTTCTCGACATAGCGCGGCGCACGCTGGGCTGGATCCTGCCGCTGATCATCTGCGTCTTCATTTCCTACGCACTCTTCGGACCCTACTTCCCTGGAATCCTTCAGCATCCCGGCGTCAAGTTCAACACCTTCGTCTCCTCCATGTACTTCCCCCAAGAAGGCATCTTCGGTGTGACCCTCTGGGTGGTTTCGACCATCGTCTTCCATTTCGTGTTGTTCGGCGTGATTGCCCAGCGGACCGGCCTGGGTAAGCTCTTCATCGATAACGCAACCATCCTTGCCGGCCGCTATACCGGTGGACCGGCCAAGGTCTCGGTGGTCTCATCCGCCTTCTTCGGCACCATCTCGGGGTCGTCGGTGGCCAACACGGTCTCCACCGGCGCACTCACCATCCCCAACATGAAACGCTTGGGATATCCGGGGCATTTCGCCGGCGGCGTCGAGGCCGCGGCCTCCGCCGGCGGTCAGATCACTCCGCCGATCATGGGTGCAGCCGCATTCATCATGGCCGAGTTTCTCGAGGTTCCCTACACCACCATCGTGATCGCGGCGATCTTCCCGGCCTTCTTGCACTATGTCGGCGTCTTCGCCGTCGTCCACCTGATGGCCCGAAAACTCGATCTGAAGGGTGTCTCGGCCGACCTGATGCCGAAGTTCCGCGCGGTCTGGAGCGAAGGCTGGGCTAACATCATCCCTCTGATCGCCCTCCTCTTCGTGCTCTTTACCGGCTATACGCCCTACATGTCTGCCTTCTGCGGGATCAGCTTGGCGCTGATCGTCGGGGCGTCGCGCATCTCCGTTCCCTGGACCTTGATCTATCCAGCCGCATTTCTGGCCTTCGTGATCTGGAAATTCTTCGGCGGCGGCTTCGATTTGACCATGACCTTGCTGCTCAGCGCCGGCGCTATTATCGGGGTCTTTTCCCCGCATCGACGGATGCCGACCTCAGAGCTGATCGAGGCGATCGAGACCGGCGTCAAGTATGCGCTGGCCGTGGGTGCGGCAGCGGCCGCCGTCGGTATCGTCATCGGCGTCATCAACACCACAGGCGTCGGCTTCCGCATTGGCTTCATGGTGACCTCCGGTGCGGCGACCATCGCCGAGGTCCTGCATCAGTTCATCACCTTCGGCGGCTTCGAGCTCTTTAGCGTGCAGGGCCTTCAGCTCTTCCTTTCCCTGGTGCTGATCGCGATGGCCTGCATTCTGATGGGCGCAGGCGTGCCGACGACCGCGCTTTACATCATGCTGGTCTCGGTCGCGCAGCCGACCTTGGCGCAGCTGGGCGTGCCACCGATCGCGAGCCATATGTTCGTGCTCTATTACGGTGTGATCGCAGAGATCACACCACCGGTCTGCACCTCAGCCTTCGCTGCCGCAGCCATCGCCAATGCCAATCCCTTCCGAACCGGCGTCTCTGCTTTCTCGCTCGGGCTTGGCAAGATCGTGGCGCCAATGGCCTTTGTCTATGCGCCGGTCCTCCTGATCGTTTCCTCGGCCGGGTTCGATCTGCTGGAGTTCTCCTATGTGGCGCTGACCTGCATTGCCGGCGTGGTGGCCCTCTCGGCCTCGGTGGTCGGCTATTTCTTTGCCGCGATGTCCCGCTTCGAGCGGCTCTTGGCCGCGTTTGCCGGCCTCGTCCTGATCGCTCCAGATCTCGAGGCCGATCTGGTCGCGATCCTGCTGTTATCACCGGTCATTGCGATACAGCTTCTCGCAAGGCGAAAAGCACGGCTTAGCAGCGTTTAGGTCCACTGCGATGGCTGAACAAGAGGTTGCGGGCAATGAGGTCACCGTTCTGGGCGCGGGCATCATCGGCGTCTGCACCGCGCTCTCAGCGCTGGAGGCAGGCTTCAGCGTCACGCTCATCGATCGGGAGGAGCCTGGAGAGGCCACCAGCTACGGCAATGCCGGCGTGATCTCACCTTGGTCCTGTGTCCCTCAGAGCCTACCGGGATTGTGGCGCCAGGTGCCAAGCTGGCTCTTGGACCCCAAGGGTCCCGTCAAACTGCGGTGGCGCGACACTCCGAGGACCCTGCCCTGGGCACTAGCCTTCTTGCGCAATGGAAACCGAGATAAAGTCGAAGCGATAGCCGATGCGATGGACGGCCTGATGCAAGGCAACGTAGAAGCCTATCAGCGCTATCTTCGCGGCAGCGGCCAGGAAGATCTTGTTGTCGAGAGCTGGTCGATCACCCTTTCGCGCGGTACGCAACGTCCAAACCTCGACGACCTGCAGTGGCGCTTGCGTCTTGAACGCGGTGCACCGATCGAGATCGTCGACGGCGTCGCCCTGCGGGACATAGAACCGGCCCTCTCGAGCGACTATCGTTGGGCCGTGCTGATCAAGGATCAGGGACGTGCACGTGCGCCCGGACGCTTGTGCAAAGTCCTGGCTGAGCGCGCCGTTGCGCTTGGCGCCTGTTTTCACCGAACCAATGTGACGGCCTTGCATGGCGCGCCTGACGGTAGCCTATCTCTGGAAACCGCGGCTGGGAGAATAAAGACGCAGCGGCTCGTTCTTTGCGGCGGAGCCTGGTCACTGGATCTGCTTAAGCCCTTTGGCTATCGCGCGCCGCTGACTGCAGAACGCGGCTACCATCTAGAATTTCCGGAACCGGGCCTCTCGCTCACACATTCCGTTCAAGATGCCGATTCCAAGGTCTACATCAGTTCGATGGAGGGCGGTGTTCGGATCGCCGGAACTGCCGAGTTCGCAGCGCGAGATGCCGAACCGAACTACGCGCGTGCGCGCGTGCTGGCACCATTGGCCAAACGAGTCCTGCCGGCCCTCAACACAAGCCGAGCCCGCGCGTGGATGGGCGTTCGCCCCTCCTTCCCAGACAGTCTACCGGCGATCGGCAGGCTGAACCCGAAACAGAACCTCTTCATGGCCTTCGGACACAGCCATTACGGACTTGGCATGGCACCGGCCACGGCAAGGCTGGTCGCCGAGCTGCTCCGGGGGCGGACGCCAAACAGACCGCTCTTGGAGGCGGTAAATCCGACGCGCTGGACCTAACCCTCTTCCGCCATCTGGGTTTCGAAACTGGCAGGGAAGGTGATCTCCAATAGCTCCAGATCGTCGGACTGATCGCTTTGTGCATGCACGATGCCCGGTGGTTGGTGCACACAATCGCCCGCCTCCAAGAGGAACTCCCCTTGTCCCTCGTACCAGAAGCGTGCCCAGCCCTTAAGAACGTAGACCATCTGGAATTGCAGCGCGTGGGTGTGCTTGGCATTAGGCGGCCGCTTGCCCTTGACTGCGCGAATGATCTGCGCGCCGGCCTTGCCGTCGGTCGCTGCCTCAATTCCCAGATCGCGGTACTGAAAGTAGTCCCTAAGGCCACCGCTTTCGAAGCCGCCATCGGCCGCCCGCGAGATCGAAAACTTCATGCCATCACCCTCCTCGTCATTCCCCCTCTTCTCTAGCGTAAACGGTGCGCGCACGCCACGAAGCTCGAAGCGGTCTTGACCCTCAGAGAGGTAGGAGACGACGTCCGCCACCGAGATCCCTGCTCTAACCCTTGTAGAAGATACGGTAGACGGCCCCTGCTCTGTCGTCGGTTACCAAGAGCGAGCCGTCGGGCAGATGAGCCACGTCCGCCGGGCGCCCCAGATAGCTGCCGCTATCTTCATCAAGCCAGCCTTCCGCGAAGATCTCAACCGGCCCGGGCTGCTGGTCGGGGCCGAGCGGTACGAAAATCACGCGGGCGCCAATGGGCTTCGTGCGGTTCCATGATCCGTGCTGAGCGACGAAAATACCGTCCTTAAAGTGCTCGGGAAACTGCTCGCCGCCATAGAAGGTCATACCAAGACTGGCCGCATGAGCGTCTGTCTCCACGACTGGAAAGATCAAGTCAGCGGGCGGCTCGCTGTTGAGATAGGGCTCAGTTCTAACCGAGCCACCGCCGTACCAGGGGAAGCCGAAGTCCTGCCCGGCCGCGGTTTGACGGTTGATCTCCTCCGGGGGCGTATCGTCGCCCATACCGTCAACCTGATTGTCAGTCCACCAGAGATCTCCACTGGAGGGGTGAAACTCCATACCGACCGAGTTACGAATACCGACCGTGTAGACCTCTCGCTCCGAGCCGTCGCGTTGCATCGCCAAGATTCCGCCGATCCCAGTTTCTTCGTAGAAGGCAAGCTTGTTGGCCGGCGACACGTTGTAAGGCTGTCCAAGGCTGATGTAGAGCCGCCCGTCCGGGCCAATCTCGCAGATCCGTGAGGTATGAATCTGAGATTCCTCCGCCGGTGGGATCAGTTCGCCCTTCGGGACCACGACCCTGGCCTGCATTTCATCTTCGCTGAAGACCGCCTCAGCCTGAGGAAACTCCAAGACCCGGTTCTGCTCCGCGATGTAGAGCGTTCCGTCAGGGGCAAAGCAGACGCCGTGCGGCATGGTAAAGTCGACAAAGGGCGC
Organism: Rhodospirillales bacterium; assembly: GCA_963669445.1. Lineage (GTDB taxonomy): Bacteria > Pseudomonadota > Alphaproteobacteria > Kiloniellales > JACOMY01 > JACOMY01. The sequence continues at coordinate 1,849,241 of OY770029.1, forward strand.
AAAGACCGCGACTGCTTCGGCCTTGCTGCCTCGGCGATCCAAGGAGACTGCCCAGACCCGTCCTTGCATCGTGCCAATGAAAAGCGTCTTCCCTGACGGAGCGACCGCCAGATGCCTGGCGCCGGGCGCAAGGGCGAAGACCTCGATCTCGAAGCCGTCCGGCAGCGTAATCCGCTCCAGCATCTCGGTAAGTTCATCGGCCTCCGATCCACCCTGTTCCAGTTTGGAATCCGAAACGGCAGGGCCACTGGCGAGGAGCGGCATCTCCCGTGCCTGAGCGGGACTCCAGATCAAGGCAGCCGCCAGGCCGAGGGTCACAGGGAGGGGCAGATGCATCTTGGGTTCCTTCTCTCGGCTCTAACCAGGCACTTGAATATGGGGCGACGGGATGGCGGGTCCAGGCGCATCGCCGTAACGATGCGCCCGGCCCCGACAGACGATCCTAGCTTCATACGTCAATCGATGCGAATGAAGTCCATCTTTCCGTAGCCGCGGGTACGCGCGCAGACTTCATAGCCCTCGCGGCTGCCCTCATCGTTAGTATTGCCCTCGATCGTGCTGCAGGCCTGTTCGGAGAAATCGGCCACTAGGCCCGTGTGAGTCCAGTCGCTCGACGTGCGCCTGTTAAGGAAGATAGCCCCCGACCCCAGATTTCCTTCCGCTCTTTCCGCTGCTCGCACAAAGCGCTTTGCCTTCTTAGCCTGTGCAGCCAGAGTATCGCATGAGAAAGAGCCTTTGATCGGCATGGTATGGCCGAGCGTTTCGCAGGCTTGCCTCAGGACGAAAGTGATGAAGCCCGCACACCAGGGCCAGTCTTTGCCCTCGTTGCCGTTCATGTAGAGACGCACCCAGGGGCCCTTGTTCTCTCCGCCGACCTCAACCGGGTGTTGGGCCAGGTGTTGCTTGGCATAGGCCACCACCGCAGCACCGAGACTGCTTTGCGGTTCCTTGAGGGGAGTCAGAACCGCCATCATGGGCCGCAGCAGGGCTTGCAGTGTCTCGGCATCGACCTGATCTTCTCTTGTTTGGATCCCCGTTGCGCTGCGGAATGCATCCAAAGCCGTGGCAGTCGCCGGTCCGTAGTCTCGATCGACCGCAATTCTGTGGCCATTCAGGCAGAGCCACTCCTGCACCAGTCTCTCCCGCCTACCCTTGCCGCGCGTGATCGGCTCGAAGGACCCGTTCGCGATCGCATCCAGCTCTCGAGCGATCTCTTTCGGTAACCACGTTCTTGTCAGGTCTTCCGTCATGTCCAAGTCTCCGGTTGTTCGTGCTTACAGATCGAAAATTCGAAAGGCGAGTGTATCGCCGTAGGACAAGGGTTCACGAGGTCATACTAAGGGAGTCGAGCCACTTTGTGCAGGCTCTTGCCTGGTCGGTCTCATTCGTCGCTTTGGTCATTGGCTCAATGATTACGAGCCTTCCTCAACCGCCGGCAAATCACAGCAGCGAGAATCGCTGTGTCGGTCAACGAGGATGGCAGGCGTGAAGTCCTGGGTCTTGCCTTTGGACCTTCGGAGTCGAAGACCTTCTGGACCCGCGCTTCGCGCTAGGGCAACGCCCTCATGCCCAGCCAAGCCGATCATAGCTCGTGCGGCGAGGAGCCGCTGATCGCGATGACCACAACCGTCTGCTGAGTGTCTGGGTAAGTGGCGGGAGTGACGGGACTTGAACCCGCGGCCTCTGGCGTGACAGGCCAGCGCTCTAACCAACTGAGCTACACCCCCAACTTGGGCCTTTGCCCGGGGCTCGAGAAACGCGGCCGGAGCGGCGTCCCGAGAGGCGCGTTGATTAGGCCAAGCCGGGCCGGCGGTCAAGCCGAAAATGGCAGTCTTGTTGCAGCGATGCCCCGACCAGCTTTGCAGCGCGAAGCCTCGCGCGCGAAGCCGGTTCCATACTTCGAAGAGCGTAGCAGACGAGGCCTTGCGGTTAGAGCAAGAACCAGAGGAGCAAAGGAGTGGTGGCGACCGAGAGCAGCGAAGAGACGAGAACAACGCCCGCGACCTGCGGACCGGCGGCGCTGTAGCGCTCGGCAAAGAGGAAGTTGAAGACTGCGGCTGGCATGGCAGCTTGCACGATCAGGACACCACGAGCGGCTCCCTCGAGGCCCATCACGGCTGCTACAGCGAAGCCGAGAGCCATACCGATGCCGATCCGGCCCACCGAGAGGACGAGAGCCTGACCCAGGTTGGCGATCTTGAGCCGTGCCAAGGAAACACCCAGAGCCATGATCATCATCGGAATGGTGATCCCCGCCAGGAGCCGCAGAGTTTCGCCCAGCCAGGACGGCAAGGAAACTCCGGTGATCAGGATCACGACGGAGAGTGCCACGGCATAGATTAGAGGCATCCGCAGCATCTGCTTCGGTGAGATGCTGCCCGCAGCAATAGAGACGCCCAAGGTGAAGTTCATGATCGCCGAGACGGCGAAGAGCGTGATGCCTAAGGCCAAGCCTTCTTCCCCGAACGCAAAAAGGCAAAGTGGCAAGCCCATGTTGCCGGTGTTGCCGAAGATCAGAGAGGGTAGGAAGTGACGCTGCGGCCACTTCAGCATCAACAGCAGCAGAGCGCCCGCTAGGGTCATGAGGGCATAAAGAACCAGGGTCGCCAGCACCATGGTTCCGAACGCGGTCATCGACAGCTCGGCGCGCAGGAAGGTGTCGATGACCAGGCAGGGTGTGGTGACCAGCACCGTTAGCTCGGTCACCATCACCGAATCGAAGCGCTTGCCGGCGCGCGCCCATAGGTAGCCTAAGGCGGCGATCAAAAAGACCGGTGCGATGATGGTCAGGATTTCGGCGACCAAGGCCTGCTCCTGCTTAAGGGTTCGATGCCCCGGCTAGGCGGCCTCTCCCAAGAGAGTCTCGCGCAGACGCTCCCATGCCGCTTGGTCTGGTGCAAGTAAGAGCCCCTCCCCCTCGTGCCTGAGCGGGCTATAGGGGTTTCGCGTGTCGGTGAAACGGGCGACGGCGCCAGCCTCTTCAAGCAACATGCAGCCCGGCGCATGATCCCAGGGCATCAGCTTTGTGAAGAAAGAGAAATCCAGGCCGCCGGCAAGTAGGCGCAGATACTCGATGCCGGCGGAGCGCAAGCTGCGTTGCGCTGCCACCCGATCGCGGCGCTTTGAGATCCGCCGCGCCATCTCGCGCGGCGAGAACTGACCTGCGTGCAAGGTGCCACGTAGGTTCGCAGGAGCGGCCGGATTGTCGGGAATGACTGCTGTCTTGCCATCCAGCCAGGTGCCCTCGCCCCGCGCACCCCACGCCAGGCTTTCGAGTGCCGGAGCGTAGATCCAAGCGGCTTCCGTACGGCCCTGTCGGACCAGCGCGACCATCAGGGCAAAATGCGCATCCCCGCGCGAGAAGTTTCCGGTGCCATCGATCGGATCGACGACCCAGACCCAGTCGTCGCCGCGCAACAGGCTCAACAGATCCTGGTTTTCGGAAACAGCTTCCTCGCCGACCACGCTGGATCCGGGCAGCAATCCGCTCAGAGCAGCGGTCAGAGCCACTTCGGCAGCCTTGTCGGCCACGGTGACCGGCTCGTCGCCGGCCTTGTAGCTGATGTCGTCCTTTCCCAGGTTCTGCCAGCGCGGCATCACCTCGTCCGCCGCGACCTGCCGAAGCAGAGCTACGATCTTGTCATTGTCTATGATCATGGCTGGCGACATAGCCCGCCGGCCAGCGTGAGACAAGCCGCGGCGCGCTCGGGTCAGCCCCGCAATCCTGGCGCGTCCGGCGTCTCGACCAGAGCCGATATCGGCACCAGGGCAAAGCCACGTGCCAAGGCATCGGGAATCCAGAGTTCCAAAGCTGTCACCGTGCCATCGTGCGGATGGCCGATCGCAACGGCATAGCCCTGCCGCTTCGCGACCGCCTCAAGCTTGGCGAGCTGCTGCAACACCAAGCCGGCATCGTCGCCGCCATGATCCAGGAAGATGTCGCGCTTTGCGGTGGGTATGCCGGCTGCCCGGGCCGCAGTCGCGCCCTTGCTGGCCGCGCTGGTCACCGAATCGAGGAACAGGCCACCCTTACCGGCCAAGCGCTGCATCACGATGTCCATCTTGCTTCGGTCGGCGGTGAAGGCGCTGCCCATGTGGTTGTTGATGCCCACATAGGCCGGGAAGCGCTGCATCGCCCAATCCAGCCGCCGCTGGATCTCCGTATCGGACAGCGAAGTCAGAAGGGCATTCTTGCCCGGGTTGTTTCCGGCCAGATCCTTCGGCTCCATAGGCACATGAATCAGGAGTTCGTGGCCACGCTTGCGCGCCTCAGCCGTCATGCTAGGCAAATCCTTGGCATAAGGCAGAAAGGCCAGGGTCAGCGGGCCAGGCAGCTCGATCGCATTGCGCGAGCGCTGTTTGTTGGGCCCTAGGTCATCCAAGACGATGGCGATCATCGGCTGGCCGGGTTTGGCAGTATGGGTGGCACTGAACCGTTTCCATATGGGCTCTGCCGCAGGCTTGGGCGGTACGACGGCGACCTGAGGGGGCTCTTTCTTGGGCGGTTCCTTGCTCGCCGCGGCAGACTGATTCACCGCTGGTTCCGGCTTGGCAACCTCCTTTGATTTGGCCTGGATGGCAGTCTTTGTGGCGGCCGGCTTCTCGGCCTTGGGTTTAGGGGCTTCGTTCTTTGCCACCTGCTGCGGCGCAGAGCCGCCACCCGTCCAGGAATCAGGCCAGGAGAAAGTCAGCGCTGCCAGCACCAAGAGCGAGAGGACGAAAGCCCCTGCACCGAGCCTGGTCAGCAGACCACGGCGTCCCGACGCTCCCCGCGCCCTCGTGTTCTTCCGCTTGGCCGGGCTGCGCTTGCTGGGCGGGCGGCGGCTCGATCCCTTGCCGCCGCTGCTCTTGGTCTTGCGCGCGCTGCTTGATTTGCTCTTGTTCGGGCGCCTACTCGGGGCCTTTTTCCCGGTCTTGCTGCGCGTCGTCTTGGACGAAGGGCTCATCTCTCTCCTCGCTAAAGGCCTTGGCACCTGCCGCGCGAGCGATAGCAGGCGGGCCCGCGTCGGCAACAGGGCTGCCATCTCCTTTGCGCCCCGGCCGGCGGCTGCTATAAGGCGCGACCGCAACGCAAGATACGGTCGGGCTCATGCTGCTCCTCATCGATAACTACGACAGCTTCACCTACAACCTCTATCACTTCCTGGGCGAACTCGGGGCAGAGGTCGTTGTCAGGCGCAACGACCAGATCACAGTCGATGAAGCCCTGGCGCTCGAGCCAACGGCCGTTGTGCTGTCGCCGGGTCCTTGCGATCCCGATCGCGCCGGCATTTGCCTGGACATGGTGGCTGCGGCGGCAGAACGTCGCCTGCCGTTGCTGGGCGTCTGTCTGGGTCACCAGGCTATCGGACAGGTCTTCGGCGGCCGCGTCGTGCGTGCGTCCACGCCGATGCACGGCAAGCTCTCTGAGGTCGCGCATCAGGGCGAGGACATCTTTGCTGGGCTCCCCTCCCCCTTCCGCGCTACGCGCTATCACTCTCTGGTGGTCGAGGCGGAGAGCGTTCCCGCATGTCTGAAGGTGACGGCCAGGAGCGAGCCGAACATCGTCATGGGGCTCAGCCACCGCGAGCTGCCGCTCTATGGTGTTCAGTTTCACCCCGAATCCATCGCCTCGGAACATGGTCACAAACTGTTGGAAAACTTCCTCAATCTGGCAAAGGTGCCGCGAGGTCTGGCGGCATGACCAAGCCCAAGCAAGGCGATATGGGCGATATCAAGACGCTTTTGAACAAGGTAGCGCTGGCACAGTCCTTGAGTGTCGAGGAGGCCGAGCAAGCCTTCTCCATTATCATGGCAGGCGATGCCACGCCCTCGCAGATGGGCGGATTCCTGATGGCTTTGCGGGTGCGCGGCGAGAGCATTGAAGAAATCACCGGTGCGGCCCGGGCGATGCGCGCGCGTATGCTGCCGATCGAGGCGCCGGAAGGCGCCATCGATACCTGCGGGACCGGCGGCGACGCCAAGGGCACCCTGAACATTTCGACCGCCAGCAGCTTCGTGGTCGCAGCGTGCGGCGTACCGGTGGCCAAGCACGGCAATCGTGCACTCTCCTCCAAGGCCGGCGCTGCGGATGTGCTAATGGCGCTGGGCGTCAATGTCGATGCCGAGATAAACTTGGTCGAACGCGCACTGAACGAGGTCGGCACCTGCTTCCTGATGGCCCCGCGCCACCATGCCGCGATGCGCCATGTCGGCCCGACCCGTGTGGAGTTGGGCACCCGGACCCTCTTCAATCTGCTGGGACCGCTCTGCAATCCGGGTCGAGTGAAACGCCAGATCTTGGGTGTCTTCTCCGCCGACTGGATCGAGCATCTTGCCAAGACGTTGCGTGCGCTAGGTCACGAGAAGGCCTGGGTGGTGCATGGCGCCGGTGGGTTGGACGAGATCTCCACTCTGGGAACGACCGAGGTTGCGGCCCTGGACCAAGGCGAGGTCACCCGCTTTTCTGTCCATCCATCGGACTTAGGGCTGGCGACGGCGCGCATAGAGGACATCCTGGGTGGCGATGCGCAGGTCAATTCGGCAGCCATTCATCGGCTTCTTGGTGGCGAGACCGGACCCTTTCGCGACATCGTCATCATGAATGCCGCCGCGGCCCTTGTCGTGGCCTCGCGCGCAGACAATCTCCAAACCGGTGCAGCCTTGGCCGGCGAGGTCTTGGACAACGGCGCGGCAAAAGGTGTGCTGGAGCGCCTTGTGGCTGTGACCAACAGCGAAAACTAGGGATAGAGCATGAGCGACGTACTGGCGCGTATCTGTGCCGACACCTTAAAGGAGCTGGAGCGACGCGAAGCGGCAAGGCCCTTGGGCGAAGTCGAGCGTGCCGCGGCTGCAGCCGATCGGCCCCGCGGTTTCGCCGCTTCGTTGCGCAAGTCTGCAGAGACGGTTGGCTACGGCCTGATCTGCGAAATCAAGAAGGCCTCGCCCTCCAAGGGCCTGATCCGCGCCGACTTCGATCCATCGAACCTGGCACAGGCTTACACCGAAGGCGGCGCCAGTTGCCTGTCGGTGTTGACCGACGAGCCCTATTTTCAGGGCAAGGACGACTATCTACGTCAAGCCCGTGCCGCCTGCGACCTGCCGGTGCTGCGCAAGGACTTTATGCTGGAGCCCTATCAGATCGTCGAGAGCCGCGCCCTGGGCGCAGACTGCGTCCTGCTGATCATGGCGGCGTTGAGCGATGCCAAGGCCCGCGCACTTGCTGGTCTTGCGAGCGAGCTGGGCATGGATGTACTAGTCGAGGTGCACAATGCCGAAGAGCTTGACCGCGCCCTACGGATGGATACGGCACTGCTGGGCGTAAACAATCGAAATCTCAAGACTCTGGACGTTACTCTTGAGACCACACGCCAGCTTGCAAAGGGAATCCCTGCGGAGCGTTTTTTGGTAGCCGAAAGTGGCTTGAAGACGCGGGACGACCTGATCGAGCTACAGCAGCTGGGCGCCAGGGCCTTCCTGATCGGCGAATCGCTGATGCGTCAGGACGATGTCGCTGCCGCGGCCCGCGCGCTGCTGCCGACCGGTACGCGAACCGCCGCATGAGCAAGCTCACACACTTCGATGCTCAGGGCCGGGCCGCTATGGTTGACGTCGGCGACAAGGCCGAAAGCGAACGCCTGGCGACGGCACGCGGCGAGGTTTCGATGGCGCCGGAGACCTTCTCTCTGGTCGCCTCCGGACGCATGGGTAAAGGTGACGTGCTCGGGGTCGCGCGACTGGCTGGTATCATGGCGGCCAAGCGGACGCCGGATCTGATCCCGCTCTGCCATCCCCTCTCCCTTACTTCGGTCAAGCTTGATCTGGCTTTGGACGAGGCTCGCTCTAGGGTCACGATTGAGGCGACCTGCAAGCTGAAGGGGCGCACCGGTGTTGAGATGGAGGCCCTGACGGCCGTCTCGGTAGCAGCCCTAACCGTCTATGACATGTGTAAGGCCGTGGACCGCGGCATGACCATCGGTGCGATACGCCTGGTCGAGAAGAGTGGCGGCAAATCCGGCCACTTCAGCCAAGACTGATGCTCTCCGTCGTCGAGGCCCGTACGCGTATTCTCGAGGCCTTCTCCCCGCTTCCTGCCGAGACCCTGGCGGTCAATCAAGGTCTGGGCCGCGTCCTTTCCACGCCGCTGCTGGCTCGTACCACACAACCGCCGGCCGCCGTCTCGGCCATGGACGGCTATGCCGTGCGCGGCGCCGATGTCGGGCGCCTACCGGCCGCCTTGACCGTCGTGGGCGAAGTCGCAGCCGGACAGCTGTCGGACCGTCCGCTTGGCGCCGGCGAAGCGGTGCGAATCTTCACCGGCGCTCCCTTGCCGCCCGGCAGCGACACCATCGTCATCCAAGAGGATGTCGAGCGAACCGGCGACCGCATCACCCTCAAGGTCGCAACTGCAACCGGCCGCTATGTGCGTCCGCAAGGATTGGACTTCCTGGCTGGAAAGACGGAGTTGCCCAGCGGCCACCGACTGACGGCACGAGACCTAGGATTGGCAGCGGCCATGGATCACGCCTGGCTGCCGTTGCATCGTCGTCCGCGCGTTGCGATTCTGGCCACCGGCGACGAGGTGGTTCTTCCCGGCGACCCGAGGGGACCCAGCCAGATCGTCAGCTCCAACGCCTTTTCCCTTTCCGGCTTGGTCGAGGCGGAGGGCGGCATTGCGGTCAATCTGGGAATCGCCCCTGACCGCGGTGACGCCCTGCAGGAGTTAGCCCGCGGTGCAGGAGGCTGCGATCTTCTGGTGACCACCGGCGGCGCCTCAGTCGGCAAGCACGACCTGGTGCGCAGTGCGCTGGCCGAAAGTGGGCTGGACTTGGATTTTTGGCGCATCGCCATGCGCCCGGGCAAACCGCTGCTGTTCGGTCGCCTAGGCGACACGCCGCTCTTGGGGCTGCCGGGCAACCCGGTCTCCACCCTGGTCTGCGGCTTGATCTTCCTGCGTCCAATCCTGCGACACCTACAAGGCCTGCCGAGCGAGCCCAGAACCTTGGAAGCCCGCCTTGGCGTCGATCTTGCCGCCAACGACCGGCGCGAAGATTATCTACGCAGCCGTGCTGAGTGGTGCGAGCGCGGCACGGCAACCGTCTTTCCCTTCGAGCGCCAGGACAGCTCCATGTTGGCGGTGCTGTCGGAAGCCAACGTCCTGGCCGTGCGGGCGCCGCTTGCGCCGCCGGCCAAGGCGGGAGAGCCCATAACAATTCTCCCCCTCGATGGCGGGATTTAGATCTCCTCGATACACCCTTTCATTGAATCAGAGTCTGAAACCTGTCTTGACAGGCGACCAGAACCAAAGTAGAACGATTCGCGTATTCTCATTTTGTTCTTCACCACTGGTGCCCACGGCGCCGTGGGTGAGGCAGCGTCCAGAACAAAGGGACCGGCGCCATGTTGACGCGCAAACAGCACGAACTGCTTCAATATCTCCATGACTATCTGGAGGAGCGGGGCGTGTCCCCCTCCTTCGATGAGATGAAAGACGCCTTGGGGCTCAAGTCCAAGTCGGGCATCCATCGTCTCATTCTGGCCTTGGAGGAGCGACGCTTCATACGCCGACTGCCGAACCGCGCGCGCGCGATCGAGGTCTTGCGTCTGCCTGAGGATTTGAACCAGGAAACAAAGCCCAAGGGCTTCTCTCCGAAGGTCATTCAGGGCGACTTTGGAGAAGGCGTTGCTGCGACGCTGCCCGAACCTGAAGTGCTTGCCGAAACCGCACAGCTCCCCGTCTACGGTCGTATTGCGGCGGGCACCCCAATCGAAGCGCTGCGCGATCACAGCACCACGATCACGGTACCACCCAGTATGCTCGGCCGCGGCGAGCATTATGCCTTGGAGGTCGAGGGCGACTCCATGGTGGAAGCCGGCATTCACGATGGCGACACGGTCATCATCAACCGCAGCGATACGGCCGACAACGGCAGCATCGTGGTCGCCCTGATCGACGACAGCGAGGCGACTTTGAAGCGCCTGCGTCGCAAGGGCGGTGCGATCGCCTTGGAACCTGCCAACAAGAGTTACGAGACCCGCATCTTCCCGCCGGAACGGATCAAAATCCAGGGCCGCCTGATCGGCTTGCTGCGGCGTTATTGAGGCGGGTCGCAATCAGCTGGACTGATCTGTACGCGTGAGTGCGCTCGATCTGTCGAACAAACAGAGTGGGATTCAGGCTGCACGTCGTTTTAGTTGGTCGTCATGCCGCTCTACAGATCCGAAACCTAGGGCAGATAGACGGCGCGGCCACTCTGCCGTGGCGGGTTCCACGGACGCTGGCCGCGCGCTTGGCCGACGGAGGTGACATCGATTCCGTCGCTGGACAGATAGACTGCATGCGTGCCCCAACGCCAAAAGTCGAAGCGATCCAGGACAATGCCGTCAGGCAAGCAAGCGCGCGGCGCGGGCGAGAAGGCGATCAGCAGGGCAACGGCGCTACAGTCCTCGCGAAGCGCTTCGGGTTTTAGGGCTAAGGCGATCTCGAGTCCGTCGTGGCGATAGCGGCAACCCAGCGAGTCGCAGGCAAGCCACCTTCCCTCACCTGCGCTTTGAGACCAGGTCTGAGCCTCGCCTTGCGCCCGACGCCGCAGCCAGACCTCCGCTGGAAAGCGCCCGACCCGCTTGCTAGAGAGCCAAAGTTGCTCCTGCGGCCCAGCCAGTCCGATAAGCCGCATATCGCCGGTGACGAGGATGTCCGGTGCACGCTGAAAGACAGGGCTGACGGCTCCCAAGACCAAGAAAAAAAGTCCGGCAAGGCGCCAATGACTCCGCCAAAGGCAGAGCCAGAGACCACCGCTTGCCAAAGCGACCAGACCCCAAAGCGGCATCGCCCGCACCTCCAGCGTCGCCCCTGGCAAGGCCGCAACTTCTGCGGCGATCCAATTCAAGGTCGAGAGCCCCCAACCCAAAGGCACGAAGGCCAAATCCTCCAACCCTAAGGGCATCAATAGGTAGCCGATCAAACACCAAGGCATGATCCAGAAAGCCGTCAAAGGCACGGCCAGCAGATTGGCACCCAGGCCGTAGAGCGCCAGACGCTGGAAGTGATAGGCAGCAAAGGGCGCAGTCGCCAGAGTGGCGATCAGAGAGCTGGCGAGAACCCCGATGAGATAGAGGGTGAGGCGCTGGTCCAGTCCCTTTCGCCCTTCCCAGTCAGGTCGCCGCCTGGTCCAAGCCTCGTAGACGGCAACCAGGGCCGTGACCGCTGCAAATGAAAGCTGGAACGAGGCCGACAGAAGGGTTTCCGGGGTCCAGGCCAACACGACCAAGGCGGCAAAGGCAACCAGGCGCAGTGAAATCGCTCGCCGGTCCAGCAGCACGGCAGCCAAGACAACCAGCGCCATGAGACAGGCTCGCTGTGTCGGCACCGAAGCACCGACCATCGGCAGATAGAAGGGCAACAGAAGAGCAGTGATCAGCGCCACAACTTTCTTGATCGGCCAGCGCAATGCTAAGGGCGGCCAGAGCGCCAACAGGGCGCGCAGGGAAAAGAAGAAGATCCCGGCGATCAGACCGACGTGCAGACCGGAGATGGCGAGAAGATGCGCCAGGCCGGAGCGCCGATAGTTCTCCTGCACCTGGGGATCGATACCGGCGCGCTGGCCGGTCAGAAGCGCTTCTGCAACTCCCGCCTCTTCCGGCGGCAGCAATGTACGGACCCGCTGCCCCAAGGAATCGCGCAGCTGCGACCAGAAGAGCATCCAACCGCTCTCTTGCCGATCGCCCATCAAGCTGACCGGACCCAGAACAAACCCGGAGGCGCCGATCTGTCGATAGAAGGCCTGACGACCGAAATCGTATCCGCCCGGGATCACCGGCGGCGGTGGCGGTAGCAGCGTGGCCCGGAGAGTGACCCGATCGCCCGGCCGAAGCGCCAGCTCCTTGCGTCCGGCAACATGCAGCCGCACCTTCGCGGGAAGCTGCGTGCGCTCGAGCCCCGCTATGCTGCTGGGCTTGATCAAGAGGCGTGTATCTGCCTTTCGCCGTTCCAGCTGAAGCAGGGTCCCGCGGACCTCGGTCGGCCCCACGCGTTCGGTCAAGAGCGGCGCAGCGACCAGGGCAGTGCGCAGCTGGGCAGCACCGAAACCCAGGCCGAAGGCAAGCAGCAGAACGAGGCTGTAGCTGATGGCAAGCTGCGCGCGCAGCAGGAACAGCGCCAGGACAACGACGCCCAAGAGCGGCAAAGCAAACCACCAGGCCGGGTCGCTATCCATCAGAAAAAAGAGAGAAATTCCCAGCCCAAAGGCGACCGGCAGCCACAGCAGCCAGCGCTCCCGCTCCGCCTCGACCAGGCCAGCAGCCCAGGCGTTCAACGCGCGGCCCAGCCCCAACCTTCTCCTGCTCTCTAGATAGCCGACAACCATAGTGCGGGCAGTCTAGCGCTTTTGCCGGCCGGGCGGCACTGGCCCGCATGGCAAAGCCGCAGCAGGCGTGCTAGATCACGGCTATCACTGCCCTCCCAATCGACAGACACGAGAACCATGGCCCCCGTTACCCGCTTCGCGCCTTCGCCAACCGGTTTCCTGCATATCGGCGGCGCCCGCACCGCGCTCTTCAATTATCTCTTCGCTCGCCACCACGGCGGAGTCTTCCGACTGCGTATCGAGGACACGGACAAGCAGCGCTCGACACCTGAGGCGATCGACGCGATTCTGGCTGGTCTGCGCTGGTTGGGTCTCGACTGGGACGAAGAGGTCGTCTTCCAGTCGGCGCGCGCTGAGCGCCATCGCGAGGTGGCCTTGGCGCTGCTGAAGGCGGGCAAGGCCTACCGCTGCTATGCCACACCGGAAGAGCTGACCCAGATGCGTGAGCGCGCGCGTGCCGAGGGTCGCCCGCCGGGCTACGACGGACGCTGGCGCGACCGCGATCCCGCCGAGGCACCGGCCGGGGTTCAGCCGGTCATCCGCTTCAAGGCCCCGCGCGAGGGCGAGCAGGCCATTGACGATCTGGTGCAAGGCAAGGTCACCGTAGCCAACCGCCAGCTGGATGACATGATCATTCTGCGCAGTGACGGCAGCCCGACCTACATGCACTCCGTCGTCGTCGACGACCACGACATGGACATCACCCATGTGATCCGCGGCGACGATCATTTGACCAATGCCTTTCGCCAGCGTCAGCTCTATGACGCCATGGGCTGGCCGGTTCCGGTCTTTGCTCATATCCCACTGATCCATGGGGCCGATGGTGCCAAGATGTCGAAGCGTCATGGTGCGTTGGCGATCGGTGCCTATCGCGACGAGGGCTACCTGCCAGAGGCGCTGCGAAACTACCTCCTGCGATTGGGGTGGGGTCATGGCGATGAGGAAATCATCTCCGATGAACAGGCCGTCGAGTGGTTCGATGTCGCCGACGTCGGCAAGAATCCGGCACGCTTTGATTTCGTCAAACTCGACAGCCTTAATGCACACTATCTGCGTGGGCGTGATGACGAGAGCATTGTGGCCCTCTTGGCAGCGCGCCGTACTGCGCGAGGCGAAGGCGGATTCAGCGATACGCAAAGCAAGCGCCTGCTGGCAGGCATGGCCAGCCTGAAGCAACGCGCCAAGCGTATGGATGATCTCGAAAGCGCATCCTCGGTCTATCTGGCCGAAATGCCGATCACTTACAACGAGCAAGCCGTGAAGCTCTTGACAGCCGACGCACTCGGCCATCTGGCCGGCCTGCGGGCGCTGTTAGAAGCCAGTGGCTGGGAGCGCGAGGAGTTGGAGGCGACGACGCGCCAGTTCGCCGAGGAGATTGCCGATCCGCCGCTCAAACTGGGCAAGGTCGCGCAGCCGCTTCGCGCCGCAATTACCGGAAGCAAAGTCTCTCCACCAATCTTCGAGGTGATGGAGATTCTGGGGCGGAACAGCTGCCTTGAACGGCTTGATTTCTGCCTCAACGGACAGGTTTTTTCTAAGTAGGTCAGAATACTAGAAGGAGAAGTTAAGAGCGATTGCAGTCTGAGGTTTCTCCCATTATGCTGCGCTGCGAAAGTCAACGGACACGGCGCGATGCCGTCACCAGGCAGGAGGGAGAAAGCAATGAGCGACCAAGCAGCGGACAAGGACACCGTCACCGTTGTCGACAATGAGGACGGCCGGCGCTGGGATCTGCCGAAGGTGCGCGGCGAGCTGGGGGCACCTGCCTTCGATGTGCGCAGCCTCTATAACCAGGGGCACCTGCTGACCTATGATCCAGGCTTTGCTTCCACCGGATCTTGCAGCTCCAAAATCACCTACATCGATGGCGATAAGGGCGTGTTGCTACACCGCGGCTATCCGATCGGAGAGCTAGCAGAGCACAGCGACTTCATGGAGGTCTGCCACCTGCTGCTCGAAGGCAATCTGCCGAACCGAAAGGAGAAGGCGGAGTTCGAGCACGCGATTACCTACCACACGATGCTGCACGAACAGATCGCCAACTTCTATCGCGGATTCCGCCGCGATGCGCATCCCATGGCAATCATGGTGGGCGTGGTCGGCGCGCTCTCTGCCTTCTATCACGACTCGACTGACATTCGTGATCCTCGGCAGCGCACCATCGCCTCGCATCGCTTGATTGCAAAGATGCCGACCATCGCCGCCTGGGCCTTCAAGTACCACACCGGGCAGCCCTTCATCTATCCGCGCAACAATCTGACCTATGCCGAGAACTTCCTGCAGATGACCTTCTCGGTGCCTTGCGAAGACTACAAGATCAACCCGATCCTGGCCCGTGCGATGGATCGGATCTTCATCCTGCACGCCGACCACGAGCAGAATGCCTCGACCTCGACGGTGCGCATCGCCGGTTCTTCGGGTGCCAATCCCTTTGCCTGCATCGCAGCGGGCATCGCCTCCTTGTGGGGACCGGCGCATGGCGGCGCCAACGAGGCGGTGCTCTTGATGCTGAATGAGATCGGCCACAAGGACCGGATCCCAGAGTTCATCAAGCGGGCCAAGGACCGGGATGATCCCTTCCGACTCATGGGCTTTGGCCACCGGGTCTACAAGAATTACGATCCGCGGGCGACGGTGATGCAGAAGTCCTGCCACGAGGTGCTGGGCGAGCTAGGCGTGGAAGACCCGCTGCTGGAGCTGGCAATGGAGTTGGAGCGCATTGCGCTGGAGGACGACTACTTCGTCAAGCACAAGCTCTTCCCCAACGTCGACTTCTACTCCGGCATCATCCTGAAGGCGATGGGCTTCCCCACCTCGATGTTCACCGTGCTGTTTGCTGTCGCCCGGACCGTTGGGTGGGTCGCGCAGTGGAAGGAGATGATCGAGGATCCCGAGCAGCGCATCAGCCGACCCCGCCAGGTCTACACGGGCGAAGGCCAGCGCGGCTACGTGCCACTAGAGTCTCGAGGCTAGATTACTTGATGAGGCCGAGGATCACCTCAGCTGCGCGTTGACTGGGGGCAGGTCCGCCCTGCCCCAGCACCCGCGCTGCCTCCTGACCGTCACGGATCACGCGCGCGCGTTCTTCGGTATCCTCTATCAAGGGTCGCAAGGTCTGGGCGATCTTTCGCGGATTGCACTGGAACTGCAGGCACTCCGGCTGCACCAGCCGGTCGAGCACCAGGCTGGCAATTGACGCAAAGCGGAAGTTCACCATCAGAGGAAACAACGCGGCGCTGAGTGGGCTCAGGCGGTACGCCATGACGGCCGGCAGACCGGCCACGGCCAGTTCGATTCCAACAGTTCCCGAGACCGCCATGGCAGCGCGCGAAGCAGCGAAGGCCGTGTACTTATCCGCCTGGCCGATCAGAACCTTGGCCGGCACTGGCCAGGACGCCGTCGCACTGGTCACCTGCTCTGCGACGTTGGGCACCGTCGGCACCAAGGCAGTCAGGCCGGGCATGTCTCTTGCCAGAATGCCGAGGGCGTCCCCGAAGATCGCAGCGTGGCGATTGACCTCGCCGCGCCGGCTGCCCGGCAGAACGGACAGCAGCGGCTGCTCGGCATCCAGCCCATGCGCTGAGCGAAAGGCCGAAGGATCGACGGGGCGCGCGGCTGCTTCGACCGCGGGGTGACCGATGACACTGCACGTGAGGCCATGCACTTCGAAGTATGGTGGCTCGAAGGGTAGCAGACAGAGCAGATGGTCCAGGAACTCGGCAATTCGCTTGGCGCGACGCTTCTTCCATGCCCAGACCGAAGGCGCCACATAGTGCACCAAAGGGTAGCCTTGCCCTTTCAGGGCCTTGCTGACCTCCAGCGAGAAGGAAGGTGAATCGATCGACAGGAAGAGGTCCGGCTTCGCCGCCAGCGCCGCCTCGCGGCAGTCGCGAATCCGTCGCAACACGGTCGGGATATGACCGACGACCTCGAAGAAGCCCATCACGGCGATTTCGCGAATGTCGAATAGGCTCTTTAGGCCTTCCGCCTCCATCAAGGGGCCGCCGAGGCCCTGAAAGCGGATGGCACCGCCAGTCTTGGCTTTCAAGGCAGCCATAAGGCCTGCCCCCAAGAGGTCGCCCGAAGGCTCTCCGGCGACCAGAAAGATAAGAGGAC
The DNA here is from genome assembly GCA_963669445.1 of Rhodospirillales bacterium. GTDB lineage: Bacteria > Pseudomonadota > Alphaproteobacteria > Kiloniellales > JACOMY01 > JACOMY01. The sequence goes on from OY770029.1 coordinate 1,865,701, forward strand.
CGTCCGAAGCTGCCATCGTGCTATCCGTCCGTGCTGCCGTCATCGTCAGGCTGCGGCACGCCGATCAGAAAGAGCTTGTGTTTGTTGGCCAGACCAACGGTCTTGCCGCGTTCGATCAGCAAGGCACCACCGGCTTGAACGGCGATACCGCGCAGACCCGCGGCAGCCGCGCGCTCCACCGTCCGCGGGCCGATGGTCGGTAAATCGGCGCGGTCTTCCTGCTTCGGCTTCTTGATCTTCACCAGAACACCGCCGTCGACCGGGCGTGCCAGGTCCTTGCAGCGCTGCAACAAAGCATCCGTACCCTCTATCGCCTCAACGCCCAGCACCAAGCCCTGCTGCACCACCACCGACTGGCCGACATCGGCCGCACCCAGGATTCTCGCCACCGCGAGGCCGTGGCGCATGTCCTCCTTCGCGGACGCATCCGGTGCCGCCTCGCTCAAGAGGCCTTCGGGAAAGACCAGCTCGCCCAGAATCTGGGGAATCGAAAGCACGTTGAAGCCATTGTCCTCGACGGAGCGAATGATCGCGCGCAGCAGACCATCGTCGCCCAGGGCCCTGATGCCGATATGAGCGAAGAACTTTGCTGTTACCCAATCAGGTCTGATCTGCAACAGAGAGGGGCGGCGGATGGCGCCGGCCATGACCAAGTCGCTGACGCCCTCGGCTTTCAGGCGATCGATGATCTTGCCGGCGGCGCCCAAATGGGTCTGCATGGACGGCGCCGCAGCGAGGGTCTCGGGATCGGTCTGATCAACGAAGCCAACGACGAAGCAATCCCATCCCTTTTGCCTGGCTGCCGCAATGATCTCTCGTGGCAGCCCCCCTGAGCCTGCGATGACGCCAAGCTTAGTGGCCATCACGCTCCGCCGGCTGCAGAAAGCCATGCGCCGATTCGGCCTGCAGAAAACCTAGAAAGGCTTCGGCCAATCCACCGGGCTCGGGCTGCTCCTCAATCGCGTTCAGGCGATCGGCAAGGTTTCCGGCGCTGCGGTCGAAAACTGTCTCATAGAGTTTTCGTAAACCTTCGATCTCTTGGCGGTTGGTTGAGGCGCGACGCAGACCAACCATATTGAGCCCGGTAAGGTCACCCGGCCGACCGAACACCAGCCCGAAGGGGATTACGTCCTGGCGCACCCCGGCCATACCCCCAATCATGGCGTTACGTCCGATACGCACGAACTGCTGTACGGCGCAAAGGCCGCCCAGGATGGCGCTATCGCCGATGACGACATGTCCGGCTAAGGTCGCATTGTTCGCAAGGATAACGCCATTTCCGACAATACAGTCGTGTGCGACATGCGCACCGACCATCAAGAGGCAGCCGTCGCCAAGCTTGGTTAGCATGCCGCCGCCTTTGGTGCCTGGATTGATCGTCACCTGCTCGCGAATCATACAGCGCCGACCGACTTCCAGACTGGACTCTTCCCCTCCGTACTTCAGGTCCTGCGGTCGGTGACCGATGCTGGCGAAGGGAAAAATCTGCGTCTCTTCGCCGATCTTGCTCTGGCCCTCAACCACGACATGGCTGTGAAGGACCGTCCCGGCCCCTAGAGTCACCTTTGGTCCGACGACGCAGAAGGGGCCGATTGAACAGCCCTCTCCGATAACCGCTGCCGGGTCGACAATCGCGGTCGGATGAATGTTGCTCATTTCTGGTCGACGATCATTGCCGAATAGGAGGCTTGCGCCGCCACTCGGCCGTCGACCTTGGCTTCGCCGTGGAACTTCCAGACCTGACCTCGGTTGTGTTGTTTCCTCACATGAATCTCCAAGCGGTCGCCCGGTTGAACCGGGCGGCGGAAGCGGGCGTTCTCGATGGTCATGAAGTACACGATCTTACCATGTGCCTGATGGCCAAGGGTTTCCATCACAAGCACCGCCGCAGTTTGCGCCATTGCCTCCACTATCAGGACCCCCGGCATGACCGGCTTCTGCGGAAAGTGTCCCTGAAAGTGTGGCTCGTTCACACTGACATTCTTGATTCCGACAGCACTCTCGCCGAGCACGATGTCTTTCATCTGTTCAATCATCAAGAAGGGATAGCGATGCGGGATCCGCTTCATGATTTCTTCGACGTCCAGGTCTGGCACCTGTTCCTGTTTCGCCGGGGCGCTGACATCACTCATTGCTACCAAACACTTCCCTTCCGTTTATCTCTCGCGTCTTGCTTGGCCCGCAGGCTTTCCATGGTACGCACCATCAGGACCAATCGCGTCCGTTCGTCATTGCATCCGTGAGCAACGGGGATCGCGAAAGAACACGAGAATTCCTTGCTCTTTACACCCAACGCCTAACAGCCTGTTTGAGCGACCACGTCCGCAGCCCTCTTCTCCACCCGTCCGCCCAAGAACATCATGCCGTGCGGGCGCACGGGGATGAAGACCGATGTCGTCTTGAGGCCGGCAAACGCGACCGTTCTCAAACAGTCCCTAAGGGCTCTTTATGGCGAAGCTAACAGCCTTTGTCGATATCGCTCTGGCCGTTAAGGAAGGCCTCGTTAGTTTGAATCGGATGGCTGGGTCTCGAGCCCTTGGCGCGGCAATTGCGGCGGCGGCAAGCTAGGCAGTTCTTGATTGAGGCGGCGCAATGCCTCTTCCGTAATATCCAAGTTGGGTTGCACCAATACGATCGAAGATTTAGGGATAACGACGGCAGCGCCGCGTTGGCGTGCCAACTCGCTTACGATCTGCAAGAGAGCCTGCTGGGCCTGACGCAAAGCCAGGTTCTGGGCCTGGTCGTGGGCTCTGAACCAGTTACGAATGTCTTCCTGCAGGATCGCCAAGTCACGAGCCAGCAAGTCTCGTTCCGCCTGAAAGGCCGCGTCATCCATCGCCGAACGTTGGGCAGCAAGGACCCGGTCGCGCTCCTGCAAGGCTGCTTCGCGACCACGCATCTCGGCTTGAAAATCCTGACGTGCCGCAGTGAGTTGCTCCTGCACGGCTTGCACGGCCAACGCCTGCTCCAGAATCTGCTGCACATCGACGACGACGAGGCCCGTGGTTGCGGGCAAAGCCGGACTTGGAGGAAGGTTGATGACAACGCCGCCCTGCTTTTCCCCTTCCTCTTCCGCTGTTGGTGACGGTTCAGACTGACCGATGGCCTGCAGCGGAAAGACCGTGCAAAAGCACGCCAACAGCAAGGCGAGGCCTCGCTGCCGCAGGAGCGCTCGCATTAGAAACGCGTTCCGAAACTGAAACGAAACACCTCCGTCTCATCGAAATCTTCCTTGACGTAGGCGTAGGCCAGATCGATCACCAAGGGACCGAAGGGCGAATCCCAGGAGATACCGGCACCCGCCGAGGCGCGCGGTTTGGCACTGTCTTGTACGCCGGTCTTCGAACCATCGATGCCCCAAGCAGCACCGACATCGTTGAACACGCGGCCGCGCACCGATAGCTCCTGCGGCAGGGGCAAGGGGAAAATCAGCTCGACCGAACTGGTCCAGTAGTTTTTTGCGCCCAAGGCATCACCACTGGCTTCATCGCGCGGACCAACGCCACCCGATTCGAAACCGCGCAGATCGGCGCCACCGACGAAGAAGCGTTCACTGACGCGCGTCGGTTCAATCGAGGCAATGTTACCTGCCTGAGCCGACAGCCGCAGGGTCAGGTCGTCAATATCAAAGATCGGCGTGTAATAGGCGCCGCCCACCGTGTTTTCGAAGTAGTAGGAGTTGCCGCCAAGTCCAGTATAGGAGTTATCGACGACCAGGACATAGCCGTTGGTCGGATCGAAGCGGCTGTTGCGCTTGTCCAGCGTGAAGGTCTGACCGATGGTGGAGGTATAGAACACACCTTCGTCGTCTTGAATGACCGTGGCAGCGCTCGAGCTTACATTGGTGATGTCCTGCCGCTCGAAGAGGTAGCGCACGACGTGGCGCAGGTCGTTCTCGTAGTCCCAGCCGGCGCGCAAGCCAAATCCAAGCCGCTTCTCGTCGAAGTCGGAGGAGGACTGCTCGTTCGTCGTGCGGAAGAGGTCGATACCGGCAGAGAGGTCTTTGTCCAGGAAGTAAGGATCCGTGTAGCTGAGATCGATTTGAGAGCTCTCGCCGGAAAGGACCAGATTGAGGCGCAAATCCTGAGCCAAGCCCAAGAGGTTGCGCTCCGTAATCGTGATGTTGCCGAGCGGTCCGGAGTCCGTCGAGAAGCCGGCACCGAAGGAGAGGTCGCCGGTCGACTGCTCCTCCACATTCACCTTGATCACCGTGCGATCGGGCGAAGAGCCCTGTGCCGTGGTGACATCGACGGTGCGGAAGAAACCTAGGTTCTGGATCCGACGCCGCGAGCGCGCAAGCTTGGTCGAGTTGAAGGCGTCGCCTTCGACCAGAGAGAACTGTCGGCGAATGACGTCGTCCACGGTACGCACATTGCCGTTCACCTCGATCCGCTCGACGTAGACCTTCGGCCCTTCCTGGATCTCGTAGGTGATGCCGATCGTGCGCTCTTCGTCGTTCTTGTCCACCTGCGGAATCACCTCGACGAAGGCAAATCCCAGATTGCCGACCGAGTCGGTGACGGCCTCTATGCTCTCTTCCACCTCGGTTGCGTCGTAGGTGTCGCCTTCGACGGTCGAAATCTGACCCAAGATCTCCTCAGGTTCCAGGTTCTTAATGGTCGAAGCCACATCGATTAGACCGAAGGTATAGGGCTCGCCCTCCTCCACGGTGAAGGTGATGATGAAGTCGCTGTTGTTGCGCGCCAGCTCCGCCACCACAGAAAGCACGCGGAAGTCGGCGTAGCCTTCAGAGAGATAGAAGCGGCGAAGCAGTTCTTTGTCGAAGTTCAGACGCTCTGGATCATAGGAATCGTTGGTCGCCAGAAAACCAAGGAAGTCAGTCTCACTGGTGGTGATCACCTCGCGGAGGCGACCGTCAGAAAACTCTCTGTTGCCAATGAAGTTGATGGAATCGACACCCGATGTACTCCCCTCGTCGATCTCGAAGACCAGATTCACGCGGTTCTGATCGAGCCGGATGATCTTGGGGTCGACGGTGGCGCCGAAGCGGCCAATCCGGCGATAGACATCCAGTATCCTCTGGGTATCGCTTTGCACACGGCTACGGGTGAAGACGGTGCGCGGTCGCGACTGAACCTCCGACTGAAGCGTGTCGTTGTCCAAGCGCTCGTTGCCTTCGAAGGCGACGATGTTGATTAGGGGATTCTCGACCACCCTGACGATCAGCTTATCGCCATCGCGCTCGAACACCGCATTGGCGAAAAGTCCGGTCGCAAAGAGGTTGGAAAGCGCCCCATCAAGGTCGCGCGCGTCGAAGGAGTCGCCCGGTTGCAGTCCCAGGTAGTTCAAGACCGTGGCTGGATCGATCCGCTGCCCACCTTCGATGACGATCTCGCTGATGGTTCCACCCGACAGCAAAGACTGTGCGCTGGACGGCGAGAACTCCGTCGCAGGCAGAGCCAGAGCGAGCAGGCAAAACCCCAACACCATACGGCGGAAGCCCAATGGCAGGTACCAGCGCAGTCGCCAGATCAAGCCACGCATCGCCCACTCCTTGTCGTCAGCTGACGCATGCGTCGATCCGTAGGATGTCGTTCACCGTTGCGAACACCATCAATGATAACACCAAGCCTAACCCGATCTTGAAGCCGACATCCTGGGCGCGAGGCCCGAGAGGACGGCCGCGGATCGCCTCAAAGGCATAGAACAGAAGGTGCCCTCCATCCAACATCGGGATTGGAAAAAGGTTAATAAGTCCCAGGTTGACTGACAACAAAGCCATGAAAAATATGAGAGAAACCAGACCTATCTGCGCTACCTGGCCGGACATCTCGGCAATCCGAATCGGGCCGCCCAACTCGTCCGTCGTCCGAGTCCCGACGATGATCTGCCAGACGCCGGCAAGCGTGTCGCGTGCAATCGACCAGGTCTCGCTGGCCGCCACCCATAAGCCCTCGACGGGCCCCAAGTGGTCGACGTCTGTTCCTGTCGCCCGTATTCCCAGACGCGCAATTTGGATCGCGCAGCCGTTCGCATCCTCTTCTTGGATGATGGTGGGCTGTGCCGTCAGCGGCACCAGATCGCCGCCGCGCTCAACCGTCATGCTGAGCGGCTGATCCAGATTCAATTGAACGGCACGCTGGACTTCCTCGAAGCGCTTGATCGAAGAGCCATTGACCTCGGCTATACGGTCGCCAACCTGCAGACCCGCCTCGGCCGCAGCCGAGCCGGAGATCACATCGGTGATCACAGCCGGCGTCACCGGCCGACCCACGACGATAAAGAGAAGAGCCAATAGGATCCAGGCGAAGATGAAGTTCGCAATCGGTCCAGCGGCCACGATGGCAGCACGTGCGCCCAGAGACTTGGCCGGGAAAGCCTGCTCTCGCTCGGCCTCGTCAAGCTCGCGCAGCGAGTCGTCATCCGGGCGGCTGGTCGCATCCATATCGCCCAGCATCTTGACGTAACCGCCGAGTGGCAGGGCCGAAACCCGCCAACGCGTGCCGGCACGGTCCGTGCGACCGAACAGTTCGGGTCCAAAGCCGACAGAGAAGATCAGAACCTTTACGCCATTGCGCCGGGCAACCCAGTAGTGGCCCAGCTCATGCACGAAGACCAAAAGCGTCAATACGACCAGAAAAGGGATCAGAATCTCAAGGATCGAGAGCAACCAGTCCAACTCACTGTCCCTCGTTCGCCACGTGCATCAACAAGCCTCTCCTCAGCAGGCAACCACCCGCACGAGGCTACTGCGCAGCCTCGGCGCGTTGGTTGCAAGCCGCTTCTGCCACGCGGCGTGCCTCTTTGTCTGCCGAAAGAATCGCATCCAGGCTATCGGCCGCAGCGGTACTCAGGCGTTCCAGGGTTTGTTCGACGACTGCGGCAATTTCAAGGAAGCCGATCTCACGACGCAGAAAGGCGGCCACCGCGACCTCGTTTGCAGCGTTGAGTACCAGAGGCGCCCCACCGCCTTGCTCCATAGCGCTGCGGGCCAAAGCCAGAGCCGGAAAGCGCTGCGGGTCGGGTGCTTCGAAGGTCAACTGTGCGACCTTGACCAGATCGAGGCGCTCGACCGGCGTCGCCATGCGGGCTGGCCAGGCAAGGGTATGCGCAATCGGTGTGCGCATATCCGGAGAGCCAAGCTGCGCCAGGACCGAGCCGTCCAGGTAGACCACCATGGAGTGGATGACCGATTGCGGGTGCACCACGATCTCAACGCGATCTGAAGAGAAGTTAAAAAGATGTCCTGCTTCAATGAGTTCCAAGCCTTTATTCATCATCGTCGCAGAATCGACAGATATCTTGGCACCCATGTCCCAATTGGGATGGGCGACGGCTTGCTCTGGGGTCTTTCCAGCCATCTCGGCGAGGGAGAGCGAACGGAAAGGACCGCCTGAAGCCGTCAAGAGGATCTTCTCAATCCCCTCGCTACGCTCGGCATCGAAGACCTGGAAGATGGCATTGTGCTCGGAATCCACCGGTAGCAGTGTGGCACCCTTCTCGGCCACCCTTTGCATTACCAGTTCACCGGCACAGACCAAGGTTTCCTTGTTGGCGAAGGCAACCACCTCTCCTTGCTCGACCGCTGCCAAAGTCGGCTGCAGCCCTGCGGCTCCCACGATTGCCGACATGCACCAATCGCTGGGACGCTGTGCGGCATCGATGACGGCCTCACGGCCTGCAGCAACCTCGACACCGCTTCCGGCCAAGGCGTCCTTCAAATCACCGTAAAGACGTTCATCGGCGATGACGGCAAGCTCCGGCCGCAGCAAGCGCGCCTGCTCTGCCAGAGCCTTGACGCGGGTACCGGCGGTCAACGCCACCAGTTGATAGTGCTCACGATTTCGCTGCACCAGATCCAGGGTGCTCTGACCGACCGAGCCGGTTGACCCCAAGATGGTCAGACGGCGCCCCTCTACCTCATCCGCACTCTGCGCTTGCTTCTGTTCCACGTCATTCAAACCCTTGCACTCCGGACCATAGGCCGTACCTCCGCACCACTAGGCGCCTAGCCATAGCGCGAGCGCCAACGCGATGGAAGCAGGCAGGAGGCCATCGACCCGATCGAGCAGGCCGCCGTGCCCTGGGATCAGAGCGCTAGCATCCTTCACATCGAAGTGCCGCTTGACCGCTGATTCCGCCAAGTCGCCGCCCTGCACGACCAAACTCAGTAAGCCGGCGCCGAGTGCAAGCTCCCACAAAGGGCGTGCCTCTATCCAAAACGATCCCGTCAGCCCGATCATCACGCCGGCGAGCAGGCCGCCGGCGAAACCACTCCAGGTCTTGCGCGGCGATACCGAGGGCCAGAGCTTCCAGCCGCCAAGGCTGCGGCCCACGAGAAAGGCAAAAACATCGACCGCCCAGACGACGGCAAGAAGCCACAAGGTCCAATCGAGCCCGGCGGCCTGGTCTTCGCGCAAGTAGTAGAGGGCGACGCAGGCCAGGCCGATGTAAAGGCTACCACCGAGGAACCAAGCCTCCTTGCGCGGCGCCTGAGCTGACGCCGGCACCACGAGAGAGGCAGCCAGACCGCCAACGACAAGTGCGACCGGAACCCAGAGCCACTGTCCTTGACTTGCTAGGACGACTGCCAAGACCAGACCAACGATCAAAGCCAATCCGGGGGGAAGCAAGAAACGACCCAGAGTGAGCGACGTCCACTCCCATGCCAACAGGATGATTACCGCCAGCAGCAACAAACCGGACCAGGGCATACCCAGCACTACGGCGGCCAGGACCGGCGGAGCCAAACAGAAGGAAGACAGGAGGCGCCAGCGCAACGCCTCTCCCATGCCGTTAAGCAGTCGCGAGGGCACCGAAGCGTCGCTCTCGCACCTGCAGCTCGGCCACCGCCGCCGCAAGATCGTCGCGGCCGAAGTCCGGCCATAGCTTGTCGATAAAGATGAACTCGCTGTAGGCCGACTGCCAAAGCAGAAAGTTTGAGAGGCGCTGCTCGCCAGATGTGCGTAGGACGATGTCAGGGTCGCGGACCGAAGCGGTAAAAAGATGGCGCACGAAGGCCTCTTCATCGATCTCTTCGGCCGTCATTCGCCCGCTCGCCACCTCGCGCGCAAGCGCCCTTGTCGCCTCCAGGATCTCCTGCCGACCGCCGTAACTGAGGGCGATCTGCAAGAGCAAGCGTCCGTTGGCCGCTGTCCGCTCTTCAGCGCGTACGATGAGGTCCGTGACATCGCCGGGCAAGCGGCGCCTTTCCCCGATCACCGACAGGCGCACGCCGCGACGGTCCAACTCGTCGATCTCGCTTTCTAGGTAGAAGCGCAGCAAGGACATCAGATCAGAGACTTCGCCGACTGGACGCTTCCAGTTTTCCGCAGAGAAGCCGAAGAGCGTGAGGGTCTCTATGTCCAGCTCAACGGCCGCTTCAACCGCTCGGCGCACAGCCTCCGCACCCTTACGGTGCCCAGCGGTCCTTGGCAGACCCCGCTGCTTTGCCCAACGCCCATTGCCATCCATAATGATGGCGACGTGCAAACCGTTTCGAACGTCCTGCTGGGCAATGGTGAGGGCACTCACGATCTAGCTCTCCTACCTGCGCATCGTCACTGTTGTGAGGGACCTAAGGGCATTGCAAGCTGCTAGACCTGCATGATCTCGGCTTCCTTTTGGGCTACGGTTTCGTCCGCAGCCTTCACATGCTTGTCGGTTAGGTCCTGGACCTCCTCAGCCCAGAGGCGGTGTTCATCCTCTGATAACTCGCCATCCTTTTCCATCTTCTTCAAGAGGTCCATGCCGTCGCGGCGGACGTTGCGAACGGCGACGCGCGCCTGCTCCGCGTAGCGTCCGGCTACTTTACTCAACTCTTGGCGGCGCTCGGTGCTGAGCGAAGGGATTGCGATCCTTATAAGCTGCCCGCTGGTCGCCGGGTTGAGACCGAGGCCGGAATCACGGATCGCCTTGTCGACGGCTGACACCAATGACTTGTCCCAAACCTGAACGCCCAGGGTCTGCGCCTCCAGAACCGAGATCGTGCCGACCTGGTTCAACGGCATGGCCGCACCGTAAGCATTGACGTTGATCGATTCCAACAGCTGCGTCGAGGCCCGACCGGTTCGGAGGCCTGCCAGTTCCTTCTTCAAGACCTCTAGGGCCGCCTCCATCCGCCGCTCTAAGTCATCTAGGTCCGGATCAGCCACAACACGTCTCCCTCAATCATGTACCAAGGTGCCCTTCTGGGCGCCGCTCAAAACCCGCTGGAAACCACCGGCTTCCAGAATGGAGAAAACCATGATGGGAATGTGGTTCTCCCGCGCCAAGGCCAAGGCCGTGGCGTCCATCACCCCCAACTGTTTGGTCAAAGCCTCGGTATAGGTCAATTCTTCATAGCGCTTAGCATCAGGATTGGTCGCCGGATCGCAATCGTAGACTCCGTCGACCTTAGTTCCTTTGAGCAAAAGCTCGCAGCCCATTTCGGAAGCTCGCAGGGCGGCCGCAGTGTCCGTGGTAAAGAAGGGGCTGCCGGTACCAGCGGCAAAGATCACGACACGCCCACGCTCCATGTGGCGCTGCGCGCGACGGCGGATATAGGGCTCCGCCACGGAGGTTATCGGCAAGGCGGATTGGACGCGGGTCGGAACCGAGAGGGTTTCGAGGGCATTCTGCATGGCCAGCGCGTTCATTACGGTGGCCAGCATGCCCATATAGTCGCCGGTGGCCCGGTCAAGGCCCTGGGCTGAATTGCCGACGCCACGAAAGATGTTGCCGCCGCCGACCACCAAGGCAATCTGCTTGCCTGTGGCATGCACCTCTCGCACATCCGCAGCGATCCGGCGCAGGACCTGGGCATCGATCCCATAGCCCTCATTGCCCATCAGGGCTTCGCCCGAAATCTTCAGGAGAACGCGCTGATAGTGTTGCGGCAACGTCATCGCAGGCAGAACCTTTCCCAGCGCAACCGCAGCCGGCCTCTGCCTGCATAACGGTCGTAAAAGCGGGAGAGGTTATGACAGGCGAAAGGCGCTCTGGCGAGCCCCAATGGGGCTCGCCTTGGCAAATTCAGGCAGTGGAGCTAGCCGCGGCCGGCAGTTGCCGCCACCTCGGCTGCGAAGTCGCCTTCTTCCTTCTCGACGCCCTCACCCAACTGCAGACGCAGGAATGCCTCGACCTCGACCGGGCTGCCGAGATCCTTGGCGAAGGTCTCGACCGCCTTCTTCACCTTGTTCTCGCCGTCGATAACGAAGACCTGCTCCAGCAGGCAGACCTCCTCGTAGTACTTACGCAGACGACCCTGGACCATCTTCTCGACGATCTCAGGCGGCTTGCCGCTGGCCAAGGCCTGCTCGCTCAAGACTGCACGCTCGCGCTCCAGCAAGGATTGATCGACTTCGGCCGGGGAGACGGCCTGCGGTGAGGCGGCAGCGACGTGCATCGCCAGCTGGCGACCAAAGGCAGCCAACTTGTCTGTGTCGCCGGCCGATTTTAGCGCGACGAGAACACCGATCTTGCCCAGGCCTGGAGCTGCCTGATTGTGGACGTAGCTGGCGACCACGCCCTCGGACACGGCCAAGCGGCCGACGCGACGCAGAACCATGTTCTCGCCGATCGTGGCAATCAACTTGGTCAGCTCCTCGGACACGGCATGGCCAGCACCGGGGAAATCGGCAGCCAACAGGCTGTCGATCGTGTCGGCGCCGGTCAGAGCAATCTCAGCTGCCTTGCGGGCGAAATTCTGAAAGGTCTCGTTGCGTGCGACGAAATCGGTCTCGGAATTCAGCTCCGCCAAGGCACCTACGCTGCCCTCGGTCGCTACAGCGACCAGGCCCTCGGCAGCGACGCGCCCGGACTTCTTGGCGGCAGCAGCGAGGCCCTTCTTGCGTAGCCAATCGACAGCAGCTTCAACATCGCCCTCGTTCTCGGTCAGTGCCTTCTTGCAATCCATCATGCCGGCACCGGTCTTCTCGCGCAGCTCCTTGACCAGCGCAGCGGTGATTTGTGCCATCTCTCTCTTCCTTTTTTTCTCGTCCATCGGAACGTCTTAGAGCAGAAGCGTTACAAGCGAAGGTCACGCCGTGCCATAGATCGCTCTGGATATAGCCTGGTTGCAGCAGTCAGAGCCGAGGGAGGGGGCGAGCCCCCGTCCCTTTCCTGTCAGATGCAAACCTGCAAGCGTCCTTACGACGCTCGCAGCGGGTCGTTAGCCAGCCGCGCGGGTCTCTTCGGCTCCTTCGGCGGGAGCAGCGGCAGGCTCTGCGGCCTCCTCGGTGGTCTCCTCGGTGGTCTCTGCGGCAGCTGCTTCGCCAGCTTCGGTGCTGGTCTCTGCTGCACCGTCACTGGCCTCGGCTGCGGCCTCAAGCTCAGCGGCGGCTGGGTCCAGTTCGACCGGCTCTGCGGCCTCTTCCTCTTGCGCTGCCTCTTCCTGCATCGGCTGCTCGATGGCACCAAGATCGACGCCAGAACGCACCATCTCCTGTTGGATGCCGTCGATCACGGCCTCTGCAACGCTGTCGCAGTAGAGTGAGATTGCGCGAATGGCATCGTCGTTGCCGGGGATCGGGAAGGTCACGCCTTCGGGGCTGCTGTTCGAATCCAGCACAGCGACCACGGGAATGCCCAGACGATTGGCCTCGGCCACCGCTAGGTGCTCTTTGTTGGTGTCGATGATGAAGAGCAGATCGGGTAGACCGCCCATCTCTTTGATGCCGCCCAGTGCCCGGTCCAGCTTCTCGCGCTGGCGGGTCAGGGTCAGCAGCTCGCGCTTGGTTAGGCCGTCGACCTCTCCGTCCAGCTTCGCCTCCAGCTCCTTCAGGCGACGAATGGACAGGCTAATGGTCTTCCAGTTTGTCAGCATACCGCCAAGCCAACGATGGTTGACGTAGTACTGTCCGCAGCCGCTGGCCGCCTCAGCCACCTTTTCGGCCGCCTGGCGTTTGGTGCCGACGAAGAGGACGCGGCCACCGCCGGCCACCGCATCGCGTACGGCGAGCAGCGCCTGATGGAACAGCGGTACGGTCTGCTGCAAATCGATGATATGTACGCCGTTGCGTTGGCCAAAAATGAAGGGGGCCATGCGCGGGTTCCAGCGCCGGGTGGTGTGTCCGAAATGGACGCCAGCTTCCAAGAGCTGACGCATGGATACGTCAGGAAGTGCCATTCTTAGCTTCTCCGGTTCATGCCTCCGCGGGGAGTTAGTCGGCCACCTGGCCCACCACCGGAGCGTCGCGATGGGGAATTTGCCCCAAGCAACGCTGTTCCCGCGTGCGAGTTAGCGAGGGGGATGTAGGCGAAGCCGGCGGCAATTGCAAGCTGGAAATCCCAAGGTTTGCGCCGCTAGTGGCATGGAACCTGCGCTAATGCTAGTTTGCCTAAGCCGACAACGAAAAAGGAAAGTCAGATCATGGCTAGCAATACAATCGTCGGATCCGGAACGGGCAATAGCCTGTTTGGCACCAGTCTCGACGATGCGATCTATGGTCTGGACGGAGACGACGCCCTTTTCGGCCGAAGTGGCACCGACACGCTCTATGGGGCAAGTGGCTTAGACTCGCTTTTTGGAGGGAGCGGGAATGATACGGCCTTCGGCGCATCTGACGACGACAGACTTCTGGGCGATGGAGGTGATGACCTCCTGTTCGGCGGTGACGGCACAGATTTCATTGATGGCAACTCCGCAAACGACACGGTCTTTGGCGGCTCCGGGGCGGATTTTCTGGAAGGCGGGCAGCAGGACGACACGGTCTATGGTGGGTCTGGCAATGATTCTCTAGCCGGCGAGTATCTGGCCGACGCCTACTTCGGAAGTGGCAACGATCTGCTATTCGGCGACGATGGCGACGACTTCATCAGTGGATTTGAGCTCGACGACACAGCCTTTGGGGGCAGCGGAAACGATTTTCTGATCGGATATGCCGAAAACGACACGCTCTACGGCGATAGTGGTGATGATCGGCTTCTTGGCTTGGAGGCGGATGACTCTCTCTATGGCGGATCGGGCAGCGACACCGTTTCGGGACACAATGGCGACGACGTGATGGCGGGTGGATCTGGTCGTGACAGCCTTTTTGGCAGCAGCAATGACGATACTGCCGACGGTGGCGCTGGATCCGACCTCCTCTATGGCGGCAGCGGCAGCGACAGCCTAAGTGGAAATGCAAACCCCGACCTGATCGAAGGCGGCGACGCCGCCGATGTGCTGAACGGTGGCGGCAACGCCGATTACCTGTTCGGTCAGACTGGCGAAGACCTGCTGTTCGGCGGAAACCTGATTGACGACCTCTACGGTGGAGTTGGCGACGATAGCCTCTACGGAGATGCCGGTGCCGACGAGCTTTCGGGTGGAGACGGCGATGATATCGCCTTCGGCGGTGACGGTGACGATCAAATCAAGGAGGTCACGTTTTTCGGCGCCGCCCCATTAGGTAACGATCGCCAGTATGGCGGTGCCGGCGATGATTTCCTACGTGCAGGACTTGGTGATGATTCACTGAACGGCGGTGACGACGACGATTACCTTGAGGGCGGAAGCGGTATCGATGCCCTGCGCGGAAACAGTGGCAAGGACACCCTGCTAGCCGGCAGTGCCAAAGACACGCTGTTCGGCGCCGAGGGGGATGATCTGCTGCAGGGAGAGGCCGGCTCGGATCAGATTGTGGGTGGCTCGGGCATCGACCTCATCTACGGGGAACAGGGCCAAGACCGCTTGAACGGTGGCAGCGGCAGCGATACGGCCTTTGGCGGTATTGGTGACGATACCTTCATTGTCGACGAGAACGACGATGTGACCGGCGAAACTGCTGCCGGCGGCGCCGACGTGGTGCGCTCCAACGCAGCCGACTTCACGCTGCCCGATGACAGCATCGGCTTCATCGATCGGGTGAACGTCAACAACGGCATCGGCTCGGCAGGTGTACAAGGAAACAGCCTGGGCAACCTCATTCTCGGCAACAGCGCCTCCAATGCGCTGCGCGGCTTGGATGGCGCGGATATTCTGAACGGTCGCGGCGGCAGTGATACTCTGATCGGCGGCACCGGTGACGACACCTTCGTTGTCGATACCCAAGGCGACGAGGTGCAGGAGGTAGCCGGCCAAGGCCGCGATCTGGTGCGCGCAGAGGCGGACTACACTCTGCCCGACGGCACCGCGACCGCCTTCATCGAAGACCTCCGTCTGCAGGGCGGTTTCGGCAACATTGATGGGGGCGGTAACAGCCGCAACAACAAGATCGACGGCAACAGCGGTGATAACATCCTGCGCGGCCTTGAGGGAGCAGATTCACTCTATGGCGGCGATGGCGACGATCGCATGTTCGGCGGGCTCGATGCCGACCGCTTCGAGGGTGAGAGCGGATCCGATACCATGACGATGGCGAAGGACGATCAAGCTTTCGGTGGTTCCGGGGCTGACTGGTTTCAATTCCAAGGCAGCGGTCTTGGCAGCGGTAATCAGGTCATCGCCGATATGGACGGGGTAAGCCTGGGTGCCGCCAACGGTGAGGATAAGATCGTCTTCAGGACCGGCCTGGAGGTCGGCAGTTTCGCCTATATCGGCGCTGTCGCCTTCTCCGGCGGCGGCAACAGCGAGGCGCGTTTTGCCGACGACGAGACCGTCTCAGTCGACCGCAACGGCGACGGCAGCGAGAACTTCTTCTTCAAAATCACGGGCCTGACCGCCGCCAACCATCTGACCGCCACCGATTTCCTTTGGCTTTGAGACTCCTAACGGTCTTAAGGAGTCTTCGTAGATCATCGGTACAAAGTCTTCTGCCCGATGACGCCACAGGTGGCCGGTTATTCAGTCAGGATCTCTACCACAGCGTCGCCGTTTCCACTTCTCGGCTCGGTCGTTAAGCGGCCGACACCGGGTCGTAGCTGGCGGCCTCGTTGGTTGAATGCTAAACTAGGCCTTTCGGAAAGCAGGAGAAAGCTAACTTATGGCCACCAATTTTATCTTTGGATTCACGACGGACGACAGTCTCGTGGGCACCAGTCTCGACGACGCGATTTACGGTCTGAACGGGAGTGATACCCTCTTCGGTCTAAGCGGCACTGACTCGCTCTATGGGGCGAGCGGCGTCGATACGCTTTACGGCAACAGTGGAACGGATACAGCGTTCGGCGCAACCGCCAACGACAGGCTTGAGGGCAATGGTGGCGACGATCGTCTCTTCGGTGGCGACAACAACGATAACCTCAACGGCAACTCGGCGAACGACACGCTCTTCGGCGACTCAGGCAACGATTTTCTGCAAGGCGGAGAGCAGGACGATACAGTTTATGGTGGTTCTGGCGATGACGCGCTTGCCGGTGAGCAACTACCTGATGCCTATTTCGGTTATGGTGACGACCTGCTTTTCGGCGGCGATGGCGACGACTTCATAACCGGATGGGAAGGGAACGACACTGCCTTCGGGGGCGACGGCGACGATAGTGTTTTCGCAAACTACGACAACGACACAGTCTACGGCGATGCAGGCGATGACAGGATGTTTGGCGAGGGGGCGGATGATTCGCTCTTTGGTGGGACGGGCAGTGACGTTGCGCTTGGTGGGGATGGCGATGATCGCATAGCTGGGGGGTCGGGTCGCGACACATTACTTGGGCAGAGCAATGATGATGTCGCCGAAGGCGGTGCTGGCTCGGACTTCATTTATGGGGGTAGCGGCAGCGACAGCTTGAGCGGAGGAGCGAACCCGGACCAGCTGAAAGGCGGTGTTGATGCCGACACCCTCTATGGCGGCGGCAACGCCGACTATCTGCGCGGCGAATCGGGAGAGGACCTGCTCTTTGGCGGAAACCTCTTCGACGAACTCTACGGCGGTAGTAGCGCCGATAGCCTCTACGGCGATGCCGGTGCCGATGATTTGCTGGGTGGTGATGGCAACGACGTCGCCTTCGGCGGTGACGGCGACGATCAGATCAAGGAGGCCACGCTCTTCGGTGCAGCGCCCTTGGGCGACGATCGTCAATATGGCGACGGCGGTGACGACTTCCTGCGCGCCGGCCTGGGTGCGGACTCACTCTCCGGTGGCGATGGCGACGATCAGCTTGAGGGCGGCAGTGGTATCGATGCCCTGCGCGGAAACAGCGGCAAAGACACTCTGCTAGCCGGTAGCGCGAAGGACACTCTGTTCGGTGGCGAGGGAGATGATCTACTCCGGGGTCAGGCAGGGTCAGACCAGATGATCGGTGGCTCTGGTATCGATCTGCTCTACGGCGAGCAGGGTCAGGAGCGGCTGAATGGCGGTAGCGGTAGCGACACGGCCTTCGGCGGCATTGGCAATGATACCTTCATCGTCGACGAGAACGACGATGTCACCGGCGAGACCGCAGACGGCGGCGCCGACGTGGTTCGCTCCAACGCCTCCGACTTTACCCTGCCCGACGACAGCATCGGCTTCATCGATCGGATCAATGTCAACAACGGCATCGGCTCGGCCGGTGTGCAGGGCAATAGCCTGGGCAACCTCATCCTTGGCAACAGCGCATCCAATGCGCTGCGCGGCCTTGATGGCGACGACACCCTGAACGGGCGCGGCGGCAGCGATACCCTGATCGGAGGCACCGGCGACGACACCTTCGTCGTCGATACCCAAGGTGACCTCGTCGAAGAGGTGGCGGGGCAAGGTCGTGACCTGGTGCGCGCGGAAGTGGACTACACCCTGCCTGACGGCACCGCGACGGCCTTCATCGAGGACCTGCGCCTGCAGGGGGGCTTCGGCAACATCGAAGGCGCCGGAAACAGCCGCAACAACAAGATCGACGGCAACAGCGGCGACAACATTTTGCGCGGCCTGGAGGGCGCCGACTCTCTCTATGGCGGTGATGGCGACGATCGCATGTTCGGCGGGCTCGATGCCGACCGCTTCGAGGGTGAGAGCGGATCGGATACCATGACGATGGCGAAGGACGATCAAGCTTTCGGTGGTTCCGGGGCTGACTGGTTTCAATTCCAAGGCAGCGGTCTTGGCAGCGGTAATCAGGTCATCGCCGATATGGACGGGGTAAGCCTGGGGGCTGCCAATGGCCAGGATAAAATCGTCTTCAGAACCGGGCTGGAAACCGGCGCTTTTGCCTACATCGCTGCTGCTGCATTTTCCGGCGGCGGTAACAGCGAAGCGCGCTTTTCCGATGATGAGACTGTATCGGTCGACCGCAATGGCAACGGCAGCGAAGATTTCTTCTTCAAGGTGACCGGCCTCACCGCCGCAAACCTCTTGACTGCGACGGACTTTCTTTGGCTCTGACAAAAGCAAGCAGATTGCTGATCGGCATTTCTCGGTAAGGACCGGGAGTCTGAGAGCCCGGCCCGAAACTGCTTATGCCCTGCACCGTCTTATCAAGGCCTTGGGCAAGGAGAGTGTCGCGCGGCGATGCCTTGCGCATCGTAAGCGGCGCACGACGCAGTCCCAAGGCCTTGATAAGACGGCCCTTCGGGTCGCTGCCGGACACAAGCAGTTTCGGGCCGGACTCTAAGGGTTACTGTTTGGCGCCAGTTACGCACAGTACTTTCGGATCACCAACGCAATTAATAAGATAAAACCACATTACTCCTTGATTTACTCCGACAAACATGGCACTCTTTTAAGCATTCGCGTTACCACAAGGCATTTTTCATAAACATGAGGTAAGATCATGGCGACCTTAAGTGGTACGAATGGCATTGATAACCTCTCGGGTACAGAGACTGCCGACCACATATTCGGCCAAGGCGGCGCAGATCGTTTGTTTGGGCTGTCCGGCGATGACAGGCTTTACGGAGGCAGCGGGAACGACACGAGCCTTTACGGTGGAGACGGCTCAGATCGCCTAGACGGCGGAGTGGGCAGCGATCGTTCCTTGTTCGGCGGAAGCGGCCCCGACACCCTGATCGGTGGCGGAGGCAATGATTCTCGCTTCTTTGGCGGCAGCGCATTCGACAGCATATTCGGTGGATCGGGCAATGATGCGGTGGCTTACGGCGGATCCGGTTACGACACCTTCTATGGTGGGTCCGGAAAGGACAGCCTGTTCTACGGTGATTCCGGAAATGACTTGATCAGAGGGGGATCGGGCAAGGACGGCAGCCTGTTCGGTGGTGAGGGGAACGACCGCCTGGACGGTAACGACGGCAACGATACCGGGCTGTTCGGCGACAGCGGTGCCGATTTTCTCTACGGAGGATCCGGCAACGATACCGGCATCATTGGCGGCAGTGGAGCCGACCGGATCTTTGGTGGCAACGGCAAGGACAGCAGCCTGAATGGCGGCAGTGGGACCGATACGGTCTATGGTGGGTCCGGCGACGACACCGTGATCATCCGTTCGCAGGGCGATTTGCAGACCGGTGATACCTTCTTCGGCGGCACCGGAACGGACACCTTGGTGATACCTGGAGGGGTCACCCTCCCCTCCGGCGCCGAAGTTACCGGATTCGAAACCATCCTCGGCAACAGCGCCAACAACACCATCGGGCTCGGCACCGGCTCGCAAGGCGTCTTCGGCCTCAGCGGGGCGGACGACCTGCGTGGAGGCAGTGGCAACGACAGCCTTGTAGGCGGCAATGACGGCGATGCACTTCGCGGTGATCGCGGAGAGGACCTTCTCTATGGGGGTAGCAGCAAGGATACGCTCTTTGGCGGCGACGATGCGGACCGGCTCTTCGCGGAGACCGGCAACGATCAGATGGTGGGTGGGTCCGGTGCCGATCTGCTCTATGGCAGCTTGGGTCGCGATCGTCTGAACGGTGGCAGTGGCACCGACACGGCCTTTGGCGGCTTGGCCAACGATACCTTCATCGTCGACACCGCAAGCGACATAGCCGCCGAAGCTGCGGGAGGCGGTGGCGAGGACATCCTACGCTCTAACGCTCTGGCCTACACCTTGCAAAGCGGAAGTGACGGCCACATCGAGCGCGCACAGATCAACCGAAACATCGGCAGCGGGCAGCTACGGGGCAACGAGTTCGACAACAGGCTTCTGGGCAACAGCGGCGACGATCTCCTCTTCGGGCGCGCCGGAAACGACATCTTGAACGGCTTCGGCGGCAGCGACACCGCCATTGGCGCCATAGGCAATGACACCTTCGTCGTCGACACGGCCAGCGATCAGGTGCGCGATAAGAGCGGCGAGGGCAGCGACCTGGTACGGGCCGAGGTAGACTTCACTCTACCCGACGGCGGGGCCAACGACTTTGTCGAGAACCTGCGCCTCCAGGGCGGCTTCGGGAACATCGACGGCACCGGAAATAGCCTGGACAACACCATCGAGGGCAACAGCGGCGACAATCGCCTAGCCGGCAATCAGGGCGAAGACTGGATCGAGGGCGGCAACGGGGACGACCTGCTCTTCGGCGGTGCCGGTGGCGATACCATGGCCGGTGGCAGCGGTGCCGACACGATTGCGGTGGGCCTGGGCGACCGGGTCTACGGCGGCAGCGGCGGCGACAGCTTTCGCTTCACCGGCTCCTTCCTTTCCGGAAGCCAGGTTATCGAGGACTTTGACGGCGTCAGCCTTGGAGCTGCCAACGGTGAGGACCTTCTGATCTTCGAAGTACCTTTCCAAGAGGGCGAGCCTAGCTACGTCGGCGGCGATGACTTCTCAGGTGAGGGCGCGCCGCAGGTGCGTTTCGCCGGCGATGGGCGGGTAGAGGTCGACAAAGATGGCGACGGCACCGCCGATCTCGCCTTCGATATCGAAGGCTTGAGCCTTGCAGCTCAACTCACCGCAGAGGACTTCCTATTCGTTACCTAATCTTGCTTGAAGTCGATCTGTCAGCCCACCAATCCCAGATGATCTCGGTTTCGCGCCACCGCGGACTCATGATATCGGCGTAATGACAAAGAGTTAAAAGCGATGGAGCGGAGGCTTGGCGGTGAATGCGACGAGTGAATCGCAATCCGGCCATTTGCGGCTCCAAATTGTCCGCTCCATCAAGCTCACGTTCTGCCGCTCATCGATCAGGTCCGACGGCGGCCTCTTGCTGCTTAGGGAGCTGGACGACGCCCTTGGCCTGACTGACTTGATGGCGACCGTCATTGCAAATCAGCGTGTTGGCAAGAACAGCCACTTCCAATCGAAGAGCCTGCACCCGCTATTCGTGTTCAACCAGTTCGGCGACCTGGAGAGGTGTGCGCTTCGTCCTGGCCACGTCCACAGCGCTGATGGCTGGGAAGATAGCCTAATGTCGGTGCTGGCGCGCTACTCTGCCGAAGTCCGGCTATCGGTCACCCGGCGGCACTTCCGCATGGATGCCGCCTTCACCGTCCTGAACGACCGCACAGCTGGTGGACGAAACAGAAACGAGGAATCCCCGGTTAGATCTTGAACAACGCACCAGAAGGGCAGTTGCGCGCACGCGTCGATTGCACCTTGATCGTGGAGACGCGCTCGGGCAGGGTTATCCCCGGGGTTACAAAGGGGATTTGACAGATGAATGACTCTGCTGCGAGACGAGGAGCCTTTGCCGCGGCAGCGTTTGTTGCCGTTGCACTCATCACTGTTGGGTGCCAGAGGGCGAACAAGATCCCGCTTGAGAGCATCTCCGAGACCAGCATCGCATCGGATCTCGAACCATACCTAGTCGGCGGCAGAGCGGTTCTCACTGTGGATATAGACAAATCGTCTTTGCTGATGGAAGAGAACGTTCTAGATACCCGTGCCACCGCTATGCTCCTACCGTCGTTGGCAAAAACCGAAAGAGTGGTCGCAGACTTTGCTTCGGGAAACACACGGACAAAAGGACTGGACCTCAATAAGCTCCAAAAGAAGTACCCTGAGATCTTCCGCCTACAAGACTGCTCGCAGTCACTCGAGTGCGAGTTTCGGCGTCTTGCCGCAGGTCGCTGGCTCATCATTGTTGTGGCTGCCGCAGCCTACAAACCCGGGTTCTTTGAACGGGAGATTATGTGTTGGGTCTTTCCGGTTTCACTAGAATTAACGAAAGACGAAGAGCGCACAGTAACGCTAACACAGAATGACGCAGCTATTTTTAGCGTGGAAGGAAAATGCCTTGATCATTAGTTTACTTTTTCTTAATGAACAAAAAAACCGCGCGCGCGTTTAAGATAAATCGAAACTGAGGGAAACCGGATATGTGTAGACTTTTGGTTCTTTTGTGCAGCCTCCTGCTTGTCGCCTGCGCCAGAAACGTCCCGGTGAACGCCGACCTAAGCGACGAACAAGTAGAGGCGCTCTCGGGGGAACGAACGGCATCTCTGGAGATTACCGTCGATAACCCAGATAATCCCTTCTTTGCATCACCGAACCAAGACTGTGCCGGCACCCCGATCTTGATCAGGAACAGCGTCGTTACCGAACGCATTCATGCCATTCTAACCAACCGCGAGTACCCCAGCGCCCTAGGACGGATCGTCAACACCTATCCTGAGATCGCCCGCGTCATGGAGTGTTACGATGCACCGGATGGCCTCTTTACTGATGTCGATATATTATCTGTCGATCGTTTGGCACCCGGAGACTACACGCTTTACCACTTAATGACCATTGTCACCACAGCAACAGCTTGCCAAATCACCGAGATCCCCGTCTCGATCAAGGAAGGTGAAAACAAGTTTGTTTTCAGCGAACATCTGGAGGATCGTACAGAGATCTATGGGTTCTCGGTGAGGGCGTGCAGACTATGAACGACAGAAGGTTCGCTTCCTCCAGACCTGGAGACGACGGCAAGAAGGAAACCGGCACGACTGCACGACTGTTCAGGCATAGCGGTAATGCGCGCGTAAGAGCACCCTACGGCTCTTGATAGACGCTCCGGCTTTCTACATAGCTTACCTTCCTAACACCACCTCCGCTCTCGGAGTCGCGGCAAAGGCGAATCTCAGTGCGGACTTGTGGGCTGCGTGAAACTGGGCAGAGGGATGGTCTTGCCGTTGAACTCCAGGTCGCGGGTGGCGCAGGCATCTTGGACGCCGGCCCAAGTGAAGCCGAAGTCCTTAGCCGCACACACGACGGCGTCGATGCACATGTGGCGCATGGCGCCGCAAATCAACAACTACTCAGCACCGGCGCCCCCGAGGATTTCCTTCAAGTTCGTGGTCTTGCATGCGTTGACCGCGTGCTTCAGAACCTGGGTCTCGCCGATCAGCGGCAGGGCCTTCTGATGGATCTCAGCTTAGAGCTGAACCCGGAATTGGATGATCAATACGAGGTCAGATATCCTCGACCACCAAGCCGGCCAGGTTCTTCATCGCGCGGCGGCTGTCGGGTGTCAGATTGAAACCGCCCTCCAGCTCGAACTCCAGCTCTTCACCCGGTGCCAAGTCGAGCACGACGGAGATGCGGCCGCGTCCCCTGCCCTGCCGTTCCAGCAAAGCCTTCAGCGCACTCAAGGGCTCCGGATCGTTCACGAAGACCTTGATGCCCTGCGCTGCATTGGCTGCAGCGCGCTCCAGCAGCTCGACCTCTTGGACTGTCATGCGCAGGTCGTCACCACCGCCGCGCAGATCCACGCTCAAGAGCAAGGGCTCGCCCGAGTCCAAGACCTCTCGCGAGCGCGCCAGAACTTCGGAAAAGAGCACCACCTCGAAGACGCCTGAGGGATCCGACAGCTGCAGGAAGGCAAAACGATTACCGCTCTTGGCCCGGCGCTCCTGCTTGCCGACCACGATGCCGGCGACTTTCCGTCGTCCCGGCGCCAGACGCGCGGCGCTCTGCAGTTCCGCCTGCAGCACGACACGCAAGCGCTTCAGCGAGGTTTGGAAGCTGTCGAGCGGATGGGCCGATAGATAGAACCCGATGGCCGAAAACTCGTGCTGCAGGCGCTCCAGCGGCGCCCAATCGGAGACGTCGGGGAGTTTAAGGCTCGGCGCTGCCATGGCTTCACCGCCGAACAGCGAAACCTGGGCGGAATTTCGCGCCTCTGTCGCAGCACTGGCGTGACGCACGAAGACGTCTGCCCCTTCGAAGAGCTGTCGGCGATTTCCGGACAGACGATCAAAGGCGCCGGCAGCAGCTAGAGACTCCAAACTGCGCTTGTTGACCTGCTTTGGATCCAGGCGCTCTGCCAGGCCGCCCAGATCTCCGAAGGGGCCGGCGTTGCCGCGTTCGGCAACCAGTCCCTTCATCGCTGCGGCGCCGACATTCTTGAGGGCACCCAGGGCATAGCGAATGGCCTGGGTGCCCGAGGCATCCTCTTCAACCGAAAACACGCTTTCCGAAGTGTTTATGTCCGGCGGAAGAAGTTCTATCTTAAGTCTTTGCAATTCTTGGCGAAAGATGTTCAGCTTGTCGGTGTTGCCAAGATCCAGGGTCATGGAGGCGGCCATGAATTCCACTGGAAAGGTCGCCTTCAGATAGGCGGTCTGATAGGCGACCAAGGCGTAGGCAGCGGCGTGGCTCTTGTTGAAGCCGTAGCCTGCGAACTTGTTCACCTGGTCGAAGATCTGCTCGGCCTTGCTGGCCTTGACCTTCTGGGCCACCGCACCGTCGATGAAGGTTTTCTTCTGGGCATCCATTTCAGCTTGGATCTTCTTGCCCATGGCACGACGCAGCAGATCGGCACCGCCCAGGCTGTAGCCGGAGAGCACCTGGGCGATCTGCATCACCTGTTCCTGATAGATCATGATCCCGAAGGTCTCCTTCAGGATCTCCTCCAGCAGAGGATGCAGATAGTCCGGCTCCTCCTCACCGTGCTTGCGGCGGATGTAGCTGGGGATGTTGTCCATCGGACCGGGACGGTAGAGGGCGACGACAGCGATGATGTCTTCGAAGCGGTCGGGCCGCAGACGTTTCAGCACATCGCGCATGCCCGAAGATTCCAACTGAAACACGCCGACCGTATCGGCCTTGGTCAGCATCTGGTAGGTCGCCGGATCGTCCAGAGGAATGGCGTTCACATCGAAATCGGGATGCCGGCGGCGGATCAGGATCTCTGCCTCGGCCAACACGGTGAGCGTCTTCAATCCCAGGAAGTCGAACTTAACCAGCCCGGCTTCCTCGACGAACTTCATGTTGAACTGGGTCACCCGCATGTCCGAGCGAGGGTCGCGATAGAGCGGGATCAGCTCTTGCAAGGGTCGGTCGCCGATGACGACGCCTGCGGCATGGGTCGAGGCATGCCGGTAGAGCCCTTCCAACTGCAGCGCAATTCCGGTCAGATCGGCGACACTCTCGTCGCTCTCGATCTGTGCCTGAAGCTGGGGTTCGCCATCGATTGCTTGCTGCAAGGTGACGGGATTGGCCGGATTGTTCGGCACCATCTTGCAAAGCTTGTCGACCTGGCCATAGGGCATTTGCAGGACACGGCCGACATCGCGAAGCACGGCGCGGGCTTGCAGCTTTCCGAAGGTGATGATCTGCGCGACACGGTCTTGGCCGTACTTCTCCTGCACGTAGCGGATCACCTCGTCGCGGCGATCCTGGCAGAAATCCACGTCGAAATCCGGCATGGAGACGCGCTCGGGATTGAGAAAGCGCTCGAACAAAAGGCCCCAGCGCAAGGGGTCCAGGTCGGTGATGGTGAGCGCCCAGGCGACCACCGAACCGGCCCCGGAACCACGCCCCGGCCCGACCGGAATACCCTGTTCCTTCGCCCATTTGATGAAGTCGGCAACGATCAGGAAATAGCCGGGGAAGCCCATGTTCGCGATGACGTCCAGTTCGTGCTTGAGCCGCGCCCGATAGGGCACTGCCAGAGCCTCACGCTTCTCTTCCTCCGTCACCGATCCAAAGACATGGCGCTCCAAGCGACGCTCCAAACCAGCGGCAGCCTGGGCCCGCAGTTCCGCTTCCTCACCACGATCGCCCTCGGTCGGAAAGGCCGGCAGGATCGGCGCCACCTTGCCCGGAAAGAAGTTGCATCGTCGGGCAACAACCAAGGTGTTGGCGCAGGCCTCCGGCAGATCGGAGAAGAGCTGGCGCATCTCCTCTGCGTTCTTCAGGCGGTGCTGTGGCGTCAGCCGTCGCCTCTCGCTTTCGCCGACATAAGTGCTGCCGGCGACACAGAGCAAAGCATCGTGGGCTCGGTAGACTTTCTCTTCGGTAAAGAAGGCTTCGTTGGTGGCGACCAGCGGCAGCTCCCTAGCATAGGCCAGATCGAGCAGGTCGCTTTCGGCCTCGGCCTCCTTTTGCGTCCCATGTCGCTGCAGTTCGACGTAGAGGCGCGCAGGGAAAAGGCTATGCAATCGCTCAAGGTAGGCCTCAGCTGCCGGCCTCTGGCCATGGCACAGCAGACGATTGACGGCACCCGACGGGCCGGCAGTCAGGCAGAGCAATCCTTCGGTTCGATCCTGCAGCCGATCCAGCGCAATCTGCGGACTGAGCGGTGGTTCGGTCTCCAGGTAGGCCTCGCTGATCAAGGCCATCAAGTTCAGATAGCCGGCCTCGGACTGAACCAGCAGCACCAGGGAGTCAGGCTCCGGCGGCGTGGCTGCACGCTGATCTTGACCCTCTTCGCAGGTGATGGGCAGTTGGCAACCGATGATCGGCTGCACGCCCACGGCCTTGGCTGCATTGGCAAACTCTAAGGCGCCAAACATGTTTGCAGAGTCGCAGACGCCAACGGCCGGCATGCCCATGGCAGCGCAGCGGGCGACGAGTTCCTTCAGCTTGATCGCGCCTTCCAGCAGCGAGTAGGCGGAATGCACACGCAAGTGCACGAAGTCGGCATGGCTCATGGAGAATAGGATCACATGTCGCTTCGTTGGCCCGCCAGCCCCTTACTTGTGGAAAACGGCCTCGTCCGTGAGGCTTCGGTAGAGGTTTGCAGTCGAGATTGGCGGGCAGGCCTGACGTGCGCGGCAGGGTGCGACGAAGGGTGCCGCTGGAACGCCTTCGCATCTGCGAAGACAATCGCCAGGTAGAAGCTCTGCATCGGCATAGGGGCGGCGTTACGCGCATTGCAGGGGCAAGGGCGCGCGACTCCTTTATAAGCTAGTCGCTTACACCCCGACATTGAATCGGTCTGGAGAGGTTCATGCAGCAGCAAGGCTTGATGGTCGAAGAAACGCGCCCGGCCCTACCCGCGTCGCTCACGCGGCAGACGGTGGTGTCGGTTCACCACTGGACCGATCGGCTGTTTCACTTCCGCATCACCCGACCGGCCGATTTCCGCTTTCGCTCCGGCGAGTTTGTGATGATCGGGCTGGAGTTGAAGCCCGGCAAACCCTTGCTGCGCGCCTACTCTTTGGCCAATCCGGCTTGGGACGAGGAGTTGGAGTTTTTCTCTATCAAGGTGCCGGACGGCCCGCTGACCTCGAAGCTGCAGCTGATCAAGCCGGGCGACGAGATCGTGCTGGGCCGCAAGCCGACCGGAACATTGGTTCTGGACGCCCTGGTGCCCGGTTCGCGCCTCTACATGTTCTCGACCGGCACCGGCATCGCACCCTTTGCCAGCCTGGTCCGCGATCCCGAGACCTATGAGAAGTTCGACAAGGTGATCCTGACCCACACTTGCCGTCAGGTCGCGGAGCTGGCTTACGGCGAGCAGCTGGTGGCCAATGCCAAGGAAGATCCGCTGGTCGGCGAGTTCGCTGCGGACAAGCTGCTGTACTACCCCAGCATCACGCAGGAGGCCTTCCACAGGCCCGGCCGCATCACGACCCTGATCGAGAACGGACAGATGTTCGAAGAGCTGGGCCTGCCCGCCTTCGATCCGGAAAAGGACCGCATTATGATCTGCGGTTCTATGGCCATGCTACAGGATACCAAGGCCCTGGCCGAGAAGGCCGGCCTGACCGAGGGTTCCAACGCCAAGCCGGCCGAGTACGTGATCGAGAAGGCCTTCGTGGGCTAGGGACACACTGGACGGGCGGACGGCGCCGCTTGGGAATGACGCGACGCCCGCCTGCAGTTTGATCTAGCGAGATACGTGTTCTGCGACCCAGCGGTGAAAGCAGTGGGTCGGTCCGTCCATCACGGGCGAGAACTTGCCGCCATCGAACAGGACGCCGTGACGGCCGCGTTGCATGCCTTCGACGACGAAGACATCCTCTTCGAACACACCGCGCCACAGCCGCGTGTTGGCGGCACGCATGCCGGCCCAGTCGCTGTTCCGCATGGCATCGCTGGCGTAGTAGATCTCCACATGCTCGATCGTCTTGTTCTCGCTGATCGGCTCCAGGAGAATCGAAAAGACGTGGTCGCGATGGACTCCGAGCAGGACGTTGGGATAAAGCGCGATGTACTCTCCAGCGACATCCCACTTGTCCGATAGCCCGTCAAAGCTGGCGAAGCGATTACCGCTCTCGTCGATCATCGGGCGGTAGACCCTGGTTCCCTGGCCGGAGAAGCGGCCCGGCGCCTCGATATGATAGTGGTCCTCCAGCTTGGAGTAGCTGTTGAGGCCCGGATGCACCCAGGGCAAATGATAGCTCTCGCAGTAGTTCTCGACTGCGAGCTTCCAGTTGCAGTTCACCTCCAGGGTGAAAGAGCTGTCGGAGCCGCTATGGTGGAGCGGGGCAGCAAACTCCGACCAGCGCTCGAGCAGATCGCCGGCGTGCTCTTCAAAGCTGGGCGCCTGACCATCTACATTGACGAAGATGATGTCGTTCCAGATCTTCGAGCGCACCTCGAAGAGCCCCAGCTCTTCGCGTTTGATGGCTGGGTGCTTGTTCTGCCCCGACCCGCCGACATGCGGCGTGTTGCGCAGCGACCCATCCGGGGCGTAAGCCCAGGAGTGGTAGGGACAGCGGATCGCGCCACGTATCTTGGTCGGCTCCTCTACCAGGATCATGCCGCGATGTCGGCAAGTGTTCTGAAAGACCCGAAGCGTCCCCTCGCGATCGCGCACTGCCAAGAGCGGCATTCCCAGAAAGGTGATCGGCACCGCATCGCCGGGCTCCGGTAGGTCCTTGCCAAAGCCGATGGCTGACCAGGTGCTGAAGAAGAGCTCACGCCGCTCCAGAGCAAAGACATCGGGATCGATGTAGTGAGCGTTGGGCAGACCCTTGGCCTCGTCGATCGTCGCCTTGACCGCAGCCAGCGCTTGCTTATCGATTGTCATCATGTCGCTTGCCGTCATGGGGGACGCCCTCCTCGCATTCTTGATGGCTCTAGCTGATCAGCTGTCACGATCAGCAGCAAGAGGAGAAATCCTCACCCGTGACGTACTTGGATTCACGTCGTTTCGGACGGCCCCTCGCCCGCCTGCCTCTCGCCCGCCTGACCCTGGGCGATCAGCCAATCGCGAAGTGTTCGCGCCTCGGCGCTGATCTCCACATCCTGCGGCCAGGTCAGATAGAAACTTCCGGGCGCCGGCAAGCGAATGTCGCAAAGGGCAATCAGGCGCCCCTCGTCGCGCAAGGGCCGGGTCAGCCTGTCCCACCCCAGACACACCCCATTGCCGTCCTCCGCTACCTGTAGCGCGATCATGTAGTTGTTCACCACCAGGCCCCGATCGATCTGGCCCTCGTACCCAAGCTCGCGAAACCAAGCCGACCAAGTGGTCCAGTCTCTGACCTCACTGTTGAGGTGAATAAGGGGCAGGGCCGCCAGCTCCTGTGCGCTGCTCGCCGGGTTCTTCTCGGCAAAGGCGGGGCTGCAAAAGGGCATGATCTCGTCATGAAACAGCAGTGCTGCTTCCTCTCCCGGCCATACACCCTTGCCATAGCGGATGCGCAGATCGAGATGCGGCTGAGCTGGTCCTTGCTCCAACTCGGAAGCATGCTGATCGACCCTGAGATCGGGATAGTTGCGCCAAAAGCGGGTGATCCTCGGCATCAACCAGAGTGCCGCCATCGCCGTCGTCGCCCCGACCGTCACGCTGACGGACGTCTCCTTCGCGCGCAGTCTTTCGACCACGGCAGCGATCTGTCGAAAACTGCGAGCCAGCACCTGCTCCAGGTCGCGGCCTTCGGCGGTGAGCAGCGTTCCTTTGGCCGTCCGCTGGAAGAGTGTACAGCCCAGTTCCTGCTCCAGGGCCTTGATCTGGTGGCTGACCGCACCGGGAGTCACATTGAGTTCGCTTGCCGCCTCCTTGAAGCTGCCGTGACGGGCGGCCACTTCGAACGCGGCGAGAGCGGTCAGGGGCGGAAGGTTGTAGTACTTGCGTGCCATCGCTTCGACCGCCTGACCGCTATCAGGTCTGATGATCCCTCAGGACTTGTCACCGCCTGTTGCGTCTTTCGACGCCCCTTCCTTGTTCTTCTTGGCCTTGGTGTCGTGAGCCTGCGGCCGCGATACCGCCGCCAGTTTGTTTACAACCGAGGTCGATTCATCGCTGCTGGCCGCCTCAGAAACGGGAGGCTCGGGCTCCATCTCCTCGTGCAGCTTACTCAGCGCTTCGGCAATGTCGATGGGGCCGGTCTGCACAGCAACGACCTTGCCTTCTTCCAGCCTGAGCGAGCGATCCATGCGCTCCGCCAGGTCATAATTGTGGGTGGCGATCAGGGCGGCCACGCCTTCTTGCTTGACGATGTTGCTCAACAGCGAGAAGACCTCGTCGGCCGTGTGCGGATCGAGGTTGCCGGTAGGCTCATCGGCCAACAGCACTTTCGGCCTGTTTGCCAAGGCCCGCGCGATCGCAACGCGCTGCTGTTCTCCACCTGAGAGCTTGGCCGGGCGATGATCCAAGCGCTCGCCCAAGCGCACCTTGGTCAGCAGATCCCGCGCTCGTTCGCGGGCAGCACGCCTGGACTGCCCAGCAATCATCTGTGGGATAACCACGTTCTCCAACGCGGTGAACTCAGGCAGCAGGTGGTGGTACTGATAGACGAAGCCAATCATTGACAGCCTAAGCGATGTGCGTCGGCGATCACGCAGCCTAGCGGTCGCGGTTCCACCGATGGCGACTTCGCCGCTGTCCGGCTTCTCCAACAAGCCGGCGATCTGCAGCAGGGTCGACTTGCCGGCGCCGGAGGGCCCGACCAGCGCCACCATCTCTCCGGCAACGACCTCAAGATCCGCCGACTGGAGAATGGTCAGCCTGCTGCTGCCCTGTGCGAAGGCTTTGACAACCTCCGTCAGCTTGAGGCTGGTCGCACTACTCATTGCGCAGCGCCACGACGGGATCGAGGCGGGCTGCCAGCCAAGCAGGCAGCAAGGGCGCTATGAAGGAGATGCCGAGGGCCATGATCACCACCTGACCAACCTCCTCCCAGTTCAGTCGCGCCGGCAGCTTGGTCAAAAAGTAGACCGTCGGATCGAAAACCGTCGTTCCCGCCAACTGCTCGACCCAGCCCTGAATGGTTTGGATGTTCAAGGTGAAGGCCACGCCACCGGCCACACCCAACACGGTGCCGAGAATGCCGATCATGGCTCCCGACAGGAAGAAGATCCGCAGCACCATGCCCCTAGTCGCCCCCATGGTCCTGAGGATGGCGATATCCCTGCCCTTCCCCTTCACCAGCATGTACTGGCCCGAGGTGATGTTGAAAGCGGCCACGATGATGATGAGCGAGAGGATCAAGAACATGACCGTCTTTTCGGTCTGCAGCGCGTTGAAAAAGCTGGAGTTTGCATCCTGCCAATCCAGGGTGCGGTAGTCGATGCCGGCTGCGCGTCTGATCGGCACGCGCAAGCGCCGAACCTCTGTCGGGTTCTCGACGAAGACCTCAATGGCGTTGGCCTGGTCCTTCAGACGGAAGAAGAGCTGTGCTGCCTCCAGCGGCATGTAGATGTAGCTGGAGTCGTATTCATACATACCCACTTCAAAAAGGGCGACGACCCGGTAGGTCTTGATCCGGGGAACCGAGCCGATCGTGGTGACTGTGAACTCGGGCGCGATCAGCGTGATCGGATCGCCGACGCCGATGGCAAAGCGTTGTGCCAGTCTGCTGCCGATCGCCACGACATCCTCGCCGGAAAAGTCGTCCAGACTGCCGGCGAGGATGCTCTCGGAGACCTGTGTGCGCCCCTTCAGATCTTCCGGCCGCATGCCGCGCACCAGGGCGCCGGTCGCCCGTCCCTGGTCGGTCGCCATGACCTGTCCCTCGATGATGGGATTGGCCGACAGCACCCCGGCGACGCCGTCGATGCGTTTGGTCAGTGCATCGTAGTCCTTGATCGGCTGCGAGATGCCGAGCACCGAGAGGTGCCCATTCACCCCCATGATCTGTCCCAGCAGCTCATGGCGAAAGCCACTCATCACCGACATGACGACGATCAGAGTGCCGACCCCAAGGAAAATGCCGACCAGGGAGAAGATCGCGACAACCGAGACAAAGCCCTCTTGACGGCGCGCGCGAAGATAGCGAAGCGCCAGAAGCCGCTCGAAGGATCCGAAGATCACGAAGCAAAGGCCCCTTAAGCCGTCAGGCGGGCTAAGGCCGCCTCGGGCGAAAGCTCTTCGCGGTTGCCGTCGGCCCGACGCTTCAGCTCCACCGTTCCGGCCTTAACCCCACGTGGGCCGACCACCAGCTGCCATGGCAGACCAATCAGATCCATGTCGGCGAACTTGGCGCCGGGGCTTTCATCGCGATCGTCGTAGAGCACCTCGATGCCGGCTGCCTGCAGTTTGCCGTAAAGCTCCTCGGCCACTGCGGTGCTGGCGGCATCGCTAACCCGAATGTTGACCAGACCGACCGCGAAAGGTGCCACGGCGTCCGGCCAGATGATGCCCTGCTCGTCGTGGCTGGCCTCGATGATGCCACCGACCAGGCGCGACACGCCGATACCGTAGGAGCCCATGTGGACCGGGACGCTGTCGCCCGACGCGGTCGCCACCTCCGCCCCCAGCGGTGCGGAGTACTTGGTGCCGAAGTAGAAGATGTGTCCGACCTCGATGCCGCGCCCCTGATAGCGACGATCGGTCGGGACCTCCTTCTCGAAAAGCGCCTGCTCGTGCTTCTCGTCGGTTCGGGCATAGGCGCTGGTGTGGCGCTCGACGATCGCCCTGACCGCAGCCGAATTCTCGTTGTCGATGTCTTCATTCAAGACGTCGTAAGACAGCAATTCGCGATCGCAGAAGACCTCGCTCTCGCCGGTATCGGCCAACACGATGAACTCGTGCGAGAGATTGCCGCCGATTGGGCCCGTGTCGGCCTCCATCGGGATAACCTTTAGGCCCATCCGTGCGTATGTCCTGAGATACGCGATGAACATTCTCTCGTAAGAGACTCGCGCACCTTCATAATCTAGGTCGAATGAATAAGCATCCTTCATCAGGAATTCGCGACCGCGCATAACGCCGAAGCGAGGCCTGACCTCGTCCCGAAACTTCCACTGGATGTGATAGAGGTTTCTGGGCAGGTCCCGGTAACTCTTGACGGCGCTGGCGAAGATGTCGGTTATGAGCTCTTCGTTGGTGGGGCCGTAGAGCATGTCGCGCTCGTGACGGTCCCGAATGCGCAGCATCTCCTTGCCGTAGTCGTCATAGCGTCCGGACTTGCGCCAGAGGTCGGCCGACTGGATGGTCGGCATCAGCACCTCTTGCGCGCCGCTGCGATCCTGCTCTTCGCGCACGATCTGCTCGATCTTCTTCAGCACACGAAAGCCCAGCGGCAGCCAGGAGTAGATCCCGGCGGAGGCCTGACGGACCATGCCGGCGCGCAGCATGTAGCGGTGCGAAAGGATCTCCGCTTCTGCCGGCGTCTCCTTCATGGTCGGCAGAAAGTAGCGGGTACGGCGCATGGGTTACCTCGGCTGCAAAAAGGGGTCGAAGGCGGCGGCCGCCTTCAGGAGGCGGGAGAATAGGTAACCGGCGCCTGCTTGTCCATTGATGGCGAAGGCTTTCGTCAGCACGACGGGTTACGAAAGGATGCATCCCTCCGCAACCACGCTCACGCTCTTTCGTGACCCTTGTTGGGCGCGATTCTGGTCTTGCCGCGGCTTATGCAGCCGCATCCTCCAAAATCATCTTCGAGCACTTCTCGCCGATCATGATTGCCGGGGCATTGGTGTTGCCCGACACGATCTCAGGCATGATCGAGCAGTCGGCGATGCGCAGGCCCTTGACGCCCTTCACGCGCAGCCGCGGGTCGACCACTGCGCCCTCGTCCGCCCCCATCCGGCAGGTTCCGGTCGGATGATAGATCGTGGTTGCCGTATCGCGCGCCCACTTCAAGATGCTCTCGTCGTCCTGGACGTCGAGGCCGGGTCGGAACTCCTCTGAGATCTTGCTCGCCAAGGGCGGAAGTTCCGCAATCCGGCGGGCGATCTTGATACCCTCGATTATGGTTTCGCAGTCGGTATCGGTCGCCAGGTAGTTGGGATGGATGGTGGGATAGACCTTGGGATCGGCGCTCTTCAGGCGGATCTCGCCGCGGCTCTCAGGCCGAAGCTGGCAGACCGAGGCGGTGAAGGCAGAGAAAGGGTGCACCCCTTCACCTGGGCTGTCGGCCGACCAGGGTTGAATGTGAAACTGGATGTCCGGCGTCTCGACCCCGGGTCTCGCCTTCAGGAAGGCCGTAGCCAAGCTGGCAGCCATGGTCATCGGCCCGGCCCGGAACAGCATGTACTTGAGACCGATGCGCATCTTGTTGGCCAGACTGCGCACCTCGTCATTCAAGGTCGGCTCATTGCACTTGAAGACCAGACGGGCTTGCAGATGGTCCTGCAGGCCCTTGCCGACAGCCGGCGAGGCGCGCCTGACCTCGATGCCGTGCTCCTTCAACTGCTCCGGTTCGCCTATTCCCGACAGCATCAAGATCTGCGGCGAACCAATTGCACCGGCAGAGAGCACGATCTCGCGCTTGGCACGCACCTGACGCTCCTGCCCGCTGCGATCGCGATAGGCCACGGCAACGGCCCGCTCGCCCTCGAAGACAATCCCGGTTGTGTGTGCTCGGGTTACGATCTGCAGGTTCTGGCGCTGCTTGGCCGGCTTCAGGTAAGCGACGGCAGCTGAACAACGCCGACCGTTGCGGGACGTCAGTTGAAAGTAGCTCACTCCCTCCTGCTTGGCGCCATTGTAATCTGTGTTGAAGGGATAACCGGCCTTCTGTGCTGCTGCCAACCAGGCATCGCAGATCGGACGTCGCAAGCGCATGTTGGAGACCGAGAGCGGACCACCGACGCCGTGATACTCATCCTCACCG
This sequence comes from Rhodospirillales bacterium, assembly GCA_963669445.1. Lineage (GTDB taxonomy): Bacteria > Pseudomonadota > Alphaproteobacteria > Kiloniellales > JACOMY01 > JACOMY01. Next base: position 1,900,524 of record OY770029.1, read on the forward strand.
CGCTCCTGATCCTCGGCCTGCTTGAAGAGCGGGAGAATCTCGTCCCAGCCCCAACCGTCATTCCCCATTTGGCGCCAGCGATCATAATCCGCTGATTGCCCACGAACATAGAGCAGACCGTTTAGCGAGCTGGAGCCGCCGAGGACCTTGCCGCGCGGCCAATCCAAGCTGCGCCCATTTAGGCCTGGATCTGGCTCGGTGCTGTAACACCAGTCCACGGAGGGATTATGCATCGTCTTGAAGTAGCCGACCGGAATATGAATCCAGGGATTCCAGTCCTTGCCGCCCGCTTCCAGCAGAATGACCCGGTTACCGGGATCGGCGCTCAAGCGGTTGGCCAAAACGCAACCGGCAGAACCGGCCCCGATCACAACATAATCCGCTTCCAGGCTTTCCATCCTCTTCAATCCTTTCCGGGCTTGTGGGGCTGCCCTTTTGTCCTTGTCATCTCCATCATACTATGTCTTAATGAGACTGCAAGTCTCAATATGAGGCAAAATCAACCGGGAGGACAGCATGCTTACCTCGGACAAACTGCGGGGCATTTCCCGTAGAGACATTTTCCGCCTGGGCGGTCAGTTCGGTCTGACGTCGACCCTCTTGGCGGCGGGCAGCTTCGGTGGGGTCATGACCCTGTCGGAACTGGCCAAGGCAGCCGAGTCGACCTACGACAAGCGCTTCAAGAAAGAGGCGAAGATCAACCTGAAGTTCGGCGCGTCCGGCTTCAACGCCCGCAACCTGCTAATCGAGCGCGCCGGCGTGCTGGAGTTCGCACGCGATCTGGAGGAGCGGACCGAAGGCGAGATCCGAGTCGAGTTCATCGGTGACAATCAGATCTGCGGCCAGTTGAACTGTGTTGAGAAGACCCAGCTGGGCATCGTCGACATGTATGCGGCCTCGACCCAGAATTCGGCCGGTGGCGCACCCTTCCTAAACGTGTTGGACTATGCCTACGTCTTCCCTTCCCGGGCATCGCAGTACTACTTCCTCTATAGCCCCGCGAGTAACGCGATCCTGCGCGAGCCCCTAGAGAAGCGCCACGGCTTGAAGTTCCTTTTCAGCCACTGCGAACTTCGCGGCCTACAGATGGGCCTGTCTTGGGAGAAGAAGCCCACGGTCACCAAGCTTGAAGAGCTGTTCGGAACCAAGAACCGCGTGACGGGCACCCAGCTTGGCCGCATCGCCATGCAGCTCTTGAATCTCAACCCCGTTCCGATCGCTTGGGAAGAGACCTTGGACGGCCTGAAGCAGGGCTTGATCGACGGTGCGGAGACCTGGGCATCGGCCGTGGCCTACGCCAACATGTCCCCGGTGGTTTCGCAGTCCGTGAACCTGAAGTTCTTCTGCGGCACCGAGCACACCTCGATGAGTGCTAAGGTCTTCGACAGCCTGGACGCGCATCTGCAGGATGCCGTAATGGAGTCGGCCTACCTGGCGCAGGTCCATGTTCAGTCGGCAAACGAGGCAGCCCTGGTCAACACTGTCGGTTTCTCCGAGCCGCAGTTGCCGGGCACCATCTTCGTCGAGCACAATGTGCGCCCGGCCTTCTTGGCCGACGACCAGATCAAGATGGCTGAAGAAATGTGCTCGCCTGAGTACGTTCCGGAGCCCTGGGAAGGCTGGCGCGAGCGCTTGAACAAGTGGGCCGGTGGCATCGACACCTACACCGACCTCTATAATGTCGCCCGCGAGATTCCGGCCGACATGAAGGCCGAGAATGTCGAACCACGACGCTGGTGGCGCTCAAGTTAAGGCACTCCAGACGACAAGGGCGGCTCGGGCGTAAGCTTCGAGCCGCCCAACTAACGAGAAGACAGACGCCGGCTCTAAGACGGCGCAGAGGGAGGACGAGATGGAGAGCATTTTCTCCGAGATTGGGGCGATACTCGCTGCTTTCGCCAGCAATGATGCTTGGGAGATTAGCGAAGCGCTCAAAGGTCCCGGTGCCTGGGCCATTGGCCTGATAGCGACATTGGGCGGCGGGGCTCTGTTCCTGCTTCTCTACCGCCTGGTGCCCTTCATCGATCGGCACTTCGAACGCACGGTTATGGTTTGGACCTATCTGATCATCGCCGGGATCATCTTCGTCGAGGTCTTCCGGCGCTTCGTCTTGAGCCAGCAGGCGCCCTGGTCGACCACCCTACCCCCCTTCCTCTTTCTGATCATGACCTGGTTCGGCTGCGCCTATAACGTTCGCTTGCGCACCCACCTCTCCTTTGCCGAGTTCCGTACCAAGCTGCCCCGCGCCGGCCAGTTCTTCTGCCTCACCATGGATGCGGTGCTCTGGCTGGTCTTCTGCTGGGTCGTCGTCGTGACCTCGGCCAAGGTCACGGCAAACTCCGCATCCAACTTCCAGATCCTGCTTGGCACCGACGATACGCTTCAGTGGTGGTTTCTGATTTCCGTGCCCTTGGCCTTCACCTTGATGGCGGCACGCGTGCTGGAGAACTTTCTGGAGGACATCAAGAACTTTCGCTCCGGCGAACCGTTGATCCAACAAGCCGTCATCGGCGCTGACTGAGGGATGGACAGATGACTGACGCAACCTGGATTACCATCATCTCTCTTGGGGTTACGGCCCTGTTCATGTTCGGCGTGCCGGTCTTTCTTGTGATCGGCTATTGGGTCATCGGCTGCAGCTTCGTGCTGGGCATGACCTTGGACAACATCGGCGCGGCCTTGGCCGACGTCTTTACCGACGGCTTCGCGCTGCTGGCGATGCCGCTCTTCATCCTAACGGGTGATTTGATCAACCGCTCCGGCATCGCGAGACGATTATCGGACTTCGCCTATTCCTGTCTGGGCTGGATTCGCGGTGGCCTCGCCATGGCCAGCCTGGGCGCCTGTGGCCTCTTCGCCGCCATCTCCGGCTCCAACTCTGCGACTACGGCCACGATCGGCTCGATGCTGCACCCCGAGATGGTCAAGGGCGGCTATGACGAGCGCTTTTCCGCTGCTACGGCAGCAGCGGGCGGCACAGTCGGCATCATCATCCCGCCGTCGATCATTTTCATCGTCTATGGCTTCCTGATGAACCTGCCGATCTCCGACCTCTTCATGGCCGGAATCGTCCCGGGCGCGCTGATGGTCTTCGGCATGATGTTTGCCTGCTGGATCATCTGCCAGTTGAATGGCTGGGGTCATCTGATCGCACTTGACCTGGTCCGTGTTTTGAAGACGGCCGTAGGTGCTTGGCTCGGCTTCTTTGCCATCGGTCTGGTGCTTTGGGGCATCTACACCGGCAAGTTTTCGCCGACCGAAGCGGCCGGCGTGACTGTGGGCTTCTGCGTAATCGTCGGTGTCATCTCGCTTCCCCTGTTCCGCATGATGGGGTCTCTGGACCCCGATCGTCCGCCGCAGGAGAAGAAGACCCGCGAGATGCTGGTCGTCGAGGGATTCAAGCTGACCGAGGTACCGGCGATCACCATGCGCTCGGCCCAGATAACCGGCATCCTGGCGCCGCTGATCGCGGTCTCTGTGGTGATGCAGCAGATCCTCTCGCTGCTGGGCGCCCAGCAGGTCATCGGCGACTTCGTGACCAGCATGGGCGGCTACTACGCCGTGCTCTTCACCGCGATGGCCATCGTCTTCATCTTCGGCATGATCCTGGAGAGCCTGCCGGTCACCATCATCCTGGCACCGATCCTAGCGCCGGTGGCAGCCTCCGTCGGGGTCGACCCGATCCACTTCTCGGTCATCTTCCTGGTCGGCGCCTCGATCGGCTTCATTACGCCGCCCTACGGCTTGAACCTCTATGTGGCCAGTGGCGTTACCGGTGTTCCCTACTTCCGTCTGCTGCGCTATGCAGTCCCCTACCTGGTGGCCTTGATCACGGTGTGGATCGTCGTCGCCCTGGTACCGGATCTGTCGAGCGTTCTCCTTCCGAATCGAGGGAGCTAGCCTAAACGGGAGTTTGGTCAGTGAGTGAAGCTGGCGTTGAGGAACGCGGCGAAACCATACCCACCAACCTGCGACTCCTCCTGGTCTTGGAGGAGATCGCAGCCTGGGGGGAGCCGGTGACGCCAACCGACCTCAATCAAAAGATCGGCCTACCCAAACCCACCATTCATCGGCTCTTCGCCACTTTGGAAGCCGAGGGTTTTCTACAGCGAGAGATCGACGGGCGGTCCTACACTCCAGGTCGCCGCCTGCGCCAGCTCTCCACCGGCGTGCTCTCTTCGATCAGGGTGCGCAGTGCCAGGCTCTCTGTCATGCGTGCACTGGCCGAGGAGGTCGGCGAGACGTGCAATCTCGCCATACCCGACCGGGACGGGATGACCTATCTGGACCGCGTGGAGACCAAGTGGCCTCTACGCATCCAGTTGCCGATCGGCACGCAGGTCCCCTTCTACTGCACGGCAAGCGGCAAACTCTATCTCAGCAGCCTACGCAAATCGCATCTTGATCGGATCTTGGGGTCCATCTGCTTAGAGGCGCACACACCGGCGACCCTGACCGATCGGCAGGCTCTGATGACGGAGCTGGAAGAGACCCGCCGTCGCAACTACTCACACGATGCCGAGGAGTTCATGGAAGGCATGATCGCCTTGGCGGTGCCGGTCTACGATAGCCACAAGCGGCTCTTGGCCACCCTCTCCTTCCATGCCCCGGTCCAGCGTATGACCTTGGAAGGTGCGGCGCAGCATCTGCCTCGTTTGCGCGCTGCAGCCGCAGAATTGGAGCAGCTGGTTCGCTAACTCCGTCTTCGTAAGAAAGTTATCCGCTTCACCGAGATGTGAATTTTGATGACGCGCAACCCCGGCTCGTGTATTTGTGGTGTGCGTGATCGCGACGCACCTGAACACCGAACGACCGAGTTCGGGGAGGAAAAAAATAGGCCAGAAAGGCCACGCAATTGAGCCGGACTTTGGTCCGGCTCTTTTTATGTGTGGTTTCAGCCCTCTAAGAGCGCTATCCACCGACAGGCAGGACAGTGAGATCGCGACGCCGACAGTCTCGGGCCTCCAATGACGGACAGGAGCGCGGCTGCTTATCCTTATCGAAACAGATCCGAACTTCACGCAGACCTTGGGCCGAGCACACGAGCGAGATCATATCCGCGCGTAGGTCCGGATTTGCCGCCAAGAAAGCGGCTTCGAGCTCCCAGCTGGGTGCCTGAATGCGCCGATCGGGATCCTGGTAAGCCTCAGGGATGACGACCGCCTCAAAGACCTCGCGCGACAGTGCAAAGAAATCCTCCGCCGAGAGGCCGGAGCACTGGCCATGCTTGCGCCACTGATGGCGCACCAGTCCCTCGGAGGGCATGATGTCCAGAAGGGAGGAGACAAGCCTCTGCGAGGGCTTGGCCTCGGCAGACTGGCAGTGCGCGGGGTAACCCTCTTCATGCTGCGGCCAGAGACCATGCAGGATAAAGCCGAAAGATAGACCGGAATCGCACTGGAGTGGGCTGCGACCCGGTCCTACGGAGGCGCAATAGCTGGGAGACCAGGACAACGCCAAGACATAGAAGTCGAATGTGCCGGGCCGATCGTCCTCGGCGAACCCCCGACCCGGCAGAACCGCAAGCGCGAACAGTAGGGCCAGCCGCAGGATCATCCAGGCGTGCGCATCCAGGCAGGGTCGAGTTCTGCGATCTCCGCGTAAATCGGGCAGTCCTCGCGATGTGCGCCCGGTAGATATCCGCTCGACATCAGGAACTCGCCGACGATCTCACCACCGGTGAAGAGGAATTGCTTCTTGAAAAGCTTCACCCAGTCCGACTTGTCCAAGGGATGGTGGGCGTCGAGCCAGGCCTGAAACCCACCGTGGCTTTCGCGCAGCGCCTGAATCCGCTTGGCGTTTTCGATGGCAGCATTGACCTTCAGGCGATTGCGGATGATGCCGGCATCTGACAACAGCCGCGCCCGGTCTTTCTCGTCGAACGCAGCCACCGTATCGACGTCGAACTCGGCATAGGCCGCTTCAAAGGCCTCGCGCTTCTTCAGGATGGTGAGCCAAGAAAGGCCAGCCTGGTTGATTTCCAGCACCAGTCTCTGGAAGAGGCCAGCCTCGCTGTCGATCGGAAAGCCGTATTCCCGATCATGGTAGGGGCCATGCCAGGGATGCCCTGGTGCCGCGTCACAATAGTGGCTCATGCCCGCAGCCTGGCCATTCAAACTTACTCCTCTATGCGGGGTCCGGTCGGAAAGAGATCATGTCACTGACCACGAGCCAATAGACGATGCCGAAAACCACCCCGGAGATGACGGTCGTCGCCAAGGCCTTACGCCACATCATCGGCCGCTCCGGGGCCGAAGCCACATGTCCAATCTCTGATTCAGCCGGCGGTCTGGCGCCGAAGGGCAGCACGGCAAAAAGCACCACCCACCAGATGATGGCATAGACCAGGATCATCGTCGGCCAAGCCATGAGCTGCGTCCTCTAAGCCTGCTCCAGTTCGACCAGAGTTCCGCAGAAGTCCTTGGGATGCAGAAAGAGCACCGGCTTGCCGTGCGCGCCGATCTTTGGCTCGCCGTCGCCCAGTACCCGAGCGCCCTCTCCCTTCAGTCGATCCCGTGCACTCAGAATATCGTCCACTTCATAGCAGACATGGTGCATGCCGCCGGAGGGGTTCTTGTCGAGGAAAGCCTGGATCGGCGAGCTGTCGCCCAAGGGATGCAGCAACTCGATTTTGGTGTTCGGCAGCTCGACGAAGACGACAGTGACGCCATGGTCGGGCTCTGGGATAGGGTCAGAGACCTTGGCACCCAGCGTGCTCCGATACATCGCCGAAGCCTTCTCAAGGTCCGGAACGGCGATGGCTACATGGTTCAAACGTCCGATCATCTGGCCTCTTCCTCTCGCGTCGAAACGGTGTCTAGGATGTGGCGCCCGGGCCTTTGATGACAAGGCCGAGTTGGCTACCTGCGCCCAAATGCGGCGCTGCAGCATGACTAGATCCGAATGAGCTGAACCTCGACCTGGATCTTTTTGCCGATGGCGGCCTGAACCCTGCGGCGCAAAGCAAGACGCACCTGCTCGCGCAGCCGCTCATCGTCGCGACGCAGACCTGAACCGGCCCGAGCAACGGCCTCCTCCGCTGCCAGGATCAGCCAGTCCGGCTCTTGATCAGCAGCTCCCACACCGCGCTCGCTCACCTTCGGCTCCGCCAAAAGGTCGCCACGGCGATCGACGACCAGGCTCGCCATCACCAGACCACCGCCGGAGAGGCGTCCCCGCTCCTTCAAAGCAACCGCATCGACCGGCAGCAAGCGGTTGCCGTCAAGCGCCAGGCGCCCGCTCTCCACCTCATCGACTACGGCCGCATCTGGGCCGGGCACCAGGCGGACCACCTTGCCATTGCCGCCGACCACGGCTTGCGGGACCTGGCATGACTTAGCCAGCTCTGCATGCGCGCGCAGGTGCTGCGGCTCACCGTGGACCGGAATAGCGACGCGGGGGCGCACCCAGTGATACATCTGCGAAAGTTCCTCGCGGGCCGGATGACCGGAAACATGGACGAAGACCTCATCGTCGGTCAGCACGCTTGCTCCCGTAGCACGCAGGCGCTCCTGCAGCCTTTGGATCGGCCGCTCGTTGCCGGGGATGACCCGGGAGGAGAAGATCACCGTATCCTGCGGCTCCAGCACGACATGGCGATGTTCACCGCGGGAGATGCGCGGCAGGGCGGCGCGCGGCTCCCCTTGGCTACCAGTCGCCAGGATCAGCACCTCGTTGCGCGGCAGGTAGCCGACCTGATCTTCGTCGATCAGCGGTGCCGGATTGTCGAGATAGCCGGTCAGCGTGGCGGCCTCGTAGATCCGCTTCATCGAGCGACCCACCAGGCAAACGCGCCTGCCGGCCCGCTTGGCCGCAACCATCGCACTCTCGAGCCGCGCAACGTTGGTAGCAAAGCAGGCGACCAGCACTCGCCCCTCGGCCTCTTTCACAAGCTGGGTCAGGTTCTCCCTAACCTCGGCCTCCGAGCCGGAGCTGCCTTCGACCATGGCGTTGGTGGAATCGCCGACCAAGGCCAAGACCCCCTCCTCCGCCAGGGCCTTCAAGGCCTCCTCGTCGAAGTCGTCGCCGACCAGAGGATCGGGGTCGATCTTCCAGTCCCCAGTGTGCAGCACAGTGCCCAGAGAGGTGCGGATCACCAAGGCGTTGGGCTCAGGGATGGAATGAGTGAGAGAGATCAGCTCAATGTCGAAAGAGCCGAGCGAGAAGTGGCCGGAGAGTGGGATCTCGTGCAGTTCTACTTCACCCAGGAGGCCTGCTTCGGCGAGTTTGCGACGCAGCAGCTCGGCTGTGAAGGGCGTGGCATAGACGGGACAGCGCAGCCGCGGCCAGAGATAGGGCACGGCGCCGATGTGATCCTCGTGGCCGTGCGTGACGACCAGGCCGATCAGGTGATCCCGACGTTCTTCGATGAAACTGGGGTCCGGCATCAGAACCTCGACACCCGGCAAGCTTCCGTCTTCTGGGAAAGTGATACCCAGATCCACCATCAGCCACTGCCCATCGTGGCCGTAGAGATTGAGGTTCATCCCAATCTCGCCGGTACCTCCCAGAGGCAAAAAATAGAGCGAGTCGGCGTCGGGTGCCGGATCGAAGGGGCGCGTCATCGGGTCTTGGCGTGCTCATAGAGGAGACGCATGCCGCGCAGTGTCAGCTCATGATCGACGTGATGGATCTGCTCTGTGCTGCCGTAGAACAATGGCGCCAGACCGCCTGTGGCCACCACGATCATCGGCTCTCCAAACTCGATCTCTATGCGTTTCACCAAACCCTCGATCAGGCCGATATAGCCCCAGAAGACGCCGGATTGCATGGCCGGTACGGTATCCTGCCCGATCACCTGCTGCGGTTTCTCGATCAAGATGCGCGGCAGATGCGCGGCGCCGCGATAGAGCGCATCCAGCGAGAGGTTGATGCCAGGCGCGATCGATCCGCCCTCATAGCTGCCGTCCGCAGCCACGACGTCGAAGGTCGTCGCCGTTCCGAAATCGACGATGATCAGCGGCCCTTTGTACTTGGCATGGGCGCCAACGGCGTTGGCGATGCGGTCGTCGCCAATGCGATCCGGGCGGTCCAGGCGGATTTCAATGGGATAGTGTTCCGCTGCCTCCTTCACCGTCATCGGCGGACCGCCGATGAGGCGTTCACACAGTCGCTGGAGGTTGTAGTCGGCAGCAGGTACCACGTTGCTCAGCATCACGCCCTCAACTGCGGCGTCACCGAAGCCATCCAGGGTCATCAGCTGCGTCAGCCAGACGGCATACTCGTCGGCGGTGCGACGGGCGTCGCTGGCTGCCCGCCAGCGGCCAACCAATTCATCGCCCTTCAGCAATGCGAAGACGACGTTTGTGTTGCCGGAATCAATGGCGAGAAGCATGGCTTGCTCCCTTAGGGAAATAGACATCGCCGGCCGAGATTGCGCGCGGCCTAGCCTCTCCAGGCAGCGCCAGAAGCAGATTGCCGTCCTCTGCCAGATCTTCGAAGCGCCCTTCCAGGACCGTACCGTCGGAGAGCCTTGCGGCCAGCGGCCCACCCAGACCCTGAGCAGCAGCCTTCCAATCCGGTCGAAGGGCAGAGAAGCCCCCAGCCTCGAACGCCCGCCGACGCCGATCGAAGGCATGAGTCCAGGCCTGGACGATCCGCTCCGCGTTCGGTGGACTCGCCATGACTTTTGCCAGGGAAATTGACGGATAGGGCGTGTACTGTGGCGCCCAGGCCAGGTTCACGCCCATGCCGATGATCAACCACTCTGCATGACCTGAGGGATCGCTACGGCTCTCCAGCAACAGACCTGAGAGCTTCGCACCATCGAGCAAGAGGTCGTTCGGCCATTTGAGGGTCAGACGACCAGAGAGTTCACCATAGAGCGACAGGCCGTCGTACAGCGCCAAACCGGCAACGAAGCTCAGAAGAGCTGCTTCCTGCAGGTGGCCCTTGGGGCGCAGCAACAGCGAGAGTGCCAGGTTGCCTGGCGGCGTTGCCCATTGGCGGCCGCGACGGCCTCGCCCTGCAGTCTGCTCGTCAGCTAGAATTAGCGTACCGTCGCCAGCGCCGGCTTTGGCCTGACGTTCCGCCTCGCTCATGGTGCTGTCGATTGTCTCGAAGCGGATGAGCCGGTAGCCCGGTGGAAGCGCCCTGTCCGCCTCGCTCATCTGCCGAAGAGAGAGGCAGCGGCAGCTGCCGCGCCGGAGGTCAAGGGATCCGGCACCACGACAAGGACGATCATCGCCAGGCTGGAAAGCGTGATGATCAGGCCAACCTCGCGCGGGGTTTGCTTGTCAAAGGGCTCTCCGGCCTCGTCGAACCACATCAGCTTGACGATTCGCAGATAGTAGAAGGCGGCCACGGCAGAGCTCAACACACCGATTATGGCCAGGGTATAGAGGCCCGCCTGCACCGCGGCCTCGAAGACATAGAGCTTGCCGATGAAGCCCGCCAGCGGCGGAATGCCGGCCAAGGAGAACATCAGCACCGAGAGGGCGACAGCCAGCAGCGGCTGGTTTGCAAAGAGGCCCTTCAGATCGTCGATGTTCTCTACCAGACGACCGTCGCGCCGCATGGTCATGATGCAGGCAAAGGTGCCAAGCGTCATGACCAGATAGATCGCCATGTAGATCATGACGGCGATCGCCGCTTCCTCGGTACCAGCAGACAGGCCGACCAGCGCGTAGCCGACGTGGCCGATAGAGCTGTAGGCCATCAGCCGCTTGATGTTGGTCTGGCCGATGGCAGCAAAGGCGCCCAGCACCATAGATGCGACGGAAACGACCACGATGATCTGCTGCCACTGATCGACCAGGCCCAGGAAGGGGTCGAGCAGAACGCGCATCAACAACGCGAAGGCAGCAACCTTGGGTGCGGCGGCGAAGAAGGCGGTGACCGCTGTCGGTGCGCCTTCATAGACGTCCGGTGTCCACATGTGGAAGGGCACGGCGGAAATCTTGAAGCAGAGCCCTGCCAGCAGGAAGACCAGACCGATGATCAGGCCGATAGAGGGTGCCTCTCCAGCCGCCGACATCTGAGTGAAGAGCTGTCCCAGAGCCTGGAAAGAGGTGGTCCCTGAGAAGCCGTAGATCATCGAGGCGCCGTAGAGCAGCATGCCCGAAGAAAGCGCGCCAAGAACGAAATACTTGAGCCCAGCCTCCGACGATTTCAGGGAATCGCGTTTCATCGCCGCCACCACGTAGAGCGAGAGGCTCTGCAGCTCCAAGCCCATATAGAGACTGATCAGGTCGTTGGCAGAGACCATCAGCAACATGCCGAGCGTGGCGAAGAGCAGAAGAACCGGATACTCGAAGAGCGCCATCCGCTCACGCTGGATGAAGTGGTGGCTGAGGATCAGGGTAACAGCCGCGCCCAAGAGGATCAGGAGCTTCATGAAGTTGCCGAAGGGCTCGACGATGAAGAGGCCGTTGAAGGCAACCTCTCGCGTGCCGAAGGTGACCAGGATGTCGAAGGCCGCCAGCGCGATCGCAATGACACAGAGCCACAGCAGGCCACCTGCCTTCGCTTTGCCGAAGAAGGCCCCGATCATCAAGATCCCGAGCGCCGCCAGCGCCACGATGATCTCCGGCAGGGCGAGAAGTAGGTCGTTTCCGATTTCGGTCGTCATGCCTGCCTCTTAACCCCCGAGCAACGCCAGGAGGGAGGGTGTCTCCGCATCCTGCATAGCCGTCTGATAACGCTCCACCAGAACCTCGACCGAGGGGCCGATGATCTCCAGGAAGCTCGCCGGATAGATGCCCATCCACAGCACCAGGGCGATCAGCGGCGCAAAGATCAGACGCTCGCGCCAGTTCATATCCAGGAGCTTTTTGACATCGGGTTTGGTCAAAACGCCGAAGATAACGCGGCGATAGAGGAACAGCATGTAGGCCGCCCCCAAGACCATGCCCGTCGCCGCCAAGAGAGCCACCCAGCTGCTGGCCTGGAAGGCGCCGACGATCACCAGGAACTCGCCGACGAAGCCACTGGTTCCCGGCAGACCGACCGAGGCCAACATGAACACCATGAAGACCAAGGCATAGGCCGGCATGTTGTTCGCCAAACCTTCGTAGCGATCGATCTCTCGCGTGTGCAGGCGGTCGTAGACCACGCCGACACAGAGGAACAGCGCCGCCGAGACGATGCCGTGCGAGAGCATCTGGAACATCGCACCCTCGATCCCTTGTTGGTTCAAGGTGAAGATGCCCAGGGTGACGAAGCCCATGTGCGCCACCGAAGAGTAAGCGATCAGCTTCTTCATATCGTGCTGTGCCAAGGCGACCAGAGAGGTGTAGATCACCGCCACGATCGACAGGAAAAACACCAGTGGGATGAAGAAGTCGGTTCCTTGCGGCATCATGGGCACGGAAAAGCGTAAGAACCCGTAGCCACCCATCTTCAGCAGAACGCCTGCCAGAATGACCGAGCCCGCCGTCGGTGCCTCCACATGCGCGTCGGGCAGCCAGGTATGAACCGGCCACATCGGCATCTTGACGGCGAAGGACGCGAAGAAGGCGAGCCACAACCAGACCTGCATGGATCCCGGCAGATTCGATTGCTCCATCAAGGTCGGGATGTCGCTGGTGCCCATGTAGAAGAAGATGGTCAGTACTGCGACCAGCATGAGGAGCGAGCCGGCCAAGGTATAGAGGAAGAACTTGAATGCCGAATAGACCCGTCGCGGCCCACCCCAAACCCCGATGATCAGGAACATCGGGATCAGCACGCCCTCAAAGAAAATGTAGAAGAGGATGATGTCGAGCGCCGAGAAGGTGCCGACCATCAGGGTCTCCAGCACCAGGAAGGCGATCATGTATTCCTTCACGCGGACCTTGACCGAGTCCCAACTCGCAAGCACGCAGATCGGTGTCAGCAGGGTCGACAGCAGCACCAAGGGCATGGAAATGCCATCGACGCCGACCTTGTAGACCAGTCCCAGCTGCGGCAGCCACACGGCCTCGTCCACAAACTGGAACTCGGCCGTCCCGCGCTCGAAGTTGAACCAGATAAAGAGCGACAGCAGGAAGGTGATGATCGAGGTCCAAAGCGCCATGTAACGCGCGTTGCGCGCGACGGTTTCCTCGTCACCTCGGATCAGCAGAATGAAGAGCGCGCCCACCAACGGCAGGAAGGTCACGATCGATAGGAGAGGCCAGCTCATGGCGATTTCTTCTTTCCTATTACGCGCATCTCGGCCGGCCTAAGTGGCCACGTACCAGGTGATAAAGACCACCACGCCGATCAGCATGGCGAAGGCATAGTGGTAGACGTAGCCGCTCTGCAGCAGCACGGCACGCCGCGCCACTTGCAGGGTCGTCGCGGCAATGCCGTTCGGACCCAGGCCGTCGATCGTCTTCTGATCGCCGGCAATCCAGAGGCCCCGTCCCAGAACCACGGCCGGGCGCACGAAGATCCGGTCGAAGAGTTCGTCGAAGTACCACTTGTTCAGCAGGAAGAGGTAGGCGCCACGGAAGCGTGTCGTGATCTGGCCGGCCAGGCCCGGCTGGCTCATGTAGCAGACATAGGCGATGGCGAAGCCCAACGGTCCGGCCAAGAAGGGCATCAGCTTGACCCAGGCAGCCACGTGATGGGCTGCCTCGACTGTATCGTGCTTGCTGACGATCGATCCGCCCCAGAAATCGGCCCTGCCGTCGCCGACAAAGAAGTAGTAGCCGATCATGCCGGCGAAGACGGCGCCGAAGGCCAGCACCACGAGCGGCAGCAGCATCACTTTGGGCGACTCGTGCGCCTGCTCATAGGCAGCCGGGATTGCCGGCTTGCCATGGAAGGTCATGAACAGCAAGCGGCCGGAATAGAGCCCGGTCAGGACCGCTGCTGCGACACCCATCCAGTAGGCAAAGAGGCCTTGAGAGGTGTGCGCTGCATAGGCTGCCTCGATCACCATGTCCTTGGAATAGAAGCCGGCAAAGCCGATATCCCAAAGCCCGATCATGCTGAGCGGCAGGCCGATCCCGGCCAAGGCCAAAGAGCCGATCCACATGTAGGCATAGGTGATCGGGATCTTCTTCCAGAGCCCGCCCATGCGGCGCATGTCCTGATCATGGTGCATGGAGTGGATCACGCAGCCTGCGCCGAGGAACAGCAGCGCCTTGAAGAAGGCATGGGTGGTTAGGTGGAACATGGCCGCCGAATAGGCCGATACGCCAGCGGCGAAGAACATGTATCCCAGCTGCGAGCAGGTCGAATAGGCGATCACCCGCTTGATGTCGTTCTGGGCGATGCCGATGGTAGCGGCGAAGAAGCAGGTGATGGCGCCGACATAGGTCACGACCTCGCGCGCCACCGCTGCCTCTTCGAAGAGCGGCGAGAGACGGCAGACCATGAAGACGCCGGCCGTCACCATGGTGGCGGCGTGGATCAAGGCCGAGACCGGGGTCGGGCCCTCCATGGCGTCCGGCAGCCAAGTGTGCAAGCCCAACTGTGCCGACTTGCCCATAGCACCGATGAAAAGCAGGATGCACAGGATCTCGAGCGCCGGCGCGGTGATGCCGAAGACGGTGATGGAACGTTCGGCCTCGGCGGCGGCATGCGGGAAAATGTCGGCGAAGTCGACAGCACCGAACAGGAAGAAGATTCCGGCAATGCCCAACGCAAAGCCGACGTCGCCCACCCGGTTCACCAGGAAGGCCTTCATCGCCGCATTGTTGGCCGAGGGTTTCTCGTACCAGAAGCCGATTAGAAGGTAGGAAGCCAGCCCCACGCCTTCCCAACCAAAGAACATCTGCACCAGGTTGTCGGAGGTCACCAGCATCAACATGAAGAAGGTGAAGAGCGACAGGTAGGCCATGAAGCGCGGGATCGACTTGTCTTCCGACATGTAGCCGATCGAATAGAAGTGCACGACGGTGGAGACCACGGTCACCACCATCATCATGACGACCGCGAGGCTATCGACCTTGATCGCCCAGGCGAGCTTGAAGCTGCCGCTCTCAAACCAGGTGAAGAGCGGCGTGATCCAGGCCTCCTCCCCTCCCAGCGGTACACGCGCGAAGAGGATCAGCGCGAAGAGCGTGGAGAGCGACATCAAGGTGCAGGTCACCACCTGGGCACCCCGGTCGCCCAGTGTGTGGCGGCCAAACCCGGCGATAATCGCTCCGATCAGCGGAAGGAAGACGACGGCTGCATCCATCTCGGCTAGCCCTTCATCAGGTTGATGTCTTCCACCGCGATAGACCCGCGGTTTCGGAAGTAGACCACCAGGATGGCAAGC
The DNA here is from genome assembly GCA_963669445.1 of Rhodospirillales bacterium. GTDB lineage: Bacteria > Pseudomonadota > Alphaproteobacteria > Kiloniellales > JACOMY01 > JACOMY01. The sequence continues at coordinate 1,915,696 of OY770029.1, forward strand.
CCAATCGCCGCCTCGGCCGCCGCCACCGTCAGGATGAACATGGCGAAGACCTGCCCGACTAGGTCGCCCAGATGCGTAGAGAAGGCCACCAGGTTGATGTTGACCGCGAGCAGCATCAGCTCGATCGACATCAGGATGATGATCACGTTCTTACGATTGAGGAAGATGCCGAAGATCCCCAGGGTGAAGAGGATCGCGGCGACCACCAGATAGTGGTTGAGGCCGATGGCTTCGGTCATGGCGTCAGACCCCGCTTCCCGTGGGTACGTCTTTGATCTCAATCGCCTCCTCGCGGGGCCGCGAAATCTGGGCTGCGATCGACTGCTTGCGCACACCCTCGCGCTGGCGAAGGGTCAGCACGATGGCGCCGATCATCGCCACCAGCAGGATCAGCCCGGCCAGTTGGAAGAGATAGGCATAGTCGGTGTAGAGGATCCGCCCCAATGCCAGCGTGTTGCTCACCTCGGCCGGCGCCGGGGTCGGTCGTTCGACCATCTGTGCTGCTTCCGGTGCCGCCACCCAAGCGCCCAGCACGGCAGCAAGCTCGACAAAGAGGATGAGGCCGATCAAGCCGCCGACCGGAAGGTACTGCAAGAAGCCCTGGCGCAGTTCCACGAAGTTGATGTCCAGCATCATGACCACGAAGAGGAACAGCACGGCGACCGCGCCGACGTAGACCACGACAAGGATCATGGCCAGGAACTCAGCCCCCATCAGCACGAAGAGGGCGGCCGAGTTGAAGAAGGCGAGGATGAGGAACAGCACGGAGTGCACGGGATTCCGCGCCGAGATCACCATGACCGCCGCCGCAATGGTAATCGCGGCAAAGAGGTAAAAAGCTAGCGTTTCGACGATCATCGAACCCCCTCGCGTTTCCGGTCGCCCCGGAGGCACCGTCCCGCACCAGTCATAACAACCCTCATATCCTGCGCCCTTTCTTCTTGCTCTTGGCCCCGCCGTCCTAGCGGTAAGGCGCGTCCTTTTCCAAGTTGAGCGCGATCTCGTATTCCCAGCGGTCGCCGTTATCCAGCAGGCGCTCTTTGTTGTAGAAGAGCTCCTCGCGCGTCTCCGCCGCAAACTCGAAGTTCGGTCCCTCGACGATCGCATCCACCGGGCAGGCCTCCTGGCAGAAGCCGCAGTAGATGCATTTCGTCATGTCGATGTCGTAACGCGTCGTGCGGCGGCTGCCGTCCTCGCGCGGCTCGGATTCGATGGTGATTGCCTGCGCCGGGCAGATGGCCTCGCAAAGCTTGCAGGCAATGCAGCGCTCTTCCCCGTTGGCATAGCGGCGCAAGGCATGCTCGCCCCGAAAGCGCGGTGACAGGGGGCCCTTCTCATAGGGATAGTTCAAGGTCACCTTGGGCTTGAAGAAATAGCGCAGTGTCAAGCTCATACCGGACAGCAGTTCCCCCAGAAGGAGACTGCGAAATCCATGAGACATAGCCGACATGGCCTCAAACCTTTCTTAACGCACGGCCGGAAAGCCGCGATGAAACACTCACGCGCCGCCACCTGCCGCCGGCAGCCAATCGAAGGCGATCAGCGCGCCCGCGGTCAGCACGAGCCAACCCAGTGAAAGCGGCAGGAAGACCTTCCACCCCAGGCGCATCAGCTGGTCGTAGCGATAGCGCGGAAAAGTCGCTCGAACCCAAAGGAAGCAGAACAGCACCATGCAGACCTTGAGGACGAACCAGAAGACGCCGGGTATCCAGGTGAAGGGTGCGATCCCGAAGGGCGCCAGCCATCCCCCCAGGAAGAGGATGGTGGTCATGGCGCTCATGAGAATCATGTTCGCGTATTCGCCCAGGAAAAAGAGAGCGAAAGACATGGAGGAGTACTCGACGAAGTAGCCGGCGACCAGCTCCGACTCCCCTTCCGGCAGATCGAAGGGAGAACGATTGGTCTCTGCCAGGGTCGAGATGAAGAAGACCACGAACATCGGCAGCAGCGGGATGCAGTACCAGATGTCCTGCTGCGAATTCACGATGTCAGTGATGTTGAGCGAACCCGCACAGAGAATGACGGTCACGATCACGAAGCCCATCGAGACTTCGTAGGAGACCATTTGAGCCGCCGAGCGAAGCGCGCCCAGGAAGGGATACTTCGAGTTCGAGGCCCAGCCCGCCATGATGACGCCATAGACGCCCAGCGAGGAGATCGCGAAGAGGTAGAGGATACCGACGTTGATGTCGGCGATGACCCAACCTTCTGCGACCGGGATAACGGCCCAGGCGATCAGCGCCAGCACGAAGGTCAGCATCGGCGCCAGCAGGAAAACGACTCGGTTGGCGCCAGCCGGCAGGATGGTCTCCTTGAACAGCAGCTTCAGCCCGTCGGCGAAGGGTTGCAACATGCCGAAGGGGCCGACGACGTTAGGTCCCTTGCGCAGCTGCATGGCGGCAATGACGCGACGCTCGGCCAGTGTGAGATAAGCCACTGCCACCAGCAGCGGCACGATCATGGCCAGGATCGAGAGGACCGTCAGAATGGTCGGCCAGGCATAGCCCGACCAGAAGCCGAGCTCAGCCATGGGTACCCGTCGCCTCCCCGTCCTTGGCGCCCGTCACGAAGGTCGCGCTGCAATCGGCCATGACGGCCGAGGCGCGGCTGATCGGATCGGTTCGATAGTAGTCTTCGATGTTCGAACTGAGCGGTGCCCCGTCCAAGGGTCCCTCCGTTCCGAAGGCCCCCCAGTTTCCCGACACCTGCCGATCCACCTGTCCGAAACGAGGGTTGCTGTCGATCAGCAGCTTGCGCAAGGCACCGATGTTGTCGAAGGGCAAAGCCTGCTTTAGCCGTCCCGAAAGCGCCCTTAGAATGGTCCAGTCCTCGCGCGCGTCGCCTGGCGGAAAGACCGCCAACCGCGCCAACTGCACCCGACCCTCGGTGTTGGCGTATGTCGCGTTCTTCTCGCTATAGGCCGCCCCTGGCAGGATCACGTCGGCGCGCCTGGCACCGGCATCGCCGCTGTGGCCTTGATAGACCACGAAGGCCTTGCCCAGCCGGCTGACATCGATTTCGTCGGCGCCCAGGAGATAGACCAGTTCGATCTCGCCCGCTTCGCAGCCCTGGAGGGTTGCCTCCATGTCCTTGCCATCGGCCTGTGGCAGGAAACCCATCAGGAGACCGGCAACCCGGCCGGCCGCAGTGTGCAGCACGTTGAATCCGTTCCAGCCTTCCGGCGCCCCCTCGCCGGCCATGCCGCTGCGCTCTGCCACCTGACGCGCCAAGGCGAGAATAGCGGCGCCGTCAGGACGGGAGAGCGCCCCCTGCCCGAGGATCAGCAGTGGCCTTTCAGCCTTCTGCAAGACCTCGGCAAAGTCACCCTCGCCGCGCGCCAGGGCGGCAAGCGCCTCCGGTCCGGCGCCCAGATGCCGGTAGCTGTAGGTCAAATCGGGCTCCGGCCCAATGACGCCGACCTTCAAACCGCCGAGTAGGCTCCGCTTGCGCAAACGCGTGTTGATCAGTGGTGCTTCCCAACGCGGATTGGTGCCGATCAGCAGAACGGCATCTGCTTCTTCGACGCCGGCTATGCCGGTGTTGAAGAGATAGCCGGCCTCCGGTCCTCCCGCCGCCTCGGCGGCGATCTTGGCGCCATCCTGACGACAATCCAGGTTCGGCGAACCCAAGCTCTGCATGAGCAGCTTCAGCGCCATCATGGCCTCTGCATCGCACAGGTCGCCGGCAAGCGCCGCCATACGCTCGCCGGAGATCGCAGTCATCTTGTGGGCAATGACGTCGAAGGCCTGATCCCAGGAACAGGGCGCGAGCTTACCGTCGTCGTTGCGCAGATAGGGCCGGTCGAGTCGCGCCTTCTTCAGACCATCGATGGCGTAGCGCGACTTGTCGGCCAGCCACTCCTCGTTCACCTCTTCATGCAGCCGCGGCAACACGCGTAAGATGTCGCGTCCGCGGGCATCGATCCGGATGTTGCTGCCGACAGCATCCATCACGTCGATGGTGTTGGTCTTGCGCAGTTCCCAAGGCCGTGCGTGAAAGGCATAGGGCCGTGCGGTCAGCGCACCCACCGGGCAGACGTCGATCAGATTTCCTGAAAGCTCACTGTTGACCGCGTTCTCGAGGGTGGTGATCTCCGCATGCTCGCCGCGATTGACCAGACCGACCTCTTCGACTCCAGCGATCTCGGTGGCAAAGCGCACACAGCGCGTGCACTGGATGCAGCGGGTCATCACCGTCTTGACGATGGGACCCATCTCCTTCTCGGCGACAGCGCGCTTGTTCTCGGCGTAGCGGCTGCGGTCGTAACCATAGGCCATGGCCTGGTCCTGCAGGTCGCACTCACCGCCCTGATCGCAAATCGGGCAGTCCAGCGGATGGTTGATCAGCAGGAACTCCATGGTGCCTTGGCGCGCCTTCTGCACCAGCGGCGTGTCCGTCTTGATCACCATGCCCTCGCCGACCGGCATGGCGCAGGAGGCGATCGGCTTTGGTGCGCGCTCCATCTCGACCAGGCACATGCGGCAGTTTCCGGCAACCGACAGTCGCTCGTGATAGCAGAAACGCGGAACCTCGACCCCGGCCAGCTCACAGGCTTGCAGCACGGTAATGCCGTTCGGAACCTCGATTTCGCGTCCGTCGATCGTGAGTTTCGGCATGACCGCCTTCGATCCCCTTCTACTTGCCCTGCGCCCGGCCCGCTAAGCCGCTGCTCTGGCGCGGTAGGCCTCGATCCGACGCTCCAGCTCTGGGCGGAAATGGCGAATGAGTCCCTGAATCGGCCAAGCCGCCGCGTCGCCAAGCGCGCAGATGGTATGGCCTTCGACTTGATGCGTTACATCCAACAACAGGTCAATCTCGCGCTTCTCGGCCTCGCCGCGCACCATGCGGTTCATCACCCGGTACATCCAGCCCGTGCCCTCGCGACAGGGCGTACATTGGCCGCAGCTCTCGTGCATGTAGAAGTGCGAAAGGCGTGCGATGGCCTCGACGATATCCGTGGACTTGTCCATCACGATGACAGCCGCCGTGCCAAGACCCGAGCGCGCTTCGCGCAGCGCGTCGAAGTCCATCAGCATGTCCGTGCAGACGTCTTGCGGCAGGCAGGGAACGGAGGAGCCACCCGGGATAATCGCCAGCAGATTGTCCCATCCGCCGCGCACGCCGCCGGCATGCTTCTCGATCAGCTCCTTCAAGGGGATGCTCATCGCCTCTTCGACGTTGCAAGGCTTCTCCACATGGCCCGAGATCGAGAAGATCTTGGTGCCGTGGTTGCGCGGCCGGCCGAACTGCTTCCACCAGCTGACCCCGCGGCGCAGTATCTCCGGCACCACGGCGATGGTCTCGACGTTGTTGATCGTGGTCGGGCAGCCATAAAGACCGGAGGCAGCCGGAAAGGGCGGCTTCAGGCGCGGCTGACCCTTCTTGCCCTCCAAGCTCTCCAAGAGGGCGGTTTCCTCACCGCAGATGTAGGCCCCGGCACCGCGATGCAGGTAGATGTCGCAGTGCCAACCCGATCCGCCGGCATTCTTGCCCAGCAAGCCCGCGTCGTAGGCCTGGTCGATGGCCTTCTGAATGTTGGAGGCCTCGTTATAGTACTCGCCACGAACGTAGATGTAGCTGGCGTTGGCGCCCATGGCGAAGCAGGCCACGACGATGCCTTCCAGTAGTCTATGAGGATCATTGCGTAAGATCTCACGATCCTTACAAGATCCCGGCTCCGACTCATCTGCGTTGACGACCAGATATCGCGGTCTCTCATCGCGCTTGGGCCACATGAAGCTCCACTTCATGCCGGTCGGAAAGCCAGCGCCGCCTCGCCCCCGCAGGTCCGATGCCTTTAGATGTTCGATGATCTTCTCGACGCCTAGGTCGATAATGGTCGGGATCTCGCTCCAGATACCGCGCCGCCTGGCCCCGTCCAGCCCCCAATCGTCCTGACCGTAGAGGTTCGTGAAGATGCGGTCTTTATCCTGCAACATGGCTCAAGCCCCCTCCCCGTCAGCCAAGGCTTTCGCCTGAGCGATCCATTCGTCGCGTTCGATGCGGCCCGGGAAAGCGAGGAAGGTTCCAACCCAAGCAGCTTCGGCCGCAGTCCAAGCGGCGATCTGATCATAGTGATAGATGCCGATGGCATGCAGCGCATCTTCACCGACCGGCCCGATCCCCTTGATTTGCTTCAGGTCGTCGGCTTTGCCGTCGCGCGGCCCCGCCAACCCTGCCGGACGCGTCCCAGCCTCGTCCGCTTTTTCTTCCGCCGTCGGCTCCGGTGCTGGGGCAGGCGCCGACGCAGGTTCTGGCGATGCTTCCGCTTCTTCCTCGATATCGGAGCGCAAGATGCCGGAGGGCAGTGGGCCACCATCGAGATCGGTCAGAGTGTGCGGCCCGTCGCTTCGCGCCGAGGCAAAGCGCCCGATCTGCGAGCCTTTACTTACCGGACGGTCGTTCTTCAAGTCATCCAGCAGCTTTGTCAGAGACTCTGCATCCAAATCCTCATAATAGTCGTCGTTGATCTGGATCATCGGCGCGTTGCAGCAGGCACCTAGACATTCCACCTCCATCAAGGTGAAAAGACCATCGTCCGAGGTTCCACCGATCTCGATGTCGCAGACCTGCTTGATCGTGTTCGTCAGATTGTCGGAGCCGCGCAGCCAACAGGGTGTGGTCCGGCAAACCTGAAGTAGGTACTTCCCGACCGGCTTCTTGTTGAACATGGTGTAGAAGCTGGCGACCTCATGCACGCGGATCGGCGCCATACCCAGACGCTCGGCCACAAACTCGATGGCCTGCTTGGAGAGCCAGCCACCATTTTGGCGCTGAGCGATGTCCAAGAGCGGGATCACTGCACTGCGATGGCGCTCTTCGGGGTAGCGGGCGATGATCCGCTGGGCCAGAGCCTCGTTTTCGGCGTCAAATGCGAAGTCGCCGCTCTCGGGGCTACGGAAACTGGTCTGACTCATCGGTCAACCTCGCCGAAAACGATGTCCATAGAGCCCAGGACGGCGACGCTGTCGGCCAGCATGTGCCCCTTGCAGAGAAAGTCCATGGCCGCCATGTGGGCAAAACCCGGCGCCCGGATGTGACACTTGTAGGGCCTATTGGTGCCATCGGAGACGAGATAGACGGCAAACTCGCCCTTCGGTGCCTCGACGGCTGTGTAAGTGGCGCCTGCGGGCACGTGATAACCTTCGGTATAGAGCTTGAAGTGATGGATCAGCGCCTCCATCGACTGCTTCATCTCGCCCCGGCGCGGCGGCGTCACCTTGTGGTTTTGTGTGTGGACCGGCCCGTCCGGCATGCGGTCCAGGCACTGTGCGATGATCGCCAGCGACTGTCGCATCTCTTCGATGCGCACCAAATAGCGGTCGAAGCAATCGCCGTTCTTGCCGACTGGAATGCCGAAGCTAAGGTCAGCATAGCAATCGTAGGGCTGTGCGCGACGCAGATCCCAGGCCAAGCCGGAGCCGCGGATCATCGGCCCGGAGAAACCCCAATCGAGTGCATCTTCGGCACTGACGATACCGATGTCGACGGTGCGCTGCCGGAAGATCCGATTTTCCGTCAAAAGGCCTTCGATGTCGTCGATGATCTTGGGAAAGGTCTCGGTGAAAGCGCGGATGTCGTGGGTCAGGCCCGCCGGCAGGTCCTGATGCACCCCGCCCGGCCGAAAATAGGCCGCATGCAGGCGAGCACCGCACACACGCTCATAGAACTCCATGATCTTCTCGCGCTCTTCGAAGCCCCAGAGAATCGGTGTCATGGCACCGACGTCGAGCGCGAAGGTAGCGATGTTCAAGATATGGTTGGCAATCCGCGTGAGCTCGGAGAAGAGCACGCGAATGTACTGCGCCCGCAAGGGCACTTCGATGCCCAAGAGCTTCTCGACCGCCAGCGCATAGGCATGCTCCTGGTTCATCGGCGAGACGTAATCCAGGCGATCGAAGTAGGGCACGGCCTGCAGGTAGGTCTTGTATTCGATCAGCTTCTCGGTGCCGCGATGCAGCAGGCCGACGTGCGGATCGGCCCGCTCGATCACCTCACCGTCCATTTCCAGAACCAGGCGCAGCACGCCGTGGGCTGCTGGATGCTGCGGCCCGAAATTGAGGGTCAGCGGCTTTATCTTGGCTTCAGCCATCTTGACCTCTCCTCAGGCCTCGCCCTTGCCGGCTTTCTCATCGCCGGGCAAGAGTGCGTTGTCTTTTGCGTTCAACATGCCCTCCCAGGGCGATTCGAAGTCGAAGCTGCGGAACTCCTGCACCATGGAGACCGGTTCATAGACCACACGCTTCTGCTCTTCGTCGTAACGCACTTCGACATAGCCCGTCAGCGGGAAGTCCTTACGCAAGGGATGGCCCTCGAAGCCGTAGTCGGTCAGGATTCGGCGCAGATCCGGGTGTTTATCGAAGAAGACCCCGTAGAGATCCCAGACCTCGCGCTCCAACCAATTGGCCGAGTTGAAGACGGAGACGGCCGATGGCACCGGGTTCTCCTCATCCGTGCGCAAGCTCACGCGAATACGCAGGTTCTGTTTAACCGACAGCAAGTTGTAGACGATTTCGAAGCGCTGTTCCTCTTCCGGCCAATCGACCGCGGTCACATCGACCAGGCAGGTGAACTGGCAGGACTGATCGTCACGAAGATGCGCCAAGAGCCGCAGAAGATGGCTGGAGTCGGTGCGGATGATCAGCTCGCCACGGTCCTCATCGGTCGCCTTGATGGCTTGCGGCAGGGCTTCTTGAAGATGCTCGCCCACTTCCTTGAGTGCGTCGTCCAATGCCACGGTTTCCGGTCCTTGCGTTAGCGGCTGAGGCCTGCCTGACGGCGGATCTTCTTCTGTAACTGCAGAATGCCATAGAGCAGCGCCTCTGCGGTCGGCGGACAGCCCGGCACGTAGACGTCGACCGGAACCACCCGATCGCAGCCGCGCACGACCGAATAGCTGTAGTGATAGTAGCCACCGCCGTTGGCGCAGGAGCCCATGGAGATGACCCATCGCGGCTCCGGCATCTGGTCGTAGACCTTGCGCAGCGCCGGCGCCATCTTGTTGGTGAGCGTGCCGGCGACGATCATGACGTCCGATTGCCGGGGGCTTGGCCGAAACACGATGCCGAAGCGATCCAGATCATAACGGCTGCAGGCCGTGTGCATCATCTCGACCGCGCAGCAAGCCAGTCCGAAACTCATCGGCCAGAGCGAGCCAGTGCGGGCCCAAGCGGCCAGCTTATCCAGACTGCCCAGCACAAAACCGCGGTTCTGGATCTCTTCCGCGACGCGGCCCAAAACCTTCTGCTGCTCGGGACCCGGAGCCAGTGCGACAGAGTTATCAGTCATAAACCCAAAACCTCGTCCTTGTTCGGCGCACGGTAGGTCTGCGCGCCTACTCCCACTCCAAAGCGCCCTTGCGCCACTCATAGGCAAAACCGATGGTCAGCAGACCCAAGAACACGATCATCGACCAAAACCCGAAGGTGCCGATATCGGCGAGACCGACCGCCCAGGGAAAGAGAAAGGCAACTTCCAGGTCGAAGATGATGAAGAGAATGGCCACCAGGTAGAAGCGCACATCAAAGCGACCGCGCGCATCGTCAAAGGCCTCAAACCCGCACTCGTAGGCCGACACCTTCTCCGAGTCGGGTCGCTGGTCGCCGACGACATATGCAGCGATGACCATGACCGCAGCGAGCGCCCCAGCGATCCCCAGGAACAGCAGGATCGGGAAATACTCGCTCAAGATTCCATCGTGCATAAGCCGGACCTCGCTCTCGCGGCGCGCCTCCTAGGCGCCGCCCGACAGATCCGGGGTTGCCACAAAGGTGCCTTGGTTCTGGCGCGAATATAAAGGGCGGGGCGCAAGCTGGCAAAGGGAAGCTTTGCGTGAAATCGAGGCAATTTAGCCCGGCTTGCCCGACAACCCTTGGGCATGCCCTGATTGGCGAGGGTGGCGCCAGTAGGAATCGCCGGCGAAACGCTCGGCCTCCGGTCCTCGTCGTTTGGCCCTTGCGGCCCGGATCAACGCCGAGAAGGCGGAACGGGCCCCTGCCCGGAGTGTGTTACCGCCTGCCGGGGGAGCAGCGAACTCGACAATCTGGCACCGGTGCATGCCGGCACCAATGCTCAACCCGCCATCAGGCAACCATTGCGGAGACTGCTATACTTGTTAAGTGATATCCACGACGCACCTTACTCATCTAAAGGGCGCAACCGTGGTTGGATTCAGGAACCGATTGAATGACTAACGACCGCCCTCGAGCTTCATCGACTGGAAAGGGGACGCTGATCGGCATTGTTGTGTTTGTTTTGGCGTCTATCATATCCTACGGCATCGGCATTGTCGCAAACTACGCTTGCGGATTGATTTACAATGCTGTGTTCGCTGCAGACACAGAGCCCTTTATGCGCGCGAGCGTCGCCGCCAACACGGATCTGGGCTTTCTCCTTCAAGGCCTGCTCGCCGGCGGACCGGCGATCGCGACCACGGGTGCCATCCAACCACGCGCGAACACGAGGGCGATTGCCTATGTTACATCGATCGCCCTCTTATGCCTCTACGGCATTGTGATGATCGAGCTTCTTGAGGACGGCGCCTTTTTCAGCCGAACAGCCTTGCGGGACACGCTGTTCTTCCTTGGCTGGGTTGGTTCGCTGCTCGTGGTCAGTCATTGGCGGCGTACCAAAGGCCTGTCGGCATCAGGTTGCGATCACGGCCAACCCTAACGTTGTGCCTTCTTCACAAATCTCGTCCTGTCTCTATGTGGCTGTACCGGAGAAAAGGACGGGCCAATATTTGTCATCGAAGGAGATCAATTACAAATCAGCATTGCGAATGCGACCAAAGACAGGGTAACGCTTTCCTCCCAGTACAGTTAGACAATCGAGTGAGGCGTCTCGGGGGGACAAACATGAGCACAGAGCCTGGTCACGAGGATCGTTTGACAGGTCCTGCCATTGATCTGGCAACACGGTTGGCCGTGGTCGGCCTTGTGATTGCCTGGTGCTTTGTCCTGCTGCGGCCTTTCGTTGCCGTCATTCTGTGGGGCATCATTCTGGCGATTGCCCTCTACCCGGTCTTCCTGAAACTGCAGGGCTGGTTCGGTGGACGCGGTAAGCTGGCATCGAGCTTGCTGACTCTGATTGGAGTCCTCATCATCCTGGGTCCGGTGAGCGTAATGGCGACCAGCTTCGTCACCAACATTCAGGGCTTCATCGCCGACCTTTCGGCCGGCACTCTCAAGCTGCCGCCGCCGCCGCCCGGCGTCGCGGAGTGGCCGGTCATCGGCGACACGGTCAGCGACACCTGGGCTATGGCCTCCAGCAACCTGGAGGCAGCACTCACCAAGTATGCCCCCCAGGTGACCTCAGTCGCCACCGTGCTCCTGTCCTTGGCAGCCGATGCGGGCCTGACCGCACTTCAGTTCATTCTGGCCTTCATCATTGCCGGCATCTTGATGCCGAACGCCGTCGGCCTGGGCCATGGCTTGACCCGTTTTGCTGATCGCTTGACACCCAATCGCGGCACCGAGTTCGTCGATCTGGGGCGCAACACGGTGCGTAACGTCGCCCGCGGGGTGATCGGAATCTCGGCCTTGCAGACCCTGCTGCTAGGCATCGGTTTCATCGTCGCCGGAATCCCGCTGGCCGGCCTCTTGACCCTGCTCTGCCTGATCCTGGCAATCATTCAGATTGGCCCCGGTATCATCGTAATCCTCTCGATCGTCTACGCCTGGTCGGAGATGAGCACTCTGACGGCAGTGCTTTTCACCGCCTACATGATCCCGGCGGCGCTGGTCGACAACGTGCTCCGTCCGATTGTCATGTCGCGCGGTCTCCCGGTGCCGATGGTTGTGATTTTCCTGGGCGTGATGGGCGGCACACTGGCGCACGGCCTGATCGGCCTCTTCATCGGTCCGGTCATCCTGGCCTTCGGCTACGACCTGGCACGAGCCTGGGTCCTCACCCCGGAGGCCGTCAGCGACAGCGAGAAACCCGACACAGCGAACTAGACCCTGGCGGAGAAGAGCGCGGCGCAGCCGACGCGCTCGATCTCCACCTCGGTGAAGCGCTCTGTCAACGCAGCCTCCAGATCCTGAAACGAGTCGGCTTCATTACTGAAGACTCCGCGCCGATTGTAGGTCGCCATCAAGCGCCTCGCGCCCCAGGAACGCGGTGCGTCGCCCTGGAGCAAGGTTGCGCCGAACAGGCGAGCGCCCGGTTCTGCGCGCGCGGCCAGCCGATCGAACACGATGGCCTTCTCCCGGATCGCTCCCGGAAGACAGTGCAGTAGGTACATCAGGCCGATCGAACGAAACGATCCAATCTGAGGAAGCTCTTGGAAGATATCGGCCTGGACGGTCTTTGGCTGGTAGCGCGTAATCCGCTTGGCGGCAAAAGTCAGGCAGGAGGGATTGAGATCCAGCAGCGTGACTTGCGGTGCCGAGCCGGGAAAGCGTGCGCGGTCGAGAAAGTAGCCACTGCCAACACCGACATCGAGATGCCGTTCGGTGACGTGGCGATCATAAAGTGCCGCTAGTCGTGCCGTCGGACAGCGCCAGAGCATATGATTTGAGATGCCGTGAACGACCAGGTCATAGACCTTGAGCACGCGGTCGCTATAGACCGCCTGCCCAGCCGTGACTGCCGCTTGGTCGGGTGCCGTACCGTTTGGCACCCTTGCCTCCCCGCTTGCCCCGCCTAGCTACCGGCGACCAGAGCCAACTCGCGCATCTCTTGACTGACCCGCCGGCCCTCCTGGATCGAGTCGAAGATGACGCGATAGACCAGGTTGGTCCGACCGGCCGCGGCGGCCACGATCTTGCGCCGCCACCATTCCGGCTTGCGCAGGGTAATGTGAGCATTCTCACCGTTCGGCAGGTGCTTCTTCGCCGGATAGCACGCGACCGTCAAAAAGACGAAGCGTGTCGCATAGTCGAAGATCTCGGTCAGGATCCAGTCCAGATCCTCTTCCGGGCAATGCTCCATCACGTCGGTGCAGATCACCGCGTCGAAGCGCCCTTCGGGCAATGCGGAGAAAGGCTCGTAACCCGGATCATAGCAGGTGATCTTGTCCAGCTCCCAGTAGGTCTGCAAGTTCTCCGCCGTATCCCCGCTGGGCAGCGAGATCGGCTTCTGCCGATAGGCAAGTCCCTTGCCCGCACCGTAGTCCAGCAGGGTCTTGCATTTGGTGTCTCTCAGTTCTGACCTGATCCGATTGATATGCGGATAAAGGCTCTGACCGGCGAAAGTCTTTTCCGGCGTCAGCCCCATACGCTGCTCGCCTTCGCTGTGCATCTGCTCGTAGAGCTTGCCCAATTCGACGAAGCGCTTGCTCGGGCGCTCGCGGGTATAGACTTCCTGCTTCTTCTCTGCCTTCGCCATCGGCTGGGCTCCCCTTTTTCTTTTGCTCTTCGGCGTCGCGCCTCTAGAGGAGGGCCAGGCTGGCCAAACCTAGGAACGAGACGAAGCCGACGACATCGGTTACGGTCGTCAGGAATACACTAGATGCGACCGCGGGATCGATCTTCAAGCGATCCAAGGCCAAGGGAATTAGAATTCCAGACAAGGCGGCAAAGGCCATGTTGATCACCATGGCGACGCCGATCACCAGTCCGACCTCCGGAAGATTGAACCAGACCAACGCGATCAACCCGGTCGTAACGGCGAAGAAAGCACCGTTCAGCAAGCCGACGATCAGCTCCTTGCCGATCACCCGTGCGGCATTGGCGCCGGTCAGATCATTCATCGCCAAGGCACGCACCGCCACAGTCAGGGTTTGCGTGCCGGCATTGCCACCCATAGAGGCCACGATGGGCATCAGCACCGCAAGCGCCACGATGCGCGAGAGGGCATCTTCGAAAAGGCCGATCACCACCGAGGCCAAGACTGCTGTCAAGAGATTGAGAAACAACCATGGCATCCGGGCCTTGGTGGTGCTGGCAACGTCTTCATAGAAGTCGGGGCGCGACACGCCGCCTAGCCTGAGCAGTGTCTCCTCCGCCTCGTCGTCGATGACGTCGACGACATCGTCGACAGTAATACTTCCGACCAGGCGGCCGTCCTGATCGACGACCGGAGCCGAGACCAGACCATAGCGGCGAAAGATGTCTGCGACCTCGCTGTCCTCCTTGTCGACAGAGATCGGCATCATCCGCTCCTCACTCATAACCTCGGTGATGAGGAGCGGCCGCTTGGCGCGCAGCACGCGGCTCAGGGGCGCGACACCGACCGGCTTGTGACGCGGGTCGACGATGAAGAGGTCGTAGAAGTCGTCCGGCAAGTGGTCGGCCGAACGCATGTAGTCGATGGTTTCACCGACCGTCCAGGCAGAGGGCACGGCCGCAACCTCGCGCTGCATCAGTCGACCGGCAGTACCTTCCTCGAAGGTAAGGCCTTCCAGCAGAACCCGGCGATAGGCTGCCGGCAGGCCGGACAGCAGACGACGCTGCGCCGTCTCGTCAAGATCGGCAAACAACTCCAGCGCGTCGTCCGACTCGAGCTCCGAGAGGACGAGAGCCAAACGCTCCAATCCGAGGAACTCGATCACCTCTTCGCGCAGCGTGGGATCGAGATAGATGAGGGTCTCCGGCTCCAGCTCGGCGCCCAGCAGGGCCAGCAGGGCCTCGCGCTCAGGCGCCGACAGGGCCTCTATCAAGTCGGCCTGATCGGCCGGGTAAAGATCCCCGGCGAGTGCGCGCACGCGCGCCCGCTTTTCCTCCCCGTCGAGTTCAAGCTCCAGGGTCTCGCTGACCTCGCGAATGTACTCGTCGGTCAGCGTGAACTCGCCGGTGCCCTGTTCTTCTTCGTTGCCAGCAGCCTCTGCTTCGACGCCTTCTGCACTCACGCCCGCTTGATCCCGGCAAGGTTCGCTGCATCAGCCGCAGCGACAGCCGTCATGTTCACGATGCCCCGCGAGGTCACAGCCTGGCTCAAGACGTGGGCGGAACGCGCTGCGCCCAAGAGGATCGGGCCAACCGCAATGCCCTGCCCCACCGTACGCAGCAGGGTGGCTGCGATGTTGGCGGCGTCGAGGCTTGGCATCACCAAGAGGTTGGCCCGCCCGCCAAGACGGGAATCCGGCAGAATGCTCTCGCGCGCGACCGCGTCCAAAGCAAGGTCGGCCTGCATCTCGCCGTCGACCTCCAGATCCGGGTAGCGCTCATGCAGAAGGCGTACAGCATGGCGCATTTTCTGCGCCGAAGCCGTATCTGCGCTGCCAAAGCTGGAGTGCGAGAGCAGAGCAATCCGTGGCGTTATGCCGAAGCGGCGCACCTCCTCTGCCGCCAGGCAAGTCATGCGCACGATCTCCTCCGGGTTTGGATCCTCCGCCAAATGGGTATCGGTGAGAAAGATCGTGTCGCGTGGCATGGAAAGCAGCGTGATTGCAGAGTAGCGATCGCAGTTGTCGGCAAATCCGATCACATCGCGAAGAAACCCGGCCCTGGTTGCTATACTCGACTCGGGTCCCGCCAGCACGGCATCGGCATCGCCTAGATCGACGGCCAAGGCGCCGATGACGGAGGTGTTTGTGCGCACCACGGTTCGCGCTCGTTCCGGTGTCACGCCTCGTCTGGCCATAATGTCGTGATAGCGTTTCCAGTAGGTCGAGAAACGCCGATCGCTCTCCGGATTGATGATCTCGTAGCCATCGCCCTCGATGAAGCGCAGGCCCATGCGTTTGGCGCGCGTTTCGATGACCTGCGGGCGGCCGATCAGGATCGGCTTTGCCAGCCCCTCCTGCACCACGACCTGAACCGCACTCAAAACCCGATCGTTCTCGCCCTCGGCATAGGCAACACGGCTCTGGCTCTCCCGCGCTTGCTCGAAAACCGGACGCATGACCAAACCGGTACGGAACACAAAACTCTCCAAACGGTCGTGATAGGCCTGCATGTCGGTGATGGGCTTTCGTGCCACACCACTATCCATGGCGGCCTTCGCAACCGCCGGCGCGATCACCAACATGAGACGCGGATCGAAGGGGCGCGGAATGATGTAGTCGGCACCGAAAGAGGCCGCCTGCCCGCCATAGGCGCGCTGCACCACATCGGACTGTTCCGCCATGGCAAGGTCGGCGATGGCGCGCACGGCAGCCAGTTTCATTTCTTCGTTGATGGTGGTCGCTGCCACATCCAGTGCACCGCGGAAGACGAAGGGGAAGCAGAGAACATTGTTGACTTGGTTAGGAAAATCACTCCGCCCCGTCGCCATAATGGCATCCGGTCTGGTGTCGCGGGCAAGCTGCGGATCGATCTCAGGCCGCGGATTGGCCAGGGCCATAATCAGCGGCGTGTCGGCCATCTTGGTTAAGAATTCCGGCTTCAGGACATTAGGCGCCGACAATCCGAGGAATACGTCCGCGCCCTCGATCACTTCTTCTAGGGTCCGCTTGCCCGTCGACTGCGCATAGGGCGCCTTCCACTGGTCCATCAGGGTTTCGCGCCCCTCATAGACCACGCCCTCGATGTCGGTGACCCAGACATTCTCGCGTTTGACGCCCAATCCGCAGAGAATGTTGAGAGAGGCGATGGCCGCCGCACCCGCCCCGCTGGTCACGAGCTTCACGTCCTCCGGCTTCTTTCCGGCCAGACGCAGGCCGTTCAGGATGGCCGCTCCGACGATGATGGCCGTGCCGTGCTGATCGTCGTGGAACACCGGGATGCCCATGCGATCGCGCAGTTCCTGCTCGATCTGGAAACACTCCGGAGCCTTGATGTCTTCCAGATTGATGCCGCCGAACGTGGGCTCCAGCGCTGCGACCACAGTACAGAATCGCTCCGGGTCAGTTTCATCGACCTCAATATCGAACACGTCGATGCCGGCGAACTTCTTGAAGAGGACAGCCTTGCCCTCCATCACCGGTTTAGAAGCCAGTGGCCCGATGGCACCGAGCCCCAAGACTGCAGTTCCGTTCGAGATTACGCCGACCAGGTTTCCGCGCGCCGTCATCTCCGAGGCTTCGGCCGGATCGGCGACGATTGCTTCGCACGCTGCTGCGACGCCAGGCGAGTAAGCCAGCGCTAGGTCGTGCTGCGTCTCCAAGGGTTTGGTGGCGGCGATTGCAAGCTTACCCTTTGGCGGCTCGCGGTGATAGGCGAGCGCTTCGCGCTTCAGTTTTTCTGCATCGCTGGTGTCCACCGCTTGTCTCCCTTGGTGTTTTCTGCCCGCCGGCTGAGCCTAGTGCGCCAGTGCTGCCGTGCAAGCGCGAAAGCGCCTGGCCAGCGTGAAAGTCTTGCAAAGAGGGCCCGAAAGGCCCCATCAAGCGACATCATGGTCACTTGGAAATACAGCGCGCAGCCCGTCCCCTATCCCGACGCCCTGACATTCATGGAACAGCGGGTCGCCGACATACGTGCAGGCGAGGCGGAGGAGACCGTCTGGCTGCTGGAACACCCGCCGCTCTACACCGCCGGCACCTCGGCCAAGCCTCAGGATTTGCGCAGCCCCAATCGCTTCCCCGTCTACCAAACCGGCCGCGGCGGACAGTTCACCTATCACGGCCCCGGGCAGCGTGTGGCCTATGTCATGCTTAATCTTCGAGAGCGCGGTCCGGATCTTAGGGCCTTCGTGTGCAGTCTGGAGGGCTGGGCGATCGACACCCTCGCCCAATTTGGCATCGCCGGTGAAAGGCGCGAGGGACGGGTCGGCATCTGGGTAGACCGCGGCGACGGCCGGGAGGACAAGATCGCTGCCATCGGCGTGCGCGTGCGTCATTGGGTGACCTATCACGGAATCGCGATCAACCTAAATCCGACCCTCGAGCACTTCTCAGGCATCGTGCCTTGCGGTATTGCCGATCCCAAGCTTGGTGTGACCTCTCTGCACGACCTGGGCATCAGCATAACAGCCTACGATTTGGATCGGGTATTGCAGCGGACCTTTGGTTTGAGGTTTCCTGCCAAGAAGACTGAAAATCCGAGGAAAGACGATGTCGAGCACAGCAGCGTTTAGTGGCCGCTATCCCAACACCCGTCTACGTCGATTGCGGCAGAACGCTTGGATCCGTCGGCTGGTCGCCGAATCGGACCTGACGGCAAACGACTTCATCTGGCCGCTATTCGTCGCCGAGCCGGACGAGGTGGGTGAGATTGCCTCCATGCCAGGGGTCTCTCGCCACAGTCTGGACGGAATCTTGGGGGAAGCTGAGAAGGCCATGCAAGCAGGAATTCCCTGCATCGCGCTCTTCCCACATGTCCCCGCACACTTGAAGACTTCGGACTGCGCCGAGGCGGTCAACCCGGACAATCTGGTTTGCCGCGCGGTACGCCACGTCAAGGCACGCTTTCCCGATTTGGGTATCATGTGCGATGTCGCCCTGGATCCCTTCAATGCGGACGGCCATGACGGACTGGTCCGCGGCGACGAGATCTTGAACGACGAGTCGGTTGAAGTCCTGGTGCGCCAGGCGCTGACTCAAACGCAAGCCGGTGCCGACCTACTTGGACCCTCGGACATGATGGACGGGCGCATTGGTGCCATCCGCCAGGCCTTGGATCAGGCCGGTTATCAAGCGGTATCGATCGTCGCCTATGCAGCCAAGTTCGCCAGTGCCTTCTACGGCCCCTTCCGCGACGCCATCGGTTCTGGGACCTTTCTGCGCGGGGACAAGAAGACCTATCAGCTGAACCCGGCGAACCGGGCCGAGGCCTTGCGCGAAGTGGCTTTGGACGTGGCCGAGGGCGCCGATATGCTGATGGTCAAACCTGGCATGCCCTATCTTGATTTGGTCAGAGAGGTGAAAGATGCCTTCGGGTTGCCTACATTTGCCTATCAGGTGAGCGGCGAGTACGCGATGTTGAAGGCTGCAGCAGCGAATGGTTGGCTGGACAATGATCGTGTGGTGCTGGAAAGCCTAATGTGTTTCAAGAGGGCCGGCGCCGATGCCGTCCTGACCTACGCGGCCCTTGAGGCCGCACAACTGCTGGCCTCTCGATCCTGATGCCAGCCGCTAGGAGTTTTCTCCCAATGAAATCACTGACGACGAGCCTGGCAGGCTTGGCCCTGGCTGCATTCCTATTGCCCTCTAGCGCATCCGCACAGAGCGCGGCCGAACTAAACCAGATGTTCGGACAGCTGGACGGCAACGGCGACGGCGAACTGGCACCAGCCGAGATTGGCCTGATGATGGGCGGTGCGCCGGCCGAGTCCGGGCCGGTGCAGATGATGATCATCGTCTTGGACGTGGACGGTAGCGGCTCCATCAGTGCTCAGGAATTCGAGGCAATCGCCGCCATGAGCGGCGGATCGATGAGCGAAGACCAGATGATGCGCCTCTTCTCGCATTTCGATCTGGACGGCAGCGGCGCTGTTGACCGCAGCGAGCTGACTTCGGCGATGAAGTCGATGGGCGAGTACGAGAGCGAGCAGTCGGTCGATGAGGCGATGGCCGAGTCCGACGCAAACGGTGACGGCCAGGTCGACTTCCAGGAGTTCAAGGCAGTCATCAACTAGCCGGCTCAAGACCAATTGTGATGAGCTAAAGGGCGCCGGGTGACTGCATCTGGCGCCCTTTCAACTTGACGAGACACTCAGGTGATCAGCGTTTCCAGCGTTGTTTCGCTGGCTGCGTCCTAAAACGGTTTTCTTTCTGTTGGTGCCCAGGCTTCATGACCGCTCTGGGTCACCACGCCACGCGCGCAGATCTCAATCATTAGGTTGCGGCAGGGCTCAGCCTCCATACCGGATACACGCTGTAAAGTCGTGAGGCTCCTTGCTTCGAAGCGTTTGTCCTCAAGCAACGCGCGGAGGAGGTCGGCGCGCGGTTCCACGACCGACGGCGACGCAGTGCCGCCCTGCTCTTCTCCCTCTGTTTGAGAGCCTCAGTCACAGGCATAGTGCAGCCGATGAAGTACCCCTTGAGATTGCGGCCAGACCCGGCAGCGCCAGTACCTAGCGGACAGGGATTGCGTTGGTCGTCGGACTGGGACCACGAGCTGCGCCAGACCATGGCGCTGGCCTGGCCGCTGGTGATGATGCAATTGGCCCAGATCGGCATCCACTCGGTCGAGGTGATCTATTCGGGCCGCCTGGGCCCAACCTATCTGGCCGCTGCCACGGTTGGGGCACAGACATTCCATGCCGCTTTTCTCTTCCTCCTTGGTCTGGCCATCGCGGTTGCCCCGATGGTCAGTCAGGCGCGCGGCCGCCGCCAGTTCCGCGTCATCCGTCGCACGGTTCGCCAAGGCCTCTGGACCACGACCCTGATGGCAGTGCCGGCGATGTTGCTGCTCTGGTTCATCAAACCGATGATGCTGTTCCTGGCACAGCCGGAAGCCGTCGCCGCAGCGGCCGAGGACTTCGTGCGCCCCATGGCGTTCGGGCTGCCAGCGTGGATCTGGTACTTCGTGCTGCGGAACTTCACGGCCGCGATGGACCGTCCCCGGCCGGCACTCTATGTGATGATCTTGGGCATCGTGGTGAATGCCGTGGCCGGCTATGCCCTTGTCTTCGGCAATCTTGGCGCACCAAAGCTCGGCATTTCCGGTGCCGGCATTTCAGCAGCACTCTCTGCCTGGGTCGTCTTCCTGGGCATGCTGATCTTCGTGCTGCTAGACCGGAGGCTCAGCCGGTTTCGCCTCTTTGGCCGGCTCTGGCGCGCCGACTGGCCACTATTCAAAGAGATCCTGAAAATCGGCTTTCCGATCGGGATCGCGCTCTTCTTCGAGACGACCTTCTTCATGACCGCGCTGTACCTGCAGGGTCTGCTTTCGATCGAAGCGCAGGCTGCACATGGTGCCGCCATTCAGTTGATCGCCATTGCCTTCATGATTCCGCTAGGAATAGCCCAGGCGGGAACCGTCCGGATCGGGCTGGCGGTGGGTCGTCAGGACCAGGGTGCAGCCGGACGGGCCGCGGTCATCACCTATGTGCTGGGACTGGTGGCCGCCTTGTTGACGGCGGCGGCGCTGCTGCTGTTCCCGGTCTCATTCATGCAAATCTTCTTAGGTGCCGATCACCCGCAGACGCAGGCCGTGATAGCACTCGGTGTCGGATTTCTGGCTGTCGGCGCCCTCTTCCAACTGGTGGACAGCGGACAGGTGATCGCCATGGGCTGTCTGCGCGGCCTGAAGGACACCAAGGTTCCCATGTACATCGCCGCATTCGGCTATTGGGTGATCGGTATCCCGACCTCCATCCTTCTGGGCTTCGCCACCGATTTGGCCGGCATCGGCATTTGGATCGGCCTGGCTGCCGGCCTAACTGTGGCGGCGATCATGCTCACCCTGCGTTTCCATCGCATGTGGCAGGCTTGGGAGCCGGTTAGGTGAACAAGGTCAAGAAGCTGCGCGCCGACCAATTGCTGGTCGAGCGAGGGCTGGCAGAGACACGAAGTCGCGCGCAGGCGCTGATCATGGCAGGACAGGTGCTCTGCCAAGATAGACCGGTCGCCAAGGCCGGACAGTTGATCGCGGCCGACGCGACACTGCGCTTGCGCGGCAAGGCACACCCTTGGGTCAGCCGCGGTGGTGTCAAGCTGGCGCAGGGCCTGGACCACTTCGCGATCGATCCCCGAGACCTTATCTGCCTCGATGTCGGAGCCTCGACCGGGGGCTTCACTGACGTTCTGCTACAGCGGAATGCAGCCAAGGTCTATGCGGTCGACGTTGGGCATGGGCAGTTGGCTTGGGGGTTGCGCCAGGACGAGCGGGTCGTGGTGATGGAACGCTGCAACGCGCGCTATCTGACGGCAGAAGAGATCCCGGAGCCCATTGCGCTTGTGGTCTGCGATGCCAGCTTCATCTCCTTGACCCAGATCCTACCAGCGCCCTTGGCCCTGACCGCGCCCGGCGCTCGGCTGGTCGCACTCATCAAGCCACAGTTCGAAGTCGGCAAAGGCTTGGTCGGCAAGGGAGGTATCGTCCGAGACCCGGCGCAACACAGCGCGGTCTGCGACAAGGTAGTCGCCTTTCTGGAAGCGCTGGAAGGCTGGCAGGTCAGCGGCGTGACCGAGAGCCCGATCAAGGGGCCCGACGGCAACCTGGAGTTTCTGGTCGCAGCCCAGCGCACTCGCGCCTAGGGCCCAGCTTTGCTATGCAGCTGCTCGCCCTTCAAACCGGAGATTGAGATCCAACCATGCTCTTGAGAGTTCCCCAACTCATGCAGCCGCACGAGGTTCAGGCTCTGCGGCAGAAAATCGACGCGATCCCACCGGAAGACGGTACCCAGACCGGCCATCCGGACCTGAAACGCAATCTGCAGCTCACTGGGAACAATCCGGCCGCCCGACCGCTATTGGATGAGATCTACAAGCGCCTGACCTCGAGCCACCAGCTGGCTGCTTTCGCAGTGCCACGGACTTTCACCATCACCATCAACCGCTATGAGCCTGGAATGTACTATCATTTCCACAGCGACGCGGCGCTTATGGGCAATCCCGGCCATCCACAGCCGATCCGCACCGACCTCTCCTTCACTTTGGTCTTGAGCGATCCATCCGAGTACGATGGCGGTGAGTTTTACGTTCGTACCGGCTATGGCGAGATGAGCCTGAAGGAGCCGGCAGGCACCTTGATCTGCTACCCCTCCAACATGCCCCATCGGGTAGAGACCATCACGCGCGGTGCCAGGGTCTGTGCGATCGGATGGGTGCAGTCGCTAATCCGCAGCCCCGATCAGCGCATGGTCTTCCTGCAGCTCTCGCAGCTGCACCACGCGACCACCGGCAGCGATCCCAAGCATCCGCTGGATCAGCAGTTCAGCCAGCTGCGCGAGAACCTCATGCGGATGTGGGCCGAAAGCTGAGACGCCGGAGCAAAGCGGGCCGACGGGTCGCCAAGATCGATAGCAGCCCGTTCGAGGCAAGGATCGAGACATTGGGCGCCCGTGGCGACGGCGTGACTTCACATGACGGTCAGCCAGTCTTTGTCTTCGACGCCTTGCCCGGCGAGCTGCTCTCGCTGCGCGCAGAAGCAAAAGAGGGTCAAGGCCTGCGCGCCCGGCGCCTGGAACTGCTTGAAGCATCGAAAGACCGCATTGAGGCGCCCTGCCTTCACTTCGGCGAGTGCGGCGGCTGCGATCTGCAGCACCTGGCAGAGCCGGATTACCGGGATTGGAAGCGCGGCCTTCTGGTCACAGCCTTGGCACGACGCGGCTTCACCGCTGCCGAGGATCTGGTCAAACCGCTGGCGACCATCGAGGCAGGGCGTCGCCGTCGAGCCACCTGGGCACTGCGTAATGAAGACAAGGGCGTGCAGCTCGGCTTCCGGGCCCGAGCCAGCCACCGGATCGTCGATCAAACCGAGTGCCTTCAGCTGCTGCCGGAACTTAGAGATCTAGCGATGGCTCTGCGGCAGATCTATGCCAGTCTTGCAAAGCTAAGTGAGAGCGGCCAGGCACGAGCGACACTCTGTGACAACGGCATCGACTTGCTGCTGAGCCTGGAGCATGTACCGGACCTCTCTCAGCGCGAGGCGCTTGCCGCGTTCGCAGCGCAGAGCGATCTGGCGCGCCTCTGTATCAACTATCCCGGCAGCACGCTGGAACCGCTGGCCGAGCGGCGCCGACCGATCCCGCGGTTTGACGGAATCGCGGTCGCACCACCGCCCGACGGCTTCCTCCAGCCCAGCAGCGAGGGGCAAGAGTTGCTGATACATGCGGTGAAGGCGGCGATCCCCGAAAGCCTGTCTAGCATCGCGGACTTCTACGCCGGCTGTGGAACCTTCGCACTTCCCTTACTGAAGCGCGGGCAGCGTGTGCTGGCCTTCGAGGGACATCGTCAGGCCTTGGAAGCCTTGGAGACAGCGGCACGCTCAGCTGGGCTTGGCCCGGCCCTGATCAGCGAGGTTCGGGATCTGGAGCGACGACCGCCGACGGTAGAGGAGTTAGGAGGCCTCGACGCTCTGATCTTCGATCCTCCACGTAGCGGCGCCGCTGCTCTTTCTACGGCCCTGGCAGAAGCAGGTCCACCGCTGGTCGTCGCCGTCTCCTGCAACCCACAGAGCTTTGCGCGCGATGTACACACACTGGTGTCGGGAGGATATCGACTGGAAAGCGCTTTGCCGCTGGACCAGTTCCCTTGGAGCCATCATCTGGAGATCGTCGCCGTCTTGCGTCGATGATGACGAAAGCGGAACGCTATTTGACGAGAACAGACACTTGAGCCGAACCCGGCGCGCATAGTGTCCTGGCGAAATCCAAACCCCACCCAAAGAGGTGCCGTACATGCGTATCGTCGATCTGAAGACCTTCGTTGTCGGCAACCCGCCGCCACACCAGGGTGGACGCTACTTTATCTTTCTAAAGCTGACCACAGACGAGGGCATCACCGGTCTGGGCGAGGCCTATGTCGCGACCTTCGGGCCGCAGACGGTTGTTGCCATGATCGAGGATGTCTTTAAGCGTCATGTCGAAGGGCGCGATCCGCACCGGATCGAAGAGATGTGGCGGCGCGTCTATGGTTCCGGCTATTCGCTGCGGCCCGACATTTCGCTGATCGGCGTCTTGAGCGCACTGGAGATGGCCTGCTGGGACCTTGTCGGCAAGGCAGCCGATAAACCGATCTACGAGCTCTTGGGCGGCCGCGTGCACGAGGGTCTGCGCAGCTACACCTACCTCTATCCACCCGACGGCAGCGCCAATCAGAAAGATGCGCCGGTTTACCACGACCCCGATGCCGCGGCAGAAGCTGCAGTCGGTGCAGTGGCACAGGGCTTTACGGCTGTGAAGTTCGATCCGGCCGGCCCCTACACAGTCTACGACGGGCACATGCCGGACCTGGAATCGCTCAGTCGCTCGGCCGCCTTCTGCAAGGCGATCCGCGAGGCAGTCGGTGACAAGGCCGACCTGCTTTTTGGCACGCATGGCCAGTTCACCGCCGCAGGTGCCATCCGCATGGCCCGCCGGCTGGAGGCCTATGATCCACTCTGGTTCGAGGAGCCGACACCGCCAGACCTGCCGGAAGAAATGGCAAAGGTCGCGCGCGCCACCTCCATTCCCATTGCCACCGGCGAGCGCCTGGCGAGCAAGTACGAATTCGCCAAGGTGATCGAAAGCGGGGCTGCGGCCATCCTGCAGATGAACCTCGGCCGCGTGGGTGGACTGCTGGAAGCCAAGAAGATCGCGGGAATGGCGGAAGCCCACTATGTGCAGCTGGCACCGCATCTCTACTGCGGGCCTATCGTCGGTGCCGCCAATATCCAACTGGCCGCCTGTTCTCCCAACTTCTTGATTCTGGAGAGCATCGGCACCTGGGGCGGTTTCCATGGCGAACTGCTGAAAACCCCGATCCGCTGGGAGGACGGCTACGTCATCCCACCGAGCGCGCCAGGCCTGGGCATCGAGCTGAACGAAGAGGTCGCCTTGGCCCACCCCTACGAGGGGACGTCGCTGCATCTGGAAATGACACAGGATCCGGTACGGACCTAAGAAGGGAATCGAAGAACAATGCGCTATGGCTTCATTGGCTTGGGAAATCTGGGCCAACACCTTGCTGCGAGCCTGGTGAATGCCGGCTTCCAGTTGACCGTTACGGATCTGCGCCGCGATGCCGCCCAAGGCTTGATCGAAGGCGGCGCAACCTGGGCCGACAGCCCCAAGGCAGTGGCGGCGGCCAGCGATGCCGTCATCACCTGCCTGCCCTCGCCAGCCGCCGCCACCGCAGTGCTGACCGGTCCGGATGGTGTGCTCGAAGGTTTAGCATCAGGCGGCTCATGGATCGAGATGAGCACGAACGATGCCGACGAGGTCCAGCGCATCGCCGATCTGGCCGCGGCCAAGGGGATCGACACTCTGGAGGCGCCGGTTACCGGCGGCGTACACCGTGCCGCCAGCGGCCTGATCACCGTCCTGATCGGCGGCGATGCGGCCGTCTTCGAGCGGCACAAGCCAGCCTTCGAGGCCATGGGCGGCGAAATCTTCCACATGGGTCCCTTGGGCTCTGCTGCCGTGATAAAGGTGATCACCAACATGCTGGCCTTCATCCACCTGGTCAGCGTCGGCGAGGCCTTGATGCTGGCCAAGCGCGGCGGCCTCGATCTGGCTCAATCTTTCGCCGCGATCCGTGCCAGCTCCGGCAACTCCTTTGTCCATGAGACTGAAGGTCAGGTGATCCTGAACGGCAGCTACGACATCGGCTTCACCCTCGATTTGGCGGCCAAGGACCTGCACTTCGCCACCGAGATGGGTCGGCGTTTCGGTGTTCCGCTGGAGGTCGCCGGTCTGGTCGAGCAGGTGTTCCGACGCGCACAGCAGCAGTATGGCGGCGATGCCTGGTCGCCTAAGGTCGTCAAGCTGCTGGAGGATGCTCTGGGTACCGAGCTGCGCGCCGAAGGATTCCCGGCCCAGATCACAGAGGAGATGATGGCTAAGGGATAAGGCGGCGATCTGAAGCAAACGCTCCGGATCAAGCAAACGGCAAAGGGCGTCGCTGGGCGATGCGGACACTTGCTTCCGCATCGCCTGGGCCCTCCTTCACGCCCTAAATGACGCCATTTGGCGGTTGTCTGGCGTGATCAAGAGCGCTGCGGCCTTGCAAGGGCGCTAGAAGGCAGAGTCTTGCTTATCTTTCAGGAGGAACGCCCCAGTGCCGAAGCCGCCCAACATCGTTATCGTCATGGCCGATCAGTTGGCCCCGCACTTCACCGGCACCTATGGGCATCCCCTGGTCAAGACCCCCAACCTGGATCGCCTGGCTGCTCGCGGTGCTCGCTTCGATGCGGCCTATTGCAATGCGCCGCTTTGCGCCCCGGCCCGGTTCAGCTTCCTGGCAGGTCAACTCGGCAGCCGCATCGGCGCCTACGACAATGCCTCCGAATTTCCAGCCTCGGTGCCGACCTTGGCGCACTATCTGCGCCTTATGGGCTATCGCACCTGCCTGGCCGGAAAGATGCATTTCGTCGGCCCCGATCAACTGCATGGCTTCGAGGAGCGGGTGACCACCGATGTCTACCCTTCCGACCATGCCTGGACACCGAACTGGGACAAGGCCGACGAGCGGATCGACAAGTGGTACCACAATATGGACTCCGTGCGTGAGGCCGGGACCGCTGCGACCACCTTCCAGCTGGAGTTCGACGACGAAGTGGCCTTCTTCTCACGCCGACGCCTCTTCGACTATGCCAAAGAGAAGGTGGATCCCTTCTTCATGGTGCTGGGCTTCATCCACCCGCACGACCCCTACGTCGCGCGGCCCGAGTGGTGGGATCTCTATAGGGACGAAGATATCCCCCTTCCAGAGACCAAGATCGACTGGGATCAGCAGGATCCTCACAGCCAACGCGTCATGCGTGGCATCGAAGCCGACCAAGTGGAGAACATCACAGAGCAACAGATCCGCGATGCCCGCCACGGCTACTTTGCCAATGCCAGCTACGTCGACGACAAACTGGGACAGGTTCTGCGCACCTTGGAAGAAGCAGGGGTTGCGGACAACACGCTGGTGATCTTCACCTCCGACCACGGCGATATGCTGGGCGAACGCGGCCTCTGGTACAAGATGACTTTCTTCGAACGCTCTGCGCGGGTGCCGCTGGTCATGGCCGGCCCCGGTGTCGAGCAAGGTCTGGTTGTTCCCAACGCCTGCTCTCTGATCGATTTACTGCCGACCCTGATGGAGGCTGCATCAAGCGACGGCGCCCGCCTCCCTGACCTCGGACAGACCTTGGACGGCCGCTCACTGCTGCCGCTTGCCGCCGGCGGTGGTGAGGGCGACGCGGACATCGCTTGCGTCGAGTACTTGGCCGAGTGCACGGCCCAGCCGCTCTTCATGATCCGTCGCGGCGCGATGAAATACATCCATGGCGACGGCGATCCGGCACAACTCTACGACCTTTCGAAGGACCCGGAAGAGCTGGTGAACCTGGCTCGCGACCCGGCCTATGCGCAGGTCGCCGCGGCCTTCGCGCAAGAGGTAGCCGAACGCTGGGACTCAGCCGCGGTTCGCGCGCAGGTCGTCACCAGTCAACGTCGCCGCCGGGTGGTACATGCCGCCATGGAGACCGGCGGCCTGACATCCTGGGACTATCAACCCAAGCGTGACGCCGCCCAAGAGTACGTGCGTAATCACATGGATTGGACGGTCGCTGCCGAACGTTCGCGCTTTCCTCCCGTTTCGTAAGAGGATTAACAGCTGGGTAGAGCAAGAGCCGCCCCACCGAGCGAGCAGGAATGCTCCTAGGTAGCCTCACGAATTCGAAGCAGATCCAGGCGATCGCGGCGCAGCTCTTGGCCTGGCAGCACCAGGCTCGTCGTCGTCGCCTCTTCGACGAGGCAGGGGCCGGAGACTGCTTCATCGACAGGGAGGGCTGCGCGTTGGTAGACCGGGCAGCCCTCGAAACGGCCCTCCGCGAGAAGCAGGGTTCGACGCGCGGTGGCTTCCAACATTCCTGGGCGCTGGTCAGGGGACAAGGGTTCGAGAGAGAGTGTGGGCCAGTCGAGGCGGCTGGAGAGCCTCAGCCCCACCAACTCCACCTCGCTCTCTGGCAGAGCGAAGGTGTAGCTTCTCTCATGCGCGGCGTCGAAGTCCAGGCGCAGGTCTCTAAAGGATGCGGCAGAGCGCAAGGGCACAGGCACCGAGTGCTCTTGTCCGCGATAGCGTAGATCGAGCGCGGCTTGGTGCGTCATGCCTGCTTCCGCAGCAAAACGAGCGAAGTGGGCCGCGGCGGCGACCTCCATCTCGCGGAACCCGGAAGCGGTCTCGGCCAGACTCTCTTCATTAAAGGCGGTGTGCAGGGCTTGCTCTTGATCCAGGCGTGGTACCGTCGCCAACATTCCCCAGGCAGAGAAGATTCCAGCATGCGGAGGCACCAGGATCTCCGCTGCGCCCAACTCGCGCGCCAAGGCGGCGCCGTGCATGGCACCGCCCCCACCGCTGACCAAGAGCGCGAAGTCGCGAGGGTCGTGGCCGCGTTGAACGGAGATCAGCTGCAGAGCGTTGATCATGTTGGCCTCGGCGATGCGGATCACGGCCAAGGCCGCCTCCGCCACCGCCAAATCAAGTCGCTCGGCCAGGCGGGTCATCGCCTCTGTCGCTGCCTGAAGATCCAAGGCCATGCGCCCAGCGGCAAAGCGTGCGGGATCGAGCACCCCGGTGAGCAGCTTCGCATCCGTCACTGTCGGATCTTCGCCGCCACGCGCGTAGCAGGCAGGTCCCGGATCGGCACCGGCACTCTGCGGGCCGACCTGGAGGCTGCCGCTGTCATCGACCCAGGCGATGGAGCCGCCACCGGCACCGATCTCGACGATATCAACCACCGGCATCAAGAGCGGGTAGCCAGGGTTGGTCCGGCTGCGCTCCAAGCTATAGCTCGTGCCAACCTTCGGCTCGCCGTCCTGCACCAGCGAGCACTTGGCCGTTGTGCCGCCGATGTCGAGCGAGATGATGTTGCTAACCCCGGCTGCCCGCCCTACTGCAGCCGCCCCACTGAGGCCGCCGGCCGGGCCGGACTCCACCATCTGCAGAGGTTGCTCGGCGGCCCAGTCGAAATCAGCCGAACCGCCGTTGGAGAGCATGGCAAGGTAGGGCGGCCGAAAGCCCCGCTGGCTAAGCGCGCTTTCCAAGCGCCCGAGATAGCGGGCCATCACGGGGCGAACGTAGGCGTTCAGGACCGCTGTGTTGCTGCGCTCATACTCTCGCCAGGCGCGGGTGATCTCCGAGGAGGCGGTCAGGGACACCTCGGGCCAAGCCGCCGCAATCGCGGCCTTGGCGCGTTCTTCATGTTCTGGATTGGCATAGCTGTTCAGGAGGGCGATCGCGATCGCCTCCACACCCGCTTCTCGACAGGCCTCCGCAATGCTCTGAAGCGCCGCTTCGTCCAAGGGTTCCAGCACACGGCCCTGCCAATCAATGCGCTCGGCGACCTCGAAGCGCAGCGCCCGCGGGACAAAGGCCTCGGGCGAGCGGAACCGTAGATTGTAGAGATCCGGTCGATTGCCGCGCCCGATCTCCAGGACATCCCGGAAACCGGCTGTCGTAATCAGCGCCGTCTTCGCCCCTTTACGCTCGGTCAGGGCGTTGATCACCGTCGTCCCGCCGTGGATCAGAAAGGCGACTGCTTGCGCCTCAACCGCACTATCGGCAATGGCCGTCAAGACACCCTGGCTCGGGTCTGTAGGTGTCGTCAGGGTCTTGGCAGTGATGAGGCGTCTGGACCCGGGCTCGTAGGCGACCAGGTCGGTGAAGGTGCCGCCGACGTCCGTGGCCAAGCGGATCGACTGCCGGCTCAAGAGCGCCACTCCCGCCCATAGGCCGCATCGGCTTGGGTCGGGGAGAGGTAGCCAGCCTCTACGTCGGCAGCGACCGCGGTCGTCGGACGTTCTGTTGCATCGCCATAGCCGCCGCCGTTCCCAGTCACGATCCGCACACGGTCCCCAACCTGCAAATCCAGATGGGGGCTGCGGGTCAAGGTCTGAACCTGCCCTGCCCTTTCCACCTCGATCCGGTTGCAGCTGCCGGGGCCGCCACCGGCCATGCCCCAGGGTGCGGTCTCAGAACGCCCGACGCTGCAGAAGAGGAAATTGCCCTCCTCCAGGATTTCAAACTCGCGCACCAGGCCGAAGCCGCCGCGGAAGCGTCCGGCACCGCCAGCTTCGCCCGTGTTCAATGCATAGCGTCGTAGGCGCAGAGGGAACTTGGCCTCGATCACCTCGCTGGCGTAGTTGTAGGTATCGCCGTCGGTGAGCGCGATCAGGCCTGATGCCCCATCGGCGTCGCGACTGGCCCCCCAACCACCGTGAGCCGGTTCGATGTGCACATAGTCGCGCTGTCCGGGGCCACCGCGTCCGCAGAGGTAGGCAACCGTCAGGCTCATGTAGCTGCCCGCACTGAAGCGTTCGGGTGCGAGCGGCGCCAAGGCTTTCCAAACTAGTTCCGATGCTTGCGCCGAGCCTTCGTAGTACCAGCCGACCGGAGATGGCGGTTCGGCCGTGAAGACCGTTCCGGGCGGACAGATCAGCTCCAACGGCTCGAACCAGCCGTCGTTGGCGGGTGCTTGCGGGTCGACCAAGGCCTTGAAGACCGTCTTCACCGAAGACAGCAGCGCGCCGCGGGTACAGTTGATCGGCGCCTGGCGTGCCTCAGCGCTGCCGCTAAAGTCGATGGTCATATCGGAGCCAGCGATGGTGACCTTGACCCGAACGGGAATGCGGTCGCTGACCACGCCATCGCCATCGATCCAATCTTCCGCCTCATAGCAGCCGTCGGGTAGGGCGGCGACGGCGCGGCGACTGGCGCGGGAATCGCGCTCCATAATGTGGTCGAAACAGGCGCGCAGCGCATCGGCTCCATAGCGATCCGCCACTTCTAGCAGTCGCTTCTCGGCAATGCGCGTTGCCGCCAACTCTGCATTCAAGTCGCCGATTGCCAAGTCGGGATAACGCAGGTTGGTCTTCAGAAGGTCCAACAAGCCCGGATCGACCTGATTGTCCCGACAAAGGCGCAGGCAGGGAAAGCGCAGGCCCTCCTGATAGATTTCGGTCGCATCCGGCGGAATGCTTCCGGGCTTCGCGCCGCCAACATCGATCCAATGCGCAACGCTCAGCGAAAAGGCCAGCAAGCTCCCATCGGCCAGAAAGATCGGACGCATTATGGCGACGTCGCAGGCATGAGTGCCGCCATCGTAAGGCTGATTGGAGATATAGACATCGCCCGGCGCCAAGGCCGCGCCGTGTTTGGCGATCAGATGGCGCACCTGCTCGGAAAAAGTGCCGGTGAAGAGCGTGATGCCGTTGCCCTGCGCGATCAGACGCCCCTCGGCATCACAGAGGCCGCAGGCAAAATCCAGGATCTCGTAGATGACGGGGCTCATGGAGGTACGGGCGAGCACAGCGCCCATCTCATCCACCGCAGCCGTCAGCTTGCCCGAGAGTATGTCCAAGGTGATGCGATCCAAGAGGTCTTTCCCCTGATTTCCAAAGGCTGTGCGCGGACGCGCCCTGGATAGTAGTCGGCAATAGCGCCGAGATGCCAGCGCCCAGCCCTCATGGAACCCTCCGCGCGAGCATCGGGCCGCCCATCACAGTGCCGAGACCGCGCCTTCTGACTGCTTGATCGCTGTGCTAACTTGTCTCACATCTATTGCAGTGACCAGAGATCGAGGGGGAATGCGCACAGGCCAAAAGGAGGCTGTCATGGTGCTTTCGGAAACCCTGGACGGGCAAACCCAAATCAGGACGCTGCACGCCGCAGACCTGAAGCAGGCCCTGGCGCAAGGCTGGGACGATTTTCGCGCCGCTCCCACCCACCTTTACTTCCTGGTGCTCTTCTATCCCGTAGTGATGTTTGTTGGCGTCTGGGCGGCGGTCGACGACAACCTGATCCCCCTGCTCTTCCCGATTCTCAGCGGTGCCGCCTTGCTCGGCCCTTTCACCGCGATCGTGCTCTATGAGGTCAGCAGACAGCGCGAAGCCGGCAAGACGGTAGCCTGGTGGCAAGCCCTGGGATTGATCGCATCCCGTTCCGCACTCTCGATCGCGGCCCTGGCTCTTGTCCTGGTCGTCATGTTCGTGCTGTGGATTTGGGTTGGCCTAGAACTCTATCGCGGCCTCATGGGGACAGTTGCCGATCGCTCGCTGACCGGTTTCTTCGGCGAGGTCTTCTCGACTTCGGCCGGCTGGACCTTGATCGTGATCGGCAACGGCGTCGGTCTCTTGTTCGCCCTGGCCGCCTTGGCCGCTTTCGCCTTTTCCTTCCAAGCGCTGGTCGATCACGGCGGCGACCCCGTCTCTGCCGTCCTGCTGTCTGTGAGGATCTTCATCGCCAACCCACTGGCAATGCTGACCTGGGGCCTGATCGTCGTCTGCCTGCTGGCTGCAACCCTCGTCACACTCTTCGCCGGACTGGCCGTCGTGCTGCCGCTGCTGGGTCATGCCAGCTGGCATCTCTACCGGCAGGCCGTCATCTCGGATTAGCGCTCAGGGGCTGACGGCAAGGGCTGCGCTCTCCCGCCGCCGCTTGCCGCGGCCGGCTGCTCCTTGGCTTGGGGAGCAGGACGCTTCCAGGGCGTGGATTTGAACCAAGCAACGCTGTAGGCGGTAAGCGTCAGGATGGCGAAACCGGCCAAGTTCACCAAGGCCGTGTTAAAGTGACTCCGTCCGATCCAGTCCAAGAACATGCCGGCTGCCCGGGCCAGGAACATGGACATCAAGAAGACCGCCAGCGACTGCTGCCCGACCTTGCGGACCACGTCCACAGCCGGCCGCAAACGCTTCACCGCCATCAACCGAGATCCCTGATCGCCAGCCGCAATCCAGGCAAGATAGGCCAGAGCCAAGAAATGCAGGTAGCGCAGAATGCCGAAGTGGGTCTTGTCCCGCAGCGGCTGCAGATCCTTCCACCAGTCGACCAGCGGCAGAAAATCCAAGCTGTTGCGCGCCCGGTACCAGGCAATCGGCATGGTAAGAACCAAGACGGCGATGCAGCCGATGATCAGCGATTTGGTCGGTCTCGGTGGCTTGATCCAGCCGACCCCGATAAGAAAGCCAGTGTAGAAGATCAGCTGCCAGCCGAAGGGATTGAAGAACCAGGTGCGGTCCGACCAGGGTTCAGCCGGTAGATCCAGCGCTCCGGTGAGGTTGACACACCAGGTCAAGATGACGAAGGCCATGGCCGCCTTGGGATCTATGCGCCCTAAGGCCACAACCACAGGCATCAGCACAAGGATGACCAGATACATCGGCAGGATATCGAAGAAGTTCGGGACATAGGTCAGCGCCATGAATGCAGGCAGCAGGCTGGCCGGATCTTTGAAGAAGTGCACCAAGTTCAGGGTATTCTTATAGTGGACGCCCTGGTCGAAGATGGTATCGACGCTAGCCAACAGGGCCGCCACGGCGATGAAGAGCCCGATGTGCGCCCAGTAGACCTGCCAAACCCGAAACCCGACCCGCGCCGTTCCCATCGCCCAACCCTGCCGCTCGAAGACCTTGTAGAAGGCGATTGAAGAGGCGACACCGGAGCAGAAGACGAAGATCTCGGTGGCATCGGAAAAACCGAAACGCGCCGGGATCCAAAGGGTCCAGCTGTTCCAGGGGGTGTGCGCCAGATAGATGATGAACATGCCCAGCCCGCGAAAGAAGTCGAGCCTGGGATCGCGCTGTCTTACCGGGGCAACTGGGGTAGCGGTCGAGCTGGCCATCGTCGGGTCTTGGTCCTGTTGAGGGGGTTGCGCACGCCGTACGGCCGCGCCGTTTCGGCACGCAAGCCCCTTTTCCTATCACGAAGGCCCAAGCAGGCCCGTTCAAGCAATGCCCTCATTACCACAAGCCTTCGTGATCGACAGCGCATCGGCTGCGACAAAGCCTGCAGCGCTGCGGTCCGTCGCGCAGATTGAAGTAGGTTGACCCGGCCTCTCACCGCGTCGTGACCTGCCAAACCTTCGCGAGCGGGTTAGTGAAGTGATTATGACTAGCGTGACCCTTGGCGAGCAGAAGCCGGGAGAACAGCAAAGACCGGGTCCTCAGGCCTTGGTGCTCACTGCGGCATGCCTGGCTATCCTTGCGGTGGCGGTCTTTGCTTGGCAAGCGGGCGGCGCGCGTTTGGTGGGCGCGGTCGCATTGGGCGTGGTCGGCGGGGTCGCGCTCTATCATGCCGCTTTCGGATTCACGGCCGCCTGGCGGCGGATGGCGCGCGAGCATCGCGGCGCCGGCCTGCGCGCCCAGTTCCTGCTGATCGCCGGAATCATCGTCTTCTCCTTCCCCTTGATCGGCTATGGACGCAGCGTCGGTTTGCCCACCGGCGGCTTCGTCTTCCCCTTCGGGGTTTCCGCCGCACTGGGGGCCGCCGGCTTCGGGCTGGGCATGCAGCTGGCCGGCGGCTGCGGGTCGGGCACGCTCTTTACGGTCGGCGGCGGCAGCACGCGCATGGTGATCACTCTTGCCGCCTTCATCTTCGGTTCGCTGATCGCCACGGCCCATTTGCCCTTCTGGAATGGCCTGCCACGCTTCAGCGGCACCTCGGTGATCTCGGCGTTGGGCGTCGAACTCGCCCTGTTGGCCAGCTTGGCATTGCTCGGTCTGCTCTGGTGGGTCACGCGTTGGCTGGAACTGCGTCGCCACGGCAGCCTGGAGGCACCCAAGCAAGAGGTCTCGCTGTTACGCGGACCCTGGCCGCTTGCCTGGGGTGCGGCACTCCTGGCGATTGTCTCGATCGGCACTTTCCTGGTCTTGGGACGGCCTTGGGGGATCACCTCGGCCTTTGCACTATGGGGTGCCAAGATCGCGGCTGGACTGGGCGTACCCGTTGAAACTTGGCCTTACTGGCAGGGACGCAGCGGTGCACTGGAACGCTCGCTCTTCTCCGACGCGACCTCGGTGATGAACTTCGGGGTCATGCTGGGCGCCCTGGTGGCAGCGGGCCTCGCCGCGCGCTTCAGCCCGCTGTGGAAACTCTCCGCGCGCGATATCCTGACCGCCCTGGCTGGCGGTTTCCTAATGGGCTACGGCGCTCGCCTTGCCTGGGGTTGCAACATTGGCGGCTTCCTGGGTGGCGTGGTCTCTGCCAGCCTGCACGGCTGGTGGTGGCTGCTCTTCGGCTTCATTGGCAGCGGTTTTGGTGTGCGCCTGCGCGCGCGGTTGGGCATGGACCCACCGATACCGAAGAGCTAATGCAGGATGTCTCGATATTGGGTCAGGTAGGCGCGGGAGGCCTTCATCATCTCCGCGAAACAGGCCGCAACGGCCTCTTCGTCGCGTGCTGCCAAAGCCTGTATGATCTGCCGATTATGTTCGAGCGCCAGTTCCAAGCGATTGGGCATCAACATCAAGTGGCGCGCAATCACTTGGGTTAAGTCGACAAGCGGCAATGGAACTGGCGCTTACGCCATCGAATCCTTCGAACCCGGCGTCAGCGCGGTCCTGACGCGCAATCCGAACTACTTCAAGAGTGACAAGGGCTTCTTCGACGGCGTCCACGTCTTGGCCATCAACGACCCGACTGCACGCCAAGCCGGCCTGCTAACAGGGGACTTGGATGCAATCGCGTCTCCTGATCTCAAGACCATCCAGAACCTGAAGCAGAGTGACGACATCGTCGTCGACGAGGTTCCGAGCAGCACGCACTGCACCTTGCCGATGTTCGTCGACGTGGCCCCCTTCGACAACCTGGACCTGCGCCTGGCCCTCAAGTACGGCATCGATCGCGACGAGATCGTGCGCAAGATCCTGCGCGGCCAAGGCGTTGTTGGAAACGACCACCCGATCGGCCCAACCGTACCCTACTGGGCGGATATCGAGCAGCGCGGCTATGATCTGGATCGTGCCAAGCACCATCTGAAGAAGTCCGGCTTGGGCCAAGTCACGATCGACATTTCGGCTGCCGA
This sequence comes from Rhodospirillales bacterium, assembly GCA_963669445.1. Classification (GTDB taxonomy): domain Bacteria; phylum Pseudomonadota; class Alphaproteobacteria; order Kiloniellales; family JACOMY01; genus JACOMY01. Next base: position 1,951,893 of record OY770029.1, read on the forward strand.
CGCTGCTTTCCCTGGGGCGGTCGACATGTGCGTCCTCTATAAAGAGCAACTGGCGCCAATCGGAATCACACTGAACGTCGTGCGCGAACCCAACGATGGCTATTGGTCCAATGTCTGGCTAAAAAAACCCTTCTGCGTCGTGCAGTGGGCGGGACGACCGACACCCGACGTCATGTTCTCGCTGGCTTACGCCGCAGACGCTCCCTGGAACGAATCTCATTACAAGGGCGAGCTGTTCAACAAGATGATGGTCGAGGCGCGGGCCGAGTTGGACGATGCGCGCCGCGCCGAGTTCTACCGTGACATGCAGCAACTCTATCGCAACGAAGGCGGCACGATCGTCCCCTTCTTCCAAAACCGCGTCTACGCCAGGCGGGCCAATGTTCAGCACAGCGGCAGCCTGTCGGCCAATTTCCCGCTCGACGGCGCGCGCGGCGGAGCGCTGGTGGTTTGCTTCCTAGAGCCTGCGCGCCATGGCCCAGCTCTTGACCGAAGCTCCCGGCTCGCCCGGGAGAACCTTTCTCGATTTCCCCTTCGTTGCGGACTTAGACACCCTGAATGCAGAGATCGCGGTTCTCGGAATCCCCTACGGTCTCCCCTACTCGCCCGCAGAGATGGCGAACGAGCAGAGTTGCGCGCCCAACGCATTGCGAGTGGCCAGCGGCAACGTCAAATTCATCCGCGAGCGCTTCGACTGGGATTTCGGCGGATCGCTGCTTGGCAAGCGCGACACAAGGCTGGTCGACTGCGGCAACGTCACGGCCGATCCCCACGACCATCAAGAACACTACAGACGGGCCGAGGCGGCGGTGCGAAAGATCTTCGATGCCGAGGCGACGCTGATTGCCCTCGGTGGCGACCATGGCATCTCAGTTCCGGTGCTTCGCGCGCTGGAGACAATCGGTCAAGAGATCACCCTGGTACATGTCGATGCCCACCTCGATTGGCGTGATCAGTCCAACGGCGTGCGCGAAGGCTATCGCAGTCCGTTGCGTCGGGCATCCGAGATGGAGTGGATAGGAGCGATCGTACAGATCGGTATCCGCGGCAACGGCAGTCTGGAGGAGGCTGAGGTTCGAGAGGCCTGCGCCAAAGCCGACGTCATCACGGCTTACGAGATGCACGATGTCGGTATGGATGCCGTTCTCCAGCGAATTCCCGACGGCGGTCCCTACTATCTGACGATTGATGCCGACGGACTGGATCCAACGATCATGCCAGCCGTCATGTCACCGACACCTGGCGGCCTCAACTGGGTGCAAATCCATAAACTCATCCAAGGCCTGGTTCGGAAGGGACCGGTCCTAGGCATGGATCTGGTCGAGATCGCGCCTGCCCGAGACGTCGGCCGCTTGACTCTGATTCATGCCGAACGGCTGATCTGCAATTTCATCGGTTCCTGCGTGCAGGCCGGATACTTCGATTGAAACCAAGACAATGAGGTATCGTCAGCCCCCGGCAAAGTCACGAAACGCTGTGATCACCGCTTCGAGCTTGGCATCGTCGACATCCAGATGCAGCACAAGGCGCAAAGTCGGCTCCATGGTCACCGCGATGCCACGTTCTGCCATGTGATGCTCCAAGCGCGCGTGACTGCCAGGTCTTGGCGTCACGAAGACCATGTTGCTGTCGACCTCTCCCGGTTCCACCTGCAAGCCGTGCAGTTCGGCCAGTGCAATGGCCAAGCGCCTGGCTCTTGCGTGGTCCTCTGCCAAGCGGTCGCGATTGTGTTGCAGCGCGTAGCTGCCGGCGGCAGCAAGGATGCCGGCCTGCCGCATGCCGCCACCGAGAAGCTTTCGGTTGCGCCGCGCCGTCTCGATGAAGCCCGCGTCACCCAGCAGCAGTGACCCGACCGGTGCGCCCAAACCCTTAGAGAGGCAGACCGAAACGCTGTCGACGGCTGAGGCCAGCGCAGTGGATGCTAGACCCAGAGCCACCGTCGCATTGAAGTAGCGTGCACCGTCCAAATGCACCTTGAGCCCGGCCTCGCGGGCAGCCGCTGCCGGCGTGGTGATCTCCTCCAGCGGCAGGACGCGTCCCCAAACGCTGTTCTCCAGACACAGCAGGCGGCTGATGGCGTAGTGCGAATCATCGGGTTTGATCGCCGCACGGACCTGGTCGGCCGAGAGAGCGCCCGCTGCCGTCGTCGGCAAAGCGCAGGGTGAGATACCGCCTAGGACGGCCGCTCCGGCCGCCTCGCTGGTGTAAATGTGATAGCGATCGCCTGCTATGTACTCCTCCCCACGGCCGCAGTGGCTGAGCAGCGCAGCCAGGTTGCTCTGCGTTCCTGTCGCAAAGAAGCAGGCCGCCTCCTTGCCGAGAAGCTCGGCGGCGTAGGCCTCCAGCTCGGCAATGCTGGGATCCTCGCCATAGACATCGTCGCCGACCGCTGCGGCGGCCATGATCGCCCGCATCTCCGGTCCCGGGCGTGTCACGGTATCGCTGCGCAGATCGATCTGGGCATTGCTGTTCGCGGCGTTCTTGGCACTTGCATACATGGGTTAGTCGATCCGTCCTGCCGGCAAGGCCGCTACCAGATGCACGCGGTGGTACTCGCCGCCGTTCAGCGCCGTGTGATAGCCGCGCGTGTCGGTGAAGTAGATCGAGCCGTCCGCCGGCAGGTGGGTCACATGATGATTGACGATGAAGAGAGAGCCGGGGTTCGTCACGATCGGAATGTGCAGCCTGGGTTCGGGGTCGCGATGCCAGGAGTTGCAGTTGAACAGACCCTTGGAGAGCACGCGCATGCGACCGATGGGAAAGCGCCTGGTCAGCTCGCGGTGCACCTCCTCGAAGTATGTGCCGGCGAAACGCGGCACGAACTCGGTGAAGGCGGCCTCGTCGACAAGCTCTTCGCGCGGTTCCTCGACATAGCGTTCGTCGGCGCGCAACCAGTAGCGGCCCGAGAGGTCGTTGCCGCTCCATCCCTCTTGCCCCGGTCGCTGCGTCAAAGGCAGCGCGGAAAAACCCTGCTCCTGCATGTCGCCTTTATAGGAGTCCCGCGCAAGACACTCCTCCAATGCGGATCGCAGTGCTGCGATGTCGAAGCTTAGTTGCAGCTTCTGAATACCGGGCCCGGGGACGAAGTCGGCCACCGACTGGGTGTCGGGCGGTGCGGCGAGCCAGGCCTGCATCCGCTGGACGTCGACGTCGTCTGAAACGAGAGTTGCGGTCAAGGGGTGATCCTCCCGGTGCATTCTTGACGCGAGACTGGCCGGGACATGCAGCCCGGCTCTGTTCTCAATGCGATAACTGCTATCCACATTTGGTCGTGCGGGCCAAAGAGGATCAAAAGGCACCGTCGTAGGCACGCCGGCCGATGCGGCAGGCCAGAAGCGTGAAGGTCTCGCGGTCGAGGGCGGCCTTGGCTTCGCTGGCGAGGCTTTCGGCATCGTCGATCCATCGCCCGACGCCGCCGAGAGCGGTCGCAATCGCGGGAAAGTCGCTGCCACCGAAGTCGACGCCAAGATTCGCGCGTTGACTAGAGCGCTGTTTCAGCTCGATCAGAGCCAGGCTTTCGTCCACCAGGACGCAGATGATCACCGGCAATTTCAGATCGCGTAGCGTGGCGAGCTCGCCCAACACCATCTCCAGCCCGGCGTCACCCACGAAAACGATGGCCGGATGCTCCGGCTTGGCGAGTTTGTGCCCCATAGCCAGCGGCAAAGCGCAGCCCATTGTGCAAAGCGCAGAGGACTGCAGCAGGCTTCGCGGGCTCGGGCAGCGCCACTGCTGGCTCAAGAGGATCCGGTGTGCACCACTGTCAGCCGTTGCGACCGTGTCTTCGGGCAAGCTGTCCCTCAGGGTTCGAAAGACGCGGGCCGGGCCGAAACCCTCCTCGGCTGGCTGAAAGGCCTGTTGCAGTGCCCTACGCGCCGCCTGGGGCTCACCGCCGGGCCAGGTAATCTGGCTAGTAAGCCCATTACCGAGTGCCTCTAGGCTCTCGCCCACCCGTCCAATCAAGAGGTGGGTGACCTCATGCATGCCGTGATCGCGTTCCAAGGGCGCGATCTCGACAACGGGCGTGCCGGCTGGCCAAGGATCGCGCCAGCCGACACGCATCTCGATGGGATCGTAGCCAAGCAGCAGGATCAAATCGGCCCCGGCCATGAGCGGCAGCAAAACCTTGTCCGCCTTGGGAGAGAGCCCGGCGCCGCCCAGTGCCAGCGGATCGGCCTCGTCCAGCAGACCCTTGCCCTTGTAGCTGGTGATCAGAGGTACCGAGAAACGGCGGCAAAACTCCGTGACGGCCGAACCGGCCGCATCGTTTACAGCGTCGACACCGGCGATAGCGAGTGGGCGTTCCGCCCTTGCCAGCAAACTACGAGCGGCTTCGAAGACGGCATCTCGGCCGAGCGGGACTGCTGCCGAGCGCAGCGGTGCACTGTGCCCCCTCGCCTCCTCACCCAACTCCATTTCGGCAACTGCGATCGGCACATCGACATGCACCGGTCCTGGCTGGCCGGAGGTCGCGATCGCGAGGGCCTTGTCCATGACAACGCCGACGCTCTCGGCCGTGGCGCAGAAACTGGCCTTCACCACCGGACGCAGCAGGGCCTGTTGATCAAAGACTTGATGGGTGTAGCGATCATAGTCGCCGAGGTTCACCCGGCCGGTCAGGAAGATCAGCGGAACCCGGTCCTGAAGCGCGTTGGCGACGACATTGATCGCGTTGGCTACACCCGGCCCAATGGTCGCCAAGAGCACCCCCGGTGCCCCGTCGGCATGCCAGCTTCCTTCCGCCATGAAACCTGCCGGATTCTCATGCTTGGACAGAACGAAACGCAGGCCGGCCGCGCTCAAGGCATCCATCACTGCCAGAACTTCGCCGCCCGGTATGCCATAGGCCCAGCGGCAGCCGGCATCCGCCAGCTTCTTTGCAATAATGTCGGCTCCGCGCATCTCAACCCCTCTCTCGACATCCGCCACGCAACGGCGTGACGCCCAAATCACAGGCCTGCTGTAGCATAGGTGATGCCAAGGCTGGCAAGCAGGGCAGTCCGCATAGCAGAAAGCGCCGCCTGGATAGGTCCAAGCGGCGCTTTCGACAAGACAGCAGGACGGCTGTTATCCAGGCGAACGCTCGCGCAGCTGCACGACGGCTGCAATCACCAGGGCAAAGAGCAGATGGCCGGCCAAGGAGACCTGAGCCAAGCCGCCCCAGCCCAGGAAGGCAGGAAAGCCGGCAACGAGGTGCGCCATGACATAGAGCGCGAAGACGAAGAGCACCAGACCATAGACCAAGCCCAAGAGCCACCATGGCATAGCCGGAAGAAACATCTGCTTTGCGGGCCTGGCAACCAGCAGATAGCCCAACGGATAGGCCACGATCCCGGTAAAGAAGTGGATCGCTTCTGCCAGAAAGATGCTGGAGGTGCCGAAGACGGACTTCACCAGACCGGCCGGGGACAACTTGCCGCCGATGATCTCCGGGGTGATTACCCGCGCCCAGATTTCCCAGACCACGGTTGACGCCAAACCAGCGAGCAGCAGGGTCACGACCAGGCGAGAGTCGATAAGCGGAAGTACCGATCTAACGCGAGAGACAGAAAGGTCTGTATAGGACATAGCACAGATCTCCATTGGCTGTTGTTCATTCCTTGCGCCTAGATCGCGAGGCCGCGCCGAAATGGAAGAGCCACGCGCAAGGACGTGATGGATCTGTGAGACAGCGAGAGCGGTCTCAGGCCGCCCTTCGAACCGACTCCGAGAAGAGCTCGGCCAATGCGCTCAAGCCTGCCTGAAGGCGCCTCAGGGCCCGTCCTTCTGCCTCTGTCAGGAAGCACTGCTGAAGACAGAAGCGCGGCAGTCGTTGGTAGACACTGACGTCCTCGACCAAGCGTCGCGTGCGCCTGCCATGCGCCTGAAGCAAGTCGCGCGCGGCCTGGTAACCCTCTGCATGAGCCGCCGACCAAGCCTCGCTCCGCCCCTCCGGCCCATCGAAGACACGGCCAGTCAAATTGACAGCCGAAACGCCTTCACTGCCGATCGCTACGCGAAACAGCCAGGCAAAGTGACAACCGGCATCGTGTTGCTCCTCACAGAGGTAGCCTCGCGCTCGCAAGACCCCTAGAGGATACTCCGCCCACTCCTGCGGTGCCTGCGCTCCAACCAATGCAAGCCGTCGCGCCCTTTGTTCTTCTGTCGGGCCATAGAACCGTGTAACCGCCCTTCGGTCCACCTTTCGAAAAGGGTCCTTGCGGGGTCGACCTCGTCGGCGTGCCATCACGACAGGCCTCCCAACCAGATTCTCCCTGTCTGTCCATGAAAAGACTTTACAACCGATCGGAGAATGTTCACACTTTGTACTCCTTTTCCTTTAGGATAGTGTCTCCCCCTACCCCGCATTGCGGACCCCAACGCGAAAAGGCACGGACGTGAGATTTCTAGAAACAAAGCCAGCGCCTCCTCTTTTGCGGTATCTTGTGTTCTCTATTACCCGCTATCCTTGTATATCAAATTGCACCTCGTCAAGCGCAAAATTGCGTACGCATTTTTTGTTTTTTGCGCAGACTGCCTGACGATGCTCGAAGTCAATCGTGACAATCTGATGAGGCTGATCAACAGCCCGCCCTACGGCGGAACCATAGAGGAGCAGCGGTCTTGGCTACGCGCACTCATGCAAGGACTTGGCGTAAGGGGGCAGCGTCTTGCAGTCGGAGCGGGCATCGCCCCCAGCACGGTCAATCGCTTCCTATCGGACCGCAGCAATCATCGTCTGAGACCGAGAACACTGGACGCACTCGTCGCAGAGGCAAGCCGGCTCTCCAGCGATCCGCATGCCGCAGCGCCGCCCCAAACGAAACAAGCCCCCTCTGGCTCCGAGGGGCCCTGCAGCGTGACCTGTTGCAAACTTGAGGACTTTGCGCCCCCGGCTGCGCAAAATTGCACAGATCCGGAGATCAGATCCTTCGATAGAGGATTTCTCTTGAGCCTGGAGCCCACCTCCCTCGACAATCTTGCTCTGGTGCTGGCAAGCGGGGATTCCATGCTTCCCACCATCACTCGTGGAGACCAGTTGTTGGTCGACTGCGGCGTCCGTACCATCCGTCAAGACGGTCTCTACCTGCTGCGCGCGGGCGGACTGGCGCTGCTGCGCCGCATCACGCTCGATCCGCTGGGCGGCATGGCTAGGGTTACAACCGACAACCCAGCCTACCCCTCTCCCGAGGACTGCGCGCTTGACCGGCTTGAGGTCGCAGGGCTGGTGCGTTGGGTTGGTCGCAGGCTCTAAGGCGAGATGATTCAGACGATAGACCGAGCAGACCTACGGTGATCGCACCCTATCCCGCTGCCGCGACCGCCACCCGCCGCGCCGCCTGCAGCTTCGCGAAGTCGGCATCGGCGTGATAGGAGCTGCGGGTTAGCGGTGTCGCCGAACAAAGCAGGAAACCCTTGGCCAGCGCCGCGCGCTCATAGGACTTGAACTCCTCCGGAGTCACGAAGGCCTCCACCGGATGGTGCTTCGGCGTCGGCTGCAGATACTGCCCGATGGTCAGGAAATCGACATCGGCGGAACGCAGATCGTCCATCACCTGCAAGACCTCTTCGCGGCCCTCGCCGAGCCCCACCATTAGGCCGGACTTGGTGAAGCTGTTCGGATCGATGCGCTTGGCATCGGCAAGCAGGCGAAGCGAATGGAAGTAGCGTGCACCTGGCCGCACCGTCGGATATAGCCGTGGCACGGTCTCCAGGTTGTGATTGAAGACGTCGGGGCGAGCCCCGATCACGATCTCCAGCCCTCCGTCTTTGCGCAGGAAATCGGGGGTCAGCACCTCAACCGTCGTCTCTGAATTCAGCTCCCGGATCGAGCGGATGGTCTTGGCGAAGTGCTCCGCTCCACCATCCGGCAGATCGTCACGATCGACCGAGGTCACCACAACATGGCGCAGCCCCAGCTTCTGCACGGCCAGCGCGACGTTCATTGGCTCCATAGCATTCAGCGCATCGGGCTTGCCGGTCGCTACGTTGCAGAAGGCGCAGGCCCGCGTGCAGATCTCGCCCATGATCATCATGGTGGCGTGCCGCATTTTCCAGCACTCGCCGATGTTCGGACAGGCCGCCTCTTCGCAGACCGTGGAAAGGCCATGGTCGCGCACCACCTTCCTGGTGGCCTCATACTCCGGCGACATCGGCGCCCGCACGCGAAGCCACTTGGGCTTGCCGCGCCGCACCGGATTGTCGGGCTTGTGCGCCTTTTCCGGATGACGTTCGCGCAGGTGAGTCTCGCTGTGTTGCGGCATGGCGTGAAGGGTCTCTCAACAAGGCAGAAGGGAGTCGTACGGCGATCTTAGCGACACCCGACTATATAGCGCCATACCGACAGACGACAAATGATCAGGGTCAGGCCGGCCAAGCCAGGCCTACATATGGATCACGCGGCCGTAGGCGTCGAGTACGCTCTCGTGCATCATCTCCGACAGGGTGGGATGGGGGAAGATCGTGTGCATCAGGTCTTCCTCCGTGGTCTCCAAGTTCATGGCGACGACAAAGCCCTGGATCAATTCGGTCACCTCGGCCCCCACCATGTGCGCACCCAGCAGCTGACCGGTCTTGGCATCGAAGATGGTCTTGACCAACCCTTGATCCTCTCCCAGCGCGATGGCCTTGCCGTTACCGACGAAGGGGAAACGGCCGACCTTCACCTCGTGCCCGGCCGCTTTGGCCTTGGCTTCGCTCAATCCGACGGAGGCGACCTGCGGGTGGCAGTAGGTGCAACCGGGGATCTTCAGCTTGTCCAGGGGATGGCTGTCGAGCCCGGCGATGGCCTCGATACAGATGACGCCCTCGTGCTCGGCCTTGTGCGCCAGCATCGGCGGCCCGGCGACATCGCCGATGGCATAGATGCCGGGCTGATTGGTCTTGCCGTGGCCGTCGATCACGATGCAGCCGCGATCTGTCTTCACCCCCAAAGCCTCCAGCCCTAGGTCCTCAATGTTGCCGACCACGCCGACGGCCGAGATCACGCGGTCGACCTCCAGAGTCTCACTCTTGCCTTTGGCTTCGATGGTGGCAGTGATCGCCTTTGCGCCCTTATCCAGCTTCGTCACCTTGGCACCGGTCAAGATCTTCAGGCCCTGACGCTCCAGCTGTTTGCGCGCGAGCTTTGCGATCTCCGCGTCCTCGACCGGCATGATCTGGTCGAGCAGTTCGACGACGGTCACTTCGGAGCCCATGGCATTGAAGAAAGAAGCAAACTCGATCCCGATCGCACCGGAGCCGACCACCAGCAGGCGCTTGGGCAGATCCTTCGGCACCATGGCCTCGAAGTAGGTCCAGATGCGCTCCTTGTCCGGTTCCAAACCGGGCAAGACCCGTGGCCGCGCGCCGGTGGCGATGATGATGTGCTTGGCCTTGTAGTCGCCGACCGCCTTGCCGTCCTTGGAGACCCTAACCTTCCCGACGGCAGGGATCGTTGCCTCGCCGTCGATCACAGTCACCTTGTTCTTTTTCAGCAGCATGCCGACACCCTTGGTCAGGCGCCCGGAGACATCGCGGCTGCGCTTCACCACCTTGCCCAAATCGAAGCCGATCTTCTCGGCCGAGAGCCCGAAGTGCGCCGCCTCTCCCATGTTGCGATAGACTTCTGCCGTGCGCAGCAGCGCCTTGGTCGGGATGCAGCCCCAATTGAGGCAGATCCCACCCAAGTGCTCACGCTCGACCAACGCGACTTTCAGGCCAAGCTGCGCGCCACGGATGGCGGTCACATAGCCGCCGGGTCCGGCGCCGATGATGATCACGTCGAAGGTGGTGTCAGGCATGGCAGCGGCTCCCTAGCGTCAACCAAGAGGATCAGAACAAAGGTTTGATAGGGCCATGCCCACCGCATGACAATCAGGTGCTGAGAAAAGTCGCTGTGGGCGCTGAGCGGAGCGGGCGTACCGACTGAGTTGGAACCTACCTTTACAAGAATCAACGACAGTGCATGCTTGCTTTAGACAATCGCAGGCAGCTGCCGATATCGCGAGAGGAGAGAGCAGTGAATGATCCGCAGAAGGTAAGCCTCGAAGAGCTGGCCGAGGTGCTAGAACTCCTCCGCCGCCTCAGAGATCTCGACGAGACTGGCGATGGGCCGGCTGTTCCGCCTGGCGTTGCCGAACTTCTCTCCGTCAACAAGGACAGGCTCGATACACTGCTGAAATCCGACACGCCGGATACCATAATGTCGCTCCTGACCGCCTTGCGTGCGACGACGGATGTCTCCGAGGCTCCGGACGAACTGCTACCCCTGACTGAGGTCCTGAATTCCGTGAGTGAACGCACCCTGTCTTCAGACACGCCTAGCACCATGCTGTCCCTGCTGACCGCGTTGAAGGCGACGCAGACGTAGGGCGATCACACCTTTGGGCCGTATGCCCTCTTACCTACTCCCTACAGGAGCATGGTTAGCGGGTCTTCGATCAGGCGCTTGAAGGCGGCGAGGAACTGGGCGCCGACGGCGCCATCGACCACCCTGTGATCGACGGAAAGGGTGCAGGACATGACGGTGGCGACGGCGAGCGTGCCGTCACGGACCACCGCGCGCTCTTCGCCGGCGCCAACAGCCAGGATGCAGCCTTGCGGCGGGTTGATTACGGCCTCGAACTGCTTGACGCCGAACATGCCGAGATTGGAGACCGAGAAGGTGCCGCCCTGGTAATCCGCTGGCACCAGCTTGCCGTCGCGGGCGCGGGCTGCCAGGTCTTTGGTCTCCGCGGCAATCGCAGCCAGACCTTTGCCGTCAGCCCCCTTGACGATGGGCGTAATCAGACCGGCGGGCGTTGCCACGGCGACCGAGACATCGGCGCGCTCGAAATAGACCAGGCCGTCGGTGTCGTAGGCGGCATTGGCCTCGGGAACCTCGACCAGCGCCAACGCAACGGCGCGCACCACAAAGTCGTTGACGGAGATCTTCACCTCGCGCTTGGCCTTGGCCAGCTTCTCGTTCAACTCCTTGCGGGTCGCGAGCAAGGCGTCGATCTCGCAGTCGACCGTCAGATAGAAGTGCGGAACCTGCTGCTTGGACTCGGTCAGGCGCTGGGCAATGACCTTGCGCATTGCCGTTAGCTTCTCGATCCGGTGGGGAATGCCCATGGAGTCCGCAAAAGCGATGCCGCCGGGTCCAGTTGCCGCCGGCGCTGCGGCCGGTGCCGCGGCCGGCTCAGATGCTGCAGGTGCAAGCACATCCGCCTGCGCACCGCCGGACTTCAGTGCCGCTTCGATGTCCAGCTTGATGACGCGGCCATGCGGCCCGCTGCCGGTGATCTTTGCCAGATCCAATCCGGCCTGACTGGCCATGCGTTTTGCAAGCGGGCTGGCAAAGATCCGATCGCCCGACGCAGGAGCCACAGCCGGTCCCACAGGCGCCGAACTCTCGACGGCGGACGCAGCTTGGGCAGGTGTCGGTACTGCTGCTTGCGCAGGCGCCGGCGCTGCTGCATCTGCCGCACCGGCCGCGGCAGCCGCGACATCCTCGCCCTCCTCGGCCAGAATGGCGATCGGCGTGTTCACTGCGATGCCTTCGGTTCCCTCGGCGATCAGGATCTTCGCGAGTGTCCCCTCGTCGACCGCCTCGACCTCCATGGTCGCCTTGTCGGTCTCGATCTCACAGACCACGTCGCCAGCGGTGATGGCCTCGCCCTCCTGTTTGACCCAGCGGGCCAGATTGCCCTCGGTCATGGTCGGAGACAGAGCCGGCATCAGAATATTGGTCGCCATCGGTGCGCTTCCCTCTCTTGCGTTCTTGATCCGGCTGCCGTCAGCGGTAGCATATTTCCTTGGCGGCGGCGGTAACGGTCTCGGCCTGCGGCAGAGCGAGTTGCTCCAGATTGGCGGCATAAGGCATGGGGACATCGGCCCCATGCACGCGCTTCACCGGGGCATCCAGCCAGTCGAAGGCCTGTTCCATCATCAAGGCCGCCATCTCAGCCCCCATGCCGGCGAAGGGCCAGCCTTCCTCGCAGGAGACCAGGCGGTTGGTCTTCTTCACACTCTGGACGATGGTTGCCGTATCCAGAGGGCGCAGAGTGCGAAGATCAATGACCTCCGCCTCGATCCCCTCTTTGGCCAAGGCATCTGCGGCCTCCAGTGCCTTGCCGACCATGATGGAGAAAGCCGTGATGGTCACGTCCTTGCCTTGGCGCAACACCTTTGCCTTGCCCAGCGGAACCGTCCAGTCGTCGATCTTCGGCACCTCGAAGCTGCGGCCGTACATCACCTCGTTCTCGAGAAAGATCACCGGGTTGGGATTGCGAATCGCGCTCTTCAGCAGGCCCTTGGCGTCGGCCGCCGAATAGGGTGCCACCACGATTAGACCCGGACAGTGGGCGTACCAGGAGGCATAGCACTGCGAGTGCTGTGCGGCGACCCGCGCTGCCGCGCCGTTCGGACCCCGGAAGACGATGGGTGACGCAATCTGGCCGCCCGACATGTAGTGCGTCTTGGCAGCCGAATTGATGATCTGGTCGATTGCCTGCATGGCGAAGTTAAAAGTCATGAACTCGATAATGGGTCTCAGGCCATACATGGCCGCCCCCACGCCCATACCAGCAAAGCCTTGCTCGGTGATCGGCGTGTCGATCACGCGTCGCTCGCCGAACTCCTCCAGCAGGCCTTGGCTCACCTTGTAGGCGCCCTGATACTGGGCCACCTCTTCGCCCATCAGGAAGACCTTGTCGTCGCGCCGCATCTCCTCGGCCATGGCATCGCGCAAGGCCTCGCGGACCGTGTGTGTCTCGGTCTCTCCATCCCACTCGACCTCGGGCTCTACAGCAGCTGCTGCAGCAGGCGGGGCAGCAACAGCAGGTTCTGCACGAGCCGGTGCCTCGGCGGCAGCCGGCGCTGCCGCGCCATTGGCCTTGGCCTCCTCCAAGCTCTCACCCTCGGCGGCAAGCACGGCAATCGGCGTGTTTACGGCGATTCCCTCCGCCCCCTCCGGCACCAGGATTTGCGCCAAGGTGCCTTCGTCGACCGCTTCCACCTCCATGGTCGCCTTGTCGGTCTCGATCTCGCAGATGATGGCCCCGGCGGAGACCGCTTCGCCTTCCTTGATCAGCCAGCGGGCCAGATTGCCTTCCGTCATGGTCGGCGAGAGCGCGGGCATCAGGATCTGTATCGGCATGGTTTTCTCTCCCGCCCTCTAGGCAACGTCATCGACGAGAACTTCGGTCCAGAGCTCCGCTGGATCCGGCTCCGGCGAGGTCTGGGCGAAGTCGGCGGCATCGGCAACCTCGTCCTTCACGCGCTTGTCGATCGCCTTAAGATCCTCTTCACTCATCATCTTGGCTTCGAGGATACGATGCTTCAGGTTCTCGATTGGATCGCGCTCTCCACGATACTTCTGCACCTCGTCGCGGGTGCGGTATTTGGCCGGGTCGGACATGGAGTGGCCACGGTAGCGATAGGTCTGCATCTCCAGGATCTGCGGCCCATTACCGGCCTTCACCTGGGCAATCACCTCTTTGCCGGCCTCGTAGACGGCGATCACATCCATACCGTCGACCTGGCGGCCAGGAATGCCGTAGGCCTGACCGCGATGATAGAGTTCTTGAGCATGGGCTGCGTGCCGCTCGACCGAGGTTCCCATGCCGTAGCGATTGTTCTCAATCACGAAGATCACCGGTAGCTGCCAGAGTGCTGCCATGTTGAAGGTTTCGTAGACCTGGCCTTGGTTCAGCGCTCCCTCGCCGAAGTAGGTGAGGCAGCAGGCTTTCTCGTCCAGATACTTGTGCGCAAAAGCGATGCCGGCGCCAATCGGAACCGAGGCGCCGACGATGCCGTGGCCGCCAAAAAAGTTCTTCTCGCGGCTGAACATGTGCATGGAGCCGCCTTTGCCCTTGGAATAGCCGCCTGCGCGCCCGGTGAGCTCGGCCAGGACGCCCTTGGGGTCCATTCCCGTGGCCAACATGTGACCGTGGTCGCGATAGGTCGTGACCACGGTATCCGTGGGCAGAGCGCCTGCCTGCAACCCTGTCACCACCGCTTCCTGGCCAATGTAGAGATGGCAGAAGCCCCCGATCAGACCCATGCCGTACATCTGACCTGCCCGCTCTTCGAAGCGGCGGATCAGAAGCATGGTGTGATAGAGCTGCTCGATCAGCTCGCGATCAAAGCCGGCAAGGCCACCATCGTTCTTTGATTTTGCCGCGGTCTTGGCTGGCGCTTTCGCTGGGGCTTTCGCCTTGGACGGAGCGCGCGCTCGTGCCGGGGTTGGCGCCTTGGCCGGGGCTTTCTTGCTGCTGCTCGTGCCGCGTCGTGTCGCCATGGATTCTCCCCTTGACCAGGCATACCGGCAGGCTGCAGGTGCGGCCGGCAGGACAATTTCACTCTGCACCGGTTCGCGACCGGCTGTTAACTGAAGAATAGTGAGCGGCTGCCCGGCGAACAAGGCAAGGAGGCGTCAGTTCCCTTGGAGCGGCAAGGCGGCGCCCTCGACATCGGGCACAATCACCACGACCTCCTCTGGCCGAGCATAGTTCAGCACCGTCTGAGCACGCTCTTCCAACAGGTCGAGGTCGAGCGACTGCACACTCAAGGCATTTACCCGCGCCCGCTCTTCGGCCAGAGTCTGACGCAGACTGGCCTCTTCGGCCCAAGCGGCCTTCAGTTCCTGGCCAAGCTTGGCATAGGTGCGCACGCCCCTCTCGCCCTCCACGAAGTGGAAGGCGAAGTAGCCGAAAATCGCCAGGCCGATCAGCTGCGGTAGCCAAAGGCCAACCCGGCGACCCAATCCAGAGAGGAGCCATCTCATAGGCACCATGATAGCCGCGGCCGGCGGGGCCGGGTCAAGCGCCCGCCTCACTTTCGCCAAGAAGTGTTACCCGCGCCGCACAGTGGGGCCGGCATAGACTGCCGCCGGACCCAATTCCTCCTCGATCCGAAGCAGCTGGTTGTACTTGGCCAAGCGGTCGGACCGGCTGAGCGAGCCGGTCTTGATCTGCCCGCAGTTCGTCGCCACGGCCAAATCGGCGATGGTCGCGTCTTCGGTCTCGCCTGAGCGGTGAGACATGACGGCCCGGAAGCCTGCCTTGTGGGCCAGATCGACAGTCTCCAAGGTCTCGCTCAAGCTTCCGATCTGATTGACCTTGACCAGAACCGCATTGGCCGACTTCTCCTCGATGCCGCGCTGGAGCCGCTTGGCCGCCGTGACAAAGAGGTCGTCGCCGACCAGTTGAACCTTATCGCCGATGGTTGCGGTCAGGTGCTGCCAACCGGCCCAATCGTCTTCGGCCAGACCGTCCTCGATCGAGATGATAGGATAATCGCGGCAAAGTTCGCCCAGATAGTCGCTTAGCCCGGCGGCGTCGAGCGCCCTGCCCTCGCCGTCCAGATGGTACTTGCCCTCACGGTAGAACTCGGTGGATGCGCAATCCAAGGCCAAGGCCACTTGCTCACCTGTCTTGTAGCCCGCAGCCTCAATGGAAGAAAGAATGAAATCAAGTGCTTCCTTAGCCGACTTCAAGTTCGGGGCAAAGCCACCTTCGTCGCCGACGTTGGTGCTATGGCCAGCTGCCTTCAGGGCCGCCTTCAAGGCATGGAAGACCTCGGCGCCCATACGCAGGCCCTCGCTGAAGCTTTCCGCCCCCAAGGGCATAATCATGAACTCTTGGAAATCGATGGGATTGTCGGCATGTGCGCCGCCATTGATGATGTTCATCATCGGCACCGGCAGGGTCCGCGCGTAGGCGCCGCCGACATAGCGATAAAGCGGCAAAGCAGCTTCCGCTGCCGCTGCCTTGGCCACGGCCAACGACACACCAAGGATCGCATTGGCGCCGAGATTGGCCTTGTTGTCACTGGCGTCCAGCTCACGCATGGCCAGGTCGATCGCCACCTGTTCTTCAGCGTCGCGGCCCGACAGGAGGTCGAAGATGTCGTGATTGACTGCCGCCACTGCCTTCTGCACGCCCTTGCCGCCATAGCGACCCATGAGGCCGTCGCGCAGTTCGACGGCCTCATGGGCGCCGGTTGAGGCTCCCGATGGCACAGCAGCCCGGCCGAAAGCACCGCTCTCCAGGGTCACGTCGACTTCGACCGTGGGATTGCCGCGCGAATCCAAGATTTCGCGGGCCGTGATATCGATGATGGCGCTCAAAGGTCTCTCCTTAGTGCTTCATGTCTCTTGTTTGCGGTCGGGCAGTGCATTGTCCACCGCCGCAGGTGGCGGGTCGCCACGACCATCGCGTCGATCACCCAAGGGGCCCTTAGCCGCTTTCTGTGCGGCCCACTCCTCGGGCAGCATGCGAAAGACGGCGATGTCCTTGCGCGTCCCATCGGGATGCGCCATGGCCGACTTGAAAGTGCCCTCATAGGTGAAACCTTGACGACGATAGCCGGCGAGCGCCGTGCGGCATTCGGTGACCGGCGACCCGAAGACCCGCTTCATGCCCCAGCCGAAAAGCCAGTCGATCACCGCGGCCCTGGCTTCCAGGGCGGCCGATGTGCCCCAGAGTTTGCGATCGCCAATGAAGTGATGGCTGCGCGCATTCTTGTCGTCCAAGGCCACATCAAGCCAAAGGAAGCCGACCAGACGGCGGTCGCGGAAGATGCCGATCCAGAACTTGCGGCGGTTGTCGTGTTGGCGAATGTATCCGCGCAGATCGCTCACCGAGGCCAGCGGTCTGGGGCCGCCGAGGTAGTGCATGAGCTTGGGGTCGGTCAGCCAAGAGAGCAGCAGCGGCGTCGCATCACGCTCGTTCAGCGAGCGCAAGGTGAAACGCCGTGTCATCAAGGTCAGCGGCTCTCCGACCTTCCAAGAAAGGATCATGCGCTGGTGGCCAGCTTCTGCGCCTGGCGGGCCGCATCCTCGGGCTTGCGTGCAGCGGCTGGATCTTCGGCGCTCAGGATGAAGGTTGTCATCGTCAGTCGCCGACCGCGGGTCACCGGCAGTGCCTCGTGCAGCAACGAGCAGGAGAAGACGGCGGCCCCGCCCGCCGGCGGGCGATAGTGCTGATCGCTGTACTCCGGGAAGCGCAAGGTGCCGCCCTCGTAGTCGTCATTGAGATTGAGCGACATGGCAAAGCGGCGCGGATGCTCAGGGCGATAGCGGTCGCGGTGCAAGCCGAAGAAATCCTGCCGCTCGACCTCATAGCCCAGGACGATGAAGTTCTCGAAGCGGTAGGGCAGATGATAGGCAAAGACCTTGGCCAATTCCGATCCCAGGCGCCGCACCAGCAGCAGGGTGATGTCGTGTAACAAGCCGCGGTCGGAGATGACATGCTCCTGATTGCGCTTCTTTCTGGGATCATAAAAGTTCTCTTTGCCGCCCGCCGAGACCGCACCCTCGTGATGCTGCTGGTGCCAAGCGCCCATGATGCGCTTGCACAGCTCCGGCGGCAGCAAATCGGGAATGATCAGGGCCGGCGCCGATGCCTGGCGATCGGACGCACGCCAGCGGCGCCAAAGGCCCATGCGCTCCACCGCCTGAGGCAGCGCTTGATCGGGATGATCTGGGCTGGCTAGTCCAATCACTCTCTGGTTGGCGTCCAATAGAAAGAGCCCTACCCGTCCGGGCGGCATCAGGTTCAGCCGGGCCATGGGATCGGCCAGGATCAAGGCGCGCGTTTGTCCGAAATCGACTTTCGGCAACTCCCGCGGCTGACAAGCAATGATCACATAGAGCTCGCCGTCGCGCTCGCCGATTGGCCCCGCCTGGCTCTGCAGGGCCGAGAGCCAATGATTCATATGCGCTGGATCCATACCGGCAGGAAGCGTGATGACCAAAGCCGGCCGACCGCCAACTTCGCCAAAGAGATCGCGCTCCAGCCCTTTGGAGTCGGGCAGTCGCACCATCGGAAAGGGGTCGCCGACACCAAAGGGCGGAGGCTGAACGTCTGACTGCTGCATAGGGTCAGGGGTTACGCCAGCTAGCAGCACACGGCAAGTGCGCGGATCGGCGCTTTTCACAATTCAGTTCGTGCTTCGCCCGCGAGCGGATCACGCTCAGTCGAAGCGATAGAGTATCGCACCGCCCATGACGAGTTCTCCACCCGGATAGATCGTGTAGCCATCGCAGCGTTGGTCCAGCCGGATCATGACGTCGCGGTAGAATCGGAGGCGGTCCTTATTGGGCATGATGCCGCGGGCCACCTGCAACGCACCCGTCACGTTGCCCTTGGCCAGCAACAGTTCGGCTGCAAGGCTTGCATCACCCCCCAAGACACCCGCTGAGCCGTTCCGCAACGTGGTGGCCAGTTTGATCCATGACTGCCAGTCGAACTCTGGTGTCAGCAGCGCGGGACGAGGTGGTAACTGCTCCTCCTCGCCGGTCAAATAGGGGATGAGGGCCTGGCGCGCATTGATCCAGTCCAGCGTCGTCTGCGCCGATCCAGCATAGTGCCTGATATTGGGCGGCAGGTTGAACGCCGCCATGTGATAGCTCAGCTCTTCGGCACCCATCTCTTCGGCCAAACGTTTATAGAGATGAGCCCAAGCGGGCTCCAGGTCAGTTCGCGGATCAAGCCGTCCCGCCTCGATCTCGGCCAGAAAATCGCGCGAGGCCCTCGCAATCGGAGCATCCGCACCAGTCTGGTTGTAGAGGATCCCCAGCCAGGCCAGCCCACCCATCCCAAATGAAGCGCGCATGATTTCAAACTGGTCGGCCCGCCAGGCCTTGCGTTCGGCATCATCCCCGGGAACCGGGACCGGGCTCGTCTGATGGGGAATCGACGCCAGATAGGGGGTCAGCTTTCCGGGACCAGCCAGGTCCGCCAGATCGCTGTCCTTATGCCGCTCCAGCAAGGCAAAGTACTCTGCCAGATCGCGACGCGACCCGAGAACCATAGCAGCAAACGGCAACTCCCCAGCTGTTTCTGCGTTGCGGGCGAGCCTCAGCTTGAAGTCGTCACTCTGGTCAAGAATCCAGTAATGCGCCACCAATCCCTTATAGTATTGGCGCTCAAAGCTCTTTGCCCGTTCCGGATCTGTCCGGAGTTCCGCCAGCAGCCGGAAAAAACTCTCGCCGGCATCGGCCAAGAGGATCTGCCGAACAACGACCGGCGAGAACTCGGCAAACGCCTCGACGGCGGTTTGGCCATTAGCGGTCAGCCCTTTCTCAACCCCCTGCTTTGAGATCGCAAATCCCAGTCGTACTTGATCCAGTTCTCTGGGGGCCCGTTTTGCACCCGCCTCGACATGGTCCAAGAGGCTCATGCCTGAAGCCAGGTCGAGATCGCTATAACGCATTTTCAGGTAGACTGCAGCCGTCCCGAAGTTCTGTACTGAGAAGCCCTTTGCCAAGGTCCTTTCAGCCAGTATGCGATCGGCCAGCTCCAGGAGCGCCGCCCGGTCCAGACCGCAGGTGTCGGACAAGGCGCCATCTGAAGGTGCCTTGTCTTGCGCTCTTGCGATACCGACACCAAGCCCCAGAACGACAAAGGCGATGCCAAACGCGCGACCCAGTGAACTCATTCGAACAATCCCGTCTAGCTAACGATTCAAAAGAGAACGATGACGCAAGATAGCTTAGTGGGGTGGCGTGCCTGAGGCACGCGCAAAGTCGAGAATTGGCCCGGATGGTGGTCCTGGCTTGCAACCCTGCTGCAGCCTCGCCTCTCTAAGGGGACTGCAGAGCAATCCCATGCTCCACCGCAAATGGATCGGAAGAGGCATCCTCGTGCCAGCGATACTCGGCCCACCTGGCTACTTGCAGCGCCTGCTCGCGGCCGAGGTGATGGGCGATGACCGCAAGGCACATGTCCATGCCGGCCGACACGCCCGAGGAGGTGAAGAACTTGCCGTCTTCCACCCAACGTGCGCTGCCGATCCAGTCGACATTGGGTCCGAAGGGAAGCGTCCAAAGAAAATCCATCTTGTTTGTCGTTGCTCGCCGCCCATCGAGGAGACCGGCACGTGCGAGAAGCGCGCTTCCGGTACACACCCCCATGACAGTCTCGGCACTTTCAGCAGCCGCGAGCAGCCAGCGCTCGATTGCATCGTTGCGTTCTTCCACCGGCGTTCCGGGCCCTCCGGGGACAAGAATGAGATCGTAGCTGCAGGACTGTTGCAGCGAACGATCGACGACTACGCGCTGGCCGCTGCGCGAGGTGACGCTACCCTCCGCTTCGCCTACCAGCGTGATCTCGAACTCGTCCGGCAACCAGCCGAACAGCTCCAACGGGCCGAAGAGATCCAGCGTCTGGAATCGTTCGAAGACCAGGGCAGCAATCGATTTCATGGAAGCGCTCCTTTCCGACCGAGTGCTTAGGCCACGGCCTTGCGGCGTAGCGCCTCGGAATGATCCTTGACGAAACGCTCAGCCGACGCCGGGTACTCGACCAGTAGGCCTGCGGGCCGAATCGGCCGGCGAAGGAGTTCTCCCCCGCAATTCGGGCAGATGCCGTCGAACACAGTCTCGGTGCAGTTCGCACAGAAGGTGCACTCGAACGAACAGCTGTGGGCGTCGAGGCTGTCGGGTGGCAAGTCGACATCGCAACACTCACAATTCGGTTTCAGTTTCAGCATGGCTCTCTCCTTCGCTGTTGCTGCGGCTAGACTAGCCACGCTGGTTTTGGCATAAAGGACAAAGCCTCCTCGAATTCTGCCAAACTGATGCAAACCTCGGACTCTGCGAACAACGTGACCTTCCTGGTCTATCCGGGTTTCAAGCTGCTGGACCTGGCTGGGCCGCTTCAGGTCTTCAACGATGCCCTGGCGCACTGCCAGAAGGCCAAGGCCTATAGGACGGTCGTCATTTCTCTCCAGGGTGGGCCAGTCGAAAGCGACACGGGATTGCCGGTTCCATCCGAGCCCTTGGCGCTCTGGCGTCACAAGCCAATTCAGAGCTTCCTCGTCGTCGGTGGTGACAGTGCACTTGTCGCATCTGACAATGCGCAGATCATCGAGGCTGTCCGTGCGATAGCCGAACGATCAGCTCGAGTGGCTTCGGTCTGCACCGGTGCTTTCCTACTGGCCGCAAGCGGACTTTTGGAAGGTCGCAGGGCCGTCACGCACTGGGAATACTGTACCGGTTTTGCTGCCAAGTACCCCGACATTCGGGTCGAGACCGATCCGATCTTTATCAAGGACGGCAAGATCTGGACCTCGGCCGGAGTCACCGCTGGGATCGACCTCGCACTAGCCATGGTCACAGAGGATCTTGGCAAGGCCCCTGCCCTCTCTCTAGCGCGCTCGCTGGTCGCCTATATGGTCCGCCCCGGCGGCCAATCGCAATTCAGCACCACTTTGAACCGGCAGACTGCGGACAAGTCCGACCGATTTGAAGCGCTTCACGCCTGGCTGCTCGACAACCTGGACCGCGATCTTCGCGTTGAAGCACTTGCGGAACGCAGCAACATGAGCCCGCGCAACTTTTCCCGCCTCTATGCTGCACAGACCGGTTTAACCCCGGCGAAAGCCGTCGAAGCTATGCGTCTGGAGGCGGCACGACGGTTGCTGGAGGAAACCAATTTCTCGGTCGAACGCATCGCCAGGCTATGCGGCTTCGGCGACGACGAGCGCATGCGTAGGGTTTTCCAAAGGGCTCTCAACATACCACCCCAGGACTATCGACGGCGCTTCCAGTGGTCGGGCGCGTAACCGCGCTCGACCCCTACATCAATCTGGATTGTTCGACCGATGCACGCACAAAGTCGGTGAACAGAGGGTGCGGTTCGAAGGGTTTGGAGCGCAGTTCGGGATGGAACTGGACGCCGACGAACCAGGGATGATCCTCCAGCTCGACGATCTCCGGCAACTGGCCGTCGGGCGAGAGGCCCGAGAAGCGCATGCCCACAGCTTCCAACTGCTCTCGATAGTTGACGTTGACCTCATAGCGATGGCGATGGCGCTCATGTATCAGCTCCGCATCGTAGATCGAACGAACCTTGCTGCCCGGCATCAGCGAACAGGGATAGGCGCCAAGCCTCATAGTGCCGCCCAGATCGCTGCCGCTGCTGCGCCGCTCGACTTGATTGCCCTTGGTCCACTCGGTCAGAAGCCCGACCAGGGGCACATCGCAAGGGCCGAACTCGCTTGAACCGGCTCCGGTAATTCCGGCCAAACTGCGAGCCGCTTCGATCACCGCCATCTGCATGCCAAAGCAGATACCGAAATAGGGGACCTGACGCTCGCGGGCAAAGCCGGCCGCACGCACCTTTCCCTCCGCCCCGCGCTCGCCGAAGCCGCCGGGTATAAGAATGCCGGCGACTTCCTCCAGCTCGTGCAAAGGGCCTTCGCGTTCGAAGATCTCACTGTCCAGCCAATTGATCTTGACGCGCACGTTGTTGGCGATGCCGCCGTGAGTCAAAGCCTCGCCCAAGGATTTGTAGGCGTCGAGTAGGCTCGTGTACTTGCCGACAACGCCGATGGTGACGGATCCGTCCGGAGAGCGCACGCGGCCCACCACCCTGTCCCAGCCAGACAGATCAGGCTCCGGGGCCTGCTGCATGCCGAAGTGCTGCATGACCTGCTGGTCCAGACCCTGCTCGTGGTAGTCGCGGGGCACAGCATAGATGCTGTCGCTGTCCAACGCCTGGATTACAGCATCGGAACGCACATTGCAGAAGAGAGCGATCTTGCGCCGCTCCTCCACCGGGATCGGCTGCTCGCTGCGGCAGACCAGAATGTCGGGGCTGATGCCGACCGACTGCAGCTCTTTCACCGAGTGTTGGGTCGGTTTGGTCTTGAGCTCGCCGGCAGCACGCATATAGGGCAGCAGGGTAACGTGCATGAAAAGGCAGCGCTCGCGGCCCAACTCGTTGCCCAACTGGCGGATCGCCTCCAGGAAGGGAAGGCTCTCGATATCGCCGACCGTGCCGCCGATCTCGCAGACCGCGAAGTCCTCTTCCTCGACGTCGGCCGTGACGAACTCTTTGATCGCATCGGTCACGTGTGGGATGACCTGGACGGTCGCGCCCAGATAGTCGCCGCGACGCTCGCGAGCCAAGACCTTGGAATAGATCTGGCCGGTCGTCACATTGTCTCCCCGGCGCGTCGCCACGCCGGTAAAACGCTCATAGTGACCCAGGTCCAGGTCGGTCTCGGCACCGTCATCGGTGACGTAGACCTCGCCGTGCTGGTAGGGGCTCATGGTTCCCGGATCGACATTGAGGTAAGGGTCAAGTTTGCGCAGACGCACGCGATAGCCGCGCTCCTGAAGAAGCGCGCCGAGTGCGGCCGAGCAGAGACCCTTGCCGAGGGAGGAAACCACGCCGCCGGTAATGAAGATGAACCGCGTCATGGGCGGACAGTAACAGCAGAAGCCGGTCGCCTGGGCAAGCCCTCAGATTGCAAGCCCGCCCTGCCGATTTGCGCGAGCCCCTACGAGGGCCAGAGTCCTACTCGACTTGCGGTGCTGAATTGTCGCTGCCACCGACGTCGGGCAAGGACAGACCGTCGGCCGCACTGCCGCCCGACTCGGGCAAGACCAGCCCACGCTGAAACTCTTGCTGCAGGCCTTGCGTCAAGGATCCACTGCCGCCGGATTCCTGATTGAAGAAGATCGTCAGGCCGATGGAGGAGATCATGAAGAGCGCGGCCAGGACGGCCGTCACCCGGGTCAGCAAGTTTGCCGTGCCGCGGCCGGTCATGAAGCCGGCCATGCCGCCTCCACCGGCGCCGCCGCCGCCGCCGCCGATACCAAGGCCGCCGCCTTCGCTGCGTTGGAGCAGCACGATGCCGATCAGCGCCAGCGCGATCAGCAGATGTATGATCAGAAGAATATTGCCCATGTCGATCCGGAAGTCGTGTCGCTGAACGCGGAGTGCAAGCCCCAGCTTGCCCTCTTCACGCGTGGTGCAGCCGCTAAGCGGCCGGATGTCTCACAGAAGGCCCTCGATAATCAAGCCTTCTTCGCCACAAGGCCGCTACGCTCTCTCCTCATGCGGCTTCGACGATCGCCCAAAAATCCTCCAGCTTCAGGCTGGCACCGCCAACCAGGGCTCCGTCTACGCCCGCCGTACCAAGGATTTCGGCCGCATTGCCTGGTTTGACCGATCCGCCGTAAAGGATCTGCGTCCGATTTGTGCCCATCACGGCCCCGAGGGCTGCATGGATCTCGGCGATATCGTCGAGAGTTGCGGTCAGACCGGTGCCAATCGCCCAGACCGGCTCGTAAGCCACGACCACCGAATAGGCAGTAAAACCCTCCGGCAGGCTCTCGCGCAGCTGAGCGCTGACGACCGCAATGGCCTCGCCGGCTTCACGCTCGGCCTTGGTCTCGCCGACGCAGACGATCGGAACGAGGCCTGCCTCTAAGGCTCGCTGAGCTTTGGCACGAACCAAAGCGTTACTCTCCTTGTGACGCTCGCGACGCTCCGAGTGGCCGACAATGACATGTCGACAGCCGGCTTCGGCCAGCATCTGGGCCGAAATCTCACCGGTAAAGGCGCCGGGTCCGGCCTCAGGGCTGCAATCCTGTCCGCCAACAGACAGCCGCGGTCCCGCCTTGTCCACGACGGCTGATAGGAGGTGCGCTGGCGGGCAGACCGAAACCTCGCACGCGATCGCGCCGGCGCCGAGGCGCTGAGCCAATCCACAGACCAAATCCCCGACCAAGGCGGGCGATCCATTCATTTTCCAGTTACCGGCGACCAACGGCATGGTGCAAGCCTTTCCTCTTCGCTCAAAAAGGATAACGATCCCAGCGCGCTGGCGCTCGCCCGAAATCGCTCTAACATTCTGTTCTTAAACGCAAATCACTGACACGCCCCTTTGCGGCCTTTGGCGATCCGCTGCAGACGAGGCGGAGGCTTATCACGTTCGCCTCAATCGCGCCAAGAGAGGCGCGTAGACCTTGTCGCCGTAGAAATCGGCGGCGATCCCGGGCAGCTCGCATCAAGCTGCAAGATCGCCGGGAGCATTCGGCGGCGTGACGCAGCAAAAGCAGCCTTTGGTCGTTGCTCGTCGCCCAAGGGGCGCCTAGTATGCCGCCGAATTTGCAAAGGACCCGCCCCTCCGCGTCGCAGCCAGCGGTGCCGGGCTGAAACAGGTGAAACCAACATCCCATGGACGATCTGCGTTCCAAATCGCCCCTCGTGCGCATCACCGTTTATGCGCTCTTCGGCCTCCTCATCCTCTCATTCGGTCTATGGGGGGTGGGCGATTACCTCACCAGCTCCGAATCGCCCAACGAGATTGCAGATGTCGACGGGACTCCCATTCCCCTGGCCGACTTCGAAAACAGGCTACGGCTAGAGGCACGCCAGATTCAACAGCGGACGCGGCAACCTTTGACTCAAGAGATGCTGATGGCGACCGGCATCGCCCAGCGCTCCATGCGGGTCCTGGTCGAGCGTGCCCTCTTAGATCATCTAGCCCAAGACCTGGGACTGGCGGTAGCGCCGGAGCAGATCCTGGAGAGGATCGCCGAGCAGCCGCAGTTTCAGAATGCGCGCGGTCAGTTCGATCAGCAGCGCTATTTCCTGACCCTACAGAGCAGCGGTCTACGCCCGGAGCAGTACGAGGCAGAGGTGCGATCGGACCTGGAGCGTCAGTACATTGTAAGCTCGATCATACTGGGTGCCGAGATGCCCGACAGCGGCAGCCAGCGCATCTTTGCCTGGCGCGAAGAAGAACGCGCGCTCTCCTACGTGACCTTCTCTGCTCCCTCTGTTGCGAGCTTGGCTGCTCCCGATCAGGCAAGCTTGCGGGCGCTTTATGAGGAGCGGAAGTCATCCTTCCGGGCGCCGGAATTTCGCCGTGTCACGCTGCTGCACATCGAACCCGATGCTTTCATGGAGACGGTAGAGGTCGATCCGGCAGAGCTGGCCGAAGCCGTCGCCGCACAAGAGGAGAGCTTCGGCTCACCCGAGCTTCGCGCATGGCGCCAAGTGATCTTCCAGAGCGAGGCCGATGCGGCCGCGGCCAAAGCAGAAGTGGAGGCCGGCAAGAGCCTGGTCGAGGCATCCAGCGCGCACAAGGGTTCGGCACCGGCCGCACTGCCGCTGCAGCCGAAGAGTCGTGTCGAGGGACTGCTGCCGCAGCTGGCCGATGCGGTCTTCGCGGACAGCAAGGCGGGCGACCTCGTTTTGGCGCGTACGCCGCTGGGTTGGCATGTCATCGAGATCACGGAGGTCGTCGAGCGCGAAGCCGCCGCACCGGAAGCAGTTCAGGCCTCTGTCGAAGAGGATCTGAAGATGGATAAGGCGGTCTCGGCGATGGTGTCATTCGTGAACGAGGTCGACGCCGAGCTTGCGACCGGGGCGACACTGGACGAGACCGCCAATCAACTTGGCCTACAGCTGCGTCAGATCGATGCCATCGACCGGCGCGGCACCGACGAGGCTGGTTTGCCTGTACCCAACCTCCCCGCTCCGCAGGAGTTTCTGGAGTTGATCTTCAGTTCGGACAGCGGTGTCGATTCTCTGCTACAGGAAGCCAATGACGGTAGCTTTTTCGCTTTTCGTGTCGACGAGGTCGTGCCGGCAGCCGAGCGTCCCTTCGCCGACGTGGAAGAGCGTGTCTTGACCGTCTGGCAACGCGAGGAAGCCCAGCGGCAGGCAGTCGAGCAAGCCGAAGCTCTGGCCGCGCGTATCCAGAGCGGAGAGCTAACCTTCGAGACGGCAGCCCAAGAGCTGGGCCAGCCTGTTATCTCCGCACCGCCTATGTCACGCGTGCGTACGCCGCCGCAGCTTCAGGCGATGCCGGATCTGGTGCGCGCCGCCTTTCAGCAGGATGCGAACACGCCCTTCGTCGTCGGGATCGCAAGCGGCGCGGCTCTGGCAGAGGTTACGGACATCTCGGCAGCCGGTCGCGAGGACAACAGCGAGGGCTTTGACGCCCTGCAATCAGCGCTCAACCGCGATATGCGCGAAGACCTCTTGAGCGGCTTCATTGCCAGCCTCGAGGCGGTCTATCCCGTGCGCTATAACGGAGAGGCGCTCGACCAAGCCCTCTCTCGCTTCTAGATCCGGGCCATGCAGAGTTCGCCAGACTACGCCGCCTTCGCGGCGACCTACGATGCCGACAAGCCGCAGGTCCTCTCGACGCGGCTGGTCGCCGATCTGGAGACGCCGGTTTCCGCCTATCTGAAACTCTGTGGGGAACGTCCCTTCAGTGCGCTCTTCGAGTCGGTAGAAGGCGGCACCACAATCGGGCGCTACTCCTTTATCGTCACGCGCCCGGATCTTATCTGGCGGTGCGATGGCGTTAAGGCCCAGATCAATCACAAAGCCCGCTACGACCTGGAGGCCTTTGAGGACCTTAGCGAAGCGCCGTTGGATAGCCTGCGAAAACTGGTCCGCCAATGCCGCATCGAGTTGCCGAGCGATCTGCCGCCGATGGCCGCTGGCTTGGTCGGCTTCATGGGCTACGATACGGTCCGCCTGATGGAGCGGCTGCCGGAGGATAATCCACCGGTTTTGGATATCCCCGACGGGCTGTTCATGCGCCCCACCCTAGTTGCGATCTTCGATCGTGTGGAAGACATGATCACGCTTTGTACCCCGGTCTGGCCCTCCAAAGAGGTCTCTGCGCGTGCGGCCTATGGTCAGGCGATGGAGCGGCTGTCGGACGTGGTTGCGGACTTCGATCGTGCCCTGCCGCCGCAACGGGCCACCGAGACACTGGAGACCCTACCGGAAGAGGCCGACAGCAATCTCACCCAGGACGAGTACGAAGCGATGGTGCAAAAGGCCAAGGATTACATCCTGGCCGGAGACGCCTTTCAGATCGTGCTGTCGCAGCGCTTCTCTCTCCCTTTCACGCTGTCGCCCTTCGCACTCTATCGCGCGCTCCGTCGCCTTAACCCCTCGCCCTTTCTGGTCTACGGCAGTTTCGGCGACTTCTCCGTCGTCGCTTCCAGCCCAGAAATCCTGGTGCGCCTGCGCGGCGATCAGGTCACCATTCGCCCACTGGCAGGAACCCGTCGGCGCGGCAGCGACAGCGACGAGGACAAGGCGCTGGCAGAGGAACTGCTGGCCGATCCCAAAGAGCTGGCAGAGCATCTCATGCTGCTGGATCTGGGTCGCAACGACGTCGGCCGTGTTTCGGCGCTGCGCAGTGTGCGCGTGACCGAGAAGTTCGTGATCGAGCGTTACAGCCACGTTATGCACATCGTCTCAAACGTCGAGGGGCGCCTACGCGAAGGTTTCGAGGCGATCGATGCCTTGATCGCCGGCTTTCCCGCCGGGACGCTTTCCGGCGCGCCCAAGGTCCGGGCCATGGAGATCATCGAGGAGCTGGAACCGGACCGCCGGAGCCTTTATGGCGGCTGTATCGGCTATTTCGGAGCCAACGGCGATATGGACAGCTGCATCGCGCTCAGAACCGCGGTGGTCAAAGAAGGTCGCATGTATGTGCAGGCTGGCGCCGGCGTTGTCGCCGACAGCGACCCCACCTCAGAGCACCGCGAGTGTCAGCAGAAGGCAAGCGCCCTTCTACGCGCCGCCGAAGAAGCCCTGCGCTTTGCCAGTCGCCAAGGTAACTGAGGCTCCAATTGAGTAAGAGCCCGGGGTGATCCGGGCACAACCTTCCAATAGCGATAAAGGATCTGGTAACGGAGGAGGCACCCCCCTTTGGTTAATGTCCGATCCGAGACCGCCCTGGACTCCCTAACCCGTCGCTTTCTTCTCTGGCACGGGCGCCTTCTTCTCTAGAGCAGGCGCTTTCTTTTCGACTGCGGGTGCTTTCTTCTCTGGAGTGGCCACCTTCTTTTCGGCCACCGGCGCTTTCTTTTCCGGAACCGGTGATTTCTGCTCCGGCACCTTCTTCTCCGGCACCTTCTTCTCCGGAACCGACATCGCCTCGCCGCGCAGCTGCGCGATTTTTGCCTGCCATACCTTGCCGTAGAGCTCGAGCACCTCGTCGCGGTTCGGCGCACGCACCAGCTTGCGGCCGGTTTGCTTGTACGGCTTGAAGGGCCACTTCTGCTGACCGCCAAGGTAGCGCCGATTGAACTCCTTCAGGTCTTCAAGCAGGCTCTCGCGCAGAGTGTTCGAAATCGCCTTGGGGACCAGGATGCCTTCCTTCGTGGAGAGTTGCTCACACAAAGGACCAAGGTCGGCGCGTAGTGGGTTGACCTTGTTGTCAACATAGCGGGGAACTTGCTTGTTCACCTCGCGCAGAAATCCGGCCATGACGTGATCGAGGCTCTTGTTCGGCGTCGCCCCACCGGCCTCACTGAAATCCAGCCCCTTGTCGCTAACCCCGAGCACCTCGAGAAAATCCTTGCGAATATCTCCGCCGGCAAGCGCGTCACGCGAATAAACCCTGGCGATGATGTTGTCTTTGCCGAAAACGCGAGCCCAGCGTTTACAAATGGCATAGTAGTTGTACTTTCGATCAAGCGCCCGGCCAACCGGGCACTTCATCTCATGCGTGGCTCCCTGTTTCAGCAAGGTCGAGTAGCTGCTGGCCAAGTACTCGCTCGGCTCGCGGAAATAGATGATCACCTTGACCGTATGGCCAGTCGACGACAGCAGCTTGTGCAAACGCGTGATCTCAGGTCCGGAATGCAGGTGCGCGCTGCAGTGCTCGTTCGACATCACATACTTTTTGCCGGGCCGAACATGCTCCTTGAACTGCTTGTCGACCTCCTTGCGGAAAGCCTCGATCTGCTTTGGTTCCGTCAAACGGAGATCCATCTTCACCGGCGCAATCGCGTCGACGTCCATTGCATAGGCTGCCAGACGCGTGTGGTTGTCGGGTCCAAGGAAGGAGGGGAAGATGCATCCCCTGTTCTGCAGTGCCTCACGGTTGTTCTTTAAGAAATGCTGCAGCGATGTCGTACCGGTCTTGGTGGTCCCGGCATGGAATAGGATCGTCACGCAAAGCTTCCTCTCACTGGCAACACTCTTAATGACCCGCTCGGCCCGATTCACTGCGGCTTTGCAAACCGCACACTTCGGTAATGGGTCGCTTTCGGTGCGTACAGACAACTTATGTCGCAGCCGCCCGATCCGTCTTCTCCCCTATTTTGGGAGACCGGGAGTGCGGTCCGTGGCGCGGCGCCACAGACTCCATCGGCCGTTACGACGACGGGTCTCATAGCCGCTCTGCGGCCTGCGTGCAAGCGCTTGGCCACGCCCGTGGGCGGTCTGTCGCCAACAGCTCAGACCAAGGTCAAGCGGGCATGGCGGCTTTCCTTCGGCGTCCCATCGAGGACGCAGAGACGTCACATGCTTCCATCGGATCTGGGGAAGATCTTGACCTTG
Source organism: Rhodospirillales bacterium (assembly GCA_963669445.1). Classification (GTDB taxonomy): domain Bacteria; phylum Pseudomonadota; class Alphaproteobacteria; order Kiloniellales; family JACOMY01; genus JACOMY01. Next base: position 1,981,961 of record OY770029.1, read on the forward strand.
TCGAGATCGACGGCGAGGCCAAGGGTCATGCCCTTCGTCACCGGCGTTTCCGCCGGCAAGTGGGCAAAGAGGCTCTCCGGCCCGACTTGTAAGTGGGCACGCACGTAGGTGCCAAAGAACGCAGTGTCGGCCACGCGCGCCTCGCAAAGCGATGTTTCGCCGATCTGAGAGAGGTGCTCCGGCCTAACTGCCAGCACCACCGGGCCTTCTGCAGGCAAGGGAAAGCTGCCCACTGCCGTTTCAACCTCGCGACCTCGACCTTGACCCTCGATTAGATTGACCTCGCCCATGAAGCCCGCGGTGAAGAGCGTCGCAGGATCACTGTAAATCCGGGCCGGCGCGCCACGATCCTCTATAGCGCCTTGGTTCATGACGATGATGCTGTCGGCGATCGCCATTGCCTCTTCCTGGTCGTGAGTCACATGGATGAAGGTGGTGCCGATGCGGGCCTGGATGGCCTTCAACTCGTCTTGCATCTGCCGACGCAGCTTCAGGTCCAAGGCCCCCAGAGGTTCGTCCAGTAAGAGCGCTTCGGGCTCCACGGCCAAGGCGCGGGCTAGCGCGACACGCTGCCGCTGCCCGCCGGAGAGTTCATGCGGGCGCTTCTCCCCCTCCCCCGGTAAACCCACCAGCGCCAGCATGTCATCGGCGCGCGCCAGTCGGCTTCGCTTCGCCACGCCACGCATCCGCAATCCGAAGGCCACATTGTCCAGCAGTGTCATGTGGGGAAAGAGAGCATAGTCCTGAAAGACCGTCGTGGTCGCGCGCCGCGCGGCAGTCGTCTCCGTCACCTCTTCGCCGCCGAGGAAGACCCGCCCGGAGGTGGGCGTGAGGAAGCCGCCAAGAACCGAGAGCAAGGTCGACTTGCCACAGCCGGAGGGTCCGAGCAGGACCGCATACTCCCCGGCGGCAATCTCCAGACTCACCTCTTTCAATGCCGTGAAGCTGCCGAAGCGCATGGTAATGGACTGAAGCGAGATGGCAGCGGTCACTTGCGCCTCCTAAGCAGCAAAGTCTCCAACATCAATACCAGGATGACGGAGAACAGAAAGACCAGCGAGCCGATGGCATTGGTCTTGGGATTGAGGCCGGAACGCAGCATGTTCCAAATCTCCACCGGCAAGGTCACGTCGAAGCGCGCCAGCAGGAAGGCGATGATGAACTCATCCCAGGAAAGCGTGAGCGACAGGAAAAAAGCCGCCAGAATCGAGGGCAGCAACATCGGTGCCGTCACCAGCCAGAGGGTCTGTAGGGTGGTGGCGCCCAGATCGCGCGCCGCGCGCTCGGCCGAGCGTTGATGCTCGCCCATCGAGGCATAGATGATGGCAAAGCAGAGCGGCAGGTTGATCACCACATGGCCGATACCCACGGTCAGAAGAGAGCGCGGCACGCCGATCTCGTTGAAGAGCGTGAGCAGGCCCAGCCCGATGATCAGGTAGCTAACGGTCAGGGGCGCTGTCAGCAGCCCGCGCAGCAAGGCCGTGCCAGGCAGCCAATAGCGGGCCAGGCCGAAGGCTGCCAGAAACCCCAGGACGACGGACACCGCCGAGGAGAACAGGGCTACCAAGAGTGAATTGGCAAGCGCGCTCATCAGACGCTGATCAGCAAAGATCTCGCCATACCAGCGAAAGGTCGCTCCTTTGAAAGGCGGGATCGGCAGACGCCCATCCTGGAAGCTGAAGATCAGAAGGACGACTACGGGCAGGAAGATGAAAACGTAGGCCGCCGCCAGATAAATCCAAGAGGCCCAGCGCATCAGGCGCGCTCCAGCCGCAACCAGCGAGCGGTTGCTAGGTAGGCAAGCGTGACCACAGCCATCAAGATCAAGGCAATCGCCGCAGCCATCGGAAAATCGGCGCGGCGACCGATCTGCAGCATGATCACCTGCGGCAGCACCAACTCGTTGTTTCCGCCCAGAATCTGCGGCGTGATGTAGTCGCCGATGCAGAGCACGAAGGTGAGGAAAGCGCCCACCATGATACCCGGAAGCGTCAGCGGCAGTATCACATGGCGAAAGGTCTGGAACCTGCTGGCGCCCAGATCCGCGGCGGCGCGGCGATAGTTGGGCGGCAGCTGCACCAGGTTGGCATAGATCGTCAGGGTCAGCAGCATGACGAAGAAGTGCACGAAGCCGATGATTGTCGCGCCCCGGGTTCCGGCGACGTCGAGGGGCTCTGCAATCAGCCCGAGGCCAAGCAGAAACTGATTGACCACGCCAGCCTTGCCCAGCACCAGAAGCCAGGAATAGGAGCGCACGACATAGGAGGTCCAGAAAGGCAAGATCGCCAAGATGAGCGCAAGGCGCTGGAAGCGCTTCGGCACCCGCTCGGCTATGATCCAAGCCAGGGGGTAGGCCAAGAGAATGGAGATCAAGGTCACCGCCGCAGTGATCTCCAGCGAGTTGATCAGGCCCTGTAGGAAGTAGGACTTCTCGAAGAAGCGGTGATAGTTGTCCAGATCCCAGCTTTGAACCAGTTGGCCCTTCTCGCGGCTCCAAAGGCTAACGGCAAGCATCAGCGCCATTGGAGCTGCGAAAAAGGCGGCAAGCCACAGACCGGCCGGGAGCACCAGCCCCCAGCCGGTTGAGGTTCGACCGGCAGCGGCTGGATTCATGCTAGTGCTGCAGCATCTCCGCCCAGGCGTCCTGCATCTCCAGGTCAAGCTCTTCGTCGGGAGCCGGATAGAGCTGGGTGTTGGCCAGATAGTCGTTTTGCTGGTCCCAACGCAGCGCCGCCTTCTGCTCATCGCTCAGCACCGAACCGGCCGCTGCATTGGCCGGCATGGCCCAATAGCACGAGGAGGTCGCAAGCCGGGCCTGACCTTCGGGAGAGAGAATGTACTGCACGAACTTCAATGCCAGGTCCTGCTTCTCGCTGTCGGCGAAGACGCCTATGGACTGCGTCCAACGCACGGCACCTGCCTCCGGGATCACCCAATCGAGCTCTGGCTTGTCTTCGGAGAGGACAGCTGTCAGCCACTCGCCGCCGCCTACGACGATGTCGACCTCGCCGGTGGCAAGAGCTGTCTGTGCTGCGACCACGCCCAACACGCCGGCCGAATTCTCTTTCATCTTGAAGAGATCGGGCTGCATGGCCTCGACATCGGCCGCGGTCATGTCTGCCGTCTTGCCGCCCTTGGCGATCTGCACCATGCCCATGACGGGCAGATAATAGTCGTAGATGGCCATGCGGCCGGCGTACTTGTCGGAGAACAGCGTGCCGGCATCGGTCATGTCGGCCACATCGACCTTATCCTTGTTGTAGGCGATGGTGTTGTAGCCGAACTTCTCGGTCATGGCGTAGAGCTTGCCGTCGCGCCCGTTCTGCTCTTCCATGCGCACCGCGGGAAAGATGTCGTCGATGGGAAGCTGATCGCGCGGCAGCTCCGCCAAGAGCCCACGATCGACGACGCGGCCGACATCGATCCCATCGATGACGAAGACATCCCAGTCTCCCGGCTGCGACTGCTCCAACAGCGCTAAGGCAACACCGGTTCCCTCGTATTCACGGACGTTCACCTTGACGTTGTTGGCGCTCTCAAAAGGCTCAAGCAAGCCGGTATCGGCGTGATCGCACCAAACCAAGGCATTCAGCTCTTCCTCGGCCTGGGCGGTAGATGTAAGCGCGACCAGCGCCACGCCGGCCAATAGACTGCGTATCATCCTGTTTCTCCCTGCTGTTCTGCCAAAAAACTTGAATGTCTTTCAAAATTTAGTCAACTTCAATTTTTCGGATTTGTGTGGATGTCGGCGAGATGGCAGGCCTGAGAGAAAGGCAAAAAGCGCAGCGGGAGACGCGCATCCTGGAGGTGGCCTTGGCCTCCTTCCGAGAACACGGCTTCGAGGCGACCCGCATGGAGAGGATCGCGGAGATGGCCGAGCTCTCGATCGGTACGCTCTATAACTATTTTGAAACCAAGGGCGACATCCTGGTGGCCTTGGTGGTCATGGTGACCCGAGACACCCTGGTCGCCAGCAACGCCATCGTCCAGGACCCGCCTAACGATCCCACCAAGGCAATCCAAACCTTGGCCAACGCCTGGACCGACCACGCCCTGGAACTGCTCGACAAGAGCCTTTGGCGCCAGGCCTTCTCGATGATGATCGAACGCCCCGAGACCCCCTCCTCCCGCCGCTTCGCCGAGAACGACCAGCGGTTACGCGACCAGGCAGCGGACCTGATCCGCGCGCTTCAGGGCAAGGGACTGCTCGATGCAAGGGTCGCAGCGGAGGACGCGGCCCTGCTGGTCTTCAATGTCGTGGACCGCAGCTTCATCGCGTTTGTCGTCAACGAAGAGATGGAGCGGGAGGAACTGGCGCAGTCTCTTGAACGGCAACTGAGACTGCTTGGCGTTTCCCTTCGTCCAGATGCAAGAAACTCCGAACCTCTCTAGTTGGCCAGGGAGAGAGCGGGGTTCCTCGACGATCCCGCCTATTGGCTACAGCTCGAAACATGGATTTTAGCTGACGCTTCGACGGGAGGGAGGCCCTGTGCCGCTAAGGCCTCCCAGCCAGCCGACTAAGCTAGGGTGTCATTCCCGCCAGCTCCAGCACCACCGCCAGCTCCGGCTCCACCGCTAGCTCCGGCTCCACCGCCAGCTCCAGCACCACCGCCAGCTCCTGGGTCAGTTCCCTCTGCCGGCGGCTCAAGTCCAAAGACAGCTTTAAATGCCAGATCCAGCTTCTTCTTCAATGTCTGTGCAGCAAGCGAAGTCTCACCGCTCTTCTCGACATGCGTTCTATATTCCGTCAGCTGCTTGTCAAAGTCGCTAAACTTCGGCGATCCGCTTGCCTTCCCACCGATGTAGGTCACCTGACTGAGTCCTAACAGTCCCATGACGGCCTCCGGCAAGTCGATGTCCGCTAAACCTGCCAATCCGGCGGTGAAGAGGTATCCGCCCACCAAGATCGAGAAGGAGAGCGCTTGGAAGCGAAAGACATCAAAGTTTCCCGCGCTGTCGCGAAACAACTGTCCTATGCTGTAGGGGGCAACATCAGGTAGATACTTGTTCTCGCTGAGCCAAAGCCAGTTTTCCCAGTCCAACCTCTGAGTGAAGCGGTCACCAACTTTCGCGGCACTCGCACCCAGTCCCGTGATACCCATGAGCAGCAAAACGTCGGTCGAAACATCACCCAGCGCGCCGCTTCGCATGAATATATACAGAGAAATACAGACAACCACCGAAGAAAAGAACCAGATTTGTACACTCGATAAGCTCATCCGCCCGCTGGGTCCTGCAAACAATCGTCCCCAGCTCTTACTTCGTTTGTTATCGCCTTTCGCCGCTTTTCCCCCTCCTCCACTCAGCCCAACAGCCAGAAGTCCTAAGCTTAAAGCACCAACAACACAGAGGACAATCAGAGATAGGCCTTTGGACGAAACGATTGTATCTGCCGTTAGCGTAGCGACTATCTCAAGTTTTGGTTCGCTGCTTCCAGACTTCCACGCAACGACAACCAACTTGTAGCTCTTGTAGGTCAGTCCGGTGTTTCTGGGCGTCCAAAGCGAGAGCGTCATCACGTTGTTTTCAAATTGACGACTGTATAGGTTTGCTGGTTCTATAGCTTTATCCAGCGACTTGTCTAAAATACTTACGCGCACAGCTTCCGGCTTTTCTTCTGCAACTACACTCTTTACAGCTCCCATGTCCATCCAAAAGGCTTCGATGATGACGTCCTTCTCACTGACAGGAAAGGCAATCTCAGTCTTACCGCTGCTTGGGATCCATGGTGTTGAGAATCCCCGTGTTATTGCTCCGGGGCAGAAGAGCGCATGGACAATTGCGGTGTTCCTGAAGCTTCCACCGCTAGCGACAATCTCATTTTCACAGGACAAGCTTACGCTCGCGGCTTCGGCCAAAGAGGTCTTCACCGAGACCGCAGCAATCATTGTTAGAGTGATCGTCAAAACTGCCATTCGCATGATCGTTCGTGACAGTCCTGGACGTGCATGACAGGATAAACCTGTCCCAAATCGTCTGAAAAACAGCATCGCTGTTGCCATCGTATGCATTTGAAATGTCTCCTCATTCTAACAATCGCCATTCGACGGCAATCGCAACTCACAAAAATGGATCAGACCAAAATACCTTCTCGTCTGGACGAAGGTACCGAATTTCTTTGAGGGAATCAACGCGTTGTCGCGCAGCACGAAACAACGGCAGATCAAATAGAATGCGCGCCCATGATAAACTGAAAGCCTGCACAAAAAGAAAAGGGGCGGCGCCCTGCGGCACCGCCCCCCCTTCGTTAGTCAGGGTAGATGTGAGCTTAGAAGCCCATGCCACCCATGCCGCCCATGCCACCCATATCGGGTGCGGCCGGAGCAGCGCTTTCCTTCTTCGGTGCCTCGGCCACCATGGCCTCGGTGGTGATCAAGAGGCCGGCGATGGAGGCCGCATCTTGCAGAGCCGCGCGGACGACCTTGGTCGGGTCGATGATGCCGCCCTTCACCAGATCGCCGTAGGAGCCGGCCTGGGCATCGAAGCCGAAGCCCCAGTTGCCGTTATCGCGGATCTTGCCGACCACGATCGAGCCCTCGGTGCCGGCGTTCTCGGCGATCTGCCGTGCCGGTGCCTCGAGCGCGCGGCGCACGATGGCGACGCCGATCTCCTGGTCGTGGTTGTCGCCCTTGAGGCCATCAAGTGCAGACGCAGCCAGCAGCAGTGCAGTACCGCCGCCAGGGACAATGCCCTCTTCCACGGCTGCGCGGGTTGCATGCATGGCGTCCTCGACGCGATCCTTGCGCTCCTTCACCTCAACCTCGGTGGCACCACCGACGCGGATCACGGCAACACCGCCTGCCAGCTTGGCCAGACGCTCCTGCAGCTTCTCACGGTCGTAGTCAGAGGAGGTCTCCTCGACCTGACCGCGGATCTGGCCGCAGCGGCCCTGGATGTCGTCCTTGGAGCCGGCACCATCGACGATGGTGGTCTCTTCCTTGGTAAGGGTCACCTTCTTGGCGGTACCCAGCATGTCGACGGTCACGGTCTCGAGCTTGATGCCCAGATCCTCGCTAACCACCTGGCCGCCGGTCAGGATCGCGATGTCCTCCAGCATGGCCTTGCGGCGATCGCCGAAGCCCGGCGCCTTGACGGCAGCGACCTTCAGACCGCCACGCAGCTTGTTCACCACCAAGGTGGCCAGAGCCTCGCCCTCGACGTCCTCGGCAATGATCAGCAGCGGACGACCGGACTGCACGACGGACTCAAGCAGCGGCAGCATGGGCTGCAGCCCGGAGAGCTTCTTCTCGTGCAGAAGGATCAGCGGGTTCTCCATGTCGACGACCATCTTCTCGGCATCGGTCACGAAGTAAGGCGAGAGGTAGCCGCGGTCGAACTGCATGCCCTCGACCACATCCAGCTCGGTCTCAAGGCTCTTGGCCTCTTCGACGGTGATCACACCCTCGTTGCCGACCTTCTGCATAGCCTCGGCGATCATCTCACCGACGGCGACGTCGCCGTTGGAGGAGATGGTGCCAACCTGGCTGACTTCCTCGGAACCGGAGACGGTTGCGGACTTCTCCTGGAGGAGGGCCACGACCTTCTCTACGGCGAGATCGACGCCGCGCTTCAGATCCATCGGGTTCATGCCGGCGGCCACCGCCTTGGCGCCCTCGCGGACGATCGACTGGGCCAATACGGTCGCGGTCGTGGTGCCGTCACCAGCCAAATCGTTGGTCTTGCTGGCGACCTCGCGCACCATCTGCGCACCCATGTTCTCGAACTTATCGGAAAGCTCGATCTCCTTGGCGACGGTCACGCCGTCCTTGGTCGTGCGCGGTGCACCGAAGGCCTTGTCGATGACAACATTACGGCCCTTGGGACCCAGGGTCACCTTGACGGCGTCGGCGAGAACATCGACACCATTGAGCATGCGGGCACGGGCATCACCGCCGAAGCGGACGTCCTTTGCAGACATGGACTTACTCCTATATTAGTCAGTTGATCAGGCGTTGGTTCTTGGCGCTGCGAAGGCAGCCTTAGCCCTCGACCACACCCATGATGTCGCTCTCGCGCATAATCAGCAGGGTCTTGCCGTCGAGCTTGACCTCGGTGCCGGACCACTTGCCGTAGAGCACGGTGTCGCCGGCCTTGACATCCAGCGGGGTCACCTTGCCGTCGTCGGCGCGCGCGCCCTGGCCCGCAGCCACGATCTTGCCCTGCATCGGCTTTTCCTTAGCCGTATCAGGGATGATGATTCCGCCGGCGGTCTTCTCCTCGCCCTCGAGCGGCTCGACGACAACGCGGTCGTGCAGCGGCCTGAAATTCATGCTCGCGTCTCTCCTTAAGCTTAGGGATCTTGCTCCGGGCGCCCCCCTTGGTCCGCCCGAAATGAACTTGTCAGCACTCCTAGTCAGCGAGTGCTAAGCGGGGAGATAGGGACCAAGGGCCCTATCTGTCAAGCACTTGATCAAAAAGTTTGTCATTGCGACGGCAGAAAAGATGCCAGGAAAGCAAGGCGCCGCAGTGAGGGCCGCTCGCGCGTACTTCCAAAAGTCCGCCTAGTGAGCGCGCACCGTACGCAGTCTGATGTCCTTCGCATGATCGGATACCTCGCGCCGCAGGCGCCCCAAGGCTGCGACCGACAAGCGGACATCCAGCCATAGGCGGCCGGCATCGTCACTGCGCTCGGCCAAGACTTGACCTTCTTCGTGCAGCCAAGCGTGGATACGCCCTTCTCCGGCATCCATCTCGACCAACACGAGGGAATCGTCCTGGCCCAAGATCTCTTCCAGCCTACCGAAGAGAGATTCGAGCCCTTCTCCGGTCAACGCCGAAATCAGGCTAGCGCCTGTCTCGGCGGCCTTTGCGGCCAGAACTTGGCGCTGCTCCTCGGCCAAGCAATCGGACTTGTTGAAAACCTCGATCAGCGGCGGTCCCTCCTCCGGGCCGCAACCCAGCTCGTTCAAGACCGTCTTCACGTCGTCGCGCTGCAGGCCGCTGTCGGCGTGGGCGATGTCGCGGACATGCAGAATGAGGTCGGCCTCGACCACTTCTTCCAAAGTGGCGCGGAAGGCGGCGACCAGCTGCGTGGGTAGATCGGAGATGAAGCCGACGGTGTCCGACAGTACGCATTCGCGCCCACTGGGTAGGGTCAGACGACGCATCGTCGGATCCAAGGTCGCAAATAGGAGATCCTGTGCCCGGACCTCGGCGTCAGTCAGTCGGTTGAAAAGGGTCGACTTACCGGCGTTGGTGTAGCCCACCAGAGCCACCACCGGGAGCGCCCTGCCCTTGCGCTGCTCGGACCGGGTCCGTCCCACCTTGGACAGGTCGCGGTCGATCCGCTCAATCCGCTCGGCGATCAAGCGGCGATCGATTTCCAGCTGACTCTCGCCGGGACCACCCAGGAAGCCAAAGCCCCCGCGCTGACGCTCCAGATGGGTCCACGAGCGCACCAAGCGCGAACGCTGATAGGAGAGTGCTGCGCGCTCGACCTGAAGCTGACCCTCGCGGGTCTGGGCACGCGCGCCGAATATCTCCAGGATCAAGCCGGTCCGGTCGATCACCTTACACTGCCAGTCGCGCTCCAAATTGCGCTGCTGAACGGGAGAAAGTGCGGTATCGAGGATCGCCAGCGAGACATCCTCGTCGTGCAGCCGCTCCGCCAATGCCTGGACCTGTCCGCGGCCAAGCAGGGTTGCCGGCGTCGGCCGCTGCACCAAGGGCGTCTCCGTTACGGCCACCTCAAGGCCAATTGCTTGCGCCAGACCAAGTGCTTCCTCAGCCCGCGCATGCTGATCGCGGCGCGCAGACTGTGCCGCACCCCGCTCGGTCAGTTCCGGACAGATAACCGCTGTTTTCGTGATTGCCTCCTTCGCTCAGTCCGGCACCGCTGTCAGAGCAGGAAGGCGGCAGCTCTCATGGAGCCATCGCCTTTGTCCTGCCCTTGGTCAACAGCGAACCAGCGGGGTCACGCCGCCAGATGGACACCATCTGGTTTGATCCGCGCTAGGCCTCGACGGGCTCCTCTTCGCGCACCGGCTCGAACAGCTGCACCGGGGTCGCCGGCATCACAGTCGAGATTGCGTGCTTGTAGACAAGCTGCGAGTGGGCGTCACGCCGTAGGAGGACTGAGAAGTTGTCGAACCAGGTGACGACGCCTTGTAGTTTCACTCCGTTCACCAAGAAGATAGTGACGGGTACTCGGTTCTTGCGGATGTGGTTCAAGAACACATCTTGAACGTTCTGTTGCTTTTCAGCTGCCATCTGATCTAAGCCTTCGTTTTGCTTTTGAGAACGCGGATCCGCGCTCCGGTCTAAGAGGGTCGAGCCTCTTTGCCAAAGATCAACCCTTGCAGGGTTGGGCAAGAGTCAACATGGATACGTGGACGGCAATCCGCAAACTCTCCCTGCCGCGGCGGCTCGTCACGCAGTAGTACGGGAAGGCACCCGATGTCGACGGCACAGCGCATATCGATATCGGTGTCGCCAACGAACCAGACCTCCTCACTCGCCTCTACTCCCATCGCACCCAACGCCATTGCCGGAGCTTCCGGCGCTGGTTTATCCGCAGGGGCGTCGTTTGCCCCTATCACAGCGCTGAAATAGAGTTCCCATCCCATCGCGACAACCTCTGGCCGGAGAAGATGTCCAGCTTTATTCGACACAATTCCTAGGTGATATCCGGCATTTGTGAGTTCGAGCAGCAACTGCTGTGCTCCGGGCAACTCCTTCAACACGGTCAAATGACTCTTTCCATAGGCGTCATAAAAGACTTCAGCCGCCTCTGCAGCCCGATCGCCGAACAGAAGGGGGAAGGCTTCGCGCGCCGAAGCACGCACGCGCTGCTTGCACTCCTCCAGCGTCCAGGGCGTCTCGCCCATGGCGGTGAAGGTCTCGTGCAAGGCCGCATGGATCACCGCCCAGGTGTCGACCAGCGTGTTGTCCCAGTCGAAGATTAGCGCACGCGGCTTCACTGCAAGCTGCCGTCGGGGGCAAATCCGGCAATGTAGGCGCGACGCAAGGCCAAGGTGAGCGGGCCCGGCTCGCCATTGCCGACGCTCGTATCGTCAATCCGGGTCACCGGCATCACGAAGTTGGACGAGGAGGTCAGGAAAGCCTCGCTGGCGTCCTTGGCCTCCTCCAGGCTGAAGGAGCGCTCCTCGAACGCGTAACCCTCGGCCCGCATGACGTCTAAGAGAACGCGACGGGTGATGCCGTTCAAGATTTGGCGCTTGGCTTCGCGCGTGATGACGCGCTTGTCCCTGGTGACGATCCAGGCATTGGTCGAACTGCCTTCGGTGATCTTGCCGTCGCTATCGATCAGCCATGCCTCGGCAGCCCCGGCTTCGGCAGCCTCCTGCTTGGCCAGACAATTCGGCAAGAGGGAGATCGACTTGATGTCGGGCCGCTTCCAACGGATGTCGGGCCGGGTCACGACGGCTAGCCCCTTGGCTAACTGCGCCGCAGTCGACGGCTTGGTCTGCTTGGCCGTCATCACCAAGGCCGGCCTGACCGCCTTTGGAAACTTGTGATCGCGCGGTGCCACGCCTCTGGTCACCTGCATGTAGAGCAGGCCGTTGGTCAGGCGGTTACGCCGGATCACCTCGTGCGAGACCAGGCGCAAGGCAGCCCGGCTCATCGGCATGTCGATTCTAAGCTCGCTCAAGGAGTATTCCAGGCGGTCCAGGTGCAGGTCCTCGTCGACCAGATGCCCGGCGGCGACCGGCACCACTTCGTAAATGCCATCGGCAAACTGATAGCCGCGATCCTCGATATGGACCTGACCCTGGCTATGCGGCACATAACGCCCGTTGACGTAGGCAAGACGCCCCATGGCGGATCTCTCCCTGCAATTGACCTGTCGTGAGGTGGAGATGACAGCACAGGCTCCGAAGTGTCAGCAAGACCGGCCAGGCGCATAGGTCTATCCGCCGCGACCTCCCCGAGGCTAGGCTCGATCGATCAAGCCCAGGCGGCCTCCACTCTCCTAGGCTAGAAGTACTCCAACTTAACCGAGAAGAGTTTTTCCAAACGTCGAACGGCGGCCTGCTCGGCAAAGAGGATCATTTGATCGCCGGGTCTAATCACCGTATCGCCGTGGGCAATGCTGACCTTGCCGGCACGGACCACGGCCCCAACCAGCACGCCGTCGGGCAGGTGGGCATCGCGCAGCGGCACGCCGACCAGACCGGAAGTTTCCAGCGCCTCCGCCTCGATAGCCTCGGCAAAGCCTTCTGCCACGGGATGCACCTTACGAATCTTGCCGCGGCGCACATGCTGCAGGATCTTCGAGACCGTGATGGACCGTGGATTGACCACGGCATCGATGCCCAAAGGGCCGGTCAGCGAGGCATAAGAGGCGTTGTTGATCAAGGTGACAGCACGACGGCATCCGCTTCGCTTGGCCAGGAGTGAGGAGAGGATATTGGTCTCGTCGTCGTCGGTAACGGCTACCACGGTCTCAGCCGTCTCGATGTTGACCTCTTCCAAGACCTCTTGATCCAAGGCCGAACCGCAAAGCACGACGGAGTGGTCCAACGCCTGGGCCACCTGTGCGGCACGCTCCCGATCCATCTCGATGACCCGAAGCGCCAGATGCTCGGCCTCCGTCTCCAAGAGATTGGCGAGGTAGAGGCCGATGTTGCCGCCACCCAGGATGACCACACGACGCGCCGTCTTCTCTTCATGGCCGAAGGCCGCCATGGCGCGCTCGACATGTGCCGTATCGGCGACGAAGTAGACATCGTCGCCGGCCTGAAGGCGCGCTTCGTCCTCTGGTACGATCCCCTTTCCGCCGCGCCAGATACCGCCAACCGAGATCGCCAGATCGGGAAACAGTTCGGTCAACTGCCAGAGTGGCGTTTCCAGGATCGGCGTATCGTCAGTGCAGCGGACACCGACCAGCGTCACCTTACCGTCGGCCATCGGCATGACATCGAAGGCTCCAGGCACTGAGAAACGCCGGGCGATGGCTTGCGCCACCTCCACTTCAGGCGAGATGATGACGTCGATCGGTAGGTTGCCGCTGCTGTAGAGGTCCGACCAGACCGGATTGAGATAGCTCTGGCTGCGTACGCGCGCAATCTTGGTTGGAATGTCGAACAGCGAGTGGGCCACCTGACAGGCGACCATGTTGATCTCGTCCATGTGGGTGACGGCGATCAGCATGTCGGCCTTCTCGGCCCCGGCCTCTGCCAGCACATCGGGATGCGAGGCGTAGCCGACGATGCCTTGCACATCCAGACTGTCGGCAGCCTTTTGCACGATATCGGCCCGCTGATCGACAACGGTGATGTCGGAGGCCTCGGTAGAGAGGTAGCGGGCGATGTTGAACCCGACCTGACCGGCCCCGCAGATGATCACCTTCATGGCCTGCCTCCCGCGACCGCTGCAGGCACAGCCCTGCTCGTGATGTGGCCCGCCATTCTCTTAGCGTTCGGCCTGTATGCCGAGGCTTCTGAGCTTACGGTGCAGAGCCGAGCGTTCCATGCCGACGAAGGTGGCGGTTCGCGAGATGTTGCTGCCGAAACGCAGCAACTGAGCCTCCAAATACTGCCGCTCGAAAACTTCCCGGGCTTCGCGCAGCGAGAGCTCCAAGAGGTCGGTCGAGCCGTCGCTGCGCAGCGCCTCAGGCGCGTTCCCGGCAATCTCAGGCGGCAGATGCTCGGCCGTTACAGGCTCTCCGGGATCGCTTGGCGACATGATCAAGGCCCACTCGATCACATTGCGTAGCTGGCGAATGTTTCCCGGCCAGTCGCAGCTCTGCAAGGTCGCCAAGGCATCGTTGGAGAGCTGCCGTGGGGTCAGGCCCGCCGCATCGGCGGCGCGCTGCATCAGATGCTCGGCCAACAAGGGCACGTCGTCGCGCCGCTCGCTCAAGGAGGGCAAGCCGACCGGCACGACGTTCAGGCGATAGTAGAGATCCTCCCGGAAACGCCCCTCGCGCATCATGCGCTGCAGATCGCGATTGGTGGCAGCGACAACGCGAATGTCGATCTCAATACGCCGCTTGCCGCCGATCCGCTCAAAAGACTGGTCTTGCAGGGTGCGCACGATGCGTCCTTGCACCTCCAAGGGCAGATCGGAGACCTCGTCCAGCAACAGGGTTCCGCCGTGTGCGCGCTCCAAACAGCCGATCTTGCGATTGCCACTGACCGAGCGCTCCCCCTCGGTACCGAAGAGCTCATGCTCCAAGCGCTCCGGTGCCAGGGCGGCGCAATTCATTACAACGAAAGGCCCGGCCGAACGGCGCGAGAGGCGATGAATCATCCTGGCCGCAACCTCCTTGCCGCTGCCTGGCGGGCCAGTGATAAGCACTCGGCTGTTGGTCGGCGCAACCCGTTGGATTGCCTGCCGCAACGCCGCGATCGATGAGGAACGACCGATCAGGTCGTCCTGCATGCCGGCGCGCTCCTGCAGCTCACGGTTCTCGCTCTTGAGCCGCGCTGCCTCCATGGCGCGCTCCAGGCAGAGCAGCAGGCGGTCGGTCTTGAAGGGTTTCTCGATGAAATCGTAGGCGCCGTTGCGAATGGCCGTCACCGCCATCTCGATGGTGCCATGGCCGGAAATCATCACGACGGGGATTTCTGGATGCTGCTCGATCAGGATCTGCAGCAGTTCCAAACCGTCGAGCCGAGAGCCCTCCAGCCAGATATCCAGGATGATTAGATGCGGCAAGCGCTCGTTCAGCGCGTCGAGGGTTTGGTCGGCATCGGCTGCACCGCGCGTCGTGTAGCCCTCGTCCTCCAAAATGCCTGAAAGGAGAAGTCGGATATCGGCTTCGTCGTCGACGATCAGGATTTCGCGCGCCAATGGGGGATTTCTCATAGGTTATCCTGCCTTCTCTGCCACACTCGCCGCCTCGACCAGGCGCACGGCGGGAAAACTAAGAACGACGCGGGCGCCACCGCCGCCGGGCCGATTGCCCAACAACAGCTCCCCGCCGTGTTCCTCCATGATCTTCTTTACGATCGCCAGGCCAAGACCGGTGCCCTTGGCCTTGGTGGTGACGTAGGGCTCAGTTAGGCGGGCGGCGTCGCCGTCCGGCAAACCGCGCCCATTGTCGATCACTTGGATCTCGATTTGACCGGTCGTCTTGGTAAGTGCCACCTCGACCTGCCCTTTCTGCTCACCGCCGCCCTCGACCGCCTGAACTGCGTTCAGGAGCACGTTGGTCAAGGCCTGGTTGATCTGCCGCGAGTCGCAAAGCAGCACCAGCGGCTCATCCGTCAGAGTCAGCTTGAAGCCCACCTTGGGGTTGGCCTGACGTTGCAGAAAGACCGCCTGCTTCATCAACTGACCCAGGTTCTCAGGCTGCATCACCGGGGTCGGCATGCGCGCAAAAGAGGAAAACTCGTCGACCATCCGGCCGATGTCGGACACCTGACGAACGATGGTGTCGGTACAGAGTGCGAAGGTCTCCGGATCCTGGGTAATCTGGCGCAGGTACTTGCGCTTCAGACGTTCGGCCGAGAGCTGGATCGGGGTCAGCGGATTCTTGATCTCGTGGGCGATGCGCCGGGCGATGTCGGCCCAGGCTGCCTTGCGCTGGGCTGACAACAGGTCGGTGACGTCTTCAAAGGTGCAGACCAAACCTTGCACGGCCTGCCCGCCGCCGCGTTGCGCCAGCACCCGAGCGAAGAGATGGCGGACCTGGCCGTCGCTGCTGTCGAAGGCGATCTGACGCTCGGCGTAGCGTCCGGGTCGCTCACGCGCGCGCTGGACCAGGACCCGGACCTCCGGTAGATGCTCGCGCAGTTGACTGCCGCGCAGTTCGTCGCTGGATGCTCCCAGCAGGGCCTCGGCGGCATTGTTGGCCAATTGAATGCGGCCCAAGGAATCCAGGCCCACGACGGCCGAGGAAACGCCGCTCAGCACCGCCTCGATGAAGCGGCGACTCTCTTCGCTCTGGCGATTGACCGCCAAGAGGTCGCCGCGCTGCTGCTGGAGCTGCTCGGTCATGCGGTTGAAGGCCGTAATCAGGCTGGCGATCTCGTCGCCGGTGCGCGGCGGCGGCAGTCGCGCTGCCAAGTCACCGCCGGCCACACGTTCGGCTGCGGCGATCAAGCCGCTGACCGGTTTGGTCAGATGATTGGCGACAGCAAGGCCGATCCAGACAGCGACCAGCAGCAGCAGTGCCGCGACCAAGGCAAAAACCACGGCAAAGGTCACTTGCAGGTCGTGTCGCTGGCCCTCCAGATCGGCATAGAGCGCGACTGCACCGCGCGACTGATCCAGCTGTCCCAAAATGCGCGCGTCCACAGGTCGACTGACATAGAGGTAGCTGTCTGAGAAGCTATCGAGATAGACCAGCGCACCAATCCGGGAGTCCTCCTCGGACGGAAGGATCACCACATCGCCGTTGCGTGCCTGTTCCAGCGCCCAGGCCGGAAGGCTGCGGGGATTGAAGTCGGCAAAGACCCGAAAACCACCACGTGCCACTTCGCGGCGGTTACCGTCGAAAATCACGGCCTCCGACAGCGCCCGGTCGCTGACTTGCTGCGACAGCAGCGCCTGCAAACGGCGCTGATCGACCAGCCTGGTCGGTCCCTGAGCGGTCAGCACGCGGGCCATAGCCACTGTCTCGCCGGCAACCGCACGCTGATGCTCGTCCAGATAGGCCTCGGCCACCGCCAGCGAATTCCTGACGACGGTGCTGACCTGATCGCTGAACCAGATCCTAAGTCCGAAATCGAAGAGGACGGCGGCAAAGATAGCCACCACGATGGCCGGGGCGACCGCCAGCAGGCCAAAGAGGCCAACGACGCGGGCATGCAGGCGCGCACCGGCCAGCCCGCGACGGCGCTCGGCCCAAATGACGACGAGGCGCCGGGCCACCACAACGCCGAGGCACAACAAGAGCGCCAAGTCGATCAGCAGGAGGATGAAGAGGGTCGTGTTGCCGACGGACCCCGGTAGCCGACCGGTCACGGCAAAGAAGGTCGCCAAGCCGCTGACGACCGCCATGATCAGCAACACCAGCATGAGCCAGCGCTCGACTCGGCCACGCTTGGCCCAGTCATAGAGGCGCGAGAGCGCACCGCTGTCGCGCGCACTCAAGCCCAAATCACCTGCGGGGCCGCCCCTTTCGCTATGTCCAACGGACTCTGTCACCTGCGCCTGCGACTCCTGTTGCAGGAAAGCCACAGCTATTTAAACGGCCGGCTGATCTCGATGTCCAGATCTCTTATTTTCTTCCGCAGGGTGTTTCGGTTCAATCCCAGCACGGCAGCAGCCCTCAATTGGTTGCCGCGGGTGGCTGCTAGGGTCGCTTCGATGAGCGGGCGTTCCAGCTCTCGAAGGAAGCGATCGTAGAGGCCCGGCGGCGGTAGGGCCCCTTCATGCGCCGCAAAATAGTCAGAGAGATGGCGCTCGATGGCACCGCCCAAGCTCTCGCCGGCCGGCGGCACTCGGCTTGGCTCCATGGGGCTGTCGGACAGCTCCGCCTCGATTACGTCCAGCCCCAGAGTCTCCTGGCTGTAGAGCGCCGTCAGACGCCGTACCAGGTTCTCCAACTCGCGCACGTTGCCGGGCCAGGCGTGTCCCTTCAGCCGCTCCAGGGCGTCTGCCGTCAGGCGCTTCTGCGGCAGACCCTCGTTCTGGCAGCGCGCCAGGAAGTGGCTCGCCAGTTCCGGTACGTCGGCCGCCCGCTCGCGCAGCGGCGGCAGACGCAGCGGCACAACATTCAAACGATAGTAGAGATCCTCGCGGAACAGCCCCTGGCGCACAAGTTGGCGCAGATCGCGGTGCGTTGCCGCCACAATACGGACGTTTGCCTCCAACGCGGTCCGCCCGCCAACCGTCGTATAGGTGCCATCCTGCAGCACGCGAAGCAGTCGGGTCTGCGCCTCCAGTGGCATGTCGCCAATCTCGTCGAGGAACAGCGTGCCGCCGCCAGCCTGCTCGAAGCGGCCCTCGAACCGCTGTGTCGCGCCGGTAAAGGCACCGCGCTCATGCCCGAAGAGCTCGCTCTCGATCAGGTCGCGCGGAATGGCCGCCATGTTCACCGGCACGAAGGGACCGCTACGCCGTTTGCCATAGGTGTGGAGCGCATGTGCCACCAGTTCCTTGCCGGTGCCGGATTCGCCATAGATCATGACCGTCAAGTCGGTGCCCATCAGGCGCGCCAGGACGCGATAGATCTCCTGCATCGCCGGCGAACGGCCGATCAAGGGCATGCTCTCCTCGGCAGCCGAGGTGATACCGCTTGGGCTGGGTGTACCGGGCTCCAGGAGCGCCCGATTGACTAATCTTAAAAGTTCTTTTAAATCAAATGGCTTAGGAAGATAATCGAAGGCACCGCGTTCAGTTGCCTTGACGGCAGTCAGCAGGGTATTCTGCGCCGACATCACGATGATCCGTAGGTTCGGGCGCAGCTTGCGGATACGAGGTAGCAGGTCCAGCCCGCTGCCGTCGGGCATGATCACGTCGGTGATCACCAGATCGCCGTGGCCGTCGTCGACCCACTGCCAGAGCTGCGCTGCGGTTCCCGTCGAGCGGACGCTGTGGCCGTCGCGCGCCAACACCTGGCTCAGGACTGTGCGAATGGCGCGATCGTCATCGGCCACCAGGATAGCCGCCATGGTCTAGCCCTCCGCCGCCGTAATGACCGGCAGGTAAAGCATGAAGCGCGTGCGGCCCGGCTCGCTCTCCACCTCTATAACGCCGCCGTGGTCGTCGATGATCTTCGCCACGAGCGCAAGGCCCAGGCCCTTCCCGTTCGGTTTGGTGCTGACGAAGGGGTCGAAGAGGTGGCTTTGCAGGTCTTCGGACACACCCGATCCATTGTCCTCGACCGTCACCATCAGCGGCAATTTCAGCTTCTCTCCTGCACCCGACAGTGCCAGGCGCACGCCTTGTCGATAGCGCGTCGTGAGATTGATGATGCCGCCCACGGTGGGCGCTGCCTCGGCCGCGTTCTTTACAAGGTTCAAAAAGACCTGGATCAAGAGGTTACGGTTGCCTCGGACAGACGGCAGTGAGGGGTCGTAGCGCTCAACGAATTTCACGTGCCGGCCGACACCGTTGACGGCCAGATTGCGCACATGGCCCAAGACTTCATGGATGTTGACCGCCTCGTGCTCCAGGGGCTGGCTATCGGCAAACATCTCCATGGAATCGACCAGCTGCACGATGCGATCGGTTTCGTCACAGATGAGGCGGGTCAACTCGCGGTCAGCGCCCTCGTTGTTCAGCTCCAGCAGCTGCGCTGCCCCGCGAATGCCGGAGAGCGGGTTCTTCACCTCGTGCGCCAGCATGGAGGCCATTGCGGTCACCGAGCGTGCCGCGTTGCGGTGCGTCAACTGTCGATCGATCTTTTGCGCGATCGAGCGCTCTTGCAGCGCTATCACCACGGCGCCAGGCCTGTCCGGCAAAAGCGCGGCATCAAGGGTGACGAAATGAGTGCCGATTCGCGGCCCTTCCAGCGAGACGCCGTATTCCGACAAACTATGCCCGCGGTCGCGCACCTGGGCCAAGAGCAGGAAGAGCGGACTGTCCCTGGGCAACCAGTCCTCCAAACTGCGATCCAGAAGCGTCGCCGCAGAACCAGCGAAAAAGCTCTCTGCCGCGGCATTGAGGTAGAGGAAACGATCCTCCGGCCCGACCACGAAGACTGGAGCAGGCAGCGCCGAGAGGACGGCAACGGGCAGGCCCATTGCACCGGCAACAGCAAAGGGCTGGGGGCTGTTCTTGTTCACGCGGCCTCCGCCACCTCACCAGCCTGCCGATGCGCTTCGGCCAAGCCGGCGACCACCTGGCCGGGATCCTCGTTTCGCAGCAGTCGGGCTCGCCAATCGACACCGCCAGGCAAAGAATCCAGGTACCAGCCGACGTGCTTGCGGGCGATGCGCAGCCCCTGACGGTCGCCATAGTGTTGGAGAATGGCTTCATAGTGACGGCAGGCGGAGTCCCGTCGTTCCGCGAAAGAGGGCGGCCGCGGCAGCACTTGACCGGCCAAGGCCGCCTTGGCCTCCCGGAAGAGCCAGGGTCGGCCACAGGCGCCACGCCCGATCATCACCCCCTGAGCAGCCGCGGCACTTCGAGCTTCCACCGCACCATCCGCGGATAGGATATCGCCGTTCACCAGCAGAGGCAGGCTGCACGCTGTCCGAACAGTGGCGACTGCCTGCCAATCGGCCTTACCCTTGAAGCCCTGGTCTCGAGTACGGCCGTGCACCGTGATCGCACTAAGCCCAGCTTCCTCGGCCAGTCGAGCGATGCTGGCGGCATTCTGGCGGTCCCGGCGCCAGCCCAGACGCATCTTCACGCTCACCGGAACTGAGACGGCGCTGGCAACAGCTTGCAGAATGCTGGCGGCCAAGTCCTCATCGGCCATGATTGCCGAGCCGGCTGCCTGGTTTACCACCTTCTTTGCCGGGCAACCGAAATTGATATCGATCGCTCTTGCCCCCTCGCCCACCGCGACCCGCGCGGCTTCCGCCATGATGGCCGGATCGCAGCCGGCCAGTTGGACCGTTGCCCCCTCCTCCATCGGCATCTTCGCGCGCTCTCGCCGCGCCTGGCGGCTTTCCTCCAGGACGGCACGGCTGGCGATCATCTCGGAGATCACCAAATCCGCCCCCCAACGACGCGAGACGGCGCGAAAGGGGGCGTCGCTTACTCCCGAAAGCGGCGCGGCAACCACGGCCAGCGGTGGGATGGGCGGGGTCGAGCGCCTGCCCATTTTCTAATCACTCCTGAATTCTGCACTCTTTCCAAGCAACTTAGTGCAAACGTCGGGCATGGTCTAGCCGGCTAGCAGGTCACTGACGAACTTGACGCCGGGATAGGCCAAGCTAAGCAGCAGATAGGCGGTCAGCACGATCCGCGCAGCCCGCCGCCCGCGCAGACCTGTCCGGCGCGAAAGGATCAAGAGCAAACCGATCACCAAGAAGCCGGAGAGGACAAGCAGCGTCTTATGGTCCCAGCGCAACAGCACGCTCTCGGTCAGGATCTGGTGGGCCATCCCGCTGGCAATGGCCAGAGCCAAACCCAACTCCGCCCAGGCCAGCAGAGAGAACTGCAGGTGCTCGCCATCAGCCAGGGCGGGCAAGCGCGCAGACAGACGGCTCGGTCGCCGGCGTTTCAGAGCCATTTCCTGCAACACCACCGCAAGCCCGGCCAAGGCAGCCAAGGTCACCAGGCCATAGGCTAGTAGCGCAAAAACGATGTGCGCAGCCAGCCAAGCGGACAACGCCAGAGATCCGGTCTCGGTTGTTTGCGGTTGGACGGGCTCCAGTGCAGTAGCCACGATCGCCAACAGCAGCAGATAGGGATAAAGCAGCGGGGCAAGCGCCGGGCTGCCGCGCGAGCGCAAGGCAATCAGCGGGTAGAGCAGCAAGACGACCAGCAAGGACAGCCAGAGCGCCTGAACCAGATGCTCCGTCCATCCGACAGCCAAGTGCTGTGCCAAGGCCGCAGCGACGCCCGCCAGGGCAACGAGATGCAAAGTCCAATAAAGCCAGGTTTGCATCCCACCCCGCCAGGAGAGGAGCGCTATCGGGGTCAGCGCCATCGCGGCGGTGACGCCAAGCAGCAAAGCGGCAGTCGAATCGGCATCGGGTGTCATAGCTGCGGC
Source organism: Rhodospirillales bacterium (assembly GCA_963669445.1). GTDB lineage: Bacteria > Pseudomonadota > Alphaproteobacteria > Kiloniellales > JACOMY01 > JACOMY01. Next base: position 2,003,484 of record OY770029.1, read on the forward strand.
TTATAGAACATCGCGGCCGGAAGATGCAGCTTTCCGCACCGCTGCTCTTGACCGCAAGGGGCCGCCTCTGGCCAGTGTCGCTTATCGTCAAGATCATGAAAGAGCGAACGAGGCACAATGGCCAAGACCTTCGCCCTCATCGTGGCCGCCGGTCGCGGTCGCCGTTTCGGTGAGGGCTTGCCAAAGCAGTACCATCGTCTGGCCGGTCGAGCCGTGTTGGCCTGGACCTTGGAGGCCTTCGCCGGGCATCCCGATGTCGATGCCGTTCTTGCCGTCATTCATCCCGACGATAACGATCTCTACGCCGAGGCCGCAGCCGGCCTAGATCTCCTGCCGCCGGTGCCGGGCGGTGCAGAGCGTCAGGACAGCGTGCGCTTGGGCCTGCAGAGCTTGGCTGAGCTGGAAGGAGCGGCAGATGCGCGTGTCCTGATCCACGACGGCGCCAGGCCGCTTCCGGGCAAGGCCTTGCTGGCTCGTGTGATTGAGGCACTGGAGACCAGTCCGGGCGCCCTGCCCTGCCTAGCGGTAACCGATACGGTGAAGCGAGCCATCGAGGGCTTTGTTATCGAAACACTACCGCGCGCGCAGCTGTTTCGCGCACAGACACCGCAGGGTTTTCACCTTCGCGCCATCCTCAGCGCCCACCGACAAGCGCAAGGCCAAGCACTGACCGACGATGCTGCCGTTGCGGAAGCTGTCGGCCTGGCGGTGAGCCTGGTCGAAGGCAACCCCGACAACCTTAAGATTACCACCGCCGAAGACCTGGAAACGGCGGCGCGCCTGTTGGAGGCCCCCATGGAGACACGCAGCGGCAGCGGGTTTGATGTTCATCGCCTGATCCCAGGCTCGGGCCTTTGGCTCTGCGGACACTTCATCGACCATGACCGCAGCCTTGAGGGTCACTCCGACGCCGACGTCGGCATTCACGCCCTGGTCGACGCCCTCTTGGGCGCGCAGGCTGCCGGCGACATTGGTCAGCACTTCCCGCCAAGCGATCCGCGGTGGAAGGGTGCGACCTCCGACCGTTTTCTCGCCCATGCTTGCACGCTTCTGGCTGAGGCTGGCGGGAAGATCGTCAACCTGGACGTGACCCTCATCTGCGAGGCCCCGAAGGTCGGCCCGCACCGCCAGGCCATGCGCGAGAAGCTGGCCCAGATCGCCCAGGTGCCGCTGTCCCGGGTCTCGGTCAAGGCCACGACAAGCGAGCGCCTGGGATTCACCGGCCGCGGCGAAGGCATCGCTGCGTTGGCCAGCGTGTCGATCATGCTACCGGCGCCGAGCGCGGGCTGAGCGTCGATGAGAGGACGCAGCTGGCAAGAGGAAGTCGCGACCGTCTTCGGCAGTGGTTATCTGCGGCCGGCGCCTGGAACCTGGGGTTCCCTGGCTGCAGTTCCGCTCGGGGTCGCACTCCTCTGGATCGGTGGGTTCTGGACTCTGCTGCTGGGTGTCTTCGCAGTGACCGCGATCGGCATCTATGCCTCTGGACATCACGTCAGAAGGACCGGCACCAAGGACCCCTCGGAGGTGGTGATCGACGAGGTCGCCGGCCAGTGGATCACACTGCTACCGCTCGGCCTCTTCGGCGACGTTGGCCACTGGTTTTCCTGGGTCGCTGCCTTGGCTCTCTTTCGCCTCTTCGACGTGCTGAAACCCTGGCCTTGCGACAATCTGGAGCGGCTGCCCGGCGGATGGGGCGTCATGTGCGACGACCTGATGGCCGGGATCTACGCCGCCTTGGCGATGAGCCTCATCCTCTGGGGAGCTGCCCATGTTTGACGATTCTCTGACCCGGCGTGCCGCCTTGGTGCTGACACGCTGCCGCCGGGCCGGTATCTCTCTGGTCACCGCCGAGAGCTGTACCGGTGGCTTGATCGCCGCCTGCCTGACCGAAGTCCCCGGCTCCTCCGACGTGGTGGAGCGCGGCTTCGTCACCTATTCCAACGAGGCCAAGCACGAGGTTCTGGGAGTTCCTTTGGCGCTCTTGCACGACAAGGGTGCTGTCAGCCCGGAGGTGGCAGAGGCAATGGTCGTCGGCGCCCTGGCACAGAGCCCGGCAAAGCTTGCCATCTCCGTCACCGGCATCGCCGGTCCGAGCGGCGCAACGCCCAGCAAGCCGGTCGGCCTGGTCTACCTCAGTTCGCTGCTGCGCGACGGTGCGCCCAGGATCGAAAAGCGGATCTTTCCGGGCGGCCGCAGCGAGGTCCGCCGCGCCTCCCTGGATCTGGCGCTTGCCATGCTGGATGAGGCAGCGCGGCGCTAGCCCGGATACTTCACCAGGCTAGAGGGCGCTACTGCACCCGCACTGCGTCCAGACGCTCCAAGGCTCGCTGCAGATCGTCCGCCTTGAAGCCATGCCCGCCGGGAAAGAGGCAGAAATCCAGGATGCGGCCCTCGGGGTTGCGCCGCTCCTGGCAGGTCAGAGCGCCATCCTGACGGACCAGCGCCGGTCCATAGCCGCCGTAGAGGCCATACATCTCCAACACCCTGCCGACGTCGCCCTGGTGGGCGTCGGCCACCTTGCGTCCGGCCAAGGGAACGATCTTGTCGCTGTCGCCATGCAGATGGATCACATTGGCAGGCGGCGTGTCGCAGCTCTTCGGAATCGGGCGCCAGAAGGTTCCGGCGATGGGCACGAAGCCTGAGAAGCTGTCGCTGCGATGACAGGTCAGGTTCCAAACCATCATGCCGCCGGCCGAGAAACCGGAGGCCACGATGCGTTCGGGATCGATGGGGAAACGGGCCGTGGCATCGGCCAAGACGGCATCGAAGTAGGCAAGCTCGTCACTCTTGGGTTTGGCACCTTCATTGGGCACGCCCGGGATGCTCCAGTCGTCATACCTCGACTTGACGGCGATGAGCGCGACACCCAGCCGATCGGCCAAGCCTGTCAGTGACTGGTTTTCCATCACGCCGACCGCAGTCCCTCGATAGCCGTGCGCGAAGACGATTGCGCCTAGACCCTTCTCCTTCTCCAGACCGTCCGGGAGGTAGATTCGATAGCTGCGCTCGCCAAGTGTGCAGTCGCTGTCCTGCCCGCAAGCCGCAGCCGACCCGCTTGCCAGCAGCATGACGATCGCCACAACCCCTACCCAGCCTCGTTCAAACATCGTCCGTTCCTCGCCCGTGGTGATCCTGATCTCTGCCGTCCAGATAGCAGGGCTGCGGCCGCGAGCGCGCCCCAACCAGGATCAGCTTTCCGTGACCAATACGCTGACCGCTAAAGAAGCCCGCTTGATCCACCACGACCGCCTAAGCTAGACAGCCTGGCGATCTGTGGAGCGGACTCGAGATTGAAAGCCGTGCCACGACGAGGATGGGTGGCCGAGTGGTTGAAGGCAGCGGTCTTGAAAACCGCCAGGCGGGCGACCGTCTCGTGGGTTCGAATCCCACCCCATCCGCCATGAACAATGATCAACCATTTGATTTATATAGAATTATGTGCTCATTTCGAATTTATGCCCCACGACATGCCCCACGTTTTGAATTGGTTTGATGATGCACATCGGTTTGCTGCCCGGCTCATGAAGAAAGGTGGAACGACGCCGTCGGAAGAAGATCTCGCTTCGTTGGAACCGCTCCAACCTAAAGCCCGCCCTGAGAGAGTGAGAAGCTATTGAAATCGAGGGATTTCGAAGCAGACTAACGTGTTGGATAATGCTGGGAAGCGATGCCTGCCACCACGATTCCTGGTGTATTCCAATGCAGAGTCCGAAGCGATCACGCGGTAGCAAAGACCTCTTTTGCGAGCGTCTTGACGCCATAATCAATCTGGAGCACCCGCTGGTGGCTTCGCGGGGTTGGTGTAGATCGACCCGCAAAAGCGACCCCGTTCGCGGGGAGATCGGAATCGGAAGTTGACCCCTCCTCGCAGTTGTGCGGCGGCTTCGGTCATGGAGGAACATGGCCGGGGCGAGAGCAGGGATGGTGTGCGTGGAGACGCTGTCGAAGGTCCGTCGGGGCCACTTTGTGCGTGGCAGAAGCATCAGGCAGATCAGCCGGGAGCGCGGCGCCTTCGTCGCTCGGCTGGAGGAGATGCTGGAGGCAAATGAGAGGCGTCGCAAGCGCGAGCGGCTTCCTCTGACGCGGATTCTCGAGGACCTGCACCGGGAGGGTTATCGGGGCGGCTACGACAGCGTGCGGCGCTATGCCAAGCGCTGGCGCCAGGCGCGCACGATGATCCTATCCGAGGCCTACGTACAGCTGAGCTTCGCACCGGGCTCGGATGCCCTTCCTGGTGGCCTATTCGCGCGAAACGCAAGAGATGGTGTTCGATGCCCATGACCAAGCCTTCGCCTTCTTCGGCGGCGCCCGTTGCCGTGGCATTACGATAGCGAGGCATGAGCCGCGCGGCCTTCACCAGGGCGACTTCCTGGAGGAGACGCGTAACGCCATGTTCGTCGGCGTTCGTCGGCGTTCGTCGGCGGCACCGGCAAGTCGCACCTGGCCATTGCAATCGGCGCGAACGTCGTCAACAACCGCCGACGGGTCCGCTTCTATAGCGCCGTCGATCTGGTCAACCGGCTCGAGGCCGAGCAGCGCCAGGGCCGCGCCGGGCGGCTCGGCGACCAGCTCGGCCGCGTGTATTTCGTCATCCTCGACGAGCTCGGCTATCTGCCCTTCGCTCAGGCCGGCGGCCAGTTGCTCTTTCATCTGATCAGCTGCCTCTACGAGCGCACCTCCATCCCGGTCACCACCAATCTCATCTTCGCCGAATGGCCAACCGTCTTCGCCGACGCCAAAATGACCACGGCTCTGCTCGACCGCGTCACCCATCACTGCGACATCGTCGAGACCGGCAACGTAACCTGGCGCATCCGCAACCGCTCCTGACCAACGAGGGCCTGGAGGCGCTGCGCGCAGTGGCGGGCTTCGTGCCTCCAGGCCCTCTTGCCCTACCACCAAAACGACACCGACCCATCATCGAAAGATCCTCGCCAGAGGGTCAGATTTCGGCGCCGATCGGGGGTCATGTTTGAATGGCGATTGACACTTCGGTGCAATCTGCCCGGCCAAGGGTAAGGGCGCTGGCCTGGTCATGTCCTACTGCGACAGTCATGCCATGCAGCAGCACCTGGACGAGATCGCAACAGAGATCGACCTAGGAGCCCACGCCGTGCTCCTGCTGGATCAGACTCTTAGCAGTGCTGCAAGCGCTATCCGCGCACAGATCTCAAGAGTCATTAAGGTGGAGCGAGAACATTGGTTACGGGGCCCGATTTGCACTTCATAGACTCGCCCGCATCAGCGCACTCGTACTGCAACGATACCATGGTGTAGCGAGCTAATCAGCAACCGTAACCTCTGCCTTCGGAGGCGTTACCGATACCTTTCCTAAGTGCACGATAGAGCGCGACGGAGCACGATAACCAACTGATCTGCATTGCCTTTTCAGATCGCCACTCCGAAGCTTCTATCCAGAAGCAGGTCGCAGCTTTCGTCCGACTGCTTACGTAGTGCTTACGTGAGAAGCAAGGTTGAGGGCCGATCGGAAAGGTCCGCCTTCAGATGGCAAAGCTCACCAAACGCTTCGTCGACACGGTTGAAATCCGCGACAAGGACTACGTCATCTGGGACGACGAACTGCCCGGCTTCGGTTTGCGCGTCTTCGCGTCGGGCAAGCGCAGCCACGTCATTCAATATCGTGCGGCCGGCCGTTCACGTCGCTATGCGATCGGCCGTCATGGAGTCTGGACGGCAGAGACCGCACGAAAGGAAGCGATGGCGCAACTGGGAAAGGTTGCCCGCGGAGAGAACCCCGCCGAAGAGCGCCAACTCGATCGCAACGCGATGACCGTGAAGGAGTTGGCCGAACAATACGTCGAGGCCATGGAAGCCGGGCTGATCATGGGCAAGGGCGGGCGTCCGAAACGACCTTCGACGATCTATACGAACATCGGCGCATTGAACGGCCACATCATCCCGCTCATCGGGCAGCGCCGGGTCCAGGATCTGACGAAGGCCGATGTGACGAAGATGATGAACGATGTGATCGCCGGGAAGACGGCCGCCGTTCGGGAGACAGGTAAGAAGCGCGGCGTCTCCGTCTTGCGCGGCGGCCGTGGGACGGCGAGCAAATGCGTCGGCCTCACTGGATCGATGCTCACCTATGCAATCAGCATGGGGATCATTGAGCACAACGTCGCCCATGGAATACGGAAGCCGAAGGATCAAGTAAGGGATCGGCGTCTGAGCGAGGACGAATATCGCCTATTCGGCAAGATGCTCCGCGAGGCAAGCGAGGATCCCGAACTCGCGCCGACCATCGCCATCACGCAGTTGCTCGCGCTTACCGGGTGCCGACGCGGCGAGGTACTCGGTCTTCAGTGGAGCGAAGTCGATTTTGAGAACAGTTGTCTGCGCCTTTCAGACTCAAAGGAAGGCGCCTCGACGAGACCGTTTGGCTTGCCGGTCATCGAATTGCTTGAGGAGCGGCGCAAAGCAGTAGAGGGTGAGTTCGTGTTTCCAGGAGTACGGGGATCAGAAACCTTCAGCAGCTTCCCCAACCAGTGGAACAAGATTTTTGGCGACGGTGAGCTCCCCGACTTCACCGCGCACATCCTTCGCCATAGCTTCGCCAGCACGGCGAACGACCTCGGCTTCACCGAAAGCACCATTGCTGCATTGGTCGGACATTCCAGAGCATCGATTACGAGCAAATAAATCCACTCGCTCGACAGCGTTCTGATCATGGCAGCCGATACGGTGTCCGGCTACATCCAAGGCTTACTAGCTGGCGTTGAGTTCAAGCGTACCACCTACGCATTGGATCGCAGCGCACGACGCGAAGCCCTGTCCCGATGCATAGCCCAGTCTGGCGCCGCCTAGGCCGCGGCCTCTCGACCGTGGGGCTTCTGTCGGCTCACGCGCGGATTGCATCTCAGTTTCAGAATTGACTTTGCTGAAACCGTGATGTAGCATGCGCTGCATGAACGTAGTCAGACTCGACGATTTTCGATCCCATACGACCCCCTTGGCGACCATCGTGAGGGTGGGCAATTTCAATCAACAGTTTGCCCACTACCAGTCTCAAAACCTGTTGCCGGGAAAGCGCGCTGTCGTTGACGCATACAATGTCAAGAGACAGGCAGACTTGCTCAATGAACTCAGGGCAGTTGGTTTTGAACTCATATTGGACACCAAGGCCGCCGAATTGGCGTGTCCGTTCAAATGGACTGGCCAGTCGCGTAAAGCTGAATGGCTCGATGGCGAACCCGAGCGCCCGCTGACGTTTAGCGACTTTAACGAAAGCTTGGCCGCGCGGATTGCTGAACTCGCAGTGGCGCACAAATTCCACATCGTCCTGGCTCCAAGCCGATATGTCTCTGACGCATCTGCGTTGACGACACTCGAGCAAGATCACGACTTCATGGCTGTACTGCGCACTGCGCTGGATCAAGCTGGCGGTCAGAACATAGAGATCGCATCCAGCTTCATAGGGCGGCTGACGTTACTCGGCAAAGAAGAGGTCACCGGTCGCATCGTCAATTTACACCGCGATGCGCCAGCTTGTTCCCTTTGGCTCCGACTTTCTGGCATGAGGCGCGACCCACTTGCGGGTCGTATGCGGACAACCGCTCGCCGCCTTCAATTGCTGCGTAATTGTGAGCTTCCGATCGTGTTGGACTATGCTGGTGGTTTGGAGCCACTCTCTCTTGCCGCACTTGGAGTTACGAGCGGCCTGTCATTCGGCGCTTTAGCGAACGACCAGTTTTCAGATCAGACATGGCTACAGCCATCAAAGTCGATCGATAACTCGGTTCGCAATGATGGGCGGCAGCAGTTTGCAAGGGCGCCAGGCTTGGGACGAAACCTTAGTCACGCAGAGCTCGAACTGCTCTCAGAGGCTCCAAAGGGCAAACGTCTCTTGTTCGATCCTGCGAATACCGGAATTGGCACGTTCGCAGATTTCAAGGCCAAAGCAAAAGAGACAGCCCTAAGAGAAGCTATCGAGGCGGTAGTCGGCCTTAGTGAAGTTCCAAACTCGAGGCGGCCGGATCACCTTAGGACCACACACCTGGATCAATGCGCAAGAAAAGCTCTTCAGCTTTCGAGATTGGACCTTGATCCGGATCGAGCAGCGGAACTGAAAGTGAAGTCACCCGAAAGCTTGCAAAAGCGACTGGCAGACTACGCATCATCATTGGACAAAACAGGACAGGCTCTAAAGAAGATTGTGAACGACTCAAGCATGAGACTTGCAGGATCCATTGCACTACCTCATCTCGGGAAATCTGAGACGAACGACGAAGCTGGCAGGCGGCGATGAGCGGAGCAGCCGTATCAAGGATTCTGAACACCCTCCAAGAAGAAGGCGGTCTGTTGGGCACAGATATCGCGGCTTTGACTGATGTTTCGAAGGCAACGGTACACCGTTGGATCAACGGGAAAGCCGCGCCTCAACCGAAAAATGAGCTGCTGATAGCTGATCTGAACTATGTCGTTCAGAAGCTTAGGGATTACTACAAGCCGGAGAACATCCGAGTATGGCTTCATTCCCGACATCCCCAGTTGGGAGGAGAGAGAGCAATTGATCTCATTCATCAGAACAGAACGGATGAGGTGCTAACGATTATCGCACGTCTCGATGCGGACGCATTCATCTGAGTTGCTTGAATGCGTCGCACCCTTCGAGACATCCAACTCATTGATCAAATCGAAGCGTTGCCGACCGAGTCATTCTCCGGTGACGTATTCAGACTGGTACGCGATGGTCGAGATCCCACTGCTTGCTGGCACCCAGAAGGTCGGTGGGACGATGGCGCATTCGATGTTCTCTATACAGCTACGAGCGCTGACGGCGCATTAGCCGAAGTTCGTTATCACCTCTCCCAGCAACAGCCGTTTGCACCTGACTTTCTGAACTATCGAATGTTTCGAATTCCAGTCGAGAGCATTGAAGTGATCAACCTACTCGACCCCGGTTTGCTCCAGAAGCTCGGCGTAGATCTCAAGAACTGGGGCAAGTCTGATTATGTGTCTCGGGGTGAGGAGTATTTGCCAACACAGGAAATTGCGGCGGTCGCGACGTTTCACGAACGCGAAGGATTGCTCGTCCCATCTGCGCGATCGCCAGACTCAAACCTTGTGATCCTCACGCAGGAAAGCGTAGACGCCCATTGTGGGGAACCGGAAGATCTTGGCTTAACTGACATATAGCATCGAAGTGGACCCGCGAAAAAAGCGTACCTCAAGGTCATTGGATAGCTCGCACAAGCACTGGGTTGCTTGTGCATATCACGAGTTTTCGCGACCCTCTTGTCATCGCGACATAGAGATCGCGAGCATCCAGCAGATCGGTGTCAATGATCACCGCGACATCAGCCTCCAATCCTTTAAGTAGCAAGGTGCTGCCCACGGCTCGGCGAGGCAAAGCGCGGCCCTTGACGCGCGATTGCTCACGCGTGCGGACCGCCATGTCATGAAAGTCTTCCGCGTCCACACAGCCATTGAAGGCTTGGATGGCAGAACGCACCAGTGCAGGCCGCAAAGGGAAAACCCCGCCCTGCCGATTGATCTCGGCCAACAAAGCTACGGCGGCCGCCGGACTTGGAGCGCGTGCAAAAGCCAGAGCCACCGCTTCCGCATCGTTTGGCGGAGATCGTTCCCGACCAGCTAGCAGCACGCGCAGCCGTTGCTTCATCTGAGCGGCGCCTACACCGGTCATTGTCGAACCGGCAAAATCGATCAGCTCATCCGTAGCCGTTGGCGCATTCATATCGAAAGATGCCGCGAAGCGAATGAAGTCTGTCAGATCGGCGTTCTCGACGACAACGGCGCCTCGTGCCCTTGCCGCGATCTCACGATGCCGGGGAGGTCGTCTGGCGTCGCAGACGATCAGCACGCTCCCACCCTCGACCGGGGGGCGGGTATTGGCGGCCCTGGTCTGGTTGGGCACGTCATCGTCGCCCGTGACGGTTATCACCTCGACCTCGGCGGGTGCGTGCGTCAGATCGATCGGCTGACCGGATTGCAGCGCTGATCTAACCTGCAAGAGCCAACGACCAAAGGCCTCCGTCCCGACATTGCGCCATCGCCATGGCGTGTCGAGTTCACCTGCTGGCGGGAAGCGCGCATGAACGTCAGCCTCCCAATCGACGAGCACGTTGGTGCCCCAGCCGAATATGGCCTGCATCGGATCACCAAGCACGCAGGTCGGCAGAACTTCCGCAAGCTTTGAGACTATCGCGTGCTGCTCGACGAGGCAATCTTGATATTCGTCGACAAACAACCGTGCGTACGTCGCTTGCAGAACATCTCTGAGATGGTTGCCTGCAAGAATATTGATCGTGCCTTGCCTAATTGCAGGATAATCGTTCCTTGGATCCGTCAGATCCAGTACCCCTTCAGCATGGCCGCTGCGATGCGGAAAGGTTCCGATGAGACGCATTGCCCAGCCATCAATGGTGGTGATCCGGTACGCGCGTTGCGGCACCCCCATGTGCGTTAATCGCGCGCGCAATGCGGCAACACCTGCATTGGTATGCGTCAAGACTAGGATCGGCTTCGAGTCGCCATGCCGTTGAAGCGCTGAGGCAATCAGGTGGGTCTTTCCGCACCCGGCCGGCGCGGAGACACTGCCGCAATCGATCGATAGCAAGTCAATATCAGCCATGAGGCGCCTGAGCCCAACCAAGCAGCACATTGACTCGGTTTCTGAAGCTTTCGCCTACAACTGCGAAATTCAGTGCCAGTATCTTGTTGGACACATGTTCCATGCGACCAACCGACTTGAACCACGGGTTTTTCTTCGTCGTACACGCCGCCACCAGAACATCCCGCTGAGCAGGTGTGATTGTGTGCTGAGGTGAATGGAGGAGCGCTCGAAGGTTCTCGACCGTCTCTTGATTGCCAGACGTGGATTGAATATGGGCGGCGACCATATCTTGCCCATGTTCAGCAATCGCGTAGTCAAGAAGCGCAAGAAGCGTCGCGTCTCCGACATTGCCGATGATCGCCGCTTCCAGCGACTGACCCGCTTCCCACGTGAATGTTCCGCCACCCAGTTGATGAAAGGTCGCTTCCGTTTGTGGGGTTGGCAGGATGTCGGCGTCTCGGAAGACGGCGGTTCGATACCCAAGCTTTGCAAACTCGGCCCCGCGCTCATACAAGCGGTCCGGATGGCCGCCACCGCCGTCGACGAGCGCGACTCCTCGAGCAAAAATCGACGGTTGGCCTTGGCCTACGCAATAATGCTCGAAGCCCCGCACAAAACCGACTTCCGACGCACCCTCACAGATCAGGACGGATGGTGCGAGAAAAGCTTCAGGAGCGCGGCGCAGCGCCCCTTGCGCAGATGCGGGGACAGGTTGTGCCTCATGTTTCTCACCTGATCGCCGCAAAACACGAAGTTGGCCCGCTGAAAGCTCGCGCAGGACGATGGGCGAGTGCGTCGTCGCGAAGACCTGTTGGGGCGGTGTTGCCTCTTTGGCCCCCAGCGATCCAAGAAGCCGAATGATGCGGTGCGGCTCGAGACCGTTCTCGATCTCGTCAACCAGGAGGATCGAGGAACGCGCAGCGACTTCTCGTTGGAGCCCGGCGATAAGCAACCGCGTGGAGCCGAGTCCCAAGCCTCTGAGTGGAACCCCGCGTTCATCGTGCAAGGCGATCGACCCGCCTGTGATCGAGACAGAATGAGTGTCGAGAAGCGCCTGCGCCTTCGCACCGATCGGGATGCCGAGTTCATCGGCAGCTTTTTTCACCGACGCAAGGGCATCTCCAAGTTGAGCATCCGCGTCGTTGCCAAAAGCCTTCCGCGCTTCTCGGGCCGCCTGCGATAAGGCCAGGGACGCATCCGGCTTCTCTTCGCTCAACCGGCTAAGGAGGGCCCCACGCCGCCAAGCAAGATTGTAATCCGAGACCGCGCCAAGACGGGTCGGCGCAAGCTCAATCCGATCTTTCCAGTTGAGATTTCGATCGTTGCCCTTTGCATCCGTGCGGTCCGATCTGAGCCGCCACCGCGGCTCCAGATCGCCAGCAATTTCCAGGTGCAACGACAGGACTGTTTCCAGGCCGTGTCCCGGTTCGTCTTCAATCTTGCCGAGTCGGTCGTCGTAACCTCGTAGATATTCCCCATACGCCTCATAATTCTTGAGAGCGTCTGACAGTGCCCCCAAGGTCAGCGTGATCGAAATTGGCGTCTCAACATCAAGTTCATGAAAGTCTGCATCGGTGACCTGCACGGATCGCCGCGCTCCGAGGCATAAGTCGATGGCGTCAATGATCGTGCTCTTGCCAGCGTCGCCAGATCCAATGAGGCAGTTGAGACCAGGCGACGGATACCATTCAAACGACTTAATCGATCGGAAGTGCGAAATATCAACCTTGCGAATGACCGCCATGTCTTCCTCCCAGGCGGACTCCGCCAATTCCTTGTCTAGTCACCCACGCGAGACTTTTGCTCGAACCGGCTCTTCATCTTGTTCGAGAGCCAAGCCATCCAGATCCAGATTTGGATCGACGACGATCACACCCTCCCCGTCAGGATCCGGATCATCGGGTTTCACCGCGAAGGTTATCGAGCGTCCAGAAGCCACGACATCCCCCATCCATCTTTCAAGAAGCTCCGACTGCGGAATACTGGTCCCGACCCATGCACCTTTGACCATCATGGAGAATGACGTGTTGTCGAAGTACCGACCGACGTTGGAATAAGCTAAACGACGTCCGCCCCGAGGGCCTTTCAATCGGTCGTCCTTTTCAAGCAGTCTCCAATAAGCATGGGGAATATACATACCCTTCGTCAGACCTGTGCTATCGGGCTCAAACTGGACGCGCGGGCAGAACTTCAAGAAGAACGGATCATCGCTGAAGCGAAAATCATCCGTCTTTGTGTCGGTCTTGACCTTGGACAACTCCTTGAGGAATCTGTCCATACGACTGAGTTCGTCAATGAGTTTTGCTTCGGGAAATCGGAATATCGCGCCCAGATCGTCATCCGGTTCCATGGCCTTGTATTGGACCATGATGAACGCCTGAAAGCGCTCATTGTAGTAGATCAAATCGGTTCCAGTCTGCTCCTCTAGCGGCTGACGATTAGCCATAATCACGGTGAGGCGATCTTCGCCATCTACGAAGACAGCGGCGGCGGCGTTGGGCACGTCTCGTAGATAGGCGTAGCCGGGCACTTGTCGCATGTCCTGAATAACCATCGGATCCTCTCGCATCCGAACTTCGGTGAGCCCATCCAGAAAAGACTCTGGAGCTTTCTCGTCTAGGGACCATTCAGCCAGCGGAGTACGGTCAATCCCGGCTAGGCTCAAAGCGACTGCGAGAGACTCTTTTTGATAGGCAAGATTGCTCCGCACTCGCTCGCTCAAACGCTCAAGACGTTGACGGGTCGACGTGGTGAAGCGCTCGATAAGGCTACGAGCGCCCGGTGCGAGCTGCACAAAAAGATCGACAGTCTCTTGAAAGGCTTTTGGCGGAAGTAAGCCGCCATTCTGGAACCGATCTTCGACGGCTTTTCTATTGCGGTTTGGCACGCCAACGATGATGTCGCCGATCGACACAGCGCTATCGAGCGAGTGAATTTCCTCAATATTGAGACGGCTTTGCTCCGTCCCAGCGTTCACACCTCGTCGTCCGCGACCAATATGCGAGACGTGGCCGGATGGATCGACGATGAAACAGACTAGTGGTGCGTTCCGGCTGTGATTGAACGACGGCACCGCTTCGGCGAAGCGGCCATAAATGTCCATGGCATAGTCAAGTACGCCGAGCCGTTCTTGACTAAGGCGCAAGACATATCCGCCTGCCTTAGCCATTCGCGGTTAGTGCCTCAAGATACGGACGAACGATTGTCGAGACGCCGCCGCTGGCCGCCGAGCGCGCGATCTCCGCCGGCGTGGCTTTACGCTGCCGGAGCACCTCTTGAAGCCCTTCGAGCGCAACCGATTGACCGACCGATCGTCGATGCCGGAAGCAGTCCGCAATGGTCTTCGCGACGCCGAAGACCTTTACCGGCACACCTTCTATCGATGCCGTCTCGACATCTTCCTTCAGCAGTTTGTCCGTGAAGCGAACAATTCGCAGGCTTGTTTCATCGTCTGTCGGTGACCAGTTATTTTTGCCGATGGCGAGCCAGACCGATCGAGGCAGTTGATCCGTCAGCTCATGAAACGCCAGCGCTGAGGTAAGGCAGACCACGCCCTTCGGGACCCGCTTCGCCACTTCCGCAAGACTGTGATTCGTGTCTAAGGGCGCGTCCGGCAGTTGGTAGAGACCACGCCCAAGGCGGATCACGTCGCCATCCTCGCGTATTCGGCCAATGGTCGCGGCTGTGATCCCGGCCGCCTTGAATTCGGACAGCCGGACGATGCCCCGATCCCGGAGCATCTCAAGAGCGCAATCGCGTTGTGTCTTGCCCTCCGGCATTGATACTAAACCACCAGATTCTGGACGTGAGTTCTGAGGTTTTGTATCATTACCTCGATATCTGGTAAAGCCGGTTCCGACGCACATGCCGTTGGGCCGCAAAGGAGATCATGTCGTCGGCTGGAAAATGGAGCATCCCAGGGGTTCCCCATAAGGGCTGGACATGCACCTCAGTGGAAGACCTCGGTGCGCCAGACGAGACCTGCGAGATGTGTGAAACCCAGGACATCCGCTACGTCCATCACATGGAACATCCCGACTATCCCGAAGGCCTCGCCGTCGGGTGTGTCTGCGCTGAGCACATGGAGAACGACTATGAAGGTCCGCGCCGCCGCGAGAAGGCGCTCCGCAACGCCGCACAGCGCAAACGGCGCTGGCTCAGCCGCAAATGGAAGGTCTCCGCCAAGGGAAACGCTTATCTGAATACAGACGGTCTCAACATTACCGTTTTCCAGAAGAACCCGAGGCTTTGGGGCGCACGGATCGAAGACCGCGCGACGGGACGTTCCGTTTCTTCACGCAGGCCCCATAAAACAGAAGATGCCGCCAAGCTCGCCGCTTTCGACGCCATGATCTTCCTAAAAAAGGAACGCGGGTGGGGGTCGTGACAACCCCCGATCCCGCGGAGGTTGGAACCAACGATCTGGCCACCAACGTCCGAACGACGATGAGGGGAAGCCTTTCCCTGCGGCCGAGCCAAGGTCTCGTCCGACCCCTTCTGCGGGGAGACCCCGCAACGCCCCCTGAGAGTGAGAGGCCGCTGGCTGTCGCCGTCACGGGTTGAAGGTTGAGAGAGCTCTCGGACCGCCCGTCATGGAGATCAGCCATGACTGCAATCGCAATCAGCGCTCACCCTCGCGGAAGGCGTCGCGGTAGCGCGCCGGCGTCAGCCCAAGTCGTTTCTTGAACGCGGTCGACCAATGCGCCTGGCTGGAAAAGCCCGTCGCCGCCGCGATCTCAGCGACCGACTGTTGGTGTTCGGCCAACATCTCGCGGGCGCGACACAGTCGCCGACCAATGATGAATTCCTGAGGCGTTTCTCCGGTGACGGCCTGGAACGCGCGGCTGAAATGCGACCGGCTGAGGCTCGCTTCATCGGCGAGATCTTCAACGGTGAGCTTGTCGCCGAGATCCGTTTCGATCCGCTGCACGACGCGCCGCAGCGTGGCCGGCGCCAGGGTCTCCTTTAGCTGTTTGCCGAGCGCGGTGCCCGCGTACTGGCAGCCGATGCGCGCGAAGATCGCGTCGGCGAGCGCCGCCAGATAAGCAGGCTCCACCAGGGGATCGCCGAGCAACGACCGGCGCGCTTCCTGATGGAGCGCGGCGAACCCCGGATCGGTGAAGTCGTCGAGGATTTCAGGCGCCCACATCCGTCCTTTGGCCGCGCGTTCGAACAGGGCCGTCCCGAACCGAGAGATCGGCGACAGCGCGCGCATAGGGCGCGAACACCAGATAATCCGGAATCCGGTAAGCGATCTCGAAATCGAGCGGCGGATGCAGGATGAATCGCACGCCCTCGGCTTCGGCGACGCCGCCCCATTCGGGCAGATCGGTCGTCGGCTCCCCGTGAAAATCGATCCGGCGATCGTCTCCGGCTTTGAGAATGAAGGGCCGCGCGGGGCCGCCTGCGTTCTTTGTGATGTCGTCGGTCATGGCATCGAATCTGACAACGCGTGGATGAACACGCAAGCACGCGCATGTCGATTATCACACATGGATGAAAATGCGCGCGCGTGGGTGAAAGCCCCTGAGCGCTGCGCACTGCATACTCCCGTCAACAACAGGTTCGCATTCGAAAGGCGAAAGGATTCGGACGTCCTCGTCTTCGACACAGCGCTTCAACGCGCTCCCGTCACCCGCTGAAGAAAGGACCAAACCCATGACGACCAAACCCGAAATCCTCACCCCGCAGAATAGCCAGGTGATCTTTATCGATCACCGGCCGCAGATGGCGTTCGGCGTTCAGTCGATCGACCGGCAGATCCTGAAAAACAACACGGTAGCGCTCGCCAAAGCCGCAAAGCTGTATGACGTGCCGACCACGATCACCACGGTCGAGACCGACGCCTTTTCCGGCCACACCTATCCGGAACTGCTCGGCGTGTTCCCGGACCATCCGATCCTGGAACGCACCTCGATGATTTCCTGGGACGACCAGAAGGTCCGTGACGCGCTCGCAAAAGCCGGCCGCAAGAAGGTGCTCGTTTCAGGGCTTTGGACCGGCATCTGCAACAGCATGTTCGCGTTCTCGGCGATGGCCGAAGGCGGCTACGAAATCTACATGGTCGCCGACGCCTCGGGCGACACCTCGGCGCTCGCCCAAGACGCCGCGATGACGCGGATGGAACAAGCCGGCGTCGTGCCCATGACCACCATCCAGACCATGCTCGAATGGCAGCGCGACTGGGCGCGGCGCGATACCTATGACGGGCTGATGGACATCATCCGCGAGCATGGCGGCGCCTACGGCATGGGCGTCGACTACGCCTACACCCACGTCCACGAGGCGCCCGAGCGGGTCGAGCATGGACCCCGTCTCGATCCCGTTCCGGCGAACGGCGCCGCCGTCGCCGCTGAATGAATCACTGAATCGACGTGCCGGCGGGCCGCCCTGAAACGCTCGTCGGCTGTCTGACCGGACACCGAACAGGGGCGCCCCGCGCCCCAAGGAGCCCCGCCATGCCGATCCGTCGCCGCACCGTCGTCAAGGGTCTCGCCGCCACGACGGCGCTTGCCGCCCTCAACCCTCGAACCGCCTGGAGCCAGCCCATGACCAATTCTGAAGACCTAACACTGCGCAACGGGCGCATCACGACGCTCGATCCGTCCAATCCGGAGGCGCAAGCGATCGCCATCCGCGACGGCGTCGTCGCAGCGGTTGGCGAAGAGGCGGACGTGATGGCGCTCGCGACCGATGAAACGCGCGTCATCGATCTCGGCGGCCGGCGCGTCATCCCCGGTCTCAACGACAACCACACCCACCTCATCCGCGGCGGGCTCAACTACAACATGGAGCTGCGCTGGGAGAACGTCCCCTCGCTCGCGGATGCGCTCCGCATGCTGAAGGAGCAGGCCGACCGCACGCCCGCGCCGCAATGGGTGCGGGTGGTCGGCGGCTGGTCGGAATTCCAGTACGCCGAGCGCCGCATGCCGACCCTCGAAGAGATCAACGCCGCCGCGCCGGACACGCCGGTGTTCATTCTCCACCTTTACGGCCACACGCTGTTGAATAAGGCCGCGCTGAATGCGCTGGGCATTACGAAAGATACGTCCAATCCCCCGGGCGGCACCATCGAGCGCGATGCGCAAGGCGAACCAACCGGTCTGCTGCTCGCGACGCCGTCCGCTTTCATCCTCTATTCGACGCTGGCGCAGGGACCGCGCCTGTCAATTGAAGACCAGATCAACTTCACCCGCCATTACATGCGCGAGATGAACCGGTTCGGCATCACATCGGTGATCGACGCCGGCGGCGGCGGCCAGAACTATCCGGAAGACTATGACGTTATTCAGCGTCTGCATGACGACGATCAGCTCACGGTGCGGATCGCCTACAACCTCTTCGCCCAGACGCCGGGCGAGGAACTGTCCGATTACGAACGCTGGCTGACCATGGTGGAGCCGGGCGCCGGCGACGCCATGCTGCGCATGAACGGGGCGGGCGAGAACCTCACCTGGTCGGCGGCGGACTTCGAGAATTTCCTCGAACCGCGTCCGGACCCGGCGCCGGTCATGGAAAGCGAGCTTGAGCCCATCGTCGAGCTCCTGGCCGCGAACCGCTGGCCGTTCCGCATCCACGCCACCTATGATGAGACCATCGATCGGTTCCTCTCCGTGTTCGAGCGCGTCAACGGCCGTCAGCCTTTCGAAACGCGCTTCATCATCGACCATGCGGAAACCGTCTCGGAACGGAACATCGAGCGCATCAAGGCCCTCGGCGGCGGCATCGCGGTGCAGCACCGCATGGCCTTCCAGGGCGAATACTTCGTCGACCGTTATGGCGAGCGGGCGGCGGAAGCGACGCCGCCGGTCGCCAAAATGCTGGAAATGGATGTCCCCGTCGGCATGGGCACCGACGCGACGCGGGTCGCCTCCTACGAACCCTGGGTCGGGCTCTACTGGTTGACCACCGGCAAGACTTTGGGCGGTCTTCGGCTTTAGCCCGAAGCCAACACGCTCGACCGCCAGACGGCGCTCAGGCTCTACACGCAGGGCTCGACCTGGTTCTCAGGCGAACAGGACGTGAAGGGAACGCTTCGGCCCGGCCAGTACGCCGACCTCGCCGTCCTGTCGGCGGACTACATGACCGTACTGGCCGAAGAGATCAGGAGCCTGTCGTCGGTCCTGACCGTTCTCGGCGGCAAGATCGTCTATGCGGCGGGAGACTTCGCGTCCTTCGATCCGCCGCTGCCGCCGGCAAGCCCGTCCTGGACGCCGGCCGGCGCGTTCGACAATCCCGCCATGCGCACCGCAGCGGCCGCTGCGCCGGCGACGCAGCACGCGCGGGCCTGCCATGACGGCTGCGCCCATGGATGCGGCGTTCACGGTCACGACCACCAGATCGCCTCGACGACGCCGCTGCCGATCGCCGACAGCGCCAAGAAAGCCTTCTGGGGCGCGCTCGGCTGCTCCTGCTTCGCGGTGTAATCATGGCTCTGACCCAAGCCTCGGAAAAGGCGAAGGACGCGGCGCCCGGCGCCTGGGCGCCGTTCGGCCATGCGGCCTTCACGGTGCTGTGGGTCGCGACGGTGGTCTCCAATGTCGGGACCTGGATGAACGATGTCGGCGCCGGCTGGCTGATGACCGAACTCACGCCGTCGCCCTTCGTCGTCGCCGACATCGTCGACCGCCGCAAAATGCTCCTTGTCGTGAACATCCTGATGTTCGTCACCGTGAGCGCGCTTGCAGTCCTCGTCGCCCTGGAGGCGATGACGCCCGTCCTGCTGATCGTCTTCACCTTCCTGATCGGAACCGGCGCGGCGTTCCTGGCGCCGGCATGGCAGGCGATCCAATGTATAGCGTGGAGCAGCTTGTCGAAGAGTCGGACCTGACGCTCGCCGATACAAAGGATGGTCTCTATGAGCTTGCGGCATTCTTTAACGATGAGTACCACCATGCTTTCGTCATGCCCGCACTCTATGCAGAGTTCGATAAATATTTGCAACCCTGGAACCCAGGAGAAGATGCTGTTAAACTTGTAGCAGATATTGCCAATGAAACAATTTTCCGACAGAGTGTAAGAAGATAGCAGATTTGTATGGCTGGAAACCTAGACGTCTTTATCCTGCTGTCATCTATCTATTTAAAAGAAACCTGCTTGTCGACTACAGGGTGATTGGCCCCCCCGTTTGTGATGGCGCGTACAGTTGGAAAAGAGGACGAGATCCGCCGTTTTTTGAAGGGACGTGGGTAGTGGTCACCCAGCTCGTTCAGGAGTGATTTTTGGTGATCGTCGAGTCGGCGGTACAGCATTCCCTATGCGCCATTTTCAATAAATTGGTTTTATTCGTTAGATCCGATAATAAATTTATATGCGCCTATTCCGATATTGGGATTCTATCGAAATTAACCCATGATGAGAATCATGTCAGACTTAGCACGCACACCCAAACAAATCGGCACGCTCATCCGCCGAACCCGCAAGAAGCGGGGGCTCAGCCAGACTGAACTCGGCGATCGCGCCGGCTTGCGCCAGGAAACAATCTCGCTGATCGAAAGCGGCAACCCGGCCACCCGGATCGACACCCTGCTCATCGTCCTCGCGGCGCTTGATCTTGAGATTCATGTCACCGCCCGCTCGAAGAGCGGCGCGCGGGAAATCGAGGACATCTTCTAGTGGTCCGGCGCCGCACCTATGCGCCACTGCGCGTTCTGCTTAACAACCGCTTGGGCGGCCACCTCGACAAGGCGCCAAGCGGCGCAATCTCCTTTCGCTACGATGAAAGCTGGCTTGCCTGGAAACACGCCCTGCCGGTCTCGCTCTCACTTGGCCTGCGCGAAGATCCCTACCGCGGCGCCCCGGTCATCGCCGTCTTCGACAACCTGCTGCCGGACTCTGATGCGCTGCGTCGGCGCGTTGCCGAAAAGACTGGCGCCGCCGGCACCGACGCTTACAACCTGCTGGCCGCGATCGGCAATGACTGCGTCGGCGCCCTGCAATTCATCGCCGGCGGCGACGACGATGACGCCGGCGCCGAAAGCGACGCCATCACCGCCACCAGCGATCTCACCGGCGAACCCGTCGATGACGACGCCATCGAAAAACTGCTCAAAGGCCTGGCCCAGGCGCCGCTCGGCCTAAGCCGGGACGATCCGTTTCGTATCTCGGTTGCCGGCGCGCAGGAGAAAACCGCCCTGCTCCGCCACGGCAATCAGTGGATCAAACCGCACGGCACCACACCGACCACCCACATCTTCAAGCCCCAGATCGGTGAACTGCCGAACGGCATCGACCTGTCAAACAGCGTCGAGAACGAATTCTACTGCCTCAAGCTCGCCGCCGCCTTCGGCCTCCCGGTCAACAAGGCGGAGATTATGAACTTCGGATCAACCAGCGCATTGGTCATCGAGCGCTTCGACCGCCGCCGGACCAGGGATGGCCGCCTCATCCGCCTGCCGCAGGAAGACTGCTGCCAGGCGCTCTCGATCCCACCTACCCGCAAATACCAAAGCGAGGGCGGCCCGAGTCTGACCGACATTCTCACGCTGCTCAGAGGCAGCGACGAGCCGCCCACTGATCAGGCGACCGTGCTTAAAGCGCAGATCCTGTTCTGGCTGATCGGCGCCACCGACGGCCACGCCAAAAACTTCAGCATCTTCATCGGCCCCGGCGGCCGCTTACGCCTGACCCCGCTCTATGATGTGCTGACGGCAGAGCCCAACCTTGCCGCCCAGCAGATCGAGCGCAAAAAGATGAAGCTCGCCCTCTCGCTCGGCACGAACAACCACTACCGCATCGACGAGATCACCAGCCGCCACATCCTCCAGACCGGGGAAGCCGCCGCCCTGCCCAAATCCCTCGTCCACAACGTCATGACCGAAATGGCAGACAAGGCGACTGCCGCCCTCGATGAAGCCGAACGCAGCCTGTCCGGCGCCTTCCCGCAAACGATCCCCGACACTGTCCGCGAGGCTGTCGTGTCTCGGCGAGACCAGCTCCTGCAAGCTGCTCCGACTTGACGGGTAGCTCCGGCAAGTGCTCCAAAATCAGCGCCTTGGTAAGCTGCTCACCACGCTTGCTGAGCTTGTCGATCCATTCCACGGGCATAGCCGAGAAATCAGTTGGGTAGTCATGGGCGTCCGCCCTGCTGACGAGCTCGTCCGGAGGGTACATAAGCCGGGAATCATTTTAGCCCAGGAAGGGTAGAACGAACCCACTCAGCCTGCCAGCCTCTTTCAAATCGAACAGCCTCTTGATCGCCGCATTCTGGGCACAGTCATGAATGCAGAAAAAGGCACTCTTCATACGCGAAGAGGAACTGGCTCGGCGGATCAAATTGAAGGCCATACCCAGCGCGGCAGAAGATAATCGTGTCCACACCGGCGACACTCAGACTAACGGCAGGTTGACGTGGCCCCGGGTCTTCGGAGCGAGGATAAACTGAGACACTGCCCTCCATGCTCTGGGACCGAAGTTTGGACCGCCGGGGATTGGAGTTTTCCGGCTCGGATCACGATAACGAGCAGGTTACGTCACTTGGATCAACCATGTCGACGGAGATCCTGGATCCGATCGCCCTGTGGGGCCCGATCTTGACGACCAAGTTCCCAGAATCCCTTGAGGGATGGGAATGTGCTGGTTGAGTGCGCAAAGCTGGTTGCGACCGCTCAAGATGGTTCAGTCCAATCTGGATGAACTCGGAGCAGTTCACCGTTACAACCAGACAAAGTCTGTGGCGGTGAGCCGGTCAGCCTGTGCCACACCATCCAGGCGCACGAGAATATCGGCAACGGCGTCTCCGTCATTGTCGACCTCAAGCTGACCCAGCGCTTGAGCGTAGCGTGCCTCTGAATTGCCGCCACCAGAGAAAGTCGCCTGCTCAATGTAGCTGAAGCTGCCGACCTCTAGGCCGGTCGAGAAAAGCAGACGATCGCCAAGGCCAGTTCCGGCGTCAAGCTCTCCGGCAAAGTCGCCGATCACGACCAGAGCTGCCAAGGTTCCGCTCCCCTGGATCTCTCCATCCTCCTGTCCATTGAAGAGGAAGCTGTCGGAGCCACTGCCGCCAAAGGCGGTATCGTGGTTGTTCACGAAGAAGAGATCCTCGCCCGAACCACCGACGAGCAGGTCCGCAACTTCGGCATCGCCACGCCCGTCCAGGAAGTCATCACCGATACCGCCGTAGAGGTTGTCGCCGCCGGAACGTCCGCGTAGGCTATCATCACCCAATCCGCCAATGAGCAGATCGTCGCCGATCCCCCCATAGGCAACATCGTCGCCCGATCGGCCGATCAAGCTGTCGCCGGCGGAGTTGCCGACCAGCCTGGCCCCGCCGGTTGAACTGGTGAGCGTTCTTGCGACCCCATCCTTGACGTTGGAGAGCACCTCGATGTTCTCGCTTAGGCTATAGGTTAAGGCGGAGACCAGCACCCGATCGTTACCGCCGCCCGAAACCTCTGTGATCTGATCGCCAGTTGAGTCGACAAAGAAGGTGTCGTCGCCACTGCCGCCGAACATCTCGTCGGCTCCACTATCACCATAGAGGCGATCGATCCCACTCCCACCGACCAGACGGTCGTCGGAGGACCCGCCGAAGAGACTATCCTTGCCTATATTGCCGTTGATCGTGTCTTCTCCCAGGCCGCCAAAGAGCAGGTCGTTACCCTGGTCGCCTTCCAGTTCGTCGTCGCCCTGGTCACCGAAGATCGTGTCGCGGGCGCTGCCGCCTCGCAGTTCCCCGTTCTCGCCATCATTACCGGCGCCGCCATAGAGGCGATCGACTCCGGCGCCACCGTAAAGGTTGTCATCCTCCCCTTCGCCGCCGAAGATGCGGTCGTTGCCATCACCGCCGTAGACGTTGCTGTCCTGACCGCCACCGCCATAGAGACGATCATTCCCCAGGTTGCCACGCAGCTGGCTGTCAGCGCCCTCGCCGGCGTAAACCCGATCATTGCCGCTGCCACCGTCGAGCGCCAGATCATCCCCGGCGCCGCCATAGAGTCGGTCTGCGCCGCTGCTACCAGTTGCCTGGTCCGACGCGGAGCCGCCAAAGATCCGGTCATCACCTTGATCACCGATGGCGAGGTCGTTTCCGCTTTCGCCCACAAGGCTGTCCTTGCCGGAGCCACCAGCCATTACATCATGGCCCGAGCCTCCGATGATCAGATCGAGTCCGCTGCCGCCCAAGAGTGAGATGTCGTCGCCGCTGCCGCCATCTAGGGTGTCGTCGCCAAGCCCACCAGAGAGCCTGTCCCGACCATCCCAACCCATAAGGACATCACGGCCACTGTCTGCAGAGACAAGGTCGTCGCCAGTCAGGGCGTTGATGATCTGGTCGCCGCTGTCGGCCAAGATTGAATCATCGCCACTGGTCCCGAGAGTGCCATAGGCCTCGATGCCCGCGATCTTCACGCCGGCCGGGACAACCACCCCCTGGGCCAACATCAAGCGATCGAAGCCGGAGCTGCCGAACAGACTATCGCCCGCGATCAGCGCAGCCGCGTCGCGCACCCAGATGGCGTCATCGCCGCGGAGCCCGGCAAGGGTATCCGAACCGCTGCCGCCCTGGAGGATATCGTCACCGTCGCGACCGCGCAGGATGCGATCATCGCCGCTGCCTCCGTAGATCCGGTCGTCCCCTTCGCCACCGTCCAAGCTGGCGTCATTGCCGTGATCTCCATAGAGACGGTCCTCGCCCTCTCCGGCGAACAGGCTGCTGTCATCGCCGGCACCGCCGAAGAGCCGGTCCAGCCCGGAAGCCCCCCAGAGGCGGCTGTCGTCGTCTTCACCGCCGTAGACCCAGTCGCTACCGCTGTCGCCAGACAGATCGGCATCGCGGCCTGAATTGCCGAAGATGCGGTCGTTACCAAGACCACCGAAGAGGGCACTGTCGTTCCCCTGCCCTCCATCCAGCGTGTCATCACCCAATCCGCCATAAAGGTCGCGATCGCCACCGCTGTCGCCCATCAGGCTGTCGTTGCCGCTGCCTCCGAAGAGGCCACGATCCAGTCCGCCGCCGCCAGCAATGCTATCGCTGCCGCTGCCGCCTTCAAGCTGGGCGTCGGCACCGCGGCCGCCGTCGATCAGATCGTCACCATCATTGCCCAGCAGAAGCCGGTCCGTGCCATCACCGCCGAAAAGCGAGTCCTCGCCATCGTCACCGCGCAGCTGGTCGCTGCCACTGTCACCATAGAGACGGTCGATGCCAATGCCGCCGTCGGCCTGATCATCGCCGCTGCCGCCGAAGATCAGGTCGTCTCCACCGCGTCCTTCCAGCCAATCGTCGTTGCCGAGACCAGCGATCTCTTCGCCAAAAGAAGAGCCATAGATCCGGTCGAGATTGTTGTTACCCACAAGGCTGGGTAGGCCGGAGAGCCCGTTGATGAAATCGTTGAAGGTCAGGATCGTCTCGACGCTGATCAGCACCGCATCGGCCGGCAGGCTGGCATTTGCCCGCAGCACCAGAGTGTCGCTACCCGAACCGCCGTCGATGATCTCGCCGCCGGACTGCAATTCGGCCTGATTGTCGACGACGATCTCATCGTCGCCAGAGCCACCATAGACCCGGTCAACGTCGCTGCCGCCGCTGAGACCGAGATCATCGCCGCTGCCACCGAAGATCCGGTCGCGGTCGTCACCGCCGTAGAGCCCGCTGTCATTACCACTATCGCCGTAAAGGCGGTCATCTTGCTCACCGCCCAACAGCCTTACGTCGTCCCCGCTGCCACCCCAGAGGGTATCGTCGCCTTGCAGGCCAGCCAAAATAACGTCACTGCCCTTCCCACCGTAGAGAAGGTCGACGCCATCCAAACCGACCAGCCCACGATCATCGCCGTCGCCGCCGAAGACCTTATCGCTGCCACTGTCTCCGTACAGACCAAAGTCGTAACCCTGGCCGCCATAGACACTATCGTTGCCAGTTCCAGCAAAGAGGGAGCTGTCATCACCCTCGTCACCGAAGAGGCTGTCGGCACCATCGCCACCATAGAGGTTTCGATCCCCGCCGCTGCCGCCATAGACGCTGTCCGCACCGCTGTCGCCATAGAGCTGGGCATCACCACCGCTATCGCCGGAGAGCCTGTCGCCCCCGCTAGCGCCGAAGAGAGCGCTGTCGTCGCCATCTGCACCGAAGAGGCTGTCGTCACCGAGGGCGCCAAGCAGGCTACGGTCGGCGCCACTTCCGCCATAGACCTTGTCGGCGCCGCTGTCGCCCCAGAGGCTGAGGTCCGCACCACTGCCGCCATAGAGGCTATCGTCCCCGCTGCCTCCGTAGAGCCAGGTGTCATCGCCGTTGTCACCGAAGACTCCGTCCTGATCGTTGTTACCGAAGAGGACCGAGTCATTACCCGAGCCGCCGTAAACGCGGTCGTTTCCACTGCCGCCCTGCAGACCGCCGTCGTCACCGTCGGCGCCGCGTATCGTGTCCTGATCCTTGCCACCGAAGATGCCATTGTCGTTGCCTGAGCCCAGGTCGATCAGGTCGTCGCCGTAGCGGCCCTCAAGTTGAATGTCGATACCGCTGCCGCCATAGAGTCTATCGATCCCCGTACCGCCAAAAAATTGTCTATCATCTCCGGCACCGCCATAGATCCGATCGTCCCCATCGCCGCCGTCGAAGCGACTATCATCACCGTCTCCGGCGAAGAGAGTGTCGTTTCCGTCGCTGCCGTCGAAGTTCTCGTCGTTCCCGCCATCGCCATAGAGCCGATCGTCGCCGTCGCCACCCAAGAAGCGGGTATCGTCACCGGCCCCGCCGAAGAGATGGTCGTTGTCTGCGCCGCCAAAGAGCGAGCTGTCGATACCGGAGTCCCCGTAGAGCCGGTCTTCACCGCTGTGCCCGGACAACCAAGTATCGTTCCCGGAGCCGCCGTAGATGCGATCGTCCCCATCCTCGCCGTCCAGCTGATTGTCAGTCCCATCTCCGCCTTTGATGGTGTCATTGCCATCGCGGCCGAAGAAGGCAGAATCGGTCCCTGACCCGCCGTAGAGTGCATCGTTACCTGAATCTCCGGAGACATTGACCTCAAAGCCGCTGCCGCCGTAGAGCCGGTCGTCTCCGGAGCGTCCATTGACGTTGAAGTCATCCCCGTCGCCACCGAAGATCTTGTCATCTCCAGCTTGACCAAAGACGCCGACGTCTATGCCGCTCAATGCGTAGATCACGTCGTTCAAACTGGTCCCGAACAAGCTCCCATCGCTCCCGCTCGTCGCTTGGATCACGAGCGTTTCGACAGAGATCAACTCCACGCCCGTTACGAGCGACACTCCTGTGCCGAGCAGAAGCGTGTCATCCCCTGAACCGCCGTCAAAGCGCTCGCCACCCGTCTCGAGATCGCTTGACTGCAGGGCAATGAAGAAATCGTTACCGCTGCCGCCATAAAGGCGATCAAGACCCGCGTCGTTGACCAGCGAGACATCGTTTCCGTCATCGCCATAGAGCCGGTCATCGCCACCGCCGCCGACCAGGCTGGTGTCGTCACCCGCGCCGCCAAAGAGGTAGTCCGCGTGGGGATCGGCCCCGACCCCGCCATAGAGGCCAGTGTCAGCGCCGCTGCCGCCGTAGAGGCGATCCGAGCCTTCGTCGCCATAGAGCGCGTAGTCCCGCTGGCTTCCGCCGGCAACCGTATCGTTACCCGTCCCGCCAAAGAGCAAGAAATCGGTGCCAGCATCGCCTTCGACCCGATCGTCGCCCGAGTCCCCGAAGAGCGAAAAGTCTTTGGCCCCGCCGCCGTTCACCAGATCGTTGCCGATGCCGCCGAAGGCATAGCCATCCAAACCTTCGCCACTGTAGAGGCGATCGTCACCAGTGCCGCCGTAGAGTCGACGATCGCGACCGCTGTCTCCGAAGATCCGATCATCACCCTGCCGGCCGTAGAAGCCGGAATCATTGCCGCTGCCACCGTAAAGACGGTCGTCGGTGACCGGCCCATTGTCCAAGGTGTCGTCGCCCGCGAGATAGCTGTCGTTACCATCGCCGCCATAGAGCACATCTTCGCCGGAACGGCCTCGTAGGAAAGAATCTTGACCACTGCCGCCGAAGATCGTGTCGAAGTTTGAGCCATTGCCAAAACCACCGGCCAAAACACCATCGTTTCCGGATCCGCCGTAGATGAGATCGTCTCCGGGGCCGCCGAAGAGCTCTTTGTCGTCACCATCGTCGCCGAAGAGGAAGTCGTCCCCGCCGGCACCACCGAAGGAGCTATCGGCCCCGCTGCCGCCATAGATCAGGTCGCTACTGTTATCCAGGTCTATAGTGCCGACGAGCTCACCACCCCGTAACATGGTATCACCGCCGGATCCACCAAAGATCGTGTCAACACCCAAGCCACCGACCAAAGAGAAGTCGTTACCATCATTCCCCTCGATAAGGTCATCGCCGTCCTCGCCTATCAATCGGGAGTCGTCGCCGGCGCCACCGGAGAGCGTGTCGGCACCTGATCCCCCAAGAAGCGAGGTGTCGTTGCCCTCATCTCCCGCGACAAGATCATCGCCTTCCTCACCGCCCAGGATAGTGTCATCGCTGAGACCGCCGAAGACAGAGTCGTTGTCATTGCCGCCGTAGAGAGAGGTGTCGTTGCCCTCGTTCCCTTCAACAAGGTCGTCTCCGGCACCGCCTCGCAGCCTGCTGTCGATTCCAGAGTTACCGAAGATCGCATCGTTGCCATCAGAGCCGTCGAAAGAGAAATCCGGACCAGAGCCGCCAAAGAGAGAATCGTCGCCACTTCCGCCCGTCAGGCTTCGGTCATCCCCCTCGCCGCCATAGAGCGAGTCATGTCCTTCGCCGCCGCTCAGAGTGTCAGCTCCGCCACCGCCAAAGAGCGCATCATGCCCGTCGTCGCCCGCTTGCCGATCGTCCCCGTCGAGCCCATAAAGCCGATCCTGCCCGCTGCCGCCCTCAAGGCTGTCCTTGCCACTGCCGCCAAAGAGGCGGTCGTCGCCATCACCGCTGTCGCGCAAGAGGTCATCACCGCTGTCACCATAGACGCGATCATCGCCGCTTCCGCCGTCGAGCTCCTCGTCGTTCCCCAGCCCGCCAAAGATCGTGTCGCTGCCACTGCCTCCTATGAGGGAGGTGTCATAGCCCGACCCACCGAAGAGGCTGTCGGCACCACCATTCCCAAAGAGACTGTCTGCACCGCTCTCTCCAAAAATGATCTCGCCAAATGACGCGCCTGCGAGTGAGTCGTCCGTAAAGCTGCCGTAAATGATCAAGGTTTCGATCCCGGCGTAGGTAATCCCGGCACCAGGCAAGACGTCAAAAAGAATGAGCGTGTCCTCACCGGCCCCGCCATAGAAGGAATCGCCTGAGGTGCCGATGTAGCTGGCATCAGCTAAGATCAGAACATCGTCGCCGCTACCACCATAAACGGAATCGCTGCCTTCACCGCCAAAAATCTCGATGTCGTTGCCACTGCCAGCTAGAATCCGATCGTCGCCATAGTCCCCAAAAATGCTTGTATCGTTGCCTTGGCCAGCAGAAATGTAATCATTGTCCTCTCCGCCCAGCAAACCAACATCGTCACCGGCCCCACCATAAATCCTATCGCTATTAGCGTTTCCTTGAAGGAAACTGTCAGCACCGCTACCGCCAAACAAAGTGTCACTACCATAGTAACCGGTGAATAGATAGTCATCTCCGGAACCGCCACGTAGTACGTCATCCCCTTGCTCGCCCAAGAGAACACTGTCATCTCCGACGCCGCCATGGAGACTGTCGTCACCCTTTCCACCGTAAAACCAGCTATCGGAGCCACTGTCGCCAAAGATGGTGTCGTCGCCATCGTACCCAATTAGCGTGTTATCGTCGCCGCTGCCTCCCTCAAGGAGATCGGCGCCGCTGCCACCATTGAGACTAACATCATCACCATCGCCGCCGTAAAGCCGATCCGAGCCAGTGTTGCCCGCCAAAAGGGTATCGTCGCCGCTGTCTCCCGCAACCCAGTCATCACCGAGGACTCCGGCCAATATGCGATCATCGCCTGACCCACCGTAGAGACTATCGTCGTCTGATGCAGACGACGGAGGATAGTCGTCACCCACGTCACCCTGCAGATTGTTGTCGTCACCAGCACCCCCCATGATGACGTCAGCACCACCGCGTCCTTCCAGGTTCAAATCTTTACCATCGCCGCCGAAAATGGTCTCCTGTCCGCCTCCGCCCGCAATGTTTAGATCATCACCTGACCCACCGAAGATTGTTCCAGAGCCCGAGAGATTGCGTAGGATATCCCTCCCGCTACCGCCATAGAGAAGGTCGACGCCACTGCCGCCATAGATTTGCCCATCATAATCGCCCGCTCCGGCGAAGATGGTATCATCCCCATTGCCACCAAAGACGAAGTAGTCGCTGCCACTATCACCAGCGATGGTGTCATTCCCGCTGCCGCCATAGATATAACTATCGCCCCCACTGCCAGCGGCGATGCGGTCGGCACCACTTTCGGCGAAGATCGAGCCATCCCGGCCCTCATTCCCCTCGATCAGATCGTCGCCGAGGCCGCCGTAGAGCAGGCTGTCGTCGCTGGCACCGCCATAGAGACTATCGTTCCCGCTATCACCCTCCAGCTTGATGTCGGCGCCACTGTCACCGAACACCCGGTCGTCACCGCTGTCGCCCTGCAGAGATCGGTCCCCACCGCTACCGCCGCGCAGCAGATCACTGTCGTTGCCGCCGCTGAGGTAGGTGTCGGAACCGCTGCCGCCATAGAGCGTGTCGATCCCGCTGCCGCCGCGCAGCACCCGGTCGTCGCCGGCACCGCCGATAAGCGTATCGGTACCGCTATTGCCGATGAGACTGCGGTCGAAACCCTCGGCGCCGTAGACCAGGTCGTCACCCAGGCCGCCGGAGAGCTCGGTATCCCCGCCGACGCCGCCGAAGAGCGTGTCGTTGCCGGCATCGCCGAAGAGGCTGCTGTCACTGTTGCCTTCGCC
Source organism: Rhodospirillales bacterium (assembly GCA_963669445.1). Lineage (GTDB taxonomy): Bacteria > Pseudomonadota > Alphaproteobacteria > Kiloniellales > JACOMY01 > JACOMY01. Next base: position 2,033,944 of record OY770029.1, read on the forward strand.
CTGAAGGACGTCGGCGCCGGCACCGCCGAAGAGACCGACATCCTCGCCTTGACCGCCGTAGAGGCCGTCGTCGTCATCACCGCCGTAGAGGCGATCGACCGAGGCACCGCCGTAGAGGGTGTCAAGACCGGCATCGCCCACGAGGGTGTCGGCCCCGCTGCCGCCAGCAAGCGTGTCGTCGCCGGAGAGACCAGCGATCGAATTGCTGTTGGTGCCACCGGAGAGGCTGTCGTTGCCGCTGGTCCCGACCTGCGCTGCGTTCACGACCAAGGTCGCGTCGATCCGGGTCTGGATGAGACCCGCCGGCAGGCTGACGCCGGCGGCCAGGATCAGGGTGTCGCTGCCGAAACCGCCGTCGATCAGGTCGCCGGCCTGCAGCTGAGCCTGATCGGTGACCAGGAAGGTGTCATCGCCCTCATCGCCGAAGAGGCTGTCGATATTGCTGCTGGCGTAGAGGCTGTCACGCCCCGACAGCCCGTAGAGATAATCTCGGTTGCTGCCGCCGGATAGGCTGTCGTCGCCGCTGGTGCCATAGAGAGGCGCGTTGGCATAAAGCGTGACCTCGACGCTGGAGATCGAGACGCTGATCGGCACCGTGGCCTCATCGCGCAGGATCAGGGTGTCGCTGCCGCCGCCTCCGTCGAACTGGTCTCCGGCCACCAGGTCGCCGGCGCTTCTGACCAGAAGCGTATCGCTGTCGCCACCACCAAAGAGCGCTGTGTCGATGCCCTCGCTCGCGATGACGAGATCATTTCCCAAGCCGCCGTAAACGGCATAGTCGTCGCCCGCTCCCGGCGCGATCAAATCATCGCCTGTCCCACCATAGAGGAAGCTGTCGTTACCGCTGCCGCCGTAGACGCTGTCGGCGCCGGATCCTCCGCTGGCGTCCCTGTCGTCGCCGGCGCCTAGATATACTCCGTCGTCGCCATTCTCGCCTGCCACCATGACGTCGGCACCCGAGCCAGCATAGAGCCGATCGTCGCCGACCGAGCCCCAAAGTGTATCGACGTCGTCGCCGCCAAAGAGGCTGTCGTTGGCCGATCCGCCCGAGAGAGTGTCCCCGCCGGAGAGACCATAGATGCCGTCCTGTCCGGTGCCGGCAAAGATCGAATCGATACCGCTCGTCCCGTAACTCGGCAGATTGCCCAGGATCGTCGCCTCGAAGCCGGTGACGCTGGCACCGGCAGCGATGCTGGCGCCCAGCAGCAGAAAGAGCGTGTCTATACCGCTGCCACCATCGAGGTTATCGAGGCTGTCGACGTCCTGCGGGCCGACAACGATCACGCTGTCATCGCCACTCCCGCCATAGAGCTGGTCGCTGCCGCTGCTGCTGAGCAGCGTATCGGCCCCCAGGCCACCGTAGATCCCGTCGTTGGTATTGCCGGTGGCTACGATCTCGTCATCACCAGCCCCTCCATAGAAATCGGCGTTCGCATCGCTTCCGCCAACAATCCGGTCGTCACCCTCGTCGCCGAACAGGCGGAAGTTACTCTCTGCCCCACCATAGATTCGATCTGCCCCCTGACCACCGAAGAAGCTGACGGCAGTATCCTCGTCGCCGTCCAGCAGATCGTCGCCCTTGCCGCCAAAGAAGTATCCGTCGTTGCCGCTTCCTCCGAAAAGGCTGTCGTCGCCATCCCCGCCGACCAGCGAGTTATCAATGCCCGCGGCACCGAAGAGGGTATCGTTGGCTCCGTAGCCCAGAATCGTATCGGTGCCATCAGTCCCGGTCAGAACATCCAGTCCTGATGTGCCATAGATCGTTGCCATTGCCCCCGCCCCGTCACAGTCATCTAAATCCCGACTTTATCCTTATGGCAGCTTTGCGCACTTAACAACCCCTCGACGTCTTTTTAGAACAGAAAAAAGTGAACAAGAGCTAACAAAATGCCAATATACCTCCTGTCCTTTTGTATAGGCCTCCTAACCTTTTGGTTAGTATACTAGCCATTTGGTCAGGTTTACTGGGAAGAAAGGGTCTTTGCGCGGAAACCTGAGGTTGCAGAAAACGCTTTCTTACCGGAGGCTGCCCGCGCCGTTCTCTCGTATGGGTTCGATGTGATCGAGATCGATAGGATCCTGGGACTCACGAGCCTCAAGAACTGGCCGTCCCGGCGCCTGATGGAGCGACTCGGCATGCATCCTTCGAAAGCGGCCGCTCCCTACGGCTATGAGGACTGCATGCTCTACGACATCACGAAGGTGCGGTGGCACCGCCAAGTTAGCAGTCTGTCGGACTTCGGGGTGGTATCGGTTTAGAATCTGGTCATGAGCAATTTTGTGGACTGCGAGCGGGACCAGGCTTTTCTGCTTCCACCCGATCTTCGTGACTGGATCCCTGAGGATAATCTGGCGCACTTCGTGCTCGAAGCGGTCGGGCGGGTCGAGATGGGCGCATTCAAGGTCAATCATCGCGGCAGCGGATCGGCTCAGTATCACCCGCGGATGATGCTCGCGCTTTTGGTCTACTGCTATGCCAACGGGATCTTCTCGAGCTGGCGGATCGAGCGGGCGACGCATCGTGATATCGGAGTTCGCTTTGTGGCGGCCAAAGCGCATCCCGACCACGACACGATTGCGACCTTTCGGCGGGAGAACTCTGCGGCGGTCAGTGAGAGCTTTTTACAGGTCCTGCTGCTGGCCAAGGAGTTGAAGCTTCTGAAGCTGGGCCTGATCAGCGTGGATGGCAGTAAGATTAAGGCAAGCGCCAACAAGCACCGCTCGGTGAGGTATGATCGTGCCGACGATCTGGTGGCTCGACTGGAGTTGGAGATCGCGGACTTGATGGCCCATGCCGAGACGGCCGACAGGTCTGGCGAGGAGGAGCCGCAGGCGCTGCCCCTGGAGATTAGGCGTCGCCAGTCGCTGCGCGATCAGCTGGATGCGGCCCGGCGCCATCTGGAGGCCCAGGCCGAGGCGCGCGCCGAGGCCAAGCAGGATGACTATGAGGCCAAGGTGGCGGCGCGCGACAAGCGCAAGGGCCGGGCCAAGGGGCGGCATATCAAGGCGCCGGAGGAGGCGCCGCGCGCGGACGAGCAGAGCAATCTGAGCGATCCCGACAGCCGGCTGATGCGCAAGTCCAAGACGGAGGCTTACCGCCAAGCTTACAACGCGCAAGCTGTGGTCGATGCCTCGGGCTCTCAGCTGATTGTGGGCAAGCGGATCAGCCAGTGCGCCAGCGACCGCAATGAGCTGGCGGCAGATATCGCGGCGATCCCTGCCGTCCTCGGCCAGCCTGAGATCGTCCTAGCGGACAGTGGCTACGCCAACGGCGATGACGTCGAGAGCCTGACCGAGCGCGGCATCGAGGTTCTGGTGGCGCCCGGCACTGAGGGCCATCGTCGCACCCACGACTTCCGCCCGCCCAAGGCCGTGGTGGCACCCAAGGAACCCAAGGCCGACTGGTTGAAGGTGATGGCGGCCAAGCTGGAAAGTGCCGAGGGCCGTGCCCTCTACAAGCTGCGCCAGCAGACTGTCGAGCCCGTCTTCGGCATCATCAAGGCTGTACTCGGCTTCACTCAGTTCTTGTTGCGAGGCCGCGACAAGGTGGCCGGCGAGTGGGACCTGGTGGCGCTCGCCTACAACTACAAGCGGCTGCACAAGCTCAAGCTGGAGAGGGCACCATGATACGTCCTCGGGCCGAAAAATCGACGCTATCCTCCGCTCAGAGCCCTTCAAGACCAGGAAATCGGCACAATCCATGCCGCCGAACAAAACCAGAGCCCGCTTCGACCAACAACGTCAGCCTCGCACCATTCCTTTGCCCAATCACTCCGCTCAATTCCCTCCGGCCTAAGTTCGACAGACTGCTAGCGCCGGCGGTTGAGCCTCAGTTTTCACCGGGCTGCCGGTCCGGTTTTTGCCTGTCTCGATGGTGAAGCTGTCCGTGCGGCGACAGCATTCGCCTGTGCGGAAACGCGGGGGTCGCAGCCCGCTGCCGTCTGTGAAACCGGGGTTCGTAGCGTTCCTGGAATCGCATAACCGTCTGCTGCGGCGGGACGCCGCGCATTCCAGGTTCCCAATGCTGGTCGGCAAACAATCTGCATAATTAACGTTCTCAGTTTTGAGCAACTAGACACTGGAGGTTGTATTGATGAGGAGCTTGATCGGGATAGAATGCTCAAAGAGTAGCACTTTACAGCAGGAAAGTTGTTTTTTGAATGGTTGTCGGGACGTGTATTCTCCTTTCGAGTGAAATGCGAGCGGTCGGGTAAATCGAGTTGGGGCGAATTCTTTACCTATCCAAAAGTATATAGTACCTGTACGAAAGAATAGTGTGGGGGGTGAGCATGACCAGGGAATTTGTGGTCCGGGACACAAGGTTTGGTTGGTACCGTCGCGCAACACAAGCCTTCGCAAAACCAATGGTCTTTTTGTTTGCGTGTATGTTCGTTTTGCTATTTGTGTTTTCTAAGGAAAGCAAGGCAGATTGTAGAAACTTGACTTTCTATGACTGGGTTTGCGACGGAGACTCACCCGTCATTACCTACACTTTCCCCAGCATTAATCCCGATGATCCCCGAGCATTCAGCGTAACGGTTGAAGGTTTGACCAGCAACATAGAGCAGTTCGACGTCAAGAATAAGGCATCCGATGACCCTGATAGTAAACAGGGCTTTGATGCTGGAGAAATCGTCGTCGATGTTGCAGCGGAGCCCTTTGGGTTTTCTGGCGCCGGACCGGTTATAGTTGAGTCGCTCGGCGGCGACGGGGAGAATGGTAAGTCACGCAGCAGCGCCATTGGCAATGCCACTGGTGGAGACGGCGGCAACGGCGGTGCGGGCGCCGCGGTCGATGTGACCTGGACCTCCGGCTTTGTTGACCCACTGTCCGGACCAGGGCTAGGTCATGGACTCAATAGATTTGAGCCAGAGCCTGATGGATGCGAGCTGTAACATGGCGAGGAAGTTGGCGGCATGCTTTTCATAGCGGGTTGCGGCTCTTCGGAAGTGTTTGATCCGATTGAAGAAGCGCTCGACGCGGTTGCGTTGTCGGTAGAGGCGTTTGGAGAAGCAGGCAGACCAGGTTCGGTTGGCTGTTGAAGGGATATTTGGCGCGGCGCCCCTGGCTTCGATCTCACGCCTGAGCCAGTCGGCGTCGTAAGCCCGATCGGCCAGGAGGACAGAGCCAGGCCCGAGGTGATCCAAGAGGCCTCTGGCGGCTGGGCAATCACCAGCCTGGCCTGGGGTCAGGAGCAGGCGTAGCGGCAAGCCCTTGCGATCCACAAGGGCGTGGATCTTGGTCGTCAAGCCGCCGCGCGAGCGGCCCATACAGCGATCCGGGTGGCTTTTTTTGAGTTGGCGGCATGCTGATGAACCCGCACAGACGTGCTATCGATCATCTGCACCTCGCCATCGTAAGCCTCTGTCACTGCTGCCATAATGCGATCAAACACGCCCTTCTTCCGCCAGCGTACAAAGCGGTTGTAGCAAGTCGTGTAAGGACCATAGCTCTCAGGCAAAGCCCGCCAAGGCGCACCTGTCCGCAACACCCAGAAGATCCCGTTCAATACGCGGCGGTCATCAACCCGAGGCACACCGCGCGGCTTGTTCGGCAGCAAAGGCTGGATCACGCCCCACTCAAAATCCGTCAACTCGTACTGCTTCATCGCAACCTCCCTGTCAGAAGGTTGAATCAGAAACCCTACCGAGCCGCATAGAACTTTATGAGTGCATCACCTAGTGCTACAGTTGCGTATTTGGATAGGATGTGATTCTGTCGCTGGGAGTGACGGAGGGCATGCGCATGGGCGTTTCGGAGTGGAGCGGTACGCTGATTGATTGGCGCGCTGAGTTGGAAGGTTTGAAGCTTTGGATTGCCCCTTCATTGGGGCGTTCGGAGACGCGTTTGTCTGCGGGTTCTTTCATTGAGGGTCTGCTGTCGTCAGCGGAACGGAAGACAGGCTGGATGCTGGCCGAGGAGGCCGGTCATGAGCGCCCCTATCGCATCCAATCTCTCTTGGGCCGCAGTTCCTGGTCAGCCGACGCCTTGCGCGATCGCGTGCGCGCTTATGTCAGCCAGGCCTTGGGCGATCGTGGCGGTGTTCTGGTGATCGACGAAACAGGCTTCTTGAAGAAAGGGCGCCACTCAGTCGGGGTCGCACGGCAGTACTCCGGAACTGCCGGTCGGATTGAGAACTGCCAGGTAGGGGTCTTTGCCGCCTATGCCAGCCGCTATGGCCACGCGCTGGTCGACCGTCAGCTCTATCTGCCCAAGGCCTGGGCAGAGGATGAGGAGCGGCGGTCCAAGGCCTCGGTGCCGCAGGACCTTGCCTTTGCCACCAAGCCGGCGATGGCCCGGGAGATGATCGCCCGCACACTCGATGCCGGCCTGCCCTGTGCATGGGTCTTGGCCGATGCGCTCTATGGTAGCGACAGCCGACTCAGGCGCCTGTTGGAGGATCGTAGTCAGGCTTATGTTCTGGCTGTTCGCTCGAACCAAACACTGCGCTTTTTGGAGGAGTGGCACTTCGTCCAGACCGATCCTGCGGCAATGGTGGAAGCGTTGGATGGCGACCAATGGCGCGCGCTGAGCGCTGGCGAAGGGGCCAAGGGGCCTCGGCTCTACGACTGGGCCAGAGTGCCCTTGAACTGGGCCTGCGAGGACGGCTTCGAGCGCTGGCTCTTGGCACGCCGAAGCCAACGCGAACCGGAGGTCTTAGCCTATTACTTCGCCTACGCCCCGAAGGGCACCTCTTTGGCCGAGCTTGCCGGCGCGGCAGGGCTGCGCTGGACCGTCGAGGAGTGCTTCCTGCGCGCCAAGGACGATCTCGGTCTCGATCACTGCGAAGCCCGCTCCTGGCATGGCTGGCACCGCCACATAAGCCTCGTCATGGCCGCGGCCGCCTTCCTTGCCAAACTCTCCGCAGATCAGCGACGATGGGCTTTCGAAAAACGGGACAAAACGAGTCCAAAACCACCAGCAAAGGCTTTGCGGCCCTGAGCACCCCAGAGATCTGCAGACTGCTTGCCAACCTCCTCCTCTACTCAAAGCCTCATCCGAACGCTGTTTGGGCTTGGTCGCTCTGGCGACGCGCTCACCAAGCTTCCGCAGCCTTCTTCCATCGAAAACGTCGATTGAAAAATATGCAACTGTAGTACTAGATCTGATCTCTCAGGGCGGCGTTGCTGGCAACGGCGGCAAGGGGGACGCGCAGTCAGCAGGGGATGGCACGGGCGGTGAAGGGGGAAGAGGCGGTGAAGGCGGTACGATTACGCTAACCATCCCCTCCGGCGGAAACGTCACCCTCACAACAACTGGCGACTCGGCGCCCGCGATCAGCTTGCAAAGCCTCGCCGACGACGGTGGAAATGGGGGCGACGGTGAATCCGACTTTGCCGGGAACGGAGATGGCGGTGATGGCGGTGCCGGTGGCGCCGGAGGCGAGGTCAAGGCAGACATCCAAGGTGTCTCGATCTCAACGAATGGCACCAAGAGCTATCCGATCTTCGCGCGCAGTTACGGCGGTGCCGGTGGTGATGGCGGCGATGGCAATTCAGTATTTGGCGGCGGTAGCGGCGGCTCCGGCGCCGGATCTGGTCCGGGCCGCGCCGTTTCTGTGACCTTCAGTGGGTCGATTACCAGCGCTTGCGTCAGCTGCGAGGACGCTGGTGGCGCCTTCTTGCAGTCGGTTGGCGGTTTTGCCGGCGACGGCGGTAGCGGGTCTGGGTTTGTCTCCTATGGCGCTGATACTCAGAGCGCCGGGGGCGGTGGCCGCGTCTCTTTGACTCTGCTGCGTGGGTCTGCGGTGGAAACCAATGGTGCCACCTCCTCGGCAATCCAACTGCAGAGTGTTGGCGGTGGCGGCGGCAAAGGCGGTTCAGCAAATGGCATAGCGGCACTGGGCGGGAAAGGCTCCGCCGGTGGCGATGGGGACCTTGTGAGCCTGACAGCGCTTGGTGGCGATGTGACCACCTCGGGCAGCAGTTCCGCGGGACTGCTCGCCCAGTCTGTCGGCGGCGGCGGCGGCGACTCTGGGTCTAGTGAGGGCTTGGTGGCCTTGGGAGCGGAGGCCGGCAAAGGTGGCGATGGCGGTACGGTGACGATGAACAGCATCGCCACGGTCACCACGACAGGCGACAGTGCTGTAGCGCTGTTTGGGCAGTCGGTCGGCGGTGGCGGTGGCAGCGGCTCGACGACAAGCGCGACCTTTACATATGGCGCGCGTGGTGGAGACGGCGGCGGCGGCGGGCAGGTGACCATTGCCAACAGTGGAGATCTATCGACGCAAGGCTTCGACTCGCCCGGCGCCTATGCGCAGAGCATCGGCGGTGGCGGCGGGCGGGCGTCCCGGGATCTTGCGGTCAATGTTGCCGTGTCTTCCAGTTTCGGCGCTGCCGGTGGCGCCGGAGGGAGCGGTGGCGCGGTTTCCTACGGCGACGCGAGCGACCTCAGTGGTCGTTCCTATAGCATCACCACAGCTGGCGACCTCTCCCCGGGGGTGTTGGTGGAGAGCGTGGGCGGCGCCGGAGGTCGGGGAAGCGACCTAATCACCGTTACGCAAGGGTCACTTTTTGCAGTTGGGCTGGGACGCAGCGGCGAAGGCGGCGAGGGTGGCACCGCAGGCAGCGCAACAATCTCAACCAAGGCGAACGTGACCACCAGTGGCAACGATGGGGCGGCTCTTGCAGCAAACTCCACCGGTGGCGGTGGTGGAACCTCAGGAACTCTTTTGAGCGTGGAAGGGCTGAACGTCTATCAGGTCGGGGCTACCTTGGGGGGAAGCGGCGGCGCCGGCGGTGATGGCGGAGCGGTTGTTGTCCAAAGCGAAGGCGCGCTCAAGACAGCGGGCGATAACTCAAGTGCGGTCGAAGCGCACTCCGCGGGCGGTGGCGGCGGCCGGGCCCGCTTTGTCAAGACCATCTCCGTCTTGGACCTTATTGAATCCTCCGCCGTCTTGGGTGGCAGCGGCGGCGACGGCGGCTCAGGAGGCTCTGTCCAGGTCGAGGTCGATGCCGTTGGCGGCACCGAGACCGCCACGCTTGCGACCCTGGGAGATAACTCACCGGGGATCGATGCACAGAGCGTTGGCGGCGGCGGTGGCAGCTCAGGCAAAGTCCTCAATGTCGATTCGGCCAGCGTGTTTCATATCGGTGCCATCTTGGGTGGCAGCGGTGGGCGCGGCGGTGACGGCGGTTCGGTGTCGGTCGTGAGTGCGGGGTTAACGACGACGGCGGGTAGCAACTCCAGTGGTGTTGTTGCGCAATCGGTTGGTGGCGGTGGCGGCCGAAGCAGGGCTGTCGATATCTACTCTGGAGTTGAAGGCATAGACATCTCAAGTGCTATCGGCGGCAGCGCGGGCAGCGGCGGTGACGGCGGTACTGTTCTGGTTGAGACTGCCCAAGGTAGCCAGGTGACCACTGTCGGAGACAACTCTCCAGGGTTGGAAGCGCAGAGTGTTGGCGGCGGTGGCGGCTCCAGCGGCCGCGTGTTCGACCTTACCGGCGCCGGGGCTTTCACCTTGAACGCGGCGATCGGTGGTGATGGCGGCGGGGGCGGCGCCGGTGGCAAGGTTACCGTTACCAATCGATCAGACATCACGACGGCGGGCGACCACTCGCATGGCATCGTTGCGCGCAGTGTCTCCCGCGGTGGTGGCGATTCTGGCTATGTAGTCAACGGCGACGTCCTATCCGCCTTTAGCTACAATGGGGCGTTTGGTGGTTCTGGCGGAGGCGGCGGCCGTTCCGGTGACGTTGAGGTAACATCGACAAGCGAAATCGAGACCGGCGGTGCGAACGCGACAGGGATCACGGCCAGCAGCATCGGTGGTGGCGGGGGCTCATCGGGCTTCACCTTCGGCGCTGGCGACCTAGCACTCTTCTCCGTGAACACCGCCGTTGGCGGCGAGGGTGGCAAGGGTGGCGCGTCGGGCGCCGTCAACGTGACCTCGACGAAGGCGATCACGACCAGGGGATCAAACTCGACTGGAATTCTGGCAAAGTCGACCGGTGGCAGAGGTGGTGCCACCTCGACGGTCGGCGCAATTCAAGGTGCCTTTAAAGCTTCGATGAACATTTCGATTGGTGGCGACAGTGGCAGCGGTGGTTCCGCTGGTCCTGTAACGGTCGATGTTGCGAGTGGCGATATCACCACGTTCGGTGAGCAGTCAGCAGCCGTTTCGGCGATCTCCACCGGAGGTGATGGCGGAAAGGCTGGTATGTCGATGGCGCTTGCTGGTACCGGTGAGTATCTCGGTACGGCGGCCGTCGCAAGTGGGGGGGCCAATGGCGGGATCGGCGGCGATGTCACGGTCTTGGTCGACAAGGATGCGCTTGTGACGGAAGGCCAAGCATCTCCCGCGATCGAGGCAATGAGCCTTGGCGGCAGCGGCGGAAGCAGTGGATTGGCTCTTTCCGGATCGGGGACCGCCATATACATGGGCTCGGTCTCCGTCGGTGTCGACGGCGGCGTTGGCGGCACCGGTGGCCAGGTGAATGTTGCGATCGAAGCGGCCGATCTCACAACACGAGAAGCACAGTCGGATGTGATCCACGCCCTTAGTATTGGCGGCGGTGGCGGCAACGGCAGCATGAGCGTTAGCGGATCGCTCATCGCTTCGACCAGCATGGGTGTTGCGCTCGGCGGCGATGGTGGCGATGGCGGTCAGGGTGGCGCGGTCACTGTGACGACCAGCGGTGAGGGCGGCAGCGAGCTGAGTGCCTTCGGCGATTCCTCCACGGCAATTCTTGCCCAAAGCCTTGGTGGCAGCGGTGGCAAGGCTCAGCTGACACTTGCGGGAACGGCCATATCCGCGTCGGGACAGGGATCGGTTAGCATCGGTGGCGGTGGCGGCGATGGCGGGATCGGTGGCGATGTGTCTGTGGTCAACGCGGCGGATGTGACAGTTGAAGGCGACACGTCAGCCGGAATACATGCTAGCTCTCAAGGCGGTAGCGGCGGTAAGGCGGGCATGACGATCGCCGGGGGCTCGTCGCAGTGGGCCAACCTCGCGATCTCTGTCGGCCGTGACGGTGGATCAGGTGGCACCGGGGGCGCAGTGACAGTGGAGAACAGCGGCGCCATCCAAATTGGAAATCCCGATAGCAGCACAGCTGATTTTTCGACCGCTATCTACGCCCTGAGCACAGGGGGAGACGGTGGCGACGCAGGCTTAACCTTGTCGGGTGGACTGCTGGCGAATCCGCAGCCGAACCAAGAGGGATCCGTCGTTGGAAACGCAACGGTGTCATTAGGCGGCAGCGGTGGCGATGGTGGTACAGGCGGGCAAGTCAGCGTCACCAATAGCGGGGCAATCAAGACTGAGGGCTTTGAGGGTGAAGGCATCACCGCCCTGAGTGTTGGCGGCGATGGTGGCACGGGCAGCCAAGCCTATACGGGATCCCTGGTATTCACGGCCACAGCCAACACAGTCACCGCCGGGATGAGCGTCGGCGGTGAGGGAGGCGAAGGCGCAGTCGCAGGGGCGGTCACCGTGACCAACACGGCGGAGATCGAAACCACGAACTACAAGGCAACAGCGATCAGCGCACAGAGCATCGGTGGTAATGGGGGAAGCGGGGGGAGTGCCTACAGCCTCTACGCCAACGTTGACACCAACGTTAAGTCTCAAGAAAGCAACTTTCGGACCACAATGTCTGTCGGCGGCAAGGGCGGCACTGGCGCGAATGCCGGTCCTGTCTCCATTGGCAACGAAGCTGCCCTCACCACCGCGCAAGGCGGCGCGCACGGCATTTTTGCGCAGAGTGTGGGTGGCGGTGGAGGCAATGGCGGCCTTGCGACAAGTCTTATTCTCCCGATCTCGCCGCCGCAGCCTCCTATAGAGGAGCCAGCGCAAGAGAGCCGCCAGAGCACTGTTGGTGTAGACGATGACGGGTCCATCTTCAACGTGAGTTTCGACACGAGCATCGGCGGTTCGGGCGGAGCATCCGGTGACGGTGCGTCCGTTGATCTGGTGAACAGCGCAGCGATCACGACGGCCGGTCCAGAAGCCTATGGACTCTATGCTCAGTCCATCGGTGGTGGGGGTGGCGACGGCGGCGGCGCCTCGAGCAAGACAATAAAGGTGCCAGACCCTTGCAGCTGGATACCCTCAAAACAGATCTATGAGTGCAAGAAGACCGATGAAAAAAAGCCTGTCAATTACAAATTGAAGGCAACTGTCCTCATCGGTGGGCAAGGCGGAGCATCTGGTGACGGAGGTGCGGTAACCGTTAACAACACAGGCGACATCACCACCAGCGGTGACACCAGCCCGGCGATCTACGCCCGCAGCATCGGCGGCGGTGGCGGCAACGGAGGCACCTCGAAGTCAGGGATTGACGCCTGGACAACAACGGACACGACAGAGAGTTTCGCACTTCGCGAATCGGAAGGTGACACTGCAAAACCGTTCTTAAGAACTTTGGGAATGTAAAGGTTTCAGTAGGCGGTGCCGGTGGCTCCAATGGTGACGGCGGCAACATATCGATCACCAACGGCGGGAAGCTGACCACCAGCGGAGAGAACTCCGTTGCGATCGACGTGCAGACTGTCGGCGGAGGCGGCGGTGACTATGCCAAGGGCGGTGATGCCATCTCCAAAATCACATTGAATTCATGGGCTGTCGGCGGCACCGGCAGCGGCGGCGGCGATGGTGGCGATATTGTCATCGACAACCAAGGGGCTATTGTCACCTCTGGTCGAGGAGCAATTGGGATCCAAGCGCAATCGGTCGGCGGCGGTGGCGGATTTGCCGGTGACTACCTGTCTAACTTCAAGAAATTCACGCAAGAGATCAATATCGGACCAGTCTCTGGCTTTAGTTTGGATGCTGGCGATGGCGGCGACGGTGGCGATGTTAACATTGTGAGCAACGCACCCATTACCACCAGCGGCGAGTTGGCCCACGCCATTAGCGTCAGCTCCATTGGTGGATCGGGTGGCCAAAGCGGTGTTAGCGGATATGGAGTCGAGACGACGGCAGGCGGTCAGGCTGAGGAGGTAGACTGCAGTGGCGTCAGTTGTTTCATCGGCAGCGCAGGCGATCAGGGAAAAGGCGGCTCTGTAGACATCACGGTCAATGATGAGATCTCCGTGACTGGTGTTGGTGCGATCGGCGTTGTCGCCACGAGCATCGCAGGTGGCAAGGATGCGAGTTCCAGCAATCTGAGTACATCCGGTGACGTTGCAGTTACCGTCAATGGAACGATCTCTGCGAGTGGGAACGAGGGGCGCGCGCTTTTCTTGGGAAGCTTGTCGAGAAATTTTTCAACCGACGTTTTCTCCGGCATCACGAGAACCGGAACGGTTACCTTGACGGTCAATCCCACGGGCGTGGTCAGCACGTCTGACGGCGAGATTTATGAGACCGTGGCACTCTTGGGTGGCGGCGACGGCGGCAATCAGGCGGCAGCAAAAGTTATCAACTTCGGCACCATCACTGCCGATGAAACCGCAACGTCAGAGACACGCTACGTGATACGAACGGAAAAGGGAGCGTTGGATCTGGAAAACCACGGCGTCGTGAATGGGTCGATCGACGTCAACACCCCTCTTGATTGGTTTCCATTCCCCGACCCCGACGTCACCTGGACAAAGCTGGCAAACACGTCCACTGGCACCTTCCTGATGGGGGATGTGGTCGATCTGGATGTTCTCAGTGTCTTCCAGAACGATGGTCTTATCTCCGCAGGGACGACGGGTGCCAACGGCATTGATCGCACAGAGATCTCAGTCAAAACCTTCAAGCAAAGCGAGACCGGCCGCTATCAGGTTGATCTTCGCTTTCCTGGCAGCGAGGAAGGCGCCAGCGATGTCATCATCTTTAATCCGGTCAGAAGTACGTCAAGTAACGATTTGCAAGAAATAGTGTTTTCTGGTTCTGTTGTTCCCGCACCCGTCAACAGCAATGAAGCGACGCAAGGTCTTTCCGGAGAGTTCAGAATTATTCAATCCTTCGTGGGCACGCAAACGGAAGATAACATCTTTTCGGCAGATGAACTCACTGTCCAAGACTCCGCTGTTGTCAATTACGAACTAAAGTCCGAACCAAGACTTGGTGGCAACCGGGTGCAACTGCTCTACGAAGTGAACTATGTACCCTGGGAAGGCTTCGCACTGGGGGGCTATGATCACGGTTTGACTGCCGCGCAGGCAGAGCGCGCAAACGACAATGTCGCCGCACTAGGGGGTTACATCGGCGACCTCGTAGCCCACCAGAATGACGTCTTGGGTTTTGACAGCGAAGAGGCGGCGCAGATCAAGGTAGTGGTGAACCACGTCCACGGCATCGGTACGGCAACCAACCTGCTCGACCTCTACGAAACCTGGACGCCGCAGATTGCCACAGCGCCTCTGAACACGGCGCTCTATTCGGCCATCGGCTTTGCCAACTCGCTGCAGGGCTGCCCCCGCTATGACCAAACGGGTCGCATCGCCGGCGCTGGCGAGGAGAGAGGGTCTTGCGTCTGGTCGCAGGTTGGCGGTGGCAGTCTCCAGCGCCAATCCGACAGCAGCACCATCGGCTATACCGAAAACTCCTTCGGCGTGGAAGGTGGAATGCAGATAGAGGTTGGCGACAACCTCTTTGCCGGTGCGGCCTTCTTGTTCGAGGATTCCAACCTCAAGAGCGACACACTCTCCAGCGGAGGTGGTAAGCGCTACCAGGGCGGTTTGGTCATGCGCAAGGAACACGAGGCTTGGACCTTCTCCGGTGCTGTCACTGGTGGCGTTAGCGACTACTCACTCTCCCGCAGTGTTCAGTCATGGGACGGAACGCGGATCGCCAGCAGTAGCCCAACCTCGTCCTTCGTCACCGGCCGCGCCCGTGTGGCCCATACCTTCGTCACCACCCCTGACTCCGACGGCCCTAAACTCTACCTGAAGCCAACGTCGGACGTGGGCTTTTTCCACCAATGGCAGGGCGCTTATCAGGAAACGGGCGCAGGGGCGCTGGGCGTACGCTTCGAAAGCGCCAGCCAGACCTTTGCTGTCCTCAATCCCTTTGTCGAGGCCGGCTCCACGATGAGTCTGCTCGGTCTGCCGGTTAGCGCCTATGCGCGCGCTGGTGTCCTGTCGGTCCTTGGCGGCGACCAGAGTCTGGACGCGAGCTTCGTCGGCGTCCCCGACGGCGGTCCGACCTTCACTGTCTCCGAGGATGTCTCCCGCATTCAGGGCGATCTGGGCTTCGGTATTCAAGTTGAGGCCAACCAGGGTCTCTACTTCAAGCTGGAGGGCAACACCTTGCTAGCAGGCAACCAGCAAAGCTACTTCGGTTCCGGGCGCGTGGGCTATCGCTTCTAGAGCAAAGCCCCAGCTGATGGACTCATAGGCGACCACGGTCTCCGTGAAAATCAATGGGCTAGAGCAGGATGACGTTAAATCGAAACGATTTGGCGTCTGAATCCTGCTCTTCCTCTTTGAAGGATAGAGCAGATTCACGCGAGAAGGTGATTCGACCTTGTCGCGATCTGCTTGTCTCATGATGTTTGCGCCTTATGGAGGCAAGATGAGGAGCCGGAGGGTGAGTAAGCGCTCTCCCTCCGGCGGCGAGGGACGGATCGAGAACTGTCAGATCGGCGTCTTTGCTGCCTATGCCAGCCGCTATGGCCACGCGCTGGTCGACCGTCAGCACTATCTGCCTAAGGCCTGGGCGGAGGGTGAAGAAAGGCGGGCGAAGGCCTCGGTGCCGCAAGAGATTGCCTTCGCCACCAAGCCGGCGATCGCGCGCGAGATGATTGCCCGCGCACTCGATGCCGGTCTGCCCTGTGCTTGGGTCTCGGCAGATGCCCTCTATGGCAACGACATGCAACTCAGGCGTATGCTGGAGGAACGCGGCCAGGCCTATGTTCTGGCCGTTCGCTCGAACCAAAGGCTGGGCTTTCGAAAAACGGGACAAAACGAGTCCAAGGCCACCAGCTATGGCGTTGCGAGACTGAGCACCTCAGAGATCTGCAAGCTTCTCGCCACGCTCCTCCTCTACTCAAAGCCTCATCCAAGCGCTGTCTGGGCTTGGTCACTCTGGCGGTGCGCTCACCAAGCCTCCGCGGCCTTCTTCCATCGAAAGCGACGAAACCTACATACGCAACTGTAATACTAGGCTTGCCAGAGGCTAAATCAGGTCTGGGTAAGGGTCCGGTTCTTGCAAGGGTACGAACGGCTCTGGCAGAGGCTGCTGCACAACAACGTCGGGTCCCACCTCGCCCTCATCGAACGCACCGACGACGTCGATCTCGATGGTCTCGAAGGCGATCTCTCCATCCGCGTTGGTGGCCTCGACAAGGAAGCTCTCTGTAACAACTTCGTCAAGCGTGAGTGGCTGAGCAAGCAAGTTGTCAAGGCTGTAGGTCCAGCTCCCTTCGCTATCGATTTCGAAGGATCCGTAGTCTCCAAGGGTTCCCGTCTGCGCTGTGAAGCTCGGATCGTCCAGAAAGTCGGCGTCGCTCGCCGTGAGGCTGCCCTTGGCTGTCTTCTCATCGATTTGGATTGTTTCAACCGTTTCCAGGCCGCCAGTTTCCGGGTTGAAAAACGAGACGGTCGAGGACGCAAAGAGCCCGTCCTCCTTCACAGTCCCCTCGGTGTCGCCGGTGATGATGATTGGGTCCTCGGTGCCCATCACCTCGACAGTGATGAGCCCAGGCAACAGTTCGCCACCGGAGACACCGAAAAAGGAGAAAACTTCGGTCTCGACCTGACCGCCGGCCAGACCTTGCGCCAGACTATTGTCTAGTGTGTAGGTCCAATCCTGTGTGAAAGAGGGAAGGGTCGGTCCTACAAACGACAGACTGCCGTAGGTGCCGTCGAGTTGTGCTGGCAGCTGGCTAAAGATCGCTGGGTCCGCGATGTCCGCGTCGTCAGCCAACAGCTGGCCGCCGTCAACCAGAACGCCGTCTTCCATCACGGCACCGACAGTGTCTCCGATTGCCATGGGCCGGTCCTCGCTACCCCGCACCACGACGTCGACCGTTTCGGTTTGGGTTTCGCCATTGGCGTTGGTGGCTTCGACTGTAAAGCTCTCGGTCACTAGCTGATCGCCTTTAAGCCCCTGCGCCACCGTGTTGTCCAGGGTGTAGGTCCAGTTGCCCGCGGTATCGATCTCGAAGAGGCCGAATGTGCTGGCCGTTGTTTGCGGCGTGAAGCTCGGGTTATCCAACGCGTTGCCGCTGGCCATCAGGACACCGCTGTCGATCAGAGCGCCATCTTCTTCCACAGCGCCCTCGGTGTCGCCGCTGATGACAAGCGGTTCCTCTGCGCCGGTCACTACAATCTCGACGGTCTCCGTCGCAGCCTCGCCATCGGCGTTGGTGGCTTCGACCGTGAAGCTCTCAGTGACCACCTGTCCGCCGGCCAAGGCCTGGGCCAGGCTATTGTTCAGCGTGTAGCTCCAGTTGCCACTGGCGTCGATGTCGAAGCTGCCGTAGCTGCCTGCGGTCGCGGTTTGCGGCGTGAAGCTCGGGGTATCGGCGTCATCCGCATCGCCGGCCGAGAGGGCGCCGCTGTCGACCAGAACGCCATCCTCTTCCACAGCGCCCGCAGTGTCGCCGGCGATGACGATTGGATCCTCTCGACCCGTCACCTCGACCACCACCGTCTCGGTCGCACTCTCACCGTCGGCGTTGGTCGCCTCCACTGTGAAGCTCTCGGTAACGACTTGGTCGCCGGCCAGTCCCTGCGCCAGGCTGTTGTCCAGCGTGTAGGTCCAGTTTCCGTTGGCGTCGATCTTGAAGGTCCCGTAGCTGCCCGCGGTGCCGGTCTGCGGGTTGAAACTCGGGTTATCCCCATCATCCGCATCGCTTGCCGAAAGGACGCCGCTGTCAGCCGGCTCATTGAAGATCGTTGTGGTCGATCCCTCGCCGGTCTCGAAATCGATTGTAACGAAGACCTCGACGGTTCCACCGTCCTCGGACACGGCTCCATCGCTGTCGCCGGTGATGATGATCGGATCTTCCGCTCCCATCACCTGGACCTCGACCGTCAGGGTCGCGCTCTCGCCGTCGGCGTTGGTTGCTTCGACGGTGAAGCTCTCGGTGGCGACCTCTCCGCCGGCCAAGGCCTGCGCCAGACTGTTATCCAGCACATAACTCCAGTTGCCATTGGCGTCGATGTCAAAACTACCGTAGGCCCCAGCTGTGCCGGTCTGCGGCGTGAAGCTTGGGTTATCGCCGCCATCCGCATCGCTCGCCGAAAGGGCGCCGCTGGCGGCTTTCTCATTGATGGCGGGGATTTCTTCTATGCTGCCGTCTGGGTTCAGCGTGACAGAGCCAGGGATAAGCGCACCGTCCTCCTCGACGACCCCTTCGCTGTCGCCGGAGATGACGATCGGATCCTCCGTGCCACTGACTTGGATTTCGACGGACGCGAAGGCGGCGGTGCCGTCGGCGCTGGTGGCTTCGACGGTGAAGAACTCAAATGCGATCAGACCGCCTGGAAGCTTCTGGGCCAGACCGTTGTCGAGTGTGTAGGTCCAGTTGCCGTCTGCGTCGATGTCGAAGCTGCCAAAGTTGCCGGCGGTGCCAGATTGAACGGTGAAGCTGGGAGCGTCCAGCAGATCCACATCACTCACCGTCAGGCGGCCGCTGGCCAACCGCTCCTCGGGGATGCTGCCGTCCTCTTTGACAGCCCCGCTGTCGTCGTCCGCGTTAATGATGATCGGATCTTCGGCGCCGGCGACATCGATCGTGACTGTCGTGGTGGCGACCTCTCCGTCAACGGTCATGGCTTCAACGGTGAAGCTCTCGGTCACGACCTGGCCCTCGTCGAGCGACTGACCAAGCGCGTTGTCGAGGGTGTAGGTCCATTCGCCGTTCGCGTCGATCTCGAAGGTCCCGTAAACGCCCGCGCTGCCCGATTGCGGCGTGAAGCTGGGGTTATCCAAGTCGTCTAGATCGCTGGCGGTCAGGGTGCCGCTGGCGACCTTCTCGTCGACGACCTTCGTAACGGGCACGAAGATGCCAGTCTCCGGATCCTGTTCAAAGACTTGGAAGAAATTGACCTCGCCATCTTCCTTGACGGCGCCTTCGCTGTCGCCCGCGATGACGATTGGGTCCTCAGCACCGGTGACGGCGATCTCGATGGTCTGGGTCCCGACCTCGCCGTCGGCGTTGGTCGCCTCGACCGTGAAGCTCTCAGTCGCGACCTGTCCGCCGGCAAGTCCTTGCGCCAGGCTGTTGTCCAGCGTGTAGGTCCAGTTTCCGTTGGCGTCGATCTCAAAGCTGCCGTAGCTCCCAGCTGTGCCTGTTTGCGGCGTGAAGCTCGGGTTGTCCACCGCATCCGCATCGCTGGCCGCCAAACTGCCAATGGCAACCTGTTCGTTGACCGCTGGGGTGACCTCAACGCCGCCACCCGGATTGACTATCGCACTGCCGTCAACGATCGCGCCATCTTCCTGAACGGCCCCCTCACTGTCTCCAGCGATCACAATTGGATCTTCTTTGCCGCTGACCTGGATTTCGACGGAGGCGAAGGCGGCGGTGCCGTCGGCGCTGGTGGCCTCGACGGTGAAGAACTCAAGCGCGACAAGGTCGCCCGCAAGCTTTTGCGCTAGATCGTTGTCGAGCGTGTAGGTCCAGTTGCCCTCGGCGTCGATATCGAAGCTGCCAAAGTTGCCGGCGGTGCCCGATTGAACGGTGAAACTGGGAGCGTCCAGCAGATCCAGATCGCTCACCGTCAGGCGGCCGCTGGCCACCCGCTCGTCCGGGACGACGCCGTCCTCTTTGACAGCCCCGCGGTTGTCGTCGGCGTTGATGATGATCGGGTCTTCGGCACCGGTGACATCGATCGCGATCGTCGTGGTGGCGGTCTCGCCGTCGGCGTTCATTGCCTCGACGGTGAAGCTCTCGGTGACGACTTGGCCGTCGTCGAGCGACTGAGCGAGCGTGTTGTCGAGGGTGTAGGTCCACTTGCCGTTGGCGTCGATCTCGAAGCTGCCGTACGTCCCGGCGGTACCCGATTGCGGTGTGAAGCTGGGATTGTCCAGATCGTCCAGGTCGCTGGCCGTCAGGTCGCCGCTGGCCACTTTCTCATCGACGGTTCTCGTGACGAGTCTGAAGAAGCCAGTTTCAGGATCAACCTCGAAGACCTGGAAGAAACTTGTCTCGCCGTCCTCCTTGACGGCGCCATCTGTGTCACCGGTGATGACAAGCGGGTCCTCGGCGCCGGTGACCGCGATCTCGACGGTCTGGGTCGCGGTCTCGCCATCGGCGTTGGTGGCCTCGACGGTGAAGCTCTCGGTCTCCACTTGCCCCCCGGCCAGACCCTGCGCCAAGCTGTTGTCCAGGATGTAGGTCCAGTTGCCGTTGGCGTCGATCTCGAAGCTGCCGTAAATCCCTGCTGTGCCTGTTTGCGGTGTGAAACTGGGGTTGTCTCCGGCATCCAAATCGCTTGCCGTGAGCGCACCGCTGTCGACCAGATCGCCATCCTCCGCCACGGCGCCCTCTGTGTCGCCGGCGATTACAATCGGGTCCTCAACACCCTCGACAGTAAGGATCCCAGTGTTGGGGGTGGTGCTCGTGCCATCGCTTAGTTCATAGGAAATGGTTAGCTCTGCGACCTCGCCACCACCAAGAGAATCGTACTGGCCTGGGTCGATCGTGATCGTGCCGTGTCCGTCGTCGTGGAAAGCGGCAGTGGAGCCATTTCCGTCGGTCACAAAGATCCCAATTGCCGCCAGCACATCGTTCGCGTCGGGATCCCTTTGTCCCGCAAGCAGATCCAGTGAAACCGGTGCCGCGTCTTCGTCGACAATCGTAACAAAGGGGGCAGCAATTGGTGCGTCGTTGACTGGCGTGACCTCGACCGTCCCGGTCGCGGTAGCGCTGAAGCCTTGGTCGTCTTCGATTGTGTAGTCGAAGGTGACGATCGCCGAGGGATCGCCCAAGCCCAGATGGTCAAAGAGACCGCTGGGATCGAAAGAAACCGTCTTGCCGTCGACGCCAATCGTGAGTGCGGCTGCCAACGCGGCTTGATCGACCTCGCCCGGGCCACTCACATTGGCGATCCCGGTGATCCGAAGCGCGTCCGTATTTGACGCCAGGCTTTGGGTATCACCTAAGAGGTCCTGATCGTTGGCCAGGACATCGAGAACGGCAGCCGTATCCTCGCCAGTTGTAAAGCTGTCGTCTTGGGCGAGGACGGGCGCTGCTAGTTCCAGTTGCTCAAAGGACTGCAGTACAAGGCCCAATTCACCCGATGTGAACCAAGAACAGTCGCTTTCGATCCAGGTGGCGATCGCCGCGACTTCAGCCAGAACACCAGCATCCTGTGCGGTCTCCTCGTCGAAGAGCAAGACCAGCTTGTCTTGGCCTTGACCACCCAAATAGATGTTCTTGTCGCCCCCATCCAACGTCAAAGTGTGAAGGACCGTGTCATCGCCATCGCCGAGGAAAACCAGGTTCTTGCCATCGCCCGCGTCGACTAAATCGTCCCCGTCGCCGCCGAAAACAAGATCATTGCCGTCACCTGCTAGCACGGTGTCGTCACCATCGCCACCGCTAACAAGGTCATTTCCGCTTCCCGCATACACAAGGTCGTCGCCGTCGCCCGCTTTGATACGGTCGTTACCATCGCCCGCATAGATCAAGTCGTCGCCGTCGCCGGCTTTGATGCGATCATTACTGTCGCTCGCAACGATGGAATCGTCACCACTCGAACCCGTGTACTGTCCCATATCGCTCCCCTCTTGGCCCGATCGCAAGCCCGCAGTTGCAAATCATTCCACTTTCGTGAAGAGTTTTCATTTGGCATTACAACCAACTTGGAAACATCCACGCAGCTTTATTCAGCATAGAATTCTGTTTGCCGAGCGCAACCTGACCAAAAGGTCAGTTGAGAGTGACTTTTTTTCAGTAGTCTTGAGTGGCACAAAGAAGCGGGTGATGAGCCTCTGTATGGGCTTTCGGGTCGGGTTCTCAGGTTGCAGCTTTGGATTCTTGTTCGCAATGGTGGGTGAAACGGCGAACGCGACACTGCGCAACACCGGCGCCTGGAGATACAGATGGCCACCAGTGGCAACGACACCCTCAGCGGCACCAGCGGTCCCGATTCAATTGATGGTTTGACTGTCAATGACAGCATCAATGGTCGCGCCAGCAGCGATACCCTCTTCGGCGGTGCCGACAACGACAGACTCTTCGGGGCCTCCAGTGCCGACACCCTCTTTGGAGGGGAGAGCGGATTGAAGCGCTTAACATGGTCCACTTCAGGATGAAAACGCGACGAGACCAGTTGCTCACTCTTGCTGCGGGGAGGCGACTGTCGAAGATGTCGGCATCGATCTGCTTTAGAGGTCCGCCGGCCTTGACCATGAGGTCCTTGTGGCGGTAGTCGGCCCTCTTACTCCTGTTGATGCTTCCACATTTCAAACTCCAGCATCTCGTAGTCGGTGAGGACGACACGATCGCCTATGTCCAGAAGCCGACCGTAGGGTGCGGGTTCTTCTGACACTTGCGCCATCCGGTCCATCATTTCACGAAACGCCAACTCGTGCTCGTCCCGCTCCCATGCAGGCGAGAAAATCGGATCGTGGTCTTTACTCAATTCGGCCTCCTCACGTTTGTTTGGCAGCGTTCGGCTTGGGATGCGTCAAGCGATGCAAGCAAATCTCGATGATTAGAGACGCCTAGACTGGACGGACGGAAGGGCGCGACGGCGCATTGACTTGGAGATCTGACATCACCGCTTGTGCCTCCCCTTCCCGTCTTTGGAGTTCGTTGATCCCGTTTTGGGAAGCGCAGTGCCTTTGGATCCTGTGCTCTGACCGTTCCCAGTCTTGCTCGCCGCGTCGTGAAAGGCATCACGGAGGTGCATGGTCTCTGCGGCAAGGCCACTTCTTGGTCTTGAGGGGCTATGCCTCGCGCTTTGGCGCCTTTCCTCGAAAGCCTTCTCCTTGCGAAACTCGTTGGCCTGCGGAGAGATGTAGCGGTTGTTGGCCTTGTATGGCATGGCCGGTCTACCGGGCGGGCCAAAAGTCAGTTTCATTGCCGGCATGTGTTCCTTCCCGGGTGAACACGCATACGGTGCTGCCGCAGGAAGGAGGCCTTCAGGGACTTCTCCTGCCGGACATGGGACTGCTTCTGTGCGGCGAGCTTGCGTTTCTGGTCCAATCTCTGCATCTGGTGGCGCTGTTGCAGCTGCACGCGCTCGGCTCGTTGCGTCTCGCGCATGTCAAAGCGCTCATACTGATATGCGACCTGCCGCTTCGCATCCTGGTGGTGATTAACCTGGCAGCGTGTTAGCTTGATGCCGCTGACCTTCGAGAGGAGCGCTGCGAGTCCCTTTGGCTGCTTCGCCTCCCGCTGCTGCCGAATCCCCTGCTCTCTTCGCGCGTGCTCGATTTTCATGGCAGCGCGATTGTCCAGCTGGGTGCGAACGGTCTTCGACCGATCCCGCTGATGCCGATCCTTGAGCTTCTGGCCCTCGGCCTCAAGCCGCTCGCGTTCGCGCCGCTGCGACTCCCGCAGCCGTTCCAGCCGATCGGCCTGCTCCTGGCTCCGTTTGCACTGCTTCAGCTGCCCACGCCGCTACTTGGCCAGCGCCTGCGCCCCCTCGACCGAGGGCAGCTTCTCCTCTTCGTAGTCGGACCCGAGGAAATCCCGAATCGCCTTGGTGTTTGCTGCCTTGTCGTCGATCAGCTCCGGTAGTGAGTTCATCTCGCCATAGAGATCGACGAGCACAAACGGCCGCTTACCGTTGGCCAGGATGTAGCCGTGATAGTCCAACGCCGCCACGAAGGCTGCTGGATCGTCCCGATGCTTCTAGAGCTCGGTGATTACCTCCGTCCGCTCCTCCCTCGAGAGCCCAGTCCGGCCTTCGTGGACGCGGTCGTAGGGCGAGAGCTGGCGATAGGTCTGCCGCTTGCGCTCTTCCAGCTTGTGATAGCCGGGTGCCAACTCGATGCCGTGATCGCGCGCGAACTGGCGGGTGACGGTCGTTAGCTTGTCGTGATCGTAGGCCATATGAATGGCCTTGCATTCCTGGATGTCGATCCGCGACCAGACGACATGGCAGTGCTCACGCCCCTGGCCGTTGCGGTCCTCCTTGATGTGATAGACGACCGCGCGTGCCTGACCTTCAAGGCCCAGGGCTGTCTCGACACGAGCGATGTAGTCGTCGTAGAGGCTGCGCGACATGGGACCCTGGGCGGGATCGGGATTGACCGAGAGGCTGTAGAGGTAGTTCCAGCATCTGGTGGCGCCGGCCTGCGCCTCCCACTCGGCAAAGGCTCCCGGCAGGTCGTCGGCGATGGCACCCCGCAGATCGGCCAGCTCGACGTACTCGTTATCCTCGGCATTCATAAGGTGAATGGCGAGGTCGCGACCGGCACCGCGCTGCGAGGCAAAGGGAATCACGGCGCCCGCCCCATGAGGAGAGATAGGGCCGAGCGGATCTCGATCTGCCCTTCGCGCAGATCGGCCAGGAGCGCCTTGATCTCAGGTTCCCCCGCCACATCGGTCTCGTAGCGCCTCAGGAGATCAACCTGCTGCTGCTCGAACCCAAGGATCTGCAGCAAGTGCTTAATCTCCCCCGGGCGTTGGCGGTTGCGTCCAAAGACGCTATCGGTGATGAAGGCGTTGCGGGAAAGGCCGGAGCGGATGCGCTCTCCAATCAGCTCCCGCTCGAACTCGGCAATCCCGGAGAGGATCGTTGCCGTCATGCGTCCTTGTGCCGTCGAGAAGTCGAAAGTCAGTCCATGCATGCCAGACAGTGACATCCGCCAGCCTTCCAGATCGCGGCCGCTGCCTCGTTTGCTGGGTGGACGAGTACCGGCCGAGGACCAGCTTCTCCCCGAACGCACCGCCGATGGCGACAGGGCCGGTCTTCTCATGCCAAACTCTTTTTTCAGCTGCCGACCCCAACACAGAAGAGCCCAAATTTCACTTCGACCAGCGCCTTAGCCAATGCGTTCGATGTTAGCCAGACCGCAACAGCGTTTCGTCTGATCGAGAGCGACCACACTCCTGCTATGCTAGTGTGCCATGGGCCCCAGGGCTGGAAGTGGTTCATCCAGTCGCCGAGCGTGCCAGATCGGTGGTTCCCCAAAGAGCAACTGGATGCTGAGACTTATGCGTTCGATATCCAGTCCGGCAGCGATCCCGACAGTCCAATGCTTCACAGGATTGGGGCAGATGCATGGTTCGACCGCACCAGTGCCGATCGGTTGGAGGTTCAGGAGCAGACCATCCGGTTTAGCTCCAACGAGACCCTGACGCTCCTAGTTATCTGCGATGGCGAAAATGATTGACGAATAGGGTTTCAAGCTGGATCTCCCCGAAATCTGCATACGCGACTGTGGTATCCCCGCCTTCGCTTTGCCCTGGCCAAGGCGTAGCGGGCGTCAATAGCTTGCACGGCCGAAGGATAGAGATCGCGCCGGAGCCGACCGGCGCAGCCGATGCGTCACCATTCCTTGACCAGGCTCCACTCGCCGAGGAGGGTCGGCTGAACCGAGAGGTGATAGAAGCGGTGCTTGTTCCGCTGCGGATCGATGCAGCAGAGATGGACGGCCGTGGGGAAGAGTTCGAGCTGCACCATCAGTCTGGCTCCTGTCGTGTCACCGTCGCTCGCGCGGCGGGGATGTGCTTGTAGAGCGTCGACACAGACACACCCATTCGCCGAGCGACTTCCTTTGTCGTGATCGTGGGGTCGGCCAGCAGCGCCTTTGCCGCCGCAATGTCTACTGTCGTCAAGGCCGGGGGTCGCCCCCCTACCCTCCCGCGGTCACGAGCCGCTTTGAGGCCGGCCATGGTGCGCTCGCGCAAGATCGAGCGCTCGAACTCGGCCAATGCCGCGAAGATATGAAAGACGAGCCGGCCGCCGGAGGTGGTGGTGTCGATCGCCTCGGCGATCGAGCGTAAGCCGATCCCCCTGCCCTCCAACTCCTCGATGGTCTCTATCAGCTGCTTTACCGAGCGCGCGAGGCGATCAAGGCGCCAGACTACGAGGGTATCGCCTTTGCGCATGTAGGCGATGGCGGCCTGCAGTTGGGGGCGTTCGCGCAGAGCACCGGAAGCCTTCTCCTCGAAGATCCGCTCGCAGCCAGTTGCCGTCAGTGCGTCGAGCTGGAGCTCAGGCTTCTGATCCTGGGTCGAGACGCGGGCGTATCCGATGAGCACGACAGATCCTTTCCGAAAACCCATCTGCAACATAGCTTTTTGGAAGATATGTTTCAAGATATAGTTTTCGGAATCCAGGCGTTGCCAAAGCAGCCCCTGTAAGGCAGTGGCGGCGGGTTTCCTGGAAACCCTCATTTTTCGGAACGCACCGATCCGGGGCCGCGCCTCGCGCGCGGGAGGTGGGGTGCAGCTAGGTGCAGTTGGGGAACGCTGGTCGACGCTGGAGCAACACGCGCCGCGACACGGCCGCAGAAGGTAGGGCCGTTTTCAGGAGAGCAGAGTGTCACCCACCAGGAACCCTGAAGGATCGAAGTAATGCCCCGTACGGGCTTGGGCGGCTCGCTGGCGGCTTTTTCCTTCTTTCCGCCCCCAACTACTGACCCACCTTAAAAAGGCCGCCAGTGACCATCCTAGGCGGCTCTAGGGGCATTGCAAAAGTCAGAGTGTCTAGATGGCGTCGTCTTCTTGCTTTCATCTGTCTATTTGTTTGTTCAGGCGCAAGAACGTCTACCTGCTGTTGTCCTTAAGGCTCCTTGGTTAAATTGAATGCGCTTGTCGTCCTTTGTCCTCAAAGAACCGCCGCGCGAACCCTGAGGTGAGCGTGCGCGGTTTTAGTGAGTCACTTGCCGAGGGCCCTTTCCGTGGAGCCCACTGCCTCGAGGCAAAGCCTGCAAGATCCTGGACCGAGAACCACTCGTGCGGCCTTCCCACCGTCCATGCGCTGCTTTTCCGTCAGCGTACCTCCGTTGACGCCGCCAAGATAGTCCACCACGACCACCCTGGAGAGATGCAAAAGTGCCTCCGAAGGGGGCTGTTCGTACCATAGCCGACAGCTCCCGATCGCCAGCCGACATCAGGTCATCGACGAACCGACCTTCGCCAACGCCATCCTCGACCGCCCTATCCACAACGCCAACAGGATGCCGCTGGACGGATAGTCCATGCGCAAGACCATGACCCAACCGCAGAGAGATCCGGCATGAGCACCATCGTCCAGCATGGCAGGTCACATTACCATCGCGAATTCTGGCTGCCAGCAGAGAAGACGGCAGCCGCTCAACCGCCTCTGACGTCTACTGCAAGGAATGTACCCCGCCGCCCCTATGGCGGGGTACATATATCCGTAGGATATATAGGGGGGGTTGAGTGGGTACGTTGGTGGCTACGTTCGTGGGTCTCTGATTTATATCTAAGTTTTTGATTTGGAACAATTTATGGCCCTTACCATGACATTGCAGGAACCGCCATACCTAGCGTTCGTGGGTCGTTGTGTGGGTACGTTTAGGGTAGTTCGATTTCAATGGCTTAGCACGAATCTACCTGAATCCGGCCTGCGCTCGTGGGGGTTGGTGGGTGCGTCGGTGGGTCGATCTTTAGCAAGCCCCAGGAAGACTGTCGGCGACGCAATGGAGGTGCCGATCAAACTGCCGGGCGGGAAGGTCTACCTGATCCTTGCCAGCCATCATCGCTAGGAACGCCTGCACCTCGCTGCAGTAGGGTTCTCCATCTCCTGCGTCGTGATGGATGGCACCGACGCCCTGCAGGCGGAGCCGCCAACTTGGCGACCCCTCGATAGGCCGCTCGCCAGAAGTCCCGTTCGTGGTGTTGGCTGACCGAGAGAAGAATTCTCCTCTCGGCCCCGAGCCACTGGAGATTTCAGGCAGCTTCCGCCAGGTCAACCTCCTCCACCTGGTCGCTCTCCTGTTGCTGATCGACGCGCACGATCCCCACGGCCTTGGAATAGTTTTCGCGCTTGAATACCAACTGATTGGCGCTGATCTTGCCGGCATTGAACAGGCGGTTCATCGCCCTTTCAAGTCGCTTCTTATCGATGCCCTTGGCCATGGGCATGTCAATCATGATTGCCGGCGCATAGTTGCACCCCGGCTTGTGAGACACGTTGCGGCGTTGGTCCGTCAGCGCTTTGAGGGCTTCGAGGAAGATCTGTTCATCCTCTCCGTCCTGATTGTGGCCCGCCAGAGCATTGACCAGATTTCCCGAACCCTTGCCTTTGGGAGCGAGTGATCGGAAGGCACCGTTGTCCCAGGTCATAGAGATCTCGGCGTCAGCTGGCGCGTAATTGCACTTCGAGCGCCGCAGCACGCGCAGATTGGCTCCGTCCTGGACCTTCTGCCACTCTTCCCGTCGATCGAGGAACCAGCGGGTGCGCACCGCCGCGTCCCATGCCGTGGACCCGCTGTACTCGGACTCGGCGGTCTTGCCGGGATGCGCCAGCAGCAGGATGGTCAGGTCGAACTCGACCGCAAGACCGTGCAGCAGGTTGACGAACTGCGTCACGTCGGATCTGGCGTTCTCGTTGCCGGCGAACATCTGGGCCACATTGTCCAGGATGAGCAGGTCGATGCTCGTTGATCGGACAGTTTGCTCAAGCTGCGCGAAGGCCTCGGTCTTCCGACCGCTTTTGCCCTCGCTGACTTCAAAGAGGACATTCTGCTTGCCTGCGCGCGCTTGCCAGAACATGTCCCGCAGGTCGGCCATAGGCATGCCGATGGCTCTGTTGATGCTGATCTGCCGCCTGTGCAGCTCGTCTCGATCGTCTTCACAGGCCACCAGGAGGGTACGGGACTTGCGGACCGGCAGGTCGAGCCAGGTACCGCCGACTGCAGCAGCGGCAGCCAGCTGCTGGGCCAACAGCGTCTTTCCAAGTCCGCCTCTGCCGGCGAGGATGGCGACGTGCTTGGCTGGTAACCAGCCGGATACGATCCATCGGCGCTCGGGCGGCAAGTGGAGCAGGTCTGCTGGGCAGATAAGATCGCCCATGGCATCGTCTGCCGAACCGTGCGCGCCCTCCAGGAGATTGTGCACCCTCTTCTTGCTCCAGCCTTCAGGCAGAGGGTCAGCCAGGTCCCAACCTTTCGGCAGGCCATCGGGCAGTGGAACGATCTTGGCGCCGCGCGCGCCGGCCTCTCTGCAGGCCTCCACGACGGCTCGGGCCGCCTTAAGGCCAGGTTCGTCGGCATCCGGCCAAACAAGCACATCTCGGCCAGCGACGGGTGACCAGTCAGCCTTGGTGACGGCATTGCAACCACCTGGCCAGGTGGTGACTACGTAGTGTCGCCAAAACATGGCGCCTGCCGCGTCCGCAGACTTCTCGCCTTCGACCACCAGAACCGGGCAATCCGGAGCGTCATGGAAGTCTCGGAGCCGATAGAGAGGGCGTGGATCGCGCCACTCGGACTGCCAGGCCTCGCCCTTCCTGACCCATGGGCGAAACTCCTTCTTGCCGTCCGGCTTGTCGTAGCGGGCATGGACCATCAGGACGTCATCTTGTCGGCTGCGATAGTGCCAGACCCGCGCCGGCGCTCCCAGCTGAGGGTGGATGAACTGCGCGCTGCTCGTGGCGCTTGGTTCCACACTGGGCACGACGGTCTCTGCCAGGCTGAACCGCTGGGTCACGTCCCGCATGGCGTCTTTTGGACTTAGCCCCGTACCGCGGGCGTAGAGGTCCAGATCATCGCCCCTGAAATCTCCGCCAAAGTCGACCAAGCTCGGGGCCTTCACGCCGTCAAATGGGATCGTCAGAGACTTGCCGGGTTTGCCGTCGGCATCGCCGATCTCGAACACAGGGCCATTGATCTTACCGGCTGGAAAGATGATCGGCAGCCACATTTTTCGGTTTGACCGAAGGAACTCGCTTACATCTTTTGCACTTAAACATTTACCTTTGGGTTCTACACTAACATCGTTCGTTACACAGTCCAATTTGGACAATTTTACCATCCTTTACTCATGTGGAATAGAACGTAGACCGGATGACATCCGGACATCGTGCTTTCAAGTGATACCATTTAGTGGGACGAATTAAGGCGGCATTGAACGGTCATCCTTTCTAGCTCGAGTTCATACGCATCGTCCGGTCTCCAGCGAGACCAGGCGGACGCCGATGTTTCTCTATGGCTATGGAGCTTTGCAGTCGTACTTCGTCACGAGGTCGCCTCGATGCGCTTGTGATGGCCGATCGAACGATCACCGACTTAGTGATCATCGTCCTCACTAGCCGGTACACACCCTTGGAGGAAGTCTGTTGAGCCTGTCTTTAGGCCGCAGCTTCCGCAGTAACCCTAGGAAGGGCGTTGAGCCACGCCCTCGCTGCCTCGGCTGTGATCAAGGTTCGCCGCCCAGCCTTTCGCGCCTCCAAGCGCCCGGCCTTGATCTCCTCGTATGCTTTGGTCCTGCCGATGCCAACGGCCTTGCAGAAGTCATTGAGGTTCAAGGCGAAGGCGTGCCCCTCGTTTCCGAGGTTGGCCACCCAGGCCTCAGGGGGAACGTGATAAACACTCATGTGTGTTCAATCTCCAATCTCAATTCGATGAATGTAAGCTCTGCTGCTGTGTTCTCCAGCACTGGGCTGGGTTGCTTCGATTTCAGATTGCTACCTCCGTGCTACTTTACCTGCGTCTCACTTCTTGAGCGCCTCGGGAGGCGCTCTTGGCCGCCAGCAAGTGTGATCTAGGGAACGCTCGCCAAGTGGGGCGGGAATTTTAGTCTCAAAACGCCGATTATAGTCCTTACACGAACTGATGTCACTTTGTCAATAGACGAATTGTCTATGGTGTTATGATGAAAACTCATAACTAGCGCCAGGGCGTCAATACCCTGGATAAACTCTTAACTGCGCTATCAGCAAACTGCCCCGTTCCTCCAATGACCTGCCGGCACCGCTCCAACAGGGCGCCGCGAACATATGGCGACCCGGAGAACGGCCTTCGACACTATCTCCTCAGTGGATTTAGCGTTGACAGATTTTACGAACTCGGGCGAGACAGATAGCTGGACCAAGCGGCCATAAGAGCGCGCCGCTTATCGAAGAGATCCCCACGCGCATAGGCGGCCTCGGCCTTGTCTTTGATCTGATGAGCGAGCGCAGCCTCGATCACCTCTCGGGCGAACTCAGAACTCTCCCCGGCCCAGTCTCTAAACGTCGAGCGCCATCCGTGCGTGGTGATCGAATCGTAGCCCATGCGCCGCATCACCTTGGTGACAGCGACATCCGATAACGGCTTGCCGCGCTTCACCTCGCTCTCGAAGACGAGTTGGCCTGTGCCACCAACGCCACGCTGGACCAGGATTGCCAGCGCGGCACCGCAAAGTGGCACACGGTGTTCCTTGCCAGCCTTGATCCTGCTTGGCGGCACGACCCAGATGGCATTCGTCATATCGACCTCGCCCCACCGCATCGAGCGCACTTCATCCGACCGGGCGGCCGTTAGGATGATGAAGGCCAAAGCCCTAGCGGCAACCCCTTCGCGTGACTCCAATTGAGCCATGAACACTGGGGCTGTGCGCCAATCCCGAGCTTTGTGGTGCTCGACCGATCTGACCGCCGAGGGCTTCGGTAGCATGTGGTCTAGATGTCCGCGCCAACGGGCAGGGTTGTCGCCCTGCCGGTAGCCATGTGCCCTGGCATAGTCAAGAACGGCCTCAATGCGCTGACGGACCCTGCTTGCCGTCTCTGTCTTGCTCGTCCAGATTGGCTTCAAGACAGCCAAGACGTCAGCCACCTGAATCGCCGATACGTGGCGATCGCCGATGCTCGGATGCACGTAACGCTCCAGGGTCGATGCCCATTGCGCAGCGTGCTTAGCATTTCGCCATCCGGGCCGTTTCGATTCGATCAGAGCTTCTGCGGCTTCGCGGAAGGTCAATCGCTTCTCGGCCGCCGCTGCCGTTAGAGGGTCAATGCCCTGGGCAACCTGAGAGCGCGCCTTATCCGCCTTGCGGCGAGCGTCCGCGAGAGAAACTGCCGGATAGGGGCCGAGCCCCATATCGCGGCGAACTCCGTTCATCTGATATCGAAAGACCCATTGGCGCGACCCGCCGGTCCTCACATGTAGTATCAGTCCCTTGCCATCAGTATGCCTCCCCGAAGGTGCGGTCCGGCATCGTCGATCAGAAAGCGCCATCTGTGCCCCACAATTTGCCCCACATCAAGACCCGGCTTACCACGAACGTTGGCGAACGACAACGGACAAGTGAGCGCAATGTATCAATCTTAATCAATATGTTATGCGATCACCCGCGAACGCTAGCGTACCGTAGAGAACACCCAGTCGGCGGACACCCCATCCGCCAGACCCCTTCGGGTCCATACTGGATACATGGTTTACACTGGATATCGGTGAGATGGTTTTCAGTTTCTCCGTGGTGAAGGAGTTTGGAGCTGGATCGAACCTGTTTGTGTCTTTGTCGAAGGGTCCTAAGTCATTGTGAGGGAAGCTGATCAGGCAGATCTGGTCATCGACCTCACGGACGCCGGCGATCTGTCCAGCGAAGACTGTTGAGAGGTTGATCTTACGTTTGCCGGTACACATGCGTCTGCAGTGTGTCACGCGCAGAGCCCAGTTATGGACGAATTGATCGGAGAAGGAGTACGGGACCCTCGGGTGGCCGGTACATCTCCCAGACAGGCGTCTTCGAGCTCTGAGGTGGTCATCTAGCAGCTTTCCCCTCGTTCTTGGGCAATCAGACGCTGCCAAACTACGCTCTGTGAAGATCACGTCGCGGCGGCAACTCTTGGCGATCGCCTAACTTGCTCAGCGGGTGCCAATCTGCACGCCTAGATATGGCGTCGTCGAGCGTCCGATCGGAGCGAAAAACCCGGCGCTGACCTACCCAAGTAGGGACGACCTTAGCGGATACGCCAAGGACAGCAACGGAAAGCTTTTTGTTTGAGATTCCATAAACACTAGCAAATAAGTGAAAGGCCTTTCCAAATATCACCCAACAACACGGAAGCATAACATCTCCACATGTCGAGCTCTGTTAGAGAAAATGGGCAAGGTTACCATTAAGTTCTTGCAAAAGGACATAGACAATCTCGATCAATCGGCCTTCATGAGGCCCTTCGACGGTTCAGGCAGCCTAAAGGTCGAAGCGCTTGGGCCAATCCGGGAAGAGTGGAGAGACGCGCAAATGCCTGCGCGAGCTTGGCAACGAGGGCGTGACCAAGACTGGCCACTCCCTGATCCACAAACTGACCTATGGAAAGCTTGCCGTGATGCTTGGGGGAGACCTGAGCACACAATCGCGGAACATCCTCCTGAAGGCCCATACCAGCGTCAAGCAGACCGCGTCGTCGCTGGAACAGAAGGTGGCCAAACTGGAAGCGATGGGAGCCGCGCTGGGTCCGCGGGACGAGAAGGTGCTGGGACTGGGCTCGCACAGCGATGGAACACCCGACGACGGACAGGCTTGCGATGAGTGTCCCTCTCAGCGCGCTCATCAAAAAACCCGATAGCAACACGCTCGAAGTAGACACCTTTCACCCAGGCAAGAACTGGGTTGCCCGCTCTAGGTCAAAGTCATGGATCTTTGGGTCTAACGCTCGTTACACTCGCCAGCAGAAGCCAGTACCATGGGGAGTTCGAAATGGCATTTGTCGTTCCCGATCGCGAGGTCGACCGCGTCTTTATCCACTGCAGCGCCAGCGATCAGCCGGCACACGACGACGTCGGCGTCATGCGCGATTGGCACGTTAACGGCAACGGCTGGTCGGACGTCGGCTATCATTACTTCATCAAGAAGGATGGAACGCTACAGGAGGGCCGCCCTCTGTCGCGCAACCCTGCGGGTCAGGCGGGGCACAACAGGGGTACGATCGCAATCTGTCTGCATGGCCTTGCCAAGGAACGCTTCACCAAGGCTCAGTTCGATAGCCTGATCGCGCTCTGCCGCGAGATCGATAAGGCCTATGCCGGGATGGTCAGCTTTCATGGTCACTCCGAGGTCTCAAGCAAAGCTTGCCCGGTCTTTGCTTACCGAGAGGTTCTTGGCCTTGATCCGCACGGTCGACCAGAGTTTGCTCCCTCAAACAGCCCGAGCGGCGCGGATCGCGCGCAGCTGCACGACGACAGCGAACCGACCGTCCGCCTCATGGACCGCAACGATGCCGTTTTACGCATGCAGCGTCTGCTGAACCAAGGCGGTCAAGACGTCGAAGAAGATGGGATTTTCGGTCAGAACACCCTTTTGGCGGTCAAGGCCTTTCAACGTCAGGAAGGGTTGGAGGCCGATGGCATCGTCGGCGCCAGAACCTGGGCGGCCTTGAAGCGCCTGCCGGCTTCGACGATCGTTCCAACCGCCGACGGCGAGGTTCCTGCCCCCAACCTCGTGGTGCCTACGCCGCTCGAGACCGAGCCACAGAGCGTGCAGACCTTCAAAGGGGCCGGACGCCCTTTGAGCGAAGCAGGCTTCGACCGCGTTTGCCAGTTTCTGGGGGTCGGCCAGGCCGAAGTCTGGTCCGTTCTCAAGGTCGAGACCAAAGGTTTCGGGTTTCTGGAAGACCGTCGACCGCTGATCCTCTACGAACGGCATATCTTTCATCGTCGCACGCAAGGTCGTTTCGATGCCGGCAACGGCGATATCAGCAACGCTAGCTCCGGCGGCTACATCGGCGGCACGTCTGAATACCCGCGGCTGGAGAAGGCTATGATACTGGATCGTACGGCGGCCTTCATGAGTGCATCTTGGGGCATCGGGCAGGTCATGGGCTTCAATCATGAGGTCGCCGGCCATGCGACGGTCGAGGCGATGGTTGCAGCCATGGTGCAGGACGAGGAAGCCCAACTGCTGGGCATGGCCGGCTTCATCAAGGGCAATCGTCTGGACCGGGCCTTGCGTGAGCACGATTGGGCCGGATTTGCCCGCGGCTACAACGGCTCAGCCTTCGCCAAGAACAGGTACGATGAGAAGCTGCGCGACGCCTTTGCCGGCTACAGCCGAAAGCTGCCCAGCATCTCGCTGCGCACAGCGCAGGCAGCCCTCACCTACCTGGGTCTGGCGCCAGGGCCGGTCGACGGGCTGGACGGCAGCAAGACCCGCAAGGCCTTGGCCAGCTATCAGAAGAGACAGGGCATAAAAGACAGCGGCAAGTTGAATGAAGATACTAGAAAAGCCTTGATCAAGGAGGTGTTTGCCTAGCAGGCTGTTGAAGACGTCTGGTGATGCAGGAGGGCAGGAGATTTGTTGAAAGACTAGGAAGGCTCCGCAGGACGATACAAATCGTATCGTACAAGGAGGCTGACGCGAGCTTTCGACAAATATCCGAGCTCGAGCGCGCCACGGCTTCTTTCAACAACCTGCTGGCGACCAGATCCGAACGCTTCAAGCCCGAGTGTTTTGGGAGTCGGCCCACCAACCTGTTGGTCTAGTGGTGCAAGCCCTGCTTACCGGCAACTGCGTCGACGGCCGTGATGAAGAGCGAGGTCGCAGTGTCACAGTCCTTCCTGCAGAGATCTCGATGGATCAGAAACCGCTATGCAATGTCACCAACCGCCAAGAGCCAGACTGCCAAGAGCCAGACTGCCAAGAGCCAGACTCCGGCACGCGATCCTCACCCTGTTAGCGGGTCTCTTGTTCTGCCCCTCGGCCTCGGCTGCCGAGATCTCCAAGCTTGTGCCTGACTATATTGGCTCGGAGGCCTGTGCAGTTTGCCACGAGGCCGAACGTCGGGCTTGGACCGGCTCGCATCATGACCGAGCCTGGACCTTGCCAAGCGACGGTCACGTCTTGGGGGATTTCAACGATGCCAGCTTCGAGCTCGAGGGTGTCACCAGCCACTTCAGCGCAGAGGACGGTCGCTACTTTATCGAAACAGAGGGTCCTGACGGCGCCATGGTCCGTTATGAGGTCAAGGGTGTGGCCGGAATCGCGCCGCTACAGCAATACCTGGTGGAGACGGAAGCAGGTCGGATACAGGCGCTGGACCTTGCCTGGAATGTCGAGGAGGAGCGCTGGTATCACCTCTACCCCGACGCAGAGAACCCTCCTGGCAGCGGGCTGCACTGGACCGGTCCCTACAAGAGCTGGAACGCGCGCTGTGCCGAATGTCACGCCACCGGCTACGACAAGGAGTTCACCTTTCAATCTCAAAGCTACGCCAGCAGCCAGGCGGAAATCGGGGTCGGTTGTGAGGCCTGTCATGGACCCGGTGAAGCCCATGCGGCTTGGGCTGAGGAAGGATCGGACAGCGTGCTTGCCAAGTGGTCAGATCTCTCCGCCACAGAACTGACCATAGCCTTCAACGAAGAGCGTCCAGCCGCAGAAATCGAGCTCTGCGCGGCTTGTCACTCCCGCCGCGAGCCGCTGTTCGATGCCTCGCCGTTACCGGGTACGCCCTTCCACGATTCCTACCGCTTGGCGTTGCTGCGCCCTGGGCTCTATCACGCCGATGGCACCATTCAGGACGAGGTCTACGTCTATGGCTCCTTCCTTCAGTCGCGCATGCATGCTGCGGGAGTTCGCTGCAGCGATTGTCACGACCCGCATGGCGCCGAGACCCGGGCAAGCGGCAATGCCGTTTGCACGACCTGCCATTCGCCCGCTGCCAATCCACGCTTTCCGACATTGCGCCCTATACTATACGACGATCCCTCGCATCATTTTCATGAGCCCGGCAGCGCTGGGGATCAATGCGTCAACTGTCACATGATCGAGCGAACCTACATGGG
This sequence comes from Rhodospirillales bacterium, assembly GCA_963669445.1. Lineage (GTDB taxonomy): Bacteria > Pseudomonadota > Alphaproteobacteria > Kiloniellales > JACOMY01 > JACOMY01. Next base: position 2,070,461 of record OY770029.1, read on the forward strand.
AATTGATGCGCGGCGCGATCACAGCTTCCGCGTGCCGCGCCCCGACCTCAGCATCGAAACAGCTGCTCCCAACGCCTGCAACGACTGTCACCTTGACCGGGACGCCACCTGGGCCGCTGCGGAGGTTCGCCAGCGCTTTCCAGACAGCGATCGCCGCAAGCCCCACTTTTCGCAAGTCATCGCCAAAGGTCGGCTCGACGCCGCCGCAGCAGCTAGAGACCTCTTCGAGATCGCGCGGGACGAAGCGCTGCCCGGCATTGTCCGAGCCACGGCGCTGGATCTGCTGGAAGCGACGGGTGACCCGGCCAACGCGCAGCGCGCACTCGCCTTGCTCCAAGACCTAGACCCCCTCGTCCGCGAAGCTGCGGCCGGTTTGCAGCGACTACTGCCAGCCGAAAGTCGCACCGAGGCGCTTGCTCCCGCTCTTCAGGACCAACGTCGAGCCGTCAGGATCGCAGCTGCGCGTGCCATGGTGGGTACGCCGCGCGCCGGCAATCCGAAACTTGCAGCGGCAACGGCTGCAGCTATGGCCGAATGGCAGGAATCACTCATGGCCAAGACCGACTTTCCGGAAACGCACGCGGCTCTCGGCGGAACCTGGCTGGTCATGAACAACACGCGCGGTGCCGAGCGCGCCTTCCAAGAGGCGGTGCGATTGGACCCGCAGATGGTTGCTGCCTGGTCGATCTTGGTTAGAATCCGCGCTGCACTGGGCGACGCCGACGGAGCCCGGCAGGTCCTTGAGCAAGCCATTGCAGCCAATCCGGGCGATCTCTACCTGCTCACCCTTAGGACTCAATTCTAGTACATGCCGTGTACGGCGAGTTTGCAGCCCTTCCCAATCCCTGAGAATCTCTCCGGTAAGCAAAACCATGAGAGAAGAGCAGCGATGAAACACCCCGGTGGTTTGAACGCTGGTCTCAAGCGGACGACCCTTTGCGTTTTCGGCAGGAGGCTGGATCGTTGACGCCCTGATTGGCGCGGTCGCTCTGCTCTGCGACTGGTGCCTGAAGTCAATCAGCAAGCTGGGAGCCAAAAGAGCGCGGATCGTAGTCACCCATACGTTCGCTTGCTTGCTTGTTATGCCGATGATAAGATACGACGCACTATGAAGAGAGGCATCGCCACTCAGCCTAAGAGGAGAGGCCTTTGCCTTTCGGATGAGGGGATCGAACCGGAGGGATGAGTGCGACACAAGCTGGATGTAGCGGCCTCTCAGGTAGCGGCGGCGATGTGGTGATCTTCTCCAGGCAAAACAGTGAGGACAATCCCTTCGGGGATAGTAGATCGGGCAAGACATAGGGTGTCTGCAGCATCGGACACCTCAACACCTGGATGCCCTCCAAGTTATCGTCAGACAGTTCAAAACTAACCACCGCTAAAAAACGCACAAACAGTTCACCTCTATCTGAGAATTGCTTCAACCCTTTGTCCCAATCAGATTAACCCTGCTGAACCCTGCTGCCTCCCCGCCTTCCCAAGGGCAGTAAGCCAATTCAAACACCGCGCCCCCAGCGAACATTCGAACTGTCCATATGGTCAGCTTGTCGGGTCCGGTTCCTCTAGTTACTATTAGAGCTACTAAAGGAAAAGTGTTTTGACAGATTCGGCTCTCTGACTCCCTGGAGTTACACGAAAACCGAGCTGCTGGGGTGCAGCCTGGAGCATCACAACGATGGCTATCACTACGAAGTACGCAATTCAGTACAGTGAATCCATATCACCGACTCTGTTTTACCGAATGACTTCAGTCATTCTTGGTGATCCCATGATCGACTAATCTTGGAAAGCGGGGCCTGATTGTCTCGAATGGACGCTTATCTTCGATAAGGTGACACAGGAATCATAGTCATGGCGACAAAAACTCTGAGTGACCAACCAGACTTATACATCGGAAACAACTCCAATCAAACCATTCTGGCGCTCGACGGTGATGATTACGTATTTGGAATTGGTGGGGAAGACACGATTTTTGGAGCCAGCGGCAATGATCGAATACGCGGAAACAGCGCTGACGATATCCTCTATGGAGGTACCGGCGATGATTACATTGGAGGGGACACAGGAGAGGACACCATCTTCGGCGGCAGTGGAAGTGACACGCTCGGGGGCCTCTTCGGCGACGGAAACTATTTGGCGGGTGGCAGTGGCGTCGACGTCCTCTTCGGCGGTGATGGCAACAATGCCAACCTCTTGGGGGAAGACGGCAACGATCGTATCCATGCCGATACGGGAAACGACTCCAACCTCTTTGGCGGTAGCGGGATTGACCTGATCTTCGGTGGATCCGGTGCGGAACGCTCCCTAAGAGGCGACAGCGGAATAGATGTGGTAAGAGGGGGCTCCGGCCAAGACATTGGTCTTTTTGGCGGGGACGGTTCCGATGTCCTCATGGGCGACGAAGGAAATGATGCAGCGCTCATTGGTGGATCGGGAAACGACCGAGTCGTCGGTGGCCTGGGCAGAGATGCCTTCCTTGTAGGCAACACGGGGGCCGATCTGATTTACGGTGGCAGCGGGCAGGATCGCGGCCTAGAGGGGAACCAAGGTGACGATCTAGTCTCCGGAGACAGCGGCGACGACTATCGGCTTTACGGACACAGCGGTAACGACCAGATCGATGGTGGCGCTGGTGCGGATCGTTCGCTCTTCGGCAATACAGGGTCGGACACCCTCTTCGGTGGCCTCGGTAACGATGTCCTGCTCTCGGGCGACGCGGGCGACGATCTGATCTACGGTGGAGGCGGCAGGGACTGGGACCTGAGCGGGGGCGCTGGCAACGATACCCTCTTCGGAGGCAGCGATGTCGACCACCTGTCAGGTGACCAAGGCGACGACAGCTTGATCGGCGGCCAAGGCAATGACAGTGCCCAGGGTGGCGGCGGCGGCGACCGACTGTATGGTGAAGCCGGAAACGATAGCCTGGATGGCGGCAGCGACTCCGACAACCTTTTTGGAGGTAGCAATAACGATAGTCTTCTGGGAGCGGCCGGCGACGACCGGCTCTACGGTGGCAACGGCGTAGATTTCCTACGTGAAGGCCTGGGCGTGGATAGCGCTCTGGGTAACAGCGGTGCGGATCTCTTGGTGGTCTTAAGCCAGGGCGAGATCGTGTCAGGTGGTCTCTTCGACGGTGGCAGTGGCAGCGACACCCTCTTCCTTCTAGCCCCTGACATCACGCTCCCGGCCGCCTTCACTCTGGCTTCCGTTGAGGTGGTCAGGGCCGGCTTCGCACTGTTTGGCGGTATTGGAGACGATAGCCTCTCGGGCGATAGCGCGGTCGGCTACCTCTTTGGACAGAGCGGAACTGATTCTCTTGAGGCCGGTGATTCGGGTCACATACTCTACGGTGGCTCAGGCGTGGATACCTTGCGCGGTGCCGCCGGTAACGACCGACTTTATGGCAACGACGGTGACGATAGACTGCAGCTGGGAGGCAGCGGGTCGGACAGAATCTTTGGCGGCTCAGGCAAGGAGATCTCCCTCTGGGGCGGTTCCGGAAACGACACCGTCTTTGGCGGAGCTGGCGACGACAGCCTGTTGGAGGGCGATGTCGGTGACGACGGCCTCTTTGGTGGATCAGGGGACGATCTCTTGGCCTCCAGCGGTCACACGTCGGTTTTCGGCGACAGCGGCATGGATAAGCTCTACGGCGGTGCGAGCGTTGACAAGAGCCTCTTTGGCGGCGAGGGCGCTGACAGCCTCTACGGTGGATCCGGCAAGGACTTCATCCTAGACGGGGGCCGGGGCAATGATCTTGTCTTCGGCGGCTCGGGATCGGACTTTGGGCTCCTCGGCGAGGAAGGTGCAGACAGTCTCTATGGTCTTGGCGGCGACGACGAGTTCCTGGGCGGCAAAGATGGCGATGACTTCTTGCAGGGCGGCAGTGGCGATGATCTCCGTCTCTTCGGCGGCACCGGCATGGACCGACTTTATGGCGGTAGTGGCGCGGATAGCCGCTTCTACGGTGGCGCCGACGACGACTCTCTCTTTGGTGGCAGTGGAAACGACGCCAACCTGGAGGGAGACGCGGGGAACGATAGCATCTATGGCGGCAGTGGTGCAGACAGTGGCTTGGCCGGCGAAGAGGGCTCCGACTATCTTTTCGGCGGCGCCGGCAATGATGGCACTCTTGATGGAGCTGCTGGCGATGATCTCATATACGCAGAGGCTGGCAACGACGTCCGCGCTTATGGCGGCTCGGGTACCGACCGTCTCTTCGGCGGTGACGGGACGGACGGCTTGCTCAGCGGTGGGTCCGGCGTCGATCGGCTCTACGGTGGAGCTGGACAGGATCAGAATCTGTATGGCGGTGACGGCGACGATCTGGCGTTCGGCGATGACGGAGTCGATGTTGCCCTCAAGGGGGAGAGCGGTGAAGATCTCCTCTACGGCGGTGTTGGCGATGATCTGCTGCTCCAAGGTGGTAGTAGCAACGATTCCCTCTTCGGCGGCAGCGATCGTGACTCTCGATTTTACGGCGGTGCCGGAGACGATTTGGTTTATGGAGGCGATGGCTCCGACCGCAGTTTGTTTGGCGGTAGCAGCGACGATCGGCTCTATGGGAACAGCGGCGTCGACCTCTTCCTCTTCGGCCAGTCCGGCGACGACTTTTTGGCCGGCGACAGCGGTGCAGACTCGTTGGTCTTTGGAGGCAAGGGCGACGATATCCTGAGCGGCCGTATGGATGACGACGCCTTCTTCTACGGAGGCATGGGCGACGACAAGATTGCAGGCGGTGGTGGTGACGATAGCTACTTCTTTGGCGGCATCGGCGGTGACAAGCTCGTTGGCGGCGGTGGCTCGGATCGCTCCCTCTTTGGCGACAGTGGGCAAGATGTAATCTATGGCGGCAATGGGCCGGATCAGCTCTTCGGCGGCAGTGGTGTCGACAGTCTCTTCGGTGGCAACGCTGTAGATCGACTTTACGGCGATTTCGGCGATGATGATGGGCTCTACGGCGGCCATGCTCAAGATCGGCTTTATGGAGGTAGCGGAGAGGACAGCAGCCTTCTTGGCGGCACCGGTGGTGACCGGCTCTATGGCGGCAGCGGAGCTGACCTTTCCATCCTCGGCCAGTCCGGCGACGACTTTCTTGCGGGCGATGCCGGCGCAGATTCGCTGCTCTTCGGAGGCACTGGCGATGATCTGCTGACCGGCCGTAAGGATGAAGATGCTTTCTTCTATGGCGGTCTAGGAAATGACAGGCTCGCTGGTGGCGGTAGTGACGATAGTTACTTCTATGGCGGCAGTGGCGCGGATGTCGTCAGGGCCGCTGACGGCGATGATGCCTTCCTCTTTGGAGGTAGCGGTAGAGACACCCTCTACGGTGGCTCTGGCGACGACACCTTCGTGGTATCCAGCCAAGGCGATTTGGTCGTCGGTGAGACCTACGACGGCGGTACCGGGAGCGATACACTGCTGCTGGGAGAGGCTGCCAGCATTCCTGATGGTGTAATCCTCACCAACATAGAGGTCATCGCCTTCTATTAGACCGACATTCCACAGAGACGGCTCGACTTGTTTGAACAGTCATCGAGCCTTGGTCATGTGAGTTTCCCTCTGGGTTGGGCCGCTGCCGACGGTCTGGGCTGCGCCGCCAGATCGACTGGTGAATCGACCCACTAGGGCTCCAGCCTGATCTGCACACGATCGCCGGCAAAGCGGCTTTGGCTGAATTGGACCGGCCGGCCGTCCTCGTCTCCATTAACGCTTTCGGCCACCAGGATCGGGCGATTGGGTGGCTGCCGCAGAACGTCGGCGTCTTTTCGGCTGGGAATCCTGGCAATGAGGCTGGTTCGCAGCCGCCTATAGTTCTCAAGGCCATAGCGAGCGAAGGCACCGGAGATAGAGCCGGTCGATCGGTAAGCCTCGATAATGTCGGGGAAGCGACGGGCCGGAAACCAATTGCTAGCCAAGCAAATTGGAACGCCGTCGGCCAAATTCAGGACATCCAGCCGGATCACCACCGCTGCGGTCTCTATCATCAAGGGTTCGGCAATCTCCTTCGACGCCGAAAGAATCTCGGAAGCGACCATTTCACCGGAGGGTTCGTGACTTTGGGCGGCAATGATCTCGCTGAATCGGGTTCGCGTGCCGATCGGATACTCGATCACCTGATCGCGCACGAAGGTCCCGCGGCCTTGCTCGATCGACAAGAGGCCGGCTTGAGCCATGACAAGCAAAGCGCGGCGCACCGTGTGACGGTTGACCCCGAAACGCTCGGCCAATTGGGGCTCTGTCGGCAGCTTCTGCCCGGAAGTGAGGTTGCCCGCCGAGATCTCGCCGCGCAGGATGGTCTCAATCTGCCGCCAAGCCGCGACACCGTTACCGCGCTGAATCTCGCCGCTGTTCATCAAGCTGTCACCGTAGTAGCCTAGGGTGAGCAATGATAGAGATGAATAGACCTATTGGACAAGGGTATAGTTGTATGGACCTTAGTCGGAATGATCGACAGTGGGCGATGGGAATCTTGGCACGCGCGAAGAGCGATCAGGTGACGAGCCTCTTGGAGCGTTGGCCGGAGCCGACAGAGTTCACCTGGTTGCGCAAACCGGAAACCGGATTGGTCATGGTGCGGGGAAGGATGGGTGGCGAAGGTGCTGCCTTCAACCTGGGAGAGATGACGGTGACGCGCTGCGCACTCCGGCTCAAGTGCGGCACCGTCGGTCACGCCTGTACCCAAGGCCGTTCGCATCGCAAGGCGGAAGTGGCCGCAATCATCGATGCCTTGCATCAGCGACCTGAGACTCGCGCTACCGTGCGCAGCGAGCTCCTGGACCCGCTGCAGGAGAGGCTCCTGGAAGAGCGAACCCAGCGTTCGCATGCCAGCGAGGCTACAAAGGTTCAGTTCTTCACTCGAGTTCGGGGAGACGATTGATGGTCATGCAGCCACCGCCATCGGCCGGTTTCAGCGATCCGGTACTGGAGAGTCAGGCAACCTTTCGTGTCCTCTTGGACGCCATGGCGCGCCCGGCAAGACCGCTGCCGCTTGCGGGCGTCGAGGCACCTCCGCCCCCCCTCTACGCTACGACGGCAGCGCTAGCGCTCAGCTTGCTGGATCCGGACACGAAGCTTTGGTTGGATCAGCCGCTTGCTAAGAGCCCAGCGGTGCGATCCTGGGTAGCCTTCCACAGCGGCGCGCCCTTGGTCACGGAAACAAGGCACGCTGATTTCGCCCTCATCGCAAACCCTGAGGCGATGCCGCCACTGGATCGCTTCGCCCTGGGCGACGAACGCTTTCCGGATCGCTCGACCACCCTCATTCTGCAGGTTGAGGCATTCGAGAGTAGCGGAACACACCTGCATGGTCCTGGCTTTGCGCAACCACTCAGCTTCGATGCACGGCCTCTTCCGAGCGATTTCTGGACGCAGATAAAGGCAAACACAGCCCGCTTCCCCTGCGGTGTGGACCTGATCCTCGCAAGCAAGGATGCAATTGTCGGCCTCCCCCGGTCCACCCGCCCGGAGACAGGGTAATGTATGTATCCGTAAAAGGGGGCGAAGAGGCGATCAAAGCCGCACACCGTCTCTTGGAGCAAGAACGGCGCGGCGATCCGTCGGTCGATGAGATCTCGACCGAGCAGATCGACCAGCAACTCCGCCTAGCCGTCGATCGGGTGATGACCGAGGGCTCGCTCTATGACCGCAGCCTGGCTGCCTTGGCCATCAAGCAGGCGCGCGGCGATACCATTGAGGCGGTCTTTTTGCTGCGCGCCTATCGCACCACCCTGCCCCGTTTCGCCTACTCACAAGCGATCGACACGGCGAAGATGCTACTTGACCGACGGATCTCGGCCACTTTCAAGGATTTGCCGGGCGGGCAACGTCTTGGTCCGACCTTCGACTACACGCACCGCTTGCTCGACTTTGCTCTCGAGGCCGAACGCGAGGCCGATACTGCGGAGCCGTCTAGCCAAGGGGTGGCGCAGCAAGACGCACCGCCGCGCGTCACCGACATTCTAGGCAAGGACGGTTTGATCGAAGAAGAACGCGACGCCGAAGGAGCGATCGGCGACCTCACGCGTGAGCCCCTGACATTCCCGGCCACGCGCGACTTGCGCCTGCAGAGCCTGGCGCGCGGCGACGAGGGCTTTCTGCTTGCCTTGGGCTACTCGACCCAACGTGGCTATGCCCGCAGCCACCCCTTTGCCGGCGAAATTCGGGTCGGCCTTGTCGAGGTCGAGGTCTATATGGAAGAGCTGGGTTTTGCCATCACGGTCGGTGAGATCGAGGTGACCGAGGTGCAGATGGTCAACCAGTTCAAGGGCTCCAAGGACATTCCGCCTCAGTTCACCCGCGGCTACGGACTGACCTTCGGATACTGCGAACGCAAGGCGATGGCTATGGCGCTCGTCGACCGCGCGCTGCGCTGGCGTGAACTTGGCGAGGATTTTGTCGGTGCACCGGCCCAAGACGAAGAGTTCGTGCTGGCGCATGCCGACAACGTGCAAGCCACCGGGTTCGTCGAGCATCTGAAGCTGCCGCATTACGTCGACTTTCAGTCAGAGCTGGAGCTGGTGCGCAAGATGCGCCGCGAAGTCGAAGCCAAGAGCGCAGATGAGGAGGCTGCGGAATGAGCACACACGAGCCCGGCTACAACTTCGCCTACCTCGACGAACAGACCAAACGCATGATCCGTCGCGCGCTGCTGAAGGCCGTCGCCATTCCCGGCTACCAGGTACCCTTCGCCAGCCGAGAAATGCCGATGCCTTTCGGCTGGGGCACCGGTGGCGTACAGGTTACCGCAGCCTTGCTGGGCCCCAAGGACGTGCTGAAAGTGATCGACCAAGGCGCCGACGACACCACCAACGCCGTCTCGATCCGGAGCTTTTTCCGCCGAACCGCCGGCGTCGAGACCACGGAACAGACCGAGGAAGCCAGCATCATTCAGACCCGGCACCGCATCCCAGAGACGCCACTTCAGCCACACCAGATCCTGGTCTACCAGGTGCCGATCCCCGAACCCTTGCGCTTTCTGGAACCGCGCGAAACCGAGACACGGCTTATGCACGCTCTGCAGGACTACGGGCTGATGCATGTGAAGCTCTATGAGGACATCGCCACGCACGGCCACATCGCCACGACCTACGCCTATCCGGTGAAGGTAAACCAGCGCTATGTGACCGACCCCTCGCCGACGCCGAAGTTCGATAATCCAAAGATGAACCGCAATCCGGCCCTTCAGCTGTTCGGCGCCGGGCGCGAGCAGCGCATCTATGCCATCCCACCGGACACCGAGGTCGTCAGCCTTGACTTCGAAGATCATCCCTTCTCGGTACAGGCTTGGGATCGCCCCTGCGCGCTCTGCGGTGCCACCGACACCTTCCTGGACGAGGTCGTGATGGACAATGACGGCCAACGCCTCTTCGTCTGTTCCGACAGCGATTACTGCCAGAAGCGGCAGGATGCCCTGCAGGAGGTCTCATGACGGCTGGAGCGAAGGAGGCGCCGCTGCTGCAGGCAGAGGGCATCACCAAGCATTATCACCGACAGCTGGGCTGCGCTGCGGTCGATCTCGACCTTTGGCCCGGCGAAGTCCTGGCCATCGTCGGCGAATCGGGCTCGGGCAAAACCACGCTGCTGCGCGTGCTGGCCGGCCAGCTGGCACCAAGCGCCGGGCGCTGTCGCTATCGCCGCGCCGATGGCCAGACGGTCGACATCTACCAGCAAAGCGAGGCCGAGCGGCGTCACCTGCAGCGCAAGGAGTGGGGATTCGTCTTCCAGACCCCGGCCGACGGTCTGCGCATGAACGTTTCGGCCGGTGCCAATGTGGGCGAGCGCTTGATGGCCTTGGGTGCGCGCCACTATGGCGATATCCGCGGCAGCGCACGGTCTTGGCTTGAAAGGTTGGAGATCGATGTCGGCCGGATCGATGAGCGGCCCAGTGCCTTTTCCGGCGGCATGCGCCAGCGCCTGCAGATCGCCCGAAATCTGGTGACCGGCCCTCGCCTTTTGTTCATGGACGAGCCGACCGGTGGCCTTGACGTTTCGGTGCAGGCCCGCCTGCTGGATACCCTGCGCGGCCTGGTCCGTGACATGGGCCTCTCGGTGCTGCTGGTCACCCATGATCTTGGCGTGGCCCGTCTGCTGGCCGACCGCATGATGGTGATGAAGGAGGGCTATGTGGTCGAACAAGGCTTGACCGATCAGATCCTCGAAGACCCGCAGCATGCCTATGCCCAGCTGCTGGTCTCCTCGATCCTGCAGGCTTGAAGGATGCAAGCTGTCCTCAAGGTCGACGACCTCGCCAAGAGCTTTACCCTGCACCTTCAGGGCGGCGTTCACCTGCCGGTACTCTCCTCTGCTTCCTTCGAAGTAGCAGCTGGAGAGTGCGTCGTACTCGGTGGCCCCTCGGGCAGCGGCAAGTCCTCTATCCTGAAAATGATCTACGGCACCTATCCGGCCGAAGCCGGCAGCATTCAGGTGCGCCGCAGCGACGATTGGATCGAGCTGGTCGGAGCTGAGAGCCACGAGATCAGGGCCCTGCGTCGCGATACCATCGGCTACGTCAGCCAGTTCCTGCGCGTCATCCCACGCGTTCCCTGTCTAGAGATCGTGGCCGAACCCTTGTTGGTCCGCGGCCGACCAAGGGAGGTGGCATTGAAACGAGCAGCCGAGTTGCTAACCCGTCTCAATCTGCCAAGACGTCTTTGGGATTTGCCGCCGGCGACCTTCTCTGGCGGAGAGCAGCAGCGGGTGAACATCGCCCGGGGCTTCGCCGAGCCCTTCCCGCTCCTCCTCCTGGACGAACCCACAGCCTCGTTGGATTCGGAGAACCGAGATGCTGTCCTGACCTTGATCGAGGAGGCAAGGCAAGGTGGTGCGGGAGTTCTCGGCATCTTCCATGACGCGGCGCAAAGTGCACGGCTAGCCAGCCGCATTCTTGACGTTCGCGACTATTCCGACGCGGCAACGTTTGCCAATCGAGATGTCACGGAGCCTTTACAGAACTGACACAGACAAGTGGCAGGTTCGGCTAGTCGGTGGATCGTGTATCCGCTGCTGGAGGGACAATGGCTGCCATAGAAATCGATCATCTGCGTAAGAGCTTTGCCGGACGCACGGCCGTGAAGGACGTCACTCTGAGGTTGGAGCCGGGTGAGCGGGTTGCGCTGATCGGCGCCTCGGGCTCCGGAAAGTCCACCTTGATCCGTCATATCTCCGGTCTGATCAAGGCCGACAAGGGCAGTGAGAGCAAGGTCAGGGTGCACGGCCGTCTGGTGCAACAAGGCGGGCAGCTCGGTAAGGAGGCCAAGTCTGTTCGCGGCGACGTCGGACTGATCTTCCAGCAGTTCAACCTGGTCGACCGCCTATCGGTCTTGACCAATGTGCTGACCGGTCTTCTGGGCTGCTTGCCATCACTGCGGGCCAACCTCTTCCTCTTCACCCGCGAAGAGAAGCTTCTGGCGATGCAGGCCTTGGCCAGCGTCGGTATTGCCGAGAAGGCCCTACAGCGTGCTGGAACCCTCTCCGGCGGCCAGCAGCAGCGCGCAGCGATCGCACGCGCGATGGTGCAGGAAGCCAAGGTCATCCTAGCCGACGAACCCATCGCTTCGCTCGACCCCGCCTCGGCCAAACGGGTCATGGAGAGCCTGGCGTTGTTGAACGAGCGCGACGGCGTCACCCTGTTGGTCTCGTTGCATCAGGTCGAATACGCCCGCCACTACTTCCCCAGAACCATCGCACTTCGCGATGGCGAGGTCGCCTATGACGGCCCAAGCCGCCAATTGACCCGCCAAACCCTGCAGGATCTTTACGGCGATGCCAGCGACGAGCTGATCCTGCCCGAAGCGCGCGAGGCACCGCGTCACCCGACGCCGGCTGCAGTACGGCCCGAGAAGGCCGTCGCATAACCCCTTACCCTTTTCTCCCATCCGCTCCTATCACCTGGAGGCAAGAAGCATGAACTGTGTCATCAAAGGCCTGGCTGTTGCCGGGCTGACCGCCTGTCTCAGCAGCGCTGCCGCAGCTGAAGAGATCAACTTCGGCATCATCTCCACCGAATCCAGCCAGAACCTCAAGACCATCTGGAATCCCTTCCTGGAGGCCATGGAGCAGCAGACCGGGTTGAAGGTGAATCCCTTCTTCGCCTCTGATTATGCCGGCGTTATCGAGGGCATGCGCTTCGATAAAGTCGATCTGGCCTGGTTCGGCAACAAGTCGGCCATGGAGGCCGTCGACCGTGCCAAAGGCGAGGTCTTTGCCCAGACCGTGGATGCGGAAGGCAATCCGGGCTACTGGTCGCTGCTGATTACTCATGTCGACTCGCAACTCAACACGCTGGAAGACGTATTGGCTTGCGACAAGTCGCTGAACTTCGGCCTGGGCGACCCTAATTCCACCTCAGGCTTCCTGGTGCCGACCACCTTCGTCTTCGCCGAGCGCGGTATCGACCCCAAGGACTGTTACAAGCGCGTCACCAACGCCAACCACCAGACCAATGCGCTCTCCGTCGCCAACAAGCAGGTGGACTTTGCCGCGAACAACACCGAGAACATGCGCCGTCTGGAGAAAACCCATCCGAACGAGCGGGCTAAGATCAAGATTATCTGGCAGTCGCCCTTGATCCCCTCCGACCCCCTGGTGTGGCGTGAAGATCTTTCGGACGAGATGAAGGACAAGGTCTATAGCTTCATCCTGTCCTACGGCCGTCTGGGTAAGCCTGAGGAGGTGAAGGCCGCGCGCGAGGTACTTGCGGACCTCCAGTGGGCCCCCTTCCGTCCCTCTTCCGACGCACAGCTCTACCCGATCCGCCTGTTGGCAATTGCCAAATCGATCAATCAGATACAGTCCAGCGACCTCTCCGAGGACGAAAAGCAGGCCAAGCTGGCAGAGCTGAAAAGCGAGCAAAAGAAGTACGAGCAATTGATGGCAAGCGTGCCGCAGTCCTAAGAGCACTCCGGTTCGGAGGCGCCGCTGGCTCGAGTGGCGCCTCTGCTTTTCTCATTCTCGATGAAACTTTGAAGAACAATGAATGACACTTTAAACAGCGCTGCGCACGACAAATCCGCCCTGCCGGTGCGCGGGTTTAGCCACACCGCCTACCGCTGGCTAACTGGCGGCGCCATCGTTTTCGCCTTGGTTTGGAGCTGGGCTCCAGCGGAGATGTATCGCTTCGTCAACCTCTTCACCGATGCCGACAACATGGCGGCCTATGCTTCGGGCTTCTTCAAGCCGAACTTCCAGGACTGGGACTACTACCTCGAAGAGATGATCCTGACGGTGCAGATTGCTGTTTGGGGTACGGGCCTGGCTGTCGTCGCCTCCGTCCCCTTCGGCATCCTCTCCTCTTCTAACATGGCGCCAGTCTGGATCGTGCAGCCGATACGTCGCCTGATGGATGCCTTTCGCGCGATCAACGAGCTGGTCTTTGCCGTCCTCTTTGTCGTCGCCGTCGGCCTTGGGCCCTTTGCCGGGGTGATGGCGCTCTTCCTGCACACCACGGGCACGCTGGCAAAGCTCTTCTCCGAGGCAGTCGAAGCGATCGACCACCGCCCGGTCGAGGGCATTCGCGCGACAGGTGCGACACGAACGCAGGAAATCGTCTATGGTGTCATTCCTCAAGTGTTGCCGCTCTGGATCTCGGTTTCGCTCTATCGTTTCGAGGCCAACGTGCGCGCAGCGACCGTCCTGGGGCTGGTCGGTGCCGGCGGCATCGGGCAGGTCTTGTTCGAATCCATCCGCGGCTTTTTCTACGCAGAAAGTGCGGCAATTTTGATCATCATCATCGTCACCGTCACCATCGTCGATCTTTTGTCACAACAGCTCCGTAAACTCGCGATATGAAGACAACACGCTATGCAATCTACTTCTCGCCGCCAGCGGATTCGCCGCTGGCTCGGCTCGGTGCGGCCTGGCTTGGTCGCGACTGTGACAGCGGCCGTGCGCTGACCGCACCGCTCTTGGCCGGCCTCTCTGTCAAAGAACAAGCGCAGATCACTGAACAGCCGCGCCGCTATGGCTTCCATGGAACCCTGAAACCGCCCTTCCATCTGGCGCCGGGCGCGACCCTGGACGATGTACGCCAGTCTCTGCATGCCCTGGCGACACGCGCCCGGAGCATCGCCTTGCCAAGATTGGACGTGCGGCCACTATCGCGCTTCCTAGCTCTGGTGCCGAGCCAACCGTCGGCCGCCCTTGAGGATTTGGCGGCCCGTTCGGTGCGCGACATCGACCGCCTGCGCGCCCAGCCAACGCCGGAAGAGCTGGAGCGGCGGCGCCGGGCAGGTTTGACGGAACGGCAAGAGACCCTGCTGAGCCTTTGGGGTTATCCTTACGTAATGGAGGCCTTTCGCTTTCACATGACCCTGACCGGACCGTTGGAGCCCGCGATGACGGCGCGGCTCTTGCCGGCTCTGTCCGCCCATTTCCGTCCAGAGTTGGACAAGCAGCAGTGGATCGATGCCTTGAGCCTCTTCGAGCAGCCGGGATCAGATCAGCCATTCCGCCGTATCGACCGCGTGCCGCTTTCGGAGTTCGGCATTGATGGTCGCGAAGGAGCCTGTGACGCAGCATGACACGTCAAGTTTTTACCAACTGCCGTCTGGTTCTGCCGGATGAAGTCAGGGACGCCAGCCTCTCGACATCTGATGGCCGCATCGCCGCAATCGACGCGCCGAGTTCTCTGTCTGAGACTATCGATTGCGAAGGCGACTATCTGATTCCCGGACTGGTCGAGCTGCACACCGATCACCTGGAATCGCACTTCAAGCCGCGCCCGGGCGTGGTTTGGCAGGTCGAGGCCGCCGTCGTCGCGCACGATGCACAGATCGCCGCCTCGGGCATCACCACAGTCTTCGATGCCTTGCGCGCCGGATCGGAGCGCGAAGATACTGCATCACTCAGCAAGAATGTCTCGCGCCTCGCCGAAGCCATAGGGAAGATCCAACTGCAAGGCGTTCTACGCGCCGAGCACCTCTTGCACCTGCGCTGCGAGCTTGCCTGCGAGGACACAATTGCGACCAGCGAGATGCTGATGGATGATCCCAAACTCAGCCTGATCTCGCTGATGGATCACACACCGGGCCAGCGCCAATTCATTCAAATGGAGCAGTTCCGCTCTTACTACATCGGCAAGACCAGGATGACTGAAGAAGAGCTGGATCGCTTCATCGAGCGGCGTCGGGAGGCGCACAACCGACTGGCAGCACCGAACCGCGCACGCATCGTCGCCATGGCCCGAGCGCGCGGTATTCCCCTCGCCAGTCATGATGATGCCACGCCCGAGCATGTCGAAGAGGCGGTCGAAGACGGCATCACCATTGCCGAGTTTCCCACGACCATGGCCGCGGCCGAGCGTTCGCGCCACCACGCCTTGCATGTGCTTATGGGCGCCCCAAATCTGGTCCGCGGCGGCTCGCACTCCGGCAATGTCTCGGCACAGAACTTGGCTGAGGTCGGCCTCCTGGATCTGCTCTCATCCGACTATGTCCCCTCGAGCTTGCTACAGGCCGCTTTCGAGCTGCCGGAACGCGTGCCCTCGATCACCTTGCCGACAGCAGTGGCGATGGTGACGGCCAATCCGGCCGTGGCCGCCGGTTTGGAGGATCGTGGCAAAGTCGCGGTCGGCAAGCGCGCCGATCTGGTCCGCGTCTCTCACGTCCAAGGCCTGCCGGTCGTCCGTAGCGTCTGGCGCGAAGGCAAGCGCGTGGCATGAACCAACTGGAGCCGCTGTTCTCCCTCCTGCGGGACAAGGGCGGCGCGCGCTACGGCGGCGAGGCCGTCACCCAGCTTCAGCACGCCCTGCAGGCAGCCCATCTTGCCGAGTGCGAGGGCGCAAGCCAATCACAGATCGTCGCTGCCCTGCTGCACGATGTCGGCCACCTGCGTATCGACGACGAGGGCCTTGCAGCGCGCGGCAAGGATGGGGGGCACGAACGTGCCGGTGCGGCGCTGCTGCAACGCTACTTCGGCCCATCGGTAACCGACCCCGTGCGCCTGCACGTCGACGCCAAGCGCTATCTCTGTGCGACCGATCCCCACTATCACGCAAGTCTGTCGCCAGCGTCGGTGACTTCATTGCTGGTCCAAGGCGGCCCCTACTCCCAGGTGGAAGCAGAGGCCTTCACTGCCCTACCCTTCGCACAAGAGGCCCTTGTCCTTCGAAAATGGGACGAACTGGCAAAGGATCCGGCAGCCAAACCGCCTGATTTGCAGCACTTTGCGCCCAAGGCGACCGCATTGTCAGAAGCTTGGCAAAAGGGACGCATGATCCTCGTAGTGGGGCCCAGTGGGGCCGGCAAGGACACTCTGATTCGGGCTGCCAGCGAGGCGCTGGTTGACGACCCGCAGTTTCATTTCCCCAAACGCAGCGTCACGCGCAGCAGCGACGAAGCAAGAGAGGCGCACGACAGCCTGTCTGATGAGGCTTTCCGCGCGCTCGAAAGTCAGGGTGGCTTTTGCCTCTCTTGGCAAGCCCATGGCCTCAGCTACGGCATTCCAACCGAGGTTCAGCGCGTGCTGGAGCGCGGCGAAACGGTGGTCGTCAATGCCTCTCGTACCGTCGTGACCGCGGCCAGCCGGCGCTTTCCTAACCTGGAGGTCATTCATGTCACGGCCGGCCCTGATGTCATCGCAAGGCGTTTGGCTTCACGACCGGGCACGCGCGAAGAGGAAACCGACCATCGCTTGGCGCGCCAGGTTAACTGGCAAGACGCCAAGATCGAGGTTCGGGAGATTGTCAACGACGGCCCTCTGGCCCAGAGCATCCACAAATTCTTAATGCTTCTGTAACAGCTTTTTCCAATTCACTCCTTGAATGGAAGTTTTTTATTACAGTAACTACAAAGAGAAACCTGATACGCACAGACTGTGCAGTAAAAACTTTTGCAATTCATAAGAAAACTGAAACTTAATCCGACCAGAGTCCCCGCGACCCACCTGGGCAAGCCTCAAGAAGGGAACGCTATTCCTGCGCCGTCCCTTGCCTTGGCGCATCACTCTTGGAAGTCACGGGGACCCATCCATGTTCAAACTGCAGATCCTTCACGCCTCCGATCTTGAGGGCGGCATCGACGCAGTCGAGAACGCACCAAACTTCGCTGCAATCGTCGACGCCTTCGAGACGGAAGCCGCCGACCAAGACCTTGCATCGGTGCTGATTTCTGCAGGCGACAACTATATCCCCGGCCCCTTCTTCAATGCAGGCGGCGACTTCGCGTTGGCCGACACCTACGAAGGCTTCTATAACGAGTTCTTTGGGCTGATCGATGCCACAGTGCTGGATTTGGCTATCGACACCAATGGCGATGGGTTCTTCGACAACGATGAGATTCAGGCCGCTATCGATAACGGCGTCGTGACTTTCGACGAGGTCTACAAGCTAGACGTCAACGGCGATGGTCAGGCCGATTACTTCGAAGAGATCGACACCTCGGAGGGCCGGCTCGACGTCGCCATCATGAACGCTCTTGGGCTCGACGCCTCGGCGGTCGGGAACCATGAGTTCGATAACGGCACCGACATCTTCGAGAACGCGATCAACTACGACAGCGAGGAAGGCAACGCGCTGAGCACCGGACGCTTCAGCAACATTAATTTCCTGCAGGAGGTTGACACACCAGGCGTTCAGTTCCCCTACCTCAGCGCCAATCTGGATTTCAGCCAGGACTTCGACGTCGGTGCCCTCTTCACCAACCAGATCCTGCCCGCCGCCAGCTTCGCCTCCGATCTTTCGAGTGCGCGCGACATTCCCGCCGATCCGACCCAGCTCGGCAGCGACTCCAACGACGCCAAGATTGCGCCGGCGACCATTCTCGAAGCCGGCGGCGAGCAGATCGGCGTGGTCGGCGCCACAACCCAGCTCCTTGCCTCGATCTCCTCAAGCGGCACCGTCGATGACGTCTCCAATCCCGGCACCAACGACATGGCCGCACTGGCAGCCACCCTACAGCCGGTTATCGACGGTCTCTTGGCCCAGGGCATCGACAAGATCGTCCTGACCAGCCACCTGCAGCAGTTCGCGCTGGAAACCGAACTGGCCAGCCTGCTGAGCGGCGTCGACGTGATCATCGCCGGCGGCTCCGACACGATCCTTGCCG
The DNA here is from genome assembly GCA_963669445.1 of Rhodospirillales bacterium. Taxonomy (GTDB): domain Bacteria; phylum Pseudomonadota; class Alphaproteobacteria; order Kiloniellales; family JACOMY01; genus JACOMY01. Next base: position 2,088,502 of record OY770029.1, read on the forward strand.
ACGGCAACGACCGCCTGCGCGCCGGAGATACCGCTTCTGACAGTTATCCTGTCACGGTTACCAATGCCGACGGCGACCCTACCCTCCTGGTCTCGACCAATGGCGAATACACCTACGTCGGTCGCTTGGTCTTCGAGTTCGACGAGAACGGCATTATCAAGACGGCTACAGTGGACGCGGATGTCTCCGGCTCCTACGCCACTGATTCGCAAGGTGTGCTTGACGTCACTGGCGAGAGTGATCTGGAGTCCGCCATTGCCAACTCCAAAGTCGCGACCAACGTCGAGAAGCTGACGAACGAGGTCACCCAGATCGTGACCGACCTGGATGGCGACATCGCCGGTCGCGCGGAGGTCTTCCTAAACGGTCGACGCGAGGATGTGCGCACGGAGGAGACCAACCTCGGCAACCTCACCGCCGACGCCAATCTCGCAGCTGCCAAGAAAGTTGACGAGGACGTCATGGTCTCGCTGAAGAACGGTGGCGGGATCCGCGCGCCAATCGGCGAGATTGCCGACAACGGCGACGGCACCTCCTCTTTGAACTCCACAGCCGCCAATCCGCTCTCCGGCAAGGAGGAAGGCGAGATCAGCGAACTGGATATCGACAACAGTCTGCGCTTCGACAATGGCTTGGTCATTGTGGAGCTGACCGTCGCCGAACTGAAAGTCATCTTGGAACATGCCGTTGCCGGAACCGAACCCGGAGCCACGCCTGGCCAGTTCCCGCAGGTCGGCGGCATCCACTTTTCTTTCGATCCCGACGGCACAGCGCAAGTTCTGGACGGCAACGGCATCCCCACGACGGAAGGTACCAGGATCCAGAACGTCTCTCTGGTCGACGAGAGAGGGCTCACCACAAACCTGATCATTGAAGACGGCAAGGTTGCGGACGATGCGCCCAGCAGCATCAAGGTCGTCACTTTGAACTTCCTGGCCGGCGGCGGTGACGGCTATCCCTTCGCCAGCTTCTCCAATGCCCTCGACATCGGCGTTGGAGAGCAAGAGGCCCTCTCGACCTATCTGACTGAACTCTTCCCAGCAGACGGAGCGGGCTTCAAAATCCAGGATACGAGCGCCGGCCTCGACTCGCGAATCCAGGACATCACCGAGCGTGGCGATACCGTCGATGCGCCCATCGCCAGCAAGGGACTGACTGCCAAGGTCGTCGCCGAGTTCGAAGGCGAAGGCGGTGGGGGCGCCTCAGAGGTCGTGTCTGAAGCGGACGGCAAGCTCTACGTCACCAACGGCGAGCTTGGTCGCATCGATATCTTCGAGATCCCGGTCAACGGCGCGCCCGCACAGGGCCAAAGCGGTTCCATCGACCTGACCAACTTGCCGGGTTTCGCTGGCGTCCAGTCGGTGGCCGTCGCCAATGGGGTGGTCGCCGCCGCCATCTCCCGCGATCCGACTGAACAGCAGATCTTCGGCGAAACCACGCTCCTCTCACAGCCAGGTTTCGTTGCTCTCTTCGATACTGCGAGCAAGCAACTGCTCTCGACCGTCCAAACCGGCAATCTGCCCGATCAACTGACCTTCACTAAAGACGGCAACACCCTCCTGGTCGCCGGCGAAGGTGAAAAGAACGGCGACAGCGATCACGCCGACAACCCTTTGGGCACGATTGGCCTCATTGACGTCACTGATCCCAGCAATCCGGAAGCCGAAATCCTTGATTTCAGCCAGTTCAACGGCCTGGAGGAAGCCGCACGCGACGCTGGTATCCGCATTCAGCAGGGCGTTAGCTTCGCCGAAGACGTTGAGCCCGAGTACATTGCAGTCAGTCCGGATGGGCAACACGCCTTCGTCTCGCTGCAGGAGAACAACGCGATCGCCAAGATCGACCTCGCCAAGGGCGAGATCATCAAGGTCTTCGGCTTGGGAACGGTCGACTTCGGTAGCGAGAGCGCACTCGATCCCTTAGACGACGGCGCCATCGATATCGCGCAGTTCGACAACCTGGTCGGCTTCCGCATGCCAGACGCCATCGCCACCTACGAGGCAAAGGGAGAGACTTACATCGTCACTGCCAACGAGGGCGACAGCCGTGACGACGACGAAGATCGGGTCGCCGATCTGGCCGAGGATGGCAAGCTCGACGCAGCCTTGGAGGCCGACCTGCTCGCCAAGGGTCTGATCGACACCGATGACGACACCGACGTCGGGCTGGAACGCTTGGAGGTATCCACCATCGACGGCGACACTGACGGCGACGGAGACATCGACGTGCTGCACAGCTTTTCCTCGCGTTCGTTCTCGATCTTCGATGCGAACGGCAAGCTGATCTTCGACTCCGGTGCCGACTTCGAGCGAATACTGGCTGAGGTTGCGCCCAATCGCTTCAACGACGATGACGGCGATGTCGATGAGGATCGTTCCGATGCCAAGGGACCGGAGCCGGAAGCCATCACCACCGGCGAGATCGATGGCCGCCTCTATGCCTTCATTGGCCTGGAGCGAGACAGTGGAATCATGATCTACGACGTTACCAAGCCGGAGAGTTCCTTCTTCGTGAACTACATTCCCGGCCGCTTTGTCGACTTCGCCGACGAGGACGATGTCGCAGCCCACAGCCCCGAGGTGATTACCTTCATTCCGGCGTCCGAAAGCCAGAGCGGCCAGTCACAGATCGCCGTCGCCTACGAAGTCTCCGGCACAACCCTGGTCTATGACTTGGAACGCGCGCCACCGTCCAAGACGGAGATCGGCACAAACGGTCCCGACCTCTTGATCGGCAGCAACGGCGACGACTTCATCAATGGACGCGGTGGCGACGACACCATCGTTGCCCGCGACGGAAACGACAATCTGCGCGGAGCCATCGGGAACGACCACATCCTAGCCGGCGCGGGTGATGACGATGTTACTGGCGGCGCGGGAAGCGATCTGGTTGGCGGTGGCGAAGGCGATGATACCATCATTGGTCAGGGAGGCCGCGACAGACTGAACGGTGGAGATGACGACGATGAGATCTTCGGTGGCGCCGCTAAAGACCTATTGCAAGGTCAACGCGGAAGCGACTGGCTCTATGGCGGCAGCAATGACGACGGGGTCTTCGGCGGTCGAGGCAAGGACATCGCTCGGGGCGGTGAAGGCGACGACTGGATTGCGGGCGGCCTGCAAGACGATGACCTCTATGGTGGCCGCGGCGACGACTGGGTCTTCGGCGAAGAGGGTGACGATCTCGCTTTCGGCGGTTTCGGGAAAGATGCCTTCTTTGGTGGGGGCGGTGACGATCAGACTTCAGGTGGCGTCGGCAATGATGTCGCTGTCGGCGGAGACGGCCGAGACCTGCTTGCAGGCAACGAAGGCGCCGACGAGGTGGTTGGCAACAGCGGCAGCGATACTCTGATCGGGGGTCAAGGTGACGATGCAGTGTTCGGCGGTGCCGGCATTGACGAGTTGAGCGGTGGTGCAGGTAAGGATCTTGTGCGCGGTGAAGACGGCGCCGACAGGATAATGGCCGGCCTCGACCGCGACCGGGCCTTCGGTGATCGGGGCTCCGACGAGCTCTACGGAGGCATGGGATCCGACCTTCTGCGCGGTGGGTTCGATGCCGACATACTTGCGGGCGGTGATGGCAACGACACCATGCGCGGCGATGGCGGAAAGGATGTGTTGGTCGGGGAAGGCGGCAATGACACGATCTTCGGCGGTACCGGACAGGATGAAATCTCCGGTGGACTGGGTAGCGACTTGATTTTCGGTGGTCTGGGCGATGACACCCTGTTCGGCGGTGTCGCCGACGACAGCTTCGCCTTCACTGGTAACTTCGGCAACGACGAGATTGGTGACTTCAACGCCAATCAAGACCAGATTCTGCTTGGTGGTGCGGACTCCGACGATGTCAATGCCACCACAAGTGCTAATGGCGACGTCATTCTGACCGTTGCCGGGGCAAACACCCAAGGCACCATCACCCTGAAGGGCGTTAGTGGCTTTGATATCGACGCCATCGCCATGGCCTAGCCTCCAAGCAAGGCATGTGGCTTTGAGGGTCAGGCAATCCCCGATCGGATCGCCTGGCCCATATCGCCTGGCCCATTTGGATTGGCAAGACGCCAAATGGAGGCGGGAAAGACAGCTGCTGCTTTTCCATTGACCCTTGGCGTGTCACCTCGCAAGCATAGGCCAGCCGAAACAGACACGCACGAGGCCGTATGTCCAAGGAGGCGCAACACAGGCTGACAGGTAACGATCTGGTCTTCATCTCGCACCGCGTGTCCGAGATGACGTCCACCAACCTCGGCGGCGCCCAACTCGTTCGATCCTTTCTCTACACGGCCCTGTCCGGGCCGGCCTTGATCACCGCGCTGCTGATGCCGGTCTATCGCGCAGCCGTCCTCTTCAGCGGCACGCTCGCCGCCCCCTTGATGTCCGGTGCCGGCGCCAAGCGAAACCAAATGATGGTCGGCATGGCACTGATCCTTGCGGGCTTGCTTTTGGTCGTGCTGATGGCCAATGGCCAATGGAGCAGTTTCGTTCTGACTGGTATCTTCCTGCTTTCTTCTGCCGTCATGGGTGTCGGCAAAGGCATCCACTCCATTGCCGAGAACAGCATCATCGCCGCCATCGGACCCGTGAGCGCGGCCGCCATTCCGGCCGTCGCGGCGATGCCGCACTCCCGCCATCTTCGCTCAGTAGAGATCGAAGGCCAACAGCAGTGACAGGGCCCCTGGTTGTGAAGGCACCAATCCGACAGCCGGGAAACAGCAGATGAGCGGAACCGGCAACAGCGTGAAGTCAGTTGCCCCGAGCGGCAACCAACTCATCGACGGACAGTTGATTGCAACCGCTTGGGCGGATTCCACTGTCACCTATTCCTTCCCACTGAGTGCCGCCCAGTACAACTATGGAAGCGAGCGCTTCTCCTTCGGCCCCGTATCCTCCCTGCAGCAGTCGGCTGCGCGCTTTGCACTCGACAAGAGCGATGGCAACAGCGTGAACGATGGTTTCTCCTTCGAAGGCTTCACACAGCAGAACGTGGCCCTGACGACGGCAACCAACGCCCACATCCGTCTTGGCGAATCCGATGCCCCCTTCACCGCTTGGGCCTATTACCCCGATGTCTTCTCCTCCGCGGGAGATGTTTGGTTTGGCCGCACCTTCGACTATCGCTCACCCGAACCCGGCAACTATGCCTGGGCGACTGTATTGCACGAGATCGGCCATGGTCTCGGCCTGAAGCATGGTCAAGAGACAACCACCTTTGGTCCCCTGCCCTTCGAGCAGGACTCGATGGAATTCTCCATCATGACCTACCGATCCTATGTCGGGGCCAGCATCGTGTCGGGCTACCAGAACAGCTTCTGGGACTTTGCTCAGACCTACATGATGGCCGACATCGCTGCTCTGCAATGGATGTATGGCGCCGACTTCTCGACCAACGACGGCAACACGAACTACAGTTGGAAGCCCGGTCAGGGCGATACTTGGGTTGATGGAGCACGCGCAATTGATGCCGGCGGCAGCACGATCTTCGCCACCCTGTGGGACGGCGGCGGAATCGATACCTATGATCTATCGGCCTATGGAGCGGCAGTCACGATCGACCTTGCTCCCGGTGGTCATTCTTTGTTCGGTAGTGCTCAGCTGGCTCATCTCGGACTTGGCAACTACGCTCGCGGCAATATCTTCAACGCACTGCAGTACCAGGGAGATTCCCGCTCCCTGATCGAGAACGCAATCGGTGGCAGCGGTAACGACAAAATCGCAGGCAACGCAGCCCGCAATGAGCTCGAGGGACGCGCCGGGGACGATCGCCTGTTCGGACTTGGCAACGATGACAGTCTCTTTGGCGGATCGGGGACCGATCGCCTGAACGGTGGCGCGGGCGATGATCGACTAAACGGCGCCGCTGAGGCCGACAGAAGCTTTTTTGGCGGCGCTGGAAACGATGAGATTTCGGGCGGTGCTGGAAGGGACGGCCAGCTCTTTGGTGGTTCTGGATCCGACGGCGTTTTCGGTGCTGCTGGCAACGATAGCCTCCTCTACGGTGGCGATGGAAACGATAGCCTCTTCGGCGGATCCAGCTCTGACGCTCAGTTCTATGGCGGCCAGGACGACGATACCCTTTTCGGCAAGCGCGGTGATGACAGCTTCTTTCGCGGTGGTGCTGGCGACGACAGGCTCTTTGGCGAGGATGGAGACGATGCATCCTTTTGGGGCGGTGCCGGCGACGATTTGATGTTTGGCGGCGATGGCGCGGATAGTCGGCTCAACGGCGGCAGCGGTGCGGATCTGGTCTTCGGCGATGCCGGCTCCGACACGCTTTCCGGGGCGGCCGGCGAAGACAGTCTGAATGGCGGCTCGGGAAGCGATCATTTGCAAGGCGGGCTGGGTGACGACACCCTCGCCGGCAACGCGGGCGTCGATCGCCTCTATGGCGGGGCTGGAGATGATAGGCTAGATGGTGGCAGTGGTAACGACATGCATTTTGGCGGCTCCGATGCCGATTGGTTTCTGTTGGGCAGCGGAAGAGACCTCATCGCCGACTTCTCCGGCCGCCAGTTCGGAGGCTCACCCGACAATGACCGCTTCGTCTTCGCCAGCGGCCAGGAGAGCGGCAGTTTCGTCTATCGCGGCGCACAGGCCTTCAGCGGGTCCGGCGATAGCCAAGCGCGCTTTGCCCAGGGCGAGGTTAGGATCGACGATGACGGCGACGGCACCGCAGACCTGGTCGTTGAAGTGACGGGCCTGACCCAAGCCAGCCAGCTGACGGCCAGCGACTTTCTTTGGCTTTGATTGGGGGTCGCGCAAGTGAGGCTTGCCTAGGCTCTCCTGCAGTGCAAAGATGTATTGAAATCTTATCTTGATCCCAAGCGTCGCCCCAGCGCGCGCCTGGACTCCTGGACAGAACACAAGGCGGTCGCGATGCAGCTCTCCAAGTTTACCGACTACTCGCTAAGGGTCTTGATCTTTTTGGGCAGCAAAGGCGAGACGCGCAGTACGATCGAGGAAATCGCCGAGAGTTACGCGATTTCCAAGGAACACTTGCGGAAAGTCGTCCATCACCTGGCGCTAAGCGGTGTCGTCGAGAGCAAGCGCGGCCGCGGCGGCGGACTCCGGCTGGCGCGCCCGCCCGCAGAAATCTCGATCGGCGAGGTGGTGCGACAGAGCGAAGAGAACTTCGCGCTCGTCGAGTGTTTCGCACCGGAGGACGAGCAACCCTGCAAGATATCAGGGACCTGTCGCTTTGCCTGGATGCTGCACGAGGCTCTGACCGCCTTCCTGGAGGTGCTCGACCGCTACACGCTGGCAGATATCCTCTCCGTCGGGTCTCCGCTCCTACAGCGCTTGGGCCTCGAAGAGCAAGCCAGTGCTTAGTAAGCATTGGGCCGGAGCCCCATCCCCTCACCTCTCAAGGCACAGGCGCTGATGCAAACCTTGGAACAGACTGTGCGTAAGGCCGTCGAAGACCTCCACGTCGTGTTTTGCGACTGGTTCACCGGCAAAGCTGCCGAGAAGGACCTGGACCAGATCTTTGCACCGCTCTTGGATCCGCGCATCCGCATCGTCTCTCCGGACGGCAACAGCTTTGGTCGCGACGCCTTCCTCGCCAAACTGCGCCCCGCCTATGGCAGAAACCCAGATCTTCGCATCGCCGTGCGCGACGTCCAGCTTCTGCATGACCTGGGCGACAGCCTGTTGATCAGCTACAGCGAATGGCAGAAGGGTGCGCGAGAGACGGCGCACAGCACCAACGCCCGCTTGACCACCGCGCTTCTGACCAGGACCCAACCTTTCTACTGGCTGCATGTACACGAGACCTGGCTGCCGGAAGAGATCCAGGCCAAGCGCGGTTTTGACTTTTGAACGCGGCTGGCTGGAACCGGTTCAGGATCAACGGGGCCAAACACTATAGGCTCCTGGAAGTGTAAAGAGGCGACACTACACACGGTGTGGAGATGATTTTCGCCTACTGGGCGAGCAAGGTAGTGACGTTCTTCATTCCGACTCCGACGCATCGCTGCGCAAGGGCCAGGCGAAGTCTGCGACCTGGTCCAATCGCTTGAGATCAAGGCCGGTGTCGAAGCCGCGGTCAGTCAGCATGCGGGCGACCGAGCGGGTGTCGACATTGCCCTTGGCGCCCGGCGCGTAAGGGCATCCGCCGAGCCCGCCGACGGCCGCATCGAAGCTGCGCAAGCCCTTCTCCAGGCTAACGGCAATGTTCTCCAGGGCGCGGTTGCGGGTGTCGTGGTAGTGACCGGCCACCTGCACGGCTGGCACCTCTGCCAGGACAGCATCCAGCATGGCCGCGATAGTCTCGGGCGTGCCGGAACCGATGGTGTCGCCCAGAGAGATCTCGTAGCAGCCCATGTCCAGAAGGGTCTTTGCCACCTCGGCCACCTTCTCCGGCGGTGTCGGGCCGTCGTAGGGGCAGTCGGCAACGCAGGAGACATAGCCGCGCACCGGGCGGCCGTCGGCCTTGGCGGCTGCCATCACCGGTTTGAAGCGCTCCAGGCTCTCGGCGATGGAGCAGTTGATGTTCTTTTGGCTGAAGCCCTCGGAGGCCGAACCGAAGATCGCGACCTCGTCGGCCGCCGCTGCCCGCGCGCCCTCATAGCCGCGCAGATTGGGGGTGAGCACGGCATAGCGGGTGCCGGGCTTGCGGGCGATACCGGCCATAACCTCGGAGGCATCGGCCATCTGCGGCACCCACTTGGGACTGACGAAGCTGGTGACCTCGATCTTGGCGAAGCCGCAATCGCTCAAGAGGTCGACCAGGCAGATCTTGTCCGCGGTCGCGATCTGCCGCTTCTCGTTCTGCAGCCCATCGCGGGGCCCCATCTCAAAGAGGGTGACCTGGTTTGTCATCCTACTCGCCTCCACTAGCCGTCTCGCGGCGCGCAGCATCGCGCAGTTCACGACGAATAATTTTGCCCGTGGTCGTCAAGGGCAAGGCATCGACGAAAGCAACCTCGCGCGGATACTCGTGGGCGGCCAGCCTTGTCTTGACCCAGTCCTGGATCTCGCGCGCCAGATCCGGACTGCCATTGCGTCCTTTGGCCAGCACTACATAGGCCTTCACGATCTCGGTGCGCTGCGGATCGGGCTTGCCGACAACACCGGCCATGGCCACGGCCGAATGCCCGATCAGACAGTCCTCGATTTCGCCCGGACCGATGCGATAGCCGGCCGAGGTAATCACGTCGTCGTCGCGGCCGACATAGCGGATCCAGCCCTCGCTCTCCACAATGCCTCGATCTCCGGTTACCAGCCAGTCGCCACGATACTTGGCGGCCGTCGCGTCGGGATTGTTCCAGTACTCCAGGAACATCACCGGGTCGGGTGCTCGAATGGCAATGTCGCCCAACTCGCCCTCCGGTAGCACCGCGCCCGTCTCGGAGAGGACCGCCACCTCGTGCCCTGGCACCGGCCGACCCATGATACCCGGGCGCCCCGCCATCACGGCATCGCAGGAGGAGACCACGACATTGCACTCGGTCTGACCATAGAACTCGTTGATGGTGACACCTAAGGCCTCGCGACCCCAGTCCAGCAATTCGCTACCCAAGGTCTCGCCGCCGCTGGCGACGGAGCGCAAGGAGAACGACCAGCGCCTCTCCGGTGCCTCCAGGGCACGCATCATCTTCATGGCGGTCGGCGGCAGGAAGGCATTGCGGATCGCCTGGCTCTCCAGCAGCGAAAAGGCGGCCTCGGCCGTGAACTTGGCGAAGCGGCAGGCAACCACCGGGACGCCGTGGTGCAGCCCGGGCAGCAGGACATCCAACAGGCCGCCGATCCAGGCCCAGTCGGCCGGGGTCCAGAGCTTGTCGCCGGGCTGCGGGAAGAGATCGAAGGCCATCTCCACACCCGGCAGGTGGCCCAAGAGCGTCCGATGCGCATGCAAGGCGCCCTTGGGCTGGCCGGTAGTGCCTGAGGTGTAGATCAGGATTGCCGGGTCGTCGGCGCGAGTCCGGACCGGTTCCAGCGCGTCGGGCTGCGTCGCCAAGAGGTCGCGCATATCCAGGCAGCCATCGTGCGGACCATCCACCACGAGCGCAGCCTGAAGCTCGGGCAAGGCGTCGCGAAATACCGCGAGTTTTGCGGCGCCTTCCTTGTTGGTGATCACCAGCTTGGCGCCGGCGTCATTTAGTCGATAGGCCAGGGCCTCTTCACCGAAGAGCATGAAGAGCGGGATCGAGATCGAACCCAGCTTGTGAGCCGCGATGTGCGCCAGAGCCGTTTCCGGCATCTGCGGCAGCAAGACACCCAAGCGCTCGCCACGGCCGAGCCCGAGGCTGCGCAACAGATTGGCCAGGCGGTTCGAGCGCGTCTTCAGGAGACCAAAGCTGGTCTCCTCGACCGATCCGTCGGCTTCGACATAGACCAGGGCCAGACGCTCGGGCTCGCGCTCGGCCCAACGATCGCACACATCGACGCCGATGTTGTAGAACGTTGGAACCTGCCAGCGAAAACCTGCCCGCAGATCCTCGTAGGTGCGCGCATCAGGCAGCATACAGATCCACTCCTCTCGTTGATTGCATGATCCTCCCTGGGAGTCGGCGGCTTTCCGCGGCACAATTGACCGAGATCATTCTCAAACCCGAAGCCGGCTGCTTTCTTTGTCGAAATAGAGAAGAAGCGGAACGCCGAGGAGACGAGCAATGACGGATATGATGCAGAAGCTCGGGATCGAGCACAGGAACATGGCACGTCTGCTGAACGTCCTTGAACAGCAGCTTGCTGTCTTTGAACGCGGCGACCGGCCCGACTACGACATCATTCAAGCGATTGCCACCTACTTTACCGGCTTTCCCGACCGCTGCCATCATCCCAAGGAAGACATGATTCTGGCGCGCCTGCGGATGCGCGATGCCAAGGCGGCCGAGCGGGTCGGCGATCTGGAATCCGAGCATGAGGAAATCGCCATCCTGGCGACGCGCTTCAACGAGACGGTGGAGGCAGTCCTGCTGGAAGCCGAGATGTCGCGCGAAGACTTCAGTGCAGCTATCAGAGACTTCCTCGATCGCCAACGCAGCCATATGAAAGGCGAGCGCGAGGGCTTCTTCCTGATTGCCGAGGCAACGCTCGAGCCCAGCGACTGGGAAGAGCTGGACAATGCCGCCAGCGACGAGGACGACCCGATCTTCGGCGGCGAGTTCGCGCTTGAGTTCGAAGTGCTGCGCGAAGAGATCATGCGTTGGCAGGAAGAAGACGAGAAGGCAGCTCTGCTCGACCAGCGCTGAGCGGCAATCGTTACGGAGAGGCTTAGGCACCGGCCTCTTCGGCCTCCTCCAGCGCAATTAGAACGGCCCCCTCCTCCACCTGGTCGCCTTCTGCCACTCGGACCTCACCAACCACACCGTCACGCGGTGCGGTCAAGCTGTGCTCCATTTTCATCGCCTCTTCGACCAGCAGGACCTGTCCCTTCTCGACCACTGCACCCGGACCGACCTTGACCAGCAGGATGCGCCCCGACATCGGCGCGACAATGGCGTTGCCGGCACCGGCGCTGTCGCTCTCCCCGGCGAGGCGGTCGGGCAAGGTGAAGCGCTGGGCTGCCCCGTCATGGAAGACGGTGACACCACCGTGCCAAGGTGCATAGGCCAGACGCAGCCGGCGCTCGCCGAAATCCAGAACGGCCTGGTTGGAATCGGCGCTTGCCAAGCCGAGTGTCACCTCGCCCTCAGGCAGGACGACAGTATAGCGTCGGCCGTCATAGGCGATCCGGACCTCCTGCACCTGTTCGTCGACCGCCAGGGTCACCACCTGCTGAGCACCACCCCAAAGACGGAAGCCGGAGAGGCTGTCCCAGGGATCTTGGCTCTCGGCTTTGCCCAGCGCACCCGCAGCGAAGAGGGCTGCCAGGCACCAGGCCTCTTGAGCATGGCTCGTCTCTCCGCCCAAGAGGCTATCCAGATCGCGCTCGATCAGGCCGGTATCGACCTCGCCGGCGGCGAAACCTGCGTGCCGTGCCAAGGCCGCGAGGAAAGCAACATTGGTGGTGCAGCCGTCGATCTCGACCTGATCCAAGCTCCGTGCCAGACGGGCCAAAGCCTCGCCGCGATTGGCGCCATGAACGATCAGCTTGGCGATCATGGGGTCATAGTGCGGAGTGATGCTGTCGCCCTGGCGGATCCCGCTATCGATGCGCAATCCGGCATCCTCGGCCGGGAACCTCAAGCGAGAGAGCTGGCCGACCGCCGGTAAGAAGCCCTTGGCCGGATCTTCGGCATAGATCCGCGCTTCGAATGCATGGCCGTCGATTGCCAGGTCCTCTTGGTTCAGAGGCAGAGACGCACCGCCAGCCACGCGGATCTGCCAGGCGACCAGGTCCTGGCCGGTGATCATCTCGGTCACCGGATGCTCGACCTGTAGCCTCGTGTTCATCTCCATGAACCAGAAGCCGTCGCTGCGTAGCCCTTGCGAGCCATCGGCGATGAACTCCACCGTCCCCGCGCCACGATAGCCGATGGCAAGCGCTGCCGTGACGGCCGCCTGACCCATCGCCTCTCGCACCTCGAGCGGCATGTCCGGCGCCGGAGCCTCTTCGATCACCTTCTGATGCCGGCGCTGCAGCGAGCAGTCGCGCTCGAAGAGGTAGACGGCACCGCCCTGCCCGTCGGCGAAGACCTGAATCTCGACGTGACGCGGCTTGGTCACATACTTCTCGATCAACACGCGGGGATCGCCGAAGGCGTTTTGACCCTCGCGGGCCGCGCTCTCCAGTGCGGCTGCAAAGTCCTCGGCGCGCTCGACGCGCCGCATGCCTTTGCCACCACCACCGGCGACGGCCTTGATCAGCACCGGATAGCCGATCGCCTCGGCTTTGACGGCCAACACACCAGCGTCCTGTTCGGCACCGTGATAGCCGGGCACCACTGGCACGCCGGCCTTCTCCATCAAGGCCTTCGCGGCATCCTTCAGGCCCATGGCACGAATGGCCGAAGCCGGCGGTCCGATGAAAACCAGACCCGCAGCCTCGCAGGCCTCGGCAAAACCAGCGTTCTCGGAGAGGAAGCCATAGCCGGGATGGATCGCTTGAGCACCGGAACGACGCGCGATCTCTAATATGGCATCGCCTTTTAGATAGCTTTCAGCGACCGGTGCCGGCCCCAGGCGCCAGGCCTCGTCAGCCTCGGCAACATGGCGCGCGGCGGCGTCGGCGTCGGAATAGACAGCGACTGTGCCGATGCCCAACCGACGGGCGCTGCGCATGACGCGACAGGCGATTTCGCCACGGTTGGCTATGAGGATCTTATCGAACATGCGCTTTCCCCTACATCCGGAACACGCCGAAGCGGGTCGGCTCGATAGCGGCATTCAAACTGGCGGAGATCGATAGGCCCAGGACATCGCGGGTGCGCGAAGGTTGGATGATCCCGTCGTCCCATAGCCGCGCAGACGAGAACAGCGGATGGGCCTGCGATTCGAACTGGTCCAGAATCGGCTGCTTAAAGGCCGCCTCCTCCTCCTTGCTCCAGCTGCCGCCGCGCGCCTCGATACCGTCGCGGCGCACGGTCGCCAGCACCCCGGCGGCCTGCTCGCCACCCATGACCGAGATGCGGGCGTTGGGCCACATCCAGAGAAATCGCGGTGAGTAGGCCCGCCCGCACATGCCGTAGTTTCCAGCTCCAAAGGATCCGCCGACGATCACCGTGAATTTCGGCACCCCGGCCGTGGCAACGGCAGTCACCAGCTTGGCCCCATCCTTGGCGATGCCACCAGCCTCGTACTTCTTGCCGACCATGAAGCCCGTGATATTCTGCAGGAACACCAAGGGGGTCCCGCGCTGACAGCAGAGCTCTATGAAGTGCGCGCCCTTCAACGCACTCTCGGAGTAGAGGACGCCGTTGTTGGCGATGATGCCAACCGGAAAGCCCCAGATGTGGGCAAAGCCGCACACCAGGGTAGAGCCGTAGAGACGCTTGAACTCGTCGAACTCGGATGCGTCGACGATACGGGCAATGATCTCGCGAATGTCGAAGGGATGCTTCAGATCCGGCGGTACGATGCCGTCGATCTCCTCCGGCGCGAACAGCGGCGCGCGCGCTGCCTGCGTGGTGATCTCACCAGCCTTGCGCCAGTTCAGATTGCCGACGATGCGGCGCGCCAGGGCCAGAGCATGTGCATCGTTTTCCGCATAGTGATCGCTGACACCGGATTGACGGGTGTGGACATCGGCACCGCCCAGTTCCTCCGCCGTCACGATCTCGCCGATCGCCGCCTTTACCAGCGGTGGGCCACCCAAGAAAATCGTGCCCTGCTTGGCGACAATGATGCTTTCGTCCGACATCGCGGGCACATAAGCACCGCCGGCGGTGCAGGAGCCCATGACGACGGCGATCTGCGGAATACCACGGGCAGAAAGATTGGCCTGGTTGAAGAAGATACGTCCGAAATGCTCGCGGTCGGGGAAGACCTCGTCCTGATTGGGCAGGTTGGCGCCGCCGGAGTCGACCAGATAGATGCAAGGCAGCCGGTTCTGCGCGGCAATCTCCTGCGCGCGCAGGTGCTTTTTCACCGTAATCGGATAGTAGGTGCCACCCTTCACCGTCGCATCATTGCAGACGATCATGCACTCGACGCCGGAGACGCGGCCGATGCCGGTGATGATCCCAGCAGAGGGTACCTCGTCGTGATACATGCCCCAAGCGGCAAAGCGTCCAACTTCCAGGAAGGGCGAGCCTGGGTCCAACAGACGACTGACCCGCTCGCGCGGCAGCAGTTTGCCGCGTGCGAGGTGCTTTTCGCGTGCCTTCTGGCCACCGCCGGCGCGGAGGCTACGGCTGGTTTCCTCCAGATCCTCAAGGAGGCTTTGCATGGCATCATGATTGGCTCGATAGATCTCGGAGCGCCGATCGACTGCGCTAGAGAGTCTGGTCATAGGCTGATCCCTCCCATCCGGCGATTCGCGGGCCGGCGCTTCCCTGCTGCGACCAACAGCTAACCATCACGGACGTGGATGACAAATTCCTAATTCGGCGTTACTTATTCAAAACTTCGATCAAGAAACTGAGCCGATCAGCGATGGACCTCAAACAGCTGCGAAGTTTCAAGGCGGTGGCAGAGACCCTGCACTTCCAAAGGGCGGCGCGGCAACTGAACCTCAGCCAGCCGGCGTTAAGCCATCGCATCAATAGTTTGGAAGCCTCTCTTCAAGTCCGACTTCTGGAGCGCAATCGCCAAGGCGTCGCGCTTACCACAGCCGGCGAGGCTTTCCTGCTGCATGTCGAGCAGATCCTTGCCGCCTGCGAGGCAGCTGTCCAAGAGGCAAGACACATTGCCGGGCAAGAGCCGAACCTGCTGCGTGTGGGCTATATCGAGTATCTCAACATCACCGCCATCTCGGCCAGCATCGCCACTTTTCGAGCCAAGAACGAAGCTGTGCGGGTCGAGCAGCGCGACCTGCCGCCAATGGAGGTAATCGCCGGCCTGAAAGAGGGGCAGCTGGACCTCGGATTTGCGGTGCTGCCGCTCGAGGAGCGCGGCCTGGCAGTCCGCCCGATCGTCGAAGGCCAGTGGGGACTGGTGGTGCCGGCCGAGCATCCCTTTGCCAGCTACGACGGCCTGACCTTGGACCGGCTGTCCGGTCTGCCGCTCATCCTTTTCCATAGACCCCTGAACCCTCGTGTCTATGACGGCTGGTTGGCTCGCATGCATGCCGCCGGGCAGCGGCCGAACATCGTCTTCGAGACGCGCCAGGTCCAATCGGCGCTAACGATGGTTCAGGCAGGCGGCGGCTTTTTCCTGGCCAGCAGCTACAGCACCTCTCTGCTGCCAGCGAGCCTGCGCTGGGTTCCCTTCACTGGGTTCGACAGCAGGATTTCGGTCGGGGTTCTCTGGAACGAGGCGCGGACGACACCTCTTCTCAAGAGCTATCTCTCCAGCCTTTGGCAAGCTCTGCAGTAGTGTCATGGTCGCCGCTCGCGGGAGGGGGCTACTGGCCAGAGTAGCGATCATAGAAGATTGGGGCAGGCCAAAGCGCGGAGCGGGGCATGGATGCCAGTCAAGAAGAGCGGCCCGGCAAGGGTCCAGACGACGGCCGGAGACGCGCGCGCTTTCTAGCAGGCTACGTCGAGCGCCGCCCTAAAGGATCTCACCGTGTCGCAGTGATGATGCTGGCAGCGGGCCAGACCCTGGTTTGGGCAGCCCTCTACTATAGCTTCGCCGCGCTTCTTCTGACGTGGGAACGCACGCTTGGCTGGTCGAAGAGCGAACTCACTTTGGGCCTGGCCGCCGCCGTTCTAGTCTCGGCTTTCGGATCTCCTATCACAGGGCGCATCATCGACGCAGGCCTGGGCCGCTGGCTCCTGGGGCTCGGGGCGCTTGGCGGCGCAATCGCACTGGCCCTCTTGGCGGCCGCCAAGACACCTCTTGTCTTCGTGCTCATCTGGGCTGCGATTGGGGTGGCGCAGGCAGCCTGCCTCTATGAGCCTTGCTTTGCCTTCATCACGCGGGTCAGCGGCAGCGCGTCCCGGCGGGTGATCACCCGGGTGACCCTGGTGGCCGGATTCGCATCGCCGATCGCTTTTCCAACCGGTGCTCTCCTGGCGCATAGCCTGGGGTGGCAGGGCGCCGTCTTGGTCATGGCGGCAGTTGTCGCCTTGGTCGGCGCGCCGCTGCTCTTCATCGGTGCAAGCCTGCTGGAGGGTGGTTCAGACGAGATCGTTCCGGCAGAGCGTCGAACCGAGTCTCGGGCCCTGTTGCGAGCCGCCGCCCGGCGCCCGCAGTTCTGGCTGATCGGCCTGGCCTTTCCGGCTATGGCATTGAACCACGGCATCCTGATCAATCACATCGTGCCGCTGCTGGTGGATAGCTCCTTCACCGAGGCGACCGCGGTCACCATTGCTTCGGTGGTCGGACCCATGCAGGTGGCAGGACGTGTCGCCATGATGCTGAGCGAACGCCACGTCGGCAGCCTGACACTGACCATCCTTGCCTTTGCCGGTGTAGCCGTGGCGGCGCTTTTCCTAATGGCGGCCGGCGCCTCTCTACTGCTCGCTTTCGCCTTTGCCGCGACCCAAGGAGCCGCCTACGGCGTGATCTCGATTCTGAAGCCGGTCGTGACGGCTGAGTTTCTTGGTCGCGCCGCCTTCGGTTCGATCGCCGGTTGGCTCGCCCTACCCTATCTCGCCTGCTATGCGGTGGCGCCCTTTGTCGGCGCCCTGCTGTGGGAGATCGGTGGCTACGATCTTGTGATTCCGGCCGCTGGTGCGATTGCGCTTCTTGGCATTGTCGCCGTTTCTCTGCTTGCCCTCACCCGATCGCGTGCCATCTGAGGCAAGCTCAAAGAGGCCGGAGGGGCTGAAGGCCGATTCGTCTTGCAGGAACAGCGCGGCGCCATGGATGAATCCGCGCTGGCGCAGCGCATCGGCAGCGACCTGGCCGCCATAAAGGGCTGCACGGGCCTCGCCACGGGTCAAGGGAGCAACGGCGACCGTCACTAAGCGCTCATCCAATTCGCTGTCGGGATCGATTGAAGCGGCAGGCGCCCTCTCGACTGCATCGTGGCCGGGCAGATCGACAGCGTTGGCAATCAGCGTTGCAGCCACATCGGCAATCACCGCTGTCTCCGCCAGCACGGTCACCGAGTCGGCGATTCCAAAAGAGCAACTGCGTCCGCGCCAGCCCGAGGTCGCCAATCCGCGCGACGGTGAGTCCGACGTCAGGGTCACTTTGGCGTTGGTACCATGGATGGCGGTCGTAAGCTCGCTGCCCGGTGCCAGATGAAAGGCCACATCGCCTCCGTTGTTTACATAGGCGCGGTCAAGCACACGGCCCGCAATCAACGAGGCCAAGATCTCGTCTGCGACGGCGCCGGCGACTGCGATCATCGGCGTAATGAAGAGAGGGCGATGCGGCGCTGCGGCAGCGCACATGGATCTAGCGACCTTACCGTTCAACTGAGGCAGCTCGTCCCCCAAAGGGCTGCGCAAGACTGGCAACTCCTCCACCAGTTCCTCAAGAATGCGGGTAAAGCGCACACTTGCTTGGCGATAGGCTGTCTCGACCTCTACGGCCTCGCCAAAGGCCTCGACAATCAGATCGATCGGACCGTGATGGAGGTGCAGACGTCGCCCGTCTGGCAAGAGTTCAGCTTGCGCGCCCTGCATCACGCTTCCTCAAGCCAAGGCCGGCCAAGGCAGATCGTCGGGCGCAGCGACGCCGCGCTTCGAAGAACCATACTCGCCGCCGCTTGCAAGCACATCCGCGACACTTCGGATCGCCGCTGCATGCCCACCGAGCAGGCGATAGACCTCTCTATTCAGTGTGAACTCGATCGGCGCCACCAAGGCCGGTGTCGGCACATAGCCAAAGGCACGATCCGGCAAACTGGTGACGTCGACCATGAACGTGATACCGCCGCCTGGCCAGACATAGACCGGCGCCCCACCACAGGTCACCAAGGTCTCCATGCCTTGCACCGAGCGTGTCAGACGCACCGGGTTTTCAGTCACGCCGGCGCGTAGCGAGCCGCCGGCGCCGCCCATGAAGAGTACGGTGCAGAGTGCCGGCTCGCAGTTCTCGTCGATCAGCTGGACCGACTTCTCCAAGGCCGAAGGCAAGGGACACTTGATTGGCTCCAAATCCTCATTCAGTACGAAATAGCTGTACTGCTCTCCTGTTGTAGACACCATCAGCATCGTTAGCCCCGGCCGCGCGCCCTTCTTCGGGTTAAAGGGTCCCAATATCTCAAGCGGGTCCTCGATCGAGGCACCACCCCAGCCGAGCCCAGGCTCGGCCACTTGAAAGTAGCGTCCAGGGGTCGATCGACGGCCGCGCACATTGATACCAGTGTCCTGCCAGTCCAACACTTTGCCGGCCTGATGCTCGGAAACCACCCCGGTGATGTGATCGTCGACCACCACCACCTCGTCGACCTTGCCCTTCCATTGTGTCGCAAACATGCCGATGGTCGCAGAGCCACAACCGACCCGCATGCGCTTTTCCTGCTGTCCGTCGACGATGGGTGCTGCGCCTGCCTCAACGACGACGCTCGATCCCGAATCGATGGTCAGCTCGACCGCTTGACGATTGCAGAGATCGAGAAGGGTTTGGCAGGTGACCCGACCCTCGGCCTTACTGCCGCCGGTCAAATGGCGCACCCCGCCCAATGAGAGCATTTGCGACCCGTATTCGCCGGTCGTCACATGGCCGACCGGCTCACCGGCAGCACGCACAGTTGCCTGTTCCGGCCCCAGATGGCGATCCGTATCGACCTTCACCTTGACGCCGCAGTAGCTGAAGATGGCCTCCGTCACTACGGTGACAAGATCGGCGCCTTCGACCTCTCGGCTGACGATAAAGGGGGCCGGCTTATAGTCCGGATAGGTGGTTCCTGCGCCGATGGCCGTCACGAAGCGCTCCGCATCGGGCACGATCTCACCGTCCCAGGGTCCAGTCTCATTCTGCAGGAAGGGCACCAGATCGCCGCCGCCATCGCGGGTCCGTTCCAAGATCGTCAGAGGGTCACAGCGCACGATGCGTCCGCCCTCGTTGGCATAGCGATCGCAAGCACCACTCTTGCCCTCGGCGATGTAGCACATGACCGGACAGGCGTCGCAGCGGATCTTTGCTTGTGTTTTCATTGACCTGATCCTGCGGCTTCAATGGCTTCCAGCACCCGATGCGGCAGGGCCGGCAGCTTGGCAATCTTGGCCCCGGTGGCGTGGCGGATCGCATTGAGGATCGCTGGTGCGGTGGGGATCAACGCGTGCTCGCCCAAGCCCTTGGCACCGAAGGGTCCCTCGGGATCGGGCTTCTCGATCAGAATAGAGCGGATCTCCGGCACGTCGCCGATTGAGGGTATGAGGTAGTCGTGCAGGTTCTCCGTCCGACCGGGCAGATACTCTTCCATCAGGGCCAGACCAATGCCCTGTGCAATTCCACCTTCGATCTGACCTTCGGCTAACAAGGGATTGATAACGCGCCCCAAATCGTGCGCCGCCGTGAAACGGACGAGGTGAACCGTGCCAAGCCGGCAGTCGACATCCAACTCGACCATCTGCGCACCGTAGCCATAGACCGCATAGGGTGTTCCCTGCCCCTTCTCGTCCAGAGTGGTCGTTGGCGGGTCATAGGTCTCGACCGCGGCGAAGACATAGCCGTCTCTATCGCGAGGCAAGCTCGACAGATCGAGGCGCCGCTCTGCACCGTCGTCGACCAGCAAGAGCGTGTTCCCATCCTGTGAGAGGCATGCCGACTGCGAGACGTTGGCGTGGCGCAGGATTGCTGCACGTAGGGTCGCGCCGGCCAGTTGCGCAGCCTTGCCGGAGACATAGGTCTGGCGCGAGGCCGAAGTCTTGCCGGCGTCTGGTGTGATCGCGGTATCGCCGCTCAACAGCCGAAAACTGGATATCGGAAGGCCGAGGGCATCGGCACAGATCTGTGCGATAACCGTGTTCGAGCCTTGCCCGATGTCGACCGCTCCCTGATGCAGGACGACGGCACCATCGGGTGCGATCCCGACCTTCATGGTCGAGGGATTTGAGAGCGAGGTGTTACCGCAGCCATACCAGCAGGAAGCGATGCCGACGCCGCGCTTGACGAGGTCGTCGCTGGCATTGCGCGCCGCAGCCACTGCCAGCGCTTTGGACCAGGGCAAGCGCAGGGCATCCAGACACTCCAAGATGCCCACGCCTTCGATCCTTTGGCCGGTCGCGGTCACGTCGCCGTCGCGGAAGGCGTTCAAGCGTCGGAATTCCAAGCGATCGAGGCCACAGCGCTCGGCCATCTCGTCGTAGAGTGTTTCCTGCAGGATCGCGGCCTGCGGTACGCCAAAGCCGCGGAAGGCGCCAGAGATCGGCCCGTTGCTGTGGATCGCCCGGCCGATGGCGTGATAGTGCGGCGTGCGATAGGGACCGCTGGCATGCACTGGAACGCGATTTGCGACAGTCGGTCCCCAGCTGGCATAGGCACCGGTGTTAAAATCGCCCTCCAAATGCAACGCCGTAACTCGACCCTGGTCATCCGCGCCGAGACTGGCGCGAAGGCTGGCCGGGTGGCGTTTGGTCGTTGACATCATCGATTCGCGGCGGCTGTAGACCAAGCGCGCCGGACGTCCGGTCTTCAAAGTCACCAGGCCCAACAGCGGCTGCAAAGAGATATCCAACTTGGAGCCGAAACCGCCTCCGGTCGCGGTCGGCACGATGCGCACACGCTCCTCCGGCAACCCCAGGAGGATCGCCGTATCGCTACGATCCATACCCGGCGCCTGCGTGCAGGCCTCAATCACCAGAATGTCCCCATCGAGCCAGCTGATACCGGCCTCGGGCTCGATATAGGCATGCTCGACATAGCCCGTCTCGATCAGGCCCTCGACCCGGTGTTGGGAGTTGGCCAAGGCCGCTTCGGGGTCGCCGCACTCGACCAGGCCGGCAGTCAGTAGGTTACCCGATCGAGCCTCGTGCAACTGCGGGGCCTCCGGGTCTATTGCCTCGGCCGTGGTCAGCACCGCAACCAGCGGCTCCCATGTGATCGGTATGCTATCCAGATCCAGGTCTTCGACTACGGCCGGATCGCCGGCGACGAGAGCGACGGCCTCACCGCGAAAGCGAGCCGGAGAGGGCGCCAGAGCCGGTTGATCGGCAAAGGGTGGGATGACACCGAAGGCGTTGCGGCCGGGAATGTCTTCGGCCGTCAGCACCACCTCGACGCCAGGCTGCGCGGCCAACCATCCCTTCAAGTCTCCGAAACGGAAGCCGGCGTGGTGGTGCGGGGAGCGCAGGACCCGCACCGCCAAGGCATTCTCCGGCCAGCGATCTGCACCGAAGCGATCACGTCCTGAGACCTTGGGTGGGCCGTCCAGGCGTAAGACAGCTTCGCCGATTGCAGCACCGGCCGGGCTGTCGCCTTGCGCATCGGGCTGGCGCCAGGCATCGCAAACGGCATCGAGGATCTTGCGGTATCCGGTACAGCGGCAAAGCACACCACCCAGGGCAGCTTCGGCCTGTTCCGGGTTCGGCCGGGGGACATGTGCCAGCAACGCGGAGGCTGCCATCAACATGCCGGGCGTACAGATACCGCATTGGGCTGCGCCATGCCGCAGGAAGGCTTGCTGCAAAGCCGAGAGGCCGTCTTTGTCCAAGCCTTCTACGGTGATGACTTCCCGCCCCTCCGCCTGACGCAGTGGCAGCAGGCATGCGCAGACCTGTTCACCGTCGAGCAGCACGGTGCAGGCTCCGCAATCCCCGGCATCGCAACCGACCTTGGTTCCTGTCAGCCCCAGGTCGTCACGAAGCACGGCGCTCAACCGCTTAGTCGGCGCAGCCTGGACGGACATTACCCGCCCATTCACTCGAAACGAAGTTTCCATCGAGACGTCGCGCTGGGTGAACGGCTTTGCCACGTTCATGCCGCCTGCCCCTCCTGCTGTCGATCCGACAGCGCTGCAAAGCAGCGGCGCAGTAGCTCCGCGGCCGCGTGACTGCGATAGGCGGCCGAGCCGCGGATGTCATCGATCGGCGCCAGATGTGCCGCGACGACCTGATCGCTGAGACATCGCAAAGCCTCTTCAGCACTGGCACCCAATAGCTCTCGCTCGAGGGCGTGCAATCGACGTGCAACTGCCGAGCAGGAACCAACCGCGAGCGCCAAGGCGGCCAAGCGTCCGGCTTGATACTCGAGGCGAACCGCCACCATGGCGATTGAAATCACCAGGTACTTGCGCGCGCCGAGCTTCAAGAAAGAGGAGCAACTTTCAGCGACGGATTTGGGTACCAGGATCGCCGTCACGATCTCGTCCTCTGCAAGCGCTGTCCGGCGAACGCCAGTGATGAAGGAGGCCAAGGACATACGCCTGGCGCCCGCCATGCTGGCAAGCTCGACCTCGGCATCAAGGGTCAAGAGAGGCGGCACGCCGTCTGCTGCCGGCGAGGCATTGCAGAGGTTTCCGGCCAAGGTGCCTTGGTTCTGGATCTGCTGGGCACCGACTTCGCGGGCCGCGAGCTTCAGGCCATCGAAGGCGTCCGGCAGAGCCGCCTGGACAAGCTGTGTCCAAGTCATGGCGGCGCCAAGTCGCCAGAGTGTCTGCTCCTCTCGCAGCTCATGAAGCTCGGGAATCGCGGTGATATCGAGGATCGGTCCCTCAAGGCTGGTGTGCCCAGTAGCCGGGTATAGGTCGGTTCCGCCGGCCAAAATCCTGCAGGGTCCCTTTGCCAGACACTCCAGTGCCTGGGTCAAACTGCTTGGTCGGAGATAGGACATAAGAACCCGCCCCTCCCTCTGGAGGATCCATCGACTTGTTTGTACACAAACAGAATTCTATGCTTATCGCCGGCTGAGCGAAAGCCAAAAGCGCAACAGGAAGACCAAACAGCATGACCAGGCCCCAAGCCCTGCGGCAGGCAGAAGAGGAAGGTGGCGACTACCGCTTGGATGCGCAGATCGGCTTTCTGCTGCGCAAGGCGAACCAGCGCCACCTGACCATCTTCGCCGCCCAGATCAGCGAATTGACCCCGAGGCAGTTCGCAGCTCTTGCGAAGCTGCTGGAACTGGGTCCTCTCTCGCAGAACCGCCTAGGTCGGGCGACGGCGATGGACGCAGCCACGATAAAGGGTGTCATCGGTCGGCTCCTGGCCCGAGACCTGGTCATCACAGCCGCCGATCCTTCCGACCGTCGGCGCCTGACCGTTTCCTTGACCCGGTCGGGCCGCCAACTCATCGAAGAAAGCCTGCTGCACGCCCGTCGGATCAGCGAGACGACTTTGGAGCCGCTGACCCCTGGCGAAGCGCGCCAACTCTTGGCATTGATTGAAAAGCTCACCTAAAGCTCAGAGGTCTCCAACATGGTTCAGCCAGCGCAAGACGAAGCCTTGCTGATTATCGACGTCCAGAACGACTTCTGCAGCGCCGGCGCCTTGGCCGTCGAAGAGGGCGAGGCGGTGGTCCCTGTGATCAATGCCCTGCAGGAGCGCTTTGCCGTCATCGTCGCCACCCAGGACTGGCATCCCGACGAGCATCACAGCTTTGCCGCCAATCATCAGGGCAAAGCGCCCTTTTCGACCCATGATCTCTTCTATGGAACCCAGGTGCTCTGGCCCAGCCACTGCGTGCAGGGCAGCGAGGGTGCCGCCTTTCATGCCGATCTCGTCACCGAGCGCTGCGACCTCATCATCCGCAAAGGCTTTCGACCCGAGATCGACTCCTACTCCGCCTTCTTCGAGAACGACCACGCCACGCCGACAGGTTTGGCCGGCTATCTGCGTGAGCGGGGTATTACGGGTCTGAGCCTGGCTGGGCTGGCGACTGATTAC
The DNA here is from genome assembly GCA_963669445.1 of Rhodospirillales bacterium. GTDB lineage: Bacteria > Pseudomonadota > Alphaproteobacteria > Kiloniellales > JACOMY01 > JACOMY01. The sequence goes on from OY770029.1 coordinate 2,112,704, forward strand.
TGCGTCTGCTACTCGGCTCTGGATGCTGTCCAGCTGGGGTTCAAGGTTCGGGTCCTTGAGGCGGCGTGTCGTGCGATCGACCTTGACGGCTCGCTGGCCGAAGCCAGGCGACAGATGCAGGCTGCCGGCGTGGATCTGGTTCAAGACCTCGAATTGTAACACCTGCAGGGCTTCCATTTCTCGGCCACTGTGGCAAAGGATCAGAACTCGTCGCTCAAAGGCTTATGGACCCTTGCTCTTGGGTAGGTTAGCGTCCAGCCCTGCTGCTCGCTTGGGAGAGGGAGAGCCCCGGAGGCGTAGGAGCGGCACCCAGTCGGCCCAGCAGGGCCAGCTTGATTAAACAGGGAAGGCAGTAAGATGAGTATCTCGAAATCCAGCGACCTCAGCCGGCGGAAGGTTCTTCGCAACGGCGCTGCGCTCGGTGTGGCCAGTGTCGCCGCGCCGGCGATCGTGTCCAGCGCGCTGTCCAGCTCCGGCGAGGTCAATGTGCTAATGTGGTCGGACTATCTGCCGGACGACTACATCGCCAACTTCACGGACAAGACCGGCATCACCGTCAACTACACCGGCATCGGCTCGAACGAAGAGATCATCAATAAGATGAAGGCCAGCAATGGCCAGGGCTTCGACATCGTCTCGCCGACCAACAACCGGAACCTGCAGTGGCAGCCGCTCAATCTGCTGCAGCCCGTCGACATGAACCGTGTGCCGATCGACCGGGTCAACCCGGCCATGGCGCAGATCGGCCCGACTGCTTGGGGCTTCGACGGCGAGGTGCATTGGCTGCCTCACATCTGGGGCACCGAAGGCATCGGCTGGCGTACCGATCTCTGGGCCCCGGTCGGCGGCGCACCCAGTTATGGCGACGTCTGGGCCGAGGAGAATGCCGGCAAGACCATGGGGCGTCCGCACTCCATGATGCTGGGTGCCGGTCTCTACATGGAGACCATCGGCGAACTTGAGCCCGGCTCCATGTGGGCTGCCTATGAGAGCCCGGAGAAGATGCGTGAGGTCTGGGAAAAGGTGACCCAGTGGTGCATCGACCGCAAGGGACGCATCAAGGTGCTCTGGAACGATGCCGACACGCAGAAGAACTCGCTTCTGAACGAAGGCGTGATCGTCGGCCAGACCTGGGACGGCCCGCCGCTGGCACTGAAGAACGAAGGCGAGCCAATCATGTATCAAGCCCCCAAGGAGGGCTCGATGGCCTGGGTCGACGGCATGGCGATTCCGGTCGGCGCCAAGAACATCGACCAGATCTACGCCTTCATCGAGTATGCCTACGAGCCCGAACCCGCCGGCAAGGCGATCGACGAGCATGGCTACAACTCGCCGGTCCTCGGCGCCGACAAGTACGCCGGCGACGAGTACAAAAAGAACTTTGCCGAGGCCTATCCGGGCGACTCGCTGGCCAATCTCAATCCCTGGCCGGCGGAAGCACCTTGGTATGCGGAAATCCGCACGGAGTACCGTAACCGCTTCGTCAACGCCTAAGGGTGGACGTCAGCGGCGGCCGCTTCTCTTCGGGCGAAGCCGGCCGCCGCTGAGTTTTTGATCTGAGAGGGGTCTCATGTCACGCAACGTGGGCGTCGAGCTGGACAGTCTCTGGGTCCGCTTCGGCGAGTTCGTGGCCGTTCGCGATGCCAATGCCACCATCGAGGGTGGGGAGTTCTTCAGCTTCCTCGGCCCTTCAGGCTGCGGCAAGACTACGATTCTGAGGACGGTATCGGGTTTCCAGTCACCGAGCGAAGGCCGGGTCTGCATCGGCGGACGCGACATGGCGGGTTTCGGTCCCAACCGACGACCGACCGCGCTGATCTTTCAGAACCTGGCACTCTTCCCGCTGATGAAGGTATGGGAGAACATCACCTTCTCGATGGAAGTGAAGGGTGCCGGAAAGTCCAGTCGTCAGAAGCGCGCCGGTGAGCTTCTGGAACTGATCGCACTGGAGGGCGCCGGCGACAAGATGATTTCAGAGCTCTCCGGTGGGCAGAAGCAGCGCGTTGCAATTGCCCGTGCGCTCTGCGCCGAGCCCGATGTGCTGCTGCTGGATGAGCCCTTATCAGCCCTCGATCTGAAGCTGCGCCAGCACATGCGTGCCGAGCTGCGCGAGATCCAGCAACGTGTCGGCATTACCTTCATCTACATCACCCATGACCAGGGCGAGGCCTTGACCATGTCCGATCACGTCGCGGTCATGAAGGCTGGCGTCATCGAACAAATCGCCGACGGGCGCACGATCTACGATGACCCCTCCTCTCCCTTCGTCGCTTCTTTCGTCGGCGAAAACAATGTCTTCCGTGGCGTTGTTAGCGAGATTTCCGAAGGTCAGGCCGTCCTTGAGACCGAAGACGGTCGCTTCCGGGGCCGCATCGCCTCGACCGCTGCCTCAAGCCTGCAACCCGGCAGCCAAGCCATGCTGTTCATTCGTCCAGAAGCCATCGTTCTGGCCGACCAGGGTGACAATTGCCTGGGTGCGCAAGTCGAGACCGAGGCTTTCGAGGGACAGGCGACGCACCTGTTCCTGCGGGCACCGGCCGGCCAAGAGGTCCGCATGTCGCTGGTGAACCGCGGCGAAGTGCGCGACACCCATGCCGGGACACGCCAGAATCTGGCCTTCACGGCGGAACAAGCCGTGGTGCTGCCGGTCGGCGAGCTGGCCTCGGAATAGAGGCCGGAGCCATGGAGGCGATCAGAGGCTTCTTCGAGCGCAACGGGCTTCTGCTCGGCATCTATCTGGTCATGGGTGTCGGCTTCTGGATTCTGGTGCTTATCGTCTTGCCGCAGCTGGCCATGCTGGATCTCTCCTTCCGGCACAATCTGCCGCCTTCGCTGGTGGGTACCGACCAGGACGTCTACACAATCGAGAATTACCGCCATTTCCTGGTCGGCAATCCAGGCAATCCAGACCGTTTGAGCATTTTCGGTTGGCAGACCGAAATGCCGGTGAACGTGATCGACATGTCGGTCTTCGTGCGCACCATCATCGCCGCCTTCATCGTCACTCTATTCGATCTGCTGCTCTGCTATCCGCTGGCTTACTATCTAGGCCAATCAAAGATCGGTGGATTTGGTCGTGTTTTCATACTGTTGTTGATCATTCCCTACTGGGTGAACGAAATCCTGAGGGCCTTTGCATTCCGCATCGTCTTCGGCGATTCGGGAGTCATCAACTTTGCGCTCCTGACCTTGGGTGTCGTGGATCAGCCGGTCGACTTCATTCGTGCCGACATCGCGCTCTTTGCCGGCCTGGGGTACGCCTACATCCTCTTGATGATCTTCCCGATCTACAACGCGATCGAGAGCTTGGACCGCAACCAGATAGAAGCCGCTCGGGACCTAGGCTCACCCTGGTGGCGGATCCACTGGCGCATCGTCATTCCCTTCGCCAAGCCCGGCATCGTTTCGGGCTGCACCATGGTCTTTATGCTTTCTGCCGGTGCACTGGCAGCACCGCAGATCCTGGGTGGGCCGTCTTCGCTTTGGTTTACACAGATCATCTACCAGTGGTTCAACACCGGACAAAACTGGGCACGCGGTTCGGCTTATGCAGCGGTGCTCCTGGTGGCCTGTATCGTCATCGTCTTGGCACTGATGCGGCTTTTTAAGGTGAAGATGGGAGAGATCGGCAAATGATCTTCCCCTACCTTCTGCTCGGCCTCTATCTGCTGATCTTCTTCGGCTATCTCTTAAGCCCGCTCGTGATCATGGGGATCACGGCTTTCAACTCCTCGGCCTTCCCGCGTGCCGCGCCCTGGGAGTGTCTGACCTTCGAGTGGTTCGACGTTCTGGCAGGCGACAAGCGGATCACCGATTCGATCCTGAACTCCTTCATTGTCGGCGGCTTCACAGTGGTGATCTCGGTGGCCTTGGGTCTGGCCGGCGCCCTGATGATGACCCAAGTCTGGCCGCGGCTGAGAGCCACCTACTATACCGTTGTAATCGCACCGATCCTCATTCCGGGTGTGGTGCTGGGTATCTCCACTCTGGTCTTTTGGGGCCGCATCAACAGCTTCATGGGCCTACCCGACGATGGGTTCCTGCGCAACGGCATCTTCCTGACAGTGCTGGGTCAGTCGACCTTCATCGCCGCATACTGCATGCTGGTCTTCGTCGCCCGACTGCAGCGCTTCGATACCGGCCTCACCGAAGCCGCGCTCGATCTGGGCGCCACCCACACACAGGCCTTCCGCAAGATTCTGCTGCCCTTCCTAAAGCCGGCCTTCGGTTCGGCTGCCGTCATCGCCTTCCTCGCCTCCTTCGAGAACTACAACACCACCACCTTCACCTTCGGCACCTATCCCACCCTGACCATCGAGCTGGCGCAGAAGGTGCGCTATGGCATCAATCCCTCGATCTCGGCGCTGGCCGTCATCATCGTTGGGCTGACAATCGCAGGCGCGTTGCTGAACGAGGCCTACAAGCGCCGTCAAGCACTGAGGGCGGGATTGCGTATCAAGGACATTGCCCGGACGCCGCGCCTGCCGGGCTTCCTGGCACGCAATCCAGCTTCCATCGCCCTGGTCGTGTTGGCGATCGGCTTCCTCGGCACCATTGCCTACGCCCAGCAATACAGCCCGGCGCAATGCAAGGCCGATGTCCAGGAAATGAAGCGCCTGCAGGCGGAAGAGCGCCGCCAGGAGATGCTGGAGGAGCTTGAGGAGCGTCGCCGCAAGGCTGCCGAGGCCGCCGGGCAGAAGCCTGGTGCCGCTGCTCCCTCAGACGCCGGCAATCCGAACGCCGGCGCATTCGGCGGCGTGTTCAATCCAGGTAACCTGGACGCTGAGGACGCTGCACCGCCAGAGCCTGAGAGCAATTCCAATCCCAATGCCGGTGCCTTCGGCGGTGTTTTTGCTCCCGACAACCTCAACGATGAGTCTGAAGCGGAGGCTGAGTCGGAGGAAACGCCGACCCCGGGCGGCTTCGGCGACGTCTTCGCGCCAAAGAACCTGGATTCGGACGGCAACCAGCAACAGTAGCTGCCGGCCCTTGCCAAGCAAGCTGCCAGGCTGGCCGCTTTGTGATAGGTTCGTCGGCCGCGATGAACTTCCAAAGACAGCCTTCCTCATGACTATTCCAGATGACGGGCGGATCCTCTTCTTCGAACGCGATCGGGCGAAGTTTGGCTTCCTGTCTCACTTCCACCCCTCGCCCTTCACCCTGGACGGAGAAGACTGGCCGACGGTTGAGCATTACTATCAGTGCCAAAAGGGTCACGACCCGGCCTACAAGGCAGCCATTCGCAAGAGCATCTCACCCGGACGTGCCAAGCGCCTGGCCGCCTCGCCGCACCTGCCGCGCAAGGCCTCGGGCCAATCATGGTTCCGAAAGCATCGGCAGGAACCGCGGATAGACTGGGCAGAGGTAAAACTCGACATCATGCGCCGTGCTGACCGTGCGAAGTACTGCCAGAACCCGGATCTGCGCGCCCTGCTCGACACCACCGGTGAGGCCGAGATAGTAGAGGACACCAGGTACGACAGCTTCTGGGGAATCGGCCCTGACGGCGAGGGAGAGAACTGGGCCGGTCGGATCTTGATGGAGGTTCGAGCAGCACTCTGCCGAGACCGGCCGCAGTGAAGAAGCCATCTTCAGTTTGAGGTCGGCTCCAGCGCCTTCCAGGTCTTTTCGCCAACCACGCCATCGGCCAAGAGCCCTTCTGCATCCTGAAAGGCGATCACCGCGGCCAAAGTTCTCTGGCCGTAGTGACCATCAAGCGCACCCAGAGCCTGCCCTCCAGCGGTTACCGCCCTCTGCAGAAGAACCACCGCATCACCGACATCGTCCAACCCCAAGGTCGGACGCACGACCTGGCCGCTCAACCCTTCCAGCGCACGCGCTGTACGCAAACGGCGGTCAGCCAGTCCGTGCGTGCCGCCGTTCACGATCCGGGTCACCATCTCGACGTTGTTCCGATCGGCCCAGTAAAAGGCCAGACGGCCGGCACGACCTCGCGTTGCCAGAAAACTACCGGCGACCAACCAGGCAACCTCCGGATCTTCTGCCCGTTCTGGGTGCATGACAAGATCGATCCCGAGCCGCTTGCCAAAAACCGTGTAATTGGCCCGGCCCGTCAGCTTTAGGTAACCGCGACCGCGAAAGCGATAACCATCACCGCTTTCCGAGGGTCCGTTTCCATTGCGCCCGGCATAGACATGGTTCGCCATCTTTTCCGAGTCTCTCAGAAATTCTCCAGCATGGGTGATGTTGCGGAAATACCTGGGGAAAATCGCGAACGCCCGATCGGCCGTGGTGTAGTAGAGCGATTCCGAGACCAGGGTAAAACGCAAGGACTCATGCGCGCACTGTCCGATCAGGTGCGCCATCCGGAGTGCGCTGTCCATGGCGTGCATTTTGGCCAAGCGGGCCTTGACGGCTTCCAGCCCCGCAATTGCGGATGCCGGCGCATCGGGCGCCGCCGCCCGCACCCCTGCTCGCAAGTCCATCATCATCTCCCTAGCATTGCTGCCTAGTCCACAGCCTTAAGCAGGCAGATGTCAAGCTATTGTCATTTACGAATGCAGATGTACAAAACTCTTAAACACAATAGAACTTCTTTCAACTCCCGTTTGTTGTCCATCAGTCGATCATCAAGATTACAACAATGCTTCTAAACTCTAGGAGCACTGAGCCGCCGAAGACTCGCATTGCTCAGGTTGCGCAGAATGGCTTCCGTGCTTTCCGGTCTTGCAAGCCCGACGGCCTGGCCTGCCCAGAGTTGCGAGAAGTCTGTACGTCCGTCTTGTTCTGCTGCCGCCTTCAAGGGCTGCAAGGCTACTCCGGCCAAAGGAAACTCGGGCGCAACCGGTGCCAAAGGACCCAGGTCACGCATCAAGCGATTGACGAGTCCACGGGCCGGCCTGCCAGAGAAGAGCCTTGTCAGTTGTGTTGAGTTGTCGCCGGCTGTCGCCATCAGCGTCCGTTGCAGGTCCGAAATCCTGGACTCCGGCGAGCGCAGGAGGGCGGTTCCGATCTGCACGCCCTCTGCTCCGAGCGCAAATGCTGCAGCGACCCCGCGTGCATCGCCGATACCACCGGCCGCGATTACCGGCAGGGAAACAGCGTCGGCGACTTGCGGGACAAGTGCGAAGGTGCCGGGCTGGGACGCAACATCGCAATCCAGGAAGACACCACGATGCCCCCCGGCTTCGCAGCCCTGCGCGATGATGGCATCGACTCCGCGCTCCTCCAACCAGCGCGCCTCGGCCACTGTGGTGGCGCTGGAGAGGACACGACAGCCTGCAGCCTTGACCCGATCCAACAGCGGCTTCGCAGGCAGTCCGAAGTGGAAACTGACGATCGGCGGACGCAAGGCCTCCACCTCTGCACAGACGGCGTCGTCAAAGGGGCGTCTCATGCCAGCAGGCGCAACGGCATCCGCATCTAGGTCCAGTTCGTCGTAGTAGGGCCTAAGAGCATCACGCCAGCGCTGCTCCCGCTCCAGATCGACATCCGGCATGGCGTGACAGAAGAAGTTCATGTTGAAGGGACGGTCGCTGCCTTGACGGAATTCCTCAACCTGGCTGCGCATCTGCGTGACTGTCAGCAGCGCACAGGGCAAGGACCCCAAGCCGCCGGCTCTGGACGCCGCCAGCGCCATCTCGACATCGTTGGAGCCGGCCATCGGCGACTGGATGATCGGGTGCTCGACCTCTAACAGGTCGACGACGCGTTGGCTCGGCCACATGGAGTGCCACTCCTCAGTCGTTTCGGGAGACGAGATAGATATCTAGGACTCCCAAGTCCCAATTAGAAACGATTAGATTTGCGAAAATCCATCATTAAAAGTGATAGCTAAAAACCCCATTCCGAGCCGAGCCCGCGCTGCAAGCGATCCCAATCCAACACGCCGACCTGTTCAGCCCAGGCGCGATACTCCCACTCGAGGGTTTCGGCCTTGATCCGATTGCGGGCCGCCAGGTCGTTCAGTTCCGTTCGATCCTCCTCCATGTCGTAGAGTTCCCAAGGCTGGCCGTTGCGCCGCACCAGCTTCCAGCGGCCCTGCCGAATGGCGGCATTGCCCTCATGTTCCCAGTAGAGCGGTGCTTCGCGTTCCCAGTTCGTGCCACGCAGGAGCGGCAGAAGGCTCTCCCCATCGAGCGCCTGCAGCGCTTGGCCTGCCCGCTCCGCCGGGTAGCGGAGCCCACTCGCATCCAGGATGGTGGGCAGCAGGTCGACGACATGGCTCGGGGCATGTGCAATACGTGGCCCCTGAAAGCCATTGGGCCAATGCGCGATCAAGGGAGTTGAGATTCCGCCCTCGTGCACCCAGTGCTTGTAGAGCCGGAAGGGTGCGTTGGAGACATTGGCCCAAGGCAGGTCGTAGCTCATGAAGGTCTGCGCACCGCCCGGCCTAAGGCTGGGCAGATTTCCCTTCACGATCGGGCGACCGTCGGAGAGGTTGTCTGGATACCACTGCGCCCAGCCGTCCTCGGCCATGAATTCGGCGCAGCCGCCATTGTCGGCCAGAAAGAAGATCAAGGTATCGTCCAGCACGCCTAGACGCTCCAGCTGCGCCACCAAGTGCCCGATCCCCTGATCCATGCGATCGACCTGGGCGGCATAGACCGCCATGCGCTCGGCCTCCCAATCGGGGTGCGGCATGTCCGAGAAAGGCGGCGCTTCGCCGTCGCGAGGCGAGATGGACCAGGGTTTCTGCAAGACACCCATCGCATTCATCTCTTCGTGGCGTGCAGTGCGCAGCGCATCCCAGCCGGAGCGATAGACGCCTTCATAGCGTGCGACATCCTCGGGCCAGGCGTGCAGCGGCCAATGCGGTGCCGTATAGGCCAGATAGAGGAAGAAGGGTGCCTCCTCCTCGGCGTTGGCCTCGACCATCTCCAAGGCCTTGTCGGTGATCGCGTCGGTCATATAGAAGCTGCCCGGCTCGATCGTGGTGCGCTGGTCGTCGGACATGACGTAGTGAGGCTCAAAAAAGCTGCAGGCCCCGTCCAAAGTACCGAAGAAGCGGTCGAAACCGCGTTGCCGGGGCGTCGGGTAGCCGGCAGCACCCGGAGTCCAGGAGTCGCAGAGCCGTGCGTCATTGTCGCCGCCGACATGCCACTTGCCCGACATGAGCGTGCGATAGCCGCCCTGGCGCAGCACCTCGGCGATGGTTGCACTGTCATCGCGCAAGAAGCCCTGATAGGCCGCCGTGCCGAAGTTCATCACCATATGCCCGATCCCGGCCTTATGCGGATAGAGGCCGGTCAGGAGCGAGGCCCGTGTCGGGCAGCAGCGCGCGCAGTTGTACATAGCGCTCAGCAAGGCGCCACCTCCCGCCAGGCGATCCAAGGTGGGGGTCTTGATCTCCGCACCTGTGCAGCCAAGGTCGGAGAAACCCATGTCGTCGGCTAGGATGAGCACGATGTTTGGGCGCTTGGCTGTCATGGCTTAGCTGCCTTTGAACTCTGGGTTCTCTTTGGCCAGGAAGGCGCGCACCCCCTCGGCATAGTCATCGCTGTCGCAGAGCTTGAAGGGCGCGCTCTGCTCGGCCTTGGTATAGGCTTTGGAGATCAGGGCGCGCCGCGTTGCCTCGCGGTGGAAGCGATGCGCCAGGGGAGCACCGGCGACAATCCGCTTCACGCACTCCAAAGTCAGTTCCACAACAGTATCGGCCGAGAAGACGCGATTGACCAAGCCCTTGGCATAAGCCTCTTCGGCTTCCATGAGGCGCCCTTCCAACAGGAGTTCCAAGGCGACGGAGCGACCGCAGAGTTGCACCAGCGGGCGCATCGCCGAGAGCGGCAGGCCGTGTCCTATGCGCTGAATGGGAAGGCCCAGTCTGGCCCCCCGCCCGGCATACCTAAGGTCGCAATGCAAGGCCAGCTCCAGGCCGCCGCCAGCACAGACGCCTTGGATCAGCGCGACCGAAGGGTGCGGGCTCTTGGCCAAGGCCTCGATCGCCCGCTCCATACGTGCGGCATAGGCCTCGGCCTGCTTGGCGTTGGCGCGTTCCTCCGGGAACTCCGTAATGTCGGCGCCGGCTCCGAAGGCAACCCGCCCATCTTCACGACGTCGGCCCCGCAGGATCAGGCAACGGACCTCTTCATCCCTGTTCACCGCCTCCAAGATTTCGGCCAGCGAGTCCCACATATCCAAGCTGATGGCGTTCAGGCGCTCTGGTCGGTTCATCCAGATCGTGGCGATGCTGCCCTCGCTGGTCAGCTCTACCGCTTCGCTCATGCTGTGTTCGTCCTTTCCCTCAGTGCTGTGTCGACAATGCCGCGCAGGTCTTGCGCCGCGGACCTTGGATCGGGAGCCGAGGCTATGGCAGAAACCACTGCGATCCCCGCGACGCCAGTCGCCATGACCGCCGCGGCGCGCTCGCGGGTGATCCCGCCGATGGCAACGGTCGGGCGCTCCGGTCGGAGCGAAGAAAGCGCCGCCAAGCCGTCCAGGCCAAGCGCCGGCGCCGCATCGGCTTTGCTACCAGTGGCAAAAACCGGTCCGATTCCCAGATGATCGGCCTCGCTATCGGCGGCCGCTTCGGCATCGCGTCGCTCGGTGATCGAAAGGCCCAGGCGGCAGTTTGCCGGCAGGCGCCGACGCGCTTCGGCGACCGGCAAATCCTGCTGCCCGATGTGCAGGCCAGCCGCGCCCGAGGCCAGGGCAGCCTCCAGATCATCGTTGACGATCAGAGGAATCGCCAAGGGATCCAGCAGCTCTTGCAGTGTCGTTGCCAGGGCCGCGACTTCTAGACTATCCGCCTGCTTCTCGCGCAGCTGCACGGCCGTCACCCCACCGAGTGCGGCCTGCTCGACCACCCAGGCGAGCGGCCGGCCGGCGCAGTCGGCGCGTCCAACGACGAAATAGAGGCGCAGCGCCTCAGGCAGAAGCATCGCGGCATGGCTCATGCCAGCCGGATGCGATCGGCGATGGCGGCCTGATCCAGATTGGCGATGGCGTCAAGGAAGGCAACGCGGAAGCTGCCTGGACCCGCGGCTGCCTCCGCCGCGATCTCGCCGGCAATGCCGTAGGCGGCCAGGGCGTGACCGGCAGCGGTGAAGGGGTCCGCCGTAACGGCGACGGCAGCCGCCATAACTGCAGTCAGCGAGCAGCCGGTCGCCGTCACCCTGGCCATCATCGGATGACCATTGTCGATCCGCTTCTGACGCGCGCCGTCGGTGACGTAATCGCTGGCACCGGTCACGGCGACGACCGCCCCCGTGCGCTCGGCCAGATTGCGAGCGACAGCCTCAGCCTCTTCGACCCCGTGGCTGGCATCGACCCCTTTGCCCCCTGCCCCACCGGCCAGTGCCAGGATCTCCGAGGCGTTGCCGCGGATGATGCTGGGTTTATGCGTGATCAGACTGGCGGCTACGCCGTTGCGATAGGCCGTTGCCCCGACGCCGACTGGATCGAACAGCCAGGGCGTCCCGGCGCGACCGGCAGCGGCGGCGGCAGCGCGCATGGATTCGACCCAGGGTGCATCCAAGGTCCCCATGTTGATGTTGACCGCGCCGGCCATCTTGGCGAAGGCGGCCACCTCTTCGGTCGCATGGGCCATCACCGGCGAGGCCCCAATGGCCAGCAGTACATTTGCCATGATGTCCATCGAGACCAGATTGGTCACCGAATGGACCAAGGGCCCCTTCTCGCGGATCGCCACCACGGTCGACCAGACTGCTGCGCTGCTTTCCGTCATCTCGCCCGGTTCTCCCACTTGCCCTTAAGCTGCTCCTGCCACTAAGACTGCCTTCATTCGCCAGTCGAGAGAAGGCCCCATCGCCCCATGTCCCAAGCAAATCAAAGGGCGCGACAGACCGCGCACTGCCTGTTGCAGATCGAAGCCGTGCTGTTCCGGCCGGAGGATCCCTTCACCTTCACTTCCGGCCGCGTCTCGCCGGTCTATGTCGATTGCCGCAAGATCATCTCCTTCCCGCGCGCCAGAGCCAATTTGATGGCAATGGCAGTCGAGCAGATCAACGAGACCTGCGGCTTCGAGGCCTTCGACGTGATCGCCGGCGGCGAGACCGCGGGCATCCCCTTTGCCGCCTGGATCGCCGAGCGTCTGGGCCTGCCGATGGCCTATGTCCGCAAGAAGCCCAAGGGCTTCGGCCGCAACGCGCGCATCGAAGGCGTGGTGAAGGCCGGCGACCGCGCCCTGCTGGTCGAGGACCTGGCGACCGACGGCGGCTCCAAGCTGGGCTTCATCGAGGCCCTGCGCGAGGCCGAGGCCGAAGCCAAGCACAGCTTCGTCGTCTTCCACTACGGCATCTTCCCCGAAGGCATCGCACGCCTGGAGGCCGCCGACGTCAGCCTGCACGCGCTGGCCACCTGGTGGGACGCGCTGGCCGTGGCCGAGAGCCAGGGCTATCTGGACAAGCCGGGCATCGCCACGGTGCGCGCCTTCCTGGAGGACCCCAATGGCTGGTCGGCCGCGCACGGCGGTAAGACCAGTGAGGACCTGGCCTAAACGTGCGTGGTGGTGGCAGGCTTGGGGGGAGAGCGAAATGGCGCCACAAAGGCATCGAAATTACTCCAAGGTTTCTGCCTTCTCGCCCCACAGTTAATGCCGACCTTCCGGTGACGATAAGATGTGCGAGCGATCGAACGCCTCGCCCAGACATGTCATTCTTGAACGGAGGGTCCTCTGATGACGAAGACAGCATTTGGCAAGAGCAAGTTGGCGGCGGTCTTGCTTGCGCTTCCGCTGGCGATCACCCCTTTGGCCGCCGGTGCTCAGCAAAGTATGGTCGCGGACAACCAGCAAGCTGCTGACATGCAGCTTGAGCAGGAACGGGCTACAACCGCTTCGGAGGGGCGCCTCCTTTCCCGCCTCATTCTGATGGAGAACCGGGCGAAGATCGCCGAGGTATTGGCGATGCTGGCCGACCAACCGCAACACCGGGTGGAGCAGGCCTTGCGAGATACCGGGACCCGCGCCACGCTGGATCAATACGGCGTAGCGCTCCGCAAGTTTGCAGTCGCTATGGAGCCGCATTGGAGCACGGTGGTCCGCAGCGCGGAGGCGGACGGCCTGTTGACCACGTTTCAAGCGCAACTGCTGCTAAAGCAAATCGCCGACGGCTACGGCAATGATGCCGAAGCTCTGCGCCCCCAGATTGGGCCGGTCCGCGACCTTGCCCGGATGGAGGGCCGAAACCTCGCCAATCAAGCCCTTGCCGAGCTGTCGGGAAAGAGCCTGGGCGAGGTCCAGCTTCTTATCGGTGAACTGGGTAGCAAAGCCGCCGCCGCCTCGCTCGGCGTATCCTCTGCTGCGCTACAACAGGCTGTTGTCGCGAAGGTGCAAGCGCGCATCAAGGCTGCGGCGGCAGACGGCCGCATCGCCGGCGGTCAGGCAGCAAGCCTACTGGAAGGTTTGCAGGGTGGTGTCGCTCAGATCAGCGGCTGACGCTAAGCGCTCCTCAATGACGCTCTTCGGTCGCCCGGAGGGGTCATGAGCGAGGTTTCGGAGGCCTTTAAATCGCAACTCGCCGGGTAGGTCACGACATCAGCACTTGTTCGAAGAACAGAGGGGCCGGACGCGTGTCCGGCCCCTTTGGCTTTCTCCCGAGTTTGAAGTCCTACATCTGCTTCCAGTCGCCGCTCTGCTCGAAATCGTGGGCGGCCTTGTAGATGGTCGGCTCGTCATAGTGCTTGCCGACCAGCATCATCGAGATCGGCAGGCCATTGCTCATACCGCAGGGGATCGCCATCGCCGGATGCCCGGTGATGTCGAAAGGAGAGGTGTTGGGCAGCATCCCGAAGGCGCGATCGATGTACTCCTCTAGGCTGGAAAGGTCCGGCAGCTTGGTCGCCTTCAATGGCAGGGTCGGCATCAGCAGGAGATCGACCTCCTCCAGGCATTGGTTGTAGGTCTCGCGCAGCAGGCGGGTCAGGTTCTGCGCCTTGGCGTAGTAGTGGCCGCGGTGGTGCTTGATGAAGTACTCGCCCAGCAGCATGCAGACCTTGAGCGTGTGCGACAGCTCGTCGGCCCGCGCGCGCCAATTGGCATGCGCGTCCAGCAGCGCGGTCGAGTAGAGCCCCTTCCAGTTGAAGCCCATGCCGTTGCCCTGCATCATCTGCGCTTGTTGACCTTCAACTGCAATCGAGGTCCAGAGCGCCTGGCCTTTCAAGTGCATCGGGATCGAGACTTCCGAGATCTCGGCGCCCAGTCGCGCCAGCGTCTCGGCCGCGGCACGGACGCTCTGGTCCACATCGGCTTCCGAGTTCTCATGGCCGAAGCCCTCTTTCAGCACACCGATCTTCAGGCCCTTGGCGCCGGTGCCCAGGGCCTCGGTGTACTTGTGAGTCTGCACGTTGTACTGTCGTGGGTCGAGGCCATCCTCGCCGGCCAAGACCTCGAGCATGAGCGCGTTGTCGGCGACATTGTTGGTCATCGGCCCGGTGTGATCGATGGTACTTTCGATCGGCATGACGCCGGTATAGGGCACCAGGCCATGGGTCGGCTTCATGCCGTAAACGCCGCAATATGCGGCCGGGATGCGGATCGAGCCGCCCTGATCGCCGCCGATCGCCATATCGACCTCGCCGGCCGCCAGAAGCGCACCGCTGCCAGAGGAGGAGCCACCGGCAGAGTAGCCAGCCTTGCGTGGGTTTTTGACCGGTAGTGGGGTCGAGGTATGGCTGCCGCCGGAGAAGCAGAAGTACTCGCAGACCGCCTTGCCCTTGATGGTGCCGCCAGCGTCCAGGATGCGGGTGACGATGGTGGCGTCCAGATTGGGCATGAAGCCCTCCAGCGTGGAGGCACCGTTGCGCATCGGCACACCGGCGAGTTGGACGTTGTCTTTGAGCACGACGGACTTGCCACTGAGCGGGCCGCTGGCGGCACCCTTGATCTCACTCTTCACGTACCAGGCGTTGTACTTGTTCTCCTCGCCGCTAGGCTTGTAGCCGGGTGTGCGCGGATACTTCACCTCGGGGATGTAGTCCGGCATTTGCTCGATCGTGTCATATGCACCGCCAATCAGCCCGTCGATGAAGCCGCGGAAGAACTCGATCTCCTCCCCGCTCATGGTCATGTAAAGGTCGTCGGCAATATCTTCCAACTGCTCGTGCGTGGGTCCACGTACCGGCATTGCACTTCTCCCCTGGTTGATGCCTCTGTGCGTCCTCGAACGACGCGGATGCCAAAAGGCTACTTGCTAGAGTCGGGATTCCCCAGGTGGGCCCCACTCGTGGCGAAAAGCTTGCCTGAGGCTTGATGTGATTGCTACCGGTGCGCTCACATGGCATCGGAGAATACGCGACTTGGCGAGCGCCGGCCGCCTGGGCGCGGTCATGTCGGCGCTGGCCCTGGTCGCAGGCGGTCGATCCGATCCAGGCCACCGTCCGAGGTCACCTTCGATCCATGGAACTGCAGCTTCAAGCGGCGGTCGAAATCGACGCGCAGAGGGCCCTCTATCGATTCGCCCGCCAGGTGCACTATGAGAACCTCGTTCCATTCGCCGCAACACCATGATATCTAACCATGATTCAGCCCGATGGGTGCCGCAACCTCGATCTCACATGGGATATGCGGGTTTAGATAAGCCCTGTGCCGGCCCTTCCCCCGTCTGACCGCCGCGAAAGTAAACCGCATTGAGCGGTCGGTCGGGGACAGTGCCGGCACCGCATTGGAGACGAGCAAGTCTGCTTGCTTCCAATAGGTTTCTCAATCGTGGTGCTCTTCCATCATGGCCAGGACGGACTCTTGAAAGAAGGCCAAAGCGGCCTCGCCTCCTGAACCCTGCGCCAGGAACGAGACCTCATGCTTGGGAGACCGAAGAGCGCGTTGCATCTTCTCACAGACCCAGACATCCTCCGTTTGAAAGTCGCCTGTTTCAAGCGGGTGCTTGTTCCAACAAGTGGATTTGATGCGGCCGCTCGCCTCGTCGTAACCCGGGATGTCTTTGGCGCGATAGCTGTCGTTCAGAAGCCCTCTGGGTACCCAGTTACGAACCCGAAAGAGCGTCGTCCCGGCATCGATCGGCTCCATGGTCGATATCGAGAATCCCCAAGGGTTCGGCGTCAGAAACGTTGTTGGGAAGAGCAGGTAGACGCCGCCGTAGCCCAGCGCGGCCTCTTCGTGCGCACGCTCGGCCACTTCGCCCCGCGCAGCCTCTTCCACGAACTTTGGAATCCGGTGCTTGATCCCTCCGCGCTCGGTCGACCACCAGACGAGGTGGCGCCCGAACGGCTCCCATAGGTTCTGGTCGTGCGTCGGCCCGCCCAGTGTGTTCTTGTGGAGATAGGCAAGGTGATAGCCGTCGAGCGCGTTCTCGGCGAAGACCTTCCAGTTGCATTGCATCTCATAGACGATCTCCTCAGAGCCCTCTGACAGGCCACCCAGACCCAGGTCGTGCGGCCAAGGCACAGCAGCCAGGTCGCCAATCCAGTCTTCGAATGGCTCCATCGGCACCTCATCAGGATGAACGAAGACCAGATCGCGGAAGATGCCGACAGCCGCCCCATGCAAGCGGACCTTCGTCTTGTCCAGTTGCGGAAAACACGCTGCGTGGGCCGGTACGCCGCGTAGGCTCCCGTCTAGAGTGTAGACCCAATTGTGATAAGGACAGACAATCGCCTTGCCCGCGTTGCCAGAGGACTCCACAAGTTCCGTTCCTCGGTGACGGCAGATGTTGTGGAAACCGCGCAGCCCGCCTGTCTTGTCCTTGACGACAATGAGCGAATGGTTGCCTGCCTGAACCCGTCGCACGTCGCCCGGTTCCGAGAAGTCGTGAAACGTTCCAGCGAAAGCCCAAGTCCGACCAAAGATGCTTCTCCGTTCCCGCTCGAGCCAGTCCTCCGAAATGTAGGCTTCGCGCGGCAGAAGCTGGTGTGGCGCTGCGGAAACCGCAGAATGCAGGTGCACGGGGGACTCCTTTGGGAAAAAGGGAGATCGATTGATTATCAGATTAGACAATATACTGCTTGAAGAGGCATAGGATGGCAAATCTGAAGGCGTTCGTGCCGAATCACAGCCCTGCTCAGGGGAGAGCTTGCCGGATCGTCGCGATCGGTAAGATCGCCAACCTGCTATGCGGGTCATGGGTCCGAGAGCCAGAGCGAGGAGAGGCGAAGATCCGCTTGGTCCAGTCCGCACAGCGGGCTAGAGTTGAGAGATGCTCGATTGACCCAGGCGATCTCCTGACCATGAACGATCCCAAGCTCCAAGCCCCCGCTCAGGTAAGGCACGCTGTAGAAGCAGATCTCGATGCACTCACAGAGCTATGCATAAGATCCAAGGCTCATTGGGGCTATGACCAGGCCTTCATGGAGGCCTGTCGCGAGGAGATGACCCTGACCCTGGCCGATCTAGCCGAGGCCGAAATCGCCGTGGCTGTCCAATCCGGAGAGCCGGCAGCCATGGTTCAGGTCGGCGTCGTCGACGGCCTTGCCGACCTGCACAGGCTCTACGTCGATCCAGCCTTCATGCGCGGCGGACTGGGGCGGACCCTCTTCGACTGGGCCGTGGCCAAGGCGAAGAGCCTAGGGGCGAAGGCGATGACCATAGAAGCCGATCCTTCGGCCGCCGCCTTCTATGAGCGAATGGGCGCTACGGTCGTCGGCTCGGCCCCATCCGGCTCGATCCCCGGGCGCGAGCTGCCCCTACTGCGTTACAAGTTCGGCCAAGCCAGCAAGGGCTAGTCCTGTGCCGTCGTGGGATCGATCGTCTTGCGAATCTCTGTGATCTTGGTCGCCGGAAAGCCGCTGATCTCGGCATGCTTCTTGATGATTTCCTCGTCCTTGGCGAGGTAGACGCAGAATGTCTTGTCGCCGGCGACGTAGGACTCGACCCATTGCACGTCGGGGGCCAGCTGCGCCAAGACCTCATTGGACTTCTGCGCGGCGCCGCGCAACTGCTCGCGCTCGAAGCTGCCGACCTCGGGGATATCGCGCTCGATCATGTAGCGTTTCAACATGGCAGGTTTCCTGTTCAGTTATCGCCGCTGTCGGATCGACACTAACGCAGGCATGCTGCAAACCATAACCCGCTTTTCATTCTCTCGCTTAAGGACACACACCATGCTGCAAGTCTGGGGTCGGCGAACCTCCTCCAATGTCCAGTCCGTCATGTGGTGCATCGGCGAGCTGGAGCTTCCCTATAGGCGCTATGACGTCGGCCACCGCTATGGCGGCACCGACAACGAAGCCTTCATCGCCATGAACCCCAACCGAACCGTCCCGGTGATCCAGGACGGGGACAACAAGCCGCTTTGGGAATCCGCCGCAATCCTGCGCTATCTGGCCAACCGCTATTCAAGCGGCGCCTTCTGGCCGCTTGACCTGCTGGAGCGCACCGAGGTCGACCGCTGGGCGGAGTGGGCCAAGGTCAACATCGCCGGCAGCTTCACCGGACCGATCTTTTGGCAGGTGGTGCGTACGCCCAAGGCCAAGCAGAACCCCGACGCCATCCGCCAGAACGTCGCTTCCTTCGAGCGCATACTGGCGATTGCCGGCAAGCTGCTGCGTCAGCAGCGCTATCTCACGGGCGACGACTTCACCTTGGCCGACATACAGTTCGGCCATCTGCTCTATCGCTACTTCACCATCGAGATCGAGCGTGCGGAGATGCCGGCGATCCGCCGCTATTATGAGACCTTGAGCGAACGCCCAGCCTTCCGCGAGCATGTCATGGTGGACTACGAGGAGCTGCGCGCGACCTGATGGGGCGAGAGCGTCTGCAAGGCAGCCGGCAAAGCATCGAAATGATCGATCATCTGGTCGCCGCCAAGTTCGGCGACCGGGACCTTGCTGTAGCCGAAGCTGCAAACAACGACAGGGAGACCGGCCGCTCTGGCCGAACGCACATCGTTCTCGCTGTCCCCGACCATGATGCTGGCCGCTGCCGGAACGCCTAGCTCCTGTAGAAGCAGCAGGAGATGATCGGGATGGGGTTTGCGCTGCGGGTAGCTATCGCCACCGGCGAGACCGGCAAATAGATGATCGACAGAGAGGGCGCGCAAGATTGCATGGGACAGCGCGGCTGGCTTGTTGGTGGCAACACCCAGAAGGCGGCCCTGCCCTCTTAGGATCTGCAGAACCTCCAGAACGCCGGGAAAGAGCTTTGTCTCCACGCAGACAGCGTCTCCGTAGAGCGTCTTGAATCGCTCCAAGCCCTCGGGCGGCTTGGCCGCGTGGCGATAGGCGAAGGCGCGCTCCACCAGAACGGCAGCACCGTCGCCGGTCATCGGTTCCATCTCTTGCAAGGTGAGCGGCGCCAAGCCGGCTTCACCCAGCAGCCTGTTCATGGCAGCAGCAATATCGACGAGGCTGTCGATCAACGTTCCGTCCAGATCGAAGATCACGGCCTTCGGCCAGTTGTCCTGCATGGCACCCTTCCTCTTTACGGCACGCCTTGCCAAGCAAGCCTCGCCTCGGGCAAGAGAGGTCATCTCTCAGCTTCGGGCGAGACCTGACATGAATGCTCCCGAAAGACCATTGGCCGTAGTGATCCTGGCCGCCGGCCAAGGCACGCGAATGAAGTCTCGATTGGCCAAGGTCCTGCATCCGATCGCCGGCCGTGCGATGATCCGCCACGTGCTGGCCGTGGCCGAGAGCCTGGCACCGGCGAAGATCGTGACCGTGGTGTCCCCGGACATGCCGGAGGTCGAGGCCGCCGTCGCCCCGCATCCAACCGCCGTGCAGACGCGCGCCTTGGGGACCGCCCACGCGCTGTTGGCCGCCGCCCAATGCCTGACCGACGAGTTGGAGCAAGGCGCCGACGTCCTGGTGCTCTATGGCGACGGCCCCTTGATCACCAAGCCGACCCTGGAGGCTATGCTGGCCAAACGACGGGGACCGGCAGCGCCCAGCTTCGTCTGGCTGGGCGTGCGCCCACCCGACCCCAAAGGCTATGGACGGCTCATTCGCGAAAGTGGCCGCCTCCAGCGCATCGTGGAAGAAAAAGAGGCCAACGAAGAGGAACGCCACGAGGGATTGGTCTGGGGCGGACTCTTGGCTGGCGAAGGCCGCAAGCTCTTCGAGTTGGCAAGCCGCATTGACAACCGCAATGCCAAGGGCGAGTTCTACCTGACGTCGCTGGTGGCCTTGGGCAACGAAGCCGGTGCGGCCTCGGGGATCGTCGAGAGCGCCTTCGAAGAGATTCTGGGCGTCAACTCCCGGGCGGAGCTAGCCGCCGCCGAGGCGATCTACCAGCAACGCCTTCGCGACATCGCCATGGCAGCCGGCGTCACCCTGCTCCAGCCCGACAGTGTGACCTTCGCTTGGGACACAGCGCTGGCACCCGACGTCACCATAGAGCCGAACGTGATTTTCGGACCGGGTGTCTCGATCGAAGAAGGAGTGACGATCCGGGGCTTTTCACACCTGGAAGGCGTTTCCATCGGCGCCGGAGCCATCGTCGGCCCCTTTGCCCGCCTGCGGCCAGGCAGTCGGTTGGAAGCCGGCGTGCACATCGGCAACTTCGTCGAAGTGAAGGCAGCGCAAATCGATGCCGGCGCCAAAGCCAATCACCTCTCCTACATCGGCGATGCGCATGTCGGCGCGGGCGCCAACATCGGAGCCGGGACCATCACGGCAAACTACAATGGAGTCTACAAGAGCCGAACCGAGGTCGGCCGCGGCGCCAGCACCGGCTCGAACTCGGTTCTGGTCGCCCCGGTGCGGCTGGGAGACGACGCCATCCTGGGCGCCGGCAGTGTCATGACGCAGGACATCGAGGACGATGCCATCGCAACGACCAGACCACCGCTTGACGTCCGACCCCGCTCTGCCGGGCGTTACCGCGCGCGCCTCAAGCGCCTGAAACCACAATGAGCGCCCTCACCCTCTACGGTTGGCAGCCAAGCACCTACACGCGCTCGGTCCTACTGGCACTCTTGGAAAAGCGCCTGGACTACGATCTGGTAACCGTCACGCCCTTTGCCGAGGAAGGCTTGGACGAGACTTACAAGACTCTACAACCCTTCGGCAAAATCCCAGCCCTCACAGACGGCGGGTTTCACCTCTATGAGACTGCGGCAATCCTTAGGTATCTGGACGAGGGCTTCCAGGGTCCGCCGCTGCAACCCTCAGACCCGCAAGCTCGCGCACGCATGCAGCAGATCATCGCCCTGCTCGACAGCTACGGCTATCGCGCGCTGGTCTGGGATATCTTCGTCAATCTGGGCGAACCTCCCAGCGACGCGGAGACTCTGGCTCGCGGGCAGCAGGTTGGTCGAACCGTCTTGGCGGAGATCGCCGGCAAGATGGACACGCCGTGGTTGCTGGGTGAGGCTCTGACCCTGGCCGATTGCCACCTGGCGCCGATCCTACGCTATGCGATGGCCGTGCCCGAGGGCGAAGCCTTGATCGCCGAGCATCCCAAAGTTCGGGATTGGTGGCAGCGCATTCAGTCCCGCCCCGGTTGGGATTCGGTCCTGACCTTGCCTCCCGACGCCTAGATCTCTCTGGAGCGCTTGAGCCATCACCTACAGAGGCAGCAGATGACACGAGACTTCAAGATCCTGGACGGCCGTGAGATTGGGACCGAAATCCGCCAACAGGTCGCTCGCGATGTTAGCGAACTGCAGGGCGCCGGATGGCCGCCGCGGCTGGTCTCGGTTCTGGTCGGAGACCCTGCTTCCGCCACCGTCTACATCCGCAATCAAAAGCGTGCGGCAGAGAAGCTCGGCATCGCCTTCGAGGAGCGGATCTTCCCAGATGCGGTCACCCAGTCCGAGATGCTGGCAGCCATTGCTGCGATGAACGCCGATCCACGCGTGACCGGCGTCATCCTGCAGCGACCGGTGCCTGACCAACTCTCGATCAGGCCGCTCCAAGCAGCGATCCACCCGATGAAAGACGTCGAGGGCATGCACCCGGCCTCCATCGGCAACATCGTCTACAACGATTTGGTCATGGGTCCCTGTACCTCGGTCGCCGCCGTAGAGATGCTGAAACACACTGGCCTGAAGCTACCCGGTTTGGAAGTCGTGGTCATCGGCCATTCTGAAATCGTCGGCAAACCCATCGCGTTCCTTTTGATGAGCGAGGGCGCTACGGTCACGGTGTGCCATCACATGACTCGCAATCTGGCCATGCACTCGCGCCAGGCCGATGCCGTCTTCGTCGCCGTCGGCAAGCCCGGCCTGGTCACCGGACAGATGATCAAGCCGGGTGCCGCTCTGATCGATATCGGCATCAACCAGGTGAGCCTTCCTGACGGCACGACACGCATCGTCGGCGATGCCGACTACGAAAGCTGCCACGAGGTCGCCGGCTGGATCACGCCGGTCCCCGGCGGCGTCGGCCCGGTAACGGTCTCGATACTGCTGCGCAATCTGGTGACCGCGGCCAAGCTTCAGAAGCGCCACTATGAGAGCGTCTTCCAGGATGCCACGCCACATGGAATCTGAAGTGAGACGAGGTTCGATCATCAGCGAGGCTCAAGACGGTTCCAAGCCTCCCGGCCTTTTCGTTAGAATAGCCCCGTCCCCCTAAAGGAGCCGCCAGGGTGAACGATACGGGTGAGCAACGTAGGCTGGCCGCGATCCTCTTCGCCGATGTCGTTGGCTACAGCCGGATGATGGCTGCCGATGAAAGCGCCACCCTTGCCAGGTTGAAGGCCGTAAGAGATGAGATCTTCGACCCCAAGACGGCGGAGTATCGCGGCCGACTGGTCAAGCTGATCGGCGATGGTACTCTTCTGGAATTCTCCAGCGTCGTAGATGCCTTGCGCTTTGCCATTGCGCTGCAGCAAAGCCTGGCGGAACGCAACGCAGAGATACCGGCCGACGCGCAGATCACCTTCCGCATTGCCATCAACATCGGCGATGTCATGGTCGAGGGAGACGATCTCTACGGCGACGGGGTCAATGTCGCAGCCCGTCTGGAGAAGCTGGCCGAGCCTGGCGGCATCTGTATTTCTCAGTCTGTGCACGAGCAGCTTGCCGGGAAGCTCGACCTTGCCTTCGAGGATTTGGGCGCTCAGCAGATCAAAAACATACCGCGCCCGATCCGGGTCTTTCGCGTGCATTGGGACGGTCGAAAACCGTCGCTCGCGCGAAAGAACAAGCGGCATAGCTTCCTTTGGCCGGCCTTGGCCATCGTACTGATCCTCCTGGTAACCCTGGCGGCTTTGGTCCTTTGGTGGCTCTCGCCACCGTCGGAGGATCGCACTGCTGCCGCTGTCGAGGAAACACCGGCCCTGGCGGTTTTGCCATTCAACAACCTTTCTCCGGACAGAGACGAGGATCACTTCGCCGACGGCCTGACCATCGAAATCATAGAGATGCTGGGGAAGACCGGAGGGTTTCGCATTCCGGGCTTCACGTCAGCCTTTCAATACAAAGACGACAGCAAAGACCTTAAGGCGATCGGCAAGGCTCTCAACGTCGACTTCCTTTTGGAGGGGTCGATCCAGCGCAAGGGCGATTCACTGGACATCAAGGTCAATCTGGTACGCGCGCAGGACGGTTTTCTCATCTGGTCCATGTCCTTCAGCGAGACCATGGAGACCGTCTTCCAAGCACAGGTGAAGATCGCCCGCGCGATCGGCAATGCCCTGGCGACGCCGATGGAGGTCGACGCCGAGATCCTAAAGGCGCAGCGCACCGCCGACCCCAAGGCCTATGAGCTCTTCCTGCGCGGCCTGGCCCTGCTGGAGCGGCGCGGCGCAGCCTTGAAGGAGGCCATGGGCACGCTGGAGCGCGCGGTTGCCATTCATACCGACTTCGCCGCAGCCTGGGCCGCGCTCTCGTTGGTCTATAACGTGGTACCCACCTACCTTACGGAGATCGACGGCCGACGGGTGCGCGCACGTGTCTTCTATCGAAAAGCCAAGGACGCCGCCTTGGAGGCGGAGGGCATCGACCCCTCGCTACCGATCGTACAGCAGGCATTGGGGAGCATGTATCAGCGCGACCGGCAATGGGCGGCGGCCGAGCGCGCCTACAAGGCAGCTCTTGCGGGCGATCGCGACAACCACGGCGTCATGATGAGCTATGCCGCCCTCCTGCAGACCGTCGGCAAGCAGCAGGAGGCCTTGGTCTATCTAAAGACCGCTCAGGCGCTCGATCCGCTGAACGCACACTATGACCTATGGCTCGCCTTTCTGCGCTGGCAGTTCGATCAGAGCGAAGAGCATATCCGCACCATCGAAACCATCTTCCAGAGAGTGCCTCAGTTCCGCCAGCTGGCTCTACGCATCATCATCGACCACCGCGCCGCTCAAAACGAACTCGGCCAGGTCAAAGCCCTGGTGGAGGCCTGCAGCGACTGCTCGGAAGCCTTGCGCAGTCGTGCGCTAACCCTCTTGGCCGCCACCGACACCGAGGCGCCGCAGACCTACTTCGAGGCCCACAAGCGCGACACTCTGGTGGGCTATCAGTTGCTCTATCACCTAGGCGGTGCAGTGGTCACTCTGGAGGCCTTCGACTACACGAGCTTGGTGGCCGAGCGGCGTCTGCTCTACTTCACCGTCCCCTGGTCTCTGGTGGTGGAACTTGGTGACGAGGCCGAGTTCTTGGAGATTCTTGATGACCTGGGCCTCCTCGCCTACTGGAGCGCCCATGGCCCGCCAGACCACTGCGCAGAGATCGAGGCTGTATCGTGCGGCGAGTGAGTAGCAGCCTTCCTTCTGGTAGCACGCGATCCTCAGCCCAGTTTCTCGGCATTGGGAACAGACATCTCGGTTAGGCGCTGAAGAGTTAGGACGGCCTGTGGTAGAAATCGCTGCCCTCCGGCAAGGTCCTCTCTCCCAAGGGTCTCACCTGCCAGATCTCGCCGTCCGGCACGACCTGAACCGGCAATGCGTTAGGCATGTCGACCACATCGGGTAGCATGCGAACCTTGGTCCGTGCAGCGAACCAGACACCGCCGTGAGCGACCACCAAAGTGTTGGGACCGGCGGCGACTGCCGCGACCAGCGCCGGCCATACGCGATCGCGGAACTGCCAGAAGTCTTCACCGCCCTCGGGGTGAAATCGACCCGCCCAAAAGTCGGGAACCCAGGGCGGATGCGGCCTGTCTTGGTGAATGCCGAAATGCGCCTCCATTAGGTGAGGCTCGCTCTCGATCGGCAAGCCCAAGCGCTTTGCCGCCGCCTCGGCCGTCTGCATCGCGCGGCCAAGGGAGCTGGAGACGATTCGCTCGATCGGCAGGTCGGCCAGCAATAGAGCCGCCTCCTCGGCTTGCCGTAATCCCAGATCGCTCAAGGGCACGTCGCTTTGCCCCTGCATCCGGCCTTCGCGGTTGTAGAGTGTCTCGCCGTGACGGAGGAAATAGAAGGGGCGCGTGATGGCCCCTTCGGGTCGCTCGGATCTGTCTTGCACGCCAATCACTTCGACAACTCAGTGGGGCATTTTACGATTGCCAAGGACAGAGATACGCCAAACCTTACCCTCCGGCTCGACATAGAGCGGTAGCGCGTTGGGCATCTTCGGCAGGTCTGGCACCATCTGCACCAGTGAGCGCGCTGCCAGCCAGAGGCCACCGTGCGCCACGATCAAGGTGTCCTCGCCACCGGCAACGGCACGCGCCATCGCCGGCCAGACCCTCTTGCGAAACTGCCAGAAGTCCTCACCCCCCTCCGGCGCGAAACGGCCGGCCCAGTAGTCCGGCAGCCAGGACGCATAGGGTTCTCCCTGGTGGACCCCCAAGTGACACTCCATCAGGCCGGGGTCGGTTTCGACCGGCAGATCGTGCTCGGCGGCGACCGCCGTCGCCGTCTGGAACGCCCGGTCGAGCGTGCTGGACACGATGCGCTTAATCGGCTCCTTAGCCAGATCACCTGCCGCCAACCTGGCCTGCTCTTTGCCCAAAGGACTGAGCGGAACCTGAATCTGCCCCTGAAAACGCCGCTCTTGATTGTAGAGCGACTGGCCATGTCGGAGAAAATAGAAAGGCCGTGTGAAGGCCTCCTCGGGCGGAGGCAAGCCAGCCGTCATGTCCAGGGGCTCTTGCATACACTAGAAGTAAGCGAACCGGCCGGAATGGCCAGGTGCCGCGAGGTCGCGGAACCCCTCCCCTTCAACCGGCGGCCCCCTCCGAGCGCATCTCCGCCTGCTGTAGGCCACGCCAATCGACCTTCCCGGTTGGACTGCGCGGCAAGCTGTCGACAATGGCAATCTGGCGCGGGACCTTGTATCCCGCCAGGCGCTCACGCGCCCAAAGCCCGATCTCCTCAAGACTGGGCGCATCTGCCTCGGGGCGCAGCACCAGGAGGGCCTTCACGCTCTCGCCCAGTCGCGCATCCTGTGCCGCGATCACGCAGGCCTCGGCCACTGCCGGGTGGTGAAGCAGGACCTGCTCCACCTCTGCTGGCCAGACCTTCAGGCCACCGAGATTGATCATCCGTTTCAGCCGGTCGACGAGGTAGAAGAAGCCCTCCTCGTCGACATAGCCGATATCGCCGGTCCGCAGGAACCGGCGGCCCTCGATCTGCAGGAAGGCCTGCGCCGTGGCTTCCGGTTTGTTCCAATAGCCCAGGAAGACCTGTGGGGCAGAGATGATAATCTCGCCTTCCTCTCCCGGGCCGAGCAATCGGCCGCTGTCGGGATCGCGAATCCGGGAATCGACATCGAAAATGGGCAATCCGAGGCATCCGCGCCGCGGGCTTTCGGGCGGGTTGATGTGGGTCGCCGCCATGGTCTCGGTCAGGCCATAGCCTTCAATGTAGGGAAGACCGGTTAGATCCTTCAGCTTGTCGAAGACAGCGGCCGGCATCGCAGCACCGCCACCACCGATTCCTTGCAAGCTGGAGAGGTCACGCTTCACCGCCTCGGGGTCGTTGAGCAGATCGATCGCCATGGTGGTGATGCTGCGCCAGCGCGTGACCCGATAGTGCTCGATCATCCGCGCTGCCAGCCTGCGATCCCAACGCGCCATCAGAACCAGGCAGTGACCCTCGTAGAGCGGCCCGTTCAAGACCCCTTGCATTCCAGTCACATGGAAGAAGGGAAGACTCGCCAGGACGACTTCTCTGCCCTCCTCCGGAGTATCGGGCCTGCGCCAGACGATGGTGCCGTAGAGCGTGGTCATAACCGTGCGGTGTGAGTGCATACAGCCCTTGGGCAATCCGGTGGTGCCGGAGCTATAGGGGATAACGGCCAAGTCGTCGGGGCCTGCCCTCTGCACCCTCGGTGCTAGACCTGCTGCAAGAGCCTCACGCCAAGCGATAACACCGCGACCCCGTTCACTCTTTTCTTCCCTCTGCAAAGATTGTGGGAGCTGAAAAGGGCTGTCGGGATCAGTCGCCTCGGCATAGCGGACAAGGATCAGGGATTGGCAAAGCCCCTCATCGAGCGCCGGCTGCAAGGCCTCCAGCACCTCTTCTCCGGCAATCGCCAGCCTGGCGCCGCTGTCGGACAGGTAGTGCTTCACTTCAGCAGCACGGTTCATCGGGTTGGCTGGTACGACGACGGCATCGGCCCTTAGAATGGCGTAGTAGGCGATCGCGAACTGTGGGGAGTTTTGGCACAGCAGCAGGACCCGCTCGCCCGGCTGCACCTTCAGGCGTTGTTGCAGGTAGCCCGCCAAGGCCTCGACGGCAGTATGCAACGCCCCGTAGCTGAACGCTCGACCATAGAAGATCATCGCCGTGCGCTCGGGGTGCAAGCCTGCGCGCTCGGCGATGTGATGGTTCACCGGAACCTCGGGGATTTCCAAGTGCTGCATGCGTGAACGATCCTCGCCGCCGCTGTTCTCGTTAGACTGATACAGCCTGCCGCAGCCACCCCAGCAGTTCCGCGTGCGCACGCTGCCAGTCCGGCTCCAGCATCATCATATGCGGCATGCCTGGCAGAATCTTGGCCTTGGTGCGGTAGTAGCTGGCCGTCGCGCGCACCTCGTCCGGTGGCATCAATCGGTCGTCTCCGCCACCCATGACCAAGATCGGCGGCAGCGCGTCGAAGCGAAAGGGACTGGGCGCGAAGGGCGGCCAACCCTGCAGCTGCATGCCGATCAGAGGCGATTCCTCCTCTGCCAGGGATAGGAATTCGGCATAGATCTCAGGATCGACCCGCTCGGAGAAGAGGGCGCGCCGCAGGCTTTGCGGATCGCTATGGCGAAGGCCCAACTGATTGGCCGCAAGCAGGCTGCTCCAGGCAAGCGCATCGCTGAAGAAGAGCCGCATGCTGGCCAGCGCCAAGCCGTGCGGAGGAACCGAACACAGCAGGACTGCACCCGCCAGATCGTTCTTGCGCCGCAGATAGGCCTGCAGGACAGCACCTCCGAGCGAGAAGCCGACGACGACGAGGGGACGCGCCAGGCGCTGCACCGTCTGCTCCAGATCGGCCACATAGTCGCTCAAGGTCGTGTAGGAGAGCCGCTCGCGCCCTTCGCTGCGGCCGTGCCCGCGGAAAGAGAGCGCATAGCTGTCGAAACCGGCCGTCGCCGAGGCCGGCAGGAAGCTGTGTTGCCAAAGCGTGGCCGAGGTACAGATTCCATGCAGGAAGAGCAGCGCAAAGGGCTGTCGCGACCCGCTCGCCCGCGCTTCAATCACTTCCAGCTGCATCGCTTACCCCTTTTCAGCGGCACTCCCGTCCGAGTCGCTCTCCGCCCTCACTGCCGGCGCCTCCCTTCGGGTTAGCAGAGCCCGGCTGTCTGCACCAGGCCGCGCAGATGACCGGTGGGTCACGAGGGCTCGCACCCTGCCTGGCAATGCGCTAGTATGATGGTAAGAGAGGATAAGCTCATGGTCCCGCCCGAAGCGCTTGCCCAATGCCTGCCGGAACGCCTGCACCCTGTCAGCCGTATGTTCCTGGAGAGCTGGCTGCGCGGCGACTTCTCCACGGCCGAGTTCTTGCGCTGGTTCCACATGCCCAATTCCGACTACATCGCCGTGGCCGACTGCCTTGTGAAAGCTGCGGCACAGACTCTTTAGACAAGACAGACCAGCCATCCGAAGAAGCGCTTTACAGCCGGCGCGCGGGTCTGCTACATCCCCTCACCTCGCTGGACGGGCCCCTTTTTCTGGCGCCCACGGCATGGCTGATCCGCGGTAGCTCAGTGGTAGAGCAGACGGCTGTTAACCGTCCGGTCGTAGGTTCGAATCCTACCCGCGGAGCCAATGCACTCGTCTTTCTTATTGATTTTACTGGGCAAATTGGAATGCGGGCCAAATCTGCCCCACATTCTAACCCACAGTTCGCCGGCTGTGCCGCACCATCCATGAGCCGAACGTGCGGAACCCGGCCTGCGTCGATGCTGGAGCCCTCCTACCAGGGGTCCCAGGGCAATGCCCGGCTGTGCACGCCTTCTAGGTGGCGCAGCAGGCTCTCGATGATCATCTTGATACGAGCGAGCACCAGCTGCCAGGTGTATTCGTCAACCGCTTCCTGTTTGTTCGGCTGCAGTCTTCAAAAACAGCAAGGTTCTCACGGACCATGTAAGCTTGGCAGATCGCATCCTCGCCATTGTCAGCAAGCCCTGTTGCTATCACTTGCTCCATCGCCGGGCCGAGATCCTTACCGCCATCCAATGCTTTCAGGATCGTATCGGGGGTGACGATCAAGTTCCCATACTCGTCGAGCTTGTCGCCGCGTCGCTGTGCAGGGGTGCCCCTACCGACCCGCTGTGGAGTGAAGGTGCCGCTATCCCTCACCGAGTTCTCGGCGGCTTCGACGACAAGCTCCAGCTTTCTGCGCTTACCCTCAAGCTGTAGCGCCGTCTTGAGCCGCCCCAAGTGCACCAGTTTCTTGAGAGCGTCCGCCAGCCCTTCCAGCTCGACGACCGGTACTCGGGCGTAGTTCGTCCGGTTCACCCGCGCGATGACCCGCGGATCGATATCGACTTCTGCCGAGCATCCTTCCTCTTCCATACGCTGCAGGAACTCGACCAGGCTATCGTCGCGCCGCAGCTCTGCGCCATTGCCGTAGAAGAGCGCCAGGTTGGCAGCGTTGCCGCCGCGGCCGAGGAAGAACAGCGCCACCTGCCCGGCAAGCTGGCCAAAGGCTCCGGCAATGTCGTTGGCAAGAGTGCGCTGGTCCGGGGCGACATTGATGCCCTCGCACACGGCTTCCAGATCCTCGCCCACCGGGCGCAAGACAACTTCGGCAAAGCGATCCTGCTGGGTCCGTAGCGTCTCTAACTGGGTGTTGAGCAGCCGCATCGCAGGGTTGCCGAGGACCCGATCGGGTACCGGCCAGAAGATCCTTTGCTGGTCGTTCTCGCGCGAGAGCCTCTGCAGGCCGATGCCCACTGTCGAAGGGATCGCTGCTGCGAAGGACTGGGTGAAGCCGCCGGCGCGCTCCCACCACGACAGCCGCTCGAGGTCATCTTGGGCGACCAGGGCATTGCCGGGCTGCTGCACCCACTCCTGCCGCTTCGGAGCCTGGCCCAAGATGTCCTTTGCCTCTTTCGCCTTCGCCTGCCTCTGGGTCTCTTCAGGGTCCAGGTCGGTCACCGCCGCCGGCAGCTTCAGGATCTGTCCTGCTTGCCGACCGGCTGCAATCCTATCCGGGTCCTGCTCTTCGGCTACCAGCAGCGAGCCAGTGGCTGCCGCACGATCGCGCACTTGGTTGCGCTCGTAAGCGTCGCGCAGTTGCTGTGCCAGTGTCTCCGTCATCGGATCTCACCCCTCAGTTTCAGGATCATGTGGGTTCGAACCGCTGCTGTTCGGACATCTCTGGGAAGGCGGCGGCCAAGGCGTCCGTGACCTCGTCGGGCAGGTCTGAGACTTCGTCGACATCGCCGAGCAGGGTGTCGCCTGAGAACCAGCCGCCGTCGTTCACCACCGTTAGCGCCCGATGCATGACGCGATTGTCCTCTTCGGCTGTGAGCGGGCTGCCCTTGCGCGCCGACTCCTCCCGCAAGGCCTGATCAATCCAGGCAGAGAGCCGTCCGCGTTGCTCGGCCCCATCAGACCCGTTGATGCCAAGCTGCTGGAACAAGGCCGAGCGACGCTGCGTCAAGGTGAAGGGATTGTAGTCCTTTGGTGGCTTACCGAGGATGCCCTCGACGATCTCCTTCGCCTCCCCTTTGCGCTGCTTCGTCTCCTTGTACTGGGCGGTCGACAGGCGATGCTGCACTGAGAAGAGGTCGAATTCGGCCATCTTATCAGCCGGCATGCGCAAAAGCTCCTCGTAGAGCTCAAAGTCGGTCTGGCGATCACTCCGTTTGTCGTAGGCTGTACGAAGCTGGTTCATCTTGATTGCGCCCAGTGAGAGCATGGTCGCCGCCGGCAGCTCGTCGGGATTTCCACCGTCTTTGATGAAAGCTTCGGCTGCTGCCGAGACCTGGTCTTGTTTGCGCTTGGCCGCCGTGTCTTTGCCCTTTCTGGCTGCCTCGATTTGTCGAACTGCAATGGCGCGCATCTCCGGGTCTTCGATCTGGGACGCCTGTTCGATCGCCACCGCGTACCAGTCTGCGCCGCCAGTGGACTGGGCAGGACGGCTGGCCCTGGACAGCACCGCAGCGACGTAGGTCCGGGTTTCTTGGAACAGGATTCGATCGGCCCACTCGAGCGAGGGGATCTCGCCCATGCGCGGGTCACCGTGCTTCTCAAGCCACTTCTCGACGTTCTCCGGCCCGCCGTTGTAGGCGGCCAGTGCGAGGATGACGTCACCGTCGAAGCGCTCTAGCATGGCGTCCAAGCACCAGCGGCCATATCGAGAGCCGTTCTCTGGCGTCTGCAGCCACGAAGTAATCTCTTCGTCGTTCATGGCTGCGACATCGCCTTCACCAAGCTGGCCGGCAATCCACCGGGCTGTGTCCGGTATCACTTGCGCCATGCCGACCGCACCGGCTGATGAGATGGCCGAGGCGTTACCACCGCTTTCCTGTGCCACCAGGACCGAGAAGAGCCCGTCGCTTGCCTTCTGCTGCACCAGCAAGTCAGCGCCGACGCCCGTCTTCTGCTTGGCGAAGGCGATGGCCTGCTGCCCGAGAACCTGACCACCGGCAACCGTCGCCGCTTCCTGGACGGCGGTGCTAGCCGCGATCCGATCCCTGGCCGTCACCTCGTCGGCGTGCTTGGCGAGATAGTTTGCCGCCCGCACCACCTGGTTTGTTGCCAGCATCTGATGCATCGCCGCGAAGTGGGCGACCGAGACCTTGCTCCTGACATAGGCCTGGCTCTGCTCAGAACCGAAAACTTGCTCTTGGGCGAAGACTTGGGCGGACTTGCGGATGCCGCCGATGTTCACCGCCAGGCGCTGCGGGTCCGACCACTGTTGCGCGGCATAGTCCGTTTCGTTGGCGATCCTACCTTCCGCCTCGCCACCTCGCCATGTCTGCGAGCCTGCCAGAGCGTGCTTGTAGATATCCGTCTGAATGGTGGACTTTCGGCCTCCAAATCGGCGGTCCCACTCGCTCTGTACCTGGAGGCTGGAAAGGGCGTTACGGATCTCCTTCAAGCCGCTTTCGTAGGCCTTGAACGTCTCGTCACGACCCTGTTCAGACGCTTGCCCGGAGGTGCCAAAATACCCGTTGTCGCCATAGAGCAGGTTCCGGCTGAGGTCCGCGGCCTTGTTGTTGTCCGCGAAGATCTCCGCTTCACTCTGGATCCGCTTCTG
Source organism: Rhodospirillales bacterium (assembly GCA_963669445.1). Taxonomy (GTDB): domain Bacteria; phylum Pseudomonadota; class Alphaproteobacteria; order Kiloniellales; family JACOMY01; genus JACOMY01. Next base: position 2,145,109 of record OY770029.1, read on the forward strand.
CTCCTTATCGAGCGCGGCGATCGCGCCACCGATGTTGACGGCGCCCGATCCGAGGTTCTGCAGGCCTTGACCAATGCCTGCACCAAAGTCAACAGCGTTGGCCCTGACCTGGCTCCCCGCGCCGCTGACCGGCCTTGGCGCTACAATTGGTACTGTTACCATTGTCTAGTTAACTCCTCTTGAATCATCTGCCTGGTCTGAAAGCGTGCGACGCGCCTGACATCGGCGAGAAAGAGGTGGGCGGCATCGAGCATGCCGGCTTGTTAGTCTGATTGGGGGGCTGCCCCTGGAGGCTGCAGCAGCCCTATCCGTGAGAGCCACCGCCAGATCAGGGCGCGGCTGGCAAAGCTGGATGTGCGGTCAAGGAGCTTTCGGTCTGCCTCTTCTTCGCGCGCGTTAGAGGGTGCTACCTGGGGTGCTACCAGCCTAGCTCCGACTTCCCCATTCTTCTTCGTGCCTTCAGTTACCGAATGGCACTCCCTCGGTGGCCAAGTCAGTCAACACTCACCCGGCCGAGAAACTCTTTGCTCTCTCGGATCAGCTCTCGAAAACGCCGCAGCTCTTCCAGGTGTGCCTTGCCGTAGACGCCGTGCTTGATCGGCCTGCCACCACGGCCGCCATGAACCCGGCATACGGTCCGCCCTGCCATCGCCGGACCTCGGCAGCGTTTCCCTGTCCGCTTCGCCTTGGCGGTGCACTGCCGAGCGTTCTTCAACAAACAACCGGTGTTTTAGCCGGCAGCGGCTTCGGTCATGAGGTTTTCGATCCTTTTCCATTAGCACCCCCTCCCCCGGACTGACGCTGCCGACGATCGCTTGACCGCCTTCATGGACGTAGACGTGCTCGACGGTACCTTCTGCTGGCCGCCGACTCGCTACTTCCTCAGCGCCTCGACCTGGGCAAGGTAGGTGCGGCTAAGCTTGGTGAGTGTACGCTCGCAGCTGTCTCGTAGCTCCAGGTGATCAGCATTGCGAAGCCGTCGCGCCATATCCATCGCGGCACAGTGGGTCGCCACCACCTGAGCTGCCAGAGCCCCTTCGATGGCGTCCCGTGGTGCCAACTCTTCCATCATGGCGCCGCGAAAGTTTGCAGTGTGCATCATCTTCTCGGATGCGTTCCCCTCGCAGTAAGCCACTTGCGTGAAGAGACCGATCGTGAAGTCTTCGTTCTCGGTGCTAATTGCATCCATGAGGTCCAAGAGCCCGCGCTTTCCGGGCTTCTCGTAGACGTGCTTCGTGGTGCCGTCTTCCTGGGGCACCTTCTCCATACGCGGCCACCCCTTACCGCCGCCTTCGACCGGCCCTCGCTTGCCCGTCTTCGCTATCCCGCTCACTGCCGCCTCCTTTCGGATTGCCCCTTCCAAGCCTTGAGGCTCGCGCGCCTCATGCCGTGCCCTCCGCGATATCCGGAGGAGCAGGTCGAGAGGCCATCCCGAAGTCGGCCGACCTGATCGGCGTTGGCAGGTTCTGCGTTTTCAGAAGCCAATCGAGAATGCGATCACCGCGAAGCCCAGTCTTTCTTACGCCCGCGTCTTAAAGCTCGACCGTCAGCTCCCAGCGGAACTGCTGAAGCACCCTAGCCTGCGCGGAGAGGGGGCGGCCTGTAGGCACTGCTGAACCCAATCCTCGACCGCTTCCGCCGGCAGCTCGCTGCCCAGCTTGACGATCATCGACGCAAGTTAGCTCCGGCGCTCTTCGTCTTCGTACAGGCTGCCATAGGGCTCGGGATTATCGCCTGCTTCTGCTGCTACCCTGTCCATTTCACGTCGCATCCTTCTGTGATGGCTCATGCCGCCCAACGGTTTGCCGCGTCTCTGGCGGCCTCTTCGATCTTGCCCATGCTCCGCGCCAGAGCCTCCAAGCCGGCAACTGCCAGCCGCTTTTCGTCGGCGGCGGGCTCGATATCGCGGGCAGCGTCGAGCGTGACGGCCAGGTGTCGGTCGAAGCGATCCAGGTCGCGTAACACGTCTGAAACCGCCACCATCTTCGCGGTCACCCGCGCAAAGTGCTGGGGGTCGTCCAGGTACGAGAAGCCGACATGGCAAGGCTCGAGGCGGCCGGCAGAGGGTGGCCGCGGCCCTGCCACCAAAGCGGTGTGAGCCTGGACCAACCGACAGAGGGCTTGACCAATTACGAAGGCCTGGTCACTTAGCTCGCCGCGTCGATGCCAGACCGCAAAGAGCGATTCCGGTAAGACGTTGCTGGTCAGCGGCTCACCGAGCACATCGGCCCAGCGCTGCAGTGTCTCCGGCGTTGGCGATATCCGGCGCGAGATGCGCCCGCTGGGTTCTCTCGGCCTGTCACCTCTTGGCCGCCCAGTCCAAGACTTAGCAATCAGCACCCCAGGTCGAACCATTGCAAAAACCCCCATGTCAGGCGCCAGAGAGAGCCCAAAAGAGCGCTTCCGCCCTCGGCCCACCTCACACTCTCCCTCTTTCTCGAAACCCAGCTCGGCGGCCCGGAAATCTCCTCTCTCGGCGCCTCGGACAGCAGCCCTTTCCATCCTTGGAAAATCCGGCCGCAGCTCTGCTGATTACTCTTTCTGACCTAGCACACATCGCAGAGCGTCGCCAGCACTTGAGAGCGTTGTGGTGGGAGAAACTGTGGAAAAAAATGGACGAGTACTGCAGTCTGTACATGGATCAGCGAGTTGTCAGGGCGTCGCCACCATGGACTCATGTGGATGCTTACGGACTCTCTTGGCCTCTCAGGTGTGCAGCGTTACAACACGCATTCCAATGTTCATGGAATATTCCTATGACCAGCCGCGCACTCGGTTTCGCTCGTCTACATGCCTTAGAGGAATTGACTGCTGCCCTTTGTCTCGAGGCAGGGGCGCCGGCAGAGCTGGTGCAGGCCTACCCATTGGGGTCATTGCAGAGGGAAGTCGTGCTGATGACAGATGGCCAAAGCAGCTTCAGTCCAGCTACCGTTGGGGCCTATCACCACTAGGACGAGCTAACATTTGGTCGCCAAACTCTACATCCTTTGGTGTGATCGACTGCTGCCTCCTACTCAACAGGAACTCGTTCCTTGTTGGTCAGTAGGTCCGCAAGCGCTCAAAACCTAGCCGAGGTGTCCGCCTAAACGGGGGCACACCACCAAAGTCTGCCCGAAAGGCTAGCATCACTGTCGAAAGGTTCAATTTTTCAATGGATAACTTCGAACAGTTAGAGAATTATACAGTCGTGAGATAGGCTTTTTGTCAAAGCGGCTTTGAGAGCGCGAGAATGGCTGAATCTTGCGAGTTTCGGTCATAAGAAACCCCTCTTAGGCTTTAGGAGATTAGCATGGCCAACACAATAAGCGGCAGCGATGTAAATGATTCTCTCGTGGGAACAGATTTGGATGATGTCATTTTAGGCCTCTCTGGCGATGACATGCTTATAGGGTTGAGTGGCAACGACAGGATTGAAGGAGGAAATGGAGCAGATCAATTGGTCTACGGTGGATCTGGCGACGACAAATTGAAAGGTGGAGAGGGTTTTGACGCTTTTTTCTTTGGAGATGATGGCGATGACCTCCTCTATGGTGGCAGCGGTCTCGACTTAAGTTTCTTTGGCGGCTCAGGTGATGATCAGCTCATCGGATTCGAAGGCGTGGACCTCAGTTTGTTTGGTGATAGCGGAACCGACCGGCTGTCTGGTGCAACGGGTAATGACTATGCCTTTTATGGGGCTACTGGTTCCGATACCCTTTACGGTAACTCCGGGGATGATGCGGCGCTGTCAGGCAGCAGCGGTAGCGACGTTGGCTTCGGTGGCCCAGGTGACGACACGCTCTATTCGAGTGTTGGGGCAACAGAAACGCTTTGGGGTGGTTCTGGCGCAGACTTGTTTCTTATCCACCCAGACATGGTGCCGGTGAATGGGCTCATTGACGGTGGAAGCGGTTCGGACAGCCTAGTTGTGCTCAACAGCGGAAGTCTGAACTTGGTTGCCACAACGAACATAGAGATTGTCTTGAACGCGATCGGCGGCAGCAGTGCGTCTGATACGGTCACAGGAGCAGACGCCGCTGACATAATCTTTGGTCTGGCGAATTCGGACGGCCTTTTCGGCCAAACCGGTGACGACAGTTTGTTCGGAGGTGGAGGGGAAGATAGCCTCTACGGTGCAGATGGCCAGGATCGGATCGCTGGAGGGTTTGACAGCGATGGCTACCTTTTCGGCGGCTCCGGAAGTGACCGGATGTTCGGGGGCTATGGCGATGATGTTCTGCACGGAGAGTCAGGTGTAGACATAATAGAAGGAAATGGTGCAGGCGATCAAATCTACGGTGGCGCAGAAGCAGATGTTATCTTTGGAAATGACCTGAAAGACAATGGGAAACCTCGCGGCGAAACAGATGACGGTAGTGACACTGCGCACGGGAAGTTAGGGGACGATACCATCACGGGAAATCAAGAGAACGATACCTTGTTTGGTGGGAGCGGCGCAGACCAACTCAGAGGGGGCAAACAGAGTGACGTTGTTTACGGTGGAAGTGGAGAGGACACGCTCTCCGGTGATGGTTTGCCAGGGTACGGAGACTCTATCGAGCATGGAGATGATAGTATCTGGGGAGGTTTGGGAGACGACAGGATCGAAGGGCAGCGCGGTGATGACTGGATCTCAGGCGACTCGGGAAACGATGACCTGAAGGGTGGCCTCGGTCTCGATGTGCTTTTCGGCGGGCGGAACAGCGATCAAATCCGCGGTGAAGACGGTGACGATACCGCGGAGGGTGGAGATGGAAGGGATACCCTCTTCGGAGGAGCTGCTAACGATCGCCTAACCGGAGACTCCTCGAACGATCAGTTGGTAGGTGGTACAGGGGCCGATTTACTGTTTGGAGGCCAGAACCGTGATCGCCTGAACGGAGCCTCGGGCACCGATACGGCCCACGGCGGCAACAACAACGACACCTTCATCATCGATACACAGACGGATCTTATCTTCGACGGGGCTGGGCAGGGTGACGACGTGCTACGCTCCAATGCCGACGACTACACGCTTGGCACGGCCGCGGAGGTTGTGATTGAGCGGGTGAACATCAACACGGCCGCCGGTGCGGCCAAGATGGTTGGCAACGACAACAGCGACATCCTGATCGGCAATTCCTTCGACAACGTGCTGTTGGGTAGAAGTGGCGACGACCGTCTCAACAGCCGTGGAGGCACCAACAACATGACCGGGGGCAGTGGTGACGACACCTTCATCGTGACGACCTCTGCCGATGTCGTGCGGGAGTTCTCCGGCCACGGCACCGACCTGGTCCGGGCCGAGGTCGACTACACCCTGCCGACCGGATCGGCGGCGGCCTTCGTCGAGAACCTACGCTTGCAAGGTGGTTCCGGGAACCTCGACGGTGCGGGCAACGCGCTGGACAACACGATCGAGGGCAACACGGGCGACAATGCCTTGCAGGGCCTCTCCGGCGCTGATGTCATCATCGGCGGTGGAGGGGATGACGCCCTCTCGGGCGGCAGCGGCGGCGATCGCATGGAGGCTGAGAGCGGAGCCGATACACTGGCCATGGGCTCGGGCGACGTGGCCTTCGGTGGGTCGGGCATGGATGCCTTCCTCTTTGACGGCAGCGACCCTGGATCTGGGGGATCTGGCGGGCCGACCATCCGTGATTTCGACGGGGTTTTGGCCAACGGCGCCAACGGTGAGGACAAGCTGGTCTTTGCGACAGGACTGGAGACGGGCAGCTTCGCCTACATCGGCGCGGCCGCCTTCTCAGGTGGCGGCAACTCCGAAGCACGCTATGACGGGCCTCGCCAGGTGCAAGTCGATCAAGACGGTGACGGCAATGTCGACCAAGCCTTCCTAGTGGACGGTGTTGCCGCGGCAAACCTGCTGACGGTCACGGACTTCGTTTGGCTTGTCTAATGTTCTGAACGGTTCATCTGTTGAGATGAGCCGCCAGGGGATGGATCGTTCGTTTGGTAGGCCGCAAAGCGGGCCGGACGAAACCGCCGAGCCCCCAAAACCGCATCGTTCCAGACTGACGGCAAGAGCGCCGCAGAGACTGCCCGCGCTGCAGCGGGCGAAGCTCATCAAGCGAAGGGACGAGCTTTATCAAGAGCAGCGTGAGCGGGATGAAGCTGCGAGAGTTTCTGTGCAAGTTGCACAGAAACCTCAGGGCGTTCGCTCCAATTGGGGGCCAGTCCACACCTCAACCATAGATCACACTCTCAATGTTGGTAACGGTGACTCCCGCCGGAAGGCTCACGCCCTGGCTAAGGACCAAGATATCGAAACCCGCCCCCCCGTCATAGGTTTCTCCTGCCACGATTTCGGGCTGGGTGCTCACGACCAGGGTGTCGGCGCCGCTGCCGCCAAAAATCGCATCGATGCCGCTGCCACCGAAGAGAAATGCGTCATTACCTGCTCCGCCTCTAATGATGTCGGCTCCCGTATCACCGTAGAAATAGCCATCTTTGCCACCGCCGCCAGCTAATCTATCGGGCCCTACACCACCAAACAGGAATGCGTCTGCGTCAGCTTGCCCGTAGATCCGATCCAGCCCTCCTTCACCGTAGAATCGAGAATCATCGCCGGCGCCTCCGAACAGCAGATCTTTACCTGACCCGCCTTGGAAGGAAGCGTCATCGCCATCACCGCCATAGAGTCTGTCTTCACGCTTGCCGCCAAAAAAACGAACATCTATTCCACTATCTCCGAACAAATAGTCGTTAGCTTGGTAACCGAAAAAACGACTGTCGTCACCGCTCCCACCGAAGAGGGTATCTCTGCTCTCGCCACCGACAATCTGGGCATCGCTTCCAATCCCACCGTACAGAGTATCCGAGTTCTCGGCCCCGAAAATCTCACCGTCGTTCCCGGCTCCACCGAAGATCGTATCGGCACTACTACCGCCATAGAACTCTAGGTCGTGCCCATTCCCACCAAAAATGGCATCGGCGCCAGCACCACCAAAAAAGTAACGATCTATCCCGCTTCCGCCATAAAGGCTGTCCTGCCCCGCACCGCCTTCAAAGTTGGTATCAATTCCACTTCCGCCGAACAGCCAATCATGACCGCTGGCGCCGGAGAAGCGACTATCGTTTCCTTCACCGCCAAAGAGACTGTCATCACCCGACGCACCAAAGAGAACATCGTCGCCAGCTAAGCCAACCAACCAGTCGGCTTGATCTGTGCCGGTAAGGAAATCCGCGCCATTCCCCCCAAAAATTACAGCCATCTGTAACATTCCTTTAATAGTTTAGATCACCCATTCCTAGCGTAATAGGGAAAAGTTTCGAGTCAAGAGAGATCGCCGCCACGCTCGACCGCCTTGCCGCCGACGATCCATTGCATCGCCGTATCGTACCCAAGGCGGTCGGCATCGTTCACATCCTTGGATCCGGCGAGGCGTCCGTAGACCGACTGGCGTAGGAGACCAACAGTGCCGTGCCGACCGTTCTTGCCGAAGCTCGAACCACTTGGGAGATTCGGGGGTCTTTACCTTATGGCGCGGGTGCATGAGCGCGCGTACCGGTCCAGTAACAATGGCCTAAGGGCGCCTACCCCAATTTCGACCGGCGCCTATAGCTGCTCTCGACCAAGTTCTATCAGCGCGCCAGCCCCGATAAAGAACGCGATGACGGCCATCACGGGGAAGATCATCACCCATAAAGCGATGTAGAGCCCGATCCCGATAAAGCCGTAGTTCGATGCGCTCGTGAATAGGACCGCGGCACCAAGCACGATGGCCATTAGGCCCCCAAGCGGAAGATCCACCGCTCCCATGATGAGAAAGCCGATCCCGAGGACGGCGATGAAACTCTCGCTGTTGTAGTGTAGCGTCGTAGGGAAAGGATGATGTAGCCGATCCACAGCAGCACGCCGACAATGATGATGGTGCCGAAGATCACCCTGAAGAAGGTTTCGAAGAGCCTTTCAAGTGCCGTCTCGCCCACATCACGATACTCAATCAACATTGCCTCCAGAGAGTGATCGTCGATTGCCGAAAACCAGGTCGGCAACGCGAAGTAAACCTAGCCTTTAAGCGGAAACGACAAGCTGGCGCCCAACGCTGCTGGCCAGCAGAAACCGCTATCCGTAGACCACAAACTCGATGCTGGTGAGCGTCACGCCAGTCGGAAGACTTACGCCAGTCGCCAAATGAAGGGTATCGACACCGGCCCCGCCGTCGAAGAGGTCGCCTGACTGCAACTCTCCTTGGCTAGCGGCATTCAGCGTGTCTGCGCCACTTCCGCCGAAGACACTGTCGATACCAATACCCCCGAAGAGGAAGGCGTCGTTGCCTTGGCCACCTTTGACAACGTCGGCGCCCCTTTGTCCGAAGATGAAGCTGTCCTTGTTTCCGCCACCAGAGACAGTATCATCGCCGACGCCACCAACGAGGGAGACATCGCTGTCGGCCTGCCCAAACAGCTTATCCAACCCTTCCCCACCGAAAAACAGCGAGTCACCTCCTTTTCCGCCCCATAGGGTATCATTGCCATTGTCGCCGTGAAAACTCTCGTCACTTCCGTCACCACCGAAGAGTAGGTCCATGCCATTGAACCCGGAGAAACCACTGTCATTACCACTGCCACCATAAAGCTTGTCGTCCCCCCTGCCGCCGTTGAAAAGAACATCAAACCCACTGCCACCAAATAGGCTGTCGTTAGCCACTTCTCGACTGGAAACATCATCGGGACGGATGCCCCCGGTTAGTCTAGTATCATCACCGTTACCGCCGTAGAGCGTGTCGGCGCCTATCCCTCCAACGAGGCTGACATCATTCCCAGTACCTCCTTCGAGGCGATCGTCACCGCTACGGCCAAAGAACAAGCGATCAGGCCCCATGGCACCAAAGACCCGGTCATCACCACTCCCACCGAAGAACCGATAATCCCGTCCGTTTTCTCCGTAGAGAAGGTCGGCGCCGTCACCCCCTTCTAACTCCCTATCATCTCCGTTGCCGCTGAAGACACGGTCATGGCCGCTGGCGCCGAAGAGAAAGGCATCCTCGCCACCACTGCCCCTTATAATGTCGGCGCCGCTACCACCGAAGAAATGGGAGTCGTCGCCTCCTCCTCCAGCAAAGGTGTCATCATCATGCCCACCGTAGAAGTAGGCATCATCCCCGGCCCGGCCGGAAAGGCGGTCCTCACCCCTACCACCAGAGAGAAACCGGTCATCTCCAGCGGCTCCGGCGATGAAGTCGTTTCCAGTGCCTCCATAAAGTGAGTAGTCACCAGCGGAGTCTCCGAAGAGACTGTCATTGCCACTTTCCCCGAGGAGGCGGAGATCTTTACCGCTGCCGCCGTAGATACGATCGTCACCACTATGACCAATCAGGCGTAGGTCTGCGCCATCTCCGCCTTGGATGGTGTCCATTCCATCGCCACCTGAGAGGCGGGTATCGTTTCCATCTCCGCCCTGGATCCAGTCATCTCCATTGCCGCCCTCAAGCACGGAGTCATCTCCAGGGCCACCGAAGATCCAATCATGCCCTCCTTCGCCTGAAAGATTGACATCGTCACCGCTGTCACCATAGAGTCGATCCTGGCCGAAGCCGCCGAATACCCTATCATTCCCGTTACCTCCCCAGATAAGATCATCACCAAATCCGCCATAGAGACGGTCAAACGACCCTAGCCCCAAGATCATGTCGGCCTGGTCTGTCCCAATGAGTGTATCGCTTAGCTCGGTCCCCGTAATCACCGCCATTTCATCGCCTCCACGCCTACCTTCAATCGACGGTAGCGCTCAAGAGACCTAAGGGTCAAATTACAGTTCCCTGTTCTTGGCAATGATTCCAGCGGCCCGAACAAAATCACCGGCATGCCATCGCTCTCAAACTCGGCCTTCTCCAGCATCGCCTCATCCCGCGTGCATCCGGACCAGGCCACTCCTATGATGCCGCCATCGTAGTGTGCATCGATCCAGCAGAGCGGCCGACCGTCCTTCGTCCATCCCCGCTCAAGCACCGCGAATTACCCTTGGGAAGACCCAGCAGCTTCGCCCAGATCGTCATCTACGGCAACCTCAAGCCCGCTCTGTTGTCGAAAGTACAGGTCTATGCGGTGGCTCCATGGAGGCGTCAGATCGGCATCAACACCATGTACTGCAAGAAGCGCTACCTGCGTCACATCAAGGTCATCGTGCGCGGGTGTCGTGCTCACGTCACCCGCTGGGACCGTTTCGAGCAGGAGCGGCGACGCGTCTTTTGGCCGTTGGTCACCGCCCTTGGCGGCTCACTGATGCCGGGCCGCGCGGCTCTTCTGGCCGGCCTCGTCGTCGCCACGCTCTGGCTGGCGGGCTTTCCCTATGTCCGCATGGAGTATGCCTAGAGCATCGGGCGAGAAGGTAGAATCTTAAAGGATTCCCAACACGGGGCGAAGCGTGATTCTTTGGAGCAAGAGGTGTTCCATGGCGAAAGCGATTTCGAAAGACCTTCGTGCGCGGTTGGTTCGTGGGATAGCGGCAGGGAAGTCGCGGCGTGCGGTCGCAGCGCAGTTCGAGCTTGCGCCCTCGACGGCGATGCGTGTCCAGGCTCGCTATGAGGCAACCGGATCAGTCGAGCCCGCTCCGCTGGGCCGTCCCAAGGGCAGTGGTAAGCTCGGCCCCTATCATGAATCCCTAATCGCGAAGGTTACGTCCCAACCCGACATCACCATGCCCGCTCTGGCTGCTTGGCTGGAGGCGGAGCATGGTATCTCAGCGGACCCCTCTAACCTGTCCAAACTTCTGTGCAAGGCGGGGTTCAGCTATAAAAACGTATGACCCGTCCCCGGTCCGCAAGCGCTATCGCCTTGATGGTTTGAAGCGGTCTGCTTCAATCTATCCGGCCTTTCGTTGAAGCCTCTGGCTTCTGGCCAACATGGGTATCCGCGCGCCCCGGTCCTCATAAGACTCACGGCCTCTGGCGGCCATTTTGTACCAGGTTTCCGGAACGCCGGTTCAACCGTTCATCCATCGCTTCGATCATGCTTGCAGACAAGAGGTGTTCACTGCCGTTGGTCTCCTTTGCTGACTAGGTTCAGAGTTATGCTGGCATGCAATAACGGCGATTGCCGCTCAGCACGGCCCAGGCCATGCGTGCCAGCTAGTTTGCCAACGCTACGACCGCGACATAGCGGTGAACGCGCGTCAGAAGCCCGCGTAACCAATATCCCAGAGCTTTGTCCCGCGTAGCGAGATGAGGCAAGGCAGCGCGGGCTCCATGGATCAAGAGGTAGCGCAAGTACTTGTTGCCTCGTTTGCTGATGCCGAGCAGGCGTGGCTTGCCGCCGGTCGAGTACTGGTGCGGCACAAGCCCAAGCCAAGCAGCAAGATCACGGTCTTTCGGGAAGCCCGAGCCTTTACCCACAGCCGCCACGAGTGCGGTTGCGTTCAGTACACCAATCCCTGGAATCTCGCAGAGCCGTCGGCAGGCCGCGTCATCTCTTGCCAGAGCTGCCAGCTTTAAGTCGAAGGCCTCTATGCGGCGGTCCAGAGCTCGCCATTCGGCCCGCAAATCCTCGATCAGCCGGCACAGGCGCGGTGATAGCCCCGCCGCAGCGTCACCAAGAATGCCAGGAGGCCGTTGTTCCAGAACTCGCCGGCCCTGCGGCAGCGTTGTCCCGCGCTCGAGTAAGATGGCCCGCAGCTGGTTGATCAGGGCCGTGCGCCGGCCGACCAACTGCTGGCGCACGCGGTGGATCGTCTGCAGGTCCAACTGCGCCTCGCTCTTCAGCGGCACGAAACGCATGGTTGGCCGCTGCACCGCTTCAGTCGCCGCCTCGGCGTCGCGATAGTCGTTCTTGTTCGGCTTGACGAAGGGCTTGACATAGTGCGGCGGCATGAGCCGGATGTTATGGCCCTGCGCTGCCAGGCAGCGCCCTAGGTGGTGGGCTCCGCAGCAGGCTTCCATGCCGATCAGACAGGCTGGTTTGTTCACTGTCTCGCGCAACAACCGATCTCGCCTCACTAGACGCTGCAGCACGATCCGACCCTCCTCATCAAAACCCACCATGTGTATCTAGACCTTGCCGAGATCCAATCCGAGCGTCACGATTGCCATGGTTTGTCTCCACCTTCGTTTCATGGACAAAGCCAAGGTGGCTCCCAAGGAGGGGACGGGCCATCCTATAAAACGCTGTTGGACTCCGAGAAAGAACGCTCTGACGTCGAGGAGGCGCGCCAGACATGGGTCGCGCGGCGTCAGCCCTTCATGCGCCGCCAGCCAGCACGGATGGTCTTCGTCGATGAGACAAGCGTGAAGACCAACATGACACCCTTGCGCGGGCGCAGTCTAAGAGGAGCGCGGCTCATGGCCGATGCCCCTTAGGAAAGTGGCACATGCAAACCTTCATCGCAGGCCTGCGCTGCGATGGGTTTATCGCGCCTTGGACGGTCGAAGGCGCCTTGGACGGTCTGGCCTTCGATACCTATGTCCGAACCCAGCTGGCGCCCTGCTTGAGACGCGGCGACGTGGTGATCCTCGATAGTTTCAATGTCCACAAGAGCCCGCGTGCTGCTCAAGCGCTCGCAGAACGCGGCGCCTGGTTCCTGTTCCTGCGGAATACTCCCCCGATCTCAATCCCATCGAAATGGCCTTCGCCAAACTCAAGACCCTGCTCAGAAAGGCCAAGGCCAGAACCTACGACGCCCTCTGGCGCGCGCTAGGCCACGTCTGCGTACTCTTCGACCCGCAGGAATGCTGGAACTACCTCAAAGATACCGGATACGTTGCTAACTAAACGCCCGATGCTCTAATGGAAAAGTGGGACAGCTAGAATTATGAAAAGATAGGACAAATCATGACAAATGGTGCCCAGGGGCGGAATCGAACCACCGACACTGCGATTTTCAGTCGCATGCTCTACCAACTGAGCTACCTGGGCATGCTTTTACGCGGGCCCGAAACGAGCACCGGCAAGCAAGAGGCGGGTTTGTAGCGGCTCGGGCCGAGCCTGTCCAGCCCCTTAAGGCCCGTTCAAAACGGCGCCAAAGAGCCCACCTTGGTCTCGGAGCCGAACCACTCCCCATTCGTCCGTCCAATTAGGAGACCTTGGACCACCGGCCGGGGGATTGGGCAGCCACCGCACGGTCTCTTCTACCCCCTTAGCTCTCGGAATCATCGGACTCAGGCGGCGGCGCGGGAGGCCCTGGAACGCGGTAGGTCTCGCCCAACCAGCGGCCGAGATCGATGTCGGCGCAGCGCTTGGAGCAGAAGGGGCGGTAGCGATGCTCGCTTCCCTTGCCGCAGATCGGGCAGCTCTGGCCGCTGGCGCGCTTTGATCCTGGCTGTGCGGTCATAAGATCTCCTTCCTCAGGCCGGCCGGATGCGGTGGCGCGCCTGATCGCTCTCTTCCATAGGTAAGACCTTCAGCAGGGAAGCGGAAGCGGCTGTGAGGCTGCGCCAGCTCTCCATGCCCTCCAAGACCCGCAGCAAGGCTGTGCTTGCCTCAACGACCAGGGGACGGGCGGCCTCGTCGCGGCGCTGCGCGGTCAGTTGGCGGATGAGAGCTGCCGCCTCGGCGCGAAGCTTGAGCCTTCGGCCGCCCAAGGGATCGCTCTCGGTCAAGAGCTCATAGAGCGGGGAGAAGAGCCCGCGCCTGCGCGTGAGCTCCAGCAAGCCGGTCATGGTCATTCCCTTGACCTCCACCCGCTCCACGTCGTCGGAAACGGCCCGGCGCATCGCTGCCTTCAAGAGTTCGCGCTGCTTGCCGTTCTCCAAGGACAGACAGTCGATCAAGATGCGGCCGGCGAGTGCTCGCAAGCGAAGCTGGCGGCCCACCTCACTCAAGACCTCATGATTGAAGCTGTCCCGAGCCTGGCCGGCCCGGCCGCGGCCGGCACTGCCTAGGTTCACGTCTATGGCGGTCAGGGTCTCGCCCGGTTCGATCAACAAGGAGCCGCCCGAAACAGCCACCCTTGGGCTCAGCAGGCTCTCGACCTCTGCCTCCAGGGCATTGGTGACCGACAGCGAGAAGCCGCCTGGCGACAGCCGAACGCCTGCAGCCTCACCCAGGCTTGCTTTCCATGCGGGCTGGTCGATCAGGATCGCTTCCGGACTGGTATCGAGAAAGCGTGCCAGCAGATCGGCCTTGGTCTCCAAGAGGCGTATCGGTCCTTCCTGCCAGGCGGCCGGTCCGCGGGCCGGGGCAAGTTTCGGTCCCTTGCCGGGTGCCGCTGCCCGCACCAGACGCACCGGCAAGGCGGCGCCCTCCGTCAGAGACCGAGGGGCTTGTTCCAAGGGCAAAATGCCGTGCGGACCAGCCCCGAGATCGCAGAAGGCAACTCCGATCGCCGGCTCCAGACGGGTCACCCGCGCCCGGTAGCAATTGCCGACCAGCGGCTGGCCTGGGTACCAGACGCCAAGGTCTGCGAGGGCGCCGTCGATAAAGCGAAGGGCCCGCAGCTCGCCGCCGGCAGATTGCAGATAGAGAGCGTCACTCAGCATGCGATTCTGAGCCGCCAGGGCAGAATCCGAGCCCCGTCATCAAGTCCTTGGTTTCGGCCAAGGCCAAGCCGACGACATTGCTGTAGCTGCCATTGATCCAGGGGACGAAGGCCGCCGCACGCCCTTGTATGGCATAGCCGCCAGCCTTGCCGAACCACTCTTCACTGGCAAGATAGTCCTCGACCTCGATCGGCGACAGACGCTTGAACGCAACGCGGGTCATCGCCCGGCGATAGACCTGACGACCGTCAGGCGCCTGCAGGGCGATCGCGCCGATCACCTGATGGCGGCGCCCGGAAAGGCGCTGCAGACAGTGCCGAGCCTCTCCAACCGCCTCGGTCTTCGGCAAGATGCGCCGACCGAGCGCGACGACAGTGTCGGCTGCCAAAATCCAAGCCCCCTCGTGGCGCGCTGCCGCAACCGCCAGCTTTTCGCGCGCCATGCGCTCAGCATAGGGTGCAGGCAGCTCGCCTAACTCAGCGGCCTCGTCGATCTCAGGTGGGTCGATGGTGGTGGGCTCCAAACCCACCTGGGCCAACAGCGCGCGGCGTCGCGGCGAGGCCGACGCCAACACAAAGGGAGCCTGGTTCCTTGGCGCCATCCCTGTTGGCTCCTCAAATCGGACAGCAGCCCCGGGGCGCGCGGAAGATGCGCCCAGCGGGGAGTCAACCGCCTACTTGTAGCGGAAGGTGATGCGTCCCTTGGTCAGATCGTAGGGAGTCATCTCCACATTGACCCGATCACCGGTCAGAACGCGAATTCGGTGTTTGCGCATCTTTCCGGCCGTATGCGCCAGGACCTCGTGGTTGTTGTCCAGCTTCACTCGGAACATCGCATTGGGCAGCAGTTCGGTCACCGTGCCTTGGAACTCGATCAGATCCTCTTTCGCCATGAAGGCTCCTTCGTCATGTATGGTCGTATCATCAGGGCCTCAGATAGGTACTGCGGCGGGTCCGCAACACCCTGCCCCACCCTGTTCTGGGCGCGCATGATAAGAGCCGCGGCGGGGAGTTCAAGCCATTGTATTCCGTCACCCCCTCGACCTGCTGCCCCATTTGACGCAGCACCTCGGGCTGACAGGCAAAGAAAGCTGCGTGGCGGGCCTTGGTCGCGCATTTCAAGAACCTGCTTTTGCGTTAGACACTTAGAAAGCTGTTATTTTCTGCTGTCCCGCACGCCCCTGTTGCGAAAATGATCCAGACGCCTGATCTTCCGAAGAGGCGACAAGAATAGGAACACAGCGGAGGTCAGCCATGCTGTTCGATCATGAGAGCTTCGACGGCCACGAGACGGTGGTTTTCGCCAAGGATGAGGCGAGCGGACTCTCTGCCATCATTGCGTTGCACTCGACGGCCTTGGGCCCGGCTGCCGGCGGAACACGCCTATGGCGGTATGATAGCGATCAAGAAGCTCTTGGCGACGTGCTCCGCCTATCGCGCGGCATGACCTACAAGAATGCGATGGCCGGACTGCCTCTGGGCGGCGGCAAGACGGTGATTTTGGCACCGGATCACATCAAGGATCGCCAGGCCCTCTTCGCAGCCTTGGGCCGTGCCATAGACCGCCTGGGCGGTGCCTACTGGACAGCCGAGGATGTCGGTGTCGGCCCCGCAGATATGGCGGCCGTTGCCGGCGAGACGCGCTTCGTCGCCGGTTTGGAGAGCGGCACCTTCGCCTCCGGCGATCCCTCCCCAGTCACGGCACGCGGCGTCTTCACCTGCCTGCGGGTCGGCGCACAACATCTTTGGGGCAGCCAAGACCTGATCGGCCGACGAGCGGCAGTTCAGGGTCTGGGACACGTCGGCCAACATCTCTGCCATCTGCTGCATGCAGCCGGTGCGGATCTGGTGGTATGCGACCTGGACGGCAAGCGGGCGTCTGCCGTTGCAAAGCGCTATGATGCCAGTGTCGTCGCCCCCGATGACATTGTGCACCAAGACGCGGACATCTTCGTTCCCTGCGCACTGGGCGGCATCCTGACCCATGAGAGTGTGGCTGGCCTCCCGGCAAAGCTGATTTGCGGTGCTGCCAACAATCAGTTGGCCGACGACAGCGTTGCCGTGCAGTTGGCGAGCGCAGACAAACTCTATCTGCCCGACTACGTCGTCAATGCCGGCGGTATCATCAACGTGGCCTCGGAGATATTGCGGATCGAGGACCACGCTTGGCTGGAGGGCAAGCTCGAGGCCCTGGGCGCGACCATCAAAGAGGTGATCACCAAGGCCCAGGCCCGCAACGGCAATACCGCAGCCGTGGCCGACGCCATCGCGCGCGGCCGCATTGACGTGCACGACCGCCTGGCGGCCTAATGCCCAGTCTTACTAGTGCCCAGGTCCATCGCTTGATGCCCAGGCGTTCGGTTTATCGGCCTACTCATCCGTTGATCCGATAGCGCAACCCGGACAAGGGGGTCTCGTTCCTCTAGGCTGAACCGAAAGCGCCGATCAAAGCGATAATCGGAGGCCGCATTTCTCCGGGCGATTGTCATGGTGACGTAACCTGACTTGATCGTCGGGTGGCGAGATCACTATGATCCGCGCCATGGTTCATCCCGACACAGTGTCGGACGCCGAGCGGCGTCTGGTTCCAGACATCTCTCCCGCCAGTTTGGCCGATCTGGCCGAGTGGACGGAGATGCGCACACAACTCTGGCCGGACATGTCCGAGCCAGAGCAGGGCGTGGAGCTAAAGGAGCTCTTGGACCAAGAGCGCTATTGCGGTTGGATCGCCAAGATCGAAGGGCGTCCGGTCGGCTTTGCCGAGGCGAGCCTCAGACCCTATGCGAATGGCTGCGACGGCCGCCCCGTCCCCTTCCTGGAAGGCGTCTGGGTCTGCCCCGATCAACGCAACCAAGGCATCGGGCATGCTTTGGTGCAAGCCATCGAGAGCTGGGCATTGGCGCTGGGATTCACGGAGCTAGGGTCGGACGTCGACATCGCCAACTTAATCTCGCAGGCCGCCCATCAGGCCTGGGGCTTCGACGAGCGCGAGACCGTTGTCTATTACAGACGCCGGCTGATCCGCAAAGCGAACTGAACCTCATCAGCCAAGCGCAAACTGCTGTCTGATCCAGCTGTTGAAGACGCGCGAGGCAGGTGTCTCCTCGTGATTGGGCGTTGCCAGGAGGAAATAGGCTTCCGCCATCGGGACCCGGACATCATAAGGTGCGACCAGGCTGCCGGCCTCTATCATCTTTCCGGCCAAGGTGTCGTGCGACATGGCCATGCCCGCCGCATGCTGGGCAGCAGTCATAGCGACCACATAGGTCGAGGCGAGCGAGATCGCCTTGCCTTTGGGCAGCTGCTGTTTCTGTGCAGACAACCAAGCCTCCCAACCAGTCACCACGCCGGCGCAGTCAAAGAGCGGCCGCCGGCGCCAATCGGGCGCGCTCGGCTCGGCAAAGGGCGCGCAGACCGGAAAGGCCTCCTCCTGCGACAAACGGAAGGCACCTTTGGGCATGCTGGCGGCCCGTCCGAAGCGAACCTCGACCTCGGTCGCAGCCGCACTGCGTTCGGGATCCCAGATCGGCGTGACGATGTTCAGGGTAAGCCAAGGCGCCTCCGCCAGTAGGTCGGCCAGCCGCGGAGCCAACCAGAAGATCGAAAAGGCCATGTTGCAGTTGATCATCAGACGTTGCCCGCGGTCGCTGCCGCGAAAGGCTCGCGTGCCGACTGCCAGAATGTCGAAGGCCTCCTGCACCACCGGCAGATAGTTGGCTCCGTCTTCCGTCAAAGAGAGCGCACGGGTGCGCCGAATGAAGAGTTCGCGTCCTAAGAAGGACTCCAGACTGCGGACATGCTGCGAAACCGCCGATTGCGTCAGGTTCAGCTCCCCGGCCGCTTGGGTGAAAGAAAGATGCCGTGCCGATGCCTCAAAAGCGCGAAGCCAGGTCAGGGGCGGCAAACTGTTTGCGGCCATGATTCTCCATGCGCAAGCCATGCATTAGGTTTCTTAATAGCATGGCGTCAAATTCTTCGTTGGTAAAGCGAATTGCCGACGCTCATAAGCGAAAGCAGATCAAATGACGCAGCTAGAGAACAGGGAGTGACAAGCAGTGGCGCAGGCAAGATTGGTAGAACGCCCGAACATGGAGCACTGGCAGGAGCGCGTGGATCTTGCCGCGGCACTCCGCTGGACGGAGCGCCTGGGTCTGCACGAGGCAGTCGCCAATCACTTCAGCCTTGCGGTGAACCAGGACGGCACCCGCTTCCTGATGAATCCGAATCAGGTCCACTTTTCTCGTGTTCGAGCCTCCGATCTGCTGGTGCTGGATGCAAACGACCCGGAGACCCTGTCGCGACCGGGCGCACCTGACCCTTCGGCCTGGGGGCTACACGGATCGGTCCATCGCCGCTGTCCGCAGGTGCGCTGTGCCATGCACGCCCATCCCATCTTTTCGACCGTCTTGGCCAGCCTGGCCGATAGCCGTCTCCCACCGATCGACCAGAACACCGCCACTTTCTTCAACCGCATGGTGATCGATGAGGATTTCGGCGGCCTCGCCTTCGAGAACGAAGGCGAGCGCTGTGCGGCGCTGCTGACCGATCCCAAGGTCACCGTCATGGTCATGGGCAATCACGGCATTATGGTGATGGGCAGCACCGTGGCTGAGACCTTCAACCGCCTCTATTACTTCGAAAGGGCAGCCGAGACCTATATTCGGGCCCTGCAGACCGGTCGACCCTTGCGGGAGATGTCGGCGGAGATTGCCGAAAAGACCGCACGGGAGATCGAGACCTATCCCGATCAAGCCACCCGCCATCTCGCCGAGGTGAAAGCCATCCTTGACGCCGAAGGCTCTGACTACGCCCGCTAGCGAGGCTGCCATGACCAACGCAATCGCCACCAATGCCGCCTCCAGCGGCATCCGCATCGACAAGAAGGCCCTGAAGGCGGTGGCGCAACGCTGCGACCGACCGGGCTTGGTCTATCTGGCGCAATGGTGCGTCGGACTGGCTGGCGCTTCTGCCCTGGTCTGGGCCAGTTTGGGGAGCACCTGGGTTTGGCCCGCGATGGCACTCTTGGGCATCGTGCTGGCTGTGCCGTCCTATGCACTGAGCCACGAAACGGCTCACGGCACCGCCTTTCGCAGCCGTTGGCTGAACGAGGCCGTCTTCTGGGTGACCTCTTTCCTCTACATGGAAGAGCCGCTGCACCGGCGCTACACCCATACCAACCACCACACCTTCACTTGGCATGTCGGCAAGGACAGCCAGATGCCTTTTGACACGCCGATGGACTTCAAGGGATGGCTGTTGGAGGCTTCTGGTCTGGCGCTGTTGCGCTTTCACGTCACGGTGTTCTGGCAGCTTGCCACCCGGCGCTATAGCCAAACCATGACGATGGTAGCCCCGGCCGACGCTCTATCGAAGATGACCCGCAATGCCAGGGTCTTCCTCTTGGGTTATCTGGCCATCGCGCTGCTCATTGCGCTCGGCCAGACCTGGCTGCTTTGGTTTCTGGTTCTGCCGCGCATTCTAGGTGCACCCGTCATGCTGCTTTTCACCCTGATCCAGCATGTCGAACTGAAGGAGAACGCATCCTCCATCTTGGAGAGCACCCGCTCCTTCCAGACTTGGTGGCCGGGCCGCTTTCTCTACATGAACATGAACAATCACGTAGAACACCATCTCTTCCCGCAGGTGCCCTTTCATGGTCTGCCGAAGCTCGCGACGGTGATTGCCGAGCAGGTGCCGGAGCCCGATCCGGGCTTCTTCCGATCCAATTGGGAGGTGTTCCTGGTAACCTTGCGCCGCTCGCTCGGCCTCTCCACCAAGGCTGCCTCAATCCGCCAGGCCCCACATATGATCAGTGCAGGCGGTCAGTTTGAGCGCGTGGCGCGGCGAACCATGTGATGGCTCTCAAGAACATCTACACCTATGGCGGTCGGCCAGCGCAACGGAACCTCACGCTCGCCTGTCTGCGCTCCAACAAACGGGCCGGCGTAAAGATGACCCAGGTCTCTGCGCAGAGCCGCGACGAGGCCGAGGCCTTAGAGCGATTGGGCATCGATCTCATCACCATCGCCGATCTGGACATTGAGGAGGTCCGTGCCGGCGCGCCCAAGACCTTCGTCACCGGATCCCAGACCATGGTGCAGTACGTGACCGAAGATGAGGCGCTCGGTGCTGCAATCCGCTGTGCCGACAAAGGGGCCGATGCCATCTATACGCCGCGTGGCCTTAACACAGTAGAGCGGCTTGCACGTGAAGGGCTCGCGGTTCAGGGACACCTCGGGCTGGTGCCACGCCTCTCGACCAAGGTCGGCGGCCTGAGGATCATTGGCAAGACGGCCGACGAAGCAATGCGCCTCTTTCAAGATTTCAAGCGGCTTGAGGATGCAGGTGCGGTGGCAGCCGAGGTGGAGTGCGTCGCCAGCGATGCGCTGGAAGAGATCAGCCCACGCACCATCCTCCTCACCCATTCGATCGGTGCCGGCAGCGGCGGCGACATTATCTTCAGTTTCATGGAGGATATCTGCGGCGACGTGGAGAGCCCGCCCCGCCATGCCAAGGCCTGGGCCGATATGCTGAGTCTCCGCAAAGCTATGGTCGCCGAGCGCGACAAGGGCATTGCCGGATTTCGCGAGGCTGTCCGGACAGGCCGCTTCCCCTGCCCGCCGCATGAAGTGCCGATGGTCGCTGGCGAGGCCGAGAAGCTTCGCGAGGCCCTCGATCGCTGGACGCCGACGCACCAATGACGGACGCACAGGACTACATGCAGCGTTTCGCCGCCAAGCCGCGCCCGCTGACGCTCGAGCAGGCCGCCTGGATCACCCCGCCGGTGCATGCCGTCGATAGCGAGGCGATCATCGACCTGCCGCGCCTGCGCGCTTATCGTCAGGACCGCCTGCGTGCCGAGATCAATGCACAGGGTCTAGGTGCGGTGATCCTGAGCGAGCCGCTCTCGATCCGCTACGCCACGGGCGTGCGCAATTGCGCCCTCTTCCAGATGCACATTCAAGCTGGATACCTCTTCGTGCCAGCCGAGGGGCCGGTCATCTATTTCGACAGCGGCCCAGGCCAAGAGACCGGCAGCCAGTTGGAGACCATCGACGAGGTTCGAACGGACGTGTTGCCGCTGTCCTATATGTTCTCCGGCTATCGTCAGCAGGAGTGGGCCAAGGCCTGGGCCGAGCAGATGACCGACCTCGCTCGCAGCCACTGCGGCGGCGAGGTGCGCATCGGGATTGAGCGACCGGGAGCGCATGCGCAACAAGCCCTGGAGGCACACGGCCTCGCCGTCGTCGACGCAGCGCCGCTCCTGGCCCAGGCTCGCAAGATCAAGAGCCCCGAAGAGATTCTGGCCATGAACCTCACCATCGCCGTGGCCGAGGACGGCATGAGCCGCATGCGCAGCGCCCTGCGCAATGGCCTGTTGGAGCAGGAACTCTGGGGTCTCATGTGGCAGGCCCTGATTGAAGGCGGCGGCGAATGGCTGGATTACCGCTTGCTGGCATCGGGCGAACGTACCAATCCCTGGCAGCAAGAGGCCTCTTCAAGGCGTATCCGCGCCGGCGATCTCCTGGTCTTCGACTGCGGCATGGTCGGTCCCTTTAGCTACGGCGCCGACATCTCGCGGGCCTTTCACTGCGGTCCGGGGCGACCCAGCGAGACCCAGCGCGATCTCTACACTCGCGCCTGGAGTGAGGTGATGCACAACACCCAGCTGATGCAAGCGGGAGCAGCCTTCGCCGATATCATTGCCAGACGCTTCCAACAGGACGAGCGGGTTGGACGCCAGCCCTACCCCTGCATGGCCCATGGTCTGGGCATGGCCGATGAATGGCCGGTGCTGCTGCACGAAGCAGACGACCCCTGCCACTTCGACGGCACATTGGAGAGCGGCATGGTGATATGCGTCGAGAGCTATGTCGGCGAAATCGGCGGCCGTGAGGGCGTTAAGCTGGAAGATCAGGTGCTGATCACCGACGCTGGCCCCATCGTGCTGTCGCGCTACCCCTTCGAAGAGGATCTGCTGATCCGCTAAGCATGAGTAAGAGGAATGCTATGAGCGACTGGATAGATGTCTGCGCGACCGATGAGATCGATGAGGAAGACCTGATCCGCTGGGATCACGACGGCCGCAGCTTCGCTATCTACAACACCGAGAAAGGCTACTTCGCCACCGACGGCTACTGCACGCATGAACAGCAGCACCTTGAAGACGGCCTGGTGATCGACGGCGTCATCGAATGCCCACTGCATCAGGGCCGCTTCGACATCGCTACCGGAAAAGCCTTGTCGCCGCCAGTCTGCGTGGATCTCAAGACCTATGCCGTGAAGGTCGAGAGGGGACGGCTCTACGTTCAATTCTAGAATCATTGCGTTTGCGGCATGATCGCAATTTACCGACTTGTTCAGTGACCCCTCCCCTAACGAAATGCTGCCGCATTCCCTACAGAACGACCACCTGCGCGTGCCAATCCTTAGAATATCCAGACAACACTCACTAAGAGACTTTCGCCAAGGCTCAAGCTCTCCTATGCTTTGAGTTGATCTTCGGTCGTAGGATTCGATCAGGATCGACGTTTTCGATGGAGGGGGAAGGCAAGATGGCAAACATCACCGGGTCGGATCTAAACGACACCTTACCGGGAACCAGTGCTGTTGACCGAATCTTTGGCCTCCTGGGCGATGATCGCTTGTATGGTCTGGGCTCGAGTGACACGCTGTTCGGCGCTTCGGGTGAAGACACGCTTTGGGGTGATTCCGGGAACGACAGACTGTTTGGTGGTAGCGGCAGTGGAACTCTAGCCGGGCGTAGCGGCAATGACTTTATGGACGCGCGCGGCGACACGATCTTCACCCGAGCCTTTGGAAGCTACGGGAACGACACGGCCATCGGCGAGTCTTCCGGCCGCGACAACCTCTACGGCGGCGATGGCAGCGATCTGCTCCGCGGCGGCGATTTCGGCCGCGGCGGCAATGGTGGCGACCGGATCTACGGACAGACCGGCAACGATCAACTGGAAGGTCAAAGCGGCAACGACAGCCTCTACGGTGGCAGTGGGTCGGACACCCTGAGTTCAGGCAGCGGCATCGACATCGTCAACGGCGGAAGCGGTTTCGACGTCTTGTTCATGAACCGTGGAAGTGCGACTGGAAACCTGGTCCTCGACATCGGCACCGCCAGTACTCTCATGGACGGTCCGGGTGGGAGCACGGGCAGTACCGTTGTCGGCATGGAACGCGCGTTTTTCACCAGCGGACTTGGCGACGATAGCGTTACGGGCGGAGGTGCCGACGACGAGCTGATATTGGGTCTGGGCAAGGATACCGCTTACGGCGCTTCGGGTGAAGACACGCTTTGGGGTGATTCTGGGAACGACAGACTGTTCGGTGGTAGCGGCAGCGGAACTCTTGCCGGGCGTAGCGGCAATGACTTTATGGACGCGCGCGGCGACACGATCTTCACGCGCGCCTTTGGAAGCTACGGCAACGACACGGCCATCGGCGAGTCCTCCGGCCGCGACAACCTCTACGGCGGCGATGGCAGCGATCTGCTCCGCGGCGGCGATTTCGGCCGCGGCGGCAATGGTGGCGACCGGATCTACGGACAGACCGGCAACGATCAACTGGAAGGTCAAAGCGGCAACGACAGCCTCTACGGTGGCAGTGGGTCGGACACCCTGAGTTCAGGCAGCGGCATCGACATCGTCAACGGCGGAAGCGGTTTCGACGTCTTGTTCATGAACCGTGGAAGTGCGACTGGAAACCTGGTCCTCGACATCGGCACCGCCAGTACTCTCATGGACGGTCCGGGTGGGAGCACGGGCAGTACCGTTGTCGGCATGGAACGCGCGTTTTTCACCAGCGGACTTGGCGACGATAGCGTTACGGGCGGAGGTGCCGACGACGAGCTGATATTGGGTCTGGGCAAGGATACCGCTTACGGCGCTTCGGGTGAAGACACGCTTTGGGGTGATTCTGGGAACGACAGACTGTTCGGTGGTAGCGGCAGCGGAACTCTTGCCGGGCGTAGCGGCAATGACTTTATGGACGCGCGCGGCGACACGATCTTCACGCGCGCCTTTGGAAGCTACGGCAACGACACGGCCATCGGCGAGTCCTCCGGCCGCGACAACCTCTACGGCGGCGATGGCAGCGATCTGCTCCGCGGCGGCGATTTCGGCCGCGGCGGCAATGGTGGCGACCGGATCTACGGACAGACCGGCAACGATCAACTGGAAGGTCAAAGCGGCAACGACAGCCTCTACGGTGGCAGCGGGGTGGATACCCTGTTTGGGGCATCAGGCGCAGACCGCCTACGAGGAGGTTCGGGTCTAGAAACTTCAGTGTTTGGTGCTTCCGGCGCCGACATTATTCTGGTTGGCGCCGGAGAGGCCCTTGACGGGGAAAGGTTGGACGGCGGGTCTGGGGAAGACACGCTCGCCCTCATCACAGCTGCCGAACTCGCTCCTGGCGTCATCGTAACCTTCATCGAGCATACGATCCGAATTGGCTCCAGCGGGAACGACCTGTTGACCGGTTCCGGTGCCGAAGACACCATGTTTGGATACAGCGGCAAAGACAACCTCTTTGGGCTTGGCGGCAACGACAGCCTGTTCGGTGACGTTGGCGATGACTCTCTCTTCGGCGCAGCCAACAACGATAGCCTCGTCGGCGGCTCCGGTAGCGATTTCCTTGCCGGCGGTGGAGGAAACGACCGACTGGAGGGAGGTTCCGGCAGCGACACCTTGCGCGGCGGAAGCGGTGGTAACGGTGTCTTCGGCGCGGCCGGTGCCGATGTAATCGAGGTCGGTGTTGGCGAGGCAACCTCGACCGACACTTACAACGGCGGTGGCGGTACCGACACGCTGCTGCTGCTCGCCGGCGCAGTATTGGCCGGCGGCCAATCCATTGTTTCGGTTGAAAGCACGCTGCTCCAAGGCACCAGCGGCGCCGACAGCCTGAACAGCGCGAGCGCAGCCATCACTCTGGCGGGTCTGACCGGCAACGACAGTCTGATCGGACTCTCCGGCCCGAACAGACTCTATGGTGGCGAGGGAGTTGACCGCCTGTTCGGAGGCAGTCAGGCAGACCGTCTCTATGGCGGGCAAGGTGGCGATACTCTGGTTGGCGGCAGCGGAAAGGACACTCTCTTCGGGGACGCCAACAACGATCGCTTCCTGGTGGGGATCGGTGAATTGAAGATGGGGGAAACATACGACGGCGGACAAGGAAGCGACACGCTTATCCTTGCCACCGGCGTCCTACTGTCGACTGACGTCACAACCACATCAATCGAGAGCCTCTCATCCGTCGGCAGCAACGGCAACGACTCGATTTCCGGGTTCAGCGGCGCGGATAGCATCTCGGGCGCAGGCGGGAGTGACGATCTGCGCGGGCGGAGCGGTCACGATGCGCTTTTCGGTGACATTGGTGACGATCAGCTCCACGGCGGAGAAGGGAATGATGGCCTTGCCGGCGGAAACGGAAAGGATCGTCTTTACGGGGCAACCGGCGGCGATCTCCTTTACGGTGATCAGGGCGACGATACCCTTGTCGGCGGTAGCGGGGTCGACACCTTGTTCGGCGGCTCAAACAACGATCGCTTCAACCTAGGCACCGGCGAGTCGGAGACCGGCGAGACCTATGACGGTGGGCAGGGTACCGACACTCTGGTGCTGCGCACCGGCGTTTCTCTGGCGACGGGTGTCACCACGACCTCGATCGAGGTCCTCTCTGCAGTCGGTAGCAATGCGGCCGACGACATCACCGGCTTCAGCGGCTCGGACAGCATTTCCGGTGCCGGCGGTAATGACGACCTGCGCGGGGCCAGCGGCGGCGATTCGCTCTACGGCGATAATGGCAACGATCAGATCCGCGGCCAGGACGGCGACGACACGGCCGAGGGCGGGTCGGGTCTGGACACCCTATTTGGAGGGACCGGCGACGATCTTCTGGTCGGCGACACGGCGAATGACCAGCTGGTCGGCGGCACCGGCAGCGACATCCTCTTCGGCGGTCAGAACCGCGACCGCCTGAACGGGGCCTCTGGCACGGATACGGCCTATGGCGGCAACAACAACGATACCTTCATCATCGATACCGAGACGGATCTCATCTTCGATGGTGCGGGTCAGGGCGACGACGTGCTGCGCTCCAACGCCGACAACTATACCTTGGGCACGGCGGCCGAGGTGGTGATCGAGCGGGTGAACATCAACACGGCGGCAGGCGATGCCAAGATGGTGGGCAACGACAACAGCGACATCCTGATCGGCAACTCCTTCGACAACGTCTTGTTGGGTCGGAGTGGAGACGACCGTCTCAACAGCCGGGGCGGCACCAATACGATGACCGGGGGCAGCGGCGACGACACCTTCATCGTGACGACGTCTGCCGATGTCGTGCGCGAGTTCTCGGGCCATGGCGTGGATCTGGTCCGGGCCGAGGCGGACTACACCCTGCCCAGCGGCTCTGCGACGGCCTTTGTCGAGAACCTGCGCATGCAGGGCGGTGCGGGCAACCTGGACGGTGCCGGCAACGAGCTGGACAACAGGGTCGAAGGCAACACGGGCTCCAATACCCTACGCGGTCGTACCGGCGACGACGAGGTGATCGGTGGCGGCGGCAATGACGATCTCTTCGGCGGTGCCGGTGAAGATCGTCTGGAAGGCGAGGCCGGAGCCGATACCCTGCGCATGGGTTCGGGCGACATCGCCTTCGGCGGTGCAGGGATGGACGACTTCCGCTTCGGCGCAGCGCCGCTAGGCAACGCCGGCTCGGGCGGTCCGATCATCCGCGACTTCGACGGGGTCTCGGCCAATGGCGCCAACAGCGAGGACAAGATCGTCTTCAACACCGGGCTCGAGACCGGCAGCTTCGCCTATATCGGGGCTGCGGCCTTCTCCGGAGGCGGCAACTCGGAGGCGCGTTTCGCTGGTCCCAGGCAGGTGCAGGTCGACCAGGATGGAGACGGCAGCGTCGACCAGGCTTTCTTGGTCGACGGCGTCACCGCCGCCAACCTGCTCACCGCCTCAGACTTCGTCTGGCTGTAGAACTTGGCTAGCCGTAGCCACCCTCTGTGCGGTTCAACCTGCAAAAGATTGCGTCAGCCCGCGAAACGTTCTTCCGCCAATCCCTGCACTCCCAAGCCATGTATGGCAAAGAGATTGCCGGCTTGGGGAAAGGCTTCCAGCTCTTCCGGCGTCATGAACAAACGTTGCGAGGTGACGTAGAGGACATCGTGATCTGGGCCGCCGAAGGTTGGACAGGTCGGACGCGGTATCGGCATATCGATCTCCAACACCACGCGGCCGTCCGGATCGAGGCGCAAGACCTGTCCGCCGGCAACCAGCGCGCACCAGTAGTAACCCTCTGCATCCACTGTACCGCCGTCGACCATGCCAGGGCGATTCTCGGTCGAGAAGAAAGGTCTCCGATTCGACACCCTCCCCTCATCGGGATCAAGGTCAAAGCTGTAGACTTGGTCACCTAAGGTGTCGGAAAAATACATGCTTCTTCCATCAGGGCTGAAGGCCGTTCCATTGCTCACTTTGAAGTGAAAATCCGATGCATGTCGGCGAACGCTCCAGTCCGAATCTAAGCAATAAATCGCGCCGGTCTCGGTTGCTATCGCCTTGTTCATACTGCCACACCAAAAGCGCCCCTGACGGTCGCACTTGCCGTCGTTGAACCGGTTCTCTGGACGATCAGCCTCTGGGTCTACGACGGGCCGAAAAGAGCTTTCGGCAAGATCGATCTCGAGAAATCCGGTCGCGGAAGCGCCCACCATCCCACCGTCACGTCGAAGCGCGAAGGAGCCGATGGGTCCCGGTGTGTCCCAGCTCTGCACCACATCGCTCTCGGAAGACCAGCGGTTCATCCTACAATGAACATGATCTGACCAATAGAGCGCCTGCTCCTCTTCCACCCACAAGGGTGCCTCGCCCAGCCCATCCTGTGTCTCGGCAATGCATGAAATCTCAATAGGCATAAATCGCCTTGTTCCAAAGATTGACTTGCTCACTATGGCCCCAGAAGCCTTTGCTTTGCCAAGCAAAATGATGGATTGCAGATCACCGAGATTGGCTCGGCCCGGCCTGCTCGATCCGATGGCGCTTGGCCTCTCGGGGCGTTTCCCCTAGTATTCAACAGGGGAGAGGCGGGGTTACAAGGTCGCGACGCCGCCACCGGATCGAGCACAAGACCGGGGCGACGACGCTGCATGCGATAGGAGCCTTGCTTATGGCGGTCATCATTGGAACCAGCGGCCCCGACAGCCTGACGGGTACCAACTTAGCAGATCAGATCTACGGCCTGGACGGGGACGACCGCCTCTACGGGCTGGCGGGCGATGACACCTTCTTCGGTGCCACCGGCAACGACACGATCTTCGGCGGAGATGGCGACGACGGTAACGTCACCGGTGGATCCGGCGACGACATCGTCTTCGGGGGCAGCGGTTCCGACGGCGGGTTCATGACCAATAGCGGCGATGACACGCTCTACGGCGGTTCCGGGTTCGATTTGGTTTTCTACGGAGGACACGGCGACGACACCATCTTCGGTGGATCGACCCAAGATGTCTACCTCAGCGGCGATTCCGGGCGCGACACCATCGACGGTGGTTCCGGGAACGACGAGGTTCTCTACGGCGGTAGCGGTGTGGACACGCTTATCATGGGGGCCGGCGACGACGGCTCCGTCTACGGCGATCGCGGTGCCGACACCATCTTTGGTGGATCTGGCAACGACATCTCGATTTATGGCGGCCGTGGTGCGGATGAGATCTACGGTGGCGGCGGCAACGAGTTTGCGGTCTACGGCGGGTCCGGTCCTGACGTGATCTCTGGCGAAGGCGGCGCCGACTCCTTCCTCTTCGGTGGAACCGGCAATGATCGGATTTTCGGTGGCAATGGCTCGGATTACAATCTCGACGGTCTGGCCGGCGACGACCTCATCGAAGCAGGTAACGGTAACGATTCCATTCTCAGCGGCAACTCGGGCATTGACCAAATCTTTGGTGGCTCCGGAGCAGACACCTACTTCTTCGGAGGATATGGCAGCGACCGCCTTGACGCCGGTTCGGGGAACGACACCGCCCTATATGGCGAAGCAGACGACGATACAATCTACGGCGGCGATGGCGATGATCGCCGCCTCTATGGATCGGACGGCGGCGACACGGTTTTCGCTGGCAGCGGTAACGACCGGACTTTCGGCGGCGGGACAGGCGATGATTCTGTCTTTGGCGGCGCCGGTCTGGATGCTGACATGTTTGGCGGTATCGGCTCGGACCATCTCTTCGGCGGCGACCAGTCCGACTTCGATCTGGCCGGAGGCCTTGGCAACGACGTCATTCAGGGTGATGCGGGCAATGATGCCTTCGTTTATGGCGGCGATGGCGACGACCTGCTACGCGGAGGATCGGGTAACGACTCCGCTTTCTATGGCGCCAGCGGCAAGGACACACTCTTTGGTGGGCAGGGAGACGATCGCTTGTTCGGCGATACGGCCAACGATCAGATCATCGGCGGCAGTGGCAGCGATGTGATCTTCGGCGGGCAGAACCGAGACCGCCTCAATGGAGCCTCTGGAACGGACACGGCCTATGGCGGCAACAACAATGATACCTTCATTATTGATGTTGAGACGGATCTGATCTTCGACGGACTTGGTCAGGGCGACGACGTGCTGCGCTCCAACGCTGCAACCTATACCCTTGGAACCGCTGCCGAGGTGGTGATCGAACGGGTTAACCTCAATACCGGCGCCGGCAATGCGCGCATGGTCGGCAATGCGAACGACGACCTTCTGATCGGCAACTCTTTCGACAATGTTCTGCTGGGACGCAGCGGCGATGATCGTCTGAACAGCCGCGGCGGCACCAACAACATGACCGGCGGCAGCGGTGACGACACCTTCATCGTGACCAGCAGTGCCGACAATGTACGTGAGTTCGCCAGCGAGGGTACGGATCTGGTTCGCGCGGAGGTCAGCTTTACCCTGCCCGATGGAACCGCCACGGCCTTCGTCGAGAACCTGCGCCTGCAAGGCAATCAAGGCGACATAGACGGTGCCGGCAACAGCCTGGACAACACCATTGAGGGGAACAGCGGCGACAATGCCCTGCGAGGCTTGGACGGCGCCGATTCCATTGAGGCCGGCGAGGGAGACGACTTCCTCTTCGGCGGTGCACAGGGCGACCGCATGGAGGGTGAGAGTGGCGCCGACACGATCCTGATGGAAACTGGCGACGTCGCTTTCGGTGGATCCGGCCTCGATTCCTTCCGCTTCAACGGCGATCCCTTAGGCATGGGCGGATCGGGCGGCCCGGTGATCCGTGACTTTGACGGCGTCTCGGTCAATGCCGCAAATGGCGAGGATAAGCTCGTCTTCGCCACCGGATTGGAGACGGGCTCTTTTGCCTACATCGGCGCAGCGGGCTTCTCCGGCGGCGGCAACTCAGAGGCGCGCTTTGCCGGCCCCCGTCAGCTTCAAGTCGACCAAGACGGCGACGGCTCCGGCGACCTGGCTTTCCTGGTGGACGGTGTCACTGCAGCCAACCTCCTGACTGCAAGCGACTTCGTTTGGCTTTAGAGCCAAACCAGAAGCAAGGCGAAGACGGCGCCCCTCCCCTTTCGAGCGCCGCCTCCAGATGAGAAGGGGAGTGACATGGCGTTGATAACCGGGTCCGACATGAACGACTCGCTGTCGGGCACAAGTGCTGCCGACCGGATCTACGGCTTGGCGGGCTCCGACAGGCTCTATGGCCTGGCGGCGAACGATCGCCTCTACGGTGGCTCGGGCGACGATCGGATTTTCGGGGGCAGCGGCGGCGATCGCCTCTACGCTGGCAGTGGGCTTGACCTCATCGACGGCGGCAGTGGCTTCGACGTCATGAGCATGAACCGAGAGCAGGCCGCCGGCGACCTGGTCCTCAATCTTGATAGAACCAGCGTCCTGAAAGACGGGCCCGGCGGCACCTTCGGCAGCACGATCATGAACGTAGAGCGCGCCATCTTCGTCGGCGGCAGCGGCGGCGACACGCTGACGGGTGGGAGCGGCAACGACACCTTCATCGGTGGCCCGGGTGCCGATTTCCTCTTCGGCCTCTCTGGCGCCGACAGCCAGGAGGGCGATGCCGGCATCGACTCCTTCTTCGGCGGATCTGGCAGCGATATCCAAGTCGGTGGTCTTGGCAAGGACATGCTGGCCGGAAATGACGGAGAGGACCTGCAGCGCGGTGAGGAGGGCGATGATTGGCAGGCCGGCAACAGCGGTCGCGATACCGTCTTCGGCGGCGACGGCGATGATGAACTCTTTGGCGATACAGCGAACGACCGGATCGTCGGCGGCAGTGGTGACGACACCATCTCAGGCGGGCCGAACCGCGACCGCCTGAACGGGGGCTCCGGTGCCGACACGGCCTTCGGCGGCGGCAACAACGACACCTTCATCGTCGACACCATGAGCGATCTGGCCTTGGAGACGCAGGCCGGCGGCATCGACGTTCTACGCTCAAACGCCATCGACTACACGCTGGCAAGCGGTACTGACGGCTTCCTTGAGCGCGCGAACATCAACGCCGAAGCCATGGCAGCCCGGTTGGACGGCAATGCGATGGCCAACATTCTGATCGGCAACTCCTTCGACAATACGCTGCTGGGGCGCAGCGGTGCCGACCGATTGAACGGCCGCGGCGGCAGCGATCAAATGACCGGCAGCAGTGGCAAGGACACCTTCGTAGTCACCACCGCAACCGACCAGGTGCGCGAATTCTCGGGTCATGGCGTCGACCTGGTCCGGGCGGAGGTCGACTTCACCTTGCCGAACGGCGGCGCCACGGACTTCGTCGAGAATCTGCGCCTGCAGGTGGGTTTGGGCGATCTAAACGGCGCCGGCAATGATCTGGACAACAGCCTTGAGGGCAACTCTGGCAGCAATCGCCTGGCTGGCAACAAGGGGGACGACAGCCTCTTCGGCGGCGCGGGTGCGGATTCTCTTTTCGGCGGCCAAGGCAGCGACCGCTTCGAGGGCGGCAGAGGCGCCGATACGCTCTTCATCGGTGAGGGTGACATCGCCTTCGGTGGTTCCGGCAAGGATGAATTTCAACTGGCTGGAGGCGACCTGGGCAGCGGCGGCTCCGGCGGGCCGATCTTTCGAGACTTTGACGGTATCCTGGTCAATGGCGCAAACGGCGAGGACAAGATCGTCTATGCCACAGGGCTGGAGGTGGGGGTCTTCGACTATGTCGGCTCGAACCCCTTCTCCGGCGGTGGCAGTTCCGAGGCGCGTTATGACAGGCCGCGCCAGATTCAGGTCGATCGGGACGGCGACGGCAGCGTCGATCAGGCCATCCTGATCGATGGCCTTACTGCGGCCAACCTGCTGACGGCGACTGACTTCGTCTGGCTCTGATAGACTGCAGCACCAGAACAATTGAGCGGGAGGGACTGATGGCTTCAATCACCGGAACCGACGAGGCCAACACGCTGTTTGGCTTCGGGTTCAGCGACCAGATCTACGGCTTGGGCGGCGACGACCTGCTCTATGGCGGAGGTGGCAGTGATTCGATCTTCGGCGGTGGAGGCAGTGACTCGCTCTTTGGAGAGGCCGGCTATGATCGCTTCTACGGGGGCAACAGCGCCGACCGGATCTATGGCGGCAGCAATAGAGATTCCCTGGTCTTCGGAGGCAACGGCAACGACCGCCTTTATGGCGGGCACCAGGTTGACCGTCTCTTCGGCGACAGCGGCGGCGACCGGCTCTTCGGTGGCGTCTTTCGCGATGAAGGGCTTTCAGGGGGATCAGGTGACGACCGAGTCTACGGCGACGACGGCGACGACATGGGCCTCTTCGGAGGTGCTGGAAACGACAGCCTCTTCGGTGGGTCGGGCCCGGAGTTTGGGATGTACGGCGGGGCCGGCAGCGACACCATCGCAGGTGGCTCGGCCGTCGATCGCACGGTCTTTGGCGGCAGCGCCACGGACCTGCTGTTCGGCGGGGATGCAGTCGACGGCTCACTCTTCGGCGGTCAGGGCGTCGATACGATCTACGGCGGCACCGGTAAGGACTACGACCTCTACGGCGACTCCGGGGTCGACCGGATCTTCGGTGGCCCCAGCAACGAGAACGGGCTCTTCGGACGCTCGGGCGACGATACGCTTCTTGGCGAGAGCGGCGCTGACAGCGCCCTCATCGGCGGCGTTGGAGACGATCTGATCTATGGCGGCTATGGCGAGGACTTTGCCTTGATCGGCGGGTCCGGCGACGACGCGGTCTTTGCCGGCCATGGCAGTGATGATAGCCTGATGGGCAACAGCGGGAATGATTCCCTGATCGGAGACACCGGCGACGATTCCTTCTTCTTCGGCGGCCAAGGCCGCGATCACCTCATTGGGGGATCGGGCGAGGACAGTCGCTTCTATGGCGGCAGCGCCACCGACACCCTGGTGGCAGGAGACGATGATGACGGTCGCCTCTTCGGCGGTCAGGGGGCAGACATTCTCTTCGGCGGTCGCGGCGACGACGAGACCCTGGTGGGAGGCCAAGGCGGCGACGCTCTCTTCGGTCGGGCCGGGGACGACACCTCCCTCTTCGGCGCCACCGGGGCAGACAGCCTCTATGGCGGCAATGGTTTGGACCACTCCTTGTCGGGTGGTAGCGGCAGCGACCGCATTTTTGGAGATTCCGGCGCCGACTCTCTCCTGATCGGCGGCGATGGTGCCGATGTCATCGAAGCCGGCTCTGGTGACGACATCGGGCTCTACGGCGGCACAGGTAACGACCAGTTGGATGGGGGGGCCGGCACCGACCAAGCAGTCGGAGGCTTGGGTGACGACACCTTCACGGTTAGCACAACAGCCGACGCGATCGAAGAACTGGCCGGCGGCGGCACCGATTTGGTTCGTAGTTCGGTCAGCTTCACGCTCCCCGACGGTGCAGCGACCGACTTTCTCGAGAACCTCCACCTTCTCGGCGGCTCGTCCAATCTCAATGGCTCGGGCAACAGCCTAGACAACGACATTGTCGGCAACCGCGGCGATAACCTGCTGCGCGGCCTCGACGGCGAGGATCAGATCGAGGGTGGCGACGGCGACGACCGTCTGGTCGGCGGCGCCCAGGCCGACCTGCTGCTTGGTGAAACGGGCAACGATACAGTCAACGTTGGCAGCGGTGACATGGCCTTCGGTGGTGCAGACAGCGATTGGTTCCGCTTCAACAATCCCTTAACCGATGCTCGCATCCGCGACTTCGACGGCGTCAGCCTCAATGCGGGCAATGGTGAAGACCTCCTGGTCTTCGCGACTGGCCTGGAGGTCGGATCCTTCACATACATCGATGGCGCCGCTTTCTCCGGCGGCGGCAACTCCGAAGCACGCCATGCCGGCAGCAACCGGGTCCAGGTGGATAACGACGGCGACGGTAGCGCGGACTACACCTTCCGCGTGACCGGGCTCTCCGCCGCCAATCAGTTAACCGCGACAGATTTTCTGTTCCAGAGTTAGGTGTGGTCATTCGGGCCTGGGTTAGTGCACGCGATAGACAGGAGTAGCTTGGAGCCCCTCCTCCCCTTCTCACTGCCCGGTTCCTAGCTTGAGCACGATGACAAGTTTCAATGAACGCTTGTTTAAGGCCGCAACAGAACCCTAAACTGATCATCGCATCATAGCCCCGTGCAGCAGCACAGAGAGAGATCGGAGAGATTTCGATGGCATCAATCACCGGCACCAATGGCCCAGACACGCTGACCGGCACGGATCAGGCGGACACCATCTTCGGCCTAAACGGTGACGACCGTCTCTATGGGCTGTCCGAGCTCGATTCCCTCTTCGGCGGCAGTGGGTTTGACCGCTTGTACGGAGGATCAGGGGTAGACGTCCTGAATGGCGGCAGTGGGGCTGATACGGCGTTTGGCGCGGGAGGCAACAACGTCTTTGTTGGGGGGCTGGGTGAGGACACCTTTTTCGGGGTAGATGGTGGGAACGCTCAAGGCGGATCTGGGGGCAGTGGTGCCGATCGGATCTATGGCGGGGACGGTGTCGATGTTGGACCCCGCGGCGGGTCCGGCGACGATCGTCTATTTGGCAATGATGGAAGCGATTTCGCACTGCGTGGCGACGACGGCGACGACTTTTTTGACCTCGGAAGCGGTGCTGATTTCGGCTCAAACGGAGACGCCGGGAACGACCGCCTCTACGGCGGGTCGGGAAACGACTCTGGCCATGGTGGAAGCGCCGGTGACGACATCCTCTTCGGTGGAGAGGGCAACGACGGAACCTTCCGGGGCGGCCAGGATAACGACACCATTTACGGCGGCGCTGGGGACGACGGGAGCCTTTTTGGTGATATGACCGGGTCGGACGGGTCCGACAGCCTCTTTGGCGATGAGGGAAATGACTTCTCCCTGATCGGAGGTGGGGGAAACGACCGTGTCTATGGCGGCACTGGCGCCGACACCTCTCTGGACGGGGGCGATGGTGCAGACAGGATCTACGGTGGTGAGGGAGGCGACACCTACCTTTACGGCGGAACGGGGACCGACCAGGTCCGTGGAGGCGCAGGAGAGGACAGTTTTCTCTACGGTGGTGCCGGGTCAGACTCTATTTTCGGCGGAGATGGCGACGACTTCCTGCTGCTGAGCAGTAACGGCAGCGACAGGGTCTATGGTGGATCGGGCGAGGATTTCTTCCTCGACGGCGCGTCGGGTGCCGATCGTCTCTACGCCGGCAGTGGCGATGACCGCGGTCTCTATGGCGGCAGTTCCTCCGACACCTTAAACGCTGGTCACGGCAACGACCTCTACCTCGATGGTCGCCACGGCAATGACAGTCTCTTCGGTGGAGATGGTAGCGACACGAGCTTGACCGGCGGGGTCGACGACGACGCTATCTACGGTGGTTCAGGCGCCGACACCTCCCTCTTCGGAGGCGGCAACAACGACATCATCAATTCGGACTCCGGGAGCGACATCTTCGTCTATGGCGGCGGCGGGGGAGATACCATCACTGGGGGAGACGGCGACGACTTCTTCATCGTCGGCAATGATGGCAGTGACACCCTCTTCGGAGGACGTGGCAACGATCTCAACATCGCCGGACAAACTGGCAATGACCAGCTCTTCGGGCGGGGTGGAAACGACTTTGGACTCTACGGCGGCAGCGGCGATGACACGCTTCAGGGCGAGGATGGCACCGATGCCTACCTTTGGGGCGACAGTGGCAACGATACGCTCTCCGGCGGGACCGGCGGTGATTACCGATTGTACGGCGGGTTTGGCAATGACGTGATAGGTGGTGAATCCGGCGCCGACACCGACCTCATCGGCGGCCCCGGTGATGACATCATCGCCGGTGGATCCGGTAACGACAGCTACCTCTTCGGTGACGGTGGGAACGACACGGTCTTCGGCAGCGACGGCTACGACCAACAGATTGGCGGTTTCGCCGGTGACGACAGCCTTTTCGGGCGCGGCGGCGCCGACACCGGGCTTTTCGGTGGCGACGACGATGACCTGATCTATGGTGGGGGCGAGAACGATAGAACTCTTCTCGGTGGCTCCGGGGCGGACACCATCCATGGCGATGACGGTTACGACACCAGCCTTTTCGGCGGTAGCGGCAATGATAGCATCTTCGGCGGTGATAACACCGACTACAGCCTGCGAGGCGATGCTGGTGACGACCGCATGTGGGGTGGCGGTGGCACCGACTACATGGGGGGCGGATCCGGCGACGATCAGCTCCGCGGCGAGAACGGCAGCGACTACCTCTTAGGTCAGAGCGGCAGAGATACGCTCTTCGGCGCGGACGGCGGCGACCAAATCTCCGGTGCCGCCGGCAACGATCAGATCGTCGGAGGCTCCAGCCGAGATGTCATCTACGGCGGCGACGGGCGAGACCGCCTGAATGGCGGCAGCGGCAGCGATACCGCTTATGGCGGCAACAACAACGACACCTTCATCATCGACACCAAGGACGACGTCCTCTTCGACGGTGCAGGTGAAGGCAACGACGTCCTTCGCTCCAACGCCGGCGACTACACCTTGGGGGATGCCGGCGAGGTTGATATCGAACGGGTCAACATCAACACGGCAGCCGGAAGCGCCAAGATGTCCGGAAATGCCAACGACGACATCATCATCGGCAACTCCTTCTCGAACGTCATCCTGGGTCGTGAAGGCGACGATCGCTTAAACAGCCGCGGCGGGACCAATACGCTTGCGGGAGGCAGCGGCGACGATACTTTCATTGTGACGACCACGGCCGACCGTGTGCGGGACTTCTCAGGCCAGGGCACCGATCTGGTGCGTGCGCAGACCGATTTCACCCTGCCTGACGGAACTGCCGACGCCTTCATCGAGAACCTGCGCATGCAAGGGGGCTTCGGCAACATCGATGGGACCGGCAACAGCCTGGACAACACCATCGAAGGCAACAGCGGCGACAATGCCCTGCGCGGCCAAGGCGGCGACGACAGCATCTCGGGCGGAAACGGAGACGACTTCATCTTGGGCGGCGGGTCCGGCAACCGTCTGGAGGGTGAGAGCGGCGACGATACCTTGAACCTTGCCAGTGGCGATGTCGCTTTCGGTGGTTCGGGCGAGGACTGGTTCCGCTTCACCAACCCTCTGAACGATGCGGAGGTTCGGGACCTCGACGGTGTATCGCTGAATGGTGCCAACGGCGAAGACAAGCTGGTCTTCGCCACCGGCCTGGAAAGCGGCAACTTCACCTATGTCGACGGTGCAGCTTTCTCGGGTGGTGGCACCTCGGAAGCCCGCTTTGCCGGCGGTGACACGGTCGAGGTCGATAGCGACGGCAACGGCAGTGCGGACTTCACCTTCCGAGTGACCGGCCTGACGGCGGCCAACCAGCTTACCGGCACAGACTTCCTCTGGCTCTGAGATGGCCAGGCACCCTATCTCGGATTGATAATAAACGATGCTTAAGACCGCGGCTGGAACTGCCATTGCTCTCGGGTTCCTTTCTGCCTTCTTCTGGGGCACCCACAGTGTCATCGTTCGCTTTCTGACCCACGACATGCCGGGCCTGACCATCGGTGTCTTGCGGCTCTACGTCGCCGCAGGAACGCTCTATCTCATCATGAAGGCCTACCGCGCGCCTGTCCGCCTCGACTTCAAAGACAAAAACTTTCTAATCACCACCTTCGGGGCAGCGACCAACTATATCTTCTTTCATTGGGGCCTAGAACATACCGGCGCCTCAAGCGCAATGATGTTGGAGAATACGGCCCCCTTCTTCGTTCTTGTGTTCGTTTTCTTGGTTTTGCGCGAACGCGTCAGCCCCGCCCAATTAGGCGCCACGCTGGTCGCCATCGTGGGTGTCTTCTTCACGGTCCAGCATGATCTGCAGATCGGTGGTGAGGGTCTCTTTGGCGATTTTCTCGAGGTTCTGGCGGGTCTCACCTGGGCAATCTTCATGCTGGGCAGCAGTCAGGCCTTGAGTGATAGCCAGAGCACGATCGACCGCATCAGCTTTCTCTTCAATGTGCTCTTCGTCTCCGCCCTGGTGCTCACCCCCTTCGCCTTCGTGAGATCCTTCGATGTGACCGCGGTACCAGCCGTTGATTGGCTCCTCCTCTTGCTCCTTGGCGTCTTCCCAACGGCCGCGGCCTATTATCTGTGGTATGAGGCGGCGGCCCGAATCCCGGCAGTGCCCGCCTCTTTGCTTTTCACCCTTACTATCGTTTTCACTTTGGTGAACGCCCATATCTTTTTGGGAGAGGCACTGACCTGGAACATGATCTTAGGGGCAGCGCTC
The DNA here is from genome assembly GCA_963669445.1 of Rhodospirillales bacterium. Classification (GTDB taxonomy): domain Bacteria; phylum Pseudomonadota; class Alphaproteobacteria; order Kiloniellales; family JACOMY01; genus JACOMY01. The sequence continues at coordinate 2,184,235 of OY770029.1, forward strand.
ATTGTCGCCGGCGTTTTGTTGTCGAAGATCGGTTCCAAAGAGTAGAGCACGATAGGCCTGGTCTGGGGCTGCTGTCTCCTCTGCTCTGCCGCAAATGGTGTCCTCTCCTCGTGAACCGCGACCATGACAGACAGTCCGAACTCCCGACGAGCACCCCTAACCTGACTGTTCCAAAATCCAGTCTTTCACATGGCTAGCCGCCGGCGAAAGCCTGGTCCGCTCCGACCAGACAAGGTAATAGCCCATCCCGGTGTCGTCTTCCCACGGCCCGACCTTAACCAGCAGGCGCTTTTCGATCAGTGGCTCCACGACATGACCATAACCCATGGCAATCCCCTCCCCTGCCATGGCGGCCTGCAGCACCAAGGCATAGTCGTTGAGGCGCAGCCCCTCCCCCTCATCGCGATAGTCTTGCCCCAGCGCGCGGAACCAATCGCGCCATGCGGGGCGCAGACGATAGGGTTCCTCCAGGTGAATAAGTGATGCGCGCTTGAGTGCTATGAGATCTTCGATCGGATCCTGAGCCGCAAGAAAAGCAGGACTGGCGACGGCTGAAAGAACTTCCGGCGCGATCAAGGCCGCCTCGTAGCCCTTCCAGGTCCCCTCCCCACGCCTGACGCCAAGCGAGATCCCTTCCTGTGCCAGGTCCAACTCCTTGTCCGTGGTCTGCAGGCGCAGGTCGACGCCTGGATGGCGCGCGCGAAAATCCTGCAGGCGCGGCACCATCCAATAGTTGGCGAAGGCAGTTGAGACCGAGAGCGTCACATGTCCGGTCCGCGCCAGACGTCCCAAATGCCGTACGGTCGAAAGAACACGTGCAAAGCCCTCGCCGACGTCGTGATAGAGCAAGGCACCGGCGTCGGTCAGCTCGATGCTGCGATGACCGCGACGGAAGAGCGGCATACCGATCATCTCTTCCAGGCGACGCACGGCTTGGCTGACGGCCGGCTGGGAGACGTTCAGCTCTTTGGCCGCCTTGGTAAAGGAGCCCAGGCGCGCCGCGGCCTCGAAGACGGCCAAGTGATGCAGCGATCCAACGGACCGCAAGAGATCTCGCATAACCTGATCTTATCCGATGCCTCACTTTTATCAAGGATCACAAGCGGGCCGATCCGGGTGTAGTGTAGGGGCTGCTTGGAGAGGTCGAGTGGCAGAGGTCCAAGCCGGGAGGTCACATGGGCGAGACAAGAACAAGACGCAGCCGCGGCGGCGCGCGCGAAGCCAAGCTCAATCGCGAAGAGGCCAAGGCGCCGGCCTACGTCACGCGCCAAATCCCATTCTACGAGATGCTGGGTGAAGAAGGCCTCATCCGTCTCGAAGACCAGGCAGACTGGCTGATCCAGGAGATCGGGCTGGAGTTCAGAGAAGACCCGATTGCGCTTGAGATCTGGCGCAAGGCCGGCGCCGATGTCCGCGAGACGCGGGTTCGCGCGCCCAGGGGGATGATCCGCGAACTCTGCAAGACGGCGCCCAAGAGCTTTATGCAAATTGCCCGCAACCCGGACCGCAGCGTCAAGATCGGCGAGGACGGTCAGGTCTTTGCCCCGGTCTATGGCCCCCCCTTCGTGCGTGATCTGGAGGGCGGGCGGCGTTATGGCAGCATCGACGACTTCGAGAAGTTGGTGAAGCTGAGCTACATGCTGCCTAGCCTGCATCACGGTGGCCTGGTCATCTGCGAGCCTTGCGATGTACCGGTTTCCAAGCGCCATCTGGACATGCTCTTCATCCATATGACGGCAAGCGACAAGCCGCATCTGGGCGCCATCACCGAGATGAGCCGGGCACAGGATTCGGTCGACATGGCGCGCATCCTGCACGGACCCGAGACATTCGACAGCCACTGCACCATCATGGGCAACGTCAACACCAACTCGCCGCTGCTGGTCGACAAGGTGGTGACAGAGGCAATTCGCACCTATTCCGGCGCCGGACAAGGCATGATCGTGGCGCCTTTCATTCTGGGCGGCGCCATGGGTCCGGTCACCACTGCGGCCTCGATCGCCCAAGCCTTGGCCGAGGCCATGATGTGCTGCGCCTTCAGCCAATTGGTGCACCCTGGCTCCCCCTTTATCCTCGGCAACTTCCTCTCCTCCATGAGCCTGAAGTCGGGTGCGCCGACCTTCGGCATGCCGGAACCAGTGATCTCCAATCTGGTGATCGGCCAGTTGGCACGGCGTCTGGGCGTACCGCTGCGCTGCGGCGGTTCGCTGACGGCCTCCAAGCTCGCCGATGCGCAGGCTGCGGCAGAGAGCGCTGACTCCATGCTGTCCACCGCGCTCGGCGGCGCACATTTCGTGCTGCACGCCGCTGGCTGGTTGGAAGGGGGGCTTTGCACCGGCTATGAGAAGCTGGTGCTGGATGGCGACCGCCTGGGCTCCTACCAGGTCCTGTTGCAAGGCTTGCCCTTGGACGACAATGCACTCGGCCGTACCGCCTACGACGATGTGGAGCCCGCCGGCCACTTCCTCGGTTCGGCACACACCATGGCGAATTACCAGACCGCCTACTACGACGCCCAGCTCTCCGACAGCGAGAGCGTCGAGCAGTGGGAGGAGCGCGGCTCCAAGGACAGCGCGCGGCGTGCCTATGAGCGCTGGAATCAGCTGCTCGCCGACTACGAACCACCGCCGCTCGACCCGGCCAAACGCGAAGAACTCGAGGCTTTCGTCGCCCGCCGCAAGGCGGAACTGCCGGACGCCTGGTACTAGACCTTTCCTAAAGGAGCCTTACCGCCATGCAAAGCCATGCCAAGGTCGTCATCATCGGGGGTGGCGTCGTCGGCTGCTCCATCCTCTTCCACCTAGCCAAGTTTGGCTGGAAGGATGTGCTGCTGCTGGAGCGCAGTGAGCTTACCTCAGGCTCCTCTTGGCATGCTGCCGGGCAGATCCACACCATCAGTTCCGATCCCAACATCTCGCGCCTGCAGGGCTACACCATCAATCTCTATAAGGAGATTGAGGAGACCTCGGGCCACTCAGTCGGCATGCATGCGACTGGCGGCTTCTACCTGGCATCCAACCAGACCTGGTACGACTATCTGAAGCGCGAACGCTCCAAGGCCCGCACCATGGGCTTGGAGCAGGAGTTCATATCAGTCAAGGAGGCGGCGGAGCGGCACCCCCTGATCGATCCCAAATTCTATGTCGCAGCACTTTGGGATCCGCTCGACGGCGACATCGATCCCTCCGGCGTCACCTATGCCTTCGCCAAGGCCGCCAAGGTGCACGGCGCCAACTACGAGACCCACTGCCCTGTTCTCGAGACCAATCCCCAACGGGATGGGTCCTGGGAAGTGGTTACGAGCAAGGGAACGGTTCGGGCCGAAATGGTGGTTAACGCCGGCGGCCTCTGGGCGCGTGAAGTCGGACATCTGGCCGGCATCCACCTGCCGGTGCAACCGATGGAGCACCACTACCTCATCACCGAGGCGATACCGGAGATCGTGGCCAGACCGGCCGAGCCGCGCCTGCCAGCCGGCGTCGACTACGAAGGCAACATGTACTTCCGGCAAGAGCGGCAGGGCATGCTTCTGGGCACCTACGAGCCCTCTTCGACACCCTGGAAGGTCGCCGGCACACCGCAGGACTTCGGCCATGAACTGCTGCAGCCGGACCTGGACCGCATCGCCGACCGCCTGGAGATGGGCTTCGAACGTATTCCGGCCCTGGGTCGGGTCGGCATCAAGGACATGATCAACGGCCCCTTCACCTTTGGCCCCGACGGCAATCCCATGATTGGCCCGGTGCCGGGCCTCAAGAACTACTGGGCGGCGGTTGGCGTCATGGCCGGCTTTTGTCAGGGCGGCGGTGTCGGGCTGACCATGGCCGAGTGGATGATCGAGGGCGAGCCCTCGATCGATGTCTGGGCCATGGACATCGCTCGCTTCGGCGACTTTGCTACGCCCGAGTGGGGCACGGTGAAGTCGGCCGAGAACTACGAGCGCCGCTTCGTCATGACCTTCCCGAACGAGACCCTGCCCAAGGGCCGCAGGCAGAAAACCACGGCACTCTACGACCGTCTGGTCGCCAAGGGCGCGGTGATGGATCAGGCCTTCGGCTTGGAGCATGCCCTTTGGTTCGCCGATGGGCCTGATGACGCGCATGAGGAGCCGAGCTTCCGCCGCTCGCGCGCGCATGCCTACGTCGCCCGCGAGGTCAAGGCCGTACGCGAGGCCGTCGGCTGCATCGAGATCGCCAACTTTGCCAAGCACCAGGTCAAGGGACCTGGCGCACGGGCCTTCCTGGATCATCTGCTGGCCGGGCGGGTGCCAAAGCCTGGACGCATGACCCTGACCCCCATGCTTACACCGAAAGGCCGCCTCTATGGCGATCTGACCGTCGCTTGCCTCGGCGAGCAGCACTTCATGCTGTTCGGCTCCGGCGCTATGCAGGAGGCCCATCGGCGCTGGTTCGAGGCACAGCTGCCCGCAGCTGGCGTCGCCTATCGCAACGCCTCCGACGAGTTCCACGGCATCGCGCTCTCCGGCCCCAGGTCGCGCGAACTCCTTGCCCGGATCACCCGCGAGGATGTCTCGGCCGAGGCCTTGGCGTTCCGCGATATCCGCCAGACCTTCGTTGCCGGCGTGCCGGCCGTTCTGGCCCGTATCTCCTTCTCCGGCGAGCTGGGCTACGAAATCTACGTCGCTCCACAATACCAACTGCGCTTGGCAGAAGCGATCGAGGAGGCCGGCGCCGACCTAGGTCTGCGCTGGTACGGCGCCTGCGCATTGATGTCCTTGCGGCTGGAGAAGAACTGGGGCGTCTGGACCCTGGATTTCCGCCCGGACTTCACTGCAGCCGAGAGCGGGATGGCGGCCTTTATCAAATGGGATAAGAAATTCGTCGGCAAAGAAGCCGCCGAGAGTGAACGCAATACCATCCCCAAGCAACGCCTGGTCAGCCTGGTGGTGGAAACCGACGACATCGACGTCTCCGGCGACGAGGCCATTCTCTTGGATGAGAAGGCAGTCGGGTATGTCTCTTCAGGCGGCTTTGCGCACCATATCGGCAAGTCCATGGCCATGGGTTACGTCCGCAGCGACCTCAGCGAAGCAGGCAGCAAGCTCTCAATAGAGATCAATGGAGAGATCTATCCAGCCGAGGTCCAGGCTGCTGCCCTCTATGACCCAACAGGCGCGCGCATGCGGGCCTGAGGCTCGGAGGTTGAGAAGGAATAGGTCGTGGTCACAGTGTCGCTCACAACCACACGAAGTCGCTTGATGTAAGCTGCGAGGCAGCGGTCAATCCTTTCAGGGACAAGATGATGTCGGCGTCACCATCGCCATCATGGTCGATCTTCACCAGACCTGTCCTGTCGAAGCGCGCTTCTGAATTGAGGTTGCCGCTGAAGGGATCGCTTCCGATGAAGGAAAAGACGCCGCTCTCCAGTCCTGAAGCAAACACCAAGCTGTCTTCACTGGCTGAACCGCCGAACTGACGGCCTTGGAAATCGTTGATCCTCGGTCCGCCATTGCCTTGGCTGTTGCCGCTTTGATCGAGGCCATCGATAAGCAGTACATCGCTGCCGCTGCCGCCGAACGCCTCTGAGAATGAGGTGATGATTATGGTGTCATTTCCAGAATCGCCGAACATGTAGTTTCCGGCGGCCTCTCCGTAGAGCGTGTCCGAGCCCGAACCACCCCAGAGGCGATCACTATCGACCCCGCCAAAAAGCCTATCGGATCCGCTTTCGCCACGAAGGATATCGTCTCCTGATTCACCGTAGAGTTTGTCATCCCCCTCGCCGCCAAAGAGGCTGTCGCGACTTTCCCCAGCGCGCAGAGTGTCTTTACCGGAATTGGCGCGCAGAATGTCGATGCCACTGGTAAGAACAAGGGAGTCGTTTCCACCTCCGGCAACAAAGGAAACACGTTCGACGCTCTGGATTTGACTCCCGGTAACGCCTCCTATTCCATCACTGAGGAATACGACGGCTTCCGTTAAATCGAAGCTCAGATCGTAGGCTAAGAAAGAACGGTCCATGCAAAGCCGATCCGTGCCGTCACCTCCATAGATCGTATCGATACCGAATCCCGGGTCAATCTTGTCGTTTCCGTCATTTCCAATCAGCAGATCTGATCCGGGGCCACCGTAAAGTGCATTGGAGCCACGTCCATCCTCAATCGTATCCTCACCGTTACCGCCAAAAAGCCCGGCACTGCCAGTGCCGCCGAATAGACGATCGCTGCCTGCTCCGCCATAGAGAATGCCCGATCGCATATTGTACAGGCGATCGTCGCCGACACCGCCAACTAGGTACCCGAAGCTCTGACCGCCAATCAGCGTATCGTTCCCGCTCTCACCGTGAAGTGTCTGGCGACCGCCAAGGTTGATAAAGGTATCGCTGCCGCTCTCGCCGAGCACCAAAGTGTGCTCGACCCGCGTGATCAACACCGAATCCGGCAACTCAGCGCTGGGCATCAGCACCAAGGTATCGGTCCCGCTCCCTCCATCGAGCGTCTCCTCGATACCGGCATTCTCTTGTGCATCTCCAGGGGCGAAGACCAGGACATCGCGATTGCTTCCTCCGAACACCAGGTCCTGACCAGATCCGCCCTGTAGAAGATCGCGACCGCTCCCGCCAAAAAGTTCGTCGGATCCACTGCCGCCATAGATGCTGTCAGCTCCGAGATTGCCCAGCAGACTGTCCCCTCCTGCCGAGCCGTAGATCCTGTCGTCGCCTCGTAGGCCTGCTAGGTCCAGCGCCGAACCGCTGGTCCCCGACAGGCTGTCGGCACCTGTCGTGCCGCCGACGAAGGTCGTGAAGCTTCCCTTGAAGACCCCGATGGCCGTCGCACCATCAAGGAGGACAAGTGTGTTGTGGCCAATGCCTGTCCCGTCAAAGGTATCTGACGCCGTTTCATCGCCTGGCCGAACGAAAAAGGTGTTGTTGCCACGACCTCCGATCATGGTGTCGGAACCGCTGCCGCCTATGAGCCTGTCATCGCCAATCTTACCGTTCAGGGTATCGGCGCCGCTGCCGCCATAAAGTCCGTCATGTCCAGACGCACCGGTTAGAGTATCATCACCCTCCTCCCCAAAGAGATTGCGGATCAGACCGTCGGATATGCCGGTCTGCAAGGTGACGTCGTCTTCGGACTCAAGGAGCCTGAAAACCCAGTTGTCTACTGATAGTTGGCTGCCCGTGTGGGTAAACATAGCGTCAGAAAAACTCAGGTAGATAATAGTGTCGTCACCTGCTCCACCATTGTAGGTTTCTCCACTTGTCAACTGACTGAGGCCGTTCACGTAGAAGAGGTCATCGCCGCTTCCGCCGAAGAGCCTGTCTTGGTCGGCTCCGCCAACCAAAGTGTCGGCGCCGCTACCACCGTAGATCTCATCGTTCTGGTTGAGGCCTTTCAGGGTGTCATCACCTAGGTTTCCGAAGAGACGATCATCACCGTCGCGTCCAAAAACTCGATCATTGCCGTGTCTGCCATCCAGGAAGTCAGCTGTGTTTGAACCAGCTATGCCATCGTCCCCTTCCAATCCGAAGGTCGCAGTCACTTCGACACCACTGATGATCAGCCCCGCGTCTAGGCTAGCGCCGACCAGCAACGCCAGCGTATCTCTGCCGGTTCCCCCGAAGATCGTCTCACCGGCAATGACCTCTCCAGTTCCCACGACGATTAGATCATCGCCACCACCGCCATCCACAGTGTCGATGCCCAGACCGCCGAACAGGGTATCGTTCCCTGCGTCTCCTTTGATGATGTCCTGACCGCTGTCCCCGGCGAGGGAGTCGTCAAGTATTCCGCCGTACAGGGAGTCCGATCCAGAGCCGCCATACAGCCGGTTGTCTTCAAACGATACATACAATGTGTCTGCGCCGGTAAGCCCCTTCAGTACCACGGCGGACGACGCTGCGACCAAGTTGTCATCCGCGTCATCGACACCACCTATCACGGTCACCTCAAAGTCCACCAGCACCATGCCGTCCGGAAGGGAGAGGTTCTCGTGCAGGTAAAGCGTATCCTCACCGCTGTCGCCGAATAGGGAATCGCCCGCTGCAGCCTCGCCGCTCCGCAAAACCACCGTGTCGCTGCCTGATCCACCGAAAGCCCGGTCGCCCGCCGCATCGCTACCCTCGCCTAGGATCACATCATCACCTTGATCGCCATAGAGGCGATCGGTCGATGAGGCATTGCCGCGAAGCCTATCATGACCCGAGCCGCCATAGAGGAGATGGAACCGGGCAGTTGCCGTTGCGGCGTCGGGCAGATAGAGGCTATCTGCTGCACTCGCTCCGAACAGCGACAAATCCAACCCCAGTGCTGCGGGTTGATCGAAGAAGTCATCACCAGCTGTCACTGTGTTGGCGCCGCTGTCACCGAACACCAGTAAGTGCTCAACACTGTTCAAACCTGTCGCGCTGCTAAGCGTGACGTTCAAGGGGATGATCACCGTATCACTGCCCACCCCGCCAAAGAACTGCTCGGATGCAGTCTTCAGCTCTGAGGCCTGCCTAACGAGAAATCTGTCATCGCCAGAGCCTCCGTAATGGCGATCAAGTCCTGACCCGCCGACAAGGAAGTCATCACCTGTCGTTCCTCTCAGGACGTCAGATCCAACGTCGCCATAGAAGGCATCATCCCCACCGCCTTGGGTATCGGAAGAGGCATCCAGGATAGTATCGCGGCCATCACCGCCAAAAATCCGATCGCTTGCCGAGCCGCCATAGAGGCGGTCTGTATCACCACCGCCAAAGAGGCTATCCTGACCTGTTCCACCAAAGAGGCGATCCCGGCCACCGCGTCCCTGAACGTAGTCGTCGCCTACATCGCCATATGCCTGTTCGCCGGCCGTTGACCCAATCAGGCTATCCTGCCCTGTCATTCCATCAAGAACCTGATTGCCACGATCGGCAACCGCCAGTATCGTATCGTCGCCGGCGCTTCCTGATAGTATGAGGCGCTCAACTGAGACGAGATCGTCCAAGAGTGCTCCAGGAGCAGTTCCGAACTCCTGCAGCATCAAGGTATCGCTACCCTGCCCACCGAACAGGGATTCCCCTAAAGCAAACTCGCCGGACCGAACGATCAGCAGATCATCACCGCTGTTGCCGCTGACCCGATCTCTTCCCGGACTACCGCGGAGCGTGTCGTTACCGCCGCCCCCGAAGAGCGTGTCATCGCCCACGCCACCATCAATTTGGTCATCACCGCTATAGAGGTCATCTATCGAGAGACCCTCGTCTCCATAGGCCGTGTCGTTCCCGGTCATGCCCCAAAGAGAATCGGCGGCGGAGCGTCCAAAAATCAAATCGTCGCCATCAACGCCAATGACGACATCAACGCCCGACCCACCATCGATGGTATCATCACCGCTTCCGCCGACCAGCCAATCGCTTCCACCGCTGGTCGTCAGCAGTGCATCGCCGACAAGGTAGTCAGCGCCACTGCCGCCGAAGAGACTGTCCCGGCCGCTGTAACCGGTCAGCGCATCGCTGCCGTCACCTCCATAGGCGAAGTTCCTGCCTCCGTCGCCTCCGAGGCGGTCGTCTCCACTCAAGCCGACGAGAGTTTCGCTTTGCGTGCCGGCAAGCATTGTATCCGCGCCGCTGCGTCCGCGAAAAATCGTGCTCTCAACGTCAAAGATCGAAGACGCATCGATACCCGTAATCTGTGCAAGATTGTTTGTCTCTACTCTAAAAAATATAAGTGTATCAGATCTCTCACCACCAAAAATCCGCGCTTCTCTATTGGCTTGTTCGTCATCGTCCACATCGACATAGATCGTATCGGCGCCACTTCCGCCGAAGAGACGGTCTCCGCCCAAATCGCGATAGAGCCGATCTGCACCATCGCGGCCGAACAGCTTGTCTCTACCCAAATCGCCGAACAGTCTATCCGAACCACTGCCACCGTCGACACTGTCGCGACTGTTTCCGCCGTAGAGAAAATCAGTTCCGCTGTTGCCACCAAGGGTGTCGGCTTGTGCTTCTCCAAAGAGTTTGTCGTGTCCAGAGTTGCCGAGCAGTGTGTCTTCACCCGATCCGCCGAACAGCGTATCATCGACGGCCCCACCGAAGAGGTAATCAGCTCCCTCATCGCCATAAAGAGTGTCGTCCTCAAATCCCCCATAGAGAGTGTCGCTATCGCTTCCGCCAAAGAGGCGATCGACGCCCAGTGCTCCGAACAGAGTGTCAGGCATTGAGGCACCATAGAGACCGTCCTCGTCGTGACTGCCGGTCTGTGTGTCAGCCCCGCTGGTCCCGAAGATCGCGTAAAACTCGATCCCGTCAATGCTGGCATCGACAAGGGGAAATGCAAAGATCGACGCTTGGGAAACAAGCAGCGTGTCGACGTTCCCGCCACCGACGAATCTGTCGCTGCTATCGATCTGGTTAGCATCAACAATCAGCCAGTCCTCGTCATCTCCGCCAAAAAGCCAATCTCGTCCGCTTCCGGCAACCAGAGTATCCCGTCCAGGGCCACCGAAGAGCTGATCTTCGTCTGCCCCCCCGAAGAGTTCATCGCGGCCGGTGCCGCCATAGAGCTTGTCTGCCCCTTCTCCGCCGACTAAAAAATCGTCCCCCTTGTCGGCAATGAGAGAATCGTTTCCGGTTTGACCATAGAGCCGATCGTCAAGGCCACTTCCGACTAGGGTGTCCGAGAGTGACGATCCGAACAGAATGCTCACCTACATTCTCCTTTCGGGTCCGGTGTTCCGGCAAAGAGGCAGGGTCTCGACGTTCCGAGCCCTTTGTCGGGGTCTCTACGCGCGCCTCAACCCAGCCTATTTCAAGGTAGCACAAGAAGCCGGAATAATAGCACGAATGTGATAGTCTTCCAATCCCCTCTTAAGACGATACGAAGATGGACACGAGCGAACCTACCTGCCGCGTGCAGCAGCAGCCACAGGAGTTAGGCCCTACTTGGACGGACGACACAGCAAAAGGCCAGCTAAGGGTCCATAACCGGTACCATTGCATGCAGTTCTGCGGTTTAACCGGCGTACAAGATTTGCGCCTTTCGGCCCCTCAACTAACCGGCCACCATCAGATGCAGTCAGATATCAAAGTGATGGACATCCTCGCGTTTGCCGAATGACTCGTAGAGCGCGATTGCGGGCTCGTCGCCACGGTCAGCCTGGACGAAGACGACAGAGACGCCGCGTTCGCCAGCAATTTTCTTGACCTGCCGCAGGAGAGCCGTGGCAATGCCCTGTCGCCGGTGGCAAGCGTCAACAGCAAGGTCATAGATGTAGATCTCCTTGCGCTCCTGCTCGAACTTCCTCAGCTCATAGCCCGCCAGGCCCCCGACCACCGCACCACCATGCTCGGCGACGACAGCAAGGAAACTCTCGCTGCTCAAGAGGTCGTCCAGATAGGCGTCGCTGGGTTGGGCCGACAGGTAGGTCTCTTCCTCTTCAAAGGCAGCAGCAAAACAGGAGAGAAGGCTGCGGAACAGCAGCAGGTCGCTACTACGCAGTTCTCGGACGGCATAGGACGCCGGCAAGGGCTTCGCCACGATCATTCCTTTCAAGAAACAGTGTGATTTCGAGGATCAGCGCTGCGCGTTTTACGACTTAAAGCGAAGACCGCCAAGTGGCTTGGGTGGCGCCTATTCGCTGTTGTCTCTCACGCGTCGACCAACACCACATGTCTGTGTGATTTGGCGTATTCACGCCATTACTATCGTGTATCCGCCGCAGAAAAAAAGCACTGATCAAGCGATCCTCTCAAGCAGTATTAATCAACGATAGAAGAATGCAATCCATAGAGGAGTCTAGGTTTCAAGAAATCTTAAAAACTGGCAGTTTAGATGATTTCATCTAATGATTAGTATTTTTCCCTTGAATTGAACAGAGATCTACCGTTCTTGAACCACTGGGCTCGCGTCCGAGAGCGCGTTTGTTTGCGCTCCAACAATGCCAATCGGATCCGCCCCAATAAACGGAAGAAATGAACGACCGTCGGGCCGCTTCAATCGACGGTCGGCAACACGGAGGAATCGATGGCGATAAAACCGCCCTTTACCGAGCTGGAAATCAAGAAGGCCGAGTCCGGATTCTATGAAGGCTACAGCGTCCCGATCGCGCTCATCAGCAAGATCGGCATGTCGCTGCTGGTGATCTGGGCCCTGATATGGCCGCTGAATGCCAATGGCGTACTCTCTTCGATCAACTGGCAGCTGCTGGAGAGCTTCAACAGCTTCTACATCATCGCGGTCGGCATTTTCGCCTTCTTCCTCTTCATCGTCGCGGTCATCCCCTCGACTGGTCGGCGCATCCTGGGAAGGCCCGGTGAGAAACCGGAGTTCTCGAATTTCTCCTGGTTCGCCATGATGTTCGGCGCGGGCCTGGGCGTCGGCCTGATGGTCTATGCGACGGCGGAGCCGATGGGCCTCTGGGGGTCGAACCCGGTGGTTGTCGCAGGTGATGTCAACGGCAATACGCAAGAGGCCATCACATCGGCCTACCGCTATACCTTCCTTCACTACGGATTCCACGCCTGGGCGATCTATGTGGTGACCGGGCTCTCGCTCTCATACTACGCCTATGGCCGCAACATGCCGTTGACCATCCGCTCAGCGCTGACGCCCCTCTTCGGGCGCTTCGTTAACGGCTTCTTCGGTCATGTCGTCGACGTGCTTGGAGTCGTCGCGACGATCCTGGGCGTATCGGTGACCATCGGTTTCGGTGTCAGCCAGTTCGTCGACGGGATCTACGCGGTCTCCGGCATGGGTTGGTTGGTGAACACTGAGGGCGAGGTTCCCAAGCCCAGCACGGTCGGCCTTTTGGCGGCCCTCTTCGTCATCATGGGCTTGTCGATCATCTCGGCGGTCTCGGGCGTCGGTCGCGGCATCAAGTATCTCTCCAACCTGAACCTGGTGCTCTCTCTGATCCTGCTGCTGACTTTCGTCGTTGCCGGCTCGTTCCTCTTCGCCATGACACAGTATGGCACGGCACTGGTGGACTACATCTTCCACTTCGTCTCGCTCTCCTTCAACGCCTACGGGCCAATGTCGGAAGCCGAGTTCACAGCAGGTCTGCCGGAGGCAGTAAAGGCTTTGCCGGCTGCTGACATCTCCGCGCTCTATGCCGGCAGCACCAACGCCTGGGGCTCGCTCGACGGCTTCAAGGCTGCCTTGCCGGAGGCCTTCACCACCCTGCCGGGCTCCGACGAGCTGGCCGGCACGGTTTATGCCGAGGGCACGCAAGGGCGCCTCTTCGGTTGGCAGGCCGGCTGGACCACCTTCTACTGGGCCTGGTGGATCGCCTTCTCGCCATTCGTGGGTCTCTTCCTGGCACGCATCTCCAAGGGTCGCAGCATCCGCGAGTTCATCCTAGGCTGCGTCTTCGCCCCAGCGCTCGTCTGTTTTGCCTGGATGACCATCCTGGGAGCTACTGCCATCGATCTGGAGCTGAGCGGGATTGCCGACGGTGCCATCATCGGCGCCTCGACCACCAATAAGCTCTTCGCCACCTTGGGCCAGATGATCGACGGCGGCCTCCTGTCCGGCATCACCATCATGTGCGTGGTGCTGATCATGACCTTCCTGGTGACCTCTGCGGACTCCGGCATCCTGGTCATGAACACGATCATGTCGGGCGGCGATCAAGAGACCGGTATCAAGCACCGCATCATCTGGGGTGTGATCCTGACTGCGGTGATCGGAACCTTGATCATTGCCGGCAACAGCGGCGCCTCGGCCGATCCCTTCGAGGCCCTGAAGAACGCGATGATCATCGGTGCCCTACCCTTCACCATGATCATGGTCCTGATGTGTCTTGCTCTTGGTAAGGCCCTGTACCGCGATGCTCTGCGCGACAAGCACCGCATCGCCGGCAGCGAGAAAGGGGTCGAACAGCCAGCCGAGTAAACCTGGCTACGAGACCAATTTCTGAGGGCGGGATCAAGCAGGTCCCGCCCCTCTTTCTTCATGGTCGCCGATGGCCCCCTTGTTGAAGCGGCGCAGGTCGGCACCCTGGTTTCTCAAACGATCCCACTGAGGTTTTCGGACAAGCACGGGCTGCTTGCCTAAAAGGGTGTCGGAGGTCTCACCAGCTTTTAAGCGCTACGCGCAAAAAATTACCGCCGAGCATCGCAGAGAGTTCTTCCGCCGAAAAGCCGCGATCCAGCAAAATGTCGATCACGTTTGGCAGCAAATCTGGCCCGGCATGAGCGATGTTCGGCGTGTCATAGAGATTCCCTTTCGGCCAGTAGTCCGGGCGCTTGGCGAGAATCGCTCCGACATCGATGTCGCTCTGCGGAGAAAAGTCGAACCCGAAACCAATGTGCCGCGACCCGACCAAGTCGGCCAGATGGGAGATGTGCGCGACCAAGGTCTCCGCGCTGGTGTCGTTGCGGCCCAAGAAGATACCCATTCCGTTAATCCCGACAACGCCATCGCTGCCGGCACAGGCTTTGATCTGCTCATCGTCGATGTTGCGGGCATGTGGCCAGACCGCTGAGGGATTGGAGTGCGAAAACACGACGGGCGTTCTCGAGCGCTCGATGATGTCGAGGCTGGTCCGTCGGCCTACGTGGCTGGCATCCACAATCATCCCGACCTCGTTCATACGATCGACGACCGCTTTGCCGAAAGCGGTCAGCCCGCAATCCTGATCGTGGCAACCGCCGGCCGCCGCATTGTTCAGATTGTAGGCGAAGAGCATCTGGCGCACACCCAAGGCATGGAAGACGTCGATGCGATCAAGCTCGCCGTCGAGCGCATTCGTGCCCTCGATGTCGAAGCTCACGGCAAGTTTGCCGGCCCGCTGCGCCCAATGAATGTCATCGACCTTTGCGGCCAAGACAAAGTCTTCAGCGTTCTGGAGAACATAGCGTCGATAGGCGGCCAAGGTCGAAAGCGTTTGGGCCGGACTTAGGACATCGAAGCCGACATTGATGCTGAGGTAGTTTGCCCCGCTTTCGCGCCAGCTCTGCAGGATCGAAAGATCGGTCTTCGGGTCAGGGAAAACACCCGCATGTGCATCCCAGACCAATGACGACCAACACAGATCTCTGGCAGCCGTCGAAACTTGGATCATGTCCCGCCTCCTCGATCAGCCAGCGTCAGGCAAGAGCTGCCGAGCCGAGATAGAAGATTCCCTCGGCAACCTTGGTCGCCACGCCCCCAACCTTGAGTGAAGCAATCTTGCCGCCTTCCATAGTGACACGGGAGCGCACGCGGCTCGGCCTCCCAATTTCGACCCCTTGCTCGGCGACAAGTTCGTAGTCCCCGTCGTCGACCAGAGGAACGAGACCATGCCGTAACAAATAGCTCGTCAAGGCGGCATTGGTGGTACCTGCGGCAGCAGACTCCGCAACGCCGACTGCAGGACAGAAGTCTCTGACGTGAAGGGTGCTCGTCGGATCGCAGGTTTCCAGTGAGAAAGTTGCAACGGTATCCACCCCTGCTTCATGGCAGAAAGAGGCCAGTCCGGAGAAATCGGGCGACAGCTGACGCATCTCGGATAGACCGACCAGCGGTATCACGAGATGAAGGAAGTCACCCTGTGCAATTTCAATCGGCAGGCTGGTGGAGATGCTCGATAACTCGATCCCCAAGAGCGCGGACAGTCGGGTCCGGTCGAGGTCCTGCCGATGGAAACTGGGTGGATCGACATTCAGCATGACCAAGGGGCGCAAGTCCGACTGCAGGGTCACCTCGATCGCCGCCCGGCGGGTTGGAAGATAAAGAGCGAACTCTCCACTCGCCCTGCCATTGAGGTTGATCTCACCCGTTTCATACAGCCGAGTCATCAAGCCGATGGTGCCATGACCGCACATCGGCAGCTCCATAACCGTGGAGTTGAAGGTGGCGCTGAGCGTCATGCCCTCCACGGCAGTGAGAAACGCAGTCGCCGGATGTCCAATCTCCTTGGCCAGCTGCGCTCTTTCTTCTGGGTTGAGATGAGCCGCCCCAGAGACCACACAGACCTGACTGCCGCCAAAGGCCTGTTCGCTGAAGGAATCGTAGATTGCAAAACGCGCCGGCTGCTTCATGGCAGCTCCCCTGCCAGGAAAACCCATCCCAGCATTCTTGCGTGACGAGGCAGACCGCTGGAAAGCAAGAAATTTGAACCGTGACCACAAAGGATCTTTATGGTTCTTGTTAGAGGTGTTGCGACAGCAGCGGGAGAGATCTCTGTTCGACGGTCGCCTGAGCGGCCCTGGCCTCGGCCAACAGCCAATCACGAAAGGCTCTGACCTTCTCGTTCGCCTCGACCGTCCGCGGACAAACGGCGAAGTAGGCGTAGTTCGAGGCAACGCAGAAGGGGTATGGACAGATCAGGCGACCAGCCTCCAGGTCGTCGGCGACCAGGAGTGTCCGTCCCAGAGCGACCCCCTGACCAGCCAGTGCGGCGTCAACCGCAAGGCCAGAGTGGCTGAGGTAGACGGCGTTGCTGACCTCTCCGCCACGCGCGCCGGCAGCGGCAAACCAATCCGACCAGGTCACATCACTCATCTGATCATGAAGCAGCGTGTGGCGCAGCAGCTCGTCTGCTCGTGAGAGCGGTACCTGCTGTTGCAGGAAGTCCGGACTGCAGACCGGGAAAACCCGATCGCTCGCCAGGATCTCTGAATAGAGGCCGGGATCGACGGACTGCGCATAGCGAACTGCCAGGTCGACATCGGCTATGGAGAAGTCCACCAGGGTGTCGGTCGCATCGATCCTTATGTCCTGGTTGGGAAAGCGATCCTTGTATCTGCGTATCCGTGCGACCAACCAGCGCGGCGCCAAGGATTGGCTGGTAGAAACACGCAGCAAACCAAAGCGCCCAGAGCTCTTGATACTAGCCGTCGCATCCGCCAATGCGAGCAAAGCCGCCCTGACCACCGGCAGGTAGGCCTGGGCAGCATCGGTTAACTGGAGTCCTTTGCGGCCGCGCACGAAGAGCTTTAGGCCCAGTTCGGTCTCCAGCTGTCGTATCTGATAGCTGACCGCTGCCTGCGTGAGATGCAGGTCCTTAGCCGCAGCCGTGAAGCTCTTCGCCTGAGCGACAGCCACGAAGGCACGCAAGGCTGCCATCGGCGGAACGCGACGAAGGTTCACCGATTGAATTCTCCTCTAGTTGCAGTCCCTCCCAGTCGAAGCGGAGCATAAGGAAAATTTGTCGAACGAGAAAGCCGGCTTTTCTTGCCGCGGACGAGATCGCTCCCTAGCGTGACAGGAGAGAGAAATCGATAGAGCCCATGCGCATGCCAGAGAGACCAAGTGCGAGGATGCTAGAGGGCAACAACGGGAGGCGGAGACAATGACGGATCTTAAGGCTAGGCTCAGTGGCATCAGTCGACGGGATCTCCTCGTCACCAGCAGCGCCTTGGGTGCTGCGGGGCTGGTTGGCCTGCCGCTCGCCTCAAGGTCGGGGAAGGCCGATACGCCCAAGAAGGGCGGCCGCCTCAGGTTGGGTTCGGCGCATGGCTCCACGACCGACACGCTCGATCCTGCGACCTCATCCAACGATCTGATGACGGCGACCTTCTATTCCTTCCTCAGTCAGATGACCGAGGTGAACCCGCAAGGCGAGCTGGAGCCGCTCTTGGCGGAGAGCTTTGAAGCTTCGCCCGACGCCAAGACCTGGACCTTCAAGCTACGAGACGG
Source organism: Rhodospirillales bacterium (assembly GCA_963669445.1). GTDB lineage: Bacteria > Pseudomonadota > Alphaproteobacteria > Kiloniellales > JACOMY01 > JACOMY01. Next base: position 2,201,789 of record OY770029.1, read on the forward strand.
AGTCGAGTTTCACAACGGCAAGACCCTAGACGCCGACGACGTCATCGCCACACTTCATCACCATCGCGGTGAGGACTCGAAGTCAGTGGTCAACGCGATCGCCAACCAGATTGCAGAGATCAGGAAAGACGACCAACGGACCGTCGTCATGAGCTTGCACGAAGGGAACGCAGACTTCCCCTTCCTACTCAGCGCCACACAGCTGGGCATTATGCCAGCCCTTGACGGGATGGCCGACTTCCGCTCCGGCAACGGCACCGGGGCCTACAGAATCAAAAACTTCGACCCGGGTGTCAGAATAGACTTTGACCGCAACCCAAACTTCTTCCGGAACGACCGCGGTCACTTCGACGAGGTCCAGGCTATCGTTGCCGCCGACCCTGCGGCGCGCCAGGCGGCCCTCATGTCCGGGGATATCGACGTCATGGACAGGGTCGATCTCAAGACGGTCAGTCAGCTCAAGCGCGTAGCGGACATCACCGTCTTGGACGTGGTCGGCACCCTGCACTACACCTTCCCAATGCGGACGGAGACACCGCCCTTCGATAATGTCGATGTCCGCTTGGCGCTCAAGTACGCCCTGGATCGCGAGGAGATGCTGCAGAAAATCCTTCGCGGCTATGGTGCTCTTGGCAATGACCATCCCATTTCACCCGCCAATCGCTTCCAAGCAAGCAGCCTACCGCAACGCGGTTACGACCCGGAGAAGGCCAAGTTCCATCTGAAGAAGGCCGGGATGGAAGGATTAACGGTCCAGCTCAGTGCCGCCGATGCCGGTTTCCCAGGTGCTGTAGACGCCGCCACGCTCTACGCCGCCCAAGCCGAGAAGGCCGGTATTGGCATCGAGGTCGTACGCGAACCAAATGACGGCTACTGGTCGAACGTTTGGATGAACAAGCCCTGGTGTGCCTGTTACTGGAGTGGCCGGCCGACCGAAGACTGGATGTTCACCGATGCTTACGCGTCCGGGGCAAACTGGAACGATACCTTCTGGGAGAATGAACGCTTCAACGTCCTGCTGAAGGAAGCCCGCGCCCTCTTGGACCAGGATAGGCGACGCGAGATTTACTCAGAAATGCAGTCCCTTGTTCGTGACGATGGCGGCGTCGTCGTGCCTTTCTTCGCCAACCACGTCATGGCCCACAGCAACAAGCTGGCGCATGGCCCAAACGTCGGCGGCAATTGGGACAAGGATGGCGGCAAGCTCTTCGAACGCTGGTGGTTCGCCTAATACCAAGGGCAGGAATGAAAGACCTGTTTCACGGCGCTTTCTGGCCCATCGCAAGGCACCGGCCGGCTCCCGGTTAGCCGGCCGTACACTGCGATGCACTCAGTTCGACTGACCTTCCCGCCTGGCCGCCCAGTCCTTGCACCAGACGGTGCAGTAGAGCGTGCCGACTTCGTCCTTCACCTGCTCCTTGTCGTTCTCATAGACGAGGACACCGCAGTTCGCGCACTTGAGGTAACGCTCGACATAGAGCCGGTTGGCCGAGAACTTCATTCTGCTGCCTCCTGATAACCATAGCTTCGCGCAGCGCCGTCGCGGGTCACGTAGCCTTCCGCCAGATCGCTGGCAATGGCATCGGGCGCACGCTCCGCCGGATCGCCATGGCCACCGCCGCCGGGCATGACCAGCTTGACACGGTCGCCCTTGCGGATGGTGATGTTGGAGTACTTGGAGCTGGAGTTCTTGTTGAAGGCCTGGACCACCGTCATCCAGTCTTTCTCGCCTGCCTGCTGGATCAAGGTGGCACCGCGTCCGCCGGGCTTGCCGCCCTCCAGACCCCAGGGCTCCAGCTCATGGCGGTCCGTCATCTGGCTGGCAATGATCTCCTCATTCATACACAAGAGGGTTTTTTCGTAGCCGAGGCCACCGCGGTACTTCCCTGCCCCACCGCTGTCCGGCAAGAAGCGCCAGTTCTCGATGCGGAAGGGAAAACGGGTCTCGAAAACCTCGACGGGGATCACCCGGCAATTGCCGTTCATCGAATCGCAAGCATCATTGCCGTCGGCGTAGGCGCGGCCGCCCCAGCCCACCACCTCAATGTCGTAGCAGGCGAAATACTCGTCGTGCACTGTGTCGTGGCCGCCAAAGACGAAGTTGCAGTGGGTGCATCCCTCGGCCGCCATAGCCCGTTCCGGGATTGCTTGCGCAAGCGCGCCGATGACCGCCCCGGCGATGCGCGGGTGGGTCTCTGTGTTGCCGCCGACCTCTGGCGCTGGATAGTCGACATTGACCACACTGCCCGGCGGCGCCAGCACCCGGATCGGGCGGAAGCAGCCGCTGTTCTTGGGGATCGTCGGGTCCGTCAGGTGCAGGATGGCGTTGTAGGTCGCAGACCAGGTGACGCCAAGGGTGGCGTTGATCGGGCCGCGCGCCTGAGGTGAGGATCCGTGATAGTCAACGATGACGCCGTCGCCCTCCTTGATCACCGCGATGTTGATGTCGTAGCGCTTGGCCTCGATGCCGTCGTTCTCAACCGAGTCCATGAAACGATAGGTGCCGTCCGGGATCTCGGCCAATTCGGCACGCATCCGACGCTCAGAGTAATCCAGGAGATCCGATACCGTCTCGGCAACCTTCTGGGTGCCGTACTTTGCAAAAATATCCTTCATCCGCCGCTCGCCCAGATCGACGGAAGAGATCATCGCGCGCAGGTCGCCATAGTTGTAGCGTGGCGTACGCACGTTCGCGAGCAACAGCTTCCAAACGTCTTCGTTGTCGACACCACGGCGCTTGATCTTCACCGGTGGCACGCGCAGGCCCTCGTGAAAGATCTCCGTCGCTTCGCCACAGAACCCGCCGGGCACCATACCGCCGACCTCGGCGATATGGCCGATGGCAACAGCATAGCCCTGCAGCTCACCCTCGAAGAATATCGGTTTGAAGAAGGTGTGCTCCGGGGTGTGGAGGCCGCCGCGATAGGGGTCGTTGTGGACGACGATATCACCCTCATCGATCCCATCCTGCTCCAGCTCACGCACGCAGGATTTGATCAGAAGCGGCATGCCGCCAATCTGCGCCGGGCAAAACTCCGCCACCGCGATCATCTCGCCGTTCTTGTCGGCCAGCCCGCAAGTGAAGTCCAAGGCCTCGTTGAAGATCGTGGAATAGGAGGTCTTCATGAGGGTAATGCCCATCTCCCGGCAGATCGACACCATGGTCGATTCCAGGATGTTCATCGTCACCAGATCCATGGATTTAGCCTCCTTGCGAAACGATAAGGTTGCCCCAGCCGTCGACTAGGATCTTCTGAGTGGGACGCACGACAGTAACCGACGCGGGCTCTTCGATCACGGCCGGGCCGGTGATCTCGTGGCCCTGGCGCAAGCCATCGCGCCGATAGACCGGAAGATCGTGGCTACCGTCTTCGAAGTGCACCTTACGCCGGCTGTGCACCAGCGGCGGCCCTTCGGCGGCAGCCAAGGTCACCTCTGCCGGCTTGGTCGAGGGAGCAATCGCCGCCACAGAGACATTCACCAGCTCGATGGTCTCGCCGGGAATGGAGAAGCCGAAACGTGCGTCATGGGTCTCGTGGAAGCGCTGCCATAGCTTTGCCAGGCCTTCGTCGTCGAAGGTGGCATTGGCATAGGGCAGCTCCAGCTCGTAGTTCTGACCCAAATAGCGCAGATCGAAGGTCTGGATAACCTGGACGTTATCCTTGTAGCCCTGCTTTGTGAGCTCGCCCACGGCATCGTCCACCAGCTCCTTCAGGGCTTGCGTGCACCAGTCTCGGTTCAACTTGGCCGAGGTACCGCGCAAAGTGCGCTGCTTGTCGACCCGAGCGTCGGTCATGATGAAGCCATAGGCCGAAAACTGACCGGGATGATTGGGGATCACGGCCTCAGGAATTCCCGCCATCTCGATGAGGTCGCACACGTGGAGCGGCCCTGCTCCGCCGAAGCCCAACAAAGAGAAATCGCGCGGGTCCAACCCGCGCTCCAGGAGCACGGTTCGGAGCGCACCGACCATGTTGTTGTTGGCAATCTGGACGATAGCCAAGGCGGTCTCGATCGGGCTCATGCCCAAACGCCCGGCCAAGTCGGCAATCGCCTTCTCCGCCGGTTCCATCTCCAACTGCATGGAGCCGCCCAAGAAGTAGTCGGGGTTAATCCGACCCAGGATAAGATTGGCGTCAGTGACGGTCGCTTCGGTTCCACCCTTGCCATAGCTCGCAGGACCGGGCTCCGCACCGGCCGACTGCGGGCCAACGCGCAGCATGCCACCCTTGTCGATCCAAGCAAGCGAACCACCGCCGGAGCCAAGAGTGCGCACGTCGATCATCGGCACCTGAATGGGAACGCCCCACTCGATCTCGAAGTTGGTGGTGAAGGAGGCTTCACCGCCCACCACGGTCGAGCAGTCGGTCGAGGTTCCGCCCATATCGAAGGTCACCAGGTGATCTCGTCCCAGCTGCTTGGCCAGGCTGGTCGCAGCCACCACACCGCCGGTCGGGCCGGACACGGTCAGATTGACCGGCGCACCCATGGCGCCATCGAGGCTGGCCTCGCCGCCGTTCGATTTGATCACGACGACCCGGCCGGCAACGCCAAGATCCTCGAAGCGCCGCCGCATCTCCTCGAAGCTGCGTTTGACGATGGGCTTCAGGTAGGCATCGGCGAGCGTGGTCGAAGCGCGCTCGTATTCCTTCCACTTCGGCAAGACTTCAAAGGAGATGGAAATCGGCGTGCCCGGCAATTCCTCGGCGAGGATGTCACGCAGCCGGCGTTCGTGACTGGGATCGAGGTAGGAGAAGAGCAGCATGACGGCGACGGCTTCGATGTCGCCGCGCGCGCGGATCTCAGCTGCCATCGCCCGCACCTCGGCCTCATCTAGGCTCTCGAGGACCTGGCCATCTCGATCGATACGCTCACCCACCTCCAGACAGTCGGCGCGACGGACCAAGGGTTTGTTCTTGATCCAAGACATGTCGTAATGGGCACGACGATTGCCCCTTTGAATGAAGGGAATGTCCTTGAAGCCGCGGGTCGTGACATAGGCCACCTTGCCGCCCTTGCGCTCCAGCAAGGCGTTGGTAGCAATGGTCGTGCCGAGACGCAGGTGTTCGACGCTCTCCAGCGCGCCAAGGTCGGAGAGCCCGGTTAGCACACTCTCGATGGGTTCACTCGGCGTCGAGGCATTTTTCCAGACCTTTAGCCCATTGGTCTCACGGTCATAGGCAACAAAGTCCGTAAAGGTTCCACCTATGTCGACCCCAACCAGATAGCGCATCCCAGCTTCCTCTCCCTCTGTCCAATCCTTGTTGGATTGTTATTGAGCACACGGTCAACAATGACCTTGCTTAAGACCCCCTAACTCCAACGCCTATGCTGGCCAAGCCCGCTCGACATGGCAAGCTTCGAGCGGGCCACCGGGACCCGCTCGATAGAACTCAACAAGCTATGATCGAGCCAGACCCAAAAGGCCCGACTCTCGCCAAAGGCACCCAGTTAGCTTCCGGCCGTTTCCTCCTCCCTGGGGGTAATGAAGCCACTGTCATCCAGTTGGCCTCCATGCTCCTTGGCCTCTTCGATCAAACCGTCGTGCCACTTCAAACGACCTCCATCGTCACCGCCAACAACGGCAATGACCTCAATGGTCTTGTCGTCCACGTTACGAAAACCGCGCATGACGTGGATCGGCACAGTCACCAGATCCATCGGGCCTAGTACGATCTCGTTCTCGCCCTGGTCGCCCCAAAAGACGGCCAGCTTGCCGTTAATCGGGATGAAAACCTCTTCCGTGTCGTGTGCATGCAAGCCCGCTCCCTTCCCCGGATCGACCTTGATCAGTGAGAGGCTGAAGGGATGTTGGGTCTTAATCACCGGCTGCATCGCCGGATCTTCGAACACCGACTTTCCGATGATGGAAAAGAGATCGCGCTCATAGCGGGGAATGACCGTATCGATGAAGGATTCGGGATAGGGCTTCAGGTCAGCACGACGCGCCACGCAGTTCGCCAATACCTCATCGACAGTGGGAGTCTTGGCCATTGTTTGTCTCCTAAATCAGTCAGCAGGGATAGGGCTTCGCGCCGAAGGCCGGAAGCTCTGGTTCAGGATCACACTGAACCTTCTTGATCATAAGCTCAATATAATACGCTCTCAACCCGCTGTCACGCTTTGCATCGACAGCCCGTAGCCGTTCCCCTCGATCTACCAGCCCCAAAGCTGTTCGCTGGCGCGCTCCGCCCCCTCGCTCAGGCTCTTGAGCTTGGCGTAGCAGATCTCCTGATCGATCTTGCCGAAGCCGGCAAAGGTGGAAAAACCGCAATCGCTGCCGGCGACGACCCGCTCTCGGCCAACCAGATTGGTGAAACGCAAGATCCGCTCGGTCACCAGGTCTGGATGCTCGACGAAATTCGTGGTGCTGTCGATCACGCCGGGAACCAAGACCTTGTGCTCGGGCACGCCGCGTTCCTTGAAGACCTGCCACTCGTGGGCATGACGCGGGTTCGATGCCTCGAAGAGGATCGATTGCGGCTTCACCTTCATGAGGGTGTCGTAGACCTGGGCCATGCCGATATCATGCGTGTGAGGGCCTTCGTAGTTGCCCCAGCAGATATGAAGCCGCATGGCCTCGGCTGGAACGTCGCGCAGGGCATGGTTCAAAACCTCGACCTGACGCTCGGCGCGTTTGACGAAGTCCTCATCCGAGAGCTCCGTGAAAATGACGTGCCGCCCGAAGGCAAGATCCGGACTGTCGAGCTGCAGGATGACCCCCGCCTTATAGATGCGGTCGTACTCCTGCTTCATGGCATCGGCCAAGGCCTCTAGATAGGCGTCCTGGTCGGGATAGTGTTGGTTCGGCTGAAAGATCGCGATCACGCCGGGTGTCGCCGCGTTCATGAAGCTTCCCGTGGCCCCGGACGTCTTGGCAGCCACGGTCAGATTGTCGAGGTCCCGCACCAAGGGCTCCAGATCGCGCACCGAAACGGCACCGATGCAGCACGGCCGCTTCAGCTTCGGCGTGTCGCCACTGGATGCGATCTTGTCGCGATAGCCGGGATAGTCATCCAAATCCTGGGGGACGTTCCGCGGCGCGTTGCCGCCAAATCCGGTCAGCCGCTCGGCGACGTAGGTGGCGTAAGAGATCTTGCTCATCTCGCCATCGCTGACCAGATCGATACCGCTCTCGACCTGGCGCTTGACGACATCCGCAACTTCCGCGGTGACGCAGGCCTCGAATGCGTCTTGGTCAAAGGCCTCCCCACTGTCCTTCGCGAAGAGGAATGCCGACAGCTCCGTCGAACGCGGCAAGCTTCCGACGTGCGTGGTTAGGATCCGATCTTTACTGATGGCCATGTCTATTGGGGTTCCTTTCCTTGGGCCGCTCTGGCAGGCGTCCGGTCAAGGTGCCGATGGGCCACCCACGAAGCGCTGCAGAACAAGCGGTATCGAGTTCATGAAGAGATCGACGTTCGCATCGATGATCGGGGTCATGTCGTCCGGCGAATCCATCCGATAGATGTGCTTGCGGATCAGCTGGTAGATGACGGAGGAGTGCAGGCAATAGACCAGGTGTTCCTCGTAGTTGCCGGTCGGGTCCGTCTCACTCTCGATCCCCAACTCCGCACGCAATTCAAGCGCGATTCGCTGGATGATGCGTTCGCGCACGCGGGCGTGGTAGCGAGAGTTGATGTCGATGTCGCGCAGCGCTGAATAGAGAGTGATGCGAATCCACTCCGGTCTGTCGCCGGTGGCGTAATAGTCGCGATAGAACTCCTTCAGGCGGCTGCGAAGCGAGCGGCTACGGTCGCCGATGATCTCTACCCACTGATCCTTCCAGCGGCTGAGAAAGACCTCGTGGTAGACACGATCGATCAGCGCCTCTTTTGTGGGAAAGTAGTGGAATATGAGGGCTTGGCTTACCCCGATCGAGTTCGCCAGTGCCCTGGTCTCGCCATCGAAACCCTGCTCGGCGAAATAGTGGATTGCCCCGGCGACAATCATCTTTTCGCGGTCCTCAGGACTGAGCCTGCGTCGGCGCACCAGCTTCGGTCGATCGCCGCCATGTTCACCCGCGTTACCAGGTGCGTCACCGACACTGAGGTCTTCGCTTCCGGTCTTGTCGTTGGTCATAGCGTCGCCGGGCTTCCTTCTACCCGCCTTGGCTCAGGGCAACCCAACACAGGGCCGAGCGGATCGTTTGGCTAAACTCGCTTACCGTCCGAGCCGAAAAAGTGAAGCTGATCAGGATCCGGCACGATCGGAAGTATCTCGTCCTCACTTATCTTCGGTTGTCCCGGAAGACGCAACTTAAACAGCTGACCGCCGATAGAGGCATCAACGATCGTGAAGCCTCCCAAAGGCTCGATGGCAACCACCTTTGCCTTGATCGTCGGCCCGTCGCTATCCTCGACCCGCATGTGCTCAGGCCGAATACCGCAGAACATCGTCTGCTCGGAACCATGACCCGCTGGCGGTGCCACGCTGTAGTCGCAACCCTCTAGAGCCAAGCGCGTGCCGCCCTCCGCCAGGGTTCCCGAAAGGACATTGATCGGCGGGGAACCCACCAGCTTTGCAACATCCAGATTGACAGGGCGGTCATAGATCTCCTCCGGCGTACCGACCTGCGCGACCTGCCCCTCCAGCAGGATGGCGACCCGGTCGGAGATCGACAGCACCTCTTCTTCATCGTGGGAGACATAGACGAAGGTGTGATCGTTCTCGCGCTGCAGGCGCTTTAACTCGACCCGCATTTCTTCGCGTAGGCGCGCATCCAAAGCCGCGATCGGCTCGTCCAGCAAGAAGGCTTGCGGTTCACGCACGAAGGCACGCCCCAATGCGATCCGCTGGCGCTCGCCGCCGCTCATCTGTCCGGGCTGCTTGTGCAGGATATGAGCGATATGCAGCACCTCAGCCACGCGGTCCAGACGCTTGTCGACCTCGGTCGTCGGCATCTTGGCCTCGGTCAGCGGAAAGGTGATGTTCTCGCGCCCAGTCATATGCGGGAAGAGCGCCAAATTCTGGAACACCATCGCCAGATTGCGCCGATCCACGCCAACGTCCGAGGCATCATCGCCGTTGATCAGGACCCGTCCCTCATCCTGTTTCATCAGGCCCAGCATGGCCCGCAGGATCGAGGTCTTACCCGACGAGGGGGGTCCGAAGATCCCGAAGAACTCGTTGTCCTTGATAGTCAGATCGATCGGGCCGAGCGTAAAGGTGGGATAACGCTTGGTCAGCGCATCGAGATGTATCTCAGCCATTCTAGACCTCCCTCCCCGCACGCAAGCGCCGACCGTCCGCGGCGCTGAAGGCCAAACAGTTCTCAGCGCTTAGCGACACGGCAACCCGCTGGCCCGGTCGGGCCTCGGCGGCATCGTCCATAGCACGTAGGTCGTGAGTACCTACACGCAGATGCATCTGCCGTTTCGGGCCGACGCGCTCGATCACGTCGACCTCGGCGCTGACCGAGCGATCGTCAGGACTGCGCGGCTCACCCAAATAGATGTTCTGCGGGCGAATTCCCAGAACCGCTTCCTTGGCGCCAGGCTCGCTTTCGAACGCAGCCACGACAGGTGGCGGCAGGGGAACTTCGCTCCCCTCGGCAAGGCGCAGGACCACCTCGTTGCCGACCTGGGCCAGATGACCCTCCAGCAGGTTCATGCTGGGGCTACCGACGAAGTTCGCGACGAAACGGTTCTCGGGATCGTTGTAGACATCCAGAGGCGCGCCGTACTGCATCAGCTTGCCCTTGTCGATGATGGCGATCTTGTCGGCCAGGCTCATTGCCTCGACCTGGTCGTGGGTCACATAGACCATGGTCTGACCAAAGCTGTGCTGCAGCACTTTCAGCTCGGCACGCATGTAGGCGCGGAATCCGGCGTCCAGGTTGCTCAAGGGCTCGTCCAACAGGAAGATTCGCGGTTCGGTGACGGCGGATCGTCCAATCGCCAGCTTCTGCATCTCGTTCACAGAGAGCGAGGCGGCAGGCTCGTTCAAGCGGTGCGTGATGCTCATCCGCTCAGCCATCGCCTTCACCTTCTGCTCGATCTCCGCCTTGGGCAGCTTCCGAACCTCCAAGCCATAGGCCAGATTCTTGTAGACGCTGAGGTGGGTGAAGATCGCGTAGTTCTGAAAGACGAAGCCGATGTTACGATCCTGGACCCGCACGCCGTCCAGCAGCTCGCCGTCGAAGAGGATATGGCCGGAGGTTGCGGTCTCGATACCGGCAATCATGTTCATTGTCGTGGTCTTGCCGCAGCCCGATGGGCCCAGCAGCGCGACGAAGGCACCGTTGTCGATTTCCAGATCCAGCCGATCGACAGCCGTCAAATCGCCGAAACGCTTGGTGACGGACTTCAAGGTTATCGAAGACATCGTTTAGCGCCCCTGCGGGTTCTTGGTCATGTACTTCAGACCCATGACCGCCAGCACACTAAGCCCCACCAGGATGGTGAGACCGATGGCTGCGACATAGGCCCAGTCGAGGTCGCCGAAGGTCAGCTTGTAGATGAAGACCGAAATCGATTCCGTAGCCACGCCCGGACCGCCCTTGGTCATGATGTAGATCAGATCGAAGATCTTGAAGCACTCGACCGAACGCAGGACGATGGCGATGATGATCACCACCTTCATGCGCGGGATGATGATCTTGCAGAAGTTCTGGAAGTTCGAACCGCCCAGGAGCTTCGCCGCCAGCAGTTGGTCGGAGGGAACGCCCAGCATGCCCGCCAGCAAGATCAGGAACATCAAAGGCGTCCACTGCCAGATGTCGGCGATCATGACCGCAAACATCGCCCGGTTGTTGTCGGCCAGCCACGAGAAGCTGGTTGGCAGACCCAGATGATCGTTCACCGGGCCACTGCCCTGAAACAACAGGAAGAACATCAGGCCGACCACCGCCGGCACGATCATCATCGGTGTCAAAAGTATGCTGTAGAAGAGCTTGCGGCCAGGAAAGCGATCGATGAAGAGGTAGGCAAGCCCCAGACCCAAGAAGAACTCCGCGGGAACCACCACGATCATGATCAGGACGGTCCGCCAGATCGCCCCCCAGAACTCGTCATCAGTCAACAGCAAACCATACTGTTCAAACCAGATGAAGCCCTCGTAGGCATAATACCAGGGAACGCCGTCCAAGGGCGTCCACCAGGTCAAGCTCAAGTAGACCTGCATCAAGAGTGGAAAGACCACGATGAACACCAGTAAGGCGATCGTCGGCAGGATGAAGCAGAGACCAAGCGCCTTGGGATTGCGCGTAATTCTAGCCCAAAATCCCAGCTGCTGCTGGTCGTTATCTATTGCGCTCATTGCTTAAGCGCTCCGAAGGTCAGTCCGCGAACCAGATGTTTTTGGATCATCAGGCCGAAGACCACCGGCGGGATCGCTGCGATGACGCCCAGAGCCGCCTTCATCCCATACATCTGCCCACCCATTGCAGAGGTCAGGGTGGCCATGTAGACCGGCAGTGTGACCCATTCCTTCTGCGTTAGTAGTAGCGCGAAGAGATAGTCGGACCAGTTCAAGATAAACACGAAGAGCGCGCAGGTCGCCAAGCCAGGCTTCACGATCGGCAAGGTGATCTTGTAGAATACCCGCCAATAACTACAGCCGTCGACACGCGCAGCGTCTTCAATCTCGATGGGCACCTCGTCGAAGAAAGTCTTCATCAGCCAGAAGGAGAAGGGCAAGGTGACGATGCCGTAGATCAGCGACATGCCCCACCAGGTGTCGACCGCACCGATGAAGGCCCACATCACCATCACCGGGATCATCACCGCCAGCGGTGGAAACAGCCGTAACTGCAGCACTGAGAGCGGTAGGGTCTTGGCGAGGCCAAAGCGCACCACCGCGTAGGATGAGAGTGTGCCGGCGACGACCGCCAGAAGCGTTCCAAGAATCGAGGTCACCAGGCTGGAAATCAGCGGCCCGACGATTGTGCGATCGAGCGACACCACTAGGCCTTCGGCCTCGCCGGCGAAGATGAACTCGAAATTCTGCAAGGTGGGATTGATGGGCAACCAGGTCAGGCCAGAGACCGTCGTCCACTCCGGATGCGGTTTGAAGGCCATGGTGATCATCCAAACCAGAGGATACATCACCACCAAGGTTGCCAAGATGATAAAGGCGTACTTTACGACAAGAGCCAAGGGGGAGGATTTCACGACCCGATCCACCTTTCCGTTCTCGATTGTGGCCGACGGGCGGCCAGGAACTCCCCGGACGCGACGCAGGTCTCGATCATGGAACGATCAAGACCTGCACACGCAAATCCCCGGACCTTTGAAGGCCGCTCAAAGGGTTAACATCATACCTAGCAGCAAAGCCTAATCCTGGTCTACAATGCTTGGCCAGGTTTTCCGGCTGGCCGCAATGTGATCCAGAATGCCATTGCGCTCCTGCTTACGAATGATGCGCTCCCACTTCTTCGAAGCGTTCTTCATCGCCTCTTCTGCAGTCTGCTGACCGGTCAGCGCGGCCTGGATTTCCTCATCCAGCGCATTGTCCAAAGCCGTCTGGCCGGCAAAGTTCAAGGTCGGCGCCGAACGCGCGATCGTCTCTGGGATCGTGCGCATCGAGTAGTCGTGGTAGGTGGCCGCCACCAGGGGTTCCTGGAAGTTGGCCTGCTGCATCGGATCGAAGTAGCCACCCGGATTGCCGGCCATCCAAGAGTAGATGCGGGTCGAGCTCAGCCACTGCATGAAGAGGTAGGCAGCTTCCGGATACTCGCTCTTGGAGGAAACCCACGCCGTGATGTGGTAATAGAGAACCGAACGGCGGTTGATCTTGTCGCCGAAGCGACGGCCCGGCGGCAGGTGCGAGTTAAGCTTGCCTGTTGCCTTGCTCTTCGGTGTGCCGTCGGGATTGTAGCCATCGCCGAACTTCACGATGTTGGTGTAGATCGCCGTGTGCGGAATCTGCAGATTCCACATGCTGGCGTAGGCTTCCGCCCAGGTGAAGGTGAGCGCATCCGGCGGCGACCACTTGAATGAATTCACGTGCTCGGTCGCAGCCTGGATACCAAGCTCCGAGGCAAGCGCCGGAGAGCCGTCTTCCTCGAAGAAGTAGTTGTTCGGGAAATCCATCGAGGCGAAGCGACCATAGAAGGTCGCCAGACCCCAGAAGGGGCTCATCAGATTGCCGTTACCCGACATTGGGCCATTGCCGACGTCCAGTCCGGTGAAGAACTCGGAGATCCGGTCGACATCCTCCCAGGTTTGCGGCGGCCCTAGCCAGACGCCATACTTATCGGAGAACTTGGTCGCCACCTCGTCGTCGTCATAGATGGCCTTGGTGTAGAACCAGGTCTGGAAGTCACCGTCCAGGCTGAAGGAATAGTAGCTGCCGTTATAGGTGTAGAGCAGCTGTTCCATTTCCGGTGTCGGTGTGCCGCGCTCCGGGTCGCCCCAGTCGGGCTTGTACTTCTCGACGTACTCGTCGCAGTTCACCGCTCCGCCCGAAGTTACCAGATCGCCGGTCGAGTTCCAGGGGCCGGTGTAGATATCGAACGAGCCGGAGCCCGTGGTCACGTCCTGCATAACCTTCTTGAAGATATCCTCTGCCGGAGCGCCGATGATATCGATCTCGATACCGGTCTCTTTCTCCCAGAGCTCCTTCACGGAGGGTGCGCCATCCGGGAAAGGACCGAGGTTTCCAACCTTGCCGACCGGGAAGGGCTTGGTGATCTGCCCGATCGCACCGTCGGTCAGCAGCATCGTCAGCTTCTTCGGTGCGTTGCCGGCAGCCTGCAGCTTCTTGATACCTTCAATCGCGCGCCCTTCCGACATGCCTTCGTTGTACTGGAAGCGCTCGGCCCCGTCGAAGCCGGTCGGGCCGCCGGTCATGCCCGACGCCAAACCCTCGGCTGCTCCGGCCGGGCGAATGTACTTCGGCATGATGCCGATTGCGGCCGAGGCAGCAATACCGCCCGCCCCGAACTGAAGTGCCTTCCGGCGTGAAACTGTTTTTGACATCGTCTCTTTCTCCCTTCCCTGCTCAACGCTCGTGACACGTTAGGATTGCGCCGTCGAACGTACTCACATCTGCGCCGCAATGGTCTCGACAAGGGTCCTTCCGGCGCCGGAGCCCCTGCTTTGGGGTGCTCCTTATTGATCGTCTGCTCTATTGATGCATAGGCGGCCAGATCGGCGCAAGTGGTTTCACCAACAGTGATTCGTTACTCCGCGGCATCACGCTGAACCACACTACGCCCCGTGTCCAAAAACTGTTCGATCCAGTACTCCTTAAAGCCGTAATCCCTCGCAGCGGCCTCTCGTGAAACGAAACCTTCGAGTACATCTTCAACGATCTTGCCGCGTTCGCGTTTTTGTGGAGTTCCATAGCCGCCTCCACCTGGCGCCTTTACGGAAACACGGTCACCCGGCCGCACGGGTACGTTGGAGTATTTGCTGGGACTCGATTTGTTGAAGGCCTGCACGATCGTCTGCCAGTCTTGGGAACCGGACCGCATAAAGAGTGTCGCGCCTGAAATAGATTCGCCACCGCCGAACAGCCCCCAGGACTGCCGCTTGTGCTTGTTGGTCATCTGGCTGATCAACATAGGCCCGGTGGCCAGCATGGTCTTGGAGATGCTGAGCCCCCCGCGGTGCTGGCCTGCCCCGCCGGAGTCGGGCCGAAGCGCATACTCCTCGACGATCCAGGGGTAGCGCGTCTCGAAGACCTCTGTCGGCGTGTTGGCGCAATTCCCGTTGATCGAGTCGGTGGCATCGTTGCCATCGGCGAAGGCCCGTCCGCCATAGCCGACATAGGTAAAGTCGAAACCACCGAAAGATTCCTTGGTACGCTGATCATAGCCGCCGAAGACGAAGCAGCCGTGCGTGGTGCCTTCGGATGCCATGACACGCTCGGGCGCACACTTGGACATGGCGCCGAATATACAGGAAACGATCAAGGGATGGGTTTCGGTGTTGCCGCCGACGTTGGACCCCGGAAAGTCGACATTCATGATGCTACCGCCCGGAGCGACCACTCGGATCGGCTTGAAGCAGCCTGAGTTCTTCGGAATGGTCTGATCGGTCAGGTGCAGCATGGCGTTGAAGGAGGCCGAATAGGCCACACCCAAGGTCGCATTGATCGGCCCCTGGGCTTGCGGCGAAGACCCGGTGTAGTCGATCACCACCTCGTCGCCTTGAACGTGGACGGCAACGCGAATCCAGAACTCCTTGTCCTCGATGCCGTCATCCTCGAGACAGTCTTCGAAATCATAGCGGCCATCGGGGAAGGACGCGATCTCGGCCCGCATGCGGGCTTCAGAATAGACCAGAAGTTCAGAGACGGTCTTGGTGAAGGTGTCGACCCCATACTTGCCGATCAGCTCGGCCATGCGCCGCTCGCCCAGGTCGACGGCCGATATTAGGGCGCGCAGGTCGCCGTAGTTTCCGCGCGGCGTGCGCACATTGGCCAGCATCATCTTCCAGACTTCGGGAACGTCCTCGCCCTTCTTGATGATCTTGACCGGCGGCACGCGCAGGCCTTCATGAAAGATCTCCGTCGCCTCGCCCGGAAAGCCGCCGGGCACCATGCCGCCGATCTCGACGAAATGACCGATACAGACGGCGAAAGCGACGATGCGTCCTTCGGCGAAGATCGGTTTGAACATGGTGTGCTCGGGCGTGTGCAAGCCGCCGCGGTAGGGATCGTTGTGGACGATGACATCGCCCTCGTCGATCTCATCCAGCGGAATCTCCTTGACCATGGAGCGAACCAGCAAGGGTACGCCGCCGATCTGTGCGGGGCAGAACTCGGCCACCGCGATCATCTCGCCTTCGGCGTTGGCGAGCGCGCAGGTAAAGTCCTCGGCCTCGCTGAAGATCGTCGAATAGGCCGTCTTCTGCACATTCACGCCCATCTCTCTGCAGATCGCGACCATCGCAGATTCGATGATGTTCATCGTTACCATGTCCATGGAGCGGTTCCTCCGTCTTCACTCTCGACACCCAGCTCTGCTACGCGGCACAGCAAGGGCCTATTGGGTCGTGTTGATGCCGTCCTTCGGCAGGGGAATCATCGGGTTCTCAACGCCGCTCGCGCGGGCGCGACGCCAGTCGACACACCAATCGGAGCAGTACAAAGCCTCTTCACCGTCGGCGTCGGCACGCATACCCTCGCCATAGATCAGGACGCCACAGTTGTGGCACTTGACGTAGCGCTCGATGTAGTAGCCCTTGGCATCGAATTTCATGCTGTCCTCTCCCTATCTACTGGGCCGCAATGGCACCGATCAGCAGGTTGCCGTGGCGATCGACCGTGACCTTGTCGCCAGGCCTGACGACGGTGACGGACGCCTCTTCCTCGACCAGCGCGGGACCGGCAAATCGGTGACCCTGGCGCAGCTTGGCGCGGTCGAAGACCTGGGCTTCCAGCGGCCCCTCGTCGAAGACCACTTCACGCAGCTCCTCTGGCACGGGCGGGCCGTCTGCCGCCGGCAGGGTTGCCATGTCCGGTTTCTGCGAGGAGGCCACGGCTGTGGTCTTGATGCTGATCAACTCAATCGTCTCGCCGGGAATCGAAAAGCCAAAGCGCACATCGTGGGCGGCGTGAAAAAGGTCCCAAGCCTTCTGGATCGTGGCCTCGTCGAAAGCATCAAAATCGATCGGAACCTCAAGCTCGTGATTCTGGCCGAAGTAGCGCATCTCCAGAGCGCGAGTGATGGTGATGTCGCCCTGGTAGCCTTCTGTCCTGAGGTTGGCCGCAGCTTCGCGCTCCAGATCCTGCAGCACCTGGTTGGCATGCTCGCGCTCGAAAACGGTCGAAGTCATCTGGGCCGTGCGCTCCAAATCGATCCGCGCGTCGGTCATCATGAAGCCAAAGGCAGAGAACTGTCCAGGATGCTTGGGTACGATGCCGCCAGGAATCCCGGCCTGATGCATCAAATCGGAGATATGCACTGGGCCGGCACCACCAAAGGCCAGCAAGGTGAAGTCGCGGGGGTCAAGCCCACGCTCGGTCAAGACCCAGCGCAGCGCCCCTAGCATGTTGTTGTTGGCGATCTGGACGATGCCCAGGGCAGCTTCATGAGCGGACTTACCGATCTCCTTGGCTACCGCAGCGACTGCCTTTTCCGCCGCAGCACCGTCGAGCTTCATCCGTCCGCCCAGGAAGTTCGTCGGACTGATGCGACCCAGCACGACATTGGCGTCGGTCACCGTCGCCTCCTCTCCACCCTGACCATAGCAGGCCGGCCCCGGTGCGGCGCCGGCACTCTGCGGACCGACCCGCAGCATCCCGCCCTTGTCGATCCAAGCGATTGAGCCGCCGCCTGCGCCCATGGTGCGGATGTCGATCATAGGAATCTGGATTGGCACGCCGAATTCGATCTCGAAAGAGGTGGTGAAGCTCTCTTGCCCGGCGACGACGGTCGAAACATCGGTGGAGGTGCCGCCCATATCGAGCGTCACCAGATGCTCGACCCCGATCTGTCGGGCCAGATGCTTGGCGCCGACGACGCCGCCAGTCGGACCGGAGAGGGTCATCTGGATCGGCGCCTCGGCTGCGGACGAGAGGGTCATCTCGCCGCCATTCGATTTTATGACCGCCACCTTCTGGCCGGCGCCGCGCTCACTGAAGCGCTGACCCAGCCGCGCGACATGCTCACTGACGATCGGCTTCACGTAGGCATCGGCGATGGTCGTCGACGAGCGCTCGTGCTCCTTCCACTTCGGCAGCACGTCGTAAGAGACAGACACCGGTTTCTGCGGACAGACCTCGGCAAAGATCTCCGCCACGCGGCGTTCGTGGACTGGCGACACATAGGAAAACAGCAGACAGAGCGCGATCGCCTCGATCCGCTCGTCGGCGGCGATCTCGCGCGCGATTGCCCGCACCTGCTCTTCGTCGAGCGGCCGGTAGATCTCGCCGCGTGCGGAAATGCGCTCGTCGATCTCAAAGCAGAGGCGGCGACTCACCAAGGGCTTCGACTTGATCCACGCGATGTCGTAATGGCTTTGACGCTTGCCGCGCTGAATGAAGGGAACGTCGCGAAAACCCCGGGTCGTCACATAGGCAACGCTGGCGCCTTTGCGTTCGAGAATGGCGTTGGTGACGATGGTCGTCCCAAAGCGCAGATGCTCGATTTCCGAGACACCTTCTGCTTGCGCCAAGCCGCCAAGTATTCCCTCGCTCGGATCCTTCGGCGTCGAGAGAGTCTTCCACACTTTCAGCTGCTTGCTATTGGGGTCGAAAGCGACAAAGTCAGTGAAGGTCCCACCAACATCGATGCCGACCACATGGTTGCTGCTCATCTCGTCCTCCCTGCCGCGCGCATTCTCGTCGTTTCGAACCGGCTCATTTCGCCAGGCCGGCCTTCTGCCCTTTGAAGGGTGACAGACCGGCCGGTGCGAAACGCGCCAAGTAACGGGTCACGGGGCCGGCCGCCCTGCCCTCGTCTTCTGCCTTGTCTTTCGATCTAACCGCGCTGGAAACCAGCTTGCCGCCGACGTATCGGATCGGCTCCGGCGGAAAATCGCGCTGTAGCGGCCGCACCAAACCGACCGCTGCCCAAGCATCCTGCTTCTCCAAGGCCAAGGATGCCAGGATCTTTCCGGCAATTGAGCTGGGCCCAACGCCATTTCCGGAGTAGCCGACACCGTAGAAGATGTCGGGCGCTCCCGGCAGGGCGCCGAACAGCGGTAGGCCGTTCTTTGAGCGATCGATGGGCCCGGTCCAGTTGGTTTCGATCGCCACCTCTGCCAATGCCGGATAGGTCCACTTGAACCAGTCTTCCACCGTGCCTGCGATCGGTGAGCGGCCGTCGAGCAGAGTTCCAACCTTGCCGCCGAAGGGCATGGTGCCGCTGATACCGCCCTTGCCGAAGACAATCCGGCCATCCTTGGTCGTTCGATAGTAGTGAACCAGCGTGCGCCCATCGGAAATCGCCATGCCTTGATCCCAACCGATCTTACGCAGGCGTTCGGGGATTGGCTCGGTGCCGACAATGTCGCTGCCGACAACCAGGATCGACTTACGGATCTCCGGGATCGCAATGCTCCAGGCGTTCATCGCCAGCACCACCTTGTCCGCTCGAACCGTCCCACGGGTCGTCACCACCTTCGGCGGCCGCTCGCGCTTCAGTGCGACCAGAGGAGTCTGTTCACAGATCCGAACGCCGCGCTTCAGGGCCACTCGGCGCAAGCCGCGCGCCAGCAAGGCTGGCTGCACGACTGCCGCACTCGGCTCAAAAACCCCCGCTAGATGCCGCTTTGAACCGGATGCGTCCGCCACTTGCTCGGGCGTCCAGGCCTCGAAAGGATAAGCCTGAAAGCGCTCCGCGGCAGCGATCGTGTCGTCCCAAGCTCCGATCTGCACCTGGTTGGTGGCGGCCCAAAGCCAGCCCCCCTTTCGATAGTGACAATCGATCCCGTTCTCTTGGCAGAAGCGGCCGATGTCATCCACCGCCTCGGCGGAGGCCTTAGCCAGCCAGATGGCGCCCTCTTCTCCGCAGATCTTCGACAGCGAGAGCAACTTTGCCCACCAGCTCAACACGAAGCCACCGTTGCGGCCGGACGCACCGGCACCGCAAAAGTCTTTCTCTACCAGCAGCACATCGAGACCGGGATCCTGCTCCTTCAGCCTGATCGCCGTCCAAAGGCCCGTGAAGCCGCCGCCGACGATGCAGACTTGAGCGCGACAATCACCATCCAACGGCGGTGCCTCATCGTCATCGTCTGCCAAGGCTTCACCCAGCCAATGGCTCCGCTGCCTCATGTCGCCCAGAGACATCAAAATCCCCTATGCGGCCAAGACCGGCGTTGCTGTCCTCCCCGCTTCGCATTTGCCCTACGGGTCATCTAAGCAATCCTGGCATCAAACGCTATCGAAACCCTCAGATGAGTCAAGCATGTTTTTCATTGCTAGTGAAAACTTTTCCTGCAAAACAACACAGTATCGTAGTGAAGTTTGAAAAAACTACACGGGCACACCTTTATTGGATTTACTGCCATGGTTTTTGAATCTATCAAATTCATAATGAGTGAAAAATTGAGTTCGGGTCGCCTGCTTGCTTTGCGGGCATCGCGAAGGCAGCATACGACAGTGCTAGACCGAAGCGCCTTTGTTGCCGGCCGATGGACCAATGAGGTGACTTGACGTGAGCAAGAGAATGGGAGCGATCGCTGTGGAGGCCGGTGCCGAACCCGCCTTGATGGGCGAGCGCCTTCGCGTTCTGCGCAAGGAGGCTGGCCTCACACTGGCGCAGGTTTCGGAACGCTCGGGGCTTTCCGTTGGCTACCTCAGTCAGATCGAGCGCGATCTGTCTCATCCCTCCATCCGAGCACTCTCCGATATTGCGAAAGTCTTTGGCGTCTCGCTCGGCTGGCTCTTTCAGACCCCGGATCCAGCACGCAGCAACGAGAGCCGTTTCATCGTTCGCCGTGACGAGCGCGGGGTCATGCACCTGACATCCGGCATTCGCGAGGAGGTCCTTTCGCCCGATCTTGACGGTCCACTGAAGCTCTTCTCCACTACCATACAGCCGGGCGCCGAAAACGATCCCGACGGCACGAGCCACAAGGGTGTCGAGGGCGGGCTGGTGTTGAGCGGAGAGCTGACCTTGATCTTGGACGGCACGTCCCACCGTTTGCGCGAAGGAGATAGCTTCTCCTTCCCGGGCCAACTCTCCCACCGTTTCCGAAACGACACGACCTGGCCAACCGTCGTTGTCTGGTCGCTGGCCAATGAGGGCCGCGGCGAGCGCTAGCGCACTCTTCCCGCCGGGCAACCCTCTGCAAAGAATGCGCCTCGACGGCGAAGGCGATCAAACCGCTTGATCTTTATTGATCAGTTGCTCCATAAATTGAGAAAGCTGGACTGTTAGCCAAAGAGATCCGGCTATGAAGAGATGTGCCGAGTGAGGCCATGCCTTAGTGGCGGGCATTCTCGGTGCCAAACGGGAGGTAGGTGTGTGAGTTACAGGATCGAGTGTATCCTCGACTGTTCCAATCACCTGGGCGAAGGCCCGATTTGGGATGTCGAAGAGGGTCGGCTCTATTGGGTCGACGGCACCGGGCGACGCGTCGGAAAACCGGATATCTGGCGCATGGACCCCCGCAGCGGCAAGGTCGAGAATTGGACCTTGGGACGCGACATCGGGGCCATGGCGCTGCGGCGAGAGGGCGGCGCGGTGCTTGCTCTTGCCGATGGCTTTTATCTCTTCGACTTTGACAGCGAGAAGCTGGAACTGATCGAGACCATCGATGCCGACCAGGAGCGGACCCGATTGAACGACGGCAAATGCGACCGGCGCGGGCGCTTCTTCGCCGGTGGCATGGATGACAAGGAAGAGCTGAAGATATGCGGTCTCTACCGCCTGGACACCGATTTCTCGGTGCACAAGGTGGACGATGGCATCATCTGCTCCAACGGTCCTTGCTGGAGTCCGGACGACAAGACCTTCTATTTTGCCGACAGTTTTCAAAACGAGTTCTGGGCCTACGACTACGACATCGAGGCCGGCACACTGTCGAACAAGCGGGTCTTCGCGACAACAGACAACGATCTGGGAGTTGCAGACGGGTCAACGGTGGATGCGGAAGGCTGTCTGTGGAATGCACAGGTTATCGGCGGCGAGCTGGTCCGCTATACCCCCGACGGAGAGGTGGAGCGGCGCATCGGTATGCCGGTGCGCAATGTCACCTCCGTAACCTTCGGCGGCGAAGACCTGGACGAGATCTACGTGACCTCTATGGCCCGGGTGTCGCATCCGTCCGTGCACGACCTCTTTCAGGCCGAGACCAAACCGCAGTTCGCTGCAGGCGGCCTCTTCAAAGTGACCGGATTGGGCATTTGCGGCCTGCCCGAACCGCGTTTTGCCGGCTAGGAACGAGGACCTCATGAAGCGGTTGCAACCGGCGTAAGACCACCGCACACTGAGCAGATGCTCATGTATCTCGGGATCGGGGCTTTCAGAAGTCGATATCCCGGAGACGTTTGACCAAGCAAACGCAGGCCGCGGCGCGGCCATTAGCCAGGGAGGAACGAGCAGACCATGTATCCCGCAAGGATCGACTCCTACCATCGACCCAAGTCCGTCGCAGAGGCGCTTTCCGCGCTCTCCTCCGCCGGGGACGATGCCATGTTTATAGCGGGCGGACAAAGCCTGATGCAGGCGGTCAAGTCGCGTCTCGTACAGCCGACGGCCCTGGTGGACCTGCAAGACGTCGGCGAGTTGAAAGGTGTAAGCCACAACGGCAAGCTCTCGATCGGCGCGATGACCCGCTATGTGGAGTTGGCGAGCGACCGGAGCCTGGGCGCGGCTTATGCCGCCATCTCGGATGCTGCAGGCCATGTTGGCGATCGCCAGGTTCGCAACCGCGGCACCATCGGCGGCAGCCTCTGCTGGAACTACATCGCTGCCTGTATGCCGGCCGTGGCTCTGGGTCTGGGCGCGGAGATGCGCCTCATCTCGGCGAACGGCGAGCGCCGGCTTTCCGCCGACGACTTCCTGGGCGCACCACTGGAGACCGCGCGGGAGAGCGACGAGATCCTGGCTGCAATCGAGCTGCCGAACGCCCCCGCCAACTCCGGCAGCGCCTATCAGAAATGGGCGCTCTTGAGCGACGGACTGCCGGTCATCGGGGTTTGTGCCTATGTCGAATGCGATAGCTCCGGCCTCTGCACGGCTGCACGCGTCGCTGTCGGCGGCCTCTCCAACGGCCCCACCCGCTCTGCGGCCGCCGAGGCAGCTCTTGTCGGAACCTCGGCCGACGACGAGACCGGCATTGCCGCGGCCATGGAGGCAGCAGCTGGAGAGCTAGAGACCCAAGGCGACCTTTGGGCAGACCCCGCCTACCGCAAACAGCTGATCCGCGCCAAGGGCAGCGCCGTTGCCGCCAGTGCACTCAGCCGCGCGACTGCCTAGACCAGGCAGCCCGGGCGACAGGATCGATAGACATAAAGGACGGCTTCACCATGAGCACCCAAAAGGTATCCATCACCATCAACGGCGAGGTCTTCGAAGAGGATGTTCCGATTCGCATGCTGCTGGTCGATTTCATCCGCGATAAGGCCGGCTTCACCGGCACCCACATCGGCTGCACTTACGAGGGCGTCTGTGGCGCCTGCACGGTTCAGATGGACGACGAGGCGGTCAAGTCCTGCCTGCTTCTCGCCGTCCAGGCCGACGGTCATTCGGTGACGACGGTCGAAGGACTGGCCAAGAACGGCAAACTCTCCAACCTGCAGAAATCCTTCAACGAGCACCACGCGCTCCAGTGCGGCTACTGCACGCCCGGCATCCTAATGAACATGTCAGAGTTCATCGCCAAGCACCCCAATCCCAGCGACGAGGAGATCCGCCATGCGCTGATCGGCAACCTCTGCCGCTGCACCGGCTATGTGCATATCGTCGACGCCGTGCGCGCCGCCGCACGCCAGGCCGCCGAGTAGCCCCGAAAAACGCCGAGGGAGCGCGCGCCCGACGCTGCGTGCCGGCCCTCAAGCTTAGGAGATGACGGTAATGAGTGGACATCAAGACGCTGAGACCCGCGAGGGCTGGTTCGGTGCCAAGTTCAGCCGCAAAGAGGACCACCGCCTAATCACCGGCCGCGGCAAGTACATCGCCGACATGGACGCGCCCGGTATGCTGCACTTGGTCTTCAAGCGCTCAGACCGGGCCCATGCGAAGATTCTATCGGTCGACACCAGTCTGGCGAAAGCGCTTCCCGGTGTAGTCGCCGTACTCTGCGGCGAGGACATCAAGGACAAGATCACGCCGATGCCGGTCAATGTGGTTCTGCCCAACATGCCGGCCAAGTTCCCGCAGCATTGGCCGATCGCCGTTGGCAAGGTGCGCTTCCACGGCGATGCTCTGGCGATCGTCGTCGCCCGCGACAAGTACATCGCCCAAGACGCCGCCGACCTGATCGAGGTTGAGTATGAGGATCTGCCCTACGTTGGCGACCCGGAGAAGGCACTGGAGCCGGATTCTCCAATCGTTCACGAAGGTTGGGATGATAACCTAATCTTTGAGATGACCTTTACCGGCGGCCAGACCAAGGAAGAGCAAGACGCCAACGACGCCGAAGTTCAGAAGGTGTTCGACAGCGCCGAGGTCGTGGTGAAAGAGCGCTTCCGTTGCCACCGCTGCGGCGTCACCCCGATGGAAACCCGCGGCGCGCTTTGCACCTGGGACGAGTCGGATGGATTGCTGGCCTATGTCACCACGCAACGCCCGCACATCGATCGCTTGGCGCTCTCCGACATCCTGGAGATCCCGGCCGAGAAGGTGCAGGTGGTTGCTCCGCGCGATCAGGGCGGCGGTTTCGGCGTGAAGGCCCCCTTCTATCGCGAGCCCATCATCGTTGCCTACATGGCCAAGGAATTGGGGCGACCGGTCCGTTGGATCGAGAGCCGCCAGGAACACTTGATGGCGGTTAGCCAAGAGCGCGATCAGATCCATGACCTGGAGGTCGCGGCCAAGAAGGACGGTACCCTGCTTGCCATGCGGAACCGCGGCATCGGCGACTGCGGCGACGGTTGTGAGGGCGTATATTGGGGCTTTCTCATGCCCTTCCTCGGCGCCGTCGAGATGCCGAATGGCTACAACTGGCCGATCGGCGATGTGAAGATCAAGGTGGCGATCACAAACAAATCAGCCTTGAGCCCGGCCCGTGCTTTCGGCGAGTTTCCGACCCGCTTCGCCACCGAGCGCGCCATCGATATGGTCGCCAAGGCCTGCGGGATGGAGCCGGCCGACGTTCGCCGCAAGAACATCGTCCCGACGCTGCCGCATACCTCCATCACCGGTGAGTACATGGATAGCGGCGACTTCCAAGGCTGCTTCGAAAACCTGATGGATCAGGTCGACCTGGAAAGCTTCCGCAAGGAGCAGGCTGCCGCCAGGGCCGAGGGCCGCTATCTTGGCATCGGCTTCGGCATCGGCGTGGAGCTCTCGGGCGTCGCCTCCGAGCTGTTGGTGCCGATGGAGAACCAGCCGGGCTATGGTGCCGCGACTGTGCGGATCGATCCCCGTGCCAAGGTGCAGGTCTACGAGGGCGATGCCCCCGGCGGCCAAGGGCATGAGACCACGGTCGCTCAGGTGGTCGCTTACGCCTTCGGGATCCACCCCAACGACATCACCGTGCAGACCGGCGACACCCGCACCACGCCCTTCGGATCCGGCACCATCGGTGCGCGTTCGGGATCCTACTTCGTCTCAGCAGCCTTCAATGCCTGTAAGGAGCTGAAGCTGAAGATCGCTACGGTCATGGCCCATGATCTGGAGCTGGGCGATGTCAATCCTGAGGACTTCGACTTCCTAGACGGCGAGGTCATCTATCGCAATACGCCGAACGCCCGGAAGACCTTCCGCGAGATGGTTGAGCGCATCATCATGGCGCCGATCAACCTGCCTCAAGGCGTCTCCGGCGGTTTGGAGCAAACCTCCTTCTTCGAGGCCGACAAGCCGATGATCTGCTTCAATGCGGATTGCGCGAAGGTCGAGGTCGACACCAACACCGGCGAATGGAAGATCCTCTCCTGGACCACGTCAGAGGATGTGGGTCGCATTATCAATCCGCAGATCGTCGATGGGCAGATGCACGGCGCCATCGTCCAGGGCCTCTCCAACGCCTGCTTCGAGCAGTTCGTCTACGACGAGAACGGCCAGCAGCTGACTGCGGACTTCGAGACCTACAAGCTCGCGACCGCGGCCGACGTGCCGGACATCACCGTGACCCACAAGCCCACGATCTGCCCGCACACCCCTCTGGGCAGTCGCGGTATTGGTGAGGGTCGGCCGAGCGCCATTCCCGGCACGCTGTCTAACGCCATCGTGGACGCCTTGAGCCCCTTCGATGTCGAGATCAACGAGTTGCCGCTGCGCCCGAACATGATCTGGCGCAAGATCCAAGAGGGCCGTGCCAAACAAGCGGCCGAGTAGAATTCCCAGTCGTTCGTCGCTCCGAGAACGAACTCCAGAGGGGACGGTGCTCCGGCACTTTCCCCTCTCTTTCTTTCGGGCTCTTTCTTTCTGGCCTTCAGGGTCGGTCGTAGCCCCAGTGCTTCAGGAAGTCGGGCCAGCGCTCTTCCACAAGGGCCAAGTCTCGCTCCGGGAACTGTCGCGCCGCTCGGCTGTAAGATCTAACCTCACCCAAGTGCGCTAGAAATCCCGGTTCGGCCTCGGCAAAGCCCGGCAGGTCGAGTGCATCGTAGATCCGGGCCAAGGCGCCCAGCGGATCGCTCTCCAGCTCTTCGAAACGCAGCTCCACCGCTTGGCCAGGCACCATTCCTTCCATGTCCTCGATCAACGGCCGCATCACCTTGGGATAGGTGTCCAAGGTGATCTCCTCGGGGTCCAGATGGTCGAAGGGCTGCAACGCCAGAGCCTCGAAGAGCTTGGCAAAGAAGGAACGGGTGGAGGCGAAGACCTCGTGTGGGTTGCGAATGATGTGGACGAACTTGGCATTGGGATAGAAGTCTCGCAGCATGGCGGCACGGGCTGTGTAGACCGGGTTCTTGATGACCAGCTGACGGCCGCCGTGATTGCGCGCCAGCTTCCAAAAGAGGTGATCGGCGCGGCGCATCCAGGCCTGCCGTTCAGCCTCGCCCACACCGTCCAACAGAAGGCCCGGGGCAAAAAAGCGATCGAAGTGCTTGGGAAAGTAGATCGCGTGATAGAAGGACAACCGGGTCATGTTGGCGATTGCCAGTTCGTCCTCCTGCGGGCTGTCCGGCGTCACCTTCATAGCGTCGATGAAGCGGCCCTCCGGCAGAGCCTTCACCAGCAAGGGCCGAAACCACCGACCAAGTGTCAGAAACTCCCAAGGCAGGCCGGCTGCGATCGGATCGACGTAGGAGAAGTTGCCCCGGCCTAACAGGTTATAGAGATGCGTCGTACCGCTACGCCAATGCCCCAGCAGGAAGATCGGTGCCGGGTCCAGCGGCCGGCCGCGCCGCTGCGTGGCGACGAGACCGCGCTCCAAGGCGGTGAAGGGCAAGCGCCCTAGCGCCGAGCCGAATGCCAGCGCAACCTGTCCTAAGGCCGAGCGCGGCAGGGCGCCGGCGCGGCCCAAGACACCTGCGAGGGTCAGAAGATCTGCCCCGGACAAGGGATGCGCGGAGGGTTTGGCCGAGGCGGCCCGCGGCTTGCCGGCCTTGCCTGCTGTCTCGTTCGTCACCGTCTCTCCTTGCAGCCAAGACCTCTTGAGGACGCCGACCGAAGCGGAGGGTCCGACGGCGATCCTATTGTCGATGGCACAGGAGCTATGTTGCGCCCGGCCTGACGGCAAGGCTAGGAAGTTGCTACCTATAGCCCAACCTGCAGCCGATCCGGATTCGTCATGACCGCCGTCGCCCCCTCTACAGCCGCAAAAGGCTCTCCTGTCAACGCGCCGCTCTTTGCGGACGTGATGGAGGCCATCGGCAACACACCGATGATCGAGGTAACCAAGCTCGATACCGGCCCCTGTCGCCTCTTCCTAAAACTGGAGAACCAGAACCCTGGCGGGTCGATCAAGGACCGCATCGGGCGCTCCATGATCCTGGCTGCCGAGGCCGACGGGCGCCTCAAACCCGGCGGCACCATTATCGAGGCGACGGCTGGCAACACCGGGTTGGGCTTGGCCCTGGTCGCCGCACAGCGCGGCTATGGCATGGTTCTGGTGGTGCCCGACAAGATGGCGCAGGAGAAGATCTTTCACCTGCAGGCCCTGGGCGTCGATGTCCGACTGACCCGCAGCGATGTCGGTAAAGGACATCCCGAGTACTATCAGGACATGGCCCAGCGCCTGGCGGCCGAGAACGGCTGGTTCTATGCCAATCAGTTTGAGAACCCGGCCAACCCGCAGGCCCATATCGAGACGACGGGACCTGAAATTCTGGCACAGCTGGACGGCGACCTGGACGCCATGGTCTGCGGCGTCGGCTCGTCAGGCACCATCAGCGGCCTCTCGCAGTATTTTGCCAGTGCTTCGCCAAAGACAGCGGTGGTGTTGGCCGATCCGGAAGGCTCCATCCTGACCCACTACATCGAGACCGGCGAAGTCTCCACCGAGGTCGGCTCCTGGCTGGTCGAGGGCATCGGTGAGGACTTCATACCGCCGATCGCCGACTTCTCGCGGGTGAAGCGTGCCTACAGCATTCCTGATGCGGAAGCGATGGAGACCGCACGGGTCCTGCTTCGCCAGGAGGGTATTCTGGCGGGCTCCTCGTCAGGCACTTTGATCGCCGCAGCACTCAACTATTGCCGCGAACAGAGCGAACCCAAACGGGTCTGCACCTTCGTCTGCGACAGCGGCAGCAAATATCTCTCGAAGATGTTCAACGACTTCTGGATGTTGGATCAAGGCTTTCTCAAGCGCCCCGCACGCGGCGATCTGCGCGATCTGATCAGCCGCCGGCACGAGAGCCGCGAGACCGTCGTTGTCGGCCCCGAGGATGCCCTCTCGACCGCGCTTGCGCGTATGAAGCTCTATGACATCTCACAGCTGCCGGTGCTGGACAAACATGGCCGCGTGGTGGGAATTATCGATGAAGAGGATGTCCTCTTCCCGCTGATGGACCAGGCCTCTGACTTCTCGGCCTCGGTCGGCGACCTCATGACCAGGCGGCTGGAGACCATTGCCCATGACCGCCCGATCGCCGATTTGAAACCGATCTTCCAGAAAGGCCATGTGGCCATCGTGACGGAAGGCGAGCGTTTCCTTGGCCTGATCACCCGCATGGACCTCTTAACCTACCTGCGCAGAAAGCAAGCCTGATGGATGATACTTCCAAGCGCGGCGGCAATCGGTTGGATTTCGCCACCCGCACCATTCACGCCGGTCAGTCGCCCGATCCTTCTACCGGTGCGGTGATGATGCCGATCTACGCCACCTCCACCTATGCGCAGTCCAGCCCTGGCGTGCATCAGGGCTATGAGTACAGCCGCTCACAGAACCCAACGCGGATGGCCTACGAGCGCTGCATCGCCGATCTTGAGGACGGCACCCAGGGCTTCGCCTTCGCCTCGGGCATGGCCGCGGCAGCGACTGCTTTGGAGCTGCTGGACAGCGGCGATCACGTCATCGCCATGGACGACCTCTATGGCGGCAGCTATCGGCTTTTCGAGCGGGTACGACGGCGCAGTGCTGCCCTGGATTTTACCTTCGTCGATCTGGCCGATCTGGAGGCGCTGAAGGCCGCCATCCGCCCCAATACGCGCATGATCTGGGTGGAGACGCCAACCAATCCGCTCTTGAAGTTGGTGGACCTGGAAGCCGTCGCCACGCTAGCCAAGGCCCGCGGCATCATCAGCGTCTGCGACAACACCTTCGCCAGCCCATGGGAACAACGTCCGCTCAGCCTCGGTTTCGATCTGGTGATGCATTCGGCGACCAAGTATCTGAACGGGCATAGCGACATGGTCGGCGGGGTGCTGGTGGCCGGTGCAAGACCGGACCTGGCAGAGCAGCTGACCTTCCTGCAGAACGCGGTTGGCGGTATTCAGGGGCCCTTCGATTCCTTCTTGGCGCTGCGTGGTTTGAAGACCCTGGCATTGCGTATGGAGCGTCATGCAACGAGCGCTGCCATCGTGGCCGAGCGCCTGGCGGCTCATCCCAAGATCGCGAAGGTTTTCCATCCCCACCACGCCTCGCATCGTCAGGTCGAGTTGGCGCGGCGTCAAATGCGAGGCGGCGGCGGTATGGTGACTGCCGTGATCGAGGGTGGACTGCCGGCTGCGACACGCTTCTTGGAGAGGGTTCAGCTCTTCACCCTTGCCGAGAGTCTGGGTGGGGTCGAAAGCCTAATCGAGCATCCTGCCATCATGACTCATGCGTCAATCCCGCCGGACGTCCGGGCACGACTCGGCATCGACGACGGCCTGGTGCGCCTCTCGATCGGCATCGAAGCGGTCGATGACCTGCTGGCAGATCTGTTGCAAGCGCTTAACTAAAATATTTTTTTGTCATAGGCACGCCTAGGGCTTTTCTTTCCCGGCCCGAGGGGCCAGTGTTGGGTGCATGGAACGCAGGGACGACGACGCAATGCGTATGGACCAGGGCCGGGAAGAACCGGCGACCCTGCAGGCCTTCCATGTGCTGCCCGAAACGCCCTGCCCCTATCTGCCGGAACGTAATGAGCGCAAGCTCTTTACCGACCTCGCAACACCCGGTGGTCGCCATCTATACGATTCACTCAGTCGCGCCGGCTTCCGCCGCAGCCATCGCTTCGCCTATCGTCCAGCCTGCACCGGCTGCCAGGCCTGTGTCCCGGTCCGCATCGACGCAACTGCTTTTCAACCCAGTACCAGCCTGCGCCGTGTCAAGCGCCGCAACGCCGATCTCTGGACGCAGCAGCGCCCGGCTCGTGCCACGGCCGAGCACTATCGTCTCTTTGCACGCTATGTCGACAGCCGCCACGGCGACGGGGATATGGCTGCCATGACCTTCGCCGATTATCAGGCCATGGTCGAGGAGTCGGTGCTCGATACGCGTCTGCACGAGC
This sequence comes from Rhodospirillales bacterium, assembly GCA_963669445.1. Taxonomy (GTDB): domain Bacteria; phylum Pseudomonadota; class Alphaproteobacteria; order Kiloniellales; family JACOMY01; genus JACOMY01. The sequence goes on from OY770029.1 coordinate 2,232,176, forward strand.
TGCGCGACCAGGATGGGCAGCTGGTGGCAGTCGCCTTGGTCGATTGGCTGGATGACGGTCCCTCGGCCGTTTACAGTTTCTTCGACCCGAGCGTGCCCGAGCGCAGCCTGGGCACACAGATCATCCTTCAGCTGATCGACGATGCGCTCGCTTGCGCGCTTCCCTACCTCTACCTGGGCTATTGGATCGCCGCGACGCGCAAGATGGCCTATAAGACACGATTCCAGCCGCTTGAGGCCTTGGGCCCCAAAGGCTGGTACGTCTTGCAGCCGGCCTGATCGCGACCTATTTCCTCCATGCGAGCGTGAGAACTGGGGGATCGGCGCATTGCAATCTGCTGCGTAACCCATCACAGTCCCGCCACCGTTTGTCGTCTGCCCGACAAGTGGGAGGAGAAGCCAGGAGACGAACCCTGGAAGAATGAACGGGCCGACAAACGCGACTTCAACGTGACGAACCTTGGGAGGTTTTTATGACAAAGAAAGACGGTCAGGAGAAAACGGTTGCCCAGCGTCGGAAATTTCTGACGGCTGCCGGCGTTGCCACCGCAGGCGCGGTTGCAGCTGCTAGCAGCTTTCCGGCACCGGCCCTGGCCCAAGAGCGCCGCGAATGGAAGATGGTGACCAGCTGGCCGAAGGGTTTACCTGGGCTGGGCACCGGCGCGCAGCGTCTGGCCGACAAGATCACCAGCCTATCCGGCGGACGCATCACCGTGCAGCTCTTCGCCGGTGGCGAGTTGGTACCGCCGCTGGAAGTCTTCGATGCGGTTGCCAACAACACCGCCGAATTGGGTCACGACGCCTCCTACTACCACATCAAGAAGTCGCCGGGCACGGCCTTCTTCACCGCCGTCCCGATGGGACTGGTGGCTGACGAGATCAACGCATGGATCTATTGGGGCGGCGGTCAGGAGCTCTGGGACGAGCTCTACGATCCCTTCGGTCTCAAGGCCTTCCCAGCCGGCAACACTGGCTGCCAGATGGGCGGTTGGTTCCGTAAGGAGATCAAGAGCCCTGAGGACTTGAAGGGCCTGAAGTTCCGCATGCCGGGCCTGGGCGGTCTGGCACTGCAGAAGCTGGGCGCCACCGTGGTTCTACTGCCGGGTTCGGAAATCTTCCAGAACTTGCAGTCCGGTGCCATCGACGGCACCGAGTGGGTCGGCCCCTACAACGACCTCTCGCTCGGCTTCTTCCAGGTGGCTCCCTACTACTACTGGCCGGGCTTCCACGAGCCGGGCTCATTGCTGGAGTGCATCGTGAACAAATCGGTCTATTCGGAGCTGCCGAAGGACCTACAAGAGCTGGTCGCGACCTGCTGCGCATCCGAGAACGACGTGATGTTGGCAGAGTTCAACGGCCGTTCCGCACCTGCACTGAAGAAGCTGGTGACTGAGCATGCCGTTAAACTGCGCCAGTTCCCCAAGTCGGTGCTAGAAGCCTTCGGCAACGCCTCAGGAGAAGTGATGGAAGAGCTGGTTGCCGACGGCGACGAGATCACCAAGAAGATCGCCAACGCCTTCTTCAGCTTCCGTACCGAGATCTTGCCTTGGACCCGCATCAGCGACCAGGGCTACACCAACGCGCGCCTGCTGCCCTACAACTACCCCAAGGGCTAAGCCAGCCGGAGTGACTGAGATAGGGCCCCGCAGCGAAAACTGCGGGGCCCTTTTCTATGTGGATGCCCCACCCTTGGCGGGTTCCTCCGGTACTGCACCCTTGAGGGTGGTCTCATCCAGGTCCTTGTCGCCCGAGACCACCTCAACCTTCCGGCGGGCGAGTTTCACCCCGCGCTCGGCAAAGACCTCGCGCAGGCGGTGATAGATTTCGCGGCGCAGGACGAACTGGGCGCGCGGCTTGCACATGAATTTGACCCGGATGACCAGGGCGGAATCGTCGTCGATCATGTAGACGCCCTGGCTCTTCAAGGGCTCGATGAACTTGGGTCCATGCTCCGGATTTGCCCAGAGTTCCTTGCCCACCTCCTTGACGATCTTCTTCACCTTCTGCGGATCGGTCTCCGGCTCCATGCGGAAGTTCATCTTGTAGATCACCCAATCGCGGTTGTGGTTGGTGATGGACTTCAGTTCGCCGAAGGGAATGGTGATCACCGGGCCGCGGTGGTGGCGCAGCTGCAGCGACCGGATTGAAATTGCCTCCACCTCGCCCCGCAGGTCGCCCTCCAGCTCAATGTACTCCCCTACCCGAAAGGCATCGTCGATTAAGAAGAAGGCACCGGAGAAAATGTCGCGGACCAGGGTCTGGGCGCCGAAACCGATGGCGATACCGATGATTCCGGCCGAGGCCAGCAAAGGACCGATGTCAACGCCGATGGAGGAGAGCGCGATCATCGCAACGACGATCACCAGGATGCCCAGCAGCATGTTGCGAAACAGCGGCAGCAGCGTGTCCAAGCGCGAAGAAGGCGCAACCTCGTGCTCCTCATCACCCTCGTCGCCCCCGACTGCCGGCTTCTCGCTATAGAGCGCGGCCTTGATCAAGCGCCAGATCAGCTGGCCAATCAGCAGTGTGATGATGACGTCGAAGAGCATCCCGGCCCAGGGAGCCGCATCCGGCCCCTTGGCCAAGGCCAGAAGGTTCAGCCCCCAGAAATCGGCGACTAGGAAGACGGCGAAGATCACCACCAGGCTGCGCCATGCGCCGCAAAACACCTGTCGATAGCGCGCGCTGGCTTCGGTCCGAATTCGGACGATGCTGTTGATCCCCTCTTGGCCAAGGCGGTCGACCAACGGAAGCAACAGCAAGACGACCAGGGTCCCGGCCGGCCCTTCCAGGCGCTGTGCCCCACGCTCCAGCCAATGGCCCAACCAATAGAGCCATGCCAGCAAGACGTAGGCGGCAAGAACGCTCGGCCCGGCAGCGGCCATCAGAGCCCCAAGGGTGGAGGCTTGTTCCCCCTCCTCCTTCGGCGCTAACAGAGCGCCAGTGGCGCGGACGATTGCGGCGCGATTGCGCAGAACGGCGAAGAACAAGAGAGCGGCAACCGCCGTCCCGGCCAGGGCCATCAGGATCATCGCCGGCGGGAAACCGAGACCCAGAGTCGGTGCGAGACCGGCCAGCAACCATCCCGCCATTCCCAAGATGACCGAGCGATGAACCAGGCAGTAAACTCCGAGTGCCGCCTGATCCGAAAGGGCCGCGATACGTACGGCCGGAGCATCCGGCGCGAAGATGCGGCGCGCCAAGACGATGAAAGCCCAGCCGTAGGAGATCCCCGCATGATAGATCCAGACGTAGTCCAGCAGCGGGCCCAACCAAACCCCAACCGCTGGAGAGACGACCAGCGTCGCGACCACGAATCCGACGATCGGCAGGAGTTCCAGTACAGTCAAGGCCAGCGAGCGCCCGACTTTCTCCCAATAGCCCTCTTCGGCCTGCATGAGTTTGTGCCGCCAGCTGGAGGTCAAGCGGGAGAGCAGAAAGGCGGTGGCGCAACCTGCAGCGACCACGGCAAGGGCTGCCAGCACGATGCCAACGACGCCGCTTTCGGCCAGACTCATGCGGTCCTCGATCCGCTCCCGCCGTTCGCCGATGTTGGCCAGAGCCCCGGCCCAACGAACCATCCGCGTCTCGATCGTCGCCGCCATGATCTCCAGGCGGGCCGCGGCCGCCGCTAGGGTGTCGTCGCCGGCGGCATCAGCTGCTGCCTGCTCTTCAGCCCGGCGAACCAACTCGTCTCGCAGAAGAGCACGGATATCCGCGTCTGTGAGGCGCGCCATCAAGCCGTCGATAATCTCCGGCGTCAGCGCGTCAGGTAAGGCCGCCGGCCCAGTCTGCTCAACTGTCCCAGCCCCTGGGCCTAAGGGAGTCACTTGGGCTTGAACGCTGTCGAGAGGTGGCAAGACGAGGAATATGGCCATCAAGAACGCGGCCACGAGAAGCCAGAAGTATGGCCTTCCAACTCTGACGCCACCCCGTTGCGGCCAGGCGTCCGCACCTGGTTCAGTCATCGAATTTGCCACTCGCTTATCACCCCACATGTCCCGCATTCGGTCAAATGACCGCCGATCGGCATCGCCTGGCAAGAACAAAGCCGTCCGCAAGCCGACACAGTCACGTGTGCTCTGGAAGGGACCGACACTGCTTTGATGGTGGGTCAGCAGTAAGCGTTACATGTGGCAAGAACTCAGAACTCGGCCTCGCGGGAGCGCACGACTGCCGCCAAGGTCTGGTTGTAGGGCGCCTCAAGGGAAAGCTCTTCAGCCTTAAGCGGCACCTGACCATTGATCGCATCGATCTCGGAGCGGCGCTTAGCATGGTGGTCCAACAGCATGGACGGACGTGCGTCAGGCATGGAACGGCCAAAGCTGGTCACGTAGGCTTCGGGGTCGTCGAAGGTAAACGCGACGCCTCTCGCGCAGCCGACTCTATAGGCTTCGTGCAGGCAGCCAAGCGCGATGGCCCAACGCTCAGGGTCACCCATCAACGCGCCGACTGTGCAGTCGAAGACCGTACAGGGCGCGCTGAAAGTAACGTTGCAAAGGAACTTCTCCCAGATCAACTGCTCGATGTCTTCATAGGCCTGCGCCTGGAACCCTGCTGCGCACCAGAGGGTCACGAGGGCCTCCAGTCTAGCAGTCACCCCGCCCTGCATCTCTCCGATACGGATACGCCGCATGGCATTGTGGTGGGCGTGCCCCGGCCCCTTCATGGATGCGCCAAATCCTTCCGCCACACCCAGCAGCACACGTTCGGTGGGCATATGCTGAGCAATGCGCTCGCCCACACCCAGCCCGTTCTGAATCGTGAGCACCAGGCTCTCGTCATTGCAGCGCGGCGCGATCGCCTCAGCCACCGCACCGACAGCTGCTGCCTTGGTGGCGATGACATAGAGATCAGCGCGCCCGACCTCGGCGGCATGCGCGGCGGTTCGGATGGTCGTGACGGTCCGATCGCCGCTGGCTCCTTCGACACGCAGGCCTTTCGAAGCAATGGCGTCGAGATGCTCGGTCCAGGTATCGACGGCCCAGACCTCATGCCCGGCATCGGCGAGCAGGGCCGCGTAGATGGAACCCATGGCTCCCACGCCGAGGATTGCGATCTTCATGACGGCTGCATGGCCTCCTCTGCTAGATGAATGGCAAAGTGCGCCCTCAGCGCAGCTGAAACCTCTGCTGGGATTAACTGCGGATAGTGGCTTGCCAGTATGCTCCTGACCATGGTCTTCGCCGACTGGCGTATGTCTGGAGCACCCTCGGCCTCCCAGGCTTCCGGAGAGCGGCGATCGGCAAGTTTCGGGTAGAGGAAATCGCTCTCCATCCGTTTCAAGGTCTCCTGTTCGCCGAGGAAATGTCCTTCTGAGCCTACCACCTTCGCAATCTCATCAAGGGACAGCGTCGCCGCATTGATCTCGACGGCCGTCAGCGAGCGCAGGATTGCCCCAAGCATCTCGTTGTCGATGGCATAGCTGACGAGCGAACAGCCCATCAAGCCGGCGTGCATGCCGCAGGCCTGGGTGACAAGATTGCAGCCGGTCTGAGCCGCCAAGCTGACCGAGAGGCATTTCTCGTATCCGCTTTGAGCATCGGCGATCTTGGCGTCGCTGGCACCGGCGATGGTGGAGTTTGCCAAACCATAGTGCTGTGCCATCTGGACTGCGGCCGCAGTCAGCAAGGCCTGCTCCCCGCCTCCGCCCGACATTGCGCCGCTACGCAGGTCGGTCACCATCGGTCTGGCGCCGAAGACCGCCTTCGCGCGCGGCTCCGCCAACCAGGCCACGATCAAGCCAGCCAAGGTCTCAGCGATGGTCTGTGCGAGCGATCCGGCTATGGTCACGGGGCTGGAGGCGCCCAACTGCCCGAAGGTGTTGATGTGGACGGGGATAGCGTGGCTGAGAGCCTGCAAGAGTACGGCCATGGCATCGGCCGAGAAACGCAGCGGTGGAACAACGTGGTTGATGTTGAGTGACAAAAAGGGGCGCGCACGAAAGGCCTCTGCCGAGCCGGCAAGCGCAAAACAAATCTCGGCTATCGCGTCCACCGCTTGCGGCGAAGCGGCGCTGACCATCACATGCTTGCTGGTGCCGGCCAGCGAGGCGAAGGCCGTGTTTATGTCCATCTCCAAAGGGTCGGTCACGTCTCGCGCAACCAGCGAGCGGCTGAAGAAATGAACATGCTCCAGCGTGTCGACCAGTCGGGCGGCATCATAGAGGTCCGCTAGCGTCGAAGGGCGATAGCGATCGCTCTCCAGATCGACGACCATGGGGGCTGCACCGCCGGTCCCCAGATGCACGCGCTTTCCAGTAAGAAGCAAGTCTTGCCCGGCCTTGCGCGCAAACAGCGTCACCGGCCGACGCATCGCCGCCACGGCTGCTTCCGTGAGATCGACCGGAAACAGTAGGCGCCCATCTGGACTGATCTTGCCTCCCTGCCCCTTAACCAGCGCCACCACCTCCTCCGGCGCGTCCGCCATGCCCACCTGGGACAGTATCGCCAACGCAGCCTCGTCAAGACGGCGTAGGTCCTGTTTCGACAGCGGTGCATAGCGACCACCGATCTGACTGCCTAGCGGCCCCGATCGACCGGACGTGCTGCGCGCTCGGCGTTGTCGTCGTCCAGAACGGCTGGCGGGGGGGCGTTCCGCAGTTTCTCCGGTCACCGGCTTCTCCCTGGCAATACGCCATTCTCGGTGCTCCGTCCGGGTTAGCCAAGCCCCAAGCCCACTTGGAAAGGCGAAGACACGGCAAAGGAATCCTGCCGTGTCTTCTAGCCCCACCTCCTATCAAGGGGATCTTGGATCCCCATCAATGATCCATTACAGCCACATGAAATCGCTGGAGGTTAGGCGGTTCGCCGCATTCAGGCCGTCGATCTCGACCTGGATATCCACGGCGCCATCGCCGTCGCGATCGACCTCAAGCTGCCTTGTGCCGGCAAAACGAGCCTCGCTGTTGCCGCCGCCACTAAATGCCTGATCGCCGACATAGTCGAAGCTGCCCACCTCCAGACCGGTACCAAAGACCAGCAGGTCACGCAGGCCGCCGCCGTCCAACTGCACGCCGGAGAAGTCGCGGATGACCTGCGAACCGCTGCCCAGGGTCGGCTGACCGAAGAAGAACCAATCCTCATCCGCCCCACCGAAAACCTTGTCGTTGAGACCAACGGAGATGGTGTCTTCGCCGCCCTCGCCCCGCAGTTGATCGCCTTCCGCGCCACCGAAGAGACGATCGTCGCCGTCGCCACCTTCGATGCGGTCGACACCCCCCAGTCCACGCAGGATGTTGTCGCCGCTATTGCCATCGATCCTGTTATCAAGGCTGTTACCAGTACCGTCGATATTGCCGAAACCACCTTGCATCCTAAGATCCTCGACGAAGGCACTGGCGGTTCCGTCCGGCAGGGTATAGTCGACCTCGGCGCGCACCAGGTCGGTCTGGTTGCCCACCGCATCCGGCCCGGCTTCCAAGAACTCGAAGACCTCATCGTCGCGATCATCGACGACGAAGGTATCTTCGCGTGCGCCTCCAAAGAGGCTGTCCACGCCCTCGCGACCGTTCAGGATATCGTCTCCGAACTCACCGAACAGCGTGTTGGTGAAGCTGTTGCCCAGGATGGTGTTGGCAAGCCCGTTGCCGGTGAAATTTGCATCGCCAGCAGCCTCGTTGATCACCACCCGTTCGATGTCGCCGCCCGTCGCCTGCAGAAGCGTGTAGTCGTCGGCATTGGAGCGCAGGACATCGGAGGCACCCTGTCCGAACTCTTCAAAAGCAACATCGTCGACGGCGTCGACGATGAAGGTGTCGTTACCAACACCGCCATAGGCCGTGTCCGCCCCGCTGGCACCATTCAAGATGTCCTGCCCACCCTCGCCATACATGGTATCGACACCGGTACCACCCACGAAGCGATCTCGGTTGTCGCCGCCGAAGGCGACATCGTCACCGGCACCGCCGAAAGGACGGTCGGATCCAACCCCGCCACGCAGCAGATCGTCACCACTGCCGCCACGCATGACGTCATCGCCCTCGTCGCCGTCCACGATGTCGTCGCCGTCACCGCCTCGGATGTCGTCCTTGCCGTTATCGCCGGCCAAGGTATCGGCTCCCGAATCGCCGAAGACCCGATCGTCGCCCTCACCGCCGAAGATGAAGTACTCGTCGCCGTCGCCGCCCTCGATACGGTCGTTACCCTCGCCGCCATAGACCGCGGCCTCGCGACCGGAACCGCCATAGACCTTGTCGTCACCTGTCCCGCCATAGACATAGCGCTCTCCGCCGGATTGGCCGTAGATCAGGTCTTCGCCGTCGCCGCCAAACAGGAAATTGTCGCTGCCTTGGCCGCCGGCAATCGAATCGTTGCCGCTGTCCCCCAAAAGAGTGCCGTCCGAATCATCGCCACCGAAGAGACCGTCGCTACCGCTGCCACCACGCAACCACTTGTCGGGCGCAGCACCACCGAAGATCAGATCGTTACCATCACCGCCGTAGAAGTTGCTATCGAAGCCCTCGTCGCCATAGAGCCGATCGTTGCCTGCATCTCCATAGAGTAGCCGATCAGTCGCACTGCCACCGAACAGCACGTCATTATCGTCTCCTCCGGAGATCGAGAGATCAGAGCCGCTGCGTCCAAAGAAAGTGTCGGCGCCGTCATCGCCGAACATGCTTCGGTCCGACCCAAGACCTCCATCCATAAGGTCGTCGCCGCTGCCACCGAAGGCGATGCTGTCGTCGCCGCTACCACCAACGAAGAGATCGCCGCCACTATCGCCGATAAAGCGGTCGCTGCCGCTGCCTCCGAAGAAGCGGTCTTCGCCTTGACCACCTTCGAAGCCATCGTCCCCACCAAGGCCATAGGCCGTATCGTTGCCTGACAAGCCAAAGATCGAATCGTTGAGCGCCGTTCCGAAGATCTGGTTTGCACCGCTGTTGCCAAAAAGATTTGCCACAGTCTGTCCCCTTCCCTCTGTTCGACCAGGATTGGCCGACTTGCTGACGAAAGAGGTAGGCGAGGTGCTCGGTGTTCGCTTGAGCAGCGGCTAGGGATGCTCTGAGGATATTATGAGATCTTGGCGCAGAGGCCGTCAGGGAAATTCCTCATACTTCAACATTACTATGTTGCCTGACTCTCTGACACCGCGCGGGCCAGAACCTCTGCACAGAGGGCCAGGTCCTTCGTTTCCGTGTCCTCTGAGAAGCTGTGGCTAACCCCGTCAATCGAAGGCGCAAAGATCATCGCCGTCGGCATGCGTCGACTGAACAGCATGGCATCATGCAAGGCACCCGACGGCATCCGCCTCCAAGCACCGGACGCCAGACGCTCTGCCGCGGCCTCCAGCCCGGCAATCAGTTGTCGGTCCATCTGCGAGGGCATCAAGGCAGCCACCTCGTCGAGGGAGAGGTCCAAGCCACACTCTTCGGCAACCTCGCGGGCCAAGGCCAAGGCAGCCTCCTGCATGCGGTCGAGACGCGCCGGATCACCGTCGCGCCACTGCAGATTGGCCTGAACGGAGCCAGGTACAATCGAGGGCGCGTTGGGATGCACCAGCACGCGGCCGATCGTCCAAACCGTAGTTGATTGCGCCAGGTTGGCAAAGACCTCGTTCAGGCGCTGGCTGAAACGGACCAGACCCTGAAAGGCATCGCGCCGCAATGCCATCGGCGTGGTCCCGGCATGGTTCTGCTGCCCGGAGAAGACGATCGGCAGGTTCCGCCAGCCGACGATGGCATCGACCACGCCGATTTTCTCGCCGGATCTATCCAAGACCGGCCCCTGTTCGATATGGGCTTCATAGAACCGATGGAAGCGCTCCACCTCAAGGAAGGAGGTTCCTTGCAACTCCGGGATGGCCGCGCGCAAATCGCCGAGGCGGGTCCCCTCGCCGTCGCGCCTTTCATCGGCGTCCTCGAGAGCGACCTCACCCAGCCATACCTGGCTGCCGGTCAGCCCGCCAAAGCGCCCCTCCTCGTCCTGCAGCGATACCGCTGCCACTGGCGGTCCACCGGACTCCAGGCTCGCTCGAGCGATCTCTAGCCCGACAATCACCCCAAAGGCCCCGTCCAACCAGCCACCTTCCGGTTGCGTGTCGCTGTGCGATCCGATGAGGATAGCCGGGGCATCGCCGGGCGGCAGGCCGAAGAGATTGCCGATCGGGTCATAGTGCGGTGTGAGACCCGCCTCGATCATGCGGCCGGCCAGCCAGCGGCGTGATTCCATATCGACCGGGCTAAAGGCCGGCCGTACGACACCCGTCCCACTGGCGCCAAAGGATCTGAGTTTCTTCAAGTCTGCCAGCAGGCGCTGGGTGTTGATGTGAATCATGCTATCCCATTCCTCATGATAAATTCCCCAAGGAGTACTTGGGCACACGCAAGCGGTCTTGCTAGCCCCAACCGGCAGAACAGCAGCGCCTAGACTTCACATTACTGCAATACGGCCATTCAAGCCCGACAGATCGTCCGGGCCCATGCTATGACGCGCCCGAATTCAAGCGTTCGACAGGCGGGTGAGAGAGACGGGGATGGGCAAGGGCGGCAGTATCACTGGCCTGGTGTTTGCACAGGTGGCCATTCTTAGTCTCTGGTTCGTCTCCGCGGCAATTCTTCCGGCGATGCAGGCCGAGCAGCCGATGAGCGCCTTTCGCCAGGCAGCGCTCACAAGTGCCGTTCAGGCAGGATTCGTCATAGGCGCGCTCGTCTCGGCCTTGAGCGGGCTTGCCGACCGCTTCGACCCACGGCGTCTGGTCGCCCTGGCGGCACTTCTGGCGGCGGCCGCCAATGCCGCGCTCTTGCTGGTGCCGATTGGGTCACTCTCAGCCATCGCTCTGCGCCTGGCCACCGGCGCACTGCTTGCCGCCGTCTATCCTGTAGGCATGAAGATCGCGGTCGGCTGGGGGCAAAAGGATCGCGGTCTGCTCGTCGGCCTCTTGGTTGCCGGCCTCACCTTCGGGTCGGCCTTGCCGCACCTCTTTGCCGGGATCGGTGCAGAGAACTGGCGCCTAACCGTGGTCCTGGCATCCCTGGCCGCCACAGCCGGCGGCCTGACGATGCTCGCAATCGCATTGGGCCCCTTCCATGGGCGCTCGCGTCGTTTCCGCTTTTCCGATACCTTCCTGGCCTGGAAGGATCGACGCATTCGCTATGCGATCGCTGGCTATCTGGGGCACATGTGGGAACTCTATGCGATGTGGGCCTGGGTCGGCGTCTTTACTGCCGCGTCCTTTGCAACGCATCTGGCCATGCCAGCCGCGATCCAACTGGCGACCTGGGTTGCATTCGTCACCATCACGGCCGGTGGCCTCGCCTCGGCACTGGCGGGACCTCTGGCCGATCGGATCGGCAAAGGGCGCGTCGCCAGCTTGGCCATGTGGGGCAGCGGCAGTGCCGCTATTGCGACTGCAGCCAGCTTCGGTGGGCCGATCTGGCTGACCATCTTAGCTGTGGTCCTATGGGGTTTGACCATCGTCCCCGATTCGGCGCAGTTCTCTGCTTTGGTCGCCGACTACGCACCGGCCGATAAGGTCGGCAGCCTGATGACCCTGCAAACGGCTCTGGGTTTCGGCCTCACCGTCTTCGTCGTCCAGGCCGTTCCCTGGCTTGCCCAGACCTACGGCTGGTCTATCGTTCTCTTCCTTATGGCCCTGGGTCCAGCATTTGGAATCTGGGCGATGGCACGCTTGGCGAGACTATCCCAGGCGGCGCCCGGTTCTGGTCCCAGCACCCCTCAATAACCCGGTATGCGGTGCGTGTGCCCCACAACTTCGTTGCAGCCCAGAACGGACGGGTGGAGATCCGCTGGCACATCACTCTAAGCAAAACGCACGTGCGGGCCCTCTTCGAAAGGCCTCCTAGCTTCTTTTTTGTTTTGGCAACTTCTTAACAGGCTTCAACTTCTCCCTGAAATTGCTCTTTACCTTGGTCAGGGTTGTTTTATGTTTATCGATGAGCAGCTTTCGCTCTGCCAAGAACGCCTCGCTTAAGAGCATCAAGCTTTCCGACGCGTCAAGCGGGTTCGGCGGAACGTAATGCTCAGGGTACTCACCAAGATCCCGCGAGAACAACTCACTCATGTGCGGGAACCACCTTTTTCTCATTCTTTCGTTTGAGTCTTCAAAGTTCCGAAGGAAAGCCGACACAACTGCACGAGAGGGCTTATCCCCAGGTCCCCGGTACTCCCGGCGTAATGTCCTTTGGAGCATCCTTTTCGTTCTGTGTTCCCGATCCGAGTTTCTGATGAGAACATTTATGCGTCGGATCGTCTCCTGCGCCGTTGGCAAGATGCTGTCGTTCGTCGGTTCCACGGGTGAGAATTTGTTCATGTCCGGGAACCCCAAAAAGTTTGCCAGATCTGCGACCGCATCGCCTCCATAGAGTTCTTTTCTATCGAAGACACGCGGAAAGATGCACTCCTCCCCGAACACAGCAGCCCACTTATCAGCCAGGTCATCATAGTACATTGAAGACAAGTTAATACTATTTTGAAAATATTCCACAATCGTGTCTGTTTCAAGTTTAGCCAAATCTGTTGTATACTTACTGCAAAGGAACTTGTCTTGCCTCCTCACATAAAACACAATCTTGTAGTTACTAACAAACGTATCAAGCAAAGCCTTAAGTTCTGCAATTTGAGTCTCGCTCGCAAAGGACAAGGCCTCAGAGGAGACAATTGTTCGTGTTACATTATCCGGGAGAGCGTCGATCTCTGTCTTTAGATTTGCCTTTGCAGCCTCCTTGAATGCGGCGAGGTGCGCATGTTCTGTGATTGAAAAATCAGAGAAGATATCCGGCAAGGCGCCCTTCTTCCCAAATGTCTTATCAGGAAATGTATAGACATAGGCACCGCAGCTATTCAAACCTGTACGATTTGGGTTCTGCCCGAATACGAGAGGGGCAATACCGTTGCTCTGGAGAGACGTTTTGTTCAACTCAAGAAACGATTGAATGCTTGTCGATCCCGTTTTCATCGTACCGATGTGAAACACCGCAGTTAAGTCCGACATGCTCTCTTTCCCAATCCCTACCATCAATTTGTCAGCCAATGTGTTTCCACACGGCGTCCTGACAACACACCAACGTGCGGGGTATGCGTCGCAGACCGGAACGACGTCGCTCTACAGGCCGGATTAAAGCTCTTGTGCGCCCCAAGAATGGAGACTACCTCCGATCATTCCTTGCCAAAGATCGCACTCAAACGAGAGCCCCGAGCGACGAGGGAAGCAAGGAAACGGCCCACTTGCCGAACATCTCATCGGCAAACGGGCTTCCACATCCCAATAACAGATCCTGAGGGCTCAGGGTTTTAGGCCGCCCCGCGACAGCCTGGCGGGAACCTACTTGACCGTTTCGAGGTGGGTCAAGCGCTCAAGCATAGCGATCTGACCCATGATGACGGCCGTGCTATGCATCTGAATACAGTGTGAACGCCAGTCGCCTTCCCATCATCAAATATACTCAATCCCCTCATCCCCGCCCAACGGAGGCAGTTTGTCGAGGTGATCACCCCTTCCCGCCCCGGTAAGTTCAGCCCTGCGATGCGTCAGGCGAGACAGGTACGTACTATGCGGCGAGAGAGGTTCCTGAAGTCACTTTCGTTCTCAATAGGTCTTTGAAGCGATGCCACCACATCCGCCAAGCGGCCACAGCGCAGATTCCCTCCGGCGCTTGTCCCTCCGGCGCCCGCATCGCCCCTCGGCCCCTTTTTCAATCAAGCAGTGGAGACGTCCGATGACATTATGACATCCTGCAAAATTTTTTGAAATAGCAACAACCCGTACTTGTCATTCGCATGTGTAGCATTTCGTCCGTAGTACTCTGTCTTTAGGAATCCCTCGTCAGATGCCGCGTCATCAGGTGGATCAAGTGATAAGAATCCTTCCTTCGCGCAAAAGTCGCTTAAAACGGAACAGTAAATTCTATAGCAACGCAAACGATGCCAAACCGGAGCAGTCGTAAACTCCCCCATACTCCGTAGGGCTCGATCAAGCATATTCGAGATGTCTTCCAATGCTATGGGTGGCGGAGGCATAACATGCGTGACCGTACATGAGTAGAACGCTCTAATATTCCGCATCATAGCAAGTGGATCATGCGCTGCTTCCAGAAGCACATCTCTGATAACAGCATTAGTTACAAGTTCACGACCCTCCGCTAAAAACTCGTCTTCGCCGCCAACAAGCACTTGAATCTTTTGTGGATGCTCAATAAGTCCCACATCATAGTGCCGGTTTCCACCCAGAATAGAGAAGACGTGTGTCGGATGGTAGTAATCGCGCAAACTCTGCGTTGGCACTCCTCTTTTAAAAAAGTGAGAATACTCTGGCTTCTGCACTGAAACGATGCGTATTCTATCGCCACTGCTTTCGGCAATACTATGCGGTAAACATGCAGCATGGCTGTTACCAATTATGAGGATTTTCAGGTTTTGCTGCTGCAATAATGATATGCAATCATCAACCACCGAGGCACTCGAATTGACTACACTCTTCTTTTCATTGACTCTTATGTCTAATCTCATTGTGTATCGCCTTCAAGGGAAACAGTGCAACTTCGCAGTGTCGATCCGCTAACGGTCGCGTTCTTCGATGTTCCGTACAAACAGCGCCTATTTAGTCATTATTAATCATTTCTTCATCGCATAGAATACGATTCACCGCCTGGGCCGTCTCAAGAAACTTACGGTCTTTGGCTCTTCTAGTGACTTTATCATCAGAAGCATCATTTTGCTTCATTCCCATTTTTCTTCCTTGATTGTTTTCCATACCTCGTGATCGATTGTTCCGATTGGAAGCTACCCCTTTTTCTTTGCCTGCGCCAACATCCGCGGCTGCATCTAAACCGCCTAGTAAATCAATAATCTGGGATGCGCTCTTTTGCACATCACCGTAGTGCTTCAAGAAGAGTTTCATCACATGAGCAACACCCTGTGGCGCCACTTCCCGACAGTCGGCATTGAAGAATCGCTTGCGTTGGTAAGGATTGGTTACTATTTCATAAGACGGAAAGTAATCACATGATTCATTGTTTTCTGTTACTTGTTCAGCAGCCACCCTAAGCACAGATTTCGAGTAGGTTGTCGACACAAATACGTGTCGATCGACGTAGGTGGCATTGAGCGGCACCGGTGATACTGTGAATAGGAACTTGGCTTCCGGGTTCTTCGATCGGATAAAGTCTATCGACCATTGGAGATCCTCGACAATCTCGTCGACGGAGAAGTTCTTGAAGGCGTAGGTCGCCGGGTCGAACTGCCCGCCGGCGACTCCCGGAGCCAAGGGGAAGACGGCACCGTCTCGCCGATCTAACCAAGCTTCCGTTAAGCCCAATGTGAAGACAAAACACGAGAGCGACTCGAATGTCGAACGCACTGCTTCAAAGTGCGTCGTACGATCCTGCCGAAGTTCGATACTCGAGACGAATCCTCCCGGGTGTATGAGCGGCCGAAAGGGATCGACAAGACCTCCCTCTTGCCCTTGCCAAGCTTCGTCCAGAGGCGCGAAAACTCCATACGCACGTTCGATGAGTTGCCGCAGTTGGCGGGCAGTGTAGATGTTCCCGTAACGCGCCGAAAAGGCCCCATAATTGAATTTGTCGGCAATAGCTGGCGAGACGATCGGATGTGGTGTTTCCGTGATCAGGTAGTTGAACCCACTTCTCTGTAGCACTCTGGTCAGGTGTTGTGCAAAGCAGCTTCCAGCAGAGACGATTGCCTCCTCCGCGCTGATCTTGAATGAGACTCGCGTGACCGGATCGAAGCCTTTCCCTGATTGGATGGCTTGTTCGTTGGCCCAGAATTGATGAGGAGGTCTCCCTGAGTAGGGGTGCTTCTTGTCCATCAGCCTATCCCCGCGCGGGCTCCATCTGACCGTTCCAACAGCTTGGTTTTGCTAGCATGTGCGGCTTTAGACTAGCAAGGTTTACCTACAAGGTCGTGTCTTCCACGGAGGCTTGTAGGAGGACAACACCAGAACACCGGCAAATCGGCTGGGGGCATCCTGTGTGTGACCATGCAGATTCTGGAAATGGCGCTAGCAGTGCCACTCGCGGCCGCCTAGCCCTCGGCGACCAAAGGCAGAATGGCCAATGGCCTCTCTCACTGTCACTCTTCATAAGGTGAGAAACATCGCCCGGACGCTCCAACCGAACATCATCATGCACCAGGTTGGTTAGGATCAAACCATACCTAAGGCTTGCGCCGCAGCAATTGTTTGCGACCTAGAAGTATGTACCTTCCCGAAGATGTCTGCTGAAAAATCGGCCTGCGTCCATCATATTTCGACAACAGAAAGCACCAGCTTTGTGATCGTTAGACGAGCCACGACATGGCTTGTCAGGTCGTCTTCCTCTCTCGAGCCGCAGCCATCCGGGTGCAAGACTCCAGAAGGCGCAGGGGAACCATGGTGGGCGGTGACGGATTTGAACCGCCGACCCTCTCGGTGTAAACGAGACGCTCTCCCGCTGAGCTAACCGCCCTTTTCCATGTTCGGAAGGGGAACCTAGTGTTGCCGTCCGGCACATGCAAGTCCACTGGGGCCTAGGGCCATCTGCGTACTCGACTTGAGCCACTATGCCTCCTTTCTCGACACTCGTTTGGACGCTTAGTCTAGGCCCCTTTGTCGCTGGTCTCCGAGGAACCGACAGCACGATGGCGCAACGTTGGATCGATTTGACCCCACACCCCTGGCGCGACCAGCTGATCGCGGAAGCCCATGCGCGTCCGCCAGCAGCGCTCTCTCAGCCTGCCTTGGTCAGCCGCCTGGTGATGCATTCGGGAGAGAGGGGAGTTGCAGAAGATCGTGCCCATCTGCTGGAACTCTGTCGCAGCTTGGGCGTCTCGGAACCCAGCGAGACGGCCAGACGCCATCGGGTCGATACCGGCAGTCTGACCATCGTGTGGGAGCGGCACACGGAGTTCTCGACCTACACGCTCGTGCGCGCGCAAAGCGACGAGCAGCCCGTGCAATGGCGCGCTGCTGTCGATGCCGCACCCAAATGGTGGCGCAGCGGTCTACCTGGCGCGCTCTTGGCAGCGGTACACGTCGCGGTGCGGCGTCAGGAGAACGGCGGTCCAGGGCGACGGCTCTATCGCGACGCCTTCGGTCAGGACAAGGTGATCGAGAGCGGCCTGATGGATGGCATAGCCTCGGTGGCCGCCGATTTCCGACCGGACGGCGATGGCTTCGTGCGCATGTTTCTCTTCGACAATGCGGTGACGCCAATCAGGCGCGGCCGCATGGTCCAGACCTTGTTGGAGATCGAGACCTATCGTATGGCTGCCTTGCTGGGTTTCGCTCAAGCCAGGGAGACCGGCGGCGATCTGCGACGCCTCGAAGAGGCGATCGCCGCACTCTCCGATGGTTTATCGGCGCCCGCCGACGTCAGTCATGACCGCGATCTGCTGCAGCAGCTCACCACCATTGCCGGCGAGGCAGAGGCCCTGCGCACCCAGACGGCCTATCGCTATGCGGCAACGCAGGCCTATTGGCGGATCGTGATGGAGCGGATCGAGGTCTTGCAGGAAAAGCCGCCGGACGCTGGGATCGGCATTAGCGGCTTCATCGAGCGCCGTCTGGCACCAGCCTACCGCACCTGTCTGGCCGCCGATGCCCGACAGAACGCGCTGACCGACCACATCGCCAGAGCCACACGCCTGCTGGCTACGCGGGTCGAGGTCAAGGTGTCGGAACAGAATGCGGAGCTGCTGTTGTCCATGGACCGGCGGGCCAAGCTCCAGCTACGCCTGCAAGAGACAGTCGAAGGCCTCTCGGTTGTCGCGATCACCTACTATGGGGTCGGTCTGGTGGGCTATCTGGCTGCCGGCCTAAACGGCCTGGGTCTCAAACTCGACAAGAGCCTGATCACGCTCGCCGCCGTCCCAGTCATCGCACTGGCTGTCGGACTGGGCGTCCGCCGGCTGCGCCGCCGTCTGACGCGAGACCAAGATCTGCACGGGTAGTTTGGTCGAAGGGCGCCCTACTCCGCTGCCTCCCGGCGAACCTCCGGCACCAGATTGGCCAGCGCTTTGCGCAGACCTGCAACACGCCCCTTGGGCTTACCCCAAGACGCCTGGATCACCAGCCGCTGGTCGGGTCGTATGCGCACCGAGCCATCCCGAGCACCACTTTGCAGGTAAGTGATTAGACGATCCGGCGCGGTGGGTTTGTCCTCGTGGAAGGAGAGCACGGCACCCTTGGGACCGGCATCGACCTTGCCGATCCCGGCTTGCCGGCAAAGCTGCTTGATGGTCATGACCTGCAGCAGGTTCTCCACTTCGGCCGGCAGCGCGCCGAAGCGATCGATCAGCTCCGCAGCAAAGGCCTCGATCTCGGCCTGGGCCACCAGATTTGCCAAGCGCCGATAAAGGCCCATCCGCACGTTCAGGTCGGCGACGTAGGTCTCCGGTATCAGAACAGGGACGCCCAGATTGATCTGCGGCGTCCAGCCCTCGCTCGCGGTAAGCAGCACATCCTCGGCGCCCTCCTGCTGCTTCAAACCCTGGACGGCCTCCTCCAGCATTTGCTGATAGAGTTCGATACCCACCTCGCGGATATGCCCGGACTGCTCCTCGCCAACCAGGTTGCCGGCGCCGCGTATGTCCAGATCGTGCGTCGCGACGGCAAAACCGGCGCCCAGCGTGTCCAAGGTCTGCATGACTTCCAAGCGACGCTGGGCGGTCGGCGTCAGCTTCCGGCCAGTCGGCAGGGTGAGGTAGGCATAGGCACGCAGCTTCGAGCGACCGATGCGTCCGCGTAGCTGGTAGAGCTGCGACAGGCCGAAGAGGTCGGAGCGATGCAGGATCATGGTATTGGCAGTCGGGATATCCAGGCCGGACTCGACGATGTTGGTCGAAAGCAGGATGTCGATGCGGCGATCCAGGAACTCACCCATCACCCGCTCCAACTCCGCTGCCGGCAGCTGGCCGTGAGCAATGGCAAAGCGGGCCTCGGGCACCAGCTTGCGCAGACGTTCCGCCACCTCGTCCAGGTCTTCGATGCGCGGACAGACGTAGAAGACCTGACCGCCGCGCATCCGCTCGCGCAGGATCGCATCGCGCAACACGACGGGATCGTAGGGCAGTACGAAGGTCCGAACCGCAAGCCGATCGACTGGCGGTGTCGCGATCAAGCTCATTTCGCGCACGCCGGACATTGCCATCTGTAGGGTTCTGGGTATCGGGGTAGCAGAGAGGGTCAGGACATGAATGTCGCTGCCCAGTTCCTTCAGGCGCTCTTTCTGCTTAACCCCGAAGTGCTGCTCCTCGTCGACGATCAGCAGGCCCAGGTCGCGGAACTGCACCGACTTGGACAGCAGCGCATGGGTACCGACAACCAGATCCAGCTCGCCGTTGGCCAAGGATTTGCGAACCTGGGTCGCCTGCTTGGGCTGGACCAGGCGCGAGATCCAGTCGATGCGAACCGGCAGGCCTTGAAAGCGCTCTGCGAAAGTCTTGGCGTGTTGGCGTGCGAGCAAAGTGGTGGGTGCTACGATGGCCACTTGCCGGCCGCTCATCGCGATCAGAAAGGCAGCCCGCATGGCAACCTCGGTCTTGCCGAAGCCGACGTCGCCGCAGATCAGGCGATCCATCGGTCGGCCTGAGCCCAGATCCTCGACGACGTCGGAGATGGCGCTCAGCTGATCGTCGGTCTCGGGATAGGGGAAGCGCGCCGAGAACTCGTCATAGATCCCGTCTGGCGGCTCGACGGGTTCGATTTTCTGCAGCTGGCGTTGGGCGGCGATGCGGATCAGTTTCTTGGCGATTTCACGAATGCGTTCGCGGGCTTTGGCCTTGCGGGCCTGCCAGGCCACCCCGCCCAGCTTGTCCAGCTCCGCAACCGCGTCTTCGCCGCCAAAGCGGGTGAGAACATCGATGTTTTCGACAGGTACGAAGAGGCGGTCGCCGCCAGCGTAGATGACCTTGAGGCAGTCATGCGGGGCACCGCCGACATCCAGGGTCTCCAGGCTCTCGAAGCGGCCGATGCCGTGCTCGACATGGACGACCAGATCGCCGCCGCTCAAGGCCGCGACTTCGGTCAGGAAGTTCTCCGCCTTGCGCCGCTTGCCGGCCGCACGCATCAAGCGCTCACCCAAGAGGTCTTGCTCGCTCAGCAGCAGCAGGTCCGCCGTGGCGAAGCCGCGCTCAAGCGGCAAGCTGGTCAAGGCCAGAGCCTGGCCTTCGAGGGCGGAGACCTCGGCCCAGTTCGCAGCCTTTGCCTGTTCCTCCAAGCCATGCTCGGCCATTAGTGCGCCCAGGCGGTCGCGCGAGCCATCGCTGGAGCCGGCAATCACCAATCGTTTGCCGTCGGCCTGGGCGGCCTTCCAGGTGTCGGCCAGGGCAGCATAAAGACCCTGCTTACCTTGACGCGCCTCGGCGAAGTCCGGTGCCGGGCGTCCACCCAAATCGGCCGCTTCCCGCCCTTCCGGTGCGGCGAAAGAAGAGAGACGACCGACTGCACGCTTTGCCAGCAGACCGTCCCACTCCTCGGCCGTCAGATAGAGCGCGTCCGGCGACAGTGGTCGGTAGGGCGCAGAGCCGTCGTCGCGGGCCCGCATGGCCGCCCGACGTGCCTCATAGAACTCATGGATCGTGGCGAGGCGCTGATCGCGATGGCTTTCGGCATCCTGGCTCAGAACCAACGGCGTGCGTTTGGGCAGATAGTCGACCAGCAGATCCAGCTGCTCGTAGAAGAGCGGCAGCCAGTGCTCCAAGCCACCATAGGCCCGCCCCTCACTCACTGCTTCGTAGAGCGGGTCGTCCTTGCCGCTGCCGAAGTGCGTACGATAGCCCTGGCGAAAGCCCTCGATCGTGCTCCTGTCCAAGCGCACTTCGGAGACCGGCTTCAATACCAATCCCTTGGCCTTGCCCGTGGAGCGCTGCGTCAGCGGGTCGTAGACCCGGACGCTTTCCACCGTGTCGCCGAAAAAATCCAGCCGGAGGGGTGCCGAGCGACCGGCAGGGAAGACATCGACCAAGCCGCCACGCAGGGCATACTCGCCAGGTTCACTTGCGGTCTCCACCCGCTCATAGCCCTGGTCTGATAGCGCCTGCTGCAGGGCTTCGGGAGCCAACTCCTCGCCCGGGCGCACCACGAGAATGCGTGACCAGATCAAACGCTTGGGCGGCAAACGCTGCAGCAAGGCATTGACCGTGGTCAGCAACACGCGGCCCTTTCCGCGTATCTTCGCCTTGAGACGGATTAGCGTATCCAGCCGCTGAGCCACGATATCGCGGTGCGGGGAGACGCGATCGTAGGGCAGGCAATCCCAGGCCGGAAAGCGCAACACTTCCGTGCCGGCTGCAAAAAACCGTAAGGCCGCAGCCGCGCGTGCCAAGGCCGCATCGTCCTGCACGACCAGCGCCAAGGTCTGCTCCGGATTTTGCGCCAAGAGTTCTGCAATCCAGATCGCCTCGACGCCCTCCGGCGCGCCATAAATCTGCGTTTCTCCCCTGTCGAAGAGGCTCTCGAAGAGGCTCCGGGTCAGCGCTTCACGTTCCATCGAGCCGTCCTAGATCCGTTTCGGGCCGGCGTGAAAGTCGCGAATCGAACCCACCAGCGCGACAAAATCCTCCGGCATCCCGGCCAAGGCATCGGGCTCTTCGGTTCCGGTCAGCAGGCTATAGATCAAAGGCTCCGGCAGCTCCAACAGGACCTCGTAGGTGTCCATGCCCGCGTCGCTGCTGCCCTCGAAACGTGCGTCCGCAAAGGGGCCCAGCAGCAGGTCCAGCTCTTTGGTACCGCGTCGCCAGCTGCGATATCGCAGTCGCTTCGCGCGATTCTCAAGGCTCTCCTTCGACATTTCCTGCTCCCCTCACGACTGGCCATTGCCCACGCGCAACCTCCGGGCATGGGCAGACGACGTTCTGCCGATACCGCGGCGGGCAAAGCTGCTCTAGGATATAGACTGCGTCGGTCGGTATGTCATGCTGTCCGGCATCACCAGCAGCTCTCGGGAGCCTCGCGCTGACCGCATGCGTCCGCAGATCCTCTATCCCCTCTTTGCCGAAGTCACGGCACTTGCCGGCATCGGCCCACGTCTGGCGAAGCTTGTCGAGAAGCTCGCCGGACCGCGCGTCATCGACCTCTGTTGGCACCTGCCCACCGGCCTGATCGACCGACGTTACCGCCCGCCGTTGGCCGAAGCAGAGGTCGGACGCCTGGTTACCCTGGAGCTGCTGATCGGTAGCACGCAGGCACCGCGTAGCAAGCGACAACCCTTTCGGGTGACCTGCTTCGACGAGGGTACGGCAGTGGATCTGGTTTTTTTCCACGCCGATCCAGGATGGCTGGGCAAACTCCTGCCGGAGGGCAGCCGGCGCCTGGTAAGCGGCAAGCTGGAGCGCTATAGCCACAACCTCCAAATCACCCATCCCGACCATGTGCTGCCGCTGGAAGAGGCGCAGAGCCTGCCGCTGGTGGAACCGGTCTATCCCATGACCGCCGGCCTGACCTCGAAGGCCCTACAGAAGGCTATAGCCGGTGCGCTGGAGCGCGTGCCGGAGGATCTGCCCGAGTGGCAAGACGGTCCGCTGCTGGCGCAACGCAAGCTGCCCTCTTTCCGCAATGCACTGACCCTAGCCCACACTCCGGAAGATGAAGGTACGCTGTCGCCTTTCGCCCCAGCGCGGCAGCGGCTGGCACTGGACGAGCTGCTGGCCAACCAGCTAGCACTCGCATTGGTCCGGCTCCGCCAACGGCGAAAACGGGGTCGACCGCTGCGTGGCGACGGCCGCCTGCGCAGTCGGGTTCTGGAGGCCCTGCCCTTCCGTCCGACCGATGCGCAACGCCGTTCCATTGAGGAAATCCTGACCGACATGGCCGGAGAACGGCGGATGCTGCGCCTTCTGCAGGGCGATGTCGGGTCTGGTAAGACCCTGGTAGCGCTGATGGCGATGCTGACAGCGGCCGAGTGTGGCGGGCAAGCAGCCCTCATGGCGCCCACCGAGATCCTTGCCCGCCAGCACCTGCACAGCCTGCAGCCCTTGGCGGCGGCCGCCGGTATCGGCATCGACCTGTTGGTCGGTAAGGATCGCAGCGCCGGTCGCACCGCCGCCCTGGAGCGCATCGCCAAGGGTGAGAGCCAGCTGGTGATCGGCACCCATGCCCTCTTCCAGGAGGAGGTGGTGTTTCGAGAACTGCTGCTGGCCGTGGTCGACGAGCAGCATCGATTCGGCGTGCACCAACGTCTGGCCTTGGCTCAGAAGGGTGAAGCCGTCGACATCCTGGTGATGACCGCAACGCCGATTCCGCGAACCTTGACCATGACGGTCTACGGCGACATGGACGTCTCGCGGCTGGATGAGAAACCGGCCGGACGCCAGCCGATCGACACCCGGGTCCTTCCCTTGTCCCGACTTGACGACGTCGTCGATGGCCTCGCCCGCGCCTTGAGCGAAGGCCGCAAGGTCTATTGGGTCTGTCCTCTGGTCGAGGTCTCCGACGTCAGCGACCTGGCCGCCGCCGAAGAGCGCTTCGCGCACCTGAGGGCGCGCTTTCCCAGCAAAGTGGGCTTGGTACATGGCCGCATGTCAAGCGGCGAAAAAGAGAAGACTATGCAAGCCTTCGCCGAGGGCCCCTTGAGCCTGCTAATCGCCACCACGGTGATCGAAGTCGGGGTCAATGTGCCCGAAGCGACAGTGATGGTGGTCGAGCATGCCGAGCGTTTCGGCCTATCGCAGCTGCATCAGTTGCGCGGACGCGTCGGTCGCGGCAGCGACAAGTCCAGCTGTCTGCTACTCTACCAATCCCCCTTGGGCGAAACGGCGAGAGCGCGCCTTGAAACCCTGCGCCAGACCGAAGACGGTTTCCTGATTGCTGAAGAGGATCTGCGCCTGCGCGGCGCCGGCGAAGTGCTGGGGACCAAGCAGAGCGGCCTGCCGCAGTTCCGGTTGGCCGATGTTGCCGTCCATGGAGAATTGATGGCTGCCAGTCGCGACGACGCCCGCCGCATCGTCGAACAAGATCCCGAGCTAACGGGAAAACGCGGTGAGGCATTGCGATTGCTGCTCTATCTCATGGGTAGAGACGAGGCAGTGCAGCTCTTGGGATCTGGTTGAGCCCAGAAACGGAAATGGCCCGACCTTGCGGCCGAGCCATTCCACATTTCTGTTTCTTCGCGTCGCTTAGGAAGCGAACCACCAACGCTCAGCCGAACGCGCGCCGTCCAGCTCCCAGTTGCCCGAGATGTTCGGGCCATGCTGGACCTTCTCATTGCGCGCCATTACGCGGTTGCGGAAGAAAGGCACGATGGTGCCGCCGTCGTCACGACAGAGCTGCTGC
This sequence comes from Rhodospirillales bacterium, assembly GCA_963669445.1. Lineage (GTDB taxonomy): Bacteria > Pseudomonadota > Alphaproteobacteria > Kiloniellales > JACOMY01 > JACOMY01. Next base: position 2,256,397 of record OY770029.1, read on the forward strand.
ATCTCGCGATACATGCTGGCCCGGGTGTCGTTGTTCAGCTCGCCCTTGGCCTGCAGCAAGAGCTCGTTGAAACGCGCATTGTTCCAATGGCTCTCGTTCCAGGGTGCATCGTTCTTGTAGGCCAGAGTAAACATGACATCCGGCGTCGGACGTGCACCCCAACCAACCACGACGAAGGGCTTCACCAGCCAGACGTTGGACCAGTAACCGTCATTGGGCTCACGCTTGATGGAGACGTCCATGCCGGCGGACTTGGCGCTCTCGGAGAAGAGAACCGCCATGTCGACAGCACCGCTGAAGGCTGCGTCGGCGGAGGAGAGTTCGACCTTGAGGTTCTCCATTCCAGCCTTCTTCAGGTGGAACTTCGACTTGTCCGGATCGTACTCACGCTGTTCCAGGTCGGCCCAGAACGGCAAGGAGGGACCGATCGGATGATCGTTGCCGACCGTGCCGTGGCCGCGCAGGATCTTGTCGATGATCGCGTCGCGATCGATGCCGTACTTCAGCGCCAGGCGAACATCCAAGTTGTCGAAGGGCGCCACATCGCAGAACATCGGAATGGTGCAATGCGCACCACTGGCGACCTCATCGATCACGATGCCGGGACGCCGGGCCAGCAGACCGACGGTCTTCAAATCCACTTCGCTGATGGCGTCGACCTCGCCCGTGATGATCGCACTCTGACGCGCATTGCCGTCGTTCAGAGTGATGGCATCGACGGAATCGAACCAGCCCCGATCGGACTTGAAGTAGTCGTCGTTGCGGGTCAACTCGCAGCGCACACCCGGCTCGAAGTGGTCGATCTTATAGGGGCCGGTGCCGACGCCGCTGTCCTTGTCGACATTTCCCTCGCCGTCGGAAGGCATCATGACCAGGTGATAGTCTGACATGATGTAGGGCAGATCGGCATTACCGCTGTTCATCGTAACGATCAGCGTGTGATCACCGTCTGCCTTGATGTCCTTGACGTCGTCCAGCAGCGGCTTTGCAGCCGAAGCATTGTCCGGGTTGCGATGGTAGTTCAGGGAGTCCATCGCGTCCGTGGCCGTGAAGGCCTTTCCGTTGTGGAAGGTGACGCCGTCGCGCAGCTTGAAAGTCCAGACAGAGGCATCGTCGGATGCCGTCCAGCTCTCGGAGACGTCCGGGCCGATCTCGTTGGTCGGGGTGATCTCGGTCAGGTAGTTGCGCATGGTATGATTCAGCTGAATCATAAACACGCCTTCGGTGGTCGCCGGGTCCAGCTTGTCGGTGGTGTTCCCGTCGTGCCAGCCAACCCGGTAGTTACCGCCGCGTTGCGGGGTGTTTGCCAGCACCGTGGTGCTCCAGAGGGTCGAAGCCGCGGCAACCGTGAGACCCACGGCAGCAGCGCCCTCCATGAAAGTTCTGCGCGAGACACGACCTGACAGAGCGTCCTTTGCAAGGAGCTCTAGGTGTCCGTCGCGGTTGTGTTGGTCATTCATAGGGTGGAAGCCTCCAAATTCGTCCAAATGCACGGGCGTATCGCCGGCTCACATGAAATGTGAACCGCATCGCCCGGTCATTGATGACATTTGGCACTGTTGCCGTGCCTGTTTGCCAAAGATACCGTGCCCGGCCGTGATGACGTTCGCAACACATTCCGGCGCCATAAGCTGAACACCTGGGGCACGAGGCTATGCTCTAAGAGCGACCTTAAATGTCGAGTTTGACCAAAGCGAGGTCAAGGGGAGACTGAATCTTGACAGAATCAAGAATTGCGCTTGTGACAGGCGCCAATCGTGGGATCGGGCTGGAAACGGTCCGAGGCCTGGCCCGCCTCGGACTTAGGGTCTACTTCACCGCGCGAAGAGAGGCAGCCGCCGTCGATGCGATCCTGGCTCTCGCCAAGGAAGGCCTGCACGTGGAAGCGCGCGTAGCCGACGTGACTGATCATGCCAGTCTTGAGCGGGCCGTCGCCTCGATCGAGGCGGAGGCCGGCCGCATCGACGTACTGGTCAACAACGCCGGCATCTGGCTGGAGGGTGCACACATCGACAACGGCGTCTCCACCTATGCCATGGAACAGGATGTCGAACATGTGCGTCTGACCTACGAGACCAATCTGATCGGCCCCTATCGCCTGACCCAGCTGGTGGCACCGGGGATGCGCGATCGCAGTTACGGACGCATCGTCAACATGTCCAGCATATCAGGCCAGTTGAGTGACATGGGCGCCGGCCAAGCCGGCTATCGCTTCTCAAAAGCCGCCCTCAACGCCATGACCCGGGTCTTCGCAGCAGAATTGGCCGGAACCGGCGTTCTGGTAAACTGCCTCTGCCCCGGATGGGTCCACACCGAGATGGGCGGCCCCGAAGGTGATCGCACCCCGGCCGAGGGCGCGGACACCGCCATCTGGCTCGCCACCCTCCCCGACGACGGCCCAACCGGCGGCTTCTTCCGCGACCGCAAACCCTTCGCCTGGTAGGGGGCGAAGGGTTCTCCGGACCAAGGCCTAACCTAGAGCCAAACAAAGTCGCTGACGGTTAACTGATTGGCAGCGAAGAGTCCGTTGATCTGGACCTCTATGTCACTGGCGCCGTCACCATCGTGATCGACTTCAAGCTGGCCGGTACTGGCATAGCGCGCCTCGCTGTCGCCGTTGCCCGAGAAAGCGGCCCCGCCACGATAGGCAAAACTGCCGCTCTCCAGACCGCCGGCGAACACCAAACGGTCTTCGCCATTGGCTTGGTTGATGAGCGCTCCATTGAAATCACGGATCACAGGCCCGCCGCCGGACAACGCGGAACCATCGAATCGGAAGGAGTCGGCACCGCTGCCGCCAAAGGCGACATCGCCGGATCCCATCAGCAAGGTGTCGGCGCCGCTCTCGCCCTGCAGGCGATCGCCCATAGCACCACCGAAGAGGCGATCGTCCCCCTCCCCTCCTTCCAACCTGTCTGCACCGTCAAGACCGCGCAGAACGTTGGTACCGCTGTTGCCTTCGATGGTGTTATTCAGACTGTTGCCGCTGCCATCGATATCACCCTTGCCGCCCTGCATGCGCAGGTTCTCGACAAAGTCGGTTAAACCGCCGTCGGGCAATGTGAAATGGACCTCGGCACGGACCAGGTCGACACCCTCGCCGACGCCCTCGCGAATTTGGTCGCTAGCGGTGTCGACCACGAATGTATCGTCGCCTGAGCCTCCATTCGCAACGTCGATAGCACTGCGACCGTTCAGGATATCGGCCCCGCTACCCCCGTAGAGCCGGTTCACGAACCCATTGCCCATCAGGGTGTTGTCGAACTCGTTTCCGGAAATGTCCGCATCGGCCGCCGCCTCATTGATGATTCCACGTTCGACCTGAACGGTCTCGCCGACGCCGATGGTGTAGTCTGAGGCGTTGGAGCGCACCACATCGGCGCCGCCACCGCCGACGACCTCGAATAAGACGTCCCCGGCCGTGTCGACGATGAAGGTATCATTTCCCTGGCCACCGAAGGCCGTGTCGGAGCCACTGTCGCCATTCAAGCGGTCTCTCCCTTGGTCGCCGGACAGCAAGTCGGCGCCGGCTCCCCCAACCAGACGATCATTTCCGACATAGCCGGACATAGTATCCGACCCTTCGCCACCCAATTGGGTGTCACGGCCGGTTCCCCCCAACAGCACATCCGTGCCACTCTCCCCACGCAGCACATCATCGCCACTCAGCCCCAAGAAGAGGTCGATACCGCTTCCACCACGCAGATCGTCATCGCCATTGGCGCCGGTGAGATGATCGTCCCCCCTGCCTCCCTCCAGTCTGTCATCACCGTCGCCGCCATTCAGCACATCGCGAAGCAAGCTGCCGGTCAGGACATCCGTCCCCGACCCGCCAAGAATTCGGTTCTCCGCATCACCTCCTACGATTCGATCATCGCCACTCAAGCCAAGAACAGTGTCCACGCCGGTCGCAGCGGTGAAGCTATCGTCTTCATTGGAGCCATGTTGTTGGACTGTTTCCACATTCGTTAGGATCAAACCCTCCGGCAGTGTCGCGTGAATCGCCAGCAGCACCGTATCGCTGCCGGACCTACCGTCGATGGTTTCACCGCCAACAGCCTCTCCAACACCGATTAGGAAGACATCGTCGCCGTCGTTCCCGAAGAGCCGGAGGTCCAAACCGGAATTGCCTGAAATCGTATCGCTGCCACTACCGCCGTAGAGGGCACTGTCGGCGCCAGAGCCACCGAACAAAATGTCCTCACCGCTGGCGCCAGCGAGGCTGAAATCGTCTCCAATGCCGCCGTAAAGGCGATCATTCCCTGAAGAGCCAAAGAGGTTACGGTCGTATCCAGATCCACCAAAAACAAAATCGTCACCGGTATCACCCTGCAAGGCCCAATCGACCCCAGAGCCACCATAGATACGATCATCGCCACTGCCTCCGTGAAGGAAGGAATCCTGACCGCGACCACCAAAGACGAGATCGCTACCACTCTCGCCCTTCAAATTATCATCGTAGCCCTCACCGCCGAACAGACGGTCATCACCCTTGCCTCCATAGAGGAGTCGGTCGTTTCCATCTGCGCCAAAGATACGATCCGCGCCACCATCTCCGCTTAGTACGCTGTCGTCGCCTGCACCACCGGATAGTCTGTCGTCGCCGGCATCACCAAAGAGGCTATTGTCGTTCCCCGCTCTGCCAAAGATATCGTCGTCTGCGCTGCCGCCAGACACAGTGCGATCATGACCAGACCCTCCGTAGATCAGGTCATTGCCCGAAGTACCACGAAGACGCGTGTCCTCACCCGACCCGCCAAAAATGGTGTCATCGCCGTCGTGTCCTTCGGCCTTGTCGGCTCCGTCACCGCCATACATCGTATCGTCATCGTCTAGACCTTCCAGCGTATCGACACCAGCGCCGCCGAAAAGCAGATCGTCGCCGGTGTTTCCAAGCAAGCCATCGTCGCCGCTGAGCCCGAAAATCGTATCCTTGGCTGACGATCCGCCAGTGAAGTCGTCGCCCGTAGTGCCAAAAACCGTAGACATGAATGTTGCGCCTCCTCTTATTCGAACCTTGATTGCACGCGCCTAGAGGGGGCTGACGGCTGCGATACAAGGGATCAGGGCCGCCGCTCCCAGGAGCTACAATCTGGAGGGCGGCCATCAAGGCAGGATCAAAAATGCGATCAAAAATGGATCAAAACGAAAAATTCCAGCCAGTTTCGCCTTTCGTTGATGCTCGTATGTGTTTTGCGCCGCGCGGAAGACCTGTTCGTTAAGCGTCTGGAATCTCAATCTCGCCACGGCAAACAACCACCGCATTCCCGGCGACGCGGATCTCGGTGGTCTCCCAGTCTCGGCGCTCCGCGGTAATGTTAGCGCGGCCGGCGCGACCCATCTCGACGCCCTGGGCGACCGACCAACGCAGGGTCTCATTCTCGGAGCCATCGGCTGCTGCCAGGATGATACCTAGGGCCGCGTTGGCGCTGCCGGTTACCGGGTCTTCGTCGACGCCATGAGAAGGCGCAAACATACGCGCGCGATAATCGGTTTCGGATCCGGGCTCTTCCGCGGTGTAAATGAAGACGCCGTTGAAGTCGTGCGCTTGCTCTTGTTCGTAGAGGTGAGCCGCATTGGCCCGGGCGGCGGCCAAGGCTTCGCGTCCCTTTACCTCGACCATCAGGAACGCCAGGCCGGCGGAAGCGACCATGGGCAGATGCCGGTCAAAGCAGATCTGTGCCTCCTCCAGCGATAAGAGGGACGCAGCCACGGCCGGCGCGATCACGCTCCCCATGGGATGGATCTTCGGCGCGGTCAGCTCCGCCCCGGTCACCTCCTCGCCCTCGCCCAAGAGCTGGATCGGCACCGGTCCGGCGGCCTCGTCGAACACGATGCGGCTGCCCGGCCGGACATCGCCGAGGGCACCGTTGCGCGCCAGCACCACGGCGGTGCCGACATTGGGATGGCCAGCAAAGGGCACCTCCGCCTGTGGAGTGAAGATGCGCACGCGCTTGGCAGCGCCCTCCATCTCCGTGGGCAGGACGAAGGTGGTCTCTGCGTAATTGAACTCGCGGGCTATTTTCTGCATCTGCTCAGCAGACAGGCCACGCGCATCGGTCAACACGGCCAGCGGGTTGCCGCCGAAGGTCCGATCACTGAAGACATCTGCTGTGACATAGGCATAGCGCATGGCCGGTTTCCTTTTTGCTGGACGCTCGATTGGTCTTTCCTTGGGCTGGCCTTCCCTTGGCGACGATCCTCTGGTCTAGTGTGCGGGTGACTTTCCTGATCGGTCGAGAGTGGATAGAAGCAATGCTGATACGCGGCTGCAAGGTCTTGTTGGTCTTCCTGTTGGCGCTCTACTATGCCCTGGTTGCCTTTGGGAACATCACCGATCCAGAGGGTAACCTGGCTTTCATCGGCCACATCATGTCGATGGACACGATCTTTCCGGATTCGACGCTGACCTGGCGGGCGATCACCCAGCCGGTCCTGCATAGCGTTGCCTACTGGATCATCATCCTCTGGCAGATCGTAACCGCCGTGCTGCTAACGATTGGCGGCGTCGCGCTTTGGGGCGAGCGCGACAGTGGGCCTGCCTTTCAGCAGGCGAAGGGCACGGCCTTTTTGGGATTGACGGCAGGCTTTTCGCTCTACCTCTTCGTCTTCCTGATCGTCGGCGGGGAGTGGTTCGCCATGTGGCAATCTCAGACCTACAACGCGCAAGCTGGGGCCTTTCGCTTCCTAGCGGTCACCGGCTTCATCTTCCTGATCCTGCTGCACCGCGATGACCGGGCAAGCGATCTCTAGACTGTGGCTGGTGTCGGCGCTGAGGAAACGCGTCCTGGAGCGCTAGAGCGGCCGGACTTGGCGATGCCGGCAGTACGCCGTCGGGTCTGGGTTCTGGCAGCCCCCATCATTCTGGCCAATCTGGGCCAGCCGCTGATGGGGATGGTGGACACGGCGCTCAGCGGACATCTGGAAGACCCGGCTCTCATCGGTTCGGTCAGCGTCGGCGCCTTGATCTTCGCCTTCCTCTTCTGGGGTTTCGGCTTTCTGCGGCTGGCCACGGGCGGCTTCACCGCGGCAGCGCGCGGCGCGCAAGACGATATCGAGATCAGGGCCGTCTTGGGACGCGCCCTGCTGCTCGCTTTTGCCCTGGCGCTGGTGGTTCTGATCGTGCAGTCACCGGTAGAGCACTTGGCGCTGGACCTCATCGGGGCCAGCGAGGCCGTCACTGCCGGCGCCATCACCTACTTCTCAATTCGTATCTGGGCAGCACCGGCGACCCTCTCCTTCTACTGCCTGCACGGCTGGCTGCTCGGCATGCAGGACACCCGCTCTGTCATGGTGCTGACCTTGACCTTGCAAGGCTTGAACGCGGGCTTCAGCTGCTTTCTGGTGTTGGTATTGGATTGGGGCATAGAAGGTGTCGCCTTAGGCACCCTGGTGGCTGAGTACCTCGCAGCCGCCGTCGGTCTGCTGCTCGTCAGACGCCACCTCAGGCGACATCCAGCGCGTGTGCCCGGCGCACTCTTGCTGGACCCAAGCAAGCTAAAGAGCATGATCGCAGTGAATGCGAACCTCATGGTGCGCACCTTCGCCCTCTTGCTCGGCATCGGCATCTTCACCAGTACCAGTGCCGGGTTCGGCGACCGCACCCTGGCCGCCAACAACCTGCTGCAGCAGCTCTTCGCACTGATCGTCTATGCACTCGACGGCTTTGCCGACGCCAGCGAGGCTCTGGTGGGCTATGCCAAGGGTGCCCGCGATCGCCTGCGTGCATCGCGTACCATAAAGGCAGCCCTACAGATGGCCTGCCTGATTGGGTTTGCAGGCTGTCTGCTCTATCTGGCGATCGGCTCACCCCTTTTGAGTGTCTTCACTAAGCATGAAGAGGTGGTTGCCGAGGCTAGGGTTTATCTGCCCTACATAGTTCTCCTGCCATTGGTCGGGGTCTGGTGCTTCGTCTTCGACGGCGCTTTCATCGGCGCAATGCGCACCGCCGCCATCCGCAACGCCATGCTGGTCTCGCTCGGGCTCTTCTGGGTGGCGCAAGCCCTCCTGGTGCCGCTTTGGGGCAACGACGGCCTCTGGATTGCCTTCCTGCTGTTCTTTGCCGTCCGTGGCGCCACGCTTGCTGTCGCTCTGCCGCGTCTCTTGGACTCTATCGGACCAAGACCGTGAGCAGTGTTCGGGCCTCCGCTGCGTTGCGGGCGGTGACAACCCTAAAGTCCTGCCGTCCCAAGGATAGGGCAGCGGCGACTTGGCCCGCCTCACGACCGTAGCCGCTGGCGAGCAGAATGCCGCCGGCAATTCCGGCCGCCCGGCCGGCCGCCAGATCACTGGCCCGATCGCCGACGATCCAAGAGCGCGCAAGGTCTAGGTTCAAACAGGCCGTCGCCCGCAGGAGCATTCCCGGACCCGGCTTGCGCGAAGGATGCTCTGGAACCAGGTGATGCCCGCGGCCAGCGCGCGAATAGGGAGACGCGAGCAACAGGTCGGGCCGCGCCCCGCTCGCTGCCAACAGCGTTTCGATCCGCGCCTGGGTGGCTGCAAAGGCAGGCCAGTCGTAGTAGCGCCGTCCGATGCCCGATTGATTGGTCACGATTACAGAGGCCCATCCGTGGCCCTTCGGCCAGGCGAGCAAATCGGCCGCAGCCGGCAGGAGCCGCGCGTCCGCCGGATCGTGCAGATAGCCGACCTCTTCAACCAGTACACCGTCGCGATCGAGGAAGAGCGCAGGCCTAAGGAAGCTTGGTCCTGGCGGTGCCGTCAGGCCAGGACCGCTGCACCAGACGCCCTCGGCATCGATCCAGGAATGCCACGGTCTCGTCATTGCTGTTAGCGCCTCCCTCGCTGCACGCCCGTCCAGTTAAGGCCTGATCGGCACCGTGGCAAGCCGCCGATATCCCGCCCCCCTCTTGCCCGGCACCGGGCGATGGTCTAGGCCGCATGGAATGTCCCGTCTCTTCGCCCAGCTGGTGTTCGGCCTCTATCGTCTGGCCGGGCGCTTGGCAGCTCCCCTCCTGCCGCTGCTGCTTGCCCAACGCCTGCGTCGCGGCAAAGAGCTGCCTGGCAGAGTCCAGGAACGCTGGGGCAAGGCCAGCCAGGCCAGACCGGCGGGCACGGTAATCTGGGTTCATGCTGCCAGCGTCGGCGAGTCTCTGGCCGTGCTGCCTTTGGTCGAAGCCCTGGCGCGCGAGCGGCCAGCGACGGCATTGCTGATGACCAGCACCACGGTCACCTCCGCAAGGCTCTTGGCCGAGCGTCTGCCAGCCGGGGTCGTCCATCAGTTCTCGCCACTTGACTTACCGAGCGCGGTTACGCGCTTCCTCGACCACTGGCAACCGAATCTGGCCGTCTTCGTCGAATCGGAACTCTGGCCCACACAGCTCCATATCTTGGACAAGCGCGCAGTTCCTCGGGTCTTGGTGAATGGCCGCATGTCCAGCCGTAGCTACCGCGGCTGGCAACGCTGGCCCGGCCTGGCAGCCAACCTCTTAGGCGGTTTCGCTCTCGTCACCGCAGAAAGCGAGCGCTCGGCGGAGCGACTGCAGAAACTGGGTGCCCCCAAGGTCATCCCCACCGGTAGTCTCAAGAACGCAGCGCCACCCTTGCCTGCCGAGGCTGAAGCACTGGCAAGCCTTAAGGCTGCAATTGACGAAAGACCCTGCTGGTTGGCTGCCTCCACGCACCCAGGCGAAGAAACGATTTTATTGAACATTCACAAATCATTATCGAAGCATCTTCCGAATCTACTTACGCTCCTGGCACCGCGCCATCCACACCGCGGCCCAGAGATTGCGGAATTGGTCCAGCAATCCGGCTTAAGGTGCTCGCGACGCAGCCAGGATGAGGCCCTCACGATGAAGACGGAGATTTACCTGGCGGACACCTTGGGCGAGATGGGCTTGCTCTATCGCTTGGCGCCGCTGGTCTTCGTTGGCGGGTCTCTGGTGCCGGTGGGCGGCCACAATCCCTTGGAGCCGGCGCGTCTCTGCGCTGCACTGCTTGCCGGACCCTACAGAGACAATGTCGTGGAATCCAGCGATCGTCTGCAGGCAGCGGGGGCGATGGTCTGTGTGGCCGATGACGACGAACTGCGGACAGCAGCACTGCGCCTCCTGCAAGACCCTGCCGCGATGGCCGAAGCGGGACGCAAAGCCGAGGCCGTTGCCGGTGATCAGGCTCAGGTGCTGCAGCGAACCTGGGACGTCTTGGCGCCCTTACTGCCGCCGGCTAATCGCTCGCCGGTCGAAGGTCGTGCTCTTGACCAGGGCGAAGACCTGCTCCCCGACCTTTAGGTCCAGATCGGCAACCGAGGCGCGCGTGATGCGCGCTCTGAGGCGCGAGCCGCCAAGGTCGATCAGCACTTCGGCGAATGCGGTTCCGGCCTCCACCGAGATCTCCGCGATCTCGCCCTCCAGGATGTTACGGATGCTAAGGCCTTGCGGGCGCCCTTTGGCTAAAGCCACATCGCGCGCGCGGATACGCAAGCGCACCGCTTCGCCGACAGACAGGAAAGAGACCATCGGCATCGTTATGGTCTGCCCGGCAAAGCTAAGCTCGGTCAAGCGGAACTCCTCGTCCTGCCTGGTCACCACCGCCTCCAACAGGCTGCCAGCCTCGAAACGTCCGGTGAAGCCCTGCAGATCGGAGCGCTCCAGCACCTCGGCGACGCTGCCCACCGCCTGAACCCGCCCTTCGGCCAAGACGATCATCCGATCGGCGATCTGCACCACCTCGTCGACGGCATGGCTGACGAAAATGGTCGGTATGCCGAACTGGCGCGGCGCCGAGCCCAAGTAGGGCAGAATATCCGCCTTACGGCTGATGTCCAACGCCGACAGGGGTTCATCCAGCAGCAACAGCTTTGGACGGGTCAGGATGGTTCGCCCCAGAGCGACGCGCTGACGCTCGCCACCCGAGAGCCCGGTCACACGTCTGTTCAGAAGTTGGCCCAGGTCGAGGGCTTGGATGACGCCATCCCAGGTGATCGCGCCGCCGTTCTTCCGACTGCGGCGATCCGCGTAACGCAGGTTTCCGGCGACGTCCAGGTGCTCGAAGAGGCGGGCGTCTTGGAAGACCAGGCCGACCGGCCGACGATGCGTTGGCAGATGAATGCCGCGCGCGCTGTCGGCCCAGAGTGCCTCGTCGTAGCGAATGCTGGCGCGCTTTGCCTTCTCTAGGCCGGCAATCAGGCGCAGCAGGGTGCTCTTGCCGCTGCCGTTGGGTCCGAAGAGCGCCGTCACCCCTTCCAGCGTGAGCTTGAGATTGGCTTCCAACTGAAAGGCCTCAAGGCTGAGGCTTGCCTCCAGATCCAGCCTCCTAGCGGACATGGCCGGCCCCCCGACGATTGACCGCATAAACCAGGACCAGGACGGCAAAGGAGAAGATTAATAGACCGGCTGACAGCAGATGGGCCTCACCGTACTGCAGGGTCTCGACCTTCTCGTAGATGTCGATGGCGATCACCCGCGTCTCGCCTGGAATGTTGCCACCAACCATCAAGACCACGCCGAACTCGCCGATGGTGTGGGCGAAGGTCAGAACCGAAGCGACTAGGAACCCACGGCCTGCCAATGGCACCGCGACTGTCAAGAAGGCGTCCAACGGCGAGGCGCGCAGGCTGGCCGCAGCCTCCAACGGCCGGGAACCGATTGCCTGAAAGGCCCCCTGCAGGGGCTGCACCATGAACGGCAGGGAGTAGAAGAAAGACGCTACGACAAGCCCGGAGAAGGAGAAGGTCAGGGTCTCGCCGGTCACCGTTACCCAGAAGCTGCCGACCCAAGAATTGGGACTCAAGAGCACCAGCAGATAGAAACCCATGACCGTCGGCGGTAACACCAGCGGCAGCGCAGTGACCGCTTCGATCAGCGGCTTGATGCGCGAGCGGGTATGCGCCAGCCACCAAGCCAGCGGCGTCCCGGCGACGAGCAACAAAAGCGTGGTGACGAGGGCCAGATGCAGGGTCAGCCAGAGCGGTGCGAGGTCGGGCAAAGCCTAGTCCGTCCGATAGCCGAGAGAAGCGATGATGTCGCGTGCCGTCTCACTCTGCAGGAACCTAAGGAAGGCCTGGGCCGCCAGATCGTCCTCAGCGCGCTTCAGGAGGACGGCATCTTGGCGGATCGCTCCGTACAGATCCTCCGGCACCTCCCAAGAACGACCTTCGCTCACTCCATCCGGTTGCAGCAGATACGACTGTGCGATCAATCCAAGCTCGGCATTGCCCGTTGCGACCATGGCAAAGGTCTGACCGATGTTCTGGCCCATGACGATGCGACCCTTCACCCCGTCCCACAGGCCTAAGGCAATCAAGCTTTGCTCCGCTGCCAAGCCATAGGGAGCAAGATCGGGATTGGCGATGGCGAGGCGGCGGAAGTCGCCGCCATCCAAGGCCTCGACCAAGGCCTCGGCGTCCTGGTAGTTGTTCGAGCTGCTCCATAGCGCCAGCTTGCCGATGGCATAGGTAAAGCGGCTGCCAGGAACCGCCAAGCCCTCTTCGACGAGTAACGCCGGCCGATTTACGTCGGCGGCCAAGAAGACGGCAAAGGGCGCCCCTTGTGTGATCTGGGCAAAGAGTTTGCCGGTAGATCCATAGGAGACCCGGACGTCGTACCCCGTCTCCGCCGAAAAGGCCGGAGCCAAGACGTCCATGGCCGCTTTGAAGTTCGAGGCGACGGCTAGCGTGACGCTCTCGCCGCGCGCGCTATCGGGCGCCGCCAGAGCCACGATTAGCAGGAGCGACGCCAGGACCGATCGACCGCCGCGAGCCAGGAAACCCAAGAGACAACGCTCCTCCTTCAACAAGCAGTGCTTGGGTACTGCCACCCCGGCGATCACCTGGCAATGCGGTAAGTCAATAGGTAGGGAGAGGCTTTATCACGGTTGGAGCGGCAACCTGATGGTTAAGACGAGAGCGTGTCCTCGGCGAGCGCGATGGTCTTCGCCACCGGCCAGCTCAGCCATACAGCACCGCTCTCCGGCAGATGCTCAAGGTCCTGATCGCGGGCCAAGACTTTCACCATCTGCCCGTTCCAGTCCAATAGGCAGGTGGCGGTAGCACCCGCAAAGATGCGTTGAGTCAACTGTGCCTGCAGGCAGTTGATACCCGGCGTGCGCACCGGCTCTTGCAACGCAATGGCGATGCTTTCCGGCCGTACGGCCAGCACAGCCCCGTTTGTCGCATCGGCTGCCAGCAAGTGCTCGCCACTTCTGAGCCTCAGCGTCTCACCCTGCCGTTCGCCGCGAAACAGATTGGCGTCACCCAGGAAGGAGGCTGTGAAGACATCACGGGGGGCCGCATAGACCTCGCGTGGACTGCCCTCCTGCACCAGTCGGCCCTGCCGCAGGATACCGATCCGATCGCTTAAGGTCAGCGCCTCCTCTTGGTCGTGGGTGACGAAGATGGTGGTGATGCCGACCTCGCGCTGGATGCGCTTCAGCTCGATCTGCATGTCGACCCGCAAGGCCTTGTCCAGAGCGCTTAAGGGCTCGTCAAGCAGCAGAACGCGTGGGTTGGTGACCAGCGCGCGGGCCAGCGCCACCCTCTGGCGCTGGCCGCCGGAGAGCTGGCGCGGACGGCGGTCGGCCAGTGCCCCCAGCTGTACCAATTCCAAGGCCTCGCCGACCCGGCGACGAACCTCCTTGCCCGGCAGCTTTCGCACCTTCAGGCCAAAGGCAACGTTCTCCGCCACGGTCATGTTCGGGAAGAGCGCATAGTTCTGAAAAACCATGCCGATTTCCCGCTTCTCCACCGGAACCCGGGCGACCTCCTGCTCACCGATGGTGATCGAACCGCGCTCGGGGAAGAGGAAGCCTGCGATGCAGCGCAGCAGGCTTGTCTTGCCGCTGCCCGAGGGTCCAAGCAAGCCGAAGAACTGACCGTCGGGGAAGGCAAGGTCGATTTCCTGCAGGGCCCGAAACGACCCGAAGGAGAGGTTCAATCCTGAGACGCACACCTCGGACATCAGCGTTCTCCTCCAAAGCGAAAGAAGCGTGCCGCGGTCAACATCACGCCCATCGAAATCACGATGATGATTGTGGAGATGGCATTGATCTCCGGCGTGAAGCCCTTGCGGATCGCCGAGTAGATGATCACCGGCAGGGTGGTATCGCCGGGCTCCGACAGGAAGTAGGAAATGACGAACTGATCGAAGGAGACGGCGAAGGAGAAGAGCGCACCGGCGACGATCCCAGACGCTATCCAAGGCAAGGTCACCGCCCGTGTCGTCTGCCACGACGAGGCTCCCAGTGAGCGCGCAGCTTCTTCTAAAGTGCGGTCGAAGGTGGCAAGCCGGGCTGTCACCACGACGATGACATAGGGCAGAGCCAGGGCGACATGCCCCAAGATCACCGCTGGCGTGCCCCGGTCGATGCCGACCGAGAAGAAGAATATCAGCATGGCGGTCCCGGTGATCAGCCAGGGAATGGCGATCGGCGGGAACAGCAGGATCTGCAGGATGCGCTTTCCGGGAAAACTGTAGCGGAAGAAGGCAAGCGCGGCAGCGGTACCCAAGGCCGTTGCGATCACCGTCACCACGCAGGCGATCCAGATGCTGCGCCATGCCGAGGTCAGAATCTCGTCGTTCTCGGCCAAGGCGCTGTACCAATGGGTCGAGAACTCCATCGGCAGCACATAGAACTCCGAACGATTGAAAGACATCAGCGCCATCACCAGGATCGGCGCGTAGAGAAAGATCAGCACCAGAACCAGGAAGACCCGGCCCGAAAGCGCATAGACACGGGTCCGCTGCATCACGCTGCCCCCTTCTTCAGAACCGGGCTGGCGACGGCCAGGATCAAGAGCACCGCGAAGAGCAGGACAAAGGAGAGGGCAGCACCCAGCGGCCAATTGAAGACCGTCGTGAACTGATCCTCGATCACGGTACCGTAGAAGGTGCCCGCACGCCCACCCAGGATCCGCGGCTCCATGAAAGAGCCGACGACCGGAACGAAGATCAGGACGGCGCCGGCCAGAAGTCCCGGCAGCGACAACGGCAGCACGATGCGCCAGAAGATGGTGCGCGCAGGCGCTCCCAGCGAACGCGCTGCCTCGATCAGATCGTCGTCGATAGCCTGCAGTGCCAGATAGGAGGTCAGGATGACGTAGGGCAAGTAAGAGTGGACCAGCCCGATCACCACGGCCGGATAGCTGAACATGAGGTTCACCGAGACCTCGAATGGCAGGATCGCATCCAGGCCGTAGTCGATCACCCCATTGCCGCGCAAGACGATGGCCCAGGAGAAGATCCGCACCAGGCTGTTCGACCAGAAGGGCAGGATTACCAACAGGAAGAGGGCTTCGCGTCCGCGACCCTTGATCACCTTGGCCAGCACGAAGGCGCAAGGATAGCCGATCAGGATACAGAGCAAGGTGACGGTCAGTCCCAACTGCAGCGAGCGCCAGAAGAGGATTTGGTAAACCGGCTTTTCGAAGAAGGCCTGGTAGTTGGCAAAAGTCAGGTCCCACTGCCGATCACCGAAGGGTACATCGGTCAGGAAACTGAAGAACAGCATGGCCGAGAGCGGCAGGAAGACCGCGATGGTCAGCCAGAGGTAGGCGGGCGACAGCAGTACCGCCGCCCCCAAACCGCTGCGCTGCGCCAGGCTCGTGCTCATCGACCGGGCCGATGCCTACTACTCAATGCCTACTGCCCAGCGCCTACTGCATCGCTTTCAGCTCTTGCCACATTTCCAGGTAGGCCTTGCGGTCGGCGTCGGAGACCGGCTGCATGAACTGCACGCGGGCCACGACCTCCGGATCGCCGAGGACCCGACGATTGAAGTCCTCCTCGGGCAAGGCAGCGGCGGCGCGGGCATTGGCCGACGCCGGTGCCCCCTCTTCCGACCAGGTCACGTAGAACTCCGGATCGATCATGTAGTCGATGAAGGCGGCGGCAGCCTCGGTCTTCTTGGAGCCGGCAGGGATCGACAGGCCGTCGAGCCAACCGATTGCGCCTTCCTCCGGCACCACAAAGGCAACCGGCAGACCCTTGGCCATCGAACGGCTGGCGGAACCGCTCCAGAAAGGCGCTACGACAAAGTCGCCGGCTGCCATGAACTGGTTCCAGTCGTTCTCCGAGCCCCAGAAGGTGCGGATTTGCGGCATCAGGGCCTCCAGCTTGGCCCGGATGGCCGGAAGATCCTCGATCGCGTTGATGTTCTGGCCTGTCGCAAGGGCGCCGAACTGCACCGATTCCAGGGGGTCGTCGCGCCAGCCGACCCGCCCCTCGTAAGCAGGATCCCAGAAGACCTGCAATGAGGTCGGCGCGGGATCCACCTCATTCGTGTTGACCGCAAAGGAGGTCAAGCCCCAGGTCCAGGGCACGCCATAGACTGCGCCATCGGGTACCAAGTCGGCATTGCTCGCCATGTTGGGTGCCAGGTCGGGAAAGTTATCGATCTCCGAGACATCGATCTCCTGGATCAAGCCTTCTGCGCGGGCTTGGCCGGTATAGGCTGAGTTGATCAGCACCACGTCATAGGCACCAGGGTTGGTGCGCAGCTTGGTCAGCATCTCCTGCTCGGAGTTGAAATAGTCGTGCACAACCCTGTGGCCGGTCTCCTCCTCGAAGGCCTTGACGGCCCAGTCCGCATCGGTGCCATAGCCCTTCCAGTTCAGCACGCGGATTTCCTCCGCTCCGGCCGCGCTACTCAGCCCCAGGGCGGCAACCGCCGCGATCAGGCTCACCTTTAAGCTCTTACTCATGATCCTTGTCTCCCTTTCAGGTTTGAAGCTGTGGGTTCTTTGTGAGTCTCTCGCGCACCGCCATGAAGGCGCGCGTCTCAGCAGCGGCGGGCGCCGTAGCCGGGCCGTTTCGAGTGGTCGAGAGTGCAGCTGCAGCATTGGCAAAGGTGGCTGCCGTAGCTGGCGTGGCGCCATCGCTCAGGGCTGCGATGAAGCTGCCGATGTGCGTGTCGCCGGCGCCATTGGTGTCGATGGCTGCCACGGGATAGGCTGGCAGGTGAAGGGGCTCCTGCCCGGCCAGCTGCAGCCAGCAGCCCGCATCACCACAACGCAGGATCGCGCCGCCTTGTTCGGTCAGGGAGCAGAGTGCGCCTATGGCCAATCTGGGATCGGATTCACCGGTCAAAGCCGCAGCTTCGCGGCGGTTTGCGCTGACCCATTGGCAGCGCGAGAGGACCAGAGAGAGCAGCGCCTCTGGAATGTCTGCCACCCTGGGCGAGGGATCGAAGAGCAGGCGAGTGGTGGGCGGGCAGGCAGCGAGCCAGGCGCCGAGCGTATGCTGCGCCTTCGGCATCGCCAGACCATAGCCCGACAACAGCCACCAGTCCTCGCCGCCGAAAGCAATCTCCAAGAGCGCGGCCTTGTCGAAAGCACGCTCCGCACCGTCTCGTGTGATGAAAGTACGTTCGCCACTGGCGTCGATCAGAACGGTGCAAAGCCCTTGATCATCCAGTTGCGTGGGCGGCAGCAGAAGATCGATCCCCTCCTGCGTCAGCGCCTGGCGCAGCAGCTCGGCGAAGGGTCCGGTTCCATGCGGGGCTGCATAGGCGACCGCCATACCAGCACGCCTTGCGGCAATCATCGCATTGAAGCCGCCGCCGGCTGACAGCGCAGAGGAGTGCACCTGCGCCTCTTCACCCGGCTGCGGCAGTGCCGCGACCTGAAAGATGAGGTCAATCACTGCTCCCGATAGCTGTATGAGGCGCGGACCCGTCATCCTTCGGGGCTCTCGTGTTGGGCGGGACTCAAAGCACGTTCTGACCGCAAATCCAGTAAGCGCGCGATCAAGGGGTCGAGCTGCAGGTCGTTGGCAGCCAGCAAGCGGTCGACTGGCGCTTTGGGTAGCTGCGTTGCCCCGACGCAAGCCCCGGCGATCGCAGCCGCCATAGCGGCAATCGTATCGCTGTCGCCGCCGCCGTTGGCCGCCAGGCAAGCCGCGCGCCAAGGATCGCCTTCCGCCAGGCGCACTAAGGCAAAGGCGGTCGGAACCGATTCCAGGCTGGCGACATCGGTGCCGATTTCACTCAGCAGTCGCTCGTAAGCCTGTTCCACAGGGCCAACAGAGACCAGTGCCAAGGCGGCGGTGATGCGCGCGGCCATACCGCATGGCCCCGGTGCCAATTCTCGACAATCCGCCTCTCTGGCAGCTTGGATCCCAACACGGATGGCTGCCTGGTAGTCTGCACCCGATACACCAGCACTGACCGCGGCACCGACGGCCGCCGCTGCGGCGACCGCGACGGCAGAATTGTGCGTGATCCGGCAGGTCTCGGTCACCAGATCCAGAAAACGCGGCAGGGGTTCGAGCGGGGTCGCGATGCCCAGCGGCGAGATTCGCATGGCTGCGCCATTCGTGGTTCCTCCAAGACCGGCTTCTCCCGGCGTCGCACCCTCCTCCAATCGCTTCAAGGCGCGTTTGGTCGAGGGGCCCAAGAGATCCAGCAGTCCCCGCGCGCGCACCCCCTCTTCCCAGCCGATCAGCGCAGCCGCCCAAGCGGCCTCGTCGAATCGGTCGGGCGTGGCCAGAATCTGCTCCGCCAAAAGCAGAGACTGTTCGGTGTCGTCGGTCACCATGCCGGCCTCAAGGCCATGCGAAACGGGGTGGCCGTCAAAGGGCGCGACAAAGTCATCGATCCAGCCATAGGTTTTATGAACCTCGCCGCGGCTCATGACCTGGCTGGGCATCCCCAGCGCATCGCCCAGCGCCAGGCCCAGCAAGGCGCCGCGCGCGCGATCGAGGGTTTGGTTTGGGCGGGCCATCATCGGTTCGATCAGAAGGTCAGATGCAGGCCAAAGCGCTCGGGATCGAGCAGGCTCTCGACATATTCGATGACGGTGCCGCCAGCGCTCCGCGTCAAGCGCTTCATCAACAGCATCGGCGTCCCCGCCGGGCGCGCCATGAGGGCAGCGTCATCTTCGGAGAGTGATGGCAGCACCTCAGCCCATTCCTCGCCGCTGGCAACGCCGAGGCCACTGTTGGCGAGAACGCGACTGAGGGAGCCATCGGGTAGACCCTGGCGCAGCACTTCTTCAAAAGCGGTTTGCCAAGGCAAGCGGCTGCGCTCGAGCGAGATGCCAAGACCCGTCTCGGAAAGAACTCTCAAGCGATCCAAGCAGAGCGCATCGGCCATGCCGCTGCCCAGCTTGTCCGCGCCCAAAGCAGAGGCGCCTCGCGAGAGGTCCAGCAAACGGGTCTCGATTTCGCTTTCCTCGCGAGCCAAAGCCAGGGTCCAACCCAAGGCATTGTCGATCATTTGCCCATCATAGGTAACGAACGAGCCGATCCCTGATCGGGTCGTGATCATCCCCTGCCTGGCCAGCTGCTCCAAGCCCTTGCGCACCGTGTTGCGGCTGACCGAAAAACGCCGCATCAATTCGGCTTCGCTTGCCAAGAGATCGCCATGCAAGACCTGCCCACTGCGGATCTCCCGCTCAAGCGTCTGTGCCACCTGCATGGACTTCGAAAGGCCGATTTGGGTCTTCACGGAACACCTGTCCGAACCTGTACCTACCTGTTCACTTTTCTCGATGTGAAAGGCATTGTCAAGGCAAGAACAGTTTGGACGTAGTCGTGCACCCTAGGTGGCGGCAGCGCATTCGGCAGGAGGCGACCAGAACGCTGGAGGATACTGCTCATCCCTTCCCCGCCTCGCCCAGTAGTCCGCATACCAAGCACGATGCTGCGCCGCCTCTTCTTCGATCCAAGTCTTGAAGCGTGCAATGCCGTCATGCTCAGAACCACTCTTGGGCTCGGCCAGGAAGTAAGATTCAGGAGAGGGCAACCGAAAATCCAGAGGTACGGTCAGAGTGTCGCTTTCTAGGTAGTGGCGCGCACTCACCTCATCGCCCACTGTAATGCCGTCACCGCGAACCGCCGCATCCAAGCAGAGCGTTGTCGAGGTGAAGGTGGTTCCTTGCTCCGGGTCGATCGAGGAGCCGAGGGCGGAGAGGATCGTCGTCCACCAGTAGCTGTCGCGATCATGAATGAGGTGCCGACCGCTCAAACTCCCAACCGAATTCTCCGCAAAGAATTTCGGCGCCGCCACGGGAAAGACCGTGTTGGTCAGCAGCGGACGGAACCGACAATTGCGCCAGTCTCCGCGACCCCACAGCAGTGCGCAATCAAAGCCAGTGTCCGGCGGACTCCGCAGGCTGCTCTCGGAGCGAATTGACAAGGTGATCTCGGGATGACGCGAGCGGAAGCCCGGCAGCTTGGGGAAGAGCCAGAGCTGAAGGAAATCCGCGTCGGCCACAATGCGCAAGGCTTCCTGCCGCCGATCCGAGAGCGAGGCTAAGCGCGCGGAGAGTTCTGCACGGGTTGTAGCGGCGATCCAGGACAGGCGTCGCCCGGCCTCTGTCAGGGCAATGCGGCGATGGCCGCGCAGCAGCAGCGCCTGCCCCAATAGGGCTTCCAATTGCGCCACTTGCTTGCTGACTGCCGACTGCGTGAGCCCCAACTCCGACCCTGCTTTGGTCAGGTTCTCCAGCCGAGCAACCGCTTCGAAGACTTGCAGGGCGCGCAGAGACGGCAGTTCATGCATTTCACATTCCTAGAGCGACTGACTACTGAGAGTATTATGAATTTTGTGGAGAGACTGCGTTGAGTCAAGACTGTTTGGCAAGGAGGATTAACATGGCTCAGCTTTACCCTTTTACTGATCCGATCGTTTCCGAGACGCAACCGCCAAAGGCCATGGTTACCGGCGAGGGCTGCTGGGTTGTGGACCGCAAGGGGCATCGCTATCTCGACGCGGTCTCCGGCCTCTGGTGCGTCTCCTTGGGCTTCTCCAACGAGCGTCTGATCCGGGCGGCCGAGCGGCAGTTTCGCACCCTGCCCTACTATCACAGCTTTATGGGACGCACGGCCGAGGTGACCGAGCGCCTGGCCGAAGCCTTGGCTTCATTGCTGCCAGACAGCATGAACCGGGTCTTCTTTGGCTGTTCGGGCTCCGATGCGGTGGAGACTGCTGCCAAGCTGGTGCGCTTCTATTGGAACGCCCGCGGTGCACCGGAGAAGAAGAAGATTATCGCTAGAGAGAAGGCTTATCACGGCTCGCTGAACGCCAGTGCGGCGCTGACCGGGATGGGATACTGCCACGACGGCTTCGATCTGCCGGGTCCCGATGTGCTGCGGGTCGGGCGGCCCAGTTTCTTTCACGATGCCGAGCCCGGCGAGAGCGAGCGCGACTTCGCCAAACGGCGTGCAGAGGAACTGGAGACAACGATTCTCGCCGTCGGCCCGGAGACCGTCGGTGCCTTCATCGGTGAGCCGGTCGTCGGCTCAGGCGGCGTTATCCCGCCGCCCGATGGTTACTGGCAGGAGGTGCAGGAGGTCCTGGCACGCCACGAAGTGCTGCTGATCGCCGACGAGATCATCACCGGCTTCGGCCGCACCGGCGCCTGGTTCGCCAGCGAAAAGTACGGCTTGAAACCCGACCTGCTGACCATGGCCAAGCAGCTCTCCAGCGCCTACTTCCCGATTTCGGCAGTCGGCATCTCCGACCGTGTCGCCGCGACCATCGACCCGCACGCTCATGAGCTGGGAACTTTGGGCCATGGGCTGACCTATGGCGGCCACCCGGTCGGCTGCGCCGTCGCCCTGGAGACTCTGGCGATCTATCAGGAGATGGACTTGCCGAAGGGAGTCGGACGCCTGGCCCAGCGCTTAAACACCGGTCTAGAGAGAATTCGGCAGCACGCCGCAGTGGCCGATGTCCGCTACAGCGGTTTCATGGCGGGGGTTGAGCTTCACGCCGATCTCGCCGCTCCTGAAGTCTCCGCTCAGGCCGAGCGCCGTGGCCTGTTGATCCGCGTGATTGACAACACCCTAGCGATCAGCCCGCCCTATGTGATCAGCGAGGAAGAGATCGACCTGATCCTCGAGGTGCTGCGGCAGAGCATCGATGCCGCAGCCGAAAGTCTGCCAGTCCGCGAGGCCATGTGATGGCCGTCACCCTCGCCGCCACGCAGATGGCCTGCACGCGCAATCGCGACGACAAGCTGGCCAAGGCGGACAGCAGCAGCGAGACCTTCATCCTGCAGAGCTTCGATTTGGACGAGATCCGTGCGCTGCGCGCCCACCGGGGTCTCTTCCGCGATCGGCGGCCCAACCTCTACGGCCCACTCTTGACCCTGGACGGCCACACGCGCGCGGCATGACCGGCGCCGGTCAGAAGCGATCGGCCCGGAACGGCTTCAGGTCGATCGCAGGCGGCCGCTCGAGGACGAGATCGGCGACCAAACTGGCGGTACCGGATGACTGGGTCAGGCCCAAATGGCCGTGTCCGAAGGCATAGATCACCCTTGCTGCCCGCGGCGATCGGGAAATGACAGGCAAGGAGTCCGGCAAGGAAGGGCGGAAACCCATCCACTCGCGTCCACTCTCGGTCTGCAGATCCGGCAGAAAGCGCTTCGCCTTGGCGAGCAGGACCTTGGAGCGGGCAAAGTTTGGCGGCAGTTGGAGCCCGCCCAGCTCGACCGCGCCGCCGACACGTATAGCCTCGCCGATGCGGGTAACGACGAAGCCATGGTTGGGAAAGGTCAGGTGCGTGCGCAGCTCGAACCCAGGCTTATCCAACGTCGTGTTGTAGCCGCGCTCGGTCTCCAGCGGGATACGGTCGCCGAGACACTGCGCCAGAGGCCGAGACCAGGCACCGGCTGCGACCACCACCTTCCGGGCTCTATAGCCCGCGCCTCGGGTCGTAACCACTACATCGGCTTCGCCCTGCGAAAGGCCTACCACCTCGGCCCGCTCGATGCGGCCGCCACGTGCCTTCAAGCAGGCGGCCAGCGCATCGGTGTAGGCGGCAGGGTCGGTGACGTTGCACCATTCCGGGGTAAAGCAGGCATGGGTGAAGTTGGGACTGATACCGGGCTGAACGGCAGCGATCTCCTCCCGGCCCTCCAGAGGCTGGAAGGCAACACCCAGCTCTTCGCGAAGCAGCCAAGACGGTAGAGAGGCTTGCCACTCGGCCGCGCCCTCATAGAGCTGCAACTGCCCCTCCTCGCGCAGCATAGATGCAAGCCCCGCTGCCTCGATCTGCGAGGCCAAGGCCTTGCGCGACAGGACCATCAAGGTCGCTTGATGCTGAGCGGAGGTTCGAACGGACGACCGCCGACTGGCCCGCCAAAAGCGCCACATCCAGGGTAGGATCCGGACAGCATAGGGCGGCGGAATCGAGAGTGGTCCCAACGGATCCAAGAGCCACTTCGGAGCCTTCGCCAGAACGCCTGGTGAAGCCAGCGGCATGATATCTGCGAAGGCGAATGCACCGGCATTGCCGTTGGAGGCACCGGCCGCGATCGCCTCCCGCTCGAGCAGAGTCACAGCTTGCCCGCGAGACTGCAGCTCCAGCGCGGCACAGACGCCGATGATGCCGCCACCGATGACGATGACGTCTGAAGGCGGCTCGGCCATGGCGACTAGACCGAAATGCCGTCGGCGAAGGGGTCTTCGGGATCGCGGATCAGGGTTGCCTCGGCACAGACATAGGCGCGCCCGGTGATCGTCGGGATCACTCTGCCCTCGGCTCCTGGCCGATAGCGTGCCTCATAGCGACTGCCGATGATACTCTCTTGGGTCCAGAGCTGCCCCGGGCTCAGGCGGCCGTCCGCCGCCAAGCAGGCCAGTTTCGCCGAGGTTCCGGTACCGCAGGGCGAGCGATCGTAGGCACTGCCCGGACAGAGCACGAAGTTGCGGCTGTCGGCATCGCCACCGTGCGGTGGGCCGAAAAACTCAATATGATCGATGTATCCCTCCTCCGCCCCGGTTACGCCCTGGGCAACGAGCGCGTTGCGGATAGCCTCTGCATTCTGCGTCAGCTGCGGCAAGTTCTCCAAGGAGAGCGCGCAGGGCGCATCGCCACTCAAAAAGAACCAGTTGCCACCCCAAGCGACATCGCCCGTGACCCGGCCCAACCCTTCGACCTCTAGGCTCAGATCCTTGATGTGGCGATAGCTCTCGACATTCTCGACGCTTACCGCATTCGCGGAATGCAGTTCGACCGTCACCACCCCGACGGGGGTTTCAAAGCGATGGCGGCCGACACCAATGTGGCCGAGATAGGCCAACACGGCGGCGGTGCCGATGGTGCCATGCCCACACATGCCCAGCAGACCGACGTTATTGTAGAAGATGACACCGGCCGCATTGGCCGGATCCTGAGGAGGCGTCAACAAGGCACCGACCACGGCGTCGGATCCGCGCGGCTCCAAGACCGTCATGCGGCGAAAGCCGTCGAAGTCGCGGGCAAAGCGCCCAGCACGCTCGGCAAGCGATCCCGCGCCCAGCGCCGGGCCACCTTCGATCACGACCCTTGTGGGCTCGCCCTCCGTGTGGGAGTCGACGACCCGGACACTCATCCCTCGGCGTTCCAAGCGCTGTACCAAGAGCGGAAGAGCCGCAGCTGCTGGGTAGCATAGTTGCGCTGGCTGTCGGATAGCGCATCGCTGGGATTGAAGTGCAGTTCGTAGGCCCTATCGCCCTCCAACACCGTCATGTGCTTGAAGTAGAGCACCAGGTCCGGCCCTTCGTCGAAGGAGTTCAGCACAGCCATCGCCTGGTCCAACTCCTGCGCGCGCCGACGCGCCACCGGGTCACCCTTAGCTGCCTGCTGGCAAAGCTGCACCAGGTGCAGGACCTCCTTCGGTAGGACATTGCCGATGCCAGTGATGGCTCCGCCGGCACCGCAGTTGACGTAGCCATGGTAGACGTTGGTATCGACGCCGATCACCAGCAGGACGTCCTCGTCTTTGCTGGTGATGGTCTCGGCCGCGTAGCGCAGCGACTCGCTCCCGCCAAACTCTTTGAAACCGACCAGATTGGGATACTCGGCCCGCAAGGCAAAGAAGAGATCGGCCTTGGTTTCGAAGCCATAATAGGGGCTGTTGTAGATGATGGCCGGCAGGTCAGGCGCTGCTGAGAGGATGTCGGCGAAGTGAGAGCGCTGTGCTGCCGGCGAAGGCCCGCGCGACAGCACGCGAGGGATCACCATCAGTCCCTTGGCACCGACCTTCTGTGCATGCTCTGCATGAGCGACGGCTTGCCGCGAATTCTGCGCACCAGTGCCGGCAATGACCGGAACGCCAGCCTCGACCAGGGCTTCTACACCAGCTTGGCGCTCTGCATCACTCAAGATTGGCCAATCACCCATCGAGCCGCAGTACACCACTGCCGACATTCCGGCCTGGATCAATTCTCGGCCCTTGCGCACCAGGGTATCGAGATCGGGGGTACGGTCGGCCTTGCAGGGGGTCATCAGGGCCGGGATACAGCCGGTGAAGATGCTTGCGTCCATTGCGGGAGGTCTCCTCAGTCACGTCATGACGTTCAAGATGGCGGAGACAGCGTCACTTGTCTTGTCGGAAGGGCTAGTCCAGAGCCGTAAATCGGCACAAAACTAAGCCCCATGCAGAAAGAGACCCAGACCCTCATCCAGGCCTTCGGTTACCGCAGCAGTGAAGCCCTCTTCGATCGGATCGAGGATACGGTCTACTTCGTGAAGGACCGCGCCGGGCGCTATGCCAGCGTGAACAGCACCCTGGTCTCACGCTGCGGTTATGGTTCGAAGGACGCCTTGATCGGTCGCCTCCCGCAAGAGGTCATGCCGGTCGCCCTGGGCAAGCTCTTTGCGGCGCAGGATGAAGCGGTGATGGCGGAGCAGCGCTCGATCCAGTCGAAGCTGGAGCGCCACCTCTTCGCCAAGCGCAGTGAGGGCTGGTGCCTGACCTGGAAAGAGCCCTTGTTCCATGCCGACGGCGAGGTCGTCGGCCTTGTCGGAATCTCTCGCGATTTGCCGCCGGAACACGGCGCGGACCAGGGCCTGGAACAGGTTTCAGAGACATTGCGCTACGTCGAGGCACACTTCGACCGCAGCTTAACGATGGCAGATTTGGCGAGACGTGCCGGTCTCTCTACCTATCAACTCGACCGGAGGGTCCGCAGCCTGCTGGGCCTCACATTGAGCCAATACATCACCAAGCTACGGATCGACCATGCCTGCCTCAGACTGCGGCACAGCGAGACGACGATCGCAAAGGTAGCGCTGGAGTGCGGCTATGGAGATCAAGCCGCCTTCTCTCGGCAATTCCGCCAGTCGGTCAATCTCTCGCCGGCCGCCTATCGAAAGAACGGTGCTAAATCAACCAGTCGCGAATAGCGGCGACCTGATGGTGCTCCAACAGCGACGGGGCATGTCCGCAGCCCTTGAAAGTCGCAACGCTGGCCTTGGGGCCCCTGCCCTTCATCTCCTCCGCCGTCTCGGGCAGCAGCAGGTCGGAGGCTGCACCGCGTAGGGCCAAGGTCGGCTGCGTGATGGCGTCCCACACGCTCCAGAGCTCGACATCCTTGATCGGCTGGGTCTTGAAGACATCGGCAATCGCCGGGTCGTAGCGCAGGCGATAGCGGCCGTCATCGCCTTGGGCGAAGGTGATCTCGGTCATCAGCGACCAGTCCCCGTCGGTCAGGGCACTGCCGAAGCTGGCAAAGGTTTCGCGCGCATAGGCCTCGGCCTCTTGCATAGTGGAGAAAGAGATCGCCTGTCCGGCATAGCCGGCGATGCGCTCCAACGAGGCTTTGGGAATGAAGGGGCCGATATCGTTGACGATCAGCCGCTCAATCGGTGATCCCGGCTGGGCGGCAAGCATCATGCCGACCAGACCGCCCATCGAGGTGCCGAGCCAAGCCAACCGTTCGACCTCCAGCCGGGCGATCAGCGCGTTCATGTCTGCCAAGTACTGCGGATAGCCGTAGACCTTGGCATTCGCCGCCCACTGACTGTCACCGCGACCGACCGTATCTGGCGCCACCACGCGCCAGCCTTCCATTGCCATCGCCTCGGCGACACGGACAAAGTCACCGCCGTTGCGCGTTAAACCATGCAGGCAAAGCAGGGTCCGTTCCGCCCGCTCGGGGCCCCATTCGCGATAGACGACCCGGTGGAAGCCGAGGCTGGAGAGCCCCAGAAAGGCATTGAGGCGCATCTCAGTGTTCCTACTGGCTGGGTTGATTGTGCAGTGCCGGAATACGAGGGCCGGTCACCTGCTTGGCCAGGCTGCGCAGTTCCGAGGAGTGGACCAACTTGCCCTGACGCGCATAGGCCTCGTGATTCGCATCGATCTGGTCTTGAGCATAGAGGTAGTTGACCATCATGGAATGCGCAGTCTTGCACCCCTTGTCCGAGAGATCCGCCAGCCAGTTAAGCCGCTCCAGTCGAGCCCCGTTGCGCAGATGAAAGCGAGCGACCGGGTCGACGGGCTGGCCGTCGTCGCGCCGTTCCATCAGATAGCGCATGCAGAAGCGTCGCATGATGGGCTGCAGGACTTCGACGAGGGCCTTGTCCTCGAACCAGTTTTCTTTTCCCAAGGCCGCGCGCAGCGCCGTGGGAAAGCTCTTGTTCTCGCCGAGTAAGGTTTGCAACTTGCTGCGCTCGCTATCCGGTGTCATCCGGATCAAGAGCGCCGCCTTCTGTTCGGCAAACCAGCGCGCAAAGCCCGGCAGCGGCGACAGAGTGGCAAAGGTCTTGATGTTGGGCAGCTCGCTGCTCAACTGCCCGACCACCTTCTTGATCAACCACTCGCCGAAAGCGATCCCTGCGAGCCCGCTTTGTGTATTCGATATAGAGTAGAAGATCGCCGTATCCGCTGCCGTCGGGTCTTTCTCCGGCGCCTCTTCGTCCAGCAGCACCTGGACGCTGACGGCCAGGCCCTTGGTCAGCGCGACTTCGACGAAGGCCAAGGGTTCGTCGGGCATACGCGGATGGAAGAGGCCATAGAGCCGCCTGTCACTCTCCAGTCGATTGCGCAGGTCCGACCAGGAGCGGATCTCGTGGACAGCCTCATAATGAATGATCTTCTCCAGCAACGAGGCTGAGGAATCCCACGAGATCAACTGCACATCGAGGAATCCCACGTCGAACCAAGACTCCAGCAAGGCCCGGAGGTCGCGGTCGAGAGCGCGCAAAGCCGGATCGTTCTTTGCCAGGGCCAAGAGATCGGCGCGCAAGTCGACCAGGAACTTAACCCCGGCCGGCAGGCTGAGGAAGCGAGTGATCAGCTTGATGCGAGGGGGCTGCAGGGCGCGCCGTAGGGCTTCCTCGGTCGTGCCGCGCTCCGCCTCCTTGGCGCCTTGCCAAGCGGCGATCGCAGCCGCAATCGCGTCGGGTTTGGCATCGAAGTCCTCGGCCAAGGTGGACAGAAACGCGTGCCGCGCAGCCAGATCGGCCTTCAAGTAGGCTTCGCCAAGCTCGGCCGCCTTCATCCTTGCAGCAACATCGCCGCCACGTGCCTCCAGGCAGAGCTGCATGGCTTCGCGCAGCGCCGTCCGCTCCATCGAGACGCCGGCCGTGCTCAAACCCAGAGTGCGGGCCGTGCCGGTAGCAATCTCTCGAAACCCGCGCGCCAGATTGCCCCAGGCGCGCTCAATCACATTTTCCTCGACCGTTTCCATTGCGAAGGCTCTGCCTTATCCACGAACTTGCTGGCTCAAACTTAGGCGAAGCTTAGGACAGCAGTGTGGCGGCCATCGCTCGACGCTTTGCCGCACCTTGCAGGCAAGCGCGAAGAAGCCAGTCTATAAGGGGCATTCCCTTGGAACTGCGGACAGCCCGCTCCGCCCAAAATGACCGCAAAGGACGAGGCCTCCTTGACCAGCGATCCAAACCCGCCCCGCCCCAAGCGCAAGCGCCGCTGGTGGCTACGCATCATCCTGATTCTCTTCGCCCTACTGCTGATCTCGGCCGCGGGTTTCTATGGCTGGCAGCGCATGTCGCTGCCCGACCTCTCCGGCGAAACCCGGCTCGCAGGCCTGCAAGAGGAGGTGCGTCTTAGTCGCGATGGCGACGGTCTGACCTTCATCGAGGCCGAAAACGAAGCCGATGCCCTCTTCGCGCTGGGCTATGCCCATGCCCAAGACCGCCTGTTCCAGATGGACTTTATGCGCCGGCTGGCGAGCGGCCGCCTTTCGGAGGTGGTGGGAACGCAGACCGTGCGGACCGACAAGTTCTTTCGAACGCTCGGCCTCCGCCGCAATGCCGAGGCCAATTTGGAAGCTCTGTCGCCCGAGGTGCGTACCGCCCTTGAGAACTACACAGCCGGGGTCAACGCCTATCTGACGAACCGCGACGGTCCTCTGCCAATGGGCTTCGCCATCACCGGTCATGAGCCGGAGCCTTGGCAAGCGGTCGACAGCATCGCCTGGGGTCGTCTAATGGCGCTCTTCCTTTCCAGCAACCATCGCGAAGAGCTGCTGCGTGCAAGACTCTTAGGCATCCTCCCGGAGGACAAGGTCAAGCAACTCTATCCCGCCTGGCCCGACTGGGCGCCAACCTCTGTCCCGGCGCTGCAGGCGATGGAGCAGCAGGGCCTCTTGCGCGAGATGATGGAGATTCTGCCCTGGGAGATCGGCCCCAAGCTTGCCTCCAACGCCTGGGCTCTGGCGCCGGAGCGCAGCAGCACCGGTGGTGCTCTGCTGGCCGGCGACCCGCATCTGGCTTTGACCGCGCCGGGCGACTGGTATCTGGTGCGGATCGAAACCCCCGATCTTACTCTCGCCGGCGCCACCACACCGGGCGTTCCTTTGCTGCTGTTCGGGCATAACGGCGCACTGTCCTGGACCTTCACCACCACCTACAGCGACACGCAGGACATCTTCATCGAGGATGTCGATCCAGATAATCCCAACCGCTACAAGACCAAGGAAGGATGGCGCGACTTCGAGACCCGCGAGGAAGTCATTGAGGTCGCCGGCGAGGATCCAATTCGTTTCACTGTCCGCCAGAGCTACCACGGCCCGATCATCAGCGACGTGGTTGAGCAGGCCCAAGGCCTTTATCCGGATCACCAAGTGCTTGCCCTCGCCTGGACAGCCTTGCAAGACGACGATCGCTCTGCCGAGGGTCTTTACCGCCTGAACCGCTCCAGCGACGTGCCGCGCGCACTCAGTGCCTTACGCGATCTCGATTCCCCGCAGCAGACCATGATCCTGGCCGACAGTCGCGGCTCCATCGCGCTGGTAGCGCCGGGTCGCGTACCGGTTCGGAAGAAGGGCAATGGTCTGGCCCCGGTTCCCGGAGCAGGTGGCGAATATGACTGGGTCGGCGAGATCCCCTACGAGGCCCTGCCGCGCAGCGTCGACCCCGAGGGCGGCGCACTGGTGACCGCCAACAACAAACTGGTCGGCGACGACTACCGCTATCTGATCGCGGCCGAGTGGGCACACCCCGATCGTGCCGCGCGGATCGCCGAAGTGCTGAAGACCAAGCAGGTCTGGTCGCCGGAGGAGATGCGCGAGCTGCAGCTGGACGCCATGACCTACGGCGGGCGACGATTGATGGGGCGCCTCTTGAAGGCCGACCTGCCGGCCAACGCAGAACCGGCGGTCAGCAAGATGCGGCAGTGGAACTTCGAGATGGCAATCGACCGACCGGAACCTTTGATCTACAGCGCCTGGCTGCGCGCGCTGGAGCGCCAACTGCTGGCCGACGAGTTGGGCGAGGTCTTCGTCGAGCTGGCGAAGGGCGATGCCTGGACGGTCTACAACCTGCTGCAGCCCGACAGCCTCTGGTGCGACGACGTCGCGACCAATGCCGTCGAAACGTGCGACATGCAGATCAGCGTAGCCCTGACCAAAGCGCTGGGCCAACTGGTTGGAGAGTACGGCGACAACCCCGACGACTGGCGCTGGGGCAAAGCCCACTTCGCCAGCTTCGATCATCCCATCCTGCGTTTCATTCCGGTGATCAATAGCCTGACGGTCATCGAAATCGAGACACCCGGCGGGCAGGATACGGTGAACCGGGCCGGCTCCAACTACGCGCTGCCGATCGAACGCGCCTTTCAGGATCGCCACGGTCCCGGCTTCCGCGGCGTCTACGACATGGCCGACCCGGATGCCTCGGGCTTCATCATTGCTACCGGCAACTCGGGCAACATCTTCTCGCCCTTCTACGGCAACCTGGTGACCCGCTGGCGCGACGGCGAACTGCTGCAACTGCCGGCGGCACCGCCCAGCGGCTCGGAGACGATGATCCTAAAGCCGTGATGGTCGGGCGCTAGACCCTGTCGAAGGCCCGCGCCCTCAAGCCCTGCTGGATCTCGAAGATCGATCCCATCGCCGGTGGCTGGGGCGCGGGAATGCGGATGGGAGTCGGCACCACGCGCGGCTCGATCGTCGGCTGCCCGCAGAGCATCTCGGCGTCAAAGTCGGCCAGTGAGTCGAAGGCCGACAGACTTCCCACCAGCGGCCAGGCGTCTGCGGCGCGGACTTCGTAGAAGAGCAGGCGCCGCTGCCGAGCGGAGCGGTTAAGACCGGAGCCGTGCACCAAGCGCGCGTGATGCAGGGTGATTGAGCCAGCCGGCGCGGTCAGCGGGACGGCATCTCTCGGCTCCAGGCCGCTGGCGGCGATATCCATGGCACCGACGAAGAAGCCATCGCTGTGGTGGTCGTAGGTCGGCCCGCGATGGCTGCCGGGAAAGACCATCAGGGGGCCGTTCTCCGCTGCCATATCATCGATAACAACGCCGATCGCCAGCACGTCGTCGTTGGTGTGGGGATAGAAGGCCCAGTCTTGATGCCACTCGACCGCAGCGCCATAACCAGCAGACTTCATATTGAGCTTGGAGGTATGCAGCCGCAGGTTCGGACCGATCAGATCGCGGGCCGGGGCCAGGATCAGATCTGAGCGCATGAGCCGGCGGAAGACCTCAGAATGGCGGTTTGGGGTCTTGATCCGACGCACCCGCGGTGCCTCAGGGCTGTGGCTGTCCTCCAGATCGATTTCCGCATCGGAAGCCGTCATCCCGCGCGCCTTCTCGACATAGCGCGCGATCTCCGCCCGGATCTCCGTCAGAATCTCACCGGAGATCCGATTTTGCAGTACGAGGTAACCTCGATCGCTATAGGAGGAGATCTCTGCCTGCGTGAGAACTTCCAGGGCCATGGCACTCCTCCTATCTTAAGCACGAGACATGTAACTGGAGCCAAAGAAGCATCGCTCCAGAGCCAGCCTGCACCCGATCCTGGCCACTGTTCCCGTGCAGAAAGCACAGCCAATGTAGCACTGCGCGATCCTCCCGGTCACCTCCGTCCGCGACTAGAGAGCGCTCAGCTAAAGCTGGAGCAAATCCGGAGCAGGTGGAATCGCCTGCGACGACGATTTGCTTTTTAAAACAGGTGTATAGAGTGATGAACCCGAGCCTATGCGAGGGGACAATGCTCTAGTGAAAGTCCCGCGACTTCTGCAATGCCGTCGGCGGGCGTCGTGGCGGTTGGCGTTGATCGCTTTGCGGGCGGCGGACCTCATCGGCGTGGGCCAGGGCCGACTGCATGACCTTGCGGCTGCGGGTCGGTTTCGCGCGAGCCGGCCCGCCCATGTCGGGGCGCAGGCTCTCGTTCGCGCGGGCCTCCAGGGTCGCAAGGCGGCCGGAGAGGTCTTCCAGCTTGTCGGCGACCAAGTGGATCACCTGCTCTTCCTTTTGCAGTCGCCCCGTTACCTTCAAAAGCGAGGCTTGCAGAATCACCCGGCGGTAACGCTCGAAGACTTTGGGCCAGACGATCACGTTGGCGACCCCGCTCTCGTCCTCCAGGGTGGCGAAGATCACGCCCTTGGCGCTGCCTGGGCGCTGGCGCACCAGAACCAGGCCGGCAAGGCTGAGGCGATGACCATCCGGCAGACGCTCTAGATCACCGGCCGGCACCAGCCCCTCCGCCGTCATCCGCTCGCGCAAGAAACTTACCGGATGGGCACGCAGGGTGAGCTGTAGCCAGCGATAGTCCTCCACAACCTGCTCGCCTTCGGCCAGATCGGGCAGCTCCACCGGCGGCTCCTCCCCTCGCTCCTCCTCTCCCGCAGCTGCGAAGAGCGGCAAGGGAGCCGGCGCCAAACCCTTCACCGCCCAGAGCGCCTCGCGCCTTGAGAGGCCAAGACTCTGGAAGGCATCGGCCTTGGCCAGGCTCTCCAGGGTGGCCGCCCGCACCTCGGCCCGGCGCCAGAGCTGCAACGGGTCGGCATAGCCATTGCCGCGCCGCGCCACCAGGCGGACGAGTTCCTCCTCCTTCAAACCCTTCACCTGGCGGAACCCCAAGCGCACGGCGAGACCGGCATCCTGACGCGGTACCCTCTGCAGACGCCGTTGCCTTGCTCCGTCGTCCGCTTCCGCAGGAGGGGGTGCGGGCCGGTGCCGACCTAGCGGATAGTCTTCAACGACCATCTCCAGATCCTGATCCCAGCCGCTCTCATTGATGCCGAGCGGAAGTACCTTTACGCCATGCTCGCGGGCATCGCGCAGAATCTGTGCCGGGGCGTAGAATCCCAGCGGCTGGCTGTTCAGCAGTGCCGTGGCGAAGACAGCTGGGTAGTGGCACTTAATCCAGGCGGAGATGTAGACTAGCAACGCGAAGGAGCAGGCATGGCTCTCCGGGAAGCCGTAGGTGCCGAAGCCCTCGATCTGGCGGAAGCAGCGCTCGGCAAACTCCTCCTCATAGCCCTTGGCGACCATGCCGCCGATGAACTTCTGGCGAAAGGTGTGGATGGTGCCGACGTTGCGGAAAGTAGCCATGGCCCGGCGCAGACGGTCGGCCTCTTCCGGGCTGAAGTCGGCGGCGACGATGGCAATCTTCATCGCCTGTTCCTGGAACAGCGGCACGCCAAGGGTCTTTCCCAAAACGGCCTTCAAAGCCTCCGAAGGAAAAGAGACCGGCTCCTTGCCCTGACGGCGGCGCAAATAGGGATGCACCATATCGCCCTGGATCGGCCCCGGTCGCACGATCGCGACCTCGATCACCAGGTCATAGAAGGTCTTGGGCTTGAGCCGCGGCAGCATCGACATCTGTGCCCGACTCTCGACCTGGAAGACGCCCAGGGAATCGGCGCGCGAGAGCATCTCATAGACGGCCGGATCCTCGCCCGGCACGCTGGCCAGGTCATAGCGCCGCCCGCAATGGCGCTGGATCAGCTCGAAGGCCTTGCGAATGCAGGTCAGCATGCCAAGCGCCAGGACATCGACCTTGATCAGGCCAAGCGCGTCCAGGTCGTCCTTGTCCCACTCGATGACGGTGCGCGCCTCCATGGCCGCGTTCTCGATTGGCACCACCTCGCTCAAAGGGCTCTCGGTGATGACGAAGCCGCCGACATGCTGGGAGAGATGGCGCGGAAAGCCGACGATCTGCCCGACCAGCTCCATCAAGAGCTTGAGGCGCGGCTGCTCCGGATCCAGGCCGGATTCTTTCAGGATATCGCTGCCCAACCCCTCCAGGCTCCAGCCCCAGATGTTGGCGGAGATCGCTTCGATCACGTCGTTGGTAAGCCCTAAAGCCTTGCCGACCTCACGCAAAGCTCCGCGCGAGCGATAGCGGATGACGGTGGCGGCCAGCCCGGCGCGTTCGCGGCCGTACTTCTCATAGATGTACTGGATCACCTCCTCGCGACGCTCGTGCTCGAAGTCGACATCGATATCGGGCGGCTCGCGCCGAGCGGCCGAGACGAAACGCTCGAACAACAGGTCCATGCGCGCCGGATCGACCGAGGTGATGCCCAAGCAGAAGCAGACGGCCGAGTTGGCGGCAGAACCCCTGCCCTGGCAGAGAATGCCTTCGCCCCGGGCGAAGCGGACGATGTCGTGCACCGTCAGGAAGAAACGAGCGTAGTCCAACTCGGCGATGAGGCTGAGTTCGCGCGCCACCACGCCCCGCACCTTGGCCGGAATGCCGCCCGGATAGCGCTCCGCCGCACCGGCCCAGGTCTCCCGCTCCAGGGTCGCCTGAGGGTCGCCGCCGGGCGCCACTTCGGAAGGGTACTCGTGGCTCAGACTGTCGAGCGAGAAGCGCGCCCTCTCGGCGATTTCCGCCGTCGCCGCCAGTGCCTCTGGATAGTCGGCGAAGAGCCTGGCCATCTCCTCGCCGCTCTTCAGATGACGCTCGGCATTGGCATGGATACGCCAGCCGGCCTCGTCGACCG
The DNA here is from genome assembly GCA_963669445.1 of Rhodospirillales bacterium. Taxonomy (GTDB): domain Bacteria; phylum Pseudomonadota; class Alphaproteobacteria; order Kiloniellales; family JACOMY01; genus JACOMY01. The sequence continues at coordinate 2,291,263 of OY770029.1, forward strand.
AAACCCCTTCGCGGATACAGGTCAAAACATCGGCCAGGGCACGCCTGCCCGGCACATGCATGAGAACCGCATTGTGGGCGACCAGCGGCAGGCCGACCCTACGCGCCAAGTCGGCCAGACCGACCAGGCGCCGCCGGTCTTGTCCGCCGTAGCCATGGCTCATGCCCAGCCAGATCTGCCCGCGCCAGAGCTCAGCCAGCTCCGCGGCACGCTCAGCGAACGCGGTGTCAGGTCGCTGCGGCGGCAGCAGGACAAAAAGCTGCCCCTCGGCCGCCTGCTTGAGATCGGCCAGATCCAGATCGCAGTCCCCTTTTACCGTGCGGCGCTTGCCCAAGGTCAGCAAAGCCGAGAGCCGCCCATAGGCCGCGCGATCCTCAGGAAAGCAGAGCAATTCCAGGCCATCGCGCAAGATCAGCCGCGCGCCCACCAACAACGGCAAGCCCTGTTGCTTCGCCGCTACATGCGCACGCACCACACCGGCCAAGGAGTTACGATCGGCAACTCCGATCCCGGCAAGCCCCAACGCGCGCGCCGTCGTCACCAGTTCGTCGGCATGCGAGGCGCCACGCAGAAAGGAGAAATTCGTCATCGCCCCAAGCTCGACATATCCAGACCCTGGGCTGGCGTCAGGCATGTCTTCCTCCAGATGTTCTCTTTATGTTCTAGTGCGAGATGGTTCCCTTGTCCAGCGCTGCTCTGCCACGCAGGACAATTGCCTTGACAAAGACGCGCGCACAGCCGGCCGGCGTCCCTCTAGCAAACAAGATCACTAATCTCTTTTTCTCAAAGGCTTGCGCGTTCCTGTCACAGATCTGACACTTGCGTCAGTTCTTGGTCGATGACATCTCTGCGGTCCGACGCAACTCCCACTAAAGGTGGTACTCCTTTATGACTATCCTATTCGGAACGAGTGGTCAGGACGACCGGCTCTACGGAACACCTGCTGTCGACCTGATCTATGGCCTGTCAGGCAGCGACACGCTCTATGGACTGGAGGGAAAGGACGGCCTCTTCGGAGGCTCCGGCGAAGATCGCTCTCTCTTCGGCGGCGATGGCGCTGACAGCCTCTACGGAGGCGACGGCGACGATAGCCGTCTCTTCGGAGGCAAGGGTGCCGATCGCCTCTTCGGCGGCAGCGGCGATGAACTCTCGCTGCGCGGCGAAAGTGGGAACGACCGGATTTTCAGTGGAAGCGGTGACGACTATCGCCTCTTCGGTGCCAGCGGTGACGACGGCATATTCGGTGGTGCCGGCAACGATGGGCGCTTCTATGGCAACGAAGGGGCCGACCATCTTTATGGCGGCGGCGGTGATGACAGCCGCTTTATTGCCGGCAGCGGCAGCGACCGCCTATTCGGCGGGTCAGGTAACGACGGCGGCCTCTATGGAGGCAGCGGTGGCGACCGCCTCTTTGGCGCCAGCGGGCGGGATGCTCGCTTCTTCGGCGGCTATGGAGATGATAAAATCTTCGGCGGCACCCGGACGGACTACAGTTTCTTCGGCGGCAGCGGGAACGACGGCCTCAACGGCGGCTATGGCGGCGCCTATGTCTTCTTTGGAGGAAGTGGCAACGACCGCCTCAGCGGCGGTACCGGCATCGACTTCTTCTTCTATGGCGACGAGGGCAGCGACACGCTCTTCGGCAAGAACGGCCGCGACCAGAGCTTCTTCGGTGTCGACGGCAAGGACAACCTCTACGCCGGCAGCGGCGCCGATTCCTGGTTCTACGGAGGTCGCGACGATGATCTGATCGCTGGCGGCAGCGGCAACGATCAGAGCCTCTTCGGCGGCAGCGGCGCGGATCTGGTTTTCGGTGGAGACGGTGACGATCTGGCGCTGGACGGCGGCACCGGCGCAGACATCCTCGACGGTGGTTCAGGCGTCGATACCGCAGCCGGCGGCATGGGCGATGACACCTTCATCGTCGACACCGCAGCCGACCTGGTACGCGAAACCGCCTCCGGCGGTATCGACGTCCTGCGCTCGGATGCCAAGGCCTATACTCTGGAAAGCGGCGCAGAGGGCCACATCGAGCGCGCGCAGCTGAACGAAGCGGCCGGCGATGCCAAGCTCCGCGGCAACGACCTCGGCAACCTCCTGATCGGCAACCAGGACAACAATCTGCTGCAGGGTGCCAGTGGCAGCGACACCTTGAACGGCCGCGGTGGATCCGACGTGATGACCGGTGGTTCTGGCGAGGACACCTTTGTGGTCGACACAGCAGGCGATCAGTTGCGCGACTTTGCCGGTCACGGCGTCGATCTTGTGCGCGCTGAAGTCAGCTTCACGCTGCCAGACGGCAGCGCTGCCGCCTTCATCGAGAACCTGCGCTTGGAGCAGAGCGCCGGCGACATTGACGGTGGCGGCAACGGCCTGGACAACAGCATCGCCGGGAACGAGGGCAACAATCGACTGCGTGGCTTCGACGGAGGCGACCGCCTTTCCGGCGATCTGGGCGACGACCTGCTGATCGGCGGCCGGGGTAGCGATCGGCTTGACGGCGGATCGGGGGCAGATACGCTTGGTGTCGGCTCCGGCGACGCGCTCTTCGGCGGGAGCGGCGCCGACGCATTTTTGTTCAATGGACGAGCCTTGGGTCACGGTGGTTCAGAGAAGGCAGAGTTGCGCGACTTCGACGCCTCTGAAGGCGACAAGTTGGTCTTCGCAACCGGCCTGGAAACCGGATCGTTCGCCTACCGTGGCGCTGCCGCCTTCTCCGCCAGCGGCAACAGCGAGGCACGCCTCGCCGGTCCGCGTAGGATCGAGGTTGACCAAGACGGCGATGGAACGTTCGACCAGTCATTCCTGATAGACGGCATCTCGCTTGCCTCCCAACTCACGGCAACAGATTTCCTGTGGATGTAAGGCATGGCATCCAACAGCGCCATCCGACCGGGACAGGGGCCCCTTGAACGCTGTATGAGCATAGATCCTCATTCATGGGCTGACAGCGCCAAGCCGGGAGTCACTTATGCAGATCGAACCCTTTGCCGTCGAAATCTGGATGAACGAATGGGAGCAGAGGTGTGAGTTGAACCTCGCCGAGACCTGCGTAGAAAGCCTGACGATCCAAGAGCTCTTGAAGCTCGCGGGCAAGAACGACGGAGATCTGACAGAGGTTCTCGCGATGAAAATGACCTATGGCGATATCAGAGGATCCGAGCGTCTGCTGAAGGCCATCGCCGCGCTCTATGACCGGCAGGAACCCGACAACCTGATCGTCACTCACGGGACGATCGGCGCGAACATGCTGGTCCATAAGGCATTGATTAGCCGCAACGACCGTGTGGTCGCCGTGGTGCCGACCTATCAGCAGCACTATTCCATCCCGGCCAGTATCGGTGCCGATGTGCAGCGGCTCAAGCTGCGCAAGGAGAACAGCTATCTGCCCGATCTGGAGGAACTGCGCACGCTGGTGCAGCCCGGAACGCGGATGATCGCCATCAACAATCCGAACAATCCGACAGGCGCCCTGATGGATCAGGGCATGCTGAAGGAGATCGCCGAGATCGCGCGCTCGGTTGATGCCTACGTTCTTTGTGACGAGGTTTATCGGGGCATTGATCAGGCCGGATCGGGCGCAACTGCATCGATTGCCGATATCTATGAGAAGGGGATCTCGACCTCAGGCATGTCCAAGGCCTTCTCCCTTGCCGGTCTCAGGCTTGGTTGGATCGCAGCGCCGCAATCTGTGATCGAGGCGGTTTCGATCCATCGCGACTACGACACCATCTCCGTCGGCTTGATAGACGATCACTTCGCAACCCTGGCTCTTGAGAACCACGAGCGTGTGTTGGCACGCAGCCAGTCTATTACCAGAGGCAATCTGGCGGTCCTGGAGGAGTGGATAGACAAGCAGCCGCAGCTCAGCTGGGTGAAGCCAATGTCGGGCACGACCACCCTGGTCGACTACGATCTCCCCCTTCCCTCCCGGGACCTCTGCGTCATGCTCCTGCAAGAGACCGGCGTCATGTTCACACCCGGTTCTGCCTTCGACATGGAGGGAAGCATCCGGATTGGATTTGCCAATACACCCTCGGTGTTTCACGAGGGTCTGTCGCGGGTGTCCGCGTTTCTGTCGAAGCAGGGTTAAGTGGCCTCCTTTGAGATGCGCAGAACCGGACCTACCTTCGACCGACCGCCCACGTGAGGATCATAGAATTTGGATGTTCAGGCAGGGGGTAGGCGCCGGTTCCGCTCGGGAAATCAGCAGACTTGCTCCTTTCCAAATGAACTCTCGGGAGGGAGGCGCTAGAGAAAGGCGTCCAAGGCCGCCAGAGCGGCCTCCGGTGCTTCCTCAGGGATGAAGTGTCCGCTGGGCATGGGAGCGTAGAGTGCATCCGCGCACCAACCATCCCAGATCTCGCGAATGTCGAAGTGTCGTCCGACCACACCTGCCTCTCCCCACATGACCAGCGTCGGGCAGCGGATTTTGCGTCCTTGCCTGCGGTCTGCGCCATCGTGTTCGCGATCCACGCCATAACCGGCACGAAAACACTCGCACATGGCGACAACCGCTTCGGGAGTGGAAGCGACATCGAGATAGTGCTCCAGCGCGGTCGCATCGTAGGGAACCTCCTTTGGCGACAGATCGGTGAGGATCTGGTGCATGAAGGCCCTGGGATTGCCGGCAATCAACTGCTCCGGCAACGGGTGTGGTTGCGTCAAGAAGAAAAAGTAAAAGTAATCCTGAGCGATCGTTGCGTTGGTGGTCTCGTAAAAATCAAGAACCGGGATCACATCCATGACGGCAAGCTGCTGGACGGCTTCGGGATGATCCAAGGCCAGACGCCGCGCCACACGTGCGCCGCGATCATGCCCGACAAGTGAAAAGCAGCAAAAGCCTAGCGCGCGCATCACTGACAGTTGCTCCTGCGCCATCGCTCGTTTTGCGTAGGCCCCACTGCCAGCACTTGCACCTGGCTTGTGGGTTTCCCCGCGTCCGCGAATGTCCGTCAAGACGACAGTGAAACGTTCGGCCAATCGAGGAGCAATACGATGCCAGCAGAGGTGCGTCTGTGGGTCACCGTGCAACAATAACAGGGGCGGTCCACTGCCTCCGACAAGCGTCAGAACAGGAAGACCCTTTACAGTCACGAAGCGCCTCTCGAAACCGGGAAGCAGCCGAGAGTCCAGGGCTTCAGAGCGCATCATCAAGCCAATCCTTGTATTCGGAGATGCCCGCCTCGTTGCGCGCGAAGTAGGACCAGCGTCCGATCTTTCTGACACTCAGGAAGTCTGCACGTTTCAAGAGCTCGAGGTGCCGACTGACCGTCGGTTGTGACATCCCCAGCTTCTCGGTTAGGAGTGTGACGCAGACGCCAATCTCCGAGGGATTGCCGGTTACCTGATGGGCAAAATGATCGTCTGGCTCGGCCAGCCAGCCGAGGATGGAGAACCGCGCGTCGCTAGCGAGCGCTTTCGATTGAGCAAGTCGGTCGGTCATGGAAACACTAATAGATCGTTAAATTGCTATGAGTCAATCTAACAAACTGAAAAGGTGCCGAACGCCCCTCAGTGCCCGCTTGGAAATGGGCATTGGAGCAAAACCTTAGGGCGGTGCGGGCAGCCTCTTTATCGGCCTCTCCAACCTCATGACACAGTGGGATTGCGCTGACTGGAATTCGAGAGCGCCGCTTCAATCTCGGACTGGGCGTCGCGCAGCAAATGCACAAAGCGCGCTTCGTTCGCTGCCAACTCGCCGCTTGGAAAGGAGAAACCGATTGCCGTCACGATCCTCCCCGACCGGTCGGTAATCGGCATAGCGACGGCGGCGAGGTAGGGATCGACTAGACCCGAGACCACGCTGTAGCCCTTCTCCTGAGCCTCCCGGCTGTCAGCCAGAAAGCGTTCGAGCGTGATTCTCTGCTGACCGTTCAAGTAATAGTCCTCGTCGGGAATGCGCTCCTTCAAGATCGTTTCGTCGATGCCGGCAATGAAGAAGCGGCCTGTCGCGGTCAGCGGCAGCGGGTACTTGCCGCCAGGATAGGTCTTGTAGCCAAAGGGCCTCTGCCCTTCCGCCACGTAGAGTATGCTCTGTTTCCAATCGACATTGCTGCAGAGTTCGGCACGCTCGCCGCTCTCCTTCGCCAGCCGATCGATTACCGGTTCTGCAAGACCGATCAGGGGATACTCCTCTTGAAAGGCCTGCCCATAGACGAAGAGCTTGCGGCCCAAGAACACGCGACCGCCGTCGCCATAGCTGTCCAAGATCGAGCGGTTGAGCAGTGTCTTCGTCAGCTCATAGACAGTGGAGCGCGGCGCCTTCATGGCGGCCGCCAGCTCGTTTACGACCATGGGTCTGCCATGCTCGTGCAGGCAATCGAGTATCTGGATCACCCTTTCAAGGCCGCGTTCTCTCGAGCCCTTTACCATGAAACCATCCTGCCCTCACTCGGCATCATCGCACCATTGCCGCCTGCCACAACAACCAGATAGAGCAAACGCGCGAAGCGACCACCCGCAAATGGCTTGACGAGCGCACCAGCTGAATCTACGCTGTAACAGACATAGTGTCCGGTATAGTGGACATAGTCAAGTTTAGAGGCCTGCCTCGGTCCTTGCAGGCCTGACACCAGCTTGCGAACAGGGAGAGAACAATGAACGCTATCAGGTCTACTCTGAGCACCCTCGCCGGCCTTGCCGCGGCCGCCTCGTTGGTGAGCGCTGCGCTTGCGGAAGATATGACCCTCAAGGTCGCGGGCGTGGTTCCGGTCGATCACATCGGCCATAAGATCCTGGAGGAGATCGCTGCGGATATCGAGGCCGCCGATGTCGGCCTTACTGTGAAGGTCTTTCCCGCCGGTCAGCTCGGATCGGGCGAGGAGCTGCTGGAGGACACGATCCGCGGCAACATCGATATCGTCCACGCCTTCGTCTACGCACACAAAGATCCCGTCTTGGAGATCAACTCGCTGCCCTTCCTGGTCACCACCTGGGATGAGATGGAGCGGGTCTATGGCAGCAAGGATTCCGAGTACTCTAAGATCATGACCGAGGTTCTAGATCGGATCGGCCTGGTGTTCCTAGGCAATGTCGCGGAGGGACCCATCGGGGTGGTCTCGACCAAGAAACCGGACAACTATGCAACCATCGACCCGAAGAACATCAACATCAGAGTCTGGAGCTCGAACGTCGCCAAGGCGGCAACCGAGTCAATCGGCTACAACACCACGACGATGAACTGGGCCGAAGTCTTCCCGGCAATCCAGGCGGGCGCCGTCGATGGAGCGATCTGTTGCACCGCACAGCTGACCTACACGAACTTCGCGTTGAGCGACGTCGGGCAGTACTTCATTCCCTACAACGCCTTCGTCGAGGCCTCGACCTATTACGCCAGTAAACGGACCTGGGAGAAGCTGAACGACGCCCAGCGCGCCGCCATCCAAGCCGCCGTCGATAAGGGTGCGGCCGCCTACACCAAGTACTCTCGCGAGAACGATGCGGGCTACATCGAGAAGCTCAGGGAAAAGGGTTGGGATGTGTTGGAGATCACCGACGAGGAGCGCGCAGCCCTTGCCGACCACATCAAGGTGACGGTCTGGCCCATGGTTGCAGAAACCGTCGGGCAAGACACCATCGACCGCCTGAGCAACGACAAGTAGCCGGCGCTCCGCACGGGATACCGGCCCCGGAAACCCGATCTTATGAGATCGGGCTTGGGGCCGGTTGCGCGCTCGCAGCATACGGGAGGTTGATCCCATCGTTCTTCTCGACCATATCCCCCCGCCTTGGCAGCGGATCGTCAGCTTCTTTCTGGCGGCAAAGAGCGTCTACGTCTGCATTGCCTGCCTAATCATGGCGTTTACGTTCTTTTTCGTGGTCATCTTTCGTTACATCTTCGCCACGGACCTATTTGCCTATGAAGAATGGCTGCTGATCATCTGCTTCTGGCTCTATTTTATGGCCAGCGCCATCGGCACCTATGAAAACTCGCACGTGAATGCCGACCTCTTGGAGTACGTGATCAAGAACCCGACCGTTAAGTGGGCGCGCTCCCTTCTTGTGGTGGCGATCGAGTTCATCGTTTGCCTCTTCGCAATCTATTGGTCGGTTTTGATGATCCAGGACGAGATCGGCTCTTATCCCTACTGGCAGACGACGATAGCCCTGAAGATCCCCTTCCTGCTGCCGCGCGCCGCCGTCCTGGTCGGATTCAGTTTCATGGCCTTTTATTCTGGGCTACGCCTCTATGTCCTGATCAGATTGGGTCCCGCCGGCAGCTTGCGGGAGATGACGCAGACGTCGGAGGCAGTCGACGCGCCGAGTAGGGCCGAGTAGCGCCAATGTTGATTGTCGCATGCCTCATCCTGCTCTGTACCCTGCTTGTGATCGGGGTTTCGGTGCCGATGGCCTTCGGGGCCGTCCTCATCGTCATCTCACTCTTCGGCGGACACGACGTCTCCGGCTTCATGCCGGCCGGCCACTGGAAGATGAACACCATCGTCCTGCTGGCCATCCCCCTGTTCATCCTGGCCGGCGGCATCATGGAGCGCGGCAAGATCGCTGCCCCGCTGGTCAGCCTGGCCGAGCTTTTGGTTGGCCGTATGAGGGGCGGCCTGACAGCTGCCGCGGTCTTCGCCTCGGCCATCTTCGGATCGATTTCCGGCAGTGCGGCTGCGACCTTGACCTGCATCGGCTCCATTATGATGCCGCATCTGCGCAAGGCGAACTATCCCGAGGGCCAGGCAGCGGCGGTCATCGTCAGCGCCTGTCCGCTCGGCCTTCTCATTCCCCCCAGCGCCTCGATGATCCTCTATGCCTGGGTAACCCAGCAGTCGGTCTTGAAGTGCTTTCTTTCTACGGTCATTCCCGGACTGATCCTGGTGACACTGCTTTGCGTCGTGAACTTTTTTCAGCTGCGCAAACGGGAAGACCTGCAGCTGGCCGAGCGGCCGGAGAGCTATGCCGGGGAGTTGAAGACGCGAAGCTGGGTCGCCCTCCCCGCACTCTTCATGCCCGCGATCATTCTGGGCGGAATCTACGGCGGCATCATGACTCCGACGGAGGCCGCCGGCGTGGCCGTGGTCTATGCCATTCCGATCGGTTTTTGGGTCTACAAGGGCCTCAACCGCGAGAATTTCTGGCCGGTAATCCTGAGTTCCGGCGTCACCATCGGCGTCGTCATGCTGATGGTCTTCATGGTTCTGATCGTCAGCCGCTTTCTGATCTTCGAAGACATTCCAGGCATGGCCAAGGCCCTGGTCTTCTCGATCTCCGAGAACCCCATCGTGGTCCTCCTGATGGTCAATCTGGTGATGATCCTGATCGGCATGGTCATGGACGACATCTCCGGGCTCTTGCTGTCGGCGCCGCTGCTGCTCCCCATCGTCACCAGTGTCGGCATGGACCCGATCCACTTTGCAGCCGTGCTGGGCGTGAACCTCGGCATGGCCAACATCACGCCGCCGACCGCACCGCTGCTCTACCTGGGCGCCAGGGTGACGAACACGCCGGTCAACAAGATCATCTTTCCGACCCTGGTCTTCATCGCCTTTGCCTGGATCCCGACCCTGCTGCTCACCACCTTCGTTCCGGAGATCGCGTTGTGGCTTCCCAACCTGATCTTCGCATCGTGAGCCCAGGACTGCTGCTCGTACCTGCGGGCTAACGGCTCGCACACGTCTCCCTCAAGACAACAGGAAGAGGAAACCGACATGCCACGTTTGGTCAAAGGCAACCTACCAGTTCCGGACGCACCGCTCAGCTGGGCGGTCGCCGCGCCGCAGGGCGAGGTCCTCTACACCGTGCATCTCTCGATTGGGCCTGACGGCGCCTTCGTGGACGGCAGTATCGAAGAGCAGACCAGAAGGACCATGGAGAACATCAAGGCCCACGTCGAAGCTGCTGGCGCAACCATGGCCGATGTCGCGCAATGCCTGATCTACCTGACCGATGCCGCTGACTTCGGCGGCATGAACGCAGTCTACGCCGAGTACTTCTCCGGCACCTACCCAAACCGCGCGACCGTGATTGTGGCAGCGCTGGTCGAGCCGAAGGCCAAGGTAGAGATCGTCGTCTACGCCCACATCAACGCGCAAGAATGACCAGCGTCCTGGTCGTCGGAGGCGGCGTTACCGGGGTCACGACCGCCCATCGCCTGGCAAAGCGTGGCTGCACCGTCACCCTGTTGGAGGCCGGAGGCGACGTGGGGGAAGGCGCTTGCTATGCCAACGGCGCGATGCTGACGGCCTCGCAACCGGATCCCTGGAGCCGACCAGGCGTGCTTTGGACGCTTCTACGTTCCTTCGCCGATCCGAAATCCGCCGTCAAGCTTCGTGCCAACGCCCTCTTGCCGCTCGCTGGCTGGGGCTGGCGCTTTCTACGGAACGCCACGCCGGAGCGCTATGCCGAGGCAACCACAAGAATCCTGGCACTCGCTCAGTACTCCATGGAGGTCTACCAATCCTACGTCGAGGAGCATGGTGAGGCCTTCGACGCGGTCCGCTCAGGCACCATGAAGACCTTCCGCTCGCAAGAAGCCTTCGACGCGCATTGCGCGCAGAGTACCCGACTGGCGACTTTCGGGCTCGGCTATGAAGTCCTGGACCGTCCCGGCATGGTGGAGAAGGAGCCGCAGTTGGCGGCGATCGCTGACGACCTGGTTGGCGCAATCTACTTTCCAACCGATATCGTCGGCGACGCCAACAAGTTTTGCCAGCTTCTGGCCCGCGACCTGGTCGAAATGGGTTGCGAGATCCGCACAGACTGCCGGGTTAGAACCCTGATTGAAGACGACGGCACCATCAAAGGCGTAGAGACTGAAAGCGGCGCTCTACTCGCCGAGCATACGGTCCTCACGCTTGGCGCAGACCCGGATGGTCTGGCTCGGCGCGCGGGCGTCAACCTGGGCATCCGGCCGGTGAAAGGCTACTCGGTCACCTTCGACACGTCAGAGCTGAATGCGGTACCGGCCATCCCGGTTCTGGACGACTCCCTCCATATCGGTGTCATCCCGATCGGCAAGCGGCTGCGGATTGCCGGATCCGTCGACTTCGCCGGCTTCGACCGCAGCATTCCGCCAGGTCGCATCGCCGTGCTCGAGGGGATATTCAACCGCGTCTACCCCGATCTGGCGCCCGCGTTGATCAGGCGCGGCGGCCAGCCCTGGGCCGGCCTGCGCCCCATGAGCACCGACGGCCTGCCCTACATCGGGAAAACTCAAAAATCGGGACTCTGGGTCAATGCCGGTCAAGGACACCTAGGCTGGACCCTCGCTGCCGGATCGGCTGAAGTCCTGACCGACCTCCTACTTGGCAAAGAGCCGGCCATCGACCCGCAGCACCTTGCCCTTGAGCGCTAAGACGCGATCGGGATAAGCTGTTCGCTTGGTCCTGTCCTAGTGTTTCCTCAATGAGGAAGCGATCCGGCGGTTTCGGCTGGATGTGTAGGTTAACTACCCTTCCCCGCGCAGTTCGACGCGGCGGATTTTGCCGGAGATTGTCTTCGGCAGTTCGGACACGAACTCGATACGCCGGGGGTACTTGTAGGGCGCGGTTTGCGCCTTGCAGAAGTCTTGGATCTCTTGCGTCAGGGCGGCACTGCCATCGTGGCCGGCGGCCAGGATGATGTAGGCGGCGACGATTTGGCCGCGTACCGGGTCGGGCTCGCCAATGACGGCGCTTTCGGCGACGGCGGGGTGCTCCAGCAATGCGCTTTCGACCTCGAAGGGGCTAATGCGATAGCCGGCAGAGCTGATCAGGTCGTCGGCCCGGCCGACGAACCAGAGGTAGCCGTCTTGGTCCTTGGTCGCGGTGTCCCCGGTAAAGTACCAGCCGTGGCGGAATGAACTGCGGTCAAGGTCTCCACCGGTATAGTACCCCTCGAAGAGGCCGGGCGGCCAAGGCTCGGTCAGCTTGACAGCGATGTGCCCAATCTCGCCGCTCGGCTGGATGTTGCCTTCGTCGTCGACCACCTCGATCTGGAAGCCTGGTACGGGCTGGCCCATGGCGCCGACCTTCACCTCCTGGTCTGGGAAGTTGGCGACGATGTTGATGGTCTCAGTCTGGCCGTAGCCGTCGGCGATTGTCGTGCCTGTGGCGTCGGCCCAGATGCGGATGACCTCCGGGTTCAAGGGCTCTCCGGCGCCCAGCGAGCGGCGCAACGAACTCAGATCATAGGCGGCTAGGTCTTGCTGCGCGAAGAGGCGATAGATCGTCGGCGGCGCACAGAACGTGGTGACACCGAGATCCTTGATCAGCCGCAGGTGCAGATCGGGATCGAAGCCGGCACCGTTGTAGAGGACCACCGTCGTGCCCAGCAGGAACTGCGGAAAGAGCATGCCCCAGGCCGCCTTGGCCCAGCCGGTGTCGGTCAAGGTCCAGTGCACATCCTCGCGCCGCAGGTCCATCCAGAAGAGACCGGTGGCGGCATGCGCCAGACTGTAGGCGTGGTTCCGCGGCACCATCTTCGGCATCGCTGTGGTGCCGGAGGTGAAGTAAGCGAGCATCATCTCGTCCGAACGGGTCGTGACACGAGCCTCCGGTGCGATCTCGTCGGCCTGACCGGCAACCAGAGCATCGAACGAAGTCCAGCCCGGCCGTGCCTCGCCGATCACGATCAGATGCTGCAAGGTTGGGCAGTCGTCGCGCACGGCATCGACCTTCTCGCAATGCTCCGGCGAGACGATGACGGTGGAGGCCTTGGAATGATTGATCCGGTAGGCGATATCCTTGGCGGTTAGCAGGGTGGTCCCGGGCATGGCTACGACGCCAGCCTTGATGCAACCGAAGAGGGCATCATACCACTCGGGTATGCGACCGGCGACCAGACAGGCGAAGGCGCCCTGCTCTACGCCCAGGGCTTGCAAGCCCAAGGCCACGCGGTTGGAGCGGCGCGCCAGGTCGCCGTAGCTCAGGCGTTGCTGCTCCCGCCCCTCGCCATCCAGCGCGATGACGGCAGTCTTGTCGGCCTCGGCGGCATGGCGATCGATAACGTCGAAGCCGAAGTTGAAGGCCTCCGGCACCTCGAAGCGATAGTTCTTGCAGGCGCTCTGGTAGTCGCGCGAACCTTCGATGAACGCAAACATCGCGCTCCCTCCCTTCTAAATCCTGTGTCTCGGCCTCGCCGCTCGCCCAGTTCTATAGCTCGCCCTTGCGTTGGCTGACACGCAACAAGCGCGTGATCTCGGGCAAGACCTCCTCGCGCTTGTCCGCGGGAACCTTCAGGCGATCGGCGATGGCACCGGCCGCTTCTCTTGGACGCCCTTTCATCTGAGGTTTCTCCGCGAAGAGCGCCTTCGCCGTTTCGGTCACGGTAACCCTTTTCACAACCGGCGCTTCAGGCTCACTCCTTGCCGGTGCCAAGGTCGCATGTGCCTGCTTCAAGGCAATGCGCATCTTCTCTTCCAGGCGCGCGGGTTTCAGATCGGTCGGCAGGAAGGGGAAGAAATTCAACAAAAGATCGGGTCGCGCGCCCTTGATGTTGGCGGCATCGAAAGCGGTCGGCACGATGGTCCGCCAAGGCCCGACCTGATCCAAGTCTTTGCGGATCAAAGTCACTTCCAGCAGGTAGGGTATCGGCAGGCCGCAAACCGGGTAAACACTCTCCGCATTGTTTGCGTGCACATGCACGATATGGAAATCTTCCAAGAGCTTGGTCATCGCCTGCACAAAGTTCTCGTGATAGATCCGGCGATCCAGCAGGGTCAGGCTGTGCATCTCGATCACCATCTGCTCGAAGCGGCGAAAAACGCCGGCGTCGGTCTGATTGATGACCTCCCATTCCATGCCTTCGATATCCATCTTCAAGATCATGTCGTTGTCGTCATGACCGTTGGCCTGGATGTGGTGGGCGATTGTGTAGAGCGAGCGGGACGGCAAGTTGGTACCGGCCACGCCTTCACGAACGAAGGTAAAGTTCGGATGGTCGGCGACCAGACGTTCGATGGTGTGATCGTAGAGGAAGACCTCCATTCCCCGCTCGGCCAGATCCAGATCGAAGCTTACCTCGTCGAAGACGCCATAGCTGTAGACTTTTTGACCCGCTCGGATACGGTTGGCCAGGACGTAGCCGCCATCACCCTCGGGATTGCCGATGCGCACGCGCTTCAGGGTTTTCATTTCTCTCGGGGTCAGAAGCTTGAGTGCGTCAAAGACCTGATCGTAACTGGGCATCTGGCCTGTCCCCTGTTGCAGGCCGCACCAAAGCGTGCAGCCTTCATGAACTCAGCTTGGCGGCGAGAAACGTAGCGAGAGGCAGGACATGCCGCCGTCGAGCTTGGCCGCCTCGCTGTTACCGATCTCCCGCACCTCGTAGCCCGCAGCATTTAGGGCCTCCGCCGTGCGCGGGAACCCGGCCGGCATAAGCACCAGATCGTTGAAGCGGATGGAATTGCCTGCCGCCTCTTCGCCTGGCCCGGTGTGGATCACACGATACCCTTCGAAGCAGCCAGAGCGGCTCAGGCGCTCCGTCGCCAGGATGGTTTCCTCGTCCAGCAATGAACAGTCGGTCTTGAAGTGCAGCACACCCGGCGGTGTCTCCACGACCCGGATCGGGCGATCCCACGGGGCAAGCAGGCGCTCTAGCTCCTGGACGCCGGCTCGGTCCGTCCGCTCGGAGAGGCCGATCAGAATCTCCTGTTCCGTCGTCAGTATGTCGCCGCCCTCGATGAAGCCGGGTCCCGCGACGGTCAGCACCTGATCATAGAACCTCTCAAGAGTTGGCGCCATGGCTGCCGCCTCGCCAAGGCGCGAGGGCGCACCAGGCCGCATGACCACAGCAACCTCGGGCAGGCAGAGCGCTGTATCCTCCACGAAGACGGAATCGGGAAAGGCTTCCAGGGCCGGCAGCAGCGTCACCTCGGCACCGGTCGAGCGCAAGGCGGCAAGGTAGTCGGCGTGATGGCGCTGGAAAGTCTCTAGGTTCGGCGCACCACCGTCGACGGCCCGAAGACCATCGACGGCACTGGCCGCCGGTACCCGCGATACGGCATGGGTAAAGCGATAGGATCTGGCCACGTCACTGTTCCTCACGAAGACGTCTGGTGGTAGGCGGGGCCCATCGGCATCAAGCGAATGCCGTCCCGCAAGCGCTTATAGTCCAACAGCAGGTGGTCGACCGGGTTCGGACCGGGCGCTGCCACCACCAAGACCTCCGCTGCGATCGGCGAGAAGTCGGCGCGGAAGTGGACCGAGGACTTCAGTCCCAAGATCGGAACCTCGCTGGGTTCGACGCCGAGATGACGAAACATCTCTTGATCGGCGGCCTGGGCCTTCCGGCTGCAGACCGCAACCAGGACGCCATCGACGTCGAGTAGGGCCATCGGACCCAACTCCATGCGGCTGCCCAAGTAGAAGGTGCCCGTACAGGTGAAGCGGCCATCGCCCAGTTTGACGACGCGGGCCTCGGTTTCGAAGGGCTTGTGGCCGGGAATGCCGGACTTTGCGCCCAGCCGAAACGAACCGCTGGCGCCCTCACCCAGCTCGTGAGCTTGGCTTGCGCTCTCCGGATCGGCCAGCAGGCCCAGCACGGCGCCCTTGGCCGCCCGCGCGACAAGCGCCTCGAGCAGACCCACTGTGTCGCCATTGCCGCCGGCGCCGGGATTGTCCTGCGTGTCGGCCAGGACCACGGGCTTGCTTGCCGTCTTGGCGATCTCCAGCGCCTTGGCCACGCCGGCCTCGGCATCATAAATCGGCGAGCCGAAGCGCGGTTCTTCCGCCGTCACCATCTCCGCCAGACGCTCGGCCAGATCCTCCGCTGTCGCCTCGTCATCGGCGTAGGCAACGACACTGGGGCCGGCGACCGATGTGTCGGCCGGAGAGAATCCGCAGGCAAAAGAGAGCGCAGTGCCACTCTCCAACTCCAGTTGCGCCATAGCGCTGTAGAGGCCAGCGGCTGGCTCCTGGTCGGTACAGCCAGCGGTCAGCGGGATCAGGAAGGGGATTTGGCGATAGCCCACGTGCTGCAGGCCGCCGGCCATCACGCGTTCCAGCAATCTCGCCGCATTGGCACCGGTCTCTGCCATGTCGATGTGCGGATAGGTGCGATAGATGGTCAAGAGGTCGGACTCTTCGACCATCTCCCGGCTGACGTTGGCATGGAGATCCAGGGAAACGACGATCGGCAGTTCTGGGCCGACCTGGGTGCGGATCCGCCTGATGAGCTCGCCCTCACCGTCGCCTAGATGCTCGGTCACCATAGCGCCGTGCAGATCAAGATAGACCGCATCGATGCGACCGGCAGCAGCCAGGCGGTCGCCTATCTTGGCAGCGATGGTCTCGTAGGCGCGCTCGGTCACCACGTCAGAGGGCTCTGCGGCCGCCCAGGCAAGGCCAACCAGATCGTGCCCCTGGGCCAAGGCCGCCTGCACAAAACCGGCAACGGGCAGGTTGATCCCTTCCGTGCCGCCGAAGATCGCCTCGCCCTCCAGCAGTCCCGGCCAGCCACCACCGGTCAAGAAGACATCCAAGTCCGCTTTCGTTGGCGCAAAGGTGTTGGTCTCGTGCTGAAAACCGCCGACAGCAATCCTGGCCATCCCCTACTCCCATTCTTCTTTTTGGTGCTCACGCAAAAGATTAGGGGCGCAGATCGCGCCCCCAATCAAGAGAGATTCAGACTATCCAGCTAAACGTCAGCATAGCAGCTGACCTCGCCCTGGCCGCCCGGATGGGTGACGGCGCCCTTCTCGGCATCGCCGACGGTCTGGGCATAGCGCCAGATGGCGCCGGAGCCGAATTCGCTGGCACGCGGCTTCCAGGCCTTGCGCCGCTCGGCCAGTTCTTCGTCGCTGAGGTCGACCGAGATGGTGCCGGCGACGGCGTCGATGGAGATCGTGTCGCCATCCCTCACCAACCCGATCGGGCCGCCAACCGCAGCCTCGGGCCCAACATGGCCGATGCAGAAGCCACGAGTGGCGCCGGAGAAGCGACCGTCGGTGATCAACGCCACCTTGTCGCCCATGCCCTGGCCGTAAATCGCCGCCGTGGTCGCCAGCATCTCGCGCATACCGGGACCGCCGCGCGGCCCCTCGTAACGGATCACCAGGACCTCGCCTTCCTTGTAGTCGCCACGCTCGACTGCGGCAAAGCAGTCCTCCTCGCAATCAAAGCAGCGAGCCGGGCCGGTGAAGTCCTGCTTGGCCATGCCCGCCACCTTCACGATGGCGCCCTGCGGTGCCAGGTTACCGCGCAGACCCACAACGCCGCCGGTCGGCGTGATCGGCTTGGCGGTGGTGCGGACGACATCCTGATCTTCCGGGAAGACCACGTCTTCCAAGTTCTCGGCGATGGTCTTGCCGGTGACTGTCATGCAGTCGCCGTGCAGATAACCACCGTCTAGCAAGGCCTTCATCAGCACCGGCACGCCGCCGATCTCGAAGAGGTCCTTGGCGACGTAGCGGCCGCCCGGTTTTAGGTCGGCGATGTAGGGAGTCTGGCGGAAGACGCGCACAACCTCGTGCAGGTCGAAGTCGATGCCGCACTCGTGCGCGATGGCCGGCAGGTGCAGGCCGGCATTGGTCGAGCCGCCTGATGCCGCGACCACAACGGCTGCGTTCTCCAGCGCCTTGCGGGAGACGATATCGCGCGGTCGCAGACCGCTGGCAAGCAGGCGCATGACGGCCTGGCCGGAGGCCTCTGCATACTGGTCGCGGCTCTCGTAGGGGGCCGGCGCACCGGCCGAGCCAGGGATGGCAATTCCTAAGGCCTCAGAGACGCAGGCCATGGTGTTGGCAGTAAACTGGCCGCCGCAGGAACCAGCGGATGGGCAAGCCGCACACTCGACGGCATGCAGTTCCTCGTCATCGATGTTGCCGGCAGAGTGCTGACCGACCGCCTCGAACACATCTTGAACCGTGATGTCCTGGCCACGCAGACGGCCCGGCAGGATGGAGCCTCCGTACATGAAGACTGCCGGCACGTTCAGGCGGACCATGGCCATCATCATGCCCGGCAGGGACTTATCGCAACCGGCGATGCCGACCAGTGCATCGTAGCAGTGGCCGCGCATCGTCAGCTCGACCGAATCGGCGATGACCTCGCGGCTGACCAGAGAGGACTTCATGCCCTGGTGGCCCATGGCGATGCCGTCGGTGACCGTGATGGTCGTAAACTCGCGCGGCGTACCCGCCATCGCCTTCACACCAAGTTTGACCGCCTGGGCTTGACGCGACAGCGATATATTGCAGGGCGCGGCCTCGTTCCAGCAGGTGGCCACACCGACGAAGGGCTGGGCGATCTCCTCCGGTGTCATGCCCATGGCGTAGTAATATGAGCGGTGCGGCGCCTTGGCGGGCCCGACCGAGACGTGACGGCTGGGAAGCTTCGTCTTGTCGAACTTCGGCTTATCGCTATCGAGCGGCATTGTCCTCTCCTGGCATAGGTCTGCCTCGTTTCACTCACCAACCGAAGAGGAGCGGGCGACCGGGCCAACACTGCCGCTGACGCGCCGTCTCAATCGGTCTCAAAGATGCCGCAGCCTAGCCGTTCGCGGGCAGGGGCTCCAGCGCCGAGGCCAAAAACGGACATGCACTGTACGCATGAGTGCGCCGGCTTTGTCTTGCGCTGATTGCATGGCGAACGGCAAGACGTCTTCCGGGGCATGGACCGCCAAACCGACTTCGCGATCCGGGTATGGTGCCTTGACAACATTCTCCCTTTGGAGGGAGTATTTTGTCACTCTAGCCGGGAACATGGTCAGTGAAGCCCGTGATCCCACTCGTTCCGGGGCCCAGGGTTGTCGGGGGACGACCCTCATAAGATGCGCGCGCCTAAGCAGGCTAGGCTGTTGTGCCGCGCAGTTGGCCCATTCTTAAAGATCCTGTTGTCTGCAAACCGAACGGAGAGAGGTCATGACCGAGAAAGACAAGACTCTATCGGACTCTGTGATCACAAATCACACAGAGGCCGAGAAGAAGGGGCCGGTGATGCCACGGCGCACCTTCGTCAAGACAGCAGGCGGGATAACTGCCGGTGCGATCGCAGCACCGATGATCCTGCCGACCTTCAAGAAGGCGAAGGCAGCCGGCGATCCGATCAAGATCGGCCACATCGAAGATCTTTCCGGCAACCTGGCGGTCTATGGCGTGCAAAAGTATCATGCCGCACAACTTGCCGTTAAGGAGATCAACGAAGGCAAGATGCTGAAGGGTGGCCCGGTTGGCGCCGGCGGCCTTGGCGTTATGGGCAACTTTGCCACCAAGCCACCGGTCATGGCCGAGGGTAAGGGCGATGTGAACATCATCGACGATGGTGGCGAACGCTCAGCCAGCGGCATGGGTTTCGTCGAAGACGAGGACGTCTTCGTGGATTCTGGCGAGAAGGGCCTGCTGGGCCGTGAGGTTGAGCTGCTGGGTCCCGACGGACAGTCCAACAACAACATCTGGCAGCAATTGACCCGCCGTCTGATCCAAGAAGACGAGGTCGACGTGCTGTTCGCCGGTTTCACCAGCGCCGAGCGCGAGGCAATCCGACCGATCGTGGATCAGCACAAGCAGCTCTTCTTCTACACCAATCAGTACGAGGGCGGTGTCGCAGATTCCAACACCTTCTGCACCGGCGCAATCTGCGAACAGCAGGTGATCCCGGTCGTCGACTACATGATCAAGCGCTTCGGCCCGCGGGTCTACACCATCGCTGCCGACTACAACTTCGGGCAGCTGACTGCGGCCTGGACCAAGGCTTTCGCCCCGCTGGTCGGCGGCGAGATCATCGAGGAGGAGTTCGTACCGCTCAGCGTGTCGGACTTCACCACCTCGATCGCGCGAATTCAGCAGGCCAAACCGGATTGGGTCTTCACTCTGCTGGTCGGATCAAACCAGTCGAACTACTACCCCCAGGCAGCCGCAGCCGGCCTGGACTACCCCATGGCGTCAACTGTGAACATGGCGCAGGGCTACGAGCATCGCCGCTTCGAAGCCCCCTCGCTGAACCGAATGTTCAACTGCGTGAACTACATCGAAGAGGTCCCGACCGCACGCAACCGGGCCTTCGTGAAACGCTGGTACGAGATGTTCCCGGAAGACCCCTACATCGGCCAGATGGCACAGAACACCTACTTCTCCGTCCATCTCTACGCTCTGGCGGTCCGCCTGGCCGGCACCACGGACCAGGAGGCGGTAAAGCTGGCGCTCGAGTCGGGGCTTAGCATCGAGGCACCGGAAGGCGCGGTCTTCATGGAACCCTCGACCCATCACTGCTCGCACTACATCCGTCTGGCGACAGCGGACGAGAAGCACAACGTCAGCTTCGTGCGCGAATGGCCGAGCATTCAGCCTTGGTGGCTGCAGCGCGTCGGCGTGAACCTGGTCCGGCACAAGGAGTACAAGCAGTACATCCCGGACGAAGATCCCTTCTTCAGTATGTTCGGCAAGAAGTAAAACAGGTTAGAGTCCACTCCACGGGGCGGGACGGAGCTAGCCTCCGTTCCGCCGCTGGAGCGTTTCGTTTGACGTCGAGAGGGGACATCTTTGTCCGAGAGTTTGCCCTTGGCAGCCAGCCTGATCTACCAGATCGGCGCAACCGCTGCCTTCCTGTTCCTGGCCGCGGTCGGACTGGTGATCATTCTGGGCATGATGAACATCATCAACTTGGCGCATGGCGAGTTGATGATGATGGGCGCCTACGCCGCCACGATCACCCATCACGCTGGCCTGCCCTTCTGGGCAGCCGTGATCGTCAGCTTCTTCGTCGTCGCCATCTTCGGCGCGATCATGGAGCTGACCATCATCAGACGCTTCTATGGACGAGAACTGGGCGCCCTGGTGGTGACCTGGGGTGTCAGCTTGATCCTCGGACAGGGCACCTTCCTGCTGTTCGGCCCCTTCATGCCGGCGATTAAGATCCCGGGGGGCTCCTTCTCTTATGGCGCCTTCTCCTTCTCGGAGTACTGGATCGTCCTGATGGTCGTCTCCCTGTTGCTGGTTCTGGGTCTGTGGCTGGTCTACAACAAGACGACCTACGGCCTGCAAGCCAAGGCCAGCATGCAGAATGCTGAAATGGCGCGTAGCTTGGGCGTACCGACCAAACGCATCTACACCCTGACCTTCGCCCTTGGCGCCGGACTGGCCGGTTTGAGCGGTGCCCTGCTGGCTCCCACAGCGACCATCGCCCCCTTCATGGGCCAACAGTTCGTAGCCCCCGCCTTCATCACCGTGGTGGTCGGCGGCGGCGCCAATGTGATCAGCGGCGCTGTCGGCAGCGGCGTGCTTCTGGCCTTGATCAAGACCCCGGTTGGCATGGCGCTGGGCGCCTTTTCGGGCACCGTGGCCCTTCTGATCGCCGCCCTCATCATCATCCGCATCATGCCGGACGGCATCTCCGCTAGGATCCAACGCTTCTTCGATCGCCGCATTCAGAAGAGGCAGAGCTGATGATCCAACGCAGCCTGCGCCTGATCGGTGGCGATGCCGACATCGGCAAGACACCGCTGTTCTGGATCGGCTTTGCCATCGCCGTCCTCTTCTTCGTCCTCTATCCGACGCAGGTCTCGGCCTTCCGTGCCTCCAACGTCGCCTATTACCTGCTGAATGTCCCAATGGGGCTGGGCATGGCGTTGCTCTGGGGTTACTGCGGGGTCTTGAGCTTCGGCCATGTCGCCTACTTCGGCATCGCCGCCTACCTCTACGGCATCATCGCCGGTAACTTGGCCACCAGCTCCTGGGGTCCGTTGATCGGGGTCGGCGGCGGCCTGTTGGGCTGTGCCATCGTCGCTGCGATCTTCGGCTATTTCGTCTTCTACGCGCGGGTCCAGAAGTGGATCATCCCGATCCTGACCCTGGTCTTTACTTTGTTGCTGGAAACCTTTCTGGGCCAGACCGCGGGTTACCAGTGGCGCGTCGGCACGGTGCTGTTGGGCGGCTACAACGGCATGACCGGCATCCCTTGGTTCCAGGTCGGTGGCTTCGTCTTCGAAGGTTATGCCTTCTACTACCTCTGCCTGGTCGTCGTGCTGGCAAGCTATTTCGGCCTGCGCATGCTGGTGAACGCCAAGTTCGGGCGGGTCGTGGTCGCGATGCGTGAAGACGAACTGCGTACCGAGATGCTGGGCTTCGACACCCGCTTTCGCCAATGCGCGGTCTTCGTCATCTCTGCCATGCTCGCGGGCTTGAGCGGCCTGCTCTATGTGCAGTGGGGCAACTACATAACACCCAGCCAAGTCGGTCTGCTGCAGGCGGCGCTCCCGGTGGTTTGGACGGCGGTCGGCGGCCGCACCAGCCTGCTGGCCGTTGTGATCGCCACGATCGCGCTCAACTGGCTGACCTACACGCTCTCTTCACAGGGCAATCAGTACGCCATGGTGATCATCGGCGGCCTGCTGGTCGTCACCATGATGTTCTTCCCGCGCGGTATCGTCGTCATGCTGGCCGAGACCATCGGCCGACGCCCCTGGCGACGACGCTCGGCGAGTGGTGCGACGTCATGAGTGGCGCAGTGCTCTTGGAGACCAAGGCGCTGAACAAGCGCTTCGGCGGCGTGGTGGCAGCCGACAACATCGACTTCACCGTGACTGAAGGCGAACTGCGCTGCCTGATCGGTCCGAACGGAGCCGGCAAATCCACCCTTTTTTCGATGCTCTGCGGCATCCAGAAGGCCGACAGCGGCGAGATCTATGCCTTCGGCGAGCGGGTGACCGGGCGTCAGGCCTTCCACCGCGTGCGCCGTGGTCTGGGTCTCACCTTTCAGAGCAACCGCGCCTTTCACGACCTGAGTGTGGAAGAGAACCTGGCGATCCCGCGCAAACCCCTGCATGCGCGCAGCCGGGATAAGGCAGCAGAGCGCTATCGCTACGCTCTAGAGGCCTTTGAGCTCGATCCTGCCGACAAGACCCGCGCCGGCGAACTCTCGCACGATCAGCTGCAGTGGCTGGAGATAACCATGGTGCTGGCCGGCTTTCCCGATCTGGTCATGCTGGACGAGCCAACGGCCGGTATGGCGACGGAAGAAACCAATCGGACGGCCGAGGTGCTGAAGCGCCTACAGGACAGCGGCTTGACCGTTCTCGTGGTGGAGCACGACATGGCCTTCGTGCGCGATGTTGCCGACGCAGTTACCGTGCTGCACCAAGGCACGATCTTCGCCGAGGGCACGGTCGAGGAGATCACCGCAAGCGAAGCGGTCCGCAGCATCTATCTTGGAAAGGTGTGAGGCGTCATGACCGTATTGAGCGCGCAAGACATCGTCGCCGGCTACGACACCGCCAACGTGCTGCGCGGCGTCTCCGTCAGCCTGAATGCCGGTGAGATCGTCGGTGTGGTCGGCCGTAACGGCGTCGGCAAGACCACCTTGATGCGCTGCCTGATCGGCCTGCTGCCACTGCGCGGCGGCAGCGTCACCTTCGAGGGTCAGGATCTACGGAGAGAGAGTGCCGACCAGCGCGCAAGGCGCGGCATGGGCTATGTCCCCCAGGGTCGCGGGATTTTCCCGCAGTTGACGGTCTTGGAGAACCTGCGCATGGGCGGCTTCCTGAACGCCAAGGGTCCGGCCCCAGACCTGGATCTGGCGATGGAGAGCTTCCCCTTCCTGAAGAATCGCCTGCGCCAGCGCGGCGGTACCCTTTCGGGTGGACAGCAGGCCATGCTGGCCATCGCCCGGGCAGTTACGCGACGTCCGAAACTGCTGTTGCTGGACGAGCCAAGCGACGGCGTGCAACCCAGCATCGTCCAGGAGATCGGCGCGTTTCTCCTGCGGCTGAAGGCTGATGGCGACATGGCCATCCTTCTGGTCGAACAGAACGTCGAGCTGATGCAAAGTACGGCCGAGCGAGCTTACGCTATGGACAAGGGCCAGGTCACCGGCGTCTTGACCGGCAGCGATCTGAAGGACGAGATGATCATCGCCACGCATGTCGTGGTCTAGGCTAACTGTTGTGTGTCGGAGTGCGAGAGGAGACTGAAGATGGAAATGGTGATGCGGGAGTATCCCCACGATTGGCTCGAACAGTCCATCATGTGCAGGCGCGGCGTCGGCGGGGGCAGCAGCGGCAAGACCCATAGTTTGAGCGTCGAGGACCAAGGCACCTACCACTACACCATCGGCCCTTACTCCGATCCAGTACTACATGTGAAGCCCGGCGACCGGGTCGTAGTGGAAACCCAAGATGCCTTCGAAGGCGTGATCAAGACCGAGCAAGATCTACCCTCCAAGCTTCTGACCATCCCCTTCCTCAATCCGCAGTGCGGCCCGATAATGGTCGAGGGCGCGGAGGCCGGCGATGCGGTTGCGGTCTACATCGAATCGATGGTCCCGCGCGGCCCGCAGCCGCGCGGCACCTGTGCCATGATCCCGGAATTCGGCGCACTAACCGGCACCACCTACACCGCAACCTTGAACGATCCCCTGCCGGAGAAGGTCCGCAAGGTCCACGTCGACGAAGAGAAGGTGATCTGGAGCGACCGGGTAACCCTGCCCTACCGGCCGCATATCGGTACCCTGAGCTGTTCGCCGCAGATCGATTCGATCAACTCGCTGACCCCGGATAGCCACGGCGGCAATATGGACCTGCCCGACATGGGGCCAGGCACGGTGACCTACCTGCCGGTGCGTACACCGGGCGCACGCGTCTTCATCGGCGATGCGCACGCCTGCCAGGGCGACGGCGAGGTTTGCGGCGTGGCGGTGGAGTATCCAACCGTCACCACCATCACCATCGATCTGATCAAGGGCTGGACCTTGGATTGGCCGCGGCTTGAGGCCGACGACTTCATCATGGGTATCGGCTCCGCCCGTCCGTTGGAAGACGCCACTCGCATTGCTTACCGCGAACTGATCTATTGGATGATGGCCGAACACGGCTTCGACAAGTGGGACGCCTACATGATGCTCAGCCAATGCGGCAAGGTCCGCCTTGGCAACTTCGTCGATCCCAAATACACGGTCGGCGCCGCCATCTCGAAAAAGTATCTGGAAGCCTGACTAGAGTGTCGGACGGCTGATCTCCGTTCCAGCCGTCCGACTGCCACCCCTGGTGTGACCTACCGACACTCTTTGTCTGTCGCCGACACGACCTCTGAGCAGAATCTGGACCAACACCATGCGTGCTCGTGCTCGCGGCACGTCATAGGGTCGCTCCTCGGGCTGCGTGCCGCATTGGCGACCGGTCTTCGCGTCATCTAGAAATCAAATTGGTTAATGTATCTAAATTTCTGAACAATCGTACATTTTATTTATACATATTCCCTTCACAAAGTATTGGCATTGCTATCATTTGTGACTATTCCAAGAATTATGATGTTGCATGTTGATTCATTTTTTCAGGCTACTAAATCTTGTGCTACCCGCACACCACAGTGCTTTATCAGAGAGGAGATGGATGATATGAACAACATCAAGGTGGCAAAGCCGCAGAAGAGCAACAGCCTGACGGCCAAACAAGACGAGCTGACCAACACACTGCAGGACGAGGCCTTGGATCGACCAGCTGCCGGAATCTCGGTACAGTGTGGCTGCTTCCCCTTTTGTTTCAGCCCCGGCTCGCCGAACTAGCAGAAGGATAAACTGGGTAAGCCCACGCATAGGTGACCATCACCGCCTTTCGACAGAGGCCCCTGCATCGACGGGGCCTCTCTTTTTCGGGTGTTTTGCCCGGCTGATGAAACAGTGTGCACTCTATCGTTCCGAAAAAAATAGACCGAGATTCAGTGCGATTGTCTTAGACTACGGCGTGCCCTGGAGGAAAGAGATAGCAGCGAAGCTCCACTACGGATTTCGGCCGGGAACGCGGACGCAGGAGGCCCTCAGATCTTTGCCGGCAAGGAGATGGCATTGGTAATTGCCAGGGACAGCCAGGATTTCATGACAGCGCCGTCGCAGAGGCTCTCGTTCACAAAATAAAATCCGGTCATCCGACGGCCGCCCTGAACCAGGGGTTCGGCTCCCGGAAGGACGCGTGCTGCCGCGTCGTTCTCTTTGCCGACGCGAAACATAAAGCGTCCCTGCCCCGTAGCCTTGGCACGATCCGCGCCGCCGATCATGTGGCCGTTCAGAAAGAAGCAGAGACCGCCCATCATCCGCTTTTCCGACAGGCCTTCCAAACCCTCGACAGCAGCGCGAAAGCGCGCTGCCAGTGCTTCGTCATAGGCCATGGCAACCTCCAGACTATCGGGCGCCAGGGTATAGGATCGGGCGTACCCTGTCGCCAAACCTATTGCACAACCGAGACCTCGACACGGACAGCATCAATGATTGGGCTAGTTTCCGATCGTCGGAAGTCCGCTCATGCTTTCGTTCATGCGTTGCATCAACGCCGGATCCCTTTGCACGATCTGCATCATCGCCATCGAAATGCGGCTTTGAACTTGAGTCAGTTCCTGCTGGCGTTGGGTAATCGCAGCAAGCCATTCATCGGAGGTGATCCTTCCCTTCATCTCCGCCGAGAGGCCCTCCATCTCTTGCACCGTCTCATCAATGGAGGCAGCCGCCACATCGGCGCTCGCATCGTCCTTGACTTGCTCCAAGGCCCCGGCGATGCGATCCAACTGTCCAATATAGAGGTCCATGGCCGCATCAGCACTGGAGACCTCACTAACCGTGACCAGAAGGGATCCGATCGATTTGCTTCTGTCCACACTTACAGCCGCGACTGGTATGCTGCCGTCCTGTGAGGCGTAGGCCAGCTTGCCGCCGCACAGCACTGCCAAGGCCGCAATCGCGCTGGCCAAGAACACTGTCCTTGTTTGTCTCATCCGATCCTCCACCCCTACGATCCCTGGACGCAGATACTAATCAGCTGTCGATCCCTTCACAACGAGCAGAACATCCTCACTACGTCAGGGACCTCGGGTCCCGTCCCTATCGGCTGGCTCATGCCTTGGAGCAAAGATGAAACTAACCGCGACAACCAGGACCACACCACACATGATGCCGGCAAAGCGATCGATGACCGGCATGATGCTCTCCGGGGGGCCGGAGCCGGTGACCAGGGTGATAATGATCGCCAGGCCGGCCTGCTTGCCGGCATAGGCGAAACGGCTGGCGCTGTGGTAGAGGCGGCCGGCAAAGGCAACGCCGACAAAGAGGATGAGGATCCAAGCCCAAAGCATATCGAAGCCGAGGCCGACGATCAAAAGGCCCAAGACGCCGCCCAAGAAGCAGCCAAGCAAGCGTAGGCCGGAGCGATGGCGCGTTGTCAGCAGATCGCGATCGATCATTGCCAGGATCGTAACTCCGATCTGCACCATGCTCGGCAGCTCCAGCCAGGACCAGAGGACGGGCACCGCAAGCGTGACGCAGGCGGACATGAGAGCCAGACGCCTGACCTCAACAAGCAGGTGCTTCCTGTCCACGGCAGGCTCCCTAGCCTCTGCAACGCCGCCGGGCAGGAAGTAGTTGATTGTAGCGCACACCAAGACACCCAGCGAGACCTCGGCGATGCGTGCGATAGCGAAACCGCGCAGATCCACAGGCTCCAAGATGCTGACGAAGATCATCATCAAAATCATCAGCATGAACATCAGCCAGGCATAGTCGTACTGACTGATAAATCGTCTCATCGTCGCAAAGTAGGCGACAGCGAAAAGCGCGGTCGCTTGCAGGACGACGACCCCTTCGAAGGCCAATGCCAATTCATAGCCCAACCAGATGCCGGTGACCGTCCCGGCCAAACGCATGGCCCCCTTTCGGAACACGTAACGATGGTCGCCATGCGAAATGTTGTGCGCGGAGAAGGCAGCCCACCAAGGGTTCTCCAGCTCCAAAGCCAAGGCCAAGAGGGTCGCCACGACGGTCGCCGTTGCCGTCACCAGGCCTTGGCGCGTCTCTGGCAGCATGACCGCTCAGCCTAGAAGACGACGAGGATGCTGGCATCAGCACCTTGGAAAAGACGTCGCCGGTCCTGCAATCCCAAGAGGTCGATCTCGATCGGGAAGCGGCGTGGCAAGCGGATCCAGTCGGTGGCCGGATCGACGAAGGGCAGCACGCCCGTCTGTTCGGGCGAGCGAGCAACCCCGGCCGGCAGCGAGCGCACCTTGCCGCGACGCCAGTGCCAGGGCTCGCTACCCAGGTTGAACCAGACGAACTGGCCCGGCTTCAGGCTTTCAAGGAAGCGTTCGCGCACATTGGCAATGATCCGCCAATCGTCGTCGGTGACCAGAGCCATGACTGCCTGGCCGACCTTGACGTAGTCGCCGGAGTGCGCCGTAACCGGGCCGACGCGTCCCTTGGACGGCGCCTTCACGATGGTGCGCTCTAGGGCCCACTCCGCCTGTGCCACGGCCGCCTTTGCCACCGAAACTTCGGCTTGTTGCTGTACCACGGCCTGCTTAGCGCCCACGAGATGATCTCGAGAGTCCGCCAGGTTGGCTTCGGTTACATTTCTATCACGCGTTGCATCGTCGACTTTCTGTTGGGCCACGTTGCCGCGAGACAGCAGGTCTTCAAGACGCTCTAGAGTCTTGTTGGAGTCGACTAGAATGGATTCGTTGCTGGCGATACGAGTCTGGGCGGCCTGGACCGTGTCTTCGGCCAACTTGAGTTCGGCCTCGGCGAGGGTCAGCTTCGCTCTGGCATAATCCAAATTGAGCTCGAAGGGTTCTTGATCCAGAAGGAAAAGGACCGCGCCCTCCTCGACCTCCTGATCGCGGCGGACGTTGAGGGCTTGCAGCCTCCCTGCCACCTCAGGCGACGCGAAAACCACGTTCGTGGCGACATAGGCATCGTCGGAGTAGACGAAGAGGTAGGTCGAGGTTTCATAGGCGGCATAGATCGCGACCGCCGCGACGATGATGCTCGTCCCGACGTGGCGTTTGATCCAACCAATCATTCTGCCGCCTAGGCGCTCAGCCTGGCCAGAGCGTCGCTCAAACGCGTGCGGCGCCCGGACATATCGGCCAAGCGTTCGCGGTTCTCTTCAACAACCTCTTCCGGCGCCTTGGCCAGGAAGTCGGCATTGCCGAGCTTGCGCTCCAGCTTCTCTGCCTCTTTCACCAGCTTGCCGACCTCCTTCTCTAGCCGGGCGCGCTCGGCAGCCAAGTCAATCACGCCCGCCAGCGGAATCGCACCCGTGGCTTCGCCAATGACGAAGAGGGCAGATCCCTTAGGCAGGGGCTGTTCGTTGGCCTCGATCCCGGACAGCCGGGCCAGCCGGCAAATGACGTCACCTTGCGCCTCGATACGCTGCCGAGTCTCGGCGCTGGCGCCGCTCATCAGCAGCTCCACCTTGGCACCGGGCGGCACGTTCATCTCGGCGCGCAGGCCGCGCACCTCGCCGACCAGGGTGATCAGCCAGTCGATTTCCGCCTCCGCCTTGGGATCATGCAGGGACGCGCTGTGCTGCGGCAGCCGTTGGCTCACCAGCGGTCCATGCTTGGCATAGCCCAGATCCTGCCATAGGGTCTCGGTGATGAAGGGCATCATCGGGTGCAGCAGTAGCAGCGTCTGCTGCAGCGCCCAAGCCAGGGTCTGGCGGGTTTCCTCGACGTGAGGTCCTTCCGCCAGCAGCGGCTTGGCCAGCTCGATGTACCAGTCGCAGAGCCGATGCCAGACGAAGTGGAAGCTGTGATTGGCTGCCTCGTCGAAGCGATAGATCGCAAGCTCTGCAGCCAGGGCGGCCTGCGCCTCTACTGTCTTCCCGACGATCCAACGGTTCACCGGCGCCTTGCAGCTTCCAGGAGAGAAGGCATCCAGATCGACATCGGTGACACCGTTCATCTCGGCGAAGCGGGCAGCATTCCAGATCTTGGTGGCAAAGTTGCGATAGCCCTCCAGCCGCGCCGGCGCCAGTTTCAAGTCGCGTCCGGGAACGGCAAGCGCCAGCAGCGTAAAGCGCATGGCGTCGCAGCCGTACTGTTCGATCACCTCCATCGGGTCCATGGCGTTGCCGGTGCTCTTCGACATCTTCTTGCCGCGCGCATCGCGCACCAGACCGTGGATCACCACATCCTTGAAGGGCACGTCGGCCATGAAGTGCAGGCCGAACATCATCATGCGGGCGACCCAGAAGAAGATGATGTCGAAGCCTGTGACCAGCACGCTGCCGGGATAATAGCGATCCAGATTACCTGCCGTCTGCGGGTCGGTCCCGGGCCAACCCATGGTCGAGAAGGGCCAGAGTGCAGAGGAAAACCAGGTGTCCAGCACGTCGGCATCACGAGTAAGGGTCACGGCCTCGCCGTAGTGCAAACGCGCTGCGGCCTCGGCGTCGGCTTCCGACATCTCCACGAAAGGAGTGCCGTCGGGGCCATACCAAGCCGGGATTTGATGGCCCCACCAGAGCTGGCGCGAGATGCACCAGGGCTGAATGTTGCGCATCCACTCGAAGTAGGTGTTCTCCCACTGCTTAGGATGAAAGACCGTGCGCCCCTCCTCCACCGCTGCGATGGCGGGCTTGGCCAGGGTCTCGGCATCGAGATACCACTGCTCGGTCAGATAGGGCTCGATCGGCACGCCGCCGCGATCGCCGTGCGGCACCATATGCCGATGCGGCTCCACCTTCTCGAGCAGGCCCAGGGCTTCGATGTCAGCCACGACCATATCGCGCGCGGCGAAGCGGTCCAGGCCACGGTAGGCCTCGGGCACCAGATCGTTCAGGTGCGCAGTCTCGTCGAAGATGTTGATCATCGCCAGGCCATGGCGCAAGCCGACTTCAAAATCGTTGAAGTCATGTGCGGGCGTGATCTTCACCGCACCCGAGCCGGTCTCGGGGTCGGCATAGTCGTCGGCCACAACGGGAATGGCGCGATCGACCAGCGGCAGCACGACATTACGACCGATCAGGTCCCTGTAGCGCGGATCCTCTGGGTGAACGGCAACAGCCGTATCGCCCAGCATGGTCTCCGGCCGGGTCGTCGCCACGGTCAGGAAGCGTTCGGGCTCCCCCTCCACCGGATAGCGGAAATGCCAGAGGTTGCCGTTGGTCTCCCGCTGCTGCACCTCCAAGTCCGAGATCGCCGTTCGCAGCTTGGGATCCCAATTGACCAGCCGCTTGTCCTTGTAGATCAGCTTCTCTTTGTAGAGGCGCACAAAGACGGTGCGCACCGCCTCGCTCAAGCCCTCGTCCAGGGTAAAGCGCTCGCGTTCCCAATCCGGGCCGGCACCGAGTGCACGCAGCTGGTTGCGGATGGTTTCGCCGGAGTGCCGCGTCCAATCCCAGACCCGATCGGTGAAGGCCTCGCGACCCAATTCCCGCCGTGAGGTACCCTCTTGGTCCAATCCGCGCTCGACCACCATCTGCGTGGCAATTCCAGCGTGATCCATGCCGGGCATCCAGAGCGCATCGTCGCCCTGCATCCGGCGATAGCGGATCAGGACATCCTGCATGGTGTTGTTCAGTGCGTGACCGATATGCAGCTTGCCGGTAACGTTAGGCGGTGGAATGACGATGGTGAAGCGTTCGGCATTGCGCTCGGGATCGGCAGCAAACGCCCCGCTGGCTTCCCAAAGCTTATAGGTCTTGGCTTCGGCCTCGTGCGGCCGGTAGGTCTTTTCCAGCATTGCTGGGTCCTCGAAAGAATGAAAAGCAGTCCGTCGCTGCAAGTAACGGCCAGCTTAGAGACACCAGAGGCCGCCTGCGGTCAAGCCCACCAGGCCCCAAGGCCGCTCATAGTGCCTGCGTGAAAAAGGGAGAGCTAACGGCCAGAGCCTTGTCCGACCAGACTGCAGCAGCCCGAAGGGATCTCGCTCTAGTCTTCGCTGGCCTGCGCGACCATGCGGGCAACCTCTTCACGGACGACCCGCTCGACGATCGCCTCGAGATGCTCGTCCATCCAGTCCTGCAGGGCCGCTTGGACGGCCGCGTCGACACGCGTTTCGGCCAGGCGCGGCAGGTTCTGCCGGACCCAGGCCTCCACCATCGGCTCGATTGCCTTGGTGGCATAGCTTCCCATGGCACCGGCATCGCCCGGTTGCTCGCCAGAGATGTCCTTGGCGATCTTCGCCGCCTCTCGCAGACCCTTGAGCTGCGCCACGACGGCCGGTTTGGTCCGGGCTTCTGCGGCGCTCTCGACGGCTGGACCGCTGCTTCTGACGGAGGTCGCAGGCCGCTTCTCAAAGACCGTAACCAAAGGCGACACCTCCTCGCTCTCGTCTTCCTCGAGTTCGGTCAGCTCCAGCACATCCTCTTCCTCGGGCGCCAAGTCAATTGCTGCTGCCGTGTGGCTGGCTTTGTCCTCGTCGATAATCTGTTTGATGGAGGAGAGCACTTCCTGCATCTGGCCGCCCGACTTCTCCGGGGTTCCGGTCTCGCTGCTCATGGCTTCAGCCATCCTTTGTTGTCATGCGCCTGGCTGCAGTCTGCCCGAGCTTTGTGGCGACTGCTGGACCTTCAGCAGCGCCTACTCAGCGCCCGGTGCATCCAGCCCGAACCAGGCGTCGCGGACCTTGTCGTAATCGATCTGCGGATTGTAGATCGCAACACCCAGATCCAGATTGGCCACAGTTAGGCGGCCGATTGCCGTCGCAACCTGATAGGCGGCCACCACCTCGTCGCGCTGTGCACCGACCAAGCTGACCTGCGCTTGCAACAGCTCCTGCTCTGCATCCAAGACGTCCAAGACGGTCCGGGCGCCCACCAGGCTTTCCTGCTCGACACCCTCAAGGGCGACGGTGTTGGCGCGAACCTGAGCCTCGAAGGAGGAGATTTGCGCCCGCGCAGTCTCTAAGGCTTCCCAAGCTGCAACGGCGTCCTGCTCGGCCTGACGCAATGCCTCTGTGATCTCCAATCGGCGCTGACTGGCAAACTGCTTTGCCTGGCGCACCTGGCTGGAGACCAGGCCCTGCTGATAGAGCGGTATCGAGACCTGCACTACGATCGAACCCGAAAAGAAGTCGAGGGTCGGGTCACCGGACTGCACCGAGTTGTCGCGCGAATAGTCCAAGAGACCCAACAGCGAGACGGTCGGCAGCAAGGCGCCTAATTGCGCGCGAATGTCTGAGAGCGCGGAGTTCTCAAGGAAGCGCGCAGCCACCAGGTTGGGCGCATCCTGCTGCGCATAGGCTACGGTCTCTTGCATGCTGCGCGGCAACACTGTAAGCGGCGGCGCCTGCTCAATCCGCTGCGGCACCAGACCGATGATCTGATAGAAAATCGACTGCGCAGTGGCCAGATCTCCCTCAGACGATACACGGTCGGCGGTAGCCCCGGCCAGACGGGCGTCGGCCTGGGACACATCTGTCCGTGTCACCTCGCCCACGTTGAAACGATCGACCGTTGCCTCGCGCTGGCGCCGAAGGCGCTCTTCATTGGCAATGTTCAGATCAAGGATTGCCTGCGCCTGCCAAACGTCCATGTAAGAGGTCGCAGCCGCCAGCAGAATGCTCTGCTCGGTATCAGCCAGAAGTGCCCGCTGAGCGTAGACAACGGCCTCGGCACTATCGACATTCGCTCGGATTGAGCCACCCGCCCACACAGTCTGCTCGACTAAGAGTCGAGTGCCTGCAGTGTAACCGCTCACCGCTCCGTCGTTCGTGGGTGACTGGCTCTGCCCCAAAAGCTTGGTTATCTCGTAGCCGACATCGCCCTCGACCGAGACTGAGGGCCGCCAGGCCGAGAGGGCCTGCGGCACCCCTTCGTTGACTGCCCGCAACTCAGCACGGGCTGCCAAGAGGGTTGGGTTGGTCAAGTAGGTGTTGGCCAAAGACTCCGGCAGGCTTTGCGCCTGGCTCGACAGGGACCAGCCGCCCGCACCTAAGACGAGTGCAACCAATCCAGCCGATGCCCGGCCAAGCAACGCTCCCTTGCGCATCAGAATACGAAACCCTCTTCACGTTGGAATCCGGCAAGCTCGGGCGTACCGGCATCGAACAGAATACGCTCGGCCAGAGAGTCGCCAAAGCGCTCGACCAGAACGGCGCGCCCCATCCCGCTACCTCGCTTGATCACCAGAGCCATCCGCCCCTTGGCCGAGAGCTGTTCGATCAGGGTCTGCGGCACCTCTGGAACGGCGCCGTTCAAGAGGATCGCGTCGTAAGGCGCCTGCTTGGCATAGCCGGCGGTCAAGGGAGCCTCGACCACAACGGCGTTGTCGACCCCCAACTCGTTCAAGGTGTCGTTGGCCTTGGCAGCAAGCTCAGCGCTCTCTTCGGTCGCAACCACGGTCCCGGACAGGCTGGCCAGCAGCGCCGTCGAGTAGCCCAAACCACAACCGACATCCAGTACGATCTGGTCGCCCTCGATCTCCAGCGCCTGTGCCAGACGTGCCAGGACCATTGGCTCGATCATGTAGCGCCCCTCGCCCAAGGGCAGATCCTCGTCGACATAGGCCAGACCGACGAAGCGCTCGGGCACGAAACGCTC
Source organism: Rhodospirillales bacterium (assembly GCA_963669445.1). GTDB lineage: Bacteria > Pseudomonadota > Alphaproteobacteria > Kiloniellales > JACOMY01 > JACOMY01. The sequence continues at coordinate 2,325,424 of OY770029.1, forward strand.
TCGCGGCAGGCGTCCCATCGCTTCCAGCACGGCCTCGTCCGTTACCTTGTTCGCACGAAGCTGGTTCTCGACCATCTTCCGTCTGGGCATTTCCTCAGTCACCGACGCCATGCTCCCTCTTCGGACAGCCGCGCCTACCAAGGGCTCACGGCCACTAGCAATCATGATGATCTCCTGTCCTTATAGGGGAGAAGGTCAGCAGCCGACAAGCAATCCCGCAGCCGCGTCACTCGGCCCACACCCCTCGTTCAAGCCAGACCTTGTTCGCGCGCGATGTGATCCCATTTCTTGGGCACAGGCAGTGTTGCGGGCATTGGAGTGCCTGCAGCGAACGCATGCCCGTCGGTCGACACAAAGCCTTGACGACAGTCCCAGCTTTGCACTACATGCAGCGCCTTCATGGAGACAGGTGGGCGAGCCGGCGACTGCCAGGAAAAGTGGGCGCGGGCTACAGCCGTTTTTAGAATAGAGAGATCGATCATGTCCCGTCGTTGCGAGTTCACCGGTAAGGGCGTCCTGTCCGGCAACAACGTCAGCCACGCCAACAACAAGACCAAGCGTCGCTTCCTGCCCAATCTGCAGCGTGCGTCCCTGGTCAGCGACCTTTTGGGAGAGACCGTGCGTGTGCGCCTCTGCACCCGCGCGCTGCGCACCGTGGAGAAGAATGGCGGGCTGGATGTCTTCCTCTTGAAGGCCAAGACCGATTCGCTGGGCAAGAAGGCGCGCGATCTGAAGAAGCGGATCGAGCGCGCCAAGGCCAAGCAGGAGACTGCCGCCTAACTGCGGCCTTTACCTATCGTGGACGAGACAGCCTGCCGGTGCGATTTCCGGCGGGCTTTTTCTATTTCCATTTTGGATTAAAGCGAAACAGCAGCAGCAGGAAACGTTGCAAGTCGTTGAAGTTGTCGTCCGAGCCGATGAGGATCAGGGAGCTGCCGTCGCCATCGCGTCCTGTGACCAGGATCTCGAAGTTGTCTACGCTCATGGGACGGCGAAAGACAGCAAGCCTATCGCCTGTTATCGGCCCTTCGCCGGCCAAGGTTCCAGCCGCCACCTGAAGCAGGTTCACAATTGGGCCCGTTGCCGGACTGAAGAAGCGCTCCAAGACCAGGAGATCGCCGCTCGCCAAATAGCTGGCCGCCGTCACGCCGAATCCAGGACTGCTGGCGAAAACCCGCTCCTGCCATCGCCCGTCCCTGCGAATGAATGCCGTGGTCTGGCCTTGCACCCTCGGCCCTTCCAGGATCGCGATCAGCGTCTGGCCGTCGGGAGAGCGCGCCATGGCTTCGACCCCGCTGTTCAGGGCAGCAGCCGGCAAGTCCGCCAAGGCAGCGGGGCCGATGCGTGCGCGCGCAGGCTGTTCCAAGCCGTCACTGTAGAGCCAGATACGATGGTCGCGCTCGAAGCCAACGGCGAAGGCGCCCTCGCCCAGATTCGCCAGTGACTCGGCGTCTCGTCTGAATTGGCCGGCCAGGGGGTGGCCCTCCATGTCCAGAAGGGGCTGAAGAGGACCGGATTCCAAATCGATCAGGACTCCCTTCTCCGGATCACGCTTGAGGGCGAACTCGACGAACTGCCCCCTATCGCTCACCAGGACAAGGCTCTTCAGGTCCTCCGTTGCCCAGCCATCGGACCAGCCGCCGAACGCGGCGAGGTTGCTCTCGATCTCCAGCCCGCCGAGGTACTGCAGCGCTCCGACGCCTGAGACACCTGGATCCTCGCGATCCAGCGGAATAGAACGCACCGTCAGATCCCTTCCCTCAGCCTGCACCGGCACGGCAAGCAGCAGGACAAGAATGCAGAGCAAGGCAGAGCGCATCGTCGTTTCCTTTTCGGAATAGGGCTTGGCCGGCTGTTCCCGAAGGCGTGATGGTGTTCTTGTCTCCAAGGCACTCTATTCTATGATGGTCCATCGCGTAATCAGGAGTGAGACCGATGACCGCCCTTCCCCGTCGTGCCTTCTTAAGTGCCGCTGCTGGCCTGCCCTTGGCCGCAGTCCTTGCCGATCCCAAGCTGACGCGGGCTGCTGCCGACAGCACCGAAACCGTCGAGATCTCTACGCGGGCCGGCCGCACCGTCCGCGGCGCGCTGGCACTGCCGGCCAAAACCCCGGCACCGGCCATTCTCCTGATCCATGAATGGTGGGGTCTGAACGACCAGATCAAGGCCGTAGCTGCCGAACTGGCCCAACAGGGCTATGTCGCGCTGGCTGCCGATGTCTATGACGGCAAAGTCGCCGACACGCCCGACGGCGCGAAGGCGTTGATGGGTGCCGTCAATCCAGCCGATGCGACCGATACTCTGGTCTCTTGGGTCGATGATTTAAATTCGACCCGCAAGGATGCCCTGCAAACCACTGGCAAGGTTGGAACTGTCGGCTGGTGCTTCGGTGGCGGTTGGTCGCTGAACACCTCGCTTGCCACGCCGACCGATGCCTGTGTCATCTATTATGGCCGGGTCAACAAGACCGCAGCCGAACTGGCGCCGCTTGCTTGCCCGGTCTTGGGCCACTTCGCCACCGAAGATCAATGGATCAACAAGGCCATGGTCGATGGCTTCGAGGCGGCGATGAAAGAGGCCGGCAAGCAGGACGAGATTTATTGGTATGAGGCCAATCACGCCTTCGCCAATCCCACCAGCGCCCGCTATGACCAGGCCGATGCAAAGCTGGCCTGGGAGCGCACCTCGGCTTTCTTTACCAAACAACTGGGCTAGCACCGCAGCCAAAGGGCTTCACCAAATTACCTCATGCGGCGACACGGAATCAAAGGTGTCGCCGCCAAACCTGTTTCTTAGGCCGACAGACCTTCTATACTCTCCGCTATAACTCTGGCGGAGACATTGAGCATGGCCCAGATTTTCGGAACAGTCGGTGACAACAATATCCTCATAGGCACGGATCTGGATGATCAGATCTACGGGCTCAGCGGATCCGACACGCTCTACGGACTGACTGGAAACGATTCGCTCTTCGGTGGCTCCGGTTTCGATGGATCGATGTTCGGCAGCCTCGGTGATGACCGGCTGTATGGCGACGCCAACAACGACCGCAGCTTCTTCGGCGGCAGCGGCGCGGACCGCCTCTATGGCGGCCCATCGTTCGACTACCGCTTCTACGGAGCAAGCGGGAACGATGTTCTGGACGGTGGAGACGACGGCGATTCCAGGTTCTTCGGCGGCGATGGTGACGACACCCTCTTGGGGCAAAGCGGTATCGATGTCGACCTGCGAGGAGATAGCGGCAACGACTCGATCTTCTTGGGTTCTGGCAATGACCGCGAGGCATTCGGAGGCGACGGTGACGATTGGATCTACGGAGGTTCGGACATCGACCGCTCCTTCCAAGGAATGGAAGGGGTCGATCGTATGTTCGGCGGTGCCGGGTTCGATCTCTTTTTTTGGGGTGGTAACGAGAAGGACTACATCTACGGCGGCGATGGCACCGATGCCTTCCTTTTCGGCAATGATGAGAACGACTATCTCTTCGGTGGCCAGGGTGACGATGTCGATCTGGCCGGCGCCGACGGCGACGATCGGATCTACGGGGGAAGCGGCGATGACAGCATTCTCAGAGGCTTCGACGATAACGACTACATCTACGCCGGCAGCGGCAATGACGTAACTCTGCTGGGCGGTACCGCGTCGGATCTGATCGACGGGGGTGCGGGCGACGACCGTGCCTATGGCGGTGACGGCGACGATTCGATCTACGGCAGAGATGACCAGGATCGGCTGTACGGCAACAGCGGCGTCGACACACTGAGGGGTGAAAGCGGAGATGACCGACTCTATGGCGACAGTGGTCAGGATTCGCTGCTTGCCGGCGATGGCAACGACCTGATCGAAGGCGGTGACGGAAGCGACCGTATGGCCGGAGGGTCGGGCACGGACGTGCTGTTCGGTTCGCAAGGCCGCGATCGGCTGAACGGCGGGTCCGGTGTCGATACTGCGGCCGGTGGCGTCGGCAACGATACCTTCATCGTCGACACGGCAGACGACGTGCTGCTGGAGACGGCAAACGGTGGTATCGAGGACGTGCTGCGCTCCAACGCGCTTGCCTATACGCTGGCCAGCGGCAGCGACGGTTTCATCGATCGCGCCAACGTCAATCGCGCGGCGGGAGATGCCAGCCTGATCGGCAACGAGCACGCCAACACCCTGCTCGGTAACACCAAGAACAATCTGCTGTCAGGGATGAGCGGCGCCGATATTCTGAACAGCGGCCTTGGCGCCAACAGCCTGATCGGCGGGTCAGGCGACGATACCTTCGTGCTGAAGGACAGCGGCAACGTCTTGGTCGAGCTTGTCGGCGAAGGCACGGATTTGGTGCGAGCGGAAATCGGTTTCACCTTGCCCGACGCAACGGCCACCGCCCAAATCGAAAACCTGCGCCTGCAGGGCGGCCTAGGCGACCTCGACGGCGGCGGGAACGCGTTGGATAACTCCATCGAAGGCAATAGCGGCGCCAATCTCTTACGCGGCTTCAGCGGCAGCGATCGGATCGAAGGCCAAGGCGGCAGCGATACCCTCTGGCTTGAGAGTGGCAATGCTCTCTTCGGCGGCAACGGTGCAGACAGCTTCTTCGCCGACGGCGCAGCACTGGGCTCTGGCGGCAGCGGCGGCCCGATTGTACGCGACTTCGACGGCGCCCTGGTCGGTGCTGGCAACGGTGAGGACAAGCTGGTCTTCGCCAGCGGATTGGAGGTCGGCGGCTTCACCTACATCGGAGCTGCGGCCTTCTCGGCCAGCAACAACAGCGAGGCGCGCTTTGCCGGGCCGCGCCAGATTCAAGTCGACCAAGATGGCGACGGCGCCGTCGATCAGGCTTTCCTGGTCGACGGTGTCACCTCTGCGGGTCTGCTGACCGCTAGCGACTTCCTGTGGCTGGCCTGAGAGCGCTCCTCTAAGCTGGCGCCACCAATGATCCGGTCTGCAGGAGAAATAGATGTCGAGCGATACCAAACTCACCCAAGCACCCGGCGGTCCCCCGCGCACATTCTTGGACTACCCGCTCGCCCTGAACCTGGGTGCTTTGGAGGCCGACATCGCGATCCTGGGCATACCTTTCGGTATGCCATATTCCCCGGCCGAGATGGCCAACGACCAGAGCTTGGCACCCGACGCCATCCGCCAGGCCTCGGAGATGTCCGACTACACCCGCTTCCACTACGACTGGGACCTCGGCGGGCCGCTGTTGGATGATCGACCGATTCGGGTCGTGGACTGCGGCAACGTCACCGCCGACATGAGCGACCATCGGATCCACTACCAGCGGGCCGAAGCAGCGGCGCGCAAGATCCTCGCAAGCGGTGCGACCTTGATCAGCCTTGGTGGCGACCACGGCATTCCGATCCCGGTCATGCGGGCGCTCGAGGACAAGGTCGACAGGTCCAAGGGTGAGCAGATTACTCTGGTGCATGTAGACGCACATCTAGACTGGCGCGATGACGTCAACGGCGAGCCGGAAGGTTACTCGAGCCCGATCAGGCGCGCCTCGGAAATGGACTGGTTTGGATCGATCGTCCAGATCGGCATCCGCGGCATCGGCAGCGCACGACGCGAAGAGGTAGAAATCGCGCGTGCCTATGGAGCCGACATCGTGACCGCCTATGAGATGCACGAGATCGGTATGGATGCCGTCCTCGACCGCATCCCCGACGGCGGCCCCTATTACCTGACGATAGATGCCGATGGACTGGACCCTACCATCATGCCGGCAGTGATGGCGCAGACGCCCGGCGGACTCAACTGGCTGCAGATCCGAAAGCTGATCCATGGGCTGATCGGGAAGGGCCGCGTGCTCGGCATGGATCTGGTGGAGATCGCGCCCAGCCGCGATGTCGGCCTCACCACGATGGTCCACGCCGAACGGCTGATCTGCAATTTCATCGGTGCTTCGGTGCGCGCCGGCTATTACGATTGAGCGGACGAGCTTTCCCTCAAGAGGCCTCCCCTATCCATGCCAAGTTCGAGCAATCGCTGGACCATTCTGGCGATCCTCTTCTTTGTGCGCACGACCATGGCCTTCCAGTTTCAGGCCGTCGCTGCGCTGTCACCCTTAATGATGACCCGCTTTTCGGTCGGGCTTGCCGATATCGGCTTGCTGATCGGACTCTACCTCTCTCCCGGTATCGCCATCGCTTTCCCCAGCGCGCTCCTTGCCCGGATCTTCGGTGATCGGAAGCTGGTCCTGGTTGGATTGGCGCTGATGGTCGCCGGCGGGCTTTGGATGGTGCTCGCCAGCAGTTGGGAGGCTCAACTGGGCGGACGACTGCTGGCCGGGGTTGGCGGCGTCATCATCAACCTCATCCTGACCAAGCTGGTTACAGACTACTTCGCCGGTCGCGAAATCAGCACGGCCATGGCCATACTGGTCAACTCCTGGCCCATTGGCATCGCCTTGGCCCTGGTTCTGCTGCCTGGCGTCGCTGCAGCGGGGAGTTTGACCCTGGCCGCAGCTCTGGTCGTCGCCTTCGCCGCCATCGGTCTGCTCCTGATCTTCTGTTTCATCCGCGAGCCATCGCGTGCGCCTGCAGCGAACAGAGCAGCCCCTCTAAGAGATACCCCGATCGCTGGCATGCTTCTCTCCGGCTCGGTCTGGGGGCTCTACAATGTCGGGCTCGCCATGGTCTTCGCCTTTGGTCCAGCCCTGCTGATCGAACAGGGATACGAGCTTACCAGCGCCACTTCGCTCACCAGTCTGGCGCTCTGGAGCCTCGCGGTCTCAATCCCGATCGGCGGCTATCTTGCCGATCGAACCGGCAAAGGAGACCTCGTCATCCTTGTGAGTATCCTAGGCTTTGCCGTCTTGCTGACCCTGGCGCCGGAATGGCCCGGCTCCCTCGCCCTCTTTGTCGCAATCGGCATCGTCGGTGGGCTAGCGCCGGGTCCAATTATGAGCCTTCCCTCCCGCATGCTGACCCCGGCGACCAGTGCCGGTGGCATGGGTGTTTTCTTCTCGATCTTCTACTTGGATTCGGTGCTGGCACCGATCATTGCGGGATGGCTGTCCGACCAAGCGGGCAGCGCTGCTGTTGCTTTCCATTTCGGCGCAGTTGCGCTCATCGGAGCTGTCCTATGCCTGCTCGCCTACCGCAGGTTCGAAACAAGAGCCCAGCTAGCTTGACTGCCGACCGGCACCACGCAAGGCCTCGGTCGCCAGGACGTCGAGCGCCAGCGGCTGTCCCGAAAGCGCAACGCCGAAACGCTCGGCCGCCTCCTGTGGCGTGTAGTATCCAAGGCGCACATCCTCCAACACGTCCACAGGCTCGCGCTGAAAGGGATCGCCGTAGCCACCGCCGCCGGGCGTTCCCACCCGAACACGATCACCGGCCTTGAGATCGATCCCCTGTTCTTTCGAGAGGTGTTCGGGAACATAGGCCTGACCGTTGCGCCAAACCTCCACGCTGTTCGGCGCCCCTTCCCCGCCGCCCAGCGCACCCAAGGGCCCGTATCGGCCATGGTCCATCACGAAGGAGGCTTGAGCCTCGCCGCGCCTTAGCTCGACCTCATAGTCCAGTCCGAAACCGCCACGTTGCTTTCCAGCCCCGCCAGAGCCCTCGCGCAGAGCATAGCGGCGATAGAGTACCGGAAAGGCTTGCTCCATGATCTCGACCGGCGGCGCTTTGGAGATACCGATTGTCGAGCAGCCGTTGGAGAGACCGTCGTGCTTGGCATTGCCGCCATAGCCGCCGCCAGAAAGCTGGTACATGACATAGCCGCGCCCGCGTTCCGGATCGTCACCGCCCAATGCGAAGTTGCCGCTGGTACCGGCTGGTGCAGCCGTCACCTCCTCCGGCAAGGCCTGCACCAGAGCCGCAAAGACGGCTTCCGCAATGCGCTGCGATACCTCGGCCGCACAGCCAGACACCGGTCTGGGATAGGCCGCATCCAGGAAGGTGCCTTCCGGGCGTTTGACGATTAACGGCTCGAAGGCGCCGGCGGAGATCGGCACTTCGGGGAAGATGTGGCGCACGGCCAGATACACAGACGATAGGGTGGTCGCCAGAACGGAGTTCATCGGCCCCTGGCAGGGCGGCGAAGAACCCGCGAAGTCGAAGATCAGATCCCTTCCCTCTTTGGTCACCGCGAGCGCAATCTCCAGCGGCTGGTCGACAACGCCGTCGGAATCGACAAAGGCGCTGGCCCGATAGGTTCCCTCGGCAATGCGATCGATGTGAGCGCGCATCTGGGCAGCCGCCCGGCTCCTTAGTTCACCGATCGCCTCCTGCACCGCCTCGTCGCCGTAGCGATCCAATAGCTCGTGCAGGCGCTTCTCGCCGACCAGCAGGGCCGCTGCCTGTGCCTTCACGTCGCCGATCCGTTGCTCGGCCACGCGGATATTTGAGCAGATGATGGCGTAGATCTCGGAATCCAATTTACCCTGTTTGAACAGCTTGACCGGCGGCAGACGCAGTCCTTCCTGCTCGACCGCGGTCGCCGAGGCCGAGAAGCCACCGGGGACCGTGCCGCCGATGTCGGGCCAATGCCCGGTGTTCGAGAGCCAGCAGAAGATCTCGCCATCGCGGTAGAAGGGTCTGGCGAAGCGTACGTCCATCAAGTGCGTGCCGCCGAGGTAGGGATCATTGACGATGTAGATGTCGTCCGGCTCCGGCGGCAGCACACGTCCTTCGGCGATCATCTCAATCAGGGTCCTGGTCGAGAACTGCATGGTGCCGACGAAGATCGGCAGACCGCCGACGCCTTGCGCGATCAGCGCACCGTCCTCTGCCGCATAGATCCCGTCCGAACGGTCGTTGGCCTCGGCGATGACCGGAGAGAAGGCAGCGCGGGAGAAGGATAGATCCATCTCGTCGCAAATCTGCTGCAGACCGGCCTGTATGACCGTCAAAGTGATGGGGTCCAAGGTCATGCCTCTCCTCCCGCAATGTCGATCACGATGTTGCCTTCGGCGTCTTGGCGCGCGAGGTTGCCCGGCTCGATCACCGTCGTCGCATCCATCTGCTCGACCAAGGCCGGCCCGCGAACCGAAACGCCTGCCGGCAGCCAGTCCCGCCAATAGACTGGCGTCTCCTGCCAACCGCCGTCAAACCAGACCGGCCGCCGCTCTCTCAGTGCCTCGTCCAGGCTGGCACGACGTTCCCCGGCGTCGATCAGGGTCGAGAGCGCCAGTTGCGGACGGACCCCAATGACCGAGCAGTTGAGATTGACCAGATTGGCCTTGATGTTATCGAGCGCGACCTGAAAGCGCTGAAAGTAGGTCTCTTCGAAGAGACGCTGCAGGGTTTGGTTATCGGGCCGGCCGTTGGGCAAGGGCACGCGCAGCAGATGGGTTTGGCCGACGAACTGCATGTCGGCGCTGAAGCGAACAAGAGTTTCGGTCACGCCGACGTTCTCGGCGTCTATCAAGCCGCGTCCTTCGGCCTCTTGCCGGGCGAAGATGGCATGAACCTGCGCCACATCGGCGGTCTCCAACGGCCGATTGACCGTATTGACGAAGTCGTGCCGCAAGTCGGCCACGACACAGCCCAGCGCATTGGTAATCCCAGGACGTCCCGGGACCAGCACGCGCGGCACGCCCAGCTCACGCGCGAGAGCCACGGCATGCAGCGGACCTGCCCCACCAAAGGCAAAGAGCGCGAAGTCGCGCGGATCGGCGCCCAACGAGATGGAGACCATGCGGATCGCCCCGGCCATACGCGCGTTTGCGACCTGAAGTACGGCTGCTGCTGCAGCCTCGCTGTCCAGGCCCAAGGGATCGCCCAAGCGTCGTTTGAAGACCTCAGAGATCGTCTGAGATGAAACCGGTGAATCGACCGAGAGCAGCGCCTTGGCATTCAGGCGCCCCAGCAGCAGGTTGGCGTCGGAAATGGTGGGCGCCTGACCGCCTTTGCCGTAGCAGATAGGGCCCGGATCGGCGCCGGCACTCTCCGGCCCCACCTCCAGCAGTCCGGCTTCGTTGACCCGCGCAATCGAGCCGCCGCCCGCACCGACGGTGCGCACGTCCACCATCGGCAGGTGGATCGGCATGGCGTATTCCACCTCGATCTCGCTGGAGACCGCAGGTTCTGCATTGCGGATCAGCGCCACGTCACTGGAGGTGCCGCCCATGTCATAGGTGATCAGGTTGCCAATCCCAGCATGACGCCCGGTGTAGGCCGCCGCCATCACGCCAGAGGCCGGCCCCGACATCACTGTCTTGGCCGCTTCCTCTGCCACCCGTTCGGCCGAGACCATACCGCCATTGCCATTCATTACCAGCAGGTCGTGCCGATAACCGCGCCCCCTAAGTTCGTCGCGCAACCGCTCCAGATAGCGCTCCAGAAGCGGCTGCACCGAGGCGTTGACGGCCGCCGTCACGCCGCGCTCGAATTCGCGGCTCTCAGACAGCAGGGCATGACTCATAGTGATGTGCCGATTAGGCCAGAGCCCGGCGGCGATCTCGGCCGCGCGCTTTTCATGCGTGGGGTTGGCATAGGCATGCAGGAAGAGGATCACCAGAGACTCGCAACCTTCAGCCAGCAGCCTTTTTGCCGCCTCGGCGACCGCAGCCTCATCCAGTGCGGTCAGGACGCGCCCCTCGGCATCCATGCGCTCACCGACCTCCAGGCGCAGATTGCGTGGAATGACGGGGCGAAATTCTCCAAAGAGACCATAGGCTTGCGGTCTGGTTCTCCGTCCTAACTCCAGGAGATCACGAAAACCTGCAGTGGTGATCAGGCCTGTGCGGGAGAGCCGACGCTCAAGCACAGCGTTGGTCGTCGTGGTGGTGCCGTGGACGATCAGGTTGACCTGTTCCAGGTCGGCATCGGCCGTCTCCAACGCTGCCAGTACACCGCGCGCTTGGTTGTCCAAGGTGGTCGGCGTCTTGGCGAGCCGAACCTGCCCGGCATTGCGATCGACATAGAGCAGGTCGGTAAAGGTACCGCCTACATCGACGCCGACGACAATCTCCCCCTCACCTCCATCCTTTTCGCTCACCATCGACTCGCCGACCTTTTTCGTTACCTCCGAAATTCATTAGTATACAAACGGTTTTCCGTGGCCGGCGCAAGCACACGGCCTCCCCCAACAGACCCGGTTCTCAAACATCGATCAGGCCGCGCTCTTCCAGCCAGGGCTTGAGGTGGGCAATGGAAGGCAAGACCACATCGGCGAAAACGGCCAGGCTGGAGCGCTCGCCGGTCCCGGTCATAACAGCGACCAGGCAGCCATAGCCCGCAGCGCGCCCCATCATCAGATCGGTCAGGTTGTCGCCGACGACGGCCAGCGCATCCGGCGGGTGCCCTATCGCCTCGGCGAATGCCAAGGCCATGCCGGGGCCAGCCTTGCTGCCATGCCCACTGTCATAGCCGCTGATGAAATGCAGCAACTCTTCGGCTTGATAGCGCCTTACTAACCCCCTAGCTCCGGCCTCGCTGTCGCTGGTGGCAATCCCCAGCGCCAACCCGCTCCGGCGTAAACTCTCGAAGAAGGGGCGAAGCGGCAGCACCGGCTCGGCGCTCATCACGCCTTCCTGCACCGCATAGACGTCGATCTTGTCGACCAAAGCCGAAACGCTGTCGGCCTCCAGATAGGGCAGCCAGGCCTCCGCCAGGTCATGGGTATCGCCGGCCGCCATCACCGAGTCGGCCGAGGCGCGCTGGCTCACGTGATCGAAGCCGACAGCTTCCAGCATCGACTGGGCCAGCCGGTCGTCTCCGTCGGCCAGATCGAGTGCAAGTCGGCGCATCGGGCCAACCCAAGTTGCATGGAAATCGATCAGAGTCCCGTCCTTGTCGAATAAGACACCCTTCAGCTTCGACATGAAGCGTTTCTCCTTTAGAGTCAGCAGTTTCCGTCTTGTTTTAGTGCTTAGCTTGAGACCGCAATCGGCGCGGATCGAGCTGCGGCGCCAGGCGTGAGGTGGGTGCAACGGGCACGAAGGCCTCCTTGCCGACTACCAGCACTTCGGGTCGCACGCGCCAACGATAGACGATGAAGAGCAGAAGCAGAGCAGCAAAAGTCGCGGAGTAGAGAAAGAGTGCGTGAGGCCCGAACCAGGCCATAATCCAAGAGGCTAGGCTGGGCCCCAGGATAGCGCCAGAGGAAAAGCAGATCAGCAGGCTGGTCGAGGCAGAGACGTAGCTCTCTTTCGGCAGCTGATCGTAGGCGTGGGCGATGGAGTTCGGATAGACTGAGGCCGAGCCGCCGCCCAGCAACAAAGCCATCGCCACCATGATCAGGAAGTGCGGCTCCAACCAGTGCAGAGAATAGATCGCAACCGCAATGATGGTCAGCAGGGTCAGAACGATCGAGAGGGCTCGTCGCCGTCCTAGATTGTCGCTGATCCGTCCGACGATCCACAGCAACAAGAAGGGGCCGACCACAAGCGCACCGGTGAAGAGCGAGACTTGAAAGAGGCTATAGCCGATCTGGGTCGCGAAGATCGGCGCCATGGAGTTGAGGCCGCTTTGCAAGAGCCCGGCACCGGTTGCCCCAACGACGGCCAGCGGCGAGACCTTGAAGAGCGTGAAGACCGACATGGGTTTAGCGCTCTTTACCTCCGGCTGCGGCAGATTGGTCAAGAGCACCGGCTGGAGCGAGAAAGCGAGCGCCAGACCGGCAAAGACCAGCACTGCGATCCCAGCCAGATCGAAGAGGTTGATGGAGAGCTGTCCGAGACCCACGGTGAAATAGTAGGAAGCCATGTAGAAGGTCAGCACGCGGCCACGAGTCTCGTTGTCGGTGCGGTCGTTCAGCCAGCTCTCGATCGCCGTGGTGAATCCCGCCATAGCGACGCCGTAGGCCATCCGGCAGACAATCCAGACCAGCGGATCGAAGATCAGCGCCTGCACCAGAACCGTGGTCACCGCCAAGGCGCCGAAGACGGCGTAGGCGCGGATGTGGCTAACACGTCTGATGAGCTTCTTGATGACCAAGCAGCCGATCAGAAAGCCCAGGAAGAAGGCCGACTGCACCAAGCCGATGGACGAAGCGGAGATGCCGGCCTGATTGAGTTTCAGCGCGGTTGCCAGGTTCAGGACCGAGTGGCCGAACATGAAGATGCTGGCGCCGATGATCAGCGGCAGGACGGGTCGCAACACCGTCATCAAGGCCGGTGCGCGTTCGGCTGTCTGACCCTGCCCGAGGAACTTGTTCACACCTGCCGGCGCGGCTTCGCTCTCAGCGGCTGCCCTCAGGGCCATGGTCTCGCCTTCCCTCGCTTCAAGCGCCGCTTTTCCTGGTCACCGGCGAACGCTTTGACGAAGTCTAGCCTAGCCCCAACGACAGCCAGTCGAGCAGAGCCGTCACCATCTACCTGTCATGCGACTTTGTTGGTGAAGAGCCTAGATTGGAGACAAGTCTGGGTTGGCGAAAGCCCGGCTGTTGTGTGTTTGGCAAGAAGGCCGGCTGGGTTCACTCATGGACCCAGAAGGCGAAATCGCTGAACTGCTCGTCCAGCCACCAGCGCTTTTTCGATGTGCCGAGCGGCAAGCCCGCCTGGCTCTCGACTGGGCGTAGAACCTTGTTGGCCTTGCGGAAGGCCCGAAACCCATCGCGTTCGGGCACGACGACGCTTACATGTCCGACAGCATTCAGGTTACGGCTCCGCGCGGCGATCAAGCCGACATGGCCCTGATTGGCCGCTCTTTGCAGTTCGCCAACTTGAAAGTAGCGCTGCCAGCCGTAGTCCGGTCCAAAGGCCCGCAGCCAGTCGAACAGTCCGTTGGCATTGACCTCCTCGACCGTGGTGCCGTTGATCACATGCGGCATGGCCCCTGCTCCCAGGGCCAGAAGAGCCGGGTCGCGCCACCATACGCGCGGAACGAACACGCGTGCCAAGGCACAAAAATCATGGACATAGATTTCTGCTTGGTGGTCGCCCTTAGCGCCCCAATAGCGCAGGTGCTCGTCATTTCCCGGATCGAGAAAGTCGACGATACGGCCCAATTGATCGCGGCATTCCGCCGGCTGGCTCGCTGTTCGGCGGGGCGCCGCATCCTCGTTCAAGGGATAGCAGCGCCCTTCTGCACTGCTTCGCGTCTGACCCTGTCGGCCCAGATGACTGGCAGGTAAACGGCCGCGCTTGCGCCAGACTTCCGGCGGTGGCGCACCTGCCTGCAGAAAGGTACTGTCGACCCATCCCTTTGCCGTCGCATCGTCGATTGTAGCCTCGACATACCACCAATCCGGCCGTTCGGCGTGGGCGCGCCGTTTGCGAATCAGATCGCCCTCCCCCAAGACCGCCAGAACAGGAGCCGGCTCGGGCGCATTGAAGAGTTTCAGTCGCTGGGTCCGCACCAAGTTCAAGGTGTAGACATCCGCTTCCGCTTCGAGCGCGCGCGGATCCAAAGGAACCTTCGGACAGGCGCTCAGCTCACCAGCTGCACTCTGCACTTCGAAGAAACGGCGCAGAAAGCTCGGCGGCCGTTCGCTCTCCGCCCACTTCTTAGCCATCGCCGTCCAGTCTCCCTCGACCAGATCGGGCACGACCTGCCGGGCCTGCAGCAGCTCGAAGAAGGCGCAGACCTGCCAACGCTCCGAACTGCGGAGCGCGGCGAAGAATGCCCGCGCGGACTCATAGCCGTGGGCCGCAAAATCGCCGCCATCCAATCGCAGTGCCGGCAGGCGGCTGGCGAGACAGGCGGCCTCCAACCCCGCCAGCTCTTCGATAAAGGCGAAAGCCTCGTACTCGCGCTGCTGCGAACCGACGTGGAGCGCCCGCCACTCGCTGTCTTCATCAGGGCGCCACTCCTGGTTTTGCCAAACGGTTCCCGGCTGATCGTTACGCGATCCAAAGCGAAAATGACGGTCGAAGATATCGACGTGATCGCTTCCCCAATGCTTGAACAAGAGATTGAACTCGACCCGCAGCTCGAAACGGCCCGGCCGCAGAGGCGCATCGCCCCGGTCCATATACCAAAGCGTCAGCGCGACAGAGGGATCGATCGACAGGCGCTGGGCCAGATGATCGACCATGGCTCCAATCCGGTTGTACCAGCGTCCCAGCGCCGCAAGCGCACTCTCGTCGTCCAAGAGGTCGCCGTAGCGATCGGCCGGCGAGAGGCGGATCGCGCGAACGCTGCTGTCATCCTTCAGAAAGGGCATCGGCCAGTCTCCCCCGATCATCGGCTGCGTTGCCGATCAAGCCTTTGTTGTTACAAGCAGAGCCAATCCTCGCCCGCAAGGGGTTAGAGGCCATAGGCCATGCGGCGAGACTACACAAGGCCAGGTCTTGATCTCTGCGCGGCGGCAGATCACACTCCCCACCAGATTCGCTTTGCTAGGACCCGAGGCTGCCATGACGACCGCCGACACCATCTACCTTATCATCTGCCTGATCGGTTTTGCTGCCTTCATCGGCATGCTGGCCTACCGCTCCATCACGAACTAGAACGGGCAGAACACCAAAAGCGCATTCTTGCCGCCGGTTCCTTTGGGAATTGGTGCAGATGGAGCGACCAAACAGTCTATCCCGATGTCATCCGGTACCGGAGCCGACCTCTAGAATCTCTTCGGCGGCAGCCAGGTCTTCAGGGCGGTTCGCGTTGAAGAAGGGATCGTAGGGCGCGTTCGGCCAGGCTACCTCGACCAGACGGTGACGCGCAGTCCAGCGATCGACCTTGCGGATTTCCTCATCGACCACGGCTGCGTGCAGATCATCGTAGAGCGCGAGCGGCCAGAGGCCGATCACTGGATGGCTGCGACCGCCTGATGCCGCACAGGCTAAATCGGCACCCTCCTCTTGAGCGCGCGCGACGAAGCGGGCCACAAGATCGAGCGGGACCAGTGGGCCGTCACCGGGGACGGTAACCAGCCAGCGGGCATCCGGACACATCTCCCTCGCCCAGGCCAAACCGGTCAGAACACCAGCCAAAGGCCCCTGATGGCCCTCCAAAAGATCCGGCAGGACGGGCAGGCCGAAGGTGGCGAAGCGCGCCGGATCACCATTTGCGTTGATGGCAATAGCTTCAACCTGGGGCCGCAGCCGCTCCAGGATGTGGTCCAGGATCGGACGACCGGCTACCGGCAACATGCACTTGTCGCCGCCGCCCATACGACGCGCAAGGCCACCTGCCAAGACGACACCGACAATGCCTGCAGCCGCGCTCACACGCTTCGTCATGAGGTGTGGCTGCCCTTGCGCTGATGGTGAAGCTCTTCCTCATCAGCATCCTTAGGATTGCTATCGAAGATGATTCGCTCCTCCCCTGCCAAAGCCAGAAAGCGCTTGCCCTTGGCACGGCCGATCAAGGTCAAGCCCGCCTGCCGTGCCAGGGCCACGCCCCACGCGGTAAAGCCGGAGCGCGAGATTAGGATCGGTATGCCCATCTGCACCGTCTTGATCACCATCTCGGAGGTCAATCGCCCGGTGGTGTAGAAAATCTTGCCGTCGGTTCCGACACCATTGAGGCGCATGTAGCCGGCAATCTTGTCCACGGCATTGTGGCGCCCGACGTCCTCCATATAAAGCAAGGGTCGATCATCCTCGCACAGCACGCAGCCATGGATGGCTCCGGCCTCGAGATAGAGGCTGGGTACCGTGTTGATCTTGCGGCTAAGGGCATAGATCCACGAGGTCTTCAGCGTCGCCGCCGGGTCCAGAACGACGGCTTCGAAGTTCTCCATCAGATCGCCGAAGACCGTGCCCTGGGCACAGCCGGACGTGCGAATCTTCTTCTTCAGCTTCTCTTCGTAGTTCGTCTCGCGCTCGGTGCGCACGACCACCACCTCAAGCTCCTCATCAACTTCGATGGCGGTTATCACGTCGTCTGGGCGCAGCATGTTCTGATTGATCAGATAGCCGACGGCCAGATAGTCGGGGTGATCGCCGATGGTCATCATGGTGACCACCTCTTGGCTGTTCAGGAACAGCGTCAAGGGGCGCTCGTTCACCACGGCGGTCTCCACCCTGGCCCCGCTCTCGTCCACGCCGGTCATGGTTTCGGTCAGCCGCGGATCTCCGGGATCGGGCGCCAGCACCAAATCCTCCAGGACTGCAGGATCGGCAAGCTTCGGACGCGCCTTGCGATGCCGACGCAACGGCTCGGCCGCCAATCCGCTGGTCTCTGCCATTCTGCGCTCCTCCCTTGCCTCTTCGGCCTGATATGGCGTGCGGCAAGCGCGCTTGACAAGGGGCCGGCTTCGGACGGATTGAGTGTCTATGACAAGCCTTAGCGATCTTGAAGAGACAGCGGCGCATTACGCTGGTCAACCTTTGGCCGGCCTCTACCGCGAAGCCGGGCTACAGGCCGGGCCAATTCGCATTGTCGCCCTGGTCGGGGGACAGACTTGGCCGCCGCGCCTTCTGCTGGCCTTGGACGCCCGGCGGCGTGGAGTGGAGGCTGAGCCACCCGGATCGCAGGAGGCGCAAGCCCTTCTCCGCGCGCTTGAGGTTCCCTTGCTGGATCGACATCTGGCCGAGTCCCCCTTGCGCACCGGTTGAGCCTCTCGGTCCGCTCCGCATGGCTGCCTTGCTTTGGTCCGTGCAGCAAAGCGGTCTAAAGTTCAGGCGTCCCCAAATCTCGCGGTCCACAGCCGACCGCACCGCCCCTGGAGCTTATGGAAGCCTCTTACCGCATCGTCCCGCTGATCATCGCCTGCGCCCTCTTCATGGAAATGGTAGACGCCACTGCGTTGGCAACGGCCCTTCCCAGCATCGCCCAGGATCTGGGTGCGTCACCCTTGACCCTCTCGCTGGCCATCACCGCTTACGTCTTGAGCCTGGCGCTCTTCATCCCGGTCAGCGGTTGGCTAGCCGATCGCATCGGCGCAAAGCGGGTCTTCATGGCAGCGATCCTGGTGTTCCTGGCCGGCTCGATCGCCAGTGGTATGGCCGAGTCGCTTTGGCAGCTGGTTGCCTCGCGTGCCTTGCAGGGAGCCGGTGGCGCCCTGATGACCCCGGTTGCGCGCCTGATCCTGTTGCGATCGGTACCGCGCGAGCGCCTGGTCGATGCTATGGCCTGGATGGGAATCCCTGCCCTCGTCGGACCGATCATGGGGCCGCCGCTGGGCGGCCTTCTGGTCGATATCGCCTCTTGGCGTTGGATCTTCTGGATTAACGTACCGGTCGGACTGATCGGCATTTTCGCAGTCTGGCGTTTCGTACCGGAGGTCCCAAAGCGTGATAGGCGACCCTTCGATTTGAGAGGATTCCTGGCAATAGGGGCAGGTTTCCTCAGCTTGATGGCAGGCCTGGAACTGCTGGACGGCCAGTTCGCCGACGCTCGTTTGGCTCTCCTGCTCGTGGCCGCCGGAGTTTTGGCTCTGCTCTGGTACCTGCGTCATGCCAAGAGCAGTGCAAACCCAGTGATCGACATCGGCCTGCTGCGCTATCGCACCTTTAGAGCCAGCCTATTGGGAGGAATCTTCTTTCGGCTCGGCGGCGGCGCCCTGCCCTTTCTCATGCCGCTGCTGTTACAAGAACTCTACGGCTATAGCGCCAGCAGCGCCGGACTGCTGCTCTGCAGCGCGGCAGTCGGGGCGATCATGATGAAATTCATCGCCGGTCGGGTGATCTCGACATTCGGCTTCCGTCGGGTCCTGCTGTTCAATTCGCTTGCCTGCGCACTCTTCGTGGGCCTGCTCGGCTTGCCGGACCCGGAAGGCCTGGGCCTTTGGCTTCTCGCCGCCTTGCTGCTCATCGGCGGCTTTTCCCGCTCGCTCCAATTCACCTCTATCAACACCATCGCCTATGCAGAGGTGGAAGAGGCACGCATGGGCGACGCGACGGCCTTCGCGTCGGTGGTCGGCCAAGTCGCGATGGCGATTGGGGTTGCCGGTGCGGCACTGCTGTTGACCGTGTTCGGCAGCAATGGGGCCCTACCCGAAGCCGGCGGCTTCAGCTTGGCCTTTGCCGCAATCGCTGCGGTCATGCTGCTGGCCGTCCTAGCCTTCTGGAGCCTCCCCCCAACCGCGGGCTCACAGATTTCTCGCCACCGTCCGCGCCCGACGCTTGATAAAATCGAGGGTGGAAGGCTAGAAGGCCGAGCATGAGTTTGGACGCACGCCTCAACGCCTTTCGATCCGACCTGGCCGACAGCCGCCTCGAGGGTAAAGTGGACGCAAGCGCCTTTCGGGCGGGCAAGCGTCGCCTCGTCGTCTCAGGCATTGCCGACCTTCGGCGCGCCCCTAAACCCACCGCTCCACTGGACTCGCAGCTCTGGTACGGTGAAGAAGTCCTCGTCTTCGACGAGGCCGATGGCTGGGCCTGGGTCCAGGCAGACGGCGACGGTTATGTCGGCTACATTCTGAGTACACGCCTGGGTGCTGCGGTCGAGACATTGCCCACACACAGAGTAACGGTACCCTTGACCTTCCGTTTCCCTGCAGCCGACATCAAAGCACCGCCCTTGGATCGCCTGCCGATGGGCGCGCAGTTGCGTGCCGTTGGGGCCAAAGACTCGTTCCTCGAACTTCAGGATGGCAGCTTCGTGTTCGAGGCACACAGCGAGAAGGCTGACGACGACGAGGAAGACTGGGCCAAGACGGCCTTACGGTTTCTTGGCGTTCCCTATCTCTGGGGCGGCCGTTCTTGCCTTGGGATGGACTGCTCGGGCTTGGTGCAGACGGCCTTGTTGCTGGCCGGGCGCAAGCCGCTGCGCGATTCCAGTATGCTGCGCGATCAGGAGACACTGGGCCCAGAGCTGCCGCCGGACAGCCCTCGGCGTCGCGGCGACCTGCTCTTCTCCCCAGGTCATGTTGTCATGGCCCTTGGGCCGGAAAAGGTTGTGCACTGCAATGCCTTCCATCTCGCTACGGTGCGCGAGACCTTCGAGAGCTTCAATCAGCGTCTGGTCGAGCAGGGCGAAGCGGTGGAGCTCCTGCGTCGCCCAAGCTGACGGCAATACCTGACCAAATTTGTAGGACTTGTTTTTCGCTTCGGGATGCGCAAAATATCCACCATGCAGACCGACGCCAGCAAGACCGCCCCGCTCATCGATCCCTTCGCCAGAGCCATCACGTACCTGCGAATCTCGGTCACCGACCGTTGCGATCTTCGCTGTGTCTATTGCATGGCAGAGGACATGACCTTTCTGCCCAAGGCCGAGGTGCTGAGCCTTGAGGAGCTGGATCGCTTGTCCAGCGCCTTCGTCTCCATGGGTGTGCGCAAGCTCAGGCTGACCGGTGGCGAGCCGCTGGTGCGACGCAACATCATGTCTCTGATCCGCAACCTCTCGCGGCATCTGGAGACCGGCGCGCTGGACGAGCTGACCCTGACGACTAATGGCACGCAGCTGTCTCGCTTCGCCGGGCAGTTGGCCGATTGCGGCATCAAGCGCATCAACGTCTCCATAGACACCTTGGATGCCAACAAGTTCAAGGCGATCACACGCTGGGGCGACTTCGCGAAGGTGATGACCGGTCTGCAGGCGGCGAAAGAGGCCGGCTTGGCGATCAAGATCAACGCAGTCGCCCTCAAAGGCGTCAATGACGACGAGCTGGATCACATGCTGGCCTGGTGCGGCGAAGAGGGTTTCGATCTCACTTTGATCGAGGTCATGCCGCTGGGCGAGCTAGGCAGCGAGCAGCGGGTCGATCAGTACCTGCCGTTGTCGCTGGTTCGCAGCCGTCTTTCCAAGAATTGGACCCTGACGGACATCGACTATCAGACCGGAGGACCGGCGCGCTTCGTCCGCGTCGAGGAGACCGGGCAGAAACTGGGCTTCATCACGCCACTGACCCATAATTTCTGTGAGAGCTGCAACCGCGTGCGCCTCACCTGCACCGGGACGCTCTACATGTGCCTGGGCCAGGACGATGCCGCCGATCTGCGCCAGGTACTGCGTGCCAGCGACGACGACGAAGTGCTGCGCAACGCCATTCGAGAGGCGATCACGCGCAAGCCCAAGGGTCACGACTTCATCATCGATCGCAACAATCAGGCTCCGGCCGTCAGCCGCCATATGAGCGTCACCGGCGGCTGATTGCCATTTGGCTGCCCGACGGCATGACGGCAAAGAATCATCGCGTTCAGAGGTTCTTTTCCGAACGCGATGTTTGTTTTAATTCAAAGCCTTAGAGGATACTCTTCTACTGGAGTGCGATCTGGTGAGTCCAGGACTTGCCGTCGCTGATCGTGATCTGTTCGAAGCCCAGCACGCGTGCCAGATCGAAGAAGGTGAACCAGTCGCTGACGTTGTTCTCGCGTAGCAGCGGGGTCAAGCGTGCTTGTGCGGTCAGGTTCGCCAATACGCCGCGCGCCCTGAAGAGCGTGTCCATCGGCCCATCCATCAGGGCCACGATGATCAGCTTCTGCGCCTCGGCACCCTTGGCGAAAATTGCATAGGGAATCGGATGGCCGCGCTTGGCCACTTCGACCTCCAGCCCGGTCACGAAGGCCACGCGGTGGGCCCGATTGGCATCCGGCGAAGGTGTCGCACGGGCGACGTAGGTTTCCTTCGAATTGAGCTGCCCGTAATAGTACCCAATATGCCGGTCGCGCCCCGGTTCGCTCTCGGCCACTTCGTCGGGTGGCGTGATCACGACGGCGGGTTGTTGGTCTTGTGCCGTCGCCGGGGCAGTGATGAATGCAAAGGCAGCCGCCAATGAGAGAAAGGGCAGCAGAAAGTGGCTAGATCGCATGGAGATCCCCTTGTTGTCGCGTTCCTGTGTCGTCAGGTCTCGGCCTGGATCGGCGCGTCGTCGTATGATTTGCCGCGACAGCAGGTTAGCCTCTGCCACCTCACCCGGCTATAGCCGCTTCTCCTCAGCGCTTAGAGTTGATCTATGCCAGCCCTTCCCTTCGCCGTAACGGCGGCCGACACACCCGAAGCCCAGGACGCGCTCGCAGAGCTGCATCAGCGCTACGGCTGCGTCGATCGCTCGGAGGCCAAGGCCCTGGTGGTACTGGGCGGCGACGGTTTCATGCTGGAAACCCTGCGTTCGGCCCGCGATCATCCGCTGCCACTCTACGGCATGAACCGCGGCACCGTCGGCTTTCTCATGAACGAATACGAACCCGAGGGCCTGGCAGAGCGGCTGGCAGCGGCCGCCCCGGCCCGACTACGCCCCTTGCAGATGTGCGCGTGGGACGTTGACGGCAAAGCCCACCGTGATCTTGCTTTCAACGAGGTCTCGCTACTCCGCGAGTCGAGACAGGCAGCGAAGGTGCGCATCTCTGTCGACGGACGCGTTCGACTGGAGGAGTTGATCTGCGACGGCATTCTGGTGGCGACCCCGGCCGGCTCGACCGCCTATAATCTCTCGGCCCATGGGCCCATCGTGCCGATCGGCGCCAATGTGCTCTGCCTCACCCCGATCTCTTCCTTTCGGCCAAGACGCTGGCGCGGCGCCTTGCTACCCGATCGCAGCCGCGTTCTTTTCGAGGTCTTGGAGGCCGGAAAGCGGCCGGTCTCGGCAACCGCCGATTCCAATGAGATTCGCGACGTCACCAAGGTCGAGGTCTCTCAAGCCAGAGGTTCGGGAGCCACCCTGCTGTTCGATCCGCAGCACAACATGGAAGAACGCATCCTGCTGGAGCAGTTCACGCCCTAATCGGCAACGCGACGACAAACAGTCGGTGCTGCGGTGTCCGCGCATGCCTGGTGCAGGTGATCCAGAGTTAGCCTTGCGCAAAGAAAAGAGGGCCGTTCCCTTTTTCGAAGGAACGGCCCAGGGACTTCGGACAGGTGATCAGAGCTTATGATCAGCCCTGCCAAAAGGGCTTGCGCACCTCTTGGGCGATGTCGGCCCGACTAAGACCGATGTCTCTCAAACTAGTATCGTCCATCTCTTCAAGTCTCCGCCGCTGCAACCAGCGCTCTTGCCAGCACAAGATGAGGTGGAAGAGTCTCGTTGTGAGGCTTCGCGGCACCGATGCCGACAGCTTCTCCACGTGATTACTCAGATATTGTTCCATAACAATCCTCCTCATTCGACTGGAGCGACGCTAGAACAGAGCCAAGCCCTCACTCCCTTGATCTGCTCAAGATTTTAGTTGCATAGCGCGATCGGAACAAAGCATGATCACTCATGGAACGATGAGGATTCCTAATGCGACGCATGCCCAATCTCAATGCACTGCGGGCTTTCGAGGCCGCGGCCCGACACCTCTCCTTCACCAGGGCCGCACAGGAGCTCTCGGTGACGCAGGGTGCCGTCAGTCACCAGGTGGCAGCGCTGGAGGCGCAGCTGGGCGTCCAGCTCTTTGAACGCAAGAATAGAAAGCTGCTGCTGACCAAGGTCGGAAAGCGTTATCAGCCGGCCTTGTCGGAGGCCTTCGACCGCATCGCCTCGGCCACTCAGGAGCTACGATCGGACGAACGCGAAGGCGCGCTCAGGGTCACAGTCATGCCGTCCTTTGCCCAGGTCTGGCTCTTGCCGAAGCTGAAGCGTTTTCGCGACCGCATGCCGGAAGTCGACGTCATGGTGTTGGCGACCGAGCGGGTGATGGACTTTCTGCAAGAACCGGTCGACCTGGGCGTCCGGCTTGGCAGCGGCAAGTTCCCCGGCCTCTGGTCGGAAACTCTGATGGAGGAGTACATCCTGCCGGTCTGTTCGCCGGGCTTGCTGACCCAACCGCCCGGACTGCACCGTCCCGATGATCTGGCACACTATGGCCTGCTGCACGACGACGCTGGTGAGGATCATGGCTTCACGGACTGGAGCGCTTGGCTGGACCTGGTCGGTGCAAAGGGCGTTGATACCAACCGCGGCATGCAGTTTTCTAACTCCTCATTCGTGATCATGAGTGCGATTGCCGGTGAGGGCGTCGCGTTGGCCAAACTGGGCCTCTGTATCGAGGAGCTGATCGCGGGCCGTCTGGTTCAGCCCTTCGGTCCCATCGTACCGATGAACCGTGGTTACCATCTAGTAACGACGCCCGAGAAGGCGCGCTGGCCAAAGGTCAAGGCCTTCGTCGAGTGGATCAAGGAGGAGCAGGCCGCGACGCCGCGCTGGCCTCGTCCGGGCGAGGAACACCTGCTGACGCGACCATAGCGAGACGCCCGGAACTCTGCGACACTGGTCCTTAGCGACACTGGGACTCAGCAACACTGGCCCCCCGTCGCGAGGCAGCGGTCTTCGGAGGATCGAGAGATGATGGTGCGCTATCTGGTCAAGGATGTCGACGAGGCAGTGGCCTTCTATACCGGCCAGCTCGGCTTCGATCTGGAGCAGCAGTACGGACCGGCAATGGCCATTCTAAAGCGCGGTGGCGACGGCCTCTGGTTGGCGGGACCGCTGGCTTCTGCCTCCAAACCGATGCCGGACGGCGCCAAGCCGGAACCCGGCGGCTGGAACCGCTTCGTTCTCCAGGTAGAGGATTTGGCGGCACTGGTTGCAAAATTGCGGAACGCCGGAGTCGCCTTTCGTAACGACATCCTGGAGGGCCCGGGCGGAAAGCAGATTCTCTGCGAAGACCCATCGGGTAATCCCATCGAGCTCTTCGAAGCGGGCTAGGGCCGCATGACATCGAAGCGCAACAAACTTCCATCGCGCGCCCACTCCAAACCGCTTGCGAAGCAGACAAACCCTAGGACCGGCACTGCGGTAGGCAATGGGAGCCCGGCGCGTGCCAGGGCCGTCATCTGGTTGCTGTTCCTGGCCTGGTGTTTCTGCTTTGCATGGTCTTTCGTCGACTTTGCCCTTGCCGAGGCGACGGGCAGTTCCTTCGTGCGCGGCATCAACAGGTTGGGTGGTTTCCTGGCCTGGCAGGTTGCAGCACTGCTGCTGGCTGCAACGCTCTTCGGGGCCGGCTGGATGCAGCCCAGAGGCCTCACGCGCGGGCTGCGGCGACTGACCTATATACCCTTGATCCTCTTGGCGGTCCTTTGGGTCGTCGTGGTCATTGCAGGAATAGCGCTCTTCCTGCTCGACCGCATGGAAAGCACGATCAGCTAGCCATTTCGTCGAGCTGTTCTTTGAGCCAAGCGAGCAGTCGTTCGCTATGACCACTCTCCTTGGCTTGGCGATTGCGATAGACCACGATGCCTCGCGTCAGCCGTACGCTTTCCTGCACAACAGGGGTCAGCTGACCGCTGTCGATCAGGGCGCTTAAGCCGCGGCCCCAGGCCAAGGCCACGCCGTAACCGGCAACGGCTGCCTGGATCATCACCGGATAGCTGTCGTAGGTCGCCCCGGGCTCCTGCCCCTTAGGCGGCTCGACGCCCAGATGGTGGAACCAGCCGGGCCAATCCAACCAATCGCCGGGTCTGTCCTGGAAGTGAAGCAGGTTGAGTTCCTGCAATGCGTCCAAGGAGATCGGTGCATCGCCCGACAAATAGTTTGGGCTGCAAACCGGATAGATCGTCTCCGCCGCCCAATAGATCGCACGATGGTCGCCGCTAGCGCGCCCGGCGCACTGAATAGCCAGATCGAAAGGCTCGCTTCGATCGGCCAGAGGCTGAGTAGCCGCAGCAATGCGCAGCGGTACCGAGGGGTAGCGCCGGTGGAAGTCGGCAAGCCGTGGCATGAGCCAATAGACGGCTAGATAAAGCTCAAGCGACAACACGACTTCGGCTTGACCCGAGTTCGCGCGCAGCTCGGCAGCGGAGGTCGAGATCTCGGTCAGGCCCTTGGACACACTCTGCGCAAAGACCTCGCCGGCCTCGGTCAGAAAGACCGCCCGGTTGCGCCGCTCGAAAAGGCGTTGGCCTAAGAAGCGCTCCAAACTGCGGATCTGCCGAGAGATAGCGCCCTGCGTCAGGTTGAGCTCCGCCGCTGCCCTGGTGAAGCTGCCCAGGCGCGCCGCCGCTTCAAAAGGCAGGAGGCAGGACAACGGCGGCAAGGTTTGCTTTTCCATGATTTCACCTCATGGATTGGATCAGAGAAGTCGTTATATTTTTTTCGCTATTTCTGTTCAACCTCTCATCAGAGTCATCGATCTTTTCCGAGAGAGGTTGTGCGGAATGAAGCGTGCAGCAGACAAGACCCTCTGGGGCATCCTATCAATCGTCTTCGCAGTGGCGCTCATGTCTTTGGGCGATGCCTTGGTCAAGGCCGAGAGCGCACAGCTTAGCCTCTGGCAGATCTACGTCGGTCGCGGCCTGGTCGCCGTTCCTTTGCTTGCGCTCTTGGCGCTTTATCACGGCGGCACACCTGCGCTTAGACCAAAGAACGCCGCTTGGACCTGGCTGCGAAGTCTTCTGTTGGTCGCCATGTGGGCTTGCTACTACACCGCCCTACCCTTTCTGGATCTGGCCTTGGCTGCCGTCGCGCTCTATACCGCGCCGCTCTTCATCGCCCTCATCGCTTCCCGTGTCGCCAAACAACCGGTTGGCGGGCGCCGCTGGCTGGCCTTGCTGTTGGGCTTCGTCGGCGTCCTGGTCAGCCTCCGACCGGACGGCGGCGACGTTTCTTGGGTGATCCTGCTGCCCGTCGCAGGTGCGATCTGCTATGCCCTAGCCATGGTGATAACGGCCGAGCGCTGTGCCGAGGAAGCACCGGCCACCTTGGCGCTCATGATGAACCTGGCGCTGCTGCTATGCGGCCTTATCGCCCTTCTCGTACTGCAGCTCTTGCCCCTGGCAGCAGAAACCAGCCAGCCCTTCCTGCTCACCCCGGACTGGCAGATCGCGCTCGACGCCTGGCCTCTGCTTGCCTTACTGGGCCTTCTAATCGTCGCCTATTCGACAGCGGTCGCAAGCGCCTATCAGTTGGCACCTGCCCCTCTGGTCGCGATCTTCGACTACAGCTATCTGCTGTTCGCCGCTTTCTGGTCGGCACTCTTCTTCGGCGAAATCCCCAATCCGTCTACCGCGATCGGCATGGGCATCATCGCGGTCGCCGGCGCGCTGGTACTCAGCCCAGGGCTTTCTTCTCCCAGCCGAGCAGGCAGAGGTAATCGTAGATTAGGGTGGCGCCGGCGAGTGCCGTGATCTCTGAATGGTCATAAGCCGGTGCCACCTCGACCAGATCCATGCCGACCCAAGAGACCGCGCCCATTCCGCGGATGATGCTGAGCGCCTGGTGCGTGCTGAGGCCGCCGGCAACCGGGGTGCCGGTCCCTGGCGCGAAGGCTGGATCGAGGCAATCGATGTCGAAGGTGAGATAAGCAGGACGATCACCGACCAGTTCCAAAGATCGCTCGATCACCGCCTTCACCCCCTGCTCATGCACCCAGATGGCGTCCAGAATGTTGAAGCCGCGGTGCTCGTCGTTCCAGGTGCGAAGCCCGATTTGAACGGACCGCTCGGGCACCACTAGGCCTTCGTTGACGGCGCGGGTGAACATGGAACCGTGGTTCAACTCGACGCCGTCATCCGGCCAGGTATCGGAATGGGCATCGAAGTGCACCAGGCTCACCGGCCCGTGCTTCTCGGCAATTGCACGCAGAATTGGATAGGTCACGAAATGATCGCCGCCGATCGATATCGGGTGAACCCCGGCCTCAAGGATCCTGCGGATCTGGGCTGTGATCAGATCTGGGATCTTCATGGGGTGGCCGTGATCGAAGTAGCAATCGCCGTAGTCGACCACCGCAAGGCGATCCATGGGATCGAAGCCGTGGGGAAACGAGGCAAGCTGGCTCAGCTGCACCGAGGCGGCGCGCACGCCTTGCGGCCCGAAGCGTGCTCCCGGCCGGTTGGTGGTCGCAAGATCTAACGGGATACCGGTGATCGCCACATCGACATCTGCAAGATCACGGCTGTAGCGCGCCCGCAGATAGCTGAGCGCACCGGCGTAGGTCTGCTCATCCCGTCGCCCAAAGCGCTTGTCGTTCAGAAAGGCGCTATCACCCGCCTGGTTCACGCCCGTCATGCCTATCCTCCCTGTCGGTTTCGATCGGACACGCTAGAGACGGGTCCATCGCCCGGCAAGGGTTTGGCGTCTGCCTGGGATGGAGCGCCCGTTAGACTAACGTGATGCTTCACAGCGAAGCGCGCGACCAAGCCACCGCATCGGCGAGAATGTCGGGAATCTCTCTGAAGGCAACGCCCAGACTGTTTCGGCGTTGGAAGTCGAATGCGGTCGGCGCCACAGGCGTGCCCTCGTAGGGACTGGGTCCCGTGATCGATGGCTCGATTCTTCGCAGCTCGGCATAGATATCGTTCCAATGCCAGCTCTCGCGCAGGGCGTAGTAGCGACCCTCAGCCGTCGGACTCTCCAAGGCGGCGAGAAAGAGCGCTGCCACATCATCAATGTGCGCCATGGATGCGGAGTCGTTCGGTGTTGTCTTGTGACGGCCAATGCCGCCCTGCAGCATGGTCTTGATCGCGCCCATGAAACCCTCATCGCCGTGCTTGAGCAACACCATCGGGCCCAGCATCAAGGTCGGCAGCATGATGCGAAGGCGGATACCCTGCTCTGCAGCGAGCCGAAAGGCGGCTTTCTCCATCACCGTCTTGGCGGCAGAGGTGTATTTCTTGGCCGCACACTGCTGATCGGCGTCGGACCAATGCTCGACTTCGTTCTTCACCGGCACCGGCGGGATGGGATTGGTGCTGGAGGTGGAGGAGCCGATGACGACGTCCTTAACCCCCGCCCGAGCAGAAGAGCGTAGGATGTTCAAGCAGCCCTCCACGGTCGGATTGATGATCTCGGAATAGCCGCGCGCATCGTCGAGCTCTCGCGCCGGTGTCCCGTCGGGCGCGGCATAGACCGGGATCAAGCAGGTGATGAAGAGGCCGTCGACACCTTGAACGACCTCATCGAAAGCGCCTTCGTCCATCATGTCCGCGGCCTTTAGACGAAGCCGCGATTCGGCACCCGGAAGGGCCATCAGTTGCGGTGCGGCAGCATCGGGATGGCGCATGGCACCGGTCACGTCATAGCCACGTGCCAAAGCAGCCTTAGTCACGTTCGCACCAACCAATCCACTGGCACCAGCAAC
Source organism: Rhodospirillales bacterium (assembly GCA_963669445.1). Lineage (GTDB taxonomy): Bacteria > Pseudomonadota > Alphaproteobacteria > Kiloniellales > JACOMY01 > JACOMY01. The sequence continues at coordinate 2,354,141 of OY770029.1, forward strand.
CGCTATCTTCACCTTAGTGTCTCCTTCGCATCGCGCTCCCTATGGCTTTGAGACTACGAAACCAGCCCTTCTGGTGCCAGCCTTCGCAGCGAGATCGACCTTTGTACAAATGCTGGCTCCCAGAAAGCCGGTTCCGAGCAGAGACCCGCTCCTGTCGATCATATCCTTAGGTCCCAGGCGAACGGCTTCACAGGAACGCAGCCCACTCAGGTTGCGGGCGTGCTTTTGCCGCCCTCGCCTGTCGAGGATGTGGTGCGAGTATGCCTGCTGTCAGAAAGCGGAACACAGCCATGCCGTCAATGGAGATCCTCCTCCCCTTCTTCCTTGCGACCGCGCTCTTTGCCTGCGTGCCGGGTCCGGGAATGCTCTATGCCGCCGCCCAGACGCTCGCTTTGGGCAGGCGCGCGGGGTGGTGGTCGGCGTTGGGCTTTCACGTCGCCGGTCTTGGCCACATCGCTGCGGCTGCACTTGGGATCTCCACCCTCCTTGCCGTCACGCCGCTCCTCTTTACCGCGATGAAGTTGGCAGGAGCTGCCTATCTGATCTGGATGGGACTCGCGTATTTGAGGAAACCAGCGGCAGTCCACCTCGCCGAGGCACAGGTCGAACCGCCCACACTTCGCAAGGCCTTGCGAGACGGCATCGTCGTCGAGGCGCTCAACCCGAAGACGGCGTTGTTCTATCTGGCCTTCCTGCCCCAGTTCACCGAGCCCTCCGCGAGCTTGCCAATCTGGGCGCAAATCCTGGTCCTGGGGGTCATCGTGAACGCTCTCTTCACGGTCACCGACGGGCTCCTCATTGAACTATCGCATGCCCTCGCACGCCGGCTCGGCGCCTCGATGCGCTTCTTGTCGGTGCTTCGGCGCCTGGGTGGGGGAATGCTAATCGCACTGGGTGCAAACCTGGCATTCTCGCGCACCCAGTAATGGGTCTGCTACTAGGTGAAGAAGACCTCGGCATCGGCCTGGTCAAGCAGTGCCTGCGCAGTGACACCGCCCGAATTGGCGACAAAACCGAATTCGACCGAAGCGCCTGCAGCGATGGAGCCATTCCACTCTGCCTCGTCAACGCGGTAGCGCTCGCCATTCTGTTCAACGATCTCGGCATTCCAAATCTGCGCGATCTCGAAAGGCAGGTCGAGCTCCAATGCCCAAGCATCGCTGGCTTCTCCCGAAAGATTGGTAAGTGACACCGCCCACTGCGCCCCACTGCCCCAATCATTCTCTAAGGTGAAATCCAGGTCGAAATCACCTGACGGGGGCGGGTCTCCTGGATCGGGCGGCTGCACACCTGCGTCATCGTCCAAGATGTTTCCGCGTGCGGAATAGGTCTCTCCATCCGGTGCCGTAACAAAGAGGCGAAAGAACTCATCCCCCTCATCCAGTCGATCCGGCAAGACCGAAATCGAGACGCTCTTACTGGTTTCGCCGGCGCGGAAAACCAAGTTCCCGGAATCTGCCTCATAGTCCTTACCCGCCTCGGCCGTGCGATCTGAGGTGCGGTACTCAAACGTGAGATCCTCACCGGCCGGCTGATCCAGCGTGACCTCGAAAGTGAGACTGGCTCCGCCGGAGCCACCACCCCCGCCCTCAAGCAAGGGCTCTAAGAGAGCAACGGCATTCTGGCGGATCGAGACCCAGTCGTCCTCCAGGATGCCGCCGGTATCGCCTGAGTTGGGATTCCAGGACCACCAAGACCAGGACATGCCGCTCTGACCCGGCGCGATGTCCGACTGCCCATCGTTGTCGAAGTCACCCCCTAAGTAGGAAACGATGGCCTCCGCCCAATCGCGGTCGACGTCTGTCTCCAGCTTGGAGCCAAACTCACCGAGCAGGATCGGAGCGATTCCTTCGCGATAGATGTAGCCCCAGTGCTCATCGAAGACCTGCTCCAAGTCCGAGCCGTCGAAGAACCAAGGCTGCGCGAAGACTGATGCCGGATAGTCGTGCGGCGAGTAGACCAGTTTGTTGTCCTGCTCCAAAACCACCGGCCGATCGGCAACCCCCTGAAGATTTCCACCCCACCAGTAGTTGTCGCCTTGGTAACTGCCGATACCCTCGACAACGATCAACCAGTCCGCATTGACCTGGTGGATGGCGTTACCGGCGCGCTCGGCCGCTGCCGCCCAGTCTGTCGCACTGTCATCGCCCCAGGTCGCAGCCCCATGCGGCTCGTTGTGGATATCGGCGCCGATGATGTTGTCCTGATCGGCATAGCGCTGTGCCAGGGTGGTCCAGACTTCAATCCAGTCGTCCTCATTGTAGCGACCGTCATACCAAAGACCATTGCTGTTGGCACTGTTGCCGGCCTCGCTGCGGTGGTGATCGAGAAGCACTTTCAAACCCAGGTCGCCGGCATACTCGACGACCTTGTCCATGATCTGCAGACCGCTCAAGCCCTGAAGATCGGGGTTCAGGCCGAAGTCGATGCCGCCAGGCGTACCGCCATCGAGGACGACCTGTGCCGAGAAGGGCAAACGGATGGTGTTGAAGCCCGTGTCGCGGATCTGCTCCAGCATGTCTTGCCAGTTTCTGGCCCAAAGACCATGCGGAGTCTCGATATCAGTCTCCAGACCGAACCAGTTGACGGCTCGGATCTCGACCGCATCGCCGTTTGCATCGAGGATCTGATTGCCACTGGTGGAGAGTGGTCCAGCGGCAATCAAAGTACTGCTGCCGCCGGTATCGCCTTCGGTGACTCTGGGCTGGCTGATCTCGACATCCGGGACGCGCGCAGTATCCTCGTCCTCGATCCATCCAAGGGCCGTTCCGTCGGCAATGTTGGCGCCGTCGGCGTCCAGGATCTCGAAGAAGAAGCGCTCCTCAGCTTCGGCTAAGCCATCGTTGACCAGATCGACATCGACGAAGGCTGCTGTCTCGCCAGCCGGAATGATGATCTGTCCGGAGACCGCCTGATAGTCGCTGCCGGCCTTGGCCGTGCTGTCGCGGGTCGCATAGAAAAGCGTCACATTTTGGTCGGAGGCCTCGGAAAGGTCGACCCGGAAGCGGATCGAGGCACCTTCGCTCTCTTCTTCCCTGCGATTGCCCAAGGTTACGTCGGGAAGGCCGGGGTCCCTGGCATCGTCATCATCGATCCAACCGCTGGCACGATCGTCGGCGAAGCCGGCGCCCTCGGCATTGAAGAGCCGGAAGATCAGTCTTTCTTCGGACTCGATAACACGGTCGTTGATCACCGGCACCTCGACGAAGGCCTCTGTTTCACCGGGAGCGAAGGTGATGATGCCGCGCCTCGTGACGTAATCCTCTCCAGCTTCGGCCGACGAGGCCTGTGTGCGGTAGGAGACGCTGATGTCCTGGTCAGAAACCTCGGAGAGTGTGACCTTAAAGCGGATGAGCGTCTCTTCGCCCTCTTCGACCCGGCGGTTGGCCACGGCCAGGTCGGGAAGCTCCTCCGGTTCAGGTCCGCCCGTCTCGTCAAGCAAGCTGTCGAGGCCCTCGTTAAAGCGATCGTTCAGCAGACGATGGTCTTCGAAGGTCGAATCATAGCGCCAAAGCTGCGGTAGGTCGGCGAGCTCCTGTGGCGTAACACCGCTGATGACCGTCTTGCCCCAGACGTCGTTGTAGCCGCCCCAGCTCTCGCCGAAGTGGGAGATGGTCAGCTGCTGACTTGCAGCGTTGTAGACCATGTGAAGCTCGCGCCCGGTCATGACAACGAAGTTCAGGACCAGATCGTCGCCGTGTTGGCTCTGCAAGGCGTCGAAGTCGTAGGTCGTCACCTTGCCGGCGATGTGGGTCTGAATAGCGATATGGTTGTCAGGCCAGCCGCCATCAGGATCAAGGCTGTAGAGCGAGGCGACCAGATCGTCTTGGAAGTGATTGTTGGTGGAAGCCCAGGACTGCGCCAGGATCGCCAGGTCCGAAGCTTGGAGATCGCGAATTGTGGCGATCGGACTGGTACTCTCGAAGCTACTGGCCGGCATAACATTGAGCATCAGCGCGCCGTTGGCTTGCTCCTCCCAGAGAACGGCATAGTTGTGGGCGTTCATCTCGACCACCTGGTTGCCTTCGCGGAAGCCGAAAATCAGCCGATCCTTGGCCGGATCGTACTGCGAAAGGTCGTCGGAACCGACGACGAAGAGTCGTCCAACACCGGGACCGCTGCCGTCCGGCCAAGCTGCCGAGCCGCCTTGGGCCCAGGTGTCCGGCGGCGCGACTGGATAGGTCAGACCGTAAGGATTGAAGTACGCGGGCGTGTCGCCGGAGAAGTCCGACCAGTTTACCGTCACCATGTGCAGCGCCTCTCGGTCACTCAAGATAAGGACGTCGAAAGAAGGCTGGTTCGTGAACTGCAGTTCAAAAGAGCCTTCGCGGTTGCTGTCGATTCCCCAGAACGGAGTTTAGGAACGCATCGACAAGCACAGCGCTGCTAAGTGAATGTCAAAGTGTGACATCTGTTTGGCACGAATCAGGCCCAATAGAGAATGTCTAGACACCTGGCCGCCACATTCCAGCGGGCCGACAAGCAGCAACATCCGTCAACAGGGGCGTTGACGCGACCTGTACTCCGCGGAGTCTGATAGTCACGCCCGCACATAGAGCCAGTACAGCAGTTATTCTGAAGTTCCGATGGTCGAGAGCCGGTCCTGGAGAGCCAAGCGGTCCAGGCTTCGAAGCGGCAAGTTGATCAGGATCTGGATGCGATTGTTCAACATCCGATAGGTTTCGGCGAAGGCCAGGTGTCGATCCGACTCGGCTCCACTCTCTTCCGCTGGGTCGGGCAGACCCCAATGGGCGGTCATTGGCTGGCCCGGCCAGACAGGACAGCTTTCTGCGGCCGCATTGTCGCAAACAGTAAACACGAAATCCATCTTGGGTGCATCGGGTTCTGAAAACTCGCTCCAATCTTTGGAACGCAGGCCCTCAGTCCGGCAGTTCATCTTCTGGAGAAGGGAAATCGCCAAGGGGTGCACCGCACCTCTAGGATGGCTCCCCGCAGAGAAAGCCTGGAATCCCGGCTTGCCGTCGCGATTCAAAATCGCTTCAGCAATGATCGAACGTGCGGAGTTACCGCTACAAAGGAACAGCACATTGAATTGGTCCTCGACCATAGAAGCCTCCTTGATGACAACATCCAGTGGAAACAAATCTGCATAGAGATATTGAGAAAATCATGCCATATGTCGAGACATATCGACATTTTTCCGTAAGAAAATGGTCCGCTAGCACAGCAGGCGTCGTTAGCTCGCCGGCACCCTGGCGCGCGCTTCAGGACGTCCGATTGAGACGTAATCAAGTCCGGCTTCGGCAGCGGTCTCTGGGTTGAAGAGGTTACGCAGGTCGATGAGCAGCGGCCGTCGCAAGGCTTTCGCCACTTCCTTCAGATCAAGGCGGCGAAAGTCGTCCCACTCGGTCAGGATTACGGCGGCATCAGCGCCTTCAAGCGCGGAGAGTGCATCCTTGGACCAACGAACGCCTTGCAACTGCATAGACGCCAGATCCATTGCCGCAGGATCGTAAGCCACCAGCGAGGCGCCCATTTGCTGCAACATCGGAAGAATGACCAGTGCCGGGCTCTCTCGCGTGTCGTCAGTACCACCCTTGAAGGCAACGCCCAGCACGCCGACCCGAAGCCCCTGCACCGTCCCACCACAGGCCGCTATGATCTTGTCGGCCATCTGACGCTTCCTGATCTCGTTCTCCTCAATCACCGTCTCGACAATGCCAATCGGATGGTTCAGATGGCGAGCGGTCCAAGCCAGCGCTCGGGTGTCCTTGGGAAAACAGGACCCACCGTATCCCGGTCCTGGCCTTAAGAACTGGCTGCCGATGCGCTTGTCCAGACCGATGGCGTGAGCGACCGACTCGACATCGGCGCCGCTGGCTTCGCAGAGGTCAGCCACTTGATTGATGAAGGCAACCTTGGTCGCCAGGAAGGCATTGGCCGCGTACTTGATCATCTCCGCGGTTTCCAGGCCCGTCACCAGAATCGGATAGCCCTGCTCAGAGAGTGGTCGATAGAGGTCTTGCATCAAGGCAGCTGCTGCATCGCTCTCGGCCCCGACGACGACCCGATCGGGCTGCAGGAAGTCGAGAACTGCCTTGCCTTCGCGCAAAAACTCTGGATTGGAGATCACCTCAAGGTCGCCGCGTCCGGCCTGCTCGATGCGTTTGGCCAAGGCGCGGTTGGTTCCGATCGGTACCGTCGACTTGATTACCAGAAAGCCGTCTTGGGGCATAACCGTAAGAAGCTGGTCGATGGCCATGTCGATGTAGCCAAGGTCAGCCTCCCCGCCGGAGGTCGAGGGCGTACCGACTGCAACCATGACCAGGGCGCAGCCTTCTACTGCCGTCGCGGTTTCGGAGGTGAAGCTGAGCCGCCCGGCCTCAACGGTCTTGGCGCAGAGCTCCTCCAAGTCCGGTTCATAGATCGGGATCTCGCCTCCTTGCAGGCGCTCGACCTTGCCGTGGTCGTTGTCGACGCAAATCACCTCGTGGCCCAGCTCTGCAAGACAGACGCCCGATACCAGCCCCACATAGCCTGTGCCGATGATTGCTATTCGCATTCTGCTAACCCGAGTTTGCGCTGACGCAGTTCAAATATACGTTGGTCGATCATGCCGATGCGCATGACCGGGCTAAACCCTTGATGTTCGCTTGAACCGGCGACGGCCAGACCGCCATCGACACGGAACCAATGCCCATCTCCTATGCAAATGTAGCACAAGTGCCCAGCAATACGAGATCGCGATACCCGCAGGCTGGTTATAGCTCCAATGATCTAAGGAAACTTGTCAGCCCATCGCGCAACTCCGGATGCTCAAGGGCAAAGGCGATGTTGGCTTGCAGGAAACCCAGCTTGTCCCCGCAATCGTAGCGCTTGCCTTCGAACAGCAATCCATGGACCGGCGCATGGTTCAAGGATTTGGTGATGGCGTCGGTGATCTGGATCTCGTCGCCAGCCCCGACCACCTTCTCGTCAAGATACTTGAAGACGATGGGATCGAGAATATAGCGACCAATGACGGCCAGTTGCGAAGGCGCATCCTCCGGCTTGGGTTTCTCGACCAAGCCCTTTGCCTTAACCAATGCCCCACTCTGGCTGTCGGGGTCCAGAATGCCGTAGCGGTCGGTATGCGCGCGCTCTACTTCCTGGACGCCGATAACGCTGCCGCGGCCGATTCCGTCGTAGGCTTCGATCAGTTGGGCCATGCAGGAGCGTTGACCAAGCACGATGTCGTCAGGCAGCAGTACCGCGAAAGGCTCTTCGTGAATCAGGTCGCGCGCGCACCAGATGGCATGGCCCAAGCCCAAGGGACTGGACTGGCGGACGAATATGGCGTCGCCGGCGTCTATCTGGGATTTGCGGACCGCTTCCAGCGCCGCATGCTTGTGCCGCTTCTCCAGAACTTGCTCAAGCTCCGGCGCACAGTCGAAATGATCCTGAATGACCGACTTGCCACGAGAGATGATGAAGATGAACTTCTCGATACCGGCCTTCTTGGCCTCTTCCACGGCGTAGTTGATGACCGGTTGATCGACGACCGGCAATAGCTCCTTCGGAATCACCTTCGTCGCCGGCAAGAAACGCGTACCAAGACCTGCAACCGGCAAGATCGCCTTGCGAACCTTCGTCATGACCTAGGGATCACCTCCTCGTAAGCGGATCGGGCCCGTCGCTTCCCACTCTGAGCCGCAGCGTCGCGACTCCTGGTCGGCAAGGACGTCTTGCGGAGCTATAGCATGCCCGCTTGGTTAGGGAAGCGGCAGGAAAGACGCAGAGCAGAAAGCCACCGCGCCTAGGGGGTCGCAAAGCAGGCGACTGCTGCTCCTAGGCGTTCCGCCAAGGCGGAGGGGCGATGCCTGTCAAAACTGTCCGCCAGAGCCTGATAGTACCAGCGCACCCCTGCTCCACCACCGCCGAAACGATCCCAAACGGCATCGCCCAGCTGCCTATAGTCATCGCGAATGCACTCCGCGTTGTGCGTCTTGTCAGCAAGCGAGACCAACAGAGAGCGCTCGGGCTTATGCGCCAGACCAGCCACATAGGCCTCCTTGCGTGGGCGCCAAGCCGGCTTCGGCTCCTCCAGACTATCGCTGCAGTCGGCGACAATGGCTGCCACTCCGGCACCGAAACGCGCCTCGATTCGCTCGAGCTCGGCCTGCCCACCCTGGTCCTCGGCGGCGTCATGCAGCAGTGCCGCTATGGCTTGCTCTTCGTCGCCGCCATGCTCCAGCGTCAGCGCAGTGACGGCCATCAGATGAGAAACGTAGGGCACATCGTTGCCCTTACGTCGCTGGCGCCGATGCAGGCGCGCAGCATAGACCAGAGCCTCCTCAAATCGATCATTCAAGCTAACCCTAGGCATAAATCACTCCTTTCAGCAGGTTTCTAGCACCGCAGCGGACCTGCGGCAGATGATTTATCGTGTTGGCGTGCCCCCTTCTCACCGCGTCCGCTTGCGGGCAGGATCACCCGACCGGGCAGAGCAGGCAGCCCGGTACAACAAGGAGAGCGGAGTGGCGGCAAGAGGAACGGCACAAGGCCAAGGCGGAGCCGGCTTCACCGAGGGCTCCATCCTCAAGCATATCGTTACGACCACGCTTTACGGCGCCATCGGATTGATGACGCTCTTCCTGGTCGATCTGGCCGACCTCTATTTTCTCTCGCTGTTGGGCCAGGAAGAGTTGGCGGCAGCGGTCGGCTATGCCGGCACCCTGCTCTTCTTCTCAACCTCGATCTGTATCGGTTTTGCCATCGGCACGGCCGCCATGGTGGCACGGAACATCGGTGCGGGGCGTAGGGAGGAAGCCGAACGTTTGGTCTTGCACAATGCACTAGCAACCCTGGTTCTCACGATACCGGTTGCGGTGGTGGGTTTCATCTATGCACCCGAGTTCCTGGCTGCACTGGGCGCAGAAGGCCGCACCTTGGAGCTAGCCATCGTCTATCTGCGCATCATCTTTCCCTCCATGCCGCTCTTGGCGCTGGCGATGGCCGGCGGCGGCGTGCTGCGAGCCAACGCCCTGCCGCGGCTGGCCATGTGGTCAACCGTCGGCGGCGGTCTGGTCAACGCCGTGCTGGACCCGATTCTGATCTTCGGTTTCGGACTGGATATCGTAGGTGCTGCGCTTGGCAGCGTCGGCGCCCGCATCGCCGTCTTCGCCATTGCCTGGTACGGCGTGGTCAAGCGCGCGCAGGTTCTGGGTCGCTTCCAAGCTCCGTACTTCCTTTCTGACACCTGGCCTTTTCTTGCTGTAGCGATGCCCGCGATTGCGACCAATCTGGCAACACCGATCGGCAACTCCATCATGATCAAGGCTCTGGCAACGCACGGCGACGACACGGTTGCCGGCTTTGCCATCGTCAGCCGCATCATCCCTGTCGCTTTCGGTACGATCTTCGCGCTCAGTGGCGCCATCGGTCCCATCGTCGGGCAGAATTACGGTGCGGAGCGCTACGACAGAGTGCGCACCGCCCTCTGGACGGCCATGGCCTTCTCAACGCTGGCCGTTCTCCTGCCGGCGCTTGCCTTCTATCTTCTTGAGGGCCAGATCGCCCGCGTCTTCCATGCCACGCCGGGCGCAGCCGAGGTGATCAACATCTTTGCATCCGGCGTTACCCTGAGCTTCATCTTTGTCGGCGCCCTCTTTGTGGCCAACGCGGCCTTCAACAATCTGGGGCGCCCGCTTTGGGCGACGCTCTCCAACTGGGGGCGCGCCACCATCGGCACCCTACCGCTCGTCTGGCTGGGCGATCGCTACTTCGGCGTCACCGGCATTCTCTGGGGCCAAGGTTTGGGCGGCGTGATCTTCGGCATAGCCGCCTTCGTCGCTGCGCTCTGGCTCGTGCATAGGCGCAAACTAGTCGCCCATCCCGAGGCCGATGAGCGTTTCTTCCGCCTTCCCTTGCAGGCCACCACGATCTATCGCGGCTGGATCCCCAGCGGTGCGGCGCTGCGTGAGAGCGAGCAGGGAAAGGATAACCCGAAACGCTAAGCCGGCTTGCGGCCGACGTAGATCAGATGCTCGCTGCCGTAGAGCGCCCCCTTGGTCTCGGCATAGTCGATCGCCAGGTCCAGCCAGCGCCGCCGTGCTTCCGCCGGTAGAGCGCCGGTTATGGCCTCCGACTGGGCGAAGAGACTCTCGGCACCAAAGAGCCTTGCCCGCTCCAGCATAAAGCCGGTCATGAAGGGACAGATCCACTCGGGATCGACGAATGCCGATTCGATAAAAAAGGTTTCCGCATCTCGCGGACGATAGAGACCGGTATCGAAGATACGCTCGCTCAGTCCGCGCCACGCGGCAATCTCGTCCGGCACCCGCTTGGCGTTGAAGTGAAAGGCGGCATAGCGCGAGATGAAGCCAAAGAAGGCCAAACCGCCCGGCTTCAGCACACGCACGGCCTCCTCGATCACCCGCACCTGCGCTTCCCTCTCCACCAGGTGATAGAGCGGCCCAAGGACCAGGACCCGGTCATAGCTTCCGTCCGGATAGGCCGAGAGATCACGCGCATCGCCTTGGCGCGCGCTCGCTAAAGCGATGCCCAAGGCGGCAGCTTTGGTTTCGGCAAATGCGATGTTTCCGGCCGAGAGGTCCAACAGCTCGACCGCGTGCCCCTCCTCGGCCAGTGCTAGCGTGTAGCGCCCGGGCCCGCCGCCGACATCCAAAATACGGGCCGACCGCGGCAGATCTCGACGAATGAAATTGAGGGTGACCCCGTATTCCAGCCAGTTCAGCGCCAGCCGTTCCCACTCAACCTCCACCTGTCCATCGTAGAAGGCGGCAACATTCGTCATGTCGGTCATGGGCATTTGCGATCTGGCCATCTAGCGGCGGCCGAAGGGCCGTGGCGTCCCCAACGGGATTCGAACCCGTGTTACCAACGTGAAAGGCTGGCGTCCTAGGCCTCTAGACGATGGGGACCCGAGGCAGAGGGCAGGGACATACGGCGCCACGCGGTGAAAAGCAAGTGTCTAACCGCCATCCCTCTCGGTCGTCGATCGCATGGCGTCCGAGCCCTGGGGCGGCGCCTGCTCGACGAACTGAGGTGGCCCAAGCTCTTGCAGTAGTTTGTGCTCGATGGCAGCGCCATAGGCGCGATAATCCTTAGCAGTCAGCAAGAAGGAGCCCGGACCGCCGACCACTTCCGAGCGGTAGAAGCTTGTGAGGTTCGGATCTTCGTTCAGAATCACCAGGGCGTTGATGGTAACGCCGGCAGTCACAAGGCGGTCGCGCCAGACGGCCGGATTCTCGCCTTCGTTGCTGACCCCATCGCCGGAGACATCGACCACCAGACGTTGGCTCTGATAGGCGTTGGCGTTCATGCTGGAGAGCGCATAGCGCAAGGCCTCGCCGATCGCCGTGGAGCCACCTTCAATGAAGCGGGGCGTACCGTCGAGATAGTCGGCAAAGGCTTGCGCATCTTCGGCGGTGCGCAGAATGCGCCACTCGGCAGAGAGGTGCTGCTGGCTGCGCCCGGCCCATTGCATCAGCGCGACGGCGACGCCGCGCTGGCCGAGAGCCGTGATCGCTGAGCCGACCAGAGGGCTGCGAAAGGCCTCAGCCAATCCGCGAATCTGCTGATCGAACTCATAGCGATTGATGGACGAGGAGCTGTCGACGGCCAGCAACAGCTCGATTTCGACGACCTGCCCCTGTGCTTCGCTTCTGCTCGACGTAGCGCCCAGAGCCCAGACGGCGATGGCAAGCCCCAGCAGCAGCCTGCTGAGACAGCGCCCTTCCCCTCTCAAACCGCTGCGTTGGATCATCGTTGCCCAAGACCCTCCCATGCCTCACCTCGGCAGCCTGGCGAGCAAGTGGGCCTAAAGCAAGGCACGGTCGCGTCATCACTCAGACTGCTGACAAGTGTAGACGCTTTCGCGTGTTCAAGCGCGCCCTAAGTCGTGACTTCCGCAGCATCCTCGACAATCAGTTGAACGGCATCGCCGCCGCGCCAGCTGTCGCGCTCCAGCCGCCCGGCCAGATGCAAGCGGCGCCCGCGCGCCGCGAGCAAGGCTTCGCCCAACGGGCTATCGAAGGCGCGGAAACAGACCGCGCGTAGGCTGGCCCCAGTCTCAGTCTCGGCCCGCAGGCGCAGATGCCGCTCCGCCATGACCTCGACATTGGCCAAACGCATGGCCGGCAGCGCGAATCGCGGCTGCGGGTTGCCGACGCCGAAAGGGGCGAGGCTCTGGCATCCGGCGACCAAATCGGCGGTGGCACCGCCGCCAGAGACCGTGGCATCGATGAGAAGCGCTGGCTGATAACCAATTTCAATCAATGCCTTAGAAGCCTCTTCCTGCAAGAAGGCGGTAAGTTCGGCAATCCGCTGCGGCTCAACTGTCAAACCCGCCGCCATGCGATGGCCGCCGCCGTTTACCAACAGCCCCCTGGACCGGGCCCGCAAAACCAGGGCACCGAGATCGAGGCCTGGAACGGAACGGGCGGAGCCCTTCCCCACCCCCTCCGTTAGGGCGATGACCAAGGCTGGAAGGCCATAGCGCTCGCGCAGGCGCGCGGCAACGATGCCGATGACACCAGGATGCCAGGCATCGCCGGCAGCCACGATCATCCCCTCCGGCGGAGGTCCCGCCTCGACCCTCTCGATCGCCTGGGCCTGAACGTGGGCCTCGATCTCCTGCCGCTCGCGGTTCAAACGATCCAACTCTTGCGCCAGACGCTGCGCCTCTAACGGGTCATCGCTGGACAGCAGCCGAGTACCCAGATCTGCCGAGCCGACACGGCCTCCGGCATTCACCCTCGGACCCAACTGAAACCCCAGCTGGCCCGCGGTCACGGCACCCTGCTGACCGATCACCTGCAGGAGCGCCGCCAGCCCAGCATTGCCCCGCGCCTGCAGAACCTTGAGGCCTTGGGCCACCAGGACCCGGTTCAGGCCGCTCAAGGGCGCCACGTCGGCGACGGTGCCCAAGGCTACAAGATCCAGCCAATCCAAGAGCGTCGGCTCTTGCAAGCCGTTCGAGTAGAAACCACTGTGACGCAGTTCTCGATTGACGGCGATCAGCAGGAGGAAGAGGACGCCGACTGCGGCCAAACTGCCGGCGCCGCTGTCATCGTCCAGGCGATTGGGATTGACGATGGCCCGGGCCGCAGGCAGGTCCACCTCGGCCACGTGGTGGTCGACCACCAGGACCTCAAGCCCCGCTGCTGCCGCCGCTGCCAAAGCATCGTGCGCCGTCGTTCCACAATCGACGGTGACCAGAAGCGCCGTGCCTTCGGCCGCAAGACTCTGCATGGCCGCTGGATTGGGGCCGTAGCCTTCCGTCAGGCGATCGGGAATGTAGACCCGAAGATTGCGCCCCAGCGCCTGAAAGAAGCGCTTCAGAAGCGCTGCCGATGTCGCCCCGTCGACATCGTAGTCGCCGAAGACAGCCACCGGCTGATCGTCGCGAACTGCCTCAGCCAGGCGCTCAGCTGCGGCCTGCATGTCTTTGATGGAATAGGGTTCCGGTAACGCATCGCGCAGCTTCGGGGCGAGGAATCCTGCAGCCTCCTCCAAGCCGACGCCGCGTTGCGACAGCAACCTGGCCACCAAGTCGGAAAGGCCCAGGCGTTGTCCGATTGCAATCGCAGCCCGTTCGTCATATGGGCGCGTGCGCCAGGCTTGGCCGGTCAGAGAGCGGGTGACGCCCAAGAGCGCTCCCTGCTCTCCTCCGCACATCTGCAGCTCTAGCCCAGGATGTCGCTGTACCATGTCTTGCGCGAGAAATCGTGCCGCGCATGGATGGTGCGGACGGTGCCGGTGGCCGAGCGCATGACGATGGACTCGGTCTCTGCGCCTTGAGCGAAACGACGCACGCCGCGCAGCATGCTGCCGTCAGTAACGCCGGTGGCGGAGAAGACCACATCGCCGCCGGCCAGCTCGTTCAGCTTGTACTTCCGGGTCAAATCGGTGACGCCGCAGCGATGCGCACGCTCGCGCTCGTCGTCATTGCGGAAGACCAGACGGCCTTGGAATTGACCACCGATGCAACGCAACGCGGCCGCTGCCAATACACCTTCGGGCGCACCGCCTTGACCGAGATAGAGGTCGATCCCGCTCTCCTTGTTGGAGGTTGCAATGACTCCGGAAACGTCGCCGTCGCCGATCAGCACGATGCGGGCGCCAGCATCGCGGACTTTGGCTATGATCTCGGCATGGCGGGGCCGGTCGAGAATGCAGACCACCAAATCCGACACAGACTTACCGGTCGCTTTGGAAAGCGAGGCCAGGTTCTCTGCCGGATCGGCATCCAGGTCGACCACATCCTCGGGCAAGCCGCCGCCCACGGCGATCTTGTCCATGTAGGTGTCGGGCGCATTCAGAAAGCCGCCCTCCTGCGCCATGGCAATGACCGCCAGCGCATTAGGGCCGCCCTTGGCGGTAATCGTGGTGCCCTCCAAGGGGTCGAGTGCGATATCGATCTTCGGACCACCGCCGCCGACCTCTTCACCGATGAAGAGCATCGGCGCCTCGTCGCGCTCTCCCTCACCGATCCGGACGGTGCCGCTGATCGGCAGGCTGTTGAGCGCCACGCGCATCGCCGTCACCGCTGCCTGATCGGCCGCCTTCTCGTCGCCGCGCCCCATGAGGCGCGAAGCCGCCAGTGCTGCTGCCTCGGTTACCCGTACCGACTCCAATGCCAGATTGCGATCCATCGCGCTTAAGCTAGTCATATGAACTCATTCCTCTTGGTTCTTGTTTCTGCCCGATCCTGGGGCCGGGCGCCTCGTCGGACCGACACACTCTAACCGGGATGTCATCAGCGCGAGCGTCTTCGTCAAGTCCAGTATCACCAGACGGTGGTTTTCGTCATGCAGGCCTAGAATTCGGCAATCGCCAGGACGCGCGGCGGCTCGATCACGCTCTCCAGCTGCGCGATACGCTCGAGAGCACGTTCAATCGCCTGAGCTTGAGTTTCGTGGGTGGTGAGCACCACGCTGACCGTCTCGCCCGGTGCACGACCACGCTGTAGCATGGATTCCATGGAGATCGATTGGTCGCGCAAGATCGCGGCGACATCGGCGATGACACCCGGCTGATCGGTCACCGTCAGGCGCAGATAGAAGGCACCAAGCCGCCCCTCCGGCGCCATAGGAGCAAGGCTCTCCAGGTCCCGGTCGGCCAAGCCGAAGGGCGCCAGGTGATTGCCGCGGGCCAGATCGATCAGATCGGCCACCACTGCCGAGGCCGTCGGCCCTGCGCCTGCGCCCGGCCCCTCCACCATCACCGTGCCGACGTGATTGCCCTCTGCGACGACCGCATTGAAGACGCCCTCGACCGAAGCAATCGGCGCTTGTTTGCGCACCATGCAAGGAAACACCCGCTGATCCAGTTGGTCGCCGTGACGCTCCGCCAGCCCAAGCAGCTTCACCCGATAGCCAAGTTCGGTGGCAAAGGCGATGTCCAGCGCAGTGACGTGGCGGATACCCTCGATCGAAAGCGCGCCGAAGTCGACGCGGCTGCCGAAAGCGAGCGACGCCAGAATGGCCAGCTTGTGAGCCGCGTCGATGCCGTCGATGTCGAAGGTCGGGTCAGCTTCGGCATAGCCCAGCGCCTGCGCCTCGGCGAGTACCTCGTCGAAGTCGCGGCCGGTCTCGCGCATCTCTGTCAAGATGTAATTGCAGGTGCCGTTCAGGATGCCGTAGACGCGCGAGACGGCGTTGGCGGCAAGGCCTTCGCGCAGCAGCTTGATGATCGGGATGCCGCCGGCAACCGCCGCCTCATAGGCAAGCGTCGTACCGGCCTTGCCGGCCAATCCATCCAACGCCGCACCATGCATGGCAACCAGGGCCTTGTTGGCGGTCACCACCGGCCGGCCTCGGATCAGGCAGGTCTCGACAAGCCGTCTTGCCGGTCCCTCGTCTCCGCCGATCAGTTCGGCGACCGCATCGACATCAGGATCTTCGGCCAATGCCTCGGCCGAAGCGGCCCAGCGCAGTCCGTCCAATGGCAGGTCACGGGCCTTGCTGCGATCGCGCGCAGATACGGCCACCACCTCCAGCCGACGTCCGGCGCGGGCCTCGATCAGGGCCCGATTGTCCTGCAGCAGACGCAAGACGCCGCCACCGACCGTTCCAAGGCCAGCCAGGCCGATACGCAGGGGAGCCGTCACCGTTCGCATTCTCCATTGTCGCAAAGCGGCAGGCGGGCGGAATGACCCGCGCGCCGCTGCCTTTTCTTAGGGGAGGCCGGGCCTAATACTCCAGGAAGATTTCAGCGCGGCGGTTGCCGGCCTCTCCGGTCACCATGAACTCGTGATAGACCGGCTGACGATCCGAGATGCCTTCCATAACCAGGGCGGACGAAGGCAGACCGGCTCGTAACAAGGCTTGGCCTACCGATTCGGCGCGGTCGAAAGAGACCTGCAGGTTGACCAGCTGATGGCGCTCCTGCGGCAGGACGGCAGTGCGCGAGGAGGCATGGCCGATCACGCGAATGACACCGCCATACTGTCGCTGAATGGCAGCTACCTCTCGCAGGACGGCGACGTCGCGTCCGTCCAAGGCTGCCGAACCATTGGCGAAGTAGATCACCGCGACCAATTGAACCGCTCCCGTACCGACCGTTCCCTGGGCCGGGACCAATGGCGCGGCCGCCGCAGCCGCAGCAGCGCTCGCACCCGGTCCAGGTCCAAGCGGCAATCCCGGCTGGGTCGGAAGGGCCGCCGTGGTCGTCGGCACCGGGCCTCCAGTAACACCGGCAGAGGATACGGTCGTCGGAGTGGTCGCCACTGGGGCAGACCCGCTACGCCGCTGGCGACGGCTGGATGCCAAGGCCTGTGCGCCGGGAGTCTTGGAAGCCGAGGGCGTGCCAGTGGGTCCTGGCGTCACGCCCGCTGCGGTCGCCGTCGCTTGGGGTGCAGCGCTCGCCGTCGTTGCCGCCGCTGGCGCGGCAGCTCCCGCGGTGCCGGCCGCACCGGCCGCGACCGACCCGCCGGAATAGGGGCTGGCGGCCTGGGTTGCCGCGGCAGAAGGTATCGTGTTCCGGCCCGGTGCCGAATTCGGCACACCGGCGGCTGCCACGGCCGTCGTCGTCTGATCCAGAGAGGTCGGCCGACCGCTGGAAGCAACCGCAGGCGTGCTGGATGGCGCCGGCGCTGCGGTCTGCGGCGTCGGCTGGGCAGCAGCGGCAGCGGCAGCCGAGGGCGCGGCAGTGCTGGCGCTTTCCACGCTAGAGGAAGCAGCAGCTGTGGCAGCGGCAGCTGGCGCCTGTGTCGGCGATGGCGGGGTCGCTGCCTGAACCGTCGTGCCCGATGCCGTCAGGGGTGCCGTATACTGCGCATTGGCGCGATCGGCTTCCAGCCCTGCAGCCGTGCTGGCGCGAATCTGCTCCGGCGTCACGGGAGGTGGCTTGTCTGGAACCTGCGAAAGGTTGGGATAGGGCTGCGACTCGAGGTCTTGCGATGACACCACCGCCGGATTCGGCGAGGGGTTTTCTTCGAAGGTCTCGCAGCCGACCAGAGCGACAAGACCAAGAACAGGCGCCAGGACGCAGGCACGACCGAATGGTCCTCGCCGGTTGCCGGTAACGATGCTCATAACGGCACTTTGTCTCCTCTTGGGCCAGCCCGTCGCACGGCGCGGCCTCGCATCACTGGCGTCAAGTCGCCAGATAGTCTAGTAACCCACCGCGGCTGCGGTGCAGCAGCCAACACAGCAATACGCGCAACCAGCGCAGCCAGCAAAGGATTCGGTGCGTTTTTTACCCGCGCCGCATTGTCCGCAGCATAGGGAACGAGAGATGAGCGAGCAACTAGGCCCGGACGTCAAGGTGCCTGACCCGGTGCAGTTCTCCCGCGAGATGGCGGAGATCGCCGAACGCAGCCAGAAACTGGTCGGCCAATGGCTGGAGCACCAGATGACCGACGGCAGCTCGGGACAGGTGGACCCCTTGAACGTCGGCCGCGCCTTCCTTGAGATGACGACGCGCATGATGACCGACCCCGCCAAGATGATGCAGGCCCAGGCCAGCCTCTGGCAGGACTACATGCGACTTTGGCAGAGCACGGCACAGAAGATGATGGGCGGCAGCGGCAATGCCGTGGCCGAGCCCTCCAACGGCGATCGTCGTTTTAGGGATCCGCTGTGGGATGACAATGCCCTCTTCGACTATATCAAACAGTCCTATCTGCTGACTGCGCGCTGGATGCACCAGACGGTGAACGACGTCGACGGTCTGGACGACAAGACCGCCAAGAAGGTTGATTTCTATACCCGACAATTTGTCGATGCTATGGCACCGTCTAACTTCATTCTGACCAACCCAGAAGTGCTGCGGGCGACGGTCGAGAGCGGCGGCGAGAACCTGCTGAACGGGCTGAAGAACCTCTTGGACGATCTGGAGCGCGGCAAGGGCAAGCTCACCATTTCGCAGACCGACTCGAGCAAGTTCCAATTGGGCGAGAACGTCGCGGTCACGCCGGGCAAGGTGGTCTTCCAGAACGACCTGATGCAGCTGATCCAATACGACCCGACGACCGAGCAGCAGCATGAGATCCCGCTGCTGATTATCCCGCCCTGGATCAACAAGTTTTACATCCTGGACCTGCGCGAGAAGAATTCCTACGTCCGCTGGGCCACGGCGCAGGGCTTTACCGTCTTCGTGATATCTTGGGTCAACCCCGATCGCGCGCTGGCCCAGAAGCGCTTCGACGACTATCTGGTGGAGGGACCGCTGGCCGCACTAGACGCCATGGAACAGGCAACGGGCGTGGTCGGCGCCAACGTCATCGGCTACTGCCTGGGCGGTACGTTGTTATCCGCCACCCTGGCCCATATGGCGGCCAGAAACGACCAGCGTTTCAAGTCCGCGACCTTCTTCGTCACCATGATGGACTTCCACGACGCTGGAGAGCTGGGCGTCTTCATCGACGAGGCGCAGCTGCAGTTCCTCGAGAAGAAGATGGAGGAGCAGGGCTACCTCGAAGGCTCCGACATGGCGACCACCTTCAACATGCTGCGCGCCAACGACCTCATCTGGTCCTTCGTGGTCAACAATTACCTGCTGGGCAAGGACCCCTTCCCTTTCGATCTGCTCTATTGGAACAGCGACTCGACCCGCATGCCGGCGGCCATGCACAGCTTCTATCTGCGCAACATGTATCAGAAGAACCTGCTGCGCGAGCCCGATGCCTTGACCATCGCCGGCGTACCGATCGACTTGGGCAAGATCAGCCTGCCTTGCTGTTTCATCTCCACACGCGAGGACCACATCGCCCCCTGGAAGTCGACCTACCAGGGCACCCAACTGGTCGGCGGTCCGGCCAAGTTCATCCTGGCCGGTTCCGGCCACATCGCCGGCATCATCAACCCGCCGCCGGGCAAGTACCCGCATTGGACCAACGACAAGAACCCGCCGACGGCGGATGAGTGGCTTGAATCGGCGAGCCAGCACGAGGGTTCCTGGTGGCCGGCCTGGGCGGAATGGGTGCGCGAGACGGCAGGTCCCCTGGTTCCTGCCCGTGCCCCCGGCGACGGCAAGCTGAAGGTGATCGAGGACGCGCCCGGCTCCTACGTGCAGATCAAGGCACAGGACTGAGGCTCGGACCATGACTTCACCCAATGCCTTCGGTTTCAGCATCCTCGGCACCGGCATGATCGCCAATGTGGTCGCCGATGCCGTCGAGGCTGCACCCTCTGCGCGCTTGGCTGCGGTGGCAAGCCGCAGCCTTGAGCGGGCTCGTGCCTTCGCGGAGGGCCGGACAGGGGCGAAGCCTATCGAGGGTCTCGAGGCCATGCTGGCCGAGCCAGCGGTGCAAGCTGTCTACATTGCCGTTCCGACAGCGCACAAAGAGGAGGCAGCGCTCGCAGCCATTGCAGCCGGCAAGCATGTACTGGTCGACAAACCCTATGTCGACGCTCAGTCGGTGACACGCATGTCCGGTGCTGCGGCAGCGGCCGATCTGGTCTTCATGGATGCGACGCACTTCGTCCACCATCCACGTCGCGATCGGATTCGGGCGGAGACGACAGCCTTGGTCGGCCGCCCGAGCGCCCTGCATACGGTCTTCTACATCAGCCTTGCAGACCGGAAGAACATCCGCTTCGACCCTACCCTGGAGCCGATGGGCGCCCTGGGCGATGTCGGTTGGTACTGTATGCGGGCATTGGTCGAGTATCTGCGGCCAGAGGGAGCCCTGATCCAGGCAAACGCCAGCGGCCGGCGCGACCCAGAGACCGGCGCGCTGACCCACTGCAGTGGTCTTCTCGCCTTCGACAGTGGTGAGACGGCGACCTTCGGCTGCGGATTTCAGACTGGCGGCATGACCGATCTGGTCAGTCTCTTCGGCGACAAGGGCGTCGTGCAGATGAACGATTTCGTCATGAACTGGACCAACAGCTTCGCCCGCGAAAACCCTGACATCCCGACCGGATTCACGCAACGTGGCGGGGCGCAGAATCCGAAGACCTTCGCCTTTGTCGAGACTCCTTCCAAGACGCCGCAACAGGTGTTGATGGTCGAGACATTCCGCCGCCTGGCAGAGGACGGCAATAGCGGCGAACGCGCTGCCTTTGCCAAAGCGAGCCTCGACACTCAGCGCTGCCTTGATGCTGCCTGGGCGGCTCTATCCTAACGAAGTCCATGCGAGTCCTACTGCTCGGTGGCTATGGGCTCGTCGGCAAGGAGATCGGGCATGCCCTGCTGCAGGCCGGCCACGAGGTCGTCGCAGCAGCCCGCAATCCGGATCTGGGGAAACGCCTGTTGCCCGGCGCCATCTGGTTTCAGGTGGATCTAAATAACCTCATTAAGTCAGACGATTGGACCCCACTCCTCAAAGACTGCGACGCCGTGATCAATGCCGCCGGTGCCCTGCAGAGCGGTGGTGGCGATCGCTTGAGCGTCAGCCAGCGCGACTCCCTCGTTAGTCTCGTTCACGCCTGCGAGCAGGGCGGCATCTCCCGCTTCCTCCAGATCTCGGCGCCCGGCGCCAGCCCCGATGCGGAGACTGAGTTTCTGCGCACCAAGGGCGAAGCCGACGCCGCTCTGGCTGCCAGCACGCTCAGCTGGGTGACCCTGAAGCCGGGCCTGGTGCTTGCACCTACGGCTTTCGGCGGCACGGCGCTTCTGCGCACGCTGGCTGCCGTTCCGGGCGTGCAGCCTTTGCTGCTGGGCACGGCACGCTTCCAATGCGTCGGCGCAAGAGAAGTGGCGGAGGCTGTATTGACCTGCCTCGAGGCCCCTCACATCAATCGACAAAGCTACGACCTGATGGAATCCGAGGCCCATAGCTTCCAAGATTTGGTCTTGGCGGTTCGCCGCTGGCTCGGTTTCGCACCGCCCAGGGCAGTTCTCAACCTGCCGCTGTTCTTAGGTCTCGCCTTCGCCAGATTGGCGGATTTGGCCGCCGTCTTCGGCTGGCGGTCGCCGCTGCGCAGCACCGCACTGAAAGTGATGGCCAAAGACGTGGCCGGCGATCCCGAGCCTTGGCGGAAAGCGAGCGGCCAGACGATGAGCGGCCTGGGAGCGATTCTGGCCGACCTCCCTTCCACCCGACAGGAGCGCATCTTCGCGCGTCACATGCTGGTCTTTCCGCTTGGCGTCCTCGTTCTGTCGGCATTCTGGTTGGTCTCCGGCCTGGTCGCTCTGGCGGATGCCGAGCGAGCGGGCTTGGTCCTCGAGCCCGGCATGACTTCCGGCCAGGCCCAACTCTTCGTCTACGCTGGTGCCCTCGTCGACCTGGCGATCGGCTGCACTTTGCTGTTTCGGCGCTGGTTCCGCCTGGGCTGCCTGCTCTCCATTACCGTCTCGCTCGGCTATCTGCTGTTGGCCAGCCTGCTGGTGCCGGCGCTCTGGCTCGACCCCTTGGGGCCGCTGGTCAAGGTTCTGCCAGCAACTCTACTCGCGCTCTACCTCGCCATGCTGGCAGAAGAGCGCTAGGGTCCCTCCGTGGATTGGATCCTTCTTCTTCGCTGGCTGCACATCCTAGGGGCCGCGGTGCTGTTGGGCACCGGTGGCGGCATCGCCTTCTTCATGATGATGGCGCAGCGCAGCGGTGACCCCAGGATCATCGCGCACACGGCCAGCACCGTG
Organism: Rhodospirillales bacterium; assembly: GCA_963669445.1. GTDB lineage: Bacteria > Pseudomonadota > Alphaproteobacteria > Kiloniellales > JACOMY01 > JACOMY01. The sequence goes on from OY770029.1 coordinate 2,376,134, forward strand.
ATCCTGGCCGATTGGGTGTTTACCGCCACCGCCGTGATTTTGCAGCCGATCACCGGCATTGCGCTCGCCTACAGCCTTGGCTGGGACCTAACGGAGGGCTGGATCCTGCTCTCTCTCGCGCTCTACCTGCTCGTCGGCTGCTTCTGGCTACCGGTGGTCTGGATCCAGCACCGACTGCGCGACCTTGCCATCGAAAGCATCGGCGGAGAGCTGCCACCTGCCTTTCGTCGGCTCTACCGCATCTGGTTCTACTGCGGATTTCCCGCCTTCTTCGCCGTCCTGGGCATCATTTGGCTAATGGTTGCGCGTCCCGTACTCTAGCCGGGCAGCGACTGCAGCAAGACGTCGACCTTGCAACGGACCTCCTCTTCCGCGGCCTCCTTGACTGGGCCAAAACCGCGGATACCCATGGGAGCAGCTGCGATCTCGACCAGGGTCTCTTTGGACGTCCGCCCTAAGGCGGCGACGAGACGAGGCAGCAGCGCTTCATACCAAGCGATCAGAGCCCGCTCACGCTTGCGTTCAGCCGTATAGCCAAAGAGGTCCCAACGGGTTCCGCGCAGCCTCTTCAACTTGGAGAGCAGTGAGAAAGCCTGCCTAACCCACGGACCAAACTGCTTTTTCACCGGACGGCCACGTGCGTCGCGCTGTGCGGACAGAAGCGGCGGTGCCAGGTGATGCTTGATCTTGAAATCGCCCTCAAAGGTCTCGGCGATCTGCTTCAGGAAGGCAGGGTCGCGATGCAAGCGGGCTACTTCGTACTCGTCCTTGTAGGACATCAGCTTGAAGAGCGCGCGCGCTACCGCCTTCGTCAAAGGCTGCTCGCCCTCCCCACCCTCTGCTGCCCGCACAGTCGCGACCAAACCTGCATAGCGCTCAGCCCAAGCGGCGTCCTGGTAGTCGGTCAGGAACGTAACGCGCCGAGCAATTATCTGATCAAGGCCCTCGTCAAAGACAGGCGGTTCGGCTTGCACCTCTAGCGGCTCAACGACCGTCAGCCGACCGAGCGCGAAGGCCTGGCGATTGCATTCGACGGCAACGCCATTCAAGGCGATTGCCCGATCCAGGGCCGCCTCGCTAAGCGGCACCAAACCTGCCTGCCAGGCGGCACCCAGCATAATCATGTTGGCGAAGACACTGTCGCCGAGGCGCGCTTCGGCCAGGCGGTTGGCGTTCAGCACTTGCAGATTGTCTTCGCCGACGACTCGCGCGATGGCGGCCAAGCGTTCTTGTGCTTGCATGTCGACATCGCGGCGCTTCACAAAGTCGCCGGTCGGCATCTCGGCTGCATTCACAACGGCGCGCATTCCGCTGCGATAGGTGCCGGAGGCTTTCGGCGAGGAGGAAACGACGAGATCACAGCCGATCAAGGCATCGGCCGCACCCTGGTCGATTCGCACCTGATTGTTCTTCGCGGGATCTGCGGCAATTCGAAGGAAGCTCAACACCGGCCCGAACTTCTGCGCGAAGCCGGTGAAATCCAATACCGTTATGCCCTTGGATTCCAAGTGCGCCGCCATGGCGATTACCGCACCCACAGTGATGACCCCGGTGCCGCCAACGCCGGTAACCAGAAGATCGTAGGGCTCGGCCAGATCCGGCAGCTTCGGCTTTGGCAGAACGGCCGCCTTCTCGCGGAAATCAAGGTCGTCTCCGCGCCGGCGACGGCGCGTGCCGCCCTCTATGGTGACGAAGCTCGGGCAGAAGCCGTTCAGGCAGGAGAAGTCCTTGTTGCAGGTCGAGAGGTTGATCTGTCGCTTGCGGCCGAAGGGCGTCTCTTTCGGCTCGACGCTGAGGCAGTTTGACTCAAGCGAACAGTCGCCGCAGCCCTCGCAGACCAGATCGTTGATGAAGGCAAAGCGCTTGGGATCCTCGACCAGGCCCCGTTTGCGCCGCCGTCGCGTTTCCGTGGCACAGGGCTGCTCATAGATCATGACCGTGACGCCGGGGATGTCGCGCAGCTCGCGCTGCACCCGATCGAGGTCGCGCCGATGGTCCAGCGTGGTGCCGCGTGGAAAATCACCCGGCGTGAACTTCTCCGGACGATCGGAGACCAGCGCGATCCGTTCCACCCCCTCGGCGCGAAGCGACTGCGCAATGGCCTGGACCGAGATCGGGCCGTCCACCGGCTGACCTCCGGTCATGGCAACCGCATCGTTGAAGAGGATCTTGTAGGTGATATTGGCCTTGGCGGCGATCGCCTGTCGGATCGCCATGGAACCCGAGTGGTAATAGGTCCCTTCGCCCAGGTTCTGGAAGATGTGTCCCTTGCCGGTAAAGCGCGAGGAGGCTGCCCAATTCACGCCCTCACCGCCCATCTGGATCAGAGAACTGGTCTCGCGATCCATCCAGCTGGCCATGAAGTGACAACCGATACCTGCCAGGGCCTTGGAGCCTTCGGGAACCTTGGTCGAGCTGTTGTGCGGACAGCCGGAGCAGAAGTAGGGCGTGCGAGCCACACCGCTGACAGCGATCGCGCGCTCCCTCTCCGGCCGTAAGGCACGAGCGCGCGCCGGTAGGTCCAGCTCAGGCAAGAAGCGGTCCAGGCGCGCTGCCAGGATCGGCGCCAGAAGCCGCGGCGAGAGTTCCCCGATCCAGGGGATCAGGTCGCGGCCCTCCTCGTCGGTCTTGCCGACCATCAGCTCCGGCTTGGTGCCCGGCAAATCGTAGAAGTACTCTTTGAACTGGCTCTCGATGATGCCGCGCTTCTCTTCCACCACCAGGATCTCGCGCTTTCCGCGCACGAAGGCGAGCGCATCGCTGCGGTCCAGCGGCCAGACCATGCCAACCTTATAGATGTCGATGCCGCGCGCCCGGCAGAGCGCCTCGTCGAGGCCCAGCAGACGCAAGGCTTCCATCAAGTCCAGATGCCCCTTGCCGGTTGTGACAATGCCGTAGGCTGCTGACGGCAGATCGTAGAGCCGGCGGTCGATGGGGTTGGCCGCAGCAAAGGCCAGCACGGCGCGCTTCTTCCACTCCATGCGTTCTTCGATCTGCGGTCCCGGCAGATCGGGCCAGCGGTAATGCAAACCGCCGGGTGGTGGGGTGAAGTCGGGGACACGGAAGCTGCGCTCCGGCGGCAGGACGACCGAGCTTCCCGACTCGACTGTCTCCGAGACCGCCTTGAAGCCTACCCACATGCCCGAGAAGCGGGAAAGCGCATAGCCGTAGGCCCCGAAGCTCAGATACTCTGCCACGCTGGCTGGATTGAGGCTGGGCATGAAGTGTGTGAGGAAGGCCACGTCGGACTGATGCGGCATGGAGGAGGAGACGCAGCCATGATCGTCTCCGGCCACCACCAAGACGCCGCCATGTGGCGAGGAGCCATAGGCATTGCCGTGCTTCAGCGCGTCACCGGCACGGTCCACACCCGGCCCCTTGCCATACCAAAGGCCGAAGACTCCCTGTACCTGTCGCTCGGGCTGGGTCTCGACCTGCTGCGTGCCCAGCAAGGCGGTGGCTGCCAGATCCTCGTTCACCGCCGGTAGGAAATCGATAGCGGCCGCCTTGACCATCTCTTTGGCGCGCCAGAGTTCGAGGTCGACTGCGCCCAACGGGGACCCGCGATAGCCGGAGACGAAACCGGCGGTGTTCAGGCCTGCTTCCCGATCACGCCGTGCCTGATCGAGCAGGATGCGCACCAGGGCTTGGGTTCCGGTAAGGAAGACTCGGCCTTCGCGCAAACGATAGCGGTCTTCCAGCGCGTAGGGGCTGAGCGGCGGATTGGACTCCGTTGCGGGCAATTGCGCATCGAGTGGCATGGCAGCGCTCCTGTTTCGATGCTCTAGAGATAGCGTACTCTCTTGGTCAATCTTGCCAAGTTTCCCAGTTTATTTTACTTAACCGAAACATTCTACCAATCTGCCGGCTAAACTGGGAGGGACATCCAAAATGGAGTTGACATCGGCAGATCGCCGATTGCTGCGAGCATTGCAAGAGGATGCGCGCATCACCAACCAGGCTCTGGCAGAAGCTGCCGGGCTATCCACCTCGGCCTGTTGGCGAAGGGTTCGAACTCTGGAAGAGGCCGGCGTCATTCGCGCCTATCGGGCGCATCTGGATGCAGAGGCGGCGGGGCTCAGCTTCCAGGCTGTCGTGCAGGTCAGTCTTGAGCGGCACGAGGGCCGGCATGTCAAAGAATTCATCGCCGCCGTCGCGATCCGTCCCGAGGTGCTGGAGTGTTTCGCCACCACTGGCGAGGCCGACTATCATCTGCGCGTCGTCTGCGCCGACAAAGAGGCCTACAACAACTTCCTAGAACGCTTCCTCTTCACACAGCCAGGCGTTGCACAGGTCCGCACAAACCTGATCCTGAAGGAGATCAAGCAGACGGCGGCACTGCCAGTTTAGCTGCGCTTGGGGGAGTCTCTCGGTTCTGAAACGATGCCAGCTTCTGCCTGTCGATCACGCTTGCCTTAACACCTACCAGCACAAGGCTTCGAACTGCCGTCCTACTGCAGCGCGCGCCTTTAAGACCCTGCGTGCTGGGATCGGAACTCCCCCTAAAGTTGGCCCAAGAGCGTCTGCAAGTCAGCCTGTTCGACGATGCGCGAGCGGATGCGACCGGAGCGGAAGCGGAACCAGCCTTCTGGGTTGAAGAGGTGCTCCTTGTAGGCCGGGCCCTGCATGTAGCCGTATCCCAAGAAAATCTTCTGCCAGCGGATCGGTTTGTGGACGGTGACGGGGGCATTGCCGCTGAGCGCCAAAGTGACGCCGTCCTTGTGCAGGAAGACGGTGATCACACCCCAGTTATCTTTCCAGTAGGTGTAATCGCCCAGCTCAAAAACCTCATCGCCCTGGGCATAGACGACCTTGTCGGCATGACCAGGGCGGCCGACTTCAATCACGCCGTACTCGTTGGGGCCGCCGAGAGTCAGCAGCGCCATCCTCTGCTTCTTCTTAAGCTTGCCCTTCGGCTTCAGGCTGGTGAAGTCGAACTGAAACTGCAGCATCTGGCCGGCGGCATAATCGGCCGTATCGGTCTCTACCCCGATCGAGGCTTGCTTCTTTAGCGTAGCCAGGCCGTTCCCATTGGTCGTATAGCGATAGCTGCAGTAAGAACTCTCGTAGAACTTATCTCTCTTGTAATCCACGTTTGGATCGTCCCCAGGACACTTGTCCCATCCGGGCGTCCCCTTCTTGTAGATCTCGACCGTCGTACGGGGATAGAGCAGATAGCTGTCCTCCGGCGGCAAGGGCGCGATGATCTCGCCTTTGATCGAGCGTTCGGAGGAATGCATCGTGAAGAGGGTATCGTCGATGACGAACATATGCGGGTAAGAGGTGCCTCTTTGGTTCTCCTCCGCCGGCGTCGACTGCTGGTCGGTGGTGAAGGCAATGCCGGGCAGGAAGCTGCCGATCTTACCGGTTCGGCTGAAGAAGAGCGCCATGTTGATGCGCTCGCTGTTGCCGAAGCCACCGGTCGGCCCGTTGTCGGTAACGCGGCCCGTGCGCAGGCCGTCTCGGGCCCCCTTCTTGCCGGAGAAGCCGTTCTCAAAGTCATGCTGGATCAGCACGACGCGATCGCCGACGCTGAAGGCATGCGAGCGTAGCGAGGGCACCTCCAAAGGCATCGGCACAAAGGGGCTCCAGGTCTCGCCGCCATCGCTGCTCGAGCTATAGATCAGCATCTCGGATGAGGGCGCGCCCTTCTTGTTTCGGTTGCGGACATACAAGAAGAGCTCTCCGGTGACCGGATGCTCGACCAACACAGGCTCCCAGAGGTTGTACTGCGGTGGCGGCGTGATGCGCGGAAAGGCATCCCAAGTCTCGCCGCCATCCTTGGTGTAGAGCACGGCTATGTCGTTCACTACCTTCGGATCGGTCTCGTTCTGTGGGGTCACGGGCACCAGCACCCAGCCGTTGCGGTCGGCGGTGGCGCCGGATTGATACTTCAGCTGCAGAGAGTTTGCCGAGACGAAGACGAAGCCGGTCTTGGGGTCGAGGCTGGTCTTGGAAAGATCAAGCTTCTTGACCTGCCATTTCGGATCAGGGTTTTGAGCGGAATGCTGCAAGCGCGCGAAATATGTACCACGGCCTCGGCCGAGGTTCTGGGTAAACCAGGCCCAGAGCTCCTCTCGCTTGCCATCGGCAGAGGGATCGAGGTCGACGACCAGGAGCTCGGGCTGCCACTGTCTGTTGTCAGGGTTCTCCCGATTGGTCTCTGGATTGTAGGGCTGGCTCTGATCCCACAGCAGCTGCTGACGGAACACACCCTTGGAGGAGAGCTCGGGCCGCACATGGGGCGAATCCGGATCGCTCCACCCTTCCCGGAAAGCCTCTTGCCGACCAGCTGGGCTGTCGCTTTTCTGCGGCGATTTAGAGAGAAACACGCGCTGACCTGCGACCCCCTCGGTGAAGGCCGCGTGGGGAAAGGCGCGGTAGTTCTTTGCAACTTCACCGTCCTTGATCAGTCGTTTGGCCTCCTTCTTGGTGAGGGTCTTCTTGTTGTTGCTCCCCCAGGCCGCGAACCAAGAGCCGTCAAAGAAAGCCAGCGCCGACATATGGTTGTAGATGCTGGGCGCCCTGTATTGATACCAATACCAGTTAATCTTTTGCTTGTTCGTGGGGTCAACCACGCACGCGGGGTTTATGGTATCCTTCTTGTTGGTGGCGCACATCAGGGTCGGATCGGCACGACTTTCGATCACCCGGTCCAGGAAGGTCTTCTCCACCTTCTTGTCATCGGGCGCCATCGTCACCGCATCGGCATCGTAGATCGTTATCGGCTCGATCTTTGGATCGTAGATCTCATAGCAGTTCCACTTCGGTTCCGCCGTCTTGTTTGCGAGCTTGCAGCCCGTGCCGTCTTCAGCCTGCGCCAAACCGGCCACTGCGAAAGCGAGCAAGGAAACGCCGCCGATAATCGATAGTTTGAGTGCCATCCCAAAATCCCCGTGAGCCCTTCTTGGTCCCGAGTGTGCCTGCGCAGAGCCTGGTGAACAAGGCAAAGGCACCAGGTCATGTGGAAAGGGAACGCTCGCTAGGCTCGGCTGAAGGCCGCTCGTTTGTGCTGCCACCCCGTTCGCTCCAAGACCTCCTTGTTCACGACCCCTTTCGGGACTTCGCCGCGCTTAAGGGCAAGTACGGCTTCGATATCGGCAGCCCCGTTGCCGGCAAAGAGCTGATCTGTCCAGCAGAGTGCGTGGGGTGTTACGATCACCTGATCCATTGCCAACAAGGGTTCGTCTTCCGGTGGCGGTTCCTGCTCCAGCACATCGAGGCCGGCGCCGGCGAGGGCTCCTGCTTGCAATGCCTCGGTTAGAGCGACTTGATCCACAATCGGCCCGCGCGCCGTGTTGATGAGGTAGGCGCTCGGCTGCATCAGCGCGAGGCGTTCGCGGTTGACCAGGTGATGGGTGCGCGCGCTCAGCGGGCAGTTGACGGTCAGGAAGTCGGACTGGCGGAACAGCTCTTCCAGAGGCAGCAGTTCGACGCCCAGTGCCGCCGCCTGCGCGTTGGTGGCATAGGGATCGTGGGCGATGAAGCGCATACCGAGCGGAGCGGCCAAGCGGAACATCTCCGCACCGATGTTGCCGATGCCGAGCGAGCCTAGGGTGCGTCCGACCAGGCCGATGCCGTTGTGCTGGGTCTTCTCAGCCCATCCCTCCGGGCCGCGGCGCGCAATACGATCCTTCACCATCAGCTTGCCGGCCAATGCGAAGAGCAGGGTCAAGATCGACACGGCGACCGGACGGCGCACGCCCTCGGGCGTGATCACCAGCGCGACGTCCTGCTCGGTGCAGGCCTCCACATCGACATTGTCATAACCAACGCCAAAGCGTGCCACCATCGCCATGCGTTCCGCCTGGGTCAGGCTTGCCGCCGTCACCTTAGGGCTCAAGAGGACCAGCGCATCGACATCGGCCAAGGCAGCGGCCGGCACCTCCTTGCAGGGCTGGAGATAGAAGAGATCCAGGTCCGGGCATGCCTCCAATGGGGCAAGATCGAACTCGGGAAAGGCCGGGCTGCCATCTGCTCTGCGGAAGTCGGCGCTGAGTGCGACGCGGAGCTTGGCCATCTAGCCCTCCCTTGCGCCGCTGCGAATTCCCTCAAGGGCTTGCGCCAGGGCATCGCCCAAGACCCAGGCATCGGCCGAATAGGCGATGAAATCGAAGCCCTGCCGATTGAGAGCGATGCCACTGGCGACATCAGGCACCAGACGACCGAGCGCGGTGCCGGTCGCCCGACAGGCGGCGATCACGCGGTCCACGACTTGGAGGAACTTTGGATTCTCGAACTCGCCCGGAATGCCCAGCGAGCAAGAGAGATCGAAGTGGCCGATCCAAAGGCAGTCGACGCCCTCCAGCGCAGCAATGGCCTCTGCGTTTTCTACCCCTTCGGCGGTTTCGATCTGCAGGAAGACCGTGGTCCGCGCATTGGCCTCGGCCAGCTTCTCCATGGTCGGACCGGCCGTGTAGCGGTCGTGTGCGGCACGCAGGATGACGCCGCGACCGCCCTCAGGCACGTACTTGACCGCATTGACGATGGCCGCTGCTTCCTCCGGCGTGCTCACCATCGGCAGCATCACGCCTTCCGCACCGGCATCGCAGGCCCTGGCGATATCCTTGTAGTCCTTGGAGGGCACACGAACGATGGTCGGTAGATCGGCAGCGCGCATAAAGGCCATGACGCGCTTCACTGTCTCGATGGCAAAGCCGCTGTGCTCCGTATCCAACACCGCAAAATCGCATCCGGCGTGTTTCAGGATATAGCCGATGCCCGGCGTGTCGAACTCGATCAGAAAGTGTCCGGCCTTGAGGTCGCGAGTACCCGCCATCGCCTTCAGGGACGAAAGGGTCATAGGCTTTGCTCCTTAGGTTTGCCAGGTGCGTATGCGCACAACTGCATAGGGACGAAGTGCCAGACGGTGTGGCTCGGCTTCCTCCGCGCCAGCGTCGAAGCCTTCGGGGTCAGCAGCACAGGCTTCGAAATGCACCTCGTCCAATCGTGCGATTGAGGCGCGCTTGGCCGCAAGGCCTTCGATCTCGACGCGCTGGTGCTCACCGGTCAGGTTGGCAAGCCAAAGCTCTCGGCCTTCGCTGTTCTGGAAGGCCAAAGCCTGCAGGTCGCGCGGGCGCGAGCAGCCGGTCTCGATGCGAGGCGCACCCGATGCGGCGTAGAGCCCGCGCATCACATGAAAGACCGGGTAGAGACCGCCGACTTCATCGTACCAAGGCTGCGGTGTGGGCATGGGATTGTGCACCAGACCGAAGGGACCGATGGGTGCTCCCAGGATAACCGAGCCCACGCCACCCTCGGCCATGCGCGCGCCGTAACCCAGATGCCATGCAGCGCCCAGCAGGCCGCGCTGACGCGGGTCGCTGCGTGTCATGGTGACCCGGCGGTTGTCCGGATTTGGCGTGGTCGGTGCGCCGAAGGGACTGGTGCGCGAACCGATGCTTCCAGGGCCGATACGATAGTCCTTGCCTTCCGCCAGGTGACGACCGGAAGCAATGATGTAGGGCAAGGCCTCCAGGGTTTCGGTAACCGAGCGATCATCGGCGGCATGCACCAAGGCGGAGGTGGTGTGGCAGAGGAAGTCGAGGGCGGCCATCGGCGCGCGCTTGCGGTTGAGTTCCGTGAAGTAGGCGAAGCTGCCGCCGCCCAGCGCACCCTCAGGAAAGCTCTTGCGCGCGGCGGCGAAGAGCCGGTCGAAGGCATCGGTATCTGGAAAGACTGTCCCCGGCATCACGAAGTCCAGATCGCCGGCCGGAGCAATGGAAAGAGAGCCGATCTTGGCTCCGGCCAATCGCGCCTCCTCGGCAAAGTCCTCAACCTCCCGCTCCGGATCTGCCTTTCCGGGTACCAGCAGTTCCACGGCAAGTTCCGCCGAGAGCGCAGCGCTCAAGGCCTGTGCGGCGCGCAAGGCATCCTGCCCGTCGCTTCTGGCATCGAAAAAGCAGCTCAAGAAGGCCGGCCGCAGATGCGACAGAGGCGCCAAGGAATCCAGAGCTGCGCGGGCGTGCTGGGCTTCCACCCCCATGCCGAACAGAGGCAGTCTCCCCTCTTGTGCGCCCAGGCTCACCCGGATCGCAGCGCCATCGCTTTGTTGGGCAAGTCCCGTCGCGTTTCCTTCCAACCGCAAGGTGACCGACTGTTCGACCGCCTCACCGGCCGGCAGGCTGTAGGGAAAGGGCTTGGAGAGCGGCCGCACATAGGTCTTGTAGGAGGCATCGGTCCAGTTGCGCTGATCCTCCATTTCGAAGCTGTCGCCCTCCATCGTGCAGACCGCCTTCAGGCCCGGCAGCACCTGGTGGGTCAGCGCGCGGATATCCTCGATCGGCTGCTTGGGATCGATCAACTCGGGAAAGCGGGTCTGTCTCACACCTCCGTCGACATGCAGCACCTCGACCGGCTGGCCGGCAATGCCGTCGACACCATGCAGCACGACGAAGCCGGTGCGATTGGTCAGGAAGTCGGTTGCCGGCTCGCCGACTGCTTCGAAGCGAAGCCTGCCATCGGCCGAGCCGAGGATCTTGGCGCGATAGCGGAACTGCTGACCCGCCTCGCCGCAGCTGGCCTCATAGGTAACGATGAAACGCTCGTCTTCCAGGACAGTCTTCAGGTCCTCGATCTCGGCCGCATAGGTGCCCCAAACTTTGTCGCGCACCACGTAGGAGATGGCACGGATTACCTCGCGCCCACGATACTTGATGTAGCGCAGGTTGCCAGCATCCAGTTCGACGGTCAGATCGCCGGCGGTCAGCACCACGGTCTCGGCCGGCACCTCCTCTGTCCCGAAGAGTTTCACGGCATGCGAAGGACTGCTGGTCATGACCTCTCTCCTCCCTGTCTCGAAACTAGACGACACGATCACTCTTGGGGTCGATCAGGATGGCACGCTGCATGTCGATCGCAACCTCGATTCTCTGCCCTACGCCCTCGACATCGTGGGCTTGCAGTTCGGCCATGACCTCGATCTGGCCGAGTTTGAAAGTGGCGTAGAGGCGGCTACCGGTGGGCTGCAGCAAGTCGATCACCACTGGCAGTCGGATGGAACTTGCAGCGCCCCGCTGGCCGGTGATGTGTTCCGGCCTCAGGCCCAGCAACAGGGCCTGGCCGACACGATCGGCAAGCCGCCGGCTCTGCTCGGCCGGAAGCGGCAGGACCGTGCGCTCATCGCAGCGCAAGGCGAGCGCACTGCCGACAGCCTCCAGTGTGGCCGGGATCAGATTGATCGGTGGGGAACCCAGGAAGCGGGCGACGAAGCGACTGGCCGGCTGTTCGAAGAGGGTGAGCGGCGCGCCCTGCTGCTCAATCAGGCCGTCTTTCAGCAGGACGATGCGATCGGCCAAGGTCATGGCCTCGACCTGGTCGTGGGTCACATAGACCATGGTCTTGCCGATTTCCTGATGCAGGCGCTTGATCTCGGCCCGCATCTCGTCGCGCAACTGGGCGTCAAGGTTCGACAGCGGCTCGTCGAAGAGGAAGAGCCGTGCGTCGCGCACGACGGCTCGGCCGATGGCGACACGCTGGCGCTGTCCGCCGGAGAGCTGACGCGGCAGGCGATCCAGCAGCGGCTCGATATCCAGCATGCGGGCTGCCTCACGCACCCGTACCTCGATCTCGGCCTTAGGCGCCTTGCGGGCGCGCAGCCCGAAGGCGATGTTCTCGAAAACGGAGAGGTAGGGATAGAGCGCATAGTTCTGGAAGACCATGGCAATGTTGCGGTCGCGCGGACGCACGCCATTCACCAGTTCGCCATCGATCTCGATCCGACCGCCGTCGATGTCCTCAAGCCCGGCAATGCAGCGCAGCAGGGTGCTCTTGCCACAGCCCGAGGGCCGACCAGGACGGCAAACTCCCCTTCGGCGATGTCAAGATCGATGCCGCGCACGGCCTTGACCTGACCGTAAGCCTTCTCGATGCCAGAGAGCGTGAGGCGTGCCATCCATTAACCCTTTACCGCGCCGAGCGAGATGCCGCGCACCAGATAACGCTGCAGGAAGGCCACGGCGATGAAGATCGGCACGGTGCCGAGCACGCTCATGGCCGCGATTTTGGCCCAGAAGTTGGATTGCGCGCCAAAATAGTGGGTGACCTGGACCGGATAGGTGGTGACGTCGGTGCGGGTCATGACCAGCGCGAAGATAAAGTCATTCCAGGCGAAGACGAAGGTGAAGACCGCGGTGGCGAAGAGGCCGTTGCGCACCATGGGAAAGACCACCTTGATCAAGACCTGCCAACGCGAGCAGCCATCGATCAGCGCACTCTCCTCCAGCTCGACCGGCACATCTTCGATATAGCCGCGCATCATCCAGATGACGTAGGGCAGATTGAAGGCCGTGTAGAGCAGGATCAGGCCGTGATAGGTGTCGACCCAGCCCAAGAAGACGTAGAGCAGGAAGAGTGGGAAGACGATGGCAATCGGCGGGATCATCCGCTGCGAGATGATCCAGACCGCCAGATTGCTGCCCCCGGTCTTGAAACGTGCCAAGCTATAGGCGCAGATGGTACCGAAGAACATGGCCAGCAGGGTCGAGACCGTGGCGACGAAGAGCGAGTTGCCGACGGTCACCGCATCGCCGTCCTTGAAGAGGACGAAAAAGTTGTCGAATTGGATCTGGGCCGGGTACCAGGTTGGCGGCGAAGAGAAGATCTCCTCCGGCGTCTTGAACGAGATTGCGAAGAGCCAGTAGATCGGGAAGAGGAAGAGCGCGGTCAGCAGCAAGGCTGCCAGAAAACGCAGGCTCGTCGTCATGGGGCGCTGTCTCATCGCCCCGGCTCCATACGCTTCAGGGCGACGATCACAACGACCGACAGCAAGACGATGACCAGGAAGGCAATCGCAGCGGTGTAGCTGGTCTCAAACTGCCGGAAGCCTTGGATGTAGGTGTAGATCGAGATTGTCTCGGTCATCGTGCCGGGGCCGCCTTTGGTCAAGGCCCAGACCACATCGAAAATGCGGAAGAGGTCGAGGCCGCGGATCAATAGCGCGATTGCCATCACCGGCCATATCGCCGGCAGCACGATCAGGCGAAAGCTGCGCCAGAAGGAGGCGCCATCCAACTCGGCCGCCTCCAGCTGGCTCTTGTCGACGTTAGAGAGGCCCGCCAGCAAGATTAGGAACATGAAGGGCGTCCACTGCCAGATTTCGGCAATGAAGATGGCGGGATAGACCCACTCCGGCCGGATCACCCAAAGGATCGTCATCGGCTCGCCGGCAATCCAACCCAGAGCCTGGTTGATCGGCCCGTAGCGATTGTCGAAGAGCAGGCGCCAAGTGGCGCCGGCCACCACGGGCGCGATCATCGTCGGCAGCACCAGAAGGGCGATGAAGATCGGCCGGCCCGGTAGTGTCTCTAGAAAGAGATAGGCCATCATAAGACCCAGGATCAGTTCCAGCGGCAAGGCGATTGCGAAGATGATGACCGTGTGCAGCAACGATTCCCAAAGACGGGTGTCGCGGAACAGCGCAGCATAGTGAATGAAACCGCTGAAGGAGGTGTCCTCCTCCAGCATGTTGATGTTCTGAAAGCTGACCACCAGGGAATAGATCAGCGGAAACAGCCCGATGAAGAGCAGGATGAAGACCGCCGGCGCTATGATCAGGTACTTGAATTCGCGGTCGCCCGCGATACCGACCCCCACGCCGCCTCTCGCCTGAGCCGACACTTGGCTTCCTCTTCTAACAGTCAGTGCGGCAACGCAAAGCAGCGGAGCCCCCTTGGGGACCCCGCCGACTTAGCATCTCCTATTTGGGGTAGGCGTTCGGCTTGCTCGCCCAATCCTCATAGGCTTGGCGCTGCTTATCCACGCCGATCCGATCGGTCAGCGCGTCCCACTGTGCTGCTGCATCGTTGAGGATGGTCTGACTATCCTCGCCGGCCCACAGTCGGGTCGTGGCCTGACGAAGCACCTCTTCATACTTGTCGGTCTGCAGCAGCGAGAGGTCGAGAAGACCGCTGTCGGCACCCGCCCGCAGGGTCGCCAGGTAATCCTTGGCGTCCGGCCAGCGTGAGAGGTACTCGGCATCGGTGAAGTGCGCCTCGCGGAAAGGATCGCGCAAGGCATAGGGCAGCTGCACGCGGGCTAGGCTGGTCTCTTCGCTGTTCAGCCACTGGATAAAGAGGTATGCGGCCTCCTTGTTCTTGCTGTTGGAGGCGACGCCCAGCGAGAAGCCCAATGCCAGCTGTGGCGTTCCGCCCGGCGGAAGAGCATAGCCAACCTTGTCGGCGATGGTCGATTTCGGGACCCAGGACAGGGCCTCTTCTTCGACGCCGTATCCCGCGGCCCAGCGCCCGAAAGGCGGCCAGGAGATGGTCATGGCGATCTCGCCGGCAAGGAAAGAGGAGAGCGCTTCGACGAAGCCCCAGGTCTCCACGCCCGGCGGCATGAAGGCGTTGTCGGCACGCATGCCGTCGAAAACCTTAACGCCGATCTCGTTGTTAATCGTTGCCTTCATGGTCGCGGGATCGAAGAACTTGCCGCCCTCGACGCGGAAACGTTCCTGAAACAGCAGCTGACCATAGGCGGGCTGGCGGAACTGGCCGGCACCATAGACCTTGGGGGCATACTTCGACGTGATGAAGTCACCGATCTCGGCATACTGCTCCCAGGTCGAGGGCGGGGCCAGATCATAGCCGAACTTGGCCTTGAATTCCTTCTGATTCTCCGGATCCTCGAAGAGGTCTTTGCGGTAGTAGAGGATGAAGAGGTCGCCGTCGTCCGGGAAGCCGTAGATCTTGCCGTCGACCGTCATCTGGTTGTCGCGATAGGTCGGCGCGATCGACTGCAGCTCCTCTCGGTAGCCGTACTTGTCGACATAGGCGTCCAACGGCTCAAGCGCGCCGGCGCGCACCAGATCCGGCATCCAGGTCGGGACCACGTTCAGTGCATCATAGGCACCGGTTCCCGCACGATGCTCCTGCAGAATCTTGGTAAACATCTCCGCAGTGGGCACTTCGATTACCTTGACCTTCACACCGGTCAGTTCTTCCCACTTAGGACCGGAGTAATTCAAAGGATCGAGCGATTGCAGACCTGCTTCCCAAACAATGGTGATCTCTTCACCAGCGTATTGTTTAGCGGCCTCTACCGCACGTTGAGCACCCGATTCTGCGAAAGCCGGAAGCGATACTGTCCCCAGTGCCGTCAAGACCAGACCAGCGCAAAGCCCGCGCAGGACTGTGTTAGCCTCTACGAGACGCATAAACTCCTCCCCTTCATGAATATTTAGTCACACCAGACATACCAACCCGAAAAGGATGCGGGGGTCGGTGCGGGGGAGTCAAGGCGCTTTCTGGGAGATAGAGGGCATCGCACGATGCCGATGCTGTCGGGGCAGGGTTCCTCAGGATGGCTGGGGCGCCAGGATTCGAACCTGGGATGGCGAGACCAAAACCCGCTGCCTTACCGCTTGGCTACGCCCCAACATCGCCTGCGTCGACGGCTGGCCAAAGCCGCTGGCGAGGTCGCGGAACCTAGCCCCGCAGACGGCGGCTTGCAAGCCCTCTCGACAGGCCTGCCACCTCCCTTCCCGAACGTTGGCGACGCGTTGCTCCGCAGATCCGATCAGGGATCGTCATTGAACCGTTAGACCTCACAACATCCTTGCTGCAGGCCCAATTGCTTGGCCGGCGCGGACCTGCTTTGCATGTACGCGAGGAGCACGTATCGATTTAGCCAAGCCAATCAGGAGCAACGCCGATGCACGAACGAGAATCCAGACCACTGGCGGTGCAGGCCAACGAGGTCGCATCTCGGACCAGATCCTCGAACTATCCGGAGCCCTTCGCCAGCCGCATGTCCGGCCGCGAAAAGCGCCAGCTGGGTGATGTCTTCGGCATCACGGCCTTCGGTGTCAATTTAACCGCCTTGGCACCCGGCGGCGAGACCGCACTGCTGCATCGGCACAGCAAGCAGCAAGAGTTCGTCTACGTTTTGGAAGGCAACCCGACCTTGGTGACCGACGAAGGCGAAGTCGCGCTGGCTCCCGGCATGTGCGCCGGCTTCCCAGCCCAGGGACGCGCACACCAGTTGGTCAACCGCACGGAAAAGAAGGTGCTAATCCTGGAGATCGGCGACCGGGTTGCCGGCGACGAGGGGAGCTATCCGAATGATGATCTCGCGGCCGCGCTCGGCCCGGATGGCTCTTACCTCTTCACACACAAGGATGGCCGTCCTTACTAGCGGTTCGTCATCCCGGCGTCCCCCTTCCCTGCCCGCGTTTGACTGGTTGCACCAAGGGCAAGCGACGGGGAACGGGAGAGGACTGTACGATCGCCGTGTTGGTCATGGCATAGGGAATGATCTCGTCGATCACGGCCTCTAGGTCCTCGACCGAGGCCAGGTGAGCACGAGCCAAAAAGCAGTCCTCGCCGGTTACCCGGTCGCACTCCACGATCTCCGGCATTCCTCGCAGGATCTCTACCACCTTGGCCAGCTGCCCTGGCATGGGACGAATCCGCAACCAGGCCGTGATCGGCAGGCCCAGAGCTTCCGGATCCAGAGCAAGCGTGTAGCCGCGGATCACACCGGCCTCCTCCAGCCGCTTGATCCGTTCCGATACCGAGGGCGGCGAGAGACCCACCAGACGCGCCAAGGCGGTCAGGCTGATCCGTGCGTTGCCAATCAGCGCCTCGAGAATCTCTGCATCTGCAGCATCCAAGCCAACATTTTCATACCGAAGGCGTTTCATTCTGTTACTCTTTCATTAAGTCGCTGATAGCTTTGTTAGCCTATGATAACACATTCCAATCTGCCTAAACCTCATGAATCCTAAGGTCTAACCAACCACCTTAGGAGCCTCAGTGCCATGACCCCTACTGCGATGGCGGAGCGTGTGCCGCCGATCACCTGGTTTGCCGTCAGCGCCGTCTTTCACTATCTGGGGCCAGCCTTCGCTGTGCTGTTGTTTCCGGCAGTCGGCGTACTCGGCGTGGCTTGGCTAAGGATTGCTTCGGCGGCACTGTTGTTGGCCCCGGTGGCAAAGCCTTGGCGGGCGTTGCGGGCCTGGGACCGGCGGGACTGGTTCCTGCGGGCAGCACTCGGGGCCACCTTGGCGGCGATGAACGCCACTTTCTACTTGGCTCTCGATCGCCTGCCGATGAGCCTGGTCGCCGCGATCGAGTTTGTCGGCATCGTGGCGCTGGCCCTCTTCGGTCTGCGATCCAGGCGAAACCTACTCGCACTCGCGCTGACGGTCGGAGGCGTGCTGTTGCTGATCGAGTTTACCTGGTCCGATGATCTCTTGGGTCTGGCCTGGGCGGTGGCAAACGGCCTGTTGTTTGTCGCCTATGTCGTGCTCGGCCATCGTCTGGCCGCACGCGGTGCTAGCGGCGGCGTCGCCGGGCTGGGCGCAGCCATGACCATCGCCATGCTCTTCGCCCTGCCCTTTGGCCTCGGCGAGGCGCTGAACGTCCTGGACCGGCCGCTGCTCATTTTGGCGGGCATCGGCGTCGGTCTCTGTTCGTCAGTCATCCCCTACATCTGCGATCAGCTGGCGATGTCGCGCCTGCCGCGCGCCAGCTTCGCGTTGCTGCTCGCGATCCTGCCGGCCAGTGCAACCTTGATTGCCGCTCTTGTCCTAGCGCAGATCCCCAGCCCTCGCGATCTCATAGGGCTGGGCCTAGTGATGCTGGGTGTTGCCTTGCACAAGGCAGTCACACCTCCCGCCTCATCGTGCCCGACCGATCAGCGCCGGCAAGACTAGGAACACCGCGAAGAGGACGGAGGCCAAGGCAAGCATCAGCAATGTTCCCATGCTGGCGGTGCCCGGGTGATCGGAGAGCGAGAGTGCGCCGAAGGAGGCCAGCGTCGTCAGCGACGAGACCAGAACCGCGCGTGGCGTTGCGTTGTCCAACAAGGGCGCATTGGGCGCCTCGCGCCGACGCACGACGAGATGCAAGCCGCTGTCGATCCCCAGGCCGAAGAGCAGCGGCAGGACGATGACGTTGGCGAAGTTGATCGGGATGTCCAAGAGAACAGCCAAGCCGCCGCAATAGAGGGCCGCCAACACCAGCGGCAACAGAGCCGCCAGACTGTCCGTCACCCGACGCAGCACGGCGAAGACCAGTAAGGCCACCAACACGAAGGCCAGAATGCTGGCCTCGGTAAAGGCCTCGATTACCGCTTGGCCGGCCTCGACGATCGTGACGGCCTCTCCGCTGGCCTCCGGCCAGACCGCCCGAACGGCATCGACGAAGGCCACCCTGGCGTAGGGATTGCGCAGATCTTCTTCGGGGCGGACCACGACCAGGGCCTGGCCGTCGGCGGCCATGTAGCGGCTCGAAAGAGAGAGCGGCAGGTCGCTCAAGGTTACCGGCCCGGCGGTCAAGGCCGCACGTAGGTTCGCCAGCTCCTGCGGCAGGTCTCCCATCAGCGCGGACTCCAGCTCCGGCAAGCGCTCCGGCTGTTCCAGGAAAAGTGCCAAGGCAGCCGAAAGACCGGCGGCTTCTCCGATCAACTCATCGGGCGCTGCGCGCAAGCCGTTGACCAGTGCGCCGACGGCGGCCAAACGCTGCTC
This sequence comes from Rhodospirillales bacterium, assembly GCA_963669445.1. Taxonomy (GTDB): domain Bacteria; phylum Pseudomonadota; class Alphaproteobacteria; order Kiloniellales; family JACOMY01; genus JACOMY01. The sequence goes on from OY770029.1 coordinate 2,394,603, forward strand.
GTTGTCGGGCGTCGGCGCCGGTGGCGCCGGGTAAATCAAAGGCGCCAGCAAGAAGCTCGCATCGCCCAATTGGAAGAGCTTCTCCTCCTGATCGCCCGGAACGAAACTCTCCAGGGTTATGACGGAATCAACCTCGGGCAAGCCACGCAGCTCTGTCGCCAAGGCCTGCGCATCGGCCAGATCGGGGAGCAAGGCCTCGGCACGATAGAAGCCGGCCCGGTGATCGTTCTGTATTTCGTTGAGCGCACGCACCGAGGGAGAGTCGGGGTCTCGCAGGCTGAGCGGGTCGTTGTCGAAGGTAAGCTGCGTCATCAGAAGAAGAGAACTCAGTGCCAGCAGCCCCGCCAGCGTGAGCACGACCACGCGACGGCGCGCCAGCAGCCTCTCCAGCCGCGCCGCATGACGCCCGAAGTTCGCCTTCAGCGGCGGCACCCTCATCAGGATGAAGGTGGCTGGCAGCAGAGTGAAACAGAGAAAGAGGGCGATCCCGATGCCGCCGGCCGAGATGATTCCCAATTCGGCAAGGCCGATGTAATCGGTCGGCAGAAAGGCGAGAAAAGCGATCACCGAGCTCAAGGCGCAAAGCCAGAGTGCCGGTGCCTGTATGCGCGCAGCCATGACCGCGGCCTCGCTCAGGCCATGGCCTTGGGCGCGGTACTCCTCCAGCCGCAGCAAAGTGTGGATCGCATAGTCCACGGAAAGCCCGATGAAGAGGACGGCAAAGGCGACGGAGAGGATGTTGAGCCGGCCCACAACCAGAGTGGCAAAGCCTGCGGTTAAGGCCAAGCCCAGGATCAGCAGCAACCCGACACTCGCTGCAGCGCGCCCTGAGCCCAGACCGCGCCAAAGGATGAGACCGACCAAGGCAAAGGAGAGGAGGCCGATCCCGGCTATGTTGCCGCGGATCGAGCGCAGCTCGTCTGCGCGCAGCGCTGGCTTGCCAGTCAGGCCAATGGTCACGCCCTCGGCCGCCAAATCGAGCTCTTCGGCAGCCGCATACACGGCCTCCATCGCAGCCTTGGCCGGCGACAAGCTGGTGTAGTTCAGTGCTGGCTGCGCCAATATGATTCGCAGACCCTCGCCCTGCATCTCTTCTTCTTCGGCCAGCAAGGAGCGCCAGGACAGCAGCGAGGGCTTGCCGGCGGCGACAGCTTCAGCGGTGCGGGCCATCTGCACCATGGCCGGCACCAGGTCGCCCAGCTGTTCGTTCTCGCCCTGCTGCAGCGCTTGCAAAAGAACGTCGGAGAGACCGACCAGTGAGGGATCGGCTGCCAAGGTGCCTAGTAGACCCTGTGCCGACGCCAGGCGATCGATCTGCTCGGCCAACTCGTCGGAGCTCAAGTAGAGGAAACCGTGCTGGCGCAGGAAGGGATCGCCCTCCGGATAGAATACGTTGTCGTAGAGTTCCGGCCGCGCGCTCATCCAAGTGGAGAGAGTCTGGGCCGCCCGGTCGGCGATGGCGCTGCTGGGTCCTTTGATCACGATGACCAGAGTGCTGCCTTGGGCGGGAAAGGCCTCCCGAAGCTGGTAGGCTGCCTTGCGGAAGGGAAGTTCCGGCGACAGCATATCCTCGGTCGAGGTATCGATTGCGAGGCGCGCTGCGGACAGCCAGAGTGCAGCAGCGGACACGGCCAACAGGAGTGCAAGGGTCACCCAGGGGCGGAGACAGGCCAAGCCGACCAGTGCTGCGCTGATGCGCCCGAAGAAGGCCGCGATGCGCCCCTGCGATTCGCTGCCCGCCACTCTGCGCTATCCCCGGCTCAAAGGAGCTGCCAGCACCCAAGGCGCCGCTGCGTCCAACATCATTCGCTGCGCCCCCGCTTCGGCCGCCGCCTGCTCGGCAAAGAGCGCAAAGCAAGTCGCACCACTGCCGGAGAGCGCCGACGCCAGCGCACCTTCAAGCCCTGCCAGAGTTTCAAGCAGAGGCGGAATGGCCGGGCAGAGACTGCTCGCGGCTGCCGTCAGGTCGTTCCCGGCAAGTTCGACATAGACGGCCAAATCCGCTGCATCGGCAAAGCCCGCTACAGGCGGATCGAGGGGATTTGAGAAAGGGCCACGACGGGCCGCAAACACAGCCGGTGTGGCCAGTCCTTGGCCCGGATTTGCCAAGACGAGCCAGGCAGGCGGTAGGCTAGACACGGGGATCAGCGTTTCGCCGATGCCGCGGACCAAGGTCGGCCGCCCGGCCAGGCAAACCGGCAGGTCTGCCCCCAACCCCAGCCCCAAGCTCGCCAGATCGGCTTGCTGTGCTGTCACGTTCCACAGTTCTGCCAGCGCCTGGAGCGCCGCAGCAGCATCGGCTGATCCCCCGCCGATTCCTGAGGAGACCGGTAGACTCTTCTCAAGATGAAAGGCCAGATCCGGCTCACGTCCAACCGCCGCCGCCAAGGTGCGGGCTGCCCGCAGCACCAGGTTGTCCCCCTCCCCCGTCAGCCCTGCAGCAAAGGGGCCGGAAATGGTCAAAGCCAGAGCAGGAGCAGGAGCAAGCGATAGGCGATCGCCGGCCTCGGCAAAGGCCACCAGACTGTCAATCAGGTGATAGCCGGCCTTGGGATCGCCCGGCGGCCGGCGGCCCACGACCCTGAGCGAGAGGTTGATCTTTGCCTTTGCCAGGCGAGGAGCGACGCTGTGCATGGCCAGACTAAAGAGTGTCGTCCTTGCTCTCCTGCACGCTCTCCCAGGGTTGCAGACCATCGCGCAGCTTCAGCTCGACTTCGGCAGGATCGATGTCAGGATCCTCGCCGAGTGACAGAGTGCGCTGCCACTGGATAATGGCCTCGCGCTTGCGGCCGACACGCCAATAGGCATCGCCCAGATGATCGTTGATCACGGCTTGACCTGGCTCCAGCTCTACGGCCCTTTCCAGCTGCGTGACGGCAGCCTCGAAATCGCCCAGCCTGTAGAGCGCCCAGCCCAACGAATCGACGATGTAGCCATCCTGCGGCCGCAGATCCACGGCACGCTCCAGCATGCTCCGTGCCTCGGCAAGGTTCTCGCCCCGATCGACCCAAGAATAGCCCAGATAGTTCAGCACTTGCGGCTGCTCGGGTCGAAGCTTCAAGGCCTGTTGAAAATCCGCCTCGGCAGCTTCCCAGTGGCCGGAGCGCTCATTCGAGATACCGCGAAAGTAGTAGAGCAGCCAGTCTCTGGCCTCCGGTTCGCCGCTGCGTAGCACCGCCTGGTCGTAGGCCTCTCGCGACTCTTCGAAGCGTCGTTCCCAGCGCAGCAGATTGCCCATACGCAGTAAGGGCTCCGGGCTGTCCGCAAGGTCGCTGGCAAGCAGGCGATAGGCCTTCAGCGCTTCCTCTATCCGCGAGGCCGAGGCGAGCGCATCGGCCCGCGCCAAGCTGGCAACAATTCCATGGAGCGGATCACTCAGCAGTTGATCATAGCCGGCGACCGCTTCGTCGTGTCGATCCAGGCGCGACAGCACCTCGCTCAACAGCAAGATCGCCGCCTTATTATCAGGCGCGGCATAAGAGGCCAAACGCGCCTCTTGCAGGGCCAGCTCTCCAGGCCCTTCGTCGGCAAGCGCAGCTCCAATCTGAAGGAAAACCTCGCTCACGCCCTCCGACACGGTGGCGACGATGGCATCGGGCACCTGGTCTTCAGCCAGGGATGCCAACTCGTCACGCACGGCTCCCAAGGTGGCATTGCCACGTCCTGCTACCAGCTGCTCATCAATCAGTTGAACGGCACCGGCGCGATCGCCGTTTCGTGCCATGTAGTTGCTGGCCAGCATGATGGATCGGCCACTCGGCGTCTGCTCGTCAGCCAGCAGGGCCCTGTAGGCTTCAGCCGCGTCTGGGCTTTCGGCGACATCCAGCAGCAGCGCCTTGTGCAGATCGTGCAGCACCGAAAGGCCACGCCGTTTGGCGATGGGCGCCAGGGTCTCCAAGGCCGCCTCCACGCCATCGATCGGCAAGGTCACCCAGGCCTCCAACAACAGCCGACGTGTGCCGGAGAGGTTGTTGTCCGGTAGGAGTGCCAGCCGATCGCGCGCCTGCTCCCAGGCTTCGGCGTTCGTGTCCTTGGTAAAGAGCAGCAGCAAGGCGGGTTCGCTACCGTTGGGATCCAGGCTCGACAGCACGTCGGCCACCACAAGCGCCTCCTCGATGCGGCCGGCGGAGATTGCCGCGCGCAGCGCAGGACCTAGCACCTCATAGGCGGGTTCGACTTTCGAGACGACCTCCAGCAGGAATTCTGCCGAGTTGACCGCGTCGCCTCGCAGCCCGGCCACGAGACCGGCGAAATAGGGGCCGATGATCGCCTGCTGCCCGGCCGGCTCGACCTCCAGCTGCGATGCTTCGTCAGCCCAGGCGACGCTGGGCGAGAAGCCGCTTCCGAGGGTCAAAATCGCGCTGGCGACGAGAGGGGCGGCAAAGGGCCGAAAGAAACGCATACTACCTCCAGACAGGGCTGCATCCAGCCTCGCACGGGCTGGCACCGCACGAGGCCGTGAGCAGGCAGTCCCCTTCATGCCTGCTCTCACAGAGGTTGCCAAGCTGTCGCGCGCCGAACCAGATCACATATTCGGGTAGTTCGGACCGCCTCCACCCTCGGGCGTCACCCAAACGATGTTCTGCGTCGGGTCCTTGATATCGCAGGTCTTGCAGTGCACGCAGTTCTGCGCGTTGATCTGTAGGCGGGGTCCGGAGTCCTCTTCGACAATCTCGTAGACACCGGCCGGGCAATAGCGCTGCGCCGGCTCGTCGAAGCGTTTCAGGTTCACCTCGACCGGAACGCTGGCATCCTTCAAGGTCAGATGGACTGGTTGGTCCTCTTCGTGGTTGGTGTTGGAGAGGAACACGCTGGAAAGCTTGTCGAAGCTGACCACACCGTCCGGCTTGGGATAGGTGATCTTCGGCATTTGATCGGCCGGTTTCAGGCACTCATGGTCGGCATGGCGATGGTGGAAAGTCCAAGGTGCCTTGCCGCCCAGAATCTTCATGTCGAAGCCGCCGATGGCCATGCCCAGTTTCATGCCGAAGCGCGCCGCTGCAGGTCGCAGATTGCGTGCCTTGTAAAGCTCTTCATAGACCCAAGAATTGCGATAGGCTTCAGGGTAAGCGGTCAGTTCAGCCGGGCGATTGTCGCCCTCGCCCAAAGCCGCAACCACCGCCTCGGCCGCCATCATCCCGGTCTTCATCGCCGTGTGACTGCCCTTGATCTTGGGCACGTTCAGGAAGCCGGCCGCGCAGCCGATCATGGCACCGCCGGGAAACACCAGCTTGGGCACGGACTGCAATCCGCCCTCGTTCAGCGCGCGAGCGCCATAAGCCAGGCGCTTGCCGCCCTCCAGGATCTCCCGGATCTTGGGGTGTGTCTTGAAACGCTGGAACTCGTCGAAGGTCGAAAGGTGCGGGTTCTGATAGTCCAGCCCGATCACATAGCCCACATAGGCCTGGTTGTTCTCCAGGTGATAGATGAAGGAGCCGCCCCAGGTGTTGTTGTCCATCGGCCAGAAGGCCGTGTGCATGACCAGGCCTTCCTGGTGCTTGGCCGGATCCAGTTCCCACAGCTCCTTGATGCCGATGCCGTAGGTCTGCGGGTCGACACCCTCACGCAGATTGAACTTGGCCTCCAATTGCTTGCTGAGCGATCCGCGGCAGCCTTCCGCGAAGAGCGTATAGGTCGCACGCAGCTCCATGCCGGGCGTGTATTCTGCCTTCTGCTCGCCGTTCTTGCCGATGCCCATGTCACCCGTCGCAACGCCAGTCACGCGACCGTTCTCATCGGTCAGGATCTCAGCGGCGGCAAAGCCCGGATAGATCTCGACGCCCATGGCCTCGGCCTGCTCGGCCAGCCAACGGCAGAGATTGCCCAGAGAGATGATGTAGTTGCCATGGTTCTGCGTCTGCGGGGGCAACATCCAAAGCGGAATGTTGCGCGCACCCTTCTCGCTCAGAATGAGAAAGCGCTCTTCCTTCACCGCTACGGTGACCGGCGCACCCTTCTCTTTCCAATCGGGAATCAGCTCGTCCAGCGCCCTTGGCTCCAGGACCGCGCCGGAGAGAATATGCGCACCCACCTCCGAGCCCTTTTCCAGGACGCAGACCGTAATCTCCTGCCCCTTCGCCTCGGCAACCTGCTTCGCCCGGATCGCAGCCCCCAGACCCGCAGGTCCGGCGCCAACAATGACCAGGTCGTACTCCATGAATTCGCGTTCCATCAGCCCAATCCCGCCGTCTTGTTATGCTTGTCCTCGGTTCCGTCGCCTCGTCCGACTGCATCGGCCTTGAAGACCCGCTCAGCGCGGGCTTGACAAAGCTACATAACCCTGCGCGGGCCGCCAGCATAGCCCTGCTGCGACCTTGCGTCCAAGCGCGCAGCTCTCCAGGGCAGAATGGGCCTCGCAGCCCTGCCGTGGAGAGTGCCATTCCATTGCCAGTCGGCATCCACTATCTCTTCCAAGGCAATGGCGGACGAGCAGGAACGAGCAGCGCTGATCGAGGCCTTGGCCTGGCAGCTGGAGATGGGAGCCGACGAAGCCCTGCTGGAGGAGGCGCGCGATCGCTTCGCTGCGCCGCCGGCCAAGCCTGCTCAAACCGCTGTGCGTCAAGGCACCCCTAACGCACAGCACTCCACAACAGCATCGCAGACCTCAAACAGCCTGCCACCGCTGATCGGTCCCGAGGAAGTGCAAGCCTCCGCACGCAAGATGGCAGAAGCAGCGCAAGATCTGTCAGCCTTGCGCGCAGCCTTGGAGGCTTTCGAGGGATGCGAGCTAAAGGCGACAGCCAGCAATCTGGTCTTCGCGGACGGCAACCCGGAAAGCCGTGTCATGCTGATCGGAGAAGCGCCCGGCCGTGACGAGGATCGCCAAGGCCTTCCTTTCGTCGGTGTGTCGGGTCAGCTGCTCGATCTCATGCTGGCCGCGATCGGCCGCGATCGCAGCTCTGTCTATATCACCAACATCCTGTTCTGGCGCCCGCCCGGCAATCGCACGCCAACGCCAACAGAGATCGCTGCCTGCCTGCCATTCGTGGAGCGTCACATTGCCCTGGTAAAGCCCACCCATCTCATGCTGTTGGGCGGTCTCTCGGCCAAGACCCTGATGTCGAGGAGTGAAGGCATAACCCGCCTGCGTGGCACTTGGTCAAATCTTTCTCTCGCAGGGCTTGCAGACTCCCTGCCCTCCTTGGCGACGCTTCACCCGGCCTACCTCCTGCGACAGCCCGCACAGAAGCGTCTCGCATGGCGCGATTTCCTCAGCTTTCACAGAGCTTTAGCAGACAAATCTTAGTCAAGAAGAAAGCCCGCCTAGCTGTCATGCCCTCCGGGTCGACTGCTAGAATTTGACCGCGGGCGTGGCATTGTTTAGGCAAAAATGTGAAGATCGAATGCTTTGGTCATCGCGGGGGGATGCGATGAAGTCATCCAGGCTATGCTTTGCCTTCGCCTGCACTCTGCTGATCATCGGCAGTGCGGCGGTCCGGGCGAAAGCGGAAGCCACAGATAGTCTAGCGACCTTAGTCGGTCCGAGCGTGACACTGGATTCGCGTGGCCTGCCGGCTGTGCTCCAGGACAGTGACGTCTCGCTCTATCGGAAGATCTTTGCGCTTCAGGAGGACGGCCGCTTCAAGGAGGCCGACGCGCTGATCGCCAGGCTTGGCGACAGGCGGCTCGTCGGTCATGTCCTGGCGCAGCGCTACCTGCATCCCGATGCCTATCGCTCGAACTTCTTCGAGCTATCGGCCTGGCTCGAGCGCTATGGTGACCACCCCTATGCCGAGCGACTCTATAGGCTGGCGCGCAAACGCCAACCGGCCGATGCCGAGCCGCCGCGAGCCCCGGTTCTGGTGTCCGCAAGGTTGGGCGGCAAGGCCACCAGCAGCGACTCATCCTACCGCTCTTCCTTGGCGCGCACACCAGCCCAATCGGGCGCCGTTCTAGCCTTCGAACGCAAGGTCAAGGCGCTGGTTCGCAAGGGCAAATTGGACGAGGCGGAAGCGCTGCTCGAGGGGAAAGAAGAGGACGAGGAACGCGAGGCTCTGGACCAAGCCGAGATCGATCAGCTGCAGGGCCGCATCGCGCAGGCCTGGTACTTTGAGAAGGACTACAGGAAAGCCTATAACCTCGCCGCCTCGGCCGCTGCACGCTCCGGCGACCTGGTGCCGACGAGCCATTGGATCGCCGGGCTGGCTGCCTGGCGGCAAGACAAGTGGAACCAAGCCGCCCGCCATTTCGGCGCCGTAGCTGAGAGTCCACAGTCCTCGCCTTGGCTGGCTGCCGGCGGCGCCTACTGGGCCTCACGCGCCGAACTCAGGGGCCGCGATCCCGCCTCCATGAGCCGCTGGCTGAAGCTGGCTGCCAAGTACCCACGCACCTTTTATGGGCTGATCGCGCGCGAAGCGCTGGGCATGCGCACCAGCTTCGACTTCACCGGCCTCGATCTCACCCGCTCCGAAGTACAAAACTTGGTCGCCTCGCCCTCCGGTGGCCGGGCCCTGGCATTGATGCAAGTGGGCGAAAGCGATAGAGCGAGGGCGGAGCTGCTGTTGATCGGCGACTGGCGCCACGGTCATCTGGGTGAACTGATGGTGGCGCTGACCAGTAAGGCAGAGATGCCGCAGTTCTCCTTCACGCTCGCCCGGCAGCTGAGCGACCTGCGCGGCCTCGCCAGCAGCGGACGACCTTTGCTAGCCGCACTCTATCCCCTGCCGCGCTGGCAGCCGGACGGCGGTTTCGTGGTTGACCGTGCCTTGATCTATGCCGTGATGCGGCAGGAATCGGCCTTCGACCCCAGCGCCGTCAGCCACGCCGGCGCCCGTGGGCTGATGCAAATCATGCCCAAGACCGCAAGCTACATTGCCGACGACCCGCGCCTGAAGGGCAGCCGCCGGGACCATCTCTACGATCCGGGCTTGAACCTGCGGCTGGGCCAGGACTACCTGGTGCACCTCATGTCGCTGGAAGCGGTTGGCGGCGATCTCTTCCGCATGCTGGCCGCCTACAACGCCGGTCCGGGCAACCTCAGCCGCTGGCGCGACAATACGGATGCCGAAGAAGACCCCTTGCTCTTCATCGAAAGCCTCCCCTACGGCGAGACGCGTTCCTATATCGAGAAGGTGCTCGCCAACTACTGGATTTACCGCAAGCGCCTCAGCCAGAAGACGCCCTCGCTGACCGACATAGCGAACGGCGACTGGCCGCGCTATCGCCAGCAGGAAAGCGGCCAACGTCAGGCCTGGGTCCCCGAGCCCTGAGCAGATGCGCTCGGGTGGCTTCAGCCCGCTCTGCTTTGAGGAGACGCATGCGCTATGCCGGGTATCGACGAGAGCCGGAGCTTCCTGCCGGTTAACATAGCCGTTCTGACCATTTCCGACAGCCGCGACCAGGCCAGCGACCGCTCCGGCGATCGCCTGGCGGAGATGATTGCACGCGACGGCCATTACCTTGTCGAGCGTGACATCCTGCGCGACGAAGCCGATAGCATTATAGAGCGACTACAGGCCCTGATCGCCAATCCCGAAGTCGATGTGGTGATCACCACCGGCGGTACCGGCGTTACCGGGCGAGACGTTACCCCGGAGGCTTTCGAAGCGGTCTTGGAGAAGAAGATCGAGGGCTTCGGAGAGCTTTTTCGCTGGGTCTCCTTCCAGAAGATCGGCACCTCGACCATGCAAAGCCGCGCTCTGGGCGGCGTCTCCGATGGAACCTACCTCTTCGCGCTGCCCGGCTCACCCGGCGCCGTCAAGGACGGCTGGGAGGAGATCCTGCACTGGCAGCTCGACTCCCGCTTCCGCCCTTGCAACCTGGTCGAGCTGATGCCTCGGCTGAAGGAGCATCTGAGCGCAGCCTGATAGCGACGGTAGCCAGCCACCGTTCCTGCTGCGTTCCGCGAATCGGAAACCTACATTATCTAGTAGGCCTCGAGTCGGGTCCACCCATTAGGGCGCCTCGCATCCTCCTTTTGTTCTACTGCCGATGAGTTTGTTCTTTCTTTGTTCCTAGTGCTGCAGTAGGCTGGCGACATGACCAGTGAGAGGAACGCGGGCAAGCTTCAGGAGCTGCCGAAGAAGGGCCGTGGCGCGCGCAGCAACCGCAGCGGTCGCTTCGAGGAGGAAGAGCGAGAGGTCTTCGACGATGGTTGGGAGTCGGCAGCAGAGCCCCTGCCTGGCGCGCAACGCACGCAAGTCGGCGTCGATCGCGCGCGCAAAGTCATCGCCCGCAACGACAGTCCGGACATAGGCTTCGACCGTTCGATCAATCCCTACCGCGGCTGCGAGCATGGTTGCGTCTATTGTTTCGCCCGGCCGAGCCACGCCTACCTGGGCCTCTCCCCAGGTCTCGACTTCGAAACGCGGCTCTTTGCCAAACACGATGCAGCGCTGGCATTGCGCAGTGAGCTTGCCAATCCGCGCTATCGTCCGGAAACCCTGGTCCTGGGCGCCAACACCGACCCCTACCAGCCGGTCGAGCGTCGCATGCAGATCACCCGGCAGATCCTTGAGGTGCTGGCCGAGGCCAAGCATCCTTGCTGCATCGTCTCCAAATCCGACCTGATCCTGCGCGACCTGGATGTTCTGGCACCGATGGCCGCCGAGGGCCTGGTCTCGGTGATGATCTCGGTCACTACCCTGGACCGCCACCTGGCCCGGCGCATGGAACCACGCGCGGCCGCACCTAAACGCCGCCTCGCTGCCATTCAAGGATTGGCGAAGGCCGGCGTGCCGGTCGGGACGCTCTTCGCGCCGGTCATTCCAGCACTCAACGATGTCGAACTGGATGCGGTTCTGGCGGCAGCGAAGGAGGCCGGTTCAGAGCGCGCCGGCTATGTCCTGTTACGCCTCCCGCTGGAGCTGAAGTCGCTCTTCGAAGAGTGGCTGGAAGCACACTATCCCGATCGCAAGAAGCGGGTTCTGGATCTGCTGCGGCAAGCCCGAGGCGGCCGCCTCTACGACAGTCGCTTCGGCTATCGCCAGCGCGGCACCGGCCCGCAGGCCGATATCCTGGCGATGCGATTCCGGGCGGCCTGCCGCCGCCTCGATCTCTCCAGCGAGCGCGATTTCGATCTGGAGACTCGGCTCTTCCGCGCGCCCGCCTTGGACGACCGACAGATGGCGCTGTTTTAGCGAGCGCCGACACCTTCTGCACTTGGCGAGGCTCCACAACTGCTCCAATAATCGCGTGCAGGAAAGGAGCCGCCATGCGCATCAAGGAGATCCACCTCTACGGCAAACAGCTGCCCATCGTCGGCGGCCCTTACACCATGTCCCTGATCACTTTGGAGGCCGTCGACACGACCTTGGTGAAGCTGGTGGCGGAGGATGGCAGCGTTGGATGGGGCGAGGTCGCACCGGCAGGCCCGGTCTATCAACCCCAACATGCCTTGGGCGCGCGCGCGGCAATCGCAGAGATTGCCCCGGGACTGATCGGACAGCCGGCCTTGACGCCCTTGCTGCTGCGCCGGCGTATGGAGGGTCTGCTCTGCGGCCACAACTATGCCAAGGCGGCGCTTGAGATCGCGATCATGGATCTGATGGGCAAGCACTACGGCCTCAGGCTCTGCGATCTGCTTGGCGGGGCAGCGCAGGAGCGTCTACCGGCCTACTACGCCACCGGAATCGGCGAGCCCGAGGAGATCGCTCGCCTCTCTAAGGAGAAGGCCGCGGAAGGCTATCCGCGGATCCAGGTCAAGGTCGGCGGACGCGACGTTGCCATCGACATCGCCGTGGTTCGCAAGGTTTGGGAAAGCGTGGGAACCGCAGCGCAGTTGGTCGTCGACACCAACCGTGGCATGACGGCAAGCCAGGCCCTGCGCCTCAGCCTCGCCTGCCGCGATATCCCCTTCGTCTTCGAGCAGCCTTGCAACACCATGGAAGAAGTCGCCGCCATCCGCGCCCAGGTGGCCCACCCAGTTATCCTGGACGAGAACACAGAGAGCGTCGCCGACGTCCTGCGCGCAATCGCCATGGGGGTCTGCGACGGCTTCGGCCTGAAGATGACCCGCCTGGGCGGCCCCGGCGCCATGGCGACGGTCCGCGACATCTGCCAAGCCCGCTCCATGCCGCACACCGTCGAAGATACTTGGGGCGGCGACATGGTGGCTGCAGCCGTCCTGCACATCGGCGCCACGGTCGACCCTCGCCTCCTAGAGGCGGTCTGGACGGCCGGCACCTACATCGAGGGCACCTACGACCCTGTGAACGGCATCAAAGTCAAGGGCGGACATTTCAACGTGCCGCAGGGACCGGGTCTGGGCGTCGTGCCTGATGAGGGGCTGTTCGAGGCCTTGGGATCGTTCGGCTGAAACCGTTGTTGGAGGATCGCACATAGCTTCTCATGCCATGCGCGCTCAGCATTCCCAAAGACCATTTAATCTGAACAACTGCACCCTTTGAAGCGCCGAAAGAGACTATTCGACAACAACCTCCGATATGAAAATGTCCAGCACACGGTCGTTAGCTAGACCCGGAACAAGCTCCACTGCCAGGCGGTCCGGTGCGGGATCTGCTTTTTCTATGACAGTAAGGCTATATTCTCCACTCGCATTCTCTTGATTCCACATGTTTGCAATAACGGCATCAGGTAGCGTGGTCCCAGTGACCCGCCCGTTCACCAATGCGGAAAAGGAAGACTTCGCATCATTCGTCGTATCGCGTGCCTCGATGCTCCACTTGACGCCGGGTCCCGGTACATCGGAAAATTCGACGGCAGTGCCGCCCTGGGGCACCGTCAGGTTATTCACCTTCGTCACCGTCGACAGCTGGAGCCCGTCACCGTCGAAAAGATCGGTCTCAATCGTCACATCGCCGCCGCCGGTAAAGACCACATCACTGCCGGTCGACACCGAGAACGCGACGCTGTCATTCGAGAAGTGGACGCTGTCGCCTGTAAACTCGACGTCTTCATTGAGTACCCGATCGTTGTCGACGCCATTGAATGCATCGAGGCCGACAACCTCTCGCCCGGATGGCCCCATAGGACTCAATCCTTCAAGGGCGTCGCCCGCGAATATCTGAACGTTCTCGACGCCCGAGCTCACAAAGCAAATGTAATCGGCACCCGACGAAACACCTCTGATATTTGGATTAAGGATACACCAGCCCTGGGAATCAGTCCCGGATGTACGCCTCAGAATCTGCATGGGAATCTCGGTTTTTATGAGTCTCGGGCTGATAAGGGTGCCACCACGCCCCATAACCGCTAGTCCGGCCAACTCATTATCATCATCTGATGTGTTCCCGCTGAATCCCCCAAGATTAATTGTAAGCCCATCACAATGCAAAAACGAGCTTGCTTCTATCGTTGTTCCTAGTCCGGACGTCGATTCCAAGTAGGCTTTGTTGTTTCCATTCTTTGAGCTCTGTGCATTACTCAACCCAATTTGAATACCACCATCCATTATTTCAGTAGGAGTGCCGCCAAAATCAGTAACTTCGTAAAGTGATGCGGATCCGATACGGAATCCATGCCCCTCATTCCCCCTTCCCCTACAACGGTCTATGTTGTACACTCCAGGAGCATCCAAGAATATGCGCGTTGTACCTGACGCCGTTTTCTGGCGGTCTGTGTAAAGCCCGTTGCTGAAAAGAAACCCATGCCCATTATTATCCTGAGAGTTTACGTACTTGAGGTGTCCTCTCCAACACTTCCCAATAACAGCCACACCATCATTAGGCTGGTTCCGAACTTGAACGTTCTCAATACGGACCCCGGTGACGGAAGCCATTGCGGGTTGTGCGGTCGATGGAATCACTGCCTCCACACGGATACCACAGTTGTAGTCATCTTGGGTGACAATCCTATTGGCTTCGATCTTTTCACTGGCGGTGAGGAATCTTGTACCGTACGAATCGACCATGAAATCGGTCAGCAAAACTTCTTCTTGCTGCACGCGAATCACCGCTTTGTTCCGGTTATTGCTACTAATCGCAGTTACAGGTTCTGGATTACTATTCGAATCATGCGATCCAGCTCCGCCACCTGCCAAGGTTGTACCTACTTTATCTATGACCAGTTCGTCATCAAAGACAAACTCTCCGCCACTAAAATGGAGCACATTATCCACAAAGTTAAGCGCATTCACTATGGGTGAAGCGGTCTCGTTAGGCGAGCTTACATGATTTACAACAGTAGCAGTCGAACCAAAGGGCATCGCCTCTACGCCGAACTGTTCGGCATACACGCGTCCACCCGGGAAGAGAGCCTGGAGGAAAAGAGTGTCGTTGCCAGGGTCATTAAGCCAAAGAACAGACCCGCCATCGGCAGTCGGCCTATCCGAGGGGCCGGTGACACTGTGTACCAGAAACTGGTTGCCGCCTCTCGGTTGACCGTCGCCAATGGTCTCCCAGCCTGAGTGGTAGGCGACCATTTGTGCGATGTCGCCACCGGTAAGCTCATTTGCAGGGGCTGCCTCGAGAGCCGATTTTGAAAGATAGCTTTTTACGGAACCGGCCATATCGAACTCCTTTTCCCAAGGGCAGCAAACGCCCATGCGGATTGGTGTAGGCACTTACTTCTGCACAACAGACAGCAGATTAATCTATTGTAACATGCGATTAAGGTTTGCTCAAAACTACCTTAGCGTTTGGCAATCCTGGCAACGATTGAGAGACATGTCAATCAGGAAAAATTTTTGACGGAGATTACCTCTGGTTTTGCGGGCGTTTCTTATGTCAATTGCCCGTAGGACGAGTCGGCAGTTGAACAGGAAAAAGTGAACCTGCCGCCGTGCCCCAATTGCGTCTTCGAGATGGGACGCAAAAATCTATGCACCCTATCAGCTGGCCGCTCGCCGCCATCGCATAAAACTTGTCTTAGATTCGGTGGTTGCACCCTTTTGTTTGTAACAAGGCGGATTGCAAACTTCGACCAGAACCGGGTGGCCATAACTCCAGTATCCCATGCTGTGCTAAAGATCAGACCGGCTGGACATTAGATGCTTCAAGAGGTGCAGGTAGCGACGACCGCTGTCTGGCAGAGCCAAGATCCGGCACCACGGTCGACCCTCGCCTCCGAGAGCAGGATGACGTCAAATCGAAACGATTTGTCGTCTGAACCCTGCTCTACCAGTATGCAACTTATAGTAGCTTCATGCGAACAGGTGATTCCACCTCATCGCGATCTGCTCTAGGAGCGATCTGGACCAACGGCATCTACATCAATGACACTTGCCCCCCGGTGAACGACATCAAAGACAACAGCGGGAATTTTGACTCGCTTTAGGGAGCGGTTTTGGGGGTTGGGCCTAATGAGGGGCTGTTTGGAGTCCTAAGGCTGATAGCTCACGGCACGCATCTCGGCCGATTCAAAACGTGAGGAAAGATTGACCACGCTATCCTTGAGTGCAAACCTAGCTGCGCCTGTCTTTCGCTGTAGCGGTCAAGCCTGACTCCTGTTGCTTGGGTCGTCGCCGCGCGGCCTTCGATGGGCGTAGGAAGCGACATCCAAGCATTGGCTTGGACCTGGGAGGCAAAGAAATGATTTCCCTTGAAGAGTACAACGCTCTGCTCAACGCGGTCTATGACGGCGCCACAAACGATGAGAGCTGGCAGGAAGTTGGACGCAGGCTTTCAACAGCCCTCCGCGCGCACAGCTTTATTCTCGGCACCAGCCTTGTGGACGAGACCCCGAGTGGTGATGTGGTCAACAAGCTCGAGATTATCGGTTGCAATTGGTCAGAGACTGCTCTGGACCACTACTTCAAACACTGGATCGATCGCGATCCCTGGGTCGAGCGTTTCTATAAGTATGGTGCGACCACTCCCCAGAACAGTGACAAGATCTTTCCGCCTGAAGAGCTAATAATGACATCCTGCTACAACGACTTTGCAAAACCCTACACCGGCGTGCATTGGTTCGCTGGCGCCCGAACCCCCATTCAAGGATGCTACAATGTCGCCTTCAGCTTTCATCGGGAGAGCAGCGACGTGCAGTTCGGCGATCAGGACTTGGCCCTCTTTGGGCTGCTGCTACCGCATTGCGCACGCTCCATGCGGCTGCGTCGGGAGCTTCACGAGCAGAACCGCCTCGCCTCCACCGCCTTCGACCTCCTGGCACGACTGGCCATCGCCGCCTGCGTCATCGACCACGAAGGACGCCTGCTCTTTGCGAACCTCCGCGCCGAGCAGCTGTTTCAAACCGGCGATGGTCTAGTATTGGGGCGAGGTGGCCGTCTTGGAGCCGCCCTCTTCGAAGAACAGACCCGCCTTCAGCAGCTCCTGAGCCCAAATCAGTTGCGAGCAGGCCCCTCAGCCAGCGGCGCAACCACCGTCGCCCGCCCCTCCGGCAAGCCTCCATTCCAGTTGCACCTGCTGCCGGAACCACGCGAATTGAGACTAAGCGAAACCGATAAACCGCGTTTCCTTCTCCTGATCGGAGACCCCGCCGACCCGGCCCGCCCGCTGACAGAGAACCTGATCGCCGCCTATGGCCTGACCGGCCGAGAAGCCACCATCCTCGCCCAGATCGCCGAGGGCCAGAGCCTACCGGAGATCGCCGAGCGACTGGGCATCGGTCACGGAACCGTGAGAACACACGCCAAGAGCCTGCTTTCCAAGACTGGATGCAATAAGCAGATCGAGTTGGCGAACCTGGTGAACCTGGGGCCCTTATTGGCCAGTTCCTGAACCAGATCTTGGTTGTAAGCCGCTCTCTAACCCACAGCCGATTCGCAGCCTCTCCCAATTGGGAGAGGCTGGCCAGGGGAGCCTTCGAGTAAGCTGTCTTCAGGTTTCGAGGAGGCTCACCATGGCTGTTATTGTGGATACTGGAGGGGTCGACCTGTTGTTTGGCTCCAGTGGTGCAGATCGAATCTATGGACTCGGAGGTGATGACGAAGTCTTTGGCGGCAACGGTTTGGATCGCCTTTACGGTGGAGGTGGAAACGACAGCCAGCTCAATGGCGGGAACGGCAATGATCGTCTCTTTGGTGGATTAGGGTCAGACGCGG
Source organism: Rhodospirillales bacterium (assembly GCA_963669445.1). Classification (GTDB taxonomy): domain Bacteria; phylum Pseudomonadota; class Alphaproteobacteria; order Kiloniellales; family JACOMY01; genus JACOMY01. The sequence goes on from OY770029.1 coordinate 2,411,503, forward strand.
ACCTTTTCGGTGGCGCTGGAACCGACACTGTGTTCGGTGGACCGGGTTCCGATCGCAACTTGGTTGGTAGCGATGGAAACGATAGGGTTTTTGGTGGTGATGGAAACGACAAGACTCTCCGTGGTGCATCCGGTGACGACCTAATCTACGCGGGTTCTGGCAATGATCTTTCAGCATCCGGTGGCTACGGCACTGACACGGTTTTTGCCGGTTCTGGGGACGATACCTTCTTTAATGGATTTATGGGCGATGACAAGATTTACGGAGGAGCCGGCGATGATTTGCAGGTCTTTGCCGGCTCTGGCAACGATTATGTATTCGGTGGCCCAGGCGATGATACATATATTGCAGGCTCTAGTGGCGACGATATTCTTTTTGGCGGTGCTGGAGACGATACGACAAACTGGGGTAGCTTGGGCAAAGATAAGATATTTGGCGGAGCTGGTGCTGATTCTCATCTTAGTGGGTCATCTGGTAGCGACAAAGTGTATGGAGACTTCGGAAACGATAGCTATTTGTTTGGATCCAGCGGCAGCGATCAGGTTAGGGGTGGGTCAGGCGACGACTGGGGTCTATATGGTGGTAGAGGTTCAGACCTAGTTCTTGCAGGTTCGGGCGATGATAGTGCAGTTTATGGTGGTAGTGGCAGTGACAGTTTAAAGGGCGAAAAAGGGGATGATCAGGTAGATGGAGACTCCGGCAACGATCGCCTTTTTGGCGGCGAAGGTCTAGACATTCTCCATGGCAATATCGGAAACGACCAGATTGTCGGGGGCGCTGGCCGCGATACACTATTCGGCGGTTTAAACCGAGACCGATTAAACGGCGCTTCTGGTACGGACACAGCATTCGGTGGCAAGAACAACGATACCTTTATCATCGATACCAAAACTGACCAAGTTTTCGACGGTATGGGTCAGGGGAATGACGTCCTCCGCTCCAATGCGAGCGACTACACTCTTGGGACAGCCGCAGAGGTTGTCATTGAGCGGGTCAACATCAATACGGCCGCTAGTGCCGCCAAGATAGTGGGCAACGACAACGACGACATCCTGCTTGGCAACTCTTTCAACAATGTGCTCATGGGACGAAGCGGCGACGACCGCCTCAATAGCCGCGGTGGCCGCAACACCATGACCGGCGGCAGCGGTGACGACACCTTCGTTGTCACTACCTCACTAGACGTTGTGCGGGAGTTCTCCGGCCATGGGGCGGACTTAGTGCGCGCAGAAGTAGACTATACCCTGCCGGACGGTTCGGGCTCCGCCTTTGTCGAAGACTTGCGTATGCAAGGAGGCAAGGGAGATGTCGACGGCACTGGCAACAACCTAGGCAACACCATAGGCGGCAACAGCGGAGACAACACGCTGAGCGGTCGCGGTGGCAACGATCTCCTGGAGGGCGATCAGGGAGACGATCGCCTCTTCGGCGGACCAGGTGCAGATAGTTTTGAAGGAGGCTCCGGAGCCGACACCTTGCATCTCGCCACCGGGGACGTCGCCTTCGGCGGCACGGGGGAAGACGCGTTCCTTCTTAGCGGGGCGCCGCTCGGCAACGGCGGTTCCGGCGGACCGGTAATCCGTGACTTAGATGGGGTACTGGCGAACGGGGCCAATGGAGAAGACAAGCTGGTCTATGCCACCGGCTTGGAGGTCGGCAGTTTCGCCTACGTCGGGGCGGCTGCTTTCTCTGGCGGCGGAACGTCCGAAGCGCGTTACGCCGGGCCAGAGCAAGTGCAGGTAGACCAAGATGGTGACGGGAATGTCGACCATGCCTTCCTCGTCGATGGCGTGACTGCCGCAGGCCTGCTGACAGCAGCGGATTTTGTCTGGCTTTAGTACAGTGATGGGGCTGCCCGAGCCGGCAGCCCCAACCAGACTGGCAAACTCGACGCTACGACCTAACCTCCCAAGACCTCGTCCGTCGTCGGCGTCGCCGCATAGGCGAAACCCAGAGCAGACATGTAGGCGGCATGAACCTGGTCGGAGGGGATGGTCTTGCCGTTGAACTCCAGATCGCGGGTGGCGCAGGCGTCTTGGGCGACGGTGCAGGTGAAACCGAAGTCTTTGGCGGCACGCACGGCGGCGTCGATGCACATGTGGCTCATGGCACCGCATATCAGCAGTTCTTCGGCACCGGCGGCCTGCAGGATTGCTTTCAGATCGGTGTTCTGGAAGGCATTGACCGTGTGCTTCAGCACTTGAGTCTCGCCGGCCAGCGGCAGCACTTTCTCGTGGATCGCAGCACCAGGCGTTCCAGGCGCGAAGAAGGGTGCGTCGGCGCTGGCGAACTCATGGTGGACATGGACGATGGTGTCGCCGGCAGCCCGAGCGGCAGCCAAGAGGCGGGCCGCATTGTCGGCTGCCGCCTCCATGCCGTCGAGGGTCCACTTCCCGCCGGGAAAATAGTCGTTCTGGATATCGATGGTCACCAGGGCACGTTTGGTCATTCTTCCTCTCCTCTGCGATGCAAGCTCTGCTGGACAAGATAGGCGGTGGTGGCGACACTCGCACTTGGCGGAAGTGACAAAGAGAAAGCCAAACCCGACAAAATGGAGCAGTACACCCATATCGCCTTGCTGGACTATCCCGGCGCCCAGGCTGCCGCCCTCTATGGCCTCAGTGATCTCTTCCTTTCGGCAGCGCGTCTGCATGCGCGGGAGCGGGAGGAGCGTGCCGCGGCGCTGCGTGTCAGCCTCTGGAGCGGCGCTGGGACCGGCCGCTGGGCGCCCGGACAGGGACTCTCGGGCGAACCGGAGCCGCCCTTGACCGCTTTGCTGGTTCCACCCAGCCTGGAGGGAGAGCGCTGGCGCGACGAGCAAGCCGACCTACCGCAGTGGATTGCCGCGCGCCATCGCGAAGGGAGCCTGCTTTGCTCCGTGTGTGCCGGCACCTTCCTGCTGGCCGAGACCGGTTTGCTTAGCGGGCGCAGTGCAACCACCCATTGGGGTTTGGCCGAGGCCTTTCGCGACCGCTATCCGGAGGTCGATCTGGCGATCGAGAAGATGATCGTCGACGAGGGCGATATCCTGACCGCCGGCGGTCTGATGGCCTGGGTCGATCTGGGTCTGCGGCTGGTCGAGCGCTATCTGGGTCAAGCGACCCTCCTGGCAACGGCCCGCTTCTTGCTGGTCGATCCCGGTGACCGCGAGCAGCGCTTCTACAGCCGCTTCGCCCCGCGCCTGGACCACGGCGACGCCGCCATTCTGAAAGCGCAGCACTGGCTGCAGACCCCGGAGGCGGAGCGTGCCACGGTCGCCCGCATGGCTGAGACCGCCGGCTTGGGTGAGCGTACCTTCCTGCGCCGTTTCCAGAAAGCGACTGGCCTCGCACCCAAGGCCTATCTGCAACACCTGCGCGTGGCACGCGCACAGGAGCTGTTGCAACGCAGCGGCACCACGATCAACGCCGTTGCCTGGCAGGTCGGCTATGAAGATCCGGCCGCCTTTCGCAAGGTCTTCCAGCGCATCGTCGGTCTCTCCCCCGGCGACTACCGCCGCCGCTTCGCCACCGGGACGGGATGAGAAGGACAATCCCTATTCCGTGGAGAGACCGCGAGACGCCTCCCACCTTGCCCGCAAGCCCGCACCCTCTCCCTTGAACCAGGCTTCCAGCACGTTCAGGCGCTCGATGCGGTCGCCGCGAAAACTACGAAAGTCGGACCGCAACTCGCACCAAGCCGTCATCACCACGACTTCGGTATGATAGGTGATCGCAATCGGCCAGACTCGTCGCTCCGTTACCTCTCCCTCGCCGGTCCGATAGCGCAGCGCCAGTTTGCGTTCCTCACGGACCGCAGCGCGCAGCTCGGCCAGGTCGATCCGCTCCAAGGGCGAAACACCCCAGTCGGAAACGCGGAGGCCCTCGACCTCGCCGACACGTTCGATCTTGGCCAAGACCCGTGCCGCTGCCTGATTGAGGCTCCGGTCGCCGGTTCGGATCAACAGACTGAGCCCGACCTGAATGGCCTCCAGCTCGTCATAGTCGAAGTTCAGCGGTGGCAAGTCATAACCCGGCCGCATGATGTAGCCGATCCCGGCCTCCCCGGCGATTGGAACCCGCATGGCCTGCAGCGCCGCCATATCCCGGTAAATGGTGCGGTCTGAGACTTCCAGCCTCGCCGCCATGGCCTCCGCCGTCAACGGCGATGACGCACGGCGCAGCAACTGAATAATCTCGAACAAGCGGTCGGCACGACGCATCGTTTGGCTCCTCAAACCCTACCCCGAGACTACAAACCCCCTCCTGACAGTATGCTGTCAGGAGGGTCCGTCTATACCCCCCTTCCACAGCAAAAAGGAAGGGCAAGAAACATGAGCCAGGCATCGGTAACCAGGCAGAGAACAGTGCCCGACGGCCTCAGTCAACGCGGGCTGGGCGTCGCCTTGCTGCTGCTCTCGGCTGGAGTCTTCAGTACGGCCGGGCTCTTTACCAAGGGCGTGGAGGCCGGCTCCTGGGCCATCATCTTCTGGCGCGGCCTCTTCGCCGGGCTCTTCACCCTCGTCTATCTGCTTGCGCGCGGTCGGTTTCGGATGGAGTTCGCAACCTTGGGCGCCAGCGGCTGGGCGGTTGCCATCATCGGTGCTGCCGGCTCCGCGATCTATATTCCTGCGCTTAAGATCACCTCGATCGCCAACGTCACCTTAATTTATGCCGCGGTACCGCTGCTGGCGGCCGCTATGGCCTGGGCTTGGATCGGCGAGCGCCCTAGCCGGCGCGTGCTGCTTTGCTGTTTGGCTGCCTTTCTCGGCGTGCTCGTGATCGTGCAGGGCTCGTTGGGTGCTCCAGAGCTGGTCGGCGACCTCATGGCGCTGGGAATGACCGCCAGTCTGGCAGCCATCATGGTGATCTATCGGCGCTTTCCGGACACACCGGTCGGTGCACCGGCGTTCCTGATGTGTGTCCTCCTGCTGCCCCCGGCCATCGTCTTCGGGGAGCCTCTTGCGGCGAGCCTTGGCGAGATCGGGATCATGAGTGCCTTCGGCCTGATTTTCTCCGTGGCATACCTGGCACTGGCCGAGGGCGCGCGCCGCGTCCCGGCAGCAGAGGCAGGCTTGCTGAGTTCGCTGGAAATGCCCCTAGCACCGCTCTGGGCCTGGCTTCTGCTGGCCGAGCTACCGCCGGTGGACACCTGGATCGGCGGCGCTGCCATCATGGGCGCCGTTCTCTATTCGCAGATGGAAAGGAAAACCCCGTGCCCAGCGCAGAAAGACTGACCCCGCGCCTCCGCGACTTCATCGAACAGCAGCGGCTCTTTTTCGTCGCGACCGCCGCCGCCGACGGACGCGTCAACCTCTCGCCCAAGGGTATGGATACCCTTCAAGTCTTGAGCCTGGAACGCATCCTCTGGATCAACCTCACCGGCAGCGGCAACGAGACCGCAGCCCATGTCGCCGAGAATCCGCGCATGACCCTGATGTTTTGCGCCTTCGAAGGCGATCCCAAGATTCTACGCGTTTATGGTCAGGCCCGTGTGCTGCACCCGCGCGACGCAGAATGGGAAGCGTTGGTCGCGCGCTTTCCGGATATGGCGGGTCAGCGCAATCTCTTCGATCTGTCGATCGAGTTGGTCCAGATTTCCTGCGGTACCGGCATACCGGTGATGCGCATCGAACGCGAGCGCGGCCCCAGCGAGCTTCTGCCTTACTATGCCGAGATGGGGCCGGAGAAGGTCAGCGCTTACTGGCGGCGCAAGAATCGCCTCAGCATCGACGGCAAGGAGACCGGAACCTGCCCCTCGTAAATGACACTGGCCCCGGGCCCTTACAGCCCCTATCGCTGCGGGCGAGGGAGAGGTCACATGAGCGGGGCAGTCAAAGTGAGAAAGCCGATCTTCTACGGCTGGTGGGTGGTCGCGATCGCCTTCGTCACCATGGGCGTAGCGATCACGTCGCGCTCCAGCTTCTCACTGCTCTATCCCGAGATCTTGGCGGAGTTCGGCTGGTCGCGAAACGTCACCGCCGGTGCCTTCTCGCTTGGGTTCCTGGTCTCAACCGCCATGCTGCCGATCATCGGTGTGTTGATGGATCGCAGCGGGCCGCGCGTCATCATCCCTCTGGGTGCACTCATGGTGATCGTCGGCTATGGCCTGGTCACGCTGATCGAAAGCCCCTGGGCCTTCTACGCCACTATGGGCCTGCTGGTGGTCAACGGCTCCATGGCGATGAGCTACATCGTGCATTCCATGTTCCTGCCGGCCTGGTTCGTGCGCAATCGCGGTCTGGCGATCGGCATCGCCTTTTCCGGCGTCGGCGTCGGCGGCTATGTCTTGATGCCTGTGATACAGGCTCTGATCGACGATCATGGCTGGCGCACCGCCTGTCTGGCGATGGCCGGTTTGATCGCCGTCGCAATTATCCCGCTGAATGCACTCTTTCAACGCTCCAGCCCGCAGGAGATGGGGCTGGAGCCGGACGGCGGGCCAGCACCTCAGCGTGACGACCGCCCAGCCGCCGACCCGATTGTCGATCGCGCCTGGACGGAGATCGATTGGACCCTGGCTCGGGCAGCGCGCACCGCCCGTTTCTGGTGGGTCGCCGTCGGTTTCTTCAGTGCGCTTTTTGCCTGGTATGCAATCCAGGCACACCAGACCCAGTTTCTGATCGAAGAGGGCTTCAGCGCCATCGTAGCAGCCCAGGCGCTGGGCCTGGTCGCTCTGTTCGGCGTTGCCGGGCAGGTCAGTATCGGCTGGCTCTCCGACCGACTGGGTCGTGAGGTTGCCTGGACCCTATCGATGACCGGTTTTGCCGCCTGCAGCATCATTCTGGTCACGATGCACAGCACCCCCTCAAGAACCCTGCTTTATGCCATGGTCGCCGTTCAGGGACTGCTTGGGTACGGCATAGCCGCGATCTTCGGCGCGGTGATGACCGAGCTCTTCTCCGGCCGCCACATCGCCCGCATCGTCGCCGTGCTCTCGCTCTCCGGCAATCTGGGTGCGGCCGCCGGCGTCTGGTTTCTGGGCGTGGTACACGACGCCAGTGGCAGCTATCTCATCGGCTTCTGGGTTTGCTTTGCTCTAACCCTGATCTCGGTCGTTTGCATTTGGCTTGCCGCACCGCGCAAGGTGCGCTTGGTTGCCGGCCAGGCCGCGCGGCGCGCTGCCCATTAAGGCCGCTCAAGCTATTTGCCGCCCGCTGAAAAGTGCCTCGTTCGAGCGGATGAGAGTCGCCAGTCTTTCGGAGACGATCTTGATCTGCCCGTCGTGGCGATCATCGTCGTGAGTGACCAGCCACTGGTCATGCACGAGTGCAGCAATGGTCTCGGAGGCGCGGGTCAGCCTCCTGTCGGCATCGCCGATGAAACAGGGCAAGACGCAGAGTCCCGCACCTGCCAGAGCGGATTCCAGGACCGCCATTGCCGTCGAACAGATGATTTGCGCTGCGGACTCGAGCTGCTGATCCAACCATACGGCCGAGGGCACCTTCGGGCCCGGCGGTGAGAAGGCAATCCAGCGGCAGGCCGCATAGCGGCGCTCGTCGCGCGCTTCGGGACTGCTTCGGACGAGCGCTTTTTCCCCATAGATGGCGAAGGCGACCTGCACGAGGCGCCGTCCGGCCAGCCCGGGAGTGTCCGGGCGGCGGTTGCGAAGGCCGAGGTTTGCCTGCCTGCGCAAGAGATCGCTGGGCGATATGCCGGTCAAGATCTCGACGGCCAGCTCTTCCTTCGGATCGATCACGTCCAAGATGTGGCGCGCGACGAATGCGCTGGTCCAATCCCCCGCAGCGATCTTCACGAGCGGACGGATGTCTGTTGCAGACTGCCAGCGTTCGACATCGAGTGCAGCACGCTCAAAGGCCTCGGCACGTTCCAGCAGCTCCTTGCCCGCCGATGTGAGGTCATAGCCCCGACGATGGCGCCGGAACAGCGAGGCACCCAAGGAGCGCTCCAACGCAGTCATGCGCCGACCAAGCGTGGGCGCACTGACCTGCGTCTTTCTTGCGGCCTTGCCAAGCCCGGCAGCGCGAGCAACCGCCAGAAAGAGTCGCAGGTCATCCCAATTCATTGTTTCATTCATGAAATGACTGATACAGAATTTTTGCTTTTTGAATCAATAATATTACTGCTTCCTACTCATGAGCATCACGAGAAACATCGGATCTGAAACAGATACTGTCGGAGGAATGTCGATGAACGGGAGCTTTCGCGAACGCAGGCTTGGGAGATCGGGGCCAAACGTCGGACCCATCGGAATCGGAACCTGGGCGATTGGCGGCCCTTTCTTTAGTGGAGAGGGCTGCCACTACCCAAGCGGTGCACCGCTTGGCTACGGCCAGGTCGACGACCGGCAGTCGGTCCGCGCGATCCACTGCGCTTTCGAGCTGGGCGCCAAGCTGTTCGATACGGCAGACGCCTATGGGACCGGACACGCAGAATGCGTCTTGGGCGAAGCGCTGAAACACCGGCGTGACGCGATCGTCATCGCGACGAAGTTCGGCAATACCTACGACACAGCGACCAAGCAGTTGACCGGCCGCGATGCCTCGCCTGCCTACATACGCCGCGCTCTTGATGCTTCCCTGAAACGTCTGCAGACAGACTGGGTCGACCTCTACCAATTGCACCTTGGCGATCTGCCATTGCAGCAAGCAGAAGCGGTCGCCGACACCCTTGATCAGCTCTGCGAGGAGGGCCGGATCCGCGCCTACGGCTGGAGTACCGACGACCCTCAGAGAGCAGCCGTCTTCGGCAAGCGCACCGGAGCCGTCGCCGTACAGTTCGATATGAACGTCTTCGAGGATGCGCCCGGGATGCTCTGCGCCTGCGACAGCTATGGCTATGCCGGAATCGTGCGCTCGCCCTTGGCAATGGGCTTTCTCAGCGGCAAGTACACCCGCAACAGCCAGTTGCCAAGCGACGACATACGCAGCGTTCCGCCGACCTGGCTTCGCTATTTTGGACCTGGCGGTTCCGCAGCAGCGGATTGGGCGATCCGCTTCGCATGCATCAAGGAAATCCTGACGAGTGGCGGACGCAGTCCGGCTCAAGGCGCGCTCGCCTGGATTTGGGCGCGACACGATTGCACGGTCCCAATCCCTGGCGTTCGCACTGTTGCCCAGGTTCAGGAGAACCTGGGTGCCATCGAATTCGGCCCACTTACGTCAGATCAGATGCGAGAGATCGAGGCTCTGCTACGGCCTTCGTGACCCTACTCTGCCGCGTCTCCGAAAGTCTCGTCGCTCAGGACCCAGTCCGGGCGAACCCAGTGGCAAGTGTAACCGTGCGGGATGCGCTGCAAGTAGTCTTGATGAACGGCCTCGGCCTCCCAGAAATCACCGGCCGGCTCAACCTCGGTCACCACGCGGCCGGGCCAGTGGCCGGAAGCGTTAACGGCCTTGATCACGTTCTCAGCCGTCTCCTGCTGCCGCGCATCGGCATAGAAGATGGCCGAACGGTAGGAAGGGCCGCGGTCATTGCCCTGGCGGTCGATCGTGGTGGGATCGTGGATCTGGAAGAAAAACTCCAAGAGGCGCCGGTAGGTCAGCTTGGCCGGATCGAAGACCACCTCGATCGCCTCGGCATGGCCGCTGCGATCACGCTTAAGATCGTGATAGGTCATGTTTGGCGTGGTGCCGCCGGAATAGCCGACACGGGTGGAGATCACGCCCGGCACCCGACGGATCAGGTCCTGCATGCCCCAGAAGCAACCGCCAGCCAGGATCGCCGTCTCGCTCATGTCCCGATCTCCTCTTCTAAGTGTTTCAGATAGGCGCCATAGCCAGCCGCCTGCATCTCCTCCTTGGGTATGAAACGCAGAGATGCCGAATTGATACAATAGCGGAGGCCCTCCGGCCCAGGTCCGTCGGGAAAGACATGGCCCAGATGGGAATCGCCATCGCGCGAGCGCACCTCCGTCCTGACCATGCCAAGGCTGCGGTCGCTTCGCTCGATGACCCTTTCGGACTCTAGCGGCTTGGTGAAGCTGGGCCAGCCACAGTGCGAATCGAACTTCTCCCGCGAGGTGAAGAGCGGTTCGCCGCTTACGATGTCGACATAAAGTCCCTCGCGCTTGTCGTCCCAGAAGGCATTGCGGAACGGCGGCTCCGTCGCATCTTCCTGGGTGACCGCGTATTGGACCCGGTCCAGCTTGGCGATGGCTTCTTTGGTCTTGGTGTAGGTCTTGTCGCTCATGGCACTCCTCTCGCGCAGGATACTGCTTCTCGATAAAGTGGGGCCCGCAGGTGCGGCCTGCCAAGAGGTTCACTGGATTTCTATCTAAACTTCGCGTTAGGTTGGACTTCCCGAAAAGGGTTTCGGCCGCGGCCCTGCCAAGGACCTGACCGAAAGATTAGACAAGCGCGCAGGGGTTTTTCTGCGGGTTCATCCAAGGGAGACAAGGATGACAGTAAGACGAAAAGAGCGCACAGCCGGTGCTCTTCTGGGCTGTGCGGCAGCCTTTTTCTTGACCGCCAGTCTGGCATCGGCTGAAGACGCCAAGCCGAACATCCTGGTGATCTGGGGCGACGACATCGGTCTCACCAACGTCAGCGCCTACGGCCGCGGCATCGTCGGCTATCAGACGCCGAACATCGACCGCATCGCCAAGGAAGGGCTGCTCTTCACCGACTACTATGGTGAACAAAGTTGCACCGCCGGGCGCGCCTCCTTCATCACCGGGCAGAGTGTCTTTCGTACCGGTCTCTCCAAAGTCGGCCTACCGGGCGCCGAGGTCGGCATGCAGGAAGAAGACCCGACGATTGCCGGTCTGCTGAAGACGGCGGGTTACGTCACCGGACAGTTCGGCAAGAACCATCTGGGCGACCGCGACGAGCACCTGCCCTCCAACCACGGTTTCGATCAGTTCTTCGGCAACCTCTACCACCTGAACGCCGAGGAAGAGCCGGAGAATGAGGACTATCCCAAGGACCCCGAGTTCCGGAAGCGCTTCGGTCCGCGCGGCGTCATCAAATCCAGCGCCGACGGCACGATTGAAGACACCGGCCCGCTGACCAAGAAGCGCATGGAGACTGTGGACGACGAGACGGTCGCCGCTGCGATTGCCTTCATCGAAGAGGCCAACGCCAAGGGCGAGCCCTTCTTCGTCTGGTGGAACGGCACGCGCATGCACTTTCGCACCCACGTGAAGGAGGCGCTGGACGGCATCTCCGGTCAGGACGAGTATTCGGACGGCATGGTCGAGCACGACATGCATGTCGGACAGCTGCTCGACACTCTGGATCGGCTGGGGATCGCCGACGATACCCTGGTCTTCTACTCGACCGACAACGGCCCGCACATGAATACCTGGCCGGATGCGGCGACCACGCCCTTCCGCGGCGAGAAGAACACCAACTGGGAAGGCGGTTGGCGGGTTCCCGCTCTGGTGCGTTGGCCGGGTCAGGTCAAGCCCGGCACCATCTCCAATGCCATCTTCCACCACATGGATTGGCTACCGACCTTCCTGGCCGCAGCCGGCGAGCCCGACATCAAGGCGCGTCTGGCCAAGGGCGGCGTGGAAGCCATCGGGCGCAGCTACAAGGTGCACCTCGACGGCTATAACATGCTGCCATTGCTTACCGGCAAGTCCGAGGAGGATCCGCGCAAGGAGATCTTCTACTTCTCCGACGACGGCGACCTGACCGCTCTGCGCTACAACGACTGGAAGCTGATCTTCATGGAGCAGAAGGCCGAGCACGGCTTCCGCGCCTGGATGGAGCCCTTCACCGCGCTGCGCGTGCCGCTGATCCTGCACCTGCGCCGCGATCCCTACGAACGCGCAGTCTACTCCAATTCCTACTACGATTGGCTGATCGACCGCGCCTATGTACTGGTCCCGGCCCAGACCTACGTGGCCAAGTTCCTGGCAACCTTCCAGGAATTTCCACCCCGGCAGAAGGCCGCCAGCTTCAGCCTGGATCAAGTGATGGAGAAAATGGAACGCGGCCTCACGTCGAACTAACAGCCCTTCGGCTGGTTTGAATTGGCTTTGGGAGCCCCGGTCGTCTGGCCGGGGCTCTTGCTTTCCGTTATGGTTCAGGCGGAAAAGGGAGCGCAGTGATGCTGAAGCCTTTCGCCATTCTCATGGTCGTCCTGACGTTCGGGCTAACTGACCCGGCGGCAGCCGAGAGCCCGAGCGTCAATCTGGGCTACTTCAACAAGCTGGCAATGAACGGTTATGATGTCATGACCTATTGGAAGGGTGGCGAACCCAAAGAAGGCGATCCGGAAATCGCAGCGGACTACAAAGGCGCCACCTGGATCTTCGTCAATGAAAAGAACCGGGCCAGCTTCCTGGCGAATCCTGAGGCCTTTGCACCGCAGTACGGCGGCTACTGCGCCTATGCGGCAGCGCAAGGCCAGGTCTCCGATGTCGATCCTTTCGCCTGGCGCATCTACGGCGACAAGCTCTACCTGAACTATAGCCCGCAGGTCCGCCGCCTCTGGGCCAATGACATCGATGGCAACATTGCCAAGGCGGATTCTCTTTGGCCCGCCCCGCTTTCGGCCCAGTGATCCAGTTCGCAGTCGGGCCGCTAGCGCAATTTTCATACTGAATGCAAGCGCTTTCCTTTCTGCTTGTTGCAGGGCTGCCATTCTTGAGCCCTTGCTTGACAGGTGCCGCTCCTCTTCGGCGTGCTAGCACCTGCAACAAAGAAAATTCTGTTACCCCATCTGCCCGCTCAAGAGGCCCATAATCAGAACCGCATGAACGCCGGCATTGCAAAGCAAACTCAAGGAACACGGCTTCATGCTCTACGGCGTCCACAGCATGCATCGAATGATGCTGGAACCCTTCTCTCTCGCAGCCGAGACCGGCCAAGCCATGCTGGCTCCTCTGGCCCAGACTTCACTATCAGCGCGCACCCTGCATGCCGGCCTCGAACTGGTCGGTCGCGTCACGCGCAGTTACGGCAAGCCTGAGTTCGGACTGGACATCGAGCCGACGATCGAGGTCGAGAAGGCCTTCTGTCGCCTACTGCGCTTCCCCGCTCGTGCCGGAGCCGAGCCCGGCCGCCGCTTTCTGCTGGTGGCCCCGCTTTCTGGCCACCACGCGACCCTGCTGCGCCACACGGTTGATTCCTTCCTGGACCATGGCGAGGTCTGGATCACCGACTGGACCGATGCCGCGGAAGTCCCCTTCGGCGAAGGCAGCTTTGGCCTCGACGTCTATGTGGATTACCTGCTGGACTGCATGGTGCGAATCTCAGGCGATTGCCCCGACCGCGGCTATCACGCCGTCGCCATCTGTCAACCAGGCCCGGCGCTGGTGACCGCGGTCACCTTGCTCAGCCAGAGCGGTCTCGGGTTCCGACCTGCCGCCGTCACCTTGATCTCGGCGCCCATGGACGTTGAGGCAGCGCCGACCGAAGTCACCCGCCTGGCGCGCAGTCACGACCTCGCCTGGTTCAAACGCCAGGTCATCCACACCGTCCCCTTCTCGCGTCCGGGCGCCGGCCGCCGCGTCTATCCCGGGTTCCTGCAGTTGGCCGGCTTCATGGCCATGGACCCCGAGCGCCACGCCGAAAAGCACCTGACCCTCTTCTTCGACCGCATCTCCGGCCAGCACGAAGCGGCCCAGAAGACCGTCGAGTTCTACGACGAGTATTGGTCCGCGCTGGACATGGACGCGGCCTTCTATCTGGAGACCATCGAGCGGGTCTTCCAGCGCCGCGAGCTGGCCCTTGGTATCGCCACCTGGAAGGGCCGCGCGGTCCGCCCCGGCACTGTCACAGACGTGCCGCTGCAGACTGTCGAGGGCGAAAAGGACGACATCTGCGCCCCCGGCCAGACCGAGGCAGCGCATGCCATTCTCTCCAGCCTCTCAAGCGAACAGCGCGACCACCACGTCGAGCCCGGCGTCGGCCACTACGGCGGCTTCGCTGGCGGCCGCTTCAGACGCAATGTCCTGCCGCGGATCTTGGACTTCGCGCGGCAACACGCCGAGGAAACGCCAAGGAAAGAACCTTAAGAGAACTGATTCTATTCAAAGGCTTACGGACTATTTCCGACCCCAGATTGTGACATAGGCGTCGCGATATCCATTGTCCGGGTCGAAGATGTCACGATCGCCGCCATCGAAGGCGATGTTCTCCTTCGTCACGACATGCAGAGGTGAGGTATAGCCCGACCAGGGCTGGCCCTGCATGGCGCGGTTCAGCTCGTCCACCAGCTGCCAGCCTTGCAGGTGCAAGGGTTCCGCCACAGTGACCGCCTGATACTGCCCGGCACGGATGCGCTGGTAGGCACTCTGCGAACCGTCGCCAGCGGCGACCGCCTTAGGTTTGGCATCGCCACCGATCCCTGCCGCCGCCAACGAAGGGCCCATGAAGTCGAAGTAGATGTCGTTGATCGCCAGGCTGTGGGTCCAAGCATCGCCATAGCGCTGCAGCAAGGCAGTGGTCAGGGTAGGCATGCGGTTGGAGGTGTCGGCGATCGGTGTGTCCACATACTCCAGGACGGTGCCGCCCAGTGCCTCGATCTCCTCCTTCATGCGATCGGCCTTGGCAATAGCGATGGCATAGGTGGAATCGGTGAAGATGATCACGCCGGGTTTGCCGCCGGCATCAGCGAAGGCCCATTGCGCCGCTGCCTGGGAAACTTGCATGGCATCGGTCGAGACATTGGCGAAGATACCGTTCTCCTCATCGGGTCCAATTACCGGTGAGGCGTGCCAGCTGACCATGGGGATGCCGGCCTCGGCTGCCTGCTGCATGGCCGCCTGCTGCTCAACCGCATCGAAGCCGTTGATGATGATCCCGTCCGGCTGCAAGGCCATGGCTTGGCCGAAGGCGGCTGTGCGCCCGGAGACCGAGCCGGCGCCGTCCAAGGTACGGACCTCCCAGCCAATGCGCTCGGCCGCTTCCTCGACCCCCTCCGTCACGCCAAGCACACCGCCATTCTTCATGTCGGCGGCGAGGATGACGATGGTCTTCTCGGCGGCAGCCTTGGGACCGCTGGTCGGCCCGTTCCAGACATCCTTACGACCGGCATGCTTTTGCACCGCCTCCATGGCATCGGAGACAGCATCGGCCTGCAAGGGCAGCGGCCCGACCAAGAAGACGGCAAGCGCCGCCGCCAGGGGAACGAGGGATCTCCTAAACATAGTGTACCTCCCAAAGTGAAAGTGGTTCATGGGGTTACGCCCCCTTTTTTATCTCTTGGCTGCGCCTTTGCGGCGTTGTGCATAGCCAGCGATTCCGATCGCGACCAGCAAGGTGACACCGTTGAACAGCGGCTCGACCCAGAAGGAACCGCCGATCTGTTGGATTCCGGATATCCCGACTGCGAGGATGGCAACACCGACGATGGTGCCCCAGACATTAACTCGGCCGGGCTTGATCGTGGTGGAACCCAGGAAGGCGCCGACCAGGGCCGGCAGCAGGTACTCCAGCCCAACCCCGGCCTGGCCGATGCGCAGCTTCGAAGCCAGGATCACACCGGCAAGGGCCGTCAGGAAGCCCGAGGCGACAAAGGCCGAGACCACGAATTTGCGGGTCGGAATGCCATTCAGCTCGGCTGCGCGCGGATTGGCGCCGATGGCATAAAGATAGCGCCCGACCGGCGTGTACTCGAGGATAAGCCAGAGAAACAGCGTGATTGCGAGAACGTAGAAACCGGTGATCGGCAGACCCAAGACGAAGGTGCCATTGATGGCATAGAAGCCCTCCGGCAGCACGCCCACGACCTGCCGCCCACCGGTGTGCCAAAGCGCCAGCGCATAGAGGACGGTGCCGGTACCCAGGGTGGCGATGAAGGCATCGATCTTGGCGACCTCGACCAGCAGGCCGTTCATTAGCCCCACCAGGGCACCGAGCAGCAGAACGATGACGACGGCCAGCGGCCAGGGCAGTCCCAGCA
The DNA here is from genome assembly GCA_963669445.1 of Rhodospirillales bacterium. Classification (GTDB taxonomy): domain Bacteria; phylum Pseudomonadota; class Alphaproteobacteria; order Kiloniellales; family JACOMY01; genus JACOMY01. Next base: position 2,427,300 of record OY770029.1, read on the forward strand.
TGGTCTGCAGCGAGATCGCCAGTATATGCCAAAGCACGATGCCGTAGCCGACCGTCAGATCGATGCGACCCGCCACCATCGGGATCATCGCTGCCAGGCTGAGCAGCGCGATGATCGCCTTGTCGGAGATGATGGCGCGCAGGTTCAAAAGGGTCGGAAAGGTGTTCGGCAGCAGCAGCGAGAAGAGCAGGATCAGAGCCACCGTCAAGAGCACCAGGCCATAGGTAGGAATGAGGCGCAGCAGCCGCCGACGGCGGCTCAGCCCCTTCAGCTCGGCCTTGGTCGGCTCCAGCGCGTCGGACTCAATGGATTGCATGATCGCCCATCCCCGCAGCCGCTCCGTCGGTCTGACCGATACCGTCCCCCTCGCTGGCGGAGGCAGCCTGGATCAGGGCAGAGGTCGTCAGACCGCTGCCAGCAAGTTCGGCCTCGACCTGGCCACGACTGAACACCAATGCGCGGTGGCATACCTGCGCCACCTCCTCGAAATCCGTCGAGATCACCAAGACCGCCATGCCCGATCCCAGCGCGTCATAGAGCAGACCGTATATCTCTGCTTTGGCGCCAACATCGACGCCAGCGGTCGGATCCTCGGCGATCAGGAGGCGTCTCGCAGTCGGCAGCCAACGCCCGACGACTACCTTTTGCTGATTGCCGCCGGAGAGTGCTTCGATGGCCAGTCCGGGATCGTTTGGGCTTAGCCCAACGGTCCGGCCCAAAACGGCCGCCTCCATTGCCTCGCGCGCAGCGCTCATCAAGGTCAGAAGTCTGCGCCCACTGGCCAGAGGATTGATGAAGGCGTTCTCTCGGATCGTCAGGACCGGCGCGATGGACTCAACCACGCGGTCACCGGCCACCAGGCCTATGCCGGCGCGCATCGCGGCGCGTGGATTGCCGATCGTCAGGGTCTTGTCGTCCAGGGTTACCCGTCCCTCGTGCTGGCGCAGTCCGAAGAGCGCGCGACCGACATCCTCGTGTCCGGCACCTCGCAACCCGACCAGACCAACAATCTCCCCCTGGTGCAGCTCCAGATCCAAGGGGCCGACCCGTTCCGTCCGGAAGCCCTTGAGATTGAGCAGGCTCCTGCCCTCGCCCGCCGTCGGCCTCTGGACCTTGCGGGTCTCACGCCCGACGATCAGATCGACCAGCTCGGCCGGACTGGATTGGGCGACGTTGCGGGTACCGACCAGCAATCCATCGCGCAGCACCGCCACCCGGTCGGCGATGCGGAAGACCTCGTCCAGTCGGTGGGAGACGTAGATCATGCCGACCCCACTCTCCCGCAGGGGCTTCAGAGCTGCGAAGAGGCGCCCGACCTCGTCGGCCGGCAGGCTGGCCGTCGGCTCATCCAGTACGAGATAGTCGCACTCGACGGCGAGCGCCCGGGCAATGGCCACCAGAGACTTCTCGGTGCGGGTCAGGCTGGAGACGCGCAGGCTGGGATCGAAGTTACAATCGACCTTGGCGAGGGCCAGCCGTGCGGTCTCTTCCAGATGGTCCCAGGCGATCAAGCCACGTCGACGCCGATAACCGAGCGCCAAGGCAATGTTCTCGGCGACCGTCATCCATTCGATGAGGCCCAAATCCTGGTGAATGAAAGCCACGGCCTGGCGACGGTCCAGACGTCCCGGTGCATGCTGATAGGGCTCTCCACCGATCATGACGGCGCCGCCGTCGGCCCGGTGAATCCCACCCAGGATCTTGATCAGAGTGGACTTGCCTGCCCCATTCTCACCCAGGAGCGCCAGGATCTCGCCGCGCGCTACCTCCAGGCTGACCCCGCGCAGCGCCTGGGTGCCGCCGAAGGACTTGACGATGTCTTGAAAGACCAGCCCCTCCTGCACCGTCTTCTCCCAAAGCTCTGCCCTTCCGGGTCAATCCGCAGCAGGATGCGGACGCCGGACCGCCTGGTCAAGCAAAAATGATATCGATAACATCAAGTGCGAGCCGTTACCTCGAATGCGGAGCGTTCCTATAGAACTGGCTGGAGTTTCCGCGCCGCGCATCGCGCTGCTCGATCCGAGATCCAACGCCTGGAGGCCGATCATGTCCTTGCTCAGAGTCTTTCTGATCCTCTCGACCGTGCTCATCTACGCCCTGACCATTCTGGCGATCGACCAGGCAGGACTGAACTGGCCTGCGGTCTTCTTCGGTGACCTCTTCTCATTGGGCTGGCGCTCACAGTTCAATGCGGATTTCCTGGTCCATCTCTTCCTGCTGGCGACCTGGATCACTTGGCGCGAAGGTGCGACGGCGAGAGGCTATCTCTTTGGTTTTCTTAGCATCTTCCTGGGTGGGATGTTCGGCTTCGTCTACATTCTCGTCGTCAGTTACCGGGCCAAGGGTGACCCCAAGCAGATCCTTCTCGGCGCTCACGCAGCTGCATAGCGGCTCAAGGCCACTGCACGCCCTGGCGGTTCAGAACGATGCTATAGACGCTGGTCGTCGCGGTAATGAAGAGCTGGTGCTTGGCGCGGCCGCCGAAGCAGACGTTGGAGACCAGCTCCGGCGTCAGGATCTTGCCCAGCAGATGGCCGTCCGGGGCGATGCAGTGCACGCCGTCACCGGCCGAAGTCCAGACGTTGCCATCACTGTCGACGCGGAAGCCGTCGCTGGCGCCGGGCTGCACGATGTGGAAGACACCACCGCCGCTCAGCCGTCCCTGTCCGTCGTGCCGGAAAAAGCGAATGTGCTTCTCGTCTTGCTGGTTGAACATACGGCCGGTGTCGGCGACATAGAGCCGGCTCTCGTCGGGTGAGAAGGCGAGGCCATTGGGGCAGGCAAAGTCGGTCAGCACCGCGTCGAGCGTGCCGCTATCGGGGTCGAGGCGATAGACGTTGCACGGCAGCTCCTGCTCGGCCTTGTAGCCCTCGTAGTCGGTCATGATCCCATAGTGCGGATCGGTGAACCAGACGGCGCCATCCTTGGCGACGACCACATCGTTCGGCGAGTTCAGGCGCTTGCCCTGATAGCGCTCGGCCAGCACGGTGATGCTTCCGTCCCACTCGGTGCGGGTGACACGCCGACTGCCGTGCTCGCAAGAGACCAGTCGCCCCTGGTGGTCTCGAGTGTGCCCATTGGCAAAGTTCGAGGGCTCGCGAAAGGTCGTGACGCCGCTGCCGGGGGTCCAGCGCATGATGCGATTGTTGGGAATGTCGGAGAAGAGCAGGCAGCCGGCGTCGCCGAACCAAACCGGCCCCTCGACCCAATCGAAGCCGCTCGCCAGTTGCTTCAGCGGTGCATTGAACATGACGTAGCTGTTGAACAGCGGATCGTGCACCTCTACCGACATTGCCTACTCCCTAGCCTTGTTCATTGAAATTGATCTGCGTCTTCATCGCAACGCTGCGATCTCCTGCAATCCGGAAGGCCTCCAGCGCTTGATCCAAGGGTAGACAGTGGCTGATCAGCGCTTCCACCGAGACCAGGCCTTTGCGCATTAGGTCTACTGCCAGCGCGAACTCCTCGTGAAAGCGGAAGGAGCCGCGCAGCTCCAGCTCCTTGGCGGTGATCTGCATCATCGGTAGGCTCATATCGCCACCCAATCCCAGTTGCAAGATGACCCCGCGCGGTCGCATCGCGGCAATCCCTGCACTCAAGGCCACCGCCGAGCCCGAACATTCGTAGAGGATGTCGAATGTGCCCTTGTCGGCACCATAGGGCGCCAGCGCCTTCGGCTCTGCGGAGATGTCGATGCAGCGATCCGCACCAGCCTTCTCGGCGAAAGTCAGAGCATTGGCCGAGAGGTCGGTCGCCACGATCTCTGTTGCTCCTGCCCGCCGGGCTGCGACAATGGCGAGGGCGCCGATTGGCCCACAGCCGGTGACCAGCACCCGCTTGCCCAGCAGATCGCCGGCCCGGCGGGTTGCGTGCAGAGCGACGGAGAAGGGCTCCGCCATCGCCGCCTCACCCGGGCTCAGGCCGTCGGCGCGCACGCATTGGCCGGCATCGACCGTCAGCGACTGGCTGAAGGCCCCTTGGATGTGGGGAAAGGGCATGGCCGAGCCGTAGAAGCGCATGTTCAGGCAGTGATTGTGCAGCCCCTCAAAACAGAAGCGGCAGCCGCCACAGGGTCTGGATGGCGAGACCGAGACCAGCTCGCCCACCTCGAGTCCACTGACGCCGGCACCAAGGGCTGCAACATGGCCGGAAACCTCATGGCCCAAAATCATCGGTTCGCGCAGCCGCACCGGGCCGAATCCGCCATGGTTGAAGTAGTGCAGATCCGAACCGCAGATGCCGCCGACGGCAGTCTGCAGCAGGACTTCACCGGGTCCTGGGGCTATCTCAGCGCGCTCTTCGATGCGCAGATCCTGCGCGGCATGGACGACCAGAGCCTTCATATGCGCTCTCCTCTCGGGCGACATCGCTTGAATCTGTTATCGATAACATATAGGTCTCTGACGGATATCTGTCGAGCAGGAAGGACAGCAGCGTGGCGCAGAACGATGGGCTCTTCGATTTGACCGCAAAGCGGGCCTTGATAACCGGGTCGTCGCAAGGGATTGGCTACACCCTAGCCAAGGGCCTGGCCGGCGCCGGGGCATCCTTGGTCGTCAATGGTCGCGACCCGGAGAAGCTGGCAAGCGCTGCCGCCAAGCTACGCCGTACAGGTACAGAGGTCGACGCCCTGCCCTTCGACGTCACCGACCACGCTGCCGTCCGCAAGGCAGTGGATGGCTTCGAGCAGGATCGCGGGCCGATCGACATTCTGGTCAACAATGCCGGCATGCAGCATCGCCAGCCATTGGAGGACTTCGAGGCGGAGGCCTTCGAGCGCTTGTTGCAGACCAACGTCTCCAGCGTCTTCAACGTCGGTCAGGCCGTGGCCCGCCACATGATCGACCGCGGGCGCGGCAAGATTATCAACATCGCCTCAGTACAGACGGCAATGGCGCGGCCGGGCATCGCCCCCTACACGGCCTCCAAAGGCGCCGTTGCCAATCTGACCAAAGGCATGGCAACCGACTGGGCCAGATATGGCCTGCAGGTGAACGCCATCGCGCCCGGCTACTTCGACACGCCGCTGAACGCCGCTCTCGTTGCCGACCCCGACTTCACCGCCTGGCTGGAGAAACGCACGCCGGCGGGCCGCTGGGGTCGCCTGGACGAATTGATCGGCGCCTGCATCTTCCTCTCAGCACCGGCCTCCAGCTTCGTGCAGGGGCAGACGCTCTTCGTCGACGGCGGCGTCACGGCTTGCCTATAATCGTGCAGCCCTCTTCGACCAGGCTTTTCGTCGTCATGGGAGTTGCCGGTTGCGGCAAGTCCACGATCGGCGCCGCCTTGGCCAAAGCATTGGGTGGCCGCTTTCTGGACGGCGATGCCTATCACCCACCGGCAAACATCGCGAAGATGAGCCGCGGCGAGCCGCTAACCGACGGCGACCGCTGGCCTTGGCTCGCGCGTTTCGCCCAAGAGATGGCGGCAAGCTCCGGGCTTGTCGTCGGCGGCTGTTCGGCCCTGAAGCGCAGCTACCGCGCATTGATCGCCACAGAGGCTGGCGAGAGCGTGACTTTCGTTCACCTGGCGGGCTCTCGCGACTTGATCGCCGATCGGATGACGGTCCGCGACGGGCATTTCATGCCGCTCTCGCTGCTCGACAGCCAGTTCGCCGCTTTGCAGCCACCGGGACCGGAAGAGAACGCGATCTCCATCGATATCTCGGGCAGCACGGCCGAAACCGTTGCAGCCATCGAAACCGCTTTGAAGGAGCGCTCGTCATAATGAATGCCATTGGCTTGATCGGCGTCGGCGTCATGGGTACGGCGATCGGAACGCGTCTGTTGGAAAGCGGCAATCGGCTAACCGTTTATGACCGCAATCCACCCAAGCGCGCAGTCCTCGTGACCAAGGGCGCCAAGGACAGCGAGAGCGCGGCTGAGGCCGCAGCGGAGGCCGATGTCGTGATCCTCAGCCTCAATTCGGCCGCCATCGTCCGCAAGGCGGTCTTCGGAGAGGCCGGCGTGGCCGCGACCGCCAAGCCCGGCACCCTCTTGATCGACATGTCCTCCATCGATCCGCCCGCCACCAAATCGCTGGCCGAAGAGGCAGCGACCAAGGGCCTTCGCTGGCTGGATTGCCCCCTTTCCGGCGGCGCGCCCAAGGCCCTGGTCGGCAAGCTCACGGTGATGGCCGGCGGCAGTGCCGAGGACTTCGAAGCCTCGAAGGCCGTCATGCACCAGCTCTGCGCCAACTACACTCTTATGGGTCCAAACGGCGCCGGACAGACGACCAAGCTGATCAACCAGGTGCTCTGTGCCTTGAACTTTCTGGCGGTGGCCGAGGCGACGCAGTTGGCGCTTGACGCCGGTGTCGATGCAACCGCGATCCCCAAGGCGTTGAAAGGTGGGCGCGCCGATTCGGCGATCCTGCAGGAGTTCATGGGCAAGATGGCACGGCGCGACTTCAGCCCGACCGGCCGGATCGACAACATGGTGAAGGATTTGAATGGCGTACAGGACCTGGCGCGCACCACCGGAACGGCAATGCCGATGACCGCGGTCTGCGCGGAGATCCACCGCTTGATGACATCGGCGGGCCTGGGTGGTGCCGACAACGCTGCCCTGCTGCGCTTCTTCGAAGGACCGGGCAAGGAGGAGGCCTAATGGCTGGGCGAAGGCACCCTCCCACCATGGCAGACGTCGCCCACCTGGCCGGCGTTTCTCCGATGACGGTCTCGCGCGCCTTCAAGCCCAAATCCTCGGTCAAGGAGGAGACGCGGCGCAAGATCCGCGAGGCGGCGGAAAGCCTGGGCTATGTTCTGGACAGCACGGCTGCCGGCCTCTCCTCCCGCCGGACCGGCTTCATCGCCGCCACGATACCCTCAATCAACAACGCGAACTTCGCCGATAGCCTGCGCGGCCTGACCGAGGGCCTGGCCGAGACCGGACTGCAGATACTGTTGGGATACACCGACTATGACCTGGCAGAGGAAGAGCGCCTGGTCGAACAGATGCTGCGCCGGCGCCCGGAAGCCGTGGTCGTCACCGGCGGTGCGCACAGCCCGCGCTGCCGGCGCCTGCTGGCCAATGCGGCCGTGCCGGTGGTGGAGATATGGGACCAGCCGCGGGACCCGCTGGGCGCCGTCGTCGGCTTTTCCAACGCTGCAGCGGCGAGCCTGATGGTCGATCACTTCGTCGAACAGGGCTATCGCCGGATTGGCTTCATCGGCGGCGACAGCTCACGCGACACCCGAGGCCTTGACCGCCGCCGCGGCTTCCTGGAAGCCTTGCGCACGCATGGCCTCTCGGACGAGCGCGTACTGGCCTACGGCCTGCCGCCGATTACCATGGGCCAGGGGGCAGAGGCCATCACCGCCCTACGAGAACGCTGGCCGGACACCGAAGCCGTCATGTGCGTGTCCGACCTCTCCGCCTTCGGTGCTCTCAGCGCCTGCCAGCGCGCCGGCCTTCGTGTGCCTCAAGACATCGCCATTGCCGGCTTCGGCGCCTACGACATCGCCGAGCACGCCAATCCGGCTCTCACGACCATTGATGTCGGCGCAAAGGAAATTGGTGCACAGGCTGCAGACCTTCTGATCAAGCTTCTGGAAGACGGCGATAGCAGCAGCCCCCAGATGATCCAGATCGAGCCTCGGCTCCTCGCAAGAGCCAGCACCCAAAGGCGGCGATAGGCGAATCGGCGACGAAGTGCGCCCGCCCGGATTGGGCTTGCAAATCGCAGGGTGAGAGAGGACATAGACAGCCGAGGTCACTTAGGTAGGAGCAAGGCGATGGCACTGAAACCTCTGGTCATGCAGTTCGGTGTGGGTACCGACATACGCGGCGGCGACTACACCAAGGCCGCCAAGCGCGCTGTGGACAACGCCATTCGCCGCAACTCCGTCAACGTCGCAGATGCATTCGGCCAGCCGCGCGAGGCTATGCAGATCAAGGTAGCGATCGGGGTTGCCGATCCCGATCAGGTCGACACCGCAGCCGTCGCCTCCGTCTTCCCCTACGGCGCTGTCGAGGTCGAACTGCAACGCGGTGGACTGGATATCCCACACGACACCCGGCCCGAGAAAACCGTGATGGCCAATGCAACAGTCACCGTCTACCTCGACCTCCCCGATCAGACGGCTTGAACGGAGACAGCAGTCATGAGTAACGACTCCAGCAAGCCCACCCGCATCATCCTGGAAATGGGTGCAGGCACCGCACTGCACAGCCGCGACTACACCAAGGCCGCCAAGCGCGCCGTCCAAGACGCCCTCTACCACTCCTCCCTCATTTTGTTCCGCAGCACCGGCTACGACCCCAACGCCATGCAGATCGAGCTGATCCTCGGTGCGCAGGAGCCCGACAAGATCGATCTGGCCGACGTGGCCGCTCTCTTGCCCTACGGCACGGTGACACCGCGGGCCGTCCTTGGCGGACTGGATGCGCTCGATGCCAGCAGCGGTACGCCGACGGTGACGGTGAACGCGGCAATCCTGGTGCGGTTGGCTCTGTAGAATTCCCTTAGCAGGCAGGTGACTCTTGCTTCACTAGTCAAAAAGATTACTAATTTCTTCACTTGAGTAAGTACCAAGAACCTTTCTTACCTCCGGTGAGGATAACATTTTCTCATACTTCAGGCCGCTTGCCTCGAAACCATCTTCCTTTTTCATCCATTCAGCCAAGTCCGGCCACCTCTGTTGAAAAACAATCGCCCGAAACAACATTTGCTCATCAGAAAGATATCCCGTCTGAAACTCGAACTCACGTCTAAGGTTGTAGGTGTTCAATGCACGTTTGATTGCGCGCGGATTCGGCGAAAGATAGTTGCTGCTTTGTAAGAGCCGATGCTTGGTCTCCGCTCTGATCTCACTGCTTCGTACATGCGGCAGGACCAGGTCGCCCACCAACTCCATCCTTTGCTCATCTCCCCGAGCTTCAAACACGATCTTCTCGACCTCTTCAATCTCCCCTCGCGCGACCGCATCATTCAGTGTGTCCGCGAATCTGTGTAGATCATCCGTAGACTTTATCGGTTGATCGTTGGGCTGAGACTCACCAGTGCCTTCACGTCGTAGCATCTCCTCCCAAAAACCGGCAACCTGTTCGTCTCGCAGGTTGGGCACGGAAATTGATGCTTGAAACACCTTCTCTAGGAACTTATAGCCCAAAGAATGCCCATCATCCGAGATCGACTTCTTGAAGGGACCATAACTTGTCTCGAAGGCGACCTTTATCCATGTTCGGTCTGCAGCGACAACATAGAATACCCGCGCTCCACGATAGAGTGTCTGAATCGTGTGTAGTAATTCAACAACAAATGCAGCATCACAGCGGTCAAGGTCATCGATCAAAATAGCAACCGGTCCATCGATATCACGTACTACATCATGAAAGTGTTTCGATAGTGGTGTAAGGGGATTACGCCTCAACGCCATGTACTCTTCCGCTTTCTTCGTGTTAATGAGACCCACACCCGGACGAAAGAAAAACACTCCCCCCAAAACAGTTACAATAGGAAGCACATACTTTACGATAACATCAAGCAACGCATTTTTTTCAGAAACTTGAAAAGTAAACATAAATACGATAGCCGCTAATATTAAGCCAATTACCCCAAGCATTGGAAGCCAACCGGATCGCAACCGCCACCACAAATGGTGTCTGAGCAATCGGCTTGCTCTGCCTCTGAAACGAAACAACCCTGCCGAGATTACCCTATCATGGTCACTATTTCTAAGTTGCGAAACTGCCTGCCTATAGGTTTCCTCTAACAAAGTCCACCAAGCGGGTCCGGACTTCTGATTCTTCCATGCATTATAATTTACGATTGTCCAGTCTGTTGTCCTTGGTATTTGATGCCTCTTGTAGAAACTCTCTTTATCATTCAGCAACATTTCAAAGAAGTTAAAAATTGAGGATTTACCTGATCCCCATGCCCCATGCAGATGAACGATAAACGCTTGATCATCATGCAGATCTTTCTGGTGTTCAGGCTCCGCTTCTTTTCTTTTGTAAGCCTCCCAAGCGAGCCAGGCCAATGAATTGGCAACGAACCTGCGCTGTAAAGAATCCTTGCGTGCGGGTGCATCGGCCCTGTAATCCGCATTCTCCAACCTGCCACCCGAAAGCACCCAATTGACCTGCGCATCGAGTAACAGCGCTCGAAGTGCCTCGCTGCCTCTCATTGGCGCAGCTTGCTCCAAAGCCACTAACTTACGCTTTGGCGCCGTGACATACTTGTCAAAAGCTGCAATGTATTCTTCATTGGATTTTATGTAGCTCCACATCTGCGGTAACGACTGGAGGCGCGCAGCTTCAGACGGTGGAATGGGAATTCCAGGCAAGTTGCGTTGCCGCAGTGTCCGGTCAATGGCCAACACCGTGTCACCACTTAGGGGATGAACGGCACCCTGCCTCCATCTATGATCGACACGGAGCTTTGCGCGCACCTCAGACCAAGGAATGCCATTCTCAAACCTAGACAGAATCATGAACGGTATACGCTGTACACGCTGCTGTATATCCAAGAAGAATGGTTGTCTGACGCTGGCGACTATTCCAATGGCTTCGATCGTTCCATCCGCTCCACCTCCCTCCCCTGCAATCAGTACGACAGCAGTATCGCCTGGCTGCATGATCTTCGTGTAGGCATCACTGCCATGACGCCAGGAGAGGTATTGGCCAGCTCTCGTTTCCTCCAGCCATCTGGCGCCTCGCTGGTTCTTTTGGGCGAAGAAAAGCCAAACATTGCGTTGCTGAGCAGTTGGATCATCAGCATCCGTCGGACTAGAGTCGAATGGCTGTTCTTGAGCGTTGTTCTCAGAGAACGGCTGCGCTCCTTCCTTGGATTTATTAGGGACATCGTCTTGGCTGGTCTGATCAGATGACGTCTCTGGTCTCTTTTGCTGTGCCATCCTTTTCCCAATCTCCACCGGTGAGAATTTCACGGCCGATGGTAGGAAGATACCGCCCAGAGTTCAATTAGAATTGGCGATAAGTAATATCTTTACCTCCTTATCATGCATCACATTGAATGGATCGAGAAGCTCCATTGAGCTCCTCTAGATGGACCGACACAATCTGAACATGTCTCTGCCTGGGTGCGATTTTACCCTTCTCTCCACCCATGCAGCTCACCGTCCCTGCAGTACCGCCAGCTTCTCCTCCCTCACCTCTTTTGCCAGCAACGGCAGGGCCACACAGAAGGTAGAACCCTGGTCGCTACTCTTTTCGAGCGTGATAGTGCCGCGGAAAGAGCGGACGATCTGGGCGGAGATGGCCAGACCCAGGCCGCTGCCTTTGGCTTGGCCGGCGCGCTCGCGCCAGGCGCGGGCGAATTTGGTGAAGATGCGGTCGTGCTCGGAGGCAGGAACGCCCGGGCCATTGTCTACGATACGGATTTCTACCCGGTCTGGGCGTAGGCGCAGCGATCCAGTCACCAGAGGCTGGCTTGAGGTGTTGAACTTGATGGCGTTGGAGTAGAGGTTCAGGAAGACCTGCTTTAGGCGGTCGGGATCGGCCTCGACCCAGCCCTCGACCGAGACATCCAATGACAGCGCGACGGCCTGGCGCTCGGCCAAGCCGGCCATGGTTGCCGCGGCGTCGGCCAAGATCTTGCCCACCTCCACCCGCTCCAGGTTCCATTCCATCTGGTCGCGCTCCATCCGGCCGAGATCCAGGATCTCATCCAGCAGGCGGGTCAGGCGTTCGCTCTCCTCGTGAATGATCGCCACGAAACGCTGGGCGCGTTCGGCGTCCAGATCGCGCCGGTCGTTCAGCAGTTCGGCGAAGGAACGGATCGAGGTCATCGGCGTTCTGAGCTCGTGACTGACGCGGCTCAGGAAATCGTCCTTCATCTCGTCCAGCTGGGTCAGCTTCTCGTTTGCGGCCTTGAGCTGCTCGGCGGTCCGCCGCAGCTCCTCCGATTTGCGCTCCAAGACGCGGCTGTGCGCGATGGCCTGCTGGGTCTCTTCCAAGAGCGCCATGACGGTATCGACGCTCAGCGCTTCGCCCTCGGCAATGCGCGAGACCATCAGGCGCGCCGAAGCCGCACCGATGCCGCCGGCCAACTGCCGCTCGACGAAGCCGATCAGCTGCGGATCGGGCAGTGGCGACAGTCCGGAGCGGCCTTGCAGGGTTGCTTGCTCTCGAAACAGGCTCTCGGTCCGGGCCGGTCCCAAGACCGCACGGGCCAAGTTGAAGAGGTCTTCGACGCGGGCCGAACGCGGCAAGGCCGGAAGGGCGGTCTCGCCACTGCGCGTAAACACGTCGACGAAGAGAGCCGATTGCAAGCGCTCGATCGGCGACTGCGTGGTCACGACTGATACCCCCATGTAGGCGAGGCAGTTCAGCAGCAGGCTCCAGAAGACGGCATGGACCAAAGGATCCCAACCCTCGGAGCCGAAGAGTGCGGTCGGTTTCAATAGAGTGAAGCCCCAAGGACCCTGCTGCACAAGCGCCTCCAGTTGCCAAGGCGAGGCGAAAGAGGGAACCAGGAGACAATAGAGCCAGACCGTCGTACCGACAGTCAGACCGGCAAAGGCACCGGCCTTGGTCGCATTGCGCCAGAAAATGCCGCCGACCAGAGCTGGCAAAAACTGCGCCACGCCGACAAAGGAAATGAGGCCGATCGAGGCCAAGGCAACCGAGGAAGAGGATTCCCGATAGTAAAGGAACCCCAAGGCCAGAATGACGATGATGGCCAGACGGCGGATCAGCAACAGGGACTTTGAGATATCGCCGCGCGCGCCGCCTTGCAGCAGATTGGCCCGCAGCAGCAAGGGCGTTACCAGATGGTTGGAGATCATGATCGAGAGCGCGATGGAGGCCACGATCACCATGGAGGTCGCCGCAGAGAGCCCGCCGATAAAGGCGAATACGGCAAGAAATTTGTTACCGGCGGCCAGCGGCAGGGTTAGGACGAAAAGATCGGGGTTGGCGGTCTCCGGCAGCGTGGTCAGACCGGCCAGCGCGATCGGAACGACGAACAAGGAGATCAAAAAGAGGTAGAGCGGGAAGAGCCAGGCCGCGGTGGCGAGATGCCGTTCCTCGCGGTTCTCGACCACTGCCACCTGGAACTGGCGCGGCAGGCAGATGATCGCCGCTGCCGCCAGAAAGGTGATCGCAACCCAGCGCGCCTCATAGCCCTCGGAGAAGCTGTAGAGGCGCTGCACGGCCTCGCTCCAGTCGGCGTCGCGGAAGGCGCCGAAGCCCTCGCCCAGTCCGATGGTTACACTGAGACCCACAGCGACCAGGGCGAAGAGTTTGACCACGGACTCGAAGGCTATGGCTGCGACCACCCCGGGGTGGCTCTCATCGGCATCCAGATTGCGGGTTCCGAAGAGGATGACGAAGACCGCCAGCGCAACGGCCACCCAGAAGCCGTTGTCGCCCAGCCAACCCAGGCTCAAGCTCGCGACCGCTTCACCTTCGGCATGGCTCAAAGCATTAAATGACGTCGTTATCGCCTTGAGCTGCAGGGCAATGTAGGGCGTGATCCCGATGATGGCGATGATCGTGATAAAGGCGGAGAGTGTCGAGCTCTTGCCATAGCGGGCAGAGATGAAATCGGCGATCGAGGTGATCTGCTGGTCTTTGGTGATGCGAACAAGTTTGCGCAGCAGCAGCCACCAGGCCATGAAGACCAATGTCGGCCCCAAGTAGATCGCCATGAACTCAAGCCCGCTGCGGGCCGCGGTGCCGACAGCGCCATAGAAGGTCCAGGAGGTGCAATAGACCGCCAGAGAGAGCGTGTAGACCAGCGGCGAGGTGATGAAGCGCGCTCGCCCCTTCTCGACAGCCTTGTCGCTGAGATAAGCGATCAGGAAGAGTAGCAGGAGATAGCTGCCACCGATCAGAAGGATTATGCCGGGTGCCAGCATGCCGTCTGCCTAGTCCTGCCCTGCCTCGCCGTCGCTTCTGCGCTGCAGGAGACGCGCGGCCAGGGCCGTCAGCACGATGCCGATCAGCCAGACGGCGAAAAGATAGGCCAGAAGCAGCGGTATCCCGAAGAGATAGCGGCGTTCGTCAAAGAGGCCCAAGAGCGGCGGCATCAACAAGAAGAGTCCCACCAATGGTAGGAACCAGCAGAGGTCGCTGGCTTTACCCTCCGCCAGCCTAAGCCGCGATCTTTCGCGTGGCGGCCTCATGAGGCTCCTCTCATGAGCGCACCGGACGGGCCTGCTTCAGCAACTGCTGCACCCGCTGCACCAAGTCCTTGTTGCCATAAGGCTTGGTCACGAAGTCGTCGGCGCCCAGGTCCAACATGCGTTGGCGGTCGGCAGCCTGCCCTTTGGCCGTCAGCACCATGACCGGCAGAGACTTAGAGCCGGGCGCGGCCCGCAGCTTCGCCAGCACTTCAAAGCCGCTCGTGCTCGGGATCATCGCATCGAGGATCAAGAGGTCGGGCAGCTGACGCGAAATTGCCGCAAGCGCCTCTTCGCCATCTCCGACCGCCTGGACGTCGTAGCCTTCGTGGCTCAGGAGGAAGCGCAGGGACTCGACGATAAAGGGCTCATCCTCGGCGATAAGTATCCTGCTGGCCATACCCCTCTCCCTGTCGCGAAGGCCATCGCGGGGATCGCGGCCCTCCTCGCTTCTCTTTGTTCCTACCCGTCATAGTGCCGCGTCCTCAGGCAATCTGCAAAGCGGCTTGGCTCGGCAGCGTGGGAACCAAGGCCTCGTGCGCGCGCTGCTGGCAGGCTTCTCGGCGGCAAGAGCGGCACTCGAAACCGACCTCAGTGCCCTGCGCGGCGCCGCGCCCCTGGTGACTGTCGCCATAGGCGAGACGTTCCAGGTGGATGGCCTCGCAACCCAGCATGACACTGAACTGGGCCGGCGGGCGATCAAAGCCGTTCCAGCCCTTAGCTGAGGCCTGCGCAACAAAAAGATAGCGCGCACCGTCCGGCATCAAGGCCACCTGCGTCACGGTCCGGCCGGGTGTCGCAAAGGCCGTATAGACCGGCCAGAGCGGACAGGCACCGCCGTGCCGCGGCATGCGCAGCCCCGGAAGGCTGAAGCGCTTGGATATGTTGCCCGCCGGATCACTGCGCAGGAAGGCGAAGGGAACACCCTCCGCACCGGGGCGCCGTAGGGTCACCAGCCGATGGGCCGCCTGCTCGAAGCTGGCACCGAAGGCCAAAGCCAGTCGGTCCACGTCATATCGCGCCTGCTCTGCTGCCTCCAGGAAAGTCTCATAAGGAAACAGCAGTGCCGCAGCGGCATAGCGAATGAGCGCCTGTTTGCAGCGTTCCCTGGCGCCGGCGCTGGTCAAACGCTCGTCGTCGAGCAGGCTGTCGACTAAGCGGTCCAATTCTTCCGAGACCAGGTGGCGGGCGATCAGGAAGCGTCGGCTTGAGCCGGGGAGCGCCGTGGTGTCGGCTGCTTCCAAGCCGGCAAGGGCTTCGAGGCGCACCTGCAGTCCAAGCGAGGAGAACCATTGGTGTGCACCGTCGCCCTCGGAACTGCCGGATAGCTTGCGTCGCAAGGCATCGGCCCCCTCTTCCAGGGCCGCGAAATGGTTACGGTGGTCGATGATGAAGTCGTCGACCTCCTTGGCTGGCGAGGTGCCGTGCAGGCGGCTGCCGCTATCCTCCAACATGTCGATCATGCTCCGCGCGCTGCGCCCCAGGCTGTCGCTCTCCGCCGCGATGATCTCAGCGAAACGCTGACGCTCGGCATCACTGAGACCGGCGAAGTCCTGCAGGATCTCGGAGAAGGAGCGGACTGAGGTGATGCGTGTCAGGATCTGATGCGAGAGGTCGCGCAGGCTGGGATCCCGACTGACACGTTCGGAGAGCGCGACTGCGGTGTCGGTTGCGTCCTGGAGACTGCGGTGCACCCGCACCATGGCCTTGGCCCATTCCGGATAGCGCCCGACGAAACTGCCGATGCGAGTCTCGCCCTGATCGGCCAGCGCCATGCCGCGGGCCAACTCCAGAATCTCATGAAAAAGCCGCGTGTCCTCGACGGTGGTCAGATCGGCCAACGGCATATCAAGGGCCTTGGCGATCCGGCGCAGCAGCGCACCGCCGATCATGCGCTTGTCATGCTCGATCAAGTTCATATAGGCGCCGGATATCTCGACGCGTTCCGCCAAAGCGCGCTGAGTCAGCCCCAGGCTGCGGCGGCGTTCGGTTATGCGGGCCCCGATCGGGACTCTGGCCATTGCTGTCTCGCTCCCTGATCCCAGCGCCTGTTTCGGCTCCTTGTTTTGTAAATATCTTAACAGCAGGAAGCGCAGCAGAGAACAGGCTTTGCACGAGTTATCAACCTGACAGAGGGGGTCCGGCGCAAACCATCCGAGCGGCCGATCAGCCCGGACGCCGCACTGCCAGAAAGGTCGAGGATGTGAATGACCCTAGTGGCTTCGCATCCACCCCACAGCGGCGCACAGCCTAGGAAAGGACCCGATCGCAGGACCAAGAGCGCCTCGCCGACAAGGCCCTTGTCGGCGCTGTGTAGAACATTGACCGTGGGTCAGCGCCGCTGTCGCCCTATCGGGTCGCAGCCGCCTTCATGTCTTCAAGCTTCTTCAAGGCGAGCTGGCGTGAGGGAAAGAGGTCAGGATCGAAGCTATCTGGCTCTGTTGGCTCATCTTCACCCGGCTTCGGTTCCGAATAGCGAACCGTCCCGAGCGAGTAGTTTACATTGACTTTTTTGCCCCGATGGGCAAATGTTACCCACGCTTCCGGCCAGATACTGCAATCACTGTAGTTTACGAGAAAATACCACTTTCGACCACTCGCTTCAATCATGTCTTCAACGATATCGTAGAAATCATTGACAACTTTGTTACTGCTAAAACGCAAGTCACTGAAGTCGATTTCGATCGTATCACTGTGGTGCAGCGTCTTGATGCGTGCTGCATAGCGCTTGTATTCATCCGGCCCAACGCTGTCGCTGCTCTCATCCTTGACCTTTTGGCCGGCGGCATAGACGGCGTTGCCAAGTTCCTTGACTGCCTGCTCCAGCCGCGCACAGCCGCGAAGGGCGGTGTCGAGGAAACGTTGCCGGTCTTCCTCGCTGAGGTCGGGAACATCCCGCAACAGCTCAAGCGATCCGCGCACGGCGGTCAAGGGCGCAACGAACTCTGCTTCGACTTTGGTCTCGAGTTCCAAAGTCGGGAGGGGATTTGTCCGAGCCTCCTTCATGATGCTCTGCGCCTTGTCCGTCGCGATCCATTCAGATCGCGAGATACTCCTGGCGCAGCTCGGCGTTGTCGAGCACCTCTTGCGAGACGCCGTCGAACACGATCTGGCCCATATCTAGGATGATTGCCCGGTCGGCCAAGTGTAAGGCCGCTATTGCGTTCTGCTCAACGATGATTGTGGTCATCCCCAAACTCTTGATCTCTTCAAGCGTGCGCTCGATCTCCTTGACGATTACAGGGGCAAGACCCTCGTAGGGTTCGTCCAGAAGCAGCAGCTTAATGTCACGGGCAAGTGTCCGGCCGATGGCGAGCATCTGCTGTTCGCCGCCGGACAGAGTCGTGCCCTCCTGCGTGCGCCTTTCGCCCAACCTGGGGAAGAGGTCGTAGATGCGCTCGATCGACCAGCCACGCGGCGGCGCGATCTGAGCCAGCTTCAGGTTCTCCTCGACGGTCAGGCCCTGAATGATGCGCCGATCCTCCGGCACCAGGCCGAGACCGGATTGCGCGGCCTCGTAGGCCTTCATCTCGTGCACCGGTTTGCGGTCGAGCCATATCTCACCATGCGTCAGCGCAGGACTGGCAACCCGAGCGAGCGTGCGAAGCGTCGAAGTCTTGCCAGCACCGTTGCGGCCGAGAAGGGCAACGATCTCCCCCTCGCGGATATCGAAGCTCACGCCTTGAACGATATAGCTCTCACCGTAGTAGGCATGGACATCCCAGCATGAGAAGAATGCCGGTTGGCCACCCTTGGTGAGCGTCGGCTTCTTACCCGGCGCGCGCTCGCCTTCGTACCCGACGCCTAGGGTTTGGCGATCGCCGGTGTTGCCGCCGCCGGCTGCTCCGGTCTGTTCCGTGTTGCTCATAGATGCGCCCCTCCGAGATAGGCATCCTGAACCTTCGGATTGCCTTTGATGTCTTCCGGTTTGCCGTGGACGATAACATGACCCTGGGCCATTACCGAGATCTTGTCGGCGAGCGAGAAAACGACGTGCATGTCATGCTCGATGACGACTTTGGTGATACCGCGGGATTCGCTGATCTCCTTGAGCAGCGCGATCGTGTTGTTGGTGTCGGCGCGTGACATGCCGGCCGTCGGCTCATCAAGAAGCAAAAGCTTGGGATCCTGTGCAATGGCCATGGCCAGCTCGAGACGGCGCTTGTCACCGCGTGACAAGGAGCCGGATTCGAAGTCCTTTCGCGACGTCAGTCCAACATCATCCAAGACAGCATGGGCCCGGTCCAGGATCTCTGAGTCCTTGCTGACTGCGGCAAAAGGGTTGAGTTTGAAGGCGCCCTGTTGCTTGGCGTAGGTCGGTATCATCACGTTGTCGAGGACGGTCAGATCGGGAAAGATCTCGGGCGTTTGAAACACCCGGCACACCCCGATCTGGTTGATCTCGTGCGCTTTCAGACCGAGCAGCGATCGACCATTGAAGGTGATTGTTCCGGTATCGGGAACAAGTTTTGCGATAAGCGTATTCAGCAGTGTCGACTTGCCGGCGCCATTCGGACCGATGATGGCGTGAACAGTGCCTTCTTCGATATCGAGATTGACGTCGTCCAACGCCTTCAGGCCGCCAAAGTTCTTGTTCACGCCTTTGACTTCAAGAATGCCCATTGGCTTGTCCTCACTCACCAGCCGACGCCGCGGGAGCGGTCGTCGTGTCCTCGTCCTTACCCGGCTTGCGGCGCAGCCAAGCGTTGATGCGCTGTCCGCCTTCGACGATGCCGCCTGGCAGGAAGATAACGACCGCCATAAACATCGCGCCGAGCGTGAGCAACCAGCCATCGCCGACGAACATCTGAGCAATAGTGACCATTGCACTTTGCAGCCAATCCGGCAGGAAGCTGAAGAGCTGGCTCAGATCCGCTTCGTTCAACCGCGAGAAGATGTTCTCGAAGTACTTGATCACACCGGCGCCCAAGAGCGGTCCAACCAAAGTACCGGCGCCACCAAGGATGGTCATCAACACGACTTCGCCGGAAGCGGTCCAAAACATGCGTTCGGCACCGGCAAGAGGATCGACCGCAACCATCAGGCCGCCGGCGAGACCGGCATACATGCCCGAGATCACGAATGCAGCCAAGGTGTAGGGTCTTGGATTGATGCCGGTGTAGTTCATGCGCTGCTGGTTCGACTTCACCGCCCGCAGCATCATACCGAAGGGCGAACGGAAAATGCGGATCGAGATGTAGAAGGCGGCCAGCATGATGGCAGCACAGAGGTAGTAGCCGAAGTTGAAGGTAAAGACCCAGCCACCGATATCCCATTCGAAACCGCTGCGCATGGGGATGCCAAAGAAGTTCGTCGCCGGGATCGTGCCGCTCTCGTTTACGCCCTCAAGGATGCGCGGGTCGGCAAGGGAGAGCTGAAGTCCGGTCTCGCCGGCCGTGATCGGGGTCAGCACCGAGTAGGCGAGCGCGAAGGACATCTGCGCAAACGCAAGCGTCAGGATCGAGAAGTAGATGCCCGTTCGCCTCAGGCAGACGTAGCCTATCAGGAGAGCGAAGAGGCCGGCGACGACGACCGAGGCGATAATCGCCGGGACCACATCCACTGTCAGCAGCTTCATCATCCAAACACCGGCGTAGGACCCGGCGCCCAAAAAGGCGGCATGCCCGAAGGAGAGATAGCCTGTCAGTCCAAAGAGGACGTTGAAGCCGATCGCGAAGATACCGAAGATTACGAAGCGCTGCATCAGGTCGGGATAGCCGGCATTGAACCTGGCCAGGCCCGAGTCCTCGGGAAAGGGGTTGAGGATGAAAGGCGCTAAGACGAGAAGCGCGATGACGATCAGGAAGAGCGTGGTGTCTCTGCGGTTTAGTCCAGGCATGATCAGTCCTCCATGACGCCCTTACGTCCAAGCAGACCGCGCGGCCGGACGAGGAGGACGATGATTGCTGCTAGGTAGATGATGACCTGGTTGATGCCCGGGATGAGGTCGATGACCGCCGACATTGACGCGAAGCTCTCCAAGATGCCGAGCAGGAACCCAGCCGCCACAGCACCCGGTAGGCTGCCCATGCCGCCGACAACCACGACAACAAAGCTGAGAACCAAGAAATTCATGCCCATGTTGTAGTTTGGCGCCACGATCGGCGTGTACATCACCCCAGCCACACCGGCTACAATCGCAGCCAGTGCGAACATAATAATGAAGCGTCTATCAATGTTGATGCCAAGCAACTCGACCGTCTCACGGTCGGCCATACCTGCGCGGACCACCATTCCGAAGGTTGTGTAACGCAGGAAGGCGAAGACGGCCGCAACGATGACAACCGCAAAACAGAAGTAAACCAAACGCCAATAAGGATAGATGATGGTGAAGGGGTCAAATCCGATCAGCACGCCGAAGTCGAAGGACCCCGTGAAGGCGTCGGGTGCCGGGGTGGCGAGCGGGTTGGCACCGAAGAAGTACTTAACGATCTGTTGCAGCACGATCGCAAGACCAAAGGTCACGAGGATCTGGTCGGCATGCGGACGCTTGTAGAAATGCCTGATCAGCCCCCGTTCCATAGCGAGGCCAATCAACGCCATGATCGGAATCGCGAGAAGAAGCGCAAGTGGTACCGACCAGTCGATCAAGGCCTCACCAAACTGCGGTCCGAACCAGTCGATGACGTAGGGAACGTCGACCTTTAGGGGATTGCCGAGGAAATCGGTCTTTGACGGGTCAACAACCTCTCGCGAGAGGTTGAGAAGCGCGTTCAAGGTAACAGCGCAAAACGCGCCCAGCATGAACAGGGCGCCGTGGGCGAAGTTCACAACACCCAATGTGCCGAAAATGAGCGTTAGGCCGAGCGCAATAAGCGTGTATGCCGAGCCTTTGTCGAGCCCATTCAGGATTTGCAAGATGATGATGTCCATCGCCCAGCTCCCCTTTCTGGTGAATACCGCCCTTTGCGACAGGCGGTCCGTCGGATTCTTGGCTGCGGGGTGAGCGAAATCTCGCTCACCCCACTGGCCAAATCGATCCGGCCAGGTGCCGGATCCAGTACGGGTCAGCTACCCGGATTGCATTGGCCGAGATCGCCGCCCGCAAACTGCGGGTTGTCGGGGCTGTACCACACCTGCGCGGTCGGCGTGACTTCAACGATCTCGAGGAGGTCGAACTCCGAATCGGGGTTTTCCTTACCCTTCACCACAAGCACGTCCTTGAAGCACTGGTGGTCGGCGGCGCGATAGAGAGTCATGCCGTTACCCAGTCCATCGAAGACGAAGCCCTTGTTGGCGGGGTCATCGATTCCCGGCAGACCGTCGCCGGTCTCCAGCGCCTCGACGACGGCGCAGGGATTGAACGACCCGGCACGCTCCACGGCGTCGGCGTAGAGCATGGTCTGGGCATAGACGGTTTGCGCTGCCTGCGACGGCGGGAAGCCGTACTTGGTGCCGAAGGAGCGCGTGAACTTCTTGGAGGCCTCGTCCTGAAGGTTCCAGTTCCAGTTCACCGAGCCGAAGATCCCCTTGATGTTCTCGCCAGCACCCCGAGCCATCAGACGCGAGAAGAGCGGAACGACGATCTGGAAGTCCTTGTTGTTGGCCTTCGCTTCACGCAGACCGAACTGCACCGCGTTGGTCAGTGAGTTCACCATGTCGCCGCCATAGTGGACGAGGACCAGGGTGTCGGCACCGGACTGCATCACGGGCGTGATGTAAGCCGAGAAGTCGCCGGCACCCAGGGGCGTCTTCACCTTGTTCACCGTGTTCCAGCCAATCTGCTCGGTGGCCTCGGCGATCGCCTGCTCGGTGGTGTAGCCCCAGTTGTAGTCAGCGGTCAGGTAGTAGGCATTGCGGTCTGCACCATAAGCGTTCTTCAACACCGGAGCCAGCGCGGCGCCGGACATGTAGGAGTTGAAGAAGTGGCGGAATCCATTGGCCCGCTTGTCTTTGCCGGTGGTGTCGTTGGCATGGGTGAGGCCAGCCATGAAGATGACACCCGCCTCCTGGCAGAGCGCCTGGACGGCCACGGCCACTCCGGACGAGGAGCCGCCAGTGATCATGATCGCGCCGTCCTTCTCGATCATCGAGCGGGCCGAGGCGCGGGCAGCGTCACTCTTGGTTTGCGTGTCGCCGGTGACGTACTCCACCTTCTTGCCAAGAATACCCTGGCCGGTGAGCTTCGTCGAGGAGCCGTCGGCATACTTGAAGGTCTCAAGCATGCCGTTATCGGCGCCCGTGCCATTCAAATGCTCTACCGCAAGCTCGTAGGCGCGTAGCTCATCGGCACCTTCGTCGGCATAAACGCCCGACTGCGGCACGTTGAACCCGAGGGTAACCGTGCTGCCCGTCGGCTCGTTGGTGAAGTTCGAGGCAAAGGCCTTGCTGGTGAAGATGGTCGGGGCAGCGAGCGCTAGGCCCGCTGCAGCGCCACCTTTAAGGAGCCTGCGCCGACTTGTGTAGAGTTTCTCCATGTTCAATCTCCGTTGCGCGTTTCCGGGATACCGGCCGGTGTGAGGAAGGTCCCTCTTGCTTGTCTTAAGTCTTGGTTCCGGCCTTAAGGGGGTTGGTTCCTCCTTCCGCGGCCAAGCTGACTGGGTCTTGTTAATATTACAATAGGCGATTGGTATGATTGGATTTTTTTTGTAAACAAATTTGCTTCGAAGGACTTCGAGTTGATAATTCTTGACTGATCGGCGGCAAGTTTCAGGAATTGCAGGGAATTTCCTGAGGGCATGCCTCCCTCATCGATCCCCAATGTCTTCGGCAGCGGCGTGAGGCCGGCGACAGGCCAAAAGAACTGAACCGTCGGACTGCCCTCACGCCATAAGCAGCTGCAGACTATCGAAGGGACCAGGCGTCGGATCGGCGTTTCGCTTCCGATTCTTGGATCGTTCCTGCCGAGCTGGTGCGATTGGATTCAGCGAGCCATGCCAGGACGTCACGGCTTTGCTTGCATCCAAGGCGGAGTGTGCGCCCATTCAAATCCCCGGGGACATCTGACGCGCAACAGGGCGTCTGCTGCCGCTTGTGTCCGAGTATGAACCGGCGGCACTGCATCGAAAGCCCTTTGACCGAGTGCACGTCAGGAAGGATTTGCGTCGACGCCGGAATTGCAATCTAATTGCCGTCAAAGGCCGCATGACAGTTGCCGTGAATGGCCACATGGGATGGACACGTGGATGGGAGCGTTCGGGAGCTTATGGCGAAGCACGTACTGTTGGTTGAAGACGAGCCAAATATCGTCATATCCTTGACCTTTCTCTTGAAGCGGGCCGGCCTGGGGGTCTCAGTCGAGACCGATGGACGTCGGGTGCTGGACGCAGTGCTCCGGGATGCGCCGGACCTTCTCATCCTTGATGTCATGTTGCCTGAACTGAGCGGCTATGAGGTGCTGCGGCATCTTCGTGCTGACCGGCGCACACAGGGGTTGCCGGTTCTCATGCTCACCGCGAAGGGGCAGCGTTCTGACAAGGAGACAGCGCTGGAATCCGGTGCCGACATGTTCATGACCAAACCCTTTGCGAACTCCGAGCTGATGGCCGCCGTCGACAGCCTACTCAACAAGAGCGGCGAATAATCTGAGAGGAGGCGAGGATTGACTGATCCGAGATACACGCTTCTTCGACGCCGAAAGCTCCGCGCCCGCTCAATGGTGCTTTTGCTGGTGGGAATAGCACTTCTGATGCCACCGCTGATCGGCGTCTCGCTCGTCGATGCCAAGATCGCCGGCGTACCGACTCCACTGATTTACGTGTTCGGCGTCTGGGCACTGCTGATTGGCATCGCCTTGGCCCTCGCAGGACCATTGGCCGAAAGCGACCGGGCTCCCGCATCGCCTGAGGCGGATGATGCCGGCCGCTGATGCTCTCGGTCGACATCCTTCTGGCGGTCTGCCTGGGTTATGTGGCGCTCCTCTTTACGATTGCCTTCGTCGTCGACTGGCGGACCCGAAGAAGACCAATCGGGTGGCTGCAGTCACCAGTTATCTACACGCTCTCCATTTCGGTCTACTGTACGTCTTGGACGTTCTACGGTGCCGTTGGTTCGGCTGCCCGCAACGGCCTTGAGTTCGTCGCCATCTATCTGGGTCCGACTTTGGTCTTCGTCGGCTGGTGGTGGCTCCTGCGCAAGCTGGTCCGGATCGGTCGGGCGCACCGGATCACGTCGATTGCCGATCTGATCTCGTCGCGCTACGGCAAGAGTTCGAGCCTCGCCGTCCTGGTCACGGCACTCGTGGTGACCGCCACAACACCCTATATCGCTCTACAGCTTCAGTCGCTGACACGCAGCTACCAGGTCATCGCCACCGATGCCGACGGCTTCGCTACGGCCTTCTGGATCGCCGCCGGCCTGGCGCTCTTCACGATCCTGTTTGGAACACGCAACCTTGATGCGAACGAGCGCCACCATGGTGTGGTGGCCGCGATCGCACTCGAAGCGGTCGTCAAGTTCATTGCCCTAATCGCGGTTGGACTCTTCGCCACCTATTGGGTTTCAGACGGCTTCGCCAGTGTCTTCGCCGATGTCGACATGGAAGCGCTCGGCGGCGATGACATCTTCGGTCCGCGATGGATCACGCTGATACTTCTCTCCGCGACCGCCATCATCTGTCTGCCACGTCAATTCCAGGTCACCGTCGTCGAGAACATCGATGAAAGCCATTTAAAAACAGCATCTTGGCTGTTTCCCCTGTACCTCCTGGGCATGTCGATCTTCATCATGCCGATCGCGCTTGTCGGGCTGAACACCATGCCGGAAGGGGCCAATCCCGACCTCTTCGTGCTGACCATACCCTTGGCAAACCAAACCGATGAGCTGGCGCTTCTTGCTTTCCTGGGTGGCTTCTCTTCTGCCACCTCCATGGTCATCGTTGCCGCGATTGCGGTTTCGACCATGGTATCCAACCACATCGTGATGCCGATCATTCTCAGGGTGATTGCTTCGGACCGCGCTGTCAGCGGCGACGTCCGCGATCTTCTGCTGATCTCCCGGCGGATCAGCATCGCGATCATCCTCGGTCTTGGCTTCCTTTACTTCTGGCTCAGTGGCGGGTCCGGTGCCTTGGCCTCGGTCGGCCTGATCGCATTTGTCGGCGTTGCCCAGTTCATCCCAAGCCTGATTGGCGGTCTATACTGGCGTGACGCCACCCGTGCCGGCGCCCTAGCAGGCCTGGTTGTCGGCTTTGCGCTCTGGGCCTATACGCTGTTTCTGCCGAGCTTCGAGGGCCAGTTCCTGATCAACTCGGTCGTCTTGGAGACGGGACCATGGGGCATCGAGGCGCTCCGGCCGCAGGCCTTGTTGGGGCTCCAGGGTGTGGACCCTCTTGTCCATGCGGTCGTCTGGAGCGTTGGCCTGAATGCTTTGGTCTTTCTTATCGTCTCTAGCATCACCAACGGCAATGTACTGGAACGCCTGCAAGCCGCGCTCTTCGTAGAAGTCTATCGATCCGCCGGCGGGGCACCTTCCAGCGTGGCCACGACATCGGCTGGTGCCGAAGATCTCTTCATCCTGGCGCAAAGGATCCTCGGCGCCGACCCTGCCCGCCGTCTGTTCGACGAAATGGCGCGCGAGCAGGGGACCGCAAGTGATCTGCCGCACCCGACCGATGCTGTCATTGCCAGGTTGGAGCGAGAGCTAGCCGGTTCGATCGGCGCTGCTTCGGCACACGCCATGGTCCAGCGCATTGCAGGCCGTCAGACGGTCGGGATTACCGAGCTCATCGATATCGCCGATGAGACGCAGCAGTTGATCGTGACGTCACGTCAATTGGCCGAGAAATCGGAAGAGCTCGAGCGTACAGCGGAAGCCCTGCGCAGCGTCAATGAGCGTTTGCGCTCGCTCGACGCCCAGAAGGATGACTTCGTCAGCCAAGTCAGCCACGAACTGCGTACGCCGATGACATCGATTCGATCTTTGTCGGAGATCCTCAAGGAGGAGGAAGACATCTCGACCGAGGACCGTCGCCGATTCGTGACCATAATTCATGAGGAAAGCCGCCGATTGACCATCCTGCTGAACGAGCTCTTGGACATGAGCCGGCTCGAGACCGGGATGGCGGATCTGCAGCTTGGGCCGATCGATGTCTCGGATGCCGTTGTCGCGGCGCTGGATGCGGTGGCGGGCATGACGCGTAAAGCCGGCGTTAGAATCAGCACGGACCTCTCAGCCGCGGCTCCACCCGTTGTCGCAAACGACCATCGCCTGCGTCAGGTCCTGACGAACATCCTCTCAAACGCCGTGAAGTACAATGATGCGCAGGAGCCAGAAATCCACATTCGCACCAGCGCCGATGGCACGGCTGTGTGGATCGATGTCATCGACAATGGAGGCGGCGTGACGCGGGAGGATGCCACTGTCGTTTTCGAAAAGTTTGCACGCGGCACCCGCGCCGGCCGTGATCAGGGGGCCGGTCTTGGGTTGCCGATCTGCCGGGCGATCATGCGTGCCATGAACGGCGACGTAACCCTAGAGTTCATCGAGGACGGTTCAAGCTTTTTCCGAGTGATCTTGGTCCCAACCACAGAACCATCGGGCCAATCCGAAGCTGCCGGCGCTTAGGAAAAAATGTGCGTGTGGTCCATCTTTTCAGGTAGAGAGAGACCTGCGATTTCGCGATCTTAGAAACTGAACAGCTCCTAACCAAAAAAAAACGCGCCGAGGAGATCCTCAGCGCGTAACTTTTCTTCCATCGTCACCCTGTCTTGCTGCAGGTCTGATGGGTCTGCCGGGCAGGGTCCGATCCCCTCTTCGTTGGCAGACCGAAGAGGGGACCGGGCCGCAGCGGGACGCTCTCGCTTGAAGGAACCGGGTGTCGGCAGGGAGGTTAGACCGTCACACAGTCACGTGGGCGTCGTCCGGCAAAGAAATCTTCAATGTTCTGCACCACGCGCAGGCCCAGAGCCTCACGGCTCTCGACGACACTGCGGGCCAGGTGCGGGCTTAGAATAGCATTCGGGCAGGCCTGCAGATGACGCAGCACCTCGGCCTCGCCGTCGTAGGCATCGAGTGCCGCTCCGGCGATGGTATCGAACCAGAGCGCGTGCAGGAGCGCCTGCCCCTCGACGACCTCGCCCCGCGCGGTGTTCACCAGGCAGGCCGTCGGCTTCATCAGATCCAGGCGGCGCGCGTCGATCAGATGCCGGTTGGACCGCTCGTCCGAGCAATGCAAGCTGACGAAGTCGGCCTCGGCCAGTACGGCATCGATCGAGTAGCGCTGCTCGGCCCCCTTACGGGCCAAGCAAGCCGCATCGACGGACTGCGGATCGTAGACCACAACCCTCATGCCAAAGCCCCAGCGGGCGCGCTTGGCGACCTGATGTCCGACCCGCCCAAAGCCGATGATGCCGAGCGTCTTGCCGGCCAAACTGGAGCCGGTCAGCAGGCTGGGCGACCAGTCGTTTCCGGGTGTTACGCCCTCGTAGTGGGCGTTGCCTAAGCTCGCCACCTGCCGCGCCAGAGAGACCATCAGCATGATGGTGAGATCTGCCGTGCAGTTGCTGAGCTCGTCCGGTGTGTTCGTCACCGTGATGCCGCTGGCACGGGCGGCGTCGAGGTCGATCTGACCCTCGCCGAAGCCAGAGCTCGCGACCAACTTAAGACGCGGCTGCCGATCCGCCAGATCGGAAGCCTCGATGCTCTGATTGATGCCTGGCAGAACAACATCGGCGCTGGCCAAGACATCGCTGAGTTCGCTGCCGGAAAGCGACCGCTCATCGCGGGTAAAGGTGGTGTCGAAGCGCGCGCTCAGGGCGGCCTCGACGGCAGCCGGCCAGCGGCTGGTGACGACGACTTTGGGTCTGGCCATGGCTTGATCCTCCTGTAACGCCACTTCTCAGGCGGCTTTGGCAAGTGCGTCGGCGACAGTGACGCCGATCTCGGACGGTGACGGGGCGATTAAGACGCCGACTTCGCGCAAGATTTCCACCTTCTCGCTGGCGCTCTCGCCAAAGGCAGAGATAATGGCGCCGGCATGGCCCATGCGCCGCCCCTTCGGGGCGCTGAGGCCGGCGACATAGGCGATCACCGGCTTAGTCATGTTTTCCCGCACGAACTGAGCCGCCTCGGCCTCCTGCGGTCCGCCGATCTCACCGATCATCATCACCGCTTCGGTCTCGGGGTCGGCTTCGAAGAGAGCCAGGATGTCCTTGAAGGAGCTGCCGTTGATGGGATCGCCGCCGATCCCGACGCTGGTCGAAATGCCGATCCCCAGTTCCTTCATCTGCGAGGCAGCTTCGTAACCCAAGGTGCCGGAGCGTCCGACCACGCCGACCTTGCCGGCGAGATAGATGTGCGGCGGCATGATGCCGAGCTGGGCCTTGCCGGGGCTGATGATGCCGGCACAGTTGGGGCCGATCAGCTGCATGCGCTTGTCTTGGCGATAGCGGCGCATGTAGCGCTTCACCCGGATCATGTCCTGCGCCGGGATCCCGTCGGTAATCGCCGTGCACAGTCGGATACCGCAATCGGCAGCTTCCATAATCGCGTCGGCGGCAAAGGGCGGCGGCACGAAGACGATGCTGGCCGTGGCACCGGTCGCATCGACGGCTTCGCGCATGGTGTCGAAGACCGGCCGACCGGCTGCCGTGGTTCCGCCCTTACCGGGCGAAATCCCACCAACGACATTGGTGCCGTAGGCGATCATCTCTTGGGTGTGAAAGCTGGCGATACGTCCGGTGATGCCCTGCACCAAAACCGGGGTGCTGCGATCGATCAGGATGCTCATGATGCAATGGCCTCTGCCCGCGGGCGCTTGCTGTTCTGCCAGGCGGCGACGACGCGCTGCGCCGCCTCGGCCAGGGTACCGGCACGGATAATCGGCAGGCCCGAAGCTGCCAGGATCCGCCGTCCCTCTTCCACGTTGGTGCCGGAGAGACGGACCACGACCGGAAGATCGATTGGGTTCTTCTCAAGCGCCTGCACGATGCCCTCGGCCACCCAGTCGCAGCGGTTGATGCCGGCGAAGATGTTGACAAGGATCGCTTGCACATTCTCGTCGGAGACCACCAGACGGAAGGCCTTGGCTACACGCTCGGGCGTGGCGCCGCCGCCGATATCCAGAAAGTTCGCGGGCTCTCCACCGGCCAGCTTAATCATGTCCATGGTGGCCATGGCCAAGCCAGCGCCGTTCACGACGCAGCCGATCTCACCGTCCAAACCGACGTAACTCAAACCACGATCCGTCGCCCGCGTCTCACGGGAATCTTCTTGCGACTTGTCGCGCAACTCGGCGATCTGCGGGCGCCGGAAAAGCGCATTGTCGTCGAAGGTCATCTTGGCATCCAAGGCCAAGAGGTGCTCTTCGTCGGTCACAACCAACGGGTTGATCTCGACCATGGTGGCATCGAGCTCTGCAAAGGCTCGATAGCAGTCCATAATGATGTTCGCGCACTTCTGCATCACACCGGCCGGCAGCTTCATCTTGAAGGCGATCTCACGCGCCTGGAATGCCTGCATACCGACCGCCGGCTCGACCACAGCACGCACGATGCTGTCTGGAGCGGTCTCGGCGATCTCCTCGACCTCCATGCCGCCTTCGGAGGAAGCGACGACCATGATTCGCTCACTCTTCCGATCAAGCACGAAGCCCAGGTAGAGTTCCTTCGCCGCCTTGACGCCTTCTTCGACGTAGACCCGGTAGACACCCTTGCCCCGCGCCCCGGTCTGCGGGGTGACGAGGCGCATGCCGAACATCTCGTCGGCTGCCTCCTCGACACCATGCTCGCTCTGGCAGAGCGTCACGCCACCGGCCTTGCCGCGACCGCCGGCGTGCACCTGGGCCTTGACCACCCAGGTGAGGCCGCCGATCTCGCGTGCCCGATAGGCCGCTTGTTCGGGACTGTAGGCCAAGCCACCGCGCGGGATCGGCACACCGAACCCGGAGAGGATCTCTTTGGCTTGGTACTCGTGGATATCCATGGGTCGCCTCCGTTGCGCGACGCTGTCGCGATCTTGCTACTCAGCCGCTTCGCGTAGGAGCGAGGCCGGGCCGGTTGCGTGGAAGTAGTCCACGGCCGCTCCAACACCAGCACCGCTTTTGAAGGGCACGCCAATGTCGCGCAGCACCAGCTCGACGCTGCCCAGCGCGCTCATCACCATGAGCTCGTTCAAGTCGCCCAGATGGCCGATGCGGAAGACCTTACCGGCCACCTTGCTCAGGCCAACGCCCAGCGACAGACGGTAGTTGTCATAGGCATGGCGCACCATGGCGGCCGAATCGAAGCCCTCCGGCAGACAGACGGCGCTCACCGTGTCGGAGTGCCACTTGGGCTCCTTGGCGCAGAGCTTCAGGTCCCAAGCCTCGACCGCGCGACGCACACCCTCCGCCAGGCGGAAGTGGCGTTGGAAAACATTCTCCAAGCCCTCTTCCAGGAGCATGTCGACCGAAGTGCGCAGGCCGCGGATCAGGTGAGTCGGCGGGGTGTAGGGGAAATAGCCGTTCGCATTCAACTTGGTCATGTCGGCGAAGTCGAAGTAGCAGCGCGGGAAGCTGGCCTCGGCCGCCACCGCCAATGCCTTCTGACTGACGCAGAGAATGGCCAGACCGGCCGGCAGCATAAAGCCCTTCTGAGAACCGGACACGGCGATATCGACGCCCCACTCGTCCATGCGGAAATCGATGCTGGCGATCGAGCTGACACCGTCGACGAAGAGCAGAGCCGGATGATCGACGGCATCCAGCGCCTTGCGCACGCCGGCGACATCGCTGGTCACGCCGGTGGCCGTCTCGTTGTGACAGACCAAAACGGCCTTGATTTCTTTGCCCTTATCGGCGGCCAACTTGTCGGCGAAGACATCCAGCGGCACGCCCTCGCCCCACTCGACATCGACGCAATCAACGTCAAGGCCATGGCGCTCGCAGAGATCGACCCAGAGGTGCGAGAACTGACCGAAGCGGGCCATCAGCACCTTGTCGCCGGGCGACAGCGTATTGGTCACTGCTGCTTCCCAACCACCGGTTCCTGAAGAGGGGAAGAGAAAGACCTGGCCATCCTCGGACTTGAAGATCTTCTTGACGTCCTGGAACAGCGGCAGGGTGAATTCCGGCAGATCCGGTGCGCGCATGTCTTCCATCGGAATGTCCATGGCGCGGCGCACGCGATCGGGAACATTGGTGGGACCGGGAATGAAGAGACCGCGGATACCTGGCATTGTCGTTTCTCCCTTATTCCTGCTTACCAGCAGGATGATCCTTATGGCTTCCTTGCGTTTGGAGGCTGCTCTTCAAGCCGCAACCTCCGTCGCCCGATGATGCAGAAATGAGGCATTGCGATCGGGTCCACAACGTTCAAAGACCCTGCTTTTGGATATCTAAAAGGGTTGGAAATTTCCCACCCATCAGGATAGTCTTCGCGGAATGGCTTCAGAACACACCTACCCATAAGGGTGGGAAGTACGCGTGAAGGAACGAAAATGCCCAGTGACAGGACCCAAACGCTGGCTGCCGTCGAGGTTGCCTTGGCCGATGCAAACCCCTTGATGCTGGCAGCGCTCTCCGAAGTGATTTATCGCGATGCGCGCTTCAGCCTGGTGCTGACCGCCAAGTCTGCCGAGGGCTTTCTGCAAGGGATATCGCGCGCTCCAGTCTCGGTCGGCGTGGTCGACTGGGATCTACCGGGGCTGGGAACCGAACGTCTGATCGGCCTGGTGCGCGGAATGGAGAAGAGCCCGCGGGTGGTGGTCTATGCGAAGAGTGCCAACAAGGATGCGGCGCGACGCGCCATGGCAGCAGGCGCGGCGGGCCTCGCCTTCGACGACCAGCCGCCGGAGCGTCTCTTGGACACCATGGCTGCCGTCGCCGCAGGGCAGATGGTCTTTCCCTTCCTCGACGTGCGCGAACTGGGTCAGGATCCGCTGCGCAGCCTGACCCATCGTGAAGAGGCCTTGCTGGAAGCCCTGGCCAAAGGGATGACCAACAAGGAACTCTCAGAAGCTTTGGGGATCACCGTTAACACGGTGAAGTTCCATCTCCGCAACCTCTTCGACAAACTGTCGGTCAAGACACGCGGCCAAGCGATAGCCCTCTATTACGCCTCCGGCCAAGGCCGGCAGTAGTCGGCCGGCAAAGTGCAGTTCGCACCCAGCATGCAAGAACTGCACGCTTCAGCCCAACCACAATGCCAGAAGGAGGCGCCTAGAAGATCTCTTCCAGGATGCCCTTTTCGCGCTCGATCACGATCGGTGTGTCGCCGGTTGTGATCGGCTGGCCAAGCGCCTGGGTCTCGCGGATGCGATCGGCTTCGCCGCCGGCATCGACCACCTCGCCCTTGGGCGGAGGCTCTTTCCAGAAGATCAGCGTATCGACGAAATCGGTGGTGTTTGTGTTGATGGTCTGCGTCTCGTCGTCCACGACCTGGCGGATGTTGGCTTGGGTTTCATTGGCGCCGGCATCGCTCAGGAAGGCTTGATCGGCGACTGCCTTGTTGGTCTGGGCATTGGGATCGATCCGACCTTGCCGGCCGAAGACGGCCACGCGTGCCTGATCGGTCGGCGTACCCTCCTGCGGGCGCGAGACACCCGGCGCGGGAGGCCGCAGGTTGAAGTCCGGCGGGATCGCCAGCGGCGCATTGGCCACCACGCGAAACTCGTCGGGAGAGGTCTTGTCCAGGCCGATCTCTTCGCGAATTTGCGAACAGGCGCTAAGGCCGACGATTAGGCCACCTGCAATTAGGGCCCGAGCAAGAGATGTCCGTTGCATCACGATCACTCCCAAAAAGGCACTCCCCTAAGGCCAGAAACGACGATAGTCGCGCAGAAGCCTCTGTCCCAATGACTCTCTTTAGGCGATTCCGCCTCGGTTCGCCAACTCCTTGGCGCACAAGAATGGCTATTTTGTGGAGCGACCGCCACGAAACAAGCTGTCATAGAGCAGAAAAGCAACCCCGATTACGATGCCGCAGTCGGCCAAGTTGAAGGCTGGCCAGTGATATCCCTGCAAGTGAAAGTCCAGAAAGTCGACTACCGCCCCGTGCACCAACCGGTCGATCAGGTTGCCGAACGCGCCGCCGACGATCATTCCTGCCGCCAGGATCGGCAGGAATTGCCGCTGGCTGCGGGCCCAATAGAGCACGCCCAAGGCGATCACCAGTGCGATCCCCGCCAGCACGTACGGCCCGTAGGGCGAATCGCTGGAGAAGAGGCCAAAGCTGACACCACGATTGTAGGCCAGGACCAGATTGAAGAATCCAGTCACCTCGATGATGCGCGGCGGGTTCATAACCTGCAGCAGAATCACCCACTTGCTGGCCTGATCGAGGATCAGCACCACAAGCGCAATCATCAGAATTGGCCGCAGCATCACAATGCCTCCAGGGTCGGGGCCTCCAAGGTCGGGGCCTCCAAGGTCGGGCCGTACCGCACTCTATCGTGACGAGTCCGTGTTCGCCCTAGCCTTCGGCCAGGGTCTCTGCGTCAAGCTGTTCCACCACCTCTGCACAGCGCCGACAGAGGTCGTCGTAACCGGGAACAGAGCCTACATCCGGCAAGATCTGCCAACAGCGTTGACACTTGTCACCCTCGGCCGCTTCCACCACGACGGCGACGCCCGGCACCTCTTCCAATCTGAAGGCCGCGTCCGGACCGCCGCCAACCTCAAGCGCAGCGCCTGAGGTGATCGCAATCTCGGCAAGGTCGACCGAAGCCAGAAGCCTGCTCAACGCTTCTTCCCGAACAAACACGCGCGGTGCTGCCTGCAGGGCCGATCCCAGCTTCTTCTCTGCCCGTTGCAACTCAATGGCGCCGGTCATGACGCGCCTAACCGCTTTGATCTTGTCCCAACGTGCCGCGAGTTCCTGATCTTCCCAGTCGGCCGGCAGGTCTGGAAATGTCCGCATATGCACGCTGGCCTCCGGCCCGGTTCCGCGCGCCCACCAGGCCTCCTCGGCGGTGAAGCAGAGGATCGGCGCGAGCCAGGCCGTGAGGCAGGAAAAGAGCTGATCCATCACCGTGCGACAGGCCCGCCGGGTCAGCGTGTCTTCCCCGTCGCAGTAGAGCGTGTCCTTGCGGATATCGAAGTAGAAGGCCGAAAGCTCCAGCGCGCAGAAATCGTGCACGGCCCGATTGATTGCATTGAGATCGAAGTCGGCCACAGCCTGTCGCACCAGACGATCCAGGCTCCACAAGCGGTGCAGCATGAGCCGCTCCAACTCGGGCATCTTTGCAGCCTCGACCCGCTCGACCTCGCTGAAGCCGTCCAAAGCCCCTAGCAGATAGCGCAGAGTGTTGCGCAGACGCCGATAGGCATCGACCTGGAACTTCAGGATGTCGCGGCCGATCCGCTGGTCCTCGACATAGTCGGTGGACGTTACCCAAAGGCGCAGGATGTCGGCACCGGATTGCTTGATGATGTCTGCGGGATCGACCCCGGTACCGGAGGATTTCGACATCTTGTGACCCTGTTCGGTCAGGGTGAAGCCGTGCGTCAGAACCGCATCATAGGGTGCCCGTCCTCGAGTGCCGCAGGATTCCAGCAAAGAGGTGTGGAACCAGCCACGATGTTGGTCGGTGCCCTCCAGGTAGAGGTCGGCGGGCCACTTGAGCTCCGGCCGTTCTTCGAGGACATAGGCATGGGTAGAGCCGGAATCGAACCAGACCTCGACCACATCCTGGATCTGGTCGTAGTCGTCGACGGCATAGTCGTTGCCGAGCCAGCGCTCTGGCTGCGAGGTAAACCAGGCATCCCCACCCTCCTCCTCGAAGGCGGCGGCGATGCGATCGATGATCTTCTGGTCTCGGAGTGGCTCACCGGTCTCCTTGTGCACGAAGATCGGCAGAGGCACCCCCCACAGCCGCTGGCGGGAGATGCACCAGTCAGGCCGCTGCTCGATCATGGACCGCAGGCGGCGATAGCCTTGCGGCGGCACGAAGCGGGTGTTGTCCAACGCCGTCAATGCCTTCTCGCGCAGATCATTCGTCTCCATGGAGATGAACCACTGCGGAGTATTTCGGAAGATCAGTGGCGCCTTGGAGCGCCAGGAGTGCGGATAGCTATGGCGCAGCTTGCCGCGATGCAGCAGGCCGCCAACGCCTTCGATAGCGGCGATGACCCTGCCGTTGGCGTCGCCGGGTTTGCCCTTCTGATCATAGACGGCAGCACCTGCGAAGAGCGGTACGTGCGGCAGGTAGAGGCCTGAGGAATCGACCGTATGCGGCACCTCCAACCCATTGGTCAGCCCCAGTTCCCAGTCATCCTGTCCATGTCCGGGCGCGATGTGCACGAACCCGGTACCCTGATCCATGGTGACGAAATCACCAGCCAACAGCGGTACCTGGAAGCCATAACCACCCTCGGATTCTGCGACGGCAGCCAAGGGGTGAGCCGTGATCGTTCCCGCCAAAGTCTCACCCTTGACGGTCGCAAGCAGCTTGCCTTCGAAGTCGCAGTCCTTCTGCACGGCCTGTGCCAGCTCGGCGCCGAGCAGAAGACGCTCACCGACTTGGGCGCGGCTCTCCTCTCCGGCAGCGATGACCTCGAGCAGCACATAGTCGCTCTCGCTGTCGAAGCCGATGGCGCGGTTGCCCGGCAGGGTCCAGGGCGTGGTGGTCCAAATCACGACCTTGGCACCGGCCAGCTCCGGCAGCGGGCTGTGCGTGACGGGAAAGCGCACCCAGACCGTGAGCGACGTGTGATCGGCGTACTCGACCTCCGCATCGGCCAGGGCGGTCTTCTCGACCACTGACCAGAGCACCGGCTTGGCGCCTGCGTAGAGGCCGCCGTTCATCAGGAATTTGCCAATCTCGCGCACGATCTGGGCCTCTGCGCGAAAGGCCATGGTGGTGTAAGGCCGCTCCCAATCGCCAAGCACGCCCAAGCGCTTGAACTCATCGGTCTGCACGCCGACCCAATGCTCGGCAAAGGCCCGACACTCCTTGCGAAACTCGACCCGGTCGACCGCATCCTTGTCGCGGCCGTCAGAGCGATAGCGCTCCTCCACCTTCCATTCGATCGGCAGGCCGTGGCAGTCCCATCCGGGCACGTAATGCGCATTCTTGCCCAGCATCTGCTGGCTGCGGTTGATCATGTCCTTCAGGGTCTTGTTCAGGGCGTGGCCCATGTGCAGGTGGCCATTCGCGTAGGGCGGGCCATCGTGCAGGATGAAGCGTTCGCGATCCTTGGATTGCTGACGCAGTTGATCGAAGAGGCCAATCTCCTCCCAGCGGGCCAAGATCTCCGGCTCGCGCTTGGGCAGGCCGGCGCGCATGGGAAAGCTGGTGCGGGGCAAACGGACGGTGCCCTTATAGTCGCGTTTTTCGCTGGTCTCGACGGTCATGGTCCAGATCTGGCTCGGCAAAGGTCGAAAAGGAGGGCCGGCCCGCACAAACCAAAGCACTGACGAGCCGCCATTCAAAGGCTCGCGATCCTAGTCAGCAGGCCCTCGCGGTCAAGCATCTAGACATGCATGGCAGCCAGCGCGCGGAACCGCGCCGGCTGCCATGCATTCCAGTCTGAGAGCTGTTCGGCCGACGACAAAGCCGGCCTGGCCGATTGGCGTTGCGGTGCTAGCCTGCTGCCGAGCTGGGTCCGGCCGGCACCATCAACTGGGCCTCGCCATCCAACACCACGACATCGCCGACCTTGCAGCTGGTTTTGAAGGTGACACGGCGGCGATCCTTGTCGACGGCTGTAACCTCGACGCTGGCATCCACCGTGTCACCGATGCGCACCGGCGCGCGAAACTTCAAGCTCTGCGAGAGATAGATGCAACCGGGGCCGGGCAGCTTCGTTCCAAAGACCGTGGAGATGAAGGCCGCGGACAGCATGCCATGGGCGATGCGGCCCTTGAACATGGTGGTCTCGGCGTAGGCCTGATCCAGATGCACCGGATTGCGATCGCCGGAGAGATCCGCGAAGGCCAAAATGTCTACCTCGGACACAGACTTCGCAAAGCTCTCAGTCATCCCGACCGAGATATCGTCGATGGTGTACCCCGTCACGGTGGCTATCTGGTTCATCGTCGCTTCTTTCCTCGTTAGGTCTTCGATTTCGTTAGATGCAGTGCAGCATGAATCGGATCGGATCGGACGCTAGACAAGGAAAATGCAGGTCGCAAGCAATTTCGCAGGTGCGATGTCGCACCTGCGAAATAGGCTGGACAGCCCGGGCGAAGCGCCACAGTGTGTCCGTGGAGCCGATGTCGGCCTCGAAATGAAAGCGTCATGGAAATCCCGTTGCGTCGCAGGGCGCTTCGTGATCCCATGCCGTCAAACAAGTCGGGAACGCGCGCTCCCGGTCACGACCGTGCTGCAGAAGAGGTTGAGATAACCCTCTGGGTTTTCTTATCTTTTCGGTGGCCGTCTGCCAAGGAACGCCCGTATCTGGCGGGTGCAAGTTGCTACTTATGAAGGTTGGGGTAGATGACAGGTCGTTCTACTGGTGGTTGGCAAGAGCCCTCCGAGCGTGAGGTTACTGCCGAGGTAAAGTGGTACAATCCCACCAAGGGTTTTGGTTTCGTGCAGCTGAATGACGGCTCGCCGGACGCTTTCCTACATGTTTCGGTTGTCGAGCAGACCGGACGGCAGGATTTGCCGGACGGCACGCGGATCGTTTGCGATCTGGCCGAGGGCCGGAAAGGCCGACAGGTGGCCTTTATTCATCGCATCGAGCAGCTGGGAGCCGGCAGCGATCGCCCGCCGCGCGACAGCGGCTATGATCGCGGACCGCGCGACGGCGGCTTCCGTGGCGGTGAAGGCGGCTATCGTGGCGGTGGCGGTGGCGGTGGACATGCCCCGCGGCACGGCGGGGGTGGCTTTGGAGATCAGCCGAGCGAAGGCGGCACGACCGTCGATGGCACGGTCAAATTCTTCGACGCCGGCAAAGGCTATGGCTTTATCGCTCCCGACGATGGCGGCAAGGACGTCTTCGTGTCGGCCCGGACCCTGGGCCGTGTGGGTTTGACCGCTCTGGATACCGATCAGCGGGTCCGGATGGTCGTTCGCATGGGCCAAAAGGGTCCCATGGCGGATAGCGTCGAGCCGATCTAAACAGCTTGCTGGTCAGCCAAGCCCTACGGTTCTTGCGACGTAGGGTGCGGTTGCCATCGCACAGCCCAGTTTGATCCCGACTTGATCGAGGGGGTGGCAGCGAGGCCATTGTCGCGTACGGCAGATGGTAATGCTCCTCGTCTTCCTTCCCTCGTGCAAAACCTGCTTACCTGCAGCTCTCCCCAGCCGTTCCCGACGTGGCAGGAAGCGACGGCTTGACGACAATCAAGTGCCACAACCCAGTCCAAGCTCACGCATCTCACATCAGCATGAGGGCGCAGAGATGGCATACGAGCTGCACTACTTCCCCGACAACGCTAGCCTCACCATTCGCATGGTCTTGGAGGAGTTGGGCCTGCCCTATCGGGCCAGGCTGGTCGATCGCCGTCGGAACGACCACAGAGCAGAGGCATACCGCCGCATCAATCCGCGCGGTCTGATACCGGCACTGGTCGACCCTGATCGCGGGGCCACGCTCTACGAGACCGGGGCAATCCTTCTCTACCTGAGTGAGACTGAGGGCAGGTTGGGCCCAGCGAGCGATGCTCCATCCGCCCGGGCAGATTTTCTGAAGTGGCTGTTCCTACTTTCCAACACGCTCCATGCCGACTTGCGCCTCCGCTATTATTCCGAGCGTTTTGCCGACGATCCCACTGCGGCTGCATCGGTGCATCGCCACGCCGGAACGCGGGTGATAGACCATTTTCGCCTGCTTGACCGAGCGATCGGAGAAGCGGGGAGCGGATGGCTGCTGGCAAGCGGCATGAGTGTCTGCGACCCCTACCTGGCCTGCTGCCTACGATGGTCCCTGCTCTACCCACCGGCAAGCCGGATGGATGCAAACCTCTTGAAGGACCTCCCAAACCTGAGGCAAATGGTCACGGAATTGGAGCAGCGACCGGCCATTCAGCAGGCGCTCCGACAGGAGGGCATCGAAGGTCTCGCCTTCTCAGATCCGCGCCAACCCGATCTCGGCCATCTAGACGAATGATGGGGCAGAACGCCTTCCGGTTACCTGTCTGATACGTGGACGACGAGTTTGCCCAGGTTCTTGCCCTGCAGCAGGCCCATGAAGGCCTCCGGCGCCTGCTCCAGGCCTTCCACCATGTCCTCACGATAGGACAGGCTGCCGTCCGCTACCCAGGTCTCCAGGTTGCGGTCTGCTTCGGCGTGCAGATGCGACAGATCCCAAACGATAAATCCACGGAAAGTCAGTCTCTTGCGCAAGATCGCGCCCATCAAAGCGGGCACGCGATCCGGCCCCTCGGGCAGGCTGGTGTCGTTATAGTGCGAGATGATCCCGCAAACGGGGATGCGGGCAAAATCGTTGAGCAGTGGAAAGACCGCGGTGAAAACCCGGCCGCTCACGTTCTCGAAATAGACGTCGATGCCGTCGGGACAAGCGGCGGCCAGTTCAGCATCCAGATCGGGCGAGCGGTGGTCGACGCAGGCATCGAAGCCGAACTCTTCGGTCACGACACGACATTTCTCCGGGCCGCCAGCCACGCCAACGGCGCGCAGGCCCTTTTTCTTGGCCAACTGCCCGACCACGGAGCCGACAGCTCCCGAAGCAGCAGCGACCACCAGGGTCTCGCCGGCCTTAGGTTTGCCGATCTCCATCAAACCGCAGTAGGCCGTCTGGCCCGGCATGCCCAAGATGCCCAGGCGGGTGGAAAGCGGGGCCGCATCGGGATTGACCTTCTTCACCGCTTTGGCAGAGGCCGTCCAATGGCTTTGCCAGCCACCCATGGCCACCACGACGTCCCCCGGCTCTAGGCCAGACGCCTTCGATTCTTCGACGACCCCAACGGTTCCGGCGGTCATTACCTCACCGATTGCGACCGGTGCAGCATAGGACTTCGCGGCACTCATGCGGCCACGCATGTAGGGATCAAGCGAGAGGTAGAGCGTGCGACAGGCAACCTCCCCCTCCCCGGCCTGCGGGCGAGCTGCCTCTTCGAAGCGAAAGTTTTCCATGCTGGGCGCACCCTCCGGGCGCGATGCCAAAACCCACCGCTTGTTCATCTCGCTCACGGCCTTCTCTCCCTCTCTCGAATTCTGCGACTGACTGTACCCGCTCTCGGCTCCCCTTACCTGGCAGAGCAACTCCTGCCGGATCAAGCCTCCGCTTGGATCTTCGCTTTTTCCATGGAGTTCACCCAGGTCGGCGGAACGCCTTGCGCCAGATCAGCAAGGATGCTCGCAGCCTCGTCCAGCACGTCGCGCGCCGTCTGCAGCTCCCGCAGGTGCTTGAGGAAGCCATGCAACACAGCCCCTTCCCGCCGTAGGTGGTTGGGAACGCCCGCCAGGGTGAGAGCCTGCGCCAGGGCGCGGCTGTCGTCGTCGAGCGGATCCAGGGTCAAGGTCACGAGGTAGCTGGGCGGCAGTCCGGCCAAGTCGGCATTCAGCACATCATAGCGCGGATCGCGACGCTGCGAGGCACGACAGTAGGCACTGCGATAGAAGGCGAGCTCGGCGGCCGTCAGGCCATCCAAAGCGCCGCCATAGAGTCTCTGCGAGACGGAATCGTCCAGACCATAGGCGCCATAGAACAACAGCTGGACAGCCGGCTGCGACAGGCCCTGTGCCTTCATCTCCAAGCAGGTGCTGACGCAGAGGTGTGCACCGGCGGAATCGCCGGCAAGCGCGATTAGCGACGGGTCGCGGTCGCGGCCGGCACTTGCCTGGTCCAGTCGCCTGATCAGGCCGGTCACCTCCTCGATCTGCTGGGGAAAGCGCGCTTCCGGTGCCAGGCTGTAATCCAAGCCCAGCACGCCCCAGCCACTCGCCTTGCAAAGATGGCGCATGATGCAGTCGTGCGTGTCGAGGTTACCCAGGACATAGCCGCCGCCATGCAGGTAGACCAACCAGGGGCGCGGCTCACCGGGTGCCGGGTGATAGAGCCTGAGGTTGCGTGTCGCGGGGCCACAGTCGAAGGCAAAGTCCTCGACCCCCTCGATCTCAAGCGGCGCGGCGTTCCAATAGACGTTGGCTTCGTTGTATGCTGCGCGCATACGGGGCAGCGGATGACCGTTGTCGGAAGGGGGAGGATTGGCTGCGGCCAGGCGTTCCGACTTGCGCACAACGGCTTGCATCTCCGCCGAGAGGAGCGGCCAGACGTCGATCTTACGCATGCTGTTCAACCTGTTTCGAAAGGGCTCGAAGCTGCCCACTACGAGCAGCCTGGAGCCCAAAGGTTTAGTCCAAGCAAGCCTGCTCCCGCAAGCTGCGGGTACGCTCGGCCAGGCCAGCGTGATCGGCGCGGCGATCCTGCACTTGGGCGCATCGGGACTGCTCTTCGCTCCTTGGCCCATGCAACAAAGCGACGTCGTGATTTACCCCGTTGACCTCATCGTCCAAGTCGCTGTCGCCGGCAGGAGTCCGACTGAGGATCAGATTGCAGCGCTGGTGCAGGGCTTGGAGGACTTGCCCTCAGCGGGCGACGAGGAGGACGGCGAGCTCAACCTGTTGCAGGAAAGCCAGCCGCTCGAAGTGCCCCCGCCCAAACCGCTGCGCCGCATAGCGCTCCCCGAGGTGCCACGCGACCCTCTATTCGACACCCAAGCCCAAAGCGCCAGTGAAAGCGTCTATCTCGCCCACATCGCCCGCCGCCTGCAGGCCGCCCAGCACGCGCGCCCGATCGCCGTACTGCGCGCCGGAAGTGTCACCCTCGGGTTCGTGGTCACGGCAAACGGAGATGTCGAGGCTTCGTGGATCGCAGCCAGTTCAGGCAATGGCATTCTGAATCGCGAGGCTCTGGCGATCCTGCAGCAGGCTGCACCCTTCGAACCGCTTCCGGCCGATCTTGGTAGGAGCCAGCTTGTCGTGACCCGGCA
Source organism: Rhodospirillales bacterium (assembly GCA_963669445.1). GTDB lineage: Bacteria > Pseudomonadota > Alphaproteobacteria > Kiloniellales > JACOMY01 > JACOMY01. The sequence continues at coordinate 2,469,147 of OY770029.1, forward strand.
GCTGACTTTCACAGCCCCTTGAGAAGCAGAACGGCCGGCAACAGACTTTGAAATCAGCCATTCCCTCTTGATTTCGACCAGCCGACAGATCAAATCTTGAGGTCCGCTCGGTGCCGCATTGCGGGCTGGGCGGCGTGTCCTCGACTGGAGGGCACGGCTTAACGCTTGCTTGGTGCATGAGGAGCGTTCAACACGTGACGAGACTATCCCTGTTCTCTTCGCCCTTTCTCCTGGGCTTCGAGCCCTTCGAGAAAGCGGTGGACCGCATCTCTAAGGCCGCCGCAGACGGCTATCCCCCCTACAACGTTGAGCAACGCGGCGAAGGCCGCTTTCGTATTTCCGTAGCGGTCGCCGGATTCGCGATGGAAGAGCTGAGCGTTCAGATGGAGGGGAACCAGCTGATCATACGCGGCAAGCAGAGCGACCAGGAAGAACGGGTTTACCTGCACCGCGGGATTGCTGCCCGTCAGTTTCAGCGCAGTTTCGTGCTGGCCGAAGGCATCGAAGTCACCAGCGCCTCACTGGATTCCGGCCTGCTCCACGTGGATCTGGAGCGACCGAGGATCGAGCCCGAGGTTCGCTCGATATCCATCAAGGCGGATTAGATCGCCGCTAAGGCTTGACCAACGGAGCCAATCCAAAAGGCTGCCGCCAGAGCGCGGGGCCGCAGTATAAAAAGGAGACGACGGTCATGTACGACGTCAAGACGATACGCGAGATCACCCAACAGGATTTGGCCGCTTTAGGTCTGGGCGAGGTCGCCTATGTCCGCCCGATCACGATCGACGGCAGCCTGGCCTATGCCGTTCATGCCGCAAACGGGCGCGCCATCGCAGCCTTGGCCTCTGACTCGGCAGCACAGCTGGCAATCCGTCAGAACGACCTGGAACCCGTTCTGCTTCACTAAGGGCCCTTCTCTGAGGGGCATGCGGGCAGAGAGTACTTGTGTCTGCCCGCAAGGCCTATCGAGAGACCTCAGGCAGCGTGGCTGGCGGGTACGTCCGTCAAGAGTGCATAGAGCGAATCGCCGTTCGCCGCCCCGCGTAGCTTCTCGCAGAACGTCCGATCGCGAAGCAGCCGCGAGACCTGTGCCAAGGCCTTCAGGTGGTCAGCGCCGGCCGACTGCGGGGCCAGCAATACGCACATCAGATCGACCGGCTGCTCGTCGATCGAGTCGAAGTCGATCGGCTCTGCCAATCGGGCGAAGAGCACATGCAGGCGGTTCAAGTTCGCGAGCTTGCCGTGCGGGATGGCCACACCATGCCCCACGCCCGTCGTGCCGAGGCGTTCGCGCACCAAGAGAACTTCGAAGATATCGCGTTCGCGCTCTCCGGTGACAACAGACGCCCGACGCGCCAGTTCCTGCAGCGCTTGCTTCTTGCTCGAGACCCTAAGCCCGGCGACGACACCGTCCGGCGACAACAAGTCAGCCATGTTCATATGATGCAAACCCCAAGAGCGGTTTAGACAAGGCGGATGGGCAGCCTGCCGCCGAACGGCGTTCTTAGCTGGCTATGCTGCCTGACGCTGCGTCGTTTCGCGATCAGGCCTTCGGTGGTTATCCCTGGCCGATGTTCTGAGGATCGACCCAACCTATTGTACCATCATTTCGGCGATAAACCATATTCAAGCCACCGTGTGCCTTGTTCTTGAACATCAAGGCCGGCTCTTGCATCAGATCCAATCGCATGACGGCTTCGCTGACTGTCAGCAAACCGATCCTGGCCGCCAGTTCGGCGATCACCGGCGGCGCGTCGGAACCCTCTGATTCCGAAGGAATCTCGTTATCATCCTCACCCTCATCTGGATTGAGGACGAAAGCCTGTGTCGAGAGAATCTCAACCGGAGATTTGTGATGGTCGCGCAAACGTCTCTTATTACGACGCAGTCGCTTGGAGAGATGCTCCGCTGCGGAATCGAAGGCCGGATAGGGATCATGCCCTGCCCCGTCGGCGAACATTTCCACATGTTTACCCACATGTGCATGAATGGTCGACCGATATCCGGAGGCTTCGCGCGCGACAGTGACGCCAACGTCAATCGCGTCTCCGAAGTACTTCTCCAGAGTGTGATTCAGCTTGTCTTCGATGTGCTGGCGGAAAGCATCGCCAACGTCCATCTGCTTGCCCGTGACCGTTAACTTCATGGTCTGACGCGGATTTCTCGTTTCATTGTTTGTATATGGTGTGCCCCGCCCAAAGAATCTGCCACTTTTTGAGACGCCCCGGCGATGGCGAAGCGCGGAAGCTAGCGATGCCCCTGTTGCCTGTCAAGCGTAGCACAGACACCGCGCCTGCGAAGCCTAATGTTTCGTGACCGGATAAGAATGATCCACAGCCCACGAAGCCGTCTTGCCGGCAAGACGGCATGCTGTAGCCTCCCTCAGCGATGCTGATTGAGACGCCTTCGATCGGCAGCCGCGGGGATACGCAGCAGGTCGCGGTACTTGGCCACAGTTCGCCGCGCTACCGGCAGGCCGCCGTCTGCAAGCCTTGCTGCGAGTGCCGAATCGCTCAAGGGCTTGGCACTGGGCTCTGCCGCGACCAGCTCGCGCAGCCGCTCTTGGGCTGCTGCCGCGCTGATCTCCCCGCTGGCCCCCAAGGCAGCGCTGAAGAAGCGCTTCAAAGGCTCGGTGCCGCGCGGTGAGGCCAGGTACTTGTTTGCGACCACCCGGCTGATCGTCGCTTCCGACAGGTCCAGGGAATCAGCCAGACTGCGGCGCGTCAGTGGTTTCAGCGCTGCCGGTCCGCGACCGAAGTAGTCGCCTTGGTGTACGAGGATCGCCTGTCCGACGCGCAACAGGGTCTCAAAGCGCCGCAAAAGGGCACGACGAAGCCAGGCGACCTCTTGTGCCTTCTCCGAGAGGTAGCCGCGCTCGGCACGGGTACGCAGCTGTGGTATGAGGCTGGTCTGCACCTCCCGGTCTAGGCGGATGCGCGGAACAGTCTCTGGGTTGATCGCAATCTGCAGACGACCTTTGTCATCCGGCCGCACAAGAAGATCCGGTACCAGCGGCACCAGCGATGTCGCTTCAAAGGAAAGTCCGGGCTTTGGATCGAGTCGGCGGATCTCCTTGAGCCCTCGCTCGACCCGCTCCACAGAAACACCCAGATCCGAGGCGAAACCCTCCGGTCCCCTCTCGGCTAAGATCTCCAGCCCTTCAAGCAGGTCTTGCAAGAAGCCGGTCAAGCGTCCCTTGGCAGCCAGTTGCAGGGCCAAGCACTCCCGCAGATCTCTGGCAAAGAGGCCGCTCGGCTCCAAAGCTTGCAAGCGCCGCAAGACCGCGAGCGCCTGCTCTGGCGCCGTTGCGAACTCGCTGGCGATATCCTCCGGTTCCACGTGGAGATAGCCGGCTTCGTCCAACTCTTCGATGAAACGCTCCGCCATCTCCGCTTCGCGGCGATCGGTGAAGAGCAGGGACGCTTGATCGAGCAGGTAGGCCGACAGTGAGGGACGATCGGCCACACGTTCTGCCAAGAGGTCGAAGCCGGATCGTGATGACGGGACGGCCTCGCCGCTGACCGGCATTTCCAGGCGTTCCAGCAGCGGGTTCTCCTCGGCCTTTTCGGCCACATAGGCCTCCAAGTCATGTACGGAGAGCTGCAGCAACTGGATCGACGCACGCAGCGCCGGTGTCAGGGCCAAGCTCTGTGTCTGGCTAACGCTGAGGCGGGGTTGAAGAACCATCTGTCCGGCTGTTTCGCGGTCTCTCCCGGTAACGCTAGCGCAAAACCTGCGATGGGTGGAACAATATGCGAGAGCGAGACGTGAGAAGTTGGGCAAAGGAGCGCCCGATTCCCTTCCGCTGGGACGATGCCCTAAAGGGAGAAGCTCTCTCCCAGATAGACTCGGCGAACATCCTCACTGGCTACAATCTCGTCCGGTGGACCTTCCATAAGCACCTGACCGCCATGGATAATGTAGGCGCGGTCGATGATCTCCAGAGTGTCGCGCACATTGTGATCGGTGATCAAAACCCCGATACCGCGGTGCTTGAGGTGAGAAACGAGGTCGCGAATCTCAGCGACCGCAATCGGATCGATACCGGCAAGAGGCTCGTCCAAGAGCATGAAGCTGGGCCTGGACGCCAAAGCCCGCGCGATCTCCACACGCCGCCGCTCACCGCCGGAAAGCGCGAGCGCTGGCGTACGCCTAAGATGTGTGATTGAGAACTCGGCCAGCAGCTCGTCCAAGATCGCCTCACGCTTCGATCGATCCGATTCGACAACCTCGAGCACGGCACGAATGTTCTTTTCGACCGTCAGTCCGCGGAAGATCGAGGCTTCCTGCGGCAGATAGCCGATGCCAAGACGCGCGCGCCGATACATCGGCAGATCGGTGATGTCCTGGCCATCCAGGGTGATCCAGCCGTAGTCCGGCCGCAGCAGGCCGGTGATGATGTAGAAGCAGGTCGTCTTTCCGGCCCCATTCGGCCCCAAGAGACCGACCGCCTCGCCGCGACGCAGGTTTAGCGAAATCGAACGCAGGACTGGCCGCTTGCGGAAGGATTTGCCCAGCTCCACCGCAGCCAGTCCCGGATTGTCGGCGACGACCGTCAGGTGGCTTTGCTCGCTACCGGGCTCGCTACTCGCATCCATTAGCCGGTGTATCCGATCGGGTCTGCGGCACCAGCAGCCCGGAGACGCGCCCACCCGTCAAGGTGGAGATGCCCGTCTTCAGGTCGACCTCGGCCTGGTTTCCGTTCAACTGGTTTTGGCCGCGCGTGATGCGGACATTGCCGTCGAGATTGGCGAGTTGCTCGGCCACCAGATAGCGCCCCTGATCGGCCGCGACGTACTCGCAGGGTGTCAAGACCTCAACATTGTCGATAGCATCCACCACTTCAAGGCTCTTACCGTCGGGCGCGAAAGTCGCGGTCAGGGTGTCCGCACGGACGATGTTGCTGGTTCCCTTGGCGCGATCGAAGCGCTGCACCTGCGCTCGGCCCTTGGCGACTGCAAGCCGCTCTGAGGGCCGGTACTCAAGACTGTCGTCGGCGGTCACTACATCGTCGCCAGACTCGAGCTTCAAGCCCTTACCCGTCATCCGCATGATGTCTCTGGGTACATCGTAGGTTCCGCGCTGACCATAAACCTGGGTATCCGGCGAGATGATGCGGACATTGCCTGTGGCTTCGATCAGCGTGATATCGCCACTGTCGCCCTCACCCTGATAGCGTGCCTGGAGCACGTCGGCACGAAGAGTGACGTCGCCTTGTCGTGCTTCGGCATTGCCGCGCGCAATATAGACCTTCTCCTCACGGCGCCACTCGATCCCCTGATCGGCAAAGATCTCCAAGGGTTTGTCGTCGTCGCCAAAAGCCGCGGTCTGCCCCTGCCCCGGTCCGGTGGCGCTTGCCAAGAGGGCGAGACTCAAGAGCGCTGAAAGGAGGCCTCGCCGCACCAAGACTAAACTCCATCCCCGCCGGGCAGAATTTTGATCCGCGACCGCCCCTTCAACTCGACGACCTTGCCGTCGTCCTTGACGCTGAGGCCCTCGCCTTCCATCTCGCCGCGCGGCCCCTGGCCGGAGACCGGCGAGTTGCTGTCGATCTCGCCGGCCTTCAAATGAACCTCAACGGCGTCTGTACGGAGCTCATAGCCGTCGTCTTGGAAGAGATTGACCGAACCCTCGAGCTCCAAGCGCTCATCAAGGCGGAAGTAACGCCCGCCGTCAGCGGAAATCGCCACCCAGCGGCCGTTCTTCAAGGTCACGTCGGCAGCCGGCTGCTGCATGAAGACCAGGGTCCCTTCCTCATCCACCTGATTGGCACGCTCGGCAGTCAGAGTGTAAGGCTGCCCCTCCTTGTCCAGTCCATCGAAACGCGGCCGGATCATGGTCAGTTCCTCGACTTCGCTGGCCGGAAGGGAGGAAGCCTCCAGCCCAATAATCTCTGGATTGGGGACGATGTCGCGCCAAAGCGCCACGACGAAGAACAGCAAGACGGCAGCGATCGGCATAACCAGACGCAGGAGACGCACTCCAAGCGTATGGACGTTGCCACGAGACCAGCGCGGCGGGGCCATGACATTGCGGCCGCCTCTCCGCTTCGGTTGGCTCTTGCGCGCGACGGTCAGATTCACGGAGGTTCCCCTAAGCCACGCCAGCGCGCAGGCAGTCGTAGAGCTGGATCAACCCGGACGGCCGTCCATCTTCTACGACGAAGAGGATGGTGATCTTGTGTTCGTCCATCAGCTGCAGTGCTTCGACCGCCAAAGCCCGCGAAGCGACAGTCTTCGGAGAGGGGGTCATCAGGTTTTCCGCCGTCATCTCAAGGACATGCGGCCCCAGGTGCCGGCGCAGATCGCCGTCGGTAATGATACCGACCAGCCGACCTTCGGCATCGACGATGCCGATGCAACCAAACTGCTTTTTCGACATGATGAGGATGGCTTCGCCCATCGTCGTCTCTTGCCGACAGAGCGGCAGACGATCTGCGGCATGCATAAGGTCAGAGACCCGCAGCAGCCGCGCTCCCAATGCGCCGCCCGGGTGGAAGACCTGAAAGTCCTCCTCGGAGAAACCGCGCTGCTCCAAAAGGGCTACGGCCAGTGCATCGCCCAGTGCCAGCATCATGGTCGTCGAGGTCGTCGGCGCCAGGCCCAGAGGACAGGCCTCGGGTGCGGCTGCCAACTGCAGACAGATGTCCGCCCGTTCCGCCAACTGGCTCTCCGGCCGAGCGGTCACTGCGATCAGCGGAATCTGGAAGCGTCGCGTGAAGGCGACTATGTCGTTCAATTCGGAGGTCTTGCCCGAGTTCGAGAGCGCGATCACCGCATCTTTCCTGGCGACCATGCCCAAATCGCCATGACTGGCCTCGCCCGGATGCACGAAGAGCGCCGGCGTTCCGGTTGATGCAAAGGTGGCGGCCATCTTGCGCGCCACATGGCCACTCTTGCCCATTCCGGTCACGATAACCCGGCCCGTGACCTTGCCAAGCACCTCCACCGCTCGGACGAAGCGCTGATCCAAGTCCGATGCCAGAGTGTCGATCGCCTCGGACTCCAAGGTCAGAACGCGCTTAGCGGAGTCGATTACGCGCTCGGGATCAACCTCTCCAATCACCAGACGCTGCTTTAGCTCACTCAAGGACCCTCTCCAAATGGCAACAGGTTTCTCGGCGTCTACGACTCCAAGATCACCCATTCTACGCCTCAATGGGCCAAGATATCTACGTCTGCCCATCCCAGCAGGTCGAGACGCGCCCGGCTGGGCAGGAAATCGAACACCGCTTGAGCCAACGCCGTCCGTCCCTCGCGTTCCAACATGAGATCTAGACGTTCTTTCAGTGCATGCAAGTGCAGCACATCAGAGGCAGCATAGCGAAGCTGCTCGTCGCTCAAGCTTGACGCTCCCCAATCGGAGGACTGTTGCTGCTTGGAAAGGTCGACGCCCAAGATCTCTCTACAAAGATCCTTGAGGCCATGGCGATCGGTATAGGTTCGCACCAACTTAGAAGCGACTTTCGTGCAGTAGACCGGTGCCGGCCAAGCATCCAGCCAATGGCCGATCGCAGCGATATCGAAGCGGGCATAGTGGAAGAGCTTGGTGACGCCCGGGTCGCGCATCAAGGCAGCCAGGCGCGGTGCCTCGTGGCCGCGCTCTGGGATCTGCACCAGATGGGCATCGCCGTCCCCGCGGGAGAGCTGAACCAGGCAAAGTCGATCGCGGCGGACCGACAGACCCATGGTTTCGCTGTCCACTGCGACCAGCTGCCCCAGGTCAAGGCCCTCCGGCAGGTCGCCAACATGCAGGTGATAGGTCAAGATAGCTCTCCAGAAACTGTTCGCGGGCCTAGCCGTCTGGCGGTTAGGGGCCGCTCACGGGTCGGGGGCTGGCCTCGTTTTGGGACCAGGGTACGCTGCGCGCGGCCACAGATGCTTGTCGCTCGGGCAGCTCCCTTGGTATAGGGCAGAGCAGTCCCGCACGCGAGAGGAAGCCATTATGGCAACAAAAAACATAACCCTATTCGGCGGGTCCGGCTTCATCGGCCGCTATGTCGTGCGCCATCTGGCGCGCCAGGGCCATGTATTGCGGATCGCCGTGCGCTATCCAGAGCGTGCCAACTTCCTGAAAACCTTGGGTGACGTCGGTCAGATCACGCCGATACCAGCCAGCCTGCTGCACGAGGCAAGCGTCCGCCAAGCCGTTGAGGGCGCAGATGCGGTGATAAACTTCGTCGGCATCCTCTACGAGCGCGGCAAACGTAACTTTCAAGCCATACATGTCGAGGGCGCGCGGCGCGTTGCGGCAGCGGCTAGCGAGGTCGGCGCTGAAGCCTTGGTGCATGTCTCTGCCATCGGCGCGGACGCCGGTGCACCGGCACGCTATGCCAAGAGCAAGGCCGCCGGCGAAACGGCGGTGTTGAGTGCCTATCCAAAAGCGACGATTATGCGTCCCAGCATCGTCATCGGGCCGGAGGACGACTTCTTCAATCGCTTCGCAGCGATGACCCAGGTCTCGCCGGCCCTCCCCTTGATCGGCGGCGGCACAACTCGCTTTCAGCCGGTCTATGTCGGGGACGTCGCAACGGCGATCGCCAAGACTTTGCTGGAGCCCGGCCATGCCGGCAAACTTTATGAACTGGGCGGTCCGCAGGTCTACAGCTTCAAGGAGTTGATGCAGCTCTTGTTGAGCGAAATCGCACGCAAGCGGATGCTGATCGGATTGCCCAGTGGACTGGCGTCCTTCAAGGCACGCTTTCTGGAGTTGCTACCCGTACCGCCCTTGACCCGCGATCAGGTGCTGCTGTTGAAGCAGGACAACGTCGTCGGCGCCGAAGCATTGGGCTTCGAGGACCTGGGCATGGCCCCGCAGGCCATTGAGGCGATCCTGCCGACCTACCTGGACAAGTACCGCCGCGGTGGCCGCTTCTCGCTGCAGCAACGCATCAGCAAGTCTTGACACTGTTCGGTTAGCTTAGGGGATAGCAACCGGCAAGACGAGCGCGCTGGATCACCAGAGCGAGTACCGCGTCGATCATCGGTGTCTCGATTCCGGCGATATCGCCCAGTTCGGCAACGACGCTTACCAGACCGTCGATTTCCATCGCGCGGCCAAGTTCCAGGTCCTGCAGCATTGAGGTCTTGTGGGCGCCGACGTCGGCGGCCCAGCCGATCCGTGTCTCGATATCGACGCTGAAGCGGATACCGAGCGTTTCCCCCACAGTCTTGGACTCAGCCATCATCGTACCGACGACGCTCCGAACACCAGGGTCCGCCGCCATCTCCTCCAAGGTTGCGCCGGTCAAGGCAGACAGCGGATTGAAGGAGAGGTTGCCCCAGAGCTTGAGCCAGATATCGTCGCGAATTCGCGGCCGGACGGGTGCCTTGAACTTAGCGGCGGACAAGGCCTTGGAGAGAGCAATCGCCCGCTCGCTCTTGCTGCCATCGGGCTCGCCCAACATGAAACGATTGCCGTAAACGTGACGGATCACGCCGGGGCTTTCGATCTCCGCCGCCGGGTAGACGACACAGCCCAGACAACGCTCCGGCGGGATCAGGTCCAAGAGCCGCCCACCGGGATCGACGCTCTCAAGCCGGCGCCCGTCGTGCGGCCCGCCGTTGGCATGGAAGTACCACCAGGGGATACCGTTCTGTGCCGTCACCACGCAGGTATCCGGGCCCAGTAGCGGCTGCATTGGTTCAGCAATCGCCCCGACCGAGGAGGCCTTGAGCGTGATCAGCACATAGTCCTGGGGTCCGGCTTCGGCCGGATCCTCGACGGCCTTGACTGAGCGGCTGTTACGCTCGTCGCCGTCGATCAAGGTCAAGCCGTTTTCGCGCATTGCCGCCAAATGCGGTCCGCGCGCGATCAAGGTCACCTCGGCTCCGGCGCCGGCCAAATGGTAACCCAGAAGCCCGCCAATGGCCCCGGCTCCATAGATGGCGATCTTCATGGCCTTCTCCTTAACGACACAGTGCGAGATGACAAGCCCTAGACCAGGCCCAAACGCTCCGCCAGGCCGATCCGCTGCAGCTTGCCGGTAGCACCTTTCGGGATCTCCTCCAGAAAGACCACCCTGCGCGGAACCTTGAAGTCGGCCAAGCGCTTGGCCGCGAAGTCGCGCAGATCACGTTCTTCCAGGCTCTGCCCTTCCTCTAAGACCACCGCGGCTGCGACCTCTTCTCCCAGCTTGTCGTGCGGCATGGCAAAGGTCACTGCCTGGGCGACAGCAGGATGGTCGAGCAAGATTTCATCGACCTCCCGCGGCGACACCTTTTCGCCGCCGCGGTTGATGATCTCTTTCAGCCGCCCGGTAATGGTGAGAAAGCCATCGGCATCGAAGGTGCCCTGGTCGCCGGTCCGAAACCAGGGGCCGGCCTCGTCCTGCAAGAAACTCTCCGCATTGGCCTTGGGATTGCTCTCATAGCCAAGCGTCACGTTGGGGCCGCGAATGATGACCTCGCCGATCACACCGGGTTCGCTGCTGCGCTTGCCGTCGGGCATCAACAGCGTCACCTCGGGTCCGGCCGGGCGACCGACGGAACCGGCCTTGCGTTGGCCCGGCGGCAGCTCGTTGCTGGCCATCTGATGGCTCGCTTCGGTCATGCCGTAGGACTCGATCACCGGGCAGCCGAACAACGCCTCCACCGAACTCATGATCTGCGGCGGCAAGGAGGCTGAGGACGAGCGGACAAACCTAAGGCCGGCCGCCTTGGCGGCCTCGGCCTGGCGCTGTCCGCGCGCCAGGATCGCCTGATGCATGGTCGGAACTGCGGTGTACCAACTGGGTTTCGCGTCCTCCAGCCAGGTCATGAAACGCAGAGCGTTGAACCCTGGGGTGCAAAAGATCGAGCCGCCGGCATAGAGCGACGACAAAACAGCCGCGATCAGCCCATGGATGTGAAAGAGCGGCATGACGTTCAGACAACAGTCGTCCGCGCTCAGCCTAAGACTGCTGGAGATATGCTTGGCCGAGGCCAGAACGTTGCTGTGCGACAAGGGCACGATCTTGGGCCGCGAGGTCGTGCCGGACGTATGCAGGATCAGCGCCACATCGTCCGCCCCCGCCGCGGCCGCCGACCTGGAGGTGGCTGCCTCCGCGGAATCACTGCTCAATGCGAAGTCACCTGCCGGTGCCCCTTCCGGCACCGTGAGCTCCAAAATGCGAATACCGCGCTCTCGGGCCACGGCGGCAGCCGGACTGTCAGAGCCTGCAGGTAGAACCAGGGCTTTGGCACCCAAGTCATCGAGATAGAAGCCAAATTCCTCGGCTCGATAGGCCGGGTTCAGCGGGCAGGTGGTCGCCGTGGCAGCGATCGCGACAAAGGCCGACGCCATCTCGGGCCCATTGGGCAGGACGATGGCGACCCGATCCCCGCGACCCAGTCCGACCTCTGCCAAGCGCGTACGACAAGATAACGCCAGATCGGCCAAGCCGGCATAGCTCAGCGGCGTACGATCAGGTGCAGATAGCGCAACGGCAGCGCCACGACGCGCCGTCAGCAGTGCATCCAAGCTGGCGTTGGGCAAAGTTAGACTATCGGACATCTTCTAGGTCACTCTCGACAGTTCTTGCGAAAATCCCCCGTCCGCCGGCCAGAGCCAGCATCAGCAGCCGACAAAGAAAACGGCAGCGCAATACAAAGCCCTGCCGGTCAGCGGCAAACCCGGAGCAAAACTGCGTCGAAGCGCCTAGGTCCGTCTAGTTCTTTTTCACGTCCGGCGCCTTCGCCGTTTGCGCCTTTGTTGCGCGGCTGGACGTCGAACCAGCCGGACGGCCGCGCTTGGCCGCCGGAGCCTTGGTTGCCGGAGTCTTGGCTGCAGCGGTTTTTGCCGGTGCAGCCCTGCCAGTCTTCGTGGCTGGGGCCTTTGCCGCGGGCTTTCGGCGCGCCGGAGCACTCGGCTTGACCGGTGTAGGCGCTGGCGGGCTTGCCTCCTCGCTCGCTGGCCCAGGACCGGGGTTGTTTGCCGGCTCGGGCGGACTGGCGTTGTCCTTACCCAAAGGCGCACCACGCGGCGCCTCTGCCGGTACTGCGGCCGGCTGCAGCGCCTTTGCTTTGGCTTCTAGCTCCGCTTTCAGGCTCTCGACCTCGGCTTTCAGGCGAACAAGATCGGCCTGATCCTGGACTGCTTTGGCCTTCGCCGCAGCCAACTCCGCTGGATCGACGGCCGGCATCGGCGGCGCAGCGGCAGGCTGAGCTGGCGGACGCATACCAGCAACAGGCGTGCCTGCGGCCTGTCCGGCCGCAAAGGGCGACCAGACCCGCATGGCCTGTTCGAAGAAGGCCATGTTCTGCTTGCGCATGTCCTCCAGGTTGCCGAAGGGGAAGAGGTTCCCCATGGCATCCTGCATCGCGCCCCGCATACGATCTTGATTTTCGGCGAAACTCTGGATCATGTGCTCCAGATACTGCGGCACCATCCAGCGCATGTTGTCGCCGTAAAAGGTGATCAGCTGTCGTAGGAACGCAATCGGCAGCAAGTTCTCTCCCTTCGCTTCCTCTTCGACGATGATCTGGGTCAGCACGCTGCGCGTGATGTCTTCGCCGCTCTTGGCGTCGTAGACGACAAAGTCCACGCCTTCCTGCGTCAGCCGCGCGAGATGATCGAGCGTTACGTAGGAACTGGTCGCCGTGTTGTAGAGTCGCCGATTGGCATACTTCTTTACGACGATCCGCTGATCGTCGCCTTTATCCTCTGCACCCAAGATCTCGACCTCGCAGGTTCGGGGGTGTTCAAGTCGCTGGCGGCATATTGTGCACCGCAGCGCGCGCTGTCAATCGTCAGTGGCAGGAAGTGCCCCTTTGTTTCGAAGACTTTTCGACGACTTTTCGACGGGGGTGTTTGCCAAGTGGGCCACAATCTGCTGCAGTGCGGCAGAAGCAGGGCCGAATGGGCGAAGTCATGCAGGAATCAGGGGACGCAGCAGGGGACCAGGCCGATAGGGCTGCAGCGGCCGCGCTCGCCAGCCGCTTTCTGGATGCTTGGGAGGCGAGCCTATTGGCGGCCGCGCGTGACCCGGCCTTGGCGCTTGAGCTCTTCCGCGCCTTGATGATCCCCACGCCAGGCGAAGCCAGCCCGCTTGCCGATGAAGCGACTTGGCGCGACGCCTGGCAGGCTCTTATCAAGACCGCTACCAGAGAAACGGCGGCTGAAGAGCCACAGGCCCAACAAGAGGAAGGGTCCAAGAGGGGTGCCGCAAGCAACTCCAGAGACACAGCAGAGGGGCCCGCGCTTGGGACCGAGGCCCCTGCCCCTTTATCTGGCGACAGCGCTGGCCGTCTGGCAGAGCTCGAAGCTCGCCTTGCCGCTCTTGAGGCAGCGCTCGCTGATAGGGAGCAAGACCGCGGCCAACCAGGCGGCCCTACAGCCTCTGCAAAGCCTGGCAGACGAAATCAAGACCCTCCCACTACCTCTGCTGGAGCAGGCTCTAAAGGCTGAGGTCGCCAAACGCGCGGAAGCCCTCACCATTGGCATTGAGGCCTATCGCCAGCATCCGCATCGGCGAAGCGGCAGCAAGCCGCGGCCGGTCTGGCAAGAGGGGACGACTCGGCTCTTGGACTATGCGCCAGCCAGCAGCGGACGCCCACTCCTCCTTGTGCCGTCCCTCATCAACCGCGCCTACATTTTGGACCTAGATCGCAACAATAGCCTTTGCCGCTGGCTGACTGCGCAGGGATTTCGACCCTTCCTGGTCGATTGGGACGCTCCGGCCGAAGAAGAGCGCAGCTTCACCTTGACCGACTACGTCGCCGGCCGACTGCGCTTGATGCTGGACCACATCGAGGAACACGCCAGTCAGCCTCCGCTGGTTTTGGGCTACTGCCTGGGCGGCCTCCTGGCGCTTGGTCTGGCACAACTGGAGAGTCATCGGCTCGCAGGCCTGATCCTTTTGGCTACCCCCTGGGACTTCCATGCCGACCCTGCCGTCGCGCCCAGCCAGCTGCGCCTGGCAGCCCTGTTGACCGCGCCTTTGATCGATGGCCAAGGCCTCCTGCCAGTCGACTGTGTGCAGGCCTTGTTCTTCGCCCTTGACCCCTGGCTTGCGATCCGCAAGTTCACGGCTTTCGGTAGTCGTGATCCTGACGCCAAGGGGACACGCGCATTCGTCGCCCTGGAGGACTGGTTGAACGATGGCGTGCCGCTCGCCGGGCCGGTGGCTCGCGAACTCTTGATTGGCTGGTACGCAGAGAACCGCCCGGCTCGCGGCCTCTGGCGCCTTGCCGGTCAGAGGGTCGATCCCAGAGCTCTCGGCTTGCCGACCTTAACCGTCATTCCAAACGAGGATCGAATCGTCCCGCCGGATAGCGCGCTCGCACTGGCAGAGGCCCTGCCGCAGGCTAAGGTGCTACGCCCGCCTGCCGGCCACATCGGCATGATTATGGGACGCAATGCCAAACGCTGCGTTTGGCAGCCAATCGCCGAGTGGGCCGCATCGTCAATAGACTAAATCGTTCTGCTTCAGAACGCGGCTCTCCACTGCTCGGTATCGATGAACCAGCGCTCTTCGTGAACCTTGCCGCCAGACAGCTTGAACAACACGGCAAGCTGGCTCCCGTCTGGAACCTTGTCGCTTCTCCACTCCATGATGGAGACGACCTCGCCTGTTTCTCCGATCTGACGAATTGAGGTTATGTCAAATCCCGGCGGCAGGACGCTGCCCAAGTTTTCCAATGCACTTCGAAATGCTGCCGTGCCCTTCAAGACATCGTTCTGGCCGGGCATGACAAAAATCATGTCGTCGGTGTAGTCTGCGATAAGAGTATCCCAATCGCCCTGCGCAACCGCTTCCCAACCGCGCTTCACGATTTCCGCATCACTGACCATGTTGCTCTCCTTCACGATCGATATGTCGTGCAATTGCCGGCCATCTTGACAGGCCTGTCAATGACAAAGGTTTGGACACAGGACCTTCGGCTCTCCCTGCGCGGTCGGTGATGTGGAGTGATGCCGACAGTCACAGCAATCCCCGAAGCAGCTGATGACCGACCGGAGGTGGGTTTGATTAGCGTGTTTGTGCCTGTAGGATGCAAAAAGCCCGACTTGCGACTTGACATCGATCATTGCTTGGGCAGGGATGGGCTTGTTCCTATGCTGCACCGCACCAAGATAGATCGAACGAGATCTACGGGGCGACGCGATCATTGGTCTGCAGTCCCGGGGACGTCAGACCCAGCTATCACCTTTGGAGGATAACGATCATGAGCGATGTAGTGATTGTCAGTGCCGCCCGGACCCCGGTCGGAAGCTTCAGCGGGGCTCTGTCTAGCCAGACTGCCTCGGCGCTTGGCTCGGTCGCCATCAAGGAGGTGCTGAACCGCGCTTCGGTGGACGCTGGCGAAGTCGACGAAGTGCTCTTCGGCCAGGTGTTGACCGCCAACGCCGGCCAGAACCCGGCTCGCCAGGCTGCCATGGGCGCCGGCATCCCGCAGGAGGCAACCGCGGTCCAAATCAACCAGCTGTGTGGATCGGGCCTGCGCACCGTCGCCATGGGCTATCAGGCGATCAAGGCCGGAGATGCGAGCATCATCGTTGCCGGAGGTCAGGAGTCAATGAGCCAGGCCCCGCATGCCATGCACCTGCGCAACGGCACCAAGATGGGCGACACCAAGATGGTGGACACCATGATCAAGGACGGCCTTTGGGATGCCTTCAACGGCTACCATATGGGCGTCACCGCCGAGAACATCGCGCGCCGCTGGCAGCTGACCCGTGACGAGCAGGACGCCTTTGCCGCCACCAGCCAAAACCGTGCCGAGGCCGCGCAGAAGTCGGGAACCTTCGGCGCCGAGATCGCACCTGTCACGGTGAAGACCCGTAAGGCCGAGATCGTCGTCTCCGAAGACGAGTATCCCAAGCACGGCACCACCCCAGACACGCTCGGCAAGCTGCGCCCGGCCTTCGACAAGGAAGGCACGGTGACGGCGGGCAATGCCAGTGGCATTAACGACGGTGCCGCTGCCATCCTTCTGATGAGCGCTGAGGATGCGGAGAAGCGCGGCCTGACACCGCTAGCCCGCATCGCCAGCTGGGCCACCTGCGGCGTCGACCCGGCGATCATGGGTACCGGCCCGATTCCGGCCTCGCGCAAGGCCCTGGAGAAGGCCGGCTGGAGCGTCGACGATCTGGATCTGATCGAAGCCAACGAGGCCTTCGCCGCGCAGTCACTGGCCGTCGTCAAGGACCTGGGCCTGGATCCGGAGAAGGTGAACGTCAACGGCGGCGCAATCGCGTTGGGCCATCCGATCGGCGCTTCGGGCGCGCGCGTACTGACCACCTTGCTGCACGAGATGCAGCGCCGCGAGTCGAAGAAGGGTCTGGCTACGCTCTGCATCGGCGGCGGCATGGGCATCGCCCTCTGCGTAGAGCGCTAAACTCTCGGTATCACTTCAAACTTTTGTGCTTTTATGGGCCGCTCCCTTCCGAGCGGCCCTTTCTTCTGGGCAGGACTCTTGCGCCTATGCCATGATTCGGCGAATTTCTCGTCGGTGGAAGCTCCGATCAACGAGCTTGTGGTATGGAGAGACACACGTGAAGAGACTAGGCTCCCTCTGGTTTGCGTTGCTCCTGGTCATGTGCCTGCCGCAACCCCTGGCTGCGGCCGGCGAGGATGCGGGCGTCAAGGCCAAAGCCGATGCGCTGATCGCAGCGCAAGGCTTCCCGTCATCTCAGGTCGGCTATCTGGTCTTCGACCTCAGCGACGGCAACATCCTGTCGGAGCAGAACGCCGATCGCGCCTACATCCCAGCTTCGCTGCAGAAGGTGCCGACCATGCTTTACGGCCTGGAGCAGCTGGGTCCCTGGCATCGCTTCTCCACCCGCCTTTTGGCGCAGGGCAAGGTCTCCAACGGACGGCTCGTCGGCGACCTCTACCTGAAGGGCGGCGGCGATCCCTTTCTTGCCAGCGAAGATCTGCTGGAGCTGATCGCACAGCTTAATGCCGCGGGTGTGCGCGAAGTGGTGGGGCGCTTTTTCTATGACGAGAGTGCGTTGCCGAGCCTGACCGAACTCAATCCGACGCAGCCGCGTGCTGTTAGTTACAATCCCGGCCTCTCGGCGCTGAATCTAAACTTCAACGTCTTGGAGCTGGCTTGGGCGCGCGAGCCCAAGACCGGCGCTCTAGCAGCCGGCGCGATCAGCCGTTCGGAAGCGACTGAGGTCAGCGCCGATACGGTCGCCATCTCCATGCTGCCGACTTCGCGCGGCAAAGCCGTCCCCTACCTGCCCTCTATCGGCCCCGACGGCGAGAGTTGGTTTCTCTCCCCGGAATTGCCGAAGAAAGGTCAGGCCCGGGTACCGGTGAAGCTGGCGGCATTGAACGCCGCGCAGATCTTTCGCAAGCTGGCACTGATGCAAGGGATCTCCGTCCCCGTGCCGCAGGCCGGGATCGCACCGCCCGGCAGCCAACCCCTGGGCGAGCATGAATCGGTCCCCTTGGTCGAAGCGGTGAAGCTAATCCTGCGCTACTCCAATAACCTCTCTGCCGAAATTGTCGCCCTCCTGGCCAGCAGACGCAGCCCGACACCGGTGGCAAGCCTGCAAGAGAGTGGCCAACGCATCGCCGACTGGCTGCGGCAGCGTGTCCCGCAGGGTGACTGGAAAGGTCTCCTGTTAGCCAACGGCTCTGGCCTCTCCTCGCTCTCGCGGATGACGGCGCGACAAATGGCAACGATTCTCTTCTATGGCTACAGCCTGCATCGGCAAGGCCTCGACGTGCCCAGCCTGATGGCCAAGCCCCGCTGGCGCAAGACCTTAGGCAAACTGCAGAAGAAGCACGGCAAACATCTGGCGGTCAGAGGCAAAACCGGTACGATTTACTTCTCAAGGGCTTATGCCGGTTACCTCGACACCAAGGCCGGCCGCAAGCTTGGCTTCGCTCTTTTCGTTTCTGATTTGAATCAACGCCAAGTCTACGATCAATCGCTAAACATAGACCAGGTCGTTGCGCCGTCGGGTGCCGCCGGCTGGATGAAGCGAGCGAAGAAGTTGGAGCGAGAGATGGTGTCGCTCTGGCTCTTGTCTTTCTAGACGCATTCGTGGAATTCCTGCGCACGGACGCTTGGCGGCAAGCGGCTGTGATGCTTTCATGACTGCCCCATCCGCGAACCCGCGGGGGGCAAGACACAAGAATGGAGGGTGATTGAGATGGGTCGGCTGGCGTTGGTAACGGGTGGTACCCGAGGCATCGGTGCAGCAATTTCGACAGGTTTGAAGGCGGCCGGGCATACCGTCATCGCCAACTACGGCGGCAATGACGAAGCGGCGCAGAAATTCACCGCAGAGACCGGGATCGAAGCCAAGAAGTTCGATGTCTCCAACTTCAACGCCGTGAAGACGGCCATTGAAGAGATCACAGCCGCCCACGGGCCGGTCGAGATCGTCGTGAACAATGCCGGCATCACCCGCGACGCCACTTTGCATCGCCTGAGCCACGACAACTGGCAGGCCGTCATCGACACCAATCTGGGTTCCTGCTTCAACGTCTGCCGCAACGTCATCGATTCCATGCGCGGGCAGAAGTTCGGCCGCATCGTCAACATCGGATCGATCAACGGTCAGGCCGGTCAGATCGGTCAGGTGAACTATGCCGCCGCCAAGTCCGGCATCCATGGCTTCACCAAAGCGCTTGCGCAAGAAACAGCGCGTATGGGCATCACCGTCAATGCCATCGCTCCCGGCTATGTCGACACCGAGATGGTGCGCGCCGTTCCCCCGGAAATCCTGGAAAAGATCGTTGCCAAGATCCCGGTGCAGCGTCTGGGCAAGGCCGAGGACATCGCCCGCACCGTGCTCTTCCTGGTGGCCGACGATGCCGGCTTTATCACAGGCTCCACCGTTTCGGTGAACGGCGGCCAACACATGTACTAGAACAGATCCGCAGTTGGCAAAAAAGCCAACGACGACGATCTGCGTTGCAAGAAATAAAATCTAGAGCGCTTTGGCGTTTCCACCGAAACCCAAAGCGCTCTAAGCCACGAAGACCGCAGGAAGAAACGACCTGCGGTCTTCTCTTGAATCCGCAAAGCGCAACCTTCTCAGGCGCCGATGATCTGCTGACTCGCTAAGAGGCTGCTTGAGAATGCACGGTACCGGCCCGCACCCCCTCCCGACCGCCCACGACAGTACCCTAGATGGGTGGTCGGGAGGGGGTGCGGGCCGGTACCGCAGTGACAATGGGTCGATCGGCCCATTGTCAAACGGACGCTAAGACCTAGGCGTCGGGCGCCAGTCGGGTGGCGCCAGCTCGAAGCCCGAGAACTCGAAGGCCGGCGCTACGGTACAGCCGACCAGCGTCCAGTGGCCTAGGCTCTCGGCCGCCTGCCAAGCACCTTCAGGTACGACAAGGTTCAGACTCTGGCCAACGTTGGGATCGTTGCCCAGGTGGTGCGCCGCGGCATCGTGCCCGTTCTCCGAGATGCTCAGCACCAGGGGCGCGCCGCCGTACCAATGCCAGATCTCGACCGCATCGACCTTGTGCCAATGCGAGACCTCACCCAGCTGTAGCAGGAAGTAGATCTGGCTGACCGCCGCGCGCGCACCGCTTGCTGCCGGTGAGCGAAACGTCTCGACGAAATGTCCTCCCTCGGGATGGGGCTGCATGCCGAAGCGTTCGATAATCGCTCTGGCTTCTTCCTCGTTAATGCTCATCGGACTCCACTCACGAAGGCAGAGAGGGTTGTGTTTGCGCGAGCGAGGGGCGCTCCGCAATCCCTGCGTTCCAGCGATCAAGCGCTGGGCGCCCGGCGCGCCAGTCCATCTCCGGGAAGCGGAAATCGAGATACCCCAGGCCCGCGGCAAGCGTCAGTTCGCCAATCGTCGGATCCTGGGCCAGCTGAGCGCTGGAGGCCAACTCCTCAAAAAGGTCCAAGGTTCTGACGATCTTGCCGTTCTGCCGATCGATCCAGGTCTCCCACTGCTTGTCGGCCGGCCGACGCAGCTGCTCGTAGATCCGGGACACGCTGGCCTCTATGAGCCCATCTGCCAAGCTATGCAGTCTCAGCGCCCGCCAGCGCTCCTCCGCGGCCTCCGGATAGAGCTTCCGCCCGCTATGCAGACTGTCGAGATACTCGCAAACCAAAGCAGAGCCGGTGAAGAGCGAGCCATCAGCAGATACCAACGCGGGAACTTTTCCCAAGGGATTGGTCTCTTGCAGCCGATCGTCCGGGTTCCAGGGATCGGCGGGGACAAGCTGGATGCGATCGGCAAGCCCGGTCTCGATGACCACTATCATCGCCTTTCGAACGAAGGGCGAGGTTGGGTTGTGGGTGAGCTTTATCATCGCCGGCACTCCCTTAGAAACGGTCCTTGCGTCCGCGCACCTCGGCGAAAACCGCCACCGGGTCGCTGTTCCGCATCTGGATGGCTGCAGCCAATTCCGGAACGTCGGCGCGCATGAAGGGGTTGGTCAGTTTCTCTTCACCCAGCAGCGAAGGCACCGTGCGCTCACCGCGCGACCGCGCGGCAATCACCGCCGCACCCCGGTCCATCAGCGCTTGATTGGTGAACTCGATGGTTCGGGCAAAGGCGAAATTGGCTTCCGTGTACTCATGCGCACAGTAGACCCGCGTATCGTCAGGGAGGGCGCGTAGCTTCTTCAGCGAAGGCCACATGTCTTGCGGTGTGCCTTCTAACAGACGCCCGCAACCCAGCGCGAATATGGTATCGCCGCAAAACAGCGCTTTGGACTCGCGAAACCAATAGGCGATGTGGCCGGAGGTGTGGCCGGGAACGAAGTAGACCTCGGCCTCCGCCTCGCCCATCGCGACACGATCGCCCTCCTCCACCTCTTCGACGATACCGGGGATACGGGCGCGGTCGACCTTGGCACCGACAACCTTGCAGCCGGTGGCCTCGATTATCTCGCGATTGCCGCCGACATGATCGCCGTGGTGGTGGGTGTTCAGAATGTGGGTGATGCGCCAACCCAGACGTTCGGCTTCGGCCAAGACCGGCTTTGCGACGGCGGGGTCGACGACGCCGGTGGCGCCGCTTTTGGCTTCGTGCAACAGGTAGACATAGTTGTCGTCCAGCACGGGGATCTGGTGGATTTCTAAGCTCATGATGGATGCAAATCTAGCATAGCCGCCGCCATGCCCGAAAGCGCAACTGCGAAGACGCCCAGGCACAGGAGCCGTGATAGGCTAGACGCATGTGGACCGATGTCGTCGACCTGCAGAATTTCTACGCCACCCCTTTGGGTCAAGCAGCACGCCAGCTGTTGCACCAGGCGATCCGCAAGGCCTGGCCGCGCATGCCTGGGCTAAGGTTGGGCGGCTATGGCTTTGCCAGCCCTTATCTGACGCCCTACCTGGCCGAGGTCCGCGCCACCGTCTCGTTGATGCCCTCAGCCCAGGGCGCAACGCCCTGGCCTGAGAGCCAAGACAATCGCGTCTGCATGGTGGCGGAGGACTGCTTCCCTCTGCCCGACCTCTCGCTCGACCGTCTGCTGGTCGTACATGCCCTGGAACATGCCACGCGACCGGCCGGCCTGCTGCGCGAGGCTTGGCGTGTGCTGGATGCCGAGGGCCGGCTGCTGCTGATCTTGCCGAACCGTCGCGGTCTCTGGGCCCGGGTCGACAGAACGCCTTTCGGCTGGGGTCAACCCTTCAGCCGGGCGCAGGTCACACGGCTGTTGAACGACATGCTGTTCGAGCAGTTGAGTGCCGAGCGAATGCTGTTCCTGCCGCCAACCAACCGGCTCTGGTTGCAGCGTTCCGCCCCTGCGTGGGAGCGCATCGGCAGCAGGGCTTTTCCACGCTTCGGCGGCTTGCTCATGATCGAGGCCCGCAAGCGCCTAATCGCACCCGGTCTGATGGCGCCAGAGATGGCTCGCCAGAGAGTGATTCGGGTGCTTCCCAGCCTCACCCGCCGCGGCAATCACGCTCCAGCACCCGCAGAAGGGACAGAGCGCCGCGATTGATCGGCTGGAGATTTCCTACTGTATCGGCGTCAGGCTATAGACCTTGCCCCAATAGGGCGCCTCGTTCACGTTATCGACTGCCATGATGTAGATGGTCTTGCCGTCCTCGGAGAAAGCCAGGTTGGGCGCTGCCGGGGACGGCACGTCGTGGGCCTCGACAAACGCGCCCGCCTTATCGACCACGACAATCCGGCCGAGCGAGTACTGAGCAATGTAGATGTTGCCGTCCGGGCCGATCTTCAGGCCGTCTGGATAGGCGGTAACGCCGGAGGCCGGGTCGACCATGCGAACAACGACGAAGTTGCGGCGATCGCTCAGGCTGCCGTCCTCATGCACGGCGAAGGTGATCACCCGGCCGGCCTCGCTTTCGACGACATAAAGCAGCTTGCCGTCAGGCGAGAGCGCAACCCCGTTGGCATAGTGCATATCGTCGGCCAGTGCGGTCAGCGTGCCGTCGGCAGCCAGGTGGTAGACTTTGCCGACGATCGGTGCGCTTTCCCAGGGACCGGAGGCGGTGATGTAAAGCCCGCCCTTGCCGTCCGGCGTTGCATCGTTCGGACCCAACAGCCCCTTGCCGGCACTATCCTTATCGATCGTGCCGCTGGACTTTCCCGCCTTCGAGAGCGTCACCAGGCTGTTGGAATCATAGCAGGTGACCAGAAAGCCTTCGCCATAGACCGCGATGGCTGAGGGACCGCATCCCTTCTGTTCCCAGAAGAGCTGGTTGTCCTTACCGTCCCAGGTCATCACTTTGCTGTCGCCGTACTGCACGTAATAGAGCAGATCGCCGACCACCACCGGCCCTTCGGGGAAGGCGCTCTTGGGGTTGATGACCACTGGTTCCTGCGCCCAGGCCGTCGCGATGAAGGGGAAGAGGCCCAAGAGAGCCGCGATCCGCATCAGGTACCTTTGCATGTCTGTCTCCCGTCCCTGCCGATGCCGGGTAGGGTGACAAGCTTGTCGGCGACTGTCGAGAGAGCTGTTCTGTGTGAATCTAACGCTTTTTCAGCAGAAAGAGCCCCATCTCACCGAAAAGGTTTGCGTGGCGCTTGCTCACGATAGCCCGCGGGCGACTGTGTCCGTCCAGGGTGATTGCCTTCTCGACCTCTATGCCCAACTCGTCTGTCAGGCTTAGAAAGTCTCGAATTGTACACAGGTGAATGTTGTCGGTGGCATACCAGGGTCTGGAGAGCGCGTGGGTCACCGGCATCCGCCCGCGCCACAACAGATGCAAGCGCACCCGCCAATAACCAAAGTTGGCGAAAGAGACGATCGCACAACGCCCGATTCGCAGCATTTGTGCCAGCACCTTATCTGGCGAGCGCGTTGCCGGCAGGGTCTGCGACAGCACGACGACATCAAACGCAAGATCGGGATAGTGCTCCAGATCGCGGTCGGCGTCGCCCTGCACCACCGATAGGCCGCGACGTACGCTGGCATTCACCCCGCTCTGCGAGAGTTCTACCCCGCGCCCGACCACGCCCTTCTCCTTGACCAAGGCCTCAAGCAGGGCACCGTCCTCGCAACCGATGTCCAAAACCCGGGCCTCATGGGAAACCATTGAGGCAACAAGAGCTAGATCGGGCCGCAAGGCGTGCAAGAGGGGTGTTTGCTCTCGGTTCACGAGATCCGATCCTCTTCGGGATCCGGCAGGGGAAGGTCACTACGTAGGGCCGCTGTCGGCAAACCGCTTTGCGACGCCGAAGCATTGAGAAAAGCGTGCACCGTCTCCAGAAACTCGGGTTCGTTCAAGAGGAAGGAATCGTGCCCCGAATCGGTCTCGATCTCGAAGAAAGAGACATCGGCGGAAGCGCCGTTCAAGGCTTGTACGATGGCCTTGCTCTCGGACGTAGGGAACAGCCAGTCGCTGCTGAAGGAGGCCAAGCAAAAACGTACCGGCGTATCCGCGAAGGCCTTGGACAGGCTGCCGCCGTGATCGGCAGCCAGGTCGAAATAGTCCATCGCGCGGGTGATATAGAGATAGGAGTTCGCGTCGAAGCGATCGACGAAGGTAGAGCCCTGATAGCGCAGATAGCTCTCAACCTGAAAATCGGCATCGAAGCCGAAGGTCAGCGCCTTGCGATCCTGCAGGCGGCGTCCGAACTTGGCGTAGAGCGCAGGCTCCGAGAGATAGGTGACATGAGCCGTCATGCGCGCCACCGCCAGACCGCGATGAGGCACCTTGCCAAGGGCCAGATAGCGTCCGCCCGACCAGTTGGGATCGGCCATGATCGCCTGTCTACCGATCTCGTCGAAGGCGATGTTCTGGGTTGTGTGCCGGGCCGAGGTGGCGATCGGTAGGGCTGCCTGTACGCGAGTAGGATAGGCACTGGCCAGCTGCAAGGTGAGCATGCCGCCCATGGATCCACCGACGGCGCACAGCAGACGCTCGATCCCCAGATGGTCCAGCAGCAGAACCTGTGCGCGAACCATGTCGGCGATGGTGATTACCGGGAAATCAAGAGCCCAGGGCTCACCGCCTCCGGGACGCGTTTCCACCGGGCCTGTCGACCCCATGCAGCCGCCCAGCACGTTGGCGCAGATAACGAAGAAGCGTTCGGTGTCGATCGGACGCCCAGGTCCGACCATGAGGGTCCACCAGCCGGGGCGATCCGTCACCGGGTGGCGTTCGGAGACGAATTGATCGCCGGTCAGAGCATGAAACACCAGGACGGCATTGCTCTTCGCGGCGTTCAAGGTGCCGTAGGTCTGATAGGCGATGGTTAGGCGGTCCAGCCTCTCGCCGCTATCCAAGGCAAGACAGCCCGCCTGCTCGATCACCAGAGAGTGGCCGGGCAGTGCCGTGCTTTCCTGAGCGCTCTGGCTGTGCGTGGCAGAGACCATAAGAGCCGACCGTTCCCCTTCCCAATACGCAGTCATTCTTGTTGAGCGTTGCGCGATAACATACAGACAGGTGTCTTTAGCTAGGAAGAGCCGATGGTGGCTGTCAACGTACTGACGGTGCAGGGCAGCGCGTCGAGGCAGACAGGCTTTGCTTTTGCCGGCGGAGATGACTAATCCTCTTGGCTCTCGATTCACCCCCAAGTACCAGGCCCAAGATGGAAAGCAGACTGAACCCCTTGGCGAAACTGCGCCTCGAGATCGATGCCGTCGACGATGCGCTACACGATCTCTTGATGCAGCGCAGCCGTCTGGTCGACCAGGTCACGGCCGCAAAGGGACAGGCGGCAACCCTACGCCCAGCCCGCGAAGCGGAGATCCTGCGGCGCCTGGTAGAACGACACCAAGGCAGCTTCCCGCGATCCGTCATCGCCCGCATCTGGCGTGAAATCATCTCCGCCAGCACCGCGCAACAGGGGCACTTCGCCATCGCCGTGCTGGGCGAACCAGCTGCCAGCGGTCTGGCCGAGATCGGTCGCAGCCACTTCGGCGCGCTGACTCCGCTCTCTCAGGTCGGTACGACCGCCGGCGTCATCCGTGCCGTCAGCGACGGCTCCGCCACCGTCGGCCTGCTGCCTTGGCCAACGGTCGACGATGTCTATCCCTGGTGGAGCCAGATTGCCCAGGATGGCGACAACGTCCCGCGAATCGTGGCTCGTTTGCCCTTCGTCCAGGGCAGCCCGCCAGCCGAAGAAGCGCTTGCCATCAGCCTGGCACCCAACGAGCCGACCAGCGCCGACAACTCCTTCCTGATGCTGCAATGCGACGGCGAGCTCTCGCGCGGTGCACTGAAGGACAGACTGGACGCCGCAGGCCTCGTCCCCTCCGAGATTTTCAGCCACCCGGACAAGGCCGAGCACAGCCACCTGGTGCACGTCTCCGGTTATGTCGACCAGGAGGCGCCGGCCTTTGAGAAGCTGCTCGCCCGCGACACCGGCTTCGTCAAAGTGCTGTCGCTTGGCAGCTACGCTCTCCCCTTGACCGCAAAAGACCTTGGCGGCGCCTGACTCCAAGGACAGAGGCTCCAAGGACAGAGGCTCCAAGGCGAGAGCCGCAGCGAAAGAGACCCTAGACAATGACCCAATCGACAAAGCGACCCGAGCCCCGCCCCGGAATCCTCGACATCAAGCCCTACGTTGGCGGCAAGGCCAAGGCCCAGGGCGCCAATCGTGCCATCCGACTGGCGTCGAACGAGAACCCGCTTGGCGCCAGTCCGGCCGCGATCGAGGCATACAAAGCCGCCGCCGACAGCCTGAACCGCTATCCCGACGGCGCCTCACTGGCGCTGCGCCAGGCGATCGGCAAGGCGGAAGGGCTGGAGCCTGAGCGCCTGGTTTGCGGCGCCGGCTCCGACGAGTTGATCCAGCTGCTGGTGCGCGGCTATGCCGGCAGCGGCGACGAGGTGCTCTACAGCCGGCACGGGTTTCTGGTCTATCCACTGGCCAGCATGGCGGTCGGGGCAAAACCGGTCACCGCTCCGGAGACCAACCTGCGCGCCGACGTGGATGCACTCCTGGCAGGCGTTACGGATCGCACCCGGATCGTGTTCCTGGCCAATCCGAACAACCCCACCGGCAGTTACTTGGATCGCGACAGTGTCGCCCGCCTGCAGGCCGGCCTGCCGGACGATGTGCTGCTGGTGCTGGACGCCGCCTATGCGGAATACGTCAAGGCCGAGGACTACGACAGCGGTGCCGACCTCGTGGCATCCTCTGAGAACACGGTCATGCTGCGCACCTTCTCCAAGATCCACGGTCTGGCAGCACTGCGCCTTGGCTGGGCCTATGGGCCGCCGTCGGTCATCGATGTGTTGAACCGGATCCGCGGCCCCTTCAACGTGACCGCCGCAGCTCAAACTGCAGGTATCGCTGCGGTGGAGGATCGCGACCATGTTGCCCGTTCGGTTGCCCACAACAGCAAGGTCCTCGCCAGCTTCCGCGAAGCGGTTCTGGCCTTGGGTCTTGAGGCTGCGCCCTCGGTCGGCAACTTTCTTTTGGTCGGATTCCCCGACCCCGAGAAGTCGGCACAGGCGGCGGAAGCTTGGCTTGCGGGCGAGGGAATTCTCTCACGCGGCATGGGCGCCTATGGTCTGTCGACCTATCTGCGCATCACCATCGGCCTGGAGGAGGACATGCTCGCCGTCGCCGAGTCTCTACGCGACTTCCTGAAATGACCCTGCTGTTCGACAAGGTTGCCCTCCTCGGTATCGGTTTGATCGGTTCTTCGCTGGCCTTGGCAATGCGCCGCCATGGCCTAGCCGGAGAAATCACTGCGGCTGCCCGCACCCCGAAGACCCGGCAATCCGCAATGGACTTGGGGCTGGTCGATGAAGTCTTCGAAGACCCGGTCGAAGCGGTGGTCGATGCCGATCTCATCGTCCTGGCGACGCCGGTCGGCGCCTATGCCGAGTTGGCGGCCAAGGTCGGTCCGACCATTAAGGCAGGCGCCATCGTCACAGACGTCGGCTCGGTCAAGCTGGCTGTCGTCCGCGATGTCGGTCCACATCTCGCCAGCGGCCGCCATCTGGTGCCGGCCCATCCCGTTGCCGGCTCAGAGCACAGCGGGCCCAGCGCCGGTTTTGCCGAGCTTTTCGAGCACCGTTACTGCATCCTGACCCCGCCACCGGGCTGCGACGAGCGTGCGGTTGAGAAGGTTGCAGCGCTTTGGCGTGCCTGCGGAGCCATGATCGAGACGATGGAACCCGCCCACCACGACAAGGTCCTGGCCATCACCTCCCACCTGCCCCATCTGATCGCCTACACCATTGTCGGCACGGCGACCGATCTAGAGAAAAGCGAGCAGGAGGAGGTCATCCGTTACTCCGCTGGCGGTTTTCGCGACTTCACCCGCATCGCTGCCTCGGACCCGGTGATGTGGCGCGATGTCTTCCTGAACAACCGCGATGCCGTCCTGGAGATGCTGCAGCGCTTCAGCGAGGATCTGACGGCGCTGCAGCGCGCCATCCGCTGGGGCGAAGGCGAGACCCTGCAAGACCACTTCACCAAGACCCGCTCGGTCCGCCGCTCCATCGTCGAGGCCGGTCAGGCCGGCCGCTTCGATCCGCGCGAGCCGGAGGAAGAGCGCTAAGCCTCCGCCTCCTCCGCTTCCTTCCTGCGCGACCCGCTCAGCCAGGCCACCAGCGCCCGCAGCAGGACGTAGAAGACCGGGGTGAAGACCAGCCCGAAGAAAGTGACGCCCAGCATGCCGAAGAAGACGGTGGTGCCCAGGACCCGACGCATCTCCGAACCGGCACCGCTGGCGATCATCAGCGGCACGACACCTAGGATGAAGGCGAAGGAGGTCATGAGAATCGGGCGCAAGCGCAGGCCCGCTGCCTCGATTGCCGCCTCGACCCGGGTTCGGCCTTGATCCTCCAGCTGGCGCGCGAACTCGACGATCAGGATTGCGTTCTTCGACGCCAAGCCGACCAACACGATGAAACCGATCTGCGCCAGGATGTCGTTGGCAAAGCCAAGCAGCATCAGGCCGACCACGGCAGAGAGCAGACACATGGGCACGATCAGGATGATCGCAAAAGGCAAGGACCAGCTCTCGTACTGGGCGGCCAGGAACAGGAATACGAAGAGAACGCAGAGCGGGAAGATCAGGTACTCGGTGCCGCTGGCCTGGCTTTCTTGATAGGAGAGCTCGGTCCACTCGAAGGCGAAGCCGAAGGGCAGCACCGTGTCGGCGATCTGCTGCATGAGCTGCAGGCTCTGGCCGGTCGAGACGCCGGGAATGGCGCTGCCTTGGATGGCTGCAGAGGGATAGAGGTTGTAGCGCGCCACCCTGTCCGGTCCGGAATCATAGGCAAATGTCACCAGCGATCCCAGCGGCACGGTGGCGCCGCTGGTCGAGATGGTGCGCAGTCGGGCGATGTCCGACTCCTCCATCCGGTAGGGACCATCGGCCTGCGCCGTCACGCGATAAGTGCGCCCGAACAAATTGAAGTCATTGACATAGCTGGAGCCGAGGTAGGTCTCGATCGTGTCGAAGACCGAGGCCACCTCGACGTTCAGCATGCGTGCCTTGGCCCGATCCAAGTCGATGAAGAGCTTCGGTGTGCCGACCTGGAAGGGCGTGAAGACGCCAACCAGGCGCGGGTCGGCATTCGCTGCGGCTGCGACTTCGTTGGCCGCCGCCGCCAGCGCCTCGACACCGCGGCTGCGCCGGTCCTCGATCATCATCTTGAAGCCGCCGGCATTACCGACGCCGCGCACCGGCGGCGGTGGAATGGTGAAGACCATCGCGTCCATGACCGGGGCCATCCGCGGATAGGTGCTGCCCAGGATGGCATCGGCAGTCAACCCGATGGCAGCACGCTCGGCGAAGGGTTCCAGGGTCGAAAAGATCACGCCGGCATTCGAGGCATTGGTGAAGGTCGCACCGCTGAAGCCGGCGAAGACCACCGTGTTGTTGATGCCTGGTGTCTCCTGCAGGATGCCTTCGACCTGCTTCATCACCTTATCGGTGCGCGAGAGCGAGGCGCCGGGCGGCAGCTGGACCACCGTGATCAAATAGCCTTGATCCTGGTTCGGAATGAAGCCGCCGGGTACCTGCATGAAGACCCAGACCGTAATCAGGATCAGCGTGGCATAGAGCAGCATCATGAATGCACCCAGGCGCACCGCCCAGGTGACCAGCCCGGAGTAGAAGCGCGACAGTGCCGCAAAGGCCGCGTTGAAACCGCGGAAGAAGAGCCCCAACGGGTTCCAGCGACGCCCACCGCCGATCGCGCCGTGCGGTTTCAGCAAGATCGCCGAGAGGGCGGGACTGAGGGTCAGCGAGCAGAAGGCCGAGAGGATCGTCGCAACGGCAATCGTGAGCGCAAACTGGCGATAGAACTGCCCGGAGATGCCTTCGATGAAAGCAGTCGGCAGAAAGACCGCGACCAGGACCAGCGAGATCGCGACGATGGCGCCGCCAACCTCCTTCATCGACTTGTGCGCAGCCTCGCGCGGGCCGAGGCCGGACTGCAAGTTTCGCTCGACGTTCTCGACAACGACGATGGCATCGTCCACGACGATGCCCACGGCCAACACCAGACCGAAGAGGGTCAGGTTGTTGATTGAGAAACCGAAGGCCGCCATCACTGCGAAGGTGCCGATCAGCGAGACCGGAATGGCGACAATGGGGATGATCGATGCGCGCCAGGTCTGCAGAAAGACCAGGATCACCAGGACGACCAGGGCAACGGCCTCGAAAATCGTCTTGATCAACTCCGAGATCGATTCAGCGATGAACTCGGTCGGGTTGTAGACCACCTCGTAGGCCAGGCCCTCGGGAAAGTCTTGCGACAGCTCTTCCACAGTCTCCAGAACCTGCTCGGCCGTCTCCAGCGCGTTGGAGCCGGGGCGCTGGAAGATCGCCAACGCAACGGCGGGCTTGCCGTTGAGGTAGGAATTGGTGACGTAGGACTGGGCGCCCAGTTCGATCCGGGCGACGTCTGCCAGGCGCACGATGCGGCCGTCTTCGGTCGCCTTGACGACGATCTCCTTGAACTCGTCGGCCTCGCTGAGGCGTCCCTGCAAGACGATACCGGTGTGAAAGGCAGTGTCCTGCGGCACCGGCGGCTCGCCCAGGACACCGCCGGCAACCTGTACGTTCTGTTGCCGGATCGCCGCGATCACCTCGCCTACCGAAAGGTTCAAGGCGGCGATGCGATCGGGATCCAACCAGACCCGCATGGAGTAGTCGCGCGCACCGAACATCTGCACCTGGCCGACACCGTCGATGCGCTGCAGCACGTCGCGCATCTGCAGCAGGCCGTAGTTGGAGATATAGAGCTGGTCCAAGCTCTCGTCGGGTGAGCGCAAATGCACCACCATCATCAGATCCGGCGAGGATTTCTGGGTGACGATGCCCAGTCGGCGCACCTCTTCGGGCACGCGCGGCTCGGCGATGGCGACGCGGTTCTGGACCAGCACTTGAGCGTCGTCCAGATCGGTACCCAGCGCGAAGGTGATGGTGATGCGCATCTGCCCGGTGCTGGTCGATTGCGAAGACATGTAGATCATGTCGTCGACACCGTTCAGTTCTTGCTCGATCGGCGTCGCCACGGTGCTGGCCACGGTCTCTGCGTCCGCACCGGGATAGTTGGCGTTCACCACGATGGTCGGTGGCGCAATCTCAGGGTACTGGGCGACCGGCAGGGTCAGGTAGGAAAGCCCGCCGACGATCATGATCACCACCGAGAGCACCGTCGCGAAGATCGGCCGCTCAATGAAGAAGCTGGGAAAATTCATTGATCGAGGCTCTCGGGGTCGATCGTCCCCTCCTTCGGCGTGACCGGGCTGCCTGGCCTGACCCGCAGAAGCCCCTCTATGATGATCTGCTCGTCGCCGGTCAGGCCTTCGAGGATGACACGCAGATCGCCGCGACGCTCGCCGAGGACCACGCGACGATATGCGGGAACGTTGTCCTCGCCCATTACATAGACGAACTTGTAGGACTGGTCGGTCCCGATCGCCGCATCCGGCACCAAGATGGCCTGATAGGGCGCGCTGCCGAGAAGCCTGAGGCGCCCGAAGAGCCCCGGCGTGAAGAGCCCGTCTTGATTATCGAATACGGCGCGCCCGGTTATCGTTCCGCTGGCGCTATCGACCCTATTCTCGACGAAATCCATCTTGCCGTTGTGCGGATAGCCGTCCTCGTCCGAGAGCTGCACCTGAACCGGGTTAGCAGCGTTGCGCGAGGAGGGTCGCCGCCCCTCAGCGTCCAAACGAGTGTAACGTAGCAGGGCCGCCTCGTTGGCCTCAAAATAGAAGTAGATGGGTGACGTCGATAGGATCGTCGTCAGCAGTGTTTCGTCGCTTTGCACCAGGTTGCCCTCACTTACCAGGCGACGGCTGATGCGGCCACTGATTGGCGTCTCGATCTGGGTGTAGGTCAGATCCAAGTTCGCAGCATCCAGCTCGGCTTTTGCCACGGCGATGGAGGCTTCCGCAGCCGCGCGCTCCTGGATGCGCGTGTCATAGGTCGATTGCGAGATGTTGCCTCGGTCCAGCAGTTGGCGCGCACGCTGAAGCTCGGTCCGCGCGAGAGAGAGGGTGGCCTCGGCCTCCTTCACATTGGCGGCAGCGCGTTCGACGGCGATCAGGAAGGGGCGCTGATCGATGACGAAGAGCAGGTCGCCCGCCTCGACAATCTGGCCGTCACTGAAATCGATGGATTGCAGGTAGCCGCTGACACGCGAGCGGACCTCGACCTCGTCGATAGCCTCGAAACGTCCGGTGTAGCTGTCCCAGTCGACGATCTCCTGCACCAGAGGCTTGGCTACCAATACGGTGGGTGGCGGCGGCAGCACCGCGTTTGCTTGACCCGGCTCTTCGCCGCAGGCGCTCAACACCAGCAAACACGCAAGCAGCGTTGCGCCGAATCTCATACTTCCCGTTACACGCATCAGGGCCTCCCAAAGCCATCCGACGAGCCTAGGGCTGCTTGGGCGGCAGGCCTCTCCTTTTGACGAGACGATAACGTGAAACTCCCGGGATGCGCTACGGCAGGGTGTCTCACCCGCGAGACGGGCTTCAACCGCCCTGCCCTAGGCTTTCCCAAAGCTGAAGCAGCTCTCCTGCCGGAACCGCGCTTGCTAGGAACCGAGCTCAGGCCGAAACGCAAAAAGCGTGCCCTCGACCTCAAGGCCATGCTGTTTCCGCAAGATAAGAGGCTCTTGAGCGACGCAAGCCAGAGCGACGCTCTCAGCGACCTCGATCAAATGGGGTTCGCTCTGCGCATATCGCCCGGTCGGACGTAGCCGGCACGACCCCTCCTCCGGCAAGCAACGTTCAATCGAGACAAGGAAGAGGCCACCCGCCATCAGCCGGCTCGCGATTGCCTGGAAGAGCGGCCGTATGTCGCCGAGATAGATCAGAACATCGGCTGCCGTGACCAGATCATAGCAGGTCGGATCATTGGTCAAGAGTGCGGCTGCCTCGCCGAGCAACAGTCGACGATAGAGGCCATGGAGTTCAGCCTGCGCCAACATCTTCGGCGAGAGGTCGATGCCCGTCCAGTGCGACGCGCGCGCGCCGAAGGCCCGTGCCACCAGCCCCGTGCCGCAACCAATGTCCAGGGCCTCGGCGAAGCCGCCCTCCGGGCGAACGCGCGTCGCCAGGGCCGGCATAGCCTTGGGAACGCTGTACCCCAGACGCTCGACCAGCTGCCGGTCGAAAGACGGGGCGAAAGCGTCGAAACTGGCAGCGAGAAAACCCTCTGGTGGCGCCGGAGTCGTGCGTCCTTCCACTGCATCCAGCATATGGCGGACAATGCTATCTTGCGGCTCCAGGGCGATCGCACGACGCAGTGCCTCCACAGCCTCCGGCAGACGCTCCATGTCCGCTGCCAGCAGGCCCAGATTTCGCCAAGCCTGATGGCGCTCCGGATTCAGCTCCACGGATGTACGATAGGCCTGCAAGGCCTCTTCCTGCCGCTGCAACATGCGCAAGGCTGTGCCGCGATTGTTATGGGCAGCGGCGTGCCGTGGACCAAGGTGAAGCGCTGCATCCAGCATTTCTAGTGCCTCCACCGCCCGTCCTTCGTCCAAC
The DNA here is from genome assembly GCA_963669445.1 of Rhodospirillales bacterium. Classification (GTDB taxonomy): domain Bacteria; phylum Pseudomonadota; class Alphaproteobacteria; order Kiloniellales; family JACOMY01; genus JACOMY01. Next base: position 2,502,459 of record OY770029.1, read on the forward strand.
AGCAGAGCGGCCGCCCGATTTGCGGCCTCGGTATCACGCTGATCTTGCGAGAAGAGCTCGTGAAAGATCTCTAGCGCGCGGCTGCACTCGCCCTTGTCTCTTAACGCTTGCGCCAGGTTGTGCCTGAGAGGTCTGTTGCCGGGCCTATGCGCGAGCGTGCTTTCGGCGACGGCGATCGCTTCGTCGTACCGCTGGAGGCGCGCGAAGAGACGACTGAGGGTGAGCGCCGCCGTCTCGTGTCGAGGCTGTTCTGTCAGAAGAGTACGCAGCACGCTCTCCGCCTCGCCGAAACGATCCAAGGCCTCCAATACATATCCCAGGTTGGCCCGGCCGTCCGGCCAGCGCGGAACCTGCGCCACGACTGTCCGGATCTCGCTCAGCGCGCGCTCGCCCTGCCCTTGATGCAGCAGCGCGATGGCCTTGAGGCTGGCAAAGGGCGGAAAGCCCGGTCGCTCTGACAATCCCTGCTCCAATAGGCGTTGCGCCTCCTCCGGCTGCCCCTGCCCCAGCCGTTGGACGGCCACATTCAGCAGTGCTTCCGGACCCAGTTGATTCATCTCGGTCAGCCTCGTCATCGTCCTAAAATGCAATGCGATCCCAACTGTCGCTTGCTGTTGCCAAGCAGACCTCAAGCTCACAAGCAAACCACAGATAGTGCGTCACGCTCGCGGCGGTCCATGCCGTTTCGGCTGCTCTCACGCAGGCGTCAACTTCAACACCTATCCTTTTGGCTTGTCTTGCAGGACGCTTTACGTAACCATTGAACTACGAAGGCCCTTCGATGCGCGTGCGCATCTTTTTGTGTCCAAGGGTCAAGCTCCCCTGTTCAGAGGACCGCTTCGTTATGTCATCAGACCACCACAATCGTCCACTCAGCGACGTCGAGCTCCGTGTCAAGGCGCTAGAATCATTGCTGACCGACAAGCAGCTGATCGATCGGGAAGCGGTCGACAGCTTGATCGAGACCTATGAGAACAACATCGGGCCGCGCAATGGGGCGCAGGTCGTCGCCAAGGCCTGGAGCGATCCGGCCTATAGGGAGCGCCTGCTGGCCAATGGCTCGGAAGCCATCGCCGAGCTGGGCTTTTCCGGCGTCCAGGGCGAAGATATGGTGGTCGTTGAGAACACCGATGCCGTCCACAACGTCGTCGTCTGCACACTCTGCTCCTGTTACCCCTGGCCCACGCTTGGCCTGCCGCCGGTCTGGTACAAGTCGGCGCCCTATAGGGCGAAGGTCGTGCGCGATCCGCGCGGCGTCCTGGAAGAGTTCGGCGTAGACCTTTCCGAGGACAAGGAGGTGCGCGTCTGGGACAGCAATGCGGAGCTGCGCTATCTGGTTCTGCCGCAACGGCCGGCCGGCAGCGACGGGCTCAGCGAAGAGGCTCTGGCCGATTTGGTGACCCGCGACTCCATGATTGGCGTCGGTCAGCCGAAGAGCCCCTAAAGCCGAAACTCTGGAGGGATCAGAACCATGAATGGCGTACACGATCTAGGCGGGATGGACGGCCTGGGCCCCATCGATCCGGAGCAGAACGAGCCGGTCTTCCACGACGAGTGGGAGCGGCGCATGTTCGGGGTCATGATGGCCTGCTTTGCCGGCGGTAACTACAACGTCGACGAGTTCCGACATGGCATCGAGCGCATGGGCGCTCCGTCTTACCTGAACACCACCTACTATGAGCATTGGCTGCATTCCCTGGAGACCCTTCTGGTCGAGAAGGGGAAGATCAGCGCCGAGGAACTGGCTGCACGCAAGGCCGAGTTGGAGAAGGAGAACGCCTGATGCTGACACCTGACATGGTGCCGGGCCTGGTGAGCACCGGCGCATCCTGCCGCATCGACGAGGACGTCCCGCAGCGCTTCAAGCTGGGCGATCGCGTGCGCGCGCGCAACATGAACCCCATGGGTCACACCCGCCTGCCACGTTACATTCGCGGGCGCGTCGGCGTGGTCGATCGCCACCATGGTGTCTTTGTCTATCCAGACGCGGCCGCCCACGGTGGCGGGCACCAGCCGCAGAATGTCTACAGCGTGCGATTTGAGGCCGACGAGCTTTGGGGCGATGCCGCAACTGGCAAGGACGCGCTCTACATCGACCTCTGGGACGACTATATGGAGCCGGCCTAGGCAAGATGCGCAGCCCTCCCCATCATCCCCAGATGCCGAGAATCCCACAGGACGGGGATAGACCGGTCTTCAACGAGCCCTGGGAAGCACAAGCCTTCGCCATGACCTTAAGCCTCTACGATCAGGGGCATTTCGAGTGGAGCGAATGGGTGGACTACCTGAGCGCCGAGATCGCCGCCGCCAAGGCGGCTGGCGATCCCGACCTGGGCGACCGCTACTATCACCATTGGCTGGGAGCGCTGGAGAAGCTCACCGCCGCCAAGGGACTGACCACGGTCACTGAGCTATCCTCGCGCAAGGAGGAATGGCGAGAGGCCGATCACCACCGCGATTTCGGCGCCCCGATCGAGCTGGGTCACAAGCACTAGAACCTCTAGAATTCAACGAGGCCTTTGCAGGCGTTGCTTGATCGCAACGCCTGCTTTGCTTTGTCGACAGTCAGGCGTCAGCGCCTGTCTTCCCGCCACAAAGGATGATAGCGTCCCTGCCCTTCATCGTCCCTCAGCGACGAGAGATCTACCCGGGGCAAGAGGACCGAGGCCATGTCGAAACGCATCTTCCTGCGCAGCGTGACGCTTCTGCTCTTGATCGTCGCCACCACGCCAGCAGCAGCGCAGCAGGCGCCTCCAATGGGGCAACTGCCGGACGGGGTAGTGCCGCTGCACTATCGTCTGGCCCTCGATATCGATCCAGATCGAGAGCGCTTTTCTGGAAGAGCGGAGATCGACCTCTCAGTGCGGGAGCCGCTCGACTCCTTCTGGATGCACGGTCGTGGCCTGGAGGTCGAGAGGGCCACGCTGCGGCTGTCGGACGGAAGCACCGTCGCTGCCGACTACGAGGAGATCGACGGGAGCGGGGTCGTCCGTCTCACCAGCGATGCGGCACTGCCGGCAGGCAAGGCAACGCTCGTCATGGACTACAGCGCACCCTTCAATCGGTCTCTGGAGGGGCTTTACCGAGTTGAAGAGGCCGGCGAGAGCTACGCCTTCACCCACCTCCAGCCGATCGCAGCCCGCAGCGTCTTTCCCGGCTTCGACGAGCCGCGATTCAAGACACCCTACGACATCACCCTAACCGTTCGGGCAGAAGACGAGGCCATCTCCAACGCGCCCCTTGCCAAGACTGAGATCCTGGCGGACGGCAAAAAGCGCTTGCGCTTCGCCACCAGCGAACCGCTGCCCAGCTACCTCGTTGCCCTGGCTGTCGGACCGATGGATATCGTCGATTGGGAAGCGATCCCGCCGACACCGCAGCGCAGCCACCCCATTCCCCTTCGTGGCGCTGCCGCCAAGGGACGCGGTCCGGAGCTTGCCTATGCCTTAGAGAACACGGCCGCGATGATGGCCATTCTCGAGGACTACTTCGACCTGGCCTATCCCTATGCCAAGCTCGACATCCTCGCCGTTCCGGCCTTCAGCCCCAGCGGCATGGAGAACGCCGGCGCATTTTTCTACCGCGAGGATCGGCTGCTTTTTGACCAGGAGCCCTCAATCTATCAGCAGCGCTCCTACGCCTACGTTCACGCCCATGAACTGGCGCACAGTTGGTTCGGGAACTATGTGACCCCGGCTTGGTGGAACGATCTGTGGCTGAACGAGGCCTTTGCCACCTGGATGGCCGAACGCGTGGTGCACCAATGGCGACCGGAGACCTTCGACAACCGCGGTCCGCAACGCAACGCCTCCCGGGCCATGTGGACCGACCGCCTGCCCTCTGCCCGTGCCGTCCGTCAAGCGATCGAGAGCAACCACGACATCTCCAACGCCTTCGACCGCATTACCTACTCCAAGGGCGGTGGCCTCTTGGCGATGTTCGAACGCTATCTGGGAGAAGCGCTGTTCCGTGAAGGCGTGCGCAAGTACGTCAACGACTTTCCGCATGGCACCGCCACTGCCGAGGACTTCATCGAGGCCTTAGCAGAGACGCTCGACGACGAGCGCCTGGTTGCTGCCCAACGCTCCTTCCTGGAACAGTCCGGGATCCCGTTGCTCCACCTGGATTGGCAGTGCGGAAGTGCGCGTGCAGAGGTAACGATAAGACAGTCTCGCTACCTGGCGGCGGGTCTGGAGCCACAAGCAGCACAGAGCTGGCAGCTGCCGCTCTGTCTGGCCGTCGAAGAGGACGGAGAACGCAAGCGCCGCTGCCTGATCCTCGACCAAGAAGTGGCTGTGCTGCCGCTGGAAGGCCAAGACTGTCCGGCCTGGATCCTGCCGAGCGACGGCGGGGCCGGCTACTACCTCTGGGACATGCCCCGGGAGCGATGGCAAGGCCTTCTCGCCGCCTTCGACTCTCTTGGCGCCGGCGAGCAGTATGCCTTGATGACCTCCGTTTCAGCTGCCTACCGCGCCGGCGACTTGGATCTGGAGAGTGTCTTGGCTTTCGCCCGGAAAGCGGCCCGTTCGCCGGCGTGGGATGTCGCCGCCGCGCCGATGCAGGTCATGCGGGACATCAAGAACTTCGTGCTACCCTTCGCTCGACAAGAGGAGATCAAGGCACTCTATCGAGAAATCTATCGTCCGGCACTGGCGCGTTTCGATCTTTCCGATCGCCTCTTTGCCGAGGGGGCGAGCACCAGCGAGGAAGCACTTCTGCTGGGCGACCTTCTCTGGTTCCTGACCCTGGACGCGAGCGATCCGGTGCTGCGCGATGTCTTTCGATCTCTGGGCGAAGCCTATCTGGGCTTCGGTGGAGACGGCGCGATTCATCCGGAGGTCGTGCATGGCGACTTCCGTCGTCTGGCCATGATCGTCGCCGCAGAGGAGGTAGGCATGCCCTATATCGAGGCTCTCGTCGATCACCTGGGCATGACGCGCGACCAGGTTCTCCGAGGTAACTTTCTTGCCGTCCTAGCCTTTCTGACCGAACCGGCCGCCGTGTCGCGCGTCCAAGAGCTGATCCTCGAGCCAGAGCGGTCACAGCGCGAAGCCTCAAGGCTGCTCTATCGACAGGCGCGTCGGGTCGCCAATCGCGATGCCGTCTGGTCCTTCTTCCAAGACCAGGAGGAAGCAATCTTGGCCAAGCTACCGACCTCCCATCGGGGCGGCTTGCCCTGGCTCACCTCGGCTTTCTGCACGGCAGCCGACGTCAAGGCCATTGAGGCCTTCTTCGCATCACGCATCGATGACTGGCGAGGTGGCCCCAGACAGTTGCAGCAGTCGCTTGACGTCGTGCGGATCTGCACGGCTCTGGCCGACGCCCAGCAGGAGGATGCGCTCCGCTTCCTTGAGCGGCGAGCAGCCGGCGACGACTGATAATTGGTCTGCGGGAAGTGATCCCTATTGGAGGTTTGCAACAATCCTCCCTGCTCCTAGAAGGGAGGCTCTTGGAAGCCGAAGGAGAGCAGCGATGCTGACGCCAGAGATGCAGACCCTGATCACCAACCACAGTGCCGGTATGGTGGCCACCATCGATGCCGCCGGCGCTCCGGCGGTCTCGCCAAAAGCGACCTTTGTCGTCTTGGATGGAGAGACCTTAGCGTTCGGCAACATCCGCTCGCCCGGCACGATCGCCAACCTGCGCGCACGGCCGGCCGTAGAGGTCTGCTTCATCGACGTGCTCACCAGACGTGCCGTTCGGGCAGCCGGAGCCGCAGAGGTCATTGCCAAGGCCGATGCCGACCCAGCGCTCTTGACCGCTTTCGAGGGGCCCTGGGGCCTCTATCTGAAGATGATGAGCGACTTTGTGCGGATAAATCTAACGAGGGCAGAGCTGGTCCTCTCACCCGCCTATGATATCGGTATGACCGAAGAGGAGCTGCACCGCACCAACCTGAAGAAGCTTCAGGCCCTTTAGAGGTATCAATCCTACCTCTTGATGGTTCTGTGACACCTGGGATTGGTCTAGACTGCGTCTTCAAGAGAGATGATGCGAGGATGGAGGATCCGCCATGTGTAGGATCTTTGCCGGTCAGGACCCGGCCAACTATGCTTCCGAGACCCGGTCCGTACGCCTGATGGGCCACGTCACCAGTGTTCGGCTCGAGGCTCGGTTCTGGGAGGTTCTGGAGGAGATTGCGGAGGTACAGGGGATGGCCATGGGCCGCTTCTTGTCGCTGCTCTACGAAGAGGCCTTGGAGATCAACGGCGAGGTCGGCAACTTTGCCTCGCTGCTGCGTTGCTGCTGCTTGAATTTCCTGGATCCGACCTTCGATCGAGAGGCTTTGCGGCAAGCCGCAGCGGAGGCTGGAGAGCCGCTGACAGCCTAAAACCGCCTCTACGTCGCTTTGCCTGCTCAGCGGACGACAGGCTGGCAATGTAGTAGGCGGCTAATACCACGTTGCTCCAAGGCTTCGTTAGACTGGCGTCAGACATTCGGTTCCAGCTTGAGGCAGCAATGACGAGCGGACGGCGAAACCCCGGCTCGAGACTCATGACGGCAATTCTATTGGTTGCCGCTTCCCTCATCGCTTCGCCACCACTGCTTGCCGATGAAGGGGCCGACCTTTTCAAGAAGCAGTGCATAGCCTGCCACACCTATGAGAAAGACGGTGGTCGGCGCCAAGGCCCCAACCTCTGGGGGCTTTTCGATCGCGACCTGGGCGGGCTGGCGGAGTTTCCCTATTCGAAGGGACTAAAGGTCGAGCAGCGCAGTTGGACGCCAGAACTGCTGGACCAATGGCTGGAAGAACCCAAGAGCCTGTCTCCAGACACCTACATGATGTACCGCCAAGCCGATCCTGAGATCCGGCGCCGTATCATCGTCTTCTTAGAAACAGCAACACGGGAATAGGAGCGCTACGCCCATGGCCAAAGCGATTCACACAATGGTTCGGGTGCTGGATGAAGAGCGCTCTGTCGACTTTTATCGCAAAGCCTTCGGGATGGAGATTGCCGACCGCTATCCCTTCGATGGCTTTACCCTGGTCTATCTGCGAAACGACGAGAACGACTTCGAAGTCGAGCTCACCGTCAATCATACCCAAGCCGAACCCTACACGCACGGCAGCGGCTACGGTCACCTCGCCGTCGCGGTCGAGGACCTGGATGCCGAGCACGTCCGTTTCGAGAGCCTCGGGCTCAATCCGACCCCGGTCAAGGAGTTCCATCGCGAGGGTGAGTTGATGGCCAAGTTCTTCTTCGTGCAAGACCCCGACCAATACAAGATCGAGGTTCTACAGCGGCATGGCCGTTATCGATAAAAAGGTGACATGTATCACCGCCCAATCAACCAATAAATCAAACAAGGGAGGACGTGAAATATGCGACTCGTGAACAAGAAATCCACGCTATCGCGCCGACGCCTGCTCGGCACGGGCGGGGTCTCGCTGATGGCTATCACCATCATGCCGGGTGGCCTCATTGTCGGTGCCGACAGCGCCTGGGCGGCAACGGCCAAAGCGCTCAAGCCAGAGACCTTCGCGACCTTGGTGCAGATGTCACGCGATACCTACCCCCATGACCGACTGGCCGATCACTTCTACGCCCAGGTGGTCGAGACATTCGATCAGGCCGCCGCTGACGAGGCGGCTAGCAAAATCCTCTTCGAAGACGGCGTTGCCAGTCTCGATCAGGCAGCCCAAGGAGCCCATGGCGTGCCTTACGCCGAGGTCGGTTGGGAGCTTGACCGCGAGACGCTGCTGCGCGGGATTGAAACCACGCCCTTCTTTCAAACCGTGCGCGGCAGCCTGGTGACAGGCATCTACAACAATCAAGATGTCTGGCCCCTCTTCGGTTACGAGGGCGAGTCCGCCTCCAAGGGCGGCTACCTCTTCCGCGGCTTCGACGACATCGACTGGCTGGACAAGGCCTAAGGGGAGGATAGAGACATGGCTGCAGTATTCGATCTCTCCGACGACAGCGTGGTCGTCGTCATCGGCTCGGGCGCCGGCGGCGGCACCTTGGGTCCTCAGTTGGCAATGAAGGGCGTCAACACGCTGATCCTCGAGGCCGGTGGACGCCACGAGATTCCTGACTTCCAGAATGACGAGTGGGGCAGTTTCGTCCAGCTCTCCTGGCTCGACCCACGAACGACATCGGGAAGCTGGCGCGTCGCCAAAGACTTCCCCGGTCTACCGGCTTGGATCGTTAAGGCCGTCGGCGGCTCTACCGTTCATTGGGCCGGGGCCTCCCTGCGCTTCCAAGACCACGAGTGGAAGGCGCTGACCAACTACGGCGCGGTCGAGGGCGCAAATCTACTCGATTGGCCGATCGACGGGGCCGAGATGGCGCCCTGGTACGACATGGCCGAAGACCGCATGGGCGTCACGCGGACCCACAACATTCCGGGTCTTCCCGGCAACAACAACTTCAAGGTCATGAAGGCAGGCGCCGACAAGCTGGGCTACACCCAGTGCAACACCGGACGCATGGCCATCAACAGCGAACCCAGGGACGGCCGCGGGGCCTGCCAACAGATCGGCTTTTGCTTCCAAGGCTGCAAGTCGGGTGCCAAGTGGTCGACCCTTTATACCGAGATCCCAAAAGGCGAAGATACCGGCAAGCTGGAGGTCCGTCCCAATGCCCAGGTGCTAAAAATCGAGCATGACGACAGCGGTAAAGTGACCGGTGTGCTCTATGCCGACAAGGACGGCACCCAGCATCTGCAGAAAGCACGCGCCGTCTGTGTTGCCGGCAACTCAATCGAAAGCCCGCGTCTCCTCCTGAACTCGGCATCCTCGATGTTCCCGGACGGTCTGGCCAACAGCTCCGGACAGGTGGGCAAGAACTACATGCGCCACATGACCGGCTCGGTTTACGCGACCTTCGACAAGCCGGTGAACATGGCGCGCGGCACCACTATGGCCGGCATCATCCAGGACGAGTCGATCAACGACCCCACCCGCGGCTTCGTCGGCGGTTACGAGATGGAGACTCTCTCCCTCGGGCTTCCTTTCATGGCGGCCTTCCTGGATCCGGGTGCCTGGGGTCGTACCTTTTCCAGCGCGCTGGAGATGTACGACCATATGGCCGGCATGTGGCTGGTCGGCGAAGACATGCCGCAAGAGCAGAATCGCATCACCCTGCATTCCAGCGACACAGACCAATTCGGCTTGCCGATCCCGAACGTCAACTTCGACGATCATCCCAATGACATCGCCATGCGCAGCCATGCCTTCCGTCAGGGTGCTGCGGTCTATGATGCGGTCGGTGCAACCAGGACCTTCCCGACACCGCCATATCCCTCGACCCATAACCTTGGCACCAATCGCATGAGCGAGAAGCCAAGCGATGGCGTGGTCAACGCCAATGGCAGGACGCATGACGTGCCCAACCTCTTCATCTCAGACGGCAGTCAGTTCACCACCGGTGCAGCGGAGAACCCGACCTTGACGATCGTCGCTCTCGCCCTGCGCCAGGCCGATCACATCGCTTCGGAGATGGCAAAAGGGAATCTCTAACACATCTTGTCTGGACGAGTTGGCAGGGGCAGCGGCCCCCTAACCTCAATCCCTGTCAAGCATCCAGTCCACAGGCTGAGGCGTCTATCGCAGTCAAGGATAGGCGCCTCAGCCTAACTTTTTGGACCGCAGAATGCGATCAAGGACTGTCACTTGGTCGCGCACCTAAACACCCAAATAGGCCTCGCGAACGGCTGAATCGACTAAAAGGTCCTTTGCGGGGGCCCCCATGACGATACGCCCGGTCTCCATGACATAGCCGCGGTCGGCGATGGAGAGTGCGGCCATGGCGTTCTGCTCGACCAGCAGCACGGTGATGCCGCGGTCCTTGAGTGCGCGCACCACCTCCATCACTTGCTTGACCAGGAGCGGCGCCAAACCCATGGAGGGTTCGTCCAGAAGCAGGCAGCGCGGCCGGCTCATCAAGGCGCGGCCAATCGCCAGCATCTGTTGCTGCCCGCCGGAGAGACCGCCGGCGGAGAGGCTTCGCTTTTGCTCGAGGATCGGAAAGAGTGCGAAGACAAGCTGGCGATCGGCCGCCACCTGAGCGTCGCCGAAACGAAAGGCACCCAGACGCAGGTTTTCATCCACCGTCAGATTGGTGAAGATCTGTCGACCTTCCGGCGACTGTGCCAAGCCAAGCCCCACGCGCCGATGCGCCGGCACGCCCGTCACATCATTGCCGTCAAAGGCAATCCGTCCGGCACTCAAGGGCTGCAGACCGGAGAGGCAGCGCAGCAAGGTGGTTTTGCCGGCGCCATTGGCGCCGACGACGGTTACGATCTCGCCCGCCTCGACATTCAGGTCGATGCCATGCAGCACCTCGATCCGCCCATAGCGGCTCTTGACGCCCTCAAGCTGCAGCATGATCGTCCCCTTCGTTGCCAAGATAGGCTGCGATCACTTTGGGGTTCCGACTGACTTCGACCGGCTTACCCTCGGCGATCTTGCGACCTTGGTCCAACACGACGATGTGGCTGGAGATCTTCATCACCAACTTCATGTCGTGCTCGACCAGCAGTATGGAGATGCCTTCGCTCGCGACGGCAACAATCAGAGCATCGATCTCCTCGGTCTCGACGGCGTTGCAGCCGGCTGCCGGCTCGTCCAGCAAGAGCAAGCTGGGCTGGGCAGCAAGGGCGCGTGCGATCTCCAGCCGCTTCAGGCCGCCGTAGGAGAGCGTGCCGGCTTCCATCGCAGTGGCCTCGCCGAGGCCGACCTTCTGCAGCAAGGCCTGCGCCACCGCCTCGGTCTCGCGTGTCTTGCGCCGACTGGACGGCAGAGAGAAGAGGTCGGCAAGGAATCGCGGTTTCTCCTGAAGATGCCGTCCGGTCATGACGTTTTCCAAGACCGTCAGCTGCGGAAAGATCTGCAGGTTCTGAAAGGTGCGCGAGAGGCCCAGCGCCGCCAGACGGTGCGGCGCCAGGGCCGTGACGTTTCGGCCCGCCAATTCGACCGCGCCTTGGTCCGGCCGATAGAGACCGGAAATCATGTTGAAGAGCGTGGTCTTGCCGGCCCCATTCGGCCCGATGACCGAGACGATCTCACCCGACGCGACAGAAAAAGAGACACCATCGACGGCGCGAATGCCACCAAAGCCGATACCCAGATCGACCACCTTCAGAAGGCTCATGCGCGCCTCCCCAAGAGGCGCCGCTGCAGACTTGGGACCAAGCCCTCGGTCATGAAGATCATCACCAGCATCATGATCAGACCCAGCAGCAGATGCTTGTACTCTTGGAAGAAAGTCAGCGCCTGCGGCAGGGCCGTCAACAGGACGGACCCGAAGAAGCCGCCGACAACCGATCCGGCACCGCCCAACACTGCCATGGTCACAAGTTCGATGGAATGCAAGAAGCCGGCGACCTCCGGCGTAACAAAGCCGTTCATGAGCGCCAGAAGCGAACCGGAGAGCGAGGCGTAAATCGCAGAGACCACGAAGGCCTTCAGTTTGAAGAATGCAACATCGACGCCGAGTGTCTTGGCTGCAACTTCGGAATCATGCAGTGCCCGCAGCGCACGCCCGCTGGGGCTATGCTGAAGGTTGAGCGCCAGCCAAGCGCCCAGAACGAGCACAATGCCGGAAACCCAGTACCAAAGCTCTGCGGTCTTGAGCTTAATCCCCAGGTCTTTGAGGCCATCCTTCAGTCCCAGCGCTGGCACGGAAATCCCGTCCGGCCCACCGGTCAGCCAGGCTTCGTTGCGCAAGACCATGGAGACCAGGATGCCGAAGCCAAGGGTGGCAACCGCCAAGGTGTAACCCTTGAGCCTGAGGATCGGCCGTCCGATCAGAAAGGCGACAAGCGCCGAGAGGGCAGCGCCGAAAAGCAAGGCCAGGATAGGCGGCAACCCTAGATGAACTGGCGCCAAAGCGGAAGCATAGGCACCGATCCCGGCAAAACCGGCATGCCCCAGACTGACCTGGCCGGCAAAACCCAAGAGGATCACCAGCCCGGTCACGGCCAGCGCATTCACGAAGATCAGGGCGAAGACTCGGTAGTAGAAGGAACTGGGGAAGAGCAACGGTGCCAATGCCAAAATCGCTAGCAGAAGCAGCAAGGTTGCATGCTTGGTCGAGAGACGCATGGCTAGACCCGCTCAACCTGCTTGGCACCGAAGAGGCCCTGCGGCATGAAGAAGAGCACTGCCAAAATGACAATGAAGGCCGCCGCGTCCTTGTAGTCGGAGGAGATGTAGCCTGCGGTCAGCGCTTCTGCCAAACCGATGGCGAGCCCGCCGATCAGGGCACCGGGCGGGCTGCCCATGCCGCCCAGCATGGCACCGGCAAAGCCCTTGAGGGCCAGACCGACACCGACGTCGTAAGAGGTGAAGGTGATTGGCGTCACCAATACCCCCGCCAAGGCCCCGATCGCAGCAGAAAGTGCGAAGCTGAAGGTCATGACGAAACCGGTGTTGATGCCCACCAGCTTGGCCGCCATTCGGTTGTTGGCCGTCGCCAAGACGGCGCGCCCCAGAAGGGTGCGGGTGAAGAAGAGGTAGAGCGCTGCGAAGATCGCCATGGCACCACCCAGCACCCAGAGGCTTTGCGGCAAAATCGTTGCCCCACCGATTGCGATCGGTGAGTCACCGCTGAAGGCCGGAAAGCGATGGAACTGCTTGTCGAAGACGATCTCGGCCGTACCGCTCAAGAAGATTGAGGCGCCGATGGTGATGATGATCAGCGCCAGCACAGGTGCGCCGCGCGCCGGCTCGACAGCTAACTTGTTGAGCGCGATCCCGACCAAGACGGCTGCTAGAATTGCCAGCAGTGCTGCCAGCCAGACCGGCAGTCCTGCAGCATAGAGGAAAGCCGTAGTCATGCCGCCGATCATGACGAACTCACCCTGGGCGAAGTTCACCACCTCGCTGGCGTTGTAGATCAGGGTAAAGCCCAGTGCGACCAAGGCATAGATGGCGCCCACGGTGACACCGGACAGCAGGAACTGCAGAAGCTCTGCCATCGCGCGTACTCAACTCTCACGAAGCTAAGAGGAACCAGCCCTTCGACGATCCGAAGGGCTGGTGCTGTTCGGCTAGTCGATCAAGACGAAGCGACCGTCCTTCACCTCAACCATGCGAAAGGCGGAAAGATCCAAGCCCAGGTGATCCTCCGGCGAGAAACTGAATTCGCCGGTCACGCCGACATAACCGCTCGTGGCTTCCAAGGCATCGCGGATCGCAGCCGGGTCGTCGGAACCCGCCTTTTCGATGGCCGCTTTCAGCATCATGAAGGCGTCATAGGCGTAGCCGCCGAAGGTGGAGACAGGCTGGCCGGTCTCGCCCTCGTAGGCGGTCTTGTAGGCAAGAACCACCGCGCGCTGCGGGTCGTCGGCTGCGAGACTCTCGGCCACCAGCAAACTGGGTGCAGCCATGCGCACGCCCTCTGCCGCTTCGCCGGCCAGGTCGATGAAGGATTGCGAGGCCACGCCGTGCGACTGATAGAGCGGTTGCGTCATGCCAAGCTGGGCATAGTTGCGGGTGACCAAGGCCGGCCCCTGACCGAAACCCGGATTAAGCACGGCCTGAACGCCCTCGCTGTTCTTGATCTTGGTCAGCTGCGGGGTCATGTCGGCATCCTTGGGGCCATAGGTCTCGTCGGCGACGACCTCAATGCCATAGTCTCCCACGATATCCAGACACTGGCCGCGCATCGACTTGCCGAAACCGCCGGTGCCGGAGATCATGCCAATCTTGGCGATCCCCTGCGTCTGCATATCTTCGAAGATCTTCGCACAGGCCATACGGTCGGTGTGGGGTGTCTTGAAGACCCACTCTTTGACCGGGTCGATGACGACCACTGCACCCGCCAAGGAGATGAAGGGGATCTCGGCATCCTCGAAGATCGGGATCATCGCCATGGTGGCACCGGTGGTAGAGCCGCCAATGACCGCGATCACCTCGTCATCCTCGACCAGGCGCGTGGCGAAGGTGCGTGCGTTGTTGGGATTGGCCGCATCGTCGTATTGGATCAAGGTCACGGTCTCGCCATTGATGCCGCCGGCCGCGTTCACCTGATCGACCAGCATCTTGAGCGTCTTGGCTTCCGGATCGCCCAGGAAGGAGGCCGGTCCGGTGACGGCCAGGGTCGAGCCCAACTTGACTTCGGCCGAAGCCGGTTGCGTCAGCGCAAAGGCGGCGACTGCAACCAAGGCTGCGGCCATGGTCTTGGCGGGTGCAAACGTCATCTCTCAGTTCCTCCTTTGGTCATCGATCTCTAGGCTGCAATCGGCCGCCGCACGGCGACGATGCGGAAACGGTTGGCCACGAAGGCGGCGTCGGTCAGGCAGGCATTGCCGGCAGGGTTGGCCCCAGTCACGTGGTAGTCGCTGAAGGCCGCCGACTGATTGACGAAGATGTTGCCGGTCAGGTTGCAAGAAAGGCTAACCCCGGCGTCGCCGAAAGCCGCCTCCGCGCGCTGCAGGGTGGCGGCATCCTTGGCGTAGACGGCGGCAGTGATGGCTCCCTCCTCCCGTGCCAAGCCGGAAGCTTCCTCGATGGCGGCCTCGGCACTCTCGGCGGCGACAAGGAAGGCGATGGGACCGAAACGCTCTTGGCGGTGCGCCGCGCTCTCGTCTGCATCGACAGCCAACAGCAGCGGCGTGGCTGTCCTCGCGCCCGGCAAACCCTCTAGCGGACTTGAGGCACGCACCACCCTGCCCTCTTTGCTTGCGGCCTCGACACGCGCCAAGGTCGCCGGATTGGCGAGCGCACCGCAGACACCGGCCGCGCGGGCCGGATCGCCCAGCAGACCGTCGATCGCCCCGCGCAAGGCCTCTGCCACCTCCTCGAAAGACTTATGACCTTGATTGGTCTCAATACCGGCCCGCGGCAGATAGATGTTCTGCGGCGCGGTACACATCTGACCGCTGTAGAGCGAGATCGAAAAGGCGAGGTTGGCGCAAACACCCGCGAAGTCGTCTGTTGAGGCCAACACGACAGAGTTTACCCCAGCCTCCTCGCTATAGAGCGTTGCCTGCCCCGCCTCTGCCCTCAGCCAGTCGGCGAAGGCATTGGAGCCGGTATAGTCGATTATCTTAACGGCAGGTTGTCTGGCCAAGGTCTTGGTGATCTCCGCACCCGGCTCGTCGACGGCCAAGAGCACCACGTTCGGGTCAAAGCCCGCCTCGCTCAAGACGGCGCGCAACACCTGAAGCGTGATCGCCAGAGGCAGGATGGCCGCAGGGTGCGGCTTGACAATGACCGTATTTCCGGTCGCCAAGCTGGCGAAGAGACCGGGATAGCCGTTCCAGGTTGGAAAGGTGTTGCAACCGATGGTCAGCGCGATGCCACGTGGCAGGACGCGGTAGTGTTTCTCCAGCACGATCGGCGGCTGCTTGCCTTGTGGCTTGGTCCAGCGTGCGCGCTCCGGCGTCTCAGTCATAGCGCGGTAGGCGTAGGCCACTGCCTCCAACCCACGGTCCTGCGCATGCGGGCCACCGGCTTGAAAGGCCATGACGAAGGGCTGACCGGTCGTATGCATCACCGCATGCCCGATCTCGAAGCTGCGCTGGTTGAGACGCGCCAAGGCCTCCAGCAAGATGCCGACACGTTCGCTCGGGCTGGCCAATGCCCAGGTCTTGCCGGCCAGGTCAGAAGCCGCGATCAGATCCGCGACCTCGGCGCTGGGATAGCTGATCGCCAAAGCGGGACCGTAGGGAGAGATCTCGCGTCCCAGGCGGCTGCTCTCGGGATGTCCCGGCAGTGCGAAGGGCTTCCCCAGAAGCCCTTGGTAGGCCGCCTCGCCCTTGCCCGGTGCCGCCTCGCCATAGATCTTCTTGCTCGGCACCTCCGGATAGGCCGACCAGAAATCTCGACTCCGAGCTGCCGCCAAGGCCGCGTCCAGGGTTTGGCGATGGCGTTCGAAAAAGTCGGTCATACCGTCCTCATCTCTTCGATCTCTTGAGCTCAGGTCCCGTAAGGGCTGTGATAAGATAATTGACCGACCGGACGGTTTATGCAAGAAGATTCTTCAATTGACCGCTTTCACGCACTATTGGAAGGAAGCGAAGGAGAAAACGGCAATGCAGAGCGAAACGATCCTGGTAAGCGAGGCCGAGGGCCTAACGACACTGACGCTGAACCGACCCGACAAGCTGAACAGCTTCACCGCAGAGATGAACCTGGCGCTGCGGCTGGCACTCAGCGAAGCCCGCGAGCGTGACGCTTGCCGCGCGATCCTGCTGACTGGCGCCGGGCGAGCCTTCTCTGCCGGCCAAGACCTTGCCGACCCGGCGGTCTCTGCCGATGGGGACCTGGGCGAGACCATCGAGGAGTACTACAATCCCCTCATTCGCCTGATGCGGACGGTGGAGAAACCCATCGTTTGCGCGGTCAACGGTGTCGCTGCGGGGGCCGGCGCCAACATCGCCTTGGCCTGCGACATCGTCCTCGCCGCCCAGTCGGCCAAGTTCATCCAGGCCTTCAGCAAGATCGGTCTGATCCCCGATTCCGGCGGCACCTGGACCCTGACCCGACACTTGGGAGAGGCCCGCGCCAAGGCCTTGGCAATGACCGCAGCGCCTTTGAGCGCGCAGCAAGCAGCCGACTGGGGCCTGATCTGGCGCGCGGTCGCCGACGGGGCACTGATGGCCGAGGCACAGGCGCTGGCGATCCAGCTGGCCCAGGGTCCGACTTTCGGCCTGGGCCTCACCAAGCACGCAATCCAGGCGGCCGGCGAGCATGGCCTCAGCGCCCAACTCGACCTGGAGCGCGACCTGCAGAGCCAGGCCGGCAAGAGCCCGGACTATGCCGAAGGCGTCGCCGCTTTCACCGAAAAACGCCCTCCCCGTTTCACCGGCAAGGCCTAGCGGGAATGGCGTACAGCCCCGAGGAGCTGGCCGAGGCTTGCGGAGCGGCTATGTGGGCAGAGGACGAGGCCTCGCGTGCGCTTGGCATGAGCCTCGATTGGGTCGGCCCCGGCCAGGCCCGGCTCTCCATGACCGTCACCTCGACCCTCTGCAACGGGCATGGCACCTGCCACGGCGGATTTATCTTTACCTTGGCCGACTCCGCCTTTGCCTTCGCCTGCAACAGTTACAATCGCAAGGTCGTCGCCCAACAGGCCGCCATCACCTTCATCGCGCCCGCCTTCGCCGAGGATTGCCTGACAGCAGAGGCAATCGAGGTCGCGCGCTACGGCCGCAACGGCATCTACGACGTGACCGTTTGCAAGGCAGATGGCAGCCTGGTTGCCAGCTTCCGCGGACAGTCGCGCGAGATCAAGGGCTGCCACCTTCCCGAAACGACAGAGTAAGACAAGGCCAAGGACGGAGGACGACAGGATGGAAGACCTCTCCCCCAAACCCAGCGATCTGGAACCGGTCGAGACCGCATCTCGCGACGAGATTGCAGCACTACAGTTGTTGCGCCTCAAGAAGACCGTCACGCATGCCTACGAGAATGCGCCAGTCTACCGCGCCAAGTTCGACGCCATCGGAGTTCATCCCGAGGACCTGAGCACGCTCAGCGATCTCGCCAAGTTTCCCTTCACGGTGAAGCAGGATCTGCGCGAGAACTATCCTTTCGGCATGTTCGCCGTCCCCCAAGAGCGTCTGGCCCGCGTCCATGCCTCCTCCGGCACAACCGGCAAACCGACCGTGGTGGGCTACACCCGGAACGACATCGACATGTGGGCCAGTGTCGTGGCACGCTCAATCCGTGCCTCGGGAGGTCGTGCCGGTGACATCATCCATGTCGCCTACGGCTATGGCCTCTTCACCGGCGGTCTGGGCGCGCACTATGGTGCCGAAAAGCTAGGGTGCACTGTAGTCCCGGTCTCCGGAGGCATGACCGAGCGTCAAGTGACCTTGATCCAGGATTTCAAGCCCCGCGTGATCATGGTGACGCCCTCCTACGCACTCTCGATCCTAGATCACTTCCGTGCTCAGGGCATCGACCCGCGCGAGACCTCTCTGGCTGTCGGCATCTTCGGGGCCGAGCCCTGGACCAACGCCATGCGCCAGGAGATCGAGCAGGCCTTCAACATGCATGCAGTCGACATCTACGGCCTGTCAGAGGTAATCGGCCCGGGCGTTGCCTGCGAATGCGTCGAGACCAAGGACGGCCTCCATATCTGGGAGGATCACTTCTACCCCGAGATCATCGACCCCGAGACCGGTGAGGTGCTGCCGGACGGTTCGGAGGGCGAACTGGTTTTCACCTCGCTCACCAAAGAGGCCTTCCCGATCATCCGCTACCGCACGCGCGATCTGACCAAGCTGCTGCCAGGAACCGCGCGCACCATGCGGCGCATGGAGAAGGTCACCGGGCGTTCCGACGATATGATCATCCTGCGCGGCGTCAACATCTTCCCGACCCAGATCGAAGAGCAGCTGATGAAGTGCAGTGGCCTGGCCCCGCATTTCCTGATTGAGCTCACCCGCAAAGGACGCATGGATGTGCTGACCGTCAAGACGGAGACGCTTCCAGGCCATGACGCGGCGGCGCGGGCGGCAGCAGCCAAGGAGTTAAAACATCACGTGAAAAGCGTGATCGGCGTCAGCATCGAGGTCGAGGTCGGTGATCCGGAAGCAGTCGAGCGATCGGCCGGCAAGGCACGCCGCGTCGTCGATTTACGCGGACAGGATTGATTCATGGCGAGACCTCGCGCACAGGACTATGACCAGAAGCGTCGTATCATTTTGAAGACGGCGACCCAGCTCTTCGCGCAGCACGGCTTCGACCGCGCCTCCATCGCCTCGGTCGCAGCCGAGTGCGGGGTCT
The DNA here is from genome assembly GCA_963669445.1 of Rhodospirillales bacterium. Taxonomy (GTDB): domain Bacteria; phylum Pseudomonadota; class Alphaproteobacteria; order Kiloniellales; family JACOMY01; genus JACOMY01. The sequence goes on from OY770029.1 coordinate 2,521,144, forward strand.
CCAAGGCCTTGCTCTATCACTACTACGACAGCAAGGAAGCGCTGCTCTTCGACATCATCCGCACCCATCTGGAGGAGCTGAATCAAGCGTTGAGCGCTGTCGACGACCCCAGCCTGCCGCCCGAGCAGCGCCTGCGCTTGCTGGTCCGCCAGCTGTTGGAGTGCTACCGCGACGCCGACGATGAGCATCGCGTCCAGATCAACGCCATGACCACCCTACCGCCGGAGCTCGCTGAGGCCCTGCGCGGGCTCGAACGACAACTTGTTGGCCACTTCTCCTCCATTCTGCTGACCGTCAATCCGGCTTTGGGCAACGAGCCTAACATGCTGAAACCCGTCACCATGTCCTTCTTCGGCATGCTGAACTGGGTCTATCTCTGGTTTCGCCCCGACGGTCCGATCAGCCGCGAAGACTATGCCGAACTCGCCACTAAGCTGATCCTGGAAGGCGTTCGGGCCGTGGGCGTACCTCAAACCTGAGTCTCGTCCTCCCTGTCCGTTTGGTCAGATTGTGAGTTGTCGCTCACCAAAGGTATAGTCCCCCATTGTAACAATTCTGGGGAAACCTTCGCCTTGATCAACAAGAGTAAACGCAACGGCGGAGTAATTCGAGCCCTCCTTGTATGGCCAAAGTTTCCCATGAGCTTTTGGTCATTCGAGCGTGTCCTCAAAGTCCATGGCAAGGGCGCGTTGTTACCGCCACTCGGCCTGGTCACCATTGCCGCCTTACTGCCTACTTCTTGGCAACTCAGCTTAGTCGATACCAATCTGCGAACCCTGACAGAGGATGACTGGAATGAAGCAGATTTGATCTTGCTCTCCGGTATGATCGTGCAGAGCAAGCACCTGCTGGCTATCGTCAAAGAGGCGAAGGCGCGCGGCAAGACTGTGGTGGTCGGCGGTCCCTACGCAACCTCCCTGCCCGACGAAGTGGCCGCTGCCGGCGCTGATTTTCTGGTGCTGGACGAGGGTGAACGCACCCTCCCGCACTTCCTTGAGGCTTTTTTGCGGGGCGAGCCCGGAGGGCGCTTCCGTTCCCATGAGAAACCGGAGATGAGTGAGGCTCCCATGCCACGCTTCGACCTGCTCGAATTGGATGCCTACATCGACATGGCGGTACAGTATTCCCGCGGCTGCCCCTTCCTCTGCGAGTTCTGCGATATCATCACTCTCTATGGGCGACGCCCCCGAACCAAGCCGAACGAGCGCCTCCTGGCGGAGCTCGCTCAGCTCTACGATCTGGGTTGGCGGGGCCGTGTGTTCTTCGTCGACGACAACTTTATCGGCAACAAGAAAAACGTGCTTGGCCTCCTCGACGATCTTGAAGCCTGGCAACGCGAGCGCGGCTTTCCCTTCCAGCTCTACACCGAGGCCTCAGTAGACCTGGGTACCCATGCGGACCTCTTGGCCAAGATGGTGCGCGCCGGTTTCACCACGGTCTTTCTCGGCATAGAGACTCCAGACGAAGAGAGTCTGAAGCTGACGAAGAAGAAGCAGAACATCCGGTCGCCTTTGACAGAGTCCGTAGCGGCGATGATGCAGGCGGGGCTGAGAGTCATGGGCGGTTTCATTCTCGGCTTCGACGGCGAAGAACAGGGGGCCGGCCAACGCATCGTGGACTTCGTGGAAGAAGCGGAGATCCCGGTTGCGTTTCTCTCGCTGCTGCAGGTCTTGCCGCACACCGGTCTGCATCAACGCCTGACAAAGGAGGGCCGTCTGACTGACGAGCGGGCAGATGTCAATCAGACTACGTTAATGAACTTTCGGCCAACGCGCCCAGTTGCAGAGATCGCCGAAGAGTACCTGCAAGCCTACCAAAAACTCTATGACCCAGTTGCCTTCTATGGACGTGCGAGCGGCATGTATTCTCGGATCGGCCCTTGGCCCAACTTCGGTGGCGCCAAAGTAGGCCCTCGGCAATTGGCCCTTCTGCTGCGCCAGATCTGGCGGCAAGGACTCTTGGGGCCAGGCCGGCGAGCCTATTGGCGTGGTCTCAAACAGGTCTCTGGCCAAGGACCGCAACGACTGGTGGCCTATGTCATGACCTGTGCCCAGATCGAGCACTTTGTTCCCTTCCGCGACGAGGTTCGGCGCAACATATCTGCAGCCCTCGCCGAACTGGACAAACAACCTGCAGCCCGAGTCCTCGAAGCCGAGCCGGTTAGACAAGTCGTCTGAGCAGGTCTAGAGCGACATTTGCTCACTGGCTTCACAGCGGCAGAGGCCCCAAATAGGAGCGTACAGCAAAGCCGAGGAGCCAAGCCATGCCCACTGCCTATTCCCCCGATCGCATCTGGACCGTCTATCTCTCCGGCGAGATTCACAGCGACTGGCGCGAGCGCATCGTCGCCGGCGCGACCTCTGCCGGCCTGCCGGTTGAGTTCTCCAGCCCTGTCACCCATCACGAGGCCTCAGACGACTGTGGCGTCGCCATCCTGGGTGCCGAGCCCGACAAGTTTTGGCATGACAACAAGGGCGCCAAGCTGAACGCCATCCGCACGCGCACCTTGATCCAAGAGGCCGACCTTGCCGTGGTGCGCTTTGGCGACAAGTACCGCCAGTGGAACGCGGCTTTCGATGCTGGCTTCTGCGCGGCCCTGGAGAAGCCCTTTATCAGCCTACACGACGCGGCCTTAAACCATGCGCTGAAAGAGGTCGACGCGGCCGCACTGGCCGTTGCCTCCGATCCAGAGCAGATCGTCGCATTGCTGCGCTATATCATCCGCGGCGAACTGCCGGGCTACACAGCCGAACAGGCGGCTGCCGAGTAGGTGGAAGAAGGGCGGGGCTCAGCACCCTGCCCTCTCCGCTAGCCATAGATCACCGATTCAACGCTGCTGAGGAAAACGGCCACTGGGATGGTCCCACCCTCTCCTATGACGAGCGTATCTGTGCCGTCGCCACCGATGTAGGTTTCGCCGGAGACGATGTCCGCCTGACTGGCCACGAAGAAGGTATCATCGCCACTTCCGCCGAAGAGCGTGTCACGGTTGAGGCCACCTACGAGGAAGTCGGCGCCACTGTCGCCGGCCAGACTATCAGCCCCTTGATCGCCGAAAAGACTATCGTCGCCCTCGCCGCCGCGCATGATATCCCGCGCGCTGCCACCGAACATGCGATCCTCGCCGCTCGCGCCGAACAGCCCATAGTCTCTACCTTGGCCGCCATAGATCCGGTCGTTACCACTGTCGCCGAAGAGCTGGCTGTCATTGCCATCACCGCCATAGAGGCGATCGGGACCGATGCCGCCATAGAGCTGCGCATCAGTCGCGGTGCCGCCCTCCAGCCTATCTCGGCCGGTTCCGCCAAAGAACCAGCGATCGAAACCTGAGCCTCCAAAGAGGCTGTCGTCGCTGCCACCGCCGAAGAAGGAATTGTCGTTGCCGTCCTCTCCATACAAGCCATCCTTGCCGCCGCTGCCGTAAAGGGCGAAATCATTGCCGCCATCTCCGAATAGCAGGTCGTCGCCCTGGCGGCCGAACAGCATGGCATCGCGATTTGGCCCGGCTTGGAAAAAGTCTGCACCGCTGTCGCCGAAGAGTCGCTCATCCTGACCGTAGCCGCCATAAATCCGATCGATGCCCGAGCCGCCGAAAAGACTGCTGTCCTTACCCTCACCGCCATAGATACCATCGTCACCGGCCCCACCGAAAAGGCCGGAGTCGTCGCCAGCACCGGCATAGAGCAGGTCATCGTTGCCTTCACCGAAAAGCCGATCGCTGTCGCCATAGCCAAAGATCGTATCGACTTCCTCACTACCGGTAAGCGTATCCGGATCCTCTGTCCCATAGATCACTGCCACGTTGGATTCCTCCCTTACAGATGCCAAATCAAGTGTTGAGACTTGCTTGCAAAGCAAACCTAACTGGGATTTGGAGGAAGTCAAACCCTTGACAAATCGGCCAATTTGTCGGGCAAGAGGTTCGTCGAGAACGTACCCTCAAAAAATTACCGGCGTGATAGAGAATAGAATGCATCGCGAATCGCCATAAAGGGATCGGCAACCAAGATTGGAATAGCAGTCGGTTCTTAACGCCAAGCTATACTAAAAATGAGCGATAATTTTACACAAGCAGCTCACCTATTGTACGCCTCTGCGCGAAACGCCAAAACAGAGGCGCGCTGTCGGTCAGCGTCCCGAATCCTCCGGGGGTTGAAAAGCCACCCAATCCATGGATGATGCCGCAAATGAGAACGTAGGAGACTGCATCATGCTGCGCCGCACCTTGAGCGAAGAGGAAGTCAGAAACTACCGCGAAGACGGCATCGTCTGCCTGCGCGGGCTCTTCGACGAATCGCAGGTGGAGGCTCTACGCCAAGCAGCTGAGCACTCTATGGCAGCCGAGCCGAGCGATCTGGTGATGGAACTGGCTGAGCTGCGTGAAGCGGAGGGCCGATTCTTCTTCGACACCTTCGTCTGGCTGCGCAATCAGCTCTGCCGGGACTTCATCTTCTCTTCGCCTGCCGCCGAGATCGCCGGGCGGCTGATGGGTGCGACCAAGACCAACATCTTCTTCGACCAGTGGCTGATCAAGGAGCCCGGCACCCCGGTGGAGACCCCCTGGCATCACGACATGCCCTATTGGCCGGTCTTGGGCGATCAGGTCTGCACACTCTGGCTAGCGCTGGACGAGGTGACGGCAGAAAGCGGCGCTGTCGAATACATCAAGGGCTCGCACCGATGGGGACAACGACTGAAGCCGGCCTCTTTCAGCGGGACGGTCAAGTTTAGTGAAGATCTGGCCCCGGTGCCCGACATCGAGTCCGAGCGAGAGCGTCACGACATCGTCCAGTTCGAGTTGGAGCCCGGCGACTGCACTGTGCATCATGGCCTCTTGGTCCATCACGCGCCGGGCAACGCGCGCAACGACAGGCGTCGGCGTGCCTATGTCACCCGCTGGACCGGTGAAGATGCCCGGTTTTATCCCCATGACGGCATCCAGCACATGCCCCCACTGCCCGGCATCCCCGCCGGCGGCCCGCTGGACAGCGATCTCTGGCCGGTAATCTGGCAAGAAGCCAAAGCCTAACGGTCCGCTCTCGAGGACGAAGAGACCAAGCGGCCAACGACCAGAGATCTATATCATCCGGAATTACAGCCACGGAAAAGTGTCCAGCGGCAGTGAACCAATTTCCGATAGAGTGGGACATACTGAATGAAAATCTAGAAGAACACCAGGGGAAGACCCATGGCGGACATCTACGGTACCAGCGGGAACGACTCCTTGGTCGGCACCAACCTTGCCGACCAGATATTGGGAGCAACTGGGAACGACAGGCTCTTTGGTCTCGGCGGTGAGGACGATCTCAGCGGTGGTGACGGCACGGACAGGCTCTATGGTCTGGACGGGGATGACGACCTCAACGGTGGCGACGGCAACGATACGCTCTACGGCCAGAACGGTGGTGACGACATCTTCGGGGCTGATGGGAACGACACGGCGTTCGGCGGAAGCGACGCAGACATCATTCTCCTGGACAAAGGCCAGGATACGGGGATCGGTGGCCTGGGTGACGACATCATCTCTGGCGGTTTAGGAACCGATACGATCTTCGGCGGCAGCGGGCAGGATGGGCTCAATGGAAGTCAAGGCACTGATACCCTACTGGGCGACAGCGGATCTGACGCCCTGCGCGGTTTCCAACAGGACGATCTTCTCTTCGGCGGCCTTGGCGCCGATTCAGCCTACGGCGGCGACGGCACCGATATCGTTGTCGGCGGCAGCGGTGACGACGCCTTGGCTGGCCTCAGCGGTGTCGATACGCTTTTCGGCGGCAGTGGTGCAGACACACAGCTGGGCGGCAGAGGAAACGACAGCCTTTTCGGCGAGTTTGCAATCGACTCCCTCTATGGAGAATCCGGCGAGGATCTCTTGGTCGGTTTCGAGGGCAATGACGTATTGGGTGGAGGTAGCGGCAAAGACCTGATCTACGGCGGGAGCGATGGCGACATCGTCTATGGCGGCGCGGAAAGGGATGTCATCTATGGCGACCTCGATTCAGATGTTGTCTATGGAGACGACGGCGACGACTACATCAGCGGCGGAAGCGGTGATGATCTCCTTGCAGGCGGCAGTGGCAAGGACTCTGTTCAGGGAGATACCGGAAACGACAGCATAGTTGGTGGGGCGAACGACGACGTCCTCTATGGCGAGGTTGGGAAAGACATACTCTATGGGAGTTCCGGAGATGATAGCCTTGTCGGCGGCGAGGATGAGGATTCGCTCTATGGGGGAAGCGGGAGCGATTCCCTCCTGGGCGGCGAGGATGCCGACAGCCTTAACGGCCAGTCCGGAAACGACTTTCTCTATGGCGGTGAGGGCACTGATACCTTGGAAGGTGGCCTCCTTTATGACAATCTTGAGGGCGGTTCAGGTGATGACCTTCTTCTGGGCGGAAGCGAAGCCGACCGCTTAGAGGGCGCTAGTGGAAACGACTACCTCTTCGGCGGCAGTGGCACCGACGAAATCTTCAGTGGACTGGGAACGAACCGAGGCTACGGTGCGATCGGAAGCGACAGCCTCTACGGGGGTGCGGGCGTTGACATTTTCTACGGCGGCAGCGCGGGAGATGTGCTCTACGGCGGAAGCAATGGAGACTATCTGATCGGCGGTTCCGGCAGTGACACGCACTATGGTGGCAGTGGCGACGATAATGTCTCAGGCGACGATGGAGGGGATGCTATCCATGGCGAAGTCGGGGATGATGTCTTGTTGGGCCGCTCCGGCGACGATACCCTCGACGGCGACGAAGGCAACGACACACAGTATGGCGGAGACGGCAGCGATGTTCTAAGCGGCTATGAGGGTGAGAACACTCTGCGAGGCGATGCTGGCGACGACACTGTTTTCGGCGGAACCGAAATCGACACAGCTTATGGGGGATCCGGTGTCGATACGCTGATGGGCCTCAGCAGTTTGGACAGTCTGTCCGGGGCATCGGGGGATGACAGCATCTTTGGCGACCACGGGCGCGATGTTCTCTTCGGCGGCGATGGCTTGGACAGTCTCTTGGGTGGTTCCGGCGACGATAGCCTGAATGGTGACACCGGCGACGATCTCCTGTACGGCGCCGAAGGAGCCGACAGCATCAAGGGTGGCGATGGCGATGATGTAATCGTTGGCGAGGCCGATGCCGACTATCTTGACGGCGAAACGGGGGCCGATGTCATCTACGCCGGCGACGGCGACGATGTCGTAGTCGGAGGCGACGGTAGTGACGGGTTGCAGGGCAATTCCGGGAACGACACGCTCTTCGCCGAGAGCGGGAACGACACGGTCTTGGCAGGATCTGGCTCAGATACGGTCAGCGGCGGTGAGGGTGACGACACGCTCTATGCAGAGACTGGAAACGACACGCTTGTCGGAGAAGGAGGAAAGGACTCGTTGGCGGGCAACAGCGGTGACGACTTTCTTGCTGGGAATAGCGGCGCAGACTCGCTGAGCGGCGACGAGGGCGAGGACATCCTTTACGGCGGCACCGGCGACGATCAGCTGAATGGCGGCGAGAATGACGACTTGCTCGCAGGAAACGATGGGGCGGATTCTCTGGACGGTGCCGATGGCGACGATACGCTCTTGGGTGACAGCGGCAACGACCGCTTAGCAGGGGCAAGCGGCAGCGATTTTCTCTATGGAGGAGAGGATATCGACAGCGCCTATGGCGGGGTCGGCGTCGACAGGCTCTATGGAGGCGACGGCGATGACGTCCTAGAGGGCGAACGCGGTGACGATAGCTTGGATGGGTCGTCCGGCGCAGATCTGGTCTTTGGCGGCAGCGGCGGAGACCAGATCTATGGTGGTGACGGAAAAGATGACTTGGACGGCGAGTCCGGACTTGATTCCATCTATGGCGATGCAGGTGATGATTACGCCGATGGCAATGACGGTAATGACGTCCTGAACGGTGGGCAAGGCGACGACACGCTGGTCGGTGGCTATGGCGAGGATGCCCTGCGGGGCGGCAGCGGCTCGGACACTCTGGAGGGCAACGAACAGGCAGACTTCCTGGAGGGTGGCGAGGATCTGGACTACCTCTACGGCGGCGCAGCAGGCGATACGCTGTATGGCGGCGAAGAGGCTGATTTCGCCTTCGGCGGGAACAGCAGCGATACCATCAACGGCGATCAAGGTGACGATTTTCTCGAAGGCGGTAGCGGCAGCGATAGCCTAATCGGCGGCCTCGGAACCGATTCACTGCGCGGAGACGGCAACAGCGACTATCTATTCGGCGGCAGTGGAGACGATGCGATCGACGGGGGAACTGGAAACGATGTAGCAAACGGCGGTAGCGGCCGAGACTCCATCTACGGTGATCGTGGCTCTGATCGGCTCTACGGCGCCGACGGCGACGATCTTTTGTTCGGGGGAAGCGCAAACGACAGACTTTTTGGCGGCGCTGGGGAGGACACACTAACAGCCGGGCAAGGCAGAGACACACTAGACGGCGGCGACGACAACGACCTGGTTATCGTGGTTGCGCAATCGGACATTGTCTTTGGCGAAAGCCTGTTCGGCGGCGCCGGGATCGATACGCTCTTCTTAGGCAGTGGCGTTGAAATCCCCGGTGGTGCCTTGGTCACAGGATTCGAAGTGACCATCGGAGTCAGCCCCAGTGGAAACGATGTACTGGTCGGAACCAGCGGAAACGACAGCCTCTATGGGCGCACAGGCAACGATACGATCTTCGGGCGTAGTGGCGATGATCGTCTGAACGGCGACAGTGGGGTCGACAGGCTTGAGGGCGAGGTCGGCGCCGATCTGCTCTTCGGAGGGTCGGGTCAGGATCTGGCCTACGGCGGCAGCGGCGACGACGTCCTGCGTGGCGAAGCGGGCTCTGACGACCTGAGGGGCCTGAGCGGACGCGACACGCTGTTCGGGGCTCAAGGCGACGACAGCCTGGACGGTGGAGACGGAAACGACCAGTTCGTCGGTGGAACAGGTGTCGATTTGATGTTCGGCGGCCTGGGGCGCGATCGTCTGAACGGCGGCAGCGGCGCCGATACGGCCTTCGGCGGTAAGGCCAACGATACCTTCATCGTCGACACTTTAGGCGACGTAGCCGCGGAGACGGCGGCAGGCGGCGTCGACGTCATCCGCTCCAACGCGCTCGACTACACCCTTGGTAGCGGTGCCGATGGCTTCATCGAGCGCAGCAATGTGAACAAGGGCATTGGCGAAGGAACTCTCTCCGGCAACGAGCACGACAATATCCTCTTAGGCAATACGGCCGACAACAAGTTCTGGGGGCGCAGCGGTGCCGATCGCCTGAACGGCGACGCAGGCTCGGACATTCTCATTGGCGGATCGGGCAAGGACACCTTCATCGTCGATACAGTCGGCGACCAGGTGCGCGATCAGGCTGGGCAAGGCTCGGATCTGGTGCGCGCCGAGGCCGACTTCACCTTGCCGGACGGCTCGGCCAATGCCTTCATTGAGGATCTGCGTATGCAGGGCGGCTTCGGCAACATTGACGGCGCTGGAAACAACCTGAACAACCGCGTGCAAGGCAACAGCGGCGACAATGGGCTGGATGGACTGGGCGGCGACGATCTGGTCGAGGGGCGCGACGGCGACGATCGCTTGAGCGGCGGCAGCGGCAGCGACACTCTAGAAGGGGAGAGCGGCGCAGATAGCCTTGCGATGGAGAGCGGCAATCAGCTTTTTGGCGGATCCGGTGGCGACTCCTTCCTCTTCGATGGCATGCCGCTTGGCAACGCCGGTTCCGGAGGCCCAGAGATCAGCGACTTCAACAGCAGTGCAGGAGACCGCCTGGTCTTCGCCGCTGGCCTGGAGGTGGGCGCCTTTACCTACATTGAGGCAACCGGCTTCTCGGCAGGCGGAAACAGCGAAGCGCGCTTTGCCGGTAGCGGCCAGGTGCAGGTCGACCGAGACGGTGACGGCACGGCCGACATCGCCTTCCGCTTGGATGGCGTCTCTGTCGCCGGGCAGATCACCGCTACAGATTTCCTTTGGCTTTGAAGCCCCCTTGGCCCGGCGAGGAGCGCGCCCTCCCCTAGCCGTCCAGCTTCAGCTTGGCGGCAAAGAGAGGATCATACTCCGGCGCCTCGATCCGCCGGCGTCCCTCCTCCACCGCCGGCAAGGGCTCAACCGGGCGCAGCTTCTCACCTGCTTCGGCTGCCAGGCGGCGGTAAATCGCCGTACCTTGGCGCTTCCAGGCAATCTCTTTCTCAGCCAATTCGCGAACGACTTTGGCCGGTGAGCCGACGGCCAAACTGTTGGGCGGGATCTCTGCTTTGGCCTTCACAAAAGCCATTGCAGCCACGATCGAGTTCTCTCCTATTTTGGCTTCGTCCATCACCACGGCGTTCATGCCCACCATGGCGTTGCGCCCGACCCGGCAGCCGTGCAGCACAGCGCCGTGGCCGATGTGGCCTTCGGCCTCGATCACGGTCTCCAGGTTTGGGAAGGCGTGGACGACGCAGGTCTCCTGCAGGTTGGAACCCGCCTCCATAATGATGCGCCCGAAGTCGCCACGCAGGCAGGCACCCGGCCCGACATAGCACTCCGGACCGACGATGACGTCGCCGATGATGACGGCAGCCGGATGCACGAAGGCTGCCGGGTCGACCACCGGCACGACGTCGTCGTAGGCATAGATCTGAGCCATGGCTTCGCTCGCAGCTCCTAGCAAGGTGAGTAAGGGGTCGGGGCGCCTGTCGCCTGGGTCAGCTATAGCAAGGCCCGATCGGAGGCGCATTACCTGTCTCCCGAGTTAGGGAGCCAGCAGTGCGGCAAAGGCCGCCGCCTCCGAACCAGCCCCGTTCCGGACCGCGAGGTAGTAACCAAATTGGGTCGTCACCTCTTCAGTTCCCAAACGCCGCAGCCGACCCGCGGTGAGGTCTTCGTCCAGGAAATGGTCCCATGCAAGCGCGACCCCCCAGCCGGCACGTGCCGCCGCGATCACCGCAGGATAGCTGTTCGACTGGAATACGCGCCGCGTCCCGCTGGGATCCAGGCCGCGCTCGGTCAACCAGATACCCCAGTTCATCCAGTTCCAAAGCTGATAGTCGAGGTCGATGAGATCCTGGGTTAACAAGTCTGCAGGGCATTCGACCCTGTTCCTCTGAAGATAAGCTGGCGCGCAGACAGGATAGATCTTGTCGGCGAAGAGCAGCCGGCACTGATATCCGGGCCAGTCGCCTGAGCCGTGCAGAATTGCAACCTCGGCGTCCAAGCAAGCAGCCTCCAGATCGCTGACCGTCAGATCGACCACAATGTCTGCATGTGCCTGACGAAAGCGCGCAAGCCTGGGAAGCAGCCAAAGTGAGGCGATCGCGGTATCCGTAGCAAGGCCTAGACGCCGATGGCGTTCGCCGTGGCGTAGGCTCTCGGTGGCCGCCGCCAGATGCCCGAGCGCGACCGTGGCACCATTCAACAGCTCTCGCCCGGAGGCAGTCAGCTCGATCTTCCGATGACGGCGCACAAAGAGCCTTATGCCCAGCTGTTCCTCCAGTCTCCGCACGCGCTGACTGACCGCGGACTGGGTCACGTTCAATTCCTCAGCCGCGCGCGTAAAGCTGCCCAGCCGGGCAGCGGCTTCAAAGGGAAGCACCAGATCTAGAGGCGGTAGATTTAGTTTTGACATTAGGCTTTCTTATCGAAATCCAACAGAATCCATCGTTTGAATAAGCTTTCCGGTACTGACACTAATGTCAAGGAGGATAAGGAGGCGGAAATGAGTGAACGTGCGTCACGGCAATGCCAGGTTCTGGGATGGGTGCTCTTCATCCTGTCGGGGATTTTCTTCGTCTGGTCGACAGCAGCATCGGGTGATCCGGTCGGCCTTGTGGCGAGCCTGCTGTTCTTGGTCGCTTGCCCGGTCTTCCTGGTCCCGATCCTCCGTTCCGCCAAGGATTGAGGCAGTCGATGATCGATCGAGTCCTGACACTACAACCGGGTGATGCTCCCATTCGCAAGGACCCGGCGCACTCCTTCACCTTACCGGCGCGCTTCTATCACGACCCGCGCGTGTTCGAGCTGGAGAAGGATGCGATCTTCTACAAGAGCTGGTGGTACGCAGGACATGTCAGCCAAATCGCCAAACCAGGATCTTTCCTGACGACGCGCATTCACCAGCAGAACATCTTCGTCGCGCGCACGCGACAGGGGGAGTTGCGGGCCTTCTACAATGTTTGCCCGCACCGCGGCCACAAGCTCGTCGACGGCGCAGGCCGCAAGGCAATCATCACCTGCCCCTATCACGCCTGGGCCTTCGACTTCGACGGCAGCTTGAAGGTCGCGCGCAACGCCGACAAGGTCGCAGACTTCGATCGTGCGGACTTCTCCTTGAAGCAGGTTCGGGTCGAGGTGTTCTGCGGGCTGGTGATGGTCAACCTCGATCCCGATGCCGTCTCTTTTAAAGAGCAAACCAGCGAGTTGGAGCAGGAGATTCGCCGTTACATGCCGCAGGTCGACGATCTGACCTTTGCTCAGCGCGATCGCTACGACGTGAAGGCGAACTGGAAGGTGCTGATCGACAACTTCCTGGAGTGCTATCACTGCCACACGGCGCATAAGGATTTTGTCGATCTGGTCGACATGCCCAGCTATCGCACGCAAACACAGGGAATCTACTCCAGCCATTGCTCCGACAAGGTTAAGACCGAGCAGAGCCGAGCGTTCAGCTTCACCAAAGGCGCGGTCGAGTTCAGCTTTGCCGGCTGGTTCGTCTGGCCGAACATCACCATCTGGGCCTATCCTGGCGAGCCGAACCTCTCAGTCCTGCAGATGAACCCAAGCGAGCCGGAACGTTGTGTCGAGTTCCAAGACTGGTTCGTGCCGAACGGCCGCATTACGCCCCAGCTGAAAGAGGCGATCGACTATCAAATCGAGGTGTTGCAGCCCGAAGACATCAGCCTTTGCGAAAGCGTGCAGGAGGGTTTGGCGTCATCGGGTTACAACCAAGGCCGTCTCATGGTCGATGAGGAGCGGAGCGCGCTTAGCGAACATGGCGTTCATCACTTCCAGCGCCTGGTTGCCGAGGCCCTCGGGGCGAGGCTCGACCCCGCTTGACCAGCACCGGGCCACCTCTCTCACGATAAGGTTACGAGCAAGCAGAGGCTGTTAGACTCCAGACGAACGATGAGGCGCATCCCGCCCTGTCTAGCGATCTGGAGGACTCTTCCCATGCGTATAGACCGCGTGATCACTTCGCCTCTGGCTCAACGAATCAGCCTTCTTCTGCTTCGGGTGACAACAGGGTTCCTGCTGGTCTGGGCCGGCCTCAACAAGCTGGTGAGCGCCAAAGCGCCTTTCGCTCTCCGGCGGAGTTTCGAGATCGATGAGACAACGGGTGCCGTTCTCGGCATCGCCGCGGGCAGCGCCGAGGTGGTCATCGGTTTGCTCTGTGTGCTCGGTCTCTGGCGTAAGGTAGCACTACCGCTTCAGGCGCTTATCAACGGCTTTACGGCGGTCAGCGTCTGGTGGGCGATCTTCGATCCTTTCCGCTGGTACATAACCGGGGTCGATCGCATTGTCTTCAACTCGCACGTCTTCTATCCGACCAGCATTACCTTCGCGGCCTGTCTTCTGCTGATCGCCTTTCGCCGCCAGGACAGCATTGCGCTGGACCGCCTCTTGTCGAACCGGTCGTCCAGCCCAGCCTAGCGCCTGATACCGTCGCCAACAGCCGTCGGCATGAAGGCTGTTAGCACGGCAATCCTGAGATGGCGGCGCGAAGAACGGCTAAGGCTTCATCGGGACTACGGCCCGCAGTGTCCAGCCGCAGATCAACGTCCAGCCAAGGTTCGTACTCACGCTTCTCGACCGCCGGCCAATCCGGCACGCCTTGACCGCCCAGCAGATCATGGCGCCGCTCGACCCGCCGGCGATGTTCGGCTTTGTCGCTACAGAAAACCTCTATCTGGATGGCGGCGACCCCGGCCCTCTCGGCCACTCCAAGCCAAGCCATGCGCGTGATCTCTATGGAGTTGACCGAGTCGGCGATCACGCTCTGCCCGAGGCGCAGGCTCTCCTCCGCCAGGGCATAGGCGACGCGATAGCCGCTGTCCTCCAGATCCGGCCGACCCAGGACCGACTCCGTCAAGGCCTGTTCGATGGTGTCGATGCGCAGAAACTGGGCAGGTAGCACTCGGGCCAAGGCAGACGCTAGGGTTGTCTTGCCGGTGCCGGGCAAACCTCCCAGGATCAGAAGATGGGGCTCACGCACACGTCACCGCCGCTGTGTCGTTTCAACCAGAAGCAGGAAAGACTAGATCCATGCCGGAGGAGCCGTCAAACGCCGAAACCCTGCTTGCAGGCCTTTCCTCCCGCAGTCTTCTAGCCTTGGTCGCCGGCCCCTTGTTGATGCTACTGGTGTTGCTGCTCCCGGCGCCAAAGGAGATGCCGGTCGAAGCCTGGCGTTTGGTCGCGTTGGCGGTGTGGATGGTGGTCTGGTGGTTGAGCGAGGTGGTCGATATTGCCGTGACCGCACTCCTGCCGATTGTGCTCATGCCGCTCCTGGGGATCAGCCCCATCGGCGAGGTGACGCGGAACTACGGGCATCCGTTGATCTTTCTCTTCCTCGGCGGTTTCCTTCTCGCGATCGCCATGCAGAGCGTGGGTCTGCACCGCCGCGTCGCACTTGCCATCGTCGCAAAGGTCGGCAGCAGCCCGGCTCGCATCGTACTGGGATTCATGATTGCGACGGCTTTCCTTTCCATGTGGATCTCAAACACAGCCTCGACCATCATGATGTATGCGGTGGCGCTCTCCGTGATCGACTTCGTCGCCGGACACACACCAGACCGCCTGAAGGTGCGCGCCTTCGGGATCGCCCTGATGCTTGGCATTGCCTACAGTGCCTCGATCGGTGGCGTAGGCACTTTGATCGGCACACCGCCCAATGCTTTGCTCGCAAGCTTTCTGGCCAGCGAGTATCAGATCACCATCGATTTCTTCCACTGGATGTTGTTCGGCGTACCCCTGGTCTTGGTCATGCTGCCCCTGGCCTGGTTGTTGTTGACGCGTCTGCTCTACCCCGCCGGCGACATCGATGTTGGCGACCCGCGTCAAGTTGTGCGTGACGAGCTCTCGGCGCTGGGCAGGACATCGCCCAAGGAGCGCTGGGTCGGTCTGGTCTTCCTATTGGCCGCACTGGGCTGGATTCTCCGGAGCCCGCTGGAAGATCTACTGGGCCTTCCCTTGACAGACACGACAATCGCCATGATCGCTGCACTTCTGCTTTTCGCGATACCTGTTAAAGGACGACCGGCGCTCAACTGGGAGAGCGCCAAGAGCCTACCTTGGGGCATTCTCATCCTCTTCGGCGGTGGCTTGGCCTTGGCCGGGGGCTTTGGTTCGACCGGCTTGGCTGCTTGGATCGGCGCCCAGGTAGCAGCCGTAGAGATCGAGACATGGCTCTTGATCCTTCTGGTCATCGCTCTTGTCGTCTATCTAACCGAGATCACCTCCAACACGGCCTCGACGGCAACCTTTCTGCCGATCCTCGCCGCCGTCGCGGTCGGTCTGGATCTGGATCCTCAATTGCTGACGATCCCGGTCGCGATGGCTGCCTCGATGGCCTTCATGATGCCCGTCGCAACGCCGCCGAACGCCATAGTCTTCTCCTATGAAGAGCTGCATTTGGGAGAGATGGTGCGCGCCGGCTTCCTGATGAACATATTGGCCATCGGCCTTTGCTTCTTGACGGTCCAGCTCTTGGTGCGGCCCTTACTGGGTCTATGAGGTCAGGACGGGACAGCCTATGGACGCGAGCATCTACGACAACGAGGTGACGAATCAGATCCGCGACCAGGTCTTGCGCTTCGTCGAAGAGGAGGTGCGGCCTAACGGTGACGTCTGGGAGGAAGCAGGCATGGTACCGCGCGCGGCCTTGCGCAAGCTGGGCAGCCTGGGCGTCTACGGCATTCGCTATCCGGAACGCTACGGCGGTTCCGAGCTCGATACCCTGGCGACCTGCGCCTATGCGGAGGCACTGTCGCGCTCGACCTACTCGGGTTTCAATGTCTCGGCGCTGGTGCACAGCGACATGGCCTCCCCGCACCTGGCCCGCTTCGGCACGTCCGAGCAACTTGATCGCTATATGCCCGGCATCGTCAGTGGTGAGATCATCACCGCAATCGCAGTGACCGAGCCCGGCGGCGGTTCCGACGTCGCGGCCATGCGCACCAAGGCAGAACGCAGTGGCAACGGCTGGGTGCTGAACGGTGCCAAGACCTTCATCACCAATGGAGTGCACGCCGACATCTGCTTCGTCGCCGCCAGCAGCAACCCGGACGCCAAGCCCTCACGCGGGATCTCGATCTTCATTGTCGAGCGCGCCACGCCCGGCTTCTCAGTCGGCCGCCAGCTGAAAAAGATGGGCTGGCATTCCTCCGACACGGCAGAGTTGGTGTTCGAGGATTGCCACCTGCCCGCCGATGCTCTGCTAGGCGAGGTCGACCAAGGCTTCTATGCCATCATGCAAAACTTCCAGAATGAGCGGATCGTCTGCGGGGCCATGGCAATCGGCGAGGCGCAGAAGGCAATCGACCTGACATTGCAGTACGTTCAGGACCGTCAAGCATTCGGTGGCCCTCTCTGGGACAAGCAAGCCATTCGCCAGCGCCTCGCCTCGCTGCAGGCCGAGGTGCTGGCCGCCCGGCAACTGATCTATCACGCGGCTTGGCTGGATGCGCAGGGTCGGGATGCGACCAAAGAGGTTTCGATGGTGAAGGCGCTTTGCGGCGAATTGGTGAACCGTGTGCTCTATACCTGCCAGCAGTTCCACGGTGGCTTCGGCTACATCTATGAGACCACGATCGAGCGTATGGTTCGCGATGCGCGCATTCAGGCGATCGGCGGCGGCGCCACCGAGGTCATGTTGGAGGAGGTCGCCAAGCGCATGCAGGTGGATCCGCGTTAAGGGTAGCCAAAGATCTGGACATGG
Organism: Rhodospirillales bacterium; assembly: GCA_963669445.1. Classification (GTDB taxonomy): domain Bacteria; phylum Pseudomonadota; class Alphaproteobacteria; order Kiloniellales; family JACOMY01; genus JACOMY01. The sequence continues at coordinate 2,538,054 of OY770029.1, forward strand.
ATATCGATCATCTGGACAGCGTCGTCATCGGTGGCGGCGCAATCGGCTTAGCAATCGGCCGCGCCTTGGCCCTCGGCGGTCGCGAGGTTGCGGTCTTGGAGAGCCAGGACGCAATCGGCTCAGAAACCTCCTCGCGCAATTCCGAGGTGATCCATGCCGGGATCTATTACCCCACCAACTCGCTGAAGGCGCGGCTGTGCGTCCGCGGCCGCAAGCTGCTCTATAGTTATTGCGAGGAACGCGGCGTAACTGCCTGTAACATCGGAAAACTGATCGTCTCTACGAATGTGGCGCAAGAGGGCGAGTTGGACACTCTGAAGCGCCGCGCGGAGGCCAACGGCGTCGACAACCTGGAACTCTGGAGCGCTGCGAAGGCGCGGCGTGATCAGCCGGACCTTGCGTGCACGGCCGCGCTCTATTCGCCCTCCAGCGGGGTGCTGGACAGCCACGGTTTCATGCTGGCGTTGCTTGGCGACATCGAGAATGCGGGCGGCTTCCTGTCGCTTTCGACCAAGGTCGCTGGAATAGCGCGACACGAGCGTGGCTATCTTCTGACCACGGAGGAAGGCTATGCGCTGACCTGCGGACTTCTGGTAAACGCAGCCGGCCACGCAGCTTCGGCGCTGACGGCCACCATAGAGGGCGTCCGCAGGCAGAGTGTTCCGCGCACCTGGCTGGCCAAAGGCAACTACTTCAGACTGGCCGGCAAAGCCCCTTTCACCCGGCTGATCTATCCGGTGCCGGAGCCGGGCGGCCTGGGTGTACACATCACCCTGGACCTGGGCGGCCAGGCTCGTTTCGGACCCGACGTCGAGTGGGTCGAGGATTTCGACTACCAAGTCGACCCCGGTCGCTGCGAAGGCTTCTACGCGGCAATCCGGCATTACTGGCCTGCACTGCCCGACGATTCCCTCTTGCCTGACTATGCTGGGATCAGACCCAAGCTCGTCGGGCCGGGCGAACCAGCAGCCGACTTCGTGATCAGCGATCAAGCCGACCACAGTCTGCCGGGTCTGGTTTGCCTCTACGGGATCGAATCACCGGGCCTGACAAGCGCGCTCGCCATCGCCGAAGAGGTCGTGCAGCGTCTTCAGGGTTAGCGCTCCGGCGGTGGCATGGGAGACCCGCAAGGCTGCTGCTTGCCAAGCCTTGCTGCGCTGCCGATAGTTGCCTATTGCCGAGGCCCCGCCGCCGGACCTCGCAGACAAGTGGATAAGAAGAGCATGAGCAGGAAGTACTTCGGCACCGACGGCATTCGTGGAAAGGCCAATCAGGGCGTGATGCGCCCGGAGAGCGTCTTGAAGATCGCGATGGCGACCGCGCTCAATCTGCGCCGCGGATCGCACCGTCAACGCGCGGTGATCGGCAAGGATACCCGGCTTTCCGGCTATATGATCGAATCCGCCTTCACCTCCGGCTTTACCGCCATGGGCGTCGATACGTTCTTGGTGGGACCGGTACCCACACCGGCTGTCGCTATGCTGACCCGTTCTCTGCGCGCCGATATCGGCGTCGTTCTCTCGGCCTCGCACAATCGGTTTTTCGATAACGGAATCAAGCTCTTCGGGGCAGATGGTTTCAAGCTCTCGGACGAGACCGAGCTGGAAATCGAAGCGCTGATGGATCAGGACCTTGAGCGTCACTTGGCCGGGCCGGAGGACCTGGGTCGGGCCACTCGGATCGAGTCGTCTCGCGATCGCTATGTCGAGTTCGCCAAGCGCACCATGCCGCGCAGCCAGAGCCTGGAGGGTCTGCGTGTGGTGGTCGACTGCGCCCATGGCGCCGCCTATCGGGTCGCACCCTCTGCGCTCTGGGAACTGGGCGCCGATGTTGTCGCGCTTTCGGTCGAGCCGAACGGCACCAACATCAACGAAGATTGCGGCGCGACCTCGATCTCCGCCTTGCAGCGCAAGGTGCGCGAAGTGCGAGCCGATATCGGCATCGCGCTGGACGGCGATGCCGATCGGCTGATCGTGGTGGATGAAAAGGCACGTGTGGTCGACGGCGACCAGTTGATGGCCGTCATCGCCCGTTCTTGGGCAGAGGACGAACGCTTGTCACGACCGGGCGTTGTTGCAACGATCATGTCGAACCTTGGACTGGAGCGCTATTTGGCCGGAGAGGGTCTGGAGCTTTCCCGCACCAAGGTCGGCGACCGCTATGTGGTCAGCCGCATGCGCGAGGCCGGCTTCAACCTGGGCGGCGAGCAGTCGGGTCATATCATCATGACCGACTATGCCACGACGGGCGACGGCCTGGTCTCCGCCCTGCAGCTCTTGAGCGTGATCCAGCGGTTCGACCAACCGGTCTCTGAGGTCTGCCATCGCTTCGACCCGGTGCCGCAGGTCTTGAAGAACGTGCGGGTGAGCGGCCTGCAACCCTTGGAGGACGGCACGGTTCAAAAGGCCATCGCCGCCGGCGAAGCAAAGCTGGGTGACAGCGGACGCCTGGTGATCCGACCTTCCGGCACCGAGCCCTTGATCCGGGTCATGGGCGAAGGTGACGACGCGGATCTGGTGGAACTGGTTGTCGACGACATCATAGATGCTCTGAGCAAGGCTGCATAAACAACGGAAAGGACGACATATTCATGTGCGGAATCGTCGGTATCCTGGGTAATGAAACCGTCGTCCCGCGGCTCTTGGATGCGCTGCGTCGCCTGGAGTATCGCGGCTATGATTCGGCCGGTGTTGCAGTCTTGGAAGCGGGCAAGCTGCGACGCCTTAGGGCACCTGGCAAGCTTGCCAATCTCGATACGGTAGTTGCGCAAACCCCATTGGGGGGTGTGAACGGCATCGGACATACGCGCTGGGCAACCCATGGCGCCCCGACCGAAGCCAATGCCCATCCCCAAGTCTCCGGCAAAGTGGCACTGGTCCACAACGGGATTATCGAGAATTTCGCTGTCCTGAAAGCAGAGCTGCAGGCCGACGGCGTGAGCTTCGAGAGCGAGACCGACACCGAGGTGGTCGCCCATCTGGTTGAGCGGGCGTTGGATGCAGGCCTAGCCCCGATCGATGCCGTGCAGGCGGTCTTGAAGCGTCTTGAAGGCGCCTTCGCCTTGGCCTTCCTCTTCCAGGGTGAAGAGGATCTGCTGATCGGCGCGCGGCGCGGAAGCCCCTTGGCGGTCGGCTTCGGTGACGGCGAGGGATTCCTCGGCTCCGACGCCATCGCTTTGGCACCCTTCACCAATCGCGTCGCCTATCTTGAGGAGGACGATTGCGTCGTCGTCACCCGCGCCGGCGCTCAGTTCTTCGACAAGGAAGGACACCCAGTCGAGCGTGCCCGACAGATCAGCCAGGCAAGCGCTCTCTTGGCCGACAAGGCCAACTATCGTCACTTCATGGCCAAGGAGATCCACGAGCAGCCGCAGGTGATCGGCCGCACCTTGGGCCACTATCTGGACTTCGCCGCCAAGCGGGTCGTTATCCCACCGGAGAGCGCGATCGACTTCGCCGCCTTGGAGCGCCTGACCATCGTCGCCTGCGGCACAGCCTATCTAGCCGCCTGGATTGCCAAATATTGGTTCGAGCGCATCGCCCGCCTGCAGGTCGACATCGATATCGCTTCCGAGTTCCGCTACCGCAATCCGCCGTTGAGCCCACGGAGCGAAACCCTCGTAATCTCGCAGTCCGGCGAAACCGCCGATACCTTGGCTGCGCTGCGTTACTGCAAGACCGAAGGCCAGCGGGTCTCGGCCCTCGTCAACGTTGAGGAATCGACCATTGCCCGCGAATCCGACCGGGTGCTGCCGATCCTGGCCGGACCGGAGATCGGTGTCGCCTCGACCAAAGCCTTCCTCTGCCAACTCTCGGTCCTGCTCTCGCTTGCGATCGCCGCTGGTCGGGCGCGCGGCAGCCTGAGCCGAGAGCAAGAGGAGGCCATGGTCGCCCAGGCGACCGAACTGCCGCGTCTCACCGCCGAAACTCTGCGCCTGGAGTCAGAGCTGGAGCGCCAGGCTTTCTGGCTCTCCAAGTCGCGCCATGTACTCTACCTCGGCCGCGGCCTCTGCATGCCGCTGGCTATGGAGGGGGCGCTGAAGCTGAAAGAGCTCTCCTATATCCACGCCGAAGGCTATGCGGCGGGCGAGCTCAAGCATGGCCCGATTGCTTTGATCGACGAGACCATGCCGGTCGTCGTCCTGGCGCCCAGCAGCGAGCTTTTCGACAAGACCCAGTCGAACATCCAAGAAGTGGCAGCCCGCCACGGCCGCTTGTTGGTGATGACGGACCGGGATGGATTGGAAGCGACCGCCTTCGAAGGTGCGCGGCAGATCGCCCTCCCCTCCGTCCCCAGTTATCTGGTGCCGCTGGTCTATGCGCTGCCGATGCAGCTCTTGGCCTATCATACGGCCGTCATCATGGGCACCGACGTCGACCAGCCGCGCAATCTGGCGAAGTCGGTAACCGTCGAGTAGGATTCACGCTGTTGCGAACGACAGTGAGAGTCGTCTCTGCGCTAACTCATGTCGTGCAGTGCTTAACCCCTTCGCGCACGTGACTTATTGTGCGCGCGTTAGACTTCCGTAGGCAGGACCCCCAAGAGGCAGGACCCCCAGGCCCATGAGCGACAGCATTCGATTCTACCTGAACGGCACCGAGATCGAAGCCCATGAGGGTGAGACCATCTGGCAGGCCGCGTCGCGCGTCGGCGAAGAGATCCCGCATCTCTGCTATTCGCCGGAACCCGGCTATCGCGCTGACGGCAACTGTCGCGCCTGTATGGTGGAGATTGAGGGCGAACGCGTCCTGGCAGCATCCTGCATTCGTACGCCCACTGCGGGCATGAAGGTCAGCTCGGCCAGCGATCGGGCGAAGAAATCGCGCGCTCTGGTTTTCGAGTTGCTGGCCGCCGATCAGCCCGCACGAGAGAGCGCGCACGACCCCGATTCAAAGTTCTGGAACTGGGCGTCGGACATCGGCATCGAGAACTCGCGCTTTCCTGCCGGCGAACGGCCTGTGGCCGATCCCAGCCACGACGCCATGCGGGTCAATCTGGATGCCTGCATCAACTGCGGCCTCTGCGTGCGCGCCTGCCGCGAGGTCCAGGTTAACGACGTGATTGGCATGGCCTATCGGGGTCATGGCTCCAAAATCGTCTTCGATTTCGACGATCCGATGGGCGACAGCACCTGCGTTGCCTGCGGCGAGTGCGTTCAGGCCTGCCCGACCGGCGCCTTAATGGAGGCCTCGCTGCTGGACGAGAACGAGGTCAGGGTCAATTACCCCGATCGCTCCGTCGATACGGTCTGCCCCTACTGTGGGGTCGGCTGCCTGACCAAGGTCTACGTGAAGGACGAACAGATCCTCTATGTCGACGGGCGCGACGGACCGGCCAACCGCAACCGGCTCTGCGTCAAAGGCCGCTTCGGCCTGGACTACACCCACCACCCGCACCGCTTGACCAAGCCACTGATCAGACGCGACGATGCGCCCAAGGATGCGCAAATGCAGATCCGCGACGGCGAATGGTCCAAGGTCTTCCGCGAGGCCAGCTGGGAGGAGGCGTTGCAGCGCGCCGCTGAGGGTATCAAGACAATTCGAGAGAAGGACGGTCCCCAGGCGCTCTCCGGTTTCGGCTCGGCCAAGGGAACCAACGAAGAGGCCTACCTCTTCCAGAAGCTGGTGCGCACCGGTTTCGGCACCAACAACGTCGATCACTGTACCCGTCTGTGCCATGCTTCCTCGGTCGCTGCCTTGATGGAAGGTATCGGCTCGGGCGCGGTTACCGTCACCTTCACCCAGGCGGAGAAGGCCGAGTGCATCCTGGTAATCGGCGCCCGCCCGGCACAGAACCATCCCGTCGCCGCGACTTTCCTGAAGCAGGCGGCCAAGCGTGGCACCAAGCTGATCGTCGCGGACCCGCGCAACCAGAACCTGACGCGCTATGCGACCTGGCATCTGCAGTTCAAACCTGGCCAAGACGTGGCCTTGCTGAACGCAATGCTACACACCATCATCGCAGAGGGGCTGGTCGATCAGCAGTACGTTCAAGCCCATGTCTCCGGCTTTGAAGAGCTGAAGGCGCGTGTCGCCGAGTTCTCGCCCGAGGCGATGGAGCCGGTCTGCGGCGTCGCTGCCGAGACCATCCGTGAGTGCGCCCGCGCCTTTGCCTCGGCAAAGTCATCCATCGTCTTCTGGGGCATGGGCGTCAGCCAACATGTGCACGGCACCGACAATGCCCGCTGTCTGATCGCGCTCTGCATGATTACCGGCCAGCAGGGACGTCCGGGCACCGGCCTTCATCCCTTGCGCGGCCAGAACAACGTGCAGGGAGCCTCTGACGCCGGTCTCATCCCCATGGTCTTCCCCGACTACCGTTCGGTCGAGAACGAAGAGATCCGGGCGCAGATGGAGGATTTCTGGGGCACCTCGCTGGACCCGAAGAAAGGCTTGACGGTGGTGGAGATCATCAATGCGATCCTCGCCGACGAGATCAAGGGCATGTACATCATGGGCGAGAACCCGGCGATGTCAGACCCCGACCAGAATCACGCCCGCGCAGCCCTCGCCAAACTCGATCATCTGGTGGTCCAAGATATCTTCATGACCGAGACGGCCTGGCATGCCGACGTGATCCTGCCGGCCTCGGCACAAGCAGAGAAGACCGGCACCTTCACCAATACCAACCGCCAGGTTCAGCTCGGCCGGGTGGTCGTGGATCCGCCTGGTGAGGCACGCCAAGACTGGGCGCTGATCCAAGAGTTGGCCCAACGCATCGGCCTGTCTTGGTCCTACAGCCATCCCAGCGAAGTCTTTGGCGAGATGGCGCAGGTGATGCCCTCTCTCAAGAACATCACCTGGGAGCGACTGGAGCGAGAGCACAGCGTCACCTATCCTTGCGATGCGCCTGACCAACCCGGCAACGAGGTCATCTTCTCCGAGGCCTTCCCGACCGGCGACGGACGGGTGCGCCTGGTGCCGACCGACCTGGTACCGCCGGACGAATTGCCGGACGCGGACTATCCAATGGTGCTGACCACGGGTCGTCTCTTGGAGCATTGGCACACCGGCGCCATGACCCGTCGCGCCAAGGTCCTGGACGCAATCGAGCCGGAGGCCGTGGCCTGCATGAGCGGTCGTGAGTTGGAGCGGTTGGGGATCCGACCCGGCGACAAGGTCCGCGTCTCGACCCGCCGCGGCACCGTCGAACTGGTAGCACGCCGAGACCGCGACGTTCCCGAAGGGATGGTCTTCATCCCCTTCTGCTTTGCCGAGGCCCCGGCCAACATGCTGACCAACCCACAGCTCGACCCCTACGGCAAGATTCCGGAATTCAAGTTCTGTGCCGCCGTGGTGGAGCCGGTCGGAGACATGGCGACGGCAGCTGAATAGCAGCCGTTAGGTGGCGGCGTAGAGAGTAGCGTCAATCGAACTGCGGATCGGAAGTGACCTTCCGACCCTGATCCGGTGCCAGTTTAGGAGCCAACTCTGAGGGGGCGGTCCCTGCGATCAGGCTGCCGGATTAAAGTGGTGGGGTTAGCGCCGCACCTGCCACCATGACCCGCTGCAATTTCGCTGTCACCTAATCGCTTCCGGCATCAGGTCGGTTTTGCCGGTTCACCTCTGGCTTCGAGGTAGGTCAACACCTCCGTATGGTCAGCACCTTCGTCCAGGCTTTCTTTGGCCTTGGCCCAGAGGTCCACTTCCTGCTTCAGCAGTGCGAGGTCCAAGCCCAGTTCCTTTGCCAAATCAGCCGCCGCCTTCAGATCCTTCACCATGAGGTCAAGGGCGAAGCCGGAGGCGAAGTCGCGGGGAATGATGAAGGGATGGAGCTTGACCTCGGTGGCGTTGTTGCGGCCGGTCGAGGCGTTGATGGTATCGAACATGACCTTCGGATCGAGGCCGAAACGTTCTCCCACCAACAAGGCCGTGCAGGCTGCCGTCAAGCCGGCGGCAGAGACGTAGTTGTTGAGGGCCTTCAAGGCATGGCCGGAGCCCAGAGCGCCGGTTCGAAAGATACGACCCATAGTCTCCAAGGCCGGCTGAGCACGGTCCAGGGCCGCCGGGTCGTCGCCGCCCAGCATGATGGCCAGCTCACCGGTGACAGCCTTCTTGACGCCGCCGGAGACCGGTGCGTCCAGAAGGGTGAAACCGCACTCGGCCAGCTCCGCGCCGGTCTGCTGCGTCGTTGGTGGATAGGAGGAACTCATATCCACCACCAAGGCACCCTTGGGCAGACCGCCAGTCAAACGATCCCCTGCGCCGAAGAGAACGGTTCGAACCACCTCGGCGCTGGGCAGCATGGTGACCACCAGCTCGGCGCCCTCCCCCGCCTCGGCCAGGCACTTCGCCACCGATCCGCCGCTCACGGCCGCAACCTTGGCGGCGATCTCGGCGCGCAGATCATAAACGAAGAACTGCTCGGCCGCCTTGGCCAGATGGACTGCCATCGGGCCCCCCATGTTGCCGACACCGACCAGCGCGATTTTCGAGAAGCTGGGCAAGGCGGGTCCCTCAGGCAGCAGCATCGCTGGGCGCCTTGGCATCCAGCGGCAGGTCGGTGACCAGCATGGCGCCCGGTCGATGGGTGATTGCCAGGGGCAGCTTGGCCATCTGGAGCGCCATCTGCGGGGTGACCCCGCAGGCCCAGAAGACCGGAACCTCGCCTGGTTCGATGTGGGTCGCATCACCAAAGTCCGGCTTGGCAATATCGGCAATCCCGATCGCAGCCGGGTCTCCCGCATGCACTGGTGCGCCGTGCGCGTTAGGCGCCGCCGCGGTTATCCGCGTAGCCAGCGGCACCTGCTCGGACTTCAGCGGCCGCATGGAGACCACCATGGGCCCGGAGAAGGGCCCGGCCGGTTTGGTTTCAAACGAGGTCACGTACATGGAGACGTTGTGCCCCTCGTCGATGTGGCGCAGGCGGATGCCGGCATCGATCAAAGCCGCTTCGAAGGAGAAGGAGCAGCCGATCACGAAGGAGACCATGTCTTCGCGCCAGAGATCGCTGACCTCGGCGACCTCAAGCTCCAAGCAGCCGTCGCGCCAGACGCGATAGCCAGCAAGGTCGCAGCGGATATCAATGCTCTCACCAAGTGCAGGTAGACCAGGATCGCCCGGTTTGGAGATGCCGACGATCGGGCAAGGTCCTGGATTGGCTCGGCAATATGCCTCGAAGTCGGCGGCTTCAGCTTCCGGCAGGATCACCAGGTTCCCTTGCAGATTGCCTGCCGCCAGACCCGCGGTGTGGGCAGGCCCCTCACCGGCGCGCGCTTGCAGACGCACCTGGCGTCCCAATCTTGCCGCTTCTTGTATGCGATCCATCAGAACCTCCCTATCCAAACAAGTCGGGTAACCAGAGAGCGATGTCGGGGAAGATAACCAGCAGCACCACCATCAACAGCATCGTGCCGACGAAGGGCAGCGCACCGGCGATGACCTCGCTGATATCGCCGTCCGGCCGCACCGACTGCACCACATAGAGATTCACCCCGACCGGCGGCGTAATCAAGGCCAGTTCCAACAGCAGGGTCAGCAGAATGCCGAACCAGACCAGATCGAACCCCAAATCGCCGACGATCGGCGCGATGATCGGTGTGGTGATAACCAGCATCGAGAGCGTCTCCATGAAGAAGCCCAGCACAACGTAGATGCCGATCAACAGGAAGAGCGTCTCGTAGGGTGTCAGCCCAAGCTCTTGAATGACGCCGAAGATCGCACGGGTGAGGCCAACCATACCCAGCACGAAATTGAGGAACGAGGCCGCCAGGATGATCAGCATGATCATCGCCGTGGTCTTCATCGCCCCTTCCATTGCGTCCTTGAAGCCGCTCCAGGTCAGATCTCCTTGCCAGAATCCCAGGATGAGAGAGACGACGACGCCGAGGGACGCAGCCTCGGTCGGGGTTGCCCAGCCGGCGTAAATCGAACCGACCACGGCCATGAAAAGCAGCAGCGGCGGTAGTAGGTCGGGAAGCACGGCAAAGCGCTGCCCCCAGCTGATGCCTTGTTTGGGGGCGGCCAACTCCGGTCGACGCAGACAGAGAACGGCGATCAGCACCATGAACAGCAAGGCCAAGGCGAAACCCGGGATAAAGCCGGCCAAATAGAGCTTGGGCACCGAGGTGTTGGTCAGCAGGCCAAAGATGATGAGATTGATCGAGGGCGGAATGAGGATGCCGAGCGTGCCGCCGGCGGCAATCGAGCCCAGGAAGAGCTTCGGCCCATAGCCGCGCCGTCTAATCTCCGGGATCGCTACGGTGCCGATGGTGGCCGCTGTGGCGACGCTTGAGCCGGAATTGGCGGCGAAGAGCGCGCAGGTACCGATGTTGGCATGCATCAACCCGCCCGGCAGCCAGGACAGCCAGGCGGCGATGGCATCATAGACCCGCTTGGCGATGCCCGCCCTGACCAGGATCTCGCCCATCAGGACGAAGAGCGGAATGGCGACCAGCAGAAAGTCGACCGAGGTTTGCCAGATCACCTCGGCGATGGCCCTGTCGATCGGCATGAAGCTGTAGCCCTCGCCCAAGGCCAGGCCAAGCATGCCCAGCGACCCGGCGACGGGCACACCGATGACCAGCAAGCCAAGCAGAACGATCAGTGCAAAGGGAATCACTGCGCGGCTCCGAGGTTAGTGTTTCGTGGAGAAGTCATCGAGATCCTCCTCCAACTTGGATGAGACGCGACGGAAGACCTGTAGCAGGCCAGCCAGCGTCGCGACCGCAAGGCCAAGCGCCCAGAGACTTTGGGGGATGGCCAGCGGCGTCTGAAGTGGCGTCACGGCGCGAGACTCAGTCGCAAAAGAGACCCAGGCCATCTCGCCGGCGCGCCACGCAAGCACGCCCAGGAAGAAGACAAGGATTAGATTGCCCAGGCGCAGGATCCAGCCGCGAAAGGCCAGAGGTATGGTGTTCACAAGGGCTTCGATGCGGACATTGCCGTCGCTTAGCATGACCTGCGGCAAGCCCCAGGCAACGGCGACGGCGAAGAGATAGCTGGAGATCTCGTCGGCCCCACCCATCGAGATGTTGAAGATGTTCCTGAGGATCAGTTCCAGGGTTACGATCAGTGCCGCGGCGAAAATCAGAAATCCGCCGACGATCGTTCCCACACGCGCCACTCTATCCAAGACAGCCTGCCTCCCGTCTTGCCTACAGCATACAAGAGTCCCCCGTTCTCCGAAGAGACATCAGGGCCAATTGCTTGCTGAGGAAGACGCCCCTCGCCGAGGCAAGGGGCGCAACCAGCTAGTTGGTGGGTGCTTCCAGACCGACCACCGGGCCAACCGTCGCGTTCCAGTTCTTGGCGCACTCGGCGCCGCAGCGCTCTGCCCAACGCGGTAAGACCACCTCCTTCAGGATCTGCTCACGCTTGGCCAGATCCGCCTCGTCCGGCTTGACCAGAGTCATGCCGCCGGGTTCGCCCAGCTCACAAGGTCCCGCCGTCCCGCAGGCAAGACCGGCATCGTTCTCCGCCTCGACGATCTTCCAAGCATTGTTCTCGAACTCCGCCATCTCCTTCTCGATGAAGGCTTGGGTCTCGGCGTTCAAGCTGTTCCAGGTGTCCAGGTTCACCGCCGTGAAGGTCATGGTGTAACCAACCGGCAGGTAGAAGGCCGTGTTGGCAACCTCAAACCACTTGGCCAGATAGGCCGGCATGGTTCCGGTTATGCCGCAGTCGACGACCTTCTTTTGCAGCGAGGGCACCACTTCGGCGAAGGTGATGGTCACCGGTGTCGCACCCAAGCCTTCGACGAAGTCGCCTTGCGAAGCACCCTGCACGCGGATCTTCGCGCCTGAGAGATCCTCGACACCGGCAACCGCATCGCGGCAGTAGAAGGCCTGGGTCGGGAAGGGATAAAAGTTCAAGAGCTTGGCGTTGTAGAGGCGGCCGAAGGCCTGATCCAAGGTCTCCTTGTAGGCATCACCGATCTTGCGCGCCGTTGCGAAGTCGCGAGCGACGCCGGCCAGATCGACGCCTTCGATCACCGGATCCTCGGCCACGTAGATCGGCAGCGCGTGGGCAAAGTCAAAGATGCCGAGGCGCAAGAGGCGCATGATCTCATAGCCCTTGAGACCCAGCTCGCTCATCGACTTGGCATCCGCGCTCAGCTTGCCGCTGGAATCCTTGGGCAAGACCTCTTCCCAGAAGGGTTTCTCAATCCCCTTCCAGTTGGTCAGGCTACCGAAAGTACCGACGACCTTGAAACTGCGCTCGTCCAGCTCCGCAGCCGCCGGCCCAGCGAAACAAACAGAAAGCCCCAGAGCCGCGGCGCAAAGCCCGACCTTCGCACGCTTCGAAAATTTCATATTCTCAGCCTCCCAAACCCGTTCTTGCATCGGGCAGATTTTGGTAACGGCGACAGAGTCTCAGCCGCCGCGTTGCAGATAGGACTGGGATGGTAGGCCGAAGCTTTATGAGAGGTCTAGACTAACCTGAACTGGGGCCAGTCGGCCAACCGGAGGCGGCGGCGCAGAGCACCGCCGGATGCCGGTTGAAGGGTCGTGCATTAGTTTCCGCGCAGGTCGCGCAGAGCCTTTTGCCAGCCCTCTTCCAAGGAAGACCAGGCCGTTTTCATTCGTTCTTGATAGGCCTTGGCCTGCTCCTGGTAGGCCTGCGCCTGCTCGGAGCCGGAGGCCTGAGCCTGCTTAAGGTTCTCCTCGGCCTTCTTCATACGGTCTTTCATGTCGCTGATGTGGCTTTCGAAGCTCGCCCGAGACTTCTCCGACAGCTCTTCCAGTTCGGCCAGGCGCTTGCGCCAGCGCTCCAGCTCCGCATGGCCATAATCGATGACGTTGTCGCTCTTGCTCATCCTGCGTCCCTCCTATGCTGTGTCCCGACAAACCGAGGCCCTGCATTAGAGGTAGGCGCTGACGGCTGCAGTTTACAGGGTGCAGGTCGAGCGGCCTATCCACCCTTTTCGATCTGGTCGTAGACAAAGCCCGCACCGGCGCCGACTGCGCCGCCGATGACAGCACCGCAGGCGATGCAGCCCCCGGTCAAGACCGTGCCGACGGCTCCAACGCCAGCGCCCAGCGCACCGCCGCTCAAGGTACGCTCCTGTGTCGTACTCAGCCCGGAACAAGCCCCCAATGTTAGCAAGAGAAATGCGGCACATCCCGTCTTTGCCACAACCTGCATCGCCCAGATCCTCCCGCTACCTGGTTAAGTCATGGATAGCTTTACGAGGGCCGGGTAGCGATCGCTGCCAAAGGTCACCGAATGACCTTGGTTGTGGCAAAACTGAGGCAAACGGACCGGCAGAGACAGACTGGCAGAGCTCGACCCATGGCATGCAGGAGGGCGTCGCCTGGACCCGTTCGTACGGCTAGATGTACTTTCGCCCGCTGTTTGTGTTCAAACGGTTCGGTCACGCTGAACGACGCACCCTCCGAAAGCACTGCCGATAGGGCGTTCTAGCTGGGAAATGTCGGTTTGTCTGAGACACCGGAACTGGAAACCACTGAGATCGCAATTGTCGGTGCAGGCGCTGCAGGGCTCGCCGCCGCGCGCACGCTTCGAGAGCTGGATGTCCCTCATGTTGTCCTGGAGGCCAAGTCCGTGGTTGGTGGACGCGCGGCATGCGACAGGGAAACCTTTGGGTTTCCGTACGATATCGGCGGCTTCTGGCTTTGCGATGATGGCGACAACCCCCTGATGGCTGCAGCGCGGGACCACGGCTTCGATATCTCAAACGGTCTTTTTCCTTTTCCAGACATGCCGATGGCGTTTGGCGATCGATGGGAGGAGCCACCCGAAAGAACTGAGCGTTTGGCCTACAACGAAGCCCGATTCCGCGGCATCGCAACCTTCGATCCGATGGGCCCCGACTGTAACGTCGCCGCGCTGTCGCCCAGCGACGTTCGCTGGGAGCCAGTTCTGGATGTTTGGTTTTCGATCGTCCAGAACGGTTATCAAGCCGACATATCCACCCTTGATCTGGCTCGCTCCCGGCCTGGCCCCTACCTCCAGGTCAAAGAAGGACTAGGTAACCTGCTGACCCGGTGGGCGGGTGATAATCCAGTGCGGCTCAACGCTCCGGTGACCAAGATCGAAACCAGGACGGACTGCGTGATCCTCGGTGGTTCGGGGTTTGAGTTAGCTGCGCGCGCGGCCATCGTCACCACGTCTGTCGGCGTTATCCGCGATGGAGTGATCGCGTTTAAGCCAACCCTGCCTAACACTGTCAGCACCGCGTGCGAGCAGCTGCCCATGGGCAATGTCAATCGGATCGCGGTTCAGTTTGACCGGGACATCTTCGGCGACGACTGCCCTCCTGCTTTCGGCCAGTTCGGCGCACCCGACGATTACATCCTGCTACTGACACGATTGGTGGGCCAGAACGTTGCGCTGGGCTATGTCGGCGGCACGTTTGCCGATCATATGGAGCAACGTCCCAAGGCGGACTCTGTGGCACTCCTGTGCAAAGCGCTCGAGCTGGCCGTTGGCTTCGATCCGAGCGCGCACATCTGCGCAGTCCACTGTACACGCTGGCGCTCCGACCCCTGGACCAGAGGGGGTTACACGATCGCCAAGCCCGGTGGAGCAGATGCACGCCTCGAACTGCAGAAGCCATTGGGAGGTCGCCTCTTTTTTGCCGGCGAGGCGACGTCACCAACTCAGTTCGCACAGGTTCATGGCGCAGTGAACGAGGGAGTCCGGGCTGCGCGCGCGGCATCGCAGGTTACCTAACAGGACCGGAGCCCTCCTCAAGCGAACAAGCGGATTAGCGGTCTAAGAGCCGATGACGCCTCCATCTTCTTTGGTGACCACCACAACGGAAGGACGCGGTGGCATGGTTGCGACAAAGTCCGGCCAACGGGTTGCCGGATCCTCGAAGGTCGAGTTCCGGCCGAAGGGCGCATAGTCGGCAACGCCATCGGTTGCCGGGTGTTGGACTGCCAAGAAAAGCGTCTTGCCATCCGGCGTAAAGCGCGGGCCGCAAAGCTCTGCCCCCACCGGCACACGGAAGAACATACGACCGAGGCCGCGCTCACCCCCTTCGGTTCCAAGAGCGTAAAGACCGTCCGCAGTGCCGGTCTTGGACCAGGCAGTGCCTTGATCGGTCGAAATCCAGAGCACACCGGAGGGCGAGACAACGCAGTTGTCCGGTGCTGCGAACCAGCCGTTGGCGCTGATGTTATCGTTCCAGACCGCCTTGATTTCGGGGTCGGCCGGTTTGCCGCACTGAACCAGAATGTCCCAGGTGTAGCGATCGGCCGTGTGATCGCCATCCGGCGCGACCATCTCGACGATGTGACCAAAGGCATTGTGCGCGCGCGGATTGGCAATGTTCTCGTTGCCAGCGCCACGCTTGGTGTTGTTGGTCAGCATCACAAAGACCTGGCCAGTCTTGGTGTTGGCCTCGATATCCTCTGGGCGATCCATCTTGGTCGCCCCCAGCCGGTCGGCGGCCAAACGCGCCTTGATCACCACTTCGCCTTGATCGGCGAAGCCGTTCTCGACGGTGAGTTCACCCTGTCCGTGGATCAGAGGGAGCCAGGTAACGCCGCCGTCCTCGTCATAGCGGGCTACCGAGAGGGTTCCTTGCTCCAGCAGGCTCATGTTTGCGGCTCGGTCGTTCGGGTCGACGGCCTTGTCGGAAACGAAGCGGTAGACGTAGTCGAAGCGCTGATCGTCACCCATGTAGACTACCGCCCGACCATTTTTCGAGTTAACTAGGGTCTCGGCCCCCTCATGCTTGAAGCGGCCAAGCGCCGTGCGCTTTTTCGGCACGGAAGTCGGATCGTTCGGATCGATCTCCACCACCCAGCCGAACCGATTGGCCTCATTTGGGACGGCATTGATGTCGAAGCGGTCGTAGAACTTGCCCCAACCGTACCAGTTGCCCGGCACGCCATAGCGGGCAAAGTTGGCTGCGTTGGGATGCCCGGCATCCAGATCGCCCCAAAAGTAGCCGTGAAAATTCTCCTCAGCGGTCAGATAAGTGCCCCAGGGGGTAATGCCACCGGCGCAGTTGTTGAGGGTGCCAACGACGCTTCTCCCGTCCGGATCGCTGGGTGTCTTCATCAGCGGATGACCAGCTGCCGGGCCGGTCAGGTCCATATAGGTGTTGGCCGTGGTGATGCGTCGGGCATAGGCGCTGTCCGGCACAACCTGCCACTGGCCGTCATGCTTCTTCACCTCGATGACCGAACAGCCGTGCGCCACCTGTTCGATGTCCACCTGCTCTCGGGTCTGATCGGCGAAAGTGTTGCCCTGCCTTCCAACACCAGGAAACATCACCTCTTCGCTGGTGTACTCGTGATTGATGCAGAGCAGGCCGTGATCGGAGTTCTCGGAGCCCAGCGGCAGCGGAACGAAGCCGATAAAGTCATTGTTGTAGCCGAACTGCTTCGCCTGCGCCGCAGCGCTCTGCTGCATAGGATCGAATTCCGGAGCGTCGGCTGTGACCTTGTCGCCCCATCGAATCAAGATCTCGGCCTTGTAGCCGGGGGCGACGTGGTGCGTCTCGTCGACACCATGCTCGATCTCTTGAAAGGCCGCACCTGTCAAGCCGGTGGCAGAGGCCGAGCGACTCATCAGCACTTGGCTGGGTGCCAAGGTCGAGAGCGCAGTCACGGCGAGCGCGCCTCTGAGAAAACCACGGCGACCGAGGCGGGCCGCTACGATCTCGCCGATCGTGGCATTCAAGGTGGTGTTGCTGCTCTGGTTCTCCGATTGCTCATAGGCTTCAGCGCGGGTAAGGCCGCGCTCGGTCCAAGGGGTCATGGGCTGGCATCCTTCGATACGGCTGGCAAGGCATCACAGTCCGTCGTTGAGGGGCATTTCGGATTGAGACTTACCCCAGCGACACTGTGCAGAGGCCAACTAACGCTGACGACGACAAGCGTGTTTGACGGTGCGGTTAAACTTCCTTGACGTATCACACGACCGTCTCACCTGATCCGTGGAGACAGCCGCTCCGTACCCTTGGCTAGACGTGTAGCAAGGACATTTCGCAATGGCCCTACCCGATGGAATCGATTGGATCACTGGTGCCAGCTCGGGAATCGGCCGCGCACTGGCACTGAAGCTCGCCGGTATGGGTCGCAGGGTGGTTGCCTCCGCGCGAGACGAAGCTGCCCTGAAGGCCCTGGCACGCGATGCGGAGAGCCTGCCAGGCAGCATCCACCCGCTGTCTTTGGACATTACCGATGCCGCAGCAGTGGAGGCAGCCGTCACGCGTATCGAGGATGAAATTGGTCCCCTGGCATTGGTCGTCCTGAACGCCGGAACACACAAGCCCGTAGCGGCCCGAGATCTCAAACTCGCGGACTTTCGCATGTTGACAGAGATCAACCTGATGGGAACGCTCGCCTGCCTGATCGCTGTTTCTCGTCCGATGCTGGCTCGTGAGCGTGGGCAAATCGCCGTCGTCGCCTCGGTTGCCGGCTATTTCGGACTGCCAAGCTCTGCAGCCTACGGCATGACGAAGGCCGGACTGATCAACATGACACAAGCGCTGCAGCCGGAACTGGCCGTGCGTGGCATCACGCTTCAGCTGGTGAACCCCGGCTTCGTGAAGACGCCGCTGACCGACAAGAACGACTTCCCCATGCCGTTCCTCATGCCGCTCGACAAGGCCGTGGATCGCCTCTACCTGGGTCTAGACAGCGGACGCTTTGAGATCGTCTTTCCCAGGCGTCTGGCGATGATCTTACGCTTGCTCCGCGCGCTACCGATGGGCTGGGCCTTAGCTCTCACCAAGCGCCTACAGCCGAAAGGCGGGTAGCAGCCCTACTCGGCGGCCTCTTGCCTGCCCTCGGCATCTCGCGCTGCCTGTGCGCGTTCCCACTCGAACATGTAATCGCGCGTCAAGGGGACTGACTCCTGCTTGCGGGTTAACTGTACCTGGACCACCATCAGGCCTTGATGGCGGAAACCCATTTCGCAGCCGACCAGATAGAGCTCCCACATGCGACAGAAGCGCTCGTCATAGAGTTCGGCGACGGCCTGACGGTTCTTGTTGAAGCGCTCGCGCCAGATCCGCAGTGTCTCGGCATAGTGCAGCCGCAGAATCTCGATGTCGGTCACCAAGAGTCCCTGTTCTTCGATGACCGGCATCATCTCCGACAGGGTCGGCAGGTCGGCGCCGGGAAAGATGTACTTGCGGATGAAGGGGTTGATCGGTCCGGGCTCGTTAAAGCGCGCGATGGTGTGCAGCAGGCACACGCCATCTTCGC
The DNA here is from genome assembly GCA_963669445.1 of Rhodospirillales bacterium. Lineage (GTDB taxonomy): Bacteria > Pseudomonadota > Alphaproteobacteria > Kiloniellales > JACOMY01 > JACOMY01. The sequence goes on from OY770029.1 coordinate 2,556,184, forward strand.
TCATCAGTTCGCGCAGCTTGCCGAAAAACTCTTCGTAGTTCTTCTTGCCGACATGCTCGAACATGCCGACCGAGACGATGCGGTCGAAACGCTCCGTCAGCGTGCGATAGTCTTGCAGACGAAAGTCGCAGCGCTCCGCCAACCCCGCCTTCTCGGCCCGTTCGCGCGACAGCTTGTGTTGCTCTTGGGAAAGCGTCACGCCGGTAACGCGCGCCGAGGCCACCGAGGCCAGATAGAGCCCCATGCCACCCCAGCCCGAACCGATGTCGAGCACGGCAAGATCGGGCTTGTTCAATAAGAGCTTGGCCGCGATGTGGCGCTTTTTGTCGTGCTGAGCCCGCTCCAGATCGTCATGCCCCTCCTCGAAGTAGGCGCAGGAGTACTGCCGGTCGCGATCGAGAAAGAGATCGTAGAGTCGCCCGGAGAGATCGTAGTGATGGGCAACGTTCTTCTGCGCTTTGCCGATCGGATTGTACTGTTTGAACCAGCGCGCTTGGCGCTGCAGCCGAAAGGCCAGCTTCACCAGCCAGTGCGCTTCCAAATGGCTGTAATTGCGGGCCACGACTTCGGTGAAGTCCGCGATGTCGCCGTCTTCGATCGTGAAGCTGCCATCCATGTAGGCTTCGGCCATCTTGACCGGTGGATTGAGGAGCAGGCTCCACTCGAGGGATCGCTTGTGCATCTTAATCCGGCAGCTTGGCTCGGAACCATCGCCGACGACTAAGACGTTGCCGGCGACATCTTCGACGGCCAGCGCGCCCTCGCGAATCATGAATTTCAGAAGAGACTTTATCATGGCTATAGCGACCGCCGGCCCTTTCGTGCCGGGCGGCTCCCTTTACCCTTCTTGCCTAACAACCTGAGGCAAGACGCTAGCAAAGCTCAGCGGCGCCAGACAAGCCGCTGAAATGATCCATAGCAGCACAGTACTCAATCCTGACTACCCTGCTTGCGCTCGCGCTCGATCTTGCGCCAGGCCCGAACGTTACGCTCGTGCTCGGCCAAAGTCTCAGCGAAGGCATGGCCGCCGGTCCCGTCTGCTACGAAGAAAATGTAGTCCGTCGCTTCCGGCCGGATCGCCGCTTCCAGTGCGTCACGGCCAGGATTGGCGATCGGACCCGGCGGCAAGCCGGCATGTGTATAGGTGTTGTAGGGGTCCTCGCTCTTCAGCTCCGATTTTCGGATACCGCGGCCGAGAGGTCCCCCTTCACCCTTGGTGACGGCATAGATCACCGTCGGGTCGGACTGCAGCAGCATGCCCTTGTGCAGGCGATTGACGAAGACACCGGCCACCAGCCCACGCTCTTCGGCCAGGCCGGTTTCCTTCTCGATGATCGAGGCCAGGGCAATCCACTCGGCCTGGGTATCAAAGGGCAGACCCTCCGCCCGCGTCGGCCAAAGCTGATCCAAGGCCAGTTGCTGGGCTTCACGCATACGATCGATGACCTGCTGACGGGTCTCGCCGCGCTGAAAGAAGTAGGTGTCCGGCAGCAGACTGCCCTCGGCCGGGATCACCTCGACTGGGTCACCTTCTAGATCGGGGGCGGCATTCACGATCTGCACGATGTCCCAAGAGGTCAGGCCCTCGGGCATGGTCACCCGATGCTGGATCGTCTTGCCCTCGACCAGCAGCGCCAGCACCTCTTCCATGCTTGCCTGAGCGGGAATGGCGTATTCGCCGGCCTTGAGCGCACCCGCTTGTCCTTCGATCTTTGCGGCCAGCACGAAGATCTGCGGCTCGGCGATCACGCCTTCATAGAACAGCGTGTCGGCGATGGCGTTGAGCCCGCTGCCACGCTCGATCTGGACGATCCTCTCCTCGCCCAGCGGGCCCGGGCTCTTATAGAGATCCAAGCCATAGATGTAGAGGGCGACACCGGCAGCGATCAGCAGCACCAACGACAACAGCGTCAGGCGAAAGAACCACTTGAGGCCGCTGCCGCGGCGTCGTTGCGGCGGCGGCCCCTCAGGCGGTGCCGCCTGCTGGTCAGTCAAGGCGTCCAAGCACCAGGCTCGCGTTGGTTCCCCCAAAACCGAAAGAGTTGGACAAAGCGATGTCGATCCGTCGTTCGCGAGCCTGCAAAGGCACCAGGTCGATGCCCTGGCAGGCGTCCGAAGGATCTTCCAGATTCAAGGTCGGCGGTGCGACCCCGTCACGGATTGCCAACAGACAGAAGATGGCTTCGACGGCGCCCGCTGCCCCAAGCAGGTGCCCAATCGCCGACTTTGTAGATGACATTGAGAGTCTCTCGGTGGCGCTACCGAAGAGGCGCTTTACCGCCTGCAGCTCGATCTCGTCGCCAAGTGGAGTCGAGGTGCCGTGTGCATTGATATAGTCGATCTTCGACGGATCCAATCCGGCTCGCTTCAAGGCGGCGCGCATAGAACGGAACCCGCCGTTGCCATCTTCGGCCGGTGCGGTGATGTGATGCGCATCGCCTGAGAGACCATAGCCTAGAATCTCGCCATAGATCTTCGCGCCGCGCGCTTTCGCCTGCTCCAACTCCTCCAGAACGACGATGCCGGCACCCTCGCCCATCACGAAGCCGTCTCGTCCCTTGTCCCAGGGACGTGATGCTCGCTCGGGTGTATCGTTGTAGCAGGTAGAGAGCGCTCTGGACGCAGCAAAGCCGGCAACGCCCAGCCGGCAGATGGCGGCCTCTGCGCCACCCGCGACCATCACGTCGGCATCGCCCAGCGCGACCAGACGAGCCGCATCGCCGATCGCATGCGCACCAGTCGAGCAAGCCGTCACAACGGCATGATTGGGGCCACGAAAGCCGTGCCGGATTGAGACATGACCGGCACAGAGGTTGATCAGCGCAGAGGGAATGAAGAAGGGGCTGACCCGACGCGGACCGCGTTCTGCCAAAATGAGCGAGGTATCGTAGATCGATTCCAGGCCGCCGATCCCCGACCCGATCATGACGCCGGTTCGTTCCTGCGCCTCCTCCGTCTCTGCCGTCCAACCAGAATCGGCAATGGCCTGCTCTGCTGCCGCCACGCCATAGAGGATAAAGGTGTCGATCTTGCGCCTATCCTTAGCCGGCATCCAGCGTTCGGCGTCGAACAGGCCGTCCTCATGCTGGCCAGGGGGCACCTGCCCGGCCACCTTGGCCGGCAGGTCGGAGACATCGAAACTCGTGATCGCAGCAATTCCCGACCGACCAGCGGTCAGGCGTTGCCAAATGGCATCGACCCCGCATCCAAGAGGATTGACGAGGCCAACACCGGTAACGGCAACACGACGCATTCTAAGGCTACTCCAGGACACAAGGGTCAGCAACCGGAGCAGGCTTCAATAGCATGGTGAACCTGCAAGAGGTCCTAAGCAGCAAACCCGACCACCTGCGTTCCCAGCTGGAGTCGGGTTGCCAAGGAGACCTCCGGCTGCTGCCGGAAACTCTTAAGAATTGGACTCGATGAAGGAGATCGCGTCCTTGACCGTAACGATCTTCTCGGCTGCATCGTCGGGAATTTCGCACCCGAACTCTTCCTCGAAGGCCATCACCAATTCAACCGTGTCCAGGCTGTCGGCGCCCAGGTCGTCGATGAAGCTAGCGGTGTCGGTCACCTTGGCCTCCTCGACGCCAAGATGCTCCACCACGATTTTCTTCACGCGCTCGGCAACGTCACTCATGCCTCTCGTTCCTCTGCTAGACCTTGGCTTGCTCAGCCTTTACGACGAAATCCACCTCTGAGGCGCCACCATACGAAAAGTCCCGCTCTGCGCCCTGCATGCGGGCTCCAAAATGCGCGACCGTCCCCCCTGCGGCATCCTAACGAGGCGCCTCTTAACACGATTCCCAGGCCTGTCCAATCGGTCTTGCCAGAGCTCAGGACAAGGCACGTCTGCACCCGCTGCTGAACACATGACCAACGGCAGCCCGGAAACACCCTCGATTACCGTGCTATATCATGGCCATCCCGCCATTCACGTGCAAGGTCTGGCCGGTCACATAGGCCGCCTCGCGGCTGGCAAGATAGACGACCGCAGCAGCGATCTCGCTACCTTCGCCAAGGCGTGCGGCCGGCACGGCGCGCAGAATGGTCTCGCGTTGCTTTTCGCTCAAGGCATCGGTCATGGGCGTCGCGATGAAACCCGGCGCCACACAGTTCACGGTGATCCCTCGGGTTGCAACTTCGCCGGCTAACGACTTGGAAAAGCCTATCATTCCAGCCTTGGAGGCCGCATAGTTCGCCTGTCCGGCATTGCCGGTGACGCCGACGATCGAGGTAATGCCGACGATACGACCATGGCGCCGACGCATCATGCCGCGCAAGGCGGCGCGCACCAGACGGAAGCCAGCTGTGAGATTGACAGCCAAGACCCGGTCCCACTCCTCGTCTTTCATCCGCGCCAGCAGGTTGTCGCGGGTCAGACCAGCGTTGTTCACAAGGATGTCGAGCCCGCCCATCGCCTCTTCGGCCTGACTGGGCAGTCCATCGCATGCGGCCGGGTCGCCAAGGTCACAGGGCAAGACATGCGCCCGCTCTCCCATTTCGCTCGCCAAGGCCTCCAAGGCCTCCCGACGGGTGCCGGTCAGGCCGACAGTGGCACCCTGGGCATGCAGGGCGCGCGCGATGTCGCCGCCGATGCCGCCGGAGGCTCCGGTCACGAGCGCCTTTTGATCGCTAAGATCGAACATGGACTTCTTCCCGTTTGTTTGAAGTCGCGCGGAGCAGCGCGGCGTTAAAGATTTTGAATCAGTGTTTCCAGGCCCTCGGGCGTTCCGCAGGCCTGACCTTCAAGATCCGGATGGATGCGCCTGGCCAAGCCGGAGAGCACCTTGCCGGAACCGAGCTCGACCAAGGTCTCGACACCGGCCTCCTGCATTGCCAAGACCGACTCGCGCCAACGCACACGCCCGGTGACCTGCTGCACCAAGAGCCGTCGGATCTCGGCTGGCGTGACAACCGGCTGTGCCGTGACGTTGGCGACCAGCGGCAGACCAGGCGGCGCCAGATCGCTCTTGTCCAGGGCCTCCTCCATTACCTTGGCCGCAGGCGCCATCAGGTCGCAGTGGAAAGGGGCGGAGACGGCCAGCAGAAGCGAGCGCCGCCCGCCGCGCCCCTTTGCCAAATCAATGGCGCGACTGACCGCCTCTGCGTGACCGCTGATGACCACCTGTCCCGGCGCATTGTCGTTGGCTGCACTGCAGACCTGACCTTGAGCCGCCTCGACAGCGACCGCCTCTACGGCGTCGAGCTCCATTCCCATGATTGCCGCCATAGCGCCCACACCGGGAGCGACTGCCTGCTGCATAGCCTCGCCACGCCGCTTTAGCAGACGGGCCGCTTCGCCCAAGCTGAGGCTGCCGGCTGCCGCCAGCGCGGAGTACTCGCCAAGAGAGTGCCCGGCGACGAATTGCGCCTTATCTCCTAAAGCGACGCCACCCTCGCATTCCAAGGTGCGCACAACCGCCATACTGACGGCCATCAGCGCGGGCTGAGCGTTCGCAGTCAGAGTAAGCTCCTCGGCCGGCCCCTCCGCCATTAGCTTGAAGAGGTTCTGCTTCAGCGCTTCGTCGATCTCTTCAAAGACCTCTCGAGCCGGCTGAAAAGCCTCTGCCAGAGCCACGCCCATTCCTACCGCCTGGCTTCCCTGCCCCGGGAACACGAAGGCTCTCGTCATATCCGCCCCTTATCCTCGTCATAGCCGCCATGCATGCGCTGGCGAAGGAAACGGGAAGCTACTCGCTCGCCGGGCCCTGTCAAGCAAAGAGCGGCAACCTATGTCTTGCTTTGTCGGCGCGGATTTGTATAGTCGCGCGCTTTCCCGAGAGCACTCGGGACTCCTTGCCGGTCGGCACCTCACGCCCACCGGCTATGGGCTCTGCGATTTTGCTGAGCCCCCCATCAGCCGTAAGGAGTGGAAACGAAACGATGTCGTTCTACGAGTGCGTGGTCATCGCACGACAAGATATCTCGGCCCAACAGGCCGAGGAACTGACCGAAAAGCTGGGGCAGTTGATCTCCGAGAATGGCGGCGAAGTCGCCAAGAAGGAGTACTGGGGCCTGCGCAATCTGTCCTACCGGATCAAGAAGAACCGCAAGGGCCACTACATCCTTCTGAACGTCGAGGCACCGCCAGCGTGCGTGGCAGAGCTGGAGCGCAACATGCGCTTCGACGACAACGTCCTGCGCTATCTCACCATCAAGGTTAAGGCGCTGGATCCCAATCCTTCTGCAATCCTGCAGCGCCGCGACCGCGACGACCGCCGCGACGACCGCCGTGGCGGGCGTGGGCGCGACGATCGGGGCGGCGACCGCCGCGATCGCGACCGCGATCGGCCACCGCGTGGCGACGGCGGCATGCGAGAGCAGGGCGTTCGCGCCGCAACCCACGGCACGGGAGAGTAAGTCATGTCGATTGAAGTCGTCACCCGCAACACCGCGGTCCGTAAGCCGTTCTTCCGGCGCCGCAAGTCCTGCCCCTTCTCCGGTCCGAACGCACCGGCGATCGACTACAAGGACGTGCGCCTGCTGTCCCGTTTCGTGTCAGAGCGCGGCAAGATCGTGCCCTCACGTATCACGGCAGTCTCAGCCAAGAAGCAGCGGCAGCTCGCCCGCGCGATCAAGCGTGCTCGCTTCCTGGCTCTCCTCCCCTACGTCATTCGTTAAGGAGCGAAGCCATGATGGAGGTTATCCTTCTCGAGCGTATTGAGGGCTGGGGCCAGATGGGCGACATCGTCAAGGTGCGCCCGGGCTATGCCCGAAACTACCTCTTGCCGCAACGCAAGGCCATGCGCGCCACCAAGGCGAACATGGCTTTCTTCGAGACCCAGCGCGTCCAGCTCGAGGCCACGAACATGGCCAAGCGCGAAGAGGCCGCGCAGGTCGGCAACAAGATCGACGGTTTGGCCGTCGTTCTAATCCGCCAAGCCAGTGAGACCGGGCAGCTCTACGGTTCCGTCACCGCGCGTGACATCGCCGATGCTCTGCACGAGGAAGGCTTGACGGTCGAGCGCAGCCAGGTGGTCCTGGATCGCCCGATCAAGACGCTGGGCCTGAATCCGATCCGCGTGCGTCTGCACCCGGAAGTCAGCGTGACCATCACCGCCAACGTCGCCCGCACCGCCGAAGAGGCCGAACTGCAGGTCGAGTCCGGTGAGATGGTGACGGCCGAGAGCTTGCGCCGTGCTGCCGAAGCCGAAGACGAGGCGATTGAAGCCGCTCTCGCCGCCGCCGAGGCAAGCCAGGCCGAAGCTGAGGAAGAGGGCGACGAGCCGGCTGAGGCCACCGAAGAGGAGCCGCGCCCGGAGTAACACCAGGCACAGCAGGTTTGTTCGAGAAGGGGTGTCTCCATAGCCGGAGCCACCCCTTTTTCTTTTCTTGGCTGCAGGTCGCGACACAGGCGCCCCGAGTCGCTGTCGTTTTTCGAAGCGTCCCCGCCTTCCACAGGGGTGCCGACAAGAGGGTGCTCGGCAGAGCGGGAAAGCCTGCTAGAATGGCCTCTTGGCGGACAGCAAGACGGCGGGGCGCAGATGGCGGTCGAGAACAGACTGGCGGCAAATCGGGACGGCGCATTGGCAGGCGGGCAAGAGACTCTGACCTTGCCACGCGAAGCCCCGATGAACCTGGAGGCAGAACAGGCCCTGCTGTCAGCGCTCTTGGCCAACAATCTGGCGCTGGAGCGCGTCGGCGATTTCCTGCGGCCAGAGCACTTTGCCGATGGTGCCCACCAGCGCATTTTCGAGGCCTGCCAGCGCTTGATCGATCGCGGCCAGGCGGCCAATGCGGTCACTCTCAAAAACTACTTCGATCGCGACCAGGGGCTGGCCGAGGTGGGAGGTGCAGCCTATCTCGCGCGTCTGCAGGCCGTCAGCGTCGGCATCATCAACGTCACCGACTACGGCCGGCTGATCCATGACCTCTTCCTGCGCCGCCAGTTGATCGACTTGGGCGAGACCATGGTCAACGAGGCACACAGCCACGACCTGGATCGCAGCGCTCAGAACCAGATTGAGGAGAGTGAGCAGAAACTCTACAACTTGGCCGAAACGGGCGAGGCAGGTCGCGATTTCACGCCCTTCGCCGATGCACTGTCCCTCTCCGTCTCCATGGCCGAGACAGCGATGCGCCATGATGGCGTATCCGGCGTCAGCAGCGGCTTTACCGGTGTCGATAAACTCTTAGGCGGCCTCCATGACAGCGACCTTCTGATCCTGGCGGCGCGCCCTGCCATGGGTAAGACCTCGCTGGTCACCAACATTGCCAGCAATGTTGCAAATGGGCTGAAGGAAGTGCGCGCCAGCGACGGCAGCACCGCGCAAGAGCGCCAGGTGGTGGCATTCTTTTCGTTGGAGATGTCCTCCGAGCAGTTGGCCACCCGTATCGTTTCCGACATGGCCAACGTCAGTTCCGACCGCATTCGTCGAGGCGACATCTCGACCGATGAGTTCAACCGGGTCTTCGAGACCGCACGCCATCTCGGCAGTCTGCCGCTCTTCATCGACGATACGCCCGCAATAACCGTGCCGGCGCTACGGACCCGGGCCCGGCGCTTGAAGCGACAACAGAAGGATCTCTCGCTGATTGTCGTCGACTACCTGCAGCTCATGCAGGGTGTTGGCTCCAAATCCAGCGAGAACCGCGTGCAGGAAGTGTCGGAGATTACCCGCGGCCTAAAGGCGGTTGCCAAAGAACTCTCGGTACCGGTGATCGCACTCTCGCAGCTGTCGCGCGCGACGGAACAGCGCGACGACAAGCGCCCACAGCTATCCGATCTGCGCGAGTCGGGATCGATCGAGCAGGACGCCGACGTCGTCATGTTCATCTTTCGCGAAGAGTACTATCTCGCTCGCGAACGGCCCGTGCAGCGCGCCAACGAGACGGGTGAGAAGTTCATTGAGCGCGAAGAACAGCACCGCCAGAAGCTCGCCGATCTGACCAACATCGCAGAATTGATCGTCGCCAAGCAGCGCCATGGCCCGATTGCAACGGTCGAGTTGCATTTCAACGGCGAGTTCACCCGTTTCAGCGATCTGGTGCGCGACGACCATTTGCCGGACTCTCACTAGGCGCTAAGAAAGGACCTCAAGCCTTTCAGCCTTCGACAGGGTTCTCCGCACCACAATGTCCTCGCCAAGCGCCATCCTGACGATCGATCTCGACGCCATTCGAGCGAACTACCGTCTACTCTCTGAGAAAGCTCAAGGCGTGGAAGTCGGTGCTGCCGTCAAGGCAGACGCCTACGGCCTTGGTGCAGGTGTCGTTTCCAAGGCACTCTGGACGGTGGGCGCGCGTAGCTTCTTCGTCGCCCAAGCCAGCGAGGCCTTGGCCCTGAGGCGACATGTGCCGGAAGCGCGGATCTTCGTCCTGAACGGCGCTTTGCCGGGCGAAATCGATAGCATTAGGCGCGCCGACGCCATCCCAATGATCAACTCTCTGGAGCAGTTGACCCTCTGGCGGAGTGCCTCGACATCGCAAGGCGGCCTGCCTACGGCGCTGCACCTCGATACCGGCATGGCGCGGCTAGGTTTGGCGCCAGAGGAGGTTACCGTCCTTGGCCGTGAACCGGGTCGACTGGGCGGTCTCGACATCGTCTTACTCGCCAGCCATCCTGCTTCGTCTGAAGAGTTTGATTCTCCACAGAACCAGTTACAAAATAAGCGCTTTCTCGAATTGATTGCCGCTTTGCCGCCAGCAGCGAGGGACGCACCGCGTTCGCTGGCGAACTCCTCAGGAATCCTGAACGATGATATTCCCAACAATGCCTTGGTCCGCACTGGCTATGCTCTCTACGGCGGCAATCCTCTGCCAGGGCAAGCCAATATCATGCGCCGGGTCATAACTTTGGAAGCACCGATCGTACAGATTCGCAGGGTACCGAAAGGTGCCACGGTAGGGTACAACGCCATCTACGTCACGAAGGAGCCAACGAGACTGGCAACTCTGGCCATCGGCTACGCCGAAGGCTATGACCGCAGCCTGAGCAACCGTGGGAGAGTGTCGATTGCCGGATGGTCAGCAAACGTCGTCGGACGGGTTTCTATGGACCTGACCATCGTGGACGTGGGCAAAGTTCCAGATTCGCTTTGTCGGGTCGGCGATTTGGCCACCTTGATCGGCGATGATCCAAGCTTGGACGAGGTAGCGACAGCGGCCGGGACGATCGGCTATGAGCTGTTGGCGCGCCTCGGCAACCGCTTGGATCGACGCTACCTCGGCGGATAGGCTAGCGCTGCATGACCCTTCTTAGGACACTCGGCCGTACCTTTCTGGCCTTTCTGGCAGCCGTCGGCAGGCTCTTCCTCTTCACTGTTGAGGCAATCTGGCAGGCCGTGCGGCCGCCCTACTACCTCTCCCACGTGCTGCGCCAGATCGTAGAGATCGGCTATTACTCGCTGCCGGTGGTCGGACTAACCGCGATCTTCACCGGCATGGTCTTGGCCCTGCAGAGCTACACCGGTTTTGCTCGCTTTTCGGCAGAGAGCGCCATTCCCCAGGTCGTCGTGGTCTCCATCACGCGAGAGCTTGGCCCCGTATTGGCGGGCCTTATGGTCGCCGGCCGGGTGGCGGCCGCCATGGCGGCAGAGATCGGCACCATGCGGGTGACCGAGCAGATTGATGCCCTGACCACACTCTACACCGATCCCTTCAAGTACCTGGTGGCGCCGCGCATCATTGCCGGCACTCTGGTTATGCCCTTCCTTGTCCTGGTCGCCGACATCATCGGCGTCTTCGGCGGCTTCCTGGTCAGCGTCTACAAGCTGGACTTCAACGGTGCCAGCTATCTTCAGAACACGGTCAACAGCTTGGTCACGCAGGACGTGGTCTCCGGTTTGGTGAAAGCAGCCGTCTTCGGCTTTCTGGTCACCTTGCTTGGCTGCTACCACGGCTACAATTCCAACGGCGGTGCCCAGGGCGTAGGCAAAGCGACCACCAATGCAGTGGTCTCTGCCTCGATCCTGATCCTCTGCTTCAACTACTTCATCACGGAACTTTTCTTCGCCCGATGACACCGCAAGACCCGCCAAAGATCCGCGTAGAGAGCCTTCACAAGCGCTTCGGCGAGAAGGTGGTGCTCGACGGCCTTGATCTGGAGCTGCATCACGGTGACTCCATGGTGGTGATCGGCGGCTCCGGCACCGGTAAGTCGGTGTTGTTGAAGTGCATTCTAGGACTGCTGCGACCTGACTCCGGTACGATCGAGATCGATGGAGCCCCAGCGGCCCAGTCGATCCATCAGGACCGTGACGAGGAACGCGCCAATATCGGCATGCTGTTCCAAAATGCGGCCCTTTTCGACTCTCTGAACGTTTGGCGTAACGTCGCCTTCGGCCTGATGCACGGTAAGGGTACGGCAGCGCGCGAGGCCCGTGACATCGCCATCGACAAGTTGGCCTCCGTCGGTCTGGGCGCCGATGTGGCGGAACTCTTCCCTGCCGAACTGTCCGGTGGCATGCGCAAGCGCGTCGGTCTAGCGCGCGCGATTGCAACCGAGCCGGAGATCCTGTTCTTCGACGAGCCGACAACCGGTCTGGACCCCATCATGGGTCACGTCATCGACGATCTGATCGTGGCCTGTGTGGAAGAACTGGGTGCGACCGCGCTGACCATCACCCACGACATGGCCAGCGCGCGCCGCATCTCCAAGCGGATGGCCATGCTCTATGAGGGCAAGCTGGTCTGGGACGGCCCGACCCGTGCCATCGATCGCTCCGGCAACGACTATGTCGACCAATTCATCAACGGGCGCGCAGAAGGCCCGATCAAAATGCAGGCTACGCAGGCAAAGAGTAACGCCTGATGCAAGCTTCCCGTTCGGGATAGCGGTAGGAAACCGGGAGAGAGGAGCCGCGGGCTTGGCCAAGGCCACCACCCGTTATGTCTGTCAGAGCTGCGGTGCCTTTTCGGCCCGCTGGGCCGGACGCTGCGATGCCTGCGGTGAATGGAATTCCTTTGTCGAGGAAGCTCTACCGAGTGCGGTGCCTCTGGGCGGCGGCAAGAAGCGCACGCGCAGCAATAGCGCTGGCAGTAGTGGCCTGGCACTCGAGCGTCTCAGTGGTGCCGGTGCCCCGCCACCGCGACTGCCCTCCGGCCTCGTCGAATTCGACCGGGTGACTGGCGGCGGCCTGGTCCCCGGATCTGCAGTCCTCTTGGGCGGCGAGCCCGGTGTTGGCAAGTCAACCCTGCTGCTTCAGGTTGCAGCCAAGATCGCCTTCGACGGCGGCCGCGTGCTCTATGTCTCCGGCGAGGAGGCCATCGACCAGGTGCGCCTGCGGGCACGCCGCATGGGCCTTGCCGAGGCGGACGTGGATCTGGCCGCTGCGACACAGGTCGAGCCCATCTTGAGCGCTCTGGAGGCTGGCACGCCTCCGCAACTGGTGATCATCGATTCGATCCAGACACTCTGGGTTCAAGATCTTGAATCGGCACCGGGCACGGTCAGCCAGGTGCGTGCCAGCGCCCAGAGCCTGATCCGATCGGCTAAGAGCCGCGGCTTCGCACTGGTACTGGTCGGCCACGTCAACAAGGAAGGCGCCATCGCCGGGCCGAAAGTGCTGGAGCACATGGTGGATGCCGTTCTCAGCGTCGAGGGCGAAAGAGGTCACAGCTTCCGCATTCTGCGCGCCGACAAGAATCGTTTCGGCGCCACAGAAGAGATCGGCGTCTTCGAGATGACCGAGGCCGGGCTGGAGGAGGTGCCGAACCCCTCTGCCCTCTTTCTCTCAGACCGCGACGACGCCATCTCGGGCTCTGCCGTCTTCGCCGGGATTGAGGGTACGAGGCCCATTCTGGTCGAGGTCCAGGCTCTGGTCGCCGGACAGCCGGCTGGCTCGCCTCGGCGCGCCGTAGTCGGATGGGATTCTGGACGTTTGGCCATGATCCTGGCGGTGCTGGAGACGCGCTGCGGCCTGAACCTTTCTGCCAAAGACGTCTATCTGAACGTGGTGGGCGGCCTTAGGATCGCCGAGCCTGCCGCCGACCTGGCCGTTGCGGCCGCCCTGATCTCGGCCGCCTGCGACAAGCCGGTGCCGAGCGCTGCAATCCTCTTCGGAGAGGTCGGACTGGGCGGTGAGATCCGGGCGGTCAACCGGGCCGAGTTGCGCCTGAAGGAGGCGGCCAAACTCGGCTTCGCCGAAGCCTTTGCACCCAGTCCACGTGGGAAAGCAGGCAAGGCGGCCCAACCACCTGATGGCTTGACCGTCCTGCGTCTCACACATTTGCGAGATCTGGTGGCACGCTTGGCAAGCAGCGGCCGGGACGCTAAGACCCTCTCAGGGGATCAAGGTCGCCCTCGTCCATCGCAGGCCGCTGCGGCTGGCGAAGTGGCGACACCGGCGTCGACAGGACGCGAAACGAGAGTGACAAGGGGCGGAGAGCACTGATGGGGGACGGCTTCGGCGTGCTCGATATCGCGGTGCTGGCAGTGGTGCTGCTCTCAGCGCTATTGGCCTTGATGCGCGGCTTCGTGCACGAGGTGCTGTCTTTCTCGGCTTGGATCGGCGCTGCGATCGTCACCGTCTTCGCCTTTCCCTACGTACAGCCTTTTGCCCGCGGGATCGTGGACATCTCGATCCTGGCCGACATCGCCTCCGGGATTGCCGTGTTCCTGGTCTCGCTGGTGCTATTGACCATCTTTGCAAAGCTGCTGGCAGAACTGGTTCAAGGCTCCAGCCTCTCGGCCATCGACCGGGTCTTGGGCCTGCTGTTCGGTTTGGTCCGCGGCGCCGCCCTTGTATGCCTGGCATGGCTGATCTTCGCCTGGATGGTGCCGGAAACGCAGCGCCCCGATTGGATTCGGACGGCGCGCACCCTACCCTATTTGCAACAAGGCGCTTCTTGGCTGCAGGAACTTCTGCCTCGCTCCTTCCTGACGTCGCTCGGCGAGACCGCCAAGCGCAATATCGAGCAGGAGGCAGGAGAGGTCGTCAGCCCCGAAAGCAGCGTGCCGGCCAGCGTGAATGAGCCAGCACCGCAGCCCAGCGTGGCACCGGCGGAGGAACCGCAAGAGCCGGCCTACGACGACTCCAGCCGAGAGTCGCTGGAGGACGCTATCAAGAATCTACCGGCGGATGGCAGTGTGTCACCGTCGGAGACGAACCAGTGAGCCCCCAGCCCTGGTCCAGCCCATCCTTCCGGGAGGCAAGAGTGCCATGAGCCAACTGTTCGAGCCCAGCGTGGATCCCGATCCTTCCAGCGACGAGGACCATCCGCGCGAAAAGTGTGGGGTCTTTGGAATCTGGGGGGACGGCGACGCCTCGCGAAAGACCGCTTTGGGTCTGCACGCCCTGCAGCACCGCGGTCAGGAGGCAGCCGGCATCGTCTCCTTCGACGGCCATCGCTTTCATGCCCAGCGCGACATGGGTCAGGTCAGCGACATCTTCGGCAGCGAAGAGGTGATGACCAGTCTGAAGGGTAAGGGCGCCATCGGGCACGTGCGCTATTCCACGACCGGCGGAACGGCGCAGCGCAACATCCAACCGCTTTTCGCCGATCTGGCTATCGGCGGCTTCTGCCTGGCCCACAACGGCAATCTCACGAACGCAACAAACGTGCGAAATCGCCTAGTCGAGAGTGGAGCTATTTTTCAATCGACGACCGATACGGAAGTCATCGTCCACCTGATCGCGCAGACCCGCGGCAAGACCATGATCGAGCGCCTGGTTGCCGCCCTGCTGCAGGTTGAAGGCGCCTACTCTCTGGTCTGCATGGGCGATGACTGCGTGATCGGCGTGCGCGACCCGCTGGGCGTGCGCCCTCTCGTTTTGGGCCGACACGGAAAGTCCCACATCCTAGCCTCCGAAACCTGCGCGCTGGACATCCTTGGTGCCGAATTTATGCGCGATGTCGAGCCTGGCGAGATGATCATTCTGAATGAAGAGGGCGTGCATTCGATCAAGCCCTTCCCGACCACACCGCACCGCTTTTGCATCTTCGAGTACATCTACTTCGCCAGGCCGGACTCTCAACTGGAGAACCGCTCGGTCTATGCTGCACGAAAGCGGATCGGCTCCGAACTCTCACGTGAGGCACCAGTGGCAGCTGACGTGGTGATCCCAGTGCCCGATTCGGGAGTTCCGGCAGCCCTGGGCTACAGCGAAGAAAGCGGTATCCCCTTCGAGCTTGGGATCATTCGCAATCACTATGTCGGGCGAACGTTCATCGAGCCCGCACAACGCATTCGCGACTTCGGCGTCAAGCTGAAACACAATGCCAATCGGGCCATGATCGAGGGTCGCCGCATCATTCTGGTGGATGATTCCATTGTCCGCGGCACCACCTCGGTCAAGATCGTGCAGATGGTGCGCGCTGCCGGCGCGCGCGAAGTGCATATGCGCATCGCCTCGCCGCCGACGATTCACTCCTGCTTTTACGGCATCGACACACCTGCGCGCTCGGAGCTGCTGGCCTCGCGAATGACCGAACGGCAGATGGCCGAACACATCGGCGCCGACAGCCTGGCCTTTATCTCGATTGACGGACTCTATCGCGCCATGGGGCACGAAGGACGCGATCATCGCCGCCCGCAGTTCTGCGACGCCTGCCTGACCGGCGACTATCCCACGACGCTCACCGACTACGACGCAAGGCGCAACGCCAATGGGTCGGAAGCGCAACTCTCGCTGCTGCGTGAGTTCGCCTGATGCGATGTTGCTCCTAAGCGGGCGAGCAGCGTGACGCCGGGCGATGGCTGTCCTCGGACGCATCGCCGATGGTTTGGCCGGAACAGCCGGCGCCGCCGTCCTGGCGCAGTTTCCAGCCTTCTACCAGCAGTATCTTCAGAGACTGGGCGGTCGCTTGGATCAAGCGCTGATGGCGGTCGAGCGACTGCAGGAGGCAGCCGACGAGCAGGGGCTGACGCTCAGCGCCTATGTGCGTTACTTCCTGGATGCCACCGATCCGGTGTTCCGACGCGAAGGTCAGAACCTGGTCACTACCTTGACGCAGGCTCAGGATCTGAAGGACGCCCACGCTGCATTGGACGAGGCCAGCCCGCTGTCGCGACCAATGGTCTTCCTCGATCACCTCGATCCCGATCTGGTCACCGCCACCTTTCAGAGCTACGTTCCCGCCCTGCCGATCGACAGTGAAGGCCTGGTCTATGCCGGCATCGGCTTGTTACTGGGACTGATGCTGCTGGCCGGCTGTCAGGGCTGCGGTCGCCTGGTCATGCGGCCGCTGCGTCGACGTCGCCGGGGCGACGGTGACTTGAGCCCGCCATCCTGACATTCGCTGTCGCGCACGCAGAGGTTTTTCACGGGTTCCGAATGAAGGAGACAGGTGTGAGCGCTGACAAGCCTCTCGACAAGAAACTGGTGTTGGTGACCGGTGCTTCCCGTGGTCTGGGACGCGCATTGGCGCTTTCGGCAGCGCAAGCCGGCGCCCGCCTGGTGCTGGTCGCACGCACAGTCGGCGCCCTGGAAGAGGTCGACGACGAGGCACGCAAGCTGGGTGCCGTCGAGTCGACTCTGGTGCCACTGGACCTGAAGGAGAGTGACGCCATCGATCGACTTGGCGCAGCCCTCTACGAGCGTTTCGGTAGCCTGGACGCTCTGGTGGTGGCACATGGATCTCTGGGCCAACTCTCACCGGTCGGCCATGTTCCGCCGCGTGTCTGGAACGAGACAATGGAGGTCAACTGCACTGCCGTCTTCCGCCTGATCCGCTCGCTGACCCCGCTGCTTCGGCAGGCCGATGCCGCAAGAGCACTCTTCATCACCGACGAGACCGGTCGGGACCGCGCCTATTGGGCTCCCTACATGGCAAGCAAAGCGGCGATGGATGCCCTGGTGACCGCCTTCGCAGCGGAGAACCAGAAGAGCGCTCTCAACGTCAATCTGGCGGTACCGCCACCGATGGCGACCAGGCTGCGCGCCGGCGCCTACCCAGGCGAGGATGCAAGCACCCTTCCCGCCGCTGCGGACGTGGCACCACTGCTGATCCCTCTCATCTATCCTGCAGAGACCCGCAATGCTGCACGCGTCAGGATCGAGCGGGACGACAAACGCCTCGTCTCAACCGAAAGGAGAGAACAGCATTAGGTGCTAGGAACAGGCGGACTCTGTCCAAAGCGATGACAGCGCGGTTAGCCCTGTAGTGCGCGATTGTGCAGCTTTGGCTCCACTTGAGTGAGCGCCTTCCGAAACAGATCACGGAACTGTTTGATCGGCAAGCGTCCGCGCCCCTCTTGTCCAAACCGCCTTAACCGGCGCTGATGCTTGTCGCGCTCCTCAACAATTGCGTGCAGGCTTGCCGCAAGCGATTTCAGATCGACGTTGCCGATCAGGCGAGCTGGATAGTGCATTTCACGCACCACCCCTTCCATGAAGGTCTGCTTCGGCACCACCAAGAAACGTTCAAGCTGCATCGCCTCATAGAACACGCCAGAGCCAGAGACTGCGTAGCGCTCGCGGTAGGGCAGTACCATCACGTCGATGCTTCGCATTGCTGCGAAGTAAGCCTCGACGGAAAGGCGGTCATCCAACCAGACGCAAGCACCCTGCTCCACAGCATACTCCAGATGGTTGACGTGATCGGGCCCGAGGCCTTCAACGAAGTAGCGGGTAAGCTGAAGAACCCAGTTGACCTCCTCCACCTCCGAAAAAAGACCGACCAATTGAGGAAAGAGGTCCGAGCCCCGGTTTACTGTTGAAGCGCCAAGCGTTCCAAATGTGATCTTGTCACGACGCAGCGCAGCGTCGTCGGATGATTTGATTTGTCCGGCCAACGAGGCCGCCAAGTAAGGAAAGCGATGAAAGGGCGCCTCCGGTCCGAGTAGACGGCGAAAGTGGGTCCAGGCACGCTCGGTCTCGCAATAAAGCAGCGGCTGTACATTAGGCAGAGCGTAAAGCCTGGAGAGGCCGCGCTTGTTGGCACGGGCCCAGAGCTTTCGCTGCTCGACCGGCTCCAGCAGATAGTCCACTTCAATGACGCCGACGATGACGATGATCGGCCTGCCTCCAAAGGTCTTGGCAATCCAGCGGCCGAAGCCAAGGATCATGTTGGCGCGCATCGAATGTACATAGACCGCTTGCACCTGGCTCAGGTCGACTTGGTCGGAGAAGGTGCAAAGGTCTTGGAAGAAGGCGCGGCCTAGGTTGTCAATGGCCTCCTCGGTAACGGCCATCTCCTTGTGGGCATAGGGGGCAAAGCGAAAAACCGGTCGGATGCTACCGTCAAGCGATCGATCATTATGATCCCTCACTTCGCCGCCGATCAGTAGCCATACATCGTCCGGATCCTGACCCAGCTCCGAGGACAGGAAATCGACCGCGAACTTCCCATAGTTGAAATGGTGGCCGGAACGATAATGAAACCCCGGGTCAATCACTAAGGCCTTGGGCGCCCCCTCAAGAGAGCAGTCCTCTTCGGGCATCGGTGTCAAGTCCAGGTCGCCCGAGGACTGAGTTTGCGCAACGATCAAGGCTTCTCGTCGTGACCCCTCAAACTGTGCGAAATGAGGCGTTGCGCGCTCGACCATCTCCCGGGCGAAGGTCAGATCGCCGATGGTGCAGGCCGCGTAGGCTATTGTCGGGAAAGTGGGAACAAACTCTGGATCCACAAAGTCGATGTTCTCCCGCACCTCACGCGCGCGCTCTGCGTTGCCTGCGCGCGCATAGCAGCGATAGGCATTGGCGACCGACCAGTAATGGCGGCGTGTGAGGTCGGCTAATCTGCTCCAGGCCTGGCCTGCCCGCTCCCAGTCGCGGGCGGCGACGTAGACTTCGGCAGCACTTCTTGCGGTGTGCGCTAAGGTAAAAAACAGTTCTTCTTCCTCATAACAGATTTGGGCAGCGACATCCAATTGATCGTTCTTAACTAGACCACTTAAGACCTCGACAACAATGCGACTGTTCTTATCGAAATCAGCCTCGCGGATGTGCGTCAGGGCGTCTCTTGCCTTTGGCAAACTGTCAATCAATCCCATCTCCGCGGTGATGCCGAGCACTTCGACATGCAGATCGCGTTTCTCCGCCACCTCGCCAAAGAGGCTACGAAGGAAGGTCAAACCCTCTTGACCCTGTCCACCGAATCCCCATCGATAGAGCCTTAACACCTGCAGTGTGTCATCGCGACTGGCGAGCAGGCCGATCAAGGCATCGGAGAGACGCCCTTCCTTGAGCCAGAGACCGTAAGTCACGAGGACCAGCAGATCGGTCTCATAAACTGCTAGCGGCATAGTCGAAACGAGGTCCTGAAGCCCCAACGCCAAGGTGACCCGTCCCGCCGCAGATTTCTCGCGTAGGACGGCATCCAGAATGGCAAAAGGTGTCCGGCCCGACGCCGCGTCGGGCCATTGGAGGTAGAGCGGCTGCTTCTCACCCAGTGCAGCCCCGGACACCGCAAAGTTCCATAGCAGACGACGCTGCGCCGAAAGACCCTGCTGGTCGGCGGCAGTGACCATGGCAAGCAAGAAGCGCCCACAAGCCCTGTCTTCCAACAGAGCACGCAGAACAAATGGCCGGCAACTCTCGATCAAAAAGCAGCTGATATCGAATGCCGTATCGGGAGTGGTGGATGAGATGCTCTTCACTGAGCCTGCGACCGACTTCGCCCATCCGGGATCCGGTCCCCAGCGGCGCATCATAGCGCTGCCGTAGACGATGACGTCGTAGTGCCGATCCTGTTTGGCATAACTGCCGAGAATGCGCTCTGCCCCACTGACCCCACTGGACCCGCGTCGCACCATCTCGAGGACCAAACAGCGTTCAAGGGCATGCTCCTGCAGCACTCTAAGCGCGTCCGCAAGA
The DNA here is from genome assembly GCA_963669445.1 of Rhodospirillales bacterium. Classification (GTDB taxonomy): domain Bacteria; phylum Pseudomonadota; class Alphaproteobacteria; order Kiloniellales; family JACOMY01; genus JACOMY01. Next base: position 2,575,887 of record OY770029.1, read on the forward strand.
TCACGTATGAAGGCGCGTACCCCCTTCTCGTGCATCGTCGTCAGTTGATCGAGCATAACTTCGCTTAAGTGCTTCTCACGCAAGGGGTGGTCGGCGACCGCCTGCAGTAGGCCTTCAATCATCGAGATGGAGTAACCGCGCATGCCTGCTCGGAGAACTGCGGCCGTCAAAACACTGTCGGAAGCAATGGCTGTACCAAGCTGCGAGACCTGTGCCACCAGGTCTTCAGGCACCTGATCGCGCTCAACCGCAAGACCTGACAAGAGCAGCTCTGCGCGTTTGGCAGCGGTCGAGCTTCCCTTGGCTAAGTCAGTCAGCTTGGCTCTGGCCGGAGCATTCCAGCGTTCCACCTCAAGCAACCTTCATCGAAACAAGAAACCCCGTGCCAAATAACCAGTACTCAGGAATCTGGAGAGCGGCCCGTGGAGGTGAGTTCGCCGGCCCCAAAGGCGAAACCCAAGTGGCCCGATCGCACAGATTTAGGTGTCATCGACTGCTACCCTGTTCTAAGATCCTACCCCGGCGCTCCCTGAGCCTAGTCCTACACCCCTGCCGCCCATATCTGACTCATCGCCGGTCAACTTGGCTTCCAGCCTGCGATCTCTCTGTGCGATGGCCCACTCACAAAAGAGGCGATGCCCGATCGCCGAAAGTGTTTGGCGCAGCAGCTGATCATACTCGGGAAGTATATCGGCGAAGGCTTCGTTCAGGGAGCGAACATCGGAACCGCTCAAGCCGTCTATGTAGCGATCGGCAAGGCCCTTGTTCCACTCCGGCAGGGTGAGTTTTCGGGCCTCCATCGACTGAGCGACCTGGCGAGAGGTGTGTCCACAGCCCAAATGCTGTGCCAGGACGGCCACGGCGGTCGACTGGCGCATGGCGGTCAGATAATAGGGAATTGCCAGAACCTTGGGATGCCTTATCCAAGGGACTACGCGTGTGAACTGTCGTTTTACGGGTAGGATCAGCTGCTCCACCTCAGTGAAGCGAGAAAACCAGCGTGTCGAGCCTCGCTCCCTGTCTGACCGACCGGCATCTAAGGTTGAAAGCACAGTGTCACGCGGATCTCGAAAGGAGGTCAGAGCCAACACCGCACCGCTATCAATCATCCCTTCCAGATCCGGGGTGAGAACGTTGTGAGTTTTTAGAACGATGTACTCGTTGGGCCGGATCCGATCAGCAACGTAGTCCACCAGGGCGGGCGTGACGCTAGGCTGAAAGTCGACGAAGTCATCGCCCAACCGCGCATTGCGGAAACGATAGTACTCCTCGCCGTTGGCCAGCGCAGCCATCTCTAATGCAGCTATGTAGAGAAAAGTGCTACCGGATTTCGGCTGACCATGAGCAAGAACAATCGGCATTGAAGACTCTTCCAAGATCGAACGAATCGAGAAGGCGTATCGGCTTCGTTCTGCGCCCCATCACTCCTCGCTCTTGGATCCTGCGCCTTTTTGCGCCGGGTCTGCAGCGCGACGCACGGCCATGAAGGCTTTCCGCAGCAAACGGTTCAGGTCCTTAGGATCGCTGGTCGTCCATTCGCCATTAACGGTCCGCTTGCCTTCCAGCACGGCAAACTCTTTGAAAATGGCGTAAACCAAATCGTCGTTCATAGCATCTCTCCTTCGTTGACCCGTTCCAAGGCAACTGAGCGGTGCCTTCTAGGCCCTTGAGGCGGCTGCGTCATCCGCAAGGAACAGGTTGCCACGATGCGCAAGGCAGGCTCTGTCGAAGCCCGCATCGCGAATGGCACATCGAACCTCGTGGGCTTGGTATCGAAGCCCCGGCTCCTCAAGTCAATCCTAAAGCCAGATTGGCAGCCGATAAGCCGCTAAGTCTCTCATTGCAATAGAATGTCATCGGTGGGAATCCAATCAGCAGAATCACCAACGGCAGCAAGACAGAGTTCCTATCGACCCCAACCCCGGTTACGGTCACGAACAACGGCGCGCTCGTTCTGCCTCGCCCGGCATGCAGCCCCGGCCTGGCCGGACTTGCTGTTGCAACTGGCCGCACAAGCGCTCAGGAGCGGCACGCTCGCGGCCAAGGCCAGCAAACCAATACAGCTGCGTCTAGAGACCGGGTCTCTTCGCCTCTTGTTCATGATTCCTTTCATCATAACTCCGCTCTCCCCTCTACGGCCATTACACTGAAGCAACGGGCACTGTGACATGTTCCCGTGAGAGACTGCACGGCAACCGAATGATGGCGGCAAGGCCTTCGGCTCTAAGCGGTCTCTCCCGAACCTGGCCTTGACCTAGGGCTCCGCACCCATTCGGGAAGCATCGACGAAACGCTCCGTGGCATCGTCGATCTGCCGGCCGCGTCGACCGCGGGCAGCGTGAATATAGAGTGCTTTGGGGTCGACCTTGGCCTGGACGGCGGGGGGCTCGGGTATTGCATAGTCCAGAGGCTTGCCGTGATCGGCCATCAAGAGGTCGGTCGAATAGACTGAATTGAACTTCCACAGCATGCCGAAGAAGTTGGTCTGCCCATGTGCCAGCCGGTTGGCCAGGATCGGCAGGTAGTCCTTGATGGCCTGCCAGCGCAGGTGCTTCTTGTTTAAGACCTGCTGCGTCTTCACCAACTCAGCATAGAAGCGCTCCAGCGGCAGCTTGGTGGGCACCACGGCATGTTGAATGTCGAAGAGGCGATAGTCACGGGTGATCAGCCGGCGTCCATCTGTGTGCCAGAGCTCGGTCCCCGGATAGGGTGTCGCCACCGAGACATTAACCACTTCGGGCACCTCCATGATCCACTCGCGCACGGTACGGAATCGGTCTTCGTCCCAGTCGGGATCAGCAATGATGTTGATCGCTACTGTCATTCCCAGAGAGCGGGCGAACTCTAGGGCTTCGAAGTTCTTATCGATACTGACACGCTTGCGGTACTTCTTAAGCCCCTCTTGATCGATCGCCTCCAGACCCAGAAAGAGGTACTGCACGCCGAGATCGCGCCAAAACTTGAAGACCTCCTTGTTGCGCAGCAGGACATCGCCGCGGGTCTCCAGATAGTACTCCTTCTTGATCCCGGCCTTGGCAATGGCCTCGCCGATCGCCATGCCGTGGTTCGACTGGATGAAGGCCACATCGTCGACGATAAAGATTCCCGGCTCCTTGACGTGGCTCAGTTCCTCGACCGCGACCTCCGGACTGACTTGCCGGTAGGTGCGCCCATAAAAAGTCCAGGCACTACAGAAGTTGCAATCCCAGGGACAGCCGCGCGAGAACTCGATGGAGGCCGCCGGGTCCAGCAAGCCGATGAAATACTTCCTTCGTTTCCGGACCAAATCTCGCGCCGGCCTGAGATCGTCCAGATTCTCGACGAAGATCGGTGCCGGCCCTCTGCCCTCAAGGGTCACCGCACCTGGCAGTGTAGCAACGGCAGCGCGGTCGTGCTCCACGGCCTCGATCACTTGGTCGATCACCGCCTCACCTTCGCCACGCAGCACGCAGTCGATCGCGCCGACACCATGTTCCAGGAACTCCTCTGCAACGAAGGAGGCGGAATGCCCGCCGACCAGGACGTAGCAATCCGGCAGGACGGCGCGCGTCGCCTTGGCGAGATCGACGATCTCGGGCAGGTTTGCCAGATAGTTGCAGGAAAAGGCGATGATATCCGGCTGCCAGTCCCGAACCACCTTGTGATAGTAGGCATGGTCGTCCACCTGAAGATCGATCAGGCGCACCTCGTGCCCGGCTTGGCGCACAGCTTCCGCCACCACCTCGAGCCCCAAGGGCTCCAGGCGGAGGAAAATCTTCGTGTACATCAGAGGACCCGGATGAACAGCCAAGAAACGCATGACCCCTCCTGTCGCAGATCGTTCTGCTACTATGAAGGGCGATTCTTCGGGCGAAAAAGGGGTAGAGATGCCGCGGCGCAATCACAAATCGGATAGCGGTCGTTTGAGGGAGCCCTCTGATGCGGGTCGATCGTGGCGCTGGCCTCCTCCGGCAGGCGGAGCAAGGCAGAGTCTGGCTCCGCCTGCCCCCTATCCCTCCAGCTTCTCGATCTTCTCTTCTTGCACCGGAATGCACCACTCCTCGCCGCGCGCGCTGGTGACATACTCCGGCCAGCGGAACTGGATGGGCGGCGGATCGGCCTCGGTCAGCAACGGGGCTGTCCATTTGCTCCCACCGATTCCGCCACCGGTTCGCTCGCGGAACTCTGCGGTGATGGCTTCCAGGTGCTGCGGGTCTCTCAACAGGTCGATCGCCGTTGAAGCTATGGTTCGGCCGGCAACAGCGATCATGGGGTCGATGCTGTCGGGGAAGCCGCCGAGAGCGTTCATCGCCCAATCGGGATAGCGGTAACCGGGTGTCGGCGCGGCCAGCATCGGCCGACCGGCGAAGAAGCGCACTGTCGGCGTCTGCCAGGTGTATTCGACATAGTCATCATTGGTGAAGTGGTCGACGTCGGCCTGCATCATGCCGCGCACCTGCGCGTCGGCCACCTTGGGGTCGATCAGATCGCTGACCTCGGGAAGGAAGGGCTCGGCCATCGGCTCCAGGCCGAGATTGCTTTGAATCTCTCGAGCGAAGGCCTTGGCCGTCTCCGGCATCACCGGACCGCCGATGCGCTCCATGTTGGCGTAAGTGAGTTCCGCGAACGCAAGGTTCGGCAGGCCCGGACGGGTCCGCGAGACCCAGCCTTCCTCCACCCGGCAATGCGCCATCTCGGCGGCGAGGCGGGCGTTGCGATCGAGCACGGTAAAGATCCGCTGCAGCATCTCCAAGGTCGGCGCACGCGCGGCAAAGGCGATCTGCGAAATGTGCGGGGCCAGATTGTCTGAGGTGGCTTGCCCTCCGATCAGGATCGCCTCGTTCAGGCTCCAGGCGCCGGAGTGCGCCCACATGGATTCCCGAGTGAGCTTGCTGGACATGTACATCTGCACCAAAGCGTCGGTCGCTCCCGGCGCCCGGGCCGTGGCATGCGCCATCGGAATGGGCGCACCGGGATCGACACTCCAATCCTGAGGGCGGTCGCAGAGAAAGGTGTAGACCTTGCCCCAATTGGCGCCGCAATGGACACCCCAGGCGACGGTGTTGGTGAGCGGCAGCATGTAGGCGGGGTGGAAGGAAAAGGCTGCATCCAAGCCGTCGTAGTAACCCCGCGAGGCATGGAAGGGCTTGGAGCCGCAGACCTTCTCGGCCGGCTCGCCGAAGAAGACCAGACTGCCGGTCAGCCCCTGGCTCTCCATCACATGCTTCAGCGCGAGGAAGCCGACCAGCGACCCGACGCCGAGGGCGGAATGCGGGTCGGTATGCCCGCCGGCAAAGCGCGAGAGGCCGGCACGCGGCTCTTGGCGCGGCACCGCAGCCTGGCAGTTGCCGGGAACCGCGTCATATTCGGCATAGCCACCCAGCACCGGCCCCGGACCGTTCGACCAGCGTGCACAGAAGGCGGTCGGCATCCCGGCAGACCCTTCCTCGACCTCGAAGCCCTCGGCGCGCAGCAGGTCGACATAGAGCTTGGCCGAACGATACTCGCGCCACACCGTCTCCGCATAGTCCCAGACCGTTGCGCACCAGTTCGACCATCGCGGCCGGTTCTCGGTGACCCAGGCATCCGCCAGGGCTTTCATCTCATCAGAGGTCATGTCGCTTCCCCAATACGATGCTGAACTGGAGGAAGCATGGCGAGAAGTCCGGCCCGATGCCAGCCCCCTTTTCTAGCTTTCCGGACGATCGTCCTCGATATAGGCCTGGATAATTGCATCGATACTCTCGTCGGGCCTCAGCCCTGCAGCGAGGGCCCGCGCGGAGGTAATGCCTTTGGGCCAGGAGTCGATCAGCGCCTCTATCGCAGGGTTGCGCTCCCAGGTGATCAGGTCTGCCGTCTTGGCTCCAGCTGCGCGCTTCAAGGCCTCCACCGCTTCGCCAATGCCGACGGAGATCCCGGGCAGGCTCATCGCCCGCCCCGGACCGAAGGCCTCAGCCGGGAGCTGTGCTCCGGCAATCAGGCCGGCGATCGTGCGCCGCGGCGAGATGATGGCCATGCGGGCCTCGGGTGCAACCGGACAGACCGTGGCCACACCGGAGAGCGGCTCACGCAGGATGCCGCTGGCAAAACCAGAGGCTGCCTTGTTCGGCTTGCCCGGCCGCACCACCACCGTCGGCAGCCTGAGCGAACGACCGTCGAGATGCCCCTTGCGAGAGAAATCCTTCACCAGATATTCGCCCATCACCTTCTGCGACCCGTAGGAACTGGCTGGAGTGATCATGGTGACATCGTCGACCTCGTCCGGCAGGTCGCCACCATAGACCGCGACCGACGAGGCGAAGACCAGGCGCGGTTTCTGGCCGGATGCACGCACGGCTTGCAGCAGATTCAAGGTGCCGCCCAGGTTGACCGTCAGGCCGAGATCCAGATCGGCTTCGCACTCGGCGCTGACCGCGGCGGCCAGATGCCAGACCAGGTCGGTCGGCTCGGCGAGAAGTTTCTGCAGCAGCGCCAGATCGGCCAGATCGCCGATGACACTCTCCAGCCGCGGGTCTTCGATCGGGGGCGCCACCCGATCCAGGCTCACAACCTTGGTCACCTCCCCAAGGGAGATGCCATCGCTCAAGAGTCTAGCGATGAGCTTGCAGCCCAAGAATCCACCTCCGCCGGTTACAACGACCCGCATATCCGTTCCTTTCCCTCTGCCTGCTTTGCTGGACCCCCTCGGGACCCTTGGTCTATAAGGCCAACCTTTCTAGCCTAGGAGATGACAAAACTTGAAGCGCAATGGAACCTGCCATGCCCTATGGATAGGCGACCGCCTGCCGCCCTTGGCCAAGGGCTGCCTGGGCTCCTTCGTTCGTCAGGGACACAAGGTGGTCCTGCATAGCTACAAGGACCTCGACAACGTCCCGGCGGGCGTCGAGGTCCGCGACGCCGCTCTCGTCATACCGCAGGACAAGATTATCCGTCATGCAAAGACCAACAGCCCATCACTCTTCTCAAACTACTTTCGCTACAAGCTTTGGGAGCAGGATCAGGGCTATTGGATTGACTGCGATCTCTACTGCATCAGACCGATCCACATCGAAGACAACCCGGTCTTCGGCCGGCAGGACAACGGCCTTATCAACGGCGCCATTCTTCGATTGGACGCCGATTGCCCTCTGCGCACCAGCCTACTGAGGCTCTTCGAGGACAAGACGGCGGAGTTTCCCTGGATCCGACCACGAGCCCGCATCCGGGCGCGCATCAAGAGCATGCTCTTCGGAAAGCCGAAGATCGCCTACATGCCTTGGGGATCCTGTGGTCCCAACGCGATCACTTGGTTGGCACGCCACCACAAGCTGGACGGCAAGGCGCTGGCCGAGGAGGTCTTCTACCCACTGCCCCTCGCGAAGGCTCCCCTACTTTCCGAGTCGAGCTTCGATATCGGACCCGAAATCAAGACCAACAGTCTGACAATTCACCTTTGGAACGAGGTGATCGGTCCGAAGCGCGACAAACCCGATCCGGGTAGCTTTCTCGACCGCCTCTATCGCGAAGCCGACGGTGGCGCACCAGCCTTCGTGGTCGACTAAGGCTCACATCGCCGCCAGCCATCAACATCGCATAGGCCAGCCTGGACCACACCTTCCATGTCTCGGCTGGTTGGCACGGCGTTTAGGTTGCAAATATCAGCGCTGAGGAACACACTGGCTTCCCGAACCGGGCCTCACTGTCGAGCCTGGCTAAACGATTGCTTGTGGGCCGTGACACACATGACCATGTCGTTCAAACTCCATGTGGTGGCCGTTTCCTTAGGGATTATCCTGCTCGTGGCAGCCGGACCGAACGCTCCCAGCCATGCCTGGCCGCTCGAAAAATGGGAGCGGTGGAATGCCGCCTCCACCGGCCACTACCCAGACCGGAACTGGTACCGCTATGCAAGGCCAGAGGAAGCCGGTTGGTCAGCGCAGAGACTGGCCGATGCCCAGTCGCTTTCACAGTCGTTCGGTTCGGCAGCGGTGATGGTGATCTACGACGGGGCGGTGCTGGCTGAGTGGGGTCAGGTAGAGCGTCGCTACATGTGCCATTCGATCCGCAAGAGCCTGCTGAGCGCGCTCTACGGCATCGCCGCGGCCAAAGGTCAGATCAACCTAGAGGATACACTCGGAGCACTTGGTGTCGAAGACGACACTGCGCTGACGGAGAGCGAAAAAACGGCAAGGGTCATCGACCTCTTGAAGGCGCGCTCCGGCGTCTACCTTCCCGCTGCCTACGAAACAGCCTCCATGAAAAAGGCGCGACCTGCGCGCGGAAGCCACGCACCCGGATCTCATTGGTACTACAACAACTGGGATTTCAATGCCCTGGCCAGCATCTACAACCAGGAAACAGAGGGCGACCTTTTCGAAGCGTTCAAGACGGAGATCGCCGATCCCCTGCAGATGCAGGACTTCGAACTGCGCCACACCTACTATCACCTAGAGCCGGAACACTCTCGACACCCGGCCTATCCCTTCCGCATGTCGGCACGGGATCTCGCCCGATTCGGCCTACTCTTCCTCAACAATGGCAAGTGGAAGGACAGCCAGATTATTCCAGCCACGTGGGTGCAGGAGAGCACGGCTGCTCATTCCAAAGCACGCCGAGGCGGTTATGGCTACATGTGGTGGACTGCTGGTGGACGCCTGGGTGAACTGGGCGGCTATGCGGCGGCAGGCTATGGTGGGCAATGGGTCTATGTGATCCCGGGTGCAAAGCTCGTGGTCGTTCACCGGGCCGATACCTATGAGGACAAGCACGTCGACTTCACCTCGATGTGGAGCATCCTCTTCACCATCCTGAACGCGAGGACGGGACCGCCATCTGCTAACCCGCAGCTGATCGAGATCCCGTCGATGCCCCACGATTCCGGGATTGTCCTGAGCGCCTCTCAAATCGACGCCTTGACCGGCAGCTACCGGCGAGACGGCACCAGGGTCGAGGTCTATGAGACCTCGGACGGTCTAGAGCTAGAAAGCCCAAGGTGGGGTCGCTATGCACTCACTCCACGCTCTCCAACCGAGTTTTTGGTGGAAGACATCCACTACCGATTGGAATTCGTTCCGGACGCATCCGGCCGAGCTGAGGCGATCTTGCTTTGGTCGGATCCTGAGGTGCCCTACGAGTTACCGCGCGCGCCTTAGTCCAACCCCCGTCTCTGTCCAACCCCCGTCTCTGCCTCGCGGTAACGATCCGGTCAGTCTGTCCGCAAGCGTGAGCGAAGCGTTCCTGCAGGTTTAGGAATTTCGCCACGACCGTACCTCACAGGGGATGACAAGTCAGCATTACTGACCTATATCTAGCGGAAGAACTAACGTGCTTTGCGCGGCGGCCCTGTCTGCGACAAGATGGAGGGGCCGCCAGGACGCTCGCCATGAACAGCCGCCAGCCCCGTGAGGAAACGCTATGCCCGACGCTTCAATTCGCCTTGACGACAAGTACGCACTGGAAAGTGGGCGCATCTTTCTGACCGGCACACAAGCACTCGTTCGGCTGCCGATGATGCAGCAGCAGCGCGATCGCGCCGCGGGCTTGAACACCGGTGGTTACGTCACCGGCTATCGCGGCTCACCTTTGGGCGGGCTCGACCAGCAGCTCTGGCAGGCCAAGCGCTTCCTCGAAGCCAACAACATCGTCTTCCGTCCCGGTCTGAACGAGGACCTCGCGGCCACCGCAATCTGGGGCACGCAGCAAACAAACCTCTTCGACGATGCCAAGGTCGATGGCGTCTATTCCATGTGGTACGGCAAGGGTCCTGGCGTCGATCGCTGCGGCGATGTCTTCCGCCACGGCAACCTGGCCGGTAGCTCCAAGCACGGCGGTGTTCTGCTGCTCGCGGGCGACGATCATGCTGCTAAGTCCTCTACGGCAGCCCACCAGTGCGAGTATGCCTTCATGGATGCGATGATCCCGACCTTGGCGCCCGCCGGCGTGCAGGAGTTCTTGGACCTCGGCATCTACGGCTGGGCCTTGTCGCGCTATTCCGGCTGCTGGGTCGGTTTCAAGTGCGTGGGCGAGACAGTGGAATCGACAGCCTCGGTCAGTGTCGACCCCAATCGCATCGTGATCTCTCAGCCGAACGACTTCGAGATTCCCCCAGAGGGATTGAACATCCGCTGGACCGGTGCCTTGGACATGGTGCAGCAGGAAGAACGCCTGCACTTCAAGAAGATGTATGCTGCCCTCGCCTTTGCACGCGCCAATCAGCTGAACCATCGGGTGATCGACGCACCCAAGCGGCGCTTCGGCATCGTCACAGCTGGCAAATCCTATTTGGACGTGCGCCAGGCGCTGGACGATTTGGGAATCGACGAGGCCTTGGCCGCCGAGATCGGGCTAACGGTCTACAAGGTCGGCATGGTCTGGCCGCTGGAGCGCGAAGGCATGCGCGACTTCGCTCGGGGTCTGGAGGAGATTCTGGTCGTCGAAGAGAAGCGCGCGGTCATCGAGAACCAACTGAAAGAGCAGCTCTACAACTGGGATCCAAAGAGCAGGCCGCAGGTTGTTGGAAAGTTCGACGAGGAGCGCAACTGGATCCTACCTTCGAATGGCGAGTTGACGCCGGCGCGGATCGCCCAGGCCATCGCCAAGCGCATCCAGCGGTTCTACCAGAGTGAGCAGATCGACGAGCGCTTGGCCTTCCTGGAGCGCAAGCAGAAGGCACTGGAGGCAGAGCCGGAAGCGATGAAGCGCGTCCCCACCTTCTGCTCGGGCTGTCCGCACAACACCTCGACGAAAGTGCCCGAAGGCAGCCGCGCGCTGGCTGGGATCGGTTGCCATTACATGGTGCAGTGGATGGACCGTCGAACAGAGACCTTCACCCAGATGGGTGGCGAAGGCGTGACCTGGGTCGGTCAGTCACCCTTCTCCAACGCTGGCCATGTCTTCGCCAACCTGGGCGACGGCACCTACGAGCACTCCGGCCTGCTGGCGATCCGTCAGGCAGTCGCTGCGGACGTCAATATCACCTACAAAATCCTCTACAACGATGCCGTAGCGATGACCGGTGGCCAGCCGCACGACGGCGCCTTGAGCCCGGCCATCATCAGCCGCCAGATTGCCGCCGAGGGTGTCAAGCAGATCGTCGTGGTGACCGACGAGCCGGAGAAGTATCCCATGGGTACCGACTGGGCGGCAGGCGTCACCATCGAACACCGCCGAGAGCTAGATAAGATCCAACGCCGATTGCGCGAGGTTCCAGGCGTCACCGCCATCATCTACGATCAGACCTGCGCGGCCGAGAAGAGGCGGCGGCGCAAGCGCGGTCTCTATCCTGATCCGCCCAAGCGCGCCTTCATCAACAAGTCGGTCTGCGAGGGCTGCGGCGACTGTTCGGTCAAGTCGAATTGCGTCTCGGTAATCCCGGTCGAGACCGACTTCGGGCGCAAGCGCATGATCGATCAGTCCAGCTGCAACAAAGACTTCTCTTGCGTCGAGGGCTTCTGCCCTTCCTTTGTCACGGTCCACGGCGGCAAGCCGCGCCGCAAGAAACCGGCCGGTCCCAAGGAGGTCGCGGCCTGGCCGGTCCTCCCGCAGCCAAAGCTACCGAGCCTGAATCACCCCTACAACATCCTGGTTACCGGCGTCGGCGGCACCGGGGTCGTCACCATCGGCGCCCTGCTGGGTATGGCAGCCCACATCGAGGGGCGCGGCTGCTCTATTCTCGACCAGACCGGTTTGGCGCAGAAGGGCGGTGCGGTGATGAGCCATATCCGTTTGGCCCCCTCGCCGGAGCACTTGCATGCCGTGCGGATCGCCGCCGGCGGCGCCGATCTGATGCTGGGATGCGATCTTGTGGTCGCCGCCTCGATGGAAGCGCGCGGCAAGCTGGACGAGAGCAAGAGCTGGGCGCTCGTAAACAGCTACGAGCAGATCACCGGCGACTTCGCCCGCAACCCCGACCTCTCAATCCCAGGCAAGCGACTCGCCGAGCAGATTCGCCACGCCGTCGGCGACCAGCATGCCGTGATCCTGGATGCCCATGCGCTGGCGACCAGTCTGATGGGTGACTCCATCGCCACCAACCTCTTCATGCTGGGCCTCGCCTGGCAAAAGGGCTTGGTGCCGATCTCGCAGTCGGCCTTGATGCAGGCCATTGAGCTCAACGGTGTCGCCATCGACTTCAACAAGCAGGCCTTCCTCTGGGGCCGTCGCGCGGCCGTGGATCAGGCCGCCGTGGAGCAGGCTGCCAACGATCAGAGGAGCGGGAGCGATGGCACAGCGACCGATGCCGACAGCCTGGAAGAGGTGTTGGCCCGGCGCATTCGCTTCCTCACCGACTATCAGGACGCCAAGCTCGCCCAGCGCTATCGCCGTTTCGTCGAGCAGGTGGCAGAGGCAGAGCGCAGGAAGACGCCCGGCCTAACCGGTTTGGCAGAGGCCGCTGCGCGCTACTATGCCAAGCTGCTGGCGATCAAGGACGAGTACGAGGTGGCGCGGCTCTATACCGACGGCAGCTTCGAGGCCGACCTAAAGGAGGCCTTCGAGGGCGAAGTGAAGCTTAGCTTCCATCTGGCGCCCCCGCTCTTTTCGCGCCGAGACCCGGAGACTGGGGAGTTGATGAAGCGCGAGTATGGCCCCTGGATCTTCCGCGCCTTCCGCCTGATGGCCAAGCTGCGTCGCTATCGCGGCACCCGGCTGGACATCTTCGGACGGACCGAGGAGCGTAAGATGGAACGCCAGCTGATCGTCGACTACGAAGCGACGGCAAAACGGGTCTTGGGGGCCTTGACGCCCGGCAACCATCAAACCGCTGTCGCCCTGCTGTCGTTGCCTGAGAAGATCCGCGGCTATGGTCACGTGAAAGAGGCCAATGTCGAGGCAACACGACAGGAGGAGCGCCGCCTGCTGGCCAGCCTTCAAGGGCCCGGGCCGGAGACGGCAATCGCAGCGGAGTAGAAACCTTCAAAAAAGCTGCTATTCTTAGGCAGATGGGAGATTTCGAGCCGAGGAGAGGATAGAGGGGATGAGGCGTCGCATGGGGGCGATCGCCGTTGCAGCCACGATCGGACTGCTGACCGGGGGTATCAGCGAGCTTGCGCCTGCGCCAAACGGAAGCGGGTTCACGACGCTTGATAGCGAGGAGGTACGGCGCACACTGCCGCGGCCTTTGACCGAGAGCTGGACCTACAAGCGCCAGGAAGACGATACGCCGATCGCCCAGAGTTGCAGTGCGCAAATCAGCAACCGCGTCTGCGTGGCAGTCGCCTGCCGCAGCGGCGAGGGACTGACCTTCGAGTACTTTGGACCGGGACGCCCGTCCGACCAGGACGAGGCTGCCGGCAGCATCTTCGTCAGCACCCTGCAGGGCGTCAGGAAGGTCGAAATCGACTGGTCCCTGCTCAACCGTCCCTTCGAGCGCAGAGCCCCCCTTAGCGAGGGCTTGGCTGACCTCTTGACCTTGGGTGGGCGTGGGCTCTACGAAGACGAAGAACGCAAGCTGCCCTTTACCCTAACCGGATCGGCGGATGCGATCGATGCGGTTCGCCTGCGTTGCCGCTGAGTGCACTGCTAGACAGCACTCAGTAAGCCACGTCAGCGCTCCGGGCCAAGCCTTCCGGAGCCACGGCCGCCTTTCGAGCGCAGCCAATGTGTGTCGGCAAGGGGTCTTTGAAAGCCCTATTGATTGCAATGAGCAAACTTGACGAACGACTTGCGAAGCGTGGATGGCTCCTCGCCGACGGTGCCACCGGAACCAACCTCTTCCTGCGCGGGCTACAGCAGGGTGACGCACCCGAACTCTGGAATCTTTCAGCGCCTGAGAAGGTGCGCGCGCACTACCGTGACTTTATTGAAGCCGGCTCTGGTCTCGTCTTGACCAACAGCTTCGGCGGTACGGCCAACCGTCTGCGTCTGCATCAAGCCGAAAACCGCGTCTTCGAAGTGAACGAGAGTGCCGCCAAACTACTACGCGCAGAAATCGAGGCATCCGGCCGTGAGGTCCTGGTCGCAGGGTCGATCGGACCGACTGGCGATCTCTTCGAGCCTCTCGGACCGCTGACCCATGACCAGGGTGTGGCCGCCTTTGCCGCGCAGGCCGAGGGCCTGGCCGCCGGCGGTGCCGATCTCCTCTGGATCGAGACCATTTCCAGTGCCGAGGAAATCCGCGCAGCAGTCGAAGGCGCCGCGCACACCGGGCTGCCCTTGGTCGCCACCCTCTCTTTCGACACCAATGGGCGCACCATGATGGGCGTGACCCCTGCCGACTGGGCCGCACTGGCCCACGAGCTAGCCGTCCCCTTGGCCGCCTATGGCGCCAACTGCGGCACCGGCGCCGCCGAGTTGGTGGCCACACTGGTGGGTTTGCAGCAAGCAGCCCGACCGGGCGACAGACTGGTCGCCAAAGCGAATTGCGGTATCCCGCAATGGGTCGATGGCACCATTCGTTACGACGGCACGCCAGAGCTGATGGCCGACTATGCCCGCATGGCCCGCGACAGTGGGGCTGTCTTGATAGGCGGCTGTTGCGGCACTGGGACCGAGCACCTGCGCGCGATCCATTTGGCCTTGCAGGAGCATCAACCAGGCACGGCACCTACGATGGATGAGATTGCCAGTCGTCTGGGGACGCTCACCAACGCGACGCTCTCCATGATGAGCGGCGAGGCGCAGGGCCGGCAATCCGGAAGCGAGGGCCCGACGCGGCGGCGCGGCCGACGGCGCGGTTCTACGCCCTTCTAGCCTGGCCGAGGTCGATCCGGAGTCCTGAACTAGGCGTCTGGCCGCCTCTGGCTGCCGACTGGATATCAGTGCGCGCGCCATGACCTCTAGGCCGCGGATGTCCTCTCGCCGGCCGGAAAGTGGCGAAGATTTGTAGCTGATTGGGCCAGCTGCCCAAATTCAGGCCCCGCTTCCGCCTCAATCCCTGACCAGCCTGCCCCGGTTCGTAACTGACAGAGTCCAGACGGCGCTCTCTGTTATGGAACTAGAGTGCGATGATGTTGGATTGCCCCGATCCACTGTCCGAATCGCACTCTGCCGCATTGAAGAGAGAGCAGGATGAGCAACGGGACTTTTGAAGACTTTCGCGACGCGCTGCGTGCCTTCGAGTCCGGCGTCGACTGGGACCGCTACCAAGCAGGCATCATCACAGAATGGCAGATCCGCGGCTGGGTCGGCGACGAGACCTGGGAGGCCTGGGAGCGCGGCGAAATCGAATGGACCGACATGCAGTATCGCTCCATGAATTCGCTGGGTTTTGTCGGCTATCAGTTCGGCGAAGCCCTGCTGATCGACCTCGGATACTACGAAGATGATGTCTACTACGGCAATGGCGCCGCCTCGAACACCTGGGATGGCACCTGGACAGCTAAGAACGGCGCGGTCAGCCTGGAAGCCTTCATGACGGCCGAGGTGCAGGAACCGGCCATCCTGGACGCCTTCGGCTACAATCTGACGGTCATTGAGGACGGTCTGGCACAACAAGGCAAGAGCCTGGCGGACTTCCTTGGCACGGATGCACAGTACACCAGCGGCGGCCAAACCGTGACGGTCGAACTGACCTTGACCGGAATTCTGGCAGCCGCGCATCTGCGTGGCGCCTGGGGCACTCTGGACCTCCTGAAGAGCGGCGCCGTAACCTCCGACGAAAACGGCACCACCATCCTGCAGTATGTCGAGCAGTTCGGCGGTTTCGATGCGCCCACTGTGGCAGAGTTGATCGCCAATTGGGACGGCGGTGACGGCGGTCCCATTGGAGGCGGTGACGACTATCTACTGTCCTGGGGGTGGGGCACACACGAGACCATCGCCAGCTTCGATCCTGAAGAAGACCGCATCGACCTACAGAACATCTTCGGTCCCAATGACCTCGCCTTGAGAGATGAGAACGGCTCGACCGTCATTGCCGTCCTCTTCGGCGCCAGTGGCGAGCAGCAGACGCTCACGCTTCAAGGCGTCAGCCTATCCGACCTCGAGACCTCGAACTTCGCAGGCGCCGCTTCGGCCTTGCCGACGATCCAGGCAGCCCTGAATGCAGCACCCGACCCGGGCGGCGAGACTCTCATCGGCAGCAGCGGTAACGACAGTCTGCAGGGCAGCAGCGACGAAGACGATCTACGCGGTGCAAATGGCAACGACCGCATCTGGGGTCTGGGCGGCGACGATGACCTTCGCGGAAACAGCGGCGCCGACACGCTCTTTGCCGGCAATGGCGACGACACGGCCTGGGGTGGCGAAGGCAGCGATCGGTTGATCGGAGGGTCAGGCGATGACCGCTTGATCGGCGGTGCAGGACGAGATCTTTTGAACGGCGGCATTGGTGACGACACGCTTGTCGGCGGTTCGGGCAATGACACCTTCATCGTGAACGGTGCGAGCGATCTCGTCGTGGAGGTGACAGGCGGTGGTGGTTCCGACCTGATCCGCTCCAATGCTCTCGACTATAGCTTCGCCGGCGGCGAAGAGGGTCAGGTGGAGGACGGTATCATAAACGGTGCTGCAGGCAACGCGACGCTCTTCGGTAACGATCTGGACAACAGCCTGAACGGGAATGCCTTCGACAATCGACTGGTCGGCCTGAACGGCGATGATCGGCTACGCGGTCTTGACGGTGACGACCGATTGAGTGGAGGACGAGGAGACGATCGTCTGGACGGTGGAAGCGGCGCGGACACGCTCGTGCTGGGCATTGAAGATCGGGCCTTCGGCGGCGCGGGAGGCGACGCATTCCGTTTCAATGCCTCAGCGCTCGCCAATGTCGATAGCGGCGGTCCTGTCATCCGTGATTTCAGCGGCAGCGACATGGCGAACAACAGCAATGCCGACCGCTTTGTCTTCGGTACCGGCTTGGAGAGTGGCGCCTTCGACTATCGCGGTACCAAGGTCTTTAGCGGCGACGGCAATAGCGAGGTGCGCCTTGCCGGTAACCGGCAGCTGGAAGTCGATCATGATGGCGACGGAGCGCGCGACCTGGCCTTCCTGGTCGATGGCGTCAGTCTGGCAAGTCAGCTAACCGCCAGCGACTTCGTTTGGCTTTGAACAAGCATCTCTTGCCTCGACATCGAAGAGGAAGCGTCTAGTTCGGCCTTGTGCCCACCAGCTTGTGCTGCACTGGTGGGCACCGAACCTGACGCGCCCAATCATTTACCATCGGCAATGCTGCGCCCCTTCCGATCTCTCTTGCGAAGACATCATTCGGTCATTTGTTTCTTGTTGTGCCATGGAAGTAACTGGCGCTAACATGCTGCGTGTTTGAAGAATTGGACTCCGCTTGCACGCGCAAAAATTCTACCTGGAAGCAAAGAGATCGGAAGAATGGCACTCTACATTGGGACAACGGGAAACGACACACTTGCCGGGACCAGTGCCGACGACAGTATTTTCGGCGAAGATGGAAATGACAAGCTGTCTGGCCTTACCGGAGTTGATCTGATTTACGGTGGCTCCGGCGATGATATCTCGCTCTTTGGCGGTGACGGAAACGATCGGATCTTTGGCGACAGCGGGATCGACATCGGCATCGACGGGGGCAGCGGCAACGACCGAATCTATACCGGCGGCGACATGGAGACCGACAGCCTGATTTTCGGCGCTCAAGGGGCCGACCGCATCTATGGCGACATCGACAGATCTCTTTTCGGAGGGCGCGGCGGCGACACCCTCATTGCCAGTACCTACGCGTCCCGTCTCCTCTTTGGAGGCTCGGGCGCCGATGTGGTGGAGGGTTTCGCCCAGGTCTACGGCGACACGGGCGACGATATCATCCGCGCAACCAGCTCCCTTTTCGGCGGAGAAGGTGACGACCTGATCGAAGCCCGAACCGGCATCGTCGGCGAAATCGCCGGGCGGCCGGTCGAGGTCTATGGCGGCGCCGGTAGCGATACGATTCTGGGACTGCACTATGGCTTCGGTCTAGTCTTCGGCGGGCAATCCAGCGATAGCATATTCGGTGGCAGCTCGGCTGATCGCACCGTCTTCGGCGGCAGTGCTAGCGACCGGCTCTACGCCAACAGCGGCAATGACACCCGTTGGATCGGGGGCCAGGGCAACGATCAGATTTTCGGCGGCAATGGCTCAGATGTTGTTCTCATCGGCAGTAGTGGTGCCGATACGATCGACGCCGGCTCAGGGTCAGACTCCTATCTATTCGGGGGGGCCAACGACGACACGATCTTTGGCGGGTCGGGGGGAGACTACGACGTCAGCGGCGAAGCTGGCGACGATAGAATTCAAGGTGCTGCAGGTAACGACAGGCTATTCTACGGCGGCGATGGCGCGGATCGACTTTCCGGCAACGCCGGTGACGATGTCGCCCTCAACGGACTAGACGGCGCCGACAGCTTGCGCGGCGATGGCGGTGACGACAGCTTTTTGAATGGAGGCTCTGGCAACGATCGCATCTTTGGCGGCGATGGCGAAGATCGCAGCCTCTCCGGTGGAATCGATGACGATCGCATCTATGGAGATAGCGGCAATGACGGCAGGTTCTTTGGAGGAAGCGGCCAAGATAGGCTCTATGGCGGCATCGGTAATGATAGTTTCCTCTATGCTGGATCCGGAGATGATAGGGTGTTCGGCGGATCGGGTAACGAGGGAGTCGTAGACCTAGGGGCCGGCGACGACAGCTTCAACGGTGGTAGCGGGTTTGCCGTGTACATTGGCGGCAACGCCGGCGACGATGTGCTGATCACCGCAAGCGGCGCCGATAACTACATGTCCGGAGGCGACGGCGACGACAGCATCCATACAAACGCCGGCAATGATTTTTTCATCTATGGTAACTTAGACAAAGATACTATCTACGGTGGTAGGGACCATGATCATCGGTTCTTTGGAGGCGCCGGCGCTGACCGCCTGCTCGGCGAGAATGGACGGGACAGCTCCTTGTTCGGCGGCGATGACGACGACCGCATCTACGGTGGCCTTGGCAACGACAGTGCCCTGTTCGGAGGCAGCGGCAAGGATCTGGTTTTTGGCGGCAGCGGAAACGACAGCCAACTCTTCGGCGCATCCGGCGATGATCTGCTCTATGGCGGACAAGGCAGCGACGCGCTCTACGGCCAAACCGGCGGAGACTCTCTCTTTGGAGGGAGCGCCACAGACCAACTCTTCGGCGGGTCCGGTAGCGATACCTTGAGTGGGGGTCAGGGCGCCGATACTGCGCGCGGCGGGGTTGGCGATGATACCTTCTTCGTTGAGAACACGGTCGACGTCATTATCGAAACCGCCGGCGGTGGTATGGCCGATCTGGTGCTCTCCAGCATCCAGACCTACACCCTGGGCTCCGGTCCTCTAGATCACATCGAAAACGCGGCGCTGCTAGACGGCGTGGGTAGCGGCAAGCTGCGCGGCAACAATCTGGGCAACGGCCTAACCGGGAACAGCGGCGCCGACACGCTGCAAGGCTTCAGCGGCGATGATACCCTGAATGGCCAAAGCGGCAGCGACACCATGGCGGGCTGGAGCGGTGACGACACCTTCATCGTCGACACCACCGGCGATCGGGTGCGCGAGTTCAATGGGCGCGGCAGCGACCTGATTCAAGCCTCCATCGATTACACGCTACCGGGCGCAACGTCCGACGGCTTCATCGAGAACCTGCAGCTGCTGGCAGATTCGGGCGCCGTGAACGGCGGCGGCAACACGCTTGGCAACTCCATCATCGGCAACAGCGCGGACAATCGCCTATCCGGCCTGCAGGGAAGCGACAGCCTTTTCGGCGGCGGGGGCGATGACCGCCTCTTCGGCGGGCAAGAGGGAGATTGGCTGCAA
This sequence comes from Rhodospirillales bacterium, assembly GCA_963669445.1. Taxonomy (GTDB): domain Bacteria; phylum Pseudomonadota; class Alphaproteobacteria; order Kiloniellales; family JACOMY01; genus JACOMY01. The sequence continues at coordinate 2,595,564 of OY770029.1, forward strand.
GGCGATCAGGGCTCCGACACCCTCTCCATCGGCAAGGACGACACGGCCGTCGGCGGCGGCGACCAAGATTGGTTCCTCTTCGGCGGCGACCTCGGTCCCGGCAGCCAGATGATTCGCGACTTTCGCGGCAGCAATTTCGGTGGCCAGGACAAGCTGGTCTTCAAGACCGGATTAGAGGTCGGGGTCTTCGATTACATTGGAGGCTCCTCCTTCTCCGGCGGCGGCAACAGCCAGGCCCGCTTTGCCGGCTCTCAGACCCTCGAAATCGACCAGAACGGCGACGGCAACGCCAACGTCTTCGTCCGGGTCTCCGGCGTAAACGGCGCCTTCCAGATCAACGACAGCGATTTTCTTTGGCTTTGATCGGTCGCACACGCGGTCCACGCTGGATCTTGGCAAGGAGACTGCCCGAGCGCTAAGAGGAGGGCGCAGCTCGTCATTGCAGCGGGCTGAGAGGGAGCCGCCGAGCATGCCGTGCTGACCATCCTCTTCGCCATATTGCCGATCTTTATGCTGATCCTTCTGGGATACCTCTCGCTCCGCCGAGGGCTCTTGAGCCGCGACTTCTGGGCCGAGGCCGAGCGGCTGGTCTTCTATCTGCTCTTCCCTGCCCTGCTGCTGAGTGCAACGGCACAAGCGCCGCTCGCCGACCTCTCGCTTCTGCCCTTGGCACTTGCAACCTTCACCTGTCTCATAGGCGTCTCCGCCCTGCTGGTGCTGGCGCGGCGCTGGATATCCCCAGACGGCCCCAGTTTCACCTCGGTCTTTCAAGGCTTGATAAGACCCAACACGTACCTCTGCTTTGCCGTGGCCCTGGCATTGGAGGGCGCGCCGGGGATCGAGGCAGTTGCGATCGCGATCGCCTTCTACGTCCCGCTTGTGAACCTGCTGTCGATCATCGTGCTCATCCGCTATGGCAGTTCGCCGACGCGCAACGCCGCCAAGGTCTTCTTCGCCGTCGTGAAGAATCCGCTGATGCTGGCGATCTTTCTGGGCCTCCTCCTCAACATCAGCGGGATCGGGCTGCATGGCTCTTTCCTCACCGTGCTGGATATCCTCGGCCGGGCCGCGCTCTGCCTTGGCCTAATGGCGGTCGGCGCCGGGCTGGACCTCGCGGCTGCGCGCAGGAGCGGCGGGCTGGTCGGCCTCTCGGTCATCGGCAAGCTGGCGCTCCTGCCTGTGATGGCGTTTGGCACAGCCCTTCTCTTTGGCGTCGACGCTGAGGCCCGCGCGGCCCTGGTGCTCTTAGCGGGATCGCCGACAGCCGGCGCCTCTTACATCATGGCCCGGCAGATGGGCGGAAACGCACCTCTGGTCGCCAACATCATCACCGCACAGGTCGCAGTCGCCCTCTTCAGCATGCCGTTGCTGCTAGCGCTCTTGGGTCAGCTCGGCGCTTGAGCGCCTCTTGATCGCGGGCGGCTTGGCGCGGAGGCCAAGGCCCGGCTATAAGGGCGAACACATCGAATGGGAGGGATAATGAGCCAAGACGCTGCCGGCCCGCTGGCCGGCCTGAAGGTGCTGGACCTGACGCGGATTCTCGCCGGCCCCACCTGCACGCAGCTCTTGGGCGACCTGGGCTGCGATGTGGTCAAGATCGAACGCCCCGGCGAGGGCGACGATACCCGCAAATGGGGCCCCCCTTTCCTGAAGCGTGCCGACGGCAGCCCAAGTGACACGGCCGCCTACTATCTTTCCTCCAACCGGAACAAGCGCTCCGTCACCATCGACATCACCCAGGCTGACGGCCAGGCGCTGGTACGCCGCATGGCAGCCGAAAGCGATATTGTGGTCGAAAACTTCAAGGTCGGGGGCCTCGCCAAGTACGGCCTGGACTACTTCGGCCTGAAGGAGGCCAAGCCCGACATCGTCTACTGCTCGGTGACCGGGTTCGGGCAGACCGGCCCCTATGCCCCGCGCGCCGGTTACGACTATCTGGCCCAAGGCATGGGCGGGATCATGAGCCTGACAGGAGAGATCGAGGAGCGCCCGATGAAGGTGGGCGTTGGCATCGCCGACGTCATGTGCGGCATGTATGCGGCCGTCGCCATCCTCTCCGCCATCCTGCATCGCGACAAGACCGGCAAGGGCCAATACATCGACCTGGCCTTGCTCGACACCCAGGTCTCCTGGCTGGTGAACGAAGGCCTGAACTATTTGACGTCGGGCGAAGTGCCGCCGCGTCGCGGGCCGGAACATCCCAACATCGTGCCCTACAGCACGCTGCCGACAGCCGATGGCTACTTCATCCTGGCGGTCGGCAACGACGCGCAATACGCCCGCTTTTGCGACTTCGCGGGTGCGCCGGAGCTTGCCAAGGATCCGCGATTCCTGACCAACAAGGATCGCGTCAACAACCGCTCGGAGATCTATGCGCTCTTGCCGGAGGTAACCAAGCGCAAGACAAGTAAAGAGTGGCTTGATGGTCTGGCCGGCCTGGGCGTTCCGGCCGGCGCAGTCAACGACCTGGCCGAGGTCTTTGCCGATCCGCAGGTGCAAGCCCGCGAGATGCGGATTTCGTTGCCCTACCCCGACAGCCAGACCGGCGCCGTCGACCTAATCGGCAATCCGATCAAGATGTCGGAGACCCCGGTGAGCTACCGCCGCCCACCGCCGACCATGGGCCAGCACACAGAGGAGGTGCTGCAGGACTTAGGCCTCAGCGCGGCCGAGCTGGCCGAACTACGGCAGAAGGGCGTGATCTGAACCGAGGTTTCGTCTGCGCCCCAAGCACTTGACCGGCAGCCTGCCCTCCTGGCCCTCGACGATCTCAGCCATAGCTGCGGCGAGGCTTGGATAGCGAAAAGCGAATCCCAAGCGCGTTACCTTCCTCGGCACCACGCGATGGCTGGCCAGAAAGATCTCGCGACCGAAGTCTCCCAGCAGACGTTCGACCAGAAGCGCAGGTACGACCAGCGGCAGCCGCGCCTTCAAGGCCTTGGCCAAGATCTGCGTCATCTCTCCGTTCTCAACAGCTTGCGGCGCAACGGCATTGCAAGCGCCGACCAAACGCGCATCACCCAAGGCCTGGGCGACCAGACCGACGGCATCGTCGCGGTGGATCCAGGAGACCCAGCGCCCAGCCGGCCCAAGCCGAACCGCAAGGCCGTACTCGAAGGCCGTCATGATGCGGCCGAGGAATCCTCCCTCCCCGCTGAGGATGAGACCGAAGCGCAGGTTGACCAGCCGCGCCGAGCCTGCAGCAAAGGCGGCGGCGGCTTCGACATCCTGACAGAGTTGGCCGGAGAAGCTATCGGCAAGCACTGCCTCTTCGTCCAGAAGTCGGCTTGGGTCGGGTCGATAGATCCCCATGGCGGAGGCCTGCACGAAGACGTCGACAGGACGTTCCAGACGTCGCAAAAGGCACGATAGTCCAGCAAGAGTTTCCAGCCGACTCTCGCGGATAAGGCGTCGCCGTTCGCCAGTCCAAGGCAGATCGGCGATCCCCGCACCGGCTAGATTGACCACAGTATGGATCTCCTGCCGCGCATCGATCTCCGCCAGGTCCGTTATCACGGTCAGCGGCCCGGGCAGGCACATCAGCTTTCGCCGATCGCGGGTCAGCAAGATGACCTTGTGGCCGTCGGCGACCAGCGCCGCGATCAGACGGCGGCCCAAGAGGCCGGTCCCGCCGGTCACCAGTATGCTTCGCCGTGGTGGCAGCCCGGCAACAAGCTCTGCCGGGTTTGAGCGCTGCTGCCGCTGGAGCACCCGCGCGCGTTGCCAATCGCGCAATCCGAAGAGCAGCACGCCGACGGCAGCAAGCGGCAGGAACCAAGACCAGAAACCGCGATCGATCCATTGAAAGCCGCTGGGTGCGCCCGCCCAAGAAACCCATTCTTCGGCGAAAAGTGCCAGCAATGCCCCGTAGTTCAGCGCCAGCAGGGTGTGCAGCACCCGCTCGCTCGATGGCAAGACGCGGCTACGATCCTCCTCCAGAAAATCGGCCAGGGTGATGATCACCTCGACCAGCAGGAACACCAGAAAGATCCAAGCGAAGACGCCCTGCCAAGCAAGGCCGCCAAGCCCCAGAAAGATCAGGGCATAGAGCAGATTGCGCATCGCATGCAGTCGCAACTCCCGACGACAACCGCGCCGCCAGGAGAGCCGCTCTACCAGCTCGTGATGAAACAGCACATCGAAGGCACCCATGGACAGCTGCGCGACCAGCAAGACGGAGAAGAGAGGATCAAAAAGCGGTGCCATGACGCCTAGCCTCCTGTTGGTATGCGCTGTGATGGAAACGCCCGACCTGGCGATGCGTGACCCCGAAAAGGGGATGTCGGAAGGCCAAGGCGAAGGTGAAGCAATCGCCGCCGACAGCACGATGGACGGCCAGCAGGACACCTGGGGTGAACCAGAGTGGCAGCGGCAGCCGCCAGCGACCCAATCGCAGCTGATAACGCCGCCCGATGAAACGCAGACAACGCCCGCGTGCCTCCAACGACAAGAGGACGGCAAGGCAGCCGCCTACCACCTCCAACATGCTTCCATCGGAAGCCACCACCTTCTCGGAGGTCACCACCACGGGCGCGCGTCCGGGATAGTTGTAAGCGCGCCGCCAAGCCACGCCCTCGCGTCCGGCAACGACCTCAACTTCAACCGGCACGTTTGCACCATTCCAGGGCGCCAAGGGCGTACCGAGGAAGCGGCCAAGCCGGGCAAAGCAGTGGCCAAGTACGCTATAGCGGATGGCGACCATACCGCCGCTTAGACGATCCGAACGGCCAGGACGACCGAAGGCCTCAAAGCGATCGCTGAGATCGGCAGTCATCCCCTGCGGCCAGCGAAAGACAGGCGCAGGCTTTCCACGCCATGAGTTGCCCGCAGACCAATCAGTCATTTCTGCTATTTCCGTCATGACAGAAACTCCCTGTCAAAAAAAGAGAGGGACGCGAATGCCCCCTAGCCGGTCACACGGCCCAGAACCTTGGCTACCTTGCCTCCGGCCTTGGCCAAACCCAGCAAGGTCGACTTCGGTAGGGCCTTAACCTCGCCATACCAACCATCCAGAAGCTGCATGAATGAGAGCATTCCCTGCATGCGCTCGCGCGCGACAGGTGGCGTGCGCCCATCTGCTTCTGCCTCGGCAACGCAGTCTCGTAGCATCGCCAAGGTCGGATCGATCTCACGCTTTTTGCGTTCCTCTACAATGCGCCTGAACACCTCCCAGGGGTCGTTCAGTGCCTCGAAGTGATCGCGACGCTCACCAATCTGATGGGAGACCCGCACCAGACCCCAAGCCTGCAGCTCCTTCAGGGAGTTGGAGACGTTAGAGCGCGCGATTACCAAGGTCTCTGCGATCTCTTCGGCTGGCAGCGGGCGGTCTGAGAGATAGAGCAACGCTTGGATTTGCGCGATGGAACGATTGGCGCCCCAGCGGTTACCCATCTCACCCCAGTGCAGCACGTAGCGCTGCATTGCCGGGCTCAGATCCATAGCACTCTCCAGTTCTTTCTGTCTCAACAGAAATATCGGACATCATCGTCGCGAACGCAAGAGCCAATCTTCATATTCCTATCGATCGCATCTTGAGCTTCCGGTTCTGTGGGAGTATGTGAGGGCCTCATGACCGACGAGGGGACAGCACCAAACCACTATACCTACCCCCATCGTCATCTGCTTGGCATCGAGGGGTTGAGCGCGGAGGAGATTCGCTTCCTTCTCGATCTTGCCGATAGCTACGTCGACCTCAACGCACAGAGCCGCGGACGCTCCAAAGACCCGCGTAGCCGCCTTCTGGCCGGCAGCACCTTGATCAACCTTTTCTTCGAGAATTCAACCCGCACCCTCACCTCATTTGAGCTGGCCGGAAAGCTCTTGGGTGCCGAGGTGATCAACATGGTCGTCGGCACCTCGTCGGTTAAGAAGGGCGAGACCCTGATCGATACGGCCATGACCTTGAATGCCATGCATCCCGATCTTCTGGTGGTGCGCCACGACCAATCGGGCGCCGCCAAGCTGTTGTCTGAAAAGGTCAATTGCGCGGTGATCAATGCCGGCGACGGCAGTCACGAGCATCCCACCCAAGCCCTGCTTGACGCGCTCACCATTCGTCAGGTCAAGGGGCGCCTCGAAGGCCTGATCGTGGCCATTTGCGGCGACATCATGCACAGCCGCGTCGCTCGCTCAAACATTCACCTGCTGGGCACCATGGGCGCACAGGTACGGGTCATCGCACCGCCGACCCTGATGCCCTCAGAGATTGAGCGTCTGGGCGTGGAGAGCTTCATCAATATGCGCCAAGGACTGAAGGATGCCGACATCGTTATGATGCTGCGTCTGCAGGTCGAACGCATGAATGGCGCCTACGTCCCCTCGATCCGCGAGTACTTTCGCTTCTTCGGATTGGATTACGACAAGCTGGGCGAGGCCAAGGACAATGCCATCATCATGCATCCCGGTCCGATGAATCGCGGAGTCGAAATCGACAGCGAAGTGGCTGACGACTTCGGGCGCTCACTGATCCGCCAGCAGGTCGAAATGGGCGTGACCGTCCGTATGGCCGTCCTGGATGCCCTAACCCGCCCACTGCGAGCCGAAGACTAGGGCGAGACCAGCCATGGCCCTAACCCACAGCCCTCCAACGGCCTACGTCAATGCCCGACTGCTGGATCCCGACAGCGGACTGGACACACGCGGAGCGCTGCTCGTCGTCGAGGGGCAGATCGCCGACCTAGGTCCGCACCTCTTTGGCCAGGGCGTGCCCTCGGGCATGGCGGTGGTCGACTGCGGTGGCCATTGTCTGGCACCCGGTCTGATCGATCTTAGGGTCAACCTGCGTGAGCCCGGCGAAGAACACAAAGAAACCATCAAGACCGCCAGCATTGCTGCCGCAGCCGGCGGCGTCACCACCATGGTGGCTCTGCCGAACAGCGATCCGGCGGTGGACGATGTGGCCGGGCTGGAGTTCGTGGCGCGCCGCGCCCGCGACGTGAAGCTGGTCAAGATCTATTCCTATGGGACCATCACCCGCAGCTATGAAGGGCGGGAACTGACCGAGTTCGGCCTGCTGGGCAATTACGGCGCCGTCGGCTTTACCGATGGCGTTGCAGCGATCGCCTCGGCCCAGGTGATGCGCCGAGCGCTGCTCTACGCCAAGGCCTTCGACCAGGTCATCGTGCAGGCCCCGCAGGAACCCAGCCTCTCGACCGGCGTGATGAACAGCGGCGAGCTCTCCACCCGCCTGGGCCTCGCTGGCATCTCCCCCTTTGCCGAAGTCATCATGCTGGAGCGCGATCTGCGACTGGCGGAGATGACCGGCAGCCGCTACCACGCAGCCCTTCTCTCCACCGCCGAATCGGTGCAGGTGGTGCGCCAGGCCAAGGATCGCGGTCTGAAGGTCACCTGCGATACAGCCCCACACTACTTTACCCTGAACGAGTTCGCCGTCGGCGATTATCGCAGCTTTGCGAAAGTGATGCCGCCGCTGCGCAGCGAGGCTGACCGCCAGGCCATCGTTGCCGGCCTGGCCGACGGCACCATCGACGCCATCGTCAGCGATCACAGCCCACACGACCAAGATTCCAAGCGCCGCCCCTTCGCGCAGGCCGAATTTGGGATTGTCGGCCTGGAGAGCTTGCTGCCGCTGTCGCTGGCGCTCACGCACCGTGGCGAGGTCAGTCTCTTAGACGTCGTTTCCAGGCTGACCTCCGCGCCAGCCAAGGTCTTGGGTCTGCCGGGCGGGCGACTGCACATGGGCGCCCCTGCCGATCTGGTGCTCTTCGACCCGGACTTCCCTTGGAAGCTGGATCCTGACAGCTTCCTGTCGAAGTCCAAGAATTCACCCTTCGACGCCCATTTGGTTCAAGGCCAAGTCCTGCGCACGATCGTGGACGGACGAACCATCTTCGAACGCAGTTAGTAGGACAATCTTCTCAGTCGGATAGATTCCATCCGTCTGGGTTGCACCGCTTGGCGCTAAGAGTGCATAGCAGTCGCAGGGCCGATGCCAAGCGTCAAATTGCCAGTCTAAGCACCCACTCAAGCGCTCGCGTTCCAGCAAGGTCTGTGTAGTATTGCGTCGATTTTGAAGGATGGTGGGCCTGCTCCCGCCGGCGTCTGACGAGGACTATGGATGACGGTTTTTCTTCACATTGGATCAACCAAAACCGGAACCACATCCCTGCAGCGATTTCTGGCGAGCAATCGCCTTCTCCTGCGCAAGCATGGCTATCGCTATCCACGCTTTCTGGGAAAAGAATCGCATCAGAAACTTGCTGTCTATGCCCACGAGCTTCGCCAGCATGAGGCAGCTCTGCGACTGGGCGTCGACTCGCCCGAGACCCTGCAGCGCTTCCGAAACGAGTTGGAAGCCGAGGTGCAAGAGCGCTTGAGCGGAGATAGCGATCACCTCATTCTCTCTTCGGAGCACTGCTCGGCCATCCTGAACAGCCCGCTCGAAATCGCGCGCTTGCAGAGCCTTCTCGCGCGCATTGGTGCCGATATCAAAGTCATTTTCTATGCCCGTCAACAAGCTGAGTTTTTAGTTAGTGAATACTCGACGAACATTGTCAAGGGTCGCACACATTCAATGACGTACCCCGGCAAAGACAACCTCGAGCGCAATTTCAACTACTTTGCAATACTATCGCGATGGGAGTCGGTTTTCGGCAGAGACGCAATCGTCGCACGCCTTTTCGACAAGAAGACCATGGCCAAAGGGAACGTGATCCATGATTTCTGCCAGACGGTCGGACTCGGCGACGACTTCCTAGAGGCAGCCGAAGAGCCACCTCAGCTCAATGAGAGCCTGGACCACGTGACGGTCGAGTTCCTGCGGCATTTTAATGCCTTGGTACCATCCCGCGTTGGCAACTGGCTGAATCCCGATCGCGGCAACATTGGCCAGTTGGTCCGTAGCATGTCGAAGAGAGAGAGGATTGCGATCCCGCCGAGAATTGTGGAGCGGCTGCGCGAGGAGCTACTCGAGTGCAACGGTCAGTTCCGAGAGCGCTACATTGATGGTGTGCGGTCGGACCCCTTTGATTGGGACACACGAAGCGACGCGCGTCCGATCCGCGAACTTGACACTGAAGAGGTCTACCAGCTCTTCGCCGCGATCTGGGTGCAGAAGGTTCAAGAGGCGCGGAAGCCGAAGAAAAAGTAGGCGTCCCTGGTCCTGGTCTCGCACCTCCAAGCGCAGAGAGAACAGACAGAGAGCTAACTCGACATCAGGCAGGGCCCTTGTGCTCTGGTCTTCCTTACACGGGTGACCCTGGGGCGAGGAGCGCCGTATCGGGTGCAAGCGCTGTTAGGTTGCCTCCATGGTACCTGCCATATGGGGCGCCCGCTGAACGCAACAGACATCTTTGCGCCGGGTTCCGGGGACTAGGACTCTTCCTCGTGGCGTCCTGACGGTCGCGTCGCGTGCGCGTCCAGGAAGGCTTCCAGATCCTTTGCCGCCACGCGGAAGTCGCGTCCTATCCGAACGGCTCGCAGTGATTCGTCGTGGATCCAGGTTCGCACTGTCGCCTCGCTGACCTTCAGGAGTTCCGCGATCTCTTGGGTCGTGAGGAAGGGCCTACTCAACATCGCACTCGCCTTTCACACAAGATGATCGTATTTAGCATCTCATAAACTTGTTTATCAACCCTTGACCTGAATCAATGATGTTGAGCATCGTTTAGCTATTTTGGATGGGATTGGATGCTGTTGGTCACAACAAAGGGACTGTGCGTCCAAGAGGCACGCGGGAAGGAGCAATGAGGACGATGATGGCAATCAAGAGAGTACTGCTGGCGACCGATTTGTCTGCCCGATCGGACCGCGCCCTGGAACGCGCGGTACAGCTGACGCGTGACCAGGGTGCTGCACTCACTGTCCTGCATGTGATCGACGACAGTCTGCCGTCTGCTCTTGCAATGCTTCAGGAGAAGTCGGCACAGCAGGCCTTAACAGTGCAAATCAGCAAGTTGGAGCAAGCTGGCGACCGTCCGGTTTCGATCGAGACCGCAATCGGCCGTGCTCACTTGGAAATTGCCGCTTGCGCGAAGAGAAGCCAGGCTGACCTGATCGTTATTGGCCTGCATCGGGAGAACACTCTGGTCGATATGTTCCGCGGCACCACGGCGGAGCGCGTGATCCGGACCGGCCCCCTACCCGTTCTCATGGTCAAAGACGCGGTCGTCCGTCCCTATCGGCGTGTGCTCATAGGTGTCGACTTCTCCGTACATGCCAGGCGTGCCGTCGAAGCTGCCGCAAAGCTTGTTCCCAAAGGCGAGCTGCATCTCTTACATGCCTATTCCGTGCCCTTTGCCGGCTTCATGTCCGGCCAAACCTCGAGGCAGCAGGTCAGCCAGGAACAGCAGGCGACCTTTGAGGCGATGATTGCCGAAGAACTGTCCGCCTTTCTGAACGCGCTCGGCGATGAAGCACCAAGACTGCACAGACACTTGCAAGAGGGAACGGTTCGCGAAGTCGTTGCCCGACAGATCCAACGCTTGGAGCCGGACCTGTTGGCCATCGGTACGCATGGGCGCACCGGGGTTGCACACGCCTTACTGGGCAGCGTGGCAGAGGATATCCTGCGCGACCCACCCTGCGATGTGCTGACCGTTCACGCCTGGTAGTGGCGAACAGTTTGATATATGGAGAATTAGGATGATCAAGCGACTGCTGGTTGGCGTTGCCGGGACCCCGGCCTTGAAAGCCAAGATCGATTACACTTTGGACCTGGCGCGTCGGCATTCGGCCGAGGTGGGCCTGCTCTCCGTCGTAGACCGCGACCGCCTGGCGGCCGTCGGACCGGTTCCCATCGGAGCCGGCAAATACGCCGAAGACCTGCGCCAGGGACGGATCGCGCGCAGCCATGAGATGGACGAAACAGCGCTTGCCCGTTTCGAAGCCGCCGCGGCGGAAGCACAGGTACCCTTGACCACCTTGCGGTCCGAGGGTGATCCGCTGGAGATCATCGCCGCGGCCTGGCGCTACCACGACCTCTGTGTTCTGGGTTTGCGAGGCTGGTTCGACCATGACGTCCTCCCTGACCCGGAAAACGTTCTGCAGCAACTGATCTCCCGCTCCGTACGTCCCATTTTGGCGGTTCCGGAGACCTCAAGGCCGGTCAAGAAGGTCTTGATTGCCTACAACGGCTCTCTGGAATCGGCCAAAACCATGAAGCAGCTCGTCCAACTGGCGCCCTGGCCCAATGCGACACTGCACCTTGTCTGCGTCGGCAAATCCAAGAGCGGTGAAGAAGTCCAGACCTTGCTCGAGGAAGCTACGACCTATTGCCGTCTGCACGGCTACGAGACCAGCAGCACGACGCGCGAGGGCCAGGCTTCGGATGCCCTGTTGCAAGAAGCGGAGGCCAGCGGCGCCGACCTTATCGCCATGGGCAGCAGTCATAGAAAGCTTCTTCTCAGTCGCAGGTTCGGCAGGAACGCCCTGGCCCTGATCAAGACTGCAGACCTGCCGCTCTTCCTGTCGCACTAATCCCATGGGGATGGCACTGCGTCGTCTGCTTCAGGCACATGCGAGACTTCGGACCAACGAGCGATGACGACAGTGCTGAACGACGACGAGCAAGAAGGGTTGCTTCGGACCATCCTCGGTCTGGAGATCAAGCTGATCGAACGGAACGACCCGAGCCTCGCAGAGCTGCTCGATCCGGCATTTCGGGAGATCGGCCGCTCCGGGCGGCTATGGAGGCGAGACGATGTTGTCGCCGACCTGGCCAAGCCGCCGACCGAGCGGATCGAGGTGACGGAAGCGGAGATCTCGCAGCCCGCGCCGGGTCTGGCCTTGATCACCTACCTTTCGCTTGCAGGCAGCAGGCGAACGCGTCGCACCTCGCTCTGGCAGGGTGGCGACGGCGGATGGCGGCTCCTGTTTCACCAAGGCACGGACTTGGCGTAATCGCTGAGCAGCGTTCGGCGCTAGGTTTCGCGGCGCGTCTTCCCGGCAAAACGCTTCAGCACCTCGCCGAAGTCGACCTTGCTCTCGAGCGACGCCTCGACGCCGACGCAGCAGGAGTGCAGCTCTCGTGCCGCCGCCATCTCTTCGGAGAGAAAGACGACTCGACCGACGTCACGTCGGTTCCTTGTTCGGTCCGGCTTGCTTCCCGACATATCTGCCTCCTCTTCAACGACAGAAGGCTACCCCACATCGCAACGAAATGGCCAGCTCGGTGCCTATAGGCAGTCGAACAGCCGCCCGATCGCCGAACTGTGGCGCGGTAGGCCAAGCGCACGCATCAAGCAGAAGACCATGGCCTGGTTGGAGGTCACGACAGGCTTCTGCAGTCTGGCCTCCAGTTGTTCCACTACCTCGAGCGCTCGCATATCAGTGCAGCTCAAGACAATGCCCTCCGCATCCGGATGGTCGGCCCGCAAGGCCAAGGCGTAGACCTCCTCCGGCTTTAGCTCTCCCTGTCCATAGTTGCCCAAGGTGCGGCCGATGTCCGCACAGTGCAGGGTCTCGACCCCCGCTGCCTCAAGGAATGCCACGGCCTGTTTGTTGATCTCACCCAAGTAGGGCGAAGCAAAGCCGACCCGCCGCAGACCCAGGGCCTTGATGCCGGCGACCAGCGCGCCGGCCGCGGTGATCGAGACCGCGCCGGCCATCAACTTGATCCTGCCGGCCAACGCGCGGTCGAAGGTTGGACCCAGTGTCAGGGTGGCCGAGGTGCAGCCGTAGAGTATCACGTCGGGTCGGACGCCGGAGATCAGGCGCAGAGGCTCGTCCAAGGGCGCCTCACCCAATCCCGCCATTTGTTCGGAGCCCGGAATCGCCTCCACGTCATAGCCGCCAAGCCGAGCCACATGAATGGTCGCACCTGGTGGGCAAAGCAGATGCATGTCAGGCTCTAAGTTGGTGTTGGTGTAGGGCACGAGAACGCCGATCTTAGCGCTGCCTCGGTCATCTTCGGTCATGGAGAAAGCCTTTCAGGACGGCTAGACAACGCTGCATCACAGCCTCTTGGCCAATGGTGGCGCGCAGGCACTGCGGCAGGCCGTAACCCGCCATAGCACGCAGAAGCAACCCTTCGCGCCGAAGCACGGCATCAGCAGCAGCGGCCTCGGCGGCCGAGGCAAACCCGATAAGCACGAAATTGGTCCGGCTTTCCGGCACCGTCAGGCCCAGGCTGCGCAAGCCGCCTGCGAAATCAGTGCGAACGCGAGCAGTCTCACTGACTGTTTCCCGCATGCTTGCCTGATCGCGAACGGCGGCGGCAGCTGCTGCTTGGCTGGCCAGGGAAACGTTGTTGGGATTGAGAAGCTTGCGCACCTGGACCGCGATCTCCGCAGGAAAGTAGCCCCAGCCGACACGAGCGCCAGCTAGACCATAGGCCTTGGAGAAGGAGCGCAGCACCACGGTGTCGCCACGCAAAACCAGATCGAAGAGGGGCTGCTGCTCGGCGAACTCGCCGTAGGCCTCGTCGACAACCAGCAGCACATTCGCCGGTAGCTCGGAACGCAGCCGCCGGACCTCTCCAGACTCCAAGAGGGTACCGGTCGGATTGCCGGGATTGCAGAGGAAGAGGATCTTCGCACCCTTGCCGACCCGTTCCAGCAAGGTTTCGGCCGAAACCCGAAAATCACATTCCTCGACCATTAGGTAGTCGGCCTCGACCTGTTGGGCTGCAGTGGCGGCGAAGGCATAGCCGTACTCACTCCCGAAGATGCGATCTCCCGGACCGGCATAGGCGCGCAACAAGGCGGCGATCAGCTCCATGGAGCCAGCGCCGCAGAGAATCTGCGCCGCCTCAAGGTCATGCACATCCGAGATGGCGTATCTAAGGTCGCTCCAATCCGGATCGGGGTAGAGCTGCAGATCCGCCATTGCCTCTCGAGCGGCGGTGAGCGCCCGCGGGCTGGGCGGAAAGGCGCTCTCGTTCTGAGCCAGAGAGATGGTGTCGGCATTCCCAAGTTCGGCCAGGGCATAGGGCCTCATGGCCGCGACGTGCGGGCGCGGTGCAATCATGTCTCAACTCCGTAGTCGCGCGCCGCAGCCTCGCGGCTGACAAGGCCCCGCCGCAGATCTCGAGCCAAAGCCTCTGGTGCACGGTCCTTGGGCGGGCCGAAGCCGCCACCACCGGGCGTGTCGAAGATCAGCCGTTCGCCCGGCTCGACGCGCAGCTCACCCTTGCCGGGAATATCCTGAGCCCGCCCGACAAGACGGATGCGACCGGGGGCGCCTGCCTGTCCCCCTGCCCGACCTTGCGCCGGGTTACGCAAGCGCTCGACCGAGAGGAACACCAGGAAGGCGGCAGCGTTGGCTGCCGCCATCTCGATCCGCTGGCCGAGCCCGCCACGATAGCGACCGGGGCCTCCGGAATCGGGCAGCAGCTCGCGCCGCCAAACGGTCACCGGTGCAACCGCCTCCGTGATTTCAACCTGCGAACCGAAGACGCCCGAGGGATAGGCCGTCGCAGACAGCCCATCGGCTGCAGGCCGCGCGCCTGTCCCGCCATTGTGTACCAGTTCCACGGCGAACGTCCGTCCAGAGTTGATGGCCACCTCCGGCGCGTGTCGCAGTGGCAGATCGTACATGCAAGAGGCACCTTCGGCCGGCACACGCTCGGGCAAAGCCTGATGCAGACACCCCAACACCAAGTCAGGCGTCATCTGACCCAGGGTGTGGCGCATGGCGACCGGCGCCGGTCGCTGTGCGTTCAAGATACAGCCAGGCGGCCCGGTAACACGGAAGGGACCCAGAGAACCTGCATTGTTTGGAATGTCGGGACCGATCAGGCAACGTAGCGCAAAGACAGAGTAGGCCGCCGCGTAGTTCAGCGGCACGTTGATCCCCTTCTTCGAGCAGCCCGCGGTACCCGCGAAATCCAACAGCAGATGATCTGCGGCAATGGTCAGGCTGGCCCTCAGCTCGATCTCGGACTCGTAACCGTCCAAGGTCACCACGTTGCGATAGGTGCCGGGTCGCAGTTCGGCAATGGCCTCCAAGGTGCCGCGCCGCGAGGTCTCGATGATGTAGGAAGAGAGCGCCTCCAGATCCTCCAGGCCGAATTCCTCCATCATGGCGACAAGACGACCGGCACCGGCCTCGCAACAGGCGATCAACGCATAGAGGTCGCCCTCGTTGGCGATCGGCTCGCGCGCATTGGCCTTGACGATCTCGATCAGAAGCTCGTTGAGGCACCCTGCCTCGACCAATTTGCATGGCGGGATCAGCAAACCTTCATCGAAAACGTCTGAGCCCTCCGGCCCCATGCCCAGCCCGCCCAAGTCGACCAGGTGCGACGTACAAGCGGTGTAGCCGATCAGCTTCACACCCCTAAAAACCGGCATCATGAGCAGAAAGTCGTTAAGGTGGCCGGATGCCAACCAAGGATCGTTGGTCACGACGATGTCGCCGGGCTTCAGGGTTTCGGCGGGAAAGAGGTCGCGCAAGCTCTTGACCGCTTCGGCCATGGTATTGATGTGGCCGGGAGTGCCGGTCACCGCTTGCGCAAGCATGCGCCCCTCAGCATCGAAGATCCCGGCCGAGATATCCCCACACTCGCGCACGATAGGAGAGAAGGCCGCCCGGATCAGGGTTTGGCCCTGCTCTTCGACCACGGCCAGCAAGCGGTTCCACATGACCTGCAAGCGCGCGGGAGACATTTGGCTCATACTCCGGCACCTCCCTCGACGGCGCGTTCGAGGATCAGGTTGCCCAAACCATCGACTGCGGCCGTGAAATCAGCGCTGACCAGGGTGGTCGTCTGTGCTTCGACGATCAGGGCAGGTCCCGCCAGACAATCCCCAGGCCGCAAGTTTCGGCGCTGCACCAGGCGCGCCTCCTTCGCCGTCGCATCCAGATCGCAGGTGATCTTGCAGCGCGCATCGGCGGAGTATGTACGCGCTGCAACTGCCTGCGCGTGTCGCTCCATCGGCGGACTGCCCGTCGCCACCCGCACCGCCCAGTTCAAAATCTCGATCTCCATGCCCGGTACCGGTCGCGAAAACTGTCGGCGATAGTCCTCTTCGAAGGCCTCCTGCAGGGCTGTAAGGTCGCCAACATCGAGCGGCTGTTCCGGCAAGCCTATCTCAATCTCATGGCCTTGCCCGCGGTAGCGCATAAAGGCGGAGCGCTCGATAGCCAAAGTGCGCTCACCGGCCCCCTGACGCACGACGAAGCGTGCTTCTTCAACCATGGCATTCAGCAGGGCGTTGGTCGCCGCGACATCGAGGCTGCTCAACAAGGAATAGCGACTGCGGACAATCTCGAAGGAGATTGGCGCGAAAAGGAATCCGACAGCTGAGCCGACACCGGGGTTGGGCGGGATCAGGATCCGCTTGACCCCAGCGCTGCGGGCGACGCGGGTGGCGTGCAGAGGACCGTTGCCGCCGAAGGCAATCATGGTTCTGGGCTCCAAATCCTTGCCCGATTCAACCGCGTGCATTCTTGCAGCAGACGCCATGCTCTCGTCGACGATGCGGCTGACGCCGTCTGCAGCAGCCTCAGGCACCAGGCAGAGCGGTTCGCCCACGCGCTCTCCCAACACGGTAGCTGAAGCCAGAGGATTGACGTCGAACTGTCCCTCCGCAAATCCCTCCGGCCGGATGTAGCCTAAGGTCAGATCCGCATCGGTCACGGTGGGCTCCACGCCGCCACGCCCGAAGCCCACTGGACCTGGTTCCGAGCCGGCGCTCTTAGGCCCAACCGTCAGGCGTCCCAAGCGATCGACGGTAGCGATCGAACCGCCGCCGGCGCCGATCTCGATCATCTCGATCACCGGTATCCTGACCGGCATGCCCGAGCCTTTGATGAAGCGTGCCGCGCGGGCGACCTCGAACTGGCGAGAGGTCTGGGGCCGCGCCTCATCAATCAGGCAGAGCTTTGCCGTGGTGCCGCCCATGTCGAAGGAGAGCACCTTTCCCAAACCGCTTTCGGCCGCGATCTGCGCAGCCAGAATTGCGCCACCCGCCGGTCCGGATTCTACCAGACGGATTGGGAAGCGCGCAGCCGTGGCAAGAGTTGTCATGCCGCCGCCGGCCGTCATCATCAGGATCGGACAGCCCACACCCGCCTCGACAAAGCAGGCCGCGAAGGCTTCCAGATAGCGCTGCATCAAGGGCTGGATATAGGCATTGGCCAGAGTGGTGCAGAGGCGGTCGAACTCCCGTGCCTCTGGGCTGACTTCTGACGAGAGCGCGATGGTGAGGTTGGGCCGACGCTCCAAGATCAGATCCATCAGCCGCTGTTCGTGCTGTGGATTGGCATAGGCATGCAGCAAACAGATGGCCAAGGCCTCGACGCCTGCCGCATCGATCTGTGCAACCAGAGGCTCGATGGCCGTCTCGTCCAGCGGCAACAGCACCTCGCCGTCGACCGACATGCGTTCGGGCACTGTGAAGGCACGATCGCGCGGAACGATCAGGTCCGGCTTCACCAGATCGATGTCGTACTGGCTGTAGCGACGCTCGTAGGCGATTTCGAGGATGTCGCGGAAGCCCGCCGTGGTAATTGTCGCCACCTCGGCACCACGACGCTCGATCAACGCGTTTGTGGCTAAAGTCGTGCCATGCACGAAGCCGGTGATTTCGTCGAAGTCACGCCCGGCTTGCCGCATCAGCCGCTGCGCGCCTTCCAATGCTCCCAGGGCGGGATCGCCATGGGTGGTCAATGTCTTGGTGGAGCCCAGCACCTCGTCACGGCCGGCGAGGAGGACGCTATCGGTGAAGGTGCCACCAATGTCGATGGCAAGACGTAAGGGGGTCGCTTGGGACATGAGGAAAACCAGACTTGGACACAACGAAACACGCACTGAAATCGGCGCAGACGCGCCGGCTGATCTACCCGTGACTGGGCACCAGATCGCAACCGGTGGCCCGGCGCAGCGCGGAGAATTGTGTCGAACGGCTTTCCATGCATCGAACCCTACAGAAACGGCTATGACAGGACAAGAGGCTGCAGACCTCGCCGCCTTGTGATGTCAATGGCACCTCATCGGCCTGTCCTTGCCGCGGCCTTGGGCTAGACTCCTAATGATGGAGCGGCGCTAGGATCGCTCTCTTGCGATAAGGAGCCCCGACATGAGATCCCGCTTGATCCTGATGCCTAGAAAGCTGATAGCCGCCGGCCTGGTCTTGGCCACCATGGGCCTTGCGACCCCCTCCGCCCAGGCCGCACCGGAGGTCTACAAGCTGGATCCGCGCCACATGTCGATCGCCTTCCTGGTCCACCACATCGGCTATTACGATGTCGCCGGACAGTTCCTCAAGGCGGAAGGCAGCTTCACCTACGACCAGGAGACAAACAGTCTATCGCAGCTCGACGTCACCATCGACGCGACCAGCGTCTTCTCGAACGATGAGCCGCGCGACAAGCATGTGCGCGGCAAGGATTTCTTGAATGTCGAGCAGTTCCCGGCCATCACCTTCAAACTGACCGAAGCCGAAGCCAGTGACGCCACCAGCGGCACGGTCACCGGCGAACTGACGATCCTGGGCGTGACCAAGCCGGTCACGTTGGATGTCATCCTGAACAAGGCCGGCGACTACCCCTTTGCCATCAGCGGCAAGATTCCCTTCGTCCTGGGCATCACCGCCGAGACCACAATCAAGCGCAGCGACTTCGGCATGGACTATGCGGTGGCCAACGGCTGGGTCGGCGACGTCATCGAAGTCTTCCTCTCGTTCGAGGCAGTGCAGCAGTAAGGCAAGAGCAAGACCCGATCCGACGGCATCGTCAGCGACGACGAACTGCGCTCTTCAACAGCTGCAGAGATCGCAGTCGAGCGTATGTGAAGCGGCGATGCTCTACGTTTCGTTACCGATAACGAGGATATGGAGATAGCGCGGACCATGCGCGCCACGCACGTTCTTCGCCTCGATGTCGGCGGTGCCGCTGGTACCGGTGACGAAGGTGATGGCACGAGGATCTGCTGTCTCCTCTGCCCGCCGCAGCGCCCAGTAGTCCTCCATGGTCCTAAGGATCTTGCCGGCTTCGATCACCACCAGGTGGTGCAGCGGCAAGAAGCTGAAGAGCATCGGAGAGGCAGGCCCGGTTTCCATGACTAAGGAGCCGGTTTCGGCAATGGCGTAGGCGGCAAGACTGACGGCAACGCTCTCGTTCGGACCGATCTCTTTCTGGATCGAAAGCGGTTCCCACTCCAGGTCTGCCAGGATCGGCGCCCTCACCAGACTCAATGTCGGGGGAAGAGCCGACTTCTCCAGATATGCGCGAACCGCGTCGGGTACCGCGTCGAAACTTGCAAGCTGCGCCAAACTTGCCGTCAGGCGCTCGGAACCGGCTCGTTCCACGAAGCGCTCAAAGTTGCTCTGATGAGGAAACTGCGGCTGCACCTGCTCGAGAGAAACGACCAAAGCCGCCGCCTCTCTTGCCACACTGGCCGGATCGGGGCGGCCACCGCCGAGCGCAGCGCGAACATCGGCAAGCACCTTCTGTCGTGCCGCGCTCATCGCTCGCCCCTCCACTGCTTGTCTCGATAGAGGTCCATGAAGGTCCTGCCTTGGGGCGCGGGCAAATCGCGATGGCGCGTCCAGGAGGCAGCGCCCGGCAGCTTGGCGATCGTGCCGCGCTTTCGGCCACAAAGGCTGAGCGCACGTATCGCAAGGCTCGAGCCCAGGCGATAGAGCGCCGGTCGTCGCGCCACGAAGCCCCAAAAGCCCAGTCCTCTGCGGGTCGTCTTGTCGGTGAGGCGTTCGCGAAACTGCTTTTCCCGCAGAGCGCGCAGCATGTCGGTCAGCGGGATCTTCACCGGACAGACTTCTTGGCAGCGTCCATTCAGGGTGCAGGCATTCGGCAGGTCGCCGGCTGTCTTCAGGCTGGTCATGGCAGGCGTGAGGATAGCGCCCATGGGGCCGGGATAGACCGCCCCGTAGGCATGACCGCCGATCGTACCGAAGACCGGACAGTGGTTCATGCAGGCGCCGCAGCGAATGCAGCGCAGCATGTCTTTCAGCTCGTTCCCAAGCATCTCGCTGCGATGATGATCGACCAGAACGATGTGCATCTCGTCCGGTCCGTCCGGATCGCCGCTGCGCTTGGGCCCATTGAAAAAGCTGGTGTACTGCGTGATCTCCGTCCCCACGGCCGAGCGCGCCAAGAGCCGTAGCAGGACGGAGCAGTGCGCCATGCTGGGTACCAGCTTCTCGATCCCCACCGTAACGATGTGGACCTTCGGCAAAGCCGTGGTCAGCTCCGCATTGCCCTCATTGGTGACGGTGACGATGGAGCCGCTGTCGGCAATCAGAAAGTTGGCACCGGAGATGCTGACGTCGGCGGCAAAGTACTTTGGCCGCAGTGCCTGACGCGCGCTCTCGACCAGGCCAGGGATGTCGTCACGATCAAGCGCATGACCGTGATTTCGCTCGAACAGCGCGCCGACCTCCTCATGGGTCTTGTGCATTGCCGGCATGACGATGTGCGAAGGTGGATCATTCGCCAACTGAATGATGTGCTCGGCCAGATCGGTCTCGGTGCGCTCGATGCCGGCCTTGGCCAAGGCTTCAGGCAGGCCGATCTCTTCGCCCAACATGGATTTTACCCGCGTAGCGGACTTGGCATCGTGACTGCGGCAGATGTCGATGACAGCCTCGGTCGCCCCTTCTGCACTGCTTGCCCAATGCACCTTGGCGCCTGCGGCCTCGGCATTTCTCTCAAAGAGTTCAAGATAGTGGTCGAGGTTGGCGAGTGTGTGGTCCTTGATCCGCTGCGCTGCCTCCCTGGTTGCCTCGTACTGCGGAAACTCGGCGATGACTTGAGCCCGTCTTGACCGCAGCAGACCGGTGGTTCGGTCCAGCGCCACCTTGAGGTTCGGCTCGTCGAGAGCCCGCGCCACATTGCTCTTGAACTGGGCGGAGGTGTTCTGCATCGCCTAGCGCTCTTCCGGCGCACAAAGCGGCGCCCGGTCCGCCATGCCGGCCAAGACCTCGACCGTGTGATAGGCCTTCACCTTGCTGCCCATGCGCGAGAGCTTGCCGGCCATATTCATCAGACAACCGAGGTCGCCTGCCAGCAGGGTATCCGCCCCGCTTGCCTCGATGGCACGCGCCTTGTCGGTGACGATTGCGTTCGAGATATCCGGGTACTTCGAACAGAAGGTACCGCCGAAGCCGCAGCAGCTCTCGCTGCCTTCCAAGGGCACCAACTGCAGACCCTCGACCGCATCCAAGAGCGCGCGCGGTTGTTCATGGACCTTCAGCTCGCGAAGACCTGAGCAGGAGTCATGATAGGTGGCCACGCCCTGATAGTGTGCGCCCTTCGGACGATAGCCCATGACATCGTGCAGGAAACCCAGGATCTCGTAGGTCTTGTCTGCCAAGATCCGGCTCTTCTCTGCATAGACCGGATCTTCGGCAAAGAGGTCTGGATAGTGCCCCTTGATCATGCCGGCGCAAGATCCAGACGGTGCAACGAGATAATCATAGGGCTCAAAGGTGTCGATCACGCTGCGCGCAATAGCTCGGGCCAGATCATCGGCGCCGCTGTTGTAGCCGGGCTGGCCGCAGCAGGTTTGCTTTGCTGGGACCTCAACCTTACAGCCGGCGTCCTCCAGCAGCTGCAGGCAGGCGAAGCCGACAGAAGGGCGCATGGCATCGACAAGGCAGGTGACGAAGAAGCCCACCCGAGGGATCCCAGCTCTGGATTCGCCAACTGCATCCCCGACATTCCGATCTGTCTGATCGCTAACGCTCATCGCCTCAGCATCCCTATTCCCTTGGCAAGCACCGGACAAACGAGGCTCGGCCTCTTGCACTCTAGGCCCAGGGCGCTCGGCCGATCCAGGTCGGGAATGGCACAGCAGATCCCAGATCGCTCTGATCGCAGTCAGTTTCGGCCAGAGGTTCCCCCACAAACCTTCTGCAAGCTCATACCCGGAGCCGTTTTGTGCACTGCAAACTTTTCTCTTGACCCAAGTGGTAAAGTTTATTATCCACTTCGTCACAACGAGATTGATCGCGAGCACCTCTAAGTCGGCTAAGAAATGCCCTATACAGGCAACGAGCAGGGCAAAGCCAGCAGGACAGCAAGGGACCTGCGCTTAGAAGTGGTCAAAAAAGAAAACCAATAAGCTCCTCAAGGGACACCAGACGACCTCAGGGACGAACGACAATGAATGATTTCCACGGCCTGGTTTCCAGGCATGACCAATACCTGCGAAGCGACAGCGCAGCCTGCGGCTTTGCTGGCAGCTGCCCCTTCTCATGCGGCGCTCGAGACGGCTTGTGCGCCGACACCGGCCAATGGATGAGCTTTGAGAAAGGCGCACTGATCGCGCTTCAAGGCGACCGGCAAGAGGGCCTCTATGCCGTGCTACAGGGCATGCTGACCCTGTCGAAGTCGCTGGAAGACGGACGCACGCAAATCGTGGGCCTGCGCTTTGCGGGTGACATCGTCAGTGCGCGTCCTGCAGACGAGTTCTGGCAGGTCACACTCGAGGCAGCACAGCCGACGACGCTTTGCCGCCTTAGCCCCGCTAGCCTCAAGAGCCACGCCGCCGACGGCGCCTTTCAGACCTTGCTGAACGAGCGTGCCCTGCTCGAGGTCGTCCAGGCACAAGAGCACATGATGACTTTGGGGCGACGGGCACCGATGGAGCGTCTGGCCCTCTTCCTGCTCGAGCTGGAGCGCCAACAGCAGTCACCGCGGCGCTTGGGCAAGGACCTGCACGTACCGCTCTCGCGCGCCGACATCGGTGACTATCTGGGGCTTAAGGGCGAGACCATCTCTCGCCTCTTTACCAGACTGAAAGACGCTGGGGTCATCACCGTCCACACCCCCAGTCGTATCGGCCTCAACGATCGCGCGGCGCTTGAAGACTTGGCCGAAGGTCGAACGGTCGACCTGCAGCCGTGCGCCAAAGCCAGTGCCTTCTTCTTCGCCGAGAGTCCCGGTCTGGCCGCCACAGCACCATAATCGAAAAATTCTGATCGCAATCAGAGACGCAGCAGAAGACAGCCCGCACTCTGAAAAACAAGCCTAGCAAGCACGCAAGCCTGCCGGTCCAGACAGCGCAGCCTGTCAAGTGTCCGACGCGGCTGCGCGACGGAGGACGTCTTGTCCACGAGACCCGAAATCAGAACCCGATCACAGGCCTCATGCGTCGTTTCACGATCCCTGACTGGAACGCCTGGCGGCCGCACGCGCGCCGCGCGTAGCGGCAACGCTGGGCGTCGGCGTATCCAGCAGCATGCGTCGCTTGCGCGCAATGTTCGCCCGGGTCGATTCGCTGCTGCGTTCGCGGTAGGAGGCTTCGACAGAGTTGATGTGCTCCTCGGCCGCAGCGCAGGCGGCTTGGGGGTCGCGCGCCAGGATCGCATCGACGATGGCGCGATGCTGCGCCAGCAGGGCCGCACGCGCGGTTTCCGGCCCCTCCTGAATCATGCGCCCGTGCAAGATCGCCCGCTCCATCAACTCGTAGATCGAGGCCATGACGTGGACCAAGAGCGGATTGTGGGCGGCGTCGACGATGGCCGTGTGCAAACCGACGTCCAATTTCAACTCCCGCTGCCGGTCGCGGGCCTCGTGGGCGGCTTCCATCTCTTCCATGATGCGAGCGATGATCTCACGGTCGGCATCGGTCGCGCGCACGGCGGCGACATAGGCGGCAAATCCCTCGACCTCACGGCGGAACTCGATGTAGCCGCCGAAGGCCTCGGGATGCTTGGAGAAGAGCTCGATCATGGCCGGCGACAAGGCCGTGCCGGTGAGGGCTGCGACGAAGGTCCCTTCGCCGTGGCGAACGTCCAAGAGCCCGCGTCCCTCCAGGTCCTTGATGGCATCGCGGATCTTCGGGCGAGAGATGCCCATCTGCTCAGCCAGTTCGCGTTCGGACGGCAGCTTGCGACCGCCCTTGAGCACGCCCGCGATGATCAGCTTCTCAATCTGGTTCACCACTCCATCGACCACGGAGGGCGAATCGATCTCCTCAAAAATCGCCTTGTCCATCGCACGCCCTCCTCTGCATCGCTCCGTTCATGCAATCAAGGTGGCCGTAGAGGACAAGTTTGTAAACCTCTGAAGCTTCGCTGCTCGAAAAATCAACTCGGTTTCCCCCGCCTTGAACCCACAACCACGCGCATGCGGGTTCAGGCAAATCCTCTCCCAAGTCAAATCAACCAAGGAGAAATGTTATGAGAAAACATGCGCTTATGGGAGCCGCCCTGGCTGTGGCCTTCCTTGCCCCGCTGGCAACGGCCGATGCTGCCGACAAGCTGTTGCTCAAGACCCCAATTGCCTTTTCGACGGCACTCCCGGGCTTGGGCACGCCGATTCCACGGGTCGCCGATGCCCTCAAGGAAATGTCTGGCGGAACCATCCGCATGAAGGTCTACGAGCCCGGTAAACTGGTTGCCCCCTTCGAAATCCTGGACGCCGTCTCCAGCGGCAAGATCAACTCGGGTTACACCACGGCCGGCTACTGGGCAGGCAAGATCCCGGCTTCGCCGCTGTTCTCGGCCGTGCCCTTCGGGCCGGAGGCCGGCGAGTACATGGCCTGGCTCTACTACGGCAATGGCCTGAAGCTCTATCAAGAGATGTACGACCGGGCCGGATTCAACGTGCATGTCATCCCTTGCGCCATCATCGCGCCAGAGACTTCCGGCTGGTTCGCTCAGGAGATCAATGCGGCCGAAGACCTGAACGGCCTGAAGATGCGTTTCTTTGGTTTGGGCGGCAAAGTCATGCAGAAGCTTGGCGTTGCAACCTCCCTCCTGCCAGGCGGCGAGATCTTCCCGGCGCTGGAAAAGGGTGCGATCGACGCAACCGAGTTCTCCATGCCAGCAATCGATCAGCGGTTGGGTTTCCACAAGCTGGTCAAGTTTAATTACTTCCCTGGCTGGCATCAGCAGGCAACGGTGTTTGAGTTGCTGATCAACGGCGATGTCTGGAAAGAGATGACCGATCAACACCAGGCCATCATCGAGACCGCCTGCAAGGCCTCCATGGCCGATAGTTTCGCCGAGGGTGAAGCAGTGCAGTTCGCGGCCATGCAGGAGAACATCGTGAAGCACGGCGTGGCCATCAAGCAGTGGTCGCCTGAGATGCTGGACCTGTTCCGCGCCACCTGGGACGAGGTCGCGGCCGAAGAGGCTGCAAACGATCCCTATTTCGCCAAGGTCCTTGAGGACATGAAGGGCTTCCGCGACGGCTATGCCATCTGGAAGACGAACGCCTTCCTCCCGCGCCAGTAGGCGTACGACCTGGGGGGACGAGCGCTCTTGCGCAGGCGTCCCCCCTCTTCTCCCCCAAGACAATAGACCGCGCACATTCAAGAGCGCGGCCCCTTCGGGACGAGGCCAAGAGCGATGACGAACCCTTTCCAAGAACAAAGCCGAGATCCGGTCGAGACCTTCGAGCAGATCAGTGAGCATGAAGATCAGGATCGCCAGCCGGTCGCCAAGGCCCTGGACCGTTTCGTCCTGACAATCGGACATGTGGTCATGTGGGCCAACGTGGTCCTAGTACTGGCCATCATTCTGCAGGTCGCCCTGCGCTACATTCTGAATCAGAACTATCCCAAACTGGACGAGATTCAGTGGCACCTCTATGGGCTGACGACGATGATCGGGCTCTCCTATGCCATGGTCAAGGACAGCCATGTCCGCGTCGACATCCTGCACATGAGCCTGCGGGGTTCGGTCCGGCGCACGATCGAGATCGTCGGCATACTGGCCCTACTGCTACCCTTCCTCTATTTGATGATCGACCAGGGTTATGACTACTTCGCCGAGTCGTTTCGGGTCGATGAGCGCTCCGACAGTCCGACCGGCCTTCCCGCGCGCTGGGCCCTAAAAGCCGTCATCCCGATCAGCTTCGTCCTGCTTGCCATTGCAGCACTCGCCCGCTTGATCCATGACGTTCACGCTCTGCTTAACGCCAAGAAGGGCCAGAGCGGCCTCGGCTTCGGACGCGTGCTGCTGGTGCTGGGCGCCTTTGCGGTCGTTGGCTATCTCCTGGCCGGACTGGTCGAGACCACGGAAGAAAAGCTGGTCGTGGCCATGTTCTTGACCTTCATCGGCTTGCTCTTCACCGGCTTCCCGGTGGCTTGGGTCCTGGCCGGCGTTGGCGTCCTTTACTGTGGGATTGGCTACCTATTCGACAATGGCATGATGAATTGGACCGGTCTGGAGGAAACTCTGACCGGGCTCGACTACCTAACCCTAGGTGCCTCCGTGAACCGCGTCTACGCGACTATGTCGAACGCCGTTCTGGTGGCCCTGCCAATGTTCATCTTCATGGGCCTGATGCTGGACGAGTCCGGCGTGGCGGAGCGCTTGATGACGGCCATGCAACGCCTCTTCGGCACGGTGCGCGGAGGCCTCGCCATTACCGTCACAGCCATCGGCATCATCCTGGCCGCCTCCACCGGCATCATCGGTGCCTCAGTCGTTCTGCTGGGCGTACTCTCGCTGCCGGCGATGATCAACCAAGGCTATAGCAAGCCGCTGGCGACTGGCACCATTGCCGCCTCCGGCACCTTGGGGATCTTGATTCCGCCCTCGATCATGCTCGTCATCATGGCCGACCAGATGGCACTCAGCGTCGGCGACCTCTTCATGGCCGCCCTCTTCCCCGGCCTCATCATCGGCGCACTCTATCTGCTCTACATCCTTTTCGTTGGGCTGGTCCGGCCCTCCGCAGCCCCGGTGCCCGAGGACGCAAAGCGTCCTGACTGGGATGCGATCAAGGACGTATTGGTCGCGGTGCTACCGCCCGTCACGCTGATCCTGGCCGTTCTGGGTTCGATCTTTGCCGGTGTCGCCACTCCGACCGAGGCATCTGGCGTGGGCGCTATTGGCGCCACGCTGCTGGCCGTTCTCTATCGCAAGCTCAACATAAAGAAGCTGGTCAACGTCTGCATCTCGACCTTCAACACCACGGCCTACATCGTGGCAATCTTCATCGGCGCGACAGTCTTCTCCTATGTCTTGCGCGAACTGGGCGGTGACGAGTTGATCGAGAGCATGATCGATGCGGCTGGTTTCAGCGATGCAGGGACGATCCTTTTCATCCTCTTCATCGTCTTTCTGTTGGGTTTCGTGCTGGATTGGATCGAGATCACGCTGATCGTGCTCCCTCTGATGCGCCCCATCGTTAACGCGCTCAGCCTCGACATCCCAGGCTTCGATGTAATCGACGAGCCGACCCTGGTCTGGTTCGTGATCCTGATCGCAGTGACCCTGCAGACCTCCTTCCTGACGCCGCCCGTGGGTTTCGCCCTCTTCTACCTGAAGGGCGTCTGCCCGCCGGAGGTGAAGCTGACCGACATTTACAAGGGCGTCATTCCCTTCGTTCTGCTGCAGCTTACGGGTCTCGCCATCGTCTTCCTGCTGCCGGAGTTGGCGACTTGGCTGCCCTCGGTTGCGTTTAGGTGAGCTGCACCATGGCAAGTACGTTCATCCAAAGCCTGGTCAAGGCGGTCGGTCGCGGCAATGTCGCGACCGACCCGACCAAGACCGAGCGCTATCGCAAGGGGTTTCGCTCCGGCGAAGGCGAGGCCGAGGCAGTGGTCACGCCTCGAACCCTGCTGCAGCTCTGGCGCGTGCTCGAGGCCTGTGTCGGCGGCAATCGCATCGTCATCATGCAGGCCGCAAACACCGGCTTGACGGAAGGCTCGACGCCGAACGGCAACTACGATCGCAACGTCGTGGTGATCAACACACTAAAACTAGACAAGATCCACCTGCTGGACGGCGGCCGGCAGATCGTGAGCCATCCCGGCGGCACCCTCTTCCAACTGGAAAAGAAGCTGAAGCCGTTTGGCCGTCAGCCGCACTCGGTCATCGGCTCATCCTGTATCGGCGCCTCGATCGTCGGCGGCGTCTGCAACAGTTCGGGCGGTGCGCTGGTACAGCGTGGCCCGGTCTATACGGAGCTCTCGCTCTATGCCCAACTGCTGGCAGACGGCCAGCTCGTTCTGGTCAATCACCTAGGCATCGACCTGGGCGACACGCCGGAGGAGATCCTGGACCGCCTCGAGCACTGTGCCTTCAACGAAAGTAACGTTCGCTACGACCAGGGCGCGGCCTCGGACCAGAGCTATGGCGAGCGCGTTCGCAACGTCGAGGCCGCCAGTCCGGCACGCTACAATGCCGATCCCGAACGCCTGCACGAGGCCTCGGGCTGTGCTGGCAAGCTCTGCGTCTTCGCGGTGCGCCTGGATACCTTCCCAGAGCCGGTGGGCGACAAGGTCTATTACATCGGCAGCAACGACACCGCGGCGCTGGCCCGTTTTCGGCGCCGCATCCTTAGCGACTGCGCAGAGCTACCGATCAGTGGCGAGTACCTGCATCGCGACATATTCGACATCGCCCGCATCTACGGCAAAGATACCTTGCTGATGATCCACTGGCTGGGCACTGACTATCTGCCGCTTTTCTTCTCCCTCAAGGGGCGGATAGACGCCCGGCTGCGGCGCATAGGCCTTCTGCCCAGCAACCTGCTGGACCGAACCCTGCAGGTCTTGAGCCGCCTGGTGCCCGAAGCCCTGCCAAAGCGCCTTCTCGCATTCCGCAAACGCTTCGAACATCATCTGATCTTGAAAGTGAGTGCCAAGGCAGCAGCGGAAACCGAGGCCATCTTGATTGAGGTCCTGGGCGCGGAGAGCTGGTTTCTTTGCAATGCCAAGGAAGCGAAGAAAGCCATGCTGCATCGCTTCGCTGCCGCTGGAGCCGCCGTGCGCTACCAGGCCGTGCACGAGCGGGAGGTCGAGGACATCATCGCATTGGACATTGCGCTTCGACGAAACGACGAGTCTTGGCTGGAAACGCTGCCTGCCGAGATTGAGAAAGACCTGGTGGCAAAACTCTACTACGGCCACTTCTTCTGCCACGTCTTTCATCAGGATTACCTGGTTCGCAAGGGTGCCAACTGCGGACTGATCAAGCAGCGGATGCTGGAACTCTTGGACAGCCGCGGGGCCGAGTACCCGGCAGAGCACAATGTCGGCCATCTCTACGAGGCCAAGCCGCAACTGGCTGCCTTCTATGAAAAACTGGACCCCACCAACGCCTTCAACCCAGGGATCGGCAAGCTCTCAAAACAGAGACGCGCTGCCCGGCCGCCCAACGGCGCCCCTTCTGGATAGTGAGAAAAGCGGAGAAATTGCCTAGGGTGCACTGCACCCGTGACGTTAGACTTCAAACCCCAAGGCCGAGGCCGATAGAAAAGGACTGCTGACATGACCAACCGCCCACCCGCCAACTTCCAGGAATTCCTCGCCCTCTTCGAGCCCAGCAACGTCACCAAGATGTTCGATCCCAAGCAGATGCTGGAGGGTTTTAAGCCGATGGCCATGCCTGCAATGGATCTGCAGTCCACCATGGCCAAGAGCCAGAAGCAGTTCGATGCCATGGTCGCGGCCAACCAAGCAGCCGCCGCGGCCTACCGCGACCTCTTGGAAAAGCAGATGCAGATCTTCGCCAAGATGACCGAGAACGCCAGTCAGCAGATCAAATCCATGGGTGCTGCCAGCGGGCCTGATGCAACGGCAAAGCAGGCAGAGATCTATGCCCAGGCCGTCGAACGCGCCTTGGCGCTCATGATCGAGCTGTCGGATGCCGCCAGAAAGGCGAATGAAGAGGCCTTTGCCGCGATCCAGAGCGAGGTGGACAAGGCCATGGCAGACCTGAAGCGCGGATAACGGGCTTGACGGCAGAGCGAAGTTATTGTGCAGTGCAGCAAGACCTGTTCCTTTCAGGAACGGAGAAAGCGGATCTGCCACGGTGACCCCGTCGGATTTTCGTCCTAACTAACCTCCTGTACTCAGCTGGGGAGACCGCATCCGGGTGCTGTGCACTCCCCAGAAAAGGGCAACAAGAGCAAAAGGGAGAATGCATTCATGAAGATCGGTGCATTGAAGGAGAGTCGCGAAGGCGAAGCGCGGGTAGCGCTGACGCCGGACAGCGCCGGACGGCTGCAAAAGCTGGGCTATGAATGCCTGGTCGAAAGCGGTGCCGGCGCTAAGGCCAACATCTCGGACGAAGCCTATCGCGCCGCCGACGTCACCGTGGTCGAGAATGCCGCTGCCTTGTGGGATGAGGCCGACGTGGTCATCAAGGTGCGCGAACCCACTTTGGAGGAGGTGGCCGCAGCACCAGAAGGCAAGACCTTGATCTCCTTCGTTTGGCCGGCACAGAACGAAGACCTCCTGAAAGCGCTGAACAAAAAGAAGATGTCCGTGCTGGCGATGGACATGGTGCCCCGCATCAGCCGCGCCCAGAAAATGGACGCGCTGTCGTCAATGGCCAACATTGCCGGCTATCGCTCGGTCATTGAAGCAGGCGCCAATTTCGGACGCTTCTTCACCGGCCAGGTCACCGCGGCCGGCAAGGTGCCGCCCGCCAAGGTCCTGGTCGTGGGCGCCGGCGTGGCCGGGCTGGCCGCCATCGGCGCCGCAGTCTCGCTGGGGGCCATCGTGCACGCCTTCGATGTGCGCCCGGAAGTTGCCGAGCAGATCGAGTCTATGGGCGCCTCCTTCGTCTTCCTGGACTTCGAAGAGCAGGCCAGCGACGGTGCCGAGACCGGCGGCTATGCCAAGCCATCCAGCCCCGAGTTCCGCGAGAAGCAGCTTGAGAAGTTCCGCGAGCTGGCGCCTGAGATGGACATCGTCATCACCACCGCACTGATCCCCGGCCGGCCGGCTCCCAAGCTCTGGCTGGAGGACATGGTCAAAGCCATGAAACCGGGATCGGTCGTCGTCGATTTGGCAGCAGAGCGCGGTGGCAACTGCGACCTAACCCTAGCCGATGAGAAGGTGGTGACCGAGAACGGCGTGACCGTGGTCGGCTACACAGACTTCCCCTCGCGGATGGCGACGCAAGCCTCGAACCTCTATTCCAACAACATCCGCCACATGATGGATGACCTGACGCCCGAGAAGGACGGCAAGCCTTTCATCAATATGGAGGATGACGTGATCCGTGGCGCCTTGGCGTGCCACGAAGGCGAAATCACCTTCCCACCACCGCCGCCGAAGATCAAAGCGATCGCCGCGCAGCCACAGAAAAAGAAGGAACCGGAGGAAACCTCCGAGCAAAAGGCCGCGCGAGAACTCGCTGAGTTCAAGAAACGCGCCAACCGGACCACGGCCATGCTGGCAATCGGCGGTGTTCTCATGCTGCTGGTTGGTTCCGTTGCACCGGCCAGCTTCATGCAGCACTTTATCGTCTTCGTGCTGGCCTGCTTCGTCGGATTCCACGTCATCTGGGGCGTCGCACACAGCCTGCACACACCTTTGATGGCAATCACCAACGCAATCTCCTCGATCATCATCCTCGGCGCACTCCTGCAGATCGGCTCTGCAAGCGGGATCGTCATGGTGCTGGCAGCCTTGTCGGTGCTGATGGCCTCGGTGAACATCTTTGGCGGCTTTCTCGTGACGCGCCGGATGCTTGCCATGTTCCAAAAGAGCTGAGTGGGGGGATAGAGCAATGAGCATCGGTCTGGTAACGGCCGCCTATGTGGTGGCGGCAATCCTCTTCATCCTAGCGCTTGGCGGACTCTCCAATCAGGAGAAGGCGAAACGCGCAATCTACTACGGCATCGTCGGCATGATCCTGGCCGTGGTCGCCACCGTGGCCGCACCTGGTGTCGGCGCCTATTGGCTGATCGTCATCATGGTGATCATCGGCGGCCTTGGCGGTGCCTATGTGGCCGGCAAGGTCAAGATGACCCAGATGCCGGAACTGGTTGCCGGCTTTCACAGCCTGGTCGGTCTGGCCGCAGTGTTCATCGGCCTCAATGCCGATGTCGAGATGGGTCGTGCCTTGTCCGCCGTGGCCGACGGCACGACGGACCAGCTTGGCGGTTTCGCAGCCACGATCGCCAAGAAGACCAGCGTAGAGTTTTCGATCCTCAAGGTCGAGTTGTTCCTCGGCATCTTCATTGGCGCGATTACCTTTACCGGTTCCATCGTCGCCTATGGCAAGCTCGCGGGTAAGATCTCCTCTTCGGCCCTCACGCTTCCGTTCCGCCATCAGATCAACCTGGCAGCCATCATCGCGTGCCTGGTGCTGGGCGCACTCTATCTGGGTGGAGCCGGGATCTGGACCATGATCCTGGTCGCCATTATCGCCGGCGCCATCGGCTGGCACCTGATCATGGCGATCGGTGGTGCGGATATGCCGGTCGTGGTGTCGATGCTGAACTCCTACTCGGGCTGGGCAGCGGCAGCCATCGGCTTCACCTTGGGCAATGACCTGCTGATCGTCACCGGCGCTCTGGTCGGTTCCTCGGGTGCAATCCTCTCCTACATCATGTGCCGCGGCATGAACCGCTCCTTCGTCAGCGTCATCCTCGGCGGCTGGGGGGGAACGGCGCAGTCCAGTGCCGCCATTGAGGGCGAGATGATCGCAGCCGACGCCGACACCGTCGCCTCGGCGCTGAACGATGCCGACAGCGTGATCATCGTGCCGGGTTACGGCATGGCGGTAGCGCAGGCACAGAGTGCCGTGTCGGAGATCACCAGCCGAATGCGCGCGGCGAACAAGAGCGTGCGCTTTGCCATCCACCCGGTGGCCGGGCGTCTGCCGGGACACATGAACGTACTGTTGGCCGAAGCCAAGGTGCCCTACGACATCGTGCTGGAGATGGAGGAGATCAACGAGGATTTCCCCAAGACCGATGTCGTCATCGTCATCGGCGCCAACGACATCGTCAACCCGGCTGCACAGGACGATCCAGGCAGCCCGATTGCCGGCATGCCGGTGCTCGAGGTCTGGAAGGCCCGTCAGGTCTTCGTCTGCAAGCGCGGCCAGGGCACCGGCTATTCCGGCATCGAAAATCCGCTCTTCTTCAAGGAGAATACGCGGATGTACTACGGCGACGCCAAGCAGAGCATCGACAACCTGCTAACCCAGGTCGGCCGGTAGGCCGCGATGGCGGCTCTGGCCTCCAGCGCTTTTGGAACCGAGGGAGCGCCGCTGCTTCTCCTGCACGGTCTCTTCGGCTCCGGTCGCAACTGGACACGGATCGCCCGCATCCTTTCCGACTCTCGGCAGGTCTACACCCTGGACCTGCCGAACCATGGCGACTCTCCTTGGACGACGCAGACCGACTACCCGGCCATGGCTGAAGCACTGGTCGGCTTCCTCGACGACAAGGGGATCGGGCAGGTCGACCTGATCGGTCACTCGATGGGCGGCAAGGTCGCGATGGCCTTGGCGCTCACCCGGCCGGAGCGGCTCTCACGCCTGCTGGTGGCCGACATCGCACCCGTCGCTTATGACCACGCCAACTTGAGCTACGTGCAGGCCATGCAGGCTCTGGACTTGAGTGGGATCTCCCGCCGCGGTGAGGCCGACCGTATCCTGGAGCCGGCGATCCCCGACCCGGGCGTGCGGAGCTTCCTGCTGCAGAACCTGGTGACCGGCCCCGAGGGATTTCGTTGGCGCCTCAATCTGGCGACCCTCGGCGCCTCCATGGACGCCATTCACGGATTTCCCAAGGAGCTGTTGACAGCCTCCTACAACGGACCGACCCTGTTCCTAACCGGTGCCAACTCGGACTATGTCCTGCCGAAGGATCATGACCGCATTCGTCGTCTCTTTCCCAAAACCCGGTTCGAGAGCGTTTCTGACGCCGGTCATTGGCTGCACGCCGAAAACCCGGCAGGGTTTCTCTCCGCAGTAGAGGCTTTTCTCGCCGCCTAACAAGAAGATTAAGGAGCCTTCGCCATGTCGACCGCGACGCAAGATCCCTCCCCCGAAGACCAGGAGGACCTGCTCGCCCGCTGGAGCGATTTGGCCGAGCGCAGCCAGCGAGCCGTCCAAGCCTTCATGCAACGCCAGAACGCCAGCGGCGGTTTCCAGCTGGTCGATCAGCAGAGCCTAAACGAGGCATTCGGCGACCTCATGCTGCAGCTGGCCAAGGATCCCAGTCGCCTGTTCCAGGCGCAGATGCAGCTGTGGGAGCAGAGCCTCTCGCTCTGGCAGGCGATGGGCCAGAAAATGCTGGGCCAGGAGGCCAAGCCGGTCGCTGAACCCGCAAAGGGCGATCGCCGCTTCAAGGACGGCGCCTGGAACGAAGCCCTGGTCTTCGACTACCTGAAGCAATCCTATCTGCTGACAGCCAACTGCGTACAATCGCTGGTGCAGGAGACCGAAGGCCTGAATCCCAAGAACAAAGAGAAGGTCGACTTCTTCACCCGCCAGTATCTCAGCGCCATGGCACCCAGCAATTTCGCCGCGACCAACCCGGCGGTGGTGAAGAAGACCGTCGACAGCAAGGGCGAGAACCTGCTGAAGGGCTTGGAACACATGCTGGCGGATCTGGAGGCTGGCAAGGGGCGCCTCAAGATCTCAATGACCGACGAGGCCAGCTTCGAGGTCGGCAAGAACGTCGCCGCATCGCCCGGCAAGGTCATCTATCAGAACGAGCTGATGCAGCTGATCCAGTACGCGCCGACGACCGAGAAGGTGCACAAGCGCCCGCTGCTCTTCGTGCCGCCCTGGATCAACAAGTTCTACGTGATGGACCTGCAGCCCAAGAACAGCCTGATCAAGGGTGCTGTCGATCAGGGTCACACAGTCTTCGTCATTTCCTGGGTGAACCCGCGCAAGGAGCTGGCACACAAAGATTTTCAGGACTACATGCGCGAGGGTCCCTTGGCTGCGATGGAGGCAATCGAGGCACACCTTGGCGAGCGCGAGATCAACATTCTTGGATTCTGCATCGGCGGCATTCTGACCGTCGCCACCCTGGCCTACCTCGCCGCCAAGGGCGATGCCCGGGTCAACTCCGCGACCCTGCTGGCGACCATGGTGGATCTGCAGGAGGTCGGCGAGGCCTCGGTCTTCATCGACGAGAAACAGCTGGCTTCTCTTGAGAAGCATGTGGCCGAGACCGGATACCTCGAAGGTCATCATATGGCGCAGATGTTCAACATGATGCGCGAAAACGACCTGATCTGGTCCTTTGTGGTAAACAACTATCTGATGGGCCGCGAGCCCATGCCCTTCGATCTGCTCTACTGGAACAGCGATTCGACCCGTCTGCCGGCCACCATGCTGGCGACCTACCTCCGCAAATTCTACTGCGAGAATGGGCTGGTCAAACCGGGGCACCTGGTGCTGGACGGCGTGCCCATCGACATCGGCAAGATCAAGACCCCAAGCTACTTTCTCTGCACCAAAGAAGATCACATCGCCCCCTGGGTCTCCAGCTATCCAGCCGTCAAGGCCTTCGGCGGACCGGTCAAATTCGTGCTCGGCGGCTCCGGCCACATCGCCGGCGTGATCAACCCGCCTTCCGCCAACAAGTACTGCCATTGGACCAATCGCAAGACCCCGGAAGACCCCGAAGACTGGCTCGCCAGTGCCGAACGGCACGAAGGCTCCTGGTGGAACGACTGGCATCGCTGGATCGCTCGCAAGGGCGGCGCCAAGGTCGAGGCGCGGCAGCCCGATGCTGGAAACCTAGCCGTGATCGAAGAGGCACCCGGCAGCTACGTGCGCGAGCGGGTAGACGACTAGAAGCATCAGAAAGACGGTTGAATACAGCGATTCAAATCGTTTACTCTCGTAAAAGGAGATTGGGGGAAGGCCAAACCGGCATAGTGGGGGATGCAGATGGCTTGGGATCGTCCGTGGGCAGCGATTGCCTATAAGGCTAGGCGTGCATTCGACTCCTCGAGAGGATCTCCGCCAAGGCGTGCCTTGTTTCTATCCCCACTGCTTCTGCTGGCGCCTTTCGCACATGCTCAGGGTCAGTCGCTGGACAGCGTCTGCACGGGAGATGCGGCCTGCATCGCCACGGGCAAAATGCTGAGCCCCATTATCGCTCTTCCGGACAGTCTTGCCGGCGAGGAGGCTCTGCAGGTCAATCTCGATCGGATTGAAGAGATCTATCTGACCTCGACGTCCGCCGA
Source organism: Rhodospirillales bacterium (assembly GCA_963669445.1). Classification (GTDB taxonomy): domain Bacteria; phylum Pseudomonadota; class Alphaproteobacteria; order Kiloniellales; family JACOMY01; genus JACOMY01. The sequence goes on from OY770029.1 coordinate 2,631,346, forward strand.
GAAGGAAGAGGCCGCCATCAACTCACAAATCCAGAACGGTGCGATCCCGCTTCGCAACATCTGGACCCTTGCGTCGCCGGACCTCAGCGAGAAGTTCGACCAGGGCGCGCTACCCACGCCAGGCCCAAATGCGCCGCCGAGTTCTTATCAAGAGCTGATCGAGAACGCTGTGGGCAATACCGGTGAAATCGCCTCGACGCTGAAGGAATACTTTGCAACCTTCGACGTCTACGGCCAATCCTACGGTACTCTGCCGGGTGTCTCCAATCCCGATCCCAGGCCATTCCAGGTCTCGGACCGGATCGCCGACAACCCCTGGAACACCGACGAAACCTCCGCCATAGCAGTCAGCATTCAGCAGTCCCAGACGCCTCCGCCGCCCTACGCGCCCGAGTCATGGCAGGATTTGAGCAACAGCCCTGCCTTTCCGAGCGGCCACTCCACAGGGGGCAACACCCTTGCCATCCTGTCGGCCATGGCCGCGCCGGAGTACTACAAGGAGTTGGTCTTCGCCGGTACCCGCTTTGCGCTGAGCCGCAACGTTTTTGGAGCGCACTATCCTTTGGACGTAATCGGCGGCCGCATAATGGCGACCTCGAATGTCGCCAACATGCTGAATGGGACCTTCAAGTACTCTTCTGCAGTTACCCTAGACGCTCTGGAGATGGCTGGCGCCGACCTGCAAGACTACCTGGGTTCCGGTGGGCAATCGTTCTATGCCGCTGCCTGCTCGGCCGATGTCGGAGCCTGCATCCGCGCGGGCGTTATCCCCAGTCCTGAAATCTTTGAGGAAGAGCGGCAAGATTACCGGACCCTGCTCACCTATGATCTACCGACTGTGGGACCGACGGATCTCGAACCCGTCGTGCCGATCGGCGCTGAGATCCTTTTGGCAACGCGTTTCCCCTACCTCTCGGGCGATCAGCGTCGCGCCGTACTGGAGACCACAGAGATCGCCTCCGGGTCGCCGCTGGACGATGGCAGCGGCTGGGCACGCCTCGATCTCTTTTCCGCGGCCGATGGATACGGCGCCTTCGATGAAATCATCGCGGTGGACCTGGACGCGGCCAAAGGCGGCTTCAATGCGTTCGACGTTTGGGCGAACAACATTGCCGGTACCGGCGGTCTGACCAAGCAGGGCAGCGGTACGCTGGTTCTGGCGGGCGATAGCAGTTACGCCGGAGGCACCATAGTCGAAGCGGGTACGTTGGCGGTCAGCGGTCGCATCAAGGGCGCAGTCTCCGTCAGCCAAGGCAGCATGTTTTACAATGGCGGCGACATCGCTGCGCTCGACGACAGCGCCGTGGTTTCGGCCGGCCGACTGGTCAATGACGGCGAGATCAAGAGTAAGCTGATCAATAGCGGAGACCTGCTGAATCGGGGTCATATCATCGGAGAGGTGGCCAACAGCGGCCGCCTTTCGGGCAACGGCCGTATCACAGGTCGTCTCGTCAACTCCGGAACGGTTGCGCCGGGCAATTCCATCGGACTGATCGAGGTGGACGGTCCGGTTACCTTCGAGGCAGGCTCACGCTTCGAAGTGGAGATAGCGGCCGACGGCAGCAGCGACAGACTGGCCGCCAGCGGACCGGTGGCTCTGGACGCTGGACACTTGGCCGTCACGGTCGACGATACTTCGGCCATCGGCCTGCAGCGCTTTTCGATCCTAACCTCCGAAAGCGGGATCGTCGGCGACTTCGGCTCGGTCGATGATCCCTTCGGCAGTGCCCTGCCCTTCCTGGATCTGGAGGTCTCAGCAGAGGGCGGCGCCTTGGTCCTTGCAAGCGTGCGCAGCGATGTCCCCTTCGCCTCTGTCGCGGAGACCGAGAACCAGTCGTCCGTCGCCGAAACGCTGGACAGCCTGGCAAGCGAAGGGGCGCTGATGGACGCTCTGGTCTCGCTGGACGGCTCGACGGCACCGGCGGCTTTCGATGCACTCTCGGGCGAGATCTACGCTTCGGCCCAAACCGTCCTGCAGACCCAGGCAATCTATGTGCGAAACGCCGTCGGCGGTCGTCTTCGCCAGGTGACTACACCCTTGGCAGGGGCAGCGGGCGGACCAAAGAGCGGACCACAAACCGCTTCTCTTCTACCGGGTATCGGCCCGACCCTGTGGCTACAGGGCTACGGCAGTTGGGGCAGCAGCGACGCCACTGCGAACAGTGCAGGTCTCACCCGCTCGATCGGTGGCTTTCTCGCTGGGCTCGACGGGTCTTTGACCGATAACCTCAGCGTCGGCTTAGCCGGTGGTTTCAGCCGTTCGAGTTTCGATGTCGATGCACGCAACTCCTCCGGCGATAGCGACAACTACGACATCGCGGTCTATGCCGCTGGGGATCTTGGCCCTGTCAATCTCCGCGCAGGGGCCGCCTATGCCTGGCATCGATTGGCGGTAAACCGCAGTCTTGTCGTCTCTGACTACACCGACAGGCTGGATAGCGACTATGATGCCCGCACCGTCCAAGTCTTCGGCGAGGTCGGCTACGGCACGGCGTTTGAGAGCTTCTTTCTGGAGCCCTTCGCCGGCATCGCCTACGTGAACCTCAAGACCGACGGCTTTAGCGAGTCCGGCGGAGAAGCTGCTCTCAGCGGCGCGCGTGAGACGCAAGACAATGTCTATAGCACCTTGGGGCTGCGCGCGGCAGCCGACCTGCCCTTCGGCGAGGGTCGTTTCAGTGCGGAGGGCAGCCTGGGCTGGCAACACAGCTATGGCCAGATCACCCCCAGAAACGAGCTCGCATTTGCCGCCGGCGGCGCACCCTTCTCTGTCAGCGGCGCACCACTTGCCCGCGACAGCGCTTTGGTCGGCGCCACGCTTGGCTACCTCGCGGCAACCAACGTCACGCTCGGCCTATCATACGCCGGACAGATCGCCGGGGCTGCACGCGACAACGCCGTAACCGGGCAGGTCTCGATCACCTTCTAGGGGCAAACGCCCGAGCCACCGACAGGGTTAATCCTGGCGTCTGTCCGAACGGACATCTCCGAGCTACGCGGCATGACCTCGTGATTCGACCCGTCCGTCTTGCTTTCCTACTAGAACAGATCGCGATCAATTAAAACAGCCTTCTCGATCTCCTCTGATTATGTCTAAAGGATTGAGGCCAGATTCAAACAAGACCCCTCTGATACCAGAAAGCCTGCCTTCTGTAGTTTCTGTTTGAGAATGAGCGGATCGACCCATTGTCACTGCGGTACCGATCAACTGGTGAGGAGGGTAATGGATTAGCCCGATGACTTGCGTAACAGGTTCGGGCTGCCATAGAGTTTCGCGTTGGGCCTGGACGGTCGTCCAGGCCCAACGCGGATGCATCCTTCTCTCCCCTTTATGGTGCCGAGTTCAATGGGGCCGTACTTGACCAGCCAGACGTCATCGGCGATGGGAAAGAGCCTGACCGGCTCTCCGGTCAGGGCTTGAGAGATGAAGATCTCCTCGCCTTGCCCCATTTGGTGGCTCCGCACTGTCTTACCTGGCGCACGCGCGCATCCTCGGTGTAGTCGGGCGCGCGCCGAACACCGTCGAACTGGCGAGGTGTGGTGCGATAACGGCGCGCCGGCGGCGTCTGATCGCGACCCGCTTTGAGGCGGAGGTCGAACCGCTGGCCGTTTCGATCCGTGGCTTGAGCCACGATCAATGAAAGAAACTTCACCGCTGTGACAAAATCGACCGTCTAAGTCGCGGTCGGGCAAGAGTCTCGCTGCATGGGGGTCCAAGCTGCAGTGTCGCACCTTCAGCCTTGGAGACACGGGCCATGTCGCAAACGCAGCAAAGCACTATCGACGTAGCGACACCACTCGAACCAGCAAGCGCGCAGCGACCGCTGGCCGGCATCCTGTTTTTGCTACTGGGAACCACGCTCTTTCCGATCCAAGACGTGATCATCAAGAGCTTCAGCGGCATCTATGCGGTTCACCAGATCGTCTTCCTGCGCAGTCTATTTGCCATCCCCATCGTCCTGATCATCGCCCATTTCGACGGCGGCTTGCGCCCCCTGGTTCTGGGATCGATCCCGCTGCAGTTTCTCCGTGCTGCCGGGGCCTTTACCTCCTACATGGTCTACTACATGGCGCTGGCGGCCATCGGCTTGGCCGAGACCGCCGCGATCACCTTCTCCACACCGATCTTCGTGACGATCCTGGCCCTCTTCTTCTTGGGCGAAAAGATCGGCGTTCAGCGCTGGGCCGGCGTCATCATCGGCCTGGTCGGCGTCCTCGTCATCGTGCGCCCCGGCATGGGTGTGTTCGAGCCGGCTGCGGTGCTGGCGCTCCTGGCAGCGATCACCTATGCCGTCTCGATCATCGCGACCCGCAAGCTCGGCCCAACAGCCCGCGGCAGTTCCATGACCATCTTCATGCTGGGTTTCTTCACCTTGGGCGGTGGGATCACAGGCCTGATCTTCTCGAACATTGAGGTGGCCTCCCCGCATCCAAGCCTGGCTTTTCTCTTCCGTGCCTGGTCCTGGCCGGATCTCTCGCACTGGCTGCTGTTCGGCGCGCTGGGACTGATCTCCGGCATCGGCTTCTTCGCCTTGACGCAGGCCTATCGCTTGGCCGACGCCAGTGTGGTGACCCCCTTCGAGTATACCTATCTGCCTTGGTCGATCCTCTGGGGTTTCGTCTTCTTCGGCAACCTACCGGATCTACCGACCTGGATCGGCATGATGATCATCGTCGGCTCGGGTCTCTACATTCTATTCCGCGAGTCGGTCCGCGGCAAAGCGATCATCGGCGAGAAGGGCTTGGGCGTGATGCGGCAGCGGTGACGCTGCCGCCGGTTTCAGGACGCAAGCCTATAGGGGCCATACCTATAGTATTTGGGCGCCGTATCGATTCTGATGTGAAGCCAGCTTACCCCGCCGCCCGCCACCGAGAGCCAAAGCGGCCGGTCAGAGAGGAGTTCCTTCGCCTGCGTGCCAAGCGCACGCCACAGCGCGCGCTGCTGCACGATCGGTGCGTCACGATAGAAGGCAGCGAGATGACTGTAGTCGGCAGGGTCGCGATAGGGCGACGGCACAATAAGTAAGGCGTCGCCACCGAGGTTGGGGAAGGTCACGACCCCGTCAGGCGCCGTCTCGACGTCGAAGAAATCCGAGAAGGTCACGCGATCGGGCGGCGCCAGTAGTTCTGGCGCGTTGTGAAGCACGAATTCAAAGTCCCGGTTCTGTAGGCTTGTCGAAATCGCCGGAGTCTCCCAGGCATAGCTGGCGTAGCCACACCCCGTGAACATAGAGAGGTAGAAATCCACAAACTCCAGATCGCTCACCCAGAGGTCCAAAACGTCGGCGTAGGAGAGAAGGCGCCCCTTCTCGCAGATCTTGAACCTCAGCAAATTGCCTGTCGTCGGAGGCAAGGACAGCGCTTCGAAGCGCGACGTTACGGCAGACATAGGGTGCTAGAGCAGATCACGATTAGGTGGACTCATCTGTTCGCGATCTGCTCTAAGTTTCGAAGCTGTCGAGCAGGATTCAGACGGCAAATCGTTTCGATCTGACGTCATCCTTCTTTAGGCCCGAAGCAATGCACGCACGATGTCGCTGCCGGCGACCTCGCCGACGACCTGCCCTTCATCGGCAACCAGGATTGGTGCCTCTGAGGTCAGGAAGGCACGCATCAGATCGCGGACCGGGGTCTCGGCCTCGGTCAGGCGCGGGCCGTTTGGCGCCTCTGCGCTCAGCGGGATCGGAACGGCCGGAAGCGGCGCCGGATCCGTCGGGCGCATCACCTCAATTGCGCGCAGCACGTTTAGTGGATTCATGTGGGCCACGAAATCGGCGACATAGTCGTCGGCGGGTCTCAGCACGATGTCCTGCGGGCTGCCGATCTGTACGATACGGCCGCCCATCATGATGGCGATCTTGTTGCCGATCTTCAGCGCCTCGTCTAGGTCGTGGCTGACGAAGACGATGGTGCGTTTCAGGTTCGACTGAAACTCCAGCAACTCATCCTGCAGCTTGTTGCGGATTAGAGGATCCAGGGCAGAGAAGGGCTCGTCCATTAAGAGGATCGGGGCTTCGGTGGCAAAGGCGCGGGCCAAGCCGACGCGTTGTTGCATGCCTCCTGAAAGCTCCTGCACCTTGCGACCAGCCCAGGCCTCGAGCCCGACGAGTTCAAGCTGCTTGGTCGCACGCTTGCGGCGCTCTTCGGGGCCGATGCCCGCCAGTTCCAAGCCGAACGAGACATTGTCGACGACCGTGCGCCAAGGCAGCAGTCCGAACTGCTGAAAGACCATGGCGATGCGTTCGGTCCGCAGGCGGCGCAAGACATCGGGCGACACGCTGGCCACATCCACCGGGGACTGGCCATCGTTCACCCAGACTGCCCCGCGCACCACGGGATTGAGGCCGTTGACGGCGCGCAGCAAGGTGGACTTGCCCGAGCCGGAGAGGCCCATCAGGACGACAATCTCGCCCTCCCCGACCTCCAGCGAGCAGTCGTGCACGCCCAGAACCTGCTTGGTCGCCTCTTGGATCTCCTCGCGGGTCTGACCTTGATCCATCAGGGGCAGGGCTACTTGCGGGCGATCGCCGAAGACGATGTTGACCGCATCGAAACGGACCATCGCGTGCGGTTGGCTGCCATCGTGCCGTTCGGCGGCGCTCATTTGCCTTCCTTCTTCTCGGCCCGGAACATGCGGTCCAGGATGATGGCAATCAGCACGATGGCGACGCCGACCTCGAAACCCTTGGCGATGTTGACCTGGTTCAGCGCACGCAAGGTCGGCACGCCCAGGCCGTCAGCCCCGACCAGGGCCGCGATAACCACCATGGAGAGCGAGAGCATGATGGTCTGTGTGAGTCCCGCCATGATCTGCGGCATGGCGTAAGGCAGCTCGACCTTCCACAGCAGTTGCGACTTGGTTGCGCCGAAGGCCTGTCCGGCCTCGATCAGGGGTTTGGGCGTGGAGGAGATGCCTAGATGCGTCAAGCGAATGGGAGCCGGAATGGCAAAGATAACGGTTGCGATCAGGCCCGGCACCATACCCAGACCGAACAGAATCAGCGCTGGGATCAGATAGACGAAGGTTGGGATGGTCTGCATCAGGTCCAGCACCGGCCGCATAGCCGAAAACAGCCAAGGCCGACGCGCTGCAGCGATACCCACTGGAACGCCGACGCCCATGCAGACGGCCGAGGAGGCCAAGACCAGCGCCAAGGTCTCCGTCGTCTCTTCCCAGTAGCCCTGATTTACGATCAACAGCAGCCCCAGACCGGTGAAGGCGGTAAAGGCGATTGAGCGGCGCAGATACCAAGAGAGCGCCGTGACCAAGGCGATGATCACCAGGGCCGGCGGCCATTGTAGAATGAACAGGAGAGCCGAGATGACGGCGTCCAAGACGCTGGAGAGGCCGTCGAAGAACCAGGCCAGGTTGTCGGTCAGCCAGTCGACGAAACCTTTCGCCAGCTTGCCGATCGGCACTTTCCAACTCTCTAGCCACTCCATCTGACAGCCCCTTCCCGCTTAGGCCAATGCAAAGAAAAACGAAGGGACCGCCGTCAGCCATCGCCGACCAGCGGTCCCAACTCGCCTGTTGATTAGTTCAGCTCTGCCTTCAGCTCGGCCAGGGCATCGCCGCCATCCTTGGTCTTGATCCCGGCAAGCCAGGCATCAAGGATCTGCGGGTTGGCCTTCAGATAGGCCTCGGCAGCGTCCTCGGGGTCCTCGCCGTCATCCAGGATTGCCGCCATCATGGCGTTCTCCATGGCCAGGGTGAAGACCGTCTGCTTCAGCATGGCGTCGACGTTCGGGCACTCCTCGGCAAAGCCTTTGCGTATGTTGGTGTAGACCGTGGCGCCGCCAAAATTGGGACCGAACCAATCGTCGCCGCCGTCAAGGTAGGCCATCTCGAAGTTAGCATTCATCGGATGCGGCTCCCAGCCAAGGAAGACGATCGGATCTTCCTTCTTCACCGAACGAGCCACCTGCGAGAGCATGCCCTGTTCAGAGCTCTCCACCACCTCGAAGCCCTTGAGACCAAAAGCATCCTGGTCGATCATCTCTAAGATCAATCGATTGCCGTCGTTGCCCGGCTCGATGCCATAGATCTTGCCGTCAAGCTGATCCTTGAACTTTGCAATGTCGGCGAAGCTCTTGAGACCAGCGTCGTAGGCGTATTTCGGCACGGCCAGAGTGTACTTGGCGCCCTCAAGGTTGACGTTGGTCGAGATCACCGAGCCGTCCTCAAAGTAGGGACGCACATCGGCTTCCATCGTCGGCATCCAGTTGCCCAGGAACACATCGATGTCGCCATTCTTCATAGAGGCATAGGTTACCGGGATCGAGAGCACCTTGACGTCGGTGTCGTAGCCCATCTCCCCCAACAACAACGTGGTCATCGCCGTCGTCGCGGTAATGTCGGTCCAGCCGACATCGGAAAAGCGGATGGTCTCGCACTCTGCGAGGGCCCCGCCGGTGGGGATGACCACGGCCAAAGCCGCCGCCACGAGTGTCTTGCGCGCTATCATGTTTCTTCTCCAAAGCTCGCCGGTTCAGAATCTTTTTCTAAGAGCGGCGCTTGCCTTCCCGCCGTCTTCGGTGCCCAATAGAGCGAGGAGTTGATTGACGAGTCAATCAAGATCCGAGTTTTGGAACCTCAAGTCTCTTGAGAGACCGATTGCCATGCATGAAAGCCTGACGGCCCAACAGCGTCGACGCTCCTTGATCGAGGCCACCATCACCTCGATCCATCTGCGCGGCTCCTTGGATGTCTCCGTGTCCGAAATCGCTAAGCGCGCCGGCGTCTCCTCCAGCTTGGCGCATCACTATTTCGGCGGGAAGGACCAACTGATTGTCGCCACCATGCGCCACCTGCTCCGCCAGTTTCATGTCTCGGTGCTGAGCGAGACCGCCAAAGAGCAGACCCCGCGAGGCAAGGTCTCGGCACTGATCCGGGCAAGCTTTGGACCCAGTCAGTTCGATGACCAGACGATTTCCGCCTGGCTGGTCTTCTATGCCAGGGCACAGGAATCCGCAGAGCCTGGTCGCCTCTTGCAGATCTGTCTCAGACGCCTGCACAGCAACCTGGTCTACTGGTTGAGGCCATTGACCGGCCGACGTGCGGACTTCATCGCAAGCGGGGTCGGGGCGATGATCGACGGACTCTATCTGCGTTGCGCCCTGCGCCACGGCGTCCAGGACGCGGAAGCTGCGATCTTCATGACAGAGGATTTCGTCGATGCGCAGATCGGCCGGCGGACTACTGTTTGAGAGCTATTGATCGACGGTGATGAACCGGTTGCCACGAATCTGGCTTTCGTAGCATCCACCTCAATTGGTTCACATTAGTTAGCGCCAGATTGCTACTCAAGATGACTTCTGCACTGCGAAATGCTTGCCTCTATCTTGCTGATCTCTTCCTGCGAGAGTTGCATGTTAAAGACGTGATCTTGAGTCTCACTCTCGTCAACTGGACACCTCGAAGAACGCAATGATTGACGGGGGAATGTCGGAAAGTGGTCGGTAAGGCCGCCGAGCGGCCCAGTGGCCCAGTTGTTGCCGGTCGACTTTATGGGATCGGAGCTTGGTCGGTTTGGCTGGCTGCTATGTCGGCTGGGTTCTGGCCTGGAGCCAGGCAAGGCGCTGCATGTTGTAGACGAGGTTGGCCAGTCCGATCTTTGCTTGTGCCCGGGTGATGCCGACGCTTCTGATGATCAGTCCCATGCGGTGTTTCTGTCCTGCGAAGACGTGCTCGACGTGAGATCGGATGCGGCTGCGCGTGGCATTGCCCCGACGGAGGTGGTCTGGCATGTCCCGGCCTCTGGGCTTGCGATGCTGGAACTCCGGCTTGCGGCCGCGCCGTTCCAGGAAAGCGATGTTGGCCTTCGAACGGTAGGCGCTGTCGGCCCACACGGAGCTGGCGGTGTTGTCGGGATCGAGCACCTCACGCAGCTGGCGGCCGTCATGAGCGGCGGCATGGGTGACGCGGAAGCGGCGCACCAAGCCATGGCGTCGGTCGATGGTCACATGGTTCTTGTAGCCAAAGGCTGGCACCGCGATCTCTGTCTCGGCCTGGCGGCGTTGGCCCGGCTTCGGCTTACGCTTGCGGCCGCGCTTGATCGTCCAGCGGCCATCCCGGTCGATCTGGCTCTTGCGGGCTTGGGACCAGTGGCCGGGTGTCCCGCCGCCCTTCAGCGTCGTCTTCTCCTCCTCGTTCAGGCGCGGCCGGCGGGCATTCACCACCGTGGCATCGACGATCTGGCCGCCCATCGCCAAGTAGCCCGCCTCGCGCAAGGAGCGATCGAAGCGCTCGAACAGCCCCTCAATCGCACCGGCCCGTGCCAACTGCTCCCGGTAGAGCCAGATCGTCTTGGCATCGGGCACCTTGTCCGAGAGCTCCAGGCCAAGGAAGCGCATGAAGGAGAGCCGATCCTTCACCTGATACTCCGTCTGATCGTCGGACAGCGTGTAGAGCGTCTGCAGCACCAGAACCTTGAACATCTGGACTGCATCGTAGGGGGGACGACCGCCTTTCAAGCGGTCCGAGCGCTTCAGCGCTGCCTCCAGATCCGGCCGAAACAGCTCGAAGTCCACCACCGCGGACAAACGCTCCAGCGGATCACCCGCCGCCGAAAGCTGCTGCAGACGCTCATCCGTATCGAAGAAGCCCCGTTGACCCATGACCTGCCTCCAACCAATGACCCAGACAGAGAATCAGCACTCGGCCCGCTTCGCCAGCGGTTTTTCGAGACGTCCAACTGCTTTCAGAGGATCGTTCTCGCACCCATTTTGTGTCGATGCACAGAGCACCAAAAACTTGGATTGACGCTGAGCGATCGCCTTTTTACCAATGGCATTCGATTCGAACTTCGCCGCATGTCGCGCAAAATCCCGAACCTTGTCAGTTATGCACGTCGTATATGATTCGATTTTGAAAGGCAATTCAGATATAGCATCCTGATTACTTTTCACGTCTCCACGAACCGCCTCGATGGCTGCTGCGTTGTGATTGATCTCATTACTGAAACTGGTCAATAGGTCATGAATGTAGCGCTGTGTAGCCTCCGGAGGCTGCGCTCGAAGGTTGGCGATATCAGTCGACTTTGGGGCTGTTGAAAAAGCTGCCGGGTGATCATGTGGGACGCTGGGACAGAAGATAGCAGTCCGAAAGAGGGTTGTTGCAGTCTTTCAAGTCATTTGGACGTGCCTCAATGCCCAATTGGATTGTAAAGCCTCCCAGAGAGCCCAAAGAGCCGCAAGGACAGCGGCTGCAAGCCGCTTGAGGTTGATTGCGGCGGCTGTCAGGAAGGATTGGATGCGCATGTTGTCGAGCCCGCGTCGAACCGCCCGAGCAAGCCCATGCCAAGTCTTGGCTTCGCCATGGAAGCCCTCCGAGCGCCAGCGGTGGCGCCGATAGAGACCGTTTTCTTCGTCACCCCATCGTTGGCGCCGGCGTCGCGCACGCAAGAGTGCCGGATAGCCGTGCACGATCACGACAGCTTTGGTGACGCGTGATTTCGACAGGCAGATCGAGGCCAGGTCGCAGTCTTTGCAATCTCGTGCCTTGGAAGCGAAGAAACGACCATGGCTGATATTGGCCTTGTTGGGCCGCAGGATCATTCCGCGCGGGCATTTCACGTGGTCATGCCTGGCGTCGTAGCGGAAACGCCGGAGCGGTACCTTGCTGCGGATCGGCTCAGATTTCGTCGGGATGATCCCATTGATATCCCGAGCCTCGAGGCCGGCGAATACCTTGGCATAGGCGTAGCCGGCATCCGCCGTCACCGTCCGAACCGCCGTGCCGGTGGTTTGGGCTGTTGCGTCGAGGCGCGCTAGGAATTCTTGGCCCTCGTTGACCTCGCCCGTCGTCATCTCGACATCAAGCACCACGCCGCAGAGGTCATCGACCACGCCATGTTGCTTGTAGCTTGGTTCCAGACGACGGTTGCGGGCGTTGGTGGCCATCGTCGCATCCAGATCGGTGACACAGATCTTCTTGTGCTTGCCGGCCTGTTTGCTGTTGCGTTGCTCTACGCCTGCTTTCTGGTTGAGGTTTTCGTTCTGCGATGTGACCGTATCAGCATGACGGACCGCCAGGCTGTCCCAACTGACGTCGGCCCGGATCAGCGAAGCGTCCGCATGGACCACCTCACCTTTGGCGATCCCAGCTGCGGTGCAGGCCGTCACAGTGTGTTGAAAGATGCGCCGGAACCGCTCAGGCCCCCAGCGCTGGCGGATCCGGGTCAGGCTCGAGTGATCGGGCAAGGCCTCGTGCAGCCCATAGCCCGCAAACCAGCGAATGGCCAGGTTGACTTGAGCTTCTCGCATGAGCCGGCGGTCGTGGACGATGCCGAGCAGGAATCCCGCCAGCATCAGCCGGACAGCGACCTCCGGATCGACACCCGGTCGCCCGTTGTTCGCACAGTACAACTCGCCGACCTCGCTGCGTAACCAGCTCAGATCGAGAACTCTATCGACACGGACCAGGACATGATCGTCGGGCAGCAACTGGCGCAGGGATCCGGTGATGAAGAGCTCGAGTTGATTGCGCTCCTTCTGACCCAGCACTACGACCTCCCGAATCTGTTGCAACTCCAATTGAATCAATCCATGGCCACTTTTTCAACAGCCCCACTTTGCATAACGTTCGTCTACGAAGAGCGCCAAACCACCCAAGGCAATGGCCGGCGTCACGATGAAGAATCCCAGCAACTTCAAGAGAGTCTGCCACTCGGTGAGTCTTGCGATGAACGACGGGGCTGGTTCACTGGCGTTGGAAGATGAGGTCTTGCTCATAATGCTAACCTGAAGAGGAGGCTGTGATCACCAAATTCAGGGAGAAAGCTGTAGAGCGTGTCGCCAAGCGTGATGTCAATCGGAGACACTGTCTCTGTAATGTCGATAGCATCAATCGGGATCTCGTATTCGCCTCCGAGCGCATTGTTTATGTTATCGCCGCTGACTGCCCGCACGGCATCGTCGGCCAGATCAATCACATGCAAGCCGGGACAGATCACCCGAAGCTCCGGGTGCTGCTCAAACATCATGTTCAGTGGAGGCCTTGAGCGCGGGTACAAGGTCTGTTCCGGCATCGCCAGCTGCATTACTGGCTCACCCGTTCGTGTTGTCAGTCTCACTGTTGCAGTCGCGTGTGTCGGAGGCAGCGACACACCGACATTGAGATGCCGGGTCCATTTCGACGTGCAGGCAAGGTGCCCGAGGACATCGTAGGGCACGAACGAAAGCTCGCCTGCTAGCTCCGCCTGACCAGCAAGCTGCGCCTGGGCAGTCGCGTTAAGGTCGGGCGCAAACGCTAGAGACGTCAGATCGACGTGCATATCATAGGTCACATCGAAGTCTCCGGAGATGTTGCCGACACCGCCCGCTTCAGCCAGAATATTCTGAGTAAATTTCCTTGTCTCGCACTGGGCGACCTCCGAGGATTTTTCCGTCTCGCAAGCTAACCGCCTGCCTGTCTTTTCCGCCTCGCATGCCGCCTTTCGAGACGCTTTTCCAGCTTCGCAGTTGGCTTTGTCACTGACCTTTGCGGCCTCGCAGGCAGCTTTTTCAGCAGCAAAACGCGTATTGTTTGCTGCCTTGCGCGCTTCACAGGTCGGATCATTCCCTCGCAGGGAACAGCCACCGAAGGGATTGGGAACAATGCAGGCACGACAGTCTCTTGTATCCCGCCTTGAGGAACAGTTTCGAGTTGGCCGACACTCTTCGCGCTGTGTGCAATCCATTCTTGGCGTGCAGTCTCGGATCGGTCCGCAGCTGAAGTTTGGGCGCCCGGCAAGTTCGACCTTCTCGCTGAAGGTCACAGGATGCGGTGCCAGAGGCCTGAGGCGGGCAGACGCTACTGGCTGCGCCTGAGACAGCAGGGCGTTAAGAGACTTTGCCACTGCTTGGCGTCGGACAGCCACCCCGCCGGCATCAATGGTGTGACCAGCTAAATCGAACAGGAGGATCTCTGTACGTTCTTGGGCCTCCTCGAAGCTTGAACTCTCTACCGCCCCCAGTTCTTTTGGACTTGGCCCCAACAGGGCAAGCATAACTAGGCGATGCTCTTCAATCAGAATCGCCGCCGCTCCGGGTTTCAACGAGAGAGAGACTTCTGGACCACTTGCGCTCTCGACCTGGTCAAGCGCGCGCAGCTCTTTCCCTATGTCGAATGTGAGGGGGTCGAAGTCTAGGGGAACTGGCGGTATGGCCGCCGTCAATGCCGCAGCCGCCTGCTCAGGAAAGAGAGGCAGCAGGCGACGCGCCGCCTCTTCGGCGATTGCCGTCTCTATGCCGTCTCCAAACTCGACGTTGGTGACCTCGATAGTGCTGAACGATGGCAGCAAAACAAGAGAGTCTCCTTCTACTGCTGCCGTCAGCATCCCAGTGACCGCAGCCTCAATGACAAGGGGATCGTCCTGGTAACGCCCCTCGATCGCAAACCCGAGACCACCATTCTCGAAGTTGATTGCGTTCACAGTGAGTTCGGTATCTCCGAGGTCCCCTGCCAGGGCCTTTAGAACATGGTCCCTCAGTGCGTCGGTCGGAACCACAAGGGCCAGATCCGGGTCTCCCATTGCGTCGAGTTGCGCTAAGGTCGCGGCAGCCGCGCGTCGGCGCTGGGTCTCTTGATCGACACCGTCGAACGCCGCCCCGATGATCTCCTCAACAATGGTACTGGACAACGAGTCAGCCAACGCAGCACTCTGCACTTGAAACACTACACTCATCAACAATACAAAAAACGAAACCAAAATAAGTCGCAGAAAAATGATTGTGTTAACATACACCTTCATCTCGTATACTCCTGTTGTAATCTAGCGATCCGCAGGTGGAAAGAACACAGTAACGACCATTGAGACGGCCTGATAGAGGAGTATGGCAGTGATGAGACAGGGAGCAGCGCCACTCAATCCCATCAACCAAGAGATCCCCTTCTCGTTCCCCCCTTCAAACAGGAAGGCCGGTGACTCTGCCGAGAGCGCAAAAAAGTCTTCCAACAATGGTCTGGACCGGCCCGTGGCATCACGCAGGGCTCCGCGGTCGAGCAGTTCTCGCCAGAAGTGAACCACTGCAACGATCGGAGCTAGAACAAAAATGAAGGCAGAAACACCTTGAAACAAGCGCATTTCCGGGGTCGTCGGATCCTGGCCAATCAACGCTGCCACGGGAAGTCGGGCAGACCACACACCACTATCTGTCTTCCGCGCATGTTGGCGTGCAGTCCAGCACAGAAGGGTCGCAAGCGTGCCAGTGCACAGGATTGCAAAATAGGCGTTGGCAGGCTCGGAACGATGAAAGGCATCAAAGGGAGACACATCCGGCCAGCCCTGACTGCGCTCCATTGCAGCATATGTTAGGGCAACCTGAACCGGGCCAAACACGGTCCATACCCAGCACAATGCGCCTCTGTCCATTTGGCCGAAGTTCCTTAGCAAAACCGCAGGTCTCACCTATATGGTAGCTGAACAGTTTCCCCATTGCAACTTTTCACAGCATCAAAGATTCGATGAATTGGTTATTCGCCCGAATCTCTCCATTGCCGTTAAGTCTGCACCGACATCGTCCCGTCGGAATGCACTTTCACCTTCATCACACTCCTTATGCCTCGTCTCAACAGGCTTCAACACCAGACGCTTAGTGGTTCGCGATCAGCTGTTCACAACAAACTCGGCACCGGAGCCACACCCAGCTAAGGTATCTTTCGATATTCGCCACTAGTCAGGATCGTGGACGAAGTAAGCGGCAACCACGCCATGGTCGCTGCTCGCTCTTTTCTCATCTTCTAAATGATCGTTCCAGACCTTCATTTCCTTGAAGGACCAGAGGCGGTTCCTGGAATAGTCGTAGAACTGTTCCGAGACCAGCACGTGGTCCAGACTTTCGCGCACCCCCTTGTATTCGTGCGTATAGTAAACGTCACGCAACGATCGGAACTCCTGCAAGGTACCGGCCGAGTAGAGACCGGCGTCGCTGCTGCCACCGATACGGCTCGACTCAAAGAGGCGGTAGGAGGGCTGTTCGCTGATGATCGCGAGCGTATTGCTCAACTGCGAATCGTTGAGGTCACCCAAGACCACCAAGGGTGTGTCGCTGCGTTTCAGGATGTCGTTCACGATCACGCGCAGGGCCGCTGCTTCAGCCGTGCGCCGGATGGTCGAGAGCGCAGCCCCCAGTGCCGAGGCATGCTTGCGGACCGCGTCGATGTCCCGTTCCTCACGATCCAAGCGCGTCGGCAGCTTCGATTTCAGATGCGCACAGAGAACCCGCACCGACGGCAGGTCTGGATGATCCTTGTGGCCGACCTCCAACTCCAGGATGGTCCGCGAGAAGCGGTCGATCTGAACTTCGATCTCGTCGTCTTCGGGATCGCGACTGCCGCCCCGCTTCTTCAAAACGAAACCCTCGTCGAAATTCTTGTGCAGCGTCTTGCCGCGCAGCTCCCAAGGCTCTCGAATGGCAGCAGCAACGGCAATGTCGTACCATTCCTCGCCGATGAAGATTAGCTTATACTCTCCATCGAGGCCGGCGGTTTTGAAAGCATCGCTCAGGCATTTGGCCGACCAAAGCTCCTGGAAGGCGATGACGTCGGCATGCATGGCGGTCAGCTGCCCTGCCGTCCAAGCTATCTTATCCGCGTAATCGTCTTTGCTGTAGGGCGCCTGCCTCCAATGCAAGCCAGGAAGCTGCAAGTTGTAGAGGTTGAAAGTCGCAAAGCTGATGTCTTTAGACATGTCCCCAACTCCTCCGGCCGCGCGTGACGCAAGAACGCGCCTCATGCACGCAAGCGAGCTTAGCACCCAGTAGTCCGGCCTCACAGCTGCTATCTAGGACAAGGACCAAGCGACCTCTCTGTCCAACGGCGGATTTCCAAACACGACTCTCCGCAAAGTGTGAAAGACTTGCAGAAAAAGAACTCTGCTTTAGGGAAACCACACCATGAGCCCGGCCGACGGCGAGACCAGTCTTCCAGCACCCAGCTTCAACAATGCGGAAATGGGCGCCATCGCGCATCTCTACCGCGGAGAGGTCTATCGCAGCACCATCTGGCGCACGCGATTGGACAACACAACCAACTGGTCGGTGGTGACCACGGGCTTGGCCCTCTCGCTCAGCTACAGCAGTCCCGAGGCCTCGCCGTTGCCGATCCTGCTGGTCGGCCTGCTGATCGTCGTCTTTCTGCTGCTGGAGGCACGCCGTTACCGCTACTTCAACGTCTGGCGCGCCCGCTGTCGGCTGATGGAGACCGAGTTCTATGGGCCGATGTTGCGCGGCGACGGCGTAACCCTGGACGGCAAGTGGAACATCCTGCTGGCCAACGACTACAGCCGCCCCTATTTCCACATCAGCTATGCCCGCGCCATCGGCCGCCGGCTTCGCAAGAACTACAGCTACATTCTGGTGGTGCACGCCATCGCCTACTTCGGCAAGCTGATTATCCACCCAACCCCTCTCACCAGCTTGGCGGAGCTTGCAGAGCGGGCCTCCGTTGGGGGCATTCCGGGCAGCATCATTCTGGCAATCGGACTTGTCTTCCACATCTCCTGGGTGACCTTCGCTCTTGCAACCTTACGGATCGAGAAGAAGATGCGCCGTCCGGACAAGCTAATCTCCATCGCATAGAGCGAAAACGGCAAGGCCCTTTCCACCAAGGGCTTGCCCAAGCCCCTATCTCTCGTGGCATGCTATCCATCCAAAGGCGGTACAGGTGTCAGAGGAGAGGAACAGCATGCCCAAGGATCTGAACGAGCGGTCCATTATCGTGACAGGTGGTGGACGCGGGATCGGCGAAGCCTTGTCCCAAGGTCTGGCCGCCGAGGGCGCCAAGGTCATGGTGGCGGACATAGACGGGGTCAACGCCGAGAACGTTGCCGCTGCCATCCGCGCGGACGGCGGCACAGCCATTCCGGCCACCGTCGACGTGACCAGACGCGACAGCGTCGAGGCGATGATCGCCGATGCCGTCGAAGAGCACGGCAAGCTTGACGTTATCTTCAACAATGCCGGGATCGCACAGACCAAGCCCTTCCTTTCAATCACCGAGTCCGACTGGCAGGAAGTCATGGACGTGAACGGGTTGGGTGTCCTGCTCTGCATGCAAGAGGCCATCAAGCAGATGCTGGACCAGGGCGACGGCGGCAAGGTCATCAACACCGCCTCGATCGCCGGCAAACAAGGCTATGATCCCCTTGCCCACTATTGCGCCAGCAAGTTCGGCGTGGTCGCGCTGACGCAAGCCGCCGCCCGTGCCTTCGGCGGCGACAGGATAAACGTGAACGCCATCTGCCCTGGTGTGGTCAATACCGAGATGTGGCGCGTCATCGATCGTGGCTTCCTGGAAGAGGGCCTGACCGAGCAGGAAAACGAGGCGTTCGAGACCTTCTCCGAAGGCATTCTGCTGGGCCGCCCATCCGTCGCCCAGGACTTGGTCGGGGTCGCCTGCTTCCTGGCCTCCAGCGATTCTGACTATATGACCGGTCAGACCCTGATCGTCGACGGCGGCATGGTGCTGGATTAGAGAAGCCATGCTCCTCAATCGCGCGGACTCGCTGCTGCTAGCCGTCGACTTTCAAAGCAAGCTGGCACCGGCGATCCACGAAGGCGCAGCGGCGATCGCCACGGCGGCGCGCCTCATTCAGATCGCGCGACTCTTGGCCGTACCCTGTCTGGCGACGGAGCAGTACCCCAAGGGTTTGGGTCACACCCATGCCGATCTCCTCCCCTTACTTCGCCCAGAAGAGGTGATGGCGAAACTCGCCTTCTCAGCCGGACGGGAGGAGGCCTTTCTGGAGGCGGTGAAGGGTCATGGCCGGCGTCAACTGGTGGTCATGGGTATGGAGGCCCACGTATGCGTCCTGCAGACGGCGCTGATCATGGCAGATAAGGGTTACTCGGTATTCGTCGTCGCCGACGCCGTCGGCTCCCGCACCCCTCAAAACCGGGCTCTCGGTCTTGAGCGCATGCGGGCGGCAGGCCTCACCATCGTCAGCAGCGAGATGGTCGCTTTCGAGTGGCTTGCGCGGGCCGGCACCGAGGCTTTCAAGGCGGCACTACCCTTCATCAAGTGACGCGGGCAGTCGACAACATGCACATACAAGGCCAAGAGATTGAGGGTCGCGCCTCATGAGACCGGAAACGACGATCCGCATCGCCGAGGACCGAGACGACCTGGCAGGTCTGCGTAGCCTCTTGGAAGAGTACTTGACTTGGGACATCGATCAGCTGCGCGCTCTCTCCGGGGTAGCACTCTCCGCAGCGGCTTACGTTCAGAACAGCTTCGACGAGATTGACCTCTACTTCCCTCCCAGAGGACGGCTCATGCTGGCACGTCACGGCGATGCACTGGTCGGCATGGCGTTCCTAAAGCCAGTCGCTGCGCGCGTTTGCGAGATCAAGCGCATGTACGTCATCCCCGCAGCGCGCGGCCAAAACCTCGGCCGTGTTCTGCTTTCCCGATTGATCGAAGAGGCACGTGCCATTGGCTATGCCAAGATCCTGCTCGATAGTGCCGTCTATATGAACTCCGCACATCGGCTCTACCGGGACCTGGGGTTTCGAGATGTCGACTACTACCCGCAAGGCGAAACCGAGGAAGCCTTGAAAGACTTTATGGTCTATATGGAACTGACGTTGTCCGAGGACACTGAAGACCCTCACTCACCTCCTGCATGAGCAAACATCGCATGCTATAGAAGCTGTACCGGCATCGGGTCACAGGAGAGGGGTTCAAATGGAGCGACGGCTCGCCGCCGTTTTGGCCGCAGACGTAGTGGGTTTTTCGCGATTGATGGGTCAGGACGAGGCCGGCACCCTGGCCGCGCTGCGAGCGGTGCGCGACGACCATATCGCTCCGCTGGTCAAGCAGCATCGGGGCCGCATCGTCAAGCTGATGGGCGATGGTTTCCTGGTCGAGTTCGCCAGTGCCGCCGATGCCGTGGCCTGCGCGATTGCTTGGCAGCAGGGTCCGGCCGATTCGGATGCCGCACAGCCCCTCACTTTCCGCATCGGCATCAACCTCGGAGAGATCGTGATCGAGGCCGGCGACATCTTCGGAGACGGGGTCAACATCGCCGCCAGACTGGAAGGCATTGCGGATGCCGGCGGCATCGCAATCTCCGACCTGGTTCACCAGACCCTGGCCGGCAAGCTGGACAGCGACTTTGAGGACCAAGGTTTGCAGAGCCTCAAGAACATTGACCGGCAAATCCGCGTCTGGCGCAGGAGCGGTGCGGCAGGTTTGAACAAGGCCGAAGCACGCCCTGCCCTGGCCTCAGTTATCAAGACAGCCTTGGCGGTCCTGCCCTTTACCTGCACTTCGCGCAATCCCGAGTATCAGGATTTTGCCGAAGGCCTGGCCCGTGATCTGCTGGTGGAGTTGGGCAAGTTCTCCGCCTTTTCGGTGGTGACGAGTTGGAGTGCCAAGGAGGTCGACAGCGAGCACAGCATCAAGGAGCGCGGCCGCGCGCTGGGCGTCGATTATCTGCTGGACGGCAGCGTGCAGGCTTCCTCGACACGCCTCCGCGTCTCGCTACAGGTCACCGAACTGGCCAAGGGAGAGCAGATCTGGTCGCACCGCTTCGACGGCAGCCCTGACGACCTTTTCGATTTTCAGGATGAGGTCACGCAGCGGACCTGCGGACTGGTCTATATGCCACTCATCACCCACGCCTCGGCCCGAGCCCGCAAGAAGCCAGCGGACGGCAGCGGGGCCTATGATTACTACCTGACCGCATTCCACCATGTCGAAAGGCCGACAGCAGCTGGCATGCTTGACGCCAAGGCCGCCTGTCTGAAGGTGCTGGAGATCGACCCAGGCTTTGCCATGATCTACGAGCCCTTAAGCTGGATCAATATTCACTCGGCCATGAACGCTTGGACCGAGGATCCGCAAGCCGCACTGCGCGAGGCGAGAGGCGACGCACTGCGCGGCGTGGCCCTTGACGAGAAGGAAGGTTTTCTGCGCGCCGCACTCGGCCTTTCGGAAACCCTGCTGGGTAGAACTGACAGCGGGCTAGAGGAATCCCGGCGGGCGGTACGCCTTAACCCAAACGATGTTGAGTATATGACCTTTTTGGGCGCCTGCCTGACCTTCGCCGGCCAAAGCGAGGAGGCGCTGGAGACCTTTGACGAGGCCGAGCGTCTATCCCCCGGATACCCGCCGACCGATCTCTTCCGAGGACTGGCGTACTTCGCCGGTGGCAAAGCAGAACGTGCTGTTCCATCGTTGGAGAGTCTCTTGAAGGTTCTGCCTGAATACAATCTTGCACTGCTCTGCTTGGCTGCCAGCCAGGCCCTGATCGGACAAAGGACAGCGGCCCTGGAAAGCCTCGCCACTCTGCGCGAACAGGGTTCGGGGATGACGAAGCCCTATGTTCGGACCTTGTTGAGCGCAAGCCAGCCAGATCTGGCCGACGCTCTAATTTCCGCCTTGAGCGGTCTGGGCCTACCTGACGGCGGCAAAGCCTCTCGCCTCTAGAGAATAGCGTCAGCAGGCTGCTGACAGGGTCGTGTGATGGAACGGCCCGTTACTCGCTACCGATCCCATGGTGAACGGAGAAGAGATTCCCCGGATCGTAGCTGCGTTTGATCGCGAGCAGGCGGTCGTAGTGCGGGCCATAGAAACTGCGCTTCCAGTCGGGCTCGAAGAAGTCGGCTTCGTTCAAATACGCGCCGCCGGCGGGCGTGACATCGCGGAGCACTTGGATTGCGGTCGCCACCCTCTCCGCAGCCGCACGCCCCTCCGCTAGGTTAGGCTCGTGACCTTCGAGGCCGGGATAGCTGGCGGGTTGTGTCGAGTTGGAGATCGCCAGGGCTGCAGCGTCTTGCGCCAGCGGATTGACGCTCGTCATCCGCTCCCGCGCCAGCACGGCATCACTGGCGCCGGAAAGACCCTTGTTGATGTGCAATGCCACACGAGCAGAGCGCGATGCCTGGAAGAGAGCCTCGACCAATGCCGGAGCAGCTTCCGGTTCGAAGAGACTGCGCGGCAGCCAGCGCGAGGTGTAGCTATCGATGAACTGGCCCACCTCGCCCTGGTTCGGGGCCCACCAGTAATGATCCGGTTCTGCTTGCGGCCGCTGGTCGAGATGGATGAAGTCTGGCTCGCTCTTCTGCCAGGCCTCTTCGTCCCAGAGGTCAGCGAAGGGCATAACCTTGGCCTTAAGGTCCGCCGCCACGCCCTCCTCCCCCAAGGCGTCCCTTAACGGCTGCCAAACAGCCAGGGCCTCCTCCTCGCTTTGGTCGAGAAAGACGAGGAAGAGGTCAATTGTCCTGTCGGGATTGATCGCAATCTGCTCGCCCCAATCGGGATTGTTCAGGGCCTGCGGGTACCAAGCAACCAGATGCTTCAAGGCTCCACGCAACGCCTGATCGCTTCCCGGCGCAAATCGCCCACTCAGTATGCCAACCCTATCTGGACGCGGGTGAGTCAGCAGAGTGATCTTGGTGACGATCCCGAAAGTGCTTCCGCCGCCGCCGCGCAAGGCCCAGAAGAGGTCCTGGTTCTGTGAGGCATTGGCGATGCGGATCTCGCCGTCGGCAGTCACGACCTCGAACTGGAGCACAGAGCCGGCACCAGTACCATAGCGCTTGGAGAAGCTGCCGAAGCCGCCGCCTTGGATGAAACCACCGGCCACGCCGACCGACGTGCAACCCCCGCCCTGTACATAGCGGCCGACTGCCGAGGCAGTTTGATAGGCCTCGATCCAGCGGGCACCAGCACCGGCAGTCAAGGCTGGAACGCCCGCTTGATCGCTGTCTCCTCCGGATATGCGGAAATTCTGATCGAACACGACATCACGCATCCGGTGGGTCCAGACCAGCAGCGAATCGGGGGCGGAGTTGCGCCCCAGGTAGTCATGCGCAGCCCCCTTAACCACCAGCTTGACCCCCTGCTCGCGGGCAAAGTCGACCGCGGCCGCAACATCGTCGGCAGTCTCGGCAGCAACGGCAAAGGGACTAACCTTCGCCGTCCAAGCATCCAACCAACCGTTGGTCTGAAAACCGCCGGGCTGATCTTGGATGAAGAAGGGGTTCTGCAAGGCTTTGAGGCGCGCGCTGCAGCCCTGGCTGCCAGCCGAATCCAGACAGGGTGCAAGCGGCGACGTCACGGCGACCAGGCGGTCGCCCAGCTTGTCCTTCAATGCCGCGAAAGCCGTACCCGAATGCCACGCGCCTTTGCCTGCAGCCTGTGCCCGGCGGCCAAAGCCACCTCCCAACGGCACTGCCGCCATGAGCGAACCAGCGATTGCGAGCGTTGCGTCAAGAAATCCACGTCGCGTGAGTGCCATAATCCTGCGCCTCCAAGCCGTCCTGCTGCGTCCGCTAGGTCCGGCCCGCCAGTGCCGGAACCTCTATCTTGTGCGCCCCAGGCGGGTTGGTCCACCTAATCCAGAGTCTCAGCCAGACGCAAGGCAGCCGACCTGAATGCGGCACGCAGATCTCGCATCGGCCCCATGGGGGTCAGGGATTCGGCCGTGAAGTAGTTGGCAGTGATCCCGGCCGCGACGGTGCGAAGCGCCTCTTTTTCGGCACCGGGATGGCTTCTGCGCGCGACCTCGACAATGCTGTCGAAGAAGGTGTGGGTCCAGGTCCGCATACGACCGGCTAGATCAGGGTTGTTGGCGCTTGCAGCAATGAAGGCATCCGAGACCAAGGATAGATGCGGATCGCTGCCCTGCGGATCGAACAGCCAGTCAATCAAACAGACGAGAGCCCCCTCTGCCGGTAAGGCATCCAAGAGCTGCTCCATCGATCGATTGCTCTCTAGCAGGAAACGATCGACAGCCGCCTCCAGAAGCTGGTCGCGATTGCCGATGTTGTGGCGGATTAAGGCACGCGCAAGGCCGGCCTCCTTGGCGACCGCTTCCAAGGAGCTGCCCTCGACACCGAAACGGATCAGACAGCGCTCATAGGCGTCAAGGATCTGGGTTCGTCGCTCCTGCTTCAGACTGGGGCGCGGCATCGCTGCTTCATTCGTAAATTATCATATTTGACAATCTATCTTCGCCTTCCTACCTTGATGACACTGGATCACCGCCCGCGCACCCGCGCTCAGCCAAGGAATGGCACTATGGACTTGCTTCTCGCACCGGTAAACAACAGCGATCTCTGGGCCTGGGAAACCCAGCTGGGGGACTGGTTCCTCTATGCTTCGCTGGGCCTCTTCGCGCTCGAACTGCTGCGCTATGCTCTCTTGCGCCGCTTCGCCTGGCGGCTCTTGGGAGACACGACCGCAAATGCCGCGACCTACTTGGGATACGGCGCAGTTAGCTACTATGTATTCTATGGCATTTACGGAAGCCTCTTCTTCTATCTGGCAGCACTCGCTCCCTTTCGGATCGAAACCAACTGGCTGACAATAGCGATCTGCATCCTGGCAGCAGACCTGGCATACTATTGGGAGCATCGCTTCACACACCGTGTGAGTCTGGCTTGGGCCACGCATTCGGTGCATCACTCCTCGCCAAACTTCAACCTCTCGGTTGCCTATCGCTTCGGCCCACTCGACGATCTCTGGGCAATCGCCTTCAGCCTGCCCTTGGTGCTGATCGGCTTCGATCCCTTCCTGGTCTTCTTCTCGACCTTGTTCGTTCTGCTCTATCAGACAATCCTTCACACCGAGGCCGTCGGCCGCCTACCCCGGCTGATCGAGGCGGTCTTCAACACGCCCTCGCACCACCGCGTTCACCACGGTAACAATCCCCAGTATTTGGACAAGAACTACGGCGGCATCTTTATCATCTGGGATCGCCTCTTCGGGACCTTTGCCAGGGAGGAGGCAGCGGTGACCTATGGTCTGGTGGAGCAGATTGAAACGGTGAATCCGGTTAAGGTTTGGCTGGGTGGACACCTCGAGCTGATCCGACGGATTGCAGCAGCACCGGGCTTGGCAAACAAACTGCTTGTCTGCGTCAAGCCTCCGGACTGGAAGTGGCAGGCTACATCGCAGCAAAGCGCCGTGCCGGCTGAGTAGCGCCCTATGACGTGAGGAAGAAGTCGCGCATCTTCGCGGCGACGACCTCGGGAATCTCTTCAGCCATGTAGTGCGTTGCCGAGAGAGACTCTCCCTCGACCTGCTCGGCCCTCTGCCGCCAAAGCGCCAGCGGGTCGAAGCAACGTCCGATCACGCCCTGTTCGGCCCAGAGCAGTTGGAGGGGCATGGAAAGCCTTGCCCCGCCATCTTCATCATCGTGGCGCGTGTCGATCGAGGCGGCGGCCCGATAGTCTTCGCAGGAGGCATGGATGGCGGCGGGATCGGCAAAGGCAGTCAGGTACTCCCGCAGCGCCTCCTCCGAGAAGGGATTGGCACCGCCAGACTGATTGAAGCACTTCAACTTCCAATAACCCTCCGGATCCAGGCCGATCATGGATTCCGGCAGAGGATGCTTTTGGATCAGGAAGAACCAGTGCCAGTAGGCCTTTGCGAAGGCGGCCGTGGTATTAGCGTACATCTCGCGCGTCGGCGCGATGTCCAAGAGGCTCAGCGCCACGACCGCCGCTGGATGATCCATCGCCAGCCGATGGGCGACCCTCGCACCGCGATCATGCGCACCGACAAGGAATCGCCGATACCCCAATTGCTCCATGACCGCCAGCATGTCGTTCGCCATAGCACGCTTTGAATAGGTCGCGTGATCGGGATCGGAAGCAGGCTTGCCGGAGCGGCCATAGCCGCGCAGGTCCGGGCAGATGATGCGGTAGTGTTGGGCCAGGATTGGAGCTACGTCGCGCCACATGGCCGAGGTCTGTGGGTAGCCGTGCAGAAGCAACAGTGGCGGCGCCTCGAACGCGCCGCCTAGACGCAGGAAGATCTGCGCACCAGCTCCCTCCAGATAGGTCTCTTCAAATCCAGCGAACACCTGCTCGTGCCTCCTGCCGTCGATGGGAGCAGGCTAAACCTCGGGCTTCCCCTCTGTCTTCCCGCGATGAAGGACCAGGACATGATCCTCGCCTTGCCAACGGCCGTTCGGACGCCAACCAAGCGCCTCATAGAAGCCGCTGGCCCGGATCGCCGGGTCCGGATTTGCCAGCAGCCAAATCTCGCTATGCCCTTCGGCAAAGAGCCAATCGCGAACGCGCCCAAGCAGGGCTGCGCCGACGCCCCTTCCCTCAAACCTCGGCAAGACGGCAACGACCTGAACTTCGCCGTTGGCCTGGTCGCCCATGGCGAAGCCGACTGCCTTGCCGCCATCCTCACACAGCCAGCCACGCAGGCTCGACTGCAGGCCCTCGGCCAGCGAGGCCGGCGTCACGCCATAGACCTCCTCCAATTCCTGCATCGTCACCGCATTCTCGAGCGTGGAGATCCTGAGGTCAAAAAAGGCCGGCAGGTCGGCCGCCGTCATCTCGCGAACAGTCAGTTCCATTACACCTCCCTTACACTGGCTTTTTTACACCGGCTTTCGGGCCACGTTGAACAGCGCCATGCTCTTCTCCGGCTGCCAGGATTCTTCGATCACGAAGCCAGCTGCACGCAAATCGCGCTCCAGCTGAGCGGCATTGATGACCTTGACCGTGGGAAGCAAACCCAAGAGCTTGCCGATCGGACCGATCACCTTGAAGATGCTCATCCAACCGCTGATGCACACGGTGCTGCTAACCAAGAGACCACCCGGCTTTAGGGTTGCGAACAGCTTGGCCAGAGCGGCTTCCCTGTCCTCCAGCAGATGCAAAACGCTGTGCGCCATCACCACATCGATACTGGCTTCATGCAACTCCAGTTCCTCGACAGAGGCCTGCTGGAAAGTCACATTCTCGACCCCCTCCGCCACTGCCTTCTCACGCGCGATTTGCAACATGACCTGCGAGAGGTCTGTCGCCAGAATGTGCTTCACCAACGGCGCATGCTTCAGCGCGGTCGTACCTGTGCCGCAACCGATTTCCAACACCTCCATCTCAGGCCTGAGATAGGAACGCGTGATCTCCAATTTCTTCTCATAGGCAGCCATGTTGGCAACCGGCTTGGCAGCGTAGCCTTTGGCAATACGATCCCAAAAACGGGGTGACGGCGCCATGTCTCGTTTCGCTTTCTCAAAATGGGTTGGATCGCGCTGGGCGGTGGCTTCATACATATCGTTTCTCCTTCCCGCGCAGAAGTAAGCATACGACAAACGAATAGAAATTGCGGAAATTCGGATCTGTGTTATGCATTCATGCATGAGTTGGGCAACGACCGGCTTCGACTGGAATCAAGCGCGCGCCTTCCTGGCAACAGCCGAGGCGGGCTCTCTTTCTGCCGCGGCCCGGGCGCTGGGTCAGACCCAACCGACCTTGAGCCGACAGGTTGCTGCATTGGAGGAAGCTCTAGGAGTTGCTCTCTTTGAACGCCTGGGGCGTTCGCTCACTCTAACCAAATCCGGACTGGAGTTGCTGGAGCATGTCCGATCAATGGGCGAGGCCGCCAACCAGGTCGCACTGACCGCCTCCGGTCAGTCGCAAGCAGTCGAAGGGCTCGTCTCAATCACCGCAACCGATCTGTTGTCGACCCACATCCTGCCGCCGATTCTGGTCGAGTTGCGCCGTCTGGCCCCTGGGATCGAGGTGGAAGTGATTGCCGCCAACGATCTGCGCGACCTGCGTCGCCGGGAAGCCGACATTGCGGTTCGCCACGTGCGGCCGGTCCAATCCGACCTTATCGCCAAGCTTGTGGGCGAGACCGGCGCGCATTTCTACGCAGCCCCCAGCTACCTGGCCACCCATCACCGGCCGAGCGAACCGGCCGATCTCGCGGAGGCCGATTTTGTCGGCCTAGATCAGCCAGAACGCTTGATCGCCTTTCTGCACGAGAAGGGCTTCCCCATCACACGGCGAAACTTCAAGCATACCACCAACAGCGGTACAGTTCTTCTGGAACTGGTAAGGCTTGGCCTCGGCATCACCGTTCTGACCAGCGAATCTGCAGCACTGGCGCCGGAGCTGGAAAAGGTTCTGCTCGATTTTCCAGCAATACCCATACCGATTTGGCTGGTGACCCACCGTGAGCTGAACACCAGCCGCCGCATCCGTATCGTCTTTGATCTCTTGGCGCAGAGGCTCGCGGAGGTCGCAAAGCAGACGGCTAATCCCGGCAGTGGTGTCGGAGCGGTGTCTCGCTAAAGGTCTCGGCTTCATCCCTGTTCGAGATTTGCCCGGCACCGTCGATTATGCCGAAACCGGCCCCCGGGATGTCACGGGCCAGCGCCCCGCCCCTCAGCCTGCAATCTTCCGAGAGCTTGACCCAACGATCACCTTGATCGGATAAAGGAACTCTTGCCGCCATAACATAAAGCCACGCACGCGATTGGGACATCGGGGAGAGGCTTCCATCATCACGCTCGACGAGTTCGCAACGGGCCTCCTTGTGAGCATGATGTTGCCGTTTGCGTTCACTATGATATGGAACAATTAAAATGTTTGACGGATACATTATATGCAGCACGCCGCGGAGTGGAAGCACGCTGCTTTGCAATCTTCTAGCCTCGACGCGCTCGGCGGGAGAACCCGATTCCTTCTATCGTCGTCAAATCATCGCTTGGTGGGCCAGCAAGTGGCACCTGCCCGCGCCCGACACCGTGAATAACGACGCCTTTGAGCGGGCCTATTTGGAGGCTGCCGTCAAAGCCGGCAAAGCAGAAACTCCGATTTTTGGCATGCGCCTAATGCGAGAAAACCTGGAAGAACTCTCGGAAATCCTGGACCGGCGATTCCCGCAGATACGGTCAGACCGTGCGCGGTTTGAGACGGCCTTCGGCAAGCTCCTCTACATTCACCTCTCACGAGAGGATAAACTGGCGCAGGCCATTTCTCTGGTGAAAGCCGAACAAACAGGGCTTTGGCACATCGCCCCTGACGGCACAGAAATCGAACGGCTCGCCCCTGCAGCAGCTCCCCACTACGCGTTCGAGCGGATCAAAACTGAACTCGGTGAGCTCAATGCCTACGATGCCGCCTGGGTTTCCTGGTTCCAACAACAGGAAATCGCCCCACTTACCCTCACCTATGAGCGCCTGTCGGCAGATCCCGCAGGCGCTCTGATCGGGTTATGCAAAGCGCTCGGTGTTCACGCACCAAAGGCTCGTGACGTAACTCCGGGCCTTGCAAGGCTGGCCGATGAGATCAGTCTTGATTGGAAGCAGCGCTACCTGGCTGACCTCAGCGTGCCTCTTTAACTCTTTGCGCCTTGGTCCCTTGCAAGGTCATCGACGAAGCATCCTGGCAGCGTCGCACCTGTGACCGTGCCACACAGCACTTGAATGGCGCTAGGCCTGTCCAGTGCTTCATCCGATAATACTTTGTCTTTATCCCGAGGCAGCGCTCTAACCTGCGCAACTTTCAGACCGAACTTGTTGCCGAACACAGCAGCAACTCCAGGAGATGAACCGCTCATCTTACATCGTCCTTTCATTACATTGGTTTGCACGTCTCTCGCCTGTCAGATACAGCAGCCGCGAGAGATAGCAAATTTTGTAATTGGACTCCAAGAATCAATCGGTTGGGGTGGAATGCCCATCAAACTCACAGGTTCAGTCACAGTGTGGATGTCTCGTGGCGATTGTGGCTTCACCTAGCGCGTGACGAGAGCGGGCGAATTGCCAGACCAGGTCACACCGCTCAGTCCTTCATACAGGTAGCGTGCCTTCACACCCCCTCATGCATCCTGTTCTCGTTCTCGGAAGGGGCGAAAGCTGGCCAAAACGCCGCCAGAGCGCACCTACTGGCCGCTTAGATCGAAAACCTCGCCCGGGAAGTACTTCTCGAGGCGAACGTCCGCGGTCTTGGCGTGGCCCTCCATGCCCTCCAGGCGCGAGATGCGCGCACAGGCTTGACCGATACTACGGTTGGCCTCGCGCGTGGCCTTCTGCCAGGTCACCGTCTTCATAAACTTGCCCACGTAGAGGCCGCCAGTGTAGTGCGCGGCCCCCTTGGTGGGCAGCACGTGATTGGGACCGGAGACCTTATCACCGTAGGCCACCGTGGTCTCTTCGCCCAGGAACAAAGAGCCGTAGTTGGTCAGGTTCTCCAGCCAGAAGTCCAAGTCGTCGGCCTGCACCTGAAGGTGCTCTGGCGCGTGATCGTCAGAGACCTTGACCGCCTCCTCGCGGCTGTCACAGAGCATGATCTCGCCGTAGTCGCGCCAGGCGGCCTCAGCGTTCTGGCTATTGAGCTCCGGCAGTTCCTTAATGTACTCGGGAATCAAAGCGGCCACGCGCTCGGCCAGGACCCGGTCGGTGGAGACCAACCAGACAGGCGAGTTGTAGCCATGCTCAGCCTGACCCACCAGATCCCAAGCAACAATCCTCGGATCGGCCGAAGCATCGGCGATCACCAGGCTCTCTGTCGGTCCGGCAAACATGTCGATGCCGACGCGGCCATAGAGAATGCGCTTGGCCTCGGCTACGAATTGATTGCCTGGGCCGGCGAGGACCCGTGCAGGTGGCGTGTCGAAGAGGCCGAAGGCCATGGCGGCGATGCCCTGCACCCCACCCAGGTTCAAGATCGTGTCCGCGCCGCAGACGTCCAGCGCATAGACGATGGCCGGGTTCATGCCCACACCCGGGCGCGGCGGCGAGCAGGCGCTGACATGGCCGACACCGGCGACCTTGGCCGTGGTCACCGTCATGATGGCAGAGGCGACATGGCTATAGCGCCCGCCCGGCGCATAGCAGCCGGCGGCCGAGACAGGAATGTGCTTCTGACCGGCGATCAGACCCGGCACCACCTCGACCTCGGTCCCGGTCATGGTGGCAAGCTGCGCCTCGGCAAAGCGGCGAACATTCTCGTGCGCAAAGCGGATGTCGTCTTTCAGCAGCTGGCTGACCTGACTGCCCGCAGCCGCTCGCTCCTCGGCCGAGACCACGATCTCACCGTCCCACTTGTCGAACTTCTGTGCATAGCTGCGTGCTGCCTCGTCGCCACCGGCCTCGATCTCGCTCAGGATCGCCTGGACCGCCTGGCGCACATCGTCCTCGCCTGCCGCAGAGGTCTTGGGAGCCTTCTTCAAATACTGCATGCGCCTGTCCCTTCTTGCCGTGTGCCTGCCTTGCTGGTTCATGGTCATAGGCAGAAATGTAAGCGCTTGCAAGGCCTTTCTATTGATGGTTCGGAAAGCCGGAAGGGGGCCTTCGGGAAAGGCGACGCTGGACGCCAGGAGCGACGTCGCACCGCTTGTGGCAAGCCCAAGCGCCGGCCTATAAGACCGCGCGAAGGCGGCAAGGGAGGAAAAGGGCCATGCAAGACGACCAAGCGCAAAGAGTGAGGCCCAGGCGCAGTTTCCTTTTCGTGCCGGGGACTGGCTTGCCCCTCTTCCCCAAGGCTGTCGCGAGCAAGCCCGACATCGTCTGCATCGATCTGGAGGACGCGGTGGCACCTGACGACAAGGTCCAGGCGCGTCGGGACACGCTCGCCCATCTTGCAAGCGGGCCGGACTTCGGGCGCTCTGAGATCCTGGTCAGAACCAACGCGCTGCGCACCCAGGACGGCTGGGCGGACCTGCTGGCCTTGCTGGAAGAAAAGCCGCGGCTTGACGGACTGATGCTGCCGAAAGTGAAGGCCGCCGAGGAGATCCGCCTTCTGGACGAGTTGTTGAGCGGCGCCGAGTCCGACCTGCGCCTGCAGGTGATTATCGAGACCAATGCCGGCCTTGCGGCCTGTCACGAGATCGCGGCTGCCAGCGGCCGCATCGACTCGCTTCTCTTCGGCGGCGTCGACATGGCGGCAGAGCTTCGGGTGGCACCCACCTGGGAAGGCTTGCTCTATGCCCGCACGCGCTGCGTCCACGCCGCCGCCAGCGCCGAGGTCGATCTGATCGACGTGCCCTACCTCGACCTCGAAGACATGGCGGGACTGCAGCGCGAGGCGGAGGCCTGTCGGCGGATCGGCATGACCGGCAAGGGCGCAATCCACCCCAAACAGCTCCCGCTCATCGAGACGGCCTTCACCCCCAGCGAAGCGGAGGTTGCCGAGGCTCGCCGCATCGTCGAGGCCTTCGAGGCTGCCGGTACCGGGCTGGTCGTGGTCGACAAGAAGCTAATCGAAAAGCCGGTCCTGCGTTCCATGTACCGAATTCTGGCGACCGCTGAGCGTGCCTAGACTCAATGTCAAAAAACTACAGCCATTGAAACCAACAGAATACACGGCCTCCCACCTAGCCGAGTTGGACTTTGATCAGAATTGTCGAAATGACAACCGCCAGCTTGAACAACGCATCTCTGACTCCAGCCGAGATGCTGGAGCTCGAAGAGCACTTGGTCGCAACCATCAAGGAGGACGGCCTCGGAATGCGCTGGTGTCATCAGCCACCTCTGCCAACAGCCAAGAGCGGTCGGGTGACGTTGTATCCCAACTGGCGGGGGTTAACCGCAGTCAGCAGGATGCAATAGCGGGAACAACCAGAGTAAGAGGTTCGCTTGCCGACGAACTGGAGAAATGCTGCACCTGCAACCAACGGACCTCGCCTGATCTTAGTCTAGCTGGATATGCTCTGTTCCATCGCGCTCAAGCAAGACCGAATCAGGTGATCGACGATGAGATCTGGCGCCTCCAGGGTGATCGCGTGCTTGTAGCCATCGAGGATCACCAGTTCGGCGTTTGGCATGGCCTCTACGATGCCTCGGTTCAGGCGCGGGTTACAGCCGCCGTCGAGCTCGCCGGTTAGCACCAGAGAGGGCGCCTGGATCTCATGCAGCCAGGGCATCATCTCGGTTCCGGCGTAGATTCGAAAGACCGTCATGAAGACCTCAGGATCGCAGGCGATCACCTGCTGCAGTCGGGCGTCTACGATGTCGCGATGGGCGGCGATGTAGGCATCGGTAAACCAGCGGTCGGTCAGGGCCGGCAAGACCTGTGGGATGCCCTTCTCCTCCATCGCGCGCACCACGCCCCAGACCTTGGCGCTGTCGTCCTCCGTGCGCCCGGCCGCCGTCGAGAGCAGGCCCAAGGACAAGACACGTTCGGGGTAGCGCCGCGCATAAGCCGGTCCGATCATGCCTCCCAATGAGTGTCCGGCAAAGTGAGCCCGCTCGATTCCTACGCGTTCACGCACGCGCTCGAGATCGTCCACCAGATCATCGAGCGTAAAGGGACCTACAGGCATCGGCGACAGGCCGTGGCCGCGTAGATCGTAGCTGATCACCGTGAAGTGCCGCACCAGCCGGGGTAGCATAAGGCGCCAAGCCGTGCGCGCCGCACCGATGCCATGGATCAGGAAGAGTGGCGGTCCTTCCCCCTCAACCGAATAGGCGCAGTTGATCGGATGTGACATGGTTTCCTCTTTTTCGGTCGCTGCCTCGCTTACTCTACTCCGCCGCACTGCGGACGCGCCTGGAGAAGTTCGGCATGATCCGCTCGGCAATCCGCTCCATGTTCTCCAGAGTCTCTGCGTTCGGGGCGCCGATGTTCTGGCTGAGGATCACCTCGTCGACACCGGCTTCGTGATAAATCGCGAGCTTGTCGATCATCTCCTGCTCCGTCGCGATCAGGATGTTCTGCGCCAATTCCTCCTTGCCTTGCTGGCGCGGCAGCGGCGCGATGGCGCCCTGCCTGACCTCGCCCGGTCCGGTGAAGACATTGTCGAAGCGCTTGTAGTAATCATGCGCCATCTCAAGCTTCCGTTGGCGGTCGGCCTCGTCCTCGGCGAGCCAAGCAACGCGAGACAGGGAGATCGTGAGTGCACGGCCTTCCTCGCCCATCTCCTCTTTCGCGCGATGGAAGGCACCGACCTGCTCCAGCATCTTCTCGTTCGAGCCCATCAGCGGCGTGGTCTGAATATGAAAACCTCGCTTGGTGCAGGCATAGATCCCCTCTGGCACCATCACCGCCATCATCATCCGAATGGGCCTGACGGGGCGCGGCATGACGGTGAGCGGCTCGAACCTGTAGTAGGACCCCTCCCAAGACACCTCCTCTCGCGTGAGCAGGGCCTGCAAGACGTCAAGTGATTCGTCGAACTTGGCGCGGCTCTCTTCGATCGGGGTGCCCAGGCGCGCCATCTCGTAGGCAAAAGCGCCCCGCCCGACGCCAAGGATCAGACGCCCGTCGGTCAGGATATCCGCCATGATCACTTCGCCGGCATAGCTGCGCATGTCGTGCAGCGGCAGCACCGCCACCGAGGTCATGATCTGAACATGCCTGGTCTCGGAGGCCAAGCGCACCGCCATCAACAGTGGCGCGGGCGTCAGCAGCAGATTGATCAGGTGATGCTCCGGGATCGAAACCGAAGCATAACCCAGGCGGTCTGCCGTGCGTGCCTGAGCCAGCATATCGTCGATTAGCCGATCCCCGCCATAACGGGTGTCGGGATAGTAGGCCGAGAGGAAGTGGTTGAACTCCATCGGGTCCCTCCTTGGTGTCGAGCAGGACGATGACAGAGTTGATAAGGGCCGTAAAACAAATATATATGGATCAATAAATCGATAAGATCGAACTTACATCCGATGAATCTCACTGCTCTTCAGACCTTCCTATCCGTCGTTCGCAGCGGCAATCTCAATCGGGCAGCCGATCAGCTGAACGTCACCCAATCGACGGTGACCGCCAGGCTGGACGCGCTGGAATCCGCGCTGGGCCAGCGCTTGCTCTTGCGCTCGCGCAAGGGCGCAGTGATGACCAAGGCGGGTTTCGCCTTCCAACGTCACGCAGAAACGATCCTGCAGAGTTGGGAGCTGGCGCGACGGAGTGTGGGTCTGGCCGAGGGCTACTCGGGTCTCCTGTCAATTGCCTGCGAGACCAGCCTCTGGACCGGGTTAGGAGATCGCTGGTTTGCCCAGCTGCGCAGCGATCTATCCGGCACTGCCTTGGAGGCCTGGCCCGGCACCCTCGACGAGATCGGGCGATGGCTCGCCAGCGGGCTGGTCGATGCGGCGCTGACGCAGGAACCGCTTTCGGGTCGCGGGTTTGGATCGCGGCTGGTCGAGCGGGATCGTATCGTCTTGGTTTCGACTGAGAGGCGGCCTCTATCGGCATGGCAGTCCGATTACCTTCATGTCGATCATGGTCCGGATTTTCGGCGCTGGCACGCACAGCATTGGCCCGATTACCGCGTTGCAGCCCTGGGCTTCGGCAGCGCCGATTGGGCATTCGCCCATCTTCTAGGCGCGGGCGGCGCCGCCTATCTGCCAGAGCGCATGCTGCAAAGAAGCGGCCAGCGCTTCCATCCGATCGAGCAAGCACCGATTTTCGAACAGAGCATCTATATGGCCACGCAGCAGCAGGGCGACGGCCAGACCGACATCGACATCGCTACCGCCTTCCGCACTATCAAGGGACGAGATTAGTACAAATCACCCAAAGCCCTAACCCAGTCCTTCGGCTCTCGCGCGCTCGGCAAAGGCGTCCAGACAGCGCGAGACGGCCTTGTTGTGCAGCCCTTTGGCAGTCGGACGGGCGAAGATCAGCGTGGACCTCTTCAGCCAGTCGGGCGTTAGCCGGACGAGGCTCCCGGTCTCGAGGTAGCGCTCAATGAAGCCGCGCCAACCCAGCGCCAAGCCCCGACCTGCGACGGCAGCCTCAAGAAGATAGACATAGTTGTGAAAGCTGGGGCCGCTTTCCGCCGGCGGCCGGAAGCCTTGTTCACTGAACCAATCGGCCCAATCGGCCCAACCGCCGTTTGGCTTGCTTAGATGCAGCAATGGCAACTCGCGCCAGGCGTCCGGCGACCGATCCAGTAGATCTGCGTGGGTGGCTGCGAAGCTCGGCGCGGCCAAGACGGTCAAAGCCTCGCGAATGACCGGAACATCGCCGACAGTAGGGCTTGATTCATCACCATAGACGAAAGTTATGTCGGCACCGGCATCGATCGTGGCACCGATGGTCTCGTACTCCGAGGTGAGAATGCGCACCTTGACCTCGGGACCCAGGCGCCGACCCAGCTCTTCATAGAAAGGCAGAAGGAAGAGGTGCGAGACTTCATGCGTGCAGGCTAATGTCACCACGTCACCGCACGCCTGCAGGCTCTCCCCTGCCCGCTTCAAGGTTTCCAGGGTCGACAGCACCGCCGCATAGTAGGCCTCACCCTGCTCTGTAAGCTCGACGCGGCCGCCACTGCGGTCTAGGAGGAGACTGCCCAAGCGCGCCTCCAGCTGACGCACATGCCGGCTGATTGCGGGTTGGGAGCTGTTCAGCTCGACCGCCGCACGCCCAAATCCCTTCAGCCGGGCCACCGCCTCAAAGGCGATCAGCGCGCTCATCGAGGGAGGCTGGTAGCGGCGTCCGGTCATGGTCTTCTCGCTATAGCAGCGGCTTGCCCAGAGCAAGCACCCTGCTCGACAAGGCGCGCGAGACTGCTAGACTGCAGCGGGGCCGAGGAAGAGGTTTGGGGAATCAACGATGAATCTTCTGAAGAACGCGCGCGCCGCTGCGGCATTGATCATTTGCCTACTGTTCGTCACGTCGGGTTTGGCACAAGCAGAGGACACCGGCCAATCCGGTCCGGAAGTGTCCGCCGCCGAAGAAGCCGTCGTCCAGAAGGCAATGGCGTCCTGGACCGGCGACTTCGACGCCATGTTGAAACGCCGGGCGATCCGCGTGCTGGTGGTCTATGATGGTGCTTTCTACTTCGTCGACGAATTTCGCCAGCGCGGCCTGACATACGAAGCTATGACCCTCTTCGAAGAGGGCTTGAACAAGCGTCATAAGCTTAAGAAGGCCGACCGGTTGCATATCGTGTTGATTCCGGTCAGCCCCGATCGCCTGATCTCCGGCCTTGTGGATGGCCTAGGCGATATCGCGGCCGCCAACCTGACGATCACACCCGAGCGCCAAGAGAAGGTGGATTTCTCGACGCCCTTTACCACGGAGGTGAAGGAGATCCTTGTGAGCGGACCCGACTTTCCGAAGATTGCGGCAGTAGAGGAGCTTTCTGGGCTGGAGGTTGCGGTGCGCCCCTCCTCCAGCTACTTCGAGAGCCTGCAGGCATTGAATGAGCGCCTGGAGGCGGCCGGCAAAGATCCGGTCGGCATCATCACACTCAATGAACATCTGCAAGACTCCATGATCGTGGAGATGATCGCCGCCGGCGTCTACCCGGCCACCGTCATGGATGACCACAAGGCCAAGCTTTGGGGTGCAGTCTCCGACAAGCTGATGCTGCAGCACGACATCGTGCTGCGCGACGGCGGCGCCATCGCTTGGGCCTACCGCAAGGGCAACCCGCAGCTGGCCAAGGAAATCGATGCCTACGTCAAGGACAACAAGGTTGGAACCCTGACCACCAACATCTTGATCAAGCGCTACTTGGAGAATACCAAGTACGTCGAAGAGGCAATCAGCCCTAAGGAGCAGGCGCGCTTTTCGGCGCTCGTCGAACTCTTCAAGACCTACGCCGGGCAATACGACTTCGATTGGCTGATGTTGATCGCTCAGGGCTATCAGGAATCGGGTCTTGACCAGTCCGTGGTCAGCCCAGTCGGCGCCATCGGGCTGATGCAGCTCATGCCCAAGACTGCCTCCGGCGACCCGATCAACATCCCCGACATCAAGAAGCCGGAGAACAACGTCCACGCCGGCGCCAAGTACCTGCGCTATCTGATCGACCACTATTTCGACGAGCCGGATATCGATCCGCTGAACCGCCATCTGCTGGCGCTTGCCTCCTACAACGCCGGTCCGACTAGAGTTCAGCGCCTGCGCAAAGAGGCCGCCAAGGCCGGCCTCGATCCCAACCTTTGGTTCAACAATGTCGAGATCCTTGTGGCCAAGAAGGTGGGACGCGAGCCCGTCGACTATGTCGCCAACATCTTCAAGTACTATGTCGCCTACAGCCGTATCCAAGAGCAGAAAGCTGAAGCGGTTGCAGCCGAGGAGGCGGCCGAGCAGTAAGCGATCGCGTTGAGTTTCGAACCAGCTACAACCAGGCGAAGTCGCTTGTTGTCAGGAGGTTGGCAATGGTGACGCCGTCAACGAGGAAGGCCTGGTCGACCGAACCGTCGCCGTCCTGATCGACCTGGATCTGCCTTGGTCCGGCGAAGCGCGCTTCAGAGTCACCGCCGCCAGAGAAGGCGGCGTTGCCGATGTAGGAGAAGCTGCCGACTTCCAGGCCGGTGGCGTAGACCAGCTTGTCCTGCCCGTTGGCGCCGTTGGCCAAGACGCCATTGAAGTCGCGAAGGATGGGACCGCCAGAGCCGCCGCTGCCCAGCGGCCCGCCGGCAAAGAAGAAGCTGTCCTGTCCGCCGCCGCCGAATGCGACGTCGCCAGAGCCCAAGCGCAGGGTATCCGCACCGCCCTCTCCCTCGAAGCGGTCAGCCCCATGACCGCCGATCAGCAGGTCATTGCCGCCACCGCCAATCACGCTGTCGTCTCCGCTAAGCCCGCGCAGCGTGTTCCGACCGCTGTTTCCTTCCAGCGTGTTGTCCAGGCCATTGCCGGCACCGTCGATGTTGCCGAAACCGCCCTGCAGGCGCAGGTTCTCGACAAAGGCGTCGGCACCGCTGCTTGGCAGGGTGAAGTCCACTTCGGCCCGCACCAGGTCGGTGCCCTGGCCAGCCAGGTCGCGCACGATGTCGGCAGAGGTGGCGACGATGAAGGTATCGTCGCCGCTACCACCGGTCATATCGTTGCTGCCACCGCGGCTGTTGAGACGGTCGTCTCCACTTCTGCCCAAAAGGACGTTGTCGAAGGAGTTGCCGATCAGGATGTCGTCGTTGCCGTTGCCGGCTAGCCGGGCATCGCCGGCGGCGATGTTGATGTTGACCCGCTCGATGACAACGTCGCCGGCGGTGCCCAAGGTGTAGGTTTCCGCATTGGAACGGAGCACATCGTCACCCTGACCCGAGCCATCGAAAATCAAGTCGGTCTCGGTATCGATGATGAAGGTATCGTTGTTGTTTCCGCCGAACGCGGTGTCCGTACCCGAGGCACCATTCAGCCGATCGCGGTTCTGTGCTCCAAATAGGATGTCGCTACCACTGCCGCCGACGAGCTGATCGTTAGCCGTATCGCCGGCCAGAAGGTCATTATCGTTTCCGCCAAAGACTGTATCTTTACCACTGCCGCCGTAAGCTCTGTCATTGCCCGACTGGCCGCGGAGCTGGTCATCACCGTCATCGCCGACAAGCGCAAAGTCTCCACCCGAATCACCGAAGACCCGGTCGCTGCCGCTGCCACCGCTCAGCAGAAGATCCTTGCCCTCACCGCCAAAGACCTCGTCGTCTCCGCTGCCCCCATCAAGGGAAGTGTCGTTCCCCTCTCCGCCGAAGAGCGAATCATCCTCGTCGCCGCCCAAGAGGTTGCGGTCGTCCCCCTCGCCGCCATAGAGCCAATCCTCCCCGTAGCCGCCGTAGAAGGTGGCATCGTTGCCAGATCCACCAAACAGCCGATCATCATGCAGGCGTCCGAAGAAAAAGACGTCGCCGCCGCTGTCGCCGTAGAGGCGATCGCTGCCCTGATTGCCTTCAAACTCCCTGTCGCTACCGATGCCGCCGTAGAGTGAGTCGCTGCCAAGGCCTCCGAAGAGAGAGGTGTCGCTGCCATAGCTGCCGAAAAGCAGGTCGTCTCCTTTGCCGCCTAGAAGGATAGAATCGTTCCCGCTCTCGCCATAGATTCGGTCGGCGCCCTTGGCGTAGTAGGCCTTGTCGCCTAGCAGGAAGGCATCGGTGCCGCTGCCACCGAAGAGGTGATCGTCGCCACTGTCACCATAGATCGAGACGTCGTTCCCGTCGCTGCCATTGACGGTGTCGGCCCCCGACCCTCCATAGAGACGGCGATCGTTACCCAGACTGCCGGTTACGCTGTCGTCTCCAAGGCCACCGGTCAGCAGTGTGTCGTTGCCAAAGCCACCAAGAACGTTGTCGTCGCCCGTTCCCCCGTAGAGACCTACGTCATTGGCCGAGCCCCCGTCGAGACGGTCGGCTCCGCTGCCACCAAAGAGGCGATCCTTCCCATCCTCGCCCCTATGGGAGTCGTCACCCTCGCCTCCGTACAGGGTATCGGTGCCACTGCCTCCGAAGATGCTGTCGATGCCACTGTTGCCTTGGGCCGTGTCATTACCGCTTTGCCCGAAAATGGTGTCGTCGCCAGTCGTGCCAAACAGGTTGCTGTTGACACCGTTCAGGCCAATGATTACCGCCATAGTTTTGCTCCCCCGCTGCTTCTTGTTATCGGCGATCGCCGCCGGGGCTGATCCGACGGGACTGATCCGACGGGGCGGCAGCATTGCGGCCGATCTGCCGCTCAATTGGTGCAGATTACACCAGATGTGCGAGGAGACCCAAGCGCGCCTCCTGCCCCCACTCTTGAGACGGGCAGCAGGCGGCCCTCTGGACGCACTACTTACCGCCGCCCGCAGTCTCCTCGCCACTACGGGTGAGGTAGTAGGCTCCCAGGATCGGCAGGAAGGTGATCACCACCACAAACATAGCGACCACGTTGGTGACAGGGCGCTGGCGCGGCCGCACCAGTTCCTCAAGCATCCAGATCGGCAGGGTCTGCTGCTGGCCGGCGGTGAAGGTCGTGACGATGACCTCGTCGAAGCTGAGTGCGAAGGCCAGCATACCACCGGCCAGAAGGGCTGTTCCGATGTTCGGCAGAATCACGAAGCGAAAGGTCTGGAAGCCATTGGCCCCCAAGTCCGCCGAGGCCTCCAGCAGGCTGGCCGAGGTCCGCCGGAAGCGGGCGACGGCATTGTTGTAGACCACCACCACGCAGAAGGTCGCGTGGCCCAGCACGATGGTGAAGGTGCTGAAGGGTACATCCATGATGGAGAAGGCCGAACGCAGAGAGATGCCAGTGATGATCCCCGGTAGCGCGATCGGCAGGATCACCAGGAGAGAGATGGCTTCGCGACCGAAGAAGCGCGAGCGACTAACCGCAGCCGCACAAAGCGTCCCCAGAATAAGGGCGATCACGGTCGAGAGCGCGGCGACCCGCAATGAGAGCCCCATAGCTTCCCAGACATCCGGTCGGCCCAGAGTGACGGCGAACCACTTGGTGGTGAGGCCCGGCGGCGGAAAGGCGTAGCTCTTCTCCTCCGTGGTAAAGGCATAGAGGAAGATCAGCAGGATCGGCAGGTGCAGGAAGGCTAGACCGGCGCCTGCTGCCAGCTTCAGTGCGAAGGGCGCGCGGGACTGAGCGTGGCTAGAGCGCATCGAAGGCCCCCTGCCGTTTCGCAACCCAGAGGTAAAGCATCATGATGACGATCGGCACCACCGCAAAGGCGGCAGCCAGGGGGATGTTCCCGGCGGTTCCCTGATAGGCATAGACGGCTTGGCCGATGAAAAGCCGCGAGGAGCCAATGACCTGTGGGATGATGTAATCGCCCAGGGTCAGCGAAAAGGTGAAGATCGAACCGGCGACGATTCCCGGCAGAGCGAGCGGTAGGATCACATGGCGAAAGGTCTGGCCACGTCCGGCGCCGAGGTCGCCCGAGGCCTCGAGCAGGCTCACCGGTACCCGTTCCAACGCGGCCTGCGTCGGCAGAATCATGAAGGGCGACCAGACATAAACGAAGACGATGAAGGTGCCGATGTAGCTGACCGAGAGCGAGGTGCCGCCCAGCACCGGAATGCCCAGCAAGGCATCCAGCAAGAAGCCCAAGCCCAGTCCCTCGACCACCCAGGAGACGATGCCCTCCTTCGCCAGAATCATTTTCCAGGCGTAGATTTTCACCAAGTAGCTGGACCAGAGCGGCAGCATGACGGCCAGATAGAACAAGGCCTTCCAGCGCCCCCGGGCATAGCGAGCAGCGTAATAGGCGATAGGAAAAGACAGGACCGCCGAGGCCAGGGTAACGCAGGCAGCCATCACGACGGTACGCACGATAATGTCGAAGTTTGACGGCCGCAGCAGCTCTCCATAGGTCTTGAGAGTCAGCTCGTACTG
Organism: Rhodospirillales bacterium; assembly: GCA_963669445.1. Lineage (GTDB taxonomy): Bacteria > Pseudomonadota > Alphaproteobacteria > Kiloniellales > JACOMY01 > JACOMY01. Next base: position 2,673,067 of record OY770029.1, read on the forward strand.
GATCAGTCCGCTGAACTCGTCGATTGAAAAGAAACTCTGTGCCAACAGAGCGAAGAGCGAGCCGATGTAGATGATCCCCAACCACAGCAAAGGCGGGATCAGCAGCAGGGTCAGCAGAACCGGCGGACGGCGCCAGAAGAGGTCCGACAACCGCTCTAGGGGACCGGCGGTGAGCAGAGGCCTGGCGGTCATTCCTCCTCCGCCAAGAGATGCAGGGCGTCTGGCGACCAATCCAGCCGCACCTCGCTCCCAGGCTCCGGCGCCCCTGCCTCCGCAGCGACCAAAGCGGCAAGCGCGAAGCCTTCCAACTCGACGGTGACACGGCTGGCAGCGCCCAGGTAGCGACGCGCCGTGACCCGACCGCTGCGGCTTCCGCTGCCGAGGCGAACCGCCTCCGGCCGCAAGCTGGCCCAGCGCGCTTCTCCCACCAGTTTCTCGGTCAGTGCCGGCGGCAGCAGGTTGGAGGAGCCGACGAAATCCGCAACAAAGCGCGTGCGTGGTCGGGCATAGATCTCCTCCGGCGTGCCGACCTGGATGATCTGTCCCTCGTTGAAGACCGCCACGCGATCGGCCATCGACAAGGCCTCGCCCTGGTCATGCGTGACGAAAACAAAGGTGACGCCGAGCGAGCGCTGCAGTGCTTTCAACTCGTCCTGCATCTGCTCGCGCAGCTTCAAGTCGAGGGCACCGAGAGGCTCGTCCAAAAGCAGGACACGGGGCTGGTTCACCAGGGCTCTGGCTAGCGCCACCCTCTGGCGTTGCCCGCCGGAGAGCTGGGCTGGCTTACGCGCGGCAAACCCAGCCAGCTTGACCATCTCCAGGGCAGCTTGGGCTTGCCGGTGTCGCTCGGCCTTGCCCACGCCCTTGACCATCAGGCCATAGGCGACATTGTCCAACACGCTCATGTGCGGGAAGAGGGCGTAGTCCTGAAAGACCGTGTTGACGCTGCGTCGGTTGGGCGGCACGCCCTCCGCCGTCTGACCGAAGATCTCAATATGCCCCGCCGTCGGCTGATCGAAGCCGGCGATGAGGCGCAGGCAGGTTGTCTTGCCGGAACCCGAGGGTCCCAGCATCGCAAAGAACTCGCCTTCCTTGACGGAGAGGTCGACCGCATCGACGGCGCGCACCTCTCCGAAATGGCGCGAGACGCCTTTAAACATAACGGCGAGCGACATGCCGCTCCTCTTGGATAGAGAAGCTCGACCGACAGAATTGCCGGCCGAGCGATCGTGACGGGCCTAACCGACTGCCTTAGCGACCACCGATCACACCGATGTAGTCTGAAACCCAGCGATAGTAGGGCACGCACTCGTCCTGGCTGGCACAACGCGAGACGGGGGTCTGCCAGAACTTGATCTTCTCGAAATCGTCGAAGCCGTTCGTGGTGCAGCCCGCCGCCGTCTGCATGCCGCGCCCGTCGGTGCAAGCCGCCGGAACCGAAGGGTTGGCCCCGAACCAGACGGAAAGATCGCTCTGCAAGGGCGAGGACAGGCTGTGCTCGAACCAGAGGTAGGCACAGTTCGGGTTCTCCGCTTCCGTGTGCAGCATCAAGGTGTCGGCCCAGCCAGTCGCCCCTTCGACCGGGATGGTCGACGCGATCGGCTGCTTGTCGCCTTTCAGCAGGTTGACCTGGAAGGGCCAAGAGCCGGAGGCCACAACACCCTCGTTCTTGAAGTCGTCGATCTGAATAAAGGCATCGTGCCAATAGCGGCTGACCAGCTTGCGCTGCTGGCGCAGCAGGTTGAGTGCGGCCTCGTATTGCTCCTGGTTCAGCTCATAGGGGCTCTGAATGCCCAACTCCGGCTGATGATGCATCAGGTAGAGGGCAGCGTCGGCGACGTGGATCGGACCGTCATAGGCCTGCACGCGTCCGGCATTGGGCTGGCCGTCGGGTAAATCCATCGGCTCGAAGACCACCGACCAAGAAGTCGGCGCTTCCGGAAAGGCCTCGGTGTTGTACATGAGGACGTTCGGCCCCCACATATAGGGCACGCCGTAGTGCACGCCATCCACGGTGTGCCAGGGCGCCGACTTCAGGCGATCGTCGACCGTGCCCCAAGAGGGCACAAGGTCGACATTGACCGGTTGCACACGCTTTCCGGCGATCAGCCGCAAGGAGGCGTCGCCGGAGGCCGTCACCAGGTCGAAGCCGCCCTCGTTCATGAGCGCCACCATCTCATCGGAGGTGTTGGCTGTCTTCACCTGGACCTTACAGCCGGTGTTCTCCTCGAACGCCGTAACCCAGTCGAAATCCGGGCTGGTCTCGCCGCGTTCGATGTAGCCCGGCCAGGCCACGATGCTGACCTGCCCTTCCGGCTCTCCCACTTCGCTCAGCTGGGCTTGCGCCGGCAGCGCCAAAGCCAAGGCCGCCACGCAGCCCGTAACGATTGCTTTCATTCTTTTTCTACTCCCCTGCTTTCAGAACTTTCCCTGTTCATGCTGCCGGAGCCTAGCTCAAAGCCGGCTTCTCGCCAATTGGAAGGAAAGGGCGAACAGCAGCACGGCAAGCAAACGCTAGATTGGCTATCCCCGCCATGGGATGGCCGAAGAAAGAGACAGCGTCTGTCCAACGATTGCCGAGCAGATGCAGAGCGGCTCGGCTCTTAATCTGTGGCGGAGGCTCATCCAGCGGCTGTGACCTCCCCGACTATGGTCACATTGCAATTCCCGCAAGCAGGGTGTCGTCTGTTTCGACTGGAGACCGTGGAGACCTGTTGGGGACAGCGCTCCGTCGAATCGGGCAAGCCGAACGGCAAGGTGGAGAAGGCTGAGTGTCAGATAGTGAAGTGCAGGCAGTGCCGCAGGAAGCAGGCTTGGATCTGGCGGAAGCCGAACAGATTGCCGGCCTCGCCGCCAGCCTTGAACGCGGCCTGATCGGTAGGAGCCCCTTGATCGAGCGCTTGCTGATCGGGCTTCTGGCCGGCGGCCATCTCTTGATCGAAGGCGCCCCCGGCTTGGCCAAGACCCGTGCGGTCAAACTCTTGTCGGAGGGGCTCGACGCGTCTTTCGCGCGCATTCAGTGTACGCCCGACCTCATGCCGGCGGATCTGACCGGGACTCCTGTCTTTCGCGCCGACAAAGGTGTCTTCGAGTTCGTCGAAGGCCCGGTCTTCCACTCCTTGGTCTTGGTCGACGAGATCAATCGGGCGCCGCCCAAGGTCCAGTCGGCACTGCTGGAAGCCATGGGCGAGCAGCAAGTGACGGCCGGCGGCACGACTTATGCGCTTCCCGATCCCTTCATGGTGGTCGCCACGCAGAACCCGATCGAACATGAGGGCACCTATCCCCTGCCGGAGGCGCAGCTGGATCGCTTCCTGCTCTTTGTCGTGATGCCGCTGCCGGATGCGGCGGCAGAGCTGCAAATCCTTGACCTCGTAGAACAGGAAGCGCAACACACCAAGCGACTGCCCGAAAAGAAGCTCTCCCTGGCGACAATCCACCGGGCGCAGGCGGCGGCGATGCGGACCTATCTCTCGCCAGCCTTGAAGGACTATATCGTCCGCCTGGTCGTAGCCACTCGCGACCCCGGCATGGTGCCCGAGGTGCACGCCGCAATCGAACACCCAGCTTCTCCCCGCGGCAGCCTGGCGTTGGCGGCCGCAGCCAAGGCACGCGCTTATCTCGCTGGCCGGGACCATGCCCTGCCGGAGGATGTCGCGACCCTCGCCACCGATGCCTTGGCGCACCGCATCGTGCCAACTTGGCGGGCCGCGGCGGAGGGCCAAACCGCGCGTGGCCTGATTGCCAAGCTGATCGACCAGATCGAGCCACTCTAGGGTTCTCGGCGGCGATGGATCCTCTCGACCATCCTGGCGTGCGGCTCAATCCCGATGCACTGCTCAAGCTGCGCCATCTGGTGCGCAGCCTGCCGGAGCGTCGGCTGGGGCCCACCGGGCGGCCCGGCGGCTTCGTCAGTCGCAAGCGCGGCCGCGGTCTGGAGGTGGTGGATGTCAGAGAGTTCACCGAGGGAGACGATATCCGCCACATCGACCGCAACACAACGGCTCGCACCGGCATCACGCACGTCCGCACATTTCGCGACGAGCGCGAGAAGACGGCGATCCTCCTAGCCGACTTCCGCCCCTCTATGCTGTGGGGCACCAGACGCGCTTTACGCTCGGTCGTCGCAGCCGAAGCTCTGACACTGGTTGGCTGGCGCGTACTGGAAGCCGGCGGCCGGGTTGGGCTCGTGGCCTTTGGTGGCGGTCCTCCCATCTATCTGCCGCCGCGGGGTCGCGAGCGCGCCATGGCCAGGGTCATCGGCGGCCTGGTAAAGGCTCACCGTGTTGCGATGGAACGCGCACGCGGCGGCACGGACATAAGCACAGCAGAAGACCCACCGCTCGCCAGCATACTCGAACACGCTCGCGCCGTGACGCCCAATGGTGGTTCGGTCTTTCTCGCAACGTCGCTCGACCGACCGGGCGCTAACTTCGACGGCCTCGCCCTCTCGCTACACCGCCGTGTGGCCTTTTCTCTGCTGCTTGTGATCGACGCCTTCGAGCACGCGCCACCGCCCGGTCGCTACGGCTTTGCAACGGAGGAGAATGACGTTCGTTGGGGACAGCTGCAGCGGCCAAAATCGAAACCCGCGCGCATCGATCCACGCCAAGCCCATCTGCAAGCCCTGGGACTGGAGGTCGTGCCCATTCTGGGAGACCGCGGGCCGGAGGCCGTCACCGAAGATCTGGACCGGGTTCATGGCCAGAGATTCTGACCCAATCTCAGACGATCTGGCGAAATTGCATGACTTGCGCTTTCCCCAGGCCGAGGGCCTCGACATCGTCGCGGAGGCAGCGCTGGGCCTGAGCTTGGGCCTGATCCTGGCCATCCTGGCCTTTCGCCTGCTGCGCTCCTTCCTCCGCCCTCGCCGGTCGCAGCGCTGGCAAGCCTTGGCAGCGCTGGCGGAGAGTCGCGAACTGCCTCGAGACGAGCGGCTGAAGGCGCAGGCGGTCGTGATCCGCCAGTTGGCGCCCAAGGCCGGCCGGGAGGATTGGCGTGAGGATCTGGATCGGCGCTTGCGGACCGACTTCTTCTCTAAGGGCTTGGGCGCAGATTTGACCGGGAGCCTCTATCGCCGCGGCAGTGACATCGACCCGGCGGAAGTTGATCGCGCGCTCTCCCTCCTGCTGAAGCGGTTCAAGGGTTAGCGCGATGTGGGGCTTGGCCGATCCCTGGATGCTGCTTCTGCTGCCCTTGCCTTTTCTGGTGGTGCGCTGGCTACCGGCAGTTCATAGCAGCGGCGGTCTTCGGGTTCCGACCACGATTGGCGTTCGTCTGGAACAGGGTGAGAGTCTCGGAGAGAGTCTGGCCGGCCGGAGCCTGCTGCCCGCCATCGTCTGGCTTGCTTTGGTGGTGGCACTCGCAGGTCCGCGTATGCTGGTAACCAGCCTGGCACTGCCGGTTGAAGGTCGCGACATCATCCTGGCGCTCGATCTTTCCGGCAGTATGGAACAAGAGGACTTCGCGATCGACGGCGAGAGGGTTAGCCGTCTCGATGCCGTCAAGCGGGTGGCCTCCGCCTTTGTACGCGGTCGTTCCGGCGATCGTCTGGGGCTGGTGATCTTTGCCGAGAAGGCCTATGTGGCGGCGCCGCTCACCCACGATGTCGGTTCGGTGGCAACAGCCATAGAGCAGGCAACGATCGGCATTTCCGGCCGTTCAACGGCTATCAGCGATGGTCTTGGCCTGGCCCTCAAGCGCCTTCAGAGGGTCCAGTCACCAGCTCGTGTCGTCGTGTTGCTCTCAGACGGTCAAGATACCGCCGGCACGGCCAGACCGGGCGAGGTCGGGACGCTCGCGAAGGACTTGGGGATCAAGGTGCACAGCATCGCGCTGGGTCCCAAAGGTCTTGATGATGCCGCGCCCAGCCGCAATGCAGTCGATGTCGAGACCCTGCGCGGCGTGGCCGAAGCCAGCGGCGGCACCGCCTTTCGCGTCCGTAGCCTGTCGGACCTCGAGCAAGTAACCAGCGAGATCGATCGACTGGAAGGAAGTCCTGCCAGCGGTCCCACTGTCGAGGTCTACCGCGACCTCTGGACCTGGCCCGCCGGACTGGCCTTCCTCGCCGCGCTGGCCATGTTGCTCTTGAGGCGGGGGGCAACATGATCGAGATTGCAGGTCTGGCCTTGCTACGTCCCTACTGGCTCTTTGCCCTGGTGCTGGTCGCCGCGATGGGGCTTTGGTTTCGCCATCGCGCAACCGCGCTTGGAGGTTGGGAACGTGCTGTCGATCCGCCCCTCCTGGGTGCGCTGGAGCATCTTGGGCAGGTATTGCCGGGACCGGCCCGGGTCTCTTGGGCGCCGATCACGGCTGCCGCTCTACTGGCCATTGCCCTTAGCGGCCCAGCCACGCAGTCCAAGAATGCCGAAACCTTCCAAGGGCTCGACGGCCTGGTGTTCTTGCTCGACCTCTCCCCTTCCATTAGCGAGGGAGCGCACTTCCAGGAGATGCTGACAAACGCACGCCTGCTCTCCGCCGAAACGCAGTCGCGCCGACAAGCTCTACTGGTCTTCGGCGGCGATGCCTATCTGGCCAATCAGCTCAGTCACGATAGCCGCAGCCTGGGCACTACCATCGCCCTGCTCGACGGTGGTCTCTTACCCGATCCCGGCAGTCGTCCGGAACGGGCAATAGCGCAAGCGCGCTCCCTGCTTGCGAACGCTTCGGTCCTGGCAGGGGATCTCGTCCTGTTCAGCGATGGTGGCGGACTAGGAGCGCATGCAACCAGCGAAGCTGAGGCTGCCTTGGCACAAGGCTACCGCCTTCACAGCCTCTTTGTTCCCGGCGGAGACGAAGACCCAGAGTCCGCTGCTGGTGCGCGAGGATTGGCGCAGCTCGCCGATCGTGGCGGCGGGGTCAGCGCGACATTCGATGACACAAGCGCCCTCAGTCTGGCCTTGGCAGAACCCGCCACTCAGCGCCTCGGCCAGGGGGCCTTCACCGCCCTGGTCTGGGAGGACTATGGCCGCTATCTGCTGTTCCTTGTGCTGCCCGCGGCGCTACTGCTGTTCCGGCGTGGTGCATGACGATGCACGCTATCCCTTTTCGACCCTTGGCGCTTGGAAGTCTCCTGATAGCAAGTCTTCTGCTGACGTGGTTCGCTGGCGGACCGCTGATCTTGGGCCAGATGGCGCTCAGTTTGAACCAGCCGAAGGTCGCCGCAGGTCTGCTGAATGAGCCCTACTGGCAGGGCATCGCCCTCTACCGTCAGGGTCGTTATCTCGACGCGGCCGAAGCCTTCCGGCAAGCCGGCCCGAGCGCCAGCTTCAACCGCGGTAACGCGCTGGCACAGGCTGGGCACTATGCCGATGCACTGGCGGCCTTTGATGCCGTGATCGCGCGCGATCCCACCGACCAGGAAGCCCGCGAAAACCACGCCTTGATCAAGCGCTTCTACAATCCCCCAATCGCCGAGGCCGGACCTGGTGAGGTCCCCTCCGACGCGCTGAACAACGCCAAGCAAGGCCCAAAGCCCAAGTGGGGCTGGCCGGCCAACAGTCATAAGGAACCGAACCTTAGGCCGGGCCTGGTCAAGCGCCGCTTCGTCGCCAACAGGCAGTGGCTGGCAACGCTTGACGACGAGCCGGGCCTATACTTGCGCGCACGCATCGCCGCAGAACATCAGCGCCGAGCGACGCTCGGCCTCTCCCCCCCACCGCCGGAGGATCCCCGGTGACGTGCTTCATCTGGAGAGTAGGCACCTCGCTGCTGGCCATTTTCGTGCTTTGCGTCAGCCTCTCTGCAAGGGCACTGGCGGAAGAGCAGATCCCAGGCGCTTCGCTCAGCGTCAGCCTGCAACTGCAGGCGCCCGAGCCTTATCCCAACGAACTGGTGCTCTTGAAGGTGCGTGGAGAGTACAGCGTCAACCTGGCCCGAGAATCGCTGGAGCCACCCGATCTTCGAGGCTTTGCCTGGATGATGCTGGGGTCGGACGATTGGTTCGACGAGACGATCGATGGACGCTCCCTACTGGTCTTCGAGCGCATCATGGCGATCTATCCCCAGCGCAGCGGCACGCTCACAATCGGTGCCTTCACGCAGAAACTGACCATTCTGGACGACGCCGGTCAACGCTATCAAGGCACCGTGACCAGCGCGCCTGTGACCATTCAGGTTGCGCGCAAGCCTCAAGGGGCCGATTGGTGGCTGCCGGCCCGCGTACTCAGCCTGACGGACAGCTGGGACCACCCGCCCGACCAGCTGGAATTCGGGCAGACCCTGCGCCGGAGCGTCACGCTGGAGGCAGTCGGCGTCGCACCGGAGTTCCTGCCGCCAATGCCACGCATCGGCTCGCCGGGCGTGCTCGCCTTTGCCGACCCGGAGGAGCGAAGCACGGAGCTTACCTGGAACGGACCCATCTCTCGGGTCACCTGGACTTGGACCGTCAAGCTGTTGCGACCGACGGCAGGTCGACTTCCCGCCATCGGTGTTCCTTGGTTCAACACCACAACCCGACAGGCAGAAGAGGTCTTCATAGCCGCGCAAGAGATTGCCGTGGGCGAAGCCGAGCCCAGCCCGTTCCAGACAGTCCTGCAGCATATGGCGCCAGCCGCTCTGACCCTAGGCTTGGCGCTTGGAGGCTGTCTGGGGTTAAGCCTCCTGATTCCAGGTCACCGCCTGCGCAATGGCCGAGGCCTCCTTCGTCCTTGGCCGCGCAGGGAGCGAGGCTCCCTGGAGCGCGCCTTCAGACGTGCCGCGAGGCGCAACGATGGGGCAGCGCTGCGCACCGGCTTGCACCGCCTGCTTCGCGCCGACGACCAACATTCGGGCCGAATGCCTAGCGCTGCCGAGCAGATCTGCCTTTCGCGCTTAAAGGCCGCCCTCTACGGCCCGTCTGCCGCCGCCCTAGACCCCTTAGCCCATGATTGGCTGCGTGCCCGTCGCCGCGAACGGGCAAGAGGTCTGGCAAAGCTCTTCTTTCGTCAGTGACTGCCCAGAACACGCCCTGCCAGATAAAGCGAGCCGCAGATCAAGACGCGCTGAGGTCCTTGCCCGGTCAGGCTTGAGAGGGCCTGATCCAGGCTATCCCGCGCGATAGCACCAGGTGCCGCAACGGCGGCTTCCTGCGCGCTCAAGGAGTTAGGCTCGCCCGGAATGGCGATGGCCTGAAGGCTGGCGGCATAGGGCAAAAGAGGCGCCAGGAAATCGGCAGCGGCCTTGGTGTTGAGCAGACCAAAGATCACGTGCGTCGGACGATCGGTCCAAGTGGCAAGCTCTCGCGCCAATGCCCGGCCGGCAGCCGCATTGTGGCCGCCGTCCAGCCAGATCTCCCAACCGTCCGGCAGCTTCGTGTGGTGCGCACCCGGTTCCAGCAGTTGCAGGCGGGCTGGCCACTGCATGCCGGCCAGCCCGCCGACCGCATCCAGTTTCAATTGAGGTTCGGCCTGACCGAGCGCACGGGCGGCTGCCAGCGCCGTTGCCGCGTTCTCCAGCTGATGGCTGCCGCGCAAAGCCGGCAAGGGAAAGCGCTGGCCGTCGAAGCGGAAGCCGTCATCCTGCCGCTCGATGTGCCAATCGATCCCGGCCCTGAGTAAGGGCGCGCCCACTTTGGCGGCCTGCGCCTCTATCGTCGCCAGCGCCCGCGCATCTTGCGGCGCGATCACAGCCGGCACTCCGGCCTTGAGGACTCCGGCCTTTTCGAAAGCGATCTCCTCCAGGCTTTCGCCGAGGTACTGCTGGTGATCCAAGGAGACCGGCGTGATGACCGACAAAGCAGGGCGGTCGATGACGTTGGTTGCGTCCAGGCGCCCGCCAAGCCCGACTTCAAGCAGCAGCAGATCGGCTGGAGTCTGCGAGAAGGCAAGCAGGGCCGCGACTGTCGTGACTTCGAAGAAGGTGATGGGATCGGGACCGTTCAGCCGCTCACAGTCCTCCAGCAAGGCGACCAGCGCCGTCTCTTCGATGAGAGAACCTGCCAGGCGAATGCGCTCGTGAAAGCGTACCAGGTGGGGCGAGGTGTAGACGTGGACCTTGAGATCCGCGGCCTCCGCCATCGCCCTCAGGCCTGCGATCACAGAACCCTTGCCGTTGGTTCCGGCAACATGGACGACCGGCGGCAAGCGCTCTTGCGGATTGCCCACAAGATCCAGCAGGCGCCAGACACGATCCAGCGTGAGATCGATAATTTTGGGATGCAGGCGTGTCAGCCGCTCCAGGACGATGTCGCTTGCCGCCCCGGCTTGCAGCGCCGCCGCGTCAGTCATCCTCGGACTTTGCCTTTTTTGTCGTCGATTTAGGCTCCTCGGTCGCGCTCTCTGCCACTGCCTCGGGGCTGGGAAGTGCCTTCACCTCCGGCACGACGAGCGGCTGGGTCAGCAGCGAAATCACGCGGCTCAAGGTTTCTTTCAAGGCGCGGCGCGGCACTACCATGTCGATCATGCCGTGATCCAGAAGATACTCGGAACGCTGAAAGCCCTCCGGCAGTTTTTCACGGATCGTCTCCTCGATCACCCGCTGACCCGCGAAACCGACGACGGAGCCAGGCTCAGCCAAGGTGATGTCACCCAGCATCGCGAAAGAGGCGGTGACGCCGCCGGTCGTCGGGTCGGTCAAGAGAACCAGATAAGGCAAGCCTGCTTCACGCACCTTCTGCACAGCGATCGTCGTTCGGGGCATCTGCATCAGCGAGAGAATGCCCTCCTGCATGCGCGCACCACCGGACGCCGGGATAGCCAGCAGCGGTGCCCCCTTCTCGACCGCCAGATCGGCGGCCTGCAGAATGCCATTGCCAACCGCAACCCCCATGGACCCGCCCATGAAGGCGAAGTTGAAGGCCGCAACCACCAGCGGCAGCCCCTCGATCGTGCCGTCCGCGACCAGCAGGGCATCCTTGTCGCCGGTCTTGCTCTGCGCGTCCTTCAGCCGCTCGGAGTAGCGCTTCTGATCGCGGAACTTCAAAGGGTCGGTCACGCAGTCGCCGAGCGCGTGGTAGGTGATCGTGTCCTTATCGAAAATCAAACCCAAGCGTTCGCGCGCGCCAAGACGCATATGGTGGTTGCAGCTGGTACAGACCCGGTGATTTTCTGCCAGCTCCCGATGGAAGATCATGCTGCCGCAGTTGCCGCACTTCTCCCAAAGATTGTCGGCCTGATCGCCGGGTTTCTCGACCAAGGCCCGGATCTTCGGGCGCACATAGCTGGTAATCCAGTTCATCGGCACTCTCCTCGCGCCCGAGGAACCTCATGGCTCCTCGGGCGTTGCATTCAACCCCGTGACCTTCGCTCAGAGGAGGCGCCTAACCTCGCGTTCCACGCGCCAACTCACGCACGAAGGCCAGTGCTTCGGGCACCAGGCGTTCGTTTGCCCTGCCCTCTTGATCCAGGTTACTGCACATCCGATCGACCAAAGCGGAGCCGACAACGGCAGCATCGGCAACCGAAACCGTCTCGGCCACATTCTCCGCCGTCTTGATGCCGAAACCGACAGCAACCGGCAGATCGCTGTGGCGCTTCAGCCTGGTGACTGCGGCGTGCACGGCCTCGCGACTGGCCGACTTGGTGCCGGTGATACCCATGATCGAGACGTAATAGATGAAGCCCGAGGTGTGCTCCAGGACGGTCGGCAGGCGTTCGTCATCGGTCGTCGGGGTAGCCAACCTGATCCAGTGCAGACCGGCATCGATTGCCGGCTGGCACAGCTCCTCGTCTTCTTCGGGAGGCAGGTCGACGATGATCAGACCGTCGATGCCGATCTCGGCAGCCCGCGCCAAGAAGGTCTCTACACCCATGTGATAGATCGGATTGTAGTAGCCCATCAGCACCAGCGGCGTATCCTGATCCTCTGCCCGGAAGGCGGCCGCCAGATCCAAGGTACCGGCCAAGGTCATTCCGGCATTCAGCGCGCGCAGGGACGAGGCCTGGATCGCCGGCCCGTCGGCCATGGGATCGGAGAAAGGCATGCCCAACTCGATCACGTCGGCGCCCGCTGCCGGAAGACCCTTGACCAGCGCCAACGAGGTCTCCGGATCGGGGTCACCAGCGGTCACGAAGGTCACCAGGCCACCACGCCCCTGCTCCTTCAGCGCCGCAAAACGGCGCTCCATCCGCGAATCGCCACTCATAGCGAGACCCCCAGGTGCGCGGCGACGGAGAAGACGTCCTTGTCGCCACGCCCGCAGAGATTCATCACCATCAGGTGGTCCTTCGGCAGGTCCGGTGCGATCTTGGCGACATGGGCCAAGGCGTGTGAGGGCTCGAGTGCCGGTATGATCCCCTCCATTGCGGTACAGAGCTGGAAGGCCTCCAGCGCCTCCTTGTCGGTGACCGAGACGTATTCGGCGCGCCCGATGTCATGCAACCAGGCATGCTCGGGCCCGATTCCCGGATAGTCCAAGCCCGCAGAGATCGAATAGGCATCTTTGATCTGCCCGTCAGGGTTCTGCAGCAAGAAGGTCCGATTGCCGTGCAGCACTCCCGGCTCTCCGCCGGTCAGCGAGGCCGCATGCTCGCCGGTATCGATGCCATGGCCGGCCGCCTCGACGCCGATGATGCGCACGGCCTCGTCGTCCAGGAAGGGATGGAACAGGCCCATGGCGTTGGAGCCGCCACCGATGCAGGCCACCAGACTGTCCGGCAGGCGCCCCTCGGCCGTGTGCAATTGCTGGCGCACCTCATCGCCGATCACCGACTGGAAGTCGCGCACCAACATGGGATAGGGATGTGGGCCGGCCACGGTGCCGATGATGTAGAAGGTGCTCTCGACATTGGCGACCCAGTCGCGCAGAGCATCGTTCATCGCATCCTTCAAGGTGCCGGTGCCGCTGGTGACCGGCACCACCTCGGCCCCCAAGAGCTTCATGCGGAAGACGTTGGGCGCCTGCCGCTCGACATCGGTCTCGCCCATATAGACCACGCAGGGCAGATTGAAGCGGGCGCAGACCGTGGCGACCGCGACCCCGTGCTGTCCGGCCCCGGTCTCGGCGATGATCCGGGTCTTGCCCATGCGCTTGGCCAGCAAAATCTGGCCCAAGCAGTTGTTGATCTTGTGGCTGCCGGTGTGATTGAGCTCGTCGCGCTTGAAGTAGAGCTTGGCGCCACCGAAGTGCTCGGTCAGGCGTTCGGCGAAATAGAGCGGGCTGGGACGGCCGACATAGTGCTCCAGCAACCAACGCATTTCCGCGGCGAAAGCCGGATCCTTGCGGGCGGCGCTGTAGGCCTCCTCCACGGCAAGGATCAAAGGCATGAGGGTCTCGGCGACGAAGCGACCGCCGAATAGGCCGAAATGGCCGCGCTCGTCGGGACCGCTGCGATAGGTGTTTCTGACTGACATGGGTTTCTTCTCTGTCTAAGGCGGGCGGAGAGTGCACCAGAGCTGGCGCCGGTTCAATGGCGCCCTGTGCCTCTTCCGCCAAGCTGTTTAACGATCAATGGTAATGCCCAAGCTTGGGGTCGAATCAGCCGCTTCGCCATCGTGCCGAATGGCTGCCCAGCGGTACCGGGGGCAGCTGCCAAGCCGGGGGGGCCCCCTCGATCCGGCCGGCGTGAGAGACCGCGGAGATGCGGCCGAAGGGGGAATCGCCCTCTTCCAAGAGGTCCGTAAGCGACGCCAAGGGCATATCAGGGGTGTCCAGGGCATCCTGACGGCCAAGGCTGCGCAGCCAATGCCCGGTACGCGCCAAGGAGACCTTGACCGACCAGGAGCCGCCCTCCTCTGCACGGCGCACTAGCGCCGTTAGAATGCCAAGAGCAAGCAGATAGCCTGAGCCATGGTCCAAGACCTGGCACGGCAGCGCACGAGGCTCCGCCTCTCCTGCCGCATTGGCCTCTGCGTGATTGAACCCCGAGGCCGTCTGCACCAGCGAATCGAAGCCGCGCCGAGCAGCCCAAGGGCCGGCCTCGCCATAGGCCGAGAGCGAGCCATAGACAACACCCGGACGGATGGCCGCCACGGCTTCGGCATCGAAGCCCTTATCTGCCAGTGCGCCCGAGCGATAGGACTGCACGAAGACGTCGGCTTGCCCAAGAAGGCCCTTCAGAGTCCCGCTGTCGCCGGCGTCTCTCAGGTCCAAATGACAGGACCGCTTGCCGCGACCGGTGTCGATGACCAGAGGCGGCATGAACGGCAGATGTGGACCAGCGACCCGCAGGACCTCGGCGCCGTGGGCGGCGAGGCAGCGGCCAGCCACCGGCCCGGCGATAACGCGTGTCAGATCCAGGACCTTCAGCCCTTCCAACGGCCGTTCGGCGGGCGAGAAGGGTTCCGGCGGTGCGTCGCCGATGCGTTCGATTTGCACCAGCGGCAGCTCTCTTAGCGCAGCTGCCTGCGGATGAGCGTCCCATTCCTCGAAGCTTCGCATCAGGGCCATGCAGAGGCCGCGCTCGACCGCCGCAGCCTCGAAGGCCGCGCCCTCCCAGCCCAGCAGCGCTTCAGCCACGGCCTCGCGCGCGTAGTCGCAGCCAAGCAGATCCAGCATGCCAGAGCGATGATGGGAAAAATTGGTGTGCAGGCGAACCCAACGGCCATCGGCGCAGCGATAGGCGCCCGAGGTCTTGTCCCAAAGGTCCTGAGGGCTGCCGCCGTCGACAGTCAGGTAACGCTCGCTGCGAAACTCGGCCAGAGCGTGACGCAGGGAGACGGCGACGGCGGCCCCTCGCCCACTGCGCAGACGCAAGATCTCGGAGGCCGCCAAAGCCGTCGCCGCAAGGCTTGCCTGCGCGGCTACCCCGACCTTGAAACTGGACGGCAGCAAGGGCTCGGCACCGTTCAGCTGCAAACGCCCGAGCGCCTCCGGCGCGGCGCCGAGGTCCTGCCATAGCTGTTCGATCGCTCTTTTTGTCTCAGCCGACATGGCCGCCCTATTCCGCCGCTTCGCTTTCTAGCTGTCGCTCAGCCATCAGGCGCCTGCGCACGGCCAGAGGTGAACCGGTGCGCCGCGCCAAGAGACTGTAGGCGACCGGAACGATATAAAGCGTTAAGAGTGTGGACGCCAGTACTCCGGCCAAAATGACGACACCGATGACCAGGCGGGTCTCGGCACCGGCGCCGCTGGAGAGGATCAGAGGAACCGCGCCGGCCGCCGTGGTGATCCCGGTCATGATGATCGGACGCAGCCGGGTCATCGAGGCCTCGAAGAGGGCCGCATCGAAGCTGCGCCCGCCATCGCGAAGCTGATTGGCGAACTCGACGATCAGAATGCCGTTCTTGGCGGCCAACCCGACCAACATGATCAGCCCGATCTGGCTATAGAGGTTCAAAGTACCGCCGGTCAGGTAGAGTCCCAAGAGACCGCCGCCGATGGCCAAGGGAACGGTCAACATGATGACGAAGGGATGGATCCAGCTTTCGAACTGCGCGGCCAGAACAAGGAAGACCACCAGGATTCCCAGTATGAAGACGAAGAGGAGCGACTCGCTGGAATCCCGCAGTTCCAGCGACTGTCCCTTGTAGTCGATGATCACCTCTTCGGGCAGGTAGGTCGCCGCGAGGTTCTCTAGGTGTGCCAGCGCATCACCCAACGCCAGCCCTTCGGCCAGGTTCGCCTCTATGGTAATGGCGCGTACTCGGTTGTAGCGGTCGAGCGAGTTGGAGGCTGCCGACTCCGAGACCCTGATCAAGTTGGAGAGTGGAATCAGCGCCCCGGAGCGATCGGAACGCACATAAATGTTGGTCATGTCGTTCGGTGTGTTCTGGCGGGAGCGCTCTCCTTCCAGAATGACGTCGTACTCCTCTCCCGCATCGATGAAGGTCGTCACCCGTCGCGAACCCAACATGGTCTCCAGGGTGCGACCGATGGCCGAGACCGTAACCCCCAGCTCCGCTGCCCGGTCGTAATCGATATCGACCTCAAGCTGCGGCTTGGTCTCCTTGTAATCGTAGTCGATGCCGATCAGGCCCGGATTGTCTTCGGCCAAACGGTCCAAGAGGATGTCGCGCCACTCAACCAGCTGATCCCAAGAGGCGCCGCCGATGGTGAACTGGATCGGCTTCTGCACGCGCTGGCCGAAGCCCTGGCGCATCACAGGAAAGGCCCAAACGCCGGGCAGATCGCTCAGCCGGGCCCGGACATCGTTCATGATCTCCCAGCCGCTGCGCCGCTCAGACCAGTCGTTCAGCACCACGATGGCGATGCCGTGGTTAAAGGTCTCGATCGTGCCAAACGCGCGTGGGGCGCGGATCAGCAGCCGGGTCATCTCGCCCGATTCGACGAAGGGCATCATCCGGCTCTCGATCTCGTTCATATAGTCTTCCATGAACTCGAAGGTGGCGCCTTCCGGCCCGTTGATGATCACGAAAAAGGCGCCGCGATCCTCCTTGGGCGCATACTCGGACGGCGTCTGCTGATAGAGCCAGGCTGTACCGCCCAACAGCACGAAGAAGGCCGCCACCACAAGCCAGCGCATCCGCAGCATCCAGGTCAGGCTGACGCCGTAGAGCCGCCGTACGAAGCGAAAAACCGCGTCCACGGTCTTGGCAAGCGCGCCCTCGCCCTCACGTGCGCTCAAGAGCTGAGAGGCCAGCATGGCCGAGAGGCTGAGCGCTACCACACTGGAGAAAGCCACGGCCGCCGCCACCGTCAGCGCAAACTCGGAGAAAAGCCTGCCGACGTTGCCCTGCAGGAAGGCGATAGGCACGAAGACGGCAATCAGGACCAGGGTCGTCGCGATCACGGCAAAGCCCACTTCGCGCGTACCCTCGAAGGCAGCGACCAAAGGCGATTCGCCATATTGGATGATGCGCCGATGAATGTTCTCCAAGACCACCACCGCGTCATCGACAACCAAACCAATCGCCAGGACCATTGCCAAGAGAGTCAATAGGTTAACGGAAAAACCTAAGATCAAGAGCACGATGAATGTAGCAATCAGAGACACCGGAACGGTGACGGCGGGCACCAGCATCGCGCGGAAGCTGCCTAGGAACAGGAAAATCACCAAGACCACCAAGGCAATGGCGATGAAGAGCGTCTTGTAGACCTCAAAGATCGCACCCTCGATGAAGACTGAGGTGTCGTAGCTCTGCTCGATCGACATGCCGCTGGGCAGCGTCTTGTTCAGCCTTGCGGCCTCTTCCTTGGCCAGGCGTGCCACCTCGACCGTGTTGGCTGTCGACTGCTTGATGATGCCGATCCCGACCATCGGCACCTCGTTGCCGCGGAAGAAGCTTCGATCCTCGACGGTCCCCAGTTCCACCGTCCCGACATCGCGCAGGCGAACCAGATAGCCGTCGGCACCGCGCGCCAACACCAGGCTGGCAAAATCCTCTGCCGTTCGAAACGAGCGCTCGATCCTGACGCCGAACTGCGTGGCGCGCGACTCGATGGAGCCGGCAGGCAGCTCCACGTTCTCGGCCCGCAACGCTTCCTCGACATCGTTGGCGGTTAGCCCGCGTGCGGCCAGGGCCTGGCGGTCAAGCCAGATCCGCATGGCATAGCCCTGCGCACCGCCGACCCGGACGCGCGCTACGCCATCAATGATGGAGAAGCGGTCGACCAGATAGCGTTCGGCATAGTCGGTCAGCTCCGGCACGCTCAAGCGGTCGCTTGCCAGGTTCAGCCACATGATGACGTCCTGGTTCGAATCGACCTTCTGAATTTCCGGAGGGTCGGCCTCCGGCGGCAAATCGTCCAGGATTGCGGAGACGCGGTCGCGCACGTCATTGGCTGCCGCATCGATATCGCGGCTAACGTTGAACTCGATCACCACATCCGAACGCCCGTCGGAGGATGAGGAGGAGATCGACTTTATGCCCTCGATGCCGGCAATGCGTCCTTCGACCAGCTCGGTAATGCGGCTCTCCACGACGCTTGCCGAAGCTCCGGGATAACGGATGTCGACCGAGACAACCGGCGGGTCGATATCCGGATACTCACGCAGCGGCAGCCGATCGAAGGCCACGAGTCCGAACGCCACCAGCAGGAGCGACAGGACCGCTGCAAAAACCGGCCGCGTGATCGAAGTGTCGGAGAGCCACACCGTCCTAGGTACCCTTGTCGCTGATCAAGCCGCTGATATCCTGGCCTGGCTGCTGTTCGGCCGAAATCGAGACACTCTGGCCAGGCCGAACCTTGTTGGTGCCGTGGGTGATGACGAACTCACCCTCGGAGAGGCCATTCAGGACCTCCAGTTCGCCGGCCCGTCGGCTGCCGACGACGACAGAGCGCTGCTCTACTGTCTCACCGCCATCCTCAGCCGGGGCAACCACGAACACATAACTCTTGCCAGCCCGCCGCACCAAGGCCTCCTCAGAGATTACCAGCGCCTCGCGAGGATCGCGGATGAGCTCGACACTCATCAGAAGACCTGGCTTTAACAAACTGTCTTCATTAGGAATTATCGCACGAACTAGGATCGATCGGGTAATCGGATCGATGGCATTGTCGACCGAGGTCACCTGGCCCTGAAACTGCCGGTCACCGAAGGCCGGCGAAGAGGCGCGAATCGGCAAGCCAGGACGTACGGACGTGAGGAAGGTCGCCGGCACGGCGAAGTCCAGCTTCACCTGGCTGATGTCCTTCAGGGTGGTGATGACCGCTCCGGGCTCGACCAGGGCACCGACCGAGATGTTGCGCAAACCCACGACGCCGGCGAAGGGGGCGATCACCAGGCGGTCGTCCAGTCGCGTTTCGACGGCGCGATAACGGGCCTGCGCGGTCTCGAACTCGCGCCGACGTTCGTCCAGCTGCGTGCCGGTCGCAAACCCGCGCTCCGCCAGCGGACGGACGCGCTCATACTGATCGCGCGCTTCGGCCAGGGTCGAGCGTGCCTCTTCCAGCAGGGCGCTCTGCTCATCCGAGGTCATCTCTGCCAGCACGTCGCCTTGTTCGACCTGCTGGCCACTCTCGAAGTTGATCGCAGCAATCCTCTCGGTGACCTTCGCCGTCAGATCGACGCTTTCGTTGGCAATCAGAGTGCCCAAAGCCTCGACCTGATCTTCGAAACTGTCGATCCGAGCCTGCTCGACGATCACCTGAATTGGCTGCTGCGCCAAAGCAGGCGCGCTGCCAAGACACAGGACCATAAGGAGACAAGCCGCCAACGGCAGCCGACCCTTCTTTCTAGGCGAATTCATGTGCATCTTCGTTGATGTAAGCCTCCTTACAGCGGCAGCAATGGGGCAGCGGAACAGCAGCTTTGTCCGGTAATGATGGAGAGAGTTTGATTTTTGTCTGATTTCTGGCCGATCCTTCTGATCAAAACGACCGCTTGAGCGCGGATTGCAAACGAAAAATTCCATTCTGTTGTTGCGTATTAGCTGTCGGTGGGTCAGACTCGTTTTTGTGAGGTGTTGCTTTGGTTGGC
Organism: Rhodospirillales bacterium; assembly: GCA_963669445.1. Lineage (GTDB taxonomy): Bacteria > Pseudomonadota > Alphaproteobacteria > Kiloniellales > JACOMY01 > JACOMY01. The sequence continues at coordinate 2,692,305 of OY770029.1, forward strand.
GGCATCTGCCGGCGAGTCTCCCTAAGGGGGGCTCAACAATCGGCCCGGCGGCATTCGAGGGAAGCCAAAGGGCAATAAGTGACGACGGAGATGGAGGATAACAAATGCACAAAGCTTTGATTCTCGGAGTTGCGACGGCTGGTTTCGTGTTTGCTGGTTTCGCCGCTCCGGCTGCTGCTGAGGAATGCAGCAATGCCGTTCAGCTCATCAAGCGGACGCAGCAGAACCCCGGCCCGACGGCAGCGAATACGGCCAACCCGATGGTCCTCTGCCCTTCCGACGCCGATGCTGATGGTGACGGGCGGATCTCTCGCCAGGAGTGGCAGGACGCAGTTCTCGGCTGGCATTCCGGCCTTGACGAAGACGAGGACGGCCACCTCTCGGTGGATGAGATCAATCGTCTGCAGACGGGTAACTACACGCAGCAGGACTAGCCTTCTGGCGAGGTGCGGTAGGCCTTTAGCCACCGGACCTGTGCTGCAAGGAACCAGAAGGCCGCGATGCAGGAGTGGGCGTCGCGGCCTTCTTTCCATTTGACAATGCGTAACCTAGACGACGCTCATCACGTCAATTCTTCTCTTGTCGTCTGCTCAGCATTCTGACTGACGCGCTGCATCAAGGACAGCAGGGTTCTCTGCTCCTCAGCCGTCAACCCCTCAAGCAGAGATCGCTCTAACTCTTTCACCCTGGGGATCAGGTCGTTGAAGACCGCCGCACCCTTGGCGGTCAAGCGGAGCACGGCACGACGCCGATCGTCGCCGTCGATGTCTCGTTTCAGAAGCCCCGCATCGCGCAACCCCTTGATCGCGCGACTGACCGCGACTCGATCCATACTGGAACGCTCGACAATCTCGCTCGCCGACAGCACGCAGGTTCCCAGAACCGCCATGGTCCGCCATTCGGACACGCTCAGACCATAAAGCGGGCCATAGATCCGCATCACCGAGTCGCTGACGACCTGGTAGAAGACGCGGACCTGGTAGGGAAAGAAGGATCGCAGATCGAAGGACTGAGCGCTCGCCTCCTCCCCAACTCCCAGAACCTGCTGTGCCAAGCTCTCCTGAGCCATGCTCTGACGTCCTTCCTGTATCGACCAAGATTGATTTCATCAGAAATTATCTGGAAATGCAAGCGCCGCGCAGTTCTTAGGCCTATGAAAGGCCGTGTGTGGCAAGGTCTCTCACGCTGGCACACAAATCTGCCTTGACATAGTTTCAAATGAAATTATTATCCATGGCGGATGTTACGAACAAGCGAGGCACCGGCTATGGCAAAGCGGAGTTGGGTTGAGAGCGCCAATGCGGCGGACTGCCCCTTTCCCCTCCAGAACCTCCCCTACGGTGTATTCAGCCCTGGAGCACAAGCGCCGCGTTGCGGCTTGGCCATTGGCGCGCAGGTCCTTGATCTTGCTGCTCTGGAGCGCGCAGGCCTGCTGCAGGCTGCCAGCGACGATGCGCTGTTCGATCGTCCCGCGCTCAATCCCTTCATGGCGGCCGGCACGGCCGTTTGGCAGGCTGTCAGGGCGCGCTTGGGCGCACTGCTGGCCGAAGACGGGGATCCCGCGCTTCGCAATGATCCGGCACTGCAGGCCGATTGCCTTTTCCCCTTGGCCGAGGTCAGCCTGCACCTGCCCTTCGAGGTGCGCGGATACACCGATTTCTACGCCGGGCGCCAGCATGCCTTCAACGTCGGCAGCCTGTTCCGCGGCCCGGAGAACGCGCTGCCGCCGAACTGGTTGCACATCCCAATCGGCTACAACGGGCGGGCTTCTACCGTGGTCGCCAGCGGAACCAAGATCAGGCGCCCGCTGGGCCAGACCAAACCACCCGGCGCCGAAGCACCGCTCTTCGGACCCTGCAAGCGCCTGGACATCGAGCTGGAGTTTGGCGCGGTGGTTGGCCAGGGCAACGAGATGGGTCAGCCCGTCTCAGTCGCCGAGGCCGAAGACATGATTTTCGGTTACGTATTGCTGAACGACTGGTCGGCACGAGACATTCAGGCCTGGGAGTATCAGCCCCTCGGCCCCTTCCAAGCCAAGGCCTTCGCCACCTCGATTAGTCCCTGGGTGGTACCGAAGGCGGCCTTGGAGCCCTTCAGGGTCCCCACCCCAACGCGCGACAAGCCGCTGCTGCCCTACCTCGAGGAGGACGGCCCCTCGCTCTATGACATCGAGCTGGAGGTCTGGATGCAGCCGAAGGGGGCCACCCAGGCCAGCCGCATCAGCCAGTCCAACACCCGTCACCTCTACTACAGCGCTGCTCAACAGCTGACCCACCACGCGATCGGCGGTTGCAAGATGGAGAGCGGCGACCTGCTCGGCTCCGGCACCATCTCAGGTCCGGAGAAGAGCGGATACGGCTCGCTGCTGGAGATCACCTGGGGCGGCAAGCAGCCCCTAACCCTGGCCGGCGGCGAGACCCGCAGCTTCATCGAGGACGGCGATAGCCTCACGTTGCGCGGCTGGGCCCAGGGCGAGGGTTATCGGATCGGCTTCGGCGACTGCGAGGGAACCATCCTTCCCGCACCCTCAAGCGACTAATTTGACAGGATAGGAGCGACAGCACATGGCAAAGGCCTTTGCATCCACCGGCGACATGGAAGCCAAGACCATCTCCTTCACCGAGGTGGGCCCGGACCTCTACGCCTTCACTGCCGAGGGTGATCCCAACACCGGCGTCATCATCGGCGACGACGGCGTCATGGTCGTCGACACCCAGGCCACGCCGGTCATGGCCAAAGAGGTGATTGCCCACATTCGCCAGGTGACCGACAAGCCGATCAAATACGTGGTTCTCAGCCACTATCATGCCGTGCGTGTGCTGGGCGCCTCGGCCTATGGCGCCGAACAGGTCATCGCTTCGGAAGCCTGCCGCGCGATGATTGCGGAACGCGGGCAGGAGGACTGGGACAGCGAGTTCGGCCGTTTCCCGCGACTCTTCCAGGCGGCCGAATCCATCCCCGGCCTGACCTGGCCGTCCATGACCTTCAAGAACAAGATGACGGTTTATCTGGGCAAGCGACGGGTCGACCTGATGCATCTGGGCCGTGCGCACACGGCCGGCGATCTGATCGCCTGGATCCCCGATGCTGGCGTCATGTTCTCCGGCGACTCGGTGGAGTTTCACTCGGCCTGCTACTGCGGCGATGCCCATCTGCAGGACTGGCCCAAGACGCTGGACCGCATCGCCGAGTTCCAGCCCCGCGCCCTGGCACCGGGACGCGGCGACGCGCTGGTCACCCAAGATCAGGTACGAGAGGCCTTGGCGCTGACCCGCGACTTCGTCGAGAGCACCTATCGCCCGGTCGCCGCCGCCGCCGCCGCCGGCCGCAGCCTGAAAGAGGCGATGGCTGCCTGCCGCGAATACTGCGATCCCAAGTTCGAAGACTATGCGATCTATGAGCACTGCCTGCCCTTCAACGTGGCGCGCGCCTACGACGAGGCGCTCGGCATCGACACGCCCCGGATCTGGACGGCCGAGCGCGATCAGGCCATGTGGGCTTCGCTGCAGGAGTAGAGCCCATGTCGAAGATCTTCGAAGTGCCGCTCTATCCTTATGAACGCAGTGCCGACCAGAACGCAGGCCAAGCGGCCCGCCATCCGGTGGTGATCGTCGGCGCTGGGCCGATCGGTCTGGCGGCTGCCATTGATCTGGCACTGCACGACATACCTTCCGTGGTGCTGGACGAGAACGATCGGGTCAGCTGGGGCTCGCGCGCCATCTGCTTCGCCAAGCGACCGCTGGAAATCCTTGATCGGCTTGGCTGTGGTGACGCCATGGTCGACAAGGGCGTGGTCTGGAACCGCGGCAAGGTCTTCTTCGACCAGCGCGAGGTCTATGGTTTCAACCTGCTGCCGGAGAGCGATCACAAGCGCCCGGCCTTCATCAATCTGCAGCAGTATCACCTGGAGCACTATCTGGTGGAACGCCTGCAGTCCCTGATCGCTGCCGGCAAGCCGATCGAGCTGCGCGGCAACAACAAGGTTGTGGCCGTCGATCAGGAGGACGAAGGCGTCAAGCTCACGGTCGAAACACCGGACGGTCCTTACGATCTGGAGGCTGACTTCCTGATCGCTTGCGATGGGGCGCACTCGCCGGTTCGCGACATGTTGGGTCTGGGCTTCCATGGCCGCGTCTTCGAAGACAACTTCCTGATTGCCGACGTGATCATGGATGCCGACTTCCCGACCGAGCGTTGGTTCTGGTTCGATCCGCCCTTCAATCGGGGCCAGTCGGCCTTGCTGCACAAGCAGCCGGACCGGGTCTGGCGCATCGATCTGCAGCTCGGATGGGAGATCGACAAGGAGCGCGAGAAGGAGCCGGAGCGGGTCAAGGCCAGACTGAAGGCCATGCTGGGCGAGGAGGTCGGCTTCGAGCTGGAGTGGGTCTCGATCTACACCTTCCAGTGCCGCCGCATGGATCGCTTCCGCCACGGCCGCGTGCTCTTCGCCGGCGATGCCGCCCACCAAGTTTCCCCCTTCGGTGCACGCGGCGCCAACAGCGGTTTCCAGGACACCGACAACCTCTGCTGGAAGCTGGCCTTGGTACTGAACGGCAAGGCGCCGATGGACCTGCTCGACAGCTACGATCAAGAACGCGTGCAGGCCGCCGACGAGAACATCTTGAACTCGACCCGCTCTACCGACTTCATCACGCCGAAGTCGAAGACCAGCCGACTGTTCCGCGACGCCGTGCTGGACCTGTCAGAGGATTTCGCCTTTGCCCGTCCGCTGGTGAACTCCGGCCGCCTCTCCCTGCCGGCAACGCACGATGCCTCAGCGCTGAACGGTCCGGACTACGCAGACCTGCCAACGGCGGTACGACCAGGTGCGCCAGCCATCGACGCCCCGACGGAGGCCGGCTGGCTATTGGACCGGCTGGATAGCCGCTTCCATCTGCTCGGCATCAACGCCCAAGTGCCTGACAGCCTCACGATCGACGGCCTAGAAATCAATTGCCTCAGCTTGCAGAGCGAGGCGCTGCCCTCCCCAGCGCTGAGCATGCGCTACCTCGGTGAAGCAAACGCAGCCGTCTATCTCCTGCGGCCAGATCAACACGTGGTTGCCCGTTGGCCGTCATACCAGGAGGCAGAGGTCTTCACTGCACTAAAGCGTGCGATCGGTCACACTGCAGAGGAGGCCGCAGCATGAGCCAGTTGATTACCACCCCCAATCTGCCCGACCCAGACGGCTTCTATGCCGAACTGCTGCAGCTGCACGATGGCCGCGCGGAAGCGGAGTCCGCGACCACCAACGCCAGGCTGATTCTCATCCTGGCCAACCACATCGGCGATCGCGAGGTCCTGACCCAGGCCTTCGCGGCAGCTGATGCTCGAGCGAAGAAGGAGCAAGGCGCATGAAGATCGATCGAATTCACCACGTGGCCTATCGCTGCCGCGACGCCAAGGAAACCGTGAACTGGTACGTCAAGCACCTCAATATGGACTTTGTACTGGCCATCGCCGAGGACCAGGTGCCCTCGACCAAGGAACCCGACCCCTACATGCACATCTTCATGGATGCCGGTCAGGGTAACGTACTGGCATTCTTCGAGCTGCCGACCAAGCCGGAGATGGGGCGCGACGAGAACACACCCGGATGGGTCCAACACATCGCCTTCAAGGTCGCCGACTTCGACACCCTGATGGGTTACAAGGCCTCGCTGGAGGAAGGCGGCATCGATGTCCTTGGCCCCGTCGACCATTCCCTCTTCCATTCCATCTACTTCTTCGACCCGAACGGACACCGACTGGAGCTAGCCTGTCCTGACAAGGACGAAGCTGACAAGCTAAAGCGCCTGGACGCGGTCAAGTGGGAGATGCTGGAAGAGTGGTCGCAGACCAAACGCGCACCCAAACACGCTGCTTGGATGCATGAGAAAGAGTTCTCCGATCAATGACTCGAGCCCGCGCGTTGCTCTATGGCTATTGGCGATCCTCAGCCACTTATCGCGTACGCATCGCGCTGGCCTTGAAGGGGATCGCCTATGACAGCCACGCGGTCGATCTGACCAAGGACGAGCAAAAGGCGCCAGCGCACCTCGCGCGCAATCCGCAAGGCTTGGTCCCTGCGCTTGCCATCGACGGTCTAGAGCTCACCCAGTCGCTGGCGATCATCGACTACCTGGACGAGACCCGTCCGGAACCGCCGTTGCTGCCCGGCGATGCGGTGGGCCGGGCACGCGTCCGAACCATCGCCCAGGCGATCGCCATGGAGGTGCACCCGGTCTGCAATCCCTCGGTCGTTGCGCGGGTTCTGGAGCTTGCTCGCGGAGACGAGGCGATGCGTCAAGCCTGGATGCAGGAGTTCATTGGGCGCGGCCTGGACGCCGTCGAAATCCTCTTGCAGCATCCCGAAAGCAAGACCTACTGCCACGGCGACAGCCCGGGGCTGGCCGACTGCGTGCTGATCCCGCAGCTCTACAATGCCCGGCGCTGGGGCCTCGACGCCGCGCGCTGGCCCAGGATCGAGACGATCGACCGCAACTGCGCCGTCCTGCCGGCCTTTCAAGCCGGCCATCCAGAGCAACAGAAGCCCCAAGCCTGACAAACGTCACATCTAACGACAGGAGAGGAAAACCATGACCCAATCCATGACCAAGCTGGCCCTTGCCTTGAGCCTGGCCGCACCCTTGGCGCTAAGTGCGCTGACGACCCCAGCCATGGCCGAGACCGAGCTGGTGCTCTCCTCCTGGCTGCCGGCCCGCCATCCGGTGGTGACCGAGGGCATGAAGCCCTGGGCCAAGCAGGTCGAGGAAGCCACCGACGGCCGCGTCACCGTACGCGTGCTGGCCAAGCCGCTGGGCGCTCCGCCGGCGCATTTCGACATGGCCCGCGACGGGGTTGCCGATATCACCTACGGCCTGCACTCCTTTACCAAGGACGATCGCTTCGAGCGCTCGCGCATCGGCCAGTTCTCCTTCATTGGCGACGATGCCGTGGCCGGCTCCAAGGCCTTCTGGAACGTCTACACTGGCCCCTTAGAGGCCCAGAAGGAGCACGAGGGCGTCAAGCTGCTGGGTCTCTTCGTGCACGGCCCCGGCGTGCTGCATAACAACCAACGCAAACTGGAGAGCGCCGACGATCTTGAAGGCCTCAAGATTCGCACGCCGGGCGGCTACATCGCCGACTTGATGGGCAACATGGGCGCCACCACCCTTTTCATGTCCTCCGGCGAGGTCTACGAGAAGCTTTCGCGCGGTGTCATCGACGGCGTGACCTTCCCCTTCGATGCGCTGACCGCCTTCAAGCTGAACGACGACTTGAAGTACTCCATGACCGTCCCAGGCGGGCTCTACAACACCACCTGGTTCCTGGTGATGAACGAGGACAAGTGGAACGAGATCTCAGCCGAAGATCAGGCGGCGATCGAAGCCGTCTCCGGCGAAGCCTTCGCCCAGATGGTCGGCGAAGCCTGGAATCGATCCGACGAGCGTTCCTTGAAGAAGGTAAAGGATGCCGGCATCGATGTGCATGAGGCCTCGCCCGAGATGCTAGCCGCCGTGAAGGCCGCCGCCGCCCAGTACGAGGCCGCCTGGGCCGCCTCTCTGGCTGAGGATGGCTATGATGGCACCGCCGCTCTGGCGGAGCTGCGCAGCCAAGCCGGCGTCACCCCCTAAGGCGCAAGGCTGGGGTCATGCAAACCACTGGCGAAGAAGGGGGCGCGAACAGCACCCCCCAGTCCAGCGCGCGACTGGATGTGCTGGACTGGGGGCTTGGCGGCTGCTGCGCACTGCTGCTGCTGGGCCTGACGGGCGTGACCGTGGTCGACGTGGTCGGACGCTACTGGTTCGACACGCCGCTCTCGGGCGCCTTCGAGATCACCCAGATGATGCTATGCGCGCTGATCTTCGCCGCCCTACCTCTCACCACACGAGCCGGTGAGCATATTGAAGTAGACCTGCTCCACGGCCATTTGCCACGGCCGATCCGGGCCGTTACCGCTGTCCTGGCAACGCTCTTGTCCGCGACTGTTTTGGGTGTCGTTGCCTGGCGCCTGCTGGCCCAAGCGCTGCGGTTGGGCGAGGACGGTGCCGTCACCAATGCGCTCTCTCTGCCGTTGGCCCCGGTCGCTTGGTTTGCCGCGTTACTGGCAGCCGTCAGCGCTGCGCTGGCGCTGCTGCGCTTGACCGGAGGCCAGGACCGATGACCGAGTCCCTGATTGCCTTTGCCATCCTGCTGGGCCTGATCTTCGCCAAGGTGCCAATCGCCTTTGCCATGGCGCTGGTGGGTGCGGTCGGCTTCGCGCTGCTACGCGGCTGGGGTGCCAGTTGGTCGATGATCGGCAGCGTCGCTTTCGAGACCGGGCTTTCCTACTCCCTCTCCGTAGTGCCGCTCTTCATCCTGATGGGCAATCTCTTGACGATCTCTGGCGTCAGCCACGGCCTCTATGCCGCCGCCAACCGTCTGCTCGGCGGCTCGCGCGGCGGTCTCGCCATGGCTTCGGTCTTGGCTTGCGGCGGATTCAGCGCCGTCTGCGGCTCTTCGCTGGCAACGGCGGCGACCATGTCGAAGGTCGCCATGCCCTCGATGCGCCGCTATGGCTATGCCGACAGCCTGGCGACCGGCTCGATCGCGGCCGGTGGCACCTTGGGCATCCTGATACCGCCCAGCGTGGTGCTGATCATCTATGGTCTGATCACCGAATCCGACATCGGCAAGCTTTTCATCGCCGGCATCATCCCGGGCGTCCTGGGGTTGCTTTTCTACATCGGCGCCATAGCGGTCGCGACGCGCATCAAGCCGGAGCTGGCGCCCAAGTCCGAGGGTACGGAGCCCTTCAGCCGACGCGACCGACTGGGCGTGCTGGCCGTCCTGGCACTCTTCCTGTTGATCATGGTCGGAATCTACGGCGGCTTCTTCACCCCGACAGAGGCCGCCGGCATCGGGGCTGCGGCCGCCTTTGTCATCGCTCTCGCCATGGGGGGCGTCAGCGCCGGCCAGATCTTCCGCGCCTGCCTAGAGAGCGCGCGAACCACCGCAATGATCTTTGCCATCATCATCGGCGCCGAGATTTTCTCGAACTTCATCAACTTCGCTGGTCTGCCGGACGGGCTGGCCTATTGGATCTCAGGCCTGGAGCTGAACCCCTACCTTGTGATCCTGGGCATCGTCTTGATCTACATCGTGCTGGGCTGCGTGCTCGAGAGTCTCTCGATGATCCTGCTGACCGTCCCGGTCTTCTATCCCCTGCTCTACGAGCTGGACTTCGGCGTTGAGATCCTGGCCGACCCAGAATACGCGCTCATCTGGTTTGCCGTCATCGTCGTGGTGGTCACAGAGATCAGCCTGATCTCCCCGCCCGTCGGCCTCAATGTCTTCGTCCTGCGCAGTGTCCTCCACGACGTCTCGCTCGGCACCATCTTCAAGGGCGTCACCCCCTTCTGGATCGCCGACATCCTGCGCTTGGCCTTACTGATCGCCGTACCCTGGCTGTCACTCTGGCTGGTGGAAGCGATGTGAGGACCTGTCAGTCGATCTCCACCAATTCGAAAGTGACCAGATCACTCCAACTGGCAAACCAGATGTCGAACAGTTCCGGCGCATTCGTTTCCATCAGCTGATAGCAGATCTGCTTTTCTCGGCTGGCCCAGGAGTTCAGATAGAAAAGCCCCTCGGGAAGCAAGCGGCCTTCAGTACGAAAGCGTGCATAGGCGGCCTCCCAGCAGCCCTGTTTGAAACGCTCGACCACCATGTAGCGCCGCATTCGAGGAGCCCCTGTGTAAGGTGCCGGAACCACTCAGGCACATCGTTGATAAAGGCTATGCAGTCCGGAAGCGCCGGATCGGTACTAATATAGCCCTCCCAGCGGCAAGGGTACGCTCAGCAGATCACGGAACGCAAAAGTCACCGCAAGGATGATGACGACTACGGCCAGAGGCAGACCGAGGGCCGCTTTGAGCGTGGGTCGCTCGTGCAGGGCGATCACCAGCAGGCCCAAGCCCATGACGACGCCGGCAACGCCGAACCCCAGGATCGGCGCCAGCGCGACGCCGCCCAGCATGACCAGAGGCAAGGCGATGCGGCGTGGCCAGGAGCCGCTCGGCATCTCCGGTTCGCCGCGACGGAAAAGAGTGAGGCGCAGCAGTCCGAGGCCGACGAAGACCAGCATGGCCATGGCGATTACCTGCGGAAAGACGGCGGCATCGTCGTTCAGGCCCTGCGCCTCGAAGAGGATCAAGAGGCCGATCCCCGCAAAGACCAGGTAATCCAAACAGGCGGCCAGGAACCCCGGCAGGCTGAGGCTACGACCGGCCGGCGGCGGTGCCACGCTGCTGCGGCTCAGTCGACGGCGCAGGCCCGGAATTAGAGGGTAGAAGAAGGTAAGCAAGGTCATGGCGATGATGACCAATGCGATCGGTCGCCCGAAGAACTGGCCCGGCAGATCGTCCAGGGCGGAGCCGATCGTCCAGCCCTGCACGAAGCCTTGTTCGGCGATCCGGCCTAGGATCAGGCCCAGCACGATGGGCGAGACCGAGAAGCCGCGCCGCGTCGCCACCCAACCGATCACACCCAGCAGGATCATGATCAGCGAGTCCGACAGGCTGTTGCGAATGGCAAAGGCACCGATCACCGTCATAAAGGCGACGATGGGCACCAGTGCCGCTTTAGGTGCCCTCAGGATCGCGGCATAAGCGAAACGCCCAACCAGCAGGCCGACCGGCAACATCAGGATGGTGGCGATCAGCAGCCCGAAGATGAAGGTGTAGACGATGGAACCGCCTTCTGCGAAGAGGCTAGGCCCGGTGCGCACCCCCTGCACCAGCAGGGCACCCAGGATCACCGCGTCAGGCGGCGTGCCGGGAATGCCCAGCACCAGAGTCGGGATGAAGCCGCCGCCGACCGTGGCGTTGTTCGCCGACTCTGTCGCGATCACCCCACCCGGCTCTCCCTTGCCGTAGTTCTCGCGCCGCTTGGAGGAGCGCCTGGCCTCGGAATAGGAGATCAAGCCGGCGATCGAACCGCCTGCACCCGGTAAGGCGCCCACGAAGGTGCCGATGGCAGAGCTGCGCAACAGGTTCCACTTCTCGCGCAGCAGCAGCCCGAAGGCCTCGCCCAAACGGAAACCCAGACCCTGCCCGGTCGGCTCCAGATGCCGTTCGGGCCGCGCCACCAGATCGATCAGCACCGGAATGCAATAGAGGCCGATCAGTGCCGAAACCACCTCGATGCCACCCAGCAGAGTAGGCGATCCAAAGGTGAAGCGCACCTCGGCGGACGTCTCCGACACTCCGATTGTTGCCAGTAGGAGGCCCAGACAGGCGGCAATCAGGCCTTTCAGAAAATTGCCCTCCGAAAGGGCTGAGATCAGCGAGAGGCCGAAAACCGCGAGCCAAAAGTACTCGATTGGGCCAAACGCGAGCGCTGCCTCTGCCAATGGCGGTGCCAGAAACAATAAGGCCAGCGCACCGACCAATCCGCCGCCGACGCTGGCCAGACAGGCGACGGAGACAGCCAGATCGCCGTCGCCGCGCTTGGCCATGGGAAAGCCGTCGAAGGTGGTGGCAATGGCAGAGGGCGTGCCGGGCGTATTCAGCAGAATGGCTGCATAGGCACCGCCGTAGATCGCGCCGGTGTAGATTGCGCCCATGAGGATGAGGGCCGAGCCAGGCTCCATGGCAAACGTCAGCGGCACCAGTACGGCGACTGCCATGGTCGCAGTCAGGCCCGGAATCGATCCGATAATGGTGCCGGCCGCCACTCCGCCCAGCGCCAGAAGAATGTTGAAGGGCGTCAGAGCACCCAGGAAGAAGTCCAGCATGCGCGAAGCAGGGGCCGTCGCCTCGGACGGCCCCTGGCCTGCAACGCTACTTGATGATGCCGGCTTCCTTGGCAGCCGCGATGTAGCCCTCCGCCTTCTCCGCCATGAAGCTGTCCATGTCGGCGCCATAGCCGACATTGATCATGGCAAAGCCGCCATCAAGCATCTGTTTCTGGAAGTCCGGATTGCCGTTGATCTGATCGATGATACTGGCGATCGCCAGGCGTGTGTCCTCAGACGCAGAAGCCGGCACGGCGATGCCGCGATAGGCGCCGGAGACCAGGTCGTAGCCCAACTCCTTGAAAGTCGGCACGTCGGGAAAGAGCGGATGACGCTCCTCCATGGCAACTGCCAGCATGCGCACCTTGTCGCCCTGCTTGGCGCCGACCGTGGTGTAGCCCCATTCGGCCACGACCTGCCCGCCCAGGAGCGCTGCAACGGCGGCACCGGTGCCCTTGAAGGCGACATAGGTGGTCTCGACGCCGGCCAGCTTGTCGAAGTTCACCTGCGCCAAATGGTTGGCCGTACCCTTGCCGGAGCCGGAGAAGATCACTTTCTTGGGGTTCGCTTTGGCGAAATCGACCAGGTCCTTCAAGGTTTTGAAGTCGCTGTCCTCGCGCACCACGATGGCGTCTGGCGTATAGTGGAAGATATGGACGGGCACCAAATCATCGGTCTTGAAGCCGACGTCGCCCTGCTGCGGCTTGACGATGATGTGCGGCAGGTTCACGCCCATGATGGTGTAGCCGTCGCCGGGCATGGCATTCAGCTGCGACCAGCCGACAGCACCGCCGCCTCCGGGCTTATAGGAGACAACTAGGTCCTGCCCAGTCAGTTCCTTGAAGTAGGGCTGCTGCAGGCGCGCGGTGACATCGGACTCACCACCTGGTCCGAAGGGAATGATGTAGTCCACTGATTTGGTAGGATAGTCCTCGGCGATCGCAACACTGCCACCGATCAGGGCCGCGGCCAGGGCGAAAGCCGTCGTCTTTACCAAGTTCATTCTCATTTCCTCCCGATTTCTCAAAACGTTAGACGGTTTCTTCTCGCCCGAGCAAGCGCACTTCCTCAAGGATGACCGCTGGTATGGAAAGGCCGTCGCGCTCTACGGCGGCCCGACTGGCAAGACGGCGACTGCCCGGCAGCCGCGCACCTTCTTGGCCGGCGACCTGATCGGTCAGCCGGGCCAGATGTGACTGGAACGCGCCGCCGGAAAGGCGAGCGACATCGAAGGCGATCAGCAACTGGCCGACAGCCGGCGGCCCGCCTTCGGGGCCGAGGAAGGAGCTAGCCTCGAAGCTGAAGCAGGCGCTGGTCAAGCCGACGGCCAGGATCTCCACCATCCAGGCCAGCGCTGCGCCCTTGGCATCGCCCATCGGGATCATGGAGCCGCCGAGCGCTGCCTTGGGATCGGTCGTCGGGGCGCCCTCGCTGTCCAGCGCCCAGCCTTCCGGAATCGCCTCGCCGCGCTTGCCTGCAGCAACCACCTTGCCGCGCGCCACCTTGGAGAGCGAGAGGTCGACCACCAGCGGCGGTGCATCTGCCCGCGGTGCGGCAAAGGCGATCGGATTGGTTCCGAACAGGGGCTCCCGTCCGCCCCAAGGCGCCATGGCCTTGGGCGTGTTGGCGAAGAGCAAGGCCATAGCCCCGACCTCGGCCAGGCGCTCGACATGACGGCCGGCCTGCCCGCAGTGGTGAGAGTGGTGCAGCGCCGCTGCCGCCACACCGGTCTCGGCCGCGACGGCACTCAAGTCTCCTATGGCCAGATCGAAAGCCGGGAAGGCAAAGCCGCCTTTCGCATCGACCGACAGGAATGCCGGCGCCGGGCGCCTGACTTCGGGCACAGCCTCGCCGTCGACCTTGCCGACAAGGACCTGCTCGCAATAGGTCGCGACGCGAGAGAGGCCGTGGCCGCCCTGCCCATCGATCTCTGCTGCCACCAAAGCCATCGAAACCGACTGAGCGTTGGCCTCCGAGGTTCCGGCCCGCATCAAGGCCCGCTTAACCAGATCCTGCGCCGCCTCCGGCGTCAGCGTCTCCCGTTCAGCCATCCAGCAATCCCAATCCTCTCATCACGTTCTCAACGGTCAGCCGCGACACCCGTTCGTTGGCCTCTTCCGTCACGCCGGCGATGTGCGGCGTCAGGATCAGGCGGTCGAGACCTTGGAAGTGTTCGGCGCTGGATGCCGGAAGTGGTTCTTCCTCGAAGACATCGATTGCTGCACCGCCTAAGCGACCGCTCGCCAAGGCCGCGGCCAGCGCCGCCTCGTCGACGATGCCGCCACGCGCCGTGTTGATCAGGATGGCGCCCGGCTTCATTAGCGCCAAGCTGGCCGCGTCGATCAGCTCCCGCGTCTCCTCGGTTAGCGGGACATGCAGGCTGACGACATCGGCCCGAGCCAACAGTGGCTTGAAGTCGAGACGTTCGGTGCTGCTCCAGGCGCGATGGTCGGCCGGTAGAAAGGGATCGCAGGCAATCACGCGCATCCCCATAGACTTGGCGCGCTCGGCCACCACGCGAGCGATGTTGCCATAGCCGATCAGGCCCATGACGCGACCGGAGATCTCGTGCCCTTTCAGCGACTGCCGTGGCCAGGCACCGGCCAAGACCTGGGGCGTGGCCGCGAAGGCACCGCGCAGCAGCAGCAGGGCCGAGGCGATCACATACTCGGCCACCGAGACGCTGTTGGCGCCGCTCGCCGGATAGACGGCAACATCACGCGCCCGGCAGGCCTCCATATCGATGTTGTCCAAGCCGACGCCCAAACGCCCCACCACCTTCAGGTTCGGCGCCGCAGCCAGCAGCTCGCCGTTCACCTGAGTGCGGTTGCGCACAATCACCGCTTCGGCCTCGGCCAGGGCGGCGAGCAAGCGCGGCCGATCCTCGATCAGAGTCGGATCGTAGAGCAGGCCCATTCCCGGCGGAAAGGCCTCCAGGGCCGCTTCCTCCATGAACTCGGAGATGACGACAGCGTTCACCAGCCCACGCGACTCCTGCTTTGTGACGGCCCCAAACCGCGGCAAAGTCGCTGCGCGACCCCCCTTTCGTCAAGCGCCAAGCTGCAGGCGTTGCCGCACGGCAGGCTTGCGAACTCTCCGAGCCCGCACGGCCTGGACAGAGCCGGACAGCTATGCTCTCTGCTGGCCATGACGGACACGATTCTTGTCCTGGACTTCGGGTCCCAGGTTACTCAGCTGATCGCCAGACGCCTGCGCGAGGCTGGGGTCTACAGCGAGATTCTCCCTTTCGATGCCGGCATGGAGCGCATCGCGGCGCTCAAGCCCATGGGGATCATCCTTTCCGGCGGGCCGGCATCGGCCATCGCCGAGGACAGCCCTCAGGCACCCGAGCCAATCTTCGGCCTGGGTCTGCCGATGCTGGGCATCTGCTACGGCCAACAGCTGATGGTGCATCAGCTGGGCGGCCTGGTCGAGGCCGGCGACCATCAGGAGTTCGGCAAGGCCTTCGTCGAGGTCACCGATCAGAACCAGCTGACCCGTGGCCTCTGGCAGCCGGGCGAGCGCCACCAGGTCTGGATGAGCCATGGCGATCGCGTGGTGAAGCTGCCGCCGGGCTTCAAGTCGCAAGGCCGCTCCGACGGTGCTCCCTTCGCCATCACCGCCGACGAGACCCGACATTTCTATGGCGTGCAGTTCCATCCCGAGGTGATCCACACCCCCGACGGTGCCAAGCTGATCGCCCGCTTCGCACGCGACATCTGTGGCTGCGCGGGAGATTGGACCATGGCCGCCTTCCGGCAATCGGCGGTGACGGCAATCCGCGAACAGGTCGGCGACAAGCGGGTCATCTGCGGCCTCTCAGGCGGGGTCGATTCCTCGGTCGCAGCCGTGCTGATCCACGAGGCCATCGGCGACCAGCTCACTTGCATTCTGGTCGACCACGGCCTGATGCGCCTCCAAGAGGCCGACGAAGTCGTCTCCCTCTTCCGTGGCCACTACAACATTCCCTTGGTGCACCGCGACGCTTCCGAGCTCTTCCTCGGCCGCTTGGCCGGCGTGGCTGAGCCGGAGGAGAAACGCCGCATCATCGGTCGCAGCTTCGTCGAGGTCTTCGAGGAGGAGGCCAAGAAGATCGGCGGCGCCGACTTCCTCGCCCAAGGCACGCTCTATCCCGACGTCATCGAGAGCGTTTCGCCGCGCGGCGGCCCGTCTGTCACCATTAAGACCCACCACAATGTCGGCGGCCTGCCCGAGCGGATGAAGATGGACCTGGTCGAGCCCTTGCGCGAGCTCTTCAAGGACGAGGTCCGCGCGCTTGGCCGCGAGTTGGGCCTTCCCGACGTTCTGCTCGGCCGCCATCCCTTCCCAGGCCCCGGGCTCGCCATCCGCATTCCCGGCGCGGTGGATGCCGAAAAGGCCGAGATCCTGCGCAAGGCCGACGCCATCTACATCGAGGCCTTGCGCAGCGCCAATCTCTACGACGCCATCTGGCAAGCCTTCGCCGTGCTGCTTCCGGTCCGCACGGTCGGCGTCATGGGCGACCAGCGCACCTACGACTACGTGCTGGCCCTGCGCGCCGTCACCAGCGCCGACGGCATGACCGCCGAGAGCTACCCTTTCGACCACAGTTTCATCGCCGAGGTGGCAACTCGGATCGTGAACGAGGTGCGCGGGGTCAACCGCGTGGTCTACGACGTGACCTCGAAACCGCCGGGAACGATCGAGTGGGAGTGAATGACCTTATCGATCATCAACGCCTTTCGAGTTCCGTGCCGACCCGCAGTCTCTCAATGTAATTGTTGTACGCGAAGCTGCGATCACGCCGTCTTCCAGTCGTCTCGAGCAGGACATCGGCGGACACCAGTGCCTCGATCGCACGCGTAGCAGTGGGCTTGCTTACATCAATGAGGGTCATAGCCGATGCGACCGTCACTATTGGATGGCTCGGCAAGAACTCAAACAAGCGTACAGCGGAGACTGACGTTGTATCCTGAGCGAGCACCCGCACGCGATCCGATGCGACGAGGGCGAACAACTCGCGCGCCGACTTGACGGCCTCGTCCGCGATCGTCGCAACGCCGTCGAGAAAAAAGCCTATCCAGCCTTCCCAGTCCCCCTCACGTCGCACCGCAGTCAGTCGTCGAAAGTACTCCTCGCGGTATTGTTTGAAGTAGAGGCTAATGTAAAGCAGAGGTGCTTTCAGCATACCCCAATATTCAAAAAGCAATGCTATCAGTAAACGGCCGATACGTCCATTTCCGTCCAAGTACGGGTGAATACTCTCAAACTGTACATGCGCCAGGCCAATCCGTATCAGCGGTGGTAAATCATCATCCTTATGAAGGTACTTCTCTAAGTCACTGAGCAGATCCGGGACGAACTGAACCGGGGGTGGCACATAGGTTGCGTGACTAAGTCTGCTACCACCAATCCAATTCTGGCTTCGTCTGATTTCGCCCGGTTGCTTACTTGCGCCACGCGCACCATACATGAGCCGCTTGTGTGCTTCATGAAGCAAGCGCATGGAAAGCGGTAAACCCTCAGCCCTGCCAAGCTCTTCCCGAGCATAGCTCAAGGCGTTCACGTAATTGCAGACCTCCTCAACGTCATGGTTCAGTGCAACGCCCTGCTGTGACTCAAAGGTCAAGAGGTCGATCAATGTGGCCTGCGTGCCTTCGATCTGAGATGTAATGACGGCCTCTTTACGAACAAATGCGTAGATGAACCATTCCAAAGATGGAACCATCTCACTGGCAAGGTTCAACCGCGCCAAGGCGCGCTCGGCGGTACGAAGACGTCCAGCAGTCTTGGAATCAATTACAATTTCAGGATCTCGCGGCGGTAAGGCTAGCGGCACGAAAGCTGAAACCTCCTCACCGCCGGCCAGAGTCCGCTCATACTTGCCTGTTGTTCGGTTCATACCGTTCAACTCCGCTAACCCGATACGAGATCCCCCAGCGACAAGGATTTCGAGGGACGGGTTTTTTCCTAGCGAGCATCTAAAGAACAAATTCGTTACTAACAGCGAGATAAAGTCAAGAGATCTTTACTAATGGTGCGTCGACAGGCTTCGAGCACTCAGCAATCGGACGAATTCGCTCTGAGTGCCGAAGGTGCATGATCGGCAGCGTAGCGCACAAGACCCAGCATTCAGACGCTTACCCCTCACCCACAATACGAGCCTCGATCTCTTTTCCCTCCTTGAGTGCCAGGGCCTCAACCACGGCAAAGGGAAGACGGACGGCGAGGCTGCTGCCACATATGGCGCCCTGCATCGCATACTCCTTTTGGACCTAGGTCACGGAAAACGTCCATCCACATTCTCGTCACTTCAACCTTTCCACACATCCCGCAAGAACACCGTCAGGTCGTTGGCAGCGCCGCCGGCTTCGAGCGGGAACATCAAGGTACTCACAAAACCGCGGTGGTAGGTGGCGTGGTTGACCAGGTGCAGCAGGATGTCCTCGCGGGTCATGGCGCCTGTACCACCGCCGACAAAGGTGAAGCTGACGGTCTCGGCGAGATCCGCTTCGGACCAGCTTTGGGCCAGGCCGACATAGTGGTCGTTCATCGCGCGAAGGCGCTGGGCGACTTCGGGAAAAGGAAGGGTGGTCGCGCGGTAACGGGCCTGGTGGGGGTGATCGCGGCCCTCCAAATGGGCACGGAAGATTTCTCCCACGACCAGAATGTGGTCGAAGGTGCCGCTGATCGATCCGAAGAGCGCTTCGCGTGGGGCCATCACTTCGGCTTCGGGCAGCTGTTCAGCATTCTTCAGCACCACGTCGTCGGCCCAGGCCATGTAGGCCGTCATGCGGTGAACAAGCGTGAGATTGGGCATGGAAGAGGCTCCTTGGCTGCCGCCAACTAGAGCCGACGGATATCGCCAAGCAAGCGATAGATTGTAGCGGGAACAATATTGCCGCCGCCCCCCTTACCCAAACACACGCTCGGGTGGGTTCAACCGCGTCGATAGACCGTTAGCGTAACACCGTCTGGATAGGTGGCGGCCTTTGTGAGCTGCAGCGGGCGCGGGCCGGACTCTGCGAACAGCCGCTTTCCCTCGCCGACCAGCAGCGGAAAGGTCCAGAGCCGGAACTCGTCAATGAGATCGGCGGCAAGCAGGCTTTGGATCAACCGGCCGCTTCCGTGCACTTGGATCAAGGGTCCTTCCTCGGCTTTGAGCCGTGGAATTGTGGTGGCCGGGTCGCCGACAAGCGCCGTGGCATTGCACCAGGTCAAGGGCGCATCGCGCGAGGTCACGACAAACTTCTTTGAGGTGTTCATGATGCGCGCGACCGGGTTCTCCGCATCGACGTTCGGCCAGTGGCCGGCGAAGAGATCATAGGTCTTCCCGCCGAAGAGAACGTCATAGGGCTGGGCCATGGATTGGGCCAGCACCTGCGGCATCACCGTCTCCCAATAGGGCGCCGCCCAGCCGCCCCGTGCGAAACCGCCGGAGGGGTCCTCTTCCGGCGAACTAGGCCCTTGCATCACCCCGTCCAGAGTAACGAAGGTCAGGATCGCCAAATCTCGCATGCGCTTTGCTCCTTCATGCGATCGCCACTCTTCTGGATTCGGCCGGCTGAGGCGTCGCGCTTACAGCATGGATAAACCTTGCCGAAGGCTGAGTCTTCGCATTTGCACTTGGAATCGTCCCAGCCCCAATGCAGGTTCGCCACGAAACAGCGGCGATAGAGGGTTGGTGCGCAGCGTCTGGCGCGACGTTTGACTGACCCAGATTGGGAGAGATAGATGCAGGCCGATGTTGCCGTGATCGGTGCCGGGATCGCCGGCGCCTCCTTAGCTGCAGAGGTGGCCGGCGATCGCTCCGTTCTGCTGCTGGAGCAGGAGGCACTGCCCGGCTATCACACGACCGGGCGCTCCGCCGCCGTCTTCTCGAAAAGTTACGGACCACCGCCAATTCGCGCGCTCTCTCGGGCCGCGGAGCGCTTCTTTAATGCCCCGCCAGCAGGCTTCTGCGATCACCCGCTCTTGACAAGGCGCGGCACGCTCTTGATCGCGCGAGCCGATCAACGAGAAGCCCTGGCCGAGATGCAGGAGGAGTTCGCCGACGCCCAGCTGGTCCAGCTGTCGCGGGTAGAGGCGCTCAATCGCATGCCGCTGCTGCGCCCCGACTACATAGATGGGGCGCTCTGGGATGCAGACTCCTGTGATATCGACGTCAACGCCCTGCACCAGGGTTATCTCAGGATGATGAAGGCTAAGGGCGGCACGCTGATCTGCAATGCAGAGGTGCTTGCGCTTGAACGCAGCGGATCTGGCTGGAAGATCGAGACCAAGGCCGGCGCGTTCACCGCGGAAAGCCTGGTTAATGCTGCAGGCGCTTGGGCCGATGAGGTCGGCAGGATGGCAGGCGCAGCGCCGATCGGCCTGACGCCGAAGCGCCGGACCGCGATGATCGTAGCTGCTCCAGAGGATTGCGCCGTCGAGGAGCTCTGCCTCAGCGTCGACATCGAGGAGACCTTCTATCTGAGGCCCGAGGCGGGCAAGCTCTTGATCTCACCCGCAAACGAGACCTCCTCTCCACCTTGCGACGCGCAGCCGGAGGAACTGGAAATCGCGCACTGCGTCGACCGTATAGAGCGCGCCTTCGACCTCTCGATCCGGCAGATTGAGCGCAAATGGGCGGGCCTACGCAGCTTTGTCGTCGATAAGTCGCCGGCGGTCGGATGGGATGCCTCCTGTCCGGGATTTTTCTGGCTGGCCGGCCAAGGCGGCTATGGCATCCAGACCGCACCGGCGCTGGCGAAGCTTGCGGCAGATTTACTCTGCGGGGGCGAGGCGGCCGCGGACCAACGCGACTATGGCTTGGACCCTTGCTGCTTGGCGCCCAGTCGATGCCAGCGGTAGCTTCGTGAACTCGCGGGGGAGCGATCCCCGACGGCCCATGATGCTGCCGGCGGGCCAGCGACAATGGCGTCATTACATCTTGACCTTCCAGGGCAGGAAACAGACTCTATGATCCTGGCAGCATATGCACAGTGTGCAGCTGACAGTTTCAATTAAGTGAGAGAGGTAATCCCGGATCGTGTCGTCACCTATGAATGACT
This sequence comes from Rhodospirillales bacterium, assembly GCA_963669445.1. Lineage (GTDB taxonomy): Bacteria > Pseudomonadota > Alphaproteobacteria > Kiloniellales > JACOMY01 > JACOMY01. The sequence continues at coordinate 2,713,095 of OY770029.1, forward strand.
TGGACTCGAGCCTTGCCGAAGTAAGAGTACTCTTGCAGGACGGCTCACTGGATGAAGCGGGCGCCAAGGCACAGGATCTCGCACGCGAGCATCAGGACGATAAGCGTGTTCAGTCCCTGCTGCAGACGCTTGGGCGCAAGAGACTGACACGGGGCTTGGCCGAACTGCGCAAGCAAATCGCCGCCGGCGAACTGGTGGAAGCAGAGGAGAAAGCCGAGGCGCTGGCGGAAGCCCATGGCGAGGACGAACCACTTCGAGAGCTACGAGCGACGATCGACACCAGGCTAAAGAAGACCGTTCCCGCACAGATAAAGCGCCTGGTGAAGCAGGATAGGATCGCCGAGGCGGAGGTGGTGGCCGAGCGCTTTGCCGAAGACCGTAAGGACGATGAGCGCTTCCAAGAAGCCGTCAAGCGGATGAAACGCAGGAAACACCGCAACGCCTTGGAAGCCCGTCTGAAGATGGTTGAGCAGGGTATGAACCTCCTCGATTCCGGGAAGGCTGCAGAGGCGCTGGAGGTGATGGAACGCCCCGACGACGTCTTGTCGGAAGAGCAGGCCACCTGGGTTCGAGTCTACGTCACGGCGCTGGTACGCACAGGCGCCTTTCAGGCAGTGGTCGACTTGCTGGAACCACACCTGGCGGAAAGTGCCAAACTGGGTCCCGTGATCCAAGATGCTTTAGGGGAAGCCTACGAGCGATTGAATCGTACGGAAGACGCGCAGAACCTCTATCGCTCACAGCTCTTTGCGCAGGAGGTGAAGATTGAGGGCAGCCTTCGATCCGCACTTGCGAAGGCGGAAGACCACAAAGCGATTCGAATTCCCAATCGCAGCATCACCCAGCCCATGTTGGATCGCCTTTGGTCCCTGGCCGACCAGTCGAAATGGACTCGCGAAGAGTGGACGATCCAGGTGCAACGCGGTCTTGCGGCCGAAGCGATCTTACGCGGGCTGGCCTTCACGACCGGCGAACATGCGCGCGAAATGGGCGACATCGTGCACGTGCATGACTATGACGGTCTCTTGGATCTCAGCCGGGCCGGAAAGCCTTGCGTCGCGGTGGGCACCCATCTTGGTCCGATCATGGCCATCGTACCGGTGATGCATCACTACGCCATCCCGGCCGCGATCATGACGGGTCTGCCGATGCCCAGCGAATTCCAGACCGAGCATATCAAGTTCATCTACACAAAGCGCAGAAGCCTTGCGACCATGCGCGAGATGGATAAGGCGGTCGCCGAGGGACGAGTCCTCTGCATGGCGGTGGATGTCGACGAAGGCTTGGGCAGCGGCGACAAGGGTTACAGCTTCACGATCTTCGGTCACAAGGTGCGGGTCTTCAGCCTCGTCACCCGCATCATCCATCGCTACCAGCTGCCCTCCTTCGTGACGCCCATGCTGTTCAAGGACGACGGCATTGACGCGACGGCAATTCCTCTACCGGAACCGCGTGAAGGGGAGGATCAGGACAGCTTCGCCGCCCGCTGGTGGCAGGCCTACATGGATCACTATGTGGCTGTCTTGAAGGGTGATCCGCGAAACTTGACCATCTTCGGCGGCATGGTCTATCGCGCGCTTACCAAGAACGAGGAGTCGCTGGAGGGAGCGCGCGAGCTGCCGATCTCAATTGGAGAACCACTGGACTGAAGACTCCTCGCTTTGCCGCGCCGCGTGGCGCCGAGAGGGAGTTAGGCTGATTCTCGAGCTCTTGACCGACCCCAATGCCTGGGCCAGCCTACTCACCTTGACGGCGCTGGAAATTGTCCTCGGTATCGACAATCTCCTCTTCCTCACGATCGTCACCGACCGTTTGCCGAAGCAGCAAGCACTGCAGGCGCGGCGCATCGGACTGGGCCTGGCCTTGGCCGGTCGCATCGCGCTGCTGTTTGCGATCTCGTGGATCATTGGGATTACCGAGCCGGTCGTAGAGCTCTTCGGCGAAGCTTGGTCTTGGCGCGATGCCATCCTCCTGATCGGCGGCTTCTTCCTGCTCTACAAAGGCACGACGGAGATCCACAAGGCGGTTGAGGGCGATGAAGAAGCGCAATCCAGGGGCCGTGCTGGGATGAGTTTCGCTATGGCGATCGTCCAGATCGCCGTCCTGGACCTCATCTTTTCGCTCGATTCGGTACTGACTGCGGTCGGCATGGCCGAACATCTGCCGGTGATGATAGCGGCGGTAACCATCGCCATTGCCGTCATGCTTGTCGCAGCCGGACCTTTAAGCGAGTTCGTCTCGCGCCATCCGACGGTGAAGATGCTGGCTCTCTCTTTCGTGATCCTCGTCGGTGTGGCACTGATCGCAGACGCGCTCCATTTCCATATCCCGCGCGGCTACATCTACACGGCAATCGCCTTCTCGATCATGGTAGAATTCTTGAACCTCTCGGCTCAAGCTCGACGGAAACGTCGGCGCCAGGCAAGGAAGGACGCGGCCTAGTGGCCATCAACCTGCTTGGAAAACTCTTCTTTGGCGGAACGGTCAGTCTGGAGTGGCTGGACCAGGGACTGGAGGCGACCGGCCTATCGCCGAGCGGTTTTCCGGAGCCGCTACGCTTGGCAATGGTGCGCTTGACCAAGGACGCCATGGGTCTGCCCCAACGCGGCGAACCCATGGGCGCAGCTGCACAGCCTTTGATCGAGACCCTGCACCGCAGCGGCCGCCTCTTCGCCTACTGCTATCAAGGCCACGAGGGCTTTGCCGATGGGCAGGGTGAGCCTGAGGCAGATGCCTTACGCGCACGCCTGGACGTCGCCGCCGAGGCACCGGAAGCGCTCGATGCGCGGATCGTCTCACTTGCCCTGCTCTCAGGTTATGCCCATCCCGAAATTGCCTCCCGCTACGAAGCGGAGGTCGACGATGAGGAGGGTGGCCCGCTACGACATAGCTGAGAGGATCTCTTGGACGACGCTACTGCCCCTTCTTCAAGGCTCTGGCAACCTTTTTGGCGGTATCGATGCCGCTGCCGTGCGCACCGCTGACGGTCGCCCATTCGTACTCGCTGCAGGCTTCTCCGGCGAAATAGAGACGCTCTCCGACAGGTTGGCGCAGAACCTTGCGATCGTCGTATTTGCCCGGTGCGGCGGAGGCGTAGGATCCCAGCGTCAAAGGATTTTGTCCCCAGCTGGTAGCCACTGCCTTGACGAGATGCTTATCGATCTGGTTGCCGAAGATGCCGCGTAGGTTCTGAAGCGCAAAGTCGACGGCCGCGGCCTCCCCTTCAGCCTCAAGTGCCTCGGCAAACATCCCGCCGACATCGCCGTAGGAGATGTTGCTGCCCGAGATGTTGGCCAGCACGCCCATCCCCTTGGGCGAGCCATCGACCCGCTCGTCAATTCGCGAGTAGAGGTAGGAATCCGGCTCCAAGTCAAAAACATCGCGATCGAACTGCAACGTTATGTGGTTATAGACGCCCATTGAAATGCCGTGAAAGGAGGCCTGCTTTTCAGCAGGCAAGGGCGGATCGAAGCGGATAGACTCGGCCGCCAGCACGCCGGTCGAGACCGTCACGATACAGGCCTTGGCGCGCAGGTCTCCCTTGTCGGTAGCAACCTTGACGCCGGAACCGCTCCAGTCGACCGTCAGGGCCTTGGTCGACAACTGCACGGGCACGCCCTTGGCATAAGCGGCCCAGAGCGCGCCGTAACCCTCCTTGCAGTACCAATCGCCACCATCTTCGGAATTGTACCAATCCTTAGCGGAGAAGGCGTCGAGGTCCTTCGCCATCTCGAAGGCGCCGATCAAAAAGTCCACCAGGTCGGTCCAGGGGCCGCTGTTGGCGACGACGGAACCCGCGCTGACGTCGTGCCCCGCACCACCGGCCGCCAGTATCGCCTGGATCGCCGCGTCATAGGCTGCTTCATAGGCCTGATACTCCTCATCCGAGGCCTCTTGCTTGCCGACGTAGACGATCTCTTCATCGGGACCAGGATAGACGGTAAAGCCATTCTTCTTGCCGAAGCTGAACAGTGGGTTCTTGTGCCCATAGTCGATCCAATGGGCACCGACGTCGTAGGGCACACCAAAGGTCTCCGTGTCGGTATGGATACGCCCTCCAATGCGGTCGGCAGCCTCGATGACCGTGACGTTCAATCCTTTGTCCAACAGGGTTCGCGCAGCGGCAATTCCGGCTGCACCCGCCCCGATTACGATCACTTCGGGCTCGGCGGAGAGTGCGGCTTGGGGCCAAAGCGGCGCGGACAGGCCGGCAGTGCCGGATAGCAGGAAACGGCGTCTGGAGAGTGAAGGCATTCAGCCTCTCCCATCGGTTTAGGGACTTAGAAAAATGTAGACGGCAGTTGGTGCAGTTGCGACTTGGAATTAGCCACCGAATTGGATACTTTTTCGAAACTATGGCTCGACGAGAACTCCCACCGCTTAACGCGCTGAAGGCCTTCGAGGTCGCCGCTCGGCTGGGCGGCTTTCGTGCCGCCGCCGAAGAGCTCAACGTCACCCACAGCGTGGTCGGGCGGCACGTGCGTGGTCTGGAACTGCGCCTTGGCGTTTCCCTCTTCGAGCGGCGCAAGCGGGGCGTCCAGTTGACCAAGGCCGGCGAAGTCTACCTGGAGCAGATTTCCGGCGCTCTGGATACGATCGGCAACGCCACGCAGGATCTAAAACGGCAATTCGGGTCCAACCAGATCCGCATACTGACGGTGGCGGGCTTTGGTTCACGCTGGCTGTCGCGGAATATGCACCGGCTGACCGATAGTTTTCCACGGCATTCCCTGGTAATCGAGCCCGCTGTTGACTTCACTGAAGTTTTAGCCGGTACGGCCGATTTCGGCATCGGTTATGGCGAGGAAGAGGTGATGACCGGGGATCTGGAGCTGCTTGCGAGCCCCGACGTCTATCCGGTCTGCTCCCCACGTTACGATGCCGAGAGCGGCCCCTTTCGTAAGCCCGAAGACTTTCTGAAGGCACGCCTGTTGAACGAGGATTTCGGCGAGTGGTGGGAAGAGTGGTTCTATTACAACGGGATTGACGTCCAGCAGCATGCACGCCTGGTGTTTCTGAACTCGACACAGGCAATTGACGCAGCTCTCGGCGATCAGGGCATTGCATTGGCCAACGACTTTCTCGTCCATCAAGATCTGATGGCTGGAAGATTGCTACGACTACCCTCCGTTACTATCCGCGACGAGAATTACTGGTTGGTCTGGAGAGACAGGAAGCAGAAACTGAGCGATGCGGCACAGATCGCGCGCTGGATCAAGGCCGAAGTCGCCAAGAGCGCCACCGAATACGCGAAGTTTGACCGCGGGCGTCACCGACCCGAGGACCACACTCTCTCCGACGAAGTATAGCTTCTCTTATCGGCACCTTGATACCAAACCACTATTGTGACGAAAGCAAGTGAACGCATCCAGACGAGCGCCAGGTTCGAGAAGCGACTCCTCAAGGTTCCGAAAAGGGTTGGCACAACACCTCGCCATCACGGTTGGCGGGTTGGCGCTACACAGCTTTTGGAACAGGCCGACCTTCTCCGAGGATACAGTCAAGAAGATCGCACAGCCTAAGGCCGCCTTGCCTCAGTTTGCCGGACAGTTCTGCGCCGTCTCCAACTGGTCGATCAGCTTGATGTTGGCACTCTGATGCTTGTTCAGTCCGACCTCGGAGATGGTGTTGGCACTGCAACCAACATTGTCGAATGCAGCCTTGCCACGCTCGCTCTGGAAGCAGTAGCCCTCTGTATAGAGGATATTGCTGCGCAGATCCCAAAGGTTCTCGCAGGACCAGCCCTGCAGCTGTTCGGCCGCGAAGGTCTCCTGGCCGGCGCAGATCGTGGTGAAACCGATTGCCGTCGAATCGGGCTGACCGACGCAGTCCAAGGGCTCTTCCGCTGCCCCAACGGGCGCGCCGAAGAGAACGAGAGCCAAGGCAAGCATTGCAAGACGCAGCATCGATCTTCTCCCAGTTGTTGAACCTATGTGACCGACATCTTCGGCTCGCCGCAAGCGCGCTCTGCGACCTATCGGCAGAACGGCGCTGCCTCAACCCGCTACCTTTGGCTGGTTTGTGGACCTGGGCGAGCGGTATTTTGAAGCGTGAAACCGCCGACAACCAAAGGAGCGCCGCCCTCGTCATAGAGGCGGAAGAGACCGGCCAAAGATTGCCCACGGTTAAAGACCTGACCGACCAGCGAGAACGTCAGAACCCGCAGACGCCCTTGCGGGCCGACGGCCGTCACCTCGCGCCGATCTGCTCGAAAGGAGAGACTGGCTGGATCGTAGGTCGCAACCAGCTGAATGGCGCCGATGCGCCGGCCAAACAGGCGCGGCAACTCTGGCGGTACCGTCAGCAACACAGCAACGCGCTGTGGCCGACCGCCGCCATCGAGCCGTGCTTGAGCCTTGCCGTTGAAAATGGGCACCGGGCTATCGCCCTTGCGGCGGGATAGTAGATAGCCGCCGTTGAAGTGCTCGATACCCGCGTTCGGCGCTGGCTCTGCCTTTCCGAGCAGACCATAGAGCGCATTGCGCCCTTCGGCATCGCTAAGCGCGACCAGGCCATAGGGCTCCTTGCGCTGATTGCCGGGCGTCAGTCCATTGAAGACACTGTAGTCCTGCCCCAATGGCCCGCTGTAGACCAGGCGGTAGCTCTCTGTGATGGCATCCCAGGCAAAGCTGTCGGCTTTGCCGTTCAGCTCCAACGTCACCTCGGGCTGAGCTGCGGCCGCACGTCCGATCTCTAGCCGCTGCCCTTTCTGAACGAAACGAGCCCAATAGGTGTTGCTGCTGAGTGCCTCATCATAGGTCAACGCCGGCATGCTTGCCTTGCTGTCCCAGGGGATGCCTTGGATCGGGCCGCTGTTGTCCACCGTACGTGCACCACCGCCGCCGCCCCGCTTCATGCAGCCGCCAGCGACTGCCAAGACCAAGAGCAGCAAGACCAGGCGCAGAGCGCCCTTTCGCCAGAACACAGAAGATTCAGTCATGCGCGGCTCCGCAGCTCTACTATCCCCCTCATCCCCCGACTGTTCGCCTCTTCGTCGCCCTCTTCGGGTAGCGGTACGAAAGGTTGCGGCTCGCCGCCCTCCCGAACAACACATGCGCTGGTGCCGAAGAGCAACGTGGCAGCCAGCCCTAGCAGGGCCCGGCGCTTCAATCCAGCACGGTTTGCGGCAACCACGTGACAATCTCCGGGAAGATTACACAGAGACCCAATCCGATGAGCTGCAGGGCCACAAAGGGGATGATGCCGCGGTAGATTTCCTGGATCTTCACCGACTTGGCCGCCCCCTTCATGTAGAAGAGGGCGAAGCCAAAGGGCGGTGTCAGGAAGGATGTCTGCAGGTTCACCGCCAGCAGGATTGCAAACCAGGGCAGCATCATCTTGGGGTCTGCAATATGGCCGCTGAAATCAAGCGCCTCGATGATCGGCGCAAAGATCGGCAGGACGATCAAGGTGATCTCGATCCAATCAAGGAAGAAACCCAAGAGAAAGACCACCAGCATGATCATGCCAAGGATGGCCCAGGGACCGACGCCCAGGCTGTTGATCAACTCCTCGATCAGATAGTCGCCACCAAGCCGCTTGAACACCAGGGAAAAGCAGGTCGCGCCGACGAAGATACCGAAGATCATCGCGTTGGTCACGGCTGCGCGGTGGCAGACATCCTTTAGAACCGCGTAGCTGAGGCGCCGCTTGAAGATGGCAAGCAGCGTAGCGCCGACGGCACCGATGCCCGAGGCCTCCGTCGGCGTCGCCCAGCCGGCGAAGATGGATCCCAAGACCAGCACGATCAGGAAGACCGGCGGAATGAAGGTCTTGATGACCATGCCTAGCAGCTGGATGAGCTGCAGATCGTCGTCGCGCGCCATCGGCGGAGCCAAGTGTGGCTGCAGGGTCGCCTTGGTCATGATGTAGACCACATAGAGACCCGCCAACACCAGGCCAGGCATCAAGGCACCGGTGAAGAGCACGCCGACCGGCACGCTCAGCTGATCGGCCATGAGAACCAGCATGATCGAGGGCGGGATCAGAATGCCCAGGGTTCCCGACGAGGCGATGGTCCCCGTTGCCAACCTTGCCGAATAGCCTCGCCGCAGCATCTCCGGCAGTGCCATCAGGGTCAGCAAGACGACCGAGGCGCCGATGATCCCCGTGGTAGCCGCCAAGATCGTTCCCAGCAGGGTGACGGAGAGAGCCAGACCACCGGGCAGTCTTCGCGTCAGTATCTGCAAGGTGTAGAGCAGATCTTCGGCGATGCCGGATTTCTCCAGCATGGTTCCCATGAATATGAACATGGGAATCGCGACCAGGATGATGTTCTCGACCGAGCCTGCGTAGATGCGCAACGGCAAGGCGTTGAAGTGCACCAAACGGAACTCGCCGACAGCAACACCGATCAGCCCGAAGGCCAGCCCCAGGCCTCCCAGGACCAGTGCCACGGGAAATCCGGTAAAGATGAAAAGGGCCATGCAGAGCAGCATGGCAGACGGCAGAATCTCATACCACGGCATGGCGCCTATCCCTGCCGACCGTTGGGGGGACCGGGGTCGCCGAAGTGGTGTTCTGGATGCTCTTTGGCGTCGCGCGACAGCTCTTCTTCCACCTCGTGCTTGATCTCCTCGATGCCCTCGCCCTTGACGTAGCGGTTGGCGAGCGGGCGCAGCTCTGCCGGTCCGAAGAGAAACACGATGTGGCGCAGCATGATCGATAAGGCCGCGATCGCCAGGAAACCAAAGCCAATGACCAAGCTGGACTTGATGATCCAGCGCATCGGCAGGCCGGTGGTGGCAGAGGATCCTTCGTTGATCAGGAAAGACTTCCAGGCCAGCAAAGTCGCTGAGAGTTCGACCACGAGTAGCGCATAGGGTAGCACGAAAAGGAGACAGCCCAGCAGTTCAACCCAGGCGCGCGTGCGCTCGCTAAAACGCTCTCGCAGCACTTCGACGCGCACATGGCCGTTGCGGATATAAGCAAAGCCCAGGCAGAGCATGAAGAGAAAGCCATGCAGGTGCCATTCCAGCTCTTGCGCCTTGGTCGAGGGCAGAAACTGGTAGAGCAGAGTCTGTTGAAATTCAGGATAGATGTTGAGCAGCTTGCGCTGCAGCACGTCATAGAGAATGACCAAAGCCATGGGAACGAAGAGCCAGGCCGCAATCCGTCCGACAAAGTCGGTAACGGCGGCAAGCCCATCGCTGATCGAAAGAAGTGCACGCATGCTGGAGGGACCTTGAGACGAAGGGCGGGAGGCTTGCTCCCGCCCCAGCGGAGAGGACAGGCCTAGGTCCCGCCCGTTGGCCGAGCGAAACCTAGGATGCCCGAAACGCTATCGATTGAAAGGACGCCGAGCCCCAGCCTCACCCTTAGCAGGCGTTGCTAGAGCTCGTTTGCGGTCCTAGTTGAGATAGCCGAGGTCGCGCCAGGTGGCGTAGTTCTTGCGGAATGCCTGAAGGCTGTCCCAGACCTTCTTGAATTCCGGGTTCTGCTCCTGCTCGGCAACGACGGTGGACCAAGCCTTCTCGAACTCGGCCAGCATCTCCGGCGACCACTTATGGATGGTGACACCCTTCTCCTGCAGCTCTTGCAGAGCGGCGAATTGGATTGCCTCACCCTCGACCAGACCGAAGCGAACGCTGTCGCCGCAGACCGCGCCGATCTGCGCTTTCTGCACGTCGGTCAGCTCGTCGTAGGCTTCCTTGTTCATCATCAGGTCGAACATGGTCGACTGCTGATGCCAGCCAGGGAAATAGTAGTGGCCCGCGACCTGATAGAAACCGAGCTTCAGGTCGATGGCTGGCATGGAGAACTCGGTCGCATCGATGGTGCCCAGTTCCAGCGCCGGATAGATGTCACCGCCAGCCAAGAGCTGGGTCGAAACGCCCATCTGCTCCATCACCTTCGCACCCAAGCCGAAGAAGCGCATCTTCATGCCCTTCAGATCCTCAGGCGATTTGATCTCCTTACGGAACCAGCCGGAGGCCTCCGGGGCGATGATGCCGCAGATCTCCGAATAGATGCCGTGCTTGGCGTAGATCTCTTCGAAGAGCGCACGCCCGCCGCCGAAGTAGAACCAGGCCAGGTACTCCGGTGCAGCCGGGCCGAAGGGAACGGCGGCGAAGAGCTGCAGCGCCGGCACCTTGCCGGCCCAATAACCGGGGGTCGACCAGCCGGCATCGACGGCACCGTTGGCGACCGCATCGAAGACTTCCAAGGCCGGTACAATGGCGCCAGGCTCCTGGAAGGTGATGCGGATCTCCCCATCGGAGACCAGCGCGATCTGCGAATCGATTCGCTTGCCCAAGGTGCCCAGCTGGGTCAGCGAACCCGGATAGGTACTCTGCATATCCCAACGAACGGGCCGCGCGTCGGCAGGATTGTCGACGGCAACACCCAGGGTCGCCGTAACGGCCACGGCGCTGACGGCAGCGGCGATGCTTTTGGCAAAGGTCATGCTCTCATTTCTCCCTGAAACTCCCGAGTCGTAGCGGTCGCCCCCCAGTGTGCCGGCGCAGCCTCTTTCGCGAAGACAAGGCCTACTGCCGACGGCAAGCCTTTGGCCGCCGCACGATGGGCCTGACTGTAACGGTGCCCAGATGATGCCACAAGGACAAAGGATCAGCATCGCTGGCCCATCGCGAAACCACGCGCGGCTGCGACAACCCGCTACCGCGGAAGCCTGACAAACCGGATCAACTTGCCAAATGCCGTTCTGCTGCTTAGGCTTGTGCGCTCGTCTTCCCACCAGCCTTGAAGGGTAAACTGCGATGCGACTCCTGCTTCTACCGGCCGCCCTGGCTCTTGTGGCCGGACCCCTAATGTCGACCCCTGCCACGGCCGAACAGGGATGCGACCCGGCCGTGATGCATTTCTACAAGGCCGATGGTCTGTCCACCACCAGGGTTGGTTGGGCCAAGCTGGCCGACATGTGCTGGCAAGCCGCCGATTCCAACAACGACGGCATGGTCGACAAGGAAGAGTGGGACAATCACCACAGCAGCCTCTTCGATTTCCTCGACTCGAACAACGACGACACCACCTCGGTGGACGAGATCAAGAGCCTGCAGAACGACAACGACTGATTCGCTGGCAGAATCAGGCCTGGGGCCGCCAGCATTCAGCTTTGCGAATGTCAGCCTTGCCGGACGCTCGCGGTGACGCCTTTGTGTTGCAAGCGCCGAACTGAGGCGCTATACACCGCCGCTCGCTGTCGGCAAATGCCCAGCGACTGTCCGCCGGGGAGTAGCTCAGCCTGGTAGAGCACTGTGTTCGGGACGCAGGGGCCGGAGGTTCGAATCCTCTCTCCCCGACCATCGGCAAAAGACGGCGCCGGCTGCTCGCGAGAGCGAGCCCGGCGCTGTTTTTATCTGTGCTGCTCTGCAGCGCCAGCCTCGCCGAGACCGCGATTGGGCGCCTGAATCACGCCGGCTATCGAAACAAACAGCACTGTACGGCCGTCCTCGTGGCACCGCGGGTTGCCTTGACCGCGAGCCATTGTCTGCAAGGACTCGATCCCCGTGAAGCGCATCTGCTGTTGGGGTACGAGCGCGGCTCTTGGACAGAGCACCTCCAACCAAGCGAAAAACGCGACCTCGGCAGCGACCTTTCCGTTCTCTGCTTGGCGAAACCAGCACAGACCGAGCCGCTGGCACTCTCCCCCACCCCGCCAAGCCGCGGTGAAACTTTGATCGCGTCGGGTTACGGGATCCCATCGGTACATCTGAAAAGAGAGCAGCTCTGCCGCGTCACCCAGGCCGGCGCTCAGGCTACTTTTCGTCTGGATTGCCCCCTTGCCCCGGGAAACTCCGGCGGCCCCGTGCTGCGCCGCACGGCCTCGGGCGACAAAGTGGTCGGGATCGCCTCTGCTAGCAACAACAGTGGTTCTGTGGCGGTTGCAATCGGCTCCGCAATGACCGGCGGTCTTTGTCCACAGTGATAGGCAGGAAATTCAGAGGCTTTTTCGCCCCTTGCTTTCAATTCTCTGGATTTCTCTATCCAAGCCTGCTTCCATTTTGTCTCCAAAGCGCGGGCATAATCGAAAACGGGGGAACGGCCAGGTGATGACAAGCACAGGAACAGAGGGGATGCATGGCAGTGGCGGCACCATCCGGGCAGTGACGCTCTTGTTCGCGGTGGTTCTACTGCTCCCCGCCTGCACGACCGTCCTCTCGCGCAATGCCGTCCCCGAGCACAAGCTCAACACGGCCGCACCTTACGGCATTCGCAGCGACACATCGGTAATACGTGCCTGGGGCGATCACATCGAGTTCAACGAAGCCAGGAAAGCGGCCATCATCAAGAGCAGATCCGAGCGCATCCGAGAAGCCAATGAGGAGATCATTGCAGCCGGCAAGCCGGTTCCTGAGATCGTCTTGGCTTTGTCTGGCGGCGGACCGGACGGCGCCTATGGTGCTGGCTATCTGAACGGATGGACGGCACGCGGCGACCGGCCGTCCTTCAATGTCGTAACCGGCATCAGCACAGGCTCCATCGTCGGCGTCTTCGCCTTTCTGGGACCCGACTACGACGACGAACTGCAGGAAGCCTATACCACCTACACGACCGATCAGCTCTTCCGACCGACCATCTTCGCCGGCTTGACGGGAGGCACCGCACTGACCGATTCGCGCGGTTATCGAAAGCTGATCGAGCGCTACGTGGACGACGCCTTGGTCGCTGCTTTGGCCGAAGCGCATAACGACGGCCGCAGTCTGCTGATCGGGACCACCAACATCGATGCAGCCCGCCCGGTCGTCTGGAACGTTTCTGCCATCGCCGCCACCGGTCATCCGAAGGCGAAGGTGCTGATCCAAGACGTGATCCAAGCATCCTCAGCCATTCCCGCCGCTTTCCCACCGGTCTTGATCCCGGTCGAGGACGAGGATGGCAAGACCTACGACGAGATGCATGTCGACGGTGGGGCAACTCAGCAGGTCATGTTGTTCAGCCCCAACTTTCCCATGAAGCAGATCGACGAGGCCATGGGCGTTGATTTCGACCGACAACTCTACATCATCATCAACAACAAGCTGATCAAGACCTACGAACCGGTCCGCCCCCGGCTCATGTCGATTGCCGGAACCTCGGCCAGTTCGCTGATCGGCGGTGCTGGTACCGGCGATATCTACCGCATCTTTGCGATCGCCCAGCGCGACGAGGTCGACCTGAATGTGATTTGGATCCCCGAAGACTTCGATGCCGAACCAAGCGAGGCCTTCGATCCCGTCTACATGAAAGCGCTTTTCGATCTGGGCTATGAGCACGGGCTTGCCGGTGACCGATGGCATCCCTTGCCGCCAGGCTACGTCGAGTGGCCGCTCACCAACTAGAGCGCGATGGCGATAGATCGTGTCGGTCTATCGCCTAAGTCATACTCTACCACTTTGAAAACCGGCCAGTTTGGCTGAGATAGACCAAGACGCGCCGAAGGCGGTTTCTCCTTTTCAGAGAGACCGCCTTCGGTTTCGTGACTGGGCCGCTCGGGTCAGCCCTGATCATCCCTTCCTTGAAAGGAAGGTAGCGGATGTCAGCGCCGGCCGAGGAGGCTGCTCCCTAGCCGACACCGCGCACCCAGGACACCCGAACTCCGCAGATCACTCGACATAGGATCACCTCCTTTCTTGCTGTTGGAACGATAGCTCAAATCCTATGCACAGGATTCGAGTCAGTCCAACAGGAAAAGCCACGCAAGCAAGCATTGCCGCGTGGCCTCTCTTCGCTAGAGCTGGAATCGGCCCTGACGGGCCGCTGCGCTTAGCCTTGGCGGGCTTTGAAGCGCGGGTCCTTCTTGTTGATGACGTAGACGCGGCCACGACGGCGCACGACGCGGCAGTTCTTGTCGCGCACCTTTGCCGTGCGCAGTGAGTTTTTGATCTTCATGGCCTTCGATCCGACACGAAAAACGCGGTCCGGCACGCCTTCCCGGCTGGGAAGAATCGCACGCGAACCGCCCTTGAATTGAGAGCGGGAGTATAGTCAGGCGCCCGACAAGGTCAAGCCCGCCGATCCGTGACGCAGCGGCCCCTTTCAAACGGTTGCGATAGACCGGAATTGAGGCGAGGGTAACGCTTCTCACGGCACGACGGACCCTCCATGTATGGCTGCCCTTTCGCAAACGCAAGCACTGCCCCTCTATGTGATCAACCTGGACCGCGCCAGCGAGCGCTGGGCGGGTATGCAAGCTGCACTAGGCGCCCTCGGGCTGGTGGGCGAGCGGGTGGCGGCCTACGACGGACGCAGCGGCGAACACGCCAAGGTGTCGCGCTATGACGAGGCGCTTTCCAGGCGTTATGGCGGCGCACCGCAGACGGAGACCACGATGGCTGGTTTCGCCAGCCACTATCTGGTTTGGCAGAAGATCTGCGACTCCGGTAAAGCGGCCCTGGTGCTGGAAGACGATCTCGCCTTCCACGAAGGCTTTCTAGAAGCCTTGGCCTTCGGCGCCGAGCGCATCGCACAACGCCACTACATTCGCCTCTTCGCTCTCAATCAGAAGCGGCGCTTCCGTCAAATCGAGTCTCTCGGCGGAGGTTTCGACCTGGTCCGGATTGCCTATCGCCCGATCGGTGCCCAAGCCTATCTCTTGAGTCCAGAGGGCGCCTCACGGCTCTTGCGCCACGCCGATCGCTGGTTCCAACCCGTCGATGACTATCTGGACTGCTTTTGGGTGCACGGTCTGGCCCCCTATGCGATCCAGCCCTACCGCATCACCCATGCCGATCAGGATTACTCCTTCATTCAGAGCGAGATTGCGCCCTATCGCCGCTCTGCCAGCGAGCACCTGCGCTTCAAGCTCAGGCGGCGCTGGGAACGGCTGCAGGCAAGAACCTGGCTCATGCGGAATCCGCCGAGATGAGCAGCGGGCTGCCTATCCATGTCGTCAACCTGGACAGAGCGCCGGAGCGCTGGAGCAAGGTGACCGAGGGATTGGCAAGGGAAGGGCTAACGCCCGAACGTTTTGCCGCCATCGATGCCTCCAAGGGGCAGCACTTGGCGATCAGCCGCTATGACGAGGCCATCACTCTGGCCCGCCGTGGGCTGCCCTTGCGTCCGGCAGAGCTCGGCTGCTTTGCCAGCCATGTCCTGCTCTGGCAGAAAATCGTGGCGAGCGGCCAGGCGGCAGTCATCATGGAGGACGATCTCAGCATCGCGCCCGGCTTTGCCACCGTGCTGAGCCTGCTGCCGGAACTGGGGCGTCACTACCCGATGATCCGGCTGAGCGCCTTGCAGCGCGGCAGGACGCCCCGGCTGATTGCCGATCTGGATCAGGGCTATCGACTGGTGCGGCACAACAAGGGACCCGGCGGCACGCAGGCCTACTTCGTGACACCGGCCGGGGCGGCACGCTTTCTCGACGATACCAAGATCTGGTTCGAACCAGTCGACGATCACATGGATGCTTACTGGCGCCATGGCGTCGCCGCCTTGGCGATCACGCCCTATCGCATCGACCACGACGATGGCGGACAGTCCTACATCCAGCCAAGTCAGCCGCCGACGCGATCGACCCTGGGTTGGCTTAGGCGCAAGCTGAACCGCCGACTGGATCGCGTCCGGGCCTATTGTTGGCTCGCCTTGCACCCGCCGCGCGCACCATGAGGATAAGCGGGCTCGGCTCAGAGCCAATTGCGGTTACCAAAGGCGACCACATTCGGCAAACGGTGAAACTGGCAATCCCCGTTATGCTGGCGCGTGCCGGCTTCATCATCATGGTGACCGTCGATACCATTATGACCGGCCAGGTCAGCGCGCAGATGCTGGCACACTACGGCATAGCCATGGCGCCGCACATCACGGTCCTGGTGGTCGGTATCGGCCTGATGGCCGCGACCTCGATCCTGACCGCCCAGGCCTCGGGCGCCAAGCGCGAGCGAGAGATCGGTGCCGTCTGGCGCAACGCGCTCGCAATCGCGGTCTGCCTCGGGATCCTGGCTGCCGGCCTGCTCTCCTTTGGCGAGGAGATCCTGTTGCTGCTCGGTCAGAGCAACGATCTGGCCGTTAACGGCGGTGCCACCCTTCGTGCATTCGCGCTCGGCATGCCCGGCCTGTTCCTTCTGTTGGCCTGCACCTTCATGCTGGAGGGCATCAAACGCCCCCAGGTCGGGATGGTCATCACCTTAAGCGGCAATCTGGTGAACGCCGCCTCCAACTGGCTGCTGATCGAGGGGCACTGGGGCTTTCCGGAGATGGGTGCGGCCGGGGCTGCCATGAGCACCAGTATCACACGATGGGTCATGTTCCTGGCCGCGCTTGCTTACATCTTCTTGATGATGCCGGATCGCAATCGGTTCGGCCTGCTGGGCAAGACCCTCTCGGCTGCGGTCACGATTAAGCATCTGCGCCTGGGCCTGCCGCTGGCGCTCTCGGTCGGACTGCAGACCGCAGCCCTGGCAGCGCTTGCGACCTTCGCCGGCTGGTTGGGCGATATCCCCCTGGCCGCTTTCCAGATCGCCAACAATGTCGTCGGCTTTCTCTTTATGCTGTCGATCGGGATGGCGAACGCGACCTCGGTTCGGGTCGCCAATGCCGTGGGACGCGGCGACCAGGCCGGGCGCACGACTGCCGGGCTTACCGGCCTTGGGCTCATCTTATGCCTGCAAGTCTTCGTCGCGCTTCTGATCGAGCTCTTTCCCGGGGTCCTGGCCAGCGCCTACACCGGCGAGGCCGCCGTGCTCGCAATTGCCACGCCAATCTTCCTCTGGGTTGGGCTGGTCATCATTGCCGACGGCAGTCAGGCAGTCCTGCAAGGTGCGTTGCGTGCCATGGGCAAAGTCTGGGGACCGCTGGCGATCTATCTCGCATCCTACTGGCTATTGATGGTCCCTTTAGGCTATCTGCTGGCGAACCGTTGGGGCTGGGGGGTCGAGGGGCTGCTGCTCGCTCTCCTCCTCGGCTACGCCGTTGCCGCGTGCGGAATGGCACTCAGCTTCCGCGCTTCGACAAGACACGAGGTCCGACCGCTATGACAGACGTATCCCAGGGTGAGCCGAAGCCAATCGACCCGCGCGCACTCGGCCAAGCCGCCCGCCAAGGCCTGGGCGAAGCGCAGCAGGCCTTGCAGAAGGGCGAGCAGGAGCAGGCGCAGGCGGCCTATCGCCGTGCCCAGGTCAGCGCACCCGACGACCCGACAATACCCTACATCATGGCCGGAATGCTGCGCCATGCAGGCCGACCCATGCAGGCACTCTCGCTCTCTCTCACGGCTTGGCGTATGGCACCTCAAGACCCCTCTGCGCGCTTGGCGCTGGCAACTGGGTTCCGCGGCGCGCGCTTCAGCGAGGCATCGCCGCAGGTGATCCAGGCGCTGCTTGCTCTCTATGTCGCACCGGACGTCTCGGCGCAGGAGCTGACGATACCGAGTCTGTCGCTACTGCGCGCCAATCCGACCACGCAACGCCTTCTGGAGGCTTCCGGCGACGATGATGCTTTGACCGCTCTGCTGGAAGATCCCGCACCGGCGAAAGCCGTCAATCAGCTTTTTGCGGACTCCTTAACTCGTGCACTCTTGGGCCGGGCGCTGGTACCCGACCCCGCCTTCGAGAGCCTCTTCACCAACCTGAGACGCCTGCTTCTCGCTCATCTGGTCAGCAACAAGCCACTGCCGCTCTCGCCGGGCAACGTCGCCACGCTCGCACTGCAGGCCGACATGACCGGCTATTCCTGGTTCCAGTCTGATGGCGAAGCGGAGGCCATCGAGGCCCTGACCCTGGGTCCGGACTGGGACTCAGCCCGCCTGGTCCGCGCGCTCTACCGTCGCCCGGAACCGGGTGAGACGGAGCCCAGCGAGCCTCTGGCCGGCGGACCCGACACGGCACCGCTGGCCGGCCTGCATCAGCGCCATTTCGTGGAACCGGCGCACGAGGCCCGCCTGGCCAGCACCATGCCACGCTTCGGTTCGGGCGGCGACAAGACCGACACTCCGGTGTTTCCACGCTGGCGCTCTCTCTCGCGCCAACCGCCACGACCACTGGCCCAGGTGCTGGCGGAAAGCCTCCCCCTGCTCCCGCCAAACGACTGGCCTGCCTGCCCAGAGCCACAGGTCTTGGTCGCTGGTTGCGGCACTGGTGGAACCGCAGTGCGCGCCGCCAGCCGCTATGCCGGCGCCAAGGTTCTGGCACTAGACGGCACCATGGCGGCACTCTGCTTTGCCTGCAGGCAGGCCGATGCCATCGGCAGCGGGGACATCACCTTTGCCCAATCCAGTCTCGAGAGCCTGGCCGCAGACCCGGCTCCCGACCTGCCGGGAGCCCCCTTTGACGTTGTCGAGTGCCCCAGCTGGCTGCAGTTTACTGCAGATCCCGCAGCTGGCCTCGCCGCTCTGGTCCGCCAAACCGGGCCGCAGGGATTCTTGCGGCTCGGATTCTATCGCGAAGCCGCACAGCAGATGCTGCGGCTGGCCCGCGACCGGCTCGTCCAGTCAGGTCCGCTGGAGAGCGATGCTGACCTGCGTCGTGCGCGCCATGAGCTGCTGTCGCTACCCGACGAGGAGCCGGCCAAGGTCATTGCGCGCGGTCTGGATTTCTACGATCTGGCTGGCCTTGCCGGGCTCATGAGCCAGGCCGAGGCCAAGGGCTTCAGCCTGGGCGAGGTGCAAGCACTTCTGGCCGGCGCCGGCCTCGACTTCTTGGGTTTCGAGCTTCCCGATCGGCGCATCTACGCTGCTTTCCGTCAACGCCACCCCGATCCGGCCGCCGCCCAAGACCTCTCGCTCTGGGCGGCCCTGGAAGCCGAACAGCCGCAGATTTTCCTGCAGGCCTATCAGCTTTGGGCGCGCCCAAGCACGGCCAAATAGCAGCCATGTCCGATAGGTACTTTGCTTCCTGTCGGCCCGGCCCGAAGATCTGCCCTTGTGCACTTCTGGTTTTGCAACGACAGTTGGGGGTGCTGTACGGTCTTCGTAAGGGGAAACAAGCAAGATGACCGAAGTGCCCTTGCGCAAACATAGCGCCGTCATGGCGGACTATCTGCCACAGGCAGGTCGCCGGATCTTGGATGTTGGATGCGGTGAGGGTGCGCTTGTCCGCTATTTCGCGCGCAACGGTGCAGAGGCCGTTGGCCTGGACCCCCTACCCCAAGCGATCGAGCGGGCCTTGGCAGCCGACAATCCGCCGAGCGCTGCCTTCATGCTTGGTTGTGGTGAAGAACTGCCCTTCCCAGAGGGCCGCTTCGACGTCGTCTGCTTCTTTAATTCTCTGCACCACATCGACCCGGCCTTGATGCCTCAAGCGCTGCTGGAAGCCCTGCGCGTCACTCAAGATGAAGGCCTGATCTATGTCCTGGAGCCGATCGCACGCGGCTGCTACTTCGAACTGGTGCGGCCAATCGACGACGAGACCAAAGTGCGCCAGGAGGCGATGGAGGCCCTGGATGCCTTCGCCACCAATCCAGCACTGCGCGCGCTCGAAGAGATCGTCTACGAAGCACCGGTCCGCTACTCCGCCTTTGGCGATTGGGAAGCCTCGATGCTGTCCGTCGATCCAGAGCGTGCCTCACGCTTCGACACGTACAGGGACGAGTTGGAACAGCGCTTTCGTGAGACCGCAATCCGCGACTCCGACGGCCGCTATCTCTTTCGCCAGCCCACACGCCTCAACCTCTTCGCAAAAGTCGGCTAAAGCGGAATGAGCATTACCTACACCTCGCCGCTGCACTGCCCGGAGGATCCAGGCGGGCTGGTCCAGGAAACGCTGAACCTGGGCGACGACTTCCCCGGGCCGGCAGAAGACATTCTGGTCTCTTGGAGTCTGCGTCTCGACGAGGGTCTCTCGCCACAGGCGGCCTCGCAGCGTCTGCTTCACCGCCTCGGCCTTGCCGAGGGTCCGCTGCCGGCCGGCGCCTGCGGGCGCTTGGTCGAACTGCTCCGCCAAGCGACGCGCAACAGTGGTGAGCGACCGTCGCGCCGACGCGGCGGCTGGCGCAGCAGGAGGAACTGATGGCCGACAATAAACCAATGGATCCCGCGGTCGAGCACAACAAGGACCTTTGGAACAAGCTGGTTCCGATGCACTTGGAATCGGAACTCTACGACGTCGCCGGGTTTAAGTCCGGCAAGAACGCGCTTGGAGAACTAGAGCTTCGAGAACTGGGACCGGTTGAGGGCAAGCGCCTCTGTCACCTGCTCTGCCACTTCGGCATGGATACGCTGTCATTCGCCCGGCTGGGAGCAGAGGTTACGGGCTACGACATCTCCGACAAAGCCCTCGCCGCGGCCCGCACTCTGGCCAGCGACTGCGGACTGACGGCCCGTTTCGTCGAAGGCGAGATTGCCGAGGTTTCCAAGCACCTCGAGGGACCCTTCGATATCGTCTACATGTCCTGGGGTGTGCTGGGCTGGATCGCGGATGTCGACCGCCTGGCGCGCGACATCTCCGCACTTCTGGACCGGGACGGCGTCTTCTACATCATCGAGGGCCACCCCCTGGTCAATGCGCTCAGCGAAGACTGGACGCCTGAAGGCAAAGGCCCAGCCTTCGGCTACGACTATGAGCTGCCCAGCGACCAGACCTTGATTTACACTTTCCAAGGCTATGCCGGATCGACCGAGGCCTGGGCCGATCGCCGAGCCTTCGACTGGGTGCACGGCCTGGGTCGATTGGTGACCGCGATCGCCAAAGCCGGCCTGGTTGTCGAATTCTTGCACGAGCACGACAAGTTGGCCTGGCAGCAGCTGGAGTGCATGGTGGCCGACACTGAGGGCTACTGGCGTATGCCAGAGGGTGCACCCTGGCTGCCGGTTAGTTTTTCCCTGCGCGCGCACAAGCCCTGATCTCCCGCTGACGGTGGGGCAGTGAGCGCCGGCCGGCGTTGACAGGGCGCCATCGCTCTGTATGGTCTCGCGCCGAAGGGTGCAGTGCAGCATCGGCTGTAGGCACCTCTGTGCAACGCACTCAACAGCCAGGTCATCGCGAGGCCAGCTCAACCGATGCCGCAAAACCGGCAGGGGAGAGGGATCGCCCACGAGACAGGCAAGAAAGGCAGATATGAGCGTCGAAACACTCGGGATTCTCGGGGCCGGAACCATGGGCAGCGGCATCGCGATCGCCAGCGCGGCGGCCGGGATGGAGGTCGTTCTGGTCGACAGCAACACAGAGCAGGTCGACAAGGCTCTGGACGCGGCCAAGCGCTTCTACGACCGCGCAGTCGAGAAGGGCCGCATGTCCAGCGAACAGGCCGAGACCAACCTGGCCCGTCTCAGTGGCAGTGAGGACCTGTCGGCGCTTTCTGAGAGCGCGCTGGTCGTCGAAGCCGTCTTCGAAGACTTCGATTTGAAAGCCAGCCTTCTCGCCGCACTGTCGGACGTGCTACCTGCCGCGACCTTGGTGGCCACCAACACTTCCTGCTTGCGGGTTTCCGATTTGGCCGAGCATCTGGAGATGCCCGAGCGTTTCCTTGGCCTGCACTACTTCAGCCCGGCCCAAATCAATCCGCTGGTCGAGGTCGTGCGCGGTACGGCAACCTCCGACGCGACCTACCAAAGCGCTCTAGACTTCGTCCGAGCAACCGGCAAGAAGCCATTGGCATGTAAAGACTCTTATGGATTTGCAGTGAACCGCTTCTTCTGCCCCTACACCAACGAGGCGGCCCGTCTGGTCGGTGAGGGCATAGCCACCACGGCGCAGGTCGACCGCATGGCCAAGCAGAGTTTGGGCGTGCCGGCCGGTCCCTTCCTGGTCCAGAACATCATCAAGCCACGCATCAACCTGCACGCCATCCGCAACCTGGCGCCGCTGGGCAGCTTCTATGCACCAGCCGACTATCTGGTGGCGGTCGGCGAAGCAGAGCAGTCCTTCGAGATCGCAGAGGACGACAGCGGCAATGCCGAGAACGACGCTCTCGTGTCGGACCGACTGCGCGGGGCGACCTACCTGCCGATCCTGGAGGTCTTGGCAGAGGAGGTCGCCAGCGCAGCCGACATCGACATGGGTGCCCAGCAGGCCTTGCGCTTTGCCGGCCCCTGCGCCCAAATGGACCAGCTGGGTCGTGACGAGGTCGAACGGCTGGTTAGCCCACTCTGCGACTCCTACGAGCGCCCCCTGCCCCAGAGCATCGCTCAGGTCGGACGGTTGGTTGATTGACCTACGCGAGTGCTGGGCCCTCTCGCCGCCTCGCGCCAGCCCGTTCGCCAGAGTTTCCGTGGCACCGACAACGACCGATCATCCAACCCAATCTCAAAACGACAAAAGCGGCGCAGGCTCTCAAGCTTGCGCCGTTCTCGTCTTCGATAGGCGTGATTGGGAGGTGTCTAGGCGCCGAGCCTAGAAGCCTTCCCGCTCCATGCGCTTGCGCAGCACCTTGCGGTGGCGGCGTACGGCCTCGGCCCGCTCGCGCTTGCGCTTCTCGCTCGGCTTCTCGAAATGCCGGCGTAGCTTCATCTCACGGAAGACACCCTCACGCTGCAGCTTCTTCTTGAGCGCGCGTAGGGCTTGATCGACATTGTTGTCGCGGACAGTGACTTGCACGTTCTGGCAGGCTCCTTCACCCTTATGCCGGACAGTCAAAGAAAAATGCGCCGCGGAACAACCTCTCTCGCGGCGTTGAATAAGAGATAGACCTTTCCATCGGCGCTGTGAAGCCCCTTCTGCGCCAAGAAGTGCTGCTTTCCCTGCAAGGCCGCTGGTCCCATATCTAAGGGCATGACGCTTCTAAAGATCGCCCGCATGGGGCACCCGGTCCTGCGCCAGGTCGCAAAACCGGTATCCGACCCCAAGGCGCCCGAGATCAAGCGCTTGGTCCGCGACATGGTGGAGACCATGGACGACGCGGCAGGAACCGGCTTGGCCGCGCCGCAGGTCCACGTGTCCTTGCGCCTAGTGGTCTTCTTCATATCGCCCAACCCCGATCTGCCCGACGGCCTGCCGCTGACCGTGCTGATCAATCCGGAAATCACGCCGCTCGGCGATGAACAGGACCTGGGTTGGGAAGGCTGCCTTTCGGTACCGGAACTTGCCGGCGAAGTGCCGCGCTACAGGGCGATCCGCTATCGCGGCGTCGATCTGGAGGGCAAAGTCATAGAACGAGAGGCGCAAAACTATCACGCGCGGGTCGTGCAACATGAGGTCGACCATCTGGACGGCTATCTCTATCCGCAGCGGATGGAGGACATGACGCAACTGATCTTTAGCAGCGAGATGCGCCACCAGAAGCAAGAGACGGAGGAGGAGACATGACCACAGACCAGCGTGATGCCTTACTTCAGGCAGGCCTTCAGCATGTCGCCTTCGACGGCTGGAACGTTGAGGCCTTTCGCCGCGGCGCGGAGGATCTCGGCTTGGCGCCGGAAGTGGTGGACGAGGTCCTGCCAAGTTCTCCGCGTGCCTTGATTGCCGCCTTCTCCGACTGGGCCGATCGCAGCATGCTGGAGGCTTTGGAGGCGGAGGACCTGAGCGGCTTGGGCGTGACCGCCAAGGTCGCCCGTGCAACCCGACTGCGCTTTCAGATCATCGAGCCCTATCAGGAGGCCGTCAGACGTAGCCTGCCCCTTCTATCCCGCCCCGGCGGCGCGCTGGGCGGCATGACCTTGGTGCACCGCACTTCTGACGCGGTATGGAATGCGCTTGGCGACCGCTCGACCGACCACAACTGGTACAGCAAGCGCCTGTTGCTGGGCGGCGTCCTCTCAGCCACCACCCTCTACTGGCTAGACGATTCCTCGGAGGGTAAGGAGCGCACCTGGTCCTTCCTCGACCGCCGTCTTAAGAACGTCGTGCAGATCGGCGGCCAGATCGGCAAACTCGCTGCACGCGCCCTCGCCTTCCCCGATCGTGTAGTCAAGCGCATGCAGACGCGCCGGGATTGGCGCGGCAGTGCGCGTTGAGTTCCTGGCTGTACCGTGGCGCAAAAAACGTCTAGCTGAGCTTGCCTTTTAGCAGGTTGCGTTGCGAAGCAGCCGATTCACATGCCCCATCTTGCGCCCCGCCCGCGCCTCGGCTTTGCCATAGAGGTGCAGTTTCGCACGGGGGTCGCTCAGGAGGCTGAGCCAATCGTCGGCCTCCTCGCCCAGGAGGTTGGTCATGACGGCCGGGCCCAGAGCCTCGGTGCTGCCCAGCGGTAGGTTACAGACGGCGCGGATGCACTGTTCGAACTGCGGGGTCACGGCGGCGTCCATGGTCCAGTGGCCGGAGTTGTGCGGCCGCGGCGCCATTTCGTTCACCAGGATCTCGCCTTTGGGCGTCACGAAAAGCTCGACGCCGATCAGGCCTTCAAGCGCCAGGC
Organism: Rhodospirillales bacterium; assembly: GCA_963669445.1. Taxonomy (GTDB): domain Bacteria; phylum Pseudomonadota; class Alphaproteobacteria; order Kiloniellales; family JACOMY01; genus JACOMY01. The sequence goes on from OY770029.1 coordinate 2,737,257, forward strand.
CCTCAGCGATGGTGCGGGCGATGCGCTCGGCTGTTGTCGCTGTCTCAGGCGTCGCAGGTGCCGGAACATGCGTCTCTTTCAGGATGTGGTTGCGGTGCCGGTTTTCGACCAAGGGATAGCTAGCCAAAGCGCCGGAGGGATTGCGGGCGACGATGACGGAGGCCTCATAGGAGAAATCGACGAACCCTTCGAGGACCAGCTCGCGGCCGGCCTCACCACCGAGTTGTCGGAAGCCCTCGGCAACATCCTCCGGACGCCGCAGCATGCGCTGACCTTTGCCGTCATAGCCCAGCTCCGTGGTTTTCAAGACAGCAGGCAAACCAATCTGTGCAACAGCTGCCTCCAGATCGGCCTCCGTCGCCACCAGAGCGAAGGGCGCCGTCCCGATCCCGAGGCCGCGCAGGAAGTTCTTTTCGCGCCCGCGATTCTGACAGATTTCCAGCACCTTGGGTCCTGGACGCACGGCTAGGCGTTCTGCCAGGAAAGCAGCCGTTGCTGCCGGCACGTTCTCGAATTCATAAGTGACCAGATCGACTGCCTCGGCAAAGCCTTCAAGGGCAGCCTTGTCCTCATAAGCAGCCGTCGTCTCTGCCGCACTGACGTCACCCGCGGGCGACGGTGAATCCGGACAGAAGATGTGGCAACGATAGCCCAGCTTGGCGGCATCCAAAGCCATCATGCGGCCGAGCTGTCCACCGCCTAGAATCCCGATGGTGCCGCCAGGTGCCAGGATCTCCGCGTTGCTCATGCCTCGTCCTTAGGAGCTTCGGCCACGGCCGCGGTCTGCGCGTCGCGCCAAGCCTGCAGCCGTTCCGCAACAGCGGCGTCACCGAGCGAGACCACTGAGGCAGCCAGGAGGGCTGCATTGATGGCCCCCGACCGGCCGATGGCGAGGGTGCCGACCGGGATTCCGGCCGGCATCTGCACGATGGAGAGCAGACTGTCTTGTCCCCTCAAGGCCTGACTCTCGATCGGCACACCGAATACCGGCAGGGTGGTATAGGCCGCAACCATCCCAGGCAAATGCGCCGCCCCACCGGCACCTGCCACGATGACCTGCAAACCGCGCTCGCGGGCAGCGCCAGCATAATCGGCCATGCGTTTGGGCGTGCGATGGGCAGAGACGATGCGACACTCGTGCGCAACACCCAGACGCTGCAAGACCTCTACCGCGTGCCGCATGGTCGGCCAGTCGGACTGACTGCCCATGATGATACCCACCAAGGGCGCGGACCCGTTTTGTGGCTCTGACATGCGTGACTTTCTTCGTGTTTGGCCAGACCGGCGTGTTGGGGTCTAGGCGATGATGTCGGGGATCAATTGATCCTCGAGCTTGGCAATCTGGTCGCGCAACTGCAACTTCCGCTTCTTCATGCGCTGCATGCGGATCTGATCGAAAGGCACCTCTTCGACGATGCGCGCGATCACGTCGTCCAGGTCGCGGTGCTGCATGCGCAGCTCTTCCAGCTTGCCGCGGATCTCAGCCTGCGAGGGTTTGCCGTTCTGACTGTCCATGCGGGATTCTACTCTTCGGGCGCGAACGCGCCTGGCTGAAACAAGGATCGTATCGTCGACATAAGCGCTCAGGGACGAATAAACGACTGTCGGCGCGCGACGCCGCTCAGCATAATAGGGCTGCAGAGGCTCCAGACCGCAAGAGCAGAGACGGATCGCGATGACCCAACAACGGCCTTTCTATGTCGGCCCGCCCCAGCAATCAACGCCACAGGCACCCCGCCATGCCTAGGGGAATGGAGGATATCTTCTGGGACTTTGCGCTCGCGCTTTATCGCCAGGAACCGGTGAAGGAGGCTTGCCTTGCCCTGCAGGACGGCTCGGCATTGGATGTGAACCTGCTTCTCTACTGCTGCTGGGCCGGCCAGGGCGGACATCTCCTGACCCACAATGAGCTGCGGCGTCTGCACACCCTTTCATCCAACTGGCAGACCGGGATCCTGCGCCCCATGCGCCAGGTGCGCCAGCGCCTGCGGAAGGAGGAGGGAGCCGAAGGCGTCTACCAGGCGGCCAAGTCGTTCGAGCTGCAGTTGGAACGGGTGGAACAGAGCAAGCTGCTGGCCGAGGTTCCGGTACGTTGGGGTAAGGGCGGACGCGAAGCGGCTTCCGGCAACCTTCGTAGTTATCTGATGCTGGCCGCAGTGATCCGTGATCAAGCCGTCAACCGCAACATCGACCGTCTTCTCGATGCGATGGAGGCCTTGAGCGGCCCAGCCGGTTAGCAGCGACGTCACGGCCGCCGAGAAGCAGTTGGACAGAAGCCACGGTGGTGCTAGGTGTTGGTCAACAGACAGCGGGAGATCGGCATGCTGGCCAAAGTTAAGTTCCTCGTTATTGCCCTCATCGTGCTGAGCTTCTCCGGCTTGGCAACAGCGCAGATGAATCCTTTCGGGCAATCGGGCTTCACCATCGACGACAACGACTTGCAGGCAATGAGCGCGGTTTCGGCGCCGCTCTACGCTGACCCGCCGCCGCCGCCCGGCACCCAGGCCGAGTGGAGCAATCCCGATAGCGGCAACAGTGGCACCATCACGCTGGTTGAGGCCTTCGAGCATCAGGACCTACCCTGCCGCAAGATCCACTACACCTTTAAGATCAAGAACGTCTCGACCGACTTCTCATTCGTTCAGGACCGCTGCCAGGTCGCCAGCGGTGAGTGGAAGACGCTCTAGCCAGCCTCTGAGAAGACCTCGTTTGCTCAAGGCCAACGTCATCATGACCGGGAGTGCTTGAGCGCTTCAGAGTGACGCTTGGCCAAGATGAGGCGGCTTGGCTCGCTGCCGGCTATCTGCTGGCGCTTTCTTCCAGCTTCGGCCAAACCTTCTTCATCTCGCTGTTCGGCGGTGAGCTGCGTCAGCTCCTGGATCTCAGCCACGGCGACTTCGGCGGCCTTTATACGATTGCAACCGCCGGCAGTGCCTTGGTGATGCTCTGGGCAGGGGGGCTAGCCGACCGGCCGAGGCTCGGACCCTTTGCCGCTTGGATGCTTCTGGGCCTGGTGCTGGCCTGCGTGACGATGGCGACGACCCAATCGATCTGGCAGCTTCTCCTGGCGCTCTTTCTGCTTCGTGTCTTCGGTCAGGGAATGTTGAGCCATGTCGCCATGACCGCCATGGCGCGTTGGTTTGAACGACGTCGAGGCAGAGCGATCTCCATAGCATCTCTAGGCTATCCCAGCGGCGAGGCCTTGCTGCCCAGTCTCGCGGTCTTCGTCATCGCCTTCGTGGGCTGGCGGAACCTCTGGTTCGCCGCTGCGGCTGCCCTGACCCTAGCGGCCCTGCCGTTGGTGTGGCACCTCCTGCGCCACGAACCGGGCGAGGTGCACGGGAAGGCGGATGCAGGCCCGATGCCACCTCATGGTAAAACCAGCGCCGAGTGGACTCGAGGCCGGGTCTTGCGCGATCCGCTCTTCCTGCTGCTGCTGCCTGGTATTGTTGCCGTCAGCTTCATGATCACCGGCGTCTTCTTTCATCAGGTCCTGCTGGTCGAAACCAAGGGCTGGAGCTTCACCTGGTGGGCCGCGAGCTATCCCGTCTATGCCCTGGTCGCGGTTGCCTCCTCTCTCACCTCCGGCTGGATCGTCGATCGCTGGAGCTGCAAGGCCCTGCTGGGCCCCTACCTGCTGCCGATGGGCCTCGCATTCCTACTGTTGTCGAGCAGTTCGGCAAGCGGCCTGACCTTGCTCTTCATGCTGCTGGCCGGCTTCACCACCGGCGCCAGCATGGTTCTGATGACGGCGCTCTGGGCAGAGCTTTACGGCACGCGCCACATCGGTGCGATCCGCGGCCTGGTGCTCGGCTTTCTTGTTTCAGCCTCGGCAGCCTCACCTGGGGTCATGGGTTGGCTGGTGGATCGTGGCGTCGGACTTAATCAACAGTTTCAGGCCTTCGCTCTTTACACCCTCGCCGTCAGCCTGCTCTTCATAGGCCTCGTTCGGTTTCATCCGCGACTGAACACCAGCAGATGACCGTGTCAGGCTCAGAGAAGCGCCAGAGGATCAAGAGACGGGAGCGACCATGCGCATTGCCATCATGAGCGCCATGCTGGAAGAGATCGAGATGTTGCTGCCGGAGCTGAACGGAAGCGAGCGCCACAGCCGCGGCCAACGCGACTACTATGTCGGAGAGCTTGCCGGGCACGAGGTCGTCCTGGTCTTCTCGCGCTGGGGCAAGGTCGCCGCTTCGGCGACGGTCACCAACCTGATCACCGAGTTCGACATCAAGACACTGCTGTTCAGCGGCGTTGCCGGGGCTTTGGCGCACGGCCTCAAGGTCGGAGACATCGTTGTCGGCTCCGAGTTGCTCCAGCACGATCTGGATGCGCGCCCCCTCTTCAAGGAATTCGAGACGCCGCTGCTCGGCCGTTCACGCTTTCCCGCCGACCCGGATCTGAGCCGCCTGCTCGCCCGCTCTGCCATCGACTTTGCGAAAGAGGATCTGGCCGACAGTGTCGGCAGCGAGACCCTGGAGCGCTTCGGCCTCTCCGCACCCGACGTGCGTCAAGGCGTGATCGTCAGCGGCGACCGCTTCATCTCCAGCCACGCCGATTCGCAGGGCCTGCGCGACCGTGTGCCCGATGCACTCTGCGTAGAGATGGAGGGTGCCGCCGTGGCGCAGATCTGTTTCGAGTACGGCGTGCCCTTCGGCATCACACGCGTCATGTCCGACAGCGCCGACGACAGCGCCCACATCGACTTCCTTGCCTTCATCAAGGAGGTGGCGCGCAATTATGCGCACGGCGTGATGCTGCGGGCACTGGCACAGCTCTAACTGGATGACACAGCCTTAGTCCGACGACACTGGCAGGTTGCCGTAGGGGCCGAGCGGCTCAATGACATCGACCTCAACGACGACGTGATGGCCTTGAGCGACCACTTGGCGCTGAGCGACGAGAGCAGCTTCGATTCCTGCCCTTTAAGCCGTGCGGCCTCTATTGATTTCGGCGATGTCTCTTTCGTCGACCTGGTGGTCGCCTTGCTGCTGCTCTGATGCCACGTCAACTTTCCTGCTCGATCAGGTCGGTATCTTCCGTTTCGAACCGTGGTTGAACTGCGATCAGGAAGATTGACAGTAGGACTGCCGGTATGCCCAGGACGGCCGAGTAGACGAAAAAGGTTTGATAGCCCCAAGCCTCGACTTGCACGCCCGAAAAACCCGAAATGAACTTGCCCGGCAAGGTCATGAAAGAGGAAAAAAGAGCATACTGGGTCGCCGTATAGGCAGTCGACGTCAGGCTGGAGAGATAGGCGATCAAGGCCGTCCCGGCGAAACCGCCTGCCAGGTTGTCGGCAGAGATGGTGACGACCAGCCAGCTCACCTCCGCACCCACTCCAGCAAGATAGGCGAAGAAGAGGTTGCTGACAGCCACCGCAATGGCACCAGGCAACAAGGGCCAAAGGACGCCGAAGCGCGCAACGGCGACACCGCCGAGTGCTGCTCCGGCTATGGTCATGAAGAAGCCGTAGAGCTTGGCCACCTCGGCGATCTCGCTCTTGGTGAATCCCAAGTCAAGGTAGAAGGGATTGGCCATGATCCCCATGACCAGATCGGAGAAGCGGAACAGCCCGATGAAGGCCAGGATCACCAGCGCCAGGAGGCCGTGCCGGCGGAAGAAGTCGACGAAGGGCTCGACCACCACGGTCGCCATCCAAGCTGTCGCCTTCTGCACCGGGCCGGCATCAACGCCCGCTTTGGCCAGGGCGGTTTCCCAGGCCGCCAGTCGCTGCGCTTCGTTCTCCCGATTTGGCGTCGGCTCCCTGACGGCAAGAACGGTTAGAACGCCGACCGCCATGCAAATCGCCATGGTGAAGTAGGCCGCGCCCCAGCCCGTCGTATCGGCTATGAAGAGTGCGCCAGCGCCGGCGACCAGCAAAGCGATGCGATAGCCCAATTGATACGCTGCCGCCAAGGCTCCCTGCTCGCTCATCGGTGCGCACTCAATGCGGAAGGCATCCAGTGCAATGTCTTGCGTTGCAGAAGAAAAGGCCACAAGGACGGCCAACAGTGCAAAGAGGGCAAGGTTTCCCGCCGGTCCGACCAGAGCCATCGCCACCAGACCACCGGCAATCCCGAACTGGGCAGCCAACATCCACCCGCGTCGCCGACCCAGCAGTTTGGTCAGCAGTGGAAAGGGCACGCGATCCACGATGGGCGACCAGATTACCTTGATCGAATAGGTGATACCGACCCATCCGAAGAAACCGATCTCTGCACGCGACACGCCGGCATCACGCAACCAGGCGCTCAATGTCGAGAAGACAAGCAAAAGGGGCAAACCGGCGGCAAACCCCAGCAGCAGCAGGACCAAGACCTTCGGCCTTGCATAGGCACCGACGGCTTCGCGCCAGGTCTTTGCTTGGCCCTTCATCGGGCTGGCCTAACTCTTGAGCTCCACCAGATCCATAAAGAAATCCAGAGCCTCGGGATTGGCCAGTGCCTCCTTGTTCTTGATCGCCCGACCATGCACCACGTCGCGCACCGCCAGCTCGACGATCTTGCCGGACTTGGTTCTTGGGATATCCGCCACCGCGACGACCTTGGCCGGTACATGGCGCGGCGTACAGCCTTCGCGAATCCGGGTTCGGATCTGTTTGATCATGGCCTCGTCTAAGTCCACGCCGTCGCGCAAGCGCACGAAGAGCACGACACGTACGTCACCTTGCCAGTCCTGGCCGATCACCAGGGCCTCAAGCACCTCGGGGATCTGCTCGACCTGGCGATAGATTTCGGCCGTGCCGATGCGCACGCCGCCGGGGTTCAAGGTCGCGTCAGAGCGACCGTAGACCACGATGCCGCCATGCTCGGTCAGCTCCACGAAGTCGCCGTGACACCAGATGTTCTTGTAGCGATCGAAGTAGGCAGCGTGATAGCGCTCACCGGTCGGATCGTCCCAGAACTCCACCGGCATGGAGGGGAAGGGCTTGGTGCAGACCAGCTCACCCTTCTCGCCGACGACAGGCTTGCCATTATCGTCGAAGACCTCGACCGCCATGGCAAGATGCCGCTTCTGGATCTCGCCACGCCACACCGGGCCGATCGGATTGCCGCCCATGAAGCAGCCCAAGATATCGGTGCCGCCGGCGATGGAAGAGAGGCAAACGTCCTGTTTCACCGAGCGGTAGATGTAGTCGAAGCCCTCTGCGACCAGCGGCGAGCCGGTCGAGGCAATGGCACGAAGGGCCGAGAGGTCATGCGTACGCATCGGCGCCAGCTCCGCCTTGGCGAGCGAATCGATGTACTTGGCCGAGGTGCCGAAGAGGGAACAACGCTCCTCCTGTGCCAAATCCCAGAGGATGTTTCCGTCGGGATGGAAGGGAGAGCCGTCATAGAGCAAGAGCGTGGCGCCGCTGCCCAGGCCAGAGGCCAACCAGTTCCACATCATCCAGCCGCAGGTGGTGAAGTAGAAGACGCGATCCTCCGGCTTCACATCGCACTGTAACTGGTGCTCTTTCAGGTGCTGCAATACGATCCCGCCAACACCGTGGACAATGCACTTGGGGCGACCGGTGGTGCCGCTGGAGAACATGATAAAGAGCGGATTGTTGAAGGGTACGCGCCGAAAGGTGAGGGGCTTGGCGGCGTAAGGCCCGATCCACTCCTGCAGAGACATGGCAGTCGGAAGACCTGCCGGTCCCGACCCGTCGTCGATCAAGGGCACAACCACCACGCGCTGAACGCTGGAGAGGCCGGCCATGAACTCCTTGACCCGCGGGCGCACGTCGATGCGCTTGCCGTTGTAATAGTAGCCATCGGGGCAAAACAGCACCTTGGGCTCGATCTGTCCGAAGCGATCCAGGACACCGTTCACCCCGAAGTCCGGTGAGCAGGACGACCAGATCGCACCCAGAGAGGCGGTCGCCAGCATGGCCGCAATGGTCTCCGGCATGTTCGGCATGAAGCCGGCGACGCGGTCGCCCTCCCCCACGCCTTCGTCGGCCAAGGCCTGCTGCAGACGCGAGACCAGCTCGTTCAAGGCGCGCCAGGAGAGGCGACGACGTACCTTGTCCTCGGCCCAGAAAACCATGGCATCGCCGTCATCGTTGCGACGCAGCATGTTCTCGGCATAGTTCAGCCGTGCCTCGGGAAAGAACTTGGCGCCGGGCATGAGATGCGGGCGCACCAGGGTCGCCCCCTGGCGATCGCCGATCACCCCGGCATGGTCCCAGAACAGCTCCCAGAAGGCCGGCATCTCAGCCAAGGACCAGTCGTAGATCGCATCGTAGTTCCGAAGCGTCAGTCCGTGACGCTTGTTCGCCTCAGCGATGAAGCGGCTGAGATTTGCGGTCACCAGGCGTTCCGGCGTCGGCTGCCAGAGCGGTCGGGAGGCTGTCTCGGACGGCATCGTCACTTCTTCTCCTCTGCACTACCCCCAATCACTTTGGGCGGCAGCTCTTGTCGTTCGGGAGCCGGACGATCGGTCGCCCCGCCCCCCTTCTTGCTCGTCCACTGGGCATAACAGACGTGCGAAGGGGCGGGCTAGTCGCTTGGCGCCGCAAAGCCTAGCTTTGTACACAACAAGGATGGTTATGACAGCGCAGTCTCCACAACTTACGGGCCAGGTCGCAGGCGGCATGTCAGCAGTGTCGCAGGCCGTGCTCTATATGACGGCAGCCTGCAGCTTCTTCGCCTTGATGAACGTCTTCGTGCGCATCGCCAGCGACGCCGGTCTGGACCCGCTGCAGATCGCCTTCTTCCGCAATCTCTTCGCGTTGGCGACCATGATCCCTTGGCTGTTTGCCACGGGTTTCCAAGGCCTGAAGACGAAGCGTTTCGGTGCACACGCCAGACGCGCCACCCTCGGCCTGACAGCCATGGTGCTCTGGTTCTCTTCGGTCGCAGTGCTGCCCTTGGCGGAAGCGACGGCGCTGAACTTCACCTTCCCTTTGTTCGGCACGATCCTGGCCGCGCTGATCTTGAAGGAGCAGGTTCGGATTCGCCGCTGGAGTGCCACCATAGTCGGCTTCCTGGGCGTGCTCATCATCCTGCAGCCCTGGGATGCCGCGCTATCCTGGCATAGTTTTCTGCCCATCAGTGCGGCCTTCTTCATGGCCTTTTCGGCAATCACCGTAAAGCAGCTCTCGGCCACCGAATCGGCCGGCACGGTGGTGCTCTACATGAACCTGATCATGACGCCGATCTCGCTGATCCCTGCCCTCTTCGTCTGGCAATGGCCGGACTGGGAGATCTGGCTGACCCTGGCGGCCCTTGGCTGCTGTGCTGCCGTCTCGCATGTGGCGCTGACCCGTGCCTATGCGTTGACCGACGCCTCGTTCCTGCAGCCACTGGACTACCTGCGCCTGCCGATGATCGCACTGCTGGCGTTCTTGATCTTCGACGAGATTCCGAGCGACTGGATCTGGCCGGGTGCCGCCGTCATTGCCAGCGCCAGCATCTATACCGCCCGACGTGAAGCCAAGCTCGCGCGCGTCAAACGCCAGGCCCATATTCAGCCGCAATGACTGCCAACCTCGCCAGCGATCTAAGCCTCAACACAGGGTCATCGCTGCTGCGGCAAAGCCGGGCGCGCTGGCAGGACATGCCGCCGAATGTGCGCGGTGCCCTTCTGGTCACTCTGGCGGCTGCCGGGTTCACCGTGGTCTGGGCATTGGCCAAGTCACTGGCCGATGCCGGCATGCATCCCTTCCAAATATCACTCTGCCGCGCCGTACTCTCCCTGGGGTTCCTGTTGCCCTTCCTGGTTCGGGGCAAGGCCGCGCGTTTTCGCACGGCGCATCCCTGGATGCACTTCGCTCGCGCCTGCTCGGGCGCAGTCGCCATGCTCTTCGGCTTTTACGCCCTGATGCGGCTGCCGCTCGCCGAAGTGACGGCGCTCAGCTTCACCACACCGCTCTTCACCGTGCTTTTTGCCGCGCTGATCTTGCGCGAGACGGTTGGTTGGCGGCGTTGGGGCGCGGTGGCCGTCGGTTTCATCGGCATGCTGATCGTGGTTCAGCCGGGAGCTGCTGCCTTTCAGCTCGACGCACTCTATGCCGTCGGATCAGCCATGCTGATCGCCTTCTCGATCACCTTGGTCAAGCGCTTTCCGGCCAGCGAGAGCCAGACGGTTCTGCTGTTCTATGTCTTGATCGCTTCGATCCTGGTCTGTGCCTTGCCGGCCGCCGAAGTTTGGCGCGATCCCAACTCGATCGAATGGGTGATGCTGGCGGCAATCGGCGGTCTGGGCCTGGGTGCGCATGCCCTCTTCATCATGGGCTTTCGTATCGGCGAGAGCAGCTTTGTCGCCCCCTTCGATTACACCAAGCTGCTCTTCGCCATGATTATCGGTTTCCTCGCTTTCGGCGAGTTGCCGGGCTGGGCGACCTTGATCGGTGCCGCTGTCCTCATCGGCTCCAGCCTTTACATCGCCCGGCGCGAATCTAAGTTGGCAAGAGCCGGAAACCGACAGCCAAAAAGCTGACGACCACACCGATCGACAGAAGCGATCGAAGCATCAGATAGGCTGCGGGAAAGCGACCCACGTTGGTGTGGTAGCGATCGACCAGCCATAGCAAAGCGAAGGCCAGAGCCATCGCGAAGGCCTGATGTAAGGGATAGACGAACAGCAAGGTGCCCCAGCCGACCAGACTGGGCGCAACAGCCAGAGCGTAGACCGGCAGCCCCTCTTCTCCGCGCGCCATGGCGGCACCCCAGGCAACCCCGCCAAGAAAAGACAGGATTGCCACGCCGTAGACCAGCATGGCCTGCAGGATCTTGCCGATAGGGGCTCCGCCATCCGGCCAGAGGATGATGATGGCGCCCGCAAAAAAGGGGATGAGGCCGGCTAGGCCGAGCCAGCGGGCTGCTGGCGGCAGGCTGGTCCAGCCGGCGTTCTCTGTCGTCCGATCGCTTTCCATGACGCCATCATCTAGAGCAGTGGCGCCTCCTCTCCAAGAGGCAGTGCGGTGAGCCAGCTTGACAGCGCCTGCCCGCGCCCTTGAGAAAGGGAAAAGCAGATAACGAGGCTTTGGGAGATACGAGAAGATGGACGTTAGGGGACTGGCCGCCGTTGTGACCGGCGGCGCTTCGGGATTGGGTGCTGCCTCGGTGCGCGCTTTGACCGCTGCCGGCGCGAAGGTAACCGCATTGGACATGAACCAAGAGGCGGTAGAGGCAATTGCCAGCGAGACCGGCGGTCTGGGGCTGGTCTGCGACGTCGGCGACGCTGCCGCTGCGGAGGCTGCGGTTGCTCAAGCCAGTGCCGCACATGGTCCCTGCCGCGTTCTTGTGAATTGCGCCGGCATCGCGCCTGCCAAGCGGGTGGTGGGCCGAAACGGCGCCATGCCGCTGGAGGATTTTGAGACCGTCCTCCGGGTCAACCTGATTGGCAGTTTCAATCTGCTCCGCCTCTGTGCGGCAGAGATGGCCGCGGCCGACCCGGTGAATGACGATGGAGAACGCGGTATCATCATCTCCACCGCATCGGTCGCCGCCTACGAGGGGCAAGTGGGTCAGGCCGCCTATGCTGCCTCCAAGGCAGGCATCGTCGGTATGGCCTTGCCGATCGCGCGCGAGCTCTGCCGTCACGGCATCCGCGTCAACACCATAGCACCCGGCCTGATCGGTACGCCCTTGCTGCTGAACATGCCCCAAGACGTGCAGGACAACCTGGCCTCTCAGGTGCCCTTTCCGCGTCGCTTCGGCCATCCGCAAGAGTTCGGCAAGCTGGTCATGCACCTTTGCGACAATGCTATGATCAATGGCGAGACAGTGCGCCTCGACGGCTCTATGCGCATGCAATAGGAGACGACCATGGACCAAGCGAAGATCGACGCCTTCAAAACGGAACTCGACGAGCAGGGCTTCACCCACGCCACCAGAAGCTGGGAGCCGGGCTATCAAATGGACGAGCACAGCCACGACTTCAATGTCAGAGGCATGATCCTCTCGGGCCGCTTCACCATCACGACGGACCAGGGCTCCCGGACTTACGAAGAGGGTCAGATCTTCTCGATGACCACCGGTTGTCCACACAGCGAAGAAGCGGGGCCGGACGGTGTATCCTTCCTGGTCGGCCGCAAAGACTGACCAGAGCAGCCGGCGTCGGAAAACAGCGTGCAGCGCCGCCTAGCCGCGATCTTGGCCGCAGACGTAGTCGGCTACTCCCGCCTTATGGGTGTCGACGAGGCCGGCACCTTGAAGCGGCTGAAGGCCCTGCTTGCTGAGCTGATCGGACCGGCGATCGAGACTCATAAGGGTCGTGTCGTCAAACTGATGGGCGACGGCATCCTGGCTGAGTTCCCAAGTGTCGTAGAGGCCGTAAACTGCAGCGTCGAGATCCAGAAGGCTGTCGCAATACGCGAGCCCGAGCTAGCGGACGGTCAGCGCATGCAACTGCGTATCGGCATCAACCTTGGCGACATCATCATCGAGAACAGCGACATCTATGGCGACGGCGTCAACATCGCCGCCCGCCTTGAGAGTCTGGCATCGCCCGGCGGGATCTGCATCTCCTCCCTGGTGCACGAGAGCTTAGGCAGCCGCGTCGAGGCGGTTTTCTCCGATGCCGGTCGGCACGAGGTGAAGAATATTGCCAAGCCGATACAGGTGTTTCGCTGGCCGGCAGAGGAATGCGGCGAGGCCAGCCGAAAAGAGCTGGTACCAAGAGAGGTCCTGCGCGCACAAACCATCGCCGTCTCAACCTTCGGAAATCTTTCTGAAGACTCCGATCTGGGCTTCTTCTGCGAAGGGGTCGGGCAAGACATTGTCACCGCCATCGGCACCATCGGCCAACTGACCGTGGTAGCCGAGAAGGCACGGAAAAGCTCCAACCACTTTGTCTTGTCAGGGCAGGCACGACGGGGAGGCAAAAGGATCAGGGTTTCGGCTCGTCTGGTGAACAGTGACACCGGTGTCCAGGTTTGGGCCGAACGCTTCGACCGCGATGCCGACGACCTCTTCCAAGCGCAAGACGATATCGCCAGAAAGATCGTCATCGCCGTGCACAGCACTCTCGGGGCTGGTTCCTATACCAATCGCTGGCAATGGGGCACGGACAACTTCGAGGCTTGGCAGACCATGGCCCGGGGCTTTCGCGAGTTCCAGATCTTCTCTCCGGACTCCATGCAGAACGCCGCTGCTGAGTTTGAGGTGGCACTCGGCATTGATCCCGACTATCTGGCCCCTCTGATGGCCGGCGCCTACTGCTATGGTCATCTGGCATGGATTGCCGAGGGTGCGGAGAAGGAGGCCCTGATCGTCCGCGCCGATGCGGCGGCAAGACGGGCGATCGAGATTGCGCCCGGTGACGTCCGTCCCTATGCCGCCTTACGCGCCATCGAGTTCGCACGCGGTCGACCGAATTTGGGGGTGGAGGCCGCCGAAACCGCGCTTGGCATGACACCCAGCGATTCCTACTGTCGCGCAACCCTGGCTTTCGCGCTGACCAGCGCCAATCGGCCGGAAGACGCTTTGGCGCAAATGGCAAAAGCGGCGCGCGACATCCCCAACCCACCGGGCTGGCTGGCACAGTCCCGGATCCACTGCCTCTTCATGCTAGGACGCCCCGCCGAAGCGCTCATGACGGCGCGCGAGACCATGGCACGCCTTCCGGATCTCTACTCTGCTCCGATCCTGACGGCGGGACTTTCCGCCGAGCTTGGCAAGGAGGGCGAAGCAACGGCGCTGCGCCTCGCCGTGCTGGAGAAGGATCCTTCCTTCTCCGCCAACACCTTCGTCGATTGGCAAGGCCTCAGCGACCCGACCTATCAGGGTTGTCTTGCGCAGGCTTTGGCCAAAGCCGGTTTTCCGGCTTGAGACTGGATAGGCCAGGGTCATGCAACATAGGGAAGACATCAGGCTGCTGATCTATGACTTCGCTGTCGGCTATATTCTGGCCTTCGGCGCGGTTTTGTTGCTGCAGCTTCTGCTGGTTGCCCCCAACCCCGAAGCGGACAGCAGCAACGGCTTGCTGATCGCTTTCTTGGCTGGCCTCTACACCGGCGTCAAAGCGACGGACCGAACCAGTAAGGTACCGGGACGTTGGACCCTTTGGCTCTGGTCGCTCTATCTCACCATCACCTATCTGCTGTTGGGCTTTCTTTTCATAGCGATCTACCTCTACGCCTTGAACGCCCTGCTCGAGTTGAATGTGATCGTGCCGCCCTACTTGGAAAAGCAAGCCGAGCTCCTGCATCGGGACAAGCTCTGGTTGGCCCCAGTCATCGCGCTGATTGCGGTGGCCATGACCCGTCTTGGTCTCGGCGTTGGGCTCTGGCTGGGGTTTCGGCGGCAGCGTAGCAAGAAGAACCTGCCCAAGAGCTAGCGCTGGTAGCCTTCGCTCGCCTTCAAGAGTTCGCGGGTGTAGTCGGCATCAACCTGGTGGTCGCCCAGAGCTTTACGGTCCAACTCTTCCACCGCTTCGCCGTGTTGCATCACCAGCAAGCGCTCGCACATGTGGTTCACAACGGCCAAGTCGTGACTGACCATGACGAAGGTGAGATTGCGCTCGCCGCGAAGCCGCACCAACAGGTTCAAGACCTCGGCTTGTACCGAGGCATCAAGGGCTGAGGTGGGCTCGTCTAGCAGCAGGATTTCCGGCTCCAGCATCAGCGCGCGGGCCACTGCCACGCGCTGGCGCTGACCGCCCGAGAGCTGATGGGGATAGCGGAAGCGAAAACTGATATCCAGGCCAACGTCGACCAAGACCTGCTCGACCCGGCGGTGCTGATCGCCGATGCCATGGATCGACAGTGGCTCGCTCAGGCTGCGGTCGATGGTGTGACGCGGATGCAGCGAGGCATAGGGGTCCTGGAAGACCATCTGTACGCGCCGTACGAAGTCTGCACCGCGCCGACCGCTGATCTCTTCGCCGTCGATCAGAATGCGCCCGCCGGAGATCGGCGCCAGCCCACAGATCGCACGCAGCACCGTCGACTTGCCGGATCCCGATTCGCCGACCAGACCGAAGGACCTTTCGGCCGGAACCTGAAAGGACACCTCCTTGACAGCGTGCACGGACTGCGCGCCATGGCCGAAGGTGACAGAGAGCTTCTCCACCGAAAGCTTCATGAGGCCTTCCCCGTCAGCTCCGCCAGTGAGGAGTCGCGCCAGCGGGCGTCGCGCTGCAGGGTCGGCAGGCGCTCGCGGCGCTCGGCAATCTTCGGCAGGCAGTCGATCAGACCTTGGGTATAGGGGTGCTTGGCCTCAGAGAGGCGGGTCGCCTCGATCTCTTCGACAATCCGGCCGGCATACATGACCAGCACGCGATCGCAGAAGGTGGCCACCAGCTCCAGGTCGTGGCTGACGAAGATCAAGCCCATTCCGCGCGAACGCACCAGATTGTCGAGGATACGCAAGACCTCCAGCTGGACCGTCACATCCAGAGCGGAGGTCGGCTCGTCGGCGATCAAGAGGTCGGGGTCGGGCACCAGCATCATGGCGATCATCACCCGCTGGCCCATGCCGCCGGATAGCTCGTGCGGATAGGCCCGCATGACCCGCTCGGGATCGCGGATCTGGACCGCCTCCAGCATCTCGAGCGCACGCTTGCGCATGGCCCGGTTGGAGCCGCCGCCGTGAACGCGCATGGCCTCGGTCAACTGCTTGCCGACCCGCATAACAGGGTTCAGCGAGAACTTGGGATCCTGCATGACCATGGAGATGCGACTGCCACGGATCTCTCGCATCTCTCGTTCGGACAGGGAGAGCATATCGACCCCGTCGAACGTCATGCGCTTGGCCGTGACCTCGCCCGGCGGACGCACCAGGCGCAGAACAGAACGCCCGGTCATGGTCTTGCCCGAGCCCGATTCGCCGACGATGCCCAGCCTCTCGCGCCCAAGGTTGAAGGAAACGCCACGTACCGCCTCGACGACCTTGGTCGGGGTCAGGAAGCGAACGTGAAGGTCCTCCACCTCCAGCAGATGCCCGCTCACTTGGACGAACTCCGCGGGTCGAGCACGTCGCGCAGGCCGTCGCCCAAGAGATTGAATCCCAGGCTGACGATGAAGATTGCCAGTCCCGGAACCGTGGCGACCCACCACTGGTCGAAGAGGAATTTGCGGCCCGAAGAGATCATCAAGCCCCATTCCGGCATTGGCGGCTGTGCACCCAAACCAAGGAAACCCAGCCCGGCGGCGGTCAGGATGATGCCGGCCATGTCCAGGGTGACGCGAATGATCACCGACGACATACACATCGGCATGACATGGCCGAAGATGATCCGCGGTGGTGCTGCCCCCTGCAGCTTGATGGCCGAGATGTAATCCGAGTTGCGGACCGTGATGGTCTCTGCCCGAGCAACACGCGCATAGGGCGGCCAGGCGGTCAGAGCGATCGCCAGGATGGCATTCTCGATGCCGGGACCGAGGGCTGCGACCAGTGCCAGTGCCAGGATCAGCCTCGGAAAGGCCAGGAAGATGTCGGTGAGGCGCATCAGCACGACGTCGACGATCCCGCCGAAATAGCCCGCCGCCGTGCCGATGATCAGGCCAAAGACAGGGGCCGTCACCGCCACCAGAGCAACGATCATGAGGGTAATGCGAGCCCCATAAAGGATGCGGGTCCAGAGGTCGCGACCGAATTCGTCCGTTCCCAGCCAGTGACCGGGCGAGAAGGGCGGCAGCAGACGGTCTTCCAATGACTGCTCGAAGGGCGAATAAGGCGCCAGCAAGGGCGCGAAAATCGCCATCAGGATCAAGGCCAGGACGATGCCCAGGCCGACCATAGCTAGCCAGTTCTGCGACAAGCGGCGCCAGGCCAGATAGGCCTGAACGCAGCGCGCATGAGCGCGAGAGGCCGGTTGATCGCTGGTCAACCAAGCGCGGGAACCGACCGCCGATTGCGGATCTTGGCCTGCCATGATCTAGCGTGCCCTCGGGTCGACGACGCGGTAGAGCAGGTCGGAGAGCAGGTTAAGCGAGATGAAAACCAGGCCGACCACCACGGTACCGCCCAGCACTGCGTTCATATCGGCAGAGAAGAGGGCGTTGGTGATGTAGAGGCCGAGACCCGGCCAGGCAAAAACCGTTTCGGTCAAGACCGAGCCCTCCAGCAGACTGGCGTAGGACAAGGCGATCACTGTGATCAGTGGGATCAGCACATTGCCCAGCGCATGCACCCAGATCACCCGCCATTCAGGCGCGCCCTTGACCCTTGCGGTCGTGATGTACTCCTGGCTCAGCTGCTCTAGCATGAAGCTACGGGTCATGCGGCTGATGTAGGCCATCGAAAAGTAGCCGAGCACCAGCGAGGGCAGGATCACGTGCGACAGAGCGTTTCGAAAGATGTCCCAGGCCCCGGCAAGAGCGGAGTCGATCAGGACGGCTCCGGTCACCGTGGGCACGTCATACTCGTACATAAGTTCATAGGTGGCATCCAGGCGCCCCGGTCCCCCGACCCAGCCCAGCTCACCATAGAAGATCAGCAGGCCCATCAATCCTAGCCAGAAAACCGGCATGGAGTAGCCGAAGAGGCCGAAAACGCGGATCAGCTGGTCCGGCCAACGGCCCTGATGGACCGCCGCCAGCACGCCGCCGGGCACGCCGAAGAGCACGCCGACGACAGTCGCCAGGCTGGCCAACTCCAGGGTTGCCGGAAAGAAACGGGCGATATCGTCGACCACAGGCTGTGCGGTCATCAGAGATTTGCCGAAGTCGCCGTGCAGCACGTCCCAGATGTAATAGGCGAACTGCGTCATCAGGGGCTCGTTCAGGCCCAGCTGTTCGCGCACCTGATCGATTTGGGCTTGGCTCGCCCGCTCGCCGACGATCGAGAGCACAGGATCGATCGGCACGACGCGACCGATGATGAAGGTGATCAGCAGGAGGCCCAAAAAGGTGATCGCCAGGCTGATCAAGGTGCGAGAGATACCGAGCAGCAGACGCGGCAAGCGCGCCTGCCGCAGCCCGAGACCGGCGGCGGCAACCCGCCGGCCGGCCCCTTGAGCCTCACTCACGTGACCTTGTCCTAAACGTGCGGGGGTGCTGCCGCTCGCGGATGCACCCCCTTACCTTCTACTTTTTCGTCACCGGCCAGTAGAAGACCGAGTGGATAGAGCCGCCGGCGTTGAAGCCCTCGACGTTGTTGCGCGAGGCCACCTGCTCGATCAGCTGGAACATCGGCGCAAACGGCGAGTTCATCTGATGGATCCGCTGGATCTCCTCGTACATCGCCCGACGCTTCTCGGTATCGCGCTCCAGAACCGCTGCGTTGGTCATGGGAGTCTCTTTGGCCGCCGGATAGGCGTTGCGCCAGGCCAAGACGCCGGTCAGCTGCGCTTCTGGAGAGTTGTCAGGGTTCTTGGCGAAGGTATCGGCATTGGTGTGTGGATCGGAATAGTCCGGTCCCCATGCGCCCAGATAGATGTCGTGGTTGCGCGAGCGGTACTCGCCCAGGATCTCCTTGCCGGTGCCCGTGCGGATCTCGGCCTTGATGCCGGCTTGGGCGAGTGTGTTCTGGAAGGACTGTGCCATCTCCAAGCGGTCCTGATCGTTCCGCACGAAAATCTGGATCTCCAGGTCCTCGACCCCGGCCTCCTTCAGCAGTGCCTTGGCCTTCTCGACGTCCAGGCTGTAAGGCTTGTCGTCGATCGCACCAAGGAAACCCTGCGGCAGGAAGGCCTGGTGGACCACGTAGTTACCCTTGAGGAAAGAGTTGGCCATGCCGTTGTAGTCGACCAGATGCTTGATCGCCTCGACCACTTTGGGGTTGCTCAGATGCTCGTGGGTCTGATTGAGCGCGATGTACATGATGCGACCGCGCAGCTCGTCGTTGATGTTGATATCCGGATTACCCTGCACGCCGGCAATGTCGACCGGGGTCAGCTTGCGCGCGACATCGATGTCGCCGCGCTCAAGCAGCAAGCGCTGGGTTGCTGGCTCCGGCACGTGACGCACGAAAACGCGCTTCATCGCCGGTGCACCACGCCAATAATCGTCATTGGCCTCCAGCACATAGTTCTCATTCGGCTTCCAGGCGCGCAGCGAGTAGGCGCCGGAGCCTGCTGTGTTTGACTTCAGCCATTCATAGCCGAAATCGCCGTCCTTCTCGTGCTCCAAGGCAAGCTGCTTGTCGACGACGGAGGCCACGACGGCAGTCAGCGCGCTATAGAAAAACGACGGCGCATAGGGCTTGTCGACGGTGATTGTTAAAGTGTCACCATCGGCGGTGATCACCTCATCCACGTTCTCCGGCGTGAAGCCGAACTGGGTCAGGATGAAGGAAGGGGTTTTGTTCAGCTTGACCGCGCGTTGCAGCGACCAGGCGGCATCTTCGGCGGTCACCGGATTACCGGAATGGAACTTCACCCCATCGCGCATCTTCAAGGTGTAGGTCTTGCCGTCCTCCGAGACGCTCCAGCTTTCGGCCAATCCCGGCACCAGCGGCCCTAAGTTGGCCGGGTCCAGCTCGACCAAGGTGTCGTAGACGTTGTTCAGCATGTCATTGCCCGAGAACTCGAAGCTCTCGGCCGGGTCGATCGAGACGATATCATCGATCTTGTCGGCGATCACCAGGGTGTCCGCCGGGGTTTCTGCCTTGACCGCGGTCGCGCTCAGCGCAAGGGCTGCGCAGCCCGCCAAGGCCAGTCTCGTCAAACTCATCATGTGAAGTTCCTCTCTCCCATTTATCGGGACCCGTCTGATTGCGCTCTATCGGGCGCCTTGAAGACTGTTCGACAGCCTAGACCAGGCGCAGCAGAGGTCAATGGTCTAAGCGGCGGCACTGCACCATCGGTCGGGTTCTGGCACGGTGGCTGTCAGTTCCGCCAAGCCTCTCTGTCCGCCCCGTCAAAACACCCAACGCCAAAAAAAGTCACTCCCTCTTGGCCCAGTTACCGATAGACTTGTATCCCGCAACCAAGGGGAGCTAGCAACCGGCCCTTGAACCTTCGACCGTCGCCTATCGGTCAAATCACAAGCGGGCAAGTCAGCCGGGTAGACCTGTGGCAGCAGGGGCTGGTCTTCTAAAAGGCGTGAAACATCAGGCACTTACATGGAGGACGATCTGATGGAAGCGATAAGCAACATAGTCGGTGAGATAAACGGTGTCGTGTGGGGGCCGCTGATGTTGGCGCTCATTCTTGGTGTCGGCTTCTACCTGCAAGCCGGTCTCAAATTCATGCCGATCCGCAAACTGGGCTTCGGCTTCGCTCTCCTGTGGGACGGGCGTGATGCCAAGGGCGAAGGCCAGATCTCCCCCTTCAACGCGCTTATGACCTCGCTATCGGCAACGATCGGCACCGGCAACATTGCCGGTGTCGCCACTGCCATTTTCCTTGGCGGGCCGGGTGCGCTCTTCTGGATGTGGATGACCGCATTGGTCGGTATGGCGACCAAGTATGGCGAAGCGGTTTGCGCCGTGCGCTACCGCGAGCAAGACGAGTTGGGCAACTACGTCGGCGGGCCGATGTACTACATCAAGAATGGTCTGAGTAAGAAGTGGCTTTGGCTGGCGCCTCTCTTCGCCGTGTTCGGCGCCATCGCCGGCTTCGGTATCGGCAACACGGTGCAGGCGAACTCCGTCGCGAACGTGATCAACGAGAACTTCGGTGTCGACCCGCTGATCACAGGCATCGTCTTGATGGTGCTGACAGCGGCCGTGATCTTGGGTGGCATCCAGCGCATCGGTGCCGTCGCCGGCAAGCTGGTACCTGCTATGGCGGTGACCTACATCCTCTGCGGCATCTTGGTTCTTTTGATCAACATCGGCGAGATCCCCGCTGCCTTCGCTCTCATCATCGAGCATGCCTTTACCCCGGCCGCGGCCGAAGGTGGCTTTGCCGGCGCGGCGGTCTGGGCGGCCATCCGCTTTGGTGTCGCCCGCGGCGTCTTCTCGAACGAAGCCGGCCTTGGTTCCGCTCCAATCGCGCATGCGGCAGCCTCCACCAAAGGCCCCATCAATCAGGGTTTGGTGGCGATGCTGGGTACCTTCATCGACACCATTATCGTCTGTTCGATCACCGGTCTTGCAATCATCACCTCGGGCGCTTGGACCCTGGGCCATACCGGAGCGGCACTCACGTCCGTCGCCTTCGAACGGGCCTTGCCGGGAGTCGGCGGGCACATGGTTGCAATCGTGCTCGCCATCTTTGCCTTCACCACCATCCTCGGTTGGAGTTTCTATAGCGAGAAGTGCATCTCCTTCCTGCTTGGAGTGAAAGTGCTCATTCCCTTCCGATTGTTGTGGTGCATCGCGGTTCCATTGGGCGCCTCGGCCGACCTGGGCTTCATCTGGCTCTTGGCCGATACTTTGAACGCGCTGATGGCCATACCCAACCTCATAGCCTTGGCCTTGTTGAGCCCGGTGATTTTCAAGCTGACCAAGGACTTCTTTGCCAACGGCATGCAGGAAGCCCCGCCGCTGAAGCTGGGTGAGCGCTGAGCCCGTGCGTCCGGTCTTCCTCGCGAAAAGAAGGCTGGGAAGACCGGACCGGCTCTGACAAGGGAGTGAAGAGATGTTCAAGAAGATTCTCGTGCCGGTCGAACACAGCGATCCCAAAACCTGGGCCAAGTCCCTGCCCATCGCTGAGGATCTGGCAAAACACCACGGCGCAAATCTGTTGGTGATCTCGGTGATACCGGAGATCATCCGTCTGCCGAACCTGCCGGCCGACTACGGCAAGGACGCCAAAGTGCATGTCGAGGGTGTCTTACAGAAGGCGATGCGGGAGGCCGGCGTCGAGGCCGAGATCCTGGTCTCACAAGGCAGTGTCTACCGAGAGATCCTAATCGCGGCCCATGCCAACAAAGTCGATCTTATCGTCTTGTCCTCGCCGAAGGGCGATTTCCCCGACTATCCGTTGGGACCAAACGCGGCGCGAGTCACGCGTCATGCCAACTGCTCTGTCTTCATCGTTCGGGGGTGACGGCAGGGCCGAGCCCGCTTGCAGCCACATCCGATTTCCTATGGGGTGGGTATGGGCCTTTGCGGCCCCCTGCCCCGCAGGTCGTCCCAAAGGAGAAAAACGCCATGGGTGACACGACAACAGACGTCCTTCATACGCCGCTTTATGAGCTTCACCTTGAGCTGGGCGGCAAGATGGTCCCCTTCGCCGGCTATTCCATGCCGGTCCAGTTTCCTGCCGGCATCATGGCCGAGCACAAGCAGTGCCGCGAGAAGGCCGCCCTCTTCGACGTTTCGCACATGGGACAGGTAGAGCTGCACGGGGCCGGTGCTGCAAAAGCCCTTGAGGCCCTGGTTCCCAGCGCCGTCGAAGGGCTGAAGCCAGGCAAAGCACGCTACACCTTCTTCACCGACGAGACGGGCGGCATTCTGGACGACCTCATCGTCTCCAACGCCGGCGATTACCTCTTCCTGGTGGTCAATGCCTCCATGCGCGATCAGGACATCGCGCATATGAGGGGTAATTTGTCCGGCATTGAGGTGATCGAGCATCACGATCGCGCCTTGGTCGCCGTACAAGGCCCCAGCGCCGAGGCCGTGGTGTCAGGATTGGCGCCGGCCGCCGCCGATCTCACCTTTATGCAAACTTGCACCGCAGAGATTGCCGGCGTGCCCTGCCGCCTCTCACGCCTGGGTTATACCGGCGAGGATGGTTACGAGATCTCTATTCCAGCCGATCGCGCCCAGGAGGCCGCCAAAGCGCTCTTGGCCCACGAAGACTGTGCACCGGCTGGGCTGGGCGCACGCGACAGCCTGCGGCTGGAGGCCGGGCTTTGCCTCTACGGCAACGATATCGACCGCAGCACCTCTCCCATCGAAGCGCAGTTGAACTGGGCGATCCAAAAACGTCGCCGGGAAGAGGGTGGTTTTCCCGGTGCCAAACGCATTCTTAGCGAGTTGGCAGAGGGACCGGGTCGCAAACTGGTCGGCCTAAAGCCAGGCGGACGCGCACCGGCCCGCGCAGGCACCGAGATTGCGCTGGACGGTGAAACCATCGGCGCAGTCACCAGCGGCGGCTTCGGGCCGACGGTGGAAGGCCCCATCTCGATCGGGTACGTGGCAAGCAAGGCAGCCGCAGCCGGTACGCAGCTGGATCTCATGGTCAGGGGCAAGGCCATGCCCGCAGAGGTCGTCTCCCTTCCCTTCGTCGCGCATCGCTACAAGCGCTAAGACACCGGCCTCAGCCCCGGCCCGACCACCCGGTCAGGATACGATCGTTAGGCGGCCAGGCTGGGGGTGGGGGCCGATGCCATGCACCCTCAATCTGACGCTAAGGCGCCGTGGGGCGCAACAGCGTGTGCGCGTGCAATTGACGGTTTTTTGCCATTGGTTCGCAACCTGTAGTAAGGTGTAGTTCGCTAGACATCGCTAAGGGAGAAGCGACATGGCTGTCATCTACGGAACACCCGGGGTGAACGACATCCTGTCGGGCACCGACCTACCAGATACCATCTATGGTTTGAGCGGCGATGACCGCATCTATGGTCTCACTGGAAACGATATCCTCTTCGGAGGATCGGGTTTGGAGGTTGGCATCGATGCCGGACGCGGAAGCGATAGGGTCTTCGGAGGCGCCGGCTCGGATCGCAACCTGTTTGGCGATGTCGGTGACGATATCCTGCATGGCGACGACGGTGTCGATGTCCAGATTTACGGCGGCAATGGCAACGATGGGATCTTTGGCGGCAAAGGTGACGATCGGAACCTCAACGGTGATGCCGGCGACGATTTCGTTGTTGGCGGACAAGGAAACGACGTCTATCTCGTCGGCGGCGATGGCGACGACTACCTGGTCGGAAACAGTGGCGGCGATCTCTATTTCAAGGGCGGAGCCGGCGCCGATCGAATCTTCGGCAACAGTGGCGACGACAATTTCCTCTATGGCGGCGCTGCCGCCGACGCCATCCACGGTAACGATGGGGCCGACGATAACCTGCAGGGCGGTAGAGGAAGAGACCGGGTCTACGGCGGCTCAGGCTCCGATGTCGGCCTTCTCGGCAACAGCGGCTTCGACACCATCTACGGCGGCAGCGGGCGCGACGGGCTTCTCTGGGGAGGTACCGGCTTTGACAAGGTTTTCGGTGGCGACGGTGCAGACTTCGATCTGAACGGCGACCTCGGTAGCGACACCGTCGAGGGCGGTGCCGGCGACGATGTCTCTCTAGCGGGCGCCAGCGGCGACGACACGATCCGTGGCGGCGACGGCGGCGATTTCGACCTTTTCGGCGGTACCGGCTATGACTTCCTCTATGGAGGAGCAGGCGACGACCACAACCTCGTAGGCGGCGACAATCAAGACCAGATCTTCGGCGGCGATGGCACCGATCGCGTCCTGCTCGGCGGTGCAGCCGCCGATTTGATCAGAGGCGAAGACGGCGACGACGGCGGCATCAGGGGTGGCGATGGCCCAGACCTGCTCTTCGGGGGCAATGGCAACGATTCCGATATCGAAGGCAATGAGGGCCCCGATAGCATCTTCGCCGGCGGCGGCGACGACGCCTTCCTTATCGGTGGAGCCGGCAATGACCGTATCTCGGCGGGGAACGGCAACGATATCCAGATCGAAGGCGAAGCAGGCGCCGACACGCTCTTGGCTGGGTCGGGCGATGATTTCTATCTGGACGGAGGCAGCGGATCGGACCGGGTCTTCGGTGGCAGCGGCGATGACTTCGGCCTCGAGGGCGGCAGCGGCCAGGATAGGCTCTATGGCGGCGACGGCCAAGACCTTTATCTCTACGGTGGCGAAGGCGATGATCGAATCGAAGGTGAAGACGGCGCCGACCTGCTCTTCGGCGACGACGGCAACGATCTGCTGCGTGGCGATGCCGGCGACGACAGTCTGATCGGAGAGAGCGGCAGCGATCTGCTGCGCGGCAACGGCGGTGACGACACCATGCTCTTGAACGACGGCGATCGCGCCGCCGGCGGCAAGGATGATGACCGCTTCCTCTTCGACGGCGACGAACTGGGCTTTGACGGGTCGGGCGGACCGCTGATCCAAGACTTCGACGGCGTTAGCTTCGGCGCCGACGACGGTGAGGACGTCTTTGCTTTCGAACCGGGTCTGGAGGTCGGCAGCTTCACCTACATCGACAGCGCGGCCTTCTTGGGCAACGGCAACTCGGAAGCGCGTTTTGCCGGCAACGAGCAGATGCAGGTCGACCAGGACGGTGACGGCACCGCCGACATCAATTTCCGCGTCACCGGCTTGTCGGCAGCCAACCAGTTGACCGGAACTGACTTCCTCTGGTTGTAGGAGCCGGAATGAATGGCAGCGCGGGCTCGCACTAGAGGCGCGCTGCCGTTCAAACCCTCCAAACTAACCCAGCGACCTGCAAGAGCGCTTCCTTTGCAAGAGGTGCAAAATGTCAGCAAGCGCCTATAGACTGCATGCAGGTTACGTCGCGGGTAGGGACTAGAGCAGGATGTCCAGAGGCAGGATCGTCTCGATCGCTTGGGATCTCTTCGAGTTCCTGCCGCTTATGATCTTCGTCTACTTAGGGCGCTTCGGTTCGGAGATATCCGAGCGTTTCGTCTGGGGAGCAGCAGCCGCGCTGCTCGTCATGCCCTGCTTGGTCCTGGCGCGAAGGCAGATGAACCCGCTGGTCATCGCCGCCAACATTTGGCTGCTGATCGAAGGTCTCGCTTTCATCACCCATGTCCCGCCACTCTCCAGCCTCTTGGTATTCCTGCGAGAAACCGCCTTCTTCCTGGTCATTGTGATCGTCGGAGCACTGTTCCTGTGCTTCTCGAAGACCGGGCTCTTCGCGACAGCCAGTCAAGATCACCAACGCGTTCGTGGCTACTCGTTGCTCCTGCTCCTCCTGGCCACCGCCAGTGCAATCTGGTCGTTCTTCCATCGTGGCGATGAGTTCGTAGCCGCCAGCCTCCCGGCAATCGCGCTCTTTGTGCTGCAGATGGTTCTCGCAAGCCGTCTGAAGGCTGATCGCTTGCCATAACGGGAGCGACCTCCATGCGCTGCCGCCCCCTAGGGGGATCAAACAGGTCTCAAAGATGCCCAGCCGGCATGGTCGCCTTCGCCATGCCGGCCGCTTACATCTGAAACCATCCCTAGGCCCGAAGCGCCGTGTTCTCCGGGTCGTAAGGGCTTTCTGCGATGATGCGGGCCGGGCGCATCTGGTCCAATACGCGGACATGGCATTCGCGGCCAACCTCGGCCAGATCGCGACGGACATATCCCAGCATCAAGGATTTCTTCACGTGGTGGCCATAGCCGCCAGCAGTGCCGCGGCCGACAACTTCGCCATCCATCAGAACCGGCTCGTTGCCGAAGGAATCGGCATCGTCGGCGTCGATCTCAAGCGTGCAGAAGGCATTGGGAACACCCTTTTGTTGTTGCGCCACAAGCGCGTCGCGGCCGGTGAATTCACCCTTGTTCAAGCGCACGAAACGATCCATTCCGGCCTCCAACACCGTGTTCTCGGCATTGAGGTCGGTGCCCCAGGAGCGATAGGTCTTCTCCAGACGCATCGAATCCATGGCGCGCATGCCGACATGACCCAAACCTTCCGACTTACCGGCCTCGACCAGTGCATCGAAGAGGTGGTTCTGATACTCGATCGGATGGTGCAGCTCCCAGCCCAGCGAGCCGACGAAGTTCACACGAAGTGTGCGCACACCTGGCGCGAAGCCGACCGGGAACTCCTGCATGGTGAGCCAAGGGAAGGCCGCGTTGGAAACATCGGCGTCGGCCAGCTGCTCCAGCACCACGCGGGACTGCGGTCCGGCCAGCACGAAGACACCGTACTGCGTGGTGACGTCCTTCACGAAGACGCTGCCGTCCTTTGGGCTGTTCTTGACGAAGAAGTCCCAGTCGATGTCGTGCGCCGCACCCGGTCCAACGACATAGAAGCGCTCGCCATACATGCCGTCGGGCATGCGTGAGATGGTGTACTCGGATCGCACCGAGCCCGAGGGGAAGAGCGAATGTGCCAAGGTCATACGCCCGAGCTTCTTCGGGATGGTGTTGGCGACGATGGAATCCAGCCAGGCACGCGCGCCCGGCCCTTCGACCTCGTACTTGGCGAAGGAAGTGAGTTCCATCAGGCCGACCCGCTCGCGCATGGCCGCCACCTCTTCGCCCACTGGAGCAAACCAGTTGGAACGGCGGAAAGAGTAGTCGTCCTTACGCGCAGCACCGGCCGGTGCGAACCAGTTCGGCCGTTCCCAGCCGAAGCGCGCACCCCAGACCGCACCCAGCTTGTCCAGCCGTTCATAACAGGGCGCGGTCTTTGCCGGGCGGGCTGCCTCGCGCTCCTCCATCGGATAGTGAATGATGAAGACGTGTGAGTAAGCCTCTTCGTTCTTCATCGCCGCGAACTTCTTGGTCGCCACGCCAAAGCGGCGGGGATCGACGCCGGTCATGTCCACGCTGGGTTGGCCCTCGACCATCCATTCCGCTAACTGCCAACCGGCGCCGCCGGCGGCAGTAATGCCGAAAGAATGGGCTTCAGAGATCCAGAAGTTCGGAAGACCAAAGGCCGGACCCACCATGGGATTGCCGTCAGGCGCATAGGCGATCGGGCCGTTCACGATATCCTTGATGCCGGCGTTCTCGAATGAGGGCACGCGGTTGATGCAGGCCTCGACATGAACCATCAGGCGTTCCAGCTCGCCCGGGAAGAGGTCCTTCTCGAAGCCCTTGTCGACGCCGTCGATGAAACGTGCCGGGGCGCCCATCTCGTAGGGTCCGAGAATCCAACCAATACGTTCTTCACGCAGATAATATTGCGCATCACTCTCGCGCAGGATCGGCAGTTCCTTGGCACCGGCGTCGCGGTAGTCTTTCAGCACCGGGTCGACATCGGTCACGATGTACTGATGCTCGACCGGGATCGAGGGGATCTCAAGGCCCACCATCTTGGCTGTCTGGCGCGCGTAGTTGCCGGTGGCGCAGATCACATGCTCGCAACTGATGTCGCCTTTGTCGGTCTTGACCACCCACTCCAGGCTCTCGTTACGCTCGATTGCCGTGACCACGGTCTGCTGGTAGATCTCGGCACCCATCATTCTGGCACCCTTGGCCATGGCCATGGTGACGTCGACCGGTGCTATGTGACCATCGGTCGGATGCCAGAGCGCGCCAACCAATCCCTCGCCGTTGATCAAGGGCCAAAGCTTCTCGATCTCGGGCACGCTGATCAGGTGGCTCTCGACGCCGATGGTCTCGGCCGTGCACTGGTAGTTGCGATACTCGTCCATGCGGTCGCGATTGCAGGCGAGCCTGAGGTTGCCAGTGTTGTGGAAGGAGACTGCCTGTCCGGTCTCGGCCTCCAGCTTCTTGTAGAGCTCGACTGAGTACTGGTGCAGCTGGCCCACCGAGTAGCTCATGTTGAAGAGCGGCAAGAGCCCGGCGGCATGCCAGGTGGAGCCGGCCGTCAGCTCCGTGCGTTCGACCAACACCACGTCGGTCCAGCCCTTTTTGGCCAGATGGTAGAGCGCCCCTACGCCGCAAACGCCGCCACCGACGACGACAACCCGTGCATGGCTCTTCATTGCTTGCCCTGCTCCCTCAGAAAATCCCAGACCGCGCCCAGGTCCACAGCGGACCGCACGTCATTGGGTTAGCTAGTACTTCTGCCCCCTCCAAGGCGAGACATTCTGCGACCAGGGAACGACACTTTGCGACACGTCGCTTGCCGGAGGGGGCGCACCCACGGACTGCTCAAGCAAACGCGACTTAAACACCGTTGATGCGGCGCACGACTTGGCTTAGCGTCCGGTCTCGCTAGACTGGCGTCTGCTCGATCCATCTTTGCCAGAGAGAGGCTGAACGAGATGGAGACACTGGATGCCTTTGGCCGAGACCGTCTTGCCACTGCCTGATTGGGGGACAGCCGGGGCACCGCTTGGTCCGATTGCCTGAAAGAGGTGTCGGGGCCAAGGGGGCAAGGCGTCTTTTGAGGAGGTGGCGAAGCACGCGCGATGCCGATACGGGCGACACTCCTGGTTCTATGGCTGTCCTTGGTGGCAGTGCTGGGCGTTATGGGCTACTTCATGCTGGATGCCTGCGGTTTGCGCATCCCCGGCGGGCCCGTGCTGATTAAACTCTGCGGCGAGAAGGAGACACCGCCGCCGGCGCTGGTCGCCCAGGTGATCGCGCGCGGTCAGGACCTAGAACGTCAGGTGATCTTGCTGGAACAGCGCCTGGCGCAGACAGCTTCCTGCCCGGCCCCGCCGGTCTCCCCAATCCCCGAGCCAGAAAAACAGGCCAAAGTAGAGCCGGAACCAGAGCCGGAACCGGAACCGCAGCAGAAGGCCGAGAAAAAACCCGAACCTCAGCCGGAGAAAAAGCCGGAGAAGAAACCAGCGAAGACTCCAACCGGAACCGCCGAATGCCCGCGGCCGCGGCCGACAGAGGTTGCGATGCTGTTGGATGCCTCAGCCAGCATGGACACCGACTTCAACCTCGATCCGGCCAAGGAAGAGCGCTACGAGCAGCTGATCAAGCGGCATAATCGCCTGTCGCAGGAGCTGCGCGGTGCCGGCTTCAACCTCTTGAAGCAGGGTCAGCTTCGTATGGAGTTAGGCCAGCTGGAGAATGAGATCAGCCGGCTGTGGCGCACCTTCGACACGCCCGGAGAGCGCAACCGGATGGAGGTTGCCAAGTCCTCGCTGAAGGAAGCGGTGCGCAACAGCCCGAGCGACATCAACCTCTCGCTGATGAGCTTCAGCGATTGCGGCAAGATCCGCATGCACGGCTCCTTCACCCCAGGACAGCGCGGCGCGATGATGGGGCAAGTCGATCGGGTACGTACCGGCCGCGGCACGGCACTGGCTGAGGCCATCCGCTCGGTCCCGCGCATGATCAGCGGCGGCAAGACCGAGGACAAGCCGGTCAACATCGTGCTCTTTTCCGACGGGCGCGAGAGCTGCGGCGGCAATGCCTGCGCGCAAGCCCGCGCGCTGAAGCAGCGCTATCCGCACCTCTACATCAACGTCATCGCCATCGGTAAGAGCGACCAGAGTCAACGCTGTATCGCCAATGCGACCGGCGGTCTCTTCCTCCAGCCCGGCAACACCGCAGCGCTTGCCCAAGCCATGAAGCGGGCCAGCGGCCAAGACATTCCGGAGCATTGCCAATGAGCACTCTCCTCCCAGCCCGATCCACGGCCGCCCTGGGCTCTAAAGCAGGTCTCGACGCATCATGAGCGACATCAAGGACACCCCGAACACGCCCGATCCGAACCGGCCCGGCGAGTCCACGGAAGAGACCGTCGTGGTAGAGCGCCGTCGGCCCTGGCTGCCGGTGCTGATCGCCACTCTGCTTGCGGCCATCGTCCTGGTGCTTCTGTTGATACCCGGCGTGCTGATCTACCCGGAGGAGGATGCCACCGCCGAAGACCGTCAGCGCATGATCACGCTGCAGGAGGAGAGCAACAAGGCCCTGGAGGAGCGCATCGCGGCTTTGCGCGGCCTGACCCAGGAGGAGGACGTCTGTGTCGCCGAGGACGGCTTTTTCCGTCGTGACAAGGACGGCAAGCTGCAGCCCTTCGGTCCGGCCGAAGAGGCCCTGCTGCCGCGCGCCGCCGGGCGCCAGCCGCTGGCAGAGGATGAGGTGCCGGACGGTGTTTCCTTCGAAGGCAATCTGGTGGAGCTGCTGGACCTTGCCACCGTCATGGTCCTGGCGCCTAAGACCAAGGCCCAGGGCACCGGTTTCTTCGTGGCACCGGGGCTCGTCGTGACCAATCGCCATGTCATCGGTTCGGACGCCAAGACGCCGCTTTTCATCCTCGGCAAAGGCTTGGAGCGGCCGACCGCCGCCACTCTGGTGGCGGAGACCGGCAGCGACGACTTCTTCACCCCCGACTACGCACTGTTGAAGGTCGAGGGCGCGGACGACCTGCCCTACCTGGCCATGACCGACAAGGCGAAGAAACTGCAGGAAGTGGTGGCGGCCGGCTTCCCCGGTCTTCTGAACGAGACCGATGAGGACATTCAACGTCTGGCATCCGGTGACCTGCAAAGCATGCCCGAGCCCAGTGTGACCACCGGCGTCATCACCGCCCAACAGGCACCGCGGGGGGCGGAGGTGTTGGTGCACACGGCCACCATCTCCGGCGGCAGCAGCGGTGGCCCGCTGGTCGACGAATGCGGTCGCGTGGTCGGCATGAACACCTTCGTGCGCAGCCGCAAACAGGACGGGGGTCGCCTGAACTACGCACTGGCCACGCCCAGCCTGGTGACTTTCCTCAAGCAACAGAACGTCGATGCCAAGGTCTCGACTGCGGCCTGCGCACCCAAGCCTCTGGTCGCCGCCAAGGAAGCGCCGGAGGAAATCAAGAAAGGCAAGAAAGAGACTGAAAAAAAAGAAGAACCTGATCCCGATGCCAAACCTGAAAGCAAGAGCGAATAGTGCTGCTGCGACCAGGCGATAGGAAGGGGGGATCGTGGACCGACAACTGATCGCCGAGACCACACTGGTTGGCCTGCGTCCCCTGGGCATGGGCAGCCGGAGGGTTCAAGATTCTTGGAACGAAATCGATTCCTACCTGCGCAACGCACTCGGCGCGCGCTACGCCGATCTCTTCGCAGAGCCTGTGCCGGGCAGCCGCGGCGTCTCCTGGTTCGCCGCGCCAGAGGGCGAGCCCAAAGCCTATTCGGATCTGGACGAAGACGCCCAACGCGCCTTGTTGGAGGCCCTGAAGGAGCGCAGCGAGACAATCCGCGCGCATGCCGCCACCCTGGCCGCCAGCAAAAGGGACAGCGACCGGCGCTTGGGTCAGACCCTGGAGTGGGCCCTGGTCGTGCCGGAGGCAGAGCCGGGTCGCGATTTCCTCTATTCCGTCGGCGGCGAGCCGCTGCTGGTCAACTGGGGCACCCGCGACGAGCAGGCGAAAGATGGTGGTGCCGTGCTGCAGGAGTTCCTAGCCGGCGAGGCGTGGCGCCTGCGTCAAGAGCAGGAAGCCGAAAGGGCCGCCGCGGCAACGCCCCCACCGCCCCCACTGACCGAGCAACGCGTCTACCGTGATTCGGTGGCGGCTGTATCGGCCTGGTGGCTGTTGTGGCTGCTGTTCGGGCTTTTGATGATCGCCATCATGTACCTCTTGTTGCTGGGCTGCGGCGTGCGCTGGCCCTTCGGCTTGGAACGCCCGGCCTTCCTCAACTTCTGCCCCAGCGCCTTTGCCGCCGAGGACACAACCCCCGACCGGCTGGCACGGGCCGAGCAGAAGGGCCAAGACCTTGAGCGCCAGGTCCTCCTGCTGCAACGCGACCTGGCACGCACGCAGCGCTGCCCGATCGACACTGCACAGGCCGAGATCGTCGAGGAGCCGAACCAGGAAGAGGCCCGTCGCGCCTTCGAAGAGATCCGCAAAGAGGGCGGCGCCGAGGGCGAGGTCGAGATCATCCTGGAATGGCAAGGCGATGCCGATCTGGATCTGCACATCATCTGCCCGGACGGCAGTCGGGTCTATTTCCAGAACCGCAACAACGCGCGCTGCGGCGCCGTCTTGGATGTCGACATGAACTCCACCACGCGCGACCTCAGCCAGACCCCGCGCGAGCATGTGACCTGGCCGCAGAGTCCGAAACCCGGGCGCTATCAGATTATTGTCGACAACTTCGCTGGCCGCTCGTCAGGCCGCTCGACCCCGGTACCCTACAAAGTCTATGTCTCGCGCGGCGGCGAGATCGAGGTCTACGAGGGCGAGATCGCCGAGGAAGGCGGGACCGGCCTGGTCCAGGAAGTCACCCTGCCGTAAGCCTTGATGACGGCTCCTTTTCTTCACTCAAAGAAGGATCGTCTGGCGTCGCCACGCGTTCTATAGTGGCGAGGGCCACCAAAGAAGACGGATATGCTGAAGCCTCCCTTCGATTACCGACCGGTCACCTCTCTGATCCCCAACACCGGGATCCAGTTCCTCGACTTCGCCCTGAAGCAGAGCGAGGTGGAGCGGTTGTCGCGCAGCTTCTGGCCGGAGGTGCATGAAGATCAGCGTGATGAGGAGGGCCGCCCCCTGGTCACCCTGCACCCGCTGACCAAGGACGAGGAAGGCCGCTTCCTCTACAAGACGGAGAGCGCCCCCAAGGGGATCGAACCGCCGGAGGAGGAGACCTTCTCCGTGCGCGCCTCGCAGGCCATGGAACTGCTGGATCGCCAGTGGCTGCCGCTCCCCTTCCTGCGCGAGGCAGAACGCGGCCCCGACAACAAGCCGATCTATGACGAAGGGCCGACCAATTGGGCGCGCATGCGCATAGCCGCCCTGCCGGAGGTCGATGCCGAAGGCTACAGCCACCGCCTCGTCATCGCGTTCGACACCCTGTTGCTAGAGCGGCGTAAGGACGGTCCCTATGCCGGGCCGACACCGCAGGACGCAATGGAGGACGTGGAGTTCTGCCTAATCAGCGCGCCCGAAGCCAATCGCCCCTTCTTGATTCTCGACTGGGTGCGCTCCTGGTTGCAGGACAGCTATCTGGAAGGCCGCACCAGGCGCCGTGGCCGGCCGACGACCTTGGCCGACCTCAGGTATCCCGGCGAGTACTGGGCCAACTTCATCGTGCTGCTGGAAGCGGTCGCCGCCGGCTGCAAGATCCCGCGCATCCGCTTCACCGACACCGTCACCGAGTCGATCCAGGGCGAGCCGATCGATGTCGATCTGGTAATCGACGTGGGCAACAGCCGCACCTGCGGTGTGCTGATCGAGCAGTCCAAGCAGCTGGGCAGCGTCGACATCTCGCAATGCTATCGCCTGGAGCTGCGAGATCTGACCCGCCCGGAACAGTGCTATTCCGACCCCTTCGAGAGCCGGGTGGAGTTCACCAACGTCGCATTCGGCAGGCGCGAATACTCCAGACGTTCCGGCCGCCCCCGGCGTGACGCCTTCTGGTGGCCGAGCCCGGTCCGGGTCGGACCCGAGGCCGCCTGGCTTGCCTCCCTGGCCGATGGCACTGAGGGCATTAGCGGTCTCTCCAGCCCGAAGCGTTATCTCTGGGACGAGGCGCCCAGGCCGCAGGCCTGGACCAACAATCGCGGCACCCTGCCACTCGGCCGCCCAGTACCGGCGATCAGCGGGCCGATGACTGCGAAGTTGACCGAAGAGGGCGATCTGGTCTCGCCGAAACGGCCCAATGCCGTGGTCGGGATGAGCCCGCGCTACTCCCGCTCCTCACTCTACACGCTAATGCTGGCGGAGCTGCTGAGCCACGCCATCGGCCAACTCAACTCCGTCTCGGTGCGCGAGCAGCAGGTGAACTCCGACCTGCCGCGCCGCCTCAGCAGCTTTATCCTGACGCTGCCGTCTGCCACGCCCTTGGCCGAACAGAAGATCCTGCGCCGGCGCGCCGAGTGGGCGGTCGATCTGGTCTGGCAGACCATGGGTTGGTCGGACGAAGACCCAATCCACAAGAAGCCAAAAATCAAGCTGGATTGGGACGAGGCCACCTGCACCCACCTCGTCTACCTCTACAACGAGATCAATCACAAGTTCCGTCGCAATCCGCACGACTTCTTCCAGCTTGTCGGCCAGCGCAAGCAGTTGGAGGGCGAAGGCCCGGCGCTCCGCATCGCCAGCATGGATATCGGCGGCGGTACCACCGATTTGATGATCATCCAACACGAGATCGAGGCCGGCCAACAGCAGACCATCCGTCCCCGCCAGCTCTTCCGCGAAGGCTTTCGCCAAGCCGGCGACGACATCGTGAAGTCGGTGATCGAGCACTGCGTGCTGCCGCAGTTGGGAGAGGCCCTGCGTGCCCACGGTGTGGGTCAGCCCGACGTTCTGCTATCCGAACTCTTCGGCGGCGACCGCGCGGGCGTCGGCCAGCCAGAGCGCTCCACTCGGGCGCTGCTGACCACGCAGATCCTTGTCCCCGCAGCACTTGGCATGCTCTCGGCCTACGAGGCCGTCGATCCCAGGCGCCCCAGTGGTCCACAGCACCTCAAGTTGAGCGCTCTGCTGCCGCCGGATCGGATGCCGGCAGCCAGCCTGCTCGCCTACTTCGATCGCGCGGTTGGTAATGCCGGCGGCTCCGCGTTCGATCCCCTGGCCATGGATCTGCTGATGGATACCCAGGAGATCGCAGGCGCCGTCCATTTCGTCGTGCAGCGCATGATCGAAGATCTCTGCGACATCATCCGCGCCTACGACTGCGACCTGCTGCTGCTCTCTGGCCGGCCGTCGCGCTTCCCGGCGGTGCGCGATCTGATCTATTCGAACCTGCCGCTGGCTGCAAACCGCGTGGTCCCGATGGATGGCTACGAGGTAGGCGCCTGGTACCCTTTCCGCAGCCCCGACTACCGCATCAACGATCCCAAGACGACGACCGCCGTAGGTGCCATGCTCTGCCAGATCTGCGAGGGCTTTGCGCCGGGCTTCGTCATGCGTGCCAGCGCGATTAAGATGAAATCCACCGCGCGCTTCATAGGGAGCATGGAGACCAACGGACAAATCCTTGAAAAGAATTGCCATTTGGAGAACGCTGATCTGATGACCGGCGCCAATGTGGTGGAGTTTGTGGTGCCGATGGAGGCCCCTGTCTTCATCGGTTTTCGCCAGTTGCCGATAGAGCGCTGGAAGACCACGCCGCTCTACTACCTCTATTTCCGAACGCCGGAGAAACACCCCCATCTGGCGACACCGATCTCCGTCACCTTGGAACGCTCAGAACCCCGCGACGAGTTCGACGAGGTGGTGATGGAGGACTTCTCGATTGCCGAGGCGATCGATGCCGAAGGCGAGGATGTGGGGCGCCAGATCGGCCTCAGGCTGCAGACTATGTTCATGGACCAGCAGGCCGAGGGCGGCTACTGGTTGGATACCGGGGTTCTTAAGTCGAAGGGGCGCGCCTAGGCATGTTGCGCGACAAAGACAAAGCACTGGCCGACCGCTGCACGGCCATGGCCAAGGCCTCTTTGGAGGCACGTGGCTGGTTCGCCGATAACGGCAAGCTGGTGGGGGCCCGCCAACAGGGCCTGCAACGCAGCTTCCGCAAACATGCCGTCGAGGCCGAGAAGCTAGCCGCAGCCGCGACGCGGCCCATGTCGGTGGCTGCCTTCGGCGCCAGCCAGGCCGGCAAGTCCTTCCTGATCGGCGCCCTGATCGCGCCGCACGGCGCCGGTGCGCAGGTCGTCTTCGGCAGCGAGGCGGAGGCTCGCCAGCTCGACTTCCTGGACGAGGTCAATCCCCAGGGCGGCAACGAGACCACCGGCCTGGTGACCCGCTTCTCCGTCACGCCGCAGCCGACACCGACCGGGCACACGGTGGCCTTGCGTCTCTTGAGCGAGATCGACATTGCGAAGATCCTGGCCAATGCCTTCCTCTTCGACCTGGGCGCGGAGGGCGATTGGTCGGCGAACGAAGAAGAACTGATGGCACTACGTCAGGAGCTGGAGGCAGCCGGCACCGAGGGACAGGTCGATGCCGTCCGCCTGGAGGACATCTTCGAGCTGCGCGACTATCTGGAGCAGAGCCTGCCGCGCCATCCCCTGGCCGGCGCACAGGGCGAGCGCTACTGGGCTTTCGCCGAGGACCTTCTGGCCCGCCTGCCCCCGGCCGAGCGCGCCAAAGCCCTGGCCCCGCTCTGGGGCGGTCTGCCGGAGTTCACGGAACTCTACAGCCGTCTGAAAGCGGCACTGGACCAACTGGGCCATCCGGAATGGGCTTATGTGCCGCTGGAGGCTTTGACCGATCGCTCCGGCGGTATTCTGCATGTCCGCACCCTCTATGGCCTCGACCTGACGGACCAGAGCGAAGGCCCGGTTCCCGTGGCGACCGACGCCGGCGTTCATGCCAGCCTGGCAAAGCCGGTCGTGACCGCGCTGACGGCAGAGCTGCGGGTGACCCTGACGCAAACACCCTGGCCCTTCTTCGAGCACACCGACTTGTTGGACTTTCCCGGTGCCCGCTCTCGTCTGGACAGCAGCCCGGACAAGTGGCTGCGCAACCCGGAGGAAAACCCAGAGGGGCGCGCGCAATGCTTCCTGCGCGGCAAGGTCGCCGTCCTCTTCGACAACTACGTTGCCGATCTCGATCTCAATTCCATGCTGCTCTGCGTGGGTCCGGAAAACCAAGAAGTCCGCAAGCTGCCAGAGTTGATTGAAGGCTGGATCGCCCGTACCCACGGCAGGCGACCTGAAGAGCGTCATGGCCGACGCACCGCGCTCTTCTTCTGCATGACCAAGGCCGACCGCCTCTTCGATCTGGCGACCGGCGCCAGCGACGGCGAGAGCACGCGCAACCGACTGGCCAACAACATCGGCTTCTACCCCGGCTGGACCGAGGCCTGGACGCCGGGCCGCCCCTTCGACAACTGCTATCTGATCCGCAATCCAAATGTGCGCCGCGACGATCTTTTCCTCTACGAGGCGGGCGAAGCCTCAGGCGATGCGGAGACCGTCCCTCCGGAGACGGCGATCAGGGACGACAAGGCCGAGTGGCTGACGCGTTTTCGCGACACCTTCATTGCCGAAGAGCTGGTTCGCCGCCATATCGCGGAGCCCGAGGATAGGTGGGAGGCCATGCTGCGCCTGAACGACGGCGGCATCTCCTATCTGGCCGGGCGCTTGGAACCGCTTTGCGATCCCGATCTGAAGTACGAGCAGATTCAGCCGCGCGCAGAGGAACTGCAGCGCCAAATTCTGGCCGAACTGACGCACTTCCACGAGGCCGGCGATCTGCAAAGTCGCGTCGAGGAGCGTATGGCGCAGGCGACTGATGTAGTCCGCTCGTTGATGGCTCAGCCGGAGAGCATCGGCTGCTTCTTGCGTGAGCTGATGGTCGACGAAGACCGCCTGGGTCAGGCCTATCTCGACACCATGCGCCAGGTTCAGCGCAGCGGCGAGGGCAGCAAGCCGCGCGCGGCGGCGGCAAGCATCACCATCGAACTGCCGCCCGGCATGGAACCAGAGGAAACCAGCGCGCCGGAGGAGGCCAAGAACGGCCAGAGCGCGTTCGGCGACGCCGCCCTGCAGGTCTGGCTGGACGATTTGGAGCGCCGGGCTAGCGACGAAGACCTGGCCTCGGCCTTCAACCTGACTTCGCAGCAGTTTCTGCAGGTGATCAACGAGCTTGCCGTTGCGGCCAAGCGGCTGGACGTGCCGTCGGCCATCGATACCCAGTTGCACGCCGTGCCGCGTTTCGGCTCGCCCGACGAGGTGGTGCATCGGGTCGCCCTGGCCGCAGCACTGACCCTGAATGGCCTGGTCAGCAAGCTGGGCAGTGATCTGGAACCGGAGGACGAGGAGGAGGGTGGCCCCAAGATCGTCTTTACTCGGCCCGCCGAGATTGCACCCGGTGCGCTGCCCAGCCTGCCCGACGATCCGGCGGAGATGGCTCGCATGCGCGGGCGCACGATCTCGACCTGGCTCGGGGCGCTGCGTGATTTGGCAAGACGCAATGCCTCTTGGGGGCAGGGCGGCTTCGTCGATCCGGAGCAGAACCAGAGGTTGGGCAACCTCATCGCCCAAGTGAGGGGCTAGACCTTTGCAGAGGGTCGCGCTTTCGATAGAGGATGACGACAGTCGTAGCGGCGGTGGCTTCGCGCGCCTTGTCTTCGCTGTCGACCGCAGGCCGGCACCCAGCAGCCTGATCGTCACCTTCAAGCGCGGCGCGGAGGCCGAACCCTGGCTGGGGCCCAGCGGCTGGCAAGCCAGCGAGCATGCCTTCATTGCACTCTCGGTCTCGGCTGACTCGCGCGAACTCAGCCTGGTGGTCGGACCGGAGGTGGTGAACCAGGTCGAAGCCTTCACCAGCATCATGGCGCACTTGCCGGAGCTGGAGCTCTACGGCGTGGCCACCTGGGAGGCGACGCCTGGCTTTGCGGTCGTCCCACCGCCCGCGCCCGAGCCGGAGCCTCAAGAGGTCCCATTTCAGTTGTTGCCCGGCGGCGCTATCGCCTTTCAACCTGCCGCCGAGGACCTGGGCGATCTGACACCGCCGTCTCCTATGGAAGCCGGTGGGTCGCACATGGGTATCGCCTATGCTGAGCTGCGCCAAGCCTTCCAAGGGCACCTGGAAATCGACCCCAAGAGCAGAACCGCCCGACTGCATAAGGGTCCCGGCAAGCCGCCGCAGCGTATCTCCTTCAAGACGACCGGCAATGGCGGCCTGTTGCTGAAGGGCGGAGACCTGCATCCCTACAAGGCCCATCTTGAGGCCGGCGAGACGCTGTTCGGGCTGGAGAGCGGGCCCTTGGCAGCCATGGGACAAGGGCTGGTCGAGCTGGACCCTGAGACCCTGACCGCACGCTTGGTCGAGGCTCCGAGGGTCGAAGAGCCTCCTGCCCCACCCGAGCCACCTAAGAAGCGCCCTTGGCTTCTCCCCTTGGTGATCTTTCTCTTGATCGCCGGGGGCACGGCTGCCGCCCTCTATGTCATCGACAAGGACGAGGAAAAGACGGCACAGAAACCGACGGAAGAGAATGGTTCGACAGCAAGCAACACCACGCCGAAACCCAGCCCCAAAGAACTCTACTCCAAAGGCCAGACGGCCTTGAAAGCCGGCAAGTTCGACGAAGCGCGCCCGCTGCTGCGCCAAGCCGAAGCCGCCGGCAACCGCGAGGCCTCCTTGCTGCTGGCTCAGTCCATCGACTCCCTGGATTTCAAGGCCGGCCTCTTCGCAGCGGCCGACGACATCGAGGCTCTGCGCCTCTATGGTAAAGCCTGCAAGGCGGGCGACGACCCGGAGCGCACAGCAGTGGTAACAGCAGCGAAGACGGACCTGACCGCACTCGCTGAGGCCTTGAAGATCAAGGCCGACCAAGGCGATGCCATCGCCGCCGACACGCTGCGCGGCCCCCTCGAGGAAGCGAAGGAGCTTTGCCAATGAGAGCCCCTGCCATTTGCCTAACTGCCGGCTTGCTGGCTGCCCTGCTCTTCGCCGCGCCCCTCGCGGCCCGCGAGCCCTTGATGCAGGACGGCACGACCTCTATCCCCGAACGCGCGCTCTCAAGGCCCGAGGCTCGTGTGGTCAAGGAACCCGGCGGCGATGCGCTGGTCGAGGAGCCGCAGCCCTTCACGCTCTATTACCTCTTTGCGCGCAAGCAAGTCGGCGGCAAGGAATGGCTGGAAGTCGGCCCCAACCGCAGCACCGACCCGGTCGGCTGGATCCCGGCCGAAGAGACGGTGGCCTGGAAGCAGACCCTGGTACTGACCTTCACCAACCCGGCCGGACGTCTGCCGACGCTCTTCTTCTCCGACCGGGATAAGCTGATCGACTTCGTCGAGGACGAGCGCCTGACCGTGCTGGCGCCGGACTATGTGGCCAAGACCCGCGCCGGCTCTCCGCCGCCCGGTGTCGGTATCGTCTCGATCGAGAACACAGAGTACGTGGATTTCGTCGAGGAGTTCTATCTGCTGCCGATCCTGCAAGCAGAGCAAGTCCTGCTTTCGGCCACAGCACAACGATCCAAGATCTTCGAAATCGCCTCTATCCCCCTGAATGACGAGAGGAAAATAGAGCCGGATACCAATCCAGACTTTCCGGTAGGGATCGTCTTCGTGATCGACACCACGCTCTCGATGGACCCCTTCATCGACCGCACGCGCGAGACGGTGCGCAAGATCTTCGAGACCATTCGCGGGTCCGAGATCGCCGAGCGTGTCAGCTTCGGCATGATCGGCTTCCGCGACGCCACCGAAGGCGTGGACGGCCTGGACTACACCGCCAAGGTTTTCGCGCCCCTAGAGAAGGACTTCGACCCCGACGCCTTCCTGGCGAAGATTAAGGCCATCAATGCCGCCCGCGTCTCCTCGCGCGGCTACAACGAGGACGGTCTGGCCGGTGTGGTCGAGGCGTTGAACCTGGAGAACTGGAAGGAATTCGGCGGCCGCTACATCATCTACATCAGTGACGCAGGCCTCCGTGTGCCGCCCGACCCGCTGGCATCCACCGGTCTGACGGTGGATCAGGTCAATGCCATGGCGCGCGACCGCCAGATCGCGATCATCTCCATGCTGCTGCGCACCGCGGCCGGCACGGCCTACCATAGCAATGCCGAACAGCAGCTGCGGGCGCTGTCCTTTTGGCGTCAGGATTGGGCCGCCCCCTACTACGAGATTCCAGACGGCGACCTCGCCCGCTTCGGCCCGGAAATTGACGCCATCACCAAGCGGCTGGTGGATCAGGTCGTGACACTGGCCAAGACCTCCGCCGAGAGCGACGAAGAGCAGGCCGCCGACTGTGGACAGGCCGGGGGACAGACCGGGCGCACCATCGATTGCCTGGGTTTTGCCATGCGGCTTGCTTGGCTCGGCCGCGAGAGCGGTGCGCAGGCGCCCAAGGTCTTTAAGGCCTGGGCGCCGCAGTTCGCGCTGGACGATCCGGTTAACGGCCGCGCCTTTCAGGTACGCATCCTCTTGACCCGCGATCAGGTGAACAATCTCTACGCCCGCTTGGGCCTCGCAGTCGAAGCCGCCGATCAGCTCATCGGCCAGGACCCTGGCCTCTTCTTCGACGTGCTGCAGACGGTGATCGCACAAGCGGCCAACGACCCCTCGGTGCTGGAGGACTTGGACCCCGGCCAGAACGTCTCCTTCGAGATCGAGGACCTGCCGAACCTGGGCGCCTTGCTGGGCGAGTACTTCGGCCACCTGCCCTTCAAGACCCGGCTGATGCGCACGACGCGCGACGACTGGGACCGCATGTCCGGCTCAGACCGCGAGCAGATCTTGGTCAGCGTCCGCAGTGCCAGACGCTTGCTGAAGCAGTACTATCAGGACAGCGACCGCTGGATCCAACTGCACCCCAAGGCCAGTGACGGCGAGAAGGTCTATCCCCTGCCCCTGGAAGTCCTGCCGTGACTACAGCGCCGCGGGTGCTGGAACTCATCGCGGCAGAGAAGAGCCGCAGCGACGGCACACGCCGCTTCGATCTGCAGGTGCCGGAGTTTTGCCTCGAGCGCGGCGAGAAGCTGGCGCTGGTCGGCCGCAGCGGCAGCGGCAAGTCTACCCTGATCGAGATCCTGGCTGCGGCCCTGCGGCCGGACCGGGTTTCGGCTTTCCGCGTGCAACACCCAGACGAAACCCAGCCCCGCGACCTGGCCCAGGCCTGGGCCGCCGACGACGAGGGCTTTCTCTCCTCCAGCCGTGCACGTTGCTTCGGCTATGTGCAGCAGATCGGCGGCCTATTGCGGTTTCTAACCACGGAGGAGAACATTGCCCTCTCGCTGCGCCTCAGCGCCAAGCCGGACAAGGGCGAGGTCAAGGCGCTCGCCGAGGCGCTGGGAATTGCGCGCTATCTGAAGGTCCATCCCGATCGCCTCTCCGTCGGCGAGCGTCAGCGTGTGGCCATCGGCCGGGCCCTGGTGCACCGCCCTGCCCTGGTGCTGGCTGACGAGCCCACCGGCGCGCTCGACATCGGCACGGCGGAGATGGTGATGCAGCTCTTCGTCGAGACCGCCGAGCGCTGGGGCACCAGCCTGATCTTGGCCACCCACGACCGGTTGCTCGCCGACCGCTTCGGCTTCCGCCTGATCGAGGCCAAGGTGCGCTTGCTCGAGGAGCGACAGTGGACCGATTTCTCCACTGACCGGTCATGACCCAGGCCCTGCTGGCAGCCCGTCTGGCGCTAAGGGACCTGCTGCACGAGAGGACTCATTTTCTCTGCCAGGTGCTGGCGCTGGCCGCGGTCCTGGCACCGCTGCTGATCCTCTATGGACTTAAGACCGGCGTTCTGGAGACCCTGGCGCGCGGCCTCTCCGCCGATTCAGACGTGCGTCAGATCACCATTCGCGGCGTTGCCAATCTACCCGAGAGCCGATTGGAGGCCCTAGGCAAGGATCCTCTCGTCGGCTTCGTCGCCCCGCATCCCCATCCGATCAATGCCGACACATTTTTCGCAGTGGCCGGACAGCGCGCCGCCAAGACCGTGCAAGGCACCATCTTGGGATCGGGATCAGGCGATCCTTTGCTTGGGTCGGGAATGACGCCACCCGAGCCAGGTGAAACCTACCTCTCAGCCGGTCTTGCGCGCGACCTTGGGGTTTCGGCAGGCGACAAGATCGTCCTGTTGGCCGAGCGAAATCAGGGTGAGACCGCCCTCCTCCCGCTTTCCATTCTGGGCGTGCTGCAATCGGCCGACTGGTCGGCCAGCGGTGCCCTGCTCAATGCCACAGACATTATGGCCGTGGATCGTTGGAGCGAAGGATACCGCGTGCCGACGCTGGGTGAGACCGGTCGCCCCCTGGAACAGCGCACAATTCCGACCTTGCGGCTCTTCGCAGCCGATCTTGCCTCGGTGCGACCGCTGGCAGCGAAGCTGAGCGAGGCAGGTCTCAACCTGCGCACCCAAGTGCGGCGCATCGAGGGCTTGGAGCAGCTCTCCTCCATGCTCGGCGTGGTCTTCGCCATCATCGCCGGAGTCGCTGGCCTGGGCTATCTGGTCTCCTTCAGCGCTAGCCTCTGGGCCAATGTCTCGCGCAAGACGTCCGAACTCAGCATCCTGCGCCTGCAAGGCCTGTCACGAGCGGCCTCGCTGGCCTTTCCCACCACACAAGCGCTGTTGATCGCGCTGGGCGGCTGGCTGGGTGCTAGCCTGCTCTATCTCTTGGCCGCCTGGCTCTTGAACCGAAGCCTGGGCGCGGACTTCGCCCTGGCCTTGGGGCAGGGTTTCGATGCGCTAAGGCCGGGTCAAACCATCGCCGCAGGCGACATTTCCCGACTTCAGCCGTATCATTTTGTGGTAGCGGCGCTCGCAAGCCTTGCCGTGGCCTTGTTGGCCGCGGCAGCAGCGGCGCGACGCATCTTGGGGATCGATCCAGCCGAAGGAATGCGCAGTGCGTAACCTCACGCTCATATCACTTGCCACCGCCTTGCTGCTCTCGGCAAGCGCGGCAGAGGCCCGCTGGGACAGCAAACTGTGGGATCGCAATCCCATGCCGGACGATCTGGTGCTGCCCTTGCCCTGCGACGGCGCCATGGCCTTTCGCCCGGTCTTGGTTACCAGCGAAGCCAATCGCCTCAGCGATCTGGAAGTGGAGTTCGGCAGCCAAGCACCCGATTCTCGCTTTGCCGAGGCGCCAAGAACCTCTCACATCGCCGGTTCGATCAGCCAAGAGGGACAGGCCGATCGGCGGCTCTACTATATGGCCAAATATGAGACCACGCAGGATCAATACGCTGCCGTCATGGAGGCGGACTGTCCCAAGCCTAGCCTCTCCGGCAGCCTCCCCCAGACCGACATCTCCTGGTTCGACGCCGTGGTCTTCACCCAGAAGCTCTCGGAATGGCTCTTGCAAGAAGCGCCGGAGGCTCTGCCACAGGAAGACGGCATCCCCACCTATCTGCGCCTGCCGACTGAGACAGAGTGGGAGTTCGCCGCGCGTGGCGGCATGGCGGTCACCGACAGCCAGCGCCGCGACCTGCTGTTCCCCATGCCCGACGGCAGTATCGACCGCTATGCCTGGTTCGATTCTCCCGATTCCTGCGACGGCAACACCCAGCCCGTGGGCTTGAAAGAAGCCAATCCCCTAGGCCTCTTCGACATGCTGGGCAATGTCGAAGAGATGGTGCTGACCCCCTATCGCATGACGGTGGCCGGGCGCCTGCATGGCCAGGTCGGCGG
Organism: Rhodospirillales bacterium; assembly: GCA_963669445.1. Taxonomy (GTDB): domain Bacteria; phylum Pseudomonadota; class Alphaproteobacteria; order Kiloniellales; family JACOMY01; genus JACOMY01. The sequence continues at coordinate 2,781,631 of OY770029.1, forward strand.
CTTCGTCGCCAAGGGTGGCTCCTGCAACACCCGTCGCGAGCTGTTGCGCAGCGGCGCAAGGCGCGAGCATCCCTTCTTCGACAGCCATCGTGCGCAGGCGATGCGGCCGCAGTTCGCCGGCTTCCGCGTGGCGCTCGTGGCCCCGGTCGAGACCTCGGTCCCGAGAATTGAGGATCTGCGCGAAGATTGGCAGCAAGCCGGTTTACGGCGCGACCTGGATCCCAAGAGCGACCCACTCACTATCCTCGGCGTTCTGGCTGACGAGGCGAGTGATCCCGGGCGCCGCTCGGCATTGGGCCGGGTTACCACCAGCTTCAATCAGGAGCGCCAAGAGCGCAAGCAGCTGGATTCGCGAGCCGCCCGAATGGCGATCATCGCCGGCGCCCAGATGATCCGTGGTTACCGCCGTGATCAGAGATTCGTCGGCGCGGTCGAGAAGGCAATCGGCGCTTGCGGCGACAATCAGGCCTGCCGCGACAGCACAGATGGCGGACGCCTCGCGCGTGCGCAGCTCAATGCCGATATCGGAGCCAATGCGCTGTTAGATTTGGTCGGCCAAGTGCAGAAGGACTATCCGCAAAGCCTGCTGGAGAGCCAGTTGGAGCCCGTGTTGGAGCAGTACGCGGCCTTCGAGAGCGGCGGTTTTTCTCAGTTTGCCCGTGGATTCATCGCCTTGGTGAAGGCGCAGCGCGAGGCCCCGGGGCGTTCCAACGCAGAGATCCTCGAGAGTGTGCAGAAGCTCTAGGACCTCGCGAGCCGCACAAGATGCGGTGATGCACGCGCAAATCTTTGACCCCCGATGCGTAAAGCAGCAGAATGACCGAGACTTTTAGAGCGAAGGTAGAGAATTATGTCTCTCAGCACGCATAGCGGAGTGAGACCGGGCAAGCGTAACACTGCGCTTATCCTAACTGCGGCCTTGCTGCTGTCGGCCTGTGCCTCCGGCACCCGCCCAAGCAATCCCAGCGCCGAGCAGTCTGCGCTCTACAACTATACCGACTCCTTCCCAGCTCAAGGTGCTGCGGTCGGTGCCGTTGCTGGGGCCATCTTGGGCTGTGCCATCGGCGCCATCGCGTCGCGCAACAAAGGTGCGGGCTGCGCCATCGGGGCAGCAGCCGGCGGTGTGGGCGGCGCAGCACTTGGTGCCGGCGGCGGCTATCTGGCAGCCGCCAACCAACGCCAGTACGCCAACGAAGAACAGAGGCTCTATAGCCTCGCGCGGGCCGCCGATCTGGAACTTGAGAAGGCGCGAAACGCACGCCGTGATGCAGAGCAGATCGTTGCCAGCCACCGCACCAAGATCGCCAGCCTGCAAGAGGGTTACAAGGCCCGTAAAGTCAGTGAATCCAGCCTGGAACGTGCCGTTGAAGAAGCCCGCTACGACCGTGACCAGATTGAACGCGCCAGCGGCGGGATCGAAGACCAGATTTCGGACATGCAGGACGCCATCGATAGCGCCGCCGGCTCCAACTCTCCCAACTTGCGTGCCCTCGTGCAGCGCCGCAATGCGTTGTTGGCAGAAAGAAACCTGTTGAACCAGCAGCTGGTCGCTCTGGACATCGAAATCGATCGGGCGGAGGTTCTGCTGTCGTGATCCTGTTTCAAGCGAAGAACGCCAGGCGGCTCCTCCCCCCGCTCGCGCTTGCCCTCTTGGCCGGCTGCGTCTCCAAGGCAGACTGCGACCCGACCCAGGTCAGCAACGTGCTGACGGCTGGTGCCTGCCAGATCAGCGGCACTTCCCAACAGCGCGTCGACGACCTACAGGCCGAGGTCGACGCCAAGATCGCCGCCTACCAGCTGACGCAGGCCGAAACCAGAGAACTGCTGATCGAAGCCGAAGCTCTGGCTGCCGACAAGGCCCTCTGGCAGGCCCGCGTTTCCGAAATCGACCGCAATCTGGCCTCGCTGCGCGGTCGCATCGCCAGCCAGAAGGCGCGCAACGACGCCGATCGTTCCCGCTTGCAAGCCCTGCGCCGACAGCTGGAGACGGCACAAGCCCAGCTCGATACCGCGGAGGTCGGCGAGACCGCCACACGGGCAGAGATCGAGTCCCTGACCATTGAGGTCGAGCGCCGTCGTCAGGCGATCGAGGCCTATCTCAACGAACTTGACGTGGTGGAGTAGGCCTTGCCTGCTTACCCCCGCCCGACGAAGGGCATCTCGGTCGCCATGATGGTCTGAAACAGCACGTTGCTCTCCAACGGCAGCTCCGCCATCGCAAGCACGGCCTGGGCGACGTGTGTCACATCCATAGTCGGTTCAGCCTTGATCGAGCCATCGGCCTGCGGCACGCCTCCCGACATTCTGGCCGTCATCGCCGAGGCGGCATTGCCGATGTCGATCTGCCCGCAGGCGATGTTGAAGGCACGCCCGTCGAGCACGATCGACTTGGTGAGCCCGGTAATGGCGTGCTTGGAGGCGGTGTAGGGCGCCGAGCCGTAGCGCGGCGTATGCGCCGAGATCGAGCCGTTATTGATGATGCGCCCACCCTGCGGATCTTGCGCCCGCATCATGCGGAAAGCGGCAGAGGCAATCAGAAAGGCGCCGTCCAGATTGACCGAGAGCACGCGGCGCCAGCCTTCGAAATCGATATCGCCGATCAGGGTGGTGGGCACGTTGGTGCCGGCATTGTTGAAGACCGCATCCAGGCGACCGCAGTCCGCAGAGATGCGCTGAAAGAGCGCCTCGACCGACCGAGGGTCGGCGACGTCGGTCGCAACCGGCAGGCAGCGTGCGCCGGTCACACCCAGATCGGCGATCACAGCCTGCATCTTCTCCGCCGAGCGCGCTGCCATGACCACGTGCCATCCGGCAGCAGCGAAGGCTCTGGCACAGGCCTCACCGATGCCTTGACTGGCCCCGGTTACCAAGACGACACGTTCCGACATCGCAGCGTTCCTCCATCTCTCGGGCGTCGTGCCCGTCAATCGCGACTTGCTCTAGACGATCTCTACGACCCCGTCCACACGCTTGCCCTGCCCAACTGCATCGGTCACTTTCCAAGCTCTGAACGGGGAATCACGTTTCTGGATTACGAGGGGATGCTGGCGGGGCGATGAGTAGCAAGACTGGACAGAGCATTCGCACGAAGGTCTTGGCTGCCGGTTTGGGCAATGTGTTGGAGTGGTACGACTTCGGCTGCTACGGCTTCTTCGCAGCCATCATTGGCAAGACCTTCTTCCCCTCAGACGACCCCTTCACCTCTCTGCTGGCTGCTTTCGGCGCCTTTGCGGCCGGCTATCTGGCTCGACCGATCGGTGCCGTCATCCTAGGGCATGTCGGCGACAAGATCGGGCGCAAGACGGCGCTGACCATCGTGATCAGCGTGATGGGCGGGGCCACGGTCGTGATCGGCCTCTTGCCCAGCTACGAGACAATTGGTGTTGCCGCACCGATCCTGCTGGTCCTCATGCGGATCCTTCAGGGTTTCGCGGTTGCCGGCGAGTACTCGACCTCGACCGTCTTTCTGATTGAGCACGCCCCTGACCATCGGCGCGGATACGTCTCCAGCTGGTCGACTTTCGGACAGTTCTTCGGACTGCTCCTGGGTTCTGGCGTCGGCGCACTGGTTAGCAGCCTGCTGACGCAAGACCAGGTCGACGACTGGGGCTGGCGGGTTCCCTTCCTGGCCAGCATCGTCATCACGTCACTCGGCTTCTATTTCCGCAGCGGCATGGCCGAGCCCCCGGCAATCGAAGAGGAGGAGGAAGAGGAGGGCTATCCCATCGTGCACGCCATGCGAACCGAGTGGCGCAGCCTTGCTGTCTATCTCTGCATGATCGTCATGACCGGGGTCGGCTGGTCGGTTGCCTTCGTCTATGCCGTGAACGATCTGACGCAGCGCCTGCATGTCTCTACCGCACGCGCACTCGACATCAATACCTTGGCCATGTTCTCGATCCTGCTGATCACGCCCTTCGCCGGCCTGCTGTCGGATCGGATCGGGCGCAAGCCGCTGGCCATTTTTGCCGCTGGTGGCACCGCGGTCTTGGGGCTGCCACTCTGGTGGATGATCCACCACGAGAGTTCCGCCTACATCATCGTCGGTCAGGTCAGTTTCGCACTGCTCTTCGCTGTCGGCTGGGCCGTCTATGCGGTGATGATGGTGGAGCTCTTGGCGCCACGGGTGCGCTGCACGGTCATCAGCATCGGCAACGGCATCGCCTACGGCTTCTTTGGCGGGATGACCCCTTTGGCGGCCACCTATCTGGTCGAGCGCACCAACGACGACTACGCGCCGATCTACATCCTGATCGTCTGGGCCGTCATCTCGCTCGGCGCGACCCTGGTGATGCCCGAAACCTTCAAGCGCTCGATCTCAGGACAAGCCAAGGCCTCCAAAGCCGCCTGACACAGCCTACGCGACAATAGGAGGCCCTGTTTCGTCATCCAATCGCAACAGGCTGGGCCTAACTATGTCCGGGACCAACTGCAAAAAGGGGTCGCCCCGCACTATCTAGCGGGAACGCACAAGCTGCCGAAGAGCCGTGCCGCAGGGATCAGGACGCCACCATCAATCCCCGTTCTAGGAGGAAGCATGTTCGATCTAAAGGCGCGCAGCCTGGAGGGTAAGAAGGGGCTCGTCATCGGCATCGCCAATGACAAGTCCATCGCCTATGGCTGCGCCAAAGCCTTCAAGTTCATCGGCGCCGATGACCTCTGCATCACCTATTTGAATGAGAAGGCAAAACCCTACGTCGCACCCCTGGCCGAGGAACTGGAGGCAGGCCTCATTCTGCCGCTGGACGTTCGCGCCGAGGGTCAGATGGAGGCTGTCTTCGAGCGGATCGAGAAGGAGTGGGGCCGTCTCGACTTCGCGCTGCACTCGATCGCCTTTGCCCGCAAGGAGGATCTGCAAGGCCGCATCGTCGACTGCTCGCGCGACGGTTTCCTCGAGGCCATGGAGGTCTCCTGCTACTCCTTCATCAGAATGGCCAAGCTGGCCGAACCGCTGATGACCAAAGGTGGAACGCTCTTCACAATGAGCTACTACGGCGCCGAAAAAGTGGTGGAGAACTACAACGTGATGGGCCCGGTCAAGGCAGCCTTGGAAGCCAGCACACGCTATATGGCCGCCGAACTGGGCAAGAAGGGCATTCGCGTCCACGCGATCTCGCCAGGTCCGCTTAAGACCCGCGCGGCCTCAGGCATCAATCACTTCGACAGCCTGATAAACCGCGCCGCAGTGGAGGCGCCCAGCGGCCAACTGGTCTCGATCGCCGACGTTGGAATCGCCTGCGCCAGCCTGGCCACCGACGGCGCCAAGCTGATCACAGGCGAGGTCATCTACATCGACGGCGGCCTACACATCATGAGTTAGACTCTCGCGCTCGGGCGCCGCCTCGCCCGGCTTCTTGAACTCTGCCCCGCCCGGCTTGAAGGCGCACTCCTTGAAGATCCGCGCTCGGCAGCGTGCGCAACGGTCGTCGTCAAGCTGGGCGACGACACCGGCGATCGCATCGCCTTTTCGGGGATAGAGGCTCTCCTCGCCGACGCGCTCGATCACGCGGAGTTTCTTCAGACGCGCGACGAAGGGTGGAAAGCGAGCGACGATATGGAAGCCACCACCGGCTGCACGACGCTCAGCCGATTCTTCGGCCAGGAGATCGGCGCCGGGCAGGTCGATGTCGCCCATGCCCTTCAGAACGATGATCATATGACGCTGGCCGGGGCGCTGCCGCTCGATCTGGCGGAAGGCGCGCTCGATGGCCTCGACCGAACCGAAGTAGAGCGGCCCATCCAAGCGCGCAAAGACGATCTGTGGACATTCCGGCAGCTCATAGACCTGTGCGTTTCGGAAGACACCGTCGCGGTCGGGCGCTGAGATCGCCAAGGTCGGCCGCGACGAGCGCGAGAGGAAGAAGAAGAGCGAGAGGATCACGCCGACGTAGATCGCAAACTCCAGCTTCACCAGCAGGCCGGCCAAAAGGGTTGCCAGGATGATGGTGGTCTCCGTGCCGCTGGTGCGCACGATGTTGGCAATCTCGCGAAAGGCGATCAGTTTCCAGGCGACATAGAGGATCACGCCGGCCAGCGCGGGAATCGGAATGAATGCGGCAATCGGTGCAAAGGCCAGCAGGATCAGCAGCAGAAAGATCGACGAGAAGATGGCGGCCATCGGTGTCTTCGCGCCGGCCTCGTAGTTCAAGCCCGAGCGGGTGAAGGAGCCGGAGCCAGGATAGGCCTGGAACAGACCACCGACCAGGTTGGACATGCCTTGACCGACGATCTCCTGGTCGGCGTCGAAGCGCTTGTGGTCGCGCGCAGCAAAGGCGCGGCCGATCGAAATGGCCTCCAAGAGGCCGATCAGGGCGATGGCGAAGCCGGCCTCCGCCGCCGCGGCAAGCTGTCCGATTGAGAGCGACGGCGGCGTGAAGGTCGGCACGACCGAGCTTAGCTCGCCGACCATCCGGACCCCATGCGCCGCACCGTCCAGCGCCCAAGCCAGCAATCCGCCAACAACGATGGCAATCAGAAACGTCGGCGAACGCGGAGCCAGCCTGCGGGCGAGAACGGCAGCAAGCAGGGTCGCCAAAGCAACCACCAGCGCGCGCCAGTTCAGATCAGGTGCGGCCTCCACGGCGGATAACACACGTTCGAAGACCGCCTCGCCGCGCGGCAGACTGACCCCAAGGGCGTCACCCAATTGCGAAGCCGCAATCAGCACGGCCGCAGCAGCTGTGAAGCCGATCATGACCGAGTGGGACACGAAGGTGACGAGACGCCCCAACCCCGCATAACCCAGTGCAATCTGGATCGCACCCACGATGATCGTGATGGTCAAGGCCATCTGTACGAAAGCAGCAGAAAAGGGCTCGTAGGAACCGGCAAGGGTCGAGAAGAGCACGGCCGAGATCGCCGTGGTGGGGCCTGAGACCATGACCAAGGAGGAACCAAAGAGCGCCGCCACGATGGGTGTTACCATCGCAGTGAAGAGCCCATACTCGGCCGGAAGGCCAGCGATGGTGGCGAAGGCCACGCCCTGCGGCAGCACGATGGTCGCCCCGGTGAAACCAGCGATCAAATCCGCCTTCAGGCTCTGCTTGGTGACCAGGTGGCGCCAGGATCGCGCCGGTATGAGGGCCTTCCATCCTAGGCTCATTGCGACTCGATTCCAGCTAGAACGGCGCGGGTCTGGCGGGCGATGACAGCCTCCTCGTTGGTCTTGATGACATGGGCGGTGACGCGGGCGCCGGCCGGCGAGAGAAAGTTTGCGTGGACTGCATTGGCATCCGGGTCGAAGCGCACGCCAAGCCAAGCGCAGCCCTCCAGGATGGCCGCGCGGATGGGCGCCGCGTTCTCGCCGATGCCGCCGGTGAAGACGAGAGCATCGATCCCACCGATCTCCGCGGCAATGCCACCGATTTCGCGTACGGCGCGATAAACAAAGAGGTCGATGGCCAGCTTGGCGGTCGGCTCGTCACTCTCCATCAGCACGCGCATATCGTTGGAGATACCGGAAACGCCGCGCAGTCCGCTCTCCTCAAAGAGCATATGGCGCATCTCCTGCCCGCTAAGACCCAACTCGTCGAAGAGATAGAGGATGGCACCAGGGTCGGTCAGGCCCGGCCGATCGCCCATTACCAGGCCGTCCAGTGTGGTGAAGCCCATGGTGGTCGCCCTGCTCTTGCGGTCGACCAGGCCGCAGAGACTGGCGCCGTTGCCCAGATGCGCGATTACCACCCGGCCAGACGCGCGTGCGCCCAGGACTGCAGGCAAACGGCCGGAAATCCAATCGTAGGATAACCCGTGAAATCCGTAGCGCCGCACGCCCTGGCGTGTGATGTGCTGCGGCAGCGCGATGGTTCGGGCAACTTCGGGGACGCTGGCATGAAAGCTGGTGTCGAAGCAGGCGATCTGTGGCAATCCAGGCCAGAGTCGCAGGGCTGAACGGATTGCTTGCAACTCGTGCGGCTGGTGGCTGCGCGCCAGAGGCACCAGGGCTTCCAAGGCCGCGACAACGCCTTCGTCGACCAGACAGGCCTCGGCATGCATCGGTCCGCCGTGGACAACACGCTGGCCGGCGGCGACCACATCGGCTTGGCCCAGGTCGCGCAAGCAGGGCAGCAGCCATTCGAGCATAGCCTCGTGAGAGCGACCGGCGTCAGCCGGCAAGGGCGGCCCTTTGACGAGGGCCTTGCGCTGATCATGGAAACTGACGCTCGCCTCGGTGCTGCCGAGGCGTTCGGCAAGGCAGGACAGGAAGGGGCGAGTGCCGCCGTGCCGGTCGAAGAGGGCGGCCTTGATGCTGGAAGAACCGGCATTCAGTGTCAGAACTGCTTGTCGTGCACTCTCCGGCCTACCCGCTTCGGCTTTGGCCTCAAGGGCCCCACTCTCCGGCGATGTCATCAAGCTCTCCGCCACGGGTTTGGGAAGGGTCCGACCAAACGCGAGTCTCGCGGCTGGGGCCGGGCTTACAGGGGAACGCGGAAACAAAGGGTCGCAGTGCCGCTCAGCAGCTGCGAGCCCTCGGGTACGATGGGTTTTCTAGTAGCGATTGCTCGGACGAGAAACCCCGTCCGAGCAATCTTCACCAAAGCGTTAAACTTAACCGACCTGCTGCGGGCGCATGTCCGCGGGATCGATGCCGGCGACCTGTACGGGCGGCTTCATGGCATCGCGGCGGAAGGGCTCGCCCAGTTCCTGGTTCAAGACGACTTCCAGGACGGTGGTCGTGTTGTTCTGCATCTGGTCCTTGATCGCCGTCCGCAGAGCCTCGGTCAGCTGGTCCATGGTGGTGACCTGCACGCCCTTCAGACCGCAGCCATCGGCAATCTTGGCGTACTCGACACCCAGGTTCAGCTCGGTCCCGACGAAGTTGTCGGCGAACCAGAGCGTCGTGTTGCGCTTCTCAGCACCCCACTGGTAGTTGCGGAAGATCACCATTGTGACCGGCGGCCAGTCGTTACGACCGCAAGCCGTCAGCTCGTTCATGGAGATGCCGAAGGCACCGTCGCCGGCGAAGCCCACCACCGGAACGTCCGGGCAGCCGATCTTGGCACCCAGGATGGCCGGGAAGCCGTAACCGCAAGGACCGAAGAGGCCCGGTGCCAGGTATTTGCGGCCCTGCTCGAAGGTCGGATAGGCGTTGCCGATGGCACAGTTGTTGCCAATGTCGGAAGAGATGATGGCCTCGCGCGGCAGAGCGGCTTGGATCGCACGCCAAGCCATGCGCGGACTCATGCGCTCGGGCTGACGGTTGCGGGCACGCTCATTCCAGTTGGTGCCTGGATCGTCGTCCTCGTGGTCCAGCGAGCTCAGAGTCTGCAGCCAGCGGGACTTGGTCTCGGCGACCAGCTCGCGACGCTGCTTGCGCCCAACCTCACCGGCGGCCGATGAAAGCTGCGCCAGCAGCTGCTCGGCGACCATCTTGGCATCGCCCTGGATGCCGACGGTCACCCGCTTGGTAAGGCCGATGCGGTCGGAGTTGATGTCGACCTGGATGATCTTGGCGTTCTTCGGCCAGTAATCGATGCCATAGCCCGGCAGGGTGGAGAAGGGATTGAGGCGGGTGCCAAGCGCCAGCACGACATCGGCCTTGGCGATCAGCTCCATAGCCGCCTTCGATCCGTTATAGCCCAGCGGCCCGACGGAGAGTGGGTGCGAGCCCGGGAAGGCGTCGTTGTGCTGATAGCCGCAGCAGACCGGCGCATCCAAACGCTCGGCCAGGTTCTTGGAGGCCCCAATGGCATTGGCGAGCACCACGCCGGCGCCGTTCAAGATCACCGGGAACTCTGCCTCAGATAGAATCTTGGCGGCTTCGGCAACGGCCTCACGGCCTCCGGAAGGACGCTCCAGGCGCACGATCTGCGGCAGATCGATGTCGACAACCTGGGTCCAGTAGTCGCGCGGAACGTTGATCTGTGCCGGGCCGGAGCCGCGATGGGCCTTCTCGATCACCCGGTTCAGGACTTCGGCGATACGCGAGGGGTCACGCACCTCTTCCTGATAGCAGACCATGTCCTCGAAGAGGGCCATCTGCTCGATTTCTTGGAAGCCCCCCTGACCGATGGTCTTGTTGGCGGCCTGCGGCGTCACCAGCAACATTGGGGTGTGGTTCCAGTAGGCGGTCTTGATCGGCGTAACGAAGTTGGTGATGCCGGGGCCGTTCTGGGCGATCGCCATACACATCTTGCCGGTTGCACGGGTGTAGCCGTCGGCGGACATGCCGGCGTTGGTCTCGTGCGCGCAGTCCCAGAACTTGATCCCGGCCCGCGGGAAGAGATCGGAGATCGGCATCATGGCCGAACCGATGATGCCGAAGGCATGCTCGATCCCATGCATCTGTAAGACCTTAACGAAGGCTTCTTCTGTTGTCATCTTCATGGCTGGTTCCTTTCCTTTGCCTCAGACGCCGTCCTTCGACGGCTGTTTCCTAAACTCTCAACGACTGCTGGTCATGCCGCAGCCAACAAAGCCGGTGCCTCGCTCGGCAGATCGCAGACGGCGACACCGGCTGCCTCCAGGGCGCGCCGTTTGTCGGCATAGCCACCCTTTCCCTCCGATACGATGGCACCTGCATGTCCCATCTTTCGTCCCTCCGGCGCCGCCCGGCCGGCCACGAAGGCGACCAAGGGTTTCGCGAGGTCCTGTGCCCGCTCCGCTGCTTCCTCTTCGCCGCCGCCGCCGATTTCACCGCAAAGCAGGATCTTCTCGGTGCGGTCGTCGGCTGCAAGCAGAGTGACGGCTTCGGCCAAGCTGGTGCCGGCAAGCGGATCGCCGCCGACGCCAAGGAAGGCAGAGATGCCCTCGCCTGCCGCACTCAAGGTCTTGGCCATCAGCGTGCCGAGACTGCCGGAACGCGAGACCAGGCCGATGCGACCGGGCCGAAACAACCTGGCGTTAAAGACCGGCAGAATGCCGGCAAAGCTCTCGCCGGGCGTTGCCAGGCCGGCCGTGTTCGGTCCAAAGACGCGGGCGCCATTGGCTTTAGCAGCAGCCAGCATCTCAAGTGTGTCGTGCAGCGGCACATGCTCGCTGAGGCAGACGATGGTCTTGGCGCCTGCCTCCGCAGCCTCGCTTGCAGCCACCTTGGCTGCCATCGGCGGCACGAAGAGCAACGCCACATCGAATGCGCCGGCTTCAGCGGCCTTGGCATAGACCGGCAGACCAAGGTGCTGGCTGCCGGCCTTCGCGGGATTGACCCCGCCGACCACCCGCGCACCATAATCGAGCATGGCTTGCGTCCAGAAACTGCCCTGGCGGCCGGTGATACCCTGCACCAGGATGCGATGATCTTTGCGCAAAATCATACCGCAGCCTCCACCGCCGCACGGACTGCCAGGTCCATCTCGGCAAAAGGCGCGATGCCCAGTTCCCGCTCGACCAGAGCGACGGCCTCTTCCTCCCCAGTGCCATGGATCGAAAAGAAGACCGGAACGCTCGGCTGCAGCTTCTGCCAGGCCTTGACCACACCGGCCGCCATCACGTCGGTGCGGGCGAAGGCGCCGCAGAAGTTCACCAGAAGGCTCTTCAGGCCGGGATGCTTCAACAGGATCTCCAGCGCTGTCTCGGCCTTGGTATAGGCATCTCCACCGATTTCCAGGAAGTTGCAGGCCTGGCCGCCAAACTGTTGAATAGCATCGATCGTCGTCATGGTAAGACCGGCACCGTTCGCCAGCACGCCGACACTGCCGCCAAGCTCTATGTACTTGAGGCCGGCCGCCGCTGCCTCTGCTTCCAGGTCGGTCATCGGCTCCGGCGTGGCGAGAGCCGCCAGGTGTCCCTGGCGTGGCGCAGCGCTGTCGTCGACTTGCAACTTGCAGTCCAGCGCCAGCAACCGGCCGTCTTGCGTCAAGGCCAGCGGATTGATCTCCAAGAGCTCACTGTCCATCAAGCGCCAGGCGCGATAGAGTTGGACCAAAACCTGCGCCACCGGCTCGATCTGATCGTCTAGGCCCAATCCCTCGAGATGAGGCAGCAAGGCGGCAGGCGTCACCTGCTGGCCGACACACAACGGGATCTGGCGTAAGGCCGTTGCGTCCTTGGCGGCCAAGGCCTCGATTTCCATACCGCCCTCAGCAGCGAAGAGGATAAGCGGCGCGCGTTGCTGCATGTCGATCATGACGGCGGCGTAGAACTCGCGGCTCACGCTGATGGCTTCCTCCACCAGCAGGCGCGTCACCGGCCAACCATCCAACTCCATAGCCAGGATCGCCGTCGCTGCGGCGGCAGCCTCGTCGGGAGTCTCGGCTCGACGGATCGCACCGGCCTTGCCGCGCTTGCCGGTCGGCACCTGGGCTTTGATCATTGCCGGGCCGATTGCCCTTACGGCCTCCACCGCAGCCTCCGGCGTTGCAACCAAGAGGCCGCGCGGGACCTCGATCCCAAAGTCTTTTAGCAGCCCCTTGGCCGCACTTTCCTCGAACTTCATCGCCCTAACGCCCGTACTTGGCCCAGTAGGCACCAAAGAGCGCCTCTTCGCTGGGCTTGTCCTCGGCAATGGTGGTGACGAGGAAGGTGGTGTTGATGAAGTGGCGGTAGTTCAAGTTATCGGCGATGGTGTTGCCGGCCCAAGTGCCGCCACCCATTGAAAGAGTGAAGGGCAAGGCATTGTCAAAGCCGCCGCCGTTGCCGAAGGTGTGGGCTTGGTTCACCAACACGCGCACAACGGCTGTTTCCGCAGCCAACTCCTTCGCATGCGTCCTGTCTTTGGTATAAATTCCGACCGAATGCCCCTTGCCGGTTACCTCCAAAATGTCCCGTACCGTTGTTTTCGCAGCCTCGAAGTCAGAGGCACGATAGAGGGTGAGGACCAGAGAGAGCTTCTCGTCGGCGAAACCGCCCTTGCCGTCGACCGCGTCTGCTTCGACCATGAAGAAGCGCGCGCCTTCCGCCTCGGCGGGAAGGCCGCATTGGCGTGCCAGCACGACGGCGTCCTTAGCGATCACTGCACGATTGAGCGCGCCCTTGTGCCAAAGCGTAGCGGCGACCTTGGCCTTCTCGTCCGCCGAACAGCGCCAGCCGCCGGCCTGCTGCAACGCCTTGACCGCCTCCTCATAGACGCTATCGAGTATGACCAGAGCATTCTCGGAGGAGCAGGATGTGGCATTGTCGAAGGTCTTGGAGGCGGCAATCTTCTGAGCTGCATCGGTCAGGTCGGCACTCTCATCGATGATGACGGGTACGTTGCCGGCACCGACGCCGATCGCCACCGTACCGCTGCGCATGGCGCGACGCACATTGTTCTGCGAGCCGGTGACGACGACCAGATCGACCTGCTCCATCAGCGCTTGCGTGGTCTCCTTGGTGACCGGTTCGGGCAGCATCTGAACCAGGTCACGTGGATGGCCACACGTGGCAAGTTCGTCACGCATCAGCGCCACCGCCGCAGCAGTGGTTCCCGCACCGGCCGGCGAGGCTGCAATGATGACGGCATTGCCGCCCTTCAATGCCATCATCGCCTTGTTGACCGGGGTCGCGGCCGGATTGGTCGAGGGGCAAACCGCGCCGACCACGCCGACCGGCTTGCCATAGGTAACCAATCCGCGTGCCGGATCTTCGTCGATGACGCCGACGCTGGCGACCCGCAGCAGGTCGCGCAGGGTTCCGAAGGTCTTGCGTTGGTTCTTGACGACTTTGGAATCGACCCGGCCGAGACCAGTGTCCTGTACCGCCAACTCGGCCAGTCGCCTCGCATGCTCCGGCTTGTAGAGCGACCAGGCAAGCGCGGTGACGGCTTCGTCCACCCGAGCCTGATTGTCGTTCTCGTAAACCTCCATTGCCGCACGCGCCTTCGCTACCAAGCCAGCAACCAGGGTTTCCGGGTCTGTGCTTTGCTGTGCGACGGCATGCGCGAGGTTGGACATGGAGCTCCTCCAAGGGACGGACGGAAGCGGCGATAGGGCTGTTGTATGAGAAAGACCATATCACAAAAAAACTTGTAGAAAAGTCGTATGATTTGGACTTAAGATCACGAAAAGTGATTTTTTGGAAACGCCATGTCGATCAAGCAAATCCGGGCCGTACGGGCTATCGCCGATCATGGATCCTTCGCCGCCGCGGCCAAAGCCCTGAATCTGGCGCAGTCCGCCATCTCTATGCAGGTCACCACCTTCGAAGACAGCCTGGGCGTGCAGCTCTTCGACCGCAGCCACCGTCCGCCGCAGCTGACCGATGCCGGCCGTAGTGTGCTGGACCACGCACGGGTCATCCTGGACGAGTACGACGCCATGCTGGATGCGGTGGCGCAAGGACCGGCGCGCGGCGGCATGTTCCGCATCGGCGTAATCCCGACCGTGCTGACCACCCTGCTGCCGGCGGCGCTGATGACCCTGCGCGAGACCGCGCCCCGCATCAGCGTCACTGTCGCCTCCGACGTCTCCGGCGATCTCATGCGTGCCGTCGACCGCGGCGAGGTCGACGCCGCCTTGATCCACGAGCCCGACCAGCTGCCCGAGGGCTTCGTCTGGAACGAAATCACTCGGCAAGAGGTGATGGCGATCGCGCCGGAGACGGCAGAGGAGCAAGACCTCCCTGCCCTACTGGCCGCCCACCCCTACATTCGCTTCAATCGCACGGCGCGAGTGGCCCCCCTAATAGAAGCCCGTCTGGCCGACCTGGGCCTCGATCCCCTACCGATCGCAGAGCTGCAATCGATCGAGGCAATCCGCCTCTTGGTGCGATTGGGCTTCGGTGTCTCCATCCTGCCCAGCACCGGCCCGGCCCAAGCCAGCGAAGGCCTGCGCCGCCTCTCGATCGGCGACCCGCCGCTGTTCCGCCGTATCGGTTTCTTCATGCGCAGCAGTCTAGCGCGCCGGCAGGTGACTAAGGTGGTCACCGCAGCCTTTGCCAAGGCGGCCGAGCCGAGCGACGGCTAAGAGGCCTTCTAGAAAAGCGCTTTAAGCCTTGCTTCCCGGCATCACAAACTCTCCACTGCGGCGACGCAGCTGCTCCATCTCATTGATCTTGTTCAAGACGGCCTGATCGCTGCGGGAGACGATGGTCGAGAGGATGACTTCTGTGAGCGCCACCACAGCCACCCAGGAGGGGTAGTAGTGCGGGCTCTCGGCTTCGGCCAGCAAGCAGATTTCTGACAAACCCACCAAGGGAGAGCTACGGCGATCGGTGATCGCCATGCAGGTCGCACCCTTGCTACTGGCGAATGTCAAGGCATCCAAGGTGCTGCGGGCATAGGGTGCAATTGAGAGCGCCAAGACCGAATCGCCTGGACCAATCGCACTAAGGGATTCGACTAGGAAAGCGGAATCTGCACGTGGGACGCGTAAGGTCGGCAAGGCCATGCGGGCGGTCGACTGCAGGAGAGCGGCGACCCAATGGGCCGAGCTTGCAGCGACGACATAGGTGGTGCCGCGGTCCATGACGACCTCCACCATGCGAGACAGGGCGGCCTGATCCAGGTTGGCGAGCGTGCGCTCCAGATTGCCGACAGCGGCCGCTCCGACCATGCCGACCAAACCGGCCTGTCCCTTCCCGGCGCCGGTTTCCCGAAGCGCGCCAGCCCTCGCGCCGAAGCCATCGCGCAGCAGCACGTCCTGAAAGGCGCTGCGAAAGTCGTTGTAGCTCTGATAGCCAACCTCGCGCGCTAGCCGCAGCATGGTGGGAGAGGTGACGCCGCACTCATTGGCTGCCTGGCGCATTGAGATCAAGGCGATGCGGTTGGGATTGTCCAGAACGAAGCGCGCAGCCTGGCCAAGCTTCACCGGCAAGCCGGGTAAAGCCGCGGAAAGACGATCCAGGATCTCGGGCATGATGACACCTCCGCGAACGACTATAGCGCGACACCAAGTATGTAGCATATGCTAAATTTTATTGATCACCTGTAGCGAATGCGCTAGAAGTTTGGTCAAGAGGATTAACGCGAAGAGGCGAGGCTGCGTCGCATGTCGGGGCGATATTCAGCATTCAAGATCTTAGGCCAAGCGCTCAGCGGCAATCGCGGCTGGGGCCGGGCCTGGCGCGATCCGGCACCCAAACCCGCCTATGACGTCGTGATTGTCGGGGCCGGCGGACACGGCCTGGCGACAGCCTACTACCTGGCCAAAGAGCATGGGCAGCGCAAGGTCGCAGTCTTGGAGAAGGGCTGGCTTGGTGGCGGCAACACGGGGCGCAACACCACCATCGTGCGCTCCAACTACATGATGCCCGGCAACACCCTCTTTTACGAGCGCTCAATGAAACTCTGGGAGAACCTGAGCCAGGATCTGAACTTCAACGTCATGTTCTCGCAACGCGGCCAGTACGGCCTCTGCCATTCGCCGAGTCAGATAGATGCGGCCCGGCGGCGTGGCAACATCATGCGCGCGAACGGTATCGACGCCGAACTTCTCGACCGAGAGGCGGTAAAGCGCAGGCTACCAGACCTCGATTATTCCCCGAACGCGCGCTTTCCGATTCATGGTGCGCTCTTTCAGGGTCGGGCCGGCACCGCCAGGCACGACGCGGTTGCTTGGGGCTTTGCGCGGGCGGCCGACCGGCTGGGTGTCGACATCATTCAGCAGTGCGAGGTGACAGGTTTTCTACGCGAGGGCGCGCGCATTGTCGGCGTGGAGACCAGCCGTGGCCCCATCGCGGCCGGCAAGGTTGGCTTGGCTGTTGCCGGTCACTCCGGACATCTGGCCAAAGCAGCAGGGCTGCGCCTGCCGATCGAGAGCCACAAGCTGCAGGCCTTCGTCAGCGAGCCCTTGAAGCCGCTGGTGGACAACGTGATCAGCTATGGCGCTGCGCACTTCTACATCAGTCAGTCGGACAAGGGCGGTTTGGTGCTGGGCGGCGACCTGGACGGCTACAACTCCTATGCCCAGCGCGGCGGCCTGCCGATCGTCGAGCACACCCTTGCAAGCGCCAAGGCACTGATGCCGTCGCTGTCGCGCCTGCGGATCCTGCGGCATTGGGCAGGGGTCATGGATATGTCGATGGACGGCTCTCCCATCATCACCAAGACGCCGATCGAGGGGCTCTATCTGAATGGCGGCTGGTGCTACGGCGGCTTCAAGGCAACGCCAGCCAGCGGCTGGTGCTTCGCCTGGACCATCGCCAAGGACTGCCCGCATCCTGACAATACCGAGTTCACTCTGGAGCGCTTCGCACGCGGCTACCAGATCGACGAAAAAGGCGCGGGGCCAACCCCGAATGCGCATTAGGGCCACAGAGCAATGCTGAGACTCCCCTGCCCCCTCTGCGGCCTTCGCGATGAGACCGAGTTCACCTATGGCGGCGATGCAACTGTTATCCGCCCGCCAGAGAGCGAGACGGATATCGCAGTCTGGCTCGACTATGTCTTCCTACGCGACAATCCACGCGGCCCACACCGCGAATACTGGCATCATGTCAGCGGTTGCCGGCAATGGCTGGTGGTCGAGCGCGATACCCTGACACATACGATCGGTACCGCTCGTCTGGCACGGGAGAGCAAGGCATGACCGCCACGCGTCTCCCCCAGGGTGGTTGGATCGATCGCAACCACACGCTCTCGCTGACCTTCGACGGCAGGCGCTTGAAGGCCCATCCGGGCGACACCCTGGCCTCGGCCCTGTTGGCCAACAACCACGCCTTGGTCGGGCGCAGTTTCAAGTATCACCGACCGCGCGGCGTCTACTCGGCCGGCGCGGAGGAGCCCAACGCCCTGGTCGCCTTGCGCGAGGGCTCCCGCTGCGAGCCGAACACACGCGCCACACAGATCGAGGCCTTCGAGGGCCTGGTGGCCCGCTCGCAAAACGCCTGGCCGTCACTGCGCTGGGATATGGGAGCCCTGAACCAGCTACTCTCGCCTGCCCTTCATGCCGGTTTTTACTACAAGACCTTCATCGGTCCCTTCCAGGGCACCGCATTCTGGATGCGCTGCGAGCACTTTATCCGCAAGGCCGCAGGCATGGGCGAAGCACAGCGCGCGCCAGATCCGGACAGCTACGAGAAGGTCAATGCTTTCACCGATGTGCTGATTGTCGGCAGCGGACCGGCCGGTCTAGGTGCTGCTTTGGCCGCGGGCCGCGCGGGTCTTCGCGTGCTGTTGGTCGAGCAGGACTGGCAGCTAGGCGGAAGCCTGCTGTCTGCACCACGCGGCCGCCAGGAGGCCTGGCTGCAGGAAGTAGAGCGCGAACTCCGAAGTTTTCCGAACGTCACTGTCCTGACCCGGGCAATGGTCTTCGGGGCCTATGATCACGACGTCTACGGCGCCGTGGAGCGGCTCTGGGATCACGTCGCGACCCCGCCCGACGGACAGCCCAGGCAACGCTACTGGCAGATCCGCGCCAAGCGCACGATTCTGGCCACAGGCGCGCTGGAGCAGCCCCTCGTCTTCGCCGGCAACGACCGGCCCGGGGTGATGCTGGCAGGTGCGGTGCGCAGCTACCTGAATCGCTTTGCCGTCCGCGCCGGTCGGCTCGCCTTGGTCGCCGCCAACAACGACAGCGCCTATGCCACCGCTCTGGACCTGGCCGAAGCGGGTGCCGAGGTGACCCTTCTGGACAGCCGCGCCGAAGTGCCGGAGGAGCTGACCGGGCCTTTGAAAGAACGCGGCGTCGCGGTGATGAGTGGCCATGCCGTCTTTGCCGCCAAGGGACATGAGCGCGTCGGCGGTGCCGCCATTGCTGCCGTCGGCTCCGACGGCCGGGCCTTGGAAGCCCTCGAGACCATCACCTGCGACCTCATCGCCGTCTCCGGCGGCTGGGCCCCTGCCCTACATCTCTGGAGCCAGCGCCAGCAGAAACCTCGCTATGACAGCACCAAGGCCTGCTTCCTTCCCGAAGGCGGCTGGGTCGAGACGCAAGACTGCATCGGTGCCGCAGCCGGAACCGGCGGGACTGCGGCTGCTTTCGCAGCTGGCCTTACGACCGGCAACCTTCAGCCAGGCGCTGCCCCCACCCTGACCGACAACGGCCCTGGCGACGACTGGACACGCGCCCCCCAACGCCAAGTGCCCTTCACAGGCCTCTCCGGCAAGCCAGCCGGCAAGGCCTTCATCGACCTGCAGCACGACGTCACCGTCAGCGACATCGATCTGGCCGAGCAAGAGGGTTACCGTTCGGTTGAGCACTTGAAGCGCTACACCACAAGCGGCATGGCTACCGACCAAGGCAAGACCTCGAACCTCAATGCCCTGGCAAGGATCGCCCAGCTACGCGGTAGCAGCATCGGCGAGGCCGGCACCACGACCTTTCGCCCGCCATACACCCCGATCGCTATCGGCGCCCTAGTCGGCCGCGATCAGGGGCTGCATTTCCGTCCAATCCGACGCACGGCGATCCACGACTGGCATCAGACAGCAGGCGCGGTCATGACCGACGCCGGCCCCTGGATGCGCCCCTGGTACTATCCGCAAGCCGGCGAGAGCGTGCAACAGACCTACAAGCGCGAGGCCGCGCATGTGCGCGAGCAGGTCGGCCTGGTCGACGTCTCGACGCTGGGCAAAATCGCCGTGCAGGGGCCGGATGCGGCAGAGTTCCTGAACCGCGTCTATGTTAACGGCTGGAAGACCTTGGCGGTCGGGCGCTTGCGTTATGGCATCATGCTGCGCGAGGACGGCATTGTCATGGACGACGGGGCAACTGCGAGGCTGGACACCCACGACTACTTTATGTCCACGACCACGGCCAATGCCGCCAAGGTTCTGGCCTTCGCCGAAGAGCTCTTGCAAACTGCCTGGACCGATCTGCGCGTCCAGGTCACCAGCGTGACCGATGCCTGGGCCGCCTTCGCGCTGGCCGGTCCGAGATCACGCGACCTCTTGAGCAAACTGACACCAGAGAGCGACCTTAGCGCCGCGGCCTTGCCCAACAATCACTGGGTCGCGGCCGAGATCGCCGGCATTCAGCTGCGCATCCACCGTATGAGCTATTCCGGCGAACTGGCCTACGAGGTCTACTGCCCCAGCGGCTATGGCCGCGCGCTGTGGGAGGCCATCGTCGCGGCCGGCCACTCCTTCGGCCTGCAGCCCTACGGCACCGAAGCCATGGGCGCTCTGCGCGTCGAGAAAGGCCATGTCGCCGGCCCCGAACTCGATGGCCGCACGACCCTGGCAGACCTCTGCCTAGAGGGCTTTGCCTCCAAGAAGAAATCCTACGTCGGCTCGGTTCTGAAGAACCGCCCGCTGTTGCAAGACCCCGATCGCCCAACACTGGTCGGGCTAGAGATTGAGGGTAAGCAAGGGGCAAATCCTGGATCCCTGCTCTTTGCTGCAGAGGGACCGACGCAGGGGCATGGCGAAGGTTGGGTCTCCTCGCCCACCTACTCCCCGGCACTCGAACGGAACATCGCGCTTGGCTTCCTGAAGAATGGACCGCAGCGAAAGGGCGAACGCATTCGCGTCGTCGATTTCATGAGCGATACGACGCTGACAGCCAAGGTCGTCTCCCACCACTTCTTCGATCCTGAGGGAGCGCGCCAGAATGCTTGAGCCTCGCTCACCCATCACCAGCTCCCTCGCGGCCACCAGCGGGGCCCTATCCAGCTTGCGCCTATCGGAAAGAGCACCCGGTGCCCTACTGCAGATCGCCGGCTGGGCCGACTTCGAAGCTGCTTCGGCGCCGGCCCTATCCGAACTCGGATTTAAGGGCTTGGGGGACTATCAGGAGGCGCGTACTTCTGGATCGGCCATTGCCTACCGCATCGCACCGGATCGCCTGCTGCTCCGTCACGGGGAGCAGGAGGGTCTTCTGACAGCGGCAAGAGCGCTAGACCCGGAGACCGCTTGCTGCCTCGATCTCAGCCATGCGCGCTGGGTCTTCGGGATCGAAGGTGCCACCGCGGCGAGCCTCTTGGCGCGCCTGGTTCCGATCGACTGTGATCCTGCCGTTTTCCCGACCGGTCGCTTCGCGCAGACAGCAATCCACCATGTCGGCGTTCTGCTGGATCGCCGCAGCGAGCAGCAGTGGGAGCTGTTGATCCCGGTCACCTGGGCACAGTCGCTATGGGACTACCTCTGCGAGGCGGCTGGCCCGCTGGGCTATCGCCTGGAACAGGCTGCAGAATGACCCCAGCGCTCGCCCAAGGCTTTGCCGACTGGAGCAGTTCCCTCACCTGGGAGGCCGTACCGGGGGAGGTGCGGCACGCAGCGAGACAGGCCTGGCTGGATTGCCTGGGCGTCACTATAGCCGGCGGCGCCCATCCCAGCCTCCGCCGCCTGGTGGCCGCACAAGCACCGCGCAACGGCCCCTGCAGCCTGGCGTTAGCCGGCAAGGCGGACGCCGGCACCGCTTGTCTGATCAACGGCATGGCCGCCCACGCCTGGGATTTCGACGACACCAGCTACACCGGCATCATGCACGGCTCCGCGGTCCTGCTGCCGCTGGTCCTAGCGCTGGCCGAAGACCGCAACCTCTCGGAAGACGACGCGCTGCTGGCCCTGGTCGTGGGCTCGGAGGTGACCTATTGCTTGGCCGACATCTGCGGCCATCGGCACTACTTCAAGGGCTGGTGGAGCAGCGTAACCCTGGGCCTGGTAGGCGCCACGGCAGCAGCAGCCAAGGCCTTGAAGCTGGACTCTCTGCGCACAAAACACGCCATCGCGATGGCCGCAGTCGCAAGCGGCGGCAGCAAGGCCGCCTTCGGCAGCGATGCCAAGCCCTATCTGATCGGCGACTGCGCGCGCCGCGCTCTTGCCTTTGCGGAGGCAGCCTCCGCTGGCCTGACCGGACCGGAGGAAGCCTTCGAGGATGAGCGCGGCTTCCTCTCCCTGCTGAACGACGGTGTCCGTGACCTCGCAGAGGCCGAGAGCTTGGGACAGCGCTGGCGCCTCGTCGAACCTGGCCTCTTTTTCAAAACCAGCCCGGTCTGCTCGGCAGCTCACGCGGCCATGGATGCCACCGCCGAACTCCTCTCAGGCGCCGGCGCCGACTGGACCGTGATCCAAGCCATCCAGGCAGAGATCCCAGAGCTGGTGGCGGTAAGCCTAATCTACCCAGAGCCAACCACGCCGCAGCAGGCGCAGTTCAGCCTCCCCTATGCCCTGGCTTGTGCCTGCCTGCATGGTCGGGTCCGACTAGAGGATCTTGCCCCTGCAGCTTTGCAGGATTCGGCAACGCGAACCCTGATGCAAAAAGTATCCTCGACGGTCGCCGAAGACCTTTCTAGCGAGGCCATGCGGCAGCGCTATCCGGAGAGCGCACGCGTCACGCTGACCCTGCGCAGCGGAGAACGGCTCGACGGCTTCTGCGGAGAAGCCTACGGTATGCCCCGGCGAGCAATGACCGATGGGGATCTAACAAAGAAATTCGCTGACTGTCTGGCTTTTGCCGGCAGTGACGATCCCGGCGTTTCCTTGGAGACGTCGGACCTTCTCGATGTGGCGAGGAAAATACTAAGCTGCCGCTCGGGACCGATAGAGGTGTCGCAAACTGGGAGATCGACATGAAGAAACTACTGGCAACCACGACCGCTCTGGTCATGACATTTACCAGCGGTGCTGCCATCGCCGCAGAGTGCACCAACGCCGTCTGGGACAAGGTGATGGAGCGTGGCAAGATCGTGGTCGGCGTGAAGGCTGACTACAAGCCTTGGGGCTTCCGCGATACCGATGGCAGTCTGGTCGGCATGGAAATCGACATGGCCAAGGACGTCGCCGACAAGATGGGCGTCGACTTGGAGGTCGTCGCCGTGCAGTCCTCGAACCGCATGCAGTTCCTGGAGCAAGGCAAGATCGATCTGATGATCGCGACCATGTCGGATCGCGCTGATCGGCGCGAGATCGTCGGCATCGTCGGACCGAATTACTATACCTCCGGCACCAACATCTTGGCGCCCGATGCGCTCAGCATCTCTTCTTGGGAGGACCTGCGCGACAAACCTGTCTGCGGCAAGCAGGGCGCCTTCTACAACCAGATCGTCGAGGATCGTTACGGCGCAAAAGTCGTCGCCTTTACCGGCAATGCCGAAGCCAAGCAGGCACTGCGCGACAAGAAATGCATCGCCTTCGTCTATGACGACAGTTCGATCATGGCCGACATCCTGTCGGGCGATTGGGAAGGCTTCGGCATGCCGCTGCCGACCGAGGACGACAATCCCTGGGCCCTGGCCGTGCCGAAAGCAGAGGAGAACTGCGTCTTCGGTCGCTTCATGTCCGGCATGCAGTACGCCTGGCACAGAGACGGTACCTTGATCGCGCTGGAGAAGAAGTGGGGCATCCAGCCAACCAACTATCTGGTCAACCAGAACAAGCACTTCCAAGACTGGCTCGCTGACAAGCAATAGAGCCTCCTCGTTAGGGTCCCAAATCCGGACGACCGACCGCTGTCCCGGCGGTCGTTCGTCCGCTGGACCGAGGTAAGCCTGGCCCAGGGTAGGCGCGCTCGCGCGGTACCCTGGGCCAGCGCTGACAGCAGAGGGGAAAGGGCAGCGCCATGCTTGAGGGATTCTCTCAGTTCTTTCGTGATCTGGCAGCAGACGAGCCACGTTGGAACTTTATCTTCTTCTATAGCGAGAAGCAGGCCGACATGGTGCTGAGCGGCCTGTGGATGACAATCCAGCTCTCGGTCGCCTGCCTGATCTTCAGCGTCGTTATCGGCATCGTCGGTGCGGCCATGCAGGGCGCGCACTCCAAGGTGCTGCGCGGCATCGTGGCCGGCTACATTCAATTCTTTCGCAACACGCCGCCTTTCGTGCAGCTGCTCTTCTTCTATTTCGCGCTGGGGCGCCTGACCCCGACCTACTCGCCTGACGGCTGGTTGGAGGTCCCGATTATCTCCAACGTCGGCTGGGCGATCATCTCGCTCTCCTTCTTCGCCGGCGCCTTCAACGTCGAGATCTTCCGAGCCGGCGTCGAGGCCGTGCCGAAATCGACGCAGGAAGCCGCAAGCTCACTGGGTTTTACCCGCCTGCAGACCTATCGCTACATCGTGCTGCCGCTGGCCTTGCGGGTCTCGATTCCGTCGCTCAACAACAACCTGGTGAATCTGGTCAAGACCACGACCCAGGCCTTCGTCATCGCCGTGCCGGAGTTGCTGTATGAGTCGATTACCATCTGGAACGACTACCCCTCGGCGCAGAACCCGATGATGGTGGTGCTCTTCGTCTCCTATCTGGCGCTGGTCGGTGTGGTGGTGATGGGCATGAATCGCTGGGAACGCGCGATGCGCATTCCAGGCTACGGAGGCTAGGATCATGGCACGCTCCATTCCCGGCCTTTCGACCCCGGCCGCGACCGACCTGCCGGTGCTGCATTCCCACAAAGAACTCTATAGGGCCGGCTCTCCCATCGGCTTTAGCCAGTGGATGGCCGGCCTGCCGATTTGGCTGCCCTTCCTTCTGGTCTTCATGGCCCTCCTTTGGCCCCTGGGCGTGGCTGCCCAGTCGAGCGACAATACCCTGGCCGGAGCCTTCGAAGCCCTCTTCCGCTGGATGCCCTTTCTGGTCTTCCAGGGTTTCGTCTTCACCATCGTCATCAGCGTCTTGACCATGGCGCTCGGCACGGTCTTGGGAGTCTTTTTGGGCTTGGGTCAGATCTCGCTCAATCCCATTGTGGCTAGGGTCTGCCATTGGATCACGCAGATCTTCCGCAACTCGCCCTGGCTGGTGCTGCTGTTCATCGTCATGCTCTCCTTCCCCTTCGAGATCGTGGTCGGCGGGCTTATCATTCCGATCCCGGACTGGGGCAAGGCGGTCATCGGCCTGTCGTTACCGGTGATGGCCAACATCTCCGAGATCGTGCGCGGTGCCGTCAACTCGGTACCGTCCGGCCAGTGGGAGGCCGCTGAATCGCTCGCCTACTCACGCCAACAGACACTCTGGCGGATCATTCTGCCACAGTGCATCAAGCGCATGATCCCGCCCTGGATGAACTGGTATGCCATCTTGACCATGGCGACCCCGATCGTCTCGATCCTGGGTGTGGAAGAGATCTTGAACCTCACCCGCCAAGCCATTGAGGCCGAGAACAACAGGCCGATCCTGCTGATTCCCTTCTATGGTTTCGTGCTGCTGATCTTCTTCCTCTACTGCTATCCGATCGCCCGGCTGACCGTTCGGCTTGAGCGACGCTTTGCCGTGAAACTCTAAGGAGGCCCAGTCATGACAGGCCCTGCTGTAACGAGCGAAGGCACCTGGACGCCCGACCAACCGATCATCTCCATCAAGGAGGTGCGCAAGTCCTTCGGAGAGCTGGAAGTCCTCAAAGGCGTCTCTCTTGACGTGATGAAGGGCGAGGTCATCTGCATCATCGGCCCCTCGGGCTCGGGCAAGTCGACACTGATCCGCTGTATCAATGCACTGAACGACATTCAGTCGGGCTCGATCACCGTCGAGGGGCAAGAGGTGCACGATCCCAAGCTGGACAAGCTGGAGCTGCGCAAGAAGGTCGGCATGGTCTTTCAGCAGTACAATCTCTTTCCGCACAAGACCGCGCTACAGAACGTCATGATGGCCCCGGTCCTGGTGCTGAAGCAGGACAAAGACGGGGTCGAAGAGCGGGCCCGCAAACTGATGGCCAAGGTCCGCCTGCAAGGTAAGGAAGACAACTATCCTGGCGAACTGTCAGGCGGTCAGCAGCAGCGCGTCGCCATCGCCCGCTCGCTTGCCATGAACCCCGACGTCATGCTCTTCGACGAAGTGACCGCCGCCCTGGACCCTGAGACGGTGAAGGAGGTGCTGATCACCATCAAGGAACTGGCGGCCGAAGGCATGACCTGTATTCTGGTCACCCACGAGATGGGCTTTGCCCGCGAGGTGGCTGACCACATCTATTTTACCGACCGTGGCATCATCGTGGAGCATGGGCCGCCGGCCAGCTTCTTCGATGAGGCCAAGGATCCCAGGACCAAGGAATTCTTGAGCCAGATTCTCTAGACGGAACCCAAGCGATGAAACTTTACGGCCTGCGCATCTTCGTCGACGACTACCAGTCAGCGCGGCGCTTCTACCTTGAGACCCTCGGCCTCAAACTCGCCTGGGAGATGGCCGAGCACGGCGCGCTGGGTGTCTCCATCGGCGACCCGCAGTTCATCATCGAGGCCGTCGACGAGGAGAGCAGCGCGGAAGACAAGGCTCTGGTCGGGCGCTTTCTAGGCGTCTCACTCCAAGTCGAGAACATCCAAGAGACCTACGCCGACCTGCTCGCCAAGGGCGTGGTCTTCACTGGCCCGCCCGAACAGCAGTTCTGGGGCGGCTCGCTCGCCCATTTCAAGGACCCGGCCGGGAACCTGCTGACCCTGCTGGGTTAGGCTCGCGTGACTGTCTTCAGGTCTGTTTCGTAAGCGAAGATCGCCGGTGTGCCGCCAGTGTGAATGAAGGTCACGCGCTCACCGGGCGAGATTGCACCCTTGTGCAGATGGTCGATCAAACCCGCGAAACAGCGTCCGCTGTAGACCGGGTCCAGGAAGATCGCGTCTTCTCTTGCGGCCAAGGCAATCGCCGTTGCCACCGCATCGTTCATCTGTCCGTAACCGGGCGCCAAGACTGCGTCTGAGATCTTGATATCTTCTGGAGAAAGCGGAACGCCGCCCAGCAACGCGCCGAGCTCTCGCGCACGCCGCGTGATACGGGCCTGCTGCTGCTCCCGATCGCGTCTGACACAAATCCCCAGGACCGGCACGTCCCAACCAATCGCCCGCGCACCAACCAGAAAGCCGGCATGGGTGAGGCCGCTGCCGGAGGGAACCACGACATGGTCCGGCATGATGCCCTGGGCCTGGTACTGCAGATAGGTCTCGACGGCAGCGGCCGCGTAGCCCAGCGCACCGTATGGCGGGTGTTCGATGCCCAAATGGATCACGTAGGGGTTTCGGCCGGCACGACGTGCTTCCTCTGCGAGCCGGTCCAGGTTGGCGTCGGCCGCCGCCTCGTTCTCGCCCTCGGGGAAGCGATGGATCTCAGCATCCAGGAGGCCCAGCAAGAGCACATTGCCGGAGCTGTTGTAGGCCGCATCGTCCTTCGGCACACGGTCTTCAAGCTGGACGATAGGATGCCAACCCTTGACCCGCGCTGCTGCAGCACAAAGGCGAACGAAATTCGATTGAACCGCCCCGGTGATCAGCACGCAGTCGGCCCCGGCGGCAGCAGCCTGACCGAAGTAGTACTCCAGCTGGCGAACCTTGTTGCCGCCCATGGCCAACGGCAGAGTGTCGTCACGCTTGATATCAAGCGTGAGGCCCAGGGCCTCGCCGCAGTTCGGCATTGGCTCCAATGCTGAGGCTGCCTTGAGCAGCGCTTCTCTTGGGTGCAGCGCTAGTGCCGGGAGTGTGTGAAGCAGGTCGTCAAAGGTCGGTGACATTGCAAGCTCCCTTCGGATGCGCAAACAGCCTACATCCCAACCTTGCGAAACTCCTGGAAGTCGACGGAGCCGTCGCCATTGGTGTCTGCCTTAATCAAGGCCTCGTCCATCTGGTCTTCGGTCATGCCGCTTTGCATCTGCGCCATGGCGGCACGGCCCTCCAGTTGGTCGATGCTGCCGCTGCCGTCACTATCGAAATGATCGAAGAGGCGCTGTGCCTGCTCTTCGCTGATGCCCTGGCTGCTGCCGCCCATCATAACGGTGAACTCTTCCTTGGAGAGATCGCCGCTGCCGTCGGCATCCAGCATGACAATCATCATGACAATACGCGCGTCCTCGCTGGCACCGCCGCCTGCCATGGCGCGCAGCTCAAAAGCGGAGAGGTTGCCGTCGGCGTCGGCATCGAGCTGGCCGAAGACCTGGTCCACCATCTCCGGGTTCTGCGCGGCGGCCGGAGCCGCCAGCGCGACGAGAGCCGATAGGGCAAAGCCCGACAAGATCCATTTCATTGAGGCTCTCCAAAAGCTTTCAAGGGTCGCAATCGACCACAGGGCGAGCGCTGCCACAAGTCTGCCGAACCTTGCCCGCTCAGTCAGCGCCTCCCTTGAGGGCCGCCTGAGCTGCGGCAAGCCGGGCGATCGGCACGCGATAGGGCGAGCAGGACACATAGTCCAGACCGATCGATTCACAGAAGGCGACCGATGCCGGATCGCCGCCGTGTTCGCCGCAGATGCCCAGTTTGATGACATCACGCGTGGCCCGTCCGCGCTCGGCAGCGAGCTTGACCAGCTCGCCCACACCTAGCTGGTCCAGAGTGACGAAGGGATCGTGCTCAATGAGGCCGCCGGCCTCATAGGCCGGCAGGAAGGCGCCGGCGTCGTCGCGTGACAGGCCATAGGTCGTCTGGGTCAAATCGTTGGTGCCGAAGGAGAAGAACTCGGCATCCTCTGCGATCTCGCCGGCCAGCAAGCAGGCGCGCGGCAGCTCGATCATGGTGCCGACCAGATAGGTCAAGGTAACGCCGGTCGCGGCTTCGACCTCCGCGGCAACGGCGCGCACGCGTGCCTTCAGCTTGGTGAGTTCGCCGGGGATCGAGACCAGGGGGATCATCACCTCAGGCTCGACGCCGACGCCCTCCTCCTGCTGCACCAGCGCTGCCGCCTCGAAAATGGCGCGGGCCTGCATCTCATAGATCTCGGGATAGGTGATTCCCAGGCGACAGCCGCGATGGCCGAGCATCGGATTGGCTTCCGTCAGCTTCAGGGTACGTGCCCGCACGAAATCCAGCGAGATACCGGCCGCTGCGGCGACCTCCTCCATCTCACTTTGCTGATGCGGCAGGAACTCGTGCAGCGGCGGATCCAGCAAGCGGACCGTCACCGGCAGGCCCTGCATGATGCGGAACAGCTCGACGAAATCGGCGCGCTGCATCGGCAGGAGCTTGGCCAGAGCCCGCTCGCGGCCGGCAACCTCCTCCGCCATGATCATCTCGCGCACGGCGACGATGCGATCGGCATCGAAGAACATGTGTTCGGTGCGGCAGAGACCGACACCCTCGGCACCGAACTGGCGGGCCACGATGGCATCACGCGGCGTCTCAGCATTGGTGCGCACTTTCATCCGCCGCAACTCGTCGGCCCAGCCCATGATCGTGGCAAAATGGCCGGAGAGTTCCGGCTCAATCGTGGAGACACGTCCCAGAAAAACCTCGCCGGTCGCGCCGTCGATGGTGATCTCCTCGCCGGCCTCCAGCACCTTGCCCTGAACGGTGATGGTGCCCGCTTCGCGATCGATGCGCAGCTCGCCGGCCCCGGCGACGCAAGCACGGCCCATGCCGCGGGCGACAACGGCCGCATGACTGGTCATGCCGCCGCGCGCGGTCAGGATACCGGCTGCGGCGTGCATGCCGTGAATGTCTTCGGGACTGGTCTCGACCCGGCAGAGGATGACGGCCTCCCCGGCGCCCGCGCGGCGCTCAGCCTCGTCGGCGGTCAGCACGATGGCACCGGAAGCCGCCCCCGGCGAAGCCGGCAGACCGCGCACGAAGAGGCTACGCGGTGCATCGGGGTCCAGGGTGGGATGCAGCAACTGGTCCAGGCTTGCCGGTGCGATGCGGCCGACGGCTTCCTCCTTGCCAATCAGCCCTTCTTCCACCATCTCGGCGGCGATCCTAAGCGCGGCCGGCGCGGTGCGCTTGCCGCTGCGGGTTTGCAGCATATAGAGCTTGCCCTGTTGGACGGTAAACTCGATGTCCTGCATGTCGCGATAGTGCCGCTCCAGCAGTCCGCGCACCTCGTCGAGCTGTGCGAAGACTTGCGGCATGACCTCTTCCATGGCCGGCAGGTCGGAGCCCTGAGCCTCCTTGCCGGCGACAGTCAGCAGCTGCGGCGTGCGGATGCCGGCAACCACGTCCTCGCCCTGCGCATTGACCAGGTACTCGCCATAGAAGATATTCTCGCCGGTCGAGGGATCGCGGGTAAAAGCGACGCCGGTTGCGCAGTCATCGCCCATGTTGCCAAAGACCATGGCCTGCACGGTGACGGCAGTGCCCCAGTCGGCGGGGATGTCGTGCAGCTTGCGATAGGTAACGGCCCGTTGGTTCTGCCAGGAGCCGAAGACGGCGGTAATGGCGGCCTGGAGCTGTTCGCGCGGATCCTGCGGGAAGGGCTTATCGACACTCTCCCGCACCGCCTCCTTGTACTCGGCGATCACCGTCTGCCAGTCCTCGGCCGACAGTTCGGTGTCCAGGCGATAGCCGCGGTCTTCCTTGGCGATATCCAGGATCTCTTCGAAGCGGTAGTGCTCGACGCCCATCACCACGTCGGCGAACATCTGGATGAAGCGGCGATAGGAATCATAGGCAAAGCGCGCATCGCCCGAGCGCTCGGCCAAGCCCAACACGGTGTCGTCATTGAGGCCCAGGTTCAAAACCGTGTCCATCATGCCGGGCATCGAAACCCTGGCCCCGGAGCGGACCGAGACCAGAAGCGGATTGGTCGGATCGCCGAAACGCGCGCCGACGATGCTCTCGACTGCGCCGAGCGCGGCATCGACCTGACCGGTCAAATCATCGGGATAGACCTCATCGGCTGCGTAGTAGGCCGTGCAGAGCGCCGTCGTGATGGTAAAGCCGGGCGGAACCGGCAGACCGATCGACGACATCTCCGCCAGATTGGCGCCCTTGCCACCCAGAAGGTTGCGCATTGCTGCAGTCCCTTCGGCCTCACCGTCACCGAAGGAATAGACCCACTTGCTCATGAACCCTTCTCACCTCCGCACCTGGAGCGCGGATTTCCGACCAAAGGCCAGGACCGCCGATCGCCCACCCGCTTCTTCACGGCATAGACCTAACCCGGTCAATGCTGCGCCGCAATATGCTACGCGTCGCCAGGACCGCTTGTGCCCAGAAAGATCGTCTCGCGCGGCCATGAAACAAAAAGGGGAGCCGAAGCTCCCCTTTTCCTTCTTATCCCAATCTGCCTCAGTCGCCGACCAAATAGCCGTGCGAGGAGAGGTAGGCGATGATGCTGTCGGCCGCACGCTCGGCCGTCATATCGACCGTGTCGATCCGGATCTCGGCCTGTTCCGGCGGCTCATAGGGGCTGTCGAGGCCGGTGAAGTTCTTGATCTCGCCACGACGCGCCTTCTTGTAGAGTCCCTTGGGATCGCGGGTCTCGGCGACCTCCAGTGGCGTATCCACGAAGATCTCCATGAACTCTCCATCGTCCAAGCTGTCGCGCGCCATGCGGCGCTCGGCCCGGAATGGGGAGATGAAAGAGACCATGGTGATCAGCCCGGCATCCACCATCAGGCGAGAGACCTCGGACACACGGCGGATGTTCTCGACCCGGTCGGCATCGGTAAAGCCCAGGTCTTTGTTCAGGCCGTGACGTACGTTGTCGCCGTCCAGAGTGTAGGTGTGCCGCCCCATCGCGTGCAGGCGCTTTTCCACCAGGTTGGCGATGGTCGACTTGCCCGAGCCTGATAGGCCGGTGAACCAGAGCACACAGCCCTTCTGCTGCTTCAGCTCCGAGCGAGCCTGTTTATCGACGGCAATGGCCTGCCAATGGATGTTGGAGGCACGACGCAGGGCGAAATCGATCATGCCCATACCGACCGTGCTGTTGGTCATACGGTCGATCAGGATGAAACCGCCCATGGCCTCGTCCTGCTGATAGGGCTCGAAGGCCACGTCGCGATCGACGGCGATGTTGCAAACGCCGATCTCGTTCAGCTCCAGGGTCTTGGCCGCCAACTGCTCCATGGTGTTGACGTTGACCTTGTACTTCGGCGAAGCCAGCTGCACCGAGGCCGAGCGCGCGCCCATCTTCATCACATAGGGGCGTCCCGGCAGCATGGCCTCGTCCGACATCCAGATGATCTTGGCTTCGAACTGATCGGCTACTTCAGCGGGGTGGTCGGCGGTGCAGATCACGTCGCCGCGCGAGATGTCGATCTCGTCGGCGAGCGTGATGGTAACCGACTGGCCGGCGACGGCTTCCATCAGATCGCCGTCGTAGGTGACGATGCGCTGAACCACGCTCTCCTTGGCCGACGGCAGCGCTTTCACGCGATCACCGGGCCTGATCACGCCAGAGGCGATGAAACCAGAGAAGCCGCGGAAGTCGAGATTGGGACGATTGACCCACTGGACCGGCATGCGGAAAGGCTTGCTCTGGACTTCGTCGTCGACCTTCACGGTCTCCAGATGGCTCATCAGCGTCGAGCCGTGATACCACTCCATACGATGGCTCGGCTCGGTGACGTTGTCGCCCTCCAGCGCGGAGACCGGGATTGCCACGATGTCGGTGATGCCAAGCGGGGCGGCAAAAGCGCGATAGTCTTCCTCGATAGACTGGAAGACATCCTTGGAAAAGTCGACAAGGTCCATCTTGTTGATGCAGAGCACCACATGCTTGATGCCCAGCAGTGAGACGATGAAGCTGTGCCGGCGCGTCTGGGTCAGCACGCCCTTGCGCGCATCGATCATCACGATGGCCAGCTGGGCCGTGGAAGCGCCGGTCGCCATGTTGCGGGTGTACTGCTCATGGCCGGGCGTGTCGGCGACGATGAACTTGCGCACGTCGGTCGAGAAGAAGCGGTAGGCAACGTCGATGGTGATGCCCTGCTCGCGCTCGGCAGCCAAGCCGTCGACCAGCAGGGCGAAGTCGATGCCCTGGCCTTGCGTTCCGACCTTCTTGGAATCGGCTTCCAACGCGGCCAGTTGGTCCTCGAAGATCAGCTTGGATTCATAAAGCAGGCGGCCGATCAGGGTCGACTTGCCGTCATCCACGGACCCGCAGGTGATGAAGCGCAGCAGCGACTTGTGCTCCTGCGATTTCAGATAGCCACCGATGTCCTCGGCGATCAGATCGGACTTGTGCGCCATTAGAAATAGCCTTCCTGCTTCTTCTTCTCCATCGAGGCAGTCGCATCGTGATCGATCACGCGGCCCTGCCGTTCGGAGGTGGTTGTCAGCAGCATCTCTTGAATGATCTCCAGCAGGGTGGAGGCCTCCGACTCGATGGCACCGGTCAGCGGATAGCAGCCAAGCGTGCGGAAACGGACCGACTTCATCATCGGCTTCTCGCCGTCTTGCAGCGGGATGCGATCGTCGTCGACCATGATAAGCGTGCCGTCACGCTCCACCACCGGGCGCACGCCAGCATAGTAGAGTGGCACGATCGGGATCTTCTGCAGATAGATGTACTGCCAGATGTCAAGCTCGGTCCAATTCGACAGCGGGAAGATACGGATGCTCTCGCCCTTGGCTTTACGGGCGTTGTAAAGGTTCCAGAGTTCAGGGCGCTGGTTCTTCGGGTCCCAGCGATGCTGCGCGGAGCGGAAGGAGAAGACGCGCTCCTTGGCGCGGCTCTTTTCCTCGTCGCGACGCGCGCCGCCGAAGGCCGCATCGAAACCGTACTTGTCCAACGCCTGCTTCAGCGCCTGGGTCTTCATGATGTCGGTGTGCAGCGCCGAGCCGTGGCTGAAGGGGCCCACACCTTGGGCAACACCTTCTTCGTTGATGTGCACGATCAGGTCCAGACCCAGGTCCTTCGCAATGTTGTCGCGGAAGGTGATCATCTCTTTGAACTTCCAGGTCGTGTCGACGTGGAGCAGAGGAAAGGGCGGCTTGGAGGGATAGAAAGCCTTCATCGCCAGGTGCAGCATCACGGCGCTGTCCTTGCCGACGGAATAGAGCATCACGGGATTGTCGCACTCAGCGGCAACCTCACGAATGATCTGGATGCTCTCAGCTTCCAGTCGCTGGAGGTGGGTCAAGTCTTGCATAGCGGTATCCGAAGATGAGCCTTTGACGGGAGGTCAGGGAGGGAACGATCGGCCCTAAACGAGGCGCCTAGACAAGGCGCACGTCGGGGCTATAGGCGATGAAGTGGGGATTCTCAAAACCGGGCTTGCCATAGTGCAGCGGCCCGCCTTCGGCGCGGTCGACGACGCCGCCGGCCGCGCGCAGCACGGCATGGGCAGCAGCCGTGTCCCACTCCATCGTACGACCGAGGCGGGGATAGAGATCAGCCTCGCCACTGGCGATCAGGCAAAACTTCAGCGACGAACCTGCCGACTTGAAGTCCGACACCTTGTAGCGGGCAATGTAGTCGTCCGTGGCGGCATCGCGATGCGACTTGGAAGCAACCACGGCCAGCGCAGCATTGTCGGCATTGCGCACCCGCAAGGGCTGCGTCTGGCTGGGCGCCGCTGCGGCAATCTCGCCCGACTCCTGCAGTGCGCTTTCGCGGTTGGGTGTCCAGAAGAGGCGCTGTTTGGCCGGCGCGAAGACCGCGCCCATGACTGCCTGGTCACCCTCGATCAGGGCGATGTTAATGGTGAAGTCGCCGCGACCGGTTACGAACTCTTTGGTGCCGTCCAGGGGGTCTACCAGAAAGAAGCGCTCCTTGGGCGCCGCGCCGTGGGTCTCGGCGCGCTCCTCGGTCACCACCGCGATGGAGGGAAAGGCCTGCTCAAGGCCGGCAACGATCACCTCGTCTGCCGCACGGTCTGCAGCAGTGACCGGGGAATCGTCGGCCTTGGCCTCGACGGCCAGTGCCTCGCTGCCGAAAAACTTCATCGTTTCGGCGCCGGCTTCCACCACCAAACGCCGCATCGTCAGGCCGATCGCCTCGTAGTCCATTCCGGAATTTCCCCTGGTGTCTTTTTCGCACCTGCGAAAGAAGGGCACCCTCATATGTGATTTCAAGGCTCTGCGCAATCTCAGGCCATGCTTGGCGAGACATTTTGACAGAGTCCTGCCCGCTTTGTGCCCGAGCTGTTGCTTCGAAGCGCGCCTAGGCGCAATGCGCCACAAAATCTGTTAGCCTGATCCGGCAGCTGCCGTAACGAGGAGGAGCCCCGAGCGTGCCCGATCCCATATCCTGGTCCTTTGCGTGGCCCTATTTTGCCGCCGCCTTTGTTGGAGGGTATTTGCTCGGCTCCCTGCCTTTCGGCCTGCTCTTGACGCGCGCAGCCGGTCTAGGCGACATCCGCAAACAGGGTTCAGGCAACATTGGCGCGACCAATGTGTTACGGACCGGTCGTAAGGGGCTGGCCCTTGCCACTCTGTTGCTCGACAGCGGCAAGGGCGCTATCGCGGTGCTGTTAGCCTTCTGGATCGGCGGCTCGCAGATAGCCTTGATTGCCGGTTTCGCAGCCGTCCTTGGCCACCTTTTCCCAATTTGGCTTGGCTTCAAGGGCGGCAAAGGCGTGGCGACCACTCTTGGCACCCTCTTGGCGCTCACTTTCTGGGTTGGCCTGCTCTGCTGCCTCTCCTGGCTGGTCACCGCCCTCCTCTTTCGCTTTTCTTCTTTGGCGGCGCTTGTTTGCGTTGCCTTGGCGCCGGTCTATGCCTGGATCCTGCCCTGGGGCCTTAGCCTTGACGAGGTCTTCGCACCGGGTTTCGGTGCGCTGCTGTTCCGTGGCGATCTCCAGCTGGTGCAGGTTACCGCCGCATTGGCCGTCCTGGTCTGGATAAGCCATCGCGCCAATATCCTGCGCCTGCTTCAGGGCAAGGAGCCGCGCATCGGCGACAAGAAAAAGGGCTAACGCCCGGCTTCGCGCAATGATGGCTTGGACGCTACTCTTATTCGTGTATAAACTTCACGATGGATCATCGAATAATAGATAAGACTGACGGGCGGACGCTCAGCGAGGCTGAACGGCTCAGTCGTTTGCGCCTTATCCGCACCGACCATGTCGGACCCATCACCTTTCGCCAGCTTCTCAGTCGATATGGCAGTGGCGAGGCGGCGCTGGAGGCCCTGCCCGCCTTGGCCGCCCGCGGCGGGCGAAGAGGGCGCCTTAAGCCAGCCGCGAGGTCTGCCGCGGAAGCCGAGATGGCACAGGTGGAGAAGCTTGGCGGGTGCTTTCTCACGTTCGGTGACGAGATCTACCCGCCAGCCTTGGCCGCAGTCGAAGATGCGCCGCCACTGCTCGCCGTCAAGGGCCGGCTGGAACTCCTGCAGGCATCGGCCGTTGCCGTCGTCGGGGCGCGCAATGCCTCTGCGAACGGGCGACGCATTGCCGCTTCTCTGGGCAAACGGTTGATCGGTTATGGCCTGGTGGTCGTCTCCGGTCTTGCCCGCGGTATCGATGCGGCCGCCCATCGCGGTGCGCTCGACGGAGCGGGTGAAGTAACAACCGTGGCCGTCATCGCCGGCGGTCTGAATACGATCTATCCACCTGAGCACGCAGACCTTCAGGCAGAGATCGCCGAACGGGGATTGCTGATCAGCGAAGCGCCGCTCGGAACAGAGCCGCAGGCGCGCCACTTTCCGCGCCGCAATCGGCTGGTCTCGGGCTTGAGCCTCGGCGTAGTGGTCGTCGAAGGCGCGCCGCGCTCCGGCTCTCTCATCACCGCAAGGCTGGCGTTGGAGCAGGGTCGCGAGGTCATGGCCGTTCCCGGCTCGCCGCTCGATCCTCGGGCCCAGGGTCCGAACGGACTGATCAGGCAGGGCGCGACCTTGGTGCAAAAAACTGAGGATGTGATCGAATGTCTACAACCTCTGCTGCGGCAGCCGCTGGCGGAGCCACCTGCCGATCCCTACAGGTGTGCACCGGTCGAAGACGCCAGCGAAACGGAGTTGGATGAGGCACGCCGCGGCCTCTTGGAACTCTTGAGCCCCTCGCCGCTGCCTGTTGACGAAGTGATCCGCCGATGCCACTTCTCCCCTTCTCTCACCCAGACCGTCCTGCTGGAATTGGAGTTGGCAGGGCGCCTGGAACGTCAAGCGGGAAACCGCGTGGCATTGCTTGTTTAGCCTGTCTCGGTTATGCGAGCGCCGTCGTTGAGTGGTAATTGCACCAGGGTCGACCGTCTGGCCCGCATTGTCGACCCTCTCACCGACAGCACGGTAACGCCGCTGCCGAGCGCCAAGACCTCGGCATTGGTCATTAGGGCGACTCCCAAGCAGATGGGATGATCTGCAAGGCGGGCTCGCTCGCAACGTCAAGGGGTTGGAAGGGATCGAACTTGCTGCAAGTCAGCCCGATGCCTTCCCGAATGATCGGGGTTCCAAAAGCACCAGGCTATGAACATCGTCGTCGTCGAATCTCCGGCTAAAGCCAAGACTATCAACAAGTACCTGGGCAAGGACTACCAGGTCTTGGCCAGCTTCGGCCATGTCCGCGACCTGCCCTCGAAGGATGGTTCGGTCCAACCCGACTCGGACTTTGCCATGTCGTGGGAGGTCGATGGTCGTGCCGAAAAGCGCCTGAAAGAGATCGCGGCTGCCGTCAAAAAGGCAGACAAGCTGATCCTCGCCACCGACCCGGATCGTGAAGGCGAGGCCATCTCTTGGCACATTATGCAGGAGATGGCGCGGCGCCGCGCTTTGGGCGGCAAGGAAGTCGAGCGCGTCGTCTTCAACGAGATCACCAAGAAGGCGGTCGCCGAGGCCTTCCGGCATCCACGCGGCCTGGACGATCATCTGGTTCAAGCCTATCTGGCGCGCCGTGCCTTGGACTATCTGGTCGGCTTTACTCTTTCTCCCCTGCTGTGGCGCAAGCTTCCGGGCAGCCGCTCGGCCGGTCGCGTGCAGTCGGTGGCGCTGCGCCTTATCTGCGAGCGCGAGGCAGAGATCGAGGTCTTCAAGCCGCAAGAGTACTGGACCGTCGATGCCGACCTTGAAACGGCAGAGAAGACCAGTTTCCGGGCCCGGCTCACTCATCTCGACGGGCGCAAACTCGACCGCTTCGACCTGTCCGACGAGGCCAAAGCAAAAGCCGCGGCTGCTACCGTCGAGGGCGCCAGCCGCTTCGAGGTCAGCAAGGTCGAGGCCAAGCAGGTCAAGCGCAATCCCGCACCGCCCTTCACCACCTCCACTCTGCAGCAGGAAGCCTCCAGACGTCTGGGCTTCGGCGCCTCACGCACCATGCGCATCGCACAGAAGCTCTATGAGGGCGTCGATCTGGGCGGCGATACGGTCGGCCTGATAACCTACATGCGAACCGACGGCGTACAGTTGGCCGGCGAAGCGATTGCTTCGGCCAGGAGGGTGATCGCGGCCGAGCATGGGGAGAACTACCTGCCGCCCTCGCCGCGCCAGTACAAGAGCAAGGCAAAGAACGCCCAAGAAGCCCACGAAGCCATCCGCCCGACCGACTTGGGCCGCCTGCCGGCCAAGCTTACGTCGGTGCTGAATGCGGACGAGCTGTCGCTCTACCGTCTGATCTGGCAGCGCACACTTGCCTCGCAGATGGCCAGCGCCGTGCTGGACCAGGTCTCGGTCGACGTCGCAGTCGATGGAGCCGCTGCGACCTTACATGCAACCGGCTCGACGATTAGGTTCGACGGCTTCCTCAGGCTCTACCGCGATGTTCGCGAGGACGGCGAGAAGGCAGCGGATGACGGGGATCGCCGCCTTCCGCCCCTCGCCCAAGCACAGCCGCTGGCGCTGCAGGATGTGGTGAGCGAGCAGCACTTCACGCAGCCGCCGCCGCGTTACAGCGAGGCCAGCCTGATCAAGAAACTGGAAGAACTGGGGATCGGTCGCCCCTCGACCTACACCTCTATCCTCCAGGTTCTGCAGGATCGCGACTATGTCCGGCTGGAGAAGCGCCGCTTTCTCCCGGAAGACCGCGGTCGCGTCGTGACCGCCTTCCTGACCGCCTTCTTCAACCGCTATGTCGAGTACGATTTCACCGCGGTGATGGAAGAGCAGCTGGACGATATCTCCGGTGGACGCATCGACTATCTGAAGGTCTTGAGGGACTTCTGGGATGCATTCGAGTCGGCGGTGGAGGAAGCCAAGGGACTACGTATCACCGATGTGATCGACACGCTGGACGAGGCGCTGGGCCCCCACTTCTTCCCGGTCAATGTCGAAACGCCGGACAAGGATCCGCGTCTTTGCCCAACCTGCGGCAACGGCCGACTGGGCCTGCGCTTGGGCAAGCGTGGCGGCTTCATCGGCTGCTCCAACTATCCCGAATGCAAGTTTACCCGCCCACTCACCTTGCCGACGGGCGACGATGATGCCGCCAACGGCAACAGCCCGCGCGAGCTGGGTATCGATCCCGTGAGCGGTCTGCCGGTCAGCCTGCGTGTCGGCCCCTATGGTCCCTATGTGCAGCTGGGCGAGGGCGAGAACGGCGAGAAGCCGAAACGCTCCTCCCTGCAGAAGGGGCAAGATCCCAACACGCTCGATCTACAGGCGGCCCTTGGCCTATTGGCTCTGCCTCGCGAGGTCGGGGAAGATCCGGAAACCGGGGAGATGATCCTTGCCGCCATCGGCCGATTTGGACCTTACCTCAAGTGCGGTTCCCTCTTCGCCAACTTGAAGGGCGGCGATGAGGTCTTGACCGTCGGCCTCAATCGCGCCGTGACCCTTGTCGCCGAGGCCCGGCAGAAGAAACGCGAGAACACCCGCGAACTGGGCGTGCATCCCAAGAACAAGAAACCGATCGAAGCGCGCCGTAACCGCTTTGGCATCGAAGTGGTTTGGGGCAAGACCAAGGTGCGCCTACCCAAAGGCAGCGAACTGGACGCGGTGACCCACGAACAGGCCGTCGGCATCCTGGACGAGAAGGTCGCCAAAGAGAAGGCGGCCAAGCCGAGCAAGACCAAGAAGACCACTGCTAAGAAGTCCACGGCTAAGAAAACCGCCAGCAAGACCGCCAAGAGCGCTTCGTGACGCGCGCGGTCAAGCTGCCGACGCGCCAGCAGCTTCTCGACTATCTGAACGACAGCGCAGCACCGGTGGCCAAGCGCGACCTCGCGCGCGCCTTCGGGTTGCGCGGAGCCAACCGCATCTGGCTGAAAGAGCAGCTGCGCGCGCTGGAGGACGAGGGGCTGCTCGACCGCCACCGCGGCAAGCGTCATGCGCCGCTCGACCGCCTTCCGCCTGTCACCGTTCTAGAGATCCGCGGCCAGGACGAAGACGGCGAGACACTCGCCGTTCCGGCCAGCGGACCCGCCGCCGAGGGTGAGCAGGGTTGGATCATCTATCTGGCACCCGATCGCGGCGGCCAAGCACCGGCCGTCGGTGAGCGGGTCCTGGCCCGCCTCGATCACATTGAGGCCAAGCGGTACCGCGCCAGCATTATCCGACGCCTGGGTGCCACACGCAATCGCGTCGTCGGCCGCTACGAGCGCTCAGAGCGGGGCGGTGGTCTGGTAGTTCCGGCCAATCGTCGCGTGAAGGAGGTCTATCGTATCCGCGAGGCCGACCGGCTGGATGCGCAGGAGGGCGAACTGGTCCTGGTCGAGCCCCTGCCCTACAGCAGTCGGCGCGGCCGGGACGAGGCGCGCGTGATCGAACGTCTGGGTTCCAGCGATTCGCCGCGCGCATTCTCTCTGGTCTCGATGACGGAGCATGGCTTGCGCGAACGCTTCCCCGAGGAGGCGCTGAGGGAGGCCGAAGGCGCCCAACCGGTGGAGCTGGGACAGCGTCTCGACCTGCGCGATCTGCCCTTGGTGACCATCGACGGCGCAGACGCCCGCGACTTCGACGATGCCGTGTTCGCCGAGACCGATCCAGATCCGGACAATCCCAGCGGTTTCCACGTTCTTGTCGCCATCGCCGATGTCGCCCACTACGTCAGGCCCGACAGCGCACTCGACCGCGAGGCGCTGCGGCGAGGCAACTCGACCTACTTTCCAGATCGCGTCTTGCCGATGCTGCCGGAAGCTCTCTCGAACGGCCTCTGCTCGCTGCGGCCGGACGAAGAGCGACCCTGTCTGGTTGCCGACTTGCGGATCGATAGAGAGGGGCGCTTGGTCGGACATCGCTTTCAGCGCGCCCTTATTCGCTCGCGGGCGCGCCTGACCTACGAGGCTGTCCAGGCTGCCATGGATGGCGATGCGGACGCGCAAACCGAGCAACTCTTGGAACCGGTCATTAAACCGCTCTACGCGGCCTTCGAAGCGCTCGACCGGGCTCGGGCCGAACGCGGTACCTTGGAGCTGGAAATCGCCGAGCGCCAGGTCGTCCTGTCCGCCGAGGGCAACCCCACGGCGATCGTGCCGCGCCAGCGCCTGGCCAGCCACCGCCTGATCGAGCTCTTCATGGTTACCGCCAACGTAGCCGCCGCCGAGGCCCTCGAGGCCAAACGACAGGCCTGTATGTACCGCGTGCACCCACCCCCCGATCCGGCCAAAGTGGCAGCCTTGGGAGAGGTCTTGCGCGCGCTGGGACTGGCCTTCGCCAAGGGCCAGGTGGTGCGGCCGGCCCTCTTTGCCGGCGTGCTGGAGCAGGTGGCTGGCACCACGGCGGCACCGCTGGTCGGAGAGCTTATCCTGCGCAGCCAGAGCCAGGCCTACTACTCACCGGAGAACGAGGGGCACTTCGGTCTCTCGCTGGCCCGCTATGGTCATTTCACCTCACCCATTCGCCGCTATGCCGACCTGCTGGTGCATAGAGCCCTGATCGCAGCCAACGGGCTGGGCGAGGGCGGTCTGCCGACCGAGGATCGCGTCAGCTTCGCCGAATGGGGCGAAGCGATCTCGCGGTCGGAGCGCCGCTCCGCGATGGCAGAGCGCGACAGCCTGGACCGCTTCACCGCGCATCTTCTGGCCCAAGTGGTCGGATCGATCCTGCCCGGCCGGGTTACCGGCGTCACTCGATTTGGTCTCTTCGTGCGCCTGGCCGACAGCGGCGCCGACGGTCTGGTGCCGATCGGAACCCTTCCCGATGATCGCTATGACCACGACGAAACCCTGCACGCCCTGGTCGGGCGCCGCTGGGGACGCACCTATCGGCTGGGCGAACCGGCCATGGTGCGGCTGGTCGAGGCCGACGCCCTGACCGGCTCCCTCATCTTGGAACTGACAGAGGGAGAGGCCGGCCCTTCGCCCTGGCCGGAAACAACCAAACCGAAGAAAAGACCAAATCCCAGCCGGCCGATCGCCAAGCGCAGCAAGCGACCTAAAGGCGGGCATAAACGCGGTGCCAAGGGGCGTAGGCGGTAACGCAACACCGGTGATGGCATTTGGCAACACTTGGCACGCGTGTGACCCCAAGCTGCTGTTTTGCGATCACTTTGCCTTTTCCAGATCTAGTTTCCGCCACATGAAGTCGCTAGGCTTCCCTTCTTTGCAGCGACCGTGAGGGGCTTCGTTTGTGATGAACAGTCGTAAACGAGTGCGCGGAGTTTGGTTTGGCAGACTGGCTGTTGGCCTGTCTTGCATCACACTTGCCGCCTGTACAGGGGGTGGTGAAGCAGTCACGCCGGGAAGTGAGACCTCGGCACGGGTCTTCGCTGTCGGCTACTCCGACGTGGAGCGGGTCTACATAGATGATGTCGAAATCGACGACTTGGCGATTGCCGGTGTCGAGGGGCTGACCGACATCGATCCGGCCATCGAGATCGAGCGGCGCGGGCAATCGGTACAGCTTGCAGTGCGCGGCGAGACGGCCGGCCTCTATACCGCACCCAGCGAGAGCGACGTCAATGGCTGGGGGCGCCTGACGGACACGCTGGTCCGCGATCTGGTCGCGGCCTCCCCGGCCTTGGCCAAAGCCGGCAGCGAGCGCATCTACGAGAGCGTATTCGATGCAGTAGCCGAAAATCTGGATCAGTACTCGCGCTATGCCTCGCGCTTGGAAGCGGAAGAAAACCGCGCCAATCGCGACGGCTTCGGCGGCATCGGCATTCGCATCGACGTGGTGCCGCAGGGCGTGGCCGTTCAGAAGGTGATGCACAAGACGCCGGCCGAGCGCTCCGGCATGAAGGATGGCGACGTCATCATCGCCATCGACGGCATCAGTGCCGCAGGCATCGACCAGCGCAATGCCGTCAAGCGGCTGCGCGGCCCGGTGGAAAGCGCGGTGATCCTGACTGTCGAACGCGGCGAGGATCAACAACTCGACATCACTGTCGTGCGCGAGTTCATCGTGCCGGAGACCGTGACCTGGGAGCGGCAAGAGGATGTCTTGATCCTCCAGGTCGACGGTTTCAATCACAACACCACGCGAGCCCTGCAGATGGCCGTCGTTGAAGCCCAGGAGGCAGCCGACAAGCCCTACGTCGGGATGATCCTGGATCTGCGCGGCAACCCGGGCGGTCTCTTGGATCAGTCGGTCAGCGTCTCCGATCTCTTCCTCGATCGCGGCACCATCGTCACCACCCGCGGTCGCCACCCGGAGAGCCATCAGGCCTTCGACGCCCAGCCGCACAACGTGCTGCGCGACCTGCCCATGGTGGTCATGGTGAATGGCTACTCAGCCTCGGCTTCGGAGATCGTTGCAGCCGCCCTGCAGGATAATCAACGTGCCCTGGTCACCGGCACCGTTACCTATGGAAAGGGCAGCGTCCAGACCCTGCTACGCCTGCCCAACGAGGGCGAGTTGACGTTGACCTGGGCCCGCTTCCACGCCCCCTCGGGCTATCCGCTGAACGCACGCGGCGTTCTACCCGACGTCTGCACCAGCGGCACGACGACGGCCGGCGAAGCCCTGATTACCTCCCGCCATCGACCGGATTGGAGGCGCATTCAGCACAGCGTCATCGACGAGAAGGACGAGGCCGCACTGGCAAGCTTCCGCGCCCACTGCCCGCCGGAGCGTGAGGAGAAGGCACGCGATCTGGATGTAGCGGTTCGCCTCTTGCAGGACGAGCGGCTCTACAGGCAGCTCATGAGCCGCGACGTTGCAAGCCTGCCCCAATAAGGGCGAGACGTAAGCATCTTGG
The DNA here is from genome assembly GCA_963669445.1 of Rhodospirillales bacterium. GTDB lineage: Bacteria > Pseudomonadota > Alphaproteobacteria > Kiloniellales > JACOMY01 > JACOMY01. The sequence goes on from OY770029.1 coordinate 2,824,931, forward strand.
GGTTTCGTCCGGTACGGCCACGCGATGCGGCAGGGCTCGTGGTTCTGCGCCGCAGTTCCCAGGGGCCTGAGGTTCTGATGGGCCGGCGGCACGCCAGGGCGCGTTTTCTGCCCGGTATTCTGGTGCCGCCTGGCGGCGGCCTGGAGCCCGGCGATCATCGGCCATCGGGCTTTGAGGAGCAGTTCGCGCCCGCGCCAAACGGATTGGATACCGCAAGCCGTCGCAAGTTCAAGGCACTTGTTCGCTGCGCCTTGCGGGAGACCTGGGAGGAGACCGGCGTGCTTCTTGGCACACCGGCCAGGGGTGGAGCGATTCCAGGAACCGCGCCCATCTGGCGCGCCTTTGCCGATAAGGGCCTGACCCCGGCCTTGGAAGGACTGCGCCTGCTCGCGCGTGCGATCACTCCGACCGATTCACCGATTCGCTTCCATACCCGATTCTTCCTGGCGCAGACCGACGCGATCGTCAGCGATCGGCACGGTGATGGAGAGCTCGACGGCGTCTCCTGGATCCCCGCCCAACAGGCTCTCGACGAAGACCTTGTCGACGTGACCCGCTTCATGCTGGAGCGTGCATTCAAGGTCGGAGCGACAGATCCCGCACCGCTGTTCCACTACAAGGGTGAAACCCGTTTGGTCGACTTGGGCGGCCAACGATCGGGATGGGAAGAAACGGAGGAAGGCCAGGTCTAGGTCTTCCTCCAGAGATCCGGCAGCTATGCAGCCGCCGGGCTTGACAGGCGAGCCAAAGCGCATAATCTCTCGCGCTTCGAGACACCCACCAGACCGCGTTAAAGGGACCTGCCGGCTAGAGGCCGTTACGGGAACCGGCCGGCACGGTAGAGAGAGAACGGACCATGGCCAAGCCAGCAACCACCCTGATCAAGCTTGTCAGCAGCGCGGACACGGGCTTCTTCTACGTCACCAAGAAGAACCCCCGCACCAAAACCGAGAAGCTCTCCTTGAAGAAGTACGATCCCGTCGTGCGCAAGCACGTCGTCTTCAAGGAATCGAAGATCAAATAGGGCTGCGCCCAAGCCCAAGGCGCGCGGTAGAGCCGCTCTTAGAGATGCGCATCGGCCTGGACCTTGGCGGCACCAAGATCGAGGCCCTCGCTCTGGATAAACAGGGCAAGACGCGCTTCCGCAAGCGGATAGATTCGCCGCGCAACGACTACCCCACCACAGTTGAAACGCTTGCCGCATTGGTCGAGGCCATTGAGGCTGAGCTGGCTTGCCATGCCTCAGTCGGCGTTGGCATTCCCGGTGCGGTCTCGCCGGCTAGCGGCCTGATCAAGGGCGCAAACTCGACCTGGCTGATTGGACAGGCCCTAGACCGCGACCTCTCCCAGCGGCTGGCGCGTGAAGTGCGGGTCGAGAACGACGCCAACTGTTTCGCTCTCTCGGAGGCTAGCGACGGCGCGGCCGCGGGTGCCGGTCTCGTCTTCGGCGTAATCTTGGGCACAGGGGTCGGTGGCGGCCTGATTGCCGATGGTCGAACCTTGCGCGGCCGCAATGCAATCGGCGGCGAGTGGGGTCACAACCCGCTCCCCTGGAGCGACGAGGCCGAGCGCCCAGGACCGCCCTGCTACTGCGGCAAAGAGGGCTGCATCGAAACCTGGCTCTCCGGTCCCGGTCTGGCGCGCGACCATCAAGCGATCACCGGCCAGGACGCAACCGGCCCCGAGATCCTAGAGGCAGCACAGGCCGGTAACCGCGCGGCAGCCTGTAGCCTGGAGCGCTATTGCAGTCGCCTGGCTCGCGCACTTGCCGGCGTCATCAATATCCTGGACCCAGACACCATCGTCCTGGGCGGCGGTCTCTCGGGCATCGACCTGCTCTACGAACGTGTCCCCAGCCTGCTGCAGAACTGGGTCTTTTCCGACCGCTGCGACACGCCGATCTTACCGCCCAAGCACGGGGACGCCAGTGGCGTGCGCGGCGCGGCCTGGCTCTGGCCGCAAGAATGACGACGGACGCCCTCTGCCGCGACTGCCTCAGCCTCGAGCCGGGCCCAGGACCACGCTGTCGTGCCTGCTCAGGACGGCGACTGATGCACCATCCGGAGCTGGCAAGCCTCTCGATCGCCCATATCGACTGTGACGCCTTCTACGCCAGTGTCGAGAAGCGCGATCGACCGGAGCTGCGCGACAAGCCGGTCATCGTCGGCGGCGGCAGGCGCGGTGTGGTCTCGGCGGCCTGCTACACCTCGCGCCTCTACGGCGTGCGCTCCGCGATGCCGATGTTCAAGGCGCTGAAGCTCTGCCCCGACGCTGTCGTCATCAAGCCGGAGATGCGCAAGTACTCCACCATCGGGCGACATATTCGCGAGATGATGCTCGCCACAACGCCCCTGGTCGAACCGCTATCGATTGACGAGGCCTTTCTCGACCTCACCGGTACGGAAGCGTTGCACGGCGGTCCGCCGGCACGCACCCTGGCCGCCCTGTCACAGCGGATCGAGCGGGAGGAGAATCTGACCGTCTCGATCGGGCTTAGCTACAACAAATCCTTGGCGAAGATTGCTTCCGACCTGGACAAACCGCACGGCTTCAGTGTGTTGGGGCGCAGCGATGCGCAATCCTTTCTTGCCGAGCAGCCGGTCTCTCTGATCTGGGGCGTCGGCAAGGCGCTCCGGTCCCAGCTGGAGCGCGCCGGCATCCGCAAGATCGGCGACCTATTGGAGCATGATGAGGCGGAGTTGGTGTTGCGTTTCGGCAGTATGGGCAAGCGTCTCTATCGCTTTGCACGCGGCCAGGACGAGCGCCCGGTGTCTCCCAACAGCCCAGCGAAGTCGATCTCGGCTGAAACCACCTTCAATCTCGATCTGGTGACCTTAGAGGCACTGGAAGCAGAACTCTGGCCGCTCTGCGAGCGGGTCTCCAAGCGCCTGAAACGCGCCGAGTTGGCCGGGCGTGCCGCCGTCCTGAAGTTGAAGACAGCGGAATTCCGGCTGATCACCCGCCATCGCCGCCTGGAGGACCCAACCCAGCTGGCCTCCCGCCTGTTCGACGCCGCCCGCCCACTGCTGGCAAAAGAGGCCGACGGACGTGCCTTTCGCCTGATCGGCATCGGCACCGACGATCTCTGCCCGGCCGAGGAGGCAGATCAACCCAACCTTCTAGAGCCCGATCGCAAGCGCAAGGTTGCGGTCGAAGATGCCATCGACCGCTTGCGCGACAAGCTTGGCGACAAGGCCATCCAGCGCGGGCGTGGCTTCAAACCGCCATCGAACAAGGATAAGGGCTAAGCCTCGGCGTGCTTCACCGCGATGACGGCGTTGAGGCCACCGAAGGCGAAGGAGTTGGACATGACCGCCTCGACCTGCCGCTGCTGCGGCTCATTGGGAATGTAGTCCAGATCGCAGTCGGGATCGGGTTCGTTGTAGTTGGCCGTAGGCGGCAGAATGCCGCTGTGGAGCGCCATCACCGTCGGAATAATCTCCAGGCCCCCAGCGGCCCCCAGACCGTGACCCAACATCGACTTGCTGGAAGACACGCCCAACTTTTCGGCATGGGCACCGAAGACATTCCGGATCGCTCGGGTCTCTACCTGGTCATTCATCCTGGTGGCAGTACCGTGCGCATTGATGTAGCCAACCTGCTCCGGCCTCAGGCCGGCATCGCTCAAGCAGTCGGCGATCGCCTGACCGGCACCCTCGACAGAGGGCTGAACCAGATCGGCGGCATCGGCGGTGAAGCCGAATCCGGCGAGTTCACCATAGATCTTGGCGCCACGGGCCTTGGCCTTCTCCCAGTTCTCCAGCACGACCATGCCGGCCCCCTCACCGATCACCATGCCTTTGCGATCCTTCGAGAAGGGTCGACAGGTGTCGGGCGCCATGACGCGCAGGACTTCCCAGGCCTTAAGACAGCCGTACGTGAGGCAGCTCTCGGTCCCACCTGCAATCGCCTGATCGACGCGACCGCTACGCACCATCCACAGGGCTTCGCCCAAAGCGTGGTTCGATGAAGAGCAAGCGCTGGTCAGACCGAAGGAGGGGCCGGTTATGCCCAACTCCATCGACACCTGACTGGCAGCTGCACTCGGCATCACCTTCGGCACGGTCAGCGGCGGTGCGCGCAGGGTCTTTTGCATGTAGAGGCGGTAGAAGCCTTCGTCGAGGGTGGTCATGCCGCCCATGCCGGTGCCGACCAAACAGGCGGTTCGAGCACTCAGACCGTCGCGAAAGTTAAGGCCGGCATCCTTGGCCGCCTCTCGCGCCGCGACGATCGCGAACTGAGAGAAGCGGTCGGTGAAGTCCTCCACACGCTCGTCCAGATAGGCGACCGGATCGAAATCCTTGACCGCGGCAACCACCTTCACCATGAGGCGTTCGCCCTTGACGCCAGTCAGTGGAGCGATACCGCTCTGCCCTTTGCTGAGCCCCAACCAGGTGCTGGCAACGTCATGGCCCAGCGCAGAGATGCAACCCAGGCCGGTAATCGCAACGCGATGCATGGAGGCTAGCTGGCGCTCGCGGTCTTTTCGGAGACCAGATTGGCCACCGCATCGGTTACGTCACGCAGCGTGTCGAGCTTAAAGTCATCACCTTCCTGCGGCACATAGATGTCGAAGGCCTCCTCGATCTGGAAGATCGTCTGCATCAGATCGACGGACTGGATGTTTAGCTCCTCTAGCTTACTGTCCAAGGTCAGGCTGTCTCGGTCCAGACGGCACTCCTTGGCTACGATATCCAGCACCTTCGTCTCAATCTCGGTCATGGCCTCAGCCCTTCTCCTTACCCTGTTCGGCCAACGCTGCCTCCGCCTTCGCCAGGCGACGCTTCAGATCGACGATGTCGCGCATGAAACGGCCGAGCCGTCCAACCGACATCCACTCGTTGAACTTTCGATCCTTACGGTCAGCCGGATAACCAATCCAAATCTCCCCGTCAGGGATGTCCGCACCCACGCCGGCAGCCGCTGCCACCATGGCGTTCTTTCCAATCTTCCTATGATCAGCGATACCCGCCTTGCCGCCGATCACGGAGCGATCGCCCATTTTCACACTGCCGGAGAGCCCGGACTGACCGGACAAGAGGCAATCAGACCCTACCTGGCAGTTATGGCCAATTTGCACCTGGTTGTCGATCTTGCTCCTGGCGCCGATTCGTGTCGCGCCTAAGGTTGCACGATCGATCGTGGTGTTGGCGCCGATCTCGACCTCATCCTCCAAAATCACGGTCCCCATGGAGGGCATGCGGATGACGGGACCGTTCTCAGTTCTGGCGACTCCGTCCATCGGCTGAGCCAATTCGATCGCATTGGGCTCACGACTGACATAGCTGAAACCCTCGGCGCCGATGACCGCATTGGACTGCACGACCACGGCGCGACCCAAGATCACATCCTCGCCAATTCTAGCACCGGGATAAAGGGTCGAGCCCTCTCCCACCTTGGCACCGCGGGACACCGTCACCTGGCTCAAGAGGCGCACCTTGGCACCGATCACTGCCTCGGGCCCAATGACGCAGTGCGGTCCAACCGAGGCATCGGGTGCAATCACTGCAGTCTCGTCGATCACTGAAGTTGGATGAATGCCAGCCGGGACATGGCGCTTGTTCTCAAAGAGCTGCAGCAACAGAGCAAAGGCCACCCGGCCGCGCGGGCTCACCAAATAGGCGCGCGGACCCTCAGGGCGATCCTGTCCCTCCTCCACCAGGACGGCGGCAAGCGGCTGGCCCGCCACGGCACGCTCGGCGCCGGGCGTGAAGGCGATGATCAGATCCTCGGGACCCGGCTTCGATCCGGGAGAAGCGATCCCGCTGACCCGCACCTCAGGATCGCCGACCACCTCACACTCGATCTGCGGGGCCAGTTCGCTCAGGCTATAGCTCATAGGCTTCCGATCCGCCCCGAGTTCCTCGCCGGGCTTTCATTGCAATTGCGCATGCAGCGCACATAGCAGTCCTGTCCGTCATTTCAAAGCCTCGGTGTACGCGGGGCAGTGTTTCTCCAAGATCAGGTGTCCGCGGCCAGGAGGTCAGGTGCCTGTGGAAATCCGCCGAGCGAACGTTCCAGCGCCCGCGCGATCTGCAGAACCCGGCCTTCTTGAAAGCGGTGTCCGACGATTTGCATGCCGGTTGGCAGACCGTCATTCGACAGGCCGCTAGGCACCGAGGCCACGGGGCAGGCACTCACGAGGTTGAAGATGGCTGTCAGGTCCATGCCGCGAAAGCCGCCGGCCTCGTCGTATCCGTCGAAATCGCCATCACGCAGCGTGGCATCGGGCGCCGGGACGCTGCAGGTCGGGCACAGCAAGGCATCGAAGCCGGCCAATTTGCTCGCCAGCAGGCGCCAGAGATCACTCCGCAAGATCTCGATCGCCTTCAAACGCGCGGCAGACAGGCGGCGGCCCTGTTCAATCAGGCTCACCACGTCGCGATCCATCTCGTGGCGATGGGCCTCCAGATAGCGACCAAAAAAGCCCTCCATGAAGACGGCCCAAAGGTCGTTCCAGGCAGTGACCAGCTCCTCACTCAAAGGCAGTGCGATCAGCTCCACCTGCGCACCCAATCCACGCAAGCGATCGGCCGTCGCCTCCAGGTTCCGTGCCACCGAGTTTTCGATGGCATAGAATCCCAGGTCCGGCGAGAGCGCCAAGCGCATGCCGGCAACACCGCCCTCCAGACTGCTGAGATCGGCCACACCCGGCAGAGAGGAGATATCTCGCGGATCAGGTCCTTGGCAGACCTCCAGAAAGACTGCCGCATCGCCCACCGTCCGAGCCAAGGGGCCCAGGTGCGAAAGGCTATCCAACTGACTCGGCAGGTAGTCGAAGGGAATGCGTCCGAAGCTGGGCTTCAGGCCGACCAGGCCGCAGAATGCGGAAGGAATGCGGATTGATCCGCCCATGTCGGAGCCCTCGGCCAAGGGCACACAGCCCGATGCCACGGCAGCACCGGCGCCGCCGGAGGAGCCACCGGGCGTGCGAGCCGGGTTCCAAGGGTTGCGGGTGATGCCAAACAGCGGGCTTTGCGTGAAGCCGGAAAAGGCAAACTCCGGCGTCGTGGTCTTGCCGATCAAAATTGCGCCGGCTGCGCGCAATCGCTCCACGATCACGGCGTCCCGGTCTGAAACTCGCTCGGCGAAGACCTTGGATCCGGCAGTCGTCCGCTTGCCGGCAATCGGCGTCAGATCCTTGATCGCGATCGGGACGGCGAAAAGCGGTGGCAAGCCGGGGTCCCCCAGCCGCGCTTCGGCTTCGCGTGCCGCTTGGCGACTTTCTTCTGCATAAATGTCGCAGAAGCAATTCAGGATCGGATTGACCACTCCGATCCTTGCAAGCGCATCCTCGACCACGGCGACCGGAGAGAGGCGCCCTTCGCGGTATCCGGCCTGCATCTCAAGAGCGCTTAGACAGTGCCTCATCGCCCACCCCTCTCGAATGGCATCCCTAGACCAGAGCCGCCCCCTGAACAGGCTGCTCCCGCCGCTTCAAGGCAATTGGGACTGGTCTCACATCGGGTGAGAGTAAGACAGCAGCAGGATCTCCGCACCCGGATTCTTGTCTTTGATGCCACCGTTCGAGATGTGCGAGAAGCGGACGCCGAGACGGCCGCCATAGTCGAGTTGATAGGCACCCTCGATCGAGCTTTGAAATTGAAGAACGCTGCCCAGGTCCTTGCTGTCATTCTGCGCGTAGCCACCGACTGTGATAGAGGGAGTCAGCAGGACCTCTCCCAACGCGAAGCTCGTGTAGAGGCCGCCATAGCCATAGACACCGCCTTTGGTGTTGACCGAGAGGCCAAGCAAGGGTCCGATCGAATAGAGTTTTTCGCCGAAGCGGTACTCGCCTGTGAAGTCGGCACTACGCCCGGCACTGTTGTTCGGGAAGACGTTGAAGGCGCCGACACCGGTCCAGATCCGATCTTCCTCTTTTCCCAAGAGCTTGCCAATCGGCAACTCAATGTCACTGGAGTATCCGGCGGCGTCCTCCTCCGCCTTGGCTCCAATCTTTCCTACGCTGGTTACAACCACCAGGATCAGGATCAAGACCAATGGGAAAAAGATACGATGCGCCTCTTGCGCACCTCTTGCGACGAGAGACTGCTTCATCTCATCCCCCACGTTTGCCCACAAGATGAATAGAACCAATGCGAAAACGTTAGCTGACCGTATCGAGTCATGTCTGCAGAGAAAACGAATGGCCAGGTCACGAATGGGAGAACAGCTTTCCGCCATCCCAACATCTGCAATCTTCGAAGCATGGACTTTGTTCGCTCTGAAGGGCGCGCGAGGGACTGGCGAAGGATGCACGAAGCAGTGTATGAGGGCCCCTGAGAAAATTGCCTTGACCCGAGGAGAGCAGCGATGAGCGCAACGGCAAGCGCCCGGAACCCTTTCATGAGCGAGGCCGAACGGCAGACCAGGCTGGATCTGGCGCGGCTCTATCGCGCCTTCGTGCACTATGGCTGGACCGACCTACTGTTCACCCACATCTCGGCCCGCGTCCCCGATCAACCGGACTGCTATCTGATCAACCCCTATGGTCTGATGTTCCAGGAAGTCACGGCCGGAAACCTGATCAAGGTGACCTTGGAAGGTCAGATTGTCGGCGGTGCCTTTCCGATCAACGAGGCCGGCCATGCGATCCACTCTGCCGTGTTGTTAGCCAGGCCCGAAGTTAACTTCGTGGCGCACAGCCACACCCGGGCCGGCATCGCGGTCTCGGCCATGAAATGCGGCCTGCTGCCGCTCAGCCAGCAGGCAAACGAAATCCGCGAGCAGATTGCCTATCACCCCTATGATGTGGTGACCGAGGAGGCAGAGGAATGCGCACGCCTGGCCGCCGACCTGGGTGACAAGTACTTGATGATCCTGAACAATCACGGTCTCTTGACCGCCGGTCGCAACGCAGGAGAATGCTTCTACAACATCTACACCTTGGAAAGCGCTTGTAAGATCCAGGTCGATGCCTTGGCATCGGGCCAAGAACTGCTTGTCCCCAGCAAGGAGGCCCAGGCCCGCGCGGCGCTTTGGGGCGTGCCGGCGGCCGAGCCAGGAAATGAGCGCGAATGGGCCGCCATCACACGTTTGATCGACAAGGTGGCACCGGACTACAAAGACTTCTGAGTAAACGAAAAAGGGGGTGCCGGATTCGCGGACGGCACCCCCTTTGTTCGAAACTATGGACTGTTGCTTAGCCGAGGTTCTCGGCCGCAAAGTTCCAGTTCAATAGCTTGGTCGTCACGGCCTCGGTGTAGACCGGGCGACGGTTCTGATAGTCGATGTAGTAGGCATGTTCCCAGACATCGATGGTGAGGAGAGCGGTGCCGGAGCCGGTCAGCGGCGTTTCGGCATTGGCGGTCTTCTCGATCGAGAGCTTGCCGTCCTTGTGCACCAGCCAGGCCCAACCGCTGCCGAACTGCGTGTTGCCGGCAACGGCGAAGTCCTTCTGGAACTGCTCAAGGCCACCCAGATCGCGATCGATCATCTCGGCCAGCTTGCCGCTGGGCGCACCGCCGTTGGCTGAGAGCGAGTTCCAATAGAAGGTGTGGTTCCAGATCTGGGCGGAGTTGTTGAAGACGCCGGCATTGCCGTCCTTCGCACTCTCCTTAATCACATCCTCAAGCGAGAGGTCGGCGAACTTGGTGCCCTCGACCATCTTGTTCAGGTTGTCCACATAGGCTTTGTGATGCTTGCCATAGTGGAAGCTGAGCGTCTCAGCAGAGATGACCGGCTGCAGCGCGGTATCGTCAAAGGGAAGGGCCGGAAGTTCGAAGGGAGCGGCCATGAGCGTCCTCCATATTTGGGAATTTGCCTATTAGAGGGAGAGCAAGGGCTTGACGCTTCCTGACCGAAACGGTCTCGCCGAGAGGCGAAACCAGGCTGAGCCAGGACGCGTCCCCCTCACCCTTCATGCTAAATAGAGGCAGCCAGCAGCTATTGCCAGCCTTAAGCAAGGCCAATGTTGTTTTTTTGTGAGAGTCACGGCCAAGCAGCCCGCGAAGGCTGGCTGCGGGCAAAGCCTCCGAAAGAATCCAGCAGACGGTCGAACCATTGACCCGCGGGCTCGACTGGGTCCAACAGCGTTCGGCGACTGGCAACACGCGCCCATTGAAAGGCTCCGAAAAAGAGATAGTCGCCGTAGTCGGGCTCGGCACCGCCTAGGTAGGGCATGTCCACCAGCAACCTTGCAAAGGGCTGCAAGGCTGCCTCGATCAGCGGGACGGCAGCCTCGGGATCGCCAGCCAACTGATCGAGGGACTGCCCAAAGCGACGTTGGGTTCGCTCCCGATAGTAGGCCTGATCCTCACGTGCCAACCGCGGCAGCATCTCTGAAACCACGGCTCGGAAGATCAGCGGGTGCAGAGTGTCTGTCACCCAATGGTCGAGCCAACGGGCCTTCGCCCGGTCGCCGTCGCTGGCAAAGAGGCGCGGCGTGTTCGGGAACTGTTCTTCCAGATAACAGGCGATGGTCCAGGAATCTCGGTACCAACGATCGCCGTCGACGAGGACGGGCACGGTGCCGCCGCCGGACGCTGCAATGCGATCCTTTTCCACCGCGTGCCAAGGCACCGCTTCGAAGGCCAAACCCTTGTGCGCCAGCGCCATGCGGATGCGCCAGCAGTAGGGGCTGGGCCGGAAGGCTTCTTCGGCTCCGGCGACTTCGTAGAGCTGCAAGGTCATGGGCTCGAGCATTCCAGGAATTCCGGCGGAGATCCAGCCATTGGGCTTGGCACCTAGGCGGCTGCAAGCTATGCCGAAGGCCAGCAGAGGATGGAAGGAGGCCCGCCCAGATGTGCCCGCAAAGCAGCGTACCGGAGACTCCCCTGGTCGACAGCCTACCCGCCACCGTGCCCTTCGTCGGCCCGGAGACGCAAGAGCGCAAGCTGGGTCGCCCCTTCAAGGCCCGCATTGGCGCCAATGAGAGTGTCTTCGGACCCTCCCCCAAGGCCATTGCCGCCATGCAGGCCGCTGCAGCGGACGGCTGGATGTACGGAGATCCCGAGTTCTACGAGCTTCGCCAGGCGCTGGCTCACCATCACGGTGTGGCGCCGGAAGCCATTATGGCCGGCGAAGGCATTGACGGCCTCTTTGGCTACACCGTGCGCCTTTTCGTCGAGGACGGCGTTCCGGTGGTCACCTCGCTGGGCGCCTATCCGACCTTCAATTTCCATGTCGCCGGATTCGGCGGCCGCTTGGTGACCGTGCCCTATCGCGACGATCATGAAGACCCAGAGGCTTTGGCAAAGGCAGCCAAGGCCGAAGGTGCACGGCTGGTCTTCTTGGCCAATCCAGACAACCCCATGGGTAATTGGCTGGAGGCCGAACGCATTGCCGCCCTGGCAGACGCACTGCCCACAGACTGCATGCTGCTGCTGGACGAGGCCTACAGCGACTTCCTGCCGGCCGAGGCGCTGCTGCCGCTCGACACCGGGCGACGCAACCTGCTGCGCTTCCGCACCTTCTCCAAGGCGCACGGACTGGCCGGTCTGCGGATCGGCTATGTGATCGGCCATCCAGACGTCATCAATGCCTACAACAAGATCCGCAATCACTTCGGCCTCGGGCGGGTGACGCAGGCCGCTGCCTTAGCTGCCATCCAGGACCAGGCCTACCTCTCCCAGGTCGTGGTCAAGGTCGCAGAAGCCCGGTCGAGGATCGGCGAGATCGCTGCAGCGAACGATCTGAAAGCGCTGCCCTCAGCCACCAACTTCGTTGCTGTCGACTGTGGCCGTGACGGCAACTTCTCCAAGCGCGTGCTCACCTCCCTCGTCGATCAGGGTGTCTTTGTGAGGATGCCGGGGGTCGCGCCCCTGGACCGCTGCATCCGCATCTCCGCCGGCACACCGCAGGACCTGGATGTCCTGGCAGAGGCCTTGCCGCGTGCACTGGCGGAGGCTGCGTCGGACTGAAGCGCAGCGGTTAGCCGCTCGCCAATTCCCTGGGCCTAACGTCGAGGATCTGGCCAGGTTCGTGGGTCGACCTCCATTCACGACTGTCCTGGCTGAAAAGCGGATCGCGCAGCAGCACGTGGTCGCGCTCGCGCTCCAAGCGCTGGGTATCGGGCTTTGGCGTCGCCAGCATGCGCAGCAGGAAGGCCAAACCGCCCAAACCGCCGAGGCGCCCTGACCGCCTGCCCATCTGCTGAACGTAACGCTCGGCGATGGTGTCGAAGCTCTCCGCCGGACGGCCAGTTAAGCTTGTCACGACGCCGTTGGGTGCGCCGACCGCAAAGCTGCCCTTCCGATACTCCCGAAAATAGTAGAGCAGCTGGCCATAGACCGGAGCTGGGAAACCCGCAGCACGCATCGCCTTCAGAAAGCGACCTTCGCTCAGGTCTTGATAGGTGACCCGACGGCCCAGTGCCCGACCCATCGATGCCGCAACCTCTTCTGGCGAGACCAGGCTGGGCCCGGTGGGACGATAGGTCTTGCCGGCATGCCGCGCCGGGTCGAGCAGCAGTGCCACGTTCACCGCCGCAATGTCCTCATTCGATGGCGGCGCGTTCTTGGCGACCTCGCCCGCACCCATCGGCATGGGCAACACACCTAGGCGGTCGACGAGATCGAGCATGAGGAAGTAATTGTCCGCAAACCAGCCAACATTGTTCACCGTCACGCTTGCACCCAGCAGCTTGGTCACCCGTTCGGCCAGCCAGATCTCGCGCGTGAAGAGCGAAGGATGGGACGGGTCGGCGAGCCACTGGCTCAGAAACACGACTTGCTCCAGTCGCGCCTCCTGAACGACAGCGGCAGCCGCCACAGCGAAGTGCAGCGCGTTGGGTGCCGTCGGTGCACAGAGGTAGGCCCGCTGAACGCCGGCCATGGCCTTGCGCAGATCGGGGACGCTGTAGAGGTTGCCGAAGAAGAGCTCGGCGCCGGCAGCCTTCAAGCGCTCTGCACGCTGATCGGCGCTGCGGACGAAGGCCCGGACCTTGACGCCCCTTTCAAGCAAACCCAGTGCGGTCGGCAGGCCGGTCTTCCCGGCAGCAGAGGTTACCAGAACAAGCGGCCCCTTAGACATGGCAGGAGCCTTTCTTAACCTGGCAGACGACTCTTGTTCGAGCGTTAGGATCATGGGCAGTTGGCATCTGTTCCTCCGAGGACGGTTGGGACGGTGCTGCATCTATGCATATCGCTTTATTTTTTCAAGCATGAACTTGAGAAAATAAATTACATCTGGAGTGCCAACATGGCCGGCCTGCGCCGATACCGCCTACTTTGCCCCATCGCCCGCGCTCTGGACCGTGTCGGCGACCGCTGGACCTTGTTGATCCTGCGCGACCTGCATGCCGGTCCGGCACGGTTCGGTGAGCTGCAGAAGGGCCTGACCGGCATCGCCACCAATCTCTTGACCACTCGTCTGGAGGAACTGATCGCGTCTGGCTTGATCGAGCGCCACGAGGCCGATCATGGGATCTCGCTCTATCGCCTGACCCGGCTGGGTAGGCAGAGCGGTGCGCTGCTGTTCGAGCTGGCGCGCTTCGGCGGCCGTTTCGAGCCGGACAAGGAGCGACAACGACCGGGCAATCTGCGCACGGTGGCCGTCACTCTCACCCAGGCATGCCAGCGCGTGCTGAAGCCAGAGGTCGCGTTGCGCGCCCGTTTGGTCATCGACGCAGAGCCCTTTCATCTGGAGGCCGCCAACGGCCAGGTCTCGGTCTTGGCCGGTGCGGGCCCAGAACCCGAGGTAACGCTAACGACTGCTTACGAGCCAATGGTCGATGTCGCAGAAGGTCGGATCGAGATGGCGCGCTTCATCGCCGATCACTGCCGGGTCGTGGTCGCGACGCCGGGCAAAGAGGCCCTGCTCCTCGAGCTGCTCGGAAGTGCGATTACTCTGTTAAGAGATGAGGGTTAGATCGCGTCCAGGCCCATTTGCCAGAAACCAACCTCCAGCTGCGTGGCTTGCCGGAAGACGGATGAGAGATGCGCGAAGCGGCCGCTCTCCTCTGGACTGGATCCAAGCCGTCGTTCGGCCGCCGACTGCAAGAGCGTCACGGCCGAGATGGCAAGGTCCTGGTAGTCTTCACCGCCGTAGGTCTCGATCCAGGGCCAGTAGGGATTGCCGTCGCGAAGCGTGTCGTTGGCCGACAGCAGACGCCGGCCGATCTCGGCATAACCCACGGCGCAGGGCGCCAGAGCGACTTGGAGCTCCAGGAAGTCACCGGCCAACCCTCTGTCCAGGACATAGCGGGTGTAAGCCAAGTTCGCGGGGTCTTCGACGCTGGCCAGCACATCGGCCTCCTCCAGACCCCAGTCCCGGCAATAAGCGATGTGCAGCTTCAGCTCTCCATCCAAGATCGCGGTGACGATGGCCTGACAGTGGCGCATCTCCTCGACCGTCTCGGCCTTGTAGACGCCTAGCGCATAGGCACGGGCGAAGTTGATCAGGAAGATGTAGTCCTGGACCAGATAGTGGCGGAAAGCAGCCTTTGGCAGGCTGCCGTTGGCCAAGCCGGCAACGAAGGCGTGATGGCTGTAGGCCTGCCACACCGCGCCCGCGTCCATCCGCAGGGCCCCGAACAGCGGCCCGGCATCGCTCAGTGCATCGGACATGAAGACCCTACTCAACCAGCAGGTTGCGCGTCTCTTTCGGCAGCGCGACCGTCAGGCCGTCCAGATCGTCGGTAATGATGATCTGGCAACCAAGCCTGGATGTCGATGTCAAGCCAAAGGCCAGATCCAGCATGTCCTCTTCATCCTCAGAGATCTCTTCCAGATCATCGAACCAATCTTTGTTCACGATGACATGGCAGGTCGAGCAAGCCATGGAGCCCTCACAAGCCCCCTCGATATCGACGTCGTTGCGGTGCGCAATCTCCAGAACCGACAGTCCGATCGGCGCGTCCACCTCCTTGTGCGTCCCATCACGCAGGATGAAGGTCATCTTAGGCATCGTCTTCTACACCACCCTCTCTGGAAAAATTAGCAGCCTGGCTGCAAGATCTTGACGCCAGCTAGTAGGCGAGCGCTGCTTCGCTGTCCAGGCGCCTTATGCCGCCGCGCGCAGCTGGCCGACCGCGCCGATCAGCAGGTTGGCTGCCTGATCCACCTCAGCTTCGCTCGTGGTCCTGCCCAAGCCGATGCGAATGCTGGCCCGCGCCAAGTCCTCCTCCAAACCGATCGCCTTCAAGACATAGGAAGGCTCGACCGACGCCGAACTGCAGGCCGACCCAGTCGAGAGCGCCAGTTCGGGCACCGCACGCAACAGGGCCTGCGCGTCGATGCCGGGAAAGGTCACGTTCAGGTTTCCGGGCAGCCGCTGGCTCTCATGCCCATTGAAGCTGAGCCCCGGAATTGCCGCGCTCAAGGTCGCACGCAGCCGCCTCTGCAAATGCCACAAGCGCTCAGCCTCTGTTGCCATCTGCTCCTTGGCCAGCGCGGCGGCCTTGCCAAGCCCAACACAAAGCGCCGGCGCCAAGGTGCCAGAGCGCAGACCCCGTTCCTGCCCGCCCCCGCTAAACAGCGGCTCCAGGCGGATACGCGGCCGGCGGCGCACGAACAGCACCCCGATCCCCTTCGGTCCATAGATCTTGTGACCGGACAGCGAGATCAGATCGAGATCCTGGTCGCGTACGTTCAGCGGCACCTTGCCGGCTGCCTGTGCAGCATCGCTGTGCAACCAAGCCCCTTTAGCATGCACAATCTCGGCAATCTCCGCCATTGGCTGCAGGGTTCCGATCTCGTTGTTCGCAGCCATCACCGTGACCAGAGCGGTCCCCTCGTCCACTGCGTCCGCCACACAGTCCAGATCCACCCTACCGTCCGGTTCAACGGGAAGGATCACGACTTCGAAGTCTTCGGCGGCGAGACTTCTTACGCTTTCCAGAACACACTTGTGCTCGCTGGCCAGGGTCACGATCTTGCGCCGACCCAACTTGCCGCGAAAGTGCGCCGCCCCCTTGATTGCCAGGTTGTTGGCTTCGGTCGCGCCCGAGGTGAAGACGATCTCTCGCGCTTCGGCCCCGATCAGCGCTGCGATCTCGGCCCGCGCAGCCTCCACCGCCTCTTCGGCCTTCCAGCCATAGGCATGTTCGACACTGTGCGGATTGCCGAAGATCTCCGTGAAGTAAGGCAACATCGCCTCGACCACAGCCGGGTCGCAGGGCGTGGTCGCCTGAAAGTCCAAGTAGATCGGCAGGGGCGCATCGTTGCGCTGAAGCTCACTCATATCACTTTACTCAGGCCACACGGCGACTTTGCTTGTCGATCGCCTGCGCTAGCGCGCGCAAGCAGGCCTCGACATCCTCTGCAACGCTGGCCCAGCCGAGCGAAAGACGCAAGGCCCCGGCTGCCACCTCGGGCGTAACGCCCATCGCCAACAGCACATGGCTCTGCTGCACTTTGCCCGAGGAACAGGCCGAACCTGAGGAAAGACAAATCCCGGCAAGGTCCATGGCAATCAGCAGGGTTTCGGCCCGCTGACCCGGTAGCGAGAAGCAGGATGTATTGGCCAGCCGAGGCGCAGCGGTGCCGTGGATTACCACGGCTGGCTGCAAGGCCTTGAGACCTGCTTCGAAGCGGTCCCGCAAGGCCTGTAGACGCTGCTGCTCGCCGGCGCCCTCTGCCAGGGTCGCTCTGGCAGCAGCGCCGAAACCGGCGATCGCCGCAACGTTCTCCGTACCGGCGCGCAGCCTTCGCTCTTGGCCCCCCCCTCTGATCAGAGGAGGAAGCGGGGCTTCTCCGCGCAGAACCAAAGCACCAGCGCCCTTGGGGCCGCCCATCTTATGTGCCGAGAGACTGACATAGTCAGCCTGCGCCCAGATCTCCTTCGGTAGGCGTCCTGCGGCCTGAACGGCATCGCAATGCAGACGGCCGCCGGCCGCGTGAATCCTATCTGCCGCCTGCGCAACCGCCTGTATGACCCCAGTCTCATTGTTTGCCGCCATCAAAGACAGCAGCGGCGTCCCGGCAGAAGCCAGACGATCCTCAAGGGCTGCCAAGTCCATACGCCCATCGGCCTTAAGCGCAAGCGGCAGGGTCTCGCTTACCGCCAGAACAGAATCGTGCTCTCCGCCCGAAGCCAAGCGTTCCTCAGCCGGGAATCCAAGCAGAGTCTGGTTGTTGGCTTCAGTCGCGCCGGAGGTGAAGATCACTTCTGCTGGCTGGGCGCCAGCAAGTTCCGCCACCGCCTCCCGCGCTTCCTCGACGACTGCACGCGCAGCACGGCCAGCGCGATGCACCGATGAAGGATTGCCATGCAGGTCAAGGGCAGCGTCCATCGCCGCACGCGCCTCGGGGCGCAGTGGAGCGGTGGCGTTGTAATCGAGATAATGCTCAGTCGGCATGCGCCGCGCCGCTAGGCGGCTCCCAGCCTAGTGATGGCCCTGCTGTTCGCGGCGGGGCTCGCCCTCCACCTGGTCGAGGCGTGCGTGAAGGCGCGCAATCTCTTCCTGCAAGGACTCGAAGGCGCGCGCCACGGGGTCCGGAAGGCCGTCCTTCGGCATACCGTAGGCGGCAAAGTCGGCGACCTCGGACTTCCGCTTGGGCTCGAAAGAGACGATCTTGGGGCCAACCACCCGGGCTGGGATACCGACCACCGTGGCGCCGGCGGGGACCGGCTTCGTGACGACAGCATTGGCTCCCACTCTGGCGTCCTTGCCGACCGCAAAGGGTCCCAGTATCTGCGCGCCTGAGCCTACGATGACACCATCGTTCAAGGTTGGATGGCGCTTTTGATCGCGCTGCGAATCGCTGTCAACGGAAGGCGCCACGCCGCCCAGCGTCACGCCCTGATAGAGGGTGACGTCGTCGCCGATCTCGGCAGTTTCGCCGACCACGACGCCCATGCCGTGATCGATGAAGAAGCGCCGACCGATCTTGGCGCCGGGATGAATCTCGATGCCGGTCAAGATGCGCGCCACCTGTGAAATCCAGCGCGCCGGCAGCCGCATGCGGTGATGCCAAAGCCAGTGGGTCAAGCGGTGCGCCATGACCGCCTGGAAGCCCGGATAGCAGAGCAAAACCTCGAGCCAGGACTTCGCCGCCGGATCGCGGGCAATGGTCGCGTCGATTTCTGCCTTCAGTGACTTGAACATTTCGGCACAGCCCATGCTATAACCCGCTGCCTTCCGAAAGGGTGGAGACGCATTCCTGCTTGGGAAAGCCCCTCTTGCCTTTTCTCGAACGGACTGCAGCTTCTGCGTTCAGGGATATACATGGCCCCGCTCAGCTATCAAGATCGAGACACAAGCCGGCACTATAGTGCCGATATGCAGGAAACGCAGAAAGCCAGCTTGCAACAGGCCTTTCCCTACCGAATCCGCCTCATTCGTGACTGAGGCGACGTAATGCTTTGACGAAGGCTCTTTGACCTATGCCCGATGTAATCTTTAACGGCCCCGAGGGGCGTCTTGAAGGACGCTATCAGTCCGCCGGCACCGCCGACGCCCCGATTGCCTTGATGCTGCACCCACACCCGCAGCACGGCGGCACCATGAACAACAGAGTGGTCTATACGCTCTATCACGCCTTTGCGCGCTGCGGCTTCTCGGTGCTGCGTTTCAATTTCCGCGGCGTCGGCCGCAGCCAGGGCAGCTTCGACCGCGGCGAGGGCGAGCTGTCGGACGCCGCTTCCGCTCTCGACTGGCTGCAGAGCTACCACCCCAATGCACGTGAGTGCTGGATTGCCGGCTTCTCCTTCGGGGCTTGGATCGGCATGCAGCTGCTCATGCGTCGTCCGGAGATCGCCAGTTTCGTGAGCGTTTCGCCACCGGCGGGCATGTTCGACTTTTCCTTCCTGGCCCCCTGCCCCTCCTCGGGCCTGGTCGTGCAGGGCGGATCCGATCAGCTGATCTCCGAACCTGCCGTCAAGAAGCTGGTCGATAAGCTGCAGCACCAGCGCGATATCGTAATCGACTATCGCGTCGTGCAGGAGGCCAATCACTTCTTCGCCGATCAGATGGAAATTCTGGGCAAAGAAGTGGAGCGCTACGTGTCAGAGCACGTACAGCCGAAAGCGGAGGCTGACTAGACAGCCGGAAGGGGTGCAATCCGATGCAAGGCGACGAACAAGGCCACTTCCTGGCTCTGTCGGAGACGACACTCTCCGATCTCGGCCTCTCGACTGTGGAGATCGTCGACGCGATCGAAGCAGCTGTGCGCACGGAAGCCGAGGGCGGGGTCTGGACAGCCCCCAAGTCGGCTTTGTTGCCGGGTGACGGTCGCTACCTCATGACCACGCTCTCGGCCGCCGATACGCCGGGGCTGAGTGTCGTCAAGGATGTGATGGTGAGCCCCCGAAACCCCGAACGAGGCCTTCCGGGCATCGACGGTACCATCGTCGTGCACGACAGCGAGACCGGGCAACTGCGTGCTGTGATCGGCGCCCGTTGGATCACGGCGGTGCGGACCGCCGGTCTTAGCGCCGTCGTCGCCCGAAGGCTAGCGAACCCGAATTCCCGCACCATCGCCTTCGTCGGCTGCGGTGTGCAGGCCAGAAGCCACCTTGAGGCCTTTGCCGCGCTCTTTCCCCTGTCAGAAGCCCGTGCTTTTGGCCGCGGCAGAGCAAATGTCGAGAGCCTCTGCGATATGGCCCAGGGTTTGGGCTTGACCGCGAAGGCCTGTGCGACGCCGAAGGACGCTCTGGAGGGGGCGGATCTGATCGTGACTTCCGTCACCCTCTCCTTCGAGATCGAGCCCTTTCTGGATGCACGCTGGCTGAAGCCCGGCGCCTTCGCCACCATCACCGACATGGCGTTGCCCTGGATGCCGGAATCTATGGCGGCCTTCGACACCATCATCATCGACGACGAGCGCCAGGAAGCCTCGAGCCCCAAACGCATGGTCGGGGCAGAGCTGGTCACCGGCGAACTGACGGCACTGGTATCGGACAAGCTGGGTCGCAGCTATGATCCGACCAAGCGCTCGGCCTTCACCTTTCGCGGTCTGGCCATCGGCGACTTCGCGATCGCTTGCCTTGCCTATCAGAAGGCTCGCGACACCGGCCAGGGTGTCAGGGTTACCTGGTAGAAGCCCTTAGAGGTCCCTATAAGGATACCCTGGTTCGGGTTGCGTTGCCGATCGCGAACGCAGAGTGGCCAAGGGTGTCTGGGTGAGACTTGGAAAGACAGGCATAAGGGAATCTACCGCTGGGAGCCTCGGCCTTAAGTGGCTGATGTCGGTGCCACAGCAGGTGCCCGACGATCTGGCCCGCTATTACATCTATTGGAAGATCTTCTATTTTCTAGCTGCTGTTGGAAACGCCTTGGCATTGGTGCTTTTTTGGCGTGCCGGTGTTGCCTTCATGGCCGTCTTCAGCATCTTCAGCATCGCACTTTTTGTATCTGCCTTGCTGCTTTTGGGTCGTGGCTTCTATCGTGTTGCGTTTTGGGCAGCCATCTTCGAGCTAATTCTGCATGGCATCGTTGCCACAGTTTGCGTCGGCAACCAGTACAGCTTTCAGAATTATCCGTTCCTGGTCGTCATCCTTCTCTTCATTCAGCCGTTCTACTCTTTTCGGTTGTCGATGCTCGTGACTGTTGGAACCTTGGCCAGTGCTGCTGCGGTTATGTACTACGCTTTCACCCACGAACCCATCTATCTCATGCCCGCCGATCAGGCGCCGATGCTGAGCGCCATCCCGATGTTCACCTGGCCCTTGTATGTCTTGTTGATGGTGCTGCCGTTTATCAGAGCATCAGCGCGCGCTGAGCAGGAGATCGCCGCAGCTTACGGAGAGAGCGAGCGGCTCTTGTTAAACATACTCCCGGCCCCAATTGCCGAGCGGCTGAAGGCGACAGAGGGCATGATTGCCGATGACCACGAGAAGGTCGCAATTCTCTTCGCCGACATCGTCGGCTTCACGCAGATGTCCAGCCGATTGCAGCCGGCCGAACTGGTCAGCCTCTTAAACGATGTGTTCAACGCGATCGACGAGGTGGTGGCCCGCTACGGCGCTGAAAAGATCAAGACCATTGGCGACGCCTACATGGTGGTCTCTGGCCTGCCGCTTGCGAACTTCGACCCTGACGACACCATCGCCCGCCTTGCCTTGGACATGGTCAAGGTTGTCTCGCGGTTCAAAGATCCGACGACCGGCGAACCTGTTCGTATTCGCGTAGGGATCAACTCAGGCGCGGTCGTCGCAGGCGTAATCGGCAATCGGAAGTTCGCCTACGATCTGTGGGGGGATGCGGTGAACATCGCCGCGCGCATGGAAGCAACAGGCGAAGTTGGCCGGATCCAGGTCCCCGAAGCGTTTGCGAGTTCGCTGCGCAATCGCTTCGAATTCGAGGCACGTGGCGAGGTCGAGATCAAAGGCAAAGGACGAATGAAAACCTGCTTCCTTACCGGTCCTGCCACGCCGCGTGACGAAAAGCAGGAAAAACCAGAGCCTTCATGACTCTAGACCGCTTTCCTGCCGGCCCCTCCTTGGTCGAAACCAGCCTGCGCGGAAGATGCTGCCGCTCCACTAAGGTGTGAGACGAAACAGCAAGATACGCGCCTTGCCGTAGCGGCGGTCGTCCAGCATATCGGCATTCGGCGGCAGTTTGGCCTTGTCCTTGGCCGCACGTTCCAAGGCGATCAGGGTTTCAGGTCCCAGCCAGCCGGCTCTGGCCAGCGCGACGACCGCCGGCTCCTCCAAGTCGGCATCGTAGGGCGGATCCATCAGGCAGAGATCAACGGGTCTAGCCACCGGGGGTGGGTGCAATGCATCGCCCTGTTGCACCCGCGCACGATCCGAGAGACCGAAGCTCATGATGCTCTGGCGAATGAGGTAGCAGGCAGCCGGCGACTTCTCCAGAAAGACGGCACTCTCTGCGCCGCGCGACAAGGCCTCAATGCCAAGGGCTCCGGTGCCAGCGAAAGCATCCAGCACCCTGGCGCCGGCAACGGCATCCTCACCCGACAGCGCACGCCCCTGGGTCAGGAGATCGAACAGCGATTCGCGCGTACGCTCGGCCGTGGGGCGCAGGCTGCGATCGGGCGGGGTCAGCAGGCGCCGACCGCGCAGGCTACCGCCGACGATCCGCACGCGTCTTCTCGCGGCTGGATTTCTCGCCTTTGCTCTCAGGTAGGAAGCGTCCGAGTTGCTCCTTCAGCGCCTTCGCCGGCACCTCCTCCACTGCCCCGACCTTCAGTGCGCCCAGTTGGAAAGGACCATAAGAAACCCGAATAAGGCGATTGACGGTGAGGCCCAGATGGGTGCAGACGCGCCGCACTTCCCGGTTCTTGCCCTCGCGAAGAGCAACGGTGAGCCAAGCGTTGCCGCCCTGCACCCGGTCCAGGCTGGCACGGATCGGCCCAAAGCGCTCACCGTCCAAAGTCAGCCCCTTTTCGAGGGCCTTCAAGGCACTGGCCTCGACCTTGCCGTAGACCCGTACCCGATAGCGCCTGAGCCAACCCGTGGCCGGCAGTTCCAAATGTCGCTTGAGGCCGCCGTCGTTGGTCAGAAGCAGCAGGCCTTCGGAGGTCATGTCCAGGCGTCCTACCGGCATCAGTCTCGGCAGCCCCTCTGGAAGGATGTCGCCGAAGACCTTACGTCCTTCGGGATCGCGTGCCGCAGTCAAGACTCCAACTGGCTTATGAAAGCGGAACAAACGTGCGGCCTCGGTCGCCGGCAAGCGCTCGCCGTCGACGGTCACCTTCTGTTTGGGCTTAACCGTGGTGCCAGGCTGGACCACGGTCTCGCCGTCCAACTCGACCCGACCCTGCTGTATCAAGACCTCGGCCTCGCGGCGCGAGCAGAGACCGCTGCGCGCGATCACCTTGGCAATGCGCTCTCCCTTTACCGGAGCATCCTTGCTCTGCTCTCGATCAGACAAGACCAAAACCCCTTCCCAAGAGCACCAAGACCCGCGCGAAGCCGTAGAGCGTGGCATGGATCAAGAGCTGCCCGAAGACCAGCAGGGTACCGCTCGGCACACCCCAGTCTTCGATCGGCATACCATAGCGCCGATGCCCTTCCAGACGCATCCAAAGGTGCAAAGGGATCGAAACCAGGGTGAGCGAGGCCGCCCAGAAAAAGGGATCTCCCTTCAGCCCAAAGACGAAAGAGGCGATGTAGGGGAGAAAATAGAAGAGCTGAGCCATGGAGGCGCTGCACGAATCCTTGATCGACCGCTTGACGCCGCGGCTTGTGACGGGTCTCGATAGCCCGACGAAGGCCGAGCGGCAAGCCATGCCGCCTCGCCTCAGGCATGCAGAAGTGGGAGAGCATGAGCAAGAGCCCAGCCGCATTCATGTCCTTGGCGCTTGCCGAGGCCCGTGCCGCCGCCGCTGCCGGCGAGGTGCCGGTGGGTGCTGTGGTGGTGCAACGCGGCAAGGTGCTGGCCCGCGCTCAGAATCGGGTCGAGCGCGACCGCGATCCCACAGCCCATGCCGAGATCCTGGCGATCCGCGCCGCCTGCCGTCTGGCCGGCGAAAAGCGCCTGCCCGATGCCAGCCTCTACGTCACCTTGGAGCCCTGCGCCATGTGTGCCCAGGCGATCGCCTTGGCACATCTGGAAGGCCTGATCTACGCCGCCTACGACCCCAAAGGCGGCGGCGTCGATCACGGCGCCCGCGTCTTCGAGCAGACGACCTGCCATCACCGGCCGCGGGTGGTTGGCGGCCTACTGGAGCAAGAGGCAGCATCGCTTCTGAAGGGTTTCTTCGTTGACCTAAGAAAGCCCTGATCACTCCGATCAAATGGCAGATTCTCCACACTTGATCCGTGTTTTGCGCTAGACTGCCGCAGATCACCAATTTTGCTTGGCAACCAACGCCATACTCAAGATGAGGATTTGCGCATGACCATTCTAACCGGGAGCGATCTGGACGACACCCTTCTGGGAACAAATCTGGTCGACAGCATTTTCGGTCTCTCCGGTGACGACACGCTGTCCGGACTGGCCTCTCGCGATCTCCTGTTCGGTGGATCCAGTTTCGATACGCTCTATGGTGGCAACGGCAACGATACCGCCAATGGAGGCGACGGTGACGACACTTTCTATGGTGGGTCAGGCAGAGACCGTTTCGATGAGTTCAATTTCGCTGGCTCAGGCATCGACACAGCATTCGGCGGATCCGGTAACGATAGCCTCTTTGGCGGCCTAAACAGTGATCTTGTATTCGGTGGTTTAGGGAATGACTCCCTCGATGGTGACAAAGGCAACGATGGATTATGGGGCAGTTCAGGAAGTGACACACTGAGAGGTCGCACCGGTCAAGACTACATGAGCGGCGGGTCTGGGAATGATTGGGCAGACGGTGGGTATGGCGACGACACTTTTTACGGTGGGTATGGCGACGATAGACTTGATGAGTTCTTCCCCAGCAGCAACGGAGACGACACCGCCTACGGCGGGTCCGGTGCAGACGAAGCCTATGGCGGAGACGATAACGACAGGCTTTATGGGGGCTCGGGCGATGACCTGATTGAGGGTAGCAAGGGCAGCGACACACTAGCGGGGGACGACGGCGATGACACGCTCAGCGGGAACAGCAATGTCGACACCCTGGTCGGCGGTACCGGAACCGACATCCTATGGGGTGGCGACGGCGACGATTGGGGCTATGGCGAAATCGGCGATGACCGCTTCTACGGCGGCCAAGGCAATGATCTCTTCTATGGCAATGCGCAGTTCTTGCTTGGCGATGTCGACGGCATCAACACAGTCTTCGGCGGTGACGGGGATGACGACGCTCAAGGCGGTGAAAAGACCGACTATTTCTATGGTGGTGACGGCAACGATTCCGCCTATGGCTCGTCGGGCGAAGATACGCTTGTTGGCGGATCGGGTGTCGATAGGCTGCAAGGCGGCGTAAACGCTGACAGCGTTTCAGGCGGTTCCGGAGACGATATCCTCTCTGGAAACGACGGCGACGACACCGAGATCCTTGGCGAAGCAGGCGATGATCTGATTTTCGGCGGCAGTGGTGCCGATCAGCTCTTGGGCGGTGCCAACAGAGATACCCTGCGCGGCGACAGTGGTGCTGACCTGCTCTACGGAGAGGCTGGTTCGGATACTGTGCTAGGCGGTGATGGTGACGATGTGGTCGGAGGTGGCAATAGTGGCGACCGTTTCGTCGGCGGCAGCGGATCGGATGCGCTTTCCGGCGACAACGGCGGAGACCGCTTGAACGGGGGCTCTGGCGAGGATTTCCTCTTTGGTGGTCGGGACAACGATACCTTCATCGTCGATACAGCCGGCGATATCGCAGAGGAGACCGCCAACGGTGGCATTGAAGACGTGCTGCGCTCCGACGCTGGCGACTACACGCTTGGCGCCGACAGTTTGGGCCACATCGAACGATCCCAGATCAACGATGCGGCCGGCAGTGCGACCCTGGAAGGCAATGGCCTGGACAACACTATGCTTGGCAACGACAGCGACAATCTCCTCGTCGGGCAAGGTGGGAACGATGTCCTGAACGGCGAGGGCGGAACTGACCTCTTGATCGCAAGCAGCGGCGACGACACCTTCGTCGTCGATACGGCAAGCGACGATGTCCGCGACCTCTTCGATGAGGGCACAGACCTGGTCCGCGCCGAAGCCAGCTTCACCTTGCCCAGCGGCACCGCCACGGCCTTTGTGGAGAACCTGCGCCTACAGGGAGGCTTCGGGAACATAGATGGAAGCGGCAACGCGCTGGACAACGAGATCGAAGGCAATAGCGGCGACAATATACTCTCCGGTCTGGCCGGCGACGACAGCATCGCGGGCGGACTTGGCACGGATCGCCTGTTCGGCGGTTCGGGCTTCGACATACTGCGCGGCGACAGCGGTAGCGACGGGATTTTGATGGGATCGGCCGGTGCTGCCTTCGGTGGATCGGGCTTGGACAGCTTCCTCTTCGACGGCATCACTTTGGGCGCTGGCGGGTCGGGCGGCCCGATCATTCGTGACTTCGACGGGGTCAGCCTCAATGCCGGCGGCGGCCAAGACAAGCTGCTGTTCCTGACCGGGCTGGAGGTCGGCAGCTTCGCCTATGTCGGAGGAGCCGCCTTCTCCGGCGGAGGTTCCAGCGAGGCCCGCTTTGCCGGCACCCGGCAGGTGCAGGTCGACCGAGATGGCGACGGCTCCAGCGATCAGGCCTTTCTCGTCGATGGTTTGACCAGCGCAGGCCTGCTGACGGCCGGCGACTTCATCTGGCTCTAGCCCGGACATCTCACCAGGATAGGGTCGTCAAGGGCGATACAAGCCGACCCTATCCTGGTGAAACATTCGGGCTTGCGCCTAGATCAGCAAGCGGGAGCGCAGCGGCTCGTCGATATCGACGGCATGGCGCTGCAGGGCTTCGATGCCGGCCCTCAGTCCCAGGGCAGAGGTTTCGGCTGACATGCTGGGCTCGCCCAGGTTCTCCTCTCGGGCGGCAACTTCGGGAAGGTAGGGCAGATGGATAAAACCGGCGCGGATCGCAGAGCGGGTCTCCGCCAAGTGATGCAGGATCCCGTACATCACGTGATTGCAGCAGAAGGTCGCTGCCGAATCGGAAACGTCGGCGGGAACCCCAGCCGCGCGCATGGCCTTCACCATGGCCTTGATCGGTAGGTTGGTGTAGTAGGCCGCGGGTCCATCAGGCGCGGTCAACTTCCCCTGCATGGCAAGCCCGGCATTGTCCAGCAAGCCATAGCGTGTGCCGTCGTTCAGGTTCTGGGCAAGGCGCTCCACGGTTACCATTGCGCGCCCGGTGTACTCGCCCAGCATGATCACCGCACTGGGTTCAATCTCAACAATGGCCGCTTTGACCACATCGACGCTGTGGAAGAAGCTGCTTGGAATGATGCGCGACACGACCCGGGCGCCGGCGATCTCAGCCTTGTCCAACAGCTTGGCCACCCGTTCGGCCGGATTGATCGGCGTATTCCCGTAGGGTTCGTAACCGGTCAGCAGGATCTTCGTCATCGGCGTGCCCTCCTCGGCAGGCATTCTTCTTACCCTCATCTGGTGATGCCGGTCGCCTTGGCCAATCGGCAAGGCACGCGAAGACCTGGGCAGCGCCTGGGCAATCTGTTACCAGCAGGCCCAGATCATCACGGGTTCCAAGGGAGACGTTTGACAGGATGTCGAGAGCGGAGATCAGCGGCCTGGGCAAGGCCTCCGTTTTCGCCAGGGCGCAGGAGCTGCATCGTCGTGGCGACCTCAAGGGCGCGCGCACGCTTTATGAGCAGGTTACCAAGCGCCATCCGGACTATCCCCGCGCGCTGCACTACCTGGGCCTGATCGCGCACCAGAGCGGCGACAGCCACAAGGCCGTGCGGCTGATCAACAAAGCGCTCACCCTGACGCCGAAAGACCCGGAGATGCGCAGCAATCTGGGCAATGCCCTCGTACGCAGCGGCCGATTGGAAGAAGCGCGACGCGAACTGGAGCGCGCGGTGGCGCTGGCACCTCACTTTGGCGGCGGCTTCAACAATCTGGGCATTTGCCTGCGCAAACTGGGTGAGCCGGAGCGGGCCGCCGAGGCCTTTGCCCAGGCAGCGCGCCTGATACCGCGCCAGGCCCTGATCTTCACCAATTGGGGCAGCGCGCTGGCCGATATGGGCCTGTTGGAGGCAGCGGAGGATAAGCTGCGGCACGCTATCACGATCGACCCCAATGTCGCCGAGGCATGGAACAATCTAGGCCTGGTGCAGAGCCGTCGGCGTGCCTGGAATACGGCGCTCACCTCTCTAGAGAAGGCTGCCATGTTGGCGCCCAAGGCCGCCAACGTCTGGGTCAACCTCAGCACCGTCGAGCGGGCTTTCGGCAGGCTGGAGAAGGCACGCACAGCCGCCGAGAAGGCGTTGACGCTGGCACCTGGCCTGCCGGACGCGCACCAAGCACTGGCTGCCGCAGGCCGTTCGACCAGCGCCGAGGCGGACATCGGGCGCCTCGAAAAGCTGTTGAAGGCGGCGCCGCTAACCGCCGACGAGCGCAGCAACTGCAATTACGCATTAGGCAAGCTGTTGGACGAGATCGGCGCCTATCCAAGAGCCTTTGCTGCCTACAAAGCCGCCAACAAGGACCAGCGCCGCCGTTTCGATGCGGAAGCGACAGCTGCCCGCTTGGAGGCCATAACACGCCGCTTCGACAGCGCTTTCGTGCAACGCTTGGCCGACCTCGCCTCATTGGACGAACGCCCGATCTTCGTGATCGGCATGCCGCGATCCGGCACCACTTTGGTCGAGCAGATCATTGCCAGCCATCCAGCGGCCGCCGGTGCTGGCGAGCTTGGCAATATGGAGCGCTATCTCCTTGCCTTTGAGGACGCGGAAGACACCCCGGCAGCGAGTGCGATAAAGGGGTTCGTTTCCGACTACTTAGAGACCTTGGAGCGTTATGGCCCTAGGGCTGCGCGGATCGTCGACAAGCGCCCCTTCAACTTCCTGGCCGTCGGCCTGATCCTGGCACTCCTCCCCAAGGCACGCATCCTCCACTGCCGGCGTGATCCGCGCGACACCTGCCTCTCGATCTTCTTCACCAACTTCGCCGAGAAGCACAGTTTCTCCACGCGTCTGGAGGATATCGGCCAGTTCTATCAGCTCTATTCCGCGCTAATGAAGCGTTGGCGTACGGCCTTCCCCGGGCAATTCTACGAGATCGACTACAGCCGCTTGATCGAGAACCAAGAGCAGGAGAGCCGTCGATTGATCGGCCACCTGGGCCTCGAGTGGGACCCGGCCTGCCTCGCCTTCCATCGCACCTTGCGGCCGGTCGACACGCCCAGCGATTGGCAGGTGCGCCAGCCCCTGCATGACCGCTCGCTCGGGCGCTGGCGGCACTACGAGGCCAATCTGGCGCCCCTGCTGGAGGCGCTGGGGCCTCTGGCAGAGCGCTAGCAGAGCGCAGTGTGACTGAGGGTTCGCAATCAAAAGCCGCTGGAGGGTCTTTGCTGCAAGGGGCTGTTCCTTGGGGATGATGCTGCCGCGCCTGCCTAGCCTGAGCACGCCCGTCAGGATCACGACCGGGGCCGCGGGTTGACCCGTGGCCCGGCTCTTGGCAGCGCGGGCAGATCCAAGTTGGAGAGCAGCTAGTAGCTGCCCTCCTTGAACCGGCTCTTCTGCCCGGCCTTGCGGACCTCGTCTGCAGCCGCGGCGACATCGGCCACATACTCTTCGACGATGGGTAGGTGCACAGGGTTGACGCCCTGTTGGATCGAGAGCGGCTCGCGCATGCGGCCGGGGAACCAGCCCTTCTCTGCAAGACGGTCGGCGACGGCCATGATCTCGACATCAGGATCTTCGGAGAGGAAGGCGTAGAGATTAGCTTCGCCCACCGGTTTCAGACAGCTGAGGCCTGGGATGGCGTCGATACCGTGGATCATGCCCATGGTGGCGTCCATGGTGGCTTTGGTGGCCACCAGGTACCCCTCCATGCCCATGTAGCGCTGCACTGTCCAGGCAGCGGCGATGGCGCCGGCCGGGCGGGTGCCGAGGAAGGTCGGGGTGGCATAGGTCCCGCGCGGCCAGCCGCCGAAAGAGAAGGTCTCGTAATCGCGCAAGCCTGCGTCGCGGAACAGCAGCAGTGAGGCACCCTTGGCGGCATAGGCGAACTTGTGCAGATCGGCCGAGATGCTCCAGACACCACGCACACTCAGGTCCCAGGGCGGGATCGGGTAGCCCAAGCGTTTTGCGAAGGGGGAGATGAAACCGCCCCAACACGCATCTACGTGCAGCCAGAGGTCACGCTCGGCCGCCAGTTGTCCCAGAGATTCGATGGGATCGAAGACGCCATAGGGAAAGCAGGGGGCGGAGCTGAAGAGCATGATGGTGCCCTCGTCGACGGCCGTTGCCATAGCGGCGACATCAGCCCGGCGTCCGGCGCCCAAGGGAACGCGACGGATCTCCACGTCCAGGATCTCTCCTGCCTTGTTGAGGGTCGCATGAGCCGAATGTGGCGCCACCACGTTTAGCGGCAGCACACTCTTGCGATTTTGGCGGTGAAACTTGCGTGCAGTCTTGACCGCCTCGAAGAGGCTTTCGGTGCCGCCGGAAGTGAAGGACATGCCGGCGCCCTCGGGCGCTTGGAAGAGGTCGAAGGCCATCTCGGCGATGTCGTCCAACATGCGGGTCAGGCTGTGGAAAACCTTGCCTTCGCCCAGTCCGTTCTCGACGGCGTAGAGGCGGTAGGCCTCCATCTGCACCCGCAGCAAGTCATCGTTATAGAAATAGATGTAGGCCGGCAGCCGGCCGCGCCGCCAATCGTGGTCGGAAGCCTTCAAGGCCTTCAGCTCAGCCTCTAAGGTCGCCCAGTCGGTGCCCTTTTCCGGAAAGCGCATTCTCTCCCTCCTCTGAACCTGCAGTTCGATTAAGTGTTATATCATCTTGAATTAATCGTCGTGTCCAGGCCGGATTTCCTATGAAAATGATCACAAAATCACCCCATTGACCACAAATGATATAACAAATAGCATAGCGACCTGCGCAGTATCCGAAACGGGACGAACCCACGATGCGCAGCGACAACGAACGTGAGAGACCGCTCTCAGAGGGAGACATCGCCATGACATTCAGAAAGACCCTGGTGGCAGTCGCCGTTGCCTTGGCACTGCCGGTTGCAGCCAGCGCCGGAGAGATTCTGGACGAGATCAAGGAGCGCGGGAAGCTGCGCTGCGGCATCTACGAGAACGTGCCGGCCCTTGCGACCCTGGACGACAAGGGCGCGTGGCAGGGCTTCGACGTCGACTACTGCCGCGCTCTGGCCTCAGCCATCTTCGGCGATCCCAATGCCGTTGAATTCGTGACCATGACCTTTGCCCAGGGCATGCCAGCGGTGAAGTCGCGCGAGGTCGATGTTGCCGGCCTGGCAATCACCTACACCATCGGCCGCGACGGCGAGCTGGGCTTCGACTTCGTTGGCCCGACGCTTTATTCCGGCCATGGCTTTATGGTGCACAGCCGCGCCAGGGCGGAAAAGATCGAGGATTTGGACGGCGCCACCATCTGCGTCGTCGCCGGCACCCTGACCGACAGCCTGATCTCTGACTACTTCAAGGCGCGCGGCATGTCCTACACGCCGGTCGCCTTCGAGAACACCAACCAGCGCTATGAATACTATGAGAACGGGCGCTGCGATGTGGTGACCTCCGAGATCCCCTTCCTGGGTACCCGGCGCCTGCGGATGAAGAACCCGGACGACCACGTGATCCTGCCGGAGACCTTCGCCAAGTCGCACATGGGTCCGGTGATCCTGGATACCGACCCCAACTGGTCGGCGATCGCGCGCTGGGTGCACTATGCCCTGGTGCAGGCTGAGGAGTTCGGCATCGCCCAAGACAACCTCGACGAGATGCTGACGACCGAGGACCCGGAGCTGCAGCGCTTTCTCGGCGTTACCGATTCCATCGGCGAGAAGCTGGGCCTACCGAACGATTTCACCGTGGCCATCGTGCGAAACGTCGGCAACTACGACGATGTTTGGCAGCGCAATTTCGGCATGAAGTCACCGGTCCAGCTTCCGCGTGGCAAGAACGCGCTGGTCGAGGACGGCGGCATGCAGTGGGCGCCGAACTGGCGCTAACAGCGCATCCCGCGACCCTGCCGCACGAGACCTTCGGCAGGGTCGCGCCCTCCTAGTGCACCCGTCGGCAGGACTATGGCTCTAAGCGACACTCTGCAATGCCGCAAAGGCACCCGGCCGCCATGGCGCAGACCCTGGGTCCGCGGGCTGGTTTGGCAGGCGATGCTGCTGGTTCTGGTGGTATGGCTGGCGCTCTTCCTGATCGGCAACGTGCAGGAGAATCTGCCCCGTTCGGGCCTCAGCGTCGGTTTCGACTTTCTGGGCGAACCAACGCGTTTCGAGATCGGCGCCAACTATCTGGGTGCGACCGCGCGCGATCCGGTCTGGTTCAGCTTTCTGGTCGGTGCCTTCAACACCCTGCGCGTGTCGCTGATGGGCATCCTGATCTGCACGCTCCTGGGATTCCTGGTGGCACTGGCACGGCTTTCCAACAATTGGCTGCTGTCGCGCACCGCTTTCTTCTGGGTCGAGACGGTGCGCAACATCCCGCTGCTTCTGCAGATGCTGTTCTGGTACAGCCTCTCGACCCTGCTGCCCTTGCCGGGCGATGCCTGGCAGCCGCTTGCCGACGTCTTCTTCACCAATCGTGGGATCTACTACCCCGCCTTGGTGCTACAGCCGACCCACTGGTGGGTGATCGGCGCTCTGGTCTTCGCCATCGCAGCCTCCGGCCTACTGCTCTATTTGGGACGCCGGCATCGCGATGAGACCGGGCAATCCTGGCCCACCGGCTGGCTGTCGCTGGCTTTGATCCTTGGGCTGCCGATCCTGGCCTGGGCGCTGAGCGGCGCCGGCACCGAGATCCAAGCCCCAGCCCTCAAAGGCTTCAACTTCCGCGGCGGCGGGCTGGTAACACCGGAGTTCGTGGCCGTGGTGATCGCGCTCTCGGTCTATCAATCGGGCTTCGCGGCGGAGACCATCCGGTCCGGCATCCTGGGGGTAAAGAAGGGACAGTGGGAGGCCGCGCGCAGCCTCGGCCTCTCGACCCGGGTGATCTATGCCAAGGTGGTGCTGCCGCAGTCGTTGCGCATCGTCGTCCCACCAATGACCAGTCAGTATCTGAGCCTGACCAAGAACTCCTCCTTGGCCGTCGTGATCGGCTATCCGGAGCTGGTGCGGGTCACAACTGCGGTCACCTCGGAGACGGGTCGGGCCATCGAGTGCATGGGCATCATGATGTCGGTCTACCTTTGCCTCAGCCTGCTCACCTCGGCCTTCATGAACTGGTACAACCGGCGCATCGCCTTTGTGGAGAAATAGGGCAATGAGCGCGCTCTCCACCGATCATGGCGTGAAAGAAGGTCCGCTTACGCGCCTTTCCCGCTGGATCTGGACCAACCTCTTCGGCTCGCTCGTCAACTCGGCCCTAACCCTGCTGTTGCTCTGGATCATCTATGAACTGGTCACGACTGGCCTGGACTGGCTGGTCTTCGATGCACGGGTGGCACCGGCCGATATCCGCCAATGCATCGACAGCGGCGGTGCCTGCTGGGCCTTCATTCAGGCCAAGTGGCGGCTGATCCTTTTCGGCACCTTTCCCTACGAGCTGCAGTGGCGACCTGCTCTGGCGATTGCGATCTTCGCCGGCCTGATCATCGCCTCCTGCTTTCCCAGGGCCTGGGCGAGCCTCGAGCGGCGGCGCTGGATGGCGGCGATCTGGCTGCTGGGCATGGGCTTCGTCATCGTCCTCATGGCCGGCGGGCTGGGCTTTAGCGAGGTCGAGATACGTCTGTGGAGCGGCCTGCCGCTCACCGTCATGCTGGCGGCGGTCGGCATGTTCTGCGCCTTCTTCCTTTCGATTGCCCTGGCGCTGGGCCGTCGCTCCGACCTGCCGGTCGTCCGTTGGCTTTGCATCGGCTACATCGAGCTCATTCGCGGTGTGCCTTTGATCAGCCTGCTGTTCATGGCCAACATCATGCTGCCCTTGCTGCTGCCGAGCGACATGCGGGTGCCGAACTTGCTGCGCGCACAGGTTGCCTTCATTCTCTTCTTCGCCGCCTACATGGCAGAGACGGTACGCGGCGGCCTGCAGGCCTTGCCTGTGGGGCAATACGCGGCTGCCAAGGCATTGGGACTGGGCTACTGGGGACGTACGATCCATGTGATCATGCCGCAAGCCCTGCGGCTGGTGATCCCCTCCATGGTCAACATCTTCATCGGCGGTTTCAAGGACACCTCGCTGGTGATCGTCATCTCCATGCTGGATCTGCTGGGCACGGCCAACTCGGCAAAGGCGGACCCCAGATGGCTGGGGCTCTTTGTCGAGGCCTACTTCTTCATTGCCGTGATCTACCTCTTCGTCTGCGCCTCCATGTCCTGGTACAGCCGCCACCTGGAGCGGCGCCTCAGGACCGGTCAGGAGCAAGCCTGATGGATCTGCGCGCCGAGCCCCTCATCGCATTGCGTCAGGTCAGCAAATGGTACGGCCCGTTGCAGGTCCTGCGCGCGGTCAACCTGAGCGTCAAGGAAGGTGAGCGGCTGGTAGTTTGCGGCCCCTCGGGCTCCGGCAAGTCGACCCTGGTCTACTGCATCAATGGCCTTGAGGACTATGCCGCAGGCGAGGTGCTGGTCGACGGTATGCTGATCTCCGAGCGCGAGGGCACAGCCGAGGAGGCGCGGCGCCACATCGGTATGGTCTTCCAGCAGTTCAACCTCTTCCCGCATCTCACCATTCTGGACAACTGCACCTTAGCGCCGCGCAAAGTCCTGAAGCTGCCGCGCCGCGCAGCCGAAGAGCGCGCCAGGCAGGAACTGGCGCGTGTCAGCATCGCCGATCAGGCTGAGAAGTACCCTGACCAGCTCTCCGGCGGTCAGCAGCAGCGCGCCGCAATCGCCCGCGCACTCTGCATGCAGCCTCGGATTATGCTCTTTGACGAACCCACCTCGGCGCTTGATCCCGAGATGGTGGCAGAGGTTCTCGACGCCATGATCGCGCTGGCTGAGGGTGGCATGACCATGGTCTGCGTGACCCATGAGATGGGTTTCGCGCGCCGCGTCGCCGATCGCATCGTGATGATGGAAGGCGGATGCATCATTGAGGATGCAGCGCCCGACCGCTTCTTCGACGAGGCCTACGCCAATCCAAGGGTCAAAGCCTTCCTGGACCAGATCGTCTGATGCGGACGAGGAGAGATAAGAGCGGCGCGAGCTGCACCGCACAAAGGAGAGAGAGGTCCCGTGTTCCCCGATAGCAATTCCCGCTCGGCTGCGCTGTTTCAGCGTGCTCAACACGTCATGCCCGGTGGCAACACCCGCCTACAGGTGCACTTTCCCCCGCATTCGCTCTACCTGGCGGCCGGTAAGGGCTGCCGCGTCGATGACGTCGACGGCAACAGCTACATCGATTTCATCAACAATTATATGACTTTGATCCATGGGCACGCGCACGACGACGTGGTTCGTGCACTAAGAGAACAGGCCGCTCGAGGGACCTGCTTCGCGTTTGCGACCGAGAGCGAAATCGAACTGGCGGAACTGCTGTGCGCGCGGGTCGAGAGCTTCGATACCATCCGCTTCTGCAACTCCGGATCGGAAGCCGTGATGTTTGCTGTGAAGGCGGCACGGGCCTTCACCGGACGGCCGATGATCGCCAAGTGCGAGGGCGCCTATCATGGCGCCTACGATCCCGTCGAGGTCTCCTTCGAGACCCATCCGGATCGCTGGGGCAATCGACCGGCCAAGATCGCCTACTCGCGCGGCACACCGGAGAAGATCATCGAGGACGTGGCAGTGCTGCCCTACAATCGCGTCGAGGAAAGCTTGGCAATCCTGGAAGAGCAGGCTGGCGAGTTGGCGGCAATTTTGGTCGACCCCATGCCGCCACGCGTGGGCTTCGTGAAGGCGGAAAAGGCCTATCTTCAGGCTTTGCGCGACTTCGCCGATCGCCACGGCGTCGTGCTGATCTTCGACGAGGTCGCCTGCTTCCGCTGCGGCTATGGCGGCATGCAAGGCGAGGCCGGGGTGCAGCCGGATCTGACTACCTTGGGAAAGATCATCGGCGGCGGCATGCCGATCGGAGCCGTCGCCGGCAAGCGCGAGGTGATGGCGGTCTTCGACCCCACGTCCGGCAAACCTGCCGCCCCGCACTCCGGCACCTTCGTGGCCAACCCCATGACCATGGTGGCCGGAACGACGGCCATGCGGCTGCTGACGCGTGCCAGCCTGGATCGCCTGGCACGTCTGGGCCAAAGGTTCCAGCAGCGTGTCAATGCTGCCTTCGATGCGGCCGAAGTTGCCGGCCAGGCAACCGGCTATGGCTCGCTTTGGAAGCTGCATATGAACCGGCGCAGTTACCTGGATTTCCGCAGCGTCTATGCCGACGAGGGCGAGCGCGAGCGGATGGAAGATCTCTATCTGCGCATGGTCAACCGCGGCTACCTGATGGGCTCGACCGGACTGATCGCGCTCTCTACCGCCATGGGTGAAGCCGAAATCGACGGCTTTGCCCGTGCGCTCTCCGCCGCGCTGCAAGACGCCAAAGATGGCGTTCTGCCTGCCGCCTGAAGATGCACCCAAGGAGCTCCCGATGAACACTTTCCTGCCGCTTGTCGATCCCAGGACCGTCGCCGAGGAACTGGCGCTTGGCCTCAGACGCCATGGTGTCGAGGTTCTCTTCGGGCAGAGCCTGCCCCCTGCCCTCATCATGGCCTGCCATCGCGCCGGCATACGCCAGGTCGCCTATCGGACCGAGAACATGGGCGGAGCCATGGCCGACGGCTTTGCCCGCATCGCCGGCCGCATCGGTGTGGTCACGGCGCAGAACGGGCCGGCCGCCACCCTGCTGGTGCCGCCCTTGGCCGAAGCCCTGAAAGTCTCGATCCCCGTCGTCGCCCTCGTCCAGGACGTGATGCGGGTCAATCGGGACCGCAACGCATTCCAAGAAATCGACCAGATCGGCCTGTTTCAACCGGTTGCCAAATGGGTCGGACGGGTCGATGTCGCTTCGCGGGCCCTGGACTATCTGGACATGGCGGTGGTCGCCGCCACCTCCGGCCGTCCCGGCCCGGCCGTCCTGCTGCTGCCGCAGGAGTTGATTTGGGAGGAGGCAGCGGCGTCGGGGAACAGACGCGCCGCCTATGGTCACTATCCCCTCGACCGCAGCCAGCCACAGCCAGCGCTGGTCAAGCAGGCAGCCCGGATGATCGCCGAGGCTCGCCAGCCCATGGTGATCGCCGGCGGCGGCCTGATCGCCTCAGGGGGCAGTGAGGTTCTGGCCAAGCTGCAAGAGAGAGCGGCTCTCCCGGTCTCGACTACGGTCATGGGCAAGGGCAGCGTCGACGAGACCCATCCGCTCAGCCTGGGCGTGCTGGCCTACTTCTCTGGCACCGGCAGTCTGGGCAAACACATGAAGTCGATCGTCGCCGACAGCGACCTGCTGGTTCTTGTCGGCACCCGGACCAACCAGAACGGCACCGACTCTTGGGAAAATTACCCCAAGGAGGCGCGCATTATCCACATCGACCAGGATGGGCTTGAGATCGGCCGCAACTACGAGGCCGCACTGCGCTTGTTGGGCGACGCGCGCACGACCCTGCAAGCCCTGAGCACCGCCTTGGAGGCGCAGGACCTAGACAAGCGACAGGCTGCACGTGCCGCACTGGAGGGCCGCATTGCGGATGCCAAGACCGCCGCGCGAGGCGAGTCGGCGAGCGAGAGCGTCAGTGTTCTGAGCCCGATGCGGCCGGAGCGGATCGTCAGCGAGATTTCTCGTCATATGGACGCAGCGACGATCCTGGTGACCGACGCCAGCTACAGCTCCGTCTGGGTCGCCGACCTGATCGAGGCAAAGCATCCTGGACAGCGCTTCCTCACGCCGCGCGGTCTGGCCGGGCTGGGTTGGGGCCTGCCGCTGGCGATCGGCGCCAAGGTCGCCCGTCCCGAGGCTCGCGTGATCTGCATGGTGGGCGATGGCGGCTTCGCTCACAGCTGGTCGGAGCTGGAAACTCTGGTCCGCACCGGCCTCTCGCTCACCGTTATCGTCCTGAACAACGGTATCCTGGGCTTCCAAAAGCACGCCGAATCGGTGCGCTATGGTGCTTACAGCGATGCTTGCGATCTGGCGCCCGTCGACCATGCGGCACTGGCGCGCGCCTGCGGCTGCAATGGCATCGCCGTCTCGACCCCGGAGGAGTTGGCTCAGGCCCTGGCAACTGCGATGACATCAGACAAAGCCACGGTGATCGACGCGGCCACCGACCAAAACGCCTATCCGCCGCTCAGCATCTATGAGGGCGCGCAAGTCTTGGGCGGGCGACGATCGGAGCCGGTCGGCGCATGACTGCCAAACCAAAGTCTCTGGCAGACTATGGGACGGCCGCCCACCCGACCTTGAGTGAGCATGTCTACGCCCGCCTGCGCCATGCCATAATCACCGGGCATTTCGAGCCCGGCGAGCGCTTGACCATTCGCGGCCTGGCCAGTGAATTGGAGACCAGCCCGACGCCGATCCGCGATGCCCTCTTCCGCTTGGGTGCGGAGGGTGTGGTGGAGATCGTCCCGAACCGGTCTATCCGCATCCCGCTGATGAGCGCCTCGGCCCTGTTGGAGCTGCGCGAAATCCGCACCGCTCTGGAAGGCCTGGCGACCGAGCGGGCCGTCGCGATCATGAACCCCAAGACCTTGGAGCAACTGGTCCAGTACGACGCCTCAATCCGCCGCTTGCGCGACAGTGCCGACGTGAAACCGGTGATCGAAGCAATCCAGAGCTTCCACTTTACCCTTTACGGCGCGGCTGAGATGCCGGCGTTGGTGCAGATGATCGAAGGCCTTTGGCTGCGCACCGCGCCCTACGTCAATCTGTTGTTCCCGGCCTACTCGCAGATGGAGCGCGGTACCCTGCGCGGCATGGCGCTCAAGGCCGTAGCCCGCGGTGATGCGGCCAGCGCACGACGCTGTATGGAAGTCGACATCGCCAGCGCGCTGGACTACATCATCGAGCTGGTGAAGAGCGGCAAGGCAAGGCCGAACGGATAGCAGGGCCGGTCACTGGAATTGCGACACCGCATCGCCTCTGGCACGACCCACTTCCATTGCATGCCGGCGTGACCGCTGGATCTCTAACCGAGCCAATTGCTTTCCGGCACGGCATAGGTCGACCACGCCAAGACCCCGAACCAGAACCCATCCGCCAAGCAGGCCATCCGTCGATGGTGGTCGAATTTGCGCGATTTTGTCTGCTTGACCGCCCAGGCGCTTGACAGCCCGCGCGGGTCTGAGAGGATGCGTGTCAAGAACAAGCGGGAGGGCGGAGACGGGAGAAGCATGCCAAAGGCGATCCGGCTCTATGTACACGGCGTCGATCGCTTCAATCGGATCGTCGGCCGGCTGGTGATGTATCTCATCTTCGTCATGGGCGGGGTCCTGCTCTACTCGGCCCTCTCGCGCTCACTGTTCAACGCGCCGCTGATCTGGGTGGTCGAGGTCGCACAGTTCATGCTGGCCGGCTATTACCTGCTGGGCGGCAGCTACTCCATGCAGATGGGCTCGCATGTGCGCATGGATCTGCTGTACAGCCGTTGGAAGCCCAAGACCCGCGCCAGCATGGACGTCTTCACCATCCTGTTCCTGATCTTCTATCTGGTCCTCCTGCTGCTCGGCGGGCTCAGCAGCACGCAGTATGCGCTAGAGTACGGGCAGAAAAACTACTCCTCCTGGGCGCCGCCGC
Source organism: Rhodospirillales bacterium (assembly GCA_963669445.1). Lineage (GTDB taxonomy): Bacteria > Pseudomonadota > Alphaproteobacteria > Kiloniellales > JACOMY01 > JACOMY01. The sequence continues at coordinate 2,863,972 of OY770029.1, forward strand.
TGGCACCTATCAAGATCATCATGACCTTCGGCATCTTCATGATGCTGCTGCAGGCCTTCTCCATGTTCTTCAAAGATCTGGCGAAAGCCCGCGGGCTGGAGATCTAGATGTCGTTTGAACCTGAAACGACGTCGGCTCACACCCTTGCGGACCCGCGGACCGCTGCGGACCGGTCGAAGTGAGATCCCGATGAGCTATGATCTGATCGCGATCCTCATGTTCTCGACCATGATGCTGATGTTGCTGACCGGTCAGCGGGTCTTCGGCGCGATCGGTTTCGTGGCGGCTGCGGCCTCCTTGGCTCTCTGGGGCGACGGCGGCTTCGAAATGCCCTTCAACGCCTCTTTCGTGCTATTCAACTGGTACCCGATGTTGACCCTGCCCTTGTTCATCTACATGGGCTACATCCTGTCGGAATCGGGGATCGCCAGCGATCTCTACCGCATGTTCCACATCTGGATGGGACCGATGCCCGGCGGCCTGGCGGTCGGCACAATTGGGCTCATGGTGGCGGTCTCGGCAATGAACGGCCTCTCGGTCGCCGGCATGGCGATCGGCGCCTCCATCGCCCTGCCGGAGCTGCTGCGCCGCGGCTACGACAAGATCATGGTGACCGGTGTGGTGCAGGCCGGCAGCACCTTGGGCATCCTGGTGCCGCCCAGCGTCGTCCTGGTGCTCTATGGCATGATCGCGCGCCAGCCGGTCGGCAAGCTTTGGCTCGCCGGGGTCTTTCCGGGCCTGCTGTTGGCCAGTCTCTTCATTGCCTACATCGTCATCCGCTGTCGCCTACAGCCGAACCTCGGCCCCGCCCTGTCGAAAGAAGAGCGTCAGATGCCCTTCGCGGAGAAGCTGGGCTTGCTGCGCGCCGGCTTGTTGCCGCTCTTCATCTTCTTCTGCATGACGGGCCTCTTCCTGCTGGGCATCACCAGCCTGGTCGAAAGCTCCGCGGTCGGCGCCACGGCGGCCACCCTTGCCGCCCTCTTCAAGCGCCGCCTGACGCGTCAGGTGGTCGAAGACACGGTGCGCAAGACCCTGGGCATCTCTTGCATGTTCCTCTGGATCATCCTGGCCGCGCTCTGCTTTGGCGCCGTCTTCGACGGTCTGGGAGCGGTCAAGGCTATCGAGAGCCTCTTCGTCACCCAGTGGGAGATGGGGCCTTGGGAAATCCTGATCATGATGCAGCTTTCCTACATCGTGATGGGCATGTTCTTGGATGACACCGCCATGCTGGTGATCGTCGCACCGCTCTATGTGCCGCTGGTCATGGCCCTGGGCTTCGACCCTGTCTGGTATGGCGTGCTCTACACCATCACGGTCCAGATCGCCTACATGACGCCGCCCTTCGGCTACAACCTCTTCCTGATGCGCGCGATGGCGCCGCCGGAAGTCTCTCTGGGCGATATCTATCGCTCGATTTTGCCGTTCGTTCTGGTGATGACTTTAGGCCTCGCCCTGGTAATCGCCTTCCCCGAGATCGCGCTCTGGCTGCCGGAGGTCTACTACGCCCGCTAGGACGAGGCTGTGCGACCGCAAGGCTAATCGGCCTGATATGCAGGGGGGAAGGCACACAACAAGAAAGACGGAGGATCTACACGTGACTGACAGACGTAAATTCCTTAAGGGCGCCGGCGCCGTGACCGTTGCGGCGGGCGCCTCTGCCCTGGCGGCACCGGCGGTACACGCACAGTCCAAGATTAGTTGGCGCCTGCAGACCTATGCCGGCCCGGCCCTGGCCGAGCATGTCATCAAGCCCTCGATCGATGCCTTCAACAAGGCGGCCAACGGCGAGATGGAGATCGAGCTTTTCTTCGCCGACCAGCTGGTGCCGACCGGCGAATTGTTCCGGGCGATGCAGCGCGGCACCATTGACGCCGTGCAGAGCGACGACGATTCCATCGCCGCGCCGGTCGACGTTTCGGTCTTCGGCGGCTATTTCCCCTTCGCTTCGCGCTACAGCCTGGATGTGCCCGTCCTCTTCAACAACTACGGCCTGAAGGAGATCTGGGAGGAGGCCTATGCCGAGGTCGAGGGCGTTACCTGGCTTTCGGCCGGCGCCTGGGACCCCTGCAACTTCGCCACGGTCGAGCCGATCCGCAGCCTGAAGGACCTGGAAGGCAAACGGGTCTTCACCTTCCCAACCGCAGGGCGCTTCCTCAGCCGCTTCGGCGTGGTGCCGGTCACTCTGCCTTGGGAGGACATCGAGGTCGCGATCCAGACCGGTGACCTGGACGGCATTTCCTGGTCGGGCATCACCGAGGACTATACGGTCGGTTGGGCTGATGTGACCAACTACTACCTCACCAACAACATCTCCGGTGCCTGGGCCGGCTCCTACTTCGTCAATACGGAGCGGTGGGAGGCCCTGCCCGCGCATCTGCAGACCCTCTACAAGCTCTGCATCGACCAGTCGCACTACTACCGTCAGTACTGGTACTGGTGGGGCGAGGCGCACTACCGCACCACTGGCGGCAAGCTGGAGCTGACCTCCATTCCAGAGGAGGAGTGGAAGACGGTCGAAGAGGAGGCGATGAAGTTTTGGGATGAAATCGCCGCCGAAAGCCCGCGCAACGCCAAGGTTGTCCAGATCCTGAAGGACTATCGCGCGACTATGATCAAGGCAGGCCCGCCTTATCGTTACGGCGATAGCGGTTAAGCGCTACCAGGCGAAAAAATCCCTTGATAACAGGAAGAACCCCTCCCGGGCACCGCTCGGGAGGGGTTTTTTCGTCGCGCGCCGGCATCGGGGGCTGTCTGTCCACAGACGTTTGTTCTATCTTTGTTCTTACAATGAAAGGACCCAAAGACACAGCCTGGACCCGCCTTTCGGCGGTTGAGGAGATCGCCCGCGCGCTCTGCCGTGCCTCGGGCGCACCGCACGGCCTGATCCAAGCCCATCTAGAGGCCATCGAAGCCGGCGACGCGGAGCAGATCGAGAGCACCAAGATGGCATTGATCCGCGCGCTGCCCGGCCTGAAGCGCGAGACGCCCAGCATGTAGTAATCCTGAAGGCAATCACGGTACGGCCAGGCTGGAGATAAGGCCCTCCCATCCGTCACTTTGCAGCCTGTGGCATGGTTAACCGCGATACGGGGACCAAGATCAGCAGGAACTGCCGGACAGCGCACGAGGGGAAACAGAAGGAGCAAGCATCGTCGGTAAAAAACGGCGACGACGCGCTCTATGACCTGAAACGGAGCAACCGGGTGAGGGTGACAACGGTGCCGAATTGCGCTTCCTGGGCGGCGGCGAGGTGGCCTTCGGTGGGGCAGTGGCTCGCGACTTCGATAGCGAACTGGCCAGTGGTGCCAACGGCGAAGACAAGCTGGTTTTGGCCACCGGATTGGAGACAGGAAGCTTCGTCTATCTCGGAAGTGCCAATTTCTCCGGCGGGGGTAATTCGGAAGCGCGCTATGCGGGCAGCCGGCACCTTCGGAAAACCAGGTAGGGGCAAGCGTCGCGCTTCCTGTCAACTCTGATCAGCCGAGGAAGACGAAGTCGTCGGCCGTCAACTGGCCGGCGGCTGTCATGCCGTTCAGCTTGAACACGATATCCAGGGTTCCATTGCCATTCGTATCGACCTCAACCTGCTGCAAGGAGGCATCGAAGCGCGCCTCGCTGTTGCCTCCGCCGGAGAAATCAGCACTCTCAAGGTAGGTAAAACTACCCGTCTCCAGTCCGCTCGCGAACTCCAAGGTGTCTTGGAAGGTCGAACCGTCGAAGAGGTTGCTCTGGAAGTCGCGAACGAAGACGGCTGCCACCACCGTGCCTGCACCCTGTGTTTCGCCTGTCTCGTCTCCATTGAAGCGGAAGCTGTCGTCGCCGCTGCCGCCCCAGGCCGTATCGTTGTTGTTGAAGAGAAATGTATCCTGGCCGCTGCTGCCCTGCAGGACATCGCGCATGACATCGCCGCCCTGACCGTCCAGGAAATCGTCTCCCAGGAGTCCACGTAAGGTGTCGACGCCAGAACGGCCGCGTAGCAGATCATTGCCATCACGGCCCAATAGGGTGTCGTTACCGAGACCGCCGAAGATTATGTCCTCACCACCCTGACCCAGCAGGTAGTCGCCGGCCGAATTGCCGACCAGACTGGCTCCACCGCTGGACGAGGTCAGCGTGCGCCCCACGCCATCTTCGGCGTTGCGCATGATCTCGACATTCTCGGCCAGGGTATAGCCGTTGGCGCTGACGATCACCTGGTCGCTGCCGCCGCCACCGCTCTCCAGCACAAGATCGGCAACGGTGGACACGTAGAAGAGATCGTCACCCGCGCCACCCTGCATCCTGTCGACGCCAGAGCCACCGTCCAAAATGTCTTCGCCGGATCCCGCTTGCAGATTGTCACTGCCGCGCGCCCCGAACAGGGTGTCATTATCAGCGCCCCCGAAAGCGCCGTCATCACCCGAACCGCCAAAGACGCGGTCATTGCCGCTATCGCCGTGCAACTGCTTATCATTGCCACGGCCGCCATATATCCAATCTGCGTTGCTGCCACCGAACAGGCTCTTGTCTGCGCCAGTACCGCCATAGATTCTGTCGGCACTTAGGCCGCCGAAGAACCATGAATCGTTGTTGTCGTCACCCGATAGTGTGTCCTCGCCCGCACCACCATAGACCGCGCGGTCATCGCCGACACCGCCGCTCAGGATGTCGGCACCCTCGCCGCCGACGAGGGAGAAATCCGTGCCGCTGTTGCCGAGCACTTCGTCGTCGCCATCTGCGCCCAGAAGGGTAATGTCGGCACCGGACCCTCCGAAGAGCGTATCGTTCCCGCTATTGCCAGACAGCCAAACGTCGCGATTATTGCCGCCGCGAATGGTGTCGCCCCCGCTCCCGCCGAAGAGCTTGGTATCAAAGTCTTCGCCGCCATAGATGCGATCGCTGCCCATGCCACCGTAGAAACGATGGTCCTGCCCTTCCCCACCAAAGAGATCGTCACTGCCGGTATCGCCATACAGGCCGACATCATCCCCAGAACCGCCATAAAGCCTGTCGCTGCCGTTGTTTCCCTGGAAGCTCCGATCACCTCCAGAATCGCCATGCAGTATGTCGTCACCGGCACGCCCTTGAAGGACGCCGTCGTCGCCGTTACCGCCGAAAATCTCGTCGCTACCGTCGCTCCCTACTATGTTCGAGTCGCCACCACTATCGCCAAACAAGCGATCATCACCACTATCACCGAAAACGTTGAGGTCGCCCCCCGACCCACCATAAATCGCGTCGCCGCCACTGCCGCCGATCAGGAGGAAATCGAGATCAAGACCGCCGAAAACCAAGTCGGCTCCATCGCCCCCATAGAATGTTCCATCAAGACCACTGCCTCCGTAGAGGAGGTCTTCGCCCGCACCACCGAAAAAAAGCGCATCCATTAATGTGCCGCCGAAGAGGACATCGTCGCCGCTTCCCCCACGGACGACAAAGTCATTGCCGGCACCACCTTGGATCGTGTCGCGGCCGCTGTCGCCATGAAGCGAGGCATCATTGCCCTCTCCTGCGAAAATGACGTCGGTACCGGTCCCTCCGTAGACAAAGCTGTCATCGTCTGCGCCGCCGAAGATGCTGTCGTCACCACCGCCTCCGAAAAGCGAGCTATCGTCGCCGGCACCGCTGAAGAAGGTATCGTCGCTGCGCTCACCGAACGCCCTATCTCGACCGCTACCGCCATAAAGGACGTCGGATCCTTCACCGCCGGTCAGCGTGTCGTCTCCGGTATCGCCAAATAGACTATCAACGCCCGTGTCGCCGAATAGATCGTCGTCGTCATCGGCCCCAAAGAGAGAATCACTCCCGCTGCCGCCATAGAGATCGTCGGACCCATTGTCACCGAAAAGGAGAGCATCGTCGCCATCGCCACCGAAGATGCTATCGGCAGCATTGCCGCCATAGAGGTATCGGTCGTCCGATGAGCCCCCGGCGACCCGATCACTGCCTTCGTCACCGAAGAGGTATCGGTCGCTACCGCTGTCGCCGTAAAGGCGATCGTCGTCTTCGCGTCCGAAGAGGCTGTTGTCGTCGCCATCGCCGCCGAACAGGCTGTCTCTGTCCAGGTTGCCGCTCAGGCGTGAATCGTCACCGTCGCCGCCGCGAATAGTGTCCGAGCCGTTGCCGCCGTAGAGCAGCAAATCCGCACCCTCGTCACCGAAGATCTGGTCATAGCCATTGTCGCCGAAGAGCGAGGTGTCACTGCCATCGCCGCCGAAGAGCCGATCGCCCGCAACGCCGCCAAACAAGGAGGTGTCTTGCCCACTACCACCGAAGAGACTGTCATTGAGGATTCCGCCAAAGAGCGCCTCATCGGCGCCCTCGCCGCCGCCTATGCGGTCAACACCGCTGCCGCCAATAAGGGAGGAGTCATCTCCGCTGCCACCGTAAAGAGAGTCACTGCCGCTCTCTCCGAATATGTCGCGATCGTTCCCACGGCCTCCGAACAGGTTGTCGTTACCACTGTCGCCGTAAAACGTGGCATCGGAGCCATTGCCGCCGTAGATCTTGTCATTGTCGTCACCGCCGAAGAGGAACTGATCGTTGCCGCTATCGCCGAAAAGGGTGTCGTATCCCGAATTGCCTGTGTGGCTGGAATCGCTCCCACTTCCGCCGTTTAGCGTGTCGCGTCCCCCACCTCCTACGAAGAAGCGGTCGTCTCCGTCGCCTCCGTAGAGCACGTCGTCACCGCCCGCGCCATTGAATGAACGGTCAGCTCCGCTGTCCCCGTTCAGCCGGTCCGCGTCGGCGCCGCCGAAGAAGTAGGCATCCGCCCCGCTGCCGCCAAATGCGGAATCCACCGAGCTACCGTCATACAAAAAGTAATCGTTACCATCACCGCCGAAGAGGCTATCGTCGCCGCTGCCACCGGTGAGGAAGGTATCGTTGCCGCTATCGCCGAAAATCGCATCTGCGCCGCTTCCGCCGACCAATGAGATGTCGCGTCCACCGCCACCATAAAGATCGTCGTCGCCGGCTCCACCAGACAAGACCGTATCATTTCCCCCGCCTCCCGACAGGCGATCGATTCCGCTGCCTCCATACAAGAACGAATCGCCATCTTCACCGCCATAGAGCGCATCATCGCCACTGTTTCCCTGAAGCAGCTCGTCCGCCCCGCTGCCGCCGAACACACTGTCGTCGCCCGCGTTTCCCTCGAGCTGACTGTCCGCCCCGCTGCCGCCGAAGAGGCTATCGTTGCCACCGCCTCCCTCGAGCTGCCGGTCCGTCCCGCTGTCGCCGAAGAGGCTATCGTTGCCCGTGTGTCCGTATAGGCCGACATCGTTGCCTTCACCACCGTACAGGCCATCGTCATCATCGTTGCCAAAGAGGAAAGAGTCGTTGCCGCTGCCGCCTCTGACTTCGTCATTGCCTGTGCCGCCAATCAGGCTCGTATCGTCTCCTGCAGCGCCATTTAGAACATCCGCACCCTCGCCTCCCGAGAGGAGCACATCGGCCCCGAGACCTCCATTGAGGGAGTCATTGCCGTTTCCACCATAGAAAAAACTGTCATCAGAGGCGCCGCCGAACAGATTGTCATTCCCGTCACCGCCGAAGAAGTGATCGTCCTCCCCACTGTCGCCAAGAACACGGTCGTTGCCGTCGTCACCATACAGATGACCGTCAGCACCGCTACCGCCATGGAGGGTATCGCCCTGCGAACCACCGAAGAAACGGGTGTCGTCACCATCGCCGCCGTAAAGTTTGTCATAGTCATGATCGCCGTTAAGCGATCGATCATTGCCACTACCGCCGTAGAGTGTGTCGCTTCGGGCCAATCCGAGCAAGCGATCGTCGCCACTCAGCCCGAAGATCGTATCTACCTGATTGGTACCGACAATGGTGTTGTTGACGCCTGTTTCACCAAAGTAGACGGCCATGCTCTTTCTCCCGTGGAGTGAAGGCCTCCGATCTATTCTCTTGAACGAAAATATACCAAAGCGAGCACAGACATGCGAGATGATTAGAGGGGAATGCGCCCTTGAGCGGACAGGACGCAAACGTATCGGCGCAGGTGCTAACCCTTATTGATTGATTAGCGCATTTGACTTTTTACCTTTAGGCATCATAGCATTGCTCTGCTGCTCCGAGGAGACAGAGATGAGCGAACTGCGACCCGACTTCCTTGAGCGTGGCGAGCGTGCCCGCCTGTTCCCCGTGTTATCCGAAACCTCGAAGGAAGGGCGCGCCACCTCCATCCTTCTTGCCTGCATCACTTGCGTGCGCGAGTTCTCCGACTTGCTGTTGTCTTCGCTGGGACGGCGCGTCGGCAGCCGTGCGCGGGTCGAGTGCTATACCGAAATCGTGTTCAAGAACGGCGGCGAAGAGAATGGACGGCGCCCGGACGGCCTGATCGTCGTGCGCATCGGCGGGCGCAGCTGGACGGCGCTGGTTGAGAGCAAGATCGGCTCGGCCCCGCTCGACACTGACCAGGTCGAAGCCTATTTGCGTCTGGCCAAGCTCAACGAGATTGACGCGGTGATCACCGTTTCCAATCAATTTGCTACCCAACCGACCCACCATCCCGTGGCCCTCTCAGCCAAGGCACTCGGCAAGGTGAAGCTCTATCACTGGTCATGGATGTACCTCTTGACGCAAGCCGATCTGCTGCTGACCACAGAAGGCGTTGCCGACGCCGACCAGCATTTGATCTTGCATGAGCTAAAACGCTTTCTTGCCCACCCAAGCACCGGCGTCGCTGGCTTCACCGCCATGCCGCCCGCCTGGACGGAGCTGGTGCTGACAGCCGTTGCCGGCGGGCAGATCCATGCGCGCTCGCAGCAAGCAGCGGACGTGGTCCAAGCCTGGCACAGCGAGCTGCGCGACCTGGCCCTCATCCTTTCCCGCCAGCTTGCGGTCAGTGCCAGCGTGAGGCTCTCGCGGGCGGAAGGCAAAGACCTGGACCTGCGCCAACGCAACGATGCAAAAGAACTGGCGGAGACCTCGACGCTACGCGCCGAAATCCTGGTTCCCGGAGCGGCCGCCCCTCTAGAGCTGCAAGCTGACCTCCGTGGGCGAGCGATCTCGCTGTCGATGCGACTGCGTGCGCCTGAGGATCGAAAAGGCACCAAGGCCAGGGTCAACTGGCTGCTAAGGCAGCTGCCGGAGCTGGAACAGGACTACTATCTTCGCCTTCACTGGCCGGGCCGCGGCGGCTCCACCCAGCACAGCCTCGCCGAGATCGACGGGCTGGCCGACAGTGCCCAGCAGGAGCGTCCGGAAACGGTTCCTCACAGCTTCGAAATCTGCTTGGTCAAGCCGACCGCGGGACGTTTCGCGCAGAGGAAGAACTTCATTGTCGATCTGGAGAGCCTAGTTCCCGCATTCTATAAATCGGTCGGCGAAAACCTGAAGGCCTGGCAAGTGCCGGCCCCCAGGGTCCGCAAGGGTCGCGACGAAGCCGATGACGTCACGCCGGAGGCCTTGGGGCAAGAGAAACCGGAGAAATTGGAAGACGCAATGGAGGTGGAGGCAGAGCAGCCCGCCACCGCTGAACCTTCAAGTGAGCCGAGAGCGGCCAGTGATCAACATTCAGCCGATTGAGCAACCTCTAAGGTCGCCGGCGCGCCCTTCAGCAAGGTACCGACCGCACCGCGAATCATCACATCAAAGGTGGTTTTCTCAGCTATCTTATAAATCTCCTTGCGGATACCGTAGTAGACAATGCCGCCTTGGAAGGTCCATATCATCTCTGCCTCAGCAGTTGGAATTTCGCCATCGGCGGGCTGGGGCAGGCCAAAGGCGGCACGGATCTCGCGGCAAATTGGATGAATAACACGCTCTTCGACGCGGGCAATGTACCACTTGTTGATGTCTAGAGCGCGCAACCCGGAATAGAGATAGAGGCGCAGCCAGTCGGGATCGTAGATGATGCGCGTATAGTCCGTGTAGAAGGCGATCAAACGTTCTTCCAGTGGCCGGCTGCGGTCGGTCAGGATGGCATCCCACTCCGGCTTCCAGCGATCGACATAAACCCGTTCGTAGACAGCACGGATCAAAGCCTCCTTGGAGGGGAAGTAGTTGTAGAGCAGTGGTTGTGTCACGCCGGCGAACTTTGCCAGCTGCCGGGTCGAGGCCCCGAAGCCGTGCTCGGAGAAGAAGGCAACAGCGCGGTCCAGAATTTGATTGCGTCTTTCTTCCCGGCCGAGCCGTCGACGCCTCACTTCTGCTGGCTGTTCCTGATCCATCGTATCGTTACCCGCCGTCTTGTTGAAGCAAATCGCGGAGCCTGGTCTTCATAACCTTACCGTAGTTGTTCTTTGGCAGACGCTCCAGGAAGCGATAGTGCTTGGGACGCTTGAAGCGTGCGATGGCATCGAGACAATGGCGATCCAGCGCCTCGACCGTTGGCGCTTCCGTGCCGTCGGCAACCACGAAGGCGACCACGGCCTCGCCCCAGTCGGCGTCCACTTGCCCTACCACAGAGACCTCGGCCACGCCAGGATGGGTCAGGAGGCATTCCTCGACCTCACGCGGATAGATGTTGCTACCGCCGGAAATGATCAAGTCCTTGGAGCGATCCTTCAAGGTCAAATAGCCCCAAGCGTCCAAGGCACCGATGTCGCCCGTGTAAAGCCAGCCATCGCGGATCGCCTCGGATGTGGCATCCGGGCGCTGCCAATAACCCAGCATGACCGAGGGCCCGCGGACCATAACCTCTCCAGTCTCGCCGAGCGGCATGGCCCGGCCCTCGGCATCGCCGACACGCACCTCCACCAGCGACTGCGCCAGACCAACCGAGGCCAAGCGTTGCGTCTGATCGGGCGTCCCACCTGGCAGGTGGCGGCGCTTGTTGAGGGCGGTGATGGTCATGGGACTCTCGCCCTGGCCATAGATCTGAACCAGCCGATTGCCCAGACAATCCAAAGCTTCCAGGCAGTCGGCAACATACATAGGGCCGCCGCCATAGGTCAGCGTCTTCAGACCCGGTAGGTCGCCGCCCTCGATTCCTGGATGACGCACCAAGCGCCGGACCATGGTCGGTGCCGCGAAGAAGGAAACGCCGCTGTGGACCCGGCAGAGGTCTCGGATCTCCAAAGGGTCGAAGCCCGCACTCTCCGGGATTACCTGCGCCGCAGCGGCTACAACATGGGGCAGTATGTAGAGGCCGGAGCCATGGCTCATCGGTGCGGCATGCAAGATGCAATCACCAGCATCAATGCTGTCAACGTCCATGAAATAGCACGCTGTCATGGCCAGCAAGTTGCCCGCGCTCAGCATGGCACCCTTGGGCCGGCCCGTCGTCCCGGAGGTGTAGAAGAGCCAAGCCAGGTCATCGGCCGAGCGCATCGCGGGTTCTAAGAGTGGTTCTCTTGCCAAGAGTGCCCGCCAATCGCAAGAGCCGACCCGGACCACGGCCACGTCGGTGTCGGCGGGCACCGCGCTCTCCAGATCGTCGGTCACGAAACAGAGCGATGCTCCGGAGTCTTCCAAGGCAAAGGCGAACTCATCGGGATGCAGCTTGGCGTTCAGAGGAACGACGGCCAGGCCGGCCCACCAAGCTCCGAAGAGCGCAGTCACATACTCGGGACAGTTCTTCATGACCAAGGCGACGCGCGCGCCGGGCTGAAGCGCGTGCGTCTCTCTCAAACCCGCAGCCAAAGCGCCGGCCTGTCGTGCCAACTCGCGGTAGCTAGAACGCTGGCCGGACCCGAGATAGACGGCTGGCCTACCGCCCTCTGCGCAAGCGGCACGCGCCAGAAAAGTTCCTGGATTCACGCTTTCTCCCCCTGTCCGAGCAACCGTGAACCCGGACAGGGTGCCAAAATCCAGGCCGCTCGACCAGAGGCCCGTCAGCGATACTCAGGATTGGGATAGTCGAATCGACAGCCGGCATCCCACTTGGAGCGCTGATTGCCGTGCGCCGGGATCCCGCCAGCCTCTTTGATCATGCGCGCCATGTGCAGCAGGTTCCAGGTCATGAAGGTGGTGTTGCGGTTGGTGAAGTCATTCTCTGGACCGCCTGAGCCTTCGTCCAGATAGGAAGGTCCCGGACCGGCCTCGCCCAGCCAGCCGGCATCGGCTTGCGGTGGGATAACATAGCCCAGGTGCTGCAAGGAATAGAGGATGTTCATCGAGCAGTGCTTGGCTCCATCCTCGTTGCCGGTCACCAGGCAACCGCCGACCCGACCATAGTAGGCATACTGCCCATCCGCATTCAGCTGGCTGGAGTTGCCGTAGAGGCGCTCGATCACCTGAGTGCAGACTGAGGATTTCTCGCCTAGCCAGATCGGCGTGGTCAGCACCAGGATGTCGGCGGCCTCGACCTTCTTGAAGAGCTCCGGCCAGTCGTCCGTTTCCCAACCATGTTCGCGCATGTCGGGATAGACTCCGGTGGCGATGTCGTGATCGATGGCCCGGATTTCCTGCACATCGACGCCGTTCTTCTCCATGATGGCCCGCGCGATGCGCACCAGACCATCGGTATGCGACAAGGCGGGAGAGCGTTTCAGAGTGCAGTTAATGAAGAGCGCCTTCAGGTTCGAGAAGTCCCACGTGCTCTCACTACACCAACTTTCTTGCAAGGCATTCAGCATCGATCTTCCTTTCACCGCGGCGCGTGCCGCACCTGTTGATCCGCTTGCCCGATCTCGCCTCGCCCTCATTCAAAGGACTACAGGCCTGGACTGGATCGGGACCTCGCTTGGATGCGGCTTGGAGACAAAGGGTTACCTTCGAGGTCGCTCTAAGCCAGGCCTGTTCGCTTTCCTCCGACATGAGGAGAAGCTAGGCTAGCCTCCGCGGCGGTCAAAGACGAGGCCAAGATTCTGGACGACGCGAAAGACAGCTTTGAGCGCGGCTCCCAGCCGTTGGATGCTACGGGCGAGGCAAGCCTCGTCGCGGCCTTGCAACGCGGCGAGGAAGCAGCCTTCGTAACTCTCGTCCAAGGCTATGGACCGCAGCTCTACAGCGTCGCACGCCGCTTCATGGGCAACCACGGCGATGCCCAGGATTGCCTGCAAGAGACCCTTCTACAGGTCTATCGCAAGATCGATCAGTTCGAAGGCCGTTCGGCTCTTGCCACCTGGATGCACCGCATTCTCGTCAACACGGCACTCGGCAAGCTACGCAGAGAGCAAGACAACGAAACCTCTTTGGATGCGCTGCAACCGAAGTTCGATCGCATGCAGATCGCGCTCTCAAGAAGCCAGGAGCCCGCACTGTCTGTCGAAGAGCTGCTGCAGCGCAAGGGAACGCGCATGGCCGTGCGCGCGGGCATCGACAGGCTTCCTGCAACCCATCGCAGCGTCCTGCTGTTGCGCGATATCGAAGGCCTCGACACCAAAACAACGGCCGCCATGCTTGAGATCAGCGAAACGGCGACGAAGGTCCGCCTGCATCGCGCACGCCACGCGCTCAAGGCGATGCTGGAGCCGCTCTATCTGGAGGGAGACCTATGAGGTGGGCGATCGCTGCGATGGCGCGTTGGATGCTGCCGAGCAAAGGTCTGCTCGGGCCGAGCAAACAATGGCTGGCCGGGCTCTTCCTGCGTCACTGTCCGGGCCAAATCACCTGTCGAGAGTTCGACACCTTCCTGCAAGACTATCACGAGGGCGCTCTGGGCAAACGTCAGCGACAGCTGTTCGACTATCACCTCTCGATCTGTCCGCTCTGCAAGGCGCAGTTCCATCACTATCTGCAAGCCGTGGAATTGGGAAAACGCGCTTTCCAAGAGGATGAGGAGTTGCCTCCAGGGCTGGAGCAAGAGTTGATCAATGCAATCATCGCCTCCCGCAGGCGCGAGTGACCGGCACACCCGTCGCGTCACTTGATAACCGTCCCCCCGCGCTGCCCCCATTCCGATCGAGACAGTGAGCGGTCCTTCGTCACGTCAACTTTGCAGGCGAGCACTAGAAAGTTCGTCCTGGGCGGGGCAGCAAGGTACCTGAGAAAACTAAAAACAGAGCCAAGGACTTGAACGCCATTTTCAGGTTCTTCTAAATTGATAGTCTTAATCACGGGCACGTGAGAATGCCGTGAGCGCGGGCGAAACGCTCGACAGCTTAGGAATGGCGCCATAGCTCCTCTGAGAGCCCGGCCCGAAACTGCTTATGCCCTGCACCGTCTTATCAAGGCCTTGGGCAAGGAGAGTGTCGCGCGGCGTTGCCTTGCGCATCGTAAGCGGCGCACGACGCAGTCCCAAGGCCTTGATAAGACAGCCCTTCGGGTCACTGCCGGAGCCACGCTTGCCGCGTCACGCCGGCTTGACGATGCGCAAGGCATCGCCGGCGCCACCCTTCCTAACACGCGTGGCTCCGGCAGCGATGCAGGACACAAGCAGTTTCGGGCCGGACTCTGACTAGTCACGGCACAGAACTGTGAAATTCGAACGCAACAGAGCGGCTTCTGTCCTGGGTCCTAACCTCTGCCAGCCACACCAAGACGCTGGCGATAAATCTGAGGAGGATGTTCGGGTGATTTCAGCAATAGGCGCAAGCGCATCGGCGCTTTGTTCCGGATCGACGTTTCCTGCCGACCTCGGCGACCGCAGGTTCCTTCCGGACCAGGCCGCAATCCGGTTCATTACTCGACAGAATTCGTCTTCCGCGATAGTCTTTTCGTCAAGCAGAGACCGAACCTCAGGGAACCTAGGTCGCTACATGCCTCGACGAGTTCATCCTTGTCTAACCCTGGACACATCTATTCGCGCCTTGGGAAGAAAAAGGAGATAAATAATGGCCACCATTACAGGAACCAACGGCGTTGACGTCCTTTTTGGAACCAACACCATAGATGCCTTCTTTGGATTAGATGGCAACGATACATTCTATGCGCTCGACGGCACGGACTTCGGACTCTACGGCGGCAACGGTGCGGATACGCTCTATGGCGGCAGTGGCGGTGACCGAACCTTTGCCGGTGCCGGGGGCCAGGACCGCCTCTTTGGAGCCAGCGGGAACGATGCCTTCCTGTTCGGCGGCACTGGCGCGGACCGTATCTACGGCGATGCGGGAGATGACTTCGGCTTCTTCGGCGGTGTGGGAAACGACACCCTCGACGGTGGCAGCGGCAAAGACGATGGCTTCAACGGCGGGCTTGGCGCAGACGTGCTCTTCGGCGGGTCTTCAGGCGATAGCTATCACTACGGCAGTTCCGGTAACGACATCCTCGCCGGCGATCAGGGAGACGACCGCTTGCTCGCCGGGGGATCCGGGAACGACAGTATATTCGGCGGAGATGACGACGATAGCTCGCTCTTCGGCGGAGAAGGCGATGATACGATCGAGGGGCGCAGTGGCGACGACGTCAGCTTGAGCGGCAGCAGCGGCAGCGACTACCTGCGCGGTGACAGCGGCAGCGATACCGGCCTCTACGGTGGCTCCGGCCTCGACCGAGTTCTTGGTGGTAGTGGCTATGACACGAAGCTCTACGGCGGTAATGGCGACGACTATGTCTTTTTGGGCCAAGGAGACGACAGCTTCGCCTTCGGTGGCAGCGGCCGCGACACGCTGTTTGGTGACAGCGGCTCCGACCTTCTCCTGCAGGGCGACGAACAGATTGACTACCTCTTTGGAGGATCGGGGAATGACTATTATCTCTATGGCGGCGATGGCGGAGATTTCCTTGCCGGCGGCAGAGGAGACGACACGCGGCTCTCCGGCGATGACGGAAATGACAGTATCGGCGGCGGCGATGGCAATGACCTTTCGCTCATCGGCGGTTCTGAGGCCGATACCATCACCGGGGGCGCCGGCAACGATTCAGCGCTCTTGGGCGGTCCTGGCAATGACGTCATCAGCGGCGGCATTGGCAGCGACGAGGCCTTTGGAGGCCTAGGCAACGATCTAATCTACCCGAAGGATATCGCTCTCATCGATGCCGGTATCGACCGCGTCTTCGGTGGTAGCGGAAGCGACACCTTCATCCTTGCTAAGACTGGCCAGGCGATCATCGGCGACACGATTGACGGAGGCAGCGGCAACGACCTCGTTGTGGTCGCCAAGCTGGGCGACTTGAGCGCCGTGGCTGTGGTCTCGGTCGAGAGTACGCTCTATGGCAACAGTGCCGACATCTCGAAGCTGCGCGGCGGCGACGGCAGCGACCGCTTGAACGGCGGCAGCGGGTATGACTATGCCTACGGTTACGGCGGTGACGACTACATCTATGGTGAGGACGGTGACGACCGCGCCTTCGGCGATGACGGTAACGACACCGCGCGCGTTGCTACGGGCGAGGACTCGGTCTTCGGCGGTTCGGGCGGAGACCGTCTTTTCGGTGGTCTTGGATCAGATCGACTGTTCGGTGATAGCGGTAACGACCAGATGGTTGGCGGTAGCGGTTCCGACGTACTCGGCGGCGGGCTCGGCCGGGATCGGCTGAACGGCGGCAGCGGAGCCGATACGGCCTCGGGCGGCAAAGCAAACGACACCTTCATCGTCGATACCAGCACGGATCTGGTCATCGAGATCGCCGGCGACGGCGACGACGTCATCCGCTCCAACGCCTCGACCTTCGACATCGGCTCCGGTTCCGAGGCCTTCTTCGAACGGGCCAACATCAACGCCAATGTCGGCAATGGCGAGCTGCGCGGCAGCCAGATCGGCAACATCTTGCTGGGCAACACGGGCGACGACAAGCTCTTCGGACGCGACGGCGACGACCGCCTGAACGGGCGCGAGGGTAGTGACGTGGCAATCGGCGGTTCCGGCCAAGATACCTATGTGGTCGATACCTCGACCGACCAGATCCGCGAGAAGGCTGGCTCCGGCATCGATCTGGTGCGCGCGGAGGTCGACTACACCCTGCCGGAGAATGCCGTCAGCGGCTTCATCGAGAACCTGCGCATGCAGGGAGGCTTCGGCAACATCGACGGCACTGGCAATAGCCTGGACAACGTCATCGAGGGCAACTCCTTCGACAATCTCCTCTCCGGTGCTTCCGGAAATGACGAGATCCTCGGGGAAGCCGGGAATGATGTACTGACCGGTGGATCGGGCATTGATGTCCTCGCCGGTGGTCTCGGGGACGACACCCTGATGACAGGAGGTATGGACACGGCCAGCGGCGGCTCCGGAGCAGACAGCTTCGTCTTCGCAGAGAGCGCGATGGACGCGGTCATCTCCGACTTTTCGGGTCTGGCCAGCGCACCCAGCGCGGCCGACCAGTTCCAGATCATCTCCCCGCAGTCGGTGAGCGATTTCACCTTGCGCGAAGACAGCGTCTTCTCCGCCCAGAGCGTGACGGAGATCATCTTCGACGCTTCGCAGAGTGCGCTGCTGATCGATCTTCAGGGCGACGGCAATGCCGAGGTTTCGGCGCTCCTCTCGGATGTCACCGCGTTCTCCGACCTGACCAAGCTCGACTTTGTCTTCATCGGGATGTGATCGGTCGTTTCGACTGTCGCGGCGCGCCGATGTGCCTCTAGACTGGCGACCTCTACTCTGAAGGGAGAGGGTACATGGTGAAGCCCAGCGGTACTCGGACTATGTGGCTTATGGCCTGGGCCTGTGCGTTCGGCCTCTTGACCTGGGATACAAACGCAGCTGCCGAAGAGGCGGACCTGACCTCCACTGTGCTGCTGCTCTCAGACGCGCCGCGCATGCTGCGCGAAGCCTGCCCGAAACTGGCCGGCGCTGGCGCCGACTGTCGCATCGAGAAGGTAACCGTCACCCAGGAAGGCAACGACTGGCATGGCCGAGCAGAGGCCAAGATCTATCACACGGACGGCCGCGAGACGCCGATGATCATGACCGCGCGGCTGGATTCCAAGAGCTGCCAGCTCGTGGACCGCAAGGTCGAACCCGATGCGGCGGCCGGTCGGCGCCTTCTGACCATGACGGAGCGGCAGCTGCGCCTGGCCGCCGGCAATCCGCAAAGCCGTGCACGTTTTTGCACCATCTCCAGTAGCCTCTTGGGATCGATGACCTTGCCCAGCTGCCTCTGCGGATGATAGCTCGCGGACTTTGCCATTTGAAATTCGCGCTTGTACCGCGCGTCGGCAGGGGCTAACGGCGGAGGTTAGTGCAACAAGCGTTTCTGCCAAGGATGCCTTGCCCATGAGGTCGCTTCTGATTCTCCTCGGACCGCTGATCCTCTGTTTCGGCGTCCTTCTGGCTGGCAGCAGCCTGCAGTTCGTCCTTCTGGGCCTGCGCGCCCCGATGGAGGGAATCTCAGTCTCCTGGATGGGTTTCGTTTCGGCCAGCTACTTCGCCGGCTTTGGTATCGGCAGCCTCTATTGCCCTAAGCTGGTGCGCGAGATCGGCCACATACGCACCTTTGCGGCGCTTGCCTCGGTGGCCTCTGCCCTGGCCTTGCTGCTGGCGATTTGGCCCAGCCACATCGGCTGGGTGGTCTTGCGCCTGATCACCGGCTTCTGCTTCGCCGGGCTCTACACCGTGGTGGAAAGCTGGATGAACGCCCGCTCGCCCAACAACCTGCGCGGCCGCATCCTCTCGATCTATGGCGTCACTGTCTTCGGCGGTTTTGCGGTCGGCCCGCTCCTTGCCAATCTGGGCGACGCCGGAGGATTGAAACTCTTTGCCCTGTCCTCGATCCTTATTTCTCTGGCGCTGGTTCCGGTCACCCTGACACGAGCCGGCGCACCGGTGCAGCTGCAGGACGAAACGGCACCGCGTCGCTATGGATTGTTAAGACTGTTTCGCGAAACGCCGCTCGGCCTGGTGGGATCCTTCTGCGTCGGCGCGCTCCAGGGCTCCTTCACATCGCTAGGTGCTGTCTATGGCTCCAGCGCCGGCTTCAATGCCGAAGCCACGGCCTGGCTCCTGACCGCCGGGCTCTTGGCAGGTCTGGTGGCGCAGTATCCGCTGGGTTGGCTCTCGGACCGCCTGGACCGCCGCGCCGTCATCGTCGGGATCACCTTGACCGGCGGGGTACTCTTGCTGCTGCTCTACGTCGTTGCCTTGGTCGGCTCCCCCTCCTACACGATGGTCTTCCTGGCTTGTGTCATCACCGGTGCGGCGATCTTCCCACCCTATGCTTTGGTCATCGCGCACACCAACGACTGGCTGCCGGAAGACAGCCTTGTACCTGCTGCAGCCGCACTCTTGCTCGTCAACTCGCTGGGCGGCGTGATCGGCAACTTCACGGCTTCCGCCAGCATGAGCATCTTCGGGCCCAGCACCTTCTTCCTCTTCATCGCCGTCGTGAATCTGCTATTCGGCAGCTTCGTGCTCGAGCGCATGCGCCGTCGCCAGGCCCCAGTCGGCGAGACCGTCGCCTATGACTTCACCCCAGCCGCACTTGGCACCCTGCCGCTGGGCGGAGGCTACACGGCCTATGAGGAAGAGCCCGGAGAGAAGCCCTAGAGCGGATCGCGCCAGCCGGGCGCACAGACGACCACAGTCACGATCCGCCAGGCGCCATCAGTTTCGCGGCGCAGGACATAGTGCGCATCGATGCTCTCAATCACGCTGCCGTCCTTGCGTAGGCGGTCGACGGTTGTGGCATCGAGGATGGCAAGACCATCACCGCACGACCTGGCCGTTACCCCGGCATAGCGTGATTTCTCGAAGTTGTCGGCGTTCAGGCCATCGAAGACCTGCTTCAACAGAGCCTGGGTCGCGCTGCGGTCGGCGAGAGGCAGTGAGGCCTGCGGCAAGACAAAGAGCGAAGGCTCGGCGAAGAGCGCACTCAAGGCCTCAAGATCTTGCGCATTCCAGGCTCTGAGATAGGCCTCGAAGAACGCTCTACCCTCATCCGGCGTCATTGAACTCTTCCCTAACCTTCGACCAGATCGAAGCGTGCAACCCGGTCCATCGTGGCCTGGATCGCCTTCAAGAGGCGTAGGCGGTTCGCCCGCAGACCAAGCCCTTCGATGTTCACGGTCACCTTGTCAAAGAAGGCATCGACAGGTGTCCGTAGGCCCGAAAGGTCGGTCAGCGCGGTCTCGAAATCCTCTCTGGCCAAAGCCAGATCGAGGGTAGGCCGCACGGCCTCCAAGGTCATCCAGAGCGCCTGCTCTTCATGCTGTTCGAAGAGATGCTGGTCGGCCGGTCCCTCGACCGGCGCACCGTCCTTTTTCTCTTCGATCCGCACGATGTTGGCGGAACGGCGATAGGCGGTCAGCAGGTTCTCCCCGGCCTCCCCGGTCAGCCAGGTCTGTAGGGTCCGCACGCGTCCGACCAGCCGGGTCAAGTCATCCTCCCGGACTCCCTCCTCGCGCTCCAATGCGAAGACGGCGGCGATCAGATCGTGCCGAATGCCCTGGCTGCGCAACGCCACCTTCAAGCGATCGGCAAAGAAGTCCAGCAGTGCCTCGGCCTCGAAGCCCTCGGCAAGCTTGCCATAGCCAGCCGCAGCGATCGCAAAGAGATCGCGCAAAGAAAGGCGCAGCTGGTTCTCAAGAATCAAACGAATGACACCCAGGGCGGCTCGACGCAGAGCATAGGGATCCTTGCTGCCGGTCGGGGTCTCGCCGATCGCCCAAAAACCGACCAAGCTATCCAGTTTCTCCGCCAGCGCAACGGCGACCGACACTGGCGCTGTCGGGCAGGGATCGTCCGGGCCTTTGGGCGCATAGTGGTCCGCGATCGCCTCGGCCACCGGGTCCGGTAAGCCTTCGGCCAGGGCATAATATCGCCCCATCAGGCCCTGCAGTTCCGGAAACTCGCCCACCATGCCGGTCACCAGATCGGCCTTAGCCAAACCCGCTGCCTGACGCACTTGGGCCGGATCGGCCTCGCCGCAAGCCTCGGCAATGCCTTGGGCCAAGGTCTCGATCCGCGCGACACGCTGATCCAGCCGGCCCAGCTTGGCGTGGAACACGATATCGGCCAGCGCCTGACGTCGTTCCGACAGCGGGGTCTTCAGGTCTTGCTCCCAGAAAAACTGGGCATCGGCCAGGCGGGCGCGCAGCACGCGCTCGTTGCCGGCGACGATGTTGGCACGTCGCAGGCTTTCCGGTGCAGCTTCACCCTCGGCGACCAGCAGGAATGCCGGTGCCAGATCGCCCTCGCTGGTCTCGAGCGCAAAGTACTTCTGATGGCTGCGCATGGCCGTCACCAGCACTTCAGGCGGAACCACCAGAAAGCGCTCCTCAAAGCGACCCAGCAACACCGTCGGCCACTCGATCAGGCCCACCACCTCATCCAGTAGTGCGGCGTCGCTGCGCAGCCGCAGACCGGCCCCATCCACCAAGGACTGGGCTTGCTCGCGGATCGAGGCTGCACGCTCGTCGCGGTCCAGCATCACACCGGCAGCCGTTATGCATTCCACATAGTGGGCGAAGTCTTTCACATGCAGCGGCCGCGCTTCACGCTGTGGGTGGCCCAGGGTCCAGTCGCCGAAACCGAGGAAGCCTGCATCCTCGTTGTGGCTGGAGAGATCCAAACCGCCCACCAAGGGCTTGCCGTCGAAAATCGCCAGGATGGAACGCAGCGGGCGCACCCAGCGAAAGCCGTTCTCGCCCCAGCGCATGGATTTTGGCCAGCTCATACCCTGCAGCGCCGCGATTACGATCCCCGGCAACACCTCCGATGTCGCCTGCCCCGGCACATCGCGCACTGCAAAGAAGACGGCGCCCTTGTCGGTCTCGCGTACCTCTGCATCGTCCAACGAGGCAAGCCCCGCCGCCCGCAGAAAGCCGGCAACGGCCTTCTCCGGCGCTCCCACCTTGGGGCCTTTGCGTTCCTCGCGCCGATCTTCCTGCTTGATCGGCAGGCCTTCGATCAGCAACGCAAGGCGGCGCGGCGTCGAGAAACCGCGAGCCGCCGCGCTGGCGAGGCCGGCCTCTGCCAACCCGGCCAGTACCAGACGTTCCAGTTCTTCAACGGCGCGCTGCTGCATGCGCGCCGGGATCTCTTCCGAGCGCAGTTCCAAGAGCAGCTCAGGCATGTTTCGTCTCCCCAACCCAAGCTTCGCAGCACCCCTTGGCCAAGGCGCGCACGCGACCGATGTAGGCCTGACGCTCGGTCACCGAAATCACACCGCGCGCGTCCAGCAGATTAAACAAATGGCTGGCCTTCATGCACTGATCATAGGCCGGTAGGGCCAACGTACGCCCTTCATAGCGTTGTTCCAGCAGATGGGCGCAGGAGGCCTCGGCATCCGCAAAGTGGCGAAACAAGGCGTCGGTTGTCGCATGTTCGAAGTTGAAGGCCGAGAATTCCTTCTCAGCGCGCAAGAAGACATCGCCGTAACTCTTCCCACCCTGTTCCGCCGGCACGCCGTCCCAATCGAGATCATAGACGTTTTCGACGCCCTGGACGTACATGGCCAAGCGCTCCAGCCCATAGGTCAGCTCGACGGGAACTGGATCGCAGTCGATACCGCCGACCTGTTGGAAGTACGTGAACTGCGTCACCTCCATGCCGTCGCACCAAACCTCCCAACCCAGGCCCCAGGCGCCTAGGGTCGGGCTTTCCCAGTCGTCCTCGACGAAACGGATGTCGTGCTCTTTCGGATCCAGTCCGATTGCGCGAAGAGAGCCCAGATAGAGATCTTGAATCTCAGCCGGCGAGGGTTTCATCAAGACCTGGAATTGATAATAGTGCTGCAGTCGATTGGGGTTTTCGCCATAGCGGCCGTCGGTCGGCCGCCGCGAAGGCTGGACATAGGCGCAGTTCCACACCCGGTCGGGACCCAAGGAGCGCAGGGTCGTCGCCGGGTGGAAGGTACCGGCTCCGACCTCCATGTCGTAGGGCTGCAAGATCACGCAGCCCTGGTCGGCCCAGTAGGTTTGAAGGTTTAGAATCAAGCGCTGGAAAGAGGTCGCGGGATCAGCCTCTCTCCCCTTGGCTGCGGTCATGGCCTTTGGATGCTCCTCGGTCGAGAGAATTCGGTTGCTCTGTGCTCTAACAAGCCGGCGTGCGATCGCGACGATGGACTGCTCCGATCCCCCACCTCCACTGCCCGGGCGCGCGAAACTAGCCTCTCGCCCCGAGCAACGGCAAGAGCGTCTGGCGACATAGCCCGATTGCACAGGCCCATCCGACGCGCGCCCCAAAAACTGAACGCTATCGCTTGAACAGAAACTCAGGCTCGGTTCGCCCCGTGACCCGCGGCAGCTCAGGCTCATTCTGCCGCGGGTCGGAGGAGAAGATCACATCATCGAGCGCGCTCATGCCGCCGACGGTCTGCTTCTCGTCCTCGTTCTCGCCGAAGAGGTTGGAGCCGCTGAACTCCGACAGAAGTCGTCCCTCCGCAGCCGTCAGGCTGGGCAGGCCATCGTTCACGAAGACTGGGTCTTCCCGCTCCGGCAGTTGCGGCATGGTATCGGCCCCGCTGAAGTCGCTTAGCAGCGGTGCTGCCGGATCACCGGTCAATCCTCCCACCGGCGCATCGGCGCTCCAATCCTCTGCATCGACCGGTGCCAGCCAATCCTGATAGGTCTCGGCCGGCCGTTCGACGCCCGATCGCAGCACTTCCCGAAAGGCCGTCGTCTCCTCTTCCAGAGCCTCCGCCGGCGTCGCCGCACGGATCGCCTGTGCGCCGCTGAACTCACTGACCAGAGCAGCGCCTTCCTGCAAGGTCAGCTGCAGCTGAACAGTGTCGGCGGCCTCGTCTGAGATCGCCTCTGCCTCGGGCACGACTTCGGCTTCGACCGCTTCTTCTTCCTCAAAGCGACGAAATGTGGGTAGCGGGGCCTGCAGACCGTCCTCTGCACGGCGATAGGCCTTTTCGAAGTCCTTCCCGCTGGTTGCCCGCAGGCGGAACACCGGCACCTTGCCAAGCTGTTTGCCGTCTTCGTCGCCGCTCATCGCGCCTTCTCGCCTTGCCTCTGCCCTTCGTCCTGCCCCTGCACAATGCAGATATCCTTCGACGCGCTTACCTTACAGCATTGGAGAGGCGGATTCAAAAGGGCGAGGCGCTAAGCCGACTTGTAGGGGCAACGGCGACGTCCACAACCACCGGCCGAAGCGGCGATGTAGGCCCCGCACTTCGCACAAGCGGCCATATCCTCGATTTGCTGTTGGCCTGGATGGGTCGGTTGTTCCTGCTGCCGGCGGCGTTCCGCTGCTTCTTGGTTACGGCGCGCAATTTCCTGCTGGCGCTTAATCGTGGAGAGCAAGCGGAAGGCTGCGATCACACCGACGATGACCACGCCTAAGACCAGGAGTTTCTGAATAGAGAGTCCGAACACGCTTGCTTAACCCTTTACCACCTAGAGAGTGTCGCGATGAGGTGTCATCTCCTGATCGCGCGCGCCCACTCCGTTCATCCAATCCAGCAGAGCAGAGTGTCGACCAGGGTGGCGCACCCTCACTAACCTTGGTTCTCCCCGTTTCGCCGCCAAGGTGCAAGTCCCACCGCACCCGGACCCTTCGGGGTGGCACTCAACCACCCTCAGAAGAGGTCGCATCGAGGTGACATCACCTGAGCAGCTAAATCCACTCTATTTTTCAGGCCCATAGAGCTGGGTCTAGGCGACAAATCGTTTCGACTTGACGAGATCCTGCTCTAGTGTCGGGTCCGAGTACAGCTGTCGCGCCAAGGATCACTCCCCCATGTTCGTTTCTCGCCTTCTCGCCCTCTGTCTGCTGTTGGGTGCGTCAAACGCCTTGGCTCAGTCACAGATCGCCTTGCCTGCCTATGACATGGAGCGTTTTTGTACCTGGGCAGCCCTAAGCGAGGTGGCGGTGAAGCCCACTGCCGATGCCGGCAAGATCCGCCAGGGCTGCCGGGTGCGCGAAACCACAGCCCTGGACGCCTTGAAGACGCTGTGGTCGGACATGCCCGACCGAGCCCGCAACTGGTGTTCTGGTCAGATCGACAATGCCATCCAGCAGGTCTCGGCACCCACCGGCAGCTATGAGTTGCTCTATGAGTGCATATTGGACCAGACCGTCGGCTTCGTGCCTTCGTGGAACTAGAAACCCTAGAGGCCAAGACGTTGCCAGACGAAGCGCTCCTCGACGGCGCTCAGCATGGCCGGGCCTAGGTCTTCCATGCGCTGTTCGGCTTGCCCGCCGCCAAGGAGTCCGGACAGGAATCCGCGCTTTCGTTCCACCGGTACCAGACGCATTTTCTTACCGTAGCGATCTCGCAAGACCTCGCGTAGCTGGCCCAGGCCGTCCGCCAAGCCCAATTCTACAGCTTTGCGGCCGGTCCAGAACGCACCGGAAAAGAGTTCCTCTTCCGCACCCTTCAAGCGTGCGCCACGACGCTCTCTGACCCAAGACTTGAAGCTGTCGTGGATCTCGCCCTGGACGGCCTTCAAGTCGGCCACATCCTCTTCGCGTTCCGGTTTGAAAGGATCCAGGATCGCTTTGCGACCACCGGCGGTGTGCAGGCGTCGCTCGACGCCGATCTTGTCCATTGCCTCCTGGAAACCAAATCCTGCCGAGACCACACCGATCGAACCGACGATCGAGCTTGAATCGACGAAGATCTCATCGGCGGCACAGGCCAGCCAATAGCCGCCGCTGGCTGCAGCATCTTCGACGAATGCCAGCACCGGCAGGCCGCTCTCTGCGGCATGTGCGCGAATCCGAGCGCTGATGAGCGAGGACTGCGCCGGCGAACCGCCCGGCGAGTTGATGATCAGCGCCACCGCCTTCGCCCCCTTCATCTTAAAGGCCCGCTCCAGCGGCGCCGAGGCACGCTGCAGCGACAGGCCGCGACGCAGGGCGCCACCGCCTGCGAAGATCGCACCGGTCAAACGAACGACAGGAACAAGGGGGCGCGAGCCACCGAAGAGACGCGGGAAGGAAAAGGCCATCTGTAACTCGCAGTCCTTTTGGGGAAACACCTCGACTAGCAGGGGAGATGGCGTTGCACCCTCGGCGCGACAAGGCGCGTCTGTTGGGACCTTTGCATTCTGCGATAGACTAAGGGCAGTTCGCTACGAGAGGCTCGATCCTACGATGCGCTCCCCCCTGCTGCGTTTCCTTCTGCATCACTGTCTCATCGGCATCGCCTCCGGCTGGCTCTTGCTGGCCGGGCTGCTGCTGACCGATGCCATGGGCTTGGCCACCTTGATCTTCTCCTCCGCCTTCTGGGTGGAGGCGATGGTGCTGTTGCTGGTCTTCTTCGCCATCACCTTCGGTTCGTTGGCGATGGGAACCGGGGTAATGCTCTTGGGCGGACCAGAGCCCCAACAGCCAGAGCGGCCTAACAAGCCCGCGCGGTTGAAACCCTTGCCGATCAAGGTCGAGCGTCGCTGAGACCAAGCAGCCTTCCAGCCCTTGCAGGAGCCTTGCCATGCGCAAGCTAGCCGCAGTCATCTTCCCTGGTTTCGAACTGCTCGACCTCTATGGTCCGCTGGAAATGTTGGGGATGCTGAGCGAAGAGTTTTCGCTAACTCTGGTGGCCGAAACCGCTGGCCCTGTGGCAAGCGGTGCCGGCACGCAAAGCCTGGCAGAGTTGTCTTTCGTCGATTGCAGCGGCTTCGACATGCTGTTGATCCCGGGCGGACCCGGCACCCGTCGAGAAATCGACAATCCAGCGATGATGGACTTCCTGCTTCGAGCGGCCGTCGATGCGGAGGTCGTTGCATCGGTCTGTACCGGCTCCGTCCTCTTGGCTCGCAGCGGACTTCTGGACGGCCGAAAGGCCACTTCGAACAAGCGGGCATGGGACTGGGTCATCAGCAGCAGCCAGTCGGTTTCCTGGCAGGCCAAAGCCCGTTGGGTTCAAGACGGTCCTTACTGGACCTCCTCCGGTGTCGCCGCCGGGATCGACATGAGCCTCGCCCTCATTGCCAGCCTGTTGGGCCAGCAAACGGCAGAAGATGTTTCGACGGCGGCCGAGTACGACTGGCACCGCGATCCTGATTGGGATCCCTTTGCCGATCACTACGGCCTAACCTAGGCGGTCTTGCCAGACCTCATCGATAGAGCGACACCGCCACGCAAGACCGCCTCGGCCGCCTCGGTAAAACGACCATCGGCCTGATGCAGGACCAGTCCCGGCAGCAGCGTCGAGCCGGCGCGGCTGCCTTTTCGGGCCGAAACCAGAATGCGCTTGGCCGGCTGCCCCGCTTTGGGCCAGAGCGGCAGAAGTGTGATCGCCCCGCAGCGACCGTCCAGACTGGCAAGGATGGTCGCCAGGCGATCGCTACGATGCACCAGGGTCAGGCCGCCCCCCGGCAACAGTCGGCGCAGCATCACGTCGATCCAACCACCGAGATCAAGGCTACTCTCTTGATTGGCACGGCTCTTGCCGGCCAGCGGCGAGCTGCCGCCACTGCCTTGCGCAAAGTAAGGCGGATTGCTGATCACCCACTCGAAGCTCGCCTCGCGGAGTTCGCGGGGCAGATCGGCGGCATCGCCACAACAGACGCGAAATCGGTGGCTATGGTCGTTGGCAAGGGCATTGCGGCCAGCGAGTGCGACCAGATCCGCTTGGACCTCCAAGCCGAAGAGGCTGAGGTCGGGCCGCCGTTGCAGCAGGCAGAGAGCCGCTGCGCCAACGCCACAGCCAAGGTCTAGCACCCTGACTCCGGCCGGCGGTTCCGCGGCCGCCGCGAGGAGAAGGCTGTCGATTGCGACCCGAAAGCCCTTGTCCGGCTGTCGCAAGCTTATCCGCCCACCAAGCAAGCCCGTCGCGTCGCTACCCTCGTCTGCACCCACCATCGAAATCCAGTTGTATCAACTCGCCGCCGTGACGCCAAAAAGCCCCATAACAGCGGCGCCGATCAAGACCAGCCAGACCAGCCGACATTCGCGCTGTGAATGGGCGCATGTCCGAGGCTCGCGCGGCAAAGGACGCGGACGCCCCGCCATGCGACGTTTGATGACACTATCCTCCATGATCAGGGTCCTCTGTTTGGACCAGGCAGCCCCTTCCTAAAGGCCGGCGCCTGTACCGAAGCTCTCGCCTCTCGACACCTGATATTGTCCTCCAAACGGCAATTTGTAAGGAAAGCGACCCCCCGACACAGCTGTTGTGACGGGACTGTGACAAAACGTGTGACGCAGGTTGCTGCAGCGGATCGGCGGGACAGAGGGTCTCAGGGAAGGGCCCTAGAGACTGGCTTGACGCCCGGTGGCGCACCTATATCTTGCCAAGGAGTCCACCCCTTACGTGAGAAGGGAAAGAATTTTGTCAGTCTCCGCCGGCGCCCCGTCGCTGGAGGTGTCCAGCGATGCCGCGGCACCCAAGAACGGCCTAGAGCAGCTGCTGGCATTGGTCGGCAGCGATCTGGAAGTCGTCAATCGGCTTATCGTCGAGCGCATGCACTCGCCCGTGGCGCTGATACCCCAGCTTGCCGGGCACATCGTGGCTTCCGGCGGCAAACGCATGCGCCCTTTGCTGACCCTGGCCTCGGCGAAGCTCTGCGGTTATGGCGGGGAGCGTCACTGCGGCCTGGCCGCCTGCGTCGAGTTCATCCACACGGCAACCCTGTTGCACGACGATGTCGTCGACGAGAGCGGCCTGCGACGCGGCCAATCCACGGCCAATGCCATCTGGGGCAACAAGGCCAGCGTCTTGGTCGGCGACTTCCTCTTCTCCCGTGCCTTTCAACTCATGGTCGCCGATGGATCGCTGGAAGTCTTGCGCATCCTCTCAAACGCCTCGGCCATCATCGCCGAAGGCGAGGTTCACCAGCTTTTGACTGCAAATGATACCGAGACCACGGTCGAAGCCTATCTTGAGGTCATCGGTGCCAAGACGGCCGCTCTCTTCGCTGCAGCCTGTGAAGTTGGAGCTGTGGTCGCCGATCGTCCCGCGACAGAGCAGAAAGCGCTGGAAGCCTATGGCGGCGCACTCGGCATGGCTTTCCAACTGGTCGACGACGTACTGGACTATGCGGCCAGCGAAGCGGACATGGGCAAGGCCGTCGGCGACGACTTCCGCGACGGCAAGCTCACCCTGCCGGTGGTTCTGGCGATCGCCCGCGGCGACGAGGACGAACGCAGCTTTTGGCGGCGCTGTCTGGAGGACATGGAGCAGAACGACAGCGACCTTGCCGATGCGGTTGCGCTGATGCGCAAGCACGACACCCTGAATGCCGCGCTTGGTGTCGCCGCCGACTATCGCGACAAGGCTCTGGCAGCGCTCGAGGTGTTTCCGCAGTCCGAGGCGCGATCTGCCCTCTTGGCCGTCGCCCGCTTCACCGTCGATCGCGGATATTGAACCCAGATCAGTCGCTGATAAGATCTTCGGGTAGCGGCCAAATGACGATGTGGTCTTCAAGGTCGACGTCCGCCACCTCGCGTTCGTCCACCACCTTGGCACGGACCGAGATACCGGCCTCGTGCACGCTGTCCGGATCGCCGGAGACCAGCGGGTGCCACCAATAGAGCGGTCGCCCTTCCGCCAAGAGTCGGTAGGCACAGGTCTTCGGCATCCAGGAGATGCTGGCAGCCGTATCCGGGCTTAGTTTCACGCAGTCTGCCACCAGAGCCTGCCGATTTTCGTAATCCCGGCAGCGGCAGGTCTCGGCGTCAAAGAGCTTGCAGGCAACGTCGGTATCGTCGATCTGCCCGGTCTCCGCATCCTCCAGCTTGATTACACAGCAACGCCCACAGCCATCGCAGAGGCTCTCCCACTCTCTTGCAGTCATCTCCGCTAAGCGCTTGCTTTGCCAGAAGGGTTTCATGGGCCGCAGGTCCCTAGCGACCAAGGAAGTGAAGATGCACGTCGCGGCGATGCGGGTGGCGCCGATGCTCCAAAAGGTAGATCGCCTGCCAGGTGCCCAAGATCAGGCCGCCGGCGGCGACCGGCAGGGTTAAGCTGACATCCGTCAAGCTGGTCTTCACATGGGCCGGCATGTCGTCCGGACCTTCCTGGCTATGACGCCAAACCGCCTCCTCCGGCGCCAGAGTGCTGAGCGCGTCCATCAGATCGCTTTGTACCCGCGGATCAGCATTCTCCTGCACCGTCAGCGAGGCCGAGGTGTGCCGACAAAAGAGTGTCACGACCCCCTCCTGTACGCCCAAACTTTGAAGCCAGGTCGCGACGGCGGCGGTCAAATCCACGGCCTCCCGTCCCCTGGTCTCGACCGTGAGGCTGGCCGAAGCCTGGCGTGTTACCGCTTCGAGCGTGCCGCTGTTGTTCAGAGAGATCTGCATGTCTTCCGAAGTGGCGGTTCGGACCGGAGGCTGTCAAGCCGTGCGGGCTTGCGTCTCCGAGCCGGTCGACCGATGGTCGGGCCATGAAGTCTGAGACAGCGGAGACTGGAGAAGAGCGCGACCCGGCGGACTTGCTGGTCGCCTTGCGCCGCGAAGCGGAGGCGCTTGGTTTCGACGCTCTTGGAATTGCGCCTGCCGCCCTGCCCGACGCAGCGGTCGACGGCCTTGATGCCTTTTTGGCCGAGGGTTTCCATGGCCAGATGACCTGGATGGCCGAGCATCGCAATCGGCGCAGCCAACCCAAGAGGCTCTGGCCGGAGGTTGGCAGCATTATCGCACTGGCCATGACCTACGGGCCGGAAGGCGATGCACTGGCCAACCTCAGTCAGCCGATGACCGGAAACATCTCGGTCTACGCCCGTGCGCGCGACTACCACGAAGTGGTGAAGCCGAAGCTGAAGCAACTGGCGCGCTGGTTGCTCGCGGCTGCCGGTGGTGACGTCAAGGTCTTCGTCGACACCGCCCCGGTGATGGAAAAGCCTCTGGCCGCACTTGCTGGGCTTGGCTGGCAGGGCAAGCACAGCAACCTGCTGTCGCGAGACTTGGGCAATTGGTTCTTTCTGGGTTTCATCTTCACCACACTGGAGCTGCCGCATGATCGGCCAGTGGAGGCGCACTGCGGCCAGTGCCGAGCCTGCCTCGACATCTGTCCGACCGATGCCTTTCCTGCCCCCTATCGGCTGGACGCGCGGCGCTGTATCTCTTACCTGACGATCGAGCACAAAGGCCCAATCCCGCGGCAACTGCGCCCGGCCATCGGCAACCGCATCTACGGCTGCGACGACTGTCTGGCGGTCTGTCCCTGGAACAAATTCGCCAAACGCGCCAAGGAAACCAAGCTGGAGGCCAAGGCGAAGCTGACCGCCCCCGACCTCCTGAGCTTGGCGAGCCTGGATGAGCCGGCGTTTCGCCGTTTCTTCTCCGGCACCGCGATCAAGCGGATCGGTCATGCGCGCTTTTCGCGCAACCTATTGATCGCATTAGGTAACAGCGCCAATTTGGGAGCCTTGCCTACGATTATGACAAAGCTTGGAAGCGAGGACGCCCTGGTGCGAAGCACAGCCGTTTGGGCCCTATCGAGACTGAATCGTGCGACCTTCGAGGCATCGCGCGGCGCGGCAATGGCGTGCGAGGATCATCCCTGGGTATTGGCCGAGTGGCGCGAGGAGGGGGGCCAGGTATGAGCGACGATCGCCTGCCAAGTCATCTTTGGATCATGGGTATCGTCCGCCACGAGAACGCAGCAGGGCGACCGGCCTTGTTGCTGCGTCGTGGCGAGAAAATGGGCGGTGGCCTGCTGGTGAAGATCAACAGCCTGGACGGCGCTTTCCGAATCTTGGTGCAGCAACGCGACCTGGACGGTCGACTGGGTTGGATGGGCGCAATGCAGGATCAAGCGGTAAGCGAATCGGAAGCCGATGCCTACATCGAACGCGCCTGCAGTCGTGATCCCGACCTCTGGGCAGTGGAGGTAGAGCGGCGGGATGGGGTGAACCCCTTTGTGGCAGGGCCGGAACTGCTATGAGCCTCTCGTTCCGCCGCACCGCCCCCGTCGTAACCCTGCAAGTGACAACATGCGTCACATTGACCCACCCCGGGGATGCTATTCCACCTGCGCGACAGTGGAGCTGCGCAAGACTGATCACTGCTCGCCAAGTTCCGAAATTGCACGTTTGTCCCAGAATCGCCGCATTTGCGAAAGATTCTCTTCCCGCTTAAGGCATCGTGATCGCCAGGAGAGTCACATATCACCCTCCGCAATACCTTTCCGCGCGATTTCATTGTCTGCCTTTTGTAACTTCTCTTGCGGCGTGCGCCGCTCTGCCTTACTTGCACTAGTCTTTACTTGGCAGATAAAGCAGCGTTGAGACAGAGAACCAAATAGACGAAGTACTACTTGTTGATTAAGTTTTGCCGCACAGTGACTAAACCTGTCCTTTTGGTCAGGTGTACAAAGTGTAGACGAAGGTCGTACGATAGCCGTATGCCAGATTCTATGCTTGCCACGGAGGAATGAATTGTAGCGGCAGCGGGGGTTTGTGCTAGGATTGAAAAGCGTGAAGCGACACAACGAGGATTGGGAACCTATTTGGGGGCAATCGTTTGCGGTCGCAAACGCATAGCGCTGGAGCGGAGTGGGAACGAATGGACAAACCAGAGAGGCCCGAAGGGCACCTGACACCGGATGGAATTTTGGACGCAGCTGAGACCGTCTTGAGGCGGTTCGGCCCGAAGAAGGCCAGCGTCGTCGATGTGGCTCGTGCGCTGGGAGTCAGCCACGGTAGCATCTATCGACACTTCCCGAGCAAGAAGGCTCTGCGCGATGCCGTTGCAGGGCGATGGCTGTCGGGCGTGTCGGAACCACTGGGCAAGATCGCCGACAAGCCAGGTAAGGCTGATGCCAAGCTCTCGTCCTGGATGCGGCGGCTGGTGACGATCAAGCAGCAGAAGGTCAAGGAAGACCCGGAGATGTTCGCGACCTACCGCACCATTGCGGAGACCGCGACAGGCGCTGTTTCCAGTCACATGGACGAGATGGTCGATCAGCTTGCCAAGATTTTGGCCGAAGGCCGCGATCAAGGGCGCTTGAATTTCAAGGACGATCCGGAAACCACGGCACAGGCGATCTTCGATGCCACCGTGCGATTCCATCACCCCTTGATGTTCAACGCCTGGCAAGATCCCGACATCGAGAAGAACTTCGCTTCGGTCGAGGCGCTCCTGATGAAGGCGCTGACCACCGAGGAAGAGGCTGCGGCAACGGCCAAGGGCTAGCGGTCGTTTCACAAAAAACCTGAGAAGGGCCCCTGCCGAATGCAGCGGGCCCTTTTCGGTTGTTCGGCCTCTGGCAGTGCGGCAGCTGTGACACGGCTTCTGAGGATGGCTGGCCTGCACGCCCGTCTCTTGGCGAAACCGGGCCGATAGGCCAATATCGCGGTTTCTCGAAAGGCACAGGCAGAGGGACCGAGCCACTATGATTCCGCGCTACAGCCGTCCGGAGATGGTCAAGATCTGGGAAGCGGAGAACAAGTTCCGCATCTGGTTCGAGATCGAAGCCCATGCCTGCGACGCGCTTGCAGAGTTGGGCGAGATCCCGGCCGAGGCTGCCAGAGCGGTCTGGGAACGCGGCGGCTTCGAGGTGGCACGCATCGACGAGATCGAGCGCGAGACCAAGCACGACGTCATCGCTTTTCTAACCAACCTGGCAGAGCATGTCGGTCCCGAGGCCCGCTTCGTACACAAGGGTATGACCTCCTCCGATGTGCTGGACACCTGCCTCGCCGTTCAACTGACCCAGGCCGCCGACATTCTGCTGGCCGACCTGGACCGCCTACTGGCCGCCCTCAAGGCCCGCGCGCTGGAACATCGACTGACCCCCACCATCGGCCGCAGCCATGCCATCCATGCCGAGCCGACGACCTTTGGTGTGAAACTAGCCGGCCACTACGCCGCCTTCGCCCGCAATCGCAAACGGCTTGAGACGGCGCGCGAGGAGATCGCGACCTGTGCCATTTCCGGCGCCGTCGGCAGCTTTGCCAATATCGATCCCTATGTGGAGGAGTACGTGGCCAAGAAGCTGGGCTTGGAACCGGAGCCAGTCTCCACCCAGGTCATTCCCCGCGACCGCCACGCCGCCTTCTTCGCCTGTCTTGGCGTCATCGCCGGGTCCATCGAGAACCTTGCGATCGAGGTTCGCCACCTGCAGCGCAGTGAGGTCCGCGAGGCCGAGGAATACTTCTCCCCCGGCCAAAAGGGCTCCTCGGCGATGCCGCACAAGCGCAATCCTGTGTTGACCGAGAACCTGACCGGTCTGGCCCGTCTGGTACGTTCGGCCGTCCTCCCGGCAATGGAAAACGTCGCGCTCTGGCATGAGCGCGATATCTCGCACTCCTCGGTCGAACGCATGATCGGCCCCGACTCCACGATCACTCTGGATTTCGCCCTGACCCGCTTGGCCGGAGTCGTCGAGAAGCTGCTGATCTATCCTGAGCGCATGCAGGAGAACCTCGATTCTCTAGGCGGACTGGTGAATTCGCAGCGTGTCCTGCTAGCGCTTACAGAGGCTGGAGTCAGCCGCGAGGCCGCCTATCGCCTGGTTCAGCGCAACGCCATGCCTGTCTGGTTGGAAGGTGCGGACTTTCTGACCCTGCTGAAGGCCGACCCGGAGGTGATCCTTTCAGACGCCGATCTGGAAGCTCTCTTCGATCTCGGCTACCACATGAAACAAGTGGATCGCATCTTTGCGCGAGTCTTCGGTCCCGAGGCCGTGCAGGAAGCAGCGGCCTAACTCCTTCTCGAACAGTAAGCCCGAAAGACAGGATTGCACGGATGACCGATATCGCGATTGAGCC
The DNA here is from genome assembly GCA_963669445.1 of Rhodospirillales bacterium. Classification (GTDB taxonomy): domain Bacteria; phylum Pseudomonadota; class Alphaproteobacteria; order Kiloniellales; family JACOMY01; genus JACOMY01. Next base: position 2,898,278 of record OY770029.1, read on the forward strand.
TGCCCATAGGCTTGCCCGCCGCATCAAAGCCAGAGAGATCGGCTGTTCAGAGCTCTTGGAGGCCTGCCTGGGGCGCCTGGAGCGCTTCAATCCCACTCTGAACGCCGTTATCTGGCAAGATCTGGAACAGGCCCGGGACCGCGCCCAGGAGGCAGACGCGGCATTGTCGCGTGGCGAGGACTGGGGCCCGCTGATGGGTATCCCCACCACGATCAAGGAGTCTTTCAACTTCGCCGGCGCGCCGACGACTTGGGGCATCCCAGAGTACGCCGATAACACTGCAAGTCAGCATTCGGTAGCGACACAGCGGCTGCTCGATGCCGGGGCGGTCATCTACGGCAAGACCAACGTGCCGCTCTACCTCTCCGATTGGCAGTCATACAACAAGATTTACGGGACGACGAACAACCCTTGGGATCTTAGCCGTACGCCGGGCGGCTCCTCTGGTGGCTCGGCTGTTTCTTTGGCCACTGGCATGGCGGCCATGGAGATTGGCAGCGACATCGGCGCCTCGATCCGCAATCCGGCGCACTATTGCGGCGTCTGCGGCCACAAGCCGACACACAACATCGTGTCGCTACGCGGCCACACTTCGGACGGTAGCCTCGCCCATCCGGATATATCGGTCGGTGGTCCTTTGGCCCGCTCCGTAAGCGACCTAGAGATTGCCCTCGACGTGCTAGCTGGACCGGACGAGATCGAGGCGGCCGGCTGGCGCCTGGAGCTACCCGCCCCGCGCGCCACGGCCTTCAAGGATTTTCGGGTTGCGGTCATGGTCGACGATGCTTGCGTTGCCACTGACGAGGAGTACCAGCAGAAGATCTTGGATCTCGCAAAAGCGTTGGATGATGCCGGAGCCAAGGTTTCGCTGACCGCCCGGCCGGAGGTCGACATGGCGCGCGCCTTCTGGATCTACATGCGTCTGCTGCGCTCCTTCACCATGGGACGTCTGCCTGACGAGGATCTCGTCATCTGGGCAGAACGCCTCGCCGCGCTGGAGCCGGGAGAAGAGGGTCGTCTGGCCGATGTCGCCCGCGCCTCGCACCTCAGCCACAAGGACTGGTTGGATGCGCACGAGGAGCGTGAGCAGCACCGTTGGGCTTGGCACCGCTTCTTTCAGGACTGGGACGTGCTGCTGGCACCGGTGGCCGCCGGCCCGGCTTTCCCGCACGATCAAGAGGTCGAACGCATCTTCCGCACCATTCCGGTGAACGGCCGACCGGAGAACACCACCGATCAGCTCTTCTGGGCCGGGCTTTTCGGCGTCGTCTCCCTACCCTCAACGGTCTGTCCCCTGCCACTGCACAGCAGCGGGCTGCCTTTGGGATTGCAGATCGTCGGGCCGCAGTTCGGCGACCGCACCACCCTGGCTTTCGGCAAACTGGTCGAAGAGGCCTTTGGCGGCTATCGCCCGCCTCCCGGTTACGAAGGCTAAGATGCCTCGGCTATTCGACCGTCGGGCCTATCTCGAACGAATCGGACTTGAAGACGCGCCAGCGCCAACGCTGGAGGGTCTCAGGCTTCTCCAGTGGGCCCAGCTGACGGCCATTCCATTCGAGAACCTGGATATCGCAATGGGTCGCGGGATCGATCCTGCGCCAGACGCCGTCTTCGCGAAGCTGGTCACCGGCAAGCGCGGCGGCTATTGCCACGAATGCAACGGTCTGCTGGTGCAGGCAATGAAGGCCTTCGGTTTCGACGCCCGGCCGATCGCTGCGCGCGTCATGCAGGGATCCGAGAGCCCCGTCACGGCCAGAACCCACACCCTGGCTCTGGTCACCCTGCCGACCGGGCACTTTCTGGCAGATGCTGGCTTCGGCGCCCAGACCCCGCGCCTACCGCTGCAGCTGTCCGACGGTCATGAAGGCAGCCGCGGTGCCTTGACCTGGCGGGTCGACGCCGATCCCGACTTTGGCTGGCGCCTCTCCTTCGACGAGAAGGGCACTTGGAAGCGTCTCTATTGCTTCGACCTGGCACCGGTCCACCCAGCCGACATCGCACTCTCGAACCACTGGACCTCCAGCCACCCGGACAGCCTCTTTACCCAAGGCCCGCTCGCGGTCAGGCATCTGGAGGGCGGACGAAACGTTTTGGTTGCCGGCCGCATCGGTAAGCACCAAGGCGAGCGGCTCGAGACCCTGCAGCTTCCCGACCTCGACAGTCTACTCACCCACCTGAACTGCGATTTCGGCCTGACCTTGCTGGCAGAGGAAGGCGAGCTGACGATGCTGGAGCGGGCAATGGCCGCAAGCCGACGCGGAGAGGCATAAGGCGGTCAGAGAAAGCGCTCGCTCGAGACCTTGCGGCTCCAGTCGCTGGCTAGCTCGACCTTCAGCAGGCTGTTGGGTTCGATCGCCTTCCAACGACTGACATCCTCATCCAAGGGTTCCGAGACCAGGAGGTCGTAGCCTTCCGCTGCCGTGCCGTAGAGCGTGGGCGGCTGTTGGTCCGAGGACCAACGCACCGCCCAGAAGCGCCAACCGTCGCTCAGCGCAAAGGTGGCGCGGAAGGCCTCGTCGATGCCAGCCTTCTGCCGCTCCTCTTCGATCATACCGGTCACCCGACGCAGAGCTGCTGCGGGATCGGCCTCGAGTTCGTTGCTCACCATGAGCTGCAAGATCAACTCACTGTCGGTACCGCCTTGTAGCGCGGCAAAGGACTCGTCGCTCAACCGCTCCATGAGCTGGCGACGAATCTCCTCGAAGCCGCCGATCTGGCCATTGTGCATAAAGAGCCAAGGACCATGCCGGAAAGGATGGCAATTCAGGAAGATGTCCGGGGCACCGCTGGAGGCGCGGATGTGGGCGAAGGTCATACGGCTTTCGACATGGCGCGCCAGCTCACGCAGGTTTGGGTCAGCCCAGGCCGGACCGGCATTGCGATAGAGACCGGGGTCGCTGCGATGGTCGTACCAACCAAGCCCACCGCCGTCGCCCTGCACACCCAGCCGCGCTTCGTAGGAATGCCGCGCCAAACCAGCCAAGGCGTGCGGGCCGCCATAGACCAGATGCTCGATCGAATGCGGTTTGCCGATGTAGGCGAGCCAACGACACATGACCAGACCTCCCCAGAACTGCTGTTGATGTCAGCCTGGGCTCGCGCGCAAGGAACGGTCAAGCCTCACGCCCGATGGTAGGGGTGTCCGGTCAGAATGGATTGCGCCCGGAACAGCTGTTCTGCCAGTAAGGCACGGACCAGCATGTGCGGCCAGGTCATTGGGCCCAAGGACAATAGCCGCGCAGCGTGGGCCTTAACCGCATCGTCGTGCCCCTCGGCCCCACCGATAGCGAAGGCCAGATCGGCGGTGGCGCTGTCGGCCTGCGCCTCCATCAGCTTGGCGAAAGCGGTCGAGCCCAGCGTCTTGCCCCGCTCGTCGAGCGCGAAAAGCGTAGCCCCTCTCGGCAATGCGTCGAGCAGCAGCTTGCCTTCTCGCAGTTTGCGCTCCGGTCCGCTCACACGGCGGCGTTCTTCGACCTCGACCAGGCGAAGTTCCCCCCAGGGACCGCCGTCGAGCCGTCGGCGGTAATCTTCGAAGAGATCGCGCAGCGGGCCGGGTTTGGCACGACCCACCGCCAGCAGAGTAAGACGCAGGGCGCTGTTACTCTAAGCCAGTATGCGCACCGGAGCGTCGTTGCTGCCGGCCCACATCTTCTCCAGATTATAGAACTCGCGCACCTCCGGCCGGAACAGATGGACGATGACGTCGCGACCGTCCACCAGGACCCAATCAGCCCGGGTCATGCCTTCCGTCGAAGGGCGCTTGCCGCCGAGGCTGGCCTTCATGCGTTCGGCCAAATGCTCAGCCATAGTGGAGACCTGGCGGGTGGAGCGCCCGCTGGCAATCACCATGAAATCGGCAAGACTGCTCTTTTCGCAGAGGTCGATGACGACGACGTCTTCCGCCTTGTCGTCGTCCAGAGAGGCGAGAACCAAATCGAGGAGTTCCTGATTTGCTTCCGTTTGCGGTAAGCCTGTGGCCGCCGCTTGCGTCTCTAGGTTTGGCAGGGTTCAGTATCCTCTTTTATCTTCAGCCTGCAAAAGCGCACCCGATGCTCGCGCAGGACCACCCAAGTCATCTTGCGGTACGGCTTGCCCAACTCGGGCTTGCCGTAACTCCGTCGCCGACAGTGTGCTGAGTCTGATCCGCAGTAGGGCCCAAGCCGGGGCCGGCCAGAGCGCCAGGCCTCTGGCCCTAGTCCCGGAAAGCCGCCGCCTACGGAATCGCACGGCCGCCTTCGACGAGGAAGCCCTAACAGAGTAGGAAGGTCTGGCAAGAACCGCAACGGGAAGCTGGTGAAAGATTTGCGGCCAGTCCCGCCAGCGGCTGATTTGTACCATATTGTCGGCGCCCATCAGCCAGACAAAGTTTCGCCCGGGAAAGCGGCGCAGGATCTCATGCAAGCTCGCCACCGTGTATTGCGTAGCTAGCAATGACTCCAAAGCAGTCACGTGAATGCGGCGATCCTTGGCGACCTGACGCGCCGAAGAGAGACGTTGCTCCAAAGGCGCCATACCATGCCGCGCCTTCAAAGGGTTTTGAGGCGACACCAACCACCAAATCTCATCTAATTCCAAACGCTTGATGGCTTCTCTTGAGATATGAAGGTGGCCGGCATGGGCTGGATTGAAAGAGCCGCCCAAGAGCCCGACTCGGGTGCCACGCGGCGGCAGATGGCCGTCCAAGGCCCGCGCCAAACGGGTCGGAGTCGGCAGTGGAGGAGAAGACCCCGATTTAGGGGCGTGCCTGCCCATTGCCGCGCACGAGGTACTTGGTGGTGGTTAACTCGGCCGCACCGACTGGCCCGCGCGCGTGCAGGCGCCCTGTGGCGATGCCGATCTCCGCTCCCATGCCGAACTCGCCGCCATCGGCGTACTGCGTCGAGGCATTGGCCAAAAGAATCGCCGAGTCGACCTCCCGGAAGAAGCGCTCCTGCGCGTCCTGGTCCTCGGCCAGGATGGCATCGGTATGACCGGAGCCATGCTCGGCAATGTGCGCCAAGGCTTGATCGATATCCTCGACCACCCTGACGGCGATGACCGGAGCCAGGTACTCCGTGTCCCAATCGGCAGCGGCGGCCGGCTGCACGCGCGAATCCAAGGCTTGCGCGGTATCATCGCCCCGCACCTCGCAGCCCGCATCCAGAAGATCGCCCAGAACGGGCTTCAAGTGACTCTCTGCGGCGGCCCGATCGGCCAGCAAGGTTTCGGCCGCACCGCAGACGGAGACGCGGCGCATCTTGGCATTCGTCACCACGGCACGGGCCTTCTCCAGATCCGCGCTGTCATGCAGGTAGACGTGGTTGTTTCCCTCCAGGTGGGCCAGCACCGGCACGCGGCTCTCTTCCATCACCCGCTGGATCAAGCCCTTGCCGCCGCGCGGTACGATGACGTCGACGCTGTCGTGCATGCGCAAAAGATAGCCGACCGCTGCGCGATCGTAGGTCGGCATCACCTGGACCGCGGCTTCAGGTAGGCCGGCCGCCGCCAGCCCCGCCTGCAGGCACTCCAGAATGACCGCCGAGGAGCGTCTGGATTCGGAGCCGCCACGCAGGATCGCCGCATTGCCGGACTTCAGGCAGAGCCCGCCCGCATCGGCGGTCACATTGGGGCGGCTCTCGTAGATGATGCCGATGACCCCCAAGGGAACGGCCACGCGTGCGATATCCAGGCCATTTGGACGCTGCCAGCGCGCGAGTTCGCGGCCAATGGGGTCGGGCTGCTCGGCAATCTCTTCGAGCCCCCTTGCCATAGCCTCGACCCGGTCGGGCGAGAGCGCCAGGCGATCGACCAGGGCTGCACTCAAGCCGCGCGCTTCGCCTGCGGCCACATCCTCGGCATTGGCAGCCAGCAAGGCGTCTTGCTTGGACCTAAGAGCCATCGCAGCAGCCCTCAGCGCCTTGTTCCGTACTTCGCCGCTGCTGGTCGCCAGCACGGCGGAAGCCTGACGCGCCGAACGGCCCAAGGCCCGCATCGCAACGGCCAGTTCGTCGGTCTCGACCTCGGTTTGCGCTAGACTTACCATCTTGCTTCCCCTCATTGCCACAAGCCTAGGCGGTCCCTGCCGGGCCGCCAAGTCTCGTCAATCACCCGACAAGACCATGTCATCCCGGTGGATCAACTCCTGACGCCCGGGATAGCCGAGCAGACGCTCAATCTCACTGGTTCGATGCCCCAGGATGCGCAAGGCATCTTCGGAGCGATAGGAGGAGAGACCGCGTGCGACCTCCGCCCCCTCCTGATCAAGCAGGATCAGGAGATCGCCGCGATTGAAAGCACCCTCGGCGGCGGTGACGCCTGCCGGCAACAGGGACTTACCGCGCTTCAGGGCTGCAACCGCTCCAGCGTCCAGCCGCAAGCGGCCGCGCGGGTCGAGCGCTGCCTTGATCCAGCGCTTGCGCGCGGTCATCGGCTCGGTCGCGGCCGCAAACCAGGTGGCTGTACCGCCACCGGCCAACGCGGAGAGCGCATGCGCGTCCCGGCCATCGGCGATGACCATGCGACAGCCACCCTCCCCGGCCATACGGGCAGCGACAAGTTTGGTTTCCATGCCGCCGGAGGAATAACCACGTGGAGCCTTGCCGCCCATGGCGACGATCTCCGACGTCAAGCGCTCGACGAAGGGAATATGACAGGCATTGGGGTCCTGGCGTGGATCGGCGGTATAGAGCCCGTCGATGTCCGATAGCAGCACCAGGGTGTCGGCGTTGATCATAACGGCGACCCGCGCGGCCAGCCGGTCGTTATCGCCGATGCGGATCTCGCTGGTGGCGATGGTGTCGTTCTCATTGACAACCGGTACGACGCCCAGACGCAACAGCTGGTTCAAGGTCGCCCGCGCATTCAGGTGGCGGCGACGTTCTTCGGTATCGTCCAGGGTCAGCAAGATCTGACCGATCGCCAGGTCATGTTCCTTGAAGGCGACGGTGTAGGCCTGCGCCAGCTGAATTTGGCCGATCGCAGCGGCGGCCTGCTTTTCTTCCAGGTAGAGCGCCCGCTCCGGCAGACCCAGTTGGGTTCTGCCAACGGCAATGGCGCCGGAGGAGACCAGGATCACCTCGATGCCGCGTGCGCGCAGCATGGCGACATCGGCCGCCAACGCCGTGATCCAGCCGTGGCGCACCAGACCAAGAGGATCGACCAGCAAGGCCGAACCAACCTTGATCACCAGCCGCTTGGCGCTCAGAAGCTCAGATTGGATCATGAGGTCTGTTCCGGGCGCCAGGCCTCGTCGTCTGGCCCGCGGTGCGGACGGTTCGCCCGAATGATCTCCAAAAGCGCGCTCAAAGCCTCATCAAGACCGGAACGGCTGGCAGAAGAAAGCAGCAGGGGCCGCTTTCCGGCAGCCTCAGCCAGCCAGTCGGCCTGGACCTCCAGATCTTCAGCCGAGAGCGCATCGCACTTGCTGAGCGCCAGGATCTCCGTCTTGGCCTCCAACCCGCCGCCATAGGCCTCAAGCTCCTGCCGGATCGTGCGGTAGGCGCCGGCAACGTCATCCTGCGTGGCATCGACCAGATGCAGCAGAGCGCCGCAACGCTCGATGTGGCCCAGGAAACGGTCGCCCAGGCCGGCACCGTCGCTTGCTCCCTCGATCAGGCCCGGAATGTCGGCCAGGACGAAGCTCGCCTCTCCGAGCGTGACCACGCCCAGGTGCGGCGCCAGAGTGGTGAAGGGATAGTCGGCGATCTTGGGCGTGGCCCGGCTGACGGTGGAGAGAAAGGTCGACTTGCCGGCATTGGGCAGGCCGATCAGACCGGCGTCCGCAATCAGCTTCAACCTGAGCCAAACCCAACGCTCCTCCCCCGGCCAACCGGGATCGGCCCGGCGCGGTGCGCGATTGGTAGAAGACTTGAAGCTGGCGTTGCCGAAACCCCCATCGCCGCCGCGGCAAGCGACAACCTTCTGGCCTGGCTCGACCAGGTCGAACAGCAGGGTCTCTTTGTCGTCGGCCAGCACCTGGGTTCCGGCCGGAACCGTGATGACCGTAGCCGGTGCCGAGGCGCCGGTGCGGTCGGCGCCGCGGCCATGCTGGCCAGCCTTGGCCTTGAAGTGCTGACGATAGCGAAAGTCGATCAGGGTGTTCAGATCCGGCGAAGCCTCGAAGACGACGTCACCGCCACGCCCGCCGTTACCTCCATCCGGCCCGCCGAACTCTATGAACTTCTCACGGCGAAAGGAGACGCAGCCGGCCCCGCCGTCGCCCGAGCGCAGATAGATTTTCGCCTCGTCCAAGAATTTCATCGTCTTAGTGTCCCTTTGACAATGGGCTGATCGACCCAGTGTCACTGCGGTACCGGCCCGCACTCCCTCGCAACCTCCCATTTAGAGTCCTGTCGTGAGCGGTCGGGAGGGGGTGCGGGCCGGTACCGTGCATTTTCAAACAGTCACTTCAAGCCAGTTCATTCTAGCAAACAGCAAAAAGGGCGCCCCCCGCCTGTGGAGCGCCCCTGTCGTCTCGCCATGTCGAAGCCCGAAGGCTTCAGCCAGCGTCCGCGAGGCTAGGCCTCGCCCGCCGGCGATGCCTCGCTGGCGTCGGGATCGACCGAGATGAAGGTCCGACCCTTGGCCTTATGCGCGAAACGCACCTTGCCCTCGACCAGGGCAAACAAGGTGTGATCACGACCCATGCCGACATTGGTGCCGGGATAAAACTTGGTGCCGCGCTGGCGAACCAGCACATTGCCGGCCAGAACCGCCTCGCCGCCAAAGCGCTTAACGCCCAAGCGGCGGCCAGCCGAATCGCGTCCGTTGCGCGATGAGCCGCCTGCCTTTTTATGCGCCATCTCGTCTTCTCCTTAATCGTCTGTAGCGGTCAGGCCTAAGCCACGATGTCGGTGATGCGCACCACCGTCTGCTGCTGGCGATGACCGGCGCGCCGGCGATAGTTCTGGCGGCGCTTCTTCTTGAACACGATGACTTTCTTGGTGCGGCTCTGCGCCACGACCTCGCCGGAAACCTTGGCGCCTTCCAGCAGCGGCGAGCCAACCTTCACACCGTCTTCGCCTTCGACGAGGAGGACGGCATCGAATGAGATCTCGTCGCCCGGCTCGCCGGCCAGTCGCTCAACGGCGACATTCTGATCCTTGGCGACCCGGTACTGCTTGCCGCCTGTCTGGATGACTGCGTACATCGTTTCCACTCTTTGTCCTATTGCCTCACCAGGGCAAAGCACCCTGGGCGCGCCCTGGGGCTGTCCCCGGCGCGAGAGTTGCGTTGTCTAGCTTGCGACCGCGCGCCTGTCAACGCATGACCGCCAAACATTTGAACCACAGCAGAGATGCGTTAGGGTGACCCCGCTGACAAGAGGAGGAACCGCATCGGCATGTTGCAATTCGATCATGTCAACATTCGAACCACCAATCTGGACCGCTCCAGGCGCTTTTACGAGCGCGTGTTGGGCATGACCAGCGGCAAGCGGCCCGACTTCCCCTTCCCCGGCGCTTGGATGTACCTGGGCGAGCAGGCCTATGTGCATCTGGTCGCCGTCGATCAGGATCCAAGTGCGCCGAAGGAGGCCGAGGGTCTGCGCCTGGAGCACTTTGCCTTCCGCGGCCAGGACTTGGACGCTTACCGCAAGCGACTGAAGGACGAGGGCGTCGAGTGTGAGGAGGTCCGGGTGCCTGGCACCAATCTGCTGCAGCTCAACTTCTTCGATCCCGACGGCAACCACATCCATGTGGACTTTAGGGTCTAGGCTTGCGCCCGTTCGGCAGAAGAGCGTGACGAGGATCATCGGCGCCGGTGTCTGACGACCTGCCTCAGAAGCGAGGAAGCCAGGAAGCCATAGACTCTATGCGCGCAAGCGAAGAGGCCTTGCGCGAGGTCTTGGCGCTGAGCGACGCTCTGGACGCCAATCAAGCAGAACTGCTGGAGATTCATCGCCGGCTGAAACGGCTCTTACCGCAGATCGAGACTCCCGTACTGCGCGGCAAGCTGCAAAGGGACATCTGGCTCTGCGAGACCAGCGCCGGCGCCAGGCCCGGCTACTTCAGCCGGGCTGGACAGGACTGGTGGCTGGACAAGCACGCCTTCAAGCGCAAACGCAAAGGCACCTTCATAGATATCGGTGGCTTCGATGGCCTGATCGCCTCCAATACGCTTTTCTTCGAGCTGATTCGCGGTTGGCGCGGCCTCTTGCTAGAACCCTCCCCGACCCTCTTTAAGCGCGCCGCCAAGGTCCGGCGCTGTCGCTGTTTGCAGCGCGCCATCGCGCAGGAGGTCGGGCGTCAGCCCTTCCTGCATGTCCTGGATGGCTATCTGGAGATGGGTGGCCTCAAAAGCAGCTATGATGAGACCACGCACAAGCGCTTGGGCGAGCACCCCAAACACCGCGAAGAAACCATCGACGTCGAGACGGTGAGCCTGGAGGCCCTCTTCGAGGAATTCGACTTGACAGAGGTCGACTACATCTCGCTCGACGTCGAGGGTGCGGAGGTAGCGATCTTGGAGAGCTTCCCCTTCGAGCGCTTCCGGGTCGGCGCCTGGACGATCGAAACGCGCCTGAACAAAGAGCGGATCGATGCTCTCATGGAAGCTCAGGGCTACCGGCGCGCCGAAACCTTGGCCGACGATGGCGTCTATCTGCTGGAGTCGGGGGCGACCTAGGCAACGCGCATAGGCACTTCGGCTGACGGCCTAGCGGGCGTCTCTTGGAAACTCCAAGCCCGATCTCCCTGAAAATGGCGACTGTCAGGAGGGCCGGTCACGGCAGCAGGCATCCCCTTGCCCTGCCACCAGGAATAGAAAAGATTCACACTACAATTAGTAGTTTTCGCTGGCTACGTGTCTCAAGTTCTGATAATGCAATCCCTAACTCGGCTATCGATTGCACAGGAAGGCTCGACCTATGGCTACGTTCTCTGGCAATGACGCCAACAACACCTTCTCTGGAACGAACGCGTCCGACACGATGTTCGGGGCGAGCGGCGCTGACAGACTTCTCGGATCAGCTGGCGACGATCTACTCTATGGAGGTTCCGGTAACGACACCTGGCTGCGCGGTCAGGCAGGCAATGACACGGTCTTCGGCGGCAGTGGTAACGACAGCGGTCTGCAGGGCGGCGGGTCCGGGACGAATTCCCTCTTTGGAGGGGGTGGAAACGATTCCTCCTTCACCGGCGGTGAGCGCATCGATTGGATGTATGGCGGCGACGGCGTCGACAGCCTTTTGAAGGGCAACAGCGGCGACGACAAGATTTTTGGCGGTAGCGGAAACGACCTAGCCCTGAGGGGTGGCAACGGCAACGATACGATCTTTGGCGACAGCGGTTCTGACAGGGCATACGGTGACGATGGCAACGATGTCTTTGTCTTGAATGAAGGCGAGCTCGTCACCGGCGAGGACATTTTCGGCGGCGGAGGTACCGATACGCTGATCATCGTCGGCGGCAGCTCCGCAGCGGCCTTTCTCGATCTCAATTCCGTCGAGGTGATCCTGCCGAACGGCTATGGCTCGCCGACCTCTGGCAATGACTCTATCGTTGGGAACGACAGCAACAATGTCTTGAACGCGCTGAGCGGCGATGACCGGGTCTACGGACTGGACGGCGACGATCTGCTGCGCGGCCAGGCGGGTGACGACACGCTCTATGGCGCGACCGGGCAGGACACGCTCTTCGGTGCCGAAGGCAAGGACAGCCTCTTCGGGGGCGCCGGCGATGATGCGACCCTGCGCGGCCTGGGCGACGAGGACATCATCTACGGCGGCGACGGCGATGACACCTATCTGCAGGGCGGGCGCAAGTTCGATGTCATCTTCGGGGGCAGCGGCGACGACATCGGTCTCTACGGCGATGAGGGTAAGGACACCTTCTACGGTGGCAGTGGAGCCGACCAGATCTTCGGGGGCGACGGGAACGACACCTTCTTCATCGACCTGGGCGAGATGGAGACAGGTGAGGAGATCAACGGCGGTGCCGGGAGCGATACGCTTTTCATTTACGGCGGCAGCGCCACGGCAGCGAACCTGAACCTCTCTTCCGTCGAGGTGATCCTGCCGCCGGGTGCAGGGCCGGCAACTTCGGGTGCCGACTACATCATCGGCACGGAGTTCGACGACAACATCGACGGGCTCTCCGGCAACGACACCATCCTGGGGCGGACCGGCAACGACACGCTCAAGGGTTCACAAGGCGACGACACGCTCTACGGCGGTGAGGGTGACGATGTTTCCCTGCGCGGGGAATCCGGCGACGACCGGGTCTTCGGCGGCTCGGGCGCGGACTCGCTGCAGCAGGGCGGCGAGGGTTCGGACAAGCTCTACGGGGGCTCGGGCGACGACGTCGGCTTCACCGCCGGCGACGGCATCGACTGGGTCTACGGCGGCGATGGCGACGACCGCACCCTGCGCGGCAACAGCGGTAACGACTTCCTCTTCGGCGGCAGTGGCGACGACATCGGCCTGGTCGGCAAGGACGGCGAGGACAAGGTCTATGGCGGCAGCGGGCTGGACCAGGTCTTCGGCGGCACCGGCGACGATACCTTCTACGTGAACCTGGGCGAGATGGTGACGGGTGAGCAGATCTACGGCGGGGCCGGGAGCGACACGCTCTTCATCTACGGCGGCACCGCGGTTGCCAACAACATGTACCTGAAGTCGGTCGAGGTGATCGCCCGGCTGCAGAGCACGGTTGCGACCTCGGGCAGCGACTATCTCTTGGGCAACGATGCCGACAATCGCATCGACGCGCTGAGTGGCGACGATCAGATCAACGGTCTTTCGGGCGACGATACCCTGCTGGGCAACGATGGCGCCGACAGCCTCTATGGCGCCAGCGGGCTGGAGCGCATCTTCGGTGGCAGCGGCTCGGACACCCTGTACGGCGGCGAGGACGCGGATCGCCTGGTCGGCGGCTCGGGCGCGGACACCGCGGCCGGCGGTGCCGGCGACGATACTTTCATCGTCGATACGGTGGGCGATGTGGTGCTGGAGACCGCCTCGGGCGGGGTCGACACGGTCTTGTCGAATGCCGACGAGTTCACGCTTGGCAGCGGCTCGGAAGGCTTCATCGAGCGGGTCGAGGCGCGCACCGGGGCCGGGACGGCCAGGATCGACGGCAACGACAACGACAACACGCTTGTCGGCAACCTCTTCTCCGACGCCTTGCTGGGCCGCGACGGCGACGACATCCTGGACGGCGGCAGCGGCTCGGACATCATGACGGGTGGCAGCGGCGACGACACCTTCTTGGTCGACACGACGACAGATCAGGTGCGTGACGGCTCGGGTCAGGGCTTGGACCTGGTGCTGGCCACCTCGGACTTCACCCTGCCCGGCGGCTCTGCCTTCGCCAACATCGAGAACCTGCGTCTGGAGGCGGATTCGGGCGCGCTGGAGGGCGGCGGCAACGCCCTGGACAACACCATCGAGGGCAATACGGGCGACAACCTGCTGGACGGCCTCTCGGGTATCGACTTCCTGCTGGGCGATCGCGGTGACGACCAGCTCGACGGTGGCTCGGGCGCCGACACCCTGCGCGGCGAGGCCGGCGTCGATACCCTGCAGGTCGGACTGGACGACATCGCCTTCGGCGGTGCCGGCGACGACAGCTTCGTGATCGGCTCTACGGCGCTGAACTCGGGCGACCAGATCATCCGCGACTTCGACGGCGTCTTCCTGAACTCCGGCGCCGACAACGACCTGCTGGTCTTTGCCACGGGTCTGGAAACTGGGGTCTTCACCTACATCGGCGACGGGGCCTTCTCCGGCGGCGGCAACTCGGAGGCGCGCTTTGCCGGCGGCAACCGCCTGCGCATCGACCAGGACGGCGACGGCAGCTCCGACGTCCTAATCCGTATGAACGGACTCTCCCAGGCAGGTCAACTCACCGCGCCGGACTTCTTGTGGCTCTAGTGCACGAGGACAGGGCAGGAAGTTCCGCATCTCTGAGCGAGGCGAGGCTTCCTGCGACCGGTTCGAGCGTCAGGTCTTAGAATGGGACAATCATGAGCATTTTTTCCGGCACTGACGGCAATGACTACGGCAAACTGGACGGCATTGGCTTCGGCACGCTGTTCGGTGAATCAGGCACCGATACGCTTGTAGCCGCTGGGCCCGGCGAAGGACCGGCGGAAAACGACAACAACAAGCGAATCTATGGCGGTTCGGGCGATGACCTGCTCTATGGCCGATCGGACCTGGACGACAACCACTTCGGTGGTGCCGGCGACGACACCATCTTCAGTTTTGGAGGCCACGACAACCGGATCTTCGGGGATAGGCTGAATGCCTTCACTGAGAATCCCTTCGGTGGCAATGATGTGATCTTTGGCGGCGATGGGCCGGACAATCGCCTCTACGGCGATCAGCTCGACGATACGATTTACGCAGGATCGGGAAACGATTCACAGGTATTCGGCTCCAGTGGCAATGACACCATCTACGGCGACAGCGGCTTCGACCGCCTCTACGGACACCAAGGCGACGACCTATTTGTGGTGCGCACCGGCGAGATGGTGACCGGCGAAGATATCTTTGGCGGAGACGGTAGCGATACGCTGGTCATCTATGGAGGCTCCGCTGCGGCCGCGCACCTCGATCTTGTCTCCGTCGAGGTCATCAAATCAGGCTTCTTTTATGGATCGCCGACATCGGGCAACGACTCGCTGCTCGGCAACAACAGCGACAATGTTTTGAACGCGCTCAGCGGCAACGATCTCGCCTTCGGTTTGGATGGGGACGATCTGCTGCGCGGCCAGGCCGGTGACGATAGACTCTACGGCGAGAGCGGTCGAGATATGCTCTTTGGCGCAGAAGGCGAGGACCGGCTCTACGGCGGTGCAGGCGATGACGCCACCCTGCGCGGCTTGGGCGACGCAGATGTCATCTACGGCGGCGACGGCGACGACACTTACCTTCAAGGCGGGCGCAAGTTCGACAGCATTTTCGGGGGCAGTGGCGACGACATCAGCCTGGTCGGCAACGACGGCAAGGATCTCTTCTACGGCGGCAGTGGATCCGATCAGATCTTCGGGGGCTCTGGCAGCGATACCGTCTTTGTCAGGACAGGCGAGATGGTGACCGGAGAGGAGATCTTTGGCGGACTTGGGAACGACACCCTTTTCATCGACGGCGGCACCGCAGCGGCAGCTTTCCTCAACCTCAACTCCGTCGAAGTGATCCTGCCGTCCGGAGCCGGGGCGGCGACCTCGGGCAACGACTACATCGTCGGCACTGACGGCGACGACAATCTGGACGGGCTCAGCGGTAACGACACGCTCGACGGGCAGAGCGGCGCCGATAGTCTGAAGGGATCGGACGGTAACGACACGCTCTTCGGTGGCGAGGGCGACGACGTCTCGCTCAGGGGCGAGTCGGGCGACGACCGCATCTTCGCCGGTTTCGGCAACGATTCCCTGATCCAAGGCGGCTATGGCTCGGACAAGCTCTACGGGGGAGAGGGCGACGACGTGGCCTTCACGGCGGGCGACGGCATCGACTGGGTCTATGGCGGCGATGGCGACGACCGCACATTGCGCGGCAACAGCGGCGACGACTTCCTCTTCGGGGGCAGCGGCAACGACATCGGCCTGGTCGGCAAGGACGGCGAGGACAAGGTCTACGGCGGCAGCGGGCTGGATCAGGTCTTCGGCGGCACCGGGGATGATACCTTCTACGTGAACCTAGGCGAGATGGTGACCGGCGAGCAGGTGTATGGGGGCGCTGGCAGCGATACGCTCTTCATCTATGGCGGCACGGCGGTTGCCAACAACATGTACCTGAAGTCGGTCGAGGTGATCGAACGCCTCCAGAACACCGCAGCCACCTCGGGCAGCGACTATCTGGTGGGAACCTCGTCGAGCAATCGGATCGACGCCTTGAGCGGCGACGACCTGGTGTTTGGTGAGAGTGGGAACGACACGCTGTTGGGCGAGGCGGGCGACGACAGTCTCTACGGCGAGGAGGGACTGGAGCGCATCTTCGGCGGCAGCGGGACAGATACATTGTTCGGCGGCTCGGATGCCGATCGCCTGGCCGGAAACTCGGGCGCAGATACGGCCTTTGGCGGCGCCGGCGATGACACTGTGATCGTCAACACTGAAGCAGATCTGGTCTTCGAGAGCGCCGCGGGCGGGGTCGATACGATCCTCTCGAACGCTTCGGCCTATACGCTTATGAGCGGTGCCGAGGGCTTCGTCGAACGGGTCGAGGCGCGCACCGGGGCAGGCGCTGCCCGCATTGACGGCAACGACAACGACAACATCATTCTGGGCAACCTCTTCTCCGACGCCCTTCTGGGCCGCGACGGCGACGACACGCTGGACGGTGGCAGTGGGTCCGACGTGATGACCGGGGGCAGCGGCGAGGACACCTTCCTTGTGGATACCACGAGCGATCTGGTGCGCGACGGCTCGGGTCAGGGTGTGGATCTGGTGCTGGCATCGGCCGACTTCACCCTGCCCGGCGGCTCTGCCTTCGCCAACATCGAGAACCTGCGTCTGGAGGTGGATTCCGGCGCGCTGGAGGGTGGCGGCAATGGCTTGGACAACACCATCGAGGGCAACACCGGCGACAACCTCTTACAGGGCTTCTCCGGCATGGACTTTCTCTTGGGCAGCCGCGGCGACGACCAGCTGGACGGTGGCTCCGGTGCCGACACCATGCGCGGCGAAGCCGGTGCGGACACGCTTCAGCTCGACCTGGACGACATCGCTTTCGGCGGTGCAGGCAACGACAGCTTCGTGATCAGCTCTGCTGCCTTGAACTCAGGCGAGCAGATCATCCGCGATTTCGACGGCGTGTTCCTAGGCTCAGGCGCCGACAACGACCTGCTGGTCTTTGCCACGGGTCTGGAGACCGGGGCCTTTGCCTACATCGGCAAGGGCGACTTCAGCGGCGGCGGCAACTCCGAGGCGCGCTTTGCCGGCGGCAATCGCATTCGGGTCGATCAGGACGGCGATGGGGACTCTGACATCCTGGTGCGCTTCAATGGCCTTTCGCAGGCAGGACAGCTCACGGCAGCGGACTTCTTGTGGCTGTGATGTAGCGTCTCAAACTGGCTTCTTGTGCGGCAAACTGGATCTAAGCACTTGTCTTGCCCCCTCTGCCGCCCCAGCGCGGCAGAGGGTCGCTTGTTATCGAAATCAACGACTTAGCGCCTGGTTGCCATAGCGTCGACTCCTTACCTCAATGGCTCAACGCAACGCACGAGACTGAGGAGACGACCGTCTATGTCGGCTCGCAATCTGCCCTACCTGGTCGGCGCCTTCATGTTGGTTCCCCTGGTGCTTTGGATCGGCCTATGGGCGTTTGTCCTGCCTGGTCCCAAGTATGGGACGGAGCTGCCCTTGGCCGTGGCCCTTGGCCTGGTTTCTCTGCCGCTGGTGACCTGGTTTTACCTCGCGAGCCTGGGCATGGTTGCGAACAGCATCGAAGATGCCAACGCCTATGAGGAAGCGCGCCATCCGCTGGTTCGGCGCATGGTGGCGGTCTTGCCGGGTGCTGCCCTCTCGATCGGCCTCGTCAGCCTGCCCGCGCTGCTTTGGGTCGGGGAGGCTTGGTATCTGACGCCGGTGCCCCTCCTGGTCGCAACGGCCATCGCTTGGGCGATCCGAAAGGGCGAGGCGGCACGCCTCTTGGACCAACGCTCAGCGAAGGGCGAGCGCGTGCAGATGCTGCCGCTTCTGGCGGCGATTGCGAAAGGGGGCGCCCAGTTTGCCGGCAAGCTCCTCTTTCTCCTGCCCGTGATCGGCCCGTGGCTGCGCGAGGGCCTCTGCGGCAGCAATCGCGATAAGGGCTACTTCGCTCTCACCCTGTTGTTGGGCGCAATACTCGCCGTGATGATCTTCGGCTATCCAGCATTGATCGTAACCGCGCTCACCGCGACCTTGCTGGCTTTCGTCTTCATCACCTTCACCGTTCTGGGATAGATGAAAAGGGCGCCGTACCTCTCTGATATAGCGCCCTTTGCGAGACTAACCTAAAACTCCTTCGTCGGTGCGCATTCAGGCGCTCGCCTTGAAGGCCTCCGGTGCGGTCTTCTCCCGCTTCTCCAAGAGCTTGTTCAGCGCATTAACGTAGGCCCGTACCGAGGCGACCAGGGTATCGTGGTCGGCGCCGCGGCCGTTCACCGTCTTGCCGTCCTCTTCCAGACGCACGGTCACCTGTGCCTGCGCATCCGTGCCGCCGGTGACCGCGTGCACTTGGTAGAGCTGCAGTCTGGCGTCGTGCGGGAAGATCTTGCGCACACAGTGGAAGGCGGCGTCGACCGGCCCATTGCCGCGCGATTCGGCCTCTTTGGTCCGTCCGTCAACTTCCAGCTTCATCACACAGTTCTGCGGACCAGACGTCCCGCAGACCACATGCATGGCATTGAAACGAATGCGGTCGCCGCCGCCCAGCAGACTGTCGTCGATGAGGGCCACGATATCCTCGTCGTAGACATCCTTCTTGGCGTCGGCCAGGTCCTTGAAGCGGGCGAAGGCGTCGTTCAACTGATTGTCGCCCAGGGTCATCCCCAGCTCTTCCAGCTTGGCCTTGAAAGCATGGCGGCCGGAGTGTTTGCCCATGACCAGATTGGTCTTGGAGAGGCCGACCGATTCCGGCGTCATGATCTCGTAGGTCTGCGCGTTCTTCAGCATACCGTCTTGGTGGATGCCGCTTTCATGCGCGAAGGCATTGGCGCCGACGATGGCCTTGTTCGGCTGCACCGAGAAACCGGTGATCGAAGAGAGCAGTCGCGAGGACTTGGTGATGTTGGTGGTCTCGATCCCGGTCCATTGCGGCATCACGTCGGCACGGGTGCGCAAGGCCATGACGATCTCTTCTAACGCAGCGTTGCCGGCGCGCTCGCCGATGCCGTTTATGGTACACTCGACCTGGCGAGCGCCGGCGTTGATCGCAGCCAAAGAGTTGGCGACGCCAAGGCCCAAATCGTTGTGGCAGTGTGTCGAGATCCTGGCTTTATCGATGTTCGGCACGCGCTCGCGCATGGCCGTGATCATCTGGAAGTATTCTTCCGGCACGGTGTAGCCCACCGTATCGGGAATGTTGACCGTCGAGGCGCCGGCATTGATGGCGGCCTCGACACAGCGACAGAGGAAATCGAAGTCGGTTCGGGTGCCGTCCTCGCAAGACCACTCGACATCCTCGCAGAGGTTGCGGGCGTAGGTAACGCTCTCGATGACGGCCTGATAGACCTGTTCGGGCTCCATCTGAAGCTTGTGCTTCATGTGGAGCGGACTGGTCGAAATGAAGGTGTGGATGCGTGGGTTCCGAGCAACCTTGAGGGCCTCCCAGGCGCGGTCGATGTCCTTTCGCGTGGCGCGCGCCAAGCCGGCAACTTGGCAGTTGGTCACACGGGCGGAGACGGCGCTCACGGCCTCGAAATCGCCCTTGGAGGCAATCGGGAAGCCGGCCTCGATCACATCGACGCCCAGCTCTTCCAAGGCCTCGGCGACTTGGATCTTCTCTTCCAGGTTCATTGAGCAGCCGGGTGCCTGCTCTCCGTCGCGCAAGGTCGTATCGAAGATGATGACGCGATCGGATTGGCTTCGCGTCGCCTGTTCATTCTGCTTGGTCATAGTCTGGTCCTCGTTCCGGGCCTGCAGCCTATCGCCTGCAAAGCCGATCATCGCTTAAACGCGCACAGTGATGGTTTGTCGGATGATCCCCTGCCCGCTTGCCGACAGACGTCGGCTGTAGCGTTCAGGGGCAGATAAGGAGAAGGAGGAGACCGTCGAGACCAAGTGCCTCGGGACGCAGCAGAGCCTCGGCCGAATCGGCCGTCGCACGCTCAATGCTGGTCACAGTCTGGCTCATAAACTCCCTGCCCGCTGATTGCGGTCCATGGCATAGGTATGCCAGTCCTAATGACTTGGCAAGTCCGGAAACGCACCGGCGAAGCGCTTTAGGTCCAAGCTGGAATTTTCTGTCACCAAACGCGCGCCCAGGCTCACGAAAGATCCCTGATGCGCCATCGTCTTCACAGCATCAGATCGCAGGGCAGCAACGCTGTCATTATGCACTGCTTGCAGATCTGACAATCAATCGCTGAGTGCCATGCAACCAGAGCGTTGGCAGGGAACCTGCCAGGTGGCTAGAGTTTGCCGTTAGTCAGGCGAATGCGACACACAACAAAGAGGTCTCGACGGATGAACGACAAGACCGGTGGCACGTTCAAGGGCAAGATCGGACGTACCGTTGCCGATTCTGTCCCCTGGTGGCCAGATGTCGAAACGCCTGCAGAGGGAACACCGAACATCGTCGTGATCCTGCTCGACGATACCGGCATCGCCCATCTCGGTTGTTTCGGCTCTCCAATCGCTACGCCCAACTTCGACCGCCTCGCGGCAGCCGGGCTGCGGTTTGCGAACTTTCACACGACGGCGCTCTGCTCGCCCTCGCGGGCCTGTCTGCTTACCGGTCGCAACCATCATGCCGTGGGCATGCGGGCAATATCCAATTTCGACACCGGCTATCCCAACATGCGGGGTCAAGTTACACCCTCAGCGGCAACGCTGGCGGAGATGCTTGGCCCCAGAGGCTGGTCCACCTTCTGTGTGGGCAAGTGGCATCTGGCGCCGCCCCACGAAGCCTCTGCCGCCGGCCCCTTCCACAACTGGCCACTACAAAAGGGCTTCGATCGCTTCTACGGCTTCATGATGGGCGAGACCGATCATTTCCATCCCGATCTCTTCGCCGACAACCACCCCGTCGAGCCACCCAGACGTCCCGAAGAGGGCTATCACCTGAGCGAAGACCTGGTCGAGCAAGCCATCTCGATGGTCCGCAATCAGAAGTCCTTGGTGCCGGAGAAGCCCTTCTTCCTCTATTTGCCCTTCGGAGCGACCCATGCCCCCCATCAGGCGCCCGACGCCTATCTGAAGAAGTACCGTGGCGTCTTCGACGAGGGCTGGGACGTCTGGCGTGCGAGGGTGCATCGACGTCAGATCGAATTGGGCATCATTCCCGAGGGAACCGAGCTTGCGCCTCGAAACCCCGGAGTGAAGCCCTGGGATACGCTCACCGAAATCGAGCAACGTTTTGCCTGCCGCTTGCAAGAGGCCTTCGCAGCCTTTCTGGAGCACACGGACGCTCAGGTCGGTCGCCTGCTCGACGCGCTCGAGCAATTGGATCTGGCCAAGGACACGCTGACCTTCGCGCTGAGCGACAACGGGGCGTCACAGGAAGGCAACGACACCGGCGTCTTCGACGAGTTCCGTTATTTTAACGGGCTCGCCGAGGACATGAGCAGCGTGGCTGAGCGGATCGACGACATCGGAACCCGGCGCAGCCACTCCAACTATCCCTGGGGATGGGCTCAGGTCGGCAATACCCCTGCCAAACGCTACAAGCAGAACACCCATGGCGGCGGTGTTCGCGACCCGCTGATCGTGTCTTGGCCTCGCGGTTTCGATCAGTCGGTCAGCGGTCAGATCAGGCATCAGTTTCACCACATCACCGACATCGTCCCGACGATCCTTGACCTGTGCGGCTACGAAGCGCCGACCTCGGTCAAAGGGATCGATCAGCGCCCGATCGACGGCACCAGCATGGCCTACGCCTTTGCACCCGCCGCAAAAGACGTGATCCAGGTTCCCAGTCGAAAGTCGCACCAGTACTTCGAAATGCTGGGTCATCGGGGCATCTGGTCGGCGGGTTGGAAGGCCGTCACCTTTCACCTTCCCGGAACGTCGCTCGATGATGATGAGTGGGAATTGTATCATCTGGCCGCCGACTACTCGGAGTGCCACAACTTGGCGACCACAGAGCCCGAAAAGCTGACGGAACTCATCGACCTCTTCTGGTCGGAAGCGGAAAAACACGGTGTGCTTCCCATCGACCCGGGTGATTGGCGGAAGATGTTCGCCGTCAAACCGGTCCCGGGAGCGCCGCGGAACCGTAGCCGCTTCCTGTACCACCCGCCCATTCACCGTGTGGAGATCGACGCAGCACCGCCCTGGGGTGCCTGTTCCTGGCGCACGCGGGCCCACATCGATCGCGGCAGAGAGGGGGCCGAGGGAGTCTTGCTGGCCGTGGGCTCGGTGAACAATGGTTTCGTGATCTACATCCAGGACGGTCACCTGATCTATGATCACAACTATTTTACGAAACATACCATCCTTCGCTCGCCCGATCCGCTGCCAGCGGGCAAGCTCATCGTCGGCCTCGATCAGCAGCGGGTGGCAGATGGGCCGGCCGCGTCGCGCATGTGGGTCGGCGAGCAGATGGTCGCGGAAGGCTGGATCGCCAAGCAATCGGTGATGATCAGCTCGATCGGCATGACCATCGGATCCAATCCAACCGGCATCAGCGAAGCCTTTAAGCCACCCTTCGCTTTCCAGGGAGGTATTGGACGCATCGAGGTCGAGACGGCTCCACTGCTGCGTCCCGAGGATCGCCAAGCCATCGAGATCCGCGCGGCCTTGGGGAGCCAGTAGCGAGATTCTCGCGCGCCAGCGCTCTGAAAGAAGACCAAGAGTCCAGCTGCAACCCGTTTCGACCTCGGATCACCTTGGTCTACAGCAGCCCTTCTTCTCGATCGGCGTCCTCCTGCGCGCCAGGCCTTGCTTGCGGGTCGCCCCAGCCGCCGCCGCCAGCTGCCTCCATACGCAAAACGTCGCCGCGGCTGAGCGCTAGCCCATAAAGCTTGCCCGGGAGTGCCCGCTCGTCGGCGCTGCCGGGATTGAGCCAGAAGCCACCGGGTCGGCCCGCTTCGCCGCCCTCCAAGCCCCAGGGCGCCGACCAGTCGTGGGTCTGCTGGACATAGGCGCCCAGGATGCACTTATCGGCCAGAAGCTGGTAGTCGCGGCGGATGGCGAGCCCGCCGCGGTGGGTCCCGGCGCCTCCCGACCCCGGGATCACTTCGCTGCGCAGCACGCGAAAGGGACTCAAGGTCTCCATCACTTCGGCCGAGAGGATCGCGCAGTTGCCACCGTGGGTGTCGACCGCCGAGAGGCCATCGCCGCTGCACGAGCCGCCCATGCCGCCGCCCAGGATGTCGGAGATGATGTAGTAGGGCGCGCCCTCCCCTTGCGTGTCGGCCGCCATCTCAGGTCGGTCATCGAAGCCACCGGCGGCCATCGTCGGAAAAGCGACCTGGCAGCCTGCCGCAGCGCGCTCCGGCACCAAGGGGGTGAGCGCCTTCAGCACGACGTCGGCCAGACCCTGCTGGGTCAAATGGCGCACTGAGACCGCGGCTGGATGGCGAGGGTTCAGCAGCGAGCCTTCTGGAACCACAAGAGTGACGGGCCGGTTGCAGCCCTCGTTCTGGGCGATCTCAGGCGCCAGTAGGCATTTCAGTGCGTAATGCACCATCGAGAGCGTCGAGGCGTAGGGATTGTTCAGTGCATTGTCGCGTTGCGGCGACGAGGCGCTGAGGTCGACGGTGATCTCCGCTCCCTCGATCTCGACCGTCGCGGCCAAGACAAGCGGCTCGTCACCCACGACTTCGTCCTCCAGCAGTATTCGGGCGCTGCTTTGGCCGTCCGGCAAGGCGGCGATGCGCTGTGAGACAAAGGCCTCGGCATAGTCCAGAGAGGCCGCGGCAAGTCTTCCGGCCACCTCTGCGCCATGGCGTCGATAGAGTTCCGCTAGGCGGCGTTCGCCGGTGCGACAGCCGGCGATCTGGGCGCGCAGGTCACCCAGACTGGCTCGCGGATCGCGCACATTGGCGGCCAGGATGTCGAAAATGGGGGAAACGGGTCGCCCGCCATCCATCAACTTCAGCGGAGGCAGGATCAGGCCCTCGGCGAAGATCTCGGCATTGTCGGCTGCCTCGGTACAGGGAATCTTGCCGCCGATATCGACATGGTGGGCAATGGTCGAGGTCACTGCGACCAAGGTCTCGTCCAGGAAGACCGGGCTGAAGAGCACGACATCGGGTGTATGGGTGCAGCCGCGATAGGGATCGTTCGAGACATAGACGTCGCCTGGCTGCCAGCCCGCCAAGGGGTGGGCCTGGATCATATGGCGGTAGGCGGTCGACATGATACCCAGCTGAGCTGCGATCGTGCGCGCCTGGGCCAGCATCTCGCCCTCAGGCGTAAAGAGGCCGCAAGCATAGTCGTACATGTCCCAAATGATCGAGGAGTAGGCCGCGCGGCGAAGCGACACCGACATCTCCTCGGCGATACCGACCAAAGCTTGTTGAAAAACATCTCTATCGATCGAGTCGATCGGCTTCGTCATGCCGGTCATGAGGCATCCCCTACAGTGATGCGCAGAGCGCCGCTGGCATCGACCCGCAAGCCCTGCCCTGGCAAGACCACCGTCGTGCTGTCACGTTGCATGATGATGGCAGGCCCTTCCAGGCAATGCCCCGGTGCCAGGCTTTCGCGCTGCCACAATGGACTGTCTTGCCAGCCGATGGTCCGATCCAAGAACGCCCGCCGCTGCCCCAGAGGGGGCGGCAGAGGCTCCTTGGCTGGCTCTGGACGAGGCACGCTGGGCCTTACCATCCGGCCGACGCCACGAGCGCGCAGATTGACGATCTCGACTGCCTCTGCCGGGTCGGCGTGGCCATAGACCTGCTCGTGCCGTCGATGAAAAGCAGCGGCCAGGGTCGTTGCATCCCACCAGCCAGCGTCGTCCGGGGTGGGAAGCGGGATCTGTAGCTGATGGAACTGTCCCTCTGCCCGCAGATCGCCCTCGAACTCGATACGCTGCGCTGATTGGGCGACACCATCGGCATCCAGATCGGCTTCAAGTGCCCCCGCCAAACCCGACATGGCAGCACCAAGCTCGGCAGCGTCGATGGCGGCCAGACTGCGACGCCAGGCACGCTGCCGGACGTGAAGCAGATCGCTTTGCAGCAGGCCGAGTGCGCAGTAAAGGCCGGGAAAAGCAGGCACGACGACCTCGGCCATACCCAGCTCGCGCGCCATCGTGCCGGCATAGAGCGGCCCAGCACCGCCGGCCGCCACCAGAGCGAAGCCGCGAATATCGTGTCCACGCTCCACTGTCAGCGTCCGTATCGCCTGCACCATGTTGGCAATCGCCACTGCCAGGATTCCGGCGGCTGCCTGATCGCGAGCGATGCCCAATGGGCGCGCGACTTGGGCGTCGATGGCACATTCGGCAGCCGCTTGATCCAGCGGTATCTCGCCGCCAAGGAACGAGTCGGCTGACAGTAGGCCCAGAAGGAGCGCCGCATCGGTGACGGTGGCCTTGTCGCCGCCACGGCCATAGCAGGCAGGCCCCGGCTCCGCCCCGGCGGAATCCGGGCCGACCTTCAATGCTCCTGCCAGGTCGACTGACGCGATCGAACCGCCGCCGGCAGAGATCGTCTCCAAGTCGAGCGCCGGCAGGCGCAGGGGCTGACCAGCAACCACGCGCTCGGGCACGCGCTGCGGCCGGCCGCCGCGGATAAGCGAGAAATCTGCCGAAGTGCCGCCCATGTCGAAGGTTACGAGGTCGCTGAGTGCCAGCTCGGCCGCCAACTCGGCACCGGCCACCACACCTGCTGCCGGACCCGACAACAGCATCTGGGCCGGATTGTCTTGCACTGCGCGAGGCGTGGCAATCCCGCCGTCCGAACGCATCAGCCGCAAGGGCGCGTCAAGGCCATTCTTGCTTAACCGCTTGCCCAGGCGCGCCACATAGCCGCCGACCACCGGACCGACATAGGCGGCGATCGCCGTGGTGTTGGCCCTGGGATACTCCTCAATGGCAGGGTTGACGCGCGAGGAGAGGTAGATCGGGACCCCCGGCAAACGCACGCTTAGGCCTTGGGCTAGAGCCAGCTCATGCGCGTCGTTCAGGAAGGAGAAGGCCAAGCAGATTGCGATGGCCTCCGGCTCGAGAGCCGCGACGGCCTCGGCAAGGCGGTCGACCTCTTGCGCCTCCAGCGCCACCACCGGCTTGCCGAAGGCATCCAGGCGTTCCTTCACCTCCAAGGTCAGACGGCGCGGCACCACGGGACTTGGTTTCGTCACCTGGAGGTCATAGAGCTGCGGGCGCATCTGATCGCCGATCAGCAGCAGATCGCGGAATCCCGCACTGACCAGCAAGAGCGCGCGCGCGCCCTGTCGGGTCAGAAAGGCATTGGTGCCAACGGTAAAGCCGTGAACGAAAAGCTGGATCTCGTGAGGCGCAATTCCAGCGCGACTGCACAGGCGCTCGACGCCGGTCAAGACCCCCTCGCCAGAGGCCGTCGCAGCCGAAGAGACCTTGTCAAGCAGCACGGTCCCACCCGCCGCGTTCAAGAGCACCAGATCGGTAAAGGTACCGCCGACGTCGGCCGCCAGGAACCACTGCGCTTGCTCCGCCATCTTGGTCCCCCTGCTACCGCGCCCAGCCGATTTGAAAGAGAGCTGCTAGCCCAAAAAGAAGTGCTCGATCGCCAAGTAAACGCCGCCGAAGAGTGCTGCAGAGGCGGCGAGTGCGACAACGATCGCAACGATTCCAAAGAGCAGGCCGCCAAGCACGATCAAGCCGTCCCGCTCAAGCAAACCCACGGTGATTGCCAGTATCGCCAAAGCCGGCAGAAAATTGGTCATCGGTCCGGGAAAGGCGACCACGGTCGCCAGAATCAGGATCGCGACGCCGATCCAGCGGTGCGACTTGTGGCTAACCAGGCGCGGCATGCGCGGCGAACAGCGCTGCTCCACCCAGATCAGCGGACGCAGGCCCTTGTTTGCAATCCAGGTCAAGGCCTTGGCGGAGATTTTCCGGCGCGACAGGCCGCCCGGCAAGCGCAGACTGGGGTAGTCCCTCAGCAGCTGCCAGGTCACGATCAGAACCGGCAGTGCAAAGACCGAGCCAATGCCTGGCGGGGCTGGAATGCAATTCGGCAAGGAAAACAAGACGATCGCTACCAGAAGCGAACGGTCGCCCAGGGCCTTGACCAGTTCACCCAGTGTCGTGTCTCGCGGTCCGATCTCTGTCACGAAACGGCGGAAAGTCTCGCTCATCCGTTCTTCACAATCCGCTTCTGCAGCCTCCGCCTCCTGCGTCATCGTCCCCCTGTAGGCATCGCCGCGCTCGTCCTTCCCTTGCTTGATCCGGCCTTTGCTTTACCCAGCCTCACTAAAATTGGCAAACATGATGCTGTGAGCAAGTGTCTTTCGCAAGCTGCGCCTGCTTGCCTGCACCATGTGGCGCGAACAGTGCCGAGCCGGTCGCGAAAACGACAGAGAAGCCTCAGCCCTCTCCGAATTATCGCTTGTATGAGACGCGGCCTCTCCGGCGGGTAGAATGGCATGCGTCGAGCTTTGGAGCGAAGGTCATGAGCGAAGAGAGCGGTGCGACAGGGGACAATGAGGCGGTCGGTCGGCGCGGCCGGCGAGGACGCAGTGGCGGCGGGGCCGAGGCGCGTCGTGCCAAACGCAGCGGCCATCATGCGGTCAAGGCACCCTTCATTCAGCGCAAGGTCCCCTATTTCGAGGTCCTGAGCGACGAGGGTTTGGAGATCGTCGAGGCCAATGCCGAAACCATCCTGCAAGAGGTTGGCATCGAGTTTCGCGACGACCAGGAAGCGCTACAGATCTGGCGTGATGCCGGCGCTGATGTTCAGGGAG
The DNA here is from genome assembly GCA_963669445.1 of Rhodospirillales bacterium. GTDB lineage: Bacteria > Pseudomonadota > Alphaproteobacteria > Kiloniellales > JACOMY01 > JACOMY01. The sequence goes on from OY770029.1 coordinate 2,925,734, forward strand.
AACGGGTCCGCTTTCCCAAGGGCCTCTGCCGCGGACTGATCCAGAAGCACGCGCCATCGCAGTTCGTGCAACACGCCCGCAATCCGGCACGCTCGGTCACGATTGGCGGCCGCAACACGGTCTTTGCTCCCGTCTACGGCCCTCCCTTCGTGCGCACGCTCGACGAGGGTCGGCGCTACGCCACGATCGAAGACTTTCAGAACATCGTGAAGCTGGCCTACATGCTGCCCAACCTGCACCATTCCGGCGGCACGGTGTGCGAACCGGTCGACGTGCCGGTGAACAAGCGCCACCTGGACATGGTCTACAGCCACATCCGCTATTCCGACATGCCCTTCATGGGCTCGGTCACGGCACCGGAGCGGGCGGAAGATTCCGTCGCCATGGCAGGCTTGGTGTTCGGCGAGGATTTCGTGGCCGAGAACTGCGTGATGATCCAGCTGATCAATGCCAACTCGCCCATGGTGTTCGACGAAACCATGCTGGGTGCGCTGAAGGTCTACGCGCGGGCCGGCCAAGCCTGCATCATCACGCCCTTCATCCTGGCCGGCGCCATGTCGCCCACCACAGTGGCCGGAACTATGGCGCAGACCCTGGCCGAAGGCCTGGCCGGTCTGGCGTTCGCTCAGCTGGTTCGGCCGGGCGCACCGGTCGTCTTCGGCTCCTTTGCCTCCTCCATGTCGATGCAGTCGGGCGCTCCCACCTTCGGCACACCCGAGCCGGCCTTGGTGCTCTACGGGATGGCTGCATTGGCGCGGCGCTTGGGCGTTCCCTTCCGCTCAGGCGGCTCTCTCTGCGGATCCAAGACGGTGGACGCACAGGCCGCCTACGAGTCGGCGCAGACCATCATGCCGACCATCTTGGGCGGCGTGAACTTTACCCTTCATGCAGCCGGATGGCTGGAGGGCGGTCTTGTTTCTTCCTACGAGAAGCTGGTTATGGATGCCGACCAGTTAGGGATGATGCAAGTGCTGGCCGGCGGCGTCGACCTCTCTGAGAACGGTCAAGCGCTGAGTGCGATTCGCGAAGTCGGGCCGGGCAATCACTTCCTGGGCTGTGCCCACACGCGCGAGAACTTCGAAACCGCCTTCTATCGCTCCTCCATCGCCGACAACAACTCCTTCGAACAGTGGCTGGCCGAGGGGGAGAAGTCGGCAGAACAGCGTGCAAACACCCTGTGGAAGCAGCTGCTGGCCGAGTACGAGGCGCCGCCTCTGGACCCGGCAATAGACGAGGCCCTGCAGGCCTTCATAGGCGAACGCAAGGCTGCTCTGCCTGACGGTATCGGCTAAGTCGTCACACGGATTTGCCAGGCTGGGCCGGCATCGCTAGGGTGCCGGCACTAGTCATGGCCGCGGCCAGGCCCGCCCCCGAGTCGTCCTTCGAGGGGCAGGGTGGACCGAGCGGCTGTCCTTAGTGTTTGGAGCCGCCGTTAGACCACCATGGCCCTCTGGCTGGAAATCTTTCTGAAAGGGATCGCCGCTGGAATGATCATTGCCGTGCCCGTTGGGCCGGTTGCGGTCATCTGCATCAAACGCGCGATCTATTACGGCGTACCCGGTGGCGTCTCCGCCGGAATGGGAGCGGCCGTCGCCGATGCCTTCTTCGGTGCGGTTGCCGGCTTTGGCATTGCCGCAGTCTCGCATTTCCTGATCGCGCAAGAGCATTGGATCCGTGGCATCGGCGGTCTCATCTTGGTGGTGCTGGGGATCCTCTTCTTCTTTTTCCCTGGCGATCCGCCGGAGAAAGGCGCCTCTCGTGCCGGCCTGGCCGGAACCTTTCTCACCACTTTCATGCTGACGCTGACCAACCCCATCACCATCATCACGTTCCTGACTATTTTCGCCACTCTAGGTCTGGCGGGGGCGCCTTTGAGCTATGGAGCAGCCGGTGTTCTGGTGGCCGGAGTCTTTCTCGGCTCGGCGATCTGGTGGATGGCGATTTCGCTGGCGGTCTTGATGGCGCGCGGCCACATCGGTGTGGCCTGGATGCCCCAGGTGAAACGCTGGTCCGGCGTCCTGATTTTCGCTTTTGGCGTCTACGCCCTGTGGGATGCCTCTTCGGTCCTTTTTGCCTAGACCAAGGTGCTTGCAGGTCGAAACGATCCCCGGTCCATTTCGCGCTCTAAGCCTTTCCGGCGGCCTTCGCGGATCGTTCCCTCAAGACCTCTCCCATATGCGTTTCGGCCCAGAGCTTGAGCGGACAAAGCGCCGCATGGAGGCTCTGACCCAACGGCGTCAATCGATACTCCACCGTGACCGGAACCGTCGGATAAACCCTCCGGTCGACAAGGCCATCGGCCTCAAGCGCCCTCAGGTTCTGCGTCAGCATCTTCTGCGAAATCCCCTCAATGGAACGCTTTAACACACTGAATCGACAAGGTTCCTCTGCCAGTCTCTCCACAATCAAAACACACCACTTGCTGGCGATCCGATCCAGCAGTTGGCGCGTTGGGCAGTTGGCGTCGAAGGCGTTCCAAGCTTGAGACATTGCCGCCGAGAGTTTCCATTAGATACCTAAGGCACTGTGAGGTGCCTTCTTCCCAAAGACAACCGAATAGCCAGCTGTAGCGCCTAAGCCGACTTTCAGGGAGGACAGCATGACCGATCTCGAGCAGAACAAGGCCAACGCCCAGGCTTTCTACGACCTGATGTTCAACAAGGGAGAGCCTCGTCTTGCCGTCGAGCGCTACGTCGGAGCGGACTACATCCAGCACAATCCCCATGTCGCTACAGGCAAAGAGGGCTTCGTCGCCTACTTCGAGGCGATGCAGCGGGATTTTCCCGGCAAGAAGGTCCTCTTCAAGCGCGCCATTGCGGAGGGCGACCTCGTCGTCCTGCATTGCCACCAAATCTGGCCCGACGACTTAGAGTACGCCGGTATCGATATCTTCCGCTTCGATGATGCTGGCAAGGTGGTCGAGCACTGGGACGTGCTGCAGGTCTTGCCCAGCCAGAGCAAGCACGACAACGGTATGTTCTGAGAGCCATGTTTGGAAAGGAGCACACCTGCTCGTTTCCAATGCCGTGCCGGTCCACGCCCCCAACCGCAATCACGCAGCGGATTCCGGCTAGCAATTTCGACCTTGCGCCAATCAGAGAAGCTTCACTTCTGAACCCAGGGTGAAGCCAGCCAGATGAACGGCCGATCGCAGGCCGAAACGACCTGCGATCGGACTCACGTTGGCTCTTAAGGCAGATGTCGGGTAGGCGCCTGCCTGCGAAAACCCGAATCCAAGCTAGTTCTTGTCTTTGTCGACCAGCTTGTTGGCTGCAATCCAGGGCATCATGGCACGCAGACGCTCGCCCACCTCTTCGATCCCATGCTCGGCACTGCGGCGGCGCATGGCCTTGAAGGAGGGTGTGCCGGCCTTGTTCTCCAAGACCCAATCGCGGGTGAAGCGGCCGGACTGGATGTCGTCCAGAACGCGTTTCATCTCGGCCCTGGTCTCGTCGGTGACGATCCGGGGCCCGCGCGTGTAGTCGCCGAATTCCGCGGTATTGGAGATCGAGTAGCGCATGTTGGCCAAGCCGCCTTCATAGATCAGATCGACGATCAGCTTCACTTCGTGCAGGCACTCGAAGTAGGCCATCTCCGGCGCATAGCCGGCATCGACCAGGGTCTCGTAGCCGGCCTGGATCAGTGCCGTCAGGCCACCGCAGAGCACCACCTGCTCGCCGAAGAGGTCGGTCTCGCACTCTTCCTTGAAGCTGGTTTCGATGATGCCGGCGCGACCGCCACCGATGGCCGATGCATAGGAGAGGCCAAGCTCTTGGGCATTGCCGCTGGCGTTCTGATCCACGGCGATGAGACAGGGAACGCCGCCACCGCGCAGATACTCGCTGCGCACCGTGTGGCCGGGACCCTTCGGCGCGACCATGAAGACGTCCAGATCCTTGCGCGCCTCGATCAGGTTGAAATGAACGTTGAGGCCATGGGCGAAGACGATGGCAGCGCCCTCTTTCATGTTGTCGGCCAGGTCGTCGCGGTAGATGTCGGCCTGCAGCTCGTCCGGGGTCAACATCATGACCACATCGGCCCAGGCAGCAGCCTCGGCAGGTGTCATGACGGTGAAGCCGGCGCCCTCGGCCTTCTTACGGGTGGCGGAGCCGGCGCGCAGCGCAATGCGAACATCGTTCACACCGGAATCGCGCAGGTTCATCGCGTGGGCATGGCCCTGGCTGCCATAGCCGACGATGACTACCTTCTTGCCCTTGATCAGATTCACATCGGCGTCGCGGTCGTAATAGACACGCATGGCGATCCCCCTTCGGTCTACTGTCTTGTCATGTGAAGCCGCGTTCTTAGAGGCCCCGGGCCGGCAAATGCAAGCACTTGCAACGCCGATCAGCCCTGCACCCCGATAAGAGCGGTCTCAAGGCTCCTCGAATCCTCCAGTTTCCTCTTTTCTAGACGATACGTCTCGCCTAAGCTATGCCGATGAGTGCCTCCCCTTCCCTGCTACGGCCAGCTCAAGGACCACGGCGATCACTGGCGGTCCGCGATGCCATTGTCGAGGCGGCAGCCACACTGGTGGCCGAGCACGGCTATATGGCAACCAGCTTGGAATCCGTTGCCCAACGCGCCGGCTCGGGCAAGCAGACCATTTATCGTTGGTGGGGCAGCAAGGCGCAGCTCTTTATGGAGGTTTACGAGGCCCTGGTTCCTCTAGAAGCGGTCTGCATTGACGCCGAGACGTCTAGGGAAACGCTGCTCACGCGTTTGGACGCCTTGTTCCTGATCTATCGCGAGACTCCGGCCGGGCAGATCCTGGCCGGGCTCATCGTCGAGGCGCAGGGCGATCCCAGCCTCTCCAGCGCTTTTCGAGCGCGTTTCATTGGCGAGCGCTGCCAGGTGCTCCGCCAGCCGATCCTTCAGGCAAAGGCAGCGGGCGCATTGCCCGCGGACCATGACGTCGCGCTCACCACCGAGCTGCTGGTCTCGGCCATCTGGTACCGGCTCCTCCTCGGCGAGGCGCCCTTGGATCGTGCCTTTGCCGAACACTTGGTACTGCGGCTCTGGGATGAATGGCGATGAAGAGTGTGACTTTTGATGGCTACCGTCCCGGCGCCTTGTCCGGTGTCGTCGCGCTGCATCTGGACTACTACGGCCCCATCTGGGGCTTCGGCCGCGCCTTCGAAACCAAGGTCGCAGGCGAGCTGTCGGCCTTCCTCGCAGCACTGGATCCGACACGCGATCTCTTTCGCTGTGCCTTTTCAGGCAAAGCGCTTTTGGCATCGATCTCCATCGACGGAAAAGGCGCTGCCGAGAGTGGCGCCCACCTGCGCTGGTTCATCGTCTCCGAGGCAGCGCGCGGCCAGGGCCTCGGGCGCCACCTGATGGATGAGGCCATGGCGTTCTGCCGTGACCGGGGATACGGAAAGGTCTATCTGACCACCTTTGCCGGGCTGGAGGCGGCGCGACATCTCTATGAGGCCTACGGCTTTCGGCTGGCCAGCGAGAGCGATCGCGACCAATGGCAAGGCGGTGTGCGTGAGCAGCGCTTCGAGGCCGATCTCTAGAGCAGCCAGCAGGCGTGATTGTCGATTGGTTCGCCTGAGTGAGCCTCCCGGTCGTCGTCCAGCATCCCGGATCCTTGCAGGCCGCCGAGGAAGAGCGCCTCGTCCCTGGCGGCCAAAGCAGAGACCTGGGCGGCCTCTCGCGCTTCGATGAAAGCCCCGTTTTCGGACCAGAACAGCAGGCGGTCTGCGCGTGGAAAAGAGACAGCGATGCGGCCACCGCAGCAAGCGACTGAGGCTGCATAGCCTTCAAGGTCACGCCAGGCCGATCGCGGGGGATCGGCAAAGACCAAGCCGTGATCAGGGTCAAGCCAACCGACCAAGGGTGCAGCTTGATAGCGCTGGCCTTCGAACTGCGCGGCGAACCATGCCCGCCCACGCCTGTCGACGGTCAGGTGGCGCAGCGATAGCTGTTGCAAGGCATCCACTGTGCCTAGGTCCCTGAGGATACGGCCGCTCCGCGGGTCAAGGACAGTGAGGCAGGAGCGCATTTCCGACAGGTTGAGTTTGGCCCGCCCGTAGTCGGGATGAGTCTCGATGCCACCATTGGCGACCAGCAAGCTCTCGTGTGAGAGGACACAAAGATCGTGCGGGCCGACCCCGCCGCTGTCCAACTCTCCCAAGCGCTCGAAGTCTGCCCCGGCTGCGTAGATCCCAATGCAGCCACGCGCGGCCTCGAAGTCGTTCTCGGAGGCATAGAGCAGGTCGCCGGACGGTGAAAAACAGCCATGACCATAGAAGTGACGGCCGGGTCTCGCCTTCAGCCATCTCAGCGCGTTCGGTCGATCGGGATCGAACAGCAGACACCAGTCACCGGGCCGTCGCGCGAAGAGGGCCGCCCGGCGAGTCGGAGCGTCCCAAGCAAATCCGTGCCCGCGCCCCGGAAGCGCCACGCGGAAGCTCTCTTCGCCGCCTCTCTGTACGACCAGCGCAGGCGCGCCATCGCGAGGGCGCGTACAGTAGGCCAGGACTGCAAGCCGATGCGGAGCAGCCTTCGCCCATGCCGGCAGTACGGCGCCAAGCCCGCCGAACAGAAGGGCTCGACGATCAATCACCGTCATCGGCGCTGAAGAAGACCTTGAGGCCAAGGGCCGACAAGGGTGCCAGGGCAGCAAGCCGGTGGAGATCTCGCAGCTCGGCTTGTAAGGCAATCACATCTGCACGCCCAGCAGGATCGGCCGCTGCGGCCCCCAACGGCGTCTGCAAGGCATTCAGAGCAGCAAAGACCCGCGCATAGGCTTGCTCCAGGGTGGCGACCCTGCCCGGATCCAACCGCTGCTCAAGACCGGCAGCCTCGTATAGGGATCGGAAGCCTTTGATGTTCGCCGCCAACGCGGGATTTGTCAGGCCACTCAAGGCATAGGCAGCTCGCAGGGGCCGCGCCGTCTCAAAGTCGCGCCCCAAGGGGGCCGACACCTTTCTCTGGTTCATGGCTTCCATGCCGGCGGTGAGGCGTCCGAGCAGCAGGGTCGCTGCCTCCTTGTGGGTCCGCACAAACGCGTTGTCAGGCCGCGGATCGGCCAAGGCACTGGGGAAGCCCGCGCCGGGTGCCCAGGCAGCCCCAAGGTTTGCCGCCAGACGAACGAGATTGCCGGCGACGGCCTCGGCCATGGCGCAGCGATAGCCGGAAGCCTCGCTCGTCGTCAGGACGTCGGAGCCCTTGCCGAAGAGGAGGTACTCCAGCGCCGGCAATCCCTGCAGGGCGACGCTGGATTGGGCGATGGCTTCCTCTGTCAGCAAGACCGGATCGGCCTTTTGCAACGCAGCGCGTAGATGGCGTCCGGTCACGCCGCGCCGGTCGGGAAAAAAGTAGATGCGTGTCCCTCGATTGTCTTCCAACCAAGGATCAAGGTCGATGTACTCCACCGCAGCCCAGGCTGTAGCCGCCTCGGCAAAGGCTATGCGAGCGATCTGCACGGAGGCGGAGGAGGGTTCGGCGCAAAGCCCGGCCACGGCGCCTTGCACGGCCTCGGCCTCCACCACAAAGTGTCGGAGTGCCGGCCGCAGATAACCCTCCAAGGTTTCTGCAACCATCTGCCGATAGTCATCTTCGTCCAGCTCCGCGCCTGCCGGGGCGCTCTGCAGGAACAGCAGCACAGCGAAGAGAGGCCCCAGACTAGAGCGACTTAAGGAAAGCCAAGAGAGCATCACGCTCCTCCTCGGTCATGGCGACGACGGCATCGCGGGATGCCTCGGCCTCTCCGCCATGCCAAAGGATGGCCTCCAAAAGCGAGCGGGCGCGACCGTCGTGCAAGAAGAAGGTGTGACCGCTGACCGTCTCGGTGAGACCGATGCCCCAGAGCGGTGCCGTGCGCCATTCTCGACCGCTTGCATCGCCCACAGGGCGGCCGTCGGCCAGCCCCTCGCCCATGTCGTGCAGCAGGAAATCGCTATAGGGCCAGATCAGCTGAAAGGCGTGCTGCTTGTCAGCGGCATCCCGCCGGGTGACGTATTTGGGCCGATGGCAAGCAACGCAACCGGCTTCGTAGAACAGGGCCTTGCCTGCCAGTACCTGCGGATCGCCGACGTGCCGACGTGCCGGCACACCCAGGTTTCCTGAGTAGAAGGCGACGAGGTCCAACAGGGGGTCGGGCGCCTCGCTCGCCCCCAGATCGGCCTGCTCGCCATGCGGTGCATTGCGGCACAGCGTCTGTGCCTCCGTGCAGTCACCGTATGGATTGGCGTTCAGAGCTGTGGATATCCCGATGTCTCCGGCAAAGGCATCTGCGCTTTGTGCCAAGAGGTTGGGTGTCGAGGCCTTCCAGCCGAAGCGACCCAGCACCGGCTCTCCGCTCTCGTCGAACCCGACCCAGCTCGGCTTGCCGGAGATGCCGTCGCCATTCCGGTCCTCCGGATCGGCCCAGGCCAGGATATCACCCGGATGAATGGCCTCGACCATCCCCAGCCCGATCATCGGCGGCGCTACGCGCGGCGAGACCATCGCCTCGGGATGCAGAGGACCGTAGCCGAGGTCGGCGATGCTGTAGTTCGGCTGGCGCAGCGAAATCGTCGTACCGTCGGCGAGCCTAACAGGCTGTTCTACATAGTCGATAACCATGCGCCCTTCGGGCGGGATGCCCGGCAGCGCAAAGTTCTGCAGCTGGCCGCCGTAAGTCGGCTCGGGAATGCGAAGCAGGCGCTTCTCCGCCAAGGCTCTGCGATCTGTTTCGGTTAGGGGCGGAACCGAGAGGCGCAAAAACATAGAGACAGCGTCGACCTGGTTGTTGGCGGGCGGTTGCCCACGCCCGTCCTTGACATGGCAGCGCTGGCAGGAGCGCGCATTGTAGAGCGGACCCAGACCGTCCGACGCCCTGGTCGAGGAGGGCGAAGAGACCCAAAGCTTCCTGAAGATACCATTGCCCAGCTTGAAGTCCTGCTCTTGCTCGAAGCTGAGGTTCATCTGGGGATTGGAAAAGGCGTTGCGATTGACGTACTTTAGCGAGCTTCCGGCACCGGCGGAGCGTGCCTCATAGGCCTCAGCCTCCTCGAAGTCCGTCGTCATCCGGGTAATGGCTTCGACCCGCGTCCGCTCCTCTGCTGTCAGATCGCCACGGTGCGGCAGGGGCCCGCCATCGTTGGCAAGCCCCACCACGAGAGGAAGCGAGGCGCCTGCCAGGATCAAGCAGGCGCCCCACCACATGCGCCTACTGAAAGACGGCGTTGGGATCGTCAAGGCTGTCGGATCCTTCAATTTCGATCTGGCCAATGTTCAAGGCGACCACGATGCGTTCGATCGAGCGGGTTTGGTCGATCAGATCATCGATAACGGCCTGCACCACCGCGTTGCCCTCTGCGTTGCCCGGTCCGATCATCTGATCGTAGGCCTCTCCGCCCTCGGCGCGGGCGACCATCGCCTTTGCGGCGGAGCGGGTCTTGGTGAGTGCCGCTCTTAGCTCGCCATCCAATTCCGGCGCAAATCCGGCGACATAGTCCGCCAGCGAGGCGCCGGTGACCAGACTGCCGTCAATGCGCGTATAGCGCCCCAGATAGACATTCTGAATACCGACGATGTCATAGTAGTGCGAGTTGTGCGTGTTGTCGGAAAAGCAGTCATGCTCTTCCTCCGGGTCGTTCAGCAGCAGACCCAGCTTCATGCGTTCGCCGGCCAACTCGCCGTAGGAGAGCGAACCCATGCCGGTCAGTATGGTCAAGATGCCGGCCTCGGTGCTCTCGGCGAAGAGCGCGTTGCGCGCGGCCCCGATCGGGCTCCAAGCCGCGACCATCTCCTGAAGATCCGAAAGCAGCAGTTGGCTGGATGCACGGAGATAGGCGATACGGCGGTCGCAGTTGCCGCCCGTGCAGTTTGCAAGGTCGAAGTCCGTGTGGGGCCGCTTGCCGGCTCCCGGCCCGGTACCATTCAAGTCCTGCCCCCAGAGCAGGAACTCGATGGCGTGGTAGCCGGTGGCCACATTCGACTCGATGCCGTCGACCTCGTGCAGTTCGTCCTGCAGCAACGCCGGCGTGATCGCCGAGGCATCGATCGTCCGTCCGCCAATCTGGATCGTCGGCGAAGCGACCACGTTCACCGTATAGAAGCGGTTTTCCGGAGAACTGTCGCCATAGACGGCATCGACATAGTCAATCAGGCCCTCGTCCAGCGGCCAGGCGTTTACCCGTCCCTCCCAATCGTCGACGATGGCATTGCCGAAGCGATAGACTTCGCTTTGCTGATAGGGCACGCGCGCTGCCAACCAGGCCTCCCGCGCTGCCTTGAGGTTGCCTTCGCTGGGCGCGGCGACCAGAGCCTCGATCGCGCGGTCCAGCGCCTCCGCCGTCGTCAGAGAGTCCGCGTAGGTGGCTTCGGCGATATCCGCATAGGTCAAGAGGACCGAGGCCGCGCTGGGCGCTTCGGCCTGGGCTGCGCTCAATGGCAGAACAAGCCCGAGGGCGAGCGCCAGAGCTGTCGGTTTGTTGGTGTGCAAGAGTTCCTCCGTTGCTAACGGCAAGCTGTCATCGGCGGCCGCTACTGCGAATGCCTATCATGAGCATTCTCAATAGTGCACGCGTCAGAAGGTCACTCATTGGCCATGACTCTTCACTGGCACTTCTGCAAATGAGAATAAACCTCAGAAACATTTGACCTTTTTCTCCCGGTTTGTCGGGAATGCGACTTGTCTTTGCAGCCTGACCACCCCTAGATGAGGGAGATCCAGCGAAGGTTCTTCTTGCCCATGGATGCAAAGCCAAACGATAGCAAGCTGACGGCAGCTGCCGGTCACGACGATACGGCCAAGCGGCTTCTCCATCTGGTTACCTGGGCTTCGGTTGGGACGGCCGGTTTCCTGGTGGCCCTGAAGCTCTATGCCTGGTCCGTAACGGACTCGATCAGCCTGCTGGCTACGCTGGTCGACTCGCTGCTGGATGTCTGCGCTTCTTTGATCACCTTCGTAGCAGTTCGCCAGGCCATGGTGCCGGCGGATTCAGAGCATCGTTTCGGCCATGGCAAGGCCGAGCCGCTGGCAGCGCTCGCGCAGTCGGCGTTCATCACCGGTTCGGCTCTCTTCCTCTTGTTCGAGGCTGTGGGTCGGCTGATCACGCCGGAGCCTCTGCGCGATCCCGATGTCGGCTACGTGGTGCTAGGTATCGCAATCGGCGTCACTTTGGTCCTGACGGTCTTTCAGGGCTATGTCGCCAGGAAGACCGGATCTCTCGCGATCACCGCCGACCGGCTGCACTATACCAGCGACCTTCTGGTGAACGCCGCCGTCATCTGTGCGCTTTTCGTAGCGGACCGCTTCTCCTGGCCGGCAGCCGATCCTCTGATCGCCTTGGCAATTGCAGCCTTTATCCTCTACTCGGCCTATCGGCTGGCACGCGGTGCTTTGGATATGCTGCTGGACCGCGAGTTACCCGATCAGCAACGCCAGCGGATCAAGGCGGAGATTGAAGCCACGCCGGCACTCAAGGGTTGGCACGACCTGCGCACCCGCGCCTCGGGACCGCAGATTTTCGTGCAACTGCACATCGAGCTGGATGCGACGATGCCACTGGCAGAGACCCACCGAATCGCAGAAGATCTGGAGCATCGTATTGCCAAAGCCTTGGGTCAGGCCGAGGTTATCATCCACCAGGATCCCTATCCCGATGCCGGCGCCCATCAGCCCGCGTCATAACCTCTGAGAGCTTAGGAGCGAATCCATGAAGGGCGACAAGCGGGTCATCAAGCACCTGAATACAATCCTTAAGAACGAGCTGACGGCAATCAACCAGTACTTCCTGCACAGCCGCATGCTGAAGGACTGGGGCGTCTCGCGGCTGGGCGAATACGAGTACGAAGAGTCAATTGACGAGATGAAGCACGCCGACCAGCTGATCGAGCGTGTGCTCTTCCTCGAAGGCCTGCCGAACCTTCAGGATCTCGGCAAGCTGCGCATCGGCGAGAACGTGCAGGAGATTCTGGAGTGCGATCTGGCGCTGGAGATGCAGGCCATCCCCGACCTCAGGGCCGCGATCAAGGAGTGTGAGAAGTTAGAAGACTATGTCTCGCGTCACCTGCTCCGCGAGATCCTGAGCAGCGAGGAGGAGCACGTCGATTTCCTGGAAACACAGCTGCAGATGATCGAGCGCATGGGGCTCCAGAACTACATCCAGCTGCAAAGCAAACCGGCAGAAGACTAATCGAGAGGCTAGCGCCTAACTCTTGACGCCGTCGCCGATGTGATTTTGATCCACGAGCGCTTGGGCTTCCAAGAGACATTGCCGACAAATCGGACCGCCACCCAGAGAATGGTAGATCTCCTCCGCATCATCGTAGCCGCAGCGCGCGGCTTCGATGATTTGGGTGCTGCGATAGGCGTTGCAGATGCAAACAAACATGTTCGGCGCACTCGCTTCGACTAACTCCTGGAAAAAGCTAGGCATCTTGCGAATGAGTGTCAATAACTTTCGTGGCTGCTCTGCGTGAGACACATGCGGACTGGTCAATCAGTCTCAGGGGACGCATGCTTGTGGGCAAGAGAGAGGGAATAGGCCTATGAGCGGACGCAAGACCATCACCAAAGAGACGGTGGCAGCCGTCGCCCGAGAGAATGCCGGCCATCCGCTGTCGCCGGAACGCGCGGCAGCCTATGCCGGCATCATGGAAGACATGCTGACCCAGCTCGAGGCGCTGCGGACACTGCCGTTGAAAGACGTAGAGCCGGCCACGGTTTTTCGTCCGATCGAGATCGTCGACGATGAGTGACCTCACCCACATGGACCTAGCCGCCCTCTCGCGGGCGGTCGGCAAGCGCGACCTCTCGCCCGTAGAGATCACCGAAGCATTTCTTGCAGTGATCGAGAAGGACAACGAGGACCTGAATGCCTTCATCACAGTGACGGCGGAGGCCGCCTTGGAACAAGCCCGCGCGGCCGAGCAAGAGATCATGGCCGGCCGCATTCGCGGGCCGCTGAACGGTCTGCCGATCGCGCACAAAGACCTCTATGCGACCGCCGGCCTGCGCACCACCGGAGGCTCGAAGATCCTTGAGGATTGGGTGCCTCAGGAAGACGCGACCGTGGTCCGCCTGCTGGCCGATGCGGGCATGGTGATGATGGGTAAGCTCAACACCCACGAGTTCGCCTATGGACCAACCGGAGAGCACTCGAGTGCCGGACCCTCGCGCAATCCTTGGGACACCAGTCGGATCTCCGGCGGCTCGAGCGGCGGTTCGGCAGCGGCCGTGGCGGGCGGACTGCTGCCGGTCGCCAGCGGTAGCGACACCGGCGGGTCGATCCGCATGCCGGCTGCCTGCTGCGGCATCACCGGCCTGAAGCCGACCTATGGGCGGGTCAGCCGGGCCGGCATCCTGCCTCTCTGCTGGACCATGGACCACGCGGGCCCGCTCTGCCGGACGGCCGAGGATGCAGCGCTCATCCTGGACGCCATAGCCGGACCCGACCCGCGAGACGCGGCCAGCGCCGACCGCCCGGTCCCGGCCTACCACGCCGGCCTCACCGGCAACCTGGAGGGAGTTAAGATCGGCCTGCCGCGTGCGGTCTTCTACGAGCGCGCACAGGCGCCCGTCGTTGCCGTCGTCGAGGAGGCCCTCGAGGTGCTGAAGGACCTCGGGGCCGAACTGCTGGAGGTCGAGATCCCCTCCATCGCGCACTCCCAGGCCGCCGCCCTGGCAATCTACCTGGCTGAGGCTACGGCCTATCACGACGATACGCTTGCCGATAAGGCCGATCTCTATAGCGAACAGGTCCGCATCTTCCTGGAGTTGGGCGATCAGCTGCTGGCCAAGGACTATCTGCACGCCCAGCGCTATCGCACCCTGCTCGGCCAAGAAATGGCCTCCGTCCTCGCGGAGGTCGACCTACTGGCAACGCCGGGCATCGCCATGACGGCAACCCCGATCGGTGACGAACTGGTCTCCATACGCGGCCAGGAGGAAGGCGTCTTCGGCGCCATCCTGCGCAACACAGAGCCTTTTGACATGACCGGGCTGCCAGCACTGGTCGTCCCTTGTGGATTTGCCGACGGCCTGCCGGTCAGCCTTCAGTTTGCCGGCCGTGCTTTCGACGAACTTGGCGTGCTGAACGCCGGCCATGCTTTCCAGCAAGCGAGCGACTGGCACGAGAAGCGCCCGCCTCCTGGCCGATAGACCAGCTGTTATCCATCTATCCGGTCTGGACCTCTGGGTGATCCATGAAGGCCTCAAGAACATGAACATCCGTCATGCTGCGGTCCATGTCTTCGCCAACTGCGCATGCCAAACCCTTGTGCATCATCTCTGTTCTTCTTGATTTCAATGTTCTCCGTATCGACTGGCAGGTGTCATGTCAGCCTCCCAGACACGCTTCAAGGTGACGAGATCCCGAGAATGGGCTCGTCAAGCAAACGACAGGCTACGGAATCAGAAGCTCTCGGGCCGAGGACAGGGACACTTCCCCAAGGACACTGGCGGCCCAAGCCAACACATCGCTAGACGCCGAAGCGGCGCAACAAACGTCCGGGCCGTCCGGCGGCATCCAACCTGCCGTCGCGATCCACCAGCGGCTCGCCGTTGACCCAGAGGCCATGGAGGCCCTGAGCATCGGTGGTCAGCCGTGGCGCTCCACCCGGCAAATCGTGCACTCGGCGCTTCTCTCCGCGCCCGACCGTCTTGGGGTCGAAGAGCAGCAGGTCGGCGGCGTAGCCCACCTGAAGGCGACCGCGGCCGGGAATGCGGAAGATCTGAGCCGGCTTAGCAGTGATCTCACGCACGGCCGCTTCCAGCGAGAGCGTATCGCGCTCGCGCGCCCAATGGCCCATCAGATGCAGCCCGAAACCGGCGTCGCAGAAGAAAGTCAGGTGCGCACCGGCATCGGAGAGTGCGACGGAGGCCTGTGGATGGGTGATGACCCGCCCGACAGCCTCTTCGTCGGCGTTCAAGAGCTGCGCGGTGAAGAGGGTCTTCAAGTCCTCGGCGATGGCAAAGTCGAGCATCCAGTCCAGCGGATCCTGGCCTGCTTCGCGCGCCAGCCCACCGATGACGCGGTGCTCCAAGGAACGACAGTCCGCACGCGCAGTCTCGGTGAGTGCCAGCTTGTCCCACTCGCCGTTGAAGAGGCGCACACCGGCCGGCTGCTTCAGCTCATCGCGAACCGCCTGACGGAAAGAGGGATCGGCATAGATCGCCTTCAATTCCTGGCCCGCGGCCGCCATCGCCGGCGCCCAGGCCTCCAGACCCTCGAAGGGATAGGCGGAGGCCAAGGTGAAATCCATCGTCAAGGGACAGCAGCTTACCTGACCCCAGAGTTCGCGCCCGCGCGCCTGAGCGGCGGCGATCTGCTCCAACTCTTCGAAGATGCGCTGCGGTCGGGTCGGATTGTGCAGTAGGGCGGCGATCATGATCGGCCGCCCGCTGGTTGCCGCGATCTCTTCCAGATAGGGCACGTCGGTGCGGTTGCCCTTGGTCAACATGAAGAGGCCGCGCCCGCTATCGCCCATTGCCGCGACGAGGGCGGAGAGCTCTCGGTCGTCGGCCAGCCGCGAGGGCATCGGCTTGCCGCCCCAACCGTTGTGCTGCGGCGCGGTCGAGGTGGCGAATCCCAGGGCGCCGGCTGCCATGGCCTCGCGCACCAGTTCGGCCATGCGGCCAACCTCGCGTTCCTCCGCCGCACGCTCTGTCGCCGCCGCCCCCATCACATAGCTGCGCAAGGCCGAATGCCCCAGGAAGGCCGCAACATTGCAAGCAAGCCCGCGTTGCTCCAGGGCGTCCAGATAGTCCGGAAAGCTCTCGAAATCCCAAGCGATGCCCTGGCGCAGCACATCCAGCGACATGCCTTCGACCTGGGTCAGGTTGCGCATCACCAGGTCGCGATCCTCCGCGCGGCAGGGGGCGATGGTAAAGCCGCAGTTGCCGATCACGCAGGTGCTGACGCCCAGCTGCGGAGAGGGCGTCAGGCTCGAGTCCCAAGTGGCCTGGGCATCATAGTGCGTGTGGCTATCCAAGATACCCGGCATCAAGGCCAGGCCGTCCGCCTCGATGATGCGGCAGTCATCCGGTGCTGCCAGATCGGCCCCGATGGCGGCAATTCGACCTTCTTCGACCAGTAGATCCTGATGCGGCCGACGTTCCTCGCCACTCCCGTCGAAGAGCGTCGCTCCGCGAAACAGCAGGGCCATGCTTAGCCCTATTCCTTCATCACCTCGGCTTTGGCGGTGTCCAAGAGCTGTTCCATGTGATGGCGCAAGCGATGTTCGGAGAGATCGATCTTGGTCTCTTCGACGTCGGCCATCACCTTGCGCACAACGTCCTCGTCGCCGGGCTCGTCAAAGTCGGCCATCACGACCTCCTTGGCGTAGGCATTGGCATCGTCGCCGCTCTTGCCCATCATCTCGGCGACCCAGAGACCCAGCAGCTTGTTGCGGCGGTTGATGACGCGGAACTGCAGATCCTCGTCATGCTTGAACTTGTCCTCGAAGCGCTTCTCACGATCACTGAAACCCGACATGCAAACCCTCCCAAAAGCGGTCACTTGATCCAAGCCTTAGGTGACATCTCAAAGGGCCCGGCGCAAGGCCAAGCGGTGAAGCATCTCGCGAGCCTTAGAGCCCGGCCCGAAACTGCTTATGACCTGCACCGTCTTATCAAGGCCTTGGGCAAGGAGAGTGTCGCGCGGCGATGCCTTGCGCATCGTAAGTGGCGCACGACGCAGTCCCAAGGCCTTGATAAGACGGCCCTTCGGGTCGCTGCTGGAGCCACGCTTGCCGCGTCACGCCGGCTTGACGATGCGCAAGGCATCGCCGGCGCCACCCTTCCTAACACGCGTGGCTCCGGCAGCGATGCAGGACACAAGCAGTTTCGGGCCGGACTCTTAGGCAATCCCTGCCTGCCGGGCCAGGCGAAGCTTGCTAAGCCTCGTCCTCCCAGAACCTCAGACGATTGCCGAAGGGATCCGTCGCCTCCATGACCCAGCCGCCCCAGGGCGCTTCCTCGACGCCAGGGCGATTGAAGCGATACTCCTTGCCCGAGATCTCCCTGTGATAGGCCTGGATATCCCGAACGGCGACGAACACCGTCGAGCCTGGGGTGGCATCGCCGTGGTGCTCGGACAGGTGAAGGATCACCTCGTCGCGCCTCACTTGGCAATAGAGTGGCATACCAGGTTCGAAGCGGTGCTCCCATTCGAGCGTAAAGCCCAGAAAGTCGAGGTAGAACTCCTTGGCCTTGGCCTCGTCGAAACTGCGCAGTATCGGTACCGCCTTTTGCAGCATTGCTTCCTCCTCAAGAAACAGAATGGGGCGCCAGCAAGGCCCAATCGAAGGTGACGCCGCAGCCAGCAACTTCGGGCGCCACGGCCAAGGCATCCTCGACCACCAAGGGGCGGCTCGTGTAGCGGTCGATGGGGAAGCTGTGCACCTCCAGCCAGCCGGCATTGCTCTGCCCGGCCAACAGAGAGACGTGCAGTTCCTGCATCCCGTGGCTACAGACCGGCAGGCCGTAACGCCGCGACAGCTCAGCCACCCGCAACCAGCCGGTGATGCCACCGCAGTTCGAGGCGTCTGGCTGGATGAAGGAGAGCCCGGCCTGGTCGAAGGCGTAGCCGAACTCGTGCAGAGTGTGCAGGTTCTCGCCCATAGCCAGAGGACATGCCGTGGCCTTCGCGATCTCTGCATAGCCACGATAGTTGTCGGGCTCGATCGGCTCCTCGAACCAGAGGATGTCGCTTTCCATGAAGGCCCGCGCGGCCGCTATGGCCTGCTCGACATTCAAGGCATAGTTGGCGTCGACCATGAAGCCGGCCTCCGGCCCAATCAGATCGCGTACGGCCCGTACCCGCTCCACATCCTCGGCCAGATGCTCCCGACCGACCTTGATCTTGACCGCATTGAAGCCGTCCGCCAGGTAGCCGGTGACGTTCTCGAGCAGACGCTCGGTGGTAAAGCCCAGATCGATGCCGCCGCAGTAGGCGCGCACGCGATCGCTTGCACCGCCAGCCATAAGGCGCAGCGACTGACCGGCGAGCTTGCCACGCCGGTCCCAAAGCGCGATGTCCAGTGCCGAGATGGCAAAGGAGAGCAGGCCGCCGCGTCCGACGTAGTGCAGGTGCCATTGCATGGCATTGTGCAGATCCTCGACCTGCTCGGCGTCCCGGCCGATCAGGAAGGCCCCCAGATCGTGGCGCAGAAGGGCAAGGATCGCCTGACCGCCGCGGCCGCCTGTGTAGCTGTAGCCGGTTCCCTCTGCTCCCTCGGCGGTCTTGACCGTGACCGTGATGAGTTCGAAGTGGCTGTGCGCACCATGCTTGGCATCGCTCAAGACCTCGGCCAGGGGAACACGAAACAGGCGCGGTTCGACGGCAACGATCTTGGACAAGAGCTGTTCCTCTGCGTGGGGCGAAGGCAGCATAGCTTCACGCAAAAGCATGACAAGGCCATGCGGGGGCTTGCGGTAAGTAGATGCTGCGCTCAAGCTATTGCCCTATGTGCAGCCTGATCATTCTTCATCGCCCCGAAAGCGCCTGGCCGTTGATGCTTGCCGCCAATCGCGACGAATTGGCCAGCCGGCCCTGGCAGCCGCCGGACCGACACTGGCCGGAGCGCCCGGACGTCGTGGCCGGCATCGATCATCTCTCCGGCGGTAGCTGGATGGGGATCAATCGCCAGGGCCTAGTGGCTTGCATCTTGAATCGGATCGGCTCACTCGGCCCGGCAGCGGGCAAACGCAGCCGCGGCGAACTGGTGCTGGAGGCGCTGGATCACGCCTCTGCAGCAGAGGCCGCCGAGGCGCTCAGCCATTTGGAGGCCAAGTCCTATCGCAGCTTCAATCTTATCCTCGCCGATGAGGAGGAGGTCTACTGGCTGCGCAACCAGGGCGGCGGCGCTCGCGAGGTTGAGTTGCTGCAGGTACCCCAAGGCCTATCGATGGTGACGGCACACGACTTGAACGATCACCAAAGCCCGCGCATCGCCCGCTTTCTGCCGGCTTTCCGGGCCGCTCTGCCGCCCGATCCCGATACCGACGACTGGGCCGATTGGGAGGCCTTGCTGGCCACCGGCGATGCTCACGAACCCAGCCACGGCCTCAGCGTCGTCACCGGTGGCGACTTCTGCACCGTATCATCTAGCCTGCTGGCACTGCCGAGCCGGCCGAGAGTATTGGCGGAAGAGCCGCGCCTTCCCGTCTGGCGCTTCGCACCGGGCAACCCCGGAAACATCGCGTTTCGCCCGGTCGATCTGCCCTGGACCAGCGAAGCGAGCGATTAGAATTCAGTTCAGACCGCAGGCCTTTTCGACCTGCGATCATTTTGGTCCAGGGCGACGGCATTCGTTGCGGGTCCCCCCTCCTATGCGAACCACCAACGCTCCATGAAACGTTCGCCATCCAAGTCCCAGTTGCCCGACATCTGCGCTCCATGCTGGATGTTATCGGCAACGGCAAAGACGTAGTTGGCAAACATGGGAACGACGGCGCCGCCATCGTTACTGACGATCCGCTGCATCTCGCCATAAAGCTCTCGGCGTTTGTCCTGATCCAACTCGGCGCGGGCCTCGACCAGCAGTCGGTTGAAGCGTTCATTGCTCCAATTGGTATCGTTCCAGTCCGCCCCGGCTTCATAGGCTGTCGAGAACATCCAGTCCTCGGTCGGCCGGCCACTCCAATAGCACGCACACCAAGGCTTCTTCAGCCATACATTCGACCAATAGCCATCGTTCGGTTCGCGCACGACGTTGATGTCGATCCCCGCCTTGGCCGCTTGCTCCTTGTAGAGCACGGCGGCATCTACCGCGCCGCCAAAGGCCGCATCTGCTGCCGACAGATCGACCCTCAGGCCCTCGGCACCGGCTTTCTTGAGGTGGTGTCTTGCTCGCTCCGGATCGTAGGCCCTTTGCTCCATGTCTGTCGCAAAGAAGCGATTGGCGGGCCCGATCGGATGATCGTTGCCGAGCACGCCGTGACCGCGCAGAATCTTGCGGACCAACTCTTCGCGATCGATGGCGTACTTGAGCGCCATGCGGACATCGGGATCGTCGAAGGGGGCCGTGTCGGTGTGCATTGGGAAGGTGTAGTGTAGCGTCCCCGTTACTTCTTCGACACGAAGGCCGGGAGTGCGTTTGAGAAGATGCACCGTCTTCAAATCGCAGCGATCCATGACGTGGATCTCACCGGTCATGAGCGCGTTCGAGCGCGCCACGCTATCGACGATGGACAGCAATTCGACCTCGTCGAAATGGGCTCGGCCGGCTTTCCAGTAGTTCGGATTCCGCGCGAAGGTCGCCCGCACCCCCGGATCGAAGTCCTTCAGCCTATAGCCACCGGTCCCGATCCCGGAAGCCCAGTCGACGCTTCCATCGGCGTTGGCCTGCAGGATAGGCAGATGAATGTCGCTCATGATGAAGGCGAAATCGGCATTGCCGGCCGCCAGTTCGAAGACGACGGTGTGCGAGTCGTCGGCCGTCACCGTCTTGATACCGGCCACGATGGGCTTGGCTCCGGACTTGGTGTCCGCGCCTCGATGATGGTTGACGGAGGCCACAACGTCTTCGGCGGTCATGGTCTTGCCGTTGTGAAACTCGACGCCAGGGCGCAGCTTGAAGACCCAGCGCGTGGCGCCGTCCGAGGCCTCCCAGCTTTCCGCCAGTTCCGGAATCAGCCGGCCGTCGCTGTCGATCTCCGTCAGGAAGTTGTGGATGCCATTGGCCAGACCGACGGTGTAGTTATTCTCATAGGTTGCCGGATCCAGGGTGTCGGTCGTTGAGCCGTGGGCGACGCCGGCGATCAGCTTGCCGCCCTTTTTCGGTTCATTGGCACGAAGGCTTCCGACAGCGAAGGGGCCCGCCAGTGAGGCTGCACCCAGGACGGCCGCGCCCTCTAAGATCGATCGCCTTGAAACCGTGCGCACCTTCGGCAAAGCGTTTGAACTGTTCTTGTAGGTCATTGATCTCTTCCTCCCTTGTTTCAGTGCGTTTCTCATGGCCGATGACTGCTTTCCCTGTCGGAGCCCTTGGGCGATTGCTCCATCGCGGCCCCTTCCCCCTGCCAAGCTGAGGGTCTGCTGGAGCGACGCCGTTCGATGCCGAGGCAATGGCGTAGGGTCAGCGCGGTAACCTCAGCGATGTGATCCGCGGTAAACTCGTGGCCCATTCTCGCCAAGGCCTCGAAACTGCAGTCCGGAATCAATCCGCTGGCTTCGCGCGCAAGGCATACGTCTATGCAAGGGTCCTCGGCCCCATGGATGATCAGCGTGGGACAAGCAATGCGTATCAGCAGGTTCCGACGATCCTCGGTCGTGTCGATAGCGCGCAGTTGGCGGCTGACGCCCAAGGGGCAGTAGCTGCGCCTTAAGGATCGCAGCATCTGCTGGTAGAGAGCCGCCTGGTCGTAGCCATGGCCGGCGCTGTAATAGGCCCTATGAGCAAGACTCAGGCGCTCGGCCGCCAGTTCTGGCGTCGCACGTGTCGTGCAGGCCTCAGCCAGCGCCAGGCGTACCGCTTCTGTCGGATGGAGGCCCGCTTGACCTCCCGAAGACATGAGGGAAATCAGACTGCGGACCTGATCGCCGCGGCGCGCAGCCAGAATCTGCGCGACCATGCCGCCCATCGAAAAGCCGAGCAGGTGAACCGAGCCTAGTCGCAATGCCGCGATAGCCTGCGCAACATCGTCCGCCATATCGAAGAGCGAGTAGCTGGGCTCAAGGCCCTCTGGCCCTAGTTGCCCCTCGCCAGCGGTGGGTTGCTCAAGACAAGGGCCAAACTTCGTCGAGAGACCGGCGTCGCGCAGATCGAAGACCACAACATAGAGATGCCGAGAGAGCTGCTCGATGAGTCCCGGTGGCCAATCGGTCAGCTGCATCGCGGCACCGTGCAGCAACACGATGCAGGGGGCGGACTGCTGTCCAAAGCAGCGATAGCCGAGGCTTAGACCGGGGATGGTGACGCTGAGCATACCGCCTAAATAGCTGATAGGATTTTATATGTCTAGATAATTTTTTATACACATATAATTTTTCTTACATTGCTCATATCTGCGCGCCCTACTCCACATCGTTTCTAGCTCGGACGAGCGTCCGTAGATAGGTGAGTTTCGTCTTACTTCAGGAGGTTAGAGATCGTTCGAACAAGTACGGCACCCGCCATGAGGATGGGCCAAGGGGCCATTTGCAAGCGGGCACCCGCAGATCCCGTACGGACGCATAACCCGTCAGCGGCGTTGATCCTGTCGCAATCCGCTCAAGTCAATCTTGACCGCTTCGTCTTGCCTTCATAACGCATGGGCTTATCACGCCGGTTAGCGTTGCGACCCAGCCTTTCATGCAAGCCGTCGCGCCACGACATCGCGCAACAGGCCCAAGGCAGCAGCTGGGTCCTTCGGCGTGTCACTGGTCGCACACTGCAACCAGAGACCGTCGATCAGCGCGCTCAGCTCTTGCGCAAAGGCCTCAGCTTCGGCCTTCGGCAAGAGCGGCCTCAGACAGTGAAGGAGGTTGCTGACCAACCTTGATCGAAGCACCCTTTGAATGCGTGAAAAAACCTCATTGTGCGGAACCTCGACGCACAGCGCGAGCCAGGCTTGCGCTGTCGGGCGAGTGAAAAGATCCGGCGCCACATTTGCCCTCAATGCGGCATCCAACCGCTCCAATGGCGTTCTACAATCACGCAGATACTCCAAGTGCTTCTGTCGCAGCTGCGCGTTGGCGAAGCGCTGGACCTGTTCCAGCAGATTTTTCTTGTTCTTGAAGTAGTACTGCACGATGCCCGGGGTCATACCGACCCTCTGGCTGATGCGAGCAATCGTCGTCCCACGAATGCCGTTCTCTTGCAGCGTAGCATAGGCGGCCTGGATCAGTTCACGACGGCGAATGTCCTCTATGCGTGTTCTCACCCTACTCTCGACCCCTCGTCTGCCAGGCCGGCGCTCCGATTGAACCCGGCTCGCAAAACTGTTCGACCTGGAACAGCAGAGTGAACGCTACAGCCCTGGCTTCACGTCGCTCAAGCACCTTTGGTGAGGGCTCGACTGGGCCAGGGGCTCGGCTCTCTCTCACGACCGGCCGTCGTTGCGTTCTTCCGGCTTCTTCTCTTTCGTGGCCTCGCCGCTGAAGTCCTTGAAGTAGAGCCAGACCATCAAGCCGATGAAGGCAAAGACCTCCAGGTTAAAGATGAGATCCAGGCCGGGTGAGATGGTCATCGCGGACCTCCCTCAGCTTTCAGGTCTTTTAGCAAACAGACCACCAGCAGAATGACGATGAATACGAAGGGCAAGGCGCCGAGCGCGATGATGGATTTCACCGCGTCGATGCTGCCGGAGAGGATCATGACCAAGCCCAAGGCGCCCAGGATCACACCCCAGATCAGCCGCACCTTGGCCCTGGGGTTGAGGTCTCCGCCGGTCGAGAACATCGAGAGGACAAAAGCGGCACTGACGACGCTGGTGACGATGAAGAGGAAGGCGGCAATGACGACGGCAGCGATGGTCAGCTGGTGCAGCGGGAAGGATTGCAGCACGAAGAAGGTCATGCCACTGACGTTCTCCTGCAGGATGTCTAGATAGGGCACGCCATCGTTCAGCAAGCCATAGAAGCCGACCCCGCCGAAGACCCCGAACCAGAGGATGGAGAAGGCCGTCGGCACCAAGATGACGCCGCAAAGGAACTCTCTGATCGTGCGACCTCGCGAGATGCGCGCGATGAAGACGCCGACGAAGGGCGCCCAGGCCAACCACCAGACCATGTAGGTCAGGGTCCAGGACTGGAACCAGCTGCCGACCTTGTCGTCCATGAAGGTGAAGGTGCGGAAGCCCTGCACCAGAGCGCCGCCCAGATACTCGCCGGCCGCCTGCACGATCCCACCCATGAGGTAGTAGGTCGGACCTGCCAACAAGATGAAGACCATGAGACAGCCGGCGATGATCATCGCAGCGTTCGACAGCAGCGCCATGCCGCGGCCGAGATCCATGGTAAGCGGCAAAAGATAGGAGAGGCAAAGCAGTGCGAAGATCACCATCGTCAAGCCCCCGCCGCCCGGCGTCAGGCCGAAGAGGACCTCCACCCCTTCTTTGACTTGGAACACGCCCATGGCGACCGAGCCGCCTAGACCGATGGCAATCGCGACGATGGCCATGAGATCGCTAAGCCAGCCGATCGCCTTGAACCACCGGCCATGACCGAAGACCTTGACGATCGGCGCGCTCAAGAGGCTGGGACAGCCACGCCTGAAGCCGAAATAGGCGATCACCAGGCCGGTCAACGCATAGATCGCCCAGGCATGCAGGCCCCAATGGAAGTTGGTGATGAAGAGCGCCAGGCTCGCCGACTGGCGCTCGTCCTCGTACTGAGAGATCAGCAGGTAGTGGGTTAGCGGCTCGGCCGTGCCCCAATAGAGCAGGCCTACGCCCATGCCGGCGGCAAACAGCATGGAGAGCCAGGAGAGGGTCGAGAACTCCGGCTCTTCGTCGTCGCGGCCCAGCTTGATCCGGCCATAGGAAGAGAATGCCAGAATAGCCGACACGATCAGCATGAAGCTGACGGTCAGCATGATGAACCAGGCCCGACTGGTGAACTGCAGAGCCACCAGTCTGGCCGCAACGGCGCTCAGGCCGGCAGTATCCAACAGCCCCCAGAGCGCGATCGCGCCGGTAAGGGCAAGGGCCAGAAGAAGAAGCGGGTTCTTGTGCATGCGACAGAACTTTCCGGGACCGGCAATTTGCAACGAAGCCTAGCTTTATCACCGAGTCCTTGGCGAGAAACTGCGCGCTTTGCCGCCGCAGAGGCCTAGGAGCCCGAGGGTCTTGACATGAGATTTCCATTGAAGAACGCTCTTGCGTGAACCAGAAGAGGAATTTTCTTGCTATGGACAACATTCAGCTTTTCCTGGCTTTGGTCATTGCCAACTGGTCCGCCTTGGGTGCAGGGCTAAAATGTGGCGCTCAGATCGACAAGAGCCGCGATGCTCTTCTGGGTATAGGTAACAACGCTGGACTGGAACCAAACAGAGACAATAGAAGATTCCTTTGCAGAGATGTACAGCAATATATTCTTGCCATAACATGGACATTTTGTTCAGTTTCTGGACTAATTTTATTTGGTGGAATTTGCCTTATATTTTGGTGGAACTTTATGTTAATGGGGTACCTCTACTTCTTGTTTGGAGCGATCTTAGCTGCATCCGCTATAGGAGTACGCTGGTATTTACAACGAGAGTACAAGAGAATCCTACGCGCTATGCGCCGAGCGCGACGTCAAGAGCAGGCTTGAATCTCGCGCCCAACTTTGGCTCTTTGGCCCTCCAAATCCCTCATAGGAGCCTTCGCCGATGCTGCGCGCCTTTCTTTGCTGTCTCTTGATCCTGTTGCCGCTCGGCGCCAAGGCGGAGGGGACCAGTCCCGTCGTCCTGACTTTGAGTGGGGTCGTGGACCTGCCCAACCGCGGGCCCTTCGATCCCTTCACCGACGCCTTTGCCGCCCGCTACGTCGATCCCTTCGACAAGGCGCATGCCTTCACGCTGGCCGATCTGCGCGCCTTGCCGCAGGAGAGTGTGACCCTGAAGTATCCCAATTGGGAACAGGAGCGGACCTTCACCGGACCGAGCCTCCTGTCGGTGCTGAAAGCAGCCGGCGCCAGTGGCGAAAGACTTGAGATGGTGGCGCTCGATGGCTACACGGCGGTCTTCAAGCAGGACATCATCCTGGGCAAGACCTTCATCCTCGCCTTGGAGGTCGATCGCAAGCCCCTGGCCATCGGCGGACACGGGCCGCTTTGGCTGGTCTTTCCGCCAGGCGAAGCAGCACCGGCCTATCCCGGCGATGACGACGGCGGCCTGATTTGGGCGCTGTTTCATATCTTGGTCAGCGATAAGCAGGACTAGCACCTGTTTGAGATTGCACGGCACCGTCCCATTCTCAAACGGATAGATAGCGCCCCATCTGACTGGCCTTCCTTTGCCCCAATTCCAGAGCGCGCCGCGCTTTTGTTGTCGCTGCTTGTCGGGGCTGCTATATGAAGATCCGGTATCGTGCCGGTGGCGGAGGTCCGCGCCGGCCCTTTGCGTTTGGGAGTCAGTCTACGCCATGCAACGTCCGCGCCGTCGCCGTATCTACGAGGGCAAGGCCAAGATCCTTTTCGAAGGACCGGAGCCCGGCACCCTGGTCCAGTACTTCAAGGACGATGCCACGGCCTTCAACAATCAGAAAAAGGGTACGATCACCGGCAAGGGCGTGCTGAACAACCGGATTTCCGAGTTCATCATGCAGCGCCTGGCCGAGGTCGGTATCCCCAATCACTTCGTCCGCCGCCTGAACATGCGCGAGCAGCTGGTGCGCGAGGTCGAGATCATTCCCGTCGAGGTGATCGTCCGCAACGTTGCCGCTGGGACCTTCTGCAAACGCTTCAAGGTCGAGGAGGGCTCCGCCCTGCCCCGCTCCATCGTCGAGTATTGCTACAAGAACGACGAGTTGGGCGATCCGCTGGTCTCCGAAGAGCACATCACGGCCTTCGGCTGGGCCGCACCGGAAGACCTGGACGACATGGTGCATCTGGCGCTGCGTACGAACGATTTCCTTTGCGGCATGTTCCGGGCGATCAATCTGCGTCTGGTCGACTTCAAGCTGGAGTTCGGCCGATTCTGGGAGAACGAGGAGGTTCGGATCATTCTGGCCGACGAGATCAGCCCCGATTCCTGCCGCCTCTGGGACACCCAAACCAACGAGAAGCTGGACAAGGACCGCTTCCGCCGCGATCTGGGCAAGGTCGAAGAGGCCTATCAGGAAGTCGCCCGTCGCCTGGGCGTGCTGCCGGAGGCCGGGCCGATGGATCTGGAGGGACCTCGTGCAGTGCAGTAGTGCATCGGCCGCAGCTTGCCTCCGCCGCGCGCCGCAGCTAGTTTCGACCCGCACTCAGGCTTCGCGAATCCGCATGAACCTCTGCTACGAGATCCGGCCATGAAAGCTCGCGTTCACGTCACTCTAAAGCCAGCTGTCCTCGATCCGCAGGGCAGTGCCATCAAGAATGCCCTGCAAACCTTGGGGTTCAGTGGCGTCGGCGATGTCCGCCAAGGCAAGCTGATCGAGATAGAACTGGCTCAGAGCGACGATCAGGCCGCCAAGGCTGAGATCGAGGCCATGTGCAAAGCCCTGCTGGTCAATGAGGTGATCGAGACCTACCGGCTGGAACTGGAAAGCTGAAAGGAGGGCGCATCTCGATGAAGAGCGCCGTCATCGTCTTCCCCGGATCGAATTGCGATCGTGACGTCCAGGTCGCCCTGCGCCAGTCGATGGGCAGCGAGCCGACCATGGTCTGGCACAAGGATAGCGAGCTTCCGAAGGTCGATCTGATCGTCCTGCCGGGTGGCTTCAGCTATGGCGACTATCTGCGCTGCGGCGCCATGTCGGCCCACTCGCCGGCGATGCGCGCGACGGTCGAGGCGGCCGAGCGTGGTGTCGCCGTCATCGGTATCTGCAATGGATTCCAGATCTTGACCGAGGCCCAGCTGCTGCCGGGTGCCCTGACGCGAAACCGCGACCTCAAGTTTCTTTGTAGCGATGTGCACCTGCGCGTCGAGACCAGCCAATCGCTCTTCACAAGTCGCTATGAGGAGGGGCAGTGCCTGCGTCTTCCCGTAGCCAACCACGACGGTTGCTATGTGATCGACGAGGAGGGTCGCCGGCGCCTGGAGGACCAGGGCCAGATCGCCTTCCGCTATTGCGACGAGGAAGGCGCTGTGCGCCCGGAGGCCAATCCCAACGGCTCGGTCTCGAACATTGCCGGCATCTTCAACGAGTCGAAGACCGTCCTCGGCCTGATGCCGCATCCCGAGCGTCTTTCCGATCCTGCCTTGGGCGGCAACGATGGCCGGGCCCTCTTCGACGGTTTGGTGGAGGCCTTTAACTGATGCGACGTCTAGCGGCTGTCTTCCTGTGTTTCTTCCTGCTGCCTTCGCTCGCCTATGCCCAGGCCGGCCCGAACGAGATCGAGGCGGCGCGCAAGATGTTCCGCCAGTTCGTGTTGCTGGAGAACAGCTACAATCCAGACGTCGTGAACCTCTATGCAGACCAGGCGGATATCGTCACCACCGTCATCATGCCCAATACCGAGCGTGAGTTCCGCACCACCGGCAAGGCTTTCAAGGAAGCGCTGGCACCCTACTTGGTCACCGCCCGTAACGTCGGCGAGTGGTTCGCCTACACCAACGTGACGGCCATTCCCGAAGGCAATGGCGTGCGCATCCTGGCATCGCGCACTTCACAGCTGAGCGACGAGACCTATCCCTATCAGGCCTATGTGGCACGCGGCCCCGGCGGCAAGTGGCTGATCTATGAAGAGCGCACCGTGGTGCGCCCGACAGCCAAGTAGCCCTCCCTGACCGACCGCGAGTCCATTCCGACGAGACAAGAAAAAGACATGAGCGAAGAGCTGTCGCCCGAGATCGTTTCCCAACACGGCCTCTCGGAAGAAGAGTATGCGCTGGCCAAACAGATCATGGGCCGTGCGCCCAATCTCTTGGAATTGGGCATCTTCTCGGTCATGTGGTCCGAGCACTGTTCCTACAAGTCTTCCAAACGTTGGCTGAAGACCCTGCCGACCAGCGGGCCGCGGGTGATCCAGGGTCCGGGCGAGAATGCCGGCGTGGTCGATATCGGCGAGGGTCAGGCCGCGATCTTCAAGATTGAGAGCCACAACCACCCCAGCTTCATCGAGCCCTATCAGGGTGCGGCAACCGGTGTCGGCGGCATACTGCGCGACGTCTTCACCATGGGCGCGCGGCCGGTCGCCAATCTGAATGCCCTGCGATTTGGTGCGCCCGAACACGAGAAAACGCGCCATCTGGTCTCCGGCGTGGTCGCAGGGATCGGAGGCTATGGCAACTGTGTGGGCGTGCCGACCGTCGGCGGCGAGGTCAACTTTCACCCCAGCTACAACGGCAACATCCTGGTGAATGCCATGACCGTCGGTCTGGCGGATGCCAATCGCATCTTCTACGCCAAGGCGGCCGGGATCGGCAATCCGGTGGTCTATGTCGGCTCCAAGACCGGTCGCGACGGCATCCACGGGGCTACCATGGCCTCAGCCGAGTTCGACGAGGATGCGGAGGCGCAGCGGCCGACGGTGCAGGTCGGCGATCCCTTCACGGAGAAACTACTGATCGAGGCCTGTCTGGAGCTGATGGCGACCGATGCTATCGAGGCTATCCAGGACATGGGCGCGGCTGGCCTCACCTCCTCCTCCTTCGAGATGGCGTCCAAGGGTGGCTGTGGCGTCGAGCTTTGGCTCGACAAGGTGCCGATGCGCGAGACCGGCATGACGCCCTATGAGCTGATGTTGTCCGAGAGCCAGGAGCGCATGCTGATGATCCTGCGCCCCGGCCGCGAGGAGATCGCGCGAGCGATCTTTGAGAAGTGGGATCTGGATTTCGCCATCATCGGACGGCTTACCGACGGCGGCCGGATGAAGTTGACCTGGCATGGCGAAAGCGTCGGCGAACTGCCGATCGACCCACTGGCCGAGGCCTCGCCCGAGTACGATCGGCCCTGGGAACCGAGCCCCGCGCCGCCGGCCATCGATGCAAGCACCCTTCCCGCCCTGGATCCGGCCGAGGCCTTGATGATCCTGATGGCTTCACCCGATCTCTGCTCGCGGCGCTGGATCTGGAAGCAGTACGACCACATGGTGATGGCCGATACGCTGCAACGTCCCGGCGGCGACGCAGCCGTGGTGCGCGTCCACGGCAGCCAGCGCGCGCTGACGATGAGCGTCGACTGCACGCCGCGCTATGTGAAGGCCGATCCCTTCGAGGGCGGCAAGCAGGCGGTGGCGGAGAGCTATCGCAACCTCTCGGCCGTCGGCGCGGAGCCGATCGCAATCACCAACAATCTGAACTTCGGCAACCCGGAGAAGCCGGAGATCATGGGGCAACTGGTCGGCGCGATCAAAGGCATCGGCGCGGCCGCTGAGGCACTGTCCTTTCCCGTGGTTTCCGGCAATGTCTCGCTCTACAATGAGACCAACGGCAAGGCGATCCTGCCGACGCCTGTGATCGGCGGTGTCGGCCTGCTTGGCGATCTGGAGAAGATGGCAAAGATCGCGCTTGGCCCGGATCAAGCCTTGGTCCTGCTCGGCACGAACAGGGGGCACCTCGGCCAGTCGCTGTATCTGCGAGAGTGCTGCGGACAGGAGGCCGGTATGCCGCCACCGGTCGACCTGGAACGCGAACGCGCGCTTGGCGATCTGGTGCGCAGCCTTATCGACGAAGGTCTGGTCCGGGCGTGCCACGACCTCTCCGACGGCGGCTTGGCGGTCGCTGCAGCAGAGATGGCATTGGCCGGCAAGGTGGGCGTCGCCTTGGAAGGCGCGCCGGAGGAAATGGATCCGGCAGCCTGGCTGTTTGGCGAGGATCAGGGGCGCTATCTCCTCGCTAGCGATCAACCCGACCGCCTGCTGGAGCGCGCCGAAGAAGCCGGAATTCCGGCTAGGACCGTCGGCCGCAGCGGCGGCGAGGCGTTGATCTTGCCCGGCGGCGGCGCCATATCGCTTGCGAGCCTGTCTGAAAAACATGAAGACTGGATGCCACGCTACATGGATGGCGAGAAACCGCAGAGCTAGGGGAGACAGTGGGCCATGGCTATGGACGCAAGCGAGATAGAACGTCTCATCAAGGACGCAATGCCGGACGCCCAGGTGACGATCGAAGATCTGCGTGGCGACGGGGATCACTACGCCGCCTATGTCGTCTCCGAGAGCTTTCGCGGCAAGACGCGCGTCCGACAGCATCAGATGGTCTATGATGCTCTGCAGGGACGCATGGGCGGGGAGCTCCATGCCCTGGCCCTGCAGACCTCAGTTCCCGCCAGCTAATACCGAAACAAGGGGTCCGCCGGCCCCACCGACGAGGGAAGAGTGAAGATGGAAAACCAGATTTTTGAGCGTATCAAGGAAGAGGTCGACGCCACCGACGTGGTGCTCTTCATGAAGGGCACTCCGGTCTTTCCGCAGTGCGGTTTCTCGGCCGCCGTGGTGCAGGTCCTGAACCACCTGGGCGTCAAGTTCAAGGGTGTCGACGTGCTGCAGGACCCGGGCCTGCGCCAGGGCATCAAGGACTACAGCAAATGGCCGACCGTGCCGCAGCTCTACGTCAAGGGCGAGTTCGTCGGCGGCTGCGACATCGTCCGCGAGATGTTCCAGGAAGGCGAGCTGACCGAGTTGCTCAACACCCACGGGGTTCCAGTGCAGGTCCAGGCCTGAGGCACCTCAACAGCAAGAGCACGCGAAGGCGGCCGTTTCCTAGGGGGAGCGGTCGCCTTCTTCATTTTTAGAACGCTAGATTGGACGCCAACACGACCACCCCGCCGACGGCCAAGGTCAGGAATGGCAGGAAGCCAGCCCGCCGCTCCGGCAAGCGGCCGGTGTCGTCCAGATGCAGATCCTCCAGCATACGATGGGGAAAGATTCCTTTGTCGATGAGGTAATGGCGATAGAGGAAGACCGGAACGATCAGCAGGATCGCCGCGAGGCCGGCAAACAAGGCGCCCTCTCCCCAGACATGCACTCCGGCGCCCAAGAGGAAGAGGTTGAAGAAGGAGAGCAGGACGCCAAGCGCCATCAGCCAGCGCGGGTTGCGCCAGGGCCGCAAGATATGCGCCGCATCGAAGCGATGCATCCAACACGCGTTCACGTTCATGAAGGTAAAGACGATATAGCAGACGTTTGAGACGGCCAGGACAAAGAAGTAGTCGGAGAGCGACAGCAGCACCAGGTTGAAACAGAGGTCGGTCCACATTGCATTGGTGGGTGCCCCCTTCTCGTTCACATGCCCCAGGTACCTGGGTAGCCAGCCGTCGACGCTTCCCTGATAGAGGGTGCGGGCGCTACCGGCCATTGCCGTCATGATCGCCAGTAGAACGGCCAAAACCATCAGGATGACGGCCAGGTCGTAGAGCGGCCCGCCGCTGTCGCCGATCAGCCCGGCGATAGCACCTGCCACACCCGAGCCGTCGATGATGCCAGGCTCCTGCAGTTCCTTCAGGCCCAAGGCGCCCTGGAAGCTGAAGGGCACCAGAGTGAAAACCAGGACGCAAAGCAATCCAGAATAGACGATGGCCTTCAAGGTATCGCGCTTCGGGTCGGTCAGTTCGCTGGTGTAGCAGATCGCCGTCTCGAAGCCGTAGGTGGTCCAAGCGGCAAGAAAGAGCCCACCGATGACCAAGGACCATCCCTTCATGTCCCAGGCAGCCGTCGCCGGATCGGGACCTGGCTTGAAGGGCAGCAGGTTCGAGAGTTGGACCTCGCCGGCGAGCAGCGGGATCAAGCCAATCAGCAAGAGCGGTACGATGACCGCAACCCCCATTGCCATTTGCAAGCGCGCCGTTCCCTGGACCCCGCGATGCTGGATCGCAAAGCAGAGCAGCATTAGAGCAACCCCCAGAAGGAAGGTGCTGTTGATTCGGATGTGCAGGCCCTCTTTCAGAAAGCCGAGATCCAGCAGGACGATCTCCCAGGCCCGCGCCGCATCACCCGGCAGAAAGACAGCATCCAGCAGGTAGCCCGCAGCGACCCCGCAGCCGATCGCCAGAACCGGCGACCAGGCCAGCCAGTTGCACCAGACCGAGAAGGGCGCGATCACCTTTCCGTAGCGTACCCAGGCAGCTGCACCATAGACCGAAGCGCCGCCCGACTTGTTGGGAAAGAGCCCGCCCATCTCGGCGTAGATAAAGCCCTGCACGAAGCCGATCAGGACCGAGATCGCCCAGATCGCCCAGGCCGGACCGCCCACAGTCGCGGCCAGATCCCCCATGGAGATCAGCACCAAAGCAGGGACACCGGTCACCACCCAGAAGACGCCGACCCAGGTGATGCGGCGGTGCAAACGTGCGTCCGATTCCATAGCTGTCCCTGGCTCAGTACTTGTCGCGGTCAGTTTCCTGTGCCTGAACCGCAGCGCACTGTCGAGACAATGAACGAATGCTAAGCGTAGTTCAGCGGCAGCTCCGTCGACTCCTTCATCTCCTCCATCACGAAGCTTGCAGTGACGTCGGTGAGGCTGACCCGTTTGATAAGCCGTTGATAGAGGGCGTCGTAGGCAGCCACGTCGGGAACCCGCGCCTTGATCAGATAGTCGAGGTCGCCCGAGGTCCGATAGACCCCTTGGATCTCCGGCATGGCCAAGGTTGCGCGCCGAAAATCCTCGGCCCAGTCCGCGCTGTGCTGGTTGGTACGCACGGCAACGAAGACCGTGAGGCCCAGGTTGAGACGTTGCGGATCTGCTAGGGCCACACGCTTCTTGATAAAGCCGTCGCGCTCCAGCCGCCTGACGCGCCGCCAGCAGGCATTGCGCGACAGACCCACCTCCTCGCCGATGGCTTCCAAGGCCAAGCTCGCGTCCCGTTGCAGAAGAACCAGCAAACGCCTGTCGATTTCATCAAGCATCTCAAAATCCTTGAAGACTATGGGATGTTCTCCCACCAACTGGCTGGATTGATGCAAAATTTGGGAAGAAGTTTCAAGAGAGGCAGACCATATTTCAATCAACACAAAGGCTTAAGAGAAGAGGAGGCCGCGATGTTAACCCAGCTGTTCCTGACCCACCCCCGTTCAGTCGACGAGAGCTATGGCGAGCATGCACTCTTCGCCGGGCGGTTCGGCTTTCGCCTGCTCGCCGCCTCCGGGGCTGCGTTCATCCACGCGCTGCTGCCCTGCTGCTTCGAGAAGACCGCCAGCCGCATGGTCGCCGACCTCTATCAGAAGACCCGCTATCGCGGCGTGCCGCAGAGCAGCGACCGAAGGCTGCCGGGTCAGGTCGATCCAAGCCTTTAGAGCGGATTCACGATCCTGCCGATTGAGCGGACCGGTCGCCGCCGTCACGCTCCCGAGCTAGCAGGTTGGCGCCTGGGCGGCGCCGGCAGAGGCGGCCAAAGCGCGGCAGGAATCCAAACCCTGTTGGCCCGTCTGTCCTGCAGGGCTGCGCGCACCCTCGACCAAAGCGCGGCGCACCTCCTCCGGCGTCAGGTCGGGCCTGCGTTCCAACACCAAGGCGGCAACCCCGGAGACATGCGCCGTCGCCACCGAGGATCCGGAATAGTAGTCATAGGCGGCATTGGGAGCGGTGCTGATCACATCCATCCCCGGCGCCGAAACCTGCGGCGAAGCAGCGCCAAGGTTCGATTCCATCGAGGAAACGGCGATGACCTTGGCATGGGATGCGGGAAAAGCACGTTCAGGATCGTCGCTGTGGGCGGCAACCACGGTGACCCCCTTGGCAACGGCTGCTTCGATCAGCTCGGCAAGGAGTGGGTCGGGAGGCCCCGAAAGGCTCAGATTCAAGACATCGATGTCATTCAGAATGGCAAAGTTGAGCGCTCTGGCCAGCGAGAAGCTGCTGCAGCGCCCGCTGCCGTCCTCTTCCCAACAGCCGCGCAAGGCATGGAGTTCGGCATCCGGTGCGACGCCGACGATTCCCTGGCCGTTGCGCGCGTCGGCCGCGATGATGCCAGCCATGGCGGTCCCGTGGCGCTCCTTGCCGGCAGGCTCGCCGTCACCGACGAAGTCACGCGCATCGAGCACCTGGCGGCTGAGATCGGGGTGATCGCGGTCGACACCGGTATCGACCAATCCGATGCGGACGTTCTTACCGGTGGTCACGCTGTGGGTCCGTGGGGCCTTGATCGCCCTCAGACTGTCCTGCAAGCGGAAGAGTTCGTCGCTGTAAGTTTCAGCGGAGATGGCATAGCTCTGCATCGGTTGGGCCGTTCGCACCCGTCCGTCCGCCTCCAGCTCAGCCACCAAAGTGGAAACATCGCTGCCTGGATCGGCCAGAAAGACCAGGCAGTGCACAGAGATAGACTTTAGCGGCCATTCAGCGACCAATTGCATGGGATAGGCCGCTTCCAGGGTCGCGGCCTGTGCAGTCATCGTCTCCTGATCCTGCAACTCTATGGTCACGATCAGGTGGTCACCACTGGCGGCCTGGTTCGCCGGGATCAGACGCCAGTCGGCCTGTTGCGTCGGCGCGTCGGGTTTGGCGCAAGCGGCCAGAAGACCGCTGGCGAGTAGGCAGGCAAAGACCCTGACAAGGAGAGTTCTGGACATGAGCCGTCCTATCTTACGCTGCTGAAGTCGATCAGAGAGCTCTCGGCCAGCACCGCCGCGACGCCGGCCGCATCTTCGCCCTCCGGCACTGCCAGGCTATAGACTCCCTTGGCCGAAGGGCCAGAGATAAGTGTTAGGCCTTGATCGCGAAAAAGCCTGCGCAGCGCCTCTTCGTCAGCGCCTGCGACCGCTTTCACTGTGAGGCTCTGACCCTCGAACTGCACTGCCTGGGGATTGGTCAAAGTCTTGAACTCGGCCTCCTCCTGCCCGATCGGCTGCAGCACGAACACAAGCACCAGCGCCGCAGCGGCTGCCCCGACGGGCAGCACAACCCGCGCGTCGAAAGCAAGCAGCTGCGACCAGAGCCGCCGCCAGAGGTCGGACAGACCGCCACCGCCGCCCGAGCCACCGCGATCCAGCGCCGCAGGCTGCTGTTCCGTCGCTTCCAGCCGCTGCGAGAGGTTTCCTAATGCTCCCTCCATCTCGACATCCAGCATGTCCAGATCCGCAACGCCCCGGGCCAAACGCTGCTGCGCGGCAAGCTCTTGGCGAAGGTCGGCGTGACGTTCCAACTGGGCTTCGACGGCGGAAGCCTCCTCTGTCGCCAGAGTGCCGTTGACGTACCAGGGCAGCAGATCCCAAGCCTCCTGATGCGAGAGCGGTTCGGTGCTATTGGCGGTCGTCATGTGACCCATCTCCTTCCTCCCCCACCTTGGGGGCCGGGCCAGCGTCCAGGCCCGTTAGTATCGCGCGCAGCTTGGATCGAGCGCTGCGCATCCTGGTCTTTACCGTGCCCAGCGGGCAGTCGACGATCTGCGCGATCTCTTGATAGCTATAGCCGTGGTAGTAGGTGAGCTCGACCACGGCACGCTGCTCGGCAGAGAGCCCGGTCAGCGCGCGGGCAATCTGGTCCTTCAGGGCCAGGCTCTCGATGGGGTCCTTCTGCCCCTGATCGGGAAGATCCTCTGGATCGAGATCGTCGAGATAGGCCTGCGGACGGCCCCGCGTCGCGGCCTTCAACGCCTTATGATAGGCAATCCCGAAGACCCAGGTCGAAACCCTCGAACGCCCGGCAAAGCTTCCCGCCTTCTGCCAGACCGTAAGCATGGTGTCGTTCAACACCTCCTCAATCACTTCGCGCTTTTGCGTCACGCGATAGATGAAGGGGTAGACCCGCTTGAAATAGCGTCGATAGAGGCGATCGAAGGCCTCGCGGTCGCCGCCCGCTATCAAGGACAGAAGCATGCTGTCCTCTTCGTTGATCTCGTCGGAATTGGATCGCGGCACGGTCTCGCGTCTCTGCATTGGAATGGCGTTGGACAGTAGCACAGGCAGCATCTCTTCGGCGTTGGAGAAAGCCCGACAGGCCTTTTGACAAGGTCAGTCCCCCACCCCTGATGTCCGGTTCATCTCACCATGCGTCTTCACGGAACCGTGATTAACTCCTGCACTCGTGTGTGAAACCAACAGTGATCCGATGAAAGCCTCTCTCTTTGTCTTGCTTGGTCCTAAGCCATCCGCTAGAAGACAGCGCTCTGCAGGACGTGAGCCGTTCAATCTTCACAGCAGAGCCGACGGAGAGGTGCCGGAGCGGTCGAACGGGGCGGTCTCGAAAACCGTTGTGCGCGCGAGCGTACCGAGGGTTCGAATCCCTCCCTCTCCGCCATGAACAATGATCAACTACTTGATTTATATAGAGTTATGCACTCCTTGTGAAAATTTACCCCACAATATGCCCCACGTTTTGACTTGGTTTGATGATGCACATCGGTTTGCTGCCTGGCCCAAGAAGGAAGGTGGAGCGACGCCGTCGAAGGAGGATCACGATTCACTGGAACCGCTCCTGCCTTAAGCCCGCCCTGAGATGATGAGAAGGTATTGAAATCGAGGGATTTCGAAGCGGATTGACGTGTTGGATTATGCCGGGAAGCGATGCCTACCGCCACGATTCCTGGTGTGTTCCAATGCCGAGTGCGAAGCGATCATGCCGTAGCAAAGACCTCTCTTGCGAACGTCTTGACGTCATTATCGATCTGAAGCACTCGGTGGGGCTGAAGCCCTGGCCTGAGTTCGAGAGGTGTTTCCGGCGCTTCTACGAGCCGATCGGCCGGACAAGCCGACCCGGCTGATGGTGGGACAGAGGTGGCTCGGTTTGTTTGAACAGGATTCGAGCCTTTTTAAGTGGGTTTCCGGCTTGGTTATGCCGCTGCCGGGATTGGCTGCAGCGCGCTGATGTAAGCCTGATCGGGCGTCTGCCCGCCAAGCGACGAATGAGGCCTCGTGCTGTTGTAGAAGGCCAGGTAGCGCCCGATCGAGGCGCGCGCCTCCGGCACGTTGGCGTAAGCGTGCAGGTAGATCTCCTCGTAATTGACCGTGCGCCAGAGGCGCTCCACGAAAACGTTGTCCCTCCAGGCGCCTTTACCGTCCATGGAGATCGCGATCTCCGCGTCCTTCAGGACCTCGACGAAGTCCAGCGACGTAAACTGACTGCCCTGGTCGGTATTGAGGATTCCTGGCCTGCCATGGCGTGCCAGCGCCTCCTCCATGGCCTTGATACAGAACTCTGCCTCAAGCGTGATCGACAATTGCCAAGCCTGAACCTTGCGGCTGAACCAGTCCAGGACGACAGCAAGATAGACGAAGCCCCGTGCCATGGGCACGTAGGTGATGTCCATCGCCCAGACCTGGTCAGGCGCCTGACCGCGAGATCGCGCAGCAGGTAGGGATAGATCTTGTGTCCCGGCGCCGGCGTCGAGGTCTTCGGACGGCGGTAGAGCGCCTCGATCCCCATCTTCTTCATGCAGGTCGAGACATGCAGTCGCCCCACCTAATAGCCTTCTGCCTTCAGCAGGCCTTGCAACATCCGGCTACCGGCAAAGGGACAATCCAGATGCAGCTCGTCGATCCGACGCATGAGCGCGAGATCGGCCTCCGAGGTCGGGCGCGGCTGATAGTAGACGCTACCGCGGCTGAGGCCGAGCAGCTTCACCTGACGGCTGATACTCAATCTATTGTCCCGCTCGATCATCGCTTTGCGCTCGATAACAGACCGGCCTTGCCGAGCGCTGCGGATAAGAAATCCTTCTCTAACGTTAGCTCACCAATCTTCGCATGAAGCGCCTTCACATCCACCGCCGGCGCCGTCTCGGCTTTGGCGGTGTCGCCGAACACACATGCAGCGCCATCCAACAACTGTCGGCGCCACTGGGTGATCTGGTTGGGGTGCACGTCAAACTGCTGGGCCAACTCGGCGAGCGTCCTCTCGCCTTGAATGCTGGACTGTGGTTCCGGCGCGGCAGTCTTGCCATGATCTCTCCTCGCTCTCGGCTATCATGCCGATCTCACGCGGAAACTCCACTTAACGAACCTGTCCAGTTTTCCCGAGCCAGCTCATTCAAACGGAGCGTCATATCCGCCTAAACTTCCTAAACAAAGAGGAAGTCGGAGGCTGTCAATTGGCTTGCGTCCGTCATGCCGTCGATGGCAACAGCGACTTCGAGCGTGCCGTCGCCGTCGAGATCCATCTCCAGTTGCGCCAAGCCTTCATTGAAGCGGGCCTCTGTGTTGCCGCTGCCGCTGAAGGCGGCTGCCTCGACATAGGTGAAGCTGCCGGTCTCAAGCCGCGCATTCAAAAGCAGGCTGTCTTGATCCGTTCCGGGGTTGAAGAGCTGGCCCTGGAAGTCGTGCAGGGCGGCCAGCGCCACGACGGTGCCGCCGGCCAAGGTCTCGCCGTTGTCCTGCGGGTCAAGGAAGAAGCCGTCGGCGCCGGAGCCGCCGAAGCCGCTGTCCTCGTTGGTCACATGGATCCAGTCGGCCCCTGAACCGCCGTAGAGTAGATCGCCCACATCTTGATCGCCCTCGCCGTCCAGAGTGTCGGCACCGTCGCCGCCGAAGACCGTGTCCGTGCCGGATCGTCCGCGCAGATAGTCGTCCCCGGCACCGCCGTAGATTAGGTCGCCGTCCAGACCACCGTAGGCGGTGTTGGCGCCAGAGCGTCCGACCAGCACGTCGGCAACCGAGTTGCCGACCAGGCTGGCACCGCCGGAGTGGGCGAAGAGTGTGCGTTCCTCGCCATCCTGATTGCTGGAGAGGACCTCGATGTGCTCACCCAGGCTATAGGTCGTGGCGACTGCGATCACCCGGTCGCGGTCCCCCTCGTCGGCCGCTTCCAGCAGCTGATCGCCAGCCTCATCGGCAGTGAAGGTATCGTTGCCGCTGCCACCGGCCGCGGTGTCGCTGCCCACTCCGCCGTAAAGATCATCCTCGCCACTGCCACCGAAGAGCTGGTCATCGCCGCTGCCTCCGTAGATGTCGTCGTTCGAGCCCAGGCCCAGCAGGGTATCGGCGCCAGACGCACCAAAGATGTCGTCCAACCCCTCCACTCCGGTCAGCACGTTGTCGCCCGACGCATCCACGGCCATAAGCGTTACGCCACGCGCGACGACTTCGACACCGGAAAGCGAGAGGCCATTCGGCAAGGAGAAAGCCGCCAAACGGAGATCCAGCGTATCGTTGCCGGAGCCACCCTCATAGATCTCCGCTGCCTGCAGGTCACTCTCGGTGCGCACCAGGAAGGTGTCGGAGCCCGAACCTCCATAAAGGCTGTCGCTGCCGTCGCCGCCAAAGAGCAGATCTTCGCCTTGATCTCCATAGAGGTGATCATCTTCCGTCCGGCCATAGAGACGATCACCCCCACTGCCGCCAAAGATCGTATCTTGCTGATCGTTTGAACCAAACAGGCGATCCTCTCCGGATCCGCCAAACAACGCTTGAGATGCTTCGCCGACCAGATACTCTACATTGGTAATCATCAACAGGTTGAGATCAATGGCGGAGTCCCCGAAGATCAGAGTGTCGAGACCCGATCCCCCGTCGAGTATCTCCAAGAGGGGGCTCGAGGCAGAATCATGGCCCTGCATGACTTCGCTGGCCTTGTTAATCACCATCACATCACTGCCAGAGCCGCCGTAGAGAGAATCAACGCCGCTGCTGCCGGTCAGTGTCGCGTCATCCCCGCGCCCACCAAAGATGAGATCGTTCCCCGACCCGCCAACCAGTCCAATTTGGAGAGAGCCGCCACTTTGGTTTTGGAGACCGTCATCACCCTCTCCACCATAGATGTGGTCATCACCTCTGCCGCCAATCAGGAAAACATCGCCATCGGCACCGCCGAATACCGTATCATCACCCTCATCATTAAGTACTGTATCGGCTCCTGATCCTCCAAATGCAACATCATTGCTCTGTATTATTAAACTATCAGCAAAGCGCCCCGATTTTATATTGTCACTACCACTTCCGCCGTAGAGTGTGTTGTCACCTCCGCGATCGTAGAGGTTATCTTTCCCATCCCCACCAAACAAGGTATCGGCACCGCTCATGCCAATCAGCCAGTCTTCTGCGGCGTTACCTATCAGCGTCGAGCCGCTGCCATTGGCCACCAGGGTGCGGGAGATCGTATCATCGTTACTGACCAAGACTTCGACCTCGTCACCGAGATTGAAGCGAGTCGCCGTTGAAACAACTTTGTCCTCACCGCCGCCAAAGGCCTCTTCGACCAAGCGGTCCGAGGAGCTGTCGGCAAAGAAAGTGTCGCTAGCGGACCCGCCGTAACCCACGTCCGTTCCAGAACCGCCATAGAGAAGATCCCGACTAGCGCTGCCAAAAAGGCTATCGTCGCCGCTGTTGCCTGAGAGAAGATCCTCGCCGGTAAAGCCATAGATCCGGTCCACGCCGTCCCCACCGAAGATAAAGTCCTGCTTGTCACTCCCGGTGATGATGTTCAGCGAGGAATTCTCTGGAGAAGCATAGAGTGTCTGGCCACGCTGCACCATCTCCACGCCAGAAAGGCTCAGCCCCGAGGGCACGCTGAATTCGGCGAGTCGAAAGACCAGAGTATCAGCGCCGGCATCGCCCTGTAGATAGTCGCCGGCAACCAGGTCGCTTTGACTTTCTACGAAGAAGATATCCTCACCCGATCCTCCAAAGAGGCTATCGTCGCCCTCTCCACCTTCCAGCAGATCGAGGCCGGAGCCACCATAGAGACCCTTGTCGTCGCCCAATCCGCCGAAGAGGCTGTCGTCACCTGCATAGCCATAGAGCAAGGAGTCCGATCCGCTGCCGCCGAAGAGGGAGTCCTTTCCGAGGTCGCCATAGAGTTTACCGTCGTCACCACTGCCGCCGTAGAGGCCGTCGCTGCCATTTCCGCCCTCGAGATTAAGGTCGTCACCCTCGTGTCCGAAGAGGCGGTCTTGACCGTTCGAGCCGAAGAGATAGCTATCATCGTCACCATCACCGTAGACGGCGTCATCGCCGCTGCCACCCTCCAGCTGAAAGTCTCCGCCGGCGCCGCCGAAGAGACGATCAGCACCGCTGTTCCCACGAAAGCGGAAATCACCAGCGGAACCGCCATAGACCTTGTCGTCGCCCGCGCCGCCGATCAGGGAGAAATCGCCCCCTGTGCCGCCATAGATTGCATCCCTGTCCGAACCACCGGTGAGCAGTGAATCAATCCCGCTGCCGCCGAAGAGGCTGTCGTCCCCGCCCGCACCGTAGAGTAGATCCGACCCACTGGCGCCGAAGAAGACGTCCTTGTCCGGGCCACCGCGCAGAGTATCGGCCCCGGGAACGCCGATGATAAGGTCGACGTCCTGAACCAGGTTCGCCGGCAGTACGATGCTCTTGGCCAATAGAAGCGTGTCCACGCCGCTGCCGCCGTAGAGACGCTCTCCGGCCACGGCCTCATACTGGCTGCGGATCAAGAAGGTATCGTCTCCACTACCGCCAAACTGCAGGTCTGCGCCGCTGCCGCCGATGATGTAGTCATCACCATCACCGCCTGCCAGCTCGTCGGCACTGCTTCTGCCATCGAGGCTGTCGTCGCCGCTGAGGCCCAGGACACTCTCACTGTCAGAGGTGCCGAAGAGGCTGTCCGGACCGCTGCCTCCCGCGATCGTCCCATCAAGCAGGACGACCTCGACGTTTGTCAGGCTCAACCCGCTCGGAAGCGCGCCAGCGGTCTGCAGTATGAAGGTATCCGTACCGTAGCCGCCGTCGAAGAAGTCGCCATCGACCAACTCCGCCAGATCCTGGACCACGACCGCATCGTCGCCATTCCCGCCGAAAACGCGGTCCACACCGCTGCCGCCGGACAGGTACTTGTCGAAGCCCCGACCACCGAAAACCTGATCGGTTCCACTGTCGCCGGCGAGGGTTCCGTTGTTGCCGACCGCCCCATAGAGACGGTCGTCTCCCTGACCTCCAAAGATCTCATCGGAACCCGTCGCGCCAAAGAGAGAAACATCGTCGCCATCACCGCCAAAAATCGTATCTGACCCACTGTCGCCAAATATGCCATTGTACCCAAGATTTATTACGCCTTGACCATTGCCTCTTCCTCTTACCTCTGTATAGGTTTCACTATAAGGGTTGATAGCGTAATATCTGTTTTGCGGGTTAACCTGGAACGTCACGCCGCCATCGGCACCGCCTCCACCGTAGATGGTATCATCTCCCAACGCACCAAAGACATAACCATCGTCACCGTTACCAAGCGAGATGACGTCCGCTCCGCTATCGCCAAAGACAAAACCATCGCCATCTGCTCCGGCGTCAATAATATCATCACCTGACCCGCCAGACAGCGACTCTCGTGACGAAGATAGAGTGATTGTTTCGCGGCGGGGGCGAGTGTCTCTTTCATCGTAATACAGCACCTTATAATAGTTCTTTACAAGAAGGGTGGCCTCTGCCCGACCATCGACACCTGGTCCGCCAAGAATGTAATCTGTCCCATCGTCGCCATAGATGGCATCTTGCCCGGAGTTGCCTTGTAGACTGTCATCCCCCGAACCACCGAAGATGAGGTCATTTCCGTCTTGTCCAATGCCATAGTCGGTGCCGCTACCACCAAACATCGTGTCGGATCCACTGGAACCAGCGAAGTCGTTGTTCACGCCGTCATCGTCACGAAAGATTGCCATCCGCTTTCTCCACTTTGCTCACAAAGTTCTCAAACTGAGTGAGATCTCTATTGAGCCCACTAAACAAAGAGGAAGTCGGCGGCGGTCAGCTGACCAGCCGCCGTCATCCCGTCGATGCCGACGACGATGTCCAAGGTGCCGTCGCCATCCTCATCGACTTCGAGTTGAGCCAAGCCTTCGTCGAAGCGGGCCTCTGTGTTGCCGCCACCGCTGAAGGTCGCCGCCTCGACGTAAGTAAAGCTGCCGGTCTCGAGCCGCGCATTCAAAAGCAGGCTGTCTTGATCCGTTCCGGGGTTGAAGAGCTGGCCCTGAAAGTCGTGCAGGGCAGCCAGCGCCACCACGGTGCCGCCAGCCAAGGTCTCGCCGCCGTCCTGCGGATCCAGGAAGAAGCCGTCGGCACCTGAGCCACCGAAGCCGCTGTCCTCGTTGGTCACATGGATC
Source organism: Rhodospirillales bacterium (assembly GCA_963669445.1). GTDB lineage: Bacteria > Pseudomonadota > Alphaproteobacteria > Kiloniellales > JACOMY01 > JACOMY01. Next base: position 2,969,157 of record OY770029.1, read on the forward strand.
CAGTCGGCACCCGAACCGCCGTAGAGCAAATCTCCCACATCGGCATCGCCCTCACCGTCTAGCGTATCAGCGCCATCGCCGCCGAAGACTGTGTCCGTGCCAGAGCGCCCGCGCAGATAATCATCGCCCGCACCGCCGTAGATGAGGTCATCGTCCAGGCCGCCGTAGACCGTGTTGGCACCGCTGCGCCCGATCAGAACATCCGCCGCAGAATTACCAATCAGACTGACGTCGCCGGAGTGCGCGAAGAGGGTTCGCGCCTGGCCGTCCTGATTGCTGGAGAGAACCTCGATGTTCTCTCCCAGGCTGTAGCTGGTGGCAACTGCGATCACCCGGTCACGGTTCCCCTCGTCGGCCGCCTCCAGCAACTGATCGCCGGCCTCATCGGCGGTGAAGGTATCGCTGCTGCTGCCACCAGCGGCCGTATCGGCCCCGCCTCCGCCGTAGAGGTTATCCTCGCCACTGCCGCCGAAGAGCTGGTCGTCGCCGCTGCCACCGTAGATCTCGTCCTTGGAACCCAGACCCAGCAGGGTATCGTCACCAGACGCACCGAAGATGTCGTCCAGACCCTCGACCCCGGTCAGTACATTGTCGCCCGACGCATCCAGGGCCGTCAGCGTGATCCCACGAACCAGCGCCTCGAAACCGGAGAGTTCGAAGCCGTTCGGCAAAGAGAAGGACGCAAACAAGAGGTCCAATGTGTCGTGGCCGGAGCCACCCTCATAGGTCTCGCCGGCTTCAAGGTCACTCTCGGTGCGCACCAGGAAGGTGTCCGAGCCCGAGCCTCCATAGAGGCTGTCGCTACCCCCGCCGCCTTCGATCAGATCATCGCCGGCGCCACCGAATATGCTCTCGTCGTCGCCGGCTCCTCCGAAGAGACTGTCGTCGCTGGCATAGCCATAAAGCAGAGAGTCCGACCCGCTGCCACCGTAGAGGGAGTCATCTCCAAGGTCGCCATAGAGCTTGCCGTCGTCGCCGCTGTCACCGAAGAGGCCGTCGCTGTCATTGCCGCCCTCGAGATCATAATCCCCGCCGTCACCACCGAAGATACGGTCGATACCGTCAGACCCGAAGAGGTAGCTGTCATCGCCACCGCTACCGAAGACGTCGTCATTGCCACTGCCGCCCTCCAGTTGGAAATCCCCACCAGCGCCGCCGTAGATACCATCGTCTCCGCTGTTGCCGCGTAGCTGAAAGTCATTGCCAGAACCACCATAAAGGGAGTCCGTACCCGCGCCGCCGATCAGGGAGAAGTCGGGCAGGGTTCCGCCATAGAGAGCGTCGGCGCCGGATCCGCCCAAAAGCAACGAATCAATCCCGCTGCCGCCGAAGAGGCTGTCGTCCCCGCCCGCACCGTAGAGTAGATCCGACCCACTGGCACCAAAGAAGACGTCCTTGTCCGGGCCACCGCGCAGAGTATCGGCCCCGGGAACGCCGATGATAAGGTCGACGTCCTGAACCAGGTTCGCCGGCAGTAAGATGCTCTTGGCCAATAGAAGCGTGTCCACGCCGCTGCCGCCGTAGAGACGCTCTCCGGCCACGGCCTCATACTGGCTGCGGATCAAGAAGGTATCGTCTCCACTACCGCCAAACTGCAGGTCTGCGCCGCTGCCGCCGATGATGTAGTCATCACCATCACCGCCTGCCAGCTCGTCGGCACTGCTTCTGCCATCGAGGCTGTCGTCGCCGCTAAGGCCCAGGATGCTCTCACTGTCAGAGGTGCCGAAGAGGCTGTCCGCGCCGCTGCCTCCCGCGATCGTCCCATCAAGCAGGACGACCTCGACGTTTGTCAGGCTCAACCCGCTCGGAAGCGCGCCAGCGGTCTGCAGTATGAAGGTATCCGTACCGTAGCCACCGTCGAAGAAGTCGCCATCGACCAGCTCCGCCAAATCCTGGACAACGACCGCATCGTCGCCGTTTCCACCAAAAATACTATCAACACCGCTGCCGCCGGACAGGTATTTGTCGGCACCGCCGCCGCCATAAACCTTGTCGGCTCCACCGCCGCCGGCGAGGCTTCCGTTGTTGCCAACCTCACCGTAGATCCAGTCGTCTCCCTTGCCACCGAAGATCTCGTCGGACCCCGTCGCGCCAAAGAGCGATACATCGTGGCCATCTCCGCCAAAAATACTGTCCGCACCACTACCGCCAAATATGCCTTCGAAACTCAGGGTGATACTGTCTTCTACGTAGTCACCTTTCCCAGCCGAACCTCCGCCATACCGCCCATATATGTTAACAGTGGGTACAATCACACGGTCAGCGACGCCATCGTCGCTACCTCCGCCGTAAATGGTATCATTCTCTAATCCACCGAAGACGTACCCGTCGGGGCCGCTGCCTAGCAAAATTACATCCGACCCGCTGCCACCATAGACAAAACGATCTCTTCCAGGACCCGTGTTTATTGTATCATCACCGGAGCCTCCAGAAATCAATACACGCGATGAAGAATTTATAATTGTGTTGATAGCATCGGGCGGTATGGCTGTTTCGGATCCTTGAGAACTGTAAAGGACGTCTAGAGTTATCTCCACGTCATAGCGACCATCGGACCCCGATCCGCCAGTAATAGTGTCGTCCCCGTAGTCTCCATAGAGACCATCGCGGCCGGACTCACCCAGCAGGGTGTCGTCGCCAGAGCCGCCGAAGAGAATGTCGCTTCCGTTCCGTCCAAGTACAATATCATAACCAGACTCGACAAACACCTGATCTACCTTGCTGGTACCAATAAAATCGTTGTTGATACCAAGCGTATCACGAAACAAGACCACAGTCTCTCTCCTCTCTAGTCTCAATGTTCGAGGTCATCGCCCGTACCGACCTTGTTACTCAGATCCCCGACGCGACCCGGATCACAGCCCAAAACCGCGACCCTAAACGAACAGGAAGTCGCTAGCGGTGAGTTGGCCGGCCGCCGTCATACCGTCGATGGCGACGACGACATCCAAGGTACCGTCGCCATTCTCGTCGATCTCCAGTTGCGCCAAGTCTTCGTCGAAGCGGGCCTCGGTGTTGCCGCCACCGCTGAAGGCCGCTGTCTCAACGTAGGTGAAGCTGCCGGTCTCCAACCGCGCATTCAAAAGCAGGCTGTCCTGCTCGGTCCCAGCGTTGAAGAGCTGGCCCTGAAAGTCGCTGATCTCGGCCAGCGCCACGACAGTGCCGCCGGCCAAGGTCTCGCCGCTATCCTGCGGGTCCAAGAAGAAACCATCGGCGCCCGAGCCACCAAAACCGCTGTCCTCGTTGGTGACATGGATCCAATCGGCGCCCGAACCGCCGTAGAGCAGATCACCCCTATCGGCATCGCCCTCGCCGTCCAGAGTGTCGGCACCATCGCCGCCGAAGACCGTGTCCGTGCCTGAGCGCCCACGCAGATAATCATCGCCCGCACCGCCGTAGATCAGATCGCTATCCAGGCCGCCGTAGGCTGTGTTGGCGCCAGAGCGCCCCACCAGGACGTCTGTGGCCGAGTTGCCGACCAGGCTGGCACCGCCGGAGTGGGCAAAGAGGGTGCGTTCCTCACCGTCCTGATTGCTGGAGAGGACCTCGATGTGCTCACCCAGGCTGTAGCTTGTAGCCACAGCGATCACCCTATCGCGGTCCCCCTCGTCGGCCGCTTCCAGCAACTGGTCGCCAGCCTCATCGGCGGTGAAGGTGTCGTTGCTGCTGCCACCGGCCGCGGTGTCGCTGCCCTCTCCGCCGTAGAGATCATCTTCGCCGCTACCACCAAAGAGCTGGTCGTCCCCGCTGCCTCCGTAGATGTCGTCGTTCGAGCCCAGGCCCAGCAGGGTGTCGGCACCAGAGGCCCCGAAGATATCGTCCAAACCCTCCACCCCGGTCAGGACATTGTCACCGGAGGCATCCAGGGCCGTCAGCGTCACACCGCGTGCGATCGCCTCGATACCCGATAGCGAGAAGCCGTTCGGCAGATTGAAGGCGGCCAAGCGCAGGTCCAAGGTATCGTTGCCGGAGCCACCCTCGTAGATCTCTCCAGCCTGCAGGTCGCTTTCAGTGCGCACCAGGAAAGTATCGGAACCCGAGCCGCCATAGAGGCTGTCACTGCCCTCGCCGCCGTTGATTTGATCGTCACCGGCACCGCCGAAGATGCTCTCATCGTCACCGTCGCCACCGAAGAGGCTGTCATCACCGGCGTAGCCGTAGAGTAGCGAGTCCGACCCACTGCCGCCAAAGAGGGAATCGTCGCCGAGGTCGCCATAGAGCTTGCCGTCGTCACCGCTACCGCCATAGAGACCATCGCTGTTATTACCACCCTCTAGGTCCAGATCGTCTCCCTCGCCGCCAAAAACGCGATCGGCGCCATTCGAGCCGAAAAGATAGCTATCCTCGTCGCTACCGCCATAGACGCCGTCATCGCCGCTGCCGCCCTCCAGTTGGAAGTCCGCGCCACCACTACCGAAGAGACGATCGGCGCCACTTTCACCTCGCAGTCGAAAGTCGCCACCGGACCCACCATAGAGAGAGTCCGCGCCGTCACCGCCGATCAAAGAGAAGTCGGCACCGGTGCCGCCATAGACGGCATCGTCGCCCGGGCCTCCAGAAAGCAGCGATTCAACATTGCTGCCGCCGAACAGGCTGTCGGCACCGCCCTCTCCATAGAGCAGATCGGACCCACTAGCGCCGAAGAAGATGTCCTTCTCCGAACCACCGCGTAGGGTTTCTGCCTCATCAAGCCCGATGATCACCTCGACGCTCTGCAGCAGGTTCGCTGGCAGAATCACACTCTCGACCAACAGGAGCGTGTCCACGCCGCTGCCGCCATCGAGGCTTTCTCCAGCTGCCAGTTCTCCCTGGCTGCGGATCAGGAAGATATCGTCGCCGCTACCGCCGTTCTGCTGATCTCCGCCGCTCCCGCCGATCAAGTAATCGTCGCCATCACCGCCTGACAAACTATCCGAACCGCCGAAACCATCGATGGTCTCATCCAGGTCATTGCCCACCAGGCTATCGAAGAACTCCGTCCCGAGTTTGAGGATTTCCTCAACATTGGTGACCATCGACGCGTCAGGATTAGACGCGACTGCGTTCAAGAGAAGCGTATCGGTTCCACTGCCACCGTCGAGGCTATCGTCCTCTCCTTCCGAGCGGAAGATGTCCTGGCCGCTGCCACCATAGAAGTGATCCGAACCCGATCGATCGGTGAGCACGTCATCGCCATCACCGCCATAGAGAAAATCCGCGCCAGAGTTACCGGTAACCTCGATGTCGTCACCACTGCCGCCCGACACAGTGTCGCTGCCGTTACCGCCACGGATCGTCCGATCATCGCCTGAACCACCGAAGACCACGTCCAATCCAGCACCGCCAAAGAGGGCCGTGTCGTTCTGGTCATTACCCATGACCACATCGTTGCCGATGCCACCGAACAGATAGAGGTCGGCACCTCCGCCGCCTTCCACCAGGTCGTCGCCACTACCGCCAATCAGGTTGGTGTCGTTGTCGTCCCCGCCATAGACACCGTCCTCGCCTGAGCCGCCGAAGAGGCGCGTGTCGAGTTCCGTCCCGCCGAAGAGGCGATCATCGCCGTCCCCACCAGACAGATACTTGTCGGATCCGGACTCGCCGCGAATGGTGTCATTCCCGTCCGCACCCACGAGCGAGACATCGTTGCCGGATTGTCCGTAAATCCGGTCGTCCCCCTGCGCGCCAAGCAGCGTGCTGTCATCTCCGGCACCGCCGGCAATGTAGTCCGTGCCCTCTCCACCGACCAGAAGGAAATCAATCTGAATCCCGCCGTAGAGACTGTCATCGCCGCTCTCGCCGTACACGCCTCCAATCCCGAGCTCCGTCGTAAGGATGTCGTCAGCGGAACTGCCGACCAGACGTGTCTCCTCGAAACCCGTTATCGAGGCATTCGGTAAAGATAAGGTGTAGATAAACAGGGTGTCGATACCCTCCCCCCCATAGAGAGAGTCCAGAACCGCGGCATCTTTCAAGTACACGCGGTCGTCACCCTCACCGCCGTAGGCGCGATCCCAACCCGTGCCATCGAGGAAAAGTTGGTCGTCGCCCGCCTCCCCATAGAGAAGATTCCGACTTCCCAGACCACTGTAGACAATGTCATCGCCAGAGCCGCCAAAGAGAGAGGCATCAGCGCCGTCTCCACCAAAGATCGCGTCTGCGCCACTGTCCCCAAAAACCCCGTCGAACAACACTAAGAAGGAGGTTTCACCTGCACCACTCCCAGTAAAGGACTGTATTACCCCATCAGAATCATAGTATACATACTCCAATTCGGCGGTCACCAACACTTGCTTAACACCGTTATCACCCGCACCACCATAAACAATGTCATTGCCTAGACCGCCGAAGACATAACCATCATTGCCGCTACCAAGCGAGATCACATCCGACCCGCTGTCACCATAGATGAAACCGTCGTCACCCGACCCCGTGTCAATCAAATCATGGTCTGAACCGCCGAAGAGCGCATTGCGCGCCGAGGAGCCTATTACCGTCTGTCGACGGACAGGATCGGCCTGGATCTCGGTTGCCGTTGATACGTACCCATCCGGCAATAGCTCGTTGTAGAAGAGGCGGACGGCACCGTCCGCCGCGTAGCTACCATCGTCGCCGTCACCCCCATAGATGTGATCGGCTCCAAGGCTCCCGAAGGCCGCATCCTGCCCTATGTCCCCCTCCAGAGTATCGTCACCGATACCGCCGAACAGCAGGTCGTCCCCACTCTCGCCGAACAGCGTATCGACACCGCTTTCGCCGCTGGCCGTATCGGTCCCGCTGCCGGCCATGATGGTATCAGTCCCGCTTGTTCCCACGAAGTTGTTGTCCAAGCCGCTGGTATCAATTTCGACTGCCATGGGTTTTGTCCTTCCTAGCTTGAAGCTGTCGGAGTTTCCTCATTGACTTCCTATTTTGATACGTACTTACCTTCCTGAACGCAGCAACGCGCGCATAACTGCTAACACTACTCTCGCTTTTACTAAACAAAGCGGAAGTCAGCGGCGGTCAGCTGGTTAGCCGCCGTCATCCCTTCGATGGCGACGAAGATATTCGCAATGCCGTCGCCATTCCTGTCTATTTCCACTTGCGCCAGATCTTCGTCGATCCGGGCCTGACTGTTACGGGCGACGCTGATTTCAACCGCCTCGATATAGGTAAAGGCGCCAACCCTCAGTCGATCATTCAACAGTGGGGCGTCCTGCTCGGTCCCGGCATTGAAGAGCTGGCCCCCGGCCGCCTCGAAACTGGAAAACGAAAAGCCGCCGGATACGGAGAAGTCGGCCACAAGCAAATCCAGTGTGTCATTGCCGGAGCTACCGAAGATGAGGTCACCCCCGTCTTGTCCAAAGGCATAGTCGGTGCCGCCGCCAGCGAAAATCGTGTCGGATCCGCTGGAACCCACGAAATCATCATTCTCACCGATCGCGTCACGAAAGAAGGCCATCCCAATTTCCTCCTCAAGGTGTCCGGCTCACCACGTCGGCCAGTCTGCGATGATCCGAGTAGCGCGCGCAGCGCGTTGGCGTTCTCCCTCTAAACAAAAAGGAAATCGGCGGCGGTCAGTTGGCTAGCCGCCGACATCCCCTCGATGGCAACGACAATGTCCAGGGTGCCGTCGCCACCCAGATCCATCTCAAGTTGCGCCAGGCCTTCGTTGAAGCGGGCCTCCGTATTGCCGCCGCCGCTGAAGGCCGCCGCCTCGACATAGGTGAAGCTGCCTGTCTCCAACCGCGCATTCAGCAACAGGGTGTCTTGCTCTGTCCCGGCGTTGAAGAGCTGGCCTTGGAAGTCGCCGATTTCGGCCAAGGCCACCACCGTGCCGCCGACCAGGGTCTCGCCACTGTCTTGCGGGTCCAGGAAGAATCCGTCGGCGCCGGACCCACCAAAGCCGCTGTCCTCGTTGGTCAGATGGATCCAGTCGGCGCCCGAGCCGCCGTAGAGCAGGTCTCCCACATCGGCATCACCCTCGCCGTCCAGGGTATCGGCCCCATCGCCGCCGAAGACCGTGTCGGTGCCCGATCGCCCGCGCAGATAGTCGTCCCCGGCTCCGCCGTAGATCAGATCATCGTCGAGGCCGCCATAGGCTGTGTTGGAGCCGCTGCGCCCAAACAGAACGTCCGCGGCTGAGTTGCCCGTCAGACTGACGTCGCCGGAGTGGACAAAGAGCGTGCGTTCCTCGCCATCTTGATTGCTGGAGAGAACTTCGATGTTCTCACCTGAGGTGTAGGTCGCCGCAACCGCGATCACCCGGTCGCGATCGCCTTCGTCGGCGCCTTCCAGCAGCTGGTCATCGGCATCATCGGCGGTGAAGGTATCGTTGCTGCTGCCACCGGAAGCCGTGTCGGCGCCCACTCCGCCGTAGAGGTCGTCCTCACCGCTGCCACCGAAGAGCTGATCGTCGCCGCTGCCCCCATAGATGTCGTCGTTGGAGCCCAAACCCAGCAGGGTATCGGCACCCGAGGCCCCGAAGATGTCGTCCAAACCCTCCACCCCGGTCAACAGATCGTCGCCGGAGGCATCCACGGCCATGAGCGTCACACCGCGCGCGATCGCCTCCACACCTGAAAGCGAGAATCCGTCGGGTAAAGAAACCGAGCCCAAGACTAAATCCAAGGTGTCGTTGCCGGAGCCACCCTCATAGATCTCACCGACTTGCAAGTCGCCCATTGCGCGCACGAGGAAAGTATCCGAGCCGGAACCTCCATAGAGACTGTCCCGGCCACCGCCTCCTTCGAGCAGGTCGTCGCCGAGACCGCCGTAGAGAAGGTCTTTAGCGTTTCCGCCAAAAAGCTTATCGTCGCCGCTTCCTCCGTAGATGTCGTCGTTCGAACCCAAACCCAGCAGGGTATCGGCACCCGAGGCTCCAAAGATCTTGTCCAGACCCTCGACACCGGTCAGAACATTGTCCCCGGAGCCATCCACGGCCATAAGCGTCACACCACGTGCGATCGCCTCGAAGCGGGAAAGCGAAAAACCGTCAGGTATCGAAAAGGAAGCCTTCAGCAGATCTAGGGTGTCATTGCCGGAACCACCCTCGTAGATGTTCCCAGCCTGCAGGTCGCTCTCGGTCCGCACAAGTAAGGTATCCGAACCCGAACCCCCATAGAGGCTGTCGATGCCCCCGCCACCGGAGAGAGCGTCGTCACCATTGCCACCGAAGAGCTGATCCTCCCCATTCCCGCCATATAGATCGTCGTCGGAGCCCAAACCCAGTAGGGTGTCGGCTCCAGACGCCCCGAAGATGTCGTCCAGCCCCTCCACTCCGGTCAAGAGATTGTCGGCGGAGGCATCCAAGGCCACAAGCGTCACGCCGCGGGCCATCGCCTCGACGCCGGAAAGCGAGAATCCTTCGGGAATCGAGAAGGAAGCCCTCAGCAGGTCCAAGGTGTCATTGCCGGAGCCACCCTCGTAGATCTCGCCAGCCCGCAATTCGCTCTCTGTCCGCACCAGGAGGGTATCCGAGCCCGAACCTCCATAGAGGCTGTCGATGCCCCCGCCGCCGGAGAGCAGGTCGTCGCCACTGCTGCCGAAGAGCTGATCCTCCCCACTGCCTCCATAAAGCTCATCGTCAGAGCTCACACCCAGCAGGGTATCGGCACCAGAGGCTCCGGCGATAAGGTCCGGCCCCTCGGCGCCGGTCAGCAGGTTGCCGCCGGAACCATCAACGCTCATCAGCGTCACGCCGCGCAAAATCCTGTCGACACCGGAAAGCGAGAAGCCCTCGGGTATGGAGAAAGAGGCCTCCAGGAGGTGCAAGGTATCGACGCCGGAGCCACCCTCGAAAATCTCCGTTGCCTCCAGATCGCCCTCCGCACGCACCAGGAAGGTGTCGGAACCGGAACCCCCATAGAGGCTATCGCTGCCGCCGCCACCTTCGATCAGGTCGTCACCAGCACCGCCGAAGAGCCTCTCATCGTCACCGTCACCGCCGAAAAGACTATCTTCACCGGCGTAGCCATAGAGCAGCGAGTCCGACCCACTGCCGCCGAAGAGAGAGTCATCACCCAAATCGCCGTAGAGCTTTCCGTCGTCACCGCTGTCGCCGTAGACACTGTCGCTGCCTTGGCCGCCCTCAAGATTGAAATCGTCACCGTGTCCGCCGAAGATGCGGTCAGTACCGTCCGCCCCGAAGAGGTAGCTGTCATCATCAAGGCTGCCATAGACGTCATCGTCGCCACTTCCGCCATAGAGTTGAGCATCCCTTCCGTGATTACCATTAACTGTGTCGCTACCACTACCTCCGCGTAGATGACTGTCATCATCATCCCCGCCACTGATGGTGTCCGCACCAACACCGCCAATCAGCGAGATGTCAACGCCTTGACCGCCGAAGAGGGCGTCCGCCCCGTCGCCGCCAATCAGCGAGGAGTCTGCACCAACAAATGGGTAAAAGTCGTAGTAGTAGGAATCACCAGCATCACCGTAAAGGCGATCGTCGCCATCGCCTCCGAACAGGCTTGCATCATCTCCGCTGCCTCCGGAGAGGCTATCATCACTGGCATAGCCGAAGAGAACATCGGCGCCGCTCTTGCCAAATAGGGTATCCCCATCCTCACCACCACGAAGAGTGTCCGGCCCGTCGTTCCCGACAACAACTTCGACACTCGTCAATAGGTTGAACGGCAGGCTGACACCCTTCGCAAATTCGAGGGTATCTACACCGCTTCCGCCGTAGAAACGCTCTCCGTCGACCAACTCTCCCTGACTGCGAACAACAAAGCTATCATTGTCACTACCGCCGAACAGACTGTCTTTGCCTGAGTTGTTGAACAGCACATCCGCCCCATCTCCGCCAACCACTCGGTCATCGCCGTCACCGCCATAAACCGTATCGTTCCCTGAACCGCCATAAACTGCATCATCGCCCGATGCACCAAAGAGGGATGCGTCATTGCCATCGCCACCAAAAATGCTGTCCACACCACTCCCACCAAATACACCATGGTAGAATCTAGATACTGATTCTAGACCCGAACCACCTCGTGTTGTTGGAGAAAATCCCTCAAAATCGTTATACAGATAATTTTTATTTACTGGAACAATCAGTAACTCGAAGGCACCATCATTGCCATCACCCGCATATATGGTATCACTTCCTAAGGCACCAAATACATAACCTTCGTTTCCATTGCCAAGAAGAACCATATCTTCTCCGCTGTCACCGTAGATAAAGGCATCATCTCCTGGCCCAGAGTCGATAAAATCGTCGCCGGATCCGCCAGATATTACATCTCTTACCGAAGAAATGACCTGCGTGATACGATAGGAAAGAGATTCTTTTGGCACATAGCGCTCCCCCTCTTTGTCAATATCTGTGTAGGATTCATTTTTGTAGAAGTTGTTCACCAAAAGGTCGATCTCAACCCGAGCATCGACACCCACTCCCCCGAAAAGGTGATCTGTCCCCTCGTCACCAAAAAGTCCGTCCTTCCCAGATCTACCCTCTAGGCTGTCATCTCCGGAGCCACCGAAGATGAGGTCATCTCCATCTTGTCCAAAGGCATAGTCGGTGCCGCTGCCGGCAAAGACCGTGTCGGATCCGCTGGAACCCGCGAAATCATCATTCTCACCAATCTCGTCACGAAAAATGGCCATTTCCATTTCCTCCTCAAGGTGTCCGGCTCGCCGCGACAGCCAGTCTGCGATGATCCAAGTAAGGCGGGCAGCGCATTGGCGTTCTTCTCCCTAGACAAAGAAGAAGTCTGTCGCGGTTAGCTGTCCCGCAGCGGTCACGTTCGATAGTGCGGCCACGATGTCCAGGCTGCCGTCGCCGTCGCGGTCGATTTCCAACTGCCCCAGGCCGGTATCGAAGCGCGCTTCGCTGTTGCCGCCACCGCTGAAGGCTGCTGCCGCGATATAGGTGAAACTGCCTGTGCCCTGGGTCAGCACGAAGCTGTCAGCCGCGCCGGCGTTGGCGGTCACCTTGCCCTCGAAGTCGCCGATCTCCAGCAAGGCGACCACCGTGCCGCCGCCCAGGGTCTGGCCGACCTCGTCACCATTGAACTCGAAGCTATCCATACCCGAGCCACCGAAGACGCTGTCGTTGTCGTTGAAGACCACGCGGTCGCTACCGCTGCCGCCGTAGATCAGGTCACCGAAGTCGGCGTCGCCCTGACCGTCCAGGAAGTCGTCGCCCAGGCCGCCGCTCATGCGGTCACTCTCGGTGCGCCCGCGCAGGACGTCGTCACCGGCGCCCCCTTGCAGATCATCCTCGCCGAGACCGCCATAGAGCGTGTCGTTGCCGAGCCCACCGATCAGCGAGTCATCGGCCGAGTTGCCGACCAGACGAGCGCCGCCGCTGTTGGAGAAGAGCGTCCGCGCCACCCCATCCTGACGATTGGAGAGCACCTCGACGTTCTCGGCCAGGCTGTAGCGATTGGCCGAAACGATGATGCGGTCGACACCGCCGTCGGCGTCTTCCTGCACCAGGTCGGCGCGCGTGTTGACCGTGAAGGTGTCGTCGCCGCTGCCACCGGCCATGGTGTCGTCACCCGCACCACCGAAGAGCCGGTCCTTGCTGCTGCCACCGGTCAGGCTGTCGTCGCCGGTCGCCCCGAAGAGCCGATCCTGACCCTGACCGCCGTAGAGGCCGTCTTCGCCGTTGCCACCCTCCAGGGTGTCCGTCCCGGACCCGCCGGTGAGGCGATCATCGCCTTCGTCGCCGCGCAGGGTATCGCGCCCCAGCGAGCCGTAGAGCAGGTCGTCGCCCTCGGCACCCACAACCAGATCGTTGCCCGAGCCACCGTCGATCGCGCCGTCATCGCCTGTGCCACCATAGAGGCGGTCGCGACCGCTGTCGCCGGCGATGTCGAAATCGTCGCCGGAACCACCGTAGATCCGATCCGCGCCCAGGCCGCCGGTAAGCAGGCTATCGTCGCCGGCGCCGGCAAAGATACGGTCGCCGCCGCCCTCGCCCGCGAGCAGTTGGTCGAAGCCCTCGCCGCCAAACAGGCTGTCGGCACCTTCTCCGCCGCGTAACTGGTCGGCGTCATGGCCGCCTTCCAGGGTATCGGCACCGGAACCGCCGACGAGGACGTCCTCTCCGGTAGCCCCTATGACCAGGTCAGCGCCACTGCCGCCGAAGATACTGTCGTCACCGTCGAAGCCGATCAGGCCGTCCTTGCCAATGCCACCATAGATCAGGTCGGAATTGTTGGCGCCGACAAGGGCGTCGTTACCGGTGGCGCCGAAGATCGTATCGCCGGCACCGCTGCCGCCATAGAGCAGGGGGCTGGCGAGGATCAGGTCGTTGCCGGAGCCCAAGAGCAAGGTATCGCTGCCGGCCGGCCCCAGAACCGCGATCCCCTCGACTGAGATCAGATCGATCGCGCTGGGCAGGCTCGCGCCTAGCGGCAGCAGCAGAAAGTCGGTGCCACTGCCGCCGTCGAAGGTCTCATCGGCGCCGACCTGGGCCAGATCGCCGACCAGGAAGAGATCGGACCCGGACCCACCGAAGAGCGTGTCGCTGCCCGAACCGCCGTTCAGAATGTCATTGCCCAGCCCACCATGGAGGTCGGCATCGTCGCCGCTACCACCATAGATGCTGTCGTCCCCGGCACCGCCATAGAGATTGCTATCATCGCCGCCGCCACCCATCAACAGGTCCAGCCCACTGCCGCCGAAGAGGAGGCGGTCCTGCACGCCTTCGCTGCCCGACACCGGATTCAGGTACAGTCTGTCGCCTGCGAGGCTGTCATTGCCAGAACCACCGTACAGCCCGCTGTCCTGACCGCTGTCGCCCTGCAGCACGTCATCGCCGTCACCGCCGACGAGCAGGCTGTCCGCACCGGAGTTGCCCCGAACGCTGTCGTCCCCCGCACCGCCATAGAGGTCCTGATCGATGCCGGCACCGCCAAAGATCTGATCAAACCCGCTGCCGCCAAAGAGGCTGACATCGTCGCCCTCGCCGCCAAGCACCAAATCATTGCCACTGCCGCCGAAGAGCACCAGATCGTCGCCGGAGCCACCGTCGATGCGGTCGTTCTCATTCAAGCCATAAAGGCGATCGGACCCGCTCTCGCCATAGATCAAGTCGCTCAGTCCCGACTGACCGAAGAGAACGTCATCACCGGAACTGCCGATTTGGATGCTGGCTTCGAAGTCAGAGCCCTCATAGTTACCACCACCATAGAGGATCAGCTCGATGTTCGTCATGAACAGCCCTTGCGGCAGGGTTTGGGCGGTGTTTTGCAAGACCAGGGTGTCGACTCCCGAGCCACCGTCGAAAACATCATACTTCAAACTACCAAAGGAAGTGGCAATTTCATCGGTATTCAAGATCTTCAGTATGTCATCACCACTCCCACCGAATTGGCCGTCTGATCCACTACCGCCTCTAATTGTATCATTTTGATTTCCGCCAAAGAGTGTATCATCTCCGGAGCGGCCAGAGAGTGCGTCGTCGCCGTCGTCACCGTAGAGGTAGTCAGGGTCAGGGCGGCCCACAGGAGGGGATCCACCTTCTAGCCTATCATCTCCACTGCCGCCAAAAAAGGTGTCTGAACCCGCACCACCACTAAATCCATCATTACCACTCCCGCCGAACAGCGTGTTTCTGCCAGTTCTATTTGGATATTTTCGGACGTCGTCTGTACCATCACCACCATACACCAAAAGAAAACCACTCAAAGCTTCGATTTCTATTTCACCCGTCCGACCAAAGACGATGTTCGAGCCTGAGTTATCAATAGTCAGAGTTGGATCACCACTGCCAGGCAGCAGCACATCGCCATAGAGGAAGGTTTCGACATTGGTGACGGCATCGGGGTTCAGTGCGCCGAGGCCGCTGCCGATGATCAGGGTGTCGGTGCCGCTGCCACCGTCGAAGAGGTCGCCAGCCTGATACTCGTCGCTCTGCAGGACCATGATGTCGGACCCGCTGCCGCCGAAGACCGAGTCCTGACCGCTGCCGCCGAAGAGCAAGGCGTCGTCACCCTGGCCACCGAAGATCTGGTCGTCGTTTTCACCACCGAAGAGCAAGCTGTCCGCAGCCAGGCCGCCATAGACGCGGTCGAAGCCGTCGCCGCCATAGAGCCCCACGTCGCTACCGCTGTCGCCGTAGAGAGCGTCTCCGGACTGATCGCCGTACAGCGCACCGTCGTTGCCCGAGCCACCGAAAAGGCTATCGATACCGGAACCGCCGTAGAGCAAGCGCTCCTCACCCAGGCCGCCTTCCAGCCGGTCGTTTCCGCTGTTGCCCTGTAGCAGCCGATCCTCACCGGAATCGCCGGCGATGATATCGTTGCCGATGCCACCCCGCAAGATGCTGTCGTCACCGCTGCCGCCGTAGATCAGGCCGTTGCCGCTCTCAATGCCAAGAACCTGATCGGCACCCAGGCCGCCATAGACCAACTCACCGTGTAGAGCCAGATCGTCGCCCAAGCCGCCGAATACCGAATCTCGACCCGTGCCGCCAAAGAGAAGGCTGTCGGCGCCGGAGCCACCGTAGAGGCTGTCGTCGTCTTGGCCGCCGAAGAACTGCGAATCACTGCCGGTCCCGCCGTAGAGACTGTCGTTTCCGGCTTGCCCATAGAGGCGCGCATCGCCGCCACTGCCGCCCGCAATGTGATCGGCACCGTAGGCGCCAAAGAGATTGACGTCGGCACCGCTGCCACCCGCGACGCTGTCGTCGCCCGCGCCTCCGAAAAGCAGAGAATCGTCGCCGATGTCGCCGGCGACCATATCGTTGCCGCCTGCACCGTCAAGGGCACGATCGATGCCATCACCGCCGTAAAGCATGTCATCATCGTCGCCGCCATTGAGGTTGCTGTCGGACCCTGCCCCGCCATAGATCCGATCTTCGCCGGAATGTCCGGAAAGATACAGTTCCGCTCCGCTGCCGCCGAAGATCCTATCGGCACCGCTCCGGCCATTCAGTCCGTTGTCGTCTCCGCTGCCGCCAAAAACACTGTCATCGCCGTGGCCGCCCGAGAGCTGCAGGTCTTGCCCCAATCCACCGTAGAGGCTGTCGTCGCCGCTATCACCCAGGAGGAAATCGTCGTCGCCATCGTCGCCCGAGACGATGTCGGAACCCGAACCGCCCTGCAGCATCGTGTCGTCGCCATCGCCGCCAAAGAGGCTGTCGTCTCCCGCGCCGCCTCCAAGGCTGTACTCTTCCCCAGCACCACCGAAGACCCTGTCAGTCCCGTTGCTGCCAAGGAGAGAGACATCCTTCGCAGAGCCGCCGTAGAGAACATCATCGCCGCTGTTTCCATCGAGGATGAATTCAAGACCGCTACCGCCAAAGACGGTGTCGGCACCGGAACCGCCGTAGAGCCTGGTGTCGTTGCCCTGCTCGCCGGAGACGGTATCGTCATCTATCCCGCCATAAAGCTGACCGTCGACGCCGTCGCTTCCGTAGAGACTGTCCCTGCCGGAGCCGCCGAACAGAAAAGTGTCGTCGCCCGCACCGCCATCGAGACGGTCTGCTGCACTGTCGCCAGACAAACTAAAGTCGTCACCGGCGCCGGCGTCGATGCTGTCCGTCCCGCTGCCGCCGAATGCGTAGGCGTCGTTGCCCGCGCCAGCGTCAATGCTGTCCGACCCCGGGCCGCCAAAGAGAAAGCTGTCGTCACCACTGTCGCCCTGGAGCAAATCGTCTCCGGCATCGCCTGAGAGGCTGTTATCCGCGCCACTACCGCCGAAGACCGTGTCGATCCCCGCGCCGCCCAGGAATTCGCTATCGGCGCCTGTACCGGCAAAGAGGACGTCGTCGCCACTGTCACCGTAAAAGAAGCCGTCTAGTCCGGAACCACCATAGAGGCGGTCGTCTTGAGACCCGCCGCTCACAAGAAGGTCGTCGCCCAATCCGCCAATCAGGGTATCGGCACCAAGTCCGCCATAGAGTTCGGAATCGTCCCTGCTTCCGCCGTCAATTGTGTCATCCCCGGCATCGCCGTAGAAGAACCTGTCCTTGTTGCTGCCGCCGAAGAGGCGATCGGTGTCCGCACCACCGAAGAAGCTGTAATCGAACCCGATCCCGGCATAGAGCCGATCGGCACCGTGGCCTCCGTAGAGCCGAGTATCGAAATCTTCACCGCCGTAAACCCGGTCATCACCGGACCCGCCGAACAGACTTGTATCTCTGTTCGCGCCGCCGAACAGTAGGTCGGCGCCGCTATCGCCGAGGAGCGAGGTATCATTGCCGTCCTCACCCATCACCGTATCGTCGCCATCGCCGCCGTAGAGGGAGGTATCGGTGCCGATGCCGCCCGCCAGGGTATCGTCACCTGCACCGCCGAAGAGGATATCTGAGTTAAACGACCCATCCAGCAGATCGTCGCCGGAGAGACCATAGAGGGTGTCGTTACCGCTGAGCCCGAAGAGGGAGTTGGGCAGGCTGTCTCCGACGATCACGTTGTCGGCGTCGTCGCCGAGTAGGGTGGAGGCCTTGGCCACCAGCTCAATGTCGGTCAGGACAAGCCCGACCGGCAAGGTGAAGTCGTCGCCCAGGATCAGGGTGTCTCTGCCGCTGCCGCCGTCCAGAATCTCGCCGACCTGGAGTTCGCCCAGGCTGGCGATGAAGAGGATATCGTCACCCGAACCACCATAGAGCGTGTCGACGCCCGAGCCGCCGCGCAGGCTGACATCGTCGCCGCTGCCGCCTGAGACGGTATCGTCGCCGGAGCCACCATTGAGGCTCCGGTCTGCCCCGGAACCGCCGTAGAGCCTGTCGGCGCCGCTGCCACCGTAGAGGACCCTGTCGTCGCCGAGGCCACCGGCGATGCGATCGTCGCCTTCGCCGCCGAACAGTCCGCCGTCGCTACCTTCATCGCCGAAGAGGCTGTCGTCGCCGCTGTTCCCAGCGAGGACAGAATCGTCGCCGGAACCGCCATAGACCAGGTCTGCCCCGGAACCGCCAAAGAGGTTCTGATCAACCCCGGCGTCGCCATAGATCTTGTCGGCACCGGAGCCGCCGGAGAGAGTCGCGTCCGATCCCGACCCGCCGAAGATGCGGTCTGCGCCCGCGTCACCGAGCAGGGTTTCGTCTGCGCCGCTACCGCCTTCGATCCGGTCGTCGCCCGAGACGCCGAAGAGTTCGGAATCCTGCCCCTCTCCTCCGAAGAGGCTGTCGGCGCCACTGCCGCCGGAGAGATCAGTGTCATCGCCAAGACCACCGCGCAGCGTGTCGACCCCTAGGCCACCATCGAGCCCAACATCATCGCCCTCGTTCCCCTCGACCAGGTCATCGCCGCTTTCGCCGGAGAGCGTGGTATCCGCGTCGAGGCCGCCATAGAGCCGATCGTCACCGTCGCCACCCTCAATCCCCCTATCATCGCCACCATCGGCAAAAACCACATCGTCACCGGCGTCGCCAAACAGCTCGTAGTCATTGCCTGAACCGCCGTAGATACGGTCGGCGGCGGACCCACCGTAGAGGTGCGAATCAGCCCCCGTCCCGCCGTAAAGGCTGTCATTGCCGTCATCGCCATTCAAGAACTCGTCGTCACCGTCACCACCCCGAACAGTGTCGGCACCGCTGCCGCCATAGACCCTTGAATCGGCACCCTCACCGAGATCGATCAGGTCGTCACCCGAACCACCATACAAAATGGCATCCGCACCGCTGCCGCCGAACAGGCTGTCATTTCCGCTGTTCCCCAAGAGAGAGAGATCGGCGCCAGTTCCGCCGTAGAGGCTGTCGGCGCCCAACCCGCCGTAAAGGTTGTAGTCCCCACCATCCGAACCATAGAGGCTGTCCGCGCCCGCACCGCCGAAAAGGCCGCCGTCATCACCTGCATCACCGAAGAGGCCGTCGTGGCCGCTGTTGCCGTAAAGAGAGTCCGCAAGGCCACCGCCAAACAGGCTGTCGCCCAGACTGCTGCCGCGCAGAGTGTCGACCGTTGCCCCACCCTCGACCAGGATCACTTCGACGCCGGTCAGGATGAGATCGAAACCGACCGCTGCGGCGGCAGAGCCGGCGATGATCAGCGTGTCGCTGCCGCTGCCGCCGTCGACGCGCTTGACCTCGCCGGCCTCGGCATTGGTCAGGACAAGGGTATCCGCACCGCTACCTCCATAGAGGCTGTCGTTACCGCTGTTGCCCGCCAGCGAGACATCGTCGCCATCGCCGCCGAAGACGGCGTCGTCACCGCTGCCGCCCGAGAGGCTGAGGTCCAGGGCACTGCCACCGTAGATGTGATCGGCTTCGGCACCGCCCAGGAGCGACTGGTCGCTGCCGGAGCCGCCAAAAAGGCTATCCTCCCCGGCGCCACCGAAGACTTTACGATCGGCGCCCAGGCCGGCCTCGACGCTGTCCGCTCCTTCCCCACCGAAGAGAGAGATATCGTTTCCGACACCGGCGTAAACCCTGTCGTCACCGCTGTCGCCACGCAGCAAGCTGTCTTGTCCACTGCCGCCGAAGACCCAATCGTCTCCAAGACCGCCGTAGAAATCGACATCGGCACCACTATCGCCAAACAGGTGATCGTCGCCATCGTTACCTCTTAGCGTGTGGTCTCCTCCCAATCCACCGTAGACCCTGTCGGCACCCGAGCCGCCATAGAGGTTAAGGTCGTTACCGTCATCGCCAAAGATCCGATCGTCGCCGTCTCGTCCGCCGAGCGAGGTATCGTCTCCGGTGCCTCCATAGAGCAAATCCTGACCGTCACCGCCGTTTAGACCGACATCCGCATCATCGCCACCGTAGACCCTGTCGTCGCCTCCGCCACCGGCGAGCAGGCTATCGACACCAGACCCGCCATAGACGAGGTCGTCGTCATTGCCGGCAAAGAAGTCCCGATCATCGCCGCTGCCGCCGAAGAGTCGGTCGGCACCGCTGCCGCCCTGCAAGAGGGAGTCGGCGCCCGAGCCCCCCTCGACCCGGTCGTCGCCGGAATCACCGAAGAGCGTTGTATCGTTACCACTGCCGCCAGTGATGCTATCGTCACCGTCGCCGCCGAATAGGCTCGTGTCGGCCCCGTCCCCGCCGAAAATGCTGTCGGCGTCACTGCCGCCTAGGAGGGCAGTGTCGGCGTCGAGTCCACCATAGAGGGAGTCGGCGCCACTGCCACCGTTGAGGTCGCGATCGCGACCGCTGCCGCCGAAGAGGCCGTCCGCGCCATCGTCGCCATAAAGGTAGGCGTCCGAAGCGGATCCGCCAACCAGGGTGTCTGCTCCCGATGCACCTCGCAATGTCCTGTCGATGGCATCGCCGCCATAGACCAGATCGTCCCCGGAATCGCCATAAAGACCGCGATCTGAACCGCTACCTCCATAGAGTGTATCGCTACCTTCGCCACCGTAGAAGGCAGCATCGTTGCCTGAGCCAGCCAGCAGCGTGTCGCCTCCCTGGTCACCGAAGAAGGAGAAATCTTGACCAAGGTCTGCGACAAGAAAATCTTGCTCGTTGCCGCCGTAGAAACGACTATCATCGCCGGCACCGCCATAAAGAAAGTCTTGTCCAGACCCTCCCTCAAAGCGGTCGTCAGACCCGCTATCGCCATAAAGTCGATCACTGCCGTCACCACCGACAACGAGGAAGTCTACGCCGGAGCCTGCCACGATCACATCGTTCTGCGCTCCGCCTGAGAGTCGAAAGTCAGAGCCGAGACCACCGTAGATCCGATCGGCGCCAAGCCCACCATAGAGAAACTCGTCGATACCTGCTTCACCCAGGATAAGGTCGTCACCCTCGCTACCGACGAGACCGAAATCGTCGCCATTGCCACCATAGAGGCTGTCGTCACCGCTTCCGCCATAGAAGCGGGTGTCGCCGCCGGTGCCGCCATAGAGGCTGTCTGCGCCACTTCCTCCGAAGAAGGAACTGTCGTCCCCGTCACCGCCGAAGAGGCTGTCACCGGCAAGGCCGCCGTAGACCTCCGTATCATCGCCATCGCCGCCGTAGAGGCCGTCGCTACCTAAGTCGCCATAGAGGAAACGATCCCCCCCAGTATCGCCCAGGATGCGATCGTCACCATCGCCGCCGGCGAGATAGCTGTCATCGGCGTCACCGCCATAAAGGCTGTCGGCGCCCTCGGCACCATAGAGACCCAGATCTATGCCGGAGCCACCGTAGAGCGTGTCAGCGCCGGAAAGCCCGTAGAGGCTGTCGCTACCGCTGAAGCCTGAGATGCGGTCGTCGAAGCTGCTGCCGGCCAGGCTGTCGTCCGTTGAGCCGCCGTCGATCTGCACCACCTCGACCGAGACCAGGGTCAGGTCGCCGGGCAGCGCGACGCCGCCGGAGACCAGCAGGGTATCGACGCCGCTGCCACCGTCGATCAGGTCGCCGCTGACAACCTCTGCGGCGTCGGCAAGAACAGCGGTGTCGCTGCCGGACCCACCGTAGAGGCTGTCGACACCACTACCGCCCTGAAGGTCGCTGTCGTTACCCAGACCGCCGTAGACCCGATCGTCACCGGAACCGCCGATCAGGCCGCTGTCATCACCCAGACCACCCCCGATCCGGTCGGCTCCACTGTCGCCGAACAGGCTGGTGTCGCCGCCGCTGCCGCCATAGAGGCCGTCAGCACCACTTGTCCCGAAGATGGAGGAGTCACTGCCACTGCCGCCATAGAGCCTGTCGGCACCGTCGCTACCGTAGAGGCTTAGGTCAATACCCTCGCCGCCAAAAACGACGTCATCGCCATAGCCACCGAATAGACCCGTATCGCTGCCGTTGCCGCCATAGACATTGTCGGCGCCGTCATCGCCGAAAAGCCTTGTGTCATCGCCCTCGCCGCCGAAGACACTGTCATCGCCCTCGTTTCCATTGAGTTGATAATCCGACCCTGTTCCGCCCTCTACTCGATCATTGCCACTACCGCCGCGTAGTGTTGCGTCATCTCCATCTCCACCGAAGACGCCGTCGTCGCCACTGCCTCCGATCAGACGCAGATCGTTATCGGCTCCGGCATAGACAAGATCGTTGCCCTCGTCCCCCGTAAGGGAGGTGTCGGCACCGATCCCACCGTAGAGCAGATCATCGCCGCTGCCGCCCGAAACGCGATAGTCAGCACCGGCGCCGGCATAGACGCTGTCTGCACCCGAACCGCCGTAGAGATGGGAATCTTCACCGCTGTCGCCGGCGACCAAATCGTCGCCGCCGTCGCCGAAGAGCGAGACGTCGTTGCCGCTGCCACCATAGAGGCTGTCAGCCGCCCCGGTCGCAAAGCCGCCACCGGCGATGCCGTCACCAAAGATTGAGAGATCCTCCCCCAGCGCGGCACGAATGAGGTCGTCGCCGCCGGCACCGAAGAGTGCGGTGTCGTTGACGCCGCCATAGATCGAGTTCGCCAAGATCGTATCGCTGGCCACGCCGCCGTAGGCGTTCGATATGATTCCCCCTAGGGCGATGATCAGATCGTCGCCGCCGTCACCGTAGAGACCGGAAACATCGTTCGCGACAGCTTCGAGGCGATCGTCACCGGCACCGCCGAACTGCCGATCGATGTTGTTTATGGTGTCGTCGCCCTCAAGGCCGTAGGCACCGCTACCGTTGGCATAGCCGTCCTCAAGAGTATCGGCACCGCTGCCACCGAAGAGAGCGCCACCACCGCCGTAGTTGCCAAGTTCGATAAGGTCAGCTCCGCTACCGCCATAGAGCAGCGAGTTTGTGCCGCCGGCGCCAAAGATCCGATCGTCACCCAGGCCACCGAACAAGCTGCTGTCGTCGCCCTGATCGCCAAAGAGAGTGTCGCCTCCCGAAGCGCCGTAGAGTGCATCGCTTCCACTGCCGCCAGAGAGTGTGCTTTCACTCGCACTCCTGCCAAGGAAGAGGCTATCGTTGCCGGATGCTCCGATTCCTCGAACGATGTTTAAGTCGCCGCTCCCAGATATGGAAATACTATCGTCAGCCGAGCGTCCACTGACCCGGAGCACCTCAATGTTTGTGAAGGTGACGGAGGCTGCCGCTGCTGGCGAATCGTAAACTCCGAGCCAGTCAATGCCGCTGCCGCCGTCGACGAAGTCACCGACGGCAAACTCGTCTGGCTGAATGATAATGATGTCGTTGCCGGAGCCACCGAAGACACTGTCTCGGCCGCTACCGCCGGTGATATCTACATCCCCGCCATCACCGCCGTAGACCAGGTCCGATCCGGAACCTCCCCCCGCCCCATCATCGCCGTTGCCGGCTCTGATCACATCGTCTCCGGCTCCGCCCGTCAGCACAGCGTCTCCACCGCTGCCGCCATAGATCCGATCCTCACCACTGCCGCCGTCCAATATGCGATCGTCCCCCGATCCCCCATAGATACGGTCCGCGCCACTGCCGCCATAGAGGCTAGTGTCGTTGCCGTCGCCGGCTAGGATGGTGTCGGCGAGGGAGCTGCCCGTGACGCTGTCTGCCAGCTCACTGCCGGAAAACACCAGATGCTCGATCCCGCTGAGGATCACGCCGGCCGGCAGGGTGAGCCCTTCGGAGATCAGCAGAGTGTCGCTGCCCGACCCGCCATCCAGGCGATCGCCGGCGGTCAACTGATGCTGATACTCAAAGACGACCGTATCGCTACCGCTACCGCCGTAGACTGTCTCGGCACCGCTGCCCAAAGTGGCGGTGTCGGCTCCCGAAGAGCCCTCCAAGATGACTGTCGAGAAAAATCCGCTCTGGAGAAATCTGAGCACACCGCTCTGCTGAACCAAGACAACCTCAATATCAATCGGCCTGAACGCTACCCCAGTTTCACTAAGAAGAACGGTGTCTGTACCGGAACCTCCATCGAAAGTGGCGGGGATATACGGAAAAAACACCCCGTCCCCAACAAACACATCGGCGCCTGATCCACCGAACGCTGTATCCCGTACGCCGCCGACCAGGTAATCGTCGCCTTCGCCACCGAAGAGACTGTCGGTGCCCGAGCCACCCTCCAGCCTATCGTCGCCGCCCTGACCGAAGATGGTGTCGGACAGGTTGCTGCCCTTCAGGCTGTCGCCCAGGGCGTTGGCGCCAAAGAGCTGGACGGATTCTATGTCCGCAAGGGTGACGTCGCCGGAAAAACCTTGGCCCTCGGCGACCAGCACGGTGTCGTTGCCGGTCCCACCGTCGATCAATTCGCCTGCCAGCAGGTCGGCGGCAGAAACCTGGATGGTATCCGCGCCGGAACCACCGAAGACGCTGTCGATCCCGCTGCCGCCGTAGAGCGAACGGTCGTTGCCGAGCCCACCATAGAGCGTGTCGGCACCGCTGCCGCCCAAGAAACCGCGATCCCCGCCGAAGCCGCCCTCTAGCCTGTCGTCGCCGGCACCGCCGTAGAAGAAGGTGCCGGCCGTGCCGGCCGCGCGCAAGGTGTCGTCGCCGGCATCGCCGGCCAGCCTGGCCCGTCCTTCCAGCAGGTCGGCGCCGGCACCGCCGAAGAAGCGAAAGCCCTCGATCGGGCCGCCGTAGAGTGAATCGGCGCCGTCGTCGCCATAGAAATAGCGATTGAAACCGGAGCCGCCTTCAAGGAGATCGTCACCGCTGCCGCCGAAGAAAGAACTATCCTGTCCGCTGTCTCCCAAGAGGCTGTCGTCGCCGGAGCCACCGAAGAAGGAGCTGTCGTCGCCCTCGCCGCCGACCAGGGTGTCGTCACCGCTGAGCCCGGCCAGTTGATCGGCACCGCTCAACCCGGCGATGCTGTCACCAAGGCTGGTACCCACGAGGGTGTCTGCGCCACTCGTGGCCGCCGACTGCACAACCACTTCGATCCCGGTGATGGCGAGGCCCAGCAGAGATTGCCCGGTGCCCAGCAGCAGGGTGTCCGTCCCGCTGCCGCCGTCCAAGAGGTCGCCGGGCGCCTGGTCGCCCGAGCCAAGCAGCATGATGTCGTCGCCACTGCCCCCATAGACGCTGTCGGCACCGGCGCCGCCGCGGAGATCGCTGTCGTTACCGAGCCCGCCGAAGAGCGTATCGGCGCCGCTGTCGCCATAGAGAGAGTTGTCGCTGCCCTGCCCACCGAAGATCTCATCGGCACCGGAATTGCCGAGCAGGGTGCTGTCGTCACCGCTGCCGCCTTCGATCCGATCGGCGCCGGCACCACTCCCATAAAACTCACCCAACAGACGGGTATCGTTGCCGCTGCCACCGAGGAGGGTGTCATCACCGGTGCGTCCGACAAGAAAGGTGTCGACACCGATCCCGCCATCGATCAGGTCGCTGCCGTCGCCACCGAAAATTCGCGAGTCATCGCCTTCGTCGCCGAAAAGGCTGTCGTCCCCACTATCGCCGTAAAGGTTAAAATCGTTAGCCTCGCCGCCATAGACCAGATCGCTTCCGTCACCACCTCTAAGTCTCTGATCGAGTGACGATCCCCCGTAAATTCGATCGGCGCCGCTGCCGCCCCTAAGGCCGAAATCAGCTTGGGCACCGCCATAGAGACGATCGGCACCTGATCCGCCGTCGAGAGAATAGTCCCGACCACTGTCACCGAAGATCCGATCGTCGCCGGCCTCGCCGTGCAGGCTGACATCTACGCCCGAACCACCATAGAGGCTATCCTCGCCAGCACCGCCGAACAGCGAATAGTCTCTGCCCAAACCACCGAACAGGGTGTCGTTACCGGCATCACCGAGAAGCTCCGTGTCATCCCCGTCATCGGCCTGGATAAGATCGTGGCCCGATCCGCCCAGAAGGCTGAAATCCTTGCCCGACCCACCGAACAGGCTGTCATCGCCGTCGCCACCCAGGAAGCTGGTGTCGTCGCCGGAGCCTGCATAGACTCGGTCGTTCCCGCTATCACCGAAGAAGCTGATATCCTGGCCCTCGCCAGCCTCCAGATAGTCCGCACCGCTGCCACCGCGGAAGGTGGCGTCATCGCCATCGTTGGCGAGGAGGAGATCATCGCCGTCACCGCCTTCGACGACCGCTTCGTTTCCAGAGCCCCCGAAGATCTGATCGGCTCCAGCACCACCGCGGAGGTACTCATCATCGCCGGAACCGGCGCTGATGACGTCGTCGCCGCCTTGACCATAGGCGCGGTCGGCAAGAGAGCCGCCATAGATCGTCTCGTCACTGTCCGAGCCGGAAATCGTATCCTTGGCAGCGCCGCCGAACAAGAAGATCTGCTCGATGTTGGTGATGGTCATCCCCGCCGGCAGAATGCCTGCGTTTCGGACGATCAACGTATCGAAGCCACTGCCGCCATCCATGACCTCGCCGATCGTCAGCTCGCCGCTGTTGGCGTAGATGAGGTCACTGCCGGATCCGCCGAAGACTTGATCGATCCCCAGAGAGCCGACCAGGTATCTATCGTCGCCCGCTCCGCCTTGTATAAGGTCATCACCCGTAGAACCAAACAGAGCGGAATCGTCACCCGCGCCACCGAAGATCGTATCGGCACCACTGTCGCCCTCCAGATAGGTATCGTTGCCGAAACCTCCATAGAGCGTATCGTCGCCGAAGCCGCCGCGTAGCACGGTGTCTTGCCCGGAGCCTCCAAAGAGCAGGTCGGCGCCGTCAACGCCGAGGAGCGAACGGTCGTTACCTCTGCCGCCAAAGATGGTATCGGCGCCCGAATCGCCGTCCAAGACACTGTCCTTGCCGCCACCACCGTAGATCCGGTCGTCGCCGTCATTGGCTCTCAGCGCATAGTCGTCACCGGCCTCACCGAAGACACGGTCGTCGCCCGATCCCCCAAACAGCGCAGTTTCGGCGCCGACCCCGCCGAAGAGCGTGTCCTGGCCGCTATTCCCGCTGAGAAAAGAATCATCACCACTGCCGCCGTAGAGCGTGTCATCACCCACTCCGCCGTAGAGCGAGACGTCATCGCCCGAATCACCGTATAGGCGATCGATCCCCGATTCACCGAAGAGCGTGTCGATGCCCTGATCGCCGAACATGAGATCGGCACCGCTGGAGCCCTGCAGGCTGTTGGCATTGGCATCGCCAAGATAGAAACCCATAGTGTCCTACTCCTATGCCGCGGCTGAGCTGGTAGCCGCCAATCGGTCAGCGCCGACAGAAGTCAGATCGTGGCGCTCGCCGTCGCAGATTTGGCTTCTTTCGGAGGTCGGTTGCGGTCTTGTGCGCAATTCCAGCGCCGTAGCCCGCTCCATGCGGGGCGTCTCAGAGCAAGCAAGCCTTCGGCATTCGCAATGCGAGATCGCCTCGTCCCACACCCGGTTGGGCGGGCCGAAGCGCGTCGGACCATGCAAAACGTATCGCACACTCTTTACATGTAGTACATCGGATTCAGTACAACCTTTGTATTCGACCATGCGAACCTACCCCTTCGCTGGCTATGCACAATCAGGAAGAGGGCTGACCTCGGTCGAGCGACTGCCTTACCAGCGAGCCGCCTTCTGCGCCCTCTCCTCACAAAGGAATCGCAATGACCTCGACTTCCCTTCCGGCCAGGGGAGACCCCTCGCAATAACCGCACGCCGCGAGGTACGTCTGGCGGTGCCTCTATTTGCGACGCACTGACATTCTACGAATCTTCTTGTGACAAGTCTCTTCACCAGGGTCCCAGATTTCTATGAAACTTCCGGACAGGCTCGTCGGCCTGATTCGGTCAGAAGATTATTGTTCAACATTCTGATTTATTTCTATTTTACGCGATTCATGAGGATGACGAAGAGAGTCAATTTTGCTGCCGTTTCGATGAAATTCTACACCAGGGTCCCACTACTTCGCTCCAACTCTTATGCTTTGGCCTGACTCTTACTTTAGTGGCCGATCACAATTTTGTGTGAAGACGGAAGCTTACTAGCGTCAGGATCTGTAACTGTCATAGCTGTTGCGGTGATCCGTCGAGGGTTTCATAGATCTGTCCGCACTGACGTTCCAGGCAGGAAGGCCGTGCTCTATCGGGCCTCACAAGATCGGACGCTAGTACCCATCCTTAAGGTCAGGTGCCGCTAACCTTCTGCACAGGTGACGGCAACAATATCTTGCACTAACTTACTTTAAGATTCTCTATCATACGGTTCGATCGGACCAAGAATTCGGAGAAGAGTGAGGTACGGGGTCCGTTTCCAACAAGCGGCCTTTCGTCGAGCGACAAAATTCTATTGGACATCTTGACCTGCCCACCAAAGGTGCTGCGCTGGATGAAAGGGCGAACGGCAACCACAAGCACACCAGGGGGATGGCCTTGTTCTGAGTGAGGGCTAAATGGCGAAATCTCTGAAGATCAAAGGTGCTGAAATCTCTTCCGAGGCCTTTTCGGCCAAACATCGAAACGATGCCTTTCGTGCGTTTCACGGTCAACTCGTCAACTTCGGTTCGGTTGCCAACGCCAACCATGACACCGTTCACTTTGACAAATCGACTTGGAGATTGGGACCGGCCGTCATGTTACACTGTCGGCAATCGGCCTCTTTTCAAGCAATCGATGCGAATAACTTCAGTCGCGCACTACCAATCATGCTTAGTCTTAGGTTTTATTTGAAAGGCGAGGATCTCGGCCAGGTTCAGGACACGCCGGTTCGCCTCGGTAACGATTCCCTACACCTCTTCCCCATAGATTACACCCTGCACACCAAGGGACAGTCCGAGTTCATTGCCTGTGCCTTCGGTTACGAAGCCGTCGGATACCAGCCCTCACATCATGCACAACACCTGGCAGTCGGCCTGAAGAGCTTTTATGGGCAAGTCTTGCAATCCTTACTCCTGACAGCTCGCCGCACATTGCCTGACCAATCCGGTGCGACAGGGAAAGCAACCGGCAATGCGATCATCGCACTGGTTCGCGGCTTGCTTCAGGAGTCGAAACCCTGCGAAGAGACGCGTCAGGCGCTTGTCACGCAACGGGCCATGGCAATGCAGCGATACGTCCGGAAACATCTTCATGATCCGGAACAGCTGGAACTCGGTCACATAGGTGACACCTTCGGTGCATCGCGCTCTGTTGTGTATAGGGCGTTCAATGAATGTGGCGGTCTAAACAACTTCGTACGACGCGAGCGTCTCTTGCGCGCATACGCAGAACTCTACAACGCAGACCCAAGCTGGGGCATGGTCTCAAGGGTTGCCCAAAAGTGGGGGTTTGCCAACTCGGGCTACTTTTCGCGCGCATTTAAGGAAGAGCTCGGCATGACGCCGATGGAGGTCTCTGAACAAGGTCAGTTTCAAAGAGCACAGGACTCTCTATCGCAAGCCGATTCCGGCGCCAAGAAGAAAGCAAATACACCCTTCCTCTCTATTTTAGGAATGCGATTAGTGACAGTCTATAACTTTGGAAGATTACTCCCGTTGCATACTTCTCTTGTGTGCCCTCTGCTGATCTCAGCCATACTGTGGTCGCCATCGCTGTGTTGCCCCCGTTTGGGCGGACACCTCGGCGGTGTTGAGGGACCTGCGGAAGCTCTCTTGGAGAGGCCATCCTGAGCCCTAAGGGAGAGTGATCTTCGTGGAATCCTCGAACCATCTGGTGATCTGGGTGAGTGGATGGAGCAGTGTCCCGGGAGTGGGTGTAGGAGGAGGTGGAGGCGCACACAGGCGCGCCAAAGGGGGTGAGGACAGGGCTGCGCGAGACACAGCGCCCCGGCTATCGGGCGCGCCACTGGGACACGCGCGCCGGTCGGATCGAGCTGGCGATCCCGAAGCTGAGGAAGGGGAGCTATCTTCCGAGCTTCCTGGAGCCGCGGCGGACGGCAGTGAAAGCGCTAGTGGAAGTGGTCCAATAGGCCTACGCGCACGGGTGAGTGTGGTCGATGACATAGTGAAGGCCATGGGTGCGAGCGGCATGTCGAAGCGCCAAGTGCTCAGGCTCTGCGTTGATATCGATGAACGCGTGCAGGCTTTCCTGAGCCGCCCGCTCGAAGGCGCCTGGCCCTACCTCTGGCTTGATGCGAACTACCTCAAGGTCCGCGACGCCGACAGGATTGTCAACCGCGCGGCGATAATCGCTGTGGCGGGCAATAAGGACGGCAAGCGCGAAGTGTTGGGAATCGCGCTTGGGCCTTCAGAGGCCGAGACCTTCTGGACCGACGTCTTGCGTAGCCTCGCCGACCGCATCCTGCGCGGGGTTAAGCAGCTGATCGCCGACGACCAAAAGGGCCTGCGCGCGGCAGCACGTCGGGTTTTCGATGCAACCCACCAGCGGTGCCGGGTTCATTGGGTGCGCTATGTCTTAGCCCACGCGCTTGCCAAGCAGCGCAGTGCCGTAGGGGCCACGCTGAAGACGATCTTCGCCCAGGAAACCAAGGCCGATGCCACGACCCAGTGGGATGGCGTCGCCGATGCGCCGTGCGACAAACAGCCCAAGCTCGATACCATAATGGATGCTTAGCGCAAGGAGGTGCTCTCCTACATGGATTTCCCCCGCGAGCTCTGGGCGCCAGATGGCCAATTCCAACCCGCTTGAACGCGTCAACCAAGAGGTCAAGCGAAGGTTGGACGTCGTCCGGACCTTTCCCAACGATCAGGCCGTAACCGGCCTCGTCGGCGCACTGCTTCTGGAGACCAATGACGAATAGGCAGTCGCAAGGCGCTAGATGAGCCTTGAGAGCCTCGCCCACCTGCTCAATTCCGGCGGCCACCTGCTGGCGGCCAAGCTCCGGCGCTCCAACATTGATGGCTCTGCCGGCACCATCGAGGAGCTTGCCCGCGTTGTGGCCTAGATCCGACAACGCTGGCCCAAGGTCAAGATCCCGCTGCGCGCCGACTCCGGCTTCGCGCGTGAGGAGTTCATGCCCCTCCGATCGCAATGCGATCGGGTCCTTGGGACACGGGCGCGCCGCTTTGCGGCGGGGCCGAGGACAACAAGGTCAACCACCTCTTCGGTCTGGCCCGCAACAGCCGCCTGGTCGATCGCATCTATGACGATCTCGCTTGGGCCGAGGCGATCAGCACCGGCAAATCGGCCCGGCGTTTCGTCGACTTCCGATGGACCACCAAGCAGAGCTGGACCCGGCGGCGACGCGTCGTCGCCAAGGCCGAGTGGACGGCAGGCCACGGCGACAGGGGCGCCAATCCACGCTTCGTGGTCACCTCGCTCAAGGCCGAGACCTTCAAGGCCAGCGAACTCTACGAACGCCTCTACTGCGCGCGGCGACATGGAGAACAGGATCAAAGAGTGCCAGCTCGACCTCTTCGCCGACCGCACCTCGGCGGCCACCATGAGAGCCAACCAGCTCCGCCTCTGGTTTGCTTCCCTGGCCTATGTCCTACTCGCCGCGCTGCGCCGCAAGGCGCTTGCCCATACCCAGTTCGCCAAGGCTACCTGCGGCACGATCCGAAACAAGCTCCTCAAGATCGGCGCTCACCTCCGCATCTCTGTCAGGCGTATCCGCATCGCAATGGCCTCGACCTGCCCTTATGCGCAGGAGTTCCAACTGGCGCATGCACGCTTGTGCTCGTGACCGCTCCAACTGGCCTTATCGCCCTCCCTCCAACAACCACGGACCAGCTCTGATCTCCTACGCGCTTCCTGCGCCGATACCCAATGCCACGCCATACCTCAAAACTTCCTCTCCTCTCATCACACCAAAAAGCGATACCGAGCTATCGCTCGTGAGAGATCCGGGCTAACTGTCTGCAATGGCGAAATGCTTGAGGAATAGGGTTTCAAGCTGGATCGCCCCGGAATTCGCATGCGCGACTGTGGTATCCCCGCCTTCGCTTTGCCCTGGCCGAGGCGTAGAGGGCGCCAATAGCTTGCACGGCCGAAGGATAGAGATCGCGCCAGAGCCTGCCGGCGCAGCCGATGCGTCACCATTCCTTGACCAGGCTACACTCGCCGACGAGGGTCGGCTGAACCGAGAGGCGGTAGAAGCGGCGCTTGTTGCGCTGCGGATCGATGCAGCAGAGATGGACGGACGTGGGGAAGAGGTCGAGCTGCACCATCACTCCGGCTCCTGTCGTGTCACTGTCGCGCGGGCCGCCGGGATGTGCTTGTAGAGCGTCGACACAGACACACCCATCCGCCGGGCGACCTCCTTGGTGGTGATCGTGGGGTCGGTCAGCAGCGCTTTTGCCGCCGCAATGTCTGCTGTCGTCAAGGCCGGGGGTCGCCCCCCCACCCTCCCGCGGTCACGAGCCGCTTTGAGGCCGGCCATAGTGCGCTCGCGCAAGATCGAGCGCTCGAACTCGGCCAATGCCGCAAAGATATGAAAGACGAGCCGGCCACCGGAGGTGGTGGTGTCGATCGCCTCGGTGATCGAGCGGAAGCCGATCCCCCTGGCCTCCAACTCCTCAATGGTTTCTATCAGCTGTTTTACGGAGCGCGCGAGACGATCAAGGCGCCAGACTACGAGGGTGTCGCCTTTGCGCATGTAGGCGACGGCGGCCTGCAGTTGGGGGCGTTCGCGCAGAGCGCCGGAGGCTTTGTCTTCGAAGATCCGCGCGCAGCGAACCCTGAGGTGAGCGTGCGCGGTCTTAGTGAGTCACTTGCCGAGGGCCCTTGCCGTGGAGCCCGCTGCCTCGAGGCAAAGCCAGCAAGATCCTGGACCGAGAACCACTCGTGCGGCCTTCCCACCGACCATGCGCTGCTTCTCCGTCAGCGTACCTCCGTTGACGCCGCCAAGATAGTCTACCACGACCACCCTGAAGCGATGCAAAAGTGCCTCCGGAGGTGAGCTGATCGTACCATAGCCGACAGCTCCCGGTCGCCAGCCGGCATCAGGTCATCGACGTAACCGACCTTCGCCGACGCCATCCTCGACCGCCCTATCCACAACGCCAACAGGATGCCGCTGGACGGACAGTCCATGCGCAAGACCATGACCCAACCGCAGAGAGACCCGACATGAGCGCCACCGTCCAGCATGGCAGGTCACATTACCATCGCGAATTCTGGCTGCCAGCAGAGAAGACGGCAGCCCCTCACCCGCCTCTGACGTCTACTGCAAGGAATGTACCCCGCCGCCCCTATGGCGAGGTATATAAATCCGTAGGATTTATAGGGGGGTTGAGTGGGTACGTTGGTGGCTACGTTCGTGGGTTTCTGAAATCTATCTAGGCTGTTGATTTAGAACGCTTTATGGCCTCTGCCATGACATTGCAGAAACCGCCATACCTTGCGTTCGTGGGGCGTTGTGTGGGTACGTTCAGGGTAATTCGATTTCAATGGCTTCGCACGAGTCTGCCTGAATCCGGCCTGCGCTCGTGGGGGTTGGTGGGTGCGTCGGTGGGTCGATACTTAGCAAGCCCCAGGAACGCTGTCGGCGACGCGATGGTGGTGCCGATCAAGCTGCCGGGCGGGACGGTCTACCCGATCGTTGCCAGCCATCATCGCTATGATGCCTGCACCTCGCTGCAGTAGAGTGCTCTATCTCCTGCGTCGTGATGGATGGCACCGACGCCCTGCAGGTGGAGCTGCCAACTTGGCGCCCCCTCGATAGGCCGCTCGCCAGAAGACCCGTTCGTGGTGTTGGCTGACCGAGAGAAGAGTTCTCCTCTCGGCCCTGAGCCACTGGAGATTTCAGGCAGCTTCCGCCAGGTCAACCTCCTCCACCTGATCGACGATCACGATCCCCAAAGCCTTGGAATAGTTTTCGCGCTTGAAGACCAACTGATTGGCGCTGATCTTGCCGGCATTAAACAGGCGGTTCATCGCCCTTTCGATCCGCTTCTTGTCGATGCCCTTGGCCATGGGCATGTCAATCATGACTACCGGCGCATAGTTGCACCCCGGCTTGTGAGACACGTTGCGGCGTTGGTCCGTCAGCGCTTTGAGGGCTTCAAGGAAGATCCGTTCATCCTCCCCGTCCTGATTGTGGCCCGCCAGAGCATTGACCAGATTTCCCGAACCCTTGCTTTTGGGAGCGAGCGATCGGAAGGCGCCGTTGTCCCAGGTCAGAGTGATCTCGGCGTCAGCTGGCGCGTAATTGGACTTCGAGCGCCGCAGCACGCGCAGATTGGCTCCGTCCTGGGCCTCCTGCCACTCTTCCCGTCGATCGAGGAACCAGCGGGTGCGCACCGCCGCGTCCCATGCCGTGGACCCGCTGTACTCGGACTCGGCGGTCTTGCCGGGATGCGCCAGCAGCAAGATAGTCAGGTCGTATTCGACTGCAAGACCGTGCAGCAGGTTGACGAACTGTGTCACGTCGGATCTGGCGTTCTCGTTGCCGGCGAACATCTGGGCCACGTTGTCCAGGATGAGCAAGTCGATGCTCGTTGATCGGACAGTTTGCTCAAGCTGCGCGAAGGCCTCGGTCTTCCGACCGCTTTTGCCCTCGCTGACTTCAAAGAGGACATTCTGCTTGCCTGCGCGCGCTTGCCAGAACATGTCCCGCAGGTCGGCCATAGGCATGCCGATGGCTCTGTTGATGCTGATCTGCCGCCTGTGCAGCTCGTCTCGATCGTCTTCACAGGCCACCAGGAGGGTACGGGACTTGCGGACCGGCAGGTCGAGCCAGGTACCGCCGACTGCAGCAGCGGCAGCCAGCTGCTGGGCCAACAGCGTCTTTCCAAGTCCGCCTCTGCCGGCGAGGATGGCGACGTGCTTGGCTGGTAACCAGCCGGATACGATCCATCGGCGCTCGGGCGGCAAGTGGAGCAGGTCTGCTGGGCAGATAAGATCGCCCATGGCATCGTCTGCCGAACCGTGCGCGCCCTCCAGGAGATTGTGCACCCTCTTCTCGCTCCAGCCTTCAGGCAGAGGGTCAGCCAGGTCCCAACCCTTCGGCAGATCATCGGGCAGTCGAACGATCTTGGCGCTGCGCGCGCCGGCTTCTCCGCAGGCCTCCACAACGGCTCGGGCTGCCTTGAAGCCAGGTTCGTCGGCATCCGGCCAAACAACCACATCTCGGCCAGCGACGGGTGACCAGTCAGCCTTGATGACGGCATTGCAACCACCTGGCCAGGCGGTAACTACGTAGTCCCGCCAAAGCATGGCGCCTGCCGCGTCCGCAGTCTTCTCGCCTTCGACCACCAGAACCGGGCAATCCGGAGCATCATGGAAGTCTCGGAGCCGATAGAGAGGGCGTGAATCGGGCCACTTGGACTGCCAGTCCTCGCCCTTCCTGACCCATGGGCGAAACTCCTTCTTGCCATCCGGCTTGTCGTAGCGGGCATGGACGATCAGCACGTCATCTTGTGGGCTGCGATAGTGCCAGACCCGCGCCGGCGCTCCCAGCTGGGGGTGGATGAACTGCGCGCTGCTCGTGGCGCTTGGTTCCACACTGGGCACGATGGTCTCTGCCAGGCCGAACCGCTGGGTCACGTCCCGCATGGCGTCTTTTGGACTTAGTCGCGTACCGCGGGCGTCGAGGTCCAGATCATCGCCCCTGAAATCTCCGCCAAAGTCGACCAGTTTCGGGGCCTTCTCGCCGTCAAATGGGATCGTCAGAGACTTGCCAGGCTTGCCGTCGGCATCGCCGATCTCGAACACAGGGCCCCTGATCTTGCCGGCTGGAAAGATGATTGGCAGCCATCTTTTTCGGTTTGACTGAAGGAAATCGCTTAAATTTTTTGCACTTAAACACGTGCATTTGGATTCTACACTGACATCGTTCGTTACAAAATCCAACTTGGACAATGTTACTACCCTTTACTCAAGTACAATAGGACGTAGACCGGATGACATCCGGACATCGTGCTTTGAAGTGGTAACATGTAGGAGGATGAACTAAGGCGGCATTGAACGGTCATCCTTTCTATCTCGAGTTCATACGCTTCGCCCAATCTCCAGCGAGACCAGGCGGACGCCGATGCTTCTCTATGGCTATGGAGCTTTGCAGTATTACTTCATCACGAGGTCACTTTGATGTGCTTGTGATGGGCGATCCGACGATCACCGACTCAGTGATCATCGTCCTCGCTAGCCAGTACATCCCCTTGGAGGAGCTCTCTTGAGCCTGTCTTTAGGCCGCTGCTTCCGCAGCAACCCTAGGAAGGACATTGAGCCACGTCCTTGCTGCCTCGGCTGTGATCAAGGTACGCCGGCCAGCCTTTCGCGCCTCCAGGCGCCCGGCCTTAATCTCCTCGTATGCTTTGGTCTTGCCGATGCCAACGGCCTTGCAGAAGTCATTGAGGTTCAAGGCGAAGGCGTGCCCCTCGTTTCCGAGGCTGGCCACCCAGGCATCAGGGGGAACTTGATAAACACTCATACGCGTTCAATCTCCAATCTCAATTCGATGAATGTAAGCTCTGCTGCTGTGTTCCCCAGCGCAGGGCTGGGTTGCTTCGATTTCGGTTTGATACCTCCCTGGTACGTTACCTGCGTCTCACTTCTTGAGCGCCTCGGCGGGCGCTCTTGGCGGCCAGCAAGTGTGATATAGGGAAGGCTTGCCAAGTGGGGTGCAATTCTTAAGCCTAATATACGAGATAATAAACGATACACGAACTCGGGTCATCTAGTCAACAGACGAGTTATCTATGGTCTTGTGACAGAAATTTATAACTAGCGCGAGGCATCATTTTCCTAGATAAACTCTAAACTGGGCTATCAGCAAACTGCCCCATTCCTCCAATGACCTACCGACACCGCTCCAACAGGACACCGCGAACATAGGGTGACCCCAAGAACGGCCTTCGACATTATCCTCTCAGTGGATCCGGCGTCGACAGATCCTGCGAACTCGGGCGCGACAGATAGCTGGACCAAGCGGCCATAAGAGCGCGCCGCTTGTCGAAGAGATCGCCACGCGCATAGGCAGCCTCGGCCTTGTCTTTGATCTGATGAGCGAGCGCAGCCTCGATCACCTCTCGGGCGAACTCAGAACTCTCCCCGGCCCAGTCTCTAAACGTCGAGCGCCATCCGTGCGTGGTGATCGAATCGTAGCCCATGCGCCGCATCACCTTGGTGACAGCGACATCCGATAACGGCTTGCCGCGCTTCACCTCGCTCTCAAAGATTAGTTGGTCTTCGCTACCACCGCCACGCTGGCCCAGGATTGCCAGCGCGGCACCACAAAGTGGCACACGGTGTTCCTTGCCGGCCTTGATCCTGCTTGACGGCATGACCCAGATGGCATTCGCCATATCAACCTCACCCCACCGCATCGAGCGCACTTCGTCCGGCCTAGCGGCCGTCAGGATGATGAAGGCCAAAGCCTTAGGGGCAACCCCTTCGCGTGACTTCAATTTAACCATGAACTCTGGAGCCTTGCGCCAATCCTGAGCTTTGTGGTGCTTGATCGATCTGACCGCCGAGGGCTTCGGTAGCATGTGGTCTAGATGTCCGCGCCAACGGGCAGGGTTGTCGCCCTGCCGGTAGCCATGTGCCCTGGCATAGTCAAGAACGGCCTCAACGCGCTGACGGACCCTGCTTGCCGTCTCTGTCTTGCTCGTCCAGATTGGCTTCAAGATCGCCAAGACGTCGGCCACCTGAATCGTCGACACCTGGCGATCGCCGATGCTCGGATGCACGTAACGCTCCAGGGTCGAAGCCCATTGCGCAGCGTGTTTGGCATTTCGCCATCCGGGCCGTTTCGATTCGATCAGAGCGTCTGCGGCTTCGCGGAAGGTCAATCGCTTCTCGGCCGCTGCCGCCGTTAGAGGGTCAATGCCCTGGGCAACCTGAGAGCGCGCCTTGTCCGCCCTGCGGCGAGCGCCCGCGAGAGAAACTGCCGGATAGGGGCCGAGCCCCATATCACGGCGAACTCCGTTTATCTGATATCGAAAGACCCATTGGCGCGACCCGCCGGTCCTCACATGTAGTATCAGTCCCTTGCCATCAGTATGCCTCCCCGAAGGTGCGGTCCGGCATCGTCGAACGACAACGGACAAGTGAGCGCGATGTATCAATTCCAATCAATATGTTATGCGATCATCAGCGAACACTAGCGCACAGCAGAGAACACCTAGTCGGCGGACTCCCTCTCCGCCAGGAATACGTCGGTCCATACCGGGTACAAGCTTTACACCCGATCCCAGAGTGATGGACTACAGCTGCTCCGAGGCGAAGGGGTTTGGGTACGCTTCGACAGTCTCTAGGGTCGCTGTCGAAGCCGAACTCTTCTGGCGCTCAGGGAGCCGCACTTCGCCCCTGGGAGAGCCAAGGCGCCAAGTTGGTCGGCTCGTTCAAGACGGCAACGATTTTGATTTGCGCAATGGTCCGGTCGCGCTCGGCTTCCAGATGGCTTTTCAGCATGGCCGCTGCAGCCTCGACTGCATCGCGCAGCAGCAACTCTATGACCAGGCGCTGCTCAGCAATAGCGGTCGGATCGCTCGGCAAGCCGAGGCGCCTGAGCAAACGCTCGGTCGCCAACACGGTGCGCAGGTTGTTGCGGATCAGATCGCGTAAGGGCTCATTCGGGCTGGTCAGCACGCAGCTGTCGATCAGCAGGGTCGAGAGCACCTCCAGGTCATCGCCGGCCTTGCTTCCGGCACTGCTCTCGGCGTCACGAAAACGCTGTAAGACCTCCTCAAGCTCGCCGCGCACCAGGTAAGGCGCGGAAGACGCCAGGGCCGGCGGTTCCAGAAGACGACGCAGTTCAAAACGATCGCGTATTTTCTTGGCGGTCAGTGGGCCGGCGATCCAGTGCGAACTCTGATTCTTCTGCACCAACCCCCGCTCCTGCAAGCGGCTCAAGACATCGCGGACGATGGTGCGGCTGACATCGAAATGCTTGGCAAGCTCAGACTCCACGATCCGAAACTGGCCGAAGACGATACACTCTCCAAGGCTAGCCTCGATCGAGTCGTAGATGCGGTTCCAGGCTGAGCGGGTCTGCAACGCACGGTCTGCCTCTTCCGGAACGATGAGATCGAAACTCTTGAGGTCGCTACGCAGCGGCTCGACCGCCTGCTCTCCCGACCCGACCAAAAAGCCACGGCCGGTGAAGCGGTGGATCAGGCCATCAGCTTCCAACTCCTGCAGGGCCCGCTGCACCGGTGCGCGCGAGGTGTTGAAGATTTCGGCGATTGGCCCCTCCAGCAAGACTAGGCCAAGCGGCAAGCGCTGGGCCTTGATGTTGCGCCTCAAAACGTCCTCGACCACGCGATAGCGCAGGGCCGAGGCCGGCCGATTTTGCGTCTTTGTCACGGGGTCCTTTGCACCTCCGTTCGCTGAGCTTCCGGCTCCCCGGTAGGACAATAGCAAGCCAATGCAATCGCGTCAGTCGCTACTTAAAATGAAGATTGCATACAAACCTTCTGAAAATCCAGCCTTTCCAATTCATCGCCGACCACGTCGAATGCCCCTCCCTGGGCATTCATCACACCTATGTATTCGATTTTTGCAATATTATAGCATTTCAATTGTCATTCCACTACTTATAGCACAATTTATCATCGGCTATAGCGCTCTAAAGGCGATCTAAGCGAAAACTACGAGGACTCAGAAAAAGACTGTTGCATACAAAAGTCATTTATCATAGCGTCCCGGCATCGACCTTCTGCGCGCCACCATCGAGAGGGATTCGGCGCCAGCATCCAGGGAGGGACGCTCATCC
This sequence comes from Rhodospirillales bacterium, assembly GCA_963669445.1. Classification (GTDB taxonomy): domain Bacteria; phylum Pseudomonadota; class Alphaproteobacteria; order Kiloniellales; family JACOMY01; genus JACOMY01. Next base: position 3,008,331 of record OY770029.1, read on the forward strand.
GTGTCGGTTGACTTACAGCTCTCTCAGATCTCCAAGTCCTATGGCGAAACCATCGCCTTGGACCAGGTGACGCTCTCGGTTCCGGCCGACTCCTACGTCGCCCTCTTGGGATCCAGCGGATCGGGCAAGACAACTCTGCTGCGCCTGATTGCCGGTTTCGAGGAGGCCGAGGCCGGCGCCATCACCTTTGGCGGACAACGCCTGGACGGAATGCCTGCGCATAAGCGCGGGATCGGCTTTGTTTTCCAGAACTTCGCGCTCTTCCCGCACCTGAGTGTTGCCAAGAACATCGCGTTCGGCTTGGAGAATCGAGAGCAGGGTCCAGTCGGAGACCCAGCCGCTATCACGCGGCGTGTGAGCGATATGATCGCGTTGGTCGGGCTCACCGGGCTGGAGGATCGCGGCGTCGGTCAGATCTCCGGCGGTCAGCGGCAGCGCGTGGCGCTCGCCCGCACCCTGGTGACTGAGCCGCGTTTGGTGCTCTTGGACGAGCCTTTGGGTGCTCTGGACGCCAACCTGCGCGGCCGCATGCGGGCGGAACTGCGCGCCATCCGAGAGCGCCTGGGCATCAGCTTCCTGCATGTCACCGGCAGCGAGACGGAAGCCCTGGCCATGGGCGACCAGGTCGTCGTCCTGGATGCCGGCCGCGTCGCCCAGGTCAGCGATTCCGATACCCTCTACAACTGGCCGGCCTCACCGGCCGTGGCACGCTATCTCAATTGCTACAATCTCTTCGCCGGGCGCATCGAGGGAGACAGTTTCGCCACAAAGACCGGCCCCTTGCCCCTTGCCGCGACGACGCGCAGAGAAGCAACCGGACAGCCGATCTATGCCGTCCGCAACGACCTGATCTCCGTCCGCGAACCTGAGCAAGAGCCAACGAGTGGCGAGGCCACGCTCCCTGCCCGCTTTGTCGCCAGCGAGTACAGCGGCGCCTCTCTGCTGTCGCTCTTCGAGCTGGCCGACGGGCAAATCGTCGAGGTCGAAGCCCATCTCAGTCGCGGCAAACCACAGGACTATCGTCCCCGCGCGCCCTACACATTGGTTTGGAACAGCAGCGATGCCCTCCTCTTCGCCTAGGCTCGAAGCAGCAGCGGGTCGCCGCGCATGAGCGATCGCGCCATTCCGCCCGCCAACGGCGCCAGCAGCCACCTCGCCACGGCCGACCACCTTTCGCCAGCCAAGAAACGGGCGAAGGCGGAACGTAAGATGGCGCTCTGGCTGATCACGCCCGGTGTAACCTGGATGCTGCTGTTCCTGGTCCTTCCGATTGTGATGATGCTCTACGTCTCGTTCTGGACGCAGACCACCTTCACCATCGAGCCGACCTTGACCACGGACAGCTGGGTCCGCTTCTTTACCAGCACGACCTATCTCGATTCGATCTGGACCACCTTGCGGCTCTGGATGCTGGTGTTGGCCTGCACCCTGCTGGTCGGCTATCCGGTCGCTCTCTTCGTCGGCTTGATGATCCGCAACCGCACCCTTCAGACGGTGCTGATCGTCGCCTGCGTCATCCCCTTCTGGACCTCCTTCCTGATCCGCGTGCTCGCCTGGCGGCCGATGCTGGGAACCGAGGGAGCCGTCAACCTGATCCTAATGAAGCTCGGCATCATCAGCCAGCCGATCGAGCTGTTGCTCTTCTCCGAGTTCTCGGTGGTGATCGGCATGACGCAGATCTACTGCGTCTTCATGATTGGCCCGATCTCCTTCATGATGGCCCGGATCGATCCCAACGTGATTGAGGCCGCGCGCGACCTGGGTGCCAGTTTCTGGCGCATCTTCCGAACCATCATACTGCCGCTCTCGCTGCCCGGCGTCGTCGTCGGCGCCATCTTCGTCTCGGTCATGGTGCTGGGCGAGTTCGCCACCTCGGCCGCGCTCTCAGGGCGCAAGGTCAACATGCTGGGCAACATCATCGTGACCCAGGTGGGCTCGCTCAAATGGGCCTTCGCTGCGGTTGCCGGCGTGGTCTTGACCGTGATCATGGCGGTGATCGTCGCTGGCCTCCTGCGCCTGGTCGACCTCAGGAAGGAGCTCTAGGATGCGTGGCTTCGCCCTCAAGCCCCTGCTCGCGGTCTATTCCGCCCTCTTCCTGCTCTTTCTCTACGGCCCCTTCGTGGTGCTGGGCATCCTCTCCTTTCAGGCCGGCCCCGAGGGCGGCCCGCAGTTTCCGATCATTGAGTGGTCGACCTACTGGTATCAGCACATCTTCGGTCTGACGCCGCCCTCGCGCATTGCGCCGCTACCGATCGAAGAAAGCCTACTGCGTTCCCTGGCGCTTGCCTTCATGACCACCGTGGTTTCCACCGTGCTCGGCGTCTCTGCAGCGCAAGCGTTCCGTACCCGCTTCAAGGGATCTGGCGCGGTCTTCTATCTGATCGTGCTGGGGATGATGGTCCCAGGCGTGCTGGTCGGGCTCGGCGTCGCACTGATTGCCAACTTCATCGGCGTCGATCGCAGCTGGTGGGGCACCGCCTTCGTGCTGCACGTGGTCTACACCTTCCCCTTCGCCTTCCTGGTCATGCTGGCGATATTCAATCGCTTCGACCGCAGCGTCGAGGAGGCTGCCTACTCTCTGGGCGTCCCGCCGGCGCGCACCTTCCGCAAGGTCACCTTCCCGCTGATTTTTCCGGGCGTGCTCTCGGCCATGCTGTTTTCCTTCACGCTTTCCTACGACGAATTCTCGCGCACGCTCTTCACCTCCGGCCGCGATCTCACCTTGCCCTTGGCGATCTACGGCACCTTCTCGGTCGAGATCCATCCCAACGTCTTCGCCTTCGGGGTGCTGACCACCCTCTTCTCCTTCACGCTTCTGGCGATCTACGCGATCCTCATGACCCAGTCGGTGCGACGGGCCAAGCGGGCTGCCGTTCAGGAGGAAAGTTGATGGCTAAGACCGCACTGATTACCGGCGCCGGCTCGGGCATCGGTCGCGCCGTCGCCTTGCGCCTGGCGACCGAGGGCTTCCAGGTCATGGCAAGCGACCTCAATGGCGATCGCGCCGAAGCCGTCGCCAGAGAGATCGAAGCCGCCGGCGGTCAGGCCTTGTCCTTTCAGGGCGATGTCGCCGAAGAGAGCAGCGTTGCCAAGCTCTTCGAGGCCTGCAGATCCGTGCTGGGTCCGGTCGACTGCCTGGTCAACAACGCCGGCCATGCCCATCAAGCCCACCTCCAAGACATCGCAACAGAAGACTTCGATCGCATCTTCGCCGTGCATGTTCGGGGCTGCTTTCTGACCATGCGCGAAGCGCTGCCCTGCATGCTGGCCAAGGGTCAGGGCGTGATCATCAATGTGGCATCGCAGCTGGGGCAAATCGGCGGCGTCGAAATGGTGCACTACTCCGGCGCCAAGGCCGCGATCATCGGCATGACCAAGGCCCTCGCGCGGGAGGTCAGTGGCGCAGGCGTTCGGGTCAATGCCGTCGCGCCCGGACCGATCGAAACGCCTTTGGTCGCCGGCCTCTCGTCGGCCTGGCGTGCGGCCAAGGCCAAGGAGCTGCCGCTTGGACGCTTCGGTCAACCGGAAGAGGTCGCAGCCACGGTCGCCTTCTTGGCCTCACCGGAAGCCAGTCTCTTCGTCGGCCAGACCCTGGGTCCCAACTCCGGCGACGTGATGCTCTAGCAAGGAATTCCGGACCATGAACGCATCGAAAACAAGCAACGACACCATCGTCCTCATCACCGGTGCAGCCATCGGCATCGGTCGCGCCACGGCCAAGGCCTTTGCCGCCGGCGGCGCCCATGTCGTTGCCACCGACATTCTTGAAGCCGAAGGCCGGAGCCTGGTCGAGGAGATCGGTGCCGCCGGCGGCAAAGCCGAGTTCGCGCGCCTCGATGTCCGTTCGACCGAGGCGGCCGAGACTGTGGTGGCCGAGGCCTTGGCCAAGCACGGACGGATCGATGCGCTCGTCGCCAATGCCGGCATCGCCCACAAGGTACCGCTGGCCGAACTCAGCGACGAGAAGTGGGACCACACCTTCGATATCGATCTGAAAGGCATGTTGCGGGTGATTCGTCCGGCGGCTGCGGCAATGCGCAAACGCAAGAGCGGCGCTATCGTCTGCCTGTCCTCAATCATGGGCGTCGCCTACGGTTGGGACAAGCACGCCCACTATTCGGCCGCCAAGGCCGGCGTCGTCGGCCTCGTGCGCGGGCTCGCTGTCGAACTGGCGCCCGAGGGTCTTCGCGTGAACGGTGTCGCGCCGGGCTACATCCGTACTGCCCAACTGCTGTCCGAGGAGCATTCGCTAGGTCCCAAAGGCGCCGAGACGGCGGGCGACTTCATTCCAATGGGACGGATCGGCGAACCGGAAGACATCGCCGATGTCGTCACTTTCCTGACGTCCAACGCTGCCCGTTACATGACGGGGCAGACAGTGGTGGTCGACGGCGGCCTTCTGGTGGGCCGCTACTAAAAAGTTGAAACCGTAACACGGAGGTAGAGGAGCCATGAGCAAGTCCCTAGAACTGTCGCGCCGTCGCCTGCTGCAAGGGTCGGCCGGAGCCATCGCCCTGGCTTTGGGTGGAGGCACGCACTTTGCGACCTCGCGCCAAGCCTGGGCCCAGGCACAGGATCTGGCCGAGCAGAATCTGCGCACGATCGGCCTGTCGGTCACGGTGCAGGAGCGCATCTTGGCCGACTTCCAGGAAAAGTCAGGCGTCGGCAGCACATCAGGTACGGCCTCGACCTTCCCGGATGCGCAGACCAAGATCCTCTCCGGCTCCAGCGACTTCGACACCTGGGAGGTGATCGGCGAGCGCCTGCCGGCAATCGTCATGACCAATAACGTCGAGCCGATCCCCGCCTCGGCGGTCAAGAATTGGTCCAATATTCGCGATACCTTCACCAAGGCCTCGGACAAGTGGCCGCGCTCGGCCCAAATCGTTGGCCAGATTTGGACCGACGAGAGCGAGACCGATCTCTGGATGGTGCCGGCGGTCTACAATTACGATTCTATCGGCTTCAATCCCGATGTCGTGTCCGACGAGGAAGCCAACAGCTGGACGGCGATCTTCGATCCCAAGTGGAAAGGCCGCTCCGGCCTCAACACCGATCCCTTGATCGCCATCGGCGAGGCCATTCTTGCGATGGACTCGCTGGGCCTGATCGAAGCCGACAACCCCGGTAATCCCTCGGCGGAAGCCATCGACGAGGCTGCCAAGTTCCTGATCTCGAAGAAGAAGGAAGGCCAGTTCCGTGCGCTTTGGGGCGACTTCGGCGAGCTGGTGAACCTGCTGGCTTCCGGCGAGATGGTGGTCTGCGACGCCTGGCAACCGGCAGTCATGGCAGTGAAGGCGCAGGGCAAGCCCTGCAAATACGCTGTGCCGAAAGAAGGCTATCGGGCCTGGGCGATCGGACCGGCGATGATCGCCGGCTCGCCCAACAAGGAAGCCGTCTATGCCTATGCCGACTATTGGCTATCCGGCCCGCCGGGCGTGATCGTCTCCGAACAGGGCTACTACTCGCCCACCACCAACATCAAAGAGGCCATGCCTGCCAATCAGTATGCCTTCTGGTACGAGGGTCAGCCCTGGGTCGGCCCGACCGAGCGCGGCATCAAGGAAGGCGATCTGCGCGACGGCGGCTCGCTGAAGGAGCGCGCTGCCAATGTCGCCTATTGGCATCAGTGGCCGGACGAGTATGACCACCTGATCCAGCGTTGGGATGAGTTCCTGAGCGCCTAGGCGCCGCTTCGAAGAGGCGTCGGGTTCTGGACCCTGCCGCAACCCGGCGCCTCTTCCTCTTTTTCTGTCAACAGCTGCCCGGAAGCGAACGCGTCATGGCTTCTCCCGATCTGGAACTGCTGTCCGTCCGCAAGACCTTCGACGAGGGTCCACCGGCCGTGGCCGATTTCAATCTGAGCGTCGAGAGCGGCGAGTTCGTCGCCTTCCTCGGGCCCTCGGGTTGCGGCAAGACCACGACCTTGCGCATGATCGCAGGCTTCGAGAGCGTGACCCAAGGCAGCATCAAGATCAAAGGGCGCGACATCACCGATCTGCCGGCCGAGCGCCGCCCGACCTCTATGATCTTCCAGAACTATGCCCTCTTCCCGCACCTGAACGTACGCCGAAACATCAGCTACGGCCTGGAGGTCAAGGGCCTACCCAAGGCAGAGCGCGACGCCAAGGTCGATCGCATCATGGACAAACTGGACTTGAGCGCGGTGGCGGAGAAGAATGCCGATCGGCTGTCGGGCGGGCAGCGCCAACGCATCGCCTTGGCCCGCGGTCTCGTCGTCGAACCCGACATTCTCCTGCTCGATGAGCCTCTGGGCGCGCTCGACGCACACCTGCGCAAAATCATCCAGAACGAATTGAAGATTCTGCAGCGCGAGCTTGGCATCACCTTTGTCTTCGTCACCCACGCTCAATCCGAAGCCCTAGCGCTCTCGGATCGCATCGTGGTGATGAACCAAGGTCGGGTCGAGCAGATCAGCCCACCGCATGAACTCTACACCCGCCCCAAGACGCCCTTCGTCGCCAACTTCATCGGCAACAACACCATCATCGAGGGGCAATTGGCCGGACGGGACGGCGGGCTGGCGGTGATCGACACGCCCTTCGGCGCGCTGATGGGAACGGCTCAGGCAGACCTCGGCAAAGGTGCCAAGGCGCAGATAGTGATCCCAGCCGAAGCCATCGAGGTGGAGGCTCAGGAGACCGCCACGGCGGGCCGGGCCGGCGAGCGCCTTAGCGGACGTCTGGCACGAAGCGAAACCATCGGCCACGTCATTTATCTGCACATCGATCTGCCGAACGGCCAGGACATCACAGTCGAGAACGACATCGCCATGCATGGCGCTCGCAACTTTCAACCTGGCAGCGACTTGGCACTGACCTTCACGCCTGAGCAGGCGACAGTGATCGCTGCCTGACGGTCCCCTTTGAAGCAAGCCAACCTTTTCAAGCAAGTAAGGAGACTTGACTATGGCTAAGGAAATCCTCTGTGGCTTTGGCGTCGACGTCGATGCGGTTGCCGGCTGGCTCGGCTCCTACGGCGGCGAAGACTCGCCGGATGACATCTCCCGCGGCATGTTCTCGGGCGAGGTCGGCTCGCCGCGGCTACTGAAGCTCTTCAAGCGCTTCGGGATCACCACCACTTGGTTCATCCCGGGCCATTCGGTCGAGACTTTCCCCGAGCAGATGCAGGCCGTGGCTGAGGCCGGCCACGAGATCGGCATCCACGGCTACAGCCACGAGAACCCCATCGCCATGACCCGCGAGCAGGAGATCGCAGTGCTCGACAAGGGCATTGAGCTGATCACCAAACTCAGCGGCAAACGGCCAACCGGCTATGTCGCACCTTGGTGGGAATTCTCAAACGTTACTAACGAGTTACTTCTGGAACGCGGCATCAAGTACGACCACTCTTTGATGCACAACGACTTTCATCCCTACTATGTGCGCGTCGGCGACAGCTGGACCAAAATCGACTACTCCAAGCAGCCGGAAGAGTGGATGAAGCCGTTGGTGCGTGGCCAGGAGACCGACCTCATCGAAATTCCAGCCAACTGGTACCTCGACGATTTGCCGCCGATGATGTTCATCAAGACAGCGCCGAACAGCCACGGATTCGTGAATCCGCGGCACTTGGAAGAGATGTGGCGCGACCAGTTCGACTGGGTCTATCGGGAACACGACTATGCCGTCTTCCCCATGACCCTGCACCCCGACGTCTCCGGTCGCCCGCAAGTCCTCATGATGCTTGAGCGCCTCTATGCCCACATGGTCAAGCATCCGGGCGTTCGCTTCGTCACCATGAACGAGATGGCCGACGATTTCGCCAAGCGCTTCCCACGGCAGAAATAGGGTCAATGCCGGGTGGGGGCTTCGATCTCACCCGGCAAAGCCTTGTGAACAAGCCATCCTAACGGCACGATCTGCTGCAGAGAGGAGATTGGGAACCTATGTGTGCACTCTGCGGCGTCTTGGGGGCCGAGGATCACTGGTCGGACGCGGTCGCCAGACCAGGCCGCTTCACCCGCAACGCCAGCCGACAGGATCGACGCCGCGAGCGGGCCAAGCGCATCGCCTTGGCCAACATCGTTCTGAAACGCTTCGGGATGAAGCTCTCGGACTGGCAGGGTCGCTCCTACCTGCTGGCCACGGCGACCGGAAAGACCGCAGTGATCGACAGCCTGGCGCACCTCTGGCCGACTGCCGAACAGCTCTCGAATCGCCAATGCGATCCACTGGCGGACGCGCTGCTTGACGACCTGGCAGGATCGCAGTGACGGCTGGCTATCCGACCTTCACACCGGTCAATCTGCTGACCGGCTTCCTCGGTTCCGGCAAGACCACACTGCTGCGCCGACTCTTGAGCGATGCACGGCTGGCCGACACTGCGGTGCTGATCAATGAATTCGGCGAGGTCGGGCTCGACCACCACCTGCTGGAACGGATTGACGAAACCACAGTCTTGCTGCAGTCGGGTTGCCTCTGCTGCACCATCCGCGGCGAGCTCTCGAGTGCCATTCGCGATCTTGAATCCAAGCGAACCCGCGGCGAGGTTCCCGCTTTCAACCGACTGGTAATTGAGAGCACGGGGTTGGCCGATCCCTTTCCGGTGCTGACCACGCTCCGTGCCGACCCCGTCCTGCAACAGCATTTTCGTGCGGGCAGTGTGGTTACCACCATCGACGGCGTAAACGGACGCAAACAGATCGAACGCTACAGCGAGGCGATTAAGCAGATTGCCGCTGCCGACCATTTGGTGGTCACCAAGTGCGATTTGGCCGATCCAAAGGACTGTGCCCTGCTCACCGCGGAGCTGGCACGCCTCAACCCAACGGCGTCCCTGGCGCTGGTGCCTGAAGCAGACCAACCCCTCGACGCGGTCGCCTTGCTGGAGGACGAGACCTCCGGTCTGTTGCGCTCGCATGATCATGATCATGATCATGCGGCCCACCATCATGGCGGCCAAGTGCGCTCCTTTTCCATCACCGTCGAGCAGCCGGTTGACTGGACCGCCTTCGGAGTTTGGCTGACCATGCTCTTGAATCGCCACGGCGAGGCGGTACTCCGCGTCAAGTGCATCCTTAACCTTATCGGCGAAGAGACGCCGATTGCCGTACACGGCGTACAACACCTGGTGCATCCCCCGGTGCATATGGCGACCTGGCCTGACGACGGGCGCCAGTCTCGCCTGGTCTTTATCGTCGATGGCCTGGATCCCGATCTGCTGCGGCGCTCTTTCGAGGTCTTCAACGGTTTGGCCGCCGGCGCACCCGTCGCGCTCAAGTCGCCAGAGAACGCCGTACAGGCAGAGCATGCGAGCGGGCCGACGGGTTGCGTATGACAGATAGGGAAGAGACAAGAGCACCTGCCGTCCACAGCGGGGAGAAACCGGTCTTACGGATATTGGGTACCGAGATTACCCTTCTTGAGCCCCTGCGCTTGCGCGCGATGGAGGATTTGGGCATCGAGATCCAGTTCGAATGCCTGGATTTCCTGAGCGCCCAACGCAAAGCGGCGACCCAACCCGATTCTTACGACATCTACGACCAGTGCTTCCATAACCTGGACATCGTCTGGTTCTGGCGTGCAGTGCAACCTATCGATCTGAACCGATTGGACTATTGGGGCGAGGTCTCGGATCTGACCAAAAAGGGACAGATCAGTCCTACGGCGCGCATCGGGCGTGGCGATGCACCGGTGACCCGCCTCTTCGTGCAACCCGCACAGTCTCTCGGCTCGACGCCCTCGCGCTGGATATCCATGCTGCCGACGGTCCACAACTTCGACGCTTTCGTCTATCGCAGCGATCTGGTGAACGGCGAGTTCGGTCGGGAGACCTCCTGGGCTGCCATCCTGGACAAACGTTGGAGCGGCCAGGTCACGCTGGTCGACGAGCCTGCCATCGGCGTCTTTGATGCCGCGCTGGCAGCCCAGGCCGCCGGGCTGGTCAGCTTCGCCGACATCGGCAACATGAGTACGGAGGAGATCGACCGTCTGATCGCCATCTTGTTAGATCTTAAGCGTAGCGGACACTTTTTCGGCTTTTGGCGTACCGCCGCCCAGGCCGTCGACTTCATGACCGAAGGTCGGGTTACCTTGGGTAGTATGTGGTCGCCGGGCCTGACAGTTCTGAAGCAGCGTGGCTTGGCCGTCGACGAGGTGACCCCTTTGGAAGGCTACCGCGCCTGGCATGGCGGCCTCTGTCTCTCCCGGCGCCTATCCGGTCGGATGCTCGATCTAGGCTATGCCTATCTCAACTGGTGGCTCTCGGGCTGGCCCGGCGCTGTGGTCGCGCGTCAAGGCTATTACATGTCGTTGCCGGAGCGCGTGGAAGGCTATCTCGAGTCGGCCGAGTGGGAATATTGGTACCAGGGCAAGCCCGCCCGCAACGATCTGCCAAACCCCTTCGGCGACACCGCAATCGCCAAGGGCAGTCTGCGCCGAGGCGGGTCGTACTGGCAGCGCGCCAGCAACATCGCCGTCTGGAACACGACGATGGACGAACACAACTACCTCGTCCGACGCTGGTCCGAACTGGTGACGTAGGAAGTGGGGATTGGAGCAAATCGCGAACAGGTTACTCCATCTGATCGCAGTCCGCTCTAGCCGTAGAGTGTCACCTCGATGCTGGTCAGCATTACACCGGCTGGCAGACTGACGCCGGCAGCCAAGTGCAGGGTGTCCACCCCTTGACCGCCGTCAAAAACGTCGCCGCTCACCAGATCTCCTTGGCTTGCGACATTCAAGGTATCGTTGCCGCGTTCACCCATCACCGTGTCTATTCCACTACCGCCGAAAAGGAACGCGTCATCGTTGCCGCCACCGCGTAGAACATCCGTGCCGCTGCCGCCATAAAGGAAGGAATCGAAGCCACCGCCACCAACCAAGCGATCTTCGCCAAGGCCGCCAAAGAGGAAAGCATCGTCTCCGGCACGTCCGCTCAGGCCGTCCGAACCGACCCCGCCGAAGAGCCAAACATCCTCACCCGCATCGCCGCGCAACAGATCATTACCACCGCCCCCGACCATGGAGGTGTCGCTGCCGCCGCCGCCATAAATGCGATCCGAACTGTTTCCGCCATCTAGCGAAAGGTCATGGCCACCACCGCCATAGAGCGAATCGACTCCATTCCCGCCGAAGAGCTTGGCGTCGTCGCCGCCGCCGCCAAAGAGGGAGTCTGCGCCGCTACCACCGAGGAAGCTCCGATCATCTCCGGCGCCACCGAACAAACGATCATCGCCCAAGCCTCCATCGAGTAGCGAATCGTCCCCGGCACGGCCAGTCAGGACGTCACCCCCGCTACCGCCGTGCATGACGGCGTCGTCGCCACTGTCTCCAGCCAGGAAGTCGTCACCGCTCTTGCCATACAGGTTGCTATCAATCCCGCTGCCGCCAAAAAGCTGGTCTCCACCTATACCGCCATAAATGTATGAGTCATTCTGGTCTCCCCCGGCAAGGCTGTCGTCGCCACTGCCGCCGTAGAGGCCTTTATCTCGACCCGCGCCGCCGAAGACTAGGTCGTCGCCACTCCCACCCCGGAAGTAGGAGTCGTTGCCACTGCCGCCCCAGAGGCGATCGCTGCCGAGATCGCCATAGAAGCCAAAATCTCTCCCGCTATCTCCGAAAAGAGCATCGAGACCAGAGCCACCATAAAGCTGTGCGTCATTGCCGTCCTCACCAGCCAGACTGTCGCCTGCGCTGCCACCGAAGAAAAAGCTGTCGCTACCGCTGCTTGCCAAGACGCTATCGGATCCCTGTGCACCGAAAAAGCTGATGTCTCGTCCACTGCCGCCTGTAAGACTGTCGTTTCCGCTTCCTCCATAGAAGTACGACTCATTGCCATTGCCGCCGGAGAGGCTGTCGCCGCCACTATCCCCGAAAAACAGAGAATCGTTGCCTGCTTCTCCAGACAAGAGATCTTCGCCGCTATCACCGCTAAAGGAAAAGTCCCGACCCTGGCCGCCATAGAGGCTGTCGTCGCCACTGCCGCCATCAAAGGAGCGATCATCGCCCGCACCGCCAGCGAGAACATCGAGCCCTTGGCCGCCGAAGAGGCTGTCAACGCCACTGCCTCCCGCCAGTTGATCGGCCCCATCTCCACCTGCGATGAAGTCACTACCGCTGTCACCGAAGAGGGATCGGTCAATCCCACTCCCACCGAAAAGGCGGTCCGCGCCGCTGCCACCATAGAGACCCAAGTCACCGCCGCTGCCGCCGCTTAGCGTATCGGTTCCACTGCCGCCGAAGAGACTATCCGACCCATTGTCGCCAAACAGGCGATCCTCGCTGCTTGCGCCATAGAGTCCATCATCGCCACTGACGCCTCTTAGGATGTTAGATCGATAGTCACCGATCAGGGCATCGTTGCCAGAGGTACCGTACAACCCCAAGACCTCGACGGACACGACCAGAACATCAGCTGAGAGCGTGGCGGCTTCCGCCAAGATCAGTGTGTCGTTGCCGTGACCTCCCAGTACGCGTTCACCGGTAACCAGATCGCCTTGGCTCGCGACAATGAGTGTGTCGTCGGCCGTGCCCCCATAGAGGTAGTCGACCCCTGGGCCACCGATGAGACGATCATTGCCGGACCCACCATAGAGCGTGTCAGTCTCGGCACGACCATCGATGAAATCGTCCCCCTCTCCGCCGAAGTTGGAGTAGTCACTGTAGTCGGTGCCAACGAGGCTATCATCTCCAGAACCGCCAAAGAGGCTGGTAGCGTAGACAATGATGTCGTCTCCGTCGCCGCCATAGAACAACTCCCCCGAAAAGCCGCCGCCATAGAGGCGATCGTCACCCTGGCCTCCAAAGAATTCTTGGTCAATGCCATTTCCGCCAAACAGGCGATCATCGCCTGTATTGCCAAAAAAACGGCTATCGTCCCCCGCCTCACCAAACAATGAGTCGTCGCCCGGACCCCCATTGAAATTGTAATCGCTTCCTTCGCCACCGTACAAGCTGTCATTTCCATAATTGCCAATGACAAAATCTCTACCACTACCTCCAAATACAGTATCGTTACCAGAATTGGCATAAACTCTATCATCGCCGCTCAGACCAAAAATGCGATCGTCGAGGCTCGTTCCCAGAAGTCTGTTATTTCCACCTGTTGTCCCATAGATATCTGCCACCTTGCTTCCTCCCAGAAGACAGTAAACAAAAGATCGCCTTTAGGGCGCTGTTATCTCGTTTCCTCTCTCCTTGTGATTGACGTTTGCTGTTGACGAACTAATGGCTAAGTCTCAGGACCGTAAGAAAAAGCCAGTCGGACTAAGTGAGGAACGCACGCTCCACGGCGGGCAGGACGATCACTGCCGACAACAACGGCGGGCAGGACGATCACTGCCGACAACAAATGCCTCAATGATTGCCCGGACCGTTCCTATTCGATCTGCCGAATGAATGCACTCATTTCTTCGTGACTGCGTCCATACGATGGACCAGCAGCGGGCATTGTTCAGGACCAAGGCAGGGACCAAGGTGGTCCGTCCACCCCGTGACCGGCCGGCCGACCACTTGCTCTGCAGCGCTCCCACAACTCCGACCATCCAGCGGAGCAGAGGGCGCACGCTCACCAGCAACAAAAGCCACCGTCGACCAGCAGGTTGACGCCTGTGCAGAATGACGAGGCATCGCTCGCAAGGAAGACGGCCGGGCCGACCATCTCGTCGACGCTCGCCATGCGGCCCATGGGTGTCTGCGCTTCGAACTCTCGCGTTTGATGGACCATCTCTGGCCGCGTGTTCATCGGTGTGGCGGTGTAGCCCGGGCTGATCGCGTTCACACGGATGCCGCGCCCGACCCACTCCATCGCCATCGACTTGGACATCTGGATCACGCCGGCTTTGGACGCGTTGTAGTGTGCTTGTTCCAAGCCCTTGTTGACGATCACGCCGGACATTGAGGCGATGTTGATGATGGAGCCCTTCCCGTGCTGCAACATGGCCTGTGCTTCGGCCTGGCAGGACAGAAAGACGCCCTTCATGTTGACGTCCATAAGTGTCTGGTATTGTTCTGTCGCCATCTCCTCGGCTGGGTTGGCATTGGCGATGCCGGCAGCGTTGAGCGCAATGCCGAGTGGCCCGAGATCGCGTTCGACCTCTGCGACGGCCTCACGCATCGCCTCTTTCGAGGTCACGTCGGCGGTGATGGCGATGGCCTTGCGGCCGACAGTTCCTATCTGGCTGAGCGTTTCCTCGAGCCCGCCGTCGCTGCGCCGGTCGAGACAGGCAACAGCGGCCCCGCACTGCGCAAATCCCAGCGCGATCCGCTGACCGATGCCGCTGCCTGCTCCGGTGACGAGCGCCGTGCGTCCGCTGAGATCGAACAGCTTGGGTGCGTTCAATGAGTTGTCGGCGATCAGACCGTCTCCTTCCCGATTATGTCGTTGCGAGCTCCATAACAGAGACCTCGTTTGCGTCGCTTCGATCCAGAATACCGGCCTGCCTGCCCTGTGCCATCACCAGAATACGGTGAGAGACGCCCAGCACCTCCTCAAGATCGGAGCTCACGACAATGACGGAGCGTCCTTCGGCGGCCAAGTCCTTAATGATGTCGTAGATCGAGGAACGGGCGCCGACGTCGATCCCACGCGTCGGTTCATCCATGACGACGATCTGTGGGTCGCGAGCCAACCACTTGGCCAAAACGACCTTCTGCTGGTTGCCACCCGACATCTCTCCGGCATCCTGACGCGCTTGGCCCTTGACGCCAAAGCGTCTGATCGCGGCCTCGGCGAACTCACGCAAGAGACGGCGGATGACGAAACCCTTCCGTGTGACGGACTCGCGGTTGCAGTAGCCTATGTTCTCGGTGATCGAATGATCCAGGATCAGACCCTGATCCTTGCGATCTTCGGGCACCAAAGCAATTCCCCGGCGAATGGCCTGTGCTGGATGCCGCGGCGTGATCTCCTTCCCATTCAGCCTGACACGGCCGGAGGCGATGGGATCGACGCCGGTGACAGCACGCACAAGCTCGGTCCGGCCGGCTCCGACGAGGCCGGCGATACCGAAAATCTCGCCACGCCGCACGTTGAAGCTAACGTCTCTAAAGTCGCCTCGGGGAGAGGTGAGACCTTCGACCGCCAAGACAACCTCGTCATCGGGCGCAGGCATCTCGGGAAACATGCGTTCCAGACTGCGCCCCACCATACTCTCGACGATGGTGCGGACATCGACATTGCCCTTGTCGAACTCCCGAACCTTTTCGCCGTCGCGCAGCACCACGATTCGATCGGCGATCCGGCGGATCTCCTCCAAGCGGTGCGAGATATAGATGATGCCCACACCCTCGGCACGCAGCTTCTCGACCTGCTGGAACAACAACTCCACCTCGGTGCCGCCGAGCGAAGCGGTGGGCTCGTCGAGTACCAAGAGCCGTGCGTTGAGGGCTAGCGCCTTGGCGATCTCAATCAATTGTTGATTGGCGGTCGACAACCCAGCGACCCGCCTTGTTGCCGGGATATGCAGACCGAGGCGCTGCAGCTGCTCGCTGGCGTCCGCGATCATCTTGCGCCGATCGACCTTGCCCAGGCGCATGGGGTAGCGACCGACGTAGACATTCTCGGCAATCGAGAGATGCGGCAGCAGCCGTAGTTCCTGGTGAATCAGTCCGATTCCGTGGTCGATGGCATCGCGCGGACTGGAGGGCGTGTAGGCCGCCCCCTGCCAGGTCATCTGGCCGCTGGTGGGTGGTGTGGCGCCAGCAATGATGCCGGAGATCGTCGACTTTCCGGCACCATTCTCGCCAAGCAGCGCCACGACCTCACCGGCAAAGATGTCCAGATCGACCCCGTGCAGGACTTCCGTAGGCCCATAGGACTTACGGATGTCCTTCAGCACGAGGAGCGGGGATCTGGCCTCGGCCATGGCGCGCTTGGCTCGATCGAGGCTTAGGGGTGTTTGGCCACGAAGCGCTTGGCATTTGCGCAGGTGGTCAGTACGGCGTCCGGAATCTGGCGTTCCGGCACCGTCTCGCCCTTGGCCACCGCCAAAGCCGAATCGACGGCCAAGCGGCCCATCAACTGCGTGCTCTGCGTCGCCGTTACCCAGAAGGGGCCTTTGCACTCTGCAAGGTACTCAAGCGCGGCGACGTCGCCATCATAGCCGCCGATGATGATCTGATCTTGCAGCCCGGCCACCTCGACCGCCTTCGCAGCTCCCATGGCCAGCCCGTCGGCCTGTCCGAAGATCATGGTGATTTCCGGATGCGCCTGAAGCATGTTCTGCGCGATCGAAAAACCCTCGTCCGGTGACCACTGCTGGCTCCACTGCTGAGCCACCAGTTCGACACCCGGATTCTCGTCGATCGCCTGCTTGCATCCCTTGAAGCGATCGACCTCTGGGGTTGTCCCCTTCTGACCGTGGATGATTGCGATCTTGCCCGCGCCCGCCTGCAGACGGATCAGGTGGTCACAGACCGCATAGGCCGACTTTACGCTCTCGCCGGCGATGAAGGTGTCGCCCGGCTCGCCTTCCGGTGTCCGGTCGACGTTGATCACGGGGATGCCTTCGGCGCGCGCAAGGCGGGTCGGCACGGCGGCTGCCGCAGCCCCAGCAGGAATATAGATGAAGGCGTCGATGCCTTGCGTCATCAGATCCTGAACCTGGCTAACCTGGGTCGCGGTGTCGTTCTTGGCATCGACGACGATGACCTCGATCCCCTTGCCTCCCGCATAGCCCTCGACACCGAGCTTGATCTGGTTGAAGAAGTCAGCCTGCAGGTTTGGCACCGCTACGCCGATCTTCTTCACCTCCTCGGCAACGGCCGTGCCGACCAGAGCGGTCACTGCCACCGTGGCGAGCAGGGCTGTCAATGTTGTCTTCATGGATCTCTCCTCCTTGCTGAACATGGTCCGTTCCTTGCTAGTGGACCTTGGGAGGTCCGAAGCGTTCGGACCGTGATTGAAGGACGCAAAAGCCCGCGTCCTCGGCTTCATTTCCTTCGTGTCTTCAGAGTCTCCGCGGCGACGGCCAGGACGATGACCGTGCCAATCACGACCTGCTGCAGGAAGGGCGAGACGCCCAAGAGGTTGAGCCCGTTCCGCAGGACGCCGATGATCAGGACACCGATGATCGTTCCACCGACGCCCCCGGTGCCCCCCGACAGACTGGTGCCGCCGATCACCACCGCCGCAATGGCGTCAAGCTCGTAGGCCACACCGGAACTGGGCTGGACCGCGTCCAGGCGCGCGGCGAGCAGGACACCGGAAAGGCCAGCCAACATGCTGCACACCACATAGACCAGGATTGTCGTACGCTTGACGTCTATCCCGGCCAGCCTTGCGACCTCCGGATTTCCGCCAATGGCATAAAGCGTTCGCCCGCCATAGCGGTAGCGCTGGTAGAGCAGCGCCAAGACGAAAACGACCAGCATGACCGCCACGGTCATCGTCAGATAGCCGCCGTAGCGGATGATCGCCGCCATATTGAACCAGGGGGGAAAGCCGATGACCTGCGAGCCATCGGTGATCATATTTGCCAGCCCGCGCGCAACCGACATCATCGCCAGGGTCGCGATAAAGGCTGGAACGTTGAACTGCGTGATCATGACGCCTGCAAGCAGCCCATTCACTGCAGCCGCAATCAGCGCGCAGACGATAGCCACTGGCAAGGGTATGCCTGCTTCGACGTTGAGGTATCCCAGCACCATCATCGACAGCGCCATGACCGAGCCCACGGATAGGTCGATACCGCCGATCAGGATCACGAAGGTCATTCCGACCGCCATGATCCCCAAAACGGTGACCTGATCCATAATGTTCAGAAAGTTTCTGATCGAGAAGAAGGAATCGGTGGCGAATGTCAGGAAGAGGCACAGCAGAATCAGGCCGATCAGCGGCCCGGTCGCGCCCCTCAAGGAGAAGAGCAGGGTCAAGAACCGTCTCGACGTCCCCTCGCCCGACATGATCGTCATAAACACGCCTCACTGTGCATATTTATTCATTCTTGATGAGAAATACGATATGTGCTTGTTGACCAGCCGTCAAGTGGTCTCCTCGCTTGACACCTCAGGGATATGCATCAATAATAGTATGTGAATAATTATACAGGAGAAGCCGAGGTGACCGCGGAATTGGAAATCCTTGCAAACCGGATCAGGCGTCGCGGTCTTCAATCTGTGTACGAGGCCGGTGCAGGCCATGTCGGAGGAGAGATGTCGGTTATCGACCTCCTCACGGCTCTCTATTTCAAGGTCTTGTCGCTCAATCCCGACAATCCGGAGGACCCCTTGCGCGATCGGCTCGTGCTCAGCAAGGGACACACGGCCAACGCGCTCTACGTGGTTCTGGCGGAGAAGGGCTTCATCCCCAAGGAGGAGATCGCAAGCTTCCTCAAGCCGTTGAGCCGGCTCAACGGCCATCCCAATCGCACCAAGGTTCCGGGTGTCGAGACCAACACCGGGCCGCTTGGCCATGGACTGCCGGTGGCCGTCGGCATGGCGAAGGCGGCAAAGCTGGACCAGGCCCTTTGGCGAACATTCGTCATCACCGGCGACGGTGAGATGCAAGAAGGTTCGAATTGGGAGGCAATCATGGCCGCCGCACAGTTCGGCCTCGACAACCTAACCCTGATCATCGACCACAACAGGCTGCAACAGGGCGCTAGTCTTGCAGCCACCAACAACCTCGCTCCCTTCGCGCCGAAGCTGGAAGCCTTCGGTTGGAGCGTCGAGGAGATCAACGGCCACGATATGGGCGAGATCTGCAGCGCGCTCTCGCCGGAACGGGTGGTGACAGGCAAACCACGCTGCATCGTTGCCCACACGAACAAGGGGCACGGCATCTCGTTCATGTCCGACAATGTCGCTTGGCACCACAAGGTTCCGAACGCCGAGCAATACGCCGAGGCAATGCGGGAATTGCAAGGGGCAGCGCAATGAACCCTGCCCAAGCCTCTGCCGAATTGCACGACTGCCGGGACGCCTTCGTTGCCACTTTGGAACGGCTGGGCGCCGAGGATCGGAATGTTGTGGCGGTGTGCAACGACTCCGTCGGCTCCTCGAAACTTTCCGGGTTTCGCGAACGCTGGCCGGAACGGCTGATCAACGTCGGCATCGCAGAGCAGAACATGGTCGGTGTCGGCGCAGGCCTTGCCAATGGCGGCAAGATCCCCTTCGTCTGCGCCGCTTCTTGCTTCCTGACCGGTCGAGCGCTGGAGCAAATCAAGGCGGATATCGCCTATTCCGATACCAACGTGAAGCTGGTCGGCATCAGCGCAGGTATGGCCTATGGAGAGCTGGGCGCAACACACCACTCCATCGAAGACTTTGCCTGGATCCGCGCCTTGCCGAACCTGCCCCTGATTGCACCGGCCGACCGCATCGAAACTGCCTCGGCAGTGGCATGGGCCAAGGCTTATCAGGGCGCCTGCTTCCTGCGATTGAGCCGGGTCGGGGTACCTGACCTCTTTCCCGACGACCACCTCTTCGAATTGGGCAGGGCCAATCGACTGAACGACGGCGACGACCTGACGATCATCGCCAATGGCACATTGACCCATCGCGCCCTGTCAGCGGCAGCGCTGCTCCATGACAAGGGCATCTCGGCACGCGTGCTGAACCTGGCAACAGTTCGCCCGGTCGACCGCAGTGCCGTCTTGACTGCGGCTCGCGAGACCGGTGCGATTCTGACCTGCGAAGAGCATACGATTTTCGGCGGGCTCGGCAGCGCGGTGGCAGAGGTCGTTGTGGAGGAAGCACCGGTGCCGATGAAGTTGCTGGGTGTGCCTGGGGTCTTCGCGCCTACAGGCTCGGCCAACTTTCTGCTCGATCACTTTGGCATGTCGCCGGAAGCCATCGCCGAGAGCGCAGAAGCACTGATCAAGCGTAAATAGCTTGCCGGTCAAGAAAGTGGAACAGTGATGCAATCAATCCTCGCGATCGACCAAGGAACCACAAATAGCAAGGCGATCTTGATCTCGGAAGACGGCAAGATCCTGGCCCGCGGCTCGGCGCCGGTCGGCATTTCCCACCCGCGATCGGGCTGGGTGGAACAGAATGCGGACGAGATTTGGTCCAGCCAGGTAAGCGCGATCTCCCAGTGCCTCGCTGCTGCTCCAGGCGTGTCGGTCACGGCGATCGGTATCTCCAATCAGCGGGAATCAGTCTTAGCCTGGGATCGGGCGAGCGGTGCAGCGGTCGGCCCGGTGATATCCTGGCAATGCCGGCGAACCGCCGAGGCCTGCCAGAACATCGCCGAGGCCGGTCATGGGCCCCAGGTCCTTGCCAAGACCGGTCTCCCGCTCGACCCGATGTTTCCGGCAACGAAGCTGGCATGGCTCATCGACAACTGTGCCGAGGGTCGTGAACCGGAACAGCTCTGCCTTGGCACTGTCGATGCCTGGCTGATCTGGAACCTGACCGCTGGCCAGCTCCACGCTACTGACGCCGCAAATGCCTCGCGAACACAGCTCTTGAACATCGAACGCTTGGGCTGGGACGAGGCGCTGTTGGAGCTGTTCGACCTGGATCTCGGCTACCTGCCGGAGGTGCGCGACAGCGCCGGCAGTTTCGGTGTGACATCCGGCGTTCCAGGCCTACCGGACGGTGTACCGATTGCCTCAGCGATCGGTGATTCCCATGGCGCGCTCTTCGGCCAAGGCGCCTTTGCGACGGGCGACGGGAAGGTGACTTTCGGCACCGGCTCCTCGATCATGACCACGATCCCCCGCTTTGAAGCGCCACCGGAGGGTTTGACGACGACGATTGCCTGGGCGCTGGACGGGCAAGCGACCTATGCCTTCGAGGGAAACATCCTGGTCAGCGCCTCGATCTTCCCTTGGACAGCGACGCTCCTGGGATTGGGGGACGTGGATGCGCTTATGTCCCTTGCCGAGACCGTCGCCGACGCGGGAGGCGTCTCGCTGGTTCCCGCCCATGTCGGCCTCGGCGCCCCGCACTGGAGCACCGAAGCACGCGGGCAGATCTCCGGCCTCTCCTTCGGATCCGAGCCTGCCCACATCGCGCGCGCCGCCGCCGACAGCATGGCCCTGCAGGTTCGCGATGTCTTTGACGCCATGGCCGATAGTGCCGGCAGTGGCAGGCTCTATGTCGATGGAGGGCCAACCAGGAACCCCTTCTTGATGCAACTGGTGGCCGATTTGCTCGACCGACCGATCGCAATCCGCGACGCGGCGGAGGCCTCGGCACTTGGGGCAGGCTATCTCGCCGGACTTGCCAGCGGTTTCTGGCCCGATCGCGCGGCGGTTGCTGCGCTGATTCCGAATGCTCACCTGGTTGAACCAAACACCGGCATCGCCTCCCGCGATCGAACGATCGCTGATTGGAAGCGTTCCGTTTCCCGCGTTTTGATGCCATGAGTTGCTTTGGCAACCATCAGGATCTTGTATGTCGCGATTGAACGAGCTTCGCCTAATCGCCCGCGTGGCGCAGATGTATCATCTGGAAGGACGCCGGCAATCCGAGATTGCCCAGCACCTTCGGATGTCGCAGGCCACGGTCTCGCGTATTTTGAAGAAGGCCCAACAGGAAGAGATCGTGCGCACGACTATTGTCGCGCCGCAAGGAACCTATAGCGAACTGGAAGCGCAGCTGCGCACGCAGTTCGGCCTCTCCGAAGCGATTGTGGTGGAGTGCAGCGAGAACAGCGACGGCCCGATCATGGCGCGGATCGGCGAGGCGGCCGCTCACTTTCTCGAAGCCACGCTACAGCCGGGAGAAATCATCGGCGTCTCAAGCTGGAGCGAGACCATCCTGAAGATGGTCGAGAACATCCATCCGGCCAAGGCCGGCAAGGCCAAATACATCGTCCAAACGCTTGGCGGGATGGGCAATCCCGCCGTGCAAGCCCACGCAACGCAACTGATCACCAGATTGGCCCGGCTGACCGGCGCCGAGCCGCGGCTGTTGGCGGCCCAAGGCGTGGCGCAATCGCGCGAGGCGAAGCTGGTCATGCTAAGCGACCCATATGTTCGAGAGACCATGGATCTATTCCCAAAGATCAGCTTGGCCATTCTCGGGATCGGCGGCGTCGAGCCTTCCTCGATGCTGGCGCGCAGCGGCAACATCTTCTCGTCGAGCGAGCTCAGCGACGTAACCGATGCCGGCGGTGTCGGCGAGTTCTCGCTCTGCTTCTTCGATGCAGAGGGGCGGACGGTGAAGACGCCGCTCAGCGACCGGGTGATCGGAATCTCGCGCGACGAGTTGGCCCGGATCGACCGGGTCGTCGCCTTGGCGGGCGGGCAGGCGAAGGTCGACGCCGTTCGCGCTGCCCTTCGCACCGGCGTCATAGATCTCTTGATCACCGACAAGTTCACGGCAGCCAGGCTTACTGGAGAAGAAGAAACCAAGAGTGGAGAGGCAATAGATGAAGCGATTCGAGGGTAAGGTCGTTGTCGTCACCGGTGGCAGCCAGGGCATCGGACTGGCCATCGCGCGCCGCTTCGCGCAAGAGGGTGCCAGAGTCGTCATCGGCTCGATTGACGACGGCGTCGTGCAGGCCGCCGAGGCTTTACGTAAGGAGGGATTCGCCGCCGAGGGGATTCTCTGCGATGTCACCGACAAGGCCTCGGTCAAAGGGCTTTACGATCGGGCGACGGACGCTTTCGGAGACCTCGACATCTCGGTCCAGAACGCCGGAATCATCACCATCGCCAAGGTAGAAGACCTCACCGAGGACGAATGGGACGCGACCATGAACGTCAACACCAAGGGCGTCTTCCTCTGTTGCCAAGAGGCGATCGCGCGGATGCGGACGGGTGGAAAGGGTGGACGCCTGATCAACACCGCCTCGGGCCAAGCAAGAGACGGCTTCATCTACACACCGCACTACGCCGCCTCGAAGATGGGCGTGGTCGGGATCACGCAGAGCCTCGCCAAGGAGGTCGCACTCGAAGGGATCACCGTCAACGCGATCTGCCCGGGCATCATCCACACCGACATGTGGGACTACAACGACAAGGCCTGGGGCAAGCTGCTCGGCCAGTACGGCGAAGGCGAACTCATGGCGAACTGGGTCGAAACCAACGTGCCCATGAAGCGGGTCGGCACCGGCCAGGATGTCGCCGGTCTGGTTTCCTTTCTCGCCAGTGACGATGCTGCCTACATCACCGGCCAGACGATCAACGTGGATGGCGGCCTCATCATGTCGTGAGTGGTGGCTCAAGGATCCCTCGCCTAGAATCAGCTCATCCCACATGCCTGGACGGACCTAGAAGAAGATCGAGAGGCGCCCGGTTCCGCCGTACTCCTGCTGGTTGCCGGCCAGCAGGGCTTGGCCGCCGAGGCTGACCACGGCGCGCTCATGCACCACGATTTCCAGATTGGCGCCGATGTCGGCGAAGAGCGGGCGGACTTGGTCGGAGACCGCATAGGTCGGGCCGCCGGCACCGAAGCCCAGCAGACTGACATCGGTGGAGCGGTCACGGCCGCTGACGATGGCCAAGAGGCCGGCGGCCGCCGAAGCATTGGCCTGAGCACCGAAGATCTCGAAGCCGCCGCCGACCTCCAGCATGGGGTTCAAGGTGACCAGGGTCTGGTCGAAGGCGCCCACGTTTAGGCCGTAGTCGCCGGCCCCGGTCTCGCTGTAGGCGCCCTGCCACTGGTGATCGACACCGACGTCGAACCAGGGTTTGAGGTAGAGTTCCTCGGTCACGTCGTAGACCTGTGACACGCGGGCGTGCGCCGAGACCCAGTTGGTGTTGGGCGAAGAGTCGGCGGTCACGGTCCCACTCGGCGTGATTACCCCGCGCGACAGGTCGTAACTGCCGACGCCGCCGGAGAAGGAGGCCGAGAGCGTCGTTGCCTCGATCTCCTTCTTCACCGAGATGCCACCTTGGAAGCGTGAACCATCGCCGCTGAAGCGGTCGTTGGAAAGATTGCTGTTCTCGTAACCGAAAGCCAGCCCGGCGAAGAAACCGTTGCCCAAGGCCGTCTGCCCGCCCAGGGAGAAACCGAAGAGGGTTTCGTCATACTCGATGGAATCGCCAGTGCGTTGGCGGTCGATGCCGCCTCCGCTGGCCTGCAGCCAGAGGCAGCTGCCTTGCTGGGTGAAAGTGACCCGGCCCTCCGAGCCCTGCTTGGGACAGGAGTTCAGATTCTCTGAAAAGCGAAGGCTGGAGAAGAGCGCGGTGTCCGAGGGTGCGAAGATTTCGCCAGGCGCAAAGCGATCATAGCTGTCGAACAGGGTCTCGACATCTTCCGTCGTCAGCAGGAAGTCGGTCAGGTCGGTGACGAAGTCGCTGGTCTCCGGGCTCTGTACGGCAATTGCCCCATCGATGGAGTTGCCGAAGTTGGTGTGGTTGCTGTTGAGC
This sequence comes from Rhodospirillales bacterium, assembly GCA_963669445.1. Classification (GTDB taxonomy): domain Bacteria; phylum Pseudomonadota; class Alphaproteobacteria; order Kiloniellales; family JACOMY01; genus JACOMY01. The sequence continues at coordinate 3,032,563 of OY770029.1, forward strand.
TTTTCTCGCACGCTTCCCGGCACCTTGGCCTGAGCAGCGGCCGAGCCATCCCAGGGCGTGTAGTCGACCGCGTAGGTTAGCAATGCGACCTCCCTGCCCTGCCCGTTCGTGCTCTGCTGCAGCCCGTAGTCGACCGTTGCCGTGCTGGCGACCGTCACGTCGCCAATCGCCAGTGCACTGCCGGAGCGGAGGAAGGACAGCCGTCCTCTAGTACCGCTGGTGGGTGTGCCGCCAATCGGGTTGGGCCGTACCGAGCCTTGGAAGAAACCACCGGCAGCGTCGTTGATGACGATCAGATCGTTACCGCCATCGAAATCGAAGTCGACCGTCGTGTTACCGTCGGGGTTCTGCAAGACCAATCCACTGATCTTCGAGGTGGCGATCGAGCCGACCCCGCCTGCCGACATGGTACCGGAGTTGCTGAGCTCTCCACCGGAACCCAAGACCACCTTGGAACCCAAGCCGAAGGTGGCCCCCGGAAAGTTCTCGAACTTGATCGGCATGGCCTCAGGTCCACTCGATCCCGGCGGGCTGGCAGCTGCACCGGCTGTCGGCGGCGGGATCAAAGCGGCCCTAACCGAGCCTTCGATGGTGCCGAAATTGACCACGGTTAGGTTTCCAACCCCGTCGGTCCGCAGCACATAGCCCTCACCGGCAACACCGCCTTGCTGAATGATGCTGCCCCTGTTGGTGATGCGATTGTCGTTGCCGTCGCGAATGCCGATGGTCTCCCAGCCGTCCGCCGCCGTCTCGACAGTCGCTCCCTCTGCAACGGTGATGGAGATGTTGCCGTTACCGCCGTCAAAGCCGGCACTTTGGACCAGAATGGCGCGACCTTCCGTACCGAGTGCCTTTACGTCGGCATCGATCGCAAAGTCGATGTCTCCGCTGATGTTGCCACTGGTGGTTCCGGATACGCTTTGTGCAAATATGGCATGTGATTGTGTGCCTGTGACGGTGATCGCACCGCCGATGGTGGCATCGATCTTGCCGCCGTCGCCGTCGTCGCCGACCGAACCGATGAAGTTGTCGATGTTCGCGCTGGCAAGCGCGCCAGTAATACCCATCGCGCCACCGGTGCCGCCGACCGAGTGCAGGACCAGACCATGGGCGGTCTCGCCTGAAGTGTTGATCGTCCCGCCGGTGGTCACGGTGATTGCACCGCCATCGCCGCCAGCACCAGAATCCTCCTGTACGCCGACACCGACACCGATGTTCAGATTGTCCCAGGAGCCAGCCAGACCCTTGTCGACATCGCCGGCCGTGCCGCCACCGCCGCCGACAGACTGCGCGAAGATGCCGATGGCGCCTTCGCCGCTTGTAGAGATGGAACCATCAAAGGTCACGGCGATGTCGCCACCGTCACCGCCGCCGCTGCCAAGCCCGCCGACCGTTCCTGCCGCCCAGAGGCCACTGCTGCCCGCGGCGCCATTGCCGCCACCGCCGCCGATGCTTTGCAGGTGCATGCCAAAGGCGTGATCGCCACTGGTCGCAAGCGCTCCATCGTTGTCGATCGAGATCTTGCCGCCATCGCCGGAGGCGCCGCCCTGACCGCCGACCGCAACCGAGATACTCGAGAAGCTGGGAACCTCGGTCACCGCATCGAAGGACTTGTCGATTGCATTGATCGTCGCGTTGGTGGTCCAGGCCTCCAGACCGAGATCGCCGTCGCCGCCATTGCCGCCGCCACCACCGTGGCTCTGCGCCACAATGGCATGGGCGACCGTACCCTCAGTGGTGATGTCGCCGCTGTTGATAATCGTCGCCTCGCCGCCATCGCCACCACCAGCCCCGTTGCCGCCAACCACGACACTCATCTCTACCTCGACCTCGGAGCCCTCTTCTTCGCCTGAACCACCACAGTTGAAGACACCAGTGCGGCTGATCAGCTTGCAGACGCTGGAGACCGAAACCGACATGCTGGACGCGGTACCGCCATCGCCGCCGCCGCCGCCGACCGAGTGGGCGACGATGCCCCTGGCGCGCTCCCCCTTGGTGGTGATCGTTCCACCGCGGTTCTCGACCTTAGCTAGATCGCCGTCGTTGCCGCTGCCGCCTGAGCCGCCGACAGCAAAAGCAAGGTTGGCCTTGAAGCTCTTGCCTGCGGGTGCGGTCGGTGACAGGCCGATGTTGAGATTGGCGGCCGATCCGCCGCGACCACCACCGCCGCCGATCGACTGCGCATGGATGGCGGTAGAGCCGCCCTTGGTGGTGAGAATGTTGCCGCTGTTCGCGATCTCGACCGAGCTCGCCGTCGCCCCCGTTCCGCCGCCGCCGCCGACATCGACCGAGACGTTGGCCGTCTTGCTGGTCGAAAGGCCGCCGATCACCGAGTAGGTGTTGCCGCCATTGCCGCCGTTGCCGCCGACCGACTGGGCCAGGATGCCTTCCGAGAGAAAGCCATTGGTGGTGATGTCGGCAGAGTTGCTGATAAAGACCGATCCTCCGGTCGCGCCGCCGCCGCCGCTGCCGCCGATATCGACATCGACCTGTGCCGAGGCGCTGTCGCCGAAAGAGATGTTGCCGCTGTAGACACTGCCGCCATCGCCGCCATTGCCGCCGATCGAATGGGCCAGGATGCCCATCGAGCCGAAGTCGTTGGTGATGATGGAATTCTCCGATGTGATTGCGATGTCGCCGCCCTTACCGCCGCTGCCGCCATCGCCGCCCAGGGTCACGCCGAGCTGGCCCGTCATCTCGCCGGCGGTGAAGCTGCCCTCGGCGGCAAAGCCGCCGTTGCCACCGGCACCGCCGTGGCTCTGTATCAAAAGGCCGTGCGAGTGGTGACCGGAGGTCACGAGCGCACCTGCATTCAGAGCTGAGGCCTCGTTGGCCGTGCCGCCGCTGCCACCCGAGCCACCCAAGGTCACGCTGACACTGCCGGTCGAAAGACCGTTGGCCGAAATCGAGCCTTTGGCGCTACCGCCGCCACCGGCTTGCGACTGCACGGAAATGGCGCTGGCGAAGCTGCCTTCCGTGGTGATGTCGCCGCTGTTAGTGGCGACCGCTTTGCCGCTGTTGCCGCCGGCACCGCCGTCGCCGCCCAGAGAAAGGCTGATGTTGCCGGTGCTGACGCCGCTGCCGCTGGCCACGACACCCGCGTTGCCGCCCGCTTGGGAAACCGACATGGCGCGGATGCCGACGGAGTGGTCGCCCTTCGTGCTGATGTCGCCTGTAGCGATGACCGAAACATCACCACCGGTACCACTGGCCCCACCGTCACCACCGACGCTGACCCCCAGTGCCGCATCGCTGGCAAGCGCACCGCTGACCGTGGTGCCGCTGTCGCCACCGCCGCCGCCAATACTCATGGCGGAGATGCCTGGCGCGTTGTGCCCTTCGGTCGAGAGTGCTCCGCCTGTCGTCACGGCAACGCTGTCGCCATTGCCACCGACGCCGCCGCTGCCGCCGACCGAGGCATTGACCGAGCCGTCAGACACACCTGAGAAGGCGCCGGTGAAATGCGAGGCTCCACCGCCGCCGCCCGAGGAGTGGGCCGTCACCGCTGCTGAGGAGTGGCCTTTCGTGCTGATCGCCTCGCTCGCCTTGACGGAGACCGCGGCTGCATCGCCGCCGCCACCGCCATTGCCGCCTACGGAGAGATTGGCCGACACGGAAGACACGCCGCTGCCGGCCGCGGTGGCGCCGGAGTGGCCACCACCACCGCCGGAGGAAAGCGCGGTCACGCCAGGAGAGATATCGCCGGCAGTGGTAATCTGGTCGGAGATGTCGAGCGTCACCGTGCCGCCGGCGCCGCCGGACGCACCGGATCCGCCCACCGCCATCTCAAAGGAGGCATCGGAAACGCCCGAAGCAGCCGCGGTCGTGCCCGAGTAGCCGCCACCGCCGCCCACGGAGTGCGCATAGACGCCGGGTGAGACGTCGCCGCTGGTGGCGACCACACCGCCACCGGTCACGGTGACGGCACCGCCATCGCCGCCATCGCCGCCGGAGCCGCCGACCGTCATACCGAGCGCTATGCCGGAGCCGGCGCTGCCGCCGATGGTAGCACCGCTGTGCCCGCCGCCGCCGCCGGTCGAATGGGCGATCAAACCCGGCGACACGGCGCCCTTGGTCGTAAGGTCGCCTGTCGAGTCGACCATCACGGTCCCGCCGTGTCCGCCACCGCCGCCTGATCCGCCGACCGCCAGGGTGATAGACACTGCGGAGTTGGCCGACGACACGGTAGAGCCTGCGCTGCCGCCGCCGCCGCCGGTCGACTGGGCGTGGAGCGCCGGCGCATTGCCGCCTGCCGTCGTGAAACTACCCGCGGAAAAGATGGAGACCGCGCCGCCGTCCCCACCCTTGGCGCCATCGCCACTGCCTCCAAGCGAGATGCTGAAGTCAGGAGAGGCACTGACCGAAATGGCATTGCCGCCATCGCCGCCACCGCCCCCGACGCTTTCCGCCAGCAGACCACGCGCGCGTTCACCCTTGGTCTCGACCTTGTAGAACTGTTCGCTGTCGTTGTAGAAGATCTTGCCGCCATCGCCGCCGCCGCCGCCGCTGCCGCCGAAGGCCATGGAAAAGCCGGGCGAAACGGAGAAGGCAGACGAGCCGTCGCCGCCACCACCGCCGACGGAATGCAGGAAGATGCCGTTCGAGTCTGCACCGAAAGTCGAAATGTCCGCGAAATTGCCGGCATTGATATCGCCGCCGGTCCCGCCGTCGCCGCCGCTGCCGCCGAAGCTGGCGATGCCGACGGTTGAATGGGCCGACCCGCCGCCGCCGCCCTGCGATGTCGCGTAGAAAGCCGTCGCCTGATCGCCCAGCGTGGTGAGCGGGATAGAGTTGCCGATCTTGACCGAACCACCGTCGCCACCGGACCCGGAACTGCCGCCAAGACTGACGATTCCAACGGCACTGCCGCCGTCGCCACCACCACCACCACTGCTGCCGGCGTGGATTGCGCGGGCTCCCTGCCCACTGGTGGTGACGCTAAGTCCGTTCTCGAGGATCAGACTGACGTCACCCCCGTTGCCTCCCGCCGAGCCACTGCCGCCCAGCGAAACAAGACCCACGCCGGAGGAACCGCGTCCGCCCCCGCCGCCAACCGACTGAGCCAACACAGCGGTCGCCGAATCGCCCTTGGTTTCGATCGTGGTGATGTCCTCGGCCAAGATAACGTTCACTGTGCCGCCGTCGCCTGCGCTCTGGCTTCCGGCACCGAAGGCGAGAAAACCGGTCGCTGCGCCGGCGTTGCCGCTGAAGCCGCCGACCGTTTGCGCGACAATGGCGTTGGCCTCGTCACCGCTGGTCGTAATCGTGCCGGTGAAGGTGACATTGACCGAACCGCCGGGACCGCTACCGGCGCCGCTACCGCCTGTCCCCGATAGACCGGTTCCACTTCCACCGTTGCCGCCAGAGCCGCCATAGCTGCGAACGAAGAGACCCTGGGCCTTATTGCCGGCCGTCTTGAGGGTTCCGCCGAAATTGACATTGACATCGCCACCGCTGCCGCCCTGGCCACCGTCACCACCGATACCATTGCCCAGCGTTTCCGAGACCGCCCGGCCGCCGTCACCGCCTGACCCGGCGAGACTCTCGACACGAACGGCATGCTGGGCTGCGCTGGTCGAGCTGGTCGTGACGGTAAAACTTGTCGGCGTTCCAGTCCCATTAAGCGTGACCGAGCCGCCATCGCCACCCTTGCCGCCGACACCGCCCCGGGCATCGTCGCTATCGACGAGAGGCGCGTTTTGGGCACCCCCTCCGGTGCCGCCATCTCCACCAAGGCTTTGGCCGAGGACTGCGGTGCCACCCGCGCTGCCGACGAGGAAGCTGCCGCCATTGAGATCGAGGGTGACGGTGCCGCCTGCCCCGCCCCTGCCACCCACACCGCCCGTGGCAGCGCCGTTCGTGGTCTCCGCGACGCCGCCATCGCCACCGGCACCGCCCGCGCTCAAAACGTCCAAAAGAACGCCGGCGCCATTCTGGGTGAAGCTGCCCGCGGCGATGCTGACTCTCGCACCGTTCGTCTGGCCGCCGTTGCCACCATCGCCGCCGGTCGCATCGGCCCCGATAATACCACGATTGACGCTGCTCCCTCCCTGTCCAGCGTCCCCCCCCGTGGACTCGACCAGCATCATAGAGCCGACCTCACCGTTCGAGGTGGCCGTTGCAGTAGTCACGCTGAGCGAAGCCGCCCCGGCCATGCCGCCGTTGTTCCCGCCACCGCCGAACGCCGGAATACCGCTCGTCGTTGATCCACCGGCGCCGGCAGCGCCACCTTCGCTCAAGACGGCAAAGACCGACCCGTTCGAGCCCTTGCGCAACAGAAATTGCCCGGCTTCAACCTCGATGCTGGCGTTACCGCTCAAGCCCGCCGTTCCGCTGTCTCCGCCGCGCGCCGTTCCGCTGGCACTCGCATCGCCGCCATTGCCACTCGCACCACCGACAGAGTTTGCCTTCAAGAGCAGTGAGGTGCTGCCGTCGCCGCTGACGAAGCCGTTGGTAAAGGTGACGCTGGCGTCTTCGGCCGATTCCCCCCGTCCGCCCTCGTCACCCGTCGCATCACCAAAAGGATTGTTGTCGCCGCTACCATTCTTACCGGGTGTCCCCAGGGAGTCGGCAGCGACACCGTTGGCCTTCGTGACAATGCCGAAGAAGCCGGCCGAGGAGACGCTGTTGAACTCGATGGCGATGCTCTTACCCTCGTCGCCGGTATCCACGGTGTTCACGGCGCCGACGCCATCCCTGATCGTTGAGGGTACGATGTCTTTCGTCAGATCGAAGACATCGACCTTGGAGACCTCATTCTCGAAGAACACACCGTCTGAGATATCGCCGGTGCAGCGCGCCTCGAAACTCGAAATCGGGCAATCTGCAGCCGTACCAATTGAAGGCAGGAGGCAAAGACCAAGCGGAAAAATCCATCGCGACACCGGTAACATGTAACCGTCTCCTTACTTGAAGGCGTGTGCATCGCATCTTGAGGCCGACGGATATGAACTTTAGTTCAACATAAAGTAGGCCAGCAGAGATCTGCTCTATCACAAGAGAGATCAACAACCAAGCGTTACTTTGATGGGAGCTTCCCACACGCAAGTTCCATAACGCGAAGATTAGAGGTTGGCACTCGACGCAGTGCAAGTCGTGTCGCTAAAGGGGTAGTCGGCCTCAATCGGCCGCCACGAAGCAGGCACTAGCGGTCAATTGATAGGCAAAAATTACATCAAAAAACCCGAGACAGAGAATATTTTGACTATCTTAGACCGCCTCTCTCCAAAGCGCAGTTGACGGTCCTTGCATGCAGCCAAGAGCGGTAAGGACACGCCCCGACCAAGCTAGCATGGCGAGGACGTACTAGGACCCGTAGGACCAAAGCTGATCGATCTTGTTCGAGACGGCATTTGGCAGATTCGAAGTGTAGCCTTGGGCATCCGCATGATCCGCAGAGGTCGCATAGTTCGCCATCTCCTGTACCAACGCAGCCACATCGGACTTGACCAGCGTCGCCGTACCCGTGCCACCGGTCGCCAACACCTGAAATTCATCGACCCGGTCCGTGGTGGTGTACCAATCGTTCAGGGTCAGATGGTCGTTGGTTCCAAGGATACCAATCTTTAGATGATCCCCGTCCTTGTAGAACCAGAGGTCATCGGGATTGACTGGCGAAGACTGCAAGAACTGCACCACATCGGTGTCGGCAGCGAGCGCATCGCTTTGATCGATCACGTCTTGGCCGCGTCCACGACCATGATAGTAGGTGTCAGAACCTTCGCCGCCCTTTAGCGTGTCATGCCCCCCAACGCCGTTTAGGATGTCGTCTCCATCGCCGCCGAAGAGCGTGTCGGATCCCGTTCCTCCAACAAGAGTGTCCGCTCCGGTGTTTCCAAGCAACACATCATTCCCAGTATCGCCGGTAACGATGTCATCGCCACCGCTGCCTCGTATGATATCGTCCCCTGCATTGCCCACCAGAGAATCGTCGCCGGCATTGCCCCACAGCGAGTCGTGGCCGCCGCCACCAAAGAGGCTGTCGATGCCGTTGCCGCCTCTAAGTTCGTCGTTCTCCCCACCTCCCATCAAAGTATCGACGCCGGTTCCACCCCAAATGGTGTCAAGACCATCGGCTCCGGACGCTCTGTCGCTGCCACTCCCTCCGTAGAGCTTGTCGTCGCCGTCATTGCCACCGAGCTTGTCGTCCCCCCAGCCTCCCTCGGCCACGTCATTACCCTCATCGGCCGCCAACGTGTCATTTCCGGTTAGACCACGAAGCGTATCGTCACCAGATCCGCCGTTTAGCTTGTCGTTCCCGATATGACCAAACTGTGTATCGTCTCCTTCTCCGCCGTACAGCGTATCTGCCCCCGAGTTGCCTCTTAGAGCGTCGTTCGAGTTCCCCCCATAGACAAGATCGACACCCGACTCGCCGTTGAGGGAATCCTCTCCGTTGCCGCCATGCAGAGTGTCGTCTCCGTCGCCGCCTAGAACCAGATCGATACCGGCACCTCCCCAGGCTTGGTCGTTTCCGCTCCCCCCCTCGACGGTATCGTCGTCATCGCCGCCGTTCAGTTGATCATTCCCAGTTTGACCCAAGACATGATCCCCACCTTCGTGGCCGGCCAGGGTGTCGTCCCCGGTTCCACCTCGCAGAGAATCACTGCCGCTATCGCCCTTCAGTTCATCATCGCCATGATGACCTAGAAGATCATCGTTCCCATGACCGCCAAACAGGGTGTCTTGCCCAGAGTTTCCGCGCAGCCAATCGCCGCCGCTGGCACCCCATAGGGTGTCATTGGCGTCCAAGCCGTTTATGGAGTTTCTGGCGCTGTTGCCGGTAATCTCATTCTGGCCCGAGTTTCCGAGTGCATGGATGGTTCCGCTCTCGCCTATCTCCAGGTTCTCCACATGATCGGCAATCGTGAAGGTCACTTGCTCGCTGGCCGACAAGGGCGGCGTAATCAGCAGTTTGATCAAGTCATCGGTGCCGCCGCCAGCATACTCGATCGCTGTATCGCCGGCACTGACCTCTTGTGTTCCGCTGAAGACGGCGAGGCGATCTATGATGAAGGTATCGCTGGCTTTGCCGCCATAGAGTATGTCGGCGTTCACGCCTCCATCCAGAGTGTCGTTGTCCAGCCCACCGAAGAGCGTATCCCTGTTGTTCAGGCCATAGAGGCGATTCGCGGCATCATTGCCGTAGATCACATTGTTGATCAGATTACCGGCACCGATCTCGGCCACACCCTCTAGCGAGAGTATCTCAACACGGGTGGAGAGAGTATAGTTGTCGCTGGCAATAACATGATCGGCTGTGCCATTGTTCACCATCGATCCGCCGGCAGCGCTCTCGTAGTCCATCACCACGTCGCCACTGCGGTCAACGAAGAAGGTGTCGCTGCCGCTGTTTCCGCGCATCGTATCCACGCCGGAGCCGCCGTCCAGAGTGTCGTCTCCAGTATGACCAATCAGATTATCGCCACCAGAACCGCCAAGGAGCGTATCATCGCCGCCGAACCCGCGAAGCGTATTCGCAGCACTGTTCCCGGTCACCTCGTTGTCACCGCCGTTGCCGCGTCCCTCAATGATGGCACTGCCTAACAGCTCAAGATCTTCGACGGCACTTCCAATCGTATAATCAATCCAACTGCGAACTTTATCCTTGTCCCCTTCGCCCGTAACCTCGACGACGCTGTCGTAGAGGTTATCGACTTCGTAGGTATCGTTACCAAGCCCTCCCTTCAGGAAATCTTGCCCTGAGCCGCCATCCAGGTAGTCGTCCCCTCCCAAGCCAACTAGAGAATCATAACCGCGACCGCCAAAGAGGCTGTTCCACTGATCGTTGCCGCTGATCTTGTTACCAAGAGTGTTTCCGCTGACATCGTAAGCAATGCCCGGCTGCATCCGAAGATGATTAAGTCCTTCAGCCATCGTATAGTGGCCAATCGGCGCAGAGGGATCGAGATCACGGGCGATACTGTCTACATGAAGGATAGCGAGATCAACGCCACCGGAATCAATGATGACGTCACCCTTGTGGTCAATATGGAAAGTATCGTTGCCTTCCCCTCCATCCATAGTATCCGAACCGCTGCCCCCGTCCAGAATGTCATCGCCGGTCTTGCCCAAGAGCGTATCGGTTCCGACGTTGCCGGTAAGCTTGTTGTCCGCAGCGTTGCCACGCCCAACGGCGGCAAGACCAGTAAGCTCGAGATCCTCGAGCTTACCGAAATTCTCCTTGAATCCGCTTAGCAGGGTTGCATCGAAGGCGACGAAGACTTTATCGACACCATCACCGGCACTGGCTTCATTCACGGTGTCGCCCATCGTGTCGAGCACGAAGGTATCGTTCCCAAGACCGCCCTTCATTGTATCGGAGCCCAGGCCACCGTCTAGATAGTCGTTTCCGGTACCACCGTCGAAGCTGTTGTCCTGCGTGTTGCCCAACAACGTGTTACGGCCGCTTGTCCCCTCCAGCTTCAGACCAGAGGAACCGGTCTCCAGCATGGCATTCTCAACATTGCTGAAATCCTCCCTCAGGGTCAGACTGAAGGGGGCAATCACCATGTCCGACCCTTCGCCGCTGTTCTCCACAACGACATCGCCGGATTCGGAGAGGCGCATGGTGTCGTCGCCATTACCGCCGAACATGGTATCGGCACCGTCGCCACCGTCGAGCACATCATCGCGATTGCCGCCCCATAGGGTGTCGACTGCAGAGTTTCCAAACAGTGTATCGGCTCCACTGCCACCGTAGAGTTTGTCGTCGCCCTCCGCGCCGCGCAAGGTATCCTGACCGAGATCGCCGAAGATCGTGTCGATGCTTGCTCCACCATTGGCCGTATCATCGCCGGCGCCGCCCCAGATCGTATCGCCGTTCGGCCCGCCAAAGAGACTGTCTCTCGAGCCGTTGCCGGCCAGCCTATCGACCCCGGAGGCGCCGAAGATGGTATCGTCCGCACCGCCTCCATGGAGGTGATTGGCCAGATTGTTGCCCGACATATGGTTGGCGAGATCGTTGCCCTGGCCGTTTAGGTTGTCGTAGCCGTCATAAAGGCGGAGGTTCTCGACATTGTCGTGCAGGCTGTGCCAACCGCTACCATAAACGATAGCACGGTCGATACCGCCGTCCGCCGCCTCGACGATCTGCATCCGCCCGTTGGTACCCTTGTAGGAGTCATTTCCGGAACCGCCGTAGAGCGTCCCAAAGGGTGCAAGAGCCCAAAGAGTATCCGCGCCAGAGCGCCCGACCCTGAAGACTGTCTCTCCAACGCTCGCGGTGAGCCCCAGCTCGTTATCGCTGTTGTTTCCCATTTCGAGTGTCGAGCCGAGGAAGGCAGCGGCGGGTAGCTCTAGGCCATCTGAGAAGGCGAAGGTGCCGGGCATGGCGACATCGTAGAAGCCGCCATCGACTACAATTGCACTGTTGTTGCCGCTTCCGCCGACCACGATCGTGGCATCATCCGTCCAGTTCACGTTCTCAGCCGCACGATGGATGGAGATGTTGCCCGGTAGAATGCCCTCGGCAAAACGAATAACGTCACGGCCATTGCCTTCCGGAACCGAAATGGTGCTGCCAGTAGGTCGATAAACAGTGTTGACGGTAATGTTCTGATCTGCGCCACCCCATATTATGGTATTGGTAGCGGTGTACCAGACGGTCGATTCAACTGAGACGTTTTTGTCGCTCACGGCCAGAGTATCACGGCCGTCGTTGCGGCCAATCCAGAAGGTGTCTCGCCCCGACGTCCCTGTGATCAAATCGCCGGCACCGGCACCACCGGCAAGAGTGAGGCCCGCCGTTCTCGCGTTGATCGTGTCAGCGCCGCCACCCCCGTTCAACAGCTGATTATGCACGCCACCGTTCAAGATATCGGCATGGGCACCTCCGACGATATCCTCCAGGCTCTTCACTTCCTGACCGGCAGTCCAGAGGTTAATGGTCACCCCATTCGTCGCGTTCGCGAAGTCCCAGGTATCGCGTCCCGATCCGCCGAAAACCGAATCGCTGAACTTGTTTGTCGAAATGAGTCGATCATTGCCACTGCCGCCGATCAGTGTGTTTCCGCCGCCACCTTCCAGGGTGTCGTTGTAGTCGCTACCGATCAACTTCACGATGTCGATAAAGCTGTCTCCGGCAGCCTCACCTCCGGTTCCTTCATTGTGCTTAAGCGAAGCCTTGACCCCACTGCTGGCCCACATGTAGCCGGCCGCGTCGTTCCCGCCGCCGCCGACCAGCCTGTCGCCGCCAATGCCGCCGACCAGAGTGTTGGCCTTTGTGTCACCGACAAGCGTGTCGTCACCTCTGCCGCCGCGCAGGTTCTCGATCGAGGTATAGCTGTCACCCAGGGCTTCGCTGCTGGAGCCTACGCCATTCAAGAGGTTGGCGCGGATCACTTCGCTAGAGGTGACCTCATCATAGATCGCCCAGTCCGACCCGGAACCGCCGTGCAAACGGTCACCGCCCTGGCGGCCCTTCAGGAAGTTTGCTCCGGAACCGCCGAACAAGGTGTCGCCGGCAAAATCGGTGCCGTTGATCTGCTCAACCGATACAAGGGTGTCGATAAGACCGCCCGCGGTCACCAAGCCGTCGGTGAGATTGACTGTGACAGCCGCATTTCGGTTCCGGAAATCTATGGCATCGGTCCCGCTGCCGCCGGCAAAGAGACCGCCGGCGACCGCATTGACCAGCATTAGGTCGTCGCCGTCCCCTCCGGCCAGCATGTCGAGACCGCTGCGACCTGAGAGGAAATCCTCGCCGGATCCGCCATAAAGCAGGTCGTCCCCACTGCCGCCACGGATATCGTCATCACCACTCGCCGAGGCAACCAGAGCACCGACACTGCTGTCGATTATGATTTTGTCATCGCCGGACCCGGTCAGTATGCCCTCGAAGCCCAGTTCCGTTGGATCGATCGTTACGTCCTCCGGCACTTCGAGAGAAAGGATGTCCTCTCCGGAGCCTCCCTGAATGCGACTGGCGGAAACCGTCTGCAACACCACCGTATCGTTCTGAGCACCTTCGATTATTGTGAAGTCGTCGCTGTCGGCGACGACCAGGTCGTCTCCATCGCCGCCGTACATACGGTCGCGGCCGCTGCCACCGATCAGGACATCGTCGGCCCTATTGCCAATGAGCGTATCACTCCCGGACTCGCCGTTGATCATGGCGCCCACATCGCCGCCGCGCGGTGGATCGGCAAAGATAGTCTCGCCGGCTGAACTTCCGGTGACGACACCACCGACAGCACCGCGGCTGACGCCGGCGGCGTCGCCGGCCAAGAGCGCCGAGGCTTGACTGCTAGCCTCGTAGTCCACGGAGGTCGAGCCGTCGCCATTCTCGGTAAAGCGCGTCCCGTCCTTCTTGAAGAGCAGGCGCACGTCGAACATGCGACCCAGGACGGGATAGTTGGCATCGACTTGGCGATAGTAGCCGACAAACCGCGATCCGTCCGACTGCTCGTCACCACGGTACCCGCTGGCGCCTACGCCACTCTCGAAGGAGGAGATGCCGAAGCGATGCAGTTGATGCCACTCGCCGACCTGCACCTGGCCATCCAGGTTGTTGTCGGTCCAAATGCGCAGCTTGTTGTAATTCGCATCCGAGTCATCATACCAGACGACCTGGCCGTCATTGTCGGCATCAAGGCTGCTGAGCAAAGCGAGATCGCTGCTGCTGGCAGCCGCTGCATCGGTGGTGAAGAGCTCATTCAGCCCATCCACCTTGCCGTTGTTATTGCGGTCCATGACCAGGATACCGTCGGAGAAGCCAACCCAGGCGGTCGGTTCGCGATAGCCGTCGCCGTCCAGGTCGAAGAGCGCCGAGCTCAGCCGCTGATCCACCGTATGGAGGCCATCATTGCCCAGATCGAAGGCGACAATTGGCAAGGAGAGGGCCTCATCGTCTTGGAGGACGCTTGGAACACGTTGGCCCTCAGCCGTGCTGCTGCGGCGAGAGAGACCATAGCCGCCAGCCCCATCCGACCCTACGACATAGGTTTGACCGTCGGCGAACTGAAAAAACTCCACCCGCCGATTGAACTGGAACCAGTCCTGGATAACGATCCTATCGCCAACATTACCTAGATCGAGATTACCCTGCGCTTCTGCGTCCAGATCCGCTTGGTCGAGCACATAGACAAAGAGATTGTCATTCAGCGGATCGGTTGGCTGAGCCTGGGCTGGGCGTTCGAGCCGAATGTGTTCGGCCGTTATACCAGCCTCAAAGGAGAGAGTGTCCGAGCCGCCGTCTAGGTCAAAAGTCCGATTATGCTGGTTGTTTGTGTAGTAGTTACGCGACTCTCCAAGAGTCGAATTGCTACGCAGTGACACTGAATGCCAGGTATCAACAATCGTGTTGACGTCGTGAATTGTATCCTGAATATCTCCACGCCGAAACACGTAGAGATCGTCGCCCTTGCCACCACGAAGCAAATTGTGACCCGATCCATTCGTCAGAGTATCGGCGCCGGCAAAGCCCACTAGATCTTGACCATGCGTACTCACGGTCTTGACGCGGTCCAACTCGGAGAGCTCGGCACCGCTGCCGATGCTGTCGGTCAGACTATACTCACTCCCGTCGGAGAGGCGCAAAACCTCGACGCGTCGGTGATCGTAGTCCCAATCGCGAAGAACGATCCGATCGTCGGTGCTGCCCATCCCGGCACTGGGATCACTCTCGTCACGGATACCAATGGTAAGGTTGCTGCCGGAACCGTCGAAAACCAGGTCCTCCAAACCAATGTTCTCGCCCAACTCCAGAGTATCTGTACCAGCATCAAAATAAATGACATTGTCGTCGTAGCCGCCGCTGAGGAGGCTAAAAAGTGTATTGCAGCCAGATTCGCCTTCGGCACCCGCCGCCGCACCTGGAGGAAGAATGTTGCCGGGGTTGGTATTTGGATTAACGCAGCCTTCGTGGGACAGAGTTACCCAAACCGGCTGATCCGCCAGCTGCTCGGTGTAGGCATAAGTGTCTTCAATGGTATCTTTGCCATAACCCCGCTCAAAACGATACACATCATCGCCTCGGCCGCCCCTCAAGAGGTCCTTACCGGTTCCGCCGACCATGAGGTCATTGCGATCGCTGCCACCCGTTGTCACCAAAGTCGTCGAATCACTTCGATTGATCTTCAGCTTTCCAGCCGTCACGTTCGTGTAGAATTCCGGCTTAGCATTGTGCAAACCAAGCGCTACTGCGGTGGCTTTCGTATAAGCCCAATTGTCCGCGACAGTCTGTGCAGCAATGTCTAGAGCGGAGTCGCTAACCGCACCCTCAAGACTCCCAATAAACTCATTGAAGAGCACTCGATTGTCGAGGTATTGACCGTACTTCTGCGCAACAGAGATACGCTCCTGCAGCTCTTGCAGTTTCCAACCACCAAAGTCGTCCAAGGCCTTCTTCGCATAAATATCCGCGCCGAAGAAGTCGCCCGTCTTCAGCTGCGTGACAACGCCTTTCTGAAGGATGTAGTTCGCATCTCCATTTTCCTCATAGATGCCGCTATCCCAGCTGTCATAGAAGAACTTGTCTTCGCGATGGCCATAGGCAAAGCGCTCTGGATCGCCCAAGAAGCCGCCTATCGCCTCTGAGAATCCTGTCAAAGCTACCTGGGCCTGGGCCGCAAAGCTCCGCGCAACCTGCTCGCTGCCACCGTCCTCAACGTGCCAAAACACAACCTCAAATTCATTTGTTCCGGAGTTATCATCAAGAACGGAGTAAGCCTGTGGAACCGGCGGCGGCCCACCAAAGAGGCGACCAATCACAGATCCCACAATGGTCCCCAAGAATGTACCAATGGGGCCACCAAATCCAGGTAACAACCTGTCCCCAATAAACCCAAAAACTTGACCGCCTATCTCACCACCTAGCACTTGCGCTTTCGTTTCACCGTCGAACAACAGGCCGACAACCTGTTTCGCCGCATAGGAAGCCACAACGTTCGCCACTGTCGTCGCCAAGCCTGCAACGTCAAACGACGGCAGCTTTGCAACGCCATTCTCAAAACCAACACTCGTTACGTCACCAATTAACTGACCGGCCCAGTCATTACCTGTTAGGCCGAAGAGTTCAATCGCCTGAAATCCAGCCATAGAGACCGTATACTGTGCAATGTGAGCTCCAAACACGCCCGATATCTGTTGCAAGAGTGGATGATCAGCGCCCGCTAAGTCTAAAAGACTATTAAAACCTTTGCCGATGAGCCCTCCAAGTTGAGTAGTCCCAAACGAAACCCCAACGCCGAGCAAAGAGCTCGCAAAACGCGTTGGAAGGTGATTGATTGTGTCATCAAACAAGTCATCAACAGTGAATCTCTGACCATTGACAGCTGTTCCTCCAGTTACTGCTGTCGCAAGCTCCCCAAGGTATCCCCCTACCACTCCTCCGGCCGCCTCAGTCAAAAGAGATAAAGCAACATTATCAGGAGCAAAAAACCTTGCTACTTTAGCGCCCAAGAAACTACCATCAATTCCCTCTTCTGTTACCGGATTAAATGTACCAATCGAGACATTATGCACTCTGTATCCATCAGCTATATATGTATGAAAAACATCTACGGTAAAATTGTACACACTTGTGTCTGATAGGTTCTTTGCCAAAGATCCAATTCTTGCAGTTTCTCCACCTTCATTAACGCCAACAGCCTCTCCAAGAATTTCAGAGACTTCCCGAAACCGGCCATCAATTGTAGCAAAGGGATGGCCATTTGTGACGATCATACCATTGTCAAGAATCAAGGCATTAACGTTTTCTCTCTTAGATGTCGCCGAGACAACTCCACACTTTATCTCACCAAGCACATCATTTTCATCAAACGCCTTTACTTTGTCTCCCGCACGAATGTCGCAAATCCGCTTACTTGATCCGTCCCACATTGATATAGCAGTATTCTCACCAAAGCAGTATTTACTCATCATTATTTTAACAATATCAGCAACGGATCCAATTTCTTGTCGCGCTTCTTCGATACTACCGAATACTGCCTCAATAGCCTGCGGTTTGGATGTACTACCATCATAGTAAAATTTTAGTACTGACTGTCCATTTAAACTGTTGTCTGCATTTTGAGCAATGAGATAATATACACCGTTGTTATTTCGTGACTGGAGAAGAATAAACCCATGCCCAAAGTCTGGGACAGAGTCCATTAACCCTTTCGCAAACTGTGGTCCGCCAAATCCTACAACTTCACCGGTATCAGGATCTCTAATTTTCTTGACAAACTCGTCTATCGGGACGCCATCAAGTCGGGAAAAGTCAATCTCTCCTTGCGGAATGTATCTTTTTTGCTCTTCCTTGTATTCAAAGCTGTGGGACTCATAGTTTACCTCTCCATCTGTATGTTCGACCACTGTCACGATAGCTTTCTCGAATCGAACATCGTAATTGACCTGATACCATTTGTGATTCTCAGGAACATTAACACGGTAATTTGAGTCGAAGTAAGTCTCACCAATGAAACCTAGAGTCCGATCTACACTCTCCGAAACCTCGCCAGCCGCCTCAATCGAGAAATCCTCGATATCGGGATAGGCATTCTCCGCCAAATCTTGAGCAATAGCCGCGGCAGCAGCTGCTGCCGCTCCACCGGAAAAGTATCCAGCAACGGCCCCAGAAATCGCCCCGACAGCATAACCAAATGCAATTGCTCTTGCCTTCTGACCTTCTCCCGCCGCAATCGCATCCCCAACTCGAATTACGTCCAACGCCGTGGAGAGCGGTTTCAATGCTTTTGAAAACCGCTCCGCTAATTTTAACTGCTCTTGCTGATTAGGATTGTATTTATTGCCATACTGATCAATAATTATGTCTGTATACGTTTCTATAAGATCTACTGTATTTTTAATGTTTTCGTAGTCGACGTTACTCGTTAACGGCGTGTAATCAATGTTATTGCGCCATGTTTGCATTTGGTCACTCATTACACACCCCTTTTAGTTACTAACCCAGTCATTACGACCGAACCCTCGTTCGTACTTACTACTTTTCCCGTACGAGTGCTACAAAATTAAGAATTTGGTATCTCAATGACTGTACGAGCAAACCGCATAGTAATGCATTATCTATGACAGATCTACTTGATCTCAGGTATTCAAATAGATGTGGAAAATCATAACTTGAATTGTAAAAAATGGTAAACCAATTTTTGATGACAATATTTGCTTGAGTATTTGGTGTTTGGTAGTAATGTGTTATTGCGACCCAAGGTACAATGAGCATTGTCAGAAAGTATCCGATTCTCCTGGGTCGACTGTATTCTCCAATAGCAGAAACTAGAGTCATATGATAAAGTTTCTCCCTATATTTTTTGCAAAAAATCTGAAAATTGGACAGGATGACAAAAAGGCAAAAGGTTGGCAGGAAATAGTATCTGTTCTGATAAACGTAAGACTGCTCATTAATGCATTCAACTGAGTGGCACGTGCCATTTTCGCTGATGTATCCCCAAACTAGGGCAGAAGCGAGTATAGGAACGGCGCAAAGGCTTCCCTTTGCGTAAACGAATATCATTGCGCCCATTTGTTCAGCTTTTGGTATATAGTATTTGTACAAAACCATCACGAATCTCTGCATTCTTCGATCATGTTGCCCACACTCAATTCTAGTTATTTGGGCCCTAATTCGACCAATCCGGGCATCAATCCCCGCAACTCCTTCAACCCCTCCTCATGCCCACCCCAGGGGAAGATCAAGTCCATCAACACCGGTGTTTCGCCGGAGCGCCATTCGTCAGGCTTGATGCGCACGTTGCGCCCCCCCCTCAGCCTTTCCAGCACCTCGTCGCTGACGAAGGCCCAGGTGGCAAAAGCGAGTGGGAGGCTGTTTTCGTTGCGCCAGAGGCGGAACTGGCCGAAGGCGCAAGGGGGGACCAGCATCCAGTCGACGTCGGAGACCAGGAGGTTGCGGTGGAGGGGGGACTGGGTCATCAGCCAGACGGCGTTGCCCA
Source organism: Rhodospirillales bacterium (assembly GCA_963669445.1). GTDB lineage: Bacteria > Pseudomonadota > Alphaproteobacteria > Kiloniellales > JACOMY01 > JACOMY01. The sequence goes on from OY770029.1 coordinate 3,051,456, forward strand.
TGGCGGTGATCTTATCGATCTTACCCTGCTGTGCCTCTGCGGCGGCAGGACCGGCCGACCCACCAGCTTGCGCGCCTGGCGATGCCTTATTCCCTGCGCTGCCGTTCTCACTCTGCTTGTTGGCCATCTCTTCGCTCATAGGATCCCCGTTTGCGAGCCGCAGCCGGCACGGGAACCCACACCAACTCACGAATTGTCACAGTTGATTGATACCTTGGTCTCTTGAAAGCGGGCGTGTCAATCACACGTTGCGCTTGACAGCTGTGGATTGTTGTTCATTGCGTAGCTTTGTCGCAGGCGTTGATCATGTCACCGGTGCTGGCTGCTGGGCCAGTTGCCCCGATTAGTGCGCACGGCTACCTCCTGTCGGCCGGCTCGTGGGCCCTGTCCGTTCGTGGGCCCTGTCCGATTGCTTTGCTCCAGCGCGCACCGGCCAAAGGACGCACTGCTCATGATAGCCCTACGGGTGCCTCATGGGATGCAGAGGTTTATGGCTCAAGCCCGGGAGTGGCCGGGCCACTGACCCATGCGGTCAAGAGACTCTGCCCAGTCTATCGTTCCCGGAGCGCCTCGTTCTGGTACTCCAGGAAGGGCGAAAGGAAGAAATGGATTAGGCGGCGTGATCCGGTTTTGATCTCGACCGTGACGTTCATTCCCGGTGTCAGTTGAACCCAACGCTCACCCACGAGAATGCGCGTCTCGGACAGAGAAACCTCGGCCAGGTAGACCAGCCCCTGTTCCTCATCTTCGGCGGCATCGCGAGAGAGTTCCAGGACGCTGCCCGGGATCAGACCATAGCGGGTGAAGGGAAAAGACTCGACCTTGATCTCGGCATCCTGACCTTCCTTCACGAAGCCTATGTCCTTGTTTAAGACCTTGGCCTCGATTGCCAGGGAGGCATCCTCCGGCACGACGATCATCAAGGCGTCGCCCGGCTGCACCACACCGCCCAGGGTGTGCACGCCAAGCTGCTGGACCTCACCGTCGACGGGTGATAGCAGGCGGCGGGTTTCCAGCCGCTTCTCGGCCTTGGCGAGCTCCTGACGGGCGGCAAACACGCGCCGCTGAGCCTCCTCATAGGCCTCCTGCTGGTCGGCCATGGCACCGCTGGTCAATTCGATCTTGCGTTCGCGCAGAGTCGCAAGTTGGGCCGCCACCTGCTCCAGCCGGCGGCGCTGCACCAGCATCTCGCCATGCTGTTCGCGCAACAGCTGCTCGTTTTCCAGATAGGTCAGGCGACTGCCGTGCCCCTGCTTGGCCAGGGTGTCCCAGGCCTTGACCCGCTCTTCGACCAGCGGAATGGTGGCGTTCAGCCGCTCGATCGAGGCTTCGACCATGGATCGCTCGGCTTCAGTCTCGGTCAGCTGGCGATCGAGGACGGACAGCTGGGCCTTCAACTCAGTCTTCTCTTGGCGCAACCGGGCTTGAGCTGCCGCCAGCAGGCCCGAGGGGGCTTGGGCCGGCAAGAGTTCTGCCGGCAGTTCGGGCGCGGTCGCTGTCTCGTCCTCGTGCAGATGCGCGTGAGTCCGCGCATAGTCGAGCTGAGCGTTCACCAGCTCGCCTTTGAGGCGCGCCACATCGGCCGCGGCCTCGGTCGCGTCAAGCTCGATCAGCAGTTCGCCTTCCCGCACCGTCTGGCTGTTGCGCACGTGAATGCCGGTGACGATCCCGCTCTCCAGGGGCTGCACCACCTTGACCCGATCGCCCGGCATGATCCGGCCGGAGGCAACGGCAACGGTATCGATCCGACCTACCGTCGCCCAGATCAGGACCAGGATGAACAGTAGCGCAATGGTGTAGACGATGATTCGACCCAGCGGCTTCACCGGCGTCTCCGTCACCTCCAAGGCGGCCGGCAGAAAGGCCATCTCGTCCCGGTTTAGATCGAAACGCGGGCGGACCTTCTCGTCCTCCTTGGCCGTCTTCCACGCGGTACGAGCCCGACGCCACAGGCCGAACATCAGCCCTCTCCCTGCTGCAGGCTGTAGAGGTAGGCGTAGCGCCCGCCCCTCGCTAAGAGCTCGTCATGCCGGCCCTCTTCCACCAAGTTCCCCTTGTCCAGCACGATGATGCGATCCGCGCGGCGCACGGTGGAAAGGCGGTGAGCGATGATCACCACGCTGCGACGCTGGGCGATCGAGTCCATGTTGTCCTGCAGGATGCGCTCTGACTCATAGTCTAGAGCAGAGGTGGCCTCGTCGAAGATCAGGATCCGGGGGTCGGTAACCAGTGCACGGGCGATGGCTATACGCTGGCGCTGACCGCCCGAGAGATTGGTGCCGCGCTCACCGACCATGGCGTTGTAGCCCTCCGGCAGCTCCAGAATAAAGTCGTGAGCACCCGCCAGTTGGGCGGCCGTGACGATGCGCTCGATCGGTGCGGAAGGATCGGCCAAGGCGATGTTGTCGCGGACCGAGCGGTTGAACAGCAGGTTCTCTTGCAGCACCACACCGATCTGCCGACGAAGCCAGGCGGGATCGACCAGCGCGATATTGTGACCGTCGACAAGAATTGTCCCGGTCTCAGGCACATAGAGGCGCTGCAGCAGTTTGGCCAAGGTGGACTTGCCCGAACCCGATGCTCCGACGATGCCCAAAGTTTCTCCGGCGCCCACTTCGAAGGTAACATCCTTCAAGACCTGCGGTGTCTCCAGGCTGTATCGAAAGCAGACTTGAGAAAACTTGATCTCGCCGCGCACCGGCGGCGGCGTCACACTGCCAGCCTGGCGAGCCGGCTCGCCAGGCGTGTTCAACACGTCGCCCAGGCGGTGCAAAGCAATTCGAAACTGTTGAAAATCCTGCCAGAGTTGAGCCAGGCGGAGGATCGGCTGCGAGACCTGCGCTGCCAACATATTGAAGGCAACCAACTGCCCAACGGTCATGGTGCCGTCGATCACGTTTGTGGCGCCGACCCAAAGCAGCAAGGCCATCACTACCTTATTGATCAGTTGGACGCCCTGCTGCCCCCAGGTACCTAGTGTCACAACGCGCAAAGAGGAGCGGACATAGGCGGCGATCTGCTCCTCCCAGCGTTGACGCATCTGCGGCTCCACCGCCGCCGCCTTGATGGTCTCTACGCCGCCGACAGACTCAACTAGGAAGGAGTGATTTGCGGCATTGCGCTGAAACTTCTCCTCCACCCGTCGGCGCAGTTCCGGCGTAATTGCCAAGGATAGCGCTGCATAGAAAGGTACCGAGGCCAAGACGATCAGCGCCATATCGACGGCGTAGAAGAACATGACAACGAAAAAGATGACGGTGAACGCCAGGTCAAGAACCAAGGTCAAGGCAGAGCTGGTGAGGAAATTGCGTACGGTTTCCAACTCGCGCACGCGCGCCACGGTTTGGCCGACCTGTCGGCTGACGAAGTAGCCGATCGGCAGGCTCAACAAGTGTCGGAAGAGTCGGCTCGACAGCTCGACGTCAACCCGGCTTGAGGTGTGCGAGAAAAGGTAGGTGCGAAGACCGCTCATCACCACCTCAAAGACGCCGATCGCCAGGAGGCCGATGGCAAGAACATCAAGCGTGGTTAGCCCCCGATGCACCAGCACTTTGTCGATGACCACCTGTGAGAAGAAGGGCGTGACCAAGCCGAATATCTGAATGAAGAGTGAGGCCAGGAGGACATCATAGAAGAGGCGACGGTACTTATAGATCGCCGGCACGAACCAGGTGATGTCGAAGCGACGATTCTCGCCCACCAAGCTGTCGCGGGTGGTGACTAGCAGAAGCAACCCACTCCACTGTTCCTCCAGAACAGCCAGCTCGACGACTTGCGGGGCACCCTCAGCCCACTGCACCAAAGCCTTGCCGTCACGCACCTGCGCCAAGATAAAGAAGGAGCCATCCTTGGTTTCCGCGATAGCCGGAAGCGGAACGCGCCCCAAACGGTCCAAGGACGACTTTACAACTCTGGCTTTCACACCTTCATGATGCTTGGCGGCTTGCAGCAGGCGGGTCGGGTCGATGCTGCTGTCCGGTAAGCCATACTCGCGCCAAAGCTGCTGGTAGTCTGCCGGAATCTTGTGAAAGCGCAGAAGGCTAGAAAGACACACCAGTCCGCTGTCGCGTTCGGCTCGCTGAGGTTGCAGACGCTGTTCAGTTAGCGTTGCATCGGTTGGATTGTTCAAATTCAAGACAGTTGTTCCGATCAGAGATGCGTGACATTGAGCGCATAACTGTCACTATCGGGTCTTATCGCGATAGGTGCCGGGCCTCAACCATAAAGTTATCGATCCTCCTCGCTCCTACCACCGGTGCTAAACGAGAATCTATCACAAACGCAATCAATGATTGATACCGAAAGAACGCTTGTTGTCGATCAATTGAGAAGGGTGCTTGCGGGCTATGTCAAACGATAGCGACAGGTCGCACTTCCTCGCCTCGTTCTTTGCCGGACGGCGTGCTAAAGGAGGGCAGGACGGAGCGGCGAGAGCCCGATCGGATCGAAGAGCGAGTGACTGGGGATTTGCGAGCGATGAACTCCGCTGTCGAGCAGGATGAGGAATCAATGGCTGGTTTGATTGCCGGCTTGAACCAAGCGCGCGCCCTTTTGAAGGCCTCGCGAATTCAGGAAGCCGAGACCGCGGCCATCGCACTGCGCGAAGAGTGTCCGGGCGATCAGCGGCCAGCCGTGCTCTTGGGAACGATTCTGCTGCAACGGCGGAAAGTGGGGGAAGCCTTGGGCTTGGCCCGGGCAGGTCGGCAAGAGCATCCCGATTCAATCGAGTTTAGGCGCCTGGAAGCAAGAGCGCTGCTCGAGGCGAAGGACTTTGCGAGGGCGGCACGAGAGGCCGAGGCGAGCCTGGGCACCTTCCAGCGGGACGCCGATCTCATGCTCTATCGCTGTCGTGCTCTCTATGAACTTGGACGATATCCGGAAGCCGATACTCTGGCCGCCGACGCGCTACGGCAACACAAAAACGACACTCGTTTTGGTCTGCAGCTGGCTCGGGCTCGCTTTCAGATGGGCCGCTATGACAGCACTCTCACACTCTCCCTGGCCGCCGTAGAACAGGATCCGAACGATCACAAGATGGCGTTGCTGCTCTGCCGATCCCTCTATGCTCTCGGCCGCTATCCTGAAGCTGCCGAAGCAGCCGCGCGCGCGATGACTGAGCGACCGCAGGACCGCAACTTCGGCCTGCTTCGCTGTCGCGCACTCTTGAAGGCTGGCCAAAAGGGCGAGGCATTGGACCAGGCTGCCATCATGCTGGAGCGCCATTCAGCCGACCCTGACTTCTTGGAAGTCCAGCGGAAAGCGGCCGGCGATGGAAGTGCTCAAACGGACAATGGCGATCTGCAAGAACCAGCAATCACAGAAGATGCCGCTGAGCTAGGCGATCAAGCGTCGCGTGCGGAGGCAAAGAGCCTATCGGCTCGCTTTGAGCAGATTCGCGCCCTTACTAGGTCGGGACAGCTGGAGGAGGCGGAAACCACAGCAGCCGCCCTCCTCGAAGCCTATCCTGACGACCAGCGCGTGCCCTTGCTTCTTGGCGACATCCTGCTTCGACAGCAAAAGACGGATGCAGCCCTGAAGCTTGCAGAAGACGGCATCAAGACTTTCCCGGAGTCTTTGCATTATCGCCATCTTGAGGCTCGCGCCCTCTTAAGGAAGGAGGCCTTCGCACAAGCAGAGCGGCAAACCGGTGCCGGCCTAGCCCTCTTCGCGATGGACCGAGAATTGTCGGTCTACCGCTGCCGCGCGCTCTTCGGACTGCAGCGCTACGAAGAGGTCGATGCAGTGGCGGGCGAAGCGGCAGAGATGCACACGAACGAGAGCCGCTTCGACCTGCTACGTTGCCGCGCCCTCTTCGAGCTTGGCCTGCATGAGAAGGTTGTGGGAGTCGCACGACCGGCGCTGGAGAAGTATCCTGAAGAAATTCCCATTGCGACCCGGCTTTGCCGATCCCTGATACGCCTTGGCAAACCTGAAGATGCGGAGCGGATCGCAGAACAAGGCTTGGCCCAAAAGCCGGAAGAACCTGCTTTCGCATTAAACAAATGCCGGGCGCTGATCATGCTTGGGCAGTATCAGCAAGCCGAAACTATCGCATCCGCTTTTCTGAACAAGCATCCCAAAGATGTTGCCTTCCAAACAATTCTTGGCCAAGCGCTTATGCGTATGGGCCGCCCCCAAGACTTCTGCCGCGCTGTCCAGCCCCCTGAGCTTTCGTCTGACGAACTACAATCTGGCTTGGTCAATGTCTATGCACTATGCCTTTCAAGTGCGGGAGAGTGGCAGCGGATCATGGACTGGCTAGCCCCCTATTCACAGGCGGGGAACGCGCTTCCGCTGAGTGCGGAGATCGCATTGTCCAGCGCATATCTTTATCTCAACAAGAGGCATCTCGCCGAAGAGAACTTCTCTCGAATCAGCAGCCACTGGACGGCACAATCCTCAGCCGCCTTTCGCGATTCCTTGAACCGGGCTCGGGCCTTCTCCCCAGACCCTCTGCCAAACAACAAGATGCCGAAAACAGCGCTCGATCAACTCTGGTCCTTCGCTGACAAGGAACACTGGACGCGAGAAACCTGGATGGAACGCATGCATTGGGGTCGGGGTATGCAAGTGCTTCTAAGACAGTGGGGAATGAGTCAGTTCAAGCGAACAGGGGATATCATGGCCTTGGTTCGTACGTGCAATCTAGGCGAGATCGAAAGCGCACTGACCCGGGGTGAATCCATAATGCTAACAGGTGCGCACATCGCTGCCTTCCCGGCAATCGTCTTCGCACTTGCCGAAAGCAGGTTACCCGTGATCTTGCTGTCCAAGTTCGCATTATCCAAGAGCATGCTTACCAGCAATTTTACAATCATTACGCCGTCTCCGCACCCACTGTCGACCCTTCGGTCTATTCGAGACGCGCTCCGAAAACCAAGTGTTCTTCTAGTTAGCGGTGATATCGACAATGATTTGTATTCGAGCGACAATGGATATATCGTTAACATTTTTGGAACTGAAGTTTTGGTCTCCAGAGTACCCACATGGCTTGCTCAACAGCATCAACTGAAAAGTTACTGGGTACAAGCGCTGTTCAAAGGGGATCGCATAGAGATTACCACCGAACAGCTTGTCACGCCGAAGACAAAGGAGGCCAAGATGGCGTTCGCCGCACGATGGTGGAATGCCTATCTCCTGCGCTCCGTTGCATTGCTCAGCGGTGACCCAAGCAATCTATACATGGAAGCCGGACCCGTGATCCGCGCATTGAGACAAGTCGAGGCGCCAGCCACAGCAGCAGCGAGTAGGCTGGAAGTGCTTATCCCAACGAGTGCGGTTCACGCGTGAGAACCACTCCGCCGTCGTTACCTTCACAAGGAAGGACGCGCATTTCAGCCCGCGGCCGCTCGCTGCGCAGAGTGATCCTGGCCAAAGGCTTGTTTCCATTGCGTTGCCGTGCTCTTGGACTCGAAGGGTGGACTCTCCAGGGTAGCCCAGGATTCGTCATAGATCCCGATGGCACGCAATGAGTGCAGGCGAAAAATGTAGTTTCCCATCACCGATCCAAGGCCATCGGCAATGTCGCGACGGGTCCGCATATGCAGCATTGCCCGTTTCACGACCGAGGCCGAGAGTGGGTGGGACTTCATTTCGTCCCTGAGAACCTTGCCATAGAGACGTACGAGGTTAGGTCGCGGCAGTCTGCGGCTCTGCGCTCCCTCTCGCTCCCAAGGCGCCGGCTCCAGAACCTCCGCAATCTTCATGAATCGATGCAAAAACTGCTCTGGATGGTATAGCCGACTGGTCAGCCAGCGGGCGCCGATGTAGAGGTCTCGGCGGCTCATCTGCGCGGGCAGGATGTTTGTCATCAAGCTGACGACCGGGCCTTGTGAAACTGGATCATCGTCCACAATCCGGTTTTCTTGTTTCATAGTGTCGTAAAACGGCGTCGCAAGAGGCGCCATAAGCGTCGAGACGTTGAATGTTCCTGCAGGTAGCTGCGAAGCGAAGCTGAACAGGTTCTCAAAGATCGCGTGGTCGTCATGATCGAAACCCGTCACCAAGCCGATATCGACGTTCACCCCGCTTGCGACCAGCTTCGTGACCTCTTCCGTCAAGTTCACGCGAAGGTTCTGGCGCTTCTTGCTCTCTATCAAACTCTTTTCGTTATTGGTCTCAATCCCGACAAAGGCACCAACCAAGCCTGCATCAACACAGAGCTTTAGCAACTCAGGATCTCGGGCGACGTCGATCGACATCTGAGTGTGGAGAGAGACGTACTGACGGCCGTGTTGTCCGTTCCAACCCGCAATGGCCTCGAGCAGGCTGCGTGCACGCTTTCGGTAAACGGTAAAGTTATCGTCAGCCAAGCCGATGTTCGCGTATCCCAAGTCATAGAGTTGCTGAAGCTCTTCTAGGACCTGGGACTCTGCCTTATGCCTCTGCACGCGCCCCAGATATTGAATGACGTCACAAAAATGACACTCGAAGGGGCAACCGCGACTCGTCTGAACGATACCGAAATAGGCCTTTTCGTTGGGATAGAGATCCCACCGCGGCACCGGAGATTTGGTCATCTCGGCCTTCGAAGATCTGTAGCTTGGCTTGAGACTGCCGTTCCTCATGTCATCGAAGAGTTCATCGGCGATCGGCTCTAGCTCACCGATCACTAGACTGTCGGCGTGACCTTCGAACAGCTCCGGCGCTAGCGATACGTGCGGACCACCCATAACGACGGTCTTGCCCTTTCCCCTGAGCATCTTGGCTAAGGCAATCCCGCTGGTAGCCTGAGACACGTTCATCGACAGCGCGAACACATCGGCCTCTCCGTGCCGACCCCAATCAAACGGATCAATGATTTCATCGATCAGTGTTATCTCGAAGTCGGCCGGGGCTAAGGCAGCCACAGTGACGATTGCGGCCGACCCCATCTTCGCAATCCCGCGACCCTTCTCCTCGCTCTGCCACCAGGACACGTGATTGCTGTCGATGGGACGGGGCGAGACAATTGTCAAGCGCATCGCGGTGTCACTCCCTGTTAGGCGCCCAGGCAGTCCCAAACGACCGCCATCCAATACCTTGTAAGATCACACGATATGCAGCAGTAAAGAGTCTACATCAAGTCTGGAGGAAATCCAACCCGGCGGCCGGTCAGCTACGGGCTTGTTCCGGGCTCGGATTTGTGCTGTTCGATCAAGGGCTTCGACCAATCCTCTCAACTTCTACACCCTTCTTGGAGGTTGGAGTGCAAGGGCTGGCCTCATCACCGATTACGCGGACGGCTGTTGTAAGACGCAAGCCATTGAAGTCTCGCTCTGACCGCAGGGCGTTGCCAACCGCATGAGGGCGTTGGAACGGGGCAAATCGCCACCCGATGCCGCACAGCTTGATTTGAACCAAAGCGCTATTTAACATGGTATCCGTTCGTAAGCGGGACTGATCTCTTCAAGGTTCGGAAAGGAAATTTTGTTGGCATCTCGAACGCAGGTGATCCCAGCTAGAGATACCCTTAAGCGTCTTCGGCGCTTGTTAGACGAAACCCCGCGCCTTGCACCCAAGTTCAAAGCGGCCAAGAACGTCGTGCGCGCGTTCCGCAGGCCGGCCTTCTACGAAGTCAGCCAACGGTGCAATCTCTTTTGCGAAGGCTGCTTTTATTTCGAGGGGCCATCGTTAGTGAAAGCGCGGCAGGCACCGGGAGTGGAAACCTGGAGAGCCTTCTTCGAAAACGAGGCCAGAGAGCGCAAGGTCTCGATGGCATATTTTGCCGGCGCCGAGCCAGCGCTTGAGCAAGAGCGTCTGTTTGCGGCGAAGGACTTTTTTCCTTACTGCAACGTTGGCACAAACGGGATCGTAAAGATTGACCCGGAAATCCCTTTCCGGATAGCCGTATCTGTCTGGGGCGATGCCGAAACAGACGCCAAGCTCAGAGGTGCAGACGTCTTCCGGAAAGCCCTGGCGAACTACGGCGAAGATCCCAGAGTTTTAGTGTACTATACTCTCTCTGCCTGGAACTTGGATTCCGCCCGCGAGGTTGTGATCATGTGTAAGGATCATGGCCTACCGCTGACCTTCAACATGTATTCGCCGACCACGCCCTACCTGGACAAGGCTGACGACGGCGTTGCGAATGACAAGGCCTACTTCCGGCTTGCCAAGAAAGGGCACACGCCTTCTTTCGATGATGAAACTCTGTTGGCCTGCCGTAGCCTCGTGCGTGATCTCATTCAAGAATTCCCAGAGACAATTATTTATACAGAAGCCTACAACGATTGGGCAACACGCCTCGGTGGCATGTTTGATGTCGATGAGGAAACTGGGATTGCCAAGAACTGTGGCTCCCGTATCATCGGTAATTTGAGCTACTACGGCACCGATTTGCAGTCTCGCGAACTGAAATGCCCGACCCCCGATGTCGATTGTCGCGACTGCCGCATGTACAGTGCTGGCTGGTCCACACGGCTTCAGATTCAGCCTCACGATGTCTTATCGGTAGAGGCTTTAGAGACCTGGTGCGACGATCTCGCGATACTCGGGAAGATCTTTCTCTATCCGCCGGATAATCGTACAAGTATGCGGTCGGCGCCCCGGCAATCCCTTGACCGCGAGCCGAGCTTGAACGCCATTCCTTAGAGTCAGGTCGAAGCGGCTTTTCCTCAGCGTCTTGCCCAATTTTGTTGGACGGGTGGTTGATCCGCAACTGGGCGCAAGCGTGCCATGGCATGAACTGCCTCCATCCAAAGAGGCAAAACCCAGCGAGTTCCGCCCAAGACTCGGCCTTCCATCTGCTATCGAGCAGGTTGGATTGAATGATGAAGGCTCATTGTCATGCTCCTGCGTATCCCCAACTTTCTGCAACCCGGTGAGGTTGCAACCCTGCGCCAAAGGATCGAGGCCATACCGACTGAGGACGGCTCCTCCTCGGGCAATCCAAACTTGAAGCAGAACCGACAGTTGACTGGCGCCAATCCAGTCGTGCGACCGCTGCTGGACGATCTGCACAGACGGCTCTTTGCCAATCAGGAGTTCGTTTCCTTCGCGCTACCGCTCAACCTCAGCATCGCGTTCAACCGCTACGACCCTGGCATGTTCTATCAGTTTCACAGCGACGCCGCGATCATGGGCAGTGTCGGTGCACAGCAGCCGCTGCGGACCGACCTCTCGGTCACCCTCTCGCTCTCCAGCGAGAGCGAGTACGAAGGTGGCGAGTTCCATATCCAAACACCCTATGGCGAGATGATGCTGAAGGAGGCAGCCGGCACCCTGATCTGCTATCCTTCCAATATGCCGCACCGGGTCGAGGCTGTGAGGCAAGGGCAGCGCGTGTCCGTGATCGGCTGGGTGCAGTCCTTGCTGCGTTCGCCCGAGAAGCGCGAGATCGTCCAACAGCTGGGCCGTCTGCATCGCTCGGTCACCGGCAGCGATCCCAATCATCCGCAAGACCAGGCCTTCGGGCAACTGCGCAACAACCTGCTGCGCATGTGGGCGGAGACCTGAGCTCAGACCTCCCTGGTCTTCACAATTTTCCCGAAGCTGCATCGGCCCCATGGAGGCCTGAGGCTCGGGCTGCGTAATGCATGTCCAGGAGCTTGGGTCGCGGGGCCGCTCCTCCGCGCACCCAAGGGATCAGAGATGAGACCTGGGCCGAGGCATGACCAGCACGACGCAAGGCAAGGCTTCCGCAAAGCATCTTGAGGCTGCACCGGCAAACCACGGCCCAACGATACCGCTATGGCTGTTTCTGCTGTGCCTCCTGTCGGTTGGCGTCTATTCTGTGCTCCTTGCTTGGGCGGCTATGACAACGGAGGCCGGCTACAAGAAGGCGGGCGCACTGGGCAAGGTGGCGGTCGACATCGCCTGGTTTCCCACGGTGGCAGAGGAAACCCTGTCCGAGTTGGCGGACTATCTCACCGGAGACTTCGAGGACAAGGACATTGCCGTTGCCCGCGATGCCACGCTGGACCAGAGCGGTTTCGCAGCCTTGGCCAGCCATCCGGAAATAGAGGTGCCGGGCTTGGTTGCGCGCGTCGACCGCTATCGCATGGCGAAGGGATGGCGGCTCGTCGCCGGCGCCTTTCACCTGAATGGCCAAGTCGAGAACGCGGCTCTGTTGTTGTCACCGGAGCTTAGAATCGTCCGCTCCTGGGTCTTGGACGAGCAGCCGATCGGCGATTGGGATCCAGCGCCCAAGCACAAGAAGTTCGTGCACGGTCTTGAGATCCTTCCCGACGCCTCGCTTATCTTCACCTTCGACGGCAGCATGTCGCTGCAACGTTTCGACCGCTGCGGCAAGCGCCTCTGGGGCACCGCGGGTGCGTTCCATCATGCGGTGACGCTTGACGACCGGGCAGAGAGCGTCTGGACCTTCAACGATATGCAGCGGATCGCACAGGTCGCAGTCGCCGACGGCCGCGTGATGAAAACGATAGACGTGCAAGAGATCATCGACGCCAATCCGGACATCGACATCCTGGAAATCCACCGCAAGCACGACAACGATCAGGGCCAAAACAGCCGCAATACCGAGGGCGTGTGGGAGGTCGATGCGCATCACTTCAATGACGTCGATCCCTTGCCGCGCGCCCTCGCTGCGCGTTTCCCGAAATTCAAGGCCGGCGACCTCTTGATCTCGGCACGCGCGCTGAACCTGGTTTTCGTGCTGGATCCCGACAGCCTGAAGATCAAGTGGTGGCGGATCGGGGCCGTGCAGCGACAGCACGACCCGGACTGGATGGCCAACGGCGAGATCCGGATCCTGAACAACCGCATGAGCCGCGACTACAGCGAGGTTCTATCGATCGACCCTGAGAGTTTCGACACGACGGTGGTCTTCGATGGAAGGGGGAAGAACTTTTACACACGCATCCGCGGCAAGCAGCAAACCTTAGACCAAGGACATCTCGTGATCACCAGCCCACAGCAAGGCCGTGCCTTTGAGGTCGATCGGACCGGAATGCCGGTCTTCGAGGTGATCAATCGAATACCGGGGGACCCAAGCAAGAACTACGTCATCTCAGAGATGAGGTGGCTTCCCCCCGACTACTTCGAGAAGGATTTCCGCCCATGCGCATCCCCTCCTGCCTCCTTCTAGGCCTGCTATTCCTGCCCCTGACCGCCCTGCCGGCAGCAGCCTACATCGGACCCGGCGCCAGTGCCGGCACAATTGCCGTGGTGGTCGGCATCCTGGCCTCCATCGTCATGGCCTTCTTTGCCATTCTTTGGTATCCGGCCAAGCGACTGCTCAAGAAGCGCCGGCAGGTCCGTGCCCAGGCCAAGATGCCCCAGCACACGAGCGAGTCGTGAACTGGCTGCTGACGGCGCTCCTCTCCTGCCTCTTGGTCGAATGCCTGCTCCGCCTACCCTTGGCGGCACTCCTGGTCGATTTCCGACGGGTAACTCTGCGAGCGCTGCATGTCCTGCGCGCAAAGGCGATCTCCGACCATTGGAAAGAGAAGGCCATGGGTGCCTACGCGAAGGGAACGCTTGCGGCCTCCTCAAAGCTGGCGAGCCTGCTTGGCTTTCTCCTGGCGCTGGCTTGGGTCCTGACGCTGCTGTTCGAACAGGCCTCAAGGGGTTTCCAGGCCTTTCTCCTGGGCTGGCTGGGATTGGCTGCCGGGTGCCTTTTCGCTTGCCTCTACTACGTCGCCCGAAAGGTCCTGCTACATGGTCGCCTATAGCCTGCTGGATCGAGCCCTGCATCGCGCCGCGCTCCAGGTCGCATCCCTGGCCGAACTCAGCTTCGACCTTGATCAGCGGCTGCTGCGCTCTCAGCCAGAGCCTGGCGCAGAGGGCAGACACCTCTTCGTCTCCGGATTGGCACGGGCCGGAACCACCATCCTGATGCGCCGCTTTCACGAGAGCGGCGCCTTCCGCTCGCTGACCTATCGCGACATGCCCTTCGTGCTGGCGCCAAACCTCTGGCGCCGGCTCGCACGACGGGGCAAGGCCGGCCCGGCCGCTGAGCGTGCACATGGCGATGGGATTCTGGTCGACCTCGACAGTCCCGAGAGCCTCGACGAGGTCTTCTGGCGCATATTCGAGGGTGAGCACTACATCGCCCAGACGCACCTAGCACCGCACCGCCCGGATTTAGCGACGCAACGCAAGTACAGGGCCTATGTTCAGTCCATCTTGCGGAGCGGCCAGACGCCCGCGACCCGCTACCTCTCGAAGAACAACAACAACCTGCTGCGTCTGAAGGCCATTCGGCGTATGTTCCCCGACGCGATCATTCTCGTGCCCTTCCGCCACCCCCTGGCGCAGGCAAGCTCGCTGCTCCGACAGCATCGAAACTTCATCGCACAACAAAATCGGGACAGGTTCGTGACCGCCTACATGGGATGGCTGGGGCATCACGAGTTTGGCCTGGATCACCGCCCCTTCCGTTTCGATGCGACCGGTGCCGCACAGCTCCAAGGCTTCGATACCCAGCGCACCGACTATTGGCTGGCGCTCTGGTGCCAGACCTACGGCTGGCTGGAAAGGCAAGCGCCCAGAGATACGATCTTCATCAGCTATGAGGCGCTCTGCAACGATGACCGGCATTGGACTCGCTTGACCGAAATTGTCGAGATAGAGCCCTTGTCCAAAACGGCAGAGCCCTTCCTCGAAAGCCGAGCTTCTGCCGAAGGGAACTGCAACAGTGTCCTCCTTCGACAGGCGGAGACACTCTACCAGCGCCTGGAAGAACGCGCCTTTGCAGCACCCCAATCGGTCGGTGAATCGGCCCCTTAATCTGTTGCACCGCTAGGGTCGCACAGCAAAGACGTAGAGCCTGGCTTCCTCGTCACTGACGACAAAGAGACGGGAGGTCTCTTGGTCGAAACTCACTCCTTCGGCCTTCTTGACCTCTTTGTACTCCCCGTCCTTGGCATATCCCAAGGGTGCCGAGTGCACCACCCTGTCGGTCTTATGGTCATAGAGATAGACTCGTTTTGCCTTATCGCTAACGATCCAATAGGCCTGCCGCGCGCGATCGTAGCAGATGTCTGAGAAATCCACCTTCTCTGCCGGCACGCCCGGAGCATGCGGCACCCCGGGATCGACGAAGCCTTTCGCCTGATCCAGCACTTGGTGGCCGAGAATCCGGTCAAAGTCGCTTGAGAGTTCAATCAACATCCCCGGTTCTCCCTCTTTCAAAACCACAGGCCGATCCGTCGCTCCATTCCAAGCGATACCTTCCAAGCCCTTGTTTGCACCGCCGTCTTCGAAGTAAGACGCTATCGTCTCCCACCCTTGCATGTCTTGCAGCCGAAAGCGCCTAACCTCTGTCCGGTGTTCACCATCCAGTTGGAGAATACTGTTGTCGTCTTCGCGAACCGCAAAGAGAGTACGACCGTCCGGGTGGATCGTAATGCCTTCAAGCCCATCTTGTTCGATTGCAAAAGAACGCGCGCTATCGATCTTGCCATCCAGGTCCAGTCGAAACACAGCCTTCGTGTCGTCGCTGACCGTCCAAAATCCTTGACCGTCCAGGTCCAGAACAAGCCCCGAAGGCTCATCCAATCCCTCATCCTTATCTTCGATATCAAGGCGATCCAAAAAGATTAAGCTAAATGACATTGTGCAGTCCTTTCCGTAACACTTTAAGGAGTCGAGCGCACCCGGGGAGCTAATCAATGCTCCGACCTCAACGCTACCATACCTTTTGCCGAGAATCGAGAAATGGGCCGGGTTGCCGGTTCGTATGAGAGACTCGACTAGGGCGCCACCTTCTGCATGGATCGGCGGCGGCATTCGATTGGCTAGCATCGCATGGCAGACCGCATCCTCCCAAGCAGGGAGCCGATTGGGCGCAGAGAATGGTCCAGGGGCATGGAAGCCACCTGTCATTGTCAATGTCCCAAGCATCGCGTAAACTCTCTTGCAACCAAAGCCCTTGAGGAGTTGAGCGAGATGGCCGTGATCTACGGAACCACCGGTGTCAACAATACGCTCACCGGGACCGACCAAGCTGACACGATTTTTGGCTTGAGTGGTAACGATCGGCTCTTCGGCTTGGCAGGGAGTGACAGCCTATACGGTGGTAGCGGGGATGATGTGTCACTTCTCGGCGCGTCGGGCGACGACCAGATCTTCGGCGGCGCAGGAAACGATCTCACGCTCTTCGGTACGGTTGGAAACGACGTGATTTTCGGTGGTCTAGGCGATGACTCCGTCGCCTTTGGAGGTGTCGACGACGACACCCTGTTCGGGGGGAGCGGCAACGACTATCGCTTCGTCGGTGGACCAGACTCCGACACCATTTTTGGTGCGAGCGGTCAAGATAGTGTTCTTCGGGGGTTGGCGGGTGCAGACACTTTGTACGGCGGCGACGGCGACGACAACTCCCTGGATGGGGACGGCGGCGACGACCTCATATATGGCGGCAACGGCGATGACGAAGGGCTCTATGGCGATGGTGGCAGCGACAAGCTTTTTGGGGGCAGCGGTGACGATCGAAACTTTGTCGGAGGTGCCGGCGTCGATACCGTCTCCGGAGGCCCCGGAGACGACAGCTACCTCTTCGGCGCAAGCGGAAACGATCGCGTCTTTGGCGGAACCGGAGTAGACAGCGCGCTGTTCGGCAGCCAAGGCGACGATATCCTTTTCGGCAGGGGTGCCAACGACAATTTGCTTTATGGCGGCTATGGAGACGACACGCTCTATGGCGGCACGGGCAATGATACGCAAGTGCGGGGCGATAGTGGCGATGATACTCTGTTCGGGGACGAAGGCAGCGACACTTACCTCTACGGTGGACTAGGCGCCGATAGTGTTTTTGGCGGCCTAGAATACGACCGTCGCCTGCATGGTGACGCGGGGGCCGACCTGCTGTTTGGAGGCGGCGGACGCGATACCTCCCTTTTCGGCGGTGGCGGGGCCGACCGCGTCTATGGAGGCACTGGAATTGACGTATCTTTGCTCGGCGGAACCGGAGATGATTATCTCAGCGGCGGAATTGGCGACGATACGGGTCTTTTCGGTGGCTATGCTGGGGATCGCCTCTTTGGTGCGGACGGCGACGACGCCTCCCTCTATGGCGGTAACGGTAAAGACCTGCTCTACGGCAACTCAGGATCGGACAGAGCCCTCAATGGTGACAGCGGAGATGACCTGCTGTTCGGTGGCGGCGGGTCGGACTCATTTCTCTTTGGGGCCAGCGGCGTGGATCGGCTCTACGGCGAAACCGGTTCCGATCGCTTTCTCTACGGCGGTGACGCCGCCGACAGGGCCTATGGCGGGGCTGGCGACGATTGGCTCAACGGCGCCTCTGGGGAGGATGTCTTCTTTCGCGGAGGGCTGGGCGACGACACGGTCTTTGGCGGCAGTGGCGACGACGTCCTGCTGATCGGCGACAGTGGCAGTGACAGCGTCTCTGGCGAAGACGGCAAAGACGCCTACCTTCGTGGTGGTTCTGGCAATGATTTGCTCTTTGGCGGCGCCGGTTCGGACTCCGATTTTTACGGAGGTCTCGGTAACGACACGATTTTTGGCGGCGATGGAAACGAAGTGTCCTTGCGGGGCGAGAGCGGCCGTGACCAAGCGTTCGGCGATGCGGGATCCGATCAGATCTTCGGCGGCAGTGGCGCTGACTTTCAGATCTTCGGCGAAACTGGGAACGATCGCCTCTATGGTGGCGATGGCAACGACAGCGAACTCTATGGCGACAATGCGGACGACATGGTCTTCGGCGGTAACGGCGGCGACGAAAGACTCTTCGGCGGTTCGGGCGACGACTTCGTCTCTGGTGACTACGGTGACGACTCGCTGCTCTTTGGGGGCAACGGCGACGATGGTTTGTCCGGCCGTTCCGGGGACGATGCCGGTCTCTTCGGCGCTGGTGGGAACGATACGCTCGACGGTGGCATCGGAGACGATTCGTCGTTCTACGGCGAGGATGGAGACGACTTCATCTTTGCCGGAAACGGCGATGATCGCTACCTTTTCGGCGGGTCGGGCGTGGACAGCCTCTTTGGCGAAGGCGGCGACGATGTCTTTGACATTCGCTACCAATACGATGCCCAAAGCGGCGATTTCATCGACGGAGGCTCAGGAGTCGACACCCTGTTGATTGATCGCGGCGTGACTCTTCCCGCCGGCTTCTCGACGACGAATGTCGACATCACTCTCTACCTTTAACAAACGGGCAGCGAAGACGCCAGCTTACATACTCATCGCAAGTATTTCCCCTTTTTTAGTAGGTATTACGCATATCAATCAGACTATAGAGAAGATTACCTCTGCATCCCTTGCAATGAATAAGGGGGCAGCCTTCAGCGCGGTGGTGTCACGCCGCGAAACAACAAGCCGTCGCGAAGAATGTCCGGTGCGCTTAGCGGCCCGCTGCGCCTCTCGCGATAGTAAGGCTCGCCGCCCTGCGAGGCGAAGCTCAAGAGCCAACTGGCGTCGATTTGCCAGGTCGCCAAGTCGATCCAACCTTCAGCGGCGGCCAGGATGTCACCGCCGCTGAGCGTCGCATTCTGGATATCGACACGGCCTGCCTTGGCGCCAAGTGCGGCGGTCAGGGCAAAGTCTTGTCCGACCACGCGCTCCAGCAGCCGTACCAACCCGGCAGTCAGATTGGCGATCCGGGCCAGACCGCCGGCGGCATCGCCGACAAGAGCCTGCAAGATTCGCTGACCCAAGCGCGCCGGTGGAATGTCATCCTGGAGGCTCTGATCGAGCCGCAGCGCAACGCGGCCCTCTGCGGTGAGATGCCCCTGCAAGCTCTCCAGCAGCAACGGCAAGCCTCCGACGTCCCAAGAGAGCTTTGCCGCAGCGGTGAGTTCACCCTCGGGAACGGCAACGCCGGTTAAGGGCGGCAGCAGCGTTGCAAGAGGCAAGTTCTTCATCGTCGCGTTGAAACTCGCTTGGGCGTCCGTGCGAACAAGGCTGGTCTCCAGGCGCCCCTCCCCCAGATTTCCGACCAGTGAGAGGCTATTTTGCTCGCCATCCCCAGGTTCTGCCTTTAGGTCCAATGCCGTCAGTGCCCAGCCCTCGCCATCGAGGCGCTCGACGCCGAGCCCGAGGCGGCCGTGCAGAGGCCAAGGGTCGGTGGCAAAGGCCAGGATCGTGGCGCTCCAGGCGTCTTCGTCCGCGCCATGCCATTGCCAGTCCCGAAGCGCCACGGGGCCGAGAGACAGGCTGAGATCAGACGTCAGGCCTGGCGTCTCCTGCCCTGCTGACTGAAAGCCTCCCCCTAGCACGGATACGGGCCCGAGCACTCCGCCCAAGTCCTGCAGCGACCAGTCGGACCCGAAGCGGAACAGAGCCGAGAGATCGACCTTTCTCTCAGCCGACGCCACCAAACCAAGCGGTACTGACAAACGATCAAGCAGCTGCTCCAAGTCCTCGTGCAAGAGACTGACGGCCCAATCACCCTGCGGAGCGCCGGCCTCCAGCAATCCTGAAAAGATAAGTTCCGCGCCCAGTGCGTCGAGCTGTCCAGCGAGCGCCGGCGTTGTCAGAGGCCCCTCAAGACTTGCAGAGAGACGATAGCCGGCAGAGGGCTCTTGCTCA
This sequence comes from Rhodospirillales bacterium, assembly GCA_963669445.1. Lineage (GTDB taxonomy): Bacteria > Pseudomonadota > Alphaproteobacteria > Kiloniellales > JACOMY01 > JACOMY01. The sequence goes on from OY770029.1 coordinate 3,070,896, forward strand.
GAGATGATCGGCCCGAGGCTCGGAAGCGTGGCCAGTGGTCCGTCGAGCTCCAGATCGAGTGTCACTTTCCTATCAGCCAAGGAGATTGCGCCGACTGCCTCTAGCGTCGCGTTGAAGACGTTGTCCAGGCTGAAGCGTTCGAGCGTGACTGCCTCGCGCCCAATCTTTCCAGCGACGTTCAGCTGCTCGCCACTGATGCCACCCAAAGTCACGCTCTCCGCCGTCAAGGCGAGGTTCAGACTGATGGCTCCCGCCAGTGCCTCGACGACTTCGACCAGACCCAAGCCGCCGTAGGCGTCTAGGTTCAGTGCATCCACGCTTAGGTGCAGATCGGCGCTGTTCGGATCGGATTGCCACGCAGCCTGCCCCTGTGCCGTCAAGGCATCCAGCTCGACACGCAGGTCTTGCAAACGCAGATCATCCAGAGATCCGTTGAAATCGCTCTTCAACGAGAGCCGGCGCAGACGTTCCGGCGGCAGGAGGTCGGGGCCAACGCCGAGCCAGAGCAGAAGGCCGCGAAGGTCTTCGCTCTGCACGACCAGCTTGCCTGTCGCCGAAGCTTCTTCGGCAAGGGCAAGGTTTCCGGTTAGGCTCAGACTGCTCGCGTTCGGCAAGGTGACCTCTAGCGCGCTGGCGCTGCCGCGCCCGTCCTGAAACGCCAGCCTGGCTTCGGATCGCCCTCCGCTAGCATCGCGAAAGCGCCAGTTGTCAAGCAAGAGATCCAACGAGACCTGCGACAAGCTTTGGCGAAACAACTGCTCAATCTGGCCCGCCAACGCGACGAGGCCGCCCCTGTCTGGTCCATCAAGGTTCAGCAGCGGCACACGGACCTCACCGGTGAGTTCGCCCGCAGGCCGGTACTCGAGCCTCAACTCGGCCTCCTGTTGCCCCAAGCCAAGGCTGAGCGAGGGCGCGTCGAGAACGCCGGACTGCCAGGCAAGCGGGCCATCCAAAGAGAAGGCAAGCGGTGCTTGACCTTGGTGTGATTGAGGCACGGCCAGCGCGAGAAGTGCCGCCAGATCGGGTCCCTCTGCAGAGAGCAGACCGGAGACATTTGCGCCACCCTCACCGCAACGCCATTCCCCCTGGAAACGGCTTTGCTGCAGGACACCCTCAAGCTGGGCCTCAAGGGAGAGAGGGCCGGAACAGGTGCCAAAGCCGCTGAGGCTGCCGCGAGCTGACAGTGGTCGCAGCCAAGCCTCGCCCAGCAGGTCGAAACGATAGAGCGCCTGACCGCCCAGCAGGCTGCGCTCGATCAGCAGGCGATCGATCACCAACCGCCGATCTTGTCCGAGTGACCAAGCCGCACCAGCGATCTCGATCTCGATCAGGCTGTCCAGCAAGGGTGCAGCCAGCAGGCTGTCGGTTGCCTGCAGGAAGCGCGTCTCGCGCCCCGCCACCAGCTCAGGCGCGACCAGCGACAGGCGCTCGACCCGCGCCTCACCCTCCAGAAGGTTTCCAAGAGTGAGGGCTGCCTCGATCTGGGGCACGGTAGCGATCCCTCCGTCCGGGTCACTCCAGACCACGTCCTGCAAGCGCAAGCGGGGCTCCGGCAAAATGCTGACGGCTATGCCACCGCGAACGTCGAGTTGCAGGCCGCTGACCTCGGCCACGCGCGCCTCTATACGCTCACGATACTCGGTCCAGTCGATCACCGCCGGCACCAGAAAGGCGGCGGCGACCAGCAAGACCGGCAAAGCCAGTAGGACCCAGATCAAACGCCGCACTTCGATTCCCTCGTTTCAGCGTGAAGCCGATGCATTGGGCGAATTCCCTCAGCCGTCGCGATAGGCCGCGTCGCTCTTGCCACTGTCGCTGCGGTACTTGAAGACGCCCTCGGCCGTTCCCAGCAGCCGCCCCTCTTGATCGCGAGCCTCACCAGACGCGAAGAAGACGCTGCGCCCGCCACCACTGCGCTTGGCTACAATGATGACGCTGTCGCCCGGTCGTGCGGCGCCGACGAAATTGCAGGTCAGGCTCAAAGTTAGGGCGCGGCGGTCACGCTCCGGAATTGCCGTATAGATACCGCTGTAGCCCAGAATGGCATCCAGCACCGTGGTCAGCACTCCGCCGTGCAGCAGTCCCTGCCGGTTCAGATGGCGTTGGTCGATCTCGAGCCGCCCCTCGGCCAGCCCCTCTTCCCAGCGCGTCAAACGATAGCCGACCAGGTCGGCGAAGCCGCCGCTTGGCCGCCTGCTGTCCAGATGCTCGTCCATAACCACTCCCTAGCCTCAACCTGCTGCAGCGCAAGAACTGCCTTCTCGGAGCGAGCTCTGTCCAGTCCGCAGGTGCCTGGCCGCTTGCACGCAAGGGCCTTGCCGTCTGCAACGCCGCTCGCCACACTCGCGCTCATGCGTCTTCTTATCATCACCGCCCTCGCCGTGCTGACTCTGCAGCTGCCGTCAGCACGGGCCGACCGCTTGACCATTGGCGTCAGCCAATACGCCGCCTCGCTGAACCAGTTGCTGGAAGCCAGTGTCGCGCAAAGCTACCTGCTGGGCATGATCGCCCGGCCGCTGACCTTCTACGATGCCGAGTGGAACCTGGTCTGCGGCATCTGCCTGCGTCTGCCAACCTTCGAAAACGGACTGGCCGAACGCCAATCGCTGGAGAACGGCGACGTCGGGGTCGCAGTCACTTACGAGCTGAAGCCGGACCTCATGTGGGATGACGGAACACCGGTCACGTCGAAGGATCTGAAACTGGCCTGGGAGATCGGACGGGACCGCGCCGTCGGTGCGCTCGTCGGCGAGGGCTTCCGACGGATCCTCGAAGTAACCCTGGTCGATGATCACACCATTACCTTTCTCATCGACCGCGTTCCCTTCAACTACAATGCCTCGGGCCTGATCCCCATGCCCTCGCATATCGAGGGGCCTATCTACCGCGAGGATGCCAAGGCCTATGCAACCCGAACCCGCTATGACGCAGCGCCCAACACCCCCGGTCTCGCCTTCGGGCCTTACCGCATTGTCGAGGCGCGTGCCGGGTCGGAGATTCTGTTGCAGCGCAATCCGACCTGGTCCGGCCGACAGCCGATCTTCCAGGAGGTGAAGCTGATCACCATCAACAATACCGCGGCCTTAGAAGCAAATCTGCTGTCCGGCGCCATCGACATGATTGCCGGCGAGTTCGGTATTGCCGTTCCCCAGGCCCTGGCGTTCCAGAAGCGCCATGGCGAGGACTACCAGATTCTCTATCGCCCAAGCCTGGCCTATGAACACATCGACCTCAACCTGGAGCGTCCCTTTCTCCAGGATCGGCGGCTGCGACAGGCCCTGCTTTACGCCATCGACCGCCAGTCCATCGTCGATCGCCTGTTCGGCGACAAGCAGCCGGTTGCGACCAGCAACGTCTCTCCTTTGAGCCCCGACTTCACCGATCAGGTGCCACAGTACCCTTATGACCCCGAAAAAGCGGCTCAGCTCTTGGAGGAGGCCGGCTGGGCACTGGATGGCAAGGTTCGAAAGAACGCAGCCGGTGACAGCCTCATTCTAACCCTTGGCACCACGGCAGGTGACCGCACGCGTGAGCTGGTGCAACAGGTGTTGCAGAGCCAGTGGCGCCAGGTCGGCATCGAGATACGCATCCAAAACTCGCCGGCCAGAACCTTCTTTGGCCAGCAGGTGCGCGAGCGCCGCTATGGCGACATGGCCATGTTTGCCTGGTTCGCCGCCCCTGACTCGATTCCACGCACCACCTTGCGATCCAGCGAGATCCCAACGGAAGAGAATGGCTGGTCCGGTCAAAACTATACAGGATACAACAACCCCGAAGTTGATCGGCTGATCGACACGATGGAAGTCACCATTGATGCCGACGCGCGCAAGGTGCTCTGGGGAGATCTACAGAGAATCTACATGACCGACCTGCCGGTACTGCCGCTGTTTTGGCGCGCCACGGCCTTTGTACTGCCCAAGTGGCTGGGGAATGTGCATCCAACAGGCAACCTCTCCCCGACCACCTATTGGATTGAGGACTGGGTGCGAAACTAGAACGAAGAAACTGGACCGGCCGCGCCGAACCGATGCTCCGCTACCTGACCCAGCGCCTGCTGGAAAGCCTCATCGTGCTGTTGCTGGTCTCGCTGGCAACCTACCTGTTGCTCGGCCTGATGCCCGGCGACCCGGTCGACCTCCTGATCTCGGGCGACCCCAACCTCACCTCAGAAGATGCGGCCCGTCTGCGCGAAGCCTATGGTCTGGATCGACCGATCTTCGAGCGCTATCTGGGTTGGCTCGGTCAAGCCTTGCAGGGCGAATTCGGCTACTCGCGCCACTTCGCGCGCCCAGCCGTCGCCGTCTTGGACGATGCCGTCTGGATCACGCTCTCAGTCGCAGCGCCTGCCTTGATCCTCGCTCTCGCCGTGGCGGTGCCCTTCGGCCTCCTGGCGGCCGGTCGCCAAGGCGGATGGCTCGATCAGGGCATCAACCTTTCGGCCTTGATCTCGCTGTCTTTGCCGACCTTTTGGCTGGCCATCATGTTGATCTACCTCTTTGCGGTGGAGCTGCGTTGGCTGCCGGCCGGCGGCATGGGCGAAGGCTTTTCAGGACGGCTCGAACACCTGCTGCTGCCCGTTTCCGTTCTGGCGCTCTCCTTGGCGGGTGTCTTTCTGCGCTTCACTCGGGCGGCCGCGGCCGAGGTGCTGGGCCAAGACTATGTGCGAACGGCAAAGGCCAAGGGGGTTGGCCGTGTCGCCCTTATGCTGCGCCATGTCCTGCCGAACGCAGCGCTGCCGCTGATCACCCTCACCGGACTGCAATTGGGAGCCCTCTTCTCTGGAACACTGATCGTCGAAATTCTCTTTCGCCAACTCGGCATGGGGCGCGTGCTTTACGACGCCGTGCTGGGCAACGATTACAACCTGGCCCTGGTCGCGCTGATGCTGACCACGGCTGCTACCTTGATCGGCAATCTGCTCGCCGACCTGAGCCATGCCTGGCTTGACCCGCGCATATCCCTCAGCTGAGGCGGGCGGGCCGCACAGCGTCGGACGCTTCCGCGCCTTGTTGCGCCAACCTTTGGCGTTCCTGGCCATTGTGTTCTTGGCTCTGCTGGCCGTCGCGTCGATCAGCGCGCCTTGGCTGGCTGCCTCGCAAGGGATCGATCCCAGCGCCGTCGACCTCTTCAACGCCATGGCTCCGCCGTCCGCTGCGCATTGGCTGGGCACGGACGAATTGGGCCGCGACCTCTTCTACCGACTGCTGCTGGGTGGACAGGTCTCGCTGGCCGTCGGCTTGGCAGCCGCGCTTGGGGCCGCCGCCATCGGCACCGTGATCGGGCTGACGGCCGGCGAACGTGGCGGCTGGATCGACTCGCTGCTGATGCGCAGCACCGATGCCATGATCGCCCTACCGCTGCTGCCTATCTTGATCGTGCTCTCCGCCGTGGATCTGACAAAGCTGGGCTTCTCGACCGAGGTGGCCCAGTCGGAGAGAGCGGCGATGATCCGCCTGATCGTCCTGGTCGCCCTGGTCGGCTGGACCACGACGGCCCGCTTGGTCCGCGCAGCAGCCCGCGAGACCCTGGCGCAGGACTACGTACTGGCCGCACGCGCGATGGGAGCCAGCTCCTTGCGCATCCTTCTGCGCCACGTCCTGCCCAACATCGTCGCCCCGCTTATGGTCGCGACGACCCTGTCGGTCGGGCAGGTCATCCTCTTCGAATCGGTCCTCTCCTTCCTCGGATTGGGGCTCGATCCGGGCACGGCCTCTTGGGGTCGTATGCTCGCCGGAGCCCAGGACATCCTGTGGGATGCCCCGGCCCTGGCACTCTATCCAGGCCTCGCCATCGCCGCGACGGTTATCGCCTGCAATCTGGCCGGCGACGGCCTGGCCGCCGCCTTTGACCCCAGGCGCTCTCGCAGTCGCTGACTTGGCGACCGAAGAAGGGTCCGTAATCTATTGTTTTAGTGCGACATGAAGATTGGAATCGTCATGTGCTTTAGCATGCGGCGGGTCATGCCGCCCAAGACCAACTCACGGATCCGACTGTGGGCATAGGCGCCCATGACCAGAAGGTCGGCCCCTTCGTCGGATGCTCGATTCAGCATGTAGTCCGCCGCCGACAGATCCTCGATCTTGGCGTCGTGATTGCTGGCCGGAACGCCGTGACGCTTCAGATGTTCGGTGATCGCAGCCGTACCGGGACGCTGCGAATCGGAGTCGCGATTGACCGAGACGACGGTGACGCTCTCTGCGGTCATCAGCAGGGGCAGCGCATCGCCGACCGCCCGCGCCGCCTCGCGCCCGCCGTCCCATGCAACCAGCACCTTCTGCCCGACCCTCTCATGGGTGCCGATGTAGGGCACCAACAACACCGGCCGACCGCAGCCCAGCAGCACCGATTCCAACAGCCAGGGGCCGAGCCAGCCGCCCTCGTCGTCATCCGGTTGCCCTAGCACCACCAGATCGCTGAGCCGCCCGGAGGCAATCGTGGCATCTGCCAGATCTCCGGGCGAGCCTGTCATGTGCCCGAAGCGTCCTTTGACACCGGCGGTCTCGCAAGCCGCCCGAAAGCTCTGCTCGGCGCTCGCGGTCTCCTTGGCGATCGCTTCGTCGCGCATCGACAACACATCCGTCGTAATCTCGGCTGCGACGTAGCCTGGAATCTCCTGCTTCATACTGAGATGCAGAGCATCGATCGTGCTGCCGTGTTGCTTTGCAAACTCAAGAGCGGCTTGCGTGCGGGTCGATGCGCCGCGCGTGTTGTCGAGGATCAAGAGAAGATCGCGATAGGCCATGAGCCATACCTCCTTCACGATATTTGGAGCGGTTTAGATCGTTGACCACAGGCTCTGCTCTTGTGCGCCGTGGGGCCATGACCTGGATCAAGAAGGCAGGTTCATTGCCGTGAACTGGGCCAGCGTCGACCGAAGCGGACAGTCCGGCAACCGCAAGACCGATCACGAATTCGCAAAAGATCTGTTCTTAGGATCGCCCGCTATGGTATTGAAAAAGAGGAAAAGGGGTGGGATTGAACGGGGTTTTGAAGGACCCCCGCCTGCACTCTGCTGGGAAGGCAAGGCAATGACACAGGGCAACTCTGACCATCACAGCCACGCAGCGCGGGGGATCTGCGGCGGCTGCTTCCAATCCTCTCTGCCCGAGATGGGGGAGGCTTCCGCCAAGACCCCGGTTTCGCGTCGGAGCTTTACTGCCGGCGGTCTGGCCGCCGTCGGTCTGGCGAGCCTCACGGCCTGCTCGGTCAATCCGGCGACCGGCCGTTACACGGTCGGCAGCATCGAAGACGATGTCTCGACAGGCCAACAACAGCACCCCCAGATCCTGCAAGCTTTCGGCGGCGCGTACAAAGACCCAATGCTCAGCCGCTATGTCAGCCAGATCGGGCAGGATCTCGTGCGGCACACGGAATACCCAAACCTGCGCTTCACCTTCACTGTGCTGAATACCCCGACCGTGAACGCCTTCGCCATACCCGGCGGCTATGTCTACCTCACTCGCGGCCTCTTGGCTTTGGCTAGCAACGAAGCGGAGATGGCCGGTGTCATCGGGCATGAAATCGGCCACGTGATCGCACGCCACGGCGCCGAACGACAGACCCAGGGGCTGCTGACCCAAATCGGAGCCGCAGCGGTTGCCGTGGCGACTGGTAGTCCGGATCTGGCGAATGCGGCCAATGTGGGTGGGCAGGCCTATCTGCAGTCTTATTCCCGCGACCAGGAGTTAGAGGCCGACACGCTCGGTGTCGCCTACATGGCGGCCTCGGGCTACAATCCCAACGCCATGGCCAGCTTCCTGGCGACGATGGGCGATTACAGTCGGCTGCAGGCCGAGATGGCCGGTCGCAATCCCGACAGCGTCGACCAGTTCGACTTCATGGCTTCCCATCCACGGACAACTGAGCGTGTGCAGCGCGCCATCGCCGAGGCGGCCGGCGAGAGCCAGGAGGGCAGCGTGCTGCGTCGCGACGTCTATTTGCAGAACATCGATGGCCTGCTTTTTGGAGACGATCCAAAGGAAGGGATTATACGCGGGCGCGAGTTCATCCATCCGGACCTTCGCTTCGAATTCGAGGCACCGCAGGGGTTTCGTTTGCAGAACAGCCCCACCAGAGTGGTCGCCGGCAATGGTCGCGATGCCGGTATGATCTTCGATATGGCGCAGTCGTCCAGCGGCCTGCCCAAGCAGTATCTGGAGCGCGAGTGGTCCAACCGCATTGCGCTCAGCAACATCGAGACCTTCAAGATACGCAATCTGCCCGCCGCCGTCGGTACCACGAGGGTGCAATCGCAGAACGGCATCACCGATCTGATGGTTGCCGCGATCAAGGCCGATGGGGGGCGAGTCTACCGCTTCACCTTCGTAACCGAGGGTGGGCGCCTTGGTGCCTACGACGGCGCGTTCTCGGACAGCGTCCGTAGTTTCCGCCGCCTGAGCAAAGCCCAAGCCAGGGCGATCAAGGCCTACCGCATCCAGATCAAGACGGTCCGCAAGAAGGACAGCGTCGCCAAGCTGTCCAAGGGAATGCCATTCGGCGGCTTCAACGCCAAGATGTTCCGCATTCTGAACGACCTGATCGGCAATCAGGAGCCAACGACGGGCGAAGAGATCAAGGTGGTCAGCACTTAAGAGTGACGATCGAACGGCGGCCCACCGCTCAGCGGGCCGCCGTTGCCTTGGTTGCGATAGATCTTCAGGCCGTTAGGTCGAATGCAAAGCGCCGCCGGTCTTGACGCGACCGCTCTCCGGCGCGCGTTGGCGGGGCTTCAGCAGAAAGCGAAAGAGCGCACGAAGCCCCTTGCCAAAGGCTTGGCTGCGCAAACGGTGCGCCCTAGCCAGGTAGGCGTCGACCTCTTCGGGTCTCGCCCTGGAGAAGTTCAGGTGGGTGCGATCGTCGAAACTGCTCATGTCTAGTCTTGCCTCCTATGGGCTCATCCAGATCCAACAAGAGACGCTTCATCCACTGCTCGCAGCATCTTTGTGCACTGCAGCATCAAGATGCGCATTCTGCCGACAATCGTCAAGGTCATCTATTATGACCTATTGTTTCCAAGCCTCTGTTTTAACGCAATGAATGCAACCTGACTTAACCAGTCATGTGAACTCTGCATAACATCCCAGAGCCGCAGAGAACGCAGCCGTCAAAGCGGGGATGAATTGGAATGTCGCCTGCAAAGACCTCCCGGACAAGAGACCTGGCCACCAAGCGAGCGCCTTTGGAGGCGAATAGATCACCAAAATATGGCGGCCTGTGCCTTTGACCGGCTTGCCCAACGCGGCGAAATGAACGACATTTGTATGAGAGATCAACCTGGATGCGGAGAATGCTGGGTCATGTTCCGCGATCGGAGCCTAGTACCGGGACAAGCTGTTCGTCTGCTCGCCCTCGGCCTCCTTGCCGAGGCACCACGCAGCTATGCAGACCTGGCAGCGGAAGTCAGACACGTAACCGGCCTCTTGGTCGGCCCCTCCCTAGACCTGCTCGCACCGCCGCTCGAACTGCTGCGGATCGAAGGTTTGGCGGAGGAAGAAGAAGATCTGTTGTCCCTGACAGAGGCAGGACGTGACGAGCTGCGTCGCCTCCTGGAAGCGCCGCTGCGACAGGCTGCCAACGACCTTCGGCGTCTGGTGGTGGCTCTCAAGGTTCGATTCCTGCGACTGTTGGACGAAGAGCAGCGCTGCATGCAGATGGAAGCACTGATCGAAGATGCCGAACGCGAAAGTGCGCGCCTGGATGCACTGATCGAAAGCAGCTCGCGCAATGACGAGTTCGAGGCCTGGTTGGCACTGGAGCAGGCCCAGTCTCGTGATCGCCTGGATTGGCTACGTCAAAGGGCAGAGACGCTACGGCACGGACTGGGGGAGTAACATGTTCGGACATATGCATGAGGTAAGGTCGTCTGGGGCGGCCTGCCGGAAGGCTCCTATTGCCTGGATACTCCTGCTCGTTTCCGCACTCCTTCTGACATCCCTGCCCGACACTGCCAAGGCTGCCGAGGAGCCCGCAGCGATCAACGGCCTCTCGACTGAGCTGCAGGCTCTGGTACGCGCCGCAGAGGCAGAGGGTGCGACGGTCCTGGTGATCGGCGGCAAGCATGAGGCCGCAGCTGTGGCCCAGCCACAAGACGCGAGCCTTCAGGACAAGCTGCAACAGGCCGGTGCGCTGCTGCGCGCACGCCTTGCCGCAATGGGAGCGGCTGCGCCCGGCTATCCAGAACGCATCGACGAGGCCTTTGAGCAGCACGGCAGCGGTCTCTGGCCCCTGGTCGCCGCCGGGCTGGCAATCCTCGCCTTGGCCATCGGATTCGTCGTTTTCCGCTTGTTCGAACGATGGGCCAGACCCTATTTCGGCTATCTCTTCAATCCGCAGCCGGCGTCCCGTGCCGAGAAGATTTGCTATCTAACGGCCACCTTCCTGCTGCACAGCTTTGCCGTCATCCTGCAGTTGGCAACGGCCGTCATCGTCCTCCTGATCATCGACTATGGGTCAAAGGCTGCTCAGGATCTGCAGCTGCGCGTCTTAATCGTCTACGGGATCTGGCGCATCTCGGCCTTCTTCTTCGCCGCTTTGCTGGGCAGCGATGCGCCCAGCCATCGCATGCTGCGCTTCAGCGACGAGGTCGCGGTCAAGCTGAAGCGCGATCTCTCCTTCACCATGTTGATCGGCATTGCCCTCTCTCACTTGAAGGACTGGCTGACCGGCATCGGCATCGGCAGCGATCTCTCCAGCCTCAGCTTCGTCGTTTCCAGCTTCGTCGTTGCGGCCATGCTGACCGGCATCGGCTTCCTACATCGTCGCGCAATCGCCGAGGCCATCATGGGTCCGGCGAGCGAGAACGGAATAGGTGCACGCATGCTGGCCCGCGTGTGGCCGATTCTGGCCGGGATCTATTTTATCGTCGCCTGGGCGATCTCTGCTCTGCGCACGATCCTAGGCTTCCCCAACTCGACCTTTCTGGTTGGATCACCCTTCCTGGCGATCCTGGGTGCGCTCGCGGTCTACGGCTTGGCGATCATGCTGCTGGACTGGGCCGCTCCGCCGAAGAAGGTAGAGCACACAGAGCCGGAGCCGGAAGCCAACGAGGAACAGCCGGCAAGCCCTGCCGAGGCGCTCGAAGAGGTCACGCTACGGGCCGGCGACGCCGAACACATCAAGCCTGAAGAGAAGCCCGCCCCGCGGCTCCAGACCTTCCGCGACCTGGCGGAGCGGGCGATCTCCGTGGTGATCGTCGCCATGGCAATCGCAGCCATCTGCCTGGTCTGGGGGGTCGACATCTTCAGCGGCACCGGACTTCTGGGCACCCTATGGGAGCTGGTCTTCATCCTTTTCATCGCCTACCTGGCCTACATGGCCGTGCGCATCCTGATCGACCGCAAGGTCGAGGAGGAAGGCGGCGGCGAAGCGGCCGAGGGCGGCGACGAAGGCGGCCATGGCGGACGCTCGCGCCTAGCCACGCTGCTACCGCTGTTCCGCAATTTCCTGCTGGCGGTAATCGTCACCATGGCCTTGATGATCGGTCTCTCGCAGCTGGGCGTCGACATCGCGCCGCTCTTCGCCGGTGCCGGCGTCATCGGTCTGGCCATCGGCTTCGGCGCCCAGACCTTGATCAAGGATATCTTCTCCGGCGCCTTTTTCCTGATGGACGATGCCTTCCGCGTCGGCGAGTACATCGATATCGGCAGTGTGAAGGGCACAGTAGAGAAGATCTCTGTGCGCTCGATGCAATTGCGCCATCAGCTGGGCACGCTGGTCACCGTACCCTTCGGCGAAATCCAGCATCTATCCAACTACTCGCGCGACTGGGTGATCATGAAGCTGCCGCTGCGACTCACTTACAACACCGACGTGAACAAGGTGAACAAGCTGATCAAGAACCTGGGCAAGGAACTCTTGAACCACGAGCTGATCGGACAGAGCTTCCTGGAGCCGCTAAAGTCCCAGGGCGTCTTCATGATGGAAGATTCGGCCATGATCATCCGGGTGAAGTTCAAGACCCGCCCGGGCGAACAGTTCCAGGCCCGCAAGATCATCTATGCCGAGATCCGATCCCTCTTCGAGCGCGAGGGCATTCAATTCGCCAGCCGCGAGGTCAAGGTGCGCTTGGATGAGAACGATCAACACCGCCCCCTCACCGACGCAGACAAGGCCAAGATCGGCGCTGCAGTGCGTCCGATCCTGGATGCCGAGAACGAGCAAGGTGGCAGCGGACCGACGGATGTTCGCTGACGTTAGACGCCGGTCGACCGAGTGGGTGGCAGAGCGCAACGGCTAACGCGACTGCGATTGGGCAATGTGGGCCGGTAGGGTGGAGCTGCGTTTTCGGACACTGCGCAAGGGCTCCTCCTTCCCCGGCTTTCTGGAGCCTGGGGCTAAGTCACTTCCAAAACGTAGGAAACGGTCGGCGATTTTGGCGAGATCGCGCCATACGCGGAGGTCTTCTTGTCGCCTGTCGAGATGTCGACCGGTCTCAGGTTCTAGGGCAGTGCCCGTTCCTCGAGGCTTTCCGGCCGTTCGGCCTTGCCCAGGTACAGAGATCGAAGTTGGCCATGACGTCAGCTCCATTTGATTGAACAACCCATGCTTGGGATCTGTTCGCGCGGGCCCTGGCCCGTCTCCGCTATCTGGCGCATGGCTTTCAAGAGTTCGGGATCTCGTTCCTTTGCCTTCCCCATACCGGCACTATCGAGCCGACCGCGATACTGAAGCTCCCCATCTTTGTTGAACCCAAAGAAATCAGGAGTGCAGACCGCCCCGTAAGCCTTACCGACCGACTGGTCTTCATCGACCAGATAGGGAAAGGAGAAGCCGTAGTGCTGCGCGAAGAGCTTCATGTTGGGTGGAGAGTCGATCGACACGTAGCGGTAGTCGTTGGACATGACTGCCAACACATTGATGCCATCGTCCTGCAGGTTCCGGGTATCTGCGGCCAAGCGTTCGGCAACGGCTTGAACGTAGGGGCAGTGATTGCAGATGAAGGCGATCAAGAGGCCCTTGTCTCCCAGGTGGTCAGACATCTTGAAGCTGGTGCCGTCCGGATCTTTGAGGGTGAAGTCAGGAGCCTTCCAGCCGAAGTCGCAGATTGGTGTATCGAGTAACATGATGTGCCTTTCTTTCGAGGGGCGTGAACGGCGGGTCTGAGCACAAAGAGTAAGGCTGAGACCCGCCTGACGAACCAACCGCTCAGCCTGCTTGGTTCCGACGATACCAGTCAGAGATCGCACGACCGATCGCGTAGGGCTGGTCTTCTTGCACATAGTGCATACCCGCACCGATGTAGACGGTCTCGATGTTCTTGGCCCGATCAACCCAATAGTCTGCCGCCTCCGGGGGATTGAGGGCACCTGGCGTCGCATAGAGGAAGAGCCAAGGTGTATCGGTTTCTTCAAGCCAAGCGTTGTATGCCGTGACGACGTCATGTGTCTCTTGCGGCACTTGACCAATTGGCATCTCGTTCGGCCACGGCGATGGCGGCGAATAGGGCGGAAATACAAGACATAGTCATCTCCAGTTTGTATCGATGAAGGTGGTCGAGACGAGGGGTTCAGACAGCCCAAACTTCCGGCCGAGCAGGGCCCGCAACAGAACACGGGCCCCTGTCAGCAGCCTACGCAGCCTTCTTTGCCGGATCGGTCCAGGTGTTCGGGACGAAGGCGTCATCGAGCGAGGTGTGGGCAATGTGGTTCGTGTAATTCGACATCACCTTCAGACTGGTGCCGAGAATGACATCAAGGACAGTCTGATTGGAGTAACCAGCGGCGATGAAGGCCTCGATTTCGCCGGCTTCCGGCCATCCGCGCTTCTCATTCACGATTGCCGCGAAAGTACGCAAGGCCTCCAACTTCGAATCGGCGATCGGTGTGTCGTTGCGCAGAGCTTCGATGACGTCAGCAGGGACCTTTGCCATTTGCGAGAGCGTTGTGTGCGCGGCCATGCAATAAGTACAACCATTCAGGCGGTTGTTCGTCATTAGAATGATCTGGCGCTCGGTCTCGGACAGTTCTGTTTTGTCGAAGATGCCCGCCAGGGTCATGTAACCCTCAAGCAGCGCCGGCGAAGTCGCCATTGTGCCAAGCAGGTTCGGCACGAAGGAATAGGCATCCTTGGCGCCCTGCAAGAAGGGCTTGGCACCCTCGGGCGCGGACTCGGTGGTGTGCGTGGTGAACTGAGACATGGGCTTTTCTTTCAAGTTTGAGAGCGTGTGTTCGACTGTTTGAACCGATCGGTTTAAACTCATATGGATGTTTATACAGATCGGTCAACACCTAATTCAAGAAAGATACGGCCGCCCGGACTTTTCTTTTTTGTTTGAAAGGCTTAAGCTTCGATGCGCTCGAGCGCCTGTGCTCCAATCGCCCTTAGGCTTTGGGAGTCGAAGACACCTCGTGCCAAGACCCGCAAGCCAACCACCTGGGTCAAAAGCGACTTTGCCGCCTCGTTCACATCCAGATCCTGCGGCACCTGTTTGCGACTCTTGGCGCGCTCGATCAGGCGTTCAAAAAAGGCCTCAAACTCCAAGAGAGCCGATGTGACCAACCGTTGGACCTCTTCTGACTGGTTTGGCAGGTCCAGGGCGGTGTTCACCAGAAGGCATCCCTTTCGTTCCCCATCGGCTTCGCTTTCGGCGATCAGAGCATCGAACAGGGTCCGGATCGCAACAAGGGGATCCTCTATGGCTTCGAGCTGCTTCAGCGCCGCACGTCGGTTCTCGCGGTCGTACTTCAGCAGGACTTGGTTAAACAAGGCACTCTTATTGCCGAAGGCATTGTAGAGACTGCCCTTGTTAATCTGCATGGCCTCGGTCAGGTCCGAGACAGACGTGGCCTCATAGCCTTTCGACCAGAAGACGCGCGTCGCGCGGTCGAGTGCTGCATCAACGTCGAAGCTCTTTACCCAAGGCATCAGTAGAACCCAATCTGCTTTTGACCTGCGGATTAGGTAGCAAGTTTATACTGACCGTTCAAGACCTCTGTGAGGGGGATTTGCTTCTGCGCTCCCGATCGCTCGCGTGCCGAGAGCAACAGGCCGTGACCGTCGCACCGCTCTTCGGGATGATTAACCAAACCGCGAGAAACCGGCCCGCATTTTAAGGATCCGGGGCGAGAACCCGCTCAGGGTCTCGACAACGTCCGCTTTGGGATCGCCATAGATGGTGAGCTTAGTCGGCGAACCAGCCGCGAGAAAGCGATCTGCAAAGATCTCGCCGAACATCTCAAGATGCAGGTCAGCGGCATCGGAATCGCGAAACCGCTCATAGATATGGCACACCGTTCCTTCATCGTCGAAGTGCCACTCATAAGCAATCGTCCCTTCCTCCAACTGCGTTGCCGCAACCAGGTCCGCCATTACGGCATTGAAGTCTTCGGCTTTCTCTGGCTCCATCTTCATCTCAAGGATCCAGTACACAGTGTCAGACATGATCTCCTCCTGCAGTTCTACATTTGAGGGACGAATTTCTCGCCTTTTCGATCAAACATCAATATTGATACAAATTTTATATTTACACCTTATCAACAAAATACTCCATCTTTGATCACTATTGCTCTGATGTGTAGTCAATCGGACTTCATTCTTACGTTCTATTTACTTACGGTCGCATTTACTCTTTATCTCAACCGACTCATAATGCGAGCGTCGCTGCTCTGCCTTCTGAAATCTGGGTCGTCTTGAGTTAGAGTCTCCCGCATTGGCCCCTCGCCTCAGCCCGCTATGGTCTCTTCCACAACTTCGATATCTGCGACTTGGAGTGTTGTTCTCCGCGAAGTGCCCTGGGATCGCCTAGGCAGCCGTACGGACGTCATTACTCGGCAGGCTTGCCGGTCCTATTCAGCGAGGTCTTTGTAGGCTTGATAGGCCCGTGCGCCGTAGACTGCCGCAGGGCCGCCGCCCATCTCGATGGCGACGCCGATCGTCTCGGTGACTTCCGCTTCCGTCGCGCCGTGCTTGATCGCCGCCCGACAATGGTAAGCGATGCAGTCCTCGCATCTTGAGGTGATCGAAATCGCCAGAGCCATCAGCTCTTTTGTCTTGGCGTTTATGACACCATCAGCGCTCGCAGCCTGGACGAGCTGATTGTAGGCCGCCATTGGTTTTGGCGCCGCCTTGAAGAGCGCGCCGACCCGCTTGTCGACGGCCGTCGCATGATCGCCGTAGTGTCCTGACATCGTCCTATGCCTTTCCAAGCGTTGCCGTAATGAGATCGTTGATCTTTGCGGAGGCCTCCATCTGCGGAATATGTCCGGCATCCGGAATGATCTCGACCGTGACCGCTGCGGGCAAACCTTCCGAATGCGCGGCTGGGATAATCCGGTCGCTCTCGCCCCAGATCACGGTGATCGGGATCGAGAGCTGCTCGAACGCGCCCGCAAGATCCACGGACTGAGTTCCCGCATCAAAGCTTGCCGCGATGATTGCTCTAAGAGCGGTCTCCACGCCGTCCATGCGCTTGAACTTCAGAACGTCTTCCAGCATGTCCCGACTGATCAGACTGGGATCGGCTACGAGTTGCTCCAGGACCGGCCGTAGCGCCTTGCGCCGCTTAGGCGAGAGAAAGCCCTCGAGAAACCCGCTGTTGATCTCTTTGCCGAGTCCGATCGGGGCAATAGCTGTGAGCGATTTAACGCTCGGGTGACTGGCGGCCTGCACAGCAATGCCGCCACCAAGCGAATGGCCCACCAAATGGACCCGATCAAAGCCCTTCTGGTCGATGAAGTCCGTAATGATCTCGCTGAAGAAGGTGACATCCCCGGAGCCGACATCCTTGGTGGAGCGCCCGTGGCCGGGAAGATCGAGGGCGATGGCTAGCCGATCTTGCGCCAGTGCGGGCTGGTTGAACATCCAACCGTTCACGTCGGCGCCGAAACCATGGATGAAGAGCACCACATCGCCGTCGCTTGGCCCCATCGCGAGGTAGGATATCGACCGTCCAGCGGTCTCGATGGTTTCAGGTTCCGGCCCCTCATCGCCACTTGCTTCCTCCGGCACGAAGTTGGCCTGGAACTGCTCGATGAAGCTGTCGATTTCTGCGTCGGGAACGGAGCCCTCGGCGACGACCGCAAGCAGCGCACCAACCGGCAGCGTCTCGCCTTCTGTGGCCACGAGCCGTCGTAAGAGCCCCGATACCGGCACCTCGAAGACATTGGTGATCTTCGTGGTCTCAATCTCGGCAATCTCGGTGCCGGACGTAACGTCAGCCCCTTCTTCAGTGTTCCAGGTGTTTAGCGTGCCTTCAGTCATCGCCAGGCCCCACTTGGGCATGACAATGGGGATAATCTTGTCTGTCATCGTGCGTGCTCCTGGCAGAAACCGCCTGCGTTGGCTAGGGTCCTACCGTCCGCCGCCAGAGACTTGTCTTTTCTGCGCCGATGGCGTCAGCAGACCCTCTGGCCGTCATCTGGTTAAGCCATCGTCATCCTGACTGCTGCCGCTATCTTTGCCGCATCAGGCAGGTAAGCGTCTTCCAGCTCCGGTGCGAATGGGACGGGCGTGTGTGGCGGCGTCACCATTCGGATCGGCCCCTTCAGGGCCTTGAAGGCCTCTTGGGCGACAATACTCGACACGTCTGAGGCCATCGAACAGCGCGGGTGGGATTCATCGACGATGACCAGACGCCCGGTTTCCTCAACACACTCGATGATCGTATCGCTATCGAGCGGCGAGGTCGTTCGAGGATCCACGACATTGCAGGAGATGCCGTCTTTCTCCAGGGCATCTGCGGCTTGGTTGGCAAAGCCGACCATCCGGCCGAAGGCGACGATGGTGACGTCGTCACCTTCGCGGGTCAGGTTGGCCTCGCCAAAAGGTATGACGTAGGGATCGTCCGGCACCTCTTCCTCTTCGTCGTACATAACTTTGTGCTCAAAAAAGATGACGGGGTCGTCGTCACGAATAGACTGGATCATCAGGCCCTTAGCCTCGTAGGGCGAGGAAGGCACGACGACTTTGAGACCTGGGATGTGAGTAAAGACCGGATAGAGGCATTGACTGTGCTGGCTCGCCGCCCGGAAACCGCCGCCATACATGGTGCGGATGACCAACGGCGTCACCGCCTTGCCGCCAAACATGTAGCGGAACTTGGCTGCCTGGTTGAAGATCTGGTCGAAGCAGACCCCCATGAAGTCGACGAACATCAACTCCGCTACCGGCCGAAGCCCCGTCGCCGCGGCACCGGCTGCAGCACCGATGAAGGCGCTTTCGCTGATCGGCGTGTCGAGCACGCGTTCCGGGCCGAACTCAGGATAGAGGCCCTTGGTAACACCAAGCACACCACCCCAAGCGTCGTCTTCGCCATCCGCACCAGCACCACCGGCATTGTCTTCGCCCCAAACCAGCACGTTCTCGTCGCGGCGCATCTCCTGGGCAATCGCTTCATTGATCGCCTGACGGTATGATTTCTTCGCCATATCAAGGCCTCCCTTAGTAAGCGACGTAGACGTCGGTGGTCAGATCGGCTTGGGTCGGCGGATCTGCCGCCTCCGATTCCTTGACGCACTCGTCGATCAGTTTCGCGATCTCGGCATCAACTGCGTCGAGCTGCTCAGGCTCAAGGAGCGCCATCTCGGTCACGCGTTGACGGAAGATCTTCAGGCTGTCCTTCTCGTCGCGAATTCTCTGTATCTCACCGTCCCCGCGATAGGTCATTGCGTCGCCTTCGAAATGACCGAAGAAGCGATTGAGCGTGACATGCATCAGGCTTGGCCCCTCCCCGGCCCGGGCTCGGGCAATGGCCTCGCCGGCGGCCTCGTGGACGGCAAAGAAATCATGTCCGTCGACGGCAATGCCCGGCATACCGAAACCCTTGGCGCGATCGAGCTGCGTTCCAGACACCGACCATTTCGATGAGGTGGCCTCAGCATAGCCGTTGTCTTCCACGACGAAGATCACCGGCAGCTTCCATACGTTGGCGAGATTATAGGACTCCAAGGTAGTGCCCTGGTTGGACCCGCCATCGCCGACGAATGCCACGGCGACGCCACCCGTCTTCTTGTACTTTGCGGTCACCGCAGCGCCGCAGATCAGGGGCGGTCCGCCGCCCACGATGCCGTTGGCGCCCAGCATCCCCTTGCTCAGGTCGGCGATGTGCATGGATCCGCCCTTGCCGCCACAAACACCTTCACGGCGGCCGTAGATCTCCATCATCATGCCCTTCACATCAACGCCCTTGGCGATGCAGTGGCCATGACCCCGGTGCGTGCTGGCGATGACGTCGCGGTCATCGAGATGCGCGCAGATTCCGACGGCCGAGGCCTCTTCACCAGCATAGAGGTGAACGAACCCCGGTATCCCGCCCGAAGAGAACTCTTCGGCAACCCGTTCCTCGAAGTCTCGGATCGTTCGCATCGACCGATAGGCCTTGATCAAATCGTCCCTGTTAAACTGCATGGCCATCTTCCTCCGCTATTCAGTTAGCTGGATGCGTCGTATCGAGCAGACGCCGACGCTTTGAGGCCGCTCAAGACAAGGCTGGTCCGGCCCTAGTGCGGGGGCCCGAACGACAGCACTTTGGAACCTGGAGCGCGCCCAGTTGCCGTACTGTGCCAAGGGGAAATCAAACCGGTCCGATCGATCACAATCGTGGGGCTAACAGTATCAGCCGCTTTCCGGCTGCTGGTAGCGACTGACGGTTCCGATCAGACTTGGTTCCGGGTGTCCTCCCCCCCATGGTTTTCGTTTTCTGCCGGGGAGAAAGGTCGTCAATTTGAGGGGTGCTCGTGAAGCGTTTGTCGAACACTGAATGCGCTGAGGTCAAAAAAGGTCACGCAGAGTGTTGCAACAACAGTGGCCTGCAACAGGCCATGCAACACTCTGCAACAGGTCGTATCAATTGGGCCGCTGAATTCCGAGACGCTCCATCCGGCGATGCACCGTGCTCCGGTTCACCCCGAGACGCCGTGCGGCACGGGAGATGTTCCAATCGCAGATCTTCAGCACCGCCACCAGGTCCGAAGGGTCGCCGTCATCCGTCAGTGCGCTGACGGTAGGATCGTCGGAAAATGCGGGCGCCGGCAAGTCCTCAAGATCAATGATCGCTGTCTCAGCCAGTGCGACCGCGACATCGAGCGTGTTGATCAACTCGCGAATATTGCCCGGCCAGGTGCGATGCTTCAGCTCCATTCGTGCAGCCGTCGTCAAACGATGGGTCTCCGGTAATGCGATCGTACGCTGTCGCAGGAGCTGATCCAGCAGCCAATCAAAATCGCGCCGGTCTCTCAATGGGGGAACCGCGAGGGTCGAGGCCGCGAGCCGGAAGAACAGGTCTTGGCGAAAGCGGCCCTCTTTCACCATCTGCTCGATATCCTGATGCGATGCAGAAATGACTCTGATGTTGAGCTTTAGCGGCATATGCGAGCCAAGCGGCTGGACCTCGCCATCGGAGAGAAAACGAAGCAGACGCGACTGAACGTTCACAGGCATGTCGCCAATCTCGTCCAGGAACAGTGTCCCACCGTTGGCTTTCTCGATAAGTCCCTGCCGCGGAGGGCCGTGGATGCCGATGCTTCCGAACAGCTCGGCCTCCATCAGCGATTCAGGTAAAGATGCGCAATTCACGGCGACAAAGGGCTTGTCCTTGCCGCGGCTTGCGTGGATTGCGCGCGCCAGACGCTCCTTCCCGACACCGGTTTCGCCGTGAATCAAAAGCGGCATTGCGCCGGTGGCTAGCTTGGCGGCCTTCCGTTCCAGCAACCGCATTTCCGGATCGTCACCGCTGAGCGCTTGGAGCTGCGGCGGCAAGCCGCTGCGGGCGGAGATCAATGCGCTTGTGCTGCGCCGTGGGGCAATCGCATGGCCGAACACCGCAGACCCGTCACGCAGATAAATCACCCGTTCTTCGGTCGGCCTTGCACTGGTTACGTCCGGCAGATCATCGATGGTCAACTCAAAAAACGATGAAAGGGGCTGACCGACGATCATCTCGCTGTGACGCCAGTCAATCCCGCTGCAGGGCCCTAAGATTCGTGCCGCGCCGTTCGTCATGCCAATGATGTTACCCGAGCCATCCAGTGCAATCGCCGCTTCGGGATCGACGTCCAACAGCTCGGGCAGGTGGGAAAAGCGCAGAACCCATTCGGAACGCATCATCGCCATCAGGTTGGCAAGCTCAATACGGCGGGCAGAGGCAACAACGAGATGGAGCGCTAGACTCTGGCTGACCTTCGGTTGCGGCGACCGCAGGAGGGAAATGTCGAGGACGGCCGACAAGAGTCCATTGGTATCGAATATCGGCGCAGCTGTACAGCTCAAAGACGTATGGCTTACATCAAAATGATCGGATTGGTGAATGGTCATCGCCTCGCCGACCGCAATGCACGAGCCGATACCGCAAGTGCCGGCTAGGTTTTCGGACCAATCCGACCCGAGGTAGAGGCCGGCATCGCGGAGCTCGCTCTCACAGGACAGATCTCCGAAATAGTCGACAGTCACCCCTTCTTGATCGGCAAGCAGCAGGACATAGTTCTGCCCGACAACTTGGCGAAACAGGGTCTCGATGCCGCTTCTGGCAATCGCGATCAGACGTTCGGACTGTTCGCGGTGCTCCCTGAGCTTTGTGGCCGTGACGATATGCGCTGGGCTGGGCCGGGTTGGATCGAGGCCGTGCTGGTCGACACATCGTCTCCATGATTCCAGGACCGCTGTGTCGCGTCCCGTCACTGCTCCGCCGAGGGCACGATCGATTTCATTGATATGCTCACTCGCCAGCATCGCCGATGCCTCCCAGGTGATGAGACCAATCTTTCTTGACCAGGTTTCCACCCCTTCCGCCGGGCTACGAGAGCCAAGATTCTTAGCATAAGGAGTGCTAGTTTAAACCGGTTGGTCTAAATAATTAATCTATCGCCCCCCATTCGTCAAGCCTGGATGTTTGTTGATGAAGGCCTCGCATCGAAGCGCAGCCGACGCGCAAAACGCGCCTCCAGAAACATGACTCACCAATTCGCTATCCAGTACTGGAGCTGAATGTTGCTTTGCCGCACGCTGCTGTTGCGGGACTCAAGCGGCAAGGCGTTTCGACCTCTGCGATCTCTCTCTAACGAAGTCAGTGTCGGCGGCTTCAAAGCCACCAACCCTTGGTGAGCACCGTACTGCGCTCACGTGCTTGACCATTCGCCAAAGACCTGTAACCATTGGTAGGAGAGGTCCAGCAGATCGGACGGGGGAATGGGTGGCGTTTCGCAGCATAGGTTCTTCCAAGCGCTGGTTTCGGTTTCCATGAACTGCCTTGTTCTGCTTAGCAACAGCAGGATTCGTCGTTCTTTCTCAGATACTTTTTGCCATCAGTTAACGCGAGAGACCCGGCAGACCGACATTCCCTTCCCAGCAAGGGTGCATCTAGCAGTGGTTGTCTTGGTTCATCAAGGCTCAAGACGCTTCCCAGGATGCCAATGATGGCAGAGGCCCCCTCCCACGGCACTGCACACCAGCTGAGATCGGGACTCCTGGTCTTCTTGATGGATGTGGCATACCGCCGGCCAGTCTCGAGAAGGGATCGGCAGACCATGGGGCGCGGCAACCCCCCTTTGATCCTGCTTGGCGGTTGTGCAAGGGCGATCGTTCTCGCCATCTTGGGCATTCTCTTGGGCTGGGCATCTGCTGGACGCCATGTGGCGTTGGTAGAGTGGTTTGGACTCCTGGTTATCCTGCTGCTGTTGGCCGGCTTGACACTCTGGGCGACGGCTCTGCTTCTGGGACTAGGCCTGAAGAGCCGCCAAGCTGCACAGGTCCAACGCGGCGCAGCCGACGCAAGGCTCTTGGCCAGGATAGAGAGACAGCGCTTTGCCAGCCATAACTTGCTCTTCTCCGGCATAGCTGGGCTCGGCACAACGGCGCTCGCCTTCGCCTGGGCGCCCTTGCCGGCGGCCGCGGCCGTCTTGGCCAGCGGCTTTGTCCTTTTGGCCTTTCCGACGACCTCGCTGGCAAAGATGGATCGCAACCCCGGGGCTCTGGTAACCGCCTATGTGCCCCCTCAGCCCCAAGGGGTCTTTCCAGCTTTCTCATTGGCGGCCGCTCATGACGCTTTCGACCATTGTTCCCTAGTAAGACGATCGCTTCGCTCCGCCTTTGCGACCAGGTCGGGAGACACGCCGGTTCGTCGCGGCCTTGCGATGTTTCACGACGAACGCGCCTACAGCGATCTTCACACAGTGTTCAGCGGACATAATCTTCGGCAGGAGGCGGCGTTACGTTTGCGCGGCGCTCTGGGCCTCCTTCCCACCGTAACCCTGTCCGCCGTTCTAGCTTGGCTGCTGGCTGCCTTTGCTCCGGTGACATGGATGGAGCCGCTGCACAGTCCTTCCACCGTTTTCGAAGAGATTACTTCACCCAGCAGCGAGTCTCGAACAAGCGAACCGGATCAGGCGGGGACTGGTCCCTCGCAGCAGGAGGGCAATCAAGACAGGGCCTCATCGCAGGAGGGATCAAATGGAGGAGGAAGCGGTGCAGGTGAAGGCGACAGCCCGTCCGGCAATCAGAACGCGGCGCAAGACGGCGCGGGAGAGGGCGGTAGAGGGGCCGAACCCAGCACGAGTTCCTCCTCCGAAGAGGACGGCAAAGGTCAGGCTGAGGGACAAGGCAATGCAGCCTCCTCTAGCAACAGCTCCGGCTCGCAAGGATCGGCCACACAAACCAGCGGAGACCAAGCAGGCGATGCTGCCGTAGAAAACAACAAGACCGCAGAGAATACTGGGAACCAAGCCGGGAACAAGGATGGGTCTGCGGCAGACCAAGGTGGGAGATCGCCTGGGTCGGAGGGTGCTGGAAACACAGCTCAAGCTGGCGAAGACGGACCTGACAAGGCGAATACCGCCACGGGGACAGCCGATACGGCAAGCGCCAAGTCGCCTCCTGCACCAGAGCGTGCGCAGCAAGCCGCCAATGAGGTGAACGGCCCGCAAGAAACGTCTCATCAAAGGGACGGTTTGCCCGAGGAAGCAGCAGCGGCCGTAGAGGAGCAAGCCCCCGGATCGACAGGATCTGGCGACACAGGAGCTAGCGACACAGGAGCCCCCAGTCCCGAGGAAACCGCCTCTAGAGCGGCAAAGGCCGCTCCGCCAAGCAACACACTGCGGGATGGATTGGAGACGGCGGAGCCCGGCACACCAGAGGGAAGCGATACGGGACAGATGACAAGCGAAGAACGGGTCGGAGTCGGCGTCCAAGAAAGTCCTGTGATCGAACCGGATGCCGAGACACTGCCGCTGCGCAGCCTGCCGCCGGATAGCGAAGCGCCGACATCCAACATCGCACTCGGCGATCCAACCGGCCGATTCTCGGATCAACCAAGCGCAGGGCGTAAAGGCGCAACTTTCCACCCCTTTGCCGCTGAGGGCAAAGCGCCCGACACCATCGCCATCCACTTAAGCCCACCACCCGATATGCCGAGTAATCTCGCCCCACCGCCGGCACGCAGCCAGCGCATTCCCACATGGATGCAAAGCCTTAGCAGCGCACCCAAGGTGACATTCGGAACCAGCAGGCAAGCCCCATGACCGTTCAGCTACCCCACTCTTCCTTTCAGTTCCTCAAGGCGGTGCATGCCAGCGTTGGCAACTCGATGTTTGGGGTCGAGGGTGTGATTAACGCGATTCTAATTGCACTCATCGCCCGCGGACACGTGTTGCTAGAGGGCAATCCTGGCCTCGGCAAGACCGCGCTCGTCAGGGCGCTCTCGCAAGCGCTCGGCCTCAGCGAAGCCGACGCGGTGGGGCGCATACAATTCACCCCCGATCTGATGCCTTCCGACATCACCGGGACGAAGATGCCGAAAGGCGAAGAGGGCAAGCTTGGCTACACATTGGCCTTCGAGCCCGGCCCAATCTTCTGCAAGCTTCTGCTTGCCGACGAGATCAATCGTGCGACGCCCAAGACTCAGGCCGCCATGCTGGAAGCCATGGCGGAGTTTCAGGTCACCGTGTTGGGCACAAAGCATAATCTGGTCACAACCCGCGACATCCGCTACAGGACCGAACACAGCAGCGATACCGAAACGCTGCATAACGTGCCCTCGCCATTTTTGGTCATGGCGACGCAGAATCCGGTGGACCAAGAGGGAACCTATCCTCTGCCGGAAGCCCAACTCGACCGTTTCCTCTTCAAAGTGCGCATGCCCTTCCCAAGCCGGAGCGTGCTAGCAGCAATTGTGGAGAAGGACGTTGGCGACCCGCCCAAGCTTGGCAAGACAACACGGGAAGACAGACAGAAGGAAAGGGAACTCCAGGAGGCGAACGAGCGCGCGCTGCTCTGCATTCACGATGCCGGCCAGACACTTCGAGACTTGCGACCGAGCAAGGCTGTCGAGCGGCACATCCTCAACATCGTTCTAGCCTCGGTCGGCGACTTTGGAGGTGTGGAGGACCTCTCGGATGCGAACCGGGAGACACTGCGCCGCTTCGTCGACAGCCAGGTGGAGTTTCCGCTCGGCCCGCGAGCGGCCACCAGCATGACGCTTGCTGCACTCGGCTGGTCCGCTCTCACCATCCCGGCAGGAGAAGAGACCCAAATCCCGGCACACAGCTTGACCGGACTGGCTCACTCGGTGATCCCGGTCCTGCGCCACAGGCTCAAGTTCCGGACCGGGCTTGCTACGTTCGGCTCCTATTCAGACGAAGAGGCGCTTTCCGCACAGCACAGCGAGGCCGACCAGCACGACACACTGATCGAAGATTTTGTCGGGCTCTGCGCACCGCAGGAGGAAGGCTATGCCCAGCTCTTCGCCGCAGAGATGAATGCCAGGTCAAAGGAGTTCCAGGTCTAGATGGCGGAGGTCCTACCCATAGAGCCTCAAATCACCGTTGCCGAGCTCGAGCGTCTTCGTCTCAGCCTACGACGCAACTTGCCCTCGCAAGGCTTGGGGGCACATCTGCATCGCCGGATGGGGCAGTCGCTGGAGTTCCGGGAGTTTCGCGACTACAGCTTCGGCGACGATGTTCGCAAGGTCGATTGGCTGGCCTCGACCCGACGCGGCCGCCCCGAGGATCTGGTCGTCCGCTCTTTCGAGGCCGAAGAACAGCGTACGCTGCTGGTGCTGCTCGATTGCCGCCCGGCCATGGCATTGCCGGAAGGGGCGGAGAAGCTGCGGGTCGGCCTTTGGATCCTGCAATGCTTGGTGCATATCGCGCTGGCGGAGGGCGACAGGGTCTTCGTCGGCACCGTCTTCGACCACCCAGACCAGCCGCCGATGCCGATCACCGGCCGAGCCGGCCTTGCGCGCCTTCGCCGCCGCGCAGCGCAGCTCTTGGGGCGCGAACTGGGCGAAGACGCTTGGTCGGCGGTACCGCAAGCAACGACAGCAGCTGCCCAAGCAGTGCTTCGGCCAGCCGCGGCTGTAGCCTTGATCAGCGATATGCTGTTCGACGACCCGCAAGGCCAGCTCGCACGCTTCTCCCGCAAGGCGCAGCAGAGCTATCGCTCGCTTCACATCATCGAGATCGATAGCTGGCCGATGGAACGAGCGATGCTGGCTGCAGGCCCCTTCAAGCTGGCTGCAATGGAAGGCACGTCCACCGACACAGATTTGCGGGAGACCGATACAAACATCTTGAAGGAGACCGACAAGAACATCACCCGCCACCAACTTGCGCTCAGGCAGGCCCTGGCTGGCCCAGCCCTGGTTTGGCCGGAGCCGCCGTTCCGCTATCCCATCTGCACCGCTCTGCCGCCGGACCGCTTCATCTCCTGGTTTCGACAGAAGCTACCGGCCGCCCCCTTTCTCGGCGGCCTGCTTTCCAGGGTTTCGGCATGATCTGGGCGATCGCCCTTCTCGTTCTGCCGGCCGCCATGGCGGCACTGGCCTATCACATGGTGCGGCCGACCTTCCGCAGTTTTCGAATCTCTGCGGCACGCTTCCTGCCGCCCTTGCCGAAGAGCAGCGCCCCGCGCAATCGCCTCTCTCTGACCGCCCCCTTCGGCTCGCTGCGATTTTACCTGCGCATGGCGATCCTGGCTCTGCTCGTCATGGTCGTGATGAACATACTGCCTGAGCTGCGCTTGCCCGCCCCCGGCCCCTCCGGCTTACGCCTCGTCGTTGACGTCTCCCCGTCCATGGCCATTGCGGCAGAAGACGGCAGCAGGCTCGAAGCCGGAACCGCTACAGCACTAGCGACAATTGCTGAGGCCAAGGCAGCGACCCAGTCAGAACTCGCCTGTATCGATCTGGTCGCAGCCGGTCCGCAGCCCAGCCTTGTTTTCTCCGGTTCAGTGGAGCGCGCGACCAGTGCGCTTGCGGCACTGCAGACTAGTCCGGACGGCGCCAGCGCGGCTGTCCTGACGACTGCGTTGGACATCGCGCCCGCGATGGCCTGCCAACCTTCTCACGCCGTCATCATCTCCGATCGGCCGCCTGGGGTAGTCCCGGAGACTGATTTTGGCGGTCGCGTTTGCTGGCTTCAGGTCGGTCCGCCCAAAGCCAATCGAGCACTCGAGAGTGCAACGCTGATGGGCGGTGTGCTCGGCGGTGCCCAGGCTGAACTACAAGTCTCTGTCCAGACCTATGGCGATGATAGCAAGCCGGACTTAACCATTACCGGCCCCAGCGGCAGCATGCGTCCCGCACTCTTCGCCGATCCCGCAAGACCCGGTGGCTGGCTGGCGCGCATACCAGCAGAGCCCGGTCGCTACGACCTGCGTCTACCGGACGGCGGTGCCCTTGCGATCGACGATCGGATCAGCCTCAGTGTCCCGCCGCGAGATGCACTGGCACTGGATTGGCAGTTGCCTGGCGGATCGCCGCCTGGACTAGTCATCGGCAATGAGCCCGGAGCGCGTCGCATCACCGTCAAGCGCCACCAGCCCGGTGCCGCCCTTCCTGCCGGTCCCTTCCTCGCGCTCTACCAACCCAGCGGACCAAGTGGCCAGCAGATCGGTCCATTCATGCATGACCATCCGCTGCTCCAGGGACTGGACTTCGACGTCTTTGAGGCAGTCGCGGCGGCTCCACTTGGCTTAACGGACGACCTGGTGCCGGTCTTGCGACCGGAAGGCGGCGACAGTGCCTGGGTGGCCATCCGCCAAGCGCCGCGCGGCGTCCTGGTTCCAGCGGCAGCGGTAAGCGAGGAAGCAGACCGGCAGGCCATCGCCACGCTGCTTTTCTTCAACGCTCTGCGCTGGCTTGCAGAGGAAGAAGGGACCAATCTGAGCCTCCGGCATCTCGGCCCGACGGGAGATGAGGTCGTGAACCCACTTGCCGAGAGCGACACGGCCCGCAGTCTTGCACCAATCTCCAGCTGCCAAGCCTTGGCAACACCGGTACAGGTCGCTTTGGCGAGCAGCGCTTCGGATGAGCGAGAGTCCAGCGTGCCTCTCGCCCTGGCGATAGCGTCCGCCCTACTGCTGCTTGAGCGCCTCTTGGGCCTTTCTTGGCGGCGGGAGGTCAGCGGATGATTTGTAGCCTACTCGAAGGCCTCATCGTGTCGCAAAGTGAGCTGCTGTGCCCGGCCAAGGGATGGCCCACCAGGGCGGCGGAAGCGCTGGCCCTCACGGCAGCTCTCGTGTCCTTGGTTTGGGCGGTCATGCCGACACGAAGATCGCTTCATCGGCTCGCTGGTTTGATGGCAGTTCTTGCTGCTCTGGGCTTCGGATTTGCGGCTGCCTTGCCGGCGATGCAAGCAGAGGCGGCCGCCCGGATCGGCGGAACCTATGCGGTCCTAATCGATAATTCCGAGAGCCAAACCCGCGGTGGGGAGGTTGCCGACCGCCAGGCCCGCAGTCTGCTCGCCGAACGCGTGGGAAGAGCGATCGCCCGGCTGCCCGAGCCACAGCGTTGGTCGGGCAGGGTCTTCCATGTCGGCGCCGCCGCGTCCGAAGTTGCCAGGCTCGACCAGATCGCCGCTCTGCCCGATGCCATTGCCGCTGCCGATCCAGGCCCACCGGCGCAGGCCACAAATCTGGCGGCAGGACTGGGCGCCGCCCTCGCAGCTATCGATGAGGGACCCGGCAGCGGTAGCATCTTCCTCATGACCGACGGCTTGATCACCGACGGCGAGACTGAGCGAGAGATCGCGCGCGCCGCCGCGTTGGCCATCCCAATTCATGTTCTGTCCAGACCGGCTGAGCGACCGGCCGCCGGGTTGCTCTCCTACGACATCGGTCCCGACCAGGCACTGGGCCGTCCTGCCGTGTTGCGCGGAACCATCCTGGGTGGCGGTCGCTTGGCATGGGACGTGAATGGCGAGAATCCGGGAGAGCAGACGGTCGAGGCACCGCCGGCCAGCCGCGGACCACAAGGCCTGCGGGTCGAAATCAGCTTCGCCCGTCGCGGCATCGGCTATGTCACCCTGGGATTCCATCCCGATACGGGCGCGGTCTTGCGTCAAGAACGCGTCTTCACCCTTGTGCGCGGCCCCGCCCATCTTCTGGTCTATGGCCCCGCGCGCTGGATCGAGGGGGCCTCACGCGCCGACTATGCGATCACCCGTGCCGATGCGAGCGATCCCGTCAAGCCGGCGAGCTACGATGCCGTGATCGTCGATGGCTTAGCCCCTGGGGCTTTCCCGGTCGGTTTCCCAGATGGCTTGCTCGCCGCCGCCGCGGCGGGAACCGGTATCCTCATCGTCAATGGTCCTCAGCGTGGCTCAATCGAGGACAGGCAACTGATCGCCGACTGGGAGGCGACGGCCTTGGGTCCGGTTCTACCGGTGCATAGCGATCCGCAGAAGTTCATAGCCGATCCGCCGCGTCGCGACGTGCTGATCATCCTGGACCTCTCCGGTTCGATGGACGGCCCCCGTGCCGCGGCCGCCAAACCGCTGGCCAAGGCAATCCTGCGCGCGCTGCGGCCTGTGGACAGCCTGACCATACTACCCTTCGCCTCGAATCCCGGGGCGCCCTTCAATCGCGCCTCGGTGACCGAGGCCGCCAAGCGCGATGCCGAGGCTTTCATCGATCGGCTGACAGTTGGCGGCGGCACCAATGCCAAAGCCGCCATGCGACAAGCGGGCGCTCTGCGCGGAAACAATTGCCAGTTCTTCATCATCGGCGACGGTGATCAGGGCTACTCGGCGGTCGAGAGCAGCCCGCTCTGCTTCACTACCCTGATCGGTGTAGAGGGAACTAGCTTTCCCGACGCAGTTAAGCGCGACCAGTACAAGCGCCTCCCGCTTGGCTGGCGAGGAGGCGAATTGAAACTGGAGGCCTTCGAGCCAGAACAGCGCGACGCCTTCTGGCGAGAGGGTCCATTTGTTCCAATTGCGGTGGAGGCAGCGGATGCCAGCTTGGCCCCGCCGCTGGCGGTAGCGGGCATCGCGCTCACCTATGCCCGACCCTGGCCGGCCACGCGGATCCATCTCATTCCCCCGGATGGACGGCCCGATCCCGTCTTTGCAGTACGCCGCGATCCAGATCGCCCGCTCATCGTCGCCGGCGTCTTTAGCGGCGCCGTTCCGGACGCCTGGGCCCGGACCCCTAAAGGCAAGGAGGCAAGCGACGCCCTTCTTCGCAAACTAATCTCCTGGGATGATCCCCAGCGTTTCGATATCGACCTGCGCCAAGCAGGCGCCGAGCTTGCCGTCCGCATCACTGCACAAGGCGATGAACCCGCTCCCAATCGTCTGAGTGCAAGCATCCTCTTGGCCAGCGGCACGACAGTCCCTCTGGCCTTGACTCCCGACGGGCCACTGGGCGTCTTTGCCGGAACCGTCAGACCAAGTCTAGGCGCGGCACCGCAGCAGGCGACCCTCGTTATCGAGCCCGATGGCAAAGACCCACAAGCAATCCCGCTGACGCTACCACCGCTCGAGCAATCCAATTCGAGAGGTTCCGGGACGCCGGAGCTGCTGACTGCCGGCCTGAACGGCGCCCTCCTAGCACAGATGCGGGAAGCCACCGGCGGGCTGGATCTGCGTTATGATGTTCCGAGCGTTGCGGCCCAGGCCCAGCGTCCGCCGCCCCTAGCGATCTGGCCTGCCGTCGTCGGCCTGTCTGCCGTACTCTTCGCAGCCTCGCTCTTCCTGGGTGGAGCGCGCAGATGACCGCGCGACAGGCAGAGGTCTCACGCGCTCGGCAGCGCTTTGACCTCACAGCCCTGGAGCAAGCGCTCTGTCTGATGTCGCTTGCCGCACTTGGCCGAGCACTTGGTCCCAAGAGTGGATTGATCCCGCCGGAGGTTCCTGGCGCAGCGCTGGCCGAACCCTTGGCCTGGCTGCTCTCGGGCAAGGGCGAGGGTGACCGACGCACGGCATCGGCCGCAAGCGGAATGGCAGCCCGCTTTCTCGTCACTGAGCCACCGCGGTTTTCCCCCCTACAGACCGCCCTGCTGGCAGACAGGATCCCAGCCTTGATGAGCGAAAGGATCGGCGACTGGTTCGACACCCGCTTGGGCCGCAGCCTGTCGGCCCAACCGGCAGAAGCCGGTTTTTTGGCCGATCCCATCGCTTTAACCGCCTTTGGTGGATTCGATCATCGCGTTGCTCTGGCACGCGTAATCAGGGCTACGCTCCGCCACGAGGTGTTGCTTTTCCCGCCACCGGACCCGATCCCGACATCAAGCCCGGCCACACAGTGGCTCATGATCGCTATCGATCCTGCGGTCTGGCCAAGGGCTCGGGGTCACTCGGCACAAGCGCTGAAACAGCGAATAGAAGCAACGGCACTGCTGGTTGCTGAAACAAGGGGCTGGGCAAGCTTTTGGGATCAGTGGCTCCTGTTGCGCGCACGCCAAGCCGGTCGCACGCTACCCGCATCGCTTGCCACGCTGCCGCTTCTGGCTGAGGGCGTTGCCGCTCTCGACGGGGCTGCTGGCGAGGATCCGCCCGCCTGTGCAGGGGGTTGGCGTGAAGCAGCACCGGGTTACGCCGGCGCGCTCCTGCGTCGTTCCCTGTAGTTCGAAACCAAGAAAGTCCCGCCCGATGTTCAAGCAAGCCGGCCTTCAAGAACTCTACAACGAAAAGCGCGAGACCTTGAACAAGGTCAACGAGGTGGCTGCGGCCTTGAAAGGTCGCTTCTACCGCATGGACGAGGCAATCGACTGCTTGATGATCGCTGCGATGTCCGGTGAGTCGATGGTGATGATCGGGCCGCCGGGCACGGCCAAATCGCGTCTCGTGCGCGCCTTCTGCCACCTGATCGGCTTGATCGAGGATGACGACCTCAATCCCAAACACAGCAGTCCGTCCCATAGCAAAGTTCGCAACATTCTGGGCATGCCCCCCAAACCCCCGAAGGTCGCGGACCAAAGCGGAGAGAGCAAGCGATACTTCGAGTACTTGCTGACGCAGTTCACGGAGCCCGGCGAACTCTTCGGATTTTACGACCTGGCAGCCCTGTCCAGGGCGACCCCCGATATGCAACGGATCACCAAGAACATGATGCAGGAGGCCGAGGTGGTCTTCCTGGATGAGGTCTTCAATGCCTCCAGCGCCATTCTGAACGCGCTGCTGACCTTCATGAACGAACGCGTGTTCCATGATCGTGGCGAGGTCAATCAGACGAAGCTGAGGCTGTTGGTATCCGCCACCAATCACCCGCCGCGCGACGTAACGCTTCAGGCCGTCTACGACCGCTTTCTACTGCGCTGTTGGGTGCACAACATAGCCGGCCCTTCCAGCAGCGGACTTAAGCAAGACCTGATCAACCTGGCCCAGAACGGCTGGCGGGAAACTCACGCAACGAACCTCAAGCGAGGCACCGGCTGGAAGACCCTGTTGGACGATCTGACCGACCTACAAGACAGGATCGACAGCATGACATTGAAGGGGCGCCTAGAGGTCGATCCAGATCATGCGCTCTTTCCCAAGTTGACGGATCTCGTCAGCAGCATGGTCCGCTCCGAACTTTCCAGCCTCTCCAATCGCCGGCTGATCAAGATGATGGAGATCGTCTTGTGCACCACCTTGATGCGCGCCGCACGGGCCGACCAAAAGACGGTCGAGATCTCCTCGCAAGACCTCGACGTCTTCTATCTCTATTCGGTCGACCGAGAGAATGTCTCCGCCGTGGAGAAGCTGAAGACGGACGTGTTCGAGCAATGATCGACCCGGTCCCAAACATCGCGGTGCATGGGCCAACGGCATTGCCGAATTCGGCCTTCTCGGGCCGGCAAGGAGCGCGCGGCGCAGAGATGTTTGCAGCGTTGCAGGACCGCCATGTCCCGGTAACGCCTCTGCTGGCCGAGACCCTGGCGCAAATGGAGACCAGCAAGCATCCCTCCGAGTGTCGCCCGTGGGGGCAAGCTTATGAACTGGCAGGACAGTCGATCGGCCTGGCACAGCGCTTCGGGCGCAGCGCCAGATGGACCGGGTCTTCGACCGCCTTTCGTTTGCGGGTTGTCGAACCGCTGTTGCGCGGCGCGGCACAGAGACTCGGTGAGCTGCGCCTGGTCGGCTCGGCACCGCTAGGCACCATCGGAGGTCCCGATCCCGCCTATGAACTCTATTGTCGTGCAGTCGAAGAAGAAGTGAACCGGATGCTCTCCGGCTTGGAGGTCTTGGGCGAGGCATTCTGGGTGCCGGTGGCCTTGGCGCTCTTCGCCGCAACGCTTCGCGGACGCCAGCCTCATGCCGGCAGCAGGATCATCGCGCTGCCCGACAGCCCCGATCCAGCGCTGGCGCGCCTAGTCTACACGATCCCCCCCGACTTTGCAGAGACCGATGACCTTCGCCGGCGCATGGACCGACCGCGCCGGCGATCGGAACGGCTGCGCGTTGGCGTGCGCCCGAAGGAGGGCGGCATCGACGGCGTGATCATAACCCGAAGACTCGAGGACATCGAGGACGCTTTTCACTCAGAGTTCCTGCTACCGAAGTCATACCGGAACCTGAAGTTCTTCGAGGAAGGCTATCGCATTCGCCATCGTCCGCCTCTGCGCAGCCCAGCGCGCGATCTCTTGTTCCTGACGCTCTGCGAGGCATCCCCCGATGCCGGTGCCGCCACCTTGGTAAAGGCAGCATGGATCGATGCCGCGATCCGGCTGCGCTTGGCCCTGACCACTATGGAGCTACCGCTGAGCGAGCTCGGCTGGTGCGATCTGCCAACGCACGGTCCGCGGGCGACGGCGATCTCGGTGCAGACCCTGAAGAGCCGCGTCAATGTCGATCCGATGGCCGTCCCGCACGCAGTAATGAAGACCCAGGTTTCGGACTCTCCCCTTCTTCCCAACATATTCGAACGCCTTCCGGCGACCTGTCCTCGGTCCGGCGAGGGAGGTGAAACGGCCGACCTGAAGACCCCTCAATCTAAAGCTGCAAGGTTACTTCTCGCCGCCTGTGCGAAGGCCACAGAACAAACAGGATTGCGCAACCGCGAGACCGACTCTGCCGGTGGGCTCTCGACCAACAGACCCGAAGACTATGGCTGCGTCTTTGCTTTGCGCGTGCGTGCGAGCACCAGTAGCAGCGGTGCCCGCATTACACCCGACTGGTCATCGGAGCGAAGCGAGACAATCCACCTCTTCGGCTTGGATCGGGTCGCGAGTCTGCGCTGTGCGACCCTGTTGTTGCCTCCCTCGCTGACACCCGGAGCAGTCTTTCCGACCTACCTTGACGGCGGTGAATCCGGAGACCTGGAGATCCCCGAGGACCGCGATCCGCAGGAGGCGATTGCCAGAACCCTCGGCCTGCTCTCCCACTGGGTGATTACCCAGACCCTGGAGGCGGTGCATGCCTGACAGAAACACCTACGAGATCAGCGCACTGACGAAGAGCCAGGCGCTCAAGGTCCTGGTGCGACTGGCGACCCAGGATTGGCAATCCCTGGCCACCTCCGAGCTGCAGATTGGCCGTTGCGAACCGGCCCGCCGGGGCCTCGTTTCCCTTTTCGTGCCGACCTTCCAAGAGCATTCCCGCCGCAACCGAAACCAACAAGCCAAAGCCTTCCGCGATGAAGCGCTGGCGGTGGTCGCCGACCTGATCGGCGACAACAAGGATCGCAGCAATCACGCCAACAGATCGATGCCGAGCAAGCTGTTCGACCTGCCTGTCGAGCTACCCGCAGGCGTTGCCTGGCTCGCCGCAGCAGCACGCAAGGATGCGGCAATACCACCTGACGGGCAGCGCCTGGTCTTCATCCAGGCAGCCGATCAAGACGCCGCCTTGCATGCCCTTCCAGCAATCCTGCGCCGTGGCCGCCACGTCAGGGTCATCGCGTCAAGCCTGGACAGCGGCACAGAGGTGCAGGTCGTACTGCTGGAAGACGTAGCCGATGAGGGCAGCACCTTGGCGGGACTGCTCAGCCGGGAGCAGCTTCCCACCGGCACCTCGATCCTAGCAGCCCACGCGGCCGGGCCCTTCACCTTGTGGATCCACCACGAACGAAAGCTTCCCGAGGATCGGAACTTAGCGCTTCTCGGTCGGTTCCTCGCAGCAGCGCAAGAGGCCGGGGAGATCTCGACAGACGGTAACACCTTCGTCCTGCTGGAGCCGGATGATGGGCCGATCGAACTTTATCAACTGATCGGACTGGAGAACGCTAGCCCGCTGCATGAGGTGGCGGAGGCGCTGCCAACGGCCCAACCTCTGGAGGCGCGCTTCCTCACAGTTGCGATTGACGGGGATCCCAACCGTGCTCTTGCCGAGCGCCTCGGCAAGCTCGACCAAAGGGTCGGCTATCGGGTGTCGCTGCGGGCGATCCCGAGCAGGCTCGGTCCGGAGATCGATGTCGAACAGCTTGGCCAGCAGATCCGTGAGCTGCAGGACGATATCGACATCATCACAGCACTCCGCGCCCCGCAGAAGGGATTGCTGCGTTTCAGCGAGGTACAGCTTCCCGCCATGGTCGATGCGCTACGCAGTTTGCCGCAACAAGCTGTCGCCGCAGAGGGCAAGGTTCACTATGCCGCCGGTTACAGTGCAGGCGACGGAAGACCAGACCATTATCTGCTCTACGACCTAGCCGAAACCGCCATGCGTTTCGGAGAGGTGCAGTGGCGCCAACGCACCGAGGATCGCCCGATAAGCTATTGGTTGGATCCCTTCATTGCTCGCGCTCAAGTCGAAGGCAGCTCGCGCACAAAGGTCTTTGTGCCCTACGGCCTCAGTCTGGTTCCCTCGCTGGCAACTTTCGGCGGGACGATCGACGAGACACTTCTCACCATCCTCGCCGATCAGTTCGGCGGTCCAAATCCGCTGTTCTCGGACCCGACCGCAGAGCCGCTGTTCCTCTTCACGCCTGCCGACGACGGAAGCCGGAACCTACGCGTGGAGGTCATCGATGCCGGCGCTTTCGCCCCACTTCACCTGCAGCTGCCTTGGATCAACGATCACCTGCAGGTCTTTGACCCACCCCCGGAGGTCGTCGATCGCGAACAGCTTGCCGCGGCCGCGCGGGGCTTCTTCATGGGCGAAGCCGCCCAGGCCCTTTCCCAGCAATTGGATGGACAGGTCCAAGGCGTGCGCAGTGCCTGGCAACAGGCAAGCGCAGCCATTCGGCAGGAGTGCACCCTACTCCTGTCCGACCTCGTTTCCGAGATGGACCATACAGCAGAGCGGATCGCGCTGGTTGCCGAATACCTCAGGCGCGCCGAACAGCGTATGCGCGAGGACGAGCAAGCAATGCGAAGCGCCGCGACGGCACTCAGCGGACAGGGCGAGCTTTTGGATGCCTTCGAGATCAAGGACAAGTCGTTGCGCGAGGCGCGAACGCTGTTCCTGGAACGTGTCACTGCAGAGGTCGAGCTGGGGCAAACGGCAATGGACGAGGCCGAACGGCGTATTGCCGGCCTGCGCGAGCGGCTGACCGATTTGCGAGAGGAAACCGATTGATGGCGCGACCCGGCCCGAACCCGGCCGCCGGGCGCCCTGCGGAAGGACCGCCGCGCGCGCTCCTCACAAAGGTCGAGGCAAGGGTCGAGGCCCTTCAGACCACCTTGCAACAGCCCTCTGTCAGCAACTCTGACCTGACCAGGGTAGTGGAGATGCGCCAGGCCGCCCTAACGCGCTTTCGCGGGCAGGAGTTGCCACTGTCGAGGGGTTACAAGCAAAGATTACGTGCTGCGCGCGCTCAGCTGCGACGCAATCGGTCAGCCGTCAGGTCGCAGGAAATCCGCTTGCGCTGTGCCATTGTGGTCGCGGCAGTCTTCTGGTTCTTCCGCCGCTATTGGCGATGGCTTCTTTTCTTGGTGTTTCTAGCAGGCAGCGTCTGGGCCCTGATCACCTGGTGGGACGAGACCCTGGCATTCATTGCAAAGGTGGTCAGCAGCATTACGACGACAGTGGCTCCGGATCCGCCGCCCAGTGATGGCAACGGGGTCCAATGAGCCAGCATCGCACCGCCCTCTCGACCAGTCGTTCGGCCTTGCGTGCCGTCGGACAAGCAACCGAGCACCGTCGTCGTCGCTTCGTGCTGCGCTGGAGCGTGATCACGCTGTTTGCGGGCGCTTTCGCATTCACACTCCACGGATTGGTCACTCAAGGATACCATCCGGACGGTCCCTTCGGCTTCGTCTACTGGCTGCACGATGCCTATTACCTGCCGCTGCGCGGCCACCTCTGGACTGCGCTGTTTCCCTACGCCCTGCTCTGGGCGGTCCCCCTCAGCCTGGTGATCTTGCTTGTTTTGCTGGAGTTCCTGCTGGCTCGGGGACCTTTGCGCAGCCTCCAACGCTTGCTGATCCTCTATTTCGCCCGCAGGCCCTGGGGGCGCGCATTCCTGGCAGGCGACGGATCGGCTTGGGCGCATCGGATCCCCGCACCGCAGGGCTTGGCAAGCATCGGCGGAGCTGCCACGAAATCCAGGTTGCGCGGCTTCGCCCGTAGGGTTGCAGAAGAGCGTTACGGGGTGCTGTGGGCGCGAGCGGCCGATCCTAGGGCCGACAAGGCGACTGCCCATGACGTCGATCGGCTGCTCGCTATGGCAGATCTGCGACTACGCCTCTCCGGTTTGGAGCGCCGGGCCTTGATGGCTGCACTGGAGAGCGCCGCATTGGCGAGCCTCGACGAGCGCGGCCAGCGCGCCGCGCAACGCCAGATCGGCCCGAGCATAGCCCAATTGGCAGACGCGAAACTAGCACTCCGCGACGCAGGATCTCCGATTGCTGAAGACATGGAGATCATAGTTGCCACTTTTGCGACACTAACTGCAGCAAGAGAGACAACTGAAACCTCTGCCATCAGTCGGCAGGTCTTGGTCATGACCGCCGAGTTACATCAGCTCGTCAGTCGACGAGCGCAGTCTCCACTGGCCAATCCCGTGGTGCTCGCCTGCTCGGCACTCTCTACACTGCAGGCAGCGGTGCGCCTGGAAACGCCGGAGGCCTGGTATCTGTTGGAGAGCTGGGCGGCCTCAAGGCTAGGCGCCAATGCCGCGCTAATCGCCTCTGCGGAAGACCTCTTCGCCTTCGAAGACTGGGCACGCCGCGCGGAGGTCGCCTGCGCACCGCCGACACGCAAAGACCTTCTGGCCGATGCCCTGGGCGATCCCGCCGGTCCTGCCGCGCCGGGCGAGCGCTTTGCCTGGGAGGGTCAGCTGCCGTGAGTCCTTGGCAAGAATTAAGACGAACCGCTCAGCAGGTCGAACGTGCGCGACGACGAGCGGCCCAGCGCGCCGCGCGCCCGCTGGAGCGGCTAGATGCACCCTTTGCGCTGCTGGCAGTTGGCTTGTTCGCTCTCTTTGTCCTAGCCGGTTTGGCCGGCGCTTTGACCATCGACCGCATGGGCTTCTTCGATCCAGCGGTCATGCGCGCCCTGCCCGACGATCGCATCCTGACCAACATGCGCGATTACGATGCGCCCATCGTCGACGCGGTTGCACTGGGGAACGGCAGTGGGGATGTGCTGATCGGCCGTAACGACGGCACCATCCACCGCCTGGAGCCCAGCAACGGTCTAATCGCAGAGGAGACCTTGCCGAAGGGCCGAGATGCGCTGATCAGCCCGCTCGCCGCCCTCTCGGCCGGCTGCGGCTGGCTGGGCGGCAGTTCGGAGGATTGCCCATCGCCGGATCGGGCCTTCGCCCTAAGCGACGCGGGCGGCCTGGCAATGCGCGATGCCGATGGGGACTGGTCCATCATGCTGCCGGACAGACCCTGGATCGGCCTTGAAGAACGTCCAGTGCAACAGCGTGACGTTCAGGCTTGGGCAGTCAGTGACAGCGGTCGCTGGCTCCTGATCGACGCCGGCACACAGGGTGCTGCTCTCTTCGACCAGAGCGACATGCGATGGATCATTCCAGGCAACCAGCAGCGCCTCGCCGACGGCAGAGAAGCCGGCCCGTTGCACATCGTTCCCGACGGTGAGCGCTTTGTTTTGGGAACGGCCCGCGGATTGGGAGAGCTGCGTCCTGGCATCGCGAACCCAACATTCGAGTGGAGCGCCGACCAGGAGGCTGCCGTCCTCGATCTCGATCGCACGGCAGAGGGCCAGATCGTCGCCTTGCTGGAGGGGCCCTGCGATCGCGGTGGAGAGGATTGCCTTTCGATTGAGCGTATCGACGCTGGATCGCAACGGCGCCTGTTGGTGGGAGAGCAGGAGCGCGATGGCGCGCTCTCGGCCGACAGCCTGCACCATGCCACCATGCAAAATGGACAGCTGGTTACCCTCGGTGCTGCCGGCATCCACAGCTATGATCCTGAGGTTAGAAGCTGGCGCCGGCTGGCGGCAGGACTGGTTGACAGCTTTCATGCCACGGATGCCGGTGAGACTCTTGTGGCAGCGATAGGCGAGCGCATCGTCAAGATCCAGGGCGCCAGGATTGCGCAGGAATGGAATCGAGAAGGCGCCCCCTTTCGCCAGATCGAGCTGATGCGAGATGGCGGTATCTTGGCCCTGGATGCCAAGGGTCGTTTGCTGGAGGTCACGGCCAGAGCACTGCTTACCTATCGCGACACAGTCGTTCCAGACGGCGTGCTCTTCTTGACCGGTGCAGCCGTCGGCAACACGGCCGTGCTGCTCGGATCCGCCGGCGCACTCGTCCACGACCTTGCCGCGCGCCGCTTCTCTTGGATCCCGAGTTCCGGGCTTCCCTCGGCACTCAAGGCTGTCGGTTCCGTCAGACTCATCGCAGCTGACGATCACTTCTGGTTGGTTCCACGCGGGGCCGGACAGATCGCAATTCTCTCCATCCAAGGCAGCTATCCGAACCTTGCGCTCAATTCAGTCTCGGTCACCGCAGACATAGCGCCGCTTCAGGCCGTGTTCGGTGACAAAGACGCCTTGTGGGCGGTGGCGAACCATGGGGAGCCCTTTTCGCTGCGCGCCTCCGGACCGAGTTCGGCGACGATACAAGCGCCGGTGGGAGATCCGCGAAACGGCCGCGGCCGCTTCATTACAGCGACCGCCAAGGACCCTGTGGTCATCTTTGCCGATGACCAACAAGTCTGGCGCTACGACATCGCCAGGCGGGACTGGAAGGGGCCCACCGCCGGTCCGGCCAAGGAGCGCATTCGCGACTTGAGCCACGGGACCAGCCTCTATGCCCTGACCGAGAGTGGCCGCGTGCTGCGACAGGCTGGCAGCAGTTGGCAGGATGTCTTGCGCGCCGGCCCACCCGCCGGGCTCTCCCTCTCCGACCTGAGCGACGCAAGACGAGATGGGACGCGCCTCTACCTGGCCGGTGCCGGGGTGGTGCAGCACTATGATGTCGAAGCAAAGCAATGGGGAAAGGTCTGGGGCGGCGGTTCAGGTCCGGTACGTATCGTTGACCTCTCAAGCAGCACTCCCGTCTGGCTCTCCAACGGGGTCTTGCGGCTAGGCGACAAGGCCATGACCTCTGCGCGGATCGAGGGCGCCTGGCGCGGCCCGGACGGCATCATGGCACTGGCCCGCGCGCCCGATGGCTCAGCCTATACAATGCTGTTCCAGCAGCCGCGTTCGGCGCCGATCTGTACGCACCGCGGCGCTCCTGCACCGCGCTCCGCATTGGTCGATGCCATCGCCCTGCCCGATGACCGTATCCTGGCGGTCACAGAAAGCGATGCCTATCTCTATGTGCCCGCTCAGCGACGCTGGCTAACCGTATCAGGTCTGCCTGCCGGCTCCGACCTCAGACTGTACATTTCCGGTCGCCATCTCATCGCAGTGACGCCGACCACGCTGCACAGCATAGCCTTAGCCGGCATTTCCTTACCGGACAGCTGTGCGAACCCCCGTTTGACCATCTCAATGAATAGGGTCGCCACTGGCCGAGCAGTCGAGGTCTCGGAGGACCGGGCTAGCGTCGCGTTGCTGCTTCAGAGCGGCGAGGTCCAGCGTTGGCGCAACGGAACGATTACCAGTCTGCTGCCGGCGCCGACGCAAGGACCACGCACGGCCGGGCTTCGGAGTATCGTTCAGGCCGGCGGTCGACTTCTCTTTGCCGACAACGCAGCGATTTGGTCTTACTCAGCGGAAAGCAGGACCTGGAAGCGCTACCCGCTCTCGATCTCAGGGCGTGCGGCCACCGGGATTGAAGTCATCGACATCGTTCCCAGTACTGCCGGGTCCAGCGGCGTCGTAACGGCCTGGGCAAGCGATGGTCGTTCCTACGGCGGCACCTGGCAGACCAACTCGAACCGGGTTGCGCTCAAAGAACTGACAACCGTCCGTCCGCCCCGGATCGCAAGCGATCCTGCCGCCATCGAGGCCGTCAGCATGCGCGGCGGCCTTTGGGCAATCGGCAGCGATCGCGGCATGGAGATCGGATCGGCTAGCGCGACGGCGTTGACCGGGCGCATCGACTTTCCTGCCGCTTCGTCGATCCGACCAAGACCCTATGACCTGGCAGGTCAAACGCTCTGGCTGTCCGGCCAGCCTTCCGCGCCGGAGCAGTTCTACTTCTTACCCAAGGGCAGCAAACTGGCCTCGCTGAAGGGTCGTCTTGCAGCGCTTGCCTTCGGCTACCGCCTAGGCTCGGATCGTGCGTGGGGCCTGACACGTAGCGGCCAAGCGCTCTGGCGCATCGACGCTGAGGGGAAGGTCCTGAGCTGTCCGTTGAGGGCCGGGCGGCAGGCGACCGGAAACTGCAAGACCGTGCTGGCCAAGCCGACCAAGGTTGATCCAGCCAAGCTTGACGCCGCATTCGGTATTGATGGCTATGTCCTGTTGCTCGAGGGCGGGAAGCTCATCCGGGTCGAGGCCACCTATCGCAACCCGGTGCCGATCATCGGCCCGGCAACCGGACCTCGCAGTCAGCTCTTCTCGCTCAGCGGTCGTCGCCTGCTGTGGGAAGGACCCGGCGGCGCCCTCTGGCAAGTCGACGTCAAAACAGCCCGCGCGACCAGGATTGCCGAGGCAGTCACGCAGCTCGCTCCCTTCCGACAGGGTCTTGCAATCCTCAGCCGCGGCCGACTGTTCATGCAGAAGGGTTCCAGCCCTGCCCAGTCACCCAAATTTCCCAACGGTTCGGCGCTTCGAGCGGCAAGCAACGATTGGCGACGCGATGCCGTCGTCTACGGCATTGACGCCAAGGGGCGGCCCGTCAGTTACCCTGACGGGGCGGTCTTGGGCCCGCCTATGGACCAAGCGAACAGGATTCGGCGCCTGCTTCGAGGCCCGCGCGCCCTTTGGTTGCAAAGAGACGACGGCAGCGTGCAGGGCCTGAGCCTGGCACTGTGTTCGATCGATACCTATGGCGCGCCTTTCCGACCCTGTTGGCGTAAGGTCTTAGCCAAGCCATACCGGCCCGAGTTGGGGGAGTCGCTGCTGGCGTCCCCCAGCATCAACACGCCTGTCCTGCATTTCGACAACACAGCTTTGCGGGTTGATTTCGAGGCGGGAAGAGTAGCGCGTCTCTTGTCCGTTGCGTCGCGTTGGAAGCGGCCAGATACTCTTCCAAACGACGCTGCCTCCCTCCAGCGTCT
This sequence comes from Rhodospirillales bacterium, assembly GCA_963669445.1. GTDB lineage: Bacteria > Pseudomonadota > Alphaproteobacteria > Kiloniellales > JACOMY01 > JACOMY01. The sequence goes on from OY770029.1 coordinate 3,113,548, forward strand.
CGTCGACCCTACGAGCGGCGAGCTAGCGCCTCCCCGCCTGCTGGCAGACTCCGCCGGCTATGAGCGACTGGATGACGGCTCCGGCGGGCTCTTGGCCATCGTGTCCAGACGCCTGGAGCCCTGGGTGGATCTGAATGCCGGATGGATTGCCTGGGATCAGCAAAGCGCCAGCTTTGGCTTCCAGAGCGCGACTGGAACCCGCATTGCTCGTCTGGCCGGCGATGCGATCAGAAACGGTCGTTTCCTGCCAGCCCATGCCGGCCGCGCCGTCGCCAACGCCGACGGTGGTCATGTTTGGGTCAACGACTATGGCCTCTGGCGCTACGCGCCAAATCAACGGACCCCTCAGGCCGTGCACATCGCAGCGCTGCCACAGCCGGTCAGTATCGCTGGCGGCAAGCTGCTCTTGCCGGGCCGCAGGAGCCTGAACCCAAGCGATGGACGCCAGTCAGGCGACACGAACAGCCGCAGGGTAGCTCTGGGGGCGCTGACCTTTACCGAGACCCTGCGTCAGGGCCGCCTGGTCGCCCGTGTCAGCCGTGACGACGGTACTGACGCCCCCGCTTTCGCAACACAAGGTTTCTGGCATGACCAGCGCAGCGGCATCGGCTGGATCGAACATGAGATCGCCTTGACCGGCCCGGCTGGGATTGCACCGGCGCAAGGCTGGAGCGGTTTCGATGCCGGCCCGCCGCGCCCGGCGAATGCAGGCTTGCAGCGGTTGCTGACCGACAAGGGGCAGGTTCTTGCGCGCAGCGACAGCGGCTGGTTCGAAAGAACAGCGACCGGTCGCTGGATCCGCAGCGCCGATCCCTTCGCCCGCCGAGACCTACTCCGAGCAGCCGGAATGATCTGGTCTTTAAGGAGGCAGGGTCTCAGCATTCGACCGGTGACGCCGCAAGATCGCTGGCGCAGCGTGCGGACCGACCTGAACTTTGCCGTGGACCAGTTGATCGCGCTCGCCGCCACGCCAAATCAGGTTTTGCTGGCTACAAGACTAGGAACCCATGCCCTAGCGGCTGGTCGGCTGGCTTCCGAGCCCGGGCCGGCGGCAACGACGACGGTGCCGGCTCGGAGGTTTGACGCCCTGGAGCTGGTGCCAGGCGACCCGCTACTCTTTGCACCCAATGGTGCGCGCACGACCGTCTGGGACACGACTGTGCGCGATTGGCAACCCTCTTCGCCAGGGCGCGAACCTTGGATCCTCCGCCAAGCGCTGAAGGACGATCAATTCAACCTCGCGCTCGCCGCAGCAAGCCCGCCGGTCATCCGACGGCGCGTAGACTTGCTGTCCGGAAGTCATCGCTGGGCCGGCTTCAACTGGGTCAGGGGTGGCTACATGCCATTCGATAGAGCGACAGCCCTCCATGCACTCGGTCGCGATCTCTACATCGGTACGCACTTTGGACTGCGTCGCCTCTCGCAGGCGAACAGGGCTTCAAGCCAGATATTCGATATCGCACACGACGGGCAGGACCCAGCAAACAAGGGTCCAGCCGCAGGGATCGCCGCGATTGGCCAGCCGGCCTCGAAGCCCAACCGGAGCTACGCCACAACCTCAGACGGCAGTTGCGTTTCGCTCGACGGCAAGATGCCAAGGCGTTGCGATGCTGCGGTGGACCTTACGCAGCGTCATGTCGCTCGTTCTCCGCTTTGGATATGGACGAAGAGTGAGGGCGCCGTGGAAGGCCGCTATCCGCGTCGCAAGGGCAGCGCTCTGGCAATCACTCCTGACCCCAGATGGTATTGGCCGCATGATCGCCTGCTGGCAGCCTTGCCGTGCGGCGGCACACGGCTGGAGCTCTGGCAAGATGGAGAAACGCTGCGCAGCGGAACGCCGATAACCGGCGATAGCGTGGTTCTGCCCTCGGCCAGCAAAGACCTCTACTGCCAAGACCGCAGCCGCCCGCTTGGGAACGGAACCAGTTTGCCATCGGGCGCCTACGCACTTGGTTCCAGCCAGGTGCTGCAACGCCGATCCCAATCTTGGCAGCCAGTAGGGAGCGCGTTGGCCGGGGCGGTGCGCGAACGCGCCGAAGGTCGGCTGGTGTTCGATGGCGGCAGGCTGAAGCTCCTCCTCGGTGCCAGGGACACAAGCGTGCGCTATCGGCTGGACGACGATAACTGGCGCCTGATGCCCTGGCGCGACGGTCTGCCGGCACTGGATACCACCCTGGCCTCCAGCACCCGCGGCAGTGACCTCGATCGCATCACGCCGCTGGGCCTGGTACGCAGACCTCTGGGTCGGCAAATCTCCATCGATCCGGAAACCCTCAATCTCGCTACGCTGCCGGATCCGGGCGCACTTCTGGAGTGCCGTTTCGATCGTATTGCGCGTCTTGATGGACGCAGCCACGCCGTGCCGGCCGAAGACGGCGCACCATTACAACTGCGCTGTCTCGATGGAAGGTTGGTCCATGGCGGCGGCAAAAGGGCAAGCGCAATCGGCGATCTTTCTAAGCTCGATGAGGACCCCTTCGCCAAGCGAGAGCTGATCGGCGGCCAACTTCCCTGGACCTGGACCCGGATCGATGACGTACCCGGTCAGGCGCCCTGGATGGACATCGCCTTCAAGGACGAACCACTCAATCTCAGTGCCGGGCGCCTGGACATCGACGACCTGCGGAGCCTAGCAGCCCCCTTTCCGGGGCGGATGGAACTGATCAGCGCCAGGGGGTGGTGGCGCCATCCGCTGAAGGATCTAGGCCTTTTCCCCGCGACGCGATCTACCGACATTTCCGCCCCTTGGACTGTTAGCGCGGTGACCTCCGACCGGGCCGGCGACACGGGATCCCCGCTGCTTTGTTTGGTGCAGGGATCGCGGCGAACCTTGCTGGATACGAGCGGGAAACCCGCTACGACGGCGGACTGTGCGGACTGGCGTGGGCGTGACAGGTTCTGGCGCTATCGCCAGACCAGTGCCAACGGGCCGGAAGGACTGGGTCGAGCACTCAACGGCCCGGAAATCCGACGCAGCCTCGAAGACGGTCGCCTCAAAGACCTCGTGGCCACTGGCGCGCCACTGGTCGCGTCCCACGGTCAGGCAGGTCGGCTTGCCTTTCCGAATAGCCTAGGTGTCGCCGTCCTCGACGGTCCCAAGACGATCCTGGGCTACATCGCGCTTGGCGAGGGAATGGCACTGCTCACCCCGAGCGGTCCGCATTCAATACAGCTCCTACTCACCCGTAGCGGCCCAAGGCCGCTGGATCAGGGCCGGACCTTCGTCTGCCCCGCCCTGGGACCTGCTCTGCGCGGCTTGCCCGAGGCCATCACGATAACCCGCGCGGAAACCAGGGAGGCCAATGCGGTTAGGCTGTTTCTGCAAGGGCCATCGCCGACGCCGCGTTTGGTGAGGCTCGCCTGCGACGGCACCGGTGCTATGGAAGCAGGCGCCCTTCAGTTCGACGTCGGCGAACGCGTGCGCTTCTTTGCAGAGCTTCGGTCGCTGCCAAATGTCACCGGCAAACTGATCCTGCAGATCACTCCAGAGGACACCAGGCTATCGGACGGCTACAGTCGGACGATGTCTCTCTCCTCCGAACTGCCGCCCAACAGCAGAGTGCAGACACTTCTGGGCATCGACGGAGCACGGGAGGCTCTCGTGGTGACCGCGCGGGATGTCTTCCTGCTCGACAGCGACGCAGCTATCTCGGCCTTGGCTGACCCAAGTGCCGTCGTACTCCCTCGACCGACTGACAAGCATTCCCCAGAACAGCCGCCGGTGCGTGGGAGTAAGGAAGAACAAGCAGACGAGAGGGACCGGGCGCGCAGCCCAACAACCGAAAAGCCCAGGCTTAAGAGCAAACCCCTGGCAGACCCGCTGCCGCTCGCGGAGGATCGCCCTGGTACCAGTAAGACCGCTCCGGCACAGGTGCTGAGTTCTGACGAGACAGAAACAGAGCCTGTTCCTTCCAGGAATCCGAGCATACCGCCGCCATCGCCTGGCAGAGTGGTGCCAACAGCGGAGACAGACCAGCCAGAGACGATCGTTGACTTGAACGGCCTCAACATCGCGCAGCGCAAACGCGTGCAGCGTCGATTACAGGCACTAAACTTCTATAGCGGCAAGATCGACGGCATCATCGGCGGCAATACCCGCAGCGCGGTCCGGTCTTTCCAAGGCTCGATCCTAGAACGTCAAAGCGGCAGGCTGACCGATCGGCAGCTGAGGCTGCTCTTGTCTGGCGACACAGAATGACCAGGCAGTCGTCTCACCGCCTGGCTGCGCGCGGCCCCCTCCGATTCAATGCCGCAAACACCAAACCATCTCGCGGTGATGGCCTGCCAAAGAGCCTATCCCTTCTCGGCCTCGGGCCATGGCGCGTGGCTCTCAAAATGCCCGCGGAAGACAAGGCCGCAGGCCCACTCGTTGCTGAACTCGATCCAAAGACACTTCGGTGGCGGACGCGGAGGGGTGCGCCGATCGATGTGACAAGCAAAGTGCTGCGCGATCAGCTCTCCACCACACTCACGCGCGCCCAAGACGCAATCCAGGAGGCGCTCGACGTGTCCAGCCGCATTCTGGATGTCGCTGCGGACTTCGCTCCGGTTTACCCCAAGTCACGTCGGATCACGTTTGCCGCCGAACCCGCCTCAGGTCAGCGCCGGTCCTGGCGTCGCCGGCAAGACCTTTGGCTCCGCGACAAAGCACTTCCAGCACTCGCCGTCTATGAAGAAGGACAGTCCGCTGTGGACGAGAAGCCCATCGACCACTGCTTTGCGCACTTGACCGAATTGCCGCTTCCCGCCGCAGCCGCTGTGCGCCGCAAGACGCCACCGCCGGGCTTCATATCGGAGATCGAGATCGAACTGACGGCAGCCTACTGCCATATCCCGCTCTCCGTTCGGCGATCCGGGTCGCAGCTGACCGTCGCCAGCGGTCCCTACGGCAGCGCCGAAACGCATCGCCTTGTCATTGCCCGCAGCCTTGTTATCGCTGTCGCTCTTGCAGAGCAGCTCTACCTCAAAGATAGAAAGAAGCGTCTGCTCGTGACTGCCTTTGCCGCGCCGGACAGATCGAGAGGTTCGCCAAAGCCGCTCTGCTGGCTGGAAGTAAGGCCCGGCGGTTGGGGACTGGGCCTAGACGAAGCCTTTGCCAGATTCCGCTCCGACCTCGCACCTCTCGACTTGCCGAATGTCAGCCTCTTGGATCTCTAGGCTAAGGTCGGAGACCCCTCACGCGGAACGAGCACCGGCACGTCCTTCGTAGAGGTCGCGCCCTTCGACCAATGCACGAATCTTTCGATCCGCGATGCCGCGCTTCAGCATCCAGAAGCCACAGTCTGGGTGAATGTAGCGAACCCGGGAGTCGCCCAGCAATCCGGTCGCGCGTTCGATTGCGCGCGCGACCTGGTCGGCGCTCTCAACCTCGGTTCGCTTGATGTCGACAACACCCAGCCCGAGCCCAATCTCCGGGCGCAGACCCTTGAAGGCGACCAGTTCCTCCGGCGGGCGATGGGCCATCTCCATCACGATGTGATCGACCTTCAGGGCATTCAAGTAGCCGATCAACCTCTCCCAGGTGCCGCTCTGCACGCTCTGGCCGCCATAGTTGCCGAAGCAGAGGTGAATGGCCGGTGTGGTCTTGACAGCTGAGAGCACGAGGTTTGCAGCTTCCGCCGCCCACTCCCACTCTTCCGGGTGGCCCGGCAGGTTCGCCTCGTCGATCTGGACGACCGCGGCATCCAGCAGCTTTACCTGCTCGGCCAAGACCTCGGCGATGGCCATGGCCAGGCGCGGCGTCGAGCCGTAGTGGCGATCTGAGAGAGTCTTGGCCAGCATATGCGGGCCGGTCAGGGTGAACTTCAGCGGCTGCGCGGCCAGGCCGAGCGCCCGCGCGCATGCCGCCGGTAGGTCGAGTGCGCCGCCGTCGAGCGGTCCCTCGACGATGCCGGCCGGGCGGGTGCGGAACTGCATGCCGACCTGTTCGCGAAAGGCCTGGATCTCCTTGAAGGTCAGGTCGGCGCGCACACCCCCCATCGGCCGCACGAAGTACTCGATCATGCCGTTGGTCTCAGGATGGCTGACGTCAAAGCGATAGAGCTCGCCATCGCAGACCAAGTCGATCCCAGCGCGCTCCTGCGTGCTCAAGACAACGCGGGTAGCATCGACCACGGCCTGCTCGCTGGGCAGTGCGTTCAGCCAATCGGGCACGGGGTAGGATCCGACGACGGTTGTTAAGATGCGCGGGGCCATCTCCGCTCCTCCTGATTGCTAGGCATGCTTGACGTCGAGGCGACGAGCAGGGATTATCTATCTAGTTAATTAAAAGGGCAAGGCGGTTATGGCAAAGGATCCCTCCGCAGCGAAGCAGAACGCCAAAGGTGCCGGGCCGCTCCGCGGAACACTGGGCTTTCTGGCCCGCTATTGGGTTGCAATCACCGCCCATCTGGCGGTGATCCTGGCCTGGCAGCTTTGGGTCACCTTGGGCGACGTGCCAGGCTATGTAATGCCCAGCCCCCTGGATACGCTGGCCGCACTCTGGGACGGCTACGACTGGGTGCACAACACGCTTGTGACGGCTGGCGAAATCCTGGCGGGCTACGCCGTGGCCGTTGTTATCGGTGTCGGTCTCGCCTTGCTGTCATCCTGGTCGCGCCTGGTGGACCAGGCGATCATGCCGCTGATGGTCAGCCTGAACATGATTCCTAAGGTGGCACTTGGGCCGCTCTTCATCGTCTGGTTCTCCTATGGCTTCACGCCCAATGTGCTGATCGTCTTCTCGATCTGCGTGCTGCCGATCCTGCTGACCACGGCGCGGGGATTGAAGGAGGTAGAGCCGGACCTCTTGGACCTGGTGCGCTCCTTGAAAGGATCGCGCTGGCAGATCTTCCTGAAGATCCAGTTGCCGGGCTCGCTTCCTCATATCTTCTCGGGCATGAAGGTCGCAACCGTGTTAGCCGTCGCCGGTGCCGTCGTCGGCGAGTTCATCGCTTCGGAAGAGGGGTTGGGCTACCTGATGCTGCAGGTCCAGGTAACTCTGGACACCGCGGCCATGTTCATGGCGGTGCTGTTGATCTCCTCGATCGGCGTCGCGCTCTATGGCCTGGTGCTGCTGCTGGAGCGCTTCACGACCGTGCCCGACAGCCGCATCCAATCGGTCTGATCACCAATGCCTCCAGCAGCCAAACCGGCCTCGACCGCGGTCACCCGAAACCCGGAGCGCACGCGGGCCCGTGTTCTGGAGGCCGCCAGAAACGCCTTTGCCAGTCATGGTTTGGCCGGCGCCAGGGTTGATGCCATTGCCGAGGCCTCGGGCGCCAACAAGCGCATGATCTACTACTACTTCGCCGACAAGGAGGGTCTCTTCCTGGCCACCCTCGAGCAGATCTATGCCGAGCTTTGTGCGGCCAGCGGCACGTTAGATCTGGAGGCCCCGCCCGAAGAGGCCTTGGCACGCTACATCGACTTCGTCTGGGGCTACTATTTGGAGCATCCGGAAGCGGTGACCATCCTGAACAGCGAGAACCTGCATGGCGGACGCCACCTGAAACGCTCCGACAAGGTGCGCGATCTAGAGCGCCCCTTCGTCGACAAACTGACCCTGCTGCTGAAACGCGGTGCTGAGGACGGCGTGTTTCGTGCCGGCCTGGACCCGGTGACAATCCACATCACCGTCACCGCCATGACCTATTTCTTCCTGGGCAACAACACCACGCTGTCGATCTTCTTTGGCCAGAATCTCGCCAGCGCCAGGGCCCGGCGCAACTGGCGCCGGCACATCCACGCCTCCCTCAAGGCCATCGTCTCCGCTTAATCACATGACTTGCAGAAGGCTTGACAGCTCGTATCAAATTTGTAACTAATTAGTTAGTTAATGGAGGTTTACATGATAGCAACCCAGACAGAGGCGGCTTTGAAAAAGGGCAACCCGGCGGTCGGGGCGGACTTCCTCTCGCGCTATCGTCACGCGGGGCATGCCACGGCGCATCGGGTCTTCTCGGTAGAGCGCATGGCGCAAGCCCGCGCCGACCTTGAGGCCTGGAGCGAGGAGGTTCTGAGCCGCCTCTCGGAGAAGGAGGAGCGTTGGTATCTGGATCGGGCGACCGGCACGCGGGTCCTGCGCAAGCTCGACAACCCCCATGCGTCCCGCGCTTTCTTCGAGGCTTTGGCCCGGGACCCGGCGCTGGTCCAACGCGTCGAAGCGTTGATCGGTCCTGGGGTATCGGTGTACTTCAGCCAGATCTTCTTCAAGCCGCCGCAAGGCGGCGGGCCGAAGCCGGCGCATCAAGACAACTTCTACTTCGGGCCGAACGATCCCGAAGGCGTGGTGACGGCTTGGATCGCGCTCGACGATGCGGACGAAGAGAACGGCTGCCTCTCCTTTGGCGAGGCTACGCACCAAGGTCCAATTCTGCCGCACAGCGCCCCGCAAGACCGACCCTTCGACCTGCAAATCTCCGATTGCGATTTGGCTGAAATCGACATGCGTCCAGCACCGGTGCCGCGCGGTGGTGTCTCCTTTCACCATGGCGGCACGGTGCATCGCTCCGGCGACAATCGCTCATCGCGATGGCGGCGGGCTTGCGCCTTCCACTACGTGCGCAATGATGTGGTCTTTGCCACCCCTGCCCTGCCCTACGACAGCTCGCTTGTCTTGCAGGTTACCTAGTAGGCATAGTGATCTCATGACGACTGCGGCAAAGAACGACATGCTCTCACGCGACACCCTTCCTGAACGCATCGCCGATGTGACGATGCTGGAAGAGCTGATGACGCGGCCCTCGCCGGCGCTGAAAGCGGACTTGGCAACGCTTGAGGGTGACATCATGGTGATCGGGGCCAGCGGCAAGATGGGTCCGACCCTTTGCCGCCTGGCCAAACGAGCCACACCAGAGAAACGCATCATCGCGGTCGCACGCTTCTCCGACCAAAGCGCCCGCAACCAGCTGACGGACGAGGGGATAGAGACCCTGGCCTGTGATGTCCTGGATCGCGACGGCCTGGCGGCTCTACCGGATGTTCCAAACGTCATCTACATGGCCGGCCGCAAGTTCGGATCCTCTGGCTCGGAATCCCTGACCTGGGCGATGAATGCGCTAGCGCCGGCCCTGGTCGCAGAGCGCTTCGCCAGCGCGCGGATCGTCGCTCTCTCGACCGGCTGCGTCTACCCCTTCGCCGATCCGAAGCTGGGTGGCTGCAGCGAGAGCGTTCCGCCGATGCCACCTCCCGGCGACTATGCCTGGTCCTGCCTCGGACGCGAACGCTTGTTCGAGTATGGCTCGGCCCAGCATGGCACGTCCGGACGCCTGATCCGCCTGAACTACGCCATCGACATGCGCTATGGCGTACTGCACGACGTCGGCTCGTTGGTCCTAGCGGGAGAGCAGGTGGATGTCACTATGGGACATGCCAACGTGATCTGGCAGGGCGATGCCAACAGTCAGATCCTGCGCAGCCTGCTGCAGGTGACCAGCCCAATCTCGCCACTCAACGTCACGGGACCCGAGACGCTTTCGATCAGAGACTTGGCAGAGGCGTTTGCCAAACGCTTTGGCGTCGAGGCGAAGATCGCCGGACAGGAAGCGGAGAGCGCCTGGTTGAACGATGCCACCAAGGCAACCGCTCTCTTCGGCGCTCCCCTCGTACCGCTGAAGCAGATGATCGCTTGGCAGGCCGACTGGCTGCAACGCGGGCTACCGTCTCTGGGCAAACCCACCGGTTTCCAAGTGCGCGATGGGAAGTTCTGAGCCCTTAGACGTTGCGCCGTTGGCGCTGGCCGACCTGCCGGACTGCCTCGCCCTCTCGACTGCGGCAGGCTGGAACCAGGTCGCAGCCGACTGGCGGATTTTCTTCGACCTTGGCCGGGTTTGGGGGATCCGCAAAGATAACAAGGTTGTCGCAACGGCTGCATTGTTGCCCTATCCACCATCAACCGCATGGGTCTCGATGGTCCTCACCGCCAAGCCAGCGCAAGGCCAAGGCTATGCCAGCCGTCTGGTGGCCGCAGCGCTCAGCCATTGCGAGGACAAGGGCCTCGCCCCACAGCTCGACGCGACGGCGGCCGGTGAAGGTGTCTACGCGCGGCTCGGTTTTCGCACCTTTAGGGTTATCAGGCGATGGCGGCGTCCGCCGTCCGGGGATGCGAGCGACCCGTCCAAGACCGCACAGAGCGCCATCAGCGCTATCAAGAACTTAGATCAAGCCGCCATCGGCTTTGCCAGACCAGCCTTGTTGAAAGCTCTGAGCTGCCGTGGACCCACGTCGGTGACGGAGACCGGCTTTGCGCTCTCGCGCGAGGGACGCACGGCCCGACAGATCGGGCCGCTTGTTGCGCCCACCCGACAGGAGGCCAAAGCCCTCATGGCACCGATCCTAGCCAGGTGCGGTGCCGGCTCTGCCCTGATCGTCGATGCCAGCGACGAAGCCGAGGCCTTCAAGGACCTCCTACGCGACCTCGACTTTCGGCCGGAGCGTGCCTTCGCGCGCATGGCGAAAGGCACACCGCCGCTACCGCAGACGGCACTCTATCTCGCCTCCGCCGGTCCGGAGCTTGGATGACATTCGCTCAATCCCCTGTGTTCCTAATGACCGCAGCTTCATTTCGCCTGCGAAATGTGGTAGTGTAAGTCAGGAAAACGCAAGAAACGGCAGTTTCAGCGGCCTGCCGGCGTAGGCAGAGGGATATGGCGCCCTAGGGCATGCGCAGTCCCTGCAATGGCCAAGAGACTCTGCAAGACCGCGATACCAGTGCGTTGCCGCTCATCTATCCATGGTTCAACTACGGACTTGCGAACAACTCAGTAAAGAAGAATTTCTACTGAATTTCGCAACTAAAATTAACAATCGATAAGGGGAGCAACCCGGAGATGGCAACTTATACAGGAACATCAGGCAACGACACGATCTTCGGCAGCTCTTTTGACGACAACATCCAGCCCGGCAGCGGCAAGGACACGGTGCTCGGCGGCGACGGCGACGACTTGATCCTCGCCGGTGATGGCGAGGACGGCTCACTTCTTGGAGAAACTGGCGAGGACTTTATCAGCGGCGGCCGCGGCGACGATACATCCCTCTTTGGCGGCGTCGACAATGACATCCTCGATGGTGCGAGCGGGGCCGATTCAGTCTTCTTCGGGGGCCTCGGTGACGATCGTCTCGACGGAGGCTCTGGCAATGATGCCGACCTGTTCGGTTCAAGCGGCACGGACACCCTGTTCGGTGGAGGTGGCAACGACAGCCGCTTCTTTGGTGGCTCCGGCAACGATACGCTAATCGGCAACAGCGGCAGCGACTTAAGGTTCTTCGGCGCCGACGGCGCCGATTCCGTCTTCGGAGGCGACGGCAATGACGGATCCCTCTTCGGCGGCGATGGAGATGATACGCTCTTCGGCGGCGATGGCAGTGACGGGACACTCATTGGCGGTAGCGGTGATGATAACCTACAGGGCCGCCTTGGCGTGGATCAGGTTATCGAAGGCGGAAGTGGCAGCGACACCCTGTTCGGCGGTTCCGGGCTCGATCTCTACATGTTCGGCGGCAATAAGGGCGACACTCTCTTTGGCGACAGCGGGAACGATGTACGGCTGGAGGGCGATGGCGGCAGCGACGAGATCTTCGGCGGACTTGGCGATGATAAAACACTGATCGGCGGCACCGGGTCCGACAGCCTTTTCGGAGGTTCCGGTAAGGATGACAATCTCTCCGGTGGTCTCGGCAACGACCTGATCGCGGCCGGCAGCGGCAAAGACGACAACCTCTTCGGCGGTAGCGGCAGCGACACCTTCACGGTGGCAACCGGCGAGGCTGAAACTGGCGAAGTCTATGACGGTGGCAGCGGGGTTGACAGCCTGGAGACCAGTCAATTGCTGCCCTTCGGCGTCGTCCTGCCGGACATCGAAGCCCTGATCGTCGACGGCAGTTTCATTCCGGTCGTCGGTACTTCGGGCAACGACAACCTCTTCGGTGGAAACTTTCAAGACAACATGGCCGGTCTTTCCGGCAACGATGAGGTGCGCGCTGGACAAGGCAATGACTTGATGTTCGGTGCCGAGGGCAACGACACCCTGCGCGGCGAAAGCGGCGACGACGTAGCGAACGGGGGTAGCGGTAAGGACACACTCTTCGGTGGCGATGGAAACGATTGGGCACTGGGTGCAACCGGCAACGACCAGATGGTCGGCGGATCGGGTGAGGACATGCAGTTCGGTGGACGCGGCAGCGATCGTCTGAACGGCGGCAGCGGCGCAGATTTCGCCGCCGGCGGCTTCGCCAACGATACCTATATCGTCGACACCGCAGCCGACATGTTGCGCGAGAGCGCCACCGGCGGCTTCCAGGACGTGGTCCGCTCCAATGCCCTGACTTTTGCTCTGGCCACCGGCGAGGATGGCTTCATCGAGCGTGTCAATGTTAACCGGAATGTCGGCGACGCCACTCTGATCGGCAACAGCATCGCGAACACCCTACTGGGCTTCAGCGGTGATGATTCGTTGGCCGGTGGCGACGGCGACGACCGCCTGAACGGGCGCGGCGGTGTCGATACCGCCTTCGGAGGGCTGGGCGACGACACCATGGTCGCCGACGCCAGCGGAGACATCTTGCTGGAGCTTATCGGCGGCGGCACTGACCTAGTGCGTGCCCTGGTCGACTTCACCATCGCTGGCGGTGTCGAAAACCTGCGGATGCAGCAGGGCGCGGGCGCCATCGAAGGGGCAGGCAACGACGACGACAATAGGCTTGACGGCAACACCTCCTCAAACCGGCTTCGCGGTCTTGACGGCAACGATCGGATCTACGGCGGTGGCGGTGGTGACACGCTCTTTGGTGGCTCCGGGTCGGACAAGCTGTTCGGTGGCAGCGGAACCGATGTCATTGGCCTAAGGAACAGTGCCCAAGCTTTCGGTGGCTTGCTGAACGACGAGTTTCGTTTCAACGGCGACGAGACCGGCGATGGTGCCGGCTCCGGCGGTCCAATAATCGGCGACTTCGACGGGCTGGACTTCGGTGGGAACCAGGAAGATCGCCTGGTCTTCGCCGCAGGCTTGGAGACCGGCAGCTTTGCCTATATCGGCGCCGCCGCCTTCTCCGGCGGCGGCAACTCAGAGGCACGCTTCGACGGAGGCAGCCAGGTTCAGGTCGACAGCGACGGCGACGGCGCGGCCGATATCGCCTTCCTCATCACCGGCCTTGCGAACGCCAATCAGTTGACGGCAACAGACTTCGTCTGGAACTGAACTGACGGGAGGGCCGCTGTATGTGACGCAGCGGCCGCTCACGATGACCGCTGCGCCTATTGCGGTGACGGCAGCTTGATCGCGGTGTCGATGTAGTCGTTGACGACGGCTTCGTGGATGTCGAAGGGCTCTTCGATGTCGAAGTAGGTGGCGACCAATTCGTAGTCCGAATCAAGCCGCGCTTCGTCGAAATAGCCCAGACCTTTGGTCTTGCCGGTCTCGTCGGTCATCAACTCAACGACCAGCGCCCAGTTTTCCAGCTCGTTGTCCTTCTTCAGGCCACTGTTGGCAGCGACCAGGGCATCGATGCAGGGCCCGGGTTTCTCCACGCAGGCAGCAAAGGCGCGCTGCGTGACGGCCACGAACTTCTTTACCGCTTCCGGGTTGTCGGCCAGGAACTCGGCATTGACGATCAAGGAGTTGCCATAGGGATTGATGCCGTACTCTTTCCAGGCGAAGAATCCCATGTCATCGCCGAGCTGACGCTGGAAGATGTGGTGGATGTTGTAGAAGGAGGTGGTGACGTCGATTGCACCGGATTTGAGACCCGCCAGCTTTGCATTGGGCTGCACGTTGACCCAGGTAACCGCATCGGGATCCATACCGACCACCTTGGCCAGGGCCGGCCACATGGCCCGCGCCGCATCCCAGGGCGGATTGCCGATCTTCTTGCCGGCGAAGTCCTTGATGTCGGAGATCCCTGACGACTTCAGCCAGTACATGCCGTAGGGGGAGTTGGCGTAGATGTTCATAACGCCCACGATGTCGGCACCCTTGCCCTTGGCGACCAGCGCGGTGCCCAGATCGGCCAGACCGATCTGCGACTTGCCAATGCCTGTGCGCTGGGCTGCCATCGAGGAGCCCTTGCCTTGCTCGATGGTGACGTCCAGCCCGGCATCCTCATACCAGCCCTCTTGCTGGGCGTAGTAGTAGGGCGCGTGATCGCCGCCCGCGGTCCAATTCAGAACGAAATCGACCTCGACCTTATCATCGGCGTGCACCGCAAGTGGCGCCAGCCAGAGCGCTCCGGCGGCAGCCAGCAAGACCGCTTTCATCATTGACCCATCCTCCTTGTCGTCTTCGCATCAGCAGTTGACGTTCTGCCTTACATCGGCAATTGTAACCCATCGGTTACTAATGGTGCGTGAGATGCCCTCCCCTGTCAACCAGGAAGCCCTAGAGGATCGCGGTAGAGAACCTGCCAAACGTGATCCGGACGGCGCCAAGCGTCGCATTCTGGAAGCCGCGACTTCGGCCTTCTCAAACCACGGGTTCGCCGGCGCCAGGATCGCCGACATCGCCGCCCAAGCCGGCGTCAACAAGCGCATGCTTTATCACTACTACGGCGATAAGGACGTGCTTTTCCGTATCTGCCTGGAGAACGCCTACGCCGAGCTGCGCGAACGCGAGCGCGCGCTGGATCTGGTTCACTTGCCGCCCGAAGAGGCGATGCGTAAGCTGGTCGAGACGACCTGGGATCACTACATAGAACACCCTGAATTTATTAACCTTTTAAACTCAGAGAATCTGCTTCAGGCGCGTCACGTCAAGCAGTCGGAGCGGGCGCGGCGGATCCATTCGCCCTTTGCCGAGATGATTACCCAGATCCTCAGGCGCGGCGAGGCAGAAGGGGCCTTCAGACCCGGCGTCGATCCGGTTGAGCTCTATATCTCCATCGCCGGACTTGGCTACTTTTATCTCTCCAATCGACACACGCTTTCGGTCATCTTCGATCGCGATCTTGGCGCGGCCGCACAGCTGGCCCGACGACGCGCACACATGGTCGAAGTGGTCTTGGGATATCTTCGTCCTTTAGGCGGCCGATCAGCTTGACTCCGGCCCACGCAGCCAGCAACATAACCGGGTGGTTACTTAAGTGGTGAATTGGCGGTGTTTCACTGGAGCGACATTCCCGAAGGCAGTCTCGCGGTTCTGCGCCAAGGCGCGGTCATTCCCGCGCATCCTTTGGCATTGACCGAGGACAGAGAGCTGGACCAGCGGCGTCAGCGCGCACTCACTCGTTACTACCTCGACGCCGGTGCCGGTGGGTTGGCCGTCGGTGTCCACACCACGCAATTCCCGATCCGCGAGGCCGGCCTCTATGAGCCAGTCTTGCGGCTGGCGGCCGAGACGGCTGGCGACTGGACGGATCGTCCGCTGGTGATGATTGCCGGGCTCTGCGGGAAGACCGCCCAGGCACGGCATGAGGCTGCCACAGCGCGTGCGCTCGGCTATCATGCCGGCTTGCTCTCGCTCGGCGCCCTATCGGATGCCAGCGAGGTCGATCTGATCGCGCATAGTGCGGCCTTAGCCAAGGAGATACCGCTGGTCGGCTTCTACCTGCAGACTGCCGTCGGTGGCCGCAAACTCTCCGCAGACTTCTGGCGCCGCTTTGCCGCTATCGAGAACGCAATCGCCATCAAGATCGCGCCCTTCTCTCGCTATCGAACCATCGATGTGGTGCGCGGTGTCGTGGAGGCTGGTGCCGAGGAGCGAATCACGCTTTACACTGGAAACGACGACCACATCCTACTTGACCTGCTGACACCCTATCGTCTTCGTCGCGGCGAAGAGAGCGTGACGATGCCAATTGCCGGGGGACTGCTCGGTCAGTGGTCGGTCTGGACCAAGGCGGCCGTCTCAATGTTGAAGCAGGCCAAGCAAGCTGCAACGACCGGCAGCATTCCCAGCGATCTCTTGTCCCTGGACGTAGAACTCACCGATGCCAACGGCGCCCTTTTTGATGTGCGTAACGACTTTGCCGGCTGCATTGCCGGTTGCCACGAGGTGCTGCGCCGCCAAGGCCTCTTGGAGAACATGGTGCTGCTTGATCCCAAGGAGGGCCTGGGTCCGGGGCAAGCAGCCGAGATCGACCGCGTGCTGCGCTCTTACTCACATTTGACCGACGACGCCTTCGTCGACGCCAATCTGGAACGGTGGCTAGGGTGAACGCGGAGACCGGAATCGAGAAGCCGCCCTTCATCCGCATGGAGGGCGTGCGTAAGACCTATAAGGCGGCCGGTCAGGAATTCCTGGCAGTGTCCGACGTCACCATGACCATTGCCGAGGGCGAACTGGTCTCACTGGTTGGCCCCTCCGGCTGCGGCAAGACCACGGTCCTCAAGATCCTGGCTGACCTGCACGACTACGATGCCGGTGCGGTCAATATCGGTGACGAGGCACATCCCTTCACTCCGGGACGCGACGTCGGCATGGTCTTCCAGCAACCGCTGCTGCTTAAGTGGCGGACCATCTTGGACAATGTACTGCTACCCACCGAGATCCTGGGACTGGACAAGGAGCGGTCGCGTACCCGCGCCATGGAACTCCTCGACTTGGTCGGCCTCAAGGGCTTCGAGGCCAAACACCCCTACGAACTCTCTGGCGGTATGCAGCAACGCGCCGCCATCGCCCGCGCCCTGGTGCACGATCCCAAGCTGGTGCTGATGGACGAACCCTTCGGAGCGCTGGATGCCCTGACGCGCGAGCGGATGAACTTGGAACTGCTGCGGATCTGGCAGGAAAGCCGCAAGACCATCCTCTTCGTCACCCACTCGATCCAAGAGGCAGTGCTGATGGGGACGCATTGTGCGGTGCTGACCTCAGGCCCCGCCCGTATGGCAGCCTACTTCGCCATCGACCTGCCGTTTCCGCGGCGCCTGGATATGCGCCAGACACCGGAATTCGGCGCCTATGCCCGACGTATCTACGATCTTTTAGGAATGGAGTGAGCAAGAATGGCGGTTCGCCACATCGGCATCATCATGCACGGCGTCACCGGAAGGATGGGGCTCAATCAACACTTGATCCGCTCCATCCTGGCGATCCGGGAAGAAGGCGGAATTGAACTGGCGAACGGCGATCGCCTGATGCCCGATCCGATGATCGTCGGCCGCAATCCCGATAAGGTGCGCCGCCTGGCCGAGGCCCACGGCATCGAGCGCTGGTCCAGCGATCTGGACGAGGCCTTGGCAGCTCCCGACCATCCAATCTTCTTCGACGCCGGCACGACACAGATGCGCGCCGGATTGCTGACGCGCGCCATTGAGGCCGGTAAGCACGTCTATTGCGAAAAGCCGATCGGCGACAAGCTGGAGGACGCGCTCGCCGTGGCCAAGCTGGCAGAGGCGA
Organism: Rhodospirillales bacterium; assembly: GCA_963669445.1. Classification (GTDB taxonomy): domain Bacteria; phylum Pseudomonadota; class Alphaproteobacteria; order Kiloniellales; family JACOMY01; genus JACOMY01. The sequence goes on from OY770029.1 coordinate 3,130,854, forward strand.
AGGGCATCAAGCACGGGGTCGTGCAAGACAAGCTCTTCCTGCCAGGCCTCCTGAAGATGAAGCGGCTGGTCGATGCCGGTTTCTTCGGGCGGCTGCTCTCGGTCCGCGGCGAGTTCGGCTACTGGGTCTTCGAGGGCGACCTGGAACCGGCACAGCGGCCGAGCTGGAACTATAAGGCAGCCGAGGGTGGGGGCATCATTCTCGATATGCTCTGCCACTGGCGCTATGTGCTGGACAACCTCTTCGGCACGGTAAAGGCGGTCTCCTGCATGGGCGCGACGCACATTCCCGAGCGCCGAGACGAGGCCGGCCAGCCCTACGCGGCCGATGCCGATGACGCAGCCTATGCCTCCTTCGAGTTGGAAGGGGGGGTGATCGTGCAAATCAACTCTTCTTGGTGCGTGCGCGTGCGCCGCGACGACCTGGTGACCTTCCAGGCCGATGGGGTCAATGGTTCGGCAGTTGCCGGCCTGACGCGCTGCTGGACGCAAGACCGGGTGAACACGCCCAAGCCGGTGTGGAATCCCGACGAGCCGCAAACGCTCGACTTCCTCTCGACTTGGGCAGAAGTCCCCGACCGCGGCCCGGCTAAGAACGGCTTCCGTGCGCAGTGGGAGATGTTTCTGCGTCACGTCGTCGAGGATGCGCCCTGGCGCTACGGCCTGATGGAGGGCGCCAAGGGCGTGCAACTCGCCGAGTTGGGCCTCAAGAGCTGGCGCGAACGACGCTGGCTCGACGTGCCGAGCCTGGAGGCCTGACGATGGCCGAGGTGATCTTGCCGACCAAATCCGGTGGGTTGGAACGCTATCGAACCGCAACGCCGGGCGACTTCCCGCAACGGCAGGCCGCTCCCTTCAACCGTGTCGCAATTGCAGCCGCCCATGTGGTAGCCGACCCGCTGGCCGAGGCTGACCCCTGGTTGGACGCTCGCCTGGATTGGGAGCGCACTATCGCTTTCAGACAGCATCTCTGGGATCTCGGCTTGGGCGTCGCCGAAGCCATGGACACGGCACAACGCGGCATGGGTCTGGACTGGCCAAGCGCGTTGGAACTGATCCGCCGCTCGGTCGAGGCCTCCAAGGATCACCCCGACGCCCAGGTCTACTGCGGTGTCGGCACCGACCACCTGATCCCCAGACCCGACCTCTCGCTGGACCAGGTGATCCAAGCCTATGAAGAGCAGATCGCTGCAGTCGAGGCCTGCGGCGGCCGCTTGATCATCATGGCAAGCCGGGCACTGGCCGCCACCGCCGCGGGCTCAGAGGACTATGCCAAGGTCTACGGCCGCATCCTGGGCCAGGTTAAGGAACCGGTCATCATCCACTGGTTGGGAGAGATGTTCGATCCCGCACTCGCCGGCTATTGGGGAGCGGACGATCATGACCAAGCCATGGATTCCTGCCTGACCATCCTGCAGGAAAATGCCACGAAGGTGGCCGGCATCAAGATCTCGCTGCTCTCCAAGGGCAAGGAGATCGCCATGCGCCGCCGCCTGCCCGCAGGGGTGCGCATGTATAGCGGCGACGACTTCGACTATGCGGAGCTGATCGAAGGTGACGAGGCCGGATACTCCGACGCCCTGCTCGGCATCTTCGATGCCATCGCTCCGGCAGCGTCCCAGGCGCTGAGCGCTCTGGCCGAAGGGGACAAGGCTCGCTTTCGCGAGATCCTGGCGCCGACCGTCCCGCTCTCGCGCCACATCTTCCAGGCGCCCACCCGCTTCTACAAGACCGGCATCGTCTTCCTGGCATGGTTGAACGGCCGGCAGGATCACTTCACCATGGTCGGCGGCCAGGAAAGCACCCGTTCGACCCTGCATCTGGCGGAGCTGTTTCGTCTGGCCGACAAGGCAGGCCTGCTCCGCGACCCCGACCTCGCCGCAGATCGCATGACCACGGCAATGGCGATCAGGGGCGTGCGTTAACCCAGTAACCCATAAGAATGAAAGAGGGAGGATCAACAATGATCAAGCTACTTCTCGGTACCGCAGCGCTCATGCTGGCGGCGCTACCTGCCGCCGCCGGCGACTATGCCTGGAAACCGGAGAAACCGGTCACCATCATCGTGCCCTGGGGAGCTGGTGGTGCGACCGACCAGGTCACCCGCGTCACCGCCGCCATTCTGGAAGACGAGTTGGGTCAGACCGTCGTCATCGTCAACCAGCCCGGCGCGTCGGGCTCGATCGGCAAGCGCAATGCCTGGGAAGCCGAGCGTGACGGTCTCACCTGGGCTGCCGGTGCACCCAAGCAGCTCGGTACCTACAAACTGCTGGGTCAGTGGGACACCTGGGTCGACGACTGGCGGCTCTACAATACCGTGACCAATGTGCCGCTGGTGGCGGTCAATCCCGACTCGCCTTACCAGACCATGGATGATTTCGTGGCGGCCATGAAGGCAGGCAAGGTCACCATTGCAACGGCCGGCGCTGGTTCTTCCGGTCACGCTGCTGCAGAGGCGCTCAAAGGTGCTGTCGGTGGCGACTACAAGCATGTGACCTATGACGGCGGCAATCCCGCCGTGGTCGCGACCGTCTCCGGCGAGGCAGAGGCCACCACGCAGCTCGCCTCCGAGCAAGCCGAGATGGTACGGGCCGGACGCTTGCGTCCGCTCGCCGTGTTGGCCGGTCAGCCCTTGGAGATCGATGGCCACGGCTCGGTCCCACCGATCACCGATTTCGTCGAGACCCCGCTGCCTGTGCTCTCGACTTCTTTCGGCATCTTCATCCCCAAGGAGGGAACCCCGCCTGAGGTGATCGAGACCTTCGACCAAATCTGGGCCGAGAAGATCCCGCAAGCCGAAGCACTGCGGAACTACGCGCTCCAGAAGGGCGCCCTCTTCACCCCGGCGGCCGGAGATGCCGCCAGGGACGCCGTCTGGCCGGAGATCCAGGGCGATGCCTGGTCCTTCCATGACGCCGGACGCACCGTGGTGTCCCCGGACAGCCTCGGAATTCCCAAGCCATAACCAAGCAGGCGGATCGCAGTTTTCTGCGGTCCGCCGAAACGGCCAGAGAGAAGGCCTCTCATGTCCCGAACACCCAGAGCCGACCTCTGGTTCTCGCTTTTCATCCTGCTGCTCGGCTCTGCGGTGGTCTTCGAATCCTGGCACATGCCGCGGCTGGAGAACCTTGGCATCGATCCGCTCAGCGCGCCCGGACTGACACCTGGGCTACTAGGCTTCGTCCTGGCACTGCTGGGGCTCTGGCTCTTCCTGCAAAGCCTGCGGCGCCGCGCTGAACAAGGACAGGCTGACAGCATCGCCAAGGGCGGCTGGATTCGCACTGCGGCCACCTTGGCTCTCTGCCTCAGCTATAGCCTGATCTTGCTCGGCTGGCTCCCCTTCTGGGCCGCTACGGCACTCTTCCTTTTGGTCTTCGTCTTCGTCTTCTCGGACGCAGCACAGTCGCGTTGGAAGCGTGCGGTGATTGCGAGCCTGATTGCCGTTGCCGGCTCCGCCGCGATCACTCTGCTGTTCGAGCAGGTGTTTCTCGTGCGTCTGCCCTGAGGTCTTCGGTTTGGACGCGATCGCATCCCTCTTCGGCGCCTTCGCCGATCTTGCAACCCCCTCGGTGCTGTTCAACGTGCTCTGGGCGACCTTGCTCGGCATGACCATCGGCATGTTGCCGGGCCTGACCGCAACCCTTGGCCTGGCGCTGATGACCACGCTGACCTTCCGCATGGATGCCGGCGATGCGATCCTGGTGCTGATCTGCATGTACATCGGCGCGATCTACGGCGGCAGCCGCACCGCGATCCTGCTGAACATTCCAGGCACGCCGGCCAATGCCGCCTCCGCATTGGACGGCTTCCCGCTTGCACGGGCCGGACGAGCCGGAGAAGCCATGGGTCTGGCCACAGTCGGCTCTTTCTTCGGCGGAGTGGTCGGCATGCTGATGCTGGCACTGGTGGCCCCGCAACTGGCCGAGTTCGGCCTCAGGTTTCAGTCCTACGAGTTCTTCTGGCTGGCGGTCTTCGGCGTCGTCATCTCCGGCCGGCTGACGGCGCTGGACGCGCCGATCAAGGGCTGGATCTCCGGCTTCCTCGGACTGCTGCTGGCGCAGGTGGGTCAAGAGGGTATCCACGCCTACCATCGCTTTACCTATGGCTCGCTGGATTTGGCCGGTGGCCTGGGTCTCTTGCCTGCCCTGGTTGGTGCTTTCGGCTTTGCCGAGCTGCTCTGCGTGATGAAGCAACCGGCCTATCAGACCGTGCGCGACATGGGCGGGCGCATCGTGCCGCGCCTGCGGACCGTGGCACGACGTTGGTGGACCATCTTGCGCTCCGGATTCTTGGGCACCTTCATGGGAATCATCCCGGGGGTAGGCGAGGACATGGGGGCCTGGGTTTCCTACGCCGCCGCTAGGCGAGCGAGCAAACAACCCGAAAGTTTCGGCACAGGCAACAAAGAGGGGCTACTGGCGGCCGAGACCGGCAACAACGCCGCCGTGCCGGGCGCCATCATCCCAGTCCTCACCCTTGCAGTGCCAGGCTCCGCCCCCGCCGCGGTGCTGCTGGCCGCCCTCTTCATCCATGGCGTCCGTCCGGGGCCGCTGATCATGATCGAGTCGCCCGACTTCATCTTTCAGGTCGCAGCCATGCTGTTTTGGGCCTCGGTCGCGATCCTGCTGCTGGGGCTGATCCTGACCAAGCCGATGCTGGTGGTCCTGCGGATCCCGCGCGAGCACCTCATGCCGCTGGTCTTCGTGCTCTGCGTCGTCGGCTCCTTTGCCATCGCCAGCCGGGTCTTCGACATCTGGGTGATGCTAGGCTTCGGCCTGTTGGGCTTTGCGCTGCGCCAGATGCACTATCCCATGGCGCCCTTGGTGCTGGGCATCGTGTTGGGCGACATCCTGGACAAGAACTTCCGCCGCGGCATGGTGCTCTCGGACGGCTCCTTAGAGCCCTTCTTCCTGCGCCCGATCTCGGCCGTGCTGGCCGCGCTGACGATCATGACCATTCTCTGGGGCCTGGGTCCGGTCCACAAAGCCTTCAACCGTATGACCGGGAGGTCGCCATGAAACTCTCTCTTTGCAACGAAGTCGTCCGCGAGCTGCCCTTCGCCGAACAGTGCAGCCTGGCGGCATCGCTTGGCTACCAGGCACTGGAGATCGCGCCCTTCACCCTCTCCGAGCAACCGCAGCAGATCGGCAGCGGCGCGGTCACTGCCGTGCGCCGCGCGCTTTCTGATGCCGGCATCGTCTGCTCCAGCCTGCACTGGCTGCTGGTCGCACCGCAGGGTCTCTCGATCACCACGGCAGACGCTGCGGTTCGCGTAAAGACGGTGGAGGTCATGCGCAGACTGGTCGATCTGGCCGCCGAACTGGGCGCGCCGGTCCTGGTCCATGGCTCGCCGCTGCAGCGCGACCTGCCGGCCGGTGACGAGGCGGCGGCACGGGAACGCGCCATTGACTGCTTTCGGGCTGCCGGCGAGGCTGCAGCGGCGGCAGGTGTTACCTATTGCATCGAACCCCTGGCGAAGCGCGAAACCAACTTCATCAACAGACTGGAAGAGGCTGCCAAAATCGTCGAGATGGTCGGCCTGCCGGCGTTGCGCAGCATGGTCGACTGTTCGGCCAGCGCGCTGGAGGAAGCATCGGTCCCTGCCCTCTTGGAGAAGTGGCTGCCCGGCGATCTGGTCGCCCACATCCAGGTCAACGACCCCAACCGCCGCGGACCCGGCGAGGGCGATCTTGCGTTTCTGCCGATCCTGCAAACCCTCAAGCGCCACAGCTATGACGGCTGGATTGCAGTCGAGCCTTTCATCTACGAACCGGACGGGCCGACCTGCGCTGCCCGAGCTGCCGGCTACCTGCAGGGATTGATGGAAAGCATGTCATGAGCCAAGGCCCCAAGCTGCACCTGGAAGAGGTTGCCTTTTTCGAGCGCGATGTCATCCTGCGTATGCCTTTCCGCTTCGGCGTCGTCACTCTGACCGCCGCCCCGCAGACTTTCGTGCGCGCCCGCGTGCGCTTGGAGGACGGCCGCGAAGGCTGGGGCAATGCGGCGGAGCTGCTGGCGCCCAAGTGGTTCGACAAGTCGGCAGACCTCTCCAACGAGGACAATTTCGATCAGTTGCGCCAGGCCTTGGCGGTCGCTGCCCAGGCCTATCAGGCGAATCAAGATTACCACTCTCCCTTCGGCCTGCATGCAGCCAGCGCTGCTGCTTTTGCCAAGGCCTCCGCAGCGCTCCCGCCCCTGGTCGCCGGCTTCGGGCCGGCGCTGCTGGACCGGGCGATCCTGGATGCTGTCTTGCGAATGGAAGGTGTCAGCGTCTTCCAAGCGGCACGCAATAACCTCTTCGACCTCACAACCGCGATTACGCCGGACCTCGAGGGCTTCGACTTCGATGGCTTTCTGGCCGGGCTGAAACCACAGAGAACGATCCAAGCCAGACACACCGTCGGCCTAGTCGACCCCATCACCGCCGGTGACCTTGCCGCAGCGGACCGCGTAGATGACGGCTTGCCGGAAACCTTGGAGGAGGTGATCGCCGGATATGGCGTCTCGACCTTCAAGCTGAAGGTCAGCGGCGATCTGGACGCCGACGTGGCGCGATTGACGCAGATTGCGAAAATCCTGGAACCACTGCCCGACTACCGCGCCACCCTGGACGGCAACGAGCAGTATGCCGATGTCGAGGGTATCCGGGACCTCTGGCAAACCATTGCCGGATCTCCAGCGCTCTCTCGTCTCCGCCGCTCCATTCTCTTCATCGAGCAGCCGATTGCCCGCACGCGAGCATTGAGCCAAGACCTGACACCGCTCGCCCGCCTCAAACCGGTCGAGATCGACGAGTCGGACGCCACGCAGGATGCCTTTCTGGAGGCCAAGGCACTGGGCTATTGCGGTGTTTCCTCGAAGTCCTGCAAAGGCTTCTACCGCTCGCTGCTGAACCGAGCGCGGGTCGCAAAGTGGAACGCAGAGGTTGGCGAGGAACGCTACTTCATGTCGGCCGAGGATCTTACGACTCAAGCCGGATTGGCTGTGCAGCAGGACCTGGCCTTGGCGACCCTGATCGGCTGTACGCACATCGAGCGCAATGGGCACCATTATGTGAACGGCATGGCCGCCGTAGGCGAGCCGGAGCAGGAGGCTTTCTTGACTGCTCATCCCGATCTCTACCAACGCAGCTTCGGCGCGGTCAGGGTCAGGATCGACAAGGGTGCGATAGCAATCGGATCATTGGATACGCCGGGCCTGGCCAGCGCTGCCGAACCCGACTTCGCCGCCATGACCCGCCGCGCTTACGAGGTTTGACATGCCGAGCATCGATCAGCTCTCGATCAACCTGGCCACGGTCAGAAAACAGTGGGACTTGAAGCAAGCCGTCGAGGGCTGCGCGCGCGCGGGCATCGGCGCCGTCGCCCCTTGGCGCGATCAGGTGGCACATATCGGCCTGAAAGAGAGTGCCAGGATCATCAAGGCGAACGGCATGCGCGTGACCGGCCTCTGCCGCGGCGGCGCCTTTCCCGCCGACACAGAGAGCGGTCGGCAAGCAGCGCTCGACGACAATCGCCGCGCGCTGGAGGAGGCCGTCATCCTGGAGGCAGACTGTCTGGTGCTGGTGGTCGGCGGCCTACCCAAGGGCTCCCGCAACATCGAGGACGCCCGGACCATGGTGGAAGACGGCATCGCCACGCTGTTGGAGGCCGCCCGCCCGGCGGGTATGCCGATCGCCATCGAGCCGCTGCACCCCATGTACGCCGCCGACCGGGCTTGCGTGAACACCCTGAAGCAGGCCTTGGATATCTGCGAGCGTCTGGGTGCGGGCGTGGGTGTCGCCATCGACGTCTATCACGTCTGGTGGGACCCCGAATTGGACACCCAGATCGCGCGGGCCGGCAAAGCCGAGCGCATCTTCGCCTACCACATCTGCGACTGGCTGGTGCCGACCAACGACCTGCTGCTCGACCGCGGCATGATGGGCGACGGGATCATCGACCTGCCGGCCATCCGCCAGAAGGTGGTCGATGCCGGCTACGAGGGTCTTCACGAGGTCGAGATCTTCTCGGCCGAAAACTGGTGGAAACGAGACCCCGACGAGGTCCTGCGCACCTGCATCGAGCGCCACCAGGCGGTGAGTTGAGGACAGTCACTTGGCCTGAACTGCAGGCACATGGCAAGGGATCCGACAAAAAACCGGTTAACCCCTACCGCAGCACATTGGCCACTACCGCCAAACAATCGCCCATCTTGACTAGGCCCGGAAAGTGACGGGCGGCCAGAATTCCGCTGTTGGGGGAGGCAACCCGCAGCGGTGCGCGCCCGCTTCTCTTGGCTGACCAGATCAAAGCCAGATCCTGCCCTTGCTTGACCGGTTCTCCCAGATCCACAAGGAACTCCAGCAAGCCCTCCTCCTCGCCAAAGCAAAAGCAGTTGCCTTCGATGGTGTCGATGTTCGCTGTCGGCTGGATGTCGACCGGGCCGCTCAGGATCCCTGCATGTCTCAGCAGATTGCGCACGCCACGTTTCGCGATCCCGACTGTCAGAGCTGAAGTGGTACCGCCGCCGCCCAGTTCGGTCGAGACAAAGACCTTGCCGCTGTCTTCGACGGCGGTGTCGTACATGCCGGTCGCATCGATCTCTCGCAGGGTCATCGAGTAGGGAGCGTTGAAGGCCTGCATTGCCGCTACGCAAGCAGCCTGCTGGGTGGCATCGTCCAGCACATGGGCGGCGGCGAAGGGCACGAACTCCAGGCTCTTGCCGCCGGAGTGGAAGTCCAGGACGACATCGGCCAAGGGAATCAAGGTTCGTTGGAAGTAGTCAGCGATTTTCTCGGTCGGGCTGCCGTCGGGTTTGCCGGGAAAGCAGCGATTGAGGTTGACGCCATCCAACGGGGAGGTTCGCTGACCGGCCTGAAACGCCGGAAAGTTCATGAAGGGGACGACGATGATGCAACCGCTGACTTCCTCGAGCACCAATTCCTGAACCAGATTGAGAAGTGCGATCGGCCCCTCGTACTCGTCGCCGTGATTGGCGCCAGTCAACAGTGCAGTCGATCCGGCACCGTTGCGGACAACAGTGATCGGGATCTGAATGGATCCCCAAGCAGACTCGTCGCGGCTGTATGGCAGGCGCAGGAAACCATGGTGCACACCATCGGTATCGAAAGGTATCGTCGCTTCGATAGGGTTGGGCCTCAGCTGACCGGACATCACTGCTTCACCAGCAGTTTGCGTGGGACCGAAGCCAGAATCTCAGGACCCGTCTCGCCGATGACGATGCTCTCAGTGATCTCAAAGCCCCAATCCTCCATCCAGAGCCCGGTCATGAAGTGAAAGGTCATGTTGGCTTCCAGCGGTGTCTCATCGCTGCTGCGCAGACTCATGGTGCGCTCGCCCCAGTCGGGTGGATAGGAGAGGCCAATGGGATAGCCGGTGCGATTGTCCTTGATGATGCCGTAGCGCGCCAAGACGGCGAAGAATGCATCGGCGATGTCCTTACAGCGTTTTCCAACGCGCGCAGCCGCAAGACCGGCCTCCATGCCCTCCAGAACGGCTTTCTCGGCATCGAGAAAGGTCTGATTGGGTTGGCCCAAAAAGATGGTGCGCGACAGCGGGCAGTGATAGCGCCGATAGACTCCGGCGATCTCGAAGAAGGTTCCCTCGCCTTCGCGCATCGGCCTGTCGTCCCAGGTGAGATGCGGAGCTGCCGCATCGCTTCCGGAGGGAAGCAGAGGCACGATTGCCGGATAGTCGCCGCCGAAGCCAAGGTTGGAGTCGTAACGGAGCGCGGCATCGTAAATCTCTGCTACTAAGCTCGACTTCGGCATGCCGGGCTCGATCACCTCGAAGATGCGGGCATGCATGCGCTCGACCAGGCGGGCCGCCTTGCGCATGTAGTCCAACTCTTGCGCCGATTTGACGGCGCGCTGCCAGTTCGCCAAGCCGGTCACATCCGAAAAGCGCGCGTTGGGCAAGCTGGCCTCAAGTGTCGTCAAGGCCTTGGCGGAGAACCAATAGTTGTCCATCTCCACGCCAATCCGGCGGCCCGACCAGCCGCGTGCCTCCAGGCATTCGGCCAGGTAGGCCATGGGATGGCGTTCAGACGACTGCACATAGTCGTCCGGGTAGCCGATCACATCGCCCTCTGCGAGGTCGGTGGTACGCAGCGCCCCCTGTGCATCCTGACCACGACCGAACCAGATCGGCGGTGCATCCAGCGCCAGCACAACGCATTGATGCACATAGAAGGACCAGCCGTCATAGCCGGTGAGCCACGCCATGTTGGACGGGTCGGATACCAGAATGAGATCCACGCCGGCGGCTTGCATCGCCCGTCTTGTCTTGGCGATCCGCGCCTCGTACTCGTCTTGACTAAAATGAAGAATGGGCTGTGACATGCAGGCGCTTTCCGGTGTGGCAGGGCTCTCGGGGATGCGGGCTTAGCTCTCGATCGTTTGGCCGGCGCCAGCCTCTGAAGCGCGCTCGCGAGCCAGTGTGGCAATGGCGGTGTCCTGGACGCCGGTTCCGGTCAGATCGGCGATGGTGATCTGACCGGCGCTGGTTCGGCCAGCATCCGCGCCGACGATGACGCTACCCAGCTCTGCAAAGTCGCGATCGGCCGGGATCAACCCAGCCTCGATCGCTATCCTGAGTTCGCCCAGGGACCGGGTTTGGCTCAGTCGATCTGGCACGTAGAGGTCGGCGCGCTGCAGACAGTGCGGATCCAGTTCGTTCTTGTTCGGCGCATCGCAACCCATGGCAGTGACATGCTGACCGGCACGCAGCCACTCAGCCTGCAGGATCGGGGTTTCGCTGGGCGTCGTCGTGACGATGATGTCGGCATCGGCAACGGCCGCGGCTCCATCGGCTGCAGCCGAAACTGCGATCCTCAAAGACTCTGTCATGACCTCTGCCAGCGCCTCTGCTTTGCCGGGATCGCGCCCCCAGATCGTCGCGCGCTCGATCGGCCGCACGAGGGTGAGCGCCTCCAGTTGCAGGCGGGCTTGCAATCCAGTGCCGAATATCGCAGCGGTCGAGGCATCGCTGTGTGCCAGATGCTTTGCTGCGACAGCGCCTGCCGCGGCGGTGCGAACATCGGTCAGGTAGCCATTGTCGAGCAGCACGGCTTCGACTAAGCCGTTCTTCGCAGAGAACACCACCATCAGGCCAGAGAGCGAAGGCAGACCCAGATCGACGTTACCGTAGAAGGCCGTCGACATCTTGAAGGCAAAACTGTCTAGCCCGGGCACATAGGCAGTCTTCGCGTCGAACTCGCCACCGTCGTGATGCAGGTCCATGGAAAGAATCGGCGGCATCACCACGTCGCCACCGGCCAAGGCCCGGAAGGCGGCCTCGACGCAGTCCACAGTGGCCAGGTCCAAGGGAACGGCGGCTCTAAGCTCCGCTTCCGTCAGGATACGAATGCTGGGCATCAGGCAGGATCCTCTTTCACGTCGACGTCTTCGCCGGACACGACCCGATGGTGCAGCTTCATGTCAATGTTGCCGCCGCTAAGCAGGACAGCCGTCGGCCCCTCGATCGTGACCTTTCCGGCAAGCAGCGCCGCTACGGCAGACGCACCCGAGCCTTCGACGATCTGGCGTTCCTGCCAATAACAATGGCGAATGCCGGCAGCGATCTCTGGCTCGCTCAGAAGCACAAGCTCGTCTACAAGATCGCGCACCATAGCGAAGGTGAAGCGGTTCTCCAGGCCGATACCGCCGCCCAAACTGTCAGCCAGAGTGGGCTCCTCTTCGACCTCGACCGGCCGGCCGGCGGCGAGGCTGGCGTGCATGGCGGCGCCTCGCGCCATGGAAACGCCGATCACTTTGACATCCGGTCGCCTGGCCTTAAGCGCCGCCGCAACGCCAGAAATCAAACCACCACCAGAGACCTGCACCACCGCTGCAGCCACATCCGGCATGTCATTCAAGATCTCCAGTCCAAGAGTTCCTTGACCGGCGATGATGTGTCGATGGTCAAAGGGCGGAACCAGGGTCATGCCCTCGGCGACGAGGCGGTCCACCTCGCCCTGCGCTTCGTCTTGCGAACGGCCGGAGATCAGCACCTCGGCCCCTTCGCCGCGAATGGCCTCGACCTTGTTCTTGGGCACCAGTTCCGACATCACGACGACCGAGCGCACGCCGGCCAGTGTGGCGGCACGGGCAAGGCCTCGCCCGTGATTTCCGGTCGAAACGCCGACGACGCCGGCGCTGCGTTCGGCCGCGCTGAGGTTCAAGATGGCATTGCTGGCACCGCGGAACTTGAAGCTGCCGCTGATCTGATGGTGTTCCAGCTTCAGATGAACCGGCACAGCCGCAAGCGCGCTCAAGCTGGCGGAAGGCTCCATCGGCGTCTTGCGGATACGTCCCTTCAGGCTTCGCGCTGCCGCCTCGATGTCGTCCAAGGCAACATGCCCGCTCATACCGCGCTCTCCAAGGGGGCGACCTTGAACAGCCGTCCGGGAGCCTTGGCAGAAGCAGTCAAACCTGCATGGTGCAAAAGGCGCCAAAACCCTGCTTGATTGGACGACACCACGGGTTTTCCCAAGCGCTGCTCCAGCCGTTTGATCATCGTCAGGGCCGGCAAGGCCGTACAAGAGATGAAGAGGGCTTCGGCATCTGGCCGATCGGCCTCGAGAGCGGCGGCCTCAATGCTGTCGCCGGAAATCCTGGCCATCGCACGATCATCGTCAAAGCCAAGACATTGCGCGGAAACCAGGTCGAGACCGCGTCTGATGAAATACTCCGCCATCGGCTGGGTGGTCTCAATCAGGTAGGGGGTGAGGAGTGCGATGCGCCGAACGCCGAGTGCGGCGAAGGCCTGCACCGCTGCGTCGGTCGGCGTGACCACGGGCAGGTCCGGGCGTGCCTGCTGGATCGCCGCGACGACCTCTGCGTCGCCGATGGTGACCGACGCTGCCGTGCAGCTGTAGTAGAGCCCGGCCAAGCTAATCCCGGGCAGCAGAGTGGCTGCCGCAGCGGTCAGGCGTGGACCCATCTTCCGCAGGTTCTCCGGCGTCGTGGGGTTCTCGTAGGCAACGCGGGTGACGTGCAGAACGGCTTGCTCGGCCGGTATCACCTCGCGGGCATCGCGCTCGGAGGTCAGGTCGGTCGCCAGCGCGATCATGCCAAGCCGTCGCGGTTTCTCTTCGCTTTCCAGAACCGCGCCGATCCGTGATTGCTGCACAAGAAAACTCATCTAGACCACCATGACCGGGCATTCGGCCATGCCCGTCACCTTGTGTGAGACACTGCCCAGTAGATAGCTTTCGATTGAGCCCAATCCTCGGCTGCCGATCACGATGAGATCCATCCTATGCTCCTCGGCGAAGGTCACGATGCCGCGCGCCACCGGCCCGTTGCGCACGAAGGCACGTGCACTCTCCGCGCCCAGCTTGGCGGCATAAGCCTTGGCTTCCTCCGCCACCTGCTTGGCATGACCGCGCATAATGTCGTCCATATTCCCAGGATCCTCGCGCCGCACCATGGAGAAGGAAGCCTCCAGCATGGAATGGTGGCGATAGACCGTCAGCAAGGTCAGTTCGGCGCCAATCAGCTTGCTGAGTTCCACCGCCCGCTCCAGTGCTGCCATGGCGTTCTTGGAGCCATCAACGGGAACCAGGATCTGCTTGAACATACCCGCCCCTTACTTGTCGAAGGCAAGATCGCGCAGGAAGAGAGCGATCTGCGGGAAGAAGATCAGCGCGACTGAGACGCACAACAGGATGACGACGAAGGGCGGCGTGCCGCGAATCACCTCGATATAGGGGCGTTTGAAGACGGCGATGGCAGTAAAGATATCGCAGCCAAAAGGTGGAGTGGCGGAGCCTATCGCGACCTGGAGCGTGATGATCGTTCCAACCAGAACGGGGTCCAATCCCACTGCCTTCACCACCGGTGCGAAGATCGGCACCAGCACCAGGATCACCACGATGGGGTCGACGAACATGCAGCCGATGAAGAAGGCGATTGAGATCACGAAGAGCACGCCGATCGGCCCCATCTGATCGATGCCGATTGAAGCGAGGATCGCTTGTGGGATCTGCGCGAAGGAGATGATCCAGGAGAAGGCGGCACCGGCACCGACCAGGATGAAGACGACGGCGGTGATCAGCCCAGTCGATTTGGCCGTATGATAGACATCGCCCAGGGTCATCGAGCGGAAGACGATGACCTCCAGAATCAGCGCATAGAGCACGCAAGCCGCCGCTGCCTCGGTCGGCGAGAAGATGCCGCCGTAGATGCCGCCGATGATGATGACCGGAAAGCCAAGCGGCCAGATCGCCCGCTGCACCGAAAACAGCCTGGCACCCCAGCCGGCCCGCGGCTCGGTCGGCACATGATTTCGGATGGCATAGACGATGGAGTAGAGAGAGAAGAGCAGCAGGATCAGCAAGCCCGGCCCGATCCCGGCGATGAAGAGCTCCGAGATCGACGTGTTGGAGACCACGCCATAGATGATCATGCCGATCGAGGGCGGAATCAGAAAGGCGATGTCGGAGGCATTGACGATTAGCGCCAGGACGAAGCTGTCCTTGTAGCCGGCCTTCAGCATACGCGGCCGCAAGGGGCCGCCGACGGCCACAACGGTGGCCTGGGTCGAGCCGGAAACGGCGCCAAACATGGTGCAGGCCGTGGCGGTCGAGACCGCAAGGCCACCCTTCAGATGACCGACGAAGTTCATAACCATGTCGATCAGGCGGTTCGAGGATTGCCCGCGAGTCATGATATCGGCGGCGAAGATAAACATCGGGACAGCGATCAGCGATGCCGGACGGATACCGGCCATGATCTGCTGGATCATGGTCTCCAACTGGCCGAAGCCGTTCAGCATGACGAAGAAGCCGACGAAGGCGCCGACGATCAGCGGCATCATCATCGGAAAGCCGATCAACAGCAGCACGATCATTATGGAGAAGATCGTCAAAGCCATCGCCCGCGCCCTAGACTTCCAGCTCGTCGTTGTCATAACCCTCAAGCACATTCGTCGAGAGGTAGATATCCTTCTCGAAGATGTTCTTGATGGCGGTCAGCAGGTACTGAACGCCGGTCATGAAGAGCCCCACCGGAACCCAGATCAGGGTCCACCAGACCGGGATCTGCAAGGCCGGCAGCACGCGGCCGCGATTGGCTTGGGTCTCGATATAGCCCAGGGCGTACCAGCAAAGTCCGAACATGAAGACGGCGGTGGTGAGCGCGATAGCGATCATCATGAGTTTGCGCACTTTGGGCGGCATAGCGTCATAGATCGCCGACATGCGGATGTGCCGGCCCTGGCGAGCGGCATAGCTGATGCCGGCGAAGGTAATGACGATGATGAGAATGCGGTTCAGCTCTTCGGAGAAAAAGATGCTGGACTGAAACACGAAGCGACCGACGACGTTGCCCACCGTGTTAGCCGCCATCAGCAGTACACCGACCGCCAGCATGACCGATTCGACGCGGCTGATCAGACTGTCCAGCAGACCGAGCGGCCCCGGCAGGCTGGATTGGTGTTCGGAGGGGCGCTTGGTGTCGCTCATGGCCGTTGGCGCGCGTCGCCAGAAGACGACGCGCGCCCCCTTTTCTAGCCTTGCCCGGCGGCCGCGAGATCAGCCTTCATCTGCTCCAGGATCGCCTTGCCACTGTCACCGGTCATCTCGATGAACTTGGCTTCCACCTCGGCGGCAGCGTCCTTGAAACACTTCCGCTGCTCTTCGCTCAGCACCGTCACCGTCATCTCCGGCTTGGCCTCCTTGATCTTCTTGAGCTCGCTGTCAGCCAAACCCTTCTGATAGTCGACGATGAAATCGTAGGCCGCTGTCGCAGCGTCCTGGATGACCTGTTGGGTCGCCGCGTCCAGCCCGTCATAGAAGTCCTTGTTGGCCATGATGGCGGTGGTGAAGTTGTTGTGACCGGCGTAGGTGATGTGATCGGTCACCTCGTAGATCTTGGTGGAGTAGAGGAAGAAGGTCGGGTTCTCCTGCCCCTGAATGATGTTGGTCTGCAGACCGCCATAGACCTCGCCCCAGGGCAGCGGCGTCGGCGTGGCACCGAAGGCGCGATAGGACTCAACCAAGAGCGGGTTGGTCATGACTCGAAATTTGACCTCGTTCAGGTCCGCGCAACTGGAAACCGGAGCCTTCGTGGTCATCGCCACTTCGCCCTCCGGGTACATTCTCAGAAGCTCAAGGCCCTGGTCGGCGTAGAGGCCCTGAAAGTCTTCGTTGATCGCCTTACTGTCGCGATAGAAGCGCGCCAGTTGGTCCTGGTCGGTTGGCAGCAGATAGGGCACGAAGAAGACCTGCGCCTCGGGGATCAGAGAGCCGGTGAAACCCGGTGACTGGTTCACGAACTGCAGGATGCCGGCCTGCGCTTGCTCCATGATGTCAGCCGATTCACCCAGGGTACCGTAGGGGAAGAGCTGGATATCATGCTCGGAATTGGCTTCCACATGCGCCTTGAACTTCTGCGCAAACTGCCCCTGGACTTCGTCCATGGACTCCTCGAAAGCATAGCGCCAGGTATCGGCAGATGCGCTGCCCGACGCCAGCACGAGGGCAGCGACACTGGCGAGAATGATTCTCTTGTTCATTTGTGACTCCTTCCTGTTCCCATAGTGGCCTGTACCAAATTGGCACGTCTCTGTTTTGGCGGCCCAGATTGATGGCAACCTTGGTTAGACAACAAATCATGTCAAAGTCTTTATTAGATCATGACAATTTTTCCATCTTCATGACAGTCTGCTCACAGTGCCAAAAGGGCAGGTTCTGGCGTTGTCCGCATTAGGCGCGCGATCACCGTCAAACCCTGCTCGATATCCTTCTCCGAACCGGCGCAAAGGCAGATGCGTACACCCTGAACCGCTTGCGGCTCTCGAACCGCAAAGTTGGCGCCGGCCGCAACCGCCACGCCGCCATGGCGCGCATGAACGACAAAGTCGCCCTCGCGCCAGGCCTCCGGGATCGGCAACCAGATGTGCATTCCATTTGGCGTCGATTGATAGTCAATGCCTTGTAGGACTCGGGCAGCAATCGCATTGCGTCGGGCAAGACGGCCGCGCTGCCAATTGAGCAGTTCCAGTGCCGTACCGTCAGATAGCCAACGCGATGCGATCTCGGCCATCAATGGTGTCGCCATCCAGTTGGTCACCAGGTGGCGGGTGCGCGCCACCGCATTCATCGAATCGGGCACGACGAGCCAGGCAATTCGCAAGCCAGGTAACAGACACTTTGTGAGCCCGGTGAAGTAGAAGGTCCGTTCCGGCGCTAGGCTGGCAATCGGCGGCGGACGCCGACTTTGGATAGGCCCCCAGGCATCGTTCTCGATAATCCAGACATCGTGTTTGCGCGCAATCGTCACGATGGCCTCTCTCCGCTCCAGGCTCATGGTCGCCGTGGTCGGGTTGAGGCCGCTGGGAAGCAAAAAAAGCGCCTTGATTTGAGAAACTTCGCAGGCTTGAGCAAAAGCGTCGGGCAGAACCCCTTCGTGATCCATCGCGATGCCGTTCAAACGAAGACCTAGGGTATTGGTCAAAGACGCCAGCGTGTGATGTCCCATAGCCTCAGTCGCGATTAGGTCGCCAGGCATAGCAGCCGTCATCAGTGCAACGGACATGGCCGACGTGTTGCCGTTGGTCGGCAGAACTCTGTCAGCAGTCGTCTCCAAGCCACATCGCGCCAGCCAACCAGGCACCTGGGCACAATGCTCTTCCAATGTTGCCCTTGGGCGAAAAGAGAAGAGAGAGGTCGCAGGCAAGTCCTTTGCCAACTCAGACAGCGTTTCCGCCATACGGGTTGCTTGAATCTTGCCAGTGACCGGTCCCAGCATTGAGCAGTCGATCACCTCTTCGCTGCGGGCCAACCGATGCCAAGGCATGCGCGCATCAGGAGGCCCTGTCTTAACGTAGCTGCCGCGCCCCACTTCGCCCGCAACGATCCCCATTCGGATCAGTTCCTCATAGGCACGGCTGACGGTTTGGACGCTCAGGCCCAGATCGTAAGAGAGGGCTCGATGTGTCGGCAGACGCGTTCCGGGCCTCAGCGCCCCAGCCTCGATCGCCTCGATTATGCTCTGCGCTAGAGATCGATAGGCGGGCCGTTTTAGGCTGCCGCGTTCTGGTGGCCAGATTGACATGAGATATTATGAGCATAAAAACAGGTCAATGACAAGTACTTAATGTAGCCGGTGGATCGCCAGGCAATAAGAAATAATCAGTTGTTGAAAATCCTAGATTGCCTCTGCGCTAGAACAGCTGCGAGTCTCGCCACGAATCCCGCTACTGTCAGAAATCAGTAGAGCGAAAGTCTAACCTTGGGGGCGACTGCCGTTCCATCCATCAGCTCTTAATGTCGTCTTCGAACATCGATTTCAGACGAACCGTGTGAGCCTTTCGAATATGCTCTTTAGCCGACTGCTCAGCCGCCTCGGCATCGCCCTCCTCAATCGCATCGATGATACGGATATGCTCGCCCAACGCCTCTTCACTGCGGCCGGGATGCGAAAGTGTTGTAGGGCCCAAGAGCCACATTGAGGTCCGAAGGCCCTGTAGCATCTCGACGAGATAGCGATTGTGGCTGGCTCTGTAGAGCGCTGCGTGGAAGCGTTGGTTGGTCTTTGCAAGGTAAGCCGGATCGTCCAGTCGATCGCGATCGGCTTCGATCATGTCGCGCAGCGCGTCGATCTCCGAACGAGAAGCGTGGCGACTGGCTAGAGCCGCCGCCGTTCCCTCCAGCACCTCGCGGATGAAATAGAGCTCGGTGATTGTGTTGTGGTCCAGCTCGCGTACCACGGTGCCGCGATGGAGTTCGTGGGTGACGAGTCCCTGCATCTCCAGTCGTCGTAGCGCCTCGCGCACGGGCGTGCGGCTGACGCCCAGCATTTCGGCCAAGTGCGACTCGCGAAGGCGCGTGCCCGGTCGGAGCTCTCCGTCCCGCACCATGTCAAGCAGGCGTTTGTAAACGTCCGCGCCATGGACCGGTGCGTTTGCGAGTTCTGCTTTGCTATCCTTCTTCGTCAAGCGCCGTCCCCTCTCTAAGAGCCGAGGTGGTCATAGCATCATCAGGGCGGTCCGGGTGGGACGAAATCGGGCCGTCCGCTCGAAGCTCGATTAGTCGTCGCTGGGCGGACTGGTGACGACGAAGAAGACCAGATCTTCCAAGCCAGTGTTGTAGATCGCATGCTCAACGCCCGGCGGCAGGAAGATGCAGGACTTCGGCCCGACGACATGGCGTTCGCCGTCAAGCTCCATCAGACCTTCTCCTTCCAGCACGTAATAGATCTGCTCCTGTTTCTTATGCTTATGCGGCGCGACATAGCCTTTGGGCTGATAGCTGGAGATTCGAAAATCCAGCTGCTTGGTGCGGTCGGTGTCCGGCGTCACCAGCATTTTGGAGTGGGCGTCGTAGTGCGCGGGCGGCGTCTCCCAGAAGACCTCGGCGATCTGGCGGATCGTGGCCCCATTGCGTTCGATCATGATGGCGTCTCCTCTCTGATTATTCGAAACGGTGGCGCTTAGCTGGGGCCACCGAAGACCGGTTCCTTGTGTGGGATCGGCGGCAGGGCCCAGGTGCCCGTCGCCGGTGGTTTGACCTCCGCGTCGACGTGGACATCCAGCAGGTAGGGCTTTCCGGACTTGATCGCCTGCTCCAGCGCGCCGGGAAAATCCGCCGCTTTGGTGACGGTTGCAGATTCGACGCCGTGCGCGCGTGCCAGCAATGCGAAGTCCGGATTGTAGGGCGTCTTGTTCGCCCCGGCATAAAAGCCGGTGCCGATCTCGCGGCCATCGAAAAGCCCGTATTGGATGTCGCGGATGGCCCCCCAACAGAAGTTGTTCCAGACCACCCAGACGCAGGGGATGTCGTACTCGACCGCGGTGCAGAGCACGTGCGGGGTCATGGTGAAACCGCCGTCGCCACAGATGGCAACACAGGGAACTTCTGGCTTGGCAAGTTTGGCGCCCAAGATACCGCTGACGCCGAAGCCCATAGCCGAGAAACCCCAAGCATTCAGCATGGTCTGCGGATGGCGTGCCTCCCAGAACTGCATGAACCAATTGTGGTGCACACCGGAATCAAGCGAGATGATGGCGTCGTCGGGCAGCACTTGGCGTACGCCCGCGACCACACTTTCCGGCCGCATCGGCTGGGCGTCGACCCCGAAGTTCGGCTCAACGAAGTCCGCCCACTCCTTGCGCCACTTCGCAATCGCCGCCATCCAGGCCTGGCGCTGCGGCGTCGCCAATCCGGCTTCGTCGATCGCCTGCAGCAGCTGTCCCAGGAAGACCTTGGCATCGGCCGCAATGCCCAGGGCCACCGGATAGTTGCGACCGATCTCGTTTACGTCGACGTCGACCTGGATCAGTTTCGCGCCCGGCATGTTCCAGGAGTAACCCGGCAGCCAGGAGGAGGAAGAGCGATCGTCGAAGCGCGCGCCGATGCAAACCACAAGATCGGTGTTGCGCCCGGCTTGATTGGCTGGGAAGGCGCCGTTGCGACCGATAAAGCCAAGTGAGAGCTCGTGTTTCATGTCGAGGCAGCCCATCCCGTTCGGCGAGCTGATGACCGGAATGCGCAGACACTCGGCAAGCGCGGTCAGCTCTACTCCGGCCTCAGCCAGAGTGACGCCATGGCCGATGAAGAGAACCGGGCGTTCGGCTGCCCTTAGAAGAGAGAGCGCGCTTGCGACATCCTCTGGCGCGGCGCCGGAGCGGCGCGCGGTGCGGCGCTGCTGGGCCGTCTCCAATTCCACATCGGCCTCTTCCATGAAAAGGTTAAAGGGGACATCGAGTTGCACCGGGCCCGGTCGTCCGCCCAGCATGACGTCATAGCCCTGGCGCAGCGCCAGCGGCAGCATCTCGACCCGGGTCGGCTGGTAGCTACGTTTGACCGCCGGGCGCAGCATCGAGGGGAAGTCCGCCTCTTTCTGCCGATACATCTCCTGGAAGGGGCCGCGATTGAACTGCTGGGTGGGCACATTGGCGGTGATCGCGAAGAAGGCGGAGGAATCGGCATAGGCATTGGCCGCTGCCATCGGCAGGTTGGCCGAGCCCGGCCCGCAGGAAGTCAGGGTCGCGACAGGCTCGTGTCGCACCCGAAAGTAGGCATCGGCCATGTGGCCGGCCGTCTGCTCATGGCGCGGCGAGATCATGGTGATCTTGTCTGATCGCGCATGCAGCGCATCGAGCATGCCGACATTCCCATGGCCGCAGATGCCGAAAACATAGGGTACGCCCTCGCCGATCAGAAAATCGGCAATGACTTCGCCGCCTTTCATTCGTGTCACGCTCCTCGTCTCCTTCATTCAAGGCAGGTTTGGTTCAGGTTGGGCGTCCTCTCTAAGAGCACCCGCCCGACAGCTTGCCGCCATGGCGCGCGCCGATCCATCATGAACCCTTGCGGGAGCAGATCATCACGCCCCCCTGGTCAAGCAGAAGAATGCAATGGTACACAAAAGAATGCAAGATGGAGGACGGGATGACCAGCGATCAGACGGCTGCCGAACCGAAGTGCCAGACCAAACTCTTCTTCGACGGCGCTTGGCAGGAGGGTTCGGGACAGACCCCGCTCTATGATAAGTACGCAGGTCGCGAGATCGCGGCGATCGCGACCGCCGGTCCGGACCAAGTCGCGCAAGCGATCGGCGGACTCAGCCGCGCCTTCGATGCCGGCGTGCCCAGCCCTTACGAGCGGGCTGAGATCCTGCACCGGGCAGCCGGACTTTTGCGCGCCGAGGCCGCAGCCTTCGCCGCCACCTATCGGCTGGAGAGCGGCTTTACCCGCAGCGATGCCGAGACCGAAGTTGCGCGCTGTATCCAGACCCTGACCCTTTCGGCCGAAGAGGCGCGCCGCTTTGAGCAGAATGAGACGGTACCGCTTTCAGGAGCGCCCGGCCCGGAGGGACGCTTCGCCTTCGTGCTGCGGGTTCCCCTTGGGCCGGTGGCTGCGATCACCCCCTTCAATGCACCCTTGAACACTGTGGCGCACAAGGTGGCCCCGGCGATCGCTGCCGGCAATCCGGTCGCCTTGAAGCCCTCCAGCATGACTCCGTTCTGCGGTGCGGCCATCGTGGATTTGATGCTGCGCGCCGGCTGGCCAGCCGAGCTGATCGCCTTGCTGCAGGGCTCGGCGACAACCGCCAAGGCGCTCTTGGCCGATCCGCGGATAACCTACTATGCCTTCACCGGTTCGACCGGCGTCGGTCGGGCGGTACAGGCGGCCGCCGGCCTGCGCCGCTGCCAGCTGGAGCTGGGTGCAATTTCCTTCACCATCCTGGAGCCCGATGCGGATCTCAAGAAGGCACTGCCGGCCATCCGCAATGCTGCTTTCCGGAAGGCCGGCCAGGTCTGCACCTCGGTCCAGGTCGTGCTGGCGCAGGAGGCGATCGCGGCGGAGGTCGCAGAGGGGCTTACGGAATTGACCCAGGCCACACCCTACGGCGACCCCGCACTGCCCGAGACCCTGACCGGGCCAATGATCTCGCAAGATGCAGCCAAAGAGGCCAAGGCCCGGATCGATCAGGTTGTCGCCGCCGGCACCGAGTTGCTGGCGGGTGGGGCGCTGGATGGCTCCGTCCTGGCCCCAACCCTGTTGCGTGGCGCGGCGGACGATTCCAGCCTTCTGACGGAGGAGGTGTTCGCACCGGTCATGACTCTACAGACCTATGGCGCGCTCGACGAGGCTTTCGACAAGGTCAATGCGACGCCCTACGGCCTGGCAAGCGGCCTTTTCACCCAGCGGATCGACACGGCCTTTGCCGCCGCGCGCCGCCTGCGCATCGGCAGCCTGCACATCAACAACTCCTCGAGTGCCCGGGTCGATCTGATGCCCTATGGCGGAGTAAAGGACAGCGGCTTCGGCAAGGAAGGTCCGGCATACGCCATGCGCGAAATGAGCGAAGAACGCCTTGTGACCTTCACGCCCTGAGAGGTACACGCCCATGCCTGACACCAAGCCTTTCGACGTCATCGTCCTGGGCAGCGGTGCCGCCGGCATGACGGCGGCCTTGGTCGCAGCGCTGGAGGGTTTGTCGGTCTGCCTGCTGGAGCGCGAGCCGCTGCTGGGCGGCACCACGGCCTGGTCGGGCGGTATGGTGTGGGCGCCGGGCAGCCAGGTGGCGAAGACCGCCGGCTTCGCGCATGACCCTGCAGCAGTCCGCGCCTACTTGGAGGCTCTGGTTCCAGGAGTCGACGAAGACCCCCGCATGGCAGCCTTCCTGGAAGCAGCGCCCAAGGCCGTCGATTACCTGGCCGAACACAGCCAGGTGCGTCTGCAGCCGCTCGGGCGCTACCCCGACTACTATCCAGAATGCGATGGCGCCAGCCTAGCCGGTCGCGTGCTGGAGCCCGAACCCTTCGATGCCTCGGTCTTGGGCAAGGACCTCAGCCTGCTGCGGCCGCCCCTGCCCGAGTTCACTCTGGCCGGCATGATGATTGCGCGGCCTGACATCCCGCATTTCCGCAGTGTCTTTCGCTCGCTGCGCTCGACCGGCGTTGTTGCCTCCTACCTGTTGGGATATGGATTTCAGCGGCTGCGTTTTGGGCGCGGCACAAAGCTGGTTTTGGGCAACGCCCTGGTCGCCCGTCTGCTGGCATCGCTGCGCAAGACAGGCGTCGAGATCCGCCTCTCGAAGGAGGTGCGCTCGCTCACCCTTGAGGACGCGCGGGTCGCAGGTGTCGTCTTGAGCGATGGCGTTCATCTCTTCGCCCGGCGCGGCGTCGTTCTCGCGACCGGCGGCTTCGGTCATGACGGTAAGACTCGCGCCGCCCTGCTGCCACAAGCCCTTGAAGCGAACAGCGCGACCGCGCAGGGCGCGCGCGGTGCCGGCATCGCCTTGGCCAGTGCGGTGGGCGGGAAGCTGGTCGCCGGTGCGGCCAGCAATGCCTTCCTTGCCCCGGTCTCCCACGTCCGCCGTGCCGACGGCAGCCCAGCAGTCTATCCCCATACGGTCACCGATCGCGCCAAGCCGGGCCTGATTGCCGTCGACGACCAAGGCACACGCTTCGCCAACGAAGCCCGCTCCTATCACACCTTCGCCTCCGCCCTTCTTTCGCAGCAGAACCGCTCTCGGGGGGACGCCGGCGCCTGGCTGATCTGCGATGCGGCCTTTCTAAAGCGCTACGGCCTGGGCGCAGTGAAGCCGATGGCGCGACGCCTGGAGGGCTATCTCAAGCAGGGATACATCACGCGCAAGAACAGCTGGGACCAGCTGGGCGAAGCGCTCGCCCTGCCACCGGGGCGCCTGGCGGAGACGGTAGAGCGCTACAATCTCCATGCCCGACTGGGCGAGGACCCTGCCTTCGGCCGCGGCGGCGACGCCTATCAGCGCTTCCTAGGCGATGCGACGGTCACGCCCAATCCCTGCGTCGCGCCGATCGAGCAACCGCCCTTCTACGCGCTGCGCATCGTGCCAGGCGACCTAGGTACCGCCGCCGGCCTTGCCAGCGATCCGGTGGGCCGCGTGCTCGATGGCGATGACCGTGCGATCCCCGGCCTCTACTGCTGTGGCGCCGACATGCTCTCGGTCATGCAGGGCGCCTACCCTGGCCCCGGCATCACTCTGGGACCGGCGCTCGCCTTCGGCTACCTGATCGGAAAAGCGCTCGCTTCCGACTAGGGCCGTGGAATGCCGCAAATGGAGCAGCGGGATACCCGTGAGAGCAGGCCGCGACGGTGCACCCCAGGCCCAAAGCGCGCCCTCCTAGTTCTTGCCGGCTGCCGAGGCGCCGGCCAGCTTGCCGAAGACCAGGCCGGACATCAGGCCGGTGCCGCCTGGATAGTTGAAATAGAAGATGCCGCCGACCAGTTCGCCGGCGGCGTAGAGGCCCGGCATCGGCTCCAAGTCCATATCCAACACCTGCCCGCTTTCCGGATCGATGCGCAGACCGCCGAAGGTGAAGGTGATGCCGCAGCCGACCTGATAGGCCTCGAAGGGGGGCTCGTCGATGGTGTTCGCCCAGTTCGACTTGACCACCTCCAGACCCTCGGTGCGGCGCCCGTCCTTGACGTTGGGATCGAAAGACACATCAGTGGTGACTGCGGCGTTGTAGGCCGCAACCTCGTCCAGGAAACCCTTGGTATCGACGCCCTCTAGCTTCTGCGCCAGGTCCTCCAGGCTGTTGGCCTCAACCTTGGAGACCCGCTTGATGCGGTACTCATCGCGCAGCAGATGAGTGACCTTCTTGTCGAAGATCTGCCAGGCGAACTGATCCGGTTGGCGCAGGATCACCTGCCCGTACTTGGCATAGGTGTAGTTGCGGAAGTCAGCACCCTCGTCGACGAAGCGACGGCCCTGGGCATTCACCATGATGCCCCAAGGATAAGAGTGCTTCTGGAAGTTGTCGCCGACGGTCAGATCGCCGAACTCGGGCGCGTTGTAGTCCCAGCCAACGGCATGACAGCCTGACCAGTTGCCATAGCTAGAGGCACCCACGTCGAGCGCCATGCGGATGCCGTCACCGGTGTTGAAGCGCGAGCCGCGCACGCGGGCCATCTCCCAGCCGGGACCGAGGTAGCGGGTGCGCAACTCGGCGTTGGCTTGAAAGCCGCCGGTCGCCATAACCACGGCCTTGGCATTGAGGTCTCTGATCTGGCCTTTGTAGCGTACCTTCACGCCGCGCACCGCGTGGCCGTCGTGCAGCAGTGAGATCGCTTTGGCGGCATAGGCGATCTCGATACCGCTCTTGGTCGCGATCTGCGTGTGCGCATCGACCAGGCCCGGACCGCCGCCCCAGGTCTCCAGGGTCAAGCCGCCCCAAAACTTGAAGCGCCCCTCGACCTCAAAGGCTTGGCGTCCGTAGATCGGCATGAAGCGGATGCCCTTGTCGCGCAACCACAGCATGGCTTCGCGCGAGCGCATCACCAAGCGCTCGCAAAGCGCCGGGTCGGTCCGAAAGCGCGTGACGCGGAACATGTCGTCGTAGAACTGGTCGGTCGTATAGGTGCCGAAGTCGGTAATCGCGATCTGCTCCTCGGAGAGATCGGGGCAGAGCGCACGTATGTCGTCGACCCCGTCATAGGCAAAGCGGATGGCGCCGGCAGTAAACCGGCTGTTGCCGCCGTTCTCATCCTTCGGCGCACGCTCCAGCATCAGGACGGATGCGCCCTTCTCACGGGCCGCGTGTGCAGCGCAGAAGGCCGCGTTCCCCGCCCCCACGACGATCACATCCCAATCAGCCATCTCATTTCCTCTTGTTTTTTGGGGAGTGGGAACCGCGTTCACTACGCCGCGCCAGCACCGGCGTTCGGTCTCCCCGAAGGCTGCGTTCCTTATGTCGTACACAATTGCATACGCTTGGAGACTTGGCAAGATGAGCGGCCGGGCTCGCCTGTTGCAATTACGTTCAGATTTTGCATACACTTGCGTACAGAACTGAAACAACTGTGGGGAGGATACCAGGGTGGCAGAGTCAACCAGACCCCCGGAAGTTGCAGAGATCCTCATCGTCGGAGCTGGCGCATCCGGCTCGATCGCCGCCAAGCACTTGGCCGAGGCTGGCTTCAAGGTGGTGTGCCTGGAGCAGGGCCCCAAGGTCGACTTGGAGGACTTCTACACCGATTCACCGGCCTGGGAGCTGATGCAGCAAAAACGCTGGCATCCCAATCCGAACACGCGCGGATTGCCGGACGACTACCCGGTCAACACCGAGGACTCGGACGTCAATCCGCTGATGTACAATGCCGTCGGCGGCAGCACGGTCATCTATGCCGCCCACTGGCACCGCTTCGTCCCCTCCGACTTCCGGGTCAAGACCTTGGACGGCGTGGCCGACGACTGGCCGATTTCCTACCAGGATCTGGCGCCCTACTACGATGCGTTGGATATTGAAATGGGAATCTCCGGCCTGCCCGGCGATCCGGCATTTCCGGCCAATCCGGGACCAGCCCTGCCGCCGCTGCCGATCGGAAAGGTCGGCAAGAAGGCCGCCTTGGGCATGAACAAACTGGGCTGGCATTGGTGGCCGGCTGTCCAGGCGATCCCCTCGCGCAGCTATCGCGGCCGCAGCCAGTGCGTACGCCGGGGCACCTGCATGTACGGTTGCCCGGAGCAGGCCAAGGGTTCCATGGATTTGACACACTGGCCCGATGCGATCGCCGATGGTGCGACCCTGATCACCGGGGCGCGGGTGCGCGAGATCACGGTGGATGCGCGCGGCTATGCCAACGGGGCCATCTACATCGACCGCAAAGGCGTTGAGCAGCGCCAGCGGGCCGAGATCGTGCTACTCTGCTGCAATGGGGTCGGCACGCCGCGCCTGCTTCTGAACTCTACGTCGAACCATTTCCCCGATGGCTTGGCCAACAGCAGTGGCCTGGTCGGTCGCAACCTGATGATGCATCCCTTCGCCGCCGTTATGGGCTATTTCGAGGATCCCCTGGAAAGCTGGATGGGCCCCAACGGGCAGTGCATCTATTCCATGCAGTTCTATGAGACCGACGCCAATCGCGGCTTCGTGCGCGGCGCCAAGTGGAATGCGCAAGGCACCGGCGGGCCGCTCGGCCTGCGATCCGCGCTCGGCGGCAAGCCCTTGGAGGAGGCCTGGGGCGCAGCGCTCCACCGCAGCACGCGCGAGCGGCTCGGCCACTCGCTGGAATGGGGCATCATCGCCGAGGACCTGCCCGATCCGGACAACCGCGTGAGCCTGGACCCCAGCCTCAGCGATTCCGATGGTATCCCGGCCCCCAAGATCACCTACCAGAACTCGGAGAACACGCAGAAGCTGATTTCTTTCCACGTCGCCAGGGCCAAAGAGGCCCTTGAAGCGTCGGGTGCCTATGCACTCTCCTCGACCGAGCTGATGACAGACTGCGGCTGGCATCTGATGGGAACCGCGCGAATGGGTGAGAACCCGGCAAGCTCAGTCGTCGACCGCTGGTGCCGGGCGCATGACGTGCCCAATCTCTATATCCTGGACGGCAGCGTCTTCGTCACCTCCTCCGGCTTCAATCCGACGGCGACGATCAGCGCGATCGCGCTGCGCGCAGCCTACAACATCATCGAGAACCGCAATAGCCTGGAGCGGGCAGCATAACCATGATCACCGAGGCCGAACGCCAAACCTTCGCCGCACTTGCAGACGTGCTGATCCCGGAGGCGGAGGGCATGCCCGCCGCCAGCCAAGTGGGCCTCCAGGGCGCTCCCCTGGACCAGGTGCTGAGCCTGCGCCCCGATTTGCATGACGATTTCTTCCGTGGTCTCGCCGCGGCTGCCGGTCAAGAGGCCGCGACCGTCCTGGAACTGTTGAATCAAGAAGATCACAAGGCGATCGGCGCCATCGGCGTTGCGGCTTCGGCTGCCTACTACATGCACCCAGAGGTGCACCGCCTGCTCGGCTATCCCGGCCAGACTGCCCGCCCGGCCGAGCCGGAGGAGGAAAACGACTACATGCACGACGATCTGCTGCAGCCGGTCATTGACCGCGGCCCGGTCTATCGCGAGGCGCCGGAGTAGACCGGCCTAGAGCATTGCCCCTTCGCATGGGCTCGGCCATGATGCTCTAAACCCTTGATCAAAAGGGCAAATCGTTTTCGATGACGAGTTCATAAACTCCACTTTCTAACGCCTGCCGCGCAGCATGTAGAAGGCGGTGGCTGCGATGATGATCGCACCCTGGATGATGTACTGGAACTCGCTTGGAAAGCCGTTCAGCAGCACCAGGTTGAAGATCACCGTCAGGATGAGCGCGCCGGCAAGACCGCCCAGGATGCTGCCGCGGCCGCCGGTGAGCGCAACACCACCCATGACTGCTGCGACAATCGACAAGAGCTCGTAGCCGCGGCCGACGAAGTTGTCGATGCTGCCGACATAGCCCACCAGGAAGAGCCCGCCCAGGCAGGCACAGACCGAGCAGAGCACATAGCAGGCGATGGTCACCCGATCGCTGTTGATGCCGACCAGGTCGGAGGCCTTGGGGTTGTTGCCAACCAGATAGACACGGCGCCCGAAGGCGCTGCCGTGGAGCAGGTAGCCAAAGAGAGCGGCCAGGATCAAGAGCGCTACAATGGCCGTCGGAATGCCCAGGATGTCACCGGTGCCGAGAAAGCGAAATCCCTCCGGGAGCGAACCGGACGGCGCCCCCTTGGTGATGACGAAACGCACCCCCTGCAGCACGATCATAGTCGCCAGGGTGGCCAGGAAGGGCGAGACCTGACGCTTGGTGACCAGCAAACCGTTCACCAGCCCGACGAAGGCCGAGCAGATGATGCAGGCCAGAAAGATTACCGGGATCATGCCGTCCGAGGTCGCGTTGAACTCGGTCGCGATCACCGCGGCCGTTGCCATCACCGAGGCGACCGAGAGGTCGAGCCCCCGCACCAGGATCACCAGGCACTGGCCGATGACAACGATCCCCAGGGGGGCCGCTTCGGTAAAGATGTTCTGCAGGTTCTTGGAGGTCATGAAGACCGGGGTGGTCAGTCCGCCGATCACAATTAGCAGCACCGCGAAGACAAAGATGCCATAGCGGTTCAGCTGGTCGGCCAGCGAGAAACCGGAAGTTCCTGCCGCCGCCTGTCTGCTTTGCTCCGTCATTCTCGTCGCCTTCGCTCGACATAGATCGATACGGCGACGATGATGATGACGCCCTGCACGATCCATTGATAGAAGGTCGATATATCCAGGAAGTTCAGAAGGTTACCCATCATCGACATGAGCACGACACCGAGCAGCGTGCCGACCACGCCGCCGACCCCGCCGCTCAGCATGGTGCCGCCGACGACGACGGGCGTAATCGAGTCCAGCTCGTAGCCCTTGACCGCAAGCTCCGGACTGCCGACGCCCTGCTGGCTAACCAGATAGACGGCACCCAGGGCCGCGCAGAAGCCGCTGAAGCCATAGGCGATCAGTAGGGTCTTGTAGACCGAGATGCCGGAAAGCCGGGCCGCATCGGGATCGCCGCCTACGGCATAGATGTTGCGCCCGCTGCGCGTCCGTTTCAGGAAGAGATAGACCAGAGCATAGAGCAGCAGGCAGAAGACGCCGGCCAGCGACAAGCCGCTACCGGACCAGATGTCGATGGTGAGCCCCTCCTCTTCGCTGACGATCCGACCCATGGCGAAGGTCGCGTACTCCTCCGGCGTGCCGCCGACCGGCGTATCCGAATAGACCAGCATCAGGCCGCGTAGGATCGCCGCCATGCCAAGAGTGACGATCAAGGGGTGCACTTTTAGGAAGTGCGAGGCTGTGGCGTTGACGAAGCCGACCAAGACACCAAAGCCAAGCACCAAGGCCGTCACCGGCAGCATCTGTTCGGGATCGTTGTCGATCAGCCCGGAGGTCAGCACGGCGGCAAAGGCGATCGTCGACCCAATCGAGAGATCGATGCCGCGGCTCAAGATCGGCAGGGTCTGACCGATCGCGATGATCGCTAAAAAGGCCGCCTGGCCAAAGAGGTTAGAGAAGTTGCGCAAGGTGCCGAAACGATCTGAGAGCAGAAAGCCGGCAATCATCAGACCGGCAATCAACAACAGGACCACCAGAGGCGCCTGATTGCCCGAAAGGCGCCAGCGGCCGGTTTGTCGGTCCATGCTCAAGAGTGACATGAAGGATCCCGGTCCTAGGGCGCCGACTGCGCGCTCGTTTCGAGCGTCGCGTGATGCAAGATGGCCTCCTCGCTGATATCCCCGCCAGAAAGCTCGCCGGTCACGATCCCTTCGCGCATGACCACCACACGATGGCACATCCCCATGATTTCCGGCAATTCTGAGGAGATCATCAGAATGCCGATGCCTTGGTCCGCCAGCGCCCGGACAATGCGATAGATCTCCGACTTGGCGCCGACATCGACGCCGCGCGTCGGCTCATCCAGGATCAGCACCTTGCGGCTGCTTCTGACCCAGCGTCCGAACAGGACCTTCTGCTGATTGCCGCCGGAGAGGCCGATGACCTTCACTTGCGGAGTATGGGCAGCAATGGAAAACTGCTCGATCGCCGCTGTTGCGTAGCGTCTCTCTTTACGCCCGTCGCGCCCCCAGGCGTTCGAGATATCGGCAAGCGCGGGCGCCGTGACATTGGCCGCCAAGGACATCTCCAGGAAGAGGCCCTCTGCCTTTCGGTCTTCGGTCAGGAAGCCGATGCCCAACGCGATCGCTTTGGCCGGAGTCAGTGGCGTAATTAGCTGGCCTTCCAAATAGATTTGACCGGTAGCCAGCGGCATGGCGCCGAAGAGCCCATGGGCCAAATCGGTACGTCCAGCCCCGACCAGGCCGGCAAGCCCCAGGATTTCTCCTCGGTGCAGCCGGAAGGAGACTTTACGCACCCGCCTGCCAAGCGAAACCTCCTCGGCCCGCAGCACCTCCTCCGCCCCCTCCGGCGTGGCCTTGAGTGGTGGATAGAGGTCGGCGATGGTGCGTCCGACCATCATCGTGATCATGGCGTCACGGGTAAGATCGCCAATTGGCTTGGTGTCGATCAACTGACCGTCTTTGAGGACGGTAACCCGATCGGCGATCTCGAAGATCTCTTCCAGCCGGTGCGAGATGTAGATCACGGCTACGCCCTGCGCCTTCAGCGCGCGCATCCGTTCGAAGAGAACCGCCGACTCACGCCCGGAAAGTACGGCGGTGGGTTCGTCCAGGATCAGCACCTTGGCCTCGGCCATCATCGCCTTGGCGATCTCGACCAGCTGCTGGTCAGCCACGGAGAGGTCGCGCACCAGGGTGTCGGGATTCAAGGGATGGCCCAGCGCCTCCAGCTGCTCGGCCGCAATCCGTCGTTCGGCTGCCTTGTCGATCAGGCCAAAGCGACCGCGCGGCTGCTGGCCGATCAGAATGTTCTCAGAGACCGAGAGGTCGGGGAAAAGCACCAGCTCTTGGTGGATCAGATGGACACCGGCGACCTGCGCATCGTGCGGCGAGGACCAAGCCTTCTTGCGTCCCTCGAGCGATAGGCCACCCTCGTCGGGCTGATAAACCCCGGCGACAATCTTTACCAGGGTCGACTTTCCCGCACCGTTCTCGCCGAGCAGCGCGTGCACCTCTCCCGCCTCGGCGGTGAATGACACGCGGTCCAGCGATTTGACGCCGGGAAAGGACTTGGAAACATCTGAAACCGTCAGCATCGCACCGCCCTGCGCTCGCTGCGACCGCCGCGGTCATGAGGTGGATCCTCTTGCTCCACGGCGGCCGTTACAGCGACCAGCTGACAATAGCTATTTGTCCAGTCCAGGATCAAAGGTGTTGGGATCGTAATCCGCACCAAGGCCGGTGGAGAGGATCAGTTCGTTCGGGCGGTCCATCTTGGCGATATCCTCGACCCAGAGATCGGCACGCACCGAGGGGGTCTCATCGCCCTTGGTCACTGCGATGTCAGCACTGATCTCATAGACCTTCGGCACGGTCTTGCCGGCCAGAACGTCGAGTGCGACCTCGACCGACTTGTAGCCCATGGAGGGCGGGTAGTCGAAACTCATGGCCGGTACCTTGTGCTGGACCGCCAGCTTTACGCAGCCGTTGAGATCGCCGCAGGTCACCGGTGGGATCTTGCCGTCCTCGTAGCCGGCGTCGACAAAGGCCTCGATTGCACCGGATCCTTGCAAGCCCGAATCGGCCCAGACACCGTTGATCTCGTCTCCGAAGCGCTGGATCAGGGCGGCGGTCACCTGCTTGCCCTTGGCTGGGCTCCAGTCGGTGTACTGCGTATCCAGAATCTCGATGTCGGGATACTGGTTGAAGATACCCATCGCCGCGCTCTTGCGAATTTCGGCCGGGCTTGCGCCCTTGGCCCCGGGCAGCATGATCAACTTGCCCTTGCCGCCCAGCTTCTCGACCAGCCATTGCGCGGTGAAACGGCCCAGCGCATAGTCGGATGCGGTTACGAAGCTGACGAAGTTGTCGGAGGTGACCCTACGGTCGACCATCACGACAGGAACGCCGCGGCGCATGGCTCCGGTCACCGCACGGTCGAGCGCGTCAGCGGTTGCAGCCGAGACGATCAGCAGATCGACATCACGCTCTAGAAGATCCTGCACGTCGGAGACTTGCTTGGCCGGATCGTCGTTGGCGTCGGTGACGTAGAATTCCTTGATCATGTCCTTGTTGTCGGCAACGGCCTGCTGCAGCGAGTGCAACATGCCGACACGCCAAATATTGGAGATCGAGGCGTTCGAGAAGCCGATGGTGTAAGGCCCCTCCTTCTTGAACTCTGAGGCGTCGTAGAACTCGATCGGGCCTGGCGACCAGAGCAGAGTTCGAGGTTGGCCGTGATAGCCGTCGCGGGCCTCTTCGGCAGTTGCCGCAGGTGCTGCCAAGCAAAGGGCAGCCCCCAACAGATAGGCCATTGGCCGGATCGATCGCATCACTTTGTTATCCTCCCATGGTTTGCTTGGTTCGGTAACTCGACGTCGCATTTTCCCAATGTTCGACAGCGTCAGAGCGGGCTTTCGGCTTTCTCGATAGCCTCCACGTTCCTGATGCTCCCCCTATCCGATGCCTACCGGCCCACGACACAACGAGGCGTCGGGCGGACGAAAAATCCTCTCAGATGCATGCCTGAAGCCCTTTGCACAGGGCCGTCTCGTCAGAAAGGCTGCAGGTTTCAACGCCTCAGGCAATTTCGTATACATCTGTGTTCAATATATCGAGACGAGGGCAGAGGCGTCAAGGTTCTCTCGCGAGCGAGGAGAGAGCGTCCCTGCCCCACACGCCATAAAGGCCGCTGTGCAGCCTGGCCTCAGTCTTGTCGTCTTGTGACCGGGACGCTCAGCGCTCTCTTGGAAATGAGCTGGCCGGCTCGTTTCCGATGCGGCGCCGGCCCTCCCCTGCCCGGTCGCTCAAGGAGCCAGCTTCGGCAGTTGCTTTGCCGAACCAGGCATAGGTACTCCAGTAACCCGTATGCCGCTCGACGAGACTGTCGGCAGCACTGAGTATGGATATGCTCATGGCTTCGGTTCTTTAGGTCGAATAGTCGTCGATCAGAGGGCTCGGTTTGGCAAAACGCTCAATATCGGCCTGGTCGTTGATGGTGACGCGGCTGCCGTCGACAGAGACGCCGTAAGGCTGCAGACCTTTGATCGCGCGGCTCAGGTTTTCCGGCGTCATGCCAAGGAAAGAAGCCAGACGGCGCTTCTCGGTCGAGAGGTCGAAGGTGCTGGCGCCGCCGGCGCGCTTTTGCTGGCGCAGGAGATAGTTGGCCAAGCGTTCCAGAGAAGTTCGGAGCTTGAGGTCCTTGGTTGACTTGATCACGGTGCGATAGCACTGGGCCAATTCGGTGACGATGGCACGAGCGAACTGTTGATCGACGGCGAAGATATCCCGCACGTCCTGGCTCGGCAGCAGCACGATCCGGCTCTTCTCCAAGGTACGCGCCGACATGAGATAGACGGCGTCCTTCACCGTGGCCGCCACGATGAATGTTGAGACTGGCCTGACCGTCGCCATGCTGGTTTCACGCCGGTTCCAGGTCGAGAAGAGTTCGACCGAGCCGGTGAGTATGACGTGCAGAAAATCGCTGGGTTCGCCCTCAGTGATCAGTTCGATCTGCGGGGGGAAGTTCTGCACGTATGACCCCCGCATGAGGGCTTGGAAGTTCTCCTCTTCCATCTCAGCGAAGAGGTCGAGTTCCCGAACGTCCCGGTGTTCCGATTTGGACATGGCTCGCCTCTCAAGACCGGCTGGCACGACATGTTTCGTTCGAGCACTTGATAATTGTCAAGAGACGCTTTGATCTCTACCCGCTTGGGTTTTGACTAAGCCAAGAAGAGAACCTGACATATTTACATAACCTATTTATTTTACTCGATAAATCGCAGAATCATGATCTAGGTCAAATCTAACGACGCTTTAGGTCTTCAAACCAAAACGCGTGCCCGACGGCATAGGGCTGGTGGGCACGCGCATGACAGACGGTTTGGAGGGAGAGCGATGCATACACTCGACGACGTCACACGCGGAGACCAGTACAGGGCGCTGGGTCTCAGTACCTTTGCCTTCACCGTCTGCTTTGCCGTGTGGACAATCTTCTCGATCATCGGGGTCAAGATCAAACAAGAGCTGGGGCTGAGCGACACGCAGTTCGGCTTGCTGGTCGCCACCCCTGTGCTGACCGGTTCGGTCAGCCGGATCTTTCTCGGCGTTTGGACAGAGCAGTATGGCGGGCGGATCATGTTTCCCCTGCAGATGCTGGTCACCGCGGTTTGCGTTTGGCTGCTGACCTCGGTGCGCAGCTACGAGGTCTTTCTGGTCGCCGCTCTGGGGCTGGGTCTTGCCGGTGGCTCGTTCATCGTCGGCGTGGCCTACACCTCGCGCTGGTTCAAGAAGGAGCATCAGGGTACCGCGCTTGGCATCTTCGGCGCCGGCAATGTCGGTGCAGCCGTCACCAACTTCGCCGCCCCCTTCCTTGTGGTTGCGGTCGGCTGGGAGGGCACGGCTCGGATCTATGCCATCGTGCTGGCTGCCACGGCCGTCCTCTTTTACCTCTTGACCAAAACCGACCCGGTGCAAAAGGCGCGCAAGATTAGCGGCGAAGGGCCGGTCTCGGCCGGCTCACAGCTAGAGCCCCTGAAGAACATCCAGGTCTGGCGCTTCGCCACCTACTACTTCTTCGTCTTCGGTGCCTTCGTGGCGTTGGCCAGCTTCCTGCCGCGCTACTACGTCGGCGCCTATGGGCTGGAACTGACCACTGCCGGTCTCTTTGCCGGGCTCTACTCGCTGCCGGGGTCTGTCTTTCGGGCCTTGGGCGGCTGGATGTCCGACAAGTGGGGTGCGCGCTTTGTCATGTACCTGACCTTCCTGGTCTCTCTCGTCATCCTCTTCGTGATGAGCTATCCCGAGACCAACTACACCGTCGTCGGTATCGATGGTCCGATTACCTTCGACTTCGGCCTTTCGGTCGGCTTCTTCGTCGCCTTGACGGTGATCCTGGGCTTCGTGATGAGCCTGGGCAAAGCGGCGGTCTACAAGCACATCCCGGTTTACTACCCCCACCATGTCGGCTCCGTCGGCGGACTGGTTGGCATGATCGGCGGTCTGGGCGGCTTCTTCCTGCCGATCTCCTTCGGCCTGCTGCTGGACTACACCGGCGTTTGGACTGCCCCCTTCATGCTGCTGTTCTTGATCGTGGCAGTCTCGACGATCTGGATGCACGTCGCCATCCGCCGCATGGAACGCAGCCGCCACCCGGGCCTGGTCGCAGAGACCTACCTCTCCGACGTGCCAGATGCACCGCTGCCCAAGCCCCCTGCGGAGCGCCCCTCCGCATCCCGGCCGGCTGCAGCCCAACCTGCCAAATGACTTGAGCCGAGGGCGGTCCGTCCGATTGGCGGATCGCCCCCCAACACCTGATTTGAAACGGAGGATCCCATGGCGATCAGCAACACACAGCCCGGCCAGAAGGGGCGTACGATCACCGACTGGCGCCCGGAAGACCCGGAGTTCTGGAAGGCCCGCGGCCAGGGTATCGCCAGCCGCAACCTTTGGATCTCGATCCCCAACCTCTTGCTGGCCTTCTCGGTCTGGCTGGTCTGGTCGGTCGTGGTCGCCAAGATGCCGGCAATCGGCTTCGATTACACTGTGGGAGAGCGCTTTTGGCTGGCAGCTCTACCGGGTCTCTCCGGCGCCACCTTGCGGATCTTCTATAGCTTCATGATCCCGATCTTCGGCGGCAGGCTCTGGACCACGCTCTCCACGGCCTCTTTGCTGCTACCGGCCCTTGGTATCGGCTTCGCCATTCAGGATCCCGAGACTTCCTACACCACCTTCCTGATCCTGGCGCTGCTCTGTGGTTTCGGTGGCGGCAACTTCGCATCCTCCATGGCCAACATCGCCTACTTCTATCCGAAGAAAAGCAAGGGTAACGCTCTGGCGCTTAATGCCGGACTGGGCAACGCCGGCGTGTCGGTCATGCAGTTTGTCGTCCCACTGGTGATCACCGCCAGCGTCTTCGGCGCGATGGCAGGCGAGCCGCAGACCCTGGAAGACGGCAGTCAGCTGTGGCTGCAGAACGCCGGTTTCATCTGGGTGCCCTTCATCGTGGTTTCGGCCATCGCCGCCTGGTTCGGCATGAACGATATCGCCGACGCCAAGGCCTCGCTAACCGATCAGCTCTCGATCCTGAAGCGGCGCCACAACTGGATCATGTGCATTCTCTACACCGGCACCTTCGGCAGCTTCATCGGCTACTCGGCTGGCTTCCCGCTCTTGATGAAGACCCAGTTTCCGGCGGTTGACGTGCTGTCCTATGCCTTCCTGGGTCCCCTGGTCGGCGCCTTGAGCCGGGCAGCGACCGGTTGGATCTCCGACAAGTTCGGCGGTGGCCGGGTCACCTTTTGGGTGTTCCTCGGCATGATCGTCGCCGTCTGGGGCGTATTGCAGTTCCTGCCGAGCGGTGGTGAGGGCGGCAGCTTCTGGGGCTTCTTCGCTTGCTTCATGGCGCTCTTCTTCCTGACCGGCGTGGGCAATGCCTCCACCTTCCAGATGATCCCCTCGATCATGCGCCAGGAAGTGCCGCGGCTGTTGCCCCAGCTTGACGGGACGGCGACCCTTAGGACTGCCGAGCGCGAGAGTGCCGCGATCATCGCCTTCACCAGCGCGATTGCAGCCTACGGCGCCTTCTTCATCCCCAAGGCCTACGGCACCTCGATCAGCATGACCGGCGGGCCCGACAGCGCGCTCTGGGGTTTCCTGATCTTCTATGTCGTTTGCCTGGCGATCACCTGGATCTTCTACAGCCGCAAGAACGCTCCGGTGCCCTGCTGAGGCCTGAGTGACGCCAAGCCGCGCCCGCTTCGCTCGGGCGCGGCCAGCCAGAAGGATTGAAAAAGATGAGCCATCTGCTTGATAGACTGAACTTCCTGAAACCCAAGGAGCTGGAACGCTTCTCAGACGACTTCGGGCAGGTCACCCGCGAAGACCGCGGTTGGGAGGAGACCTATCGGAACCGTTGGCGCCACGACAAGATCGTCCGCTCGACCCATGGGGTGAACTGCACCGGGTCTTGCTCTTGGAAGATCTATGTGAAGTCGGGGATCGTCACCTGGGAGACCCAGCAGACCGACTATCCGCGCACCCGGCCCGGCATGCCCAACCACGAACCGCGCGGCTGCGCCCGTGGTGCCAGCTA
Source organism: Rhodospirillales bacterium (assembly GCA_963669445.1). GTDB lineage: Bacteria > Pseudomonadota > Alphaproteobacteria > Kiloniellales > JACOMY01 > JACOMY01. Next base: position 3,168,828 of record OY770029.1, read on the forward strand.
TAGCTGGTATCTCTATTCCGCCAATCGGGTGAAGCACCCGCTGGTCCGCGGCCGCCTCATGAAGGCTTGGCGCAAGCTACGCGAGACCCAGAGCCCGGTCGAGGCCTGGAGCAGCCTGCAGAACGATCCCATCCTGCGGGCGGAGTACATCGAGACTCGCGGCAAGGGAGGCTTCGTTCGGGCAAGCTGGGACGAGGCGACCGAGATCGTGGCGGCATCCAACGCCTACACCGCCAAGACCTATGGCCCCGACCGGGTCATAGGCTTCTCGCCGATCCCGGCCATGTCGATGGTGAGCTACGCCGCCGGCTCGCGCTACCTCAGCCTGCTGGGCGGGGTCTGCATGTCCTTCTACGACTGGTATTGCGATCTGCCGCCGGCTTCTCCCATGACCTGGGGAGAGCAAACCGACGTGCCGGAATCGGCCGATTGGTACAATGCCGGCTACCTGCTGCTCTGGGGCTCGAACGTGCCGCAGACCCGCACGCCGGACGCCCACTTCTATACCGAAGCGCGCTACCGCGGCACCAAGTCGGCGGTGATCTGCCCGGACTACTCCGAGGCCGCCAAGTTCGGCGACGTCTGGCTGAACGTGAAGCAGGGTACCGACGCCGCCCTGGCACTGGCCTTCGGGCATGTGATCTTGCGCGAGTTCCACCTGGACCGCCAGGCCGACTATTTCGAAGACTACTGCCGCAAGTACTCCGACTTCCCGATGCTGGTGCGCCTGGACGAGAAGGACGGGCGCCTCATCCCCGGCCGCTTCCTGCGTGCCCAGGATCTGGACGGAACCCTGGGCGAGGAGAACAACCCAGCCTGGAAGACCGTGGCCTATGACGAGGTCACCAGCAGTCTGGTCGCACCTAACGGCTCGATCGGCTTCCGTTGGGGCGAGGCCGGGTTCTGGAACTTGGAGGAGCACGCCGGCGATAAGGAAACGCGGCTAAAGCTGTCGCTGCTGCTGGAAGAAGACCATGACGAGATCGTCGGCGTCGACTTCCCCTATTTCGGCGGTGCCGCCACCCCGGCCTTTGCCACCGACGCCAGCCATCCCGAGGTGTTGAGCCGCAACATACCAGTGCGCAAGGTGAAGACTGTAGACGGCGAGGCCATGGTCGCCACCGTCTTCGACCTCTTCTGCGCCAACTATGGCCTGGACCGTGGTTTCGGCGGCGACTGGGTGACCGACGACTATGACGCCGATGTGCCCGGCACGCCGGCCTGGGCCGAGGCCATCACCGGCGTGTCGCGTGAGAAGATCGTCCACGTGGCTCGCGAGTTCGCCCAGAACGCCGAGAAGACCAAGGGCAAGTCCATGGTCATCATCGGTGCTGCGATGAACCACTGGTACCACATGGACATGAACTATCGCGGCGTCATCAACATGCTGGTGATGTGTGGCTGCGTGGGTCAGTCCGGCGGCGGCTGGGCGCACTATGTCGGCCAGGAGAAGCTGCGTCCGCAGACCGGCTGGCTGCCGCTTGCCTTTGCGCTCGACTGGGGACGTCCGCCACGTCAGATGAACTCCACCTCCATGTGGTATGCCCACACCGATCAATGGCGCTACGAGACCTTGACCTCGGACGAGATCATCTCCCCTACCGCGCCGGAGGGTGATTGGGACGCCAGCCTGATCGACTACAACATCCGGGCCGAACGGATGGGCTGGCTGCCGTCCGCACCGCAGCTCAAGACCAACCCGCTGGAGGTCGCCAAGGCGGCGAAGGCAGCGGGCAAAGAGATCCCGGCCTATGTCGCAGAGCAGCTGAAGTCCGGTAGCCTGGAGATGTCGGCCGAGGATCCGGATGCACCGGAGAACTGGCCGCGCAACCTCTTCGTCTGGCGCTCCAACCTTTTAGGCTCCTCGGGCAAAGGGCATGAGTACTTCGTGAAGCATCTGCTAGGTGCCGACCACGCCGTCTTGGGCAAGGACCTGGCCGAGGAAGGCCAGCCGCTGCCGAAGGAGGCCAAGTGGCACGAAGAGGGTCCGCGTGGAAAGTTGGACCTGCTGGTCTGCATCGACTTCCGCATGAGCACGACGGCGGTCTATTCCGACATCGTGCTGCCGACCGCCAGCTGGTACGAGAAGAACGACCTCAACACCTCGGACATGCATCCTTTCATCCACCCACTGCAGGCAGCGGTGGACCCGGCCTACGAGTCCAAGTCCGATTGGGAGATCTTCAAGGCCATCGCCAAGAAGTTCCAAGAGGTGGCACCGGAAATCCTGGGCAAGGAGACCGACATCGTCGCTCTGCCCATCCTGCACGACACGCCCGGCGAGATCGCGCAGGATCAGGTGCTCGACTGGAAGAAGGGCGAGTGCGAATTGATCCCCGGCAAGACCGCGCCCAACTTCATCGCGGTCGAGCGTGACTATCCGGCACTCTACGACCGCTTCGTTGCCCTCGGCCCGCTGATGGAGAAGATCGGCAACGGCGGCAAAGGCATTTCCTGGAAGACCGAGCACGAGGTCGAACTGCTGCGCGATCTGAACGGCGTCTGGGAGGAAGGCCCGGCCAAGGGCTGCGCCAAGATCCTGAGCGACATCGATGCCAGCGAGGTCATCCTCATGCTGGCGCCGGAGACCAATGGCGAGGTCGCGGTCAAGGCTTGGGAAGCGCTGGGCAAAGCGACGGGGCGCGACCACAGTCATCTGGCCTTACCGAAGGAAGACGAGAAGATTCGCTTCCGCGACATCGCCGCTCAGCCGCGCAAGATCATCTCTTCGCCGACCTGGTCAGGGCTGGAGAGCGAGAAGGTCTGCTACAACGCCGGCTACACCAATGTGCATGAGCTGATTCCCTGGCGCACCTTGACCGGCCGCCAACAGCTCTACCAGGACCACCTCTGGATGCGGGCCTTCGGCGAGGGTCTCATGTCCTACCGCCCACCGGTCGATCTCAAGACCGTCACGCGAGAGATCAATCTCGAGGAGCAGAACGGTCGGCCGCATGTGGTGCTGAACTTCATCACACCGCATCAGAAGTGGGGTATTCACTCCACTTACACCGACAACCTGCTGATGCTGACCCTGAACCGCGGCGGCCCGGTGATCTGGATCTCCGAGGTCGACGCGCGGGCGGCCGGTATCGTCGATAACGACTGGGTGGAACTCTACAACGCCAACGGTGCACTGACCGCCAGGGCCGTCGTCTCCCAGCGCATGAAGGAGGGAACCACCTTCATGTACCACGCCCAGGAGAAGATCGTGAACACGCCGGGCTCGGAGCGCACCGGCAAGCGCGGCGGCATCCACAACTCGGTCACCCGCGCGGTGCTGAAGCCGACCCACATGATCGGCGCCTACGCCCAGCTCTCCTACGGCTTCAACTATTACGGAACGGTGGGCTCCAACCGCGACGAGTTCGTGGTCGTCAGAAAGATGCAGAAGGTCGACTGGCTCGACCGAGAAGCGAGCAGCAAGGAGGCAGTCCGATGAGAGTGCGCGCACAGATCGGCATGGTGCTGAACCTGGATAAATGCATCGGGTGTCACACCTGTTCCGTCACCTGCAAGAACGTCTGGACCAGTCGCGACGGCGTCGAATACGCCTGGTTCAACAACGTCGAGACCAAGCCCGGCACCGGCTATCCCAGCGACTGGGAAAACCAGGAGCGTTGGAACGGCGGCTGGGAGCGGTCGAAGTCCGGCAAACTGCACCCCAAGCAGGGCTCCAAGTGGCGGATCCTGGCGAACCTCTTTGCCAATCCCGACCTGCCGGAGATCGACGACTACTACGAGCCCTTCACCTTCGACTACGACCACCTGAAGTCGGCGCCGGAGATGGAGGCCTTCCCGACCGCCCGGCCGCGCTCCATCATCACCGGCGAGCGTATGGAGAAGATCGAGAAAGGCCCGAACTGGGATGAGATCCTGGGCGGCGAGTTCGCCAAACGTGGCCAGGACTACAACTTCGAGGGCATCCAGAAGGAGATCTACGGAGAGTACGAGAACACCTTCATGATGTATCTCCCCCGGCTCTGCGAGCACTGCCTCAACCCGGCCTGTGCTGCGAGTTGTCCCTCAGGTGCGATTTACAAGCGCGAGGAGGACGGCATCGTCCTGATCGATCAGGAGAAGTGCCGCGGCTGGCGCATGTGCGTCTCCGGCTGTCCCTACAAGAAGGTCTATTACAACTGGTCGACCGGCAAGTCGGAGAAGTGCACGCTCTGCTATCCCAGAATCGAGTCCGGCAATCCGACGGTCTGTTCGGAGACCTGCGTCGGCCGTATCCGCTACATCGGCGTCATCCTCTACGATGCCGACAGAATTGAGGAAGCGGCGAACACGGAGCGCAAGACCGACCTCTACCAGTCGCAGCTCGACGTCTTCCTGGATCCCAATGATCCGGCGGTGATCGCAACGGCCCGGGCCGACGGTATCCCCGAAGACTGGATCACGGCAGCGCAAGCAAGCCCGATCTGGAAGATGGCGATGGACTGGAAGGTCGCCTTCCCGCTGCATCCCGAATACCGGACCCTGCCGATGGTCTGGTACATCCCTCCGCTCTCGCCGATCCAGAACGCGGCCGAGGCCGGCGCCATCGGCAAGGATGGCGAGATGCCGGACGTGCGCAGCCTGCGCATTCCGCTGCGCTATCTGGCCAACATGCTGACCGCCGGCGAGGAGGCACCGGTCGCCCAGGCGCTGGAGCGAATGCTGGCGATGCGGGCCTACATGCGCGCCAAGACCGTCGACGGCGTGATCGACGAGGCCATTGCCGCCAAAGTCGGCCTCAAAGGCAGCACCATCGAGGATATGTACAAGATCATGGCGCTCGCCGACTACGAGGACCGCTTCGTCATCCCGACGACGCACCGCGAAGTCGTCGAGGAGGCCTATGACCTGCGCGGTGGCTGCGGCTTCACCGACGGCAACGGCTGCTCCACCGGTATCTCCAAGGGGTCGCTGTTCGGAAGTCCCAAACGTCCGATCCGCATGCCAGAGGAGGTCAGCTGATGGACCGCAGCTTGAAGGCCCTATCCCTGCTCTTGAGCTATCCCACCTTGGAGCTCAAGGCAGCCTTGCCGGAGATCGGCGGCGTTCTTGGTGCGGATCGGCGGCTGACGACCGCCATGCGCCGCGCCTTGCGGCCACTGCTCGAGGATTTGGAGGCCCGCGACATCTACGATGCAGAGGAGCGGTTCCTGCTGCTCTTCGACCGCTCGCGCACACTCTCGCTCAACCTCTTCGAGCATGTGCACGGCGAGAGCCGCGACCGTGGCGGTGCCATGGTTTCGCTGCTGGAAACCTACCGGGACGGCGGCTTCGAGCCGGTCACCTCGGAGCTGCCGGATCATCTGCCTGTCCTGCTAGAGTTCCTTGCGACCCGTCCCGCCGGCGAGGCCAAGGAGACCTTGAGCCAGACTGCGCACATTCTGGAGGCGATCAAGAGCCGCTTGATGCGGCGCGAGAGCCCCTATGCCGCCGTCTTCGCCGCCCTGCTGCAACTGGCCGGCGCCAAGGTCGACAAGGCGGCACTGGCAGAATTGCTGCAAGAACCGGATGAGAACCCAGACGACCTGGAGGCCCTGGACGCCGTCTGGGAAGAGAGCGAGGTCGTCTTCGGTCCCGATCCCAACGCCGGCTGCCCGGCCAGCCGCGAGATGCTTGCGCGGATGGCCGAACCCCGCGCCCAGCAGAACTAAGGAGCAAGACCATGACCTACTTCGTTTTCGGTGTCCTGCCCTACATTGCGCTGACGATCCTCATCGTCGGCTCGATCATCCGCTACGAGCGTGATCCCTTCACCTGGAAATCCAGTTCCAGCCAACTGCTGCGCCGCAAGCAGTTGATCTGGGGATCGATCCTCTTCCACGTCGGCATCATCATCGTCTTCTTCGGCCATCTGGTCGGCATGCTGACCCCGGTGGAGGTCTTCCATGCCCTGGGAATCGGTTATGGCGTGAAACAGGTGCTGGCGATCGTCGTCGGTGGGATTGCCGGCGCTATGGCAATCGTCGGCGGCGCCATGCTGCTGCATCGCCGCTTCCTCGACCCGCGGATCCGGGCGACCTCCAGCTTGGCCGACAGCGGCATTCTCGCCCTGCTCTTCGCCCAGCTCATCATCGGAATGGGGACTATTCTGGCCTCGATCAACCACCTGGACGGCAGCGTCATGTTGCTGTTCATGGACTGGGCACGTGGCATCTTCACTTTCCAGCTGGACGCCTGGCACAAAGTGGCGGAAGTCAGCTGGATCTATAAGCTGCACATCTTCCTGGGCCTTCTCATCTTTATCCTGTTCCCCTTCACCCGTTTGGTGCACATGTTGTCGGTCCCGGTCCGCTATCTGACCCGGCCGGGCTATCAGATTGTCCGCTCGCGTCGTAGCCAATCGCTTCCCAGCCGTTCCGGCTCGGTCTCTGGTCGCCAGCCCGGCCCGGCGGAGTGATGGTCATGACCTCGAACGCACAAGAGGCTCTAGAAAGCGCCCCAGTGCAGCAGACCACGGTCGGTGCTGCCATCAGGGTGAATGGCGAGATCGTGCCACGCAGCGCCATAGCCGCCGAGACCCAACACCATCCCGTACCCAAGGGTCTTGCGGCCTTGGCCTGGCGCCGGGCAGCCGAGGCCTTGGCACTGCGCACCCTGCTGCTGCAGGAAGCGCGCCGCCGAGGCGTAATTTGCGAGCCGCAGGAGGTGGGGCCAGGACGCAGGGAAAGCGAAGAGGAAGCCTTGATCCGAGGCCTTCTCGAGGAGGCGGTAGCCGTCGAGCCGCCTTCGCCGGACCAGGTTCGCAGCGAGTGGGCACGCGGCCCGGAGCGCTTTCGCACCGCACCGCTTTGGGAGGTCTCGCACATTCTTTGTGCGTGCGCGCCCGACGATACAACGGCCGCAGATCGCGCCCTTAGCCGAGCTGTCTTGCTGAACCAGGCTGTGCACGCCGACCCCAATGCGTTCCCGCGCCTGGCAAGGCAGGAAAGCGACTGCGGTTCCAAGACCAGAGGCGGCAGTCTCGGCCAGCTTCGTCCCGGCGATACGCTCCCCGCCTTCGAAGCGGCGCTGCGCAACCTGAAAGAAGGCGAGATCACAGCCGATCCCATCTTGAGCCCGCAGGGGTATCACATAATCCGCATGGATGCGCTTGCCGAGGGGCGGGTCCTGCCCTTCGAGGCAGTCAGCCCAAAGATTTCGGAAGCCCTTGAGAAGGCGGCCTGGGCCAGCGCAGCCAAGGCCTTCGGGGCGCAACTGCTGGCCTCGGCCGAGATTTCGGCCGTGACATCTCAAGAATAGCAAAGAGCCGAAACCCATGCAGCGCGCGCAGGACAAGGAACCGATCGACAGCCGCCTCCTGCGCATGCCTTTGGATGTCATTGCCGAGACCCATCTACGCGAGCGCGAGATCTGTGCCCGTGTCGACCGCTTGGCGCTGGCCGACAAGGCCGATCCGGAAGACCTGCGCCACGTCTTGCGCTTCCTTCGGGAGGACCTGCCGCTGCACATGCAAGACGAAGAGGAGGATCTCTTCCCGCTGCTTCGACGGCGCTGCGATCCTGAGGAGGAGATCGAGAAGGTCATTGAGCGACTGCTCGCCAATCACGAACAGTCGCTTGCGAACACGGCCGAGCTGATCGCCACCCTGCAGAATGCCGAAGCGTCGGGACGTGCGCTGGACGCAGCCGAGCGGGCACAGCTGTCCACCTTCGCAGCCCATGCCCGACGCCACCTGATCGTCGAGAACGCAATCATCTTGCCGATCGCCAGAGGCAGCCTGACGCCCTCCGACCTGACGACGCTGTCCCTGCGCATGCGCAAGCGTCGCGGCCTCGACCAACCTGCAGAGGAATCCCATGCTGAATGACCTCTTGACCCGGAACGCCGCCTGGTCGGCGTCACGCAACGCCCAAGACCCGGGCTACTTCGCACGCCTGGCCACCCGTCAGTCGCCCCAATTCTTCTGGGTCGGATGCTCCGACAGCCGGGTTCCGGCAAATGTCATCGCAGGACTGGACCCCGGAGAGGTCTTCGTGCATCGGAACGTCGCCAACGTCGTCCACTCCTCCGACATGAACCTGCTCTCCGCGTTGGAGTTCGCCGTGGACAGCCTGCATATCCGCGAGATCATCGCCTGTGGGCACTACGGCTGTGCCGGGGTAAGGGCCGCGACCGAGGACCTTCCCCACGGCCTGGCCGACCATTGGATTGAACCCATTCGACGCCTGGCCCGCGCCTATGCCATCGATCTCTCGCAAATTGCAACACGTGAGAAACGGCACGAGCGACTGGCCGAACTCAACGTCATCGAAAGCGTCCGCCGGATTGCGGAAACACCCATCCTGCAACGCGCCTGGCGGCGTGGCGAGGAGGTGCGCGTCCATGGCCTCATCTACAGTTTGAAGGACGGTCTGTTGCACGATCTGGACTGCACGGTTTCACATGGGCACTGAAAGCAGCAGGTGCGCAAAGCAAGAGTTTCAGTTTTCGGAATCGAGGCACCCCGTTGACTTTGAAGCAAACGTCCCGCTGACGAAAGAGATCGATCCTTGACGGTAAACCTGAACCTGGAATGCTGTGGAGCAGGGAGCCCTATCGCGGCACTACGCGGAAAACGATGTATTTGCTAAGCAGAAAGTTGACCATAAGGGAGAAACCGGTTGCCAGCAGCAGAAGCTCCGCATCCCTATAAAACAATACTGGCAGAGACAATGCGATCAGGCCCTCCAAGGCAATCAGGCGGACCAGAAGCGTCACCAGAGAGGTCACGAAGAACTGAGCCAAGCGCCACGCCGACCGCTCGGTCTTGCCACCGAATGTCCAACGGCGATGCAAACCGAAATTGACGAAGACAGCGATGGAAAAGCCGATGCTGGCGGCAAGGAAGATATCGAGACCCAGTGCGGTCAGTATCAAGGCGGTACCCAAATCCACCATCAGCCCAACGACGCTGACCGCTAGGAACTTCCAGGACTCTCCGGCTATCTGGCTAACGTTCAAGCAGCTTCTCGCCTCTCACGTTCAGCCTTCCCTCGCGGCTGAAATGACCGCTGCGAAACTCCCGTGCAATGTAGAACCGCGGCCGCTTTGTGCTGTGCCTCAGGATATGAACCATGTACTCTGACAGAAAACCTAAGGCCAAGGCCAATAGAAAAAACTGCAATGAAAGCTGTAGTGAAAGTGTTGTCCAGCCTTCAACCACATTCTTTTCAAAGAAGTACACGAGAACGACATATATCGAATACACAACGCTGAAGAAAGCGGCAATTGCACAGGTGATGGTGACCAAGCGCAGGGGCAGAGTGGTCGTGAACATGAGGAGCGAAAGCGCGTGGCTGGCACCCTCTCGAAATCCACGCGTCCTGCGCAAGGATTGCGCTGGATCGTAGACCAGCCATTCGGTCTTGAAGCCCCCGACCATAGGCGACAAGAGATAGGTGAGGTGCACGTCCTCATGCTGGAGCAGATAGTTTATCAAGCGCCGGCTCATGAGCCTGTAACGCGATGCATCAACATCCAAATCGTAGCCTGAGATTAGCCGATAGAGCGCGATGAAGACCTTGGCTGCTAAGCCGGTGGCACCTCTTCGTGGCCGGCTCTTAGCGTCGTTTCGAACCGCGACGACCAGGTCATGGCCTGCCAGCGCACTCGCCAAGAGAGCCGGAATCTGCGTCAGGTCATCATGCAGATCGAGCATGATGACATAGTCGCCGATGGCCTGTTGAATACCGGCAACGCGTGCGATTTCGTCATTGACCTGGGCCGACAGGCAATAGACCTGGAGATTGGGCAATTCGTCCGACAGGCGCTCAAGCAAGGTAATGGTCCGGTCGCGACTGGCGTTGTCCACCACGACAATCTCGTAGTCGGTGACACAGCGCTCTAGCCGGCTGCCCAGCTCGCGGATGACGTCGCCCACATCGGCCTCGTTGTTGCGCACCAGGACAACGACCGAGACCAATGCATCGACCTTGCCGACCTCAACGCTCACGACCACCTTCTCCCCTTCGATCCGCAGGATGAGAGACCTAGCTGGCTGCTATAAGAGCCTCACGCATGGCTTCGGCCACATCGTAGACATTGTCAATCTTGCCACCCAAGATCGAATAGAGTCCTGACGGACTGGCATGCTGGTGAAACAGGATCGGTCGCCCGTCGTCCAGCTCGTTTGTCAAGAGAACGGTCTTCACTTCGTAGAGCGAACGGCAGTGCCTGGCTTCGCGCATCAAAGGAAGATAGCGGGCGGCATCGCCGATCATGTAGCGCACGCGGCTCTTGAGCTGTCTTCCCGCAAGAACGTCATAGGGATGCAATGCCTCCTCATCCCCATCGACCCAGGAATAGTGCGGCGTGTAGCGAACATGCGAAAGAGAATGTTGACCAGTCGCTGGAAAGGGCATGCAGGAAAAGAAGGGGCCATCCATCACTGTGATACCGATCTTCGCCAGGCGCTCCGGCATGGAAACGAGCGCAATCTCAGCGATCTCGTACTTGAGCCCAAAGCGTCCTGCCCCTTCTCCGCTTCGAGGCAGCAAGGCGTTTAGGCCCCCATAGGTGCAGTTAAAGACCCATCTTGACGAAACATTGATCTGCTCACCTTCTATGGTCAGAGAGGTCAACGGACCGTCCTGGCCGGCGGAAACAGCTTCAACATTGCTCTCCAGCGAAAGCCTGACGCCGGCTGCTTCCATGTCGTCACGCATCCGCCGCGCCAGACGGGCGGCGTCGAAAGCATACTCGGCCACCTCATAGACCCCATCGATCAGCGCTGTATCGAAGAGGTCGGCCTCTGCCCCCCCGGCGAGGCGGACATCAGCGCCGATGTCGTGGCAGAACTTTTCGAACTGATACCTGGTGACGAGGCTGTTCTGCGCGCCGATGCAGTAGAGCATGGTGAAGTCGTCGGCAATGCAGTCACGATAGCGCTCCACAAAACGGGGGAAGTTCACGCGACTGCGGAATGCGGTCATGAAGCTTCTGGGATAGTGATAGCCGTTGTGGACTCGCGCCTGATTGGCGAATGAAGCACGCTGCATCAACTCTGCTTCACGTTCGACGACTAGAACCCGGTCCAGACCGAATTCTTGTTTCAGCAGGATCGCGATCGCACAGCCATAAAACCCACCACCGACAACGATGGCATCCCAACGCCCATTGGCAGCCCGCAGACCTTCTGTGCCGCACAGCAACGTCACACTCTCCGCCCCGTTTCTAACCGCACTTCCAAAGGAGCGAGCCTGCATCTCTCAAGACCTGACGGCAGTTCCCCACCTCCTCCTCAGCGATCGAGAACAGCAAAATCAGGCCATCCCACTCGATTAGTCCATAGTGTGAGAAGAGAAGCCAAACTTCTGGAAGATCTCGCAGCGTGTTTCGAACTTCCCGTAGATACTTCTCCTTATGCACCGTCTCCGAATGGACACGGTTCTCCCAGACCCAGCCGGTCGGGCTGCTCGCATGGGAGATTTCGCCAAGCTGCTGAAAGTTGGGAGGCTCGAGGACGCGCATCGCGGGTTGCGCGCCGTAGTACACCCACACCGGCGCATCACTTTCGTTGTGTTCCTCAATGAAGGCAATCAAGGGCGAGACCTCTTGGCGTGCAAGGCCGGTCGACTGCACGACTGCCGTGACGCCCGTGGTTAGAACAAATGTCACGCTCAAGATGGCCGCTGCCCATGCGGCCAAGGCTTTGCCACGCCATGCAATCATGATCTGTGGAAACTTGAACAAGCCGATGGCCAAAATGATGCCCAGGAAGGGCACCATGAAAGCAAAGTGCCGTGGCACGGTGATCGGCAGTAGGGCGGCCGCGCTCAAGCCGTAGACCAGGATCGTTGCGGTCAAGGCCGTCACCGGCAGGAAAACAAACCGCCGAAGCGATTCGTACAGCCCCAGGATGAGGGAGATGAGGAAGAGCAGCAGGATGATGACAGTGCTGAGCGGCGCCCAGGCCTTGGTGATTCGCATCCAATCGGCGGTGATGTTGGTGAAAGCGAACTCTGGGAAAAGGAACCAAAGGCTAAGTTCATCCGCAGTGCGTGGTGGAACAGCAAGGACACCCGAATCATAGATCGGCGCGAAGGCGGAAAACTGCATCTCGGTCACAGGCCGGATGTAGGCAAAGTAGTTGATGAGGAAGACGATTGCCAAAACGCCGAGGGCAATCACTGTGCCAACCTGAACCAATGGCTGGCTACCCTTTGGAGCCTTGACCCAGGTCTGCACCAAGAGGCCGACGCCAACCGCTGCAATGACGATCGGTGCGGTAAAGGAGAACAAGATCGACAGCAGTCCGGCAACAAAGAGGACACAGAGGCTCTTGGCACTGTAATCCTGCAAGACTCGTACGGCCGCGTACATCATTAGGACGGCTCCGAGGTACTCAAAGATGTACTGCTTGATCTCGACGCTGTAGATCACCGGCAAGGCCGAGAGGCAGACAAGAGCCAGAGCAAGTGCCGCTGCGTAGCCCACGATCAGGCGACGAACGACCAGGAACAGCAACCATGCCGCCAACAGGCTTGCAAAGACGCTTAGGCCTCGCAACGCCAGGGCCGGATCTTCGGTAAACAAGACCGTGGTGACGTTCGCCAGGAACAGATAGCCAAGCGGGGCGGCCTGCTCAAATAGCGGTAGGGGTTTGAACAGTGCCGCGAAGTCCGGCAAAGGGAGATTGGCCATCAGCATGGCCTCGTCCAGCCAAGGGTCATGCGGATGGATCAGAGGCAGGATGCGGCTGGCAAAGATGAAGAGCCCGGTCAGCAGCAACAAGGCGGCCGGGACACTGCGGAGGGTGCTCCCGTGGCTGGCGGCATAACCCTGGCCGCTGAAGGGGCGCAGCCCCTGCGGCGTGCAGCCGCCAAAGGTACAACGCAGCAACTCCGACATCATCGACACGCGGCCCGACAGGCCGCTGATCTTGGTCGGTGGCTTCTCACCGGCAGGATAGCTGCGCGTGACCGGCACCTCCAAACTGTTGTAACCCAGCTGGCCGGCGCGCAGCGTGAGATAGAAGAGAAGGCTATAGCGATCGAACTCCGCGCGGAAGGGTGCAACCTCTGGATCTAGGAGATAGCGTCGCGAGTAGCCGCGAAAGCCATTGGTCGTATCGCTGAACCACTGCCCCGCCGCCAGGCTGAGCAAGGGTGCATGAACAAGGCGCCCAGCGATCTTACGGTCGAGTGGTGTGTTGATAGCTGCCCCGCCTTTGCGATAGCGCGAGCCCTGGACGTAATCGACGCCGTCCTCCAGCGCCGCGATGAAAAGCGGCAAGGCTTCGATACCGTCCTTGCCGTTTCCGTCGACTGTAACAACACCCTCGTAGCCTTCCTGCAAGACCCAGGCATAGGCCATACGCAGCTGCGCCGAGAGCTGCCCGGACCCGCGCTTCACCAGAAGCGCTCGCACGCCACAGCTCTCTAAATAGCCAAGATCAAGCGAGCCGTCCGTCGAGCCCCCGTCGGCGACGATAACGTCCAATGCAGGCGCAAAGTCGGCGATCGCCCGAAGCTGACGGCGAATGCGCTCGCCTTCATTGATGACGGGGATCACCAAGGCATAGCGATGACGCTTGCTGGAAAGCAGGGCCAACTGAGCCGCAGGCACCTCCCAAGAGGGCTCGTCCAAAGACAGAGCTTGCAGCGATCGTTCTTCTGTCACGCGCAATAGACATCCATCATGAGGTCCCTGGCACGGTCGATGCTATCGCGCCAATGTTCGCTTGCGCGCATCTCGACCGATCGCCAACCACCATAGCCCGCCGAAGCAAGTGCCGCGGCGAACTCCCGGTGCCGGGGGCTCGCCAAGGGCAAGAGGTCCGGTTCGCTGGCGTGAAAATGAGCTGCCCAGGGTATCGCCTTGGAAATCTCCTCCGCTGCCTCGTCATTCAACAGAAGCGTGCCGGTGTCCAGTTGCAGGCGAACGCCGGGGCGATCGACGGCCTTAACCAGGGCGACGGCCTGATTGGTGTGGGTCAGAAAATCACAGCCGTAGTGCGCGGCATTGGCTTCGAGCGCAAGCACCACGCCGGCGGCCTCGTAGGCAGCGGCAAGGTCGCCAAAGAAGGCCACCGCCTGCTCGAAGGCCTCCGGCTCCGACAATCCCTTGCGCGCACGCACCTTTGGCGCGCCGAAGACGCAGGCCTTGGCGCCAGCAGCCGCAGCAAGCTTCGCGATCGCACATAGATGCTCGGCCAGGCCGGCGCGCTGAGCCGCAGTTCCGAAGAGTGCAACATCCAGGTCGCCGAAAAGCAGCGCCTGAAAAGCGACAATCTCCAGGCCATACTCTGCTGCATGCTGGCGGTAGTCCCGCGCCTCGCCCAATGCGCTGCGGCCGGAGAAGACCTTGCCGGGCGCCAACTCGACACCGGCGAAGCCCAAATCGCGCACAAGCCTAAGAGCTTCCTCGTCTGCTTCTTTCGGCCAGGCAATGTTTGAGATCGAGATCCGGGCGGACTGGGTCATCCTTCACCCCGTGTTTCGGAGGAGCCCAAAAACGCTCCTATGGCATCAAGACAGCCTTCGGCCGACAGGATATAGCCGTCGGCACCGCCGAAGAGCTCTGCGTGGCGGGTCCGCAGACGATAGTGGGGCGCGGGCAAGGTTTCGGCGGCGACGGCGGCTGTTGGAAAGTAGCGACCGATGATCCGGCGCATGGCCAAGGGTTCGGTAAAGAGATTGACCAGGGACAGGTCCTCTGCCCTGACACGCTGCAAATCCGACCAGAGCCGGTCCAGCGGATACCATTGAAACCTTCCGGCCGGATTGATCTGGCCCACCGCGTTGTCGTGCATCAGGTCGTAGAGTGCGTTCTTCTTCAAGCCTGGACCGAAGAGCGCCGGCAAGCGCACCACACGGACGCGCTGAAAGCGCTTCTGGACCCAGCTTTCCAAGTGCAGCCGGTGCCGCCCATAGGCGTGATTTGCTTCAGGCTCGATGATTGCAGCCTCATCGAGAGCCTGGCTGGGATCGGGGTAGACATCGATCGTCGAGATCAGGATCAACTCGCCGACTTGGGTTTCATCCAGTGCGGCGATCAATCGTTCGATTGCGGCCCAATCCTCATCCGGGTTCTTGTTGGCCCACCACTTGACGGCCGAGACGCCGGCACAGACCAAGCCATCGAAGGATTGCCCCTTCATCGCCTCGCTGTTCTTCGAGTTGTACAGATCCGAGAAGGCACCGACCTGCTTCAGGACGCCTCCGACAAAGCCCGTATGCCCGATCAGACCCCACCGTTCCGACGGGTTCATCATGACAGTTTCTACCCTCGCGACCTGCACGGCCCTCAAGAGCCTCGGCAGTGCTTTTTGGGCGCCACACCCGCATCGGTCAAGCAGTAGAGATCGGTCGGCGGCCATGTGAATCACAGCTCGCGCGCGAGGGACCGTTAACCCGCAGCGCTGAATTCCTTCTGGACGTCATCCAGGGATGGGCTTCTTGGGTGGCGACAGACTCTCCCGATGTCGCAGGTCTAAGAACCCGCAGATCAGGTTCGGAGCGGGGTTAAGAGCCGGTCCTGAATGGAGAGCCCATTGCCCGGCCTCCGACGCCATGACCCGACGTCCGGCGCCAAGAGGCCGGAGCGTGCAAACATGATCGGATCGGTGACCAGATCGGCCTTCAACAGGCGCGTTCCGAAAGCGCCCTCCATAGCGAGCGGCGCCTCGGGGACACAGGCGGCAACGGCAAGGCTGGCGCGGGTCAAGAGGCTGGTCTCTCCGACATGGGCGCCGATGATCATCGGCAGATTGCGCGCGGCGGCGGCCTTTGCAAACTCAAGCGATCGCAGGATGCCGCCCATCTTTGAGATGCGCAGGTTGATCACCCAACAGTCAGGCTCCCGGGTGAGATCATCCAACTGCTCGATCCGGCAGCAGCTCTCATCCAGGATGATCTTGAGATCGAGTGACGAGGAAACCGCGCGGCAACCCGCCAAGTCATTGGCCTTCAGCGGCTCTTCCACAGCCCAGATGTAAGGGCGTAGTGCGCCAAGTTCCTTGATACAGGTCGAGGCATCGGGCCAGAGGTTGTTAGCGTCAACGCGTAGGCGTAGTCGGCGGCCGAAGAGGCGGCGCAGCCACTTGGCCTTGTCGAGGTTCAGCGCCGGGTCGCGGCCGAGTTTCAATTTCACATCGAAGAAGCCGGCGGTGCGGTAAGCCAGAGCCTGGGCCAGGAAGCCGACAAATCCACCGGCGCCGATGACCGCCGAATAGCGAAAGGGGCCGCCGCGCTGCGCGCCGCCGATGAGCGCTTCAAAGGTCTGTTCCTGCCCGTGGCCGAGCCGATCGAGAAGGGCCAGTTCGATTGCCCCGAAAGCCGAAGGATTGGCATCGATCAATCCTCTGTTCGTTTCCATCCAGACCCGCAAGTCGTCGAGTGAGCCGACCTTGGCCGACAGCGCGGCGGCCTGTGCGCTAAGAAAGGCGGCGACGCTTTGCTGCGTCTCGCCGGTTACGTAGGGGCGTGGACAGGCTTCGCCATAGTGCGCTTGGGTCCTAGTCCCGAGAGTCAGGATGACATTCTCCGCCTGACTGCGGCTGGCCGAAGCGTGACTGAAGCGCCAACGGAAGGCTACAGGGAATGAAGAGAGTTGCACGCTGCAAGGGCTCATCGGACGCCTTCCATCCGACGGAAAGCGCTGAGGTCGACCTGCCAGTCCCTCTCTAAAGACAAACAGATCGGCTTGAACTGCGCCTCTCGCTGGCCGCGCTTCAGCGCCTGGCGCTTGCAAAACTCTCCAGCACCCGCGCTGAGCGGCACCAGGCGCAGCGGTCCAAGCCGCCCGCTGGCACGCTTTGCATCATACTCGAGATTGCGCGCGCGTAAGGCACCGTCGATGGCGGCCGCGTCCTGCGCGCTGAGGCGTCCATCAAGCTCGACCAGCAGGGAATAGTGCCGCTCGCGTGGATGAGCGATCGCGACGAAGAACGGCGAGCAACGGCCCTTGGCCGTCAGCCACATCGTTACCGCCAGGATCACATCCTCCTCGGCCAACTTCTCGCCGGTGATGTTGGTCACGCCCCGTCCCTTTCGTAGGAAGGCCAAGGTCGGCGTGCGACCGATCCAGCCTGAGACCCGAACCAGATCGTTCATGTCATAGCGATAAAGCCCGGCCGTCGTGGTGACGAAGACATAGTAGTCCTGGTGTTCCTCCAGCTGAGCTAGGGTATGAAATTCGGGATTTCCCCGCTCCCAAGCCTTTCGCTCGACGAACTCAAAGACGCTGTGGTTCAGCGTCGGCAGGCAGCTGTTGCCACGGCTGTCGAGGTTGACCGTGGCGATCACTTCGCTGGCGCGGTAGCCGATATCCACGATCCGGCAGGCCTCTGGCAACTGCGGACGGAGAGCGTCCAGCGCCACGGCACAGCTGCCGCCAGTCCAGGTATAGAGCGCACCAAGATCAGGCCATAGCGCCTTCAGGCTAAGGCTCTCCTGGCCCGCTAACAGCTTCTCTAGACGCTGGGGCAAGGGCGGCGCCTTCTCCAGTCTGCGGCGAACCTCTGCCGCCAAGCTAGGCTCCAATTGGTCCAGCAGCGCGCTGTGGCGTTCGGTGAGGTCGGCCAGCAGCTGCCGGCGCTGCTGGTGCACGACCTCGAGCAGCTTCAGAAAACTCGAGGGATTGGCAGCCGCCAGTCCAGTGAGCTTCGTTGCTGCCAAGCCCAGCAGCGCGGCGATATAGTATTTCTGTTCATAGTTCTCGATCGCGGCGACGGCATCCGGCAGGACGAAGAGAGCCTTTATGAGACGTGAAAGGCTGGCCTGGGCTTGGCCCGTCGCCGAGCCGTAGCCGGACCCGCTTCTCTTTCGTCCCTCGACCGCAGCGCCGGTGAAGGCCAGCACCTCGCCATCGAAGAAACGGGTCTGACGGTAGAGCGTCAAGGCAGAGAGCCGCTGAGCTTCGCAGTTCTGCCGGATGACGTCGGCAGTGACCGGAATATCCTTCGGCTGCCCCGTCGTGCCGCTGGTTCTGGCATAGCAGAGCGGCTGGTTTTGCGTCAGTGCGAAGAGGCCGAGACTCGCCTGCAGGTCGATGTCCTTCCGCAGGCTCTCATAGGTCTGGACAGGGATGGCGTTTCTAAAGCTCTGCCAATCGGTGACGGCGGAAAATCCATGGCGGCGGCCAAATTCCGTCTCGGCATTTTCCCTGAGGATCTTAGAGAGGAGCGCCCACTGCGCGCTTTCCGGGTCGTCGGCAAGCCTGAGCAGCGGCCGGCGAAGGCGCGCTTCGGCCCGGCGCATGGCAAGCGGGAGAAGCAGGCGCGCAATCTTCTGTTTCAGCATACGCATCACTTGGCATCTCCCCGATTGGGATCAGTGCAGAATGGCGCCAGAACCTGGCGAATGGGATCTTGCGGATAAGCCCGGTTGCGCAGTCCCAGAGCACCAACCGCCCGATCATTTGGCAAGAAGCGGGTACCGAACAGCAGGTCCCACAGGATCAGGTTGTTACCGAAGTTGTGGTCGGAGATCCGAGGATTGCGGGCGTGGTGCCAGCGGTGGAGCTCAGGACCGCTGACGATCCAGTTCAGCCAGCCCAGCTGAACATCGACGTTGCTGTGCTGAAAGAAGCCATTGACGGCATAGAAAACCAGATAGGCAGCCATCACCTCCGGCGCTGCCCCGAGCAGCAAGAAGGGCAGGCTGTCTAGCCCGAACTGCAGCGCCTTCTCCAAAGGATGAAAACGGCCGACGTTGAGCGCATGCAGCCCCACTGGGGCATGATGGACGGCGTGCAGGCGCCAGAGCGGGAGCCAGGCGTGGCTCGCCCGATGCAGCCAGTAGCGCGCGAAATCGGAGAGCAGCAGCATCAAGGCCACCTGCGCCGCCAAAGGCCAGGCTTGCGGCCAGAGATTGAGACCGGCGGACGGCAGGCGCTCGGCCAGAGCGACGAGCCCGGCAGAGAGCGCCGCCGGCAGCACCACCTGCACCGCGCCGAGATAAACGACATCGTGCAAGAGGTCTCGACCACGCGGCTGCCACGACTGTCGATAGGGCAGCAACACTTCGGCGATCACGACAGCCGCGGCGCCCAGCAGGACCGCGTGATAGGCAGCGAAGGGTGCCGGGATGTCGCTGCCCAGCGACCAGGCAAAAAGGACGAGCGCGCCGCACAACGTGGCGGGATAAAGAAGATAGCGGGCTGCAGCAGCCAAGCGGCCACCCCCTGCCCGCTCTCGAGCCCGCTTCCCGGCCCGTCTCCAGTGCTGGCCGAGGATCACCAGAAATCCGGCCAGGACCAGATGGAACGACGTCGGCAAGGGCGCCTGGAACCAATCCCCCTCGAGCAGCCCATAAGCGCCGATCGCCGCGCGGACCAGCATGGCCATCAGGTAAGCGCCGCCAAACAGGCAAAACAGCAACCCCAACTCCGGCCGCGGACGACCATCGACGGCGCGGATCAGCAAGACCATTGCGCCAAGCAGGAGGAGTTGCACTGACAACAACGCACCATAAGAGAGAACGGCACTGTCCCAGAACGCCGAGGAGGGAAGCAGCGGCAGCCCAGCGACGACCTGCACCATCTGCAGCAGGATCCTAATGCCAAAGAGAACAGCAAGCAGGCTGAGGGCAAGCTTGACTGGCCTTGGCTGACCGATCCGGCTGGATTTGCGCCCGCCCGAAGGCCCTCTGTCTTGCTCTGCCAACGCCATCGAAGCCATGAGGTCTCTCCCCGAAACGAGACAGCAATAATTGAACGATGTTCAGTTTATATAGGAAATTATGAACATCGTTCAATATCAACTTGCATTTCACCCGAACTTCAGGCTCTTCTCGACCGGCCAAACGCCGATACCGGTGCGCGGTATGTGTGACTCACCGCTTCGCACCGGCACTCTCCCCTCCCGGCCTTCCAATGGGACACCGGCGTGAGCGGCCCCTCGAGATTCTGTTGGGGGGAGAGCTGGTGCCGTCTAGCAATGGCGGTCCTTTCAATGTCCGACGGTGAAGGATGCTCTCGCATGGCACGCAGATCCGACCATTCGCGTCCAGAGCTAACCGCCATGATGGTGGCTGCAGCACGGGACATCATCGTGGATGCGGGAGTAGAAGGCCTGACGGCGCGCAAACTGGGCGCTGCCGTGGGCTACTCGCCGGGCTCGATCTACAACGTCTTCAAAAACCTCGACGGTCTGATCATCCAGGTGAACGCCGAGACTCTGGACCGACTGATCGCTGACCTCTCGCAAGTCGCCATGACAGGAGATTCAGACCAAGACCTCGCGGCGATCGTCGAGCACTATCTGGCCTTCGAAGCGGCAAACCCCAAGCTCTGGTCTGCGCTCTTCGACCACGATCTCAAACCGGGCACGAGCTGGCCGGACTGGTACTTGGCCAAGATTGCCCAGGTCTTTGCCCTGGCGGAGGCAGCGCTAGTACCGATCTTCGGCACAGCCCCAACGCCGAAATCGCGCCGCGCCATCCATGCCCTATGGGCCGGCCTACACGGTATCACCTCGCTGGCCCGCTCCGGCAGCCTGGGGAGCGTAGCCGACGACACGGCGCGCAGCCTGGCACGTCACCTGAGCACGACCTATCTGGCCGGGCTGCGCCAGGCTGGTCAGGATGATTGAACGCTGAAGAGCGCTCTGCCCGCTTTGTCCGCTCCGCCCGACCTCGTCACGGCATCCTTGCTTACCTGCCAGCGAAAGCTGCCCGGGTTACCCAAGACCCATGCAGACCTTGCGGCACGCGGCGCGGCAGGGCGACCACGGCGACCGGATCGGCCTCGAGGTCACGGGCGTCGAGCAGTAGGAAGTCGCTGCTGTCTCGCGCTGGGTCGTAACGAAAGAGCGCCAGATAGCCCTCGTCCTCGCCACTGCGTTCCGGGTCGGGGACGAAGACGGCCTCGCCGATAAGGTCTGAGCCGAAGTCGCGGAGCTGTCGCTGGCCGGTCTCGCCGTCGACACGCATCAGGGCGTGCATACTGCCGGCCGGTCCTTCGGCAGCGCCAGTTTGGGCCGGGGCGTAGGTGATGCGGGTCAGGCGGGATTCGAGGGTCTCGTTGGCGCGCGGGAACTCGCAGATCAGATCGCTGAGGCGGCGGTCTTCGATGCGGCGGCCGGCCAGGTCGATCTCCATGCGGGTGAGGCGCGGCCCCTCGCTGGGTACCGGATCGGAGATGCCAAAGTTCAGACGCTGGTGGCGCACATAGTCCAGGGTGATCCGCCCGCCGGTCTCGAAACCGTTGGCGAAGTGGAAGACGAAGAAGGGGTCGCTCTCCAGCCATTGGATGTCGCCGCCATCCAGCGGCACCACGGCAATGCGCGTGCCAAGCTCCGGCCGCCATTGCAGTAGGCTGTCACCGCCGCCGGCTGCCGCCAGGTCGAAGATCACCGGCCCGGCCACGATCACGGCGTGGCGCTCAGTCAGCACAAAGTCGTGCAGCATGGTTGCGGCCGGCAGATCGAAGCGGCGGGTCTCGCGCAAGTTGCCGGAGGGATCGATGGCGTGCAGCGACACTTCAGGGCTGTCCACCCGGTAGGCGATCGCGTAGCGCCAGCCGCTCTCTGGGTTCACCCGCGTGTGTGGGCTGAGCGCCAGTGGCTCATCCCCGCCGGCGGTCCAGGGCCCCAGGGTCTCCAGGTCCCAGGTCAAGGCGAAGCCATGGCTCGCCTCGTGGAGCGCCAGCAGTCGCCCCCCCTGCTGGACGATGTGAATGAAGGCGCCGTTCTTGAGCGGCCCCGGATCGTCGCCGGGGCGCAACAGATCCCGGCGCGTCTCCATGGGATTGGCGATGCCGCCATAGATGGCTTGGCCTTCGCGCCGCTCGGCCAGCAGGCCGGGCGTCTGGACGAAGCGATTGCGATAGCTGGCCTTCCCGCCTCTCAGATAGACGCCGTGCACCAAGCCGTCACCATCGAAAGGATAGGTGTAGCTCAGCGGCTCAAAGGCCGGATTTGCGCCATTGCGAAAATAGGCGCCGTCGAGCGCAGGGGGGATTACGCCGGAGACAATGGAGAGGTCGTGAACCGTCAATTCGTCATGAACCGGCGCGAAATTGCCGCTTAGATGCGGACTGTCGGACTGCCAAGCCATCGCGTCAGGAGGGGTGTCTGCTCTGCATCCACGTAGTCTGCCGCCGCACGCTGCGCGCGATCAAGGCGCAAGGCAGTCGGCGTCTTAATCGTCCACTATGCAGAGCTCCTGATCGCGGTGAGGCAAGGCAATACGGTCGCCTCCAACGACCTTGCTACCTAGGGTTCCAGCAGCCGCCAACCGACCGGCCCCAAAGAAGACCCTCGTCGGTCCCGTCTGTCTCCTCTACACTGGCTTTGGCTGGAGTGATGAGCACTCCGGGCCGACATCGGGCTAAGAGCGCTCTCAATCTAGCCGGAAAACGAAAAGGAAGAGGACCGCAATGCCCGACTACCCCAAGGTCATCGCCATCATCGAAACCTCGGAGGATGCCGATCAGCTGCGCCAGTTCATGGAGAATGCCAAGCGCATGGAGGCACCTGCCGTCTATGAGGCCGCCTTCCGACGCCTGGTCGAGATCCTGCCGAACGAGGCCGATGAGCCGATCGCGCAAGACTTCTGGCGCTCGATCCACGCCCTGGAGCAGCGCCTGCGCGAAGAGCGCGGCAAGACGGTGCGGCTCACCCGGACCCGGCAAAAGCTGGACCGCGCCGGTGCGGTCAAGACGCTCTCCGATCTGGCCTTGAGCGCCACGCCCTCGGAGGGCTTCGAGATGCTGATCGAACGCGACATGGCCGACCTCACGGCAGAGGCTGTCATTCTGCGTCATGAGGCCGAGTTCGAGGCCGAGGTGGTGACCGCCGCGCGCGAGCGGCTGGAGCTGGCTCAGGTCAGCGACGAAAGCGAGGCCTAGGGCACCCCTTCGGGACAGCCCGGCAGTGAGTTCGGCATGGACGCGCTCTTCTATTTCATGCTGGCAGCCCTGGCGCTCATCGGCAGCCCTGGCCCCAACACCTTGAGCCTGGCCGCCGTCGGCGCCTCCTTTGGGCGGGTCCGCGGGCTGGAGTACATGCTGGGCCTGAACCTGGGAATGGCAATCGTCATCACCCTGGTCGGCACCGGCGTCGCCGGTATGGTACTGGCCGTGCCCGGCATTGCGCCCGTGGTGACCGTCATCGCGGCAGCCTACTTCCTCTATCTGGCCTACAAAATTGCTACCGCCCCGCCGCTTGCCAAGACGGACGGCAGCCAAGCCTCCGCCGCCCCGCGCTGGTTCGTCGGCACTGGGCTCTCCCTGGTAAACCCCAAGGGCTACGCCGCCATGGCCGCCCTTTTCTCCGGTCATGTGCTGATCGCCGGCGACCGCCTGGCCGACAGCCTCTGGAAAGCCGCCCTGCTGATGGCCACGATCTGCGTCGTCAATATCCTCTGGCTCTCGCTGGGCGCCGGCATGGCCCGCCTGCTGCACGAGCCCCGCAGCGCTAGGATCGTGAACCTCTGCTTCGCCATCTTGCTGCTGGTCTCGGTGGGCTTTGCGGTCTTGGGGTGACAAGCGACTTTGACGGTATTGGCTTTGTAGCGTTTTTTGAAGATCTTCCTGTCGGGGAGGTAGCGCATCAAATCTTGACCGTTCGCCCCTCCTCGCGGGAATGGGACAGGTCAAGATCGGCATCCAAGCAGGCAGCGCCGTGTCAGCCGATGCAAATTGTCTGGAAGCTCGATCTGGAGCGGGCGATGAGATTCGAACTCACGACCCCAACCTTGGCAAGGTTGTGCTCTACCCCTGAGCTACGCCCGCGCTCCAAAGCGAGGAGGGGGTGATAGCGAAGACGGGGGGGCTTGGCAAGAGCTTCTTTCCCCCCTGCCACGTGATGGCTTCGCACAGCTCCCTTGCGGGACTTGCAGCGCAGAGGATCGTGGGGCTAGGGTCCGCCGCCGTTGGCCCCGTTCGGGGCTCTAAAGGGGAAGCGCGAAGGCAATGGCTGAGGACAAGGAAGCGACGAGCACGCCGGCGATGTTGGCCGACGGTCGTCCGGCCACCACGATAGAGACACTGTTTCGGCGGCTGGAAGAACTGGGGATCGTCAGCCAGACGGTAGAGCACCCGCCGCTCTTCACGGTCGAGGAGTCTAAGGCGCTGCGCGGCAGCCTGCCCGGCCACCACGTAAAGAACCTCTTCCTACGCAACAAGAAGGGGGCCATGTGGCTGGTCACCTGTCTGGAGGATCGAGAGATCGATCTGAAACAGCTAGGCGCGGTGCTGAACGCAGGGCGTTTCTCCTTCGGCAGTACCGAGCGGCTGATGCAGTATCTGGGTGTTAGACCTGGCGCGGTGACGCCCTTGGCAGTGATCAACGACACGCAGATGAAGGTCACGATGGTGCTCGATTCGGCGCTGAGCGACGGACAGCCTGTAAATGCGCACCCGCTTGTGAACGATCGCACCACCACGCTGGGCGGCCGCGATCTGCTGCGCTACCTTGAGGCCGAGGGCCATGCACCGCGCCTATTGGACTTTAACATCTTCTGACCGCTCACGGCCGCACCAGGCCTTGTCCTAGGCGCGAGATGCGTCCATCTATCCTGCGGAGTTCGAGGTCGATCGCGGCCGGTCGCGCAGCAGTGGGGAATAGAGAGAAAACATGGAATTCATGATCGGCGAAGGCCAGGCCCAGGGATCAGCCTCCATCAAAGATACCGACACAGAAAACTTTGCCGAGGATGTCATCCAGGCCTCCATGCAGGGACCTGTCATCGTCGACTTCTGGGCGCCCTGGTGCGGCCCTTGCAAGCAGCTGACGCCAGCGCTCGAGAAGGTGGTCACGGAGGCGCGCGGCAAGGTCACCCTGGTCAAGGTCAACATCGACGAGAACCAGGCACTGGCCCAGCAGCTGCGAATCCAGTCGATCCCGACGATCTATGCCTTCTTTCAGGGCCGCCCGGTCGACGGCTTTCAGGGCGCCCTGCCGGAAAGCGAGCTCAAAGCCTTCGTCAAGAAGTTAGTCGACAGCGCCGGCGGCGATGCCGGCGATCCCCTGGCGCAAGCCATGGAAGAGGCCGAACAGGCCCTGGCCGAAGGCGATCACGCCACGGCAGGCGCGATCTTCGCTCAGGTGCTGCAGCACGACCCGGAGAACCTGGCCGCGATCGCCGGCTTGCTCAAGGCGCTGATCGGAGCTGGACAGATCGAAGATGCGAAGACGCAGTTCGACCAGCTGCCCGAAGAGGTGCAGGCCAAGCCTGAACTGGCAGCCGTCAAAGCACAGCTCGACCTCTTGAAAGAAAGTGCGAAAGCAAGTGGTGAAGTCGCTGACTTAATGGAGAAAGTTGCACACGACCCCGACGACCATCAGGCCCGTTTCGATCTGGCCCAGGCGCTCTACGGTGCCGGCAAGCAAGAGGCCGCGGCCGGTGAGTTGCTGGAGATCGTGCGCCGCGACCGCAGTTGGAACGAAGACGGCGCGCGCAAGCAGCTGGTGAAGTATTTTGAGGCCTGGGGTCCCACCGATCCCTTGACTTTGGACTCTCGGCGCAAACTCTCATCCCTGTTGTTCTCATAACCTCACCCCATGCCGCGAGGCGACAGGAGCCCTGATGGCCCGTTCCCCATTCGACCCCAGTTTCGAAACTCTGCCCGACGTCCTACCGATCTTCCCCCTGCCCTCCTGCCTGCTGTTGCCGGGTGGCCGCTTGCCTTTGAACATCTTTGAACCGCGCTATCTGGCGATGACCAACGACGCGCTGAAAGGCGATCGGCTGATCGGCATGGTGCAGCCGCGCGACAGCATGACGGCACTGGGGCGGCCGGAGGTCTACGAGCTGGGCTGTGCAGGTCGGATCACCACCTTCTCTGAGTCGGAGGATGGCCGTTATCTGATTACTTTGGACGGGCTGGCGCGCTTTCGGATCAGCAAGGAACTGGATCTGGCCGAGGGCGGCTATCGCCAGGTCCGTGCCGACTTCTCCGACTTTCCGCATGATCTGGACGAGGAGGAAGCGGAGATCGACCGGCAAAGGCTGCTGACCACCCTGCGCACCTTCTTCGATCGCCAGGGAATCAATGGCGACTGGGATGCAATCGAGCAGACCGGGAACGAGCGTCTGGTGACCTCGCTGGCTATGCTCTGCCCCTTCTCCGCCGGCGAGAAGCAGGCTCTGCTGGAGGCAGTGGATCTGCCGCAGCGCGCGGCCTCGATGATCGCCATGCTTCAGCTTGCGGCCTATGAGAATGCCGAAGAGGGTGCGGCTCCCAGACATTAAGTGCACATCGTAAGGTGCTGAAAAAGAATGATGATCTTTTTTCCACTTGATACAAGATGCAAAGAGGCGTCGAGCGCTCATGGCCCTGGATAAGACCCTGCTCCGCGTTCTGGTCTGCCCGCAGACCAAAGGACCACTTGAGTATGATGAAGAAAAGCAGGAGTTGATCAGCCGCAAGGCCGGTCTGGCCTTTCCCATCCGCGACGGCATCCCGATCATGCTGGTTGAAGAGGCGCGCGCGCTCGATGAGTGACAGCAGCCACAGCCAACGCCATCGGGCCAGCGAGCTGCGCTATTCCAAGGCGGAGAAGCAGCTGACCGTCACCTTCGAAGACGGGCAGTCCTTCCGGCTTCCAGCCGAGTACCTACGTGTCGAGAGCCCTTCAGCAGAGGTGCAAGGCCATAGCCCAAGCCAGAAGACAACTTTGGGCGGACGCCGCCATGTGGGCATCATGCGGATCGAGCCGGTCGGCAGCTATGCCGTCAGGATCGTCTTCGACGATATGCACGACACCGGCCTCTACAGCTGGGACTATCTGCACAAGCTTGGCGACGAGCAGGAGACGATCTGGGCGGACTACCTGGCTCGGCTCGAAGAGAAGGGCCTCAGTCGCGATCCCTAAACTGTATCGATGGCAGACTGATACGATCTGAAATCCGAGTTTTACCTTTCTTTCAAAGTGATAGAGTTCGATAATGACAGATCAAATTGGCCGTCATCGCACTCTATTCGCTGCTTAACAGCGTTGGCACCAAACCTAGAGTTAGAGCCGCTCGTCACGGAAGGGACGTGAGAGCAGGCCTTCGACGGCGGCATCGATGCTGCTGCGCCCCTCCAGAACGGCGGCAACGGCCGCCGCGATCGGGACTTCCAAGTCATGGCGGGCTGCCAGGGTCACCAGCGCGGCGGCCGTCGCCGCCCCCTCGGCCAGAGCCAACCCCGGCGCAACGCCGCGCCCAAGCGCGAGGCCATGGCTGTAGTTGCGCGACTGCGTCGAGGTGCCGGTGAGGATAAGATCGCCGAGGCCGGCAAGCCCCATCAGGGTTTCCGCTTCGGCGCCCAAGACACGGCCGAGCCTGCTCATCTCGGCCAGACCGCGGGTCAGAAGGGCGGCGCGGGCATTCTCGCCGAGGCCACAGCCGGCGACGATCCCCGCCGCCAGACCGATCACGTTCTTGGTGGCACCGCCCAGCAGAACGCCGGTGACATCGGGTGTGTAGTAAGGACGGAACCTGGGAGAGCCGATGGCAGCGACCAGCGCTTCGCCGAGACGACGCTCACGACAGCCAAGCGCGATGGCGGCCGGCAGGTTTCCTGCGACCTCGCTGGCAAATGTCGGGCCGGAGAGGACGGCAACAGGGCGTCTGGGCAGGACCTCAGCCACCACCTGCTCCAGCAGCAGCCCGCTGCCGCGCTCGATCCCCTTGGCGCAGATCACCAGCGGCAGCTCGGTCTTGGCGCTAGCTGCCAAGTCGGCCAGTGCGCTGCGCAAACTCTGCGCTGGCAGGGCCAGGAGCCAGACGTCAGTTTCGGCGAGCCTGGTCGCCTCGGCAGTGACCGTGATGGAGTCCGGCAAGGTCACGCCGGGCAGACGCCGTGTGTTGACCCGCCCGGCCAGCATTGCCGCCGCAGCTTCCCGGTCTCTCGCCCACAGGGTCACAGAACGGCCGGCCCTGGCGGCGGCAAGAGCCAGTGCGGTGCCCCAGGCCCCGGCACCAACGACGGCAATCTGCTCGAACGACATGGCGGTGCCCTAGATACTCAGATTGAAGGCGATGGAGATGCGCAGGCTTTGGCCTTGGTAGGGGCGCACCTGATGCAACAGCCAGGCCGGAAACAGCAGCAGCAGCCCACTGCGCGGCTGCAGGGTCTCGCTGCTTCCTGGCGAGAGCCCCTGCGGCATGGCGTAAGCCAGATGCGGGGCATAGAGCGCCGGGCCAGGCCCGCGGGGATCCATCATTTCGAAGGCGCCGCCCATCTCCGGATTGCCACCGCTCCCCCCGTCGTCGACGTAGTAGGCGCCGGACCAGAAGGCGCCCGGGTGACAATGAAACTCGTTGGAGTCGCCGTGCCCATTGACGTTTGCCCAGCAGTTACAACGCCAAGCGATCTCTGCGGCCTGCCCGTCTCTGCGCACCGTCAGCTTGTCGGCAACGGCCTTGGCGGCGTCGAGAACCGCTGTGGTATGCGGACCGCCCCAGACCTCCATGTCCCAGCCGGACTGCCAGCCGCCAAGGTTCGAGGCCTGAGTCGCCGGTCCCGCCTGGCGCCGCTGCAAAATCAGGCTCTTGAGTGCTGCGTTGTGAAGCGCCGCATCGGGCAGAGGCACGGCGGCCACCGGTGTCGGGAAGAGCGCAGAAACCTGCACCTTCAAGTCGTTCTGCATCAGGATGCCTTTTCCAGGTTGAGGCTTTCCAAGGGCCAGCGCGGGCGCGCCGGGGTTTCCAGGTCACTGACAAGGCCAAGTCGCAGACGCTCAAGCCCGGCCCAGGCAATCATCGCCGCATTATCAGTGCAAAGCCGCGGCGGCGGCGCCACAAGTCGACTACCGGCTTTCTCGGCCGCAGCCGCAAGCCGCGCGCGCAAGCTTGCGTTCGCCGCCACGCCACCAGCCACAACCAAGGGACCAGGTTTACCGGTCTCGTCTCGAAAACGTCCTAGCGCCCTTGTCGCCCGGTCCTCCAAGACGGCGGCAACGGCAGCCTGGAAGGAGGCTGCAAGATCAGCCTTATCCTGCGAATCTCCATCGTTGAGCTGCTCTGCCTGGCGTCGAACTGCGGTCTTGAGGCCAGAGAAGGAGAAGTTCAGGTTCGCTTGGCCCAACAGCGGCCGCGGCAGCGCGAAGCGGGTCGGATCGCCCTCTCTGGCAGCGGCCTCGACGGCCGGTCCACCGGGGTAGCCCAGGCCCAATAATTTAGCCGTCTTGTCGAAGGCCTCGCCGACCGCATCGTCCAAGGTAGTGCCGTAGCGCCGATAGCAGCCGATCCCCTCGACGGCCACAATCTGGCAGTGTCCGCCCGAGACCAGCAACAGCAGGTAGGGAAAGGCCAGATCGTCGGTCAGCCGCACGGTCAGTGCATGCCCCTCCAGGTGATTGACGGCCAGATAGGGCAGATCTCGGGCGGCGGCGATGGCCTTGGCCATGACGGCGCCGACGAAGACACCGCCAATCAAGCCGGGGCCGCTGGTCGCAGCAACTCCGTCCAGATCGCCCATGCGCAAGCCGGCTTCCCGCAGCGCACGCTCCACCATCGGCGCCAGGTGCTGCAGGTGGGCTCGCGCTGCAATCTCCGGAACCACACCGCCAAAGGGCCTGTGCTCGTCGATCTGCGAGAGGACCAGGTTGGCATGCAACTGGCGTGCGTCATCGACCAAGGCAACGGCCGTCTCATCACAGGAAGTCTCGATACCCAGAACCAGCAAGTGCGCCCCTTTCGCCAAACACCAGACAGCACCATACACCGCCGCGCAGGGTGTTTTCCCTTGTCAATCGACCGGCATAGACGGCAAGTCTTGCAGCGGACGCAAGCGCCCCGGCGTTGCCGCGACAAACACAAGAGTGTCCTTACCTATGACGTCTCGCTCCCCGATCCAAGACAGGGCTGCCCACGGCAGCAGTGCCTCGGAGGCAAAGCGCCCTGCCCAGCACGCAGGCCCACTGCGCCTCGGCACCCGTGGCAGTCAGCTGGCGATGATCCAAGCGCGCGAGGTTGCAGCTCGTCTGCGCGCGGCCTGTCCCGAGTTGGAGCCGGAAGAAGCGATCGAGATCGTCGTGGTTCGCACCACTGGCGACCGCATTCGCGACCGGCCATTGACCGACATTGGCGGCAAAGCTCTCTTTGCCAAGGAAATCGAAGCAGCCCTTATCGCCGATGAGATCGACCTGGCCGTCCATTCCTTGAAAGACCTTCCGAGCATCCTTCCCGAAGACTTTGAATTGGCAGCAGTTTTACCGCGCGAAGACCCACGCGACTGCTTGATTGGAGCAGGGCATCTCGGAGACCTGACCGGGGGTCTTGCCGATCTGCCGAAAGGCAGTGTGGTGGGAACCTGTTCGCCGCGCCGTGCCGCCCAATTGTTGATGCGGCGCCCGGATCTCTCCATCATCCCGCTGCGCGGCAATGTCGATACACGGCTGGCCAAATTGAAGGAGGGCGAGATGGTTGCCACGCTCTTGGGACAGGCCGGCCTGAACCGCTTGAAGATAGCGGCTGGTCGCCCGCTGGATCCGGAGGAGTTTCTCCCGGCGGCCACGCAAGGCACGATCGGCCTTGAGATTCGGCGCGGCGATCGGGCAACGGCAGAGCGCGCAGCTGCCATCAACCACCACGAGACCTGGCTTCGAGCCCAGGCTGAACGTGCCTGCCTCGCCGCCTTGGACGGCAGCTGTCATACGCCGGTCGCAGCTTTCGCCCAGGTGACGGGCGACGCCTTGACGCTCGACGCGCTCTTCCTCTTGCCAGACGGTCGTCAGCCACTGCGGGCGCGCCGCCAAGGCAGTAGAGAGCAGGCAGAGACGCTTGGTCGCAAGGCCGGCGAAGCCATCATGGCCGCGGCCAGCCCGGCACATCTGGCCCTCTTGGAAGAGTGATGCGCCTGCTGGTCACGCGACCGCAACCAGAAGCCTCCAGCTTTGCCGAGGACTTGAAAGCGATGGGCCACGAGCCGGTGCTGGCACCGCTCATCACGATCGAGAGCAGCGGTGAAGCAGCAGCGAGCCTCTTGCAGGGTGTACAGGCAATCGCGCTGACATCAGCCAGAGCCTTGCCCTTTCTGATCGCGCCGGCCGCACGCGCCCTGCCGCTTTACGCCGTCGGACCGGCCAGTGCCGCGGCCGCCCGTCGCGCCGGCTTTGGGCAGGTGATCGACGCTGGCGGCGATGCGGCCGCGCTGGCCAACTGCCTGCGTCAAAACCTTGCCGCTGGCAGCTGCGTTCTGCACCCCAGTGGTGCCGATCAGGCACGCGACCTATCGACCTTGGTGGCCGGCAGCGGTATCGAGATTCGCCGAAGGATCGTCTACCGCGCAGTTGCCGTTGAAAGGCTGCCTCAGGCAGCCAACCATGTTCTTTCCACTGGTGCACTCGACGGGGTGACCTTTTTTTCTCCCAGGACGTCCAAGACCTTTGTTAGTCTCGCCACAGAAACGGGGCTCGACGCAACGACTGCAGCACTTTCTGCCTATTGTTTGAGCCCGGCGGTCGCGGCGGGCTTGACCGGCAGCGTCTGGCGAGAGATTCAAAGTGCGACACGGCCGGATCGTACCGGCATGCTTGAGATGATCGGGTCGCGGCCCCGGGTAGGAGGGAGTGTATGACAAGCAAGAAGTCCGGCCGTAGTAGGCGCACCACCCCGACCAGCGGACGGACCCGCTCCAAACGAGCGACCTCGACGACCAAAGCCAGTACGGCAGCTGCCAGCGACGCCAAGGAGAGCACTGCGGAATCCGAGGCGAAAGCACCGCGGGAGAGCTTGTCGACGGCAAGCGCCATGGACAATGTCGGCGATGCCGGTGCGGCCAAGGAAGCGCTCGCCAGTTCCGAGGGCGGCGATGACAGCAACGAATCGACCCTCTCGACTGCGGCCGGCGACAGCTTGAGCGACGGCGCTGCCGGCAAGGAGAGCGAAGCCGAGAGCATGGTCCGAGACGCAAGCGATGCTGAAGTGCTTCCTCCAGGCGCACATCGGCTGACCGCAGACGATATCTTGAGCGAGGACACGGTTTCCGGAGGGACTGGCATCGACAGCCTGAGCAACAGCGGCACCTCAGCGCCCCTGATCGAGGTGACGGCGAAGGAAGTGATCGAGCCGCCGGAAGAGGAGACCACGCAGGAAATCGAAGCCAGCGACAGCCTATCGACGAGCACGACAGGCGATAGCGACAAGACAGAGGCGACAAGCAAAGCACCCGATCCGGCAGCTGAAGAGCCAAGCGCCTCTGGTTCGGGTGGCGGTGGCGGTGGATCACGCCAACCACCGGCTGCCCCCCCGCCCTCACCGCCGGTCAATCGGCGCTCCGGCCTGTTGAAGGGTGTTGCGCTCGGCGGTGTCCTGGTCGCGGTCGGCTACATACTTGCCGTCGGCACCAGCGACCTCTGGCTCGGTAAGGTGGTCACGCCGGACAGCTGGAACGAGCAGAATCAGAAGATAGAGAGCCTGACCAAGGCGGCCGACGCAGCCCAGAAGGCCGCTGACGCTTCAGCCGAACAAGTGGCGGCACTGGGCAAGCAGGTGGAGGAATTGGGCAAGCGCACTCCGACACTGCCCAAGGAGCAGAGCGATGCCATCGCCAGTCTGACAAAGACCGTCGGAGATCTAGGCGGCAAGGTCGAGGCGCTGGCGAAGAAGGCGGACGGCGGCAGCACGAACGCAGCGGTCATCAAACAGCTGAACGACGAAATTGCGGCTGCCAAGGCGGCAGGCGCCACTCTGCAGAAGCAGGTCGCCGCCGCCCTCAAATCGGCTGCAGATAGCGGCAAGCAGGGCATGGCCGCCGTGCAGAAGGATTTGAGCGACCTTCAGGTTCGAGCCAGCAAGGCGTTGGATGATGTGAGCAAACGTCTGGCGACCCTGGAGAACGCCAAGGGCCCAGGGCCGGAAGTCGTCAAAGAAATCCAGGGCATGCGCGCTGCGGTCTCGCGCATGGAGACGAGGACAAACACCCTGATCACCCGTTTGACCAGCGATCCCAAGGCCATGGAGGATTCGGTCTCGGGCATCAAGAGCCAGGCGGACAAGCTGGCGGCTGACCTGAGTGCGCTTAGCGACAAGACCGCGGGAGCCCTCTCCGATCTAAGCGACAAGGCGAGCAAGGAGGTGGCTGACCTCTCTCAGCGCCTCTCCACGGACCTGGCGAACCTCCAATCTCAAGCCAAGCAGACCAGCGATGCCCTGGTGGCCAAGGTAGAGGGTGAAGTTGCCGGACTGAAAGCCGCGCTCTCGACCAGCGAAGCTGCCCTGAAAGACCTGAAGACATCGCTTGATGGTCAGATTGCCGACCTCAAGACCGGCCTTGAGGACAACGGCAAGGCACTGGCAGCGGCGGCCGACGGCGCTAAGCAGAACAAGGCAGCACTCGATGGCCTAGGCGGCAAGGTTGCCGATCTCGAGAAAAGCGCACCCGAACTGCAGCAAGGTTTGACCGCACTGCAGACGGAAAGCGGCGAAACCGGCAAGAAGCTGGCGGCACTGACCGACACAATGAACAGCTTTGCCGACACCTTGAAGCAGCGCATCGACAGCACCATCGAAGCCGCGCTGGCCAAGGACATGCGGCCGAGGGCGGCTGCCTTGGCGATGGCCTCGGCCTCGCTTGCCGAGGCAGTGCAGCGAGGCGGCTCCTTCACCGGCGAGTTTGATGCCGTCGAGAAACTGGCCGGCAGCGCTCCCTCGTTGCAGACCGACCTGGCCAGCCTGAAACCCTTGGCATCCGCCGGGGTCAGCTCGCGCGGCGGGCTGCTCAGCAGCTTCCGTGCACAGATCCCCAAAATCCTGGCGGCCGCTGACGGTGAGACACCCAAGGACGGCGACCTCCTGGACGACGCCTGGGGTGCAGTCTCCAGCCTGGTGGAGGTGCGTCCGGTGGGCGAGATCTCCGGCGATACAGCCAAGGCCATCGTCGCACGCGCAGAGGCACGGCTGCAGGCCGGCAATCTGACCGAGGCCGTCAGCGAGGTCGCAAGCCTGCAAGGGGCAGCGGCGACCGCAGCGGCACCTTGGCTGACCGAGGCGCGTGCTCGCCTCCTAGCCCTGCAGGCGGCCGACCGGCTGCAACAAGCCGCGCTGGCCAGCCTGGCCGCGCAGCAGAATTAACCGGGGAGACAAACAAACCCCATGCTGCGCTTTCTCTTCATCCTTCTCGCCATCGTGGTGGCCGCCTTGGTCGCCGCCTGGGTTTCCGAACGGCCCGGTGTGGTCGATGTCGTCTGGCTCGGCTATGAGATACGGATCGACATGCGCCTGCTGCTGGCCGCGATGGCGATCCTCCTGGTCTTCTACTCGGTCGGTCTGCTTGTCCTGCGCCGGATCTGGCGTGGCCCCAGAGCGGTCCGCGAGGGCTGGCGCAACTCCAAGCGGCGGCGCGGCTATCGCGCGCTGACCCAAGGCATGGTGGCGGTCGCGGCCGGCGATCCCGACGAAGCGCGCAAGTGGTCGAAACGCGCCGGCGAACTGCTCGACAATCCCCCTCTGACCCTCTTGCTGTCCGCCCAGGCAGCGACCCTGGAAGGCGATGAGCAGGCAGCGAAGCGCTATTTCCACGTCATGTTGGAACAGCCGGAGACCCGGTTCCTGGGTTTGCGCGGCTTGGTTCAGATCTCGCTTCGCCAGGGCGATGAAGAGGCCGCCCTGGACTATGTCAAAGAGGCCTATGACATTCGCCCCAATACGCCCTGGGTGCTCGATGCCCTTTTTGACTTGGCGGAGCGTCGCGGCCGGCTGGAGGAGGCCGTCCGGGCTCTGGACGAGGCCAAGCGCCGCAAGGCACTGCCGCGGGCCGATGTGGATCGCAAGCGCGCCGTGCTGCTCTATGAAGAGGCCAAAACGGCACAGCAGGAGAAGGAACCGGGCCGCGCGGTGGATCGTGCCAAGCAGGCGCTCAAGCTGGCGCCGGATCTCATTCCCGCCGTGGTCCTCTTGAGTGACGCCATGGTGGCGGCAAACCGCCACAAGGATTCCGAGCGGGCGCTGCGCAAAGCCTGGGCCCTGCATCCCCATCCCGACCTCTATGGCGCCTGGAAGCGCACGCGACCCTCAGCGGAGCAGCCCGATGCCCGCAAGAAGGCACTGCTGCGCTTTGTGTCCGGCCAGCCCGAGCACATCGAGACCCGCCTGATCTTGGCCGAGTCGGCGCTGGAGAGCGGCGATTGGGAAGAAAGTCGCAGTGAGCTGCAGGCCGCCGAAGACAAGGCAGCCGATGCCCGGGTGGCCGAGCTGCTGGCCCGTCTGGAGCAAGCCGAGCACGGCGACGCCGCCGCTGCGCGCTCCTGGCTGGAGACCGCGGCAGGGCGTCCGGCCTCCCCTTCCTGGTTCTGCAATACATGTCAGCATGAAGCCGACAGCTGGACACCGCGTTGCTCGGCCTGCGGCACCTTCGACAGCCTGCGTTGGCGCGCCGGCAAGCCCTTGCCTGACAGCGGTCTCGCGCTCTCACCGGCGACTGCCGAGACCGATGTCGACAGCTCCCTCTTCGCGCCGATCGCACCGGCGGAAGAGAAGGCACAAGAGAAGGTAGAGGAGCCGGGCGAGCCACCGGCTGCAGAAGAGAAGGCAGACGTAGCGGCAAACAGCGCAACCGCGCCCGCCCCGTCGTCGGCAACCGCCGAGTCCTCGCTGACGCCCGAAGAAGCGGCCAGACGCGGCGCCTAGTCACCTTGGATTTGCGCTTGGGGCCTGTGCCTTTGATCGCAAGCGTTCGGCGCAACCAAGGAGTCGTCTCTCATGCTCTTGACCGTCCCCGGGCTGATCTCGCCCGAGCAGGCCGCCCAGTTGCGTGCCCAGGTTCTGGCCGCCCCTCTCCGCTCGGGTCAGGAGACCGGTAGCGGGCACCTCAAGAACAACCTTCAAGGCGGGGCCAGCGATCCCAACCTGGCGTCGGCCACGCAGGTGGTGATTCAAGCCTTGTCGCAGAACGTAGACTTCAACGTCTTCGCGCTGCCCAAGACCTACAACATGATGTTCAATCGCTACGATCCCGGGATGCACTACAAGGCGCATATGGATCAGAGCATCATGTATCCCGGCACCGCAAACATGATGCGCACCGACCTCTCCTTCACCGTCTTTCTGACCGAGCCCAAGGATTATGAAGGCGGCGAGTTCCGCGTGCAGACACCCTTTGGCGACAAGCTATTCAAGGAGCCCGCCGGAACGCTCATCTGCTACCCCTCGGACATGCTGCACGGGGTCGAGCCGGTGCTGAGCGGCAGCCGCATCTCGGCAATTGGTTGGATCCACTCGCTGATCCCCGACGGCAAGCATCGCGAGATCTTCAATGCCTTCGATACGCTGGGTCACGAGGTCCTGGCCGCCCTGCCAGAGCCCGAGCGCTTCCATGACCGCTTCGCCTGGCTGCGCGACAACCTCTTGCGTACCTGGTCCCGGATTTAGGCGACTGGAGTCGAGGCTTCCCGTTGTCCTAACAGGATCGAATTGAGCAATTGACGGATTTGGGCGGCTCGACTAGGTTCCCGCGTCCTATCGCTTGGTCAGCCCCGTCTTCGGGTCGATCTAAGGGGCGATGTACGCCGGTGTAGCTCAGTGGTAGAGCAGGGCTTTCGTAAAGCCAAGGTCGGGAGTTCAAATCTCTCCACCGGCACCAGTCCCCGGCAAGGGCCTTATCCTAGAAGGAAATCGGCGCTGCGCTGCAATCAGTCGACACCGTCGACGATGCAGGAGATGCCGGTCGAGGCCGCCAAGCGTAGTGGTAATATCTTTTGGTACTCCGGCGAGCGATAGAAGCGTTCTGCTGCCGCGCGATCGTCAAACGCGATCACGACGATCCGAGATCCAGGTAGGGTGCCTTCCAGTACCTCGGGATTACCGCCGCGCACGACGAAACGGCCGCCATACTGTTCGATGAGGCCCGGCGTCTGTGCGGTGTAGAGACTGTAGGCGTCAGGGTCTGCGACCTCGACTTGCGCAATCATATAAGCTGTCATGAACGTCCCCCCCTTCGTGACCAATTCCTAGCTGGTCGCCACGTCGCGATCCAGCGATCCCATGCAGCGGCTTGGGTCTGCCTGACCCCCGTCCAGGTTGCGCGCCTCGACATGAACCACGGCACTGCCGCGCGGCTCCTCATAGAGAAAGACGTCCAGCACGCAAGCCGGGCTCGCGTACTGCCAGATCTGGGCGCCGGCTTCGCGACGAATGCGCTGTGGATCGCCCAGCGCCTCGTGCACGGCAGGCGCCGTCAGGCCGATCAACTCCGATCCGTTCTTGCCGGGGCTGGCACAAGCGGCCAAGAAGGCGAGAGCGACGAGGACGCTAGAGCTGCGCCAGATCGGACGCATTGACGTCATCCCTCCACGTCGCCGGGAGCGACCACAGGAATGTCGTTATCCACACCAGGCTCCAAGGCGTCGACCTGGCCGGCCAATCGACCTCCGGCCTCGATGTAGAGATCACGATAGCGAACCCGCCCGACGACCTTTCCGCTGGAGCGAATGAGCAGCTGCTTGGTGACCGTCAAGGTACCCTCGACCCTGCCCTGGATGTCCGCGATCTCGACTTCGGTATTGCCAACGAAGCTGCCGGTCTCGCTGATCTCCAGGACACGACTGCCCAGGATGTCGGCCTCGACACGGCCTTCTATGCTGACCTCTTCGGCATCGCGGATCTCTCCGGTGATGGTGACGGCGGCTGGAATATGCAGGCGCTGGCTGGGTTCTTCCTGCGCCATGGTGCTCTTGGGGCCCTGCATGCGCCGCGCCAATGCCGGCGGCAGGTCTCCTGCGCGGCGCGGTTGGTCGCCGGCGCGCGGGGCAATCGGTGGTCTGCTGTTCATCGCTGAAACCTTGTCTTAGGGCCTGCGGGAGCACCGCTCTACGCTGCTGCCCGGCCGCGCCTCAACAGCCAATGCCAACATTGGCCGATTCGCGCAGCTGACCCAAGTCCTTTGCATAGGAGCCTATCCCCATGAGGACAGCGAATCCAGCGCAATCCCTTGTAACTGGGCTCTGGGAGTGCGAAGTAATGCTGCAGAGCAATAATGGCGATGGCGCGGCAGGCGACGCAGAAGCGGACGCTTGGCGCCAAAAGGCGTGCGCTGAAAGCGACGACTTGCCGGGAGATTTGAGGAAAGACCAAGCAGGTGAGCGAAAAGAGCTACGATGTCTGCGGCATCGGCAATGCCATTGTCGATGTCCTGGCAGCCGCCAAGGATGCCTTTCTGGATGAGCAGAACCTGTCGAAGGGCACAATGAGCCTTGTCGACGGGCCGCGCGCGGAAGCGCTCTATCGCGTGATGGGCCCGGGCCGCGAGGTCTCCGGCGGATCGGCAGCGAACTCGATGGTCGGTCTCGCCGCGCTGGAAGGCAACGCCGCTTTCATCGGCAAGGTTCGGAACGATCAGTTGGGTGGCATCTTTGCGCACGACATTCGCGCTGCCGGCGTCGACTTTCCGACCCGGCCGGCCGAAGACGGCCCGCCGACCGCTCGCTGCCTGATCCTGGTGACGCCCGACGGACAGCGCACTATGAACACCTATCTGGGTGCCTGCGTGGGTCTGGGCTCGAGCGACATCGATGCGGAGACGGTAGAGGCCTCGAAGGTGACCTACCTCGAGGGCTACCTCTTCGACCCGCCAGCCGCCAAGGAAGCCTTCTACAAGGCGACCGAGATTGCCCATGCGGCCGGACGCAAGACCGCGCTGACGCTCTCCGATCCCTTCTGCGTCGAGCGGCATCGCGACGACTTCCGCGCACTGATCGAAGGTCACATCGATCTGCTCTTTGCCAACGAGCAAGAGATCAAGTCGCTCGCCGAAACCGACGATCTGGCAACGGCGCTGACCAGTCTGGACGGCAAGCTCGACCTGGCTGTGATCACCCGCAGCGAGAAAGGGGCGCTGATCCTCGCCGGCAAGGAACGTGTCGAGGTCGCAGCCCATCCGGTGCATCGTGTGGTCGATACCACAGGCGCCGGTGACCTCTTCGCCGCCGGCTTTCTGGCCGGCTACACCAAAGGCAAGCCCTTGCTCGACTGCGGTCGGCTGGGCGCCTTGGCGGCGTCTGAAATCATCAGTCACTTCGGGGCCCGTCCCGAGGTGGACTTGAGCGAAATGGCCAGGCGCGAGCTAGCTTAGGAACGCACACCCATGACCCAAGCCATGACCCAAGCCATGAGCCAAGCCATGACCCAAGATCGTCAGGCCTTGCGCAACATCGCCATCATAGCGCACGTCGACCACGGCAAGACCACGCTGGTCGACGAGCTGCTGAAGCAGTCCGGCGCCTACCGCACCAACCAGCGCGTGACCGAACGCGCGATGGATTCCAACGACCTGGAGCGAGAGCGCGGCATCACCATTCTGGCGAAGTGTACCTCGGTGGACTGGCAGGGAGCACGGATCAACATCGTCGACACGCCCGGCCACGCCGACTTCGGCGGCGAGGTTGAGCGTATTCTCTCGATGGTCGACGGCGCTTTGCTGCTGGTCGATGCCTCCGAAGGGCCGATGCCGCAAACCAAGTTCGTGCTGGCCAAGGCCTTGGCGCGCGGATTGAAGCCGATCGTCGTCATCAACAAGGTCGACAAGCCCGAGCAGCGCGCGCAGGAGGTCGAGAGCGAGGTCTTCGACCTCTTCGCCTTGCTGGATGCCACCGAGGAACAGCTCGACTTTCACACCCTCTTCGCCTCGGCCAAGCAGGGCTGGGCGTCCGACAGCATGGATGGCGCACGGGAAAGCATGGCGCCACTCTTCGAGCGCATCGTCGCCCATGTGCAGCCGCCCGAAGCAGACAGCGACGGCCCCTTCGCCATGCTGGCCACGACCCTGGAGGCCGATCCCTACCTTGGCCGCATCCTGACCGGGCGTATCGCGTCTGGTGTTGCCAAGGTCAATGCGCCGGTACGAGCCCTTGGTGTCGACGGCAAGGTGATCGAACAGGCACGCCTCACCAAGCTGCTGGCCTTCCGTGGCCTGGAGCGTACGCCGATCGACGAAGCCGTTGCCGGCGACATCGTCGCCGTGGCCGGCCTGACCGAGGCTAATGTCGCCGATACCCTGGCGGCCCCCGAGGTGACCAAAGCCATTCCCTCGCAGCCGATCGATCCGCCGACCCTGGCCATGACCTTCTCGATCAACGATTCGCCACTGGCGGGCCGAGAAGGCGACAAGGTCACCAGCCGCATGATCCGTGGGCGCTTGCTGCGCGAGTCCGAAGGCAATGTCGCCATCCGCGTGCGCGAGACCGATGAGAAGGATGCTTTCGAGGTCGCCGGTCGCGGTGAACTGCAGTTGGGCGTTTTGATCGAGACCATGCGACGCGAGGGCTTCGAGCTCTCGATCAGCCGGCCGCGCGTCGTCTATCGCGAGAGCGAGAACGGCCAGCGCATGGAGCCGATCGAAGAGGTGGTCGTCGATGTCGACGAGGAGTACGCCGGCGTGGTTGTCGAGAAAATCTCGCAGCGCAAGGGCGAACTGAAGGATCTGCGCCCCTCCGGTGGCGGCAAGCAGCGCCTGACGTTCCTGGCCCCTTCGCGCGGCTTGATCGGCTACCATGGCGAGTTCCTGACCGACACGCGCGGCAGCGGCATCATGAACCGCGTATTCCATGACTATGCACCCTACAAGGGACCGATTCCCTCGCGCCGGGTTGGCGTCTTGATCGCCATCGGGCGCGGCGCGGCGGTCCCCTATGCACTTTGGAACCTAGAGGAGCGCGGTCAGCTCTTTATCGGCGGTGGCGCCCTCGTTTATGACGGCATGATCATCGGCGAACACAGCCGCGAGAACGACCTGGAGGTCAATCCGCTGAAGGCCAAGCAATTGACCAACATCCGTGCGGCCGGCAAGGACGATGCCGTAAAGCTGTCGCCGCCGCGCAAGATGAGCTTGGAGCAGTCCTTGGCCTACATCGCCGACGACGAGCTGGTCGAGGTCACCCCGAAGACGATCCGGCTGCGTAAGCGCACGTTGGATACTCACCAGCGCAAGAAGGAAAGCCGCCTGCAAAAGGCCGGCTAGCTCATCGCCGTTATGGAGACGCTGCAGCGTGCGGCCGCCGTCGTCTTGGCGACATCGCAGCCGCGCAAGAAGGCGGAAGCAGCCCGTCGGCTGCGGCAGCGTTGGGAGAGCGGCCAGCTTGGTCTCGGCCCCCTGTGCAGCGATCTCCCACGACCGGGCCGACCGGAGGCCCCGCCCCTGGTGCCGCCAAGAGAGGTGCCGAGGCGCCGAATCAATCGGGGCACGGCGGGCCGCATCGCGCTGTTGCATGCCTTGGCGCATATCGAGCTGAACGCTGTCGATTTGGCGGCCGACCTACTGGCCCGCTTTGCCGGCGCCACGTTTCCGCGTGCCTTCTTCGACGATTGGCTCAAGGTCTTGGACGAAGAAGGCAAGCACTTCCTGCTGCTCTCGGATCGGCTGGCAGCTCTTGGCAGCCACTATGGCGCGCTGCCGGCGCACGACGGCCTCTGGGAGGCAGCAGAGGCGACAGCCGATGACCTCTTGACCCGCCTCGCCGTGGTACCCTTGGTGCTGGAAGCGCGGGGACTGGACGTCACGCCCGCGATGATCGCCAAGCTGGAGCAGGTCGAGGACGGCGCGAGTGCCGACATCCTTAAGGTGATTTACGAAGAAGAGATTGGGCATGTCACCAAAGGCCGGCGCTGGTTCGCCTGGGCGGCAGAGGCGCGCGACCTGGACCCCTGGAGCACCTGGCCGCAGCTTGTGCGCAGCCACTTCCGCGGCACCCTAAAACCACCCTTCAACCACGAAGGCCGAGCAGCTGCCGGCATACCTCGCAGCGGTTACGAGAGCTTGGTCTCAGACAGGATCACGTCCGAGCATTCGCCGTAGCGTACCGTCGCGGTCGATCAGGTGATGCTTCAGTGCGGCAAGAACATGGGCCGCAATCAAGGCGATCAGAATGTAAGCCACGATCTCATGTACGCCCCAAGCGATGCCTGAAAGCCACTTTGCTTCACCCAGTGCCGGTAGTGAGAACAATCCGAAGAAAGAGACGGGATGGCCGCCGGTAGAAGAACCGATGTAGCCGGAGAGCGGCATGATCAAAATAGCGGCCAGAAGCGCCCAATGCACCAGGCTTGCGGCCTTCTTCTGCCATGCCGGCATAGCGACAACCTCGTCGGGAAAGCGCCATAGCAGTCGCCAAAGCACCCGCCAGGCACCGAAGAGCAGCACGAAAATACCGATCGACTTGTGCAGATTGACAACGAATGTGCGTTCTTCCCCCTTAGGAAACTCATCCATCAGAAGGCCGATTGCCAGCATGACGATGACTGCAATGGCGATAACCCAGTGATTGAAGATTGAGACACTGCCGAAGCGGACACCGCGATCGAAGACGGCCATGGGCTTGCACTCTCTTTTTTGCCTGTCCAGACCATCGTATCGCGATGCGCCGTACCCGTAGCAAGCAGAAAGTGCTGTCATCATAGTGCTCGTAGGGCGAAGAATCCGGCCACAGCCGTGAGAGCGGTCAAGACAGAACCCCAAGCGACATCGACTGCAACCATGGACCAGCGCCAACCCCTTAAGGTCGCCATGTTCGTGGCCTCGTAAGT
This sequence comes from Rhodospirillales bacterium, assembly GCA_963669445.1. Taxonomy (GTDB): domain Bacteria; phylum Pseudomonadota; class Alphaproteobacteria; order Kiloniellales; family JACOMY01; genus JACOMY01. The sequence goes on from OY770029.1 coordinate 3,211,196, forward strand.
GCCATAGGCGATCGCGCCCAGCAGCAGGCCCTTGACGAAGGCAGCCGACCAGGAGTCAACCGGCAAGACTGCGAAGACGATGATCCCCGCCACGTAGAAGAGGTAGAATCCCGCGGCCACCCCAAATCGTATCTGCTTGGCCAAGAGGTGGGGCACATGCCGGTCGAAGAGCGGTTTCATCACACACTTGAGCCAGACAGCATCGATACCCAGAAAGACCAGTAGCATCGCTATGTAGGTTAAGGGATAGGCCATTGCGGCAGAGCACCCTCTCTGTTGCCCACCCCCAACCTAGGGCTCAATCGGCCACGGACCAGCTCTTGAACCGGTGTCTCGGCGTCCTCGCCTAATCTAGCAGGGTGATCTCGCTCGGCTGCCAGGCTTTGGTAAAGAAGGAAGGCAAAGGGCTATAGAGGCGCAGGATCACAAACCAACCCTTTGCGGGATCGCTTTGTATCCAATTGCCGCGTGCCACGCCATTCGGCTGCTCCGGACCGATGTAGATTGCCGTGGAACCATCGGCCGCCGCTTCGGCTGCTGGAGAGGGAAAGGTCTGGCTGCCGGCCCGCGGAGACTTCTGCGGAGTCCTTAACATCGACCTCGTCTGATTGTCGTAGAGGGTCAAGGACCAGAAGGCACGGGCCGGAATGCCCTTGGGCAGAGTTACTCTGTAGGTCTTCGAACCGGCGAAGGGGTTTCCTTCGGCGTCGAGGAAGCCGATCAGATACTGCGAGCCGACTTCCGGAACGCGCATGATCATGGCCGGCGAATCCAGTGTGTATGCGTAGTAGAAGGCGGTTCGAGAATCGAGCGTGCGGGCACCGCTCGGCGGATTGGGTTTGAACATCCCGTCTTCGAAAGCCGGCGGCGGTGTTTCGAAGAAGGCGCCACCCTCAAAGAGCATGTTCATCCAGTTCGAGCCGTCATAGTAGGCCCACTCCGGCTTTACCTCTGCAAAGTGCCACTGCAATGATCGACCGAAGGTCTGACCGACCGTGGCAGCTTCGCTCAGAAGCTGCTTCATCCGCTTATCGGGATTGAAGGGCTTGCCTTTGACGATACCGATCGCTGCAAGTTGTCCCGCAAGCTCGACGTCATAGCTAGCTGCCGGTTCACTCTGTACATTCTCGTTGATCATCTCGAAGAAGCCGTAGTCACTCGGTGGGATCGTGTTGAAAGCAACGTTACTACCCTCGAGGAACCTGGTTTCGGGAATCTTCGGCTCGCCAGATAGCTTCACGTGCCCTTCGAGGGCCTCGGCAATGGGCGTACCCCAGCTACCCGGAACATAGGGATAGATCTTGAGGTTCTCCTTTACGTTTCGAACGGCCGGCTTTGGATCGCTACCGCCTTCCAGAAACGCCCGCATAGCGTAGAGAACCTTGTTGGTCTTCGAATGGGCGATGAAGTAGCCACCGCTCGGCAAGATCCCCTCATAGCCTGGCCCGACGATCAGATACTTGCCGCCTAGGCCCCGATCGGGACCGGGCCGCCCAACGTCGATCACCCAAGAAAACCACATGTCGTTGATCGTACCGAGGCCATTCGCGGGCTGCTCAATCACCATCGGGCCGTTCGAGAGGTCAATCGTACCCATGTAATAAACTGTATCCGCATTGGCGGTAAGGAACAGTGATTCCGAGTTCATCAAACTTGAGAAAATGACAATATCGTTGTCCTTGGCACCGATACTTTGAAAGCCCTGTCGCAGCGCGTAGGCCGAGGCTCCACGGAAACTGTTGTTGTAGACATTCAAGGCGCGTGCAAAGTCGATCGCGTCAAAAACTTGGCTGGCAGTCTTTGCAGTGGGCGCGCCATCCTCGAAACTCAGGGTACCGATGCGGGTGTCGACACTATTAGGTGCCGAGAGCGACTGGATGGTTGCCTGTGGCACCTCAGCGCTCGCAGCACTAAGTAAAGCGGACAATGCCGCACAAGTGATAAACGCGCATCGACGGAATCTCATTTATCTCTCCACAGCGACTAAGGACAGAAACCAGGCTGCGTCAGTGTTGGAGCCGGGCTGCTGAAGGGTGAATGAACCTGCACGAGAGAATTGTCCGTGGCAAGGGTGACCGGGTGAGACCCCGCGCGGGTTTCTTCAATCCGTGACAAGCCGTGCTGGTCAGGAGATAAGATCGACAAACTGGAAAGTCACAGGCGCGATCCGTTGTTCGTGCAAAGTCCGATCGCGGTTTCGTTGAGGAGGAATACCATGTCCGAGGATTTGCTGTTCTACACCCACCCCAAGACCCGAGGACGCATCGTGCGCTGGATGCTGGAGGAGGTTGGTCACCCCTACAAGACACAGGTCCTGGACTTTGCAACCAGCATGAAGAGCGGCGATTACCTGGCGATCAACCCGATGGGCAAGGTGCCTGCAATCCGGCATGGCGACACCGTGGTGACCGAGTGTGCCGCGATCTGCGCCTACCTGGCCGACGCTTTCCCACAGGCCGGCTTGGCCCCGGCCGCACAGGACCGAGGTGCCTATTACCGCTGGCTCTTCTTCGGCGCTGGGCCGCTGGACCAGGCTTTCATCGTCCACGGCCTCAAGATCGAGGTTCCGGAGGAACGCAAAGGCATGCTGGGCTATGGCGATCTGGAGCGTGTGAACCGCACCCTGGATCACGCGCTCTCTGGCAAAGACTTCATTGCAGGACCCAGCTTCACGGCCGCCGACGTCTACATGGGCGCACTGATCGATTGGTCCCTTCACTTCAAGGCTTTGGAAGAACGGCCAGCGTTCCTTGCCTATCGGGAACGCGTCAAAGCTCGGCCCGCCTTCCAACGTGCAGCCACTCTAGATGACGAGGCAGCCGCTGCTTTGGAGTGACGTCTCCGTCCGGAAACCACAGACTAGACCTTGTCCTCGTCCAAGCCGGCCATCCGCTCCATCGTCTTAACGGTGGCGAAGAAATCCAGCGCGCCGTCACCTTGCGCCTCCGCCGAGGCGAAGAGCTGGCGAACCATGGCAGCAATCGGCAGCGGCGCATGCACCTCTCCGCCGCTTGCCAAGAGAAGGTCCAGGTCTTTCATCATTTGCTCGACAGAGAAGGTCGACGTGAAATCGCGTTTGCGTAGCGGCTCCAGCTTGTAGCCGATCAGGGGCGACGCGATTGCACTAGAGCCAAGCGCGTCGAGCATCGTCTCCCACCCAAGCCCACCTCGACGGCCATAGGCCAGGGCCTCTGCGACAATTGCCGCGGTCGAACCGACCATCATGTTGATCAGCAGCTTCAGGTATCGCGCTTCCTCGGCTTCACCAACAGTGATCTGCTTGCCGCTCATGGCGTCAAAGATCGGACGACAGCGTTCCTGCGCCTGTGCCGGACCCGACATGAGGATCGTCAGCGTTGCCGATTCGGCAAGCGCGACACCACCCGAGACCGGCGCGCGCAGATAGTCGATGCCAAGGTCGCGGGCCTTCGAAGCGACCTCTGTCGAGACTTCCGGCGAGACCGTGCTCATGTCGACATAGACCGAGCCCGCCGCAGCGTTCGCAAGCACCCCGTCATCACCCAACGCGACCGATCGAAGTGCGTCATCGTCAGAGACCATTGAAATGACGAGCGGCGCCGCGGCCACCTCTTGGCAGGAACCAGCTGCCGTGGCCCCCCGTGCGAGGAGCGGCGCCAGCTTGTCGTGCGTCCGGTTGAACGCCGTGACTTCGAAACCCGCCTTCAAGAGGTTGCCGCACATGGGCAGGCCCATCTTGCCAACGCCGATCCATCCCACGCGGAGGGAAGCATTCCCCGTCATCCGACATCTCCGTTCATCTTCTTACCTCGTTCCTTGTCTGGCTGCGCGACGGTCTTCGTGTGGCTTGCCCCTTTGGCTTTGCATCGCCCCGCTAACGCGTCGAGACTGCACCTGTCGGGTCGAAGCCATCCTTGATGGCTTCCACCAAGCGCCGACGCCGCGAGAAGCTTTCCGGCAACGCTAGACCCAGCGCCACCGCGAAGGTGCCGACGTAAGGACCGACATAAAGTGCACGTTCCTGAGCGAAGCCTTGCAGCTTAGCCTCCGGATCGAAGCTGTGCCCCAGGTCGGCGACGACGAAGCCGGGCGCGCGCGGAACCCGATCCAGATAACCCTCGACAGACAGTCGCTGCAACGGTCCGGCAGCCCCTTGGAAGCGCCCTTCCCGCAGGCTGGCAACCAGGAAATCACGCCCTAGTCGTTCACCGTGAGCGGTCACGAAGGTGCCGAGCGGCGGGGTCACCAATCCCGGCGGCACCACAAGTTTCAAGCCACCCAAGGTCGGTCGGTCCGGCGCCGGACCCGCTTTCACAACGCCCGCGATAACAGAGGGCTCCGCTGCATCCTCGGCCAAGAGGTCGAGGCGCGAGGCCACGACATCGGGACCACGCCAGAGGCCGGAAACGGCAACACGCTGGCCAACCTTGGGTCGGAAGTTCCTGCCTTCGGCAGTCTTGCGGGGCGCGCCGCGCTCCACCGTCACCTCAGTACCGAGCACGCTGATCTTGCCGCGTCCGACCGCCTCGATCCGGCCGATCAGAGGGTGGACGACGGAAAGTGCCTGTGCGCGAAGTTGGCCGCTCTCCTCGCTCGTGGCCTCGACTGTCAGAACCTGTCCCAAGGCCAAGCGATCGCGGGTGACCGGGCCGAAGGCATCGCGGAGCGTCAGCGTCTCATCCGCCGTCAGGTTCAGGCCGTTCACCGAGAAGCGCTTGCTATCGACAAGGGTGCCGACGATGCCGGTTCCTCCGACCCCGCCTTCGGAAGGACGCTCAGCGGTTTCGGCCGGGCCGGGAGCCTCAAGGCGCGTGCAAGCAGCCAGTGCACTGGCGCCCAACCCCAGCAGTACGGCGCGTCGTGTCGCCCTCAGCGTCATTCTTCAACTCTCCCCTCGGTCAGGCTTTCGTCTTGGTCCGCCTCATCCTCACGGAAGAAGTATACGCCAAAGCGGAAGCGTTCCGCAGCGTCGCGATCTCCGGCCGCAGCTGCCTGACCTTCGAAGCCCTGATGATTCAGCGCCTGCAGCAGGTCTGCCGAGAACTGCCTGGCCTTGGCCTCGATAAGGTCGACCGAGTGCGTGCTCAAATTGTTATAGAAGACCGCTCTTTCCAAGAAGGGGGCGGGGCCTTCCTCGGTCAAGACGTTCTCAACCGCAGCAGCCATGTGATCGCCCAGATTGCGCACGAAGAAATGCAGCCGCTCTGCCTCGCTTTCGCGCGGCACCAGCGCCTCGTCACGCAGTCGGACACATCCAGCGACATCCAAGGCAACCACATTGCGGCGCAGCAGTTCGTCCAAGATGGTACGCGGACGCATGTCTTGGCTCACCGCTGCAACGAGCGAATCGAATGAGGGACCCTTTGCAGCATGCCGCGGCAAAGCCAGAGGCTGGGCTTCGTGATCCAGATAACGCGGATCGGCCCGCCAGCGGCCAACCACAGTCGCCATAACCGAGACATGTCGCTCACCACTTGGCTGCTGTCGGCCGCGCGCCTGCCGCACCTCTCGCACCTTCTTGCGATGAACGCCGGTTATCAGGCTAATTCGGCTGTCGGTGGGTGGCGCGCCATCCAGGCTGAAGGCGTCCTCGGCCACCTCGACCGACAGCTCTTGCAGCAGGCTGTGCAGTTTCTGTGCTGTGACGCCGCGGGCAATCAAGAGCTTCATCAAGGGCCGAAGCAATTGCTTCAGCGCCTCTCCAGAAAGCTCGTTTTCCTCCGACCCTCGCGTCTCCATAGCTACTATTTAGGTCTTCGTGGGAAAAAAGACCACACGAAAGCTTGACTATGGGTCGCGGCGTTCAATCTCACCGGCTGCAGCAAGTGGGAAAACGTCCCACCGAGATCATCAAGGAGAAAAGTTCCATGCTGAAGTCCGTTGTCGCCGCATTGGCGCTCGTCGTGTTCGTCGCCGGTTGTTCCTCAAGTCGTACCAGCAGCCCTGCGCCGCAGCCCGCTCAGCTCGATATCGTGGACACCGCTGTTTCCACCAATCAGTTCAACACCCTGGTCGCCGCCGTGCAGGCCGCCGATCTGGTCGACACTCTGAAGAGCCCCGGCCCCTTCACCGTTTTCGCGCCGACCGACAAGGCCTTCGAGAAGCTGCCGCCGGGCACCGTCGAGACCCTGCTGCTGCCCGAGAACAAAGACCAGTTGGTCGCCGTGCTCACCTACCACGTCATCCCGGGCAAGGTCATGGCCGCCGACATCGCCGGCAAGCAGCTGGAAGTTGCGACCGTGCAGGGCTCCACTGTCGAGATCGACGCCGTCAACGGCGTAATGGTCGACAACGCCACAGTCATTCAGGCCGATGTCGAGGCCAGCAACGGCGTGATCCACGTGATCGACGCGGTGATTCTTCCCTAGTTTCATTTCGGACAAAGGAGTGCGCTCGGCGAGAGTGGCCCCCTCTTCGAGGCTTGCGCCCGTCATCCGTGACGGGCGCAACGCGTTTCGATCATTTCCTTAAAGGCTTGGGAAATTCGGTCGAGATGGGGGCGGGTGTAGGGAAATGCTCGGGCATGGTCATAGTTATGGCGCATCGCGGCATTGGCCTCGAACACAACGAGGCGCCCTCCACGATCGACGGTAAAGTCGATGCCGAAGAAGTCCAGCTTCAGGACATCGCGAACCGCATGCAGGCCATCGAAGACCGCATCTCCCAAGTAGCCGCGCGGATCGGCCAGATAGCGTTCCTCCCGCTCCCGCAGGGCCGATTCCCTGTCCATCACCCGATAGCGATCGCCCGAGTGGATCTGCCAGTGGTCACTGCTGAGGTTGGCAACCGGGTATAAGCGCTGGTCGATAAAGAAGGCTCTGGTCTTGTGGAAGTAGCCGGCCTTGCCTGAGCAGTCGATGTAGTCGATGGCGTAGACTGGTTGGCCCTGACCACAAGCCTCAAGATAGGCGGTAAGGCCGCGACGCCCCTCTACCTTGACCACACTCTCGCCGGTTTGCGTTCCCGGCAGACGTAAGATGAGTGGAAAGACGAAGCCGCGCTGCAGCAGCTGATCGGCAATGACGTCGGGCGGTCCCTCGTTCGCACAGAGTTCCGTCCGCGGAAAGATCAGACCCTCGATAGCCCCCAGGCGCCGCGCATTCTCAGCCCGCGTCGTGCGCAGCACGCGGGACGGCGGATTGATCACCTGACCGGGATCACTGTCAGCGAGAAAACGATCGAGCTTGCGCAGGCTCGTCGCATGAAGATCGGCGCAACTGACAGTATTGATCGCCAGGTCGAAGTCCGGAACCTTTGCCACCCGGTCCAGATTGTCGCCCATGACCGAGGCCAGATAGAGGTTCACCGTTGATTTATCGACGAAGTTCTTGATCGAGAAGTGGCCACCGCGAAGGCGACAGCTGTAGGTCCCGTTGGTGGTGTCTCTTGCAACCGCATAGCGTGCATTGTCGAAGGAGCGAATCCTGAGCAGGGTCGGCTTGCGCCGGTCGAAGCGGGCCGGCGGCACAATCGGCTCGTTCCTAGCGGCCGCCCGCAAGGCACGTTCGGCAGCGGTCCGTTTGCCCCGCATCAACAACAAGGCCGAAAGCACGCGGAGCGCAGCTGCATCCTTGATGGTCTGGCGCAGACCTTCGACCAGCGTGTCGTAGGCAACATCGAAGAGGCCCAGTTTGAAGAGCAGACGGCCAAGAGAACGCAGATCCGGCCAGTCCGCTTGCGCCAACCGCCGGGTGGCCAGGGCCTGCCGCCGGGCAGCCTCCAAACGCCCTGCCTGCGTCAAGGCAAGTGCAAGGTTCAAGCGCGAGCGGGCGTCATCTGGTCTGGCCCGCGCTAAGGCGAAAACCCGCGTGAGGTCCGAGGCTTGCGACGCGCTCTTCGGCACTTCAGGCGAGACAGCCGGCATGAACCCTGATCCGGTACAAGAGACGCCTGCTGTCGGCTGGAAAAGCGGTACGGCCGTGCAGCACCTTGGTGTTATTCAAGAAGAGGATTTCGCCGGAACGAATCTCTCGGTGAATGGAAACCTCGGGCCGGGCCAATACGCCATCCAAGCGCTCCAGGGCCGCAACTTCTTCCTTCGCCAGCGGTTTCTCCCACAGACAGCTCTTATCGATCTGATGTCGGTAGTAGCGGATCTTCATCGAACCGTGCCATCGCCGGAGAATCGGCCAGCGATTGCGTCCGAAAGGAAACCTCGGGCGCGAAAGAATGGTCTGGGTCTCGTCGTCCAATGTCGACAGCACGGACTCGTAGGGCGCCACTTGGCTCTCGCCCCCCTGTGGATCGGCACGCACCACCTGGAAAACCACCAACTCGTGCGGGTCAGGATCGTAGGAAGAATCGCTGTGCAGCGGCAAGGCCTGGTTGGTTCGGCTATGGCGAGTGACGGCGTCGCATCGCGCAGCGCTCTTGGGATTGATGCGGATCCGGGTGAAGGAGAGCCTGGCAGGTTTCCTTCTGCTTCGCCCCGGCTTCGAGGGCGGCAGCTCCATCAGTCCGCGCGCCAGACGCAGAGTGAGATCGCCCTTTCCGCTCGGCGCGAGCCCGGTAACGACAAAGGCGTAGGGCGGCGCGCGCAGCAAGGCCGCCATCTCTTCGGCCAAGAGCGGCAGCGCTGTCCGATCGGTGAGGATGCGAACCAGCCGATCTTTGCCGAGGCGCACGTCAGGGATCATCATGGGCGGAAAATTGTTCTCCACCCTATCGATTTAAAGACCCTGCCAAGGGGCAGGACAATGGGGGCGCAGAGCGGTTGGCCCCCCTTCGCGTAGCAGCCATGCTCGCCGAAGGCTTGCTCGCAGCGATGGTGCGCCCGCACCCTCGCCCGGCGTTCGGGATCTTGGGAGGGGACATGCAGCAACAGGTGGCCTTGGTGGAGCGACCCTGGGCAGCAATGGGGCTCCTGCTCCTGGCCCAGCAACTGATCCCGCTCTTGGACACCTTGGCCAAACTTCTGACCCAGGATTTCTCTATCTGGCAGGTCGCCTGGGCACGCTTCGTCTTCCACCTGCTACCCCTGCTGCCCCTGATCTACTGGCGGCACGGGATGGCTGCCTTCTTCAGGGTGCGGCAGCCTCGCCTACAGATGCTGCGCAGCCTTTTCATGGTGGCCGCCACCTGCCTCTTCTTCGGTGCGCTGGCCCGCATTCCGCTCGCCGACGCGGTGGCGCTGATCTTCATCGCCCCCCTGGTGATCACGGCGCTGGCGCCGGTTTTCCTGGGCGAAACCGTCGATGCGCGCCGTTGGGCGGCCGTCGGCTTCGGATTCCTGGGCGTGCTGATCATCGTCCGCCCAGGCTTCCAGAGCGTCGAATTGGGAACCCTGCTGGCCTTGGGTTGCGGCTGTGCCTTCGCCGGCTATGCGATCGCCACCCGCCACCTCTCGCTCTCCGCCCCGCCGCTCGTGACCTTGGCGATGACCGCCGTCGTCGGCAGCCTTGTGCTCAGCCTCTTGGTGGTGGTCGAGGGCAGCCTCTGGCGCCCGCCAAGCGGCCAGGAATGGGCAATGATGGTGGCGCTCGGCATGGTCGCGGCCCTGGCGCACCTCTTGATGATCCTGGCCTACGAGCGCGCGCCTGCCTCGCTACTCGCCCCCTTCTCCTATACCGAGATCGTCGGCGCTTCGATCTTGGGCTACCTGGTCTTCGACCAGTTCCCCGACCTCTTCACCTGGATCGGCATCGGCATCATCATTGTCTCAGGCATCTACAACGCCTGGCTGGGGCAGCGGGCGTGATTGGCGTTCTGACCAAGAGACAAAGTTGCTCAAATCGCACTATTTTTACTTCATTAATATGCACAAGCATCAATATTTATCCACGAATTTGCTATGATTCTACTTTTTTTGCCAACGAAATTGTACACTTTATGCATCCTCTAACTACAACAAAAATCAAAATCATACAGAAAACAAACCCTAGAGCGAGGAGACACTCAAACAGAATTCCCTCAAATGTTGGGAGTCCACTGTGATACAGAGCTATACCTCCAATACTATACTCACTCCGCGATCCTGACATTATTAACATACCCAGCGACACATAACTGACAAATATAATCATGCAACAGGGGATCAGATTTTTTAAGTGCTTATAGCAAAATACCACCAAAGCAAGCCAAGACACAATCGTCAACACTAGATTCGAGAAGAAAATAAAGAAGTGAAATCGAACAGGAGCAGATATCGCCAGGCTTAGATAGAATGTGAGCGCAGTTCCCATACACACCAGGCCAATGGGAACCAAAACCCGGATCCACACCGACACGATATCGCGGATCACATCAATCATAGTTGCAACTCTTGAAGCGCCTCTGACTTGAGCCCCAAAAACACCCGTATTTGATCCAGGATTGCCCAGGTAAACCCGATCTCCAGCCTGATAGTGGCTGGATCTCGATCTGAGCTCAAGCAGCCTAAGAGTGCTTGCAATAAGGCTGGACTCTGCGTGGACTACACGGAGGACTGTCGCCGCTTCCAGGTCCGATAGGCAGCAAACAGGAGAAAGACGGCCGAGGCGGCAGCGAAGGTCCACATCAGGCCCTTGTATCCCATCAGATCCATGCCGGTACCGCCGGCAAAGGAGCCGGAGACCCCCCCGAACTGATAGAGCACGACGATGGCCGCGTTGGCGCTGGCCAGGAGATTGGCCTCGAAGCGCTCGCCCAGGATGGTGAGAGCGACCGTATAGATGCCAAGCGAGGTGATGCCCCAGACGATCAGCACCGGCCAGACCCAGATGCTTTGGCCGATGGTGAAGTTGATCAGGATCGGGGCAACAAAGAAGATGACGCCGAAGACGATCAGCAGTTTGCGCTTGTCTACACGGTCGGCGAGCCAGCCGACGGGGAACTGCATAATCAGATTGGCCATCAGCATGATGGTCAGCAACAGCAGCGCCGTGCTCTCGCTCAGGCCCGCAGCGCGTCCATAGTTCACCAGGTGGGTGAGTGCGGCCATATCGACGAAGCCGGCCAGCAAAGCCGTCGCCATGACCAGGGGCGCGATCCGAAAGGCGGCGAGGATGGCAGCCTTGGGCGCCTCCGGCAGGTCCGGCGCCATGCCTCGTGCCGACCAGATGAGGCAGCCGGCGAAGAGGGTGAGTCCGACTGCGATGAAGAAAGGCAGGATCGTCTCGGTTCCGGTGACCTGAAGGACCACCGGTCCAAGGGCAAAGCCGCCGGAGATTGCCATCATGTAGAAGGCAATCGCGCGACCACGCTGGCCGTCCGGCGCCATGGTCACGATCCAAGTCTCGCTGCCGATCCAAAGAATGGTCGCAAAAAAGCCTATCAGGAAGCGCAGGCCTGCCCAGTACCAGATGTCGGTCCAGGCAAGCAGCAGCAGCACACAGGCGATCTCACCCACGATGCCCATCATCATGGCGTTGAAGAAGCCCAGGCGGGTGAAGAGCTTCGGCACCAACGGCCCAAGAAGAATGGTGGGCAGGAAGGCTGCTGCAGAATTGACACCGATGGCCCAGTTGGGATGGCCCTGCTTTTCCAGGATGATGGCAATCAACGGCGAGAGGCAGCCGTAGGTAATGCCGGCTACACCGGCACTTACAGCAACTGCCAGCAGGCCTCGCCAGCGCGCCGCGGGCGTCAGGGTAACAGCCGTCATGGTGTTTGGCCCGACCGACGTGCGAGAGCGTCCAGCGCCCCTTGCAGGATGTAGGCCGCAGCCATGCGGTCTACGACCGCCTCTCGGCGAGCTCTGGTCATATCGGCCTCCTCGACCAGAAAACGCTCCACGGCAGCAGTCGAAAGGCGCTCGTCCCAATAGGCGAGCGGAAGCCCGATTCCACGCTCGGCGATATTGCGCGCAAACTGCCGCGTCGATTGGCAGCGCGGCCCCTCGCTGCCGTCCATGTTGACCGGCAATCCCAACACCAATCCAACCGGCTGTCGATCGGCGATCAGCAGCTGTAGGCGCTCGACATCCTGAAACAGCTTCTTACGGCGGATCGTCTCCAGCGGCGAGGCGACAGTGCGCAGGCTGTCGGAAATGGCAAGACCAATGGTCTTGCAGCCCAAATCGAGGCCCAAGAGACGCCCGCGGGCTGGTAAATTCGACAAGGCCTCGACTGGATCGCTTGGCATCGGCCCCTCCCATCGCCATCTCTCTTAAAGACTGTGCACAAGCCGGCCAAATGGTCCCTTTGCAATGCCGAACCGCGCAAAGCGTTGCGCTGCGGTAATCCTGCCTTGGAAGGATGTCTTGCCGGGGCCGAGGCCGAGGTGTAGCGTCCGGCCTTCACATTTCAGAAGCGATCAGGCTCTAGCCATGACTGTTGACAAGGAAACGGTGCGCAAGATCGCGCGCCTGGCCCGCATTCGCATCGACGAAGCGGAAGAAGAAACGCTGGCCCAGGAACTGGGTGGCATCCTGCAATGGATCGACGCGCTGCAAGCGGTCGATACCGAGGGTGTCGCGCCCATGACCTCCGCCGTGGCGACGGAGCTGCACTTGCGTGAAGACGCGGTAACCGACGGTGGTGCGCAAGAGGCCGTTCTTTCCAATGCGCCGGACCGCATGGCCGTCTTCTATACCGTTCCCAAGGTGGTGGAGTAGGCCCCATGAGCGTTACCGGACCCATCACCCACCTGACCCTGGCCGAGATGCGCGAGCTCTTGGCCAAGCGCGCCTTCTCCTCCAAAGAGTTAACCCAGGCCCACCTGGACGCGATGGAAGACCAGCGCACTCTGAATGCCTTCACCGTGGAAACCGCGGACAAGGCGCTGGCCATGGCGGAAGCAGCCGACCAACGCCTGGCCAAGGGCGAGGCCGGGGCGCTGGAGGGCGTGCCGATCGCCATCAAAGACCTTTACTGTACCGAAGGGGTGGAGACCACGGCCGGCTCCAACATCCTGAAGGGTTTTGTTCCGACCTACGAATCGACGGTCACCGCAAACCTCTGGTCGGCGGGCGCCGTCATGACCGGCAAGCTGAACATGGACGAGTTCGCCATGGGCTCGGCCAACATGAATTCGGCCTTCGGACCCGTCGCCAATCCCTGGCAACGCAGAGGCGACAACCACAATCTGGTGCCCGGCGGCTCGTCGGGCGGCTCGGCCGCCTCGGTCGCGGCCAGGATCGCTGCCGCCAGTCTTGGCACCGACACCGGCGGCTCGATCCGTCAGCCGGCCAGCTTCTGCGGCATCGTCGGCATGAAGCCCAGCTACGGACGCTGTTCGCGCTGGGGCATCGTGGCCTTCGCCTCCTCGTTGGACCAGGCCGGCCCCTTCACCCGGACGGTGCGCGACAGTGCCATCGTTCTGGGCGCCATGGCCGGCCACGACCCCAAGGACTCCACCTCTGTGGACCGCGCGGTGCCGGACTACGAGGCCGCCCTGCACCAAGACGTGAAGGGCCTGACCATCGGCGTGCCCAAGGAGTACCGCATGCCCGGCATGTCGCCGGAGATCGAGCGGCTCTGGAAACGCGGCATGACATGGTTGGAAGAGCAGGGTGCGCACATCCGCGAGATATCGCTGCCGCATACCCAGCACGCGCTGCCGACCTACTATATCGTGGCGCCTGCCGAGGCCTCCTCGAACCTGGCCCGCTATGACGGCGTGCGTTTCGGCGCCCGCGTCCCTGAGGAGGATCTGACCGGGCTCTACGAGGCGACCCGCGGCGCCGGCTTCGGCGAGGAGGTGAAGCGCCGTATTCTGATCGGCACCTACGTGCTTTCGGCCGGCTACTACGACGCCTACTACAACAAGGCGCGCCGCATTCGCAGCCTGATCGCCCGCGACTTCGCCGCGGCCTTCGAGAGGGTCGATGCCATCTTGGCACCGACGACGCCGACTGCGGCCTTCGCACAAGGCGAGAAGATGGACGATCCGGTTGCGATGTACTTGAACGACGTCTTCACCGTGCCGGCCAGCCTTGCCGGTCTGCCGGCGATTTCGGTTCCGGCCGGTCTCACCGAGGACGGCTTGCCGCTGGGCCTGCAGGTTATCGGCAAAGCGTTCGACGAAGAGATGGTCTTTCGCGTCGGCCACGCGCTGGAGACCGCCGCCCACTTCACCCATCAGCCGCAGCGCATCGCAGGCTAAGACCCATGAGCGATACAAACGTGAGCGAAAAGAACCTCGTCCAGGGCCGCACCGGCCCATGGGAAGTGATCATCGGGTTGGAAGTCCACGCCCAGGTGACCTCGAAATCCAAGCTGTTCTCAGGTGCCGCCACCGATTTCGGCGCCGAGCCGAACACGCAAGTCTCGCTGGTCGATGCCGCCTTTCCGGGCATGCTGCCGGTACTGAACAAGGTCTGCGTCGAGCAAGCCGTGCGCACCGGGCTTGGCATCAACGCCAAGATCAATCTGGAGAGCGTCTTCGAGCGCAAGAACTACTTCTACCCCGATCTGCCGGCCGGCTATCAGATCAGCCAGTACGAGCAGCCGATCGTCGGCGAGGGCCAGATCACCATCGATTTGGAGGACGGCTCCACCCGCGAGATTGGCATCGAACGCCTGCACCTTGAGCAGGACGCCGGCAAGTCGCTGCACGATCAGCACCCGAAGATGACCTTCATCGACCTCAACCGCTCCGGCGTCGCACTGATGGAGATCGTCTCCAAGCCCGACATGCGCTCGGGCGAGGAGGCCGGCGCTTACCTGACCAAGCTGCGCGCCATCCTGCGCTATCTGGGCACCTGCGACGGCAACATGGCCGAGGGCTCGATGCGCGCCGACGTCAACCTCTCGATCCGCCGTCCGGGCGAGGCCTTGGGCACGCGGACCGAGACCAAGAACGTGAACTCTATCCGCTTCGTGCAGCAGGCGATCCACTATGAGACCCTGCGCCAGATCGAGGTGCTGGAGGCCGGCGGCACCATCGATCAAGAAACCCGCCTCTTTAACGGCATGACCGGAGAGAGCCGCTCTCTGCGCAGCAAGGAAGAGGCGCATGATTATCGCTACTTCCCCGACCCCGACCTGCTTCCTGTCAAGGTCGATCCGGCGTTGGTCGAATCCATCCGCGCCAGCCTGCCGGAGCTGCCGGACCAGAAGAAAGCACGCTTTATCGGAGCCTTCGAGCTGAAGCCGATCGATGCCGCCATTCTGGTCGCCGATCATGAGCGTGCGGACTTCTTCGAGGCCGTGGCCGGCGGCCGTGACGCCAAGCTGGCCAGCACCTGGGTGTTGGGCGACTACTTCGCAGCCCTCAACAAATCGGGCAGCAGCCTTGCCGAAGCCCCGGTCGATGCCGGCAAGCTAGGCGGCCTGATCGATCTGATCGCCGACAAGACCCTCTCGGGCCGCATGGCCAAGGAGGTCTTCGAGGCCATGTGGGAGACTGGCAAGACCGCCGGTGCTATCGTAGACGAGCGGGGCCTGAAGCAGATCACCGACACCGGCGCGATCGCCACCGTCGTCGACGAGATCATCGCCAACAACCCGGCCCAGGTCGAGCAGCTGAAAGGCGGCAACGTGAAGGTCATGGGTTGGTTCGTCGGCCAGACCATGAAGGCGACCCAAGGCAAGGCCAATCCAGGCATGGTAAACCAGCTTCTGAAGGAGAAGCTGGGGCTGTAGCGGGAGCTCCCGAAACGCGGGGCGCGCCTGCGTGATTGCTCTTCTGTGGGCTCCATTGCGAAAGGGCACTTTGGGCGAGTGACATCCAGCCCAAAGTGCTCTTGTATGCCACTAGGGTGTTCATTGACCGCCGCGGCACGGCGCACCTCTTCGCTTGCTTCAATGCGCAGGTGGCTTTCCAAATACATGACCCACCCGGCTATCGAATGATTTCTGCCCTCACGGAATGAGCATACCTCCGAAGGTTCTGGAACTCAGTCCCGCAAGCGCTTCAAGACGCCCTCTATGCTGTCGATCTTATTCTTCCTTTCCGCGGCGGAGAGCTTGTCCAGATAGAGCGAGATTTGCAGGCCCTCTTCGGCCACGCGGATCATGCGGCCCTCCTCAACAAGTTTATCGTGCTGTTCCAGAATCTTGTAGTTCCTGACCGGATGCCGGAATCCCTTGACCCGTGTCGCCGGCTGTTCCTCCGCTTCGACCAAGTCGTTCACCAGACAATAGGTTTCATGGGCCATCAGGATCTCGCCCAGCCCTGCAAGGCTTTGCAGCCTGGCAGCCAGGTTCACCTCGTTGCCGATGATCGTATAGTCCATGCGGTCTTCACTGCCGAAGTTGCCGACGGTGCAGTAGCCGGTGTTGATCCCTATGCGAAGTTGGAAAGGCTTCTCCAGCCCGCGTGCGCGCCACTCATCACCGAGCTCTGTCATGCGCTGCTGCATGGCCATGGCCATCGCGATGCAGGCGGAAGCATCTTCCTTGACGCCCCGCGTTTCCGGATCGCCGAAGAACATCATGATGGCGTCGCCTATGTACTTGTCGATGGTAGCGCCATGGTCGAGCGCAATCTTGGACATCTCCGTCAAGTAACTGTTCAAGAGCGCGGTGAGTTCCTCCGATTCCAGTGAGTCTGACGTTTCGGTGAAGCCCGCTATGTCGGAGAACATCACAGTCAGCTTCTTGCGTTTGCTGGCGATCTCCACAGATTGCTGTCCGCTGAAAATCGACGAATAGACCTGTGGAGA
The DNA here is from genome assembly GCA_963669445.1 of Rhodospirillales bacterium. Classification (GTDB taxonomy): domain Bacteria; phylum Pseudomonadota; class Alphaproteobacteria; order Kiloniellales; family JACOMY01; genus JACOMY01. The sequence goes on from OY770029.1 coordinate 3,227,700, forward strand.
GAGGTACTTGGAGAGTTGAGTGGAGAGCGCCTCGAGTTGCCGATTCTTCTCCAGAACCAGCGCATTGGCCTCATCCGTCCGCCGCTTCTCCTCCAAGAGCGCTGACTCTGCCTGCTTCTTCTCTGTAATATCGGTGTAGATCGCGACGATGCCGCCAGCCGAGCCACGATGTTCGACCACCTCGATCCAGCGCCCGTCGCCGCGCCTCTGGACGAAACTGCCGGTGGGATTGCGATGCCGCGCCAAGCGCTCTGCAACCCATTCCTCAATCCGGCCCTCGGCATCCTTGACCAGAGAGGCCTCAGCGGCATTGCGGATGATACTCTCAAAGGAGACGCCAGGTTTGATCAATTCGGACATGCCGGGATAGAGCAGATCGCGATACTGACGGTTTGACAGAACCAAACGATCATCCCGATCATAGAGGGAAAAACCCTCGGTCATACTCTCGATTGCGTCAACGAGCCGCTGTCTCGCGGAAGCGATTTCTCGAAGGTTGTTCTCCTCGACCTCGGCAGCCGTATCGCGGAAGACGGCCAAGGCCTGGGCCATCTCGCCGATCTCGTCCCTTCCCTTGGTGCTGGGCAGAGCCGTGCGCAGGTTACCGCCGGCAATTGCCAGCATGCTGCTGCTGAGGCCGGTCAAGCGCCTGACGAAATGTCGTTCGACGTAGAGCCATGTGAAGGCAATCAACAAGACCACAGCGAGACCGCCGATGGCGATGCCGGCGATGGCTGGCTGATCGTGGATCTCTCGCTCTCTATCGACGGCGAGCTGTAGTTGCTTACGCAATTCGATCGTCAGCTGGTTCAGGGCGGCCGACAGGCGCTCCAAGGCCTTGTCGATGAAGATGGCGCGCTCGAGCAGGGTATCGAGTTCGCTCACGCCGCTGGCGATGACCCCTTCGGTTTGCCTGTATTGATCATCCACCTCCCAATAGGCCGAGACGACCGCTTCCACCGCCGCAGGATCGACCGCAGCGATGGCAGTCGAGGCCCTGATCGTGTCGATTTCCCGCGCCAGTCTCTCCCAGTCGCCACGCAGACCTTTGGCCTCCTCGCTCTCTTCGCTGTCCGCCGAGACATAGCGTGCAGGGATCTGCTTCACCGAGCTCCGAAGCCGGGCAACCTCTTCGGCCGCCTTGAAGTCTGCTTCGATCACGCTGTGCGCCTTGCCAATGAAGATAACGGCCGATTGCAGCTGAAGTACGAAGTAGTGAACGGCGGCAATCTGGATCACCAGCAGAACCACCGGCAGCGCCATGGCAAGAAGGAGCTTGTTTCTGATCCGCATGCGTCTTCTCCCCCGGCGCAGACCCTGATCAAGCCGAACCAGCAATCAACAAGGTCGGTAGCACAGATCCATCAGATCTTCCCGGCCTCGCGCAAAGCGTCAAAGATCGGCGCTGCCGTCTTGACCGCCTCGTCGAGAGCGGCTTCGGGACTGAGCGCGCCGGTGGCGGCCTGGGCGAACATCTTGGGCACAAGCCCGCTTGCGTAGACAGCGTCGGTCGCAGCGCTCGTGTATCCGGGGTAGCCGAGGTTTGTCAGCGTGGAGGGTACGCTCTTGAGCACCGAGTAGCGTCCCTTTGGACCTTCGGCGGTATCCAAGAGCTGGTCCAGATCCGGCACTGCCCCTGGAAAACTGGGCATGTTCTGAAAACCGCTCGTCAGGCAGGCATCGCGAAACTGCCCGACATAGTCGACCAGAAAGCGCTTTGCGCCGGGGATGTTGCGGGCGAAGCGCCAGATGACATAGGTGTTGACGGCGAAGAGCGGGCCTCGTCGACCCGCCGGCCCGGCCGGCAAGGTCGCAAGCGCGAGGTCGGGATTGACCGGGAGCTGCTTGCTCTGGGCCGCGCGAATGACCGACATGGTATCCACTGTGAGATTGCCATCGCCGGCGAGCATGAAACGATTGTTGGACGTCGGGGTCCAGGTCAGAACATCGGGGGTCATTGCCTCTTCGTAGAGCGCCTTTGCGTACTTGATCGCCTCTAGAGTCTCGGCTGACCCGAGTGCCAAACGCCCCTCCTCGTCTTGGACCGAGGCGCCGAAGGCATAGAGAATTGCACGCAGGCTGTATTGCCCATTGTGTTCCTTGGCGAGACTTATTCCGACCGGTCGCTCGTGCAACAGCTTGATCGCCCGCCCACCCTTGCGCACCTCTTCCCAGTCCGTTGGTTCTTTGCCGACCTGCTCCCAGAGGTCTCGGCGATAGGTCAAAACCGTGGGGGCATAGCTCTCTGGGAAACCGTGAAAGCGACCCGTCTTGGGGTTGAGGCAGCTCTTGATGACGGCGTCGTTGGCGGCACCGTATCGGCCCTGGCACTCCTCCACGACCTCACGCAGGTCGATCACATGGTCTTCCAGCGAGGGACGCGATGCCAGAAAAAGAACCAGGTCATGCCCCTCTCCGGCCTGGATCTCGGCCTCGGCAAAGCGCTGAAGGTCGCCCAATCCCACATTCTCGACGAGCACCTCGGTATCGTTCGCCTTGCCCCACTCTTTGACGAAAACCTCGTTGAACCAGGTCTCGAACGCCGGGACGAAGTTCTTCCAGCGCAAAATGCGCAGCTTCTTCTTGGCCGCAAGACCTGCCGTCGTGCTCACGACGGGTACGGCGAGCCCTCCAAGCGATACGGCTGCAGCAGAGCGCAACATCTGGCGGCGGGAAACCCCACGGAACTTTCGTGATACCAACAACCGCCCCTCCTCTGCCCTGTCGGCACTTCAGGCAGAGCCATCTCCTCTTAGCGATGACTCTGCCCGGCTGGCCGCCCTGATGGTACAGTCGATGCGGAAGACTTTCCCAGTGATTTCTGACTCTGAAGCGTCTTCGTAGACCTGCCTCCCTTCTAAGAGCGCAGCAGATCCACCATACCCGCGGCAGCATCCCATTCAGCCGGAGCACCGGAGATGGTCGAATTCAACGAGTGGTCACTCCGCCTACCCACGTTCTCCGCATTCGTATCGTATAATCCTGCAGAAGGGTCGCCAGCTTGCCATTGGCGTGCGACGACCCACTGAAACGGTAAAAGCCTAGGAGTCCCCCCAATGAGCACGCGTTTCAAGAAGCTGGCCGCCGCCCTAGCCCTTTCCCTCCCCTTGGCCCTGGCCGCCTGTGGCGAGGACGAGAACCAGACCGCCGGCGAAAAGCTGGACGAGGCGACCCAGTCCGCCAATCAGGCGGTCGATGACGTCAAGGACGCGGCCAGCGACGCCGCAGATTCAGCGCAGGAGAAGCTCAACAACGCGAGCGATGCGGTCAACAAGGCCGTTGACGACGTGCAGAATGACCTCTCTGGCTCGTCCAACAGCAACTAGATCGCAGGTGCGCGCAGATCCTTGTAGCGCCTGACCGACCGCAAGGGGCTGAAGAGCGCGGCGGCGAAAGACAGCAGGAAGCCAAGTGCGACCAGTTGCAGGCCCGTCGTCGGTGAGCTGGCGGTTGTGATCCAGCCGCCCAGCACAGCGCCCAAGGGGCGCATACCGTAGATCGCCGTCTGGATCACCGCATTGACCCGACCGAGCTGGCCTTCGGGCGTCACCAATTGGCGGACGGAGTTTTGCGTTACCAGCCACATTGCGGGCCCCAAACCCAGGACAAACAAGGCGACATAGATGGCCGAGACCTGGCCAGCCGCGGGATTGAGCGCAAGCCCAACCAAGGCCACTGCCGAGCTGCCCGGCCCGAAAAGCAGAACGGCATTCGGCGGAATGCGGCCGCCGAGGCGCCCCATCGCCCCAGTGCCGACGAATGCGCCCAGACCGAAGGCCGCGAGTGCCAAGCCATAGCTTTCGGGCGCTGCCTGATAGGTCTCGACGATCAAGGGAACCATAACCACCAGCAGGGCTGAGAAAGCCAGGTTCCAGAAGAGCGCACACAGCAGGATCGGCAGCAGGAGGTGATGGCGGAGGACGAAGCGGCCGCCTTCACAAATCGACGCGAAGATCGCCTGAGGCGGCCCGCCGGCCGGAGGAAAACACGGCAAGCCTTTCAGGGCCAGGCCGCCGACCAGCACCGAGCCCGCAGCCAGCGCGAAGAGCGCCCAGGCGGAAAGGCTGGCGAAGAGCAGCCCAACGCCGAGCGGCAGCAGGAAGGACGCCAGCGAGCGCGGCAACTCTATCGTGGCATTGGCCGCCGCCAATCGCTCCGGTCCGGCCAGACGCGGCAGAATGGAGAGGCTGACCAGAAGGAAGAGCACGACGCCGAAACCGGCCAAGGTGACTGCAAGCGCGAAGAGGAGAAGATCCTGCGCAAGCAGGCCGAAGCTCGCAGCGCCGAAGCCAAGGAGAGAGATTAGCGCTGCGACGAGTGCCAAACATCGGCCCTCATAGCGATCGACCAGAAGGCCGAAGGGCAGCGAGCCCAGCAGGTGCGCCATCGATTGGCAGGCCACCACAAGCCCAATGACCTCGGCGCTGACATCGAAAACGACGGCGGCGGCCAGCGGGACGACCACCAAGGCCATCTGATCGGCGAAATGCATTCCATAGGCGGCAAAGGCCAGGCGCGAGATGGCGGACATATGGCGTCTCTCAACGGTCTAAACTGACCAAGGGATAGAGCGAGCCGAAATCCCACCGCCATCCGGTGCTTGCAAGCACGTCGTCCCGGGCTGCTTTCCAGCGCCGTCAACCACGCTCGAACGTCAATGGTATCCTGACTGATCAAGGCGCCTACTTCTTGCCATGCCTCCTGCTGGAAGGTCAGGATAGACACATGACCCAAGGCATGCGCCTTGCCGGGTGATCCAAAGCAGGAGGGTGACGCCATGGTACTTGAGGAACTGGACATCGCCGAGATCCAGTCGCGCTTCCAGAGCGGCACCCTGACCGCCGCCGCGCTGTGCCAATCCTTCCTCGCGCGCATCGAAGAGATCGATCGGAATGGCCATTGCTTGCGCTCTGTCATCGAGACCAACCCCGATGCACTCTCAATCGCAGATTCCTTGGATCACGAACGCCGACAAGTCGGGCCGCGCGGTCCTCTGCATGGCGTGCCGATCCTCTTGAAGGATGCCATCGATACCGGCGACCAGATGACCACCACTGGCGGATCGCTTGCCATGCTGGGGCACAAGGCCGGCGACGATGCCTTCGTCGCCGCCCAGCTTCGCCGGGCCGGCGCGGTTCTGCTGGGCAAAACAAACATGAGCGAGTGGGGCTACATGCGCTCCACACGTGGCTGCAGCGGTTGGTCCAGCCGCGGTGGGCAGGTGCGCAACCCCTATGTGCTGGACCGTAGCCCCTCCGGCTCCAGTTCCGGATCGGGCGTCGCCGTGGCCGCCAACCTCTGTACGGCAGCGATCGGTGCAGAGGTTGATGGGTCGGTCGTACGCCCCTCCTCCATCAACGGCATCGTCGGCCTGAAGCCCACTGTCGGATTGATCGGCCGCTCGGGCATCATGCCTGTTGCGGCTCCCCAGGACACGGCTGGTCCCATGGCGCGCAGCGTCAGTGATCTGGCTTCGGTCTTGAATGGGCTGACCGGCCTCGATCCAAAGGATGCCGCAACCAAGGCAGCACAGCCTCACACGGCCGAAGACTATACCAGGTTTCTGGATTTGGGTGCCTTGAAGGGCGCGCGCCTTGGCCTGGCGCGCGATCTGATGGGCGATCACGAAGGCGTGGATGCGATCACCGAAGAGGCCGTCCGGGTCTTACGCGATCTGGGGGCTGAGGTTGTCGATCCGGCGGTGGGCGCCGCGGTTCCGCTTTTCGGCGAGGCGGAGATGACTCTCTTCCTCTATGAAATGAAAGCAGGCCTCAATCGCTATCTGGCGTCACATCCCATGAGCCCGATGAAGTGCCTGACGGAGCTGATTGCCTTCAATCGTGCAAACGCCGACAAGGTCATGCCCTTCTTCGGCCAAGAGCTCTTCGAGATGGTCGAAGCGACGGGCGGTATGGAGGAGCCGGCCTATAGCGCCGCGCGCGCCGAATGCATTCGCCTCTCGCGCACGGACGGGATCGATCGTGTCCTGGCAGATCATCGCCTAGATGCCATCATCGCGCCCACCGATTCCATGCCAGCCTGGTCGATCGATCCCGTCAATGGCGATCGCATCGTCGGCGGCTGCTCGTCACCAGCTGCGATGGCGGGCTACCCGCACCTGACAGTGCCGGCGGGCTATCTGCACGGGCATTTGCCGGTCGCACTCTCATTCTTCTCAAGCGCCTGGCAAGAGGGCAAGCTGCTTGGTTATGGCTATGCCTTCGAGCAAGCAACGCAGGTGCGCCGTCGACCACAGTTCCTCTCAAGCCTTCCCATCTAACGCAAAACATCCCCGAATGCCCTCATTCGGGGATGTTGCACAACAGCCAACTCTTTCGAGCAAGTCTGCGTTTCGATCCTCTGACTAGCGCGGAGATCCCGCACTGTAACTGAAGGTGAAACAGGCACATTGTACCGAGATGCCATTCGCCGGACGGTCCAAGGCCTCGTCGTTCAGGTCGCCGAACGCGCCCTCTTTGTTCGCGACGTCTCCGCTGTCACCGACGTTGACACCCTGCTTCGTCTCAATGGTCTTCATAGTCTTCATTGCCTAATGCTCCCAATCTGCTTGACGCCTTGGTGCGTCAGTAGCAAAAACGTGGGATAACCATCACTTCAATTCAATCAATCTCCGATAAAGTCATAGAATAATCCCATTCTCTAGAATTTTGTACTTATGGGGGAGAGTATGAACAAAATGTGGATAGCAGCGGTCGCCCACATTCGACCGCCACACCCAGCAGAACACATGCTTCTCCGGTCCAGTGATCACGGCCAGACGGCACAGAAGAACTTGCGGACGTAGCCTTCGCTGCGCCAGCCGTTGGGCGCCCCCAAAGGCAGGAAGAAACTATCACCGGCATGGAAGGTCTGTTCACCCTCGGGCGAGGTCATGGTGACCGAGCCTTCCAGGATACACATGATCTCGCTGCGCTTCGAGGGGGTGATGGGGCGCTCGTAAGCAGTGGCATCCCAAGTGCCGACCTGGATCTTGCCATCCGCACTCTCGTACACCAGGTGCTGGCGCTGCACTGGCGCGGGCGTGGAGAAGTCCGAAGCATTCAATGCGATTTCACTCAATCCCTGCGGCGGGCCGTAGGGTTCGGGACGAACCACGGCACTCTTCGCTGGATCGCTCTCGGCTGGATAGTCGTCGCGATCGAGAATCAGGAAAAACTTGCGCAGATAGCCCGGCTGGCGCCAGCTACAATTGAAACCCTTGGGCAGGAAGAAAGGCTGGCCGGCATAGATGGTCTCCTCGCGGCCGGCCTCATCGACCATGGTAAGATCACCCTCAAGCAGCAGCATGAACTCGTGGACGGGATAGGGCGCCATCTTGGTGGTCATGGCGGTGCAGTCCCAGGTGCCAATCTGCAGACCATCCTGGTCATGCACCATGACCCCGCGTTGCACTGGCGTCCCGCTGATCAGATCTTCGGCAGGGATCTCTTCCCAGACCTCCAGCCCCTCGCCACCCGGTGCGTGGGGGTTCAACGTCACGACCCGATCTGCCACAGTCTCTCTCCCTCTCAGCGTTGGTGCCTTGATTTCGCAGCCAATCCTGACCGACTAAGGCGAAGAGGTCCAGCACCCGTCTTGCAGGTTGGGCATCAGGGGGTTAGGTATGGCTTTCGGTGCCGGGATAGCTCAGTTGGCAGAGCAACCGATTTGTAATCGGTAGGTCGTCGGTTCGAGTCCGACCCCCGGCACCATGGATTCCCTTTATCTAGCTGAATTGCAGGTGCTTTTTCCTGATTCGGCATTGGCATTCCCACACTCGTTCCCACTATTTGTAGTAGTTTCAGGGGGAGTGGGGAAGCGATGCCTGTGTTCCCCCATTTCGCTGGTTATGCCGCTTCATCCACCAACAGCTCGTGCTAAGTGCTTCCACGCACCTTAGACATTCGCCCTTCCAAGGAGAGGAAGGCATACAGCAGCGCCTCGGAGAACGCTCTGATTCATTTCCCTCGTCAGATCGTTCGACACACTAAGGAAGATTCGCCAGGAAGCGGACTCTGCTAATCCTGCTTCTGCAACGGACCTTAGGATGACAATCACTGACGCATTAGTCGAGTCACCGGGTTCTCTCTTCTGTCCGCAATCTGCGCTCGGGCCGCTACTTGATGGGGTTGGAAAGGTTGGGCCGGCCAATCTAATGCATGCGCAATTGGTCCGAGGAGCCTTGCTAAGCAGGATTGCGGCCTGACCCGACCCTGCGTCCCGGTGACGGGACTTCGCTTCCTGGTCTGGCCCCAGAAGAGCCCCAGGAGACCTCTTAGGTTTCCCTCCTTTGTTATGCTCTGGCTGCCAGGCTGGCGTCGAAGACCGTCCTGTCGACAAGCATCCGATGCAGGATGACGGCAAGCTTGCGCGCCAAAGCGACCTTGGCCTTGCGCTGACCTGCTCGCTTGGCGAGCCTCACGGCCCAACTCTTGAGACCAGAGCCCTTCACCGGTCGGGTTAGGATCACATTGGCTGCTTCGTAGAGGAGGGTGCGAACACTGTGGTCGCCGGCCTTCGAGATGCGTCCGCTTACGTCCGTCTCAGCTGACTGATAGCGCTTGGGCGTCAGCCCGATATGCGCGCTGACCTGTCGCAACGACTTGAACCGTCCCGGATGATCGATAGCGGAGACAAAGGTCAGCGCTGTCAGCACGCCCACACTTGGTGTCGTTATCCACAGCCGAACCCGCTCATCCACGCGAGCCTGCTCTCGCAAGCGCGCTTCCAGCTTTCGAAACGCACGATCAAGCGCGACCCGCGCCTCAAAGCGACGCGGTGTCGTCTTGCCCACCTTCAGGCCAAAACCCCGCAAGAGACCGCGCAGGCTCATCTCGACATCATGGCGCTTCGTGTGCACGAGCGTACGCGCCGCCAGGGGCGCACGCGTCTCCTGTGTGGCCAGCGATTTGCAGTGCACGGCACGGAACCAGCCAAAACGCGTCAGCTGCGCGATACCGCAGGCATCCTTGCGATCCGTCTTGACAGCCATCGCCTTGAAGGCGGCGTGCACATGGCGGGCCTCAAGTAACTCTACTACCAATCCCGCTTCTTTAAGTCCGGCGCAGAGCCAATGCGACAGCGGACTGGCCTCCAAGCCAATCCGACTGGGCTGTTGCTCCAAATACGCAAACCAGCCAATCAGCGATACTGGATCGCTCACCACCTTCGCCTCGCACACCACGCTGCCGCTGCCCCCCACCACGCAGACACTCGACGCATTCAAGGACGCATCTACTCTGAACCGCACCGGGTTTGCCGGAGGCTCCGGAGTTTGAGAGGATGGAGCGATGACAAGCAAGCATGGAACGCGGTTTTCGCCGGAGGTTCGAGCTCGCGCGGTCCGGATGGTATTCGAGTATAGCGAGGACTATGCTTCGCAGTGGGCAGCGATCTCTTCGATTGCCGCCAAGATCGGCTGCACGGCCGTGATTTTGCGCCATTTTGTTGCTTGCCGAGGCCGACCTGCCACGGTCGCTCTTGCCGATATGATCCAGCTGACCAACGGGATGCGCAGGTCCCCAGCGGAGATACCTTCCGCACGATCGGTCAGCCAAACTATCGGCAGGTGTCACGAGCAACGGAACACCTGCGCCCCCCGCATGCCACAATGGCGATTGCCACCGCGCTGCAACGCAAATTCCATGCTTCGAGGGGCTCAACGTCCGCCGACGGACGCGCAGCATGGCATTCTTTTGCTTGATCGGCACCCTGTCTGGCGGCACAGTCAAAAGAGGGAAACCAAATGGGGAATGTCGGTTAAGATGTGGTAGTCCCGTAGCCTGTTTTGAAGAGGTCTATCCTGGAGTTCAAAGATGTTGCGTCGACGCAGCTCCGAGAGAAAGTCAATGGTACATCTACGGTTCCTGAGGATAGTTAAAAGTTTGTGTTAAGGCGATTCTCGAAGCAAAAAGCCGCTCAGGAGGACATAAAATGTTAAGAATGATAAGGAATATCCTTTCCAAACCAGAACTAAAGAAACTATCAGATAAAGCAAAGCGTGGAGATAAAGCATCACATGAACTCATAATGGAGAAAATAAAATCTGGCGAATATAATATGTATAGCAGTACAAATGTGAGATATGATGTAAAAATTAAGGGAGACGTGACAAATAGTATTGTAATTGCTGGATCAGACAATGTTGTTGTGACGCTGGATAAAGAAGAATATGTTTGGTTTGACGAAATAGTCCAAACAGCAGTGTTTGGCGCTTTGAAGCAACAGCATATTAGTGATGCAATTGGCCTCGGTGACAGGAAAGGTGCTGTAGCGTTTTTCTCCGAAGACAAAATCGACCAAGACCTTGACGCGGCGATAGGATATATTGTCAGTAAATCAAAAAATGGTGACCAGAAGGCAATGTCAGTTATGGCGAGCCTAAGAGAAGACCCGCGTGTTACCACTGTTACAGACTATTTATTTGACCTTTTTTTACAATCAAAGGGGAACAAGGAGATTGCCGGTTCACTGTGTATGCTGCTATGGACTGATCGAGAGAACGACAAACTTAGAGAGGCAGTAGATTTATTGAGTTTAAGATACAAAAATCATGAAAAAATTGTTTTTTGCTCGGCCATTTTGTATGAAAAAGATACTAAACTTGTAGATGCTTTCGATCAATTAAGCACAATATATAAGCGTAAATCTAATGTAACCAACAAAAATGCTGAGATTCAAATTGATGTAAGACGATTTATGTTACATATACTGCGCAAAAATAATGAAAATGCGAGATCACACTTCTCAAAATCATTTGATCCTGATGAAAGAATTGACAAAATTGAAATTGAAACGATTGAACTATGTGACAAGTTTGTTATTGATTTTCCAAAATTCTCAGATAGAAAATTGGAATTGTTAAAAGCGCGCGGCGAGAACATTGGTTCACTTGAATTCCTTGAGGATAGGAATAGCGCTTCCTTTGTACGAGAGAAAGCGAAAACGATTCTGTCTTCAGGGGACGCGCAATCGGCCAAGCATTTGTATGCAAAGTGTCTATCACAAGATAGAAAGAATAGTGACTTTGATGGGATGATAGACGATTTAGTCGGCCTAGTTAGAGCATGCTTAGAATTGAAAGAGTATAAGCAGGCCGAAAAGTACGTCACGGAGGCCACTAACTTCCATAAACGATCAGGTTGTATGCCTGGGTACTTGGCAGGACTTAACGCATTAGCTGAAATTAGAAAAACAATTATTTTTAAAGGCCTAGAAAAGGAGCACAAAATTGATAGAAATTCTGTTGTGGATATATATGATGAGTGCATTCGGTTGTCTGAGTCATTTGAAGGAAAAAAGGAGGCGAGAAGATTTAAAATTAGCAAACAAAAATTTCTGGACTCTACTAAAACAGAGAAAGCAATGCGAGATCACATTTCAGATGTTGTTATGAAGATAAGTGATTTTTCTAATGAGAAAGAGCTATACAAAACACTAAAAGCTGATAGAGAATGGATTGTTGGCGCGGTCAAAAGTTTAGATCTTGAGAATGATGCGGATGCGATCGCACTTGTTGGTAGCGTGGGATTTGATTTGGCGCAAGAAGATTATGTTTACATGAAGAATTATATTGCGCACTTCCAAGAAAATAGAGAGTCTGGATTTCAAAATACTTTAGGGAAATTGATGTATATTAAGGCCGGGATAAAGATTTAGCTAATTGTTCCGTTATCGTCTCGCTGTGCCGAGTGTGAGTTTCGCTGAGTATCTGAATCCGCTTCGATGGAGCCATCGATGGGACTGCTGGCCAACTGGACGCCCCAATAACACTGATAGCGACGCGGAAACAAAATTAATTCTCTGTCGGACATCTCGGAAGACCGGTAGCGGTGCGCTCACGAAGCAGATTCCCTGTCTCTGTCATCGACAGGAGGCGGATCATGGGCCAACGGGGGTACTTCGATACAGACGAGCGTCTCCAGCAGCTGTCTGCAGCTGGTGATCCGCTTGAGCGTTTGTCATCGGTGGTGAACTTCGAGCTGTTCCGGGATGATCTGGAGGCAGCGCTGAAGCGCTCGGACCGTTCGAAGAGCGGTCGTCGAGCTTACGATGCGGTCCGGATGTTCAAGGTTCTGGATCTGCAAACGCTCTAAACGCTGTCCGACGATCAGATGGAGTATCAGGTGAAGGATCGTACATCCTTAATGTGCTTTCTTGGCCTGGAGCTCTCGGACAAGGTGCCAGATGCCAAGACGATCTGGCTTTACTGGGAGCAGCTGGCGCGGGCCGGAGCGATCGAGGGACTGTTCGAGCACTTCGATCGGTCTTTGCGCCGGGCAGGCTAATTGGCGATGTGCGGCGAGATCGTCGATGCCACGGTGGTGAATGCCCGCCGGCCGCGCCTGAGCGAAGATAAGAAGACGACGCTGAAGGGCGGCGGGACATCCGGACACTGGTCCAAGGCCCGCAAGAGCTAGAATAGCCGGTGAGGCCGCTGGACGATCAAGCGCGGCCGCAAAGCGCAAACCCAAACCGGGCCAACACCGGCTGGCCGAGGTCGATGTCGCTGAACCGACGATTGGCTATAGCGGCCAGGACCGTCGCGCCAGTTGCGCCGCCTAAGCCCGTGCAGCCATATGACCATTGACCGACGCTGTGCCTTAGTACGCCGCTTCCCCGTCACCCATGCCACTGCTCATGGTGGCCGCCAACTGCGCGAGGTGTTCGAGCCCGACAACGCGGCCCGCTCCGTGTTGGGCCGATAGCGCCTACTGTTCCAGGGCCAAGATTACTTTCCTGGAACGCCGCAACGGCAAGTCGGATTTCCAGCACCGCAATCCCAGAGGCCGCGATATGCCAGAGCACCTCCTGCGGGGAACTGTTACGCGCAGCCGGATTGAGCTTGCTTTCGCCGGGCGGAAACACCGCGTGGGACTGATTATCAGTAGCGCCGGCATCAACCGAGCCAAGGCAAAGATTGGATTAACGAGTCTGAATTACAACATACAGTGTCTCGTTTGGCTCCAGGCCGAATCTACTCCAAACTAAAAATCAGTAAAAGACGCCGCTCAGCGCCATTGCTATCCCCAACCTGACCTGTTCAACCATAGACTGGTTACTTCAAGCCAAAAACTCTCCAAGCATGTAGTGCGAAATCCGGTTTCATCGATTGACGATAATCCAAGTTAGTGACACAGAGATTGAGAAAAGGGAGTGTTGATTTTAGAAACCTAGCAATTTTCTTTAGAAGGCAAAACAAAGGAGATGGGATCACACAGCTCTTTGCGTTCAGTCGAGTCTGCTCTTTATAATTGAGCATATTGGAACATTTGCTACGATTTAATTCATTGAAGCTTGCCTCTATTTGTTAGAGAATCTGCCACTGGGTCAGATGGAGAGTCAGAAACGCTGCAACTTGTTCATGATAACAAACGGTAGCCTTTTCATTGCGGGTCTATGATGTGCTTTGTTTGCTATAGGCGTGGTGCAGACAGCATGCAAGCAAAGTCGCTTTAAGGTCATCGGCGATGAGGAAGCTAAGCGTTGTGTTCAGTGGAAAATCGTAATTGTTCTGAATCAGCAAAAAGGAATGGATTTATGCCCAAGCAGAAGTATTCATTACGCGTTGGAGGCGATGTCACTGGATCAGTTTTTGTTAGCGGCTCAGGGAATGAAGTGAAAGCGTCGATTAAAGTGAAAACAGAAAAAACTACGCTTCCTCCAGCAGAAACGGTTGCCATTGGTGAAGAGTTGGAAAAGCTTCGGAGTGTTCTGGAAATAGTGGGCGGCGAAAACCGGCGAAAAGTTCAGCGTGCGCTTGATGATGCGGTCGATGAGGCTTCTCGGAGAGAACCAGATAGAGACGAAGTTGGCCAGGCATTGGAAAGGGCGCTTACTTACGCACAAACGGCTGGTTCATTTGCTGAAGAGTTGAGTAAGCTTGCGCCAATTGTGAAAAACACAGTGGGCTGGTTGGGTAGTAATTGGTATAAATTACTTGGTGTTGTTGGATTATCAGTGTGATTGTTGATTTTTTGATTGAAAAGTTAATGTACTACAGGATTGTACAATAAGCTGAAGCGAGAATATTGCATGATAGCGAGGTCGTATTTAAATCAAAGTACCATTTGTTATATTGGGCCAATAAGACGATTAACTGCATTTTAGTGGAGCTGACCTGATCGAGACTCTCTCTGCGCGTTCTGAGTTGTGATTGTAACCTGCTGATTTCTCGGAGGGTACGCATTTGATAGCTTGTAGTTTGAGTGGCCATTGTGTACGGGTCGATAACTGCCTGACAGAGCAGCCTCGGGGTTGTTATCAAGCTGCCACTAAGGATTTGGTGTGAGGATAGGCGTTCCGGGTCTTGATTTTCTCCTTATGTTGGGGGATGCCTTCAAGGAAGGCTTTGAGGGGCGTTCTGCCATTTGTCCCGCGGCCTTGGTGAGGCCGTTCGGTATTGTAGCTCTCCAGGTAGCGGTCATGCGATGCCCGCATCTCTTCGAGAGTTTCAAATCAGGTGCGCCTGCCCTCGACACGGAAGTGGTCTCCAAGGAGGATCCTGTGCAGCCTCTCGACGATGCCGTTGGACTGCGGCCTGGCGACCTCGGTGCGCTTGTGCGCGATGCCTTCGAGCTGCAGGAAGAGCTCATAGTGGTGCTGGTCCGGCCGACCGCAGAACTCTCGACCATAGCACATTGGGAAACTTGCTCGAGCGCATTCAGGACGAAGTCGACATCTGCCCGGCGGCTGACACGCCAGCCGACGATCCGCTTGGCAAAGGCATCGATCACGAAGGCGACGTAGACGAAGCCGGCCCAGGTGGAGACGTAGGTGAAGTCCGCCACCCAGAGCAAATTGGGCCGCTGCACCTGGAACTGGCGATTGACGCGATCCAAGGGACAAGGCAGTGCCTTGTCGCTGCTCGTGGTGCGCAGGCGCTTGTCGCGTACGACGCCTTGCAAGCGACGGCTGCGTAACAGCCGCTCCACGATGCAGCGGGCAAGCCGATAGCCTTTACAGCCTAGCTGGCGCCCACTACGGAATTCGAAAGTCTCATTGCAAGCACGGACGATACTGATCTCAAGCACAGGATCACGCTGCGCGCGCGCCGATCGCAGCGTCTGTTTGTGCTGCTTGGCTCGTTGCAGGTATGAGGTCGATAGGGCGACCGTGAGATGCTTGCAGATCCGCTCGACCCCTTAGGTCCCCGATACGCATCAATGAAGGCGATCATGACATAGACCGGCGGTGGCGCTCCACCTGCGCGAAGTAGGGAGACGCCTTACGCGAGATCTCGATGGCCCGTCGAAGCTAATGCACCTCCCGCTCCAAGGCCTTCAGGCGAGCACGGTCATATGTCGTTGCACCCGTGCGCTGACCCTGATCGTCTTCAACCTGGCGCACCCAACGCCGCAAGCTCTCCGCCGTACAGCCGATCTTGGACGCGATCGAAGACATCTCTGCCCACTGCGAAACGTAGATCTCACTGAGCTCCAGCGCCATCCGGGCCACGCGAGCACGCACCTCCGGCGGAAGTCTTGTGCTGGACTGGCCCCCGTTGGAACGGGCGCCCGGCATAGAGTAGGAGGCTTGAGGATATCCTCAAGGATAGGCTTATGTCGAAGGATGGATTTCAGCGTGTGGAGGTGATCACTGGCGTGGGCCACCGGCGACGCTGGTCTGCAGAGCAGAAGCTTCGGATCATCGAGGAAAACCTGGAGCCCCGCGAGAACCTCTCGACGATGGTATCTTGTCATGGTGTCGCGTTGAATTGATTGAGCGAGCATCCTGGAAAGAAGCGCGGCGCTGCGACGAAATGCGGAGACACCTTTTTAGAGATCACTGAGCTAGCATCCTATCGCTATGAGACACGGGAGTTTCAACGCGGCGTTAGCCGCCCTTGTATTCCTCAACGGCTGCGCAGTCGGTTGGGGCAAATCTCACGAAGTGACTTTCTCGAACTCCTCGTCCATCACGATGAAGTACGATCCGGTTTTAACGAGCGCTGGGGATCTGCAAGGCGTCGCCCAAGTGCACTGTGATAAATCCGGGCGAGACGCAATCCCTCAAGCCGTGATCTCTGAGGGGATTCTGGAGTCCATTACGTTTCAGTGCATTCCAAAAGCCCAGGCAGAGGACTAGCGTCAATACCCACAAAGAGCTTTCGCGGCTTGGGGGCAGAGCAATTCTCTCTCCTCAAAGGGAGTGAGGTGAGCGATCAGTTTCTTGGATGACGGAGCAGCTGTTTGCGCGGCCTGAGCCCTATCTTCCGACGGACAAGTGAGGTATGCCGCGTGTCGATGATCGTCGCGTGATCAGCGGGATCGTCCAGGTTCTGAAGACCGGAGGGCGCTGGGTCGACGCGCCGGAGGTCTACAGCCCTCGCAAGACACTCTACAATCGCTTTGTCCGCTGGGCGCCAAGGGGGTTTGGACAGATATCTTCGAGGCTTTGGCGAGCGCTGGCGGCCCTCCGGCGGTGGTTCTGATTGATAGTACGGTGGTGCGCGCGCACCGCCGCGCGGCCGGAGGAAGAGGGGAGCAGAAGCTCAAGCGATCGGCCGCTCGCGCGGCCGGCGGACCACAAAGATCCACGCCCTGAGCGATCCACAGTGTCGGCCCATCGCCTTCTTGCTAACGGGTGGGCAAGTGGCTGACTGCCGGGCAGCCGAGGCCCTACTGGAACGTCCGCCATCAACCAGTCTCTTGCTTGGTGATAAAGCCTACGATAGCGACAAGCTTCGCCGCCTGATCGAAGCCAGTGGAGCAGCTTCGAACATACCGCCTAAGAGCAATCGGCGCTGGAAGTCATGCTTCTCGCCCTTCCTCTACAAGCAGCGCAATGCCATCGAACGCATGTTCGGACGCCTCAAGGACTTCAGACGCATCGCCACGCGATATGACAAGCTCGCCCAAAACTTCCTCGCTGCAATCGCCCTTGTCGCTACCGTCTACTACTGGTTATGAGTCATCGTGTAATTCGCGGCTGCTTCCTTCGGGCCGGTGTAGCGGCGCACACTTCTGGTTGTCAGATCCTGAAGGAAGGAAGCAGCCATGAAGTACTATGCGGGATTGGACCTCTCAATGGAAACGACAGAGGTCTGCGTGGTGGACGAGGAGGGGCAAAGCGTTTTCGCAGGGAGCGCAGAGAGCGAGCCCACAGCGATAGCGGATGTGCTTTCTCGTTTTGAGCCAATCGAGCGCTGTGTCATTGAGACTGGTCGCATGGCATCGGCCATCTACCTCGGCCTGAAACGACGGGGCGTCTCGATCGTCTGCATCGACGCCTACCAGGCCTATCAGAGCTTAAAGGCGATGAAGGCGAACAAGACCGACAAGCATGATGCTGCAGGCTTGGCACAGCTTGCACGGACAGGCTTCTACAAGGAAGTCCATGTGAAGTCTGCCGCCTCTCATGGCGTGCGCTCGCTCCTCAGAGCACGCGCTCACCTCGTCGAAGCACGGGTTCGGCTCGACAACACTATTCGTGGGCTCTGTATCACCTTTGGCATCAAGGTCGGCCCCGGCCAAGGAAAGGACTTTGTGGCCAGAGCAGAAGCGGCAAGGAGGGTTCCAGGCCTGGGCGAAGCAGTGATCTCCCTCCTTGCCGTCCGTGAAGGCCTTGTCGAAGAGATCAAAGCGCTCGACCGGATGATGGCGGAAGTCGCTCGGACCTCAACAGCCTGCAAGATCCTCATGAGTATTCCCGGCGTCGGCATTCAGACTGCGGCTGCTTTTGCAGCGGCCGTCGACGATGCCGATCGTTTCAAACGATCACGAGCTGCAGGAGCGTATTTCGGCCTTGTCCCAAGACGCTACCAATCGGGTGATGTCGATTGGGTCGGACGGATTACCAGGCAAGGTGACAGCATGGTCCGCAGGCTACTCTATGAAGCTGCCAATTCCATACTAACGCGCAGCCGTAGGAGCTTTCCCCTGAAGAGTTGGGCACTCAAGATTGCTCGCCGACGCGGGCTACGGAAGGCCCGCGTCGCTCTCGCCCGGCGCCTGGCTGTCATCATGCACGCGATGCTGCGCGACGGAACTTTGTTCCAAGCTTGAGATGAGGTAACAATGACCTGCCAGAGGTGACGCCTCAGCGCTGAACCGAAGGCGGCGATCCCGAGAGGGAACGCGAGGGCGGACGATTTGCGAAGGTGTCGGATGGGCTGTCTGAAACAAAGCCCGCATGAGTCATTGCAACGTTCGGCCTTGTGAGACCCGATAGAGCACGACATCCCTACTAGGAATGTCAGTGCGGACAGATCTATGAAACCCTCGACGGACCACCGCCACAACAGTGCGAATTACAGATCCCGAGCCTAGTTTGTAACTCCTTCTTTCCACGCGCGAGTAAAGAGTTCAGGAATCCGAAAACTGGACGACTTCGCGCCTGCTTCATCCTGTCGAATAGTGCGCTCAAGAAAACCGAGCTTTTCGAGATGATCAATATCCCGATTGCGATCGGCATCATCATCATAGAGTTCTTCAAGGTCGCAGGCTTCCAATTCTTTGGCCTTACCTGCTCTACAGTTCCTCAGAAAGCTAGGCGCTACTCTGAAGTCGTCAATCATTTCTTCAAAGCTTAACTCCGACAGGGATGTCATTGCTGATCGAAGTATCAAAGTCGAAAATATCGGAAAGTCATCAATAGCTTTAGCTTTAGCCTGCGGTGTCTTTTTGCAGAGGATAAGAAACAGTACGATCTGTCGCGGCGATATCTTGCCGTTTCCATTTCGCATGGAACTCCAAAACCAATCAAGGAACGGGGCACGCTCAACACTCACAGGCATTGCGAGACTGAGAGCATCGCTCGAGGTTCTTGTCTTCCTTCGTAGGTCGTTGAGAGCTTTGTCTGCAAAGACGCGCGCCACTAACAATTCAAGAAGTTCTTTCTCGCGCCACTCAAGATCAAGTCTTCTTGAAACTAGCTTATTCTTCTCCTCGATTGAGTAAACATGAAAAAGATCACTCCTGATAAATATCAAAAGCCCAAGTGTATTCAGCTGGCTCATCTCTGCTTCCGCCTGAAATAGGCCTTGCAGAAGCGCTTCCTGCCGGCCTCGGTCGTACTTGTGAATTTCGTCAATCCGGTCGACCGCCAGAGTGACGGAGCTGGACCTCTTTGCTAGATCCTGCGCAACCTCAGACAAAAAGGTATCTACTGAGAGCGTTCTCATCTTTGATCTCGACCTAGTCGCGGGATCCGCCTCTAAGGAAACTGGCCCAAGCGTGAACTTCACTTTTGAACCGGTGAAAATCTGCTTGATCTTGCTGAGCCTGCCAGCGTCAACGTTTGGTTCTTCACTAAATTCTCGCCGAAGTGCTTTCGCAGTCTCCTGGTGAAATCGAGCGCCGCTCAACTCCTCATCTTCAGCAAGGGTAACAGCTACAGCGAGCCGCCATGCCTCTCTGAACTCTTCAGAAGTTTGAAGCTTTCTTCCTTCTGCGCCCATTCTTTCGATTAGAGTTCTGGGATCACTAATAGCAACAATTCTTTCTGACGAATTTACCTGGGTCGAAATCAAATGAGAATATAGAGCACTTTTTCCAGAACCTCTGTCCCCGACAACAATTGTAACATTGCCTTCAACTATATCTGTCATTCCCCGTGGTGGTAGGAAGGAATCAACAAGTAGATTGTCTCGTTCAGCTTCTTCCATGCCAAATGTCAGATCACTGATCCTCAGGTCAGGTGGAGGAGAAAAGCCTAGCGCTCTTCTGATGTGGTCGGAAAAGCTAATGTGAGCAAAACGGACAAGTGGCCCGTCGGCTTGAACAATCATCGATCGTTCGACAATACTTTTCGCCGTTGCCTCCAGCAACGATAGCTCGCTGTAAGAAACCGTTCCCTTTAGCGATAGTAGCATCAAGAGGTACTGATAGTCTTCTAATGTGATCCCGGCTGTCGCCGTGACCTTATGAGCATCAAGTGCGACAATCCTTTCCATGATCTTTGAGGAATCAGGGCTATCTAGTTTGAGTATGTCGCTTGGAGTTAGCTCTTCAGATTCTAGATGATCTAGCGCTAGGGACAGAATCAAGGGATTTCCAGAAGCTATCCTGTTCAGAACTGGAAGGTATTCCAAGCTCTTGCCCGTAGACTTTCTTTTGTTCAGGAACTCTTCAATTTGTTCCAAGTTGAATGGAGCCAGACTTATTTCGTAAAAATTCCCAAACTCGGAGCTGAACCACGGCGGCATCCGTCGCGCGCTGAGCACGATATTGGCTCTCGTTTCGCGATGAATCTCCCCAAGTGCGAGCCGAATGGCGGAGTTCTCGTCGCGTCCGAACACATCGACTGAATCGAATAGTATGGTCGGCGGTTCTGGCAACGCGTTGATGTACTCAGACAACGAGCCTGAGGCAGAATCTGCGCTCGAACCCACCCTTACTGAACCTGTCGGCTTGACCTTCTGTTCTTCCAGTTGATCGCGCCAAATATTGATGAGGTCGGTTTCACCACGAACGTCGATCGACCTTACGAACAGGATTATTCGGTTTTCCCTCAACATCTTGGCCATCAAGGCGTACAGATTTGAGGTTTTTCCGGTGCCTGCAGGTCCAGTCAAGATCACCGGTGACCGTCTTGATCTTACGAGTTCCAGAAACTCATTAAATTGTTGAGTCTCGACGAAACTCTGTTCGATGCCAAAATGGAAAATCTTGGAATAGTAGCTGCGCATTCACGTGAACCTAGTGTTGAAAGCCGGATCGCTTGACGCCGTATTAGCCTAGATTCCCCATGTAGACGTCACCTCGTGAGGAGGATATTGCCTGAGGCATGGTTCCAGTGCAACCATCGCACCCGTAAGCATCGGAGAATGCACGATTTGGCGAGCGTCGGGCGGCTGCCCGTCCACTCGGGGACTGGACAGGCCGAACGCTCTGTTTCCAGACGCACTGGCCCTGTGATCGGAAGCATTGTGAGTTAGCCTGGGCGCGGTCATGTAAGCGCTGGCCGTGGTCGCAAGCAGCCGATCCGCTCCAGGATGCCGGCGTACAGATCGCGCGGTGGAGCAACTTCAGCTAGTTGGAAGGTGACGTAGCGGCCATGGCTCACGACCTTCGCCCCGATCTTCACCAGCTTCTCGCGCAGCGTCGTCAGCGACCAGTGGTCAACCATCGGCGCCGTGCACGTTGCCGGCCCACAAAGCGCAGCGCTCCAGATCGCCGAGCTGGTTGAACACGAAGAGTGGATGGTAGCAAGTGCAGCCGAAGTGTCCTTTGTAGGCCGTGCCTTCCTGATCGCCATGGGTCGGGCTGACCGAGCTGTCCATGTCGAGCACGATGGACTTCGGCAACCTGCGATCATGAACTCGGTCGATCCAGGTTCCAGACAGATCAGCCAGCGCGGCGAGATTGGCGTCAGCCGTCAGCCATTGCGTCTCGAAGCGGCCCATCTGGCTCGATGATGCGGCACCACGATCAGTCGCCTTGCCGCCGACGATCCAACGCATCGCTGGATCACGAGACAGGCGCTCGGAATCGTTGACATCCTCGTACCCGGCCAAACGCCCGAACACCGATTGCCGGAGCAGCCCAGCGATGGCGTGCCAGCCGTTCCTGCTGCTACGGCCGTCTTTCAGCACAGTGGCCGCCGCTTCCGACTGGCCGAGGGTGTCGTAAAGTTCCCGATAGGCGAACAGCCCTCCGTCAGAGGTCACCTTCGATCCCTAGAACTCCAGCTACAAACGGCGGTCGAAAGCGACACGCAGAGGCCCCTCAATCGCTTCACCCAAAGTGAGCGCCATGAAGCCCTCGCCTCAATCACCACAACGACATAACATATTGCCATGAATCAACCTCATAGGCGACGCAACCTCAATCTCATCTGGGCAATGCGGGTCAAACACTATCTTGGTGCCCGCCTAAACGTGGCAACAAGATTGGCCCAAACCTTCATGTAAAGCACTTCCTTCGCTTTGCGTCAGTTTAGTATACCTGTATACGATTACAAAAAAAGGACAGAAACTACCTGTAAGTTTGTGTCAGAGCATTCGCTCCATTTGACCAGGCTGCCGAGTGCAGACTCAAAACAAAGAATCACTTCTAAGCTCCTTCTTTGCATAATACCACTATCCTCACGGCCACCATTCTGCAGTCTTATCTATAGATTCCGCGAGGGCCGCAAGGGTGTCTCGCCCATAAATCTGATTTACTCGGTCCGCATAGATTGCGAACGCATCCAGGACAGCAGCTCGACTGCCGGTGCGAAAGTTTCTCGGCAACCGGGCAATGAACGAACGGACCAGTGCCTCTGGCAATTGGTCCGCGACGCGGCTCAGAGCTCTATACCTCGCTCTATCGTCTCGAATGAGCTCTGCAGCCACTACGGCGCGCTCGAGGAACCGCTCTGGCAATTTCTTAACAAGATCAGATAGATCTTGAGCCCTCTCAGAGGCGACAGTGTTTTGCTCAACCGCAGCCAGTGCGCCTTCGAGTGCCAATGATCGTTGCGGTTCAGGCAAGTGCCGAGAAAGCTCAAAGAACAACCGGAATCTTCGATGCATATCATCGAGCTCCTCGGTACGGAAGATAAATTGTTCCAGGATGCTCGACCGGCGTGGCTCCGGCAAACGTAAAGCAATTGCAGAGATGTCGCTTAGCTTATCTACAAATGCGGATCGCTCAGCAACCTCCCATGCAGGCTCAACTAGTGACTTCGGCAGATAACGTGAGAGCGTATTCAGCAAATCTGGCCGTATCCAAGGTGGGCTCTCACTGACCAGATTCAGCATATTCTCAACAACCCGCGATCGAGTCGGCTCGGACAATCGATGAACAAGATCGATCAGGGCATAGAAGGCGTAGTAAGGATCATCAATTTGTTTTGCAGCTTCCATCGCGCGCTCAACTAACGGATCCGGTAGGCGACTGGCAAGCGCCTGCAAAATCTCGGATTTCGCCGGTGCACTGACCATTTCTTCTGCCGCCTTCAACATCCGATCGAGCAGTGACGCCGGCAGACGTTTGCTAAGTTCAGTAAGTGCATATGCCCTCTGCTTATCATCGACAATATGTTCGGTTGCATCCAATACTTCCTCGAGCAGTGGCGCGGGCAGGTACTCCGCTAGACGAACCAGCACATAAAACTTCCAGCCTTCGTCGGCGATCTGATTGGCCACTTGCAAAGCACGTTCTAGCAGCGGTTCAGGTAGGCAACGGGAAAGAAGTGTGAGCTCATCAATCTTCGTTTTGTCGCTAGCCTGTTCGATGGCGGTAAGCTCACTTCCAAGCGCTCTTAACCGAAGCGGATCCGGAACGTGCCCGGCAAGATCTCGAAGCACGTACAACCTCTTCTCAATATCGTCAATCTGCTCGGCTGCAACCAGCGCCCCTCGAAGCATCTGCGATCTCCGGGGGTCGGCTGCGTGATCCGAAACCGAGCGTAGTGCACCAGATCTAGCTCGCGGATCGCCGATACGCTCTGCCGCGGCGAATGCGGTTTCGACAAGCCGCGATCGTTCCGGCTCAGGAAAGCGCTCCGACAGGGCTCCAATAGCATCAACTCTCGCCCATTCGTTGCCGACCTCCTCAGCAATCGCCAAAGCCCTCCCTACCAGCTGCTCGGGCAAATGGTCCGCAAGAACCATCAGCAAGTCTGCTCGAAACTCGTCCTCCTCAAAATGCTCAGCTGTCGTCAGCACATTTTCCAGGAGCGGCTTGGGTAGCCTCGGTACAAGTGCCTCAAGAGCACGTGACCGCTCCTGCTCCCAATCCAAGTCTTCCGCTATCGCAAGCGCACGCTCCAACAACTCATCAGGCAGATGCTTGACAAGGTCGCAGAGCGCAGCCGACCGTATAGACGGATCAGCAATTCGTTCCACGCCTGTCAGTGCGTACGCCAGTACCCGCTCGCTCTGGTTGCCAATGAGGTGCCCGGAAACGTCACGAAGAGCCTTGACCTGTTCCTTGCCGTCACCAATGCGCTCTGCCGCACGCAAGGCTCTATCGAGCATTGATACGGGAAGATGCTCCGCGATATCTGCCAAAGCTCTTGAACTCACACCAGTGTCATCGTGTTGTTCAATCTTCGACAATAGAATCTCTATTACGTGAGACCGCCGCGGCTCATCAAGGCGTTGAGCAAGTATGCCCAGCATTTCCGCAGATCGTTGCACACTGGAATCTCTTTCCGCTAAGATTGACCAATACCCAAGAAATATCGTCTGGAGGGACTCATCGAGGCGTTCAGTAAAGTTGAGTACTTTAGAATTCCAAAAAATCAATTGTCCTTTCCAATCAGTGTTATTTACTGTGTCTTCAATGATCTTCAATCGCTGCGGCTCCGTCAGCCGTTCAGCAAGGACAAGAACAGCCCCAGCATCTTGCATTTGCTGTGCCATCTCCAATGCAGGTTCAAGCAACCGATCAGGTAGACGTCCAGCGATACCAATCAAGACCCTAGACTTAGAATATTCATCGCGCAAGTGCTGCACGGTTGAAAGCACAAGTTCAAATAACGGTTCGGGAAGCCAGTCCACAAGAGAAACCAGATCTTCAGCGGTGTTTCCTCCGCCGTATGTACCAGCCGAAAGCCGTGCGCACTCCAGCACGCGCTCTACTAACTGAAGCTGTTCTAGCTCGGGCATAATCTTGGCAAGGGCACAGAGTGCCTTAGTTTTTTGTTCTTTTAGCTCGACACGGTACACGGTCGACAGCGCAAGTTCGAGTACGAGCGATCGATGGGGTTCTGACAGGCGCCGGGCAAGCAAAACAAACGCTAGGCTCTTATCGCTGCCGTACATACCGGGTCGATGAGTTGGACCATCGCAAAGAGCCGCCACAGCTCCTATCGCACGTTCAAGCAGCGGCTCCGGCAAGCGTTCGGCAATAGCGCAAAGGACCCAACACCTGGTCTCGTCTCCAACCTGTTCAGCAATACGGAGCGCCCACTCAAGCAGCGGCTCCGGCAAATGTTCGGCAAAGTCCCGCACAGCGATGGCAGCCACCCGTGGATTTTCAGCCTTTTCTGCCGCCAATAAAGCGAGTCTGAACACCTCTGACTGCATCGGCTTGGGTAACAGTTGGGCAAGAGCTCCTAGACTCTGGCATCTCTGCGCCCCATTGCCGATCTCTTCAGCCGTCTTTATTGCTTGTAGAAAAAGGTGTTGTTGCTCTAAGCCCCGCTCACGTTTTGCGAGCAACGCAAGTGCTCTATGTTTAACTACAGGATCAGCTATTAGATTAACGACCTCAAGAACATCTGACTGCAGCTGGTGATCAACTAGTTCGAAAAGCTCAGGCAGGCTCTCTGCCTGATCTTTATCGTCCTGCTGCTTCAGCAAATGAAGTCCTTGCCGACCTGATAGTATCTTGTGACGAACGGAGGTCAAAACGAGCTGCCATGGCGTGTTTTGTCCAATGCTACAGATCGAACTTTCAATCAAGGCGCAACGCAGGTTCAACGAAAAAGCGCGAGGTTCCTCGGCACCCGACCACTGTTCGAGCACACCCATAATAGCACGAATGTCAACAAGGTACCGCTCATAGCTTCCATCGCGCGCTAGCCAGGCGCGCCACCACCCATCGATAACAAGTTGCTCGATACTTTCGAGAACTGGGCTTGCACCAGCTCCATCATGAAGCTGCATTAACAAATGCTGACAGTAGTGGTCCAGCACGTAGCTAGGCGCTTCCGCATTTGTTGCGCTTTTCTCATTGAGCTTGAGAACGATCGAACGCGACCAACAGAGGATTGCGGCCTCCGCTCTCGAGGTAATTGATGGATCCTTAAAATGTGAGCACCGAAAATACTCCTGGAACTTTGGATGCTGAAAAGAGTACCCGATTTCAACGCCGTCACCGAGAAGAAACCGCTTGATAGGTGACAGCGTTTCACTCGTAAAGTACAATTGATCGGAGCCAAGCATCTGCCGACATACAATTGAAAGCTCCTGATGTCGCATTGGCCCAAGCGTAACAGAGAGGACAGCTAGAATTGCGTTGAGTTGATTGCTCTCAACAGACCCTTCTCTTTTCCAAGAACCCGCCTGCTTTGAGAACCAGTGCCCAAAAAAACCTTCGTATCCTATGTCAATTTGGCCCAATTCGTCGGTCGATATCGCTTCAACGTGATCTTTGTTCGCCCACAGCCAATCAGAGTACAAGCGGACCAACAGAGGATCACCTGATGTCAGAGAAACAAGGCTGTCAAGGATCTCCTCCCGATCAGTCAGAGACGATATGGGATGCCCCATCGACTCCAAGGCCTCTTGAAAACCTGAACGTGTGAGCGGGGCCACGGACATGACAATTGCTCTTTGTGGGCTCAATTCTAGTCGTCGGAGCCAGTCGTCCGGGCCGTTGTCGCCAGCGAGCATGCGGGCTGACACAACGAAACGGATCGCTCCGCCAAAGTTAGCGAACAATGCAGAGTCGAATTCCCACCCCGCGGTTTCGTCCAGTCCGTCAATAATCACGACTACCTTGGTGTTTCTGAGTGCTATAATGTCCAGGAGCTGAAGACAGCGATCGAGGTAGTAAGTGGAGGCATCGCGACTAGTTTCCGCTGGACTTTGTTCAGCTATCTGTTCAAGTTGGCGTGCCAGCGCTTCATAGACCCACTCGGCCCGGTTTGTTTGGAATCGGTTGCTTATAGGCGCAAAAACGATCTTAACTTCTGTAGGTATCGTCTGCAACCAATTAACTAACAGAGCCGTCTTTCCTCGTCCTGCAGGCGCGGTCAGGAGTATACGTGGTGCGACATCTGCGTTGTCGAGCCATTGACTCAGTTCCTGGAGCTCGGGATCGCGCCCTCCGAATGGAACCGGCTCTTCAGGCGACCCGAGATAGTGATCGATGAAGTTCTGGATTCGCCGGCGATGCGAAGCAGGAATGCCACCTAGATTGACGACCTTCGAACCGATATAGACGGTTGACCCAATGATGGTTTGTATTTCAGCTTGTATCTCCGAACCTGACATCTTTATCTACAACAAGGCGACAATTGCTGCTATTGAAGAGATCGTGACAGGCACCTTTGGCAGAATATCCACGACCCAAGCACCGGCCTCTGTCAAATTGTCGATTGCCATCTCAATCAAGGGTTTGGGTTGTTGCTCTTTTACCTTCTGCACTAACTCCTGCGTGAGTCTTGCAACCGCATCCACTTCTTGTTTGTTCTCCAGTGGAGCCTGTTCTAATTCTTGTAAAAGCTGGTCTACCAACTCAATCAACTGTCTCTTTTTTTTCTCTCCTGCGCTAGGAATCTCCCCAATTGTCTGCTTAACATTGGTCAGAGTGGAGTCAATTGTGATCATAGAACCATATATTTGGCCAATATTTACGTTGCTTTTGATCACGACTTTTCTCCTGTCGATAAGGGTCGTTTCATACGCCTGAGCCCGAATACGCGATCCAGCTGCTAACCTCGCAATCACCAAACACCCTGAGGGTACCGGTGTTGTGGGCGGCAATCAAGGTGATCTGAGCCCCGGCGCTTCGGTTACCGGCACATAGGTGCGATGCTCGAGCGCGAGGGGATCAGAATTTGCCACAAGATGGTCCGGCGGCTCTACAAGGAGGAGGGTCCTGCGATGAAGCGCCGCCGCGGCCGCGAGCGAGCGACGGGCACCAGGGCGCCGCAAGAGGCGCCGCAGTGTCCCAACGAGCGATGGTCGCTCGACTTCCTGTCGGATGTGTTCGAGCCTGGTCGACGGTTCCGTATTCTGGCGGTGATCGACGACTGCACGAGCGAGAGCCTGGCGCTGGTCGCCGACACCTCGCTCTCGGGCCAGCGGGTCGCGCGCGAGCTCGACAGCCTGATCCGGATCTACGGCAAGCCGGTAAGCATCGCCAGCGACAACGGCACGGAGCTGAACAACCGCGCGATCCTGGAGTGGCAGAACAAGACCGGGATCGCCTGGCACTACATCGCACCTGGAAGGCCGACCGACAACGGCTTCATTGAGGCCTTCAACAGCAAGTTCCGGGCAGAGTGCCTGAACGCTCACTGGTTCATGACCCTTGCCGACGCCCGCGAGAAGCTGGTGGATTGGCGCAGAGACTACAACGAGGTCAGACCCCACAGTGCGATCGGATACAAGGTCCCGGTCGACATGCACAATTCCGGTGACGTAACCTGCTCGTCATCGTCATCAAAGCCGGAGAACTCCAATCCCCGGCGGTCCAAACTTCGGTCCCAGAGCAGCAGAACCTGGACTCTCCTTATGAATGAGGGAGCCATAGAGCCCAGGTCAGATGCCATGACGACGCGGCACCGATGAGACAATCTCTCCGGCTTCCAGGGCTCGCCTCGATGATCCGAAGCTTCTGCTCTGCAAATCGGCGGCGCCAACAGGCAACGCCGGTGATCACCGGGCCACGCTGAGAACCATCCTCCTACATAAGGCTGTCTTTGAGGATATCCCCCAGCCTCCTGCTTCATGCTGGGTGTCCGTTCCAATTGGGGAAGCGGTTTGCTTAGGTTGACCAGTGGTTGCAGTTTCGGCATGCTTTGGGCCATGAGTACGAAGCGCATCTTGATCGACCTCGGGTCGGGCTTCACCGATGTGACTGGAGAAATCGTCCAGCGCTTGCGCATCATGAAGCCCTCATTGGTGATCGAACAGATCGAAGGTGTGATTTCAATCGAGGGAAGATTGGAACCTAGCGAGAAGTCAGAGCTCAAAAGACTGACCGCTCAGATTGCATACCAACAGCGTATTTTCAGAGATACCTTGAGGATACGCGAGCGCATCTACCGTGGCTGAGACGCTGACACCGTTTCGCTTCCGGGATCTGAGCGACCGGACGACGCTACTCGTCAACGAGACGGGCGATTTCGGCCTATTCGATGCGGGGGTTGTTGAACGTTTGCTTGTTCGTGACCTAGGCGAGGACGAACGGCAGCGCTTGCGGGATCTTCACATCCTATTCAATCAAAAGGATCAGTGGCGCCTGACAGCACTTTCTACTCGTGTGCAGAGTCGGATTCAGTCTCGCAGCAATAGGCTGTCCTACATGCTCGTGATCCCAACACTGCGGTGCGACCTCGCCTGCAGTTACTGCCAAGTCTCGCGAGCGTCCGAGAAGGCGTCAGGTTACGACTGGACCGTGGAGCATCTCGATCAGCTAGAGGTGTTTTGGAACCGGTATGCCGGGGACCAAATGAAGATCGAGTTTCAGGGCGGCGAGCCGACACTGCGGATCGATCTGGTTCGGGAGGTAGTGCGCCGCGCAGAACGTCGCTTCGATGAAGTTGAGTTCGCGATCTGCACGAACCTCATGACGCTCACGCCGCAGATAGAGGAGGTGTTCGCAGATCCGCGCATGCATATAAGTACGTCGATCGACGGCACCGTTGATATGATGACAGCCAACCGGACCGGAACCACCGAGCGCGCGGAACGATTCTTCCAAAATCTTGAGACTATCATGAACCGGCATGGGGCGACAAAGGTATCGGCGTTGCCAACCATTTCGGCGGACGCCTATGACCGCATTGAAGATATCATCGACACCTATCTCGCGTTGGGCTTTAACTCGATCTTCCTCAGGCCCGTCAACTATCTCGGATTCGCCAGGAAGAACCATTCGAGTTCCGTCGATGGCGTATCGCGGTGGAACAAGGTTTATTTCAAGGCACTCGAGCGGATCATGGAGATCAACAAGTCTCAATTCTTCGAAGAGTTCTACACCTCAATGATCTTCAAGAAGATCCTGGGCTTGGCTAAATCCAACTATGTGGATTGCAGATCACCTAACCGCTACTTCGAAGACTACTGCGTGATCGACTACGACGGCGGTGTCTATCCGACGGACGAGGCGCGCATGCTTTCGCGCACTCGACAGGTTGATCTGCGCCTCGGAGATTTGGGCGGGCCGATTGATCAGGTGAAGCTGGACGCGCTCAACTTCTCTTCAATGAACGAGGTCCATCCGGACTGCGTACACTGCGTCTATGGCCCATTCTGCGGCATCGACCTAGTCGACGACCTCTCACGATATGGCAGAATTGACCTACCCAAGCACGAGACTGCATTCTGCCGGCGACACATGGACTTGTTCGATCTGCTTTTCCAGAAGATAGCAGATCAGGACCGCTATTGGCTTGACCCCTTGATGTCCTGGGCCTTCCGAAAAGACGGAGCGCACGCGCCTTACGAGGTGCTCTATGATTAACCTCCAGGTCCCCGTCGAGGTCGACAGATCGCTTCCGCCATTCGTGTGTCGCGTCGAGGAGCAGGGTGAGGAGGTCTATGGGGACAACGGGCTGTCCCTGGCTCCTGTCGGAGTGCGGTCAGCTCGCGGTCGCTGCGGTTCAGTGGAAGTAGGTTTTCCGAGAACGTCGGCCAGCGAATTGGAAGGCGACGTCTTGATGATCGTTCCCGGTCATGGAGTCGCGTCTCGACTGGTGAGGCGAGGCAGTTCGCACAACACGCTGCTGTTTACCGAACAGTGCGATCAGCTCTGCGTGATGTGCAGCCAACCGCCCAAGCGCGTCCAAGATCAATGGCGGCTCCCATTCTACAAGCAGGCTCTGAAGCTTGCCGATCCTGGCGTCACCATCGGGATCTCAGGCGGAGAGCCAACTTTGCAGCGAGACTTGTTCTTCGATCTGCTCGAGGATGTCGCCGAGTGTCGGCCAGACCTCCAGTTACATGTGTTGACTAACGCCCAACACTTCCGCGATGAGGACGTCTCACGGCTGCGCGCCCTCAATAAGAGCCTCGAGATTCTTTGGGGGGTGCCGCTCTATGCGCCGGACGCGGCAACGCACGATCGAGTCGTGTTCAAGGAAGGCGCATATGACTTGCTGTTACCCAACTTCTATCGTCTAGCGGCCGCCCATGCGGGGATAGAGTTACGGACCGTGCTGACCGGCATGAACTATGCCACATTGCCTCAGCTGGCCGACTTCATTTCGAAGAATCTCTTCTTCGTGAAGGTTTGGGCCATTATGGGCCTCGAGCCGACCGGCTTCGCCAAAGCATTCAAGGGCGACATCTTCGTCGATCACTCGGTGTGCTCCGAGCCTCTGGAACACGCCTTGGACATCGCGACAGCGCGGCGGCTCCCTGCGATGCTTTACAATGTGCCACTTTGTACGGTTTCACCGCGTTATCGAAAGCACTGCGCGGACACGATCTCGGATTGGAAGAGGAAGTTTCTGCCTCAGTGCGAGCATTGCCGACAACGTTCCTCTTGCAGTGGTTTCTTCGAATGGTACAATGAGAAGTGGTCATATGAGGGAGTTCACCCTCTTACCGAGACTGGCGAGGAATCATGAGCAAACTCAAGTACGCGATCCCCAGCCTCATTGCGGCCGGGCTTGTGCCAGTATCTGCCGGTGCTGGAGATGGCAACCACATAAGTGACGATAAGAGCTTGGTCGGTGATATCGTCGAGCACGCGCAGTCGATTTTGCAGCTTAACGAGTACAATCTTGCCCAGCATCGTTCACACCAAAGCCACCAGTCGCACGCGTCCCATTCAAGCCACCGATCCTACTACATGCCGGAGGTGCCGGATCCCGGGCCGGATGGTCTGAACCAGCTCAGCTATCGGGCTGGGCATCTGTCAGGTAGGAACGAGTCCAGCACGCCTCGCAGTGCTGTCCTACCAAGCAGTCCAATGACTGCCAAAAAGCCGAGAGTGCTCAAAGGAAACAACGCCCGGTTTGCGGAGATCTTGACTCAGGCGCAGATCGCGTTGATGGCTCGTGGTTACGAGGTTGGGATGCTGAGCGGCGAACTGAACGCGCGGACAGTAGCAGCCCTCTACCAATACCAACGCGATCAGGGATTGGCACCGACTGGAAAGCTCAGCAATGAAACGCTGAACCACCTCGGCGTGGTCGCGAACTAGGCTTCAGGTCGTGATCACCAAGCTATTGCTCGCAGGATTGGTTGTTATTTTGGGCGCGCACGGAGCAGCTGAGTATCTTGTGCCACCGATTGCTGCGCACCTCTATAGAGAAGAGTATCACGCCAAGATGTTCCAGTGCGATCATGTAATGCGAGAGCATTTTATTGCTAAGAAGGCAGTGCAGTTCGCACCTAGCGAGGTCACTATTCGCAATCTAGGGGCGACTGAAGTAGGCCTCATGTCCTGTCAGGACTATGACAAGCTGCGAAAGTGGCTTCAAACACTCGGTGTGTCAGAAGCAAAGCTTGGCCTAATGGGCGTGGAGGCGCTCGAAGCACGATCTAAGGACGTACGTCGTTTCGTGGAAATTCATGAGATTCGCTACTAGCCTTATCCTCGCAGGATTTATTGCAATCGGTCTGGCACCCTTCAGGGCGTTCGGCGATGCGAACATCGAGATCCTAAGAGAACGGGTGTTGGCTAACGGTTTGGAACCCGCGGCGCCGGTGGCCCAGATTTCAAGGTTAGGCCAGGTTGGTGCTCGGGTCTTCAAGGCGGAAGCGCTCAGCCTGAATGGTGATGTTTCCTGCCAGCAATGCCATCTTGAAGAGTTCGGCAGTGGCGATGGCATTCCGATCTCCGTAGGCGTTTCAGGCATTGGGAAGGGTGCTGAGCGAGTCAACTCCGCCTACCGATTCTTGTCACGCAACTCGCTCCCCTTGTGGGGCCGTGGCGACCGTGATTTTCCGACCTTCTTCTGGGACGGTAGGGTCGATGTCACATCCGGGTTTTTGGTAAGCCAGTTCGGCGAAGAACCACCGTCCTCAGATCCGTTGGTCGTAGCCGTGCACCTTCCTCCTGTCGAGACCGTCGAGATGCTTGAATTTGATCGGGTTGTCGACCGCTATCGAACCGAGACTGTCGATGGTGCCAGAGAACTGTACCAGGCCATCACCGAGAACCTTGGTAAGAAAGACCCAGAGGTGATCAGAGACCTCGCGAAGGAGATCGGGAGGCCCGAGGAGGAGGTCCAGTTCATTCACGTTGCTCAGAGCCTGACCGCGTTCATTCGTGAGCGCTTTGCCGTACGGGAGACGAGACTACACAGGTTCGCGTTCCACGGAGAGCCGTTGAATGAACAGGAACTCCGCGGCGGCATGATCTTCTTTGGCAAGGGGCGATGCGCCGTTTGCCACAGCGGCCCCCACTTCTCGGACTTTGCCTTCCACACCGTGCCGTTTCCCCAGTTAGGGCAGGGACGAAACGGATTCGGCATCGATTACGGCCGCTTCAACATCACCCACGATCCCGCCGACTTGTACAAGTTCCGCACCCCTCCTCTGTGGGACGTTACGGACACGGCACCTTATGGACACTCCGGCAGTGTGGCGACTCTCGCGGACGCGATCCGTGCTCATTTCGACCCGCTGAGCTTTGTGGACCTCGACAGTATGGATGCGCTGCAGCGGCACGAGTACTACAAATATCTTATGGCTTCTGAAGAAAATCTGCTCAGAATTAGCTACCTGGATGATCTCGAGATCGAAGCTCTAGTCTCGTTCTTGAGGATGCTGGATCAGCCGACCGATCAGTAAAGCAGGAGGCCCCGCCGAAGCGAGGCCCCCTCGAACGTTCAACAGCTCGCAGGTAAGCTACAGCTATGCCGCAATCCGCATGTGCGGCCGCAGTGTGGCCCTCCCCTCCTCTACCGCGTAGACATCGAAATCCTGTCTGCGAACCCCGAGCTGGTCTTCCAGGATCAAGATCACACTCTCGAAGATCATCAGAAGCTTGCGCAGGTCCCGGCTGTGCCGGGCGCGAATGCTGCGTTCGTCAGCCATCTGGTCCAACACCCTCTCAGCTACCAGCATCTGCGAGAGCGCCTCTTTCAGCGACTGCGCTTGGCTCGTCGCGATCAGGTCGATAAGGGCTTGATGCTGGTCGTCAGCGCACATCAGCGCCACCTCAAGACGGTCTTCGTTACAGTAGCCCGCGACGCTGCTCGCTTCGTCGAGCCCCTCGATTGCCCGGTCAACCTCTTGCGCGTACCCCACGGCATCACTGATCGCCATCTCGGAGTAGTTTAGCATCTGTTCGAACTTGAGCGGCGCCTGCTCCCTACCGATATTGCCTTTAGCCTTGGTCATTGGACTATCCTTCAATGATCGTGGTTAGGCCCGGTTCGGAGGTGGCACCCTCCGGCCGGGTCGCCTTTTGTAGCAGTGTGCCATTTGTGCGTCAAACACATTCACTCACCTTGCGCATAGTGTGCCGGCATGCTATATCTCGGGCATGATTCAGAATCAAAATCGAACCATGCGACTTCATCTGATGCTCACGCCAGATGAAGCCGATGCCATCGACAACTACCGCTTCGATAATCGGATCAACACACGCAGCGAGGCCGTTAGGCGAATGATCAAGTTCGGTCCGGACGGAGAGAGGCAAAAGCTGTTTGAGCAGGATCTACGTGCTGAACTTTGGGAGCAGGCCAAAGAAGAAATGGCCTTGCAGCTCAAGAACGAATTCCAGGACGAGTTGAAGGACGCCAGGCAGGAGGCCTACGACGAGGGCTATGAAGAGGCCAAAGCCGTGCTCAAGGCAGAGTTAGCGGGCGAGTGGAAAAAGCGCGAGAAAGAACTCCGCGAGGAGTGGGAACAAGAGGGGCGGTGATGTCAGCCAATCGAAGAAAGAGCGCCACCCCTGTCCTTGACGCCATCCGCGAGGAACGAGCTCAAGCGCCTAAAGCCCTCGTCAGAGTCAACTCTTATCCGGAGCCAGAGCACAAAGGAGTGGCCTGCATTGTCGAACGCTTTCAGCGCCCTACCGACCAATAGCTTTAATGTACGTTTCTACAGGTCCGCCCAACGAAGTGCCGCTGCAAGTCGTATAGCCGCTGCTGGACACACAGGACCCGCCACCAGAGAAGGTGGTGTAGCCGTCGGTGGTGATGGCAGTGGTACCGTCCGAGAAGGTCGTAAACCCATCGGAGGTGATGGCTGTTAGCGGCCGGTTGTAGCTCGGTTGATGTAAAGGCGCCGGCTCCTGATAGAGCGTGGTCCCAGACCAGGGCACATAGTAGGAGTAGGGATCGTCAGCCTGAGCGCCGCTCGACAGCGCCAGTAGACCGATCACAGCAGCCAGGATGCGCATGGGACCCTCCGTCGTTGAGAATCAGAGGTGGCGAGAGTCTAGCGCGAATTCAACCAAGTTGCTTAGTCAGTGGAGGAAGGCGGGAGAGACTTGAATGGTCAATGAAGATCCCTTTGCACAGTTTGAAAATGATCCAGAGGGCGAACACGGGGTCCGCAAGAAGCTTGCTGGTGGAACCTATGGGGAACAACGCAAGAAGGCCGCTGAACGGTGGCTTCGGATGCGAGAGCAAGACCGCATGCTCGCAGAGATGAAGCGTTCTGCGGATGCTGACGAGCGCGCCGCCACGGCCGCAGAGCGGTCTGCAAATCACGCCAAGGCCTCGGCTGAAGCAGCAAAGCGTTCATCGAACTGGGCCAAGTGGGTCGGATTAGGAACTCTTGTTGCTGCGGGGGCTGCAGTGGTGGCACTGTTGAAGGGATGAACGATCCGTTCAATCCGGCGATGTGCACCACAGTGGTTCAAACTGCCAATCCTGTTAAGGCCGCTAATCCCGGGCCACAGCTGCCTCAAGGGGCAAGATCCACAACAGCCCGCACTCAGCTAACCCTTCCAAAGTTCATCCTGTGCATAGGTGTGCAGCGGCTCAATTCTTCTTAAACCTACCCTAACCTGTACCTCAAGCGCCGTGGCGGCTCCATTGCTGGCAGCTGATAGCGCGTTTCGGGCCATCGGTGCCATCTCTCAGAGCATCAGCACCAAGCGCGTGGATGACTGTAACGCGCGCGTCGCCGAGAACCGGGCTGGAGTCCGGGATCGCCAGGCCGATGATGCGCGGCGCCGGGGCAACATCGAGGAATCGCGCTTCCGGGCGGCGGCTGGCCAAGAGCGTGGCGCCCAGGCCGCAGTACTGGCCGCTCAGGGTGTGGATGTCGCATCTGGTTCACCGCTCCAGGTTCTGACCGACCAGGCGGGCTTGGACGAGCTGGACGCGCTTCAGATCCGGTCCAATGCAGA
This sequence comes from Rhodospirillales bacterium, assembly GCA_963669445.1. Classification (GTDB taxonomy): domain Bacteria; phylum Pseudomonadota; class Alphaproteobacteria; order Kiloniellales; family JACOMY01; genus JACOMY01. Next base: position 3,263,567 of record OY770029.1, read on the forward strand.
GCAAGAGGCCTATGGCTTCGAGGTAGACAGCGTTGATCTGCGGAACCAGGCCGAACTCAACCGCTCTCAAGGGCGGGCTGCTCTTACCGGTGGCTTCCTCAGCGCCGGCGGATCACTCCTGTCGAATGCCGGTCGGGTCTCGTCGGCCTGGTACACGCCGACAGCGGCGCCAACCACGGGCTGATTGACTCAACCAATTGAATGGCCAACTCTGCGGCCATGGTAAGCGAGAAAGAGATTTGGCAATCAGCATCGTTGATGGTGAAGAGCTATGGCTCGCAGGCTAGACCCGAAGCGATGGCCCGCGCGGCCGAGTTTGAGTCACAGGGGAACCAACTAGCCGCCGAGGTCTGGCGCCGGATCAAGACGGCGATAGACCAGCTGCAGGCCCAGAAGCCGGACGGGGCAGTGAACTGAACGGGAGGAACACAACAAGCTCTTATGACAAATGGCGCTTTCGAGCGCCTTTTTCTTTGGAGAACCGAATGGTCCGCGTACCACGCGTCACCCCGCGGCCGACAGGTTTGACAGACTGAGATCACTTGCTACTATACGGACGCTGAAAACAACCACTTCGCGTTAAGTGAGGAGGCAGATGAGATATGGCTAAATCGACAGAGTATTCTGAGGCAAGCCTAATTAAGGCCCGTAGTATAATTAACAAAATGATGCTTACAGTAGAAAGTTATAACCCTCTTGAAAGTGATCTAAGGGAGATTCCGCTCGTTGATTTTTATCTTGATATATTGAATTTTGTAGCAGATATGGAAATTTCAAAAATTTCTTCAAACAAACTTCCAGTAGAAGAAAATGATGGAACCCTAATTCCATTATCTTTAACCATATTTGGTCGACCATCACTTCCGAAATATGCTATTTTTCCTGGAAGGGACTTAACTTTAGGGTATTTTCATAGATACATGGATGATTTCTATCATAATATCGAGATAATGGAATTTGGTATTCCGAATATTAAGTGGATTAACTCGCAAGAAGTGCGTGAGATTTTTCTTACAGAAGCGACAAAATCGTTTGCGCATCGCCTTGGTTTCCTACAAAGCCCCGATTCATCTGAAGAACAATTTGACCCTGACTTCGGTGGGCAAGGTGGTGAAGTAAGTCCACCTAGTTCTACTACACCTCTTAACTTTATTCCACCATTCGGCGGCCAAACCCTCTCGACGATAGGTTGCCTGTTTACTGTTACCTCAAATACGCCGGGGTTAAATGTGCATTGGTCCGGAGCATACTATAAGTCAAAGAAGTACTTTGGTGGACCAACGACACCGGTAACAAGTGCATTGCAGGCTGGAAAGTATATATTTGCTGTCGATGGCGGGCCCTATGTCACTGATCAATGGGACAACTCGCCTGTCACGATACCAGGGACATACCCCCCAACGAAGCATCTAAATTTTTGAGGCCTCAACATGGACTTGAACGACTATGGACCCTTTGCCGCCGTAGTAGCTATAGCGGCCGCCCTCGTATCTACATTTGCGCTCCTATTGATCAAGTCAGTCGGCAGACTAAAAAAATGGACATGGCTGATTCACGATGCTCCGGACTTTTTGGTAGCAGCGGGAGCGAGAGCTTTTGCAGTAGGTATGATTGCTTTGACATTCCTGACGATAAATAGCTCAAACGCTCTGTTTTTTTCGCTTGGGTCCATAATATTTGCTGGAACAATGGTTTACTTAGTATCCAAATTCAACAAAATGAGGAAGATACACATTCACGGAATACCGGTTTCTGACGCTGATGGGACTCATGCCGTAGATAAAGATGGAAATAAAAAATATGAATACATCATAATTGGAACAGAGAGTACAATGAATTCACAATCCAAGGGAGATTTCATCAATATAAATAAACAATATGGACCAACATCACTTGATGATTTCATTTCTGGACTTCCGACTCCATATGACGTTAAGGCAGTTTGGAGCCCCGAGCATCTGGCAGAAATTGGCAACCGACTTACGATGCTGCTGATGGGTATCGTTCTATGTGGTGTGATGGCGTTGTATCTTGCCGCATCATCTGTGGAGGCCTTCTTGAGGGTTCCAGCGATTCCTGACCAGGAAACTGTGAGTGAGTAGTAAGTTAGGACTTTAGACCCGAACTCGGCAATGCACAGGCAAAGAAAGAGCCCGACTCTATCAGAGAAGCGGGCTCTTAACTGGCGGGCGTGGGACGATTGAAGCTGAAGATGTGCGTCTGGCTGCGGGGCTACTAAGTCCTTACATCGTCCGCTACACTTGGTTCGCGGTGAACGTCTGGCGCTGACATAGCGCCGTCGCACGCGTTAGCATTGTCCGCACAGGCAGCTTGGAGAACGGAGCATGCGGGCGATTTGGGCGGCTATCCTGGTTCTAGGGATGAGCCGGAACGCGTGGGGGTACGAGACGGTAGAAGGATAATGCGCCGTGGTCGGCGCCTGCGCATTGTCGTTGCCCTTGGTCAAGCTCCTTCCGTCGGTAGGTTTGCGCCACGATGCAGCAACACGGTAATCAGTTGCAGGTTTCCTCCCAGAAGGGCAAAAAATCGGTAGTGAGTTAAGGGTGGCGAAACGCCCACCCTGCCAAGCCGCTGAGAACAAACTATTCCCCCATAAGGGGGGCGACGCTCATGTTTGAAACAATCTTGCTCCCCAATTTAGGGGAGCAAGATGGGGGCGCGAAACGCACCCTCTACTTCTGCCGCCACATGATGTAGTCGATCGGCGCCACGTCTTCGCCTTCGATATCCCTGATCAGCGCATCGACGGTGCGGTTGATCTGCTTGGACGGGTACCGGAAGATGATTCCGCCCACGTCGTTGATCGCCTTGAAGTCCTGCGGCGATGCATCATCGTCCGAGGTCTCCGTCACCAGCCGGCCAGCCGCCTGGATGAAGGCGGCCAGAGAGCCACCACCGCGGAAGCCTTGAACCTCTGTCGTGACCTCTCGGATGCCCGGAAACCCTGCCAGGACCGTGAAGAGCGTTTCTCGGCCGACAAAACCGGGGATGTCCTCTTCATCGTCCGGCCAGGTCCCGCGCATGACTGCCACGAGCATGGTCTCGACCACGAAGAGCAAGGCCATGTCACCGGCCCAGGCTGCCACCTGCTTCGGGCTGCGGAAGTTGGTCTCTCGCGTCCGCTGGGTCGCTACGTTCGCTTTGGCGTACATGTAGCTGGCCATGGTGGTCCAAAGCATGCGCACCAGCTCGCTTTGCCGCTTCCGCTCGCTGGTGGTGCCGCGCTCCAGGCCCGAGCGATCGGTCAGCAGCGGCGAGGCTTGGGAGGTCTTCACCACGCCGTCGGCGAAGTCTCTGGCCTTCTCAAGGTTGCCGGCAAACTTCTCTTGCCCCTTCGAGTAAGCGCCGAGCCAGGTTGCGGCATCGACCACCTGCTGTGTCCGGCTGATCATGTAGAAGGCGGCCTCGACCAGCCAGTCAGGGAAGGCTGCCTTCAGGTCGGAGACGGCCGCGGCAACATCCTTGTTCCATCCCTCTGTCCGGTTCCGCATCACGGGCGACAGCTCATAGATCTCCTTGAAGACCGATCGCGGCCCCGCCCAGGAGGAGGTAGCCAGCTTCAGCACCCCTTTGACCGTGTGTCGTTTCCCAAGCTGGACCGAGGTCTGCAGGATGCCCAGCGGCTGCAAGAGCGCGGTTCCCAGGTTGAAGCCCATCACCGAGACCGAGAAACCGGTGCGGATGCGCCTGGCAATAGCCTCCTCGATGTCGCCGGCAGGTGTCTCGCCCGCAGCCGTGTCCTTGACCCAGAGGTCGAGCGTCCGCCAGGTCTGTTGCCGTCCCGTCTCTTCGAAGGCCTTGCGGGTCCGAGGGTGGTTCAGGACCCTATTCGTGTAGTGGACCGCTTCTCCGACAGCCAGGTCATAGGTGACCCGCTGCAAATGCTGCGGCAGGACCGAGATCTCAAGCAGCACCGGCCGCCCGCCGGAGCCCACGCGCTCGATGGTGTGTCCCCGTGCTGTCGCCGCCTTGGAGAACCTGCCCGCCAGCATCTCGCGTGAGAGGTTCTGCACATCCTCGTCGCCCACTTTGGTGCTGTTGCCGCCATCGTAGCGCAGAGGGTAATAGCCACCCGAGAAGGTGCCGTGCTTCGTGGCGATCGATAGAGCGGGGACCTTCTCCGGTGCCACGCCCGTCCTCTGCACCTGCAGCTCGGCAATCATCGGATAGTAGGTTTCGAGATAGTCCCAGACCGCTTGGACGAACTCCCAATCCTTCTTGGTGAGCTGGTCGAGGATGATTTCGATCTGACTGATATCGAAGTTGCCGTCGAGCAAGGCCTCTTGGTTGCCGGCATTCCCCCAGTTCAAGGCGACAGAGATCATCTGCCACTTAGTCATGGGCTGCTGAATGCCAGGCAGCTCCCGCCTGACCTTCATGGCCTTCTGTTCGCGCTTGCTGTAGCGATTGAAGATCTCGGCCAGATCGTTGTCGGCCTTCTCCTTCATGGGGATGTACTTGTCGGAGATGGCACGATCGATGGGGCGCTTCAGGTGTTCCATGGCCGGCCCCAGGTCGCGGCCACCGTCGAGCTCTTTCAAGATCGTGTCGGGCGTGAAGATCAGGTTGCCATACTGCTGCAGACGATCACCGCGCTGTTGCTTCGGGGTTCCCCGTCCGATCCGCTGTTGCACGAATTCGCCGCTGCCTCTAACAGAGGTCTCGACGGCATCGACGACTAGCTCAAGCTCTCTGCGCTCGTTTTCCAGGAGCAAGGCTGTCTTGAGTCGGCCCAGGTGCTCCAAGTTCTTCAGCGCGTCCTGCAGCCCCATGAGCTCGACGATCGGCACACGGGTGTAGTGGGTCTTCATCGCCCGCGCGATGACCCGAGGATCGATGTCGACCTCGTGCGCTCGGCCTTCCAACTCCATGCGCTGCACGAACTCGACGAGGCTCTCGGCTCGCCGGATCTCCCTCACGCTGCGCTTCACGAAGTCATAGCGCTCCAAGAGATCGTCGATCTGGGCGATGTAGTCGGGCCCGATGTTTTGCCTGACCGCTTTCCGCCGGTAGCGAGACACCTGACCGAGCAGCTTCTCGACAAACTCATTGGCCGCCTTGGCCTCTCGCCAGAGGTGGTGATTGAGCAACTGCCGCTGCTTGTGCTTCAGCGCCTCTTGCCGATCACCACGCTGCAGCGCGCGCCTGGAAGCCTCCGCCGCGCCCCTTTCGGCTCTCAGGTAGAGCTCTGGCTTGGCCTGCCGGGGAGCCCAGAGGACGGCAATCTTCTCCGCCTCCAGCGCTGCTTCCTTCGATAGGGCTGCCTGGAACTCCGGCCGATCCGAGGTCAGCGCCCGGACTTCTGCCTCGATGACGCCGGCGAAGTCCTCGCCATGGACGGCCGCCAATGCCTCCTCTTCGATCCGACCGTCTCGGAGCATGTCGCCGACCCGCTCGCGCATCATCGAGTCGGTTTCTTCTTCGATGGCGGTCTGGCGATCAGGGCTGGAGAGGATAGCCCGCACCATGCCGTCGCCCGTGCGGAAGCCGAAGAGCCCCGCCAGAACATCGGGATGGACGCCGCCTTTAGCGCTGTAGATCGGCGGCAGGATCACATTGCCGGCCGCGCGATTGGTCGGGTTGCGCAAGTTGCCCTCATAGCCCAGGTCGATCAAGTCTCGCTTGTTCAGCTTGGTCTCAGGCAGATCCTGTGGCTGACCGTCGCCAAGCCAACGGCTGTTCTGCAGCCACTCGCGGGCTCGATAGACCGGCCTGGCATTGACGATCTGGGTCGCCGCCGCCTTGGTCTCTTTGCGGATCCGCTCGTACTCTTTCGACTGCGTCTGTGAGAGCTCTCCCATGAGGTCAGACAGGACGGCCTCTCGACTTCGCTCCAAGGCCTCCTGGCTCTTCTTCCGATAGGCCTCCTGCTGCTTGGGTGTCATCCAATCCAGCTCGGGCGCCTCGATGGGCGTCACCTTGCCAGCCAGCTCGCGGGCGTCGGCGATCTCCTCTTCTGTCGCCAGCATGCGATCGAAGACCTCGCGTGCTTGATCATCGAGCCGGACACCAAGGCGACGGACTTGCCGATAGATCAGCAGCAGCCAGGACTTGAAGCGGCGGAAGACATCTCGCAGGCCTGCAGACGGCGCCTTGCCCTCGAAGAGATAGGCCTCGAAGCCTCGCGCGAACTGCTCATGCAAGGCGGTGTGAATGGACCGGGTCCGCTCGCCAGTCGCCTGCAGGTCACCTTCGAGAAAAGCCGTCACCTCTTCGGCCGTGATGACGCCGTCTCCCTCAAGATAGCCTGTGGCCTCTTTCGCCACCGCTTCCGCATTCCGACCCCACCAAGCCTTGAGCGCCTCGGTGTCCTCCTTCAGCCCTGTGGCATCCGGGTTTTCGCGCAGGGTCGCAAGCTGGATTTCGAGGAAGGCGTGGCCCAGCTCATGCAGCGCGGTGGAGAGATCGTAATCCTTAGTCAGGAAGATCGTCGCCGGCGCGTCCGGTCGGATGCCGGTTACAGGCACCGAGGTGAAGCCGCGGAGGATGCCCTTGACACGTTCGGGGAAGATCTTGTTGTGCCGTAGATCGATCTCTGGAAGATCTTCGAACTTGACCTCCTCTGGGTCCTGCGCCACATTTGACGTTGCGGGCGGAACGCCAGGATCATCGACGGTGTCTGCGTGAGGGGCTCCGGCCCCAAGAGGAGAGGAGGGTTCACCGCCTCCTCCGCCCGCGGCATCATCAAAAGGCGGCTTGCCACGCTTCTTGATCAGCTTCTTGTCCTTGATGAGCTGCATGGTTACGACCTGCATCCCATCGGCCGAGAGGACCGCTTCGACAATTGCCATCTGATTGATGGATCTACCGACTTCAGTGCCATCCTCCAGGCGCAGGCGTCGCGCCAAGATGATGCGGTTGGGCGAATTTCCTCGCATTACCTCCGCCCGCTCCGTCACCAGCCGCGGCAGGGCTTCAAGCAAATCCTTCATGTCCTTGCCGCGCACCACCTCAGTATGGGTCATTGACTGGGCGGAGACAGTGGCGACAGGCGAGACCTTGCTAACGTCCGGGCCGAAGCGCTCTGCATCCCGATGCGTGGCCGGATTCATCTGCCCAAGCCGAAAACGCACCTTCGGCGCGGCCGGATCCCCAAACTTCCGGCCCTTGATGTGCTGTTCAAAGAACCGCGGCAGGTCCATAAGGTCATAGACCTCGCCGGCAACAAACTCTCGATCGGTCGGCTGCGCGTCAGGGTCACCAAGGAATTCCCGATAGCTCGCTTCAAGTTCGAGCCGCTCTCGCCTACCGCCCGCCTCATCGCCGCCCGTCTCCTGCTTCAGGATCAGAGGCGGCAGGTCGTCAACGGTCGGCCCCGGTCCTTTGCCGCTGACGCCTAGATCAAGCTGCGTCTTGATGCTCTCGTTGTCCTGGTTGAGATCAACACCGAGCTGCGCAGCTGTCTCTATCAGGTCTTCGACGGCGGCCGCCTGGGAATCGGCACGATCGGCGGTGTCATCGGGCAGTCGCACCGGAGCGCCCCGCAGCTCGCGGTCCATGGCGTCCAGCAGCACCCGCCGAGGGTTCAGGGTTGCCAGCCTGTCGCCTTCCAGCTCGGCTCGCAGCTCTGGCAGGTAACCCGCCTCTGCGGCCGCAACGGCGGCGTCGTCGAGAGTGCGCCCGCCGGCCTTCACCAGCTTCTCGGCGCCGATGGCTTGCAGCTCGCCACCGTCATCCACCAAGCCTTGGCGCGCAAGGAAGGGGATCAGGGTCTCTTCGCGCTTGGCGTTGCTCTTGGTCCGGCCGGTGCGTGCTAGGTCGATGACCTTGTCCAGCTCGTCGCGATCAAGCCGACTCAGACGCTCGACGATCTCACCGCGGACCTTGATGCCGCCGACCGCACGGAAGGCCTCCAGGGCATCTGTGCCCGTCCTCCGCCCTAGGGTGCGGAAGAATGCCGCCACCGCCTGGGAGAGTTGTCCGGCCACGCCAGGCGCCATGCCGGCTGATGTAAACTCGGAGAGCATGGCATCGGCGACCTGCTGGTCAGCCGCCTGCAGCTCAAGCTCTTGGTCTATCTGCTGCTGCAGCTCTTCGCCTTGTTGCCGCAGCGAGGTTGCCAGCTCTTCATTGGCTTGGTCCGCCAAGGTCCGCCCTGTCGGGGTAAAGCTGGCGTTGGCCGCAAACCACTCTCCATGCTCGCCGGCCGCCAAGCGGGCAGCGTAAGCGCTGGTCGGGATCGCGACGCGAGTGCCGGCCTGTGCTGCGGTAAGCACCTCGCTGTAGTCCAGCCCCAGGCTCTCGGCGACCGACTTCGGATCTTCTCCCTTGCTCTGCAGGAAGATGTTCATCTCTTCAGCAGGGACGTAGAGCGTGTCTCGCTCCGTGCCTTGCGTCGCCTCTTCGACGAAGCTCTGATAGTCGTCTGGCGAACGCTGCGCCAGCTTGGATTCTCGGGCGTTGTCGTTGATGGCAGAGATAGCGGCGGCATCGGCCGCTGCTTCCTGTTGCGGTGAGGGAGTTGCGTCCTCCTCTCCATCGCCGGCATCCAAAGTCGCACGTCGTCTCCGACCAGGCGTCAGCAACTCTCGCAGGAAGCCGATCAGTCCGCCGGCAGAGCCGCCAACCGCGAAGTCGCGCCCCAGATCGTCGAAGAGGCTGCGGTCGTCATCGGCGAGCGCGTTCGTGATGACCTGCTGCAGGATGCTCTCGGTGACCTCCTGCGTCCCTTCAGCGACTGCGCCTTTGCCCGTACCCAAGAGCAGCTGCAGAGCCCGGTTCCGCAGGGTCGGGACCCGCGCCAGCAGGATGTCGAGGCCGACCTTCTCGGTTGCCAAGGTCACCAGGCCACCCAGGACTTGCGCGATCTGGGCGCCCGGCGCGTCAGGGTCGACGCCCTGGTCAATCTGCATGCGCCGCTGCGTCTCGCGGCCCGTGCCGAAGAAGAGCAACAGGTTCGTGAGGCGCCCCGAACGTCCGGCAAAGAAGAGGGCCACCTGTCCGGTTAGCTGGCCGATGGCCCCGGCAATGTCGTTGGCAATAGTCCTCTCTTCGTCCGGCACGTCGATGCTCTGGCCGAAGGCCTCGAGGTTCTGACCGAAGTCATGGAGCGTCTCGTGAGCCTCGCGCTCAAAGCCCAGGAAATCCTCCCTGAGGTGCAGCGGTAGATCCTCGACCGCCATACCGCTGCCCAGGATCATCGGTGGATTGAGCCCCTGCAAGCCGATGCCGACCGTCTCCGGGATTGCGGCGCCGAAGGACTGGCCCAAGCCACCGATCTGCTCCCACCAGGAGAGCCGCTCCGTGTCGTCATGCGCGATCAGGGCATTGCCGGGCTGTTGGACCCAGTCTTTCAGCTTCGGGCTGGCATCCAGCGCGTCACGATACTCTTTGGCCTTGGCCTGCTTCTGTGTCCCTTCCGGGTCCAGGTCGGCCGCGGCTGCCGGGATCTGCAGGACCTGCCCCGCTTGCCGGCCAGCCGCGATGCTGTCCGGGTCTTGCTCCTCTGCCGCCAGAAGCGAACCTGTCGCCGCTGCGCGGTCTCGAACCTGCAAGCGCTCGTGAGCATCACGAAGCTGTTGCGCCAGGGTCTCCGTCATTGGATCTCCCCTTTCAGCTTCAAGGTCATGTAGGTGTCGAGCCGCTGCTGTTCGGTCATGTCCGGGAAGGCTTCGGCCAGAGCCTCGGCGACCTCGTCAGGCAGATCGGAGAGCTCATCAACCTGACCCAGCAGGGTATCGCTGGAGAACCAGCCACCCTCGCTGATCACCATCAGCCCGCGCTGCATGATCCGGTTTTCTTCTTCGGCCGTGAGAGGCGAGCCCTTGCGTCTGGCTTCGTCCCTCAAGGCTTGGTCTAGCCAGGCCGACAGCCGGCCCCGTTGCTCGGCGCCATCCGCCCCGTTGATGCCCAGACGCTGGAACAAGGCGGTTCGCCGCTGCGTCAGCGTGAAGGGCGAGTAAGGCTGCTCTTTCGGCGGCGGCTCTCCGGCAACGATCTTCTGTGCTTCAGCCTTGCGCTGCTTCAGCTCGTTGTAGTGCGACGGCTCCAAGCGGTGTTGGACGCTGAAGAGGTCATACTCAGCCATCTGCTCTGCCGGCATCCGAGAAAGCTCGTCATAGAGCGTCCAGTCGGTCTGGCGGGACGGCGCGTCTCTAGCGGTGCGGCTGTCGTAGACCTTGCGGTACTGCTCCATCTTGACCGCACCCAGCGATCGCCGGGTTGCCGCCGGCAGGTCGTCTGGATTGCCGCCACCCTCGATAAAGGCTTCGGCCTCTGCTTCGAGCTGCTCGCGCTGCCGCTTGGCGGCCGTCTCTTCACCCTTGCGGGCCGCCTCGACCTGCCGCGTCGCAATCGCCCGCATCTCCGGGTCTTCGATCTCCGCAACTTGCTCAAGGGCTGCGGTGTACCAGTCCCCGCCGCCAGTGGGTTGCCCGCCACGGCTGGCCCTGGTCAGGACCGCGGCGACATAGTTCCTCGTCTCGGCGAAGGGAATTCTGTCAGCGAACTCAAGCGACGAGATCTCGCCCATGCGTGGCTCGCCGTACTTCTGAAGCCATTTCTCGACGTTCTCCGGACCGGCATTGTAGGCCGCCAGAGCCAGAACAACATCGCCGTCGAAACGCTGCAGCATGGCATTCAGGTAGAAGCGGCCGTAGCGAGCGCTGTTCTCCGGCACCTGAAGCCAGCGCGTGATCTCCTCGTTACCCATCGCGGCGACATCGGCTTCGCCTTGCTGGCTGGCCACCCACCGGGCCGTGTCCGGCATGACCTGCGCCAGGCCGACCGCGCCAGCCGAGGAGATAGCCGAGGCATTGCCGGCGCTCTCTTGCTGCACTACCGCAGAGAAGAGCGTGTCGCTCGCCTCCTGCTGCACCAGGATGGCGCCGATCGGGTCTGTCTTCTGCTTCGCCAGAGCGATGGCTTGGTCACCGAGCACCTGACCGCCCAGGACGGTTGCCGCCTCCTGGATGGCTGTATTGGCGGCAATCCGATGCTTGGCCGACAAGTCCCCTGCATGATCGGCAAGGTAGTTGGCCGCTCTGATCACTTGGTTGCTGGCAAGCATCTGCTGCATTACCGCGAAGTGGGCAACGCTCACCTTGCCACGAACGAAGGCCTGACTCTGCTCTGGCCCGTAGCCTTGCTCTTGCGCGAAGACTTGGGCCGACTTCCGAATGCCACCGATGTGGACACCCAACCTCTGGGGGTCAGACCACAGCTGCGCGGCATAATCGGTTTCGTTTGCGATACGCCCTTCGACCTCGCCGTCGCGCCAGGCTTGCGAGCCAGCCAGACCATGCTTGTAGATATCGGTTTGGATGGTCGCTCTTCTGCCGCCGTAGCGTCGGTCCCATTCACCTTGTAACTGCGGCGTCGAGAGACCCTTACTGATCTCTCGCAGGCCCGCGTCATAGGCCTCAAGGGTGGTGTCACGGCCTTGTGCCGCGACTTGCCCAGATGTCCCGAAGTAGCCGTTGTCGCCGTACAGCAGTTCTCGCGTCAGATCGGCGGCCTTGTTGTTAGCTGCGAAGAGCTCCGCTTCACCTTGGATCCGCTTCTGCTCCTTGTCGATCTCTTGCATAGCGCCGCCCAGATCGATAGCGCCTTGGCCGAGATCTCCCAGGCCTTGGCCGATCCGCGCACCGAAGTCCGCCGGCGAGGCCCTTGTCGTACTCCCAGCCCCTGAGATCGGCCGAGGCGAGACGACTGGTACTGTAACCATGGCGCCCTCCTACTGGTTCGCCGGCAGGGTGCCGGGGCAATGGTGACTGTCTGCATTGAGCTGTGATGCTTCGATGAACCGGGACACGTGTCTTCCTCCTGTTGCCATTTGTTTCACAGAGCGCGTACGCGTCTGAGTAACTCCTTGCTCTCTTCGATGAGCTCTCGAAAATGTCGGCGTTCCTCCAGATACTCTTTGCTGTAGACGCCATGCTTGATGGGCCTACCACCCAGGCCGCCGTGCACCCGGCAGACGTTTCGGCCGCGCACCGCTGGACCTTTGCAGCGCTGACCCGTCCGCTTTGCTTTGGCTGTGCACTGCCGGGCATTGTGAAAGACGCAGCCATCTTTTCTCGGGGTAGAGTCTGCGCTCATGAGGTTTGCGACCTTCTCCGTTTGCGCCCCCCTCCCCCTGAGGAGACCGTGCCGACAATCGCCTGACCGCCCTCATGGACGTGGACATGCTCGACCGTTACCTTCTGTTGGCCACCGGTTCGGTATTTCTTCAGGGTCTCGACTTGTGCGATGAATGTCCGATTGAGTTTGGTGAGCGTGCGCTCACAGCTGTCTCGAAGCTGAAGATGGTCTGCGTCTCGAAGGCGTCTCGCCATCTCCATTGCTGCGCAGTGGGTGGCCACCATCTGAGCCGCCAAGGCTGTCTCGATCGCGTCTCTAGGTGCGATCTCTTCCATCATGGCGCCGCGAAAGTTTGCTGTGTGCATCACCTTCTCGGATGCAGTTCCCTCGCAGTGAGCCACTTGGCTGAAAATGCCGATCGCGAAATCCTCGTTCTCCGTGCCAACGGCTCCCATTAGCTTTGAAAGCCCGTGCTTCCCGGCCTTCTCATAGGCATCCTTCTTGGTGCCGTCCTCTTGCGTCACCTTCTCCATTCGCGGCCAACCTTTGGCGCCACCTGGGACCCGCTTCTTCTCTGGCTTCGCCCCCTTGCTTCTATTGGCCTTCTGCAAAGGCTGTGGATCGTGCCCTGTCATGCTGTGCCTTCCGGAATGTCTGGAGGTGCCGGTGCAAACGTCGCTCCCAAATCTGCTGCCCTGATCGGTGGCGGTAGCTGCTGTGCAGCCAGCAGCCTGTCCAAAATGCGGTCGCCGCGAAGACCGATCTGCCCGCCACTTTGATCTTCAAGCCCGCTTCGAAGCTCTTCACTGAACTGTTCTTGGACTTTCATTTGCGCGGCCACTGACGCAGCCTTCAGGCACTGTTCGACATATCCCTCGACCATGTGGGGGGTAAGCTCGCTGCCAAGCTTGATGATCATCGAAGTCAGGTAGCTGTGCTTCTCGTCATCGACGTAGAAGCCATCACTCCCAGTGCTGCTTATGCTTTCCATGGCCGTCACCCCTGAGGCCCAAAGACGAAGACCGGCATTCCGTCGCTCTCAAACCAAGCCTTCTCACGCATCGCTGCGTCGCGCGTGCGTCCGGTCCAGGCCATCTCCACGACGCCTTGTTGGTAGTGCGCATCGATCCACCAGAGGGGACGGCTGTCGTTGGTCCAACCTCGTTCGAGGACCGCGAAGTCGCCCTGCGGCAGGTCCAGCAGCTTGATCCAGTCAGTCATGCCGCATCTCCAGGAGGTGTCGGCCGGATAGGACCGAAGCCGACCGCTTTTTCCATCTGGGCGAGGATCCAGCCAGCATCCGTGGTGCCCGCGGCGACCTGCGCCCAGAACCAGCAACGCAGTGACGAGACCGCGATGTCCGCCGCCATCTGGTAGATTGCGTCTATCGAGGCATCCACCTGCAGCGGGCTCATGCCAGGCTGCATCTCGCAGAGCTCGCGCGCCTCTGGATGCTTGAAGGTGTTCTGCGCCCTAGGCTCGGCCGCCGGCAGCAGCTTGGTCAGGTCAACCACGTTAGGCGGCGCGTTGTTCTCGATGGTCATCACCGCGTCTCCCAGTGGTAGGTTTCATTACCTGTTTTGAGTAGACGTCCGCGGCTATCCCAGCGCTCTTGCGTCATGTGCCAGAGCGTCACCGAGAGCCCGCTGATGCCCACTGCCGCCTCAATCTCGGCGGCCGTCATCGCTCCTTCAGAGGCAGCGACCACGTCACGGACCATCATCCGTTGCGAGAGGTCGACCAGGGCCTGTAAGCGCTTCTTCCGCTCACGGGCATAGAGCTCAAGGCGTTCTTCCAACTCCGCCCAGGCCGGCCACCACTTGTCGATGCGCGGCTGAGAGTTCAGAACGTGCATAGCCACGTCGCCCGGCCAGTGCTGCAGCTCTTCGAGATAGGCAGCGGCCCGTAGGGCTCCCTCTCCCTCTTCGTCGCTTCGAGTCTTGGTCATTACACGAAGCCGCGCCAGAGCCTTCTTGAGGGGCTCAGAGGGCGCCGGACGCATTGCGTACTCGTGGCTGGCAATCGCCTGCTTGACTGCCCCAAGGTGCTCGGTAGCGGGCAGCCCCTCGATTTCGAAGTCCTTGAACTCGTAGCCCGGATGATGGGTCTTGCGCAGACAAGCTTTCACCGGCTCTGGCAAGGTCTCGACCAGACGCCTGTTGGTCTCCTTCGGTTCAAGCAGTACCAGGTTCTCGCTGGGTGCCTTGCTGGCGTCTGCTTCAATAATACGAATGTGGCTGCTCATCAGCGTTGCTCCTTCATGCGCTGAAAGTCGGCATCGATGACGACGCCGGTGGTGGGATGGCTTGGTGAATTGCCCTTCAGGGCATCGAGGAAGCCATCGCCGGACTTCCGATGCTGCTTCGTTTTGGGCTTGCAGTAGTTGGATCTGCACCACTTGCGCCAAGTGGCCTGCCAATCCAGCTTGATGCCCTTCTGGGTGGACTCGCCAAGCCAATGGTCTCGGAAGTTGTCGGCTTCCGCCTCGATGTCAGCTTCAGAGAAACCTTTGCCTCGCAAAATCTGCATGCCGTCTTCGGTGGGCATCCAGTTGGGTGGAATGCGCGATCCACGGGTTTGCTTGGCAGGCCTGCTGTCGCCCTTCTCGAGCGAAGCGAGAGAGTCGGGTTCATTGGTAGGGTTCACATAAATGGGTTCGGGGGGCGTTTGCTTCACCGTTTCTTGGACGTTTTTTTCACCCTTTACGGTCGCTTTTTTCACCCTTTCGGCAGAAACAGGGGTGTATGCTTCACTGTTTTTGCACTCTTCTTTTGGGGGCGTTTGCTTCACCGTTTCCGGCTTTGCCCGCCGCCACTCCGAGAGCGATTTCACTTTCAGGAATCGCCCCTCGAAAGAGAGCAAGTAGCAGTTTGTCCGACCCCGACCGCCACCCTTTTGCACGCGAAGCCACCCAAGCGAAACAAGCTCAGCGAGGGCGGCTTTCACGGTTCGGGTTGTCAGGTTTGCAAGATTGGCCAGGGTCTCGACAGAAGGCCAGGCCCTGTAGTCCTGGTCAGCATGGCGCTGAAGGATCAAGGCTATTCGCACCTGTGCAGGTGTGAGTGCGCCGTCGAGTAGGACTTTTTCCATCCACTCGAGCCCCTTGGCAACGCGCTCTTTGCCGGACATCGGTTCGACGCTCTACAGAGGCGCCTCCTAGGCGGCCGCCTTACGGCCGCTCTTACGGGCCAAGTAGCCGTCCCAGGCCTGCGGGGTGACGATGGTCCGACCGCGGACGTTGATAACTTCCAACTCACCATCGGCAATTTCCCGATAGAGGGTTGCGCGGGACACAGGTCCCCCGTCGGCAAGCTGCTTAATGGTGTACCCCCACGGGGCGACGGGATCTTGGTTGCTCTTCATGTCTCGTGTCTCCAAGACGTGATACAAGTGGACACGAGAGAGATAAGTTGAGCCGAATGAAGCTGTCTAAGGGATTATTGCGTTTTACATTATTCCCAGTTGGGATTATTTCTTTTTGATTATTTCCAACCCACCGTCTTCGTTTTCTTGCACGTCAAACGGACGGGTTTCCCACCACTCAATCAGCTGTCGGCCACCCCAACGGGCGAGCCTTGCTTGAGCGTTGAATTTGTCGGGGGGCGCGGCGTCCACCATTCGCCCGGCGAGGTCAGCCAGACGCCTTAACTCGGCCTCTATTGCTTTTAGCTTGTCCGGCAACGTTTCCCTTTCCTCGTCTTCCAGTTTGAATTTCTTCAGCATCCTTGGCGAGATCGGCCCCCCCAACAAGACAAACCCGTGCCCTGGCGCGCCAGGTCTTGGCACTCCAATTTCCACACCTGCCGCGCTCTTCGCCTCTGCGTGTGCCAGTAGGCTCGCCCAAAGGCCTTTGTCTTTCTTCCGCAACCGCTCGATGGTGTATTCCTGCTCTTGCTCGGAAAGGCCGACTACACACTCTGCAGCCAACCGACACGCTGCTAAACGCGAGGATGCTTGGCCGGCAACCTTGATCTCTGCGGCGAGGCTCAAGAGCTCGCTGTCGTCATATTTCTGTTTGTTCGCCATCACTGTGCCTCTCTCAAATCTGCTTCCTTTGTCGCGCTCACCGCTGCCAGATACTCTGCCCAAGCCCGCATAAGCGCCCGCCGCTTATCAAAGGCGTCGCCGCGCCAGTAGGCGGCTTCGGCCTTGTCCTTGAGCCGGTGTGCCAGAGCCTCTTCGATCACTTCTCTTGGGAACGAGGACGACTCGCCGGCCCAGGTCTTGAAGGTCGCCCGCCAGCCGTGCACGGTCGAAGAGGGGTCACCCATGCTGCGGATCACCTTGGTCACCGCCACGTCCGAGAGCGATTGACCGGGCTTGAAGTCACTTGAAAAGACGAGCTCACCGGGCTCACCGGGCAGGCCGAGGATCGCCAGTGCGGCTTCGGTCAGCGGCACCCGATGCTCTTTGCCGGCCTTCATGCGTTCGGCGGGCACTTCCCACACTCCTGCGTCGAGATCGATCTCGGCCCATCGCATCTGCCGGACCTCTCCGCTGCGCGCTGCCGTCAGGATGATGAAGTGTAGCGCCCTGGCAGCGACGCCGTTGCGCTGCCGGAGCTCGGCGACGAAGGCGGGCGCCTTCCGCCAGTCGAGCGCTGCCAGGTGCCGCACCGGAGTAACCTTGCTGGGTCGCGGCAGGACTTGGTCAAGATGGCCGCGCCACCGCGCCGGGTTCTCACCCTCTCTGGCACCGATCGCTTTGGCATAATCAAGGACGGCCTCTACACGCTGCCGGACCCGGCTCGCCGTCTCCGTCTTCTCTGCCCAGATCGGCTGCAGGATCGCCACCACGTCGGCGGTATCGATCGCTGCAACGTCCTTCTCCCCGAACGCGGGGAAGACGTAGCGCTCGAAGGCCGATAGCCAGATCTGCTGGTGCCGCTCGTACTTCCAGCCGCTGGCCTTGCTGGCGATCATTGCATTGGCCGCGTCGGCGAAGGTCGCGCGCTGCTTTGCCGTCCGCGCTACTGCTATAGGGTCCTTGCCGTCGGCGATCAGCCGCCGAGCCTCGAGCGCCCTCTCTCGCGCGGCTGCCAAGGTGACCTCTGGATAGCTGCCCAAGCCCATGTCGCGCCGCTTGCCCTGGAACTGATAGCGCAGTACCCAAGAGCGGCCGCCACTGGCCTTCACGTAGAGATGCAGACCCCTGCCGTCAGTGTGCCTGCCAGGCGTCGCCGTAGCGCATTTTCGAGCCGAGAGCGGCATTTCATTCCCACACTCATTCCCACAGTGTGACTGAGATTGCCAGCGACAGGCTGAGATGTCCAGAAACATCAGTCACTCGTAAACCCTTGATTCGGCAAGCGTGGATGAGATGCAGAGAGAAATACTGAGACCGGAGGAGACTCTGTATCGAGTCCGACCCCCGGCACCATCAAGACCCCTACGGCTATGACATTAATGAGTTTTCTTGTTTCAGGTGCGCGCGCTTTGGCACGCACTCCGCCCCCATGGCGTCTGTAAGGCGGTCTGCCTGTGCGGCCTCGGCCATGAGAACGCTGCTCGCACCTACGAACCTCCGATGAATGCGTAGCGATTCACAGAGTTCGTTGACCCAGCAGGCATAGGCTGATTTCGAACTCGAGCCTATTCGGCCTTCTCGTAGAAGCTGCTGTCGACCGCGGCGTCATAGTCACCGAGAGCAGTCTCGATCTCGCCCTGCTCTTCGAAGAAGTCGGCAACCTCCTTGACGAAGGTTTGAACGCCGCCATTCATCCAGCGCTCGCTGAGCTGCTCTTCGCGCGGGTAGAAGTCGAAAAGAGACAGCACGATGTTGGACTGCTTCAGCTCCAGGCCGGCAGCCTCGGCGATCACCGCTTCGGCTTCTTCACGATTGCTCTCCAAGAAGGCGACAGCGCGATCCGTGACCTTCAGGAACTTGGTGACCAATTCGGGATGTTCGGTGGCAAGGCTGTCTGTCACCGCGATGATGTCGAAGGCGCGAATACCGAGACGCTCCTGCTCATAGGCACTCAAGAGCTCCCAGCCATGGCCTTTCATACGGCGGAGCGGACCGCCCCAGGAGCAACCCATCGCGAGTTCGCCCTTGATGAACTCTTCGCTGATCGCCTGCGGCGACATGTCGACGACCTCGACCTTGCTGACGTCGACGCCAAGAAAGGTAAGGGTTCTCAACATCTTGTAGTGGGTCACCGTGTTCAAAGGCACACCGACCCGTCGGCCCTCCAATTCGTGGGCGTTGGCACGGTCGATCGCTTCCTTCTTGTAGATCACGCAGTTGTCGTTCTCTGCATAGGAGACGGCGACACCGACCGCCTTGATCGGAGCGCCAGCGGTGACGGCAAGCGCGAAGGGGACGATCCCCATGGAGTACGCGATATCGACCTCACCTTCGACCATCGCATCGGCCATGGCGACACCGGTCGGGAAGGCCCGCCACTCGACCGCTACACCGAGCTCCTTGTCGTACCACTTTTCCACCTGCGCCACCTGATTGGCCGTGGGCCATTCCTCGAAGTAGGCGACGGTGATCTTGTCTGGATCGGCCGCAAGCGTAGGCGTCGCCAACAGGCAAGCGACTGAAAGCAGTAAAGCGCCGGTCAATCGGATCATCGAAACATCCTCCGCTGATGTGATGCGGCCGCGTTCAATCGGTCTCCGCCAGGGGAACGATCAGGGTCGGAACGTGGGAGCGATGGAGCACGCTTCTGGCGACCGAGCCCAGAAAGGAGTGCCTAAAGCCGTGCTCGTGCGAGCCCATGACGATCAGGTCGCAATCATACTTCTTGGCTGCTTTCAGAATCTCCTCTGCCGGGTGGGCCTCGCAAACCGTGACAGTCTTGATCTGGGACTGGACGTTCCTGTCCTCGTCACTCTGAGCAGCCCAGAATGCTTTTTGCTTTTCAGCCAGCAATTTTCGCGCCCGCTCGATCCGAAGGTCGAGCATGTTGTGACGCTTCTTACTGTCCTGAATATAGACCTGGATAGCAAAGGAGGCGTCGTCCGTGAGGCGTTCCAGCACGTGCAGAATGTGGACCTCGGCGCCGGTGAGCTTCGCGAGATAGGCAGCGTAGCCGAAAGCGATGGGCGCATTGGGCGACAGGTCGGTCGAGTAAAGGATCGTCTTTATGGCGGTTTGCATGCCCTCGTTCCTTCAATTTCAGGGTCCAGCGCTCTTCTGGTCAGTAGCCGAACAGATTAGGCAGCCAGAGGGTTAGATGCGGGAAGAAGGCGATCAGGAAGATGGCGATCACGTTGATCAAGGTGAACGGCAAGATGCGCGTGAAGATCTCCTCGATCGTGGCGTTGGAGACGCCTGATGCGATGAATATGTTCTCGCCCAGCGGCGGCGTCTGGAAGCCGACGGCCAGCGCGCAGACCACGACGATGCCGAAATGCGTCGGGTCGATTCCAAGGTTGTAGCCGATCGGCAGGAGCACTGGTGTCAGGATCAAGATCGTCGCCAAGGTCTCCATGAACATACCGACGAACAGCAGGAACAGGATGATGATCGCCCAGAGAATGTAGAGGTTGTCGGTCGCACTCAGCATGCCGTCGGCGACGATCGCCGGAATTCGGTTTTCGACGAGCAATCGGCCGAACACGGTGGCGGTGAACAGGATGAGGAGCACACGCCCGGTGAGCCATGTGGTGGTGGTCAGGCAGTGACTAATCGCCTTCCACTTCAGCTCACGGTGAATGACGAAGCCGACGAACAGGGTGTAGAAGATGGCAACGATTGCGGCTTCTGTCGGGGTGAAATAGCCGGTGTAGATGCCGCCGAGGATCACCAAGGGGGCGAGCAGCGACCAGAAACCCCGCAGCACGGCGGACTTCATGACGGAGGCGGACCAACCGTCTTTCGTGCCGTGATAGCCGCGCTTCTTGCAGAGGATGTAGTTCATGATCAGGAGGCTGCCGGCCATCAGCAGGCCTGGGATGACGCCGGCGACGAAGAGCTTCGGGATCGAGACTGACTGGAAGACACCATACTTCTCGACCGCTTCCGGCGGCGCCTGCAGGCCAAGCGCGGCGATGCCGAAGATCACCATCGGGATTGACGGCGGGATGATTATGCCGAGGCTGCCTGCGGACGCGGTCACGGCAGAGGCGTAGCTGCGGTCATATCCATTGTTGATCATTGCCGGGATCATCAGAAGGCCGACCGCTGCGGTGGTCGCCGGGCCAGAACCGGAAATCGCGCCAAAAAACAGACAGGCGAACACGGTGGCCGCGCCGATGCCGCCGGTAAAGGGACCGGCGAAGCTCTCAGCCAATGACACCAGGCGTTTAGAGATACCCGCGGCTTCCATTAGGGCGCCCGCCAGGATGAAGGCAGGCAGCGCCATCAAGGGGAAGGAGCCGACCGAGGTGAAGGCGATCTGCACGAACTTGATCGGGTTCTCGCCGAGATAGAGAAAAGACCCGAGCGCGGCTATTCCGAGGGCGACCGTGATCGGCGCACCGATCAGGAGCAGGCCGAGAAACGCGCCGAACAGGATGTAGATGACGGTGTTGTCCATGATCTTGTCCCCCGAGCTCTGGTAGTGCCCGTTGTTTCGTTTTCACCAACCGTCGTCGGCTAACGTGCTTCCTCGATGACCGAGTCGAGCTCCTCCTGATCGGGGTCGCGCACATCGATGCCTTTGACCCAGCGGAGGTAGTTCACCTGAATGACCCGGATCGTCATCAATGCGAAGGCGATCGGCAGGATCATGTAGAAGTATTTCATCGGTATGCCGAGGGTTTGCGACTTCCAGAACAGATTCATCTTGAAAAAGACGAAGTCGATGCTCAGCCAGACGAAATAAAGATTAAACAAGACCCAAAGTAGGTCAGCGAACGATTCCGAAATCTTCGCCACCATCTTTGGAAACGGCTTGAACTGTACGGTTACCCGGTTGTGGGCAGCGAGCCTTGCCGCGTAGCTCGCGCCAAAAAACACGAACCAGACGAACATGTAGGTGGACAGTTCCTCGATCCAGGAGAACGAGTATCCGAACATTTCCCGCGACAAGATCTGAACGAAGAGAAGAACAACGAAGGTCGCGAGCAGGGTACGGCAGAGATAGCTCTCGATGTTTTCGAAGATATGCTTGAGGATCGACATGATGCACCTCCCCGCTTCGTTTCCGCTACCGAGCCACTTAGAGACGCTGTGGGCATGGTGGTGCCCGGCCTCGCCGGCCAGACACCACGTCCCGTTGCGCGCTTAGCTGCGGCCGAGGATGGCCATTGCTGCGTCAAGCTTCTCCTTGCCGCCGATGCTGTCGTAGAACTTCGGCCAGACCGCCTCGGTCGCCTTAGAAATCCACTCCGCTTCGTCGGGTTCGGTGATCTCCATGCCCTTGGCGATCAGGTCCGCCTTGATCGCGGCCTCGGATTCGCGAAGGAACTGGGCGCTATGCTCGGTGGCCGCCTTGCCCGCCGCCAGAACCGCTTCTTGTTCGGCAGGATCGAGGCTCTGGAATACGCCCTCGCTGACGATCAACGGCTCGATCGAGAAGACATAGCAGATGTCGGTGATGTACTTTTGGACCTCGTAGAACTTCATCGAATGAACGGTAAGGTAGGGATTGTCCTGACCATCGACCACGCCCTGCTGCAAGGCGGTGAAAGTCTCGGACCAAGCCATCGGCGTCGGATTGATGCCCCAGGAATTGTAGCTGTCGATCATGATCTCGTTCTTCGGCACCCGGATCACCAGGCCCTGCAGATCGTCGAGGGTCGCCACCGGCTTCTTCGAGTTGGTCAGCACGCGACAGCCGGTATAGGTCCAACCGATAATGCGCACGCCGGCATCACGCAGGGTGTTGTCGATCAGCTCCTGACCGACCTCGCTGTTGATCAGTTTCTCGGCGTCGTCGACACTCTGGATCACGTAAGGTAGCGTAAAAATCCCGACTGACGGCGAGAAGGGCGTGACGTTGTTGATCGCCAGAATAGACATGTCGAGCAAGCCCATCGAGGCGTCGTTGACCGTGTTCTGCTCGCTGCCGAGCTGGCCGTTCAAGAACAGCTCCGCGGTGTAGGCACCGTCGGTACGCGCTTCCAGCTCCTCAACGAACTTCTTACCGAGCTCATGCTGGGCGCTGCCCGCGGCGTCGCCGACTGCCACGCGGAAACTGGTTTGAGCGGATACGCTCATGGACGCACCTAGGAGTACGGTCAAGGCGACAGCCGCCCCGCCGATGAACTTTTCATGGATGTGCATGCCTCACCTCCCTTGGTTGATTTTAGCTCGCATTACGCTAGCCTTGGGTGCTTCGGTCGTTCTCTGGATGTCCCGTTCGTCACGATAGACCCATGCGGTTCAGGCCCGATGTCCAGCAACGCCTCCCTTTACTCACCACTGACAGTGTTATCGATTTCACTGCGCAGCACGTAGATCCAGAAGAGAGGTTTGATGGAACCAGTTTGCGGCAGAAGTCTTAGGAGGCATTCGAGCGACGCAGTCCACAAAAGGCTCAGCGGGCCGATTTTGGCGATGCGAATTCGACCTCGTCGCGTCAGTGCACTCGACAGTCGGACGGAGCGCTCTTGTGGCCTCGCGCTTGCTCTCGAAGCCAGCGCGTTACGGATCGGTTCCCATGGTGCCAGTGCCTATCCGTCCCTTGGCAATGCGTGATTGACAGTGGTGCCACAGATCGCTGACCATCGTTCGTACCACTATCGATACGAAATCGAGGATGTCGTGGCTCGCCGCATCGACCAGGCGTCATGGGACCAGCTGTTTATGCGGACTGCGACGAGAGGTCGGCCGCTGCAGGCGAGATTGCGTGAAATGGTCGTGAGCGCGATCAGCGAGGGTTGGCTCAGCGTCGACATGCCCCTGCCCTCCAGTCGACAACTCGCCAAGAGTCTCGGCATCGCCCGCAACACCGTGTTGCTTGCCTATCGTCAACTGGTCGAAGAAGAGGTGCTGGAAGCGCGCGAGCGCAGGGGCTATTTCGTAAGATCACTTGACCCTGGTGGCCTTTGCGCGGAGCGCAGGATTGCAGAGAACAGAGGCAAGGCCATCGATTGGTCAAGTCATCTGGTTCTACGACCTACGCAACAACACAACATCGTCAAACGGACGGACTGGCTGAATTTCCCCTACCCCTTCTGCTACGGCCAGTGCGATCCGACGCTCTTCCCGATCAACGATTGGCGCGAATGTGCGCGTCAAGCGCTCAGTGCGTTGGAGATCCGTGGCTGGACATCCGATCTCGTGGATTGTGACGATCCCGAACTGGTCGAGCAGATCCGCACGCGTGTCTTGCCGCGTCAGGGCATCTGGGCCAAGCCGGCAGAGATCATGATCACTCTGGGCGCACAGCAGGCGCTCTTTCTCCTCGCCGAACTCCTGGTCCGGCCAGGTATGGTCGTGGGCATGGAAGAGCCGGGCTATCCCGATGCCCGCAACATCCTAGCCCTCAAGTCGGAAAAGCTGAAAATGCTGCCGATTGGCCCGCAGGGGATCGACCCCGACGATGTGCCACGCGATTGCCGATTGCTCTTCCTGACGCCCAGCCTCCAATGTCCGACCGGCGCTAGTCTTTCGAACGAGCGGCGCGAGCGCTTGCTCGAGATTGCCGAGGCGCGCAATCTGTTCATTATCGAAGACGACTACGAAAGCAATTTCGGCCTGACTTCGAGTGCCTCGACCGCAATGCGCTCGATGGAGGGGAGCGACCGTGTGCTTTATGTCGGCAGCCTCTCGAAGATTATCGCTCCCGGCCTCAGGGTCGGCTACATTGTCGCCAGTGAAACTGTCATACGCGAAGCACGCGCCCTTCGCCGGTTGATGCTTCGCCACGCTCCTACCAACAATCATCGCGCACTCGCCCTGTTCCTGGCGCTCGGACACTTCGATCGACTGCTGAACAAGACTGTTGCCGTGCTCGAAGAACGATCCAAGATCATGCGGACAATGATCCAGAAGTATCTCCCGGACTTCGAAGTCGGCTACGGCGCCGGCGGCTCCAGCGTCTGGGTCAAGGGGCCGGTCGGTTTGGACAGCCGAGCACTCTCGACAAGAGCGCGCGATGCGGGCGTGCTCATTGAGCCGGGCGATGTCTTCTTTCTGAATAGCAACCGGCCGGAACGACATTTTCGCCTCGGCTATTGCGCCATTCCCTCCAGCAGGATCGAGTCTGGTTTGAGAATTCTAAGCGCGCTGGCCGCCGACGCAAAGCAGAGTTAACTGGAGCCATAGATACAACCTATCTGGTACTACGACCTAACCGGCGCTTGTTCTAGTCTCCAAGCTCAACAACTTCGACAAACCATTGGCGCCGAACGTGCTCTAGCCTTCCGCGCGACTGGAGAAACAAGGATGGACGGCTGCACGGTTGAATTGCGTTTCCTCTTCGAGGCCTTCAACCGGCATGATGCCGTTGGGGCCGTCTCCTTCATGACTGACGATGTGGTGTTCGAAACCTTGGACGGCGATGAAGTCTATGGCACGCGCGTCGTCGGCCGCGATGCCGTCCGCGATGCATTCGCGGACGTTTGGAAGATCTTTCCCGATGCCCACTGGCAGACAACCAGGCACACGGTTGTCGGCGATCTCGGCGTCTCAGAGTGGATCTTCCGGGGCACCAGCAGCGACGGCGCGCGCATCGAAGCGGAAGGCTGCGACCTCTTTGCCCTGAGAGACGGCAAAATCGCCGCGAAACGCACTTTTCGCAAGCAACGTCCACCGATCCACGCCTGATCGCCCCTCCCATTAGAAGCCGTCTAGCGTTGCGATTGACCCAAGTTCAACAGCAATGCCTTAAGCACAGCACACCATCGGGAGGTTAGGAGTTGGTTGGCAACGCGAGCAATAGCCCGCGAGAGGCATTCTGACCCCACAGCCGTTCCCGCAGTGAGGACGAATTCGCTGGCGACCAGCTGAAACACCCGAAAACGTGCTCGGCCCTAAGTCATTGATTCTTTGTGGACGGGTCGGATATAGAGATGCTGAAAGACGGCTCGCGACATATCTTCGAGTCCGACCCCCGGCACGATGCCTATGCGGAACAGCGGACAGGACGGCCAAGCGCAGTGGATCTGGTCACCGGCGGCGCCGGCTTCATTGGTCAGCATCTGGTCCGAGCCCTGCTCGCTCGCGGCCGGGCCGTGCGCGTTTTGGATCTTGCCGAACGACCGGAGCCGAACCAGGCGGACTGGCATCGCGGATCGCTGCTCGAACCCAAGACGCTCGCCGATGCACTCGAGGGGGTCGAGCGAGTCTTTCATCTGGCTGCGATCCCGCACTTCTGGTGCAAGGACAAGAACGCGCACGAGCGGGTCAATGTGGTGGGCACGCAATCGCTGCTGGCCGCGGCGACCGCCGCCGGCATACACAGCTTCGTACACTGCTCGACCGAAGCCGTCCTGCTGCCAGAGGGTGCCGGTCAGCTGGTCGACGGCCTGCGTGCGCCGCAGTTCTCGGCCATGCCGGGGCCCTACACCCGCTCCAAACTGCTGGCTGAGGAAGCTGTATTGGCGGCACGCGGTCTACATGTCGTCGTGGTAAGTCCGACGGCACCGATCGGCCCCGGCGACCGCGGCCTAACACCGCCCAGCCGCATGCTTCGCGATCTCTTGGCTCAGCGCTACCCGGCCTACCTCGAATGCGTCTTGAACCTGGTGGACGTGCGCGACGTGGCCGAAGGTCACATTCTCGCAGCCGAGCGCGGTTTGCCTGGCAAGCGCTACATTCTAGGTGGTGAGAACCTGCGCTTGTCAGAGTTGCTGGCTCTGGTCGGAAAGCTCTCCGGCAGGCCTATGCCGAAACGCCGCGTCCCGCCTTGGCTCGCGCTCGCCAGCGCAGCGGTCGGAACCTGGATGGCCGATCGTTTCACCGGCCGAGCACCGCCTGCAACACCAGAGGCAGTGCGCCTCGCCTTGGCCGGAACCTCGCTCAGCTCGGCCGAGGCTGAGCAGGACCTGGGTTATCGCCCGCAGCCACTGCAAGGTGCGCTGAAGGAAGCCTTGGCAGATCTCTCATAGAACGCATGGCAGGGACGCAGTGCCAGCCGCGACCGGGCGCCGCGCCATTCTGGACAAGCGGGCGTTGAGAGACGATTCTGAGATCCATGGCTATTGCATACAACAACGACGACCGCCCGGCGCTCAGATCAATGTGGCGTGGCTTCCAACGGCGCTGCCCCAGCTGCGGCGAGGGCAAGGCCTTTCGCAGCTATCTGAAGCTGGTCGACGAATGCTCGGTCTGCCACACACCGCTCGGCCAGATCCGTGCGGACGACTTTCCGCCTTATCTGACCATCTTCATCGTCGGCCACATCGTGGTGCCACTGGTTCTGCTGGTCGAGCAGACACATGCCTGGTCCATCACGCTTCAGATGATCGTTTGGCCGCTTCTGACCCTCATTCTCAGCCTGATCACCCTACCAATTATGAAAGGCGCAACCGTCGGCCTGATGTGGGCCTTGCGGCTGCGCGGCGGCGACGACCAGGCACTCCCCAGCCAACAGGCTAGCCCCTGAGGTTCTGCAAAATGGGCACCGGTCGGGCACAGTGCGGACGATTGGCCAACGCAGCTTCGAGAGCCTCGGCGAAGTCCAACAGAGCCGCCTCCTGCCAGGGTCGGCCGACGATCTGAACGGCGAATGGCAAGCCCGCCTCGTCCACGCCGCAGGGTAAGACCACGGTTGGGCAACCGGTCAAGGTGATCGCATAGGTGATCGCGATCCAGGAGATGTAGGTTTCCAGAGGCTGGCCGTCTATCTCTTGGGGATACCACTCAGACTTGTCGAAGGGCTGCACCGAGGCGACGGGGCAAATCAGATAGTCGAAGTCGTTCAAGAAGGACTGAAAGCCACGGTAGAGTGCCGCTTGCGCCACCATTGCATCGGCGACGTCGCTTGCCGAGCGGTCCAGGCCCAAGGCAACGTTGGCCTTCACATTGGGTCCCAAGAGATCCCTGTTCTTCTCGTAATAGCCCCGATAGTTGGCCAAGAAGCCAACGGCTCTCAGTGTTTCGAAGACCCAATTGGCGTCCATTAGATGGGGATCGGCAGCCTGGCAAACCTTAAACAGGGGCGCCATCTCGGCCGTGCGCTCACGGAACAGGCCGCGAACGGCCTGAGAGACCGGAGCCACGCCCAAATCCTCCGACAGCGCCACACGGGCCGAGGCCGGATCGGCGTGAACGGCACCCCCACCTTGCCCCCCCGAAGAGGGCCGCGACAGCGGATCCATCGCATCTTCACCGGCCATGGACCAGAGCAACAGACGAAGATCTGCGACGGACCGCGCCATCGGCCCCTCGACCGAAAGCGGCGCGTAGACGCGGGATCCGGTCACATCGGGCACCAGATGCGGAGTCGGGCGCAAACCCACGACACCGCAATAGGCAGCCGGCGTGCGTAGACTGCCACCCAGATCGGACCCGGTACAAAGGGGCAGCATGGAGAGCGCGAGCGCCACCGCCGAGCCACCCGACGAGCCGGCGCAGGTCTTCGCCGTATCGAAGGGATTGCCGGTGGCGCCATAGACGTCGTTGCGCGTGTTGGCGCCGGCACCGAATTCCGGCGTGTTTGTCTTGGCGGCTATGACAGCGCCGTCCCGTCGCAAGCGGGCGACCAAGGGATCGTCGGCGGCCGGGATATTGTCTTTGTACAGCAAGGACCCAAAGGTGGTGACCAAGCCTTCCGTCTCCGTCAGGTCCTTAATCCCCAGCGGAAGTCCATGCAAGGGCCCCAGCGCATCGCCGCGCAGAACTGCAGCCTCGGCAGCCTCGGCCGCCGAGGCTGCCCGCGGGTCCTCGGCAACCAGCGCATTCACGCTGCCATTGGCGGCGGCACTGCGTTCCCGACAGGAGGCGAGCAGCTCTCGCGGCGAGATCTCCTTGTCGCCGATCATGCGGCGTAACTCGACTGCCGAGCGGTCGCAAAGGCTTGCGGTCATCCAGCTTCCCTTTCTTCTGATTGTCTAGACTAACTCTGGATAGCCCAACGCGACGGCCGCGCGCTCCATTGACAGGATCTCATCATAGGCTTCCAAACCCAGCTGCGTGAAGCCGGAGAGTGACAGCGCGCGGCGCACAGCTGCCAGCTCGCGGTCTTCTGCCACTGCTTGCAGAGCGGCTCGTAGGGCCGCCAGGGTCTCAGGGTCAATGTCGGCACGGGTGACGTAGGGCAAGGCCGGTGCATCGGCCGTGCGACAGAGCACGCGGGTTCCCACCAAACGGTCCGGTACCTCCCGCCCCCACAGCGCATGGCTGACGCAGTCGAGCGTCGCGACATCGGCCTGCCCGCTGGCTACAGCCGCCAGAGACGCCGCATGCGCGCCGGTCTCGATCACCTCGGCAAAGAAGGGGTGCCCATGCGCCAAGGGCGCTATGGCGCGCCGCAGGCAGTTATGCCCTGACTGCGAATCCCGTCCGTTTATGGCCGCCCGTCGGCCACGCAGATCGGCCAGACATTCCACAGGATCGTCGGTGCGCACCACGACGACACTGTCGTAGCGTCCGCCGGCACAACCCGGCAGGTCGTAACAGGGTGTCGCCACATAGGTGAAGGCATCGGCAAAGCCTGTCATCAGGGGATAGCCGCAAGTCTGGGTCAGCAGCAGATCCGGCGCCCGCCACAGGGCCGCGAGGTCGCAACCGCCCCGCCGCATCGGGTCGGCAAGCCCAGCCGGCAGAGCAGCCGCAATGGCTGCAACCAGGGCGTCACTGGCCCACGCGAGCTGGGGTAAATCATACATTGGAAGCGAAATGGCCTGCGACATGCCGCGCTACTCCGGCACCACAGAGGTCACTCCGGGCAGTTTGCCGCCAGACCCCCGCTCGAAGCGCGGCAGCGCATCGCTCAGGGCGTAGTAATCGCCTTGGTCGACCAGAAAGACGTGTGCTGCTGCCTCGACGCCGCTCGGTCGATCGAGGCTGCCGCAGGAGATTGCGGTATAGCCGCCCTCCTCCGGTCGCCAGAAGAGGCTCGACCCGCAGGCGTTGCAGAAGCCGCGCGCAGCCGACGGCGAGGCGCGGTACCAGGACAGGGTTGCGCGCTTCGTCAGGTGCAGGCAGTCGTTCTTGGCAGCGCTGTAGTAGGCCGGCCCGCTGTGGATGCGTTGGCACATGCCGCAGTGGCAGATAAGTGCAGGACGTAGCGCACCGCGCACCTCAAAGCGTATCTCGCCGCACTGGCAGCCACCGCCATGCGGCCGTTGGGCATTATCCATAGTCGCCTTCCTTCCGGCGTCTTGCGCAGCGTCTAGGCCTGGCCACTCGCCACCTCCTCGATCAAGCCGTGGATAAGAGAGGGAACGGCGGGTGGCTGGACGCGGGCATCGCGGACCAGTTGATCGAAGTTCCGCGACAGGATCCGCACATGTTCCTTGGCATTCAAGACGAAATACATCGATCCGAAATAGACAGCCGCGCGCAGCGGTCCAAAGATCGTGAAGGGAACGGAAAAGGTCTGCAGCCCATCGAAGAGGAACCAGCGCAAAGAGGGATAGAGCTCCTCGAGCAATCCCGCCATGGTCTCTAACTGTTGGCGTCGTTCCGGCCAAGGCAAGTCGCGCCAGATCCCTTCGCCCCGCGCAAGCCCCTCCAAGAGCTGTAATGAGCTACACATCTCCAGATCGCGTTCGGGCTGGCGCATCAGGCCGAGCCTCGCGGCCGTGCTGGCGGCCAGGTTCTCCGATACCTCCGGGGTAAGATGGCGATGCTCGTAGCGGATCAGGGCCTCGGTCTTCAACAGATCGGGGATGCCGCTGGGCACATAGCGGATGCGATAGCCGGCGGCCTCGTCGTGCCAACGCTGCAGACGCTGATCGATCGGCGAGCCGGCCTCGGTCTCGATCTCCAGCATGCGCTGGATGACCTCCGGCCCGACAAGCCCCTCCTGCGAGAGCCCGAGCAGCCAGTCGATGGAGACCTGCGTCGCGCTGGCAATGGCTACAATCGTCTCCGCCCGCGGCAGGCGGTCGCGGTCTTCGTCCAAGAGCTGCGAGAGCGTCGAGCGATCAAGCCCTACTCGGCGCGCAAAGGCGGCTTGGCTTTCCTCATTCTTCTCAATCACTTCCCGCAAGCGGTTGCGAAAAGTGACAATCGTCTCTCGTTTATTCAATGCTACACATTCCCTGCTATCCCACAGCTATGTTTTCTAACATAAACGATATTAGGAAAGAGTTACCAAACGCTGCAGAATGTTACCATAGCATCCTTGCTTCCTGGCCTTTGATTCTCTCACAATCGCGTTATCGAGAGGACAAAGCCGTCATTGGAGAGGAGGCAAGGAGAGCGTATGAGAGCCGTTTCGCGTGTTCCCGGTCGCAGAAGGCGTTCGATGGAGTGGCCGACCCTGGCCCTGATCGTCGGGGTTTACTTGGCATTCGGGCTCATGACCTGGTTTCACGCTGACCTGCCGATCTGGCTTTTTCTGCCTTTGGCCATCTACCTCGGCGGGCTGTACGGACATCTGCAGCACGAGGTAATTCACGGCCATCCGACAGCAAACCAGCGGCTGAATGCGTTGCTGATCTTCCCGTCGATCTGGCTCTGGATTCCCTATCGAACCTCGCGCCGAACGCATCTCGCCCATCATCGCGATCAGTATCTGACCTGCCCCGAGAAGGATCCCGAGAGCTTCTATGTACGGCCTGAAGCCTGGGCGAAGATGGGTGGGGTCGAGCGCGCGCTGCGTCTGGCGATGAACAGCTTCGCCGGACGGCTGCTGCTATCGCCGCCGCGCAGCATCTATCTGGTCTGGGCCGATTGGGTGTGCCGTCTGGTCAAGGGCGATCGTCACGATCTCTCGGTCTGGCTCTGGCATTTCCTGGCCATGGCCCTACCGCTTGCCTGGGCCTGCTGGATCAGCGGCCTCCCGCTATGGCTCTACCTTTTGGGCTTCGCCTACGGCGGTGCGGCCATGTCGGCCATGCGCTCCTTCCTCGAACATCAGGCGGTCGCCGATGTGGGAGAGCGCATCTGCGTGGTCGAGTCCGGACTCTTCTTCTCTCTCCTCTTCCTATACAACAACCTGCACATCGTGCATCACAAACACCCGGGTCTTGCCTGGTACCGCATCCGCGGACGCTGGCAGGCAAAGCGCAGCGCCTATCTGGCGCTTAACGGCGGCTACTATTTCCGCGGCTACGGCGAGGTGGTGCGGCGCTATCTCTTTAAGCCGAAAGAGCACCCCGTACATCCCGGCATGCCGCGTCTGGCAGACAATCGAGGCCTTGCCTGGCCAAGCGTCAGTCTGCCGGGCGGCAATCTGGCGGGCGTACCCTACGGGCCGGCAACGCAAAGAGTCCCGGCAAAGCCGATGTAGAGGCGCTCAAAGACCGCCAATCAAACTGGATGAAGGTTTCTGAAGAGGGCAGCAGCCGTGCATCGCGCGGGCGTCACATCCATTCAGTCGTCAGACCCCATTCAGTCGTTAGACTTACGTGGCACCCCTAACCCTGCCGCCAAGGCAGATTGCGTGCCTTCCAGCCGTTGACTTGGCCGCGGTGGCCGGCCTGGTCGTGGCCGCCCTCGAAACCCTCGGCAACATTGTAGCATTCACGATAGCCGGCGGCCGTCGCCATGGCGGCAGCCGACTGGCTGCGCGCGCCCGAGCGGCAGATGAAGTAAAGCGGCGCTTCCTTGTCGTCGACATTGGCCTGAAGGTGATCGACGAATTCCTGGTTGACCTGCATGCCCGGAAAGTGCTGCCAGGCCAGCAGCAGTGGCTCCTTGCTGATCGAGGTCAAGTCCGGGATGCCGACAAAGGCCCATTCGGCCTCGCTGCGCACATCGATCAAAGTCGCCTTGGGATCGCTCACCAGCTGCTCCCAGGTGTCGCTCGGGTTTCTGTCACCGGCATAGCTCATGCTCGTCTCTCCTCGCTCTGGATCTCTTGTTGGGTCTCACCCCGAGGATTCACTCCTGGGCCGAGACGAAGGAGAAAACCTGAACCATGCGGCCATTCTCAGCCCGGTCGCCAAATCCCGGGCCGGCGGAGTGCCAAAGCCAGGGGCG
Source organism: Rhodospirillales bacterium (assembly GCA_963669445.1). Taxonomy (GTDB): domain Bacteria; phylum Pseudomonadota; class Alphaproteobacteria; order Kiloniellales; family JACOMY01; genus JACOMY01. Next base: position 3,295,544 of record OY770029.1, read on the forward strand.
ATAGAAGATAGCACGGTTGAAGCGCATGGGAACGGTCATCAGTTCCTCCCATGCGGTTGGATCGCGTCCATCGCGCGCCAGCAGCTCGGCAACGCCCGGCACCCCAACCGCCTCGATCTCCGCCTGCTCCGTTGGTGTGCGATCGAGCCCGAGGGCGCGGTGGCGGTAGAAAGAGGTGCCGCCGCTACAGTCTTCCGGCAGGCTCAAATAGCAGACACCCACCCACCAGAGGCTGGAGGGATCGACGTGCACCAGATAGCGGCTTTCCTCGCCGGCCAGGGTCGAACGGCAGAAGCCGTGAAATGACGTCGCAGAGTCCTGGCAACGCAGCGGCTCGCCGACGATCCCGGAGACCGCCCGGTCTAGGTCGGGAATGAGCAGAGGTTGTGCGCTGTTACGGCCTGGAAAAGTGCGTGGCCCTTGATGTTCTGGAAAGCCGACCGAAAGCGCTGCGCCGCGCACCTCCATAGGGTTCGTATAGAAGTCTTCGACCACCATCAGCGACTTGTGCATGCCGGCCCTTTTCCCTGCCTGTTGAAGCGCGGCCGATGCTGCCCTAGCGCCGCGCGCTAAGCCAGCAGAAGCAGGGGCGCCAGGTTGTCGCTAAGCCACCGCGGTCTCCGGCAGCGCATAGCCAGCTGCGTATGTTTCGCGGATCTGCTTCAGGCAATCTGCGCGGGAGAGGTCGGCCGGAAAGCGGGCCGGATCCACCGGTCCCGGGTCATGCATTGGAGAGCCCTCTAAAATCCAACTGGCCAAGAGGGCGGCTGCACCGCCGCCTGTGCCGATGCCGACGGCAAAGCCGGCCGCCACCCAAAGACCTTGATGCTGGCGTAACGGCCCGACCAAGGGACTGCCATCGGGCGTGTAGCAGATCGGCCCGTTGTTGACTGTCTTGATGCCGGCCTCGCCAAAGGCCGGGATGCGTTCCATCACCCGCAGCAGGTTCGGCTCAAGACGCTCCAGCTCGTTCGGCAACAGTTCCTGGCCGAAGTCGGGCGGAATCCCTTCGACCCCCCAGAACACCGGATCGCGCTCGTACACGCCGCAGAGCAAACCCTTGCCTTCCTGGCGCGTGTTCGAGGGGCAGTAGGGATCGCGCACTGTCGGCAGCTCCCGCTCGAGAGCGGCTATCGCCGGCAGATCGCCGGTGACCACTTCGTGGTGCTGCAAAGCATAGAGAGGAAGCGAGAGGCCCAGTTGCACCAGCAGCTCACGCGTCCAGAAGGAGGCTGCAAGCACCAGATGCTCAGCCCGAATGCATCCCGTGGCAGTCCTGACCTGCCAGCCACCGCGCGAATCGGGTTCGATTGATTTGACCGCGGTCTGCGTGGCAATGGCGGCGCCACGCGCTCTGGCCGCTTTGGCCAAGGCATAGGTGGCACCGGAAGGATCGACATGACCATCGTCGGGCGTGTGCGCCGCGCCCAAAATCCCTTCCAAATTCAACAGCGGATGCAACCGGCCGGCTTCCGCCGCATCGACCAGCCGATAGGGAACGCCAAGGGCTTGATAGTCGGATTCAAAGCTGCGGTAGGCAGCCAACTCCGCCTGTGTCGTTGCCAAGCGCAGGCTTCCGGTCTGGTGGAAGCCGATGGCTTGGCCACTTTCCGCCTCGGCATCCAGATAGGTGCGAATTGAATCGACATAGAGCCTTGTCAGATCCGGTCGGTGGCCGAAATGGGTAGCATTGCCGGCTGCGTGCCAGGTCGAGCCGGAGGTCAGCTCCAAGCGCTCGAGCAAGAGACAGTCGTTCCAACCCATCCGGGTCAGCCAATAGAGCAGACTGCAGCCGACGATGCCGCCGCCAACAATCACGACCTTCGCGTCCTGCTTCATGAGCGCTGTCCCCTTTGATTTTGCATCGACTGCCTTGGCAGTTGGATCGGAAAGCGGTCGCGGATCTGTCGGTCCACTGCTGCCGACAGATGGGCCGGATAGTGCTGCGCCAAGGTTTCGCGAACGCGCCGGCGGGCACGCTGAACCATGTCCAGGGCGCCCTTTTCCTGCCAGACCGCGGTGGGTTCGCGGTCGGCCAGCTGCGGGTAGACATATTCGCTCTGCATCAGCGAGAGGGTTTGGGCGTGCCCCAGGAAGTGACCGGGACCACACGCCGCCTCGGCGATCACCTCGACCGAGAGCGTCTCATCGCTCACCTCGATGCCGCGCATGCAGCGGCGGATGGAGGAGAGCATCTCGTCGTCGATCACCATGGCCTCCGGCGAACAGCCCATCAGGCTGGCCAGCATGCCGGCCGATTCGTAGAGAAAGGTGGGACCGCTCAGCGCGGTCAAGAGGGTCGTAACCCCTTTCTCATAGCCGGCCTGATTGTCCGGCAGTTTGGAGTCCGTCATGCTGGCGGCCGTACCGCTCGGCAGATCGTAATAGGTCATAAGCTGGGCCTGGCCGGCGCTCAACAGCGCCTGCTCGCCACTACCACCGGTGAAAGCACCGGTGCGAAGGTCAGAGACGAAGGGCCAGCCGCCGGCGATGACCGGATGGCCGGGCCGAACCAGATTGATCGCTGTCAGCGCCGCCAAGGTCTCGGCCACAGCCTGCACAAGGGTGCCGGCAAGCGCGGCCGGCGCTGTCGCCCCGGACTGCGGACCGGTCTGGCTAAGCACCGGCATACCGATCCGGGCGGCCGCCGTCGCGACATCGCTGCTGTCGGCGGCAAAGGTCAGTGGAGAGACCACCGTGGTGGCATGGACCGAGAGGAAGGGCCGTCGCCTGAAAGCCCCCTCGCCGCCCAGCACCAGGTCGAGCAGAATCTCAATGTCGGCAAGGTGTTCGGGAAGCGTGACGCTGGAACCCAGGTGCTTTTGCGTGCCGGCTGCGCAGGCATAAACGGTGTTTACGTCCAATACGCGCGAGTCTTCGATCTCGGTGGCGATGAGGGGGCGTGCGAACCACTGGATGTTCGCTAAGGTATCGGCAAGACGGGCCAAATCATAGAGATCGGCCAGCGTCGAGGGGCGATAGCGCCCAGTCTCACTATCCAGCAGCGTGACCGCGGCCCCGCCGGTAGCAAAGTGCAGTTGGCCGGCCTTGGCCTCGACGTCGTGTTTGGGGTCCTGACCACAGAGCGTGAAGCTGCGGCTGGCACCGACAATGACGTCTTCGATTAGTGCCGGGGGAAAGAGCAAGCGGCCACCCTCGTCCAGACGGCACCCCTTTGCCAATGCCAGTTCGCGCACCGTAGGGGTGGCACCAGCCATACCGACTCGTTCCAAGACCTCCAGCGCAGCACGGTGGATACGCTCCAAGTCCGCAGGCGCTAGTGGCCGATAGAGGCCACCGACCATGCCTTCGGCCGTCGGTGCTGGATTGGCTATGACCCGCTCGAGCCGTGCGCGCCGCCCGCCTCGCTTCGCCTCTCGCAAACCAGCCATGAAATTGTTCCTTAATATGAAACTTTAGTCTTGTATTAGGAAATTACTTGACGAAGTGGCAGGCTGTCGAGGCAAATCGCTCTTGCTTGAAGAGATTGGCACAGCCGCAGGAAGGGAGGCGCAGGCGATGAACCGAAGGAACACGGCCGGGCTAGAGGAGATCTGGACCTGGCCGGACTCTCTCTGGGTTGCGACGGCGACACCCGACCTGCCGACGGAGGCGCTGGAAGCGGAGCTGGTTCTCGATACCGCCATAGTCGGCGGCGGCTTCACCGGCCTCAGAGCAGCGCTGGTGTTGGCGGAGGCCGGGCAGAGGGTCGCCGTACTGGAGGAGCGCGCAGTCGGCTGGGGTGCCTCAGGCCGCAACGGCGGACAGGTGAACCCGCTGCCGCCCTTGAACGGACCCGACCGCATCGCGCAGCTGGTCGGCACCGAGCGCTTTCCGCTGCTGGCCAAGACCATCCTCGGATCCGCCGACGAGACCTTCGATGTGATTTCGCGCTACGCCATCGACTGCGGCGCCCGGCAGAAAGGCTGGATCAGAACCGATCATTGCGACAAGGCAAAGCGACAGTCGCGGGCCGTTGCCGAGGCCTGGAACCGTTTTGGCGCCGACATTGCCTTTCTCGACGGCCCGGAAGTAGAGGAGGCCACGGGGACCAAGGGCTACAAGAGTGCCACCCTGATCGGCGCCGGCGGCGCGCTACAGCCGCTCTCCTATGCGCGCGGCCTGGCCCGTGCAGCCCTTGCAGCCGGCGCTGCGATCTACTCCAAGACACCGGCGATCACGCTCGAGCAGGATGGCGCGCGCTGGAAGATCCGCACGCCCCGCGGCCGTGTCACGGCCGATCGGGTCTTGCTCTGCACCAACGGCTACACCGACAAGCTCTGGCCCGGTCTAGCCCAGACCGTCGTGCCGCTGGTCTCGATTCAAGCGGCGACAGAACCTTTGTCGGGAGCCGCATACGACAGCATCCTGCCGCATGGGCGCACCATGGCCGACACCCGTCGTACAATCATCTATGGCCGACACGAGCCGGATGGCCGCATCCTCTTCGGCGGTATCGGCAGCGTCAACGGCCACGACGATGCTGCCTTCGACGCTATGCGCCAAGGGGTCGAGCAACTCTACCCCGCTCTGCGCGGCGTACGCTGGGAGTATCGTTGGGGCGGCCAGATTGCGGTGACGCAGGATCACCTGCCCCACCTGCATGAGCCGGCTCCGGGACTGCTGGCCGGTCTTGGCTACAACGGTCGCGGTGTTGCCATGAGCACTGTCATGGGTCGTGTCTTGGCCGAACGAATCCTGGGCAAAGCGGACGCCGACTGTCCCTTCCCGGTCAGCCCGATCAAAGCCTATCCGCTTCGGCGTTTCTACCAGTTGGGCGCCGATCTGGTGGTGCGGATAATGCGCTACCAGGACGAGCGCGAAGTGCGTCGGGGATAGCGATCAGTGCGGCGCGCCTTGCAGGTCTCACTTAGGAATGCCGGCATCTAGCAATGCCTGACGCATCTGATCTGCCGACTCGTTCTGCAAGAAGCGCGCACTCTTTACGATCTTACTCAAGGTCGGGTCGGGAGAGAGCGCGCGCAGATCTTCGACGGCGTGGCGCGCAGCGGCATGATCGCCGCCGAGTTGAAGCGCGGCGATCAGAGCATAGTGGGTGAGGAGAAAGCCGCGCCGCTCGTCTACTGAGGCCTGGGCTGCTTCGGCTGCTTCCTGATAGCGACCAAGGTCGATCAGAGGCAGGGCTTTCGTTAGGAGGAAAGTGTAGCGGAAGGTGTCTCGCGGGCTGAGTGCCAAGGCAAGATCGGCGTGTTTCACCGCCCTTTCCGCCTCTCCCAACATAGCCTCGTTGACCGCATAGAGGGCGTTGGCCAAGGCCGAGTGAGGATTGTCTGTTAGAGAGCGTTCGAAGGCTCGCCGCGCACGCAGATGATCACCGACGAACATCACTATGACGTGGGCGGCATAAGCAAGCGCCATGGCATCGGCGCGATCGCTGACTAAGACCTGCTCTGCCAGCTGGATCGCACGAGGCACGTCGCCCTCTTCTATTCCCCAGTTCTGAATCGCCCGTTGCAGGTAGCACCAAGCGAGAAGCCCCGCAGCGACTGCATAACCCGGGTCCTTCTCCATCGCCTTTGAGAGCAGCGCAATCGCAGTCCGATTGTCTGCATCGGTGACCAGGTGGAAGTGAGATTGGCCGCGCAGATAGAGCTCGTAGGCCTGCAGGTCTTCCGTGGGTTTGATCCGCACACGCTCGGCCTCGGCCTGCCTGAGCGAGGGTTCTATGGCGCCGACCACATCGATGGTGACCTTGTCCTGAAGCTCGAAGATATCGTCGATGACGCCGTCGAAGCGATTGCTCCAGATATTGGCCTCGGAGGCGGTATCGGTGAGCTGACCCGAAATCCGCACCCGCGAGGCTGCGCGCCGAATGCTGCCATCTAGGACGTAGCGAACGCCCAAGGCCTCGCTGACGGCACGCAAATCCGGAGACTTCCCCTTGAAGGCGAAGGAGGAGTTGCGCGCGATCACGAAGAGCCATTGGAATCTGGAGAGCGCGCCGATGATGTCTTCGGTGATGCCGTCGGCGAAGTACTCCTGCTCTTCGTCGGTGGAGAGGTTCCGGAACGGTAGTACAGCGATCGAGGGTTTGTCGGGTGCCGGCATTGCCTTGATCAGGGGCTCTGACTTCACCTCGCTGCGGGCCGAAAAGGCCGGAACGCCCCAGACCGCAATACTGCGGGCAATGTTCTTGAGCTTCTGCAAGCCGCCGCCGGCAAACTGCGCCGCGGTCTTGCTGTCCAGGCTGTTGTAGGCCGTGTCGGAGATGAGGAGCTGCCCTGGCTCGGCCAAGGCCTCAAGTCGAGCAGCGACGTTCACCCCGTCACCGAAGACATCGTCATCCTCGAAAACAACCTCTCCGGTGTGGATGCCGTATCGCAAGCGAATGCGCGCATGATCGACTAGGCCCGCTTGGATCTCCAGGGCGCAGGCCACGGCATCGGAAATGCTCGGAAACTCGACGATCCAGCCGTCGCCCATGGATTTCACCAGGTTGCCGCGCTGCCGTCGTACCGCCGGTCCGAATAGGTCTTGGCGCAAGGCTCTAAGCGCCGCCAAGGTACCATCCTGGTCTTCGCCCATCAGCCGCGAATAGCTGACCACGTCGGCCGCTAGGATAGCTGCAAGGCGGCGTCGGGGCCTATCTGACATCGGCGGACCAAATCCTCACTTTCAAACAGGAAGGGCTACAGCCTAGATCGCTATTGGCCCAAAGCAAAGATGTCCTCAGGACTGTGATTGCTGCCGATGGTCTCGGAAATACGCCGGCAGGCGGCTTGTAGATCGTCGACCCATTCGAGCAGCTGGTCGAGTTGATGGCGAAACGCCGGTGCCCAGATATTCAAAGCAGCAATCGGCTCCCCAACGTAGTTGAAGATCGGGGTTGCGATCCCGTTCACGTAGTCGACGTTCTCCCGATCGCTGATCGCATAGCCGCGCCGACGTATCCGCTCGAGCTCCGCTTCGAAGTCATCCCGATTGGTGATGGTGCGCTCGGTGAAACGGCTGAATTCATAGTCCTTCAGAAGCGAACTGCGCGCCTTGTCTGGAAGGAAGGCGACCAGCGCCTTGCCCGTCGCCGTCGAGTGAAAGGGCTCTCGCATGCCCGGCGCTTGCACGATCGACCAGTCGTGATAGGCTTCGATGGTCCGGACATAGGCAACGGTCCCCGACTTCAGGATGCCCAGCGTCACATTCTCCTGATAGCTGCGATAGAGTTCCTGCATCTCATCGAAGGCAACCGACTGCAGGTCATAGCCACTGCGGGCCTTACGGGCCAGTTCCAGCAACTTCGGCCCCAGGGCATAAGCCCGCTTGCGTTCCTCATACTGCACAAAGCGGTGTTCCGTCAGCAGGGTCAACAGGCGATGAACCGAGCTCTTGTTCAGCCCGCTAGCGGTGACGATCTCAGTGAAACTCTGCGGGCGATTGGCATCGCCGAGTACCTCTAGCAGCAGGACCGCCTTGTCGATGATTGAGCTGCTCATCTCATTCCCGCTCCCATGCTTGCCTCACTCTCACATTCTTGTTTCGCCCACGGTTTGAGCGACGGGGCCCACTTTGCCTTGACCGTCGAAGGGCATTTGGGTATTTTCATATCACAGAACCGGTGTTTTGCAATACAAAACTCACTCGAAGTGCTGCCATCAACAAACAGGGGTTAGGCATGACCGATAAGAAGCAGATCAATCACTACGCATCGCTCCTTTCCAAGGGGCATATGTCGCGGCGCGAGTTCATGGGACGCAGCGCGGCCTTGGGCGTTACCCTTTCAGCGGCGACAAGCTTGGCGAGCACCGCGCTGAAGGCGGCCGAACCCAAGAGCGGCGGTACCTTGCGCATGGCGATCGGTGGCGGTGCCACCTCGGATACCTTCGACCCAGCGACCTATTACGAGACCTATATGCAAACGGTCGGCTATGGCATGCGCAATTGCCTGGCCGAAATGAACAACGACGATGAGCTGGTGCCGGAGCTGGCGGAAAGCTGGGAGGCTTCGGCCGACGCCGCCACCTGGACCATCAAGCTGCGCAAGGGCGTCGAATTCCACAACGGCAAGACCTTTGACGCCGACGACGCCATCGCCTCTCTGCAGTATCAGATCGGGCCGGACTCCAAGTCGCCGGCCAAGGCCATCCTCAATTCCATTCAGGACATGAAGAAAGAGGATTCCCACACCGTCAAGATCACCCTCTCTGAGGGCAACATCGGCTTCCCTGCCCTGCTGACCGACTACCATGCCCCGATGATGCCGCTGGTGAACGGCGAGTTGGAGATCATGTCGGGCGTCGGCACTGGTGCTTACAAAATTGAGAACTTCGAGGCCGGCCAGCGTGCGATGCTGGTGAAGAATCCAAATTACTGGAAGGATGGAAAAGGCCACTTCGACGAGTGCATCGTGCTCTCGGTGACCGACGTGCCGGCGCGCACAAACGCCCTGGTAACCGGCGAGGTTGATGCCGTTGACCGATTGGACCTGAAGACCCTGCACTTGCTGAAGCGCAACAGCAATATCAAGATCGAAGAGCCTTCCGGATCGCAGTACTTTGCTTACGTGGCCATGGTCGACCGCGAGCCCTTCAGCAACCCCGATGTGCGCCTGGCTCTCAAGTATGCCATCGACCGCGAAGAGCTGTTGCGCAAGCTGCTCTATGGCCATGGCTACATCGGCAACGACAACCCGATCGGCCGGACCTACAAGTACCATGCCGAGCTGGAGCAGCGGCCCTACGATCTGGACAAGGCCAAATTCCACATGAAGAAGGCCGGTATGGACGAAATCAACGTCCAGCTCTACGCCGCCGATGCGGCCTTCGCCGGCTCGATCGACGGAGCCGTGCTCTACAGCGAGAGCGCCAAGGGAGCCGGCATCAACATCGAGGCCGTGCGCACACCCAACGACGGCTATTGGACCAACATCAACCGCGTGAAGCCTTGGACTGCGACCTATTGGAACCCGCGTGTGACCGAGGACATGATGTTCTCCACCGCCTTCTCCGACGACGCGCCTTGGAACGAAACCAACTGGAACAACAAGCGCTTCAACGAGCTCTTGAAGGCGGCCAGGGTCGAGTTTGACGAGGACAAGCGGTCGAACATGTACAGGGAGATGCAGCAGCTCTGCACTGACGATTGCGGTGCCATCATCCCGCTCTTCGCCAACTACGTCTTCGCAATGGACGAGAAGGTGCAGCATGGCCGCCTCGCGGCCTCCTGGGACCTGGACGGCACCAAGTGCTTGGAGCGTTGGTGGATGGCCTAGGTCAGCGCAGTCTGTTTTAAAATTGGTGAAGAAGGGGGCGACGCCAGATCGGCGTCGCCCTAACTTTTCGTGCGGCCTCAGGCGGCGAGCGCGCTGTCTTGGTCGCCGTCCGGAACCAGGCCCTCGCTCATGAGCGCGCGGTAGAAGTCCCGGTCGTTCAGCATGCCGGCCTCGTGCATGCACTCCCAAATGTTCTTCCAGATGCCATTGTTCCGGATGTCGCCAGCTTTGCGCACGCAGTCTTCGGCCACTTGCTGCGCTTTTTCGAGCGAGAGACCCGCTTCATGAAGGCGATAGCGCTCTAGATCAGGCAAGGGCGTATGCATCGACCGCAGATAAGATGCCAGAACATAGGGCAGATTCTCAGCGACCGAGCGCCGGACCTCCGGGTCCAGTGTCGCCCAGATGTGGGAGAGAACGGCGCGAAAGAACTGTCTGTGTCTGGCCTCGTCGCGCACGTGCTCGAGGTTGAATTGATAGAAGGGGCTTTCCCGGTCGGTCGAGCGCAGATGCTCGATCATCTCCTCGGTGATCCCATTCTCAAGCAGCGCTACGAAGGCCAGGTGCAGGGCCAGCCTTGCCTCCGGCAGTGCCCGTGAGAGCGCGAGATTTAGCCCATCGGCAATCATGGTTTGGCAGCCAAACCAATTCTCGGGCCGCCGATGGTCGATCCCCGTTACGTCAATTAGGTCCGCAATCATCTCTTCGGCGACGAAAGTGTGAAAGCCCTCGTCGGTCGAGACCGTCTGCAACGCCCGTTGTGCCACGGGCGGCAGCAGGTCTCGACCGAGACTGCTGCCGGCCTGACCGCAGACAGAGAGAATGATGTCGCCCTCGCAATCGGCTACCCCCTTCAGATAGTCGTAGACGCCTTGCATGATGAGAAAGCTCTTCACCTCCGCTCCGGCTTCTTCGACAAGCGGATGGGTCAGAGCCGGTACCAGCATTGGATTGGCAATCAGTCTTGGATCGATGCCAGACTTGACGCGATGACGCTCCGGCCGGCGCACATTGGCCCGCATCTCCCACTGCGCAAGGTAGCGAGTGCTAAGAGTCTCCAGATCGAGCATGACCCTTCCTCCTCAGGCTGCCCGGCCAAGCGCAAACTCGCCGATGGCCGACTCTTCCCAGGAATTCAATCCACTGGCCTCTTCGAAGACCCGGCTGTCACCGGAACCGTTCGCGCAGGCCGCGAGCCCCAAGTCGGTCGCGACCAGATAAAGCGTCTGAAACACCACACCCACGTTCATCAAGGTCGCGCGGTAGGCCATGGCCTGATACTTCCAAGCCATCCGGGGGTGCCGGGTGGTCAGGATCAGCAGCACCTGCGGCTTGCCGTCCGTCTGCCCCATAGCAGCACCGGACAAGGACACCAGGCGCTCCATCTGTTGGTTGCTGCCGCCGACAGGCAAGAGGCTGTGGGTCTCGCCGACATAACGATAAAGCCCGCGCTCCAGGTCCTTGCAGTTCCAGACTGCCAAGTAGAACTGCAGCTCGTGAATGGAACCGCCTGAGGGATAGGGTCGCGTGATGATACTCTGTGGGTCGGCCTCGACCCTGCCGGTCGTACGGGCCACGCGGAACAACAGGTCGGAGAGCTGCTGCAGGTCGATTGGCTCGTCTGCGTAGCTGCGGATCGAGCGTCGCTTGGCCAGGACCTGGTCCAGTGGCAGGCTTGCGTGTTGCTGCGCCGGGGGCAGCGCGATCAGCTGCTCCCCCGGCAGCGCCACCACGGCGGGCGGCGAGGGAATGACGCCCTTCATGCGATAGGTGCCGCCCCAGGGATCGGTCTCGCGACAACCGCGGGTGACCTCATGGAACAGGCGGTCGTGGAATTCCCAAGGCATGCGCTCTTCCGCCTCTTCGCCTTGCAAAGGCTCGGCAAGCGCACTGCGCAGGGCCAACTCGTAGAGGGCATGGGCGCCCAGCGGCTGCGGCTCGGCCGCTAGAACGGCAAGCAGTTCAGCTGCGCGCGGTGCCAGGGTCATCCGGACCCGGCTTCCGCCCGATTCCAGAACCGCCTGGTCCGCAGCGCCCTCTTGTACAGCAGGCACACGGCGCAGATAGGCGAAACGCGAGAGGGCAATCGTCTCCGGCGCAATTTGAGTTTCGTAGTCCAGGTGGAAGGTGGCCGAAAGCGACTGCAGAGAGGCGATCTCCTCGCCTTGCTCGATGACTGCCCATTCCAGAGTGCGGATACGCTCTAACCGATTGAGAAAGTATGAGAGTTCGTTCCGACCGTCCTCGTCCAGATCGCTTGTCAATCCGGCCAGGTCGCTGCCCGGCGCCTGCAGGCGCTGCAGGGCCTCGGCGACGCCCGGGCGGGTGGGACGCAGCGGCAGACTCCGCCAGTCCCTGATCTCGACCGTGACACGCTCACCCTCGGCCTTGCAGGAGACGACATCGTCGCTAAAGCGCAGGATCCAAGAGGACTCTGATTGGTTTCGCATGGTTCTCACTCCTCGCGCAGGGTCTAGAGGAAGAAGGGGATCGGGTTCAGCTCGGCCTCGGGCGTCGGTGCCTCGAGCCAGCCCAGCTTGACCGGCACGTCGTAGAGCCGACCGGGGGCAAAGCGCGTCCAGAAATGCCTTAGGCCGGGCACCACGACACGGGCGCAGGATAGATCCAGATCGGGCCATGACAGATCCATGGCCATCGGCTCCAGCCCGACACGCTCCAAGGCCTCGGTTGCCGCCTCAAGAGCCGGCCCGATGCCGCGCGTGCACAACTGCGGGAAATCTTGCGGCCCCATGCTGGATCCGGGCAACGGCATCAGGTAGGGCTGATTCTCCAGTGTAGCCTCGCGGTGCCAGGCCATGATGGTCGAGTCCGCATCGACCTCGCTCTCGATCACCTCGTAGTCCATCATCACCGCAACCTGATTGACCTCGGCAACGGCGCGGGAGATCGCGATCCGCACGTCCAGATGCGCCCCCAGGCCCAGATAAATCTCGCCACCGTCGGCATTGGTCGAGATGGCGACGACCACCGGAATCCCCAGGTCGTTGCGCAGATCCAGTGCATAGAGGCTGCGGCCCATCTCCTTGTAGCGCGCTCGTGTGCGCTGTAGATCGGCATCCTCGAAAGCGTCCAGATCGATGGCCGGCCGGCGCACGCGGTTGTACCAGAAGATGCCGAAGGCATCGCGCTCGACCAGCTCAAGCAAGCCCTGCAAGACCGCCTCGCTCAGGATCGCACCGGAGGCGCAGCCATTCGAGTCAGCACCGCAGAAGAACCGGGCCTTCGGGTTCTCGACGTCAATGTGATTGAAGTAGGCATAGCGGGTCGGGATCCAGCGTTCGGCGCCATCGCGAAGGCGATAGATCGGCGACCACTCGATGCTCTCATCGGGATCGAAGGTCATCGGCACCTGGCTGAAGACATCGTTCTCGGCGTTCCAGGCGTCCCGGTTGGCATACTGCTGGTCGCTAAAGAGCAGCAGGCAACGCGGATCGACCGCCGTGTCGCCCAATTCCGCCATGCGCGCCCGACGGCGGACCTCGCGCCCTGTGAAGCCGGTGCAATAACGCTCCAGCGCTTCGGCCAGGCAGCTCACTTCGGCCTGGGCCAGGCTCGCGCCCTTTCCGGAAGCCGCACCCGGCCGGCCGACCAGACGGTTGTTGGCGAGTGCAACCGCGCGGGGATTGCTCTGGATCGCCGAGACGACCGGCAGGCCCAGCTTGTCGCTCTTGTCTTCCAGACCCGGAACCACGCCGGTAATAGGGCTGACCAGGCGGTCCAGCTTGCTGCGTGCCTCAGCCGTGCTGAGCACGCGCCAGCCGCCGTCCTGGTGGGCGATCTTGTCCTTGCCGGTCAGGTTGGCCAGCGAGGGGACCTGCACTGCCGTTGGCTTGCCGCTGTCGACACCTCCGCACACCTGGCAGGAGGGATCGACCCGCACATAGTGCCGCTCCAGGCCGCCGCTGCGGCTGTCGAAGGTCAGCAGGTGTTGGTCTAGATCACGCTCGCCATTGGCCATGCGGGTCAGCGCCAGACTGGCCTGTCCTCGCGCAAACTCCAGGGTCGCTCTCAGCATGCCGCGGGCGGGTCGAACGCTGAGGCCAGGATCTTGAACCAGGGTGTCGCCTGGCCGATGCTCGCTCACCCAACGGCTGAGGCACAGCCAGCAGCGCTGGCCGTCGGCATCGAAGCGCGGGCTAAGCCAAGCCTCCCGACCGCCCGGCTTGAAGGCAATCCAGGATTGACCCTGCTCGCGGGCTTGGCGGTTCACCTCTTCCAAGTCCGGCTGCAGTAGATCGTCGACGAGCAGAACCCGAAGGCGCGCGCCCTCGACCCGCGCCAAGGGGAAGCCTGTATCGGCCAGGGTGGCGGCCAGATCTGCCGCCGCACCGCTGTCGGCAGCCCGGCTTTGGCCCATCGCCGTCACTGCGACCGGCCAGTCGGCCAAAGCAGACGAGACGGCTTCGGGCTCTTCTTCCCATTCGACCCAGAGCGACTGGCTGCTGGCCGGTGCGCTGCTACGCGCGCGGACATAGCCGCGCTTTGCCATATGCTCCAACGCCTTGCGCACCTCATCGGCCGGGGCGACATCGGCCAAGGCCGCGACGATCTCCGCTTCGCTCCTCTTGCCGTCCAACAAGGGCAGCAAGCGGACATAAAGGTCTCCGGTCAGGCGAAAACTGCGCTTCTCGGACAGCAGTAAGAGCTGGTCGCTGGCGCAGTGATGCACGTTGAACTGCGGTGAAATTCCGATGGGGGCTTCATAACCCATGTGCCCTGTTCCTTCCCTGAGGCGTGCTCTAGAGGAGAACTCTCCCTCTGGCCTCGCCTATCCCAATCCAATTCAGCCCAACCTGATGCTCAGGTTTAGAGGCCAAGCTTCCGGTGGCGGCTCAGGCTGCAGGAGCGTTGCGCTTGGCAGAGCGTTCCGCGCAGCACAGAGATAGCTCTGGTCCGAGACGCTAAGGTCGACTGCGAGATCCAAGCTTCGCTGCTCTGCGCTTGTGCGAGATAGAAGCTGGCTTTGAACCTGGGTGCAGACCGCTTTCTGGATCATGATGTCTTGCTTCCCAATCTCCCCGGCGTCTGATCACCGGCCGTATTGGGAGATATGAGAGCCAGCTCACCGGGCTTTGAGAGGCCGCATCAGATGATCCAGCAATGGCCCAGCTGGCGACACAACTGGGGAGAATGTGGAGCAAACCTAGGGAGAATGTGCATCCTCTATCGCAGATCCCGATGGACGTCCGTCGAGCCGGCGAACGTAGAGGGCAGCCAGCAAGCCCAAGAGGGAGAGCAGCAGCAGAATGGCGATCAAGAGGTGGGCTGCATCCTCGCCACGAACCACGCCACCAACCATTGAAGTCAGCAACGCCCCCGATCCCAGGGTCACCGCACCGGCCAGACCCGAGGCACTGCCGGCCAGCTTCGGCCGCACCGAGACGATGCCGGCATTGCAGCTTGGCGAGGTCAGGCCATTACCCAAGCCGACGAACAGCGTAGCTCCAAAGAAGGAGGCCACGTGGATGACGCCGCAGAAGAGCAGGATCAAACCGATAGAAAGTCCGACGAAGGTGACCAAACGGCCGGTCACCATCATCGTGGTGAGCGTATAGCGCTTGGCAACCCGTCCGGAGATGAAGCTGCCGACGAAGAAGCCGCTGGTGATGCTGCCCAGATAGATGCCCAGTTCCGCCGGAGTCAGTCCCAGCATGCCGATTGCGACCAGCGGGGCACCAGCGAGAAAACTGTAGAAGCCACCGGTAGTGAAGGCCTGACAGAGGGCAAAGCCCCAGAAACGCTTGGCCCTCAAAAGCTCCGGGTAACTGGCAATCTGCTTGGCCAGGGTCTCCGAGCGATTCTCGTTGGTCTCGCCCAGGTCGAACCAAACCATGCAGAAGACCAGAACCCCCATGCCCGTCAGCAGCCAGAAAATCGACCGCCACCCGAGAAGACCGTCCAGGAAACCGCCGATCACCGGTGCCAACATGGGAGCGACCGCCATCGCCATGGTTATGTAGGCGATCCGGCTGGCAGCCTCCTGCGGCGGAGAGGTGTCGCGGATAATGGCCAGAGACACCGTCCAGCCGGAGATGACCGCACCCTGCAGAACTCGGAAGGCTAGAAAGACCCAGATGTCCTCGGTCAAGCTGCAGACCAGCGAGGCCGGAATAAAGATCGCCAGGGCCACCAGGATAACCGGCCGACGCCCAATACGATCTGACAGAGGACCGGCCACCAGCATGGCGACCCCCGTCACAGCGAGATAGCCGGCAACCGCCAGGGCTACCAAACCATAGTCGGTTCGGAAATCCACCGCCATCGCCGATAGCGAAGGCAGGAACATGTTGAGGGTCAGGATCGACAGCCACGACATGACCACCAGGGTGGCAAGGCCGGGCGGTGTCCTGGCAGCACTCAACATTGCCCCGCCCCAACAATCGCTCGACGCGGCTGAGGCACAAAAAAACCCCCGAAACGCTCGGGGGTGCAGAGGCGGCCGGTGGTCCTCACCGGTGCCTGCACCCCTTCTCCAGGACGACGACCCAAACCTGCACGTTGAAAACCCTCCTTAGGCGGGGAGCAGCGACCACGTCACTACTCCCCAATTTGCCTCTCGTCAGAGCGGCCGATCCCGACAGATCTGATAGCTGTCTTTCCAAGGCCGTGTCCGCTCGAAGGCGGCACTGGCGGCCAGCACGTCGGAATCGGCCCAGCGCCGCCCAACGATCTGCATGCCGACCGGCAGACCATCGACCAGACCTGCCGGAATGGAACAGGCCGGATGGCCGGTGTAGTTCACCGGATAGGTCAAGCACCAGCCGATCAGCTCGTTCACCTCAATGCCGTTGATTTCCTTCGGGCCAACTGTGTTGCCATCGCTGCGGTTCTCCACCGGCATGCAGGCCAAGGTCGGCGTGACGATCAGGTCGTAGCTGTTCAGCACGCCCTGGATCGCATCGTAGATCTCGCTGCGGATCTCCTGGTCCTGGTAGAAGTCCAGGGCGGTCATCTTGTAGCCCTCTTCGACCCAGCGCAAATACTCCGGCGGGAAGTCGTCGCGATGCGCGCCCAGCAAGTCCAATCCGCCGGCCTTGAATCCCTCGAAGGCCGCGACGTTGACCGGGCTGATCAGGCGGCACCAAAGGTCACCCAATTCCTTTTGATCACGGGTGATGCCGACCTTGACTTCCTCGACCGTGGCGCCAGCTTCCTCAAACCCCTTCAGGGCTTCGCGCACGCAGGCCTCGACCCTGGGGTCGACCGGAAAGACGTCCCAATCGGGGCTGTAGGCGATCTTCCAATCCTTGATCGGGCGATGGATAGAGCCGCGGAAATCGACCTTCTCGTCGACACTGAATGGATCGCCGGGGTGATAGCCCGACAACACGGTGAGAGCGATGGCCGCGTCCTCTACCGTCCGCGTGATCGGCCCTTCGAAGAGGAAGGGCGTGTCGCCGGCAAAGGCGTTGGGTCGGGACAGGAAGGGCACCCGTCCGAAAGAAGCTTTGTAGCCATAGACCCCGCAGAAGGCGGCCGGGATGCGGATCGAACCGCCGCCGTCCGTTCCCTCCGCCAGAGGAAGTAGACCGTCGGCCACGGCGGACGCGCTGCCGCCAGAAGATCCACCGCTGTTGCGCGTACGATCGAAGGGGGTAGAGGTGGCACCAAAGAGGAAGTTGTCGCAGGTGCCGCGCATACCCATAGTCGGGCTGTTGGTCTTGCCCAGGATGACAGCGCCGGCCTCCTCGATGCGCTCGGCAAAGGCGCAGTGGGTGTGCATGACGAAGTCCTTCATGGCGCGGATGCCACCGAAGGTCGCCGGCCAACCCGGCTTGAAGTCGAAGAGGTCCTTGATCGCCACCGGTACGCCATGCAGCGGCGCCAGGGTGTCGCCCTTCATCACCGCATTCTCGGCTTCCTTGGCCGCCTTCCTGGCATCGTCGGCCCCGACGAAGATGAAGGCATTGATACTGGGGTTGCGGTTCTCGATGCGGTCCAGAAAGGCGTCGATCACCTCGACCGGCGATAGCTTGCGTTGCCGGATCAGCAGCGCGATCTCGCTCGCCGAGGTGTAGGCCAGTTCGTCACCCAAAGACATCGCGTCTTCCTCCCTTAAAGATGCATTCAAAAACCGCTTAACCGCAGACCTCATCCAAGAAGGCCGTCAGGATCGGATTGTAGGTCTCCGGCTCTTCCCAGAAGGGAGCATGTCCGCAGCCCTCGATCATCCGCACTTTGCCGCGCCAGAGATTGGCATAGGTCAAGGTGTCGAAGTAGCTGGCCTCCATGAAGGGCTCGTCGCTACCCTGGATGATGGCGAGCGGCTTCGGCCAACTTCCCACCACCGAGATCTGATGGTGGAGCCTGCTGTCTGGGTTTAGGAAGTCGCCGAACATGTGCTGGCGGGAGCGCCCGTCGCAGCGCCTGACCGCGCCGACCAGATGATCGGGCGCCGGTTTATTCAAGCTGTAGATGAAACGCGCAAACGTGGCGACCTGTTCTTCGGTGAAGACCGGCTGGGCGGCAAAGGCGATTTCCGGAATCTGGTTGAAGGCGCGCATCACCTCCTCGGCACCGGGCCCAGCCGGCGGCGTTCCGGTGATCGTTAGCGCCTTCACGCCGGGATAGATCTGGGTCAGCTCCAGACCGATATGCCCACCGAGAGACCAACCCATCACCACCGGCTCGGCGACATCCAGCGCCGTCAGCACGTCGGCTGCTGCCTCGGCATAAGAAGGCATGGAATAGCTGCCCTCGGGGTCGTTTGCGTCGGGTGAGTCTCCATGTCCTGGCAGGTCGAACGCCAGCAGGCGGTAGCGCTCGGCAAGGCTGCTGTCGAACTGATTCTCGAAGACCGCGCTTGAGGAGGAATTGCCATGGATGAAGAGCACAGCCTGCCCATCACTCGGCCCAGATTCTCTAAGCGCCACAGATCCATGACGCGTCTCAACCATCTGCATCGTTCACCCCGCTGCTGGTCTCGATGTGATCACATCGCCCAAAGGCTAGCATGGGGTAGGAGCGGGCTCCAACGAGAGATTGCGAGGGCGATGGCGGAAGCTTCAGTCAAACGACGAGAGGGTTTGCTCATCAGGAACGCGCCAACTTGCGCGGCACCTCGCCAGACGTGCCGCTATCGCTTCCGGACCTGCAGCATGAGGCTCAAACACTCAATAGACATCATAGACCTATCGCCAAAGCAGTGCCACCAGACACACTTCGCCCCGTTTTCCGCCTGAGTGATGAAGGCGCCAAGCCTTGTCCATAGTGCCGGCGCATTGGCATACATCGGTCAGTGTCCAGAATGCTCAATCTCAGCCAGCGCAACCCCAGGCTCGACCAGGCTGCCAAGATAGGACAGGGAGCGGTTTTGATCGTCGTACATAAACATCTTGGCAGAGGACAAAGCGGTAAATTTGGCCAAGAGATCATCGTTATCGGAGTGTTCGACCATAGAGCGGAAAATCGGTTCTCGAAGAGCCGCCGCTGTCGGGTTTCGCAGAGTTCGCCGAGCGCGCTCGGAAGCGCACAGTGGTCTAGGACGGCTTCTCGTGCCACTCGCAAACCAGAATGACGCAGCCTGTCACGGTGCTGGAATTGTGGCGGCTGCCGGGGGCGTAAGTCACCAGATCGCCTGGGCCGATCGTGGTGCCGTCGTCATCGATCAGTTCGCCCTCGAGGATCAGGAAATCCTCGTAGCTGTCGTGATCATGCGCAACGGTAACCGCACCCGGGTCCATGCGCATGAGGTAGGTGCCCTGCCCCAGATCCTGCTTGTAGGACAGCGGGATCAGGCCGAAGTTGTCCTGCACGGGTCCGTCCAGGTCATAGGTGCCCCATTGGCGTTCGGCTTTGCGGATGATGCGACGTCCAGCGGCTGGCATAGGCGGGTCTCCTGTTAGCGGTCGAGCCAAGCATAGTAGGCGTAAGCGGCGCGCAGATAGAGCTTTCGCAAACCCGGTACCGGAAAGCGCGGCGCCGGCCCGCGCAGCACCGCCGGCAAGACATCAGCATCGCAATTGGCACCGCGTACCAGGCGCGCCAGCTGGCGTCCGGCCCAGGGCATGGTATTGACGCCATTGCCGTGACAACCGAAAGCATAGAACACGCTCTCGTCTTCCTCCAGGCGGCCCATGGCCGGGGTGAAGTCGCGCGTCAGAGACACTAGGCCGCGCCAATAGTGCGTCGTCTCGGCATCCCGAAAGCCGGGAAAGACCTCGACCAAGCGCCGCTCCAGCCACTGCCTAAGTTTGGCCGCCGCTGCTTCCGTACCGGTTGGATCGCCGCGCGAACCGAACAGCAAACGCCCCTCGGGCAGCATGCGGTAATAGAACAACAGGTGGCGCAGGTTGAAGATCGGACACTCGGTTACGAAGTTCTCGACCGCCAGCTCCTCGGCGCTCAGCGGCCGGGTCACCACGATGTTCGAGAGCACCGGCAGCATGCGACCGTCGAACTCCCGCTTTAACCCCTCGCGTTGGAAACCATTGGTGGCCAAGATCACGCGGCGCGCGCGCAGGCTTCCTTGCGCCGTCTCCAGGCGGTGCAGCCCCCCTTCCTTTTGCCAGCTGGTGACCAGACTGTGTCCGTGCAGGCCTTGACCTTCTGCAGCGGCAGCACGGGCAAGACCGGCCAGAAACTTCAAGGGATGCAGACCAAAGCCGACCTTGACGTGCAGCGCACCGAACTGTTCGGTCCCGCGGTGGCCGACCTCGCCGAACTGCTCGGCCGACAAGAGTTCGCTCTCGATACCGAAATGACGGGCGTAAACCTCCTGCGTTTGCGCAAGCTCCGGCACCAGCTTGGGTGCATGCGCCACCTCGAAGATGCCGTCACCCTGCCGATCGTAATCGATACCTGCCTCTTCGGCCAGCCGTTCGACCAGGCCGACCGCCTCCACCTGGCTGGCATAATAGCGCTTGGTCTCTTCCAGACCGTAGCGCTTGATCAGACCGGAAACCCCGACCTTGTCGGGGGCAAAGCAACAGAAGCCGCCGTTGCGGCCCGAGGCGCCCCAACCGATGTGCCCGGCTTCCAGAACGCGGGCTTCGATTCCCTGCTCCTTGGCCAGGTGATAGGCAGCCGAGAGGCCGGTGAAGCCGCCACCGATGATGGCGACTTCACATTCGGCCTCGCCCTCGAAGGGCTCATAGCCGCTCTGATCCGGCGGCGCCGAGGCCTCCCACCAGGAAGGCGCAGGCGTCGGCCGATAGAGTGCCTCGGGATAGAGCGTCTTAAGTGGCATCGGGACTCCAGAGGCCCTCACGCTCGACATCGGCCTGCGCGCGCAAGATCCCCTCGCGCAGGATTCGCACCATGTCGTCGATCTCAGCCTTGGTGATGATCAAGGGCGGGGACATGACGCACATGTTGTAAAGCGGACGAACCACCAAACCCAGCTCCAAGCAGTGCTCATCAATTCGCGAGCCGATCGCCTTGTCGAGCTTCAATAGCCGCTTTCGTTCGGCAGCGTTCTCCACAATGCCCGAAACCGCGACTCCGTCGCTCTGCTCGCCAGCCGTCTCGGCGTTTGGCGTCGTTCCGGTGATCACGCATTCGACACAGCCGACCAGACCCAGGCCGCGAACCTCGCCGACGATGGGGATGTCCTCCAGCTCTTTGAGCTTCTTCTGGAAGTAGGGGCTGACTTCCCGCGCGTGCTCAAGAACGCCTTCGCGCTCCATGATCTCTATGTTCTTCAGGGCAACCGCAGACGCGATCGGGTGGCCGGAATAGGTGAAACCATTGACGAAGTTGATGCCTGCACGCTCCTCGCCGCTGACCTCTGCGATCAGGCGGTCAGAGAAGAGGGCTGCCCCCATCGGCACGTAACCCGAAGTCAGACCCTTGGCGCAGGTGATAATGTCGGGGACGATACCGAAGGCATCCTCCGAGGCAAACCAATGGCCCAGTCGTCCGAAGGCCGTTACCACCTCGTCTGAAATGTAGATGATGTCATACTTCGTGCAGAGCGCGCGGCAACCGGTGAGATAGCCCGGCGGCGGCACGATGACCCCACCGGAAGCCTGTATCGGCTCGGCGATGAAGGCCGCGACCTTGTCGACGCCCAGCTCCAGGATCTTGTCCTCGAACTCCTTCAGAAGCGACGCTGTGAAGTCCTCGACACTCATCCCCTCTGGGCGCTTGTAGGGATTGGGCGCGGAGAGGCGATGCACAGTATCGGTGATGAAGTCGAAGTAGTTGCGATCGCGATCCTTGCCGGTGACCGAGGCCGCCAGATAGGTGGAACCGTGATAGCCGGCTTCGCGGCAAAGGATGTGCTTCTTCTCCGGTCGGCCCTTCACGTTGTTGTAGAACATGACGAAACGCAGCGCCGTATCCACGGCCGTGGAGCCACCTGTAGTGAAGGACACGGTGTTGAGATCGCCGGGCGAGAGTTCGGCCAGGCGTGCCGCCAGCTCGGTCGTCAGCGGATGGTCGAAGTTCCAAGGGCTATAGTAGGCCATCTTCATCGCTTGATCGGCCATGGTCTGGGCCAGCTCGTGTCGGCCGTAACCCAGCTGGGTGCACCACATGCCGGCCGGGCCGTCGATCAGCTTCTTGCCCTCGCTGTCATAGACGTAGATGCCCTCGGCGTGGCTCAGGAAGCCGCGCCAATCGTTGGGAAACTCGCCCATGGCCTCCCAAGGGTGCAAGATGTGCTTCAGTTGCTCTTGCGGGTTGGTGTTCACGCGATCCATGATCTGTCCTTACGATCGAAAGAGGGAATTGAAGAGGAGCGAGCGGCGCTTTAGCCGCCTCGTCTCCGATCGCCTCGCCCCGCTCGATCATGCGGGGACAGCAGGCGGGTTTAAGCGTTCTCGACCGCCAAAGCGGCCCTGGTCTCAGGCATTGTCTCTTTCTGCGCTACCTCCTGCTGCTGCAGCGGCACCACCAGGGCGTCGACGGCAAAGCAGCCTTCAGGGCTGACGATAAGAGGATTGACGTCGACCTCTGCGATCAAGTCGCCCAAGGCCGCCGTCATGGCGGAAAGCGCTGCTGCCGCCTCCGCGAAAGCAGCAATATCGACTGCAGGTGCGCCACGCATGCCGTCCATCAAGGGACGCAGCCGCAAGCGCTCGATCAGCGCGCGCGCCCAGGCGGCATCGAAGGGCGGCTTGGCCAAGACCAAGTCCTTCAGCACCTCGGCATGGATGCCGCCGGCACCGATCACTAGCGTGCAGCCCAGCTGCGGGTCGCGAGTGACGCCCAGGATCATCTCCACGCCCTTGGGCGCCATGGCGGCGACCAGGACGCGGGGACCGATGCGACGAGCCAGATCGTCATAGGCTGTAGCAACGGCGTCGCTGCCCTCCAGGTTCAAGAGAACGCCGCCAAGATCGGACTTGTGTGCGATGCCGCGTTCTGCGGTCTTCAAGGCAACCGGCCCACCCATCGCCTCGGCGGCGGCAACGGCCGCTGCGCGGCTCTCAACCAGGTTGCGCCCGACCGTGGGAATGCCAAAATCCTGCAAGAGGTCCAAGCCTTCCTGCTCGTCGAGCGCGACGCCTGTGATCAGGCGGTCCCGCCAGCGCGAGACCGCCGCCGGTTCGGGTGCGGCAGGCAGACCGGGCGGCTGGAAGTCACGATGGTCGGCCAGGGCACGCACCGCCGTCAGCAGCTGTGGAATGCCGTCCATCACCACCAGCCCGGTACGCGAGAGGGAGACCAGATCCAGATTGTTGCCGGTGCCCTGATGATTGGCGCAGACCAAGACCGGTTTACCGCTCATCTGCGCGGCATGGCGGGCAATACGAACGTTGACCTCGTTGAGCCCGCCTTCGGGACCGCGGTCGCAGGCCACCGCACCGATCGCCGTATCGGGGTCCTGCATCAGCGCGCCCATGCAATCCTTGAAGATCTCCTCGAAGTCGTTGCCGGTGCCCCAGGCATCGCAAGGGTTGACCGGCGGCAGACCATACTCCAGGCGCGCGGCAAGCCGCTCCTTGGTCTCGCCGTTGATATCGGAAAAGCGCACGGCCTTGGCATGCGCCAGATCCATCAGTAGCTCGCGCTCGCCGCCGCTGTCGTGAATGGTCGCCAAGCCGCCCGGCCCCAGAGCGCCAAGTCGAGAGAACAGCAAGCTGGTGTAGATGAGCTCGTCCAGGGAATCGACGCGATGCACGCCATAGCGCTCAAAGAGTGCCTGGTAGGCACCGTCGTCGCCGACCATGGCACCGGAGTGGCTGGTCGCCAGCTTCGCCGACTCCTCGGTGCGCCCGACCTTCAACATGACCACTGGCACCCGGCGCTGCATCGCCTTTGCCAAAGCCGCCTCGAAGCGCTCCGGGTCTCGTGCCGTCTCCATGAAAATCGCGAGCACCTCGGTCGACGCCTGGCTCAGCGCAAAGTCCATGTAGTCGGCCAGGGTGACCGTCAATTCCTGCCCGGTTGAGACCACATAGTTGTAGTCGATCCGCCCTTCGGCATCGATGACCGAGCAGAGCGAGGAGCCAGAGTGGGTCAGGAAGGTTACGTTGCCGGGTCGGTGGTTCGGACGCGTGAGATAGCCGCAAGCCCAGAGCCCGACCTCGAAATTGTAGAAGCCCATGCAGTTGGCACCGCAGAGCGCGATCCCGGCTTCGCGCGCTTTGGCAGCCACGCGTTCGGGCAGGCGCGGCGTGCAGTCGTCGGGCAGATAGAGCGAGGAAACCATCGTCGCAGCCTTGGCACCGACCGCTATCGCCTGATCAAGACCTGCCTCGATGGCGGCATTGGGAATAGCGAAGATCACATGCTCCACCGCCTCCGGCAGCGCCTCGAGAGACGGGTAGCAAGGCAATCCCTCAATGGTCTCGTAGCGCGGATTGACGGGATAAAGGCGTCCCTTGAAGCCGGCGGTCAGGCACTGGCGAACAAAGGTGTTTCCGACACGCCCTTCGCGCTGGGAAGCCCCCAGCACGGCGAGCGAAGCAGGACGCAGAAGTGGATCTAGACGATGCGCGGTCATATTGGCAGGCTCCCAGGCAACGGCACTGTTGGACGTTCTTCCAACAAAGCCTCTTTGCCACGGCTCTGCGCAAAGGCCTGTCCAAGGTGCGACGCCTGAAGTGACGATTTTTGGCGCACGGCAAACCGGGACTGCTTCCAGCCCTGCCGACCTGCGCCTCCGCTCGCCGCGCCCTCCGTCACTTGCGACCCTCATGCCTCTGTTTGCCACCGCTTCAATTCAGTGAGGCGCCATCGCACTTGATGTCACCTCTCCGTCACTATACATTGGCTAAGCGTTCAGTCAAGTTTGCTCTTGAGGAACGATTTCTAACTGATGTAACGTTCTGAACTTATGAGGAAAACGCCGATATGGGCGCAAGCGCTCTGCAGGAAAAGCCGCGCAAGAGGACTGAAAGCAAGGCCCTCAGGCGACAGCAGCTGATCGATAGCACCATCGAATCGATCGCCAAACGAGGCTTTTCGGAAACCACCTTGGCAGATGTCGCTTCGGGCGCCGGCCTGTCGCGCGGGATCGTCAACTTCCATTTCGAGAGCAAGGAGCAGCTGCTGGTCGAGACACTGCGTTATCTCTCGGAGGAGTACCGCCTTAACTGGCAAAAGGCACTGGCCCGTGCTGGCGACGGTGCCATGGGGCGCTTGCTGGCACTGATCGAAGCCGACTTCGATCCGGCCGTCTGCAATCGAAAAAAGGTGTCTGTCTGGTACGCTTTTTGGGGTGAAGCCAAGTCTCGACCCACCTATCTCAAACTCTGCGCCGATCGGGACGAGGACTATAGTGCGATGTTGCACGCCCTGGCCGCAGAGCTCATCGCGGAAGGTCCCTACCCCAAAATTGACCCGGATCTCGTTGTGACCGGCCTCGCCGCCATGACAGACGGCCTCTGGTTGGACTTCCTCCTCACTCCTAAGACGGCCGACCGGAAGCTTGCCATCAAGAGCATAACGCTCTTCCTAGCCGGGCTCTTTCCCCACCACCTCAGTCTGGACGGGCAGATCAAGTAGGCCTTCTTGGGCCTTCGAACTGGGCCGACGCAGAAACGCGTGCCACGCCAGATCTTCTTGTAGCTCAACCTTGGTGAATAGACTGTCTGAAACGGCAAACACCACCATCACATCAGCGAGGCTGCCTTGAGGAGGGCCGGAAGGCTGTCGACGACCCATCCATCGGGGCGCACGCCATCACAAGGGTGCCAACGATCAGTGCTGCTGCCGCTTTGGTGCCAGTAGGACGTTGGGTCGTTGATGACCAATCCGGCCAGGGTTTCAGCCACCAGGCGACTGCCCAGCTGCCCTAGATGCTGCCCTTCGGCCTGAATCTCAGCCTCCTTCAGCAGGTAGAACCACAGAGGCGTTTCCTCGACGAAACCGCCGGCTCTGACCGCGTCAAAGGTGGAGCCGGACAGTAACTCACCAGTGCCGAGCGGTTCGATCGCTGCCTGAGTGCGGGCATAGATGCCGACAATGCAGTCTTGCGCACTGGGGATATTGAGGCGACGCGCGTGGCGCAGGTTGCGCCTCGCAAGATGCTGTCGGGGATCGCTTGGCACCTGCTCTTCGTTCTGCGTGGCCGACATCGGCAGCTCAAGTCTTGTGTCTATCCGGCGGGCGGAGCGATCTGGCAGCCCGTTCACATCGTTCGCCAGACGCGCCCACTCCACGCCCATATGCCCCGGCAAACTCGGTAGCGAACCTCCGTCAGGCCCTGGCATCGGCCCGGCGCCGTTTCCAGTGTAGGCGAACATCAGCTCGACCGAGGCGCGATCCTGCAATTGCGTCTCACCCTTGACCGCTCGACCGAAGAAACGGTTCCAGTCATAGGCAGGACGGACCATCGAATGCCCGAAGCGGAAAGCGGCGGCCGAGAACTCAAGCGGCAGTGGCATGAAGCCCGGAGCGTGCGGCCGTCCGTCTCGAATGAAGGCGCTGTAGAGCGGTGCTTCCTGGTCCAAGGTGTCGCGAACCACGGCCGCGTCGCAGACCGTCGGCAAGTAGACATTCAACACCAGCCATTGGAAAATCCATCGCAGCTGCTGACGAGTCCATTCATAGAGGGCGTCGGCATCTCCGACGGGGCCGCCGAACAGATCGGCGTGGTCAACCAGACGATTGTGCAGCCGCAAGAAGGCGAGATGCAGCTGGGCGAGAATCAAACTTTGGTCGTTGCGAGCATCGCCGACAACTGCACGCTGAACGCGAATCGTTCCATCATCGTTCACGAACTTGCTGCGCAGCGGTTCCGGGAGTGTTCTTAGCTCCTCTTCACGGAGCTGCTGATGGGGTGCCTGAAGCAGACGCCCCAAGCGCAGGAGATCGCCACCCGAATCGCTAGGCAGAGGCACCCGACCCAGCCCCGCATCACAGTATGTGCCGATCCACATCTTGGCCGGGTCTTCAGGATCGCGGAGCAGGCCGGCAAGTCGCTGGCCGAAGGCATCCTGGTGGGGCCCATCACCATAGAGGCTATCCAAACTAAGGGAACCGGCGCGAAGATTGCCTCTGTCTTGGACCACCTGATCGCGCGGTAAGGGCACGACAGGGTCACCGCTGAGGCTCGACGGTCCAGCCTCCTGCTCCGTATCGGCCGAGATGTCATGATCGATGAATTGGCCAAGATAGGTGAACACCGCCGGGATGTTCGAGTTGAAGGCAGGCCCATCGTCGTCGGCGATCATCGCTTCGGCCAGCCGATCAAGGGCTGCCGTCACCCCGGGAGCCGCCGACTGCGCGGGAGCATCGGGGAAGTAGTAGCGAAAGGAACTGGCGATCGGTATCGCCGACTTGTCAGCGCGGCGGTATGGAAAGTCGACCGCCTTGAGGGTCTTTAGCGCTTTTTCGTTGTGGCTTTGTTGTGCTGCGCAACGGCTGTGTCCATTAAGGAAAAGCATGGTCGTATCCTCATCCTGCGCTGGGTCTTGCAGCGGATCTCATGGCGACCGCGGGAGGTCTTGCACCCTGTCTTCAAGCGCACACCCGGCTGTCTCCTGATCGCCGCCAAGTCTCCGACACAAGCGCAGGCAATGCGCGCGAAAAAACCGTGAATTGTCATTTTACGCTCAACTAAGGGCTTCTTTGCCTGGGCGGACGTGGCATGCTGGCGTGGCAAGGACAGGCGAAGGGAGAGTGCGACGATGAATGACAAGATGACCATCGGCGGTCCGAGAAAATGGGCGCCCGCACAGCGTTCGAAGGGTTACGGCGCCTACGATTCCTGGAACCGGATTGCGGCCGATAGGAGGAGCCCGGATCGAGAGCCATCGGCAGGGAACGCGCGTTTCCTTCGTGTCTTTGCCCGCTTGACACCGGAGAACACCGGCATAGCCGGTCAAACGGCGCACAGGTTGAGGGACATCATAACCATCCTGAAGCAACACGACGGTGTCCGCTTCGACACGACCGAAGCCCGAAACCTCGAGCGGCTGTGGCAGCGCGCCAAGACCAGCGGTGACTCGCAAGGGTGGGACCGTCGGGTCGTCCTCATGATGAAGCGCCCAATTCTTGATAAGCTGGCACGGCAGGGGCTATTCGACGTGCTCCACGTCGGCACGCCTCTGGCTATTCCAAAGAAGCGGCCGAACAAGAAGAAGAAGCAGCGACTCGACGGCGACGAGCAAACCACTGCTGCGAGCGGATCACCGCCTCCAAGAGTCCTGGTCGGCATAGTGGACGACGCCATTCCCTTTTTGCATAGACGCTACCAAACCGTCGCCGGCACCAGCCGCTTCCGCCGTGTCTGGCTTCAAGGAACGCAAGTCGTGGACTTCGATGCGGAGGAGCTGGCCGATGGTATCGATCGGATAGACGATGCGGTTTTTGAGGACGACCAGCCCAAGGGTCATCGCTATGATCCCCACGTCGGTCGTATCTTGTCGAGAGAAGCAATCAACAGAAAGATCAAACAGGTCCTGGCCGCCGAGAAGGCCGTGCCGCAGGGGACAGCTTCCCTCCTGCGGACCGAATCACAGGTCTACAAAGGTTTGGCCAACAAGGTCTCAACACCGGGCGAGCGCAGGCGCAGCCCCCTGACCTGGTCGCATGGCGCACAGGTGACCGACCTGGCCTGCGGCGCCGAGCCGGGCGAGATGGACGATATCAAGATCTTGGGAGTTCAGCTTCCACCACACGCGGTTCGAGACACCTCGGGCCGGGAACTCAGCGCCTATGCTATCCAGGCAACGCGTTGGATCATCGATCAGGCCATAGCGATCAACAAGGCGTCCGGGCACAAGGTTCCTCTTGTCATCAACCTTAGCCTTGGCGTTCTGGCCGGCCCGAAGGATGGCTCCGGCTTTGTCGAAGATTGGTTGGAGCAAGAAATCAAACGTTTCATTGAGGTCAGTGACAACGCACCCATCAGGATCGTTCTGGCCTACGGCAATGCCTATCGGAACAGACAGATTGCCGTGCAAGAAATCGAACCCAACGAAACCGCGGAACTTGAGTGGCGCCTACAACCCGACGATCGCACCGACAGCTTCATCGAGATACGCGCAAAGAGAGCGGAGGGGCTTGAGTGGTCTCTGCAACCGGCAGGCCGCAAACCCAAGTTCGCAGCCCTACCCAGAGCCGGGCAACACCGCGAACTCGACCTCGGCCGGGGTACCGTGGCGGCAGTCCTGCGGGACGGGCAAGAGCAGAGTGCCAGCACCTCTTTGCTCATTGCGATGCGGCCGACCGCCTCTCTGGAGGGCGGCCCCCTGGCTCCGCAAGGTGCCTGGTGTCTGGCTCTCAAGAACAGCGGCAAGAAGAAGTTGGTCGTCACCTTGCAGATCCAGCGCGACGACACCCCACGCGGCTACCGGGAGAGCGGCCGCCAGTCCTTCTTTGACCACGAAGCGGTCGGCAGCCTGGACGCCGAGCTGAAAGACTACGTCGGACTGGGAGACAGCCCCATCACCACCGAGGGAACACACTCGAGCTACGCCGGCCTGGCAAGCGAGAACCCTTGTGTATACAGCGTCGGTGCTGCGCGCAGCAGCGTCAGCTGGGCCTTGCTTGACCAGCACCGTGGTGTGGAGCACCCGCCGGCCTACTATTCCTCAGCTGGCACCACCAGAAAGACACTCAGCAAATCGGTCGGTCCCGACCTCTCCGCTTTCGCAGACGAGGGCAACTTCCTGACGGGCATACAAGCCAAGGGGCTGCTGACCGGCTCCAGCGCCCGACTGTCCGGAACGAGCGCGGCCGCACCGCAAGTCACCAGGAGCCTTGCCCTGCTCGACAAACTCGAAGCTTTCTCCGGCTCAGGCAGCGGAAGTGCTGCCGCCCGGAGCGCAGAGCTGAAAGCACTGCTCGGCCAGCAACCGCCGACCCGGGAGGAGTGGAAGGCGCGACTTGGTGCGGGAATCCTGGTGCCCTAAAGCACCAGGTCTCTTCTTGCGTCGCTCATCCCGTCCGCCCCAGCGTACACGTTCCCTACCAGCTTCGCCTTACGCTCTCAGTATCGGACACGACGGCGGATCAGCCGGGCGTTTGTCCTCCCTCTGCCCTCGTCTACTTCTTCACTGACAAAGAAAGGACCGCGAAACCTAGGGCTTCGCGGTCAAGGTCACTCTCTGCTAGGAGAGCGGAGGTCTGTGACAAGTCACAGGGGAGAAATGGAATAAACTTGTATCAGCTATGAACTCCCGTCTTTGAGTGCAATGCTTTCAAGTGTGGCCACAAGCTCGGCTGGAACCCAACAGGCGACTTTGGCCTGGCGTGCTTCGCTGCAACTCGTGGGAAGGGCATCGTCCAAAAACAGCGACGCTTCGCTCCTTGCGAAAAGGAAACTCTCCAAGAA
Source organism: Rhodospirillales bacterium (assembly GCA_963669445.1). Classification (GTDB taxonomy): domain Bacteria; phylum Pseudomonadota; class Alphaproteobacteria; order Kiloniellales; family JACOMY01; genus JACOMY01. The sequence goes on from OY770029.1 coordinate 3,325,465, forward strand.
AGCCGACGTAGTGCTTCGCAGTCTCAGCATCATGCGCCGTCAAGGCCGGCTCTTGATTGCGGGTGATCTTGATCTGCCGAAGAGTCTGGGGAGCATCAGTACCTTTCGTCCGGGACATCTTTCGTTCTCCTCAACTTTCGACATCTCAAACTTAGCGTCTGAAGGGAAATTTCCTGAGTGAAAAAGTCGTTAAATCCCCTCTGGATCCTCGGATCGCAGCCGGCAATCGGTCACAGAGCGAGTGGACGCCTCGAGGAACGCAGTGATTGACGGTCGAAGGAAGGGCAAGATCGGGTCGGAAAGGGCGCCGGATGGCGTTGTTTCCTGCTTACTGTCGGTCTGCTGCGGCCCCGATTGATCGTTCAGCGGCCATCCCGATCGATCTGGCTCTTGCGGGCCTTGGAGAGCGCCCCTGTGGTCGCGGAGCTGCGTGGCAGGGTGATAACTTCGGATACCGGAACGCTGCTACTTGGTACGACCAACCAGGCCATCGGCTTGTTGAGTCATCTCGCTGCCTGTGCTCAAGACGCCCGGCGCGTCGGTCGGATCGTGCACGACGTTGCTTCTCTGGTCGGGCAGCGCATCTTTGCCAACGCCTCGGGCAGCAGGAGGCGTTATCCGTAAACCACAAACTCGATGCTGGTGAGCGTAACCCCGGCAGGTAGGCTAACACCCGCGCCCAGGGCGAGAGTATCGACACCGGCTCCACCATCGAAGAGATCGCCTGATTGGAGTTCACCCTGGCTAGCAGCGTTTAGGGTGTCCGCGCCGCTGCCGCCGAAGACACGATCGATTCCTCTGCCGCCGTATAGAAAGGCATCGTTGCCACGGCCACCTCTAACGTCATCATGGCCCAGACCGCCGAACAGGAATCTATCTTCGCCCACACAGCCGTTGAGAGTATCGCTGTTCTCGGCACCGAACAGGAAAGAGTCGTCGCCGGCCCCCCCGAAGAGCCGGTCGATCCCCGTGGCTCCATAGAGGTAAGCATCCTGGCCACGCTCCCCGGCTAGAAGATCGCTGCCATCGTCTCCGAAGAGAGCCTTGTCACTGCCACTTCCGCCATAAACGCGGTCGTTGCCTGCACCGCCATAGAAAGTGCTATCCAGGCCGTTTCCGCCGTCCAGCCAATCGGCACCGCTGCCGCCGAAGAGCCTATCGCTGGCGTCCCCACCCGCGATGCTGTCGTCCCCACCTCCTCCGAAACCACGGTCATCGCCCTTGCCGCCGAAGAGATTGTCGGCGTCTGCACCCCCGCTCAACCTATCCATGCCGGCATCGCCGAATAGCAAGTCGCCGGCGTTTTGGCCGTTGAGAAGGTCGTCGCCCTCGCCACCGAAGGCTATGTCTTCCCCCTTGCCGCCCTTGACGTCATCATCGCCTTTGCCACCGAAGAGCAGATCCTTACCATCTTCACCGTCGAGGGTGTCCTCTGACGCGAGGCCGAAGAGCTTGTCTTCGCCACTACCGCCGAAGAGGTGGTCGGATCCGCCCCCACCGATCAAATTGTCATTACCGGATTCGCCGGAAATCCTGTCTTCTCCGCGACCTCCGCGAGCGATATCGTCTCCTTGACCGCCGAACAGAATATCCTCCCCGATTGCGCCGAAGAGGCTATCATCTGCGCCTTGTCCGAAGAGTAAGTCACTGCCACTGCGGCCCTTCAAGACTCCCTCGAGATCGCTGTCGGTCAGCAAGTCGTTGCTGCTGCCCTGCCTAAAAGTGTGCTCGACAGAGATGATTTGCACGCCGGCCGGTACGCTAGCTCCCTGCTGCAGAATCAAGAGGTCATTACCTTCACCGCCGTCATAAGTCTCCCCGGCCACCAGATCCATCTGGCTTCGCACATCCAGAATGTCGTTACCCGAGCCTCCGAAAACCAGATCGAGATCCAGACCGCCGGAGAGGCTATCGGCGCCGCTGTCCCCCTGCAGTCGATCTGCGCCAGAATCACCATAGAGGCCGTCGTTGTCGTGGCCGCCGAAGAAATTGTAGTCATCGCCGTCACCGCCGGAGAGTCGGTCCGCGCCGCTGCCGCCATAGAAAAAGCCATCCATCCCACTGCCACCGTTGAGGCTGTCGTCGCCACTGCCGCCGTAGAAAGAGCTATCCTGCCCACTGCCGCCGGCGAGGCTGTCGGTGCCGCTGCCTCCGTAGAAGAGCATGTCCTTCCCACCGCCGCCGGAGAGGCCGTCGGAGCCGTCGCCTCCAAAGAAGCGAGTGTCATCTCCAAGGTCGCCGGAGAGGCTGTCGGTGCCGCTGCCTCCGCGGAAAAAGGTATCATCTCCACTGCCGCCGGAGAGGCTGTCGTTGCCGCTGTCTCCGTAGAAAAAGGTATCATCTCCACTGCCACCGGAGAGGCTATCGTTGCCGCTACCGCCGTAGAAGCGAGTGTCACCTCCAGGGTCGCCGTAGAGGCTATCGGCGCCGCTATCACCGCGGAAAACGAGGTCGTCCCCGCTGCCTCCGAATAGGACGTCGTCGCCGACGCCACCGTTGAAGCCGGCGAAATAGCCAAGATAACTACGCCTGTATAGGTAGACACCTCCATCAACACCACTGCCGCCGGAGAGCCTGTCCGCGCCACTGCCACCATAGAAGCTGAAATCACGCCCATCGCCGCCGAAGAGTGTATCGGCGCCGCTCTCGCCGTAGAAGTTGGTGTCATTTCCTCCGGCACCGAAAATACTGTCGGCGCCCTCGCCACCGAAGAAGAAGCCCTCAATGCCATCGCCGCCGGAGAGTCGGTCGTCGCCCTCGCCGCCGTAAAACTGGAAATCATTCTCACTGCCGCCGGAGAGCCAGTCGGCGCCGCTGCCTCCGTAGAACAAGCTATCGCTACCCGCACCGCCGAAGAGGTTGTCGGCACCGCTGCTCCCAAAGACAGAGCCCTCTTGCCCACTGCCGCCAAAGAGACTGTCGTCGCCCAAAAGGCCGTAGAGCCTGTCCGCGCCGCTCAAGCCGGATATCGTATCGTCGAGACTGGCCCCAAACAGGGTATTGTTCACTCCAGCGGTGCCAAAAATCACGGCCATCTAGAATTGTCTCCTGAGCGTTTGCTGGGAAATGCGCCCTTGGTCGGCATTTCCAGAATGACGGGCGGTCCGACAATCTCATGCTGAAGGCAAGTTAGCACAGTTGACGAGAAATGTAACTAAATCGGCTAGCGAAGCGGAGGGAGAGTCGGCCGGCAGGGTCTCACCGCTGGGCGCATTGTCGCCACTCGGACAGCTCGAAGAACGCAGTGATTGACGGTCGAAGGGCGAGACAGGGTCGGAAAGAGCGCCGGATGGCGCTGTTTCCGGCTTACTGTCGGTCTGCTTGATGGGATCGGGGCTTGATCGGTTTGGCTGGCTGCTATGTCGGCCGGATCCTGGCCTGGAGCCAGGCGAGGCACCGCATGTTGCAAACGAGGTTGGCCCGTCCGACCTTTGCCCCAGCGCGGGTGTTGCCGACGCTTGTGATGACCAGTCCCATGCGGTGTCACTGTCGGGCGAAGACGTGCTCGACGTCAGATCGGATACGGCTGCGCGCGGCATTGCCTCGCCGGAGGTGTTCTGGCATGTCCCGGCCTCGGGGCTTGCGGTGCTGGAACTTCGAGCGGTCCGAGCACCTCAGAGCCGCCGCCACCCAATGAGCCAGACAGGCAAGCAGCACTCGGCCCGCTTCGCCAGCGGTCTCTCGAGGCGTCCGAGTGCCGAAGCCTCCAGCAACCACCCAGCCAGTGCTCGCTAGAGACCGGTTGCCGTGCGAAGGCAAGCTCTCCTCGCAGGGAGGAAAGACTGATACCTAGAGGGAGCCCCCTTGATCCTCGTTCGGACCGAAGAACCGGGCTTATGCCCACTCGCCCTTTGCGCGGACCCAAAGTTCCTGCAGGAGTGCGCCCTTCTGAGCGCCTTCGATTGCCAGCGGTCCACCTACGCGCGAAACACCGTGGGCGTTCTTCTTGCCAAGCACATCTGCAAGCTCACTCAAGGTAAAGTCCAGGGCGCCGCCCTCTTTGTCCTTCCAATCAGCCCCCTCGACTTTGCGGCGATGGATGTCGCGACCGCCAAGACAGTGCGCGATAATCACCTCTGCGATCGCAATGCCAAGAAGGGCCCCATGCGCACTGTCGACGGGAAAATGCACGCCAGCAACGGTGCGATTGACGGCAATCCGCTCCGCCACCCGAAACAGCATCGGAAGCTCATCGAAGCCCTGGGCAGCATCCTCTGCCTGGCTCATGAGCGCGGCCAGCACGGTTGCCATGGCGAAGGCTTCGGTTGCGTGACCGCTGGGATAGCTGCTGTGCGAGGGCGTTTGGATGATCGGCTGCACTTTCGTGGTAAAGTCGATCGGCCTTGGACAGGAGAAGTGATGTTTGACCCGCATCTCCAAGGTCGTGGTGACACTGTCCACTGCCTCCAACAGCAACATCGACCACTTTGAACGCTGTGCATTCAAGAAACCGATGGCACCGTAGAAAGACAGCATGTCCCCAAGCTGCGTATGTATCTCCGGGAGTCGATCGACTCTTAAGTCGAAATAGTCTCGAAGAAACTTCAGCTGTTCCTGAAACAGCTGCTTGCCGGGACGTCGAACGGTCAAGACCGACTGCTTCTGTGCGGCAATGCCCCTGGCGTAGAGTTCGATTGACGGCTCTGCCTTCGCCCCTCTTCCAGATCCACCTGGCTGAAGAGTGAGGTCAAAGAGGTTCAGGGTCTCGAAATGCAGGACATGCGACTTGGGTTTGGCATCAAGGCGCTGGAAACTCTGCCAATTGCCGCCGCCCTTGGGTGCAGTGGGATTTCTCTTCGGGTCTTTTTCGCCTGACCAGTGACCGACAATCCCTTCTGCAGTCACACCAATGGCCGTAGACAGCAGAGGGGAAGCAAATCCGCCTGCATGCGAGCCATCGGCGCCCGCGCCATGTCCACCATGCCCGCCGTGGCCCCCATGACCGCCGTGCCCCCCATGACCTCCGTGTCCTCCATGACCTCCGTGTCCTCCATGACCGCCATGTCCCCCATGACCGCCGAGTGATCCAAGTAGTGGCATCTCCACCTCCTCTGTGTTGACGTCTTATGCCAACCGCAGAGGCGACGGGTGTCAAAGTAAGAATTGCGTAAAATGAGTGATTGACGTCTTTTTCACGATTCTGGCATCATTCGAGATCTTTGAACCACGAACTTTAGCCATTTCGTTGCAAGGCGCCGGCTTAGGGGGCACGGCGGCATGGGAATGACCCGAATCAGCGTAACCACCATTGGTGGTTTTCGCATGGCCGATGCAAGCGGTCGCGACCTCACGCCCAAGAGCGCGAAGGCGCGCGGTTTGCTTGCCATCCTTTGCTTGACACCGGATCGACGCCGCACCAGGCGCTGGCTCGAGTCCCGTCTCTGGTCGGACCGTGGGCCCGAGCAGGCCAGCGGCAGCCTGCGACAAGCTTTGACGGAGATACGACGCCACCTCGGCCCCGATCGAACTCTGCTGCTCGCCGACCGAGAAGAGGTGATGCTGCAAGCAGATGCCTTCCTGGTGGACTTGGATAGCGAGCCTGAAGCAACGCGGCAGGCTTTGGGCCAAGGTCGCGAACTCTTGGAGGGTCTGGACGTTCGCGATGGGGAGTTCCAGAACTGGCTTTGCGACGAGAGAAGACGGCTGAAGAGCGGGTCCCAGGATCCAAGGAATAGCAAAGGCGTTCTTCCAGCCACGTCCGAAAATCTGACCCTAGAACTCCTGCCAAGCGTAGACGGTGCCAGAGAAGAAAACCTGCTGGCTCTAGCGCTCGCCAATTTGGCCGGGAAGCTGGTGAGCGAGTTCGCGGTCATCGACGTCATAGCACCCGGCGCGGCTCAGGCCCGAGTGGGCGGTCCGGGGAACGGTCTGCGGCTCAGGGTCGATACCATTGCCGACAAGCGGCGAATGCATCTCCTTGTCCGGCTGGAGGCAACAGCCAGTCGCCAACAACTCTGGTCCAGCCATGCAAGCGTAGCCGGAAGCGGGCCAGAATTCTTGGAGAGCGCGGAGTTCAGCCACCTCGCCCATCATGCGGCCGAGACGGCTCTGCTGCTGATCCCCAAGCTCGTCGGCAGCGACAGCGAGATGCTTCGTGCCGAAGCGATGATGGTCCGCGCGATGCGTGAAATGTTCACTTTCGATGTGGCACGCCTGCGCGTGGCGGAAGGGCTCCTGGCAGAGACGGACCGCATTGCGCCCTCCGGCCGGGCCAATGCATGGCGCTCGTTGCTGCGGATGTTCATGTTCGTCGAGAGAACGGAAGCCGACCAGCAGTTGCTGCGCGACGAGGCAGAACACTTCAGCGCCCGCGCTCTCGAGGCGGAGGGCGACAACTCCCTGGTAAAAGCGATCGTCGGGAAAGTCCGGGTCTTGGCCAACGGCGATGTCACAGGCGGTGCGGCTTTAGCCAAGGATGCGCTCTCACTCAACCAGAGCAATCCGATCGGTCTGTCAGGCTTGGCGGCGGCCCTGATGCGTGGGGGACGTTTGGACGAGGCCCTGACACTCGCGCAACGCGGGACCCACATTGCCCGCAACTCTCCCTTCATCCATTGGTGGGAACTCTTCTCCTGTCTGGCGAAAATCGCGAACGGCGATTTCAAGGGCGCGATCTCGAACGCCGAGGCAGCCCATGTCAGAGCGCCGAACTTTCGTGCGCCCTTGCGCCATCTCTATGCCCTCTACCTCCATAGCGACAATCCGGAGGCCGCCCACGGAGTCAAAACCAGGCTGCGTGCGCTCGAACCCGAGTTCTCGCTTCAGAACATTCGAGACAATCCAGGCTACCCGGCGGGCGTCCTGCGTGCCAGCCCGCTGATCGCGCTTCAAGACGTAGAATAGAGCGCGCGACCGTCCCTTGATCGCAAACTAACTCACGGGTTGCTTGCAAAGATGTCGTACCTCGAGATGCGGAATGAGCAAATCGGAACCGGCGAAACGCAAGATGGAGTATTGCAAGGTCCTGGTTTCGGGTCCCTGGTCCTCCCGCAGCGCCAAGCCATTGAAGTTGAGCGGCGCCACCGGTCCCTTGCCTTCGGCCACGATGTTCTGCACGGCCGATCCATCTAGAGAGACATCGTCCGACAGATCCTGCGTAAAGGGCCCGAAATCGGCAAAGTTCTCCGCATAGTTTCGACCCTGGAGCGCCAAGAGATAGCCCGGTGACGTGCCGACCGGCAGCTTCATGACGCCCAGGACCAGCTCGTCGGAGCGATCCTTGCCCCCAAGCTGATTGTTGCAGATCTGAAGAACGGCAATATGAGTGACACGCGAGCAGCTCGCCTTCAGACAGTAGCCGACAACCAGGCCGCCATGCAGATTTGCTGCACGTTCTTCCACGCTCAAACCGACGAGGGATTCGTCTTCGGCGGCTAACACACCGCCTGGCACCGGCATGAAGAGATCGGCGCGCGGCAGATAGGGACGCAAGGGGTCATAGTGGATGCCCCCGGCCAGGCCGTCATCGTAACGCACGCCGTCGGCCCAAGCCTCCGGCGCACCCAACAAGAGGGAGAGGCAATAGAGCCAAACCGCGACCGCGAAGGCTATGAAAGAAAACAGGCTTTTGCGGCAGGCAATCCAAGCACCGCCTTCACTCGCCGTCCCGTCGCTGCGATGAGCACTTTCCGGCGCAGCTTTTCTCTCCAATGCTCCGCTCCTTATCATCAAGATCAGCGGACAGCCTGCCTGATGGAAACCAGGACGTCTTCGCGGGTCACCGACAGGGGAGCGGCAACACCGCGAAGCCGGAACCACCGCCTGGCCTCGTCGGCGCAAGGCCAATCCATCGGTGCAATCCGTCAGGCAAGTGTCGTCTCCGACAAGCCTAAGCCCTTACCTTAGAGCTTTGGGCAAAAATTTCGCTCGGGCAACCCTACGATGGTCGCTCTAGACAAGCGCCCGCCCTCCAATGATAAATATCGCCCCAGAGATTGAAGACGCTTAGTCAGGACACCACTCATGATCAGACTGAGCCTGCTGCTCGCCCTGCTCTTCGCTATGGGCGCGCCCACCCAGGCCGCCGACTTCTCGGATCCCGACTGGCCTTGCATCCAGCGAAAGGTGCCACGTCTTTCCATCGGTCAGATGTGGGCGGGCCCTCCGATCGAACCCGGCTCGCAGTGGCGTGACGACGAGACAACGCAGCGACTGGCACCGTTGATCGCCGCACGCCGCACCTCGCTCGAAGAAGCCGATGAACTTATTGCGGACTATGCCGCTGCGCAGGGCGGGGATCGGGCTGAGAGACTGGCGCTTCTCTTTCAGGGTGCCTTCGCACTCATCGACGGGGAACGCGGCGAACTCATCGAAGGCATTGCACGCTATGCCCACAAGCAGACGGCTCTATCCGATCAGATCGAGGCGCGCCGCGCCGCTCTTTCCAAAGAGTTGCAGGAGGAAGAGCCCAACCTCGACATCGTCGAGGAATTGGAAGACACCCTTGCGTGGGAGGTTCGCATCTATGCGGATCGGGCGCAGTCGCTCACCTACGTCTGCGAGACGCCAATCCTCTTGGAGAAGCGCGCCTTCGCGCTCGCCCGTTCGATCATGAACCAGCTGCCTTAACGCACTGCACAGATCGCAGGTCGGTCCAATAGATCTTCATCGCCCACATCAAGCGCGTTGAGGGCGCCTACTCCCATTCCAGTTCTTTATAGGCCGCTGTCGCATTGCGCGGATTGTACTCCTCAAAGAGTAACCAGTCGGCCTCGAGATCCTGTCCCAGGTGCCCTATGGCCTGCCCCATACTCTCGCCCTCGGCGATGGCCGCACGGGTCTCTGCGGTCAACCCCAACAGATAGTGCCGCGTCGGCACAGCGCCGTCGGGCCATGGCAGGCTGACCGGGCCATGGCCTGGAACGATGCGCTCCGCCGGCCGTTCCGCCAGCGCCGCCAAGCGCTCCTGCCAGCCCAAGAGAGAGCCATCCAAAGCCGGCGTGTGCTCCTGAAAGATGAGGTCCCCCATCCACCAGGTTCCGCTTGCCAGGTCGAAGACAGTCAGATCGTTATCGCTATGCGCCGTCTTGTGAGCCTCAAGCGCGAGGACCCGGCCGCCGAGATCGATCTCCAGACCATCGCCTACTCCCTCGTCCGGCAAGAGGACCTCGGTGCCGATCATGTTGGCTTCACCTAGCAAGCGGCGCATGTTCTCTTGATAAGTCTCGCTTCTGTTCTGTAAGGCGGCCGAGAGCTTGGCATGACCGACGAGGCGCGCACCTGCTTCGCGAAAGACAGCACTACCCAGAACGTGGTCTGGATGCATATGGGTCAGGATCAGCCACTCAATCGGCAGATCGGTCTGACCTCGGATCGACGCCAGCAATCCCTCCGCCACCGGTCGCGACCCACCGCTATCGATCACCGCAACCGCCCTCTCGCCGATGATGAACCCAATGTTGGCGATGTCGCCGGCATTGTCTTCCGTGAAGGTCTCATGACGTCCCTGGTGCACGAAGAGGCCTGGCGCAATCTCCTCGACCGAGAAACCTGCGTGCGTCTCGATCCAGGCATCGCGCGCCAGACAGCGGAGAGATGCAGCACGCAGATGCTCCCGTGTCGCCAGCCAGGCCTCGACCCGCTCGGCCGCCGATGCCTCGCAGGTCTCCATCGTCATGGAATCGGCCTGCGGCAGCAAACGTTCGGCACATACCGAAGGGTCGCCGACGAGACAAAGGGTCACCAGAAGCTCAAACACCATCGACCTACCTTCTCCTCCGATCGGCAGGAAGCACCCTTCCCGCCCATCACCAGCACATCCTATTGGGAGGCCGAGAGGCGGGGCAATTGTGCTTAAGTCCGCCGTGACCAAAGCTCCATTGTCGAAATCGAAAGGACCGCTGAATTCGATACGGCGCAGGCAAGGCCACAGTGCCAAAAGGGTCCAGAGAGCAGGCTGCGGGCAACTGCTCTCCTCGCATTTCGCGCTGGGCTGCATTTCAATCTTGCTAATGCGAGTCAATCGCACTAACAAAGCCTCAGCATCTGGAGAGAGGAGGAAGCTCGTCCGGGAGGCTGGTCATAGGCAGATGCACGCGCCAAGGGCGGCATCGGGTGATCGTCGAATGTGCGGCGGCACGCTATGTGACCAGACGCTGGCCAAGCACCGGGGTCCCACCAACAGTGGGCAGTTGGCGTCAGAGCCAAGGACCACATCCCCTTTCTAGAGCCGTTCGCAGCAGGTCGATGACGTCTGCTGCGGGCTTGAAACAGCACGTCAGCACCGCGGCCTCCGGGCTGCTGCCAGCCAGCTTACCAAACCAGATCCGCAGACTGCTCGACCCAAGAAGGTCACCGTCTGCGCGCGTCCGAGGAGAGGGGAATGCTTGGTTGGAAGGCTCTCATGCCCTTACCGAAAGAACACTGTGCTACCACAGGGGCCACCCCGGGGGCCATCACTGGGGCCATCACTGGGGCCACCGCATTGTCAGGCGTCCTGATGGGGCTTTGCCTTGTCCTGGCTGCGGGCTCCGGTGCAGCGCAAGCGCAGATCATCACGCCCGCAGAACAAGAAGAGGATGCCAGCGCTCCGACGGTCCAAACCTTGGGTCCGGCAATTCAATTGCCCACGGTCTCCGTCACCGCCACCACCAATCCGATCAGTACTTTCGATTACCCAGGTTCGGTCACCGTGGTCGATCAGGAGGAGATCATTCGCAAGATCCCCTCTACGCCGGCCGATATCCTGAACGATGTTCCCAACGTCACCTTCGTTGGCGGTCCGCGCCGGACCGGTGAAGTGCCGGTCATTCGCGGGTTTTCCGGCCAGGACGTCATCGTGTTGCTCGACGGCACACGGCAGAACTTCATCAGCGGGCACGACGGCCGTTTCTTCGTCGACCCACAGCTGCTGGAAACGGTGGAGGTGGTGCGCGGCGCCAACTCCGCACTCTACGGCACCGGCGGGCTCGGCGGCGTGGTCGAGCTCAGAACCAAGAGTGCGTCGGACTTCCTGGCACCCGGTGACCAGTATGGGTTTGCGACCTCCTTCGGTGGCCAGTCCGGCAATGACGAACTCTCGACCAGCCTTTCGCTTTTTGCCCAGCCGATAGAGCAGTTGGATGTCCTGGGCAGCTTCGTCTACCGCAACTCGGGCGACATCGCACTGGGCGGCGGCGGTACGCTCAGCTCCGACGACGACATCATCTCCGGTCTGGTCAAAGCCGGCTACACCGAGGGCGCACACTATGTGGAGGCCAGCTGGCAACGCTTCCACGATTCGGCGACAGAGCCCAACAACGGCCAGGGCGAGGGCGGCGATGATCTGGTCGACAAGGACATCACTGCGCAAACCTCGCAAGTCTACTATAACTTCGCACCGGACAGTCCTTGGATAGACTTCGAAGCGCGCGCCTACTACGTCAATTCTTTAGTCGATGAACTGCGACTGGATGCGGCCGGGCTTGGCCCCAGCGGCGAGACCGTTACCCGGAAGCTGGATACCATCGGCCTCAGGCTGCAGAACGACAGCGTCGTCACGCCCTTGGAGAATGTCGGCGTCGTCTTCACCTATGGTCTTGAGTACTTCAATGACCAGCAAGACGGTGCCAGCGCGTCCGGCGACCGTGCCGGCGTTCCCGATGCTACGCAGAACAACCTGGGCGTCTTCATCCAAGCGGAGATGACGCTGACGGAACCCTTCGGCCTGCCCGGCGAGTTCTTGATCATTCCCGGCGGCCGCTTCGACTACTTCGGCTCCAGCAGCGACCTCGGCAACGACCAGACCGATTCACGCTTTTCGCCGAAGATTGGCGTCAGCTACAGCCCGCTCGACTGGCTGCTGCTCTATGGCAGTTATGCCGAGGCCTTCTCGGCGCCCAACATCAACGATCTCTATCTGACCGGCATCCACTTTGAGATCCCGCTGGGCTTCACCACGATCGTGAACCGCTTCGTTCCCAATCCGGACCTGAAGCCGCAGACCGCAAGAACCTTCGAGGCCGGCCTAGGCCTACAGCAAGACAGCCTTTTCTTCGATGGCGACTACGCCGAATTCAAGGGTGGCTACTTCCGCACGGTAGCGGACAATCTGATCAGCCTGGATGTCAACCAGCCGGCACCCTTCGTCGACTGTAATCCTTTCATTCCAGGCAACTGCAACGGCACGACCACCGTCGAGAACGTCTCTCGCGCGCGCCTGCAGGGTGCCGAGTTGGAGGCCGTCTACGATACGCCCTGGGTTCGAACCGCGGTTGCCTGGTCCACGATCGACGGCAAGGACTTGGACAGCGGCGAGGCGGCGGGCACGCTGCAGCCCAACCGCGTCGTCTTCAACCTGCTGGGTAAAATCGAGCGGGCCGATCTCTATCCCGGCTACCGCATGACCCATGCAGCACGTTTCGACAAGACCGACGATCCCACAGAGTTTCGCGATCCCTACACCCTGCACGACCTCTACTTGATCTGGGCGCCGCAAGGGCCGGAAACGGTGCTCGACGGCCTCCAGGTCGCGCTTGGCGTCGATAACATCACCGACAAGGAGTACTCGACGGTGTTCACCGGTGCCAACGAGATGGGGCGGAACTTCAAGGCCCTCGTTTCCTACAACCTCAGCTTCTAGGAACCAGCCAAGCAATGAGCAATCTCGCAGAAGCGAACACGCACGAGAAGGGCGAAGCACTGCGCCAAGCCTTCCTGGAAACCAAGCAATCCCAACCGCGATTGCGAACACGGGATCTGGCGCAGCGACTGACCGTCAGCGAGGCCGAAGTCGTCGCTGCCGGCTGTATCGGATTGGCAGTCCCGCTGGCTCCGCGTTGGCCTGAAATCGTGAAACGCCTCCCCGACTTGGGGAGCGTCATGTCGCTGACGCGCAACGAGGCTTGCGTTCATGAAAAAGTCGGCCAGTACAGCAAGGTCTCGGTCTTCGGATCGATGGGACTGGTGCTGGACCCCAACATCGACCTGCGGATCTTCTTCAATCATTGGCATTTCGGCTATGCGGTGACGGAGATGCTGGAGGGAGGTCCGCGACGCAGCCTGCAGTTCTTCGACCTGGACGGCACGGCGGTCCAGAAGATCTTCCTGAGGGAGGAAAGCAACCGGGCTGCTTACACGGCGCTCTGCGAAGACTTCCGCGACGATGCTCAAGCCCAGCCTGTCGTCGTTCCTGCCACAGCACCGCTCGCCGACAGACCCGATACGACAATCGACCGTGCATCTCTGCGCGACCGCTGGGAGGCGCTTCAGGACGTTCACGATTTTCACGCAATGCTGGGCGATCTTGGATGTGGACGCACCCAGGCATTCCGCCTGATCGGCGAGGACTTTGCCCGAAAGGTCGCCAATGACTGTTGCCAATCGGCCATCGAAGCAGCCGCAAAGAGCGGCCTGGAGATCATGGTCTTTGTCGGTAGTCCCGGTGTCATCCAGATTCACACCGGTCCGGTGTCACGAGTGAAGCGTATGGGGCCTTGGTTCAACGTGCTGGATCCGGAGTTCAATCTGCATCTGCGCGAGGACCTGGTCGCAGAGACCTGGTTGGTGGTGAAGCCAACGCGCGACGGCATCGTGACATCGCTCGAGGCTTTCGATGCCGAGGGTCGGCAGATCGCCTGGGTGTTCGGCAGGCGCGAACCCAACCAACCGGAAGCGTCACTCTGGCAGGCCTTGGTCGCGAGGCTGGCGTCATGAAGCACCTCTGCCTTCTGATCCTGCTGCTGGCCTCCCCAAGCGTCGCTTCTGCCGAGACACCGCAGCGCATCATCTCCGTCGGAGGATCGGTCACCGAGACCCTGTTCGCTTTGGGCCTTGGCGAACAGGTCGTCGCCGTGGATTCGACGAGCCTCTACCCGCCTGAGGCGCAGAAGTTGCCACAGATCGGCTATCTGCGCTCTCTGGCAGCCGAGCCCATCGTCGCGATCCAACCCGACCTCGTCTTGGCAGAAGCAGATGCCGGCCCGAGCGCCGTGTTGGACCAGTTGCGCGAAGCCGGGGTTCCCGTGGTCTTGGTCCCCGATCGCCCAAGCCCAGAGGGTATTGTCGAGAAGGTCTTGTTTGTCGCTGAGGCGACGGATCGAACGGCAGAGGGCGAGGCGCTGGCCAAGTCCATCGCGCAAGCTTTTCTTGAACTCGACTTACAGCGCCAAGCCGCGACAGACGCGCCAAGCGTGCTCTTCCTGCTATCTCATTCCGGTCCGCCGATGGCGGCAGGCAGTGACACCTCGGCCGAGGCCGTTATTGCTCTTGCCGGCGGTCGGAACGTCATCCGGGAGTTCTCGGGCTATCGCCCCCTGTCGCCGGAGATGGCAGTCGAGGCCGCACCCGATGTCATCCTCTTGACCAAGCAGGGGGTCGAGGCGATGGGCGGCCTCGACAAGGTCTATGACCATCCAGCCTTGGGGTTGACGCCTGCGGCAAAGAACAAGCGGATCTTTGCCTACGATGCCCTGCTTCTGCTTGGCTTCGGGCCACGCACGCCAGCCGTCGCTGCTGCCTTTCAGGATGCTCTGCAGTCCAACAAATCGGGTGGCAACTAGACTGCAGGGGCAAGAGACCCAGTGGCAACTGACCACTTGGAGTAGAGGAGAACTAGAGCATTCATGGCCGTCGTGACTGCCACAGCCGACAAGACCGTGGAAGACGCAAGGTCGAAGCGTCGGCGCATGCGCACCCGGCGCCTCCTGATCCTGCTGGCTGGCTTCTGCGTGGCTCTGCTTGCCGGGCTTGGTATAGGAGCCGTTCCGATCGGCCCGGACGAAATCTTGCACATCCTTCTGGCTCGCATCGGTTTGGTTTCCTTGGATCCGAACCTTGCGACCCAGTCGGCCGTCTTGTTGTCGATCCGCCTGCCGCGCGTGGTGCTGGGGATCCTGGTGGGCGGCGCCTTGAGCACCTGTGGGGCGGCTCTACAAGGCCTCTTCCGAAACCCGCTTGCCGATCCGCAGCTGATCGGCGTCTCTGCCGGAGCAGCCTTGGCGGCGGTGATCGTTATCGTGTTTGGGGCGAGCCTAGCCGTCCTCCTGCCCTCTCCGCTGCGTGCATCCCTGTTGCCCTTGGCCGCCTTCGTCGGAGGCCTCGTCGTCACTTACATAATCCAACGCATGGCTCGGCGTCATGGTGAGACCGACGTCTCGACGCTTTTGCTGGCCGGGATAGCGGTAAATGCGATCGCAACCTCCGCTATGGGGCTGCTTCTCTTCATCGCCGACGACCAGCAGTTGAGGTCCATCACCATCTGGATGCTCGGCAGCCTGGCCGGTCGCCCCTGGAGCGAGCTTCTGCCGGCTATCCCCTTGATCCTCCTGGGTACGCTCGGTCTCCTGGCCATGGCCCGCCCCCTGAATGCGCTGATGCTGGGTGAGCGGGAAGCCTTTCATCTGGGGTTTGCCGTCGAAGGCATCAAAAGGCGCATGATCCTGCTCGTGGCACTTGCCACCGGAGCAGCCGTGGCGGTCAGCGGGATCATCGGCTTCGTCGGTCTCGTGGTGCCCCATCTGGTGCGACTGCTGCTGGGTGCCGACAACCGATTGGTTCTGCCGGCCTCTGCCGTCACCGGCGCCACGCTATTGCTCTTGGCCGATCTGGCAGCGCGCCACCTCGTTCTGCCCGCCGAGTTACCGATCGGGATACTGACCAGCCTGATCGGCGGCCCCTTCTTCATCTGGCTGTTGCTGCGACGGCTGAGGCAACGTCTTGCTTGAGGCTCGGGACATAGAGGTCAGAGTCGGGACCAAGTGCTTGCTCTCCGAGGTCAACCTTCGTGCGACACCGGGTCGACTGCTCGCGGTTCTCGGCCCCAATGGTGCCGGAAAGTCCACCTTGCTGCGCGTTCTGTCGGGTGCGACGCGGGTTGCCGCCGGAACAGTCGGCTTGGACGGAAAGGCTCTCTCCAACTGGAAGCAGCGCGACTTGGCGCGACGGCGGGCGGTGCTGCCGCAGGCCTCCTTTCGCAGCAGTTTCAGTTTCACCGCAAGAGAGCTGGTGCTTCTAGGTCGCGCGCCGCATCGCGGTACGCAGAGCACGTTGCCGGACGAGGATGTTGTAGAGGAGACTTTAGCCGCTGCCGATGCCTCTGCCTTGGCCGAGCGCGACATAGCAACGCTGTCGGGCGGAGAGTTCCAACGCGTAGAGCTGGCTCGCGTGCTCGCGCAGGTTTGGGAGGCGAAGGCACCGCAGGCTCCAGGCTATCTGCTGCTCGACGAGCCCACCGCCAGCCTGGATCTGGTGCAGCAGGATCGCATGCTGAGCTTGGCACAGCGCTTGTCCCGCCAAGGCTACGGCGTGGTCGCCATCGTGCACGATCTGACGGCTGCTTTGGCGCATGCGGACGAGGCGCTGCTCTTGGCCGGAGGCCGAACGATCGCCGAGGGAACTGTCGACCAGGTGATGCGAGCAGAACACCTTACGAAGGCTTTCGGGGCGCCTCTGCAGAGGGTCCGGGTAGAAGGAAGTGAGAAAGTTGCGATCCTGCCTGCATAGAGTAATCGCGACCAGCAGCGATCGCGCGGGGACCAAGGGCCAGACCGCAGCGGTCCAGTCGCACGCCCTGCCAGACAGGGGTCGGCAAACCACCAGACCGGCAAAGGGGACGCCAATGAAAGCTTGGCTATGTGTACTTGCAAGCTGCTTGCTGTTTGCTTGCGCGGCATCTGCAACGCGCGCCGAGGGCTTCAGTGAAGGTCAGAACCCAACGGAAGAGCGCGTGGTGCTGGAGCTCAATCGTATCGAGTCCCAGCCCAAGGCCTGCCGGCTCTATCTTCTCCTACGCAACGGCCGCGCAGAGGTTTTCGAGCGCCTGACCCTCGATCTGGTCTTCTTCGACCGCGATGCGATCATTGACCGTCGCTTCTCGGTCGAAGCCGGCCCGATTGCTGCTCGAAAGACCAGCCTCAAGCAACTCGATGTCCCTGACCTTTCTTGCGAGAACCTAGGCAGTCTGCTTCTGAATGCCGTCCCAAGCTGTCAGACGAGTGACCAGAACCACGGCGATTGCATCGCTCTGGTTGCCCTGAAAAACCGTACCGACATCACATTCTTCAAGTAACCACGACCATCCGACAGCCATGACCGCTTACGCTGTAGCGACCCCTCATCCAGGCGAGGCGCTTGCCACACTAACCAGCCCCGACGGCAGTTGGTCGAGGTGCGGCGGCCTTGCCATGTCGGCTTGCATTCATGCGGCGGTGGTCGGTCTTTTCATCCTTGGTCTCTCGCAGCAGATCGAGAGTATCGGCGGTGGCGGAGGAGGCGGCTCGAGCAACGGCAGCGGCTTGGGGGAAAGCCAGATGACGTTGGTCCACATGCCGGACGCTGTGCCGATGATGACAGCACCGGAGCCATTGCAGCCGAGAGGCATGGTGCCGACCGAGGCCGTGCCGGAGTTGCTTGTCGAGACGGATGCAAACCACCTGTCCGTCTCGCAGAGTCTATTGACCCAGGACTCGCTTGATAGGCCATTGCCCAACCTTCAGACCTTGTCGCCATCCGATGCGCCTATTGGGCCGACAAGCGCCACGGCCCCAGCACTCCCGCCGCCACCACAGCAAGCAGCCCCGCCGGAAGGCGCGTCGAAGCCGTTCGACGAAGCGCCCAGTCCACTCCATGCTTTTGCAGCACCGAGTCCGGTCAAGCTACGCGCCATGATCGCAGAGCTGAAACCGCAAGCCGAAGAGGTGGCTCAACTGCAGCGTCTGGAAACGGAGAACCTCGAGCAACGGGCCTTCGACGTTCAACCGAATGAGCTGCGCCCTCAAGAGACAGATCCGCTCGCAGAGAGCGACATCGAGGCCGAGCAGCTGGATGGCGCAACAGATCCGGCTAGCTTGACCGATGCCGAGTTGATGGCGTTCGTCGAACCAGACCTTGAGCCGCCTCCGTTGTCGCTGGAAGCAGCAGAGGCCGATAACCACGACCTGGTGCCTCCGGCTCAGATCGAACTTGCAAAGGTGCAACTGACAACCAGCTTGACCTTGGTCGAGACCGAACCCGAAGAGCAGCAGATCAGCAGCCTTGCGGTGCCACCGAGCAAGCCTGATCGACAGGTAACCCTGCCCGAGGTTCGCAAGAGAGCTGAGGCCAAGCAGCAGGTGGTTCGAACCAAGATCGCCGAGACATCGGAGCCGCAACGGTCGGCGAGCCTGAACGAGGTTGCAGCGAAAGCCGTCAAGAAGGGCGAGACCAGGCAGAGCGGCGGTGTTGTCGAGCAGTCAGGCCAAGGACAGAGCCAGCGCGCCGGCGGCAACCAGCAAGCCGGCCGCGCCGGCGCTGGAGGTCAAGGACCTTCAGGTGCGGGAGCTGGGCCCAGCGGTTCGGAGATGAATAGCTATGCAAGCCAGCTCGCGGCCTGGCTGGAGCGGCACAAACGTTATCCCCGATCCTCGCGCCGACGTGGAGAGCAGGGCGTCGTCACACTGCAATTCACCCTGGACACTGAGGGGCATGTGGTAAAGCGGCGGATCCTGCGCTCCTCCGGTCACGAGCGCCTCGACCGTGAGGTGCTGGCTCTCCTTGAACGAGCCAGTCCGATGCCCCGACCTCCCGGAAACGCACCGCGCTTCTCTCTGGCCGTCC
The DNA here is from genome assembly GCA_963669445.1 of Rhodospirillales bacterium. GTDB lineage: Bacteria > Pseudomonadota > Alphaproteobacteria > Kiloniellales > JACOMY01 > JACOMY01. The sequence goes on from OY770029.1 coordinate 3,343,975, forward strand.
CCATCGTCTTCTCCCTAAGGTAGGTCGCCCTCCCCTCCCCCTTGGATCGGACCAGGCAACAAAACGCGATGGCGGCCGGTCCGGTGTGCGGGTTGGCAGGGACTGGTCGGACAACGCCTTAGCCGATGTAGGCAATCGCCCCTTCTATGTGCGCACGAAGTCGCTTCGCAGCGCTCTCGTTCTTGCCCTCCAGCAGAGCCTCGATAATCGCGATGTGCTCCCTGCAAGACAGCACCATGCGATCGCGATCGCGAAAGGCCGAGTATTCATTCAGCCGGCGCATGCGGTTGTGGTGCTGCATGTTCTGCAGGAAGAAGCGGTTCCCGGAAGACTGTGCCAAGAGTTCGTGAAACGCGGCATTGATCTCGAACATCTCCTGGCTGGTAATGTCCAAGGCGGCACTCTCCACCACGCGGCGCTGAACCTCCATACTGCGACCGAGTGCTTGGCGGTCGACGGCGAAGCTGGGTTCGAGCAACCCAGCAGGCTCCAACAGCAGCCTCAGTCGATAGCTCTCCTGCTCTGCCTGCTGATCGTCCAGGAAGGTAATGAAGGACCAGGCGTGCCCGCGGCCGGCCCGAAGTACGCCCTCCTCCGTCAAGCGGTTGAGCACACGCAGCAGAAGCGGCCGGCTACAAGCGTAGCGGCGCATTAGCTCGGATGCGGTAAAGCTGTCGGCGAGGCGCCGTGCCATGCGGTCGGCGACGATCTGTGTATAGAGCGTCTCTTCAGGCGAGGGCGATAGGCCGTTCAAATGTGCCCCGATATCCTGTGCTTCGCAGGTTAGGAAGAAACCGCGGTTCTCCTCGAACCGCAGAACACCGCGTTCTGCCAGGTGACGCAGCGCTTCGCGCACCGGTGAGCGAGAGACCCCGAAGTGCTCGGCCAACCCCAATTCCGTGAACCTTTGCCCCACTGCCGGTTGATCGCTGCGTATGAGGGCGACGATCCGGGCGACCAGATCGGATTGCAAACGGGTGAGCGAGGACGCGATGGCCGCACTGCTGGCCTCAGCGGACTGGGTAGAACCTGGCATGAGGTCGAATTTGTCCTTTTCAGCGGGGAAAGACAATCTCTTGTTGACGATGTCTTTTAACAGTGCAAAATACACTTATCTGACACTGTGGAGCCGGATCGATGGGATCGGAGATGGATGCTGGACTGACGATCTACGACTTCGGACGCACAACCAGCTATGCCTGCCAGATTGATCAGCGGTTCAGCTACTGCGCCTATGTGCCGAGGAGTTATGATCCCAACGGCGGCAAGCGCTATGCCTTGGCGGTCATTGTTCACGGTACTGAAAGGGGGATGGCCGCTTACCGCGATGCCTTTTCCGACTTTGCCGAGGCAAACGACTGCATCATTCTGGCGCCGCTGTTCCCGGTTGGAATAACGGCCCCTTACGAGCTCTCCTCCTACAAGCTTCTGCGCGCGGGCGATCTGCACTACGATCAAATCCTCTTGTCGATGGTAGACGAGGTGGCTGGGCGCTACCGCCTGGATGGTGGGCGCTTCCTCCTCTACGGATTTTCCGGCGGGGGCCACTTCTCTCACCGCTTTTTCTATCTGCATCCCGAACGCCTGCGCGGCGTTTCCATCGGCGCTCCGGGCGTGGTCACCCTGCTGGACGAGGGCCATGATTTCTGGGTCGGCGTGCGCGACTTCGAGGCGCGCTTCGGCAAACCGCTTGATCTGGACGCCATGCGCGCCGTGCCGGTGCAGATGGTGATCGGCGCCGAGGACCGTGAAACCTGGGAGATCACCATCACGCCGGAAGACGATTGGTGGATGGAGGGCGCCGATCTCGCCGGCAAGGATCGGCAGGATCGCATGCGCGCGCTGAAGGCGAGTTACGAGAAGCAGGGCATCACGGTACGCCACGACATGGTGCCGGGTGTCGATCACAACGGCTCCGAGGTCCTGGGACCGGTAAAGGCCTTCTTCGCCGAGGTTCTTGCAAGGCAGCGCAACCGACAGGAGGCCGCACAGTGAGGGAGCCCTTTCCTCTGATCTCGGTCTCCGGCACGCCGAGTGAGCGCGGGCGCCAGTACGGCAAGCAAGCCCTGGACCGGATCGCCGTCAGCGTATCCATCTATGAGGCAGCCTTTGCCGCAGCGGAAGTTGCCTGGTCCACGGTGCGGGAACGCGCCTCCGCCTTTCTGCCGCGGCTGGAAGCCTACGATGCGGTCTTGGCGGAGGAGATTCGCGGGATCGCCGCCGGAGCCGAGCGACCGGTCGAAGATATCGTCGCGCTCAATGCCCGCACCGAGCTGCTGTTCGGCGAGGGCTCCGAAGTGGTCGCCAAGCAGACACTCGACGATGCCTGCACCGGTGCCGTTGCCTTGCCGTCGGTGACTGCCGACGGCCATCTGTTGCATGGCCAGAACTGGGACTGGCTGGATGACTGTGTCGGCTCCGCATTGGTCGTGCGTATCGACCTGGGCGATGCCGGCCGCCTGATGACTTTCTGTGAGGCTGGTGTGGTCGCGCGCGCCGGGCTCAACAGCCACGGCGTCGCCCTGACCGGAAACTTCCTCGAGTGCGAGCAAACGCCAGCCAAAGGCGCGGTACCGATCCCGCTCGTGCGCCGCCGCGTACTCGAGTCCGATAGTTTGCCGCGCGGCCTGAGCGCAATCATGCGCGCCCCTCGCTCCTTCGCAAACAATATGATGGTGAGCCACGTCGAAGGTGAAGCGGTCGACCTGGAGACCACGCCGCAGGAAGTCTTCTGGGACCTCCCGGAAGACGACATCCTGGTGCACGCCAACCACTTTCGCTCGACGTCCGCACGCGCACGGATCCACGATCTTGGCGTCGAGCGCTCTCCGGATTCCCTGATTCGCGAGCGACGGGTCGCACGGCATCTCCATGCAAAGCGCGGTGCAATCACTCTGGACGATATGAAAGCAGCCTTTGCCGACCGCTTCGGCGCACCGCGCGCGGTCTGTCGTTCGCCGGCACCGGGAGAGGCGGGCGGCGAGCACTCCACGGTCGCGACAATCCTGATGGATGTCACCGAGCGTCGGCTGTGGGCCGCACCGGCGCCCTATGAGGCAGCTCATTACAGCGAGTATCGGCTCTACGACGAGTGAGCCCGCCAGTGGGGCGCAGCACACCCGGCTCAAGCGCGCGCCGCCCAAGCAACGATGGGGTCCAAGCCCCCAAACCAGAACCGAGCAAGAGGGAGAGCGAAAGCGATGGACTGGAGAAGCGGACTAAGGAACGGCCTGATTGCCGCCGGTGTCGCGACCTTGGCGACGGCAGCGCAGGCAGACGAGCCGCGTCACGGCGGCCAACTCGTTGTAGCGCTCAACGCCGACATTCGCGGCACCAACGCCGGCATAGAGCGGGATGCCAACACCGATTCCGTCCTGCATCACGTCGTCGAGACCCTGGTGGCACATAGCGAAAACATGGGCGTGGCGCCGCTTCTGGCCGACAGCTGGGAGGTCTCGGAAGACGGCAAGACCTATACCTTCACCTTGCGCCCCGATGTGACCTTTCACAACGGCGCGCCCGTGACTGCCAAAGAGGTCAAGTGGAGCTGGGATCGCCTGTTGGACCCCGAGACCGCCTGGTCCTGCTTGCGCTACTACGACGGCAGCCGCGGTGCCAAGGTTGAGCGTGTGGATGTTTTGGACGACCGGCGCGTCCGCTTCAGCCTGGCCGAGCCAAGCGCGCTTTTCCTGATCCACTTGGCGAACATCCAATGCTCGCCGGCGGTGCTGCACCCGGACTCGCTCGATGCAGATGGCAACTGGCAAGGCCCGGTCGCGACTGGGCCCTACATGCTCGAGGAATGGCGCCCAGGCGAGTATGTCCTGCTTCGGCGCTATGAAGGCTACAAGCCGCGTGCGGAACCGCGCGACGGTTACGCCGGTGGCCGGGTTCCCTATCTCGACGAGATCAAGTTCCTGATAACACCTGAATCCGCCGTGGAGATTGCCGGCCTCTACGCCGGTGACATCGATGTCGTACCCGGCCTAGCCGCAAGCTCGGTCGAGGAGGTACGCGGGCGCGGGATCGATGTGCAGACCGTGCAGGGCTTCACCTGGTCGACCCTACTGATCAATTCCAACGACCCGGTCCTATCCGACGTGCGCGTGCGTCAGGCCATCGCCCACGCGCTCGATCTGGCACAGATTGCCGAGGCCGCCAGTTTCGGCCTGGTCGGTCCCAATCCCTCTGCCGTGCCGGAGCCCAGCGGCTATCACAGCCAGGTCCATGTCTCCTGGCCCGCCTACGACCTCGCAAAAGCGCAGGCGCTGCTGAAAGAGGCTGCCTACAACGGCCAGACGATCACCCTGCAGACGAACAAGAAGTACCAGGACATGTTCGACAACGCGGTGATCGTTCAGGCCCTGCTGGCCGCCGCCGGAATGACCGTCGAACTGGAAGTCCTGGATTGGGCAACGCAGCTGGACAACTACTTCGAAACAAAGTTCCAGCTTTCCTCCTTCGGCTACTCCGCGCGCCTCGACCCGGCACTGATGTACGGCACCTTCGTTGGCAAGAAGGAGCAAGGCGGCTGGTATCAATGGGAGAGCGACGAGGCCATCGCGCTGGTCGACAGGGCCTCCCAATCGCTCGACGCGGACGAGCGCAAGGCCATCTTCGAGCAGCTACACGAGTTGATGGCCAAGGACATCCCGATCTACGGCCTTTACAACGACGGCCTGGCCCATGCGGTAGCGCCCAACGTGCAGGGATACCGTCTTTGGGCCTCGAACAAGCCCAGGTTCTGGGGTGTCTGGTTGGAGGAATAGGCGCCGGAGGTGCCAAACCGGCAAGGAGGTGTGATAGCCTCCTTGCCTTCTCCGCCATGCCGGCAGCCGTAAGGGGAGGTGTTTGATGGGAGCCTATGCGCTGAAGCGCATCGTCCTGGCGATTCCGACCCTGCTTTTGGTCTCGCTACTGGTCTTCATTTTGATGCGCGTCGTGCCGGGCGATCCGGCAGCCATGATACTGGGAGTGGACAATCCCGAGGCGGTAGAGGCTTTGCGTCTGAAGCTCGGCCTGGATCGCTCCTATCCTGAACAGTTCTTGGTCTGGATCGGCGACCTCCTGCAGGGCGACCTCGGCACCTCGCTGATGACGGGAGAGCCGGTGCTGGAAGGTATGCTTCGGCGCTTCGCCGTAACTGCGCAGGTGGTGTTCCTGGCAATGCTGGTGGCAGCATTGATCGCGGTTCCAGGCGGACTGCTGGCCGCTTGGGCACAGAACAGCCTGACCGACTACACGCTGGTCAGCTTGGCGATCGTCGGGCTTTCCATCCCCAGCTTCTGGGCCGGCCTGATCCTGATCGTCGTCTTCGGGGTCTGGCTGCAATGGTTGCCGACCGTGGGCTACCTCTCGCCCTTCGTCGATTTCGATCAGGGGATGCTTTATCTGGCTATGCCGGTCGCTGCCCTGGTGATCGTCGAGATGGCGACGATCCTGCGTATGACCCGCTCCAGCACCATCGAAGTCTTGCGGCTGGAGTACGTGACCCATGCCCGGGCGAAGGGATTGAGCGAGTTCACGGTTATGGCGCGGCACGTCTTCAAGAATGCCTTCGCGCCGACCATGACACTGCTGGGGCTCATCATCGGATCGCTGCTGGGCGGTGCCGTCGTCATCGAGTCCGTCTTCTCCCTGCCGGGCCTCGGCCGCTTTCTCGTGGACGCGATCTATGCCCGTGACTATCCGGTGGTACAGGGCTGTCTGCTGCTGGTGGCGGCAATCTATGTGGCGGCGAACCTGTTGGTGGACCTGCTCTATCCGGTCCTTGATCCGCGGGTCACCTTCTGATGGCGATGACCGACCTGCTAGGCGGTATGCGTCGACGCCTGACGCGGCCCAATCAGGTGATCGGCATCGCCATCATCGTCGTGGCGGGTTTGGCTGCACTGATCGGCGAGGTCTATACGCCCTACGACCCGCTGGCGCTCTCGATACGAGATCGCTTGCAGCCTCCCTCCGCCGAACATTGGATGGGCACCGACCACTTTGGTCGCGATGTCTTCAGCCGCCTCTTGAAGGGGGCCGGTGTCAGCCTCTCGGTCTCCTTCATGACCATGGCCTTCGCCTTGAGCCTCGGCGTGATCTTGGGCGCGATCATCGGTTTCTACGGCGGCATCGCCGATCGCCTCGCGATGGCCTGTGTCGATGCCCTCCTGGCCTTTCCGGGGCTGATGCTGGCGCTTGCCATCATGGCGGTCCTTGGACCCAACAAGTATGGCGTGGTTCTGGCTTTGGGCATCGCCTACACACCCTCGGTCGTGCGCGTGGTGCGCGGGCAGGTGCTGTCGATCAAACAGCGCGAGTTCGTCGAGGCTTCGACGGCGATGGGTAACGGTACGCTCTACACTCTGCTGCGCCATGTCATTCCCAACTGCATTGGTCCGCTGACCGTGCTGGGGACGGCTTTGTTCGCCTTCGCGCTGCTCTCGGAGAGCGCTCTCAGTTTCCTCGGCCTTGGCGTGCCGCCACCGGAGGCAAGCTGGGGCGGCATGCTGGCCGATAGCCGACAGTACATCAATCGTGCCTTCTGGCTGGGCCTCTTCCCGGGCCTTGCCATCTCTATCACCCTGCTGGGCGTCAATCTCTTCGGCGATGCATTGCGCGACCGCTTCGATCCTCGAATGAACCAGCTGACATGAACAGCGCCCCTCCCTTGCTCAGACTGCGCAATCTCAGCGTGACGTTCGGCCCGGTGGGGCACGCGCGTCCGGTGGTCGATCGCATTTCTTTCGATCTGGCACCGGGAGAGATTTTGGCGATGGTCGGGGAATCGGGCTCCGGCAAGACCATGGCGGCGCGGGCCGTCATGGGCTTGCTGCCGCCGGGCGCAAGGGTGACGGCCGACAGCCTGCGTTTCAAGGACCAAGACCTAATCGATACCAAGGAGCGTGCACTGCGGCGGCTGCGCGGGGCAGAGATCGGCATGATTTTCCAAGAGCCCATGGTCTCTCTCAATCCCTCGCTCACCATCGGCCGGCAGATGGCCGAAGCGATGCGACTGCACAGCGACCTCTCAACGACAGCGATCCGGGCGGCAAGCATCGAGATGCTGGAGCGCGTTAAGATCGCCGAGCCGGAGCGTTGCTTGGCGCGCTATCCCCATGCCTTTTCCGGCGGCATGCGTCAGCGCATCATGTTGGCTTCCGTCATGATGCTGCGGCCCGCCCTCTTGCTCGCTGACGAACCCACCACAGCCCTGGACGTCCTGATCCAAAAGCAGGTGCTGGACATCATGGTCGAAGTGACACGCGATCTGGGTACTGCGGTTCTCTTGATCACGCACGACCTTGGCGTCGTTGCCAGCTATGCCAAGCGCGTTGCCGTCATGCAGTCGGGCCGCATCGTCGAGAAGGGCCCGACCGAGCCCCTCCTCTCCGATCCACAGCACGACTACACGCGCAAGCTGCTTGCAGCACTGCCCGGTCTGCAGGAGCGGCCGCCATCAGATCGGGCGAGCATGAGGGCGCCTCTGCTGGCGCTCAAAGGTCTTGAGGTCTCCTATCCCGAAAAGCGATCCTGGCCTTGGTCGCCACGACGGCGCCAAACGGCAGTGGCTGGTGTCGACATTGCAATCAGGTCCGAAGAAACGGTTGCATTGGTTGGGGAGTCAGGATCGGGAAAGACCACCTTGGGTCGCGCACTCTTGGGCTTGGTTCCCGCCGATCGCGGCAGCTTGCGTTTCGAGGATCGAGACTGGTCCTTCGCTGAGCAGTCCCAGAGGCCTCCGCGTCAGGATTTGCAGATCGTCTTCCAAGACCCTTTCTCATCACTCGACCCGCGTATGCGTCTGGTCGATATCGTCGCCGAAGGTCTACGCCATGCCGCGCCAGCCAGCCATCGAGAGCGGCGTGCGCGGGCCCTTGAGGTCTTGGCTGAGGTGGGCCTTCCCCCCGACTTTGGCCAACGCTTTCCACATGAGCTTTCGGGCGGACAGCGGCAACGCGTCTCGATCGCGCGCGCCATTGTCATGCGCCCGAAGCTGATCGTTGCCGACGAACCGGTGTCTGCTTTGGACATGACGATACAGGCGCAGATCCTGACATTACTGAAGCACCTGCAGAAAAACCACGGCTTCAGCTATCTCTTCATTAGCCATGACTTGGGCGTAGTGCGAGAGATTGCCGACCGCGTCGTCGTCCTCTATCGCGGCCAGGTGGTCGAAGAAGGACCCGCAGCAGTTTTGTTGGAAGAACCACACCACCCCTACACCGCCGCTCTGCTCGAGGCTGTTCCGGCCTTGGAGCGTTTCGGTCGGGGATACCGACTTTCGGGCCGCAGCCTGAAGGCCACAAAGCTACCGAGCGGCTATCGCTTTCCTGAAGCAAGTGACCACCCCAGCGCCACCTCCATGCTGGAGATCGCTCCAGGACATCGCGTCGCCTGCCTCAATCAATAGAGGCCGGTCTTGTAGTGCGTCTCCAGGCGGTCATCCAACCGGCGGAGGTCTTCTTCAGACAACTCCTTCTCTCCCGCTTGCACCAGGATCATTCGGGTAAGGCTGGGCAGATCCTTTCGATCCTGCAGGCTCTCAGGCTGCCAGAGCTTCGAGCGTTTGAAGGCCTTGGCGCAGTGCAAGAAGGCTTCTTCCACCGCAACGACGATGGCCAGCGTTGGGACACGTTCCGCCACCGCCATCGGTTTCAGGATCTCGGGATCTACGCTCAGGTGAGCCTTGCCATTCACCCGAAGCGTGTCCTCATAGCCCGGAATCATGAAGAGAAGACCGACGGCCGGATTGGCCAGGATGTTGGTGTGGCTGTCCAGACGATTGTTCCCCGGCCGGTCGGGAATTGCCAGGTGGGTGTCATCTAGAACCTGTACAAAACCGGCCGGGTCGCCGCGCGGACTGACATCGGCTTTGCCGTCGGCCGACTGCGTTCCTAGGCAGAGGAAGGGCGAGCGCTGAATGAAGGCGCGACAGAACACGTCCAAACTGGTGACCACTTTCCGTGCAGCCAGCGGCGAGGTCGCACCGAAGCGCGCACGCAACGCTGTTTCGTCAAGGATGCGGTGCTCCAAGGAACCCGGCCCGACCATCTCGTATTCTCCAAAAAGTGTATTTCAGATTGATATTGGACACTATCTGCATCTGAGCTGTCACGCAATAGGACGCAGTGAGCCATGGGCTTATTCGCCAAGAGAAGCGCTTGAGTCTATAGGGAAACCCACGCCTCAAGGAACCCTGAGAGGTGTCTTGGCGGCGAGGGAGTCGGTTAGGCGCTGTTGCGCGCGAGAGCGGGCGAAACCGAAGACTGGGCTCTGCGGCTATCGAAGAGATAACCCACCCCATGCACAGTCACGATCCATTCCGGTAGCTTTGGATTGGGCTCCACGTGCTTGCGCAAGCGCGAGACCAGGACGTCGATCGAGCGATCGTCATGAGCCCACTCTCTTTGGCAGACAATACGGGTCAGAAGACTGCGATCCAGTGCCTCGTCAGGACGGGTCAGGAAGACGGCCAAGAGCCGGGTTTCCGCCAGGGTCAGGTGATGCACTTGATCGGCAATCTCTAGACGCCGCGCCGGCTGCAGCAGGGTGAAGGGGCCTAGCATGATCGGTTCGCGCCCGTTGGGTACAACCGGTGCATCGGTCATTCTCAAAAGATTGCGAACGCGCAAGGTCATCTCACTGGCGTTGAAGGGCTTGGTTATGTAGTCGTCCGCCCCGAGCCCCAGTCCCAGCATGCGATCGCGCTCGTCGTTCATCACGGTCAGCACGATCACCGGGCAATGGCAGCGTTCTTTCACCGATTGCAGCAACAGCAATCCATCGCAATCCGGAAGTCGACGGTCCAAGAGCACCAGATCCCAATTGCCGTGTTGCAGGTGCTGCTCTGCCGCAGCAGCATCGGCCGCCTCGCCGACATCGTGTCCAGCATCGCCGAGAAGCTCGCGCAGCAGCACACGGACGACCGGATCGTCATCGACGATCAGCACCTTGGCCGGCTGCCGGTTTCGAACCGGCAAAGCGCCTGAAAGCCCTTGTCCCATCATTCTGCTGCCACGCGTGCTATGGCCTCAGCACGCAAGGGAGCGTCACGCAAAATGTCTGCCAGACGGGCACGCCAAGCGTCTCGATCGAGCCTCGGCTCGTCCTCCTGACAAGCGCTCTCCAATTGCCGGAGCAGCGTCGCCGCATCGGCCAATCCCATGACCGCGCAGCTGCCGGCAAGCCGATGCGAAACAGCCGCCAATCCCTGGCGATCGCCGCTCTCCAGACAGGTTTGCAATCGCTCTGTACCCTCTGCCCAGCCGCGTGAGAACTCGCGCGCCATGGCCTGCTTCACCGTTTCGGGAACGCCGGAGAGCGCTGCCACATCGCCGATGCCCGACCCGAAAGCATGCTTGGAGACCGACGGTGGTGCCGTCCCCGCAATCGCTGCCAGCAGGTCGGCACTGCTGGCCGGTTTGGACAAGACCGCATCGAAGGGATTGTCTGCACCCTCCAACTCCAGCAGGCGCTCGGCATTGGCCGTCAGGGCCACAAAGCGCGCCGAGCCTTTGTGGCCACGCAGCCTGCGCGCCAGACCTGCGCCGTTCGCCTCTGCCAAATAGTAGTCTATGACGAATAGATCGAAAGCAGCGCCACTTGCCGCTTCGCGCGCGGCCTCAGCCGACAGGGCTGTGGTAACCTGGAGACCATGGCGCCGCAGCTGTTCAGCGGTAATCGCAATCCCCACTTTGTCGTCATCGACCAGAAGACAGCGATGTCCCGAGCCTCGAGGCACAGGAAGTTCCTTTTCGCCCACCGCCCTATCGGATGCCTGCTTGGGCGAGATTGGGAGGTAGGGCACCTCGAACCAGAAGAGAGCACCGCCTTGGGAGCGTTCCCGGTATCCGATGGCACCGCCCATGGCGGTCGTCAAACGCTGGGAAATGGCCAAGCCCAGTCCGGAACCGCTGCTCGAATTGGCGATACGGCTTCGAATGGCAAAGGGCTGAAACAGCAGGTCCAAATGCTCCGCAGTCACGCCCGGCCCCTGGTCGGCGACCTCAAACCTTAGCCGGCCTCCCTCTTCACCCCGACCGCGTCGGCCAAGCGAGATGCTGACCCCGGCGCCCCTGTCGTGGCGAATGGCGTTGGTCACCAGGTTGGTCAAGACCTGCTGGACCAGCGGCCAGTCGATCGCGGCAAACCGCGGAACCTGGCCAGTGACCGAAAGCTCGAGCGGAACCTGCCGCCGATTGGCCCAAATCTGCGCGACACGAGCGTAGTCCTCCAGAACCAGACGCAACTCGCAGGGCTGTGGTCGGGCCTGCGGTGGGCGTGCTTCGAACTTGGAATAGTCGAGCACGTTGTTCAGCGTGCCAAGAAGGGTTCGACCGGCGCTCTCGATTGCATCGACGTAGGCCAGACTCTCCTCGCCCTCAGCTTCGCGCAACAGCTCGGTTGCGCCCAAGACACCATGAAGGGGCGAGCGGATCTCGTGGCTCATGGTGGCAAGAAAGCGCGACATGGCCCGGCGCGCACGCTCGGCCTCTTCGATCGCCAAACGATGCGTCGTCACATCATGCAGAATGACGACATGGCCCAAGGTCATGTTACCGACCGCATCGTGGATCGTGCGCTCGCCAAGGTCGAAACACCGTCGCCCTTTGGGCGTGTCGAGCCACAGGGAAGGATCATCGCTCTTGAGCGCCTCGTTGGCCCGTTCGAGCAAGGCCTCCAAGGGCGCCATACCCACGCGCGTGGATCGCAGATAGACGATCTCTCCAGCGCCCGCTTCATCGACGAAGAGTGCTGCTGCGGCCTGGTTGGCATTCACCAGCAGCCTTTGACGATCCAACAGCAAGGCCGGGTCGCGCAGACTCTCGAAGATCGAGAAGTAGCGGTCCTTGTCCAGCGCGATCGAGCGCGCACGCGCCTGTAACTCCTGCAGCCGCTCTTCCTCGCTGTCCTCGGCCCAGTCGCTGACGATGCTGAGCTCGGCCGCATCGAAGAAGGCTGCGACCTGATCGGCTGCGCCGGTACGAACCGCAGCCCCACCCGGAAGCCGGCCCACAGAGTCCAGATAGAGGTTCCGAAAGTGTTTGAAGAGCCCGACATAGAGCTGCAGGGTCACGCCCATCGAGCGGTGGCGCTTGGCATTGGCACGCAGCGGCTCAAAACGCGGGTCGCGCACATAGTCGGCTTCGGCGTGTAAACCCCGGCCAACGGCCAAGGGACTGTCGAGATAGCGCCCGAGCGCGCTGGTCAAGGTCTCGATCGCCTCCACCCAGGCCGCGCGAATCGTGGTGGTGTATTGCGCATAACCGTAGGTCTTGGCGACGGCGATCGCCTGCTCGACGAGAGCATCCTGCTGGCCAACCAAGAAGCCTAGCAGATCTGCCTCAAGCGGGCTGGCTGCACCGACGTCCCCCGCGGCAATCGTTCGAGCGCGTGACATCGTGCTGGCTTAGCGGCCATCGAAGGCCGCCCCTCCCTTAGGCGTTTTCACCACTAGACCACCACTGCAGCCATCGGGCAACAAACCTCGTCCTCGATTACATTCACATTACATCTTTTCACATCCTCGCAGCCTTTGGCACGCGGGAGGCTGTTAGCCTTTCCGTCAAAGAAACTGCATCGCGGACGCGGCTGCCCCATCGGTCGGCAGACCGCCGCGTCCGACGGCAAGGGAGGCAGCGTATGAAACGTCGGGATTTCCTGAAGGGTTCGTCCTTGGTCGGTGCCGGGGTTCTTGCAGGCAACAAGGCCTGGGCCTTGAACCGCTTGGAGCCTCTCTACGACACCCTGGATGAGGCCTATCCCTATCGCGACTGGGAAGATCTCTACCGGCGCGAATACACCTGGGACAAGGTCGGGAAGGCCGCGCACTGCATCAACTGCGTCGGCAACTGCGCCTTCGACGTCTATGTGAAAGACGGCATCGTCCTGCGCGAAGAGCAGCTGGCCAAGTATCCCCAGATCAATCCCAACGTCCCAGACGCCAACCCGCGCGGCTGCCAGAAGGGCTCGATCCACTCGGCCGCCATGTATGAGGCCGACCGCCTGCGTTACCCCCTAAAGCGCGTGGGAGCGCGCGGCGAGGGCAAGTGGCAGCGCGTGAGTTGGGATCAGATCACCGAAGAAATCGCCGACAAGGTGATCGACATTTTCGAGAAGCACGGCCCCGGCAAGCTGATGACGCACACCGGATCGGGCAACCTCTCCATGGTGCGCCTCGCGGCCCCCTATCGCTTCGCATCGCTGGTCGGCGGCGTACAGCTCGACATCTTCACCGATGTCGGCGATCTCAACACCGGCGCACATCTGGCCTACGGCAATCCACTGGAGAGCTTCACCTCCGATGCCTGGTTCGATGCCGATTACATCATGATGTCGCTGTTCAATCCCAACGCGACACGCATCCCGGACGCACATTACATCTGGGAGGCCAAGTACAACGGCGCTCGTGTGGTCTCCATCGCGCCGGACTATAACCCCTCTTCGATCCACGCCGATCTCTGGATGCCGATCGAACCGGGCAGCGATCCCTTTCTGGCCATGGCCTTCGTGAACGTCATCATCGAAGACAAGCTCTATAAGCCGGACTTCATGAAGGAGCAGACCGACCTGCCGATCCTGGTGCGTGCGGACAATGGTAAGTTGCTGCGCGAGGTCGATCTGAAGGAAGGCGGCTCCGACCAGCTCTTCTACATCTGGGATCAGGCGAGCAATGGCGCCGTCCAGCTCAAGGGCTCCATGGGATCAGAAGAGAAGACCCTGGCGCTAGCCGGCCTCGACCCCGCCCTGGAAGGCCAGTTCGAAGTCGAGGGCATCGCCGTCACCACCGTCTTCGAGAAGGTCAAGGCCGAAGCCGCCAAGTTCTCTCCTGAAACCACGCAGAGCGAAACCGGGGTCGCGGCCAAGACCGTGCGCGAGGAAGCCAAGCGCTTTGCCGAGGCCAAGAAGGCAATTCTCATGACCGGCTTCAACGTCGGTCGCTACTCGAACGGAATTTACACCTGCTGGGGCCAGACCTTGATGCTGGCGCTGACCGGTCATGGCGGCAAGACCGGCGGCATGGACACTTCCTGGGTCGAGTGGAATCACGGCAAGCTCTTGGAACTGGCACTCTTTGGCTTTCAGAAGTTCCCACGCCTGGAGGCTGGCGGCCTCGGCGAGTTCCAACGCGGCCACATGATCGAATCCTCGCGCAAGCACTTCGATAACGAGAAGCTCAAGGCCCGCGTCGGCTTCGATCTGGATGAGATGGAGGAGATGATCGATGAATCCATCTCCAAGGGATGGATGCCTTACTGGGGCGACATGAAGGGCCTCATCTCCATCGCCGACAACAAGTTTCGGCGCAACAAGAATGCCGATCAGTATCGCGAACGCATCTTGAAGGAGGTCGAAGAGCTCTTCGTCGACATCAACGTGCGCATGGATTCAACGGCACAGTGGGCCGACTACCTGCTGCCCGCCGCCAGCCACTACGAGGCCTGGGATCTACGTTCGGTCGGCTTCCACCGCTTCGTCAACGTCTTCTCCCGCCCGGTCGATCCCATCGGCGAGGCCAAGCCCGACTGGGAGATCATGGTGCTGCTGACCCAGAAGATACAGGAGCGCGCCAAGGCGCGCGGTGTCGGCGCCTATCCCGACGGCAATGTCAGCCGCGACCTCCACACAATCCATGACGACTTCACCATGGGCGGCACCCTGATGACCGACTATGACGCCACCAAGTGGCTGGTCGACAACTCTCCGGAGTTCGGCGGGGTCAGCCTTGAGGAAGGCGCCAAGCAAGGCTTCTTCGTCATGACGGCCGCGGCCGGTGCGAACCAGCCGCTGCCTGCGCATGAGCCCTACAACCCCTTCGTGGCCCAGACCGAGGACAAGAAGCCCTACGACACCTTGACCGGCCGCATAACCTTCTATTGCGATCACCCACGCTTCATGAAGTTGGGGGCTGCAACCCCCACCGCGCGCCACCATGCCGGTCGCGAGGCCTCGAACTATCCGCTATCCTTCTACTCCCCGCACACCCGCTGGGGCATCCATTCGAACTGGCGCTCGAACAAGTTCATGATGCGCCTGCAGCGCGGCGAGCCGAACATCTACATCAATCCCAAGCTGGCGGCCGAGCGCAGCATCGCCGACGGCGGCCGGGTCCGCGTCTTCAACGGGATCGGCCACTTCTTCGCGCAGGCCAAGTTCTATCCGAGCTTGCCGGAGACGGCGATCATGATGGAGCACGGCTGGGAGCCTCACCAGTACGAACAGAACCTGCCGATGAACAATGCCATGGCAACCCTGCTGCAGCCGCTGGAGCTCTGCGGCGACTGGGGGCACTTGGGCTTCAAGCTTTGGAAGTACAACGCCAACCAATTGGCGCATGAAAGCAGCGTCGACATCGAAGCGGCCTAGAGCAAGATGACGTCAAATCGAAACGATTTGTCGTCTGAATCTTGCTCTATAGGTTTGAAACATAGAGCAGATTCACGCGAGCAGGTGAGTCCACCTGATCGCGATCTGCTCTAGATCCGCGGCGCGGCAACGAGGGTGGAGACACGTAAAATGGCTGTAAAACGTCAACTCAGCATGGTGATGGATCTGAACAAGTGCATCGGCTGCCACACCTGCACCTCTGCGTGCAAGTTGCAATGGACCAACCGCAACGGCCGCGAGCACATGTATTGGAACAACGTCGAGACCATGCCCGGCACCGGCTACCCAAAGAACTATGCCGAAATGGGCGGCGGCTTCGACGAAGACGGTGCCTTGAAGCTGGGCAAGGAACCCAGCGCCGAGGATTATGGCGTGCCCTGGGAATACAACTACGAATCTGCACTGATGACCGGGACCGATCCCTGGCTGCGTCCCAACGTGAAGCCGACCTGGGGCGCCAACTGGGACGAAGACGAAGGCGAAGGCGACTATCCCAATAGCTATTACTTCTACCTGCCGCGCCTCTGTAATCACTGCGAAAACCCGGCCTGCCTGGCGGCCTGCTCGCGCAATGCAATCTACAAGCGCCAGGAAGACGGCATCGTCCTGATCGACCAGGAGCGCTGTCGCGGATATCGCTACTGCGTCGGTGCCTGCCCCTACAAAAAGGTCTACTTCAACGAAGAGATCTCCAAGTCGGAGAAGTGCATCTTCTGCTACCCCCGGATCGAGAAGGGCTTGCCGACAGCTTGCGCCAAGCAATGCGTCGGGCGCATCCGCTGGATCGGCTATCGCGACGACGAAGCGGGGCCTATCCATCTGCTGGTCGAGAAGTACAAGGTAGCCCTGCCGCTGCATCCGGAATGGGGCACCAAGCCCAACGTCTTCTATGTGCCGCCGATGTCGCCGCCGAAGATCGACGAGAGCGGCGCGCCGACGGCTGAATCCCGCGTGCCGCTGGACTATCTGGAGGGCCTCTTCGGGTCCGAGGTTTCCGCGGCCCTGGCCACGCTCTCGAGCGAACGGCAGAAAAAGTCGGACGGTCAGGACAGCGAGTTGATGGACACTCTGATCGGCTATCGCCACGCCGAGATGTTCAAGCTGAGCTGAGCTTATCGGACCCATGTCCCTGCCCCACACTCACGGTCAAACTCTGCCGGGAGGAGACTCGCCGGAGCGTGCAGCTGCGAAGGAAACGCTTTGGCGTCTCTCCGCCGCCGCCTTCTCGCATCCGAACCCGGAACTGCAAGAGGCCTTCGCCTCGGGGCGCTTTCACCAAGCCTTCAATGAGGCCTGGTGGGCGGTCACCGGCCAGGTTTGGCCGCGGAGCCCCGCCTCGCCCGACTTCTCCAGCCTGGAGGCCGGCTACATCATCGCCTTCCTGCATGGTCGTAAGGGCAAGCCCCTGGCCTCGCTCTTGGCCGGCGAGTACGAGAGCTTGCTGGCCGGACACACGCGGCCGGTCTTCATGCTGAACGTCACCGCTTTCTACAGCCACTTCGGATTGCAGGCGGCGACCCAGGATGAGGGCCACCATGACGAGCCCGACCACCTGGCCAGCATGCTGGAGTTCGTGTCCGTACTTGCGCACATGGAGGCGCGCGCTCTGACGCGGAGCCAAGACGCCGCCCCTTATCGCCGGGCGCAACGCGACTTCTTGAGGCGCCATCTGCTTGGCCTGCTGCAAGCCATCCGCGAGCGGCTGCGAGACCAGGACGGACTGGATGACCTGGATCCGACCTTACGCCAGCTGGTGCTGGACTTGCCGGACTTCGGCGAGCGCCTCGTCACCGAACTGGAGGCCCGCGTCGGCCGTTACCACGATCCGGATGCCAGGTCCGGCAGCAGTGACGTAGCGGGCGAAGCACGATCGGACTCGCGCCGTGTCGTCGATCAGAACCTCTGGGGATAAGGAGAGCCAAGATGACTAAAAACAGCCTTGCAGCGATCGGAGCCGCCTGCCTTCTGGTCGCGCTCGCCGCTCCTCCCAGCGCTGCAGACGACAATCTGGTCGACGCCAACATCAAGCTGATCGAGGCCGGCGAAAGCGTTCCAGTCGCCCGCATCCCCGACGGCATCTATCTGCGGACGGTGAACGATCCCGACGACATCATCTGGGAGCGCCTACCCGAGTACCGGGCCTATCTGATGCCGGCACCGCCGGTCCATGAGTCGGTTTCCTTGCGCTATGACGAGGAGGACGAGGGCAAGAACGTCTATTTCACCGTGGCGCGCACTTCGGATCGCTTCTATATGCGGCTGCGCTGGCACGACGCTACCGAGGATACCGAAACGCGCTCCGACCGCTTCCGCGACGGTGCGGCCGTACAGTTCGCGCTGGGAGATGCCGAGACCTCCTACATCATGGGAACCGGCCCCGAGGAGCCCGTGAACATCTGGTACTGGCGCTCCGATCAAGGCGTGGTGCAGAGCCTTGCCGCCGGCGGCCCGGGCAGCACGACGATGCTCGACCAGCAGCCGGTCAGCGGCGCCAGCCTTTATGCTCCCGACGAGAATCCGGAGGCCAACCAATGGGTCCTGGTGATGTCGCGCCCGATTGCCAGCGAAGGCGATCACCAAGTCTCCTTCGACCGCAAGCAAGTGCCAATCGCCTTTGCCCTCTGGCAAGGCCACAAGGGCGAGCGCGACGGCCTGAAGCTGGTGTCGGACGACTGGATCCTGGTCGACCTTTCGACTGATTAAGGAGCGACGCCTTGAGCAGCAATGGGAAGCCAGCGGCCATCGATTGCGGTCTGGGTCATGCCTGTAGCTTCTGTCCGCAGGAAGAAACCTGCGCGCTGGACAAGCCGCACCACAATCGGGTGCTGATCGAAAGGCGCCTGGAGGATATCGACCAGATTGTTCTGGTGCTGGCCAACAAGGGCGGTGTCGGCAAGTCTACTGTTTCGGCCAATCTGGCCGCCGGTTTGGCCGCCAAGGGTTTCCGCGTTGGCGTTGCCGATGCCGATGTGCACGGCCCGAACCAAAGCCGCTTCTTCGGCTTCGCCGGCCACAAGGTGCGCCTGCAGGACGAAGGTCTGGAGACCTTGCACCACGCCGATTCCTCGCTCACCCATGCCATCAGGATTGCCAGCCTGGCCTTTCTGCTACAGAGCGACGATACGCCGGTCGTTTGGCGCGATTCCTACAAGCACGACTTCATGCACCATCTGCTGGGCAGTTTCGATTGGGGGTCGCTGGACTATCTGATCATCGACATGCCACCCGGTACCGGAAACGAGCTGATCACGCTCTGCGACATGCTGGAGGGCGCCAATGTGTCGGCCCTGCTGGTGACCACACCGCAAGCCGTAGCGATGATGGATTCGATGAAGGCAGTGCGTTTCTGTCGCGAGCGCGGCCTGCCTCTGATCGGCGCGCTCTCCAACATGGCGGGTCTCATCTGTCCGCACTGCGAAACCGCCATCCATGTGTTTCCCGATGCCGATCTGAAGGAGACCCTGGCGGCAGCCGAGGTGGACCTGCTGGGCCAGATACCGCTCGCGATCGAGTTGGCCTCAGCTTCTGACGACGGCACGCCCCTCGTTCTTTCCGACCCGGAGAACAAGGTGTCTTTAGCTTTTCAACACGCGGTCGAGGCTTGTGCGGCCATAGGTCGGAAAGACTTCGACGGGGCAGTCGCCCGTGCCTTGGATGACGTCTTCGAGGAGAACTTGGGTGCCGCGGAGATGGAGGGCGCCTTGGCCGCCGTGCCCGATGAGGAGCGCGCCGCCGTCGCCGCTGCGCTCTCCGACTTGCTTTCGGAGGAGTCGCAACGGCTGCATCAGGCTGCCGGCGATGGCGATAAGAAGAGGGTAGACCCGTGAGTGACGCTGCCGTGCCTGAGGCTCCCGCACGCCGCCGCTTCTTCCGCGACCTCGTTACCGGCGGATCGCAAAGCCCGGGGGTTGCGCCCTGGCGGCCAGTAGAGGGTGTCGCAGCCGGCTCGGGCGATGTGCTGTGGGCAGGCTGGTGCGGCAACGGCAGCCTTTTCGTCGTTGGTGACGAAGGCACCATCTTCAGCTTTGCAGAGGGGAAGTGGAGCCGCCTGCCCTGCCCGGTCCCTCTGCCGCTCCATGCGCTTTGGGGCCGCTCCAGCAATGACCTCTACGCGGTCGGCTGGATGGGCACGATCTTGCACTTCGATGGTCAGACCTGGCAGTTGCTGCGCGGCTGCGCGATCGACGAGGCCGGAAAGTATGCGGCGGTTCCCGAGAACATACCGCTCTTCGATCTTGTCGGCGAGGCAGACGGACAGCTCTGGGCAGTCGGCGATCGTGGCAGCATCCTGCACTACGATGGGACGAGCTGGCAGGCAGAAGAGAGCTGTACGACGGCCCATCTGCGCGCCATCACTACGCTTGGTGATGGACGACTGCTGGCGGCCGGAGGCGACGGCGCGGTTCTGCTCCGAGATACCGAGGGTCGATGGCAAGGACTGGACTGTCCGCTGCGCTCTCAGTTTCAGTCCGCGCTAGCCCTCGACGACGACAGCGTCCTGCTGGCGGGCGGACGCTACTTCATGGAGGCGAACGGCTTTCGCGGCGACCTTCTGCTCTGGCGCGAGGGTACCTTCACAAGGCTTGGCGAAGGGCAGGTCTTTGCCCGTTTTCGTGACTTGGCACCCTATCGCGACGGAGCCTTGGCCGTCGGCGATAAGGGCCAAATTCACCACATCCTGGGCCAACGCGCCGTGCGCTTGGAGAGCGGTACCAACCATGACCTCCTCGGCATATTGCCGCTGCCGACCGGTGAGGCGCTCGCCGTTGGCGATTTCGGCACCATCCTGACCGCCGCGGCCGACTTTCACGAAGCCCTCGCCAGCCCCGCGACGATCGCAGGCGCGACACCACAATGGGACCGCATGGAGAGCGGGACGGATCGGCAGCTTTGGGGTACCTGGGCCGACCCAGCGAGCGGACGCTGCTATGCTTTTGGCGAAGAAGGCTTAGTCCTGGCACTTGAGGCCGGCCGATGGGAGCGGTTGCCAAAGCTGGGCGCGTTGGGTCTGCGCTGCCTCTGTACTGACGCTGCCGGCGGCCTCTATGCTGCCGGCCAACTGGGCGAGGTTCATCATTTCGATGGTCGAACCTGGCGCAAGCACTTTGACCTACACGTCGACGTGACCATTCTGGGGCTCTGGTCCGACGCTGCCGGAGAGGTCTTTGCCATCGGTGACGAGGGTCTGGTTCTGCATTGGGACGGCAAGACCTGGGAACGCATGACCAGCGGCACCAAATCGGCGCTTTACGGGCTCTGGGGCCAAGACAACGCGCATCTGCTGGCGGTCGGCGACTTCGGCATGATCCTGCGCTGGAACGGTACGCGCTGGGACGAGTTTCATGCCGGAACGGAGAATTTCCTCTTCGATGTCTGGGGTAGCGGGCTGGACGATGTCTTTGTCGTCGGCCTCTCCGGCACCATCGGCCATTTCGACGGGCGCCGCTGGACCTTGACCCCGGCCCGCGCCCGCGCCGATCTGCTGTCCGTAACCGGTCTTGGCGGCGAGGTCTTTGCCGTGGGATCGGCGGGAACCACGCTGCGTCATGCCAAGGATCAATGGCAGCTGGAGACCAGCGGTTTCGACGGCGGTCTGCGCGGCGTCGCGGCAAGCCCACGAGAGGGTGTCTTTGCTGTCGGCGATGGTGGCACGATCCTGAAACGGAACCCCGAAGCACGCTAGAGCATCGGGTGTGAAAGTTGAATCTTAGGGGATTCCCAACGCGGGTCGAAGCGTGATTCTGTGGTGCCGGAGGTGTTCCATGGGAAGAGCTGTTTCAAATGATCTTCGTGTTCGGATGGTTCGTGGGATAGCGGCAGGGAAGTCGCGGCGGGCAGTGGCGGCACAGTTCGAGGTCGCCCCCTCGACGGCGGTGCGTGTCCAGGCCCGCTATGCGGCGACCGGCTCGGTCGAACCCGCTCCGCTGGGCCGGCCGAAGGGTTCCGGCAAGCTTGGGCCCTATCGTGACGCTCTGATCGCGAAGGTGAAGGCCCAGCCCGACATCACCATGCCCGCTCTGGCGGCTTGGCTGGAGGCCGAGCACGGCGTCCTGGCCGACCCCTCGAACCTGTCCAAACTTCTGTGCAAGGCTGGGTTCAGCTATAAAAAAAACGCTGCTGGCCTCGGAGCAAGAACGCTCTGACGTCAAGGCGGCGCGCCGGACATGGATTGCGCTGCGTCAGCCCTTCATGCGCCGCCAGCCGGCGCGGCTGGTCTTCGTCGATGAGACGAGCGTGAAGACCAACATGACGCCCTTACGCGGGCGCAGCCTGAAGGGAGAGCGGCTGATGGCCGATGCACCGTTTGGCAAGTGGCATACGCAAACCTTCATCGCAGGCCTGCGCTGCGATGGACTTGTCGCTCCTTGGATTGTCGACGGGGCCATGGACGGTCTGGCCTTCGATGACTATGTCCGCACTCAGCTGGCGCCCTGCTTGAGACGCGGCGACGTGGTGATCCTCGACAATCTCAATGTCCACAAGAGCCCGCGCGCGGCACAAGCCCTCGCCGAGCGCGGCGCCTGGCTCCTATTCCTGCCGAAATACTCGCCCGATCTCAATCCGATCGAGATGGCCTTCGCCAAAATCAAGACCCTGCTCAGAAAGGCCAAAGCCCGCACCTACGACGCCCTCTGGCGCGCCGTCGGCGACATCTGTGGCCTGTTCGATCCACAGGAATGCTGGAACTACCTCAAAGACGCACGATACGTTGCAAACTAAACGCCCGATGCTCTAAACCACGGTTATGCAGTGCCAAGGCCCACCCCAAGAGGCAGCCTGATCCTATCGGAACAAGGCTATCTTTGTTACTTCCGCCTCGGCTCCGCCGTCTGGCTCGTCACCCTGCAACGCAGCTCTTGCCAAACCGACAGCAGAGCGGCGGAGAGAGAGACCCCATCTTGTGCCAGCAAACGCACCCATAGGCCCGCCCCTAGCGTCAGGCTCGACACGCCGGCGAAGACACCGACGAATGGCTTCAACACGCTGTGCAACTGCGCGGCAAGAGTCGCATCACCCTCCGGTGCAATGAAGACGATGGAGGCATGACAGGGAAAGTCGCCCAGGCGCGACAGCGGCATGGCGCCCTCACCGAGGTGGAAACGATCGACCAGTAGTGGGCGACCCGAAGGAGCACGGACGACAAGTGTCGAGCGAAAGGCCTTCGGTGGTCGTCCTTGCTCTTCAGGATCGTGCGTCAGGAAAGCGTCGCTGAAGAGCAGTCTTGCGCCTTCTTGCAAGCGAAGCTCGCTCTCGACTTCGCAGTCGGCCCCGGACATCAGAATCAGGGGATCGGGCAGGAACTCCAGGAAAGCACCGCTCCCCAGCGCTATCTCCTGCGCGAGGCTGGTTCTGCCGCCGCGCCCGGCATGCACCAGGGTCGAGGCCTGGGTCGTCACATGTGCCGCCGCCCCCTCTTCCAGGGTCACGGAAAGTGCCAGGCGGTCACCGCGGTAGGCACCACCGGCAGCCGACTGGAGATAGACGGTCGCCATGCCGGCAGGATCGCGATCGAAATAGAAGGGACGCGTGATGTGAAAGGGATAGGGCAGGAACTGCCTGGCCAGATAGCTGCGCCCATCGGGTGCTTTGGCAAAGACCAAGTCAGCCTTGGTCGTGCCGCTTGCCGGGCGTGGGGCCATTAGGTTCATTGGGTGAAGAGCACGTCCCGGCTCAGACGCTCGACCACGGCTTCGACTCCCCGGCCGCTGCGGCAATTGCAGCCCAGGACCGGACGCTCGCCGCGTATGCTGGATGCCTCAGCCAGCATGGCATCGGCGTCGACGCCGACGTAGGGCGCCAGGTCCAGCTTGTTCACGATCAGCAGATCGCAGGTCAGGATGCCGGGTCCGCGTTTGCGGGGAATGTCGTCGCCTTGGGCCACATCGATGACGAAGAGCCAATAGTCGACCAGGTCGAGCGAGAATGTCGAGGCCAGGTTGTCGCCGCCGCTCTCAATGATGACCAGATCGAGTTGCGGGAAGGTGGCGCAGAGAAGGTCGGCGGCGGCGATGTTCAAGGTCGGATCCTCGCGGATCACGGTGTGCGGACAGGCGCCGGCCTCCACCGCCGAAACCCGCGCGGGGTCGATCAAGCCGGAGCGGCGCAGGCGCTCCGCGTCCTCCTTGGTCACCAGGTCGTTGGTCACAACGGCAAGCTCGACGCCCCGCTGCTGCAGGATCGGTATCAGACTCTCGATCAGCGCGGTCTTACCGGAGCCGACCGGACCGCCGATGCCGACCCTTGCGGCCTCGCCGCTCTTACCGGGCTCGCCGCGAAAGGGGCTATTCTCGTTCATCTAAACCTCACCGGAGCATATAGGTTTGCGCCAAGGGAAGCTGCTCTGCGGGCGCGCAGGTTGCAAGCTCGCCGTCGACGAAGACCTCGAAGGTCGCGGGATCGACACGGACCTCGGGGCAGGCGTCGTTGCGCAGCATGTCCGCCTTGGTCAGGCTGCGCGTGCCCCGAGCCGGGAGCAGGCTCTTGGCCAGGTCAAGCCGTCCCGCGATGTCGGCTTCCAGTGCCAGGGGATTAACGAAACAGGCACTCAAGTCCTGCTTGGCGCGGCCGAAAGCACCCCACTGCGGGCGCAGGGCCAAGGGCTCGCAGGTCATCAACGAAGCTGCACTGTCGCCCATGACGCCCCAGGCGATGAAGCCGCCCTTGACCACCAGTTCGGGCTTGATGCCGAAGAAGCCGGGGCGCCAGAGCACGACGTCGGCCATCTTGCCGTCTTCCAGAGACCCGACATGGGCATCGATGCCGAAGGTCTTGGCAGCATTGATGGTGTACTTGGCGATATAGCGGCGAATGCGCTCGTTGTCGCCGCGCGCGCTTGCCTCTTCGGGAAGCCGACCCCTCTGTTCGCGCATCTTGCTGGCTAGCTGCCAGGTCCGGCAGATCACCTCGTGGATCCGGCCCATGCCCTGGCTGTCCGAGCCCAGCATGGAAATCGCGCCGATATCGTGCAGCACGTCTTCGGCGGCGATGGTCTGCGGGCGAATGCGGCTCTCGGCGAAGGCTACGTCTTCTGGAATGGCAGGGTTCAGGTGATGGCACACCATCGTCATGTCGAGGTGTTCGTCGAAGGTGTTCACCGTGTAGGGGTTGGTGGGGTTGGTGGAGGACGGCAGGCAGTTGGCCACGCCTGCCACCCGAATGATGTCGGGCGCATGGCCGCCGCCGGCCCCCTCGGTGTGGTACATATGGATGGCACGACCGGCAATTGCAGCCAGGGTGTCTTCGACGAAACCGGATTCGTTCAGCGTGTCGGTGTGCAACTGCACCTGAAAATCCAGCTCGTCGGCGACCGCGAGACAGCGATCGATCACGGCAGGCATGGAGCCCCAGTCTTCGTGGATCTTGAGACCCAGACAGCCGGCGTGAAGCTGCTCGACTAGGGAGGCGGGCTTTGAGGAGTTGCCGCGACCGAGGAAACCGAAGTTGATCGGCCACTGCTCGGCCGCCTGCAGCATCTTGCCGACGTTGAAGGGACCGCCGGAATCGATGCCGACCGTGATCGGCCCGAGCGAACCACCCAGCATGGTGGTGACGCCGGAGGAGATCGCATGCTCGCAAAGCTGGGCGGAATCGAAGTGGACGTGGACATCGATAGCACCTGGAGTGGCGATCAAGCCCTCGGCATCGCGCACCGTGGTAGCCGCCGACACGATGAGACGCGGGTCGACGCCATCCATCAGGGCCGGGTTGCCGGCCTTGCCGATGCCGGCGATGCGACCCTCCTTGATCCCGATGTCGGCCTTAACGATGCCGATCACCGGATCGATGACGACGACGTTGCAAATCAGCATATCCAGCGCCCCCTGCTCGCTGGTCACGCCCGAGGCCATGCCCATGCCGTCGCGCAAGGTCTTGCCG
The DNA here is from genome assembly GCA_963669445.1 of Rhodospirillales bacterium. GTDB lineage: Bacteria > Pseudomonadota > Alphaproteobacteria > Kiloniellales > JACOMY01 > JACOMY01. The sequence continues at coordinate 3,369,229 of OY770029.1, forward strand.
CCACCGTGCAGACATTCGTCACCCGGCACAGCGAAGTCCTTCTCGACCTCGGCCAGTAGCGCGGTATCGCCCAAGCGCAAGCAATCGCCCGTCGTCGGGCCGTAAAGCTCCGCATAGGCCTTTCGGCTGATTGTCACCATGGTTCAGGCCCCCTTGAATCCAGCCGCACGCGCCCTGGCCAAGGCGGCCTGCCTGGCTTCCTCCGATCGGATCTCACCCTCGGCCAAGGCATTCAGACCACTCATCTCACCGCTGCCTCCGAAGGCGACCAAAGTCACCTCCTTGCTCTGCCCCGGTTCGAAGCGAACGGCCGTGCCGGCGGGAATATCCAAGCGCATGCCAAAGCTCTCGGCGCGATCGAATTCCAAAGCCTTATTGGCCTCGAAGAAGTGGTAGTGACTGCCGACCTGGATCGGTCGGTCGCCCCGATTGACCACCACCACGCTCTTCGTTGATCGCCCGGCATTGAGCTCGATGTCGCCTTCGGCGGGTAGGAGCTCGCCGGGCTTGTGCTTCGGGCCCTCTACCTGTGTGCCCGGACGAATGGGATCGTGCACAGTCACCAGTTTCGTGCCGTCGGGAAAGGTCCCCTCGACCTGGATCATCGGCATCAAATCGGCCACGCCCGGCATGACATCGTCGCTGGTCAGGATGGTAGAACCATAGGCTATCAGCTCCGCCACGCTGCGCCCCTCACGTGCGCCTTCCAAGATATCGTCGACGATGTAGGCGACGGCTTCGGGATGGTTGAGCCGCAGCCCCTTGGCCTTACGACGCCGCGCCAGCTCGGCGGCGGTGAAGATCGTCAGACGTTCCATTTCCGTCGGGGTCAGCAGCATGGGATTATCTCCTTGGCTGGTCGCGGGGACTTAGTTGGTGAAAAGGCGGACGGCTTGAGTCTCGTGACGCATGGCGGCGATTTCAGCCAGGGGCGTAAAGCTCCAAGGCGCCTCCGGCGACAGAGGCGCCGCCAGCGCGTCGGCCAGGCCGGCGTGAAGCCCGGCAATGATGCGCTGCCCGGCCAAGGCGCCGATCGCGCCCAAGCGCACGGCTGCCGTCACCTGGCCTGCAAGAAAGCCGTGGGCCGCTACGACCAAAGCAGGCGTCAGCTCCAAACCTCGCGCCTTAAGGACCAGGCCCTGCACCACCGGTAGATGACCCAGAGCTTCGCCCGACATCACGGCCCGTCGATAGTCGCTTGCCGCTACGGTTCCGATCTTGTCATGGCTGGTCAAGAGAGCCATGCCGTTTCGCTTCGAACCCTGGCGCAGACCGGCAGCCGGGGTCATCGCTTCGATCTCTTGGTCCAAATCGAAGAGCGCGGAAAAGGCATCGGATGCAGCGTGGGCCTTAGTGATGAAATAGCGGTCGAAGACAAGCCAACGGTCCTGCAGTTGATGCTCAAGCAGTGCGGTCAGGCCGGCTTCTCCCTGCACACGCCCCTCGGCCAACAAAGTCTCAAGACCTTGCGAGAAGGCGAAGCCGCCGCTGGGGAAGCCGCTGTCGGCCAGTTGTGCGACCGTCAGCAGGGCCAGGGGGTCGTTCTCACTCATCCGCGGCAATCACCTGGCAGATCCCATCAGCCAGGTGCTTCTCCAGGCGCGCCAGATAGCTCTCTTCCGGCCCCTCAAGCGCGACCAGCAGATCTCCGGCCTCGAAACGCACGCGCCAGTGCAGATTGCCAGCGTGATAGCCCAGTTCCAGGGCGGCAGCGCTGTCGCGTGGCCGCAGTCTGAGCCAGCGTTCCTCGGTCACGCGAACGACTAAGGCCCAGTCCGACTCCAAGACCAGGACAGCGCCATTGAAGAGCTTCGCACTCCGCGACAAGGCAAGCCCGCAGTCGCGGCCCTGTGCGCTGGTCAAGCGCATCCGTCGCCGGGCGAGGTCGGCTGGCTCTATGGTCAGACTATCGACGGCACCCCGATGCTCCAGCCGATGCAGGGCTTCATGCATTTCGGGCTCGCTTGCCGCCCCCAAAATCTCCGTCAGCACGCGGGCTTGATCGCCCGCTGTCGTGTTCGCCGTCATGCTAGACCTCCTTAAGATCAGGTCGCGCTACCGCTGGCCACTGCCGAGCGATGTCCTCAGCGCCTCGTTCAAAACCAAGGCAGCTTAAATCAGCCCGCAACGACCGGCTCGTCTATTTCATTCTTTGGATCTGCAGCGATTGGATTGGCCTCGTTGCCCGCATCCAAACCACTTGCAACGCACAAAAGGGCATCAGGGTCCGATTTCCGACCCTCCTCACCTTTCGTCTTCTCTAACAGGCCCGCGTCCGTGACACGACGCGTCCGTGACAAGGGCAGCTGCTTCGCATCGTCGAGAATGCAGCCTTGGTTTCCACGACAGTGCCAACCGAGGAAATGATACGTCATGAGCGCTTGCGAGGGCAACATGAGAAGCGACTGACGACCCTACCTCTTGGGGCGGAAAGTGAGCAGCTCGTTGGCATTGATGATGGCCATGGCGATCTCATCCATCGAGACCCGCTTCGACATCGCTTGGGCGCGAATGGATTCGTAGGCCTCTTCTTCGATAAGTCCCTGGTTTTTCATCAAGATCGCCTTGGCTTTGTTGATCTTGCGAATACCGGAGAGCCGCTTTTCCAGCTTTGCGTTCTTGGCCTCGGCCTCGCGTTGCTGCTGCCAGATCGCGCGTGCAATGACCAGATTGCTCAGCAGCCCGAAAGGCCTGATGGGTTTCCCAACCGAAGCGACGGCGCCGCTCTCCAGGACCAGTTGCAAGGTCGAAGGATCTTCGTAGTCGACGAGCGCCAAGAGGGTCGGCGGGCTTGCACCCCAAGAGCGTCGCAGCTTCAGGAAGGGCCGTCGCTGTTCGTGCGACATCGCAAAAAACAGAACGTCGACCTCTCCGGGCAGACTGACCGGCGGTGGCCAGGACGCGCGAACCTCGCAGCCGATGCGATTGAGGTGCTGGATCAGACTGTCACGCTCACTATCCGGACGGTGCACGACACAGACTTTGAGGCCGCGCAGCTGGTTCAGTATCGAGGATGACAAGGGCGCCTCCTCAAACCAAAATGGCGCAAGACGGGGTCACCGGCCGTCCAACAGGGTCAGGCGGATGCGAGGGGTCATGGAACGGCTGCGGCCCGTTCGCCCGCTCCGGTCACCAGCGACCAATGATCGATCCTCGGTGTGATGAGATAGGGATCGGGTGCGATCGCGGTCTTGCATTCCGCGAGGATCTCGAAACTGCCTTTGCCATCCACCCGGCCCAGTCGCGGCCAGAGAAATGTATGATTGTTCTCCGGGTCGATCCGGACCGGACCCTGCGGTGCCTCGAAACCTTGCCCTTTCAAGGCAGGCGCCAGGGCATCGAAGCTCAGGCGGCCGGCCTGGGCCAGCGCTCCAGCAAAAAGATGGACCTGGAAGTAGGCCGCCTCCGCACAGTGATTGACCGGGCTCTCATCGCCGAAGCGCGCCTGATAGGCAGAGACGAAGGCCTGGCTTGTCGGGCTGTCGAGGCTGGCAAAGTAGGGCGCGGCCGTGATGTGCCCTTCGGCCGCCTCCCGGCCCATCGCCTGCACCTCTGCTTCGGAGGTTGTCAAGCTGGCAATCGGCAGTGCGGCCGGATCGAGTTCGGCGGCTCTGTAGGCCTGATAGAGAGCCGCTGTCGACTGACCGACCACCGTCGAGAATATCACGTCCGGCCGCTTGTCTACGACCTCCGCCACGACAGGCTTGAAGCCCGTCCGTTGGGTTTGCAGCGGAAGATAGCGTTCCAGCACCACCTCACCGCCGACCTGCTGCAGCATGGCCCGCATGATGCGGTTGGATTCATAAGGATAGATGTAGTCCGAACCGATAAAGGCGAAGCGCTTGCCATAGTTCTCCAGCAGGAAGCGACAGAGCTGTACGCTGTTCTGGTTCGGCGCCGCGCCGGTGTAGATCACATGATTGGAGTACTCGAAGCCCTCGTAGAGCGTCGGGTAGAACAGCAGGGCTCGATGCCGCTCGACCGCCGGCAGGACAGCTTTTCGACTGCTGGACATGTAGCACCCGAACAGCACCAGGATGCCTTCGTCGATAATCAAACGCTCGGCCAACCGGCCAAATCGCTCAGGCTCCGAGCGGGGGTCATGGGCGATGGCCTCAAGCGGCCGACCGCCAACACCGCCGCTCGCATTGATCTCTTCGATCGCCAGCAGGGTCGCATTTAACTGCGCGCGCTCGATCAAAGACGTCACCCCGGTCTCAGAAAAGAGAACCCCGACCCGCACTGGTTCAGACGTTGCCATCTCTGCTGTCTTCGTCCCTTCTTTAACAATCGCCTCGGGTTCTGCCGAACAGCCAGACGATCTTTGCAAACATCGGCTACTTCGTCAGCCGAAAATAGAGCTGCGGCAGACGATCGGGCAGCCGCCCCAAGCGATCCAAGGTCAGGCTGTTGGCCCGCCCGAAGATGCGAGACAAGGGTGAATCGGCACCCGACTCAAGGCCGACGCAGAAGCAATCGATGCCCTGCAATGCCAGCGCCTGTACGGCCTGGCGGGCATCCTCGACCAGGTAGCGCTTATCTTCGACATCGATGTCGGAAGGCTCACCATCGGTCACCACCAGCAACAAGCGGCGATGGGTGTTCTGTTTTGCCAGAAAGCTGCCGCCATGGCGCATCGCAGCACCCAGGCGGGTAGAGAGACCGCTCTCCAGACCGGCGAGAGCGCTGTGCGCTGTGGCATCGTAGGCTTGATCGAAGTCTTTCAGCCTGCGGTATCGCAGCTCTTCGCGCCCGTTCGAGGAGAAGGCATGCAGCGCAAAGGGGTCGGAGAGCGCATCCATCGCATGGGCCAGTAGGGCCGCGGCCTCCTGCTCGACCTGCAGCACGCTTTGGGTCGAACCCTGCACCCGATCCTCGGTCGACTGGCTGGCATCCAGCAGCAGGAGGAGCGAGAGGTCGCGCTGCCGACGCTCGGTCAGCATGTAGAGGCCCGGATCGGGTTCGCGACCCTGGCGACGGTCGATCTCGGCGGCGATGCAAGCATCCAGATCCAATTGCTCGCCCTCCGGCTGGCGCTTGACGCGGACCGGTCGGCTGACCTTGGCCGCGCGAACCAGACTGTCAATCCGTTCGACGACATCGCGGCGCCGCTGCAGGACCAGCGAGACCCAGTCCTTACGCCCCGGTGTCTGTGGCCAGTCCCAGATCGTGACGAACTCCGGACGCAAGCGCCCTGCCGCATAGTCCCACTCCGGCACGCGTGCGACCGGTATGCCCGCTTCTTCGGGCAAGGCTTCGGGATTGACCCTTTGCGGTTGGCCTTCGTCATCATCGGGCGACCTCTGCTGCCGCTCGGCATCGGCCTCTTCGCCTTGCTCAAGCCGCATGGACTCGATCACCTCTTGAAGGCTGTCGAGGGCTTCAGCGTCTGCAGCCTCGTAGCTCCAGAGGCCCAGGTTGTCGTCTCTGTATGCCGGTTCGACCACGAAGTTGCGGGCATTGAACTGCACCCGCATCTGGCCGAGGTCGTTGCCGAGCAGGTTGCCGATGCGCCGACTGGTGGCCGGATTGGCCAGGTCCGCGCGCGCATCGAAGAAGAGCGCGCGACCCTTGGCAACCCAGGCATCTTCGTCTTCATAGTCCAAATCGATCAGGGCCCTGGCCAGACGGGGCAGCAGCAGCTCGGCCGTTAGGCTGGTCCCCGCCCGCGCCTGGTGAAAGGGCTGCCAGAGCCGTCGGAGGCCCGGCAGTTCTGCCATCGCCAGCTGCTCCACTCGGGCATCCTCCACCAGAGAGACGAGTGCGATTTGCATCGGCTTGAGACTGCCCGGGTCGAAGCGCCCACGCCCGAAGTGCAGGTGTGCAGCGATATGCGCCAAGGAGGCGCGATAGAGCGCCTCCGCAGCCCCGCCCCTGATGCCGGGATAAGAGGGGGGAACCCGGACGAAGTTGCCGTCGAAGCTGGCCCGTCGAGGGCTCTGACCATTGGCCAGCAACCCCTGTTCGCGCACCACCATCTCTTGGCCCCAAAGCGCGGTGGCAAAGCTGCGCAAGCGCCCCTCGCTATCGGCGAAGAGGGTATCGCCTGTCTCCCGCAGCAGGCTTCGTTCGGCAATCGGATCGGCGAAGGAGAAGAATTGAAAGCGTTTTTGCGCATCCCCGCCACCGACCCTGAGGCCAGTGGAAAGCCAGGCCTGCAAGCCTGCGAGGTCCAGCCGCCGCATCAGCATCTCCATCCGCTCCAGGATGGGTGAGGCCGATTCCGGTGCCTGCTCTGCGGTCTCGGTCATCAGCCGTCCCCAGGTAGCGAACGCTACCGGGTCGCGCAGGCGGTTTGCCGCAAAAGCCCCAGCCGAACAGAAGAGTACGGCTGCCTTGCGCCCGGCGACGAAAGCCATATCCATGACACTGCGGACGAAGGAAAGAGCAGCTTCCGGCGCAACAGCCTCGGCAATCGAGGGGCTGTAGCGTTGATAGGAAACCAAGATGCCGCCGGTCAGGCCGGAGCGCTCCAACTCATGGCTTTGGTGCAGCCAGCGCGCCAGAAGCGCACCGGGGAAGGCGTGCCGAGCCTGCGCGCTGACCGCGTCCAGCGGCGACCCCGGCGCCGGGCGGCCACTGTCCGCCTCGACCAGGCGTAGGAGGGATCTCTGCTCGCGGCCTGCCATGCCGAGTGCTTAGGGAATGCAGCTGGCGATGGCGGCGCCGAGCGCGTCACGCAGATCGGCATCGTCGGTCAAGGGTAGGACCATAGTCGCATGGCAAGCAGCCTGCAGGCTGACGCCACGGCGCAGCAGGCGGCCTGCATGGATCAGCATACGGGTCGAGGCTCCCTCGTTCAGACCATGGCCTTTCAGGTTGCGAGAACGCTCGGCGATCCGCACCAACTGGGCCGCCTCCTCGACCGAGACATTGGCTTCGTTGGCGACAATGGCGCACTCCATGTCATGCTCGGGGTAGCCGAAGTCGAGTGCAGCGAAGCGCTGCTTCGTACTTTCTTTCAGGTCCTTGAGAACTGACTGATAGCCGGGGTTGTAGGAAATCACGAGCAGGAAATCGGGATCCGCCCGGACCACTTCATTCTTCTTCTCCAGGGGCAGGATCCGACGGTCGTCGGTCAGCGAGTGGATGACCACCGTGGTGTCCTGCCTGGCCTCCACGATCTCGTCCAGATAGCAGATGCCGCCATGGCGAACGGCCAAAGTCAGCGGTCCGTCATGCCACTTCGTACCCTCGGCATCCAGTAGATAACGACCGACCAGATCGGACGCCGTCATGTCTTCATGACAAGAGACAGTGATCAGCGGCTGGTTCAGTTTCCAGGCCATATGCTCGACGAAACGGGTCTTGCCGCAACCGGTCGGCCCCTTCAGCATGATGGGAAGCCGTTCTGCCCAGGACGCTTCAAAGAGCGCGATCTCGTCGCCCAGAGGGCTGTAGAAGGGCTCTCTGTCGATCAGATAGTCGTCCAGTGTCATGACCTGTCCAAGCTCTTCTCAAAAGGCAGCGAGCCGGCGAAACGCAAAGCGATTGGAGGACGTCGTTTCACGCTGCACCGGCTCGCTCTTACAGGCTGCTCTAGCGATGCGTCCCGGATTTCTGATTGGGAAGGCCCTCGATCGGGCACTCGTCGGTGCCGACCGTATCCCGGGTCATCGCCTCCACCATCTCGCGGGTGCCCTCCGGATCGGTGATCCACTTCTTGTAGAAGTCATAGGGGCAGGCAGCCACGCCCTCGGCCTCTTCGCCGGAGCCAATTTTGCCGGTATAGCCGCGGTGTAGAAGCTTGAAGAGGTGATTCTGCGACTGCCCGTTGCGGCGGGCGTCCCGGATCAGCGACGTCGAGAGCTGGGCATATTGGATGCCGTTCTCCTCCTCGCCGCATTCGCCCAGAGTGCGACCGTCGAAGCCGACAATGGCCGAGTGTCCGAAGTAGGAATAGACCCCGTCGAAGCCGGATGCATTGGCAACGGCGACATAGACGTTGTTGGCCCAGGCCATGGCTTTGGAGATCAGGACCTGCTGCTCTTTGGCTGGGTACATATAGCCCTGGCAGCGTATGATCAGCTCCGCACCCTTCATGGCGCAGTCCCGCCAGATTTCCGGGTAGTTGCCGTCGTCGCAGATGATCAGGCTGATCTTCAGGCCCTTGGGGCCATCGGAGACATAGGTGCAGTTGCCGGGATACCAGCCCTCGATCGGGACCCAAGGCATGATCTTGCGATACTTCTGAACGACTTCGCCCTCGTCGTTCATTAGGATAAGGGTGTTGTAGGGTGCCTTGTCCGGATGCTCTTCATGGCGTTCGCCGGTTAGCGAGAAGACGCCCCAGGTCTTGGTCTTGCGGCAAGCGGCAGCGAAGATTTCGGTTTCCTCGCCCGGGCAAGAGGATGCGGTCTCATACATCTCCTTCTTGTCGTACATGATGCCGTGGGTCGAGTACTCCGGGAAGATGACCAGGTCCATACCCGGCAGGCCGATCTTCATGCCCTCGATCATCTCACCGATTTTCCGGGCATTGGCCAAGACTTCGTCGCGTGTGTGCAAACGCGGCATCTTGTAGTTCACGACAGCAACACCGACGGTGTCGTTACTGCTAGAGATATCTCCGTGAAGCATCTGTGTTCTCCTCTTGAGGGCAGAGCAGGTCATGATCAGATGGGGTCACCCACCCAAGCAAACGTGCTCAATACTTGAACAAGCGAATGACGCGTTTCAGATCTCAGGACCGCTTCCGGATAAGAACGCACTGAACAAGAACGCACTGGCGTGGTCCGCGCGCAGGCAAACAGGGTCCGTCATCGTCACAACGCAGTCGTCGCACAAAGGGGGGAGGCAAAGTCGTGGATGAGAGGCGCCAGCAAAGCTTCAACACGAAACCATAAAGATTTCGCGGCAAACTGAGACCACTCTGGCACGGAGGCTTCGTTGCCTGGTTCGCAGCGGCTCTCACAGCCGACCAACAGCAGCGAACGGTGGGATTTTAGCCGGCTTGGGCAAGGCCGTCAATCGCTGCCCTTGGTTTTTCAGGCCTCAATTTGACGCTTTCCGCCTGCTCAGACCGAAAGGCGACCGCGTGCCGAGGGGCATCGCGCTCAGAGCCCAGCGCGAGACTGCTGGTGTCCTGCATCGCTGCGGGAACCACGTCCGATCGGAACGGTGCTACTGGCGATGCCGAGCGCCACTCTTCTTGTTCGAGATCTTTGTTAGACGGCGCAGGTTTCAAGCAGTGTCGCGTCGGGCTCTAGAGAGCCATCTCCTCTTCCTCGTTGTCCCCCAGATCGGCAGCGGCCAGATTGACCAGCAAGCTTCTGAGTTTGGCCGGGCGGAGGGGCTTGAAGAGTGCCTTGATATCCTCTTCGGCGAGTGACGCCAGGTCCAAGCTCTCGACGTCACCGGTAATCACGATTGCGGGCAGGCGGCTCTTGGCGAGCGCGCGTACTTCAGCGACTGCCTGGACGCCATTGACCTGGCCGGGCAAACGGAAATCGGCGATAACGACGTCGGGCAAGAGCCCCTCGCGCATCAGACTCATGGCGTCTTCGTAGCGCAAGGTGGCCGTCACCTGACAGCCCCAGAAGCGCAGGAGATGGGTCGTTGCGTTCAGGACCTCGAGGTCGTTTTCGATCAAGATGACGCTCAATCCCTGCAGGCCGGTGGCCGGATCATGCAAGCCTGTCTCCGCTTCGGCCTCTACCGCAGCCTGGTGTTGCGGCTCCGCACGATCGACCAGCACGGCAAAGCGCGAGCCCTTGCCGAAGGTGGATTGGTGCTCGATTTTGTGATCGAGGCACTGTGCCAAACGGCGCACGATCGAAAGCCCCAGACCCAGTCCCTTGCTGCGGTCGCGTTCCTGATTGCGGACCTGGTGAAAATCCTCGAAGACTGCGTCGTGATGTTCTTCAGGGATTCCGATCCCGGTATCGAAGACCTCGATGGCAAGCCGCTCGCCGCGCAGCCGACAGCCGATCAGGATCTTGCCGCTGCGGGTGTAGCGAATCGCGTTCGAGGTGAAGTTGGTGACGATCCGCTCCAAAAGGTCCGGGTCCGAACGCACAAAGGCCCGCGAGGGTACGAAGTGAAGCTGTAACCCTTTACGCATCGCCTCCGGCCTGAAGGATCGCCCAACGCGACGAAAGACCTCCTGCACGGCGAAGACTTCGAAATTGGGGGTAACGGCGCCGGCTTCCAAGCGCGACACGTCCAACAGAGCATTCAAGAGTCGCGCAGTGGAGTTCGACACCGCTTCGATATCGTTGACGATGGTCAGCCCTTCGGGATCCTTCACCTGGTGGCGCAAGGCGGCGATGTACATGCGCATCGCATGCATGGGCTGGCGCAGGTCGTGACTGGCCGAAGCAAGGAACAGAGACTTGGCCCGATTGGCGCGCTCCGCCTCTTCCTTCGCCGCTTCAAGATCGCGGCCACGCGCGCGCAGATCTTGCTTCAACTTGTTGAAGCTTTGACTCACCATGCCCAATTCGTCACCGCGCGCCAGCAGCTGACGTTCGAAAGCGCTCTCCTCCTGATCCTTGCTCGCGTCGAAGGAGTTGATCACGTGCGTCACCATGTGCAGCGGTCGCGATATGTTGCGGCGAATGACCAGGAAGACGACCGCGATCACCAAGGAGACCAGCACGAGCGAGGCCAGCACCGTGTAGCGTGACGCCGCCTCCTCGACGTCGGCTGCATAGGCGACGGAGGTTTGCTTTACCTCCTCCAACATGCTCACCAGATTGTCGAGTTCGATGGTCAAGACCGTCTCGCTGGCTGCAGCCTCGTCAAGCATTTCCATCCCCATGAGGAAGGAGCCATCCTCCACATGCTCGAAGATCTTTCTGACACGCTTGGTGAGGACGCGGTTGGCCTGGCGGATCTGGGCCAGCTGGCGCAACAGCGAGTCGGAGTACTTGGCGATCCGCGGCTCATCCTTTCCTTCGGCCGTGATGGCATCGCGGATCAGTCCCTCGGACCAGTGTACCTGCTCCAAAATCGCCTTGTTCGACTCTTCGTAGCGCGCCCGCGAGGCCAAATAGCTTTCCTCGGCCTCCTTATCGTATACCACGCGGCCACCGATGAAGAGAATTTCCTTCAAAGCCAAGCGGTTTTCTTGGATCGATTGGCGAATTTTCTCTGTTGAGGAAAACAATGGCAGATAGAGATCCGACATGTGGCGGACCTCTGTCCCTACCGAGTGAATTTGAGAGATCGCTACGGTCGTTACGACAGAATAAGACAGCACTTCTACCAATATGACGGTCATCAGCTTCTGTCCGACGGACAGGTTCTTGGCCAATCGCCAAATATGATTGAATGGACGCAAGGGTTTAGTTATCCAAACAACACAAGAGGCGCGATCACGAGGCCGCCTTTACGATTTTGCCCGAGGGCAGGTGCAGACCGTCGGCACGACACTCCCCGCGATCTGGGTAGAGCACGTAGGGCTCGGGGCGGATCGCCTTCTTCTGCTCGAACAGTAGATCCACCTGGCCTTCCGCATTGAACTTGCCGATCTTCGGCGTCAGCCAAGTGTTAAAGTTGTCCGGATCGATCCTTACCTCACCTTCCGGCGATTGTTCGGCCGAAAGGCGCAGCCCGGCCGAGTAGCGACGCACCTCGGTCGGCGACAGCCGCGCGACACCGACATCCTTAACCAGGTTCTCCACGGCCGCCTGGAAGAAAAGGAAGGCGAGATAGGTCTCTTCCATGTTGTAGTGGGTGACACCGCTTTCGCCGAACGCACTACCGAGGAAACTATCCACGAAACGATGGTTGGTGGGATTGTCCAGGCTTTGGAAGTATGGGGCGGAGAGGATGTGCCCCTCTCCGAACTCCGTCCCCATGATACGGACCTCCATCTCGGAGGTGGTGAGCGACGCGGTCGGTAAGAGGTCGGGCCGGAACCCAGCCTCGATGTATTGTTTGCGGAAGTAGAGATCGGAATCGCCGACGACTGTGGAGAAGATCCAATCGGGCGCGCGCTGTTTCACGTCTTTCAGGATCGGGGCGAAGCGATCCAACCCCAGCGGCATATAGGCCTCGCCGACAATCTCGCCGCCGGCATCCTGCAGCCAGCGTTTGGCCACTCGGTTCGACTCCCTCGGCCAGATATAGTTCGATCCAACGAAATAGGCCCGCGGCCCATAGTTCCGCACCATGTAGGGAATCAAGTCGCGCGAATGCTGATTGGCAATCGGACCGGTACAGATGATGTGCTGCCAGCACTCCCGACCCTCATAGCAGGTCGGATAGTAGAAAAGGCTACGGCTCTGCTCGACGAGTGGCATCACAGCCCGCCGGCTGGCAGAGGTATAGCCGCCAAAGGTGGCAAGCACGTTGGCTTCGTTCACCAGATAGCGCAGCCCCTCACGGTAGGTCTTCATGTCGGACTTGGCGTCGATCACCACCGCCTCGACGGGTATACCGGCGACACCGCCGGCCGCGTTGACCCGATCGACCCAGTAGCGACCGACATCGACCGAGGCCTTTTCGATGACCGAGAGGTGCCCGGTCAGCGACCAGAGCATGCCGATCCTGATCGGGTCACCTCGGGCGACCCAGGGTGAGCGAATATTCTTCGCAGCCAGACTGGGTGCAGCGCCAAGTCCGACACCCGAAGCCAAAGCTCCGCCTGCAGCCAAAAGAACTTGGCGTCGAGAGGACCAACACTTGGCCAAGCTCTGGTCCTGATCCAATCGCCGAAGCCTTTGAAACGGCCTAGGAATTAGGTTACTCCGTCCTCCTCCCGGCATTGAGCACTCCTCGATAGAACCTGGTCGATTGCTCGGTCCGGACAGCGCCCCTCAATAAATCACCCCCTGCTTCCTTACTGGTAACCCTAGCACATGCGAGGCATGCGAGTGAAGCAAGTGTTTCTGGTCCTTTCACCAAAACTGCCATTTGGCCAGCGATAGTTGCGAAGCCCTATGGCACTTGGCCAGAGACGACAAGCCTAGGTGCAGAAATTTGGCCATCCAGCCTAAAGTCCAGTCGTAACTTCTCGTTTGGCTTAACCTTTTCGCCGGGATCGGCGAAGGGCACGACGAAGCTGCCGCGTGCATCGATCCAGTTCTTATCGTCGATCACGCCGTTCAGCGAGAGGCTGACATCGCCTGCTTCGTGCTCTGCTTTCAAGGCTTTGCGCAAAGCCGTACGCAAGCCTGCGAACCAACGCGGCAGCAGACGCAGAAGCTCGCCGCCGCGAAAGACGACCCTAAGCGCCAGACGGGTCCCGGCTGGGTCTCTATGGACCCTGCCCTCTAGCAACACGGAGCCTTGCTCCAGATCGAAACGTCCTTTTCTCAAGGTCAGTTCCTTCAAAGCAGCGGAGTAGGACCCGACCAACGCCAAGCCTTCGACAGAAAGATTGCGCGCCGCATAAGAGGCCACCTCAAGGCTCCCTGCACCACCGGTCAAGTTGAAGTCTAGTCCGAGCAAACTACGATCGGGACCGAAGCTCAAATCCAAGCGCCCCGACACCGGTACCTCGAAGGGGTAGAGCAGACGCCCACCTGGAATCACCTCCCCCAGAACAGCAGGATGGATCGCTTTCGGGAAGAGCGAGAGCGAAAGGCTCTTCGCACGGCAGTTCTGCTGTGCAGCGAGATAGAAGTTCAGCCTCTGGCCGCCGACAAGCATGTGACTGGTGACCGCAACCTGGCTGCCCAGCACACGCGGCTGCAGCGTCATGTCCAGTACCGCAAACGTCAGATACACGGCGGCATCCTGATCGAGGAAGGCAAAGGCGCCGTTCCGCAAGGTGACCGCAGGCGGGGGGCCTATGGAGCAGTTCCACAAGGCCGCGATGGCCCGTTCCAGAACCACACCCTTCAGCACCGCTTGCTTGATTGGCGGACCATAGGGCCCAACCGACAAACTCAGCCCTTCTCCGGGGTCAACGGCAAGAACAATTCTGGGTTCTTCCAGACGAACGGCTTTGATCTCTGCCCGCCCGGTTAGCATGTCTGCCAGCGACAGATCTGCCTCGCCATAGGGCAGTTCCCCGACCCGCTTGTTGTTCTGGTCCAGAAGTCGAACGCCGGTGGCGATAAAGGTTACAGAGCCATCGGCAGGATCCCAGGTAAATGAGAGATTCTCGACCTCGACCTTGAGTGGAGCCAGCGTCCGGCTGACCAGTGTCGTCGCCAAAGGCTGCATCACGGAAAGCGAGATCGGCCAGAAGACGGATATGACCAGGACTGTACCAGCAAGCGTGAGCACCGCCGCGATGGCCGCGAGGACGATCCTAAAGGCAGTCTTTCCCGCATGCGTCATCGGTTCGCCAATTCAAGCCCTGCGATTGCCCCCGTCCTGCGTCATGCTTTCCCTAATCGTTTGCGCGTTTTCGGACCGACCCTAAGGAAGAGTTCGCGCGTTCTTCTTGAAAAGATAGACACAGTCCGTGTCCTCGTCCCCACGTAAGAGGGGTTTACCGTCCATGTTTAACTTGTCCTGAAAGAATCGCTGCACAGTGCGGCAGGCTTGAAAGCTGAGCGCTTGCTTGTAGGTCCAAGCGTCTTCGTCCTGGTCGACCTTGTGCTGAGCCATCAAGGTGTTCTTCGGGTCGGCAGCGATACCAATGTACCAGTCGGAGAAATCGCCACCATTCTCCTTGATGAAAGCCAAGAACTCAAACTTGATCTCTTGAACGCTGTAGATCATATCGCCCTCTTCCTAGTCAGGAATCGGCGTGAGGCGGCCCGGTCCGCTGAAGCTGACCGTGCGGCTGCGCCAGGATTCGAAAAGCGCCATACCTTCAGCTTTCTCGTCGGCCGACATGGCGTTGACCACGCTCTCAAGCGCATTCAGAGCCGTGCCGATGCCATGCTGTGCGGCCAAGGTCAGCCAGAGGTAGGCCTGGACCCGGTCCTTCTGCAGGCCTTGGCCATGCGCATACATGTAGCCAAGCCGCGACTGCGAGGGATAGTGGCCCATCTCCGAGGCCTTTCTGTAGCATTCGACAGCCTTGGCCTCATCCTTCGAGGTATGTTCGCCCTGCTGATAGATCACACCCAGATTGAACAGCGAATTGACATCGCCCGCTTCGGCGGCCTCGCTCAGCAGATCAAGGCCACGCTGCTTCCCCTCCGCTGTCGCCTCGCCCATCAAGAGAAGCGCGCCCGCGTTGGCTTTGGCTTGCACCTGTCCTTGATCGGCCGCCCGCAGAAACCACTCCAGTGCGACCTTGGAATCGCTTTCGACACCCTGCCCTTCCATGGTGAGCGTGCCGATCCATAGCTGCGCTTCACCGTCGCCTTCTTCGGCCAGCGGAAGCAGGCGGTCGAAGGCGGCCCTAAAGTCGCCCTTGCGATAGTCCGCGGTCGAGGCTTCGATCTGGGCCGCGCTGTTGCCGGTCGCCATCGTGTTTATCCTTCTCCAGAATACGGTCGATCAGATAGTCTTGGAACATCCAGGCAAAGACGTTCCGCTGTTGCGGTGCTAAAGCTTCCGCGCCCTGCCGGCAGCTGGGCGTGCCCCAGGCCGACAACAGCGCTTGCTCCTGCACCGCAATCTCAAGGGCCCGCTGCAAGAAGGCGATCCAAGCCTCGAGGCTGGGGGTCGCTGCTTGGTCATGGCCACCCAGAAGCAGAATTCGCAGCTGTGTCTCTGTCATGCTGAGCGGCTGCAGCAGGACCGCCAGGGTCTGCTGCGGCGTGCGCAACAGCAAGAGGTTGGGCAGGCACCAAACCAGGGAGAAGGTTCCTGCCGATCCGGCCGAGGCGCCTGGCAGCACGGATGCTAGTCGCGCCATCGGCCAGCGGTCGATGATGGCATTGTCCCCAAGCGCTTCTGCACCGCAGGAGGCGCCGAGCGTCGAGAGGTAGCCGTGCACTGCCGGCCCAATCAGCTTCCAATTCGCCTTGCTCGCTATCCAGCGCTTGTCTAGCAGCCTCTCAGCGACAGGCGCGCATTCCCTAGCCTCAAGGCCAGGGGAGAGATCCGGAGTGCGCGGATCAAGGCAAGCAAACAGCAGAGGCCCCCAACGTTCGACCTGAACCGGTAGAAGCCGCTCAGGCACGAGGCCCAGATACTGATTTGCGACCGAACCGGCCGCATCGAGTTCTGCTGCCGGCACGACCTCGCGATCGCGGCTGTAGCCGCAAGACGTGAAAGAGCAACGCGTGCGGCTACCGGTTTGGCATTGCAAGGGGACAGAGCGGCAGCCGCCGTGCTGAGCCTTGTTGAAGCGGCCGACGATCGCGCCACCTGCTTCGCGCTGAAGGTGAATGCCGTGATAACCGATGGTGAAGGGCAAGAGATCGCCCGCGTCGCCAATCTCCAGCTCCGACCCCACGGCGATCCAGGCACTGGCCCAAATGCGATTGTCCTCCAGCGCACTGAATACCTTCGAGCGATAGCTGGCAGGAGGCAAGGTTTCGGCAGTGCCGAAGGGCGCACGGGCCTGCCGATAGAGCGCACCGTCCGTCAGGTTCAATCCCTCATCATAGTAGCCAAGGGTTGGATCAAGGAGCATTGCCAAGCCCTCCCGCGAGCGCCCCAAGAAGCAGCGCCGCCAACATGGTTAACTCGGAATCATTGCTTCTCCGGCCTCAGGCCCAGAACTGAAGTAAGAAACCCTGACACGGCGACGACACCCGGTCTTGTGTCGCCGCCGCGTGATGCCCAGGCTAAGGCGCCTACTTGGCGGCCTTGTTGGCCGGCGGGTCGTAGTCGGCCCGGCCACGGTGCTTGTACGCCTCTGCTGGCGGTTCCGGCAACGGACCGTCGACCATGAAGCGATTCAGCACATTGCCCACCAGTTTCGAGATGTTGTTGTCGCAATTGTTCCAAGGCAGTGAGCCGCAGAACGCGATCGAGCTGAAGGCAAAACAGCCGCCTCCATTCGGGGTCTCGTGATAGGCGATGTCCGAGCGCACTCGGGGATGCTGAGTGCCGTCCAAGCCCTGCTGGTTGAAGCCGAAGTCCTCCATGACCAACAGATAGGCCTCGGTGTGACGCCCGGCTGAGGTCGCGACCACCAAGGTGTGCGGGGGCGAGCCCAGCATGGTGTCGACGATGTCCAGTTCGGTACCGGCAGCGCCGCCGCCGACCAAACCGAAGTTGCCCAGCTTCTCGTCGTACTCGATGCCCTCGAAAGCCCAGGCCACACGCGGATCGTTACTTTCGGGCGTGCGCGAATAGTAGCTGGAGATATCGAAGCCTTCGGACGACATGCCGGTGCCGGCGACTGAATGCAGATAGCGTCCGCGATAACGCCACATGCCACCCAGCTCTCCGGTACCCTGGTGATAGTACTCGCCGGGATCGGCCCGCCAGGTCCGGATACCCGATTCGCAGCGCCGCATCTCGGTGACGATACCACGTCCCAGGTGGTCATAGGCCGGATGGTAGGAATGCACCCAGTACCAGGCGTCCGCACCCATGTACATGAGCCGCCCACCGCGCTGGGTATAGTTGTGCAGCGCGTCGAGCTGTGGGCCGGAGTTATGCTCGGGATGCGAGCCGGTGATGATGACGTTGTATTGCTCCAGACGGGCCACACCGTCGTAGGTCACGTCTTCGTCTGTGATGACGTCATAGTCGTAACCCATGGTCTCCAGCCAGTAGATCATGTGCAGATCGGCCGGATACTGCCAGGGCGCCTGCATCAGGAAGTGATCGTACTTCGGTCGGATCGAGAGGATCGGCCGCAACCGCGAAGAGAGGCAGAGGCCGCTGCCGTCAGTGTGGGTGTCGTAGATCGAGCCGCCATACTCCCGATGCTCGCTCAAGAACATGTTCTGGTCCTGCATGATCGGCACGCGATAGACCAGCAGCTCCGCACCACCTGCATTGTTGGCAAGATGCTCGTTGGCATAGGCCATGTAAGAGATGGTCGGCACCATATAGGCGATCTTGGCCGTCGCCTTGCCGACTTCCGGCACCACCCAGAAGGGGATGTAGTCTTCGTCACCATCCGGCGTTGTCAGCTTGGCCGCATAGAAGGCGCTCTTCTGGCCGGCCGGAACCTCCCACTCGAAGTCGACATCCCAACGGGCATCGTCGACATCGTCGTCGTGGAAGTGGATGGCACCATACTCTTTGGGCGCATGCTTCCAGTCGAAGTTATGGCCGGTGAAGTTATGGCCGGTCATCGCCCGGGTTGGACAGTTCACGATCTGGAAGTCGTAGAGGTAGGGGCCGTGGTCGCGACCGACGATGGTGTCGATGCCATCGGAGAAATCCCAGGCCCCGACAATGCACTGTGAAAGCTCGCCGGTCGGGCCGGAGTTGCGACGCTCGGTCAGGCCCGGCTGCGCGCCCAGCTTCATGGTCTCTATGTCCTGGCGTGAAAGCGCGCGATTGCAGAGCCGAGGGCTATCGATCTTGCCGTTGTAGGGGCCGGCCATGACGATGCCTTCCGGCCGAGACGCCTTAGCCTGCGGGCCGTCGTCCAGTGCACCGGTGTAGCACGCAAGCGTCAGCGGCACCTGGTCCTTATGAGAGACTCCACCCGCGACCGTCTTGGTGACCGGCGGGATCTCCGGATCCAAAGCATAGCGAAGCTGCGGCTCGTGGTAGAGCGTCGCCTCGCCGGTGTCGGCGTCATAGCTCGCCGCCAGGAAGTGCCAGGCGTGATCGCGCAGGGGCGCACCGGTGGTGATAGTTTCGCCATTGATGCGCAACTCCGCGCAGCCTTCTTCGTTGATGAAGAGACCGAAGCCCTGCCCGTCGCACCACTTGGCGACCAAGCCCTGGGCGCCATGCTTCCAGTACTGCGGATGAGTCTTCGGCGTCGTCGGCCAGACCCAGCACTGCAAAGTAAAGGACTGCACCTGCAAATTGGGGTTGTCCTCCACATAGCCGTAGGAGCCGCTGTAGATCGTCTGCTTGCGGCCCGGCTTGGAGCCGTTGCAGCTTGCGTCCACGGCCTCTTCAATCAAGCCCGGTCCGCGTGGATTGGTGTCTCCGTGAATCATCTTTACGATCTGCACGTCATAGGCCGAAGGCCCGTCGCAATTGACATAGAACTTGATCGTCTTGCCCGGGTTCACGCCGAAGAGGTCGGCATAACCCGTCAGTCGCATGGCGCACATGAAGTCTTCTCCTTGTTCCCGGACCGCACCCAGCACTCGCAAATGAAGCTGGCAGGCGCGGTCCTCTCGTTTCTACCGGTCGTGCGAAGCCTAGACCTCTAGGTCCGGGTCCAGTTGTCGTCGCGGCGCTTCCAGCCTTCGTGGAAATGCTCGACCTGGCCGTCTTCGGCATCGAGTTCTTCCAGGCGCATCAGGAAGATGTCGTGCTGCGGGTCTTGCTCGTTGTCGTAGACCTTGTCGTTGATGAAGGTCGGCGGCACGCCACGCACGCCCGAAAGGCGGCCGATGCGCCACTCCTTCTCGACCTTGGTGCAGATCACCACCAGCTTGCGCGGACCGTCGGCCGGGTTCATCGCCCGCATCCGCAGAAGGACACGATTGAGCAGGAAGTCCTCGTGAATGCCACCGGTGACGACCGTGGTGTCGCCTGGCGTCTCGCAGCGCAGAATGGTGCAGCCGGGCACGCCCTTCATCGACTCGATACAGGCCTTGTGCTCGGCAATAAGGCGCTCGCGCTCCGGCGTTCCCTTCTTCGGTATGGTAATCATGGTTCGCTCCTTTCTTAGGCTTTACGAGAAAGCGGGTAATCCCGACGCTGGCTCAGATTGTCAGGTGCGTTTGAATGAGGTCATCGCTGAGTTCTGCGATGGGCCCCTGCGCGACCACACGACCGACATCCAAGATCAGGAACTTGTCGGCCAACTCACGGGCGATCTTGATGTGCTGCTCGGTCAGCAGGAGGGTGAGACCGAGATCTCGGTTCAGGTGCTGCATGGTGCGGCGGATATCGGCCACGATGTTCGGCTGGATGCCCTCGGTGGGCTCGTCGAGCAGCAGTACCTTGGGGTCGGTCGCCAGCGCGCGCGCGATGGCCAACTGCTGCTGCTGTCCCCCCGACAGGAGACCGGCCCGTCGGTTCAGGTTCTCGCGCAAGTAAGGAAAGTTCTCGAGGCAAGCATCCGGAATACCCTTGCCGCTGCCATCTCGGGCGAAGCTTCCCAGTTCGAGGTTTTGCTTGACCGAGAACTTGCCAAGAATACGCCGCCCCTGGGGTACGTAGCCCAAGCCGGACTTGGCACGAAGCGCGGTCGGCGCGCTCGTCAGATTCTTCTGATCGATGGTCAGCTCGCCCGTCATCCGGCCGACCAGTCCCATGATGGTCTTCAGCAAGGTGGTCTTGCCGACCCCGTTACGACCGAGCACGCAGAGACACTCTCCCTTGCCGATCGAGAGCGAAACGTCGAAGAGAATGGGAGTCTTGCCGTAGTAGGCCGTGACACCGGAAAGCTCAAGCATCGCCAATGCCCTCCGAGCCTAGATAAACCTCCGCCACCTTTGGATCGTTCTCGATCTCTTGGATGGTGCCCTCGGCCAGGTTCGTACCCATGTGCATCACCGTGATGATGTCGGCAATCTCGCGAACGAAGGACATGTCGTGTTCGACCACGACCAAGGTGTGTTCACCTTTGAGATTATTGAAAAGCTCCGACGTCTTGTGCGTCTCTTGCTCGGTCATGCCAGCGGTTGGCTCGTCCATCAGCATGACCCGAGGGTCGTCCATCAGCACCATGCCGATCTCCAACCATTGGGTCTCGCCGTGCGACAGGATTCCGGCCTGCACCTTCATGCGGTCCTGCAGCCCGATCAGCTCGACCACCTGCTCGAAGCGCGCTTGCCTGCCGGCCACACGGGGTGAGAATGTAAACATGTTCGAGAAAGGCGACTTTACCTTGGTAGCCGCCACGAGAAGGTTATCCTCGACGCTGAGTTCCTTGAAGACCGCCGGCACTTGAAACTTGCGACCGACGCCCAGACGCGCGATGCGATGCTCGCCCAAACCGGAGATGACTTGGCCATCCAATTTGATCGTGCCGCTGGTCAGTTTCAAACGGCCGGTGATCAGGTCGATAGAGGTCGATTTTCCGGCACCGTTCGGCCCAAGGAGGCAGCGCAGTTCCCCCTTCTCGACGGTCAGATCGAAGCTGTCGACAGCGACGAACTCGTTGAAACTCTTGGTGACGCCCTGCAGCTCCAGCATGCTCATTTGGCGGCCTCCTTAGCTGCCGGAGACGACTTGAGATGGCGAGTTCGACCAAAGGGAAGCTGCTCGAGAATCAGCTCGAGCAATCCAGCCAGACCGCGCGGCAGCAGCAGCACGACACCTATGAAGATGGCGCCTAGGACAAGCATCCAAAGCTGTTGGAGTTCGTCGCCAAGGTAACTCTGCATGCCGTTCACCAAGAAGGCGCCAACGATCGCACCTAGAAGCGACAGGCGTCCGCCGACGGCGGCCCAAATCACCATGCCGATCGAGAAGGTAAGCTCCAAAGCGGTTGGCGAGACGTACTGAACGATCATGACCCAGCAGAGCCCGGCACAGGAGGCAATGAAGCCGGAGATCGCGAAGAGCGTGATCTGGTAGGTCGCAACGTTGTAACCGAGGAAGCGAGCGCGCTCGGCATCATCCCGGATCGCCTGCACGATCACCCCGAAGCGGCTTTGCATCAAGAGCTTGGCCAAGCAGGTGAGCGCCGCCAAAAAGCCGATACACACCAGATAGGCCGGCGCGCCATAGGGATCGAACTCGAAGCCGCCGATCGAGAAGGGCAAGGGCGGCGATATCCCGTTGAAGCCAGCAGTAAAGGGCTGCATGTCGTAGGCCATGGAGTACCAAGCCGCCAGCATGGCCAAGGTCATGATCGCTACGAAGACACCGGCGACACGCGCCTGGAACATCATCGCGCCGAAGATCGCGAAGAAGAGCGTCGGTACCGAGAGCGTGAGGATCAGACCCGCCGTGGTCGACCAGAAGGGCGCCCACATCAGCGGCAGTGCCTCCAGCTCGTTGGTCAACATGAAGCTGGGGATCGGATCGTACTCAGGATGCTGATACTGCATCTGCATGGTCATCGCCATGCCATAGGCCGCCAGGCCGAAAGCGATGCCCTGCCCCAAGCTCAAGATGCCACCATAGCCCCAGACCAGAGAGACCGACATGGCCAGGATCGCAAAGCAGGCGTAGCGCGCCAGCTGATTGAGGGTGAAAGCATTCTCGACCAAGAGGGGCATGAGGGCGAGCAGCCCAAAGACAGCAAGGTAGAGCAACCACTGCGCGGTCTTGTTGTGGTAGAGAGAGGTTGCGCCTTCGCTGGCTCCTCTCTCTTTGTTGCTTGCTGCGTTCACCGCCGGGTTGCTCCTTCAGACAGCAGTCCCTGGGGACGGAAGCGCAGGAAGATCACCACCAGCGTGAAGAGCACGAAGCGCGCGAAGGTATCGTTGGTGAAGTAGGAGAAAACCGAGTTCAACTCGCCCAGCAATCCAGCGCTCACCACGCTGCCGGCCAGCTGGATGCCGCCCACCACCACGACCAGGAAAGCTTCGACGATGTAGCCGCTGCCCATGTCGGGAAAGAGCGTCTTCACGGCTCCGAAGAGGCCGCCAGCGACCCCGGCCAGGCCGGCCCCATAGGCAAAGGTCAGGCTGTAGATCCTGCTGGAGTTGACGCCGAAAGACTGCGCCATCTCTTTATCCTGCATGACTGCACGAACCTTGACCCCATAAGAGGTCCGATACATCAGGAACCAGGTGACGCCGCACAGGATGACCGCCATCAAGACGATGAAGATACGCAAGCCGGACAGGCTGAGGAAGCTGGTCTGAACAACGAAGTTCAGCCACTCGGGCACGGCGACGTACTGCGGCTCACCGCCGAAGATCAGTCGGACGGATTGAATGAGGATGAGCGAGAGACCCCAAGTCGCCAACAAGGTGTCCAGCGGCCTGGCGTAGAGCGGTCGTATGATACTTCGTTCGACCAGCAAGCCGATGGCTGCCACGACGAAGAAGGACAGCGGCAGGCACAGCAGGAAAGGCAGGCCCAACATCGACTGGAACACATAGGTCGAATAGGCTCCCAGCATGATGAATTCACCATGGGCCATATTGATCACGCCCATGGTGCCGTAGATTATCGTCAAGCCAAGTGCTGCTAAGAGCCAAATACTCGCCAAGCTAATGCCGATGAACAGAGCATTGATAAAAGGAAGTAGTGAAAAGGGTGTCCAAAAGTCATGCACACTCATGGCGATGCAGCTCCAGTCAGGGGGACGGCGCGGGGCGCCGTTAGCCTTCCGAAAAGGAACCGGGCACCCGCAGTTTGGAGGGACGGGTGCCCGGCTTCGGAGTGTTAGAGCACGTTCTTCCGAATACCGCCGTCCGGCGTATGCAGACCATCTGCCCTGCAGACGCCACGCTCGGGATAGATCGAGAAGGGATCCGGGGCCACATGCTCGGGGGCCGCCTTTACGACTTTGAACTGACCATCGGCCTGGCACTGGCCGATCTTCGGCTTCAGCCAGATGTTGAAGTTCTCAGAGTCGATCCAGACCGTGCCTTCCGGAGAGATGTCGTCGCCCAGTTCGACATGGCCGGAGTTGTCGCGGATCATGCGCGGGGTCACTGCTTCGATATCGCCGCTGGCGGCCAGCGCCTTCTCCAGCCCCGCCTTCCAGACATAGACGGAGAGATAGGTCTCTTCCATGTTGTAGTGGGTAACCCCGCCACCGCCATACTTGCTGCCTAGATAGCCCTCGACGAAGGCTTCGTTGGTCGGGTTCTCCAGGGTCTGGAAGTAGGGCGCCGAGAGGAAGTGTCCGGCACCGGCTTCCGCACCCATGGCCCGCACCTCGATCTCTCCGGTGGTGAGCGAGGCAATCGGCATCTTGTCGGCCTTAAAGCCTTCTTGCAGGAACTGCTTGTGCAGCGCGATGTCGGAATCGCCGACCACGGTGGAGAAGATGAAGCTGGGCTCGGTCTGCCGCACCTTGTTGAAGATCGGCGTGAACTCCGAACCACCCAGGGGCACATAGTCTTCGCCGACCACCTCGCCGCCGGCACGCTCCAGCCAGATCTTGGCGTTCTTGTTCGATTCCTTCGGCCAGATGTAGTTGGAGCCGATCAGATAGACCTTCTTGCCGAAGTTCTCGACCATGAAGGGGATCAGATCCTTGGAGTGCTGATTGGCCAGAGGCCCGGTGCAGATGATGTTCTGCGTGCACTCGCGGCCCTCATAGCAGGTCGGATAGTAGAAGAGGTGGTTTCTGGCCATGACGATCGGGGCCACAGCGCGACGGCTGGCCGAGGTGTAGCCGCCGAAGGTGCAGATCACGCGATCGCGCAAGATGAGCTGGCTGATCTTTTCGGAGTAGACCTTGATGTCCGACTTGGCATCGATGACGATCGGCTGAACTTCGCGTCCGGCGACACCGCCGGCCGCATTGATCTCGTCGATGGCATAGAGAACGACTTGCGTCGAATCGTTCTCAACGACCGCAAGGTTGCCGGTTTGCGAGAAGAGAACCCCGACCTTGATCGGGCCATCCTCTTCGATCCAGGCAGCATTGGCCGCGTTTGGAATGACGATTGCAGGTGCAGCAAAGGCTGCTGCTGTTGCCATCGAACCCTTCAACACTGATCGCCGCGTGATGCTCATATCTCTTGTCTCCCTTGTTCGAATTTATCTCCGCAACCCATCCAGTGCCGGCCGGACCGTCGTACTGAGCGTTTGAAGGTACCCGGACCGATGGACCTAGCCATACGGCCAGACTGGAATTTCACTGATTACAGGTCTACTCCCATTTGGGAGTCAATAAGAAAATGAGATCTGCCATTCGGCAGGAGACGATCTGGCCACTCGGCCAGATCTAATCTCATCATGATTCTCAGGACTTAAACTGATTTTTGTGCCTTTGCCGCGTGCCAACTTTGTCTGTTGTCTAGCCGCGGTCCTATCGATATGACATTGGTGTGTATGCCAAACGACCGACCCACCTGGCGCGGGCTCGTGACGGAGCCTCAAGGGATTGTTGCAGCGGTCTGGCTTGGGAGTGAAATGTGTTGAGCGCATCGACTGAGAGAAGTCGCCTGCCATTGGATCAAGCGAGGACTCCAGAGCCCGAAGGCGCGAACGATGAGGTGGCGCCCAAAGCCGAACCGCCGCTGCGCATCATTCTTGCCGATGATCACGCGCTTTTTAGAGGCGGTCTCAAACTGCTGATACGCATGATGAATCGACCGGTTGAGATCCTGGAAGCCAACGACTTCGAGCAGGCCGTCGGACACTTGAGCGAAGGCCCGCCGATCGACCTCTTGCTGCTCGACCTTCTGATGCCCGGAATGAACGGCGTCGAGCACATCGGCGAGATCTGTCGCAGCTGGCCCGACGTCCCTGTGGTCGTCATCTCGGTCCGCGAGGACAGCAAGGCGATCCGCCAAGCCCTCCAGGCCGGCGCAATGGGTTATATACCAAAGACCTCGTCGCCCGAAGTGACGACGAATGCACTGCAGTTCATCCTCTCCGGCGGGCTTTATGTACCGCCACAGATCCTCCACCTGACGGAGTCGCGCCCCGACGCCCAGATCCCAGCCGAAAAAGAGGGTGAAGGATCAGCCGCCGATTTGGTGGCAGACAACAACCCCTATGGCCTGACCGAGCGTCAAATCGAGGTCCTGAGATTGATGTCCAAGGGACGCTCGAACAAGGACATTGCCGCAGATTTGGATATCGCCCCAGGAACCGTGAAGATGCATGTGTCTCGGATCCTGAAAGCCCTGGGTGTCGACAACCGCACTCAAGCAGCGTCCTTGCTCGCGCAAATTCTGGCCACGAGGAACGCTACCTAAGTCAAGGGTCTGCAGTCACGAGCTAGGGGAACTGGTCTGAATCAGTTCAGCACCAGTGCTCGGAGGTCGCTCGCCGGAATTGGCGTCGAAGAGTACATGCGCAAATGACGCGCGAGTAGAACAGGCGTTGGGTGCGAGTCGCTCAGTGAGAGGTCCAGCCGCCATCGACCAAGAGAGACGTGCCGGTCACCATCTTGGCTGCCGGCGACGCCAAGTAGAGCACGGCGGCAGCCACATCCTCGATCTGACCTAACCTCGGCAGTCGGATTTTTGCACGAACATACTCGCTGAAGGCCTTGTCCTTGAGGAAGGGTTTGGTCATCGGCGTTTCGACGAAGGTTGGTGCAACGGAGTTCACACGGATACTGTGTTCCGCCAGTTCGTAGGCCATGGCCTTGGTCAGCCCCTCGATCGCATGTTTGGCCGCCGAATAGACGCTGCGGTTCTGCAAGGCCCTGTGCCCGGCCTGCGAGGACATGTGAATGATCGAGCCTTTGGCATTTTGCGCGCGCATCAAGCGGGCAGCTGCTTGGGCCGCAAAGAACGCACCGCGCAGATTGACCGACATCACCTCGTCAAAAACCCCGGGCTCGACCTCCAAGAACGGTTGCGGGCGGTTCATCCCGGCATTGTTCACGAAGATATCTAGCTTGGGCAGAGCGCCCAATGCATCGGCAAATGCTGCCGTATCCGTAACATCAACCGGGGTTGGGCGGGCGCCAACACCGGTCTCGCGCACCTCCTCGGCGACAGTCTCCAAATCGGCAGCAGTGCGGCCAATCAAGGTCACATCCGCACCCGCGCCAGCGAGCGCCAGGGCACAGCCCTTACCCAAGCCACGTGACGCACCGGTCACCACGGCATGACACCCGTCCAGCCTGAAGCCCGCAATCACCCCGGCCATGTCGCTAGTGCTCATGTGCCGCTGACCTCGCCTTGCTCGGCTTTGTGCGCGGCCAGTGCCATCAAGCGACGATCGCGCCAGGCACGCCTTTCGGGAAGGTCGGCCTGGGCAATTGCACTTCGCCGTTCTTCCGATATTCGATTGATCAGCGCGTCGTTCCAGGGCTCCGGGTCGGGGCGCGACTGCGCAATCGCATGATAGAGCGGACCAAGGCGGCGCGCATAGTCGGCAACGCCACCCGGCGCGTTCAAGTCGATGGTTTCGAAAGGTCCCATGAAGGCCCAGCGCAACCCCAAACCATTGGCAACCGTCTTGTCGATGTCGGCCGTGCTGGCGTAGCCCTCCTCATAGAGTGCCCAGGCTTCGCGCAGCAAAGCGCCTTGAAGGCGATTCAGAAGAAAGCCTTCGATCTCACGGGTCAGACGAACCGGCACCTGTCCGACTTCGCTCATCAAGGTCGCCGTTGCCTCTATCGTCTCGGCGCTGGTCCAAGGCGCCGGCACGATCTCGACCACCGGCGCCAGATAAGGTGGATTGACGGGATGGGCGACCACAAAGCGCTGGCGATTGACCAGGTCGTGGGTGAAGGCAGAGGCTGGAATTCCCGAGGTCGAGCTGCCGACGAAGGTTCCCTGCTCCAGCACCAAGTCAATCTCGGCACAGACTGCCTGCTTCACGGCTGTCTGTTCCAAGACTGATTCCTGCACATAACGTGCACCTCTGACCGCGCTCTCAAGCGAAGCCACGACCTCGATCCGATCCGCGGCGGCAGAAGCATGATCGATCAATCCATAGTCTTGCAGATCTTCGAGGTTCTGCCGCACTTGGCCCATGAAGTTCTCACGGATCCCTTCGTCCTGATCATAGACCCGAACCGCAAGACCGGCGCGGGAGAAGACAATTGCCCAACCCGACCCAACCAGCCCGGCACCGACGACAGCGATGTGCCCGGTCATTATGCGTCTCCCTGTACAGATTTGCTCGTCAGCGGGCTCAGCAGCGCACCCAAGATCATGTGACCTTCGAGGTCTCGCCGGCCCCCAAACAGATCTCGGTAACACGCAGATTGTTCTTGGTGATGCGCGAGGGGAAAGTGTCCCTCAGGCGCTCTTCGTGAATCGGGATCACTCGACGAGATTCGTATCCCACACTGCTCATCATCTGCTCAGTCGCCAGCAGCAGGTTGACTTGGCTACCCACCGCCAGACCGACCGGGTTGTACATCGTCTCGACGCCGACCACGTCGCCGTTGCCTTCCAGATTGGCAAAGTCGTAAACCAGATCGCCGGCCAAGATCCAACGGTCCTCTGAGGCCGCCAGACCGTCGTTTCGAACATCGACCCACATGCTGCCGAAGGTGTGGCTGTCGTGTGCAGGCTGCAGATCGATACCCGGCAAGACATTCTCCATGGCACCGTCGACGCAGGTTAGGCGTCCTGACTTTGCAAGCTCGACACCGCGTAGAATGTCGCCTGGATCGATGGCAATCATCATCCAACGCATCCGTTCGGGCAGGGACATGGCCCAGATCCACTTGGCGATCTCACGCTCTTGAACATAGAAGTGCGCGTTGGGAAACTCTTCGACATTGCCGAAGTGATCGAAATGCGCGTGCGTAATGAAGGCGGAATCCACGTCTGCGGTCGTCACATCGACTTCCGCCAAGACTGTCTCGGGCGGATGCCAGTTGGTGACTCCGAACTTCTCGCCGAGATAGCGCCCATAGTCTTTGTTGTTGTAGCCCACGTCGACCATAGCCGTGCGCCCGCCGCCCTTGATCACGACATAGCAATACGGGAGCTTCTTGGTACCTTCGTTGTGGGCGCCATAGACAATTCCGCTCTTGTGATAGGCCTCGACGGCGCAGTACTCCAATACCCAGATTGAGTAAGTGCTCATGCTATCCTCGCTAGTTAGCTTGGGGTTCATTCTGTACCGGCGCAGACGGGCTGGCGCAGTTGCAGCAGGCGTGCGTGAAGTCGACCATGGTCATGGCAAAACGGTCGTCGGACGTGCTGAGGATCAGACGATGGACCCTCTTCATGCGTTGGGCGACCTCGGCGCGCTTATCGTCCGACTGCCGAAATCCCTTGTGATCGAGCAGGGCGAAGGCGCCCTCCAAGAGCTCTGCGGCATCCAAGAGCGTACAATAGTGGGCCGCCCCCACGGCCGGCGGCCGCAGGCCGTGCAATCCATCGCGCGCCTCGAAGAATTGCTCGCGCGCAGCAGTTACCGCCTCGATATCCAACGCATCGCTCTTGGGACTGCCGTAGGCCAGGATCAGAAAGCCAGAGATCTGGCCCAGGCTGCGCTTCAGGGTTTCATAGTGCGGTCGAACCGATAAGCCATAGCGGATGGCGTCCTCGCTTGCCTGACCGGTGAGCGCATCGGCGTCCGGCAGGGCGACGGCATTCGGCTGTGGCTCCAAGGTCGGACAATTGGGTCGATGAATGACCGGTTTGCGGTCGATGACTGACCTCCAGGCCTGATTAGACACCCTGATCCTCCTCTCGTCTTGTTGGTCGAGCCGCGGTCGTCTCGCGGATCACGAGTTGACCGGCGATGCGTCGCGACACGGGCGCGAAGTTCGGATCTTCCTCAATCGAACGGACCAGATCGATGGTCGTGGCGATCATCCGGCGTGTGGGTTGGCGGTAGGTCGTAAGCGCCAGCGAAGGCCATGAGGCCATCGAGATGTCGTCGAAGCCAACGATGGACAGGTCTTTCGGGACCTCCAAGCCAAACTCCCCGCGCGCCGCGTCCAGCGCCCCCAGCGCCAGCAGGTCGTTCGCACAGAAGATTCCATCGGGCCGCTTGTCAGCCGCCAGCAATCGCTTCGCCGCGACAAAGCCTGCAGCATGGGAGAAGGCACCCGCATCCTCGTGCACCACGACATGGCCTCGTTCGCCGCAACGCTCGGAGAAGCCCTGCCAACGGTCCATGTTGGTGGTGGCATCATGCGGTCCGGCGATGTAGGCCAGCCGCCGATGGCCAAGGTCCAGAAGATGATCGGCCGCTTCGGCACCGCCGAGGACGTTGTCGCACGTAATCGAATGGGTCGGCGTGTCTGGAATGTAGCGATTGAAGAAGACTAAGCTGGTTCCAGCCTCTATCGATTCGAGGGCTGCCCGAAACGACAGTGTGGCGGCCATCACCACCACAATGTTCGGCTGGTAGTGCAGCGCCGAGGGCAGCACCCTGTCTGCGGGCTCGCCGGCTGCACCTGTGAACAGCATGACGTTCAGGCCGGCATCCTGAAGAGCCTCGGTAAGCCCGGTCAGGACCTCCGGATAGAAGGGGTTGGCGATATCCGAGACAATGATGCCGGCGATCTTGCTGCGCCTGGTGATCAGGCTCTGCGCGTAGGGATTGGGCTTGTAGCCGATCTCGGCAGCATGCTTCAGCACGCGTTCGCGGGTCTCCGGCGCGATCACGGCATTGGGAGAGAAGGCGCGCGAAATCGTCGATATCGATACGCCCAGGTCATTGGCCAATCGCTTGGCCACAACTCTGTGCCGCTGTGCTCGATCACTGTCTCTGCTTGCCATCAGCCTCCCCTTTCGCGCTGCCGGCCCTCCTAGTTCAAGGGCTCGACAGCACTATAGGGCTCGATGTTGCGGCCGCCATAGCGCCGCACGCGGGCATTGGCTTGCTCTGCATGACCGGCAAAACCTTCCAAGGTGCAAAGCCGCGAGCAGTATTCACCGACCAGAGCGGAAGCCTCGTCGGTCAGGACGCGCTGATAGGTATGGGTCTTTATGAACTTCCCGACCCAAAGCCCGCCGGTATAGCGCCCAGCTCGTTTCGTCGGCAGCGTGTGATTGGTACCGATCACCTTATCGCCATAGGAGACGTTGGTGCGCGGCCCCAAGAAAAGGGCGCCGTAGCTCGTCATGTTCTCGAGAAAGTAATCCGGGTTGCGGGTCATGACTTGTACATGCTCGAAGGCCAGCCGTTCCGCCTCACTCAGCATCTCCTCGTCGCTGTCGCAGAGAATGACTTGGCCGTAGTTCTCCCAAGCGTCGCGCGCGATTTCTGCCGTGGGCAGCACGCCAAGCTGACGTTCGACTTCCGCCATCGTCTCGCGCGCCAGCTTCTCCGACGTGGTCAGCAGCACGGCTGGAGACGTCGGGCCGTGCTCTGCCTGACCCAGCAGATCGATGGCGCAGAGTTCGCCGTCCACCGTTTCATCGGCGATTACCATCGTCTCGGTCGGCCCAGCAAAGAGGTCGATACCGACCGTGCCGTAGAGCTGCCGCTTGGCTTCGGCTACGAACATGTTGCCGGGTCCAACCAACATATCGACCGGGTCCAACGACTCGGTCCCCAGCGCCATCGCAGCGACCGCCTGAATACCACCCATGACCAGGATCTCGTCGGCACCGCCCATGTGCATCGCGGCCACGATAGCCGGATGTGCTCCCCCTTTGAACGGCGGTGCGGAGGCAACGATGCGCTTCACGCCCGCCACCTTGGCTGTCACCACGCTCATGTGAGCGGAGGCAATCATCGGATACTTGCCGCCCGGCACATAGCAGCCGACGGAGTTGACCGGAATGTTCTTGTGTCCCAACACCACGCCAGGCAGCGTTTCCACCTCAAGGTCGCGCAGGCATTCCTTCTGCTTCATCGCGAAGTTGCGCACCTGGTCTTGAGCAAATCTGATGTCATCGAGATCGCGCTCACTCATGCATGCCACCGCGTCAGCAATCTCCTCTTCGGTCAGCCGAAAGCTGCTTGGCGACCAAGCGTCAAACTTTTCTGAGAGTTCGCGAACCGCCACGTCACCACGCACGCGGATGTCGTCGAGAATGCTCTCAACGCTGGCCCGAACCTTCGCATTGGCCTCATCGACCGCCGTCTGGTTCAGGCCCTGCTTCAAATGTACTGCCATTCTCTCCTCCGATAGCTCCCATCAGCGGCGATACCACTCGTGGGAGCCCGAGAGCGCCCCACGAGTGGTCCTGGATCGATCAGCTTGCCGGCTTGACCTTGGTCAATTTGTAAAGATCGTCCGGGGCCTCACAGCGCTGGCAGTTGATGCCAGGCTCGTTGGTGCCGGGGATGACCTCTGCCGGGAGCGGCTGAATCGTGGCGCCCGGCGTCGGGGTGCCTTCCAGCGCCGACTGCAAAGAAAGCTCCGGCAGCAGCACCGGGTTGAAGACCTCCGTCACAAAGGAGGAGGGCACGACACCGTCAGGGAAGGTGTTACAGCCATTCTCGAAGCGGTCGCCCTCGCAGAGCTTCACAGCCTCTGCCGGGACCCA
The DNA here is from genome assembly GCA_963669445.1 of Rhodospirillales bacterium. Lineage (GTDB taxonomy): Bacteria > Pseudomonadota > Alphaproteobacteria > Kiloniellales > JACOMY01 > JACOMY01. The sequence continues at coordinate 3,401,079 of OY770029.1, forward strand.
GGGCAAAGGATACTGGATGTTCATTGCCTCCAGCTCCCGCTTCTCGGTCAGGATCTCCATCATCAGCTTGAAGGCATAGCCCGACTGTGCCGGCGGCGAACCGGAAGAGACACCCTTAAGACCCATGGCCTGGAACTTCGGATCGGCAAGCGCTAGGCGCAGACCATTGGAGTTCTCGCCAGTGATCGGCACCAAGGTGTCACCCTTGTCCAACTGGGCTTGAATAGCGCCGTACTCACCGGCTTGAGCCCAAATGCCGTCGACATCGGGATGGGCGGCAAGTGCCTTAGCGGTCTCCTGTTGGGTCGTGCGGTCATCCCAGAAAGCGTAATACTCAGCCACAATCTCAATGCCGGGGTACTTGTCGAAGACTGACATGGCGCCATCGGTGTGACGCTTATCCACCGAATTGCCAGGTACGCCGCGGCTGAGGAAGATCTTGCCTTCGCCGCCGAGAATGTTCACCAACGCCTGGGCTGTGTTCTCGCCAAAGCCGGAAGTGATGTAGCTGACGTTGTAAGCGCAAGGCTCTGTCACGGTGGCATCGTACATAAAGAACAATACGCCCTGCTCGCAGCCCCGCTTAACCACCCGGTTCAGCGCGGTGGAGGAGATCGGGAAAGAGATCACGCCGTCCGCACCTGCAGCGATCATGCTCTCATAGGCAGCGATCTGCGCCTGCGGATCGGTCCCCGAGATGACCTCCGTCAGTTCGACCATATCATTGTAAGGTGGTGTTGCAGCCAACGCCTTCACGATGTTGGCGGCCTCCGATTGCCAAGAATTGCCGCTGTAGCTCAAGCTCAGGTAGATCTTGAACTTCTTGTCTTCCGCCATGGCCGTGCCGGCAATCGCGCCGGTCAAGCATCCGGCGACTGCTGCACCGGCCAGCAGGGTCTTCAACCACTTGCTCTTTTTGGACATCTTTTCCTCCTCCCCTTGGGGCTGTTGCGTACTGCGGCCTGCATGCTCCAGGCCAAGGAATGCAAACGTTTGCATCGCTAATTCACTTTGCCTGACGCCGTTTCCCTCCTCCCGCTTCAGTGTTGTCTAGAGAACAGTTGGGTGACCGCCTGATAGAGCTGCTCGCGCAGCATCAGAAGGGCGATCAGGATGATCAGGCCCTCGATGACCGTGCGCCAGCCTTGCGGCACACCGAGAGCTTGGATGATGGTACTGAGTGCGGTCAGCAGGATGGCGCCCCCGACTGTACCGATGTAGCTGCCGCGACCGCCCAGGATCGACGAGCCGCCGACGACCACAGCTGCTATGCTGGGCAGCAAGTAGCTGTCGCCCATGCGCAAAGTGGCGCCGTTGGCATAGCCGGCCAGCATCATTCCAGTGAAACCTGCACAGACCGCGCTGACGACATAGGCGCTCAGCGTTACGCGACGAACATGGACTCCAGCGACGAAAGCCGCCTCGCGATTGCTGCCAACGGCGTAGAGCCGCCGGCCGAAGGTCGTGTGCTTTTGAACCAACCAGCCGCCCAGCGCGAAGAGTAGGACGAAGATGATGGCAACCGGGACGCCGAGCCACTCGGCCTTCATTAGGTCGACGAAGAGCTCCGGCGAGGCGCCGCGCGGCGAACCCTTGGTATAGCCAAGACAGGCGGAATAGACGATGACCCCCATCGCCATTGTCATGATGAAGGGCGGCACTCTCAGGTAGGCGACCGAGAAGCCGCTCACTCCGCCAAGCAAACCGCAGAAGATGACAACGATCGGCAATGCCCAAGCCGCAGCGTCATAGCTTCCCGCCATGGCCGTGCTGAGCACACCGCCCAGAGTGATCATCGATGCGACCGAGAGATCGAGCCCGCCGACCAGGATGACCAGCCCCTGACCGAATGCAACGACGATGAGGAAGGAGGCCAGAATCAGAGTGGTTTCTGCGTGGCTCCACCCGCCAAGCGCCGGGCTGATGAAACGGGCACATACGATCAAGAGGATGCAGAGCAGGAAGATCACGATACCGGCGATGGTCTCGCTCTCCATCCGGCCACGGCGGCGCGTGTCTCGCGCCACAGTCAAGGACGCTGCGACGGGGTCGATCTGAGACATCAGCCGGAACCTCGCCCGGTCGCAAGAGATACGATGGCGCCGCGGAACAAGATGGCTAGAACCAAGATCAGCCCTTGAAACATACCAGTGTAGAAAGAGGCGACACCGGTCGAGAAGAGTACTTTCTGCAACAGCATCAGGGTGGCGGCTCCGATCATACTGCCGATAAGGCCGCCGCTGCCGCCGGCAAAAGAGGTGCCGCCGATAGCAACCGCGGCGAAGGTAAGGATGATGAAGGGCGTTCCGGCGTTGGGATTGCCGGTTGCGGTCTGCGCACTCAGCATGTAGCCCGCACAGGCATAGAGCAGCCCGGCACCGACATAGACCAACAAGCGAACGCGCCGGGTGGCGATGCCAGACAGCCCGGCGGCGGTCTCGTCCGCCCCCACGGCGTAGACCGCCAAGCCCAGGTTGCTCCGCAAGAACAGCAGCCAAAGCCCGATAACGCCCAGAAGAATGAGACCGCTAACCGGAAGAAAGCCAAAGAGGATGTCGGTCAACTCGTAAGAGACCCACTCGGCAACCCAGCCACCGGGCGCATCGAGGATAACCAGGGCAATCCCCTGGCAAACGATCATCACACCAAGCGTCGAGGCAATCGACTGCAGCTTCAGATAGGCCACGAGGATGCCGTTGATCAGGCCGATCAAACCGCCGATGGCCAGACAGATCATTAGGCTCCCAAGCGCACCCCAAGGCCCTTCCAAAGGCATGACCGCCATCACCACATTGGTCACCGACACGACACCGGCGACCGAGAGATCGAAGCCTCGGCAGATGATGACCAGGGTCGCGCCTGCGGCGGCTAAGGCCAAGGGCGCTGTGTTGTTGATCAAGCTGGAGATCGAGAAAACCGTCAGCGCGCTCGGCTCGCTTCCGGCGTAGACCGCATAGAGCAGCAGATAGACCAGAGTGATGATCACCGCACCGTCCGACAGGGCCCGCTTCCAGCCGGGTACCAAGGGCTGTGCTGTGGTGACGGTCATCGCGCAAGCACTCCCTCAGCGACAGGAAGATCGCTCACGATCGCCGGCTCAGGCTGGCGGGCATGCCCGGTCACACCCGCAACCAAGGCTTGCTCGTCGATCTGGTCGCCAACCAGTTCATCCAGTACCCGCCCGCCATAGATGACCAGGCAACGATCGGCCACCTCGACCAACTCCGGCAGCTCAGATGAATAGAGCAGCACCGATCCACCTGCCGCGGCGAAAGCACGAATGGCGGCATAGATGGTTTGTTTAGTGCCGACATCGACACCGCGCGTTGGATCATAGAGCACCAGGATCTGTGCACCGGTCGCCAAGGCTCGCGCCAGAATGGCCTTCTGCTGGTTGCCGCCAGACAACTCGTTAATGCGGAACGCCAGGTAACGATTACTGAGCTCAACCTTCTCGGCAACCGCGCGGGTCGTACGCAGCTCTCGCAATGCCGAGAGGCAGCCCGCTCTGCTTAGCCGATCAAGGATGGAGACCGTGATGTTGGGGGTCACGCCGAGGTCTGGGAAAATGCCATCCACTTTGCGCTCTTCCGGTACGAAGGCGACACCGCCGCGGGCCAGCGCATCATGCGGATCCTTGAAACGCCCGATCCGACCGCCGCGCGAAATCCGGCCGTCGTCGGGCTGTTCGACACCGCCTAAGATACGGAACAGGCCTTGCTGACCCTGTCCTTCCAGCGCCGCTACGCCGAGAACCTCGCCTTCATGCAAGGCGAAACTCACGTCATGCAGGATCCTGGACTTGAGCCCCTCGACCGTTAGAACCGTTTTGTTGGCCGCCTCCGCCGCTGCGCGTTGGGATTGTCCAACCACCAGAGACGAACGGCCGACCATCATCTTGAAGATGTCATCGTTGTTTGCGTCTGCCAATTCGACTGAGCCGATACTCTCACCATTACGCAGGATGGTGGCGTGACTGCAGAGTTCGCGCACCTCACCCAAGCGGTGCGAGATATAGAGGACCGAAGAGCCTCGGGCCGCGACCGCACGCACGTGATCGAAGACCCACTCCACCTCGGCCAATGCCGCGGTGGGTTCGTCGAGGATCAAGAACTTCGGTTCGCGACTAAGCGCTCTAACAATCTCCAAACGTTGACGGTCCGACAGCGCCAAACTGGAAACCTCCCCACGAGGATCCAGATGGCCGATGCCGAAACGTTCGAGGATCTCTCGTGCGCGAGCCTCAGTCGCAGCTTTCGAATTCAGACCGAAACGGCCTCTCGCCATCTTCGGCAGGAGCAGGTTCTGCGCCACGGTAAGATTGGGCAGCAAGCTCAATTCCTGAAAGGCGGTCGTTACGCCAGCCTCTCGGGCATCGGCGATAGAGTGCGGGTGATAGCCTTGACCGAAAAGGCGCATCTGCCCATCGTCTGCTGGCAGAATACCGCTGAAGATGCGAACCAAAGTCGACTTGCCAGCACCGTTCTCCCCCAGGAGTGCATGAACCTCGCCTGGGCTGACAGACAGCGAGACCCCAGCCAACGCGACCGTCGCGCCGTAAGACTTCTTCAGCGCCTGCGCCTCGACAGCGACCGGGTTTTGCCTGTTTCCCAAGCGGGTCCTCCTCAAGGTCTCCACACCGGGTCACGCACTATCTGCGCGCCTCGGCGTGTCGAACAGTACTGCAATCGTTTGCAGCAAACCTTTGCAGCTTACTAAATTGCTTTTTTGACGCTGTCAAGCGATGGTCTGCTCGCTGAAAGGAATGAACAGGAAGACGGCTCAAGAGGCACCTGTCGCTCCTGCACGGCTATCGGTACGTCCTCTTGACCAATCCGGTTTCCGCGCCTCTGGACCTTTCAAGCCGAGGAGGTTGTCCGAACCACTGAGGCCGTCGTTCGCGCCGGCCACGGTTGCACCTTGCAAACTGTCATCCCAAGAGCCAGCGAACCGAAACCTCGTCCGATCCCTTGCTTAAGGTGTTCGTCAGCCGCGAAGCAACATTCTATAGTGGTTGCCTGCGAGACTGAATCACGTGCAACCAATTTGATCGAGAGGAAAGTAGCGCCGCATTAGATCGACAACAGAAGATGGGCGACTCTGACCGGCAGACAGCACAGGCGCAGTCGAGCGATTATTGGTTTCAGGCGATTATCGTTTCAAGCATCATTGTTTCCAAGCGTTAGAAGACGGACCCGAGGATCGATCGCTTTGATTCATCGCCATCACAGTCAGTTGTGCTCCCAGAACACGTGCCGCAAACCGAAAAGAGGAGGCGGTGCATTTAAGGCAATACAAATATCAATTCCAGAGCATTCGCTTCTAACTTGTCTATTGGCGCAGATTTCTCAACATCACACTGTCATGCTGTAGTTATTCCTGGAAGTTTGTTTTGTTCAGCAAGAGTCCGGCAATGGTCCATGAAAGCACGGATGGTAATCGAGTTGTCAGCGTCCGGTGCCGTCAGCAGGCCCATGCGCATCGGCCGCAGATCCCCTCTCAAGGGAACAAACTTTAGCGACTTGCCATCGGGCGACTGGTCGTTCAGCGGCCGGATGTTGGCAATCGAGTAGCCAAAGCCGTTGGCAACCAAGCTGCGCATCACAGCCATATCCCGCGTACGTTCGGCAATTCTGGGCTGGTTGCCCAGCTGCTGAAAAAAAGACAGGAAATACTCAGAACTGAATGGCAGGTCGAGCAGCACCATCGGATAGGCCTGCAGGTCTTCGACCCCGACCTCGGGCATCTGCGCCAAGGGATGTTCTTCATGCAGCAGCGCGTAGGGTGGCAATTCGGCCAGAGTGTCAAAGCGCAGATCGGTCGGGATGTCCAGATTGTAGGTCAGTGCAACGTCGATCTCCGCCCGGCGGATTTTACTGAAGATTTCAGCCTGATTGAGCTCAATCTGAGTGACATCGACATCGGGATAGAGATCTTCGAACCCGCGCCGGATGCCGGGCAACAGAATCTGTGCGAAAGTCAAAAGACACCCTACGGACATATGACCGCTGACCTTGCCCGATATCTCGTTGGCAATGTCCGCCATCAGGCTGGCTTCATACAAGATTTTGCGAGCCTGGATCAGCATCTTGCGGCCTGACCGGGTGAGGGACAAGCCCTGAGCATGTTGGCGTACGAACAAAGGCAGTCCAAGTTCCTGTTCGAGCTGCGAGATCGCCGCCGAGATCGAGGGCGAAGACACTCCTACCTCTTCAGAGGCGAGGGCTATGGACCCGGCCTCGCCTACCGCCACGAAATACTCAAGCTGGCGTAACGTGTATCTAAGCGGCAAGGCAGACTCTCCATTACTTTTGAATCAGACTTTGTATTTGATCCATAGCGTTCTCAGCGCGGTGTAATTCTGGAGCGCGTGCATTGACAAAACGAGCTTGATCAATAACCCGAGCAATCAAGCGTCGCCAGGCACGCCATAAGACGGCGCCTCGCGCGGGTCGAGCGCACGCTGGATGTAGGCCTCCAGCTGCGGTTTGTAGATGTCCCAAGCGGTGGCGATGTTCTCGATCGGGCAATCCTCGCTCCAGTCGCAACGCAGATCGGCCACCGGCCAGCTGACCTTGTCGACGATCTTCATGCCCGCCGAGTGGACCGGCCCTGCCTCGCCGCCGGCATTCAGCGCTGCACGCATAGCCGCAATCAGCCGATCGCCGATATGTCCCGAAGTCGACAAGAACCCCTCGACAATGGCCTGCGGCACGCCCTCGTTGTCCAAAAGGTTGCCGCCCGAGGCGACATTCTCCGCCTGCGCTTGGGTCCAGATGCCGAGCGACTTCGGCCCCGAGTGGATCGCTGTGCGGCCAAGCCTATCCACCGCCAGCACCTGACGATACTCGATGAACTTGCCCAGTCTCCTGACCTCATCCACGGCCTCCGGTGCGGCCATCCCTTGTTCCATCAAGTCCAGCGCCAAGGGACCGAGGCTGGGATCCGTCACGTTCTGCGATGCCACCGCCCCTACACCCGCTCGGGCAAAGGAACAGCGCGCGGCAACTGCCGGAGAGGAGGAAGAAATCGCAAGTCCGAACATCCCTGTATCAGCGCAGCGTGCAACCAGTGAAAACGTCATATGGAACTCCGCTATCGAGTAACTCAGCCAGGCGGCCGTCCGGTGAAAGCAAGGGCGAAGGAAAACGCCAGGCGATTCCGCTCAATCAGGCCCACCTAATCAGGAATAACCGCAGTGCCATCAATCTCGACCAACCACTCGGGCCGGGCAAGCGCCTGGACCACCAGCCCGGTCGAGCAGGGATGCACGCCCTTGATGTACTCGCCCATGGTCCGATAGACCGCCTCACGGTGGCGCACATCGGTGATGTAAACCACCACCTTGACCAGATGTTCCATACTGCCGCCGACCTCTTCGATCAGCTGGCGGATGTTCTGCATCACCTTGTGGGTCTGCTCTACCGGATCATGGCTATCGATGCTGGCTGCATCGTCCAGATTTTGCGGACACTGGCCGCGCAGATAGACGGTCCTGCCGCCTCTGGTCACGACTGCCTGACACAGGTCATTGTCCAGGTTCTGCTCGGGGTAAGTGTCCTTGGTATTGAACTTGCGAACGCGGGTGTGGGCCATTGCGGTATCCTGTTCAAAAGCGATGCTATTCTGCGAGTTCGGCTTCGCGCTCGGAAGAGGCGCGATAATCCCGGTACATGCGTTGGATCGCGATCTGGTCGGCGACATGCTTGGCATCGTGCCACACGCCCCAGATAAAGGTCGAGCCGCGCCGGGATTGCCAAGGCAAGCCAAGGAAATAGACGCCTGGCTCGCAGGAGACGCCGCGCTGATGCACGGGTGCGCCGCGTTCGTTAAAGGCATCGACTTTCAGCCAGCTGAAATCCTGACGGAATCCGGTGGCCCAGATGATCGAGGCGACGCCTTCGGCGGCAAGATCCAGTTCTGAGATCGGGTTGATCAGACAGTCCGGATCCGGCCAAGGCCTGCGTGCTTCCCGTTCTTCCGGAAGCTTGATGCCGATCTTGGCCACATAGGCGTCAGCGGCATCCAGCATCCTCAGGTAATCGGCGTCCCCATTGGCGATATTGTCCCTCAGATCGTCGGCAAAACTCAGCTTTCCGTCTGCAAAGGATTGCGTCATGCCGGCCAGGGTTACGCCCTCACCGGCGAGGCGGCGGAAATCCATAGTTCTGCCGCCATAGGCGCCGCTGACCGAGATTGTCACATGCTCCTTTCCCGGCTCCGTCGTCGCTTGGTCCCACATGCCCAGAACGCCAAGCCACCAAACAAAGTCGCGGCCGCGATAGGCGCGCGGCGGGCGGGCATGGGGCCCCACCGACAAGAACACCTTGCGCCCGGCACGGTTCAACTCGTCGGCAATCTGAGCACCCGACGATCCGGCACCAACCACGATGACCGCGCCTTCGGGCAATTGGTCGGGATTGCGGTAGTAGTAGGAGTGCAGCTGTTCGACTTCGGCCGTGGCAGGAACCACCGGCGGAATGACCGGATGCTGAAACGCCCCGGTGGCCGCAACGATGTGATTGGCCTCGACCAGGCCGTCCGAGGTTTCCACCCGAAACCGATCCTGATTGGGAAGACGTTCGGCCCTTATGACTTCGACACCGGCACGAATCGGTGCCTTGATCATCTTCGCATAGTCGTTGAGATAGTCCGCGACATCCTCTTTCGTGGCAAAGTCGTCCGGATCGCAGGTGGTGAATTCGAGATTGGGAAAGCGGTCATGCCAGGCCGGGCCATTGGCCACCAGCGCATCCCAGCGGCCCGAACGCCAAGCCTCTGCAATCCGGTTCTTTTCGAGGAGCAGGTGTGGGACCTTGTTGTTGCTCAGATGCTCGCTCAAGGCGATGCCCGCCTGACCGGCACCTACGACCAGCGTATCAATCTTCTCAGCCGTCATCTCTCATCCTCTCAGGCAAATTCTGGTCGCTCGACCGACGTGTCAAAGACTTGTCTTCCAGCTTAGGGGTGCCCGCGCCGGGCGGTAACTACGATTTGCTTAAGCCTTGCTTGGGTTGTGGCTAAGTGTCGGTTTGAAAATGGCCCATTAACTCATCCTCATGGAGGCACCGGCCCAAACCCCAGTCCCCATCCCACCCGGCCGCCCACGAGAGCACACCGGTAGGCTGGCCGGGCGAGGATGCGGGCTGTTGGCGTGCATACTCAAACGGTCTCTAACGTCATCGCCAGGTTTGGGTGATCGCCAAACGCCCTCAGATATCATCCGTTACCGCAAGATAGGATTTACGTGCCTCGTCCGAGCGGATGTCCCAGAGAACCGGAGTTCCCTTGGCGATAATCCAGCTGTCGCCTGGTCCATAGATCACGGTCTCACCGGTGGCTTCATTGGTAAGCGCCACCTCGCCGTCCATCAGCGTGGCATGCTCGTGGAACGCATAGGTGGTGCGGTACTTTCCGCGCGTAACGCTGTACTGGCCGCCAAAGACCGAGGAGTCCGGACTGCCGATATCGAACCGGCCGGCACATCTAACTTTACCTTCAACGGTTTGCGAGCCAATGTCTTCGGGACAGCCCCACAGATCCAGTGGCTGGCGCTCCATTGTCTTCAGATAAGGGGTCATCGACATCTCTAAGGCTCCTTGTTCTCCTACTTGCTAAGGTCGATCAGAATTCGGTCCATCATCGCATCACAGGCCGCAAGTTGATCGAGCGAGAGGTATTCGTCGGGCTTATGCCCCTGCCCCTCCATCGAACCGGGTCCGCAAACCACTGTTGGAATGCCAAGCCTGTCGAAGAAGCCAGCTTCGGTGCCGAAGGCCACTTTGGTGGTGTGGTTGCGCTGGGCGAGGCTCTTGGCGTAGCCGATCACCGGGCTTGCATCGCTTACATCCAGTCCCGGATAGGCGTTGGTTTGTTCGACCTCGATCCGCGCGCCCTCCCAAAAAGCGCTGTAGGTCTCGCCGACATGAACCGCGGCGGATTGGATACGAGCCAGGATGTCTTCGGCATTGTCGGCGGGAAGGTGACGGTACTCGAAGGTCAGCTCGGCCCGGTCCGGTACAATGTTCAACGCCATGCCACCCATTAGCCTGCCCACGTGCACCGACGAGTAAGGCACCGAGTAGGCCTCATCGCGAGCGCCGTTTTGCGCCAGGTCGTCCTGAATAGCGCGCAGTTCGGACATGAAATCGCCTGCCAGATGCAGCGCGTTGACGAACTTTGGGGCCAGCGCCGAGTGGCCGCTCTGACCGTGGCACACTGCCCGCAATGCCGCTTTGCCTTTGTGACCAACCGCGACCTGCATCTCGGTGGGTTCGCCGACGAAACAGGCACGCGGCCGACCCAGCAAGGGGGTCAGATCGGCCAACATCTGCTGGATACCGACGCAGCCCACCTCTTCGTCATAAGACAAGGCGATCTTCAGCGGTTCGGCCAGATTGGCATGCGCGGCCCGCTCGGCCAACGCCAGTACGCTGGCGACATAGCCCTTCATATCGGTGGTACCTCGGCCATAGACGCGGTCGCCCTCACGGGTCAGGCGAAAGGGATCGCGGCTCCAGTCCTGCCCTTCGACCGGAACCACATCTGTGTGCCCAGACAACAGCACCCCATCCCCGGCCGGACCGCGCTCGGCGTAGAGCCCGGCCTTCTCGCCGCTGGGCGAGGGGACAAGCCAAACATTGAATCCGCAGTGCCTCAGAAACCCATCGACCCAAGCAGCCAGATCGAGATTGGACTTTGCTGAAACCGTGTCAAACCCGATCAGTGTGTCGAGAATCTCAAGGGTTCTGGTCATGCGGAATCAGTCCTTCTGCGCCTGGAGGGCGATTTGACCTGCAATGATCTTGGTCTAGTGGTTCAACAAACAAGGTAAAGCCAAGCTGCCCCGACCCAAGATCAATCTGGCTAAGCGATACTTAGGCCTGACCTTAGATTGGAGTCCATTGCATCAGTCGGCGGCAGCTTTGATCATGTCGGCGGCACGCTGTCCGATCATCATAGAAGGTGCGTTGGTATTGCCGCCGATCAGGAGCGGCATGATCGATGCATCCGCTACACGCAGATTTTCCATCCCATGAACACACAAGCTGTCGGGCGCGACCACGGCCATGTCGTCATGTCCCATCTTGCAGGTACCGACCGGGTGATAGACCGTCAGCGCCTCGGCCCGGAGGTAGTCGAGAATCTCGGCATCGCTTCGCACATCATCACCCGGCAACATCTCAAGCCCGCGATAAGGGGCAAAGACCTTTGACGCAAAGATCGAACGCGCTACTTTGATCCCTTCGACCAAGGTGTCGGAGTCTTTCGAATGCGAAAAGAACCGATTGTCGATCTCGATCTCGTCGCCACCATCGTTACGCCTCAGACGGATTTCACCGCGGCTTTCGGGGCGCAGAACGCAAGTATGGATCGCGTAGCCGTGGCCGTATTCAATCAGCCTTCCACGATGGCTACGATAGCCGGGAACAAAATGGAACTGGATGTCGGGTTCCGTGCCAGCCAGTCGGGTTCGGGCAAAGCCGCCTGCTTCGACATAGTTTGTCGTCAGCATTCCGCGCCGTCGCATCATGTAGTTGAGCGGAGAAGCCAGAATTGCCGGTGAGTTTGCCAGCGACAGGCCTAACGTCCTCCTGCTGGGCGAACGCACTGTAATCATACCGTCGATGTGGTCCTGAAGGTTCTTGCCAACGCCGGGCAGGTCCAACACGAGGTCGATCCCCTGCCGGGCAAGCGCGTCTGCGGACCCGATGCCCGATTGTAACAGTAGCGCGGGAGAATTGATTGCTCCAGCACTCAGCACCACCTCGCGCCGACAGTTCACAACCTGCGTCTGCCCATCTCGGGCCAACTCCACTGCGGTCACTCGACGGCCATTGCAAACCAGTCGTCTGACACTCGCAGCGGTCAAGACGAACAGATTGGCCCTGTCCGCCACCGGTCTGACAAACGCGGTGTAGCTGGAGAAGCGCGCTCCTCGATCTTGTGTAACGTTGTAGATACCGACACCCAATTGGCTGCCGGCATTGAAGTCGCGGTTAAGAGGCAGTCCGACACTCTCCCCTGCTGCCACAAACGCGCGCGACAACTCATTGGGTTCGCGGGGGTCGTCCACCAGCAAAGCGCCGTCAAATCCGTGATAGGTCGGATCCTGGCCCAGGCGGTTTCGCTCCAACGCCTTGAAGACCGGCAGCACGTCGGTGTAGGCCCATCCGTTGCATCCAAGAGCCGCCCAGGCATCGTAATCCGACGCGGCACCACGAATATAGACCATCGAATTGATTCCAGACGATCCACCAAGCACCTTACCCCGATTGACTGGAATCTTTCGACCGTTCAACTCAGGTTGAGGGGTGCCTTGGTAGCAGTAGTCGAAACGAGGGCGGCCATAGAGCGCCAGGATACCTGCCGGCACTGAAACACGCATGTCGCGATCGCTGCCACCGGCCTCGATCAGGCAGACCGACACCTTCGGATTCTCACTTAGGCGATTTGCCAGAACGCATCCCGCGGATCCTGCGCCCACGATGACAAAATCAAACTGTCCTTCCACTTCGTGCCCCCCCTTAGTGCGTATCGAACAGGTTCGATGAGGATGAAGTCCTACGCGTGCACCCTCAGGCGGCGAGAAGAACGTCCGCGAAAGAAGAACACCGCCGAGGCAAGCCCGGCGGTGTCGAGAGAGGGGAGTGAGTCTACTGTAGGAGTTGTTCCCAAACCTTGGTCACCAGGTCCTGCGCCTTCGGTGAGCAAGCCTTTGAGAACTTCACCGGCACTTCCGGAAACAGTTCCGGCGCATTTTCCGGTGTATACTTTGCTTTCTCTAGATCCAACGCCACCGGAGAGGAATGTGCATAGAAATTGTATTGGACCGTTGCATTGTCCTTTTCGCTCATGAAGTCCATGAACGCCTTGGCGTTGTCGATGTTCTGCGCACCCTTGGGCACCACCATTGAGTCGATCCAGCCGACCAACCCCTCCTTCGGCATGGCGTACTCGATGTTCGCCCCATCGTTGATGCGGGTTTTCAGGCTGTTGCCATCCCACCAGAAATGCGCCGCTACCTCGCCGCCACCGATGCGATTCTCGATGTTGTCGCTGGTGTAGGCAACCACATTGTCCTTCTGCTTCTTCAGCAAATCCAGCACTCTTTTCATCTCTGCCGGCGTTTCAGTACAGTATTCGATACCGAGGTAGTTTTGTGCAGCGCCGACAATTTCATCGGGATACGACAACATTGCGATGCTTTGCGACAGTTCGTCCGTCGGTTCAAACAAGACACCCCAGCTGTCGACCGGTCCCTGATATTTGTCGCGGTTCACGGTGAAGCCAGCGGTTCCATAGGCAAAGGGGATCGAGTAGTCGTTGGTCTCGTCCCACCACTGATTGCGCCATTTCTCGTCAACCGCCTGGAACGCGTCCAGTTCATGGGCGTCGATATCCTCCAGCAGGCCCTCGTCAATCATGATCCGGACGAAGTGCTGCGACGGCATAACCAGATCATAACCTGATCCGCCCGCCTGCAGCTTGGTCAGGAGGTCTTCGTTGGAACTGTAGCCGTCAAGCGTGACGTCGATCCCGGTTTCATCCTGAAACTTCTCGATCAGCTCAGGCGCGACGGATCCGGTCCAGGTGTAGAGGTTCAACTGGCCTTCGGCGAAGGCAGTGTTGCTGAGTGCTGCCAGGGCGACTGACGCTGTGAGCGCGATCTTGATAGACATGTACTTCTCCTGTTGGTTTTGCGCGAGTATCCGGTCTCAGTTTGCCGTGGGTAAATTACATTCCGGCGAAGCATTGCTTAGCTTCAGCCGACCGTTCGCCGTCCTCGGCTGACGATCAGCCCGGCGATCGAGACCAGACCGACAGAAATCACGATGACCAGGGTCGAGATAGCGTTCAGTTCGGGCGTTACCCCCTGACGAATCAGGCTGAAGATGTAGACCGGCAGCGTCGTCGCACCGCCGGAATTGAGCATGTTCGATGTAATGAAATCGTCCATCGAGATCACAAAGGCCAGCATGGCCCCGGAGAACAGACCGGGGAATATCAGAGGAAGCGTCACTCGGCGGAATGTCGTCCAACTGCTCGCATAGAGATCGGCGGATGCTTCCTCGAAATCGATCTCCATTCCCTGCAACCGCGCTCGGATCGGCAAGAAGGCAAAGGGTATGCAGAAGGTCGAGTGCGCAATGATCAGCTTGGTGATGCCATCGGTGATGCCAATCTCGGAAAAGAGGATCAGAACGGCGACGGACAAGACGATCTCGGGCAACAGCAGCGGCAAGTTCACCACCGTTTCCGATACCCGTCGGAACCGCACGTTACGTCCCCGGACAATCACCATCGCCGCCATCAGAGCCGCTGTGGTCGCAACGCTCGTGGCAATCACGGCCACCAGCAACGAGGTCTTCACCGCCGCCAGAAGATCCTCGTTCATCAGCGCGCTCTCGTACCATTTCAACGAGAAGCCGGTCCAAACCGAGACCAGTCGATTGTCGTTGAATGAATACATCACCACTATGGCGATCGGTAGATAGAGGTAGACGAAGAACAGCGCCGACCAGACGCCGAACCCGCGGTACTTTCGTACGTTGTGCGACATCGACATCAGACTCTCTCCCGGCTTTCCCGCGCGGTAGCGCGTAGTCCGTTGACGATCAGAACGATCATCACGACGCTCATCAGCACCATCGCGATGGCCGCCCCAAAGGGCCAGTTACGTGCACCGCCAAATTGGTTTTGGATCAGGTTGCCCATCATCATGGTCTTGCCGCCACCCAGAAGTATCGGCTCCAGCACTGCGCCCAAGCAGGGAACGAAGACGAGAATCGCACCCGCCATGACACCGGGCCATGACAAGGGCAGGATGACCCGCCGCATCGTGGTCCAGCGGTTGCCAAACAAGTCATGAGATGCCTCGATCAGCGCCCCGTCCAACTTTTCGACCGAGGCAAAGACCGGCAGTATCATCAAGGGAATGTAGCTGTAGACCATCCCCGTCAGCATCGCGCCATTGGTGAATAAGAGCGAGTTCATATCATCGACGATTCCCAGGGCACGCAGGGTCTTCTCGACGGTGCCGTCATTGCCCAGAATGATCAGCCAGGCATAGACCCGCACGATCATCGACACCCAGAAAGGCAATGTCACCAAGTAGATCAGGATGGTCTTCATCCGCGCGCTTTGCTGCGCGATCCAGTAGGCCACCGGAAAGCTGATGACAATACAGATCACCGTGGTCAAGGTTGCCAGAACAATCGTTCTGAAGATAATGTAGAGATATTGAGGATTAAACTCGGTTTCGTCAGACCAACCCTCCTGGAACAGCAGGTTCTTGTAGGGCTCAAAACTGAACAGGTACTCGAACCCGCCATAGGCGCCGCGGGTCGAGAAGGAAACCATGATGATGATGCCGACCGGAATGATCAGCGTCAGCAGCATGATGATGTGCGAGGGAAAGCGCCCCCAGAAATTGAAGCCCAGCTTTCTCATTGACCCAGCACCCGCGCCGAATCCGACTGAAAACCAAGAGTGATGTCCGCATCGACATCCAGCATCGCACTGTGGCTGATGGCGTTACGCTTCGACACCCGCAGATCCACCTCGCCAACTCGTACAATAAAATGTGTGTATCCGCCCAGATAATTTTTACCAACTATTTTCCCCTTCAGAGTGTTGCCAGTCGCCTGATCATCGATTCCAATCTTCTCCGGGCGCAATGACATGGTGGCTTTGCCAGTACTTGAGACATGTTTCTGAAAGGTGGTCACTTCGATGCCCAGCGGCGTTAACACCGTGGCCTGGTTCCCCTCGACCGAGATGACCTCCACGTCCAAGAAGTTGGTCTCGCCGATAAAGTCTGCGACAAATTGATTCTCAGGGTTTTCATAGATTTCTCCCGGACTTCCCAAGTGCTGTATCTCACCCTGCCCCAGAACGCAGATGCGATCCGACATGTCGAGCGCTTCTTCTTGATCGTGAGTGACGAACACGAAAGTAATTCCGGTTTGGCGTTGCAGTGCCCGCAATTCGTCGCGCATCGCCTGGCGCAGTTTCAGGTCTAGCGCCGATAGCGGTTCGTCCAGAAGCAGCACCTCGGGCTCGGGAGCCAGCGCACGGGCCAGCGCGATCCGCTGGCGCTGCCCGCCCGACAACTGGCTGGGTCGCCGGGTGGCGAACTGGGTCATATGCACCATGTCCAGCATCTCGCCGACGCGGCCAGCGATGCGGGCCTTTTCCCATCCCAAGTTCTCCAGACCATAGGCAATGTTCTGCGCCAGCGTCATATGCGGAAACAGCGCGTAGCTCTGGAACACGGTGTTCACCCGGCGCTTATGCGGAGGCAGCTCGTCGATGTCCTTGCCGTGCAGAGCTATATGGCCAGTGGAGGGTGATTCGAATCCGGCGATCATCCGCAACAGTGTGGTCTTGCCGCAGCCTGACGGACCCAACAAGGTGAAGAACTCGTTGTCGTAGATGTCGAAAGAGACGGTTTTCAGGGCCTGGAAATCACCAAATCTCTTGGATACTTCCTTGATCTCGACCGCCTTGCTTCGGCTGCTGCCATTCATGTCTATCTCCCTTCGCGTTTATGCCTTCCCCGGCAAAGATGTTTTCGTTCTGCCCAGCAGAACCGGGCAAGAGCGGGGCCGTTTTCTACAGCCTCTGTATCGATCAGTCCTCGATCAGTTCGGTGATCTCGCGCCGGAAGGGCAGCGCATCGCCAATGTCCGGCCCATCCAGCTCCCGCGCATAGCGATGCCCGGCATAGGTGGCCCAGGCGATCGGACCCGGTGCGTTCGCGTCACCGATGATCTTGACCGTCTTGATGCCGGAATCCGCCCACTCGGCCTCGCGTGCCTTGAGGTCGTTGTAGACGCCGGCGACTTCCTGACGGGCGGCCACGATGACGACAGAGTCGATCTCGTGTCTCTGCTTGCGGTCGGTATAGACGCAGTTCGATACGACATGATCGGGGTGGATCTCGGTGATCCCGCGGTTCAGTACGATCTCGACCCCGGCCTCGACCAGCCGCGGATGGATGGCGATCTGTTCCAGCGTGTTGTTGGTCCAGTCCGAGACATAGGCCGAGGGCGTAATCAGCGTGACCTCGGCACCGTTCTGGGCCAAGAGCTCTGCCAGGACGCCACCCATGTAATAGTGATCATCATCGAACACGACGACCTTGCCGGATGGGACAGTGCCATCCATCAGGTCATCCGGCGTATAGACCTTAGCACCTTCGGCAATTGGCATCGGAACCAAATGTTGACGTGCCACCCCGTCACGACGCCATTTCGCGCCAGTGGCGATACAGATATTCTCGAACCCAAACTCCAAGATGCTCTCGGCGTTCAATGCGCTGTCAAAGTAGGTCTCGACATTCGACTTCTGGCTGATCTGGTACTCGCGATACTCCAGCACCCGACCCCAGGCATTCAAGCCCGGCAGTTGCCGCTCACGGGCGACACGGCCGCCAAGCGTCGTCGTTGCCTCGGCGATGGCCACGTCATAGCCGCGCTCGGCCAGCGCCCGCGCCGCCTCCAGACCGGCCGGTCCGGAACCTACCACCAACACAGTGTCGCTCTCGCCCTTGGCATTCATCTTCTCGGGGTGCCAGCCCTTGCGCCACTCCTCCATGAAGGTGGGGTTTTGGGTACAGCGGCTGATCGACATGGTCATATCGCCGGTGATGCAGATGTTGCATCCGATACATTCACGGATATCCTCGATCCGGCCCTCCTCGATCTTCTTGGGCAGGAACGGATCGGCGATCGACGGCCGCGCGCAGCCGATGAAGTCTAACAAGCCCGCGTTCACTTGCTTGACCATCACATCCGCAGAGGTAAAGCGACCAACCCCCACGATGGGTTTGTCTGTCAGTTCATGGATACCGCGGACCAGTTCCTGCTGTGCTGCCTCCTCCTTGAACCGCGACGGGCCGGAACAGTCTTCCCAAGTGCCCTGCGCCAGATCCCATAGATCGGGCAGATCCTTGTTCATTTCGATGTAGTCGCGCACCTCCGCGTTCGAGAAGCCAAGCGTGCCGATGGTTTCGTCCAGCGACACCCGCAGAGTGACCGCCATCGTGTCACCCACCGCATCGCGGATGTCGGCGATCACTTCCTGGCTGAAGCGAGACCGGTTCTCCAGGCTGCCGCCATACTCGTCCGTGCGCTGGTTGGTGGCGCGACTGAGGAAGTGCTGGAAGATGCCGAAGCCATGCGCACCATAAAGGCAGATCAGATCGAAGCCGGCTTCCTTCGAGCGTTTGGCCGCGATCACAAACCAGCGGCGTAGGTTCTTGATGTCTTGCGCGTCCAGCGCGCGCGCCTGCACAGGATCATTGGTAAAGGTACGGATCGGAAGTGCCGAGGGCGCCAGCGGCACCTCCTTGGTGTAGAGATTAGGCCCATTGATTCCCGAGTAGGCGAGTTGGATGCCGGCCAGCGCGCCGTTCGTCTTCATGCTCTCGGACATCTTGCGCAGCTGCGGGATATCTTTGTCTTCCCACAGGCGCAGTTCGATGAACGGGGTGATCTCGCTGGTGTGGTGCATCTCGCACTGCTCGGTAAAGATCACGCCCCAGCCGCCTTCGGCCTTGATACCCCGCATTGCGGCTGCCGCCGAGGGATCACGGTAGCCGCCGCCATTGCAGTGGGGCACCTGATAAAAGCGGTTCTTGGCCGTCAGTGGGCCGACTTTCACAGGCTCGAACAGAACATCGTATCGGGGCTCGCGCAATTTCCCGCTCCTTGGCAATCTTGGCTGCCAGATGATACGGAACTGCCCGATCTCCTAAAGGTTAGCTTCCGAAAGCATTGCTTAGCCTGCAACTAACCCCGAGGTATTCCGTGCGCGGACGGCAGAGGCGGTCATTCAAACCCGCTGGTCGCTGCAGCTGGAAAGGGTTCACCCAACAACGGAACGTCGACAAACCTGGCCCAGCAAGCTGAACCCTTCGATTGAGTTTGCTTGGAATATGCATTGGTCGGCACGCCGCTTGTGACGGGACGGGCGTGCCGCTAAAGACCTCTTTGAATTGCGCCCTGGGTCTATAGCGCCCGGAACATCAGGGCAGCGTTGACGCCGCCGAAGCCGAAACCGTTGCAGAGTGCAGCCTGGAGCTGGCGCGCGCGTGCCTTCAAGGGCACGAAATCAAGGTCCTCGGCTCCATCGTCGGGCGCATGTAGATTCAACGTTGGCGGCATGATACCGGTCCGCAACGCCATGGCGGTGAAGATCGCCTCGACACCACCGGCGGCCCCGAGGAGGTGGCCGACGGCCGACTTGGTGGAGGAGATGGCCACATCCTTCAGGCGCTGGCCGAAGAGATTCCGCAGGGCCGCGATCTCACCCTTGTCACCGACGGGAGTTGAGGTGGCATGGGCGTTCACATAGCCGATCTCGCTGCCGTCGCTGCCGGCCATGGCGAGGCAGGTCCGCATCGCTTGTGCCGCACCGGCGCCGTCCTCCGGACCGGCCGTCAGGTGATAGGCATCGGCGGAAGTGCCATAGCCTGCCAGCTCGACCAGCGGCGTGGCGCCGCGCGCCTTTGCATGCTCCAAGCTCTCCAGAACCACCAGCCCGGCACCTTCGCCCATGACAAAGCCGTCGCGGTCGCGGTCGAAGGGGCGCGAGGCTTCCGCCGGGGCGTCGTTTCGGGTCGAGAGCGCACGGGCGGCAGCAAAGCCGCCAATGGCCAAGCGGTCGATGCAGGCTTCCGCGCCGCCGGCCAGAACCACGTCGGCCTCGCCGGAGAGGATCATGCGCATGCCATCGCCGATCGCCTGCAGGCCGGCCGCACAGGCCGTCACCGGAGTCCCGATCGGACCGCGAAAGCCATAGCGAATTGAGACATTGCCTGCCGCCAGATTGGCCAGAAAGACCGGAACCACGAAGGGCGAGAGCCTGCGGTAGCCACGCTGATCCAGCACCACCTTGCTCTCGGTGATGGTCGGAAAGCCGCCGATACCGGTGGCGATGACGGTGGCCGAGCGGGCCTTCTGCGCGTCGCTCTCAGCCACCCAGCCGGATTGCTTCAGCGCTTCTTCGGCAGCGGCCAGCGCGTAGACGGTGAAGAGATCGACCTTGCGTCGCTCCTTCGGTGTCACGACGGTGTCCACGTCCAAGCCGGCGGGATGTTCCGAGCGGTCGGGCACCAGACCTGCCATCTGCGAGGGCAGATCCTCTACCTGAATCCGTGTGTTGTGGACGATCCCCGACTCTCCCTTGGTCAGGCGTTCCCAAACCGGTTCTACCCCGCAGCCCAGCGGCGAGACCAGCCCCATTCCGGTAACGACAATTCGTTTCGACACACGCTTTCCTTCCAAGGGCCGGAACGAACCAGAGTGGTTCCCTCGATCGGACGGACAGCCCCGCTATGACGCGTCGGGTGATAAATAAGCGGCCTCACCCAACCATTACTGCATCCAGGGCGCATTTCCGGCGCCCCACCCAACCGCAGACCATTGCGTTACTAGCGAATAACAAGGCACGACGCGAGCCTGCTGTTGCATCGCGCCCTAAGCTTGGCTTCCCGGCACCAGCACCAGGCAGCCTTGGGTCTGGCGCGATTCCAGACGTCGGTGTGCGTTCGCAGCCTCGTGGAGCGGCAGTTCCAATCCGATGTGGACATGCAGGAGGCCGCTTTCCAGAGCAGAGAATAGGTTTCCGCTCATTTGCGCCACCTCTGCCGCGCTGCCGGCGTAATGCGCATAGTTCGGGCGGGAAAGCCGGGCCGACTTGGCGGCCAGGGATGCGACGTCATAGGGCTCGATCGCACCGGCGGCCTGGCCGAAGGAAACAATGTGTCCCTTGACCGCCAAAGCAGCAAAGGAGCGCTCCAGGTTAGCACCGCCGATCCCGTCGAAAACGACATCCACGCCACCCCCTTGTGTGACCGCCATGACCCGCTCCGTCAGATCCTGCTGGCCGGTGACGACCTCGATTGCGCCGCAACGCCGTGCCAGCGCCGCCTTCATAGGATCGCCGACAGCGGCGATCACTCTTGCCCCTTTCGCCCGCGCCCATTGGCAAAGCAGATGTCCGGCACCGCCGGCAGCGGCATGGACAAGGACCGTTTCCCCTGCCGCAAGGGGGTGCACGCGGTGCAACAGGAACTCCGCCGTCATGCCCTTCAACAATGCAGCGGCCGCCGTTTGCGAGTCGACGCTATCTGGCAGCGGCACCACCAGTTCGGCGGAGAGAGTGCGAACCGAGGCATAGGCCCCCGGCGGCATGCTGGCATAGGCGACGCGGTCACCGCTGTGGAAGCCCTGTACCCCGGGTCCGACATCGACGATCCGCCCGGCAGCCTCGACACCGGGGATTGCCCCAGGCTCGATCATCGGAAAGTATCCGGTCCGGCAGTAGACATCGATGAAGTTGATGCCGACGGCTTCCTGACGCAGACGAATTTCCCCGGGCCCGGGCGGCGGTGCCTCGACCCTGCGCGGCCTCAGCACCTCCGGCCCGCCCAGTTTGGCAACGACGATGCCTTCGCCTTCCAAGGCGGCTTGGCCGATGGCAGGCGCTGCTGCAAGAGTCTCGGCCGGGCGGATGATGCGCGGCCTTCCACCACTTTCCAGCTTGGCCTCGGCAAGCCGCTGCCGCACCGCCCGAAAACCGGCCTGGTAGATGTCGCGCCCAACCAGGGTCGAAAGCTCCGCCTCGCGCCCGCGCGGTGTCTGAAAGCTGCTGCGCCACTCCCAGAATGTGCGCTGCCCGTCGGTAACGGGCTTTAGTCGGATCTCTGCTACATAGTCGTAGAGCGGCAAGGGCGCATCGAGAATGCAGTAGGTGTAGCCGGGCTCGGCATCGGAGAGCGCCAGCAACTGCTCGCGCAGCACCGCACCGTCCTGCAGGGAGAAGCGCCGCACACAGCCGACCTCGTCGCCGGCACGATTGCCCTCGATCCGGCTCTCCGCAACCGCGGGATGCCAATCTTCATGCCCATTGAAGTCGCGCAACAAGCCCCAAACCAGGGACAGCGGCGCATCGACGATGGTGGAGCGCCGCACCGTGACCATGGTTCCGCTCCGCCCTCCTCTCTCCAGCTATTCCTTAAACTTGAGATCCGCGCCGTTGAAGGTCGTGACCTGGGCATACATGAGCCCGTCCTTGGTCACATAGGCGTCGGATCCTCGGTAGGGTTCGGCCAGGAAATCCGCCTCTGCACGCCACTGGACGTTCAGGGTGTCGCCCACGGTGAAAGTGTGTTCGGTGGTGAATGTGAGCCCCTTCAATCCGCCCTCTTCGCGGGTCTTGCAGAAGCCGGCAAAGAGCTCGCCGATTTTCCCGCGTCCCTTGATCACGACACCGTCAGGCAGGTGGATTTCGGTTTCCGGGGGGTACTGAGCCATCAGGCGATCCCAATCGCAGACGTTCAGCGCATCCAGATGCTCATCGACGACCAGTTGCGGGCCATGCTGCGGCTGCAACGGCGGTAGCGTCATCTCCGCACCTGCCGGCACCGCTCCAAAAACCAAGATTGCCAAAGTTCCGTACACCAGTCTCCGCATTGCTCTCACTCCCTTCATTTTCTGTGTTGGATCGCTTTGTGCGATCAAGACTTACCCCGCCTCTCAAGTGCCTCTCGCCTAGCTGCGCACTGACGAGAAGCGTTCCTTCAATGCGTCGAAGCCGCCCTGAAAGACGCCGCCGCCAATGGTCTGGATCAACTCCTGCTCGCGCAGCGGATCGCAGTCGAACTCGGCCGACCACTCGACAAAGGCGCGTTCGCCATCGGTGATCGGCGTCACCTTCAAAGTTGCGATGTAGTTCTCCACCCCCATCGGTGAGGAGAGGATGGCGTAGCTGCAGGTATAGTCGTAGTCCGACAGCATCAGCAGGCGCTCGCGGATGTTGCCGCCGTCCTTGGTGTTGAAGTTGCGCACCGCGCCGACCTTGTCGGCCGGCCGGCGGTCCTCTATCCGGCTGTTGGCAATCAAGGGGTGCCAGTTCGGGAGACCGTTGAAGTCGCGGATGACTGACCAGACCCGGTCAGCAGAGACCGGAAGCACCGAGGAGACATAAACTTTCGTCATCGCCGCTCTAGCGCTCCTCACCCTTGTCGGCTTCCTTGTTTGGCCGAGGAGCCTCCTCAAGTGCACCGGTCAACTTGCCAAGCTCGCCGCCTTCGATCCCGATTTCGCGTAGCAACTGATCCACCAGCGGCGCCTGAGCACGGTAGCGCAGTGCTGAGTTCACCACATTGTCTGCCAGCGACTGCCCGCCGGTCCCTTCGGACGAGCCACCGCCCCCACCGCCGCCCAAGCCGTCGACGTGGAGGATCTTGATGCCGTCGATCTTCTCCATCGGTTTCACGCTCTCGCGAATGATCGAGTCGAGCTTTTCGATCAGCCTGATGCGCATTTCGCTGCCGCGGCTCTCCGGGGTCAGCACGTTGGCCGCCTCGTTCGCCTGACGTTTGCCCTCGGCTTCGATCTCGTAGCGCAGCTTGGCTGCCAAGGCTCGAATCTTGTCTGCCTCGGCATCGGATTCGGCAGCCATGCGGCTGGCTTCAGCCCGATCGGAGGCAGCCAGTTTTTCAGCCTCGGCGGCAAGCTGAATGGTGAGCGCTTGGCGCTCTGCCTCCTGACGGGCCTGGATCAGATCGATGGTCTTGCGGCGCTCCGCCATCTCTTTGTCGCGGGCGGTGAAGACCTGCTCTTCGGCCGTGACCGCCTGGGCACGCGCCTTCTCGGCTTCGGCCAACGCCTCGGACTGTGCTTTTGACTGCTCGGCGACGGTAATCGCGCGTTCCTGCTCGGCCAACTCCAAAGCCTTGCGGCGTTCGATCTCCAGGCGTTGCGTCTCACGTTCGCGAGCAATCCGCTCTTCGTCCAGGCTCCTCTCCTGCAGAATACGAGCCTTCTCGGTCTCGGTCGCGCGTTCCTGCTCGGCCAGTTCCAGAGATTTGCGGCGCTCGACCTCCAAGCGCTGGGTATCGCGTTCACGGGCAATGCGCTCTTCGTCGAGCGCACGCTCCTGAGCAATCTTGGCCTTCTCGATCTCAAGCTGGGCCGAAATCCTGGCCTCTTCCGTCTGCCGCTCGCTGGTCGCCCGCTCGCGCGCAACGTCGGCCTGCTGGGATGCGCGCCTAGCCTCGACTTCGCGCTGCTGCTCAAGCCGCGCATACTCGCTGTCGCGATCGATCTCCAGCGAGACCTTCTCGGTCTCCAGGTTCTTGTTGCGGATCTGGATCAGAGTGTCTTGTTCGATATCGTTGCGGATCTTCTTGCGCCGCTCAATCTCGTCGGTCAGCCGCGTCAGACCTTCGGCGTCGAAGGCGTTGGAGGGATTGAAGTACTCCATGTTGGTCTGGTCCATACCGGTCAGCGAGACGTTCTCCAATTCCAACCCGTTCTGCATGAGGTCGGCCGCCACAACCTGCTGCACCCGCTTGACGTAGTCGCCTCGCTTCTCGTGCATCTCTTCCATCGTGCTCTCGGCGGCAACGGAGCGCAGGGCGTCGATGAACTTACCTTCCACCAGTTCTTTCAGGCCGTCGGGCTGCAAGGTGCGGCGACCCAGCGTGCCGGCCGCGGTCGCCACCGCGTCGGCCTCGGCCTTCACACGGACGTAGAATTCCGCGACAACATCGACCCGCATGCGGTTCTTGGTGATGAGTGCCGACTCTCGGCCGCGACGTACTTCCAGGCGCAGAGTGTTCATGTTGACCGGCGTGATCTCGTGGACGATCGGCAGCACGAAGGCGCCGCCGTTCATCACCACCTTCTGCCCGCCTAGACCGGTGCGCACGAAGGAGGTTTCCTTAGAGGAACGGCGGTACAGGCGGTTCATGGCCCAGATGACCAGGGCCACCACCAGGGCGATCAGAACGATCGCCACGACGATCCATGCGATGGTTGCTCCCGACATTTCCTCTCTCCCGCTCTTGTCTGCCTAGGCCTTGACTTTAGCCTCGGCTGATCCCTTTAAACTTCTTGGTCTGTGCGATCAGTGCCTGCTCGGTCGGCAGGCGCTCCATTGAGGATGCACCATAGAAGCCATGCACCTCCGGACAGTGTTTCAGGATGAACTCGGCGTCGTCTGGCATGGCGATGGGTCCGCCATGCACCAGCACCAGCACGTCTTCGCGCTCCTGCTTGGCGGCCTTAGCCCAGGCGCGGATCGGATCGACGCAGTCTTGCAAGGTCAGTGCCGTCTCGGCACCGATGGCACCGCCGGTGGTCAGGCCCATATGGCAGACGACGATGTCCGCACCGGCCGCGGTCATGGCCTTGGCGTCAGCCTCGTTGAATACGTAAGGCGTCGTCAGCAGGTCGGCGCGATGGGCAGCGGCGATCATCTCGACCTCCAGCCCATAGCCCATCCCGGTTTCCTCCAGGTTGGCACGGAAGGATCCGTCGATCAGCCCCACGGTCGGAAAATTTTGGACGCCGGAGAAACCAAGCGCGATCAGGCGGTCCAGGAAGTGATCCAGGATCAGAAAGGGGTCGGTGCCATTGACGCCGGCTAAGACCGGCGTGTGTTTGGTCACCGGCAGCACCTCTTGCGCCATCTCGCAGACGATCTCGTTGGCGTTGCCGTAGGCCAGCAGACCTGCCAACGAGCCACGCCCGGCCATACGAAAGCGCCCGGAGTTGTAGATCACGATCAGATCGATCCCACCGGCCTCTTCACACTTGGCAGAGAGCCCAGTGCCGGCACCACCGCCGACGATTGGCTCGCCGCGCAGAGCCATCTCGTGGAAGCGCGTCAGCAGGGTTTTGCGGTCAATCTTCGGCATGGGCGTGCTCCTACTTGCGGTCTTGCATGACCTCGCGGAACTGCGCCACCAGCGCAGCCGCGAAGGCTGGGTCGTTGATATGGTAAGGCAGGCGGATCACCTGCCGCTGATCGGTCTTGGCGATACCGCGCTCCAATGCCTCGAAGAGCGCCCGATCGGCTTCGGGGTCCCAGAAAGGCTGGCCCGGCGCATCGAGTCCCGAGAGCCCGCCCTCCGGGATCAAGAGGCGCACCGGCCCCTCACAGCGATTGAGCTTCTCGGCGATCCACTGGCCCATGGCAGCATTCTCTTCCGCGGTCGTGCGCATGAGGGTGACTTGAGCATTGTGGATATGAAACAGGCGGTCGTTGTACTTGGCCGGAACGCTCTCGCGCGCGCCGAAATTCACCATATCGAGCGCGCCTAGCGAGCCCACGTAGGGCAGGCGGCTGCGGATCACCGCGCCCAGGCGGTCTTCGCCGGCAGAAAAGACGCCGCCCATATGAAAGTCCGCGATTTCAGTCGTGGTTGCGTCCAGGAAACCGGACAGCAGTCCAGAATCGGCGAGTTTCTCCATCGACTGGCCGCCGGTACCCGTGGCATGGAAAACCAGGCAGTCGAAGTCATCCTCCAACTGCGGCGTTGCCGCCTGGACGCAGGGTGTGGTCAGGCCGAACATGGTGATGCCGATGGCCGGCCGCTCCGCCGCCGCCTGCTGGCTGCGATGGGCGATCATGCCGCCCAGCGCATTGGCGCCGTTGGCTAGAACCTGTTCGGAAATGCGGTTCAGGCCGGATACGTCGGTCACCGAGTACATCATGCAGATGTCGACCGGCCCGACATAGGCGCCAACATTGCCGGAGGCCACGGTGGAGATCATGACCTTCGGCACACCGATCGGCAGCGCCCGCATGGCCGGGGTCGCCAATGCCGTGCCACCGGAACCACCGGCAGAGATCACTCCGCCCAGATTGCGTTGCTGTGGCAGAAAACGGGCGAAGGCCTCTGCCATCGCCGTGACCGCAGAGCCGCGCTCCTTGGTGAAGACCGCCTCTACACCCTTGGGATGGTGACGCGCGACAGCCATGGGACCGATATCGGCAGCCGATGGACTGCGGCTGGTCGAGAGGTCCACCGTGACCACCGAGAGACCATGGCGCCGCAACAGATTGGCGATGAAAGTGAGTTCGCGCCCCTTCGTATCGAAGGTACCCGCAACATAGGCCGCCCGGCCGATGGTATGGGCGACCGGCACGTTCGTGCGATTGGCCATGTCCTGGCTCGGCGCAGCCTCTTCCGCCGTATCTTCCTCACCGCTCCCCGCTTCCGCAGGGCGCGCAACCGGGCTCCAGCGGGTCGGCGCGCCGTCGCGACGATAGATGGCCGAGGCAATCGGCCCCTCTTCGGGAGGGGGTGGCGGTGTCTCCTCACCACTCTGGCGCCGTACGCGAAACACCCGCGGCGCCTCGACTTGCGGAGCAGGGGCCTCCTCGACGGCAGCGTCCGGGTCCATGTCCTCGTCGGACTGCGTGCCCATACCGAGCAGGCGCTGCTGCAGTTCCCGGTCGCCGGCGAGCGCGTTGGCAGACATCTCGCGGACCAGTCGGCCATTCACCATGATACCGACACGCTCGGCCACCTCGGTGGCGACGCCGATGTTCTGCTCGATCAGCAGGATGGCGATGTCGCCTTCATCGACCAGGCGGCGCAGCAGCGCCTCGACCTGGCGCACAATGACCGGGGCCAGCCCTTCCGTTGGCTCGTCCATGACCAGCAGGCGCGGATTGGCAAGCAGGGCGCGGCCGATGGCCAGCATCTGCTGCTCGCCGCCGGAAAGCTGGGCGCCGCCATTGCCGCGCCGCTCCTGCAACCGCGGAAAGGCCTCGTAGACACGGCTCACCGACCAGGCGCCCTTGCGGCCGGAGCGGGCGGCAAGACGCAGATGCTCATCGACCGTCAATGAGGGCCAGACCCGGCGACCCTGCGGCACGTAACCGACCCCACGTGCGACGATGGCGTTGGGCGTCAGGCCCAGGATTGGCTTGCCCTCCAGCAGGATCTCGCCACCGCTTGCCGGCGTCATGCCGACGATGGTTCGGCAGAGCGTCGTCTTGCCCATGCCGTTGCGGCCGACGATCGCCAGGATGCCATGCTGCAAAGAGAGGCTGACGCCCTGCAGTACATGGGCGTGGCCGTAATAGACCTGCAAGTCCGCGATAGCGAGCGTGGGTGTGTCAGCCATTCGCGCCTCCCAAGTAGATGCGCTGCACCTCGGGATCGTTCTGGATCTCTTCCGGTGACCCTTCCTTGAAGAGCGCACCGTTGTGCATGACGCTGACCGAGGTTACGACGCGCAAGGCCACGTCGAGATCATGCTCGATGATGATATAGCCGATGTGGCTCGGTAGCGCCGTCAGAATCTCAATCAGCGCGCGTCGCTCGACCGGCGAGAGACCGGCGGCCGGCTCGTCGAAGAGGATGAAGCGTGGCGCACCGGCGAGCGCCATGCCGATTTCCAGCTGGCGCTGCTGGCCATGTGCAAGATCGCCGACCAGGGTGTCGCCGAATGCATCGAGGTGGACTGCGTGCAGCAGCTCCGCCGCTGACAGCCGAGCGCTGTCGTGCGATCCGGCACGTAAGAGCGAGAAGCGCCGGCGGGTAACCCCTCGGGCTGCCATAAAAAGGTTGTCCAGCACACTCAAGCCGCGGAACAGCAGCGAGTGCTGGTAGGTTCGGCGCAAGCCCCGGCGGATCCGCTCGTGCGGTGCCAACGCGGTGATATCTTCGCCGAAGAAACGAATGCGCCCGGCGGTCGGCGGAAAGTCGCCGCTGATCGCATTGAAGAGCGTGGTCTTACCGGCTCCGTTGGCACCCAGCACTGCGCGTCGCTCGCCGGCGGCGACATCGATCGACACGGCGTCGAGCGCGACGAGCGCGCCGAAGGTGCGGCTCACCCCCTCCAGCTTGAGGGCATGAGCCGCACCCGCCCGGGCCACACGGTGTTGACCGTTGCTATCGACGGCGGCCATCACTGAGTTCCCGAGCGGCTTGGCATAACAGACTAACCGGATGCCTTAGGGGCATTCCGGGTTGGTCCGCGAGACAGGACCCAGCTTCAGGAACTCCTCGCGCGGCTCACCCATCGTCTGGTTCACCTGTGGGATCACCTTGATGACCTCGTTGTAGAGGTTGCCGTCTGCACCTTCCCTAAGTTCGGTCAGGAAGATGTCGGCGATGGCCTGGCGATTCTCGTCTAGAGTGACCATGCCCGTCGGTGTCTTCAACTTCAGGTTCATCAACGCGTCGCGGAACTCCGCCTGACCGCCCGAGAGATTGCCTTGAACTTCGTTCAACCCGGCAATGATCGCTTCGGCACCGATGTAGTAGCCGTGCGCGAAGAGCGAGGGTGAGGGGAAGCCATCCGGGAACTGCTTCTGATAGGCGGCAACGAAGGCTTTCCAATCGGCATTATCCCACGCATCGGCGATCGGACCGGCCGAGGGCGTGCCCACGAGGTACTCTTTACCCAAGCGCGCCTGCGAGCCCATGACGCTCTGATCCACAGTGATCGAACCGCCAATCATCGGCTTGTCGCCGCCGGCCTGCTGATACTGGCTGAGGAAGTTCACCGCATCGGCACCGCCCAGGGCGACGTAGATGGCATCAACCTCATCGGGGATCGAGGCAACGATGGTTGAGTAGTCCTTGTTGCCGATCGGGACCCAGAACTTCTCGGGGACGGTGCCGCCCAGCTTGCAGAACTCCAGCATGAAGCCCTGAACTTGGGAATAGGGGAAGGAGTAGTCCTCGGCGATCACCACGGCGCTCTTGTAGCCCTTGTTCTCGAAGGCATAGGTACCGAGCCCCGCCTGCCACTGCACGCCGTCGGTGGAGAAGCGGAAGAAGTTCGGCGCCGCATCGCGCAATGTGGTGTCCTGCGCAGCCGATGTGCCGTTGATGAAGGTGGTCTGCGGCTGGGTCTTGGCATAGTCACGCATGGCAAGCCCCTCGGAGCCCGACAGGGGGCCTAAGAGGATATCGACCTTGTCGTCCTCGACCAGTTTGCGCGCCGCCTTCAGAGCGCTATCCGGCGAAGCGTCGGAGGAGCCCTTAATGATCTCAAGCTTCTTGCCGCCGGCCATGTAGCCTGCCTGCTCGAACGCGAGATCCGCGCCGCGCATGGAATCTTCGCCCAGCACGGTGAAGGCCCCTTCCAAGGTCGCCAGCACGCCGATCTTGATGGTGTCCTCGGCAGAGGCCGTCCCTCCGGCCACGCCGAGCGACAGGGTCGCAGCGGCGCCCGCCAACAGAATTCGTCTCGATAGGGTGTTCATAAACCTTATCCTCCCTTAGTTACCTGGCAGCCGACCGGAAACGGCCTGGCCTCGTGCCCGTTACCTAGCGACGGCGCTGCCTTATGGCTTGAAGCCGCCGCTGCCGCTCTCGTCGCGGCCCTTTGCCAGCGATCGCTTCAGCCTGTCCCACAGACCCAAGAGACCGTCCGGCGAAATCAGGACGACCAAGAGAAAGGCCGCCCCGATAACCGTGTTGAAACGCTCGCGGTCGATCAGATCGATCGCGAAGTTGTCCAAAAGGACGAAGACCAGGGCCCCAATGAAGGGCCCGATTGGATGCCTGAGACCGCCCAGCACGGCGATCACCAGAATGTCGATCATCGATCCCAAACCGATGGACCCCGGCGAGATCCGACCATTGAACCAGACGATGAAGATACCACCCAAGGCTGCCAGAAAGCCGGCCAGCGCGTAGGCGAGGATGCGATGGGCTGCAACGTGGAAGCCCAGTGTCTCCATCCGGCGCGGGTTGTCGCGGACAGCCTGTAACGTGAGCCCGAAAGTGGAACGCCGGAAGTAGACCACGCCGAAATAGGCCAAGCCCGCGACCGCGAGCGCCAGATAGTAGAAGGGCATGGGCTCGCGCCAATCGACCCCGAAGATCGGCGGCGGCGAGAGCCCGGCAAAACCGTTGAAGCCATTGAAGATGGCGTAGTTCTGATTGGCGAAGTTGGCGAAGCCCACCCCGATCGCAAGCGTGATCATGATGGTGTAGATGCCCTCGGTGCGCACCGAGATGGCGCCGATCAGGGTGGCGAAGACGACCGCGATGGCAAGCGATATCGGCAGCACCAGATACCAGGGCAGGTGCAGACTGATCGGCGCCGTGCTCTCACCGAAGATGGCCCACATGTAGCCGGCGATCCCGGCAATGGTGAGCTGTGCCAGCGAGACCATGCCGCCCAAACCGGCCAACAGCATGAGCGAAAGGGCGACCAGCCCCAGGAAGAAGGTCTGCGCGCCGATCTGCACGATCCAGAAGGGGCTTGCGATGAAAGGATAGAGAATGAGCAACAGCAGTATGCCGCCGTTGCGGGTCGGCGGCCAGGGGTTCCAGGCCTTCTTGTCGGTTAGCTTGTCGGAGAGTGCCACCATCGCCGCCTAGCCTCGCTTGCCCATGATGCCCTCGGGGCGCAAGGCCAATACAACGACCATGATCACATAGGTGTAGACCACGCCATAGGTGCGCGAGTAGGCCAGGCCGAACTGCTCGGCCATCCCGATCAGCAATGCGCCGATGGCGGCACCTGTAATCGAACCCATGCCCCCCACGATCACCACGACCAGAGAGGCCAATAGATAGCGCACGTCCTCGCCGGGCGCGATCGAGAGGAAAGAGCCGCCGATCACCCCGCCCAGCCCGGCCAAGCCGGCGCCGATGGCAAAGGTCAAGGCAAAGACCAGCTGCACATTGACCCCGGTGGCCGACAGCATGGCGCGGTCGTCGACACCGGCCCGGATCATCATGCCGACTGCCGTGCGGTTCAGGAACAGCCACAAGGCAACACCGATGATGACCGCGATCAGCAACACGAAGAGGCGGTAGGAATTGTAGACCTTGACCCAAGGCATGGGGGTCGCACCAAAGAGGAACTCCGGCACTTCGTACTGGTAGGTGGTGCCAGACCAAAAGGCCAGCATCAGGTCGGCCATGACGATGGAGATGCCGATGGTCACCAGGGTTTGGCGCATCTCGTCACCTTCCATACGCCGCATGACCAGGGTCTGCAGCGCCAGCCCGAAGACCGCCGTCGCCAGGAAACCGGCGGCCACACCGACGAACCAGTTTCCCGCCCAGTTGGCGACGTCGTAGCCGATGTAGGCGCCCAACAAGGCGATGGCACCATGCGCCAGATTGACGTTGCGCATTAGGCCGAAGACCAGGGTGAAGCCACTGGCCACCACGAAGTAGAGACCGGCCAGAGTGAGGCCGTTCAGGAAGGTCAGCAGGAAGAGTCGCACGTCACGGCCGGCGCGCACGTCCATGCTGGCCGCCCCAGCGGCCACTATGCCGATGACCAGCAACCCGACGAAGGCCCAAACCATATAGCGCGCGTTGGCGGTCACCTGCCCCCCTTATCCTGCCTGTAGATCCCGCCTAGATGGCCACGCGGCCGCGCTCGGCCTGCATGTCCGGGCTTCGGTGGAAACTGCCATCCTTCATTACCGCTAGGATGCGATCGCGATCCTGTAGTATGCGGATGTTGGCCAGCGGATCGCCGTCGATCAACAGCATGTCGGCCAGATAGCCGGGCTTGATCTGGCCCAATTCCCCTGGCTTGCCCATGATCTCGCCGCCATAGCGGGTGGCGGAGATCAGAGCCTCCATCGGGGTCATGCCCACCAGGTCGACCAGATACTCCAGATCCTTGGCGTTGGTGCCGTGGCGGATCCAGGCGAAGCCGTAGTCGCCACCCGGCAGCACCTTGATGCCGCGCTTGTGCATCTTGCGCATGGTCTCCACGGCAATGTCGGCCTCGCGCTTGTACTTGAGGCCAAGGGGGCCCTTTGGATCGACGCCATATTCTCCGGCCTCGGTCGAAGTCTTGATCAACCAAGCCAAACCCGGGGCCACGAAGTGCTTGTCCTTGTTGGCCTCCAAGAGGTCCAGGGTAGCCTCGTCGGCGAAAGAGGCGTGATAGATGTTCTGGATCCCGTGGCGGATGCACATCTTGATCGATTCGTTGGAGCGGGCGTGCGCGCAGACCTTCAGGCCACGTCGTTTGGCCTCGGCGACGGCGACTGCCACCTCCTCGTCGGTCATCGGCGTTTCTTCAGCCGGAACACCGGCGATCTCCTCGCCGGAGAGGTTCAGCTTGATCAGGTCGCAGCCGTACTTGATGAAGCGCCTAACGGCAGCCCGCATTTCCTCCGGCCCGGAGACCACCACGCCGAAGGACATCTCGGGGATGTCGATGTGCGGCGGCGAGGTATCACCCAACCCCCCCAGAGTTGCGATCTCCTGCGAGTTCGCCAACAGCCTGGGCCCCGGAATGAGACCGCTGTCGATAGCATTGCGAATGACCACGTCCAACCGTGGCTTGGCCGCGGCCGCGCCCACCACCGAGGTCCAGCCCATATCGAGATAGCGCTTGGCGATCGAAGCACAGAACAGTGTGTGCTCCTCCGGCGGCATACGCTGGATCGCATCGAGGCTCGGTTGATCGTTCCAGGAGAAGTGCGTGTGCGCCTCGGTCATGCCGGGCATTAGGGTCGCTCCAGCGCCATCCAGCACCGTCGCCCCGTTTGAAGAGGTGGTGCGCGAGCCGCGGCCGACATGCTTGATTCGATTGCCCTGGATCAGCACCTCGCCCAGATAGGGATGCTCGCCGCTGCCGTCGAATATGCGTACGTTGGTGAAGAGAACACCACTCATCCTACCGTCTCCTTCGTCAGCCCCCCGGCCGATTTGTCCCGCGCGCTCTTCCCGGCGCCGTCGTTCTGCGCAGTTCTAGCGTTGCCTGCTCATAAAGTCCTGCAAGAGGCGATTGACGTCGTCCGCCGCCTCAAACGTTGTCCAGTGCCCGCAGCGCGGCAGAATGTGTGCCTGCGCATCGGCAATCTTCTCTGCCAGCCCGCGCGTGACGGAAGGCGGAGCGACGACATCGTCCTCGCCAGTCACAAGAAGCGTCGGGCAGACGATCTTTGCCGCATCGGCCGCGACCGCAACGGCGAGCGCAGCGCAGGTAGCACCATAGCCGGCGCCGCTCTGACGCATCAGGCTTTCGCGAACGGCGGCCAGCACGACTGGCTGGCGTTCCTTGGTGGCACTGGAGGTCGAAGCCGCAACGATGGCATCGGCAATCTCTGTCATCGCTGCCTCGCCGCCCTCCCGCGCCAGCTTCCCACGGGCATCGAGGGCGACACGCGCCGGTCCCGGCGGCTCGCTCAAGGGGCCGAAGAGCGCCAGGCTGGCCACCAGCTTTGGCGCTCTCAGAGCGATCCTCTGACAGAGGATGGTTCCCAGCGAGTGACCCAGAAAGTGCGCGCGCTCGATCTCCATGGCCGCTGCCATTGCCAGGATACGCTCGACAATCAGGTCGAGGCTCAGCGAGGCGGGGAGCGGCGAGCGGGCCGAACCCGGGAGGTCCGGACGGATCGTACGGTAGCGGCCGACGAAGACAGACATCTGCGGGGTAAAGCTGTTGGAGCTGCCGCCAAGGCCGTGCAGCATGATCACCGCAGGTCCCTCGCCCTCGACCTCCACCGCCATCTGCTCGATGCGCTTGCTGGTCATCGCCGCTGCTTTCAGACGCTGATCACGGGGTTGGTGAGACTGCCGATCCCGGAGATTTCCATGGTCACCTCGTCGCCGGCCTTGAGATAGCGCGGCGGGTCGAAGCCGATGCCGACGCCTGCCGGCGTTCCGGTCGCGATGATATCGCCCGGCAGCAGAGTGACACCAGCCGAGAGGGTGGCGATAATGGTCGGCACGTCGAAGATGAGCTGGGCCGTATTAGCATCCTGCCGCAGCTCGCCATTCACCCAACAGCGCACCTGCGTATCGGCCAGATCGAGTTCATCGGCCGTCACGGCAACCGCAGCCATCGGGCAGAAGCTGTCCTGCGACTTGCCGATCAGCCACTGGGAATGGCGCTGCTGCAGATCACGCGCGGTGACGTCATTCAGCAACGTATAGCCCCAAACGTGGCTCAGAGCCTTTTCCTTGGCGATGCCGCGACCGGCGCGGCCGATGATCACCGCCAGCTCGACCTCATAGTCAATCGCATCCGAAACGCTCGAATCGATTAAGATCGGTGCGCCGTTCGGCACCACTGTTTCCGGCACTTTCGAGAAGATGATCGGATGCGCCGGTACTGCGCCCTCTTTGGCGGAGCTGTCGAAGCCGCTGGCAGCAAACTCCCTGGCATGGGCGTGGTAGTTCTTGCCGACGCAGAAGATGTTCCGCCGTGGCCGAGGCGCCGCTGCCAAGAGTGTCACTTGATCGGCCGACACAGCGTGATCCGTCACCTGGGCCGGACGGCCTTCCAAGTCACGATCGACCAAGGCCAACACGCCTGCCGCTGCTTCTTCCGGTGTCAGATCAAAGAGACGGATCGCAGACTCCTGCGAGCCCCACTGGCCGACAGCAGCCTTCCCACCTGCCTCGAAGGCAACCACCCGCATCCACGACCTCCCTAAGCATCACCGATATGATCCAAGACTGAACCAATTCTTCCCAAGCATGGTCGCATCACAAAGTTAGCCTGTCAACTCAGACGTCAAGCGTCTTGCAATCATCCGCTAAAGGTTCAATAATGGTTCATTATGAGTGATCCTCAGTTACGCCAAAGACACTTGCACCGGCAGGAGAAGGTGGTTCAGAGCCTTCGTAGAGACATTCTGGACGGCCGCTATCCGCCGGGCAGCCGGCTGCCCCCGGAACGCAATCTGGCCAGTCAGTATGGTATTGCGCGCAATACCTTGCGCCGCCTGCTGGAAGAGTTGGCGGAGGAAGGCCTGCTAGAACGGCAGGTGGGACGCGGCACCTTTGTCGCCGAACGACGGCGGCACAGCGGTCACAAGGCGAACGCGAGCGATCTCTCCGACAGTCTGCGCGGCGCCAGTCCGGCCGATCTGATGGAGGTGCGCCTGATCATTGAACCACAGGTTGCCGCCCTGGCTGCCAGCCGCGCCACGGCCGAGGATCTGATCCGAATCGAAGAGGCCCTGCGCCGGTCGGTCGCCGCCAAGGGGCTGGCCGAGTTCGAACATTGGGATGCGCAGCTGCACCTCGCGATTTTCCATGCCGCCAAGAACGCCCTTCTTCTAGACTACTGCACGGCGATCAATGCAGTCCGCAACGAACCCGACTGGTACCGCTTGAAGCAACGCAGCGTGACGCCCGAACGCCGCCTCAACTACGATCGAGAGCACAGCGACATCGTTACGGCCTTGCGCGAACGCGACCCGGAGGCTGCCCGCAAACAGCTCTTCCGTCACCTCTCGGGAATTCGCAACACCCTGTTATCCCTCGGCGAATGACACCCGTGAAATGTGAAGCGCCTCTCCACAATGGCGCCGAAATGAAACCCTGAAAGACTCTTTGTAGACAGTCACTTGCGACCTCACTTCTCGATTAGGAATTGAGATGGAGGGAAGGCATATGACCCCGCAAAGCTATGCACCGGCAGTTGGCGGCTTGGGGCAGGACCCCTGGCGCGACGGTGCCTCAAGGGATTGGTTGGTAAGAGCCCATGCCCGGGCCGATCGCAGGCCGTATGGCACGCTGGCAACAGGTTGTGTGTTCGGCCTTTGGTATCGCCGCGCTGTCGAGCGCAGAAGGCTGCTGAGCCTCGATGACGCTATCTTGCTGGACATCGGAGTCAGCCGCGAAGCGATGCTCCGCGAAGCCCGGAAGCCCTTTTGGCGTGCTTGACACGGGGATCCACCTATCGAAGCCTTACTGAATCTGAAAGTTTGTGCCGGTGTTGAGACGTGGATGGTCGTCTCAAGCACGACGACAACAATCGAGATTGAAGAAATACGATGCTATTCTCTTAAAGGGTGAAGTCTACATCGGACGACAGCGAACCTACATGCCTGGCAACCAATTGCCGTGACTGAGAATCCTCTGCCTTTGTAGTCTCGTCCAGCTTCGCTCCGATGATGCTCAATCAGCCGTCCACCCTGCGACCCTGCCCCACTGGTCGCGGCACCGGTTTTCGGCTTACCCTCAGGCCAGGTGCAGACGCTGGTCAAGGGATGGGTGCGTCTTGGGCGAAAACGATAAAGCAACCAGTCCGAAACACGGCAGCAACGACGCGCTCTATTACACCCTGGCTTTGCTGGTGGGGACAGCGGCCGGCGGGCTGGGGGCCGTCTTCCACATCATCGTCGATTGGCTCTTCCACCTTCACGGCGATCTGCGTCACCAGATCGGCAGCGAGGTAGCCGAGGTGCTGACCTTCATGACCATCTCCATGGTCATGGTCGCAGCCGCGCTCTTTCTCACCCGCCGTTTCGCGCCCGAAGCCAGCGGCAGCGGCGTGCAAGAGATTGAGGGCGCCCTGGAGGGTGTGCGAGAGGTGCGTTGGCGGCGGCTGCTGCCGGTCAAGTTCGTGGCCGGCGTCCTGGCGCTCGCCTCCGGCCTGGTCCTGGGGCGCGAGGGTCCGACCATCCACATGGGTGCTGCGGTCGGTGCCGCGACCTCAGAGGGCTTCAAGCTGGACGACACCGAGCGCAAGGGACTGATTGCAGCCGGCGCTGCGGCCGGGCTGGCGGCGGCCTTCAATGCCCCCTTGGCCGCCGTGCTCTTCATCATTGAAGAGACGCGGCGCCAGTTTCCCTACACCCTCAAAACATACAGCGCAGTCATCATCGCCTCCGCACTGTCGGGCTTCGTCACCGAAGTTATTGCCGGTGTCGGCCCGGAGATGGAGATCATCGTCCACACACCGCCGCTCTGGCATTTTCCGATCTTCGTATTGTTAGGCCTGGTGCTGGGCGGTGCCGGAGTGCTGTTCAACAAGGCCATGCTGGCCTCGCTAAACAGCACGGATGGTCTGACCGAGAAGCACCCCTACCTCTTCCCGCTGGCCTTCGCTGCGTTAGTCGGTGCCTTGCTGGCGCTGCTGCCGGATGCCACGGGCGGCGGCGACGGCTTCGTCTACCGTATGCTGCACGGCGAGCAGTACACGCTTGGGATGCTGGTGTTGATCTTGATCGTACGCTCGGTCACCACCTTCGGCAGCTACACCTGTCGCATCCCCGGCGGCATCTTTGCGCCCATGCTCGCGCTGGCGACCCTGACCGGTTTGACATTCGGAACCGTGGTTGCCCTCGTCGTCCCTGGCGGCTCGGAGCTCGACGCGATCGCCATGGCCATAGCGGCAATGGGCGGGCTCTTCACCGCAACGGTCCGAGCACCTCTGGTCGGCTGCGTCCTGGTGATGGAGCTGACTGGGTCCTACGACTTGATGCTGCCGGTGATCATCACCTGCCTGGTCGCTAACCTGACCGCACATCACCTGCGCGGCGAGCCGATCTACGAAATGCTGCTGGAACGCACCCTACGCCTGGCCCGTCAATCAGTGCCAAAGGACGCGACCGACCCCGAGCGCATTCCGGTCGAACTGGGCATCGGCAAAGAAGACCCGGGCGAAACGCCCAAGAAAGACCCTTAAGCCGCCCTGCTGGTAGCGAAGCTCTCGGCGGATTCGATGAAGCCGCCACCCAAGAGACGGGCGTCGCGATAGGCAACAGCTGCCTGACCGGGAGCAACGGCCCCCTGAGGTGCCAACAGACGAAGGGTCGCCTTGCCCTCTGAGATCAATTCAATGCGAGCCGGCCCAGCTTCTTGGCGGGAACGCAGCTTAACGGAAATCTCTTCTCCCGGCGCCAGCTCCGTCAACCAGTTGGTCTCGCGCAGGTGCACCAGGTCTTGTCGTAATGCGCTCTCGGGCCCAACCACCACCTGCTGCTTGGCTGCATCCAGGCGCACCACGAAGAGCGGCCCTGGCTCGCGGTCAAGCCCCAAACCTCGCCGCTGACCGATGGTGTAGTGGATGATGCCCTTGTGCGTTCCAAGCACGCGCCCATTCAGATCGACGATCTCGCCTTCCATAGCAGCTTCGGGGCGCAGGCGTTCGACCAGATTGCCGTAGCGCCCGCTGGGCACGAAACAGATGTCCTGGCTGTCCGGCTTATCGGCGACCACGAGGCCCCGCTCTGCCGCCATGCGCCTGACCTCGCTCTTGGGCAATCCGCCCAGCGGGAACCTCAGGAAGGCCAGCTGTTGCTTGGTCGTCGCGAAGAGGAAGTAGCTCTGATCGCGAGAGGAATCCTGCGCACAATGTAGCTCTGCGCCCTCCGAACCCAGGCGACGCTGCGCATAGTGACCGGTCACCAGGGCGGCCGCGTCCAGGTCCCGCGCGCTCTCCAAAAGATCGGCGAACTTGACCTTCTGATTACAGCGCACGCAGGGGATCGGCGTCTCGCCGCGCGCGTAGCTGGCTGTAAAGTCGTCGATCACCTGCCGGCGGAAGCGTTCTTCATAGTCCAGGACATAGTGCGCAAACCCCAGACGAGAGGCGACCGTGCGGGCATCGCGGATGTCCTGACCGGCACAGCAGCTGCCGGGCTTGCCGACGGCCTGGCCGTGGTCATAGAGCTGTAGAGTAAGCCCCACCACCTCATAGCCGGCCTCATGGCAAAGCGCTGCCGTTAGCGCGGAATCCACGCCGCCGGACATTGCGACAACGACCCGCGCCCCGGCCGGCGGGCTGTCTTCACCTAGAATACGTGTCATGAAGACAGGCAATAGGACCGAAAGCCAAGCAAGACAAGGCCTGCTGCGTGAAAGCCGGCCCTCTGGAAGTGCATGGCCTCAGCTGGCGCGTGAGCGTGGCAGGTCGGGCTCCTCGCTCGCGGCACCATAGGGGCGGTCATGCTCCAATGCGGGGATGCGCCTGCGCGCCTCTTCGACACGCGCTGGATTGATCTCCGCCAGCACGACGCCTTCCGACTCGCCTCCGTCGGCAAGAACCTGGCCCCAGGGATCGACGATCAAGCTGTGGCCATAGGTTTCGCGCCCGCCGGCATGAACGCCGCACTGGGCGGCTGCCAAGACGAAGCAGCCGGTCTCAATCGCCCGAGCACGCAGCAGCACATGCCAATGGTCTCGGCCGGTCGGTCTGGTGAAGGCAGAAGGGACGGTGATGAAATCGGCGCCGACCTTCGCCAGGTGCCGGAAGAGATGGGGAAAGCGCATGTCGTAGCAGATGGTCAGCCCCAGGACGCCCCAGGGCAATTCAGCCGTCACCGCCTGTGCGCCCGGTGCCGTGTAGTCGGATTCCCGGTAGGTCTGCCCATCGCCGACCGCGGCCTCGAAGAGATGAATCTTGTCGTAGCGTGCGGTGACCAGCCCGTCGGCGTTCAAGAGATAGCTACGGTTCCAGTTGAGCTGCGGCGCTGCCTTGACGGTCAGCGAACCGACCTGGAGCCAAGCACTGGCGTCGCGGGCCAAAGCAGAGAGCCGCGGCAGCGCCTTATGCCTCTCCTCGTCCCGCGCCTCAGCAATCGCCCTGGCTTTGTCGGGCTGGATTTGGGTGCAGTTTTCCGGCAGGCAGATAAGCGTGGCGCCCGCGCGGCTGGCCTCACCGACCAGCTGCTCAAGACGCCCAAGGTTCTCGTCGATGTCGGGCCCAGCGGTCAGCTGAACCAAGGCTGCTATAAAGGCGTCGCTCACGCCGCCGACTGCAGCATGGGATCAAGCCCGCCGCGCGACTCGAGTTCGAAAAGATCGTCGCAGCCGCCGATGTGCTGACCATCAATGAAGATTTGAGGGACGGAGGTCCGACCGCTTGCACGCTCAAGCATCTCGCGGCGGCGCCCAGGCTGTGCCATCAAATCATACTCGGTAAAGGTCACGCCCTTGCGCTCAAGCAACTGCTTGGCACGGTAGCAGTAGCCGCACAAAAGACTGGTATAAATCTCAACGTTGGCCATGGGCGCTGGTCTCCTCATCCTCTGAGGCCTCATATGGGGTCTCGCGCAAGACCCGGGCAAGGGTCAGAACTGTGATCTTTTTGGGTTTGGCGCGTCTCAGCACTTTGGATGCCTCGTCAAGGGTGGCTCCGGAGGTCATAACGTCGTCGATCAGCAGCAGACGCGCCCCTTCGATCCGCTCCGCCGCAGCCGGCGCCAGCGCGAAGGCGCCCGCCACGTTGCGTCTGCGGGCTTGGCGCGAGCGTCTTCCCTGGCTAGGCGTCGCGCGGACGCGGCGCAATAGGTCGAGCGCTACCGGCACTCCACTGTCTCTCGCCAAGACCTGAGCCAAAAGTGCCGACTGGTTGTAGCGACGGCGGAACAGGCGCCAGCGGTTCAGCGGTATCGGCAGCAGCAGATCGGCCTCTTCAAGCAGCGACCAGCCGGCAACCTGCATCCAGCGGGCAAAGGGCCTGGCTGCCTCTGTCCTGTCGCCATGCTTGAAGGCGAGAATCAAACGACGGCTGGCATCGTCATAGAGCAGGGCCGCCCGCGCGCTGTCGAACAGCGGCGGTTCGCTGACGCAAGCCGCGCAGACCGCTCTTGGGCCTTGGTCGAAGGGAAAGGGTAGGCCGCAACGCGCGCAGCAGGGTTCGGCGAGGAAAGTCAGGCTGGACCAGCAGGCAGCACAGAGCGAGGATTCCGCCGGTACGATCACGCCGCAGCCAAAACAGCGTAGCGGCAGGATAGCGTCTAGAAGGAAACGGCCGGGCCGTGCGATCACCTCGCCTCCTAACTCTTCGCTGTCTGGACCTTCCCGCAGCTGCCTGCCATAGCAAGACCACACCAAACAGCCGGAACCTAAGATGTCAGATCAAAGCGGCGCACCGAAGCTTTTTGACCGCAGCGCCTTGAGCCGTCACCGCGAGCGTGCCGCCGCCGGCTTTGCAGCCCATGACTTCCTTCTGCGCGAGATCGGGACGCGCCTGTTGGAGCGGTTGGACGAGACAATCGACAGCTTCCCGCTGGCCTTGGACCTGGGTTGCCATGACGGCACCTTGTCCGCCGTCCTTGATGAGCAGGCGAGCCAGGGGGACCGAAGGATCGGCACTCTCCTGCAGTGCGACCTCTCAGAATCCATGGCAGGACGAGCCCGCCGGCATGGCGGTGCCGCCTTCGTCGCCGACGAAGAATGGCTGCCCTGCGGCGCCGGCGGTCTAGATCTGATCCTCAGCCTCTTTTCCCTGCACTGGGTCAACGATCTGCCCGGCGTCCTAGCCCAGATCCGCTATGCCCTGAAGCCCGGCGGCCTCTTCCTGGCCGCCCTTCCAGGCGGATCCACACTGACGAGCCTCAGGCAGGGGTTCTTAGAGGCAGAGAGCGAGACCGTGGGCGGTGTCAGCCCGCGCGTTGCCCCTTTTGTCGAGGTGCGCGAAGCTGGAATGCTGTTGCAGCGCGCAGGCTTTCAGCTGCCTATGGCAGACGCCGACCTGGTGCCGATCGACTATCCAGACCCGCTCACCCTGCTGCGCGACCTGCGCGGGATGGGCGAAAGCAACGCGCTCAGCCTACGCCGGCGCGGCTTTCTGAGGCGCGATACCCTGGCAGCCCTGCTGCAGAACTATCCCCAGCGTGCCGACGGTCGCGTCGTGGCGGAGTTGGAGGTCGTCTATCTTACCGGCTGGGCACCGGACTCGGCATCGCCGCCCAGCTAGCGCGGACGCAAATCGGTGAGCGTGGCCAACCGCAGATCCATCGGATCGCGGCGTCCGCGGATCGTCCGACCGGGGCGCAGCGTTAGGCCTTCGAGCAAGTCGCCACGCCCCTGTGCACTTACCTTTCTGGCGAGGTCTTCGGAGATGACGAGCGCCACTCCCTCCTCCTTGGCGACCTGCTCCAGACGGCTGGCGACATTGACGGTGTCGCCGGCGGCGGCCAGTTGCGCATGGCTGTCTCCCCCCAGTTGAGCAATGACCACGGCACCATCGTGCAAGCCCACGCGGGCAGAGAGGTCGGGCCGCCAAACATGCAGGTCGGCAATGATCGCACGCGCGCAGGTCAGTGCCCGCGCAGCATCGTCTTCTCGCGGTTCGGGCAGGCCAAAAATCACCATGGCGCCATCTCCCTGAAACTGCTCGATGACGCCGCCTTCGGACAAGACCACCCGCTCCAGCCGCTGATGATAGGCGACCAGAAAGTCTGCTGTCTCCTGTAGAGGGCGATCCTCGCTCTCGCTGGTGAAGCCGCCCAGGTCGATAAAAAGGATCGAGGCTTCCTGCAGACGGCGGTCGAAAACTGGTCTGGATTGCTGGGCCAGTTGGTCGGCCATGAGGGGCGAGACATAACGGGCAAGGTTGCCGCGCTGTCGCTCGGCCTCGGCACGCTTGGAGCGCTCCAAAGCATTGCGGGAAATGACCCCAATTGCAGCAGTCATGACAATCACGATCGAAGGCGTGATCACTGCGATCCAAAAGCCTAGCTGGGCCAGTGTCAGAAGGCTGAGGCCCCACCAAAGCAACAGAAGACCCAGAACCGCCAGAGTGGCGATGCCAATTGCGAGGAAGCGACCCAACGCCCATGCCGAAAGGCCAAGAAAGACAATGGCTATGGCGTCGAAGAGCCTGGTCGCTGCCGACCGTTCGATCGTGCTGCCGTCCAGCAAGTTGGCCGTGCCTGTCGCCAAGAGCTCCACTCCCGGCAAGTCGCTGTCGAAGGCCGTGCGAAACCGCTCTCCCAGACCGATGGCCGTCGCGCCGATTATGACGGCCTTCCCGGTCAGAGCGCCCTCATCCAGCTTGCCCTCAAGATGGTCACGCAGGCTGTAGGTCGTGATGCTGCCCTCCGGCCCATAGGGATTCAGCGGCAAGGAGAGATCGATATCCAAGGGAATGACCGTCTCGCCCAACAGCAAGGCACCGCCGAGTGACAAACCTACGCGGTCTGCGGACAATCCCAACTGTTGAGCCGCCAAGACCAGAGGGAAGGACGGTAGCAGAAAGCGATCGAAGGCGACCGCGGGGTGCAGTCGGACCGCAGCACCGTTGTCGCTCAGGATCACGTTGACGTGGCCTTGGCGGCTGCGTTCTCGAAACGCGGCAAGAGGCAGCAGCACGCCTTGAGCCTTGGGCACCGACAGCGCACCGCCTGATGGTGTAACGACGAGAGAAAAAGCTATTGCGTTCAAAGCCTTAGGATCGAGATTCAGCGGCGCCGCTGCCTCTTCGAACAGCATGGCCATACCCAAGATCACAGCAGGAGTCTCCTGCAGGGCCGCCTCAAGCAAAGGATCGCTGCCATCCAAAGAGGCGCCCTCCTCCCCCGGTTCGGGATCAACCAGCAAGACGTTGATGGCAATACTCTTTGCTCCGGCTGCAGCCGCTTTCTCCACGGCTTCGGCCAGGCGTTGGCGTTTCAGCGGCCAGCGCCCCTCGGCGTTTAGCGTCTCGCCGTCGATCGCCAAGATTACCACATCATCAGGCGAAGCCCGCGGGCCCCGAACCTGCTGACGCCATTCGAGACTTTGAACCTCTAACTCGCCGAAAACGGCCTGTCCGCCGCTTAGGAAATAGGTCAAAGCCACACCAGCAGAGAGCGCTAAGGCGATGAGCACACTCATCGACCGTCGCTTGCTGCGCACTGCTGTTTGGACCATCGCTCGGGCTTCCTGGATATCTCGTCCGCAGTCGCCGAGACCAAAGTCCGCCAACCGTGAGTCAAGGTAAGGTGCCGCAAGGGCTTGCCCAATCGCAAAGTTTGGCTAGCCTAGACTGCAGCGTCTCTTGAGCAGGAGGAAAGTCATGAAGAGCGTCTGGAAGATCGGGCTTTTGCTGGCAGCCGGCGTTACGCTCGGCGCAGCGCAGGCCTCGGCTGCCAAAGACAGCCTGACCATGGGTATGGTGCTGGAGCCACCGCACCTGGACCCCACAGCAGGCGCGGCAGCCGCCATCGACGAGGTGGTCTATGCCAACATCTTCGAGGGCCTGACCCGCATCAACCAGAACGGCGAGGTGCTGCCGGCACTGGCCAAAAGCTGGGACATCTCCGAAGACGGCACGACCTACACCTTCCATCTGGTCGAGGGCGCCACCTTCCACGACGG
This sequence comes from Rhodospirillales bacterium, assembly GCA_963669445.1. Lineage (GTDB taxonomy): Bacteria > Pseudomonadota > Alphaproteobacteria > Kiloniellales > JACOMY01 > JACOMY01. Next base: position 3,445,657 of record OY770029.1, read on the forward strand.
TGCGGCTTTCGATGCCGATGACGTGGTCTTCTCGCTGAACCGGGCGATGGCCGAGGACAGCGTGAACGCGCAGAAACAGCTCTTCAGCGCGATCGACAAGGTCGAGGCCAGGGATCCCAAGACGGTCGTCGTGACCTTGAAGCAGCCTGCCGGCAACCTGCTCTTCAACCTGGGCTGGGGAGATGCCGTGATGGTCGATGCCGCCTCTGCCGAGGGAAACAAGCAGACCCCGGTCGGTACCGGTCCCTTCAAGTTCGATCGCTGGGTCAGCGGCGACCGGGTCGAGCTGTCGCGCAATTCCGATTATTGGGGCGAGCCGGCAAAGCTCGCGAGCGTGACCTTCAAATACATCCCCGATCCGGCTGCTGCCGCCGCCGCCATGCTGTCGGGTGACGTCGACGCCTTTGCCAACTTCCCGGCCGCCGAGCTGGTACCGCAGTTCGAATCTGATCCGCGGTTTGCCGTCGTCGTCGGCTCCACCGAGGGCGAAACCATCCTCTCGACCAACAACACGGCCGAGCCGTTCGACAATCTGCTGGTCCGCCAGGCCATGGCACACGCGCTGGACCGCCAATCGATCATCGACGGCCTCTTCGGTTATGGCAAACCCATCGGCACCCATTTCGCGCCGCATCATCCAGCCTATGTCGACCTGGTAGAACGCTATCCCTACGATCCGGACAAAGCTAAGGCCCTGCTAGCCGAGGCCGGCTATCCCGATGGCTTCGAGGCGACCCTGAAGCTGCCGCCGCCGCCCTACGCCCGCCGCGGCGGCGAGATCATCGCCGCCCAGCTGGCCGATGTCGGCATCAAGGTGGAGTTGATTCCAGTCGAGTGGGCCCAGTGGTTGGATCAGGTCTTTCGCAACACCGACTATGACCTGACCATCGTCTCGCATACCGAGCCGATGGATATCGGCATCTACGGCCGCGATACCTACTACTTCAACTACGACAAGCCGGAGTTCAAAGCCCTGGTCGCCGAGCTGAACGCAACTACGGATCAGGACAAGCGCTATGCCATCCTGCGCCAGATGCAGGAGATGATCACCGAAGACGCCGTCAACGGTTACCTCTTCCAGTTGGCGAAGCTGGGTATCTGGGACAAGAATCTGGAGGGCCTCTGGCACAACTCTCCGGTCCAGGCCAACGACCTGACCGGCGTGCATTGGAAGGAATAGGCACGCGCGCTTGCGCTGAGGCCGGGACCGCCGCGTTGCCGGCCTCAGTGTTACCATGCGAGTTACAATGAGCGTCTTCCTGGCCAAGCGCGGGCTGGCCCTCCTGATCACTTTGCTGGTCGCCTCGCTGATCGTCTTTCTGGTGATGGAAGTGCTGCCGGGCGATCCCGCCCTCATCATTCTGGGCACCGGGGCGCAGGACGATACCCTGGCCGCGCTGCGCCAGCAGATGGGGTTGGATCAGCCGATGGTGGATCGCTATCTGGCCTGGGTCGGCGGCCTGCTGACCGGCCAGTGGGGCGAGAGCTATACCTACGGCAAGCCGGTTCTGACCCTTATCGGCGAGCGTGTCCTGGTCTCCCTGCCGCTGGCCAGCCTGGCGATCGTCCTCTCGACCGCCATCGCCTTGCCCATGGGCGTGGCGGCGGCAGCACGGCACGGGCGCGCCTCCGATACTGCCATCATGGGCTTCGTGCAGTTGGGCGTCGCAGTGCCGAACTTCTGGTTCGCGATGCTGCTGATCCTGCTCTTTGCGGTCAATCTGGGCTGGGTGCCAGCCGGCGGTTTTGCCGGCTGGGAGGAGGGCGTGGGCCCGGCCCTGGTCTCGCTGCTGCTGCCGGCGATCGCGCTCGCTCTGCCGCAGGCGGCGATCCTGGCCCGCGTCACTCGCTCTTCCGTCCTGGAGGTGATGAAGGAGGATTACGTCCGGACCGCGCGCGCGAAGGGTCTGACGCGCAGCCAGGCGCTCTGGCGGCATGGCGTGCGCAATGCGCTGATCCCGGTCGTCACCATCATGGGCCTGCAATTCTCCTTCCTCCTGGCCGGGACCATCATCATCGAGAACGTCTTCTACCTGCCGGGCCTGGGTCGGCTCATGTTCCAGGCCATCGCGCAACGCGACCTGGTGGTGGTCAAGGATCTGGTGATCCTGCTGGCCGCAGCCGTCATCCTGGTGAACTTCCTTGTAGATCTAAGCTACGCGCTTCTGGATCCGAGGTTGAGGCTTGGCGGCGATGCGCACTAGCGATCTGCGCCTGGCATTGAAGCAAAGCGGCAAGAGCCGCGCATTTCTGATCGGTGGCGTAATTTCCGCCTTCTTTCTGGTCGTGGCCTTACTGGCACTGGTCTGGACCCCGCACTCGGTCTTCGAGATGGCGATCCGCGACCGCATGCAAGGGCCAAGCTGGAGCCACTGGCTAGGCACCGATCAGTTTGGACGGGACCTGCTGTCCATGTTGATGGTGGGCGCCAGCAACTCCATCGGCGTCGCCGTGGTGGCGGTCGGCGTCGGCCTGGCCTTCGGCGTGCCGCTGGGGGCGCTTGCGGCGGCCAAACGCGGCTGGGTCGACGAGGTGGTGATGCGCTTCAACGACTTTGCCTTCGCCTTTCCGGCCCTGCTGTCGGCGGTGATGATCACCGCGATCTTCGGCCCCGGCGGCGTCAACTCCATCATCGCCATCGGCATCTTCAATATTCCAGTCTTCGCACGCGTGACCCGTGGCGGCGCGATGACACTTTGGCAGCGCGAGTACGTGCTGGCCGCAAGGGTCGCCGGTAAGGGCGGCGTACGTATCACGATAGAACATATCCTGCCCAACATCGCCTCTTTGCTGATCGTCCAGGGCACCATCCAGTTCGCGTTGGGCATCCTGGCCGAGGCCGGGCTCAGCTACCTCGGCCTCGGCACGCAGCCGCCCTTGCCAAGCTGGGGCAAGATGCTGGCCGAAGCCCAGACCATGCTGTTTCTCGCACCGCAGCTTGCGATCCTGCCGGGCCTGGCAATCGTCTTCGCCGTGCTCGGTCTGAATCTGCTGGGTGACGGTCTGCGCGACCTGCTGGATCCGCGCCTGAGACGAGCCCGGTAAGGCCATGGCGCTCTTGGAAATCGAGGACCTTCGGGTCGAAATCGACACGCCGGCAGGCCCGGCCGCCATCCTCGACGGGATCGAGTTTGCCTTGGAGCGCGGACGCAGCCTCGGTCTGGTCGGCGAATCGGGATGCGGCAAGTCGATGACCGCGCTTGCCACCATGGGGCTGCTGCCCGAGCAGGCGCGAGCCAGCGGCGCCATTCGCCTCGACGGTCAGAACCTGCTGGATCTCTCCGAGGAGGCGCTTTGCGGCCTCAGAGGTCGGCGCATTTCGATGATCTTCCAAGAGCCGATGACGGCGCTGAACCCGGTGAAGACCATCGGTCTTCAGGTCGCCGAGGGCTTGCGCCGTCATCTAAAGCTGGGACGGCTCGATGCCGAGAGGAAGGCAGCCGGTTGGCTCGATCGGGTCGGTCTTCCGGAGGCGCGTTTCCCGCTCTCGCTCTACCCTCATCAGCTCTCCGGCGGGCAGCGACAGCGCGTGCTGATTGCCGCCGCCATGGCCTGCGGACCGGAGCTCTTGATCGCCGACGAACCGACGACGGCGCTGGATGTCACCATCCAGGCCCAGGTGCTGGACCTGATCGCCGAGCTGGTCGAAAGCGAAGGGCTGGCCCTGCTGTTGATCACGCATGACCTGGGCGTGGTGGCGGAGATGGCGGATCAGGTGGCGGTCATGTACTCAGGCCGCATTGTCGAGACCGGGCCGGCAGCCTCGGTCTTCGCAGAGCTGGCCCATCCTTACGCCCGCGGCCTCTTCGCCGCCATGCCGCAAGCCCCAGGCATCGGCGACGCCGCAACGGCCCGCTTGGCCACCATACCGGGACGCGTGCCCGACCCGGCCGAGCGACCACCCGGCTGCGCCTTCGGGCCGCGCTGCCAGTATCGCAGCGAGGCCTGCTCGAACGTGCCACGGCGTGCAGTGATCACGGGCGACCATTGGGTACGCTGTTTCCACCCACAGCGCGGAGGCCTTGGAGAATGAGGCAGCCTCTGGTGGAGACCCGCTCGCTCTCCAAAGACTACCTGCTTCCGCGCGAACGTTTGAGGGAGGCCAGACCAAGACTGCGGGCGCTCATCGAAGTGTCACTCAGCCTGACTGCCGGACGCAGCCTCGGCGTCGTCGGCGAATCGGGCTGTGGAAAGTCCACCCTGGCGCGGCTGGTCACGGCGCTCGACCGGCCAAGCGGCGGTCAGGTGCATTTCGACGGCGCCGACCTCTTCGCGCTCGGCGACGCAAAGTTGAGACGCCTGCGCCGACGGTTTCAGATGGTCTTTCAAGATCCCTATGGCTCGCTGGACCCACGCCATCGCGTCGGCCGTTCGATTGCCGAGCCGCTGCATGCGCTGGAAGGCGGGATCGAGCGGTCGGCGGCCGAAGAGCGGATCGCGGCCGCGCTGGACGAGGTCGGCCTGAAGCCTGGAGACGCCGGCCGCTATCCGCATGAGTTCTCCGGCGGGCAGCGGCAGCGCATTGCCATCGCCCGCGCGATCGTCACGCGCCCCAGTCTGGTGGTCGCCGACGAGGCGGTCTCGGCGCTTGACGTCTCGGTGCAGGCGCAGATCCTGAACCTCTTCCTCGACCTGCAGCAGAGCCATGGGCTGACTTACCTCTTCATCAGCCACGATCTGGCCGTGGTTCGCCACATCGCCCAAGAAGTCGCCGTCATGTATCGCGGCCGCGTGGTCGAGAGCGGCCCGACCGCCACAGTCTTTGCCAAACCGGCGCACCCCTATACCCGCAGCCTGCTTGACGCCGTCCCCCTGCCCGATCCGGCACGCCGGCGTCGCGGCGGCCAAGCACAGGTCCAGGTCTTGGACAACCCGCTGACGCCGCCACCAGGTTGCGCCTTTGCCCCGCGCTGCGCTCATGCGAGCCCGCTCTGCAAAGAGGCTGTGCCTGAACTCAAGGCACGCGATGGCGCGCAGGCGGCCTGCTTTCATCCGCTCTCCTAAACTGAAGTCTATTCATGAAATGGAGCGAGGAACGCATTTGCGCGCTTCCTTCTGCGCGATGATCCTAATCCCGAGAATTCCTTGGTCAGGTGCGCGGGATGGAACGGCAAGGACGAGCACGGCGCAGAGCAAAGCAGGATGTAGGAGCAGAAACCACTGTTCCGGCCCTGCCCAGCGGCCATGGCCTCATTGCCCTGACGACCGCCGAGCGGGCAGAAATCATTGAGGCGGCACTGTCCATCCTTGCCACGATCGGCATGGCAGGCACGCCCACAGCGCTCCTCAACCTCGCCATCGAGAAGGGCGCGCGCCTGCGGCGCGACGGCCGCCTGCTGCTTCCCAAGCCTCTGGTCGAGGGCGCCATCGAACGCGCCGCCAAGCGGGTCAACCTGCCCGGTTTCAAGGAGACGCGTGGCCTGACCATCGGCGGCGAAGAGGTCCATATCGGCACCGGGGGAGCGGCAGTGCAGATCCTCGATGCGGAGCAAGTCGCCTTCCGCAATTCGAAGCTGAGCGACCTCTACGCTATGATGCGCGTGCTCGAGGCCTCGCCCAATGTACACTATGGCGTTCGGCCCATGGTCGCCCGCGACCTGACCGATCCCTTCGAATTGGACATCAACACAGCCTTCGCCTGCTTGAAAGCCACGGCGAAGCCGATCGGAGTGGCCTTCGACCGTGCCCAGCATGTGGCACCGGTAGTCGCGCTCTTCGACCAGGCCTTGGCGCCCGGGAGCCGCTTCCGTGCACATCCCTTCTGCATGGCCGTCATCGTGCATGTCGTGCCGCCGCTGCGCTTTGCCGAGGAGGGCCTGGCGGTCCTGCAGGAATGCGTGCGCCTGGGCATGCCCTTGCAGATCTGCTCTGCCGGTCAGGCCGGCGCGACCGCGCCGGTGACCCTCGCCGGCTCCCTGGCGCAGGGCCTGGCGGAGTCCTTGGCCGGCCTGGTCCTGCTCGATTGCCTGGCACCTGGCCACCCTTGCATTTTCGCGCTGATGCCCTTCGTGTCCGACCTGCGCAGCGGCGCCATGACCGGCGGCAGCGGCGAGGCGGCAATTTCCGCCGCAGCCGCGGCCCAACTGTTGGCCGACCTGGAGCTTCCCTCGACCGTCTCGGCCGGCATCACCGAATCGAAGATCGCCGATGCCCAGGCCGGCTATGAGAAGGGCTACAGCGTGGCCTTGGCAGCCCACGCCGGCGCCAACATGATCAACCTCTCGGTCGGCATGCTGGGCTCGATCATGGTGGCCTCGCCGGAGGCACTGGTCATCGACGATGACATGTGCGGCGCCATCCTGCGCTCTCTGCGCGGCATCGAGGTATCAGCGGGCACGCTGGATCTTGCGACCATCGAGCGGGTGGTGTCCGGCCCCGGCCACTACCTGGGCGAGCCGGAGACCCTGGCTCGCATGCACAGCGATTACGTCTACCCTGCCCTCGCCGACCGGCAAAGCGTGCAAGACTGGATGGAAGCCGGCGCACTGCCGATGTGGGAGCATGCCCGCGGCCGTGTCCGCGAGATCCTGACCAGCCAGCCACCATCGCACCTGCCGGCTGAAGCCGAGGCTAGGATCCGCGCCCAGTTTCCCATTCGCCTGCCAGAGGAGTCCAAGCCATGAAGGTTTATCGCAGCATGGTGATCCCCGCCCCCATTGATGATGTCTGGGCCAGGGTCCGTGCCTTTGATTCCGTAGCGGCCTGGAACCCGGCGGTCGCGACCGCAAGCATGGAGAGCGGCAATGCAACGACGGTCGGCGCCATCCGGCGCTTGGAGATCGTCGACGGCAGCCGTTTTCGCGAGACCCTGCTGGCGCACTCCGACCTGGAGCGCTTCTATAGTTACGACATCTTAGAGAGCCCGCTGCCGGTCACGAACTACCGCTCAACCCACTCCTTCCTTGAGATCACCGCCGGCAATCAGACGCTCAGCATCTGGCAGGGTCGCTTCGACTGCGCTCCTGACGCCGCTGGCGAGCTGGCACGCCTGGTTGGCGACGATATCTACCTCAACGGCCTCGAAGGCCTGCGCCTCCACCTCGCCCAGACAAGCGGCGCGAGCTGAAGAACCATCCAGACAATAGGAGATGAAAGAATGGTGGATACACTAGCCCCGAAGGCCCTGATCGGGGTGATGACCCCGGCGATGAACACTGTGGTTCAGCCGGAATTGGAACTGCTTCGGCCCGCGGGCGTCACCAACCAGATGCAGCGCTTTCGCCTGGGGGGCGATGCAATCTCCGACGATCTCCCAGCCCAGGCCGAGATGCTGATGGACTGCAAGCCGAAGGTTCTGGCCATCGGGCTGACCACCGACGCAGGCCCTGGCGGCGTGGCGAAACTTGCGGCGCGCACCGCTGGATTGGAAGACATGCTGGGGATCCCGGTGTGCAATGCCTCTACTGCCGACCATGAAGCCCTTCGCACCCTGGGCGCAAAGCGCATTGCCGTTGCCACCCCCTTCAATGACGCGGTGAACGAGGTGGTCCAAGCCAATCAGGAGGCCGCCGGCTTCGAAGTGGTGGCGATCGCTGGTACCGCAGCACCCAGCCTACCTGAAATCTGCGAAACTCCGCTGGAGGAGATTCGAGCGCTGTTTCGGCACCTGGCCGAGAGCGACTGCGATGCCATTCTGCAGGTCGGCACGGCCCTGCCCGTCGTAGCCTTGTTGGGCGCGCTGGAGCACGAGCTTGGCAAGGCCATCGTCGCCTGCAATGCCGCGGTCTACTGGCAGGCGCTGCGCCGCGTCGGCTTGAATGACCGGATCGAGGGTTACGGCCGCCTCTTATCGGACTACTAGCCATGCGTGATCGGGCTCGGGTGGTGGTGATCGGCGGCGGGGCAGTCGGCGCCTCCATCCTCTATCACTTGACGCAAGCGGGTGTCGGCGATTGTGTATTGTTGGAGAAAGACGAGCTGACCGCCGGCTCGACCTGGCATGCCGCCGGAAACATTCCAACCTACGCCAACTCCTGGCTTGGGATGCGGGCGGGCAACTATGCCTGGTCGCTCTACAAGGATCTGGCAGAGAAGGTCGAGCGGCCGATCACCTACCGCCACACCGGTGCCTTCTGGCCGGCGCATAGCGAAGAACGAATGGACTTGTTTCGCCATCTGGTGGGACTGAGTAAGACCGCTGGCTTCGACCTCTCCCTGGTCACTCCCGCCGATATGGAAGCCAAGCACCCCTTCTACCGCGCCGGCATCGGTGTCCTAGGCGGCATCTTGGATCCCTATGAAGGCGACATCGACCCCAGCCAGTTGACCCAAGCGCTGGCCGCCGGCGCCCGAAAAGCAGGCGGCGATATCCAACGCTTCACCTGTGTGACCGGCCTCAAGCAGACTCCTAAGGGATGGCAGGTCGAGACCGACAAGGGCCGGATAGAGGCCGAGATCGTAGTGAACGCCGCCGGCTTCTATGGCGCTCAGATCGCGAAGATGGCCGGTTCTGCGCTTCCGATCGCCGTCTTGGAACACCAGTATCTGGTGACCGAGCCGATTGCCGCCCTCGCCGAGCAACCAGCTCTCTTTCCGCTACTGCGCGACCCGGACCTCGGATTCTATCTGCGCCGTGAGGGCAATGCCTTGCTCTTCGGCTCCTACGGCCACGCAGGCCGCGCCGCCTGGCCGGACGGCCCGCCGAAGGACTTCGCCCACCAGCTCTTTCCCGATTCCGTGGATGACATCCTCGAGGTGCTAGAGGCCGCGATCGCGCATGTCCCGCTTCTGGAGGAGGCCGGCGCCCGGCGCTTCGTCAACGGCCCAATCGCATACGCGCCGGACGGCTTGCCGCTGGTTGGACCGGCCTTCGGGCTCAAGAACTTTTACCAAGCCACCGGCGTGCAGATCGGCATCACCCACTCAGCCGCCATCGGCAAGGCGATCACAGAGTGGATTACGGAGGGCGAGACTGAGTGGGATCTCTCGGCCTGGGATCCGCGCCGCTTTGGAGACTGGGCCGATGCGACCTATGCCAGGACGCGTGCGGTCGAGCTTTATGGATTGCAGTACGCCATCCCCTATCCGCACCGCATCTTGCAGTCCGCCCGTCCGGTCCAGCGCACGCCGCTTTATGAGCGCCTGAAATCAGAGGGCGCAGTGATGGGGCAGATCGGCGGCTGGGAACGCGCTTTCTGGTTCCAACGCCCCGGTGTTCAGGAGGACGGCAGGCTCTCCTTCGGTCACGAGACTTGGCACGACGCGGTCGCCGCCGAGTGCAAGGCGGTCGGCCAAGCGGTCGGAATTATGGATCACGGCGGCTTCACCAAGTTCGAGGTGTCGGGTCCGGGCGCAGCCCGCTACCTGGATCGCCTCTTCTGCAGCGCCCTGCCGAGGCCTGGCCGGGTCCGCCTCTCCTACCTTCTCACTCCAAAGGGGCATCTCTGGTCGGAAGCCACGATCGCGCGCCTTTCGGAGGATCGATTTCTGCTCTGCGGCCCCACCCTGGCCGATCGACAGGACTTCGATTGGCTCCATCAGGCCCTGCCGAACGATGGCTCGGTCAGTCTTGGACAGGGTTACCACCGCGATGCCGCTTTGCTGGTGATGGGGCCAAAGTCCCGTGCCCTGCTGTCCGCTCTGACGAATGCAGACCTCTCCGCATCGGCTGCACCTTGGATGTCGCTTGCCGAGATCGTTGTTGCCGGCATCCCGGTGACGGCGCTCAGAGTCTCTTATGTCGGCGAACTTGGCTGGGAGTTGCACTTAGCATCGCAGGATTTGCCGACGGTCTATGAGGCACTAAAGGCTGTGGGTGCACCACACGGCCTGCAGCCCTTCGGCTCCTATGCGCTCAACGCCATGCGGATCGAGAAGGGTTACCACGGCTGGGGCAGTGACTTCGGCAGCGAGTACAGCCCCTTCGACAGCGGCCTGGAGCGTTTCCTCGACTTTCGAAAGCCGGACTTCATCGGTCGCGCCTCCGCCGAAGTCCTGCGTAACTGCGACGCCGACTGGACCTTTCGCTGCTTTGAGATCGAGGGTAGCGACTGCGATGCCTTGCCCGGCGATCCGGTCCTGCTGGAAGACCGCCCGATCGGCTACGTCACCTCGGCCAGTTTTGGCTTCCGCTGCGGCAAGCGACTGGCGTTAGGCTACATCCGGACCGGTACGGTTGCGCTGGGTCAGACTGTCGAGATGGAGATCTTCGGGCACCGCTACCCGGCCAGCTGTCGGATGCCGGGTGTCTACGACCCGGAGAATCGACGGCTCAAGTCTTGAGGATACGGTAATGCCAGAGCCACTCTGCACAGTCAGTGGAGACTCTCAGCAAAGCCCGCCACGCGCGCGGCACCAGTCTTCCAGTGCCCTCGCCGTCTGAATGATCGGTCCGGTCGCGGCTTCCTCCGCGCGTATGGCTGCAAACCAGGGCACCGAGATGCCTTCTGTGCCCAGACGCGTGGCGGTGATGCGGCCATCTGCCAATGGGGCCCTCAGGGCCCAGGCCGAAAGCACGCTTGTGCCCTGCCCGGCTGCGACCAGTTCGACAATGGCCTCCGGCAACTCGACCGTCGAGGCCCAGGTCGGATAGCTCTCGGCCGGCCGGAAGAGGCGCGCGAACTCGCGGTCGGGCTGAGGCGTGCGGGCAAAGGTGATGAAGGTCTCGCCGACGATGTCCGGCCCCTCGATGTATGGCTTGTCGGCGTGGCGGTGGTTCGGCGGCATGATGAAGAGCAGCTCGTCCTCGAACAAGCCGATGCGATAGGTCCCGCTGAGCGCGGCCTCGCCGGACACCAGGGCCAGATCGACATGGCGATTGGCCAGCGCTTGGCCTAGGTCCCGACCGGCGCCGGCCATCACTTGCAAATCTATCCCCGGACGGGTCGCCTTCAGTTTGTCGAGAAAGCCCGGCAGCCAGTGGTAGGCGCTGTAGGCCTCGACCGCCAACCTTACGACATGCTGCACGCCGCTGTTCATACGGCGCAAGTCGTCTTCGGCACGATCCAACTCGCCCAACACCCGCTCGGCGACGCTGGCCAGGTGTTCCGCGGCCGGGGTCATGCGCAGGCGCTTGTGCATGCGGGTGAAGAGCTGCACGTCCAGGCGTCGCTCGGCCTCGCGGATGCGATGCGATAGCGCGGATGGAGTCAACCCCAAGCGCTCGGCCGCATCGGTGACCCGGCCGCAGTCGGCGATGGCCCGGATCATTATCAGATGGCGAATGTCCAGTAGCGGTCCCATTGGCGCCTCTCACTTCTCGACTCACATGAACGACTTTCACGAAAGTAGGTGAATTTCCCGCTTGGCATTCAGTCAAGAGCTATTCGACACTGCAGGCGACGAGAAGAGAGTGACGGCGGAGGCAGCGATGGACGGTTCAGAGGTGAACGAGGCCCTGAAAGACGGCAAGGATGGCGACCTGACGGCGCGTGCCGCGAAGGTGTTGCCGGCCGGTGGCTTCGGCAACTTCGACCCTTCGATCGTGATCAGCGAGGGCCGAGGCGGCCGGGTATGGGACGAGAATGGCCGGGAGTACATCGACTATCTGATCGGCTCCGGCCCTATGCTGATCGGACACGGCCACCCCGAGATCATCGAAGTGGTCGAGGCGCAAATACGGCGCGGTATGACTTTCTTCGCCAACAATGCCGAAGGCATCCGTCTGGCCGAAGAGATCTGCGAGGCCCTGCCTTGCGCCGAGCAACTGCGTTATGTCTGCACCGGATCGGAGGCAGATATGTATGCCATCCGCCTGGCGCGCGCGCACCGCGGCCGAGAGAAGATCCTGAAGTTCGAGGGCGGCTATCACGGCATGTCGGCCGAGTCCTTGATGAGCCTGGCACCGCAGCGCCCCGGCAACTTCCCGCTAGCCCAGCCCGATTCCGCCGGCCTGACCCAGTCGGTGCGCGACAACGTCCTAATTGCCCCCTTCAACGATGCCGAGTTTGCCCGGCACATCATCGCCGAAGAAGCAGACGATCTGGCCGGCGTCATCGTTGAGCCGCTACAGCGGCTGATTCCACCGCAACCCGGCTTCCTGGAATGCCTGCGCGAAGAGACAGAAAAGCACGGGATTCCGCTCATCTTCGACGAGGTGGTCACCGGATTTCGCCTAGCCTACGGCGGCGCCCAGACGCTCTACGGCGTGACACCCGATCTCTGCACGCTGGGCAAGGTGATCGGTGGCGGTTTCGCCCTCGCGGCGATCGCCGGGCGCTCAGAGATCATGCAGCATTTCGATAAAGCGAAAGTCGGCGAAGAGGGCTTCACGTTCCAGATGGGCACCCTAAGCGGCAACCCGGTCGCCGCCGCCGCCGGCCGCAAAACCCTGGAGATCCTCCGTCGACCAGGCAGCTATGAGCGCATTGCCGACACCGGCCGGTCGATCATGGCCTGCCTGGAGGAGGAGTTGGGCCGGGCCGGCGTCGCAGCCCAGGTGGTCGGCCACCCGGCGCTTTTCGACGTGGTCTTCACCGACAAGGCGGTCAAAGACTATCGTGACGTCCATTCTGGCGACGCCGCCATCCAGAAGCGCTTCAACGCCACACTGAGAGCCAAGGGCATCCTGAAGGGCGACAGCAAGTACTACATCTCTCTGGCGCACGATGCAGCGGACCTGGCCCAGACCAGAGATGCCATTGCAGAAGCCGCAGCAGCCCTCTAGCCGCAGCAAGCATCCTTCTGCGTCTCGCTGGCCTGCTTGGGGATCTCTACCGGTGCTGAATCAGCGCCGTAGCTGGTGATGGCACCGTGGGTAAAGAAGGTTTCCCACTGCAGGCCGGAGGGATCGGCGACCCAGGTCTTGTCGGATACCGCATAGCAGCAGTTCGCGTCTTGCTGCTGCAATGAGGCCTCACCCGCCTGATGGAGCCGCTCTGTGATCTCGGCCAGCTCTTCCGGCGTGTCGGTCTGAATGCCGACATGGTCGAGGCCGAAATCCTGGCCGCAGCCGCGCGTGGCGATTGAGAAGTTGACCCGTGGGTCGTCCAGCATCCACTTGGCATAGTCGTCCTTGCGCACCGTGGGCTCGGCATTGAAGAGGGTGGCGTAGAAGCGGATCGACTGCTCCAGGTTCTCCACCTTCAAGTTGACGTGCAGGCGTTTCATCTCGGCACTCCTCTCGGGCTCCAAAGCGCGATGGCAATAGATGGAACCGATCTATCGTCCAACTCGCACTCTATCACTTTGAAAACACGAAACGATTCAAACTTGGAAGCGTTTCGATCTACGCTCGTCTTGGTCCTGAGCGATCATTTGGCCTCGGCGGTCTTCGGCACGGCCGGCAGCTGCGTCCGCAACACCAGGAAGCCGATAATCGCCGAGGATATCGAGCCCATCAAGACGCCCAGACGCACGGCGTTCAAGTGGTCCGGATCGCTAAAGGCCAGCGTGCCGATGAAGAGGGACATGGTAAAGCCGATGCCGCAGAGGCAAGCGACGCCGTAGATCTGTTTCCAGGTAACGCCTGTCGGCAGTTTACAGATGCCGCTGCGCACGCCGAGGTAACAGAGCGCCATGATGCCGACCTGCTTGCCGATCAAAAGGCCTAACGCGATGCCCAAAGGCAGTGGTGCCACCACGTCGCTGAGCGACAGCTCGCCCAAGGAAACGCCGGCGTTTGAAAAGGCGAAGATCGGCAAGACCAGGAAAGCGACCCAGAGGTGCAGCTCGTGCTCCAGATGCTTCAGGGGCGAGGCATGCGCCGACTTGTCCTTGGTCCGCAGCGGTATGGTAAAGGCCATAAGCACGCCGGCCAGGGTTGCATGCACGCCCGACTTCAAGACCGCCACCCACATGATGATACCGATAATCACGTAAGGCGCGATGCGTCCGACTCCGCTGAGGTTGAGCGCCATCAGGAAGGCCAAGCCGATGCCGGCGACGAGAAGCGACGTGGTGGAAACGTCTGCTGTGTAGAAGGCGGCGATGATGACGATGGCACCCAGGTCATCGATAATGGCAACCGCCAAGAGGAAGATCTTGAGCGCGACCGGCACGCGCGGGCCCATCAGGGCCAGGATCCCAAGAGCGAAGGCGATGTCCGTGGCAGCGGGAATGGCCCAGCCGCGGATCGCCTCGGGGTCTGAGATGTTGAACAGAACGAAGACGCCGGCCGGAACCGCCATACCGCCGACCGCTGCGACGACCGGCAACGCCGCCTTGTCGAAGCTGGAGAGCTCTCCCTCGACGATCTCGCGCTTGATCTCCAGTCCGACCAGGAAGAAGAAGACTGCCATCAGGCCGTCGTTGACCCATAGCAGCAGCGGCTTGGCGATCTCCAACGGGCCGACCTGGATGACAATCGGCAGATTGAGAAAGCCCTGGTAGACCGAGGCCAGGGCTGTGTTGTTGACGATCATGGCCAGCACGGCGGCAGCCATCAGCACCAAACCGCCCGATGACTCCTGCTTCAGGAAATCCTGAATTTGCGCCTGCAATCTTTGAACCATGTCGCCTCCCTCACTTCGCTGGAACCAAAGTACGGTGGTACACCACCAATTCAAGCATGCGTTCTGAGAAATCCGCAAAAACTTTGCGTAAATCTCTAGGCCTCTACTCGGCTGCCGCTGCCCTCTCGGTGGGAAACAGTCGATCAAGGAAGCTGTGGAACCAGGCCGCCTGCTTGGCATCGTGCGCGGCTGCCAGGCGGTCCTGCTCTTCGCGGGTCTGCGCCCCGGGTTTTCCGTAGGCGGCCCATTCGGCATCTTGCCATCGTCGAAAGCAGGCGACCGAGATCTCCGGGTGAAACTGCATGGCGTAAGTGCTGGCGCCATAGCGAAAGGCCTGGTTGCGATAGGCTTTGCTGGAGGCCAGCAGCTCCGCCCCGGCTGGAATCTGAAAGGTGTGGTAGTGCGCCTGGGTCACGAACAGAGGTTCCGGCAGGAAGTCGCAGCCGGCTTCGGTCGGCACGACCTCGTAATAGCCGAACTCGTGATACTCTTCCTCGAAGGGACCAACGGATGCTCCCAGCCGCTTTGCGATGATCTGTCCACCAAGGCAGAAGCCGACCAGAGGAACCCCGGCATCGATGCAAGCACCGGCGTAGTCCAGTTCGTCCTGCAGCCAGGGATTCTGGTCGATCGTCTCGAGCCCCTGCCCGCCGCCATAGATCACCACACCGTCGGGGCGCAGCTCCTCCAGCGGTTCCAGGCGATCGCCTTCGAAGGGCCGGCGCCACAGCAGTTCCGCGCCGCGCCCGGCCAGATGCAGGGCCGCACGATCGTCGCCAGGCGTGCGGCTGTGTTCAATCATTAGATAGCGCTTCATCGCAGATCACTCCCTTATCGCGTGTGCGCGACTCCGGCTGCCACAGAATGGCCGCAGTCCTGCCACGCCTTCGATCGTTTCTCTTACACGCTTGTTCATACTGTCCACCAACATCCTTATCACGCAGATGATGAGGGGTATAAGGACCATGAGGAAACTGCCCGCACGCGATCAATACGAGAATGCCGATCTAGCAGTGTCACATGGCCGCTTGAGCCGCCTGCTGCTCCGCCTCTTCGGCAAGAAGAGCAGCCTTGGTAAGGAGAAGCAGCCGCTGGCCGTCGCGCATCTCTACGGGTTACCCAGACCCGGCGCCGTCTAGACTCTTGTCCGACTAGGCGACATCGGCTCACCCGGCCCGGCCACCTGGGAGAGGAGGCTCGAAAGGGCGGGGATATCGGCCGGTGCCGTTTCGGGTCGAACGAACGAGCCGATGACGCGCGCCAACTCTGGTAAGAGACGACGGGGTGAGGCGTGCCGTCGAGAGCCTCGCACGCTCTTTGCAAGCGTCGTGGTGCGACAGACGACAGCCCAGTGAAAACGACCTGCCCCCCCCGCGCATGCGCCCGGGCCGGCGGGGCCTCTTGACGACAAGAGGCTCGGCGCTAGAATGCATGGAAACTTTTCACATTGAAAAGAAGGTTTCCAGGTTTGTCCAGCCAGACCGTGCTGCTGCTCAGCAACGATGAGGATCTTCGGTCCAGCGTCACCGCCTCGATCGGCAGTGACGGCGACTATCGGCTGCTATCATGCCGGCGCGAGGCGGAGGTGACGGCGCGGCTGAACGAGATCGCAGCCCATCTCATCATCTGTGACAGCGCCTCTCTCGAAGACAGCAGCGACAATGCTTTGGTGAGCGCGCGGATCTCGCATCCGGGTGTCGCGCGGATCCTGGTTGGCGACACTCTGGCGGCAGAGCATTGCGCCGAGGTGGCACGGCGGGCGGCCTGCTACCTCTACATCTTGAAGCCGGTCCCGCAGGACCTGATCAGGCTGACCGCCAAACGCGCACTGGAGCTGAGCGAGATCTCGCGGCGCCACCGCGTACTGTCGCGCGAGCTGAAGATCTCCATGGACGACGCCATCTTCAGCGAGCGCGAGGGCTTTTCGGTCAAGGGCGGCTGGTCGCAGTTCGAGAAACTGGTCTACGTCAGCGCCAAGATGGCGGAGCTGAGCGCCGAGGCGCGCCAGGCCGCACAGACCAACCTTCCGGTCCTGATCGAGGGCGAGACCGGCACTGGCAAGGAGCTGCTTGCGCGGGCGATCCACTTCAATTCCGAGCAGATGAACGCGCCGATGCATGTGCAGAACTGCGGCGGCATCTCGGACGAGACCCTGCACTCGGAACTCTTCGGCCATGTGCGCGGCGCCTTCACCGGCGCGATCGCCGACCGGCTCGGCCTGTTCCGCGCTGCCGACGGCGGCACCGTCTTCCTCGACGAGATCTCCGAGATCTCTCCCTCCTTCCAGGTGAGCCTGCTGCGCTTCCTGCAGGAGGGCGAGGTCAAGCCGCTGGGCTCCGACCGGGTGCATCACTGTAAGGTCCGGATCATCGCCGCAAGCAATCGCCCGCTGGAGCGCCTGGTCCAGGAGGGCAGCTTCCGCCGCGACCTCTATTACCGCCTGAAAGGCTTCGAGCTGCACATCCCGGCCTTGCGCGAACGCCCGGAGGACATCCCGGCCCTGACCGAATTCTTCATCGAGAAGTACGCCGGCGTGGTCGGCCGCCGCGTCGTCGGCGTGACCCAGGATGCCTTGGCGAAACTCGAGGCCTACGATTATCCCGGCAACGTGCGCGAGCTGGAGACCGAGATCCGCCGCATGGTCGCCGTTGCCGAACAAGGCGGCTACATCGCCCAGCGCCACCTCTCCCCGGCGATCCGCGACCTGGTCCCCCACAGCGAGCCCAAGCCCGCCTTCGAGCCCGACGGCGCCTCCTTGAAGGAAATGGTCGAAAGCCTGGAACGCCAAGTCGTCGCCGCCTCGCTGCAACGCAACCACTGGAACCAGAGCCGCGCGGCCGAGGAACTGGGCCTCTCTCGCGTCGGGCTGGCCAACAAGATCAAGCGCTATCGGCTGCAGGATGCGTGAGCGGGGTGCTGGTCGTGTCTGGAGGCGCGATTTACGAGCTGCTGCCCATCGGCGAGGCGCGACTTACGACTTATGCAGCGGTAGCCATCCCATGCCTTGTCCAAGAGAAACCTGGTTGAGGCCTTGGACCGAGATGAAGAGCTTCACGCCCGTGCCGGCGATACTTGGAGCACAGAGCCAACACCGGAGATCTTGCGCGCTTGAGATCGGCTACTATCTACGAGTAACGTATAGCGTACGTATGATTACTCTGAGGAACATCATGACAACAGAGTCGGAACTAATTTCGCTGCTCACACGCGAGTATATGTATCTCCAACAGACGATCGAGTCCTTCGACGCGAAAGCGCTGCATATCAAGGAATGGGGAACAGGTATCGCGGTGGCCATAATCGCATTTTCACTCCAACTACGGAACCGATGGATTACCAGCCTAGCCGCCATCAATGCACTTTGCTTCTGGATCATCGAGTTAATCTGGAAGCTGTTTCAGTGGGCCTACATGGATCGGGTCTTGAAGATCGAGACCTACTTTCGTGACTTAGATGCGGTGAAGGAAATCGCCCCGCTTCAGATCACTCATTCCTGGTATTCCCAATGGTGCGGCGAAGATTTTCTCAACATGTGTCCTTTGACGCGCGATACATTCAGGATTTTCATCAAAAAACTTTTCGACTTCAATGTTATGCTACCCTATGTAATTATCATTGCCCTCGTCATCGCTCTTTGTTATTTCTGGGAGCGGCTTGGTCTGAAAAGGACCGAATGATACCCGAGCGATTCTGGAGAAGGAGTTTCCCGCTGTGGGCTATCTTCTCCCATTGAGCATGAACGCCCTCCAGGTCCGCTTACAGAGCCAGTCCCACCGTAGCCCCATGGCGCAAGAAGGCACGAGTTATGAGACCTGTGCGCGGATAGTGCTTGCGGCACAGCTAATAGTTTGATTCAGTTGATTATCATATATCTTTACGTGCCGGACGGGCCACATCGGGTATCTGGGTTTGACAGGGGATTCTGAGCGTCCTAGACCGTTGATCAGATGCTTGGACTAAGCTGGTGCCAGAAACGACCGTTTTTGGCGCACAGGTTTAGCCGTAAGTTGTTGCCCGCTAGATCAGACACTTCGGTGCCGGTTGACAGGGTTTTCGAAGAGGAGCCCTGCTGCAGACAATGAGTTGCGCCGCCTGAACACTTGGCCTAGGCTGCATTTGAGGGCCGTCGTTTAACTGGCAAGACGCGCGCCTTTCTTCGGGCCAAATGGCCCGCCCTACATCGCGAAACGCTGGGTTCAAGTCCCGGCCGGTCCTCCAGAGCATGCCCTTTACGCTAAGCCGCACGCGCCCATTTCGGAACCTCCAGTCCAGCATCGGCAGCGCGACGTATCGGCTAAACACCATTCTGGTTGGCCTCCAGCAAGTGGCAGGCGGAGCGGACAAGACAGGTGATCTGTCCGTCTCTTGGGTGAAGCCGAGCCCCGAGAAAGCCGGCCAGGTCGCTGATCAAGCAAGGATATTTGCCTGCTCCGCTGCCCTGACTTTCGTTCACGAAAGCTTCGACTCCTTCATTCGCGACATTGTCGAGGAAGAATGGCTGCGGTTCTCACAGCTGACCATAGATATCGCGAAAAAATCGGTGACTAAGAGTGGTAACGAGGCCTACTCGCTGGCCGAACGGGTAGAGCAGATCTTTCAGGATTTGGCGCTCAGCGAGCCTGTGAATGTCGCTGCAATAGAGCTGTTCACCAAGTGGCGGAACATGATCGTTCATGATCGGAATAAGGAGGTGCGTGCTATTTCCAATGTTGCGGAAGAGGTCCTCTTGTCCTCGGTCAATTACTTTTACACGAAGTACTCTCATCTTGACATTGGGCTTGCGCTTAGAAACTTTTCAAGCAAAAAGAAGCCGGTACCTAAAGAGGCCACCTCGCTAATCGCTCTCACGCAGAATGTTGCCAGGAGGATTGACGAAGCTGCGATAAACCGTGTCGCATCTACTCCGGCCGACTTCGAGGACGCCGTCTTGACCCTCCTGGGCGAACACTACAAGCAGGCGAAAGGACAACACCCCACTGCTGCCGCAGCCATAGCCGAGGCGTGGCAGGGCAATTTTCGGCGTCGAGAAAAGAGCCTGGTACAAGCCTTGGCCAATATTGGTGTTTCAGAGGAGCAGAAGAAGCCCGTTTCGGCGGCCCTTCCAGACGATTTCGTCTCGAGATTGGCGCAGCTCGGGGTGGAGGAATTCGCGACAAGAATTTGGGCTCGCTAACAAACGAGGTCAATCCTCCTCTCGCGGCTCTTCCAGCCGGCCGGATGGCGCTCGCCTTGCAGGCGAAGACGCGCTAGTGTGATCTGGAAGGTCTCGCACAAGGGTTTAGACCTCAACACAATAGGCCGTTTCTGTACCCTAATCGAGGGCGCATCAAGCTGCACGACTTATGCACCGGCGCGGGAAAGCCCGGATCCCTGGGCCTTGCCCTGGTGCAGATCTTCGGTGCAGGTCATGGGCTGAGAAAAGCTCTGCCTACGATCACACCACGCGATCAAAGTGCGGAACTGCACAGCGCTATGGGCATGAATACTACGCAAAAACTGCGTGCTTTTAGTTTTGGAATTTGGTGAACTAGCTCACCCAACTTTTTTTCACTATCAGGCCTCCTGCTTTCGCGCATATCTTTCCAGACAGTGTAAAGAAAATTAAGCACTAGAGGCACGAGAACGACAAGTATTAAGTTAGTTGCATTGTTTCTATACTTTGATTATCTCAGAATAGACTCCTGGAAATTCTTCATCTCTCTAATGTTTATCTGCTGATACTCCGCTATATCTGTCTTCAGAGAATTCAATTCATCTGTGAGTCGAGCAATTTTCAGAACTTCATCAGGTTTCAGAGGATTAATTGCCTGACGAAGAGCTATATTGTTATCATCAACCAATTCAATTTTTTCATCTAGCTGCTGCAACTTTCTTGCTATAGCGGTTTCTACTAGTGCCTCTGGGGAAACATCTATTTGTTTCCCTATGCTATCAATTTTCTTTGATAATTCCTCGATGTTGCTTTCCATTCTGATGGCTAGGTCAACTCGCATCATCGCAAGTTCTGCGTTTTGCTTAGCCCTGTCAGATTCGACGAACTGAATGTAAAAGGCAACTAGGCTCGCCACTATGGTAACTACTCCGCCCACGGCCCCGGCGACAAACTTGCTATCCCACTTCATGACGCAGCCCATTCTGTAAGCGTGGATTTCCTCGCTCAATGAGCGATTCGGGTCACGTTTCAGCGCCCACTGTCAAGATCTCTGTCTCCTGAAGCAGCGTCTAGTCCCACATCCTAGCGGCGATGTCGTGTTGCTGCGCGCCTACGGCGTCAACATAGATCGCGGTGTTTTCCAGCATGGCATGGCCCATCCATTTCCGCAGGCTGGTGACGGGAACGCCTTTCAGGATCGCGTTGATTCCAAAGCCGTGACGCAAGCCCTTCGGGCATCGGTGCGGGCCGTCCTCGATGCCGGCAGCGATCATGACTTCCATGACCTTGCGGTAAGCGGTCATCCGCGACCATGTCCAAAGGGGCTCCTCCCTGGCCGGGTCGCTCTTGGGCTTCCTGGCAAGCTCTCTGAGGCCGTGAACCATGTCCATCGTGTCAATGTAGTCAGGCGGCACGGGAACGGCCCTGAAGACGCCTCTGCGGCGCTGCTTGAGGGTCTCGAACACGACCAGGCCGGCGCCAAGATCGATGCGCGCCGGCGACGTGGCCAAGGCCTCGGAAATCCGGGGGCCGGCTGCGTGCAGAGTGTGGCAGAAGGTACGCACTGGCCGGGGGGCCGCTCTGGCAGCCTTCAGGAAGGCTTCGCGTTCCTCGGGAGTGAGGTACAATCGGCGGCCTTGGGAATCGAAAAGCTCTTCGGTGTGAACGCTCATTGTTACAGTATGCATGCATTCTGTAACAAAGTCGAGTTTTTCAAGCGGAATCAATGCCGGGGAACGCGTTCCGGATCAGCTCGGGGATCCCCGGCTGGGCCTCGATCGTGTTACACTATACCATATTCCGTAACAGCTCCTTATACGTGCAGAGAATCCGCCCCGTTTCGCCGCCATCCCGCAAGGGAGCCAATATGATCAAAGTGATTACTGATTTCTAAAGTTGACGGTGGTCCGACAAAGTGATTGAGACTAATGGAATCTATTCTATTCCTCCCCAAGGGTTCTCAGTTGTCACTATTGGATAGATGCGCATATCTGATCCACGAAATACACCATTGCGAATATCGGATAACTCATACATTTTTGATTCAAACACTCGAACGGCATTGCTAAAAATGTCAACACCAATAACATTTATCTTTATTTTTGCATCCGGGTACTCCTGAAAAACATCGTCCATGTCTAAAGACTGCTCTTCTAACTTAAGTGGAATTTCTCCAAGGAGTGGGGAATCTTTTAGACCGAAAGACAAGTGAGGCATTATTCCAATTCGTCGAACGCTGCCCGGCCTTAAAATAAACAGATCTCCACTGCCGGCATTGAGTTTATAAATGTTCTGTATATTATTTCCGCGTTTGAGGGGGTCATTTATAATCAATAATACAGTATATCTAATATCTACTATCGAACGTTTGCCGGTATTTTTGAAAGCAATCTGAATTCGGGATCGGAACTTACCGAAATGATATGGGCGTTTACTTAGTTCTTCGGGAAACATTATCGTTGGAACCATTCTGTGGTTCAGCCACCACCAAAACAAGAATGAAACAACGAAGCCCCCGAATAGTCCAAAGACTGCAAAGAACCAATTCGACATCGCCCTCCTCCCTACTCACCAAACCCTAATCAACAAATTTGGGTCATCCCACACTCCTCTGATTGGGCTGCGGTAGTTTTGCGATAACCTCCAGAGATTCACAACAGGGAGGAGAAATCACCGCTCTCCAGCGCTACGATCTACCCTATAGTGTAACACCTACTCCTGCGTGTCTAGAATCCAGACCTTGAAAACGTTGGGGCCCCTCACGGCCCCGCCAGAGTATGCGTAACGTGTATTGTTTGAATGGCCGGATCGAGGCCAAAGGGCACGATGCTGCACCGTCAGCGAACGTCCGCTTCTCAAGAAGGTAGGGGGCAGCCCTATGCAGGAACGTAGGCGTTCAGTTTGTTCCCGTCCAGGTCGCGAAAATAGCCGGCAAAAACACCGTGCTCGCCGCGTGGACCCGGGCAGCCTTCATTCTCTCCGCCGAGTTCGATACCCTTGGCGTGAAAAGCATCAACTTGCTCAGCACTGCCGGTTTTGAATGCAACCATGACTCCGTTTCCAATGCTTGCTGACTGCCTGTCAAGAGGGCGAGCCAAACACAATGCTGTCTCGGTCCGTGACGGCCCCCATGCCGCCATGTCCCCATGCCGCCAGAGTTTCTGAATGCCAATCGTCACCAACAGCGCGTCGTAAAATCTGATCGCCCTGTCCAGGTCATTCGTCCCAATCGTCAAATAGCCGATCATCCTACTGTCTTACTCTGAATGGTTTCTCGCCCAAGACACGCACCGCTGGCAGCCGTTTTCTTGCCAGAACCGCCCAAATCAGAACCTCGGCGATCAATAGGTTAAATGCCCATGCAGACACCATCATGGCGTCGCGCAGCGGCCCTGTCGCCTCTGTCCCATAAAGGATCATCCACGCAATGCCGATGAAGGTTTGCGTAGACGCGCCCTGGCCGATTGCATAGGCGCGCAGCATATAGGCGCTGTGCTGCAGGACATTCCGGGACCTGATGGCAAGAACGGACCACACGATGAAGGCGATCATCAGAAAGCCGAGAATGATCCGCGCCCAATAGAGCACGGCTCCCTGGAGGCTGATCGGAAAGCTGTAGACATGAGTCATCCACAATCCACTTCCCGCAGAAAGACAACCTGCCGCCACGACAATTCGACCAAATGCCCGGTGAGCTGCAGGATACCTCGCCCTGATGCTTGGTAGGAACTGGATTGTGCCAAGAAGACAGAAAAGGAAACTGCCGAGAATGTGCGCCACGATTGGGAAGGGCATTGCTGACGCCCGCGGATTATCGGGCGCGATTGCGGGCCCGCCCGCCAATTCGAGCACGCGAAACAAGCCTCCAAAGGTCGGTATGAACGAGTAAACAAGGACAAAAATAAGGATCGCCCACTCAGATTTGCTGAGAATCTTCAATGCTCGACCTCCTGGTTTGCTGTTTCAGGAGTCTGCCTCAGTCCACCCGACCGACGCGCCCAGAATGCGGTGCTGGACTGCCCCGCGTAGGACCCCAGACGGATGGGCTGGGAGCCGATGTGTTCAAGATGGCTTGATTGTAGCCATGCGACACCTTGCTGTTCCGTGATCGCCCATGTCCGCCACCGCACCTGGATGAGCGCTCCGAAGTTGGATCGCCGTACCATACACAGGAACAGCATTCCGCCCGGCTTGAGAACACGCACCATCTCTCTCACTGCGTGTTGAGGTTCCGGCAAGTGCTCAAGGACGTGGGCGGCCATCACGAGATCAAAGGATTCATCGGCGTAAGGTATCGAAAGAATATCCGCCTGCCTCAATTCTGGTCTTAAACCGGCCTGCCGCATCTCAACCTCCGCCCTGGCCAGCATCTCGCCAGAGAGATCAATGCCGTAGAAATTGGGGGTTTCGGGGAGAATGCTGCTAAGGGCAATCGCTAGGGCTCCACTCCCGATTCCGCAATCCAACACCGTAGCCTGTGATCCAACCTTTCCAAGTGCGGCCCCTGCGCCGGATGTCACCAACGGTCCTCGGTATGCAGCATTGAGCCTGAATCGCCGTGTCGTTTGCTGCCATTTGCGAGAGGCTGCATCGTATCGGCTGGCCAAGTCCTCTTTGGCCCTGG
This sequence comes from Rhodospirillales bacterium, assembly GCA_963669445.1. GTDB lineage: Bacteria > Pseudomonadota > Alphaproteobacteria > Kiloniellales > JACOMY01 > JACOMY01. The sequence continues at coordinate 3,469,823 of OY770029.1, forward strand.
GCTGCCGGCTAATCGCAACCTGCCATGAGCCAAGTCGATAGTTGGTCATAGGAATTGCCTGCTGATTGGATGGTTCAATCGACGCTTCGACCGATTGCTTGCGGATACTCATTTGGACCAAGTTCCTTGATTGATGCGTCTTGCTCGCACCCTTCTAGATGGCGCGACTCCAATACGATATTGCATATTTTTGTAGGTGTGGTATACGCAGATCATGGAGTGGCAAAGATCAGCATTTGACTGGAATCAGGCGCGGGCATTTCTAGCCACTGCGGAAGAAGGATCGCTTTCTGCAGCTGCGCGCGCGCTTGGGCTCACTCAGCCCACCCTCAGCCGACAGGTCGCTGCTCTCGAAGAAGCGCTTGGTGTGACACTGTTCGAAAGAACCTCACGCGCGTTGCTGCTGACCCAGGCCGGGACGCAGCTGCTTGAGCATTTCCGAAGCATGGGTGAGGCAGCAAATCGCATTTCTATCGCGGCCACAGGGCAATCCCAGGCAGTGACGGGCCATGTGGCTATCGCTTGCACAAACGGAATGGCGACGTTTTTCCTCCCGAAGATACTCAAGAAACTTCAGGCCACGGCGCCAGACCTTCAGATTGAAATTATCGCGTCCAATGAGATGAGCGACCTGCGACGGCGGGAAGCGGATATTGCGATCCGGCACGCCCGCCCCCAGGACGAAAACCTCTTCGCCAAACGCCTGAGGGACACGACCGGTCATCTTTTTGCGTCGTCAAAATACCTCGATGCCGTTGGTCGCCCTTCACATCCGATAGATATTGCAAAGCTGCAATTCGTGGGGTCTGAGTACCCGGAGCGCATGCTCGGGCTAATGGCCTCGCGCGGTCTCAATCTGACTGTGGCGAATTTCAACTATTCCACCGCAAGTGTGACAATGTCACTGGAACTCGTGCGCAAAGGACTGGGGATTGGCATCTTACCGGTCGATGTCGGAGCATCCTATCCCGAACTTGAGAATCCCTATCCGGATTTTAGGCCCATTGAGATTGAATCCTGGCTCGTCGCACACCGAGAGCTGAAGACAAACCTTAGAATCCGATTGGTGTTCGACCTATTGGCAGAACATCTCGCCGCAAAGTAGTGAACCGGTATAGTCCCGCAGCGCCATTCTGATTCTTTGCACCACCTGTCGCGGTCCCAGCATCGCAATCGCCTCCCTCAGTTCGAGGAGGCTTGATCAGTTCCCCGCGATAACTTCAATGCCGAGTTTTTCAACAGTATCTCTAAATATCCGGCATCAGTGCCGGCTGCCCCTTTCGGATCCGATCGCGAGTGTCGTACGGGTACCGCCTCGCGCTATCTTGTGGGGTGGAGCAGTTGACGGTTTCGTGAACACGCAGTCCAAATGGGCGACTTGCAATCTACATATATATAGATAGATAGAGAGCTGTAGTCTCCTGGAGAGATCAGTGTCTGCCGGGCCTAGCCCGACAGGCTTCGCCCTAGCTCAACTCTTTGCCTCACGTTCTGGTGCCTGCGCTTGTACGCAAGTCTTTCAGAATGCGGCCCTTGAAAAGGATAGTGAAGATGAACCACCTACCCGTGCAGACCAAAGAAACTGCACCAGAAGCCAGCAAACCATTCCTTGACCGAGCGCAAAAGGCCTATGGGTTCGTTCCGAACCTGTTTGCTGTGTTCGCTAACTCGCCTGCGATGATCGAAGCCTACGGCGTCCTGACCGGCCTCTTCGAAAAAACTGATCTGACACCGGCGGAGCGGCAGATCGTTTTGATGACAAACAACCGCCTGAACGGCTGCACCTATTGTATGGCGGCCCACTCGACGATTTCGCAAATGCTGAAGATTCCCGCGGATGTCATCACAGCGCTGCGGAATGGGACAGAGATCGCTGACCCGAAACTGCAGGCCTTGCATCTATTCACCGCACGAATCAACGAGACACGCGGCTATGTCGATCAAGCAGACATCGATGCGTTCCTTGCGGCCGGTTACACGGAAGCGAACATTCTGGATGTGATTCTCGGCACGAGCCTGAAAACCCTGTCCAACTACACCAATCACATTTCGAATACGCCGCTCGATGCAGCGTTCCGGCCGAACGCCTGGGAAGCACCGCAAGCTCAACTCGCGGCCAGCGCGTAGGACTGAGCAGACCTGCAATCCAATAGTCCGCAGATGGATGTGAATTCGCGGTTTCCCAGGGAGTAATGAAGTTGGCCAAAGCAAGAACTTTGGCCAACTTCTCCTAGTCAAATAGTGATCTCATAGTCGCTCATCGCACGTGCTGCCCATCAGCGGTGTCGAAGGCCTCAAGCGTAGCATAAGGCTACGCTCTTCGACCTTCTCCTAGTGGATCGGACTCCGCCCGGCGCGATGACGGCCCTATCCTGGCTAAGAATCCGGGCTAGGCTGCGAGATATGATCCAAGAGCCCGACTGACAAGCGCGGGGTCGCCTTCGACACGCGCCAGGAGATGGGAACCTTGGAGCGCGCTCAGAAACGAGAGTGCCGATTGCTGCGGGTCTCGATGCCCTAATTCTATAAACTGCCGCACGAGCCATTTTTGCGTATCGCGAAAGTAGAATGCCAAGGCGCGATGAACATCAGGACTAACGGATGCAAACTCAGCTGCCATCATACCACACATACAAATCTTGTTGTTGCGAACGTAACCTTCAAAGTAGGTGATCAGCGCCTGAATCCGATCTTCTGGTTTGTCCATGTTATTGTCGAAACCGTCGATGGCGGCCTGTTGAACCTCCCGCAGGCGTTCTACTAATGCGAGGGCCAGGTCTGCTTTGGCCTTGAAATGATAATGGATGCTAGAGCTTTTTATCCCTATGCCAGCCGCCAGGTCGAGGTAGCTAAAGCCATTAAAACCTTTGGTTTGTGTTAGCTCTTCGGCCAGATCAAGGATGCGTGTGCGTGTATCAATCATTCATTCTCTCCTATACACCTACATATATATCGGTCAGGGCCAATCAAGCTAGCAGTTGATTGGCAGTCGCACAGATTTCGGAGCAGTATCTTGGGCGCAGCATCACCTCTGGCTATCTGGTTGTCGGTGGATCTTGGCTCTACCGGTTTGGGCAGTTGGGACTACAGGGTTCTTGGCCTGCCGGTTCTGGCGATAGTGGGTCTGCGCCAACCCGAAGATCAAGTTGCAGCAGCCTGAACCGTTTCGACCATCAGTAAAGGCCCGCATCCAAGACGCGGCGCTTTTGGCACAAGGACAGGACATGACAGATCATCCATCTTCCAAGACACTTCTGGAAAACGTGCGCGCCTGCGCGATCTGCAAGGACCTGCCTCTTGGGCCTCGCCCGATTCTTCAAATCAGTCCTTCTGCAAAACTCTTGATTGTTGGGCAGGCGCCAGGGCGGAAAGCACACAACAAGGGCATTCCATTCGATGATCCATCAGGAGACCGGCTGAGAGGTTGGTTGGGCATTAACCGTGACACGTTCTACAACGCCTCGAAGATCGCAATCCTGCCGATGGGGTTCTGTTATCCGGGCACTGGAAAGGGCGGCGACATGCCCCCGCGTGCCGAATGTGCCCCTGCGTGGCGTCATAGCGTCTTGGCGACGCTGGACTCCGTTGCGCTGACACTGATTATTGGTCGGTACGCCATCGACTGGCACTTACCCGAATACTCCGGTCACACAGTGACTGCCGCCGTACAGTCCTGGGGCGACGTTTGGCCCAAGAAACTGATATTGCCCCACCCAAGTCCCAGAAACAACAGATGGCTGAAATCGAACCCATGGTTCGAAAGTGATGTCATCCCCGCTCTACAGAAACGCATCAAGCAGTTGGTCTAATTTACCCAGAGGCTATGCACCTCTAATGCAGACCTTCACTTGGGGCACCCGAACGGCAGGTTGGTCCGCTTACCGAACATTGGCGACGGCTGATCAACGGAAAGTGTCGGATGAGCCCCCACGTCGTCCAAATGTTGCGAACGGAACTCCAATCAAGAATGCAGCACTTTCAACTCTAACAACAGATTTGCCCGTTTTTGTGGAACACTCTAACCTAGTCTGTAACATCTACTTCTGGGTGTTCCGAGTTCTGGATCCAAATGTGTCGCGAATCTCCCTGACGTCCCTCCAAGGCAAGAGTACCGCTCACGGAATTCATTGGCCGATTCGAGCCCTTATTGGACGTTTTTTGGTTTTGACTCTGCGCGGGACGGCGCCAGAAACTGCGCTGATAGACAAATCGATCCCGGTAGTGTTATCTAGTTTGACGTGCTGCTTTAACCGTCATCAACGTCGGAGCTGAATGTTGTCTTACAAAGCACAATGCGCATGCAGAACCGTGTCGATAGAATTGGCGAGTAAACCGCTTCGGTGTTTCGTTTGCCACTGCGACTACTGCCAGCGAATGACGGGTTCCGTAGGGAACGCTGTTGCGGTTTTTCGGGAAACGGACATTGTGGCAATGTCGGATGCTCTTGAACTCGATCCCCAGATGGCGAAGTGGCCGGGGCTGAGAAGATTTCTTTGCCCAAAATGCTATTCGAACGTGCATTGGGTGAACCCGAAAGCGTACCCCGAGGTGCGATTAGTTTCTCTCGGATGCTTCGACGATCCGTCGGCCTTCAAAATTGCAAGCACGGTGCAAAATCAATACCGACCAACGTGGTGCCCCCAACTAGACGCTACCAAAGCGTTTGACGCGTACCCGGAATGAAGCCGCTTCGTCACCGAATACCCACGTATGTCGCTTTGTCCGCATACCGGGCATCAATACCGGCCAACCACTCCTGATCCGATCGCGAGTATCATAGGGGTACCTCCTCGCGGTAAGTTTTGAGGTGGGGCGCTGCCGAGAGACACCAGGTACTCTACTTTTACGAGAAATCGAGCTCTGTCGGCGGAACACTCTATCCTATAGGACTAAGCCGCAACGCGGCAGTCGGCTCGCCGGGGAGTTCGCGCGTGGCATTTCCGCTGGTCCACCGACTCCTATCGTGAAAAAATTGCTTGCCTTGTCAGCCACTTTTGATCCCCAGTAGACTTCGGGTCCGATTGTCGGCGCCATCAGTTTGGCTCATCTCTCAGAGAGAAAAGCCAGTTTCTGAGCGTACGGATCGGTACTCTGTCTTGATCGCCAGCGCGACAAACAAAGTAGAGCGCGCGGTCCAAGGCCAGGGTGGTATCATCCAGCCGGACTACACGCCCAGCCTCAAGGTCGTCACGCACCAGAAGCCGTCTCGCGAGAGCAACGCCTTGGCCATCGATCGCTGCCGTGATCAGCACAGCTGTGTCGCCGAATTTGATTTCCGACGATCCTAGGCGACAGCGGGCCAACCCAACCGCGTCAGCCCATTCGTTCCAAGCGGGATTGAAGTTATCGTGTAGCAGTGGAAGTCGTGAGATCGCGGATGGCATCATGGGCAGATCCTCACCTGCGACCAATTTGGGCGAGGCCACGACGATCAGTTCCTCGTCCATCAGACGTTCGCAATGAAGCCCTTCCCAGGTTGGAACGCCGTAGCGTAGAGCCACATCGACTTCGCTGTCGTCGAAATCGATCACCTCGTCGTTGGTATCGAGATAGATGGCGATGCCGTGATGTTGCGCCCGATAGGCGGGTAACCTCGGGACGAGCCACTTGGTGGCAAGGGATGCCGACAAGGATATCGTGACCGAGCGTCCGTCCTGTTCCCGCTTGACGCTCCTCAAGCCAGTCTGAAGCGCCGCAAAGGCTTGTCTGGTAGCCCTATGCAGTTGCTCCCCTGCATCCGTCTTCGCAACGCCATTGGGACGCCGATGCAGTAGGTGAACACCGAGGTAGGTTTCAAGCTGTTTGATCTGTCGACTCACCGCGCCATGGGTCACCCCCAAGGTTTCAGCCGCCCTGCTGAGGTTTGAATATGTCGCCGCAGCGTCGAAGGCTTGCAGGGCACGGAGGTGGCGGACTTCGGTCATGGCTGTGAGATTTTCTGACAGGTCTGTTCAATAAAGTCGCTTTAACGTGGCACAGCCTGGCCACACTTTCGAGGTGCTATTTGGTTTTCTCACAACAAGGTCGTTGTACCCGGACGGCCAGACGATAGGAGCTGGAACATGCCTGATACCAAAGTCGCACTGATGACCGGAACCGGACAGGGCATTGGCCGGGGTTGCGCTATTGAAATGGCCAAGGCCGGTTACAGGGTTTCCTTGATGTCGCCCTCCCAACGGAGCATCGATCTCGCGAAAGAGCTGGGCGGAATAGGCCGCAGTGGCTCCGTTCTCGATGCCGACGACCTGCGGGCGATGGTCGACGACACCATGAGCATGTACGGGCGCATTGATGCCGTCGTTAGCAACATGGGCCATGGCGGGTCTGTGCCGGAAGCTATCAAGACCGTCGGCTTTGATCCCGACTTCGATGGCCCCCTGCTCGAACTGACAGACGAGCTGTGGCACGAAAGCCTAGATATGTATGTCTTGAATGTCGTGAAGCTCGCCCGGATTGTCACACCCATCATGGTCGAACAAAGCGGTGGCGCATTTGTGAACATCTCCTCGATGAACACCATTGAGCCGCGCGCGCCTTACCCCATGAGCATGGTCCGTGCTGCTCTGCACTCTTTCTCCAAGCTCTATGGAGACCGCTATGCCAGGCACAACATCCGCATGAACAATCTTCTGCCGGGCTTTTGCGAGAACGTGAACCTCTCCGAACTCGCGCGCAGATCCATCCCGGCCCAGCGTCCGGCGACCTTCGAGGAGATCGGTCAAGCCTGTGTCTTCCTTGCCTCTCATGAGGCAAGATACATCAATGGCCAATCCATCCTCTCGGATGGTGGAATGAACCGCGCCGTCCGGTGAGGTGACGGCAGCGCAAGGGAGGCGGAGATTGTGGCTGAGACAAACAACACCCTGAGCGGATATGACAGGGACGTTAGAGATAGAGCGACTATCCGAACGATGGATCGCGGTGATGGCGCAGCTTGGGCGACCGGCGATCCCAGCACCGCTGCCTTGAATGCTCTCTTATCGGCGGCACCCGCTTTGGTCTGTAAAACGCAAGAAGGCTGATATGAACCGATGACGTCCATTGCGGATCTCAACGACTGGATGATGACCAAGGGGCGCTGCTCGGGCGATCCCGTCGCCGTGGTGTCGTACTTCTGTTCCTCCTTGAGACAGGCCGGGGTTCCGCTGTGGAGAGTCAACATCGGTCAGCGCTTTGCCAATCCACTCCTCATTGCTTGGGGCGTAGTCTGGACGCCGGAAGGCACCGAAAGCTATGACGTGACCCATGCGCGAATGCTCACGGATGGCTATGTCGGCAGCGCTTTTCACTCCATCCTGGAAAGCCAACGCCCACTACACAAGAGCCTCCGCGGACTCGACCCAGAGAAAGACCACGTTTCCTACATAGAGTTCGCAGAAGCGGGAGGAACCGACTACTACGCCACCCTGCTGGACTATGGCGACGGCTCGCAACACGGCTGCACCTTCGCGACTCGGGACCCGGAGGGCTTTGCACCGGACCATCTTCAGATGATCGAAGCGGCCAAAGCAGGCCTGTCCTGCGCGCTGGAGCCGGTCACCATGCGCAAGTCCACCCAAAGCCTTCTGCGCACATACCTCGGCACCGGTCCATCCGAGGCGGTCTGGAACGGCACCATCAAACGCGGCGAACGCAAGACGCTCGAGGCCGTCGTGATGTTCACGGATCTTCGAGGCTTCACAGCGCTCTCTGAAGGTTCGACCGAAGAAGAGGTCCTGAGCGCGCTCGATGGCTATTTCGAGGTGGTCGTACAGGCGGTGGAAGATAGCGGCGGCGACGTGCTGAAATTCATGGGCGACGGCATCCTGTCGATCTTCCCCATTCAACACGGAGATGAGCGCAAGCATAAGTGCAGGCAGGCAGCACTTGCGGCAAGAACCGTACTCAGGGAGCTCGCCACGCTCAACCGAACGCGAGCTGGCGCGGGGCAAGTGCAACTCGACATGGGGATCGGCATCAACGCTGGCCAAGTCAGTTACGGCAACATCGGCAGCCCCGGCCGACTTGATTTCACGGTGCTGGGAAGCGCGGTCAATGTCGCCAGCAGGATCGAGGGCTTGACGAAGACAGTCGGTGACCGGGTGCTTGCAACCGCGTCAGTAGCAGATGCCGCCTCCGACTTGTTCGTCAAGCGCGGGCACTACGAGGTGCGCGGTCTCGCACATCCAATCGGCATTTTTGGACTGATCGAAGTCACGCGCGATCCAAGTGGCAGCCAATGAACCTCCGCTGGGAGTTGACGATGAGACGGCGAAGACCAGACTGCCTTGATCTCGGTGCCCGAAAAGCTGTTGGACGATCGTCGGGCCGGTACCGCTCAAGGTTTACGACCGGGAAGAAAGGGATCTGAACCAAGACCGCAAGGTTAAGACACAGCAGGGCTGGTTCGACGCGGAGGCATACAAGCGACAGGCCGAAACCTGAGGGTCTTTTTGGAAGTGAGTAGGCATCCGCCGCACCAGGTGGCCTGCCCGCTTGCGTGACAGTGGACTTCAGCCGACGCGAGTTTGGGGCACGATGACGCTTTGCGGTTTCCTCCCGCGACGGGGCGGATTAAAAGCAGCGCTCGGCCTGCTCAAGGCTGACAAACCCAAAACAGCGCACGATCTTGTCTCATGTCCTTCTCAATCGGCCTCATCGGTTATGGCGCGTTCGGCGCCTTCCTGCATGCGCTGCAACAGCGGTTCTTGCCGGATGCCGAGCTAAAGATCCACTCCGGAAGCCGCGAGCCTGACGGCGAGCTCTTCTTCCCGCTCGACGCTGTCGGAGCCTGCGATGCGGTGGTCCTGACGGTGCCCATCAGCGCTTACGAGCGCACTTTGCAACGGCTTGAGCCGCACCTGGGTGCAAGCACGGTGCTGATCGATGTCGCGACGGTGAAGGCCTACACGATGGGCCTGGTCTCCAGTGTCCGCGCCGGCCAGCCCTTCCTTTCGATGCACCCCATGTTCGGGCCGGAGAGCTATGCCAAGCGCAACGGAGAAGTGTCGGGCTTTCGCATCGTGGTGACGGGACATAAGATGGACCCGGCGCTCTATCGCACTCTGTGTGACGGCCTCGTGGCAACCGGCTTCTCACTCGTGGAGAAGAGCGCGGATGCGCACGACAGGGACCTCGCCGAGACGCTGTTCCTGACGCACTACATCGGCCAGGTGGTCGCGCAGGGCGGATTTGAGCGCACCGACATCGATACCGTCTCCTTCGGCTACTTGATGGATGCGGTTGATTCGGTGCGCCACGACAGCCAGCTCTTCGAAGAGGTCTGCCGGTTCAACCCCTACTGCCGCCAGGTTATCGAACGTTTCGACGCCAGCGATACGCTCGTCCGTGACAAGATGCTGAAGCTCCGCGCGCCGGCCCGAAACTCGATCTAAACCGCGTCGAGCTGGTCACGTCGCGCCAACAGATTGATCGCGCCGATCCCGGCGGTCATTGCGGCAATTCGCGACGCAGCCCATTCCTGCTACGCCGTTGTTTCTGCCCGATGGGCCCTCACAAGATCGGCCATCGAGTTGAAGCGGAAGGCGACGTCTGGGACCTCGCCTGGGTTCATCGTCGCGCCAAAGCCCTCCTGCTGATGGCGCCGATAGATCCAGCACGAAGTCAAGCCATGGCGCTGGCCTGGTACGTGATCGTGGAACAGGCTCTCGGCCGTATGCAGAATGTCCTGTTTCCCGATGCCCTGGCGTGCCAGGTGTTCCAGCATGTAGGCGAAGTTTCGATCCGAAGGCTTGTATGAGCCGACATCTTGCGCCGTGTAGATCGCGTCGAATTCGACCTGCAGCCTGGCGCTGCTTCCGGCGAAACTGGCGTTGTCGACGTTCGAGAGGATGACGAGCTTGTAGTGTTTCTTGAGATACTGCAGCGCTTCAGCCGAATCCGGGAAGGCCGGCCAATCCTTTACCGACCGACCGTAGGCAGCACAGTCCTCCGGCGTCACGGAAACACCCCACTCTTCGGCCAGGCGTTTGTAGACGATCGGCAGAAGGTCGGCATAACGATAGCTGGGCGTCCAACGCTGCTGCGTTGATTCGTGAAAGGCGTGCGCTTCCAGGATCTCGTTGCGCGAGAGCGTGCGGGGCACGCGATCTGTCAGTGGTTTCAGACCGGCGACCATACCGGATTCCCAGTCGATCAAGGTGCCGTAGCAATCGAATGTGAGTGCTTTGAAATCGCTGAGCTTCATCTCTCTCTCCTTACTGCTGTTTGACGGCGTCGAGCGTCTCGCCAATGCGTTCCATGCGGAAGTCGATCTCTTCGCGTTTGGCTGGTTACCTCGGCTTGAGGGCGTGAGGGCCACAAGCCGCGTAATCAGGTTGGTATCAGGACCTGCGGGAAGAACTGTGCAGAACGGATTGTCTTCTATGCCAAAGGGCCGGAAGTCAGCCGCCACGTGCCAACGCGCGCGGGCTCTGTCCGAAATGCGCCTTGAACCTTCGGGCAAACGCGGAGGCGTCATCATAGCCGACAAGGACTGCAACCACGCCCACCGGATAGTCCGTGTTCGTAAGCAGCGTCCTTGCGGATTCCATGCGCCGCTGTGCCAAGAAGGTCGTGCAGGTGACGCCAAGACATTTCTTGAAGAGAGCTTTGAACTGGCTGGCGCTCAGGCAGGCTGCTTCGGCAAGCGCTTCAATCGAATGGGTGACGGCCAAGTCCTCCTCCATCAACAGGACGGCCCGCATGATCCGATCGTCGACGCGCTTCGCGAAATCCTGCTGCTCGATCAGGCGCCAGAAGAGTGTGTAGAGTAGGACGCCGGTATCTCGATCCGCTGCCTCAAGGAGTTGCACAGCGGCATAGCCGCAAAAGGCGGTAAGGTCCGTGCTGATGGCAACGCAGGGTTCATCAAGCCTTTCGGCGTTCGCAGGCAAGCTGCCCATATCCGCGACCAGAAAGCGAGACCTGTCGGGTGCGCTGTAGCTGTGCTCCCTGCCTGATGTGATGATAACACAATGGCCGACCGCAACGCTGTAACTTCGATCGCCAAACGCAATGTTTATGGCCCCACTCAAGGGGACAACGATCTGGTGAAAAGGATGCGCGTGGGTCCTCTGCGATAGAGTGTAGGAGCGAATGGAGATCGAGCCATCGGTCCTGGTGCGTATTGCGGTCACGAGTTCCCCCCCTTGCGCGCGGAACGCCCGCCGGCGCCTTTCATCGGGTCATTGATCGAGGGTAACCCTAGCCTACAGGGCTTCGCGAGGACAGGTGCATGTTGGTTTCAATTCTAGAAAGATAAGCCCTAACAAAGGCTTACGCTGAACCTGGAGGCAACATTCTAAGGTCAGGGGAAGGCTTCAACTTGTTCCGCAATCGTTCCACAATGAAGCCCATATCGATTTCGGGTTCATGACGCTCTTGGCGCAGGACAGCAGCGGCGGCCTACAGGCGAAGATGCGAAACGGCGCCTGGACCGACGTTTCACCACACGATGGCGGCCTGGTGATCAACTTCGGAAAGTTGCTGGAGTATTGGACGGCTGGCCAGGTTCGCGCCACGGAGCAATGCGTTCTGTCGCCCAGCAAAGAGCGATTTTCGATACCCTTCTTCTATGCGCCGCGTTTGGACGCCGAGATCGCGCCTCTCCCTCTCCCAGGAGACAAGCCGTTCGAACCCTTTCCCTATGCCGATCACGTCTGGGCGTCGCTGCCGAAGTTTCGACGCCTTTTTCGACCATCGCCGGTTTGCGGAGCGCGGTAAGGAGCGGACATGAAGAGCCGAGCTTCGCGTATTTCGAAAGCGCCAGACTCTGTCCCGATACGGGCCAGGCAAGCGCCCTGTCATCGACTCCGGTTGTTCCTTTAGCTTTCCTGCTCGCCAGTCAAAGCCAGGACGTCCGGGCAGGCGCCGAGGTAGCCGCTGAGGACGTAGGTTCCTGGATCGATCCCCCAGTCATCCGGCTTTCGTCGATAGAGCAAGTCCTGAGGGAAAAAATCGGCTGCATAGTGATCGCCGTCGTCTCGCAAAGGCTTGCGGTGATAGAGGTAAGATACGCCAGAAAGGCCGTAGGCCGTCTGCAGCGCGGTCCAGTAACACTGCGCCTGCTCACGCGCGCTGCCGGCAGCGCTGCTCATCGCATAGACGGAGAAAACCTCCTCATCCAATCTCTGGCGGGCGATGTAGCAGGAGGGCGCGCTGGCGAAGCGTTCCCACCAGGCATTCGGTCTTAGCAGGTAGTCGAGAAGGGGTTCGAAGGCGGCATCGACGCGCGGCCACGACAAGGCATCTTCTTCGGCACTGGCATGAAAGTAGACGGTCGGTCGATAGCTGCGCTCCCCGCTCACCTCATCGGCAACCTTGCGAAGGGCCGTATCGAGATCGCGGGGCATGCTGTCGAACTGCACCCCGGCGAACGGCGGCACCGCCGGGCTCTGCCGACTGTTCATGGACTGCAAGGCGAAGGAATCTGCAACCGGCCTGCCGAAACTGACGGCCAGCAATCCGGACTCCCGGTCTGCGAAACCGGAGCGCATGGCCGGAAAGGCCCAGTTCTCCTCACCGAAGACGGCGCGGTACGCGTCGCGCGGCATCATGGCGAGAAAACTAAGACCACCGTCACAGAGGGGCACCGGACCAGGGGGAACAGAGGCGCTTTGCCAAGGTCTTTGATCGAGAAGCACAAGCGTGCCCCCGATTGCCGCAGCAGCAACCGCGAAATGCGACACTGCGGAGAGCGCCGCCATATGTAGTCTGCCTTTGTGCCGTTTCGCCAAGAGGCCGCTCCCAAACAGTTCGAAACTCGGTCAAAGACCCTAACCATGAGCGCTGATCTTGCACTGCCCGCCGATGCAGGTTTGCCTTGCTCCACCTCTCTGCCACACTTGCGCCCGCGTGCTGAATAACCAAGAGGTGGGGATCGCCATGAGCGACAAGCGACCCTTCATCCCCTTTCCGCAATCCCGGGTGCCCGGCAAGAACAAGACAAAGCCGGTGAATGAACTGGGCATTAGTCAACTCGGCCTAACGCTCGATCCGCAAGGGCACAGCCTCAAGGGCCATTGGTGCAGCCGCTGCCAAGGCGTTTGGTACGGTCTGGGACAGGAGGTCGCCTGCCCGCGCTGCGGCAATCGGCATGGCTAGTCTGCAAAGCTGCTTTGCAAGATCGCTAGCAAAGTTTCTTTGCACATGCCCCTGAACTGCGCACTGCTCGGTCATGCTGCGGCGCGGTAAGTCGCTCTCCCGCGACGATCTTTCCAGATCATGCCAAACTGGCACGTTCCTTGCTTGTTAGAAGGATGAAGGCCCCACTCGGCCCCCTTCGCCCTTCCTGGCTGAAGGCGGTTGAACGGGGGCGCCAACAGCAAGGGAGGTGACCCAATGGCGAATCTGTTGTGGCTGCAAGGGGGGGCGTGCTCGGGGAACACCATGTCCTTCCTCAATGCCGAGGAACCCAGCGCCTGCGATTTGGTAACGGACTTCGGCATCAACGTGCTCTGGCAACCCTCGCTCGGCCTTGAGCTCGGCGACGGCGTCAAGGCGATCCTGGAGAAGTGCATCTCCGGTGAGATCCAGCTCGACATCTTCGTCTTTGAAGGCACCGTGGTGAACGCGCCGGACGGAACCGGCGAGTGGAACCGCTTCTGCGGTCGACCGATGAAGCAATGGGTTAAGGAGCTCTCTGCGGCAGCCGGATATGTCGTTGCAATCGGCGACTGCGCCACCTGGGGAGGCATCCCGGCGACGGCGCCCAATCCTTCCGACAGCCAGGGCCTGCAGTTCTTGAAGCGCGAGCGCGGCGGCGCGCTGGGTGGCGATTTCACCGCCAAGGCCGGCCTGCCGGTGATCAACATCCCAGGTTGCCCGGCGCATCCCGACTGGGTGACACAGATCCTAGTCGCCGTCGCCACCGGGCGCGGCGGCGATCTCAGCCTTGATCAGTTTCAGCGGCCCAAGACCTTCTTCTCCAGCTTCACCCAGACCGGCTGCACGCGGAACATGCACTTCGCCTACAAGGTCTCCAGTACCGCCTTCGGGCAGCGCAAGGGGTGTCTGTTCTACGATCTGGGCTGCCGCGGTCCGATGACCCATTCGCCCTGCAACCGCATTCTCTGGAACCGCGTCTCCTCAAAGACCCGCGCCGGAATGCCTTGCCTGGGTTGCACCGAGCCAGAGTTCCCCTTCTTCGACCTGGCACCCGGCACGGTCTTCAAGACGCAGACCATGATGGGCGTGCCCAAGGACCTGCCGGAAGGCGTGGACAAGAAGGGCTACGTCAAGTTGACGGCCGCCGCCAAGGGCGCCGCCCCGGCCTGGGCCGAAGACGACATCTTCGTCGTCTGACGACGGCTCACAGAATTCAAGGAGACAAGAGACCATGTCAGCAGTTCAAACGCTCGACATCTCCCCGGTCGGCCGCGTCGAGGGCGACCTCGATGTTCGCGTCGATATCGAAAACGGGGTGGTAACCAATGCCTGGACCCATGCGGAGCTGTTCCGCGGCTTCGAGGTCATCCTACGCGACAAGGACCCGCAAGCCGGCCTGGTGGTGACACCCAGAGCCTGTGGCATCTGCGGTGCCTCGCACCTCACCTGCGCGGCCTGGGCCTTGGACACGGCCTGGGGCACGACGGTGCCGCGTAACGCCATCCTGGCCCGCAACTTGGGACAGTTGGTGGAATCGATCCAATCGCTGCCGCGCCATCACTACGGCCTCTTCATGATCGACTTCACCAACAAGAATTACTCCGGCAGCCAGTTTTTCGAGGAAGCGGTCAAGCGTTACTCCCCCTTCACCGGCACTTCCTACGAAGCCGGCGTCACCATCTCCGGCCGGCCAGTCGAGATCTACGCGCTCATGGGTGGGCAATGGCCGCACTCTTCCTTCATGGTGCCCGGCGGGGTCATGTGCGCTCCCACATTGACCGACGTGACCCGCGCCTGGTCGATCCTGGAGCACTTCCGACGCAACTGGATCGAGCCCTTGTGGCTCGGCTGCTCGATGGAACGCTATGAAGAGATCCAGTCCTACGACGACTTCATGGCCTGGCTGGACGAGCGGCCCGAGCATGCCAACTCCGACCTCGGCCTCTATTGGCGCATGGGGATGGAGATCGGTCTGCAGAACTACGGTCGCAGCCACGGCAAGTACATCTCTTGGGGCTACCTGCCGCATGAGGACAAGTACAACAAGCCCACCATCGAGACCCGGCAGTCCTCGGTCATCATGAAATCCGGCGTCTACGACGGTGCCGCCGACAGCTTCAAGACCATGGACCAAATCCATACCCGCGAAGACATGACCCACGCCTGGTACGACGAGAGCGGCGAGAGCCATCCCTTCGACCGCGTGACCAATCCGGTCTCCAAGAACCCGGTGGATATCGAGGGCAAGTATTCCTGGTGCACCGCCGTACGCCATGCCGAGAACGGCCGCCTGGAAGCCGGACCGCTGGCCCGTCAGCTGATCGCCGGCGGCGAGCATGGCGAGAGCTGGCAGCACAGCGATCCGCTGATCCTGGACATGTACCGCAAGATGGGCGGTCCCTCGATCCTGCTGCGCCACTTCGCGCGCATGCACGAGCTCTGCAAGCTCTACCGCCAGTCCGAGCGCATCCTGCGCGAGTTCCGCCTAAACGACGAGTGGTACATCAAGCCGACCGAGAAAGACGGCCAAGGCTGGGGTGCGACCGAGGCGATTCGCGGCGCACTCTGCCACTGGATCGATGTGCGCGACGGGAAGATCCACAACTATCAAATCATCGCGCCGACCACCTGGAACGTCGGCCCGCGGGCCAGCGACGGCGAACGTGGACCGATTGAAGAGGCGCTGATTGGCACGCCGATCAAGGACAGCAGCGATCCAGTAGAAGTGGGCCACGTCTGCCGCTCCTATGATTCCTGCCTGGTCTGCACCGTGCATGCGCACGACGCCAAAACCGGGAAGGAGCTGGCAACCTTCCGTACGGCCTAGCGGCTGGTCGCACGGCCAGCTGCGGCGGGGTAGCGCAACAGGCCGCCCCGCCCGCGCAGGTGGCGTGCGAGCAGGACATAATGAAAGAAGAAAGCATGACAGGGGAGGCAAGCATGGCCGCCAAGGAGGATCCCACAGCGGATCCGGACGAAGAGCGCGCCGCATACATCAAGCGCTACGGCGTGGCGCCTGCCGAGGCCGACCACGCCACCCTGCTGCGCATGATCGAAGACCAGATGAAGGAGGGGCTGAAGACGGAGCTGGAGCCCTTTCCGGAGACCGACCGCGAGTTCGCGGCACTGCTCGACCGGCTACGGCCGCTCGGCCCCGATCAACTGCGCGAGAAGCTGGTGATCAGCGGCTGGTACCTGAAGCCCTACGGCGAGGATGAGATGCGATGCCAGGAATGCATGTACTTCCTGGTCCACAAACGCTGGTGCGACCTGCCGGAGTTGAGCCTGCCGGCCGAACCCGAATGGTGGTGCCGGCTCTGGCGCATCTGAGGAGGCGACCTTGAGCGAAGACACCGAACGCCAAGAGATCGCGGCCCTGCTCGCGGACGGGCTTGAGACTGAGGTCTGGCCGCGCGCCGAAACCTCCGAGATGGTGAACGAGATCGTCGGCCGCCTGCGCAACGAGGCTGGTGAGGATACGCGGGTCAAACTCAAGATTGCCGGCTTTACCGATCACGTGATCGAAGCCGACGAGATCGAGCAGCCTTGCGAGACCTGTATGTACTATCTGCAGCATCGCCGTTTTTGCGAGCTACCGGAATTGATGCTGCCGGTCGAGCCGAGCTGGTCCTGCCGGCTCTGGCGGATTTAGTTGGCACGGCATGTCTCTGGCCATCATCGGCTGCGGCAATCCCAATCGAAGCGACGATGGCGCCGGTCCTGCCGTCATTGATCGCCTACACAGAGAGAGCTTGCCGGCCGGCGTCACGCTCTACGATGCCGGAACCGACGGCATGGCAGTGCTCTATCGCGCTCGCGGGCTCTCGCATCTTATCATCGTCGATGCCCGCGCACCCGAGGACGCACCGGGCGCTGTCTATGAGGTCCCTGGCGATCTCCTACAGGCACCACCACCGCAGAGCCTCAACCTGCATGACTTCCGCTGGGATCACGCGCTCTATGCCGGTCAGCGGATCTATGGCGCCGACTTTCCAAAGTTCGTGAAGGTCCTGCTGATCGAAGCCTCTACCCTAGAGCTGGGCCTGACGCTCAGCACGCCGGTCGAGGCCGCAGTCGACAAGGTCGTGCAGGACGTCAAAGCGCAGGCAAAGCGCTATGGCGAAGGGCTTTGGCAGTGAGCGCAACCGTCACTGTCCGCCGCGGTTCCATCTATATCGCGGCCGAGACCGCCGAGCGCTACTTCCGCAGCATCGAAGCCGTGATCATCCTGGTGGAAGCAAAGCGTATTCGGATCCTGCCTGTGCACCGTATGGCCTCCGGCGGCTGCTTGCTAAAAGTCCGCAACGCCGCGGGCGATCGCGTGGCCAGCGCTCCGGACGCCTTTGCCGAGCAGGGCCTTGCGGAGTGGAGCAGCGAAGACCTGCCCGCCTTCTGGTCCAGCGACGCCGGTGCGCTCCTGGTGCCCTTGCCTGAAATTTTGCAAACTATCTTTGCATAGAGAAAATTAAATAGACAAGCTTCTGAGAGTCTGCTTTGCTCCCTGCAAAGAAGGCTTGCATGCCTGCAACAGGGGTTATGGGAGACTGCCATGCCGGCTCTCAGTCGGAGCGATGAACAGGTGAAGGCCGCCCTGGCCGCAGTCGAGGCAGAGGGTGCCTCGTTGGACGAGAAGGCCGAGATGCTCATGGAGATCGCCATGGGCTTACAGCAGAAACCGAAAACCCCCGCCGACATCGAAGGCGCAGTTACGCTTTATCAAACTGCGCTCGATCTGCTGCCGGAGGCGCAAGCCTTGCTCGCTGCGCGCGTTCGCGCCCGTCTGGGCACGGCCCTTATGGCCCTGCCCAGCGAAGACACAACACCCTTGAAACAAGCGCGCACGGCTTTCGAGACGGCGCTGGACCAACTGCGCCAAGAGGGCCTCAAGGAGGAAATCGCCGAGGCGGAGATGAACCTGGGGCTGGCCCTGCAGAACTTGGCCGGTGCCCAGCAAGCCCGCATTCAAGATGCCATCGCCGCCTACCAGCGCAGCCTCAGAACCTTCGACTGCAAGGCGCACCCCAAGGAGTTCGCCATCCTGCAGAACAACCTGGCGACCGCCTTCCTCTCGATCCCCTTCAGTGACGAGCGATCGAAGATGCGCGAGGCGCTGGCCGTGCAGTCCTTCGAAGAGGGACTGGCTGCGGTCACCCTGATCGAGCATCCTGCGGAATACGCGATGCTGCAGAACAATCTGGGTAACGCACTGCAATATGTCTCCTCCAGCCATCGCGTCGAAAACGGCTTCCGCGCTCTGGAGGCCTATGACGAGGCGCTTAAGGTTCGTACCCGTCGCGACAGCCCCGGCGCCTATGCCAACACCATCGCCAACAAGGCCAACTGTCTGGCCAACCTGCCCGACGACCCGGATCGGCCCGAGGCCGGCAACAGCTCCAATCTGGCAGCGGCGCTGGCGCTCTACCGCGATGCCCAGAACATCTTCCACGCCATGGGCGAGACCGACAAGGCTCAGGTAACGGCTGAGGCGCTGGCCGAACTGGAAGCCGCCCTGGTGCCTGAGCCGCGTCAAGCCAACGGCGTACAGTGATCGAGACTCCCAAGACAGAAGACACAAGAGGTCGAGACATGACTATCGGATTGGTAATCGTCAGCCTGGTGATCGGCATTGCGGCAGCGTTGGCCGGGGGCGCCGCCTCTGGCATCAAGGTCGGTGGCGAAGCCCTGGGCAAGGAGTTGGCTGCCTACATGGGTGCGCTCTATGGGCTGCTGGCCGGCCTTCCCGCCGTGATCATCGGCGTCCTGATCTCTCTCGCGATCTAAAGGAGGCGATGCCATGATTGGAACCGCCATCGAATCGGCAAAGCTGCTCTTCGCCGGCAAGCTGTTTCGCGATAATGCAAAGTCCATGCGTCAGCTCGCCATCGGCGCCGGCATCGGCGCTCTGGTCATCGTGATCCTCGGTCTCTTCCTGCCGTTATGGCTGGCAGCGCTCGTCGGCGGAGCGGTCAGCGGCGCGATGCAGCCCATCCTCTTCAAAGACCTGAAGTACGCGTGAGCCCAGCATGGCCGACGGCGGACCAGGCTCCTTGAAGCAAGCGCGCGAAGAGCGGGATCTCTCCGCGCTCTTGGGTGACATTGCCGCATTGGAAAGTCTCGCCGCTGACTGGCCGGAAGGGCAGCGCAATGCAGCGCAAGCCCGCGCAGAAGCGATCGATGCTCTGAATGCAGAGGCCTTTCGCCGGCTGATCCGCGCATTGAAGGAGGTTCCGGGCATGGCGGCAGCCTTGCGGACTGCTGCCGGCGACGAGTTGATCTATGCCGTGTTGCGTCGACACGGGATCCTCCGCCCCTCCCTGGCGGAGCGGGCCGAAGCGGCACTGGACAAGATCCGCCCAACCTTGGCTGGCCACGGCGGCGACGTGGAACTGGTTTCCGTCGAGCCGCCAGAAGCTGCTGTGCGCCTGACCGGCGCCTGCGACGGCTGCCCGGCCTCGGCCTTGACCTTCTACGCGGGCGTCAAGAAGGCAATCCAAGAGGCCATGCCAGAGATCGAGGTGGTGCGGCAGGTAAAAGGTCTGGGCGGGGGCAATGCGACCCACGTCACCTCGCCCTTCGCCGCCGGCCAAGACGCCCCCTGGACCGACATCATGGATGCCGAGGCCTTGGCTGAGGGCGAATCCTGCTTCCTGGAGATCGGCAGCCATGGCCTGATCGTCTCTCGCTTCGGCCCGCGCGTGACCTGCTTCGAGAACGCTTGCGCGCACATGGGCATGGCCATGGACGGCGGCAGTATCGAGGAGGGTAAGCTCACCTGCCCCTATCACGGCTTTCAGTACGCGCTGGAAAGCGGTGAGTGCCTGACCGCGCCGGAAGTCCAGCTGCAACCACACCCCATCAGACAAGAAGGCGCACGGCTCTTCGTGCAGCTGCAGGACTGAGCGATGCGCGTCTCGCTTGCTCCAAGCTTTCGGCCGATCAAGGCACCGGGTACGGCGATCAGCGGTGCCCCGCTCCTCGATCCCGCCGGACCGTCTCGCGTGCTGGGTTGGTCGCCGGAGGCCTGGGCCGAGGCCATCGCACCAACGGCTGCGACGCTCTTCGGTCCGCGCGGCCTCTGCCTGCATCCCGACGGCTCTTTCTGGGTCACCGATACCGGCCATCATCGCCTGCTCGGCTGGAATTCGCTGCCGACCGCGGACAACCAGCCGGCCGACACCGTGATCGGTCAGCCCGATGCCGCAAGCGAGGGACGCAACGCCAAGGGACCGGTCGGACCGAAGAGCCTCAATGTGCCGACAGGCGTCTCAGCCTGGGGCGCTGGCCTGGCGGTGGCGGATGCCTGGAACCATCGCGTCCTACTGTGGCGGGAACGGCCGGGACATTCCAATCAGCCAGCAGACATGGTGCTGGGGCAGGAGAATGCAGACGCGATGCTGGCAAACCGCGGCGCCGATCATCCCACCGCTGCCAGCCTGAACTGGCCCTACGGCATTGCCGAGGTCGCTGGGTGCCTGGCAGTCGCCGACAGCGGCAATCGCCGAGTCCTCTTGTGGGAGCACCCAAGCCGAAGTGGACAGGCAGCCGATCTGGTCTTGGGCCAGGCCGACTTCGGCCGACGCGACGAAAATGCCGGTGCCGACGTCGGCCCGGCCGGCATGCGCTGGCCACACGCACTCGCCTATTGGCAAGGCAAGCTGGCGGTCGCCGATGCCGGCAACAACCGCGTGATGCTTTGGGAAAGCCTGCCGACCAGCGACGGTGCCCCGGCCTCGGCCTTCCTGGGTCAGGCCGACGCCACCTCCTGCGACCACAATGGAGCAAGCTACTATCCAAGCGCGGCCACGGTGAACATGCCCTATGCGCTGGCTCAGAACGCAGAGACCCTTATCGTCGCCGACACCGCCAACTCCCGTTTGCTGGGCTTCCAGGCTTCAGAAACCGGTGCAGCAGCCAGCGCGCTCACCGGGCAACCGGATTTTGCCAGCAAGGGCGATAACGGCTGGGGAGTTGCCGGGCGCGACACGCTCTGCTGGCCCTATGGCCTCTCGCTACAGGGCAAGACCCTGGCGATCGCCGACAGCGGCAACAACCGTGTCCTGCTCTGGGATCTGGCGTCATGAGCCAGCTGGCAGCCGAGTTCATCGTCACAGGACAGGTACAGGGCGTCGGCTTCCGACCGACGGTTTGGCGCATCGCGACGGAGTTAGGCCTCACAGGCGAGGTCTGTAACTCGGCCGAGGGGGTACAGATCCGTCTCTGGGGCCAGGCGCTGGATCGCTTTGCCGAGCGCCTGCAAGCGGAAGCGCCGGCCCTGGCCAAGATTGATGCCTTGGTAAGCCGTCCGCTGGTGGGCCCGGCGCCCGAGGGTTTCCGGATTACCCACTCGACCAATGGGTCGATGCGGACGGCTGTGACGCCCGATGCTGCCATCTGTCCGGACTGCCTGGCCGAGGTGCGCGATCCCTTTGCCAGGCGCTTCCGCTATCCCTTCGCCAATTGCACCAACTGCGGGCCGCGCTTTTCCATCGTCGCAGGCGCACCCTACGACCGCGGCAATACCTCGATGCAGAGCTTCCCGCTCTGCCCGGAATGCGCCGCGGAGTATCAAGACACGACAGATCGCCGTTTCCATGCGCAGCCGGTCGCCTGCCATGCTTGCGGGCCACGTGCCTGGCTGGAGCATCTGGGCGGAGGCGCTGTCAGCCACGACGCCTTCTCCATGCTGGACTCGGTCGACGCGGCCGGTGGCATGCTGTTGAAGGGCCACATCGTGGCGATCAAGGGCATCGGCGGCTTCCACCTGGCCTGCGATGCGACGCAAGCCGAGGCGGTCGAAGGCCTGCGCAATCGCAAGCGCCGCCGCGGCAAGGCCTTCGCACTAATGGCACGCGACCTAGAGGTGATCCGTCGCTTTGCCCGTGTCAGCGAGGCGGAAGCAAAGCTGCTTGCCAGCCCGGCTGCCCCCATCGTGCTCTTGGAAGCGGCGGGCGAGGTCTTGCCGGACGCGGTGGCCCCCGGTCTCGACCTTCTGGGCTTCATGCTGCCCTATACGCCGCTGCATCACCTCATGCTGCGGCGGCTGGATCGTCCGGTGGTGATGACCAGCGGTAATCTCTCCGGCCACCCGCAGTGCATCGACAACGAGGCCGCGCGCCGCGATCTGGTTCAAGTCGCGGACTTCGCACTGATGCACGACCGCGGCATCGTCAATCGCATCGACGACAGCGTCGCGCGTATCGTGAGCGGCCGCACCCGTATGCTGCGCCGCGCCCGCGGCTATGCGCCGAGCCCGCTGCCCCTGCCGCCCGGTTTCAGGGACCAACCAGAGATCCTGGCACTTGGCGGCGAATTGAAGAACAGCTTCTGCTTGGTGAAGGCGGGACAAGCGATCCTCAGCCAACACATGGGTGACCTGGAGAATGCGGCGACCGACGAGGAGGTGGGGCACAATCTCGCCCTCTATCGCGAGCTCTATGATTTGAACCCGCGGGCCATCGCCATCGACTGCCATCCGGAGTACCTCTCCAGCAAGCGTGGCCAGACGATGGCGGAAACGGCCGGTCTGCCGCTGATCGAGGTGCAACACCACCACGCCCACATCGCCGCCTGCCTGGCCGAAAATGGCTATCCGCTTCAGGCCCCGCCGGTACTGGGCATTGCACTGGACGGGCTCGGTCTGGGCGCGGACGGCACCATCTGGGGTGGCGAGTTTCTCGCCGCCGACTACCGCGGTTTCGAGCGCCTTGGCTGTTTCAAGCCGGTAGCCTTGCCGGGCGGTGTTGCCGCGATACGCGAACCCTGGCGCAATGCCTACGCCCACCTGATGGCCGAGATGGGCTGGGCCGAGTTTGCCATGAATTTCGAGGGCCTGCCGCTGTTCCAGCGCCTGAGTAAGACCCCGCGCGAAACCCTGGACGCGATGATTGCCAAGGGCATGAACGCCCCCTTTTCCTCCTCCTGCGGACGTCTCTTCGATGCCGCGGCCGCAATGACCGGGCTTGCCTGGGACCGACAGGACTATGAGGGTCAGGCCGCGATGCTCTTCGAAGCGGCCATCGATCCGACTGCGCTGCAGGAAGCGGACGAGCTGGCCTACCCCTTCGCGCTACCGCTCTTGGGCGGCAGGGGGTTGCCCTACATCGAGCCGCTGGCTGCCTGGCGGGCGCTGCTAGGCGACCTGCATTTGGAGACCCCGATCGGCGCCATTGCCGCGCGTTTCCATCGCGGCCTGGCCAAGGCTGTGGTGGCGCTTGCCGTTCGCCTGAGCGAAGCCGGTGACCGATTCAATCACGTTGCGCTCTCCGGCGGCTGTTTCCAGAACGCCACCCTCTTTCGCCTGGTCGAAGAGGGGCTGTCGGCACGAGGGATCACCGTCCTCAGTCACCAAGAGGTTCCCGCCAACGACGGCGGCCTGGCACTCGGCCAGGCCTTAGTCGCGTTGGCGCAGCTGGACAACAAGGGAGGTTTGCCATGTGCCTAGGAATTCCAGGCCAGATCGTTGCGATCTCAGACCCCGGCCGCAAGCTTGCGACGGTCGAGATCTCTGGCGTAACCCGCGAGGTGAACCTGGCGCCGATCGCGCCCAAGGACGGCTACCTCGAGCGTCTGGTCGGCGGCTGGGCGCTGATCCATGTCGGCTTTGCAATGAGCCAAATCGATGAGGAGGAGGCGGCCAAGACCCTGGACCTACTGCTCGAACTTGGCGAAGCCCAGCAAGAGCTCGAGGCCATGCGCGCCTCGGCCGCGGAGTAGAGCGATGCGCTATGCCAGTGAGTTCCGCGATCCCATCGCTGCCAAGGGCGTCCTGGCGGCGATCGAGGAGACCGTTGAGGCCATCGGAGCCACGGCTGAAGAGCCGGTGCGCATCATGGAGATCTGCGGCGGCCACACCCATGCGATCTTCCGCTATGGCCTGGACCGCCTGACACCGCCGGGTCTGGAGTTCATCCACGGGCCGGGCTGTCCGGTTTGCGTGCTGCCGATGTCGCGGGTCGACGAGTGCGTCCAACTGGCCGAGCGCCCGGAGGTGATCTTCACCACTTTCGGCGATGCCATGCGCGTTCCCGGTACCCGGAAATCGCTGCTGCAAGCCAAGGCCGACGGCGCCGACGTCCGTATGGTCTATTCCCCGTTGGATGCCTTGGACTTGGCCCGCAAGAACCCCGAGCGCGAGGTGGTCTTCTTCGGCCTGGGCTTCGAGACCACCACGCCCTCGACCGCCTTCTCAATCCTGCAAGCGGCCGAGGAAGAGCTCACCAACTTCTCGGTCTTCTGCAACCACATCACTGTTCCGCCACCGATCAAGGCCCTGTTGGACGACCCGGAGATGACCTTGGACGGCTTCGTCGGTCCCGGCCATGTCTCCATGGTGATCGGCCTGGAGCCCTATCGCTTCATCGCCGCCGACTACGGCAAGCCCATCGTCGTTGCCGGTTTCGAGCCCCTGGACCTGCTACAGTCGGTCCTGATGGTGCTGCGCCAGATCCGCGACGGACGGGCCGAGGTCGAGAATCAATACGCCCGCGTAGTTCCGGCCGACGGCAACCCCGCCTCGTTGGCGGCGGTGGCGCAAGTTTATGAGCCGCGCGAGCGCTTCGAGTGGCGCGGCCTGGGCGAGATCGACAAGTCGGGCCTGAAAATCCGCGATGCTTTTCGATCGTTCGACGCCGAGAGCAAGTTCACCATCGGCTATGGTGCCGGCCCGCGCGCAGTCGCCGAGCCCGATGGTTGCGCCTGTGGTGCTGTCATGACCGGCCGCATCAAGCCGCCGGCCTGTCCCAAGTTCGGTAAGGACTGCACGCCCGAGCGCCCGCTTGGCGCGCTCATGGTCTCCTCAGAAGGAGCCTGTGCAGCCTACTATCAGTATGGCGGCGCCAAGCTGGAGGCGGCGGAGTGAACGCCGTGGCCCCGCGCAGCGCCACCTTGCAAGACGATGCCAGAGTCACCTTGGCGCACGGCGGTGGCGGCAAGGCCATGCGCCGCCTGATCGACGAGGTCTTTCTGGATGCTTTCCGCAATGAAGCCACCGGCGAGATGGAGGATCAGGCGCGCCTCAGCGCAGCAGCGTTGAGCGAGGCCGGTGCTCGTCTGGCCTTTACCACCGACGGCTTCGTCGTCGATCCGCTGGAGTTCCCTGGCGGCGATATCGGCACGCTTGCCATCAACGGCACGGTCAATGACCTGGCCGTCGGCGGCGCCAAGCCGCTCTGGCTATCGGCCGCCTTCATCATCGAGGAGGGCGTGGAGGTCAGCCTGCTGCGGCGGATCGCGGGTAGTATGCGCACTGCCGCCGAGGCCGCGGGTGTTGCGATCGTCACCGGCGACACCAAGGTCGTCGGCAAAGGCATGGCCGACAAGCTCTTCATCACCACCGCAGGGGTCGGTGTGATCCCGCCTGGGCGCGAGCTGGCGGCAAGTCGCATTCGGGCAGGCGACGTCGCACTGGTGAACGGCGTGCTGGGCGACCACGGCGCCGCCATCCTGGCTGCGCGTGGTGACATGGCGCTCTCGACCGACATCGCCTCCGACTGCCAACCCTTGAACGATCTGATTGAGTCCGTGGCAGCCGTGGCGCCAAACCTGCGCGCAGCACGTGACGCCACGCGCGGCGGCCTGGCGTCGGCGCTGAATGAGATGTCCGAAGCAGCCGGCGTGGGCATCGAGATTGAAGAGGAGGCCCTACCGCTGCGCCGCGAGGTGGTCGGCGTCTGCGAGATATTGGGTCTCGATCCCCTCTATCTCGCCAACGAGGGCACTCTGGTCCTCTTCGTCCCGCCTGACGAGGCAGGGGCGGCGTTGGCAGCGATGCAGGCGCAGCCGGCCGGCCGCGAGGCACGGATCATCGGCAAGGCTGTAGCCGGCCACCCAGGACGAGTCGTCATGCAAACGCTCTTCGGCGGTGGTCGTGTCGTCGATATGCTGGTCGGCGAACAACTGCCGCGGATCTGCTGAGGGGGAGGGAATGGAAGGCTTTCTGGCACTGGGTTTCCTGATCGGCATGCAGCATGCCTTGGAGGCCGATCACCTCGCAGCCGTCGGCGCCATGGCGGCAGGTGGCCGTGACTCCAAACGCCGGCTGGCGCTGCGTGGCGCCGCCTGGGGTCTGGGTCACACCTTGACCCTCTTTATCATCTGTGCTGCCGCCATCCTTCTGGGCTTCACGCTCACCGACCGTTGGGCGGCGGCGCTTGAATTCGGCGTCGGCGTCATGCTGGTCGTGCTGGGGCTGGACGTGCTGCGGCGCCTCTATACCAAACGCATCCACTTTCACCTGCACAACCATGACGGCGGCACACGACATCTGCATGCACATAGTCACGAAGGTGCCGCAACGCCGCATCGGAGCGATCCGCACGAACATCGGCACCCACAGGGCTTTCCGCTGCGCGCGCTGGCCATCGGCTTGGTACATGGCGCTGCCGGTTCGGCAGGTCTGCTGGCCCTTGCAGTCGCCGCGACCCAAGACGCGCTGACCGCGTTGGCCTATGTCGGCCTCTTCGGGTTTGGCTCCATCCTGGGAATGGCCCTGCTCTCCTATGCTGCCGCTTGGCCTCTCAAAGCGGCCGAGCGGCACGCGCGCTGGGCCCACAAGGGTTTCTCGCTGGGAGCAGCGGTACTGGCGCTGGTGCTCGGCATTCAGGTCATGAACGATACCGGCGCTCTGGCCTGGGGCCTTGGCTGATGCACGAGCTTGGCCTCACCCGCAGCGTCGTCGCCATCGTCGAAGAGCATGCCGCCGGCCGGCGGGTGCGGCGCGTGCGCCTTGCGATCGGCCCGCTGGCATGCGTCGAGCGGCGCGCGCTCAGCTTCTGTTTCGATATCGTCGCCGAGGGCACCAGCCTGGCCGGCGCCGCCCTGGAGTTCATCGAAGCCGAGGGCGACACCTTCGTGATCAAGGACTATGAACTGGAGGAGGCAGCCTGATGTGCGGCACCTGTGGATGCTCTGACCCGGAAAACATGGTGGTTATGACCGACCTCGCGCGTGAAGAGAGCAAGACGCTGCGCCAGGACGCGGCGGAAATGCATGCCCTGTTGCACGATCATGGTCATGACCACAGTCACGGCCATGATCACCACCATCACCACGACCACGACGAACCGCACGTGCACGGCCCCAACGGCGAGGTGATCTCGCTGGAACAGGCGGTTCTGGCCAAGAACGATTCCATCGCACAGCGCAATCGTGGCTGGTTCGAGGGGCGCGGCGTCTTGGCGCTGAACCTCGTCAGCTCTCCAGGTGCTGGCAAGACCAGTCTGCTGGAGCGCAGCATCGAAGCGCTAAAGGACAGGCTCGAGATCGCCGTGATCGAGGGCGATCAGATGACCACCAACGATGCCGAGCGCATTCGTGCCGCCGGCGCCAAGGCCATCCAGATCAATACCGGCGCGGGCTGCCATCTGGAGGCGGACATGATCGCCAGCGCCTTGGAGGCCCTGAACCCGAAGGCCGGATCCCTGCTGTTGATCGAGAACGTCGGCAACCTGGTTTGCCCGGCCATGTTCGATCTGGGCGAGCGCATGAAGGTAGCGATCATCTCAACCACCGAAGGCGAGGACAAGCCGCTGAAGTATCCGCACATGTTCCGTGCCGCCGAGGTGGTCATCATCAACAAGATGGACCTGGCTCCCCACACCGACTTCGACCTGGAACTCTGCAGCCGCAACATCCGAGAGGTGAACCCCAAAGCACAACTCTTCGAGGTCTCGTCCAAGACCGGAGCCGGCATGGCGGCTTGGCTAGCGTTCCTGCAGGAGCAGCAGCGCGCCCTGAGCTAGCGTGCCTTCCTACAGCGCCAGGAATCGGGAGAGCGGGTAGCTGAAGGTGTCCTCGTGGCACTTGAGTGCGTTCAGCACGGCTGGGCCGGAGAAATCGCGGACATCGTATTGGCAGACGCTGACCAGCGGGAAGCGGCGCGCGATATCATAGTTGTAGCGCATCTCGTAGGCCACCAAGTCGGCCTGCGTCATTCCCTGATGGCGGCACCAGGACATGTCGCCCAGCAGCCGGAAGGAACGCAGGCCCGCACGGGTCGCCAGGACCAGACTTTGCTCGACGAAACGGCACATGGCTTCGCCATCGCCGATGCCGTCGCTTTGGATTAGCCGTCCTGCCCTTTCGGCCTCCGCCACGCCGTCCCAGACCGCGGAGATGTGGCTCAAGATCTCGTCGCGCACGACCTTGGTGGCGATCAAAAAACAGCCCTCGCCGTTCCGCAGTCCGTCAGTCAGGAAAGGGACCGACCACTTCAAGCGGCCGAGATCGTTCTCGTAGAGCGTACAGAGATGATTGCCGTACTCGATGGCAACACCCTCAAGCAAAACCTCGGCCGGACGCGCCCGCTGTGGTTCCACTGCTTCCGGCACCGCGCGATCTTCCAGGAAAGCCATCAGGTCCTCGCGCCGAAAGCGCCGCTCGCGTTTGGCGCCGATCCGCAAGCAGGCAAGCCGGCCCGCGTTGGTCCAACGTCTGAGCGAAGCCTCGCTCACCTTCAGCAAGGCCGCTGCCTCCTTGATGTTCAGAAGGTCGGAACTGGGTTCGGCCGGGGTCGCCATCGAGAACGTGTCTTTCCTAAAGAGACCTGCTTGTTTGCTAGTAGGGCCGGATCGGTCAGCGCCGCAACGCCTATCTCGATCTGCTCTCCTATCTTATACTTTGCTGCAATTTGTTTGACAAGGTTTGGCTATCATTGTTAAAGTTCGATTGGTCCTGCCTGAGAAAAAGGAGTTTTCTGAAGTCTCTTTTTGCCGGGCGGACCGACTCGTAACCGGCGTCATGGAAGGCCGGAAAGAAGGGTTCACGCCAAGACGTGTCCTACCAACAGTGAGGAAGTCCCCCATGAGCTCGACACTGCGTCTCCTGCATCACCCAGCCTCTCAGCCCTGTCGTACGGCACGCCAGTTCCTCTTCGAGAACGATATCCCCTTCGAGGACGAACTGGTCGATATCACCACCAACATTAACGAGCGCCAGGAGTTTAGGGACGAGTACAATCCCACCGGCCAGGTGCCGATCCTATGCGACGGTGACCTGCGCGTATGGGAGAACGTGGCCATCGGGCGCTATCTCAACGAGAAGTACGACTGCCCCAGCCATTGGTTCGGCTCCACGCTCTTAGAGCGGACCCGAGTGAACATGTTCGTGCAGTGGTATGCCTATACCCTGCGCCTCGGCGGCGGCGCCTTCCATTGGACCATCTTTGCCCCGCTCATCTACGGCAAAGACAAGGACTTCACCGCTGAGCGCCGCAAGGGCTTCCATTTGCTCTATGAATCCATGGACCTGATGGAGAACTTCTGGCTACAGGACAGCGACTATGTCTGCGGCGACCAGGTCACTTACGGCGATCTGGCTGCCTTCCACGAGTTCGTCTCCCACGACGCAGGCAATATCATTCCAGACCGGGTCTGGGAGAAACATCCGCGCACCACGGCCTGGTTCAAACGGCTGTCCGAACGTCCGGCTGCCAAGAAGGTGAGCGAATGGCAGTACGACGCGGTCGGCAAGCTGCTCTCGGGCGAGATGACCGTGACCTTTACGCGCCGGACCGCTGTCTTGAAGGGCACCGAAGCACACGGCGGCCACAACACCGGCATCCCGCACCTGAATGAGGATGACGACTTCATCGCACGGGTCGAGTCCTAAGACTCGTCGGGGCGGCAGATCGCAAGGAACTGCCGCCCCGACGTTCCTATGATCCAGTGCCATTCAAGAAGAGAAAGAGGTCTTGTCTATGGGCTTGGCAGCGAAGGCGACGAACCAGCCGGTACGGATCGGCGCATTCAACTACCTGGCTGCCTCGGTCGAGAACGCACTCTATCGCAACGGCAAGGTCCTGACACGTCGCGACGGCAGCGGCAACGACAGCCCCTGGGAAGGCGCCGACATGGACGCACGGCATATGCCGGTCCAGGATTCGCGCACCCTGCCGAAATCCGACCAACCCTCAATCGTTGCCAATGGCTTCGAGCGCTGTGATGCGCCCCTGGCCTTAGCGGATTTCGACTTTCTCGACCACGATCAGGTGGTCAGCCGCTACTATCCCGCTTGCACGGAGATCATACAGTCGGCAACTGGCGCCAGCCTGGTTGCGGCTTTCGATCACAATATCCGCTCCGTTTCCGGCAATCAGAACAAGCGGCAGGCGCGGGGCGGGCAGCAGGTGCAGCCGCCGCTGCATATGGTGCACGGCGACTACACGCTCACCAGCGCGCCACAGCGCTTGCGCGATCTGGCAAAGCCGCCCAGCCAGAACGACACCTACCGCAGCCTACTCGCAGAGGGCCAATCCCTGCTCGACCCGGTACGGGTAGATGAGGTGCTGCGCTCCGGCCGCTTTGCCATCATCAACCTCTGGCGCAATATCGCTGCTGAGCCGGTCGCGACCCATCCCCTGGCGCTTTGCGATGCGGCCAGCGTCGATCCAAGCGATCTGGTAGTCTTCGAGATTCACTACGCCGACCGAATCGGCGAGAACTACTACGCTAAGCATGCTGATCGCCATCGCTGGATGTTCTTTTCCGACCTCACGGGCGACGAGCCGTTGTTGATCAAGCAGTGGGATTCGGAAGGAACACTTGCCAGTTCCCAAGGCCGGCAAGCCGATGGCAGCAATCAAGAACGACCCTGCACCTTCAGCTTCCACAGTGCCTTCGACGACACCACACAGCCACCGGACGCGCCTGATCGCTGGAGCATCGAGGTCCGCTGTGTTGCCCTCTACGACTAGCCGAGCGCTCTAACTTCCAGGAGCCACCACCAGGCAGGGCGCGCCGTGAACGATACGAAAATCGCAAGCCTGTCGAGCTTGGGTCTCGGCCAGGCCAGAGACGCGGCCGCGGAACAGGCGATTCTCGCCCTGCAAGACCTCCACCACCTCAACATTGCCGTTGCCCAAGACTTGCGTTGCTTGGATAGCCTGGCTGGCAGCGTTATGCGCGCTCTCGGAGATCGAGAAGGCTCCGACTTGAATTGCCCAGAGACCACCGCCGCTGAGGGACTTTCTCGCGGTCGGCGCTGCTGCGACGGGGACGGCTTGGACAACAGGGGTCACAGCCGGGTTCTTCGCTGGCGCAGCCTGATTATTCGCTGGCGCAGCCTGATTATTCGCTGGCGCAGCCTGGGTTGTCGCTGGCGCAGCAGCCGTCACCACAGGCGCTTTGGCCGGGGTACTGGCAACGACCGGCAGGTTCTTAGGTGCCGCTGGCTGTGCCTTCGGTGCCGGTGTCGCCGCCAGGTTGGTCTGCGGCGGTAGCGGCAGCAGCGGTTTGACCTTGGGCGCCGGGCCACTGTTGGTGATGCGCGGCTGCAGTGCCGGCAGCTTGCCACCGCGATCCATGGCGGCGAACTGCTGCTTGGGATGTCCCTGTTGGGCGAGCGGGTAGGCACGGTCCAAGAGTGATGCTGCCCAGGTATTGCGCTTCCCGGAACTGTCGGCCCCGAAGACGACTGCAATCAGGCGCCGGCCGCCACGGACCGCCGAAACGGAGATATTGTAGCCGGCCGCCCGGGTGTAGCCGGTCTTGATGCCGTCGGCCCCGCCATAGCTGTAGAGCAGGCGGTTGTGAGAGTTGAACTGCCGGCCCTCATAGCTGAAGCCTGGTGCCGAGAAGTAGTGATAGAAGCGCGGAAAATCGTACAGCAGGGCGCGCGAGAGCTTAGCCATATCGCGCGGCGTGGAGAGCTGGCGCTTGTCAGGCAGGCCGGAAGCATTGAAGAAGCTCGTGCGCCACATACCCAGCTTGCGCGCCATCGCCGTCATCTTGCGGCCAAAGCCGGCTTCGCTGCCGCCTAGGGCTTCGGCCACCACCACGGCCACATCGTTGCCGGACTTGATCGCCAAAGAGCGGACTGCTTGTTCCACCGTAATGGAGCCACCGGCCTTGACCCCCACCTTGGAGGGCGGTTGCGCCGCGGCATGCTTGGAGACCGGCAGACGGCTGTTCATCGAGAGCTGACCGCGCTCAACCGCATCGAACAAGAGGTAGAGCGTCATCATCTTGGTCAGCGAGGCCGGATAGTGTCGCCGGTCGGCCTGTTTCTCATAGAGCACTTCGCCGCTCACCGCGTCGACGACAATGGCCGCCTTGCGCTCACTCTTCGCCGAAGCGGATGTTGCCAGGAAAACGGCTGCAAGGAGGAGGATCGCCGCTCCCAGTCCCGATCGTTGCATGCACCCCATGGGTCAAAGCTCCCTCTATTCCTTAAGAAGCACCCCTAAAGCCTTACCAAAGGTCATATTTTCCAGCGCTTCGCAAGTCTGTTCGACTCGAGATCAAGGCAAAAAGTGACAGAATGACGGCATTGGTGCCCTGTGGCCACACTCGGTCCGTTCAACGGCCGCGCGGGTAACAGAAACAGCGCTTCCTTGCGTCATGTTGCACTGCACAAAAAATCCTTGACGTCCCCCCGAACCTTTCCTATCTACCGGTTCATGCTGCACCGCACAAAAATCGCTGGAGCGGCACAGAGGTAAGGGAAGACAGGGGTGTTCGTCGGAAGCAGCCGACGAGCCGCTGCGAAAGACGAGGAAGCCAATGGCTCAAACCACCACCAGGACGCCGAGCCGAGCGCGCGGCACCGGAACCAGCAAAGCAAGGAGCAAGACCATGGTTGCGAACAAGAAGGTTGAAGACACCATCGCCGAGACCCTGAAGCCGGTCGAGGCTGCCGTGAACGTCGGCAAGGAAAGCTTCGAGCAGGCCATGAAGGCCGGCACCGAGGCCGCACAGAAGGGCTACGAGCAGTACGTCGCCTTCGCCAAGGAGAACACCGAGAAGTTCTCGCAGCAGCTGTTCAAGAACTATGGCCAGATCAGCGGCCTGCAGAAGGACAATGCCGAGGCTGTCATGCAGTCCAGCACCATCCTGCTGAAGGGCTTCGAGACCGTCTCCAAGGAGATGGTTGCTCTGGCGCAGGCCTCTCTCGAGGCCAACATGAACGCCGCCAAGCAGTTCATGGGCGTCAAGACCGTGAAAGAGGCGATGGACCTGCAGAGCGAGCTGACCAAGACCCACATGGACAAGGTCATGGCTGACGGCACCAAGGTCGCCGAGATGTCCATGGCGGTCGCCAATGAGGCCTTCCAGCCCCTGCAGACCCGCGTGAACAGCGCCATTGAGACCTTCACCAAGGCATCTGCCGCCTAACGAAGGCTCGCTGACCTCGCGTCAGTCGGACGAAGACAAGGGGCGGTCGCTGTTAAGCGGCCGCCCCTTTGTCGTTAGAGACCAACACGACTTGCTGTCGCTTTGCCCGATCAGGCCTAAGCGGCCAGTAAACTAGTCGATGCCGGGACGACCCAGCTTGATCCAGCGCTTGATTTCCTTGCCCTTGAAATCGAGGGCCATGGGAGAGCTGACGCCTTGCAGCATGGTAACGTCGTAGAGTTCGACGATGTGGCCTTCGATCCAGAGGTGATGGTCGATCGCACCGGTCTTCAAGTTGACCACGACCAGGCCGCACTTCGGCATCATGTCGGCGTCTTCCAGAACCTCGTCCAGCGGCAGTCCGCCGAAGGTCTTCATGTCCCTGGGCATGGAGACGCCAACCACGGCGTAATCGCCGATGAAGGTCAGTCCGCGGCCGTAACCCGGCAGTAAGGCCACCGGCGTGAACTGCCACTCGCCGGGCACCACATAGCCAAGCTCTCCCTGGCCGGAGTTGATCACCCAAAGCTTGCCGTCATGCCAACGTGGGCTGTGTGGCATGCAGAGACCGCGGTAGACCACCTCGCTGTCGGCAACCGACATGAGCAGGCCGCCGTCACCGCGCAACTCGCGCCAACCATGACGCTCGTCGCTCTCGGCGATAGCGCTGATGTAGGCGGCACGCCCGTCCTTCATCGCCAGGCCGTTTAGATGGCAGCGATCCTCGGACTTGAGTTGACTGATGAAGGGCGGACGCCAGATCGGCACGAAGCTGGCGCTGGGGCTGGTGCGCGCCAGGCAGGAGAAAGCGGTGTTGGCAAAGATGCACTCGCCTTCGGAATTGATCGCCAGGTCGTGGGCATCGACATTGCTGGTCACATAGCCCAGGCGCGGCACGTAGACCCGATCGAAGTGCTTGTGCCGCTTGCCGGGCATCAAGAGGTTGTCCAAGCGCCAGATCTGGAACAGCGTCGCCACCCACAGGGTCTGACCGTCGCCCCACAGACCCAGGCAGCGCTCGAAACCGGCTTCGTTTATTCGTACCTTCTCGCTCTGCGTGGCGCCGATCAGCAGCAGTCGGCTGGCCTGATATGTGCTGAAGGCAATGGAGGCGTTCATCTCGCGCATCCAAGCGGAAAAACCCTCAGAAGGCGTAACCTTAGAGGACTTGTCCTTCTTCATCTCTACGCCGCCGCCATCGGGGTCGGCCGAGTCGTAGGTGTTGTCGTCGTCGCTTGCTTGACCTTCGGCTTCTTCTTCCTCGGCCTCGTCGCGCTCCAGCACCTCCGCCTCTTCGACGTCCTTGTTCTCTTCATCCATTGGCCAGGTTATCCCCTCTTATATGTCGCTCTGCCCACTTTGGCGACCGAACTACGGTGCACCAATGCGACCGGCAAACGCTAGCATCTTGTTGTGTAACGTAAATCCTGGGTGCGATTGTTTTCATCCGCTTCGGGTCTGCTATAGCGCGCCGAAGGGCCAAGCGCCAGCCTTCCGATCCGAAACCTACAGACGCCAATCGCGTTCCAAGTCGTGGAGGCCCGGGCCGGAATCGAACCGACGTACAAGGATTTGCAGTCCTCTGCATAACCACTCTGCCACCGGGCCAATGCTTGGAATGGCTCGAAACGCCCTCCCGAGTGACGCCGGCCTTCGGGCGGACGTTGGAGAGCGGCATTCGAAGTGGCGGACCTTTTAGACCGCTCTTGCGCGGCCTGCAAGCCCGCTCATGCTCGAAATCACTTCAAGCACCGAAGCGCGGTTCCGGCACGCCGCTTATGCCCAGGTCATAGATCGCAAAGACACTGCCACGCAGCACGCCGTCGCCGGGGAAACGCGGCAAAGGTGGTTTCGCCATGCTGGTGACGTAGAGGATATCCATGTTGGGTCCGCCGAAGTTCACGCTCGTGACCTTTTTGACCGGCATCTCAATGACCCGCTCCACCTCTCCATCCGGGGTATAGCGCACCAGCTTGGAATCGTAGACCAGTGCGTTCCACAGACAGCCCTCGGCATCGACAGTGGAGCCATCGGCAGCACCGCCGCCGCTTGTGTCGACCTCAGTGAAAGTGCGCCGATTGGAAACCTCCCCGGTCTCGATATCGTAGTCATAGGCCCAGATCTCGCCGGTCCAGGTATCGGCAAAATAGAAGGTCTTGTCGTCCGGGCTCCAGCAAGGACCGTTGGAGACGATGATGTCTTTGTCCAGGCGATGCAGGGTGAAGTCCGGATCCAAACGGTAGAGCGTGCCGTTCGGCCCCTCCTCCATGGTGTCCATCGATCCGGCGACGAAACGCCCGCGGCGGTCGACCTTGCCGTCGTTGATACGGTTGTTCGGCATGTCGCTTTCAGGATCGACGATCAGTTCGCTGTCGCCAGTCCGGAAGTCGAGTGTGTGAAAGCCGGTCGCGAGCGAGCAGATCGCCCCCTCACCATCCTTGCGCAGGGCGATAGAGCCGATCTTGTCCGGCACGTCCCAGGCCCGAACCTCGCGGCCGTCGGCGGTACAGCGAAAGACACGGCCGTCGAAACTGTCGATGAAGTAGAGGCGCTGCTGGTCCACATCCCACAGCGGCCCCTCCCCCAGTGTCGTCTTAACGTCCAGCAGGACCTCGATCCGCATGAAATTCTCTCCCTCTTCTGTCTCTATCCGGCAAAGGGTGTTTCGGCGATCCCGGTGACGCCGAGCCCGCTGATGGCGAACAGCATCCCGGCCTCTTGCTCCAGCGGATAACGCCCGGCGAAGGGCCGCGCCATGGAGGTGACGAAGGCGATGTCCAGTTTGGGTCCACCGAAGGCGATCGAAGTACTTGAGAAGACCGGCAGGCCGATCACCCGCTCCAGCGCGCCGGCCGGGTCGAAGCGCAGCAATCGCCCGGCATAGACTTCGACGCACCAGAGGTAGCCTTCGGCATCGACAGTCGCGCCATCCGGGTAGCCCTGAAATCCGTCCAGCGAGGCGAAAAGGCGTCGGCTGCGCACTCTGCCCTCCTCTTGATCGTAGTCATAGGCGAAGATCACCCGCCGGAAGGAATCGGCGAAGTAGAGCGTCTGGCCGTCGGGCGAGAAACAGGGCCCGTTCGAGCAGACGAAGCCCTGATCCAGGACCGAAAGCGCGTGGTTTTGGTCGAGACTGAAGAGCGTGCCGATGGGCTCGCTTTCTTCATGATCCATCGAGCCTGCAAGAAAGCGCCCCCGCCGATCCG
Source organism: Rhodospirillales bacterium (assembly GCA_963669445.1). Taxonomy (GTDB): domain Bacteria; phylum Pseudomonadota; class Alphaproteobacteria; order Kiloniellales; family JACOMY01; genus JACOMY01. The sequence continues at coordinate 3,506,223 of OY770029.1, forward strand.
TCTTGCCGTCGTTCAGACGGGTGCGCAGCTCGCCAGGATGACAATTCTCGAGCATCCGCAAGGCACCGCTTTCGAAGTCCAGGAGGAAAAAGCCGGAGCGCAAGGCCACCACCGCGCCGCCATGTCTACGCAGCGCCATTGATCCAATGGGCTCCGGCAAGCTCCAGCTCTGCCGGTCACCACCGCTTGGGTCGCAGGAGTGGATGGCAGGGCCGTAGCTGTCGATCCAATAGAGGCGCTGACCCGCGTCATCCCACAGCGGCCCCTCACCAAGCTGCTCTCGACTATCGGAAAAGACCTCGATCTTGACCACTGGGACCTCCTAGTCGCCGAGCGCGCGCTTGGCCCGGCGTTTGTGTGCGGCCAAGGCCATCAACCGGCGATCTCGCCAAGCCTGGCGGCCGGCAAGGCCTTTCTTGGGAAGGCTCGCCCGCCGGTCACGCTCAATCTCATCCATCACAGGTCCGGTCCAATCGGCGCGCTTCAAGGTCGAGGGGTGGATGCGGCTGTAGATCTGCTCATAGCGCTCGGCATAGTCGCGCACACCGCCCGGGGCATTCAGATCGATGGTTTCGAAGGGGCCCATAAAGGACCAACGCAGCGCCAGACCTTCGCGAATGCCGATGTCGACATCCTCGACCTTGGCGTAGCCCTGCTCGACCAATCGAAAGGCCTCCTCCAGCAATGCGCCCTGCATGCGGTTCATGACAAAGCCGTCCAGCTCGCGCTGCATGACGATCGGTGCCATGCCGCAGGCCGCCATGAACCCTTTGGTGCGTTGCACTACTGCCGCGTCCGTCCAGGGCGAAGGCACCAGTTCGGCTGCCGGCACTAGGTAGGGCGGATTGATCGGATGGACGACGAGACAGCGAACGCGCCCCGCCAGATCTTCGGTAAAGACCGAAGGCAGCAGCGCGGAGGTGGAGCTGGCCAGCACGGTCTCTTTGTCGGCCAGACGGTCCAACTCGGCAAAGACACCGATCTTGATTTCCAGGTTTTCCGGCGTGCTTTCCTGAACATGGACCGCGCCGTCGAGCGCGGCCCCCAGGCTGTCGGCGAGCGTGATACGTTCCAGAACCTCCGTCGGTTCCTGACCGTCCAGCAGATCCTCCTCGGCCAAGGCCGGCAGCATCTCCTCGGCAAAGCTGAGTGCTGCGGCAGCGGTGTTGCCGTCTTGGTCGAAGACATAGACAGAAAAACCGGAGCGCGCGAAGACCAGCGCCCAGGAGCGCCCGATCAGGCCGCCACCGACGCAAGCTACCTTGCCTTTCGTCTCGCTCATCTCACAGGCTCTCCACGTTGCCGTCGACCGGGAAGGACTGGCCGGAGAGGTTACGCCCCATGTCGGAGAGAAGGAAGCACACCATTGCCGCCACATCGGCCTGCGGGGTCATGCGGCGAAGAGAGATTTTCTCCAGATAGCGGGCGCGCATCGCCTCATGCTCGATGCCCATCTGGGTTGCTCTTGCGGCGATCACGCCTTCCATGCGCGGCCCTTCGATGATGCCCGGTAGGATGGCGTTCACCCGGATTCCATCCGGCCCTAGTTCCTTGGCCAAGCTCTGGGTCAAGCCGACCACCCCCCATTTCGCCGCCGAATAGGGCGTCCGGAAGGCATAGCCGAAGCGGCCGGCCGAAGAGGACATGTTCACCATGGCACCGCCGCCGGCGGCCCTCAGCAGCGGCACGGCAAAGTGGGCGCAGAGAAACTGTCCGGTCAGGCCGATATCGATGCAGCGTCGCCAGTCGTCCGGTGCGATCTCCTCCACCGCCCCGGTCGGCCCGGCAATCCCGGCATTGTTGACCAGGCCGTCCAGCCCCATCCAGCTTGCCTCTATCTCGGCAAAGATGTCTTCAAGAGAGGCCTCGTCACTCACGTCAGCTTTGCTGCAACGTTGATCGGGATGCTGGGCGGCAAAATCGGCCAGGGCTTCGTCGGAGACATCGCAAACCCAAACCTGCGCCCCATTGGCGATCAGCATGTCGGCGATGGTGCGGCCGATGCCGGCCGCACCGCCGGAGACAAAGACCCGCAAGCCGGGCGCCAGTGCGCTGAAGCTCCAATTCTCTGCACAGTCCGCCATCGCCTCGCCTCCCAAGGTCACGATCGCCGTTCGCGCAGCGCGACCACGGCGCCGAGTACGACGAGTCCGAAAAGAATGGCGCGCGTCGCGTAGGGCAAGGTGGTGCCGGCCAGCAGTGTCTGCAGCCCGGTGAAGAGCAGCACGCCGCCGACCATGCCCAGATAGCTGCCACGCCCGCCGGTGATCAGGGTGCCGCCGACCACCACCACGGCGATCGAGGGCAGCAGGTACTCGTCGCCCATCCCCAGGCTCGCCTGGCCGGAAAAGCCGGTCAGCAGCGCGCCGACCAGGGCAGCGCAGAATCCCGACAGCATGTAGACCAAGATAATGGTGCGATCGACCTTGATACCGCTCAAGGCCGCCACCCGCTCGCCATTGCCAAGGCCATAGACCCGCCGGCCGAAGGGCGTGCGGGTCAGCAGCAGCACGGCGGCCGCAACGAAGGCGACGACCAGGAACACGACCGGCGTTATGCCGATCGACCGATCGGTCATGAACCAACGCATCACCGGTGCGGAAAAGCCGGCCGGCGTCCCTTGCGAATAGAGCAGCGCCACGCCCTGCAGGATCCCGTTCATCGCCAAGGTCATGACGATGGGAGAGAGCCCAAGCACGGCTATGCCGACCCCGTTGGCTGCCCCGATCAAGACCCCGACCCCCAACACCAGCGGCAGGGCATAGATCAGCGGCGCGTCCTGGCCGTTCAGAATTCCGGTGAGAAGGATTCCGCTGAGGCCGATGGTCCAAGGAACCGAAAGATCCAGCCCGCCGGTCAGGATAACCGTCCCTTGCCCCAGCGCCAGGATCAGCAGGAAGGAGGACAGCACCAACAGGGAGTTGTAGTAGGTCCAGCTGAAGAGGGCATTGCCGATCGCAAATTCGGTCACCAGCACGCTGATCACGAAACAGATGTAGGCCGGCAAGGCGAAGCGAATGGCTTCGCGATGGCGGACGTGAAAGGCCGGCCAGACCTCCGAGCCGCCGGCAGTGGCGACGACCGGTAGGCGAAAGCGTACCGCAGACTGCTTGGTCTGACGCGGCAGCATACCTTGGCGGGCTGCCTTGATCCGCTGGGCCGTGCTGCGCAGCCAGAGGGCAAGCCGCGCCCGACGTCCCAGCGCACCTGCCAGCACCGCCAGAATCAGGATCACGCCCTCGGTGACCGTCGAATAGTAGGCAGAGACGTTCAGCACCAGCAGGATGTTGACGACAATCATCAGGATGTAAGCGCCGAAGATCGACCCGACCAGGCCGCCGCGCCCGCCGCCCAGCACAGTGCCGCCGACCACCACCGCAGCGAAGATTTGCAGCAGCATGGGATTGCCGACCAAGGGATCGCCTGAGCCGGTGAGGGCCGAGATGAAAACTCCGGCGAAGCCATAGCACCCGCCGGCCAGCACATAGACCCAAAACCGCACCCAGGCGACCCGTACGCCCTGAGCGCGCGCTGCCTCCATATCGGAGCCTACCGCAAAGATCGCGATGCCGAAGCGCGAGTTCTTGAGCCAAAGCCAGAGCAGGATCAGGATGCCGATTAGCACCAACGGCATCGGCAGCACCTCGGGTATGGCGTCCTGCGCCAAGGCCTCCGAGAGGGCATAGGGCACCTGGCCGCCGGGCTTATCCATGACCAGCAGGGTCAGGCCCTGGACGATGAACATGGTCGAGAGCGTGACCACGATTGGCTGCAGACGCAGCACGGCGACAAAGAAACCGTTGAAGGCGCCGACCAAGGCACCGATGCCCACACCGATCAATGACCAGAGCAGGATCCCCTCCGTAGTGTCGGGCATGTTGGTCGCCAGCACCACATTCACCAGCGAAACCACGGCGCCGGCCGAAAGGTCGAAACCGCCGGTCAGGATCACCAGGGTTTGCCCGGCCGCTGCCATCGCCAAGGTGGCGCCGCCGGAGGACAGAAAGCTGACCTCGAAATAGCTGATCGCCCCCGGTGTCAAGAGGTCGTTCAGGACCATAAGGCCGACGAAGACCGAGACCGCAACGATCAGGCCGCGATAGCCGCCGATGCGAAAGCGGAGCTTGTTTCCGCCCGCCAAGCCTTCTTGCAGGGCGCTCATTCCGCTGCCGCCTGCATGGCCGCGCCACCAAGTGCGGCCTGAACGATGGCCTCTTCAGTCTGCTGCGCGCCGCTGACCTCGGTTGCGACCTCGCCCTTGTAGAGCACCATGACGCGTTCGGAGACGTGCACCAGTTCAGGAATCTCACTGGAGTAGAACAGGATAGCCCCGCCAGCTTCCACATAGGCCCGCATCAGGCGGTAAATCTCTTGCTTGGTGCCGACATCGACGCCGCGGGTCGGATCGTAGAGCAGCAGTACGCGGCTCTCGGTCAAGAGCCACTTGGCCAGCACGATCTTCTGCTGATTGCCGCCGGAGAAGGCACCGGCCCTGGTCCAGAGCGCTCGGCTGTCGACCTGCACGCGCTGGAAGACCTCGGCGACCGCCTTGCGCTCTGCCTTGGTGTCGATCAGCCCGCGCCGTTTAAAGCGCTCGATGATCGGCAAGGTGGCGTTGTGCAGGCCGGATAGCTTTAGGAAGAGGGCCTCGGTCTTGCGGTCCTCCGGCACCAGAGAGATGCCGATGCGGGCGTCGACGGCATCCGACGGCGCCGTCAGCACCACAGGCTTGCCGTCGACATAGATCTGCCCTTCGCTCAGCACCGTTGCGCCGAAGCTGGCAAGAAAGAGATCGAGCTGGCCCATGCCCTGTAACCCGGCAATGCCAAGCACTTCGCCCGCCTTCAGCGAGAAGGAGGCACCGTTCAACTTGCCGTCTGTCTTGAGCGATTCACCACGCAAGACCTCGAGCGGCTCGACCGCAGCAGGGCGACGTTCCGGAAAGACCTGACCTATAGAGCGACCGACGATCATCCCGATGACCTCATCGTCGCTGAGATCGGCAACGGCCGCAGTCTCGATGTGCTGGCCGTTGCGCAGCACGGTCAGGGTTTCGCAGAAATCACGCACCTCGCGCAGGCGGTGGGAAATAAAGACGACGGTGGTACCGCGCTGGCGCTCGGCCTCGATCAAATCGCCCAGCCAGTCGACATCGCGGCCGGAGAGGGTCGAGGTCGGCTCGTCCAGCAGCAGGATCTTCGGCCGGCGATAGAGCGCGCGGGCGATCTCGATCTTCTGCTTCACTGCCAGATCCAGCGCGCCGATCTCATCGCTGAGGTCGATGCCGCTGAGACCCAGTCGCTCGAAGTGCAGTGCCACATCTCGGGCCGCAGCCCGCCGCCGGGTAAGACCAAGCGGGGAGCGCGGCGCGTAGGGCAGCAGGACGGCGTCGAGGATGCTCAGATCCTTGACCAGGGTCATCTCTTGAAAGGCTGTTTGGATGCCGAGGCCGTGGGCAGCGCGCGGCGAGGAAATCTTGGCGACCTGGCCGAAGATGGCGAAGTGGCCGCTGTCCGGGGTTTCCAGGCCGCTCAGCAGCTTGACCAGCGTGGACTTGCCGGCACCGTTCTCGCCCAGCAGAGCATGGACCCGGCCCATGCCCACTTGAAAGGAAACATCGTCGACCGCGCGCGTGGCGCCGAAGGCCTTGTTGACCCCCTCGACGGCGATCGCCGTCTCCGGTGCCGCACGATCGGAAGAAGCAGCCTGCATGACGTCTGAAAGCCCGTCTGTGCAGGGGCTGGCCGCGGTGCCGGCCCCAAGTCAGTCATGATGAGGAAACTGTCCGGGCCGGATGACGCAAACGTCACCCGGCCCGAAAGGTTAACGCCTAGTGTCTAGTTCTCAGGCTGGCCGATCAGGGCTGCCTGGAAGCCGACCTCCGGCGTCTGATCGGAGAAGATGGAGGCGAACCAGCCCGGGTTCGGCACCAGCGCCGGCGGGAAGGCATTGCAGCCGGCCGCCATCTCTGCCCAAGACCCAGTCTCGCAGTACTTGACCGTATCGTTGGTGACGATCGGCAGCGGCAGGGTTATGACCTGCGGCACGTCCTTGCCCTCCAGCGCTTCCACGGCCATCTTCAGGGCCAACGCGCCAGAGTAAGGCGGTGAGGCATAGGAAATGCGCGGTGCACCCAGCGGGCAATAGGGACAAGCTCCACCCTCGACCTCGGTTCCCTGCGGCAGCATCTGGATGCGGCCGCCATTGGCGCCCTCACCGGCGCAGGGCAGCAGTTCGTCTGCCGTCTTGTCGGCCTCGAGCTGCATGGCGTTGGCGGTATAGCAGCCGACCTGCATCCAAAGACCGTTGATCGATTCCCAGCTGCGGGTCGCCAGGATCTTGGAGAGCTCGGTACGGGCGACCGCCTGGCTCCACATGCCGACCGCTTCGGCGACGATGTTGATGTCGGGGTGCTTGTCGAAGACCTCCTTGGCGGCCTTGGTGCGCAGGGTGTCGACAGAGGTGCCTGGAACCCCGGTGATCACTACGATGTCACCCTTGCCGTCCAGTTGCTCGACCAGCCACTGTGCGGTCACCCGCCCGGCTTCTTCCTGGTCGATGGAGATGTTGTAGGCACATTCCTCGGTGATCTCGGCATCGTAGGCGAAGACCTTCACACCCTTGGCGCAGGCATTCTTCACCACCGAGTTCAGCGCGGTCGGCGAGATCGGGAAGACCACGATCGCGTCCGCACCCTGCTGCACCATGGCGTTGATCTGCTGGATCTGGCGCTGAGCATTGGGGCCTGCGACCTGGATCTGTAGGTCGACCTTGTCAGCCATATCCTTATGGGCTGCCATCGCCTTAATCATGTTGGCGGCCTCTGCCTGCCAGTCGTTGCCGATGTAGCTCATCGACAGGAAGATCTTGTGTTTGTCCTCAGCCGAGGCGGCATTTGGCGCCAAGCCGGCCATCAGGCCCAAAGCAAGCGCCGAACAGGCCCCAAGCGTACGTGTGAAAAGACTCATCTCTTTCCTCCCTTTCCTTCTTTTGAGTGCCCTTTGATCAGGCGATAGGCAGAAACCCCAGTTTTCCTCGGCGACAGACTTGCCCCGGAATCCAGGTTCGCCCTGAACTCCAGCGCACTGCAGCCTCACCCAGAATCCCAGATTCAACCTCGATTCCGACCGCAGCAGCCTGCACTCACCATTGACCTTTTCATACTTTTGATCAAATATCAACGATCATAACAGCGAACACAGACTCCACTTGGGCACTCCGTCGGATTTGCCTTGCGGAGACCGGGAGCAGGAAAGCGAGACAGCGTGAGCGAAAAGCTAGGAGGGGCGATCATTCCCTTGAATCCGGCTCCGCGCGAGACGATGCAAGACCATGTCTACCGCAGGATCAGGGACCTGATCCTCAGCGGTGAGATCGCGCCCGGCCGTTCGATCACGATCAAGAGCCTGGCGGAGGCCTTTGCCGTCAGCCACATGCCGGTACGCGAGGCCTTACACCGACTGACGGCGGAGCGCGCCTTGACCGTTGTGTCGGGTCGCTCGATGGGCATACCGCCACTCTCCGTCGCGCGCCTTGCAGACCTAAGGCGCGTTCGCAGCGAGATGGAAGGCATGGCAGCGGCCTGGGCGGCCGAGTGCATCGACGAGGCGGGCTTGGCGGAGCTGACCGCGCTCAACGCCAGGCTCGACCAAGCCGTCGCGGAGAACGACGTCAAAGGCTACCTGCATGCCAACCGCGACTTTCATTTCGCGGTCTACGGGGCCGCCGGCTCCCCCACCCTGCTGTCGATGATCGAGAGCCTCTGGCTGCAGATCAGCCCCTACTTCAATTTGCTGCATGCCTCGGGTAACTACGTGGAGTCAAACGCTCACCATCGTGCCTTGACCGAGGCTCTGCATCGCCGCGATCCCGAAGCAGCCCGCAAGGCCTTGCAGGGCGACATCGGCGCCGCAGCCTCGGTTCTGGACGGTCTGCTCGATTGAGGCTTGCCGACCAGCCCCTCCTGATGCCAACTGCCCGGCAAAAGAAATCTTGGCGAAGGAGGAGCCCGTGCCAGACGCACCCAAGGCCCAAGAAGATTGGGGCATCGACAACGACTACGCGACGCTGAGCGACGTACTGTTGGGTCGGCCGGAGTTTTACCGCTGGACCGATGCCGGGCCGATCAGCCAGCGCACCTTCGCCAATCAGCACAAGACCGGGGTGACCTTCGATCTGCAGCGCGCCATGGCCCAGCACGCAGAGATGGTGCGGATCTATGAGGAGGCCGGGGTTACCTGCCATTATCTGGACGCCGACCCGGTTCTGCACCGCAATTTCTTCGCCCGCGATTCTAGCGCAATGACCCCCTGGGGCGCCCTGATTTGCCACATGCAACTGAAGAGCCGCCGCGCCGACTACGTCACCGCCATCAAGTTCTATCAGTCGATGGGCATCCCGATCTGGAACTACGCCACAGCCGGACACTTCGAGGGCGGCGACTTCGTGATCCTGGAGCCGGGCCTGGTCTTAATCGGCTACTGCGGCGAACGCTCGGAGCAGGCCGGTGCCGAACAGGTCGCCGACTTTGTACGCGCCGAAGGCTGGGAAGCGCAGGTCGCCGCGATTTCGCGTGAGTTCGTACACATGGATGGCCTCGTCGTGCCCCTGGCGCCGAAGCTGCTGGTCGCCTGCCTGGATGCCATGGAGGACTGGTTGGTCGCGCTGCTGCGCGCCCGAGGTTTCGATTTCGTCGATGTCGGCTATGCCGAGGCCAAGAACCTAGGCGTCAACCTGGTCGCACTCGGCAACGACAAGGTCCTCTCAATGAAAGGCAGTGAAAAGCTGAACGCCAAGCTCCGCAGCCTGGGCTTCGAGGTCTACGACCCCGACATGTCGCTCTTCACCCTGGGCGGCGGTGGCGTGCACTGCCTCAGCCAGGCGCTTAGGCGGGAGTCGGTGGGGTAGCGCAACAGAGATGCCGATAAAGCGGCGTCCAACGCGATAAGACAATGGACTACAGAGTTATGGGCTGCGCCTGGCGTTCATCCGAAGGTGCCCGGATTGCGGCCACCTTCAGCCATAATGCGCTGATCTCTCACTTCTATGAAGGGTACACAGAGACCTAGGGCTCGTCGCGATGGACCTCGGTCACACCAGGCCAGCGAGCTTTGCGAAAGGGTCCCAATTCGGGTCTTTGTGCCATTCGTACTCTGTCCCCACCGCAATAGCTTCAGCGGCCTTCTGCCCGAACAGTTTCGCCATCACCGCCAAGCTCATGTCCATTCCTGCCGAAACGCCGGATGAGGTGAAGAACTTGCCATCCTCGACCCATCGCGCTTGCGGCACCCATTTGACGTTTGGCCCGTATGGAACAGTCGCCGTGTAGTCCTTCTTGTTCGTTGTTGCGCGGCGACCATCGAGAAGTCCGGTCGTTGCTAAGAGCACGGTTCCGGTACAGACGGCCAACACGTACTCAGCGTTTGACGACGCGTCGATTAGCCAAGTGTTTAGGGCATCGTTGCGCGGATCGAGTGGGGCGCTATCGCCGCCTGGTATGAGTATCAGGTCGTAATCACTACTCTCTGAGATCGTCCTATCAACGGTCGTTCTCGTCCCGTGATAGCTGGGGACCGGGTTAAGTGTCTCGGCAACGATTTTTATGTCCACCGCTCCGACATCGTGATCTCCAAGCATTTCAAGCGGTCCATAGAGATCGAGCGTCTGGAAGCCCGGGAATACCAGGGCAGCTAGTGTTTTCATCTTGACCCTCCAGTGAAGACCCGCACTTGATCGTTATGCCGAATGGTCTTGCGCCTCTCCGATGCCCAACACCTATCTCGTTACGATCGAAGATCAAGCGCCCCAGCCGGGTTTCGCCAAGCAGGCCCCTTTCACGGTGAAGCGTTTGCCTAAGGCTCGGTTCTAGCCTATCCGGTGCACCCATCCGGCAGTGAAGAATGGACGATCTCGCGTACGCCATGTGCCCTATACTTTTGATCGGGGTCTAGATAGCCTTTTGAATAGGCGAATTTATTCTATTGGATAGGATGCCCGCTGATAAAGCTGGAGGAAAATGGCATAACTGAGCACCTTTAAGTCAATCTGCGCAGGCGATCGTCAAGGTCGCAAAGCAAACTGGCACCTCATTCCGGCAAGGTAGTCGGAAATTTGGAAGCACTTCTGCATTGAATACACACATGGGGAGACCCAGTGCGCGCTCATCTCTAGAGATTCTCTAGTGCGAGAGCTTGGTGAAGCGAATCATCTCCTCACCTTCGGGATTCAAGAATAACAGAAAACTCCCCTCGAAGCGGTAGCTGTGGGTCTGGCTCAGGGCTTCGAGGAAGCGGTCTTCTTGTGCATCGACGGCGGGTAGGCAGGCCATGCGGGTGACCGCCAGAGGGCCGAAGCTGATGGCCTGGCCATCAATGGTCGGTGCGCCGTTGAAGCGATTGCAGCCGGCAAGGCCGCTGACCGCCCCGTCCCGCGACACCTCAAGTGTAGTCTGCAGGTTGTCGATCACGCCCTGACCCTTGATGTCCTCGGCGAGCCAGGTGGCTCCTAGAATACTCTCCTCCGCCACGGCCATCGGTGCCATCAAAGACAGCATGGCAAGACCGACAACTCCGGACAGCAGGTGCTTCTTTGTATTGGATCTTGAAAAAAGCATTGGGAACTCCGTTTCGATGTCTCTGCCAAGATAGACAGCAATCTTGCAGGAAGCGTGCAAACCTCTGGGCGAAACCTTGGAGGGCTTCGAGCGATGGCTTGACACCTGTGCGCAAGCTCCTGCATTTAGCAACCACGCCTGGCACGCGTCCTTTAGGGCCATTGCAAGTCTCAAAGCGAGAGGAGACGAGATGGACCCCACCACGCTGCAGGCTGAACTGCCGATCATTGACCTCTATCCCCGCTTCGCCCAGGGCGGAGCCGCGCGTCGCGCGCTGGCCGACGACATCGGTCACGCCTGCGAAACAATCGGCTTCTTCTATCTGCGCAGCCATGGACTGGCCGCAGAAGTAATCGAGGCGGCCAAGAACCAGGCGCAAGCCTTCTTCGCCCAAGTGCCGCAGCTAAAGCAGGGCGTGGCGCGATCGCCAGGCACCTACCGTGGCTACATCGCGCCGATGCGCTTTTCCAGCAATGCGGATGGAGCCGCCGAGCTGCGCTACGAGGCCATTCTTCTGGGGCCTGAAGTCGAGCAAGGGGTCGCCTCTTCACTGGTCTGGCCGAACCTCTGGCCAGCGGAACCCGCATCCTTCAAGCAGGCGGTCAGCAACTACTACCGTGGTGTGAGCGAGATTGCCGAAGCCCTGATCCGCTGCTTCGGCCTCACCCTTGCAAATGATGAGGAGGCCCTGCTGGGCTGCTTCCGGCAAGAGATGACCAACATCTCATTGCTGCACTACTTCGCCAGGCCAGAGGACAGTGCGCAAGACGACAACAACGGCCACCACGACACCAACTGCGTGACCATCCTGCTGCCCAGCCCGATCGGCGGGTTGGAGGTGATGCGCCGCGACGATCGCTGGGCCGCCGCACCGCCTTTGCCGGGTTGTTTCATCTGCAACATCGGCACCATGCTGGCGCTTTGGTCCGGCGGCCGCTTTCGTTCGACCCGCCACCGCGTGCACCCGCCGCGCGGCCAGGATCGATACTCCATCGCCTATTTTGCATCACCCAGCTACGACACGCAGGTTGAGCCGCTCGATCCCAGAAAACGAGACGGCACGACACGGCACGCAGGTGAGGAGTTCGCCGCCTTTATCCGTCAGTTCGACGAAACCTAAACCAGCCCAACCGGTGGTCGCCGCCTGAGGCCGGTCGAGGCCTGCAAGACCATGGCGCTGAGGAGGACAGCCCCGCCGATCAGGGTGGCCTCGGTCGGGGTCTCGTCGAGGATGAGCCAGACCCAGATTGGTGCCAAGACCACCTCGCTAAGCGACAGCAGGGTGGCCTCTGCTGCCGTCAGCCGCTTAGCGCCGGCGGTGAAGAACACCATTCCCACACCGATCTGCAGCGCGCCCATGGCACTGGCCAGACCCAGATCATGCAGCGAGACGAAGGGCGAACGCCCCTCGATCAGCACCACACAAAGAGAGACGGAAAAGCCGATCAGCCCGGCCCAAGCGACCGCGGGCATGGTGTCATTCACCTTGGCCGCACGGAGAGTGACTGCGAAAACGGCAAACCCGGACGCGGCCAGAAGCGACAGCAGATTGCCCAGCAGATCACCGGTCTCCAGTCCGCTGTGGACCATGATTGCGACCCCGACGAGGGCGATTAACATGGCAAGGACGGTCACGGGCCGCACTGCCTCGCCCAGTACCAGACGGCCGAGAAGCGCCGTCAGGATCGGCGCGATACAGATCATCATGACGGTGTTGAAGACCGTGGTCAGCGTCAAGGCGACGATGAAGAGCATCATCGCCGAAGCCAGGGCCGCACCGGCGAATGGCCCCTTCCAACCGAGCGCCCGTATGGCGGGCAAGGGCGATCCGCCAAGCCGCCAGGCCATGAAGCAGATCACGAAGATCAGGGTCGCAGCAGAGCGATAGATCAGCACCTGCCAGGGGTCGCCCGTCTCCATCCAACGCATGAAGAGCCCAGCCAGGGAAAAACAAAGCCCAGCCGCCAGCACCAGCATGGCGCCGGCCAGCGCACCTTCCTTCGGTGCGGCAAGATTGCTCTGCAGGCTAGCCGTCATTGAGCCTCTCCTGGTGTTGCGCAAGAGGCCGCCAAGCAGCCGCAAACGCGATTGCTGATCTGACGGCAAGACTACTGCGCGCGCAAGCGCGGCTCTGCAAGGCTGTTACGCGTATTGTCGGCTTGACCCATTCGCATCGCCCCCGCCTCTTTGCCGCGAGGAAGCGAGGGAGCATGCCGCAAAGCGACGACAGCCAAAGGAAGGCAGCGGAAGGACGCGCTGCGACCCCTGCCTCCTGGTGGCCATGGATGGTCTGGGGGCTGGCCGCACTCTTCTTCCTGTACGGCTTTTTCCAGCGCGTCGCGCCCAGCGTGATGCACGACCACCTTATGGTCGAGTTCAGCTTGACCGGGGCCACGGTCGGCAATCTCTCGGCCCTTTACTTCTACACCTATGCCTCGCTGCAGATTCCCGTTGGCCTGATGGTCGACCGCTTCGGGCCGCGGCTCCTGCTGGCCTTCGGGGCACTCGTCTGTGCCGCTGCCACACTGCTCTTCGCCTGGGCCAGCGATGCCGGGCTGGCGCACCTCGCCCGCGGGCTGGTCGGCTTCGGGGCCGGCTTCTCCTTCGTCTGCGCCCTCACCCTGGCTGCCCGCTGGCTGCCATCGGGGCGCTTTGCCCAGGTCACCGGTCTACAGATGATGGCCGGGATGATTGGCGGCTTCCTGGCCCAAGCACCGCTTGCCGCACTCGTCGAGGCTATCGGTTGGCGCGATGCCTTGGCCGGCTCTGCCGTTCTGGGGTTGCTGCTTGCCGTTGCGCTCTGGACACTGGTCCGCGACTTCCCGCCGGGCCCGCGTCCCCCACAAGCTCCGCCGCAGGGCGTGGGCGGTCTGGTCAGCAGCTTGAGCGCCGTTCTGAGCCGCAGGCAGAATCTGGTAACCGCTTGGATGTGCGCGGCCATGACCGCACCGATGTTGGCCTTCGCCGGTTTCTGGGGTGTGGCCTGGCTGATGCAGACCAAGGGCTACGACCGGCCCGGTGCCGGGGCCGTGACCTCCCTCCTGCTCTTGGGTTGGGCCCTGGGCTCGCCGCTTGCCGGCTGGCTGTCGGATCGCCTCGGCCGGCGCAAGGTGGTGATTCAGTCCGGCTGTCTGGTCGCCGTCATCACCCTGGCCGCTCTCATCTATCTGCCGGGCCTGTCGGCGCCCCTGCTATGGGCGCTCTTCTTGGTCACCGGTTCCGCTTGCGGCTGTATGTCGGTCGCCTTTGCCTTGGTGCGCGGCTACAACGCACCCAGCGAGACTGGTGCGGCCTTCGGCTTCGTCAATGGTGCGACAACGGCAACCGGGGCGGTGTTCCAGCCCCTGATCGGCCTGTTGCTCGATCTCGGTTGGCAGGGCGAAACGGCGGCGGGAGCACGTATCTACAGCGCCGAGACCTATCAAGTCGCGCTTTCGGTGCTGCTGGCCTTCCTTCTCTCAGCCCTCTTGCTCAGCCTGATCCTGCGCGAAGCCAAGGACGACGCCACTTCGCCATAGGATTTGAACGCAAGAGCGCTAGACTGCCGTCCTCATCGAAAACGACATCCACTGTAGAAAACCGGGGGGCAGTAGCATGCGCCGTCAACGCAAGGCGAAGATCGTAGCGACTCTGGGCCCGGCAAGCTCGACGCCGGAGCAGATCCGCGCCCTCTTCACCGCCGGGGCCGACGTCTTTCGCTTGAACTTCTCGCATGGGGAGCAGAGCGAGCAGAAAGCAAGGATCGACATCATCCGCCAGATCGAGGCAGAGATGAAACGACCGATCGGCGTCTTGGCCGACTTGCAGGGACCGAAGCTGCGCCTCGGGCGATTTAGCAAGGGCAAGATCACCTTGAAGGAGGGTGCAAGCTTCCGCCTGGACATGTCGGAAGAAGCCGGAACCACACGCCGCGCACCGCTGCCGCATGCGGAGATCTTCGCGGCCTTAAGCAGTGGGCAGGTCCTGCTTTTGGACGACGGCCGCGTCAGCTTAGAAGTGGTGAAGCACGGCCCCGACTTCGCCGACTGTAAAGTGCTGGCCGGCGCAGGCCTCAGCGATCGCAAGGGCGTCAACGTGCCGGGTGCGGTTCTGCCGATATCGCCGCTGACCAAGAAGGATCGTGCCGACCTCTCCTTTGCGCTGGACATCGGGGTCGACTGGATTGCGCTTTCCTTCGTGCAGCGACCGGAAGACATAGCCGAGGCCAGACGCCTGATCCAAGGCCGCGCCGCCTTGCTCAGCAAGATCGAGAAGCCGGCCGCACTCGATCACCTGGACGAGCTGGTCGAGCTCTCCGACGCCATCATGGTGGCGCGCGGCGATCTGGGCGTGGAGATGCCGCTGCAGCATGTGCCGCGCTGGCAGAAGAAGATCGTGCGCAAGTGTCGGCAGAAGGGCAAACCGGTGATTGTCGCCACGCAGATGCTGGAATCCATGGTCTCCGCGCCGATGCCGACCCGCGCCGAGGTCTCGGACGTAGCAACCGCTGTTTACGACGGTGCCGATGCGGTCATGCTTTCGGCCGAGTCCGCAGCCGGCGCCTATCCGGTCGAGGCCGTTGCCATGATGAACAAGACCATCCTGGCGACCGAGCGCGACCGCTTTTTCGAATCCATCGTGCATGCTCTGCGAATTGCGCCGGAGGCTACCGGCCCAGATGCCATCTCAAACGCAGCCGCCCAGGTGGCCGAAACCATCGGCGCCTCCGCCATCGTCTGCTACACGACCTCCGGTTCGACTGCCAAGCGCGCTGCGCGCGAGCGACCCAACGTGCCGATCCTGGTGCTGACCGAAAATCAGGAGACGGCACGCCGCCTGGCTCTCCTCTGGGGCGCTCATTGTGTGCGGACCGAGGATGTGCACAACTTCCAAGAAATGGTGAAGAAGGCCGGGCGCGTCGCCACCCTGCAGGAATTCGCCAAGCCAGGAGAAAAGCTCGTGGTAACGGCTGGCGTCCCCTTCGGCACACCCGGTGCAACCAATGTGCTGCGCATCGCCAGGGTCTAGTGCAGCCGCATCCAGTTTGCGCGATTGTCGCAAAGAACCTAGTTTCCAAGCCGCCTGTCATCTTCTGTTAGGGAATAAATCTCATGGCCTCCGTCCGCGCGCCCAGCCCAGACCGCATTCGTGCGATCGCCGATGGTTTCGGTATCAGCCTTACAGACGAGGATGCAGACGGCTTCGCGACGATCATGGCCGGCACGCTGGCCTCCTACGCGCGGCTCGACGAGATGACACTGCCCAGCCTGCCGGTCACCTATCCGCGCACTCCCGGCTGGCGGCCGAAGCCAGAAGACAATCCCTTGAACGCCTGGTACTGGCGCTGCGAGATCGAAGGCGCACAGGGCGGCCCCTTGGCCGGACGCTCTGTGGCGATCAAAGACAACATCAGCGTCGCCGGCGTCCCGATGATGAATGGCTCCCGGGTCCTGGAGGGCTTTGTCCCAGCTGAGGATGCGACCGTCGTCACTCGGATCCTGGATGCCGGCGGCACCATCACCGGCAAGGCCGCCTGCGAAGACCTCTGTTTTTCTGCCGGAAGCCACACCTGCGCGACCGGGCCGATCCGCAACCCACACAACCCCACGCGCTCGACCGGCGGATCTTCGGGTGGCAGTGCAGCCCTCGTTGCGAACGGTGATGTCGACATGGCGCTTGGCGGCGATCAAGGCGGATCGATCCGCACGCCTTCGTGCTGGTGTGGTGTCTATGGCCTGAAGCCGACCTGGGGTCTGGTGCCGGTGACCGGATCCATGCCGATCTCCTATGCCGTGGATCACTGCGGACCGATCTGCAACAGCGTCGAGGACGTGGCCCTCCTGCTCTCCGTCATCGCCGGGTGCGATCCGCATGATCCCAGAACCACGCTTGCCCGAACGCAAGACTATCCCGCAGCCCTCGGAGCCGGCGTCCAGGGCCTGAAGATCGGCGTCCTCAAGGAAGGCTTCAGCCATCCCGAGAGCGATCCCGAAACGGACCGCAAGGTGCGCGCCGCGATCGAGACCCTGGCCGACCAAGGTGCCGAGATCCGCGAGATCTCGGTGCCGATGCACTATGACGCCCCACACATCTGGACCGCCGTCATTCTGGAGGGCGCGACCGAGATGATGATCAAGGGGAACGGTCAGGGCAGCAACTGGCCAGGCCATTACAGTGTCGATCTGATCGACGCCTTCGCCCGCGGCTGGCGCTCGCGACCCAACGATATGTCGGAGACCTGCAAGCTGGTGCTGCTGCTGGGCGAGTATCTGAAACAGGATTATCACGGCCGTTATCACGCCAAGGGACAGGTTCTAAAGCCCTTGGTGAAGGCGGCCTATGACCAAGCCCTGGAAGAGGTCGACGTCCTGGCCATGCCCACGATCCCCTTTCCGGCGACCGAAATACCGCCAGCCGACTGCTCGCTCTTAGAGTACGTCGACAAGGCGCTGAACATGCAACACAACACCTGCCCCTTCGATGTCTCGGGCCATCCCGCCTTCACCCTGCCGTGCGGCAAGGTCGGTGGCCTGCCGATCGGTATGATGCTGGTGGCCAAGCACTTCGACGAGGCCACGACGATTCGCGTTGCCTCGGCATTCGAGGAAAATACGGATTGGACCAGCCTCTAGAACCCCGTCAGCAATCGGCGTCGGGGTAAAACGTCAGCTCGACGATGTCGGCTGCCAGCACGAAGTCGCCGTAATCGAAGAGCTGGCGATCGACGACGCCGTTCGTGTAGAGCCGTAAGGTCGCTTCATGTTCCGGCAGAGCGCCCCCGTTGACTGCGCGGTAGAACGCCAGATTGACCGTGTAGTAGGGAATTGCCGCCAAGGCCGAAATCCGCGTGTCCTTGTCGTCGAAGGGCCCCAACATCGCAGCCGAAGCCTCCATCAAGGCCTCTTGACCATCTTCCGAGCCATCGAAGAGGGGGGCGATCATGACCCGCTCTCCAGCCTCGGCAGCCTTGAGCACGGCCAGGGAGTGCGCGGTCGGGAACAACGTGCCCTGGGGAAGCGTTACGGTCATCTCGCGCGGCTCGCTATAGTGCGCTTCGCCGGCCCCGGTCTTGTCCAAGACCGCCCTGCCGACGAAGTCGGTCGAGGGAAAGTAGGTCGAGCGGTCCTTCACCCGAAACCGCAGCACGCGGCCGTCCTTGGCCTCCCAGGTGCTGAGTGCGGTTCCAAAGCGCAGCTCCTCGCCCTCAGGGTCGAAAAGCCGCACCCTGAGATCGAGCTCGGTGGCCCAGCCATCGCAGACGTCGGTCCAGTCCAAAACCATGCGCCCGCTTGCCCCCGAGACTGTGTTCGAGCCGCTGATCGAGTCCAAGGTCAAGCTATATACGGCACGGTGTGGCGCGATCTGAGCCAAAGCGCTGCCGCTAAAGCCGACAAGCAGGAGAAGAACGAGAAGGCGGGCGAGGATCATAGACGGCATTCTCCGGAGATCAGATCCATCAATTCTAGATTTGCTGCGGCGCAACAACAAGGAGGGGTTATCTGGTAAGCAAGGTCGCATGCCCTTGCAAAGACCCAAGCAAGGTGGCGAGAGTGGGGCGATAACGACCCTTGCCCACCAGACTCCTAGCAAGCGTTGGCAAAGCGCAACAAAACAAGAAAGGGAGAGCGCCTCGTGGCCCCTCGTCTGCTGATCACACGTCCGATGCCGGACGCCGTCCTAGCCCGCGCTGAAGCCGGTTATGCCGTCACCAGCAATCAGGAAAACGCCGACTGGGCACAGCAGGATCTGGCAGCGCACGCTCAAGGTGCCGAGGCGATCTTGACCGCGCCGGGTTCGGCACTCGACACGGCAGTGATCGAAGCCCTGCCGCAAGAGGTGCGCATGGTCGCAACCTTCTCCGTCGGTTACGACCACATCGACCTGGATGCGGCCAAGACGCGTGGGCTGGTTGTCACCAACACCCCAGATGTCCTGACCGATGCGACAGCCGATATCACCCTGCTTTGCATGCTGGGGGCTGCGCGCCGGGCTTGGGAGGCGCAGGACTTGCTGCGCCGCGGTGCCTGGACCGGCTGGACGCCGGTGCAGCTGATGGGCGCGCACCTGGGCGGTCGTCGGCTCGGCATTCTTGGCATGGGACGGATCGGTCGCGCCGTGGCCGCGCGGGCGCGCGCCTTCGGCATGACCATTCACTATCACAACCGCAGCCGCCTCGGCCCGGAGTTGGAGGAGGGCGCGGTCTTCCACGACAGCGCCGAGGCCCTGCTCAAGGTCAGCGACGTCATATCACTGAACGCACCAGCAACCCCCGACACCGAGAATTTCCTGAATGCAGAGCGGATCGCACTGCTTCCCGAAGGCGCCATCGTCGTGAACACCGCGCGGGGCAATCTGGTCGACGACAAGGCCCTGATCGCGGCCCTTCGCTCGGGCCGTGTGCGTGCCGCCGGTCTCGACGTTTTCCGAGGCGAACCGGCTGTCGATCCTGAGTACTACAGGCTTTCCAACGCCTATCTCTTGCCGCATCTGGGCAGCGCAACAGTCGAGACCCGCAACGCCATGGGCTTCTGTTGCTTGGACAATTTGGACGCCTTCTTCGCCGGCCGCGAACCGCCGAACAGGATTGCCTAGAGGCTTCTTGGAACCAAGCAGGTATGCACGCTTCCAATGCGGTGTGGGTCTGCAGTTTGTCCTTTGAGCAAGACGCTTTGAGCCCGGCAGGTCAGGAGGAAAGGAGTCCGACTTCCTCATAGAAGCGTGCTGCGCCCTGGTGCAGTGGCGGCGTATCGATGTCGGTCAGCGCGTTCTCCAGTGCGATCTGCGGACCCAGCGGCGTGTCATTCTCCTTCAGGTAGGCAGCCGTCGATTCACTCCAGAGAGCGCGCGTGATCTCGTAGACCAGTTCGGCGTCCAAGTCGTCGCGGACCAACCAGAGCGCCCCTACCGAGAGGCTGGGGGTGGCGGCAACATTCGGATAGATGCCGGACTGAATGAGGGAGGGGCGATAAGGCGGGCGCGCGTCCGCAAAACGATCGACCCCGATGCCGCTCAGCGACAAGAGGGAAACCAGCTGGCTTTGCGCCAGAGAACGCACGACGTTGGCTGGCACGCCGCTGACAAGGAAGAAGGCATCTAACGTACCCTCGCGGAGCTCACGAGCTGCGGCGACCGAGGATAGATTGACCAGATCGATTGTCTCGCTGTTCACTCCGAAGCTTTGCAGAAACTCCGGCGCATCGCGGTCCGTGCCGGAGCCTCGAGCACCCAGAGAGACACGCTTTCCGACCAAGTCGGCCAGCAGATTGATCCGCGCGTTGCGTCGGGTAACGATATGCATGAATTCCGGATAGAGGTAGGCGATCGCGCGTAGGCGCTTGCCCAGTTCCAAGGGCAGGCTCGCGATGTCGCCCTTGGCGCAGCGCATAGCAAGGTCTGCCTGGCAGAAAGCTGACTCCACCTGCCTGGAGACCAGGCGCTGCAGGTTTTCGAAGGAACCTTCGCTGGTCTGGGCAACGGCGACCAGACCGGGAACCCCGCACACCGTCCCGATCGAGCACTCGCTGCCGCCGGTTGGATTGCTGATGGCCGCCCCGATGAGGCCGGCCAGCGGATAGTACATGCCACCAGAGGACCCCGACGAGATGCGAAAGAAGCGCCGCGCCGAGGCCTCACCAGCGTGTGCCGCCCCGCTCCCGGCAGCAAATCCAAGCCCGCCGGCGCCTAACAGCAAGCCACGGCGTGTCAGAGAGACCGATTTCTGAGACACCGCCATTGCCGTTCCTTTCTTTTCGCGCTCCAAGAAGCAAAATAGCGCCGCAGCCAACTCTAGCAGCGCTGACAGGATTTGACGAAACGACTAGCCCGCGCTTGCGGCCAGGCTGCGGATGCGCTGCACCATGGCGAAAAGCCCGTTGGTTCGGCTGGGCGACAAATGCCCTTCCAAGTCCAAACCATCCAAGAGGCTGCGTGCATCCACCGCCAGAATCTCGTTCGGGCTGCGTCCGTCGTAGAGGCGCAACAGGATCGCCAGCAATCCACGCACGATATGCGCGTCGCTGTCGGCGCGAAAATGCAAGGTCGAACCCTGGTCACGATCGGCAACCAGCCAGACTTGGCTGACACAGCCGTCGACCTTGTTCTCCCGGTTCCGCTCTTGCTCGCTCAGCGCGGGAAGCGTGCGCCCAAGTTCGATGACATAGCGGTAGCGCTCCTCCCAGTCGGGCAAGAGCTCGAAGGCTTCCTGCACCTCTGCGAAAGCCTCGGGTACGGTGGCAGTGCTCTGATCGTCCGGCATTCTTGTCTACTCCCTCGGCTGGCTGATCTCGACCAGCCGCTCGTCTCTCAGCGCCCTATAGAAGCAGTTCGGGCGGTTGGTGTGGCAGGCCGGCCCGGTCTGCTCGACCAACAAGAGCAGCGTATCGCCGTCGCAGTCGACCCTGGCCTCGACCAGCCTCTGCACGTGGCCTGAGGTTTCACCCTTGCGCCAGAGCTGCTGGCGCGATCTCGACCAATAGCAAACCCGTCCGCTGTTCAAGGTTTCGCGCAAGGCCTCGGCATTCATCCAGGCCATCATCAGGACCTCACCATTATCGGCCTGCTGCGCGATCGCCGGCACCAGTCCGCGTTGGTCGAAGGTCACGCTCTCAACAAGCGCCTCTGTACCGGCCGTCATTCTGGTCCCTTTCGCTCGAGCCCGCTCTCAGCCTAATGTCGGCGCCCGCGTGCAATTCGGCAAGCGCGGGCCCGTTCACCCTCTTGATCTCAAGACCCCGGAGAGAGATCTGGTCGAGACTCTAACCCTCGCCCTCGCGGCTTTGCTGATCGAAGCGCTCGTCGGCTATCCCGACTGGCTCTATGCCAAGATCCGTCATCCCGTTGTGTGGATCGGTGCCCTGATCGCGCGCTTGGATGAGACTGTCAACAAGGAGCAGGCATCCGACGGGCAGCGCCGAACGGCAGGAAGCGTGAACCTCGCCCTCATTCTGGCCGCCGCCTTGGTGCCCTGCTGGATCTTGCAGGTCTGGCTGATCGACTGGGTCTGGCCCTTGGGCCTGCTGCTGCTGGCGCTGCTCGCCAGCAGCTTGATCGCCCAACGCAGCCTGTACAGCCACGTCGCCGCTGTGGCAGCAGGCCTGGAGGGCGACGGGTTGGAGGGAGGGCGTGAAGCTGTCGCCATGATCGTGGGCCGCGATCCGGCCAGCCTGGACGAGGCCGGCGTCGCCCGCGCGGCAATCGAAAGTCTGGCGGAGAACTTCTCAGACGGCATCGTGGCGCCAGCATTCTACTGCGGTATCGCCGGCCTGCCCGGCATCGCCCTCTACAAGGCTGCGAACACGGCTGACTCGATGATCGGGCACAAGACGGCGCGGCACAGCGCCTTTGGCTGGGCAGCGGCGCGCTACGACGACGTGATGAACATGCCCGCATCGCGGCTCAGCGTGCTCTGGATTTTGTTGGCCGCACTGCTGCGGTCGGACTGCAAGGGCCGCAGCGCCTGGCAAGCGGTCCGCCAGGATGCCCGCAAGCATCGCTCACCGAACGCTGGCTGGCCGGAGGCGGCCTTCGCAGGTGCCCTGGGTTTGCGATTGGCCGGCCCCCGCCGATACGGCTCGGAGGCGGTCGAGGATGCCTGGATGGGCAGCGGCCGCGCCGAAGCCGACGCCCAGGACATCCTCCGTGCGCTCAGCCTTTACCGGGCAGCAGCGTGCATCCAGATCCTGGCCATCGCCGCATTGCTCCTCCTGCTCAGCCTGCTAGCTTGAACAGGGCCTCACAATCCAGGTGCCTCTCCAGATGCATGGCTAGATCGTCCAGAGTCTGCTCCACCGCAGCCTCGTGGTCGTAGGTGCTCGGCGCCGCCCCCAGGCGCTGCAGCCAGGCGCCACGCTGACGGTTGTCGGCGAAGAGGCCATGCGCATAGCTGGCGCTCACCAGGCCGTCAGCAGAAGCGGCACCGTCTAGCCGCCCTCCCGTCAGGCGCAGCTGCGGCCGCGCGCAGTCTTCCCCCTTGGTCTCGCCGATGTGCATCTCGTAGCCTTTGAAAGGCACCTCGTCCGGCAGCGAGTGCCCCTCGACTTCGATCAGATGTTTGTCCCCGGTCAGCACCGTGTCGATCTGCAACAAGCCTAAACCCTCGACCTTACTTGCCGGGCCCTCGATGCCTAGCGGATCGTCGATCGTGCGGCCCAGAATCTGATAACCGCCACAGAGTCCGAGGATACGCCCGCCACGGCGCCGATGCGCCAGCAGGTCCAGATCCCAGCCTTCGTGCCTGAGAGCTGCCAGATCGGCGATGGTCGCCTTGGAGCCCGGCAGGATCACCAGGTCGACATCGCCCGGCAGCGCTTGGCCGGGCTTCAAGAGGATCAAATCGACGGCAGCCTCTCCGGCCAAGGGGTCCAGGTCGTCGAAGTTGCTAATGCGCGGCAGCAGCGGCACGACGATACGTAAGCTAGCATTCTTGCGCAAGGACGGCGCCCGTTCGGCAAGATCCAGCGCGTCTTCGGCCGGCAGGCGCTGTGCGCCCGGAAAGAAGGGGATCAAGCCCAGATCGCGCCAACCCGTCATCCGGGCGATCGTCTGCATGCCGGCATCGAAGAGGCTTGGATCGCCGCGCATCTTGTTCACCAGGAAGCCACGGATCATGGCGGCATCCTCGGCTGCCAGCACCGTCTTGGTGCCGACCAGGCTTGCGATGACGCCACCGCGATCGATGTCGCCCACCAGGACCACCGGAACCTCAGCTGCTCGGGCAAACCCCATGTTGGCGATATCGCCCGCACGCAGGTTGGTTTCCGACGCGCTGCCGGCGCCCTCGACGATGACCAGATCGTAGGCCTCCCGAAGTCGCCGGAAGCTCTCCAAGACCGCTGGCAATAGAGCTTTCTTCCGGCTCTGGTAATCGCGGGCCTGAGCCGTGCCGGCGATCTTGCCGCGCACCACCAGCTGCGCGCCGGTCTCGGTTTGCGGCTTCAGCAGAACCGGGTTCATGTCGACGCTAGGCGCCAGGCCGGCAGCGCGAGCCTGCAGCTCCTGGGCGCGGCCGATCTCACCACCGTCAGCCGTCACTGCGGCGTTGTTCGACATGTTCTGCGGCTTGAAGGGCACCACCTTGAGGCCGCGCTGCCGGGCCAGGCGACACAGGCCGGCAACCAGCATGGACTTACCCACGTTGGAGCCGGTGCCCTGCAGCATCACGGCACCGGCAACCTTCTCCACCATGCCTAGAACTCAATCCCTTCCTGCGCCTTCACGCCGGATTTGAAGTGGTGCTTGACCAGGCTCATCTCGGTCACCAGGTCGGCTGCCTCGATCAGGGGTTCCTTGGCGTTGCGCCCAGTGACCACGACATGGAGCTGATCTGGTCGAGCTTGCAGGTCGGCAATCACCTGATCCAAAGGCAGGTAGTCATAGCGCAGGGCGATGTTCAACTCGTCCAGAATCAGCAAGCGCAAGTCCGGATCGGCCATGTAGCCCTTGGCTTTCTCCCAGGCAGCCTGACATGCGGCAATATCGCGCGCCTTGTCCTGAGTCTCCCAGGTGAAGCCTTCGCCCATGGCATGGACGCTGATCTGATCGCCGAAGGCCTCCAGCGCCTTGGATTCGCCGGTGTCCCAGGCTCCCTTGATGAACTGTACCACTGCGACTCGACCGCCGCGTCCCAGCATCCTCAGCGCCAGGCCAAAGGCCGCCGTCGACTTGCCTTTGCCAGGGCCGGTGTGGACGATCAGCAAGCCCTTCTCTTGCGTCTTGCTGGCAACCTCGGCGTCCTGAACCGCCTTGCGCTTGGCCATCTTCGCCTTGTGCCTGGCTTCCTCGTCATCACTCACTGCTGTCTCTCCTTCACCGTCATCGGCAGACCGGCGACCATGAAGATCACAGATCCCGCCCCGGCAGCAAGCCGCTGATGCAGCCGGCCGGTCTCGTCGCGAAAGCGTCTGGCCAGTGCGTTCTCCGGGACGATTCCTAGCCCGACCTCATTGCCGACCAGCACGGTCAGCGCCTGGCGTTTGCGCAAGACCTCCTCCAAGGCGGCGGTCTCGCTCTCCAGGTCGGCTTCCGCCATCAAGAGATTGGTAAGCCAGAGGGTCAGGCAGTCGATCAAAAGCGGTTGCGCGGCCGGCGCTCGCTGCAGCGCCTGGGCCAGCGCCCTCGGTGCTTCGAGGGTGCGCCAACCCGGCCCGCGCCGCTGCTTATGCTCCGCGATGCGCTCTCGCATCTCCTCATCCCAGGCTTCGGCGGTGGCGACGTAGGTCCAGGGTGGCGGCAACGCTGCTATCAGCGCTTCCGCATAGCCGCTCTTACCCGAACGGGCGCCGCCCAGAACCAGCGTTACTTGGGGGTAAAGCACACTTCCGGACTCCCAAACTGTTCAGCTTTGGTTACAGCACTGTGCGCGCTTCCAGAACACAGCATGTCGATAGCGCGATTGACAGCAACCCACCTGCAAGGTCAAGAATAGCGCTGACGGTCCCGCGTCGGCCTAGCCGATGGGTGAAAAGGGAATGCGGTAACGGCGATAAGAAACGATCGTCGCAAACCGCAGCTGCCCCCGCAACTGTGTGCGGTGAGTTGGATGTCAAAAGCCACTGAGGCCTGAATGTACCAGGGGCCTTGGGAAGGTGGCATCCAGCGTTGAGCCGCGAGCCAGGAGACCTGCCGTCATACGCGTTCTCGCGGGAGCGTTCTGAGCGGGGTGCCTCAGACGAAGCCCTTTGGCCAAGCCCTGCTGCTTGTCCGAGGACCAGGCGTTCCCTCGCGAGGACAGGTTAAGGCTTGTTCTTGGGGACAAAAACAAAATGCTTCGTCGCGCTCTTCCCATTGCAGTGGCATCCCTGCCGCTCTTCGCCGGTTCGGCCCTCGCCCATCATCCCTTGGGCGGTGCTACCCCAGCGACCTTCGGAGAGGGTCTCCTCTCCGGCATCGGTCATCCGATCCTCGGTTTCGATCACCTGGCCTTCGTCATTGCGGTCGGCCTGATTGCCGCTACCTTGCGCACCCGCCACGCGCTGATGATGCCGCTGGCCTATCTGGGTGCCATGGCGGGCGGGCTGCTGCTCCATGTCGGTGGCGTCATGCTGCCGGCTGCCGAGTGGGTGATCATGCTCTCCGTCATCGTGCTGGGCTTCCTGGTCGCGCGCGGGCGCGGCCTTTCGCCGGCAGCGCTCGGTGGGCTCTTTGCCGTCGCCGGTCTCTTTCATGGCTTTGCCTTTGCCGGTGCCATCATCGGTGCCGAGGCAACGCCAATCGTCGCCTACGTCATCGGCCTGGTGGCGACGCAGTACGCCATCGCGCTTGCCGCCTATGGTGTGGTGCGCTTCGTCGCGTCTGGCCAGGAGGGCATGAGCCCGGTCGGTGTCCGCGTCGCCGGTGGCGTGGTTGCCGGTGTCGGCCTGACCTTCCTCTTGGAGACGGTGGAAGGTGAGGTCTTCGGCGAGATGATGGAAAGCGCTTCCGCCCTGTTGAGCCTGCCTGTCTTCGGCTAAACGGCCAAATGGGTCGCAGAGGGCAGAGCTGGACCCTCTGCGACCCACACGTTTCATCCAGCGGATTGAAACACGACATGCACAAAACGGTCCTACGCGTTTGCGTTACCTGCAGACGTGATCCTTCGCGCGAAGCCGCTGAGAGCGAACGAGACGGCGCCCGCTTTCTGCGCGCGCTTGAAGCCGAAGCCGAGGCTCTGGAAGGCGCCGGCATCGCGCTGGAAGAGGTTCGCTGTCTCTCCGGTTGCAAGCGCGCTTGCACGGCGGTCATGGCCGGCGCCGGCAAGTGGACCTATGTGCTTTGCGACCTGGATCCGGAGGCCGACGCCGCGGCGCTTCTGGACTACACCCAGCGATTTCACGCTACGGACAACGGCCAGGTGCCCTGGCGCGAGCGTCCCGAAACTCTGCGGCGCAAGACCCTTGCCCGCATCCCCCCTCTAGAAGCGCCGCAAGCGGCCAAGAGAGAGAAAGCAGCATGACCGCCGCCAGCAAGATCCCGACAACCATCATCACCGGCTTTCTGGGTGCCGGCAAGACCACACTGGTGCGCCACGTGCTGGAGAACGCCGGTGGGCGCCGGGTTGCCGTCATCGTCAACGAGTTTGGCAGCCTGGGCATTGACGGCGAGATCCTGAAGGGCTGCGGCATCGAGAGCTGCGGCGAAGAGGACATCGTCGAGCTGGCCAACGGCTGCCTGTGCTGCACCGTAGCCGACGACTTCGTGCCGACCATGGAAGCCTTGGTCGAGCGCGCCGATCCGCCTGAGCACATCCTCATCGAGACCTCCGGCCTGGCCTTGCCGAAACCGCTGTTGAAGGCCTTCGACTGGCCCTCGATCCGCTCGCGCCTGACCGTCGACGGGGTGATCGCCGTGGTCGATGGCCCGGCCGTCGCTGAAGGCCGCTTCGCCGACGATCCGGAACTGGTCGAGCAACAGCGCCAAGCTGACGAGTCGCTGGATCACGACAATCCCTTGGAGGAGGTCTATGAGGACCAGCTCTCCGCCGCCGATCTGGTAATCGTCAACAAGAGCGACCTCTTGAAAGATGGCCGTCTGCAGCAGGTGCAAAGCGAGGTGGCGGCCAGCCTACCGCGCGCGGTTAAGGTGGTGGCAGCCCGTGAAGGCGTAGTCGATCCCGGCGTGTTGTTGGGCTTGGGTGCCGCGGCCGAGGATGATCTGGACGCCCGCCCTTCGCACCATGACGGCGCCGACGATCACGAGCACGACGACTTCGACAGCTTTGTCGTGACTCTGCCAGAACAAACCACACCGGATGCCTTGCTGCAGCGTCTGCAAGAAACCGTGCAAGCTCATGATATTCTTCGGATAAAAGGATTCTTGGCGATAGCCGGAAAACCGATGCGCCTGTTGCTGCATGGGGTCGGTGCGCGCTTCCGCCATCATTACGACCGGCCCTGGACCGACGCCGAGACGCGCGACAGCCGGCTGGTCATCATCGGCCGCAGCGATATGGACAAAGCTGCCATCACTGCGGCCTTGGCGGGATGATGGCGCATGCACCTTCTGGTCCGCGAGACCCGATCCCTTGACGAGGCCGAACCCGCTGTCGATTTAGAGCAGAGCCCAGCTGACTTCCTGTTCCTCTCCTTCACCGACAGCGATCTGGCCGCCGTCGCGCAGGCCAGGCGTCCGGAGGGCCTAAGCCTTCGACTGGCCAGCCTGGCACGACTGCGCCATCCGCTCTCCGTCGATCTCTACCTGGAAAAGACCGTCCAGGGCTCCAAGGCCGTCATCGTGCGGATCCTCGGTGGCCTCGACTATTGGCGCTATGGAGCGGAAGAGCTGTCTCGGCTCTGCCGGCAGGCCGAGATTCCGCTGGCGCTGCTGCCGGGCGACGCGCGACCCGACCCACGCCTGACTGAGCTGTCGACCCTGCCAGCCGCGACCCTTGCGAAGCTCGACCGCTATTTCGTCGAGGGCGGCGCCGACAACACGGCGCGACTCCTAGAGGAAGCCGCTTTTCTCGCCGGCCGAGCCAGAGAGCCAGCGGAAGCCGCCCAGCCCGTGCCACAGCAGGGCTTCTATGCTCCCGGCCAAGGCGCGGTCTGTAAGGTGAAGCTATTGGCGGAGCGCCGGATCGAGCGGCCGCTCGCGGCCTTGGTCTTCTACCGCTCCTACCTGTTGGCCGGCGACCTGGATGCTATCGATGCCCTTGCTCGTGCGCTGGAGGTGCGCGGCTTCGACGTCTGGCCCATCTTCGTCGCCAGCCTGAAGGCAGCCGACACGGCAGCATGGGTCGCACGCCTCTTGTACGCGGCGGCGCCGCGCGTCGTGGTGAATGCTACTGCCTTCTCTGCCCAGCGAGAAGCCGGCAGCGACACGCCGCTGGAGGCAGCCGGCGTCCCCGTCCTGCAGGCCATCCTCGCAGGCTCGAACCGGAGCTCCTGGCAGGAATCGGGTCGCGGGCTGGCGGCCAGCGATCTGGCCATGCAGGTGGTGCTGCCGGAGTTGGACGGGCGCCTGATCGCTGGCGCGATTTCCTTCAAGGCGAAGACGCAAGAGCATCCCGATCTGGAGTTCAGCGTTACCCGCCACCGACCCTACCCAGCAGGTGTAGCGTCCGTCGCCGGCAAGGCCGCGGCCTGGAGCCGGCTCGCCGAAACACCGCGCAGCCAGCGGCAGCTGGCCCTTGTGCTCTCAGACTATCCGGGCGGCGGCGGACAGATCGCGCATGCCGTCGGACTGGATGCACTGGCCAGCACTTCAGCTATTGCCGCCCTGCTTTCAGAGGCCGGCTATGCCCTTCCCAAGGATGGCTTGACACACCGGGATCTCATCACCGCGCTAGAAAGAAAGGATGCTAAGCCCTTCCTTTCATTAAGAGGTTACAAGGCACTCTGGACGGAGCTGCCGCAGACCTTTCGCGACGAAGTGACCGCAGCTTGGGGCCACCCGGAGGAGGACCAAAGCCTCGTCGAGGGCGCCTTCACGGCCCGCTGGCTGGACCACGGCAGTCTCCTGATCGCGCTGCAGCCCGATCGCGGCGACAGCCTGGACCGCAAGACCAGTTATCACGACCCCGACCAGGCTCCGCGCCACAGCTACATTGCCTTCTACCTCTGGCTGAGGCAGATCCGGGCCATCCATGCGATGATCCACCTGGGCACGCATGGCACTCTGGAGTGGCTTCCGGGCAAGGCGGTGGCGCTGTCCGAGACCTGTGCGTCACATGTCCTGACCGGCGACATGCCAGTGATCTATCCCTTCATCGTCAACAATCCGGGCGAGGCTGCGGCTGCCAAACGTCGCCTCTCGGCCGTCGTCCTGGGCCACCTGACACCGCCTCTGAAGTCGGCCGGCGCACAGGGGCCGCTGGCCGAGCTTGAGCGGCTTGTCGACGAGTATGCTGCTGCCGACGGTTTGGACCAGCGCCGAATGGGCCTGCTGCGCCAGGAGATTCGCCGTCGGGCCGAGGAAACCGGCCTCACCGAAGAGTGCGGCGTCACGCGCGACATGCCGGATGAGGAGGCCTTGGCGCGGCTCGACACCTACCTTTGCGACGTGAAGGACCTGCAAATACGCGATGGGCTGCATATCTTCGGCTGCGCTGCCGAGGGAGAGCGGGCCGAGGCTCTGGCGAGCGCGCTGGAACGCGGCAATGTCGGGCTGGATCGGGCCGAAGCCGAGGCACGCATCGCCGCCTCCGCGCGCGAGGAGGCGCTGGCGTTGCTCGCTGCACTCGACGGCCGCTTCATACCGCCGGGACCGGCAGGAGCACCAACGAGAGGTCGCGCCGATGTCCTGCCGACCGGGCGTAACCTCTTCACCGTCGATCCGCGCGCGGTGCCGACGCGTTCCGCTTTGCTGCTGGGCAAGCGCGCCGCCGACGAGCTGATTCGTCGCCACTTACAAGAAGAAGGCGACTGGCCGCGCGCCCTTGTCTTGGACCTCTGGGGCAGCGCCACCATGCGCACCGGCGGCGACGAGCTGGCAATGGCCTTGGCCTTGATCGGTGTCGAGCCGCTGTGGGACGAGGGCTCGAACCGGGTAAGCGGCTTTGAGGTCTTGCCGCTCGCGCGTCTCGATCGGCCGCGGGTCGATGTGACCCTGCGCATCTCGGGCCTCTTCCGCGATGTCTTCCAGGCGCAGATAGAGCTGTTCGACCGCGCCGTTCAGGCCGTCGCTATGCGCGAGGAAGCAGCCGACATGAACCCGCTTGCCGCCGCCTGCCGTGGTCTCGAAGGTGACGCCTGGCGGCGCGCGGCCTGGCGGATCTTCGGCTCGGCACCGGGCAGCTACGAGGCCGGAGTCACCGCTCTGATCGACCGCGGCGCCTGGGAAACCCGGGCGGACCTGGGTGCCAGCTATCTGGCTGCCGCCGGCTATGCCTATGGGACCGGCCTGGATGGTGCGGCGGCCGGGCAAGACTTCGCCGCCCGCGTCGGCGCCTCCGACGCTCTGGTGCATCTGCAGGACCATCGTGAGATCGACCTGCTGGAGAGCACCACCTATGCCGCCTTCGAGGGCGGCTTCGCCGCGGCGGCCGAGAGCCTGGGCCGGGAAGCCCGGGTCTATCACAGCGACATCTCCGATCCCGAGAAACCCCAGACCCGCACCCTGGCCGAGGAACTGGCCCGGGTGGTGCGGGGTCGGGCCGCCAACCCGATCTGGATCGAGGGTATGATGCGGCATGGCTATCGCGGCGGAGCCGAGATGGCCAAGAGCCTGGATAGCCTCTTCGCCTTCGCCGCGAGCAGTGGCCTGCCGCTCAGCCGTCAGTTCGACCTGATGCACGCGGCCACCTTGGGCAACGAGACGGTCGATGGTTTCTTGAGTGAGGCCAATCCGGCCGCCCGCGAAGCAATGCGCCGCCGTTTCGCCGAGGCCCTTCAGCGCCGCCTCTGGCAGCCACGTCGCAATGCCGTCGCCGCCGATCTGCTGGAGAGCAGTCCATGAGCGGCAAGGTCAAGGGCTGGTGCCCTAGCCTGCTGCGGCCGATGCAGGCAGCAGACGGTTGGCTGCTTCGCCTGAAGCCACCCGGCGGCCTGCTACCAGCCGACAAGGCCGGACATATCGCCCGTCTTTCCCAGGTGCTGGGCAACGGCCAGATGGAGCTGACTCAGCGCGCCGGCCTGCAGCTTCGCGGCCTCGCCGAGGAGAGCCTAGGCGAAGCGGCGGAGCAGGTTCTGGCGCTCGGGCTAGCGGCAGACGACACAGCCCTGGAGGCCCGCCGAAATCTCACTGTCTCGCCTCTAACGGGTTTCGATAAACATGTAAGAAATGATACCCAAACGATTGTTAACGCAATTGAAATCGGCTTGATATCCGAACCTGACTTGGCGAAGTTGCCCGATAAGTTCGGCTTCGTCATCGACGGCGGCGGATTGCTGCCGCTTCGGGGCATCAGCGCCGACATCGTGCTGCGTTTGGCAGAACGGCGGCTCGAACTGGGCAAGCGGAACTCGCTACGACTTGTGCCGGGCGCGGACCCCTCTGCCTGGGCTCTCGCCCTGGCCAGGGCCTTCGTACAGCTGAACCGCGGCCGCTTCCGACGCATGCAAGCGCTGCTGGAGGAGACTGGTATCGAGGCCCTGCTCAAGGCCGCGAACCTGGAGGCAAAAAGCGAGACCATCCCTGCAGTCGACCAGCAACCACCTGCTCCCGGCTTTCATGGCCATGACGGTGACCGGTCAGGCGCTCTGCTCGCCTTCTGGCCCTTTGGCGCTATCGGCGCGGTCCAGTTAGGCAGTGCCGCCGAGTTGGCTGCGCGCTTCGGCGATGGCTGCCTCAGGCTTACCCCCTGGCGTGCGCTGGCAGTCGCCGACGTCAAGCGGGACCAAGCCTCAGCGCTGGCGAGCGCTCTCACCGAGGCCGGCGCTATGCTGGACCGCAGCGACCCGCTGCTTCGCATCGAAGCCTGCCCCGGCCAAGGTGCTTGCGCCGAGGCGACGGTCGACACCCGCAGCCTGGCCCGGCGCCTTGCGAAGCAAGCGCCAGCCGAAGGCGAGCGCCTCCATATCTCCGGTTGCAGCAAGGGCTGTGCCCATCCCGGCCGCGCCAAGCTCACGCTGGTCGGCGAGCAGGGGCGCTGGTCATTGGTGCGCAATGGACGTGCCAATGGCGTTAGCCGCGAAAGTGGCCTCAACGATCGCCAGATACTGGATCTTGCCCGCCATGCCTGAGCGTTATGATTACATCCGCGACGGTGCTGCGATCTATGCCCGTTCCTTCGCCATGATCCGACAGGAAAGCCGGCTGGAAGGGCTCTCCTTCTGGGAAGAGCGCGTCGCCGTACGCATGGTGCACGCCTGCGGCCAGCCGGAGATCGTCGAGGATCTACTCTTCTCGCCCGACTTCGGGGAGCGCGCCCGCTCTGCACTCTTGGGCGGCGCACCTCTGCTCTGCGACGCCATGATGGTCGCCAACGGGATTACGCGCAGCCGCCTGCCGGCCAAGAACCCGGTGATCTGCACCCTGAACGAGCCGCAGGTGCCGGAGTTGGCCAAGTCGTTCGGCAATACGCGCACCGCAGCTGCCCTGGAGCTCTGGGGCGAACGGCTGGCCGGTGCGGTCGTGGTGATCGGCAATGCGCCCACGGCCCTCTTCTATCTGCTGGAGGGGCTGCAGCGTGGCTGGCCGCGACCGGCAGCGGTGATCGGCATGGCGGTCGGCTTCGTCGGCGCCGCCGAATCCAAGGAAGCGCTGGCAGAGAGCGGGCTTGCCCCCTTCGTCATCCTGCGCGGACGCAAGGGTGGCAGTGCCATGGCTGCGGCTGCCGTGAATGCCTTGGCACAGGAGCGCGAGTGATGGGCGGCACTCTTTATGGACTGGGTGTCGGCCCCGGCGATCCGGAGCTGCTGACGGTAAAGGCCATGCGCTTGCTGCAGTCTGCGCCGGTCGTCGCCTTCTTCGCCGCCCGCAAACGCCCCGGCGTCGCCCGCAGCACCCTGCAGGGCCTCTTGCCCGAGGACGCGGAACTGCTGCGCCTGGAGTATCCCGTCACCACCGAGATCCCGGTGAGCGATCCGCGCTACGGCGAGGCTATGGGCGCTTTCTACAACGAGGCCGCCGCTAGGGTGGCCGAGAAGCTCTCGGCAGGCCTGGACGTGGCATTGGTCTGTGAGGGCGATCCGCTCTTCTATGGCTCCTACATGCACGTGCATCGTCGCCTGGAGGGGCAGTACCCAATCGAGGTGGTGCCGGGGATCACCGGCATGTCGGGCTGCTGGTCGCGCGCCGGCCTGCCGATGACCTACGGCGACGACGTGCTGACCGTAGTGCCGGGCACCCTGCCTGAGGAAGAACTGGCCAAGCGGATCGCCTGTTGCGATGCGCTTGTGGTGATGAAGCTGGGCCGCAATCTGGGCAAGGTGCGCCGCGTGCTCTCAAAGGCAGGCTTGCTGGATCGGGCGCTTTATGTCGAGCGCGGAACCTCCGAGGCGGAAATCCGCCGCCCGCTTAGCGCGATGGAGGAGGAGCGTGCGCCTTACTTTTCGATGGTGCTGGTCCCCGGCCAAGGACGCGCTCCATGACGGGTAGCCTGCACGGCAAGGTGACGGTGGTCGGCCTCGGCCCCGGTGACCCTGGTTTGACCGCGCCTGCGGTAACTGCGGCGCTGGATGAGGCACAGGACCTGATCGGCTACGACACCTATATCGCCCGCGTGCCGGAACGGCCGGGTCAGCAGCGTCATGCCAGCGACAATCGGGTGGAATTGGATCGCGCCCGTCATGCACTCGCTCTGGCCGAGAGCGGACGCAGGGTCTGCGTCGTGTCTTCCGGCGACCCCGGTGTCTTCGCGATGGCGGCCGCGGTCTTCGAGGCGCTGGAAGACGGCCCGGAGGCCTGGCGCCAGCTCGACGTCACCGTGCTGCCCGGAATCTCGGCCATGCAGGCCGCCGCGGCCAGGCTGGGTGCGCCTCTGGGACATGACTTCTGTGCGATCTCGCTCTCCGACAACCTGAAGCCCTGGGCGCTGGTCGAACGCCGGCTGAAGGCAGCCGCCTCCGCCGGCTTCGTGCTCTCCTTCTACAACCCCATCTCCAAGGCCCGACCCTGGCAACTGGGCCGCGCCTTCGAGATCCTGCGCGAGATCCTGCCGGGCGAAACACCGTTGATCTTCGCCACCGCCGTCAGCGACGGCCGCGAAGAGATCGACGTGGTGACCTTGGCCGAGGCCGATCCGGCGCGGGCCAACATGCGCACATTGGTGATGGTCGGAACGGCCGAGACCCGGCTGATTTCCCGTGAGCAAGCGCGTCCCTGGGTCTACACCCCACGCTGGGCCAAAGCCTCATGACGGGCGCCGAGCCACTGCATAGTCTCAGCCACCGTGGCGACGCTATCCGACCAGGGCAGCGCCGGCCTGGCCAACATGATGACCGGAAGGCCCAGCTCGCGCGCCGCCTGAATCTTGGCATAGGTCGCCGAACCGCCGGAGTTCTTCGAGACCAAGACCTCGATCCGCTTGTCCTTGAGCAGCGCTGTCTCCTCGGCGAGATCGAAGGGCCCTCGCATCGTCACAACGGTGACGTAGGGAAAGGGCAGCGCGCCCGGATGGTCGATGCTGCGCAGCAAGTACTCGTGTTGCGGGGCCTTGGCGAAGACGTGGGCTTCCAAACGCCCCATCGCCAGGAAAACCCGTTTGGGCTGGGCACCAAGGGCTGCGACCGCCGCTTCCGCATCCGCGACCTCCTGCCAGAGATCTCCCTCCTGCCGCTCCCAAGGCGGACGCCTGACGGCCAGCAGTTGCACGCCGCTGTCGGTCGCCGCTTCGACCGCGTTCATGGTGATCTGCGCAGCGTAGGGATGCGTGGCATCGATCAAGGAATCAACATTGTTTTCAGTGAGATAACGAGCCAAACCTGCAGCACCACCGAAACCTCCGACACGGGTCGGCAGAGGCGAAGCGGCCGGTTCTGCGGTGCGGCCCGCCAGCGAGAGTGTGGCATCGAAACGCGTATCGGCAGCCAACAAGCGTGCCAAAGCCGCGGCCTCGGTGGTGCCGCCGAGGAGCAAGACCTTCATACCCCCTCCTTAGGGTGCAAGCGCCACCCAGTGCAAGCCCCGGAGAGCAGCTCATGGGCAGGTGCCTCATGACGGCGTGGCTCTCTCTGATCGGGATCGGCGAGGGAGGTTTGGACGATCTGACCGCGGAGGCCCAGCGGCGCATTGCGGCGGCGGAGCTGGTGGTCGGCGGCCAGCGGCACCTGGTTCTCGCCGGTGGCCTGATCCGCGGCGAACGCCTGGCCTGGCCCTCGCCGCTGGAGCAAGCCCTGCCGCAGATTCTGGAACGACGGGGACGGCCGGTCGCCGTCCTGGCCAGCGGCGATCCCTTCCACTACGGCATCGGTGCCCGCCTGGCAGCGGCGGTATCGTCGACGGAGATTGCCTGTCTCCCCGCCCCTTCCGCCTTTTCGCTTGCAGCTGCCCGTCTGGCCTGGAGCCTGCCGGATCTGGCCTGCGTGACGCTCTGCGGCCGGCCTCTCGAGACCCTGGCGCCGCATCTGCAGCCCGGCAGCCGCCTGCTGGTCTTGAGCGCAGACGAGAGCACGCCGGGGAAGGTTGCCGCCTATCTGACCGGTCGCGGCTTTGGCGATAGTCAGATCCACCTGCTGGAGGCGCTGGGCGGACCGGAAGAACGCGTGCGCCAAACCCGCGCCAAGAACTTCTGGATCGCTGACGCCAATCGCTTGAACCTGCTGGGTATCGAGGTCGCGGCGGCTCCCGAAGCCCTGATCATTCCGCCCACCAGCGGCCTGGACGATGCCCTCTTCGAGAGCGACGGGCAACTCACCAAGCGCGAAGTACGCGCCGTGACCCTCTCCAGCCTGGCGCCGCGCGTGGGAGAACTGCTGTGGGACATCGGCTGCGGCTCCGGCTCGATCGCCATCGAGTGGCTGCTGTGCCATCCGGCCAATCGTGCCATCGGTATCGAGCCGAGCGAGGCGCGCTGTGGCAATGCCAGACGCAACGCCGCCAATCTGGGTGTACCGCGTCTCGAGCTGATCGAGGGGAGCGCGCCGGAGGCGCTCGCCGGCCTGCCGACACCGGACGCCGTCTTCGTCGGCGGCGGCGGCAGCGGAGAGGGCGTGCTGGAGGCAGCTTGGGCCGCGCTGCGCCCCGGTGGGCGCCTGGTGGCCAACGCGGTGACGATCGAGACTGAGAGCATTTTATCGAAGTGTTTCAGCAAACTAGGCGGCAATCTGAACCGAATTTCTTTGGAGCGTGCGGACCCCGTCGGACGTTTCCATGCCTTTCGACCGGCGATGACGGTCACCCAGTGGAGCTGCATCAAACCATGAGCGCACTCTATGCAGGCATCGGCTGCCGCCGCGGCTGCCAGGCTGAGGAGATCCTAGCGTTGATCGCAAGGGCGCTCGCGGAAGTCGGTGCCGTGGAGGTCACGGCTCTGGCAACGGTCGAGCACAAACGTGATGAGACGGGCCTCAAAGAGGCGGCTCGCCACCTGGACAAACCTCTCCACTACGTGGCGGCAAACAGGCTTGCCCAGGTCGAGCCAAGAATCCTTACGCGCTCTCAAGCGGCGGACCGCGCGCTTAGCCTCACCTCGGTGGCGGAGGCTGCAGCTCTGGCAGCCGCCGGGCCGGATGGGCATTTGCGCCTACCCCGCATCCAGTCGGAGCGCGCCACCTGCGCGCTGGCCGAGGTTGTGCCATGACCGTCCACTTCATCGGTGCCGGGCCGGGCGCACCCGACCTTCTCACCTTGCGCGGCCGCGACCTGATCGCCGCCTGCCCCCTCTGCCTCTACGCCGGCTCGCTGGTGCCCGAAGCCATTCTGGCGCACTGCCCGCCGGGTGCCCGCATCGTCAACAGCGCACCCATGAGCCTGGAAGAGATCGTCGCGGAGTTCGAGGCAGCGCATGCCGCCGGCCAGGACATCGCCCGCCTGCACTCCGGCGACCTCTCGGTCTGGAGCGCGCTGGCCGAGCAGGTACGCGCTCTGAAAGAACGGGATATTCCCTACAGCGTTACACCGGGTGTTCCAGCCTTTGCCGCCGCCGCTGCCGCCCTGGGCCAAGAGCTGACGGTACCGGAGGTGGCGCAGTCGCTGGTGCTGACCAGAACCTCCGGCCGCGCCTCGGCCATGCCGGCAGGGGAGACCTTGGAGGCCTTCGCCGCCAGTGGCGCCACTCTAGCCGTCCACCTCTCGATCCAGGTCATCGACAGCGTCGCCGAACGTCTGGTGCCCTTCTACGGCGAGGATTGCCCAGCGGCCGTGGTGTTCCGCGCGAGCTGGCCCGAACAAAAGGTCTTGCGCGGACCGCTGGGCGAGATTGCAACCGCAGTTAGGGCAGCCGGCATCGACCGAACCGCCCTCATCCTGGTCGGTCCGGCGCTGGCTGCCGACAATTTCCGCGCCAGCGCCCTCTATGACGCGCACTATCAGCGCCGTTACCGCGGCCGCGACGATAACCCGGCAACGGGAGAGGGATCGCTGTGAGCCACCAAGCCGCCCTGCCGATCGAAAACCACCACGTCGACCTTGGTCGC
Source organism: Rhodospirillales bacterium (assembly GCA_963669445.1). Taxonomy (GTDB): domain Bacteria; phylum Pseudomonadota; class Alphaproteobacteria; order Kiloniellales; family JACOMY01; genus JACOMY01. Next base: position 3,543,741 of record OY770029.1, read on the forward strand.
CGCGGCGTCGACCACCTGCTGGGCCGTAACGGCGGCGGCGCAAGCGACCGCCTCGCCAATAGGCAGATCGGCTTGACGCGACAGCTCCAGGACATGAAGCGCAGAGTTGGCCGCCCGGATCTCAGCCACCAGCGCCGCCGACGCGCCCAGCGCCTCGGCTTGCCCAGCCAGCCAGTCATGATCCACCTGCCCTCGCTTGGAGTGCAGGTCGAGCAGCCCTTGAGCCAGCTTGGTCATCTTGGCGAAGCCGCCGGCGACGGTGACCCGCGGCACGGGGTGCTGGCGCAGGTACTTCAGCATGCCGCCGACGAAGTCGCCCATATCGATCAAGGCCGCCTCAGGCAGGCCGTAGTGGGCTTTGATCGCAGCCTCCGAAGTCGCGCCGGTAGCACCGGCAAGGTGGGTCAAGCCTTCGGCACGCGCGACGTCAATGCCACGATGGATCGAGGCGATCCAGGCCGCACAGGAATAGGGGATGACGATCCCCGTCGTGCCCAGAATGGAGATGCCGCCCAAAATGCCAAGACGCGGGTTCCAGGTCTTGGGCGCCAAGCGCACGCCATCGGGCACGATGATCTCGATGATGAGGTCTTTCGGGCTGTTCTCAGCCGCCGCGACCTCGGCAATCGCAGTGGCCATCATCTCTCTGGGCACCGGGTTGATCGCCGGTTCGCCGGGCGGCAGCGGCAAGCCGGGCTTGGTGATCGTGCCGACCCCCTCGCCCGCCTGAAAGACCAGGCCGCTACCGGGCGCGCCGAAGCGAAGCCTTGCCTTGATCAAGGCGCCGTGCGTGACGTCGGGATCGTCACCGGCGTCCTTGACAACCCCGGCCTCCGCCCAGCCCTCGCCTTGGCTCTGGCAGGCAAGAGCGAAGGCCGGCTGTTGTCCCTTGGGCAGGGTCACTTGCACCGGGTCGGGAAAGCGGCCGGTGACCAGCGCGGTGTAGGCGGCCCTGGTCGCCGCCGTCGCGCAGGTACCGGTGGTCCAGCCGCGGCGCAGTTGACGCCCCTCTTCGCTTTCGCTCATGCACAGCGTACTAGCCCGGCTACCGGTGCCGCGACAACGCAGATGGAGAAGCGGCCATGAAGAAAAGCTTGCCGCCTGGCCTGGTCATCGCCGCTCCCCGCTCCGGGTCGGGCAAGACCACGGTGACCCTTGGGCTGCTGAAGGCCTTCAGCGACAGCGGTCTCAAGGTCCAGGCCTTCAAGTGTGGACCTGACTACATCGACCCGGCGTTCCACGCGCGCGCGACCGGACGACCGTCCTACAACCTGGATTCCTGGTCCATGCCGGGGGCTATGCTGACCGAGATCCTATGCCGCGCCGAGGGCGCCGACCTGGTGCTGATCGAGGCCTCCATGGGGCTCTTCGACGGGGTCGCCAAAGCAGGAGCCAGCGGCAATGGCGCCAGTGCGGATATCGCGGCGCTGACCGGCTATCCCGTCCTGCTGGTCCTCGATGTCTCCGGTCAGGCCCAGTCGGCTGCTGCAGTGGCGCTCGGCTTTGCCTCGCTGCGCCACGATACGCGCCTTGCCGGCGTGCTGCTGAACAAGGTCGCCAGCCCCAGGCATCGCCATCTGACCGAGAGCGGGATGGAGGCCGCAGGCGTTCAGGTTCTGGGCGCGCTTGGCAAGGACACCGCTTTGGCCCTTCCGGAACGCCACCTGGGACTGGTTCAGGCCGGCGAGACTGCCGACCTCGACGAGAAGCTCTGGGCTCTGGCCAAGGCACTGTCGGAAAGCGCTGACCTGGACGTTGTTCGTGCAGCCGCAACGCCCGGCGCCGTACCTCAACATGGCAAGACCGCTTGGCTGAGACCACCAGGGCAGCGGATCGCGCTGGCCAAGGATGCCGCTTTTTCCTTCCTCTATCCCCATCACATCGAGGGTTGGCGCGCCCAAGGGGCAGAGGTCCTGCCCTTCTCTCCGCTGGCCGACGAGGCACCCGACGCCTCCGCAGATGTCTGCTGGCTCCCCGGCGGGTATCCAGAGCTGCATCCTGGCCGCATAGCCGCAAACAGCCGATTTCTGGATGGCTTGCGGGGCTTTGCCAAGCACGGCGCCGTGCACGGCGAATGCGGTGGCTACATGGTTCTAGGACAAGGCCTCATCGATGCCGAAGGAACACGCCATGCGATGGCTGGTCTCCTCGGCCTGGTCACCGACTTCTCCAAGCGCAAGATGGCGCTGGGCTACCGACAGGCGCGCCTTCTGGCCGATTCAGCGCTTGGACCGGCAGCCAGCCACTTCGCCGGTCACGAATTCCACTATTCCCGCATTGCCGAGCCGGGCCCCGATGCGGCCCTCTTCCATGTTGAGGACGCCAATGGTGCTGTGCTAGGCGACGCTGGCAGTCGGCGTGGTTGCGTAAGCGGATCCTTTTTTCATCTGGTGGCGCCGCTCAGCGAGCCCACGCCAGGGGTTTAGAAGAGCAGACAAGAATGGACCATTCCCCCAGCCAAGAACGACCGAGCCAAGAGCCACAAAGGCTTCCTCAAGAAGAAGCCGGCGACCGCATGGCGGCGCTGAGCCGCTTGCCGCTTTTCATCTCGTTACGCGGTGAACGCTGCCTGGTGGTGGGCGGCAGCCCCTCGGCTGCCTGGAAGGCCGAATTGCTGTCGGCAGCCGGCGCTCGGGTGTTGATCCTTGCCAAGGAACCTTCAGAGGAAGCCATCGCGCTTGCCGCCGCACCGCCGCCCAGCGAGGAGCATGGCGCGATCACCATCAAGCGCCGCGACTGGGAAGAGACCGATCTGGATGGCATCACGCTCGCCGTCGGCGCCTTCGCAGAGGAGGACCAGGCAGCCAACTTCCTGGCCTTGGCTAAGAGCAAGGGCGTCATCGCCAGTCTGGTCGATCGGGCCGAGGCCTCCGCGGTCACTTTCGGCAGCATCATCAATCGCTCGCCGCTGGTGATTTCGGTCAATACCGATGGCGTGGCGCCGCTCTTCGGGCAGGCCATCCGAGCCCGGATCGAAGCCTTGCTGCCGCAAGGCCTGGCCGGCTGGGCCGCGACTGCCAAGGGTTGGCGGGAGAAGGTGAAGAGCTTCCTGCCCGGACGCCCTGCCCGGCGCCGCTTCTGGCAGGCCTTCATGCATGAGGCACTGGAGCGACCCGACGGCTATGGCGACCAAGAGACCTGGCAACGCCTGCTTGGCCAAGCCGAACCGCAGGCCTCAGAGAGCCGCCGCGGCCGGGTCACCCTGGTCGGCTCCGGCCCCGGAGATCCGGAATTCCTAACCCTCAGGGCACTGAGGGCACTGCAGTCGGCCGAGGTCATTCTCTATGACGATCTGGTCCATCCCGCCGTGTTGGACCTGGGACGCCGCGAGGCCCGCAAGCTGCGCGTCGGCAAGCGCGGCTACGGTCCTTCCTGCAAGCAGAGCGACATCAACGCCCTGCTGCTGGAGCTGGCCGAGCAGGGCCTGGACGTGGTGCGGTTGAAGGGCGGCGACCCGATGATCTTCGGCCGCGCCGGCGAAGAGCTCACAGCCGCCCGCGCCGCCGGCATCCCGGTCGAAGTCGTACCCGGCATCACCGCAGCACAGGGTGCCGCTGCACGCCTGGGCATCTCCCTCACGCACCGCGACCACGCACGGCGTCTGCAGTACGTCACAGCGCACGCCAAGAGCGGTCGCCTGCCGCAGGACATCGATTGGCAGGCGCTGGCCGATCCGACCGTCACCACCGTCGTCTACATGCCCAAGCACACCCTGGCAGAGCTGGTGACCACGGCGGTTGCCATGGGTCTTGATCCCGAGACACCGGCGCTGGCGATGGCAAACGCGACACGCAGCGACGAATTCACCCTAGCCTCGCCGATCGCCGCCCTTCCCGACCGGCTGACCGGACAGATGCCGGAAGGCCCGATGCTGGTCCTGATCGGCCAGGTCTTCGGCGAACTCGACGCTCAAGAAGCTGCACCGGCTCTCGCCGCCGCGCTCTTGGAGCATTAGAGCCCAACCCGAAACTGCATGTGCCCTGCATCGCTGCCGGAGCCGCGAGTGTTGGGAGCGATGGCGCCGGCAATGCCGGGCGCATCGTCAAGCCGACGCGACGCGGCAATCGTGGCTCCGGCAGCGACCCGAAGGGCAGTCTTATCAAGCCCTTGGGACTGCGGCCTGCGCCGCTTACGATGCGCAAGGCATCGCCGCGCGCCACTCTCCTTGCCCAAAGCCTTGATAAGACAGTGCAGGTCACATGCAGTTTCGGGTTGGGCTCTTAGAGGGACTCTTATCGCTCGAGCAGGCTATGCGCTGCGACCAGTCCCGAGAGCACCATCTCTTCGGCAGACTCGGCAGTGGCATCGAGGCCGCATACCGCCATGGCCGAGAGGTAGGCGTCGCTGAGGCCGGCACCGGCAATGAGGCCGAGCTGGCCCTGCGCGTAATCGCCGGAGGCCGCGGCCAGCTCCGCGCCGATCAGATAGCCGGAGAGCCTTGATCTGGCCGTTTCCGGCGCCAGCCCCTGCAGGAGATCTGCGGCGCGTAGTGGGAAGAGCCTCCCCGGCACCTCTCGTGGGGTGCGATAGGCGGTCTCAACAGCCGCAAGAAAAGCCTGCTCGTCGTCATCCTCGCTCGCAAGCGAGTGGCGCAGGACCGATTGCCCGGCAAGCAGCGCGAAGAGCTCTCCGGTCATGAAGGTGCTGAAGGCGGTGACCTGGCCGTCGCGCACCTGGATCCACTTGCTGTGCGTACCCGGTAGGCAAAGGCTACCTTCGAAATCTTCATGCTTGGCCAAGAAACCTGCGATCTGGGTTTCCTCGCCGCGCATGACATCGGCCGGCTCCTGCTGGGCCAATCCGGGCAGAATGAAGACCTCCAGGCGAGGATCTCGTGTCGGCACGGCCAGGGGCGCGTCGGCTGCTGCCGGATGGCAGGGAAGAAAGCGATAGGCTGCCTCGGTCCAGCCTTGGCGGGCACCGACCATGCCGCAGGCTAAGACGGTCATCGCTACCCCGGCTCTCAGCCAAGGATCGATCACTTCCAGAAGTGCAGCTTCGAACTGCTCGGGCTGGAGAGCGTTCATGCCTTTGTCCGAACCTGCCTCAGCAACCCTCCGGTCGGCCTCCATCAGCCAGACCCGCAGGTTCGAGGTCCCCCAGTCCGCAGCGATCCACCTTGCACTCGTCAACGCCCCACCTCCCCGTCACTTTGCAATGGTCTCTAGCAAACTCCGCGGTGCCGGGTCAGAGACCTCTGACTAGGGGCGGGCGCGGGGTTGCTAGCTCAACCATAGGAAATCCGCGGCCGTCAGCTGGCCTGCCGAAGACACGCCATCGACCAGAAAAGCCTGGTCGACACTGCCGTCGCCATTCTGGTCAACCTGGATCTGGCCTGCGCCGGCAAAGCGAGCCTCGGAGTTGCCGCCGCCACTGAAGGCGGCTCCTTCGACGTAGGTGAAGCTGCCGACCTCAAGCCCGGTGGAAAAGACGAAGCGATCGCCGCCCGTACCGTCGAAGTCGGCGATGGTCGGCCCACCGGAACCGGCAATCCCTAGGCTTTCATTGATGAAACTGAAACTGTCGGCAGAAGAACCGCCAAAGGCTTCGACGCCGCTCAGCATCAAGAGGGTGTCGCTGCCGCTTCCCCCTTCCAAACGGTCAGATCCCAGACCGCCGAAGAGCGCATCCCTGCCATTTCCACCGATCAAACTATCGTCACCCGCAAAGCCGCGTATCACGTTATCGCCACTGTTGCCGGTGATGACATTGCCCAGGCTATTGCCGGCCGCGGAGGCATCACCAGCCTGGCTGAGCAGCAGAAGGTTCTCGACGAAGTCGTCGGCGCCTCCACCAGGTAGGGAAAATCCAACGGCAGCACGAACAGTATCCGTGCCGCCGTCGAATTCCTCCCGAACCACATCCGTCGAGGTGTCGACAACGAAGGTATCGTCGCCGGAACCACCGTAAGCCGTGTCGACGCCACTGCCCCCATTCAAGAAATCCTTACCCGACGCACCGAAGAGCAGGTCAAGGCCGCTGCCGCCACTTGCCCGATCAGCGCCAAGGTCACCCTCCATGCGATCGTCGCCATCCGCCCCGATCAGAATATCGTTGCCGCTATCGCCATAGAGACTGTCGTCGCCGTCTTCGCCGCGCAGAGCGTCCAGTCCATCCCCTCCAAAAAGCGCATCGACCGCGGAACCGCCATTCAGCGAATCATCGCCACCGTTGCCATTCAGGGCATCACTTCCACTGCCACCAACCACTTGATCGTGACCGGAACCGCCGAATCCAAAGTCAGCGCCCAGGTCGCCGTAGAGTGCATCGGCACCGGATCCACCGAAGAGGCGGTCGCTGTCCGATCCGCCGAAGAGCCCACTGTCCTCGCCGGATCCTCCATAAAGGGTGTCGTCCGACTCGCCGCCATAGAGGCGCGTGTCGTCGCCTTCATCGCCGTAGATCAGATCGATATCGCCATCACCGAAAAGATCCTGGTCTTCGCCGCTGCCTCCGAAGATCCTATCGGAGTGCTGGCCCCCGTAGAGCCCGGCCTCCTTACCGCTGTCGCCTCTTAGAGTATCCGAACCGCTGTCGCCAAAGAGCGCCCGATCGGCCCCGCCGCCACCGAAGAGGTTGTCGCCTCCGCTACTCCCGAAGAGTGATCGGTCTCCGCCACCGCCTGCGAAGAGCTGATCCTTGCCATCACCACCATAGAGCAGGCTATCGGCACCGCCGTCGCCGTAGATGAGGTCATCGCCGCTGTCGCCCAGCAAACGACGGTCCGCATCGAGGCCACCGAAGATGTAGTCCACAGCAGAGCCACCCCGTAGCAGCATGTCCTCGCCGCTATCGCCGTAGAGGCTGTCCTTGCTCAGCCCGCCAAACAACCCTCGCTCAGCACCACCGCCACCAAGAATCACATCGGCTCCGGCATCGCCGAAGAGACCGCGCTCATTGCCGTTACCACCAAAGATTCGATCTTCCGCCGAACCACCGTAGAGGTAGGAGTCACTGTTCTGCCCGCCGTAGAGACTATCTTGGCCGCTGCCTCCGTAGAGCGCCAGGTCCATGCCGCTGCTGCCGTCGACCCGATCGTCGCCGTCGCCGCCGAAGAGATAACTATCGTGTTCTCCGTCGCCATAGAGGTGATCAGCACCGCTACCGCCGGAAAGGAAACGGTCCTCGCCTTCGCCGCCCCTCAGTGTGTCGTCACCCTCCCGGCCTTCCAGGTCTCGGTCGGCGCCGGACCCGCCAAAGAGTCGATCGTTGCCGTCACCGCCATAGAGTGAGCGATCATCACCAGAATTGCCGAACAGCAGATCGTCGTCCAAGCCGCCGAAGAGCGCGCGATCATCGCCCCTGCCACCGGAGATGCGGTCCTCGCCAGAGCTAGCGCGCAAACTGGCGTCATTGCCGTCACCGGCGAGGATCGTGTCATTGCCAAGACCGCTGTAGAGGAAGGAATCATTTCCGTCGCCGCCAAACAGGCTGTCCAGCCCGTTGCCGCCGTAGAGTCCCTGGTCGTCGCCGGAGCCTCCTTGCAAGGTGTCGTCACCGCTCTGGCCTGCGAGTCTGTTGTCTTCACCAGAGCCACCAAAGAGCTGATCGTTGTCCTCGCCGCCGTAGAGGTATCTGTCATTCCCGTCGTCCCCATAGATTCGATCGTCGCCGCTATCCCCGAGAATCTCGTGAGGACCAGCAAGGGAATAGTATCCATCCCCGCCACTACCGCCAAACACGAGGTCCGCACCATCGCCACCGAAGAAGCCGATATCTCCACCCGATCCTCCATAGAGGCCGTCCTCACCGGAGCTGCCGATGAGGAAGGAATCGTTGCCGAGACCGCCGTAGATCAGATCCTTTCCGTCTTCGCCGAAGAAGGTGCCATCGTCTCCAGAGCCACCATAGAGACTGTCGTCGCCGGCACCGCCGGAGAACTGGGCATCCGCTCCAGTGCCGCCAAAGACGGCGTCATCGCCGGCGTTCCCTTGCAGACCATGATCATTTCCGCCCCCGCCATAGACACGGTCTTGGCCAGACCAGCCTAAGAGCGTGAAATCCTCCCCAGTGCCACCAAACACAAGATCGTCACCGCTACCGCCGAAGAGGATGCTGTCGACCCCGGAACCGCCAAAAACGAGGTCCTTGCCATTCTTTCCGTAAAGACCGGTATCGTCGTCATCGCCGCCATAGATGCTGTCGTCGCCGAAACCGCCCTCGAGGACCCTGTCGGCACCCTCGCCTCCATCGATACGATCATTGCCGCTATTGCCGTCCAGCGAGGTGTCGGCTCCCTGGTCGCCATGGATCCGATCGTCCCCCTGGCCCAGCACGAGCGAAAAATCGGCCCCCTCTCCACCGTAGACCCGGTGGCTGCCATACTGGGAGATAACGCGGTCAATGCCGCTGCCGCCGAAGATGGTGCTGCTGACGTTGGCAAACACGGTGTCGGCGCCTTCGCGACCATATATCTTGGCAAAGCCCGCCTGCGCGGTGAGTTGATCGTTGTTGTTGGTTCCCAGTAGGATGAAGGATTCGATGCTGGAAAATCCCACGCCACCGGGCAGGGTCAGACCGGGCCCCAACGCAAAGGTATCGCTACCGGCACCGCCGTCAAAGCTGTCCCCTTCCACCAGATTGGCCTGGTTGGTGAGATGGAAAAGGTCGGCGCCCTCGTCACCATAGTGGCGGTCCAAACCGGCACTGCCGAAGATCCGATCGTCGCCTTCGCCGCCGAAGACGCGATCATTGCCGTTGCCGCCGTCGAGCAGGGTTTCCTGCCCGATGCCTCCATAGAGACGGTCGTCCCCAGCTCCACCGAAGAGGCTGTCGAGACCGAGGTCACCGAAGAGAAAGTCAAGCCCGCTGGCGCCATAGAGACTGTCGCCCCCGCCGCCGCCATAGAGAGAATCGTCTCCCTCGGCGCCATCCAGCGTGTCGTTGGCGCCCAATCCCAGGATCGTGTCGTCGCCGCTGTTTCCCAGGATTGAGTCGGGTCCACCCGTTCCATACGTCGCAGCCATGGCAACCTCCAGAGTTTTGGGTTCGAGCCAGAGGCTAGCCAGAAGGCAGGGGTGCCGAGGGTCGCCTCCTAGGCCGCCGAAGGATGCCTGAAACCCGAGCGCCGTACAAGCGATGCTGGTAGGGAGCGTAGGTACTTACCGCAAGCAGCAGGCCTCAAAGCCAAAGAAAATCCGTCGCCGTCAAGAGGCCGGCCGCGGTGATACCATCGACCAGGAAGGCCTGATCGACACTGCTGTCGCCGTCCTGATCAACCTGGATCTGCCTGGGCCCGGCAAAGCGCGCTTCGGAGTTACCGCCGCCAGAGAATGCGGCCGCTCCGACGTAGGCAAAGCTGCCGACCTCCAAGCCGGTAGCGAAAACGAGCCGGTCGCCGGCACTGCCGTCGAAGTCCCGGATCACCGGTCCGCCGGAGCCCGAGGTCCCAAGCGAGCCGCCGTTGAAGCGGAAGCTGTCGGCGGCACTGCCGCCAAAAGCCACCACACCGGTCAGCATCAGAAGCCTATCCGCCCCGCTGCCGCCTTCGAGCCGGTCTAGGCCGAGCCCGCCGAAGAGGCCGTCGTCGCCGTCTCCCCCTTCGAGACGATCGTCGCCACCTAGGCCGCGCAAGACATTGTCCCCGCTATTGCCGTCCACCGAGTTGTTCAGACCATTGCCACTGCCATTGGCGTCACCGGCTGCGCTTAGGAGCATGAGGTTGTCGAGGAAGTCCTCCAACCCGCCGCTTGGCAGGGTGAAACCAACTTCGGCGCGGACCAGATCGGTGCCTTCGCCACTCGCCTCCCTGACCAGATCGGCTGTGGTGCTGACGACGAAGGTATCGTTGCCGGACCCACCCTCAGCGGTGTCGACGCCGCTACCGCCATTCAGGAAGTCATCTCCGGATCTGTCGTAGAGAGAGTCACGACCGCTGCCGCCGACCATGCGGTCGCTGCCGTCACCACCGAACTGCACGTCATTGCCTTCTGCCCCGAAGAGTGAATCGGCTTCGCCATCGCCGTATAGGATATCGCTGCCCGAAAGTCCGCGAACCGTATCGCTGTCCGCTCCCCCGAAGAGGCCAATGTCATTGCCAGCACCACCGAAGATCACATCGAGACCACTAAACGCGAAGAGTTCGGTATCATTGCCATCACCGCCATAGATGAAGTCGTCGCCGTCTCCCCCAAAAAGCCTGACATCGCTGCCGGTCTCACCGCTAATCGTATCGTTCCCTGATTGACCATAGAGGCCGTAGTCGCCGCCGCCTCCACCGGACAGGGTGTCGTTCCCATCGCCGCCATCCAGGTCCCTATCGTTCTGCAAACCGCCGTAGATCGCATCGTCGCCTTCATTGCCGACAAGGCGTTTGTCTTGGCCTTCGCCCCCATAGATCCGATCGGCGTCGGAACCACCGCTGAGGAACGTATCGTCGCCGCTGTTGCCATAGAGCGTGTCCGCGCCCTGCCCCCCGAAGAGGGAGCGATCGGTACCGGCACCGCCATCGATCAGGTCATTGCCAGTATCACCGAAGAGCCATCGCTCATTGCCACCACCGCCGAAGATCTGGTCGTCGCCGTTTCCTCCATAGAAATAGGAGTCGCTGTTCTGGCCGCCATAGAGGCTGTCGTTCTGACCACCGCCGAAGACGGCAATCTCGATGCCGGAGCCCCCGTCGATCATATCCATACCGTCGGCACCGAAGAGATAACTGTCGCGACCGCCATCGCCATAGACCCGATCATCGCCCTGGCCGCCATCCAGTTGGAAATCGCCATCGCCGCCGCCGAAGAGCCGATCGTTCTCGTCTGCCCCGTACAAGGATTGGTCTGAACCGGTGCCGCCGAAAATCTGATCCGCACCGAGGCCACCAACAAGGCGGCTATCGTCGTCGCGGCCACCACGCAGGGTATCGTCACCGGCCTCGCCATAGAGACCGACATCCTCGCCAGCCCCGCCGGTCACCTGGTCATTGCCATACCCACCGAAGAGCACCGTGTCGACACCACTGCTACCGCCGACAAGATCATCGCCGGAACCGCCAAAGATCTGCTTGTCATCCCCATCCCCACCGAAGAGTGTATCGCTGCCGGACTCTCCAAAAAGATTATGGTCGTTACCGCTGTCACCGCCGACCCGATCGTCACCCAGGCTGCCGAAGAGATCATAGTCCGCACCCGATCCACCGTAGACGGAGTCGTCGCCACTGGTTTCGGGAACTAGGGACCCACCATCGCCATAGAGTCCCGCATCGATACCATCGCCGCCATAGACGAGATCATTGCCAGTGCCGCCGTCGAAGCCGTAAGCACCATCGTCACCACTACCGCCAAAGAGTGTGTCAGCACCGCTTCCGCCGAGAAAGCTTGAGTCTGAGCCAGTGCCGCCAAAGAGTTGGTCGTCGCCATGCCCACCGATCAGAGCAAGGTCGTCACCCTCATCGCCATAGACGCGATCGTCACCTGTCTCGCCAAAGAGAAGGCCGTCACGCGCACTCCCGCCAAAGATCCGGTCCGCTCCAGAATCTCCAAACAAGAAAGTGTCATACAAAGAACCTGCTTCAATAAGATCGTCGCCATCACCGCCGTTCGCGCCGCTGTCAGACCCGCCTCCTCCGAAAAGGGAATCGTCTCCCGCGTCACCAAAGAGGAACGTATCGTCGCCACCGTCGCCGTAGATCCGATCCTCACCATTGCCCCCAAAGAACCTTTCGTTTTGGTCGCTCCCGCCGAAGATTCGATCGGCGCCCTCGCCGCCATAGAGACGATTGTCCGTACTGCTCACCCCATAGATTCGATCGTTGCCATTCCCACCAAAGAGCGAGGCGTCCTCGCCAGTACCGCCATAAAGCCGATCGTCTCCGGTACCGCCAACGAGACTCGAATCGTTTCCAGATCCTCCAAAGACGAGGTCCGATCCGTCACCGCCGTAGAGTGAGACATCGTCTCCCTCATCGCCATAGATGCGGTCATCGCCACTGCCCACGAAAACCTGATTCTCGACATTGTCGCCCCCAAAAAAGCGTTGTCCGCCGCTGTTGGCGAAGGCGCGGTCGTCCCCGGAACCGCCGAAGAGGTAACCATCGCCGAATTCAGCTTGGCCGGCTCCAAAGGAGGAGAAGAGAACGTCAGATCCACTGAGGCCGTAGAGCCGTGAGACCCGGGTGCTATCGGACAGCTGATCATCGAGGTCGGTTCCCAGTCGACCGATGGCGTCGACATTGATCAGGCTCACGCCATCGGGCAGGGTCGCGTCGATGACGAGAAGGAGTGTGTCGTCTCCGTCACCGCCGTCGAAACTATCGGCTAGCGACAGTTCGCTCTGGGTTGCGATGTAGAGGGTATCATTGCCACTGCCCCCAAAATGTCGGTCTGTGCCGACGCTTCCCAGCAGGCTGTCATCGCCACTGCCGCCAAAGACGTCATCATCCCCGCTGCCTCCGTTCAGGAAATAGTCATGGCCCCTACCGCCGAAGAGCCGGTCGCTACCACTGCCTCCGAGGAGGGCGTCTTCCCCCAAGCCACCAAAGAGGCGATCCTCACCCTGGCCCCCATAGGCAACATCAGTTCCCAAACCTCCGTAGAGGCTGTCGTCTCCGCTCTGGCCATTGAGGGTGTCGTTTCCGCCAAGTCCCAGAATGGTGTCAGCAAGGCTTGTTCCGAACAGATTGTCCGATGCATTCGTGCCGTAGATTGCTGCCAAATCAGCCTCCCTCCAGTATTCAGTTACCGACTCTTCACCCCGTTCCCGACCACTGCCGCGCAGAGGATTCCGGAAACTCGACGGCTGGTTGCCTGTCACCTGGGATCTGGGCAGCCCATTACCTTATCAAGCGACCTTCCAAAGGCTACACGTTCGACGATGGCGCCGTGAAGAGCACCATTGTCCACCCGAACTTCGGGGCCTCTCTCCAAGATCAAAGCCAAAGAAAGTCGGCGGCCGTCAGCTGGTCTGCCACAACCACATTGTCTATCAGGAAGGCCTGATCGACGTTGCCATCGCCGTCCTGATCGACCTGGATCTGTTGCGAGCCGTCAAAGCGTGCTTCGGAGTTGCCGCTACCGGAGAAAGCCGCCGCCTCAATGTAGGTGAAGCTGCCGACTTCTAGGCCAGTGGCAAAGACCAGCTTGTCCTCGCCATTGGCAGCGTTCACGAGAAGGCCATCGAAGTCGCGAATGCTCGGCCCGCCAGACCCACCGTTGCCCAGATTGCTGCCGTTAAAACGGAAGCTGTCCATACCACTCCCGCCGAAGGCCGCAACACCACTCAGCATCAGCATCGTGTCTGCACCGCTGGCGCCGAAGAAGCTGTCTTCACCCTGACCGCCAAACAGCATATCGTCGCCAAGCGCCCCCTCGAGACGGTCGTCCCCGGCAAAGCCGCGCAACTGGTTGCTGCCAGAGTTACCGACGATGCGGTTACCCAGAGCATTACCGCCACCATTGGCATCACCGGCCTCATCGGTCAGCGCAAGATCGTCGATAAAGTCGTTAACGCCGCCGTCGGGCAGGGTGAAGGAGAGAGCGGCACGCACCAGGTCGGTCCCGCCGCCCGAACCATCACGGACCTGGTCGGCACTGGTATCGACGACGAAGGTATCGTCGCCACTGCCGCCGACCGCTGTATCGACACCGGAACCGCCGTCCAGGTAGTCAGTGCCGGAAGATCCGAAGAGGCGATCGGTACCGCTATCGCCGTAGCCACGGTCATCGCCTATTCCGCCGGTCAGGCGATCATCGCCAACGCCACCCTGAAGCTTGTCGTTGAGGGTCAGGCCTAAGAGCGTATCGTCGCCGGCACCTCCATAGATAGAATCATCGCCATCCTCGCCTCGCGCGGTATCGCTGCCGAGACCGCCGAAGAGCCTATCCACCGAGGCAATGGAGTTCTCCGAGGAGCCGCCGAAAAGCTGATCGTCGCCAGCACCGCCGTAAACCAGGTCACCGTTGCTCCCTCCGGCCAAGTGGTCTGCGCCGGATCGGCCGAAGACGTAGTCGAGACCAGCGTCGCCATAAGCAGTGTCGTTCCCCGATCCCCCGTAGATGCGATCGCTGAAATCCCCACCGAAGAGGCCAGCATCGTCTCCACCACCACCGAAGATGCGATCTTCGCCGAAACCGCCATAAAGCGCATTATCGGATCCAGCCCCACCGTCAAGAGAATCGTCACCAAGACCGCCGAAGAGCGAGGTATCGCTGCCAGTCTGACCATCCAGCAGGTCCGCGCCGGACCCGCCGAAGAGTCTGGCGTCGCGACCGCCGCCTCCCCGCAGGCTGTCGACTCCGCTTCCTCCGTAGAGCAGGCTGTCGTTGCCGGCGTCGCCGAAGAGGGAGTCATCGCCGGCCTGACCCTCAAGGCCTTGATCTTCGTCGGCGCCACCGAAAATGCCATCCGCGCCACTGTCGCCCAAGAGCTTGCGGTCGTTCCCTTGATCGCCCTGGATGAGATCGGCGCCTGAGCCGCCGGCGAGCAGGGAGTCATCACCGGATCCAACGAAGAGGCTATCGTCGCCCAGACCACCAAAGACCAAACGCTCCACGCCGGCCTCACCGAAGATCCGATCGCTTCCACTGTCGCCGAATAGGCCGCGCTCATTGCCCCCACCGCCGTAGAGGCTGTCGTTCCCGCTTCCTCCGTAGAGATAGGAGTCACTGTTCTGGCCGCCAAAGATGTCGTCGCCACCGACGCCGCCGAAGAATCCGCGGTCGATACCGCTGCTGCCATCCAAGAGATCACTGCCGGAACCGCCGAAGAAGTCGTAGTCGAAGCCGGCACCACCGAAGAGGCTGTCTTGCCCATCGCCGCCGACCAGATCTCGATCATCCCCGGAGCCACCATAGATGCTGTCAGTCCCGGCTCCACCAGTGATGTCGGCATCGGCGCCATCGCCGCCGAACAGGCTATCGTTTCCGCTACCACCACCAAAATTGGCGTCGTCGCCGGAGCCGGCGTCAACCAGATCGCTGTTGTCCCCGCCGCGGAGAGCCGTGTCGATGCCATCGCCGCCGTAGATCAGATCCTGCCCTGTTCCGCCATCCAGAGCGCTGTCGTCGCCCGCGCCACCGAAGAGGCTGTCACTTCCATCGTATCCTTGCAGGCTTATGTCATTGCCGCTTCCTCCATAGACACGGTCATTGCCGCTTTGCCCCCAAAGCCGCAGATCGTCTCCCGAGTTTCCAAACAGGCGATCGACCCCATCGCCGCCTTCGAACGTGCCATCGTCGCCTTCGCCACCAACGACCCGATCGTTACCGCTGTCACCGGAGACGTAGGCGTCGTCGCCATCGCCACCAAAGATCCGGTCATTGCCAGAGTCACCAGTTAACTCAGAATCAGCACCTGCTCCGCCGTACAAGCGGTCGTCCCCATCACCACCGCCTAGGCTGTACTCATCGCCGCCGGCACCATAGAGGCGATCGTTTCCGGAGTTGCCGTAGAGAGAGTTATCGTTTCCAGTCTCGGCGTAGAGCTGATCGTCGCCAGAGCCTCCAAAGAGGCTAAAGTCGTCACCACTTCCCCCAAAGACCCGGTCGACCCCATCGCCGCCATAAAAGCTTTGGTCCGTGTCCAGACCACCGACGAGGCTGTCGTCGCCGCTTCCTCCATCGAGGGTGACATCTTCACCAGCGCCGCCATAGATCGAGTCCTTGCCAGACCCGCCAAAGAGACCGGCCTCGTCACCCCGACCGCCATAGACACGATCGTCTCCATCGGCGCCGCCCAACCCACGGTCTTCAGCGGAACCACCGAACAGACGATCGTCACCCGAACCACCGTAGAAAGAGGTGTCTTCATCGACACCACCCACCAAGCGGTCGGTACCGCTGCCACCGAAGAAACTCGCGTTGGTTCCAGCACCGCCGTAGAGACTGTCGTTTCCATCGCCGCCGTAGAAAGAAAAATCAGAACCGGAGAGGCCAAAAAGGCGGTCGCTGCCACTGTCACCACGAAAGCCAAACTCCGCCGAACCACCGCCAACCAGGAAATCGGCGCCGCTACCCCCGTAAAAGAAGTAGTTGTTACCGGTGCCACCATAGAGGCTGTCTGCTCCGACATCGCCTCTGAAAAAGCTATCCCGTCCCTCTCCACCAAAGATGCGGTCGTCGCCATCCTCACCGGCAAAATAGGTATCGTCGCCGGTGTCACCATAGGCCGCGTCCTCGCCGCTGCCCAAGGTGATGCTGACGTCATTGCTAGCACCTCCAAATACAGTTTGATCTCCAGTCGTTCCTATGGCTGAGTCCGAACCATTACCGCCATAGAAGCTCGCATCTACATTGGCATAGAAATAGTCGTTACCCGCATCGCCATAGGCCAGGGAGAAGAGGTTATCGGCTGTGATGGCGTCTGCGCCACTGGTGCCGAGAAAAAGATAGACTTCGACAGCGGTGACGCTGACGCCAGCCGGGAGGGTGAGGCCCGGTCCCAAGGCAAGGCTATCGCTGCCGGCGCCGCCGTCGAAGGTCTCGCCGGCAAGGATATTGCCCTGCGTCCTGACATCGAAAAGGTCGGCGCCACTTCCGCCGAAGTGACTGTCCACGCCGGAGCCGTCCAGGATGCGATCATCTCCACCATCACCGAAGAGCGAGTCTGCACCGCTCTCACCAAGCAAGAGGGTATCGTTGTTGAGACCACCGAAAATGCGATCGTCACCGGAAGCACCACGGAGGACATCACTCCCCAAACCTCCGAAGATCGCATCGTCTCCAGACGCCCCATAGAGCCGGTCAATGCCAACGGCTCCATAGAGCGTGTCATTCCCGGTCAGACCCGAGAGGGTGTCGTTTGAGCCGAAGCCAAGAATGCTGTCATCGCCACTGGTTCCAGCCAGGGTATCGGGACCCGGCGTGCCATAGATCTCTGCCATGTCTACCTCCCTCTAGGGCCCATGCCTCGCAAACGCGTCGATCGATCATTGAGTGTCGACGGGCCGAAACAAGCCTGCATCCTGCGCTTCTCAATGGCAAGCAACCCGCTGCCTTGCTGCACTTGGGCCGAGCCCAACTGAACGCCAGCTTCACCCGAACGAAGGAGGCGCCTCTCAGCGACAGGACCGGCAACACGCAGCATTGCAGTCAGGCGACTTCACCGGGCCATGATCACAGTGGAACTCATACAGAATCACGGAGTTTCCAACCACTTACTGCCAAACAAAGTCAGTGGCCGTCAGCGCGCCGGCTGAGCTCACTCCTGAGACCAGGAAAGCCTGGTCGACACTGCCGTCGCCGTCCTGGTCGACCTGAATCTGGTCCGTCCCGGCAAAGCGAGCCTCCGAGTTGCCGCCACCAGAGAAGGCAGCCCCGCCGATGTAGGCAAAGGCGCCCACCTCCAGGCCGGTGGCGAAGACAAAGCGATCCCCGGCCGAGCCGTCGAAGTCGTTGATTGTTGGACCACCGGAGCCTGCGTTCCCCAGATCAGTGCCATTGAAGCGAAAGCTGTCGGCACCGGAACCGCCAAAGGCATCAACACCGGTCAACATCAGCATGAGATCGTCGCCACTCTGACCCAGCAAACTGTCGTCCCCCAAGCCACCGAAGAGGCTGTCACCCCCGTCACCGCCTTCCAGTTGATCGTCTCCGGCTAGGCCGCGCAGTGTGTTGACCGCGCTGTTGCCTAGCATGAGATTAGAAAGCGTGTTGCCCCGGGCATTGGCATCGCCGGCCACGCTTAGCAGGGTCAGATTCTCGATGAAGTCGTTGGCCCCTCCGCCGGGTAAGGTAAAGGCAACAGCCGCCAGCACCAGGTCGGTGCCACCGCCCGAGGCTTCGCGCACGACATCTCCCGATTGATCGACCTCGAAGGTATCATCGCCGGAGCCCCCGAAGGCAGTGTCGAGGCCGGTGCCACCGTTCAGGGAATCGCTTCCCGACGCGCCGAAAAGCAGATCGCTACCGCTCTGACCACGAGCGGTATCGTCACCAAGTCCACCCGAAAGGCGATCGGCGCCCAGACCGCCGTCCATGCGGTCATTGTCGAGCAAACCCAGAAGGCTGTCATTGCCACTCATCCCATAGGCAGTATCGTTCCCATCGCCACCGCGAACTGTGTCAGCACCCTCTCCGCCAAAGAACTGGTCGCCGCCAAAGACACCGCTTGCCGACCCGCCATACAGCCGATCATTACCGGAACTGCCATCGAGAACGTCGACATCACTGCCGCCGCGAAGGATATCCCCTCCCTCACCGCCGAAGAGGAAATCGACACCGGCATCGCCATAGAGTTCGTCGGTGCCCTCCCCACCATAAACGATGTCGTTGGCCGATCCGCCGAAGAGGGCCATGTCGTCACCGCTACCGCCGAAGAGAGAATCGCCGCCATCACCACCATAGACTTCGGAGTCTTCCCCCGCGCCTGCGTAGATCTTATCGCCCGCATCCCCGCCGAAGACAGCACGATCATTACCGCTGTCTCCAAGCAGATAGTCGCCTTGGCTGCCGCCGACTATGGAGACGTCGTTACCGCTTCTGCCGCGTATGTAGTCTGCACCGGAGCCACCGGAGAGAAGACTATCGGAGCCAGCGCCGCCGAAGATGGTGTCGGAACCATCGTCGCCATAGAGTGCAGTGTCGCTGCCGGTGTCACCCATGATCCGGTCACTTCCCGAACCGCCAAAGAAACTCCTGTCGCGGCCGGCCCCACCGCTCAGATCGTCGTTGTCATCTCCACCCGAGAGGCCGCTATCGTCGCCCGCCCCGCCGTAGACAGCGTCGTCCCCTTCGCCGCCGTAGAGATCTGCGTCGGCGTCATTCCCGCCGTAGAGCAGGTCAGTGCCGGAACCACCAAATAGCTGGGTGTCACTTCCGGCCCCACCAAAGACGCTATCGCTCCCCGAGCCGCCGGCAATTAGCGTTTCGTCGCCTGTGGCTCCATAGATGGAGTCGCTGCCGTCCCCGCCGAAAAGAGCACGATCCGTGCCGCCACCGGCCTCGATCAGATCGTCGCCAAGGTAGCCGAAGAGCCCGCGCTCGTTCCCATTTCCTCCGAAGAGGCTGTCATTGCCGCTGCCGCCGTAGAGGTAAGAATCACTATTCTGCCCGCCATAGATGCTGTCGGCGCCTGAATCTCCATAGAAACCACGGTCAATCCCACTGCTGCCATCCAAGACGTCATCACCAGTTCCACCGAAGAAGCGATTGTCAAAGCCGGCACCGCCGAAGACGCTGTCATCGCCATCGCCACCGCCGATGCGTCGATCGTCACCCTCATCACCAAAGACACGATCCGCACCCGAACCGCCATAGAAGTTCGTGTCGAACCCGGAGCCGCCGTAGAGGCTGTCCTGACCGCTGTTGCCGTAAAAGTTTCGGTCTATGCCGCTGTCACCATAGAGGCGATCCTCGCCTTGGCCACCGCCGGCGATGAAATCGTCGCCGTTGTTTCCTCGGATTAGATCATTACCACTATCGCCCTGGAGCGTGCCGTCGTTCCCCTCTCCGCCATAGATCGAATCGGCGCCCGAGCGGCCAAAGAGAGCAATATCGTCTCCCTCGGCACCGAAGAGGCTGTCTCGACCGTCCCCACCATCAAGGTCCTGGTCATAACCGCTCTCACCGTAAATGCGATCATCGGAGAAACCGCCATACAAGCCGTCGTCGCTCCCCTCACCGCCAAAGAGAAGATCTTTGCCATTCTCACCGAAGAGTCGACTGTCACTCCCGCTACCACCGTAAAGTGTGTCGCTGCCTTGGTCTCCAATCAAACTCGTATCGTCGCCACTGCCGCCAAAGATTCGATCAGTCCCAACGCCGCCATTGAGGCGGAGATCATTACCCAATTCACCATAGAGTCGATCGCCTCCGCTGCTGCCACTCAGTAGATCGTCGTTGCCTGCGTCTCCGAAAATCCGGTCAGACCCAGATCCACCCGTCAGTTGGGAGTCATCGGCCGAGCCACCGAAGAGGCTATCGTTCCCCTGACCACCATAATGGTAGCCGTCTGCTCCGCTGGCGCCGAAGACGCGATCGTTTCCCGAATCGCCGACCAAAGCTCCGTCCGCGCCATCACCGCCGTAGATCAGGTCAGCACCGCTGCCACCAGAGAGACTGACATCCCCGCCGCTGTCGCCGTTGATCAGGTCGTCCCCGTCGCCGCCCCAAAGTCTGACATCCGTACTGCTGCCACCGAAGAGGCTATCGGAACCGCTTTGACCCAAGAGGTAGAAATCTTGATCTTGTCCACCGTAGAGACGGTCGTCGCCGTCGCCGCCCAAGAGGCTGACATCACCGGAGGCACCATAGAAAGACGTGGCATCGCCGTCACCAAAAACACGATCGTTGCCACTGTCGCCGGACAAGAGAGTGTCCGGCGCAGCGCCCCCATAGATGAAGTCGCTGCCGCGCCCACCGTAAAGGCTTGTGTCGGCCTGATCTCCTCCGAAGAGCCGATCCACAGCTGCCTCACCGAAGATCCCAACATCCTGGTCGCGATCTCCATAGACCCGATCGTTACCGTCACCACCGACGAAAGAGCTGTCGTTGTTGTCGCCACCAAAGAGGTGGTCATCGCCTTCACCGCCATCGAAGCGGTCATCATTGCCATCACCGCCATAGGCGCGGTCTGCCCCACTACCCAGATAGACCGAGTAGTCTTCGCCAGCGTCGCCAAACACGCTTTGCGACCCACTACCGCCATAGGCACGATCGTCTCCAGACGCGCCGAAGAAGGTCGCCTCACCACTGCCATTGAGGATGTCGTTACCGCTCTCACCATAGGCCAAGCGGAACAGGGTATCCGTGACGATCAACTCGGGATTGCTGTTCCCGAGGATCAAGTAGACTTCGATGCTGGTGAGGTCGATCCCCGCCGGTAGATTGATGTTCGGTGCCAGGGCCAAGCTGTCGCTGCCTGCCCCTCCGTCGAAGAGCTCGTCGGCGGTAATGTCGGACTGATTGCGAACCTCGAAGAGGTCTTCTCCGGATCCACCAAAATGACTGTCCAAACCGGCGCTGTTGAAGAGCCTGTCATCGCCGCCATCACCGAACAACAGGTCGTCTCCGCTGCCCCCGTAGAGATAGGTCTCATCGCCTAAGCCGCCGAAGACACGGTCATCGCCTGAGCCACCATAGAGATAGTCGGCCGCGGCTCCGCCGAAGAGGCTGTCATCGTCTGCGCCGCCGTAAAGGGAATCGTAGCCAGCAGCGCCATAGAGATTGTCTTCACCGCTGACACCAAAAAGGGTGTCATTCTTACCAAAGCCAAGGATGGTGTCGTCTAAGCTGGTGCCGATCAGAGTGTCCGGCCCGGGCGTTCCAAACAGTATCGTCATCTCTTCCTCCGTTCTGCCGTTAACCTTCTAAAGAGAGAAATCTAAAGCCAAACAAAATCTAACGCTGTCAGCGCACCGGCCGAGCTGAGCCCGTCAACCAGGAAGGCCTGATCGGCGCTGCCGTCGCCGTCCTGGTCGACTTGAATTTGACCCACACTGTCGAAGCGCGCCTCAGAGTTTCCGCTAGCGCTGAAGGCCGAAGCACCGAGGTAGTTAAAGCTTCCTGTCTCCAGACCGGCCGCGAAAACGAAGCGATCGCCGGCGGTGCCAGAGAAATCCTGGATCTTCGGACCACCGGAACCGGCAAGGCCCAGACTGTCGCCGTTGAAACGGAACTGATCGGCCCCAGAGCCGCCGAAGGCCTCTACGCCTGTCAGCATCAAGAGGGTGTCGGCGCCGCTCTCTCCCTCTAGCAGGTCGAGACCCGCCCCTCCGAACAGCCGGTCATCGCCGTCACCGCCTTGCAAGCGATCGGCCCCGGCTATCCCGCGCACCAGGTTCGCGCCGCTGTTGCCTTGAATCGTGTTTCCGAGAAGGTTACCGCCGGCACTGGCATCGCCAGCCACGCTCAGCAAATCAAGATTCTCGATAAAGTCTTCGGATCCGCCGCTCGGCAGAGTGAAGGCGATGGCTGCTTGCACCAGGTCCGTGCCCCCACCTGAGAGCTCGCGCACGACATCGCCCACCTCGGACACTCTGAAAGTGTCGTCACCGGACCCACCAAAGGCCGTATCCTGATTGCTGCCGCCATTCAGGAAATCAGTACCAGAACCGCCAAAGAGTATATCTTGTCCACTCTCGCCATAGCCACGGTCATTTCCTAGGTTGCCTGACGCCGTGTCATCCCCTTGGCCGCCATAGAGGAAATCTGCACCCACTGCACCATAGAGGCCCTGGTCGTCACCGCTGTTGCCGCGCACGATATCGCCGCCGCTCTCTCCAAAGAGGAACGCGTCCTGGCCGCTGCCACCCTCGAGCGTGTCGACGCCCGAACCGCCGAACAGCAGGCTATCGACTGCGGCTCCGCCGTCGATGAGGTCATCACCCAGATCACCATAGATCAGACGATCGCTGCCGATATCCCCGCTCAGCCTATCGTCCGCCGCTCCCCCGAAGAACTGAGAGTCGCGACCGCCGCCGCCATAGAGACTGTCGTTGCCGCCATTGCCGTAGAACTGTTGATCGTTGCCGGCGTCTCCGTTCAAACGATCACTGCCGCCGGCTCCATAGACCTGTAAATCCACATCGGCGCCGCCGTAGAGACTGTCGGAGCCTGCGTCACCAAAGAGCGCTCGATCGCTACCTTCTCCGCCGAAGAGGCGATCATCGCCGGAGCCGCCGCGCAGCACGCTGTCATCGCTGCTGCCGCCAAAGAGGCTGTCCGCACCGGTTCCGCCGAACAGGCGGCGATCCGCACCGCCGTCTCCATAGAGAGAGTCTGAACCCGAATCGCCGTGCAGATCGGCTTCATTTCCATTGCCGCCGAACAGGGTGTCGTCGGCCTGACCGCCATAGAAATAGGAGTCGCTGTTCTGGCCACCATAGAGATTGTCGGAGCCGCTCCCGCCGTAGAACCCGATATCGATTCCGCTTCCCCCGTCGAGCCGGTCGCTGTCGGAGCCGCCGAAGAGGTAGGAGTCCCGCCCGCCCGCAGCGACTATGCGGTCATCGCCATCACCCCCGAAGAGGGCCAGGTCGTCGCCCAGGCCAGCATCCAAGCTATCGGCGCCGGAACCGCCATAGAGGTAACTGTCGTCACCTGAACCGGCAAAGAGGCGATCGGCCCCCGCGTCACCGCGGTGTGCGGCATCCTGACCGCTGCCGCCGAAGATCCGATCGGCATCTCCGCCACCGAAGAAGTCGGTGTCGTCGCCGCCGGCCCCGCTGAGGCGATCCTCACCTGAGCTGCCCCTGACGTTGGTATCGTCTCCCTGACCGCCAAACACCGTATCGTTACCGAAGTCGCCGAAGAGATCACTGTCATTGCCATCGCCTCCGATCAGGCGATCCTGGCCGCTGCCGCCGAAGAACTCTCCATCAGCGCCGCTCCCCCCTCTGATCTCGTCATCGCCGCTGGCGGCCTGCATGGTACGATCCTGGCCCGATCCACCGTACAGTAGATCGTTCCCCTGGTCGCCATAGAGGCGCTGGTCGTCGCCCTCGCCACCGTAGAGGCGGTCATCGCCCTGGTTGCCGCGGATTTGATTGTTGCTTGTGACCGCTGGGCTCCCGTCATGACCGTCCCCTCCGAAAACAAGATCGTCGCCAGACCCACCGCTCAGAAGGGCATCGTCGCCTGAATCCCCATAGATGCGATCTAGACCGGACCGGCCCAGCAATAGATGATCTTCTCCCGATCCACCGAACACCTGATCGTCGCCGTATTGTCCGTCCAGTTCGGTGTCGCTACCAGCGCCTCCAAAAAGCAGATCGTCGCCAATGTCGCCGGACAGGCTCGCGTCGTCGCCACTGCCACCATAGATCCGATCGGCACCCGTCGCCCCCAGGATCAGGGAGTCCGGGCCGTCGCCGCCGAACACCCTGTCGGCACCATCGGCGCCGAGGAGAATCGTATCAGACCCGCTGTCGCCGAAGAGCCGATCGTCTCCGTCGGCGCCGTAGATGACGGCGTCGTTGCCAGAGCCACCATAGAAGGTATCGTCCCCAGAATCGGTGAAGACGAAACGGTCGATGCCGAGATCTCCCAACAGAGTGTCAGCACCTGAGCCGCCATAGACAAATGAATCGTCGCCGTCGCCGCCGTAGACGACATCGCGGCCGCGCCCCAAGAAGATTGAGCGATCGTTGTCCGTGCCGGCGAATACGCTCTGGGCACCGCTGCCGCCGTAAGCGCTATCGCTCCCCTCACCGCCGAACAGGGTTGCCTGACCGGTGGCAAAAAGACCGTCATAGCCGCCCAGACCGTAAACTTGATTGAACAGCGGCTGTGCGGTTAGCTGGTCGGCAAAGTCCGAGCCCAAAACGATGAAGGCCTCAACCGCTGTTATCGAAACCCCAGCGGGCAAGCTCACGCCGGATCCCAAAGCCAGAGTATCAACTCCGGATCCACCGTCGAAGCTGTCGTCGGCCTCCAGCGCCTCCTGGTTCTCCATGTGAAAGAGGTCGTCACCGCTGTCGCCAAAGTGCCGGTCTCGCCCCCAGTCGCCGAAAAAGCGGTCGTCACCGTCACCGCCGAAGATCGAATCATCACCGCTGCCGCTGTAGATGTTCAGATCGTTGCCACGCCCGCCAAAGAGCAGATCTTGACCAGTTCCACCAAAGAGGCTGTCAGCACCGAGGCCGCCCTCCAAGAGATCCTTGCCGATTGCGCCAAACAGGGCGTCGCCGGCAGCGCCGCCATAGAGACTGTCGTCGCCGATTGCACCATAGAGCTGGTCGTTGTCGCCGAGGCCGAGGATCTCATCTGCACTGTTGGTCCCAAAGAGGTCATCCTTGCCCGGAGTTCCGTAAATCGTAGCCATTGCTTCCTCCAAACGAACTGTGGTCCGATCTGGTACGGCTCAAGCACTTGTCATTCATCATTTACAATTAGTAACCATATACTCCAGTCATCGAAACAAACTTTGCCACCCTGCGTTGCCTCTACTGCCAGAGGAAATCCCCCGATGAGAGTTGCGAGGCGGCAGTAACACCGGTGACCAGGAAGGCTTGATCGACAATACCGTCGCCATCCTGATCCACCTGAAGCTGCTCGGTTCCAGCGAAGCGGGCTTCCGAATTGCCGTTGCCAGAGAAAGCAGCCGCCTCGATGTAGGTGAAGGCACCAACCTCCAAACCACTTGCGAATACGAAACGATCGCCAGCGGCACCGTTGAAGTCGGCGATGGTCGGACCGCCGGAACCGGCATTGCCCAGATCAGCGCCATTGAAGCGGAAGCTGTCCGCGCCTACGCCCCCGAAAGCCTCGACGCCGCTCAGCATCAAGATAAGGTCGTTGCCTCCCTGACCTCGAAGCCGGTCGCTGCCGAGGCCGCCAAAGAGATTGTCGTCGCCGAGTCCGCCTTCGAGGCTGTCGTCGCCAGCAAGCCCCAACAGGTTGTCCGCGCCACTCGCACCATAGGCGACATCGTTCCCCTCTTCACCGCGGATGCTATCCTCGCCATCACCACCGAAAAGCTCGTCGCCACCGCTGCCACCCATGAGCGTATCGTCCCCGGTGCTGCCATAGGCCCGGTCCGCGTCATCACCGCCGTAGAGGGTGTCGCCGCCACGACCGCCGAACAGGGAGTCTGCACCGTTGTCGCCATAGAGCCCATCCGAACCAGAGGCACCATAGAGGCGGTCGACCGCAAAGCCGCCGAACAAGGCAGTATCGGCATCTTCTCCGCCGAAGAGGTGGTCGGCCCCGGCTCCGCCATAAAAGGCACTGTCGTCACCCGTCCCGCCGACGAGGCTATCGTCACCCGCGCCGCCGAAGACGAAGCGCTCGTTGCCGCCTCCCCCTTCGATCTGATCGTCGCCGCTATCGCCAAAGAGGCCGCGCTCGTTGCCATTGTCACCGAAGAGACCATCGGCGCCACTGCCGCCATAGAGGTATGAGTCGCTGTTCTGGCCGCCATAGACGCTGTCGCTTCCATTGCCGCCAAAGAAGCCACGGTCGATGCCGCTGCTGCCGAAGATGAGGTCGCTGCCCGAGTTCCCTGTCAAATAGGCATCGAAGCCCGCACCGCCGTAGAGACTGTCCTGGCCGTCCCCACCCCCGAGATTACTATCGTCGCCCGATCCACCGAAGAGCTGATCGCTGCCGCCTGCACCGATGAGGGCGTTGTCCGCGCCGCTGTCACCAAGCAGTGAGTCGTTGCCAGTGCTCCCAATCAGGCCCCAATCGTCGCCCAGTCCGCCAAAGATGCGGTCGACGCCGTCGCCGCCGTAGACCGTGGAATCTACACCTTGGCCCCCGTAGATGAGATCGTTTCCAGACGCACCAAACAGCAGTGCGTCATCGCCGACATCGCCGAACAAGCTGTCATTGCCGCTCGCCCCATAAAAGACGCCGTCATCACCGCTACCGCCGTAGAGGCGGTCATTGCCCGTCTCTCCGTGAAAGTTCTGATCCTCGCCGCTGCCGCCAAAGATACGATCGGCACCCAAGCCGCCATCGAAGGAGATGTCGTTGCCCAGACCAGCAAGCAGACGATCGTTCCCCGCCCCACCAATCAGTTCGTAGTCGTCACCCAGGCCGCCGAAGACCGTGTCGTTGCCGCTGCTTCCCAGAAGACCGGTATCTCCGCCATCGCCGCCGAAGACCAGATCGACGCCCGACCCACCTTCCAGGCTGGTATCCGTATCCAGGCCGCCATAGAGACGGTCATCTCCCTCCTCGCCGTAGAAGCCTTCGTCCGGGCCACTGCCGCTGAAAAGGAGATCGTCGCCAAGGCCTCCAAAGGAGGAGGTGTCGAAACCCGAGCCGCCGTAGATCCGATCCGCCCCGTCATCTCCTAAGAGTCCTTCGTCCTCCCCCTCACCGCCATAGATCCGATCGGCACCGCTGCCACCCTCCAGTCCCCGATCGTGACCGGATCCTCCAAACAAACGATCGTTGCCATCACCCCCGAAGAAGCGGCGGTCTGCGCCGTCTCCACCCAGAAGGCTGTCGGCCGCGTTGCCACCGAACAGGGAGACATCCGCATCGGAGCCGCCAAAGACAGTATCGGCACCGGCCCCGCCTTCAAGCGCGGTGTCGATGCCGGATCCTCCGAAGATACGATCGTCGCCGGCGGCACCGTTCAGGATCGAATCATCGCCCTGGTCGCCATAGAGGTGATCGCCGCCGCTTCCCAGATCGAAGTCGTCATCATGGCCAGAGCCACCAAAGGCACGCTGCGTGCCAGTGCCGCCGAAGGCCTGGTCGTTATCCTCGTCTCCGTAGAAGGTGCTACCAGGCACTCCATAGAAGATGTCGCTTCCCTCCCCGCCGTAACCGAGCGTGAAGGTCGCATCGCTGTAGATGAGATCGTCGGTGCTGTCTCCACGGATAAAGACCTGCTCGATGTTGGTCAGCGTGACACCCGCCGGCAAAGTGAGCGTGGAGGCAAGCGCGAAACTATCGCTGCCGACCCCGCCGTCGAAGCGATCGCCGGCAACCAGGTTGGCTTGTACTCTGACATCGAAAAGGTCGTCACCGCTGCCGCCGAAGAGCGAGTCTATCCCGCTGTTGCCGATGAGACTGTCATCGCCGTCATCGCCGAATATCCGGTCATTCCCACTTCCTCCAAAAACAGAGCGCTCGTTGCCCAGACCCCCAAACAGACTGTCGTCGCCATCCCCGCCCGAGAGCAGGTCGACTGCCAAGCCGCCGAAGAGAGCGTCATCACCTTGAGAACCATAGAGAGAATCGAAACCGCCGCCGCCATAGAGGCTGTCATCGCCGGATACACCAAAAAGCGTGTCGGACGAGCCAATGCCCAGGATCGTGTCGGCCAGATTGCTGCCAGTGAGGGTATCAGGCCCAGGCGTACCAAAGATCGCGGTCATGCTGTTCTCCATCGAAATGGTTCTTGACGCCGCAGAGCGATCGAGATTGATACGGTTTTCCCTGCGCGCTCGTTTCCTTGGTTCAGCAATGCTCAGCGTGCATCGAAGAGGGCTTAGAAACAAGTCGTACTAAGATCGCTTTTGCCATACGAACGACAATCCTAAAGTAGATTAGAGCAAAATATTGACTGCATCAACAGATACAAAATCTACTTTTACGCTCAAAGCCACAAGAAATCATTGACGGACAATTGGCCGGCCAAACTAACGCCATCGACTAGGAAGGCTTGATCAGTGCTGCCGTCGCCATCCTGGTCGACTTGAATCTGTTCTGATCCGTCAAACCGCGCTTCGGAATTGCCACCGCCAGGGAAGGCTGCGGCACCGATATAGGTGAAACTGCCCACCTCCAGGCCTGTCAAGAACACCAGACGATCGCCTGACGCGCCATCGAAATCAGCAATGCTAGGCCCGCCAGACCCAGCATTACCCAGGCTGTCACCATTGAAACGGAAGGCATCCGCACCGGAGCCGCCGAAAGCCTCGACTCCCGTCGCCATCAGCAGCGAATCACTGCCGCTCTGACCCAGAAGGCTATCGTCACCTATGCCGCCGAAGAGATTGTCATCCCCCTCGCCGGCTTCGATCGAGTCGTCGCCACCGAGGCCGCGCAGGACATTGTCGCCGCTGTTCCCCTCCAGCGCATTCTCCAAGCCGTTACCGCTGGCATTGGCATCACCGGCGTCGCCAAGCAAGGTCAGATTCTCGATGAAGTCCTCCGCCCCACCGCTGGGAAGCGTAAAGGCAACTGTCGCCCGCACCAGGTCGGTGCCGCCATCCGTCGCATCCTGCACCAGATCGGCGCCGGTACTGACCACGAAGGTATCGTCGCCCGAGCCACCGACGGCCGTATCGACACCGCTGCCGCCATTTAGGAAGTCGTCGCCCGAACCACCCTCCAGCCGGTCGAGGCCACTCCCACCGGCCGCCCTATCCGCGCCGACCCCACCATACTGATCATCGTCGCCCTCGCCACCGAAGAGGCTGTCCACTCCCTGATCGCCGAAGATCTGATCGTCGCCAGCATCGCCCTGAACCCGGTCGACGCCAGAGCCTCCGAAGAGCCTGCTGTCGTCGCCTTCGTCACCATAGAGGCTGTCCGAACCGCTGCCGCCACGCAGCAGCGTGTCATTGCCGCTGCCACCGAACACGCGGTCGTTGCCATCACCACCGACGAGAAAGCGATCCGTGCCGACACCACCGTCTATCAGGTCGGCCCCGGACCCTCCGAGCATCCGCCGTTCGCTGCCATTCGCGCCATAGAGGCTGTCGTCACCGCTGCCGCCATAGAGATAGCTGTCGCTGTTTTTCCCGCCGTAGAGGCTGTCGTTCGCAAGACCGCCATAGAGCGCAAGATCGATACCGCTGCCACCCTCGAGGAGGTCGTTTCCGGAACCTCCGTAGAGGTAGGAGTCGAACCCACCGCCGCCATCCAGGGAGTCCCCCCCACTTCCGCCGAAGAGGAACCGGTCTTCACCGCTGTCGCCGAATAGGCTGTCATTTCCGCGCTCACCATAGAAAGTGGCATCATCGCCATCGCCACCGAAGACGCTGTCGCTGCCGCTCTCCCCTCTGAAAGTGAGATCATCGCCAGAACCACCGAAGAGGCCATCCTTCCCGTCGCTTCCGGCAAGAAAGTTGTCTCTACCGCTCCCTGCCTCGACACGATCGTCTCCGGCACCACCATAGAAGAGGAGATCATCATCCAGCCCACCGAAGAGACTGTCGGAGCCGTCCCCGCCAAAGATCAGCGTGTCCTTGCCGCTTTCTCCATAAACCCGGTCGGATCCCGTGCCTCCTCGAAGACTGATCTCGGCGCCGGTTCCTCCGAACACCCGGTCGTCACCGTCGTTGCCATAAAGACCGATGTCCCTGGCAGCACCACCGTAAATACGGTCGTTCCCGGAACGACCATAGAAGCCTTCCTCACTGCCAATCCCGCCGAAGAGGCTGTCTGCGCCACTCGCACCATAAAAGAAACGATCCCCTGCGGAACCACCAAACAGCGTGTCGCTGCCCGCACCGCCGTAGGCCCCTGAATCCTCCCCGGAGCCGCCATAGATCCTGTCACTGTCGCTCTGGCCATAGAGCAAGAAGTCATCGCCGTCGCCGCCATAGAGCCGGTCACTGCCGCGACCCCCACCGAGATAGCGGTCGTCCCCCGATCCACCGAAGACCCGATCCCCGGCTGTACCGCCAAAGAGATACTGGTCGTTGCCGCCGCCACCATAGATACGATCGCTGCCGCCATCCCCAACGAGGAAAAACTCTTCGCCATCATCGCCGTAGAGCCGATCGTCACCGTCGCCACCGGAGGCATAGCGATCGCCGTCCGCGCCACCAAAAAAGCTGTCGGCACCACTGCCCAGGCTAACCTGATAGTCCTG
This sequence comes from Rhodospirillales bacterium, assembly GCA_963669445.1. Classification (GTDB taxonomy): domain Bacteria; phylum Pseudomonadota; class Alphaproteobacteria; order Kiloniellales; family JACOMY01; genus JACOMY01. Next base: position 3,573,891 of record OY770029.1, read on the forward strand.
ACCCGATCCGCCGAAGACCAACTGCGTGCCGCTGGTGCCGTCGACATAGTCGACACCGGGACCGCCGTAGAGGGTTGCATCCTCGTCGCTGATAAGGCGGTCGTCACCGCTCAATCCATCGGCACGGGCGAAGATTGAATCGGTTTCAATCGTATCGTCGCCGCTACTGCCAAACCGCAGAAGACTCTCGAAGTTCGTGATACCCACGTCGACAGGCAAAACGATGTCGAAGGAGAGAGCAAAACTATCGATGCCCGAGCCACCATCGAAGGAATCGCCTGTGACGATGTTGTTGGGATTATCCAGAACGACGGTGTCGGTACCGCTGTCGCCGAAATGCAGATCCATGCCGCTATCACCCGAGATGATATCGTCGCCGTCACCGCCATAAAGTCGATCATCGCCACTGTCGCCGAAGAGGAGAGCGTCGTCGCCACGCCCACCATAGATACTGTCGGCGGCCAAACCGCCGAAGAGTGAGTCCGAACCCAATCCACCGAAGACCCCATCGTCCGACTTGTTGCCAAAGAGGCTATCGTCACCGCCGCCGCCGTAAAGTGTATCGTCGGACTGTGCGCCGGCCAACGTATCGCTTGCGCCAAGACCTTGAATTGTATCGCTGCCGATCCCGCCGAAGATCAGGTCCGGTCCCGGGGTTCCGTAGATCTCTGCCATCGCTCCCTCCAGATAGCGGCGTCAAAAGGAAGGCGGATTTCGGGATGCTTCCCGCCGACTCTCGCCTTTCTCTACGCTCTTGATTACCGCCAAGCCTGCTTCGATGCCCGGTGGAAAGCAAGCCGGAAGTCGGCAGGTCGCTTTGCCAAAAGCCATACCGAAAAGCCGAGTGCTCCTTCGGTTCGCGGTATTGTTCCAGCCACGACTAAGGCAGATGCGGAGAAGTCGCTTTCATGGATCGTTGGAGTCTCAATGGACATGAGCGGCTTTGCTCATGTCCAAGGCAGTATCAGCCCGCCACAGTCCGGAAGCGACTTCTCTTACGAAATCAAAGCCAGAGGAAATCCGTTGCAGTCAGCAGGTTGGCGACCGTCACACCATCAATCAGGAAGGCCTGATCGACAGAGCCGTCACCGTCGGAATCGACTTGAATTTGTCGCGGACCGGCGAAGCGGGCCTCGGAATTGCCGCCGCCTGAGAAGCCAGCCGCACCGATGTAGGCGAAGGCCCCGGTCTCCAGCCCCGTGGCATAGACCAGGCGGTCGCCCTGCGAGCCGTCGAAGTCGCGCACCACTGGCCCACCGCTACCTGCAGTGCCGAGGTTGTCCCCATTAAAGAAGAAGCTGTCGGCCCCAAGGCCACCGAAGGCCGCATTGCCGCTCTGCATGGCCAGGAGGTCGGCGCCGCTGCCGCCCTCCAGGCGGTCGCCGCCGGAGCCACCGTAGAGGAAGTCGTCGCCACCACTGCCCAAGAGGGTATCGCTGTCTGCTCCCCCAATCAGCAAATCGCTGCCGTTACCGCCTGCCAAACGGTCATCGCCGCTGTCTCCTGACAAGCGGTCATTCCCAGAGTCTCCGTAGAGACGATCTTTACCATCGGCCCCGAACATGAGTGAATCGTCGCCATCGCCGCCAAAGATGAAGTCGGCACCGCCACCGCCCACAAAGAAGGTGTCGATCCCGCCTCCACCGAACAGGAAGTCGCCACCACCGTCACCATAGATGCGCCGATCGTCGCCCTCGCCGCCATAGAATCTATCGGAATCCGCACCGGCGGAGAAGGATGCATCGCCGCCACTACCGCCAAAGACCACATCGTCCCCAGCGCCACCAAAGAAGTCCTGGTCGTCTCCTGACCCACCGTAGAGCAGATCGACACCGCTGCCGCCGACCAGGGAGGTGTCATTGCCAGCTTCGCCCCGCAGGCGATCATCCCCGTCATCGCCGGCCAATCGCCGATCATCGCCCGCACCGGCCAGAACGAAGTCATCGCCGACCCCACCGAGCAACGCGCTGTCACCGCCCGAGCCGCCATAGAGCGTGTCGTCGCCGTCGTCACCGAAGAGACGTTCATCACCACCGCTACCGCCTGAGAGCGTGTCGTTCCCGGCTAACCCCCGTAAGAGGTCATCGTCACCCGCGCCCCCGTAGAGGCTGTCATTGCCGCTGCCTCCATAGAAGAAGATATCATCGCCGGCGTCGCCGGAGAGGAGGTCATCGCCGCTTTGGCCGGACAAGCCAAGATCAACGGCATCGCCGCCGAACAGGCTGTCATCGCCAAGGCCACCCAGAAAGGAACTGTCGCTACCGGCCCCACCGTAGAGACTGTCGTCCGAACCAAGGCCATAAAGCCGGTCGCTGCCACTGAGGCCCGAGAGGATGTTACGGCTGGCGTCGCCGAGCAGGGAATCATTGCCACTGGTCCCCATGATGGCCAGGAATTCGATCGACGACAGCAGAACGCCGGCCGGCAGGGTCGCCCCTTGCATCAACAGCAGGGTGTCGACACCGGCGCCGCCTTCGTAGGTCTCGCCCGCGAGAATCTCCAATTGACTGCGTACGACCAGAGTATCGTCTCCGGCACCGCCATCGACGGTGTCTATGCCGAGGCCGCCGTAGAGTAGATCGGCTCCACCATCGCCGTAAACTTGATCTGCGCCGCTACCGCCGTCGAGCGCGCTGTCGTCACCATTGAAGCCTGAGATGAAGTCCGCGCCGCTGCCGCCGAACAGCCCCTCGTCGTCGCCAAGGCCTGCGACAAGGAGATCGTTGCCAAGACCCCCGAAGAGAGAGGCATCGTCTCCGCTACCGCCATAGATCAGGTCACCGTCCTCGTTGCCGCGCAAGTTCCGGTCGGCACCACTGCCACCGAAGAGGCGGTCCAGACCGCTACCGCCGAAGAGACCCTGGTCACTGCCAAGTCCGCCTTCGATACGATCGTTACCGCCACCGCCGAACAGAGCACTGTCTTCGCCGCTGCCCCCGTAGAGACTATCGTACCCGGCGTTCCCAAAAAGGTTTGCATCATCACCGCTGCCGCCGAACAGCGTATCGACGCCGGCGTCGCCGCGCAGTTGGAGGTCGTCGCCGTCTGCACCTTCGATCGTGTCGTTTCCAGAGCTGCCGGTGAGGGTACGGTCATCTCCGGCACCGCCATCAAGGGAATCGTCGCCCGCACCGCCGTCGAGGGAGACATCGTTGCCAGCATCGCCGAAGACCCAATCATATCCGCTACCGCCGGCTAGCCGGCTGTCATTGGCGTCACCCCCGAACAGTGTATCTGTGCCACTGCCACCGAAGAGCCCAACGTCGATCGCGCCATCCCCGGAGATCTCGTCGTCACCCAAGCCACCCAGTAGCGTTCGATCGACGCCGCTGCCGCCGGAGAGGCTGTCGTCACCACTGTCGCCGGATATCCCGCCGAAGTTACCACCATCCTGACCACTGCCGCCAAAGATCCGGTCGGCGCCGCTGCCGCCATAGAGCGCCGTGTCATTTCCGTCACCACCGAAGATCGCATCCTGGTCGGCACCGCCGGAAAGGGAGGTGTCACTGCCGCTGCCGCCATAGAGGCTGTCCTCACCGACACCACCGGAGAGCGAAACGTCGCTGCCGCTATCGCCATAGACCCGATCCCCAAAGGCACCGCCATAGAGGCCGACGTCATCTCCCAGACCCCCGGAGATCAGATCAGAACCGCCTCCACCGAACAGGAGAGAATCGTCTCCCAGCTCGCCGAGGACGCTGTCGTTGTTGTCCCCACCGTAGAGAGAGGCATCCTTGCCACTGCCCCCGAACAGGCGATCGGACCCGATACCGCCCTCGAAGATCGAATCGGCGCCGCTGTCACCGGTGATGCGATCGCTCCTGGCCCCGCCGAAGAGCGAAAGGTCATCGCCTGCACCAGCCGCAATGCGGTCGTCCAGAGATCCGCCAAAGAGTTCGCGGTCGATCCCGCTGCCGCCGAAGATGCTGTCGGACCCACTGCCGCCGAAGAAGGAGGAGTCAAAGCCACTGCCGCCGGTAAGGATGTCAGTGCCCTCGTCGCCATAGAGCTGGCGATCATTGCCGTCGTTGCCGCGCAGTATATCCGACCCGGTTCCGCCATAGAGCGTCAGGTCATCGCCGGTTCCCCCCGACAACGTATCCCTGCCTGTGCCACCGAAGAGGCCGAAGTCACTGCCACTGCCACCGGCGACGCTGTCATCACCGCTGCCGCCGAACAGCGCCTGATCGTTGTCGTCGCCTCCATCAAGGCGATCGTTCCCACTATCGCCATAGAGAGAGCGATCGTTGCCGACACCGCCAAGAACCAGATCATTTCCGCTCTGTCCGCGTAGTGCGCCATCCACACCGGAACCACCTCCTACGGTGTCGGCCCCACTGGCTCCGTAGAGATCATAATCGGCACCGCTGCCCCCATAGACGCGGTCGTCGCCAAGGTCACCATAGAGTGAGCGGTCGCCGTCGTCCCCGCCGTAGATCAGATCCCCACCGCCGCCGCCGTAGAGCAGAGAGTCGGAACCACTGTCTCCGAAGAGCGTGTCGAGACCACTACCGCCATAGAGCTTCCTATCGTCTCCAGACCCGCCATAGAGGATATCGCCGGCATCGCCACCAACAAGGTAGGCGTCGCCACCAAGGCCTCCCGCCACGCGGTCGCTGCCGCTGCCGCCTGCAAGCAGCAGATCCTTGCCGTCTTGACCCTCGATCGAATCGTCACCGCTTCCGCCGTAGAGGCTGACGTCATCGCCGCCGCCTCCGACGACCCAGTCATCCCCGTGGCCACCGTAGAGGCCGAAATCCAATCCAGCCCCGCCGTCCACGCTATCGTCGCCGAGGCCGCCTTCGAGGGAGTAGTCGGTCGATGACCCGCCGAAGAGGCGATCGTTGCCACTGTTTCCTTTCAGGGCATAGTCGCTGCCACTCTCTCCATAGATCCGATCATCGCCGCTATCACCTTGGGCGAACCCATCGTCGCCTTCTTGTCCGAAGAAACCGTCATCGCCTCGCCCGCCATAGAAGAGACTGTCGTTGCCGTATCCTGCAGCAACCCGGTCGTCGCCAAGGCCACCACGGATGACTGCATCGTTGCCCGAGTTTCCGAAGATGGTGTCGGCCTCGGCGCCACCAAAGATGTAAGCATCGTCACCGCTGCCACCGGAGATCCGATCCTCCCCCAGTCCGCCGTAGAGGAAGAAGTCCAGACCTGCCAAGCCTAGGATCGTATCGTCGCCCGCCCCACCGTAGAAACGCCGATCCTCACCGCTACCGCCGTTCAGGACATCGTCGCCGGTTCCACCAAAGAATGACGAGTCGTTTCCGGAATTCGCATAAAGGAGATCAACGCCATCGCCTCCATAGAAGGAATGATCATTGCCATCGCCGGCGACCAGGCCATCATTGCCTGCGTTACCGAAGGCAATGTCCTGACCCGCACCCCCATAGGCAAGATCGCCGCCGGTGCCACCGATCAGTCGGTCGTCACCACTACCGCCACCGATGCGATCATCACCGCTTTCGCCGCGCACCTGGTCTGCACCGCTGGCGCCATAGAGATCATGATCGTCGCCGTCACCGCCGTAGACAATGTCATTGCCGTCCCCACCGAAGAAAAGCGAATCCCCACCGCTGTCACCCCTGATGCGATCGCTGCCACTGTCACCTAGAAACGATGTATCATTGCCGCTACCGCCGAAGAGACTATCGTCGCCACTTGCACCGCCAAGCACTTCGTCCTGGCCATTGCCACCGAAGAGCGTGTCACCGCCATCATTGCCGTACAGCCGGAAATCCGCACCGCTATCTCCGTAAATGCGGTCAGTGCCACCTTCGCCAGAGAGATAGCGATCGTCGCCACTGCCGCCAAAGACGAAATCGTTACCGCGACCACCTTGAAGGACGTCGTCGTCGCCTTCCTCGCCGTAGATTCGATCGTCGCCCCAACCGCCAGTCACGAACAGCTCTTTGCCCGAGCCACCAAAGATGAGATCTTGACCGCTGCTCCCGAAAAGCGAGAGGTCGTCGCCACTGCCGCCGGTAACGGTGTCGTCACCACTGCCTCCACCAAGGCCACGGTCGGAAGCAAGCCCGCCCAACACCTGATCATCGCCGGCGTCGCCATAGAGCGCGGTATCCGCACCGCTGCCGCCGTAGACCCTGTCCGCACCACTACCACCAAGCAGCGAGCGATCGTCGCCGCTCTCTCCAGCCAGGGTATCCATCCCACTGCTGCCGAACAGCGCTGTGTCGTTGCCTTGGCCTCCGCCAAGCAAGTCCTTACCGTCACCGCCATCAAGGCTCGTATCATTGCCGCTCTCACCAATGAGCGTATCGTCGCCGATACCACCTTCGAGAACCCGATCACTGCCGCTGCCGCCGGTGATGCGGTCATCACCACTGTCGCCTGCAAGAGCGCTGTCATTACCGTCACCGCCGCTGACGATGTCGTCACCGCCACCGCCCGCAAACCCGCTGTCGGTACCGCTGCCACCTTCCAGAGTGTCGGCGCCAGCACCGCCATAGAGAAGACCGTCGCCTCCGCTGCCGCCATAGACTTGATCGTTGCCTTCTCCACCTGAGAGGAGGCTATCGTCGTGGCCACCACCGAAGACAGTGTCGCGGCCACTGCCTCCATAAAGACCAGCATCCTTGCCGTCCCCACCATAGAGAAGATCGGAGCCGCTATCGCCCAGGAGTGTCGCGTCGTCACCGGATCCGGCCAACACGCGGTCGTCGCCGTGGCCGCCAGCCAGTCTGCTGTCCGATCCATCATCGCCGGTGAGGCTATCGTCGCCAACGCCGCCATAAAGCGAGGCATCCGCGCCTGAACCGGCAGCGATGCGGTCGTCTCCGGTTCCTCCGAAAAACGCGCGATCCTTGCCACTGCCGCCAGTTATGCGATCAACACCGCTGCCGCCATAGATGCCAAAGTCATCATCGCGCCCTCCGGTTAGGGAGTCATCATCGTCACCGCCATAGATCAGGCTGTCGTCCCCATGACCGCCCGATACGAAGTCTGCCCCACTGCCGCCGTCGAGCCGCGTGTCATTCCCGCTGTCGCCCAGGATGTCCTCTTCGCCGCTGCCTCCTTCCAGACGGAAGTCGCCGCCACTACCGCCGTAGAGCGTGTCATCCGCGGCACCGCCGAAAAGGCGGGAGTCACCGCCATCATCGCCGAAGAGTCGATCCGCACCTTCCCCGCCGAAGAGCCCATTGTCGTCGCCGCTATCGCCAGCGACTTGATCGGCACCGTTGCGGCCGAGGAGCTGGCTGTCGTCGCCGCTGCCTCCACGAATGATGTCGTCACCATTGTCGCCATAGAGGCTTTGATCCGCACCGGCACCGCCGAAGAGAATGTCGAAGCCTGCGCCGCCCTCCAGCCGACTGTCGTCACCATCACCGCCGTCGACGATGTCCGATCCGGTGGCTCCGCTCAGCAGAGAGTCCTGTCCGTCGCCACCATTGATGCTGTCTCGCCCAGACCCACCGAGAAGCTGCGAATCGGCGCCCTCTCCACCCAAGAGGGTATCATCGCCATCGCCACCCCGAAGCCTACGATCATCGCCGGCTCCAGCCGAGATGCGATCGGAGCCGCTGCCGCCGGAGAGATCGACATCATTGCCGCCAGCACCATTTAGCTGATCGTTACCAGTCGCGCCGTAGAACTCATAGTCATCGCCGTTTCCGCCGATCAGCAGATCGTTTCCTTCAGCGCCAAAGAGCTGGGTGTCCTGGCCTGAGCCACCGTCAAGCCTGTCATCCCCCTCGCCGCCAAACAAGGAGACATCCCGACCGCTGCCGCCATAGAGTGTGTCGACCCCGTGGGCGCCAGTTGCCTGATCGTCGCCATCACCGCCGCTTAGGGTGTCGTTACCGCTTGCGCCTTCCAGGTAGTCTTGTCCACTGTCACCTGAGAGCTCATCATTACCACTACCGCCAAAGAGCTCATCCTGGCCGCTGCCGCCGAAGAACCGAGAATCGTCGCCCAGGCCACCATAGAGGGAATCGCGCCCTCCTCCGCCGAAGAGAGAGAAATCGTCGCCGGTCTCGCTGCTGATTCTGTCCGCATCTCCGCCGCCAAAGAGGAAGCGATCGAGCCCGCTGCCGCCGGAAAGGGAGTCTTCGCCAGCACCACCATAAAGGCTGACGTCGTTGGCATCGCCGCCAAAGACCAGATCATTGCCGTCACCGCCGAAGAGCTTGCTATCCTGACCGCTGCCGCCTTCCAGCCTGTCATTGCCCTCGTCCCCGGCCAAGACATAGTCGTTGCCCGTGGCCCCAACGATGGTATCGGAGGAGGCTCCTCCATAGAAGTATGAGTCGTTGCCGCTATTGGCGAAGAGGCTGTCACTGGCAGCCTCACCGAAGAAGCTGACGTCATCGCCGTCGCCACCTGAGAGGGTGTCGCTCCCATCGCTTCCGGGTTCGGTTCCGGACGCCTTACCGCCCTTGACGACAGAATCCGCACCCGTGCCGCCAAAGACGACATCGTCGCCGGCGCCACCGAAGAGACTGATATCCTTTCCGCTTCCTCCGTAAATCAGATCGTCGTTGGCATGGCCTTCGAGTCGACTGTCGTTGCCGTCGCCTCCGAAGAGCAGGTCGTCCCCGCTTCGGCCAAAGAAGATAGAATCGTTGCCCTCGTCACCATAGAGTCGATCGTTTCCGGAGAGACCAGCGCGTGCCCCATCGCTCAAGAAGGTGTCGTTGCCCGAGCCCCCAAAGATGCTGTCGTCGCCGTCGTCTCCGATCAGAACACCGTCTCGACCGCTTCCCCCTCGGACGGTGTCGTCGCCGGAGCCGGCATAGAGTCGAACGTCTTGGCCATCGCCGCCGTAGACTAGGTCGCTTCCAGATCCGCCGAAGAGCGCCTCGTCATCGCCAGTGTCACCGGTGATGACATCGTCACCGTTCTCCCCCTGCAAGCTCGAATCGTCACCGCTGTCGGCAGAGAGATAGTCATCACCGCTGTTGCCACGGAGCGCGTCATCGCTCCCGTCGCCTCCGTAGATGGCGTCGTCGCCACTGCCGCCGTTAAGGCCTCGGTCATTGCCTGCACCACCGACCAGGACGTCACTACCCAGGTCACCATAGAAGCGGAAATCGATACCACCGTCACCGAATAGGAGATCATCACCGCTGCCTCCTGAGAAACCGCTGTCGTTCCCATCCCCGCCGTAGAGTCGGTCTTCACCCGATTCACCGAAAGCCTGGTCGTTACCCCCATCCCCGTAGGCACTGTCGTCACCGACACCACCGAAGAGGCTGTCGCTCTGATTGCCACCGAAGAGCTGATCTGAGCCGGCGTCGCCTTCGACGCGGTCGCTGTCGTCGCCACCTGCAACGCTGATGTCGTTGCCTGCACCACCGAAGACCGTGTCATTACCCTGGCCGCCGTCTAGCGAGAGGTCAGCGCCACCATCGCCGTAAACGCGATCGTCGCCCTCCGCGCCGAAGAGCGAGGTGTCGTTACCATCACCGCCGAAGAGGCTGTCGCTGCCTTCTGCGCCGATGATGACGCGATCGCTGCCTTGATAACCAAAGACCACGTCCGACCCGCTGCCGCCATAGAGCCCGCGGTCGGCGCCGGAACCGCCCGATATGGAATCGTTGCCATCATCACCCGAGAGGAAGGTGTCATCCCCGCGACCACCGTAGAGCGAATCATCACCGTCTCCACCAAAGAGGTAGGTGTCATCCCCTAGATTGGCGAAGAGTCTGTCGTTCCCACTACCGCCGCGCAGCAAGCTATCGTTGTCACCTCCACCGAAGAGGAGATCGGCGCCACTGCCACCATAGAAGCCCCCGTCCTCGCCCGGGCCGCCGGCAACGAAATCGTCTCCAAGGCCGCCAAGGAAGGTATCTGAACCGCTGCCGCCGAAGAGACTATCATCCCCCGCTTGTCCATTGATTCGGTCGTCGCCACTCAGCCCATAGATCGAATCGACCGCATTGGTCCCATAGAGATTGTTGTTCTGTCCGGCAGTGCCGAAAATGATGGCCATAGAGCGATCTCCCCTCTCGCAAGCGCTCACGGCAGCCACCATGAACACACCCCAACTTGACAGCCACCCCGGTCTGTCCGTGGGGAATCTAGAGCCTCTTTACAGCCGACCACAAGGATTTTGATCTCCTGCTCAGTATAGAGCTCAGAGTATCCAAAACAGATGCCTGTCATTGATACTTGCGAATCTTCCAATCTATGGTTCAGTCATTAATCAATCATCGGAACAAATTCATCGGAATAAAGGGTCGTGGCGGCCGTTGTCGAAGCAGTGACGGGTTTTTGCCCGTCGCATACAGGCGTTCGGACCGACCAGCGCCTGACCCCAATTGCTACAGGAGACGACAATGGCAAACATATTCGGAACTGGTGAAGCCGATACGCTATTCGGCGGGACGGCTGCGGACCTGATCCGTGGTTTGGACGGCGAGGACTGGCTCTACGGTCTCGGCCGGGGCGACACGATCAACGGTGGTGACGACGACGACGTGCTCTTCGGCGGTAAAGGCGGCGACCGTCTGATCGGCGGCAAGGGCGAAGACAGCCTTGTTGGAGATGCCGGCAACGATGTGATGAGCGATCAGGCCGGCAACGATGCCTTCTTCGGCGGCGCCGGTCGCGACACGATCAACGCCGGCGAGGGTAACGACAGCCTCTTCGGCGGTATCGGTGCCGATCGCCTGATCGGCGGCGAGGGCGATGACGAGATGTCGGGTGGCGGCAGTGCAGATCGCCTCTTCGGCGGTGAGGGCAACGATACTTTGGACGGCGGCAGTGCCGGCGACCGCATGGTCGGTGGCGAGGGTGACGACATTCTTATCGGCGGTCAGGGTAACGACACCATGACCGGCGGCGATGGCGGCGACACCTTTGTCTTCACCTCCGGTCGCGATCTGGTCACCGACTTCGAGGAGGGCGACGACAAGGTGGACTTCTCGGGCGTCAGTGCCGTCGATGGTTTCGCCGAAGCCAAGGCGGCTGCCGATCAAGTGGACGACGACGTGGTCTTCAGCTTCGGCTCACAGATGCTGACCTTGGCGTCGGTGACCCTATCGGAGTTGGATGACGACGACTTCCTGTTCTAGCCACGCACAACCATGGCCGGACAGGCCGATCATTGTCAGCCTGTCCGGCCGCTCTCGATTTCCAGGGATTGAAACTAGATGGCCGTGTAGGCCTGCGCACCGGTCAAGTTCGGCATGCCTGCGGACCCTCGGCTTTTCTGCTGCTGGAGCCAAAGCTTGCGCAGCACACGCGCCTTGAAGAAAGCCGCACGCTGCTCTCGCGCCATGGCCCAGGCCCGCACCTCGTCAACATCGTGGAACCGGCCCTTGCTGACCCGTTGCACTCTATGACTGTTTTGCTGATCCCTCATCGTCAGGGCCTCCTTTCTGAACTCCTAGATGGAAGGTCGTTCATGACTGTGAGGGCAGGAGGTAGCCTTTGTGGTCTTTCCGTGTCTGCGGGTCTCGATGCAATCACACCGCGGTCAAGCTGCAGCGTCAGGATGTCCGCTTGCTTGGAGGGCGTGATTTGGCAACCCTCTCGTGAATCTCGTAGGTCAGGAGAAAAGAATTGGTTAGCGTTTTGTCTGGAAGCTGAACCCGTGTCTTCCTGTGTAGCGTCCTGCTGGCCGTTGCCTTGGTCGGCTGCAATCGCGGAATAAACGAAATCATCCGCGATGGGAATCAGTCTGGCGCCCCTCCGGGCGATTTGAGTGCCTTCTTTTCCTCCGCTGAGCGCAGGGACCCCTCGATCTGGACCAACGACTACAAGGAGATGCATGTCTGCGGTCCGACTTACAGGAACTGTGCGACCTATGAGGCAGCGTTTGTGAGAGGCTTCTTTGCCGCCCTGGGTATCGTCGACTATTCGAAGGCAGTCGAAGAGTCGCTGACGATGGTGATTCGTAGCTCCTCCAACTATTCCAGCTTTACGAAGAATGCGATTGCCAAGCGCTGGCTGACCTGCTTTAGGCCCGAGGACAAGAGTCGCCTCTACTACTTTTATTCATCCGGGGGTCGGCTCACCTCGGTCAATAGGGAGCCGGAGTTCGGTCATATCGGCACAATTTACTACCTCGACCCACAGGATCAGAAGTATCAGGAAATCCTGGAGCGCTGTGGACCCTTGACGCTAACCACCGAGATAGTGCTTCCGCCCACATAAGCAGCATAGTTTCGTTCTATGCGGCGTAACGAGTGAGCGCATCCTCGTCCCACGCGAGGCCGAAGCCGGGCTTCTCCTCGATCACGACGGCACCGTCACGGCGCGCGACCGGTCTGTCGCGGATCGGTTCGGCCCAATCGACGAACTCGACCCATTGGCGGGTCGGCGTCACGGCCAGAAGGTGGGCGGAGAGGTCGGGGAAGAGATGGCAAGAGATGGGAATGCCCTGCGGCTCGGCCAGGGCGGCTGCGCGCAGCCAGGCCGTGGGACCGCCGATCTTCATGAGGTCGGGCATGTAGTGGTCGCCGGCGCCGATCTCCAGCGCCTTGGCCAGCTCGCGCGGGCTCCAGAAGTTTTCTCCCAGTTGGATCGGCGTGCGCGCCTGGGCGCGCAGGCGGGCGTGGCCGGCCAGATCGTCGCTGGGCAGCGGCTCCTCGATCCAGGTGAGCCCTGCGTGATCCAGCGCCAGCACGCGGGTCTTGGCCTCGGCATAGGTGAGCGACTGATTATAGTCGCTCATGATGGCAATCTCGCCGCCAACGGCGCGGCGTACGGCATCAACGACGGCCAGATCCTCGGCTAGGGTGGGATAACCCAGCCTCAGCTTGATCGCCTGAAAGCCCTCGCCGACCAGCTCTTCGGCCTCCTTGGCCGCGGCCGAGGCACCGATGATGCCAAGACCGTTGGAGTTGTAGGCTGGCAGCGCCCGACAGGTTCCACCCAAGTAACGGGCTAAGGGCAGTCCGGCCAGCTTGGCGGCTGCGTCCCATGCTGCCATATCGATCGCGGCCATTGCCATGGTGACCAGGCCGGTTACACCCAGCAGTTTGAACTTGGCCGAAAGCAGCCGTTCGATGTCGTGGGGTGCGAGGCTCTGGCCGACCAGAAGCTGGCCCATTTCTTCGATCAGGCGGGCGGTCGGGGCCAATGCCGCTGGTGTATAGGTGAAGACGTAGCCCAATCCCTGCGCACCCCCCTCTCCATGGAGGTCGACGGCGATCAAGGGCGCATGCTCGACCTGGCCACTGGCGACCACTAACGGCCGACGCAATGGCACCAGCAACGGTCGCACGGTGATAGAGTGAACCCTGTCGGCAGCAGCGGTCATAACGGCAATCCTCTTCTCCAACCGAAAAGGTAAGGGCCGGTCAGCCCTCCCTTGAATTGGCAGACTAACCGGCCCTCGCCCTGCGTTACAGCCAGGTCCTTGGAACAGGACCTAGCGTCTGACGTTAGGCCATCCACCAGCGCTCGGACGCGCGCCAGCCATCCATGGGATAGTTGCCGGCCACGGTCTCGTCGTGCTGCACGCGCTCGGAGATGCCCATGACGTTGTTGGCGAAGGACCAGACCAGCGCACCGCCGTCGTCGCGCACGATGCTCTGCATCTCGGCATACATCTCGCGGCGCAAATCCTGATCCAGCTCGGCACGCGCCGTGATCAGAAGCTGGTTGAAGCGCTCGTTCTTCCAAAAGGTATCGTTCCAAGCCGCGTCCGAAGCATAGGCCGTGGAGAACATCCAGTCCGAGGTCGGACGACCGCCCCAGTAGCACGCGCACCAAGGCTTGTTCATCCAGATCGACGACCAGTAGCCATCGCTGGAAACCCGCTCGACGTTGATCTCGATACCGGCCTTCTTGGCCTGCTCGGCATAGAGGACGGAGGCATCAACGGCACCGACGTAGGCTGCATCGGCCGCTGCCAGATTGACCTTCAAATTGGAGAGGCCCGCTTGCTTCAGGTGCCACTTGGCCTTCTCGGGATCGTAGGTACGTTGCTCGAGGCTTGCGTCGAAGAAGGGATCGTTCGGGCCGATCGGCTGATCGTTGCCGAGGGTCCCGTGGCCGCGCAGAATCTTGCGCATCAGTTCTTCCCGATCGATCGAGTACTTCAGCGCCATGCGCACGTTGTTGTCGTCGAAGGGTGCGGTATCGGTGCGCATCGGGAAGGTGTAGTGCAGATAGCCGGTGTTCTCGAGGATGCGAACGCCGTCTACCCTGGCCAGACGATCGACGACCTTCACGTCGACGCGGTCGATGGCATCGACCTCTCCGGTCTGCAGCGCATTCACACGCGCGGAGGGATCGAGCAGCGCCAGGATGGTGTATTCGTCGAAGAAGCCCTGACCTTCCTTCCAGTAGTTCGGGTTCCGAGCCATCTCGGCACGGATGCCGGGCTCGAAGTTCTTCATCACCATGGGACCGGTGCCGATACCATCCTCCCACTGCATCTTGCCGTCCTTTTCCGGCATGATGATCAGGTGGTAGTCGGACATCAGGTAGGGGAAATCCGCGCTGCCCGAAGCCAAGGTGAAGACCACGGTGTTGTCGTCATCCTTCTTGACATCGGTGATCGACTTCAGAATGCCGGCAGCCCCCGATTTGCTGTCCGGTCCGCGGTGGTGATTGATCGAGGCCACGACATCGTCGGCCGTCATGGTCTTGCCGTTGTGGAACTCGATGCCCTTGCGCAACTTGATCGTCCAGGTCGCAGCGTCGGACGAGGCCTCCCAGCTCTCCGCTAGCTCCGGCTCCAACTCGCCGTGCTTGTTGATGACGCTGAGATTGTTCGCCATCGACCAACCGAAGCCCAGATCGAAGCTATCGTCATAGACCGCCGGATCCAGGCTGTCGGTGGTCGAGCCGGCGGCGATGCCAACGCGGAAATGCCCACCCTTCTTCGGCTCGGCCGCCCGGGCCGATCCGGTCCAGAGGTTGGCAGCCGCGATGGCGCCGATGCCCAAGGCCGAGGCCCGCTGCATGAAGGCACGTCGTCCCAAGCGTTCACGTCCTAGCGCTGCGAGCAGCAGCCTTTCTTGTCTGTCATCCATACCCGTTTCTCTCTCCATCTGTTCGGCACATCGGCCACTAGCGGGCGGCCGTTTGGCGTGCCGCATTCTTCCGGGAATTGAGACTTCTAAGCAAGGACTCTTAGGTGACAGAATGAAGATAACCATTGTAACAAACAGAGCGATAGCTTTCACACAAAAACTGTTATAAACGCCCTTGCGCACCAAAAATTCTGTGATAGCCTGTTAGAAAGGACCCTTAGGGAGAGGTCGTGTGCGAGCGGAAATGCGCCGCCAAAAGATGCTGGAGGTGATTCGTAGCCAGTCCACGGTTTCCGTGGAGGATCTGGCTGCTACCTTGGATGTCAGCAAAATGACGGTGCATCGCGATCTGGATGCGCTGAGCCAGCAACGCTTGGTGCGTAAGGTTCGCGGTGGCGCGACCATGCAGCCCTCCGTCCTCTTCGAAGCAGACTTCGCCCAGCGCGGGCAGCTCAATCGCCGGGAGAAGCAGGCCTTGGCCGCCGCTGCTGCCGAGTTCATAGAGCCCGGAATGGCAATCGCGCTGGACGACAGCACGACGGTGGCCAGCATTGTACCCTTGCTGCGCGAGAAGCGTCCGCTGACCGTCCTGACCAACTCCCTCGCCTTGATGGTGGAACTGGGCGGCGTCGAGGAGATCACCGTCATATCGGTCGGCGGAACCTATGACCGCACCGCGCACGCCTTCTTCGGACGCGTCACCGAGGATGCCATCGCCTCGCTGTGGATCGACCTGGTGATCATGTCGGCCTCGGCGGTCAGGAACTGCACCACCTACTACTTCAACGCCGACATCGCGCGCACCAAGCAAGCTTTCCTCGATATCGCCGATCGCAAGGTGGCGATCATCGATTCCTCGAAGTTTCGCAAATCCGGCCTGCACAAGTTCGTCCACCTCTCGGCCTTCGATCAGGTGCTGGTCGCCGGCGAACTGCCCGGCGAGACAGCGCGCCTGCTGCGCGAAGAAGGCGTGGCCTATCGCCAGGTCGATGCCTCAACGGAAGATCCATCAAACTCGGGAGCGAATTCGTCATGAGCGGCAAAGCACTCAGAAGTGCGGCCTTTCTAAACGCCAAGACCGGGCGCTCCTTTTCGGTGGCGTTGGATCACGGCATGCAGTTGGGCCCGGTCCCGGGCCTCAAGCAAGCACGTCCCATCATCGAAGCTGCAGTCAATCTGGGCGCCGAGGGCTTGCTATTGACCCCCGGCCAGATGCAACGCAATGCCGATGTCCTGGCGGTGCGCGGGCGCCCGGCAATCATGCTGCGCGTCGACCAGACCAGCATGTGGCGCCAGGGCAATCCCACCGGCTATGGTGAGGGTTACACCCGCCTGGTCGGCTCGGTCGAGGATGCCATGCGTCTTGGTGCGGACGCGGTCATCACTTTCCTCTTCACCAGCCATCAGGATCCCGACCTAGAGAGCCGCTCGATTGAGATTTGTGGGATGATGGCCGAGCGCTGCCGCAGCCTGGGCATGGCGCTGGTGGTCGAGCCGATGGCGGCTCGCGGCGGGCTCCGAGAGGACCCCTTCACCGCCGAGGCCATCGCCATGAACTGTCGCATTGCAGCCGACATGGGGGCGGACCTCTTGAAGACGGACTGGTCGGGCGATGCGGAGAGCTTTTCCGAGGTCGTCGCCGCCGTGGACATTCCGGTCTTACTGGCCGGCGGCGCCGCGCTCACCAGCGAGAAGAAAACCAAGGCGATGGTCGGAGAGATCATGAAGAGCGGCGCCAAGGGCCTGGTGTTTGGGCGCAATCTCTTTCAGGCGTCCAACCCACAACGCATGATGCGCGATCTACACAAACTGGTGCACACCTCATAAGCGGGCGGAGTTAGCCCAAAACGGAGGGGAGGCCTCGCCGCAGAAGGCGAGACAGATCCCGAACAAGTGCCAAAACAAGTGGAGGAAAAAATGACGAGACACATGGCAAGGAAACGCTGCCTTTGGCTGTCGGCCGTAGCCGGCCTGGCGCTTGGCATTGCGGGCTCCGCATCTGCCGAGGAGGAAACGCTGACCTTTGTGTGGCATGCCGGCACCTGCGCCGACGCCATCGTGAAGATCGCCGAGCGCTATCCGGATAAGAACGTCAAGATCGTCCCTGCCCTGGTACCCTACGGACCGGAGTGGCACGGCAAGATCGCATCCGAATTCGCCATCAAGGGCGACGGCTTCGACTTTGCCATGTGGGACAGTCAGTCCACGGCGGAGTTCGCCGGCGCCGGCCACGCCTACTCGGTGAACAAGATCTTCGAGGATTCCGACACACTGGACGCCTCGCTCTTCCCGCGGGCCTCCCTGGCCCGTTACGGCGAATACCCCGATAACTCGGGCCAGTTCTGGGGCCTGCCGGTAAACCAGGACGCCTATGGTTTCATGTATCGTAAGGACCTCTTTGAGGATCCGAAGGAACAAGCCGCCTTCAAGGAGAAGTACGGCTACGACCTGGCGGTGCCCCAAACCTATCAGCAGGCCCGCGACATCGCGGAATTCTTTACCCGGCCTGACCAGGATCTCTACGGCTGGGGCCAAATGGGTGGACGCGAGTACGACTTCGCCACCACGGCGTCGAACTCCTTCCTCTGGTCCTTCGGCGGCGAACTCTATAACCCCGAGACCTTCGAGGTCGACGGATACCTGAATTCGCCGGCCTCTGTCGATGGCGTGCAAGCCTACGTCGACATGTTTCAATTTGGTCCCCCAGGCTCGCAGAACTGGGGCTGGGATGAGGTCAATGCCGCCTGGCAGCAAGGCAAGCTGGCGATGGCGATGCAGTGGTATTACTTCCACGGCTCCAACGCCGATCCTGAGGTTCACCCCTATGCCGAGCATACCGGCTTCGCCAACCTACCGGGCGCGGTTGGCCGCGACGGCAAGTTCCGCCGCCAGTTCTCGGTCGGCGGTCAGGGCATGGGCATCAACGTCTACTCTGAGAAGGTTCCGACCCTGGTGAAGTTCATGGAGTGGTACTTCCAGCCAGAGCAGCAGAAAGAGTATGCCGCAGTTTGCCAGACCGGCTTGAAGTCCGTACTGGAGAGTTCGGAGTGGCAGGAGCTGAACAGCTACAACAAGCACTTTGCCAAGGCCTTGGACTACACCAACGACTATTGGCATCTGCCAGAGTATGCGATCCTGCTGGACGAGTTGCAGGACGAGGTCTCCAACGCCGTTACTGGCAAGAAGACAGTGCAGCAGGCGCTGGACGACGCCGCCAAGCGCCATGAGCGGACCCTGCGTCGTGCCGGCTACGACATCAAGCGCAGCGACGACAAGCCGGAGGTCCCTGACCAGGTGATCACGCCGGTGGGTAAGGACGAGGTCGAGGTCCTGACCGTCAACTAAGGTGAGGAATAGGGCCGCCTGCAGAGATGGAGGCGGCCCTTACCCCAAGGAGGAAAACGCCAGGTGCCGAGAGACGATCTCAGCAGCAAAGCGCGTGCCGGGGCAGCCGCGCAAGATCCCTTCAAGAGGGCGCTGCATTTCTTGCCGGTCGTCCTGTTGTTGCTCTACAGCTTCTACAACATGGGGCCGATCTTCTGGCTGATGATCTCCTCGATCAAAGACCGCCAGGATCTCTTTACCTTCCCACCGACCCTCATCTTTGAGCCGACCTGGGCCGGTTATCAAGCCGTCTTCGGGGTGGGCGAAGGGGCCGGTGCCGCTTCTGCAATCGGCCTGGTCGATGCGCTGATCAACTCGGTCGTGATTTCTATCTCCGGCACGGTGATCGCCGTCACTCTTGGCACGCTGGCCGGCTATGCCTGTTCGCGCTTCGCCTTCCCCGGCCGCAACGACTTTCTGTTCTTCGTGCTATCCACCCGCATGCTGCCCCCGGTGGCTGTGCTGGTCTTCTATCACATCATGTTCTCAGAGGTCGGGCTGGCCGATACCCGGATCGGCCTCATCCTGATCGCCACCTTCATCAATGTAGGCCTGGCGACCTGGATCATGAAAGGCTTCTTCGATGGCGTCTCGACAGACATAGAGCGCATCGCCATCAACTGCGGCTATTCCCGCTTCTACGCCTTCCGACGGCTGGTGATCCCGCAGGTGATCGGTGGCATCGCGGCCACCAGCGGCTTCTGTTTCATCTTCGCCTGGAACGAGTTTGCCTTCGCCTCCATCATCTCGACCACGCAGGCCAAGACCCTGCCGGTCAAGATCGCCTCGGCCATGGGTGCGACCGGCATCGAGTGGACGCAGATCTGTGCGGCCGGCACGGTGCTGATCGTGCCCGTGGTGATCCTCTTCTACTTCTTGCGCCACTACTTGCTCATGGGCATGACCTTCGGCGTTCTGGGGCGAGCGAAATGACCGGGGGACGGCGTTTCGAGCTTTCCGACCGGGCCATCATCTGGCTCTTTCTGGTGCCCTGCCTGCTGCTGCTGATCGGCATGGTGGGCTATCCCTTCGTCTCGCTGATCATCCTCAGCTTCTATCGTTTCTCGATCCTGCGCTCCGACGCCGGGCGCGAGTACATCGGCCTGGAGAACTACGACTTTCTGCTGGGCGACCCGGAGCTGTGGGAGCGCTTCATCTTCACCGGACAGTTCGTCATCATCTCGGTCGCCTGCCAGTTCATTATCGGCATCTTCGTCGCCTACTACCTGCAAAAAAACTTTCGCGGCCGCGACATCATCTTCACCGCGCTGATGATGCCGATGATGGTCTGCCCGATCGTCGTCGGCTTCCTCTGGCGCTATATGTTCAATTCCGAGTGGGGCGTGGTGAACTACCTCGCGACACTCTTCGGGTCCGACAAGGTCGACTGGCTGGGCGTCACCGACAACGCTCTGATCGCCGTCGTTATCGCCGACACCTGGATGTGGACGCCTTTCGTGATTCTGCTGGCCACGGCCGCCTTCCGCGGCATCCCGCGGGTGATCTATGAGGCAGCGGACATCGACGGCGCTTCTGCCTTCTATCGCTTCACCCGCATCACCCTGCCGCTGGCAGCGCCGATCCTCTTCATCGCGCTCCTGCTGCGCATGATCGATTCCTTCAAACAGTACGACCTCTTCTTCGCCATGACCGGCGGTGGGCCGGGCTCCACCACCCAGACCGTTTCCTTCACCTTGGGTAAGGTCGCCTTCAGCTACTTCTACACCGGCGAGGCCTCGGCGCTCGCCGTCATCCTGCTGCTCATCATCATCGGCCTGTCGCTGGTTCTGGTGCGCTACCTCAACCTCTTAAGCGCGAAGGCGCGGGGCTGAGGCATGGCCAAGATTTCGATCGACACGCTCCGCGTCAGCTTCGGCGATTTTCGAGCGGTGGACGACATCTCGCTGGAGATCGAAGACGGTGCCTTCGTCGTCTTCCTAGGCCCCTCGGGCTGCGGCAAGACCACGACGCTGCGCTGCATCGCCGGCCTGCAAGAGGCCGACAGCGGTTCTATCCGCTTTGACGGCGAAGAGATTCTGGGGCTCAGCCCGAGTGCGCGCAACGTCGCCATGGTCTTCCAAAGCGTCTCGCTCTATCCCCACCTCAGTGTCGCCGGAAACATCGCCTTTCCTTTGAAAGCGCGCGGCGAATCCCGTGAGGTGGTGCGCCGCCAGCTCGACTGGGTCGCAGATATTCTGGACCTGGGCGCGATCATGAAGAAGCGTCCCGGCGGCTTGCCGCCTGGCGCCCTGCAGCGGGTGGCGCTTGCCCGTGCCATCGTGCGCAGCCCCAATGTCCTGCTGCTGGACGAGCCCCTTTCTGCTGTCGACGAGCAGTTTCGTGAGAACATGCGCTGGGAGCTGGGGCACATTCAACGCGAGCTGGGCGTCACCACGATCTACGTCACCCATGATCAGCGTGAAGCCATGGCCCTGGCCGATCGAATCGTGCTGATGCGTGACGGCCAAATAGAGCAATTCGGCGACGCAGACGATCTCTATTTCAAACCGAAAACGGCCTTTACCGGTTACTTCATCGGCTCTCCCTCAATGAACTTCTTCGCCGCTGAGCTTGAGGACGATCGCATCCTGCTGGAGGGAACCGCTCTTGGCGGCAGCGGCACCGAGAGCCTGAAGCAAGCCCTGGCCGGTCGCAACGGCTGCAGACTGGGTATCCGGCCACAGGACCTCGTGCTTGGCGAGGCCTCGGCACTGCCACAGCTCGCCGCGGCCAGCGAGGTCCTCCCCTTCCAACAAGGCACCGACAAACTATTCTCCTTCAAGTTGGGGGAAAGGGTCTTTCTGGGGCTGGATCGCTCGAGCGGTGGCGCTTGCGAAATCGGCCTCGACCTGTCGCGCGCTTTCCTCTTCGATGCGCAAGACCGACGCGTCGACGTGACGGCGAGCCGAGAGGAGGTTGGATCGTGAGCTTCCTGGCTATCGACGATTTGGCCAAGCGCTTCGGCGGTACCCGCGCGCTCGACGGCCTTTCGCTCGACCTGGCCGAAGGCGAGGTCCTGGCGTTGCTGGGACCGACAGGCGCCGGTAAATCCACAACGCTGCTCTGTGTCGCCGGACTGGAGAAGGCCGACCGCGGACACATCACCTTGGCCGGCCAAGACCTGACGGCGCTGCCGGCGAATCGGCGCGACGTCGCCATGGTCTTTGAGGGATTGAACCTCTTCCCGACCCTGACTGTCCGGCAGAACATCACCTTGCCGCTGCTGGCCCCCGATAGCGACATCGCAGCAGACGAGATCGAAGACCGCCTTCAGACGGTGTGCGAGCAGCTGCGGATCTCCCATCTGATCGAGCGGCGTCCGGAGGGCTTGAGCGGTGGCGAAACCCAGCGTGTCGCACTCGCCCGCGCCCTCGTGCGCCGCTCCGCCCTCTACCTGTTGGACGAGCCCTTGAGCGCGCTGGACTTGAAGCTGCGCGAGGACCTGCAAGCCGAGCTGCGCGGCCTGCATGCCCACTATGGCTCCACACTGCTCTACGCTACGCACGATTTCCACGGTGCCACAGCGATCGCCGATCGCCTTGCCCTCGTGGCGAAAGGCAAGGTCATACAGATCGGGCGCCTGCAAGAGATCCTGGCGGCCCCGGCCAACGCCGCAGTCGGTCGCCTGATCGGCAGCCCGCACATGGCCTTTCTGCGAGCCAGGCGGCAAGGCGAGGAGATCCGCCTGGAGGGTCAGGAGCCAAGCCTACCGCTCGCTGCCTTCCGTCCGACCGCAGCCGTGCCTGAGGCCGTCACCATCGGCGTCTGGCCGGACGATATCTCTCTGGTCGAGGAGGCTGGTATTGTCGGTACGATCTATGCCGTCAATCGCCGCGGCATCGACAAGGCCGTGCAGATCGACGGCGCCTTCGGCAGCTTTCGCAAGGCGGTCCCGCTTGAGCTACCGGCCCGCCAGGGCATGACGGCTGCCTTTACTTTCGACCCCTCCCGCGCCTTCCTCTTCGATGGTCGAACGGAGGAGCTCTTGAGCCAAGCACAGCACGAAAGCCTGGCGGCATGAACGCGAGACTGCATAGCCGACTCTTCGCTTTGCTCTCGGCGCTGATCTTTCTGGGCGTGGCCCTACTGATCCAGCCCTTCGCCTTCGATCTCTTCACCTACGGCTTTCCCTTGCTCTTGATCGGGATCATCGGTTTCATCGTGTTGGATCACGTGCCGGCCAGGACAGCAGAGGGCGAGGAGAGTGACGATGTTTAAGATGAAGAAGATCCTGAACGACCCGGCAAACGTGGTCAGTGAGATGCTGGACGGGCTGGCACTGGCCTGCGACGGCGACGTCGTGCGCCTGCCGGGGCTGGATGCCTTGGTTCGCAGAGAGATTGCGGACGATAAGGTGGCACTTCTAATTGGCGGCGGCAGTGGCCACGAGCCTCTGTTTCACGGTCTAGTTGGTCACAACATGGCCGACGGTGCCGCCGCGGGCGGCGTCTTCGCAGCCCCTGCCCCGGACCTAATCCTTGAGGCCACCAAGGCAGTCCATCGCGGCCGCGGCGTGCTCTATCTCTATGGCAACTATGCCGGCGACAACATGAACTTCGATATCGCCGCCGAGATGGCCGAAGAGGAAGGCATCGAGGTGCGCACGGTGCGCGTCTGGGACGATGTCGCCTCTGCCCCGCCGGATCGGAAAGAAGAGCGGCGCGGCATCGCCGGCGACGTCTATATGATCAAGATCGCCGGTGCCGCCGCCGCCCAGCTCGGCAGCCTGGACGCGGTCGAAGCGGTCGCAGTCAAGGCGCGCGAGAACCTGCGCACTCTGGGTGTGGCAGTCAGAGCCGGCTCTATGCCGGAGACCGGCAAGCTCACTTTCGACCTGCCGGACGATGAGATCGAGATCGGCATGGGCGCGCATGGCGAGGCTGGCGTCAGTCGTCAGAAGCTCACCAAGGCGGACCCACTGACCGATCAGATGATGGAGGTCCTGCTGGCCGACATGCCGCTGCACAAAGGCGACGAGGTGGCCTTGTTGCTGAACAACCTGGGCGCCACCACCTTCATGGAGATGCTGATCGTCAACCGCCGGGTACGCGCCATCCTGGCGGACCTCGGCGTCACGGTGCACAAGACCGATATGGGTGCCTTCGTCACCAGCCAAGAGATGGCCGGCTTTTCCATCAGCCTCTTGCGATTGGATGAGGAATTGAAGGGCTACCTCGACACCCCGGCCTCCTGCTTCGCCTTCACCCGCTAAGCCTTCGAAAAGGCGGCACAGGGGCGTGAAGAAGATCCTGAACGACCCTGCCGAGGTGGTGACAGAGATGCTGGACGGACTGGTTCTGGCCTACGACGGCGCGGTCAGACGTCTAACCGGCGTGAATGCCCTGGTACGAAACCCAATCCCCGAGAACAAGGTAGCATTGTTGATCGGCGGCGGTAGCGGCCATGAACCACTGTTCCACGGCTATCTTGGCGACAAGATGGCGGATGGTGCGGCGGCCGGTGGCGTCTTTGCCGCTCCCGCGCCAGACTGCATCTTGGAACTCACACGCGCGGTCGATCGCGGCCGCGGCGTGCTCTACCTCTACGGCAACTATACGGGCGACGTCATGAATTTCGACATGGCCGCTGAGATGGCCGAGGAGGAGGGCATCCAGGTGCGCACTGTCCGGATCTGGGACGATGTGGCCTCTGCCCCGGCGGATCGAAAGCAAGAGCGCCGCGGCATTGCAGGCGACGCGCTGATGATCAAGATCGCGGGTGCCGCCGCCAGCCGTCTAGGAGATCTAGAAGAAGTCGAGCGCCTGGTCGCCAGAGCAAGAGACAATCTCGTGAGCCTCGGCGTTGCGGTTCGCGCCGGCACCATCCCCGAAACCGGAAAACCCTCGTTTGACTTGCCCGACGATGCGATGGAGATCGGTGTGGGCCTGACCGGAGAACCCGGCGTCAGCCGTCAGGCACTGACAAGGGCCGACCCCTTAGCCGAACAGATGACAGAAACTCTGCTGGCGGACCTGCCGCTGAAAGCAGGAGACGAGATCGCCCTAATGCTGAATAATCTCGGCGCGACGACCTTTATGGAGATGCTGATCGTGAATCGCCGAGTCCGTACCCTCCTCCGAGAAAGAGAGATCCAGGTGCACAAGACCAAGATGGGGGCCTTTGTCACCAGCCAGGAGATGGCAGGTTTCTCGATCAGCTTTCTAAAGCTGGACCGGGAACTGAAGAGCGACCTCGATACGCCCGCTTCCAGCTTTGCCTGGAGGTGCTGAGGTGAACGCCGAAGAGACCAGGCTGGCCATGCTTGCTGCCGCAGAGGCCGTCATTGCTGCCGAACCCATCTTGACCGATGCCGACCGGGCTATCGGCGATGGCGATCATGGCATCGGCATGCGACGCGGCTTCTTAGGTGTACAAGAAAAGCTGGCGGGCGAGACATTCGTCTCTCCCGGTGCCGTTCTAAAGGCTACTGGTATGGCGCTGCTTTCCAAGACCGGCGGTGCCGCCGGCGCCGTTTTCGGTAGCTTCTTTCGTGCCGGCGGACAGGCCTTGGGCGAGGCCGCAGAGCTGGATGCAGAAGACTTTCGCACCTTCCTGACGGCAGGGCGCGAAGCCGTGATGAAGCGCGGCGGTGCGGCAGAGGGCGACAAGACCATGCTGGACGCGCTTGGGCCGGCGATTTCCGCATCCGCCGAAGCGGGGGACCTGAGAAGTGCCCTCAAGGCAGCTGCAGAGGGTGCCGAGCAGGGCGTCGAAGCGACCAAGACCATGGTCGCACGTTTCGGCAAGGCCAAGACCCTGGGCGAGCGCGCCGTCGGGCATCCCGATCCGGGGGCGATCTCGCTTAGCCTCGTGCTACGAGCCTGGCGGGATGCAATGGCTTAGGACGGGCAGCCTGAAGACAAAGAGGCTTCTTGCAAAAAACCGCGGCGCCGGCCATCTCCCCCTCTTCGTCTTCCAAACTGCAAGGTCCGACGTCGCTCGCCGTCACCGCTATCGCTTGCGCTTGGCCTCACCGAACCCGCTGGGATAACTCAGCGCTTCCTCCAATGCGGCCAGTCCGGCCGGTGTGAACTCGCCGTCCGCTTGCGGCTCATAGACGAAGTAGTCTCTGATGCAGTCGCCGCGTACGGCGGTCACCGAATCAGTCTTGCCGATGTTGCGGGTTCTGGCCGAGATGAAGCGCATGGCAAAGGCGATCCGGTCTCGCTCCGAAGGATTGGGGCCGCCGCCGTGCACCAGATTGACCGAGTGGATGGAGTATTCGCCCGACTTCAAGGTGACCGGCACGGCACGGTCGCTGTGATCTTCGCGCAGGTGGGCGAAGGGAAACATGCAGTTCTCGTCCGTGGTCCGCTGGCCATCCGCGTAGGCACCATGCACCTCACCTGCTGCATCGATGCTGCCGATTACCCCCTGCTTGTGCGTCCCCAGAACCACCTCCATTGCACCGTTGTCACGGCTCACATCGCCGATTGCGATCCAGACGGAAACCACCTCGTCGGTTGAGAGCGTCCAATAGGGTGCATCCTGGTGCCAGGGCACATAGTCGCCGGTGCCGGCCCGCTTCACGCTCCAGTCCGATTCCCAGAGGATGATGTCGGGCCCTATGATCTGCTCCACCTGATCCAGGATGTTCGGATCACGGACCAATGCATCCAGCCAAGCCGACACCAGGTGTGGCTTGATGTAGGTCTCCTTGCCGCGATGTCGGCGAGAGGCTTCTTGAAACTGATGATAACGCTGCTCAAAACCGGTCACTTCGATTTGGCCGGCGGGGAAAACGATGCCGTCTTCTTGGTATGTGGCGATGTCCATCGCGAAGGCTCCGTCTCGGGTTGTGCGTCCTTGGTTTGATCGCAATCTGGGCAGTCTAGAAAGCCTTGTCGGCCCCCCGCAAGCTAAACGTGGCGAAGTGGCTAATGGTGATAGCAATTCATGACTATGGCTTGATCTCCGACCCACGGCATGGTCGCTTTGTCACCTCGTCGCCCGGGTTTAGGGGCCAAGGTTGCTGGGCTCGGAAACGTGCAAGCAGCCAGGGGGTAAAAAAGGAGAGTCCAAAATGGTCGGGGTAAAGGGACGCGTGGCTTTGGTCACAGGGGCTGGCAGCGAAGAAGGGATCGGCTTTTCCTGTGCGAAGCTACTCTTGGCGGCAGGGGCGAAGGTCGCGATCTCCTCGACCACGGACCGCATCTTCGAGCGCTTGGAAGAGCTTGGCGGAGCGCCTGGCACCACCTTCGCCAAACCAGCGGACCTGACGAAAACGGAGGCGGCCACCGGGCTCGTCGCCGCTGTGACCGAGGCGCTGGGTCCAGTGGATATCCTGGTCAACAATGCCGGCATGACGCAGATCGGCGGCGACGAGCCCACGGCCTCGCTGCAGGAGACGACCGATCAAGGCTGGGACTACGGCATCGACATCAGCCTCAAGACCGCCTTCCTGATGACCCGAGCCGTGCTGCCCGGCATGGTGCAGCGGCAATACGGGCGGATCGTCCAGATCTCCTCCGTCACCGGGCCGTTGGTCGGCATTCCCGGCAGCTCCGTCTACGCCACCGCCAAAGCCGGCATGCTGGGCATGACCCGCGCGCTCGCCATCGAGACCGGCGCCGACAAGGTCACGGTCAACTGCATCGGTCCCGGCTGGATCGATACTGCCTCCGCCTCCGAGCGCGAACGCATCGCCGGCCGGCACACCCCGGTCGGCCGCTCCGGCACGCCAGACGAGATCGGCCACGTCGCCGTCTTTCTGGCCAGCGAGGAAGCCAGCTACTTAACCGGTCAGCTGATCGTGGTGGATGGCGGCAATACCATTCAGGAATACAAGGTCGCACTTTAGTAGAGCGCCACAGGCCGGAGCCTCCTTTTCGTCAACGGACAACGAAGACCTCGGCCCGAACCATCGAGAGGGAAGAAGGAGAGAAGGATGAAAGCAGCCGTGTTTCGCGGGCCGCACCGCCCGCTGACCATCGAGCAGGTCTCGATCTCCAATCCTAAGTCGCGTGAGGTGCTTGTGCGCACCGGCGCGGTCGGCGTCTGCCATTCGGATCTACACTACATCGACGGACACTATGCGACCGCAGCACCCTCTGTCCTGGGGCATGAGTCGGCCGGTGTCGTCGAGAAGGTGGGATCGGAGGTCACTTATGTGAAACCGGGCGATCATGTGATCACCTGCCTCTCTGTCTTCTGCGGCCACTGCGAATTCTGCACCACGGGGCGGCCCTTCAGCTGCCAGAACCCGGAAACCGCAAGAGACGGGGCGGAACCGCCGCGCCTCTCGCAAGAAGGGACGGAGATGCATCAGTTCTACGACCTCTCCTCCTTCGCCGAGCAGATGCTGATCCATGAGCATGCGCTGGTGAAGATCCGCCCGGACATGCCGCTGGACCGGGCGGCCCTCATCGGCTGTGCCGTCACCACCGGCTTTGGCGCCGTGGTGAACACGGCCGATATCGAGATCGGCGCATGCCTTGCCGTGATCGGCTGCGGCGGCGTTGGGCTCTCGGCCATCAACGGTGCCGCCATTGCCGGTGCCGGCAGGATCATCGCCGTGGACATCAGCCAAGAAAAACTGGAAACCGCGCGCCGCTTCGGTGCCACAGATACTGTGGATGCCACGACCTGCGATCCGGTCGAAGCCGTGCGCGAACTCACCGGCGGCGGGGTCGAGTATTCTTTCGAGGCGCTGGGGCGCAAGGAAACCAGCGAGCAGGCTTTCCGTATGCTGCGTACCTCTGGCGTCGCTACCATCATCGGTATGGTGCCTGAGGGCCAGACCATCGAGATTGAGGCAGCCGATCTGATCAACGACAAGCGCCTGCAAGGCTCCAACATGGGCTCGAACCGCTTCCGGGTGGACATGCCGCGCTATGTCGACTTCTACCTAAACGGCACGCTAAAGCTCGACGAGATGATCTCGCGCCGGATCGCGTTGGAGCAGATCAACGAGGCCTTCGAGGAGATGCGCCAAGGCAGAGTCGCCCGCTCCGTCATCGTCTTCGATCACTAGTCCGCACAGCAGGAGGCTCTGAGCGCCGATGACCGACGACGTCTTGATACCCAAGAACACGAGCCGGGCAATACAAAGCGTCGACCCGAGCGGCCGTTCTCTGGCGCCGGTGATCGAGGGCGTCAAGGAGCACTTCCCGATCACGCAGCAGGACGAACGCGGTAGCCTTTGCGAGGTCTATAATCGTCTCTGGGAGTTCGACGACATCCCCTTGGTGCACGCCTACGTCGTCACCGTCCGCCCAGGCAAGGTGAAGGGCTGGGCCTGTCACCTGAAGCAGATCGATCGTTACTTCTTCCTGAGCGGTACGGCAAAGCTGGTCCTCTATGACGGGCGTCGCCACTCGGCGACCAGCGGTCTGGTGACCGAGACGGTCTATTCGCCGATGAACCGCGCTCTGGTCCTGGTACCGCCCGGCATCTTCCATGCCGTCGAATCTGTGGGAGGTGACGAAGTCGTCATGTTCAACATTCCAGGCGAGCCCTACAATTACGAGAACCCTGACAAGCTCACCCTGCCGCTCGAGAGCGAGGAAATCCCCTATAGCTTCGCCCCGCGGCGCGGATTTTAAATGATGGCGCCACCACCCGTCACGCTCGTCACCTCGACCTACAACTACCCCTCGGCGCTGCGCCTGGCGATCACCAGCGCGCTGGAGCAGAGCTTTGCTGACTTCGAGTACCTGGTGATGGGCGATGGCTGCAGCGACGAGACCGAAGAGGTCGTGCGCAGCTTCGATGATCCGCGTATCCGCTGGACCAATCTGAAGCAGAACCACGGCAACCAGTCAGACGTCAACAGGATCGCCTTGCGGCGCGCGCGCGGCAGTCTGATCGCCTATCTCAATCACGACGACCTCTGGTACCCGGAGCACCTGGAAACGCTTTACGGCTGCATCAGGGATGGCGGCTTCGACCTCGCCGCCAGCTTGGCCTTGGCGATCAGCCCACCGCCGCAATACCATCGCCAGATCGTCGGCCTGCCGACCATGCCGGCCGATCGTAGCGGTCTCAAACTCGTCAGCATGACCAGCACCGTGATGCACGACAGGGCAGTCGCCGAGGCTGCTGGCGGCTGGCGCAAGTGGCGGCAGTCGGAGAAGGTACCGACCCTGGACTTCTTCGAGCGGGTTCGTAGGCAGAACCAAAACCACGCCGTGGTCCCGCGCATCACCTGCCTGAAGTTTCACTCGGCCGACCGGCGCAACAGCTATCGCCACAAGGATGCCAGCGAGCAGGGACTTTGGTTCCAAGCGATGAAGAGCGACCCCGATCTGCGCCACCGAGAGATGGCGCTGGCTTTCACCCTAAAGACCGCCCGGGTTCCAATCCCGAAGCTGGAACAACCGAAGAAACCAGAAGATCCGCCACCCGGCTGGCAAATCGCGCAGTTTCGCCACCTCCGCGGCCTGGAGCCGATGCTCGACCTGGGGCCCGACACGCCGGCTCCAAGTGACGAACCGATACAGCCCCCAACCGAAGACGGCTTGGTTCGCCGCACCGAGGACGGCCGGATCTGGTTGACTGAAGCCGGCAAGCGCTCAAGATCGTGAAGGTGGCTCGGCAAGGAGCGCGAGGTTGCGACGTCCTTGGCCGCCAGTGATCAGAGGTCGGAAGAGAAGGGAAACTGCAATGACCTCGAAGCAAGGAGTTCTGGCCGAGATCTGCCAGCGGCGGGAGCTGCCGGCACTGGCTGGTGCCGTCGTGCGAGGTGGGGAGCCCCCGGCCTTGGCGGCGGTAGGGGTAAGGCGCAAAGGCAGCTCGGATCGGGTAAGCGACGGCGACCGCTGGCATCTCGGCTCCTGCACCAAGGCCATGACCGCGACCATGATCGCCAGACTGGTCGAGGAGGGATCGCTCGCCTGGACCACAAGTCTTGGCGAGAGCTTTGCCCAACTGCAGGGCAAGATCGACCCGGCCTGGAGCGCTGTCACGCTCGAGCAACTGCTGTCGCACCGCTCCGGCCTACCCGAAGATCGCCAGCCCGACGCAGTGATCTTTCCCAAGCTCCGGCAGCTCTCTGGTCCGATGCGCCAACAGCGTCTGGATCTCGTTCGTCTGGTACTGGGGCAGGCGCCGCTTCAGCCGCCGGGCAGCACGATGATCTACAGCAACGCCGGCTACAGTGTGGCCGCGGCCATGGCCGAGCAGGCGAGCGGAGAGACCTGGGAGAGCCTGGTCCGCCGGTTGCTGTTCCAGCCTTTGGGAATGGCCAACTCCGGCTTTGGCCCGCCCGGCACCGCCGGCACCCCGGATCAGCCGCGCGGACATGACCAGGGGACGGCGCTGGAGCCAGGACCAGAGGCCGACAACCCCGCTGTCTGCGGTCCCTCAAACGGCATCCACTGCTCTTTGGCGGATTTCGCCGCCTTCGCCGCGCTACACCTGGCCGGCGCGCGCGGCGAAGACCGAGTCCTAAACGCCGATAGTTTTGCCGCACTGCATCAGCCGCGCGGGCAGGAGGGCTATGCGCTTGGCTGGGTCGTCGGCGAGGAGCCACCGCCCCTAGGCCCGACACTTAGCCACGTCGGCAGCAACGGCCTCTGGACAGCCGTTGCCTGGCTGTCGCCGCCGCAGAACCTGGCCTGCCTGGTTGTCAGCAACGCAGGCGTCGAACAGGCCATGGACGGCTGCCGCGAGGCGCTCGATGCACTCCTGCAACCGCATCTTGAGTGAGGCATCGCCAATCTGAGCCTTGCCTTCATTTCCGCACCCGGGAATCCAGCCATGAACCGCGCAAAACAGGTGATCCTGATCGTCTTCGACTACATGGGCTACGCCGATATCGAGCCCTTCGGCAGCGGCGAGATCCGCACCCCGAACATCCGCCGCCTGGCCGAGCAAGGCCACCGCTTCACGGCCTGCTACGCCGCCGCCCCAATCTGCGGACCCAGCCGTGCTGCCATGCTGACCGGGCGCACGCCGCGCCGCCTGGGATTGGAGCGCAATGTCGAACACGGCGAGCCCGGCCTCTCCAACACCGAGGTGAGTCTGGCGCGCGCCTTCAAACAAGCCGGTTTCCACACCGCACTCTACGGTAAGTGGCATCTGGGCTACGGCTCAGACGACAGCCCCATGGCCCACGGCTTCGACGACTTCCTGGGCTTCCACGACTGGAACATCGACTACTATTCGCACAAGACCCGTGAGGGCGCACCCGCGCTCTACCACAACGACCGCTTGGTCGAGCGCAGCGGTTACACCAGTGATCTCTTCACCGATGCCGGCCTTGCCTTCATCGACCAGTGGGCTGCTGAACCCCACTTCCTCATGCTAGCCTACAACGCCATGCTGCCACCCTACAGTCCGCCTGGACTGGAGAAAGAACCAGCCTCCTTCGACCAGTGGCGCAACCATACCCGCGCCGACTATGTCGCCGCTGTGGAGCATCTGGACGTTTGCGTCGGCCGCGTCCTCGACCGCCTGGACACACTGGGCCTCACCGAGGACAGCCTGGTCTGCCTCACCTACGACCACGGCGGCGGCGAGCTGGCGACCAAGGGCCCCTTCTTCCACGGCTTCGCTACCCTCTGGGAGGGCGGCATCCGCGTGCCTATGATCCTGCGCTGGCCAGCCGCCATTGCCGCCGGCGAGACCTCCACCCCAGTCAGCCTCATGGACCTCACCCCGACCTTGCTGGCCGCCGCCGGCCAGACTGTCCCGCAAGCCCTGGACGGTCGCGACCTGCTCTCCCCCGAGGCCGTCGAACACCGCACTCTCTACTGGCGTATCGACCTCCCGGGAGAGGGGCCAGCCTGGCGCCCCCGCACCCAGCGCGCCGTCCGCAGCGGCAAGTGGAAGTACCTCTGGGACAATTTCGAGTTTCTTTACGATATCGAAGCCGACCCGGGAGAACGGGAGGATCTGGGGTTTCGCCACCCCAAAGTGTTGGCGGAGCTGCGCGGATTATCGAAAGGGGACTGGTAAAGCCGAAGAGAGGGACCGTCGTACCTTTGCCCGGGCATGCTGGAGGCGACACTGACTGATCCTCTTACCGATCTGCCAGAGGGGTCGCGGCGCGCGTACGAGACCCAATCAAGATGAGTGCCCCTGCCGGCCCGAGAAAGAGCCATTGCGGTAGAACAAGCAGGCCAGACGCACCCCCCTGCCACAGGGCAACCGCAACGAAGATGGCCGCAAAAGAAATCCACAAGACCGCCAAGTGGATGGCGATCTGTCCGCCACGCCAAAACTGCCAGGCTGAATAGACTAGGAACAGGCTGATCATGTGCCAACACGCGGTGAAAGCGCCCAACACCGCTGGGGACAGATCGGCAGATAGAAGTGGTATCAAAGTATCAAAATGACCGACGAAAACATGAACCGCGGCGGTTAGAATTGCCAGTGCCGAACCTAGGTTTTGCAACATGAAGCATTCCTTTCTGTTGTAGCAGTCTCCAGGAAAACCGTGATTTGAGGGCGTGCCGAGCCTTGCTCGTCATAGGCAGGAGAGCTTGCTGATGTCGATGCGCACGAGAGGGCCCGAGCGGGTAGCGTGCATGTCACCCGCGCTGGCCGATCGTGACCGCCGCATTCGTCTAGGGTTGATTGGGCTTGGGTTGCTTGGATTGCAGTCCGGCACCCAACACCGTGAGCGCCTCGCCAATCATCCGGCGGTGCCGTCTTGAGGAGATCGCGAAGAGGCCGCGGTGCAAGACGACGCCGTCCAGCATGCTGGCCAACACGCGACCGACCGCCGTTGCGTCGTGATGGTCCGCGACCTCTCCATTGTCTTGGAGAAAGGAGATCTGCCTTGCGTAGTACGCGCCAATCCTATCGAAAAACCGCGCAATCTTTGCTGTAAAAGCGGCTGAGGCAAAACTGGGACCAAACACCTCGAAGAACACACGATAAAGCGCGGCCTGCTCCGCCGAAACGTCCATGGTAGCACGCAGCTTCTCAAGAAACTCCGCGAGTGTCTTGCTCGGCTCATCGCGCAAGATTTCCGCCGACACACCGGCAAACTCTCGCTCAACAGCCGCTGAGATCAGCGACTCTTTGCTCTCAAAATAGATGTAGAGCGTTCCCTTGGCCAAGCCCGCCGCATGGGCCACAGTACTGACCGAGGTCGCATGGTAGCCCTTGTCAGCGAAGACCCTGAGGGCGGCATCCAGGATGGCGTTCCGCATCTCTTCCTTGTCCACGACCTTGGGCATCTGCTGCCAGCCTCCTCACCCTTTTCCCAACCCGTCATTCAATACATAGTAAAGCTTTTTTATGACCAACCGGTCATAAACGTCGCAGCCACTTTTAGGACTTGATGGTCAGAAAACGGAGAATCATATAAATGACCACCTGGTCATAAACCTGCTCACGACGACCGAGAGCAACAGCGCAACACTGCTTATTGGCCAAGGCTGGCTAGCGCAGCCATATGCAGCATCAAGGGGAATGAGTATGCAGAGCGCACCAATTCGGTGGGGCTATAGTGGACGCGCCGATTTCCTATGCGGGACCGACGCCACGCCAGCGGAACGCTGGCTTGCCTACGGAATGGCATCGCTCCTGACGGCAATCATCCTCGCGATCGATCTATCTGCCTCAACCCCGATAGCGCAGGGGTGGAACATCCTTCTCCTGGCCTTCTTTGCTTTCGACATCGCCGGCGGTGCGGTTGCCAATTTGCTGAATTCCTGCAAACGCTTCTATCACGGCGACCTTCAAGCAGTGGATGGACGCGGCGCCCGAATAGCAAAGAACTCCATGCTGTTCACTGCCATACACCTGCACCCTGTCCTTGCTGCCTATGTCTTCAATGGCGACGTTATCAATGCCGTGATTTGGTATCTTCTCCTTCTTGCAAGCGTTGCCACGACATTGGCAAGCCCCCTCTACCTACGCCGTGCGACGGCAGGCGCCCTCACCGTGCTGGCTCTCTTGGCTAGCCAATCCATCTTGCCATTAGGCGCAGGTTTAGAGTGGTTCATACCCTGCCTCTTTCTGAAGCTCGTACTGGGCCATGCCGTGCAAGAAGAGCCTTATCGGCCGGCATGAGACGAAAGATCGCCCGCAGGAATTAGAGTGCGCATGCGCGCTCCAGCAAAAAAGACGATGAAACCGCTAAGGGGGAACTGATTTACTGCCAGAGGAAGTCTGTTGCAGTCAGTTGGTTTGCGGCCGTCAAACCCGTCACCTGGACGACAAAATCCGCGGTTGCATCGCCATCGCTGTCGACTTCCAGGGTGTCACCGCCGGCAAAGCGCGCCTGACTGTTTCCGGCGCCTGAGAAGGCGTTGCTCTCGATGTAGGAGAAGGCACCGGTTTCTAGCCCGGTGGCGAAGACCAGTTTGTCCTCGCCATTGGCAGCATTAAGGCTAACCCCATCGAAGTCGCCGATCACTCCCTCGTCGACCCCACCTGAGAAGCGGAACCAGTCGGCACCGGAGCCACCGAAGGCCGTGTCGGCATTGCCCATCGCCAGGGTGTCCGCGTCATTGCCACCGAAGAGCGTGTCGGCGTCGAGACCACCGAAGAGGCGGTCGTCGCCGTCTCGGCCCTCTATCGTGTCGGCACCCTGATTGCCGGCCAGGCGATTGTCTCCGGTATTGCCCTGGAGGGAGTTATCCAGGCTGTTGCCGGTTCCGTCGATGTTGCCAAAACCACCCTGCATGCGCAGGTTTTCGATGAAGGCCGACGCCGTGC
The DNA here is from genome assembly GCA_963669445.1 of Rhodospirillales bacterium. Classification (GTDB taxonomy): domain Bacteria; phylum Pseudomonadota; class Alphaproteobacteria; order Kiloniellales; family JACOMY01; genus JACOMY01. The sequence goes on from OY770029.1 coordinate 3,608,849, forward strand.
CGTCTGGCAAGGTATAGTCCGTCTCGGCCCGAACCAGATCCACACCCTGGCCGGAGAACTCCCGCACGATGTCAGTGGCGGTGTCGACCACCATGGTGTCGTCGCCACTGCCGCCGGCGAGTATGTCGCTGCCGGCCTCGCCGTTCAGCCGATCGTCAGCCGAGCCTCCAGCCAGAGAGTTGTCACCCGAATTACCGGAGATGGTGTTGGCAATCTGGTTCCCGAACAGGGTGCCATCGCCAGCCGTCGCATTCAGGACCGCGCGCTCGATCTGCCCCCCGGTGCCACTTTGCAAAAAGTAGACGTCAGCATCAGATCGGACCACGTCTACGCCATTTGCCCCGGTAAAGTTCTCGATGGCTGCGTCACCAAAGGTATCTACGATGAAGGTGTCGTTTCCGAAACCGCCGAAGGCCGTATCGTCGCCGCTGCCCCCGTTCAGGCGATCCTGACCATTGTCGCCAAACATGAGATCGCTCCCACTGCCGCCGACCTGCCGGTCGCTGCCCTCCTCCCCCTCGAGCCGGTCGTCGCCATCGCCGGCGAAGAGGCTGTCCGCCCCGCTTCCTCCTTCAAGGGAGTCACTCCCCTCCTCCCCACGGATCACATCGGCGCCGCTGCCGCCTCTAAGAAAGCTGTCATCCCCGCTGCCGCCCCAAATCTCGTCGTTACCATCGTTGCCATTGAGCGACGAATCGTTCCCGGAGCCACCCCAGAGGAGGTCGTCATAAGACCCGAGGCCGCCATAGAGCCTGGTATCATCTCCCATCCCACCATAAACGCGGTCACTCCCCAGTCTGCCATCCAGCTTCTCGTCATTACCCGAACCACCGAAGATCAGGTCAGCACCATCGTCGCCTCTAAGACTGGAATCGTCGCCGTCGTCCCCGTAGAGACTGTCATCACCCTGTTGACCTCTAAGGTCGAAATCATTGCCATCCCCGCCGTAGATACTGTCGTTGCCAAGGCCCCCAACCAGAAGAGAGTCATCTCCACCACGGCCTGAGATCAAATCGTCGCCCATATCCCCACCACCGGGGTCGAAAATACCGGCAGCCCCGTTCAGATAGTAGTCGTCACCGCCGCTCCCGAAGATACGGTCATCTCCGTAGCCACCGAAGATACGGCTGTCGTCGCCGGAGCCCCCGGCCAAGGTGTCGTCACCATCGCGACCATATAGGGAGTAGTCCTTCCCACTGCCGCCATTGATGATGTCGTTACCGCTGTCGCCTCTGAGGAGCGAGTCATCTCCCAGGCCGCCGTAGAGCGCGTCATCCTCCGATCCACCAAAGAGGCTGCTGTCGTGACCATTGCCGCCATAGAGCCGGTCGTCTCCGGCATCACCGCCAAAGCGAACGTCATTGCCGGTACCACCGAAGATCAGGTCATTGCCTGCCCCGCCAAACATGAAGGTATCGATCCCACCGCCGCCGAACAGGGAATCGTCGCCGCTATCCCCAAGAAGCGTGTAGTCGCGTCCGTCGCCACCGAAGACCGTGTCACTTCCGGAACCACCAAGATCGCCACGCAGCAGCCGGTCATCACCGCTGTCACCGAAGATCGTGTCGTTGCCGGTAGCACCGATCAACGAGGTGTCATCTCCGCTACCGCCGTAGAGCGTGTCTCGCCCCGCCGCACCATAGAGATAGACGTCGGCGCCATCGCCGCCGTAGATGCGATCCCTGCCTTCCAGGCCGCCCAATGCGAAGTCGTTTCCAAGACCACCGAAGACGAAGTCCTCGCCGGAATCTCCATAGAGGAAACTGTCGTTGCCGAGATTGCCGTAGAGGCGGTCGACGCCCGTTTCACCAGTCACGAACGTATCGCTACCGCTTCCGGCATCAACCAGGTCGTCCCCCGTTCCGCCCGCCAAGAAAGTATCGACGCCACCGCCGCCGAAGAGCGTGTCGGATCCATCGTCGCCGAAAAGAAAGGAGTCGCGCCCGTCACCACCGTAGATCAGGTCGTTCGCCGAACCACCCCATAGACTGATGTCGTTGCCTGACCCGCCGAACAGCGTATCGTCGCTCGCCAGACCATAGAGGCGATCGCGACCGCTCAGCCCATAGATGGTGTCGATCAAAGCGGTACCAGTGATGGTATCGTTGACGCCCGTCGTACCAAAGAGAACAGCCATGTTTTAAACCTACATTCCTTGTTCTTCAGAAGAGTTGGACAACCTGCTACTGCCAGAGGAAGTCCGTTGCGGTGATCTGGCTGGCAGCGGTCAAACCAATGACCTGGACGACCACGTCGGCCGCTGCGTTACCGTCACTATCTACCTCGATCGTGTTCCCGCCGGCAAAGCGTGCCTGACTGTTGCCGGCGCCCGAAAAGGCCGCGCCGTCGATGTAGGAGAAGGCCCCAGTCTCCAAACCCGTTGCAAAGACGAACTTGTCCTCGCCATTGGCTGCATTCAGGCTGACCCCGTCGAAGTCGCCGATCTCGGCCTCGTCCACGCCGCCGGAAAAGCGGAACCAATCGGCGCCAGAGCCACCGAAGGCCGTATCGGCATTGCCGTTTGCCATGGTGTCTGCGCCGCTGCCGCCGTAGAGCCGGTCGGCGTCGAGACCACCGAAGAGCCGGTCATTGCCGTCCCTACCTTCGATGCTGTCCGCACCCTGGTTCCCCGCCAAGCGGTTGTCACCGCTGTTGCCTTGGACGTGGTTATCCAGGCTATTGCCGGTTCCATCGATATTGCCGAAGCCTCCCTGCATGCGCAGGTTCTCGATGAAGGCGGTTGCCGTACCTTCGGGTAAGGTGAAATCAGTCTCCGCGCGCACCAGATCGGTGCCTTGGCCCGCAAACTCCTGAACGAGGTCGCCGCTGGTATCCACCACCATTGTGTCGTCACCACTGCCGCCCACCAGGGTGTCGCTGCCGGAGCGCCCATTCAGGCGATCGGCACCAGAGCCACCGCTGATCGAGTTCACGCCGGTGTTGCCGCCCAAGGTGTTGGCGAGCGTATTGCCGCTCATGTCCGCATCACCGATGTCTTGGTTGATGACTGCGCGCTCGATGAAACCGCCGATCCCAATGGGAATCGTGAAGTCAGAGGCGTTGGAGCGGATCACATCGGCCGAGCCCTCGCCCGCGCGCTCGTCGACAATGTCGCTCACGGTGTCGACGATTAAGGTGTCGTTGCCGCGACCACCGAAGGCGAAGTCCGAACCACTGCCGCCGTTCAGGCGATCCTGTCCAGCGCCTCCACGTAGCGTGTCGCTCCCGGATCCACCGACGATGATATCCCTGCCATCCTCGCCGCTCGCGTTGTCGTCGTCCGAACCGCCGAAAAGCGTGTCGACGCCCGAACCGCCAAAGAGATTGTCTTTGCCGTCTTCGCCGCGGACGACATCGCCGCCGCTGTCACCGACGAGGACACTATCGTCACCGCTGCCGCCGCGCAGAGTGTCATCGCCATCGAAGCCACGCAGCAGAGAGTCAGCGCCGGAGCCCCCCCAGACGGAGTCATCGCCAAAGTCACCATAGAGCCGGCTGTCGTCCCCTTCACCGCCATAGATCTTGTCATCGCCGAGATCGCCCCTCAGTTGCTCGTCGGCGCCTGAGTCTCCATAGACCGTATCCTTGCCGCTGTCTCCACTGAGCAAGAAGTCATCGCCATCGCCACCATAGATCCTGTCGTCTCCGGAGTTGCCGTCGAGGAAGCTGTCGACGCCGACACGACCCAACACGCGATCATCACCGAGACCACCGGCGAAGAAAGAGTCATCGCCATCGCTGCCGAAGAGACGATCGTTTCCGGCACCGCCGAAGGCCGAAGCATCGTTGCCGGACCCCCCGGCGATGGCATCGACACCGCTGTTGCCAAAGAATTTGCTGTCGGCGCCGGAACCACCGGTCAGGGTATCGTCGCCGCTGAGGCCGCGGAGAGAATAGTCGTCTCCCAAGCCACCATAGATACCATCGACCCCGAAGAAACCATCCAAGCTTCTGTCGTCGCCTGCGTCCCCGTAGATCCGGTCGTTCCCGAGGAACCCGCCCAGACCGCTGTCGTCACCGCTGCCGCCGAAGACCCGATCGTCGCCCTCGTCACCGGTGACGAAGGTGTCGCTGCCGCTGCCGCCGTAGACAGTGTCGTTGCCGCTGTCTCCATAGAGAGCGTAGTCGGCCCCGTCCCCACCGAAGACCCAGTCGTTGCCCGAGCCAAAGCGATCGCCGCGCAGGGTCGCGTCGTTGCCGCTGCCCCCATAGACGCTGTCGTTGCCACTATTGCCCTCTAGCAGATAATCCGCCCCACTACCGCCGAAGATCGTGTCGCTACCGCCATCGCCGCGAAAGGAAGCATCGACGCCAAGCCCACCATAGAGCTTGTCCTGCCCTTCACCGCCAAAGAAAGAGCCGTCGTTTCCGGTATCACCATAGACCCAGTCGGTACCGGCTTGCCCTGCCATGTCCAGATCGGCGCCCGATCCACCGAAGATGCGGTCCGACCCTGAGGCGCCCAGCAACTTGCTGTCACTACCAGCGCCGCCGTAGAGCCGGTCATTGCCATCGAAACCCCTGAGCGTGCTGTCGTTACCAGCCCCACCATAGACTTTGTCTGTGCCAAACCAACCGTAGAGGCTGACATCGTTGCCCGACCCTCCGAAGAGGCTATCGTTTCCCGATAGGCCATTCAGGCGATCGTCACCGCTCAAACCAAAGATCTCGTCGTTGGTGTTGGTTCCGACCAGGCTGTTGTTCTCGCCCGCACTGCCAAAGATCACGGCCATGATACGCCTCCGCCCCCTTGCTCGAACGCTTGTGGAATGCCGTTTCCAAGAGCCTCATTGGCGGCAGTCTAGATCACTCGGCAGTGAAATGACAGGAACTTTGGGTTTGTCACCCCTTGGTTGCAGATCGCATTGCCCTCAACTCAGCCAGAGGAAATCCGTTGCGGCGATTTGGTTGGCAGCGGTGAAGCCGTTGAGCCGAAGCCTGACATCGCGATTGCCGTTACCATTCAAGTCCACCTCAAGCGTAGCACCACCGGCGAAGCGGGCCTGGCTGTTGCCACCGCCAGAGAAGGCGGCGGCGTCGATGTAGGAGAAGGCACCTGCCTCCAAGCCGGTCGCGAAAACCAGTTTGTCCTCGCCATTGGCGCCGTTCAGGCTGACGCCGTCGAAGTCTTGGATCGTTGCACTGCCGATTGGACCGGAGACCAGAAACCAGTCCTCATCGGCGCCGCCGAAGGTCCGGTCCAGGTTGCCCAGGTTCAGGGTATCGTCACCCGCCCCACCCTCGAAACGGTCGGCCGAGCCGCCGCCGAAGAGCGTATCGTCACCGTCCCGCCACTCGATGGTGTCTTCACTCTGATTGCCGGCCAGGCGATTGTTGCCACTGTTGCCTTCAACATGGTTATCCAGGCTGTTGCCAGCACCATTGTTGTTACCGAAGCCGCCTTGAATCCTGAGGTTCTCGATAAAGGCGGAACCGGAACCGCTGGGCAAGGTATAGTCGACCTCGGCCCGGACCAGGTCGCTGCCTTGGCCGGCGAAGTCGCGCGCCACGTCGGTCGCGGTATCGACGACGAAGGTATCGTTGCCCGAGCCTGCGGTCAGTCTATCACTGCCGCCCTCTCCGTTCAGAATGTCGGCTCCCGAACGGCCGAAAAGGGTGTTGCCCTTGGTGTTGCCCAGAAGTGTGTTGTTGCCCTCGTTCGCGGAGACCCTGCCGGCGCCTGCCGAGCGGTTCAGGATCGCCACCTCCAGATCGACGCCGCCGGCAATGGTATAGGTTGCAGCATCCAGGCGTAAGACATCGCGATTGCCTTCTCCGGCGGCCTCGACCAGGACATCGCCCAAGTTATCGACGATGACGGTGTCGTTGCCGGAAACCCCGCCCAGAGTGTCCGCACCGCTGCCGCCGTTCAGGCGGTCGTTAGAAGCACCCGCATAGAGCTGATCGACCCCAGTGCCGCCGACCAATCGATCCGCCCCCGCGCCGGCCTCGGCGGTATCGTCGCCGTCACCATAGAGGCAGTCGTCGCCCGCTGCACCGAAGTAACCGAAATCGCTGCCGTCGTCACCGAAGACGAAATCGTTTCCACTGTCGCCGCTCATCGAGTTTTCGTAGGCGCTGCCCCCCTAAGATGCGATCGTCCCCGGAACCGCCGTAGAGGCTGAAATCCTCTCCTGAGCCGCCGTAGAGCCGATCTGCGCCCAGACCACCGAAGAGATAGTCTCCTTCGCTGAGCCCCAAGAGCGTGTCGTTGCCCGCCAATCCGAACAGGGTATCGACCTGATCCGTCCCAATCAGTGTGTCAGCGCCGTTGGTTCCCGTGAGCGTTCTCATGCGGTTCCCTCCATTTCAGGCTGATCGCCGCACTTCGGCTGTTCTTCGGTCTAGCCCGCAGCCAAAAGGGAATTCCCAGCTTTGTCGAATCGAAGAGAGTCCTAGAGCCAGACGAAATCCGTCTGAGTCAGTCGGTTGGCAGCGCTTAGCCCGGTGAGCTGCAGCCTGACATCCGTGTTCCCGTTGCCGTCCAGGTCGACCTCCAGCGTCTCCCCGCCGGCAAAGCGCGCCTGGCTGTTTCCGGCACCGGAGAAGGCTGCGGCATCGATGTATGAGAAGACACCCACCTCCAGGCCGGTGGCGAAGACCAGCTTGTCCTCGCCATTGGCGCCGTTCAGACTGACGCCGTCGAAGTCGCCGATGACGATGCCATTCATCGTGCCAGAGATCGCGAAGCTATCGGCGCCCGACCCGCCAAAGGCCGTGTCTTGAGAGCCCAGGTTCAGGGTGTCCGCACCGCTCCCGCCAAAGAGAGAGTCTGTAGAGCCCCCACCGACCAGGGAGTCGTCGCCATCGCGCCCCTCTATCGTGTCCACACCGCCGGCCCCGGCCAGGCGATTGTCGCCCGTGTTGCCTTGGATGGAGTTATCCAGGTCATTGCCGACGCCGTCTATATTGCCGAAGCCGCCCTGCATGCGCAGGTTCTCGATGAAGGCGAAAGCACTGCCGTCGGGCAGGGTGAAGTCGGTCTGGGCACGTACCAGATCGCTACCTTGGCCCGAACCATCCCGGACGACATCAAGTGCGGTGGTAATAATGAAGGTGTCGTCGCCACTGCCGCCGGTCAGGGTGTTCGTCCCGCCACGGCTGTTCAGTCGGTCGTCGCCGCTCTTGCCCAAGATGACATTGTCAAAAGAATTGCCGATCAAGATGTCATCGTTGGCATTGCCCACCATCTTGGCCCCTTCAGCCGCGGTGTTTATGTTGACCCGCTCGATCACCACCTCTGCTGCGGTGCCAAGCGTGTAGTCGTCGGCGTTGGAGCGCAGCACGTCGTCGCCTTGGCCTGCGCCATCGAAGATGAGGTCGCTTTTCAGATCGATGATGAAGGTATCGTTGTTGGTGCCCCCATAGGCCGTGTCGGTACCCGAGGCACCGTTAAGGCGATCGCGATTCTGGCCGCCGAACAAGGTATCGCTGCCGCTGCCGCCGACCATTTGGTCATTGCCCGCATCACCGTAGAGCGTGTCGTCACCATCACCGGCAAGTAGCTGATCCTTGCCGTCACCGCCGTAAAGCCAATCGTCGCCACTGTCGCCGCGGATCACATCGTCCCCGCTGGCGCCCTTCAGGCGATAATCGTTGCCACTACCGCCATCGATCGTATCGTTACCGTCGTCGCCATAGACGCGGCTTTCTTTGCCATCGCCGCCGAACAGGCGATCGACTCCGGAGCCACCTTCAAGGAAGCCATCGTCACCCTCGCCACCATAGACGCGGTCCTGGCCGCTGCCACCGAAGAGAAAGCCATCGCCACCCGAGCCACCGAAGACGAGATCGTCGCCAGCATCACCCGCCAGCGTCGCGTCGGTACCGGTTCCTCCATAGAGACGATCTTCGCCTGAACCACCATAGAAGACGCGGTCATCTCCGCCCTCCCCCTGCAGCAGGTCGTCGCCACCAAAGCCGGAGAGAGAGGTGTCATTGCCGGTTCCACCAAAGAGGGTATCACCGGAATCGTCGTATCCACCTTTCAGAGCGCGATCATTGCCATCCCCTCCAAAGAGCGTATCGACACCATCACCGCCATAGAGAGCAGCATCGTCTCCGCTGCCGCCGTAGACCCTGTCCCGGCCAGACCCTCCGTCTAGCTGCCCGTCGTCCTGATCATCGCCATAAATCGCGTCGTCTCCCGATCCCCCGTCGAGCGAGAAATCGTTGTCGGCCCGACCGAAAATCACATCGTTGCCGTCATCGCCTAGCAAGCTGATATCATTGCCTCGCCCGCCAAAGATTGTATCGCTGCCTTGGCCACCGAAAAGCTGTACATCGCTTCCATCGCCGCCAGCCAGGGTATCGCTGGCGCTACCGCCAAGGAACCTGCTGTCGTTGCCCGAATCCCCGACCAGGGTGTCGGAGGCCTGCCCGCCGTAGAAGCGGCTGTCAGCACCGCTGCCCCCTTCCAGGCGATCACTCCCCTCCCCCCCATAGAAACGGTTATCCGCACCATCGCCGCCATAGAGGCTGTCTACACCGCTGTCGCCGCGGATCGCACTGTCTTCGCCGGAATCTCCGAACAGCAAGTCATTGCCGCTCCCCCCTTCCAGAACGCCGTCATCGCCATCGCCGCCATAGATCCTGTCGTTGCCCTCAGAACCGCGCAGTACGAGATCGTCGCCGCTATCGCCGGAGATCGTATCGTCGCCGCTGCCGCCGTAGAGGCGCTCGTCAGCACCGGAGCCGCCGAAGATTGCGTCCTTGCCGGTATCTCCACGTAAGGTCAGGTCGTCGCCGTTACCGCCAAAGACGCTGTCGTCATCGCTGCCGCCGGTTAGAAAGGTGTCCGCCCCCTCACCACCGGAGACCGTGTCGTTGCCGGCATCGCCGCGTAGCTGCGTATCTGCGCCCGCCCCTCCGAAGACATAGTCCTCGCCGTTCGCTCCAGCCATGACCGAGTCGGCACCCGACCCGCCATAGACCCGATCATCACCATCGTTCCCGAACACCCAGAGGTCGTTTCCCGACCCACCATACAAAGTGTCGGAGCCATCGCCGCCGCCGAACTGGAAATCTAGGTCAAGGCCGCCGAAGATCGTGTCTGCGCCATTGCCGCCATAGAAGGCAAGATCGTTTCCGCCCCCTCCATAGAGGCGATCGGCACCGCTGCCGCCGTAGAAGGTCGCATCCTGAAAGGAGCCGCCGAACAAGCGGTCATCGCCACTGCCTCCAAAGACGAAACGATCGATATTGGTACCGCCATAAAGCGTATCGTTGGACGCACCGCCGTAGAGGCGGTCCTCGCCCTGGCGACCGAAGAGGGTATCTGGACCCGAGAGCCCGTAAAGCGTGTCGTCTCCCGAGAGACCGTCGATCAGATCGGCAAGATCGGTACCCGTCAGGGTATCGGGGCCATCCGTGCCCGTAATTGTCGCCACAGCAGTCGTCCTCTCCGCGCGTCGTTCAGTCTGTGAAGGACTTGCTGCCCTCTTGTTTGCTTGACGGGAAAGTTAGAGCGCAGAGCCGTGAAAATCCAATTGTTTGTCAAGTGACAGCTACAACCGAACAAAGTCTGGCGCAGCCAGGCGGTTGGCGGCGCTGAGCCCGGTGAGCTGCATTCCGACTCACTGTTGCCGTCGCTATTCAGCTCCACCTCCAGACTATCGCCGCCGGCAACATGCGGCATAAACAGTTGTTGGAGTACGCTTCTCCTCTGCCCCGACCCGCCTCCTCCGGCCATTCTAGCCATAGACCACGGTGTCGATATCGATTAGCGCGACGCCGCCGGGCAGCGTCACTCCAGCGCCTAGCTGCAGGGTGTCGACACCGGCGCCGCCATCATAGGTTTCACCTGCCAGGAACTCGCCTTGGCTGGTTACCACGAAGGTATCATTGCCGCCCTCTCCAAACAGACTGTCAACGCCACTACCACCAAACAGGAAGGCGTCATTACCGCCGCCGGCCTTGAACACATCCGCACCGCTGCCACCGTAGAAGTAGGAATCCGCGCCGGCGGCGCCAGAGAGAGTATCGGCATCGAGCCCGCCAAAGAGGAAGGCATCGTCGCCCTGTCGACCGGTGAGCCTGTCCGTCCCCAAGCCACCATAGATGAAGCTGTCGGCGCCGTCGTCTCCGGCCAGGAAGTCGGCACCCGAATCACCGTGGATCGAAACATCGCCGCCACTGCCGCCATAGACCTTGTCGTCACCGGAACCGCCGAAGAGGGAGTGATCGGCTCCGCTATCGCCATAGAGACTGTCCTTAGACACTCCGCCGAAGAGGCCGCTGTCACCGCCTTTGCCACCGTAAGCCAGGTCCTTGCCGTGGCCACCCGAGAGGCTATCGCTGCCGCTGCCGCCGAAGAGGATGTCGGCGTTGTTGCCACCATCAATTCGGTCGCTGCCGCTGTCGCCCAGAAGCGAGTGGTCATCGCCGCCACCACCGAAAAGGCTATCGCTGCCCGCACCACCGAAGAAGTAGGAATCGTCCCCGGCACCACCGGATAGCCGGTCCTCTCCATCGCCGCCGTAGAGCGACGCGTCATCTCCCTGTCGGGCAGTCAAGCCGTCGTCACCGCTGTTGCCGGCAAGCAAAGAATCATTGCCACTGCCGCCGATGACGAAGTCCGATCCGGATCCGCCCAGGAGCGAGAAGTCGGCACCGCTGCCGGCATCGGCCCTGTCATCGCCGTCGCCTCCCGCGATCTGGTCTGCGCCGTCGTCGCCGTAAAGGAATGAATCCGAACCGCTGCCGCCGTCCAATTCATCGTCGCCGACACCGCCGTAGAGGAAGGAATCAGTGCCACTGCCGCCAAAGAGACTGTCGGCACCCAGGCCACCGAAAAGATAGCTGTCATCGCCTTCGCCACTGAAGAGGCCATCATCGCCGCTGGCACCATAGAAGCCAAAATCATCACCACTGCCACCGAGGAGACTGTCGTCGCCCTTTTCGCCAAAGAAGTAGCGATCGGCCCCCTCGCCCCCAAAGAGACGGTCAGCGTCGCTGCCGCCATAGAGGCGGCGGTCGGCACCACTGCCGCCGGAAAGACTATCGGCACCGGAATCGCCAAACAGATAGCGGTCGGCGCCAAGGCCACCGAAGACCTTGTCGTTATCGACGCCACCGAAGAGACTGCGCTCGATACCGCTGTTGCCGGTTATCCTGTCAGCACCGCTGCCGCCGAAGAAGGCACTATCGGCCCCACTGTTGCCGGCAAGGCTGTCGCCACCACTGCCGCCAAAGAGAAAGGCATCCTCGCCATCAGAACCCAGGAGCGTATCGGCACCCTGGTCGCCATAGAGTCCGCCGTCATTGCCATCGCCGCCCAGGACCAGATCGTTGCCAGCACCTCCGTATAGGGATGTGTCGTTGCCGCTATCGCCCGACAGTCTATCGGCGCCGCTGTCGCCGAGGATACCCTGGTCGTCGCCATCACCGCCGGCCAAGCTGTCCGAGCCGCTGCCGCCGACAAGACTATCGACACCACTGTCACCATAGAGACCGGCATCATCGCCAACTCCGCCAGAAAGCCTATCCTCACCACTGCCGCCAAAGAGGAAGCGATCGTTACCGCTACCGCCGGACAGGCTGTCGGCACCGCTGCCACCACGCAGCCGCTGATCCACCCCGCTGTCGCCAAAGAGGCGGTCACTGCCGCTACCGCCGAACAGGAGGGAATCCGCACCGCTGTCGCCCGAGAGCGAGTCATCCCCCAAGTCACCGTAGAGACGGGCATCGTTGCCGTCGCCGCCATATAGTTTGTCGGCACCACTGTCACCATAGAGGGATTGATCGAGCCCACGATCACCGAAGAGGCTATCGCCTCCCGTTCCGCCGAAGAGGCGGCGGTCGTCGTCATCTCCACCGAAGACCCCATCGGCGCCGCTGCCACCGTAGAGGTCCCGGTCAGCACCGCTGCCGCCCGACAGACGGTCGCTGCCGCTGTAGCCGATCAGGCTATGGTCGTCGCCGCTGTCGCCGAAGAGGCTGTCTTCATCCAGACCGCCATAGAGGCCCCGGTCGTTCCCATCACCACCGAAGAGACTGTCCGTGCCCGCATCACCATGGAGCCGCCTGTCATATCCACTATCGCCTGAGAGTGTGTCGGCGCCGCTGTCGCCGTAGAAGTAGGCGTCTTGCCCACTGCCCGCGGAGAGGCTGTCAGCACCGCTGTCGCCATAGAATGCGGCATCATCGCCATCGTCACCGGACAGGCTATCGGCACCCGCGCCGCCATAGAAGCCCCTTTCGATTCCACTGCCGCCGAACAGAGTGTCGTCGCTGTCGTATCCAAAGAACCTGATGTCAGACCCACTTCCGCCGAAGAGGCTGTCGCCGCCGCTCCCTCCGAAGAACTGGTCGTCGTTGCCGCTGCCACCTGTCAGACTGTCGGTGCCGCTGTCGCCGTAGAAGAGGGAATCTCTCCCACTGTCGCCAGAGAGAATGTCGCCGCCGGTACCTCCGAAGAAGTGCTTATCGTCCCCGCTGCCACCGGAGAGACTGTCGGCGCCGCTGTCGCCGTAGAAAAAGGTATCATCCCCGGCGCCACCGGCGAGGATGTCGGCGCCGCTGCTGCCGTAGAAGCTGCTATCGATCCCGCTACCGCCGTAAAGACTGTCAGCGCCGGCGTCTCCGTGGAAGACGCTATCAGTCCCGCTACCGCCAGAAAGGCTGTCGTCCCCGCTGCCTCCATAGAACAAGCTATCATCGCCACTGCTTCCGAAGAGACTGTCGGTGCCCGTGTCTCCATGGAAAGAGACATCATTCTCAGCACCACCGTAGAGGCTGTCGTCTCCGCTTCCCCCATAGAAATCCTGGTCAGTGCCAACGTCGCCGGAGAGGCTGTCGGCGCCACTGTCTCCGAAGAAGGAAGCATCATTCCCGGCATCACCGAAGAGGCTGTCGTCGCCACTGCTTCCGTAGAAATAGGTATCATCTCCGGCATCGCCTGAGAGGCTGTCGGCATGGGCACCTCCGAAGAAAAATGAGTCCGCCCCGCTACCGCCGTAGAGCTTGTCGTCGAGGAAGTCTCCATAAAATGAGGCATCACTCCCACTGCCCCCATAAAGGCGGTCATCGCTCTGGCTACCGAAGAACAGAGAATCATCTCCTTCCCCGCCAGAGAGGATGTCGGAGCCGACGGCACCCTGGAATACAGCATCATCTCCGCTATCGCCCGAGAGTATGTTCGAGCCGCGACCCGCGAAAAAGCTGCTATCGTTACCACTGCCGCCAAAGATGGTATCGTTGCCACTAGCGCCATAAAAGTTGCGATCCCCCCCGTTTCCACCGGAGAGCTCATCATCACCACTTCCGGCGCGGAAGAGCAAATCATCTCCATCCCCGCCATAGAAACTGTCGTCTCCGCTACTGCCGTAGAATCGGCCATCGTTCCCTGTACCACCGAAGACACTGTCGTCGCCGCTCTCTCCGTAGAAGCCGGCATCGATGCCACTCTCGCCGAAGAAGGTGTCGTTGCCAGAACCACCGACGAACCTGAAATCGCTCCCACTTCCGCCAAAGAGCGTGTCGTTGCCGCTGCCTCCGAAGAAATTGGAGTCTTTGCCACCATCGCCATAGAGCCTGTCGTCGCCGCTGCCTCCATAGAAATTGGTGTCTACTCCAACACCTCCAAAGAGGTAATCGGCGCCACCGCCTCCGTCAAAGTAGCTTTCATTACCGGTATCGCCATAGAGCCTGTCGTCGCCCTCACCTCCGCGAAACGAGATATCGCCCCCACTGCCGCCGTAGAGCTTATCCGCCCCGGAGAGACCATAGAGCCTATCGTCCCCGTCCAGACCGTAGATGGTATCGTCGAGACTGGTCCCGAACAGGGTATTGTTCACGCCGGCCGTGCCAAAGATTATGCTCATCGCCCCCTCCCAGGTGTGTCTTCCTTATTCTTCTTCGCCATCAGGTCAGCCATCGCCATGCCCGCTGAAGGCTCACTCGCCAAGCGGGACCACGGGTCGCGTAAGTCGGGTCAGATGATCATTGGGCACTACGCGCCCGAACAAAAATCGCTTTGCTCAGGCCCCAACACCCCCGATCCACTCTTGGCCTCATGATGCTCTGAACAAAGCTCTCTCTAGGTTTCCCCTCTAGATTACCATTCGTGATTGTGCCGCACTCCTAAGCGGCAAGCAAGCCAAGTCGCGCTATTGCTCGGTGTTCCCAGGTACGCGGTTGGGCAAACAAGCACGCCGCCACAACCTTTCATGGAGAGTGGCATCAGGATGCTGTTAGCCGAATAGACTTGATCCTCGTCGCCAGACGGGGTTCAAAAAAAGACTCTTAAAGCAAGACATCATTTACATGGGACAAGAACACTTCGTCACGAACGCGCCGCAAAGGATAGGAGATTTTTTTCAACCGTTTCATGACGTTGCTTGAATAAAATCGTCAGGTAAGCGAGGGAAGACGACTGGACAACAGCCAGTCGGCAGCAGGGCCCTTAACTCAGCCAAAGGAAGTCTGTCGCTGTGAGCGCAGAGGCTGAGCCTAAACCCTTGACCTGCAATGTTACATCCTCACTGCCGTCACCATCGAGATCCACCTCCAGGCTGTCACCGCCTGCGAAGCGCGCCTGGCTGTTACCGGCTCCAGAGAAAGCGACCCCATCAATGTACGAGAAGGCGCCGACCTCTAGGCCGGTGGCAAAAACCAGCGTATCCTCGCCTTTGGAATTGTTCAGGCTGACCCCATCGAAGTCGGCGATGATGGCGCTGCCGAGTGTGCCGGATACCAACAACCAGTCTTGCCCCGAGCCCCCGAACGCAAAGTCGTCGAGACCCAGGTTCAGCGTGTCGGCCCCGCTGCCGCCGGAGAAACTGTCGGCCGAGCCGCCGCCGAAGAGAGTATCGTCGCCGTCACGACCCTCAATCGTGTCAGAGCCCTGGTTTCCAGCCAGGCGATTATCGCCGCTGTTGCCTTGAAGGGAGTTGTCCAGACTATTGCCGGTGCCATCGATGTTGCCGAATCCGCCCTGCATGCGCAGATCTTCGATGAAGGCGTCCGCCGAGCCGTCTGGTAGAGTGAAGTCCACTTCGGCACGCACCAGATCGCTGCCGTCGCCGGAGAAATCGCGGACCTGGTCGCTGGCAGTATCGACGACGAAGGTGTCGTCGCCCGAACCACCGCTGGCGATGTCGCTGCCGCTCTCGCCGTTCAGCACATCGGCGCCCGATCGCCCAAGCAACGCGTTGTCGCCGGAGTTACCAAGCAGCAGGTCATCGAAGGCATTGCCCGAGAGCTTTCCATCGCCGGCCGCGTCATTCATGTTGGACCGCTCGATCTCGGCACCTTTTGAAATCGTGAAGTCGACGGCGTTGGAGCGCAGGACATCGGCAGTTCCCTGGCCCACCTCGTCCACTAGCACATCGGCCTCTACATCTACGATAAAGGTATCGTTGCCTGATCCTCCGTAGGCCTTGTCGGCACCACTGGCGCCGTTCAGGCGGTCGTTGGATGAGCCCCCATGCACGGTATCGCTGCCACTGCCACCGACAAAACGATCAGCGCCCTGGCCAGCCGTAGCGGTGTCGTCACCGGCGCCGCCGAACAGCAGGTCAACGCCGCTGTCGCCATAGACTATATCGTCACCTTGGTCGCCGCGGATTTCATCACCGCCGCTACCGCCGATCAAGTTGCGGTCGTCCCCACTGCCACCACGAATCTCGTCGGCACCGGCCTCGCCGCAAAGATAGGCCTCTGCGCCGCTTCCCCCATAGAGCCTGTCATCGCCTTGGCCACCATAGAAGCCATAGTCGTCGCCACTATCGCCGTAGATCCGGTCGGACGCCGACCCGCCGAACAGAATGCTGTCATTGCCGCTGCCACCGAAAATGAAGTCCTCGCCATCAGTAGTAATGGCAGAGGTAGCGGGAAGACCGCCGCTGAGGACACTGTCGTCACCATTGCCGCCATAGATCAGGTCGGCACCTGCACCACCGAAAAGATCCCTGTCGGCACCGCCGCGACCCTCGACCAGATCGTCGCCGGAGCCGGCGTAGAGGTCCGAATCGTCCCCGCCGCTGCCAAACAGTGTGTCCGCACCCTGGCCGCCAAAGAGCGAGTGATCGTCTCCATCGCCGCCAGCGAGGGTGTCGGCGGCACTGCCGCCATAGAGGTAGCTGTCATCGCCGGATCCACCGATTAGCGTGTCCACCGAAGCTTCGCCGAAGAACTGCTCGTCCGCGCCGCTGCCGCCGTCGATCAGGTCACTGCCGCTGCGGCCCACCAAACCCAAGTCGGCGCCGTTTCCACCAAAGAGACTATCCGTTCCAGAGCCACCGTAAGCTAAACTATCGTCGCCATCCTCGCCGTAGAGACGATCATCGCCATCGCCGGCAAAGAGCTCTCTATCGTTTCCGCTTGCCCCATAAAGCGTGTCACTGCCGGAACCACCGATGAGCAGCGTGTCGGTCCCCGATCCTCCGTCGACCAAGTCGGCGCCGCTGCCACCGGCCAGATAGGTATCACGACCCGCACCGCCAAACACTGTGTCGTCACCGGCGTCACCTTCGAGCGCGTAATCATCGCCAAGCGAGGCCAAGATTACATCGTCGCCACTGCCGCCGAAGTGAATATAGTCATTGCCTATGCCACCATAGAGCAGGTCGATTCCCGACCCGCCGTAGAAGAAAAAATCACTGCCGGAGTCGCCCTGCAGCACGTCCAGTGCGCCGGCGCCGCCGAAAAAGTGATGGTCGTCATCTAACCCGCCGGCGAGCAGGTCGCTGCCCTCCCCTCCGAACAGGCTCGCATCCGCGCCGGAATCGCCGAAGAGGCTGTCATCGCCGGCGCCGCCGTCCAGGGACACATCGTTGCCTGCACCGCCATAGACGATATCGTCGCCGGAGTTCGCGAGAAGGGCCTGGTCAGACCCATTGTCGCCGAAGAGGCTGTCGTTGCCATCGCCTCCGACCAGACTATCGCCACCATTGCCGCCATAGAGGCGATCAGCGCCCGAACGACCGAAGAGCTCGTCACTGCCGCCGCGACCATAGAGTCTGTCTTTACCTGCCAGGCCGTCGATCAGATCGGCAAAAACACCGCCAGTTAGGGTATCGGGGCCATTGGTACCGGTGATCGTGGCCATAGCACGCACCTCTCTGTCGCCCAAGAAACCGTTAGGAAGGGCGCGTCGAGATTCCCAAGCACCAAATGACGTCCGTTTACCCGGTCACAAGACGGACAGAGCGGACGCGCATTGGGAAGGACCCCAACGCGTCGTTCTCGTTTCCGTGCCAGCATGCCGAGCCAATATGGCAAGATTTAGGGCTATGGAGAATTTTTGTTCGCTACTCCGAAGAACCCGAGTTCTGATACCGCAAGAAAGCTCGCGGCGTCGTGGCGCGAGGCTTGGCTAGAGCCATAGAAAGTCCGTTGAGGTGATCAGGCCGGCGGCGTTCAGTCCGTTGACCTGAACCGCCATATCCGTGACTGCGTCGCCATTGCGGTCGATCTCCAGGGTGTCGCCACCGGCGTAGCGCGCCTGGCTGTTGCCGGCGCCGGAGAAGGCCGCGCCATCGATGTAGGAGAAGGCGCCCACCTCGAGCCCCGTAGCGAAGACGATCTTATCCTCGCCATTGCCGGCGTTGAGACTCTCGCCGTCGAAATCGCGGATCCGCGCCGAGGCGAAGTTGCCGCTGATCAGGAACCAGTCCTCGCCCGAGCCACCGAAGGCGGTGTCGCCCAGACCCAGGTTCAAGGTGTCGGCGCCACTGCCGCCCTCCATGCGGTCCGCACCCTCGCCGCCGAAGAGGCGGTCGTCGCCGTCGCGGCCCTCGAGCGTATCCACACCGGAGTTGCCGGCCAGGCGGTTGTTACCGCTGTTGCCCTCAAGCGTGTTGTCCAGGCCGTTGCCGACACCATCGATGTTGCCGAAGCCCCCTTGCATCCTGAGATTATCGATGAAGGCCGTCGCCGTGCCGTCCGGCAGGGTGAAGTCTACCTGCGCGCGCACCAGGTCGGTGCCCTGTCCGGCATTGTCGCGCACCACGTCGGCCGAGGTGGTGACGATGAAGGTATCGTTGCCACTGCCGCCAGCCAGAGTGTTGCTGCCGCCGCGGCTGTTCAGACGATCGGCACCGCTCTTGCCCAAGATCACATTGGCAAAGGAATTGCCGATCAGGATCTCGCCATTGTCGTTGCCGACCATCTTGGCGCTGCCGGCGGCCGTGTTGATGTTGATCCGTTCGATCACCACCTCGTCGGCTGTGCCCAAAGTGTAGGCCTTGGCGTTGGAGCGCAGCACGTCGTCGCCCTGGCCAGCCCCATCGAAGATGAGGTCGGAGGAGGTATCGATGATGAAGGTGTCGTTGTTGGTGCCGCCAAAGGCCGTGTCAGTGCCCGATGCCCCGTTCAGCCGGTCGCGATTCTGACCGCCGAAGAGGGTGTCGCTGCCGCTGCCACCCACCAGTTGGTCATTGTCTTGACCACCGAAGAGACGGTCGGCCCCCGTGGCGCCGAAGAGCGTGTCGCGCTGGTCGTCGCCATAGGCACGGTCGTTACCGCTGCCTCCGCGCAATGCATCGGCGCTGGACGCTCCGTAAAGCCGGTCAGCGCCCTGATCGCCATCCAGCCGATCCGCACCAGAGCCACCGAAGAGGCTCCTGTCGTTGCCAGCGCCTCCAAAGAGGCTGTCGTTGCCGTCACCGCCATAGAAGGAGTTATCCGATCCGCTGCCGCCATAGAGGTTATCGGCGCCGCTCGCGGCGAAGAAACTAGCGTCGGCACCGTTGCCGCCGACCAGGCGGTCGTCGCCAGAGCCACCACTAAAGTTGGAATCGTCGCCCGCCTCTCCGAACAAGAAATCGTTGCCGCTGTCGCCTTGAATGGCCAGATCGTCGCCGGCACCGCCCGCAATCAAATCGTCGCCGCTGCCGCCGATGAGAAGGGAATCGATCCCATTGCCGCCGAAAATGTAGTCGGCGCCGAAGAGGCCCAGCATGACGATGTTAGTGCCGCTGCCGCCATAAAGTCTGTCATTGCCGCTGAGGCCGTTTATGTTGACGTCGTTACCGCTGCCACCTTTTATGGTGTCTGCCCCAGACCCGCCATAGAGGTCGGAGTCATTACCATTGCCTCCCTCGATCCTATCGTCACCCGCTTGGGCGTAGAACTGGTCGTCGGCTCCCTCACCGCCATACATGCGGTCATTACCGCTAGCGCCAAAAAACAAACGATCATCTCCACTACCACCGAAGATAGAGTCATCAGAGCTGCCACCGGCTAGGCCGGTGTCGTTACCGTCGCCACCAAAGAGACTGTCGTTGCCGAAATCGCCTGTGAAGTTCCAGTCATCGCCGCTGCCGCCGTAGAGCCTGTCACTCCCGGTACCGCCGAAGAGTCGGGAATCGTTGCCGCTGTCTCCGAAAACTCTGTCGTCACCCTTTGCGCCGTGCAGACTGTCGTCATCCCCCGCGCCGCCAAATACCTGGTCATTGTCGTCATCGCCGAAGAGCAAGACATCGACGCCGCTGTCACCCTTGACAATATCCTCGCCCGCTCCGCCGAAGAGCCTGATGTCGTCGCCCTTGCCCCCATAGACGCTGTCGGCACCGCTACCGCCTTCGAGTGCATCGTCGGTTCCCGAGTCGCCAAAGACACTGTCGCTGCCAGTGCCGCCAAGCAGGATAGAGTCTACCCCACTGCCGCCGAAGATCGCATCATCAGCATCGTTACCAAGCAAGCCGGTATCGTTGCCGTCACCACCATAGAGGTAGTCGCGACCGCTTTCCCCGAAAAAGACATCGTCATCGCCGCTGCCGCCGTAGAGTCTATCGCTGCCGGTACCCCCGAAGAATCGCGAGTCAGTGCCGCTGCCTCCGAAGACCAGGTCGTCACCCTGGGCGCCGTGCAAACTGTCGTCATCCCCGACGCCGCCGAAGACCTCATCATTATCGGCATCGCCGAAGAGCAAGACGTCGACACCGCTGCCGCCCCTGACCTCATCGTCGCCCGCGCCACCATAGAGGCTGGAATCGTTGCCGCTGTCTGCGTAGATACTGTCGTCTCCCAGACCCGCAAAAATTCGGTCGTCGCCGGCTAGGCCAAAGATCGTGTCATTCCCCGACCGCCCAAAGATGACATCGTCCAGGCTGGTTCCAAACAGCGACTCCCCAAGCGAGGTCGTGCCATAGATTGTTGCCATTGCTTCCCGCCCCCCAGGCGAAATGTTACTGCTTGTCCACGTGGTCTAGAACCCGCAACAAGCACAGTATGACAGTTGTCCGCCTGTTTTCCAAGAACAGTTGAAAAGAGAAATCAGTGGAAAGGACGAAGTCGAGCAGCGGGGCGCCGCGTCCCGAGCCCACCTCGGCCATCTCGACGCCCAAGACCTAAGAGTCCGGCCCGAAACAGCGAAAGTGAGCTTGCTTAGCGCTGGCCGCGGCAGGCTCGCCACAAGACCTCCGGCGTCAGGGGCATGTCGAGGTCCGTCACGCCCAGCGGCCGCAGTGCATCCAAGACGCCGCTCGTCACCGCTGCTGGACCGGCAATCGCCCCGGCCTCGCCGCAGCCCTTCACACCTAGCGGATTGTTGCGGCAGGGCGATTCCAGGGAATCGATGGTCATGCCCGGCAGGTCGTCGGCCCGCGGCATGCAGTAATCCATGAAGGAGCCGCTCAAGAGCTGGCCACTCTCGGGGTCGAAGCGACAGTGCTCCAGCAAGGCCTGGCCGACGCCCTGGGCCAAACCGCCCTGGATCTGCCCG
The DNA here is from genome assembly GCA_963669445.1 of Rhodospirillales bacterium. GTDB lineage: Bacteria > Pseudomonadota > Alphaproteobacteria > Kiloniellales > JACOMY01 > JACOMY01. Next base: position 3,629,517 of record OY770029.1, read on the forward strand.
GCCACGACTAGAGGATTGACCTGGATGCCGAAGTCGTCGATCGCCATCAGGGAACAGACCTCTGTGCGGCCGGTCTCCGGATCGATCTCGACCTCGGCAAAGTGACAGCCGAAGGGAAAGGTGAAATCCGGCGGCTCGAAATAGCTGGTCTCGTCCAGGCCGGGCTCCAGCTTGTCCAGTGGGAAGTCATGTGGGTTGTAGGCAGCTCCCACCACGGCCATGAAGTCGACCGAGAGATCGGTGCCCTCGACCTTGAACTGCCCTTCTTCGAAGACGACGTCAGCGGCTGCGGCCTCCATCAGGTGGGCTGCGATGGTCTTGCCCTTCTCGACGACCTTGTCCAGCGAGAGTTTCAAGGCGGAGCCGCCGACGGCAAGCGAGCGCGAGCCGTAAGTGCCAATGCCGTAGGGCACGCGGTCGGTGTCGCCATGGACGATCTGCACACGCTCCATATCCACGCCCAGGCTCTCGGCGACGAGCTGCGCATAGACCGTCTCGTGACCCTGGCCATGGGTGTGGCTGCCGGTCAAGACGGTGACCGACCCGGTCGGGTTGATGCGCACTTGGGCCACCTCGTACTGCCCGGCACCGCCGCCTTCTTGGTTCAAGATCTTCGAGGGACCCATACCGCAAGCCTCCAGGTAGAAGGCGAAGCCGAAACCGCGCAGCCGTCCGCGCGCCTCGGCCTCCTGCCGACGCGCCTCGAACCCGGCGTAGTCGGCAATCTCCATCGCCTTGTCCATCAGGCTGTGGAAGTCGCCGACGTCGTAGGTCCACAGCAGCGGCGACTCATAGGGGAAGGCCTCAGCGGGGATGAAGTTGCGCCGGCGCATCTCGACCCGGTCGATCCCCATCTCCCAGGCCGCGCGATCCATCAGGCGCTCCAGCACATAGGTCGCCTCCGGGCGCCCGGCGCCGCGGTAGGCATCGACCGGCATGGAGTGGGTGAAGACCCCGCGCACCCGACAGTGCACCGCGCGGGTCTTGTAGGGTCCGGGCATGGGGTTGGCATAGAAGAAGGTCGGGATCGCCGGCGCGAAGGTTGAGAGATAGGCGCCCATATTGGCGATGGTGTCGACCTTGAGGCCCGTCACGTTGCCCTCGGCATCCAGCGCGACTGCGGCCTCGGTAACATGGTCCCTTGCATGGGTGTCGCAGAGAAAGCTCTCGGATCGTTCGGCTACCCACTTTACCGGCCGGCCCAGGTGTTGGGCGGCCATCACCACCAGCACCTCTTCGGCATAGTGATAGATCTTCATGCCGAAGCCGCCGCCGACATCGGGCGAGACTACGCGAATCTGTTCCTCGGGAATCTTGAGGGTGGCGATCGACAGCAAGACGCGGATGATGTGGGGGTTCTGATTGGAGGTGTAGAGCGTCACCCGCTCGCTGGCTGGATCGACATCACCGATCGTGCCACGGGTCTCCATCGGGGCTGCATGCACGCGGTTGTTAACGAGACTTAGCTTGGTGACGTGATGCGCCTCGGCGAAGGCCGCCTCTACCGCTGCTGCATCACCCTTGTTCCAGTCGAAGCAGAGGTTCCCCGGCGCCTGCTCCCAGACCTGTGCGGCTTCAGCCGCAACACTGTCAGCCAAATCGGTGATGCTGCCGAGCGGCGCATAGTCGACCTCGATCGCCTCCAGCGCATCCAAGGCCTTGGCCTTAGTGTCGGCCACCACGAAGGCCAGAGGATCGCCGACATGGCGTACCGCATCCTTGCAGAGCACGGGATGGCCCGGCTGGATCATCTCGCGGCCATCCTCGAAGTGCACCATCCAGCCGCAGGGCAGCCCGCCGACTTCGGCTGCTTCCAGGTCAGCTGCGGTCAGGATCAAGCGGACGCCGGGCAGGGCACGGGCCTTCGCCGTGTCGATAGAGCGGATCTCGGCATGGGCGTGTGGCGAGCGCAGCACGGCGCCCTCCAGCATACCCGGCAGGCGGATGTCGTCGAGATAGCGGCCACGCCCGGTGAGAAAACGCTTGTCCTCCTTGCGGCGGACAGGTGCGCCGATCCAGCTCTTACCCATAGCTTCCTCCCGTTCGGTTCAAACCGGCATCGCCACCGAGGCTCCATCGATCGCAAGTCAGCGACCGATGGAGAAAACAACCGATTACTCGGCGGCCTGCGCCATCAGTGGGCTCAGGGCCGCTTTGATCGCCTGCGCGACCTCGACAGCATTGGGTGTGTCGGAATGTACGCAGACGCTCTCGCCGCGCACCTCCACGTCCTTGCCGGAAATCGCCTTGGTCTTGCCCTCGGTCACCGCCCGCTTGCAGCGCGCCGCGGTTTCGACCGGCTCCACCGCTGCATGCTCTCTGGTGATCACGATCCAGCCCTCATCGTTGTAGTCGAGGTCGGCGTAATACTCTGGCACGAAGGCGTGGCCGCGCTCTTGGTAGATCGTCTCGTGCAGGGTGCCGGCCATGCCGAAGAGCGGCACCTTGAAGACATCGGCGGCATCGCAAACGGCATGCGCCGTCGCCTCCTGTCGGGCCGCCATGCCGTAGAGCGAACCGTGCGGCTTGATGTGGTTGAGGCTCATGCCCTCGGCCTCCAAGAAGCCCTTCAGCGCGCCGACCTGATAGATCAGGCAGTTCGCCAGCTCTTCGCGGCCGATCTTCATCTCGCGCCGACCGAAGCCCTGCAGATCCGGCAGCGAGGGATGGGCGCCGGCCTTGACACCGTGCTGCTTGGCCAGCTTGACGGTATTGCGCATGTGGTTGAAATCGGAGGCGTGAAAACCGCAAGCCACGTTGGCGACCGTGATCAAGGGCATGATCGCCTCGTCGTCGCCCATTCGGTAGAGGCCGAAGCCCTCTCCCATGTCGCAGTTGATACTGATTGCCATGGTTGCTCTCCCTAGTTTGTGGCCTCGCCCGTTCGTCACAAGCGCGTGGTTCTGATCCGATCCAACACGATGGCGGCCACCAGAACGCTGCCCAGAACGATCATCTGGATGTAGCCATCCACCTTGACCAGGTTCATGCCGTTGGACAAGACGGTGATGAAGAGTGTGCCGACGATCACCGACTGGACCCCGCCGACGCCGCCGCGCAGCGAGACCCCGCCGATGACCGCTGCTGCGATGGATTCGCCGACCAGCCGAAGTCCGCCGCCCAAGTTGGGCTCGCCGGAGCCGGTGCGCGCGGTTAAGAGCAGAGCGCCGACCGCCGCCAGCACGCCGCAGATCACGTAGGCCAGAGTGAGATAGCGCCGGATTGGCAGTCCGGCGACCTCCGCCGCGCGTGGGTTCGAGCCAAGGATGTAGAGTGAGCGGCCCAAAACGGTGTGACGCAGCAGCAAGAACATGCCCAGCCCCACGACGACGGCATAGAGGATCGGCAGGTCGATACCCAGGATATTGCCGGAGTAAGCGATCTCGCTAAAGGGGCGCGGCACGTTGAAGACGGGCCGGCCGTCCGATGCCATGGAGGCCACGCCGAGACAGATGTTGAGGCTGCCAAGGGTGGTTACGAAGGGATTGACCCTGAGCCAGGAGATCACCATGCCGTTGAAGGCACCGACCAATGCACCGAAGCCAAGACCAGTCAGGACGCCTAGGGACACCGCCCAGAACATAGCCTCGCCCTCGGGTCCTACGATGCCGGTCATCACCAGGGCGATCAGCACGCTGACGGCAGAGACGTTGGTGCCGATCGAGAGGTCGAAGCCGCGGGTGATGATCACCACCATCTGCGCACAAGAGAAGATGAAAAGGTAGCTCGCCTGGGTCAGGATGTTGTTGATGTTGGCCAAGGAGATCACCTTGGGCTCGACCACGGCAAAGCCGAAGAACATGATGACGAGCGCCAGCGGCAGCAGCAGCTGGGCGAAGATGACCTGCCGTGTCGGCCGGCCGCTGCTGGTTTCCGCTGCGTCAGACACGCTGCTGCCTCCGCTTGCCGAACTCATCCAGGGCCACGGCCGCGATCAGGACGACGCCCAGGACTACCACCTGCATCTTGCTGTCGATCTTGATCAGATTCATGGCGTTGGTGAGGATTGAAAGGAAGAGAGCGCTGAGCGCCACCAACTCGACCCGGCCGACACCGCCGCGCAGCGAAACGCCGCCGATGACGGCAGCCGCAATCGACTGAAGCATCAAGAGGTCGCCGCCCATGGTCGCCTGTCCGGAGCCAAGCCGCGCAGTTGCCAGGATGCCGCTGGTCGAGGCCAGGAGCGAGCAGAGGACGTAGGTCAGGACGAGGTAGAAGGAGGTCGAGACGCCGGACACCATGGCTGCCTGCTGATTGCCGCCAATGGCATAGATGTAGCGGCCGAGCAGGGTCCGCCGCTGCACCAGCCAGACCACCGCCACGATCAGAAGGGCGACGTAAAAGGTAGCAGGCAGTCCGCGCTCGCCGAAAAGGCCCGGGAACCAGAGCGCCCGGCCGAAGCCCTTCACGAACGCGTCCGGCATACCATAGACCGGGATACCGTTGGTCAGAAGCAGACCTATGCCGGTGGCAATCCAAAGCGTGCCCAGAGTCACCATGAAGGGCGAAATCTTCAGGAAAGCGACGCACAATCCGTTGATCAGGCCGATGAAGAGCCCGCATCCCAGTCCGGCCATCACCCCCAGGACGATCACCAGGCTAACGTCTTCGGGCATGATCACCATCAAGACCGCCATGGTCTTGGCCATGACCGTCGAGGTCAAAGCCACCAGCGCCCCGACCGATAGATCGAAGCCGCCGGTCGTCAGCACCAGCATCTGCCCACAAGCGACGATCGCCAGGAAAGAGGTGGTCCTGAGGATGTTCAGAATGTTGAAGAGGCCGGTAAAGCGCGGCTCGAACAGCGAAAGGGCCGCCACGATCAGGACCAGCAAGATCGGCAGCAGGCCGATCACCAGCAGGCCGCGCGAGAGCCGCTCTCCAACGGAGAGGGAGCCGGCAGGGAGGCTTTGGTCGATCATGCGCGCGACCTCTCCTGGCCGGTCATCTTGGCCGCCAGCTTCTGGTCGCCTTCGAAGAAGCCGGCCAGCACATTTTGTTCGGCGATTTCCTCGCCGACCAGTTCGGCCACCATGTGCGCGCGGTGCATGACGTAGACGCGGTTGGAAAGGTGCAGCACCTCGGGCAGCTCCGAAGAGACCAGAACGATGGCCGCCCCCGCCTCGACCAGCTGCTTCATCAATTCATAGACCTCGACTTTGGCGCCGACATCGATGCCCACGGTGGGTTCATCGAAGAGGAAAACCTTGGTCTCGCGCGTCAATCCGCGGGCCAACATGACCTTTTGGCGGTTGCCGCCGGAGAGGTTGGCGACGACCCGCTCGATGTTCGGCGGCCTCAGGCGCAACTTGTCGACGATCTCTTGGATCACTCGCTTCTCGCTGGCGCGCTGCAAGATCTTGCGACGCGCGAACTGTGCCAGGTTCAAGGCGGCCATGGAGGCGTTCTCACGCACAGGCCGGCTGAGCGCCAGGCCTTCGACCACGCGGTCAGAGGGGAAGTAACAGAGCCCGCGCGCCAGGCTGGCGCTGGGCTTGGGGTGGGCGTAGGGCTCTCCGGCAACGGCGATCGTGCCGGCCTCGATGCCCTCCAGGCCATAGATCGCCCGAATCAGCTCTGACTTGCCGCAGCCGACCAGACCGGCAATGCCTGTCACTTCACCGGCACGGGCATGGAAATCCACCGCCTCGACGGCATGGCCAACGGTGGTAAGGCCCTTGACCTCGACCAGCGCTCGGCCGGGATCGTGCGCGATCTGCGGGAAGAGCACATCGATCTTGCGCCCGGTCATCAGCTCGACCAGCTCGGTTTCGGTGACACCCTTGGCGTTCAGGGTCTTGATCAGGCGCCCGTCGCGCAGGACGGTGATGCGGTCGGCAAGCTGTCTGATTTCGCGCATCCGGTGAGAGACATAGATGATGCCCACCCCCTGATCCCTCAGCTTGTCGATCAGCTCGAAGAGGCGATAGGTCTCGCTTTCGGTGAGCGAGGCGGTGGGCTCATCCAGAATCAGCACCCGCAGGTCGGCCATCAGGGCCTTGGCGATCTCGGCCATCTGCTGGTGCGCGCGCGATAGGCTGCGCACCTTGGCCTTTGGGTCCAGGTCAAAGCCCAGCTCGGCAACGACCTCTTGGGCGCGTTTGCGCATAGCTGCGGTCTTGAGAAAGCCGAAACGCCGCCGTTCGCGCCCCAGGAAGAGGTTCTCCTCAATCGTGAGATCGGGCACCAGAGAGAACTCTTGAAAGACCGGCGAGATTCCCATCAGCCGGGCCTTGTGCGGCGTCAGATGGCGCTGCTCGCGGCTCTCGAAATCATAGCGCCCACCATCGGGTCCATAGGTGCCCGAAATCACGTTGATCAGGGTCGATTTTCCGGCCCCGTTCTCGCCGAAGAGCACGTGTACCTCACCAGCAAGCAGATCGAAGTCCACCCGGTCGAGCGCGAGCACGCCGGGAAAGCGTTTGGAAATCCCGCGCATCCGCAGGAGCGGCTCAGCCTCCCCTCCGAAGCCATGCTCACTCAGCACTGCAGCACCCTGGTGCACCGTCTCGCCCATAGCGTCGCTTGTCGGTTCCTCTGTTTGCGAAGCTGGCTCTGCCCAACGGACTGCCCCCGGCTTCAATCCTGGTCCTACTACAGCCTAGATTGCCATGAGTGGCTAGGCCCGTCCTCTTGTCCGAGGCGCGGGTTCAGATACGCCAATCCTGTACCACCCAAACAGGAGAGCGAGGGGTGGAGCCTTGCAGGCCTCACCTGAAGATTCCAGGCCTCACCTGAAGATCCAACGACCGACAAAAAGAGCGGGGAGCACGCCCTTGAGCGGACATGCTCCCCAGACAGGGGGCTACTGCTCGACCGAATAGACCGGAGTCCAGGTCGCCGGTGCCAGCACCAGGCTCATGTCGATGCTGTCGGCGGATGACTTGGAGATCATGTCCGGTATCGGCTTCACGAAGGCGACGACTTCCTTACCCTCCAAGGCACGTACGGCCATGTCGATGGCAACCCGTCCCTCGAGCACCGGATACTGTGTGGCGAAGCCCAAGATCTCGCCGCGATTCATGGCATCCAGCATCGCCTGGTTCTCGTAGGACGACATGATCAGGATCTCGCCCTCGCGACCGATTTCAGCAACGGCACCAATCGCGGCCTCGGCTGTCGGCGCCGTGCCCCAGATCACGTTCATCTCGGGATAGGCCTGCAGGGCATCCTGAATCAGCTGCAGCTGCACTGCCACGCCAGAGTCACCGAACTTCTCATCCAGAATCGTGATGTTGGAGCCCTCAAGCTCCTTCTTGAAGCCGTCGTTGAAGGATTCCGCCCAACCGGAACCAGCCGGCCCCGGGAAGGTCACGGCAGCGGCCTTCTCGCCACCGACGTACTCTTTCAGATAGCGGGCTGTCTGATAGCCCATCTTGTCGAATTCGACGTACATCTTCGCGGTGGTCGGCGCATCGGCGACCGGGTTCACCGTCGAGATCACCGGGATGCCCTTGTCCAGAGCCTCCTGGAATTTCTGCGCCAACCCGGCTTCAGAGATCGCGCCGACGATGATGGCGTCGAAACCGCCGGCCATGCAGTCGTCGAACTGCGAAAGCTGACGCGGCAAATTCACGTAGCCGCCTGCCTCATAAAGCGTCATGTCTACGCCCATGCGTTCAGCCTCTTCGACGATGCCATAGGCCACCGCCACCCAGAAGCTGTCTTTCATGTGCGGGAAAAGGACGCAGAGGTTCCAAGGCTTTTCGGCCTTCTCCAGGGGCGAATAGTCCATCTCGACGTTGGTGCCGCTGGAGGCGTTATAGACTTTGATCGGCCACCACTTGGCCCCTTCCTCGGCGGCCGCGCTAGCCGCCAGTCCTACAGTGGCCACACAGGCCAAGGCGAAACTTCGTGACAGAATTCTCATCTCTTCGCTCCTCGGTGAATAGCTCAGCTTGGAGGCCTTTCGCACACGCGACAAGGAGGGACCCGTCCCGCCCCCGGCCGTCGCCCCGTCACTCCCATCCCCGTTGGGGAAAGTTTCGGACCCGGTTTCAGCCGGCCGTACGGAGCAGCGAAAAGTCCCCTTGGCCAGACCACAGATTGAATGATATCACATATCTCAGTCAAGTTGCTTTCGCATCGTACCACCCGCCCCCTTGTGGTCAGTGGAGTCCGGGTGGCAAGATCGCAGACTTTCAGGGAAGGACATAGGCGTGACCATAACTGCAAGACACAACCTCACCTTGGAGGAGATGGACAAGGAGTCTCTCTTCCACCCCTACACCGCACTCGCCCAACATATGCAGACCGGCCCGAAAATCATGACCGAGGGTCGGGGCGTCTACCTGAAGGACATCAGCGGGCGCGAGTACATCGACGCGCTGGCCGGACTCTGGTGCGTCAACATCGGCTACGGACGTCCCGAGATCGCCGCAGCAGCCAAGGAGCAACTAGAGAAGCTGCCCTATTATCATGCCTTCGCTTCCATGGGCACGGAAACGCCAGTGCTGGTCGCCGACCGGGTGAAGCAGATGGCGCCCGGCAATATGGCGCGTGTTTTCTTCGGCTGCTCGGGTTCGGACGCCAACGACACGCAAATCAAGCTGGTCTGGTACTACAACAACCTTTTGGGACGGCCGGAGAAGCGCAAGATCATCTCGCGCCAGCGCGCCTACCACGGCGTCACCGTGGCCACGGCCAGCCTCACCGGCCTGCCGCTGCTTCACAAGGCCTTCAACCTGCCGATCGATGGCATCCTGCATACCGAATCGCCGCACTCCTACTGGAACAAGCCGGAGGGCATGAGCGAGCAGGAGTTTGCGCGCCACTTGGCCAATGCCCTTGAGGAGATGATCCTGAACGAGGGGCCGGAGACGGTGGCCGCCTTCATCGCCGAGCCGGTTATGGGTGCCGGCGGCGTCATCGTTCCGCCGGATACCTACTTCCAGGAAATCCAGACCGTCCTCAAGAAGTACGATGTGCTGATGATCGCCGACGAGGTCATTTGCGGTTTCGGTCGCACCGGCAAGATGTTCGGCTCAGAGACTTTCGGCATTGAGCCCGACATGGTGTCGATCGCCAAGGGCATCACCTCTGGCTACATGCCGCTTTCTGCCTGCCTCGTCGGCCAGAAGGTCTGGGACGTTCTGGTCGAGCGCTCGGGCGAGTACGGTGTCTTCGGTCACGGCTACACCTATTCGGCTCATCCGGTTTCCTGTGCGGCCGCCATGGTCAATCTGGACATTCTGGAGAACGAGAAACTGGTCGAGAACTCGGCTACGGTCGGAGCCTATATGCAAGAGCAGCTGCGTGCCGCTTTCGGCGACCATGCCCAGGTCGGCGAGGTGCGCGGCGTGGGCTTGATTGCCGCCGTGGAGTTCGTGCAGGACAAAGCCAAGAAGACGGCCTTCGATCCCAGCCATAAGGTGGCGGTGCGCATCGCCAACAAGTGCCTGGATCATGGCCTGATTACACGGGCGCTACCGAACAGTGACGCGCTCGCCTTCTCGCCGCCGCTTGTCATCACCCGCGACCAGGTCGACGCCTGCATTGAGCGCCTGAGCCTGGCGGTTCAGGAGGTGCAGGACGAGTTGGTGAACGACGGGGTGCTGCTGGCGGCCTAGCACCCATGACCACCTCGAATCCCTCCGGCCGTTCGGCTGCAGTGGCCTCGGCCATGTCGACGGCGCTGAGTGCACCGGTCTTACAGGTCAGCCGCGAGACCCTGCGCACCAGGGTCTACGACAGCCTCTGCGAGGCCCTGATGATGGGGCGTTTCGAGCCCGGCCAGTCGCTCACCGTTCGCGGCCTGGCCGACGCCTTCGGGGTTAGCCCGACACCGGTCCGCGAGGCCCTGCAGCGCCTCGCGGCAGCCGGTGCCTTGGCGGCCGAGCCCAACCGCTTCTACCGGGTGCCGGTGATCACCACCGAGACCATCCAGGACTTGAGGCGTGTGCGCGCCGCCCTGGAGGGCATGGCCGCCGAGGAGGCCGCCAAGCGGATCCAGCGCGGCGACCTGCAGAAGCTGGAGCGGGCCAATGCCAAGATGCTGAAGGCGATCGACCGACAGGACGCAAAGGCCTATCTCGCTGCCAACGAGTCCTTCCACTTCACCATCTATCGTGCCGCGGGATCAGAAACGCTGCTGCAGATCATCCATGGGCTGTGGCTCAGGATCGGCCCGACCCTGAACCTGCTGTTCCGCGACATCACCCTGGTGCGCGGTCTCGACGACGCCCATCAGGCAGCGCTGAGGGCGCTTGGCGAACGCGACGGCAGCAAGGCACGCGAGGCCATCGTCGCCGACATCATGGAGGCCGGCGCCTATCTGGCGAAGACGGCAGAACAGGACCGCTAGCGCTGGAAGCCCTCCGACCAGCGGGGGCTAATGTCTGAAGCCAGGGTAAGCCAATACTTGGCGTCACGCCTAAACTTGCCCGTTCATTCTCTGACGGCACCACTTTGCCAACAAGAGAGTCGCCGTGCCGAATCTGCCTATCATTCCAAGGGAGTAACATTCGCTGATTCTTGTTGAATTAGCCGCTCAACTAACGTAGAATTGCTACCCTCGGTTAGAAGTGCTGACCGACAGTATTTGTAAGCACCAGGTCCAAGAGAGCAGCGGCACAGCTGGCGTGTTGCCTCTTAATGGGAAAGCCGGTGCGAAGCGTCGAGGCCTGCTCTGCCCGGTTTCGAGTAGGGCTCCTCCGAATTTGACACATTCGAGGCTGAAACCATGGCAGTCATCTATGGAACCACCGGGGTCAACGACACCCTCTCTGGCACCAGTTTGAACGATATGATCTTCGGCCTCAGCGGGAATGATCGCCTCTCGGGTCTCACCGGAAATGACAGCCTCTTTGGAGGCAGCGGCTCTGATACCCTGTTCTTGGGAGGCGTTGGCGCAGACATCCTCTCAGGCGACAATGGTGCTGACAGCGTTTTCGATGGAGGCGGCGGCAACGACGGCCTCTTTGGCGGAGAGGGTAACGATCGCTTCTTTTCCGGGGGATTAGGCGACGACAGCCTCTCTGGTGACGCTGGGAATGATCGCTTCTTCTACGGAGCCAGCGGCAACGACGCTCTCTACGGCGGAGAGGGAGACGATAGCTCGTTTTATGGCGGCACAGGGCTAGATAGGCTCTATGGAGGCAGCGGCGTTGACACCCTGTTCTTCGGTGGCGCTGACGCAGACAGCCTCTTTGGCGACTCCAGTGCCGATAGCGTTTTTGATGGAGGTGCTGGCGACGACGACCTCTATGGCGGTGATGGTAACGATCGCTTCTTTGCTGGCGGTTTCGGCGACGACAGCCTCTTTGGTGGCACTGGTAAAGACAGCCAATTTTATGGAGCCGACGGCGACGACAGCCTCTCTGGTGACGCTGGGGATGATCGCTTCTTCTTCGGAGCCAGCGGCGACGATAGCCTCTCTGGTGGCGGCGGCAGTGATACTTCCTTCTACGGTCGCAAAGGCGCCGACATACTCTCTGGCGATAGCGGGAGTGATTTCCGCTTCCGCGGCGACGACGGCGACGACAGCCTCTTTGGTGGCAGCGGGATAGACTCGAACTTCGTCGGAGGCGCTGGCGATGACCACCTCTACGGCGATGATGGAGACGACACTAACTTTCAGGGGAACAGTGGACGGGACAACCTCTTTGGTAGCAGTGGAGGAGATGTCGGTTTCTTTGGAGCCAGCGGTAACGACAGCCTCTTTGGCGGTAGTGGTATTGACAGCATTTTTGATGGACGTGAACGCGCTGACCACATCTTTGGCGATGATGGTGATGATAGCCGCATGTATGGAGGCATAGGCTACGACACTCTCTATGGCGGCAGCGGGAGCGACGTCAGTTTCTATGGTGGTAACGGCGTCGATCGTCTCTTCGGCGGAAGTGGGAGAGACGTCAATTTCTTTGGTGGCAACGGCGTCGATCATCTCTACGGCGGAAGTGGGAAGGATATAGACTTCTATGGTGGCGACAGCGTCGACAGTCTTTTTGGCGGCAGTGGCAATGATACTTCATTCTTTGGAGGCGATGGCGACGACAGCCTCTCTGGTGGCGGTGGCAACGACACTTCATTCTTTGGAGGCGATGGCGACGACAGCCTCTCGGGCAGCGACGGAAATGACTCTATCATTAACGGGAATAGTGGTAAGGATAACCTTTTTGGTGGCAGTGGCAATGATACTTCATTCTTTGGAGGCGATGGCGACGACAGCCTCTCTGGTGGCGGTGGCAATGATACTTCATTTTTTGGAGGCGATGGTGACGACAGCCTCTTTGGTGGCAGTGGGAGTGATTTCTTTTTTCGCGGGGGCTATGGCAATGACCGTCTCTACGGCGGCAGCGGCGCAGACACCACTCTCTCCGGTGGCTATGGTGACGACAGCCTGCGCGGCGGTGATGGCGACGACGAACTCTTTGGCGATCAGGACAATGACGCTCTGCGGGGCGACAGTGGGGACGACACGGCGAGCGGCGGCACTGGTAGGGACCTCCTTTTCGGCGGAGCCGACGACGACCTGCTGTACGGCAACTCGGCAAACGATCAGATTGTCGGTGGAACCGGCAGTGACATCCTCTTCGGCGACCAGGGGCGCGACCGCCTGAACGGGGCCTCAGGCACGGACGTGGCCTACGGCGGCAACAACAACGACACCTTCATCATCGACAGCGAAACCGATTTGATCTTCGACGGCGCTGGTCAGGGCGACGACGTGCTGCGTTCCAACGCCGACGACTACACCCTCGGCACGGCAGCCGAGGTCGTGATCGAGCGGGTCAACATCAACACAGGGGCTGGCTCTGCCAAGATGTCGGGCAATGCCAATGACGACATCATCATCGGCAACTCCTTCGACAATGTGCTGCTGGGGCGCAGCGGCGACGACCGTCTGAACTCCCGCGGCGGCACCAACACCATGACGGGAGGCAGCGGCGACGACACCTTCATCGTGACCAGTTCTGCCGATCAAGTGCGGGAGTTCTCCGGCCAGGGCACCGATCTGGTGCGTGCCGAGGTCGACTACACCCTGCCGAGCGGAACGGCCACGGCCTTCGTCGAGGATCTGCGCTTGCAGGGTGGCTTCGGCAACATCGACGGGGCTGGCAACGAGCTGGATAACAGCCTCCAGGGTAACTCGGGTGACAATGACCTACGCGGCCAGGCGGGAGACGATTCCATCGAAGCCGGCGACGGCGAAGATCGCCTCTTCGGTGGTCTGGGCGCGGACCGGATGGAGGGCGAGAGCGGAGCCGACCAGATCTCGATGGGCTCGGGCGACATCGCCTTCGGTGGCTCCGGCATGGATTCCTTCCGCTTCAACGGCGCCTCCTTGGGCAGCGGCGGCTCCGGCGGACCGGTGATCCGCGACTTCGACGGCGTGCTGGTGAACGCAGCCAATGGCGAGGACAAGCTGGTCTTCGCCACCGGCCTGGAGGTCGGCAGCTTCGCCTACATCGGCGGGGCCGCCTTCTCCGGCGGCGGCAATTCGGAAGCGCGCTTTGCCGGGCCAAGACAGGTGCAGGTCGACCAGGACGGCGATGGCTCGCTCGACCAAGCCTTCCTGATCGACGGCGTCACCAACGCCAGCCTGCTGACAGCCACAGACTTCCTCTGGCACTAGTGGTGCAACCCAGACGGATAGCACCCCTCCGCTTGGATAGCTTGCCCCACCCGATCGACAGGTTAGTGGCCCGAACGACGCGCTCTGGGCGATGTCTAGAGCCGCCGCCCCAGGTCTCCTCGGCACCTCAACGCAGTGTCAATCTTTGAGGAACCTTGGCGAATTCGCCGAATTCGTGTAGAATTCCCCTCCTACTCAGCAAGAAAGAATGGGACTAGGCCGAGGTTTGGAGCCTCTCGCTGCGTCTGACAGGAAGGGACGAAGCGGAACGCTGCACAGAGGCGCGCCTCGCTGACAGGCACTTCGCGGTGAGAGCGCTCCCGAAATCAACAGGGGGGAGGCTCAAGCCATGGCAAACATCTACGGGACCACCGGGGTCAACGATACCCTCTCTGGCACCAGTTTGAACGATTTGATCTTCGGCCTCAGCGGGAATGATCGCCTCTCGGGTCTCACCGGAAATGACAGCCTCTTTGGGGGCAGCGGCTCTGATACCCTGTTCTTGGGAGGTCTTGGCGCAGACATCCTCTCAGGCGACGTTGGTGCTGACAGCGTTTTCGATGGGGGAGCCGGCGACGACGGCCTCTTTGGCGGCGATGGTAACGATCGCTTCTTTTCCGGGGGATTAGGCGACGACAGCCTCTATGGTGACGCTGGGAATGATCGCTTCTTCTACGGAGCCAGCGGCAACGATACTCTCTTCGGCGGAGAGGGAGACGATAGCTCGTTTTATGGCGGCGCATGGTTAGATTGGCTCTTTGGAGGCAGCGGCGTTGACACCCTGTTCTTCGGTGGCGCCGACGCAGACAGCCTTTTTGGCGACTCCAGTGCCGATAGCGTTTTTGATGGAGGTGCTGGCGACGACGACCTCTATGGCGGTGATGGTAACGATCGTCTCTTTGCTGGCGGTTTCGGCGACGACAGCCTCTTTGGTGGCACTGGTAAAGACAGCCAATTTTATGGAGCCGGCGGCGACGACATCCTCTCAGGCGACGTTGGTGCTGACAGCGTTTTCGATGGAGGCGGCGGCAACGACGGCCTCTTTGGCGGAGATGGTAACGATCGCTTCTTTTCCGGGGGATTAGGCGACGACAGCCTCTATGGTGACGCTGGGAATGATCGCTTCTTCTACGGAGCCAGCGGCAACGATACTCTCATCGGCGGAGAGGGAGACGATAGCTCGTTTTATGGCGGCGCAGGGTTAGAAAAGCTCTTTGGAGGCAGCGGCGTTGACACCCTGTTCTTCGGTGGCGCTGACGCAGACAGCCTTTTTGGCGACTCCAGTGCCGATAGCGTTTTTGATGGAGGTGCTGGCGACGACGACCTCTATGGCGGTGATGGTAACGATCGTTTCTTTTCTGGGGGATTCGGCGACGACAGCCTCTTTGGTGGCACTGGTAAAGACAGCCAATTTTATGGAGCCGGCGGCGACGACAGCCTCTCTGGTGACGCTGGGGATGATCGCTTCTTCTACGGAGCCAGCGGCGGCGATAGCCTCTCTGGTGGCAGCGGCAGTGATGCTTCCTTCTATGGTGGCAGCGGCGCCGACATACTCTCTGGCGATAGCGGGAGTGATTTCCGCTTCCGCGGCGACGACGGCGACGACAGCCTCTTTGGCGGCCGGGGGGCCGATACCTTACTCCTCGGCGGCGACGACAACGACAGTCTCTTCGGCGGTTCTGGGGATGACAGTTTCTTTTTCGGTGGTAACGGCGGCGACCTGCTCTTCGGAGGGGAGGGTTCGGACTCTTACCACGACGGAGGGTTTGGCGACGACCGCCTCTATGGCGGCAGTGGAGATGACGTTGGCCAGTTAGGGGGAAGCGGCAACGACAGCCTCTTTGGCGGCATTGGGAAAGATGCACTCTTCTATGGAAGCAGCGGCGATGACCGCATCGCCGGTGACAGCGGGGACGATCAAGAATTCAACGGTGATGAGGGCAGTGACAGCCTCTTCGGCGGTGACGGGGCAGATTCTTCCTTCTTCGGGAACAGCGGCAACGATGACCTCTTCGGAGGGAGTGGTGGTGACCTTGATTTCCAGGGCGGCAGCGGCGCCGACAAGCTCTACGGCGACGATGGAGGAGATGAAAGCTTCGTCGGGGGATTCGGCGACGACACCCTCTACGGTGGCAATGGCGCAGACCAGTACTTCGCTGGGTTCGCTGGCGACGACACCCTCTTCGGCGGCAATGCAAGTGACTACGTTTTTACTGGATTCGTTGGCGACGACAGTCTCTTCGGTGGCAGCGGCGGAGAAATCTCTTTCTTCGGAGGCGCTGGCGTTGACCACCTCTATGGCGGCAGCGGCGTAGACCTAGATTTCTACGGAGGTGACGGCAACGACAGCATGCGTGGCGGTGATGGCGCCGATGAACTCTATGGCGATTCAGGTGACGATGCACTGCGTGGCGACAGCGGCAATGATCGTCTTTTTGCCGGAAGCGGTAGAGATCTGGTGTTTGGCGGAGCCGACGACGACCTGCTGTACGGCAACTTAGCGAACGATCAGATCGTCGGTGGAACCGGCAGTGACATCCTCTTCGGCGACCAGGGGCGCGATCGCCTGAACGGGGCCTCTGGCACGGATACGGCTTTCGGTGGGGCCAACAACGACACCTTCATTATCGATCTCAGCAGCGACCGGATCTTCGATGGCACGGGCCAAGGTGATGACGTGCTGCGCTCCAACGCCGACGACTACACCTTGGGTACGGCGGCCGAGGTCATGATCGAGCGGGTCAACATCAACACCGCCGCTGGCGCTGCCAAGATGGTCGGCAACGACAACAGCGACATCCTGATCGGCAACTCTTTCGACAATGTGCTGCTGGGGCGCAGCGGCGACGACCGTCTGAACTCCCGCGGCGGCACCAACACCATGACGGGAGGTAGCGGCGACGACACCTTCATCGTGACCAGTTCTGCCGATCAAGTGCGGGAGTTCTCCGGCCACGGCACCGATCTGGTGCGTGCCGAGGTTGACTACACCCTGCCAAGCGGCACGGCCACGGCCTTCGTCGAGGATCTGCGCTTGCAGGGTGGTTTCGGCAATATCAACGGGGCTGGCAACGAGCTGGATAACAGCCTCCAGGGCAATTCGGGTGACAATGACCTGTACGGCCTGGCGGGAGATGATTCCATCGAGGCTGGGGACGGCGAGGATCGCCTCTTCGGTGGCCTGGGCGCGGACCGGATGGAGGGCGAGAGCGGGGCCGACGAGATCTCGATGGGCTCGGGCGACATTGCCTTCGGCGGCTCCGGCATGGATTCCTTCCGCTTCAACGGCGCCTCCTTGGGCAGCGGCGGCTCCGGCGGACCGGTCATCCGCGACTTCGACGGCGAACTGGTGAATGCGGCCAACGGCGAGGACAAGCTGGTCTTCGCCACGGGTCTAGAGGTCGGCAGCTTTGCCTACATCGGCGCGGCCGCCTTCTCCGGCGGCGGCGACTCAGAGGCCCGCTTTGCCGGACCCCGGCAAGTGCAGGTGGATCAGGACGGCGATGGATCGGTCGATCAAGCCTTCCTGGTCGACGGCGTCACCAATGCCAGCCTGCTGACCGCCACGGACTTCCTCTGGCAGTAGGTCGTCCCGCCGCTTCAGAACTCCACGCCCAGTTCCATCCCCACCACCAGCGCATTCGGGATCCCACCGCCGCCAGGATTGACGACATACTGCATGTCCGGGGTTAGATAGAGCCAGGGTGCCAAGTGGAAGCGATGGTTGGCTTCGAAAACCAGCTCGTAACTCTGATCCTCCAGGTGATTGCTGAAGGAGCCGTAATAGAAGGCCACCGCCGTCGCATCATCGCTGCGCTGCGGCAGCAGGCCTAGGTAGACCGCACCGCCATAGGCCGCGAAGGGCAACGTGTTGATCGCGGCGTCGGGCGCAAAGGTAAAGGCCGACCAGGCGACCAATCCTTGATCCGAATTGGCCGCTTCACGATAGAGGCTTTGCTCGGCAGTCAGGTAGAAGCCGTAGTTTCCCTTCTCCTGGCGATCACCATTATCGAGCCGTTCGAAAGAACCGCTGTCGAAGTAGCCGCCAAAGGCAACGCGACCCGGCAGATCCGCTGCGAACCCTCCCAAAGGGTCGTGCAGGCCGACTTCTCCGATCGCCAAGACCCCTTGATCGAGATTGAAACCGAGGTCCACGCCGGAGGCATCCAGGTCCTCGATATCGGGATTGGCGAGATAGCCGCCGAGCGAAAAGTAAAACTGCTCGTCCGGCTCGACGGTCACGCGCGCTCCCCATTCGGCAAAGGGCGCGACAGTGAAGGCGCTGACGTTCTCGTTCAAGCTCAGTGGGTTGGAGTTGACGGCGGCACTCACGTAATAGCCGTAAAGGTCAGAGGCTGCGAAATCGTCGCCGGTCGACAGACGGCCGACCGCGACCTCGACGACGCCATCCCACAGCTCTTGCTCGAGGTAGGCCTGAACCAGGCGCAGTGATCGGCCATTGAAGTTGTTGGAAACGGCAAAGAGATTGCCGATCGCATCGCCAGAAAGGTTGCGACCGCTGTCCCAAACTCCGCCGATGTA
Source organism: Rhodospirillales bacterium (assembly GCA_963669445.1). GTDB lineage: Bacteria > Pseudomonadota > Alphaproteobacteria > Kiloniellales > JACOMY01 > JACOMY01. The sequence goes on from OY770029.1 coordinate 3,647,635, forward strand.
GAGAGAGGTGCCGGTTAGGCCGAAGAGGGTTTCGAAGTCGAGTTCGACCGTGCCGTAGAGGCCCGCTGAGTATGCCGAACTCTGCTCCAGACCTCCGACCGGATTGGCCAGAAAGTCGGCGTAGTACTCGAGCGACAGCGTGACGCCGGCCTGCTCCAGATCATTGCGAAAACCGCCCCAATCACCGGTCATCGCCTCTTGCTGGAACCAGGTCCACTCGGCTGCCTGCGGCGTGGCCATTGGCATGGCGCAGAGAGAGAGAGCCAGCAAAGCGCCGGCCCCTTTGGCCCCGTTCGACCGATAGGATTCGGATGCCGTCCCTCTAACCCCAAGCATCGCCGAACTGTTCCATAGCCTCCCCCTCTAGGTCCAGTCGTTGCGACAGGCTGTTCACTCGACCCTCACGGGCTTGCGAGGCAGAGGACCCAAGCGCATACTTCGCTCCGGGTAGACGAGGAAGAGGCCGGCGGCCCGCTGACCCCTCTTCCGCGTCCAGATCACTATCCGCTATGGTTGGATGGTCGGCGCGACCAAGCAATCGGGCGGGCAGGAAAGGAGAAGGAAGAGGCATGACCGTAGCACGAATTCTCGGCGGCAAGAGCGGTGACGTCATCTCGGTTTCGCCCGACGATAGCGTAGAGCGGGCGGCAGAAATTCTCGCTGAAAAGGGGATCGGTGCGATCCTGGCGATGGAGGGCGACAGGATCGCTGGCGTCTTGAGCGAACGCGACATCGTCCGGGCAATCGGCACCAAGGGAACAGACAGCCTGAAGGGTCCGGTCTCCGCCCTGATGACCGAGAAGGTGATCACCTGCACCCGCAAGGACACGATTGCCAGCGTCATGGGCCTAATGACCGACAAGCGCATCCGCCACGTGCCGGTGGTGGAGAACGGCGCACTTCTGGGGATCATCTCAATCGGCGATGTCGTGAAGGAGCGAATTGCCGAGAGCGAGCACGAGGCAGCCGCGCTGAGGGATTACATTTCAGCAGGTTAACGCCGAGTGCGGTGATCTTGAATGTTGATGTCTAAGAGGCTGCCGGGGAGTGGGCTACAGAGCCTGCACTCAAGCCGGTGCCGCAGGGCAGTATCGATCATCGATGATGACCGGCAGGTAAGATGTGCCTAGCGCGGTCGGCAGAGGCGATAGCCCACGACCGCGAGCACCATGAAGCCTGCGATTGTCGCCGTCATCGGCAGCGCCGTTCCGTCATGCGTGAAGGCAACGATGAAGCCGGCCAAGCTTCCCGCAGCCATCTGTGAAGCACCGGCCAATGCCGAGGCGGAACCCTTTGGCCCCTCGTCGACGGCCGCCAACATGCACATCGGCCCGCTCGCCAGGATGAAACCCAGCGCGACCGTATAGAGCGCCATTCCAGTCATGATGAGCCAGAGGCTCTCGTGGCCTAACAGTACGGGCAGCAGAAGCACCAAGGCGCCACTCGCCCCGCTTGCCATAGAGATACGGACGAAGTCGGCGGGCTGCACGCGGCTGGCCAGCCGACCGACGGTCAGCGATCCCGCCATGTAGGCGACGACGATGATCGCGTGATAGAGGCCATAAGCCTCGGTCGCCACACTGAAGCGCTGGATGATCAGGAAGGCACCTTCGGTCAGAAAAGCGAAGAGGGCACCGAAGCTGAAGGTGAGCGGCAGGAAGTAGCGCAGATAGCCGCGGTTGCGCAGCAGGCCGGCATAGGCCGTCAGCATGGCGCGCGGGTGCAATGCATCACGATTGCGCTCGCCCGTCTCCGGAACGAAGCGAAGCACCAGGCCCAGGACGAGAAGGATGGCAACGGCCAGAAGCAGGAAGTTCGCCTGCCAGCCCAGTTCCACGAAGACGAATCCACCGATCAAGGGTCCGACCGCCGGCACCAGTCCCAAGGCGACGCCATAGGCTGCCATCACCTGCATGGCCTTGCTGCCTTGATAGAGGTCTCGGATAATCAGCACGATGACCACCGAGCCGACGCTGGCTGTCAGTCCCTGCCCGACCCGACCTAGGATCAGCATGTCGATGTTGGCCGCCAGGCCGCACATCAAGGTGGTGATGAAAAAGCCGATCAACCCTGCGATCAGCAGGAATCGCCGACCGAAGCGGTCGGAGAGCGGCCCATGCAGCAGCTGCGCCACGGCATAGGCACCGATGTTCAGGCTAAGCGTAAGCTGGACAGTCGTGGTGTCCGTTGCCAACAGCCCCGGAAGATGCGGCAGGCTGGGCAGATAGAGATCGGTGGACAGGATCGAGACGCCGGTACAGGTGACCAAAACGGCGGGAACCAGCCAGGTGCTGCGACGGCCGACAGCAATGGCCTCGCCTTCTTTCAGATCGGGTCTCCGTGCATCCATTCACCTCGGTTAGCAGTAGGGCGATAACAGACCAACGCCCTTTTTGGCAGCCCAGTCGTGCAGTAGGGAAAGCTGCTATGGTTTCAGTTCAACCTCGACGAAGGCGATTTCGGCATCCGTCTCGTTGATTACGTTGTGCGAGACGCCGGCGGAGCGATTGTAGCTGACACCGAACTTGATCTCGGCGTGAGAGACCTTGCCCGCGTCGTCGGTCATGGTGAGTTGTCCGCCGATGATCGGCACCACGACATAGTCGTACTCATGCACGTGATGACCGGTCTCGCTGCCTGGCGGGAAGCGGTATTGGGTGACCCTGACTTGCTCGTTCTCGATCTGCAGTGTGGCGATTGCCTGATCGCGTTGCTTCTGCATCTGCTGCTTCCCTCGCGTGTCTTGCCGAACGTCAGTCTAGGACGGCAGGCAAGCAGCGGCCAAGCGGCAAGTGGCAAAACTACTGCGCACCCAGCCGCGCCTTTACGAGGCTCTCATAGCGCGTAAGGGCAGCCTCCAGGTCGTGTGCTTGCCGCAGGTCTTCGTACCAACCCTGCAGATCCTCGGTCGAGATCCGGCGCACGTCATTGTCGCGCGCCCATTCATGACCGATCGCACGACCCAGCGCGCAGAATCGCGGCGCCATCGTGCGCGCGGCCGTACGATCATGCTTGTTCGCCAGTTCGTGGATCAGGTCCGGCCAGGACTCGCCGGGCCAGCAACCATCGAACCAGAGGCCGCTGCAGCTTCCCGTCCAAAAGCGATCGTACCAGAGGCTGTGAGTGTCATCATCGAAGCTGACCCCGCTCGTCGGGCAGTCGACACCGACCAGGGCGATCGTCTCTGCCCGCGACTGGGCGACAGTAAGTGACAGCAGACCAACGGCAAGGCAAAAGGCAAGGCTGACATGCCGGATCATGACGAGCCGCCTTTCTTGGCCGCCCTGCCCGATACGATGGCATAGATAAAGATACCGATCCAAATCAGCATGGCGCGATAGAAGATCAGGAACAGAATGCCGGTCAGAAGCAGTTTTAACGCGCGGTTCAGGCTGGGCCAATCCAACGGCCAGGTTCGCATTTCCGAAACACGGCTCAGGATCCAGAGCGCCTTCTTCTCAGTGCTCTCAGACTGCAAGCTCTTGTCGACCTCATGGTGGACGACGAAGTCCTCAAGATCTTCGGCCTCCTCATGGTCGTCGATCACATCCTGCTTGGCCCGGCTGGCGACGTCATGCAGGGCGATCACCAGGAGGATGCTGACGATCACCGTCACGAAGGCAAAGAGCACCACGGAAAAGTAGGCCTGGGTGTCGTTCAGTCCCGGATCCAAAATGCGTTCCAGGGTCTCTGGTGTCGAGCTGATCTGACCGGAGAGCGAGCCGACTTCGCTACCTCCCAGGAACTTGCCGACGACGAGCGTGATATCGCGAACCGGCGAGAGCAGGTCGCGCGCCATGAAATCGAAGATGTCTCGATATTCCTGCGCCCGTAGAAAGAGGTTCTGGATGCGCATCAGATAGAGCACGGCATAGCCGACGAAGGTCGCCAGGATCACTGCGCGAACAGGCGGCCACAATAGCTCGAAACCGCGGCGCAAATCGTTGGAGCGTAGGTTCGGCACAACCATCAGCGCATACTTCCTGCGGCTCACCTCCTCCATCGTCCAGGCAAAGCAGAAAAGATAGCCGTAGAACATGAGGACGAGCGCCGAGAGCAGTGCCGCCACCAGATAGACATAGCCGGAGAAAAGCGAATTCTCCAGGACGCCGGCATAGCGGTAGTGCTCACGATAGTCGCTCTTCAGGCAGGCGGCATCGTCAATCGGAAAGTCGAAAATCCCCTTGAGGTCCTCGCGATGTTCGGCCGTGCAGCCGAAGGCATAGAGGAGCGAGAGCAAGGTCTTGCTCTCTCCATCGATGCTGTCTCCATAGTGGCGCTGATAGACCGAGGGGAAGGTCGCCGAGATCGACCAATCCAACTCGTTCTCACGGCTGTCTTCGAAGGGCGCCAGATCGGCTCCCTGGCAGTTCTCGATCGGCGGCCAACCCTCTTGGTGACACTCCAAGGGCGTGTTGACCACAGCATCCCAGTCGTACCACATGACCAGAAAGATCCCCGCCATAAGGACCAGCCCACAGCCCAAAGCACGTCGCCAGATCTTGTCACGGATGAAACGGACGGCGTCGCCCTCCAGCTCCACCGTCTCCTGTGCCGAACTCCGCTGTTTTAGCATGCCCTTGTCATGCATGCGCCGCACTGCCTCGGAGAAGAGCTGCGGTACGCGGAAGGCAAAGAAGATCGACACCGGAAAAAGCAGGAGGAACTGGACCGACCAGTTCAGGGCCGCCAGGAAGCCGACATTCTTGACGTAGAAGACTTGGCAGGTCGCAGGAAAGGGGTTGGTGAGGCAGGTTTGACCGGCGGCTTCCTGCTGACCCAAGGTCAGGCTGCCGTCGTTGGCCTGCCCGCCCCCCTGCCGCAGTCGCGCGGTATCGATCAGATAGACGCCCTCGGAAAGCCGAATGACCGGCTCTCGCATCAGGGCGTTCTCCCTGGCGTCGCTCGTCCGATCGCGAAACCGAGTAACTTCGATGATCTTGGTGTTGCTGTCCTGGCGCACCAGCAGCGAGGAGTCCATGATGCCCTGAAAGTTCAGGCCACCCAACCCGCCTGCAGCCACCATAACGAAAGGCAGGAGGCCTAGAAGAAAGGCCAAGCCGGCCATCTTGTATGGCGATTGATGCCAAAAGGCCCGATAGTGGTTAGACAGGCGCGTCAGTCGACTGTTCGAAAGCGTCCCGTCCATAGCCTCCAAGCCCCTAATGCCGAATTGCTCAGAACCCTTCTGGATTTAAGCGCTGCCGGCCGGCTCCCCCACCGATCAAGGAGCATTCCGCCATGTCCGATAGCGGTAACACAGCAGAATTATCGATCGCAACTTGGAATGTTTTCAATCGTTCGACTGCACCATCGAAGGTCAATTATTGTAATGCTGATATTGTAGCATTTCAGGAGCTGACAGGGGCGCATCTGCACTCTTTGAGCGGCCAAGTCGAAACCGCGGAAGACTTCGTCGAGAAGGACCAGTTCACCCACCTGGGTCTACACTCGTCTCTTCCGCTCATCAGCCGCCAAACCATCGCACTCAACCCGGATCGGCGGGTCAGCCCCTCCTTCCTGGGACGACGGATGCGATGGATCGAAAGTCTGGAAGCGCAGCATCTGATCTACAGCTGGAGCGGAGCGTCGCTCAGCGTCGTCAACCTCCATCTCTCTTGCGCCGTCTCCATGGAGCAGCGACGAGACGAATTCGACCGGTTGTTGGCCAGCGTCTCACTTGCCCCACGGGCCATCATCCTTGGCGACTTCAACAGCTTCGAGCGCTGGTGGACCTGGCCTCTGCTAGCACCGCTGACCGGTGCCAAGCCCAAGCCGATCGGGTTCAGCGAGATCGATGATCTTGCTGCACGGCTCAAGGCGCGAGGGTTCGAGCGCATTCAAACGCACTACGCCACCTACCCGAAGCTTAATCTGACTTTGGATCACATCTTCTACCGCGGCTTGACTGCCGTCTCGCACAAGGTCGCGCAAGATGTCATGGGCTCAGACCACCGTAGTCTCACCGCACGCTTCACAGCCTAATCCTCGCGCAAGACCTGAACGCCCAAGCTGGATTGCGCTCTTATCCGGTTCCAGGTCGGGTCGGGTCGGGTCTGTTGCGCGAGCAGCAAATATGTAAGAAACATGACCTCTAAAACTCAGTAAAAGCCTACTTTTCTTGTTTCTTAGCATCGGTGACAGCGGCCAAAGCCTGGCGCGCCAGCGTGATCACACCGCTCTTGTCTCCGGCTCTTAGGGCGGCCGATGGCATAAGTTCGCCCCCCATGCCGACACAGAGTGCACCCGCTTCCAGATAAGCGGATGCGGTGTCGGGATTGACGCCACCGGTCGGCATCAAGGGGATCTCGGGGAAGACCGACCTCAGGGTCTTCAGGAAGGCCGGCCCGCCCAAGAGCTTGGCAGGGAAAATCTTCACCAATGCCGCCCCCTCGCGCCAGCGCGCCAAGACCTCGCTGGGTGTTGCCGCCCCCGGCATGAAGGGAATGCCGGCCTCATTGGCAACCGCCTGAACCTCAGGAGCAGCGCAGGGTGCAACCAGGAAGGTGGCGCCCGCATCAATACAGGCAGTCGCCTGTTTGGCGGTCAGCACGGTACCGGCGCCGATCAGGGCATCGGGCTCGCGCTCGGCCAGATTTGCAATCAGGCCTTCGGCATCCGGTACGGTCAAGGTGACCTCCAGGGCTTTCAGCCCCGCCTCCAGGAGCCAGTCGCAGGCTCTGGAAGCCTCCAGATCGCTGCTGCTGCGGATCACGGGAACGACCTTGAGGTCGGCTAAGCGGTTCAGAAGCATGGTCGTCCTCATCAAGGGGTGTTGCGCCATCGGGTTGAGAGAATGCCGATGTGCAGCATGCAATGTACCGCTTTTCTCTACGCGCAAATGGGACAGCCCGTAACCCAGCTTGCTAGCGGCTGAGAGTTCAGCTCTTGAACTCGACCAGGATCTCGCGAATTGCCGTCTTGCCGATGTTCGTCGCCTCGTGGGTTGCGGGAAGCCGCTGGCCGTCCATGACAAGGTGATCGCCATCCACAGTCACCCACTGCGTACTGCCAGGCTCCAACGTCGTCTCGCCGAGTGACCTGCCATCGGCGTCGGTCACCCTCTGCGTCGAGCCTTCGATGATGTGGAAGAAGTAGTCGCGCTTGTGGGTGTGCAGCCCAGAACTCTCGCCGGGATCCAGTTGGAACTCCCAGATGACGACCCGATCGTTCTCGAATCGTTTGTGTTTGGCGATGTCGCTCATAGCAGGGGCATCCTTCGGTAAACCAAGCGCGACCCGACCCTATCACGCTCCGCCTTCACGGCGAGCGCGGCTACTCGAGATTGTCCGTCGCCAAGCCCTGCGTCAGCAAGTGCGAGGAGCGACCGATCACAAAGCTGCTCTCGCCGACGATCAAGGGATCCGGCGATTTGACCGCCTCCTCGTCCTTATTCGGATAGGGCAGGGCCCAGAGAAAGTGGCGGATGCAGTTGAGGCGCGCGCGCTTCTTGTCGTCGGACTTGATGATGGTCCAGGGCGCATCGGCGGTATCGGTATAGAAGAACATCGCCTCCTTGGCCTTGGTGTAGTCCTCCCACTTGTCGAACGACTGGCGGTCGATCGGCGAGAGCTTCCAGCGCTTCAGCGGCTCGATCTCGCGCGACTGAAAGCGGCGACGCTGCTCGGCTTGCGTCACCGAGAACCAGTACTTGAAGAGGATAACGCCGCTCCGCACGACCATGCGCTCGAACTGCGGGGCTTGGCGCATGAACTCCAGATACTCATTGGCGGTGCAGAAGCCCATCACCCGCTCGACGCCGGCGCGGTTGTACCAAGAGCGGTCGAAGAGAACCATTTCACCGCCTGCCGGCAGATGCGAGATGTAGCGCTGGAAATACCACTGACTGCGCTCGCGCTCACTTGGCTTGTCGAGCGCCACGACGCGGGCGCCGCGCGGGTTCAGATGCTCGGTAAAGCGCTTGATGGTGCCGCCCTTGCCGGCTGCGTCGCGCCCTTCGAAGAGGATCACGATTTTCTGAGAGGTCTGCTTGACCCACTCTTGCACCTTCAAGAGTTCGACCTGCAGCGCCGCCTTCTGCTTCTCATAGGCTTTCGCTGGAATCTTGCGCTTGTAGGGATAGGTGCCGTTTTCGAAGATCGCGCGGATCGCATCCGGATCTTGGCGCAGAGCCGTCAACTCCTGGCCGGGCTCCCAGCCGCCGATGGTTCTCGCGACCTCTCCACCGGTCTCTGGTGGGGCCGCACCATTGCCTTTCCCTGCCTGGGATTTCTGCGTCATGCTCCCATCCTTCCCTGTTTGCCGTCTTCTCTGGCGCGGGAATTTACAGCAAAGACAGGTAGAGAGTCTTGATCTCGATCAAACAAGGTTGCAGAAGCGGAAGGTTTTTTGGCCGGCTGTGGCGATAGTGGTGGAGATCGCAGGCCTAGACCAAGGTGATCGCTCCTTAGTGACGAAAATGGCGGAGTCCGGTGAAGACCATGGCCAGCCCGGCCTCGTCGGCCGCCGCAATTACCTCGGCGTCACGCTGCGAACCGCCCGGCTGAATGACTGCGGTGGCGCCGGCAGCGCTGGCTGCGTGCAGGCCGTCGGCGAAAGGAAAAAAGGCGTCGGAGGCCACAACAGAACCCTTGCAACCCTCAAGCCCGAATGCCTCTTGCGCCTTCCAAGCCGCTATGCGCGAGGAGTCGACGCGGCTCATCTGACCGGCGCCAATGCCGATGGTGGCACGCCCGCGCGCATAGACGATGGCGTTGGAGCGCACATGCTTGCAGACGCGAAAGGCAAAGAGGAGATCCTGCAGCTCACTCTCGTTCGGTGCGCGCTTGGTCACCAAGGTCAAGCCCGCGGAGGTCACCGAACCGCCGTCGCGATCTTGCACCAGGAAACCCCCGGCCAGCGCTTTGACGACCAGCCCCTCGGCCTCGCCGTTCGGCAGGCTGCCGGTATCCAGCAGGCGTAGATTCTTTTTGGCGGCAAGGCAGGCCAACGCCTCGTCCTCGAACCCCGGCGCGATCACGACTTCGGTAAACAGCTTGGCGATCCGTTCAGCTGTTGCAGCCTCCAGGGGACGGTTGAGTGCCACGATCCCGCCGAACGCGCTTGTCGAGTCCGTCGCAAGCGCGGCGTCATAGGCAGCAGCCTGTTCGTCGCCTTCGGCAACGCCGCAAGGATTGCCGTGCTTCACGATCACGACGGCCGGATCGCGGAACTCGGCGACGCACTCGAAGGCCGCATCGGCATCGGCGAGGTTGTTATAGGACAAGGCCTTGCCCTGCAGCTGTCGTGCCGTTATCGCCCCGGGAACCGGGCGGCCACTGCGATAGGCGGCGGCCTGCTGATGCGGATTCTCGCCGTAGCGCAGGCTGGACTGGCGAACACCGGCCAGCGAGAAGCGAGTCGGAAAGCGCGTCCCCTGCTGCTCTGCCATCCAACCGGCAATTGCCGCATCGTAGCCCGCCGTCAGAGCAAAGGCCTTTGCCGCCAGCCGCTGCCGGGTCTCGAAACCGATGCCGCCTTCCCTCCGCAGTTCCTCGAGCAGAGGCGCGTAGTCGTCGGGATCGGTCACCACGGCAACGAATGCATGGTTCTTCGCCGCCGCGCGCAACATGGCCGGACCGCCAACATCGATCTTTTCGATCAAGGCCTCGCCGCTGCCGCCCGACGCCAGAGTTTCCTCAAAGGGATAGAGGTTGACGACCAGCAGATCGATCCCTTCGATCCCTTGCTCGCCCATGGCCGCCAAGTGGTCGGGCCGGTCACGCCGTGCAAGTAAGCCGCCGTGCACCTTGGGGTGCAGGGTCTTGACCCGACCGTCCATGATCTCCGGAAACCCGGTGACCTGGCTCACCTCTTCCACCGTCAATCCGGCCGCCTTCAAGCCGGCCGCCGTACCGCCGGTCGATACAAGCGTTACGTTGGCGGCTGCCAGACCGCGAGCAAAGTCCTCTAACCCACGCTTGTCGGACAGCGAGAGGAGTGCACGAGCAGGCTTGATAAGCGCAGTCATGTCCGAGGTCCCGGTAATCTGGAATGGATGGCGCCACAAAGCATGCCGCAGAGTGCTTGGCAAGCGGCGATCTAGCGCAAAGCCGCATCACCCGGGACCGCTCTGGCGTCATCAGCGATCAGGCAACGGGTCTGCGGTCTTCGCGCGCGCCCACCATGCCGCCCCCCAGCCCTTGGCCCGGTGTTAGCCGGGCCCGCCTCCTATCCCTTCTGTGCCTCGCGGATCAGGCCGCGCAGGTGTTTTGGCGAGATCGGCAAGGCGTCGACTTTGATGCCCAGGGGCCGCAAGGCGTCCTCAACCGCATTTGCCAGGGCCGGCGGTGCCCCCATGCGGCCGCCTTCACCGCCGCCCTTGATCCCGTACTCGGTAAAGGGCGAGGGCGTCTCGACGTGCCCCGTGCGAACGTCATGGGGCACCTCGTGCAACCCGGGCACCAGATAGTCAACGAAGGTCGCGTTCAGGAGCTGACCATTCTCGTCATAGTAGTAGTGCTCGTAGGCGGCCGTGCCAATGCCACTGGCCGTACCGCCACGGATGTGGCCCTGAAGGGTCATGGGGTTCACCATAGTGCCGCAGTCATGGACAGCGACGTAATCCAGGAAAGAGAACTTACCCGTATCGGTGTCCACCTCCACAACCGCCATGTGGCACATGTGGCCCATGATCGGATAGAAGACGCCAAGATCAGTGCGATCCTCGTTCGGCATCGTGGTCAGCGGATGGTCATAGACGTGGGTGGCATCCACACCACTGGTCAGATCGGGGTCGTCCGGCATCGAGAGGCGGAAATAGTGCGCATGCAGCGCGACTTCGGCGATCGTCTTGCCGTGCTCGGGCACACCCTTCACCGAGACTCGTCCGTCGGCCAGTTCCAGATCACTGGGGCTGGCTTCCAGCATGTAGCCGGCGACCTTGATCAGCTTTTCCCGAATCTTGTTCGAGGCCCCGGCCAGCGCGCCGGCGATCATCACGGTGTAGCGACTGCCGCCAGGTCCGGTGCCGTTCAAGCCGCCGTCCGTATCTGAATAGGTCACGGAGATATCAGCCGGATCCATCGTTAGCTGCTCAGCCAGGATCTGGACCGCCATGGTCTCGGGACTGTTGCCCCAGAAGGGTGCCTGTAGTGTCACCAAGGCCTTGCCTGTGGGATCGATCTTAACGGCCACCCCTTCGGGCGAGCTAGTCAGGGTGAATCCCGGCTGGTCCTTGGGATTGAGGAACCAGAATTCGGTTGAACTGAAAACGCTGCGCTCGTGACAGGTGGCAACACCGATACCGATAAAGCGCCCCTCCTTGCGCGCCTCCGCCTGCTTCTTGCGCCAACCCTCATAGTCCAACAAGCGGGCGGCCTCGTCCAGAACCGCAGCATAATCGCCGCTGTCATAGAGATTTCCGGTCGGGATGACGTAGGGGAAATCCTCCGGCGGGATAAAGTTGCGCCGACGGAACTCCACGGGATCATCGCCCAAGGCATCGATTGCAGCATCCGCCATACGTTCCAGCAGGAAGTTCATGACCTCCGAGCCGAAACCGCGGTAGGCGCCCTGCTGACACTTGTTGGTCAGGACCGCGGTCAGGTCCATGTCGATGCTGCTGATCTTGTAAGGCCCAACGGCCTGCGACATGGCGTTGCCGTGATGGCCCACACCGAACTGGAAGTAAGCCCCATAGTCGTCGATTACCTTGAAACGCAGGCCGGTCATAATGCCGTCCTTCACCGCCAGTTGCGCATCGTAGATGCGGTCGGAGGCGTGGTGATCGCAGTTCGTCAGATTGTCGATCCGGTCTTCGAGGAACTTGACCGGACGGCCGCAAGCCCGCGACAAGGTGCCGGTCAAGGTCGGCAGCTTGTGAATGAAGAGCTTGCTGCCGAAGCTGCCGCCGGCGATGGTCGGGATAATGTTCAGCTTGTGCGCGGGCACCTTCAAGGAGACCGCAATCAGCCAGCCGACATAATTGTACATCGAGGTATTGCAATAGATGGTGAACTTGCCCGTGCCCTTGTCGTAGGAGGCGATCGCACCGACCGTCTCCATCGGCGTGCCGCCGACCCGGTTCCAGCGCAGTTTTCGCTCGACGATGAGATCGGCGTTGGCAAAGTCTTCGTCGATCGGCCCAAAAGCCGACTTGTTGGTCAGCGCGATGTTGGTATCGCCGCGATCCGGGTGCAGGACCGCATCGCCGCTGGAGGTCAGGGCATCCAGCGGATCGACCACAGCGGGCAGGATCTCGTAGTCGACATCAATCAGGTCAATCGCGTCCTCGGCGATGTAACGAGATTCGGCGACCACGGCGACCACCGCCTCGCCGACGTTGCGCACCTTGTCCACGGCCAGGCAGTACTGCACGCAAGGCGGACTGGCGAAGGTTGCGGTCGGGCCGGTGACCTCGGCCGCCTCGGCACCGGTCATTACCAGGATAACGCCCGGCAGCGCTTTGGCCTGCGAGGTGTCGATCGACTTGATCCGGGCGTGCGCATGCGGGCTGCGCAGCACGGCTGCGTGCGCCATGTTGGGCAGTTGGATGTCATCGATGTACCTGCCCTGGCCGGTCAGAAGGCGGGGATCCTCGACCCGCTTCATAGATTTTCCGATCCAGCTGTAGTGCTCTTGCGGCGGCTGCTGCTGGCGCGACTTCTTCAGGAAGTCTTTGCCTTTGGCCAGTTCAGTCATGTCGCGCCCTCCTGCATCTTGGCAGCCGCATGTTGTACGGCCTCGACGATGTTCTGATAGCCGGTACAGCGGCAGTAGTTGCTGGAGATAGCTTCGCGGATCGCCTCGAGGCTGGGATTCGGCTCACTCTCCAGAAGCTCGAGCGCCGACATCAGCATTCCCGGTGTGCAAAAGCCGCACTGCAGGCCGTGCTTTTCCCAGAAGGCCTCCTGCAGGGGATGCATATTGTCAATGCTGCCGAGGCTCTCGACAGTGCGGATTTCGGCGCCGTCACACTGGACGGCAAAGATCAAGCAGGAGCGCGCGGTCTCGCCGTTCAGCAGAATGTTGCAGACGCCGCAGACGCCGTGCTCGCAACCGACGTGGGTGCCGGTCAGCGCCAAATCCTCGCGCAGGAAGTCGCTCAGGAGTCGGCGCGGCTCGACCTCGCGCTCGTGGGTGACGCCGTTAACCGTCACGGTGATTGCGATGCGTCCGTGCTGAGATGGTGCAGCCATGTCTTCTCTCCTCCCCTCAGCGAGCCGCCCGCGCCGCGGCGCGGGTCAGGGCTCTTGCGGTCAAGCTGCGCACCAAATCGCACTTGAGCTCGGCATCGGCGTGATAGGATTCCGTCGGTTCGACGGTCTCGGCCAGCAGCGCCGCGGCTTCGGAGAAGTGCGCCGCCTCGGCCGGCTTACCGGCCAGGCTTGCTTCCGCTGCGGAGGCACGCGACGACCGATCTTCGACGCCGCAGTGAGCGATCCTAACCGACTGGCAGGTGCCATCGCTGAGTTCCATGGTGACGGCGATGCCCGCCATGGCGAAATCGCCTTTGCGCGGGCTCACTTCCTCGAACGCGCAGCTTTGGCTTGGGCCGCAGATTGGAATCTGCACTTCGGTCAGCAGTTCGCTTGGGTCGAGTGCCGTGGTCAGGGCGCCGACGAAGAAATCGCTGGCGGCGACTTGGCGTTGACCAACCTTGCTGGACACCACAAGGGTCGCGTCCAGACATTGGATGACCGCCGGCATCTCGGACGCCGGATCGGCGTGGCTGAGGTTGCCGCCAAGGGTTCCGCGATTGCGCACCGTCACATGCGCGACATGCTGATAGGCCTCCGCCATCAGCGGGCAATGCTCTGCGATGATCGGGGAGTCTCGCAGGGTTCGATGACGCGTAAGGGCGCCGATCTTGACCCGGTCGCCCTCCAACCTGACGTAATCCAGCTCGCCCAGTCCATTAATGTCGATCAGAACCTCGGGATAGGTCAGGCGCAAGTTCAGCATTGGCACCAAACTCTGTCCGCCAGCTAAGATCTTGGCGTCCTCGCCTTGATCGGCGAGCAGATTGAGCAAACCTTGAACCGAGCTTGCTTTCTCGTACCTGAAGGGGGGTGGTTTCATCTCTGCGTTCTCCCTTGGCGGCTCCTGCATGCCCTTTCTCGGGCTTCTTTAGGTCCCCCATCTCTCGGAGTGTTGCGAGACCTGGGTTAACAGGTTCTCCTGCGGCACTTATGATCAAAGCTGTGCAAGTGCCATCGGCAATACCTCCGTCGAGCTTATCCGGATCTTGCCAAAAACCTTATTGATCGATAGATAATCTAAGTCTGGCCGCGTGTCAAACTCGCGTGCGGGTTAAGCAACTGGCGCACAATGCGACTATGCAAGCCGCAAACAGCTTATCTGACAAAGGCGCGTTCTGCAGCAGGTAGACCCGATTATCCCTTCGGCAGACTGAGGAGACGAAGCGATGCCACTGGAGAACCTCAACCATTTCCTCGTCCTTGCAGAGGACCTTGAGGCGACGCGAAGCTTCTATGTCGAGATCCTGGGCCTGCGGCTCGGCGAGCGGCCCCCCTTTGCCTTTCCGGGCTATTGGCTCTATCTTGGCGACCGAGCCGTCGTCCACTTAGCGAAGTTGCAGGCCGATGAGGAGCAACGCGACTATCTGGGGGAGCGCGCGCAGTCGACGGATACCGGATCCCTGGACCACATCGCCTTCGAGGCGACAGGCCTCAAAGAGATGGTTGCCAAACTGGAAGGCCGCGGTATCGCCACCCGCCACCGGCGGGTCCCAGACGCTGGTCTCTATCAACTCTTCATCCAAGATCCCAATGGGCTTTCGATAGAGCTGAATTATCCGGAATCAGAAGGCAGGGAGGTCGTTGACTGACGCCTGCTTGAGCTATTGCTGATCGACTGATGAATTAGAGTTGCGAAGAATTCTAACGTCCTGAGGAGAATGCTGGTGACCCAGCAAGGTGGCAGCGGGTCTGGGAGCGCAATCATCTGCGGTGGTTCGATGGCCGGGCTGTTTGCCGGTCTGCAGCTGCTGCGGCTTGGCTGGGACGTGGCGATTTACGAACGTTCCGGCGAGGAGCTGGCAAGCCGCGGTGCCGGCATCGCCACCCATCAAGAGCTGTTCGACGCGCTCGCGGCCTGCGGTCTTGATCTCGACCGCTCACTGGGGATTTCACTACCTGGGCGCTTGACCGTTCGGCGCGACGGTAGCTTGCTGGGCAGACATCCCTTGCGACAGGTCATGACCTCTTGGGACCGCCTCTACCGGGTGCTTCGGCAGGGCTTTCCCGAAGCGCGCTATCATGCCGGCCGTCGTATCCTCGGTTTCGAGCAGGACGAGGCCGGCGTCTCGGTGTTCCTCGATGGCGGAGCTAGGACGCGCGCCGACCTTCTGATCGCAGCCGATGGCTTCCGTTCCGGCCTGCGGGCGCGACTTCTGCCTGCGGCGGTCCCACAGTACGCTGGCTATGTCGCCTGGCGTGGACTGCTCGAAGAAGCCCACTTAGCCCCCCATTGCTCGCGAGACTTCATGGACTGGTTCGGCTTCTGTCTGCCAGCCCGCGAACAGATGTTGGGCTACCTAGTGGCCGGGGCCGACGACGACCTTAGAGCCGGGCATCGGCGCTACAACTGGGTCTGGTATCGTCCAGCCGAGGCCGAAAGCCGGCTCGACGACCTCTTGACCGACGATGAGGGCCAGCACCATGCAATGGCGATTCCGCCCAACAAGGTCCGCGCCCAGGTCGTAGCCCAGATGCGCGCGGACGCAGAGCGCTTGCTGGCACCGGCGTTTATCCAGGCCGTCAAGCTGACCAGGCGGCCCTTCTTTCAACCGATCTACGACCTGGAGTGCCCGCAACTGGTCTTCGGCCGGGTCATTTTGGTCGGGGACGCCGCCTTCGTCGGTCGCCCGCATCTCGGCATGGGCGTGACCAAGGCGGCCGCCGATGCCGTGGCCCTGGCTGAAGCACTGCGCACCCAGCAGGGCATCGACGCGGCCCTTGCCCGATGGGAGGCACCGCGGCTGCGCTACGGCCGCGCCGTGGTGCAGCGCAACCGCGACCTGGGCGCCGAGATGGGCGCCGGCCCCTACCGCTGGCCGGAGGCCGACTGCAGTGCCAGGGCGCAGGAGGTGATGTCGACCGTAGCCGTCACTCTGGATCTTCGGAACACTTGATCGCCAGGGGTCAGGCTCAGAGTCCGGCCCGAAACTGCTTGTGTCCTGCACCGTCTTATCAAGGCCTTGGGCAAGGAGAGTGTCGCGCGGCGATGCCTTGCGCATCGTAAGCGGCGCACGACGCAGTCCCAAGGCCTTGATAAGACGGCCCTTCGGGTCGCTGCCGGAGCCACGCTTGCCGCGTCACGCCGGCTTGACGATGCGCAAGGCATCGCCGGCGCCACCCTTCCTAACACGCGTGGCTCTGGCAGCGATGCAGGACACAAGCAGTTTCGGGCCGGACTCTCAAAGAAGATCAACCTGAAACAGACTGAAGGGGCACCGCGTCTATCGCTTCGCCTGCGCCTCGCGCTGCAGCCACCAAAGCGCCGTCGCACCCTGCCCGTCGGTCTCGCCGGAGAGCACGATCTGCAGACTGCGGCGCGGGTCTTCGGCACGCCCGAAGTAGATGCTCTGCTCCAGCGCGATCTCCATGTCTTGGGTGCGGAAGCGCCAGCCCTCGCCACGCGGCAGCCGCAGCAGGCAAGCGCTGCCCCCTTGGATCAAAGTCGCCTGAACACTGGGATGCAGATGGAATCGCACGGCATAGGCGAGCCCCGCCCTGCCGCCGGTCAAGCGATCCTCGCCGACCAGTGCCTCGCCGTCTTCGCTCAATGCCAGGCGCCGGTGATGCTCGACCTCGAAAAGCGGAACGTAGCCGTCATGACTCATCTCCAGAAGTTGAGAGCCGCTTCGGTCATCGCGGCGGCAGGAGACTTGGCGCGGGCGGCGTCCCAACCCGCCACCGACCAGCACTTCGGAGGAGTTTCGTTCCGCCACTGTCACGGTGGAGTGCGCTGCGGTTCCCTTCAGGAGTGGCCCCCATTCCGCGTCATTGGCAAAGGCGCCGCAATTTACGATCAGGCGTTGGCGTCCTGCAGTCACCTCGATGGCCAGGGTGCCGGCATGCGTCGTGCGATCCAGTCCTGGACCCGGCGGCCGGCCCGCATCGGCCAGCACGGAGAGGCGCCCGGCCTGCAGGCGCTGAAAGCCGCTCTGCGGTCCTGAGAGCAATTGACGGGGTCGACCGCTGGCGCGCTGCAGCACCAGATCGACCATCAACCCCTCTTCCTCAGCGGAGCCATTGATCAGCGCCAAACCTCCGTCGGGATGCTGCATGAGTTTGAGCAAGGGACCCATCTGCTGGATGGCATCCACCAATGCCGGCGGCGTCTCGACTTCAGCCAGATGCAGCCAGGCGCGGATATCCAGAAGATCGCGCAGCACCCGCAGCTGGCTGGCCGGCGAGCGCTCCAAATGGCCGCCGTCGGCCAGAACCTGCTTCGGCAGGATCTTGGTGAGAAGCGCACAGCCTTGCTCCAGGTAGGGGCGCCCCTCGGCCAGGCAGGCACCGCTGACAACCAGCCCCTTGGTCGCGGCGATGAGGGGTGAACCGGTCAAGCCGGCAGGCATGCAACGCGACAGGTGCTTGGCTTGCCGCGCGATCGAGCGGAGCAGGCTTTGGCGCAAGGCGACCTCGCCGGAGGCCGCAAAGAACTCGTAGTGCCCCATCAAATTGGCGATGCGATCGCCCAGCACCTCAGGCGCCCAGACCTGCCGAGACCAGCGTTTGTGCTGCGGGATCCAAGCCGTAACCAGTTCGCGGGCGCGCCGTCTGGCCGCGTCGCCGCCATAAGCGCGCAGATGGCGCAGCCAATCGAAACTATGCAGCTCCGCCAACGCCCCGAGCGGCAGTCCGGACTGCTGGAACTCGTGCTTCAGGGGCACTTTCAAGCCACCCAGCAGGAAGCGTCCCTTGACGATCTCTTGACCTTGCTGGGCGTTGCCGGGCCAGGAATCGGGGACGGTCGGACAGCTGCCGCGGGTGACCGTGCTGCGCAGGCTGAGTTCATAGAGCGGCAAGGCATAGACCAGGCAAGCCATACGATAGCGCAAGCGCGGCAACGCCAGATGAGCTGGCAAGCGCGCTTTCGCCTGCCTTGCGTCTGCTCCCTCGCTGCCGCCGTTCGACATGGTCCCGACCTCAGCCCTGTCGCAGCTTGGCGATGTTGTCGCGGTAGCAGGCCGGCCCACCCTTGAAGCTTGCCGTGCCGGCAACCAGAACGTCGGCGCCGGCAGCGATCGCCTGCGGTGCAGTCTCCGCCGTGATGCCGCCGTCGACCTCCAGGTCAATCTCGCGGCCGCTGGCATCAATGGCGCGGCGCAAGGCTTCGACCTTGGGCAGCACCGAGGGCAGAAAGGCTTGGCCACCGAACCCCGGATTGACACTCATCACCAGAACCAAATCCAAGAGGTCCAGCACCGTCAGTGCCGCCTCGACCGGGGTTCCTGGGTTCAGAACCAGCCCCGCTTTCACGCCCTGCTGGCGGATCAGCTGCAAGGTGCGATGCAGATGCGGACCGGCTTCGGGATGGAAAGAAATGATGTCGGCCCCGGCCTCTGCGAAGGCGACGACATAAGGATCGACCGGCGCGATCATCAGGTGCACATCGAAGACCTTGTCGCTGTGAGGACGCAGGGCCTTTACCACCTGAGGCCCTATTGTGATGTTCGGTACGTAGTGTCCGTCCATTACATCCACGTGGACGTAGTCGGCGCCGGCTTGATCTATAGCTCGAACCTCCTCGCCCAGCTTGGCGAAGTCGGAGGAGAGGATCGAGGGAGCGATGCGAATTGCTTTGGCCATGGCGGAGAGCATTAAGCGCCCCGAGGCCGATCAGGCAAGCCGTTCCAGCCTCGCCGCATAGAAGCCATCCATTCCGCCCTTGTCGGCCAGGTGCGAGGGCAGGCAGCGCAGATCGCCGTGCGCATCGATCAGTTGCCCCTGCCCGCCCAGCTCCTCCGGCTCTATCCGGCGACGCCGCAATCCCGCTTCTGCTGCAAGCAGCGCCTCGACCTGGGCCGATCCTTCCTCCGGCTGCAACGAGCAGACCGCATAGACTAGGGTGCCGCCTGGACGCAGGTGGCGCCAGGCCGCATGGATCAAGCGCGCCTGCAGGGGAAGCAGATCCGCTACGTCAGTGGGGCGGCGATTTCGTGCGATATCGGGATGGCGCCTAACGGTTCCGGTCGCACTGCAAGGAGCATCAAGGAGGACTGCGTCGACGGGCGCCGAAGGCTGCCAGAGCGCGGCATCGGCTTCCACCACCGCGGCGGTCAGCCCGCAGCGCTCCAAATTCGCCTTCACGCGCTGCAGGCGCTGACCGCTGCGGTCGATGGCGGTCACCTCCGCCCCCGCCGCAGCCAGCTGCAGGGTCTTGCCGCCCGGCGCTGCACAGAGATCGAGCGCTAAGCAGCCTTCGAGCGATCCGAAGAGCTTGACCGGAAGGGCCGCCGCCTGGTCCTGCACCCACCACGCGCCTGCGTCATAGCCGGCCAGGCCTTGCGGGTCGCCTGCGCCTGGCGACAGGCGGAGTGCCCCTAACGGCAGCTGTTCGGCGTCTAGCCGCTCTGCCCAGAGAGCCCGATCGCGCGGGGCATTGAGATCGAGCGGCGCTTCGTACAGGTGAGCAGCGGCGATCGCCAAGGCCTCCGCCTCGCCGTAGGCCAGGCACCAGCTTTGCCAAAGCCAATCGGGCGTGTTGACCCGCGCTGCCTCCGCTTCAGGCAGGGGATGGCACTCGCGCACGAGGCGCCGAAGCACCGCGTTGACCAGCCCTTTGAAGCCGGCCGTGGGGCCGCGCAGCAGGGTGACCGAGGTGCCCACGGCCGCATGCGGTGGTGTCTCCAAGAAGAGGATCTGAGCAGCACCGAGACGCAAGACCCACTGTGCTTCGGCGGCTTTACGCGGCAGCGGCCGCGCCATCAGTGAACCCAGTGTCCGATCAAGCTCGATAAGGCGCCGCAAGACGGTCGCCACCAAGAGGCGGACGAAGGCACGGTCGCGGCTGGCAAGGCTGGCCAGTCGTGTCTCCGCTGCCAGGGCTTCGTCCAAGGGGCGGTGGCGATCGACCACCTGCTGCAGGAGGTCGATCGCAACGCGCCTTGCCTTCAGGCCCGCTGCCTCGCCCGAACGTCTATCGGCCATCGGATGGAACCGCTATGTCCAAGGTCCCCGCTTGCTGCCGCCGCTGGAAGGAACGGAGCCCCGACCGCTGCGCCGCCGCGTGCCCGGCTTGCTGCTTCCCGGGCGCGAGAAGTCTCCGCTGCTCGCCATCTCCTGCAGGCGCGCAATGCGGTTATCCGTGCTGGGGTGGGTAGAGAAGAGCGAGTCGACGGCACGGGCGTGCAGGGGATTGATGATGAAGAGGTGCGCTGTCGCCGGGTTGTTCTCGGCTTTCTCGTTGTCGATCTTGGCCGCCATGCCGGAAATCTTCTGCAGCGCAGAGGCTAGAGCCAAAGGCTTGCCGCTCATCTCCGCACCCAGGCGGTCGGCCTCGTACTCGCGGCTTCGGCTGATCGCCATCTGCACCAGCATGGCCGCCATCGGTGCCAGGATCATGATCAGGATGGTGCCGACGATGCCAAGCGGATTGTTCCGGTTGCCGCCGAAGAAGAGGGCGAAGTTGGCAAGCATGGCGATCGCGCCAGCCAAGGTGGCGGTGATGGTCATGGTGAGCGTGTCGCGATGCTTCACATGCGCCAGCTCATGGGCCATGACACCCTCGATTTCTTCATAGTTCAGGCGCGACAGCAGCCCGGTCGTCGCCGCGACCGCAGCATTCTCCGGATTGCGCCCAGTGGCGAAGGCGTTGGGCTGATCCGACTCGATGACGTAGACGCGCGGCATCGGCATGTCCGCACGTTTGGCCAGATCCCGCACCATGCCGAAGAATTCCGGCGATTGCCGCTCGCCGATCTCCTTGGCGCTGTACATCCGCAGCACCATCTTGTCGCTGTTCCAATAGGCGAAGACGTTCATGCCGGCTGCGATCACGAAGGCGATCAGCATACCGCCCGGCCCGCCCAGCATATAGCCGACGCCGACGAAGATCGCCGTCATGAGCGCAAGCAGAAAGGTGGTCCGGACGTAATTCATGCGTCTTCCAAGGTTCAGGTTGAGCTGGGAATCAGACCTAAGGAGGGAAGGCCCAGCCTACAAGGCTCCAGCCGTCCGATAGCATCGCTGGAGCCCTGCGCGTTGCGTAAGTCGGTGCATTCTCCAAGAACATTGGCAGATCAAGACGGCATAGCCCTCAGTGGTTGCGTTCTGGTTGAGAGTGGTCCATAGCAAATTCACTAATGTCCAGCCGTAGCGTCGATCATCATTCTGCCATAGCTCCAGCCTCGTCCTCAGGTCTTGAAGTTTCCTCAATGAACAGCCGCATCTCTCAACGGAGCAGCTCGATCATCAGTGTGCTTTCGTTAGCGATTGCCGTGACATTCGCGCTAGCGCTTTCGATTCCAAGCATTGAACACTGGGCAACCGTCGCGCTAGTAACGTCCAAATACGAACACTTGCGGCCGATGTACGTTGTTGGCGGTATGCGCCTCGTGATCGCTGCTGCCACGCCTTTCTTCCTCCTCACACTCTATCGATGGCTGGCCAACGAAAAACACCCTGCCAAACACGCGCTCTTAATCGCGTCGTGCCTATCAGTGGTGTTTCTGGCCTATCCATTTTCCCATGCCATCGGGATAACGATGCTTCGGTTCCATTGGGTTTCCCATGATATCGGCGTTACGAAGAGTCTCTTGGCTTCACTGTTTGTGCTTGGCCTGGTTGCAACTGCGTCCTGGGCTTATGCGAGGGAGCACGGCACCTTTCTGCCAACTCCTAGCCCAGGCCGGAGAGCAACACATTGGCGGGTTTGGGAAGGCTCAGTTCTCCTCCTCATTCTTCTTCTGTCCCTGGCCTTGCGCGCAACGCTCTTCGCGGAAGCAATTCCGCAAGATGTCCTTGCTTATGTCACCGTTGCGGATAAATGGCTCTCCGGCGCCCCCCTCTATCAGGGTGCTTGGGACCATAAGCCACCGCTAGGCCTCTCGCTTGTCGCTCTCTTCGTCTGGCTCTTCGGCCCGAACCCGGCAGCCGTCTTTGCACTTGAGGTCACGGCCTTCGCAGTAGCGCTCCTCACAATTTACCTTGCAGCCAGACGCTCGGGCGGGCCAACAGCCGCAGTTGCCGCTGCGATCCTTTGGTTTGCGATCGGCAATGATCCCCTGCTCGAAGGCAACCGCTTCAACATGGAGAGTCTGATCGTCCCTTGCCTGGCATGGTCTCTCTATCTTCTCCTTCCACCCTGGGTCCCTGGTCGAGAACAATCTGACCCCGTCTCGCCTCGATCTGAAATTGGCGCCGGGCGCGCTTACGTGGTGGGCTTTGCCTTCTTTCTGTGTACTGCCTTCAAGCAATCGATGATTTTCTTGCCGGCCTTCGTGGTGGTCGCACTGCTCCTCTCCGCGAAACGAGAAGGCAGCGCCCTCACCGTCCGTGGAATCAGGGGCGTGATCTTCGACTCACTCCGGTTTTTGCTTGTGGGTCTGGTTGGCTGGGGTCTCACTCTGCTTTACTTCTGGCTAGCAGGCACATTTGACGCATTTTACTATGCCGTCTTCACCTATAACAGCGATTATGTGGCAAGTCTCTTCACAAATTTGTATGAGTTGATAGATGTCTTGACGGGTAGTATGTTCAGCTACGTTTACATTGTTAGCGCTTACGGCCTCGCCTTCATCGCTGTTCGACACTTTCCTGATCGTAGGCATTTGCTATTTGTGACTTACATCGCGGCACTCCTGATAGTGGTCGTTGCGACCGGCCAGGGCTACGGATACTACGCGATCATTCTCACACCGCTCCTTTCAATTGCTGGTGGCGCCTGGTGTGCACGCCTCTTTGCTGACTGGCGTGCCCCGGTTTTAGCCGTGTTCGTTGGTCTCTTTGCCTTCGCCGCCTTCTCTTACTATGATACCGCGCAGCACAACCGCCTTGTTCACCCCTGGACGCCCGTCCGTCACCAAGAGGCACAAAGAGTAGGCCTCCTTTTGAAGGAAACCTTGCCTGAAGATGCGGTTATGCTCCATTGGGGCGGTCATCCTGGAATTTACTTCTGGAGCGAACGCCAATCTCCCACTCGTTATGTCTATAACTTTCCCCTGACGGTTGGATCGCGCCGAGAGATCTTGCAAAAAGAGCTGCTGGAAGAGCTCGCTGCCTTGAAGCCGGATCTGATCGTCACTCGGCAGAACAAGTGGTCTCCGCCGGACCACTCCGTACTTCTCTGGATTCAGGAGAACTACGAACTCACCGATGCCTACGGCCCTTCAACGGTTTATGAATTCATGGTACCAAAGACGCCCGCGACGGATTAGGAGCGCGTGTTCGCACGGTCCCGCTATGTGAGAAGTGGTTGATGGAAGGAGCAGCGCGTCGTCACATTGAAAAACATCGGCAAGTGGCCCAGCTTGTCGATACGGTTCGACTGCTGATCGTCGTCCAGGAGACCTAGGTGCAGGCAGAGACATGAAGCTCTTCGTAAGCCATAAGACCAGTCCCCGTCTGACCAGTGTCGGCTCGCCGCGCGCGCAGTCGAAGCCGGTCTCCTCTGACAAGCTCAAGGAAACCGCAGAGAAACTGAAGGCCGAGCAGGGGGCTAAGGACGGAAAGGTGGAAGAGATCGGCGGCCCCAGTGGCCCGGAACCGACCCGCTATGGCGACTGGGAACGCAACGGCATCTGCAGCGACTTTTAGGACGAAACGCTCTCGGGGCTATTTTGGGAACCAGTAGACCTGCTTGTTCCCAATGCGGTGCCGGCCCCCTCCAAAAGACCCTTCACGATTCTGACTTCAACTGGGCGAAGACCTGATTGCTGAGGCTCCAGAGCTGAACTCCCTCTTCGGGGCGTCCCAGCTTGGTATAGAACTGCTGGGCCTCCTTGTTGCTCTCAAGTGCCCCCCAAGCGATCCAGGTTCCCCCTTGCGCTGCGGTGTCGCGCGCAATCGCCGCCATCAACCTGCGTCCCAGGCCATTGCGGCGCGCCTCGGGCCTCACGTAGAGATCGCACATGTAGGCACCGCGAGCGCCGCTTTCGGTGTCAAAAGAGATGGTGAAGAGCGAATAGCCGACGACGCGTGCGCCCTGCACCACCATGTAGCCCTGCAGGACGCAGTCGGGTCGTGCCAGTTCCTTCTCGACGTCTTCGGCGACCAGAATGGGGGGCGGCGCGCCTTCATGCCGTGAAAGCTCCGCGGCCATCAACACGATCTCCGCCGCATCGTCATGGGTGATCGGCCGGATCGTCAAATGGCCAAGGTCTGTCGTCATCAGGTCATCTTTCGCGTGCAGGAGTGTCGGTATCGGGGGATCGAGGACGGGAATTGCCCGCGTCCGGAACGAAATGAAAACGAGGCTGGATAGCGCGATGGGGGCGAAGAAGGCAAGTGGCACCTCGGGACGGCCGCGATTGGTGGCGGAGAAGCGTCCGCCGCGTTCGGCGAAGGCGACCGCCAACAAGCCAAAAGCGAAGGCCAAGCCTAAAGCAGTGAAGCAGAAGCCTGCTGCCCGCACCAGAGCGCGGGAACCTCAGCCCATCGCGAGGCCAGGCAAGCCGCGCTGGGTAAAGCTCTCCATCTGGGGCGCCGGAGCCTGTTTCTGGCTGGTGATTGCGCTCGTCGGGGTTGCGCTATGGTACAGCCAGGATTTGCCGCCGATCGATCGCCTGGCCGACGACAGCCGCCAACCCAGCATCACCCTGGCCGCGGCCGACGGCTCTACCATAGCCAGCTTCGGCGATGTCTATGGCGAGCCGCTGAAAGTCGAAGAGATGTCGCCATTCCTGCCGCAGGCCGTCATCGCCATCGAAGACCGACGCTACTACGGTCATTACGGTATCGATCCCATCGGGATCGCCCGGGCGATGCTGACCAACCTTCAGGCCGGACGCCTGGTCCAGGGTGGCTCTACCATTACCCAGCAGCTTGCCAAGAACCTCTTCCTGACGCCCGAGCGCAGCCTGAAACGCAAGATCCAAGAGGCGATCCTGTCACTGCAGCTGGAAGCGCGCTACAGCAAGGATCAGATCTTAACGCTCTATCTCAATAGGGTTTACCTGGGAGCAGGCACCTACGGTGTCGACGCAGCCGCCAGGCGGTTTTTCGGCAAGTCGGCACGCGACGTCACGCTCTATGAGGCGGCCGTATTGGCAGGCCTTCTGAAGGCCCCCTCAAGGCTCAACCCCACGCGCGAGGGGGATCGAGCCGACAAGCGGGCCAAGCTGGTGCTGGATTCCATGGTCGCTGCCGGCTTCGCGACGCCGTTGGAAGTAGAAGAGGCCTATGCCGGCAAGACCCAGTCCAAGCCGCGCGGCTACGACCGAGGACGCTATTTCGGCGATTGGGCGCTGACACAAGCGCAGCAGACCCTGGGCGGTGTGCATCGCGACCTCTCCGTCAGCACCACGCTCGATCCCAAGATCCAAGCCATTGCCGAGCAAGCCGTCCAACAGGTCCTGGAGGAACAGGGCGCAGCCGTGAACGCCAGCGAGGCGGCCGTCGTGGTGATGCGACCCGACGGCGCCATCCTGGCCATGGTCGGCGGCAAGAGCTATCGCGCCAGCCAGTTCAACCGCGCAACCCAGGCGTTGCGCCAACCGGGCTCCGCCTTCAAGCTCTTCGTCTATCTGGCCGGGCTGGAGAGCGGCCTCAGGCCCGACAGCCAGGTGGTGGACAGGAAGGTGAAGGTCGGCGATTGGGAGCCCGGGAACTTCAACGACCGCTACCGCGGCGAGGTCACTCTGCGCGAAGCCTTCGCCCGCTCGCTGAACTCAGTCGCCGTACAGGTAATCCAGCAAGCCGGTCTGGAACGGGTGATTGGGGCTGCCCGGCGGCTGGGCATAACCACGCCGATGCCTGCAAACCTGGCGGTCTCCCTCGGTGCCGCCGAGGTGACTCTGCTGGAGCTAACCGGAGCCTTTGCCGTCTTCGCCAACGAGGGGCGCAGCGTCTGGCCCTATGGCATTCACACGATCAAGGGAACCGAGGGTACCACTCTGTTCCGCCGACCGGAGGAGGCCTACCACCGCGTCGTGCCACCGGTCGAAGTCAATGCCATGAACGATCTGCTGCATGCCGTTGTCGACTGGGGCACCGGAAAGCGCGCCGATCCCGGACGACCGGCAGCCGGCAAGACCGGCACCAGCCAGGAGTTCCGCGACGCCTGGTTCGTGGGTTTTACTGCAGACTTGGTGGTCGGGGTCTGGGTCGGCAACGACGACGGTGCCCCGATGGAAAAGGTCTCCGGCGGCCGCCTACCGGCCGAGATTTGGCGCCGCGTGGTGACGGCAGCCCTCGAAGGCCAGCCGGTCAAGCCTTTGCCCAACGGCGGCCGCCCGCTTGCCAGCGACCCACAGCGCGACCCGCCGCCCCAACCCGTCGTGGCGAAACCCAAACCGAAGAAGGAAGAGCCGAGCGACTTGATCGGCAGCCTGATCGGCGGATTCGAACGGGATACGGAAACCAAGATGCCATTGCCGCGCATGGCAGACCCCAACGCCGACGCTCGTTAGTGCGCATTGCCTCCACATTTGCCGCCCACCTCCCGATGAACAGGAGGTGCAAATCATGGACATTCAGCTAGATCCCGACTTGGAGGCCTACATCGCCGAGCAGATAGCGAGTGGTGCCTTCCTAGATTGCCAGGCCGTGATCCGGGAGGCCCTAAACCTGAAGATGCGGCTCGAAAGCCGCCATCCTCAGGTAGAGCCTACGACCAGCGTCGAGCAACTCTGCTATCTGGAAGCAATGGTACGCTGCGACCAGGCCCGGACGCACTTCGTGGAGGAATGCCGTCACGAAGTCGGAGGGTGAGGTTTCCGCCTAATCCTGCCCTCGCATATAGGGATCCAGCTTTTCGAACCCTGGCACCTCTTTGGCGTAATTGGCCGTACCGTCTTCCGTCAACTCGACGCCGGCCGACAGCAGCGCACCATAGGCCAGACGGGCCAAACCGGAGCCCAAAGAGATGCGCCTGACACCGGCCTGCTCGGCCGCCGAAATCGGGAAATCCTGCCCTTTCAAGCCATAGAGGAGATTCAAGGGACAGGGAAGCTCGGAACAGAAGCGCCTGATGGTGGCCAGGTCCTTCAACCCTGGAGCGTAGAGCACCTCGGCACCGACCTCGGCAAAAGCCGCAAGACGATCGAAGGTATCCTGCAGGTCAAGTCGCCCGTGGATCAGATTCTCGGCGCGCGCGGTCAGAACGAAGGGACGATCCAAGCTTTTGACGGCTTCGACGGCAGCGGCGATTCGCTCGACCGCCAGGCTCTTATCGAAGATCGGGTCGTCGCTGCGGCCAGTCGCGTCCTCGATCGAACAGCCGGCGAGACCGGCCTCGGCGGCAGCGCGAATGGTGGTCGCCACAGCCTCGGGACTGTCGCCATAGCCCTGTTCCAAGTCGCCGTTGACCGGCAAGTCCGTGGCGGAGACCAGTTCGCGCGCATGGACCATGGATTCCTCGCGGCTGATCGCACCTTCATTGTCGCGTCTCCCCAGAGCATAGGCGTGCCCGGCAGAGGTGGTGGCCAGCGCGGGAAAGCCGAGACCGGCCAGGATGCGCGCAGAGCCCTGATCCCAAGGATTTGGCATGACAAAGATCTCAGGCCCCTCGTGCAATGCGCGAAACCGCTCCCCTCGGGCTACGATGTCAGCATGGTCCATCAGCATCTCCTCTCTTTGCGTAAACTATGTCGCTATGCGTAGACGATCTTCGCGCAGGCCAGGCAGGACCAGAAAGCCCCAAGACAAGGCGATGCCTCCGGCGGCAAAGCCGATGGCAGCGGCCATCGGCAGGTGCGTACCGTCGTGCAACTGGCCCACGGCAATGCCCAAGCCGGCCGCAATTCCCATCTGCACAAAACCCATGAGGGAGGATGCAGCACCGGCCATGTGCGGATAGTGGCGTAGCGCGCCCGCCACCGCATTGGGAAAGGTGAAACCGGCCGCGAGAAAGTAGAGCGCCGTGGCGCCCACTACGCTCCAGACAGCCAGAACACCGAAGAGGGCCAGGCCGATACCCAGGCAGGCGGAGAGGGTGGCCGCGGCCACGCCTAAGGTCAGCATACGCTCTCGGCCAAACCGCTCACCGAAGCGTCCGGAGGCGAAGCTGCCCAAGATGTAGCCGCAGATCACTGCTGCGAAACTCAGGCCATAGGCCTGCGGGCTGAGCCCCAGGTCCCCGATCAAAAGGAAAGAGGAGCCTGAGATGAAGACGAAGAGGCCGGCGTAGCTGAGTGCCCCGATCAACATGTAGCCGAGATAGCTGCGATGGCGTAGCAGAACCAGAAAGTTGCCGGCGATCCGCAGCGGCCGCAGCGCCGATAGGTCGGGCTTCCGGTTGGTCTCCGGCAAGCGTAGGAAGACGAAGGCCAAGAGCAGGACCGCAAAGACGCTCAAGGCATGAAAGCTGGAGCGCCAGCCGAAAGCGGCCTCCAGGAAACCACCGATGATGGGGCCGACGGCGGGCGCCAGCGCCATGGCAGAGCCGGTGTAGGAAAGGATGCGGGCCGAACGATCCGCGCCCCAGGCATCACGCACAACAGCCCGACCGAGAACAGGTCCCGCGCAGATCCCAAGCGACTGCAGCAAGCGCCCGACGAGGAGTGCTTCCAACGACCAGGCAAAGGCACAGAAAATGGAGGCGGCGAGGAAGATCAGTATGCCAGAGAGCATGACCGGTCGCCGGCCGAAGCGATCCGACAGTGGGCCATAGATCAGCTGACTGAAGGCGAAGCCGACCAGGAAGACCGACAGGGTCAGCTGTGCCTCGCCGACACCAACATCGAAAGCGCGACCGATCGAGGGCAAGGACGGCAGATAGAGATCGGTCGCCAAGGGCCCCAACGCAACGCAGAGCGTGACGATGACCGCAACCTCGAAGGTGTCCGCACGCACTTTGTCCTGCATCTGCATGGATCCAGGCTCTCCCCACTTCGTTGTCTGGCTGTGATAAAGGCAATGACCGGACGAGCTTAGGCGGGTTAGCCTCACCTTAGAGACGCAAAAACGACGGAGCGGGGATGCCGAAGATGGGAGAGGGAGAGGCCTTTATGTCGGCCGGCGACTACGGTCGCAGCCTGAAGGGCATGGGCGTCAATCTGCTGGTCGCCGACATGACGCGCGCGCTCACCTTTCAGACCGAGGTGCTGGGCTTGACACCGGTCTATCGGGATCCGGATTTTGCCGTACTCAGCCACCAGGGCAGCGAGTGGATGCTGCATGCCGATCACACCTATTCGGCCCATCCCTTGCTGGGACTTGTGGGCGACGGCGTTATCCGCGGTGCGGGCTGCGAGCTCCGACTCTATGGGCTGGACCCCGATGCTGCCGAGGCGCGCTGCCGGGCGGCGGGCTTTGATGTTCTGGCACCCGCCGCCGACAAGCCGCATGGCCAACGCGAGGCTTTTCTGGCCGATGCCGATGGCTACATCTGGGTGCCGGGCGTCGCCATTTCAGATCCATAGCGGCCCGATCCATAGCCTCCCGACCCATAGCGCCAGAGGCCCGCGCCGTTTCGTGCAAGCCAGCGCTTCGGTGCCTTGATGTCGGGGACCAAAGAGGCACAGAGAGCCCAGAAGGCGGGACTGTGATCCATATGCCGAAGATGCGCCACTTCGTGGGCGGCGACATAATCCAGAACCTCAGGCGGTGCGAAGATCAGGCGCCAGCAGAAGGAGAGATCACCCTTGGGCGAACAACTGCCCCAGCGGCTGCGGCTCTCGCGCAGGGTGATCCGCCCGGCGCTTAGACCAGCCGCCGCGGTCTTCTGCTTGACCGCTGCGCGGAAGCGACGTCCGGCCTCGGCCCGACAGTAGCTCTCCACGCGCCGTGGCAAATGCTCCAGAGTGCCGGACACACAGAGCAGATCTTCGTCCTGCCAGACGCCGCGCCGCGCCTCTGGGCAATGCCTGATTTCGTGTTCCAGGCCATAGAGCGGGACCAGCCTGCCCGGTTCGAAGGGCACCAGCGCCGGCAAGGCGGCCCAGCGCTCCAAGATCCAGGCTTCGTTGCGTTGGCAGAAGGAAAGCGCGGTCTCGGCCTTTACCCCCTGCGGCAGCACCAGGCGCAGACAGCGCTGGGTATGATCGATGGTCATGGTAAGGCGTCGCGCCCGCGCGTTCCAACGGACTCGCAGCGGCAGGTTCTGCCCGCCTATGCGGACGTTATGCGGCGTCTCACCTCTCGGCATGCCGCTCCTATAGGCGAGTAGACCCGGTTTCGCCAAGCCCACTGTCGCTAATTCTCGACCGGGCTGCGGCCTCCTGCGCCAGCAGCCAGGCTTTGCGATCGCGACCCCAGCGATAGGCGCCCATGTCGCCGTCGCCGCGCGTGACGCGATGACAAGGCACCAACAAGGCGACCGGATTGCGGGCACAGGCCGACCCCACCGCACGGGCGGCACGCGGCGAGCCGGCCGCCTCGGCGATCTCGCCATAGCTTCGGGTTTCTCCCGGGGGAATGGCCAGCAATTGCTCCCAAACCTGACGCTGAAAGGCGGTCGCGCGCACGTCGAGCGGCAGCTCGGGATGGGGAATGGAGCCGGCGAGGTAATCAACCACCTCGTCGATCGCCGGTTTCATCCAAAGATCGTCACGCTCCAGGCGCTCGGCCTTGGGAAACTCCGCCTCCAACAGCGCGATCATCTCTTCCTCGTCTTCGCCGACGACAAGAAAGCAGATCCCTTTGGAGGTCGCTGCGACCAGGAGCAGGCCCAGGGGCGAGCTTGCGAGTGAGTAGGCAATTGCGACACCCACCCCGCCCTTGGCGTAGGAGGCCGGGGTCATGCCGAAACGCCGGGCAGCGCCCTCGTAGACGCGGCTGGAGGAGCCGTAGCCAGCGCCGTAGGTGGCGCCGGCTACGCTCTCGCCCTGCTTCAGCTCCTGGCGAAAGCGGTCAGCCCGGCGTTGGTGCAGATAGGCGCTGGGCGTGATGCCCATGGTCTTGCGAAAGCTCCGTGTCAGTTGCCAGGGGCTCATATCCAAAGAACGCGCCAAACCGGCGAGATCCACTGCCTCGCCGTCTGCCAGTTCAATTTGCCGACAGGCCTCGGACACGCTGTTGATCGTTCGATCGCCGCTCATCTGGTTCATTCCTTCTCTCCTCATCACGCCATCTTGCCCAAGGTCCGGCTCGTTTTCTTTGGCATTTTCATTGCGAAAACGAATCAATTTCCTCAAGCTTGCTGACGTCGATGTAGGGGACCCCGTTTTATGCCGCTATCCGGTCGTTGCAGTCACAGAAACTTCACTCGGCTGAAAGCCAGACGTCTCGGAAGCAGATCAATCTACGAGCGCGCACCTGCGGAGCCTTGCTTCGCCCGGGTATCCTTTTCTTGCGTGTTTCACGCCCAGCACGATCAACTTCCAGGGAGGAAGACTCCATGCTAATGCGAACCCTGTTCGGAGCGGCCGCCGCTTTGAGCCTCGGCCTGGCCGCGTCGGCCCAGGCACAGACTGAGATCACCTGGTGGCACGCCATGGGTGGCGAGCTGGGCAAGCGGGTCGACAAGATCGCCGCCGACTTCAATGCAACGCAGAGCGACTTCAAGGTGGTCCCGGTCTACAAGGGCACCTATTCCGAGACCCTGACCGCCGGCATCGCCGCCTTCCGCGCCGGCGAGCAGCCGCACATCATGCAGGTCTTCGAGGTCGGCACCGCGACCATGATGGCCGCAAAGGGCGCGATCTACCCGGTCTACGAGCTTATGGCCGACGCCAAGGAGCCCTTCGACCCCTCGGCCTATCTGCAGGCAGTGATCGGCTATTACACCGACAGCGAGGGGCACATGCTGTCGATGCCCTTCAACAGCTCGACACCGGTCATCTTCCGCAACAAGAACGCCTTCAAGGAAGCCGGGCTCGATCCCGAGTCTTCGCCCAAGACCTGGGCCGAGATGGCTGAGATGGCGACCAAGATCGCCGGCTCAGGCGGTGGCGCCAGCTGTGGCTTCACCACCTCTTGGATCTCTTGGATCCAGCTCGAGAACTTCTCTGCCTGGCACAATATCTTCTTCGCCAGTGAGGACGACGGCTTTGCCGGCATGGGCGCAGAGTTGCTGCTGACCGACGCGTTGCCCTTGCGCCACGTCAAGAACCTGAACGCCTGGCAGGAAGGCGACAAGTTCAAGTACGGCGGCCGCCGCAGCCAGTCGGCCCCGCTGTTCTACTCCGGCGAGTGTGCCATGTACTTCGGCTCTTCGGCCGGCTATGCCGGCATCAAGGCCAACGCCAAGGACTTCGATTTCGGCGTGGGCATGCTGCCCTACTATGCCGACGTCGAGGGTGCCCCACAGAACTCCATCATCGGCGGCGCTTCGCTCTGGGTCCTGAAGGGTCATGCCCAGGAGAGCTACAGCGGTGTGGCAAAGTTCTTCTCCTATCTCTCCTCGCCCGAGGTCCAGGCCTGGTGGCATCAGGAGACCGGCTATCTGCCGATCACCACCGCGGCCTACGAGCTGACCAAGAAGCAGGGCTTCTACAAGAAGAACCCCGGCACCGACACGGCCATCAATCAGATCAACTTCAAGCCGCCGACGCCCGCCTCCAAGGGCCTCAGGCTCGGCAACTTCGTGCAGATTCGCGACGTGATCAACGAAGAGCTGGAAGAGATCTTCAACGGAAGCAAGACACCCGAAGAGGGTCTGGCCGACGCGGTTGAGCGTTCCAACGACCTGTTGCGTCAGTTCCAAGACGCCAACAGCTAGCCCGTTCTAGGCTAGGGCCCCCGGCACTCCTGCGCCGGGGGTCCGCTTCCCCCTCACCTCTGGTTTAGAAAGCGCGCCCGACAAGCGATGGAAAAGCGCGTCTACTTTCGACATCGTTGGCTGCCCTACATGCTGGTGGCGCCGCAGATCTCGATCACCCTCATCTTCTTCATCTGGCCGGCGGCCGAGGCGATCTATCAGGCCTTTCTGCGCACCTCGGCCTTCGGCACATCGACCCAGTTCGTAGGCCTCGCCAACTTCGAACGGCTCTTCGGCGACAGCCTCTATTACGCCGCCATCTGGCGCACGCTGCTGTTCAGCTTTGCCGTCGCTTTCCTTTCGATGAGCCTCTCGCTGCTGCTGGCCGGCATGGCCGACCGCGTCATTCGCGGCGCCACGGCCTACAAGACCTTCCTGATCTGGCCCTATGCCGTCGCACCCGCAGTCGCCGGCGTGCTCTGGTGGTTCCTCTTCAACCCCACAGTTGGCATCCTCTCCTATATCCTGCAGTCCATGGGGATCTCCTGGAACCAGTTCCTGAACGGCACCGATGCTATGATCATGGTGGTCATCGCGGCCGCCTGGAAGCAGATCTCCTATAACTTCCTTTTCTTCCTGGCCGCGATGCAGGCGATCCCGCGCTCGTTGATCGAGGCAGCAGCGATCGACGGGGCCGGTCCCGTGCGCCGCTTTTGGACCATCATCGTCCCGCTGATTTCACCCACCACCTTCTTTTTGCTGGTGGTGAACCTGGTCTATGCCTTCTTCGATACCTTCGGGACCATCGACGCCACGACGGGCGGCGGCCCCGGTCAGTCCACCACAACCTTGGTCTACAAGGTCTATCAGGACGGCTTCCGCGGCCAGATGCTCGGCAGCTCCGCGGCACAATCGGTGGTCCTGATGCTGCTGGTGATCGGCCTCACCATCATCCAGTTCCGCTATGTCGAGCGGAAGGTGCATTACGAATGATCGAGAATCGCCCGATCAGCACCGCAATTGCCCATGCAACCCTGATTGCCGGGATCCTCTTCGTCGCCTTGCCGCTGTGGATCGCCTTCGTCGCCTCGACGCACGACCCCTCGGCCCTGATCAGCGGCGTGACCCCGCTGCTGCCGGGCAGCCACCTCTTCGAGAACTACAGCAAGATCCTGGGCGAAGGCCTCTCCAGCTCCGGCGCCATCCCGGTCTGGCGCATGCTCTTCAACTCACTGATGATGGCGCTGGCGATTGCCATCGGCAAGATCGTGATCTCGCTCCTGTCGGCCTACGCCGTGGTCTACTTCCGCTTTCCCGGCCGGCAGTTCTGCTTCTGGCTGATCTTCATCACCCTGATGCTGCCGGTCGAGGTGCGGATCACGCCGACCTACGATGTGGTGGCCAGCCTCGGCATGCTGAACTCCTTCGCCGGCCTCTCGATCCCGATCATCGCCTCTGCCACCGCCACCTTCCTGCTACGCCAGTTCTTCATGACCATCCCCGACGAGCTGGTCGAGGCAGCACGGATCGACGGCGCCGGTCCCTGGCGCTTCTTCGTCGACATCCTGCTGCCGCTAACCCAGACCATGCTGGCAGCCCTCTTCGTCATCCTCTTCATCTATGGCTGGAACCAGTACCTCTGGCCTTTGATCGTCACCACAGATCACAACCTGACCACCATCGTCATGGGCATTCAGCGCATGGTGAACGTCGCCGATCAGGAGCCGCAGTGGCAGGCCGTGATGGCCACCGCCGTGCTCGCCTTGCTACCGCCCGTCGTGGTCGTCGTGGCCATGCAGAAGCTGTTCGTGCGCGGCCTGGTCGAGACCGAAAAGTAGGAGTGTTGAATGGCCGGTATCTCCGTACGCGGTCTGAAAAAGAGCTACGCCAAGACCCCGGTGATCCACGGCATCGACGTGGAGATCGAGGATGGCGCTTTCGTGGTAATCGTTGGCCCGTCTGGCTGCGGCAAGTCCACCCTGCTGCGCATGGTAGCCGGCCTTGAAGCCATCACGGCAGGCGAGATCGCCATCGGCGAGCGGATCGTGAACGATCTGGAGCCAAAGGACCGCGACGTCGCCATGGTGTTCCAGAACTACGCGCTCTACCCGCACATGAGCGTGCGCCAGAACATGGGCTATGGCCTGAAGCTCGCCAAGGTGCCGAAGTCGGAGATCGACGCGCGTGTCCAGCAGGCAGCAGAGCTGCTGCAGTTGGAAGGCCTGCTCGACCGCCGCCCGCGACAGATGTCGGGCGGGCAGCGCCAGCGCGTCGCCATGGGCCGGGCCATCGTGCGCGACCCGGCCGTCTTCCTCTTTGACGAGCCGCTCTCCAACCTGGACGCCAAGTTGCGCGTGCAGATGCGCCTGGAGATCAAACGCCTACAGCGCCGGCTTGGCACCACGGCACTCTACGTCACCCACGACCAGGTCGAGGCCATGACTTTGGGCGACTTGCTGATCGTGATGAACGCCGGTGTGGCCGAACAGATCGCGAGCCCGCTGGAGATCTATGAGCGGCCGGAGACCACCTTCGTCGCCGGCTTCATTGGCTCCCCAGCCATGAACTTCATGCAGGCAACGATCGAGGAACAGGGCTTCTTGTTGGACCACGGCACGCACCTGAACAGCGCAGGCCTGACCCTCGCCGACCAGCTAGGCCGGGACATCACGCTTGGTGTGCGCCCGGAGCATCTGCACCCGGCAGCGGATAACCCCTCGCTTGTTCTGGAGGTGGAGATGGTCGAAACACTGGGCGCCGACACGCTCGCCTACGGCCGCGTCGCCGGCGAAGGCCCCAGCCTCACCCTGCGCCTGCCCGGCAGCCAATCCGTC
The DNA here is from genome assembly GCA_963669445.1 of Rhodospirillales bacterium. Lineage (GTDB taxonomy): Bacteria > Pseudomonadota > Alphaproteobacteria > Kiloniellales > JACOMY01 > JACOMY01. Next base: position 3,683,181 of record OY770029.1, read on the forward strand.
AAGGCCAGCGAGACCGTCCCACTCGCGGCCAAGCCGGAGCATCTGCATCTCTTCGACCGGGAGGCTGGGCGGCGGATCGTGACTTAGGGCAGCTGCTCTCATCCCCTTCCTAAAAGTGACAAACTCTCAATCTAATGTAGTTCTATTTTTAGTGTACTATTACTAAAACGTGCATATGCGGCTCGCGTTCGCCTGCGCGGGTTTCTAGGGAGCCCAACAGCAACTTCTGGTTCGTCTAGCTTTAAGGTATTGCCATGCAACCGACTAGCACGCTAAGCAGAGCATGAACATGAAGGTGTTTCATGATCGTAGATGATGTTGCAAAGCTTGCTCAGTCGTGTACCAAGAGCCTCCCTGTTGTGGTCTTGGGAAGTGGTGCATCGATGCCTCACAACATTCGGGGGATGGGTGCTCTTTCAGAAGTTCTTCAAGATGAACTGCAAGCTGAAGACCCCGAGAGAGACGCGTGGGCAAAAATCTGCGAGGCTCTGGCCGACGGCAACGGCCTTGAAGAAGCCCTTCAGAAAACAACGCCCCCTCCATCTCTGGTCAAAAAGATTGTAGAAATCACTTGGAAAACTATCGCTTCAGATGATATTTCTTTGCTAGAAAGAGCAGCTGCTGGGGATGAAAACTTTCCATTGAACGTTTTAATCAGGCATCTATTCACCTCTACTAACTCTACAATTCATATAGTTACTCCAAATTACGATCGAGTAGCTGAATACGCAACTGATGTCGCCGACCATATACATATGACTGGTTTTGTTCCTGGACTTATTCGCCGACGAGAAGGGAAAAGTACGATCTCCATACAGAAGGGGAGTAACCCCCTCCGAATTGTCCGAATTTGGAAAGTGCATGGATCACTTGATTGGTTTGAGAATAGGCATGGTCAAGTCTTTTCACTTCCAATGACCCGTAGCTTGCCACCAGGCTTCACCCCGATGATCGTGACGCCGGGAGTTAGCAAGTACGAGCGCACACACGACGAGCCATTCAGATCAGCAATCCAAGGCGCAGATGCAGCTCTTGAAGCAGCAAACGCCGTCCTTTGCGTCGGTTATGGTTTTCGAGATCGCCATATTCAGGCAAAACTAGTTGAACGATGCCAACAGAAAAACATCCCAATTGTTGTTCTAGCTAGGACACTTACTGACGATTCGAAGACCTTTGTCAAAAAATATGGTGGCAGGGCCTATTTGGCGATGGAAGATGATCCGAAGGGAACAAGAGTGTTTACGCATAATGAACCTAAAGGGCAATTGATCGAAGGTCGTAAGTTTTGGTCATTCAATGACTTCAATAAGATAGCCATCTGAAGGAAAAAATATGCCAATATTTGAATACGAAGACAGCGAAGCATTAGGCAGAGTGATAGCTGTAGATAGTGCTATTGTTGTCATCCGTGTACATGAATTTGATCAACTTAAGGGAGTTCAGGTCAATCGGTTAGCTGTGCTACAAAGTAGCAAACCAGGTCAAAATCTTATCGGAGTCATCTCGCGGATTACGCGTCGTCCGCCCGATAGTAATGTCGTCGTAGATCCGAACGACGATGGCGAGATCGCGGAGTTACCAGAAAACAACTTGGTTCGGGTTTCTCTAATTGGTACTTTGATCGACAAGATTGGATTGGTCGAGAACGTATTCCGACGAACACTTGAGACAGTGCCCGAAATTGACGCCAACTGTTTTGCGCTGGAAGGCGAGAGATTGACTCGTTTTATGCAGGTTGTCTCAAATGTCGTTGGCAACGGTCCTGAGCTAGAGTTGGGGAATTACACCCTAGATGAGGATGCCAAGGCGTACTTGAATGGAAACAAACTTTTTCAACGCCACGCTATCGTAGTTGGCAGCACGGGTTCGGGTAAATCTTGGACGACAGCCCGGTTGCTCGATCAAATTGCTGCGCTGGAGCAGGCTAACGCCATTCTGTTTGACGTACATGGCGAGTACAGAACGCTCGAAGGCAAAGAATTTCGACATTTCCGAGTAGCCGGTCCAGGTGATCTGGATCGTGGTTCTGGTCTGGAAGATGGTGTGCTCTATCTTCCCTACTGGCTCTTAGGCTACGAAGCGATGGTCTCGCTATTCGTTGATCGTTCAGACCAAAATGCTCCGAACCAAGCAATGGTGATGGCTCGATGCATCACTGATGAAAAACGCAAATATTTAGAGCAAGGCATGCACAGAGATGAACTAAAGAACTTCACTATCGATAGTCCAATACCCTTTGACATAGATGCCGTGGAAAAGGCGTTAGAGAACTTCAACACGGAGCGAGTGCCCGGTGCCGATCCAAAAAGGGACAAAGCTGGCGACTTTAACGGAAAACTCAGCCGCCTGATAGCGCGTTTCTCTTCAAAGCGAATGGACCGACGTTTGGGATTCCTGTTCCAACCCCAGCAAGAGTGCATGGAAATGGTCTGGCTTGCTAACATGACACACCGATTGATAGGGGGACGTGGATCACAATCTGATCGAAACGGCGGAATCAAGATAATTGACTTTTCCGAGGTTCCCTCGGACATTTTGCCTCTTATGGTGAGCCTCATCGCAAGGTTGGTTTTTACGGTGTTGCAATGGACTGAAATTACAAAACGCCATCCCGTGGCGCTTTTCTGTGATGAAGCACATTTGTACATCCCAGAACGCCGAAATGCCGATTCTATAGATGAGGTTTCGGTTGGCATTTTTGAGCGAATCGCCAAAGAGGGTCGGAAGTACGGTGTTGGCTTGGTTGTTATCAGCCAGCGACCTTCTGAAGTAAATCGGACTGTGCTCAGTCAATGCAACAACGTGGTTGCAATGCGATTGACGAACGGTGAAGACCAATCAGTAATCAAACGGTTGTTGCCTGACAGCCTTAACGGCTTCGGCGACCTCCTACCAGTCCTAGACATCGGCGAAGCACTTGTCGTCGGTGATGCAAGCTTGCTTCCGACTCGCGTTAGAGTAGCAGAGCCAACGAGCAAACCCAACAGCGCAACCGTGAATTTTTGGGATCGGTGGGCTGGTGGAGAGCCCTTATCTGATACAGAGAGAGCTGTCCGTGCTTGGCGTCAGCAAAGCGTAAGAAACACAACTCTTAGCTAATAGCATTAGATCCGGTCACTCTACGCCAACACTAACTGAAAAACTTAACTCTCCTCGTCCTCCACCACTTCCCACTCCGGCCCCGGGTCGAAGACTGTCATGTCGTCGGCGACGTCCAGGGTGTCTTCGCCCAGGTCGCGCTCGTAGACGATGCCGTTTTCGCCGACGATGAAGGTCATGATGCCGGTGTTGTCGTAGGCGGCCGGGAAGGCCAGCAGGGCGTGGCCGGCCAGCATGCGGCCGTTCACCAGATAGCTCATGGCGCCGCCGGGGGCGTTCCCACCCTGCTCGGTCAGAACGCGGTAGTAGTAGCCGAGGTAGGGTTCGGGATCGCGGTCTTCACCGTCGACGTTGTATCCGTCCGCCCCGGCGCGAGCCATGAAGTCGCCGATCGGGCTTTCCGGCACGCCCTCGGCATCCGGCCAGTAGAGGCCGTCGCGCCTGTCCGAGGAGCTGATGATGGAGCTGGCGAATTCGCGCACACCGTCGTCGTTGTAATCGGTCTGGCGAAACTCCTGCTGGGCGCGCACATAGCCGCGCAGCAGTTCGATCACATCCAGCTCGTTGCGGCCGATGCGGCGGTCGAGGATCTCCTCACGCGCCTCTTCGACGTCGAAGGACCAGAGGTCGTTCGTGTGCTTTACCAAGGAGATCGGCACCGGCCACTGGTCCCGGCCGATATAGAGGGTCGCCTTGTCGCCGCTCTTGTCGATGGCAATGCGGTGCATCACGCGATAGGCCTTCAGGAAGTTGCCCCAGGTTTCGCGATCCTCCGGCGGTTCGCCGGTCAGGATGACGTCCTCGGCTTCCGGCCCGAAGACATGCAGCAGAGCCTCCTTGTCGCGCGCCTCCAGGGCATCGATCACGGCCTGCACGGCCGACTGCGGCGTCTCGTATTCGGCCGGGCTGGCATGAGCGCCGCTCGCAGGCAAGCACCAGAGTGCCAGTGCCAGGGCTCCTGCGGTGACGATCGAACCGCTGTTCTTGATTTTCCGCATCACTCTATCTCCGCTTACCGCGCTTGCGGCTCTTCGAACCTCTGGATTTGCTGGCCTTGGCCTTGCGTCCGCCACCGCTCTTCTTGAGCGCGGAACTGCGCCGCGATTTTTGCGGCTTCGCCCGCTTTGTCTTCGAGGCCCGCTTGACCGACTTCTTGGAGGAAGAGCGCTTTAAGTTGGTGGCTTTGCGATTGCTTTTTTGCTTACTGATCTTGCCGCGCTTGCTGGCCTTCTTGGAGCCGGTCAGACCGGCCTTGCGATTGCCCTTCAGTGCCGTGCTGGAGGCTTTGCGCGACTTGGTACTGGCCTTGGCCTTGCGCTTGGTCGTGCTCTTGCCCAGCTTGCCTTTGCCATCGCCCGAACGCGCCTTCAACTTCTGGTCCAGCTTTGCCCGACTGCCGTCCCGCTTCTTCGCATTGGCACCCGACAGCGTGTTGCCATCGCGTTTCTTATCCGCCAATTTGCCGTCGCCCTTGCGATCCTTGATCTTGTTGCGTGCTTCGTCGCGCCGCTTGTCGTCCGGGCGCCAGGCACCGTCGCGATCGATATCGATGTTGCCGCGGTCGACGTCGATGTTGACGTCGCCGTCGACGTTGATCCCAGGACGGGGGTAGAAGTTCCCGTCGTCCCAGTCGAAGCGTGGCGGGCCGCGCCAATAGTCGTCCCAAGGATCGTCGTCGTCGAAGATCTCGTTCACCAGCATGCCCGCTCCGAACGACAGCAAACCGGTGGTAATGAGCGCTGCGGCGTCCGATCCGCTGTCCTCCTGAACCACGACCGGCGGCGCCGGCGGTGCCGTGGTGTAGACCTGGGTCGTGTCGTAGGTTGGCACGTAGACGACCTCCGGGTCCGCCGGCGCCACGCTGATGACATCGTCCTCGACCTCGACCACTTGGGCCTCGTTGCTCTCGAGGTTTCCGACGGCCGCTGCGCGCGCCCGCTGGCGCTGCACTGCATCGAAAACGTCGTCGTCTTGCGCCAGAAGCGCATTGCCCAGGTCTTCGGTGCTGTCGATGTCGTCGTTCATCGCCTCGACGACAGAGGGGAACCCTGCGGCGAGCACCGCAACGCTGGGGTCCCAGTCTTCCGACTCTGCAGCCTCCGAGCGCTCCGCCTCCTCGAGTTCCCTATTCTCATCCACCCAGCGATCTGCCTTGACCACATCCAAGGGGTAGGTCGACGCCATGAAGACCTGCGCCAGAAGCGTGTCTGGATAGAGCGCGTAGGGCGCGACCAGGGTGTCGAGATCCTCTTCGCTGTAGAGGTCGACCGCTTCTTCCGTTTCGGCTTCGGCTTCGGCCTCTTCGGAAGCGGGGTCGCTAGCCTCCTCCTCCGATCCTGCAGCCAGTTCGGCCTGCCCTTCGCCCTCCGCATCGTCCTGAGCAAAAGCGGGATGCCCTACCCAAATTCCCAAGCTAAGCACGAAGACGAGAACGCCTCGCAAACAAAAAAGGCGGACCGGAGTCTCCTCGCCCATGTCGTCAATCCCCCCGCATCCAGATTTAGATCGGCCAGCAACAGCATACCCCTGTCCAGCGAACGTTAGTCCCAAAGGGAGCAGGCAGACAAGAGCGAACTTGCATCAAAAAAGGACGGGTTTTCTGCCTTTTACTTGAAGCGCTACGCCCCCCTGCTGCACGAAAAAGACGAGTGGCCACCCGTTTAGCATAGTCGATAAGCGCAAGGAGCGAGGTGTCAGGAGCCAAGGAAACGGGCATAGTAGGTCCATGTCCTCGTCCACGCAGCAGGAGCTTGGGCCGGCGGCTCCTTGGGGCGGCCTCGTCATGATACCGCTCCTGCTTCTCCTGCTCGGAAGTCTTTGGGGTGCCAGCTTTTCGATCGCGAAGCTGGCGATCGAAGGCGGCGTGCCGGAGTTCGGCTATGCCGCCTGGCAAACCTGCGGCTCTGCTTTCGTGCTGTTGGCGGTCTTGAAACTGCGGGGTGCCAGCTTGCCGCAAGGCGGCCGGGCCTGGCGCTTTTGCGTGGTCGCCGGCCTGCTGGGTATCAGCGTGCCTAACCTGATCTTCTACTTCGTAATCAGCCATGTGCCGGCGGGTCTCATGTCCGTCGTAGTGACCACGGCGCCGATCATCACCTACAGCCTGGCCGTGGCGACGGCAATGGAGCGGATGACCTGGCTGCGCAGTTTCGGCATCGGCTTGGGCTTCGTCGGCGCGCTGGTGATCGTTTTGCCGGAGAACAGTCTGCCCGAAGGCATCGATCTGACCTGGGTCCTGCTCGCCTTCCTCACGCCCTTCTGCTACGCGCTCTCGAACCTCTATGCCGGTCGTTTTCGACCGCCCGGCCAGTCGTCTCTGGGGCTGGCATGCGGGATGCTGATCGCCGCCGGCAGTGCGCAGACGATCCTGATGCTGATCTTTATTCCGCCCTATGCGCCGCTGCCGCCTTGGGGCGTCGAAGAAGCCGCACTCTTCGCCCAGATCGCAATCTCCTCGATCGCCTATGTAATCTACTTCCATATCGTGCAAGTCGCCGGCGCAGTCTATTTCAGCCAGGTCGGCTACATCGTGACCGTGAGCGGCCTGCTGTGGGGCATGGCCTTCTTCGGCGAGCAGCACAGCCCTTGGATCTATGCCGGAACCGGCCTCATATTCGGCGGCTTTGCCCTGGTCAATGCCGGTCGCAGCAAGGAGAAGAAGACGGCTTAGCCCGCCGCGGGCACGCCGAGGTAAGACCGCAGCACCTGCACCAGGCGTTGCGGTTCAACCCGATAGTCGAACTTGCGCAAGAATCCGCCGTCCGGGGCCATCAAGTAGATGTTGGTGCCGTGGTCGATGAGGCGGAGGCCGCTGTCATCCTGGCGCGCTTCGCGCTCATATCCGACCTGATAGGCGGCAGCGGCCGCCGCAATTGCCTCGGCTTCCCCGGTGAGGCCGCGGAAAGCGGGATGGAAACTCTCCAGGTAACGAGCCAGTTCGGGGCCGCTGTCGATCGCAGGATCGATAGTGACGAAGAGCGGCGACAGACCGGCACGTTCTTCATCGCTCAAGGCTGCCAGAGCCCCAGAGATCGTCTGCATGGCAAGCGGACAGGCATCGTTGCATTGGGTGTAGCCGAAGTAGAGCAGCAGATGCTGACGATCGAGTGTGCGGCTGTCGACCGCGCGGCCTTGCTGATCGCTCAGCAGGAAGGCACCGCCAAGCGGTCGCTCCATTCCGCTGGTCAGCCCACCCGCCAACCCTTGGCTGCCCTCGCGTGCAGTTTCACCGTCGCCGCCGAGGTACCAGGCCCCGGCCAGGCCGAAGGCAAAGGCCAACAGAAGTGCGGCTACGACCAGAGAGACCTGACGCAGCCGGCGCACGGACCTGACTCTTAGCTGTTCAAGGCCTGGCGAAAGGCCTCGGCCTGGCTGTTGGCGGCCTCACTCTTGAGAACGATGTCTGCAGCCGAAAGCCGCTTGCCATAATAGTAATTGTTGCGATCTTGATCCTCGCCGATCGAGGCTCCTTCGAAGTTCATCCCGGCATAGAGACCCTGGGTCATGGCGAAGGTATAGACATCGGCCTCGAAATCGCCGCTGCTGCCGGCGCCGATCTCCTTGCCGATGGGGCCGATGGCAACCGAAGCACCGGCGCCCAGCTCGATGTTGTTCTCCAGGATTCGCTTCAGCGCCTTTTCGTGCATGATGACCATCATCACCTGGCTGATCTGGCCGCCGATCTGCAGACCGATCGAGGCACCGGCCAAGTGAAAGAAGGCCGGATAGCTCCAGACCCCACCGTTGCGCGCCGACAGGACGCCGCGCCCGCCTTCCGCACCGATGATGAAGCCGCCCTTGATCACCGAGGGGAAAACCAGAACCCCAGCCGCGCGGGTCATGAAATCCTGCAGGTTCTTGTAGTTGTTGGCCGACAGCATCGAGAGCGCGGTGATCCGCGCGCGGTCAACGAGTTCCTCTTCGTCGGTCAGTGCGAAGGCCGGGCGCACGGTGGCCGAGAGCGCGGTAGCCGAGAGCGCGAGCGCGGCCCCAGCTGATGCCAGGAGAGAGCGGCGACTGGTGATCGTCATAGAAGGTCAGTCCTCGTCTTCAGAGTCTCATGCAAGGCCCGGATATAGGGTGGAAAGACGGCAGTAGAAAGGCGCGGGCTCCAGCGCCCTGGCCAACGCGACCCTTGCAGCGAGCGGAGTCTAGACCGCGGCGGCTCAATCGCAAAGCCAAAGCGTCGCTTGACACCTTTCAGCGTCGGTTCACCAGAGCGACTCCAAGGCCAGCCACAGCCATACCGGTAAGCTCGACCCAGCCCAGAAGTTCTCCGAAGAAGGCCCAGGCAATGACCGCCGTGCAGGGTGGCACCAGGAAGAAGAGGCTGGAGACTTTCGAAGCGGCCCCGCGGCGCACCATCAAAAGAAAGAGGCCCACGGCACCGATCGAGAGCGCCAGCACCAGCCATGCCATGGCGACGATGAGGGAGGGAGACCAGATGATGTAGGCATCCGCTTCGAAGAACAGAACGGCAATACTGCAAGAGACCGCTGCGAATGCGAACTGCATGGCATTGCCGGTGATCGGCGGCATCGCGCCCAGGCGGCGCTTCTGATAGAGGATGGCTGCTGTGATGGCGCAGAGCGACAGCAGGCAGAGTAGCGCTGCGTCCAAGCCTTGCGCGGACAAGCCGGCCTTGCGCCAGACCACCAAGGCCACACCGGCCAAGCCGAGCACCAAGCCCAACCACTGCAGTCTCGTCACACGCTCGCCCAAGAAGGCGCCGGCCAAGGCAGCCACCAGAACCGGCTGCAGGCTGACGATCAGCGCAGAGGTGCCGGCCTCCAATCCCCAAGAGATGGCGACGAAAACACCGCCCAAATAGATGGTATGCAACAGCGTGCCGACCAGCGCCAAGTCGAGATAGAGACGCCAGCCGCGCGGCCAAACCTCCCCTCGCAGCACCACCCATACCAAGAGCAGCACGGCCGTAATGGCAAAGCGGACGGCAAGAAACAGAAGCGGCGACGCATAGGGCATACCCAGCTTGGCCCCGATAAAGCCGGTAGACCACAGCAGCACGAAGAGCGCTGGCATGGTTGCCAGCAACCAACTGCCAGAGGCGCCTCCTCTTCTTGTCATTGTAACTCTGCCATGCCGCTCATGGCCGGCAAGCTGCCCGACAGCCCGACGCGCGACATCCCATTCTGCGCGCAAGACTGCCCTGCAATGGTCGCCGAGCCGTCATCAAGAGAACGCAGGCAAGCCCTTTCCTTTCGGCGTAAGCTGAAGGGACGCCGCGTCTCCATATGAGCACTGGCGTCAGAACTGAGAGGAAATCGAGACTGTCATGAGCCTGCCCCCCGTCAAGACAGCCCTGGCCGCAATGACCTTGCTGGCCTTGCCCACCTTAGCTGTTGCCGAACCCTTGGAGCTGAAGCGTGTTGCGCTCTCTACTGGCGGTCTCGGCTACTTCGAGTACGAGACAGAGGTCACCGGCAATGCCACGGTCGACCTGAGCGTACCTTTGCACCAGGTTGACGATGTGCTGAAGTCTCTTGTCGTCTATGACGATCAGGGTCGTATCGGTACGGTCTCCCTGCCCGGCCGCCAGCCGCTGGCCGAAGTCTTCAAGGGCCTCCCCTTCGACGCCGCGGCGCTGCAGTCGCCGGCGGCCTTGTTGAGATCGCTCTCTGGATCCGAGATTCGCGTGTCCGGTCTGCAGGAAACCGAGGGCCGCATCCTCTCGGTCGTGGAGGAGTTGACGGAGGACGACAAGGGTCGCGTGACCAGCCGTACGCGCGTGACTTTGATGGGCGACAGCGGCCTCAGCCAATTCGTGCTGGAAGATGCGCAGGACATCGCCTTCGTCGACTCGGCCTTGCAAGCCAGCGTTGGCGAAGCACTGGCAGCCATGGCGAAACACGGCGAGCGCGACAAGCGGATCCTGACCCTGACCGCACCCGGCGAGGGCGCGCGTAAACTCCGCGTCGCCTATGTTGTGGCCGTGCCGCTGTGGAAGACCAGCTATCGCCTGACCCTCCCGGAGGCAGCGGGAAGCGGCACCGCCGGCCTGCAGGGCTGGGCCGTGCTGGAGAACCAGAGCGGCGAGGACTGGGAGGGTATTGAGCTTAGCCTGGTGTCCGGCAATCCCGTCGCCTTTCGCCAATCGCTCTATGAGAGCTACTACCTCGATCGCCCAGAGATTCCAGTGCAGGTGGTCGATCGGATTTTGCCGCCGGTGGACCAGATCGGTTTGGCAAAGGCTGGCGGCTACGCACGTGCCGATGCGATGGAGTCAGATGCCGTCGTGACCGGCCTGCTGCAGGCCGCACCGGCCCCGCAAGCCAGCACCCCAGCTTCTGCCGCCGTCCTCGAGGCTGCCGCCCAAGAGGGCGTCAGCCAGGCGATTTATCGCTTTCCAACCCCGGTCACGGTGGAAGACGGCCACTCTCTGCTGGTGCCCTTCCTAGACCGCCAGCTGCCGGTCGAGCGCCTCTCCTTCTTCCAGCCCAATGTCTCCGGCAATCACCCGCTGGCCTCCCTCAAGCTGGAAAACGACGGCGACATCTCATTCCCGCCGGGTCTGGTGACGCTCTATGAGCGCGGCCAGGACGGACGCGTTTCCTATCTCGGCGATGCACAGATCGCCTTGCTGCCTCCGGGCGAGAACCGCCTCATCAGCTTTGCGCTCGACGCCAAGGTCGATGTCGACCTCAGCAACGACCAGCAGCAGACGATCACCGGCGTTACCTTGCGAGACGGCACCTTGACCATCGAACGCAAGGACCAGTGGAGCCGCATCTACAAGGTCAAGGGTGCACCGGATGCGCCACGCGAGATTTTGCTGCAGGAGCCGCTGCGCCGGAGCTGGAGCCTGCTGAAGCCAAGCGACGGCATAGAGGAGACCGCTTCCGGCTATCGTTACAGTCTCTCTCTCAAGGCAGGCGAAACCGCCGAGGTGACATTTCTGTTCGAGCGGCCGCAGGGCGAACGCATCCTGCTAGACGATCTCGACCCGAAGAGCCTGGCTTATCTAATCGACGCCCGCTTCATGCCGGAAGAGCTGAAGCCGAAGCTGAGTGAGTTGATGTCCCTTAAGGCCACCGTCGCCAAGGCAGAGCGGGCGCTTTCCACCCTGCAGCAGGAAGAAAGGAGCATCGTCGAGGATCAGGCACGCATACGCGAGAACCTGGCCGCCGTCCCGAGCGACAGCGACCTTGGCCGCCGCTACCTGCGCCAGCTCTCTGACCAGGAGGATCGTTTGGAAAGCCTGCGCACAGCGGAAAAGGACGGCCTGACCAAGGTTAGTGATGCGAGGCAGGCGCTGCGGAACTTCATCGCCGATCTCTCAAAGTAGCAGCGAGGTTCCAATCGGGGTCGGATCAACAGCATCCGGCCCCGCCTAGCCCGCGCCACCGGCTCGTTTAGCCCGGGTCGTCCTTGGCAGGCGGTTTCGCACCACTCTGGCCTAGCTTCACTCGGACGGCCTCCTCTTCGGCAGCTTCGGCAAGGCGCCTGGCAACCTTGGTGGCTTCAGCCTCCACCTTGTCGACAACCTGCTCGACTGTCGGCGTGCGGCGGTCGACCTCTTCTACGAACTCGTCGACAATGTCGTGCGCTTCATCGCCGGCCGCCTTTGCGACGGAATGCAGCTTCGCGCCTTCCTCCTCGACGCTGTCGCGCACCTCTTTGCGCAGCCGTGCTGCCTGGCGACCCATGAGACGATTTTCCGTCCGCGAGTTGGGTAGAGCGCCGCCGATCGCGGCACCCAGCGCCAGGGCCAAGGCACCGACGACTAGCGGCTGCTCTTCGATCAAGCGCTCAAGTCCGCCACGGGCTCTGCTGGCGCCGTGCCGAGACCGGACCGGCGGCTGCTCGTTTACCTCCTCCGCGGCCTCGTCCGACACCCTGACCTCGCCACCGAGATCCTGATCGTTCGTAGCCTGCCGGTCCTCGCCCGTTTCTCCCGAACTGGACGAGGTATGAGGCCGCGCATCCAGCTCGTCCTCCTCGTTCGTAGCCCCTCGGCCGCGATCTTTGCCCGAGCCGCTGGCAATCAGCCAGATCAAGCCGATGCTCAGCAACGTTGCGGGTATCGGATTGTGACGAATGGTTCGGCTGAGCCTGGTGCCCAGAGCCCCGCTGCGGCCGCGCGAGCCCAAGATCTCGTCGATCAGAGACCCCAATGTCAGCTTCCGACGAAGCGCTTTCGCTGTCCCGGCAAGCCGGCTGCTTTCCGCCTCGGCCTGCTGCTCAGCTGCGGCGGCATCTTGCTTGGCCTCGCTCACTTGATCGTCTCCTCGAGCGCTGCCGCGGCCTTTTTCAACGATCGTAGGCTGCGCTCTGGCCGCAAGCTGGTTGCCTTCAGTTTCGCCAGCCCTCGCTGGACCAACACGAATGCGCAAAGAGCAATCGCAAGGCCGACGAGCAGCGCGGCGAGGCCATCTGAAACGCCGAGCGCGACGACGGCAGCCACCAAGGCATCGGCAAGCACCATGACGGCCGTCAAGGCAAAGAGCAGACCTGCAACCAGCAGAGCGAGCGCCACGGCGACCTGCCCTAGTTTCTCCTCCAGCTCGCTGCGCAGCAGGCGCAATTCCGCGGCGACAAGGTTCGTTATCTGCCGCAGCAGGTCACCGATCAGCTGGGCCGCGGACTTGGTCGCAGGATCGCTCATGCTTCCTCTCCCCTCCGCTCAGGCGCGTCGGTCTCCGCGCCATCTGCGTCCTCCCTATCGAGCGGCGCGGCCGAAGTGAAGCGCGCCAAGGCGAAACCCAACAGGGCTGCTCCACCCACGAAGGTCACGGGATTGCGGCGCCCGAAGTCGGCGACTTCACCGACCAACTGGCCAAGGCTCTTACTCTGAATCTCCTCGGCCAAGTCCCCAACGCCCTCGGCCGCCTTCTCGAAGACCTGCCGCTGCGTCGAGCCCTCGTCCAGCTCTTCAGCCGCCTTGCCGAGCGCGCGTGCCACCTGTGCGATCCGCTCGCCAGTATCTGCCCGGCGCGAGTCCACGGCCTCTGCAGCCTTTCCTCCGGCTTCGCGGACCCTGTCTTGCGCCTCTTCTTTCAGCGACTCCAGCGTCTCTTTGGCCGCCTCACCCGAGGTCTTCGCCTTTTGTGTCAGCCTCTCCGTCCTGGACGCTTGGCTCGAACCGCTCTCGTTCGTCTCCGCAGACACCTCGCTCTCCTCTTTCCTGGATACCGCCTCTGCGACTTCGGATTGCCCGGCCGGATCGACTGGGCCAAAGAAGCTGGGACCAGAGAAGGCGGGGCAAAACAATCCGTGATGATCAAGACTAGAGCATTGGAACGTCAAGCCGAAACGACTTGTCGTACGTACCATGCTTTACAGCTTTGAAACAAAACGCAGATTCACACGAACAGGTGGATCCACCTGTTCGCAACCCGTTCTGCCGCTCGTGGAAGCAATCGGAGCGACGAAACTGAGCGCAGCTTCTCTTAGGCCCGCGTACTCCCGGGGATTCCTCGCGGCAAGGGCGCCTTCTTGGTCTCAGTATCGCTGCTGCGTCGCAGATGACGCATCAGCCGTCGCTCAACGCGTTTGAAGACGCTGAAGATCAGGCCGGAGAGCGCCAGATAAACCAGGCCGGCGAAGATCAGAGTCTCAAAATGCCGGAAGGTATCGGCGATCACGTCGGTCGCAACACCCATCAGATCCAACAGCGTGACCAGAGAGACGAGCGAGGTCGACTGGAACAGAAAGACCACCTCGTTGGAGTAGGCCGGCAGCGCGATGCGCATCGCCTTGGGAAAGATGATCCGTCGATAGAGCTTCGTGCCAGACATGCCATAGGCCCGCGCAGCCTCGACCTCACCCGCAGGCACACCCAACATGGCGCCGCGCAGGATCTCTGCCGTGTAGGCCGCCGTGTTCAGTGTGAGCGTGAAGAGCGCACAGAAGTAGGCGTCGCGAAAGCCACCGCGCCACAGGCCGATCTCTTGCAGCTCGGGCCGGAACTGACCGCTGCCATAGTAGATTAGGAAGAGCTGCACCAGGAGAGGCGTGCCACGGAAGTAGAAGGTGTAGGCCAGGAAGGGCCAGTTGATGAGGGGGTTTTGCGACAGGCGCGCAAGCGCGATGGGCACCGCCAGAGCAAAGCCGATGATCAGCGAGATGACGGTCAGCTTCATTGTGAGCCAGGCACCGCCCATCAAGCGGCAGAACGCGGGAACGATGGACCCGCCTTCGCCGAAGACGTCGATCAGGCCGCCCTGTACCACCAAGCAGGCCGCGGCTGCTTGCTCGCCGATCCCCTGCCAGAGCCAATCCATCGCCGTCGCCCTCCTATATCCGCCGCGCGACGCCGCGCGAGGCCTGTTTCTCGGCCGAGCGAATCACCAGTAACGAGGCCGCGGTGATTCCCAGGTAGAACAGCGAGGCGGTGAAGTAGAAAGTGAAGGGCTCGCGCGTAGCTCCGACACCGATCGAGGTCATGCGCATCAGCTCCGGCAACTGAATGACGGAGACCAAGGCCGTCGCCTTCAGCAGAACCAGCCAGAGATTGCCGAGCCCAGGCAGCGCATAGCGCCACATCTGCGGCAGGATTACCCGGCGGAAGGCCAGTGCTGGGTTCATGCCGTAGGCGCGGGCGGCTTCGATCTGACCACGGTCGACCGCCAGGAAGGCGCCGCGAAAGACCTCCGTCGCAAAAGCGCCGTAGATAGAACCCAGCGCAATGGTCCCGGTGATGAAGGGATTGAGATCGATCTGCTCGCGCTCACCGGTGATGGCCGAGGCTAGGTCCTGAAGGATGATGGTGAAGCCGTAGTAGACCAGGGTGATCAGCACCAGTTCGGGCACGCCACGCACCACGGTCGTGTAGGCACCTGCTAGCTTGCGCGCGATCACGTTGTTGGAGAGCTTGCCCCAGGCCCCAACGAGACCCAGCGCCAAGGCAACCGGAAGCGACGCCAGGCCCACTGCCAGGGTGACCTGCAGCCCTTCCCAAAAGACCCATTCGTATCCCTTGTAGTCGAACATGGGTGCCCCGGCTCTCGCTAAGACCAAGATGATAGCATATCGAAACGATCTGCGGACAGAATCTTGATTTCTTTTTGAAGTGATGGCGTGTCATTCAGACGATAGATCAGCTCGATCTATCGCCGTGGCGCTCTAAACCCGTGAGGGCACAAATTAAGGGGGAGTGGACCTTGGTCCACTCCCTGTCTTCCCACTTCGATTAATCGGAGCCGTAGGCGTCGAACTCGAAGTACTTGTCGTTGATGGTCTTGTAGGTGCCGTCCTCACGGATCTTGATGATGGCGGCGTTGAAGGCATCGACCAATTCGGCCTCGCCTTTGCGAATGGCGATGCCAGCACCTTCGCCGTGGAACTCGGGATCGTTGTAGGAGTCACCGTAGAAGACGCAGCAGTCGCCGCCGTCGACCTTCAAGAAACCCTCCTGCAAGACCACTGAGTCGGCCATCACCGCATCGACCCGACCATTGATCAGATCGGCGTTGGCTTCGTCTTGGGTCCCGTAGGTTATGACTTCGGCCTTCGGCCACTTGGCGCGAACATAGTCTTCATGCGTGGTGGCGCCCTGAACGCCGACGCGCATTCCGTCCAGGCCGGTCCCCATGGTCACGTCAGGCTCTTCGCCTTCCAGCACCACAAAACGGGCCGGAGTGTTGTAGTACTTGTTGGTGAAGTCCACGACTTCCTTACGCTTGGGCGTGATCGACATGGAGGCGATGATGGCGTCGTACTTGTCGGCCAGAAGCCCCGGAATGATGCCGTCCCAATCCTGTACCACGAAGGTGCACTCGTAGTTGGCGGCCTCGCACATCGCGGTGGCCATCTCGACATCGAAGCCGACGAGTTCGCCGTTGGTGTCGATGTAGTTGAAGGGCGGATAGGCCCCCTCCGTGCCGATGCGGACCTTGCGTTTGTCTTCGGCGAGGGCGCCGCTCGCCACCAAGGTGGCCAAGGCAGCGATGGCCGCCGTCTTCAAAAGGGACATGGGAACAACTCTCCTTCTTTCGGTATGGGCCGCCGGTCAGACCAGTCGGCTTGCCATGAATTGACGGAACCGCTCAGAGCGTGCCTTGGTAAAGACCTCGTCGGGCGGTCCGTCTTCCTCGATCACGCCTTGATGCAGGAAGATCACGCGGTTGGAGACCTCGCGGGCGAAGCCCATCTCGTGGGTCACCACGATCATGGTGCGACCTTCCTCGGCCAAGGCGCGCAACACGCGCATAACTTCGCCGACCAGTTCCGGGTCGAGCGCAGAGGTGGGTTCGTCGAACAGCAGGGCCTCCGGCTCCATAGCCAGACCGCGAGCAATGGCCGCGCGCTGCTGCTGACCGCCGGAAAGCTCGGCTGGGTAGGCGGCGAACTTGTCGGCCAGGCCGACTTTGGTTAGGTAGCGTTCGGCGCGCTTTTGCGCCTCCTCCTTGGACACCTTCAGCACGTGAACCGGCGCTTCCATGACGTTCTGCATCACCGTCATGTGGCTCCAAAGATTGAACTGCTGAAACACCATCGAGAGGCGCGAGCGAATGTGATCGACCTGGCGGCGATCCACCGGCTTCTGTCCACCGCCCGCCGTCGGCTTCATCTTCAGCTCTTCGCCATGCACCACGATGCGCCCCTGGTTCGGGGTCTCCAACAGGTTCATGCAACGCAGCAAGGTGCTCTTGCCCGAGCCCGACGCGCCCAGAAGCGCGATCACATCGCCTCGACGCGCCTCCAGATTGATACCCTTCAGGACCTCGTTATCGCCGAAGCGTTTGTGCAGGTCCGTGACCGATAGGACCGATTCCCCCACACCGGAGGGGTTCGGCCCGGCCTCTTCCGCGACCACTGCCACCCTGTCACCTCTCCCTCGTAGACCCCACATCGGCGCCAGCCTTTCCAGGCACGACGCTCTCTTTTGCCACCACGTTACAGAGTGCGACGCTAAGCGCAAACCAGAAATGTGAATCTTGCTGCGTTCGCCGGCCGCGGGGATTGCCGCAATTTGGCCCGGCCGTCACCGCCGCCGGGTCTCCCAAAGCGCTTCCGTCAGCGCCTGGAAGTCGTCCTCCTCGGTATTGAAGTAGTGGACGGAGGCTCGGATCAGATCCGGCAGGTTGCGCCGTTCGGCGTCCAGCAAGGTGCCACCTGGATTGGAGACCGAGACGTTGATGTTCCGCGCCCTCAGGTCCTGCTGCACCTCCGTGGCCGAGCGATCGGGGACGGAGAAGGTCACCAGCCCGCTCTTGGCGTCACCGATATCGCGCACCTCAAGCTTGGCATAGTCGGAGAGGATAAATCGCAAACGGCGGGCCAGCCACTGCACACGTGCCTCGATCGCTTCCGTGCCGAGCGCCAAGGCATAGTCGACCGCAGCCCCCAGGCCCAGAACGGCAGCCTCGTTGAACTCCCAGTTCTCGAAGCGGCGCGCGTTCGGCAAGAGCTCATAACGTTCCGGTGCCGTCCAACGTGCTGCATGCAGATCGATATTGAGCGGCATCAGGCGATCCAGGATAGCCTCGCGAACATAGAGGAAACCGGTACCGCGCGGCCCGCGCAGGTACTTGCGCCCCGTGACAGAGAGCAGATCGCAGCCCAGCGCCGCGACATCCAGGTGAATCTGTCCGGCCGACTGGCAAGCATCCAGCAGGTAGAGGATGTCGTGCCGGCGGGCGACTTTGCCGATCTCTGCGGCCGGATTGATCAGGCCGCCATTGGTGGGCACGTGGGTGATGGCGATCAGGCGAACCCGTTCATCCAACAGAGCCTCGAGCGCTGCGACATCGGTTTGGCCGCTGGCGTCGCTAGGCGCGACTAGGATCTCGATCCCCAAGCGTTCCTTGGCGCGCAGGAAATTCAGATAGTTGCTGGCATATTCGGCCTCGCCCGTCACCACGGCGTCACCCGGCCGGAACGGAATGGCGTTGAAGGCCGCGATCCAAGCCATGGTCGCATTTTCCAGAATCGCGATCTCGTCGCGCTCGGCATTCAGCAAGCAGGCGATGGAATCGTAGACCGCCTCGATCTGCGGTAGTTTCTCGGCCTTGGCTTCATAACCGCCGATCTCCGCTTCGAGGCGGAGGTGACCAATCTGTGCAGCTATGACCGGCTCGGGCATCAGGGATGCGCCGGCATTGTTGAGATGCACAACATTTTTGCACCCCGGTGTCTCTTCCCTTAGTGCGGTTACGTCCATGCTCAGCCCTTCCTTCGACAATAGGCCTTCTCTTCAGGGGTTTAGAGCAGGTTACCGTCCGCGAGCAAGCCTGACCGCAAAAGGTTAGTTTTTGTGCACTGCGGTATGATGGGTCTTATCTCAATCTCGAGTTTTCAGGGAAAACATCTAGAAATCATATAGATGGACGATTTCGCTTGCACTCAGCAGCAAGCCTAAACATATTGTGCAGCGCGGCATATGCAGTTCGCTGCATTGCCGTACGTCTCTATGGCGTTTCCTCCCTGAACTCGGGCCGTGCCTCGCGCACGGCCCCTTTTTCTTGGGCTGACGTGCGGCAGGGCGCTCTATTCGGCGGCGCGCGGGAGCGGCAGGACCTTGGCGGTCCAATCGGCGACTTCGGCCAGCACCCGACCCAGAGAATCGCGCAAGGAGATCAGCCCGAGGGAGCGCTCTAGGCTGACCTCGTCCATGTAAAGAGAACGTGCCAACTCGATCTGCAGTGCATGCACGCCGCGCTCGGGCCGGCCGTACTGTCGGGTGACGAAACCGCCGGCATAGGGGCTGTTGTAGGCAACGCGGTAACCCAGGCCGCGGAAAGAGCGTAAAGCCAGCTCGACCAGCGCCGGACTGGCGGCAGCGCCGTGGCAGTCGCCCAGCACAACCTGCGCCGGCGGCTCCCCGCCGGGGCCGGGCAGTAGACTGGGCATGGAGTGGCAGTCCAACAGCACGCAGAAGCCATGCTGCTGCATCCGCTCGTCGATCAATCCGCGCAAAGCCTGATGATAAGGGATGTAGCAGCGCTCCAGTCGTTCCAGGCCTTCCCAGACGGCCAGCTTACGCCGGTAGATCGACCTGCCGTTGGCGACAACGCGGGCGATGGTGCCGAGCCCGGCGGCAACGCGTGGGCTGCGCTGATTGGCATAGTCGGGCAAGGCCTCGTCGAAGAGCAGCGGATCCAGCTCATAGGGCTCTCGGTTCACATCGACGTAGGCGCGCGGGAAGAGCGCCCGAATGGAGGCAATGCCCAAATCCGCCGCCCCCTCGATCAACTCGTGGACATAGCAGTCCTCCGAGCGGCGGAGCTCATGCGGGCTGAGCGCACTCGCCTCCAGCAGATCGGCCGGATAGAGGTCGCCCGAGTGCGGCGAGGCCACGACGAGCGGCAGCTCACCGAGCTTCGGCAGATCAATCTCGAAGGCCGGGCCTTCCCACATCAGTACATCAGTTCCCTCTCTCGCGCCCACCAGAGCTTAGCGCAGCGCCCGCCCACCGCAAGACCCGCCGATTGCCAGTCAGGATAGGTCTCTTCCCTATCTGGGGCCCAAAAGGAGGCAAAACGAGGGTCATTCTTCCAATTTGCACCTGCGCGCCTCTTTCCCGACCAGCCTTGCCCGACCAGCCTTGCTTTTCTCCTCCGGCCCCACGCGAATTTGCCTCTTGCAGGCCAGGCCGCCGCAGTGCTACATCCCACGCCCTCGACAGCGGCAGGGCGCGTAGCTCAGCGGGAGAGCACTACGTTGACATCGTAGGGGTCGCTGGTTCAATCCCAGCCGCGCCCACCATTGTTATCAATGGATCACCGCTTTCGAGTGTCATTCCCGCCAAGCGCAGGTGTGCCGCTCTAGCTATAGAAACTCTCACGAACGCGCGCCTTGCAGCGCTTAAGAGCGTTCCGGAACTCTGGCGACATAGCTCTGCACCATCTCGCAGACATGGGCGCGCCGGCTATCCAGCCATTCCCTGTCGGCCAGGTCCCGCCCGTAGGTAACTGAGAGAGTGAAGCGGTTCGAGAGGTGCAGGTAGGAGAGCGAGAGGATGGAGATGTAGAGCTGAAAGGCATCGACGCCCTCACGCATGACCCTTGCCTCGACGCCACGCCGCAGAATCTCTTCGATTGATGCGATCAGGCTGGCGGCGGCATTGGCGACGTGCGGCAGCTTCTTGATGAAGACCCCGCGCTGGGTGTTCTCGACTCCGGCCATGCGCACGAAATCGGGGTTACTGCGCATGTGGTCGAAGGTGAACTCGACCAGCCGGCGGATGGCATCCAGCGGTTCCACGCTGTCGAGTTCCAGCTTCTGCTCCTCGCCGCGGATCTTCAGATAAACCCTGTCGAGGCAGGCCAGATAGAGCGACTGCTTGCCCCCGAAATAGTGATAGAGCATGCGGATATTGCACTTGGCTCGCTTGGCAACCTGTGCCGTCCGCGCACCGCCATAGCCCTTGGCGCCGAACTCCGCGATACCGGCACGCAGAATTCTCTCTTTGGTCGCGGCGGGATCGCGCTTGATCGGTGGCTTTTCTGTGTCGCTGGGCATGGGCGCTGGATTGAGCTACTAGCTCCCCGCCAGATTCGGCAGGGTTGTCACGATATCGGGGAAGATCATCAAAAGCGCAATCAGCAAGATTTGCACCAGGACGATCGGCAAAGCGGCCTTGTAGATCTCAGAGATCCGCAGGTGCTGCTGCACCCCCTTCATCACGAACAGCAGGACACCGAATGGCGGCGTGATCCCGGCCAGCTCCAGCTGGATCAGGATCAAGATACAGAACCAGATCGGGTCGATCCCCAAGGCCAGCACGATCGGCATGAAGACCGGAACCGCCACCAACATGATGGAGATGGTGTCGATGAAGCAGCCAAGCACCAGGACGATCGCCTGCATGATGATGACCATGACGATGGGGTGCACGTCCAGTGTTCCGACCGCGGCAACCAGGGACGAGGTGGCGCCAGTCGCAGCTAGAAGCTGGCTGAACCCGCTGGAGCCGACGATGACCAGCAGCATCATGGTGGTCGTCGTCATGGTAGCCGCCAAAGAGCGCCGCACCGCATCGAATGTCAGCCGACCGTAACAGCGCGCCAAGATCAGAGTCGCAACCACGCCCATCGCCGCCGATTCCGAGGGCGTGGCAATGCCCAGGAAGATGAAGCCGGTCACGACGACAATCAGACTTAAGAGTGGGGCGACGGACAGCAGTGCCAGCAGTTTCTGCTGCAGGGTTGTGGGCTCCGCCCGGTAAGGCGGTGCCAAGTCCGGCTGCAAGGTGGCGCGCAGCGCGAAGTAGCCGAAGTAAAGCAAGGCCAGAACCAGGCCGGGCAGGATACCGGCCAGCAGCAGGTTGGCGATCGAGACCTTGGCCATCGCACCCAGCAGCACGCCGAGTGCGCTGGGCGGTATCAAAACCGCCAGCCCGCCGCCCGCGAGGATCGAGGAGACCGACATGGCCGGCTTGTAGCCGCGCTTGGTCATCTCCGGCACCAGGGTCGAGCCGAGCATGGCGACCGAGGCCATGGAGGCGCCGCTCAGCGCCCCGAAGAGCGTGCCACCGCCGACGGCCGAGAGCGAGAGGCGACCCGGCACCCGGCCGATCCAGTGATCCACGGCCTCCACCGTCTTGCCGGCCAGGCCGGTCCGCATCAGCAGCTCCCCCATTAGCACGAACAGTGGGATGGGGATGAGCGCGAACTGCCCAACCGACGTGAAGGAACTGGTCGCCAGAAGCGATAGCGAGCCAATCCCACCAAGAAAGAAATAGAGGCCGACGATGTTCAGGGTTAGGAAACCGAAGGCCACCGGCATCCCGCTCAGCATCATAATGATCAGAAGGCCAAAGAAGAAGGCTAGATCATAGACCCAGGCAGCATCCATCAGGCCTCTCCTTCGCTCACGCCGCTCTCCTGCCCGGCCGCTGCCTTGGCTTTGAGCTCAGCCTCGGGATCCGGGGTCGTCAGGTAGAGGCCCAGGCGAAAAGCAAAGGCAAGCGTGAGCAGTGCACTGCCGACGGGCAGCACCGCATAAGGCCAGATGCGCGGAATGCGCCAGATTCGCGGCATCATCTGATTGCGCTCGATGTAGTCGACAGCGGCGATCCCGGTTCGCCAGGTTAGAACAGCGCAGGCCAAGAGTGCCACGACGCAGACGAGAATGCCGACGAGACGTTGCGCGCGCGCCGGCAGAACATCGATCAGAATCTCGATGCGAACGTGTCGATCCTGCAGCAGCACCCAAGGCGCGCCCAGGAAGGTGATCCAGATAAGCGCATACTCGGAGAGATCGAAGGCCCAAGGCGAAGCCGCGCCGAAAAGATAACGCGACAGCACGTCATAGGTGATCCATAGGCTCATGCCCAGGATCAAGAGGGCGGCGATCGCGGCCAAAATGGCCGTCACCCGCTCGAAACCACGATAGAGATCCAGAAAGGTCACGACCGGTCCAACGCGCTCATCTGGCTGTTCATGCGACGACCCCGGCAACACGGGTGCCACGGCCGTCGCACGATCCTAGCCCAAACTAGCTTGCAGCGTTGAACAGGGGTTTGAGGCGCGCACCATCCTCCGGTGCCAATTCGTCGATCTTCGCCCAGAGCTTCTCTTCCGTCAGGTTGGTGAACTCCTCGCCCTGTGCTGCCGAGAGCGCGATGAACTCGACACCCGCATCCTTCATTTGCGCGTGCTCGCTGTCGCGCTTTTCCTTGGCCCACTTGGCGCCGATGGCATCGGCCGACTCCGAGGCCTGCACCAGCACTTCCTGCAGCGGCTGCGGCAAGGAGCCGAAGGAATCACGATTGATCAAGGTTGCCGTGCGCAGCTGATAGAAGGTTGGCAGCATGATGTACTTGGCCTGCTCATAGAATTTGAAGTCCAGCAGGCCGATATCGGGCCAACCCAGACCGTCCACCACGCCGCGCTCCATGGCCGTGTAGGCCTCCGCGGGCGAGGTGGTCACCGGGATCGCACCCAGGCTCTCTAGAATCGGATCATAGAGTGGAATGGAGCGGATCTTTTTGCCCTTGAAGTAGGCCAGATCGCTGGGCTTGCCGCGCACCTGAAAGACATAGCCAACACCGCTCAGCGGCACGCCGAGGAAGAGCGCCCCCAGCTGCTGATCGACCATCTCGCCATAGGCTTCCAAGGCTCCGGAGTTGCGCAGCTCCTCGACCGAGGCGGTGCCGCTGGCCAAGGAGATCGAAGCCGGCACCGCCCCGGCGAAATAGGAGTTTGCCGAGTGGCACATGTCGAAGACACCGTTAGCGATCGCTTCAGGCGCGTCGAAGCCGCTGATCACGTCGGATCCGCCGGCGTATTCGATCACTAACTCGCCGTTCGACATGCGCTCGACTTCGGCTGCTAGGAAGTCATAGGGCTTGCCCCAGACGGTGTTGCGGTTGATGAAGGCGATGTAGCGCAGCTTGTGTTTGCCGGCAGCAAAGGCCGGCGCCTTGCCGCCCAAATAGGCTGTACCTGCCGCGGCCCCCACGCCAGCCAGCACACGACGACGGCTAAGGCGCGTTGCTTTCTTCTCACTCATGATCCTCTCCTCCCTGCTGTTGTTGTTGATTGAGTGGTTTTCCTTACTCTGCTGCCTGGGCAAGCAGAGCCTGTTTGATCTTTTCTGGCGTCGCCGGGATGTCGCGCAGCCTGACGCCGGTGGCATCGGCGATGGCGTTCATGATCGCCGGGATCGGCGAGATGCCGGGATGCTCGGCCATGCTCTTGGCGCCAAAGGGGCCGCGCTCCAGAGGCTCGTCGACATAGAGCCGCGTGACTTGCATGGGGATGTCGCGGGTGGTCGGCAGACCATAACCCTCCAAGGTCGGCGGGTTATCCGGATGGAAGCGTTCGCTGAGCGCAAAGCCGACACCAAAGGCGATGGCACCGTCTATCTGGCCGTCAACGGCCAGCGGATTGATCCTGGTGCCCGGGTCGGTCACGTTCACATGGTTCAAGAGACGCACCTGGCCGGTCTCGGTGTTCACATCCAGCTCGATCAGGCCGGCATTGTAGCCATAGAGGATGGTCGGTGCCTCGCCGCTCCACTTGACTTCCGCCTCGGACAGACTGCTGCGACCGCTCTGTCGAAAATGCTGGGCAAGCTCTGTCAGCGAAACATGACGGTCCGGTTCTGAAGCGATGAAGGCGCGGTCCTCGGCAATCTCGATCGCCTCGGCCCGGCTCTGCAGCAACTCTGCCGCCGCCTCCAGAATCTTGTCGCGCAGCTTCTCGGTCGCCAGCTGCACCGCCTTGCCGGTGCCGACCGTGGTGATCGAGCTGAAGGTGGGCACCGGATAGGGTGCAGCCCCGGTGTCGCCCAGGGTCACCCGCATCTGCTTCATCGTCGTACCGATCACGTCGGCGGCGATCTGTGCGAACTGCGTCGTCGGTCCCTGGCCCTGCTCGACGGTTCCGGCCATGACATGAACCTTACCGTCCGGGTCCAGCTCGGCCCCGGCAGTAATGGTCGATTTGAAATAGCCGATGTTCCGCCATCCAGCACCGACGCCAAGACCGGGCCGCCAGGGTTCCTCAGTTTCATTGCGCCGACGCGCCAGACGATCCCGAGCGGCGTGATAGTGCGGTTTCAGTATCTCCAGCTCGCGCGCCATCGAGACATGTTCGTTCAGCTCCTGACCGAAATGGGTCTTGTCGCCCAGTCGGATGGCATTCTTCAGGCGCACCTCGATGGGATCGAGGCCCAGGTGCTGGGCAATCAGGTCGATCTGGCTCTCGTAGGCCAGCGGCAGATAGTTGGCATTGGTGCCGCGCAAGGGGACATAGCGCGGCGCATTGGTCAGCACGTCCCAGGCCCGCGCCCGCACGTTCTCGATGTGATAGGGACCTGTGGCGTGTGACAGCAAGGCGCCCAGGGTCTCGTAGAAACAGAGTTCGACACCTTGCGTTGTCTTGTCGATCAAGAAGGGCGCCCAGCTTCCGGCGCCGTGCTGAACTTCGACATCGACGGCAACGATGCGTCCATCCTTGGTGGCACCGGTGCGATAGCGAATGTCGACGGCCGGCGCCTTGCAGGAGCCCAGGATTGACTCCGCCCGCGAGAAGACGATGCGCACAGGACTCCCGGTCTTCTTGGTCATCACGCCGGCAGCCACCGCGATCAGGGTATCGCCGCGCGTACCGAAGTTCCCACCCATGCAGGGCGAGACGATGCGGACGTCGTGCTCGTCCATCGCCAGATTGTTGGCGATCGACTCCGTCCCCTGCACGAAGGCATGGTAGAGGCCGGTGCGGATGATCAACTTGCCGTCTTCCTCATAGGCCAGCGCCGATTCCGGTTCCATCGCCGCATGCTCGCGCGCCGGCACGCTGTAGTCGTTCTCGATGATGACGTCGGCCTGGGCGAAGCCGGCCTCGATGTCGCCGCAAGCGACCTCTTCGGGTTTCGATACCCGCGGCGAGTGATCGAACAGCGGCTCGGCATCGGGCTGCCGCGCATCGGCCACTTCGAAGGCGTGCGGCAGAACCTCGACCTTGACGGCAATGCGCTCCAGGGCGGCTTCGGCGATGGCCTCGGAGGTGGCGACGACGCCGCACAGCGCCTCGCCCTTGAAGCGAATGCGATCGCGCGGAAAGACATAGACCTGCGGCTGGCAGTTCGGCAGGAAGGGCGTGCCTGGGATGTCGTCTGCCGTCACCACGGCAACCACGCCCTCCATTGCCTCGGCAGCCGAGCTATCGATCGAGAGGATGCGGGCATGGTGATGCTGCGCGCGCAAAAGCTTGCCATGCAGCATGCCCGGCACCTTCAGGTCGGCCCCGTACTTGGCCGCACCGGTCACCGTGCCAGGACTGTCCAGGCGGGCAACGCTAACGCCGACACTCGGCCCGTCGGCTCTGTCGGGTCCGGCTGCCGTGCGCTGCTCGGCAATCAGCTCCGCCGCATAGTCCACTGCCTCTAGGATTTTGGTGTAGCCGGTGCAGCGACAGAGGTTCTTTGAGAGGCTCTTCACCACCTCGTCGCGCGTCGGGTTCGGCTTGCTCTGCAGCAGGGTGTAGGTCTTGAGGATCATGCCGGGGATACAGAATCCGCACTGCGTCGCCCCCTTCTCCAAGAAGGCCTGCTGGATCGGATGCAGCACCGCGAGGTCTTGGCCCGGCTGCAGGTCGTAGCCTTCCGGCGCTAGCCCCTCGATCGTTACCACCTCCTTGCCGGCGGCGCGCGCGGCAGCCAGCAGACAAGCTTTCGTTGGCTTTCCGTTCATCAGGACAATGCAGCTGCCGCACTCGCCGTTGTCGCAGGCTTTCTTGGCGCCAGTCAGATCGAGGTCCTCGCGCAGCAGGTCCAGAAGCGTTGCCCTCTCACCATTTAGCGGAGCGGCGACACCGTTCACCGTCACCTGCTGCACCTCAAGGGCTTCTTGCGTTCGATCAGCCGACACCTAAGGCACTCCCCTTCATCGTTGCGCCGCCATGGCGCTTGGTAAGGAAATACTTACTTACTATGCCTGCCCTGTCAACCGCTTTGCCGCTTGCCGCTCTGCGCATGGCTGATCGGCGTCAAGATAGCTGGATTGACAGAGTTTTCCGTATTTAATAACTAAACACTTACATACTTCTGATTGAGAATGGTGAAAGGAATCATGACGTGCTTGAGACGAACTTCGAAAAGGAATTGCCGCATGCGACGCAGCTTCCGTCGCTGCCGGTTGCCGCCCCCGAGGGCCAGAAGGTCACTGCCGTTACCCACTGGACGGAACGCCTCTTCTCCTTCCGCATCGAGCGACCGATGAGCTTTCGCTTTCGCTCTGGCGAGTTCGTGATGATCGGACTGCCCGGTCCCAGCGGAAAGGCGATCCTGCGCGCCTACTCGATCGCCAGTCCGGCCTGGGATGAGGAGTTGGAGTTCTTCTCGATCAAGGTTCCCGACGGACCCTTGACCTCTCGCCTGCAAAACATCGAAGTCGGCGAACGCATCATCCTGCGTCCGAAGCCGACGGGCACTCTGGTGTTGGACGCGCTGATCCCGGGTCAGCGTCTCTATCTCTTCGCGACGGGCACCGGGATTGCCCCCTTCGCCTCACTGGTCCGCGATCCCGAAACCTATGAGAAGTTCGACCAGGTCATCCTGACCCACACCTGCCGGCAGCGCGCCGAGTTAGCCTATGGCGAGCGTCTGGTCGAAGCACTGGCAGAGGACCCCCTGGTCGGCGACGACGCAGCGGCAAAGCTGCAGTTCTACACCACGCTCACCCGCGAGGCGCATCCCCGCCAAGGTCGGATCACCGAACGTCTGCGCGACGGACGCCTCTTCGCCGATCTCGACTTACCGCCGCTCGACCCCGCAGTCGACCGCGCCATGATCTGCGGCTCGATGGGCTTGAACAGTGAACTCAAGGGCTTCTTGGAGGCTGGCGGTCTCACGGAAGGCGCCAACAGCCGCCCGGCCGAATACGTTCTGGAGAAGGCCTTCGTCGGCTAAATCGACCGGGAGCAAGAGGAGAGAGAAATGACCTACGTCGTCGTCGAGAGCTGTATCAAGTGCAAGCACACAGACTGTGTGACGGTCTGCCCGGTCGATTGCTTCTACGAGGGGGAGAACATGCTGGTGATTGCGCCGGATGAGTGTATCGACTGCGGCGTCTGCGAACCCGAGTGCCCGGTGGATGCGATCAAGGCCGACAGCGAGGCCGGCATCGAACCCTGGCTGGCGTTGAACGCGGAGTTGGCGCAGATCTGGCCGGTTATCGTCACCCAGAAGGACCCTCCGGCCGACGCCGCTGCTTGGAAGGACGTTCCCAACAAGCTGGCGTACCTGTCGCGCAGCCCAGCTGCCGGTTAGCTTTGCGCTCCGACGCCGACTGCCCGCGCCCACCATCGTTCAGGGGCAAAGAGCACATCGAAGCACTTCTGGTCAGCCCCATCGAGGCCCTCCAAGCCATAGCGAAACGCCCTCACCTTGACGATGTTCCGGCCGGCATCTGGCGCAGGGATTAGCGGTCATGCCCGTCTCTGTCATGCCGTACCGTCTCTTTCGGTCCACCGACCTCCCGCCCCGCCAAGCCACGTCCCGTGGTCACACTCTTCAGGAAAATCGAGAAGAGTTCTTGTTGGGATGAGATTCGTAGCTTCGCATAGACGTTGCGGCGGTGGATGCGCACGGTGCCGACCGAGATGCCAAGGTTCTTGGCGATGGAATCCGAAGAGTGGCCTTCCAGGACTTGGGCAACAACCTGGGTTTCTCGAGAGGTGATGCGCTGGCTGAAGAGTGCGCTCACCGTGTTTTCGATCAGTGCGGTCTCGTCGTGCTGCCGGTCGGTCTTCGTGCTGACGCCAAACTCGACCGGAATGTCCTGCCAGTGTTGCCGCGCAAGGGTCACGACCAGCGGCGTGACACTCTCCAAGAGCCTGAACTCCCGGGCGGAGAAGCGGGCGCTGTCGCCCGCGCGCATGAGAGAGAAGGCCACCGCCACACCCTTCTCCAGGTAGAGCGTGTAGCAGATCTCCTCCGCAAGACCGGTTTGGATGTAGTAGGAGCGATAGTACTCGCTCTGGTAAAAACGGTCCGGGGCGATGTCGCGCAGACGGTAGAGGCCAGGCTCGACCTTGCGACTGCAGGCCTTGAAGAAGGGATCGAGCAAGTAGGGACCCTTCAGATAGTCATCGACGAAAACCACCCGTTTCTTCGGCGAGAAGGTGTGGAAGAGACACAGCGGCTTGTCGCTCTGATTGTAGGCGAAGCCGACCGAGTAGTCGAAATCCACCAGCGTGCGGAGACTGTCCACCAGACTCTGTGCAAAACGTTCGACGCCCAGCAAGTCTATGCAGCGGGCAAGCTGTGCGACCCAGGCTGGGCTCCCAGCGCTACTATGGCTCGATCGTCTCGGGTGGCTCGTCACGACAGCGGTACCTCATAGTGCTTTTCCTGGTGACTTTGCTTATCCCAATCTGCATATGCCTTTTATGGTATATGCCGCCTATCACCGGACTGCTAGGCATATACGTCAGCTGTGTGGTAGTCCACGATAATGCAGTATCGTATCGATTGAGCCCTTTAGTGGGGTATAGAGTGCCAAGCGAGGAGACGAGAAACCTGCCCACAGACGCCAAGAGTTCTGAGGAAAACGGCCAAGACGCCGGCAGACAGGCCGACATCGAGTTTCGGGACGTCACAAAGCGCTTCGAGGATGTCGTGGCGGTCGATGGGCTCTCGCTTTCTATCGAACAGGGGTCCTTCTTCAGTTTCCTGGGACCGTCGGGTTGCGGCAAGACCACCTCTCTGCGCCTGATCGCCGGCTTCGAGCAGCCGAGCGCCGGCGATGTGGTCATCGGCGGCCGCTCCATGGTCGGCGTGCCGCCCTACCGGCGCCCGGTCAACATGGTGTTCCAGAACTACTCGCTGTTTCCGCACATGAATGTCGCCGATAACGTCGGCTATGGTCTGCGGCAGGTAAAGCAACGGCCCGACAAGCGCGCGCTTGCCAGACAGGTCGGTGAGACCTTGGAGATGGTGCGTCTAGGCGGCTACGAGGGACGCCGCATCTGGGAGCTCTCCGGCGGTCAGCAACAGCGCGTTGCCCTAGCCCGCGCGCTCATCAACCACCCCACGGTGCTGCTGCTCGACGAACCGCTGGCCGCCTTGGATCGCAAGCTGCGCCAGGAGATGCAGCTGGAGCTGCAGACCCTGCAGCGCGACGTCGGCATCACCTTCGTTCTGGTAACCCACGACCAGGAAGAGGCCCTCTCGATGAGCGATACCATCTGCATCATGCGCGAAGGGCGCATCGTCCAGACAGGTGGTCCAAGAGAACTCTACGATCAGCCGGTCAACCATTATGTCGCCGAATTCGTGGGGAAATCGAACTTTTTCCCGGGCACGACCCTGGAGGCCGACAGCGAAGGCGCGATGATCCAGCTTGCCAGCGGGCGCAGCCTGCGTGGCAGCGTATCGCCCGGTGCGGCCATCCCCGCCAGAGGCGAGCCAGCCCGTCTGGCGGTGCGGCCGGAGATGGTGCGCATCGCCGCGATGAACGGTCAGACAGCCTCTCTGGCCGATGTCGAGACCTCGGCGCGCGTGAAGAACAGAATATTCCTCGGGCAGCAGACCGAGTATCTGGTGGAAACTGCCGACCTCGGCGAAATCCTGATCCACGCATCCAAGCAAGCCGAAGGCACCTCAGGCGGCTTTGCGCCCGGCGACCGGGTCCGGGTGGGATGGGACAACGCCGCAGCGCTTGCCTTCGAAGAGAGACTTGATCTGGACCGTGCATCCGTCAGCGCGGGTACCGGAAATCACCAAGACGGAACCGACGAATAGGGAGACGAGAGCAATGACCAAACGACACAAAGACAACCAGCCGATCAGCGCCAAGGCCTTCATGCAGGAATTGCGGCGCTATCAGCGCGGGTCGGTCTCGCGGCGCCACTTTCTGGGCGTCACCGGCCTTGGGACTGCGATGGCGGTGATGGGTGCCGCCGTTCCCGGATTGATGCCGCGACCGGCCAAGGCCTATGGCGACCTCGGCGATCGCCTGGTGTTTTCCACCTGGCCCAACTATCACAACCCGATAAACATCGAAGAGTTCACCGAGAACACCGGCGTCAACATTCAGGTCAACGCCTTCGGTTCGAACGAGGAGATGCTGGCGAAACTGCAGGCCGGCGGCGCCGGTTGGGACGTCTTCGTGCCGACCAACTACACGATCTCGACCTATGCGGATCTGGGCCTGATCCAAGAATTGGATCTCTCCCGCATCCCAAACTTTGACGCCGCGGCGCAGAATCCCAAGTTCGCTGGTCCAGCGACCGTCAACGGCAAAGTCTATGCCGTGCCGAAGAATTGGGGAACCACGGGCTTTGTCGTCAACACCGACGATATCAAGAGCAATCCCTCCTCTTGGAAGGACTTCTTCGCCGTCACCATGGGCGAAGGCTCAGGCCACACCATCGTGCATGATTACCAGTTGACCACGATCGGCGCGGCGCTCTGTGCACTGGGATACTCGTTCAATTCGATTGATCCAGGCCAGTTGGCCGAGGCCGAGAAGGTTCTGATCGACGCCAAACCGCACCTCTTCGCCATCACTTCGGATTACCAACCCGGGATGCGCAGCGGCGATGCCTGGATGTCTATCTGCTGGACCGGAGACGGCAAGCAGTTGCATACCGACATGCCGGAGATGGCCTATGTCGTCGCCACCGACGGCGGCGAACTCTGGTCGGACTTCTACGCTATTCCGACCGACGCCCCGCACCTGAACGCGGCCTATGCCTTCTTGAACTACATGCAAGACCCCTACATCCAGGTGCGCGATCTCGAGGTTCACGGCTACCCAACCAGCGATTCTCGGGTCGACGCCATGCTGCCCGCCAGCATCCTCGACGATCCGATCCTCTATCCGGCGGCCGATCTGATGAACGGCCTGGAGTTCGGCGCGGCACAAACCCTGACCGATCCCGTCCGTGCGGAGGTGATGGCCAGGTTCAAATCTGCTTAAGCTCGGCTCGATAGCTGAGAGCAAGAAGCAGCTTTATGGCGACGATAGTCAGGGGTGAAGCCAGACGAAGCTGGCTGACGGTGGCGCTTCTGACTCCCACCGCGGCCTGGTTCCTGGTCATGCTGGTGATGCCCTTGATTGTCGTCGTCATCTTCAGCTTCGGCGAGCGATCGCCGGTCGGCGGCTATGCGCCGGGCTTTAGCTTCGAGCAGTACGCCAACCTGGCCTCGCGCTTCACCGCCTTCAAGAACACCCTGCTCTATGCGCCGCTGGGTACCCTGCTCAGCCTGCTGATCGCCTATCCGCTGGCCTACTATCTTGCAGTCAAGGTGAGCCCGCGCTGGAAGCTCTTGCTGCTGGTTTTGGTGATCGTCCCCTTTTGGACCAGCCTCTTGATCCGCACCTATGCCTGGATCTTCATTCTGGGCGGACGCGGCATTCCGACCCTGCTCGAGTTCGTCGGCATTGACGGTATTCGCCTGATCAATACGCCCTTCGCGGTCGTGATCGGCAGCATCTACGGCTATCTGCCTCTGATGGTGTTTCCGATCTTCGTCTCCCTGGAGAAGCTGGATAAGGGCCTTCTGGAAGCTGCGAGCGACCTGGGCAGCACGCCATTTCGCGGTTTTCTTCAGGTTACCCTTCCGCTTTCCATGCCGGGCGTGGCGACCGGCTGTATGCTGGTCTTCATCCTGCTGATGGGCGAGTTCCTGATCCCGGCCTTCCTCGGCGGCGGCAAGGTCTTCTTCATCGGGAATGCCCTGGTCGACCTCTTTCTGCAATCCAGGAACTGGCCGTTCGGATCGGCCGTCGCGGTCACGCTGGTCATCATCATGCTGGTCACGGTCAGCCTCTACATGCGCTTTGCCACGGGGGGCAAGACCGGGCGCGATCAGTCGCTTATGTGAGGCAGACAGGCGTTGCGCATCTATTCCATCATCGTCTACCTCTTCCTCTATGTGCCGATCGGCATCATCGTCCTGTTCAGCTTCAACTCCGGTCGGCATGCAAGCGATTTCCAGGGCTTCTCGGCCAAGTGGTACGGCAAGGCGCTCTCCAATCCCTTCGTGATGGATGCGCTGACCACCAGCCTGATCATCGCTTTCTCCGCCGCCCTGCTCTCCAGCATTATGGGCACCACGGCAGCGCTTGCCCTGCAGCGCATGCGCGGGCCGATGAAGGTCCTTTTCGACGGGCTGATCTACACCTCCATCATGATTCCAGGGATCGTGATCGGCATCGCTACGCTGATTGCCTTAGTGACGGTCTTCGACCTCTTGAACCCGATCCTGGCGGCGCTCTGGCCGGAGGGACTCGAGCCGCCGAAGCTCTCGCTTGGCTATGTCTCCATCATCGCCGCCCACACGCTCTTCACCATGTCCCTGGTGATCGTGCTGGTGCGCGCGCGCATCGCCGGCATGGATCGCACCTTGATCGAGGCCTCCGAAGACCTCTACGCAACACCCTGGGCGACCTTCCGGCAAATTACCCTGCCGCAGATCTATCCGGCCATCCTCGCCGGTTTCTTGCTGAGCTTCACCTTCAGCTTCGACGACTTCATCATCTCCTTCTTCGTCGCCGGCCCGAACACGACTCTGCCGATTTATGTCTTCTCCTCGATCCGTCGCGGCATCACGCCGGAGGTGAACGCCATCGGCACTCTGGTCTTGGCGGTCTCTCTGGTTCTGCTGATCGCAGCCCAGTTCCTGCTGCGCGCGCGTCGACCGGGGGACCGTCGCCGATAGCCGACATGGCATCGGAAAAAGGCAGTGGCGCCCACCTGTCGCCCGCTTGACAGGTTCCTGTCGGGTCGCTGTCATGGCGGACCGGTGCAAGCCAAGTGATGCTCGTCGAACCGGAGCCCAAGGTCTCGAGAGGCAAAGCAGATGCTCGTTCGCAAGTTACGACTGGATCGCGGCTGGTCCCAGGAGGTCCTGGCGGAACTCACTGGCCTCAGCGTGCGCACCATCCAGCGGATCGAGCGCGGCGGTAATGCCAGTCTTGAGACCCTGAGCGCTCTGGCTGCGGTGTTCGAGGTGGATGTCGCAACCCTTTCGACGGAGACGCGCATGTACAGGCAGCGGGACATATCCGAACACGAGCGCGACGCGCTGGAGCATGTCAGAGACATCAAAGGCTTTTACAGCCACTTGGTCGTCTACCTGATCGCCATCGCCGCAATGGCCGGCTTCAACCTCTATTCGGGCGGCTATCCCTGGTTCATCTGGCCGGCGCTCGGCTGGGGCTTGGGCGTCGCTTCGCACGGCCTCTGCGTCTTCGAGGTGTTTTCGCTGTTCGGTGTCAATTGGGAGAAGCGCCAGGTCGAAAAGCGGCTCGAGCGCCGCGCCCGCTCGGAGTGAGGCGTACCAACGCTACCACCGAGGAGCGTTCTCTTGCCCACCACCCTTATGTTAGGCTTGAGCTAGAGATCCGGTTGCCAGAGCGGCCGGAACCCCTCGCAAGGCGCACAAGCCAACGGCGCTGCCGCGAGGAGGGTGATAAAGGTGTAGGGAGATCTCCATGCGCGCGGTGACCAGAGGCTTCTTGGGACCCCTTCTCGCGCTCAGTCTGGTCGCCTGTGCGCCCGTGCAGTTCGTCGAAGACTACGATCCCGTCCTTGATCAGGGCTTGTCGCGCTATCAAGAGGACGTCGCGGGCTTCATGGCGGAGATGGCGGCGCGAGCCGGCACGCCCGCCGGCGCATACGAGGACACGGACGTTCAGGTCTTCTATGCCCGAACCGATACGCAGCTTCAGTCCTTCGTCGACCGTGCGCAAGCGCTGGACGACGACGGCACCTGCCTGCCCGCAAACTTCGTCGGACAGGGCATAAAGCAGGTTGTCGACGAGAGCACGGCGTTCATACAGGCCAGTGAATTCGGCACCGGCCAAGCCGATCAGGTGACGGAGGTGTTCGACAGCTTTGGCGACGGTAGCGATACGGTCGGAGCCGGGAACTGCACAGTTGTGATCTTGAAGGTCGTACAAGCGAACCATGAGATTCTTCAGTTGGTTCATGAAGACAACGATTCGCTGCCGCCCATCGTGGTCGACATCCTGGGCCCGACCCTCGATCAGTCGGTACGGATTGCCATCAAGAACGAAGTGTTGAAGAAGAACCGGGCGGAGTGATGGACCTCAGAAAGGAAAAAGACCATGTCGGTTGATCTGGGCGCGCTCAGCGTTTCCAACCTCTTTCCCCCGATGTTCGCAGCCGCAAAAGACATAGCCGGCGGCGCATGGGCAGAGATTCGCGCCACGATAAAGATCGAATTCAAGGCAGTTGCCAAACGCATCAAAGAGATCGGCAAAGCGATCGCCAACGGCGAGATCACGGCCTCGACCGCCAAGCTCTTGATAAAGATGGTGCGCAACAACGTGATCAGTGCCATCGCACTGGTGACCAACCAGGTCCTGATTACCGCGGAAAAACTGGTGAACGCCGCACTGAAAGTTATCAAGGGCGTGGTGAACACAGCGATCGGATTCGCCGTCCTATAGACCGACCCTTCGATTGGCCGAGACTGCGCACCTGCATTCCTAGCAATACCAGCGATCGCCCACTCTCAAAGCTTCTCTTTCCCTCAATGCACAGCGTGCTAACTTAGCCTCACCAGCAGGGGTGAGGAGAGCGAACGATGGCGAACATTACCGGGACCGACGGTCCGGACTCTTTGTTGGGCACCTCGCTCAACGACACGATCCTGGGCCTTTCCAGCGACGATACTCTCTTCGGGGCTGGCGGCAACGACTCCCTTTATCCGGCCTCTGGCAACGATACAGTCTACGGCGGTGGAGGGGCAGATGGCTTCAACGAGTACAACCAGCCGGCCAATGGCGACGACCTTTTTTATGGTGGCGCCGGGACCGATGAGGGCTTCGGCGGGCTCGGCGCGGATCGGCTATTCGGTGGCACTGGAAACGACGTTCTGGTCGGTGATAGTGGCAATGACACGCTCTATGGCGAGCGGGGCGCGGATGAACTGGGAGGGTTCTCTGGTGATGACTTGATCCGTGGCGGCAGCGGCAAGGACTTTCTGAACGGCTATGACGGCAATGACCGCGTGTTCGGTGGCAGCGATGTCGACCAGATCGGCGGCCAGACGGGCAGCGATACCCTCTATGGGGATGCCGGGAACGACACCAGCCTTACCGGCGATGCCGGCAAGGATACGCTCTTCGGTGGCGGCGGTAGCGATTCCGGAGTCTTCGGTGGACTTGGCCGTGATGTCATCTATGGGGGTGGCGGCCGCGACAACCAGCTTACCGGCGACAGCGGTGACGACACCATCTTCGGCGATGGCGGAAACGATGAGAACATCTATGGCGATAGCGGCAACGATACCCTGAAAGGTGGTGACGGCGACGACACCTTCTTCTTCGCCGCAGCCGGCGACGATCTGGTCGAGGGCGGCAGCGGCAGCGACTATGACCTGAATGGTGCCGACGGCAACGACACCCTGATCGGCGACTCCGGGGTAGACTTTCAGCTCTTCGGCCAGATCGGCTACGACACGCTCTACGGTGGGGACGGCAGCGACTATGCCTTCTACGCCGGTGCGGATGACGACAGCCTCTTCGGCGGTAGCGGCATCGATTACAGGTTCTATGGCGGTTCTGGCAGCGACAGCATCTTCGGCGGCGCGGGCAGCGACAGCTACCTCTACGGCGATGAGGATTCCGATCGCATCTACGGCGACCAGGAGTCGGACTACTACCTTTACGGTGGCGACGGTGACGATCGGATTTACGCCGGCTCCGGCGACGACTCCCTCCTCTCCGGCGATAGCGGAGCCGACCGCGTGTTCGGCGGCAGCGGATCGGACTACAACCTGGAAGGCGGGGCCGGTAACGATACTCTGCGCGGCAACGCCGATTTCGACCTCTTCTTCCGCGGCGGCCTAGGGGACGATTCCCTCGCCGGCGGCTTGGGGAATGATTTCTACCTCTACGGCGGTAGTGGCTACGACACGATCCGCGGCGGCGAGGGGGATGACAGCTTCCTGCGCGGTGGTTCCTCCGCCGACCTCCTGTTCGGCGATTCGGGCTTCGACTACTTTCTGAACGGCGAGGATGGCGACGATTCGCTGTACGGAGGCGAGGGTGACGACAGCGCGCTCTACGGCGGCAGGGGCACCGATTTCATCTTCGGCGGTTCTGGAGATGATATCTCGCTCTACGGCGGCGACGGATACGACCTCCTCTATGGCGAGACGGGTGCAGATCAGCTCTTTGGCGGTGACGCCGGCGATACCCTCCGCGGAGCGGAGGGCGCCGACACCTTGTCCAGCGGTGACGATTTCGACTCGCTCTACGGCGGCGGCGCGAACGACAGCCTCTTCGGCGGTTCCGGCGACGACGCACTCTATGGAGAGGCCGAGGCGGATCAGCTTAACGGCGACACTGGTTCGGATCGGCTTTATGGCGGCGACGCAGACGACCAACTGCGCGGCCAGGATGGCATCGACGCGGCCTACGGAGGCAGCGGCAAGGATACGCTCTTCGGCGGAATCGGCGACGATGTCTTGATCGGAGACACGGCAAACGATCAGCTGGTCGGCGGCAGCGGGAGCGACATTCTCTTCGGCGGCCAGAACCGCGATCGCCTGAACGGGGCCTCGGGCACGGACACGGCCTATGGCGGCAACAACAACGACACCTTCATTATCGACCTTGCCTCAGACCTGATTTTCGACGGCATCGGACAGGGCGACGACGTGCTGCGATCCAATGCGGATTCCTACACCCTTGGAACCACTGCCGAAGTGGTGATCGAGCGGGTGAACATCAACACCGCCGCCGGCTCTGCCTCAATGGCGGGCAACGACAATGACGACCTGCTGATCGGCAACTCCTTCGAAAATCTGCTCGAGGGGTTCAGCGGCAATGACCGTCTGAACAGCCGCGGCGGCAGCAACACTCTCGTCGGGGGCAGCGGCGACGACACCTTCATCGTGACCACCTCAGTCGATCGCGTCATCGAGTTCTCGGGCCAGGGAACGGACCTGGTCCGGGCCGAGGTCGACTACACCCTGCCAAACGGCTCCACCACGGACTTCGTCGAGAATCTGCGCCTGCAAGGCGGTTTCGGAAACATCGATGGGGTCGGCAACAGCTTGGACAACAGCATCGACGGCAATAGCGGCGACAATCGCCTAGCCGGAAACCTGGGCGAGGACACGCTGGTCGGCGGCGATGGCGATGATCGCCTCTTCGGCGGTCAGGGCGGCGACCGGATGGAGGGCGAGAGCGGTTCCGACACCTTGGCGATGGGAACCGGCGATATCGCCTTCGGCGGTGCCAATGCAGACAGCTTCGTCTTCAACGGCGGCAATCTGGGCGGTTCCGGCACCAGCGGTCCGGTGATCCGCGACTTCGACGGGGTCTCGGTCAATGCCGGCAACGGCGAGGACAAGATCGTCTACGCCACGGGCCTGGAAGTCGGCAGCTTTGCCTACATCGGCACCGGCAACTTTTCCAGCAGCGGCAACTCAGAAGCGCGCTTTGCCGGACCGCGCCTGATCGAGGTCGATCAGAACGGCAACGGCCACGTCAACCAGGTCTTCCAAATTGATGGGGCGACTGCGGCCAACCTGCTGACGACGACGGATTTCATCTGGCTCTGAGCGTCCGTTTGACAATTGGCCACCTAGCCCATTGTCATCGCAATTTCAGTCAGTCTCTGAGCGACTGAGCCTAGCAGAGAGCGCGACGTACCCGCTCTCCGATGCCTTCCAGGCGTGAGACGGGTTCGCGGCTGAAGACCAGACGCACGAACTGATCGCCGTTCTCCTTGCCCCAGTCGCGCATGTAGGTGGCTGCGATCTTGCCCTGCTGCAGCAGCCTGTCGGAGGCCTCCAGCGAGCCGAGGCCCAGACCGCCCACGTCCAAGAGCATGGACCAGCCCCCCGCCGCCGGCACCAGGGTGAAGTCCGCCAGTTCCTCGACGATCACGTCGCGGCGTCGTTGCCACTCGGCCACGACCGCCGCCAGATCCGCATCGGCATCAGACGCGTTCATCGCCGCAGCCACAGCCGTCTGGGAGATGCCGACCGCATCGGCGGTGTTGTAGATGTGCACGGTCGCGAGCGCATCCATGATGCTTCGCGGACCGGCCAGCCAACCAACCTTCCAGCCGATCATGCGGAATTCCTTGGAAGCAGAACCGATGGTGACGGTGCGCTCTGCCATCCCCTCCAGGCTTGCCGGATGGCGATAGGGGCGCCCGTCGTAGAGAATGCTCTCCATCGCCGCGTTGTAGAGCAGCCAGAGGTCGTGCTCGCGGGCCAGCTTGGCAAGCGCCTCCCACTCCGCCTCGTTCAAAACGGCCCCCGACGGCATCGAGGGGTTCATGATGAAGAGCGCGCGGGCCTTCGGCGTCACCGCCTCGGCCAGACGATCGATATCGAGCCGCCAACCCTCCGCCGTCGGCCGGAAGGGGACGAAGCGCGGCACGGCGCCTGCCAGGTGGATACGGTTGATCATCCCGGCATAGGTCGGATCGGTGACGATGACCTCGTCGCCGGGATCGGTGACGGCCAATAGCGTGTTCAGCAGGCCCTCCATGCCGCCGCAAGTCACCACGACCTGAGTGCCCGGGTCGTAGTCGAGACCGCTTTGCCGCTTCAGTCGCTGAGCGACCGCTGTGCGCAGTTCCAGACGACCGGTGAGGGGAAGCCAAGAGTTGCAGCTCGGGTCCTGGACCGCGCGCTGGCTCTCCTCCAGCGCGCCTACCGGAATCGGAATGTCCGTATCCAAGTTTTCCAACCGCAGCACCTCGGGATCGCTGCCGGCTGCTGCCGCAACACGATCGAGGCCGATCCCCGCCAGATTTCCTATTCTTTTTGCCAGCACCTGCCGTCTCCTGTTGTCACCTGGAAGAGCCGTCAGTCTCGCAGGCAATCCAGGATCTGCGCAATCGTCGGACTCTGGAGAGTTGCGCCCAATCGCGCCGGGTCTGCTATGCTCGGATCGCAGCCTTAGGAGGAACCGCTATGACCAAGGCCTTGTCGCCCGCTGCCTGCGAGCGCTTCTGGAAAGAGGGCTATCACTTCCCCCTCGACGCCCTGTCGCCAGACGAGGTTGCGCACTGTCGCGGTGCCTTGGAAGTGCACGAGGCAGCGAGCGGCGGCCCCATCGCCTCGAACTATAGGCACAAGGTGCATCTGCTCTTCACCTGGGCGCAGGAGTTGGTGCGCAAAGGGACCATCCTGGATGCCGTCGAAGACCTGCTGGGTCCGGACCTCCTGTGCTGGAGCTCCGGCTTTTTCATCAAGGAAGCACAGAACCCGGGCTACATCTCCTGGCATCAGGATTCGACCTATTGGGGGTTGGAGCCAGACGACGTGGTGACCGCCTGGGTCGCGCTTTCCGACGTACCAATGAAGAGCGGTCCCATGCTGGTCATTCCCGGTAGTCATCGCTGGCCGCAGCTGGATCATCTCGACACCTACCACAAGGACAACCTGCTCTCTCGCGGGCAGGAAATCGCCGTCGAGGTCGACGAGACGCAGGCAGTCGCGATGCCGATGCGCGCCGGACAGATGTCGCTGCACCACGTGAAGCTGGCCCACTCCTCACAGCCCAACCGGAGTGCCAACCGCCGCATCGGCTTTGCGATCCGCTACATCTCGCCATCGGTGCGTCAGCTGAAGCTGCGCGATTCGGCGACCCTGGTGCGCGGCGAGGATCGCTTCGGCAACTTCGATCCGGAGCCCGCACCGCACACTGACCTGGACGAGGCGGCGCTGGCCGCACACAGCGATGCTGTCAATCGCCTGGTCTCTGCTCTCTACGAGGGTACGGAGAAGTCGGAGTTTAGAGCTTGATCGCTTGCCTATCTCCCCCAATCGCCGTGCTATGGTGGTCTATTGTCAACGAAAGGTGAACGATGGACCGATTGGAGGGTATGCGCACCTTTGCCGAGGTTGCCGCTGCAGGGAGCTTTTCCGAGGCCGCTCGCAGGCTCGGCATCTCGAAGGCGCTGGCCAGCAAGTACGTTTCTCGATTGGAGGAACGCCTGGGCAGTCGTCTGCTGAATCGCACTACGCGCAAGGTTGCGCTGACCGAGGTCGGGCGCACCTATCTGCGGCGCTGCAAGGCAGTCCTGGAAGAGGTCGACGATCTGGAAGAGTCGGTGCAGCTTCAACAGGGGCGTCCGCGCGGCCTACTGCGCATTGCCGGCCCTCGCGTCCTCGGCGAAGATCTGCTGGTGCCTGAGGTCGCACGCTTTCTCGATCGCTTTCCCGAGATCACGGTCGAACTGCTGCTGGACGAGCGACGCATCGACATCGTGCAGGAGGGCTTCGATCTGGCGGTCCGCATCGGCTGGCTGCCTGACAGTGCCATGATCGCCCGCAAGCTCTGCGACTACCGCTACGTCATCTGTGCGAGTCCAGCCTATCTTGAGCGTCGCGGTCCGATCATCCACCCAAGGCAGATCGCCGATCAGGCAGCCATCGTGAACAACAACCTGGCACCCAGTACGCAGTGGGAGTTCCTGATCGAAGAACGCTTGGAGCGGATCAGCCTGCAGCCCAAGGTTCGGGTCAACACCGACCGCGCGGTGCGTAGCCTGGTGTTGGCAGACCAGGGCGTCGGGCTTTGCCTTCTTCCCGGCGTGCAGGCCGATATCGCCAAAGGGACCTTGGTTCGTCTGCTGGAAGATTTCGAGGCCTACGACCGCCCGGTTTCAATCGTCTATCCGCACGCCCGCCTGTTGTCAGGCAAGGCCCGTGCCTTCATCGATCATCTGATCGCCGCCATTCACCCTCACCATCCGAGGCAAACTGCTTGATGGACCCGTTCAGGTCACCAGGTCCCTCAGCCGTTCGACCGCGCGCCTGACCTCTCCATCGCTCAATTCAAGAGCCGCTCCCCGGACAGTGACCTCGAAGCGGGCGCGCCCCTGTTCGACGCAATCCACCGCATCGTTGAAGAGCCAAAGCCCCTGTTCCTCGCACACCCGGTCCCTGGCGTCATTCATCTTCGCTGGGTTGCCCTCCAGAGTCACGAGGAAGGCATTGGCGTGCGGTGGGGATGGCGACACCGAGACCCCTGCGATATCCCCGATCACGACTGCGAGGCGGCAGGCCGTCTGGTGAAAGAGCGGCATGATCTCGAGCCGCTCGTCCAGTCCTTTCAGGGCCGCGAGGAGTGTGGGGAAAGAACGCAACGCTCGCCCTCCGGCACGCCGTTGCCAAATGCCCA
This sequence comes from Rhodospirillales bacterium, assembly GCA_963669445.1. Lineage (GTDB taxonomy): Bacteria > Pseudomonadota > Alphaproteobacteria > Kiloniellales > JACOMY01 > JACOMY01. The sequence continues at coordinate 3,724,822 of OY770029.1, forward strand.
CTTCCTCGATCAACCAGCGAGGCCCAGCAAGAGCCGCACCGGAGAGGCCGCCTAGACCCTTGTCGAAAGCCACATAGACCGAGTCGAAGAGTGCTGCAATCTCCGCCAATGGCCGGTCGTAGAAGGGCTGACTCTCCCAGAGCCTGGCGCCATCGAGATGGCGCGCTACACCGCGTTCGGCCGCGCCTTCAGAGATGGCGACGAGGTCTTCCCAACTGGGTAGCTGGCAGCCGAGACGCCTTAGCGGCAGTTCCAAAGTGACGGCGCCTAAGGGCTCGCGGATGGCTGCGAGGTCCGCCGCCGTCGGCAGTCGATCGAAGCCGCCGAGCGACGCTGCCGACAGACCCCAAAGTTCCTGATAGGCGCGCGCCTCGTACTCCTCAAAATGGGAGCGCGGATGCATGGCCACCCGTCCGCAGCCTGCGCGTCCGGTCCAGGCCCGCAGGGCTGCCATTTGTGCAAGCTTGCCGCTGGGCGAGAAGATGACGCTCTCTTTGCCCAGGAGGTCTCGAATGCGTCCCTCAAGACGATCGAAAAGCACGCCCGACATGTACCAGTCGGTCTCGACATCGTCGGCGAAATCGGCGAGTGCGCGCAGGGTCGCTGCAGGTTTGGGCGGATCGTCATGAGAAAGGCGGCGTACAGCGCGCCGCCCATCAAGCCCATCACCCATCACTCAACTGCCCCTGGGTCGCTTGCCATCCCAAGCATCTTCCGTGCAGCGGCAGCTGCGCCGAAGCCATTGTCGATATTGACGGTCAGCACACCCGGCGCGCAGCTGGCCAAAGCACTGCGCAGTGCCAGCTCGCCATCCTTAGCGACACCGTAGCCGACAGAGGTCGGCACCGCGATGACCGGGGCCTTCACCATACCAGCGACGACGCTGAAGAGCGCGCCTTCCATGCCAGCGGCGACGATCAGCAGACGGAAGGCCCGTAGGTCCTCTGCCAGTTCCATCAGCCGCCAAAGACCGGCCACACCGACATCGGTGTAGCGTTGGCTCGCCAACCCGAAGAAGGCAAGACAGCGTTCGGACTCTAGGGCAACCGGCAGATCGGCTTGGCCCGCCGAAAGAATGGCGATCCTCGCCACGCCCACAGGTTCATCCGGGTCGCCGAGGATGGCAGTCCGCGAGATGGGGTCGTAGTCGAGCTGGCTCTTCCAGACCTTCGGCAGGGCGGCATGGGCTTCAGGAGCAAGGCGCGTGATCAGCAAATGGGCTTCATGATCGTGCGCCTCGGCCAAAATCCCGGAAATCTGTTGGGCGCTCTTGCCTTCCGCGAGAACGGCTTCGGGGACGCCGGTGCGTGCCTCGCGCTGCCAATCGAAACGCAAATCCTCGCTCATGCGGCGGTCAATCCACCGGCATCACGCAGGAAGGCACTGCCGCGACGATAGCCTCGACGACCCAGATAGCGGCGCTTCTCAGTGGCGCAGAGTGCGGTCAAAAGCCGGTCCAATGCAGCCTCGTGACCGTTCGACAGCGCTGCGGGAAGCTGCAGCTCAACGCCGTCGTAGCGGATACGGCAGCGAATGTCGCCAGGGCCGACCCGTTCGGACACCGCACGCTCGACCCGATCGATGAAGGCCAAGTCGGCAGCGTCGATCGGAATCCCAGTCTCGACACGGCTGGCTAGGCAAGGCTGCGCCGGCAGGCTGGCGATATCTGACAAGCCTAGCGCGGCCGCGATAGCTCGCAGACCCTGCTTGTCGATCCCGGCTTCGACGTAAGGATGCCAGACCTGGGCTGATTCGGCGGCCACGAGACCCGGGCGATAGTCGCCGAGATCATTGAGATTGGTGCCCGAGGCTATGGTCGCATCCGTGACCTCGCCAATCCTGCGATAGAGGTTCTTCTTGCAGAAGAAACAGCGGTCGACCGGGTTTCGACGATAGTCGGGATCCCTGTACTCCCCGGCGTCGAGCAAACGCAGGTCCCATCCGGCCCTGGCGGCATGGCTCTCGACCCGTCGGGTCGCCTCGGGCGGGACTGCAGGAGAGACCGCGTGGACGACAAGCAGCCTCAATCCCGGGACGCTCCCCGCAACCCAGGCCAAGGTCAGACTGTCGACGCCACCGCTGACGGCGACTGCCAAGTGCTCCTTGGTGCCAAGCAGCTGCTTCAGACGGGCAAGGTCGGCGCTCATTCCTCTCCCTCTCTCAGAACCTTCTGTGCGAGGCGGTCACGCTGGTGATGTCCTTCCTGGCCGGCCAGCGCATCGGCTTCGACCTTGCCAGTCACACTGCCGTCGGGTCGTTCGGCAAACTTCAGCGGGACGCGCCTGCCGCCGATCTCGACAGCGGCCTCCCGACGCCGCAGGATCATACGGGTGTTGAGATCGAGGCGAAGACCAAGGGTCGTGGTCTCCAGGAAGCAGAGCTTTGCCACCGTCTCGGCCTGTTCGGGCACGACCAGTATCTGCACCGCGAACTGGCTGCGCCCCTTCTTGCCGAAACGGGTCTGGTAGCTGACGTCGCGCACACCTTCGGCCAGACGCAATCGCTCCAGCCCTGTCGAGAGCGCCTCGGGGCTCATATCGTCGATCTCGAAGCAGAGGCGAGCGATGCGATCACTTGCCAAGCTGCCGGGGCTGACCTCGGTGACGAGGGCATGCAGCAGATTGGCGACACCGCTAAAGCGCTTGCTGCCGGCGCCAGCCCCCCTACCCTGCAGCCGACCTTCCGGCCTTAGCGCAGTGTTGTCGTGCAGCAGATGGCGGAGGATCGCTGCACCCGTAGGGGTCACACGCTCGCCGACCAGGCCGTCGTCATGCAGCGAAAACCCCTCCAGCAAGTGGACAACTGCCGGGGCTGGCAGCGGTAGGGGCCCGTGCGCAGATCCAACTGTGCCCCTTCCCATCGGCAGGCTGCCGCAAGACCAGGTCTCGATGCCCGAGCGCTCGATCAGGCTGGCTGCGGCCACGATGTCGGCCAGGGAGTCCCAGTCGGCGACTTCGTGGAAGTGCACGGCCTCGGGCGCACAGCCATGCACCTTGCCTTCGGCAATCGCCAAGAGATCGAAGATGGCCAGTGTGCGAGCCAGCACGGCAGAATCCAGGGCAGACGCCGAGAGGCTTTGCTTAATCTGCCCATAGTGACGAGTCGGATTAGGAACGGCTCGCCGTGGCTCCACCGACAGCTGCCGGGCGGCAAAACCCTCGACCTCTACTGCCATCGAGACAACACGCACCTCGGCGAGGAGTCCGGCGGCCTCCAGATCGCTCTGAAGCGGCGCCCAGAGGTCGGGTAAACAGTCCAGCATGGCCGCAGCGAACATGTCGCCGGCCAGGCCCCCGATCGGTTCCAGGTGGAGATGCAAGCTCACTTAGGGGCTCGCGGCGAAGGGCACGACATAGGGGCCTTCGGGGATCACCGCTAGGCTGGCGTCGCCGTGCCGCGCGAGCGATTGAGCGATGGCGCTCTCAAGATCGGGCACGCGCTCCACCCCGGTCAGGGCATGATCCGCCTCCGAGAGGCCATCGGAATAGAGTTGGATCGAGCCCCGCCGCATCGGCTTGAGCTGCATCTCGGTCTGCCACTCGTCGACATCGGCCAGACGCTTGCGCTGCAGGCCCTCCAAGAAGGCCTCGGGGCCAAGTGCGATCAGACGCTGCTGGGCTGCACGGAAGTGTGCCGAGCCGAAACCCTCGCCGCATTCAGACGCCACGATCAGGGTGCCCCCGGGCGCTAGGATATCGATCGGCGTCACCATCCCCTTGACGGTCTGATAGTAGGTTTGATCCAGGGGATAGCCGGCCGAGGAGGTCACCACGGTCTTGAAACTGCGGCCGACCGTAATTTCAGTGAATTTGCGCACGAAGGCAACGGCATCCAAGTGGCTTGAGATCACCTCGCCGAAGGTCGCGTAAACCAGATTGCGATGCTCGTCCAAAACGGTGTTCAGCGCATAGACCTCGCCCAGCATTCGCACGATCTCCAGCTGCTCTTCATGCAGGGGATTGCGAGCGAGGTTGCACTGCGTTGCGGCCGGATCCTCCATGAAGCGGGCAGAGTGGAAAGTGCGGATGGTCTCGTGGTGGGCGACACCGGGCGCGATCACCTTGCGGCCGCCGGAGTAGCCGGCCATGAAGTGCGGCTCGACCAGACCGGTCGCGATCTTGACCTCGGCCTCGACCAGGCGGCGATCCAGCTTGACCGGCGTCTGCCGCGTGGGCGTGACGCCCAGATCGACGTGATCCTCCTCACGCTCGGCGAAGTGGTTGACGACCGCGACTGTCTCCAGCACCCAGGGATCGCCGACCAACTCGGCCAGTTCCTCGCCCTCGTTGGGACGGTGCAGACCAGTCGCGACCAGGACGGTGATAGCCTCGGCCGGAATGCCGGCGCTCATCAGGCGGCGGATCAGCGGCTGTAAAAAGCTGGCGTTGGGCACCGGCCGCGTGATGTCGCAAATCAGAATACAGGCGCTGGCCTTGCCTCGCGCGATCTCCTCCGGCCGGCCGCAGCCTATAGGACCATCCAGAGCCTGGCCGATCACGGTCTCCGCCGAAGGCGGAGCGGGAAAGCTGGGCTTACGGATGATGGTGGCATCTGCGCCTTCCGGCAGGGTGACCGAGAGGCTGCCGCGTCCATAGGCGAGATCGACCTTCATGTCCCTGATCCGTTTGCTGGTGAGACGGTCTCTTTGGTTAGCAATCCCTTAGGAGCAGGTCTAGTCGCTCGTTCCGACCTTCAGCGGCCGCAGCACCAAAAGGCCCAGCACGAAGAGCACGATGATGATGCTCATCCCGACCCGCTGGCTGTCGCTGATCGCCGTCAAAGCGGCGACGAAGGCCGGGCCGATGAAAGCCGTCACTTTTCCTGAGAGCGCGAAGAGCCCGAACATCTGCGTCATCTGCTCGGCCGGGGCGAGGCGCGCCATCAGCGAGCGCGAGGAGGCCTGAACCGGCCCCACGAAAATACCGATGGCAGCACCCAAGATCCAGAACCAGATCGCCCCCTCGACCAGCAACAGCCCGGTGCCGATGACGATCATGCAGACCAGCGAGACCTCGATGGTCGGCTTGGCGCCGAAGCGATCGTCGATCCAGCCGAAGACGAAAGCGCCCAGACCCGCCGTCACGTTCAAGAGCACGCCGAAAGCCAGAATCTCCTCGACCGACATGCCGAAGGTCCCGGCCGCATAGAGTCCACCGAAGGCGAAGAGCGTCGCCAGCCCGTCGATATAGAGCAGGCGCGCGATCAGGAAGCGGATGATCCAAGGGCGATGCTTGAGATCGCCCAGGGTGTGCCTCAATTCCTTCAGGCTCTCGCGGACGGCATTGCCGGGCGCTTTGGCCCGTCTTGGCCGATCGGGCGTAAAGAGAAACAGGGGCCAGGCGAAGATGAGGAACCAGAGCGCAACGAAGGGCCCGACGATGCGGATCTGCTCCTGCGTCTCCTTGTCCAAGCCGAAGGGTGGCGTTTCCGGCTGGATGAAGACAACCAGGGTAATCGCCAGGCAGAGCAGTCCGCCGACATAACCCAGCCCCCAGCACCAGCCGGAAATCCGCCCGATCCGTTCCGGCGCGGCCAGATCCGGCAGCATGGAATTGTAGAAGACTTGTCCGAACTCGAAGGCCGCATTGGCCAGCCCGGCTAGAATGAGCGCCAGAGCGATCGAAGACTGTTCCGGCGTCACGAACCAGAGGCCCGCCCCGCTGACCAGGCAGATGAGTGTAAATCCGCCGAGCCAGGGTTTGCGCGGCCCGCCACGATCGGCAATGGCCCCAAAGATCGGCGCCAGAAGCGCGACGGTAACCCCGGAGATGGCCATGGCCCAGCCCCAGAGTTCGGTGCCCGTCGTCTCGTTGGGCGCCACCGCCTTTGCGAAGTAGGCGGCAAAGACGAAGGTCACGATGACCGTGGGAAAGGCCGAGTTCGCCAGGTCATAGAGGCCCCAGGCCGCCAGGCCCAGGCGGCTACTGGGCTTTCCTTCGCGCGGTCTGGTCATGCGGGCTCATCCTCCGAACGGCTTGGAGGAGGAGTGAAGCCAGCTTCCACGTCGCACCGCAAGTCTCCAGGTCGTGCGCCAGGGGCAGGACAGCCATTGCTACCGCACAGCAAAAGTCATGGCGGCCGTGCGGCAGGCGACGTTGTCACTCAAGCGAACGGCGACTAGCCTTGCCGATAGATCCCTTCCGGCTCTTCTCTGGAGAACAGCATGACTCATCGATTCAACCCGCCCACGGGTTGGCCGCAGTTCGGCCGTGCCTTCAACCACGGTGTGGTGCAGCCCGAAGGCAAGACCCTGCACATAACCGGCCAGGTCGCTTGGGACGGCGAAGGCCAGCTGATCGGTGCCGGCGACTGCGAGACGCAGATGCGCCAGAGCTTCGGTAATGTGGGGCATATCTTGGCAGCCGTCGGCGGCCGTTTCGAGGATCTGGTGTCGCTTACGATCTACTTTCTCAATGCTGAGGACCTGCCGGTCATCCAGCGCGTTCGGGCCGAGACGCTGACCCCGGAAACCGCACCGGCCAGCATCCTAATCCAAGTACCGGGGCTGGTCGCACCCGAGCTGCTGGTAGAGCTGGTCCCCATCGCCGTGATCCCGCACGAGCGCTATCACAATCCGCGCTGCTGAGCGCTCACATCGCCAAGAGAGAAAGACGGCCGACGGGATGGCCGGCGGGACGGCTGGCAGAGCGCCATCGAGGACCGCGCCCTCTTGACGGACAGCGCTGCATTTCAGATTATCTATAATAGATGATTTGAAAGGAGAGCGGATGGCCGAGTGGCGACGCGCGCGTCCCTGGCTGGCCGACACTGCGGTCACAGACAGCACCCTGCCCTGGACGGAGACCTTCTTGCCGCCGGGCGCTGAGCTTGCCGAGGTCCTCGCACGCTTTCGCACCTCCGGCTTCGATCATGTCTCGCTGACCGCTGCGGCCGGCCGCGACACGGCCAGGCAAGCGCTCTCGACCCTGGCGCAGCTTCGAACGGCGGTAGCCAAGGCAGACCATGTGGCGATTGCGACCGATCGCTCGACCCTTCAAACCACGAAGGCAGCCGGCCAACTCTCTGTCTCTTTCCACTTTCAAACGGCAACGCCCTTTCTGGGCGATCTCGGCCTGATCGAGCCCTTTCGCGCGCTGGGCGTCACCCGCGCCCTGCTGGCCTACAACGAGAGAAACCTCGCCGCCGATGGCTGCCACGAGCCGGCCGACGCCGGCCTCTCCGCGCTGGGCCGGCGGGCGGTCGCGGCCATGGATGCGGGCGGGCTGATCCTCGACCTCAGCCACTGCGGTGCACGTACCTCGCTGGAGGCGATGGAACGCAGCCGGCAGGCGCCGCTCTTCTCCCACTCCAACGCCCGCGCCCTCTTCGATCACGAGCGCAACATCACCGATGAGCAGATCAAGGCCTGCGCCCGGCGCGGCGGCTGGATCGGCATCAACGGCGTCGGCTTTTTCTTGGCCGAGGGCCCCTGCGACATCGCGCAAGAGATGAGCCGCCACCTCGCCCATATGGCCGATCTGGTCGGACCAGAGCACCTGGGTTTGGGCCTCGACTTCATGTTCCTGGAGGGCAGCGACTATGGCTTCTACGCCCGCGCCCCGGAACGCTGGCCGCGCGGCTACCCGCCGCCACCTTGGGATTTTTTCCAGCCCGAGCAGATCGAAGCCCTGGTCGTCGCCCTGGAGCAACGCGGCTTCACCCAAGCGGAGATGCAGGGAATCTTAGGAGAGAACTACCTGCGCGTGACCCTATCCCGGTGAGTTATCCGTGCTAGAGCGACCGGGCGATAGATCGGGTCAAGCTATCGTCTGAATCGCGCTCTATCGCGTTGGAACTGGGCTAAGGTGCGGATCGTTGCTCGTTTCGACCTGCGATCGTTTGGGTCTAGCGGCTTGACCCCGCTCCCCTCGACCTTTAGACCGCTGGCGCTCCGACCTTTCAAGCATTGGACGAGCGGCTATGGTCATCGAACTGGAAACAGCAAGAACGCGCCTACGCGGCTGGCGGCCCGACGACCTGGACGCCTTCGCCGAGATGAATGCCGACCCGCAGGTGATGGAGCACTTTCCTGCCCCCTATAGCCGCGAGCAGTCCGACGCTCTGGCAGTCCGCAGCCAGCAGACCCTCGAGCGCGACGGCATGGGCTTCTTCGCCCTGGAGATCAAGGCAAACGCGCCGGACAGCCCGGCAGCCTTTGCCGGCTTCGTCGGCCTCTGGCGCGTTCCCTTCGAGGCCGCCTTCACGCCGGCCGTCGAGGTCGGCTGGCGGCTGCCGGTCTGGGCCTGGGGCAAGGGCTACGCCAGCGAAGCCGCCAGCCGCTGCCTTGCATACGGCTTCGAACAGCAGGGCCTCAGCGAGATCGTCTCCTTCACCGCGACCCAAAACACCCGCTCGGAAGCCGTCATGCGCCGCATCGGCATGACCCGAAAACCCGACCTGGACTTCGACCATCCCTGGGTCGCGCTGGGCCACCCGCTGCGCCGCCATCTCCTCTACGCCATCACGCGCGAAGAATTCGACAAGACGAGGTGACGACCCCCTTGCAGGACCCCGCCACGCCCGCTATATACCGCCTCTCGCGCCGGGTCCCCTTCGTCTAGAGGCCTAGGACACCGCCCTCTCACGGCGGCAACAGGGGTTCGAATCCCCTAGGGGACGCCACAGCCGTTCGGCTGTTTGAGTTTTCGACTGGGCGCGGTCCTCCCACCAACCTCTGCATTTCTTGAGTCCGAGTGCCCCTCGTCCCGGCAAGGCAGTTCTATGCTTTGCGCGGTTTCCTGCTTTTCATACTCTCCCTAATGGCTGACATGTTCCAGCTCACCCTCATTCCTCTGCTGCCGTGCCTGGCGCCCTCGGCCGTGACCGTCCAGAATCGCCTGACAGCGGAATCAAAGGCACTCGGACACGGGTGTCGCCTGCTCTCAAAAGACACGAACGTCGCGATTTGCCACCGAAGACAGTACCGAGTGCTGAAGACTGCCAGTGATCTTCCGTCTGTGCGGCGATGGCGGTATCAACACGCGGCGTCATCCCTCATTCTCCCATTCCAAGATTGGACAGCGGTTGCCCTGCAACCCTGCCCTTCGACAAGAACGGGGTGTTCAAGCGGAAGGATAAATCGACGGCGGGCGCACAAGTGAGCCAAAGGCGAACGCGAAGCCTCGGGAGACCGTCTATTTCTCCTGAAGCGCGCCGAGGGGCTGGCCCCTAAGCGCTATGGCAGAAACAGGATGTGCCAATTCTGGGAAAGAGTTAGCCATACACACGAATAAGACGTCACTGTTATCAAAGTCGAGTGTACTGCAGCTTCGAATTGTAACTCATGGCAGCTCGTTCGATTAATCTGAATCCGCTTTTATTTCATCTTCATCTATAACACCTTCAAGATACTCACTGTGCTGTTCCTGCAAATGCTTAATCGCTGCGCTCTCGTCGGCAGAATGCTGAAGGTTTTCTTGGAAAAACTGGAGACGCGCTCGGTTCTCTTCAATTAACTCACCCCAGGTCTTAATTCCAACTGAGATATTGTTCTTGCGGAGAATGAGTTGCCGAGCGGGATCCGGGCCACCTTCAATGTCAGAAGCAGCAAAATCATCGTAAGTATTGGAGATAAGCCAGAAGTGCCAACGCACACCGTCCACTGTATGGAACCGTTCGTCTTTCGTGACTGCGTTCGCGTATAGTTTGATCTGTGTGATTTCATCAGCGCCAATTTTTATTTTTGGAGCCTTCAACTCGACAACCAAATGCTCGATATCATCCGCCCGGTGGCGACGGGTTGCACGGGAGAGCATAAGATCGACAATACCTCGCTTTTTGCCAACCACTTTAACAGGCTCATCAATTAGTATACTCGAGTCAAGATGCTTTCGGTGTTTCTCTAAAACGCGCTTTAGGTCTTTGTCACTTGCCCACAAATTGAACTCTTCTCCAAAAATCCATGTGTTTGCCGCAAGAATTTTGTGAAGCTGCGAGCGCTCTTTCAGACGTTTCTTGGTCTCTGGGTCGAACACGATACTCTCTAAAGCTGTAATAAACTTCAGTCTGTCAGAGACTGTTTTCGCAGCTGTAATAATTGCAGAAAGTGTTGTTTCTTGAAGGAGAGCTGCGAGCTCTTTTTGTTTCCGCTCCGGCAAAACAAGCACTTCACGGAGTATTAACTGTAGATCATTTGGACCTCGTTCAATCGCGTGACGCAGCATTCGTAGATGCATGGCACGTGTCTTAGTTGGTGCAGCTGCTAGATCCGGAGCAAATTCTTGAACATTAGCTGCTACAATGTCGAATACTTGACGCTCAGCCTTTTCAACAGAGGTTTCTGGTTCGCCTTTAAACGGGTATACTTCCGCGGATTTCCATTCTTCAACCACATTCCGAGCGCGTTGTGCAGCTCGATCACGGAAGAACTCTGTGATCAAGTTTCGTGAGGCCTCGACAGCATCACTCAGTGCAGGCATCATCTCTGCCATACCCAGGCGGCCTTCATTATGAAGGCGAGTAATGTAAGGAGATTTGAGATACGCTGAGAAAAAGAATCCAGGGGCGTTAAAGCGTGCTTGCACCTGCTCTAACGGAAACCCTGCTTCAGAGCATAAATAGAGCGTCCGCTTAGTTTCAGATCGCCATTCAATTATGTGAATTTCAGCAGGGGTTTCTTCTCCATTTTCGTCTACAATGGGAGGTAATGGTAGCGTTTTTTGGTTAACAATTGCTGTAGCGGGGTCGAGAGACTCTCCCGCAATTTGTATTTTCACTTTATAGTTTATGATATAAAGAGCAAATATTTCTGCTAACTGCTGGATACCTTCTTCTGAAGAAAGACTCTTGAAATCCCGCCTTAAATCGGAAACTTCAACAATAACACCGCTTTCTTGTCCTGGTGCGTCACGCTCCTCAGATACTGCCACGTCCGTGAGGTCAGACTCGAGCAACTTAATCTCAAACGCCTTTGGTTCGTCGCCTTCAATATAGCATACCTTCCAAATGGCTGAGCGACCTAGAGCGAACGCCTTATAGCGACCGCGCCCTTCCTGGCCGTGAACTATACGGTGTTTGGTTTTTGTCTGGCGCGTTAGTCGCTTCCATGAGCCACCTAGGCTACCGGACGTCTCGAAAAACCGCTGGCGAAGCGGGCCGAGTGCTGATTCTCTGTCTGGGTCATTGGTTGGAGGCAGGTCATGGGTCAACGGGGCTTCTTCGATACGGATGAGCGTCTGCAGCAGCTTTCGGCGGCGGGTGATCCGCTGGAGCGTTTGTCCGCGGTGGTGGACTTCGAGCTGTTTCGGCCGGATCTGGAGGCAGCGCTGAAGCGCTCGGACCGCTTGAAAGGCGGTCGTCCCCCCTACGATGCAGTCCAGATGTTCAAGGTTCTGGTGCTGCAGACGCTCTACACGCTGTCCGACGATCAGACGGAGTATCAGGTGAAGGATCGGCTCTCCTTCATGCGCTTCCTTGGCCTGGAGCTCTCGGACAAGGTGCCCGATGCCAAGACGATCTGGCTCTACCGGGAGCAGTTGGCACGGGCCGGTGCGATTGAGGGGCTGTTCGAGCGCTTCGATCGCTCCTTGCGCGAGGCGGGCTACTTGGCGATGGGCGGCCAGATCGTCGATGCCACGGTGGTGAATGCCCGCCGGCCGCGCCTGAACGAGGAGGAGAAGACGACGCTGAAGGGCGGCGGGACACCCGGCCACTGGTCCCAAGCCCGCAAGAGCCAGATCGACCGGGATGGCCGCTGGACGATCAAGCGCGGCCGCAAGCGTAAGCCGAAGCCGGGCCAACGCCGCCAGGCCGAGACAGAGATCGCGGTGCCAGCCTTTGGCTACAAGAACCATGTGACCATCGACCGACGCCATGGCTTGGTGCGCCGCTTCCGCGTCACCCATGCCGCCGCTCATGACGGCCGCCAGCTGCGTGAGGTGCTCGATCCCGACAACACCGCCAGCTCCGTGTGGGCCGACAGCGCCTACCGTTCGAAGGCCAACATCGCTTTCCTGGAACGGCGCGGCCGCAAGCCGGAGTTCCAGCATCGCAAGCCCAGAGGCCGGGACATGCCAGACCACCTCCGTCGGGGCAATGCCACGCGCAGCCGCATCCGATCTCACGTCGAGCACGTCTTCGCAGGACAGAAACACCGCATGGGACTGATCATCAGAAGCGTCGGCATCACCCGGGCACAAGCAAAGATCGGACTGGCCAACCTCGTCTACAACATGCAGCGCCTTGCCTGGCTCCAGGCCAGAACCCAGCCGACATAGCAGCCAGCCAAACCGACCAAGCTCCGATCCCATAAAGTCGACCGGCAACAACTGGGCCACTGGGCCGCTCGGCGGCCTTACCGACCACTTTCCGACATTCCCCCGTCAATCATTGCGTTCTTCGAGGTGTCCTACCGAATAGAGGCGCCGCATCTGAGCGAGGAAACCCGTTGCCGTTATCGTAAACAAATATTCTTGAAAGACCTCCCGCTAGATCAGAGGATTCAAGCTCGACGTTGACCTCATCAGCCTCAGCATCAAGGCTATTCCAGATTAACTCGGCTAAGGCAGCAACAGGCTGGGCCCGTGCTTGGCGCCTAACAAAGTCGTCCTTAACCTCGACGTGGATGTGTTCTACCTCACTCATCACGGTGCTGCCTTACTCTGTCTGACAATTGACGGATTTGCGGACTGCTTGACGGGCTAGTATCCCCGCTAACCGTTATGCGATCTTTACGATATAAACCTCTTATCTTTACCCATTTTGGGAGTGTACACATCTTGTTCCTGCGCTACTAGGGAATTCTGAAACGAGGCATCTACAGGTTACAAGAACAGGAGTTTCGCTCAAGCTACACGATGTGGTATTTGGGTCGGGGGATGCAACGGGGGCGCGCAGCGGGCCCCCTTGCCGAACAAGCGCAAGCGCAGTGAGCCGAGATGGTGCTGTATTACAGCACACATCTTCCGGTTCCGGTTCGCGGTTCCGGGTCGCGGTTCCGGTTCGTTCTGTCGGGCCGGTTTCTGCGCTCTGGCAGCGCAGTGATAGATGCAGGCCGGTCATAGCGGTTGCAGGTGACCTTCTCCAGATCACGTAGCTGATGTTGCATGGCGTGCCGTCGAAAACTCTGGAACTGCATGGACGGGCACGCTCAAGTTTTCAAGAGAAATCAGAGGCATGATCCCTGTTGTTTGCGAGGGTGAAGGTAAATGGAGTAGATTTAATCCATGCTGACCTATCTTGTTAGTCGTTAAAACGAATAAGTGTTTCGGATAACTGTCCGCTCTTTAGCCTTTCCTGATGGAGAAATGCGCCGTATCGAGGTTTATCGGCTTGTCTGGTCTTGGTATGATCGGCTGATTGCCTATGAGTAAGGCTCGACGGAAGAGAATATTCTACAGGCTACACTTGATTGCAGCGCTGAAGAGGGGCTGGAACTGCCCGACGCGCTGGGCCGCGTCGTAAACTCTATGGTGGAACTGCGGGAAAAGGGCGGAATGGACGTGACCGACGATCCCTTGCAGCTGAACCTGGCACAGCAGGCAATCAGCCGGTTTCACAGCCGCAAGGCCGCAAGGCGGTGTTAGCGACTCCGCTTAGGGTTCCGGTTCGGGTTAGACCCGCCGGGTCCGGCGTGCTTTGGAACTGCTTCTTCCGCCGAAAAGCGGGCGGTGATCTGCTTTCCGTCCTGCCGCAAGCCCTGAACAGTGCGGGCGTGGCCCAATCGCAATTGCCGCAAACCCCATTGCAGGGCGCGGCGCTCCTGAAGCTGCTCAATCATCTGCCGGCGCTCGGCCTGATAGCACTCGTGAGCAGCCAGAGCCCCCTGCACGTTCTGACGCTGTATCTTTGCATGGGTGCCGGTGATGCGCTGCCAGAGACCGCGCAGGCCTTTGTTCAACCGCGCTGCGCGCAGGAATCCGCCTCCCGCCGCTGTTGCAACCTACCGCGCGCGCTTCGGTCCTGCAGATGGCGCGCAAGCTTTGCAGCCCGGCGGCGCCCGCAGTCTTTCACGTCGCTGCCTTTCGCTGTCTGCAGAGCCCGCACTCTGCGTTCGCGTGCGGCCCGGGAATCGGAGATCGCTCAACAATCCTCCATCCTGGCTTTGAGGTCGTGGGCCTCTTGGCCCATGGGTTTGGCCTGCTGCCATTCCGCCAAGGCGACGTTGCGGGTAACGGGCAGCCTCGGAAAGGAACGGCCGCCCGTATTGGGGGCGGCCGCAGCTTGGCCCATCGGGGGACTGGCACCGACCTATCTGCGCCTGAAGGGCGTGCTCTGTTCCTGATAGATCTCGGCGCCGGCGAGGCCGGTGCTCAGACAGCCCGCGTGATGCCGCCGTCGACGCGAATGTTCTGGCCGGTGATGTAGCCGGCACCCTCGGAGGCCAGAAAGGCGACCACGGCGGCGATCTCGTTCAGCGAGCTGCCGTAGCGCTTCATCGGGATGCGAGAGCGGAACTCTTCCTTCTCCGGCAGGCTGTCTATGAAGCCCGGCAGCACGTTGTTCATGCGGATGTTATCGGCCGCATACTTGTCGGAGAAAAGCTTGGTGAAGGCGGCGAGACCGGCACGGAAGACACCGGAGGTCGGGAAGACCGGGTCGGGCTCGAATGCGGCGAAGGTCGAGATGTTGATGATCGTGCCGGACTTCTGCGCCTGCATGATCGGGGTCACCAGGCGGGTCGGGCGCACGACGTTCATAAAATAGACGTCCATGCCCTTGTGCCAGTCCTCGTCGGTCAGTTCCAGAACCGGCGCGCGGGGCCCATGGCCGGCACTGTTCACCAGGACATCGATCCGTCCCCAGGTCTGCATGGCGAGGTCCACCAGGCGCTGCAGATCCTCCTGCGACTGGTTGGACCCGGTAACGCCGACACCGCCCAGCTCCTTGGCCAAGGCCTCGCCCTTCCCCGAAGAGGAGAGGATCGCCACCTTAAACCCATCCTGGGCGAGCTTGCGGGCGGAATCGGCACCCATACCGCTGCCGCCGGCCGTAATCAGGGCCACCTTGAGATCTGACATCCTCGTTGCTCCTTGTTCGCTGTTGTCTGTCATCACATGGCACTGAAGCCCTGCATTGACGAAACAGTTTCTCTGCCGTAAGCCTGTAGAAATTCTACTGTCCAGAGAGACTGCGAGGGAGAATTGGTGTCTCGTCTACCGCCGCTCAACGCGTTGAAGGCCTTCGAGGCTTCCGCCCGTCATCTGAACTTCAGAGTGGCGGCAGAGGAGATCGGCGTCACGCAGGGTGCAGTGGCACAGCAGGTGCGCAATCTGGAGCGTCGGCTGGGTCTGCAGCTCTTTAAGCGCGAGGCGCGCGGCCTGACCCTCACCGACGAGGGACGCCGCTACATGCAGCCGGTTCAACACGCCTTCGAGATGATTGCCAAGGCGACACAGGAACTGCAGCCGCAAAGTGCGATCACCATCAGCGTCACCTCATCCTTCGCCGCCAAGTGGCTGGTGCCGCGACTGGGTGGCTTTGCCGAGGCCAATCCGGATATTCACATCAAGGTCGATGCCTCCGACCGCCTTGCCAACTTTCAAAGCGACGGGGTCGATATCGCCGTGCGGCAGGCATCACCGCCCTTCGCCGCCGGCTTGACGGCAGAGCTACTCTCGCCGCTGGATCTGGTCGCCGTCTGCAGTCCCCTGCTGCTCGAGGGTGCCCATCCTCTGCGGCAGCCGGCAGACCTGGTCCACCATGTGCTGCTGCAAGACTCGCACGGCTTCTGGCCGCTCTTCCTGGAACAGCTCTTCGGCGATACGCCCAAGCCCAGGGTCCGCACCATGGATTTCAGCCTGACCGCACTGGCGATCGACGCTGCGGTGAACGGTCAGGGTGTGGCGCTCGCGAGCAGCCTCTTCGTCGAAGAGGAGCGCACCGCCGGCCGGCTCTGCTGTCCCTTCGATGCCCGTTTGCAGAGCAGCCTCGGTTTCTACACCCTGGCCCCGCGCAAACCCCGCCAGCCCCAGCTCGTCACCCGCGTGCGTCACTGGCTGACAGAGCAGGTGCAGAGTTGCCGGAACGCTGGTCACTGAGCTAGGTCGCCCGACACCATCGCGCTTTGAGCACAGTTACCAAACGCATCAGGCGCCCCCTTACCGCCTTAGAGCCAGACGAAGTCTGAGGCGGTGAGGAGGTTGGCGGCGGTGACGCCGTCGACCAAGAAGGCCTGGTCGACGCTGCCGTCTCCATCCTGATCGACCTGCACCTGTCTGGGACCGGCGAAACGCGCCTCCGAGTTGCCGCCGCCGGAGAAGGCCGCAGCCCCGATATAGGCGAAGCTGCCGGTCTCCAGCCCGGTGTTGAAGACGATCTTGTCTTCGCCGTTGGCGCCGTTGGCCGAGACCCCGTCGAAATCGCGGATGATCGGACCGCCCGAGCCAGCGTTGCCCAGCGGCGCGGCGCCAAAGCGGAAATCGTCCATCCCCGCACCGCCGAAGGCGATGTCGCCCGAGCCCATGCGCAGGGTATCGGCTCCGGCCTCGCCTTCCAGACGGTCTTCACCGGCACCGCCGAAGAGATCGTCATTGCCGCCGCCACCGATCACCTCGTCGTCGCCGGTACGACCGCGTAGGGTATTGGAGCCCGTGTTGCCTTCGACTGTGTTGTCCAGCTCGTTGCCGGCACCGTCCAGGTTGCCCGCACCGCCCTGCATGCGCAGGTTCTCGACAAAGGCCGTCGCAGAGCCGCTGGGCAGGGTGTAGTCGGCTTCGGCCCGGACCAGATCCACGCCATGGCCCGAGAACTCGCGCACGACATCGGCAGACGTCGTCACGATGAAGGTGTCGTCGCCGCTGCCCCCGGTCATCGTATTGGTGCCGCCCCGGCTGTTGAGACGGTCGTCTCCACTTCTACCCAGTAAGACGTTGTCGAAGGAGTTGCCGATCAGGATGTCGCTGTTATCGTTGCCCACCATCTTGGCGGCACCGGCGGCCGTGTTGATGTTCACCCGCTCGATCACCACCTCGGCCGCCGTGCCCAAGGTATAGTCGTCGGCGTTGGAGCGCAGCACATCGTCGCCCTGACCCGCGCCATCGAAGATGAGGTCCGTCTCGGTATCGATGATGAAGGTATCGTTGTTGTTGCCGCCATAGGCCGTGTCCGTGCCAGAGGCCCCGTTCAGACGGTCGCGGTTCTGACCGCCGAAGAGGATGTCGCTGCCGGTGCCGCCGACCAGCTGGTCGTTCGCCGTGTCGCCCACCAGAAGATCGTCGCCGGTCCCCCCGAAGAGGGTGTCCAGACCCGACCCGCCCTCGGCCGTGTCGTCGCCGTCCTGGCCGCGGATCTGATCGTTGCCATTGTCGCCATAGAGCGAATCGCCGCCGCTGGCCCCGCGCAGGTCGTCGTTTCCGCCGGCACCGGAGATCGAGTCCGAGCCGCTGAAGCCGGTGATGTCGTCGGCCGCATTGCTGCCGACTGCAGAGAGGACCTCGATCGAGGTCGTGGTGACACCCGTCGCCAGAGAAACGCCGGTGCGCAACACCAGAGTGTCGGTACCCTGACCACCGTCATAGGTCTCGCCGGTCTCCGACTCGCCCGTGCCCACGTTGAAGCGATCGTTGTTCGAGCCGCCGAACAAGGTATCGACCCCACTGCCGCCGACCAGGGTGTCGCCGCCCTGGCCACCGAAGAGGCGGTCGTTCTGACTGCCGCCGAAGACGCGATCGACGCCCGCGTCGCCATAGAGCCGGTTGGCGCCGGAAACACCGATCAGGCTGTCGTTCCCGGCCTGGCCCGAGAGCGTCACGGCGGACGACTCGCTCTCCAGGCTGTCGTTGCCGCTGGTCCCCTGGATCAGGGTGCTCTCAATGGAAGAAATCACCTCCCCGCCGGCCAAGACAGCCCCAGCCAGCAACACTAGGGTGTCGGTCCCGCCGCCACCGTTATAGGTGTCCGTCGAGGTCGCTTCGCCAACCGCCACCTCGAAGACATCGTTGCCGGCCCCACCGAAGGCAGAGTCGCCGCCGCTTCCGCCGCGCAGAGTGTCGTTCCCGGCCTGACCATCCAGCCGGTCGTCGCCGGGTCCTCCGACCAGAGAATCGGCGCCACTGCCTCCTTCAAGAGTGTCGTCACCGCCGCCACCGACACCGCGGTCGCCGCCTGACCCACCGAAGAGGCTATCGTTGTTGCCGCCACCGAAGAGGCTGTCGCTGCCGTCGTCGCCAAAGAGGCTGTCGTCGCCACCAACGCCATAGAGGTCGTCGTTTCCGGAGAGCCCGTACATAGTGTCGGCAACGCCGGAGCCCGTCAGCACGTCGTTCCCGCTGGACCCGATCCGGATCGTGTGCTCGACGGAAGTGATGATCATCCCAGCCGCCAACTCGGCGCTCGTGATCAAAGCAATCGTGTCGACACCTGTGCCGCCGTCGATTGAGTCGCCCGCAGTGGTTTCTCCTGCGAGTACCAGAAAAACATCATCGCCGTCTTGGCCGCGCAAGCGGACGTTGTCTCCAGAGCCGCCGGCTAGCGTGTCATTGCCGGTACGTCCATAGAGCCGATCGGCCCCCGATCCGCCGAAGAGGGTATCGTCACCCTGATTCCCATCAAGGTTATCGTCTCCATCGTCGCCATAGATCAAGTCATTGGCCGAGTTTCCGTCTAGGTTATCGGTGCCGAAACCGCCGAAGAGCGTGTCCTCGCCAGAGCCACCGCCTTGGAAGTCTCCACCATACTGGACGTCCGCGCCGTCGCCACCATAGAGGTTGTCGGTCCCGCTCTCGGCAGCCGTGAGCGTGTCATTGCCAGTGCCGCCGAACGCTTGGTTGAAAGCATCGTCGCTACCCAGATAGATCCTATCGTCGCCATCGTTGCCGCGTCCGACATCTTGACCCGACCCGCCATAGATAAGGTCATCACCGCTACCAGCGGTCATGCTGTCATCGCCGCCATTGCCGAAAAAGGTATCGGCGCCACTCTGGCCGAGCGCGCGGTCGCCGAGGGAACCGCCGCCAATAAAGTCGTCCCCGACGCCGGCAGTAAAGGTGAGTATGTCGACGTTCCTCAGCTCGCTACCAGTCGAGCCTCCAGGTCCGTCAGTGATGTTGGCACTGGACGTACCTTGCATATCGACGGTGACGTCCGTGGTCAGATTGGAGCGATTCATGACCACCCGATCGACACCGGATCCGCCATTGACAAAATCGATCCCCGTGTTCGTATGAATGGTGTCCAGCCCGGAGCCGCCAAAGATGGAGTCGTCCCCATCACCGCCATAAAGACGGTCGTCTCCGTCTTGACCATTCACACGGTCATTGCCACTATCGCCGCGTGCTATGTCATTCCCGGTGCGACCGCGTAAGGTGTCCTCGCCGTCGCCGGCGTCCAGGAAGTTGCCGCCATCCAAGATATCGTTACCCGAGGCGCCATAGAGATTGTCGGTTGAATCGCCCGCAGCCGTGATGGTGTCGTCGCCGTCCTGGCCTTCGGCGCGCTCCGTCGTACCGGAGTTGTCGCCCAGGTCGATGATGTCGTTGCCACTGTTACCGTCGATCGAGTCATCCCCCGATCCACCATAGAGTCGGTCGTCGCCATCGGCACCAAACAAACGATCGAGGCCGGAGCCGCCGTAAGCGACATCCTTACCGCTGTTGCCATCGAAGAAATTGACCTCGGTTGCCCCGAAGAGCGTGTCGCCGCCGTCACCGCCCTCAATGCTTAAGGTGGCATCGATCGAAATCAGTTCGCTGCCGGTCGAGCCGCCGCCTCCGTCGTTGGCGAAGCCGTTGCCGTTGGCCGACATGGTAATGACGACGGCGGCGGTCCCGCCACGCTTGTCCAAACGTCCGATATCGGCACCGGATCCCCCGTCAAGCGTGTCGACACCGGTGTTGCCGTTCAAGGTATCGTTGCCGGATTCTCCGCGCAGCGTGTCATTACCCTCACCACCGTAGCCGCGATCGCTGCCATCCCCGAGACGAAGCTCATCGCTACCGGAAGCGCCGGTGGCAAAATCGTTGCCGCTTCCGGTATCGATCAGATCGTCGCCGTCCGCCCCGGAGGCGTAGTCTGAGCCATAAAGGCTGTCGTTGCCGCTGGCACCAAAGATATTGGAGGTGCCGCTGGCACTATCGACGACCGTATCGTCACCGTCTTGCCCGGCACCGCGGTTGAAGACGTCCGCGGCGGCCCCCAGCAGGATGTAATCGTCACCACTGCCGCCGTTGATAGAATCGCTACCGCTACCACCGTAGAGGCGATCATTGCCGGTAACATCGAAAAGGCTGTCGGCACCACTGCCGCCGTAGGCGCGGTCGTTACCGGTCCGCGCGAGCACGACATCCTTCTCGTCAGCGCCGAAAACCGTGTCGTCGCCGTCGCCACCGGTGAAGGAAAGGGTTTCGGCAGATGCAATCTCACTCCCGGTGCTGCCGCCACCGCCGTCATTGATGAAGGCGTTCCCGGTCCCACTGGCGGTCAGCACCAGATCCGCGCTCTCATCCCTTCGGTCCATGCGGACGATATCGACGCCACTGCCGCCGTAGAGGTAGCCAACGCCGGTGTTGCCATTGACGATGTCGTTACCGGTGCCACCGAACAGCGTATCCGTGCCGAACCCACCCTGAACATTGTCATTGCCGGTCAAGCCGTAAGCAGTGTCCGAACCCGAACCGCCGCTCAGAAAGTCGCCGCCGAATAGAATGTCATCGCCGTCCTGGCCGTAGATATTGGCCTGTCCGGACGAACTGGCCGTCAGAGTGTCGGCACCGGTGCCACCGAAAGCCTGAGCGAAGGCTGTTCCGACGCCCAGATCGATGATGTCGTTGCCGTCGTTCCCGACTCCCCGATCGTTCCCGCTCAGACCATAGAGGCGATCGTTGCCGCTGTTGCCGGACAGCGTATCATCTCCGCTGCCGCCGTAGAGCGTATCCAAACCATCGCCACCGGACTGCCGGTCGTTGCCATCCAATCCATAGAGCGTGTCGTTGCCGCTAAGCCCCGCGATGGTGTCAGCCAGGTCCGTCCCGGTCAGGCTGTCATTACCACTGGTACCCACGATGATCGCCATTGCACGCAACTCCCAAGAATTGGGTTATCCGACCTGCCGGCTAACCGCATTGTCTCAAATAGAAAGCACGATGATGCCATAGCCGAGAAGCCCGCGCCAAAAAAATATTTCGTGAAAGTCCAAGCCCCTTGCTTGGCCAATCGACATTAAACGCCCGTCGGCGGAGCGCTTCTCTCAAGTGAGTCTTCGGATCTGACTGATGGAACTGCTCATGTTTTTCCATGCCTTCAGCCGAAGAATGGCGGAGTCGACGATCTGAATTTGGGCCAGATCGGTCAATCTTCTCCCTGGCATTGGCCGAGAAACCCGAGGGACCGAAACCAGTCGCCGCTCCATCAACAGCAGTGCGAAACCGATCGAACCGAACAGACATTCGCGGGACATATGCAATCCAAGCGGTAAGGGAGCATGCAGATACTAATTCTAACGTTTATGATCAATAATGCTTTGTGTTTGGTCCCAACCGAGATCCAGGACGCTTTCCTCCTCGATGCATCCGTCTCTTCAGTCGGCTAGCTGTGAGGCGATTAGCACTAAGGAACAATGCCATGAGCGAAACTAAGCCTCCTCTCGACCTCGGCTTCACCCATGTCGCCTTGAAATGCAGCGATCTGGAGCGCACGGCCCGCTTCTACCAGCGCTATGCTGCGATGGAAGTGGTCCACGCCCGCGAAGAAGATGGCGTCAGGGTCGCTTGGCTGGCAGACGGTACCCGGCCTTTCTGCATCGTCTTTTTGCAAGACGGCGCAGTCGGCGCGCCGTTGGGGCCCTTCGCGCATCTGGGGGTCGCCCTTGAAAGCCAGGCTGCGGTCGATCGTCTGATCGACGCTGCGCTGGCCGAAGGCATCACCGTGAAAGGCCCCTTCGACTACCCACCGCCCGTCGGCTACGGCGCGTTCCTGCTGGACCCGGACGGGCACACCTTGGAGATCTCCTACGGACAGACGGTCGCCTATACCGTGAAACAGGCGCTGAAACCTTGAAAGCCGGAGGCCGCTGTGGGCAGAAAGACGACATGGAGCATGCAAAGCCCGAGGACTGGTATCGAGTCCAGCGGCTCGACGATGGCGTCAGCCTGATCGACGAGCCTTTCATCAAGCCCTTCTATCGCTGCAACATCTGGCACCTCAGCGGGCGTGACCGCGACTTGCTGGTCGATAGCGGCATGGGCGTGGTCAGCCTGCGCCGCTGGGTTCCGCAGGTCGCGGAGCGCTCGGTCCTGGCGGTCGCCAGCCACACCCACTTCGACCACATCGGCTGCCACCATGAATTCGAAGAGCGCCTGGTGCACCCTGCCGAAGCTGAGCTGCTGGCCGCCCCCGGTCGCAAGAAAACCTTGGCCGACCCCTATGTGACCGACGAGATCTTCACCGCCCTACCGCCCAGTCCCTATCGCTCGGAGCGCTATGCGGTCACCCCGGCGCCTGCCACGCAGTTGATCGAAGAAGGTATGATACTGGATTTGGGCGATCGGCACCTTCGGGTCATGCACATGCCCGGCCATTCACCCGGAGGCATCGTCCTCTTTGAGGAGGCAAGCGGCATCCTCTTCTCCGGCGATGTCCTCTATGACGGTCCCCTGATCGAGGACTGCTATCACTCCGATCCCGACGACTATCTGGCCTCAATGGAGCGCCTGCTGCAGCTGCCGGTTCGGGTGGTTCACGGCGGCCATTTCCCCAGTTTCGACGGTGTCCGCTATCGCCATCTGATCGAGACCTGGCTGGCTGAGAAAGCGGCAGTCAAGTAAGCCCGGACCCTCTCACGCCCCGCTCAGACCGGCCAGCCTTGCAGGCGATAGGCGCTGTCCCAGAACATCCACTCCAGCCGGGTGCAGCGCTCGAAGGCCTTGCGCATGTCTGCGACTGTCGTTGGCGAAGCGGCTGCCGCCAGCCGATCGGTGATCGCGATCTGCCGCTGGACCGCGGCGCCGAACTCTTCGCCGGCGTAGGTATCGATCCAAGCCCGATAGGGATTGTTACCCGCCGCCTTCTCGGCGATCGCCAGCCCGACCTCCCGGTAGACCCAGAAGCAGGGAAGAACGGCGGCGACTGCCACCTCGAAGGCAGCACCATGGGCGGTAGCAAGTAGATAGTGTGTGTAGGTCAAGGTCGCCGGACTTGGCTCGGCCGTTTCGATCTCGGCCTTGCTCAAGCCGTACTGGGTCAAAAAGCCTTCATGCAGGGCACGCTCGACGATGATACAGGTCTCGGCTGCCTTGCTGTACTCCAGGATCAATGCGCTGGTCGGCGCGCGCGCAGCCAAGATCGCCAAGGTCCGCCCATAGTCCATCAGATAGAGGGAATCTTGCAGCAGGTAGTGCCGGAAGCGCTCCTGCGACAGCGTTCCATCGCGAAGCTCTGCATTGAAGGGCATGGCAATCATTGCCTCGCGGATCGATGCGACGCTCTGCCAAACTGACTCCGTGAAACCGGTCACTTCCTGTCCTCCTTGAACGTCCCTATCTCCTGAACATAGGCGCGCAGGTCGACACAACCCAGTGACCTCTCGGCATAAGAAAAAGGCCGCAACCCGGAGGCTGCGGCCTTGTCTCTGAACGAAGGTGCCTGGACTTAGAAGCCCATGCCACCCATACCGCCCATGCCACCCATGTCGGGTGCGCCCATTGCAGGCTCGTCCTTCTTCGGTGCCTCGGCCACCATGGCCTCGGTGGTGATCAGCAGGCCGGCGATGGAGGCCGCGTCCTGCAGTGCGGTGCGCACCACCTTGGTCGGGTCGATGATGCCCTTGGCAACCAGGTCGCCGTACTCGCCGGTCTGGGCGTCGAAGCCCCAATTGGCCTCGGTGGCCTCCAGCAGCTTGCCGACCACGACGGAGCCATCGGCACCGGCGTTGTTGGCGATCTGGCGGGCCGGCGACTTCAGCGCACGACGCACGATCTCAATGCCGACACGCTGGTCGTCGTTGGCACCAGTGAGGCCATCGAGCGCCTTGATGGCCGACAGCAGCGCGGTACCGCCGCCAGGGACGATACCCTCTTCGACAGCGGCGCGGGTCGCGTTCATGGCGTCCTCGACCCGGTCCTTGCGCTCCTTCACCTCGACCTCGGTCGCCCCGCCGACGCGGATCACGGCGACACCGCCAGAGAGCTTGGCCAAGCGCTCCTGCAGCTTTTCGCGATCGTAGTCGGAGGAGGTCTCTTCGATCTGGCCGCGGATCTGGCCGCAGCGGGCGTCGATCGCGTCCTTGGCGCCGGCGCCGTCGACGATGGTGGTGTCTTCCTTGTTCAGGACCACCTTCTTGGCGGTGCCCAGCATGTCCAGGGTCACGCTCTCAAGCTTGATGCCCAGATCTTCGCTGATCACCTGACCCTGGGTCAGGACGGCGATGTCCTCCAGCATGGCCTTGCGGCGGTCGCCGAAGCCGGGCGCCTTGACAGCGGCGATCTTCAGGCCGCCGCGCAGCTTGTTCACCACCAGGGTGGCCAGGGCCTCGCCCTCGATGTCCTCTGCGATGATGAGCAGCGGACGGTTCGACTGGACGACGGCTTCCAGCACCGGCAGCAGCGGCTGCAGACCGGAGAGCTTCTTCTCGTGCAGCAGGATGTAGGGATCCTCGAGCACGACGCGCATCTTGTCGGAATCGGTGACGAAGTAGGGCGAGAGGTAGCCGCGGTCGAACTGCATGCCCTCGACCACATCTAGCTCGGTGGCCAGGCTCTTGGCTTCCTCGACGGTGATCACACCCTCGTTGCCGACCTTCTGCATGGCCTCGGCGATCATCGCGCCAATGTCGCCGTCGCCGTTGGCGGAGATGGTGCCGACCTGGGCGATCTCGCTGTTGGCGGCGATGCTCTTGGAGCGGGACTGGAGATCGGCGATCACGGCCTCGACGGCCAGATCGACGCCGCGCTTCAGATCCATCGGGTTCATGCCGGCGGCCACCGACTTGGAACCCTCGCGGACGATCGCCTGGGCCAGAACGGTCGCAGTCGTGGTGCCGTCACCGGCCAGGTCGTTGGTCTTGCTGGCGACCTCGCGCACCATCTGTGCGCCCATGTTCTCGAATTTGTCGGAGAGCTCGATCTCCTTGGCGACGGTGACACCGTCCTTGGTGATCCGCGGCGCGCCGAAGGACTTGTCCAACACGACGTTGCGGCCCTTGGGGCCCAAGGTCACCTTCACGGCGTCGGCCAGGATGTCGACACCCTTCAGCATGCGCGCGCGCGCATCGCCGGAAAACTTGACGTCTTTAGCAGCCATCTTTGCTAATCCTCTGATCTAGCAGGTGTTAGGTTTCCGCTCGATTGATCCCGCAAGCCGGAATGATCCAGCGGACCGTTTCCAAACGGACAACGGCAATCTTGTTAGGCAGCAGCCTGGGCAGGCGCGGCGTCGGTGAGCACACCCATGATGTCGCTCTCCTTCATGATCAACAGCTCTTGGCCATCGATCTTCACCTCGTTGCCGGACCACTTGCCGAAGAGCACGCGGTCGCCAACTTGCAAGTCCAATGCCACGACGTCGCCCTTCTCGTTGCGGGCACCGGGACCGACGGCCAGGATCTCACCCTGCATGGGCTTTTCCTTGGCAGTGTCGGGAATGATGATGCCACCCGCGGTCTTCTCTTCCTCTTCCAAGCGACGAACGACGACGCGGTCATGCAACGGCCGGAACTTCATTGGGATCTCCTCCTCATTCGATAGAGCGAGTGTTTCGATAGTCGGGTTTGATAGGCGGTGGGTCCTTAGCACTCCATAAAAGCGAGTGCTAATCCACCGCTCGCGATGCAGGTATGATCAGACTGCCCGCTTGTCAAGCACTTGCTGTCCGACCACGGCAAGACCATGGCTTTCCAGGGAAGTTTCCGAGGCTCTGTTTAGCCGGGCGCATCTTAGCGAAATCCTATGGTATGGAGGGCGTCATGAGCCAAGATTTAAGCGAACTGACCGCAGCCCGCTTCGGCTGTGCGGAACAGGTCACCGGCGACAGCGCCTTTCTGCGCCAAATGCTGACCCGCCGCTCGATCCGCGCCTTCAAGAAGGAAGCGGTCCCAGACACTGTGCTTCACGGCATACTGGCAGCCGGCCTCTCCGCGCCGACCAAGTCCGACCTGCAACAGGTGAGCGTGATCCACCTTGGGCCAGACAAGCAACATGCTTTGGCTGCGCTGGTGCCGCAGTTCCCCTGGGTCGCCGCGGCCCCGATCTGCCTGATCTTCTGCGGCGACGGTCGGCGCATACGCCGGCTGGCCGAGCATCGAGATCATCCCTTCGCCAACGAGCATCTGGACAGCTTCATGAACGCGGCGGTGGACGCTGGGATCGTGTTGTCCACCACGCTCTACGCGGCCGAGGCGGCCGGATTGGGTGGTTGCCCAGTCAGCGAGATCCGCAACCGTGTCGAAGAGGTCTCGACCCTCTTGGAATTGCCGCAGCATGTGTTTCCGCTGGCCGGTCTCTGTCTGGGGTGGCCGGCCGAGAGCCCGGGTCTGCGCCAACGCCTGCCGCCCGGCGTGACCTTGCATGTGGATCGCTACGACGATTCGGACCTGATTGAACAGGTCGAACGCTACGACCGCATGCGGGCTACCGCCGAGCCGGTGGCGGAGGGGCGCCAACGTGCTTCTGAGCGGTGGGGTTTGGCGGAGATCTACGGCTGGTCGGAGGATCGCACCCGGCAGTATGCCGAACCTGCACGCAGCGACTGGGGTACCTACGTCCGAAACCAGGGATTCGACCTTCGCTAGGCGGGCCGCACGCAGTTGCTTTAGCAGACGGCCGCGTCGTTCCAGCGCCGATCCTCGAAGATGCGGTCTGGATAGCGTCCGCCGACGATGGTTTGACGCGCCTGCTCCCAGGCCGCAGCCCAGGCTTCGGGATCGTGCAGTTCGCTGGCCGGATCCCGGCGGCTGCGCGCAACGAAACCCGGAAAAGCGGGGCGGCCGGTGGCTTGGCCGACAGGATGATAGCGCAGATCCATGCTCCAGCGCAGGCTCTTCGAGCGATTGGGCAGCGCACAATGCACATTCATCTTGTGAAACAGCACAACGCCGCCCCGCTTTACCGGCAAGGCACGAGGCGGACGCTCCCGCAACATCCTATCCGGGACATGAGGTTCGGAAGCCAGCTCGGCATTGGAGCAATGTACCATCGGCCCTTCGCGGTGCGAACCCGGCACCGAGAGCAGACAGCCGTTCTCCTCACTTGCCTCGGTGATCGCCAACCAAACAGTGACCTGCTCGGTCTCGTCGGCCTCGGGCAGCAGAGCCACGATGTCCTGATGCCAGGTCGTTGCCCCGACGTTGGAGTGTCCCTTGAGCGCAACGTCGACCCAGGTCACGGGCGGCTTCATGCGCATCTGCTGTACCGGGCTGCAATAGATCTCGCCACCGATCAGGCTCTCGACCAGATCCAGAACCTTGGGATGGCGCAGTAGGCCGAAGACGGCCGGCCCAGCATGAAGGTGATAACGCTCGGCCTCCACCGGGCCATTGATCAAGGGCAGAGAGATATTGAAGTGAGCATGCAGGCCGGGATCGTGTGCGATCACGCGCGCATAGCGTTCGGCGAAGGGAAGCCCCTCGTAGCGCTCCGGCAATCGGCCCACAGCGTGCAGATCCCATGCCAAACGATCCAACAGCGCCGCATACTCCACCTCGATCGGCTGCAGATCGTCCTCCTCGAGCAGGCGATCGACCGCAAGGAAACCGTCGCGCTCGAAGGCGAGGCGCTGATCGGGAGTAAGTCCAGTACTCGTATTTGTGGCCGGCATCGCTTGTCACCCCCTTAGCACTGGCGTCGATTGGAGACGACCACCTCGGCGCCGGGCGCCTCGGCTTCACGGTCGACCAAGACCTCGGGAAAGCCTGGTGCGCGTAAATCTTCGCTGCAGGCCTCCTCCAGGCGTTTCACGATCATCGATGACCAGACCCTCGGTCCATAACGCTCGAGACCGTCGCGCATAATCGCGACACAGAGCGGTGAGAGTTCCAAGGGAACGCCCAGAGATCGGCCCAACTCGTCGAAGAGCGTCAGATCCTTCACCTCGTGATCCATGGTGAAGTTAATGTTGTAGCTACCGTTCAGGATGAGCTGGCCTTCGGTCTCGTGAACGAAGGAGTTGCCCGACGACACGCGAATCGCTTCGTAGGCGACGGCCAGATCGATTCCGGCCTTCTTGGCCACCATAAAGGCCTCGCCCGTGGAGATGAGCTGCACTCCGGCCAGGTAGTTGGTGACGACCTTCAGCACCGAGGCCGACCCGAGCGGGCCAGTGTGCACGATCTGTCGTTCCATAGCCGACAACAGCGGCAGGACCCGCTCGAAGGCGGAGCGCTCACCGCCGGCGAAGATGGCTATATTGCCGGTCGCTGCCCGGTGGCAACCGCCAGAGACCGGCGTGTCGAGCGGGATGGCGCCGCGCTCGGCAACCAGATCACCCAAGCGTTGGACATCGGCTGCTTGCGTCGTCGACATCTCCAGCCAGATCTTACCGTCCTGCAAGCCTTCGAGCAGACCACCAGGCTCCTCCATGACCTGCGCAGAAACCTGTGGCGAGGGCAGACAAGTGATTACCACCTCGGAAGCCTCGGCCAGCTTGCGCCCGCTCTCAGCCCAGTGCGCACCCGCGACCAAGAGGGGTTCGGCCGCTGTCCTATCCAAATCCCGTAGGGTCAATTCATGGCCTTGGCGCAGCAGGCTGCCCGCCAATTTCGCTCCGACATTACCCAAGCCGATGAGGCCGACACGCATTGGGAATTCCTCCTCGCCAAGCACCGCTTCCAAACCAGGCTGATCCCCACCTTCGCCTAGGTCAAACGCTTCCTTAATCCCCTAAGACCCCCAAAAATTGGTGACTATCCATCTATGAACAGCTTAGATTCCTAGCCGATGCAGGACAGACTTCCCCCACTCTTGGCGCTTCAGGCTTTCGAGGCTGCTGCCCGACACGAGAACTTTGCCGCCGCCGCGCAAGAGCTGAACCTTTCGCAGTCGGCGGTCAGCCATCGGGTGCGCGCACTTGAGCGCCACTTAGGCTATTCCCTCTTCGAGCGTCTGCCCCGTGGCCTGCGGCTCACAGAGATGGCCAAGGCCTACCTCCCCTCCCTGCGTCGGGCCTTCGAGGAGATTCTGGGGTCGACCAGCGGTGTCTTCGGTCAAGCGGGCGCAGCCACCCTGACGGTGCGCGCGCCGGTCAGCTACAGCGCACTCTGGTTGCCGCAAACGATTGCCGGCTTCCTTGCGCTCTATCCCCACATTCGCGTGCGTCTAGCCAGCTCTATCTGGCCGGACAAGTTGGCGGCCGGGGAGGCAGACGTCGATATCCGCTTAGGCTACGGCCAATGGCCCGGCTATGAGGCACAATTCCTGCTCCGTGACGCATTGGTCATGGTCTGTCGGCCGACCGAGCGCCGCAAGTCATTGACAGTGAGGGAGCTGACGAGACGACCGCTTGTTCATGTCATGGGCGGCGAAGATCACTGGCGGCGCTTCTTCGCCGCGGCTGAGCTTTCGCGTTCGGCGCAGGCATCGGATCTACATGTCGACTCCTCCATCACCGCAGCCGAGATCGCCGCCCAAAGTAAGCGCCTCGCTCTGATCCAGGAGCGTCTCGCCGCCCCTTACTTGGAGCAAGGCCGTCTCAGGCTTGCCGTATCGCGCTCCATTAAGGTCGACGAAGCGCTCTATGTACTCCTTGCGGAAACCTCACGGCGGCGAAAACCGGAGGCGATCTTGCTGCGCGACTGGCTCTTGGATCGAGTCTCGCCAGACAGCGACCGGCCGTTCTAAAGCCCGTCTACTGCGCCGACGCGCGCAAGTTCCGCCATGTCGCCGACGCTGGCTTTGGGATTGACCCGCGTCACAAAGCCCTCGGCTTCGCCGATCTCGCGATAGTGACCCAAAGCCCAGAGTACGCTTGGGAAAGCGATTTCCTGCCAAGGGATCTCCTCCCAGGAAAAGAGGCCCACGTCCTGGCTTTCGGGCCCAGCCTCGATCTCGGGGTTGGCCAGCTTCGCCCGATAGATCAGCTGAACCTGGCTCAAACGCTCGATCGTGTAGACCGCCATCAACTGGTCGATGACGATCTTCGCCCGTGCCTCCTCCCAGGCTTCGCGCATCGCACCGGTCTCCGGTGACTCTTGAACCTCCAGGTAGCCGGCCGGCAGCGTCCAAAACCCAAGACGCGGCGGGATGGCGCGGCGGCAGAGCAGAATGCGTCCCTCCCAGGTAGCGACGCTGCCGACCACGATCTTGGGGTTCTCATAGTCGACAAAGCCGCAGTCCCGGCAAACTCGCCGCTCGCGGTCGTCGCCTGGTGGTATCTGTCGCGCGAATTGTCCCGGCTCGTCGCTCATATGGGCCTTTCCATTCCAGTCTAGACTGCACTGCCGATCCAAGAAATGAGGCAAGAGAAAGCCGGGGGCAAGCCGCTTGGCGATTGCATGCGGCCGCACAAGTCCTTAGCTTGCAGGAAGACAGATGAAATAGAGGCGTCTCCCAAGCGCGAAGAGCGGTTTTGCCAAGGGGATGCGCCTCAGCCTTAAGGAGCCAAGGCAATGAGTGGGCTGATCGAAGACGAGAAGAACGAGGAAGCCGCAGAGGCCGGCAAGAAGATCGAGGAATCGGACGCCTTGGTGACCGAGGCACCGGAAGACGCTGTGCAAGAGGCCGGCGAGACCGGTCTCGATGAAGGCAGCTTGAACACCAGCGCCGATAGCGACGAAGAGCCGGGCGATCAGTTGCCGCCCGACAATGCTTTCGGCACAGGCGGCAATCTTCCTGCCGACAAGAAGGCCGACAAGCAGAAGGGCGCGGCCCGCCGAAGCCGCACGCGCGTCTTCGAGATCGGCTGGCTGGTCGACGGTGGCGGACCCGGTTTCCTGTGGGATTCGCCGCGGCCGTTGAAAGGCTTGGCGCGGCCGCCGGAACATCCCAAGGCGGTCAATCACTGCCCAGCCATCGTCGATGGCGACGCCCGCACCTATTCGGTGGCAGCGCCGGTGGACTTTCACCTGCGTCTGGGCAAGGACGACAAGGGCAATCCCAAGCTGACCAACGCTGCCGGGATGAAGAGCACCGTTTCCAGCGGCAAACTGGACCGCATGATTACGGTGATGGCGCAGAATCGTTGGCGCCACCCGAAGCGCCCGGTGCTGCAGATCGTGGCGCCCTATCGCTTCATCTGCGACGAGCCCTGTTGGATGAACCAGCTGCCGCCCTACTACGACTACAAGTCGCCGCAGTGGCCAGGGCTTATGATCGGCGGACGCTTTCCCATCCATAATTGGCCGCGTTCTCTGATGTGGGCCTTCGAGTGGCATGACATCGGCCGCGACCTGATCATCAAGCGCGGCGAGCCCTGGTTCTACGTCCGTTTCGAGACAATGGACCCCAGCCGCCCGCAGCGGATCGTGGAGGCCGAGATGACGCCGGAACTTCGCGAATTCTGCACCGGCCTCGACGGCGTCACAAACTACGTGAACCAAACCTTCAGCGTGATGGATGTCGCCGCCGATCGTCGACCAGCAGAGCTGCTGACTAAAAAGGTGCGAGGCGGCCGCAACACCGTGCCCCCGGCAGGTCCGGAGGTTCTGGCTCCACACGGCGACGGAAACTGATCTGCTCGGTGTATCAAACCTGTCGAGCAGGATTCGGACGGCAAATCGTTTCGATTTGACGCCGTCCTGCTCTAGATCAAGGCCACACTGACCGACAAGAAAGGCCCCGGAGTGATCGCAGATCCTTCCGGGGCCTTTCTCGTTTCGCCGAGCAAGATCAGGCTGTCTTGATTTTGAGCTTGAGATCGAAAGGCAGGTTGAGTCCGGTGAATTCACGGATCTCTGCCTTGCCGTCGCCGGTACGCACCATAGAAAAGCCGACTGTCTTGCCGCCGATCGCAATCGAGGGGTCGAAGCGGCGGGACTTGGCATCAAGGTCGGATACAATCGCCAAGGCTTCGTCCTGTTTGCGGCGGCCGTTGTACTCGATCACAGCGCCATTGCCCGCTCCCTCGGCCCGATAGCTAAAGGCAGCCACAATCTCAATTGCCGGGATCGACTTGCCGAGAATGCTCTGCTCAGGGATCGACACCTCAAGAGCCAGATCATTGTCCGAGCGTTCACGCACACGGCCCGTCCCCTTAAGCGAAAACAGCAGGACCTTTGCCTCGATCTTCAGGTCTTGTCCGCTGTCAAAGGGAAAATAGTCCGCCCAAGAGCCAGTCGTCATTCGCCGTTGCTCCCTCACCTCTGTCTTAGAATGCTGCTGTCCTGCGACGGCCGGGCGGCCATCGCTCTGTCCAACCCCCGTCGCCCGTGCTCACTCCTCGCTGGCAAGCTGATCGAAGTCAAGCCGCAAGGTCAGCAGCAGCACCTGCGCATTGCGATCGGCGAAAGCCGTCCATTGGTGGGCTCCCTCAAGCCTGACGCCTTGGTGAAGCTTGTAACCAAGACCCGACTGCAAGCGATTCTGGTTGAACCCGGCCTTCGGGCCGCTTCTTACGTCGTTCATGTTGAAGAAGACCTCGTTTGAAGCGAAGAGCAACCAGTCGCGCTGGTCGTCCAGCCAACCCTGGCCGCGAAAGCGATAGCGCAAACGAAGGGCGACACCATCGGCGCCATCGATGAACCGCTCCTCGATGCGTACGCGATTGGTGATGCCAACACCGCCGAAATCTTGACCCACACCAAGCTGCTGCCAAACCCGGTATTCATTCGAGAGCCCGTCGTCGAAGGCGGCAAAGTAGTCGAAACCGAGGCTAAGCTGCACCTCACGACTGATGTTGTATCCAACTTCCGGCCGGATCAGCAGAACCTGCCTTTTGGCGATATCGTCTTGAATGCGTCCTTGCGTCAGCAGAGTACCGGTCCAGCGTTCATCAAAGCGTTTGATCATCAGCAACGTGGTCCACTGCTGCAGATCATCCGCGGCAAGCTCGTTCGACGAGAACAAGAGCGCCAGAAGCAGCAGAGCAGAGCTTCGGCGGACCATGCCTGTTATGCCCCCGTTGTTGCCTGCACGGCTTCGGCCTCTTCGAAGACGACCTGAGTGCCCTCCAGCCCCATGGCCTCTGCCAGCGCCTGATGGCGACGCGACAGGGCCCCACCGGG
Organism: Rhodospirillales bacterium; assembly: GCA_963669445.1. Classification (GTDB taxonomy): domain Bacteria; phylum Pseudomonadota; class Alphaproteobacteria; order Kiloniellales; family JACOMY01; genus JACOMY01. The sequence continues at coordinate 3,757,841 of OY770029.1, forward strand.
CGGCAGACTTCCATCCTCTGGCAAGCGCAGGCGCAAGCGGCGTCCAACGATCGAGAGCTTGGTGCGCGCCAAGACCGGCGCCGCACCGCCAGAGACCGAGTAGGCGAGCCGGATCCCCAGGCCCAACAGGCGTGCCTCATGGCGGGCGACCGCAGACAGCAGGGCGCGCGCATCAGCGGCAAAGCCATCGTCCATGCTGCCGCCATAGCGCAGATAGGCGGCGAGCGCCAGAAAGGCACGCCCCGGATGATCGAGCGCGGCATAGGGGTAGTAGAGCAAGCGAGAGAGCGCCTGACGGGCGCGATAGTCCGGGTGTTCGCGCCAGGCGACGTCGCCCAAGTGGCAGACTGCAGCGACCAGACGCCGTTCGAGCCCTCTGACGTCGACATAGACTGGTGCCAGCCAATCCAAGAGAGCCTTGCCGAGATCGGGAAAGCGCGCCTCGCGCTTGGCCAGTTCCTCGGCGATCAACAGAAGTGGATCCTTGGCCCGCTCGCGCGCGCTCAGCCCCTCGTAGAGCAGCCCTTCGCGCAGGCCGAAGGAAGAGAAGACGACGGCCATGGGCCGCAGGCGTTGCAAGACGCCGGTCAGGGCCAAGGCGGCAAAGGGCAGGGTTTCGACACGGCGGCGCGAAACCGCAGGAGTCTTGGAGAGCGAGCGCTTGCCCTGCTGAGCGATAACGCCAGACAGCTCGATGGCGTCATCGGAAGCGATGCTGTAGTTCTGAATCACGTGCAGGGGATAATCGATCTGCTGCATGTGTACGCGAGCAAGGTTCCGCCATGCGCCGCCGACGGCATAGAAGTTGCGCCCGCTAACCTCGTCCAGCCAGGGAACGGATTGCAGCGCTTCCTTTACCAGCTTTTCGGCCTTGCGCCGATCGCCTTCGCTGGCATCCATCAGCCGCAGAGGGCCCAGCGGCAAGGTTAAGCGACGCCCCAATTGCCCCTGCGTCAGCTCGATCAACTCTAGCGAACCGCCGCCCAGATCACCGGCCAAACCATCGGCCTGCGGGATGCCAACGATGACGCCATAGGCCGCAAGGGTCGCCTCCTGTTCGCCATCGAGGATTCGAATGGGATAACCGCAAAGTGCCTCGACTTTGGCAACGAATTCCGGACCGTCTTTTGCATCGCGAACCGCCGCGGTGGCCAAGAGTACCACCTGGGCGACCTGCATCGCTTCAGCCAGGCGGGCAAAGCGCACCAGCGTCTCTTCGGCCGATGCCTTGCCCTCCTCGCTCAAGCGCCCGCTCTGCGCCAGCCCCTTGCCGAGGCCGCAAATAACCCGCTCATTGAAGACCGGCTGTGGCACGCGCCCAGGGCGGTCGAAGACCACCAGGCGAATTGAATTGGAGCCGATGTCGACGACGGCTACGCGCCGGCCAAAGCGGTTGGTAGCATTGCCGGAGCCGGCGGAGTGCGGCTGCAAGGCGGCACCTGCCGGGCCACGTTCCTGCTTCTTGACCTCAGTCTTCCCTGCCACCCTCATTTCCCCCAAAAGGGACAGCTCAGCCCTTATGATCACCCATCCGCCTGGCCCTTCTTGCCGGCTGACGTCGTGGCTAGGTATCTCACAATTCGTCGAGTTCGACCCGCGCCGGATCGCCGCTCTTCTTTAAGGCGCTGCCGCGACCGGAGAGGCTGGGATTGGTCATGAAGAAGGTGTGGGCCGAGAAATCCTCCTCACCGTCGATCCGGCGATAGCGCCCTTCGCTGTCCAAGACCCAACTCTGTGCGGCATCCTTCAGGCTGGCGGCCATCACCTGCTCCAGCATCTGTTCGTGAACCGTCGCGTTCTGGATCGGCACCAGGGTTTCGACCCGACGATCCAGGTTGCGCGGCATCCAATCGGCCGAGGAGATGAAGACGGTCGCCTGTTTGGAGGGCAGGGCCTTACCGTTTGCGAAGCACACGATGCGGCTGTGCTCAAGAAAGCGGCCGACGATCGACTTGACCCGAATGTTCTCGGATAGGCCTGGAATCCCGGGGCGCAGACAGCAGATACCGCGAATGATCAGATCTATCTGTACGCCGGCCTGACTGGCGCGATAGAGCGCATCGATGATGTCCGGATCGACCAGAGCGTTCATCTTGGCCCAGACCTCGGCCGGGCGGCCGGCCTGCGCGTTCTCCATCTCGCGCTCTAGGTGCTCGATCAAGGTGCGGCGCATCGAGATGGGCGAGGCCGCGATCTTCTCCAGCTTCTCCGGCCGGCCGTACCCGGTCATGTAGTTGAAGAGGCGCGAGGCATCGCTGCACAGCGCTTTGTCGGTGGTGAAGTAAGAGACGTCGGTATAGATCTTGGCCGTAATGGGGTGGTAGTTCCCGGTGCCAAAGTGCACGTAGGAACGCAGCGATCCGGCTTCGCGACGGACAACCAGCGTTACCTTGGCATGCGTCTTCAAATGAATGAAGCCATAGACCACCTGCACGCCGGCACGCTCCAGGTCGCGAGCCCAGCGGATGTTGCGCTCCTCATCGAAACGGGCCTTCAGTTCGACCAACGCGGTGACCGACTTGCCGGCCTCGGCTGCCTCGGCCAGAGCAGCGACGATCGGTGAATCTTCCGACGTGCGATAGAGCGTCTGCTTGATCGCCACCACCGCCGGGTCCAGGGCTGCCTGACGCAGGAACTGCACCACCACATCGAAGGACTCATAGGGGTGATGTACCAGAATGTCCTTGGCTCGGATCGCTTCCAGGCAGTTGCCCCCAAAGTCCCGAATGCGTTCAGGAAAGCGGGCGTTATAGGGCGGAAACACCAGCTCTGGACGATCCTTGACGATTAGGGCCTTGGTATCGGCCAAGCCAAGCAGGTTCTCGAGCGCGAAGACGTCCTCGGGCTCCACCTGCAGTTCGTCGGCAACGAAACTCTTCAGCTCGGGCGCCATGCCGACGGGGAACGACAGTCGGATTACCTGGCCGTGTCGGCGTCGCTTGAGTGCCGTCTCGAAGACGCGAACCAGATCCTCGGCCTCCTCCTCGATCTCAATGTCGCTGTCGCGCACGATGCGAAAGGCGCCAATCTCGCGTAGCGTAAAACCCGGAAAGAGTCGATTGAGGTTGAGCTTGATCACCTGCTCGATGGTGACGAAGCGCAGCGCGCTTCCCGGCAAACGGATAAAGCGATCCAGCTGCGACGGAATCTGCAGCAACCCATTGAAGGAACCGCCTTCGCGCTCCGGCCGGCGCAGCTGCGCGACGATACAGAAGCCAAAGTTGGGAATGAAGGGAAAGGGATGGGTCGGGTCGATCGCAATCGGCGTCAGCACCGGGAAGAGCTCGCGTTCGAAATAGTCGGCAAGCCAGGTCTGTTCGGCCTCGCTCAGGGCCTCGTCGTCCAAGACTGGGATGCCGACCTCGTGCAGCTCTGCCTTCAACAGCAACCAGCACTCCTGCTGCCGTCGCTTCAGACCCGAGACGCGCTCTTTGATCGCCACCAACTGCTGTAGCGGCGTCATCCCGTCCTGACTGGCTTCGCTGATCCCGGCGCGCACCTGCGCCTTCAGACCGGCCACGCGGACCATGTAGAACTCATCCAGGTTGGAGGCCGAGATAGAGAGGAAGCGCAAGCGCTCCAACAAGGGATGATGCTGGTTGTAGGCCTCGTCCAGAACCCGCTCGTTGAAGGCAAGCCAGGAGACTTCACGGTTGAAGAAGCGCTCAGGGCTCTGGCCGTCGGGCAGCGACGACTGCGGTACCCGGGCCACCGCTCCCTCCCCATTTATCTCCACCTTCACGTCGTCCATCGTCTTCACGTCTCCCCGAGAACAGATCACGGTTTGATAGAGCCCTCTGCCCACCTTGACTCTACGCAATTTTTCAACGGTATGTGTTAGGGCTCCGACGGCGCGCCTAAAGGCGAGTCATCGTTCCGCTGATAACTCGGGCGCCTGCCTACACCTGGGGCCGACACCTCATCTACTCAAGATAGGCTTTTCTCCGCCCCCTTTGTATGACACCCTATTCGGGGATGTAAGGGGTGTAGAGGATACAATGGAGGGAAAGCAGCTCTTGTTATTGCGCCACGCGAAATCTTCGTGGCGTGATAACAGCTTAGCCGACCATGATCGACCGCTTAATCGACGTGGGCGATCAGCGGCAATTCGGATGGGCCATTACTTGTCCGATCGCGACCTACGGCCCGACCTGGTGCTCTGTTCGACGGCATTGCGCGCCCGCACGACTTGGGAACTGGCTGCGCGTGCCATTGGAAAGAAAACCGCACCGGAGAGTCAATACAGCAGGAACCTGTACCATGCAGCGCCCAGCGAGCTTTTGTTTATCATACAAGCGGTGTCCGACGATGTTCAGCGGCTTCTCGTCGTCGGCCACAATCCCGGTATGGAGCTTCTTGCACGGCGCCTGGCAGGATCAGGCTCTGATGACGATTCCTTAACGCGCCTGGAGGCCAAGTATCCGACAGCCGGTCTGGCGCTCTTCCGCGTGACCGCTCAAAGCTGGGAGAGTTTGGAGGCGGGCACCACATGTCTGGAAGGCTTCACCATTCCAGATGACCTGGCACAAGCAGCAGGCTAGAGCACTCCTCGCTCCGGTTACTTCCCTCTCCGGCCTCCAATTGAGTGCCCAAAAGTGCCGAGGTCAGGCCAGCTGTCGGCCCGGCGCGATGTCGCGGGGATCCAGCTTGAGGTGAACCAGGGCCGGCCCCGGTGCTGCCAGCGCTGCTTCCAGGGCCGACTGAAAATCGTCATCCTTTTCCACTGTCAGGCCTAGCGCTCCATAGCTCTCGGCCCAGCGCGCGAAATCCGGGCTGGCCAATTCGGTGGCAGAGATGCGTCCGGGATAGTGACGTTCCTGGTGCATGCGGATGGTGCCGTACATGGCGTTGTCGCAGACCAGAACCCGAAGCTTGAGACCCAATTGGGCCGCTGCTGCAAACTCATTGGCAGTCATCTGGAAGCAGCCGTCTCCGGCAAGACAGACAACCTGGCGATCGGGATAGCGACAGGCCGCCGCGACGGCGGCCGGCAGGCCATAACCCATTGAGCCGGAGGTCGGTGCTAGCTGCGTGCCCCAGCGATAGCGAAAGAAGCGATGCAGCCAGATGGCGTAGTTGCCGGCACCGTTGGTCAGAATAGCGTCCTCGGCCAGCTCCCGACGTAACACCCGCATCACATGAGAAAGCGTAACCTCCCCGACGCCGGCTGGCGGCTCGTCGCTCCAGGCGCAATAGGCGCGGTGGGCTTCTGCGGGGAAGGACTTGCCCCAAGGTTTCTCCGGCGTCAGACCGCAGGCGGCTGCCAAGAAGCGCCCGGGCGTGGCATTGATCGCCAAGTCGGGCGTGTAGATACGTCCCAGCTCTTCAGCACCTGGATGGACGTGAACGATGCTCTGCCGCGGCTTGGGAATCTCCAGCAGACTGAAGCCTTGGCTTGGGTTCTCGGAAAAGCGGGCGCCGACCAACAACAGCAGATCGGCCGCGGCGATCCTTGCCTTCAGCTCCGGATTGATACCCAGGCCGACATCGCCGGCGTAGTTGGGATGCGCGTCATCGAAGAGCGCCTGTCGCCGGAAGGAGACACCCACCGGTAGGGCCCAGGCCTCGGCAAAACCCCGCGCCTTCGCCACCGAAGCCTCGTCCCAACGAGACCCGCCAAGGATCATGAAGGGGCGCTTCGCCGCGCGTAGCATCTGACCGAGCCGTTGAATTTCGTCGGGGTTGGGTGCGGGCTCGGCCACGCGCACAAACGGCCCCGGCAGGCGGTCGGTCCGATCGCGTAACATATCTTCCGGCAGCGCCAAGACCACCGGGCCCGGCCGTCCGGAGAGCGCGACATGCCAGGCGTGCGACAGAACCTCTGGGATGCGCTCGACCCGGTCGATCTCCTCCACCCACTTGGCCAGTCCACCGAAGACGGCCCGGTAGTCGACTTCCTGAAAGGCCTCGCGGCCGCGCATCTCGCGTCCGATCTGGCCGACAAAGAGGACAAGCGGGGTCGAATCCTGCCAGGCCACGTGAATGCCAGAGGCTGCATTGGTCGCGCCAGGACCACGGGTAACAAGCGCGATCCCCGGTCGCCCGGTCATCTTGCCGTCGGCCTCGGCCATCATGGCTGCACCGCCCTCATGGCGCGCCTGCACCACCTCGATACCGCTGTCGTACAATCCATCGAGGACATCGAGATAGCTCTCGCCCGGTACGCAGAAAACCCGGTCCACGCCTTGAGCTTTCAGACACTCGACGATCAGATGGCCGCCGCTGATCTCGTTGGACCTTGCGATCTCGTCGGTCATCGTTCGCGCTTCCTGCATGATCCTCCGCTCCCCGGCCTTGCAGCCTGTTTGTTGACGGCTTGCCAATCCTGCTGGGGTAAGGAACTCGGGTTGAGCGCGCCAACGCACAAGAGCTGTGCCGCCGAATTGTCGAGTGGCAGCTTTGCAATGCCAGCGTGGCCCACCTCTGGATTTGCCAGAGCCGACACCTCATGACGAAATCGTGCCACAAAAGCGGCAGAAACGTGTCTCCGCTCATCCCGACGCCTGAGCTACGAGAGGCGTTTCAACCCTTTCTTCGCGTGCTCCCAGACCGATTGCAGATGACTGAGGTCATCTTCAACCCGCCGTGCCTGCCAGCCCAGGACGATCCCCAACGCACGCTGATCGACCTCGTCAGGAAAACGAGCCGCCAAGTTGTCCAGCAGCGCCTTTGAGACCGCAGCGTCGTTGAGAGAACCCAGGCAGTCCTGCAGCTCCTTGGTCAGACCGATGGCCGCCTTTGCCTCGCCCTTCTTCATGAAAGCGCGGAAGAACTCCAGAGCATACCGCAGCTTCTTGCCGGAAATCCTGAGTTCATGCAGCGACTCCTCGACCGCCTCGTCGCGCGCCTTGCCGCGCTTGAGCACTTGACGTGCGCGTTTGGCCAAGCCGGTCTTTGCAAAGTCCGAAGCTTTGCGATCGGCCGGGTAGCCAAGCCCGCCGCTCCCTTCCAACAAGCTGCGCCAAGAACCACTCAGCAACCAGTACTCCAAGCGCAGCAGCAGCATGGCATAGCGATGGCTCCTCAGGCTTTCTTCTGCCTGATCATAGGCTTCAACGCAGAGCTGTTCGGCTGCTGCACCAAGGCGCTGCAGAGATGCCTCTTCCGGCATGCGATGGATGATGGGGGCAAGGGTCTCGTCGCGAAAGACGTCCCAGTCCCTGGCCGGCCCAAGAGTATTCTGCAGCCAAGCCAATTCCTCTTTCAACTGCACCAGGACACCCTCGGCGATCAGCGCGTCGAAGAGGCTCACGGCCGCCCTCAGGCGCCTGACGCCGACACGCAGCTGGTGCACGACCTCCGGGTCGCGGTTGCTGGAATGAAAGGCGGCCTCGTTGCCACGTACCTGTTTCAGGCAGTTCCGCGCTATCGTCTCGAATGCCAAACCGGCGGAGGTCTCATCGGACATGGCAAGATCGGCGGCAAAAACCGGCGTCAAGACACTCTGCTCTGCCAGCAGATAACCGCGCGCCGCTTTAGAGCGCGGCTCCAGCACAAAGGGCACCTGCTCACCGATCGCCAAGGCCAGCTGCAAGAGGTACTGCGGCGAGCCGGAGAGCAACTCCAGCTCGATCTCGCAGATGGCCTGTGCACGCTCGCCGGCCACGACCTTGCCCTCGTCGAAGGCGATCTCGATTTCGCTCTCGATCAGACGAACCGGCAGGACGTGGCGCACCACGCGCGTTTCGAAGAGGCTCTCAAGCGGTGCCTCGCGCGTCAGCTCTTCCAGCGTGTCGCGCACCTCCCCCTCAGGTATGAGAGTGAGATCGGGTCGTTCGCTCAGTGTCTCTGTCTCGAACTCCTGAACATGCTGCAGCCCGCTGTGCGGAGAAACCAGCGGCGCCTTCAGGGTCTGGATCAGCTTCCCGGCCTTCTTGCGGACGCGAAGCGCCATACCCTGCCGCCGCAGGCTGCGATCGGGCGTATCAAAATAGCAGCTCTGCAGCTCCTGGCGTCGCGCCCGCCGTCCAGAGGCAAGCGTGCGCAACAGAGGATGGCTGCGCATGCTCTTCATGCTCTTAGGGTCCAGCGCGAGCTTGAGTTCGATCTCTTCCTTCATTGTCTCCCGCGCAGCACCCGCTTGACAGGTCTGCCTAAAACTCGAACCGCCGACCCACTCATTTCGGCATGTCATGAAGGGGTAACATAGCGCCGAGGTCAGAGATGTAACTCAGAACGTGTCTCCGTCAATAGACTATTTAGTTTCTATTCCGAAACAAATCTTCGAACCCGCATCGTTCGCTAAAGAACAACAACGCCGTGCAGGGTTTAAACGACCAATTGATATAGATCATTTTCCAGCACGGCGTTGTCCATGCTCAAAGAGTGCCGTTAAATGCACCGCCGTCGAGGACGATGTTTTGGCCACTGATGAAACCAGCCTTGTTAGAGCAAAGAAATGCGCAAGCTTGGCCGAACTCTTCAGGATCGCCAAAGCGACCAGCAGGGTTGTCTTGGGCGCGCTCCTTGGCCACCGTCTCGACCGACTTGCCTTGATGTTTGGCAACGGCAGCGAGCGTACTGGTCAAGCGATCGGTGTTGAAGGGTCCAGGCAGCAGGCCATTGATCGTGACGTTGTGGCGCACGGTCTGACGCGCGAGGCCGGCGCAGAAGCCGGTCAGGCCGGCACGGGCGCCATTGGAGAGGCCGAGCACATCGATCGGCGATTTGACCGCAGCCGAGGTGATGTTGACGATGCGGCCGAAGCGGCGTGCGATCATTCCGTCCACCGTCGCCTTGATCAGTTCGATCGCGCTCAGCATGTTGGCATCCAGCGCATTGATCCAATCCTCGCGGGTCCAGCTGCGAAAGTCGCCCGGCGGTGGGCCGCCGGCATTGTTGATGAGGATATCCGGCGCCGGACAGGCTTTCAGCAGGGCTGCTCGACCGTCGGGAGTTGTGACGTCGCAAGCCACGGCATTGACTTGGCCGCCGACGGCGCGGATGGCCTCGACGGTCTCTTCCAAAGGTCCGGCTGAACGGGCAGAGAGGGTAACGATGACGCCTTCGGCTGCCAGCTGTGCCGCACAAGCGCGCCCCAGTCCCTTACTCGACGCACAAACGATGGCTTTCCGGCCAGCAATTTCCAGATCCACGAGCAGATCTCCCTAGCGGTAAAGGTTGTTGTCGTTGCCGCTATCCAAGGCGCGCAGCGCCCGCTTGGCAAGCGGCATGGTGACCCGCCGACGCCGACGGCGCGCAGCCATGGCCCCGGCGTCCAGGCGGTCGGCCAGTTCTTGCAAGGCCCCCATGGATCGTTCGATGCGAGGCAGCAGGAAACGAAAGACGTTCGGACTGCTCTCGAGCTGGCGGTCGTCCAGAAGCTTCATCAGAACGCCCAACAGCAAGGCATCGTCTGGCATGCCGATGGATACCTGTGTGGCGCCGAGCAGGCGCGAGCGCAGATCCGCCAGATCGAGCGGCCAAGAGGTCGGCGACCGCCGAGCAGTCATCAGCATCGAGCCCCGACGCTCTGCGATGGCTCCGAAGAGCGCGTAAAAAGCCGGTTGCAATTCGGGCTTGTCAGCAAGCAGACGATCGGCATTCTCGACCAGGATCGCCCGGCTGTCGCCCAGAATGTCGCGCACGTTCTCCAGCGCCAGTGTCGAGGCGTCGAGCACCGCGGCCCTGGAGCGGGTTTGCCAGATATGCGCCAGATGGCTCTTGCCTGCGCCCTTGGGCCCGCGCAGGATCAAGGCCGGTGTCGGCCATTGCGGCCAGGCCTCAATGAAGGCGAGTGCCGCGCGGTTGGCCGATCCGACCAGAAAGTCCTCCCGCCCGAAGCGCTTCAGCGGCGGCAGCCGCAGGGGATACTGATAGATAAGCACGGCGCTCACGGTTTGGGCAGTTGCTCCGGCGGCGGCTCGCCGTCCTCGTCGCCGAGGTAGTAGCGTGTCTCGCGGTAGCGCTGCACGGCATAGCGCACCGCGACCCCAATCACGGCCGCGACCGGCACCGCCACCAGCACACCCAGAAAGCCGGCAATTGCACCACCGGCCAGAACGGCGAACAGCACCCAGACATCATGCAGCCCGATCCCGCGACCGACCAGCCGCGGCGTCAGGAAGTTTCCCTCGAAACTCTGGCCCAGCAGGAAGAGGATGATCGGCAGCATGGCGCTCCAGAAATCCGGGAACTGGATGAAGGAGAGTGTGATGGTCAAAACGAAGCCGGTAAAGGCGCCGATATAGGGGATGAAGGTGAGCAGACCGGCGAAGAGCCCCACCGCGGCTCCGTACTGCAGACCGGTCAGCGAGAGTGCGGCAGCGTAGTAGGCCGCCATGATCACGCAGACCAAAGCCTGGCCGCGCACGAAGCCGGCGAGCGCACGGTCCATGTCTTTGGCAACAGCACGGATCGCCGGGCGCTCGGGCAGCGGCAGCAGGGCATCGACGCTGGCGACAATCTGGTCCCATCGAATGAGACAGAAGAAGGCAACGAGCGGAGTAATCAGGAAGAGCGAGATAATGTTGACCAGCGCCACACCGCTCTGGATCAGATTCAGCACCAAGCTAATCAGCGTGTCGAGCGCCTGTTGGCTGAAGGCACCCAGGTTCTCTTTGATCTTGGCCTTGGCATCGATCTGCAGGCTGGCGCTGATATCCTCCAGATAGTTCAGCAGCTGGTCGCGCCCAGCAGCCAAGAGGTTGGGCAGATTGTTCAACAGGTCGATGGCCTGGTTCACCATCACCGGGCCGACCAGCGCCACGACCGCCAGTACGAAGAGCAGGAAGATGAAGGCGACGATCAGCGCCGAGAGCGTCCTGCTGAGGCCACGTTCCTGCAGGCGATCGACCGGCGGATCCAGGAAATAGGCCAGTGCCAGACCGGCAATGAAGGGCAAGGCCACCTGTCGCACGAGAAAGAGGAACAGCAGCGCGAAGAGGCCTAGCAGGACCCAGAAGGGCCACTGCCGGCGCGGGCCGCGCTCCGGCTTCGGCAGGCGCTCCGTTCCTCCATCCGGCAGGGTTGGGTCGCTATTCAGCAGTCGACCCTCCGCTCGATGGTGCCGGCGTCGGCGCCGGCAAGGGCCGTGCATCAATGCCGCCGGGCGCACCACCCAGCTGCAGATCCCAACCACCCGAGACTTGAACCAGGGTCAAGCCGCGCTGGGCGAGCGCACGCTGCAGCTGCTCGGCGCTGCCGCGATGGCTCAAGTCGATGACGACCTCGCCGCGGCGCAAGGACAGGACCTTGATGTCGGAAACCAGAGGTTCGCGCTCAAGGTTGGAGCGGATCAACAGCCAGTCTTGCAAGGCCGAAGCTAGGGCGCGCACGCGCAGACTGCTGGCGGCGGTGTACTGGATTGCATTGGCGCTCTTCCAGGCACTCTCCAGCCCCTGCATGACGGTGATCACCCCGCGCTCATAGAAAGCCTCGGGCGTCTCGTCCTGGGTCTGCGTCAGGCTGGCCGAGAAGGGCGGCCCCAAGGGCTCGCCATAGCTCTTCACGGTGATGGAGAGGCCGGCTCCCCCATTCCAGGGATTGCCGTCGACCCGCGCTTCGGCCACCACCGCGCCGATGCTGTCGTAGTTGGCCGCGAGGTCGGCGAGGCCGCGCGTGTCCCCGGCCAGCGCCTGAGCAGCTTCGACCGCAACCACGTCCTGGAGGTCACCGAGCGGCACCTTGATCGGCACCAGAGTATCGTCGACGCCATCGAAGCCCTCCCAAGCCGTCCGCCAAGGATTGGGGTCCTGCCATAAAGTTGCCTCGGGCCCACCGCCGTAGACCGGCACCACGACGTAAGGCCGGCTCTGCACCTCCGTGTAGCGCAAACCCAGCTCTTCCAAGAGACGGCGCGTGGCCGCCGGATCGAAGCGGAAGTTGAAGCGTCCGTCGAAGGTTGTTCCCGTCGCGACCTCGTCGATCACCTGGGTCGCTGCGATCGTGGGCTCGATCTGCGCGACCGTCACTGCCGGTATCGACGCCTGATCCTCCGGCACGACCAGGCGTTCGGCCAAGCGGCGAAAGGCCTGCTCCTTGGCCATCGTCTCGGCCAAACCCTTGGCCTCCACCGAGGAGTTCGCCGCGACCGAGACGATCACACCGGGGACGGCAAAGAGGTCGGCCACCGCCGGCCGCCAAGGCAAGACCGCCAGGACCGCGACAAGGACAAAGCGCAACAGCCAGGGCTCTCGCCGCTGGCTCCTTTCAAAACGACCAAACAAGACCCCGCCTCCCAAAGGTACGCTCACCAGCTTCCCCGCTGCGACTGGCCTTCGTCAACACCTTCGCGGTCAAGGACTGACCCCACCGTGTGCCAACAATCCCAATACACCGATCGCAATCAGATAGATCGCCACGGCATAATTCAGCAGGCGTGGCGCGACCAGGATCAGAATCCCCACGGCCAACGAGAGAATGGGAAAGATCAAGGGGTGACCAAAGGACATGACGAGCATTCTCCTCCAACTAGGCTGCTGCCGCTGGACGCTGCGCCAGTGTCCTGGCAGAACAGCCGCCAGCACACTAGGCCGAGATCTCTGGCCTTACCAGCAAACAGGAGACGCGACGTGAGCCCCAGCGATGCCCCTGCATCGACGCCCCTGACCTACAAATCGGCCGGCGTGGATATCGAGGCCGGAGACCGGCTGGTCTCCGCCATCGGACCGCTGGCCAAGGCAACGAACCGGCCAGGTGTCATGGGCGGCCTCGGCGGTTTCGGTGCTCTCTTCGACCTCAAGGCCGCCGGCTTCGAGGATCCCATCCTGGTATCGGGCACCGATGGCGTCGGCACCAAGCTGAAGATCGCGATCGAGACCGGACGCCACAGCCAGGTTGGTATCGACCTGGTCGCCATGTGCGTGAACGACCTGCTGGTGCAGGGCGCAACCCCCCTGTTCTTCCTGGATTACTTCGCCAGTGCCAAGCTGGAGCCTGCGGTCGCCGAAGCGGTCATCTCGGGTATCGCCGAGGGCTGTCGCCAGGCCGGTGCGGCGCTGATCGGTGGCGAGACCGCCGAGCTGCCGGGTCTCTATGCCGCCGGCGACTATGATCTGGCCGGCTTTGCCGTCGGCGCGGTGGAGCGAAGCCGTCTGCTGCCGCGTGGCGACGTGGCAAACGGCGATCGCCTGATCGCGCTGCCCTCCAGCGGCCTGCACTCGAACGGCTTTTCGCTGGTCCGCCGCCTGGTCGAGACCTTGGACCTCTCCTACGAGGCGCCGCCACCCTTCGAAAGCGGGGCCGAGAGTTTGGGCGAAACCCTGCTCACGCCGACCAAGATCTATGCCCAAGACCTGGCGCCAGCCCTCGCGGAGGGGCGCATCAAAGGGCTGGCGCACATTACCGGTGGCGGCCTGCCCGGCAACCTGCCGCGCGTCCTTCCAGAGACCTCGGTCCCGGTTCTTGATTCGCCGCTTGGCAATCGACTGCCGCCGGTCTTCTCCTGGATTAGAGACAGCGGCCGGATCGAGACCGATGAGCTGCTGTCGACCTTCAACATGGGCGTGGGCATGGTCCTGGTGGTGGCAAGGGAGGAGGCCGAAACGGTGCTGCGAAGCCTCTCCGATGCCGGTGCCTTCGCGCTTGGTCGCTTGGAGGCCAGGCAGGAGAGCGACGGACCGCTGCGCGTGGAAGGAGATCTCTTCTGATGGCGCGCAAGAGGGTCGCCGTCCTTGCCTCTGGCCGCGGCACCAATCTGAAGGCGCTGCTGGAGGCGGCCAAGGACCCGAGCTATCCCGCCGAAATCTCGCTGCTCATCTCCAACGAGCCATACGCCGGGGCAATCAACATGGCAGCAGAGGCCGGTGCGGAGGTGGCGCTTGTCCCGCACCGAGAGCAGCCCAGCCGTCAGGCCTTCGAGATCATGCTGCAGACCCACATTCTGGAATCAGCCTGCGATCTGATCTGCTTGGCCGGTTTCATGCGCATTCTCTCGCCCAACTTCGTGCGGCTGTGGCATGGCAAGATGCTGAACATCCATCCCTCACTGTTACCTGCCTTTACCGGCCTCCACCCGCAGCGCCAAGCGCTGGAGGCCGGCGTGCGGCTGTCCGGTTGCAGCGTCCATTTCGTGAACAACGAGCTGGATGGCGGCCCGATCATCGGCCAGGCCGCCGTCCCGGTCATGGCCAAAGACAGCGAGGAAAGTCTGGCAGCCCGCATCCTGGCCGCAGAGCATCGGCTCTACCCGCGCTGTTTAGCCCTGGTGGCCGAAGGCAAGATCGCGCTGGACGAGGCGGGAACTCTCAGCTGGAATGCAGATGAAGCAGAGGGAAACCTCTACAATCCGGCAGGATAGGGTCTGGCGCTTGTGCGGCGCCGCACTCTGGCCTACCTATGAAGCAACAGCGTGGACGCCGAGACCCAGGGGGACAGCAAGCATGCACATCATGAAAGAAAGCGACTATCACGAGCACGTGCAGACCTATCGCGGCTTCGTCAAAGGCGGAACGATTACCGCTGTGGTGGTCGCCGTCGTGTTGGTGCTGATGGCCCTGTTCTTGCTGTAAATCAGCGGATCCAAGATACTGAACGACATAAGGGCGGCGCCTGGACACCAGGCGCCGCCCTTTTGCGTATTACCGGACGCGATCGGTCATGGGACATGACCAATGGGTCACGGAGGGACCTAACCGACGATCTCGGTTGCGGCAAAAAAGTAGGAGATTTCTACGGCCGCGGTCTCGGGTGCATCCGAGCCGTGCACCGAGTTGGCCTCAATCGATTCAGCAAAGTCGGCGCGGATGGTGCCGGCATCGGCATTGGCCGGGTTGGTGGCGCCCATGATCTCGCGGTTCTTGGCGATCGCGTTCTCGCCCTCCAGAACCTGCACCACGACCGGACCGGAGGTCATGAAGCTGCAGAGATCGTTGAAGAAGGGACGCTCGCTGTGCACTGCGTAGAAACCCTCGGCCTGGCCGCGGGTCATATGCAGGCGCTTGGACGCGACCACGCGCAGACCGGCCGCCTCAAAGCGTGCGATGATCTGTCCGGTCAGATTGCGCCGGGTGGCGTCCGGCTTGATGATGGAGAAGGTACGCTCGAGAGCCATGATGCAGGCTTCCTTCCTGTCTGCTGTGTCGAAGAATTCATGCCGGGCGGCCGGCAAGACCGCGTGGCGGGGAAAAGCGGCGGTATATAGACGCGGGCGCGCCGCCGGGGCAAGGGCACAGCGGCCATAGCGCGCAGGCCACGGCCCGTGCTAATCACCCGCCATGCTTCGACTTGATAAGATAACCTTGCGGATCGCCGGGCGGCCGCTGCTGGAAAACGCCTCTGCCGCACTGTCGCGCGGGCAGCGTGCCGGACTGGTCGGGCCGAACGGCGCCGGCAAGACCACACTCTTGAAATTGATCCAAGGACAACTGCAACCAGACCAAGGCAATCTGGCGATCACTGGCGGCTGGCGCGTCGGCCATCTGGCCCAGGAGCCGCCCGGCGGCGCGCGCGCCTTGATCGACATCGTGCTGTCCGCCGACGAAGAGCGCAGCCGGCTGCTGGCCGAGGCGGAAACTTGCGAAGATGCAACGCGTCTGGCCGAGGTGCACGAGCGTTTGCGCACCATCGGCGCAGATTCCGCGCCGGGCCGCGCGGCACGCATCCTGGCCGGCCTGGGCTTTTCCAGCGCACAACAGCAACAACCGGCGTCGGAGTTTTCCGGTGGATGGCGCATGCGCGTGGCCTTGGCGTCGCTGCTGTTCCGGCAACCGGAGCTTCTGTTGCTGGACGAGCCCAGCAACCATCTGGACCTGGAAGCGACACTGTGGCTGGAGGGCTTTCTTGCGCGCTATCCCGGCACCCTCTTGCTGGTGAGCCACGACCGCCGGCTGCTCAACGTGGTGGTCAACCGCATCCTGCACCTGGATAACCGCCAGCTGGTTGCCTACGAGGGCGACTACGAATCCTTCCAGCGTAGCCGCCGCGAGCGACAGGCCCAACAAGCAGCGGCCGCGGCCAAGCAGGACGCCCAACGCAAGCACATGCAGGCCTTCGTCGATCGCTTTCGCTACAAGGCCTCGAAAGCGCGGCAGGCCCAGTCGCGCCTGAAGGCGCTGGCCAAGCTAGAGCCGATCGTGCATCTGGGCAATCAGCGCGGCACCCACTTCACCTTTCCAGATCCGCAGATGCTGGCCCCGCCACTGTTGGCGGTGAATGGCGTGGCCGTCGGCTATGGCGAGGGCAAGCCGGTACTGAGCGGCGTCACCTTCCGCCTGGACCCCGACGATCGTATCGGTCTCCTGGGGGCGAACGGCAATGGAAAGACCACCTTGATCCGTTTGTTGGCAGAGCAGCTGAAGCCGCAAGCCGGGCAGGTCACGCGACCGCCGCGGCTGAAGGTCGGTTACTATGCCCAGGACCAGGCCGATCAGTTGGACCCCGGCGCCAGCCCGCTGGCCCTGATGCTGCGCGACGACCCCAAGGGTCAGCCGCAGCGCCACCGCTCGCATCTGGCTCGCTATGGCCTGGATGCGGAGCGGGTGGACACACCGGTCCAACATCTCTCGGGGGGCGAGAAGGCACGTCTCGTCTTCGCCTTGGTCACCCGCGAGGCACCGCAGCTGCTGCTCTTGGACGAGCCGACCAACCACCTGGACATGGAGGCGCGCGAGGGGCTGGTCGAGGCGCTCAACGAGTTCCCGGGTGCCGTCGTGCTGGTCAGCCACGATCCGCACCTGATGAGCCTTGTAACCGACCGGCTTTGGCTGATCGCCGAAGGAACGCTTTCGATCTTCGAGGGCGACTTGGACGACTATCGTCAGCAGGTCTTGAACGAACGCCAGCTGGATCGCGAAGCCAAGAGCAAGGCGAAGCCGAAGATCAAGGAGGCAACACCCTCGCCGCAACCGCGCCGCCAGGGGGTTTCGCGCCTGCGCAAAGCGGTTACCGAAGCGGAGAAGCGCTTGGAGACCTTGAACAAGGCCAGGGAGATCCTGGAGCAGCGCCTGGCCGACCCACAGATCTATCGTCAACCACCGGCCGAACTGAAGTCCTTGCGCAGTCAGCACAAGGAGATCCTGGCGGCGATCGAGCGTACCGAGGAGAGCTGGCTCAGCGCGCAGAGTTCGCTGGAGGAGGAGCAGGCCTGATGCGGTCTGCCCTCCTTGCCCTGACCCTGCTTGTTGCCGGCGGTTCTGCCGCCCAGGAGCCGCCGCCGCCAGACGAATGGCTGGCCGTCGCTGCCGGCGGCCTGCACCTGGAGTTGAACGAGCGTATCACGCTGGAGAGCCAGCGCCTCTACCTCTCGCCGGAACGCGTGCGGGTTACCTATCGCCTGATGAACACGGCGGAAGCCGAGACCCTGCTGTTCGTCGGCTTCCCCTTCCCCAGCCTTCCCGAACCCAAACCCCCGGCACCTTCGATGGCCAAGGCCTTCGACGACGCTCTGGTCACCGCCAATGGCGAAGAGCAAGAACTCCATGGCGTCGTCACCCGCCTCTACAATGAGGGTCGGGACGTCACGGCGATCCTGGAGGCCGCCGGAATCGATTTGACCACTCTGGGAGACGGTGCCCTCAACCAACTGCCTCGCAGTGAGTATCGTCGTCTGGAGCGGGCGCTGACAGATCGCGGTGAGCCCCGCCCCAACCGCTATGCTTGGACCTTGGAGGTCGAGCCACGCTGGCGTATTGCGCTTCCCTCACGCGGCAGCGTCGAGTTGGAGCTGACCTACACGCCCTACACCGGTCTTAGTGTCGATCGCTTCACGTCACTATCCGAGCTAAGCGATTTGGCTCATGTCGAAGCCTACTGCGCCGGCGAGCAACCCGATCTTCTGGTCTGGATGACCAACACCTTGCGGAACCGTAGCGCCGGAGAGACGGTGCGCTTCTTCGACCTGCCCAGGCGCGAACTCAGCTACCGCTGGGAGCGCCTGCCAGAAGGGAAGGAGGAGCGCACCTTGCGCATCGAGGTCAATGATCCCGACCGCGAGACGGGCGAGGCGCGCATCACCTTCTGCTTCCCCGGCGGCATTGCACGCCTACCCGATGGCACCCACCTCGCCGGAGGCTTTGGCAAGCCGGAGAGTGAGCGGTTGGACATTCTCTTTTTCGAGTAATCACAGATACTTGGCTGGAAGGATCACTGCGATGACAGAGGCGATGGTTCACCATTTTCTGCGTATGGCAGAAAACAACCTCTGGTCTAACAATCGCCTGCAGCAAGCCTGCCTCACCTTGGATAAGGCCGACTACCACGCGCCGCGCGCCAGCTTCTTCGGATCGCTGCACGACACCCTGGTGCACATTCTTGTCGTCGATCAGGCCTACCTTGCCCGCATCAGCGACGGCAGCCGACCAGCAGGCGGTGTTCGAGAGGAAAGTGCCTATCCCGATCGAGCCGGCCTCTTCCGCGCACAGGAGGCTTGCGACCGTGAACTGCTGGCCTTTTGTGGAGAGATGGATGAGACCGCCCTCTTCCAGGTGGTTCGCTTCACCAACAACGAGGGCGTCGACAACGCCGATCCGGTCGCAGCCGTGCTGACGCACCTCTTCATGCATCAAACCCACCATCGCGGACAGGTCCATCAGCTGCTCTCCACCACCAAGGCAGCACCGCCGCAGTTGGACGAATTCTTCCTAAGCGGCGATCGGCCTCGGCGCGCGGAGGAGGTGCAGCGTTTGGGGCTTTCTGATTAACGGCATCAGGCCTTCTGGGTCCAGCGCCCGCTCTCGTCCTCGGCCCAGTAGGTCAAAGCCTCACCGCTCTCGCGCAGGCGTTTCCAATACTCTCTGGCAGCGGTCAGGCTCTCGGCGTCGCTGCCGTCGAAAAGCACGGCCACGAGTGCGAAGGCAGAAAAATCGCTGCGCTCGCAGCCATCGGTCAGGAACAGCACTTCGGCCCCATTGGGATTCTCAGCTTCGGCAGTCAGCCATATTGGCTGCTGGTCGGCAAAGCCGTCCTTTTCCGTACCATGCGGCAGGAAGGAGCGCTCGCGATAGGTCCAAAGATGACCGGCAAGCGCTTCTACCCGCTCGGGCGAGCCGGCCTGGACCAGGGCCCTCTGACCGCGCTGATAGCAGCGCTCCAGCATGACGGCCAGGGCCTGTTCCAGGGGTCGGCGCCCCAGTTGATAGAAGCGGACGTCGCTCACGGTTCGCGGGGCTGTAAGGCTCCTATCCTTCGTGATTTTCGGCGATAAAGCGGTCCAAGAGGCGCACGCCGAAGGCGCTGGCACCTTTAGCCGCCGTCGGGACGGCCTTGTCCAGCCAGGTGACGCCGGCAATATCGAGATGCGCCCAGGGCGTGCCCTCGTTCACGAAACGCTGTAGGAACTGTGCTGCGGTGATCGAGCCGCCCATACGATTGCCGATGTTCTTCATATCGGCGGCATCGCTGTCGATCAGACGGTCGTAGGCCTCGCCCATGGGCATACGCCAGATCTTTTCGCCGACATCCTTGCCCGCAGCAGCCAACTGCTCCGATAGTTGATCGTCGTTGCTGAAGAGGCCGGCATGCTCCTTGCCAAGTGCGACCATGATCGCACCGGTCAAGGTCGCCAGATCGATGATCGCCTTCGGCTTGAACTCCTCTTGGGCGTACCAAAGCACATCGGCCAGAACCAAGCGCCCCTCGGCATCGGTGTTCAAGACCTCGATGGTCTGGCCGGAAGCGGAGGTGACGATGTCGCCGGGCCGCTGGGCATTGCCGTCGGGCATGTTCTCGACCAGGCCACAGAGGCCGACGACATTGACCTTGGCCTTGCGGCGCGCCAGGGCCTCCATCAGGCCGACGACGACTCCGGCACCGCCCATGTCCCACTTCATATCTTCCATGCCGGCCGCCGGCTTCAGCGAGATGCCGCCGGTGTCGAAGGTGACGCCCTTGCCACAGATCGCGACCGGTGGCTCGTCAGCCTTACCCGCGCCCTGCCACTCCATGACCAGAAGCTGCGGCTCCCGTACCGAGCCTTGGGCGACGCCGATCAGCGAGCCCATACCCAGCTTCTCCATCTCCTTCAGCCCCAGCACCGAAATCTTGATTTTTTGCTGCGACAACTTCTTGGCAGCCGCCACGAAGGACGTTGGATAGATCACGTTGGCCGGTTCCGACACCAGATCGCGGGTCCGGAAAACGCCCTTGGAGATTGCCTCCAACGGTCGGAAGGCCTTTTTTGCCTCCGCTTTGTCGGCGACATGGAACGTCAGCTTCTTGAACTTCGGCTTATCGCTCTCCTGCTCCTTGGTCTTGTACTTGTCGAAGCGGTAGGAGCGCAGCAGGGCACCGTAAGCGGCAAGTGAGGCACGGTGGGCGACATCCGGGGCACCCTCCTCTTCGCTTGTCACCACTGCGGCCTGGCTCTCGCCGCAGGCCAGCAGATGACCGGCAAGACTGCCGCCCAGGTCCACGATGTCCTGGTCGCTGAGATCACCCGGCGTGCCGACGCCGATCAGGACGACACGGCTGTTCGGCAGTCCCTGCGGTGCCAAGACATCCAGCATGGATGCCTTCTTTCCCTTGAAGTCAGCGGCCTTGATGGCTCGTGACAGCATGCCGTCAGTCTGGGCATCAAGGTCGGCAGCAGCGGCCGTCAAGACACCCTCCGCCATAACAGCGGCGACCAAGGCACCACTTTTTGCGGGCTGGGCGTCAGAGAATGTGATCTTCAGCATTTCGTGATCCAACGTCAGTTTGTTCCGGGACAAGGCGAAAAGGCGGGTCCTATCAAGCCAATCCGGGGGTGAGCCCTATTGCTGCACTGACTGGACGCCTCGACAGACTTTCACCTATAGCGAAGGAGGAGATGCCTGCAAAGGCCTGCTCGCCGATGCGTTTCACACGTTTCCGGTCGCGCGGCCTTTCCAGGTCGAGGAAGCCTAAGGCGGCCGAAAGGGAGCCCCAGCGAAAGCGTCATGCGCCAGCTGACCCGATATGTGCTCATCCAGCTTGCCATCATGGCCGGACTGATTACCGTCGCGCTCACTCTGGCGATCTGGTTGGCGCAGTCGCTGCGGTTCGTCGACTTCATGGTGAACCGTGGCCTACCGGCCAGCCAGTTCCTACAGTTCATCCTGCTGCTCATGCCCAGCTTTCTGGGCATCGTCATGCCGATTGCCACCGTCGTCGCGATTTTCTTCGTCTATCATCGCCTGACCCAAGAGAGCGAGCTGGTGGTGATGCGGGCCAGCGGGATTACGCCGCTTGGCCTGGCCCGTCCGGCACTGGTTCTGACTGCCGGCGTGACTGTGATCGCCTATGTGATCGCCTTCTATTTCCTGCCACTGTCCTTTCGCAATTTCAAAGACTTGCAGAACGATATCTCGCGCTCCTACGCAACCGTGCTGATCCAGGAAGGGGTCTTCAATCCGATCGGCGGGAATGTCACGGTCTATGTCCGGGCGCGCGATCCCGACGGATCGCTTCGAGGCATCATCGTGCAGGACGATCGCAAGCGGCAGAGGCCCACGACCCTGATCGCCGAGCAAGGTGCCCTGGTGCGCAGCGGCGAAGAATCCCGTGTCCTTCTGGTGAACGGCAGCCGGCAGGAGCTGAACCGTGACACCGGCGAAGTTACGAACCTGGTCTTCGAGCGCTACACGGTCGATCTGACGCCCTTGAGCGGCCAGCATGGCGAGCGCTGGCGCAATCCGCAGGAACGCTTCCTGCACGAGCTGCTTTGGCCGGAAGACCCGGAGAACATCGAAGAGCATCGCCTCCGTGAACTCAGGGCCGAGTTCCATCAGCGTATGATCGAACCGCTCTATACCGTCGCCTACGCGCTCATCGGTCTGGTGGCAATGTTGGGCGGGCAGTTCTCCAGGCGCGGACGACCGCTCCGGATCGCCGCGGCGGCCGCAGTCGTGGGCGGACTGCAGGGCATGAACTTCATCGGCCAGGACATCATGAGCAAGGACCCGGAACTGGCGCCGGTAATCTACCTCATTCCGCTGGTTCCCATCTTGCTTGGCTTCTTCTTACTGCAGTGGGGTTGGCCGCAAGGCTTGACCTGGCGGGCTCGCAAACAGGTGCCAGCATGATGCTGGCCTCTCCCAGCCTGAAGATGCAGCCCAGGCGGATATCGCTGGGCATGGGGCGCTATCTCGCTCGGCAGTTCATTGGCTGGTTCTTTCTGGTCTTCGGCATCCTGGTGGTCATCATCCTGGTCGGCAACGCGGCCGACTTGATGGACCGCTTCGGCAACCGGCCGGAGATATCGGCGATGCTTGTCGTCGAGATGTCGCTTCTGAAGGTGCCGAAAATCGTCATCGACATACTGGGCTTTGCCGTCCTGGCCGCGGGGATCGGCACCTTCTGGCGCCTGACGCGCACGCAGGAGCTGGCAATCGCGCGAGCGGCCGGCGTCTCGGTCTGGCAAATCCTGCTGCCCTCGATCGTCTGCTCGATCCTAATCGGGATCTTCACTTTTGCCGTAATCTCACCTCTGTCGGCCGCCTTCTACAAGCGTTACGCCCACTTGGAAAACGAGTATCTGCGCGAGAACAGCTCGATCATCTCGGTTGGTCCCAGCGGCCTGTGGCTACGACAGTTGGAGCGCGACGGCGTCTATGTGCTGCATGCAGACGCGACGTCGGGCCAAAGCGCCTTTCTGCGCCAGGTTCAGGTTCTGCGCTTTGCGCCCGATGGCGATCGTTTCCTGGCCCGCCTCGACGCCCAGAGCGCACAGTTGATGAGCGGCTTTTGGATCCTGCGCGATGTGATCGAAACCAGACCGGCCTATCCGCCCGAGCACAAGGCCATGGTCGAGCTACCGACCGAGATGACTTTGTCTTCCTTGGCGGAGAGCTTTGCGCCTTGGGAGACCATTTCCTTTTGGGAGATGCAGAGTTACGCCCAGGCCTTGGCCGATGCCGGTTTCCCCAATGAGCGCATCGAGATGCAGTTCTACAGGCTCTTGGCTCTGCCGTTGCTCTTCGCCGGCCTGGTGGTGCTGGCAGCCGCCTTCACCTTGCGCCCGCCGCGACGGGGAGGAACTGCATTGGTTCTGGCCGCAGCAACGGTGACCGGCTTCTTGCTTTACCTCTTTTCCAGTTTCCTCTTCGCGCTGGGGTTGGGCGGCAAACTGCCGATGATCCTGGCGACCTGGACGCCGGCCACCATCTGCCTGCTGCTGGGCGTCGCCGTTCTGCTCTTTCGCGAAGATGGTTAGCCCCGGGATGTTGAGCCTACGCCCCGGCCGGCTGGCCGGACTTCTGGCTTCCTGTGCTGTCGTTGCTCTGCTGTTCGGGCCGGCACAGGGTCAGCAGATCGGCAACACACCAATCGACGAGAGCCAGCCGGCTCTGATCACAGCAGACGAGGTCACCTACAACGAAGCCATGGGCATCGTCACCGCCCGCGGCTCTGTCGAAATCTCGCAAAGCCAGCGCGTGCTGGTCGCCGACACTGTCAGCTACAACGTCCAGACCGACGTGGTCACCGCCAGCGGCAACGTCGCCTTGCTGGAGCCCAGCGGAGAAGTGCTCTTCTCCGACTATGCCGAGGTGACTGGCGACCTGCGCGAAGCCTTCGTGCGCGACGTCGGCCTGCTGTTGAGCGACCAGAGCCGCCTGGCCGCGGTCAGCGCAGTACGCACGAAGGGCAATCGTACCGAACTCACCAAGGCAATCTACAGTCCCTGCGAGCTCTGCGAGAAGGATCCAACCAAGGCGCCGCTCTGGCAGCTGAAGGCGCGCAAGGTGGTGCACGATCAGGACGAGCAGACCGTCACTTACCGCGATGCGACCTTCGAGGTCTTTGGCCTTCCGATCTTCTACACACCCTACTTCAGCCATCCCGACCCCACGGTGGATCGCAAGACCGGCTTTCTGGCGCCCACCTTCGGCAGTTCCGGCCAGCTCGGCTTGACGGCCGAAGTGCCTTTCTTCCTGGTCATCGACGATACCTCTGACGCGACCTTCGCACCGATCTTCACGACCAAGGAACTGCCGGTGATGCAGGCCGAGTATCGCAAGATCCTGCCGCAGGGAAACTTGATCTTTACCGGCAGCGGGACCGTCTCGGATCGCGTGAACGACGACGGCAGCACCACCAACAATGCCTTTCGCGGCCACGTGAAGACCCGTCTGGACTACAATTTCAACTCGACCTATCGCGGCGGTATCCAGGTCGACGCAACCACTGACGACACTTACCTTAGAACCTATGACCTGGGGACGCCCTCGACCCTCTTCTCCGAAGCATTCGTCGAGGGTTTTCGCGGCCGGGACTATGCCACGGCACGCCTATTTGGCTTCCAGGGCCTCAGCAGCGAGGACGACACAGAAGAGATTCCGATTGCGCTGCCCTACCTCGAGATTAGCCAGGTTAGCGATCCTTTGATCTACGGCAGTGTCTTTAACTTCGACGCCAATCTGGTCGATTTGGTTCGCATTAGAGGGCGCGATACGCGCCGCGCCCATGTCCAGGGCGAGTGGGTGTTGCCCTTCTCATCACCGATTGGCGACCAGTATCGTTTCACCGCCAGTCTGCAGGCCGACGGCTATTGGGTGAGCGACTTCGACCCCGACGACGCGGGCAACGTGACACCGGAAGACGGCGGCGACGAGTTGGCCGGGCGGATCCATCCCCAGGCCGCCCTCATGTGGCGCTATCCCTGGGTTGCAGATGTCGGCACCTGGCAAACGGTCTTCGAACCCATCCTTCAGGGCGTGATTGCAACGCGGGACAACAATCCCGACCGCATCCCCAACGAGGATTCGCAGGACCTGGAGTTCGACGACACCAACCTCTTCGCCATGAACCGTTTTCCGGGCGTCGACCGGGTTCAGCCCGGCCCGCGTGTCGACTACGGTGCCGAGTGGTCGCTGCTGACCCCGGACGGCGGATCGGTGCGCTTTCTCGTGGGTCAGAGCTACCGTCCCTTCGACGACAAGGGTGTCTATCCGGAAGGCTCGGGGCTTGAGAGCAACATCTCGAACATCGTCGGCGGCCTGCGCGCCTCACCGGCACCTTGGCTGGATGCCACTTGGCGCTTCAGCGTTGATGCCGGAGACGGCAGCTTCGACCGCAACGAGATCGGCTTTTCCGCCGGCGTGCCGCGCCTGCGCTTGAATGTCGAGTACCTACAGGCCGATGCCCTCTTGAACGATCAAAACGAAGAGATCCTGGAAGGACGCAATCAGATCACCGTTGGGCTGTCTTCGCGCATTACGGAAAACTGGTACGCCTATGGCTCGCACCTGCAGGACATTGAGGACGACCGGGCGCTGCGCACTCGTGGCGGGCTGCGCTATGAAGACGAATGCGTGATCATCGAAGCGGTCTTCGAACGCTCTCGTTTCGACGACCGTGAACTCGATCCGGACAACAGCTTTTACCTCAAGGTCAGCCTCAGATCCTTCGGCGACCTGACCTGAACGCCGGACAGGGATCGTGGTTCAGGAATCGTGGCTCATGGATCGAAGCTCAGGCAAGGCGGTCTTGCGATGCGGGTTTGCCGAACTTTCTCTTGTATGCACGTGCGAAGCTCTCCGGATTGTCGAAGCCGCAAAGGGCGGAGATCTCGCTGACCCGAAGGTTCGAATTCTTCAGCATATTTCGGGCTTCGGTAAGCCTGAGGTGGCGATAGTAGGCTGACGGGGTAGTGCTGAAATAGCGATCAAAGAGTCGCCCGAGCGTCCAGATCGGCAGACCGATGCTGCGGGCGATCGCCGAGACCGGCATCGGACGGTCGATCGTGGCAATCATCAAGTCGACGGCACGGCACAGGTTTCGATCGAGCCGCTTTAGCGATGTGCCGGTCAAGAGCTTCTGCTGCGGTCCGCTGTGCTTGGTTGGGCGGTAGGTCATGATCTCCGCCACCCGCGCAGCGAGGTCGCCACCGCTGAAGCGTTCGATCAGACCCAAGGTCATGTCGATGGTGGCCACACCCCCGGCGCTGGAGCAACGCCTGTCGGTGATGTCAAACAAACGGTCGACGAACATCTCGTCAGGAAATCTCTCCCGGTAGCCGCGCAAGGCCTCGAAGTGCACGGCGGCGGGCCGCGTAGCAAGCAAGCCTGCTTCGGCAAAGATTAGCGCGCCGGTATCGATGCAGCCCATCAGGGCACCGCTGCGGGCGCGGCGTTTCAGCCAGCTCAACAGCGGCTGCACCAAAGACGCCTCGGGGTCATAAGACGACAGCAGCAATACGATGTCGGCCGGCCGATCGTCGAGCGCAAGCGTGTCTACCGGAAAGCCGCTTGAAGAGACCATGCGACCACCGTTGATCGACAAGCAGCGCCAGCGCCAGCGCTGCTCGGCGTCTTCGCGATTGGCGACACGCAACGGCTCCGTCACCAGGGTCAGCGATAGGATTGGGAACCTCTCGGTAAGGACGATATCCACGTTGGGCATAAGCCCTCCATTTGTCCAAAACTGTCAGGTCTTTGCAGAACTGGGTCAAGGAAATTGGGTCGTTTTGACCTAGCATGCAGGTGACCCCGAGGAGGAGACATGAACGACCTGCCCTGGACACCCGACTTCGACCACTGGCCACGAGATCATGCCGTGACCGGTCTAAAGCACAGCCCCGAGGCGCTATGGCTCACCTGGTCCGACGGCGCCGCAAGTGCGCATTACGTTCTGCAGCTTCGCGAAAACAGCCCCGACGCGGCGACAACCCACCCCAAGGCACGGGAGATGCGCATTGCACCGACCGACATAGCGGCTGATATCTCGATCCTTTCGGTTTCGCTGGAGGAAAACGGTGCCGTGTCGCTCGCCTTCAGCGATGGCACGGAGAGCAGCTATCATCCGGGCTGGCTTCGTGGCGCTGCCTGGCTCGCCGATGAGGTGCCGCCGCAACCGCTGTTGTGGCGGGGCGCCGACCTGCCAGCACCGCCGACCTTCGATGGTCCGACCGCCTTGCAGCGGTCTCCGATCTTCCTCGACTGCCTTGAAGCACTGCGCGACCAGGGTCTGGCACGGCTGCGCGGCTTGGCACCTCGGGATGGCTTGCTGGAGGAGGTAGTCACTCGGATCGGGCCGGTGCGCGAAACAAATTTCGGTCGGCAGTACCTCTTGACCATCAAGGAGGATCCCGACAGTCAGGCTTTCACCTCGGACGCCTTGTTGCAGCACATCGACCTGCCGACGCGGGAGACGCCGCACGGGCTGCAGTTTCTCTTCATCCGCGACAATGCGACCAGCGGCGGCGACGGGATCTATGTCGATGGCTATCGCGTCGCCGAAGACATGCGCGAGGCAGAGCCGGCACACTTCCAATCCCTCGTCTCAGACATCTGGGAGTACAACAACCGCGCGCGCCGCTCGGCCTATCGCGCGCGGGGTCCTTTGGTCGAGACCGATCCTCAAGGCCGCATTACCGGCATTCGCTACAACAGCTTTCTGCGGGCACCGCTGAAGGCGCCGCTCGAGATACAGGCGCGGGCCTACAAGGCCTATCGCGCCTTCTGCGGCCGAGCCCAGGACCCGCGCTATCAGATGCGGCTGCGCTACGAAGCGGGGGACCTGCTCGCCTTCGACAATCGCCGCGTCCTGCATGGCAGATCCGGCTTCGACGCCAAGGTCGGTTCGCGTTCTATCGAGGGTATCTACGCCGACCGCGACGACCTCCATTCCTGCATCCGCATCTTGCGACGGCAAATCACACAGGGCAGGGCGGACATGGTCGAAACCAACGAAACCGAAGGGAGTACAGCAGATGACTGAGACCCAGATGCCGAAATCTCGGATGGCGAAGAAAGAGGCAAACTGCTCCGAAGCCGAATGGCGGGCGCGCGTGGAACTGGCAGCCTTGTTCCGTATCCTGGCCCACTACGGCATGTCGGATCTTGCCAATGGTGCCGCCGGTGCACGCGTGCCCGATCAGCCCGATCGCTATCTCATCCACCCCTACGGCATGTTCTGGGAGGAGGCCCGGGCCTCCGACATGGTGAAGATCGATGCCACCGGAAGTCCGATCGAGCCCAATGCGCCTTGGCTCAACGACGGGGCGTTGAACCTCTGCCGGTGGATCTTCGGATCGCAGCCGGAGACAAACTTCTTCGTCCACGGTCATGACGAGGAGGTGATGGCCGTCGGCTCGATCGAGGAGGGCCTGCTGCCACTCAATCAGCCCGCCGTCTACCTCGGCAACATCACCGGCTACATCGCGTATGAGTTCGATGAGGACGAGGCCTTCGCCAAGCATTTCGTCGAGAAGCTCGGACGGAACCAGGTTCTGATCAGCCGCAATCACGGCTACTACGCCCTAGGCGAGACCGCCGCCGCGGCCTTCTTCAGGGCCTTCTTCCTGCGCCAGACCTGTTCGACGCAGATCAAGACGCTCGCGATGGGCCGCGCGCTGCACCCGATCGACCCGCAGAAAGTTGCGCGCTATCAGGACCAGATGGCCGCCTCCGATCACTACAATTACAACGGCGAGACCGAGTGGCCCGGCCTGATCCGCCTGCTGAACAAGCGTGATCCGGACTATGCAAGCTAATGCGGTGTCCGATCATGGTGGATTGGCGAGAGCTCGCACGGCCGCAAGGGGCTGCAGGCCGGTACAGTCTGATCGGACGAGACATTGGCTGGGTTTTGCCTCTCTCTCGCGGCACTTGTGATCACATATAGACGATGCAGGTCTTGCCATCCCCATGGGATCATCACACACTGCAGTCAATCGAGGTACCGGGCTGTGATGCCCGGGCCTTGGCATGATATGTGCCCAACCAAAAACAGTGAGGCGAAGAACCACATGCTTGAACAGGATCAGAAGGGGCGCCAACGTCGGCGTCTGTTGGCGGGTCTGGCAACGGCGGGTCTGACCGCCGTCTCCATGGCTCTGATGGGTGTGCCAGCGCAGGCCCAAGAGGGGGATCCGATTCTCGTCGGCAACATCTTGGACCAGTCCGGCGGGCTGAACATCTACAGCCTGAAGCAAATCAATGGCGTGGCTCTAGCGGTCGACCAGATCAACAAGTCCGGCGGGCTCCTGGGGCGCCCGGTCGAGATCCGCTTCTACGACAGTCAGTCCGACAACAAGTTCAATTCGCAGTACACGACCAACGCCCTGCTGCGCGATAAGGTCTCTGTGATCCACGGCGGCATCACCTCCTCTTCGCGCGAGGTCATGCGCCCCATCGTGCAGCGTTTCGGCGGGCTGCTGTTCTACAACTCCCTGTACGAAGGCGGGGTTTGCGACCGGCGACACGCCTCCACCGGCATGGTCCCGGCCCAGCAGCTGGAAGCCTTGATCCCCTACGTGATCAACGAGAAGGGGAAGAAGAAGAGCTACATTTTGGCGGCCGACTACAACTACGGACACATCACCGCCAAGTGGATGCAGAAGATCATCGAGGCCAACGGCGGCGAGGTCGCTGCAGTCGAGTTCTTCCCGCTGGACGTGACCAACTTCGCGCCGGTGCTGGCGCGCATCCAGGAGGCCAATCCCGACGTGGTCTATTCCGCCCTGGTCGGCGGTGCGCATATGGGCTTCTACCGTCAGTTCGAATCGACCATCGGCAAGGACAACATGCTGCTGGCTTCCTCGACCTATGGGGTCGGTCGCGAGCAGACCGAGCTGTCGCCGGAAGAGGGTGAGGGTATCATCATCGCCACTTCCTTCGTCGACGATCTCGATACCCCGGCGTCCAAAAAGTTCGTCGAAGACTTCAAGGCCTTCTCGGGCGAAGACGACTACATCGGCGAGTATGGTGAGTACGGCTACCGTGGCGTGATGCTGTGGGCCGATGCGGTCCGCAAGGCCGGTTCTGCCGATCCCGATGCGGTCATCGCAGCGATGAAGGAAGGCGGTGTCTCCTTCAACGGACCCGGCGGCCTCTACACCATCGACGGCAAGACCAACCACACCACGATGGACATCCACATCGCGGTTGGCAACGATAAGGGCAGCTTCGACCTCTTGAAGTCCTTCCCGCAGCAGCCGCCGCTAGACACACAACTGGTCTGCGACCTGCACGCCAATCCGGACGACACCACGCAGTACGAGCCGGAAGTGAACTAGGGCGCTCGGCGCCAAACTGCCATGGGGGCGGGCCACGGCTCGCCCCCTTCCCGTCTGCCGTCAACGCGCTGAAGGAACCCTCCGGCCATGCTTGAGGTCGTGCTGATCTACGGCTATCAAATTCTTTTCTCGATCAGCATCTTCATCCTGATCAGCCTGGGCCTTGCGGTCATCTTCGGCATGATGAAGGTGATCAACCTGGCGCATGGCGAGTTCATCATGTTGGGCGCTCTCTTCTGCGCACAGCTGGCAGAGGGCGGCCTGCCGTTGGGCCTTGCCATCCCGCTTGCCGGCTTGCTGGTCGGCGCCGTCGGCATCCTGGGCGAACGGCTGGTCATTCGCTATCTCTACGGACGCGTGCTGGACACCCTGCTTGCGACTTGGGGGCTGAGCCTCCTGATCGTCGGTCTGGTCACCACCTACTTCGGCCCGCAGACCAGCAGCACACCGCAGAATCTGGGTACGCTCTCGCTCGGCAGCTTCTCGATATCGGTCTACAGCCTGGTCATGATCGTGCTGGCCTTCGCGCTATTGATCGGGATCTACCTGCTTTGGCGCATGACCAAGATCGGACTGATCGTGCGCACCACGATGCAAAATGCCGACACCGCACAAGCGCTTGGCATCAACACCAGTCGGGTCTTTACACTCACCTTCGGATTTGGTGCCTTCCTCGCAGGTTTGACCGGGGCCATCATGGTACCGCTCTTCGGCGCCTCGCCGACCATGGGGGTCTTCTACATCGCCAAGGCCTTCATCACCGTGATATCCGGCGGACCGCTGCCGCTGACCGGCACGCTTGCCGCCTCCAGCCTCTTCGGAACCATCGACGGCACGGTCGCCTATCTGACAACCTCCGTGGTTGGTGAAATCTCAGTCCTCTTCGTCGCCATCGTGCTACTGCGCCTGCTGCCGCAAGGCGTCACCGGCCGGCTGAAGCGGGGAGTCTAGACGAGCCATGCGCGAGATCTTCGCCCTCAAGCCGGCCAGCGAGCGGCCCGGATGGAGCTGGTGGGCCAGCGTTGTGCTGATCACTGCTGGACTGATGGCTATTCCCTCCTACTACGATCTGGCCTTCCTCTTCGATACCACAACCATCTTCGTCTTCGCCCTGCTGGCGCTCTCCATGTCGTTCCTCTGGGGTTATGTCGGGATCCTCAGCCTCGGTCAGACCGCTATGTTCGGGCTGGGCGGCTACATCTATGCCGTGATGTCGATGAACACCGGCGATACCACGACGGCAGCCTTGGCCGGGATTATCCTGCCGGCCGTATTCGCTGCCTTGATCGGCTATTTCCTGATCTGGGGCCGTATCAGTGATATCTATTTCTCGGTCATCACCCTGGTTGTGACCTTGATCCTGGAGAAGGCGATCCGCGCCACCTCGGGCGATCAGTTCGTGGTCGGCAGCGTTCGCCTAAACGGCCAGAACGGCATCCCCGGCGTGCCAGCGCTGCAGATCCCTTGGGACCCGCAGACGACCCTTTTCATCGATGGCGTCTTCTATCTGACAGCCGCCATCATGATGGCTGTCTATGTGGGCTTGCGCCTGCTGCTGACCAGTGGCTTCGGGCAGGTGCTGGTGGGCCTACGCGAGAACCAGCGCCGGGTCGAACTGCTGGGCTACGATAGCCGGCGCTATCACCTGGCCGCCTTCACCATCTCCGGCGCGATCGCCGGCCTGGCCGGCGTGCTCTTTGCCGTCTGGGGAAACTTCGTCGGCCCCTCAATGTTCGATCTGAACCAAGCCGCCCAGGTCATCATCTGGGTGATCGTCGGCGGCCGCATGACCCTGGCAGGCCCGATCCTGGGTACGGCGCTGATCGTCTATCTGACGACTTGGCTCGGCACCCAAGGGGTCGGCCAGGTAACTCTGGTGCTTGGCGGAATCCTCACCGTCTTCGTGCTGCTGTTCAAGAACGGCCTGGTGCCCTCGGTCTCCGAAGCCTTGAGCGCTGTCGAAGCCAGCCTGCGCGGCAAGAAGGAGGAGCGCTCGTGAGCGAGCCGATCCTGGAAACCCGCCAACTCCGAAAATCCTTCGGCGGCGTGCACGCCATCGACCGGGTCGATTTCTCGCTGGCCGAGGGCGAGCTGCGCTGCCTGATCGGCCCGAACGGTGCCGGCAAGTCGACCTTCTTCAAGATGCTGACCGGCCAGCACCGCCCGACCAGCGGTCAGATCCTCTTCAAGGGGCGCGACATCAGCCGCGCCGACCCGCATGAGATCGGCCGCTTGGGTATCGGCATCAAGAACCAGGTGCCCGATGTCTTCGACGGCCTCTCGGTCTATGAAAACCTGAACCTGGCCGCCCGCTTCGCGCACGCCAAGCCGGCTGCCAAGCGCAAGGTCGAAGAGGTGGTGGAGCGGGTCGAACTCGCAGAGGTGCTGTCGCGCAGCGTCGGCGAGCTGGCGCATGGCCAGCGCCAATGGGTGGAGATCGCCATGGTGGTCGCCAGAGAACCCAGCTTGGTCCTGCTCGACGAACCTTCGGCCGGGATGAGCGTGGAGGAGACTGCGCGCACCGCCGAGCTGATCCGTGAGATCAATCGCGAGGCCACCGTGGTGGTGGTCGAACATGACATGCAGTTTATCCGCTCTATCGCCAGCATGGTTACGGTCTTTCACCAAGGCCAAATTCTGGTCGAGGAAACGGTCGAGACCGCGCTCAGCGACCAAAGGGTCCGCGACGTCTATTTGGGTCGGAGTGCGGCATGAGCCTCTTGGAAGCAGAAGACCTGACGTCGGGCTATGGCCGGATCCGTGTGTTGGATGGCCTCTCCCTTTCAGTCGACGAAGGTGCCTTCATCGGCATTCTGGGTCACAACGGCATGGGCAAAACCACGCTCATGCGCGCACTCATGGGTTTCTTGCCGGCCGGCAAGGGCAAGATCCACCTGGCCGGCGAGGACATCACCCGCCTGAAACCCTTCCAGCGGAACCGGCGGCGCATGGGCTATGTCCCGCAAGGCCGTGAGATCCTGCCGGCACTCTCGGTCATGGAGAACCTGCGGGCGGGTTCGCTGGTCGCCAAGTTGTCGAGCAGCGAGGAAGAGCAGCGCATTCAGCAAATTCTCGACCTCTTCCCACGCCTGAAGCCCTTGCTGAAACGCCCCGGTGGCGCCTTAAGCGGCGGCGAGCAGCAGCTGCTGGCGCTCGCCCGCTGTCTTTGCGGCGACCCACGCCTCATCCTGCTGGACGAGCCAACCGAAGGCATCCAACCCTCGATCATCGAGGAGATCGCCGAGCGCCTGCAGCAGCTCAAAGCGGAGAGCGGCCTGACCGTCATTCTGGTCGAGCAGAATTTGGATTTCATCCGTGCCTTGGCCCAGAAAGTGCTGATCATCCAGCGCGGCCGCATCCTGCACGAGCTTGAACCAGACGACCTGACCGACCCGGCCCTGGTGGCCGAGTTCGTCGGCATGTAGCCCAGACACCAAGGAGCGAGACCATGATCGTGCTAACCGCCATCATCAGGATCCAGAAGGGCCACGAGGACACCGTCAAGAAGGAGCTCTTGAAGGTCGCCAACTATGCCGCGACCGAGGAGCCGGGGACGATCGCTTTCTACTGTAGTCAAGATCCGGACGATCCCACCGTCTTCTCGACCTATGAGCGTTTTCGCGATCGCGCCGCCATGGACACGCACAATAACTCGGACATGGTGGCCGCCTTCTTCGCCGTCGCCAAGCCTTTGCTGGACGGCGACGTCGTCATCCAGATCTGCGAGGAGATTTTTGCCAGCCCCTGATGCAGCGTCCCCCATTTTGACGACGCAACGGAGGCCTTAACCAGAGGAGAAGAACCATGCCGGTACGCGGACCCACGCACGAGCAATTGGAAGACATCGTCGACGATCTCTACATGACCATGAGCGGTGAGGAGATCGAGTTCTTCCGCGGCGTGATCGACGGCCTGATCAGCGGTGCCTACGAGACGGTCGAGCAGATGCCCGACTACATTCCCGAGGTGAAGTATCCGCGCACCCCCGGCTACAAGCCGACCGGTGACGAGAACAGGTACAATGCCTGGTATGTGAAGAGCGAGATCAAGGGTGCCTCCGATGGCCCGCTCGCCGGCAAGACCATCGCGGTGAAAGACAATGTGCAGGTCGCCGGGGTGCCGATGCGCAATGGCGCTTCGACCTTGGAAGGCTTCACGCCGAACCTGGACGCCACCATCATCACCCGCATGCTGGATGCCGGCGGCACCATCAAAGGCAAGGCCGTCTGCGAGTACTTCTGCCTGTCGGGCGGCAGCCACACCTCGACCCCAGCACCGGTTGAGAATCCGCGCAAAGCCGGCCATTCGGCAGGCGGCTCCTCGTCGGGCAGCGGCGCCCTGGTGGCGGCCGGCGAGGTCGATATGGCGATCGGCGGCGATCAGGGCGGCTCGATCCGCATGCCGGCCGCCTATTGCGGCATCTACGGCATGAAGCCGACGCACGGACTGGTGCCCTATACCGGGGTCATGCCGATCGAGAGCACCATCGACCACACCGGTCCGATGACCGGCAACGTGGCCGATAATGCCCTGCTCTTGGAGGTGTTGGCCGGCGAGGACGGCCTGGATCCGCGCCAGTACAACGTCAAGACCGAGAAGTACACCGAGGCACTGGGTGCCGGCGTTCAGGGCATGAAGATCGCCGTGCTGACAGAAGGCTTCGGCCACGAGAATTCCGAAGCCGACGTCGATCAGAAGGTCCGCGCGGCGGCCGAGAAGCTGGCCAGCCTCGGCGCAGATGTCAGCGAAGTCTCGATTCCCATGCACCTGAAGGGACAGGCAATCTGGACCCCGATCGCCGTCGAGGGCCTACAGTATCAGATGATGCAGGCCAACGGCATGGGCATGAACTGGAAGGGGCTCTATTCGACTGCCCTTCTCGACGCCCACGCCAACTGGCGTAACCGGGCCGATGAGCTGTCGCACACGCTGAAGGTCTGCATGATGCTGGGCGAGTACTTCATCCAGCACCACCGCGGTCACTACTACGCCAAGTCGCAGAATCTGTCTCGCCAGTTGAAGGCGACTTACGACGAGACCCTGGGCGGCGTCGATCTGTTGCTGATGCCGACCCTGCCACTGAAGGCGACCAAGCTGCCGGATCTGAACAATTTGGAAGAGGTCATTGGTCGCGCCTTCGAAATGCTGGCCAACACCGCCCCCTTCGACGTCACCGGGCATCCGGCGATGGCGATCCCCTGCGGTATGAGCGACGGTCTGCC
This sequence comes from Rhodospirillales bacterium, assembly GCA_963669445.1. Lineage (GTDB taxonomy): Bacteria > Pseudomonadota > Alphaproteobacteria > Kiloniellales > JACOMY01 > JACOMY01. The sequence goes on from OY770029.1 coordinate 3,792,914, forward strand.
GGTCTCCATGATGCTGGTCGGCAAGAGCTATGACGAGAAGACGATCTATAAGGCCGCCCATGCCTTCGAGCAGAGCGGCGACTGGATGCAGATGTAGGCGACTAATTCTGCGCAGTGGAGGACGGGGCCAGGCAGCAATGCCCGGCCCCTTCTTCATTGAAGGTTCGTTGCGCGAAGACGGTCTGGACGAGTGTGCAGCAGCCTAACGTCGTCTTTAGTCCGACCGCGCCCCGCTATAGCGGCTCTCTTCGGCGTAGTAGTCTTCAAAGCCGACCCGGCGGCGAAGCTCGGCGAAATCCAAGATGTTGGTCGGGTGCGTGGTGCCTTTGAGTCCCTCGAGAGCATCCAGCATGGCGCGCATGGCCGCCGACATGAGCGTCAAGGGATAGGCCGCGACTGCATAGCCGATCTCCTCCAATTCGACCGGGGTCGGGATCGGTGTCTCGCCGCCCTCGACCATGTTTGCCATGTGGTGGCCGGGGACTTCGGTACAGATCCGCCGCATCTCTTCCAGAGATCTTGGGGCCTCTACGAAGAGGATATCTGCGCCGGCGTCCTTGAAAGCCGCAGCGCGCTCCAAGGCCTCGTCCAGGCCGTGGCCGTGGCGCGCATCGGTGCGGGCCAGGATCAGGATGTCGTCGCCCTCGCCGCGAGCGTCGGCGGCAGCATGGATCCGGTCGACTGCCTCTTGGCGGTCAACGACCAGCTTGCCCTTGGTGTGGCCGCAGCGCTTGGGCGCCACTTGATCCTCGATCATGACGGCAGCTGCTCCAGCCCGCGCATAGCCCTTCACCGTCCGCTTTACGTTCAGCGCATTGCCATAGCCGGTATCGCCGTCGCAGAGCACCGGGATCGTGGTGGCAGCGCAGATGTTGCGGACGCTATCGACCATTTCGCCATAAGAGATCAGGCCGGTGTCCGGCTGGCCGATCCGGCAGGCCGAGACGGCGAAACCGGACATGAAGGCGGTCTGGAAACCGGCCTGCTCGATCAACTTGGCGGAGAGCGCATCGGCACACGACGGGGTCACCAAGAGGCGACCCGCGGCCAGTAGATCTCTCAACCGCGTTGCCTGTGTCAAAGGTTGTAAGGCAGCCATAGAACGATGTCCTTGAAGAGCGTGATGACCAAGACGGTGAAGAGCATGATCACCAAGAAAGGCCAGACGCCCTTCGCGACCTCACCCATCTTCGCTTTGCCGACCGCTTGGATCACATAGAGGTTCAGGCCAACCGGCGGGGTGATCAGCGCGCACTCCACCATGATGACGAAGAAGATACCAAACCAGATGGGATCGATACCCAGAGCCACCAAGACGCCGGCCAGCACCGGCACCATGATCAGCATCATCGAGAGCGCCTCCATGAAGAGGCCCATGATCAGCAACACGAAAGCCACCACCAGCACGAAGAGGCCGGCCGATTCGATGTTGTTCGAGATCAGCTCCGAGATGTCTTGGGGAATGCGCCACAGCGCGATGGCGCGTGCGAAGACCTTGGCGCCAGCGACGATCAGCAGAATTGCGACCGTGGTCTTCATTGAATCGCGCACCGCCTCTTTCAACCCCTGCCAGGTGAGCGAGCGGAGGACCACCAGGGTCACGAAGAGGGCGCCGACGAACCCGATGGCAGACGCCTCTGTCGGCGTGAACCAGCCTTGATAGATGCCGGCGATGACCAGAGCGGCCAGGATAACGGTGGGCAGGGCGCGCAGACCGGTGCTGCGTCGGGTCTGCCAATCGGCCTTCTCACTGTCTTGCACGATCCCGGTGAAGTGGGCGTAGGCCATGGAGAAGAGGATGAAGAAGACAACCAGCAGAAGGCCTGGTCCGACGCCGGCTTCGAAGAGGGCCAGAACCGATTCTTCAGTGATGACGCCATAGACGATCAGGATGATCGAGGGCGGAATCAGAATGCCCAGGGTACCACCGGCAGCCAACAGGCCGAAAACGAAATGCCGGGGATAGCCCCGCTTCACCATCTCCGGGATCGCCACTGTGCCGATCGTGGCCGCTGTGGCCACCGAGGAGCCCGAGATCGCGGCGAAGATCCCGCAAGAGACGACGGTCGCAACGGCCAGACCACCCGGCCAATGCCCGACCCAGGCCTGAACCGCTGCAAAGAGGTCGCGCCCCACGCCGCCCTTCAGCATGACATTCGACATCAAAAGGAACAGCGGCACCGCAATCAGGACGAAGCTGTCCATGGTCGACAGCATGCCAGAGGCCGCCATCATCGGCGAGAAACCGCCGATCAGCAGCAAGGCCAGACCCAGGCCGGCCAGCACAAATGCAACTGGCACCCCGGTCAACAGCAGCCCGAAGAGAGCGACCAGAATGAGAATCGTTTCCATGCCTAGTCCGCAACCTCTTCATGACGCGGCAGCGGGGCACCCGCCAGAGTCCGGATCAGCTCCAGAACAGCCTGCAAGGCCAGCAGCAAAAACGACAGCGGAACAGCAGCTTGCGACCACCAATTCGGCAAGTCCATCATCGTACCCGTGGTGCGTCCACGTTCCAGAGAGTTGAGCGCGATCGGCGTGCCGTACCAGACCACGGCCGCGGAGAGGAAGAGGACGAACAGCAGCGCTAGGACCCTGGCGATCCGCTGACCGCCCTCACCCAGACGATCGGTGATCACCGTGACGCGGATGTGCTTGTCGTGATGCAGCAGGGAAGCCGCGGCGATGAAGGTGGCCCAGACGAAGACCAGCCGCGACAGCTCTTCGGCCCAGATGGTCGGCGCATTGAAAAAGTAGCGAGCGCCGACCTCATAGGCCAGCATGAGCCCAATCGCGAAGAAGGCCCAGCCGGCCAGAGTCGCGACCAGATCACTGAGACGGTCGATAATCCGCATGAGAGTTGAGGCGCCGCGCTCTTTGAGAAACGCGGCGCCAGTCGCCTAGTAGCTGTTTGCTGCGTCGAGCACCTGCTTGCCCAGATCGCCGGAAGTCTTGAGCCACTCGTTGATGACCGGAGCGGAGGCCTTCTTCCACGCCGCGATCTCCGCCTCGGTCGGATAGTAGACGGTCATGCCGTGCTGCTTCGCAGCCCTGAATGCCTCTTCCTCGATCTCACTCACCCGGTTACGGATATCGTTCTCGGCCGTGATCGCAGCAGCGGTTATCGCCTTGCGCTGCGCATCGCTCAGGCCCTGCCAGAAATCCTCGTTGATCAGGACCACGAACTCGATATCGGCATTGTTGGTGACGGTGATGGTGTCCATCACGTCCCAGAGCGAGCGCGACTTGACGCCGGAGACGCCCGTCATGCCGATATCCACCGTGCCACGCTGATAGGCCAGGAACTGCTCCGAACCGGAGATCAGGGTGGGCGCGCCGCCAAGCACCTGGATCCAGGTCCCCAAAGTCTTGCCGAAAACGCGAACCTTCTTGTCCTTGACGTTGGAGGGCTTCTTGATCGGGGCACCGTTCGACAGCAGGATCACGCCGCCATAGGCCTGCCACCAGAGCGGCCGCGCGCCGGTCTCGAGCATGGCCGCATCCAGCGGACCCCGCACGGAGCTGTCTGGTGCCACAGCCTTGCGCACCTTTTCTTCGGTGTTGAGCACGAAGGGCATATAGAAGACATCGACCGCTGGGATTTCACCGACAAAGCGGGTCAGCGAGGCGACGCCCATCTCAATCTGCCCAGAGGCCACGGCCTCAGGTACGTCCTTGTCCTTGAAGAGCTGTGCGGAATCGTAGATCTCCACCGTCATGTCGGAGTTCTTCTCGACTTCCTCCTTGAATAGCAACAGGTTCTGACCGAGATGGCTCTTCAACGGCAGTTGCAGTGAGATGCGTAGAGTCTCCTCGGCATTGGCGCTGACGGGCAGCACCAAGCTGCCAAGTGCGATCGCGGCGGCGCCGGCAAGCGCGGCGAGGCGGTGGTTCATGTTTCTCTCCCAGAGCTGATCAGATTTGATTTCTTATCGAAGGTGGCAGGACTTAAGCCGTTGATTTTGGCCTTGTCAACGCAAGGCACCAGCCTGCTAGGCTGGCAAGCCCGCGCGGAAGGACAGATAGGTGCCAAGCAAGGCCTCCGGACACTCAAGCGGCGGGTAGTGACCGCAGCCTTTAGGCAGCAGAGCCAAGCCGGCTCGCGGCAGGCTATCCCGCCAGGCAGCGATCTCCTTCGGTCCGGTCAGGCCATCGTCGGGTGAGGCAATCAGGATCAGCGGACTTGGACAGGTCAGCAGGGCAGCGACCAGGCGTTCGGCCAGTTGGCGTCGCTCAGTGAGGTAGCACAGCACCTCGGGAACCCGCTCTTGCCCGCCGTTGTAGCGCAGCAGCGCCCAAATCGCCTCCAAGTCCTCTTTGGATGGCCGCGTCGTGGCGCCGAAGGTCGCAGAGAGACGGCGCGCAAAAAGCCGATAGGGCTGCGGGACGTGGCGGACGAGAAGCGGGCCCAAGGGTGAGAGCATCAGACGCTGCATGGCGGTCAGGCGCCCGACACGGGGAAAGAGCCCGGCCGTGACGAAGCAGGCCGAGGCGAAGCGCTGGCCGGCCGCCATCATCTCCTGCCCGACCGAAGAAGCATAGCCATGCGCCAGCAAGTGTGGCGCTTCCATCGACCGCTCGCGCAGAAGTGCGGTCATGATTCCGGCCAATCCACCCAGGCCGTAGTCTTGTTCGCGCCCCTTCTCGGACAGGCCAGATCCTGGAAGATCCGGTGCCAAGACCCTGTAGCGGCTCGTAAGATCCGACCAGATTCGATGGAACCCCCAAGACGCGGTGGGATAGGCGTGCAGCAACAAGAGAGGCGGCCCCTCGCCCGCCTCACGCAAAAAGACAGATCGCCCTTTCAAGGATAGGTAGTGTCCTTTGGATCGCCAATCGGCGACGCTGGGCGGCAGCGCCTTCTCTGCAGCCATCGTAAGCCCGGTTATTCGACACTCAGGGGGATGGAGGCCGCGACCTCGCCCGTATCGCGCATGACGTAGCGGATCTCGTACTGGCCAGGCTGCCCCGGTGCAAAGATCGGCATCGGGCTGCCTTGCGAAGTGCGGGTCGCCGCAACCGCTTTGCTCTTAGGCGGAGCGCCGGCCGGGACGATCTCGATAAAATCCTCCCAATTCGCGGGGCCGGTCCAAGCCACCTTGAGTGTCCCACCGGCCTTCACCGACGCCGGCGCCTCCAAGGTCACCTGCGCGATGTCGATCAGGACGGGGACCGCAGCCAGCGTGCGCTTGGACTTTCCAATGACATAGCGGATTTCGAAGTTGCCCAGCACTTTGGGTACCTTGATGGTCGCCGGACTACCCTTGCGGGTATAGGCATAAGCCAGATGCTTGCCTTCCGGGGCCCCAGGCTCGGCCAGTGCGATATAGTCGTTCGGCAGGTTCGGGCCCTGCCATTCGACAATGGCCTTGCCTTCCGGCACGACGCTGTTGGTGACGGTCAGACTGGCGCTCACCGGTGTAAGCTCGATGGTTTCGCTGACCAGGGTGCGTTTGGACTTGCCCATCACATAGCGAATCTCGACCCGGCCGACCATATCGGGCGCACGCAGCTTGGCCGGGCTGCCCTTGCGCGTATAGGCATAGGTCAGTTGCTTGCCTTCGGGCGCACCAGGCTCGGCCAGAGCTATGTAGTCGTTCGGATTGTTCGGCCCGGTCCAGGTGACCTGGAATTCGGAGCCGAGCGGAACCTGCGCCGGCGCCTCCAGGCTGGCAGAGACCGCGGTCATGGTCACGGGCTGGCTCACCAACGTCCGCTTGGACTTGCCCATGACATAGCGGATTTCATAGCTGCCGACCGCCTCCGGCGCCACGAGTTTGGCCGGGCTGCCTTTGCGGGTATAGGTGTAAGTCAGGTAGCTCCCATCCGGTGCACCCTGCTCGGCAATCGCGATGTAGTCGTTCGGATTGTCCGGCCCCTCCCAGGTCACCTCGAAGGCGGCCCCGGCCGGCACCTCCGCCGGCACCTCCAGGCTGGCACCGACGGCGACCAGGGTCACCGGGCGCGAGGCCAGTGTGCGCTTGGACTTGCCCATTACGTAGCGGATCTCGTGTGCGCCTAGACCGTCCGGTGCAACCAGCTTCGCCGGGCTACCCTTGCGCGTGTAGTCATAGTGATTGTAGCTCCCCTCGGGCGCACCGGCCTCGACGATGGTGATGTAGTCGTTGGGATTGTCCGGCCCCTCCCAAGTTACCTCGAAGGCAGAACCGGCCGGCACCTCGGCCGGTGCCTCCAAAGTGGCGCCCACGGCGACCAGGGTCACCGGACGCGTGGCGAGTGTGCGCTTCGACTTGCCCATGACATAGCGGATCTCATAGGCACCCAGTCCATCGGGCGCGACCAGCTTCGCCGGGCTGCCCTTGCGCGTATAGTCGTAGGAGTTGTAGCTGCCCTCCTCCGCACCAGCCTCAACGATGGTGATGTAGTCGTTGGGATTGTCCGGCCCCTCCCAAGTTACCTCGAAGGCAGAACCGGCCGGCACCTCGGCCGGTGTCTCCAAAGTGGCGCCCACGGCAACCAGGGTCACCGGACGCGAGGCCAGGGTTCTCTTCGACTTGCCCATGACATAGCGGATTTCGTAGGCGCCCAATCCATCAGGCGCGACCAGCTTCGCCGGGCTGCCCTTGCGCGTATAGTCGTAGGAGTTGTAGCTGCCCTCCTCCGCACCGGCTTCGACGATGGTAATGTAGTCGTTGGCGTTATCGGGGCCTTCCCAAGCCACCTCGAAGACGGAACCTGCGGGCACTTCAGCCGGCGCATCGAGGGTGGCCTCGACGCCAACGACGATGATCGGATGGCTGGCGAGCGTGCGACCCGACTGCCCGACGACATAGCGCACCTCGTAGGACCCCAGTCCATCAGGTGCTGACAGGGTCGAGGGACTACCGTCTCCTGCATAGCGATAGTCGCCGTAACTGCCTTCCGCCGCCCCTGCCTCGACAAGGGTGATGTAGTCGTCGTCGTAACCGGGTCCGGTCCAGTCGACAGGGAAACTGCCGCCGGCGGCCACTTCAAAGGGCGCCTCCAGGGTTGCCTGGATCGCGGTCAGGGCGATCGCGCTGCGGCCAAGGGTGACATTGCCCTCGCCGGAGATGTAGCGCAGCTCATAGGCGCCCAGGCCATCCGGCGCCTTCAGCAACAGGGGATTGCCCTTGGTCGTATAGGTGTAGTTGCCGTAGCGTGCTTCCGGTGTGCCGACCTCGACGATGGTGATGTAATCGCCCTGGCCGTCGGGCCCTTCCCAAGCCACCTCGAAGTCCGACCCGGCCGGCACTTCTGCAGCGGCCGAAAGACGAGCGCTGGGCAAGGGCTCCGGTTCTGGCTCCGGCACTGCGGCAACAGTCTCGGTCAGTGCAGTCGTCAATTCGGCGGCATTGGCGGCATCCAGATAGCGGCCGCCGGTCTCTTCCGCCAAGCAGGCGATTTGGGCGCCCTCTCCTTCCTTCAGGCCGAAACCGACGACATGGGCGGTGAAGCCGATACCATTCTCCTCCAGCGCGCGCCCAAGTGCGCAGGGATCGGCATCGCAGGTTTCCAGCCCGTCGGTGATCAGCACCACGGTCGCCTTCTCTTCGGTGTAGCGCAGCGCCTCTGCCGCCTGGCGAACAGCCTCGGAGAGCGGAGTCTTGCCCTTGGGGTTGAGCTTTGCTGCGGCCTGCTTGATCTCCGCGCTCGTGCCAGCGTTGGGTGCGACCAAGAGCTCGATATCGCTGCATACTCCCTTCTGGCGATGCCCATATGCCATGAACCCGAGCGCCTGCTCGGCCGGCAGCTGGCCCAAGACCTCGTCCAGCACCTCGCGCGCAATGGTAATCTTGTGACTGCCGTCGATCTGCGCCCACATGGACCCGGACGCATCCAGCACGATGATGGTGTCTTCCGCCGCAGCGCTGCCCGTAAAGGAAGCGAGCCCGACCCCGGTGAGCACCGCCGCTAGAGATTTCTGCCAAGAACGCATGGTCTGCTACTCCCCGATGATTGTAGACCGCTGCCTGATCGACGCCTCTTTGCCTACTGGATCGTTCGAAAAGCGGCAAGGCTCCCTTTCAGCCTTGCTCATTGCCAGTTGCCGCAGAACGCTGAAGGCAGGCCGGATCAGCGCCATCGTGCAGCCGCTATTCCCATTTGATCGCATCAAATCGAGGCGTGGCAGCAGCCCGACCTTGACTCAATAATTGCATTATATTATAATTATCTTTACTATTAACTGTAGATCCAATTTGAAAGGATTCCCCTGTGGGTGCTCTTGGCAGGATCGGTGCAATCACTGCCGCCTTTCTCGGCCTCCAGGTGACCGGCGAAGCGCAGGTGCAGGTGCCCAATCTCGTCCCAGCTGGATATTGCGCCGTTATTGTGGCCTCTCGCGACAACCTTGCGGAGGTTCGCTTGTTCATTGAGGAGGAGCTGGGCGGTACCGGCGCCACCGTCTACTTAGCAGCGAACGGCTGGTTTGCCATTTCGATTGGAAACATTCTGAGCGAACGCGCACCCGCCTATCTCTCTCAACAGAAAGCAAGAGACGCAATCCCCTCCGATTCCTTCTGTTCGAGCGGACGCAAGCTGGTCCGCACGGTCGCCACAGAGGTGGAAGGCTTGGAAACACCGGAATGGACCGATGAGCCCATTGCTCAGTCACCAAGCAATCCCCCTGGCGAACCGAAGGGCGAACTGGGGTTCTTGCCGTCTGCCGAATCAACTCCCGTCCTAGGCCCCTCCCCCTTCGATGAAAAGCGCCTTACCCTGGGAGAGAGGAGGCTGCTACAGGCAGCGCTGGCATTGCAGGGCCACTATCTCGGCCTCTACGACGGCATGTGGGGCTCCGCCTCGCAAGACGCTCTTGAAGACTATGTTGCAGCCGCGTTCCCCTACGACCAGGCAAGCGGTCCACTGTTCGAACACGCTCGCCAGTTGGCGCGACAAGCCCTAGATCGTTTCGAAACAAGCGGATGGCGCGACAATCGGTTCGGCGGCACCGACATCATTGTCGCGGCGCCTTGGGATCTGCTGTACGTCACGGGCTCGAACCCGCGCCGTTTCACCATGCAGGACCAGGAACTCGGACTGTCTCTCCACAGATCCAACTTGCAAGAGATGCAAAACCTTCATGCGGAGATCTTGCGAAAGCACCGGTCTCAAGAGGCCCCCTACTTTATTCGCAGAGGAAAGCGCTGGGTCTCTCGGGTCCAAGATGCCGAAGGTCGACGCCACTATCTGCGCTCTCAGAAAGAGTTCGGAGTTTGGCACAGCGTTTCCCTGTCGGCTGCGCCGGCAAGCGAAGTCTGGCTCAACGCGATCGCTTCCGGCATCTGGCTCGGTGCGTTCAGAGATTGGGAGTATCCAAGCGACGGTTTGCTGCACCAGCTGCTCTATCCAAACAGGCAAACGGCCACAAGCTATCGCGAGGCTGAAGAAGACTCGAGCGAAGGGACGAGACCGAAACAGTCCGAACTCTTGGAGACGGTCTCTAAGTCAGAAGAGCCATTGGCGTTCGGCACCGGTTTCTTCGTCAACAACACGGACATCGTAACGGCTCATCACGTGGTGTCGGCCTGCGGCAGGATAACGACAGAAGACGACCGCACGCTCACGCTCATTGCCCACGATGTCGATCCCGACCTGGCCGCCCTTTCCATAACCTCGCGGCGTTCCAAAGACTGGTTGGCGATGTCCGATGCTGCCGCCCCCAGGCTTGGGGAGAAGGTTTTTGCCTTCGGCTATCCCTTTTATGGTCTCGTGGGTACCAGCCTCCATTTGACTGCCGGGAATGTGTCGTCACTGTCTGGACCCGATGACGACGCTCGCTTTCTCTCTGTGTCTGCGCCCATTCAACCCGGCAACTCTGGCGGCCCCATACTTAACGCCAAAGGCGAGATTCTTGGTGTCGTCAGTGCGCGCCTTTCCGACAACTACATCTCCAAGCGCACAGGGTCACTGCCGCAAAATCTCAATTACGCAACCACCCTGCAACAGCTGCGCCGCTTTCTTGAGGAAGCCAGCATCTTCTTCCCGCGTGGCGAGGCGGAGCGCTACAGGATTGAAGAAGGAATGCCCGAACGCGTTCAGAACGCCGTCGTTCCAATCTTCTGCTGGCGCTGATTACCAGGCATCTCCACCACCTAGCGTTCAGCCGCGCGTTCCTGCACCGGCTCGTTCCCGCCGCGAAGCCCATTTCCCCGGTGTTTGGCAAGTCCCTACCGCAATCTTTGGCGATAAATGGGCATGAACGGAGCCTGAATGATTGGTTAACACCAACCCATGAAGACATGACACGAGAGCTAATAGTTAATTAATTTCAATAACTTAATTGCGCACCTACAGAACGACTCCTAGCCTTTCCCGCACAGACCGCTGCGAAATCGCCAAGCACGGCACGCAGGTCGGGGAATAGATCAGGGGCTCGCGCGTTGTGCTCCTGAACCGCTTCGAAGGAGACGACAATGCAATACTTCAAATGCCTCGCATCAGACATCGACCCCAGCCCTTTCTTGAAAGAGATCGCGGCAGCCGAAGACCCCTGGGCCATCTCGACCGGGCGCCAGGATAAGATTGCCGTGCAGCGTGAAGCGCTCTCCATCCCGCTGCGAGGTCTGCGCAAATCAGCCATCGCCGGCCGTGAGCGGCGCGATGTGCACGAGAGCCGCTGGACCAGCGGTTCGGTCGCTTTTCCCTTGGCCAGCGGCTTCCTCTGCCGCATAGCCCGTGAGCAGGATTCCCTCCTCTCCCGCGCCAAGATCGTCTGCCTGCCAGCGGGACGTCGCGTCTATCCGCACATCGACCGAGGCGACTACTATCGGGTCCGCAATCGCTATCACTTGGTGCTGCGTTCCGCACGCGGCTCTTGGCTGCGTGCCGGCGACGAAGAGCTTCGCATGCGCGAGGGCGAACTCTGGTGGTTCGACAACAGACAAGTGCACGAGGCCTTCAACGACGGCGAAGAAGATCGCATTCATCTGATCTTTGACCTGTTGCCCTATACGCGAGCCCAGCAGGTTTTCGGTAGAGCTGCCCCCATCGAAGCGGCTCCCATCTATCCACTCTCTGTCGCGGCGGCCTGAGCGATGAGCGCCCTCCCGCAAGTCGCGGCCATAAACGAGCCTGCCATCCGGCAGGAAGCCTTCATCATCGTCCATCGCGCAGCATGCGAGGAAACGGACCTGGCCTGCTGGATTGCCTCGCCCCGTTGGCAAGCCACAGGCGCAGCGCCTCTGGTCGCCGTCCACGGCATCCGCCGTGGCGCCTACGACCAAGCCATCCTCTTCGCGTCGCGTGCCGCAGAACAGGGACGCAGTGTCATCGCCCCGCTCTTCGACGAGGCCTCCTGGCCGCGATACCAGCAGGTCGTGCGCAAGGGGCGCGCCGACTTGGCCCTCATTCGCCTGATGGATGCGCTGCGGCGCGAAGGTCACTGGCAGACAGAGCGCTTTGCCCTGACCGGGTTCTCCGGCGGCGCCCAGTTTGCCCATCGCTTCACCCTGCTGCACCCGTACTTGGTGGCAGAACTCAGCGTCGCCTCCGCCGGCTGGTTCACCTTCCCGGACGAAGCGGTCTTTCCCTATGGCCTCGGCAGCCGCCCCGGCCGCTGGCCCGACTGGGGGCCCCGACTTGCCTCCGGCCTGGACCCGTTTCTCAGCCTGCCGATACGGATCGCCGTTGGACAGCGAGACAATCGCCGCGATGCCAACACGCGCAGCGGCGAGGCCATCGATCGCCAGCAGGGACGCACACGGCTCGAGCGGGCCGAACGCTGGGCCGAGTCTCTGATCGCCACAGCCCAAACCCGCGGACTGGTAGCGCAGGTGAGCTTCACACCACTCCTGGGTTGCCGCCATGACTTCCGCGCATGCGTTCGCAAGGGCCGCCTCGATCAGGTGGTTCTGCCCAGTCCTCCAAAACCGCGACCGCTCCCTCTTCCCACCAACCGCTGCGCAACCGCCGCCTCCTAAACGCAGCCTCGCTCCAGATAAGGAACCGGAAAATGTCTCAAGAAACTCCCTTCTCCCTCGATCTTCTTGCCTCTGCAAAATGGGCATTCTCGACCCGTCGCGTAGAGCGCGCGGACGCCCAAAAGCTGGTTGAAGCTCTGGGTCACGCAACCTCCGGTGACCTGGTCGTCGGGCTGGTCGAGCAGATTGGCTCCCACAAGAACATCCAGCTCGCCAGCGGTCGGCCCTCTACACTCTATGCCGGTGACTGCGTGGTGCTGGCTTGCGGTGCGCGCTACGCCCCAGATCAGTTCGAGGGCTTGGCAGAGATCGAAGCCTCCGGCGCCGACATGTTGGCCGGTGGTGGTGTCCTGGGCCGCATGCGCCAACGCCACGACCGCCTCGGTGCGCCGACCTGCGTCAGACCGCTCGGTCTGCTGGGCGATGCCAAGGGCCGTGTGCTCAACCTCGAGAACTACGCCTTGCAGCCGGAGAGCCGCCCGCTGGGCATGACCGTAATCGGCGTGGTCGGTGCTTCAATGAACTCAGGGAAAACCACAGCCGTCGCCAGTCTGGCGCATGGGCTTCGCAGGGCCGGTCATCGTGTCGCTGCGATCAAGGCGACGGGCACCGGCGCCTTTGGCGACTACAATGCCTTCCTCGATAGTGGCGCCCACTATGTCGCCGACTTCACCGACAGCGGCATGGTCTCCACCTATCGCCAACCGCTGTCACGCATTCAGGCAGGCCTCGACACTCTGCTGGCACAGGCTGCCCGACAGGGCTGTACCACGGCCGTGGTCGAACTGGCCGACGGGGTGTTCCAAAAAGAGACGGTCGGCCTGCTGCAATCGCCGCGGATCCGCGATCTCTTTGTCGGCGTGCTCTTCGCCGCTGGCGATGCAATGGCTGCAGCCGGCGGTGCGGCAGCACTGCGTCGGCTGGACATAGAACCCGCAGCTTTGACCGGCATGGTCTCCTGCTCGCCTCTGGGAGCTGCCGAGGCCGAGGCCGCTACGGGAGTCTCGGTGTTGACGCGCAACGCGCTCTGCGACGGCAAGGCCGCCGCCGGTTTGCTGTCTCGCATGCTCGGTCGTAGCGGCCGGGGTCAAGACGCGGTCAGCGTGGCGGCATGAGCGGATTACCGCCGATCACGGGCGAGGGTCGTGGCCGAAGCATCGCTTTGGTCGCCGCCCTTGCTCTCGGCCAGGCGGCAGCTGCCGGCCTGGCCGCCTTCTCCACCCGTGATGTCTTTGCTGCCTTCCGCGACAATGCAGACAGGATTCCACAGTCAGCTCTGATCTTAGTCGCAACTGCCGGCCTGATCATCGCCGCCTGTCGTATCGGGGAAAGGGTCGTGGCCGAGCGCGTCGGCCAGAGGTATTCTGCAGCGCTGCGCCGACGCCTCTTCGTGCATTTGACAGAGGTTTCGGCGCGCGATGTAGCCAAGCGGCGGAGCGGCGGCCTGGCCATGCGTTTCGTCGGCGACCTTGCCGCCGTACGCGGCTGGGTCAGCCTGGGGATCGCGCGTTGGATCTCGGCCGCCATCGTGCTGCCCTGTGCCGGGGCGACGCTCTTTTTCCTCAACCCAAGCCTCGCCCTCGCCGCAGCCGTCCCCTTTGGCCTAGGCTTGCTGGCCATGGCGCTGACCGGCCCCCGCCTTGGCCCGGCGCACAAGCGGTTGCGCTCCAACCGGGCACGTCTGGCGGCCGACATGAGCGAGCGCATCCCGCATGCTCCCGAACTGCACCTGCTGGGCCGAACCGAGACAGAAGAAGTTCATCTGGCGCGCAGAACCGAGGCTTTGATCGACTCCGCGCTAGAGCGCGCCAAAGGCGCGGCCCTCTTGCGCGCCGTGCCCGACGCCATCTCCGGTCTAGCAGCGGCCAGTCTCTTCTTCGTCGCTCTCAGAAGCGGCGCAACGGTGGCAGAGACCGCCGGTGCATTGGCGGCCTTGGGTTTGACAATCCAGCCGCTGCGCGATCTTGCCGGTGTCTGGGATCGCCATCGTGCTTGGATCGCCGCGCGCGACAAGTGCTTGATCCTTCTGAACCTCCCGACATTGGAACGCCCGCCGCCCGCGCTGGAAAGCATCATGGAAGATCGGCCACAGCGCCTCTCCTTCCAAGCGGTCTCGGCCGGCTCTCTGAAAGCGGTCCAGGTTGATGCCGAACCGGGCTGCAAGGTGGCCATCATCGGTGGCAACGGTGCTGGCAAATCGACCCTACTCAGTCTCGCTGCCGGTCTGGAGCTGCCGTTAGAAGGCAAGGTGACCTTGGGTGGTCGCTCGCCGGCCGGCCTAACGGCTGAAGAGCGACAGCGTATGATCAGCCTGATCGGGACGCGATCCCCCATTCTAGCCGGCAGCCTGCGCCGCGCGTTGACCATGGGCATGGCGAAGCGGCCCTCCGACGAGGCAATCCTGGCAAAGGCCCAAAACTTCGGTTTGGGCGAGGTAATCTCCCGCCTCGGCGGCCTCGACGGCCGCGTTTCCGAGCAGGGGCGCAACCTCTCGGCTGGAGAGATCAGGCGGCTCTACCTCACCCGTGCGGCGCTCTCGGCATCCAGACTGTTGCTCTTGGACGAAGCCGACGATGCCCTCGATGTCGAAGGACCGGGCCTGATCGAAGCGCTCTTGCGACAGGTCGACTGCACGGCCCTGGTCATCACCCACAATCTGGCGCTCGCCCGGCGCATGGATGCGCTCTGGTACGTCGAGGATGGCCGGGTGGTCGAAGCCGGTCGACCACAGGACTTGCTGGAGGGCCATGGTCCCACGGCACGCTTCTTCGCACCGCGCTTCGCCGCCTAAGCACGAACGAGGGGGGATAACCTTGCGCTACTTGACGAAGCTAACACTGTCCTTCTTGGGCCTGCTGTCGATCGCTTTGATCTCAGCAGGTCTCGCCTTCTGGAGCGCGCGGACCGCGCAGAACCATCTGGAACGCTCGCACCTCGCCTATGAGGTGCAAGCGCTCTACTTGAGACTCTCCAGCCACACCGTCGAACTCTTCAAGCAGTTCGGCGATGCCTTCCTGATCGGGGCCCGCGATGGCGGTGAGGGCGAAGCGCTGCTCTTGGCAGAAATCCGTCGGGACCTGGAAGCAATTCGTCGCCGCATCGGCGAAGAAGTGCAGCTAGTCGGCGAGGAAGAGATCGAGGAGTTGCAGACTCTGGCTCAGATCGAGGGCCAATTGAACGCACTCCTTCGCGAGTTCTCAGCGCTGCGCAACAGCCAGCTTCACTACTCCACAGAAGCCTTTGCCGAGCGTTTAACGCGGATGCTGGACCAGCAGATAGACGGCGACTTCAAGACCCTGATTGCCAAAGCGCTCTTGGAGGAGCGCGAGGAGGTCGAGGAAACCCAAGCGGAGCTGACCAGCGCCACTCTGCTCTTCAAACGCCTAGCACTGGCAGCCGGCTTTATCGCAGCAGTCACGGCTTTGCTTGGCGTTTTCTTCCTGCGCAGGAGTCTGACCCGCCCGATCCAGCGACTATTGGTGGGAGCGACCAGTGTCGGCCAAGGCGATCTCTCTCATCGCATAGAAACGCCGGGTGACAGCGAACTGGATCGGGTCGCCCAGGCTTTCAATCAGATGACGGCAAAGGTAGCCGAACGCCAAGACTACCTCAGCGCTTCTCGCGATGCATTGGAGGAGGAGGTCTCCAGCAGAACCGCGCAGCTGGAGAAGCTGCTGGCGACCCTGCGCGAGACGGAGGCCAACCGCCGGCGGCTGCTGGCCGATGTCAGTCACGAGCTGCGCACGCCTCTCACCATTATCCGCGGTGAAGCCGATGTCGCTCTGCGCAAGGGCGAGCGCAGCAGCGAAGAGTATCGCGAAGTCTTGCGGCGCACGCGCGAGGCGGCAGATCACACGACGCGAATCGTCGATGATCTGCTCTTCGTCGCGCGGCAGGAGAATGGTGAGGTTAGGATCCGACTGCGCGAGACCGATTTGAGGGAGTTGCTGGAACACTCGGTCGAAGCCGGACAGGCGCTGGGCGACGGCAGCAAGGCCGTCCTCTTCGAGACCAGCGTCGATCAGGCTCTGGTTCCAGCTGATCCCGGTCGTATCGGCCAGGTCATTCATATCCTGCTCGAAAACGCCCTGCTCTACGGCGGACAGGAAATCCTGGTTCGTCTTGACCGCTCGCCCGATGGCTTCGCCGTGACCGTTATGGATGATGGTCCAGGCCTCACGGAAAGCGAGCTGGAGCACGTATTCGAGCGCTTCTTTCGTGGTTCGAATGCGGCTCTGCGCTACGACAGTGGATCGGGTCTAGGTCTACCGGTTGCAAAGGCCATCGTCGAGGCCCATGGCGGAAAGATCGTGTTGGAAAGTGCTCTGGGATCAGGCGTACAGGCCCGTTTCACCCTGCCGCAACGCACCCGGCTGGCCGCTGCGTCCTGATACAACACACCCATCAATCGCCGCCCTCAGTCAGTACAGTCAACTAATGTTTTGTCGGGAATATTTCAGCTATGGCGCCGTTATCCAAAGGTAAATGGCCGCTATCACTGAGGTGTCTCAACATGTGGAACGAGAAAAGAACACGATCTTTAGAAGAATCAGTGAATACACTACATGCTGGCAGAGGACACCACCGATGAATGTCTTGGTCGTAGAAGACGAGGTTCGCGTCGCAGACTTTGTTATACGCGGTCTGCGCGCGGAGGGCTGGTCTGTTACCCATGCGCCGGACAGCGATCGCGCCTTGGACATGGTTGAGCAGGACCGCTTTGACGTGATCGTGCTCGATCTCATGCTTCCCGGCACTCCGGGACAGGACTTTTGCCGAATTCTGCGGGCTCGCCAGGACACCACGCCTATCCTCATCCTCTCGGCTTTGGATGCCTTGGACGAGCGCGTCGAGGGGCTGAAGATCGGCGCTGACGACTATCTGGTGAAGCCCTTCGAGTTCGACGAGCTCATCGCCAGGATCGAAGCGCTCGCCAGACGCTCCAATCGCTTTAACGAGGTTGAGGACAAGGCAGTGCTCAAGGCCGGCAGCATAGCGCTGGATCTGGACAGCCTGGATGCCATTGTCGATGGAGAGATCCTCGAGCTTACAGCCACGGAGCGCGAGATCCTGAAGCTCTTCCTCACAAGACCGGGCCGTGTCTTCTCCCGCGAGCGCATCCTGAACAGCGTCTGGGGTGCCAGCGCCGACCCGCTAACAAACATCGTAGATGTCTATGTCGGCAGGTTACGCCGAAAATTGGGAAGGCAGAGCGACAAGCTGCAAACCGTTCGCGGTGCCGGCTACCGACTGCGCGCGCGCTAAAGAAGTTCGTTAAGCTGCGGCGTTCTACTCGCCAGTCGGCAAGGCGGCCTTCAATGCAGTCTGCGCAGCGCCAATCCCTGCCTCGTCAATCGAGTGCGGTAGGTTCTGCCGCAGTATGAGGTCAACGGGGACCGCATTTGCTTTCAGGGCTTCCGCGGCCATCTCCGAGGCCTTGTAGGGCACGACGGGATCACCGGTCCCGTGAACCAAGAGAACCGGAGGACGGGAAACGATCTCGTCATTCAACAGACTGGCGCCGATGAGCCCGCCAGAGAAGCCTACGATTTGTGCAGGCGCCACCTTACGGCGCAAGCCCAAGTGCAATGAGAGCATCGTCCCCTGACTGAAGCCCACTAGAGCCATCGCGTCTGCCGAAAGGTCATGCCGCTGCAGTTCTTCGTCCAAGAAGCTATCCACCAGCGAGGCAGCCAGGCGCAGGCCCGCCAACATCTGCTCTTCGTTGCGGTCCATCAAGCTGAACCACTGCAAGCCCGCTGGATTGGCCTCGCAAGGGAAGGGCGCGTTCGGCGAGACGAAGGCCGTGTCCGGCAGTCCTTGTGCCAGATAGGGGGCCAAGCCGATCAGGTCGTCGCCGTTGGCGCCCCAACCGTGTAAGAGCACGACCAGGCTCTTGGCCCGACCACTTGTGGCCGCTCTTCGAGGGCCGTCCAAGGCCATTGCATCGCTCATAGCAGGGTCAATCTCCAAAACTAGGCGGCGTCGGGCACGCCCTTGGTCGTCGAGTATTCCCAATGCAGGACTTCGCCCGGCCGCGCAATGGGACGAATGGCGTGCGCTGCCGCGGCGGCCTCGGCAAAGCCGGTCAGGATCAGCTTCAGCTTGTGCGGGTAGTGGACGATGTCGCCGACAGCAAAGATCCCCGGCACGTTGGTCTGGCAGGTGGTCGGCTCCACGGTGACCAGACTCTTTTCCAGCTCCAAGCCCCAATGGGCGATCGGCCCCAGGTTCATGGAGAGGCCGAAGAATGGCAGCAAGCTGTCGCAAGCAAGCTCCCTGGTTTCGCCGTCCAGCGTCGCCACGATGACCCGATCCAAACGCGTGCCGTCGCCTGCCAGACCGTGCAGTTGATAGGGAATGACCTTCTCGATCGGGCCGCCCGGCTGCGAGAGGCTCTCCATGCGAGACACGGTCTCCGGGGCGCCGCGAAAACGCGGCCGGCGGTGCACCAGATAGATCTTCTTGGCCACCTCCGCCAGGGACACGGCCCAATCCAAGGCAGAATCACCACCACCGGCAATGACGAGTGTGCGGTCACGGAAGTCTTCGCGCCGCCGCACCATGTAGCAGACACCGCAGCCCGGCTCTCCGTTCTCGTAGAGCTCAATGCCCGCCAAGGGCGGCCGGTTCGGCCCGAAAGCCCCAGCGCCGGCAGCGATGATGACGGCATGGGCCGCGATCTTCACACCTGCAGAGGTCTCGACATGCCAGAGGCCGTCTTCCCCACGGTTCAGGCCCGTGGCTTGCTGACCCAGATGATAGATCGGTTCAAAGGGGGCAGCCTGCTCGCTCAAGCGCTCAACCAGGTTTCCAGCCAGGATTTCAGGGTATGCCGGAATGTCGTAGATCGGTTTCTCCGGATAGAGCGCCGCGCATTGACCACCGGCCATATCAAGGCTGTCGACCACATGCGCTTTCAGCTTCAGCATCCCCAGCTCGAAGATAGCGAAGAGGCCCACCGGCCCGGCGCCGATGATCACCACATCCGTCTTCTGAACCGCATCCGCCATCGTCACTATCCCCCTGGGCAAGCGCCCTTCGATTGTCTGTGAGTTTCCGGCCTCTCCAAAGCTTGGCAAGAAGCCACGCCGCCCGCTAAGACAGGCGGCGATGATCTTAGAGTCCGCCAGCCCGCTTGACTGTCTTCTGTACGACGCCGAGGCGACCGAAGCCTTCGCCGAGAGCTTAGCGCCTCTGCTTGCGCCCGGCGACATCCTCCTTTTGACCGGGGACTTGGGGAGCGGCAAGACTTCTTTCGCGCGCGCCCTCATCCGCGCACTTCCCGGAGTTCAGGGCGAAGACCTGCATGATGAGGAGGTCCCAAGCCCAACCTTCACCCTGGTACAGATTTACGAGCGTCGACTGGCGCCGGTCTGGCATTTCGACCTCTACCGCCTGACCGCGGCGGAAGAGGTCTACGAGTTAGGCTGGGAAGAAGCCGCGGGCGAGGCGCTGGTGCTGGTTGAATGGCCGGAACGCCTGGGAGCGCTGAAACCGCAGAGCGCGCTGACCTTGCACTTCGCCTACGAGGGCGCGGGTCGAAGGCTGACCTTGCAAGGAGATGGCGCCTGGCGGCAACGTTTGACGACACTCCAGCCGCTTCTGCAGGCCTCATGACCAAGGAAGAGCGCGCCGAGCAGCGCCAGACTTTCCTTACCGAGGCCGGTTGGGGTCAGGCCGAGCGCGGTCTGTTGGCTGCCGATGCCTCCTTCCGGCACTACGACCGCTTGCAAGGACGCGACAACAGTGCGGTTCTGATGGATGCGCCACCGGACAAGGAACCGGTCGGACCCTTTCTTCAGATCGCGGAAATCCTGCACGACATGGGACTCTCGGCGCCGCGCATCCTGGCAGCCGATGCCCAACAGGGCTTCGTGCTGTTGGAGGACCTGGGCGATCGCACCTTCACCGAGGTGCTGAGCCACGGCGGCGACGAGGCCGCGCTCTACCGGCTTGCCTTGGATGTCTTAATCGAGTTGCAGCGCCGCTGGCGGCCGGAACTGGGCGCCGACCTGAAGCCCTATGATATGGATTGCCTGCTATCCGAAGCCCGCCTGCTGGTGGATTGGTTCCTGCCGGCGACCAGCGGCCGGGCGACGGCAACAGCAGTGGTCGAAAGCTACCTGTCGGCCTGGTGCGCCTGCTTGAGCGACGTTTCTGCTCAGCGAGAAGTCTTGGTTTTGCGCGACTACCACGTCGACAACCTGATGCTGCTGCCCGGGCGGCCCGGCCCCAAGGCCTGCGGCCTCTTGGACTTTCAGGATGCACTTCTCGGGGCGTCCACCTACGACCTTGTCTCGCTCTTGGAAGACGCCCGCCGCGACCTGGGACCGGAGATTGCCGAAGCCATGCTGAAACGCTGGCGAGAGGCCTTGCCGGAGCGCGATCCGGATGCCGATGCGCGCAGCTACGCCTGCCTTGGCGCACAGCGCAGTGCCAAGATCGCTGGCATCTTCACCCGACTGGACCGGCGCGATGGCAAGTCACGCTATCTGGCGCACTTGCCCCGGGTCCTCAGGCTGATCGCCAAGGATATCGCCCATCCTGCTCTGGCCCCGGTCGCTGCCTGGTTCGAAGAGCATCTGCCGCTAGGCGATCCGGTGCTTCCAGGTCCGGCACCGCGACGTGGCGTGGCAGGACAAGAAACAGCAATGTGACGAGAGAGCCGCCGGTGACCGACAAACTACACCCCACTCTCCCCAAGCGCGCTATGATCCTGGCCGCCGGCGAAGGCCGCCGCATGCGCCCTTTGACCGAAGATCTGCCCAAGCCGCTGATCGAGGTGCAGGGGCGCGCGATGATCGATCGAATCCTGGATCAGCTGGCCGCTGCAGGGGTCGAGGAGGTGGTGGTGAACCTGCACTATCTGGGCGACCTCCTGCGTGTCCATCTACGCGATCGCCAAGGCCCGACCCTCCGCTTCTCGCCCGAGGACACGCTGTTGGAGACCGGCGGCGGCGTCGCCAAGGCTCTTCCGCTCCTGGGAGAAGAGCCCTTCTTCGTCTTGAACAGCGACATCGTCTGGCTGGACGGCACGATCTCGGCGCTGGCGCGCCTGGCCGACGCCTGGCAACCGGAGAAGATGGATGCGCTCCTGCTGCTGCATCCGACCGTCTTGGCACACGGCTACGATGGTCCCGGAGACTTCTGGATGGATCCGATGGGCCATCTCACTTATCGGCCGGAGCGCGCTTTGGCACCCTTCCTCTTTTCCGGCATACAGATCCTCGCGCCCCGGCTCTTCGAAGGCTGTGCCGTGGAGCGTTTTCCGCTGCTGCGATGCTACCGCTCCGCCGAAGCGCAGGGCCGGCTCTACGGTCTACGCCACCAAGGCGAGTGGTTTCAGGTCGGCACTCCCGGCGACTTGGACGAGGCAGAATCCATCTTGACGGAGATGGGGTTCAGCGCGCCCGAAACATGACCGGCGACAGGCCCAAAGTCTTTACCATCCCCGCCGGCAACGCCTTCGTCGACTGCCTAGCACGCGGCCTGATGCGGCAAGCTGGCGACGATCCCTTGGTCTTGGCGCAAACCCTCCTGCTGCTGCCCAATCGCCGCGCGGCCAGGGCTCTGAGCGAGGCCTTCTTGCGGCTTGGCGAAGGCCGCCCACAGCTACTGCCGACCATGGTTCCACTGGGCGATCTGGATGCTGAGGAGCTTGCCCTGGAAGCCGGCGGTAGCCTTGGCGCCACACAAGACTTGGCGCTTGCCCCGGCGATCGGCGAGACCCACCGCGCTGCCTTGTTGGCCCAACTGGTCGAGCGCTGGCTCGCCAGCAGCGGCAGCGGATTGCCGGCTGCGGGCGTCATCCGCCTGGCTCGCGATCTAGGCCGGCTGATTGACGAGGCCGAGACCGCAGAGATCGAGTGGGAGAAGCTGGACGATATCGTCCCGCAGTCCCTGGCAGCCCACTGGCAAACGACCCGCGATTTCCTGAAGATAGTGACCGAGCATTGGCCGGCCATTGTCAACGCCGAGGGTCACCTCGGTCCAGCTACGCGCCGGCGCCTTCTGCTGGATGCGCAAGCCGAGCTATGGGCCAAGCAAGCACCCGATTATCCGGTGGTCGCGGCCGGCTCTACAGGTAGCATCCCGGCCGTTGCCAGGCTTCTGGCGAGGGTCGCCAAGTTGCCGCACGGACAGCTCGTGCTACCCGGTCTGGATCAGGCTTGCAGCGGCGAGCTCTGGGCTGCAATTGCAGCCGATCCGAGCCACCCGCAACAGGGCCTCGCACGCCTGCTGGAACGGCTTCAGCTCGCGCCCAAGTCGGTGGCCGTCTGGCCGGAGGCCTTGCCGGAGAGCCCGGTCGCCAGCCTGACGAACCTGGCGCTGCGCCCTGCCCTGGAAACCCAGAGCTGGCGTGACCTGGCCGGCGGCGCCAGCGAACGGCAGCGCCGCAGCTGGCAGCGGGCCTTGGCCGGCATCACCTGGTACGACTGCTCCGATCCGCGCCACGAAGCCTCCCTGATCGCCCTGCTGCTGCGCCGCAGCCTGGAGACACCGGACAAGACCGCCGCCTTGGTCACACCCGATCGCGATCTGGCGCGCCGTGTTGCCGCCGAATTGCGACGCTGGGACATCGAGATCGACGATTCCGGCGGTCGCGCGCTCTTGCAGACGCCACCGCTCGTATTCCTGCGTCTTCTGGCTAGGTGCCTCACCGAAGATCTGGCACCGGAAGCCCTCTTGGCGCTGCTCAAGCATCCCTTTGCCAGAGCCGGGATGGATCGCGCCGCACTCAGCAGCCTTTGCCGCGACCTGGAGCGCCATCTACTGCGCGGACCACGTCCGCAAGCTGGGCTCGAGGGCTTGCGCAAGTCACTGCGCCGACGACAAACCATGCGACCGCCTCTGCCGACGGGTCTGGCGCAACGATTGGAGGGGCTCTTCGACAGTCTTGAGCGCTGTCTGGTGCCTTTGACTGTTGCATTCGACAAACCGATTGCAGCCTTCTCGGACCTGCTCGACGCGCTGCTGAAGTCGGCCGAAGTCCTCTCCGGCGATGACGATCTAGCGGGCGCTGCGCGGCTCTGGGCAGAAGAAACCGGCGAGGCCGCCGCCGAGGCTCTGGTGGAAATCAGGAGCGCGGCTGCGGCGCTGCCGGACTTGCCGCCCGGCGATCTCTCCGGCCTGATCGAGAGCTTGTTGGAAGGACGCGTGCTGCGACCCCACTATGGCCTGCATCCACGCCTCTTTCTTTGGGGGCCTTTGGAGGCGCGCCTGCAAGGGGCCGATCTCCTTATCCTGGGTGGCCTGAACGAAGGCTCCTGGCCACGGCTGGCCGATCCCGGCCCCTGGCTCAGCCGGCCGATGCGCGAAGCCCTCGACCTGCCGCCGCCGGAGCGCCGAATCGGGCAGTCGGCGCATGACTTGCTGCAGGCAATGGCCGCACCCGAAGTGATTCTGACCCGCGCCTTGAAGCAGGAAGGCGCCCCGACCATCCCGGCGCGCTGGCTCTCCCGCCTGGAGGCCCTAACCAAGGTTCTGGGCATCGAGGCCTCGCTCAAGCGCCCGGCTGCCGAGGCTGCCGCCTGGGTTGCCGCACTGGATCGCCCGAAGCAGGTTCAACCGCAGTCGCCACCCGCACCGCGGCCACCGCTTGCGGCCCGGCCGCGCCAGCTCTCCGTCACCCGGATCGAGACTTGGATGCGCAACCCCTATGCCATCTTTGCCAGCTCGATCCTGCGACTGGAGAAGCTGGACGAGATCGCCGAGGACCCCGGTCCGGCCGAACGCGGCCAGTTGATCCATGCCGTACTAGAGGCCTTCGTGAAGGCCTATCCCAAGGCCCTGCCCGCAGATCCCAAGGCCGCCCTGGCCGCGATCGTCGAAACCAGCTTGGCGAGCTCCGGCCTGGATCGCAGCCTGCAGCAGCTATGGCGGCCACGAATGGCGCGCCTGCTGAGCTGGTTCCTGGATATGGAGGCGCAGCGCCGCGACAATTGCCGGGAGATCCTGGCCGAGGTGAATGGGGTGTTGGATCTGACAGGGTCGGGCGCCGCCTTCCGGCTGACCGCCAAGGCCGACCGCCTTGAGTTGAGGTCAGACGGCGCGATCGCTTTGGTCGACTACAAGACCGGCAGCCTGCCCAAAGCAGCGGACGTGAACCTTGGTCTGGCACCGCAGCTTCCTCTGGAAGGCGCGATCGCCAGATCCGGCGGCTTTGCCGGCGTCTCGACCGCGCCACTCGATAGCCTTGAGCTTTGGCGCCTTGTCGGCGGTGCGGAGTCGGGCGAATTCAAGACCTTGTCGGGAGGCAAGAACCCCTCGGCAGAGGATCTGGCGGAGGCTGCGGAGGCCGGCCTGCGCGCCCTTATCGCCGCCTTCGACAGAATAGAAACGGCCTATCTGGCGCATCCCAGACCAGGCGCGGTGCCGCGCTTCGACGACTACCGCCAACTCGCCCGCGTGGACGAGTGGTCGAGCGATACAGGCGAAGAGGGATGAGCAAGGCTCTCCGCGACGCCACCCTGCGCCAGCGCCACGCCCTGGATCCTGCAGCGACGATCTGGGTCGAAGCCTCTGCCGGCAGCGGCAAGACCAAGGTTCTGGTCGATCGCTGCCTGCGCATACTGCTGGACGGAACGGCGCCGGAGCGCCTGCTCTGCATCACCTTCACGAAGGCAGCCGCCAGCGAGATGGCAAACCGCCTGATGCAGGCCCTACAGAACTGGGTCGCACAGGCGCCGACGGCGTTGGAGCGCAGCCTCGAGGCCTTACTGGGACGCCATCCGGAATCGCTTGAGGTCCAGCGGGCCCGAAGCCTTCTGGCCACGGTCTTGGATACGCCCGGCGGCCTGAAAGTGCAGACCCTGCATAGCTTTTGCCAGTCGGTGCTGAGCCGCTTTCCGCTGGAAGCTGGAATCAGCCCCGGTTTCCAAGCCCTGGACGAGCGCAGCGCGGCGGAGTTGATGGCCGGCGCCCGCGATTCCTTGATCGTCGCCAGCGCAACGGATCGGGGTCTGGCTAGAGCGCTTGAGGACATCCTGGTCGCGCATGGCGAAGAAGGCCTGAGCGACCTGCAACGGCTGATCACCAGCGAACGCGACCGCCTGATACCGCTCTTGGGACAGGGGCCTCTTCCGCCTCTTCTGCGTCTGGCGGATTTGCTGGGTCTGGACCTGCAAGCCGACCCGGACGCCATCCTTGCCGAAGGGCTGAGTGACGCTGCGCTGCCCGCGCGGGCGGACTTCGGCCTGATTGAAGCAGCCTTAACGTCCGGCACCGACACCGAACGGAAGGCGCTGGCCCGCCTGCAGGCATTCCTGGAGAGCGGCGCTGCGAAGCGCGTCGAACGCTATGCCGACTACGCCAAGTTCTTCCTCGCCAATGCCGGCAAGAAGCGCGCGGCGAAGAAACGCCTGCTGACCAAGGCTGCCCAAGAGGCCATACCCGAAGCTTTGCCCGTCATGGAGGCCGAAGCGGCGCGC
Source organism: Rhodospirillales bacterium (assembly GCA_963669445.1). GTDB lineage: Bacteria > Pseudomonadota > Alphaproteobacteria > Kiloniellales > JACOMY01 > JACOMY01. Next base: position 3,818,250 of record OY770029.1, read on the forward strand.
CTCTTGGTGCTAGAGGAGCAACAGGTGGCAGCGACCTGTTTGCGCCTCTCGGCCGCCAATCTACAACTGGCCGTCGCCTTGCTGGAGCGCTACGCCGAGCGCAAGCGGGCGGCCGGCGCGCTCGACTATCAGGACATGCTGCAGCTGACCGCCGATCTTCTGGCCCGCGAGGGTGCGGCGGCCTGGGTGCTCTATAAGCTGGACGGCGGCCTCACGCAGGTGCTGATCGACGAGGCGCAGGACACCTCGCCGCTGCAGTGGCAGATCCTGAAGGTGTTGACCGCAGAGTTCTACAGCGGCGAGAGCGCTGCCGCCGATCGGCAAGGCGCCACGCGCAGCGTCTTCGCCGTGGGCGATGCCAAGCAGTCGATCTATCGTTTTCAAGGTGCCGACCCGGCCGGCTTCGATGCAGCCGCCCGACACTTCGCCGCCCGCGCCGCGGAAGCGCGCCTTGGCTTCGCCCGAGTCCCGCTCACCCACTCCTTCCGCTCGGTGCCGGCGGTGCTGGCAGCCGTCGATGCCGTCTTCAGCGGCAGCGCCCCTCTGACAGAAAGCCCCTACCCCAGTCATAGCGCGGTGAGAGCCGGGCAAAGCGGGCTCGCTGCTCTGGACCCCAGGCATCTGGCCCACGAGGACGAGGCGGAGGAGGCTTGGTTTCTGCCGCTGGAACAGAAGCACGCCAGCAATCCCGCCGTCGCACTCGCCGAGTCCCTGGCTGCGCGCATCGATGGCTGGTTGCAAGACCCCGATCAGCGCAAGGCCGGCTGCGAGGCTTGGCTAGCCGCGCGCGCCCGGCCGATCGAGGCAGGCGATATCTTGATCCTGGTCCGCCGCCGCGATCGCCTGTTCCACGCCTTGGCCCGTGCCCTGGAGCGCCGCGCCCTGCCGGTTGCCGGCATCGACCGCATGCTACTCTCCCAGCAGCTTGCCGTTCAGGATCTGACCGCCTTGATCCAGGTCCTGCTACTGCCGGAAGACGACCTAAGTCTGGCCAATGTGCTGAAGGGGCCGCTCTACGGCATCGATGACGAGAGCCTTTTTCGTCTGGCCTATGGCCGCAAGGCAGCACTCTGGCCGGAACTCTTGGAGCGGGCGGGCGAAGAGACCCTCTGGCAACAAGCGGCGGAAGAGCTGCAAGCCCTGCGCAGGCGCGTCGACTTCATGCCGCCCTTCGAGCTGTTGTCACAGGTCCTGGGTGCCGGCCGCGGTCGACGACGCATCGCCGCCAGATTGGGTGAAGAGAGCGGCGATCCCCTGGACGAGTTCTTGAGCCTAGCGCTCGACTACGAGCGCGAACACGCCCCCTCTCTGCAAGGTTTTCTTGGCTGGCTTACTCGCAGCGACGTCGAAATCAAGCGCGACATGGAGGAAGCCGGACAGAAGATTCGCTTGATGACGGTGCACGGCGCCAAGGGACTGCAGGCCCCCGTCGTGCTGCTGCCCGACACCGACCGACGCCGGACCCGCGCCGCGGCTTTCTTGCTGGACGACGATAGGTCTCTGCTGCTGCGCCGTGTCCGGGATTGTGAGCGCATACCCGCCATCGGCGAGATCGTGGATAAACAGAGAGCGGCAGCCGACGCGGAGGAGCGTCGGCTGCTCTATGTCGCCATGACCCGTGCAGAAGATCGGCTCTACCTCTGCGGCCACAGCCGGGCACAGGATGTGCCGGAGGGCTCTTGGTATGAGCTGTTGGAAAGCGGAATGGCCCGGCTCACTGGCGATAGGCAGCTGCCACTCCTTTACCGAAGCGAGCAGACCGAGCCAGCGCGTGAGGAGACCAGAGAGGCGGCGAAGGCAACCTCCCCGCTGGCGGACTGGGCCTTCGCTCCGCCGCCCCTGGAGCCGGAGCCGGTGCGCCCGCTTTCACCGTCGCGACCTGAGCTACCGGACCCGCCGGTGCTGTCGCCGCTACATCCGAGCCTGGCTCCTGGTCTCTCACGGGGGCGTTTGGTGCATCGCCTGTTGCAGCTCTTGCCCAATCTACCGCCCGATGAACGAGCAGCCGCAGCCGCGCGCTTCCTGGCCCAGCCAGCGTTGGCACTGCCGATTGCAACGCAGCAGGAGATCGCGGAAGAAACGTTGGCTGTCCTGACGGCCCCCGAGGCAGCGGTGCTCTTTGGCCCCAAGAGCCGGGCAGAGGTGCCGCTGGTCGGCTTGGTCGGCACCCGGCGCATCGCCGGTCAGGTCGACCGCCTGGCCGTCACCTCCGACAGGGTGCTGCTGGTCGATTACAAGACCAACCGTCCCTCGCCCCGGCATCCCGACCAAGTGCCGCGCGCCTACCTGCAACAGCTTGCGGCCTATGCCCTGCTGTTGCGCGGGCTTTACCCGGATCGCAGCTTGCGGTGTTATCTCCTCTGGACCGAACAAGCCCGACTCATGCACATAAGCGATGACCGTCTAGAACAAGCCAATCCCTTGACCCCATCGCCCAGTGGTCCCTAGATACGGCACCTGATCCACCATAGCCTCCGCATCATGCGGGCACGAGGAAAGCGACAGATGAGCATCAACAAGGTCACCGACACCTCCTTCGATGATGACGTTCTCAAGGCAGAGCATCCCGTTCTGGTGGACTTCTGGGCGGAATGGTGCGGCCCCTGCCGCGCTATCGCCCCGGCACTAGAGGATCTGGCCCAGGAAATGACCGGCCGCGTCAGCATCGCCAAGATCAACATCGACGAGAATCCCAAGACCCCCAGCCAGTACGGCGTCCGCGCCATCCCGACCTTGATGATCTTCAAGGACGGACAGGTCGCGGCCACCAAGCTAGGCGCCGTCAGCAAGACTCAGCTGCAGCAGTGGGTCGAATCGGTCGTCTGATCGAAAATCAGACCCAGGTCGGCACGGCAAGGATCGTGCCGACCATCACTGATCGGGACGATCCCTAAAGTCAGCAATAATCTCTTTCAGGTTATCCGTAGTCCTATCGACCGCGCGGTCGACCAGCGCGTTCGGCTCATCCAAGAACGCCTCAACCTTGCCCCTGGTTTCGGCCATGCCGTTCTCGATCCTGTCCAACTTGGCCGACAAGTCGTCCATCTTCTGCAACGTCAGGGAATCGGCCTGAACGCTCTGTTTGGAGAGATCGGCGCGAAGGGCCGCCATTTCTGCGGTCATCGACGAGACCTCGCTGCGCAGGCTCTCCACTTGCCCCACCTTCTCACTCACGTGGCCCGCAACGGTCTCGACTTCTTGGGCCAGCTGCCAAGCCAGATAGAGGCATAGCGCCACCAGGATCAGCGTTGCATTCAGCAAGGCAAGCAGCAGATTGCCGATGGTCCGTCCCAACCTCGATCTCGTCTCACTCATGGCGACCTCCCCTTTACCCGCTGATTTCCTTGAAGAACTACTAGCTCAGCGGCAAAACATCCACAGCCACGGACACCTGATGCGAACCGCCGCCGACCATGAAGCCGGTGATGGGGCTGACATCGCCATAGTCGCGACCCCAGGCTAGCGTAACATGCTCGTCCGCGACCAAGAGATCGTTGGTCGGGTCCGCATCGATCCAGCCGTAAGGCGGACACCAGGCAGAGATCCAGGCGTGCGAGGCATCGGCGCCGACCCGGCGCGGCTGACCCTCGGGCGGATGGGTCAGCAGATAGCCGCTGACATAGCGCGCCGCCAGACCCAACGAGCGCAGGCAGGCGATCTCAAGATGCGCAAAGTCCTGGCAGACCCCTTGTTTCTTGCGGATGATCTCACCGACTGGCGTGTAGATATCGGTGACCCCGCCCTTGTATGTGAAATCGCGATAGATCAGGCCGGTCAGCGCGATCAGGCCCTCCAAGAGCGGGCGACGAGGCGTCATGACACTGCGCGCCATCTCAAGCACGTCTGCTCCCAAATGCACATGGGGCGAGCCGAAGGCAAACTGCTGGGCATCAACCTGCTCTGGCCCCTCAGCATTGCGCAGGCTGGCAGCGACGGCTTCCCAAGACGGCGTCTTTCGTGCAACGCGCAGTGCCGGTGTGCGCACCTCGACCAGCGAGGATGCCTTGACTGCCAGGTGACGATGCGGCTCCTGCACGGTCATGTCGGCCGCCCAGTTGTCGAAGTAATCCCTACGCTCTTCAAACACGATCGGGTTGGGCGCAACAGACAATTGGTGATCCAAGACGCTCTGCCAGACAGTGTCACGGGGACGTAGGTGCAGATGGTGCTGGGATAGCGCGACCTTGCCTGCGTAGCTGAAGGTCGAGCGGTGCTTGACGCTGTAGCGCATCATCAAGCGTCCGAAAGAGGACCGGCACCCGACACTCGGGTTTCCAAGGCATGGCTGAAGAAGTGTTCAGTCACCGCGTCGGAAATCGCTTCCAGGTCTGCCTCGACATCATCCAGCAATGCGTCCAAGCCTTCTGTTGGAGAATCAGCCAGGCGATAGACGTCGGCCAGGCGCAGGCTGGCGTTGAGGCCGATCGACTGCCGCTCGCCGACCGAGAGACGCTCGGTAGCACGGGCCGCCTTGGGCAGGCTTGCCAAGTGCTCCGCCACACGCTGTACCTGAAACAAGACCGAACGGGGATTGCTTTCCTCGACCAACACCAAGTCCAGCAGGGGGGCCAACTGAGGCTCCGACTTGTAGCGCCAGCTGTAGGTCATCAGACTGTCGGCCAGCTCCAGCAACAATTCCAGCCCACCGTCGCGTTCCGCTTCGCCCTGGCAAACAACTGCGCGCAGGGCCCGCGTGGTCTGCCAGCCGCGCTCCAGCCGTCGGCCGATGTCGAGGAAATGCCACCCGAAGTCGCGCGTCATGTTCTCCATCATCATCCCGTTGAGCGCGGAGAGGCTATCGACCAGTTGCTCCAGTAGGCGCTGGACCCAGGCCTGTCCGTAGCCCGGCAACTTCACCTGAGCCAGGGGCGAATCCAGCAGTTGTTGCAGGTTGTCCCAGGTATCGCGCGAGAAGCGCTCGCGCAACGCGGTGCTGATCCGCCGTAGGGCTAGAAGCAGGCTGACGAGGTCGTCCGCACAGTCGGGATCGGCGAAAAAACGCGCAGGGTCGGCGTGGAAGGCAGGCGCGCCCTCGCGATGGAAACGTGCTGCACTGCCCGGTGAGACATGCTGCAGTGCCTCCAAGAGGTCCATCACTCGACCGGGCGTGATCAGATCGCTGCCGGCACGCTGCGCCCCAGCGATCCGCAGCACGAAGGAGCGCAGCAGTCGGACCGCACCCTCGAGGCGCTCCAAATAGCGGCCGAACCAGTAGAGGTTGTCGGCAGTTCGGCTGGGCAGCTCGCGCCCACTGCGGCGCAAGGCCACCACCTGTCGAGCACTCGGCAAGAGCGACATGGTCTCGACAGGTCGATCGGACAGGACCCAAACGTCCTTGCTGATATCACTCTCATGGCTCGTCGGCAGGCTGACCGGGCCCTTCGGCCGAATGCGGGCCAAGCCGCCGGGCATAGCGCGATAGCCCTCCGCGGTGGCCGCCAGATAGACACGGAGCGTCAACGGCACTGGCACGATGCCGCCGGACTCCGTCCATTGCGGTGTCGTCGAGGCCGCAGTCAATGCGCGGCCGACAAAGTCGTGGCTGCGCAGCGAAATCTCTTGCTCCAGCGCGCTGCGCTCTGCACTACCGGCCTCCGTCAGCAGGTAGCTGTCCGTATCACCGACCAAGATCGCCTTCGACCTGGTCAGGTCGCGGACGGCAAGCTTGTCTAGATCCCCCAGCACCCGGCGTCGGCCGGCGTCGGTGCCGCACCACCAGGTGGGCACACTGTCCATTGCCAGATCCTCGCCAAGCAGAACCTGGGCCAGTCGTGGCAGATAGCCCAGCAGAGCGTCGCTCTGCACCAGCCCACTGCCGACCGCATTGGCAAGCACGAGGTGACCACCGCGGACCGCCCGCATCAGCCCCGGCACGCCGGCGCCGAAGCTGGAGAGCTCCAAGGGATCCATGCCGATCGAGGGGACCTGCCGGACCATCAGGTCGACCGGCTTCAAGCCCTCCACCGACTTGAGATAGAGGCGGTCGCCGCGAACCGTTAGATCCGCCCCCTCGACGACGCTATAACCCAGATATTGCGCCAAGTAGGCATGCTCGAAGTAGCTCTCGCGCTGCTGCCCGGCCGAGAGCACGGCAACCAGCGGCTCGTCATGCCGCGAAAAGCTCAGAAAGTTCTCGGAGAAGGCGCGAAAGAAGCTCGCAAGACGCTCGACATTGCCGTGCTCGAAAAGCTCGGGCAAAGCGCGCGATACGACAATGCGGTTCTCCAGAGCATAGCCGCTGCCGCTGGGCGCTTCACTGCGGTCTCCAGTTACCAGCCAACGCCCATCGGGTCCACGCACCAGATCGAATGCCAGCATGTGCAGCCAGCGCCTGCCGGGCGGCGTTACGCCATAGCAGGGTCGGCAGAAATAGGGATTGGCGTTGACCAAGGCCGCCGGCAGATGGCCTTCGGCGATCAAACGGCGCGGCCCGTAGAGATCGGCCACGATGGCGTTCAGAAGATCGGCGCGCTGGATCAGGGCCGATTCCACCTGCCGCCATTCTTCGCGCGCGATCAGGACGGGTACCAGGTCCATCTTCCATGGCCGATCTGCACCGCTATCGGCATCGCCGGCGACATAGGAGAGGCCGTTCTCCTGCAGGGTCCGCTCTGCAGTCCGCCGCGCCTGTTCGCGCTCCCCGACATTCACCGCGGACAGCCCTTCGATGTAGCTTTGCCAATGCGGCCGCAGATGACCACTGTCGTCAAGCAGCTCGTCGTAGTGACCGGGCTTAGGCCGATAGTCAGCCAACAGCTGGGCGTGGGCGGAGCCAGCCCCCGCGGCGGTCAGGGGCTCAGACATCGGCCTCTTCCGTCAAACTGAAGGAACGCCAGACCAATAACCACGGGCTGACGGGCATCTGCAAGCCCCCCGGAATCGCAGGCGTGAGAGACCCGACGCGCCAAGTCGACAGAGCACAAGCCCGCCTCAGGTTTGCCCTGCGCGTTCGCCCTTCAATTCATAGAGAACCTGGGTTCCAAAGCCGCGCACCTCCTCTTCGCCGCGTTCTTCCAAGAGGAAGCCGTCGCCCAGCTGAAAGGCCATGTCTTCATTGGTTAGGATCTGCATGGGATCTGCCAGACCCTCCAACCTTGACGCCAGGTTCACACCGGGTCCGAAGACGTCGTAGACATATTTTTGCACCCCGATCAGCGAGCCGATGAGCGCACCGCTGCCGATACCCACCCGGCAGAGCCACTTGTGCGGATGGGATTCGTTGCGTCGGTTCAGATAGCGCCGCATCCTCAACGCCACCTTGGCGATGTTGGCAGCATGATCGGGTGCCGCCTCCGGCATGCCGGAGACCGCCAGATAGGCATCGCCGATGGTCTTGATCCGCTCGCAGCCGAAGAGTTCGACAATGCGGTCGAAGGCGGTGAAGATGTCGTTAAGCTCCGCCACCGTGCTGCTGGGATCGCGCGCAACCGCCATCTCGGTAAAGCCAACGAAGTCCAACATGAGGACCGAGGCTGTATCGAAGCGCTGCGGCGTCGCCGTACCGAAGCTCTTCATCTCCTCATAGACCGGCCGCGGCATCAGGTTCAGCAGCAGCTTCTCGACCCGTTCCTTCTCCTTGGCCAGATCACGCGCGTGCTTTTCGGCCATCCGAGAATAGGAATCGAGCATGTATTCGGCCTGGCGCTGCTTGGAGAGGTCGCGGACCTCGACCACGACCAGATCCTCGCCGCCCAGTTCCTCGGCACGCATCTCGATCCCTAGAGGATGCTTGCGCTGTCCCAGCTGCACCTCGACCTCGTAGGTGAAGGGGCGCTTGTCGCCGAGGCGTTTGCGCGCCCGCTCCACATCCATCTCGGGCAAGCGCGCTTCAAGGACTCCGCCGTCCTCGTCGGTCGGCGGAAACCACTTGAAAAAGCGCGCATTCTCAAAGCGGACCTCCCAATTCTCGCTATCGACGAGGCATACACCGACACGCAGCGACTGCAGGGCTTCACGTAGAGCCTCCGGCGCGGCCGGATTCTTGATTTCCTTCATGAGGTGCGCCTAGGCATCCCTTCCGGAGACAATGGTGCCTTCACGTTGCCCGAAGGCCTCCATGACCTCTGCGATATCGCTGTTGGCAAAATTGTGATCCTCCAGCGTCTCTTCCAGGAGTGCTGCGGCCTCTTTAAATTCGCTGTGGTTGATTTCCAACGAGCGGTGCACCTTGCGCAGCGTGTCGTCGTTTATGCTGACAGGTCCGCCCATGATTTGCGCAATGAACTTGGTCTGATGATCGACCAGGCGCGCCATCTCAATATTCTCGAAATAGCCTTGCAGTTGCTCTGATTCCAAAACCTTGTCGTAAAAATCCGACACGACTTTGCGTACGTTTTGAAAGCCGCCACATCGCTCGAACACGCTTTGAGCCATTGATCCCGCTCTTTTCCATCAAGGTTTGACGCTTTGTTATCTCACGGCGCCGATTCCAAGACAAGGAAAGCAAATCAGATTCGCGGCGATTGAGAGGTCGCGTGGAGTTCAAGTTGGGCGACAAGCCACAAAAAAAGAGGGGGGCGGCTTCGCAGCCGCCCCCAAAGTGCACGCAGGATGATGTCCCGCGCCGGAGGAACCAAGAGAGAGAGAGGAGTTCGAGCGCCGCCGCCTGGGATCGCTGCCCCCAGGCGGCCGCGCCCTTGGCGCTAGCCGATCGAGCGGGCGCCCTGACCGAACTCGGGATAGGCCTCCTGACCCAGCTCGGACTTGTCCAGACCGTCCGCCTCCTGCTCGTCATCGGCCCGCAACCCGATGGTCGCTTTCAGGATCAGCCATACGACCGAAGAGGCGATGAAGGTGTAGGCTCCGATCGCGGCGATCCCGACGATCTGGGCTACAAAGTCACCGTCGTCGAAGATCGCGACTGCAAGCGTGCCCCAAATGCCGGCAATCAGATGGACGGAGATGGCGCCGACCACGTCATCGATCTTCAGTCTGTCGAAGAGCGGCACGAAGAGGACGACCAGGGCGCCGCCGATACCGCCGATGACGATGGCCAGCATGGAGTGCTGGATGTCGGGGTTGGCGGTGATGGCCACCAGGCCACCGATGGCCCCGTTCAGCGCCATGGTGAGATCGATCTTGCCATAGAGCGCCTGGGTCATAAGCATCGCGACCACCACGCCGCCGCAGGCCGCCAGATTGGTGTTGGCGAACACCAGCGACATGTTGGCGGCATTCGCAGCGGTTCCCAGCGCCAGCTCGGACCCACCGTTGAAGCCGAACCAACCGAGCCAGAGGATAAAGGTTCCAAGCGTCGCCAGCGGCAGGTTGGAGCCCGGCATGGGATGCATGCGCCCGTCGGCCGTGTACTTGCCCTTGCGCGGGCCCAAGACGATGGCGCCTGCCAAAGCTGCCCAGCCGCCCACCGAATGCACGATGGTCGAGCCGGCAAAGTCGGAGAAGCCGCCGCCGACCTCGTTCAGCCAACCGCCACCCCAGGTCCAGGAACCCTGGATCGGGTAGATCACGCCGGTTAGCACGATGACGAAGATCAAAAAGGGCCAGATCTTGATGCGCTCGGCCAAGGTACCGGAGACGATGGATGCCGCGGTCGCGACGAAGACCACCTGGAAGAACCAGTCCGACATGACCGAGTAGCCATTGCCGGTGACAGCGGCGATCATCTCCGGCGTCTTCTCTTCAGCGCCGATCAGCGCGATTTCGCTGTCGCCCATGTTGTAGAAGATCGAGAGGCTGCCGATCCAACCGCCGTCGACATTGCTGTACATCAGGCTGTAGCCGATCAGGTAGTACATGATGCAGGCGATGGAGAAGAGTGCGACGTTCTTTAGGCAGATCGTCGCCGTGTTCTTGGTCCTGACCAGGCCGGACTCCAGCATGGCAAATCCGGCCGCCATCCACATGACCAGCGCGCCGCACATGAGGAAAGAGAAGGTGTTTAGCACGAACTCCATCTCAGCCTTGTCAGCGAACTCCTGCGCCAAGGCGGGCAGCGGCACAGCGACAAGGCTGAGCGCGGCGGCCATGAAAAAAAGGTGTCTGGGCTTCATTTTGTTACACTTGCTCCCGCTGTTCGCGCTGATCCGGGATAAGGGCCATTGGCTGGCGATCTGCGCGTCATCGTCGAAAAGGGTCGAGGTGGCTGCCGTCCTAGAGCGCCGAAGCATCGGCCTCGCCGGTTCTGATGCGCAGGGCGCTCGACAGGTCGTAGGTGAAGATCTTGCCGTCGCCGATGCGCCCAGTGCCGGCGGCATGACGGATCGTCTCGACGACCCGCTCGGCCATATCGGCAGCAACGGCGATCTCGATTTTGGTCTTCGGCAGAAAGTTCACGGCATACTCCGCGCCGCGGTAGATCTCGGTCTGCCCCTTCTGCCGGCCGTAACCCTTCACCTCAGATACCGTCATGCCCTCAATGCCCAAGGTGGAGAGCGCTTCGCGCACCTCCTCGAGCTTGAAGGGCTTGATAACGGCCATAACCATTTTCATGCTGTTGGATCCTTCCCTGTCCACTGCAGGAACCGCGCGGAAACGCGGCCTTCGACAGAGACAAAGCAAGAAGCGTGCCAAGCTCGCCGTCGGCGATGATGACGACAAATTGCTGCGATGCAGCAAAACAGAAATGTGAAAATCGCATAATTTTTGGGCAGCGAGTGAAGTGCTGCTTAAAAATCAATCAAAATGGCTGTGCGATGCGACACGTCATGGTCTTGCGCGCAGAGGCCAGCGGCCTGACCTTAGAGGCATGACTGGATTTGACGCAGAGATCTGCATCGTTGGCGGCGGCCTGGTCGGCTTGAGCCTGGCCGCAGCGCTGGGCTCGGCCGGCCTGGACACGCTGCTGCTCGACGCCCGCCCGGTGGAAGAGGGACTGAAACCGACGTTCGACGGCCGAGCCTCGGCCATCGCCCGCGGCAGCAGCCAGATTCTGGACGCACTCGGCGTCTGGAACCTCTCTGCCGAGGGTGCCGCCCCGATCCTCGACATTCGTGTCTCCGACGGCAGGCCCGGAGAGGCCGCCTCGCCCTTCTTTCTGCACTATGCCCTGGCCGATCTCGCCGAAGAGGAAACGGAGCCCGATGCCGCTCCTCAGCCGATGGGCCACATCGTCGAAAACCGTTTCACCCGCTATGCGTTGCTGAAGCGTCTGGCAACGCTACCCTCGGTCCGCATTCTGGCGCCGGCCCTGGTGGATCGTCAGGAGCAGGAGCAGGCTTCGACCCGTCTCGTCTTGCAGGATGGGCGCACGCTACGCTGCGCCCTCGTCATAGCCGCGGAAGGCCAACGTTCCGGCTTGCGCGAAGCCGCTGGAATCCAGGTTGCGCGCTGGTCCTACAAGCAGATCGGCGTGGTCACGACCCTGCGGCACGAAAAACCGCACCTGGGCACCGCGCACGAGTGCTTCTTGCCGGACGGCCCCTTCGCCGTACTGCCGCTGAACGACAGCGAAACGGGTCATCACCGCTCATCTCTAGTCTGGACCGCGAGAGCAGACGCGCGCGAGCAGATCATGGCGCTGGACGAGGCGGCCTTTGCCGAGGCCTGCCAACGACGCTTCGGCGACACGCTGGGCGCTTTCGCTCAAGAAGGCGCGCGCTTCGCCTATCCCTTGAACCTGCTGCTTGCAGAGCGCTTCCACGCGCCGCGCCTGGCTCTCGTCGGAGAGAGCGCACACGCCATGCACCCCATTGCCGGGCAGGGACTGAACCTGGGCCTGCGCGACGTTGCCGCCCTGGCCGAAGTGCTGGTCGATGCCCGGCGATTGGGCCTCGATCCAGGAATGCCGGAGGTGCTGGAGCGCTACACGCGTTGGCGCCGCTTCGACAGCGTCACGCTTTGCCTGGTTACCGACAGCCTCAATCGGCTCTTCTCCAACGACATCGCCCCGCTGCGCCTCGCCCGCGACCTGGGTCTGGCGGCCGTGGACAGAGCCGGGCCCTTGAAGCGCTTCTTCATGCAGCACGCCATGGGCGTCACCGGCAAGCTTCCAAGGCTCACCCGCGGAGAGGCGCTCTAAGGCGCGATCAGGACATCGATAAAGACCAGGAAGAAGCGAAGCAACAATGACCATTCCAAGAGAGATGACCGGCGTGCAATTGACCGGGTATGGCGGCCTGGAGAAGCTGGTCTACCGTCATGACCTTGTCCGTCCAGAGCCGGCGGAGCGCGAGGTCCTGATCCAGGTCAGCGCTGCGGGCATGAACAACACCGACATTAACTCCCGCACCGGATGGTATGCCAAGAGCGTCGAGGAAGGAACGACGGAGGCCGGCGGCAGCAGCGGTTTCGGCGTGGACGCTGGCGGTATGGGAGACTGGACCGGAGACATCGTCTTTCCGCGTATCCAGGGCGCCGATGTGGTGGGCCGCATCGTTGCCGTTGGACCCGGCGTCCCGGAGACCCGTATCGGAGAGCATGTCCTCTGCAACCCCTATCTGGGCGTGGCCGACGATCCCGACTCGCTTGACCAGGCCGGGTTCCTCGGTGCTGAACGTGACGGCGCCTTCGCCCAGTTCATGACCATCCCAGCCTCGAACGCTCATCTCTTGCCCACCGATCTGTCGGTCCCCGACACGGCGCTGGCCACCCTGCCCTGCTCCGGCGGCACGGCCATGAACATGCTGCTGATGGCGGGCATCAAGGCCGGGGACAAGGTCCTCGTTACCGGTGCCTCGGGCGGCGTCGGGAGCTTCTTGGTTCAGATCGCCAAGCATTTCGGCGCTGAGGTCGTGGCCCTGGTTGGTGCCGCCAAGCGCGATGCAGTTCTGGCGCTGGGTGCGGATACCGCAATTGATCGCAGTGCCGAAGACTGGGTCCAGCAAGCGCGAAAGGCCAGCGGCGGCGAGGGCTTTACCCTGGTAGCCGACGTCGTCGGCGGTGCCATCTTCACCGACCTGCTGGCGCTGCTGCGGCGCGGCGGACGTTTTGTGACAGCAGGCGCCATCGCCGGTCCTTTGGTGACCCTCGATCTGCGTACCCTCTATCTTAAGAACCTCTCCTTCTTCGGTTCGGCCGTCTTCCTCTCTGCGACCTTTCCGACTCTGCTTAGGGTCCTGGCCGAGGGTGGCCTCAAGCCTGCCGTCGCCGAGGTCTCGCCGCTGAGCGGAATTCGCGACGCACAAGAACGCTTTCTCGAAAAGCGTCATGTCGGCAGCCTGGTGCTGATCCCGCCACCATTGGAGACCCAATTGGAGTCCGGCGCCTAATCGGCTGCAGGCGCCCTAACGCCGCGCCAGGATGACGCCGCCGGTGAGCAGAACGCCGGCACCGATCAGGCTGAGCGTGCTGGGCATCTGTTGAAAAACCAAGAGCCCCAGTAGCCCGGCGAAGATCAGGCGGCTGTACTCGACGGGCCCGATCAGCGATACCGGCGCCAGGGCGCAGGCCCGCACATAGCAGAACTGGCCGATCAGACCCATCGGACCCAACAGCAGGTAAGGCAGCAGCTCCAAGAAGGGGATGTCGGTCCAAAGCCAGATTGCCGGCCCCAGCAGCAGGAGCGAGGCAATGGCGTTGATGTGCAGCATGATGACCATCGGTCGGTCGCGCTGCGCCAGAACGCGGGTCAGCAGGGCCTCCAAGGCGAAGAACAATGCCACCAGCGCGCTCAGCGCCAAACCCGCCCAATAGAGCGAGTAAGCCCCGCTTCCGCCCGCGAAGGCGCCCTGACCTAGCACCACCATCACCGCACCACTCATCAGCAGTGCTGAACCCAGCCAGTGCAGCGCAACCAGACGTTCGTGCAAGAAGATCAGGCCCAAAGCCAGCAGGATCACACCGTCGAGGAGTTGAACCGCTGTGACGTCGAGCAGCGGCGCCCAGAGCGGGGCCTGCAAGGCCGCCGCCCCGGCCGAGACGCCCAAGACACTGCGCAAGACCTGCACCCGCCAGAGTTCGCTGCGGTAGTCGAGCAGGCGACGACGGCGATAGGCGACAAGCGCCAAAAGCAGCAGCAGGCCGGTGAAGAAGCGCAGGAACTGAAGCTGAAAGATTGGGATCTCGTCGCCGAAGAGCTTCTCGGAGGCAAAAATCACGGTGAAGATTGCCGATTCCGAAAGAATGAAGAAGATCGCAGCCAATTCGCCACGTCGCGACCGCAACGTCTCTGGCTCCAGCGGATCGGCCCTTTCGGTCAAAGGCCGGGCTCACGCGACCGTCGGATCATGACGCACCAGAGTGGCATTCTGCACGCTCTGCCCGGTCAGACCGCGAATGAAACCCCAATGCGAGACCACCAAGGTGTCGGGCCAATCCGCGCGATCTGCCGACTTGAGGCGGAACTGATGGCAGCGCTGTAAGAGCTGCTTATCCGTCTCGTCGGGATAGGGCCACCAGACTTCTTCCAGCGTGCCGAAGTCGATCGTCGGAAAGCGCTCTTGCAGCTTGCTGCGCGGTGAACCGATGTCGCAGACGAAGAAGGCCCGTTCCGAGACAAGCGTCTCGATCTCGATCGGGAGCTTGAGTGCGCTCGACAGGATCTCCGCAGTTTCCAGCGCGCGCCAATAGGGCGACGACAGCAGGCGCTTGAACTGAGCACCTTCTGCAAGCAGCTCTCGTGCAGCCGCGTTGATCTGGTTGCGGCCCGTATCGGTCAACTCCGGGTCGATGATCCCGGGATCCACCCTGGTCGCGGAGAAGTGCTTGTTGAAGAGCGATTGACCGTGACGGATGAGCAGCATGCAGCAAACCTCGCAAACAACAATGGAATCCAGCCCTGGATTGCAGGTTAGCATAGCGTAATGCCGCGGCGCTCGCCCCTCTCTCGTCCTTGCTCTTTGCCAAATGGGCGCCTATCTAGCGATTAACGCAAAGGAAAATGACTCTGCCAGCCCGAAGGGTGTTAGGCTATGTCATGGTTCCGAGGCGGAAGGCGTTCCGCCACGCTGTCTTTAACCTCCAGATCTCGGCGCACGAGCCGAACCATGGGGCACAGGCTTGCAGTACATTGATCTCATCCTCTTGGCCGTCATTGCTGGCTTCCTCATCCTGCGTCTGCGCAGCCATCTGGGCCGGCGTACCGGACATCAGGAGCAGCTGGACCCCTTTGCGCAGCAGCGCCGCGAGCAGGCCGAGCGCGAAGGCGGGGAGGAGCGCGTGCTTCGTTTCCCCGAGCGCAAGGAGGAAGCGCAGGCCGAGGCGGAGGATGAGCGCCTGCCCGATATCGGGCGCGACGATGTGCCCAGCCACTCGGTCCCGGTCGGCAAAGGCGTGGCCGACATCAAGGTCGTCGACCCCAGCTTCGACGAGAAGGAATTCTCATCGGGCGCCCGAATGGCATTTGAGATGATCCTGACCAGCTATGCTGGCGGCGACCTGAAGACGCTACGCCCACTGCTGGCCAATGAGGTCTTTGAAGAGTTCGCCGGCGCCATCCGCGACCGCGAAGAGGCCGGCGAGGTCTTGGAGACGACACTGGTGGGTGTGAGCGAAGCGGAGATCGTCGAAGCCGAGCTGCAGGGCAAGACCGCCTTCGTGACCATGCGCTTCCAGTCTGAACAGATCAATCTGCTGCGCGATGCCAAAGGCGATGTGATCGAGGGCGGCGACAGCGACGTCGACCACATCACCGACCTCTGGACCTTCGCCCGCAACACCCGCAGCCGCGACCCCAACTGGACCTTAGTCGCCACCGATACGCCTGAGGACTGAGCGGGCCACCGATGGAAGGTTCTCGTCGCGGTTAGGACTACCACAGCGGCTGCGTGCCCTGGGTTGAGCGCCCCGAGGGATGCGCCGATTAACGGCGCAACGGTATAGTCTAAACCCAGCCACGACCGGCAGGAGGTCCTCCTTCAAACTCCGGACGCGTGCGCCGAATCTAGCCTGAAGAGTGGATTGGGCGTGACGACGGCTGACGCCTATTCAGCCAAGCCGCCGTCTCTCGCACGACCCTTGAGGCTGTTACCAGCGCACCATTCCGGCGTCGGAAACCAGGCACTGGCCGGTGATCCACTCGGCCTCTTCGGAGGCTAGGAAGGCGACGGCCGGCACGATCAGCTTCGGCACGCCGCGGCCCTTGATCGCTTGCAGCATCTCCACGAAGTCGAAGGCCTCCTTGTGTGGGCTCGCCTGCGTGCCCTCGGTGTCGATCAGGCCAGGGGCGACCGCATTGACTGTGATGGCATGCTGACCCAGCTCGGTCGCAAGCGCGCGAGAGAAGGCCAGAACGCCGCCCTTGGCCGAGACATAGTGGGCCATGTTGGGTGTACCGGCGAAGAGCGAGTTTGATGCAATGTTGACGATGCGCCCATAGCCGCCTTTACGCATCAGATCGGAGCCGGCCTTGCACATGAGGAAGACGCCGTCCAGGTTGACACGTCGCACCCGGCACCACTCCTCGAAAGTGAGCTCGTCCCAGGGCACGAAGGGCACGATGGCGCCGGCGTTCACCTGCACATCCAGCTTACCGCAGCGCTCTTCCACCGTCCGGTGCAGGGCCGCCACCTGGTCCGGGTCGCCGATATCGCAAGTGACCGCGAAGGCGCCACCGCCCAGAGCCTTGGCCGTCGCCTCGGCCCCCTCGGCGTTGATGTCGACGGCGACCAGCGTGGCGCCCTCCTGCGCCAGACGTTCGGCGATCGCGCGCCCCAGGCCTTGCGCAGACCCGCTCACCATCACAACCCGATCCTTGAAACGCTGCATGCTGTCTTCTCCCTGTTTACTGTCTTAGGATTTTGCCGCCGCAATGGTGGCCATGACTGCCGTTTGGCCGGCCGCGACATTGAGGTGCTTGCCGCAAGCAGCCATCGCACCAGCCAGTGCCGTGACGGCGACACAGGCGTAGATCGGCTCGGCGACCGGTCCCATGTGGCCGACGCGAATGAGCTTTCCCTTGGTTTCGGCAACTCCGCTCGAGAAGACCACACCGAAGAGTTTGCGCGCGGCCGCCAACAATTGGCTGTCGTCGATACCGTCCGGCAAGGCCACGGCCGTGCAGGTGGGTGCCGCGATCACTTCCCGCGCCGCCCAGAGATCCAACCCCATGGCATGCAGGCCGGCGCGGAAAGCCCGCGCGGTCAGCGCATGGCGTTCCCACACCGCCTCCGGCCCTTCTTCCAGATAGCCGGCGATGGCGGCATCCAGACCGTTCATCGCCGCGACCGAGGGGGTGAAGGGGAAAATCTCACCGCGGCGCCAGGCGATCTTCCAATCGAGCAGGCTGAGGACCGAGGCGCGCGGCGCGTTGGGATTGGCTTCCATATGCGCCCATGCGCGCTCGCTGACGGCCAGCACGGAAAGGCTGGGCGGACCGCCAAGGCACTTGCCGGGTCCGGTGATGAAGATATCGGCTTCGCAGTCGCCAGGATGGATGTCCATACCGGCGAAGGAGGAGACCGCATCCACAATCAGCAAGGCATCGTGGGCGCGCACAATCCGGCCGATCTCGGCTACCGGATTGAGCGTGCCAGAGGGGGTGTCGTGGTGCACGACCGAGACCACCTTGATCTCCGGGCGCGCGGCCAACTCGGCCTCTACGGCAGCCGGATCGATGGCCTCGTTGTAGGCCACTTCGATCTCGACCACCTGCTTGGCATGGCGCGCGGCCCAATAGCCGAAGCCCTTGCCATAAACCCCTGAAGCCAAGTTCAGGACCGTGTCCTCAGGTCCGATCAAAGAAGCCGCGGCCGCCTCAATGGCCGGCGCCGGCTCGCACTGCAGGATCAGCGCCGGAGCCTCGACCCGAAGCGCCTCCGCACAGCGCTTGCTGATCAGCTCAAAGGCTTCCTGGAAAAACGGATCGTAGTCGTAGTGCACAGTGCTGCTCATGCCCCGCAACACACGGGGATAGCAGGCCACGGGTCCAGCAGAGAGAGTAATGACGGGCTCTCTCTCGGTCGCGGTTAGCTGGGCAGGCATGGGCTTTTTCTCCTTCGGGGCTGCGCAATCGGCGGCAAGTCTGCCACAGTTGGGCGATGAACCAAGCAGACTTCCTGATCGTCGGCGCCGGCAGCGCCGGCTGTGTCCTTGCCGCCCGATTGAGCGAAGATCCCGACTGTCGCGTTGTCCTGCTGGAGGCCGGCGGGCCTGCCAGCGATCCCGATATCGCGCGGCCATTGGCTTGGACGGCCTTGCAGGGCCGTGCGATCGACTGGAACTTCAGCACGGAGCCGCAGATTCACGCCGGCGGCCGGCGTCATGCTTGGGCCCGCGGCAAGGTTCTGGGCGGCTCCAGCGCCATCAACGCCATGGCCCATGTGCGCGGCCATCCGGAAGATTTCGACCGCTGGGCGCTCGACGGCTGGGGTTTTGCCGACCTGCTGCCCTACTTCAAGAAGCTGGAGGACTGGCCCGGCGGCGCCGATGCCTGGCATGGGTCCGGCGGTCCCGTGGCAGTGATGCAGCCCAGCCAGCCGCATGCCGTCACGCAAGCCTACAGGGCAGCCGCGGAATCCGAGGGCCTGCCGGCGATTGCCGAGCACAATGGGCCGGAGATGATCGGCCACACATTGAACACGCTCAACATTGCCAACGGCAAGCGGCAGAGCGCGGCTGACGCCTATTTGACGCCGGAGGTTCTGGCTCGGCCTAACCTCACCGTCCAAACAGGCGCTCTGGTCACAAAACTCACCATTGAGAAGGGACGTTGCCGCGGTCTCGTCTGTCAGGGCGGCCGAGCCATGATCGCCGACCGCGCCGTCATTTTGGCTGCCGGCGCTCTCGCTTCCCCGCAGATCCTCTCGCTCTCCGGCATCGGCCCCGCGGACGCGCTCAAGGCCTTGGACATTCCAGTGGTGCAGGATCTGACTGGGGTCGGCGCCAATCTGCACGACCATCTGCTGTCCGGCAGCAACCTCTATGCGGCGAGCCGGCCGCTCGAACCTTCCACGGCACAGCACTCGGAATCGCTGCTCTATTTGGACGGCGGCGAGCCGGGTGGCGCGCCCGACCTGGTGCTGGCCTGTGTGATCGCGCCGGTCACGACCGAGGCCTTCGAGGCACCGGCTTACGGCAGTGCCTTCTCTATCATGTTCGGCTTCACCCGCCCCCGCAGTCGCGGCCGCCTCACCCTGGCGAGCACCGATCCTCTGGCCGCCCCGCTGATGGATCCCAACTATCTGGCCGAGGAGGCCGACCGCAGGCTCTATCTGGCCGCCCTGGACTGGGCACAGCGGATCGGCCATTCCAAGGCCCTGGCCGACTGGCGCGCGGCGGAGCTCTTGCCGGGGCCGGACTTCACCGGCAAGAGCCAGCGCATGGCGTTTCTGAGCAAGGCCGCGCACACCCACCACCACCCGGTCGGCACCTGTCGTATGGGTCTGGACGAGGACGCTGTCGTCTCCCCGGGAAGCCTTAGCGTGCATGGTGTTCAAGGCCTGCACGTCATCGACGGCTCGGTGCTGCCGGAGATCACCAGCGGACCCTGCAATGTCGCCATCCTGGCAATTGCCGAGCGCGCCAGCGATCTGCTGCGCGGCAAAGCGCCTTTGAACCCGGAAGACCCGCGGATCACGTGACCAGACGTCCGGCACCGACGCGCGGGCGCGTACGACCGCCGTCGCTGGCGGCCATGACCAGCAGGATCTCCTTGGGACGCGGCGCATCGCCGACAAAGAGGGTCATGCCGTCCAGCTCGTTGAAGGCCCAAATCTCGTCCTTGTGCGCAAGCGGTACATCTATGCTGGTCCCGGCTGGAGCCACCTTGGAAAAGGCCGGGATGATGTTCTCGCCGCCGCCGACGGCAGCCCGCATCGGCTTGCCCAGCTTGGGATGCAGCATGGCGGCAGCATGCTCCAGGTCGCCGTCGACACCGATGACGGCCGCCTTACCATAGGCTTTCGGCGCGCCGGCAAGCTGCGCCACGACCTCGGGCATGTAACGCTCGCCCAGCGCCATGGCAACATCGAACAGCGGCGAGAGGTCCTCGACGAAGCGGCCGGCGAAGGGATTGTCGATCACGATTAGCGCGGCGGCGCGGACCACCGGCGTCTCGGCAGCCCCCCCGGCCTCGCTGTACACGGTCTCTTTTACGATTTGCACCTTGCGCGGTGTCATGGCTCTCGGCTCTCCTGGGCCCTGGTTTGAAGGACAAAACTCATGTTTTTGAGACTGTGGGCAATAGTCCTAGCCCTTCTCCTCTCGATACCGGCGCAGGCCGGCGAGGAAAGGCTTGTCATCAGCCTAGTGAACCAGGGCCCTGGCGCCCTGCGCTGCCAATGGCAATTGGCCCATTGGATGACGGCGGATGCCTTGGCGCTGCCG
This sequence comes from Rhodospirillales bacterium, assembly GCA_963669445.1. Classification (GTDB taxonomy): domain Bacteria; phylum Pseudomonadota; class Alphaproteobacteria; order Kiloniellales; family JACOMY01; genus JACOMY01. Next base: position 3,838,410 of record OY770029.1, read on the forward strand.
ACGGGCGGCGAAGCCACGCTGACGGTCTGGCGCGAGGACAGCGGTGCGCTCTTCCTGCGCCAGGGTGAAGAGCCGCGGCCCTTCCACATCGAGGCACTGCTCTGCGGGCTCGAGCAAGGCTTCGGCCAGACGCGCCAACAGGTCGACCTCTCGGCCCTGCGGCGCGACCGGGCAGGCGGTTTGACCGTCACTTGCAGCAACAGCGCGCGGAGCGAATGCATCGCTACGCCAGTCCAGTAAGCCTGCCCCTCGGTCCTTTGCACGACCACTGCCTTCCGCCGCAGAGAGAACGAACCAAAGGCTAACAGGGGTGAAGAGAGCTGACAATCTTCGGAGTGATAGATGAACCAATATAAGTAATTGGTTCCGCCTTTTCTTCGAGCAAGCAGATAGCCAGTCGGGAAAAGCCTTGTTAGAAGAGGGTTCTGCAAACGTGCTGCCACGATCACGAAAACAACCCTGACCTCGAAAGAGAGGAGAAGCAGTCGACAGGTGCGAACCTTTGTGATCCATAGGGCGAAAGTCTGCACACTATGAGCAGCCGCTTGGAGGGCCTTTCCGGGCACCTCGACCGATTGGCAGCCGGCATGCTGGGCCTGCTTCTCCTGGCACTGGTGCTGCTCAACGTGGTGAATGCGGCCGGGCGCTATCTCTTTGGCCGCTCCCTACCCGGCGCCGACGAGATCTTGCTCTACGGCATGATCTGGCTGGTCTTCCTCGGCCTGATCCAAGTCACCGCCAAGCGCCGCCACCTGCAACTGGACCTGCTTGAGCGCTGGCTGCCGGGTCGCGGCAAGCAGCTGCAGCGCCTGCTCATCGACCTCTTGATCGCCGGTTTGTGCGGCTATCTCGCCAGCCAATCCTGGATCGTGGTGCAGCGCCTGGGCAGCATCGGCCAGACTTCGATGGCGGCCGGCCTGCCGATGGCTTGGGTGCATGGCGGGCTGCTGATCGGTCTTGCCGCCACCGCCGCCACCGCTGCCCTGCAAGCCGTGCTTGGCGTGCTGCGTTTGCTGCGAGGCCTGCCAGCATGATCTGGCTGCTTCTGCTGCTACCGCTGGCGCTCTTCCTGCTGGGCGTGCCGATCTTCGCGCTGCTGCTGACTGCGGCCAGCGTGACCCTGCTGGTGGCGCTGCCGATGCCGCCGGTCGCTTTGCATCAGGTGCTATTCGGCGGCATCGACAAGTATGCACTGCTGGCCGTGCCCTTCTTCGTCTTTGCCGGCGAGCTGATGAACCGCGGCGGCATCGCCGAGCGCCTGGTCGACTGGGTGCTGACCTTGACCGGCCGGCTGCCCGGCAGCCTGGGCATCGCAACAGTGGGGACGGCCACCTTGATGGGTGCGGTCTCCGGCTCCAGCCCGGCGACCGTTGCAGCGGTCGGTCGCAGTCTCTATCCCAGCCTGACGGAGCGCGGCTATGACCAGCGCTTCTCCTTGGGCCTCATCGCCTCCTCCGGCTCCATCGCCATCGTGGTGCCGCCCTCGATTGCGATGATCCTCTATGGCGCCAGTGCCGAGCAGTCGATCCCCAAGCTGTTCCAGGCCGGCTTGCTGCCAGGCCTGCTGATTGCGGTGCTGATGTCGCTCTACATCCTGGTCTGGGCCAAGCAGCGCAACCTTGGCGACCGCAGCGGCTTCCGCCTGGCGGCCTTCCTCACCGCAAGCCGGCGCGCCTGGGCCGCACTCTTGATGCCTGTGGTAGTGCTGGCCGGGATTTATCTGGGTTGGTTCTCGCCGACCGAGGCCGGCGGGGTTGCCTGCCTCTATGCCATGCTGGTCGCCAGCCTGCTCTACCGCAGCCTCTCTCTCAGGCAGATCCTGGATGCTGCCGGCGAGGCAGCCCTGCTGACCGCCCAGATCCTGGTTATCGTCGCCGCCGCCGGCGTCTTTTCCTGGATTCTGACGGTACGCGGCATTCCCCAGAGCCTGGTCCAAGCCATCGTCGCGCTGGAGCTTTCGCCGCCGCTCTTTCTGCTCTTGGTAAACCTGCTGTTGCTCGCCATCGGCTGTCTCTTGGACCCGACCTCCGCCATTCTGGTGCTGACGCCGCTGCTGCTGCCCTTGGTCCTGCACCTGGGCATCGATCCGATCCACTTCGGCATCGTCATGACCGTCAATCTCTCGATCGGCATGTTCACCCCACCCTTCGGGCTCAACCTCTTCGTCGCTCAGTCGGTGCTCTCACCCGACCTGGCCGCAATCTATCGCGGCATCCTACCCTTCTTGGCCATTCAACTGGTCGCCTTGGCCGCGGTAACCTACCTGCCGGCCCTATCCCTGGTGTTGTTGTAAAATTGGAGGAGTCTGCCAAATGACCGTCTTTCCAAAGGCCCTTAAACCAGCCGCACTGGCGCTTGTCGCCGGCCTGACCTTGGCCGCGCCAACCGCCGTTCAGGCCGAAGCCGTGATGAAGCTGGCCAGCGCCACCATCAACGACGTGCAGCACGAGTGGCAGAAACGCTTCGCTGAGGAGCTGAACGCCCGCGTCGGCGATGCGGTCAAGGTAGAGATCTATCCGGCAAGCCAGTTGGGCACCATTCCGCGCATGCTGGAAGGCGTGCTCTTCGGCACCATCGAGGGTTTCATCACCCCGACCTCCTTCCTGGTCGGCACCGAGCCCAAGTTCGAGATCTTCGACGTGCCGGCCCTCTTCGCCTCACCCGAGCAGGTCGGCGGCGTGCTGCACGACCCCGACTACCGCAAGCACTTGGAGACCATGGGTCTGGAAAAGGGCTTCCGCGTGATCGGCGCCATCTACAACAGCCCGATCCTGCTGCTCTCGACCAAGCCAGTTAAGGATCTGGCCGACTTCAACGGCCTGAAGGTGCGCACATTCGCCAGCCCCTTGCAGATGAAGCCCTTGGCATCGATCGGCGCCAGCCCACTGCCGCTGCCCTTGAGCGAGGTGGTACCCGCGCTGCAATCCGGCAACATCGACGCCATGCTGGCCGGCATGCCGATCCTAGTCGCCTTCAAGTTCTATGACGTCGCCAAGTACGTGACCGACCTGCGCCTCTCGGTCGTGGTCTCGGTCAACGTGGTGAGCGAGGCCTGGTTCCAGCAGCAGAGCCCAGAAGTCCAGGATGCCATCCGCGAGGCCGGCTGGGCTGCTGCAGAGGCAGTCTTGCCCTTCGGCATCGAGAACGTGGGACGGACCGACCGCATTTGGGTCGAGAAGGGCGGAGAAATCATCCAGCTACCGTCCGACCAGCACACGAAGATGCTGGAAGATTTCCGCGCCATTGGCATCGAGATCATCAAGGAGAAACCGGCCGTTGCGGCCGAGCTGGACCTGCTGGAAGAGGTGATTCAGGCCACGCCGGCCAACTAAGGTTGGCAAGAATTACCCTACTACCCCACGAGAGTTGCTTTCGTGGGGTAGTAGGGTTGTGTGGCTCAACTGGGCGTGACCAGCTTCAAGCCGACGATCCCAGCAGCAATCAAGCCGATTGAGATAAGCCTGAGCGGCGCTACAGACTCCTGAAAGAGAAAGATGCCGAGGATGGCGGTGCCGACGATGCCGATCCCGGTCCAGATGGCATAAGCCGTGCCCAGCGGCAGGGTCCTAAGCGCCAGACCGAGGAGCGCCAGGCTTAGCACCATGCTGGCCCCAGTTGCTAGACTGGGCCAGAGCCGCGTGAAGCCCTCGGTATACTTGAGGCCGACGGCCCAGCCGATTTCCAACAGACCGGCCAGCGCCAGGTAGATCCAGGCCATGCGAAGAACCCTTTCACTATAAGATGCAACTCCCACCCTCTTTTTGCACAGTAGCAGGAGGCTCGCGGGAGCTTGTTCGAAGTGTCGGGGGAAAGCCTGCACCGGGAGTGCCGGCTATGCTAGAAAGCAGAGGTCGCACCTTTGCGATGCCTCTCCACCAGCCAAGGGCACACGTTTCCCACCATGCAAGAGCTGCACGCACGTATCGAGAGCAAGCGCGAGGAGTTGGTCAGCCTTACGCAGGACCTGATCCGCATCCCAACCGTCAACCCGCCTGGCGACGCCTACATTCCCTGCGCCGAGTACATCGGCAAGCGCTTGCGCAAACGCGGCTTCGAAGTCCTCTACATCCGCGGCGAGGGTAGCCCAGGCGATAGTGCCGCCTATCCGCGGACCAACGTGATCGCCCGAATCGAGGGCAAGCGACCGGGTCCTTGCGTGCATTTCAACAGCCACATCGACGTGGTCGCGACCGGCGAGGGTTGGACCCAAGACCCCTTCGCCGGGACGGTGAAGGACGGCAAAGTCTATGGCCGCGGCGCCTGCGACATGAAGGGCGGACTTGCCGCTTCGATCATCGCGGTGGAAGCGCTTCTGGAGATGGGCTTCGACTGGCCTGGTGCGCTGGAGATCTCGGGCACGGTGGACGAGGAGACCGGCGGCTACGGCGGCGTCGCCTATCTGGCCAAGCAAGGCTACTTCTCCAAGCCGAGGGTGGACCAGGTGATCATCCCGGAGCCACTGAACCCCGACCGCATCTGCCTGGGTCATCGCGGCGTCTGGTGGGCCGAGATCGAGACCTTCGGGCATATCTCGCACGGCTCCATGCCCTTCCTGGGTGACTGTGCCGTGCGCCATATGGGAGCGGTCATGGAGCGCTTCGAACGTGACCTCTATCCCGCTTTGGCCAACAAACGCACCACCATGCCGGTAGTGCCGGAAGGCGCCAAGCAGTCCACCATGAACATCAATTCCTTGCACGGCGGTCTCGGCGAGGGTTTCGACGGCCTGCCGTCTGCCTTAGTCCCGGACTCTTGCCGTATGGTAATCGATCGCCGCTACCTCATTGAAGAGAGCTATGACGAGGTGAAGAGCGAAGTGGTCGAGATCCTCGAAGGCTTGAAACGCGATCGGCCCAAGTTCGAGTATGCGCTGAAAGAGCTCTGGACGGTCGGTCCCACGATGACAGAACGCAATGCGCCGGTGGTACAGGCGGTCGCGCAGGCCATCGAAGGCGTTCTGGGTAAGCCGGCCGACTATGTCGTCTCGCCCGGCACTTACGACCAGAAGCACGTGGCGCGGATTGGCCACTTGCACGACTGCATCGCCTATGGGCCGGGCATCCTCGATCTGGCACACCAGCCAGACGAGTTCGTCGGCATCGACGACATGGTGGCGTCAGCCAAGGTCATGGCCGGTGCCGCGATGACCTTGCTGGGCGTCGACCCGCGGCAATGAAGTCAGTCGCACTTCTGCTCACACTGCTGCTTGGCCTTGCGGCCTGTGGCGGCGGCAAATCGGGTGGTCAGGCTCCGCAGGAGGTCCAAGCAAAGCCGGCGGTGCTGACCTGCAGCACGACCACCTTTGCGAATGCGCCCTTCGACCCCGGACCCTTGGCCGTAGACATTTATGCCTCCAACGACAACGACGCGCTCAGCACAGAAGAGAGACGGCTCTACGAACTGATCATGCAACATCGTGAGAGCCTCGGCCTGCCGCGCATTCCGCTCTCCTCCAGCCTCACCCTGGTCGCCGGACGACATGCAGAGGACACCGCAAAGAACATTCTACCGAGCGGTGGCCCCGAACCCGGTACCAATCTGCACAGCTGGAGCGACGTTCCCTACTACCCCGACCATAGCAACGCCCGCTTCATGTGGCAGTCTCCGCAACGCCTCGGCACAGCTTACTGCGGCAACGGCTACGAGATTTCCGGCATCGGCTATCCGACGCCAGAGAAGGCGCTGGCTGGCTGGCTCTCCTCCAAAGGACATCGCTCGGTCATCGAGAACCAGGGGATTTGGAGGGAGAAGGACTGGCAGGCCATCGGCGTCGGTATCGCCTATCCGCCCGGCGGCGACTACAGGACCGTCTATCACGTCTGGTTCGGTGCCGAGCCCGACCCGGCTGGCGCTCCGCGCTAGACCGTAATCCTACTCAGGCAGATAGCGGTCCGACCAACTGATACCGGCAGCACCGCTTTCGATCATCGCATCGATCTCGACCGCGCTGAAACCAAGCCGTTCCAGCACGGCACGGCTATCGGCCCCATACTTTGGCATGGGCCCGGGGATAACTATCGGTGCAGTCTCCGGCCGCACGGCGTTGGGTGCCACCAGATCGCACCAGCGGCCCATAGGATGCCGGTCGTGGCGAACGACGCGGAAGGTCGCTTGCTTGATGTCGATCTCGCCGGCGCTCTCCACTTGCAGGGCCTCGTCACGCGTCTCCATCAAAGAGCCCAAACGCACCAAGGCAGTCGAGCCTAGTGACAACAAGCCTTGCCAAACGGTGAAAGGTTGGTTCTTGAAGCGCGCGGCAAGGGCTGGCTGCAACTCGGCCTCCGGCAGGTCCGCAAGGTCGGCCAGAGCTTGGACACGCGCCAAGGCGGATCTGCCTTCACTGGGTGCGGCCAGGAAGAACCAGCCGTCGGCAGCCTCATAGCAGTGATAGAAGGCCCCCCAGCCTAAGGCCTGGCGTCCGGATGGCTCGTCGAAGGGTGCGCGACCTTCGAAGTCGTACATGAACTGCGCCTGGATCAGGTTGCCGGCAGCTGCCAGGGAGGCTCTGGCGAGACCGCCCTCGCCGCTCCTTCTCAACTTCAAAAGCGCAGCGGCGAGTGCAACCGCGCCACAGAAGCCGGCAAGCACATCGATGGTGCCGAAATGCGCATGCTCTTCCGGCGTCTCCATGCCGCCGCCAAAACGCAGCATCACGCCGGTCGCCGCCTGCGCCAGGTCGTCATAGCCCAGATGATCCGACTTGGGTCCACGTGCCGGACCACCAAAGGCGTCGAGCTGCACCATTATCAATCGGGGATTGATCGCCTTCAGGCGCGCCGGGTCCAGTCCTAGGGTGTCGCGCTGTTCGTCGGTTCCGTTGAAGGTGATGACATCGGCTTCGGCAATCAGTCTTTGCAGAGCGTCTCGGCCTTCAGGGCTGGAGAGCGACAGCAGGATGGAGCTCTTGCCGCGCTGCGCCTGGATGCCGAAGACGACGGTGTTCCAGGGATCGACGGAAGGCTCGACCGGCTGGACCGCGGTGACCTCGGCGCCGAAGCGCGCCAGGGTCGAGCCGATGGTCGGGCCGGCGATGACGTTGGTGAGGTCCAGTACCTTCAGGCCAGCAAGCCAGGCCTCGCTCGCGCGCCCGCTCCGACACTGGCGGATCGGTTCGGCAAGGATGCCACCCAGGTCTGGGCGCAGCGAATCGGCCTCCGGACCGGGTGCCTTGTTGAGCGCTTCCGCGTCGCCGTCGAGCCAAGCGACGTTGCCTATCTGCCGCATGGCTCCGTGGCGTGGGTCAGTCACCTGTAGGACGAGGCCGGATGCAAGGGCATGCGGATCGGCCAGCCATTCCTGGGTGAAGCGTTGCTGGGTCGCCGGCGCCTTCGCCTGTCCGAAGAGCACCTCCCATTCCGCCGCCGGGCGGGTCAAGAAGGCCTGCTTCATCGCCGCTGCGATGCGCCCGCGATCTTCAGTGCCGACCGGATAGTTTCGCAACGACCAGGATGCGGGCCAGTCGCTGCTATTCAGGTAGGCGTCGAAGTCAGGCAGATCGGCCAGCAATTCCTCGAGCCCGAGTGTCCGCAAGACCCGTGCCGGATGAGTCCTGACGCTGCCGGCAACGACATAGAATCCGCGGCCGTCGGCGCAGGCGTAGGTTCGATAGAAGGGGTCGAGAAACTCTGACAGCTCCTCGAAGGCAAGGTTGAACGGCAATCCCTCGGCCCTACGCCGATCCAACTCAAGCTCTCGCGGCGACTTATAGCGTTCGGGGTAGTCTTCGATCTGCAAGCAATTGTAGGAGAGACCCTCCAGCAGAGCGGACGCCAGCGGCACCTCGATGCGCTCGCCACCGTTCTTGCCTCTGGCTCCTAGTGCGAAGAGCAGCGCCATGGCCCCAAAGGCCGCCCCGTAGGCAGAGGCGAGCGCGAGCGGCGTGAAGGAGGGATCGATCCCCATAAGCCGCCGATTGAGCCCCATGTCGGTAAACTGCCCGCAGGTGGCGGCAATCACAGCTTCCCAAGCCGGCAGACCGGCCAGGTCTCGGTCGCCGGACGCAAAGCCCGGCAGCGAGAGGTAAACGAGATCGGGGTTGACGGCGCGCAGATCGCCGTGACCAAGCCCCAAACGTGCCATGACACCGGGACGAAAATTCTCGATCACCGCGTCGGCACGGGCGGCGAGCGCCAGAGCGATGTCCCGATCCGCCGAGGTCTTCAGGTCCAAGACGAGCGATGCCTTGCCGCGCGAAAGCATATCGCTAGCAGGAGATTTCAGCCGCGGGCCCTCAGGTGGATCGATGCGGACAACCTCCGCGCCCAGATCGGCCAGCATCATACCGACCAGAGGCCCGGCGAAGTATTGGCCAAAATCCAAGACCCGAATGCTTTGGAGCGGTCTCATCTCAGCCTTGTGCCCTCTTAACGCGCGCCTCGCCTTGCCAGCATCTGGCCTAGCGGCAAGCGGAGCGGCTAGTCAGAAGACGACTGAGACTGCTCTTTCCTCTCCGCCCGGCGTGCCTTGTGATAGCGCTTTCGGATCTCCTTCAGATCGACCGTCGGCTCCGGCATCTGCGGATCCATGTCCTCCATGGCCTCACGCAGGATACGGGCGATGATGACATTGCGGGCCCATTTGTTGTTGGCGGGAATGACGAACCAGGGCGCTTTGTCGGTGGAACAGCGGCTGAGCGCATCCTCGAACGCTGTGATGTAGTCGTCCCAGTACTCCCGTTCGGCGTAGTCGGCCTCGCTGATCTTCCAATGCCGGGAGGGGTCTTTCAGCCGCCTCTCGAAGCGCCTCAACTGCTCCTCCTTGCTGATGTGCAGGAAGAATTTCAGGGTCTTGGTGCCGCGATCTGCCAGCAGCCGCTCGAAACCGTTGATCAGACTATAGCGCCCGCGCCAGACCTCTTCCGGCACCAGCCCTCTGACCCGAACGATCAGCACATCCTCGTAATGGGAGCGGTTGAAGACTGTGATCTGTCCACGCTCTGGCGCCCACATGTGTACGCGCCAGAGGAAATCATGATCCAGCTCGTGGCCGGTCGGTTCCTTGAAGGACTGCACCCGGCAGCCTTGCGGATTGATGCCTGAGAATATGTGCCGGATCGTGCCGTCCTTGCCCGAGGCATCAGCCCCTTGCAGGCAAGCAAGCAGCGCGCGTTTGCCCTCGGCATAGAGCCGGTACTGCAAGGCCGCCAGCCGCTCCTGCTCTTCGGCCAAGAGCTTCTTGGACCGAGATTTTCCAAGATCCAGAGTGTCGTCTGGATCGTGGTCGGCTAATGACAGGATGGCGCCTTCCGGCACCTTGAAGCGGTCGAAGTAGCGCATTGGCCCTCCTCTTCGTGGGAGGAAGGCTCCGGCAAGCCAGCGCTAGTTGTCAAGGAAGCTGCGGAGTTTCCGGCTGCGGCTGGGGTGCTTCAGCTTGCGCAGCGCCTTGGCTTCGATCTGGCGGATACGCTCGCGGGTGACGTTGAACTGCTGACCGACCTCTTCCAAGGTATGGTCGGTGTTCATGCCGATGCCAAAGCGCATGCGCAGTACGCGCTCTTCACGTGCCGTCAGGGTGGCCAGAACCCGCGTCGTGGTCTCGCGCAGGTTGGACTGAATGGCCGCGTCCAGCGGCAACACCGCGTTCTTGTCCTCGATGAAGTCGCCGAGATGCGAATCTTCCTCGTCGCCGATCGGAGTCTCGAGGCTGATCGGCTCCTTGGCGATCTTCAGGACCTTGCGCACCTTCTCCAGCGGCATCACCAGGCGTTCGGCCAGCTCCTCCGGGGTTGGCTCACGACCGATCTCGTGCAACATCTGCCGACTGGTGCGTACCAGCTTGTTGATCGTTTCGATCATGTGCACCGGGATCCGAATGGTGCGCGCCTGATCGGCGATCGAGCGGGTGATGGCCTGGCGGATCCACCAGGTGGCATAGGTCGAAAACTTGTAGCCGCGGCGGTACTCGAACTTGTCCACAGCCTTCATCAGGCCGATGTTGCCCTCCTGGATCAGGTCCAGGAACTGTAGGCCGCGGTTGGTGTACTTCTTGGCGATGGAGATCACCAGGCGCAGGTTGGCCTCGACCATCTCGGTCTTGGCCCGGCTGGCCTCGCGCTCACCGCTCTTCACCGTGTTGGTGATGCGGCGAAACTCGCCGATCGGCAGGCCGACCTGCTCGGACACGCCTTGTATCTCTTCGCGAACGCGCAAGACCTCGTCGGGGTGACGCTCGGCTAGACGCTTCCAGCCGCGGCCCGGCAGGTCGCGAACCGACCCCAGCCAATTCGGATCCAGCTCCGAGCCCTGGTAGTACTTCAAGAAGACCGCACGCGGCACGCCGCAGCTCTCCGAGAGACGCATCAGCCGCCCCTCCAGCACCATCAAGGTCTTGGAGAAGCTGTAAAGCTGCTCCAGAAGCGCATCGATGCGGCCGTTGTTGAAGCGGATCGACTTCATGTGCTGCACCATATCCTGGCGCAACCCGTCGTAACGGTCCTCGGTCTCGGGATCCAACTCTTCGCCGCCGGTCAAGGCAGCCAGACGATCTTCCTGCACGGCCATGAGATCGCGATAGCAGAGCGCAATGGCGTCCAGACGCTCCAAGACCTGCGGCAGCAGCTGCTGCTCCATGGCCGACAGCGAGAGGGCGTTGTCTTCGTCGTCACCGGAATCGTCGCTATCGTCACTCGTTTCGGCGCCGGCTGCGGTCTTCTCACCCGCCTCGGAGGTTTCACCCGTCTGCGTCGCCTCGCCGGCTGCGCCATTCACGGCGCCGTTGGCAACACCATTGGCGCTTCCGTTCGCCGCCCCATTGCTAGCTTGGCCCGTGATGTTCTCGCCCGTGATGTTCTCGCCCGCGGTGTTCTCACCCGCGGTGTTCTCACCCGCGGCACCATTCGCCTCGGTCTTGTTCGCGCTCTCGTCGGCGTCCGGTCCGGCGCCGTAGGTCGCGTCGAGGTCGATAATGTCACGCAGCAAAATTTCTTGATCGATCAGCGCCTGGCGCCAATGCAGCAAGGCGTGGATCGTCAGCGGGCTCTCGCAGAGGCCGGAGATCATCTTCTCGCGACCGGCCTCAATGCGCTTGGCTATTGCGATCTCACCCTCACGCGACAGGAGCTCCACCGAGCCCATCTCGCGCAGGTACATACGTACAGGATCGTCGGTCCTGCCGACCTCCTCGTCGCTGACGTTGCCAGAGGCGTTGCTGCTCTCTTCCTCTTCTTCGGCGGCAGCGCCTTTCTTACTGGCGTCTTCTTCCTCTTGCTCTTCACCCTCGACAACGGTGATGCCCATCTCCGAGAGCATCGCGAGCGTGTCTTCGATCTGCTCGGCCGACACCTGCTCTTGCGGCAGCGCCTGGTTGATCTCGTCCAAGGAAACGTAGCCACGCTCCTTCGCCTTGGCGACCATCTTCTTGACCGCTGCCATGGTGGCGTCGATCAGAGCACCATCCATGGCCTCTTCGCTGTTGGTGGTCTGCGCTTCGCCTTGTTTGCTCGCCATCGCGTCCTCACAACCGCTTGTTTACAAAGCGGGACTGGGCAGATCACTCCACCGCACCCGCATGCCCCTCGATCTCGTTCGTCGATCCCGCTCCCGCTAAGCCTGCGGTGATGGGATTCTGCGCGAAGTCACGCGCACACTTGAAATATCTGCCGCCGCCCAGTCGTCAATCGGGACATTGGCTTCAAGGTATCGCCAATGCCAATAGCCGCCGTTCGGCGGCTTCATAGTCTCGCTTTGCTGCCTCCAAGCTTGCCAGGGTCTCCTCACTGAGGTCCTCTGCAACCTGTGTCTCTGCCTCGCGAATGGCCTCTACCGCGCGTGCCTTGGCAAAGTCGGCAAGCACCGTCTCCAACATGCGCTCGACCTGTTCCTCGCTTGCGCCCGGGCGCGCCGCTGCACAGAGTGCATAAACGGCGGATGACAGAACTTGATCGAGCAACGCAGCATAGCCCAGGCTCGTCAACTGGCGACGCAAGGCCGCGCTGTCAAGCTCTGGTCCGGTCGCAAGGCAATCTATGACGCTTGCTTTGAATCGTTCTAGTTCTGTGACCTGGAACTCGAGGTTGGCGAGTTCTTCCAAATGCAGGCTGGCGAAAGCGGGATGATTCAAGAGAATAGCTAAGCATTCGCGCTCTTGGCGGCGCCGCTGACCTTCAAGATCCGGCTTCTTGTGATCGGGTGCCTGCTCTTCACGGCCCTGGAAAGCGCCGCGGTGCGCTTGTTTGGAAAAGCTGCGCTGTGGCCGTCGTGCCACATAGTAACGGTCCATCAGAAAGGCGCGATAACTCTCCTGCACACTGGCATTGCCGATGCCATTTGCCAGCCCAAGAAGTTTGGCTTTTAGGGCAGCCCAGCGTTCCGGCGTCGCCGGCGGTATCGGCCCCAGCGCTTCCTGCCAGACCAGTTCCGCCAAAGGCAGGCTTGCCTCCAGCCGCGCCTTCAGGGCCGCCGGACCGCCGCTGCGCAGCAGACTGTCGGGATCCTCCCCCTCAGGCAGGAAGGCTATGTCCAGTGACTTGCCCGGATCCAGCTGCGGCAGCGCCCGTTCGATTAGACGGCTGGCGGCGCGCCGTCCGGCCTCGTCGCCATCCAGACAGATGAGCGGTTCATCGACCAGACGCCAAGCCAAGGCCAACTGGGTCTCTGTCATGGCCGTGCCCAGGGGCGCCACGGCCGCATCGAAACCGGCCTGGGCCAGCGCGATGACATCCATATAGCCCTCGACCATCAGCAGGCGCTGCTTGGCGTCGCGCAAGCCTTCCTGTGCGGCTTTCAGATTGTAGAGCAACTCGCCCTTATGAAAGAGCGGCCCATCCGGCGAGTTCAGGTACTTCGGCCCGCCTTCCCCCATGCGGCGGCCACCGAAGGCCACGATACGCCCGCGCCGATCGGCAATCGGAAAGACGATTCGGCCGAAGAAGTACTCGCGCAGGCGGCTGCCGTCCTCGTCCTGTTTGGCTAGCCCAGCCTCGACCAGCTGTTGGGGCTTGATCCCCTCGGCACGCAAGGTCTCGACCAGGAAGCCGCGCCGATCTGGAGCGAAGCCCAGGCGAAACCGCGCGACGGTCCGGCCTGACAGCCCGCGCCGTTCGAGATAGTTCCGCGCCTCAGCCCCATCGGAGGACCTGAGCGCCCTTTCGAAGACTTGGCAAGCGGCCTCCACCACCTCCAGCAAGCTCGCCTGACGCGCCGCTGCGGCCTTAGCTTCCAGCGTGGGCTTCGGCACCTCCATCCCAGCCTCGCCGGCCAGACGCTCGACGGCATCCTGAAAACTCAGACCCTCGGTCTGCATGACGAACGAAAAGGCATCGCCATGCGCACCACAGCCGAAGCAGTGATAGAAGCCCTTGGCCTCGTTGACGGTGAAGGAGGGGGTCTTCTCGTTATGAAAGGGGCAGAGACCAGAGTGCTCGCGCCCCTTACGCTGCAGGCGCACTCGCCGACCGATCAATGCGGCCAGCCCAACGCGGGCGCGAAGCTCGTCTAGGAAGCCCTGCGGCAGTGACATAGGCGCCCTCTCACCTCCAGCTCGAACGCTCCCAGGAGCGCCATCTAAAGCAAGAGCAGATTAGCGCGAAACCTAGATCGGAGCACAGGGTCAGGCAGGCCTCTCAAGCAAGCTGCCGTTTGACCATCCCGCTGGCCTTGGCGAAATCCATCTTGCCGGGATAGCGCTCCTTCAAGGCGGCCATGACGCGACCCATGTCCTTGATCGAGTTGGCGTTGAGCTCCTGCATGGCGGCCTCGACCGCAGCCGCGGTCTCCTCCTCGTCCATCATCTGCGGCAGAAAGCGAGAGATCACGTCGATCTCCTCCTGCTCCTGCTGTGCCAGATCTTCGCGTTTGCCCTTTTCGTAAGCGGCGATCGATTCGCGGCGCTGCTTCACCATCTTCTGCAGCATCTCCAGGATGGCATCGTCGCCAAGGCCATCGCTATCGCCCCGGCCGCGCGCAGCAATATCCCTGTCCTTCATCGCCGCCATGATCAGTCTAATCGTCGAGACACCCCGTTTGTCCTGGCCTTTCATGGCCTCCTTCAAGGCATCGTTCAAACGACTACGCAACATTGTGAACTCCTGAAAAACCCTCTGGTCTCAAGACCGACATGGTGGTTGCCGGGCTGAGCGGCGCGCACCCTAGCGCGCCCGATTGCTTTGCGCACCCCTCTTCGATCTCTCGCCCCGCGTTTCCCTCTGGGCATCCATGAAGGAGGCAGCGATGACTTGCGAGCGGATGAGTGAGCGCCTAAGAGCTAGTGTCGACACAACCACATCGCCAGGGGTCCGGTTCCGCCTATGAACCCAGATCATCAAACGGCCGCCATTTCCAGCGGGCCGTCTCTCGTTGTGCGCCCCGAGGGCGCGACCGCCTGTCTCATGCTGGCGGATGGCCGCCATTTCTGGGGGCAAGGGATAGGAGCCAGCGGGACCGCCGTCGGCGAGGTCTGCTTCAACACCTCCATGACCGGTTATCAGGAGATCCTGACCGATCCCTCCTACGCCGGACAGATCATTACCTTCACCTTTCCCCATATCGGCAATGTGGGAACCAACCCCGAAGATATCGAGACGACGACGCCTGCAGCGCGTGGTCTGATCTTGCGCGCGCTGCCCGGCGATCCCTCCAACTGGCGCAATCGCGATGCCTTGGAGGTTTGGCTGAAGCGTATGGGTCTGATCGGCTTGGTGGGTGTGGACACGCGCGCGCTGACCCGGCGCATCCGCGACAGCGGCGCACCGAATGCCGTCATCTGCCATCCACCGAACGGACAGTTCGATTTGGCTGCATTGGCTGCCGAAGCGGCCGCTTGGCCCGGTCTCGAAGGCATGGATCTGGCCAAGGAAGTGACGACGCGCCAAAGCTATCGTTGGGACGAGACCGCCTGGGCCTGGCCCGAAGGTTTCGGCCGGCAAGAGGCGCCGCGGCACCGGGTGGTCGCCATCGACTACGGAGCCAAGCACAACATCCTGCGCATGTTGGCAAGCGCCGGCTGTGCGGTCACCGTCGTCCCTGCGAGCGCGACGGCAGAGGAGGTCATGGCGCACGAGCCGGACGGCATCTTCCTCTCGAACGGACCGGGCGACCCGGCGGCCACCGGTGTCTATGCCCTGCCGACACTGCGCAGCCTGATCGGGACCGGCAAGCCGATCTTCGGTATCTGCTTGGGCCATCAGCTCTTGGCGCTGGCGCTCGGCGCCAAGACCAAGAAGATGCACATGGGTCATCGTGGCGCCAATCAGCCGGTGCAGGATCTGGAGAGCGGTCGAGTCGAGATCACCAGCCAGAACCATGGCTTCGTGGTCGACGGCGACAGCCTGCCCGCTGGTGTGGTGGAGACCCATCGCTCGCTCTTCGACGGAACCAACGAGGGCCTGAGGGTCGAAGATAGACCGATCTTCTCGGTGCAGCACCACCCCGAGGCCTCGCCGGGGCCGCAGGACAGCCAGCATCTGTTTGGCCAGTTCGTTGCCTTGATGGATCAAGCCAAATAGCCGCGGACGCAAGTTTGAGGGCAGGCCTGCGCCACAGGCCCCTTTTCATGCTGCGCGCTGCGTGGCATTAACGCCCTTTAGCAAGGCAGTGGCTGACGGGATCGGCGCGCCGGGGACTTACCCTTCGGCGCCCTTTTCGTGCGGCCGAATCTAAATGCGCGATTGACGAACCCAGGTGGTACCCCATGCCGAAGAGACACGACCTCAAATCGATTATGATCATCGGGGCGGGACCCATTGTCATCGGTCAGGCTTGCGAGTTCGACTATTCCGGCGCCCAGGCCTGCAAGGCGCTGAAAGAAGAGGGCTACCGGGTGGTCCTGGTGAACTCCAACCCGGCGACCATCATGACCGATCCCGGTCTGGCGGACGCCACCTACATTGAGCCAATCACCGCCGACGTCGTCACACGCATTCTCCGTGAGGAGCGGCCCGATGCGCTGCTGCCCACCATGGGCGGGCAGACGGCGCTGAACGTCGGCATGGAGCTGGCGAAGAGCGGCGTTCTGGAAGAGCTGGGCGTCGAGATGATCGGCGCCAAGGCCGATGTGATCGACAAGGCCGAGGACCGCGAGCGCTTTCGCGCCGCCATGGAGAAGATCGGCATCCGCTCGCCGCGCGCCCGCATGATCGAGAGCTACGAAGCGGCGCTGGAAGCGCTGGATCTGGTGGGTCTGCCGGCGGTCATCCGTCCCTCCTTCACCCTCGGCGGCACCGGCGGCGGTATTGCCTACAACCTGGATGAGTTCAGCGAGATCGTGCGTGGCGGTCTAGCGGCCTCTCCGGTCGGCTCGGTCCTGGTCGAGCAATCGGTGCTGGGCTGGAAGGAGTACGAGATGGAGGTGGTTCGCGACCAGGCGGACAACTGCATCATCATCTGCTCGATCGAGAATGTGGACCCGATGGGCATCCACACCGGCGACTCGGTCACTGTCGCTCCAGCGCTGACGCTCACCGACAAGGAATACCAGCTGCTGCGCAACGCCTCGCTGGCCTGTCTGCGCGAGATCGGCGTCGACACCGGTGGGTCCAACGTGCAGTTCGCCATCGATCCGGCCAGCGGCGAGATCGTGGTGATCGAGATGAACCCGCGAGTCTCGCGGTCCTCGGCGCTGGCCTCCAAGGCGACCGGCTTTCCCATCGCCAAGATTGCCGCCAAGCTGGCCGTGGGCTACCGCCTGGACGAGCTGAAGAACGACATCACCCGGGTGACGCCGGCCTCCTTCGAGCCGACCATCGACTATGTCGTGGTGAAGATGCCGCGTTTCACTTTCGAGAAGTTCAAGGGGGCGGAGGCTTACCTCACCACCTCAATGAAGTCGGTAGGCGAGGCCATGTCAATCGGCCGAACCTTTCCGGAAGCTCTGCAGAAGGCTCTGCGCTCGCTGGAGACAGGCTATAGCGGCCTGGACGAGATCGAGATTCCAAACGCAATCGCCGAAGACGGCAGTGTCGACGTCGATGCCGTCACCGCCCACTTGGCACTGCCTATGCCGGATCGAATCCTAAGCATCGCTCAGGCGTTCCGACTGGGCCTCTCGGCCGAGACGATCGCTCAAGTCACCCATTTCGATCCCTGGTTCCTGCAACACATCGAGGCCTTGGTCCGCGAAGAGGCATATCTGGCAGAGCGCGGTCTGCCGGGCAACGCGATCGGCCTTCGGCGCGTGAAGGCCATGGGGTTCTCGGATCGGCGACTTGCCATGCTGACCGGCGTGGAGGTCGAGGCCGTTAGAGCAAGGCGCCTCTCGCTCGGCGTCCACCCGGTCTTCAAACGCATCGACACTTGCGCGGGCGAGTTTGCCTCCGACACCTCCTATATGTACGCGACCTATGAAGGCGATGGCGTCTTCGAACCCGAGTGCGAGGCCGATCCTTCAAAGCGCGACAAGATCATGATCCTGGGCGGCGGCCCCAATCGCATCGGACAAGGTATCGAGTTTGACTACTGTTGCGTCCATGCCGCCTATGCCCTGAAAGAGGTCGGCTTCGAGACCATCATGGTCAACTGCAATCCCGAAACCGTCTCGACCGACTACGATACATCAGACCGACTGTACTTCGAGCCGCTCACCGACGAGGACGTGATCGAGATTGCGCGGCGCGAACAACAAGCCGGTACCCTGAAGGGCGTCATCGTGCAGTACGGTGGCCAGACCCCCTTGAAGCTGGCAGCCGCCCTGGAGGCCGCCGACATTCCGATCCTGGGTACTCCGGTGGAGGCCATCGACCTGGCCGAGGATCGAGAGCGCTTTCAGCAGCTGATCGAGCACCTGGGCCTAAAGCAGCCGCCCAACGGGACCGCGACCTCACTCAGCCAGGCGCGCAGTATTGCCGAGCGTATCGGCTATCCGGTGCTGCTGCGCCCCTCCTACGTGCTCGGCGGACGCGCCATGGAGATCGTCCACGACGTGCTCCAGCTCGAGCAGTACATGGAGACGGCGGTTAAGATCTCCGGCACCTCGCCGGTCCTGGTCGACGGCTACCTGAGCGACGCCATCGAGGTCGATGTGGACGCGCTGGCCGACGGCGAGACCGTGCGCATCGCCGGCATCATGGAGCACATCGAGGAGGCCGGCATACACTCCGGCGACTCGGCCTGTGCACTGCCGCCCTTCTCCCTCAGCCCCGCCGCGCTGGCTGAAATACAGCGACAGACGGAGGCTTTGGCCAAGGGTCTCGGCGTTCGCGGCCTGATGAACACGCAATACGCCGTGCGAGACGGCGAGATTTACGTGTTGGAGGTCAATCCGCGGGCCAGTCGTACCGTGCCTTTCGTCGCTAAGGCGATCGGCCAACCGCTGGCAAAGTTGGCCGCGCGCGTGATGGCCGGCGAAACGGTAGCTGACCTTATGCCGCAGCCTGGCAGCACCGGCGGTCATGTGGCGGTCAAGGAGGCCGTTTTCCCCTTCGCACGTTTCCCAGGCGTGGACGTGGTCCTAGGACCGGAGATGAAGTCGACCGGCGAGGTCATGGGGCTGGATCACGACTTCCCCAGTGCCTTCCTGAAGTCGCAACTGGGTGCGGGCAACGACCTGCCGCACACAGGTTCCGTCTTCGTTTCGGTCAAAGAGGGCGACAAGGAAGCGATCTTGCCGCTGGCCAAGCAATTGGCCGCGTTGGGCTTTGCGCTGGTAGG
This sequence comes from Rhodospirillales bacterium, assembly GCA_963669445.1. Taxonomy (GTDB): domain Bacteria; phylum Pseudomonadota; class Alphaproteobacteria; order Kiloniellales; family JACOMY01; genus JACOMY01. Next base: position 3,856,988 of record OY770029.1, read on the forward strand.
AACCAGCGGAACGGCGAAGGCCTTGAAGGCAGCGGGCTTGCAGGTCACCGGAGTCAAGAAAGTGCGCGAGGGGCGCCCCCACATCGTCGACCTCATGCGCTCCGACGGCATTCAGTTGGTGATCAACACCAGCGAGGGCGCAAAGTCCATTGCCGACTCCTTCTCGATCCGCCGACAAGCCCTAATGGATCGTATACCCTACTATACGACCATTCGAGGTGCACAGGCAGCAATTCTGGCTATGGAGGCCCGAGAGCGCGGATCGCTTGAAGTGGCCCCCCTACAGTCCTACTTTGTTGGGCTGTCTTGACGACCGCTCTGCGCAGAGCGTCTTGTCGAACGGCAAAGAATCAGGCCAGAATTATCAACTGCGCCTAAACGCGACAAGGGAGCGGCGAAAGGGTCCCTTCTATGAGTGACAAGGTTCCTATGACGTCTCAAGGTTTCCAGCTGCTGGAGACCGAACTGAAACATCTGAAGTCGGTCGAGCGCCCGGCGGTCGTCAAGGCCATTGCCGAAGCCCGCGAACACGGCGATCTTTCGGAAAACGCGGAGTATCATGCCGCCCGCGAGCGGCAGAGCTTTATCGAGGGCCGCGTCGCCGAGTTGGAAGACAAGATGGCCCGCGCGGAGATAATCGACGTCAGCAAACTCTCGGGCGATACGGTGAAGTTTGGCGCTACGGTTACCGTGGTGGACGAGGACACGGACGAAGAGGCGACCTATCAGATCGTCGGAGAGCTGGAGGCCGATGTGGCCCAGGGGCGGCTGGCGATCACAGCGCCGATGTCGCGCGCGCTCATCGGCAAGCAGATCGGTGACAGCGTCGAGGTGCATACGCCCAAAGGCGAGAAGGCCTACGAAATCCTGAAGGTCTTGTATAGCTGACACCAGCCGTCGTCCGTTGATGGCTGATCGGTTCGAACGACTGCAGTGCTCTCAGACACCTCCCCAATATCTGAACAGGCAAGCATGCCTTCGCTGCTCTCGCGGCAACATGGGCGCTGTTCGAAATGAGAGGTTTTGGGATCTCTCTGCGTTGAGAGAATGCAGTTGCATGGCCGATTACACGCTCTGTTGATGGTCGGTCTTGTCTCGAGGGCAGTTCGTTCGCTCTGTCCTCTGATAAGCCTTTGCGCCGGACGACGGCTCGATGACGAAGGGGGTACAGCTCGCAATGTTCTATGAGACGGCAAAGAAGAACCACGGACTGCCGCGTAACCCCTTCAAGGCCTGTGTCGTACCGCGCCCGATCGGCTGGTTCACCAGTCTCGATGCCGAGGGGCGGGTTAACCTAGCACCCTACAGTTTCTTCAATGCGTTGGCCGACGATCCACCGATGATCATGTTCTCGGCCAACGGAGTGAAGGCGGAGGAATCGCGTGCCAAGGACTCGCTCACCAACATCGAGGAGACCGAGGAGTTCGTCGCCAATCTGGTGACTTGGGAGCTGCGCGAGCAGATGGTCCTGACCTCTGCCCCCTTGGCACATGGCGAAGCCGAGAACGACTTCGCCGAACTGAAGCTCGCACCTTCGCGCCTGGTGGCGCCGCCCAGGGTCGCTGCCGCGCCCATCAACATGGAATGTCGCCTGTGGAAAGTGATCGAGCTGCCTTGCGGCACGCCCGGACAACGCAACACCATGGTAATCGGCGAAGTGCTGGCCATCCACATCGACGATGCGATTATCGTGAACGGCATGGTGGATTTGACCTTGGTAAAGCCGGTCGCCCGCTTGGGCTATCTGCAGTACGCCGCGGTCGAGAGCACTTTCGACATGAAGCGCCCCCCCGGCGCCGGTTGAGGAGAGCGTACAGATGATGAGATCCTTGGCGGCGGTTTCGCTTGTCCTGGTCCTTTCGACCGCAAGCGGCGCGGCGGCCGAAACGCCAAGCGAAGAGGTCTACGATCTGATCGACGCGCGCCTGGAACTGATGCAGCCCGTCGCTGCATGGAAGGACGCGCGCGGCATCGCCGTCGAAGACAAGGCGCGCGAGGCCGTGGTTTTGGACAAGGCCGTGAAGGCCGCAGCCGAGCGCGGCGTCGAGGCGGAGAGTGCCGCAGCCTTTTTCCGCGCCCAGATCGAAGCTGCCAAGGAAATCCAGTTCTGCTGGCTGGAGCGTTGGGAAAGCGGGACGGCCGCCCCACCAAGCGAAGTGCCGGATCTAAAGGCCGATATCCGTCCGCAGCTGATCCAGATCGGAGCAGACCTCCTGACTGCAACCCAGGAAAGCCTCGCGATGGAGACGCGATTCGAGCTGGAGGATTTTCGGACGGCCGTTCAGGTTGACTGCCTATCGGACCAGACGCGCGATGTCCTCTTCCAGGCACTCTCTGCCATGCAGCTCAGCGGGGCGGCGCAGTAGCAGCCTCCAGAAGGTCGATGTAGGCCTCGGCAACAAGCGCATCGGGACTAACGCCAAGAGCCGCCAAGAGGCTCCGCGCCTCCACCTCGCCCTCTTCCGAGGTGTCCTCGTCGCGCAGAACCACCTCCAGTTCGAGGAAGTCTCCCAAGCCCTCGACCTGGTCGAGATGCACCCGGGTGCGGCCGACCATATAGAGACGACGTGACTTCTTAACGCGCCCGCGCTCACCCATGGCCGTGCGGAGAAGCGCCAACAAGGTTTGCGGCTCCCGGGTAAGGCTCACTTGGTAATCGCTGAGCTTCGGCCCATTGTGATCAGATCGGCGATAGAAGATCAGCTGGCCGCGATCCTCCGCCAAGATCCGCAGCTTTAAACGTCCCTGGTCATGCGGAAAGAAGACATCCTCTTGGGCAATGACCTCCGCATCTCCGTCGGCCAAAGCGATGACCCGGCGTTGCAGTTCCTCAAGATCACCAACCCGGGCCTTGATTTCGACGTTGCGCGCCAAGTTACGCGCTCGGCGCCTCGGCATCCGAGTCCGGCTCGATGGGCACTCCTGCCTCTTCCTTGGCAGTGCGGATCACCTGGATGGTCTGCACAGTCGAGACATGTGGTGCCGAGGTCAGCATCTGGGTCAGCTCGTTCTCGTGCTGTGTGTTGCGCGCAACCAGGCGGATCAGAAAGTCGTGCGGTCCGCGTGCCATGTGGCACTCGCGTACCTCAGGCCAGGCCTGCATTGCCATCTCAAAGTCCTGCAAGACCGATTCGGCCTGGCTGTCGAGGCCGACAAGAGCGAAAAAGGTCACCTCGTAGCCAAGCGCGGCGGCGTTCACCTTGGCATGATAGCCTTCGATCATACCGCTCTGTTCCAAGGCGCGAAGACGCCTAAGGCAGGGTGGTGCGGAGATGCCGGCACGCCGTGCCAACTCCACATTCGTCATGCGCCCTTCCTGCTGAAGATCCGCTAGGATCTGCAGGTCGACGCGATCCAACTTGCTGCGTCGCATGGCCTTCTCTCCGCTTCCTCGGCCCGCCGCGCACCGCGCCCGACGCCATCCCGAACTAAGCAGCTTTATTTCACGACTCGACTGCCGAGCAAGCGATTCTTGCCCGTGTGGCTGTGGCACCGACCATCGCGGAGCGCTTGCAAGTCGATAAGTGAGGCCGCTTCATGCAGCCGGAGGGAGCTGCTCACCGCTCTTCTCGACCCTGTTAGCGGTGTTTGACTTGCCGCAAGGCCGCCGGACCGGCACAGTCGCGCCCATGCTGCAGGCGCTTGAAGCCCCGCATTGCTGGGCGGTCACGGACAATAAGGCAGGGAACATCATCCAGGCTCTGGGCCTGGCGGAGGCTTTGGGGCTGGACGCCAGCTTGAAGCGGATTCATCCGCAGCCGCCGCTGTCCTGGCTGCCACCCACGCTCTGCCCCGACAGTCTGGCGCTGATTGGTCACCGCGGCCCGAATGCTTTGGTTCCACCTTGGCCGGACTTGGCAATCGGTGTGGGCCGACGCGCTGTGCGTCCCTTGCTGGCTTTGCGTGCGGCAAGCCGCAAGGGACGCACGGCGCGCAAGCCGACGCTCATTGTCCAGGTACAACGTCCGACGCTTCCCGCATCGCGCTTCGATCTGGTGATCGTCCCGCAGCACGACGGCTTGAGCGGGCCCAACGTCATCCAAATGCTGGGCTCGATCCACCGTGTGACCAAGGCACGACTTGAAGCAGCGAAACAGCGTTTCTCTGCTACCTTCGAGGGCTTGCCGAAGCGACGGCTGGCCGTCCTGCTGGGCGGTCGAAACAAGGTGCATCGTTTTGAGGTTGACCAAGCCCAGAGCCTTGGGCGCAGTCTGGCGGAACTAGCCCGGCGCGAGTCGCTGGGCCTCATGATCACACCCTCCCGGCGCAGCGATCCGAATGTCACGGCAGCTATCGTGAGCCAACTGACGGGGGTCCCGTACCGTTGTTGGGATGAGGAGGGGGAGAACCCTTATTACGCAATCCTGGCGAGCGCGACAGCGGCTGTCGTGACCGAGGATTCGGTGAACATGGTGACGGAGTCGGCAGCCGCAGGTCTACCGGTCTTCGTGGTGGGTTTGCGCGGTGGTTCAACGAAGTTCGAGCGCTTTCACAAGGAAATGCAGGAGGCCGGCCTGACCCGCCCCTACAGCGCGCAACTCGACCTTTGGGACCCGCCCCCCTTCGACGAGATGCCGGGTTTGGCCCGACAGGTTGCCCAGCGACTGCAGCTTGAAGCCGAGGACCTCTGCCGAACCTAAACTCTTTCGGCGCGCGCGGCCTGGTTTCCCCTCCAGCCTCGCTTCGCTCTTATCCACCTTCCGTATAGGTCTGCCTTGCCAGGCTGGCATCGACCGCTTATCTGCCATCAGGTCGTCCTGCGACAAGAAGCTGGCAAGAAGGAGGCCGCCATGACCGACAAGCTTCATTCCCGCGTTCTGATCGTGGGCTCCGGTGCGGCTGGCCTGACCGCTGCCATCTATGCCGCACGCGCAAATCTGAAACCGACGATCATCGACGGCCTACAGCCCGGCGGGCAGATGACGATCACGACAGACGTCGAGAACTATCCCGGTTTCGCCGACCCGATCCAGGGGCCCTGGCTGATGGAGCAGATGCGTAACCAAGCGAGCAACGTCGGCACCCGCTTCGAGGCAGACCTGATCCAGTCGGTGGATTTCACCAAGCGTCCTTTCACCTTAAACGGGGACAGCGGTCGGATCTATACAGCCGACAGCGTCATCATCGCCACCGGCGCGCAAGCGCGCTGGCTGGGTCTGCCTTCCGAACAGCACTTCAATGGTCGCGGCGTCTCCGCCTGTGCGACCTGCGACGGCTTCTTCTATCGCGACAAGGACGTTGCCGTGGTCGGCGGCGGCAACACCGCCGTGGAAGAAGCGCTCTATCTGGCGCAGATCTGCCGTTCGGTCACCCTGATCCACCGCCGCGACAGCCTGCGCGCCGAGAAGATCGGTCAGGATCGGCTGCTGGGGCACCCAAAGATCTCCGTCATCTGGAATGCGGTCGTCGAGGAGGTGCTGGGCGGCAGCGGGCCCATGGACGGCGTCACCGGTGTCAGCCTGCGCGATACGGTCACCGGTGCGACCCGATCGATTGAGGTCGAAGGCCTCTTCGTCGCCATCGGCCACGATCCGGCAACCGCAATCTTCAAAGACTGCTTGGAGATGGATGAGGAGGGTTACCTCATCGCCGAGGCGAACTCTACGCGCACAGCGCGGCCGGGCATCTTCGTCGCCGGAGACTGCGTCGACAAGATCTTCCGTCAGGCCGTCACGGCGGCCGGTATGGGGTGCATGGCAGCCCTGGAGGCAGACCGTTGGCTGGGCGAGGAAGACCATCGGCTGGCCGATGCGGCCGAGTAGCCAAGGCAGGCGCATCTGCCGGCCACTGTGACTTCTTTGTCCCGCCCTGTGCCATAAACGCATAGGCGGAACAAAGGCGCGTGCCGACGCGGAGGCGAGTGCGGTAAGGTCCCGAAAAGATTTTTTTCTGGGTGGGCGAGACATGGCGATGGATTGGGACAAACTTCGTATCTTTCATGCCGTTGCGGAGGCAGGTAGCTTCACGCATGCCGGCGAGCAGCTGAACCTGAGCCAGTCTGCAGTCTCTCGGCAGATCAGCGGCTTGGAGGAGAGCCTGAGCGTTCCGCTGTTCCACCGCCACGCTCGCGGTCTCATTCTGACCGAACAGGGCGAACTGCTCTATCGCACCGCCCACGAAGTCTTCGGCAAACTGGCGATGATCGAGGCACAGCTGACGGAGAGCAAGGACCGACCGAAGGGTCCCTTGAAGGTGACGACGACCGTTGCCTTCGGCTCGACCTGGCTGGCGCCGCGCATCAGGGACTTCATGGATCTCTACCCTGAGATCGAACTGCATCTCATTCTCGCCGATCGCGAGCTCGATTTATCGATGCGCGAGGCCGATGTGGCCGTGCGTATGACCCCGCCGCGCCAGGCTGACCTGATCCAGCGCCATCTGATTACCGTTCATGTCCAGGCCTATGCCGCACCCGACTACTTGAAGCGCCACGGGCCAGTGAACAGCGTCGAGGACCTGGATCGCCATCGCATCATCGTCTACGGCGAGGACGAGCGCCCACCGGTGCCGGACGCCAACTGGCTTCTGCACATCGGCCGACGCGGCAGCGGTCCGCGCAAACCAGCGCTTTGTCTCAACAACGTCTACGGCATCCTGCAAGCAGTGATGGCGGGCTCAGGCATTGCAGCCCTGCCGGAGTTCATGGTCGGCAAGCAAAGCGATCTGGTGCGCGTCCTACCTGACGTGGAGGGGCCGCAAATCGACAGCTACTTCGTTTACTCTGAAGAACTACGCTCGACAAAGCGGATCGCGGTCTTCCGCGATTTCCTCCTTCGTAAGGTGAACGAGAGCAGTTTTTAGGGGAAGAAGTCGGAGGGTCCGTGCGTCGAGTCGAGGCGCCACCCAAGCGGCAAAAACGACGAAAAGAGGATTGATCAAACTAAGGGTAACGAGCTGAAAAAAGGGTACTTTTGAGGACCATGCAGCTGTCGCATACCACCCGTGAGATAAGACCGATAGACCAAATGATCGGCCCTGACTATCTGTTCTCTTGTGATTGCTGCACTGCACAGCGGCGCAGCGGTCGACGAGTTTCCCGGGCCTCCCCCCGGGAATCCAGGGCCCACCGAGGTGGGTCCTACGTCTCCCAGACGTGAAGCCTCCCTGTTCAACTTGCCGGGAAGTCCTAGACTTCCCGGCATTTTTCTTGCGCAGGATTTGACGTTTTCTGGCGCTTGTCAGTCCACACCCGGAATGAATTGTAGGCGGTCACTATCTGACGGCGCTTGACTACTCGCCAATGGCCGCGCCCTCGGCGAAGAGGGCATCGATCTCTTCAGGCCAATATCCGATCGCCGACAGGACCTGTCTGGTATGCTGGCCCAGGACCGGTGCCGGCCGCATGATCGCCCCCGGCGTGTGCGAAAAGGTGATCGGCAACCCCAGAGACTTGGTCGGACCGGCCTTGGGGTGCTCGGTCTCCACGACCATGCCACGCGCCAAGGCCTGCTCGTCTTGATGCATCTCCGTCACGCTCAACACCGGACCGGCAGGCAGACCGCCAGCCTCCAGACGTTCCAGCCAGTCAGCCGTCGTGCGCTTGCGGAAATGCTGGTTCAGCGCCGCGACCAGCGCGTCCAGGTTGCTCATGCGTCCTTCGTTGGCCTGGAAGCGCGGATCCTGGCCCAGCTCCGGCGCCTCCAGGATAACGATCAGGCGCTCCCAATTGGCCTGGTTGGCGGCACCGATGTTGATCCAGCCATCGGCGGTCTCGAAGGATTGATAGGGCGCATTCAAGGGGTGCGCAGAGCCCATCGGCTCGGGCGAAATCCCGGTGGCGAACGCGATCGCGGATTGCCAGTAGGTGTGGGTGATTGCCGCCTCGAAGAGCGAGGTGTCAACCACCTGCCCCTCCCCCGTCTTCTGACGATGACTGTAGGCCGCGACCACGCCGAGCGCGGCCAGGATGCCTGCAGTGATGTCGGAAATTGGCGCACCGACCTTGACCGGCGGGCGTCCGGGTGCTTCGCCAGTGATCGACATTAGCCCGGACATGCCTTGCGCAATCAAATCGAAACCGCCGCGTTCGGCATAGGGCCCGCTGCGTCCGAAGCCGGAGATCGCACAGTAGATCAGCCCGCGATTGTCCTTGCGCAGGCTGGGATAGCCCAGCCCCAGCTTTTCCATGGTGCCCTTGCGATAGTTCTCGATCAGGACGTCGGAGCGCTTGATCAAACGCCGCAGCGCCTTCACGCCTGTCTCCTTCTTTAGATCCAGGCAGATGCCGCGCTTGTTGCGGTTCATCATCAGAAAGGACGCAGGTTCGCCCTGCACATCAGGTGGCACCATGCGGCGGGTATCGTCGCCGTTCGGCTTCTCGACCTTGATCACCTCGGCGCCCATGTCGGCCAGCATCATGCCGCACACCGGCCCTGCCATGATGTGGGCCAGTTCGACCACCTTAAGACCGCTAAGCGGCCCCTTACCCTTTTCAGCCACGCTTCATCGCCCCTTCCAGGCCGGACGCCGTTTCCCCAAAAAGGCCTCCAAACCTTCACGAAAGTCCTCGCTCAAGTAGCAAAGCTGGATGAGGTCGCTGTCGTCAAGCCGGCTTGCCGCCTCGCGCAGCCGCCTTAGCCCCTCCTTGGTCGCCTGTAGGGTCAAGGGTGCGTGGCCCGCTAGGGTCTCTGCCAGGCTCCGCGCCCGTGTCATGACCGCCGCGCGATCTTCCAGGACCTCACTCACCAAGCCGCTTGCCAGTGCCTCCTCCGCGCCGACCAGGCGGGCGGTGAAGATGAGTTCGCGCACACGTGCCTGGCCGATCAAGGCACTCAAACGCGCCAGGCTATTGATCGAGAGACAATTGCCGAGCGTGCGTGCGATCGGAAAGCCGAAACGCAGGTCCTTGGAGGCGATACGGAGATCGCAAGCAGCCGCGATGCCGGCCCCACCGCCGGTGCAGGCGGCGGCGATTGCCGCGACCGTGGGCTTCGGGCAGGCCTCCACGGCGCTCAAGACCGTGTCGATGCGCGCCTCATAGGCCTCCGCATCCTCGGCCGTCCTAAAGCTGCGGAACTGGGCGATGTCGGTGCCGGCCGCGAAGGCCTTGTCGCCGGCACCGGAGACCACAAGCACCTTGACACTGTCGTCCTCCGCCACGCCCCGACAGATCTCGGCCAGTCCCTCGTACATGGCGAACGTCAGGGCGTTGCGGGCCTGCGGTCGGTTTAGGGTGATCCAGCCGATGCCGCCCTCGATGCGATACAGCAGCTCACCTTCGTCTCTTTCGCTCATCATGGCTCCTTATCCGCGAGGGACCAGTGCCCGCGCAAATCAGCGATAGAAGTACTCGACCAGGAACAGGGGGATTTGCGGGATGTAGGTGCACATGATCAACACGGTCAAGAGCACCGCCACGAAGTAGATGTTGACTTTGGAGACATCCCAGATGTTGGCCCGCGCGATCGAGCAGGCGGTGATCAGCACGCTGGCGACCGGCGGGGTCTGCTGGCCGATTGCCAGGTTCAAGGTGACGACCAGACCGAAGTGCACCGGGTCGATTCCAGCTGCCTGGATCAGCGGAATGACGATCGGCACGACCAGGATGATTGCCGCTGCCGAGTGCAGGAAGAAGCCGATGATCAGAAAAAAGACATTCAGAATCGCCAGGATGACATAGCGATTGTCAGTCAGCGCCAACATCTGCTGCGCCAGTTCTTGGGGTAGCTGTGCGCGAGTGAGGAAGCCGCCCATCAGCACCGAGGCTGCGACCAGCAGCATGACGACGGCGGTCTGCATGCCGCCGTCGAGCATGGCCCTGCGCATCTGCCTTAGGTCGAACTCGCGGTACCAGAGACCCACCGCCAAGGCGGCGAGCACGGCCAGGCCCGCGGCCTCGGTCGCCGTGACGAAGCCACCGAAGATGCCGCCCAGAATGATCACCGGCAGGGCGAAGGTCGGCAGTGCCTCCCAGAAGGTCTTGCGTACGCGGGCGAAGTTGAACATCTCCTCGCGCGGCAGGTTGTAGCGTCGGGCGAAGAGATAGGCGACCAGCATGAGCCCGGCCCCGCCCAGCAGTCCCGGCACAAAGCCGGCGACGAAGAGCTGCTCCACCGAGGTGTTGGCCGAGACGGCATAGAGAATCATCGGGATCGAGGGCGGGATGATGATCGCAAGCGATGCCGAAGAGGAGGTGACCGCGGCCGCGAAGGGCGCCGAGTAGCCGCGCTTCTTCATCTGCGGGATCATGACTGAGCCCATTGCCGCCACATCGGCAACTGCCGAGCCGGAGATCTCGGCGAAGAAGAGCGATACGCCGATGTTCACCATGGCAAGCCCGCCGCGCACGAAGCCGATCAAGGCCGAGATGAAGTTGATCAGGCGGTCGGTGATGCCGCCGGCGTTCATGATGGCGCCGGCCAAAACGAACATAGGGATGGCGATCAGCGAGAACTTTGTAGAGCCGTCGTACATGTCGAGCGCGACGGTCACCAGACTGTCCATACCCTCGGTCGCCAGCAGCCCGATGATACCCGAAATGGCGAGCGCGACAGCAATCGGCACGTTGATGCAGATCATGACCACCAGGGCCAGAAACATAACGAGGATCAGCATGACTTAGGCTTGTTCCTCATGGATTTCGGGATGTTCCAACGAATGGCCTGCGGCTGTGGCTCTCCAATAGTCGGGCAGGCTGAGCAACTCTGCGAGAATGAAGAGCGCGGCTCCAATCGGCATCACCGACTGGGTGAATTGGATCGGAACCCAGGTGAGGGAGACCAAGGCCTCGCCCTCCAAGACTTCCAGCACCACCAGGCCGGTCCAGGCCAGGATCGCAAAGAAGCCAAGCACCAGGATTTCGGAGATCACCACGGCGACCATGCGCGCTGGCATGGGGATCGCCAAGAGGACTGAATCGAACCCGATATGGCGGCGTTTCAAGGCGGCTAGGGCGGCCGCATAGTAGGTGATCCAGGCCAGCAGGATCGCCGCCACCTCGTCATACCAAGAGAGGGAATCCCCGGCGAAGCGGAAGGTGATGGCGACGATCACCACGACGGTCAGCAACACCATCAGCAGGATCGTGATCCACTCCAAGAGCCATTCGAAGCCGCGCTTGAGCCCGCTCACCATGCACTTGCCCCTCCCGGGCCACGTGGAATTGGCTGTTGGCGGTTGGGCGAGGCGCCGCCCTTCAAGGAACGACGCCCCGTCTCCTCCTTAGGAACCCTTGGCGAGACCCTGTACGGTCTCGACCAGTTCGGCACCGCCGTCGACCTCTGTTGAAAACTCCTCGTAGATCGGCGCGGAGGCGGCAATGAAGGCATCCTTGTCGGCTTCGTTCACCTTGACGCCGGCATCCTTGATCACCTGCAGAAGCTCTGTCTCAAGGCGGGCCGCGGTCTCATAGACGAAGGCCTGGGTCTCAGCGGCACAGGCCGTCATCTTGTCCTGCACGTCCTGCGGCAGCTTCGAGAAGTGCTTGTCGGAGACCAGGACATAGGCCGGCGTATAGACGTGGCCGGTGATGGAGAGATAGTCCTGCACTTCCTGGAACTTGGCCGAGGCGATCTGCGCGTAGGGGTTCTCCTGCCCGTCGATGACGCCAGTCTGCAGCGCGGTAAAGACTTCCGAGAAGGCCATAGGCGTCGGGTTGGCGCCATAGAGCTTGAACATCTTCACCCGCCAGGCCCCCTTGGGCGTGCGCAGCTTGATGCCTTCCAGGTCTGTAGGCTGGTCGACCGGGCGGGTATTGTTAGTGATGTGGCGGAAGCCGTTCTCCCAGACGCCGATTATGCGATAGCCCTTGTCGTTGACTGCCGGCTGCAGCGTGCTCTCGAGAATCGCCCCCTGGACCCGCTTCATGTGATCGCGGTCCTGGATGATGTAGGGCATCTCGAAAACGCCGAACTCGTCGGCTACGGAGGACATGACCGAGGACGGCAGAGAGAAGTCGACTTGGCCGAGCTTTAGCTTCTGCAGCAGCTCCTTGTCCTTGCCCAGCTGCGAAGAGCCGAAGACCTGCACCTCGCCGGCATCGCCCAGGCTTTCGTTGGCGCAGCGCGCAAACTCCTCCGCGCTCAACGCAAAGAGCGAGCCCGGTGCTCCGACATGTCCGAACTTCAAGGTTAGCTTTTCCGCCTGAGCCGTACCGCCAAGCGCAATCAGGGCCGCACCGGCGGCCAGTAGGGTCATGAGTTTCATCGTCTTTTGCTCCCTGTCTGTTTTTCTTGCCTGTCCCCTTGACCGAGGATCTTCGCCTGCGGTCGGCCTCACTGGGCCGCCTTGTTCTCCAGAGCTTGATCGCGTCCGCTGAGATAGTCGAGGGCCGCCTGCGCTCCGCCGCGCCTGTAAGGCACACCGGCGATCTCCAGGCCCATCTCAACGCCAGAAAGAGTGCCCATCAGCATGAGATCGTTGAAGTCGCCCAGATGGCCGATCCGAAAGACCTTGCCGGCAACCTTCGACAGGCCATTTCCGAGTGACATATTAAAGTGTTCCAGTACCGTCGCCCGATAGCGATCGGCATCGTGTCCCTCCGGCAACAGCACCGCCGTCAGGGATCCGGAGTAGTGTCGCGGATCCTGGCATAGCACCTCCAGACCCCAGGCACGGACCGCGCGTCGCGCTGCCTCGCCGTGGCGCTGGTGACGAGCGAAAACCTGCTCCAGCCCCTCTTCGTGCAACATGTCAATGGCCTCCGCCAGGCCATAGAGCAGGTTGGTGGCCGGGGTATAGGGAAAGTAGCCTTTGGCGTTGGGCGTCTCCATCTCGGCCCAAGACCAGTAGGAGCGCGGCAGGCCGGCGGTCGTGCTGGCCGCCATGGCCTTCTCGCTGACCGCATTGAAGGACAAGCCCGGCGGCAGCATCAGCCCCTTCTGCGAACCGCCGACGGTGACATCGACGCCCCAGTCGTCGTGGCGATAGTCGATGGAGGCAAGCGACGAGATGGTGTCGACCATCAGAAGCGCAGAATGGCCCGCGGCGTCGATGGCCTGGCGCACCTCGTCGACCCGCGAGGCGCAGCCGGTCGAGGTCTCGTTGTGGACAACGCAAACCGCCTTGATTGTGCCGCCGCCATCGGCCCGCAGGCGCTCTTCCAGGGCGTTCGGATCGACCCCGGCGCGCCAATTGCCGCCGATGAATTCCGGCTCGAGCCCCAGCCGCGTCGCCATATCTTTCCACAGGGTCGCGAAATGCCCGGTCTCGTACATCAACACCTTATCGCCGGGAGAAAGCGTGTTGACCAGGGCCGCTTCCCAAGCGCCTGTGCCGGAGGCCGGGTAGACCACCACACGACCGTCGGTCTTGAAGACCGAACGCAAACCGGACAGCACCTTTTGCCCAAGATCGGCGAAGGCGGGTCCGCGATGGTCCATGGTCGGCAGATCCATGGCGCGCAGGACGCGGTCAGGCACGTTGGTCGGACCCGGAATCTGCAAGAAGTGCCGTCCTGCTGTCGCCATCACGTCCTCCGCGGCTTGTCGCACCCCAAGGTGCAGCCTTATCCTTTGCGACCCTTAGCGTTCCGGTCGCCCTGTTCGCAACTTGCCGTCGCGCTCACTCGGTATTATGAATAATGCATTCAAAATGCAAGTATCTTTTGCTTGGCTCCTCGCCGTTACGCGGCCGCCGGAACGCGACCCGAAACGGGAGCCAGAACCCAGAACCCAGAACCCAAAACAGGGAGAGCACCGGTGCCAGAGCTGCAGGAACGGCTAGATCGCGCAATCGAAGGAGAGGTGCTCTTCGACCGCTTCTCCCGCGGACGTTACGCGACTGACGCTTCGATCTATCAGATCTTTCCGCTCGGCGTCGTCGTTCCCAAGAGCAAGACCGACGTCGAGGCCACGTTCCAGATTGCGCGCGAGGAAGGGGTTCCGGTGCTGCCACGCGGCGGCGGCACCTCGCAGTGCGGGCAAACGGTCAACGAAGCCATCGTGATCGACGTCTCCAAGCACATGAACCGTCTGCTGGAGGTCGATCCCATCGGCAGGCTGGCGAAGGTCGAACCCGGGCTGGTGTTGGATGAGCTGAATGGGGCTCTTGGCCAGCACGGCCTCTGGTTTCCGGTCGACGTCTCGACCTCCTCGCGCGCCACCATCGGCGGCATGACGGCCAACAACTCCTGCGGATCCCGCTCGATCCGCTATGGCACCATGCGCGACAATGTCGAGGCGCTTGACTGCCTCTTGGCCGACGGCGGCAGGGTTGGCTTCGGAGCGATCGAGCGGGCGAACCTGGGAGACAACCGGACCGAAGCCGCAGCCCTGTTCCGCGACCTGTTGGAATTGGGCGGCCGCGAAGCCGAGGAAATCAAGGCGCGCTTCCCAGACCTGATGCGCAGGGTCGGGGGCTACAACATCGACGCACTGGTCCCCAATGGATCGGCCAACAATCTGGCCCACCTGCTGGTCGGTTCCGAGGGTACGCTTGCCTTCACCGAGCAGGCGACCCTGCGTCTCTCGCCACTGCCGAAGCATAAGCTGCTGGGCGTCTGCCACTTTCCGAGCTTCCGCCAGGCCATGGAGGCGCCGCAGCATATCGTGACGCTCGGACCCACCGCCGTCGAACTGGTCGATCGCACGATGATCGAGCTCTCCCGCCAAATCCCGCTGTTCCGCGATACCGTCGACAGCTTCGTGCGTGGCGAGCCGCAGGCAATTCTGCTGGTCGAGTTTGCCGAGGAAGAGCCGGCGGAGAACCTGCGCCGCCTCACCGCTCTCGGCGATCTGATGGCCGAACTCGGCTTCAAGTGGGGCGATCCAGGCAAGCAGGATGGGGGCGTCGTCGAGGCCCGCGAGCCTGCCTTTCAGAAAGCGATCTGGGAGGTGCGCAAGCAGGGTCTTAACATCATGATGTCGATGAAGGGAGAAGGCAAACCGGTCTCCTTCGTGGAGGATTGCGCGGTCCGCCTGGAGGATCTGGCCGACTACACCAGCCGTTTGACCGAGATCTTCCGCAAGCACGATACCGACGGCACCTGGTATGCCCACGCCTCGGTCGGCACCCTGCACGTGCGTCCGGTCCTGAACCTGAAACAGGAGAAGGACGTGCAGGCCTTGCGCGCCATCGCCGAAGAGTGCTTTGCGATGGTGCGGGAGTACAAGGGTTCGCATTCCGGCGAGCACGGCGACGGCATCGTCCGCTCGGAGTTCCACGAGGCCATGTTCGGCAGTCGCATGGTCCGCTCCTTCGAGTGGGTGAAGCGACGTTTCGATCCGGACGGCCTCCTCAACCCCGGCAAGATCGTCGATCCGCCGAAGATGGACGAACGCAGCCTCTTCCGCTATCCGCCCGACTACCGGGTTGCCGCCTTCCAGACCCACTTCGACTGGTCCGCATGGGGTGGTGCCGGCGGCGGTCTCCAGGGCGCTGTCGAGATGTGCAACAACAACGGCGCCTGCCGAAAACTCGGCGACGGCGTCATGTGCCCCTCCTACCGAGTGACCCGCAACGAGCGCGATCTGGTGCGCGGCCGGGCAAATGTGCTGCGCCTGGCCATCTCCGGCCAGCTTGGCCCCGACGCCTTCGCCTCGGATGAGATGGCCGAGGCCATGCACCTCTGCGTCTCTTGCAAGGGCTGCAAGCGCGAGTGCCCGACTGGGGTCGATATGGCACGCATGAAAATCGAGGTCTTGGCCCGTCGCGCCGAGCAGGGCGGGCTCAGCGTGCGCGACCGCCTGATCGCAAACCTGCCGCGCTATGCTCCCTTCGTCTCGCGCCTGGCCGGGCTTGCCAATTTGCGCGATCGGGTTCCGGGCCTACCTGGGTTGTCGGAACGGCTGCTCGGCCTTTCCGCCAAGCGCCGCCTGCCACGCTGGCAGGCGCGCGCCTTTCGCCCCCCGAACACCGGCAAAGCGGCACCTGCCGTCCTGCTTTTCGCCGACTGCTTTAATCGCTATTTCGAGCCGGAGAACCTGCGGGCAGCCAGCACTCTGCTGACCCGCAATGGAACAGCCTTCGAGCACGCCACACCAAGCGTCGGCCGGCCGCTTTGCTGCGGGCGGACCTATCTGGCTGCCGGCCTGGTCGAGCAGGCCAAGGCAGAGATGCGGCGCAGTCTGCAGGTGCTGAAACCGGCGATCGCCAAGGGCATCCCGGTTATCGGTCTGGAGCCCTCCTGCCTGCTCACCTTCCGGGACGAGGCGCCGGCCCTGTTGCCGGGCGAATGGAGTGCCGAAGAAGGTGCAGAGGTCCTGCTGTTCGAGGAGTGGCTCATGCGGGAAAAAGCTGCCGACCGCCTGCGCCTCCCCTTGGCACCGCTCGCCGCCAAGCACGCACTGCTGCACGGCCATTGTCACCAGAAGGCGATGAATGCCCTCACGCCAGTACAGCGCGCCCTCGCCCTGATCCCGGCACTGAAAGTCGAGGTGATCCCCTCCTCCTGCTGCGGCATGGCAGGTGCCTTCGGCTACCAGGCCGAGACCCAGGAGACCTCGATGGCCATGGCCGAACTCAGCCTCTTGCCGCGGGTCCGAGAGGCCGGCCAAGACAGCCTACTGGTGGCCGACGGCACCTCCTGTCGTCATCAAATCCACGACGGTGCACAGCGAAAAGCGCGCCATGTGGTGGCTTTGTTGCGCGAAGCGAGCGATAATGCCTTGAACGAGAGCTAAGATCCTCGGAAGTCGGTCGCGGGGACCGGCCCGGATCGGGATGAGACAGAGAATGACCGAGACAGCCGTCCTACCGATTAGACGCCGCTCATTGCATGACGAGCTGGTGGAACGTCTGCGCCTCTTGATCGTCGAAGGCGATCTTGCCCCTGGCAGCAAGATTTCCGAGAAGGACTTGAGTGACCTCTTCGCCGTTTCACGCACACCGCTGCGTGAGGCTTTGAAGGTGCTGGCCAGAGAAGGCCTTGTAGAGCTGTCTCCCAATCGCGGGGCATCGGTCGCCGCGTTGACCCTGGACGACTTGGAGGAGGCTTTCCCGGTGATGGGCGCCTTGGAGGCCTTGTCGGGAGAGTTAGCCTGCATGGCCATCACGAACCGCGAACTGGCCACTGTCGAGCGCCACCACGCCGCCATGCTGGAAGCCTACGAAGCACGCGATATGCCTAGCTATTTCAAGCACAACCAGGCGATTCATCAAACCATACTGGAAGCGGCTCGCAATCCCACGTTAGAGCAGATGCAAAACGCACTGGCCGGGCGCATTCGCCGCGCGCGCTACATGGCCAACATGTCGGATGCGCGCTGGGACAAGGCGGTGGCCGAGCACGAAACCATCCTAGAGGCCCTCAGGGCACGCGACGGCGAACGGCTGGCAGCCATCTTGAAGCAGCACCTGGCCAACAAACTGGAAACCGTGCGCGAGCATCTCCAGCACACTGCCGCCGACTCGACACGAAGTCGCAGCCGTGCATGACACCTGGCTAACTCTCAGCTCCGGCAATCATTCCAATTCAGTAACTTAATCTACTCTCTTCTAGTGCCCCATCACTGCCGGCAAAGCGCTGCTAGAGCATTGTCCCCTCGCATAGGCTCGGGTCCATTGCTCTATGCATGTGTTTAGGAAGCAACCGTCGTCGCAGGCGATTCCACCTGCTCGGGATTTGCTCTAGGATGCCTCTTGTCGCTCTTTGGTCCAGACTGCCAGCTCATTGCCCGAGGGGTCGAGGAAGTGAAAGCGGCGGCCGCCGGGAAACTCATGTTTGTCAATAACTTGCCCACCAGCCTTTAAGACCGCCTGTGCGGCGGCCTCTAGGTCGTCGCTGTAGAGAATGACCAGTGACCCGCCGCGCGGAGGCGACTCGCTGGAGCGTCGAAAGCCACCCTCCAGACCGGCATCGGCAAAGGCCGTGTAGTCCGGCCCCCAGTCTTCGAAGGACCAGCCGCAGGCCTCGCCGTAGAAGGCTTTGGCCTCCGCCAAATCCCTCGCGGGCAGCTCGACATAGTCAATCTTCATGACGACAGATCCTGCAAATGTTCCCATTTTGTTCCGGAAACCTAGCGATCTGCGTGTCTGCTGTCCAGCCGAAGGATCGTCAATTCTGACGCAGCCTCTCGTTCCGCCGACGGCCGAGCAGCGGTGCGACCAGAACCAGCAGTGCGCAGAACCCAGCGGCCAGCGCCAAGGGCGGCAGGTAGGCCCAGGTGACGTTACTGACCAGTACGGCCACCAGCGCCCAGGTAAGCGGCAGGACATAGGCATAGGACGCCAGACGCAACGCCACAGAGGCGCCGAGCGCAAACAGCAGGGCAAGCAGCGACAGGGCGACCGGCAACTCCAGCGGGCTCAACCAGACCGGACCGTCGGCCAGCAAGCTGCTCGAGAGATTGGCGAAGAAGGCCGCCGTCAGCCAGCCGGCCAAGGCGAACAAAGGAAAGGCAAGCAGCCAGCGCTCCTCGCTCGACAGCTGCTCTTGCCTACGCAGAACAAAAGAGACGCCGATTGCAATTCCCAGAGCCGACAGCAGCAGCGCGGCACTGACCCAGTCGAGAGTCTGCCAGGGGACATATACTTCCCAGATCGCCGAAATGCCAAAAAGCAAGGCGATCCACCAGCCGATCCGACGCAGCAATGCCAGGGCGAAGCGTGGGCGCAGCAACTGCCAGAGCGAAAGCGCCAACAGCCAGAGGAACAGGGGGCCCCAGATGGCAAAAGCGTAACCGGCCGGGACCAGGGGCGTCCGTAGCGCCGCCGAGCGGTCGGAAATGGTCACCTGCCAATCCAGCAGGATCGGCAGGTAGCCGGCCAGAATCTGCGCCACGGCGGCCAGCAGGATGGCAACCGCTCTCAGACGGTCGGCTGCGGTGATCTGCTCACTTGCGGAAGCGACCATTCAAATCCCTCGACGTTGACAGGCCGCACGGCCTCTTGCACAGCAGATCTGTGTCCAGTTGGGGTTTACGCAAGGCCGAAGAACGGCAAACTCTGGGCATGGAGATCATGCAAAGCTTGACCGCAGCGACCGGCTCTTCCCACTTTGTATCGATGAAACGCGGTATCGACAGCCTGAAGCGTTCGGGGGCGCAGGCATGACAGGGATCGGAGCGGGCGGTTTTGCCGCTGCCATGAAACGGGATGCAGAGCTGAGCGCACCGGCACGGCGGGAGGACTTCCTCGACGCCTTGCGCAAGGTGCCGGAGCCGGTGACCGTAGTGGCTACCGATGGCCCTGCCGGCCCGGGCGCCGTCACCGTGACCGCCTTCAGCTCCGTCTCGGCCGACCCGCCGACCATCGTCATCTGCTTGCAAAGTCAAGGCAGCGCGGCCAGCGCCGTCATCGACAACGGCCGCTTCACGGTGAGCTTCCTGGGCGCAGAGGATCGGACCCTGGCGGAGGTTTGTGCCGGCCACGGCAAGAGCACCCATGCCGCCCGCCTGGCCGACCCCGGCTGGCGCCTGGGGAGCGACGGGCTCCCGCTCTGGGGCGCGGCGCTTGCGCATCTCTCCTGCCAGCTGATCGAAGCGGTCGAGATCGGGACCCACCGCGTTCTGGTCGCCCGGGTAACTGTCGCCACGCTTGGCCCCAGCGAGGGCGCCCTGATCTACCAAGGCCGCGGCTATCACCGCATAGGCGAGAAGATCGGGGGGAAGACTTAGGTTGAGCGACGAGGGCGCGAGATGGTTAGGACCGCCACCTGCTGCTGCAAGAGAACGACGATCGAGCTAGACGGCGATCCGGTGCTGAATGCGGTCTGTCACTGCGATGACTGCAAGCGGCGTAGCGGTAGCGCGTTTGGCTGGTCCGCCTACTTCGAGGATGCGCAAGTGATCCGGAGTTCGGCTGGCTTGAGCCGCTACGACGTCGATACCTCACCGCCGCAACATCGCTTCTTCTGCTCGAATTGCGGGTCGACAGTTTTTTGGAAGTCACCCGCCTTTCCTGGTTGGACGGGCGTAGCCGCCGGCTGCTTTGCCGGAGACCTCCTACCCCCGCCGGCTGCCTCCTATCGAGAGACCGGGCGCTGCACCTGGATCGATTTTCCGGCAAGCGTCGAACGCCACGCGGGACCATAAGGCCCCTAGCGATCGTTAGCGCGCCTCCTCGGTGATTGGCTGTGGCGGATCTGCGGGCGTCGCCAGTTTCTTCCGCAAACGATCGCCCGGCAGCAGATGCCAGCGGCGAAGAACACCGGGCAAGCCGCTGAGGTCCAAGCAGAAAGGCAGATAGGGATTGGGCCTGCTCATGGCGTAGAGGGCAACCCGCCGCCCCGGTGCCTTGCTGACGGCGCGACAGTGGAAGCCGAAGGTGTCGGCCACCACCAGACTGTTCGCCTTGACCGCCAAGGGCTTTGCCGGCGGCAGGCCCAGCCGTGGCAGCAAGGCTGGATCCAGGCGGAAGGAGCCGCGGCGATCTTCTGGATCGGTCGTTCGTCCCTCGGCAGCCGCTATGCTCATGCGGCGCTGCCAGGCCAGCCGGCGCTTGGTCACTCGCTGCGAGCCGGGCACATAGACGAAGGGTCCAGCCTCGGCCGGCACATCATCCAGATAGAACCAGGCCTTCATCGAGGAATAGAAGCTGTCGATGTGCAGATCGTTCTGCGGATCTCGCGCGGCCGGCACGATCTGGCTGAAGACCGATTGAACCGACAGCAGTGGGTGCACGCGAAAGCCCGCGGCATAATCCAGAGGATTGCGCCAAGCCGAACTCTTCAGCAGCCGCGACACCTCCGGCATCGCCGCCAGGATCTTCGGGTCGAGGCGCAGATGCCGGGTCAGTGCATCGCCCTCCTGATGCTCGACCACCGGATGGCGCGCCGCCAGCACCTCGGCCCGCAGCGCCTGAAAGGCGTCCGCTGGCAGCAGATCCTCGACCACCACAAAGCCGTCCTTGGCGAAAGCCGCGCGCTGCTCTTCGCTCAAAAGGCCATCGAAGCGGCGCCGGCGTCGGCGGGCCAAGCGGTCGGCCAGCCTTACCCGCCAGACATGCAGCCCGCGCCGATTGAGCCTGGGACTGCCGATCACCGGGTTCTTGGCGAAGGACTTGGCGCCGCTAACCACCTGCAGCAGCCAGAAGGGCAGCAGGATCCAGCGCAAGACTTGAGACATGGCGGTCTCCTGGAGGCAACGAAGCCCTCTGACTAGGCCCCAGCGCTGCAGCCAAGCAAGGCGCCTGGTGACGCGCCCGGCGCAAGCTGGCAGGCTCCCCTCACGTTACGGAGCCTCTCATGAAACGCCTCTTAATCGTCGCCCATGCCCCCTCCCCCAACACGCTTGCCATGCGCGAGGCCGTCCTACGCGGCGCTAAGCACCCGGAGATCGAAGGCGTCCAGGTTCAGGTGAGCGCCCCGCTGGAGACCGGCCCCGAGGCCGTGAAGGTCTCCGACGGCTTGATCCTCGGCACGACGGAAAACCTCGGCTACATGAGCGGCGCCTTGAAGGACTTCTTCGACCGCATCTACTACCCCTGCCTGGAAGAGACCCAGGCCCGCCCCTATGCGCTATACATCCGCGCCGGCAACGACGGCCAAGGCACCAAGATGGCGGTCGAGCGCATTGTCACCGGCTTGCGCTGGCGCGCCGTCCAGCAACCTCTGATCTGCCGCGGTGCGTGGCAGGAGGGCTTTCTGGAGCAGTGCGAGGAGTTAGGGATGGCGCTGGCGGCCGGGTTGGAGGCGGGGGTGTTCTGACCCACATCGCTACGCCATCTCCAAGAGCACCGACGGAGAGTCACTCCAGACCCAGTTCGGCCTTGGTTTGCGGGCCGACAACTCCGTCTGGCTCTAAACCTCTCGAGGCTTGAAAGTCGATCACCATCGCCCTCGTGACCGGCCCGAAGATGCCGTCTGGAAGAATGTCGAACCCTAAGCTGAAGAGGGCTTCTTGTAGAAGGCGTACCTCCGTGCCACGGTCACCAATCGATAGATTAGGTTTCGGAACACTGCGGTCGCCGAGCTTGCCGGCCGCATGCCACGTACGGATTGTCTCGTCTGCGACCTCAAAATGCATGCCGTCCTCAAACGAGCTAAAACCAACACCCCAGAACCAGCCGGCTTCGTTAAAGATTGGGGCTATCGCTGCAAGGCCGGCCAGCGTTTTGCCATCGCTTCGACCCGTTCCAGCACCAACGCTAATCCCATCCAAAGCACCCGCAATGCTGACATCCAGAGCACTACCCCAGGAGTGATTGCTGATACGTTGAGTGTTCTTGATGAACCGAGCACAGAGCATACCGGAGCTGCCCACGACATCATAAACACCGCGGTGTTTCGATCTAACCTCGGTCATAATCTCCGCCAACGAATCCACTGCAGGTTTCAGTCCGCTGACTTTGAAAGGGCCGACATCGCGGCCATAGACAATCAGGGAGCGCAGAGGTTCGTTGACCACCTTCCGACACTCATCATCACTGAAATTGTCGCGCGGCATTCCCAGGATCGACAACATGGTGCTGTTCTTCGCTGAAGACAGTTCTCGGTTTATTGACTCTGGAATTGAGACGACTTCCGTTGGATCAATCATCGCCATGTTCCCGCCGGTTGATGCTAGTGCCGCACTTTCTTGCCGCTCATCGTTGCGCCGTGCGCTACGACTGGTCCTCGAGGTTCCAGGAGTCCGCTGGGTCCTGTTTGACGGCGGAGTACGTGGCGTCGGTGGAGAACGCGGAGTACGGGGCGTACGCGCCATTTCCAGTCACTCCTCTTTTAGTCATTTACGGCTTGCGAAGTTGAAGTGTTTGTCTTCGGCTGGTCTTGACAAACATCAGATTTTCCGTCGGATATACTACAACCGAACCCGCGCGACAAATTTTGTGCAGCGACCCCGGTCGCAAAGAACACACCCAGCGTAATGTTATCCACTTTAGTATCTGCAGAGAAGCTACCGAAAGTAGATAACGCATCCTCTTCTGCCATCTCGTCTTTCTCTGCCTTTCCGAATGCCGCGATTCGCCGCGTTGGTACATGCGTACCGCTCTCGTTCGTCGTGGCGGGGAGGGGCACATCTTTGGGAATGACAGTCGGCACAATTGCAACGTTCGCCTGCTTTAGACCAACTGTCATCTCCGGGACTGTCTGATTCGCAGGCGAAGCACCGACCGAAATCCCGACCGTTAGTCCTTGCCCAAAAAACAAGGGGGATGAATCCATTCCGGCACAACCGGATAAAGATCCAACTGCCAAGCAAAGAGTTACGCCGCGCAGGTGCTTTCTCATGAACACAACAACCTCCTTGAAGAATCGCAGTTAGCTAACCACACAAACGTTATTGAGGCTCTTGAGCATCTCGTGCAGGGCTAGGGAATCTGAACTTTCCATTTGCCAAATGACAACCTGGCATTCCGGGGATCCGCAGACGTACTGCCCGCTGTGAAAGCCTAGCCCATTGCCATTGCCGCCCGTCCAGAGGCCCAAGACGGTGATGTCAGCGCTCAACCCTGGGGCCTCCGTACAATCAACCGCCGTGCCCAAGCCTAAGAAGACTTCAGACTGTGTGCTTCCATCAGGCAGTTTCACCTCCCGGTATCCACAACCTGCAAGCATACACACCACAATGAATAAAGTGAGCCGGGTCATTGCTCTCCTCGAATCACCTAGAACTGTATCTCTTTAGCTCAAACCGGATCACAGATGTATCCGATAGGATTTATGTCAGTTGCTAAGCGTACAACTAATTCGACTCGATTTCAAGGATTTTTTTAACTCTGAACGCCGAGTATCCAAGGGAGCGCTTTTTAGTGCAATGGCTAAGGAAGACTCAGAGCAACTCGGTGAAGGGCTTCGGTCTGTTGCGCTCAGCCAGACAGGTGCAAGAGCTTGTCTTGGCAAGCTGTAACAATTGGTATCAAGCTCCCCACCAGCGGTGCTCCGATGTCAGCCGCACGTTTCCAGGCGAGAAGCCAATGCCTTAACGATACTAAAAATGGTAGCAATCGCTACTACATAATTGAATCGAATGTGGAGGCGAGAGATTAGAAAGCCGAGACAGACTCTGCCGTTCGTGACCTCTGTAGATGAGCCGAAGGTTTTGATACCACAGTAACTTGCGCCGACCGATCGGTCCTTATCAAGCCCCCATCGCCGCCTCGATCGCCGCCAAAGCCTCGGCAGCCTTCGCTGCTTCCGGCCCTCCGGCCTGGGCCATGTCCGGACGACCGCCGCCGCCCTTGCCGCCCAGCGCGGCCGAGCCGGCGCGCACCAGGTTCACCGCATCGAGACGCTCGGTCAGATCGTCTGTCACGCCGACGACCAGAGAGGCCTTGCCCTCGTTGGTGGCGACCAGCGCGACGACGCCGGAGCCAACCTGGCGTTTCAGCTCGTCGGCAAGCGGCTTCAGGTCCTTGGCCGGCATGTCTGGGAGCAGTTTGGCGATAAGCGAGACGCCGGCGACCTGGCGCTGCTCGGCCGGCTGTGCATCGCCGCCACCGCCGGCGGCCAGCTTGCGACGCAGCTCGGTGACCTCGCGCTCGAGCTTACGGCGTTCATCCAACAGCTGGCCGACCCGAGCGGGCAGGTCGGCAGGGGCTGCCTTGGCGACGGCGGCGGTCTCGCTCAAGAGCGCCTCCTGTTGCTCGGCAAGCACTACCGCGGCCTCGCCGGTCACGGCCTCGATGCGGCGCACGCCGGATGCCAGCGCGCCCTCGCCGGTGATCTTGAAATAGCCGATGTCGCCGGTGTTGGTAACGTGGGTGCCGCCGCAGAGCTCCAAAGAGTAGGCCTTGCTCGGCTCGTCGGGGTCCTGGCCGCCCATCTCCAGCACGCGGACCTCGTCACCATACTTCTCGCCGAAGAGCGCCATGGCGCCGGCCTCGACGGCTTCCTCCGGTTGCATCAAGGTGGTGATGACCGGCGTGTTGCCGCGGATGCGGGCGTTCACCTCACGCTCCACGGTGCTCAGGTCTTCGCTCGTGAGCGGGGTCGGCTGAGAGATGTCGAAGCGCAGGCGGCCGGGTGCGACCAGCGAGCCCTTCTGGGTGACGTGACCGCCCAGGCGGCGCCGCAGCGCCGCGTGCAGCAGATGCGTTGCTGAATGGGCGCCGCGCAGCCGTTGGCGCCGTTCGCCGGAGACGCGCAGTTCCACGGTATCGCCGAGCGCGATGCTGCCTTCGGTTATCTTGCCCGAATGAACAAAGAGATCGCCCAGGTGGCGCTGGGTGTCGGTGACGGTGATCTCCGTGCCCTCGGCGTTGAAGACCAGGCCGCTGTCGCCCTGTTGACCGCCGGCCTCGCCATAGAAGGGGGTCTGGTTGACGATCAGCGCCACCTCTTGGCCCTGCTCCGCGCGTTCGACCTCCTGACCATCGACGACCAGGGCCTGCACCACGCCTTCGGCCATCTCGGTCGTGTAGCCGAGGAACTCTGTGGCGCCGCAGCGCTCGCGCAGATCGAACCAGAGGGTCTCGGTTGCGGCGTCGCCTGAGCCGGACCAGGCCGCGCGTGCTGCCGCCCGCTGCCGCTCCATCGCCGCATCGAAGCCGGCCTGATCGACCGCACGACCCTGGCCGCGCAGAATGTCCTGCGTCAGGTCCAAGGGGAAGCCGAAGGTGTCGTAGAGCTTGAAGGCTGTCTCGCCGTCCAGCGCCTGCCCCTCGCCTAGTTTGCCGGTGGCATCCTCCAGCAGGCGTAGGCCGCGGCCCAGAGTCTCGCGGAAGCGCGTCTCCTCCAGCTTCAGGGTCTCTCGGATCAGGGGCTCGGCGCGGGCCAACTCCGGGAAAGCCTGGCCCATGGCCGAGACCAGGGCCGGCACCAAGCGATACATCAAGGGCTCCTTGGCGCCCAGCTTGTGGGCGTGGCGCATGCCGCGGCGCATGATGCGGCGCAGCACATAGCCTCGTCCTTCGTTCGAAGGCATGACACCGTCGGCCAGCAGGAATGAAGTGGCGCGCAGATGGTCGGCGATCACCCTGTGCGAGACACCGTGCGGGCCTTCCGGCGCGACGCCGCTGGCCTCGGCCGAAGCCTCGATCAGGCCACGCATCAGGTCGATGTCATAGTTGTCGTGCTGGCCCTGCAGAACGGCGGCAATACGCTCAAGCCCCATGCCAGTGTCGATCGAGGGGCGCGGCAGATCGACCCGCTCCTCCTTCGTCACCTGCTCGTACTGCATGAAGACCAGGTTCCAGATCTCGATGAAGCGATCGCCATCCTCGTCCGGGCTGCCGGGCGGGCCGCCTTGAATGTGCGGCCCGTGGTCGTAGAAGATCTCGGAGCAGGGGCCGCAGGGGCCGGTGTCGCCCATGGCCCAAAAGTTGTCCGAGGTGGCGATGCGAATGATGCGCTCGTCCGGCAGTCCGGCAATCTTGCGCCACAGCGCCGCTGCCTCCTCGTCCTCGGAGTAGACCGTTACCAGCAAGCGTTCGCGGTCCAACCCCATCTCCTTGGTGACCAGGGTCCAGGCCAGCTCGATGGCTCGGTCCTTGAAGTAGTCGCCAAAGGAGAAGTTCCCCAGCATCTCGAAGAAGGTGTGGTGGCGTGCGGTGTAGCCCACATTCTCCAGATCATTGTGCTTGCCGCCGGCGCGCACGCACTTCTGCGAGGTGACGGCGCGGGCGTAGTCGCGTTGTTCCTGGCCGGTAAAGACGTTCTTGAACTGCACCATGCCGGCGTTGGTGAAGAGCAGCGAGGGATCGTTGCGCGGCACCAGCGGCGAGGAGCTGACGATCTCGTGCCCGGCATCGCGGAAGTAATCCAGAAAAAGGCGTCTGATCTCGTTCGTGGTCTGCATAGCGGTCGTATGGCACTTCTGGCTGGTCGAAGGGGGCGCTATATCTCGCGCTTTCCGGGCCTCGGGACAAGCGCCTGTCTTTGCTGGCAGCCATCCCCAGGCGGCAGCGCGGCGAAAAGGGCACAAAAAAAGCCAAGAATCGCCCGACTTGCAGGCTGGCCGACGCGAACAAGTTAGGCTAAACCGACGACCATGAGATTTCGATCCTCCCCTCTGCGTCCGCTAAGCCGCGCGATGGCCGGTCTGGCGACGGCTCTCGCAATCGGTTTGACCGCGACTGCCGGACTGGCTCAGGAGCAGGGCCAGCCGGAAAACCAGCTGGGCCCCAAGTTCAAGGACTGGCAGATCGTCTGCCAAGCGACCGAGCCGCCGACCTGCGGTGCGGTACAGGAGGTGCGCACCGGCGACGACAAGCTGGCGCTCTGGACCGCATTCGGCTTTTTCCGGCCGGAGAATCCGATGATCCTGCTGCTGCGTCTGCCCTATGGCCTGACCGAACCGCCGAGCACCTTTCGCGTCGCCGCCGGGCTTAGCCTGGCAATCGACGGCAACGAGGTCGCCAAGGTGCCGATCGAGATCTGCGGGCCGAACATCTGCCAATCCGGGATCGTCATGAACGATCAGCTGATCGCGGCGATGAAGGCCGGCGGACAGCTCACCGTCTCCATGCAGCTGGGCAATGGGGCAAAGGCGGATATGGCAGTCTCCCTCTCTGGCTTCACGGCAGCCCACGGCGAACTCATGAAGGGCAAGAGTTAGGGCGCCTAGCCTCAGCGGCAATCCAAAGCGGACCCAATACAGGGCGGCAGGCAGACTGCCGCCCTTTTCGTTTCATCTCAAGCAGCCAGGCAAGGAAGCCTCGGCCGATCCGGCGTTACGCGTTCCTTCAGGAATGCACCGCCGAAGACGGCAATCTGGGGAAAGTCCGCTCTAAGGTCAGCGCCTGAAACGCAAAAGGGCAGGCCTTGCTCAGTGACCTCACTGCATGTCCCTCTCTGCACTGCCGGCTGAAAGAGCGGGCTCGTCAGCTTGACCGCCCGCACCCGGGCTGCCTGACTACCCAGACCGTTCAGGATCGTCCGCGCCATTCGATGGCTCCCGCAGGTTATCCCATAGCCGAAGGGCCGTAAGGCTTCTGGAAAGGCAGCATCGATCTCTGCAATGGCAGCAGCCAGAGATTGACCGTCTCGCAGCAGTCCTGTGCCATCGCAGGCCAGGTAGACCAAGAGCGGGCATTCCACCGCTGCGGCCGTCATGGTGAGGCCGATGGCCTCGGCTGCCGTCGGGATGGCCGAGCCGACCAGCAGGTCGACGCCTGCCGCCGCCAGGCACTCGGCCTGTTCGAAATGCGCGAGCAAGGCTGCTTCCGGCGAGAGTGCGCTGTGCACGTTCGGCGAAACAGGGCCCAGGGCCCCAGCAATACGCACGTAGGAGGCCGCCGGGTCGAAGTAGTCGCGCAGCAAGGTGACGAAGGATACGGCCTGACGGTTGAGGGCTGAAAAGTCGCGCGCCCCCCAGGTACGGCCCCAGGCCGCCGTAGCCCGCGCACTGGGCGCCTCCAACAAGAGACCCGTCCTCGCTTCACGCGCCAACCTGAGATAGGGGCCGTAGAATCCGATGAGCGCCTCTTCGCCGCCCGGGTCGTTGAGCAACGAGAAAGCGGCTGGGATGCCGACCAGGCCGGAGAGCCCCGAGGCCTGCTCCACTGCGCTGTGGGTGATAAGGCTGGCTTGGCTATTGCTTGCCATCGAGCTTTGCTGAAACATCGGACTAAGGCTCCTCTCCAACACACTGCTTTTTGCTGCAACGCACAATGCAGATGAGTCGCCGCGGCGCAGAGATCCAGGGAACCGATTGTTCACCCTCCAGAAGCAAGGAAAACAACATTGTATCAGCGCCTTAACTCTAGGAGGCGCGAATCGCCGCTATATCCTGCAAGCCTGAACCATACCTATGGTACAGTTCGGTGAACGCTCACCCTTTTTCGAGGAACAGACAGTAGAGAGGTGGTCCATGCCGCAAGGCGCTGAGAAGGAGAGTTCGGTGACGCGCGAGCGGCTGTTGGACGCTGCCGAGTCGGCCATTCTGGAGAAGGGTTTCGGCGCGACCTCGATCGACGAGCTGATTGCCGCCGTCGGCATCACGAAGAGCGGATTCTTCTATCATTTCAAAGGCAAGGGCGCGCTGGCCGAGGCCCTGCTGCGGCGCTATCTGGACCGCGAGCGCATTCTCTTGGACTACATCTTCGGGCGGGCTGACCAGCTGCACGACGACCCGCTGCATGCCTTCCTGATCGGCCTCAAGATGCTGGCGGAGATGTTGGACGATTTGCCGGGCGGAAACCCGGGCTGCCTGATGGCCGCCTACTGCTATCAGGACCAACTCTTCAATCGCGAGGTTCGAGACCTGCACCGCAGCGCCGTGCTGGCCTGGCGCGAACGCTTCTCCGCCCGTATCGCTGCAATCGCCGCCGTGCACAAGCCCAGGCAGACGATCGAGCCGGACGATTTGGCCGACATGCTCTGTGCATTGGTCGATGGCGGCATGATCATCGGCAAGGCAGTCGGCGACGACGGCTTGCTGTCGCGTCAATTGCTGCTCTACCGCGATATGGTTCGCCACGCCTTTAGCGGCGACTGACCTACAAACGACGCCTAGAGGTCGAGTCTTAGAAAGCAAGGCCGTCACACCCGCCCTAGCGTCCCTTGTAAGGGACTGTCGTTTGGCATGGGAGGGCGGCGTGGCAGTTGCATCCAGCGTTCAGAAGATCGAGGCCAGAGGCCCCGTCAAACCCCAAGTGGATATGGAGGCGGTGCATGCCTATCGCCTGGGCCGCGTGCGCGAGGTCATGCGCGCCAAAGAGGTAGCGCTCGCAGTCATCGCCAATCCGGTGAGCCAGCGCTACGCGGCCGAGCATCGGCAGTTCTCGATCTTCCAGACCCGAATGCCTTTCTGCTATCTGCTGGTCCCGGTCGAGGGGCCGCTGGTGATGCACGGCACCTACAAAGAGAGTTCGCCGCAGATCCACGCCTTCCGGCCGGCCAAGTTCCGCAACATCTTCGACGCCGGATTGGACTTGACCGATCAAGGCCGGCATTTGGCCCAGGAGATCCAGAGTTTCCTTGAGGAGACGGGCCTTTCTTCCAGCTATCCCAAGATTGCTTGCGACCGCCTCAATCCCAGTGCCGCTGCTGCGCTGATGCAGGCCGGCTTCGAACTTGTCGATGCCGAGACCTTGGTCGAGCAGGCCCGAATCATCAAGTCGCCAGACGAAATCGAACTGATGCGCTATTCCATTGCGGTCGCCGAAGAGGGCATGCGGGCGATGGAGACGGCGCTGGTGCCTGGCATGACCGAGAACGAGCTGCTCTCTTACCTCCACCGCACCAACACAGCCTACGACGGCGAGTGGTTCGAGTGCCGCATCCTGGCCTCGGGGCACCGCACCAATCCCTGGTACCGCGAATCCAGCGACAAGGTGATCGAGGCCGGCGAGCTGGTGGCCTTCGATACGGACATGGTCGGGCCTTTCGGCTACTGCGCCGACATCTCACGCACCTGGCTCTGCGGCGAGGCCCCACCCTCGGCCGAGCAGAAAGCGCTTTACCGTCATGCTTATGACGAGGTGCATTTCAACATCGAGCTGTTGCGACCAGGCGCCAGCTTCCTGGAGATCAGTCAGAAGGCCTTCCAGCGCAGACCCGACTGTGTCGCCCATCGCTACACCTGTCTGACCCATGGCGTCGGCATGTCTGACGAGTATCCCAAGATTCCCTATCAGGAGGACTGGGACGACTATGGCTATGACGGCCTGGTCGAGCCCGGCATGGTCTTCAGCGTCGAGAGCTTCACCGGCTCGGACCGTGGCGGCGAGGGCGTAAAGCTGGAACAGATGGTGCAGATCACCGAAGACGGCCCCCTACCCCTCTCTTCCTATCCCTTCGATCCCCGTTTGCTGGGCTAGCTGACTAGGAATTTAGTGTGGTCGCAGCGGCGAGCCGGGCTTCTTTGGCCTTGCGCGCCGCGCGCATCTCCCGGTGTGAGATGAAGGTGGCTGCGGCCACGATGATCCCGCCGCCGATGAAGACGTAAGGGTCAAGGGCTTCGCCGAAGGCCAACATGCCCAACAACGCAGCCCAAACGAGTTGCAGGAAGCCGATCGGCTGGGTCACCGTCAGAGGTGCGGCCTTGAAGGCGCGGGTCAGTGTGTAGTGCCCGGCAGTCGCGAAAACGGCAGTGAGGCTGAGCCACAGCACCTCTTCGAGGGTCGGCTCGCGCCAGGCAATGAGGGCTCCTGGAAGCAAGGTCAAGGTGCAGAAGATCGACAGCATGCCGACGATGGCGCTGGGCGTCTCGGTCAGGGTCAGCCGCTTGGCGATCAGGAAGGAGCAGGCGAAGAGCGGCGCTGCGGCAAGCTGGGCCAAGGCGCCGATCTGCACCTCTTGGAAGCCAGGCCGCAGGATGATGAGCGCACCGAGAAGGCCGATGACGACAGCAGCAATACGCCGCGCGTGCAGGCGTTCGCGAAAGATCAGCCAGGCGCCCAGGGTGACGAAGAGCGGCGTGGTGTAGCCGATCGCCGTGACCTCGGCGATAGGGATGCGCGCCATGGCATAGAACCAGAGCATCACCGCCCCGCCGTGCACCAGGCCACGCAGGACATAGAGGCCAAGCGTCGGTCGGCGCGGTCTCACCTTCAGAAGCGGCAGCAGCATGGGGAGGACCAGGAAACAGCCGACGAGGTAGCGGATGAAGGCCGCTTGAACGGCTGGAATGTCGGAGCCTAGATAGCGCACCACGCCGGTGACCGCGACGAACATCAAGGTCGTCAGCAGCATCCAGCCAATGCCAGCAAGCACAGGGCTCGCGGCCGAGCTCTCACTGCCGCTATGAAGCACCTTGTCCATTCGAGAAACGCTGACACCTATCGCCGCCGAGAGGCCCCGGCGGTTGCTGGGATCCTCAAGCCTGCAAGGCTAAGCACTCTCGCCCGCGAGGTCATCCATGCAAGCTGGTCGAATTGCTCATGGCTGCCCAGCCAGACGCTTCGCGGTTCCGATAACCGGGTTCAATCGAGGTATCCGTAATGGTCAAGGTCGTTGAGGTGTCCAAGTCCGATCGTCTCTGAGGAGTGCGTTGGCGAGGATGAGTAACTTTCGCATGACGGCGATGATGGCGAGTTTGGTTGGTTTGCCGGCAGCGGTGAGGTGCAGGTACTTGGCCTTGAGATCAGGGTTGAAGCGGCAGGCGACGATGGCTGGCCAATAGAGCGCCTGTCTGAGGCCGTGGCGTCCGCCCTTGATTTTGGCTCTGCCTTTCCATTGGCCTGATTGTCGAATGAAGGGAGCAAGGCCAACCAAAGCAGCCAAGGGTTTGGCTTGCAGGCTGCCGAGCTCTGGCAGGGCGACCAGTAGGGCGAAGGCCGAGGCCTGGCCAAGGCCCGGGATAGAGATCAAGATCTGGAAGCGTCTTGCGAGTTCCTGGTCTTGGGTGACGATTTCGGCCATGGCCTTGTCGATGGCAGCGAGTTGGCTCTCGATCAGCTTGAGGCGCTTGGCCAGCTGGCGACGCAGGAGTGCCAAGCCACTACCACGCGCCCGATTGCCAGCGGCGGTGCGCTCCTTGATCAGGCCGCAGCGGGCTGCTTCGAGTTCGCGCAGGTGCCGGAGCGCTTTGCAGGGTAGCGGCGTCAGCCTGAGATCGAAGGCCTGCCCCATGCGAGCGAGCACAGCGGCGTCGACCGGATCGGACTTAGCCAACTGGCCGATGGCTTCAGCGAAGCGCCTGGCCCGGCGTGGATTGACCATGGCAAGCGGCAGGCCGGCCTCTGCCAAAGCCTGGTGGAAGGCTTGGGTGTAAGGGCCGCTGGCCTCGAAGACAACGCGCTCAATACTAAAGCCCTTGAGCCAGGTGCGAAACGCGCGATAGCCCCGCTTGCTGTTGAGAAAGCGATGCGCTGCCCCATCGGGCAGACGGTGAGCGTCGAAATGGTCTTTCGAGATGTCGACACCGATGATAGCCTTGGTCATCTTTTCCAGCCCCTTTGCTTGTCATCCGGGCCCGAAGCCCTGGTATCCGTTCAGGTCTCGTGGAAAAGACGGGGGTGATCTTTCTCTAATCCGGCCCGCTCTGCGGCCTGCCAGAGGAGCGATCCATCCCCCGCCGCCATGGGAGCGTGGCCACGCTCCCATGGCAGCTCATCTTAGCAGATGAACCGACCAGAGTATTAGACAAGCCAGAGGAAATCGCCTGAGGAGAGCTGGCCCGCCAGGCTTAGGCCCTTCATCTCGACAACCTGATCGGCCGCACCGTCGCCGTCCTGATCGACTTCCAGCAGGCCGCTGCCCTGGTCGAAGCGGGCTTCGCTGTCGCCGGCAGCAGAGAAGGCCGCGGTCTCGACATAAGTGAAGCTGCCGCGCTCCTGCCCCGTGGCAAACACCAGCTTGTCGCCCTCGGCTCCATTGAAGCCGAAGATCTTCGCAATGGCGCTGCCAGCCAGCAGAGTATCGCCGTCGAAACGGAAGGAATCGCCGCCGGACTTGCCGAAGAGCGCGTCGCCGCTGCCGACCGCGATGGTGTCATCGCCGCTGCCGCCGAACACCCGGTCGAGCCTCTCGTTGCCGTCCAAGATGTCGGCGCCGTCACCTCCGTAGATCCGATCGACGCCGCTGCCGCCAGAGAGTCCGGCGTCATCGCCGCTGCCACCATAGAGCCAGTCGTTGGCGCGTTCGCCCTGCAGCAAGGAATCATCGCCACTGCCGCCGAAGATTCGATCCGATTGATTGCCGCCGGTGAGCAGGGTGTCGTCGTCGAAGCCGCCGAAAAGCCGATCTTCCCCACTGCCGCCGATCAAACTGACGTCATGGCCATCGTCGCCGTAGATGCTGTCGTCCCCACTGCCGCCGAAGAGGGAGGTATCGTGCCCCGTGCCGCCGAAAAGGCTGTCGTTGCCGTCCTGACCCAGCAGCTTCAGGTCGTGCCCACTGCCACCGGCCAGCAGATCCTCGCCACTGCCGCCCTGCAACTTTACATCATCGCCGGAGCCGCTGTAGAGGCTGTCCGCACCCGAGCGCCCATTCAGCCAATCGGCTCCGCTGCGGGAATGGATGGTATCGCTGCCGGTGAAGCCGCTGAAGCGGTCATTAGGCCTAGGTCCTGCTTCGGCGAAGATGGCAACGCTCTCGAACCCGCCGAGGTTGCCGTATGTCGGCAGTTCAGCGCCCGCCTCAGCCAGGATCGTCAGCCCATCGATACCGCTGTCGCCGTAGAAGCGATCGGAAAAGCCGTTCTGACTCTCTCTGGCGGTGTAGACGATCCGATCGTCTCCGCTACCGCCAAACACCCAATCACTTCCATCCCCGCCGAAGAGTAGGAAATCTCTCCCATTCCCGCCATAGATCTTGTCCGAAGACTCTTCACCGAAGATAGAAGCGTCGTCGCCATCGCTGCCATAGAGCTTGTCGGACCCACCGTCGCCGAAGAGCCCTTCGTCGTTACCCTCGCCACCATAGACCGTGTCGTCCCCTGCGCGGCCGAACAACTCTCGGTCGTCCCCGGACCCGCCCTGAAGCAGGTCATGGTCGAGTCCACCAAAAAGCCGCGAGTCGTTACCGGCTCCACCATAAAGCGAATCGTTGCCGGCATCGCCAAACATGGTGGAATCATTGCCGCGTGCGGAGAAGAGGCTGTCCGCCCCATCGCCACCGAAGACCTCTTGATCGTTGCCATCTCCCGAATGGATCCTATCGGATCCGCTGCCTCCATAGAGCTTACGATCTGCGCCACTCTGGGCGAAGATGCTGTCGTCGCCCCCGTCGCCATAGAGTAAGCTATCGTTGCCGGTGTTACCTAGCAGGGTGTCATCGCCTTGCCCCCCAAAGAGAGAGGTGTCGGCGGCGGCACCGCCGTTTACTCTGTCATCGCCAGCATCTCCGAACAGCGATCGATCCGCATCTGCGCCGCCGAAGATACTATCGTTGCCTCCACCACCGAAAAGCTGAACATCGTCACCAGCACCGCCAAAGATGCTATCGTTGCCTTCACCACCGATAAGCTGGACATCGTTACCAGCACCGCCGAACAATCGATCGTCATCGAATCCGCCGAAAAGCGTATCGACATCCGCAAGGCCAAAAATTCGATCGTCGCCGCTCAACCCGAAGACGATGTCGATCAGCGAATCGCCGACAATCGTGTCGTCCCCGCTGGTCGCAGCCAGACTGTTGAAGGCCGTGACGATCACTTCCACGCCGACGAGGGTAATGTCATCGGCAACGGCCGCACCACGCTCCAGGATCAGGGTGTCGACACCCGCGCCCCCGAATATCTTCTCACCGGATACAACTTCATCTTGACTGAGGATGACGAAGGTATCCTGCCCGCTACCGCCTTTCAGAATGTCAGACCCGAGGCCACCCACGATGATGTCGTCGCCTGACCCACCAACCAGGCTTAAGTCGTTGCCTTGACCGCCGTAGAGACTATCGTCGTCGTTGCCGCCATAGATGCGGTCATTTCCCTCGTCACCGTAGAGCCGATCGTTTCCTTCGTCGCCGTATAGGAGCGAATCGTCACCTTCACCGCCAAAGACGAGGTCGTCGCCGTTCCCTCCAAATAGGCTAAGATCATTCCCCGTTCCACCGTAGAGACGGTCAGTGCCATCCCCGCCAAACAAGGAAACGTCATTAGAAGCACCACCGTAGACCAGATCGTTTCCCAGGCCCCCAAAGAGCCTCTTGTCATTTGAGGGGCCACCGAAGAGCCGATCGTTGCCGCTATCGCCAATCAACGTGTCTTGACCGCGACCGCCGTAGAGAACGTCATCGCCGCTCCCCCCAAACATGCTATCCGGGCGTGTTCTGCCATAAAACGTGTCAGCTTCGTCTGTCCCGCTGTATCTTCCCATAATACAGTCTCCAAATGTTATATATCGATGCGGCCTCGTTCTCGGCCAGGAAAACGTCTTCTGAGCACAGTACTCACAATCAACAAAATGAGTAAAGTGTCAGACAAGAGCTTGATGACATCCACAAGGCAATGCAAGCATTTTTTGCTTATCCGGCACACCATTCTTCCAATAGTGACGGATCTATGCGGGCCGATCTCTTACCTAGAAACTACCGCATCACCACCAGATCGGCATCGACGCTCAGAAAGATCAGATGCTCTTGCACCACGGTCGGCGAGACCGCAGCGCCGGCGGGTAGCTCGACCGCACCCAGAAACTCGCCGGTATAGGGAGAGACGGCATAGGCGTCGCCGTGGCTGCCGGCGACCACAAGGCGGTTGCTAGCCAGGATCGGGCCGACCCAGGCAATGGCGTCTTCGCGGTCTTCGGGGTCCTCGAAGCGCGGCA
Source organism: Rhodospirillales bacterium (assembly GCA_963669445.1). Lineage (GTDB taxonomy): Bacteria > Pseudomonadota > Alphaproteobacteria > Kiloniellales > JACOMY01 > JACOMY01. Next base: position 3,892,898 of record OY770029.1, read on the forward strand.
AAGGCGTCACCCATTGGATGGCGCCGTTGTCACGCGCCAAGGCCACCAGCTCGGCCTTGTTGGTGATCAGGAAGAGGTAATCGCCGCCGGCCCAGAGGGTCAGCGGCCCGCCCAGGTCGCGCTCCCACACACGATTGCCGCGCCTCAAGTCGATGGCGACGGTGCGGCCGGCGTTCGAGGTGGCGAAGACCAGACCGCGGTCGATCACCGGCAGGCCGCGCACCTGGCCGATATCACTGATGGCATCGCTGCGGCGCACGGCTGCCAGGCTCTCGTTCCACAAGACCCGCCCCCCCTCGACGCTGAGCGCATAGAGCTCGCCGGAGCTGTAGGGCACGATTACGGTAGAGCCGGCCACGGCAGGGCTAGAGGAGCCTAGGAGGCCCACCTGCTCCTCGACACCGCGGTGCTGCCAAAGGGTCGCTCCATCGGCTGCGTTGAGGGCGATCGTCTGGTTATCCAAGGTCACGGCATAGACGCGCCCGCCATCGACGACCGGGCCAGAGCGCATCGGCCCCGGCGCTTTCGCATCCCATAGCACCTGGCCGTTGCGCGCATCCAACGCAAAGATGCGGGCAAAGCCTGTGGTCACGAAGACCTTGTCATCGGCAAAGGCGATGCCGCCGCCGAACGCACCGGAATCGTCTACAATGTCTTCCAGATCGGTTCGCCAGTAGAGGCGCCCGTCGCCAAGGCCAAAGGCGGTGACCTCGGCCCGCGAGTCCAGCGAGAAGATGGTGCCGCCGAAGACGATCGGCTGACTCAGCAGGGCGGCATCCTCCGCGTCCCCAGCACCGACGTCGGCGATCCAGGAGATCACCGGCTTGTCGGAAATCGCCAGATGGTACATTGCATGGGCAGCGGTGCCGCCGGGCTGAGACCAGCTGCCGTTCACATAGGGCGGCGGCAGGCGGATCTCGCTGCCGGCCTGCCCGGGGTCGGGCTCTAGCGACGTCGCCTGAACGATCACCGATTCGCGTTCACCCGGCAGCGGCGGCTGTGCGTCGCTGAAGAGCCCGCAACCGCCCAGGGCCAGTGTGAAACCGAGTGCGGCAAGAGGTGAAGCGAAGCGGCGCATCGCGTCTAGGAACCGAGGGAGTCCAACAGCTGGTTGACCCTGCCGCGCAGACCCACCGGGCTGTTTGGATCCTGGCCGAGCGTAGTCAGCAGCTCCTTGGCGCGTGCTTCGTCTCCCTGCTCCAGCGCCAGCAAGGCGGTCAACTCACGCGCCATAAAGGAAAGCGGGCGCTCGCTGTCGGCCAAAGGGGCAAGCTCGCCCTCCAATGCCGGCAACGGCTCTTGCGTGTTCATCGCATGCATGACCGCCAGGATGCGAGCCACGTCCTGCAGCGGTTGACCGGCCGAACTGTCATTGGCCAATGCACGCCAGCCGGCGATCGCTCCTTCGGGGTCCTCGTTTTCCGAGCGGATCTCCGCCGCTGCGAAGGCCGCCAGAATCTTGAAGCCGCCGGCATCGGAACTGGCTTCTTTGTCCAGCGCCAGCAGCGCTCCGGCGGCCTCGCCCTGGCGCGCCTCGGCGAGCGCAGAGGCGAAGGCCGCGCCGGCCTCTTCACGCGATTCCTGCTGCCAATCCTGATAGACCGCATAGCCACCGACCAGCCCGATGACCAAGACCACCACGATCGCCACATAGGGCCCGTAGCGCTTGGCCACCCGCTTCAGCTGCTCTTGGCGCAGATCCTCCTCGACCTCGCGAAAAACGTCACTCACCTAGGTCCTATCCCTTCACTTCCCTGGCAACTCCTGGGCCGCCACATTAGTGCCCCGCCCGGCGAAGGCAAGCACGCTCGTCAAGCCGCCTTCCATTTGATCGAACAGCCGATCGAGGCCTCCTGCTCGCGCGGCCCCTCGCCGGTCTCAGCCACCTGCCGCATGGCCTCGAAGAGGTCCCGGCGCGCGCCGGAGATCGGGCTGGTGCGCGAGGCATCCAAGCGTCCCCGATACTGCAGCTCCAAGTCGGCGTTGAAGCCATAGAAATCGGGCGTACAGATGGCAGCATAGGCCTTTGCGACAGCTTGGCTCTCGTCGATCGCATAGGGAAAGCTCAAGCCCTTCTCTTCGGCGAAACGCTTCATGTTCTCGAAGGAGTCGGCCGGATAGGCAATGGCATCATTGGACATGATCGCCAAGGCGCCAACACCGAGCCCGCGTAACTCCGCCACATCCCGTTCGATCCGCTCGATAATGGAGCGGACATAGGGGCAGTGGTTGCAAATGAACATAATCAAGAGCCCCTTCTCGCCCTTGACCTCGGCCAAGCTGTAGGTCTTGCCGTCGACAGCCGGCAGCGCGAAATCGGGCGCCTTCCAACCAAAATCGCAAAGCGGGGGTACGGCCGCGACCATCGCTGCTCTCCTTCCTAACGGGTTGGCTCACGGGGCCGTCTAACGCGGCCGCTCGTCAGTCTGCAGCAGCCTTTTAGGCGAGACTGGCCGCTGGACGCAAACCCCATGCAATCCTGAGCCTCTGGCCCTGTGCAAGCCTCTAGACAGACGCGCAGCACCGCAGCAGACTGAGCTGACGGATTCCTGAGACGAACACGCGACCAGCGGGAACGGCGGTACGGGCGGAATGGCGGAGGTTATCTCTCTCGCACGCTATGTGAAAGAAGCGCAGCGCTCGCGCGGCGGCGCCAAACGCAACAGCAAACCCATATTCTTTACCAAGGGCGAGTTACAGGCCCTGATGGCGCTCTACAGCGAGCATGTCATGGCCGGTCTTTGGCGCGACTATGCCATCGACCATCTGTCCGGGATGGCTGCATTCTCAATCTATCGCCGCGCACAGGAACGGCCGATCTACACCTTGGCCAAGCATCAGGTCGGACCGGCGAGCTATGAGTATCTGCTGTTCGAGGAAGGCAAGCGGCGGCGACGCGCGGGAGACCTCTCGCGGCTCTTGGACTACCTCCGAGCCCCACTGACCGTTGTTGGCTAGGATGTTGTATACTCATTCTAAATCGGCATCGGGCCAGTGTCGTCTGCTCGAGAAAAGCGCACGCCGATGAGCGCGCTCTTCCCGCCGCGTGATCTGGTCGGTTACGGCCCCAAACCGCCGCATCCGAACTGGCCCGGCGGCGCCCGCATCGCGGTCAACTTCTGCATAAACTACGAGGAGGGTGGCGAGCGCTCAATCGTGAATGGCGATGCCACCTCGGAAGACCGCATTTCCGATCTGGTGGTGCAAGCAAAGATCGGGACACGCGACTTCAACATGGAGTCTTGCTACGAGTTCGGCAGCCGGGTCGGCTTCTGGCGGATCATACGCGCCTTTCAAGACCGAGGACTGCCAGCAACGGTGAACCTGGTGGGCCTCGCCGGTGCCCTCAATCCCTACGCCCTGGAGGCGATAGCCGAGTCGGGCTTCGACATCCACCCGCACGGCTGGCGCTGGATCGACCATCAGGGCCTTCCGATCGAACTGGAGCGTCAGCACATCGCCTGGTGCGTCGAGCAGGCGGTCAGGATCACCGGCGCTCATCCGCTGGGCTACTATGCCGGTATGCCGAGTGTAAACACGCGGCGCCTGGTGAGCGAAGATCCTGGGTTCCTTTACGATTCCGACAACTACAGCGACGAACTGCCCTTCTGGAACGACGATTACGGCCGACCGCTGTTAATCCTGCCCTACTCGCTCGACACCAACGACAGCCGCTTCTCGCGCCGAGAAGGCTATCAATTGGCCGAAGAGTTCGAGCGCTATGTCAAAGACAGCTTCGACCAGCTCTATCTCGAAGGCGAGACGGCGCCGAGGATGCTGACCATCGGCCTGCACGCCCGCTTGCTTGGCCGTCCCGGCCGCATCGGCGCACTCCACCGCTTGCTGGACTACGTGATGGGGCACGAGCGGGTCTGGATCTGTCGCCGCGCGGAGATCGCGCTGCATTGGGCCGAGCAGTTTCCCTTCCAGAAATCTCCCTGACCAGCATCACCAAGGCAGCTCCCCCTACCATCCAATCATCTGTGCACGAAGACGTTCAGCCTTGGGCGAAACGCGCGTTCGGTGGGACGGCCTAAGGTCCGTCCCAAAGGCCAGCAGAAGGTTCAGCAGTAAGAGGCCGAGTAGCACGTTCCAAGCACGGAATAGCATCGCCATGTCTCCCTAGGCGTTAGAGGAAGGTGTCAGGAGACATGCTGATGTACCGGGTTTGTTTCGGGTTTGACCGTAGTATCGCGACCGATGCTCGGGCTAAGCTTGCAGGATTGCAGCGAGCCGTCAGTCTAAGGAGAACGCCTATGTCCAGCCCTGCCCGCCTTGCAGAGGTTGCCGCCTTGATCGGCGACCCTGGCCGCGCCGCCATGCTCTGCGCCTTGATCGACGGACGGGCGCTGACGGCACGCGAGCTGGCAGAGATCGCCGGCGTTACACCGCAGACCGCCAGCGGACACCTCGGACAGATGCTGACGGGAGAGATCCTGTCGGTGATCAAGCAGGGCCGGCACCGCTACTTCCGACTAGCCTCGCCGGAGGTCGCAGCCTTGCTGGAGAGCCTGCATCTCTTCGCCGGAAGCCGCGAACCGAAGCACAAGACGGGGCCGCGCGACCCAGCGCTTCGCGCTTTGCGCAGCTGCTACAACCACTTGGCCGGCGGCTTGGCTGTGGCAATGACCGATCGATTGGTTGCCCGTGGCGCAATCGAGCTGACGGAGGACGTCGGCATCATCACTGCAAACGGCACGGATTTCCTGAACAACCTGGGCCTGGACCTGGGTGCCTGCAGCACCAAGAGCGGTCCGCAGCTCTGCCGACCCTGTCTGGATTGGAGCGAGCGCCGGGCACACCTGGCCGGGAAACTCGGCAGCGCCCTCTTCAGCTTTCTTCTGGAACAGGCCTGGCTGCGCCGCAGCCCCGACCCGCGCGGACTCTTTGTCACGCGACGTGGCCAGACCGGCTTTCGCCAGGCCTTCGAACTGCATGTCGATTTGGCGGGCCATCTGACGAAGGAGATGGCCGCCTAGCGATATCTAGAGCATTGTCCCCTCGCATAGGCTCGGGTCCATCGCTCTATGCATCTGTTTTAAGAAGCAAACCGTCGTCTCAGGTGGTTCCACCTGCTCGGGATGCGTTCTAGCGTGATGCGATCAAGCCAATTTCGACCGCAAACTTCGGCGAGGCTAGGCGTGCTTCCACGCAAGCGCGGGCTGGTGCGTTACCGCCGACCGACCAGGCATCCCAGACCGCATTCATCTCGGCAAAGCTATCCATGTCGGTGAGCCAGATGGTAGCCGAGAGCGCCTTGGACTTATCGCTGCCCGCCTCGGCCAGCAGCGCATCGATCCGCGCCAGAATGTCTTTGGTCTGCTCTGTGACGCTGCCACCGGGCGCCGACTGCGCCACTTGGCCCGCCAGATAGATGGTATCGCCGTGGATGACGACCTGGCTCATGCGGTCGTTGGTGTGCTTTCTCTCGATGCTCATTGGACGGCCTCCGGTTTTCGATTACTGCAACAGCGGCAAGACGCGCTGCACGACATTGGCATCGCGCGCCATGGTCTCTTCGACCACCTCGGCGTCCTTCAGGACGATGTCGACGCCACTGGCCACTGCGGCCTCCATGACCGCCTGATCGGCCGAGACGCCGCGAAAGAAGGCCGTCGCCAAGCTCAGCACCTTTGAGGGATCCATCGCCGGTGGGCCGAAGAGCGCGACTGAGGTGGTGAAGGCGTCCTTCCGATCGCCGCTGAGTTCCGCCAGGGTCGGCACGGTCTTGCGCAGCAGCGGGCTACGCTCAGCTCCAAAGGTGATCAATGCACGGTAGTCGCCCTGAACCTCCGGAAAGGTCAGCACACGGGTAAAGATGATGGCAGCATCGACCGCTCCGCTGTCCAGGTCGCGCAGGATGGCGCCCATCGTCGGGCGGCTGCTGAAGGCAAAGGGCAGGTTCAGCCGCTTGGCGATCAAAGCGAGCGCCACTCCCGAACTGGTCCGCTTGCCCGAGGTTGCGACGCTCAAGGTCCGCTCTTGCGCCTCGGCGGCCATCTCTTCGAAGGTCTGGAAAGGTGAATCGGCACGCACCACCAGAGCGACCGAGACGCCCTGCGCCAATTTGATGATCGGGGTGAGTGCCGTAAGTTCGGTCTCCTGGCCGGAGTTGGCCAAGGCCTCGTCGATCGCCCGTGTCAACAGCTCCGCGACCAGAAGTGTGGAGCCGTCGGCAGGAGTGCGGCCCAGAATGTCTTGCGCCAGACCACCGCTCTCACCGATGACGGTTGCGATCTCGACCGGCTGTTCGAAGGCGCGCTCCAGGCCCGGCCGCATCACGCTGGCGATGGTACCCATCAGGTTGTCGCTGTCACCCGGCACCAGCAGGATCGTCTTGTCTCCTTGGGCCAGTGCTGCAAAAGGTAGAAAGCAGAGAATGCCAAAGGCGAGGCAAAGCTGCTTAGCGCCCGATCTCAAAGCCACCATTCGTCCGTGATCCCCTATCTCCGTCGCCTGCCCCGATTGGGAGCAACTAGGCGACCTTCAGTTCCTTGAAAAAGTCGTTGCCCTTGTCGTCGATGATGATGAAGGCCGGGAAATCCTCGACCTCGATCCGCCAGATCGCTTCCATCCCCAACTCGGGATACTCGATACACTCGACCTTCTTGATGCAGTCCTGCGCCAAGCGCGCCGCCGGGCCGCCGATCGAACCCAGATAGAAACCGCCATGCTTGCCACAGGCCTCACGCACCACCGGGCTGCGGTTGCCTTTGGCCAGCATGACCATAGAGCCGCCGGCAGCCTGAAACTGGTCGACGAAGGAATCCATGCGGCCCGCCGTCGTCGGCCCGAATGAGCCCGAAGCGAAGCCCTCGGGCGTCTTGGCCGGACCGGCATAGTAGATCGGATGGTTCTTGAAGTAGTCCGGCAGCGGCTCTCCGGCTTCCAGCCGTGCGCGCAACTTGGCGTGCGCGGCGTCGCGGGCGACGATCATCGGCCCCGTAAGCGAGAGGCGCGTCTTGATCGGATGGCTGCTCAAGCTTGCCAGGATTTCAGACATCGGCTGGGTCAAATCGATCTCGACCACCTCGCCGCCCAGGCTCTTGTCCTCGACTTCCGGCAGATACTGAGCCGGATTGGCTTCCAGTTCCTCCAGGAAAATGCCCTCGCGGGTGATCTTTCCCAGGGCCTGGCGGTCGGCAGAGCAGGAGACACCAATTCCAATAGGCAGGCTGGCGCCGTGACGTGGCAGTCGGATAACGCGCACGTCGTGACAGAAGTACTTGCCGCCGAACTGCGCGCCGATGCCAAGGCCCTGCGCCATTTTATGGACCACCGCCTCCATCTCCAGATCGCGGAAGGCATGGCCGGTCTCGCCGCCCTGGGTCGGCAGCGCGTCGAGGTAGCGACAGCTCGCCAGTTTGACGGTCTTGAGATTGAGCTCAGCCGAGGTACCGCCGATGACAACGGCCAGGTGATAGGGCGGACAGGCAGCCGTACCCAGACTGCGAATCCGCTCCTCCAGATAGGGCAGCAAGCGATCGGGATTCAGCACCGAGGGCGTTGCCTGGAACAGGAAGGTCTTGTTGGCCGAACCGCCGCCCTTGGCAACGAAGAGGAACTTGTAGGCCTCTTCGCCCTCGGCATAGATATCGATCTGTGCGGGCAGATTGGTGCGCGTGTTGGTCTCTTCGTACATAGAGACCGGTGAGACCTGGCTGTAGCGCAGATTCCGCTTGAAGTAGGCATCGGCAATGCCGGCCGACAACGCACGCTCGTCCTGGCCTTCGGTAAACACCAGACGGCCGCGCTTGCCCATGACGATGGCGGTGCCTGTGTCCTGGCACATGGGCAGCACGCCGCCAGCGGCAATGTTGGCGTTCTTCAAGAGATCGAAGGCGACGAAGCGGTCGTTAGGCGAGGCTTCGTCGTCATCCAATATTTTGCGCAGTTGGCCCAAATGTCCCGGGCGCAGCAAGTGGTTGATGTCGATGAAGGCCGCTTCGGCCAAACGCCTGAGAGCAGCGGTCGAGACCGAAAGCAGCTCTTGCTTGCCCAAAGTGATGGGCGCGACCCCCTCGCTTCCCAAGCTGCGATAGGGCGTCTGGTCTTCGCCCAGAGGGAAGAGCGGATGGTAGTCGGGCAGGTCTTCGACCGCTTCGAGATTGGCTGACATGCTTTCTCTCCTCGCTTCAGCGGCAGGATCGTTCAGATTTCTTGATGACGTCTAGACCTACTGCCCTAGCCGATCGGGATGCAACTTCACGACGCAACAAAGCTGCGCGACGATCAGTTCTCCAGCGATCGGCTCTCCACCGATCAGCTCTCTTGGGGCTCACCTTCCTCAGCTTGCTCCTTGGCGTCGGCCGGCATTGGAAACTGCCGGCGCTGCGGTGCACTGTCCTCGGTTTCCTTGGTACGCGTGCTGGAGCGACGATAGCGCGAGCGACTGCGCGTCGAGCGCGTGCCATTGCTGCGGGACGACTTTGCCTCCTCGTCGGCTTCGCTGGCAGGCTCGCCCTCTTTGCCCTCTTTGTCCTCTTTGCCCTCTTCCTTCGAGGCCTCGTCGCCGGAGAGCATTAAGGTCTTGGCGCCCAGAGCGCGCTCCAAACCTTCTCGGTCGGCATCCCCCGCTTCGCCGTTCACCACCGGAGCGGCTGCAGGAGCCTCATCCTGCTTAGGTGCTTCGGCCTCTTGCGCCTCTGCCGGCTGGCGCGGCTGATTCCTGTCGCCCCGACGGCGGTTGTTGCTCTGTTCCGAACGGTTTTCGTTTTCGGTCTCCTCGGCCTCGTTGCGGCCGCCATCATCACGCTCCTCGCGTTGATGGCTACGCTGGCTGCCAGGAGATTCCGGATCGGTCGATTCGTGTACGATCCGGTAATAGTGCTCAGCAAACTGGTAGTAACTCTCGGCCAGCACGCGGTCGCCGTTGGTGTGCGCATCGCGTGCCAGATTCTGATACTTCTCCAGCACCTGGTGGGCATTGCCACGAATGCGCACTTCCGGCCCGTTGCTGTCGAAAGTCTGTGACTTCAGCGGGCCTGGCCTGCGTGTAGGGCGTCCACCGCGGCTGCGGCGACCGTTGTTGCTCTGTCGCATCTGCATTCGTCTATGTTGTCTAACGCTAGGGTCGAGTGTCGCATCGCTCACCGGCCCGCCGAACAGCGCTGGGCGCCTAAATCCGATCGATCGCCGGAGAGCAGGGATGCCAGTCCGCGCCTGCCGTCCTAAGTCTTGGCTGGCCGACCGCGTCGCCTAGTTCCCAAAGAAACCTAGCGGTCGAGCCGCGTCCTTCCAAGCTTTTTTTGCCTCGCAATCGCCGATAGCCGCCTAGACCCCTCTAACGCGACCGTCTGGCGCAAAGCGCACGCGGCATTCCGCTGAGATCGGCATGCAGACTGCAATCTTCAAGTCCGGCTTGCTCAACGATCCGACGAACCGACTCTTGCTGACCTTGGCCGAATTCGAGCGACAGACAGCCGCCTGGCGCCAAGAGACCGGCCGCCTGGGGTACCAGGCAACGATAGGCCTGCAGGCCATCAACGCCACCGTCCAGGGCCAGGCGCGGATCGTGCAGGGCCACCTCCGGCTGCAGAACCGCCAGTGTCGCCCGTTCGATATAGGGGGGATTGCTGACGATGAGGTCAAAGGACCCTCTTACCGCCGCACCCCAATCGGAGAGCAGGAACTGCGCGCGCTGGGCCAAGCCCAAGGCAGCGGCGTTCCTGGCTGCCTGCCTCAGCGCCCCCTCGGCCCGATCGATGCCCAAGCCCCAAGCAGACTGACGCTCCGACAAAATCGACAAGAGCAGGCAGCCGCTGCCCGTCCCCAGATCCAGGATTCGGTAGCGCCCATCGCGTTCCTGCAAGGCAGCAAGCGCTGCAGCGACCAGTGTTTCGCTGTCCGGGCGCGGTTCCAAGGTGTCCGGCGAGAGGCCGAAATCCAGGCTCCAGAACTCGCGCGAACCCAGAATACGAGCCAAGGGTTCGCGGCTGGCCCGCCTGGCCGTGGCGGCGCGCAGCGCTCCCGCAAGCGCAGTGCTGACTGGGCGATTGCGATCATAAAGCGCAGCACCATCGGGCATGAGGCCCGCAAAGACTGCCCGAGCTTCCCGCCTTGGCGACCCGAGCCCAGCAGCGGCCAATGTCGCCGCCGCTTCGTCCAAGAGAGCGCCCAGCAGCTCCCCGCTCACTCTTCGGCGACGGCTGCTAGACGAGCGGCCTCATCCTCCGTGGCCAAAGCCTCGATCAGCTCATGCAGCGCCTCGCCGGCCAGTACGCGATCCAGCTTGTAGAGTGTCAGATTGATGCGGTGATCGGTGACCCGCCCTTGTGGAAAATTGTAGGTACGAATGCGCTCCGACCGATCGCCAGAACCGACCTGGCTCTTGCGTGCACTGGCCATCTCGGCATCGCGCTGGCGACGCTCTTCGTCGTAGAGCTTTGCGCGCAGCATCTTCATCGCCTTTGCTCGGTTCTTGTGCTGCGACTTCTCATCCTGGCATTGCACGACGATACCGCTGGGCATGTGGGTGATGCGTACGGCCGAGTCGGTCTTGTTCACATGCTGACCGCCGGCCCCTTGAGCCCGATAGGTGTCGATACGCAGATCCTTGTCCTCGACCTCGACGTCGACCTCTTCGGCCTCGGGCAGCACGGCAACGGTGGCAGCGGAGGTGTGGATGCGTCCGCTGGTCTCGGTCACCGGGACGCGCTGCACGCGATGCACACCTGATTCATACTTCAGCTGAGCAAAGACGCCCTTACCTGAGATCAGCATCGAACCGGCCTTGCAGCCGCCCAGATCGGTTTCTTCGTAGTCCAGGGTCTCGGTGCGCAAGCCCGAGATCTCTGCATAGCGCTGATACATGGTGAAGAGAGTGCCGGCAAAGAGCGAGGCTTCGTCGCCGCCGGTACCGGCCCGCACTTCCAGAACGGCGTTGCGTTCGTCCGCCTCGTCCTTGGGCAAGAGCAACACCTTGATCTGATGCTCCAGCTTCGGGATGCGCTCCTTCAGCGCATAGAACTCCTCTTCGGCCATGCCGCGCATCTCGGGATCGTCGCCCTCGCCCATCAGGCCTTCCAGGTCGTTCATTTCTTGGCGCACCGAACTCAGCTCGTTGATGCCGGCCACTACCGGCTCGAGCTCGGCATACTCCTTGGCGATGCGGGTATAGTCGGCCGAGCCGGGCTCCGCATGTACGGCCAGCGACTTCGATAGTTCCTCATGCCGGTCGCAGACGGCGGCCAGCTTTTCTTCGAGGCTCACGTGGGCTCCTAGCTCTCTGGTTCGCGATTCCGCAGCCGGTCGTCCTGCACCTGCGGGAAGAGGCGACGCATCGCCGTTTCCAAGGCGGCAAGGTCGGCCGGCTCTCGAGCGGCCTGACGCAAGGCCTCCGAGGGCCCATGCAGCAGACGTTTCAGTAGGAGCGCTGTTGCGGCGGCCGCGTCAAGTCTCTCGTTCTCCAAGACCTCGCGGCGCAGGTCTTCGGCATGGCTGCGTAAGTGGGTGACGCTCTGATCGGCGGCTCTGACGACAAGGCTACCTTCGAAGAGCGCCAACTCCTCGCCCAGAATGCGCCAGGCCTGAACCGAGGCTCCTTCGCGCGACGCCTTTCCGTCGAGCGCCAACCGCTCCAAGTCGGAGAGGTCGTAGACGAAGGCGTTGTCCAGCTGCTCGACCCCAGGGCCCAAATCGCTCGGCAGGGCCAGATCAAATAGCAGCATGGGCCGACCGCGGCGCCGGCGCAAGATCTTGGCCATAGCGCGCTTGGTGACGACGGGCTGGCCCGAGCCTTGCGAGAAGACGGCGATATCCGCGCTCTCCAAGGCCTCCTCCAAGTCCTCGCCGCTCCAAGCCTGGGCTTGAAGCTGGCGTGCCACAGCCTTGGCGCGATTGATGTTGGTGTGCAGGACGCCGCTCTTTTCGACGCCGGCGACGCGGAAGTAATCCGCCAGCAGCTCGCCCAGCTCTCCCAAACCGATCAACAGCAGGGAGCGATCTTTCAGCGATCCATGCAGGGTTCGGGCAACCTTGAGCGCCGCTGCGGCTAGCGACACTGGACCTTCGCCAATGCGGCTTTCGCTTCGAACCCGCTTGGCCGTCTGGTAGGCACCGGCCAGAAAACGGTCGAGGCAGGGACCACTGGCGCCCAGCAAGCGGGCCCTTGCGTGACTGGCCTTGACTTGACCCAGCACCTGCGGCTCGCCGACCACCTGGCTGTCGAGGCCGGCGGTAATGGCGAAAAGGTGTCGCAGCGCTTCGGCACCGCGATGCTCCAAGGCGTAGGGCTGCAGGCTGGTGCTGGTGAGGCCGCCACAGTGCGCTAGGGCCTCCAGCGCACGTTCGGCCACGGTCTCTTGCCGGCCAAGCCCCAAGACCTCGACCCGGTCGCAGGTCGACAGCAGCAGAACCTCCTGAAAGCCGCTTGCTTCCAACGCGCCGTAGACCAAAGATTCCTGCTCTTCGGATACGGCCAGGCGTTCGCGCAGCAGCGCGGGCGCGCTGCGGTAGGTCACCCCAACGCTACACAAACGCTCCAGACTGTCACGCGGTGGAATCATCGGCCCAACGACTAGAAACGCGCCTCCAGTTCTTGCGATAAACCCACCAAGCCTAGGGTGATTTGCTCGCCACTGTCCAGGTCGCGCACGACGATGGCCTCCTGCGCCAGTTCGTCGTCGCCCAGAATCAGCGCCGCACGAGCGCCGATCTTGTCGGCTCGACGCATGCGCTTCCTCAGGTTGCCGGAAAAGCCCAAATCGATCGCGTGACCAGCCTTGCGCAAGGCTTCCGCCAGCAGAACTGCACGGGTCTCGGCCGCGGCACCAATCGGCACCAGAGCAAAGGGGCGCGGCGCAGGCGGTTCTTCGGCTAGCAGCATAGCCAAGCGCTCGATCCCGGCCGCCCAACCGACGCCTGGCGTGGCCTGTCCGCCCATGGTCTCGACCAGGTAGTCATAGCGACCGCCCCCCATGACGGTACCCTGTGCGCCTAAAGCCTCGGTCGTGAACTCGAAGGCCGTATGGCAGTAGTAGTCCAGTCCGCGCACCAAGCGGGGATTGAGTGTGTAGGCAATACCCAGAACCTCCAGTCCGTCACGCACTGCGGCAAAGAAGTCTGTCGCGGATTGGGTCAGATAACTCTCGAAAGAGGGGGCATCGGCCACCACGGCGCGGTCACCAGCATCCTTGCTGTCCAGAATTCGCAGGGGATTGCGCTCCAAGCGCGCCAGACTGTCCTCGGACAGGCGGCCGCGATGATCCTGGAAATAGTCAACCAGTGCCTGGCGATAGGCCGTCCTGCTTTCCTGATCGCCCAGGGTGTTCAGCTCCAAGGTCGTCTTGCCGGTCAGACCCAGTTCCTCAAGGATCCGAGCACCGGCGGCGATGACCTCGACATCACCGGCCGGCTGCGCCACGCCGAAAAGCTCAATGCCGATCTGATGGAACTGGCGCTGCCTCCCCTTCTGCGGGCGCTCGTGGCGAAACATGGGCCCGGCGTAGAAGTACTTGAGCGGAAGTTCCTGCACCAAGCCATTCGAGATATAGGCGCGCGCCACGCCGGCCGTGTTCTCCGGCCGCAGGGTGATGCTCTCGCCCTCGCCTAGCGCGAAGCTGTACATCTCCTTCGAGACGATGTCGGTCGCCTCGCCGATGGTTCGCTTGAAGACTTCGGTGAACTCCAGCACCGGCGTGGACATCAAGAGATAGCCGTAACGCTCGGCAATGGCCCGCGCAGTCTCCACCACTTGGCGGTGGCGCCGCATGGCGGGAGGGAGAAGATCGTGGGTGCCACGAATGGGCTGTAGACTGGACACGCTTCAGCGCCGCCTTTCTGGCTGTCGTTCACGGGATTGCGGCCCTGATGTAGCTGCTTATGCACAGTCTGAAAAGCCAGACCCTTAGGAGCAACTCAGGCGTTAAAGAACCCAGCTGGTAGGATTCTCAATCGGGCGGCGGTCGTAGACGGCCAGAGTGGCACGCAGGCAGCGCAGAAAGTACCAGACTGCCAATGCCGCGAGCAGCAGGTAGCCGATCAGCACGATCGCAAGCACGGTGCCGATGATCGAGAGTGCCAGGCCGACCCAGAAGGTCGTGATGAAATAGGTCAGCACACTCTCGCCCCAGGTGCCGTCCAATTCGTCGCGCTTCATATAGGCGATGATGACGCCGACGATCGCGCCCATACCGCCAGTGAAGAGCCCAGCCCAATAAGCCAGCGCGACATAAAGCGGTATGCGGTCCTGATCCAACTGTAGGGCCTACTCGGCCGCTGCGGGCTGAGCTTCCTCTTCGGCCGCCTTTGCCGCCTCGATCTCGGCGGCCTTGGCCTCGATCAACTCGACCAAGTGGTCGACGACACTGGCGTCCTTCAGGCGATGATGCGGTACGCCGGCGACATAGACCTGATGCGTCCCCTTGCCTCCGCCGGTCAAGCCCAGGTCGGTCATCAATGCCTCACCCGGTCCATTCACCACGCAGCCGATCACCGAGACGGTCATCGGCGTGGTGATATGCTCGATCCGCTTCTCCAATTCCTCGACCGTATTGATCACTTGGAACTGCTGGCGCGCGCAGGAGGGGCAGGAGATGACGTTGACGCCACGATGGCGCAGGCCCAGCGACTTCAGGATATCGAAGCCGACCTTGATCTCCTCAACCGGCTCGGCCGAGAGCGAGACGCGGATGGTATCCCCAATGCCGGCCCAGAGCAGACTGCCCAAGCCGATGGAAGACTTGATGGTGCCGCCGCGCAGGCCGCCCGCTTCGGTGATGCCAAGATGCAAGGGGTAGTCGCAGACCTCGGAGAGTTGCTGATAGGCGGCAACGGAGAGATACACGTCAGAGGCCTTGCAGGAGATCTTGAACGCGTGGAAGTCCTCGTCCTGCAGGAACTTCATGTGGTTGAGGGCACTCTCGACCATGGCTTCGGGACAAGGCTCGCCGTACTTCTCCAGAAGCTCGCGCTCTAGAGAGCCGGCGTTGACGCCGATGCGCATGGAACAGCCGTTGTCGCGCGCCGCCTTCACCACCTCGCGCACGCGCTCACGGCCACCGATGTTGCCGGGATTGATGCGCAAGCAGGCAGCACCGTTCTCGGCCGCCTCGATACCGCGTTTGTAGTGAAAGTGAATGTCGGCGACGATCGGCACGGTCACTTCCGGCACGATCTGGCTGAGTGCGGCGCTCGATTCTTTGTCGGGGCAGGAGATCCTGACGATGTCGGCGCCGGCAACCTCCAGGCCGCGAACCTGCTCGATGGTTGCGGCGACGTCATGCGTCACCGTGTTGGTCATCGATTGCACCGTGATCGGGGCATCGCCGCCGACCGGCACCTTGCCGACCATGATCTGTCGGCTCTTACGCCGCAGTACCTGGCGCCAGGGGCGTACCGCCGTATGGTCGCTCATCATTCCACCTCTGTATAGAACAGATCGATCCGATCCGCCGTCATCGCGCCCTCAAGGCTGCGCAACCCTCGTCTCGCAGGGGACATGCTGGCGCGACCGCCACAAATCAAGAGCCGGCAGCTTAATTGGCCTTCAGTGAGTCCGGGCTTAGAGACACATTCCGTCGTACCTGGCCGGACCGCCCGAGTTTGGGCACTTCCTGACCGTCAACCAAGATGACCAGCCCGCCCGCATTGCCGGTCAGAAGCGAGAGCCCCGGCTGATCGGGTACGTCATAGGTGTCTCCGGCGCGCAACACGCGAGTGAAGATCGATTCGTTGCTGGCATTGCGCACCTGCACCCAACTGTCCTGCGTGGCGCGCAGCACGACGCGCGGTCCATTGTAGGCTGCGCCAACGCCGGCAACCGAGGGATCGGCTGGCTGAGTCGCCGAGGCGGCCTCGGTAAAGAGCACGGTACCGGCACCGCCGGAGACGGCACCGCCAGCCACTGTGGCCGCATTGTCGGAGATTGAAACCGGAGCACCATCCGCGCCGCCCGACGACGCAGCTGCGGTCTCGGCGCCGCCGGCTGCAGCAGCGACACCCGCTGCCGTACCGGCCGTCGTGGTTGCGCCCGTCGTCTCACTCGTATCCGCCGCTGTTTCCTTAGCTGCAGCATCACCGCCGCTGGACGCGGGGTCGCTATCGGTTCCGCCGCCGCTTGCCGCCGCCTGGCTTGTGCCGGATTCAGCGGCAGGTGGCGCGGCGGTCTCGCTCGCGACAGTCTCGCTCTCCGCGAAACCGCCGTCGCGAGAGACATAGGTCCAGACCAGATAAGCCAAACCGGCCAGCAGCAAGGAGACCAGAATGATGGCACCGGTCGGCACCTTGGCCTCGGGCACCGGCGTCGGAAAATTCAGATTCGGCGTGCGGTCGATCCCGGCCGCCTCATCCTTGAAGCGCTCGACGCAGTCGTTGACGTCGAGTCCCAGATAGTGGGCATAGCTGCGCACGAAACCGACGCCGTAGGTCAGGCCCGGCAGATCCTCATAACGGCTTTCCTCAATCGCGCGCAGAAAGACCGGTCGGATGCGCAGGGCCGAGGAGACTTCCTCGATATCCTGACCGAAGCTGGAGCGAGTCTGCGCCAAGAGAGCCCCGACCGTCGCCGCCGTCGGCTGGCGCGGTCGCTCTTCAACGATCGGCGGCTCGTCGCCGTCGGCTGGGCCTAACTCCAAGGGCTCGGGTGGAATCTCCAGCTTGGAACGCGGCGCGTGCTTCGGCTCGTCCTTAGCAAAAGGACTTGGGGGAAGCGGACCCGGAGGCATTGGAGATGGGGGAAGCGGTGCTGGCTTGGCCGCCTTGAGCGGCTTCTTCGGCATAGGCTCGCTTTTTGCGGGTTCCCGCGGCAGCGGCTCTGCCCTCGGCATGACGCCCAGCGGCGGCATGTCCTTGGGCTTTTCGCTGCGCTTTGTCTTCCGCGACTTGGGCTCTGGCGGCAAGGGCGGCGCATCGCCATCGGACTCACGAAACTGCGGCAGGTCGGGAAGCGGCGGTGGCGTCCAGCCCTCCGCCTCGTTGCGGCCGCCAAGCATGCTGGGCGAAAAGGTGCCGGAGCCGTTGTCCTGAGAGGATTGGTTCCGACGATCTCTCTTCAGCGTTTTAAGCACGCGATCTTTCCTCAAAATGCGTTTGCCTCGACCGTCTGGTTCAAGGCTTTGTCCCAAAGGGTGTTTGAAGTGGGGCGGCGCCCACCGCGCCGGCCGCGTCAAGCTCGACCTCTTTTACCAAATGCAGGTACCGCTGGGCAAACATATCGCAGCCCTTCTTCGAAGATGGCGGATCCTTGGACCGACCGCAGAGCAAGCCTTTCAAGCAATCCAAGCTGTTAGGGTCATATCCACAGATCAGAGCTGAATGCCGTGGTCGTGCGCGTAGGCACGAATCTGCCCCTGTAGCGACTCCGAGTCGTGGTCGAGCCGGGTTAACAGAAAGGCGCGGAAGGCCGCCACATCCAGACTACGAATCATGATCTTAACCGGCGCTAGCGCTGCTGGCGGCATGGAGAGACGACGAAAGCCGCAGGCCATCAACACCATGGCCTCCAAGGGATGGGCGGCCGATTCGCCGCAGAGGGAGAGCGGCACGCCGCTCTCGCGCGCGCTCTCGGTCAAGGCGCTCAACAGACGAATCGAGGCCGCGTTGAAGAGGCCGTATCGGCCTGCCAATGCCGGGTTGCCACGATCGCTGGCAAAGAGAAACTGCAACAGGTCGTTGCTGCCGACCGCGACATAGTCAGCCGCAGCAAAGAGCCCGTCCAGTTGCCACAGCAGGGCCGGCACCTCCAGCATGACGCCGCAGGCGACCTTCGACGGCGGGATCTCGGCCAGGTCCAACTCGCGGGCCAGCAGATCCTTTGCGCCCTGAAGCTCCTGCAAGGTGCCAATCATGGGAAACAGCACCGACAGCTCGCGCCCAGCCGCCGCGGCGATCAACGCACGCAGCTGGCGGCGCAGGATGATCGGTCGGTCCAAGCCGATACGGATCGCCCGCCAACCCAAGGCCGGGTTCTCCTCTTCCGCCCCAGACCAATAGGGCAGCGCCTTGTCACCGCCGATGTCCAAGGTCCGAAAGTTCACCGGCTTGCCCTCGGCCAAGTCCAGAACCTCGGCATAAATCCGCTGTTGCTCGGCAACGGTCGGAAAGCTCTCGCGCACCATGAAGGGGACCTCGGTCCGGTAGAGCCCGATACCCTCCGCTCCGCAAGCATGCAGTTGCGGCAGGTCGATCATCAGACCCGCATTCATCTGCATGGTGATCGCAATGCCGTCTTTGGAGATCGCCGGCAGGTCGCGGGTTTCCGAGAAGAGCTGGCGCCGTTTGTCACGGTCGCTCAGCGCACGCGAAAAGCTCTCGCGCACCTGTTCGCGCGGGCGCACCAGAACTTGGCCGGTGTCACCATCGACGATAACCGGATCGCCGGGCCGGATCTCGCCCAAGGCAGCCGGACAGCGACCGACCATGGGAATGCCCAGCGCGCGCGCGACGATGGCGACGTGCGCAGTCGGTCCGCCCTCGCCCAGCACCACCCCCTTCAGGCGCGCACGGTCATAGTCCAAGAGATCGGAGGGACCGAGGTTGCGCGCAATCAGAATCGCCTCTTCGGGCAGCTGATCGGCTGGTGCCTCGCCGCCGACCAGATGCTGCAGCAGCCGGTTGGCCAGATCGTCAAGATCAGCCAGACGCTCGCGCAGGTAGGTATCGGTTACCTGCGACATGCGTTGGCGCACATCGTTCTGCACCCGCTGGGTCGCTGCCTCTGCTGTCAGCCCAGCCTCGACCGCCTCTTCGATACGACCGATCCAGCCGCGATCTTGTACGAACATGCGATAGGTCTCAAAGATATCGTGGTGCTCGCCCGAATGCCCCAGATCGCTGGCCTGCAGCAGCCGATCCAGGTTGGCCGAGAGCTCGTCACGGGCCTGGTGCAGTCGCTTCAGCTCGCGGCTTGGATCTTCGGCGACGAAACGGCGGATCACCAGGCCGCGATGATGCGGGACGGCGATCCCGATACCAGCCCCTTCGGTCAGCGCCATACCGGTCAGCCGCGCTGGCAAGAGCCCCCGGCTCTCCACCAAGCGCCGTTCTTCTGGGCTGACCAGACCGCTGGAGGCCAGCATTTCCGACACCACCATGGCGATGGTCTCCAGAGCCTCGACCTCCTCTTCGGCATAAGCGCGGCGCGTAACGTTCTGTACGACCAGAACGCCCAGGGTGTGCCCTTCGCGCAAGACCGGAACGCCCATCAGCGATTGGAAGCTCTCCTCGCCGATCTCCGGGCGGTAGGCAAAGTTCGGATGGCTCTGTGCGTCGGCGAGCGCTAGTGGCCGGCCGTTGGCGGCAATCTGCCCGACCAGGCCCTCACCGAAACGAAAGCGGGTGCGGTGCACGGCCTCCGGCTTCAGGCCGATGGTGGCAAAGAGCTCCAATACCTCGCCGGCCCGCGTCAGATAGAGCGAGCAGACCTCAGCGACCATGTAGTTGGCAATCAGACGGGTGACCTGGTCCAGGCGTTGCTCAGCCGGACCGCCCTGCTGCAGCAGATCGCGGAGCTGCTTCAGCAGGCGTCGTGCTGCGAGCCAGCCCGGTGCCCTGGCCATCCTAGTCCCCCTGTCGCCGTGAAACCTCGGCTTATCCTGCGCGCATCATCAAGCTTCTGACCTTGTCGTTCGCGCACGAGGCCTTACGTCAAAGCCATACGCGCCATCCAGGCGCCCCGTTCAGTCTGCGTCCAAGCCGTAGGCACTGTGCAGTGCGCGCAGTGCCAGCTCCAGATAGTCCTCCGCCACCAAAACCGAGATCTTGATCTCAGAGGTGGTGATGACCTGGATGTTAATGCCTTTCTCGGCCAAGGTGGTGAACATCCGCTGTGCCACGCCGGCATGACTGCGCATCCCGACGCCGACGACGGAAACCTTGGCTACCTTCGCATCCTTCTCCAGCGAGGCGTAACGCAGGGTGTCACGGTTCTGTTCCAGCACGCCAAGCGCGCGGTCCAAGTCGCTGCGTCCAACGGTAAAGGTCATGTCGGTGATCTCACCATCCAGCGAGATGTTCTGTACGATCATGTCGACATTGATCGCCGATTCGGCCAAGGGGCCGAAGATCGCCGCTGCAATACCGGGACGATCCGGGATACGGGTCAAGGTGACCTTGGCCTCATCGCGAGAGTGCGCAATGCCGCTGACGATAGCCTGTTCCACAATCTCTTCCTCATCAACAACCAGAGTGCCGGGCTTGTCTTCGAAACTGGAGCGCACCTGCACGTTGACCTTGTGCTTCATCGCCAGCTCGACAGAACGCGTCTGCAGGACCTTGGCTCCAAGAGACGCCATCTCCAGCATCTCTTCGTAGGTGATCCGCTCCATCTTGCGGGCCTTGGCAACGATCCGGGGATCGCTGGTGTAGACCCCGTCCACATCAGTGTAGATGTCGCAGCGATCCGCACGCAAAGCCGCTGCCAATGCGACGGCCGATGTATCGGAGCCGCCGCGTCCCAAGGTGGCGATGCGCGCCTTCTCCGCTAAGCCTTGAAAGCCGGCGAGGACGGCGACCTGACGCTCCTCGGCGAAACGACGCTCCAGCTCTTCGGTGTCGATAGACTCGATTCTCGCGGAGCCGTGCTGGGACGAGGTTTCGATCGGCAACTGCCAGCCAAGCCACGAGCGTGCCGGCACGCCCATGCGCTGCAGGATGATGGCCAGCAAGCCGGCAGTCACCTGTTCGCCGGAGGACACGACTACGTCGTACTCGCGCAGGTCGGCCAGCCCGGCCGCCTTGTGAGCCAGGTCGATCAGATGGTTGGTCTGGCCGGCCATCGCAGAGACCACTACGGCCAACTCATGACCCTGGTCCCACTCGGCCTTGATGCGGCGAGCGGCCCGTTCCAAGCGTTCCAGGTCGGCGACGGATGTGCCGCCGAACTTCAATACCAAGCGTGTCATCGTTCTGAATATTCGCTTCGGCCGCCTAGGCTGGACCCATGGACGCAGCAGCGCGTCTCGAAGGGAAAGGGTCGGCGGCGCAGCCTTGTCGTTGCACCCGGCGCTATCCATACTCACGAGATCGGCGCGGCGCAAGCGAGGCCCACGGCCCAGCATAGAGTGAGGAACATGGCAGCATCGCAAGAGGCTAGGAGCGAAGGGGCCGAAGGGTCGCCAGCCTTCGATCCTGAAGAGGTCGAAAAGTTCGATGCGCTGGCCGAAGACTGGTGGGATCCGATGGGCCCTATGGCACCGCTGCACCGTCAGGGCCCAGCGCGGCTTGCCTTTCTACGTGAGACCTTGCTGCCTCTAAGCAAGGCGGAACCCTCATCGCTGGTCCCGCTGAACGGCCTCGAGCTCCTCGATCTTGGATGCGGCGCCGGCCTGGTGAGCGAACCGCTGGCAAGGCTGGGGGCCAAGGTGACCGCCATCGATGCATCGGGTCAGGCGATCGCCGCAGCCCGGACCCACGCAGCCGAGAGCGGTCTCAAGATCGACTATCGCAACTGCAGTGCGGAAAGCCTGCTGGACCAGGGCATGTCCTTCGATGCTGTCGTCAGCCTCGAGGTGATCGAGCATGTGCCCGATCCCGAGGCCTTCGTAGAGCTGGCAGGCGCTTTAGTGCGCCCGAACGGTCTGCTCGCACTCTCCACCTTGAACCGCACGGCCAAGTCCTTCGCGCTTGCGATCGTCGGGGCGGAGTACGTCCTGCGGTGGTTGCCGCGAGGTACGCACTCTTGGCGACGCTTCCTAAAACCCTCTGAGGTCGGGCGCATGCTGCGCCAGACCGGCTTCACGGTCAGCGCCGCCAAGGGCATCGTCTTCAATCCCTTGGACCAGGGCTGGCGGCTCAGTCAGCATGATCTGGACGTCAACTACATCCTGGCAGCCCGCAAGACCGCCTAAACCTTGCCGCAGCGCAGCATTTCTGGCAGCTCTCTCTTCGCTTTACCCAGTTTGCTGCGAGGCCGCCGATGCAGGCACCTGTCGAGATTGATCCGAAGCGCTTGATCCGCGCCGACTTTCCGCATTTTCAGACCATTCCGACTCGTTGGATGGACAACGACGTCTATGGCCACGTGAACAACGTCGTCTACTACTCCTACTTCGACACTCTGGTGAACGAGAACCTGCTGAAGCACGGCCTCCTGGACCTGGAGAAGAGCGAGGTCATCGGCATCGTTGCCGAAACGCAGTGCAGCTTCATGGCCTCCATTTCTTTCCCACAGGCGGTCGAGGGCGGATTGCGCGTCATACGGCTGGGTCGCTCCAGCGTCACCTATCAAATCGGCCTCTTCATCGAAGGGCGAGACGCGCCGGCCGCCGTCGGTCGCTTCGTGCACGTTTATGTCGATCGCGCCAGCATGACGCCGGTCGCTATGCCCGATGAGATCCGCGGCCTGCTGGAGACCCTGCGCCGTGCGGAATGAGCTGACCCGTCGCCTGGGACTGCAGCTGCCGCTGGTCCAGGCGCCCATGTCGGGCGGGGTGACCACGCCGGACCTGGTCGCCGCCGTCTGCGAAGCGGGCGGTCTGGGATCGCTGGGTGCGGGTTACATGAGCGGCCGCGCGATCGAGGCTGCCGGTGCCGCGATTCGCGAACGGACGGACAAGCCCTTCGCCGTCAATCTCTTCGTCCCCGACCCTCGCGCACCGGGCGTCGATGATGAGGCGATCAAGCAGGCCTCAGCCGCGCTCGACCGCTATCGCCAAGAGGTCGGCCTGGCGCCGCCACCACCGCGGCGCCCTTTCCGCTTGTCATGGAACGACCAGTTTGGTGCGGTTCTGAAGCTACGCCCAGCCGTCTTTTCCTTCTGCTTCGGGATCCCGGAGGAGGAGGATCTGGATCGGCTTCGCGAACTCGGCATCTACACGGTCGGGACCGCTACGACCGTGGGCGAGGCCAGGCTCTTGGAGGATGCCGGCGTCGACGCCGTGGTGGCGCAGGGTTTTGAGGCCGGCGGGCATCGCGCCACTTTCACGCTGCCCTACGATCACGCCCTGATCGGCCTGATGGCTCTGCTGCCGCAGGTAACGGATGCAGTGGACATCCCGGTACTTGCCGCTGGCGGCATTATGAGCGGCCAAGCCATGGCAGCCTGCTTGGCACTCGGCGCCGCAGCCGCGCAAATGGGAACCGCATTTCTGGCCAGCGATGAAAGCGGCTTCGGCGAAGTGCAGAAGCAAGCCTTGCTGGCTGCCGGCGAGGAGGGTACGGCGCTTACTCAAGCATTCACCGGCAAGCCGGCTCGCGGTCTGCGCAACCGCTTCATGGTCGAGGCGTTTGAGAGACACCTGCCAGTCGCCGGCTTTCCAACCCAGCACGGCATCACCAGCGATCTGCGCCGTGCTGCGGCCGAACGGGAGCGCCCCGACCTGATGGCAATCTGGGCCGGTCAGGGAGTAAGCGAAATTCAGCGCGGCACGGTCGCCGATCTGATGGCAAGCTTCGACGCCGAACTGCGCAAGAGTTTGCAGCAGCTGGCGCAACTCTAACGCTGCCAAGACACGAGGCATCACTAGGCTGGACAGCGGAAATGAGGCCTGGCATCACTGCCGGTCGCAGCGACCCTTTTGGATGAGCGTTCAAAACGAAGACTCCAAGGGTCGCGGGCAAGCAGTGAATTTTAACTCGAGGTGTGTCGTCATGCAGTTCGCATCCATGGTCGATCGTGTCGCCGGCCGCGGGGCCGAAGCCTGGGCCTTACACATGGAAGGGGTGGCGCAGGAACGCCGTACCGGCAAGGAGGTGCTCTTCCTGACCGTGGGCGAGCCGGACTTCGACACGCCGGAGCTGATTCAGCAGGCGGCAATAACCTCCATGCAGGGCGGCAATACGCACTACACACCGATCGTCGGCACGCGCGCGCTGCGCCAGGCCGTGGCCGACTGGCAGAAGGAACTGACCGGCCAAGAAGTCGATGCCGATCAGGTGGTGGTCGCTCCGGGAGCACAGGCCGCCCTCTTCGCCGTTGTGCAGTGTCTGGCTGAGGTCGGAGACGAGGTGATCACCACGGATCCGCGCTACTCCACCTATGAGGCGGTCATCGGCGCTTCAGGTGCTAAGATGGTTTCCGTGCCGCTGTTGCCGGACCGCAACTTTGCGTTGGACCTTGACGCACTACGCGCCGCCGTAACCCCGCGCAGCCGCGTCATCCTCTTGAACTCGCCGCACAACCCGACCGGTGCCGTGCTGACCCAAGAGGAGTTGGAGGCGGTCGCCGCGCTCTGCCGCGAGAAGGACCTTTGGCTGGTGTCGGACGAGGTCTATGGATCGCTGACCTATGACCAGCCGCACCGCACGCCGGCTGTGTTGCCGGGTATGGCCGAGCGCTGCGTGGTGGTCTCCAGCGTATCAAAGTCGCACGCCATGACCGGATGGCGGATCGGCTGGGCCATCGGTCCTCACCAGTTGATGGAGCATCTTCATAACCTATTGCTCTGTATGCTCTATGGTCTTCCAGGCTTTCTTCAGGAAGCCGCGACAGTCGCGCTGAACGAGGGTCAGGATGAGGTCAGGCGCATGCATGCGTCCTACACCACCCGCCGGAACTTCATGGCACCCTGGCTCGATCGCCTGCCAGGTCTCGGCTGTGCCAGTCCCGCGGGCGGAATGTTCGTCATGCTGGATGTGCGCGGAACCGGGCTGGACGCCGTCACCTTCGCACGTCGGCTGCTGCAGGAAGAAAGCGTCGCGGTGCTTCCCGGTGGCGGCTTCGGCGACCAGGCGGAGGGCTTCTGTCGCCTCTCGCTCGGATTCTCCGACGAGACCTTGAGCGAAGCCTGCCGGCGTATCGAGGCCTTCGCCAATCGCCTGGCAGCCGGCGAGGAGATGCTGTTAGCGGCTGCGCCACAACGCTAGGCTCAAGCCAGCGACCACCAGGGCGACAGCCGCTGCGTCAGCGAGGCTCAGTATCTCGTCGAGAAAGAGCAGACCCAAGAGGCTGGCCGCCAGTGGGCTGAGGCCCATGAAGGCGGCCACGTTGGATGCCCAGACATGCTGCAACGCGTAGAGCCACAAGAGATAGCCGCTACCGCTGACCAGGCCGATGCCCAGCAGTGCGGCCCATACGCCTGAGCTGTAGTCCGGCACGGTCGCAAAGAATCCTTCGGGTATGGCCAACACCCCCAAAAAGAGCGTGGCAGCAAACATCGCCAGGCTGCCGATCTGCAAGGTGGGATAGCGCATCAGAAAGGGGCGGTAGAGGACAGAGCAGAAGGCCCCGGTCACCGCGCTAAGAAAGGCTGCACCGACCCCAAGCCACTGCGCATCGGATAGGTCGCCGCCAAGAGCTGCCCCGCCAATCGAAAAGCCAACGCCGACGACGGTGAGCGCGATGCCGAGCGCGCGTCTGGCAGTAAAAGGCTCTTGGCCCATGGCGACCGCAAAGCCCATGGTCAGCAGCGGAAAGACGGCGAAGATCAGCGCCGCCTGGCCGGGGTCGATCACCGTAACGGCAAAGTTCAGAAGCGCGATCAAAACGCCGAACTGGCCGATGCCCAGCAAGACCACCGGCAGCAAGTCCTTCTTCTGAAAAGGCACGAAGCGGAGGCTGAAGAGGAACGGCAGCAGAAACAATACGCCAAAGAGATAGCGCAAAAAAGCCACGCTCAAGGGACCGGCCTCGGCGACAGCAACGCGGGTCAGGACCAATCCTACGCCGACGAAGATGCCGGTGGTGGCCGAGGCAAGAAGCGGCAGCAAGGTCGCATTCACAAGTCACGCTCCCAGACTTGGTGCAGCAAGGGCTTGCCATAACTTTCGGAGGCCTCGTCACGGACCCGTGAAAATCCCTCTGCTTCCAGGAGCCCTGCAGCGGACTGTAGGCGCAATTCGGAACGCGCTCTTACTCTGCGATATCCCGCAGCCTCGGCAAAGGCGGCGGCCTGAGCCAAGAGGTGCCGGCCCAGCCCCTGCCCACGAGCTGGAGGCAGAAGAAAAAAGAGGGGCAGGTAAAGCACCTCACCCTCGTCAAGCAGCAAAGCCGCACCCTGCAGACTGTCGTCACGCTCGACCACCAGCAGGCCTTCCCGGCTCAATCTGCCGCGCGCGAGGAAACCAGCGAACAGTTCGGCCAGCTCCGCTTCGAAGCTGCCGGCCCAGCGCTGCTCCTGCCAGAAGAGGCGGACAGCGCGCTCCAGCGCTTCAACGCTTTCCCCGCGCCTGCAGGGACGCAGCACCGCTGGCGCAATCGACGCCGGCGCCGCGCTCAGTAGTGTGCCGATGGTGGTCATGGCAGCCAGGAGACGCGCCTGCTCAGCCTCCGGAAGGCAAGAGAGGACCTCGCCAACGCGTTCGCGCGATCCGGCCTCCAAGGGCGCATAGGCAGCACGGCCGTCCGCGGTCAAAGCAAGACATTGACGGCGTGCGTCCTCCCGATCGCGCTGGACGGTCACCAGCGCCGCTTCCCGAAAGCGCTTCAACAAACGGCTGAGATAGGCCGGATCAATCCGCAAGCGACGTGCCAGGTCACCGGCGGAGATGCCCGGATGCCGATCCAGTTCATAAAGCACGCGGGCTTCGGCCAAAGTGAAGCCGCTCTCCAACATTGATTCGTCCAGCGCACCGACATGCCCGGTGTAGAAGCGGTTAAAAGCCCGAACGGCATCGACACGCGTCTCTTCTGTAGGAGCCATCTCAATCTCATTTTTTTGACTCATATCCTATATTTAATTGACTGAGTCAAGCAAATGGCGTGCGCTCACGGATTCGGACAGCGGATCATGTTCCGCGGCGTGGAATGGAAAGCCGGGAGTGTGCGGTGCAAAGACTGCCTTGTCTGGTGGCCGCAAAGTCCGCCCGGTCTGGTGACCGTGGCGACTAAGCCGTAGCGAGGAGTACCCGAGCCTAGTCGGCTGCACCGTCGCGGTGCCGGTTCGTCCAGTCCAAACACGAGTGTAGGAGCTGTCGGTAGAGCTTGGGGCTGTAACTGTCGTGATCGGCGCCTGGATAGCCGACCAGATGGGCGTCGGCCCCGACGCGCTTGAGCGCGCGATAGAACTCCTCCAGCTGCGTGAAGGGCACGTTGTCGTCCAGCATCCCGCCCTGAATCAGAATCGGTGTGGTCACATTGCGCACGTGGAAGATCGGCGAGCGGTCGAGGAAAACCTGCAGATTGTCAATGAAACTACCGCCGAGATACCAGCTGGTCTGAAAATAGCCGTTGGTGCCCTCGAGGCTGATGTAGTCGGTTTCGCCCGCGACCGGGCAGGCAGACTTGAAACGGTCTGTCTGGGTGACGATCCAGCTGGCAAGTGTGCCGCCATTGCTTTGCCCAATGACGAAAAGCCGGTCGGGGTCGGCGAGGCCGGCATCAATGACATGGTCAACGCCGGTCATGATGTCCTGAAAGTCGAGCACGCCGAATTCACCGATCAGAGCCTCGCGGAACTTGCGGCCGTAGCCCAAGGTGCCGCGGTAATTCACGCGGAGCACCAAGTAGTCCTGCGCGGTATAGGCAGCAGTCGCGAAGAACCTAACCAGCGGCAGATACTCGTTGAAATCCACACCGTTCGGCCCGCCATGGATCTGCACCACCATCGGATAGGTTTCTCCGTCCCGATAGGAGACCGGATAGCTCAGAATGCCTTCGACCTCGCTCCCGTCGAGCGAGGTCCATTGAACCAGTTCGGTCTTGCCCAACGGCAATTCCAGGTAAGGGTCGTTAACTGAGCTTATTTTCTCGACCGCGGCGCTTCCCACATCGCTGAGATAAATTGCAGGCGGTGTGGTGGAGGTCTGGCCGATGAAGGCGACTTGCTTATCGTCCGGGCTGACTTGAACGTAAGACGACGTCAGATAGCTGTTCAGGCCCGGAGCGGCGATGTCTTCAGGTCTTCCGAATACCTTGGTGAAATTCCGACCGTCGATGGGCATCTCGTAGAAGGAATAGCTTACCCGGTCGTTTTCTATGTAGTAGAGGCTCTGGGAATCCGCAGCCCATTGCCAGGCGAAGGGAAGTCGGTTCTTGGAGGCTGGCAGCGCGACCAGATCGCCGCCGTCCGTTGGCCAGAGTTTGATATCCCATAGGAAGGACCACATGAAATCGCCGGGCGCGTTGATAAAGGCGATCCATTTGCCATCCGGCGAATACCGCGGAAAGTACTTCCAGTGGTCATTGTCATCCGCGATTGGGGCAACGGATTGCGTGGCGACGTCCGTAACGGAGAGTTGCGACTTGGTCCAGTAGTCCAATCCTGGCCGTTCCTGATGGGCAAAGACCAGAGCCGAGCTGTCCGGCGCCCAGTCGTAGGCCCAGTTGCCGGCCCAGGCGCTGACAGAGAAGGCCGCGTCAGGTGTCAAGTTAACGGCCGGGCCGGTTTGCCTATCGCCGGACAGACGGACCAGCCAGAGCTGGTTCTTGGTATAGTCGTCGGCATCTTTGACGGGGGGCGAGACATAGCTCGGATCGGACATCACGAAGGCGATGGCGCCTCCATCCGGCGCCCATCTAAAGCTCTCGATATCCGTCGTCTGTTCTGTAACGGGTTGGCCATTGCCGCCCGTCGTCGGGACGATCCAGATAGAGTTCGTGCCGGACGCCGACGAGAGATAGGCCACGCGCGTGCCGTCTGGGGACCATTGGGCGGCGGAGATGTGCGGAGAGGCCTCAAGCAGCGTGCGGATGGTCTCGCCGGTGCGGTCGGAGACGACGAACTCGGTCAAGTAGGCGTCATTCTCGAGATCGATGCTGTTGATCCCGTAGAGCAATTGCGAGCCGTCGGGAGAAAAGGAGAGGTCCGACAGGCGCTTGACCTCCAGGCTTGTTTCCGGAGTCCAATGCCGCTGATCTTGGGCCTGGGCGGATTGAGGAAGAAAGAGTGCCAGGCTGCTAGCTAAGAACACCAGGAGGAACGAATCTCGAGATAACGGCATTGTACGCTCCGTCTGAATTGACGAGGCAAGGTCGTGTGCGGTGTGATCTTCCGTGCCCCTAGCGAGGCCTAGCACAATCGCCCCCTACAGGCGATACATCGCTGCTGCGCCATCGATTGAAGCGACCGGCAATCTTGGCAAAGTGCAGCCGAGGGGACAGTGGCGAAAGGGGAAACTCACTCGCGGCGGGGCGTCCCTAAACTATCACCCTTCTTCGCCAATAGAAAGATTGCTATCGGACCCGTAAGAACATGCCTTCTAAAAGAATTGGTGATTTTTCGGCCGAAGCTCACCCTTACATCTATCCACTTCGTGACCTGACCCTTTGGTCAGATTGCTCAGACCAACCATGACAGCTATCCATTGACCAAGCGCGGGCTGCAACGATTGAACGGCTGGACTTGGAGATTTCGCTTTGAATACATCCTCATCCCCACGAGCCAGAGCCGATGCAGCATTCCGCAGTCGCTTTCTAGAGAATCCCATGATGCGGCGCGTACACGCGACCCGGCGCACAGATCACTATCCTTACTACAAGGAGCAGACTCCGATCGGCCTGAACCATGTCGAGATCGATGGGCGGCGCCTGCTGCAGCTAGGATCGTCAAACTACCTCGGCCTGGCACAGGATCCCAGGATCCAAAGGGCAGTGGTTGCGGCGCTGGAACACTACGGCACCTCCTCCACCTCAAGCCGCCTGCTGACTGGTACACGGCCCTTGCACAACGATCTTGAGCAGGAACTGGCAGCCTTCCTCGGCAAGGAGGCGACTCTCGTCTTCGCTACCGGCTACCTCGCCAACGTCGGTGCCATCCCTGCCATGGTCGGCCGTGATGACGCCGTCTTCTACGATGCCGAAGTGCACGCCTGCCTGATCGACGGTATACGCCTGTCCGGGGCGGAGGCTCATCGCTTTCGCCACAACGACAGCGCCGGACTGAGGCGCAAGCTGGAGGCCTGCCAGAAAGAACGGAAGCTGGTGGTGATCGACAGCCTCTATTCCCTGAACGGCGACTTGGCGCCTCTCGAGGAAATCGTCGAGATCGCAGATCAGACCGGAAGCTGGATCTTTCTGGACGATGCACATGGCTGCGGTGTGTTGGGTCCGGGCGGCCGCGGCCTAGCTGCAGCAAAGGGAATCAGCGACCGGGTCCCGGTGATCATGGGCGTCTTCAGCAAGGCCTTCGCCTCGACTGGCGGCTTCGTTGCCGGTAGTGCAGAGCTAATCGACCATCTGCGATTCAATGCCCGCTCCTACCTCTTCAGCAATGCGATAGCGCCCGCTCAAGCCGCAGCGGCCCTTGCAGCTCTGCGCATTCTCAAAGCAGAGCCGGAGCTGCCGGCGCGTGCCATGCGCATGGCAGTTACGGCCAGAACAGCGCTTCGCGGGATGGGATGGCGCTGTGGCGGTGACGGCAGCCACATGGTGCCGATCCTGCTGGGCAACGACGTCCTGACTTTCAAAGTGGCCAAGGCACTGGTCGAAGCCGGGGTGAACGTCAGCCCGGCAGTCCATCCGGGAGTGCCGAAGGGAAAGGACCTCTTGCGCATCGGCTTCCCGCCGACGCTCTCGAAGCTGGAGATGGACGCAGCCTTGGATGCCTTCGCGAAGGTCGCCCGTGCCTTCCCCGATGCTCTCGAGACCAGCGATCTGGTCGATGTCATGGCCTGAACATGCCGCCCTTCTGGGCGCCAGCGGCCTCCTTGGCAGTGCGCTAACGCGCGCGCTTGCGGACCGAACCAAACGCCTATCGCTCGCCGATCCGGAGGCTGCGAACCTAGAGGCCTTGACCGACGGCCTCGGCGACCAGCACAGGACCCAGATCTCCTCGACATGCCTCGACATCCGCGATGCGCCGGCAGTCGCAAGCTGGATCGAAACGAGCCATCAAGAGATACCGATCGACTGGCTGGTTGTGAACGCAGGCCTGACCGGAATTGCCGAGGAGGGAGCATTCATGGAAGCGCCTGAACGCGGCCTTGATCTGATCGCGACCAATTTGACGGGCCACATCTCTGCCCTGCAAGCAAGCCTGCCGTTGCTCAGAGCGCGAGGCAGCGGCCGCATTGTCCTGGTCTGCTCGCTCTCGGCGCTTCTGGGTTTCTCGAAGGCGCCGATCTATGCCGCAACAAAAGCAGGCTTGCGCACCCTGGTCTTCTCACTGCGCCCGCAAGCCAAGCGCGCCGGCATCGACCTGACGCTGGCCTGTCCCGGTTTTCTTGCCCGCCCGCCTGGACCAGGTGTCGCCGCGTCGCGCCCCTTCCAAATCAGCCCCGAAGCAGCAGCCAAACGCATCCTGGCCGGTGCGGCAGCGGGCAAGACACAGATCCTCTTCCCACGACGCCTGGTGCTGCTGATCAGGCTGCTGTCGCTCCTGCCGATGAGCCTGCGCGACAGGATTGTCTGACGCAGCCCTTCGGCCCCTGTTCAATAGTAGCTTTGTCAACGCTGTTGCTGCGTGCTTCAGGTTACCGAGCGTGCAATCACCAGGCGCTGCACCTCGCTGGTGCCCTCGTAGATCTGGCAGACGCGGACATCGCGATAGATGCGCTCGACCGGATAGTCGTTGAGGTAGCCATAACCGCCGTGGATCTGGATCGCGTCACTGGCGATCTCTTCGGCCGCCTCGCTGGCGAAGAGCTTGGCCATTGAGGCCTCGGTCAGGCAGGGCCGACCGGCGTCGCGCAAAGAGGCCGCATGCAGGACCATCAGTTCCGAGGCTTTGATCTTGGTCGCCATGTCCGCCAGCTTGAAACCGATGGCCTGGTGATCTTTGATCGGCCGGTCGAAGGCCGTACGATCACGGGCATAGGCGCGGGCCGCCTCAAACGCCGCCTTGGCCATGCCGACCGATTGCGCGGCGATGCCAATGCGCCCGCCCTCCAGGTTCGAGAGCGCGATGCGATAGCCCTGCCCCTCTTCGCCCAGCAACAGGTCGGGTGTAAGGCGCATATCTTCGAAGACGATCTGGCAGGTATCGCTGGCCTTCTGCCCCAGCTTCTTCTCGACCGAGGTTACCTGATAGCCGGCAGTGTCAGTCGGCACGATGAAAGCCGATATCCCCTTCTTGCCGGCCTCCGGGTCGGTCACCGCAAAGACGATGGCGACGTCGGCCTCGCGGCCGGAGGTGATGAACTGCTTGGTGCCGTTCAGGACCCAGTGATTGCCGTCCTTGACGGCGCGGCAGCGCAATGCCGCGGCATCGGAGCCTGTGTGCGGTTCGGTCAGGCAAAAGCAGCCCAGCAGCGCGCCGCGCGCCATCGGCTTCAGGAAGCGTTCTTTCTGCTCCACAGTGCCGTAGCGGGCGATCGGCATACAGCCGACCGAATTGTGCACGCTCATAATGGTCGAACAGGAGCCGTCGCCCTCCGCCACCTCCATCAGAGCCAGCGCATAGGCGACATGATCGGCCCCTGCCCCCTCCCAGTCTGGATCGACCAGCATCCCCAGGAAGCCGAGATCGCCCAATCCCTTGACCGCAGCGCGTGGAAAGGCGGCCTGGCGGTCCCAGTCGGCGGCATGCGGCTTCAATTCGGCTTGGGCGAAGGCACGCGCGGCGTCGCGCACCATCTCTTGCTCTTCGTTCAAGATCATCTGCTGTCCTTGCGCTTGCGTCCGTCTGCTGGCTGCTCGCCCCTACCAAGGCATAGGCGTGCCATCGTAGTTGAAGAAGCGGCCGTTCATGTCCTGGGTGGCACCGGTAACCAGTCTGAAGATGGCTGCAGCCGATTCTTCTGGCGAGATGTCGGCATCGGTTCCCCCCATATCGGTGCGCACCCATCCGGGATGGAGCGTGAAGGTAACGATCCCCTTCTCGCCCAGAGCCAAGGCCAACTGCCGCATCACCATGTTCGTCCCGGCCTTGCTGGTGGCGTAGATCGGTGGCCAGCCGTCGGTTGCATTCTTGAGCGAGCCAAGCTGCGAGGAGACGATGGCAACGCGCTTTCCTTCGCCGGCTTCCAAGTTGGGCGCCAAGCGTTCGGTCACGAGCCAAGGAGAAGCCGTGTTGATCGTCAGAATTTCGACCCAATCCGCCAACTGGCTCTCACCGAAGGTCGGATACCTGGGTCCCATGCTGCCAGCATTGTTGATCAGAGCGTCGATGGGAACGCCCTTGAGAGCCTGAGCGAAAGCCTCGATCGAGTCTTGCGATGCCACATCCAGTTGGTAGAGCGTTACGCCCGGCAGGGAGCTAAGCGCCTCAGCCCGGTCCGGTTCGCGTGCTGTCGCGTGCACCGACCAACCAGCCTCCAAGAAGCGCTTCGTTAGCGCGAGGCCGATCCCTCGATTGGCGCCGGTGATCGCAAGTGTAGGCATGGCTGGACTCCCGAGATTTCACGCCTTCTCCGTGGAAGGCTCCAAGCTAGACGATGAGGATAAAGCAGATTGCGCCCGGAGGAAATCACCGGTCGGACTATGCGGCCCATTCACTGGGCCTGAAACAGCGGTCTAGTGAACAGCACTCTGCCGTTTTTGGCGCCAGAACCGACGCCAACGCCGACGAACATCGCGCTGGCCCTCCATGGTCTGGTCCCAGCCATCGTGAAGGCCGTTGCGTGCGACCCTGACGGCGCTTCCCAGATGCAGGTTCAGACGGTGAGCATGGCTCCGCCCCCACATCAGCAGCGCCTGACGACGCACCCTGCGCTCCTGCTCGCCACTTCTGATCGGTATACCTTCGCGTCCTGCCAGCTCCTTGCAAACGGTCATGGCAAAGCCGCAGAAGGAGATCGCAAAGTCGCTCTGCGCCGGCAGGTGGCGCAGTTTCCCGCAGGAATCAAATAGGGCGTCGTAGCGCTCCATGATTTTGCGGTAGAGGGCGGTGCTTCCTTTCGCCTCCAGCAGAGTGCGCGTCGCGATAGATTCGAAGAACTCGGCTTCCACAGGCTGTAAGAAGGCGACGGGGGACTGCTCGCGCATAACTTGTAGTACTGTCTCCTCTCCGCCCCGATCGCCGAGGAAGACTTGGGCGGTGAAGAGAGCCTGCAGATAACGTGACTTGGCTCGCTCGATCTGAACCTCGCTCAATGCCACGGGAATGCCCTTTTCGAATAAGGGCGTGCGCGGCGGATGGATCAGTTCGTCTAGAATGAGTCGGGTGGAGGCAAAGCGGCCCAGGGGATCGCGAAAGGCCTCCAACTCTTCGACATAGCGGACTTCGGCCAGGGGTTCTTCGCCGCATGACCCGATCGGCCAACCGTGCTGCAGGATCTGGGCGCAGTAGTGCCAGGTCTCCTCATAGGGACGGAAGGGATCGAAGCGAAAACGCTTCATCACGTGCGTGCGCCCCAGCAGCGAACTGATCGCGAATATGGCGCCTTTGGCATGACGCCTGCGCGCAACCTGTGTTTTCCCGAGGGCAAGGTCGAGACTGGCGCCCTCCCGATCCACCAAATTGACCCGGCCGCCACAAACCTCAAGCCCGGGGCTGGAGCGCAAGAGTTGCAATCGCCGCTTGATCGCGTCGGGCAGCATGCGGTCGCGCGCTTGCAGGAAGGTTAGGAAGCGTCCCCGAGCAGCCACCAATCCCGCGTTCAGAGCGTCAGCGAGGCCACCGCCTTCATGTTCAAAAAAGCGGATGCGCTTGTCCTGCGCCCGCGCCTCATCAAGCCAGGTCCGCGCATCGGGCGAGAGCGGCGCGCCACACTCGACACAAAGCAACTCCCAATCGGACACCGATTGCGCCTGAACGGACGCCAGTGCCAGCTTGAGGTGGGCCAAGTTGGTCGCCAAAGGCATGACGATGGAAACGCGCGGTCGTTTGGTCATTCTGGCATGCATCAAATCGGTACAGCCGGAGACGAAGCGCCCGCGGATTGCCGGAATGTGAGAATCGGTCAAAGAGATGACCGTACGTCTTGCGCCCTCCATCCGCCTGAGATAGCGGTCGACTGCATCGCAGTGTTCGCGATAGTAGGCATCGTAGTCGATCTTGAAGAAGGCAGGATGCGCTTCTTGGATAATCGGCATTTCGTGCGTGAACTGGGAAGACTGCGAGTGCGACCAGAAGTAGGTGTTCTCATGCGGCCTCCGGCCGTCGAAGCCGACCAGAAGCACCTCTCGCGCAAGACTGGCACCAAGCGGCAACAAGAAGTGCGTCATCACGTTGCGCGTGGCGGCAACGGAAAACTCTTTGGACAGATCGAAGTTTGCCGCGCCCTTGTTTGTCGTCGGCACACCGATCAGGCGTTCCCGCACGTCTTCCGGCAGCAGGGTGTTGTAGATGCCAACATCGCGCATCGGAAATACGAAAGAGGCATCATAGCGGCGCATCGCCTCTACCAGTCGCATGCGGAACTCTTGCGCATACTTGGATGCGCCGGCATGGAAAATGGGGTCCGAAGCGACGATAATCTTTGGCTGTAAGGCGTCCAGCAACGGACGGTTCTTCACCATCGAATTGGTGGCGACATGCACACCCTTTGGCATGGAAGCCAGATCGATGTGTTCGAGGCTGGGACCGGTGCCGAATAGCAGCACCCGCTCGGCGCGCAGCTCTTCGAGGAGACGCATGAGCCTGGCCTGAGACACCTCGCGTTGCTCGCTCGTGCCGGCGCCGTTGCTGGAGCTGGCCTTCAAGTAGAGCGACGAGGCATGCTGCACACGTCGATGGTCGGCGCGAATGAGGCGGAAGCCGTCTTTCGCCTTTAGGAAGGGATCCTTGTCACGCAGAGTCTCGTCCCAAAGGCAAACGAAACGCTTGCCCTCGAATGCCTGAAACCGGCGTTGGGCTTGGGCAAAAGGCAGCACACAAACGCGATCACGCAATTTCTCGGCGAGCTCCGCAACGCAGCCGTCCAGGAAAGGCTCCGGAGCATGGCCGTAGGGAGTGTCGTTGCGGTTGCTTGGCACAAGAAGTGTATCGCCTTGCCGAATGAGCGGCGAAAGGTAGAATATAGCCCGATAGAAATCGTCCGAGAATTGCAGCGAGTCGTGAATTTCAGGGTAGAGGTAGAAGATGCGCGGCGGTGGCGTTGCCTCTGTCTTCTTCGGCGCCATCGCTTAACGGGCCGACTTGGAAGAAGAAGAGCCAACTGTGCCGTCGGCGCGAGCGGACCTAAGCATCGATCCGGCTCCAGGCCGCCTGCGGCACCGCCCAGTCCGCAGCGGCTTCCGGTAGGCCGATCTCTCCAGGTGAGAGCCGAAACACGGCACCGGAGAGAGGTGCTGCGGCTAGCTCCTCCTGCGACAGGCCGTGGCGCGCCGAGGTCACGAAGACCTGGTCATAGTCCGGTCCGCCGAAGGCAAGCGATGTCGGCCGTGGCACCGGCAGCGCGATACTGCGATCCCGCTCGCCATTGGCGTGGTAGCGGGTGAGCTGCCAACCGTCCCACTCGGCGTTCCAAAGCCCGCCCGCGCGGTCCACCGTCATCCCATCGGGATAGCCGGAGCTCTCGGGCAGGGTGGCAAAGACCTCGATCTTGCCCAACGCACCGCTCTCGGGGTCATAGGCAGCCGTGCGTATGATCTTGCTGGGCGAATCAGTGAAGTAGATGCGCCGGCCGTCTGGACTGAAGGCCGGGCCATTGAACACGGTGAAGAGGTCCGGCAGCGGCGTTGCCCCCCTGCCATCCACGCAAAAGGCCGGGGCAAGCGGCTTAGTCTCCCCCAAGTGCGCACCACCGGCAATAATGCGCCCCTGCCGGTCTGCCTTACCGTCGTTGAAGCGCACCGCAGCAGGCAGAAACTGCGCCCCGCCAAGGCACTGGCAGGTTCCCAAATCCGGATCGATGAGGCTGAGAACGCGTGCTAAGCCGGCGATCAAGCGCCCGTCTGCAGCCTTTGCCACAAATCCGGGCGAACCGGACAAGGCCATGCGGCTGGCACCCCCATCGGCAGTCCAGCGCCACAGCCAGTGGCCATCGATGTCAACCCAAAACAGACGTCCTGTCCGGGCACACCAAAGGGGCGATTCACCCAGCAGACAATTCGCGGCAACTAAGACCTCTACCGCGCTTTCCCGACTAGCCTCTGGAACCCTCTGCAACGCGCCAATTCACCTTGTTGTTGTTCTTCGGTACCTGGCCCAGCGCGTCGAAACGGCCGGGCCAGAGTATTCAAGACGCCGCGGCTTGCCGCTCTTGAAAGGCGTTTAACTTACCCTCCCAGGCGAAGGCATCTCGCACGATCCCCTCAAGCGAATCATGCTTCGGCTCCCAGCCCAGGACCGAACGAATCCGGCTGGCTTCTGCCACCAATTGCGGCGGATCGCCGGCGCGCCGGCCGACCTCCATAACCGGAAAGTTCTTGCCCGAGACCTGCTTCACCACATCGATCACTTCGCGCACCGAGAAGCCCTGACCGTATCCGCAGTTCATCGTGAAGCTCTCGCCGCCTCCGGCCAGATGACGGAAGGCCAGGACATGGGCCTCGGCCAGATCACTGACGTGGATGTAGTCGCGAACGCAGGTGCCGTCCGCGGTGGGATAGTCCGTACCATAAAGGTCGAGGTGATTGCGTTGACCATGCGCTGCCTGGCTGGCGACCTTGATCAAGTGCGTGGCGTTCAAGGAGCACTGCCCGGTGCGCAACGCCGGATCGGCGCCGGCTACGTTGAAGTAGCGCAGGATACCATAAGACAGGCCGTGGCTGGCCGCCGTGTCGCGAATCATCGTCTCGCTCATCAGCTTCGAGCTGCCGTAGGGCGAAAGCGGCTGCAGCTTGGTTGATTCCGGGATCGGCGAGATACCCGGTTCCCCATAGACGGCCGCTGTCGAAGAAAAGATGAAGCGGCCGATGCCGGCCTCGACGGCCGAGGCCAGCAGTTCCTGCGTCTTGGCCGTGTTGTTCTTGTAGTATTTCAGAGGGTCGTGAACCGATTCCGGCACCAAGATCGAGCCGCCGAAATGCACGATCCCCTCAATGTCGTGATTGGCATAGATGCGAGACAGCAGGGCCCGATCGGCGATATCGCCTTGATAAAAGACCGCCTCTTTGGGCAGGAAATCGGCCGTACTGTTGGACAGATCGTCAATGACGACGACCGGTATTCCCTGATCCAGCGAGGCATAAACCATATGGCTACCGATGTAGCCAGCACCGCCGGTAATCAACAAGGCCATAGCATCTCTTCCCCTTCTGCTCCCTCACCCCGATCGCGCGCCCGCCTCGTTCGCATCCAAGAAGGGCGGCCTCTTGTCGTTCATTTGCCTCGGCCGCTCAAGTGGCGGCTTCGCGCAGTCTTGCTTTCCGCCTGCGCATCCTGCGGTCACCAGTCCCGAAACCCGATGACCAGATTCTGCAACTTCAGTCGATTCTCTCATTGCCTGTTGCATCCTTGCATCATCCAAAGGCGCTGGGCAAGGCGCGAAAAACGCAAAAGAGTCCGACAGTTGCCTAAAATTATCCAAGCGACCAGGGCCGCCCCTGGGCTTCAATCCAAGGACGACTGAAAGGTAATACGCTGTGTGTGCGGCTACCGTGCCCACTCGATGCAAAGGGCGGACAAAGGGATCCTCGAGTGAGGCAAGGCAGGTCTAGATTTTATTCTTGATTGCAGACAGTTAGGCGAAACGAGAAACCTGGTAGCAAAATCAGATTCCCCACCTCATTGCCGGCGTGTGTACCGGCTGGTCCCACAGTCTGACGAAGTCGCCTTCCAGGCCCGTCACCGTCAACGACGCGCCTGCCATGTCGAGAGAGGTGACAAAATTACCCACCAGGCTGCGCCCAATCGAAACGCCGGCGCTCTCTAGGCGGTCGCGGGCGGCCTTGTAGAGGAGGTAGAGTTCCATCAAAGGGGTTGCGCCGAAGCCGTTGACGAAGAGTAGGACCTCGTCTGGCTTGGCGGCATAGTCGGAGAGAATGGCGCTCACCATTTCCTCGGCCATTGCATCGGCGCTCATCAGCTTGTCGCGGCGACGGCCGGGTTCGCCGTGAATGCCCACACCCAGTTCCATCTCGTCTTCAGCCAGCGAGAAGGTCGGCGTGCCGGCGGCTGGTACAGTGCAGCTGGTCAGCGCGACGCCCATAGAGCGGGTCGCGGCATTAACGCTCTCACCCAAGGTCTTGAGGGAGGCCAGATCGCTGCCTTCTTCGGCAGCTGCTCCCAAGACCTTCTCGACCACCAGGGTGCCGGCGACACCGCGACGGCCAGTGGAGAACGTCGAGGTTTCAACGGCGACGTCGTCGTTGGTGAGCACTGTCGCGACCTCACCGCCGATCATGTCGCCGGCCATCTCGGCTGCCATCTCGAAGTTCATGACGTCGCCTTCGTAGTTCTTCACGATGAAGAGCAAGCCGGCGTCGGGCTGCAAGTCGACGGCGGCTGCCAGCATCTGGTCCGGAGTCGGCGATGTGAAGACCTGGCCCGGACAGGCGGCGTCCAGCATGCCGCGGCCGACGAAACCGGCATGCAAGGGCTCGTGGCCGGAACCACCGCCGGAGAGCAGGGCAACCTTGCCCGGCTTCAGCGCGCGGCGCCGCACGAACTTGCCCTCCTCGCCGAGCGTGACCAGGTCGGCATGGGCAGCGACGAAACCGGCCAGGCTTTCGCTCAGCACATCGTCGACGGCATTGATGATTTTCTTCATTGCCTTACTCCTCTCCACTCCAAGTCCGCACTTGCTGGGGTCGGCTCAATCGCGTGTAGCAAATGCCTGCCCCAGCAAGGCAGCTAACTCTTGAACCTGCTTATCCAGCTTGCGGTTCATCGCCTCGTCGCCCAGATCGGGCAACTCGATGGTCACCAGGCGGCGCTCACCCGACTGCTGCGTACCCTGAAGACGCTCCGGATGGGCGCGCTGGTAGGCTTCGAGAAAGACCTGGCGCTCCTCGCCGGAAACGTGGCCGATGCGGAAAATCGTATCCAGATGGCGCGCCGGAACCGGCGTGTCGTAGGCCGGATTGGTGATTTGCGAGATGAAGCTGCGGTTCTTGCCCATGGCCTCGGCCAGGCGCCCACGCAAGCCCGAGGGTCGGCGGTCGATGATGGCGCGGAGGATGGTTTTGTACTCGGCCACTGCCTGCCGGGGCGGGGCTTCGCGGCGCTTTGCGCTATCCTCCATGCGTACCGCTTCCCGTCCAGGACGCGATCCTGGCCTTGGCCCGACCGACCGCCGGCGGTGCCATCGAAAGCCGCCGCAGCCCGACACCAAGCAGGTCGGGGATCGCCTCGGGATCGCCGCCAGCATCGCCGCAAAGGCCGATCTCAATCCCCATCCGCTTCGCCGCCGCCACGCTCGCGGCGATTAGCTGCAGCACCGCCGGCGCTTGCACTCTCTGAAGATAGCCGAGACCGCTGCCGTCACGCGCAGCCGCCATGGTGTACTGAATGAGGTCGTTGCTGCCGATCGAGGCGAAGTCGATGGTAAAGCGCTCGAGGGTTAGCGCCGCTGCCGGGATCTCGATCATGATGCCGAGTTCCGGAAGTTTAGCCGGTGCGGCCGACCCTAGAGACTCTGCTGCTGCCATGAGCAGAGCCCGCGCCCGCTCCACCTCCTCGGGCAGAGCGACCATGGGCAGCATGATCTTGACCGGCCCCAGGTCCGCAGCCCGCAGCAAGGCACGGAGCTGAACT
The DNA here is from genome assembly GCA_963669445.1 of Rhodospirillales bacterium. GTDB lineage: Bacteria > Pseudomonadota > Alphaproteobacteria > Kiloniellales > JACOMY01 > JACOMY01. Next base: position 3,933,172 of record OY770029.1, read on the forward strand.
GTGAAGACCTCGGGGCGGGCAAGACAGAGGCGCAGTCCGCGCCGGCCCAGAAAGGGATTGCCTTCGTCCGATTCCGTCAGACCAGGAACGGGTTTGTCGCCACCGGCATCCAAGGTGCGGAAGACGACAGGCCGGCCGGCAGCCCAGGTCACAACCTTCGCGTAGGCGGTGAACTGCTCCTCTTCGTCCGGCAGGCTGTCGCGGCCATAGAAAAGAAACTCGCTGCGCACCAGGCCGATGCCGTTGCAGATCGCCGGGTCCAAACCCTCCAGTTCTTCCGGCAGGGCAACATTCAGCAAGACGGCGACCGCCTCACCGTCAGCCGTCGCAGCCGGCTTATCGATGATCTTGGCCAGTTCCAGACTCTCCGCGGCTCGGGACCGCTGCCTGACCGCGAAGGCCGCACTCACCTCCGGACCCGGCGCCAAGGTCAGCGCGCCCACCTCGCCATCCAAGAGGGCGGCAGTGCCCGCCTCCGCCTTGACCGAGCCCAGGCCCAAGACCATCGGCACACCGCGCGCGCGGGCCAGCATGGCGACATGGCTGCTGGTGCTGCCCGCTCTGAGCGCAATCCCACGACCAGCCCAGTCCTGCGCCAAGAAGCTGGAGGGCACGATGTCGTCGGCCAGCAGGATGCCACCCGCGGGCACCACCTGTTGCCCCTCGTCCGCGCCTTGCAGTTCGCGCAGAACCCTGTCGCGCAGGTCTTCCAGGTCACTGCTGCGGGCCTTGAAGTAGCTGTCGTCGGAGGAAGCGAAGACCTCAATCTGCTCGGCCATAGCGTCCTGCCAGGCGCAGTCGGCGGCCCGCCCCTCCGCAATCGTCGCAAAAGCCTCTTCGGCCAAGGCCGGATCCTCCAGCATGGCGACCTGAAAGCCAAGGATCTCGGCCGCATCACCGTTGCTGGATTCGATCAACAGGCCCAACGCAGCAATTGCAGCTGCAATCGCAACCTTCAGTGCCGCTGCCTCATCTTCCGGCGATCCGGCTTGACGGACTTCCGCCGAGGCAAGCTCATGTGAGACGATGCGCCCGGCCAGAAGGCCCGGCGAGGCCGCTTCGCCTCGAATACAAAGATCTGATGGTCCGGGTTCGCTCACGCCGCCTCGCCGCCGACATCTGCTTGGAAATCGCCTTCCACCAGCGCCACCAGGGCCGCCAACGCGCCCTCGGCATTGTCGCCTTCGGCCCGGAAATAGAGCGTTGTGTCCTTCGGCGCCTTGGTTTTCATAACCTTGACGATGGACTTGGCGTCGATCCAGGGTCCCTCGGGACTGAGCCCCAGTTCGATCTTGGCAGCAAATGTCTTCGCCAGCTTGGTCAGCGTGACCGAGGGTCGAGCATGCAGCCCCACGTCATGCGTCATGAAGACCGAGGCGGTCAGCGGGCCACTTTTCTGCTGCGGGTTATCCATGACTGACACCTTTCCTTAAGCGCCCAACCCTGGCCTCACGCCGGGCTCAGTTCCTCTGCGGTTGCTCGAACCTCGTCCAGGCTGGCGCCGCCCCAGGCTTCGGTCGCCCCCATGATCGCGCCCTCGACCAGCGGTGCGTTGCAGATAACGGCGCGGGCCTGACGGTCTTCCGGCAGCATCTCAATTGCCATCTCGCTGTTGGTCTCGGCGCCGCCAAGGTCGACGAAGAGCGCCACGCCGGCCTCCGACCAGGCCTCCTCGATCGCTGTCATGATTTTGGCGATGTCCGTACCCAAACCGCCGTCCGGATTGCCACCGCAGTGCGCCAAGGGCACGGCGGTTCCGACCATCTGGCGCACCATCTCGGCAGTGCCGCGGGCCACGTCGGGCGAGTGGGAAACGATGACGATGCCAACCTTATCGCTCATGATGCGCCCTCCAGAACCTCGCAAATGGCCGTGATGGCCAGCTGGCTGGAGCGCGCGCCGGGATCCATATGTCCAACCGAGCGCTCGCCCAGGAAAGAGGCGCGGCCGCGGACTGCCTGCATCGGCACCGTGGCCTCGGCAGCGACCGCTGCCACTGCCTTGATCTCTTCCAACCCCTTGCCAGCAGCAACGGCGTCGATACTGGGCGCCAGCACGTCCAGCATCGTCTTCTGCCCCAGATCCGATTTGCCGCGCGCCTTGACCGCATCGAAGGCGGCCCGCAGCGCATCCGTCAGTTCCGCGCGGTCGAGCGTCCCGGGCCAGGCCTTGCCAAGCGCCATGAGCAAAGTGCCGTAGAGCGGCCCGGAGGCACCGCCGACCTTCATCACCAACTGCATGCCGGCGGCCTTCAGCGCCTCACCCGTTGGCTTCTCGACGATGCCGTCGATCCCCTCCAGTACAGCGCCGGCACCGCGTTTCATGTTGATGCCGTGGTCGCCGTCACCAATCGCCTGGTCGAGCTGGGTCAGCTCCGCCTCGGCGGCGATCAGGCTTTGCGCCACGCTCTCGATCAGTCTTCTGGTTAGCTCGCTATCCATTCTGTCCAATCTTCCTAGGCTCCGGCCCGCAGCCGTCGTCCCTCCCCGTCGAAGCAGAGCGGTGCCTGCAGCGAGAGCTGCACCTCGGCGCCGGCGCAAATCGGCGTGTGCGCATCCACCAAGGCCGTCAGGCGGTGGCCGGAGACTTCCAGGTGCAGGTGGCTCTGGTCGCCCAGATGCTCGATCCTGACCACGCGGCCAGCGGCACCGGCACCACCGCTCTGGTCGATCTTGATGTGCTCGGTCCGTGCGCCCACCTGTTTCGTCCCCGGCAGAATCCGATCGCCGGGCAACAGATCGCCCGGCAGCAGGTTGATGCGCGGCGTGCCCAGCCGTTCGGCCACATAGACAGTGTTGGGATCCTCATAGATCTCGCGTGGCGTACCGAACTGCACCAGCGTCCCCTCGGCCAGGACGCCGATTTGACTGGCCATGGTCATGGCTTCGATCTGGTCGTGCGTGACGTAGAGGATGGTAGCACCCAACTCCTGCTGGATCCGCTTCAGCTCCAGCCGAAGCTCGGCGCGCAGCTTTGCATCCAGGCTCGAGAGCGGCTCGTCCATCAGGTAGACCGAGGGCTCTCGTACCAGGGCCCGACCGATGGCCACGCGCTGCATCTCGCCGCCAGACAGTTGGGTTGCTTTGTTCTTCAGCTTGTGCGGAATGCGCAGCATCTCCGCCACCTCCTGCACCCGCTTTTCGATCGCCGCCTTGGGCTGGCGCCGCGCCGGCGAGCGCAGCGGGAAGGCCAGATTGTCGAAGACGCTGAGATGGGGATAGAGCGAGTATTGCTGAAAGACGAAGGTCACATCGCGGGCAGACGGCGCGGCGCGGGTAACGTCGTGTCCGCCGATGAAGACCTGCCCAGCCTCGGCGGTCTCCAGCCCGGCCACCAGCCGCAAGGTCGTCGTCTTACCGGCACCGGTCGGCCCCAGCAGCACAACGAAGCCGCCGTCCGGCAGGGTCAGGCTCATGTCCTCGATCGCCGGCGGCTGGTTCGGGGCATAGCGCTTGGTGACGCCCTCCAGGCGGACCTCAGACATGGGCTGCCCCCTCCTGCGCCTGGATCCGAAGCGCCAGTCCGCTCTCGCTATCGAAGAGCGAGAGACGCTCGCTGATAAAGCTCATGGCCAGGGTCTCGCCCGGATTGGCCTTGACGGAGGAAGACACGCGGGCCTTGACCGGACCGTAGTCACTCTCAAGGGTCACGATCTGTGTGGTGCCCAAGTACTCTGTCCCGAAGACCTTGCCGCGCAGGCCACCGTGTTCGCCCAAGCGGATGTGCTCAGGGCGCACCCCCAAGGTGAGCTTCTTGCCGCTCGGGGCCTCTGCCAAGGGCGGCAGGTCTAGCGCGCTGCCGTTCATGCTTACCTGGCGCCCATCGGCGGATATGCCAGCGTCGAAGGGCAGCAGGTTCATCGAAGGCGATCCGATGAAGTCGGCAACGAACATGGTGGCCGGGCGGTCGTAGATCTCCTGCGGCGGCCCGAACTGCTCGACCACGCCGTGGTTCATGACCACGATCTTGTCCGCCATCGACATGGCTTCGAGCTGGTCGTGGGTCACATAGACCGTCGTGGCATCAATCGAATCGTGCAGCTGGCGTAGCTCCTGACACATGAGTTCGCGAAACTCAGCATCGAGCGCGCCCAGGGGCTCGTCCATCAGAAAGGCCTTGGGGCGGCGTACGATGGCACGGCCCAGCGCGACGCGTTGCCGGTCGCCGCCGGCGAGGCCGGAAACCGGCTTCTTCAGGAGGTGGTCGATGCGCAGCAGACGCGCCGTCTCCTCGACACGGGCGCGGATCTCGCTGCGCGCAACGTTCTCGCACTTCAAAGGAAAGCCGATATTCTGGCGCACGTTCATATGGGGATAGAGCGCAAAGAGCTGGAAAACGAAGGCGATGTCGCGCTCGGCCGCACGGTTGAAGGTGACCTCCTCCTGATCCAGCAGGATGCGGCCGCTGGTCGGCAGCTCCAAGCCGGCGATCATGCGCAAGGTCGTGGTCTTGCCGCAGCCGGAGGGACCCAACATGACGAAGAACTCGCCGTCGGCGATGGTAAAGCTCGATTCCTTGACGGCAACGAATTCGCCGAAGGTCTTGCGCAAGTCCTCTATCCTGATCTCAGCCATCGCCGCTCACTCCTTGAAATGGCTGACGATGACGAACATCACCGTGCCGGTCAGAATGAAGGTCAGCGACCAGGAATAGAGCCACAGCGAGAAGGGCTGGGTCAGCATGACGACGCCCAGCCCGATCAGAACGACGGCCAACCATTCCCATGGACCACGCCGAAGCTGCAGGAGACCGCGCAGCAGGCCGGGCTTGGCCTCTTCCTGCTCGGCCTTGGGAAACCCGCTCATTTGCGCACCGCCCCGAAAGTGATGCCGCGCAGCAGCTGCTTGCGCAGCAAGATGGTGAAGAAGAGCACCGGCAGCACAAAGATGGTGGTCCCGGCCGCAACGGCCGGCCAGTCGAGCCCGCCCTCGCCGATGATCGTGGGGATGAAGGGCGGTGCGGTCTGCGCAGTCCCGCTGGTCAGGAGCAAGGCGAAGGCATATTCGTTCCAGGCGAAGATCAGGCAGAAGATCGCGGTCGCGGCGATGCCGGTGGTCATCTGAGGCAGCACGACCTTGTAGAAGGCCTGAAAGCGACTGTAGCCGTCGATCATCGCCGCCTCTTCGTATTCTCGCGGTATCTCGTCGACGAAGCCCTTTAGCAACCAGACAGAGAGCGAGACGTTGACTGCGGTATAGAGGATGATCATCCCCAGATGCGTGTCCGAGAGGCCGATGGTTCGGTACATCAGGAAGATCGGGATCGCGACGGCGATCGGCGGCATCATCCGCGTCGAGAGGATGAAGAACAGCAGGTCGTCCTTCAGCGGCACCTTGAAGCGCGAGAAGGCATAGGCCGCCAGCGTGCCCAGGAAGACCGAGAGGAAAGTCGAGCCGAAGCCGATGATGACCGAGTTGGTGAAGCGCTCGCCGAACTTGGAGGGACCGGCGATCACCATATTGCGGCTGCGCACCAGCTCTTCATACCAGCTGTCCGGCGGCGGCAGCGAGTTCATGTATTCAGGCGTCTGGCGAGAGCGGGTGGTGAAGAGGTTTACGTAGCCTTCCAATGAGGGGCTGAAGACCACTTTCGGCGGGTAGGAGATGGAATCTTGCGGCGTCTTGAATCCGGTCATGAAGATCCAGAGGATCGGCACCATGGTGATCAGCGCATAGACCACCACGGCACCGGCGGCGATGCGCTTGGTCCAGGGCTTGGGCTGGACCACGGAGTGGGCGGTCGCACTCATCGCTGTTTCACCCTGTTGAGCGCCTTCACATAGATGTTGGCGGCACCGAAGACGGTGACGAAAAGGATGATGGCAAAGGCCGAGGAATAGCCGGTTCGCCATTTCTCGAAGGCCTCGCGTTTCAGGTTGATGGAGGCAAGCTCGGTGACCGAGCCCGGCCCGCCCGAGGTCAATTCCACCACCAGGTCGAACATCTTGAAGTTCTCGATAGAGCGGAAGAGGACGGCCAGCATCAGGAAGGGCAGCACCATGGGCACGGTGATCGACCAGAACTGACGCCAGGCAGAGGCGCGGTCGACCTCGGCGGCCTCATAGATGTAGTCGGGAATCGAGCGCAGACCCGCTAGACAGATCAGCATGATGTAGGGGGTCCACATCCAGGTATCGACGATGATGATGGCCCAGGGCGCCAGGTTCACCTGCCCCAGCATCTCGAAGGAAGAAGCATCGATCCCGGCAAAGAAGCCGATCACATAGTTAAAGAGGCCGATCTGCGGCTGGTAGAGAAAGGTCCAGAAGTTCCCGACCACGGCCGGCGAGAGCATCATCGGCAGCAGGATCAGGGTGGTCCAGAAGGAGTGTCCCTTGAACTGCCGGTTCAATAGCCAGGCAAGCCCAAAGCCCAAGATCACCTGGATGGTCATGGTCCAGACCACGAAGTGGGCGGTCACCTGCAGCGTGTGCCAGATATCGCCATCGCTCAACACCCGCTCGTAGTTGCGCGTGCCGATCCACTCGATCGGGCGGTTGGCCCGGTTGGCCTTGTAGTTCGTGAAAGAGAGATAGATCGTCCAGATCAGCGGAAAGATATTGATCGCCAGCAGCAAGACGATGGTGGGCGCGATGAAGATCCAAGCAATCGCCTTGTCGGAAAGCCCCCTGACGCGCCGTGCAACACCAATCGGCGTGGCGCGCGCGGCCCGATCGGCCACTTTGTCGAGGGTTGAGGGCGTCGTCATCGAAGGCTCTCGGCGATCCTGGTTACAGTCACAACTCGGGCATTGCCAGCAGTGGTACCGGCAGAACGCGGTGTTTGGATAGAAGTAGGAGACGGCCGGCCGAAGCCGGCCGTCAAGTCAGCTCTTAGAGCTTTCCTTCGTCTTCGAAGGTCTCGGTCCAGTCTTCGATCAAGAGATCCAGAGCCTCGGCCGCCGTGCCCTGATCGGCCACGACATAGTCGTGCATGCGCTTCTGCATGGCGATCAGCAGCTCGGCGTAGGCCGGCTCTTGCCAGAAGTCCTTGACGCCGGACATGGCCTTCAGGAAGTCGGCGGCGAAGGGGGCCGTGGACGCGAAGTTCGGATCCAACAACACGGCCACGTGGCAGGAGTAACCGCCCAATGACCACCACTTCTTCTGCACCTCTGGCTGCGCGAACCACTTGATGTACTGCAGCGCCTCGTCCTGCTTGTCGGAATAGGCAACGACAGAGATGCCCTGCCCACCCAGTGTAGAGGCTTCCTGCGTCGCCATCGGATTCACCATGAAGCCGATCTTGTCGCCGCCGACCACCGGATCCTTGTAGAGGCCGGGGAAAAAGGCGAACCAGTTCATCATCATGGCGACCTGGCCGGACTTGAAGGCGTCCAGGTTGGCCGACATGTAAGCGTCGGTGTAGCCCGGTGGCGTGCAGCACTCATAGAGCTCCTTGTAGAAGCCCAGAGCCTCGACGGCACCGTCGGAGTTCACATAGCCCTGCATCTCATAGGGCTGATCGGGGTTCTGGTACTCGAAGCCCCAAGGGTAGAGGGCCGAGGTCACACCCATGGTGATGCCCTCCGAACCGCGCTCGGTGAAGATGGCAGCGCCATAGACCTTCTTGCCGTCAATCTCGCGCTCTTGAAAGAAGCTTGCGACCTCCTTCAATTCCTTCCAGTTGGCCGGCGGTGCCAGGTCGCGCCCGGCAGTCTTCTTGAAGTCGGCCATGATGGCAGGGTCGGTGAACCAATCCTTGCGATAGACCCAGCCCAGCGCATCGCCCATTGCCGGTAGCGCCCAGTAGTTCTCGGAGCCCTTGGGCCAGGTCGAATAGGCATAGACCGTGGCCGGCAGGAAGTCATCCATCGAGATGCCTTCCTTGTCGAAGAAGTCGTTCAGCTTTACGTAGTGGCCATTCTCTGCCGAACCGCCGATCCATTGTGAATCGCCGATGATAAGATCGCAAAGCTTACCGCCGGAATTCAGCTCGTTCAGCATGCGGTCGGCAAAGTTCGGCCAGGGCACGAACTCGAACTTCATGTTAATGCCGCTCTCGGCGGTGAAGTCCTTCGACAGCTCGACCAGGGCATTGGCCGGATCCCAGGCCGCCCAGCAGAGCGTGATCTCCTTGTCCTGGGCCATCGCCAGGCTCGCGGAGCCAACGATACCAGCTGCCAAAGTGGCGCCGGCTGCAATTCTCAAACCGTCTCTCAGCATGGATGTCTCCTCCCGCAGACTATGGTCTCCGACCGCAATGTGAACGCGGCCACCTACGGCTCCCACTCTTGGGAGGCCGAACAGTCTTCTTGCCTCATCGAACCCGTACTTTTTGCGCTACGGTGTTTAGCAATTCAGTTTAGTGAAACAGCCTCCACTAAACAAAGCAAGCAGAAATTTCTGCGCGGATTCCGCCGCGCATTTGACCCATGTCATATCGCCCATTGGTTGGCAGTGGCATGGTCCCCGTCATGCTCCCTAAAGTGAGAAGGAAAGATCGACATGACACCTGATCCGGTTACCAGCATGCAGACCTTCTTCGCCTCTGCCCCTTGGGCGCAGGCACCGCAGAATCTCGACCGCCTGCTCCAAGCGAACGCCAAGGCAGCCGAAGTCTGGATGGCCTCTTGGACCCGAATTGCGCAAGAGTCCGCCACCTTCATGACCAAGCGCTGGGCGCAGGATACCGCCTTGGTCGACAAGCTGATCGCCTGCCAGACTCCAGCCGACGTGATGAAGGTGCAAAGCGATTTCATGAAGACCGCCTTTGCCGACTATATGCAGGAGGCCGAGACCGTCGCCCGAATGGAGACGGAAGCCGGTGCAGCAGGTTTGGACGCCTATGAAGAGGTCGCGAAGGACCTCGCGGTTCAACCCATGCCGGCGCCGGCGAACGCAAAACGCGGCGCCAAGGCCTAGCCTGGAGTTGGTCTGGGTGCGACTGCATCAAAGCGGCACCCAGACACCGCCCTCGGTCGAGGACTGCACGGCCGCGGCGATAAAGGCCATGCCGGCGACGCCGTCTGCAACGCCCGGAAAGGCGACCTCGGGCTCGAGAGGCCTGCCGCCTCGCGCCGCGCGGATAGCCACAGCCATCTCGCCGTAGATGCTCGCGAAGCCCTCTAGATAGCCTTCAGGATGCCCCGGCGGAATACGCGTCAGCCGACCGGCTGCGCCATCGCTGCCGGGACCGCCACGGGTGATCAACCTCGGCGCCTCGCCCAACGGACTGTGCCAGAGTTGGTTGGGGTTCTCTTGGGTCCAGGAAAGCCCGCCCTTCTCGCCGTAGACACGCAGGCGCAACGCGTTCTCGTTGCCCGGCGCCACTTGGCTTGCCCAGAGCATGCCGCGCGCGCCGCCCTTGTAGCGCAACAGGATCTGGACGTTGTCGTCCAGCGCCCTGCCCTCCACGAAGGTCGTGAGTTCGGCGAGCAGCGCCTCAGCCTCCAGACCGCTGACGAAAGCGCCCAGGTTATAGGCATGCGTGCCGATGTCGCCAACGCAGCCGCCGGCGCCAGAGCGTGCAGGATCGGTGCGCCAGGAGGCCTGCTTCTGGCCCGTAGCCTCCAGGCGCTCGGTCAACCAGTCTTGCGGATACTCCATTTGCACCAAGCGGATCGATCCCAACTCCCCTGCCTGCACCATGGCGCGGGCTTGCCGCACCAGAGGATAGCCAGTGTAGTTATGCGTCAGGCAAAAGAGACGGCCGGTTCTGGCTACCGTCTCCGCCAAGTCCTGCGCCTCTGCTAGGCTCGTGGCCAAGGGCTTGTCGCAGATGACGTGAAAGCCGGCCTCCAGTGCTGCCTTGGCTGGGGCGTGGTGCATGTGGTTCGGCGTGACGATGGCGACGACCTCCATGCCGTCCGGCCGCGCCGCCTCGCCGGCCAGAAGCTCTTGCCAGGTGCCGTAGGCGCGCTCGGCCGGAAGGCCCAGCTCCAGACCTGAGGCCTTGGCGCGCTGCGGTTCGCTGGAAAGCGCGCCGGCGACCAGGTCATAGTGATCGTCCAAGCGGGCGGCGATGCGGTGGACACCGCCGATGAAGGCGCCCTGCCCGCCGCCAATCATCCCCAACCTTATGCGGTGGTGCCCTTGGGCACTGCCCTCAATGCTCATGGCGCCGCCCCTACTCCATGCCCAGCATGCGGCGGTTGGCGGCCTCGTCGCTGCCGCCGTCTGCGAAGTCGTCGAAGGCCTTCTCGGTCACGCGGATGATGTGATCGGCGATAAAGGCGGCACCCTCTCTTGCGCCGTCTTCGGGATGCTTCAGACAGCACTCCCACTCCAGCACCGCCCAGCCGGGAAAGTCGTTGGCGGCCATCTTTGAGAAGATCGCGGCAAAGTCGACCTGCCCGTCGCCCAGACTGCGGAAGCGCCCGGCCCGATCGACCCAGGACTGATAGCCGCCATAAACCCCGACCCGGCCGTCGGGATTGAGTTCGGCATCCTTCACATGAAACATCTTGATGCGCTCGTGGTAGAAATCGATGAAGGTCAGGTAGTCGAGCGCCTGCAGCACGAAGTGGCTGGGGTCGTAGAGGATGTTGGCGCGCTCGTGTTGATCGACCTGATCCAGGAACATCTCGAAAGTGACGCCGTCGTGCAGGTCCTCGCCGGGATGGATCTCATAGCAGACATCGACGCCGGCCTCGTCGAACGCATCCAGGATCGGCCGCCAGCGCTTGCCCAGCTCGGCAAAGGCGGTCTCGATCAACCCTGGCGGCCGCTGCGGCCAAGGGTAGACGTAGGGCCAAGCCAAGGCACCAGAGAAGGTGACGTGTTGGGTCAATCCCAGATGCTGCGAGGCCTTGGCAGCACGCAGCACCTGATCCACCGCCCATTCCTGCCGGGCCTTGGGGTTGCCGCGCACTTCGGGTGCTGCAAAGCCGTCGAAGGCCTCGTCATAGGCCGGATGCACGGCCACGAGCTGACCCTGCAGGTGGGTCGAAAGCTCGGTGATCTGGATGCCGTGCTGGCCGGCGATGCCCGCCACCTCGTCGCAGTAGTCCTTGGATTCCGAAGCTTTTTTCAGGTCGAAGAGGCGTCCGTCCCACGAGGGCACCTGCACCCCCTTGTAGCCAAGCCCTGCTGCCCAGGCGCAGATCGAGTCCAGCGAATTGAAAGGAGCCTCGTCACCGGCGAACTGAGCCAAGAAAATGGCCGGTCCCTTTAGAGTCTTCATCTCTGCATTCCTTCCTGAATTTCTATCTTGTTAGAGGTAACGATTGACCAGACCCTCGAGGTATTCTTGCCGTCCGGAGCGCGGCTGCGGGTCTAGGTCTTTCGCCAAGGCAGCATCGCAGAGCGCTTCCAAGCTGCGCTCGCCGGTCAGGATCGCCTGGCCTTCGGCTCCGTCCCAACCGGTATAGCGCTCGTCCAGAAGTCCCTTCAGTTTGCCGTCTTCGATCATTCTGGCGGCGATGAGGAGGGCGCGCGCAATGACGTCCATGGAGTTGGCGTGGGCGTGCAACAGGTCGGCCGGGTCCAGGGATTGGCGCCTGAGCTTGGCATCGAAGTTGAGACCACCTTGTTTGAAGCCGCCACCGCTCAGTACGGCATAGAGCGCGCGCACCAGTTCGGGCAGGTTCATGGCGAACTGATCGGTGTCCCAGCCGGATTGATAGTCGCCGCGGTTGATGTCGAGCGAGCCGAAGATCCCCAGGCTTTGAGCCAGTTCGATCTCATGCTCGAAAGTATGGCCGGCAAGGATCGCGTGGTTCTGCTCGATGTTGACGGCGATCTCGCCCTCCAGACCATAGCGCTTGAGAAAGCCATAGACTGCCGCAACGTCATAGTCGTAGTGCTGTTGCAGAGGCTCGCGCGGCTTGGGCTCGATCATGATCTGACCGTCGAAACCAATCTTGTGCTTGTGCTCAACCACTAGGCTCATGAAACGCCCTAGCTGATCCATCTCGCGGCTCATATCTGTATTGAGCAGAGTTTCGTAACCCTCGCGACCGCCCCAGAGGACATAGTTGGCGCCACCCAAGCGCTGCGTCGCCTCCAGGCAGGTCTTCACCTGAGCGGCTGCAAAGGTGAAGATCTCGGGATCTGGGTTGGTTGCCGCACCCGACATGTAGCGACGGTGCGAGAAGAGGTTCGCCGTGCCCCAGAGCAGCCTGACCCCGGTCTCTGCCATCTTGCCTTCCAAAACCTCGACCATGGTTTGGAAATTGCGGTTGGTCTCGGCCAGGCTGTCGCCCTCCGGCGCGACGTCGCGGTCGTGGAAGGCGAAAAAGGGCACGCCCAGCAGGCTAAAGAGCTCGAAGGCGACGTCCGCTTTCATGCGCGCAAGCGCCATCTCGTCCGCACCCTGGAACCAGGGCCGCTCGAAGGTCTGGCCGCCGAAGGGGTCGCCGCCGTGCCAGCAGAAGCTGTGCCAGTAGCAGACGGAAAAACGCAGGTGTTCAGCCATGCTGCGGCCCAGAACCTCGCGCTCGGCCTGATACCAGCGGAAGGCCAGGTCGGTATCACTCTCCGGGCCTTCATAGACGAGCGGCGCCTGGGCGCGGAAAAAACTGCTCAAGAGCTTGCCTCCTTCAAAGCGGGATAAAGCCGGCGATAGCGCTGAAGTGCTGCGCCATAGGCTTGGGTTTGTTCGGGATCGGGCTCGTAGGTCGCTCGAATGGCCGGCTGCGTGCAGACGCTCTCGACCGCCTCGCCGCTGGCCGCCAGGCGCCCCAGGCGGGCTGCGCCGAAGGCAGCACCCAGATCACCGCCCTCTGGCTCCAAGACCTTACAGCCGAAGACATTGGCCAGCACTTGCAGCCAATAGCCGGCGCGGGCACCGCCGCCCACCGCAATCACGCTGTCGAGCTTGGTGCCGGCCGCCGCCAGCGCCGCTTGGCAATCGGCCAATGCATAGGCCACACCCTCCAGCACAGCCTGCACCAGCACCTTTCGGTCATGGCCTATGTCCAGCCCAACAAAAGCCCCGCGAACGCGGGCGTCGTTGTGGGGGGTGCGTTCGCCGGAGAGGTAGGGCAGGAAGAGCAGCGGTCCGGGGCCCTTCGCCCTCTCGCCGAGAGCCGTCACGAGGTCACCGGCCTCGGCACCCAGGACTTCGGCAAGCCAGGCCAAGCTTCCAGCCGCAGAGAGGACCACGCCCATCTGGTGCCAGCGGTTTGGAAGCGCGTGGCAGAAGGCGTGCACGGCGCCCTCGACATTTGGCGCAAAACCCTGACTGCAGGCAAACAAAACGCCGGAAGTGCCCAGGGAGACGAAGCCCTGGCCAGGCTCGACGACGCCGATACCGCAGGCGCTGGCCGCATTGTCTCCGGCCCCTCCGGCCAGCACGACACGGCCCATGCCCCAGCGCTTAGCCAGCTCGGGGCGGAGCAGGCCTGCCGGTGCGGAACCCTCGACCAGGCCCGGCATCTGGCTGACGTCCATCCCGGTCGCCGAGAGAAGCGAAGGCGCCCAGCGACGCGCGCCGACATCGAGCCAGAGCGTACCGGCGGAATCGGAGAGGTCGGAAAGAGTTTCGCCGCTGAGCTTCAGACGTATCCAGTCTTTAGGCAACAAGACCTTCGCAATCTTGGCGAAGACCTCCGGCTCGTGCCGACGGACCCACTCCAGCTTCGGCGCGGTGAAGCCCGGCATCACCAGATTGCCGCCTAGCGCATGAAAACCCGGCTCGCGCGCCTCCAGCGCCGCACACTCTGCCGCCGAGCGACCGTCGTTCCAGAGGATGCAGGGGCGCAGCACGCCGTCGTCTCGGCCCAGCAAGGTGGCGCCATGCATCTGGCCAGAGAGGCCGATGCCGGTCACCGCGGCAACCTCTTTGGGTTGTGCCGCTGCAAGCGCGTCAAGGCAATCCAGTGTCGCCTGCCACCAATCCTCCGGGTTCTGCTCGGACCAGCCGGGTTTCGGTCTGGAGACCGAGAGCTCGGCGGCGTGCTGCGCCAGCAAGGCACCACCCTCGTCGAGCAGGACCGCTTTGACGGCAGAGGTACCGATATCTAGGCCGAGGTACATGAGGTACGCCTCTCAAAATCACTCATGGAAGCCAGTCACGGAAGCCAGTCACGGAAGGTTGTCCCGCAGCAGGATCTCGATGCGGATACGCTCTTGTGAGGGCACCAGGTCATCGCCCTCGGCCAAGGCCAGAAGAACGCGGGCCGCAGAGCGCGCCTCATGTGCCGGGTCCTGTTTGATCAGCGCATCGATGGTTCCGGAGAGCAGGGCTTTGCGCGAGTCCTCGGTCAATTCATGGGCGATGAAGACCAGATCATCGGCTCGCCCCGCCGCCTCTAAGGCACGCACGGCGCCCCGGTTGCCCGCACCCAGGCTATAGAGGCCGACCAGATCGCTCTCCTTCGCGAGCAGGGTCGCGACCTCGCGCTCGACCAGGCGGTGATCGTCTCTGGCCGCAACGAAGGGCAGCACGGTCAGGTTGGGACAGCGCTCGGCCATTACCTGCTGAAAGCCATAGAGCCGCTCGACATGATCGCGCAGCCCCAAGGAGCCACCGATCACAGCGACCTTTCCAACAGCAGCGGGCAGGAAGCGCCCCAGCAGGCTGGCCGCCGTTCGCCCCGCCGCCGTGTTGTCGATCCCCACATAGTGCCGTCGTTTCGCGGCCGGCACGTCGGAGACCAGGGTCACCGAATGCAGCCCGGCCGCTGTGCGCCGATCCAGTGCCTCGCGCACCGCTGGATGATCCAGAGCCACCACGGCCAGCCCATCGCTGTCCGCCCCACAGGCCCCGATCGCGGCTGCCAAGCCCGGCCCGTCGAAGACATCGACACGGGCCAGCCGTAGGATCACCCTTTCGGCCCGCATCTGTGCGGCAACGGCCTGCAGCTCCCCCTCCAGCCCCGCCATGAAGGCATTGGGTCCAGAGGGCAGGATCACGTCGAAGGTCCAGCCTCTCGCGCGCGCCAGTCGGGCAGCTGCCCGGTCCGGGCGATAGTCCAGGCGCAGTGCTGCGGCCTTGACCCGCTCCACGGTATCGCCGCGCACACCGGCCCGGCGGTTCAGCACCCGGTCCGCCGTCGCCAGGCTCACACCGGCCGCCCGGGCCACATCCTGCAGGGTGATCTTCGGCGCTGCACTCATGCTTGAAGGCTATACCGCAAAGAATGAGGTGCGCAACTCATTTCTATCGGTCGCTGGCTAGTCTGAAGAGTCTCGGGCGTGTCGTTTCCTGAGAATCAGGGCAAGTGACGAGAGATCCTGCGGTCGAGCCGTAGAACGACTGGCCTGGGGAGAAGAGGACGCAAGAGACGCCCTCCATTCGGGGCCGTCCGACAGGCTTGCCGGATGGGTCCTTGCCGGGTGGGTCCTTGCCGGGCGCAAGGCCCTACCGAAAGGACTGGCGCTCGGCAGCAGAATTGGTCAGGGAGGATTTGCTCAGGCCAATTTCATCTGTCACACTCGCCTAGCGTGCAGAATTGAGCTGGCAACGCCGCCACTCGCAAGGGCAACCACCGAGAGATTGGAACGCACCATGGCCGTCATCCTTGGCACCACCGGTCCCGACACGCTCACCGGAACACCGGGCGTCGATACCATCTTCGGCTACGGGGACAACGATACTCTATCGGGACTGGCGGGTAGTGACCGACTTGTCGGCGGTAGCGGTGATGACATCCTCTCCGGGGACAATGGCGAAGACAATGGCCTGTCTGGCGATTCCGGAAATGACACGATCTACGGCGGGTCTTCGAACGATGGCGGTCTTCGCGGTGGTGTCGGCGACGACCTCCTCTTCGGTGCCAGCCTCTTCGATCGCCTCTTATTCGGGGGCAGTGGCGATGATCTTGTCTTTGGCGGCGATAGCAGTGACACCAGCCTCTTCGGTGGGACCGGAACGGACGTGATCTATGGCGGCAAAGCCGACGATTTTTTCCTACGCGGCGATAACGGAATCGACAGTATCTTCGGTGGTCCCGGCAATGATTCCAGCCTATTCGGAGGCAGTGGAGACGATTCTCTCTTTGGCGACGATGGCCAAGACTCTCGCTTGTTCGGCGGCTCCGCGAATGACACGGTATTCGGCGGCGCGGGGCCAGATCACTCACTTCTCGGCCAGAACGGCGACGACCGCATTGTCGGGGACAGTGGTGCCGATTTTGGCCTTTTTGGAGGGAACGGCGATGACCTCGTCTTCGGAGGCGATGGCATAGACCAGGGCCTATTGGGTGGTAGCGGCGCGGACAGGGTCTATAGCGGCTCGGCAGACGACCTTTTCCTCTATGGAGGGAATGGAAGCGATCAGCTTTTCGGAGGCAGCGGCAAAGATAGCACCCTTTTCGGCGGCAGCGGTGACGACTGGATCTTTGGCGGCCAAGGAGGTGACCAATCCCTCGTTGGCCAGGGCGGAGACGATCTGCTGGACGGGGACAGTGCCGGCGACAGAGGTCTTTTTGGGGAATTGGGCGTCGACACGTTATTCGGCGGCAGTGGCGAGGATAGAAGTCTTTTCGGGGGGGCAAACACCGACACGCTCTTCGGCGGCAATGGCGTTGACCTTTCTCTCTATGGTGGCAACGGTGACGACACGGTCTATGGCGGCCTGCAAAGGGACAAAGGACTGCTAGGCAATGACGGGAACGATATGCTCTTAGGTGAGAGCGGTAGCGACGCATCTCTCTACGGTGATTCAGGCATAGACTTCCTGGTCGGGGGAAGTGGAAACGACACGTCCCTCTTCGGCGGCAGCGGCGGCGATACGGTCATTGGCGGATTGGGTACAGATCGGGTCCTCGCTGGCGATGCCGGTGACGATACACTTCTCGGCGAAAGCGGTGATGACGCGTTTTTCTTCGGTGGCTTGGGCAGTGACACTCTGGTCGGTGGAAGTGGCGACGACAGCTCTCTCATCGGCGGCTCGGGCATCGACACTCTTATGGGTGAGGGAGGTGACGACTATGCGCTCTTCGGCGGCAGTGGCGGTGATACCGTCCTTGGCGGCCTTGGCGCAGATAGAGGCCTTGCTGGCGATGCCGGTGACGATACACTTCTCGGCGAAAGCGGTGATGACGCGTCTTTCTTCGGTGGCTTGGGCAGTGACACCCTGATCGGTGGAAGTGGCGACGACAGCTCTCTCTTCGGCGGCTCGGGCATCGATACTCTAACGGGTGAAGGTGGTGACGACTACCAGCTCTTTGGTGGTAGTGGTCTCGATACAGTCTTTGGCGGTTTGGGCGCGGATGTTCGCCTCTTTGGCGATCACGGTAACGACACACTCTTCGGTGAAACCGGCAACGACACGTCTCTCTTCGGTGGTCAGGGTATTGATACCCTCATCGGTGGGAGTGGCGACGACAGCGCGCTTCTCGGCGGTCTTGGCACCGACAGGCTCTTTGGCGGTTTGGGCGCGGATCAAGGCCTCGCTGGCGATGAGGGCAACGACACGCTCCTCGGTGAAACCGGAGACGACATGTCTCTCTTCGGTGGCTCTGGCATAGACAGCTTGGTCGGGGGAAGTGGGAATGATACTTCGCTCTTCGGCGGCAGCGGCGGAGACACGGTCTTCGGCGGCTTGGGCGCAGATCAAGGCCTCGTCGGTGATGCCGGCGACGATACACTCCTCGGCGAGACCGGCGATGACAGAGCCTTCTACGGCGGTGCTGGGGACGACAGTCTGGTCGGGGGCAGCGGTGACGACACTTCGCTCGCCGGCGGCGACAACGAAGACAGAGTCTTTGGCGGCGATGGGAACGACCGGATCTTGTCCGGAGGGTCTGGCCTGGACCGGCTCTACGGCGCTTTGGGCACTGATATCAGCCTCCAAGGCAATGCCGGCGCCGACCAGGTCTTCGGTGGTATCGGCGATGACACTGCCCTCTGGGGCGGCGGTGCCAATGATAGCGTCGAGGGTGGCAGCGGGGCCGAGGTCGATCTGCGCGGCAACGACAGCGACGATCGCGTCTTCGGCGGCAGTGGAGAGGATCGGCAGATCCGCGGCAACAGCGGCAGCGATCGCCTTTACGGAGGCGATGGCGATGACAGCAGCCTGCTGGGCGGCGATGGCGACGACTTGCTCTATGGTGGCAGCGGCGACGAGTTGCGCATGATCGGCGGCTCGAGTGCCGATCGCCTTTATGGCGGTACTGGGGCCGAGTCCGATCTGCGCGGTGACAGCGGCGCGGACACGCTGGATGCCGGCAGCGGGCGTGATCGGCAGCTCTCCGGCGGCGATGGCGACGATCATCTCCTGGGCGCAGAGGGCGACGACCAGAAGCTCTATGGCGATGCGGGATCGGATCGTCTGTTCGGTGGCAGCGGCAGCGATATCACCCTCTTGGGCGGCGCAGGCGCAGACAGCCTCTTTGGCGGCAGTGGTGATGACAGGCACCTGCGTGGCGGCGATGGCAACGATACGCTGGATGGAAGCCTTGGCGAGGACGAGAGCCTCGCAGGCGACAGCGGCGACGATCTGGTCTACGGCGGCAGCGGCGCCGATCGCACACTCTCCGGCGGCCAAGGGCAGGATGGGATCTTCGGCGGCGGCGACGCGGACGCAGGCCTCTACGGGGGCGGCGGTGACGATTCCCTCTTCGGCGACAGAGGATCTGACCAAAGCCTCTCCGGCGAGGCCGGCAGCGATAGCCTCTCTGGTGGCGACGGCAAGGATAGCGACCTTTTCGGCGGCAGCGGTTCCGATAGAATTCTCGGCAACAGCGGCCTGGACCAGGGTTTGTTCGGCGGCAGCGGCGCGGACCTGGTCTACGGCGGTCTGGGCAGCGACCGCGATCTGATCGGCGGTGCGGGAGACGACAGCCTAGTTGGAGGCAGTGGCGATGAAATCACGCTCAGCGGAGACAGCGGCACGGACCGCATCTTCGCCGGCAGCGGTGCCGATGGGTACGGACTGGGCGGCAGCGGCGAGGATCGGCTCTATGGATCTGAGGGAGACGACTTTCGCTTCTACGGCGGGCTGGAGATCGATCGCCTTTATGGCGGCAGTGGTGCGGACTCGCTCTTCTTCGGCGGGGACCGAGAGGATCTGATCTACGGCGGCAGCGGTGCAGACTCGCTGCTCTATGGCGATGCCGACGACGACCTGATCTACGGCGCCGATGGCCAGGATTATGGGCTGAACGGCGGCAGCGGCGAGGACCGAGTCTTCGGCGGCGCGGGGGCCGACACCCTGATCTCCGGTGGCAGTGGCGACGACCGGGTCGATGGCGAGGCCGGCGACGACCTGGCCGCCAGCGGAGGCAACGGCAACGATCAAGTCAGGACCGGCGCCGGCAATGACGGCAGCCTCTATGGCGGCCAGGGTGACGATCGGCTCTATGGTGGCGACGGCAAGGATGCCGGCCTATTCGGTGACGGCGGCCAGGATCAGCTCTTCGGCGACAGCGGAAACGACACCAGTCTCAGCGGCGGGGCCAACAACGATCGGCTCTATGGCGGGCTAGGCGAGGATCAGGCGCTTGGCGGCGATGCTGGCGACGACCAAATCTTCGGCGGCGAGGGCGACGATGTCCAGTTCGGCGGCAGTGGCAGCGACAGCCTCTTCGGCGAACTGGGCGACGACCAGCTAACCGGCGGCAGTGGTGCGAACTCGCTGCTTGGCGCCAGTGGCGGCGACACTTTGAACCTTTTAAACCTGGATCGGGCCTTTGGTGGCTCTGGCGCCGACAGCTTCCTCTTCGACGGGAACGAGGTCGGCAGCCTCTTCGGCGGCGGCACGCGCGTTGCGAGTCTGGTGCTAGAGGACTTTCAGGGCCTGCTGTTCAATCCGGCACCCGGCCAGGAGGACAAGCTGGTCTTTGCCACCGGTCTGGAGAGCGGCAGCTTCGAGTACCGCGGCGATTCCCTCTTCAGCGGCAGCGGCAACAGCGAAGCCCGCTTCGATGTCGGTCTCAATCAGGTCGAGGTCGACGCCAACGGTAACGGCGCCGCCGACATGGTGTTCGAGGTCAAAGGAGTCACCGACGGCGGGCAGTTGACCGCGACGGATTTCCTTTGGCTTTGAACTGCGCCCTCTCGCTTGCCCACCCCCTCCCTATGGTCAGGCTTGCAGCAGCGCCAAGCGCTGGCTTAGGGTCCGACAGTGTTGCAACGGCATGGGGAAGCCGGTGGCTGCGTTCGGCAAGAGCGAAAAGGTCTGCTGGTTCTCGGCAGGATCGGCTGCAGTCACGGAATGCCATGACTGCGGGCTGCATCAGCGCGTCCCGGATCTGGACTATGGCGACGTTTTCTGTCTGCGTTGCAATCGCCGGCTTCGGCGCATCGTGCAGAACTCTCTTGGCGAAGGCTTCGCGCTGGCGCTCGCCGGATTGGCCGTGCTGGCCATTGCGCTCACCATGCCCTTCATCACCGTGGATTTTGCCGGACGGCTGCACCACTCCGACCTGATCACCGGGATCTGGGAGTTCACCACGCTCGGCTTCTACGAGCTGGCCTTCTTCGTGCTGCTGACCACAATCATCGCGCCGGCAGCCTCATGGATACTGGTTTTCACCATCCCACTTCTGTTACGCTTGCCAAAACCGCCGCGAATCCTGATTCCCATGGTGCTTTGGATCGAGCGTTTGGCGCCCTGGGCGATGGTCGAGGTCTATCTGATTGCCCTCTTCGTCTCCTATACCAAGCTGGCCGACTTGGCGAAGGTCTCCTTTGGGCCGGCGGTCTACGCCATGGCGGCGATGATGATCGTCACGGTGGTCTTGGCGGCCCGTGTCGATCACGCAGAGTACTGGAACGCCCTGGAGCGCCGCGGCGTCATCCACCGCCCGCCAGCAAGCGACGTGGGGCGCAGCTACTCCTGCCACGGCTGCGGGCTCTTGCTACGGCTCTGGTCCAGGGCCAAGGGCGAGCGTTTGTCGTGCCCACGCTGCGGCTCAAGCGTCCATCACCGCAAGCCTAACTCTATGGGACGCTGCTGGGCGCTGCTGATTGCAGCCGGCCTTTTCTATATTCCAGCCAATGCCTACCCGGTGATGACGATGATATCGCTGGGCAAGACCTATCCCAGTACCATCCTGGGCGGGGTCATCGAACTGATCAATCTGGGAAGCTGGCCGCTGGCGCTGATCATCTTCATCGCCAGCATTGCCGTGCCGGGGCTCAAGATCATCGCCTTGGCCTTTCTCTTGATTACCACACACCTGGGCACGCCTTGGCGCCTGCACGACCGTGCCAGGATCTACCGCACGGTGGAGGTGGTGGGGCGTTGGTCGATGACCGATGTCTTCGTCGTCTCGGTGCTGATCGCCCTGGTTCAGGTCGGTCAGCTGGCGACCTTTATCCCCGGCCTGGGCGCGACCTGCTTTGCCGCCGTGGTGGTGCTGACCATGCTGGCCGCCATGTCATTCGAACCGCGTTTGATGTGGGATCGGGCCGGCAAGAACCAGGCAGAGGATGCCGTGGATCGGTCTGGAAAAACGCAACTGAGGGGAGAACCCGCAGAGTGAGCTTCTTGGACGGAGACGAGGATCTTCCGCTCGCCAAGGGCGGCCACCAGCGGCGTTTCAGTCTGGTCTGGCTAGTGCCGATCGTTGCCCTGGCCGTGGCTGGCTATCTGGGTTGGCAGACGCTGTCCGAACAGGGTCCGGACATCACCATCACCTTCGATACCGGCGATGGTCTGGAGGCCGGGCAGACACAGGTGAAGCATAAGGACGTGACCTTGGGCCGGGTCGAGAGCGTCACCCTGACGGACGACCTGAAAGATGTGATCGTCGGGGTCAGCATGCACTCAGAAGCGGAAGACTTTCTGGGCCCAGAGACACAGTTTTGGGTTGAGCGGCCCCGGATCGGCCCTGCCGGCGTCTCCGGTCTGGGCACCCTGGTCTCCGGCGCTTACGTCGCCTTCAATCCCAAACCCGGTTCCCTGACGACGCAGTTCACGGGCTTAGACCAGCCGCCGGTCCTGCAGTCGAGCGATCCTGGCACCGAGTACCTCTTGACCACCAAGAAGCTAAGCTCTGTCAGTGCTGGGTCGCCGATCTTTTATCGCGGCGTCCAGGTCGGCGAAATCTTGGGCTATAAGCTGATGGATGCCGAGAAGGATATTCAGATCCACGCCTTCGTGCGTCAGCCGCACGATGCATTGGTGCGGACAGGAACGCGCTTCTGGAACGCCTCGGGTGTCACACTGTCGACAAATGGCGGCGACTTCCGCCTGCAGATCGAATCGTTACAAGCGCTCTTTGCGGGCGGAGTGTCCTTCGAAACCGGTGAGATAGCGCAAACCACGGCCTTGGCCGAGGAGGGCCAGCGCTTTCGCTTGTTCGACAGCAAGGAAGCTGCCGACGAGGCCGGCTTCAGTCGCCGCCGCCGTTTCTTGCTTTTCTTCCCTGACAGCGTGAGCGGTCTCGATCGCGGAGCGCCGGTCATGCTGCGCGGCATGAAGATCGGCGAGGTGGTCAGCGTCCGGCTGGAATTCGACACTCAGACCAATCAGGTCCTCATACCCGTGATCATCGAGATCGAAGCCGACCGCTTCAAGGTCGTCGGCGGCAACATCGAACAGGTGAGCGCCATTCCCTATGAGATCGCCAATGCTCTGGTCGAGCGGGGACTGCGGGCTCAGCTACAATTCTCCAGTTTCCTCACCGGTTCGATGCAGGTGGCGCTGGAGTTCTTCCCCGATGAGCCTCGCCAAGGTCTGGGCGACGGTGCGCGCTATCCGATCATTCCGACGATGCCAACTACCCTGACCGAAGCCAAGCGCACCGTCACCGAGATACTCCAGAAAGTCTCGCGCCTGCCGCTCGAGGGTCTGATCCAGGATGTGCGCGACACCGTCCGTGCCTATGGCGCCTTGGCACAGTCACCGGAGGTCCTGGACTCGCTCAGGGAGCTGGACTCCACCCTGGCCTCGGCGCAGCAGTTCATGTCGACTGCCAAACGCGACATCGGGCCGGCCATGAAAGCACTGCGCGCCTTCCTGACGAATGGTTCGGTGACCCTGGACCGCCTCTCCTCCGTGTTGACGACGGTTCAGCCCGACTCACCACTGCAGCGCGATCTGCGCCAGGCTATGGTAGAGCTGCGCGATGCGCTGCGCTCCGTGCGCGTGCTTGCGGACTTCCTGGAATCGCAGCCCGATGCGCTGCTGCGCGGTAGGATCGATTTTGAAGGGGACTTCGGACGATGACTTGGCCTTTGCGCGCTCTTCTCTTGGCAGCTGCGGTCGGGCTGGCTGCCTGCAGCGCGACCCCGCCGCCGAGTGTCTATACCTTGGTACCGATCCCGCCGACAACGACGGCACCGGCGGGCAATCTGGCGCTTTCGGTGCAGGATGCCGACATCCCACGCTACCTCGATCGTCCCCAGATCATACGCTACAACGCAACCTATCAGCTTGAGGTCGCCGAGAACGCACGATGGGGCGAGCCCTTCGCCGCGATGGTAACGCGGGTGCTGATTCTCGACCTCTCGCGCCGCCTGCCCGGCGCCCAGGTCTTTCGCGCCAGCGACTCGACCAGTGTTCCCGCACAGCTGTCGCTAGAGGTCACCTTCAACGCTTTCGAGGCCAATCCGATCAATCAGATCGTGCTCAACGCCCGCTGGGTGGTCCGTCAGGGCGAACACGGCGAGATACTGAACAGCGACGCCACCGAGATCGTGACTTCGATTGCCGAGCCGACCATACCGGGCATGGCGGCCGCCATGAGCCAGGCCTTGGCGCAGATGAGCGACCTGATCACCGCCAGCCTTCCCGGCTACTAGAGCAGATTGCCCCAGGCCGGGGTCTCACGACGGCTAGATTGCCTAGGCGCCTTATGGGGCCTTTCTGGAACGCAAAGAGAAGTGATCACCTTAGGAGGCGTTTCGGGGTATCAGTCCTAGCTCTTTGTTGCTGGCGGTAGGGCGGCCTCCGACGCGTGCAAAGACCATCTCTCTAGCAGCAAGTGCCTCCCCTTAGAGATCATCAGGGCGGGGGCGCAGGCGGGTTCAGGTGGGGGGCGGCCGGCCCCTGCCATCATAGGCAGAGCACATCATTTCCCCTTCCAGCCAGTCCGCGAAAGCGGCTGCCAGCGGCTTCGAATGCCCGTTAGCAGGCTGCACAATCCAAAAGAACCGGTGGTGGGTCTCAAAACTGTCGAACAGGCGAACCAACTGACCGCTCTCCAGGTAGTGAGAGATCTGCGGCGGCCCGGCCAGTGCCACGCCCTGGCCGGCCAAGGCCGCCTCCATCAGGCTGTTGTGATCGTCGAAGGTGAGGCCGCGCCGGTTAGGCTGCGCCTCACATCCGACCTCGCGCAGCCACGCGTCCCAACGGGTCAGCCGGCCGTAGCGGCCC
This sequence comes from Rhodospirillales bacterium, assembly GCA_963669445.1. Lineage (GTDB taxonomy): Bacteria > Pseudomonadota > Alphaproteobacteria > Kiloniellales > JACOMY01 > JACOMY01. The sequence continues at coordinate 3,957,324 of OY770029.1, forward strand.
GATAGGTATAGGAGCTCATGGTCCGGCAGGTCTGTAGGCGAGCGCAATCTACCCAGGTTCTTTAGATACGCAGGACTGCAGACGGGAAAGCGGCGCACCTGCAGCAGGCGCTTGGCCCGCGCTCCCTTCCAAGGCCCATCGCCATAGCGCAAGGCGACATCTATGCCTTCGGCCTGCAGGTCGACGTAAGCGTCGGTGATCTGGAAACGGATATCGGCGTCCGGGAAGGCATCGCGAAACTTGTGGATCCGCGGCATCAGCCAATGCGACGACATCCCCTGGCTGATTGAGATCGCTAGCTGATTTTTGCCGGCCATGGCCGCCACGCGGTCCAGGGCAATCGAAATGTCCTTGAAGGAGCGGACGACCGATTCCGCAAGCAGCGCCCCGGCTGCCGTCAGCCGCAGACCGCGATGCACGCGATCGAAGAGCCGGACGTTCAGATGCTCTTCCAGCGCCCTTACCTGATTGCTGACCGCAACGCGGGTCGTGCCCAAATCCTCGGCGGCTCTGGAGAAGCTCAAGCGCTGGCTCGTCACATCGAAGACGACCAAGGAATTCGCCGTCGGGGACTTCCGTTTCAAACTCGCCACGCGCTTAGAGTCCCCTTGAACAGATGTCGGTGGTGTTCACTGCTGATGCCAGGCAGCTAAGATCACCATGCACCCTAGCGTAAGTTTTTCTATACGCCAGGTAAAGATTTTCGTGTGTTGAGCAGATGCCAAAGCCAACCCTAGCTTACTTCCCACTTCGCGCGGATGGCAGAAGCGTCTCGGGGCACAAGGGCATGAATGAGGTTAGCAAGAGACGGCGCGGAGGGGCTTCGAGGCGGCGCAAAGCGGGTGATGGCGGTTCCGACAAACGGGCGGACGGCGCATGGGAAACTGCCTGGGGCGCGCCAAAGGGTGGGGTGGATCAGCCCTTCAAGAACCGGCTGACGCCCTACGAGATCCTCAGCGCAGACCAGTTGGAGGCGGTTCACAACGCCTCCACGCACATCATGGAAAAGATCGGCATCACCTTCCGGGACGATCCCGAAGCGCTCGCGCTGTGGAAAGACGCCGGCGCGACGGTCGAGGGCGAACTGGTCAAGATCCCCAGAGAACTGGTCGAGCAGCTGCTGCAGCACACGCCCGAAGAGTTCGTCCAGCAGGCCCGGAATCCGGCGCGCAGCGTGCGTTTCGGCACCGACAATATGGTCTTCTCGCCGATCTTCGCCTCACCTTACGTGCGCGATTTGGACAACAAGCGCCGTCCGGCGACATTGGCGGACTTTCGTGACCTTCTGAAGCTGACCCAAATGGCGGCCAATCTGAACTATGGCGGCGCACAGATCTGCGAGCCGATGGATGTACCGGCGCCCAAACGTCATTTGGAGATGGTCAGGGGTCATTTGACCTTCTCCGAGAAGCCTTTCATGGGCGACGCCCGCGCACCCTGGCGCGCCAAGGACTCTCTCAGCATGTGCGAGATCGTCTTCGGCAAGGACTTCACGCGCGAGAACGTCGTGCTCTTGGGCCTGGTGACCGCGTCCTCCCCCTTGTTGTGGGACAGCTCGATGCTGGGGACGTTGAAGTACTATGCCCGCACGGGGCAGGCGCTGCTCATCACGCCCTTCATCATGCAGGGCGCGAACACGCCGGTCACCATTGCCGGTGCCCTGGCGCAGGCGAATGCCGAAGCGGTCGCGGGCATGGCCTTCTGCCAGCTGGTACGGCCCAAGACGCCGGTCATCTACGGCTGCTCGCTGGCAACCGTGTCGATGAAGAGCGGTGCGCCCCTCTACGGCACCAGCGAGATTGCCCGCCTGACCTTAGCCATGGGCCAGCTCGCCCGCCGCTACAAGGTGCCCTACCGCATCGGCGGTGCGCGCAACGGTGCGATGGAGACCAACGCCAACACCGGCGCGCAGAACGCCATGACCATGGTGCCGGCAGTCATGGCGCAGGCGAACTTCATCCTGCATGCCGCCGGCTGGCTGGAGAACTCCATGTCGGTCAGCTTCGCCCAGTTCATCCTGGATCTGGACCAAATCGCGCTGCTGCAGGAGTTCGCCAAGGGCATCAGCATCGATGACGAGACCCTGGCATTGGAAGCCATCGGCGAGGCGAAACCGGGCGGCGACTACTTCGCGAACCCGCACACCATCCGACACTACCGCTCCAGCTTCGTCGAGCTGATGCAGGCGAGCTGGGGCAGCTTCGACGCCTTCGAAGATGCCGGCTCGCCCAGTCTTGTTGATGATGCGCTGACCTGGGCACGCCGCGCCTTGGACGCCTACGAGCTGCCGGCCTTGGACGTTAGCGTAAAGGAAGAACTCGACGCCTTCGTCGCACAGCGCATGGCGGAGCTTCCGGACATCGAAACCTAGGCACCCTCTCACAACGCTTTACAGGGAATAAGTATGCCATGAACAAGGACAAGAAGACCGCAGAAGCGCTCGCCATGCGCAACTTTCAGCAAGGTGCGTCGCGGCGCGACGCGATGAAGCTGCTCATGACCTCTGGCATGACCCTAGCCGGCGCCGGCCTGATCCTCGGCGACGCGACGCGCGTTTCCGCTGCGACGCCGAAGCGGGGCGGTCATGTGCGCATTGGTGTGCGGGCCGGTTCGAACTCCGATACCCTCGATCCCGCAACCTTCGTGAACGGCTTCATGCGGACCACCGCCTATGGTCTCTGCAACGGTCTTTTTGAGATTGCCGCGGACAACAGCCTGGGCGGGGAGTTGATCGAGAGCTGGGAGCCGAAGCCCGGCGCGGCGGAGTGGACCTTCAAAGTCCGCAAAGATGTCGAGTTCCACAACGGGAAGGCGCTGACGGCCGACGACATCATCGCCTCGATCAATCACCACCGCGGCGCGGACTCTAAGTCGGGCATGAAGGCGCCGCTCAGCAACATCAAGGAGATCATAAAGGACGACGATCACACCATCACCTTTATCTTGGCGGGCGGCAACGCGGACTTCCCCTTCGTCTTCACCGACTACCGCCTCGTGGTCATGCCGGCCAACTCGGACGGAACCCTCAACTGGCGCGCCGGTATCGGCACCGGGGGCTACACACTGAAGACCCTGGAACAAGGCGTGCGTGCGTCGCTCGAACGCTTCCCGAACTATTGGCGTGATGACCAAGCCCATTTCGACAGCGGCGAAGTCTTGCTGGTGCCGGACGCAGCCGCACGGCAATCCTCCTTGATCACCGGCGAACTCGATGTCATCGACCAGATCGACCTCAATACCTTGAGCCTTCTGCAGCGTATGAAGGGGCTCAAGATCCTCGATACCATCGGCGCTAAGCATTACACCTTCCCGATGAACACGCAACTCGAGCCCTACAAGAACAATGACCTGCGTCTGGCTTTAAAGTACGGCATCGACCGGGATGCGATACTGCGGCTGGTGCTGCGGGGCTTTGGCTCGCTCGGCAACGACCATCCGGTCGCGCCGAGCCATCAGTTTTATGCCTCTGACATCGAACGGCACGCCTACGATCCGGACAAGGCCAAGTTCCATCTGAGTAAGTCCGGGCATGACGCAGTTAGTCTGAAGCTGCATGTCAGCGACTCGCTCTATCCAGGGGCCGTGGATGCGGCCGTGCTCTACAAGGAGAACTTGGCGCCTGTCGGGATCAACTTGGACGTCGTGCGCGAACCCTCGGACGGCTACTTCTCCAATGTCTGGATGAAGAAGCCATTCATCGCTTCTCTCTGGGGTGCCCGGCCAACCGCCGACTTAATTCTCTCCACGGCCTACCTGGCCGGCGCACCTTGGAACGACAGCTTCCTGGAGAACGAGCGTCTGACCAAGCTGATCAACGAGGCGCGCGCGGAGATTGATCTCATCAAGCGCGGTGAGATGTACCGGGAGATCCAGATCATCCTGCGCGACGAGGGCGGCACCGTGATCCCGGTCTTCGCCAACAACGTCTTTGCCGTTTCGGACAAGGTCGGCCATTCGATGAACATCGCCGGCAACTGGGAGCTGGATGGAGGCCGGGCTCTGGAGCGTTGGTGGTTCAAGTAGGCAGAAACAAAGCGCATAACGATGCTGCTTTTGCTCGATCGCCTTGTCCTAGCCAGGAGGTCTCACGACGGCAAGGTTGTGTAGGCGCCTTGAGCATTTCCGGATCGTCATGGGGCTTGCTGGAGCGCAGAAGAATGTTCGCACTCTCAAAGCCCTAATGCATCTACCTCTCAAGAGATTTCTGGGATAGGTGGGCTGGTCGTAATCGACAGCGCCACTAGCTACCGGCGCTGTAACCCACGACCTTGAGAGTGAACCTCTCGACATAGTCGACCATGCGGCCGACGGCCTGCTCGGCCGCGACGGGATCTGCCTTGGCGATGGCAGAGGCGACGGCGGCATGTCCGGCTGCCATCTGTACGATATCGCCATGCGCTTCGCGGTTCAGAATCCAGAAGCGACGCGAAAGTCCCTTGACCGAGACCATCGCCTTGCTGGCGAAGGGATTGTCGGCAGCCTCTAGGATCAGAGAGTAATTCTCTAAATCCAGTTCAGTCATGGCCGCTTGATCGTTACGACTTGCCGCTGCCGGAAAGGCCGCGGCAATCTCGCCGAAGCGCCTACGTTGCGCTTGGTTTGCCCGTTGCGCTGCGCAGCGCGCCAACAGCCCCTCCACCGCGCGCCTCAGCTCCTGCGCCCGGAACTGCGTGGTATAGTCGATCGGGCAGATCTGGGCACCACGACGGGGAAAGGTCTTGATCAACTGCTGATCCTGCAGCCGCTGCACGGCCGAGCGAACCGAAGCACGGCTGTGCCCCGAGACCTCGATCAGCCGGGTTTCGGAGACCCACTCTCCCGGTGCGAGCCGGCCGGTGACGATCATGCGCTCCAGGGCGATGAAAGCTTCCTCGCGCAGCATCAGGGGCGGTGCCTCTTCCGACGCTGCCTGCCCCAAACCGCTGTCGTCGTCCTGTGCGAGCATCCTCTGCCTCGTCATCGCGCTTCGGCGTGAAGCTCCTATACAGCCAGCATGATGTCGTCAACTCAGTTGACATGTCAACTCATGAAGGTAACATGTCAGATAGTTTGCTGCCGGATGGCGCGTGACCGAAGAAAGGAAAAAGGGATGAACAGGCTGGCATTGTTAACGCTGTCCGCGACGCTCGCGGCAGTCGCTGTAGGGGGCGCAAGCGCGCAGGACGTAGTCAAAGTGGCTGAGCCGAACTGGGCCAGCGGGCGGGCCATGGCGGCCTTGGTCAAGGTGGTTATCGAGGATAAGCTGGGCGGTCAGGCAGAGCTGGTGCCAGGCACCAATGCCGTCATCTTCAAGGCCATGGACCGCGGCAAGGGAGAGATCGACGTGCATCCCGACGTATGGATGCCCAATCAGTCGAACTTCACCTCGATCTATGTCGACGAGAACAAGACGGTCGCGCTTAGCGAGAACAGCTATGACGGCTTTTCTGCCTTCTGTGCGCCACGCGAATTTGCCGAGAAACACGGCATCAAATCGGTTTTCGATCTGGCGACACCCGAAGCCGCCGCTGCGATGGACCGCAACGGCGATGGCAAGGGCGACATCTGGCTGGGTGCGCCCGGTTGGACCTCGACCAATCAGAATAGCGTGAAGGCTCGAGACTACGGCATCACCAACTTCTTCGAGCCGATCATTGCCGAGGAAGAGATCGCGACCGCCTCCATCTCGGATGCGATCAACAAAGGCGAGGGCTTTGCCTTCTACTGCTACGCTCCGCACTACAATTGGTTCGTCTTCGACATGGTGCGCCTGGAAGAGCCGGCCTACGACCCTGAGAAGTACAAGATGATCCAGCCTTCCGACGACCCGGACTGGTTCGAGAACTCGAAGGTGACCAGCGCCGACAAGCAGAAGAACATCCATGTGGGCTATTCGCTCAGCCTGGAAGACAGGGCACCGGACGTGGCGGCCTTCCTGGCCAACATCGCCATGGATACCGACACGGTGAACAACTTCACCAACGAGATCGTCGTAAAAAAGCGCGATCCGCAAGAGGTTGCCCGCGAATGGGTGGCCGCCAACAGCGATCGGGTAGACGGCTGGCTCGGCCTCTAGTCGCCGCCTTTCGTCCAAAGGGGGTGGATCTTCGCAAGAAGATCCACCCTCTGCGACAGCAGCCAGAACACAAACCAACTCCCCAGATCCATCAAGGCGGCATCAATGCCTGACAGCGGTCATCTCTCCTCCGACCCCATGATCGACATCGCGGGTGTCTGGAAGGTCTTCGGCGCGCGCGCGGAGGAGGCCATGCAGGCAATCCGCAGCGAGGGGCTAACCAAGGCTCAGGTCTTGGACCGCTTCGACTGTGTCGTCGGTGTTGCGGACGCCAGCTTTGAGGTTGGTCGCGGCGAGATCTTCTGCGTCATGGGCCTCTCCGGCAGTGGCAAGTCCACCTTGGTGCGGCACATCAATCGCCTGCTGAGCCCGACCGCCGGTAAGATCACGGTGGCCGGCCGGGATATGATGGCACTGAACCAGGCTGACCTGCTGGAGGTGCGCAACCGCCAGATCGCCATGGTCTTCCAGGACTTCGGCCTGATGCCGCACCGCTCGGTCCGCGACAACGTGGCGATGCCCTTGGAGATTCGTGGCCTCTCGCCGAACGAGCGCTGGACGGCCGCGCAGAATGCACTGGACATGGTCGAGCTCTCGGCCTGGGGCGACCGCTTTGCCCATGAGCTATCTGGCGGCATGCAGCAGCGTGTCGGCCTGGCCCGTGCGATTGCCGCCGACGCCGAGGTCCTGTTGATGGACGAGCCCTTCTCGGCCCTCGACCCCCTGATCCGGCGTCAGCTCCAGGACGAGTTCAAGACGCTGGCGTCCAAGATGAACAAGACGACTGTCTTCATCACGCATGATCTGGACGAGGCGGTGCGCATCGGCGACCGCATTGCCATCATGCGCGACGGAGTCATCATGCAGATCGGCACGCCCGAGAAGATCGTGATGGAACCGGTCGATGGCTATGTCTCCGACTTCGTCGCCGGCATCTCGCGCATCAACCTGATCCGCGCGCACAGCCTAGTGACGCCGTTGGCGACTTTCCAGGGCGAGTTGCCGGCCGATGCCCGGCACATGCCCGAGGACGCAACCCTGAAACAGCTGATCGCGATCTCAGCGGAAGAGGATGCGCCGATTGTCGTCGATGCCGCCGACGGCAGTGTCATGGGCGTTATCACCAAGAACGACCTCTTGCGCGGCGTGGTGATGGGGACCGACGAGGGATGAGCGAAACGATGAACGATGCCGCCCCGGAAGACTCCGTTCGCCAGTTCGTCGGGTCCAGTGCAAGCTACTATCAACAACAGTTTCGCCGTATCGGCGACACGCGGCGCTTTGCTTTCACTTTCAACCCAGTCGCGGCCGCTTTGGGCTCGCTCTGGTTCGGCGCGCGTAATCTCTGGTCTTACTTCCTGGTCTCGGTGATCCTGGAGACATTCGCCATCGTGCAGATTTCACGTGGTGTTTGGGGCGATTTGGGCGCGCCGATCCTGCAGCGTCTGGAGGGCATCGAGCGCACCTTGGCCACGCGGCGCGAACAGCTTGCCGACGCAATCGAGAACGCACCGGACAAGATCGATGCCTTTCAGCGGACAATCGACTCCCTGGAGCGCGCGGTTGCCGGCATTCACGCCGATGCCGAGGCAGCGCGCAGCGAAGCCACCACCCTGACGATCCTAGGGTTCGGCATCCTGGTACTGGTCAAGCTGGCGCAGGGAGTCCTGGCCAACCCGGCCTTGCGCGCCCGCTATGTCCGTTGGCGCTCCGACACCGCCCTGGCGCATGGGCTGAGACCGCTCAGCATTCTGCTGGCCAGCGGTCTTGCTGGGGTCACCTACGTCACCTGCGCGCTGAAGTTCGGCTTTCCCGATCAGGCAGCCGGGCTGGAAGGCTTTCCGACCGATCCTTCGGTGCAGGCGACCGCCGCGACCGCAATCAAGACCTGGCTGAACGAGGCCGCCGTCAGTTCCGAGTGGTTCTTCGATGGGCTGGTGATCGGCATCCGCACGGTACTGGATGCACTGGAGACCCTCTTCGTCGAGGCGCCTTGGCCAGTGATGGGCGGCTTCGTTATTCTACTCACCGGCCTGGCCGCCGGCTGGCGCGCAGCAATCTTCACCGCCGCGGCGCTGGCTTACCTCGGCTATCTGGGTTTCTGGGAAAAGAGCATGCGCACCATGGCCCTGCTGGGCACGGCTGCCTGCATCTCGATCTCAATCGGCATCCCGCTGGGTGTCGCCTGCGCGCGCAACCCAAGGCTCTATGCCTTTGTGCGGCCGATCCTGGACTTCATGCAAACCATGCCGGCCTTCGTCTACTTGATCCCGGTCATCGCCTTCTTCGGCACCGGCAAGCCGGCCGCCATCATCGCGACAATGATCTTCGGCGGCACACCCGTGGTGCGCCTGACTGTGCTGGGCCTCAAGGGCGTGCCAGACTCGGTGCGCGAAGCGGCGATGGCCTTCGGTGCCTCCAAGCGTTACCTGCTGTGGAAGGTTGATTTGCCGCTGGCCGCCCCCTCGATCATGGCGGGCATTAATCAGACCATCCTGCTCAGCCTCGCCATGGTCGTCATTGCTTCTCTCATCGGCGCCAAGGGATTGGGCGAAGACGTGTTGGAGGCCCTGCAGTACGCCTCCGAAGGCCAAGGCATCCTCGCCGGCATCGCCATCCTCTTCTGCGCGATGATCCTAGACCGCATCATCCAGGGAAGAAGGAGATAGCCTCTTGAGTGTGACCGTCGCGCTTTTGATCAAGTATGAGAACCAGCGAAAAGCCGAGATGCTGGACAGCCCCAGCGACCGCGCCGAGGTCTCGCGCAATGCCGTGGCAGCGATGGGTGGGCGCCTGCTGCACGCCTATGGTAGCTGCGGCGAGTACGACATGCTGTTCATCTACGAGATGCCGGACATGGCCAGCGTTGCCGCCAACATGCATTTGGCCGATGCGACCGGGATGTCCAAGTACCACAAGATCATTCCGCTTTTCTCGAATGAGGACTTCTTGGCCTCGCAAGTGAAAGCCGGAGGCCTGAGAGACAGCTACCGGGCCGTCGAATGAACGCGACCCTCTTCCACAATGGCAGCATAGTCACATTGGATCCGGCGCACGATGCACCGGAGGCCTTAGGCATCGCCGACGGCCGCATCGCAGCAGTCGGTACCCTCGCTGCGGTGCGTGCGCGCCTAATCGATGCTGCTGAAGTGGATTTGGCCGGCCGCTGCTTGCTGCCCGGATTCATTGACGCCCACTCCCATCCGCTCTGGGCCGCCAAGACGCGCGGCGCGCCGGTTGTCGATGTCCGCGCCGAAACCGTGCCGACCTATGCAGCCGTCATCGCCAAGATCCGACGGCGTGTCGCAGCGGCCGAACCCGGCGAGCATTTGCTCTTCTTCGGCCTCGATCCACAGCTCCACCCCGACATGGAAAGCCCGTCGCGGGATTTTCTGGACAGGCTGGCTCCGCAAAACCCGCTGGGCATCCAGACCTCCAATTGTCACGCGCTCTTCTTGAATTCTGCCGGTTTCGAGGCGTGCGGCATCGACGCCGACACGCCGACCCCAACCGGTAGCGTCATCGAACGCGATCAGCGTGGGCGCCCGACGGGCAAGATCGAAGAGGCCGTCGTCTGGTCTGCCCTCGAGACCTTCTACGGCGCCTGGGGCGACAACAGATTGGCACGAGAGTTCGAGGCCCAGATCCGGGACTTCGTGCGTCACGGAATTACCACCGTGACCGAGCATCTCTACCTGCCCTTCTACAAGGCCTGGTATGGAGCAGCTTTGAAGCGCGGCCTGCCACTTCCGCGCGTTGCCGCCTATCAACAGGTGACGGCACCTGGCATGGCCGTAGAGCAGATCGTGGATCCAGACGACCGGCTGTGGATGGCAGGCGTCAAGATTCACGCCGATGGCTCACCTTTCCTCGGCAACATTTGGCTGACCAAACCCTACTTGGAAAACCAGATCACCTTAGAGCGGATGAGCCTGAAACCCGGCCACACCGGCGGCCCCAACTACCCCGAAGCCTTCTTCGAATCCATGGTGCGCGAGCACTTCTGTGCGGGCTGGCAGATGAGCGTACACACCCAAGGCGACCGCACCATCGACATGGTGCTGGACCTGATCGAGAGGCTTCTCGTCGAAGAGCCCCGCGCAGACCATCGCTTTCGCCTGGAGCACTGCGCCCTGATGCGCAGCGACCAGATCGAACGTGCGCAGCGCCTGGGCGTGCTGTCCAGCTTCTTCATCAATCACATCACGCATTGGGGCGCGCCGATCGAGGATGCCCTGTTCGGGCCGGAGCGCGCCGCACACTACATGCCGGTCGGATCGGCCGTACGGGCCGGCATGCGGGTCTCGCTGCACGCCGACACACCCATGACCGATCCCTCGGCCCTAGAGCTGATGCGGGCTGCGACCACGCGCCGTGCCGGAGACGGCCGCATCCTAGGTTCCGATGAGATCATCGATATCCCGACCGCGCTCAAGGCCGTCACCATCGATGCGGCCTACCAGATCGGCATGGAGGATCGGCTGGGGACGCTCTCGCCCGGCAAGCACGCCGATCTGGTGGTGCTGGAGCGCAGTCCGTTGGAGTGCGCTGCCGAAGACCTGGCAAGCATCACAGTCCACCAGACCTGGCTCGCCGGCAACAAGGTCTTCGATGGCTAAGGTCGCTGCAGCCGCCCTGCCCGTCCTGATCGTCGGCGGCTTCCTCGGCGCCGGCAAGACCACTTTGGTCAATCGTCTGCTGGGTGATGCAAAGGGCCGGCGCTTCGTCGTCTTCGTCAACGATTTCGGGGCGATAAATATCGACCTGGACCTGGTCGAGACCGTCTCGGAGGATCGCATCGCCTTGAGCAACGGCTGCGTCTGCTGTTCGCTGAATGCCGACTTCGTGGCCAGTCTGGCCGCGTTTGCCCGCGCGCCGGACCCGCCCGACGCCGTCGTGATCGAGGCCAGCGGCGTCGCCGACCCTCGCGCCCTAGAAGGCTCGCTGGCGGCCCTGGAGACAGCAGGCCTGATCCGTCTCGAGATCCGAATCTACGTGATCGATGCAGACCAATTCTGGAGCATCGACGCTCCGCTCTTGGAAGACATCATCGATCATGCAGCGGCCAGCGATCTGCTTCTGCTGAACAAGACCGATCTGGTCGATGTGGCCACGCTCTGTGAAATCGAATGTATCCTGCAAGAGTCTGCACCCTATGCTCAAGTCTTGAGGTGCTTAAGGGCAGACGTGCCCTTGGCCTTGCTGATGGATGGCTCTTGGGAACGGCAGCGGGCTGCCGTACCTGCCCCGTCGCAAGAACTAAGGTCACATGTGGATAGCTTTGTTCAATGGAGCGGAAGAAGCGATACAGCACTGGATCGCGTCGCCTTCAGGGCCCTCGCACAGCAACTTTCCGGACAGGCTCTGCGGGCCAAGGGCATCCTGCACCTCGCCGGAGAAGGCTGGGTCCGCTTTCACTTGGTCGGCTGGCGCGCCAACCTTGAGCCCTGCCCGCCGCCGCAAGATCGAAGCAGCAGGCTTGTCGCCATCGGCCTGCGCAATCGCCTCGATCCCGAGACGATCGAAGCGGCCTTCCGTACACTCTCCGACAGTCGAACCCAAACGTCCGCGCATCTTCTTGGCAGCCTGCCCTAGTCCTGAGAGTCCGTTTGAGAATGGGCCTATTGGCCCAATCTCGTGGCGGCACCATCCTGCACCCTCACCCATAGACAACGGCCTCAATATCGAGAGTCACTAACCCAGCGGGCAGAGTAACGCCCGGCCCCAAGAACAGTGTGTCGCTACCGGCACCACCGTCAAAGGTCTCGCCGGCCACAAGCTCGCCTTGGCTGGCGACCATAAAGGTGTCGTTGCCGCCCAAACCGTTAAAGGTATCGATCCCCGAACCGCCGAAGAGGAAGGCGTCGTCGCCATTTCCGCCGAAGAGAATGTCGGCGCCAGAGCCACCGTAGAAGTAGGAATCTTCACCGAGTCCGCCCGAAAGACGGTCATCGCCCTGGCCACCAAAAAGGAAGCCATCATCACCCTGGCGGCCGCTCAGGCCATCCTTGTCGGCACCTCCATAGAAGAGGGAGTCATTGCCGCTGTCACCCGTCATGAAGTCATCACCGAGCGTACCGTCGAAGAATGCGTCAGACCCAGAGCCACCGAAGGCTTGATCATCGCCAGTACCGCCGTACAGAGACATGTCCTGGCCATTGCCGCCGTAGAGGAGATCGCCGGCATTCCCGCCAACTAAGCGCTGATCGGCACCCGCGGCGCCATAGAGGCGGTCGAGAGCGTTGCCGCCATAGAGAGAGTCGCTCCCAGACCCGCCGATCAGCAGATCGCTGCCGTTCTCGCCGTAGATCCGGTCGGCGCCGCTATCACCGAGCAGCGAGAGGTCGCTATCTCCTCCGCCGACGATCAGATCATCGCCTAAGCCGCCAAAGAGCAGCGAGTCAGCGCCGGAACCGCCAAAGAGGCGGTCATAGCCCGAGCCACCGTAGAGCGAGGTATCGTCGCCTTGGCGGCCGGTGACCACATCCGTACCGCTGTTGCCCTCAAGGCGGACATCTCCGCCGCTGTCGCCAGCGACTAGATCGTCGCCAGCGCCTCCCATCAGCCTTAGATCGGCGCCGCTACCGCCAAACAGGCTATCTTCGTCGCCGCCGCCGCGCAGGTCCCGGTCGGCCCCGTTGCCACCGGCCAAGTGGTCATCGCCAGAGCCACCCTCAAGGCTATAGTCGTTGCCGCCGTCTCCAAAAATCCGATCGTCGCCCAAGCCACCGACCAGCGACACATCTCCGACATCGCCGCCGAAAATGAAATCGTTGCCGCTGTCCCCATGGAGAGTTCTGTCCTGGCCTGCCCCACCGAAGAGGCTGTCATCTCCCGAGTTCCCGTAAAGCGCAGCATCATTGCCGCCATCGCCCTGAACGACATCGTCGCCGGAGCCCCCCGACAACAAACCATCGACACCGCCGCCGCCATAGAGACGGTCTTCGCCTGTTCCTCCATAGAGGGAGAGATCGCTTTCCGGCCCTCCGAAGAGGCCGTCATCTCCCGCATGGCCGAAGAGAGCCCGATCACCGTCACTGCCGCCATAGACCAGATCGTTCCCGCTGTCTCCACGAAGGTTGAAATCGCCCCCGCTGCCGCCGAAAAGAAAATCCACACCGGACCCGCCCTCCAAGCGCGTGTCCATGCCACTGCCACCGTCCAGGCTGTCGGAGCCGAGACCGCCGACAAGACTACGATCGTTGCCACTGTCACCGTAGAGGTGATCGTCGTCCGGCCCACCGAAGAACCCTGTATCGTCGCCAATGCCGCCAAACAGGAGATCGTCACCTGAGCCTCCAGCGAAGCCGATGTCACGCCCGCTATCACCCGCGAGGCGGTCAGCACCGCTGTCACCGAAAAAGGAGGCATCGGCGAAGCTGCCTCCCCAAAGGCTGTCGTCGCCGCTGCCGCCGTAGACCTGGAGGTCGGCGAACGAGCCGCCATAGATCTGGTCTGCGCCAGCCCCACCGAAGAGAAAGAGATCGCGACCGCTGCCGGCGAAGATCCGATCCGCACCGCTGTCTCCGGCAATGCTGTACTCATCGCCCTCACCGGTCTCGATCAGGTCGTCGCCGGAGCCACCGAAGAGGCTACGCTCATTGCCGAGGCCACCAAACAGTGTGTCGCCGCCCAGCCCAGCCTGCCAATAGCGATCACTGCCACTACCGCCGTAGAGCGTGTCCTCACCGCTTAGCCCATAGAGGCGATCGTCACCGCTCAGCCCATAGATCTGATCGGCCGCGCTGGTGCCGAAGAGGATGTCGTTGGCGTTCGCCGTTCCGAAGATAACCGCCATGGTGACCCCTCAGATCACCGATCACTATGCCCTCCTCGACATGCAGGCTACCAAGTATTGCGGGCGTGATCCAGTGCAGAGCTTATGAAGAGCAGCAGTTAACCCTCTGCCCCGCCATCGCCCTTCATCACCTGCCGGGCCATCTTCGACATGCGGCGGCGTTCGGGCAGGTCGCCCAAGGTCTCGCCAATCCATTGGAAGAAGACATAGAGGCCGGGGATCAGAATGATGCCCAAGACCGTGGCGAAGAGCATCCCACCCAGCACGGGAATGCCGATGGAAACGCGGCTGGCTGCCCCCGCACCGGTCGCGATCACCAGGGGAAGCACGCCGATGATGAAGGCAAAGGCCGTCATCAGCACGGCACGGAAGCGCATATGCGCGCCCTCCATCGCCGCCTCGACCAGGGACTTACCCGCCTCGCGCTGCTCCTTGGAGAACTCGACGATCAGGATGGCGTTCTTGGCCGCCAAGCCGACCAGCAAGACGATACCGATCTGGGCATAGAGGTTGCTCGGCAGCCCTGTCAGGATCAGCGAGATGGTGGCTCCGAAGGCCGCCACCACCACCGACGTCAGCACCGAGAGCGGCACCGACCAGCTCTCGTATTGCGCCACCAGGAAGAGGTATCCGAAGATCAGCGCCAAAGCCAGGATGGCGCCGATCTGTCCGGCCGCTTTCTGCTCCTGGTAGGACATGGACGACCATTCGAAGTCGTAGCCCTCCGGCAAGGTCGAGGCCGAAACCTCGGCCATCGCCGCCATGGCCTGCCCCGAAGAATAGCCCGCCGCCGCGGAGCCGTTGATGGTGGCCGAAGAGAAGAGGTTGTAGCGATAGAAGAGCTGCGGGTTCAGCGTCTCTTCCACCGTCGCCAGAGTGCGAACCGGTACCATGTGCCCGGTGTTGGATTTGACATAGAGGTTCAGGATGTCGTCGGTGGTCCGGCGATACTGCTGATCGGCCTCGATGTTGACCTGATAGGTCTGACCGAAGAGGTTGAAGTCGTTGACATAATAGGAGCCGAGCTGGGTCTGTAACACCGAGAAGAGCGAGGAGACCGGGACTTGCAGACTCTCGGCTTTGACCCGATCGACATTCAGATAGAGTGCCGGCACGTCGGCCGAATAGGTGGTGTAGGCGCTGGCGATCTCTGGGCGACCATTGGCGGCGACGATCAAGGAACGTGCCGTCTCTGCCACCTCTTCAGGTGTCTGGCTGCCCAGCGCCTGCAGGCGATAGTCGAAGCCGGCAGCGGTGCCGACACCAGGGATCGGTGGCGGCGGGAAGGTCAGGATGCTGGCCTCGGGAATGCCCAGGTAGGCGGCATTCAACTTCTGAAAGATCGGGCGCAAGGGCGCGCGCTCATCCCAGGGTTTGAGGACAACGATGGCAAGTCCGGCGTTGGTGGCAAATCCGCCTGACAGCATGGAATAGCCATTGACGACGATCACGTCCTCGACGCCGTCGGCTGCCTTGGCAATCGTCTCCACCTGCTTCATCACCGCTTCGGTCCGCGGCAGGGCGGCGGCATCGGGCAGCTGCACGTTGACGAAGAGGACGCCCTGGTCCTCGTTCGGCAAAAAGCCAGTCGGATGACCGGTGAAGAGCACGCCGGTGGCAACACCGCAGCCGATCATCAGCAAGCCGGCAACGACCGCGCGTCGCGCCAGCCAGCCAACGATCTTGGTATAGCCGTTGCGGCTGTGATCCAGCACGGAATCGAAAGCGCGGAAGAAGAAGAACTTCTTGCCGCTACCCGGCGGCCGCAAGAAGAGTGCGGCCAAGGCCGGGCTCAAGGTCAGTGCATTGATCGAAGAGAGGATCACAGAGGCGGTGATTGTGACCGCGAACTGGCGATAAAGTTCACCTGTGATGCCCGGCAAGAAGGCGGTCGGCGCGAAGATGCCGACCAGCACCATGGTGGTGGCCACGATGGGACCGCTCACCTGCTCCATGGCGGCAAAGGCCGCGTCACGTGGTGACAAGCCCTCCTCTTCCATCATACGTTGCACATTTTCCACCACGACGATCGCATCGTCCACCACGATGCCGATCGCCAGCACCAGTGCGAAGAGCGAGATGGTGTTGGCGGAATAGCCCAACGCAAGCAGCACGGCAAAAGTACCGACCAGCGAAACCGGGATGGTCAGCGCTGGGATCAGGGTCGCGCGCCAGTCTTGTAGGAAGATGAAGGTCACGATCAGCACGATGATGCCGGTCAGCGCCAAGGTCATGACGATCTCGTTGATCGAGGCCTCGACAAATAGGGTGGAGTCGTAGACCACCTTGTAGTCCAGCCCCGAGGGGAAGCGCCCTTTGAGCTTCTCCAGCTCAGTCCGCACGCCCTCTGCCACGGCCAGCGCGTTGGCGCCCGGCGCCTGATAGATCGCCA
Organism: Rhodospirillales bacterium; assembly: GCA_963669445.1. Taxonomy (GTDB): domain Bacteria; phylum Pseudomonadota; class Alphaproteobacteria; order Kiloniellales; family JACOMY01; genus JACOMY01. The sequence continues at coordinate 3,973,569 of OY770029.1, forward strand.
GGGTCGCGGCCGGGCTGCCGTTCAGCGCGCTGGTGGAACTATAGGACTGCGCCCCCAGTTCGACCCGGCCCAAATCGCGCACCCGAACGACCGCACCCAGATTGTTGGTGCGCACGACGATGTTGCCGAATTCCTCGACCGTCTTCAGCCGTCCCTGGGCCAGGATGTTGTACTGTAGTACCTGGCTATCGGCGATCGGCGGCGCCCCGATCTGACCCAGCGACGCCTGAATGTTCTGCTCGGAGATCGCATCCGCGACCTCGGTCGGCGAGATGTTCAGCGAGGTCATCTTCACCGGATCCAGCCACACCCGCATGGAGTAGACCAGCTCACCCAGGATAGCCGTGCTGCCGACGCCACTCACCCGGGCCAGCGAATCCTGCACGTTGATCGCAGTGAAGTTCGAGATGAAGAGGCTGTCGTACTGGTTCTCGGGCGAGAAGACGTTGACGATGACCAAAAAGTTGGGCTGCTGTTTCTGCACCGAAACGCCCAGGCGCTGCACCGTCTCCGGCAGCTGCGGCGTCGCCAGGGAGACGCGGTTCTGCACGTTCACCTGCGCGATGTCGGGATCGGTGCCGATCTCAAAGTAGACGGAGAGCGTGTAGTTGCCGCTCGAATTCGAGGTCGAGGACATGTAGATCATGTCGTCGACGCCGTTGACTTGAGCTTCGATCGGCGAGCCGACCGTCTCTGCCAAGGTCACGGAATCCGCACCGGGATAGCTAGCGGTAACATTCACCACCGGCGGCGTGATCTCCGGATACTGCGCGACCGGCAAAGCAAAGAGCGCTAAGGTGCCGCCCAGGACCATCAAGATCGCCAGGACCGCTGCCATGCGCGGTCGGCGAATGAAAACGCCGGAGATCATCCCGCCTGCCCCGCCGCTCTAGTTCGACGAGCCGTTGGAGGTGTCTTGACCCCCGCCGGAGGCGCCATTGCCGCTTGTACCGCCACTGCTGTCGGTCTTGTTATCCTCAGACGGGCTGGCCTTGGCCTGGGTCGGGGCGACCTGCACGCCGTTGGCGATCTTTTGAATGCCATCGACGATCACCATCTCCCCGGAGATCAGGCCTTCGGTGACCGCCCAACCGTCCTTCACCCGTTCGCCGACCTTGATGTCGCGGCGCTCTGCACGGTCTTCCTTACCCAGCACGAAGACATAGCGGCCTTTTCGGTCCTGCTGCACGGCCTTGGCCGGCACGACAGGCATAGTCGTAGGTTTGGCCTCACTGGTGTTCACGCGCACGAACTGGCCAGGCACCAAGAGCTGTTGGGGATTCTGGAAGTCGGCACGAACAGCGATGGTCCCGGTGTCGGGATCCACCTGATTGTCGACGAAAGAGAAGGTGCCGGGATGCTCATAGGGCTCACCGGTCGGCAGGGTCAGTCGGAATTCAAAGACCTTGTCGCCTTCCTGGACCTTGTCTTTCAGAAGCCGCTGGCGGATCTCGACGTACTCGGAATCGGAGATCGAAAAGACCACGCGGATCGGATCCAGCTGCACGACTGTCGCCAGCACACCACTGTTGGCATCGACTAGATTGCCCTGCGTTATCGCTGTTTTGCCGATCTTGCCGGCAATCGGCGTGGAGATATCTGTGTAGGAAAGGTTGAGTTGGGCCTGCTCGATATCCGACTTGGCAGAGGCAATCTGCGCGTTGGCCTCGGAGATGTCGGCCTGGGCCTCGTCGCGGGCGGCCTTGGACTGATCATAACGGGCTTGCGAGGTGTTGCCCCTGGTCAAGAGCGCTGCCTGTCGATCGAACTCCGCTGAAGTATCGGCGACGCGTGCCTGGGCACTCTGCAGGGAGGCTTGTGCCTCTTGCTCATTCGCATTGGCCTGGTCGAGGCTCGCCTGATACTGCGCCTTCTGGATCTGATAGAGCAGTTGGCCGGCCGTAACCATCTGGCCTTCCCTGAACATGACCTTCTCAAGAAACCCTTCGACACGGGCGCGAAGCTCCACCTCCTGGATGGCCTCGATGGTGCCGACGAAGACGTCGGAGGCTGTGATCGCTTCGTTCACCACCGGTGCGACCATCACCGCCGGCTTGGGTGTCGAAGCCTCGTCCTGCGCGCTCGCCGTCAGGCCGGCAAACAAGAAGGCCCCGGCAAAGAAGCCTGCTGCGACAGCGCTTTGACCGATCCGCATCGATCGCTCCCCATATCCATCCAAACTGCAGGTTAGCAAAGTCTACCCATGAACGGGCAAGGCGTATCTGGCCGCAGGTCGAGATTCTACAGTTCGATTAGACGAGTAGGAGGACGGAGGGGGCTTCTCTGCCTCGTTGGAGAAGCCCCTCTCGCCCAAGTCACCTGCTCTACTCCGCTGCTGCCGAGGCTTCGCCGGCACTGGGCAGGAAGCCACCGGACTGATGCGCCCAGAGCCTGGCATAGAGCCCATCCTGCGCGATGAGCTCATCATGCCGGCCTTCCTCCACGACCTGGCCCTCATCCATCACGATCAGGCGATCCAGGGCAGCGATGGTCGAAAGGCGGTGCGCGATGGCGATCACCGTCTTGCCCTCCATCAGGCTATAGAGGCTGTCTTGGATCGCTGCCTCCACTTCCGAATCGAGCGCCGAGGTGGCCTCGTCCAGCAGCAGAATCGGTGCGTCCTTCAAGAAAACACGCGCAATCGCAATGCGTTGGCGCTGTCCGCCAGAGAGCTTGACCCCGCGCTCACCCACCTGAGCAGCGTAGGCTTTGCGCCCCTCGACATCGTGCAGATCGGCAATGAAAGCATCGGCCTTAGCACGCCGACAGGCCTCCTCCACTTCCGAGGGCGTGGCGTCCGGTCGACCATAAGCGATGTTCTCGAAGACGGAGCGATGCAGCAGCGAGGTATCCTGCGTCACCACGCCGATCGAGGCCCGAAGCGAGTCTTGCGTGACCCTGGCGATGTCCTGACCGTCCACCAGGATCCGGCCGGCCTCCAGGTCATGCAGCCGCAAGAGCAGGTTCATCAAGGTGGTCTTGCCGGCGCCGGAACGACCGACCACCCCCACCTTCTCGCCCGGCTTCACCCTCAGGCTCAGGTTCTCGATGACGCCGCCCTCCTTCCCATAATGGAAGCGGATGGTCTCGAATTGGATCTCGCCCTTGCTGACCTGCAAGGGCTTGGCTTCGGGCACGTCGACCACGGCGGCCGGCTTGGCCAGCATGATCTTGCCGTCCATCACCGCGCCGATGTTCTCGAAGAGCTGAGCCAGCTCCCACATGATCCAGCGCGAAAGGCCGGTCAGCCGCAGCACCAAGCCGATCGAAAGTGCCGCCGCACCGATGGTGACGGCATCTCCCAGCCAGAAATGGATCGACAGCCCACCCACCGTCGTCAAGAGCAGGGCATTCAGGGTGTAGAGTGTCACGTTCAGCTTGGTCACCAGCCGCATCTGGCGATGCACCGTCTCCAGGAAGAGATCCATGGACTCTTGCGCATAGCTCTCTTCGCGTCTGGCGTGGCTGAACAGCTTCACCGTTAGGATGTTGGTGTAGCTGTCGACGATGCGCCCGGTCATGATCGAGCGCGCATCGGCCTGCTGCTGTGCGATCTTCGACAGCTTCGGCACGAAGTGGCGCATCAGCAAGATGTAACAGACGAGCCACACGACCATCGGCACCATCAGCCAGAGGTCGGCGCTGCCGGCCACGATCAGCATGCCGATGAAGTAGGAGGAGACGTAGACCGCAATGTCGAAGAGGCGCATCACCGTCTCGCGCAAGGACAGCGAGGTCTGCATGACCTTGGTCGCCACACGCCCGGCGAACTCGTCGGCGAAAAAGGATGCGCTCTGCCCCAACAGCTGCCGGTGCGTCAGCCAACGCACGATCATGGGGTAGTTGCCCAGCAAGGTCTGGTGCACCAGCAGATTGTTCCAAAGCGCGAACAGAGGCAGGAAGACCAGGATGAAGGCGCCCATGAAGACCAGATGCCAAAACTCGGTCTCCAGAAAGCTCTCCTTATCCTGATAGGCCAGCCAGTCGACCAGGTTGCCCAGCAGCGCATAGACGTAGGCCTCGCCGAATCCGATGACGGCGGCGGTGAAGGCCATGACGGCAAGGATCGGCCAAACGCCCTTGCTGTAGTGCCAACAGAAAGCAACGAAGCCAGCCGGTGGCGTCTCAGGCACCTGACTGGGATAGGGGTCGATCATTCGCTCGAAGCGCGCAAACATGAAACTGCCTCGGGTTCAAGAAGGCTCCTCGCGGAAGCGAGACGAGCCGGAACCGGTCCTTCTACGCGGCTTTCGCGGCAAAGGCTCGCTCTCTCGAACGCAAGGCAGCTATTCCGTGATGGTTGAGCGACACTGTGGCGCGAACACCACGCCTCTCATGACCTCTCGGCAAAGAAGAACAGGCAACCGTCCGGATCTTTGACGTGAAATTCGCGCACGCCATAGGGTTGATTGAAGGGTGGGCGCAAAGAGCCTTCGGGCAGCGACTCGAGTTTGGGTCGGAGCGCCTCGTAGAGGCCGTCAAGCCCCTCGACCCAGACATGCAATGAAATGTGGTTGGCTGTGGCAGCAAGGCTCGCCGGGTCTTGGCTTTCGAGAAGACTGATGGCGGCACCGCCACGACGCAGAGTGACGAAGCTGTCTCCCGGTGCATAGCCCTCGGCAGCGAAACCAAGCACCTCACGATAGAAGGCCAAGCTGCGGTCGATGTTTGCAACCGGAATAATTGCGATGGCGTCGAGAAGAGTATCCTTGCTCATAGCGACAGGCTACCAGTGGCGTGCCCCCAGCACCACACGGCGATAGGCGGCAAGCCCGATCCAGACCCAAAGCGCGCGCCGCCAGAGCAGATAGATCGGCAGGACTGCGATCATCGCGACGGTCTGCCCACCGCTGTAGTAGGGTGTGATCCTTTGATGGCGGATCAGCAGTGACAGTGCGGAGATCAGCGTCTCGCTGCCGACCCTGAGCGCCAGCGAGATCACCACGATCTCCACCGCCAACGCTTGGTCCAGTGCCATCAGGTCGATTGCCAGGCAGACATAGACGAAGACGAAGAGGGCCGGCGCTATTGCATCGACGGTCTTCACCGGCATCGCCAGCGCACCGAACCAGCCGTAGCGCGAGCGGCCGATCATGCGCCGATACTTGATGTGGGTTTGAACGAAGCCCTGGAACCAGCGAATGCGCTGACGCAACAGCCCGCGTGTGGTCTTGGGAACCAGGGTGTGGGCAATGGCATCGGGCGCGGTGACGAAACGCCAGACCTGGCCGCGCCGCTTCGCCAGATCGCGCAAACGGTGTACGATCTCGTAATCCTCCGTCACCGTATCGTTAAGGAAACCGCCGGCCTCACGCAGCCAGGCCGTGCGGAAGCTGGAGAAGGCGCCGGACATGACATGGGCCGAGTTGCTGTACTGCCAGCCGATGCGCCGCACGAAGTCCAAGCTGTACTCGATGGTCTGAAAGAAGGCGGTGACCCCGCGCGGCAAGGTCGGCCGATCGCCGCTACCCTCAGTCGCATGGCTCTTGGTCGGCACCATTACGCCGGCCGCCATCGCCAACTGCGGGTCCCGGTCGAAGGGCTCCAGCAGGCGGGCAAAGGAGTGCGGCTCGAAAGAGGTATCGGCATCGACCGTCACGAAGATCACGCCACTTGCTGCTGCCAGGCCACGGTTCAACGCCGCCGCCTTGCCCCCGTGCGGCGCATCGATGACGCGGAGGCCCGCGCGAGACCTGGAGAACCAATGGCCGCCTTCCTTTGCCTCCAGGTCGAAGGCCCGCCTCAAGACGGTTAGGGAGTCGTCGGTCGAGCCATCGTTGACAACGATAATCTCATCCGGCACGCGATCCTGCGCCAGGATGGACTGCACTGTCGCAACCAGGCTGTGCGCTTCGTTAAAGGCAGGAATACAGACGCTGACACCCGCAGCCGATGCGGCCGGTCCTTTCGTTCTCCGGCGATCGTGCCGCGGCAGCGAGACGATCTGCAGGGAAGAGAGAAAGAAAAGGATGATGGCTTCGAAGATCCAATAGCCTTGGTAGATGACGAAGAGCAGCAGCGCGGCAAAGCCGGGGTCGAGCGCGAAGCTGACGACCTCCAGGCCGATCACTGCTGCTGCCGCAACGGCGAAGAGCAGGGCGGTTGCGCGCGCGAAGAAGGTCTCGGTTCGGGACAAGGGTAAGGCCGTCGGGCTCATCGGCCACCATTTTCGTCAATAGGCGTGCGCCTAACCTAATTCCCCAATCGCGCTTGGCAATCCTTCACGAGTCACCCCTTGGTGAGAGGCCATCGCTTCCGCTTGCCGGCGGAGCAGTCCCTAAAGCCACGCAAAGTCGCTGGCAGTCAGCAGGTCTGCCTGCGAGACGCCGTTCACCAGGAAGGCGATGTCCGTTGTCCCGTCGCCATCTTGGTCCACCTGCAGCTGTCGGGCACCGTCGAAGCGGGCCTCGCTGTCGCCGCCGCCGGAGAAGGCCGCATTGCCGATGTAGGCAAAGCTGCCGGTCTCCAGGCCGGTCGCGAAAACCAGCTTGTCCTCACCGTTGCCGGCATTGGCGAAAACACCGTCGAAGTCACGGATGACCGGACCGCCGGAACCGCCGCTACCCAGGTTATCGCCGTTGAAGCGGAATGAGTCCGCACCCGACCCGCCAAAGGCGGCCCCTTCGGCGCGTAGGTCCAGCGTATCTGCCCCGCTTTCGCCCAACATCGAATCGTCACCGGCGCCACCGAATAGGCGGTCGTCGCCATCACCCCCCTCCAGAACATCGTCTCCGCCCAGCCCTATAAGCGTGTTGTCGCCAGTGTTGCCTTCGACTGTGTTGTCCAAGGAATTGCCGCCACCATCGATGTTACCGAAGTCGCCCTGCATGCGCAGGTTTTCGATGAAGTCGGTACTGGTGCCGTCCGGCAGGGTGTAGTCCACCTCTGCACGCACCAGGTCCACACCCTGACCCGAGAAATCGTTCACGATGTCTGCTGAACTGGTCACGATGAAGGTGTCGTCGCCGCTACCCCCGGTCATGGTGTTGGTGCCACCACGGCTGTTCAGCCGATCGGCGCCGCTTCCCCCCACAATCACATTGTCTGAGGAGTTACCGATCAGGATGTCGCTGTTGTCGTTGCCGACCATTGTTGCATCGCCGGCCGCGGTATTGATGTTAACCCGCTCAATCACCACCTCGGCAGCCGTTCCGAGCGTGTAGTCCAGTGCATTGGAGCGCAGGACGTCATCGCCTTGGCCCGCGCCATCGAAGATCAAGTCCGTGCTCGTATCGATGATGAGGGTGTCGTTGTTGGTGCCGCCAAAAGCCGTATCGCTGCCGGATCCCCCGTTTAGGCGATCGCGATTCTGCCCGCCGAATAGAGTATCGCTGCCGGTACCGCCCACCTGCTGATCGTTGCCGTCTTCACCGTAGACGGTGTCGTCGTTCGACCCGCCGAAGATCGTATCCAGGCCTGTGTCACCGTACAGCCGATCGTCGCCGTCCTCGCCACGCAGTGTATCGTCGCCGTGATTGCCGCTCAGGAGGTCACCGCCACTACCGCCTTTTACCTGATCGTCACCATCGTTGCCTGAAGCCAGGTCTACTCCGGAGCCGCCATAGATATAGTCCAGACCGCTCTCACCGGAGAGGACCAGATCACTGCCCTCCCCACCATAGATTCGATCCGAACCGGAACCGCCGAACAGGACCGAATCGTCGCCGCTTTGGCCCTCGATCAGATCGTCTCCGTCATTGCCGATGAGAGACCAGTCCTTGCCGCTGCCGCCGAAGATGTCATCATCACCCGACGCTCCCAGGAGGCTGATGTCATCGCCTTCGAAGCCCGAGAGCGTGTCGGTTCCTGTCGAGCCGAGCAAGGTCTCGTCGTCACCACTGCCACCGAAAATCTGATCCGCTCCCGCGCCGCCCCTTAAATTGAGGTCATCGGCAATTCCTCCGCGGATAATGTCATCTCCGCTGCCCCCGGAGAGAAAGGTGTCGGCCCCTCCGCCCCCGTAGAGGGTATCCTTGCCAGATGCACCCTGGATGGTCAGATCGTCCTGGTTACCGGCATTGATAAAGTCGTTGCCTGCCCCTCCAACGAGCCAGGTGTCGTTGCCATTACCGCCATAGATGAGATCGTCGCCGCTATCGCCGAAGAAAGACACCTCGCTGCCGAGCGTTCCGAAGATCGTGTCATCGCCACTGCCGCCAAAGAAAGAGGAGTCGGCGCCTATGCCACCGTCGATCAGATCCGCCCCAACGCCCCCATAGAACTGTACGTCGATTCCTTTGCCACCAAAAAGACTGTCGCCACCAGCGCCACCTTCGAAAAAGTAATCGCTCCCGTCATCGCCGAAGAGTACATCCGCTCCAGCACTGCCTCTGGCCACGAAGTCATTTCCTAGACCACCGTAGATCGTATCGTTACCCGCGCCACCGAAGAGTCGCGCTTCATTACCCGAACCGCCATAAAGTTTGTCCACACCGCCCAGACCATAGAGATAGTCGTCGCCGCTAGAACCAAATATGGAGTCCCCGAACGGACCCCCATAAATCGAATCGTCGCCCGTTGTGCCGACATAGAAACCCATCTCACTCCCCTCCTCTTTTTCAGCCGTCCTTAGATCCCCGCCGTGCAGCAGAGCACAGGATAGGTCTTGGGTTTGGCACGGTCAATACAACAGACAGAAAGTTGATTTTCGATACTTTTACGACTGTCTCATTGTCTCTAACAGGTGGGAACGGCGGCGCGCGACTAACCTCTACGCCGGCAACTTCTGATAGGGCTAAGATCTCTCTCGGCCTCACCATGCTGGGAGCCTGTAAGCCCGACCTGGCGTGACGCCCGCTTCTATCGCCGCGGCCTACAGCCAGACGAAGTCGGTAGCGGTTAGGAGATCTGCCTGCGAGGCACCGTTAACCAGGAAGGCGATGTCGCTCGTCCCATCGCCGTCCCGATCGACCTGTACTTGCCGCGCGCCATCAAAACGGGCCTCGCTGTCCCCAGCCCCGTTGAAAGCCATACTTCCGATGTAAGAGAAACTGCCCACTTCCAAGCCTGTGGCAAAGACCAGTTTGTCCTCACCGTTAGCTGCGTTGACCGAGACGCCATCGAAGTCGCGAATGACGGGTCCGCCGGAACCACCGACACCGAGGCTATCGCCATTGAAACGGAAAGAGTCAGCACCTGAACCGCCGAATGCTGCCCCCTCGGCACGAAGCTCCAGCGTATCCATCCCGCTCTCTCCCAGCATCGAGTCGTCGCCGGCTCCGCCGAATAGGCGGTCGCTACCATTGCCGCCCTCCAGCACGTCATCACCACCAAGTCCCATCAGCGTGTTGCTGCCTGTATTGCCTTCGACTGTGTTGTCTTGAATGTTTCCGCTTCCATCAATGTTCCCGAAGCCACCTTGCAAGCGCAAATTCTCGATAAAGGCAGTGCCGGTGCCGTCCGGCAGAGTGAAGTCAATCTCGGCCCTGACCAAATCGACCCCTTGACCGAAGAGATCAATCAGGACATCGCTCGAGGTGGTTACAATGAAGGTGTCGTCACCGCTGCCGCCAAACATCGTGTTTGTGCCACCGCGGCTGTTCAGGCGATCGGCCCCGCTTTGACCCGAGATCACATTGTCAGATGAGTTGCCGATCAGAATGTCGTCGTTGGCATTGCCCGTCATCGAGGCCGCATTGGCAGCGGTATTGATGTTCACCCGCTCGATCACCACGTCGGCCGCCGCACCCAAGGTGTAGTCGTCGGCATTGGAACGCAGCACGTCGTCGCCCTGGCCGGCGCCATCGAAGATCAGATCATCCGTAACGTCGATAATGAAGGTATCGTTGTTGGTCCCACCATAGGCCGTGTCCACGCCCGAGGCGCCATTCAGACGGTCCCGATTTTGGCCGCCAAACATGATATCGCTGCCGGTACCGCCAATCTGCTGGTCGTTGCCGTCGTTGCCGTAAATCCTGTCGTTGTCCGCTCCACCAAAGAGCGTTCCTATACCACTCTCTGAGTGAAGACGATCATCGCCGTCATCACCACGCAGCGTGTCGGTCCCGTCGTCACCATAGAGCGTATCGTTGCCACTGTCCCCCTCTAAGCTGTCGTCACGAAGGCCTCCGAACATCTGGTCGCGCCCGGACCCGCCATAGAGCCCATCCTCCCCGCTGCCGCCGAAGAGAGCCTGGTCTTTCCCATCTCCACCATAGATATGATCTGCACCAGAACCACCGTCAAAGTGTGAGTCGTTGCCCCCTTGCCCCGTAATCACATCATATCCGATGCCGCCGAGAAAGGAGAAATCTGCACCGCTATTGCCCTCCAGCCGATCATTCCCGGATCCGCCGAAGAAACTCACGTCGGCCCCAGTCCTACCGATCAGACTGTCATCGCCCGATCCACCAATAAGGCCAGAGTCGTTTCCATCGTCGCCGTAAATCCTGTCTATGCCGTCCCGTCCAAAGAGACTGGTGTCCACAGCCAGACCCCCGTAGATTACGTCGGCGCCAGAACCGCCGTCGAGTCGGGAGTCGGAACCGCCGCCTCCGAAGAGTTCGTCTTGCCCGGACCCGCCGAAAAGGGATGTGTCGCTTTGAGCAGCGCCCTGGATTGTGTCGTCGCCGAGGCCTCCGAACAACCTCAGGTCTTTGCCGCTACCAGCATCGATACGGTCAATGCCGTCGCCACCCGACAGCGCCGTGTCGCTCCCCGACATTCCATAAAGAAAGTCATCACCCGTATCACCGGACAGCGTCCAGTCGTCTCCATCTCCCCCGTACACGAAATCCTTGCCGCTTCCACCTTCCAATCTGGCATCGTTCCCGACCCCACCGTAGATCGTGTCGGCACCGCCACCGCCGATGAAGGAGGAATCGTCACCCTCGTCGCCAAAGAGGACATCTGCCGCGCCGCTCCCAATAATCTGGGTATCATCCCCTTCGCCGCCGAAGATACGATCGTTGCCTGGCCCCCCAAAAAGGAGCACATCGGTTTCTGGCCCGCCAAACAGCGAATCGTCACCACCTAGGCCAAAAATATTATCCCTACCGCTCAAGCCAACAATTGTATCCATCAACATCGTTCCGGTTAGCGCATTGTCGCCCGACGTTCCGATGATAATCGCCATCTCTATTCCCCTTGCGTATGCAACTAATTCTAACGTCACCAACGTTAGCATAGAAAACCCAAACCCAGCCAACGTCGATCGTAAAAGGCGAGAGCAGTAGTTCCTTTTCGTTAATCGAACAACGCCTTTCCTGGGACAAACCCATACGATCGCTCGCGCGGCACCCGAGGTGAACGAAGCCCACCCTTCAGGGCTCGAAGGCCGAACTCAGACCCAAGAGTGAAGTGCCCTTAAGCAGAATTCGAACCGGCCCACATTCATGCCCCGCCATCCGCGCGTACTATCGGTCGCTACAGCCAGACAAAGTCGGTGGCGGTCAGCAGATCTGCCTGCGATACGCCGTTGACCAGGAAGGCGATATCGCTCGTCCCGTCGCCGTCCTGATCGACCTGCACCTGCCGAGCGCCATCGAAACGGGCCTCGCTATCGCCCCCTCCCGTGAAGGCGGCATCGCCGATGTAGGCAAAGCTTCCAGTCTCCAGGCCGGTAGCGAAAACCAGTTTGTCCTCGCCATTGGCCGCATTGGCCGATAGGCCGTCGAAATCCCGGATCACCGGGCCACCCGAGCCGCCGCTGCCGAGCGCGTCGCCGTTGAAGCGGAAGGAATCAGCGCCCGAACCACCGAAGGCCGCCCCCTCGGCACGCAGTTCGAGCGTATCGCTGCCGCTCTCGCCCAACAGCGAATCATCGCCAAGGCCACCGAATAGGCGATCGGTGCCGTCACCGCCCTCCAGCACATCGTCGCCGTCAAGCCCCTTCAGCGTGTTGTCGCCGCTGTTGCCTTCGACCGTGTTGTCCAACGCGTTCCCAGCACCGTCGATATTCCCGAACTCGCCCTGCAGACGCAGGTTCTCGATGAAGGCCGTCGCAGTACCGTCCGGCAAGGTGTAGTCCACCTCGGCACGCACCAGATCCACGCCCTGACCCGAGGCATCTCTCACGATGTCTGCAGAGCTGGTGACGATGAAGGTGTCGTCTCCACTTCCACCCTCCAGCGTGTTGGTTCCGCCGCGCGCATTCAAGCGATCAGCGCCGCTTTGGCCCATGATCACATTGTCTGAGGAGTTGCCGATCAGGATGTCGTCGTTCTCGTTGCCGGCCATAGAGGCATTGCCGGCGGCAGTGTTGATGTTCACACGTTCGATCACAACCTCAGCGGCGGTTCCCAAGGTGTAGTCCAAAGCGTTAGAGCGCAGCACATCATCGCCCTGACCGGAACCATCGAAGATCACATCGCTTTCGGTATCGATGATAAAGGTGTCGTTGTTGGTGCCACCATAAGCGACATCGCTGCCGGAGGCCCCGTTCAGACGATCACGGTTCTGACCGCCAAACAGTGTGTCGCTGCCGGTGCCGCCGATCTGCTGGTCATTACCATCGTTGCCATAGACGGTGTCTGCACCCGCGCCACCGAACAGGGTTCCAACCCCGCTATCGGATACCAGACGGTCGTTACCGTCTTCACCACGCACGACGTCGCTACCGGCGCCGCCATATGCCCGATCATCACCGCTACCGCCTTTCACGCTATCATCATTTAGACCACCAAAAACCTGGTCATCACCAGAACCGCCATAGATGCTATCGTCCCCACTGTTGCCGAAAAGCAAGAGGTCATCGCCCAAGCCGCCATAGACCAAGTCCACTCCAGAGTCGCCGTTCAGCATGGTGTCAACGCCGGTTTCGCCCTTCAAAACGTCGCGACCATCGCCACCGAAGAGAGAGAAATCGCCACCGCTTCCGCCGTAGAGACGATCAAAGCCGCTGTCGCCGAACAGGCTGACGTCCGCGCCCCCCATACCGAAGAGGCTGTCATCGGCCGACCCACCGCTCAGGTACGTGTCGTCACCTTGGTCGCCGAACACCCAATCGTCGTGCTCCTCCCCTTGGAGATTGAAGTCGGCTCCCTTACCGCCGTAGAGCCAGTCATAACCAACCGAACCCAGGATCGTGAAGTCGGAACCGTCACCGCCGAAAACGCTATCGTCGCCTATGCCGCCACTCAGGAAGCGGTCGCTCTGGCCGGCTCCTCTAACGATATCGTTGTCGTGCCCGCCGAAAATGGATGTGTCATTGCCATTACCCGCATCGACGGTGTCGTCACCATCGCTGCCGTTGAGCGAGGTATCGGACCCAAGCCCGCCAAACAGTTTGTCGTGGCCTGAACCACCAAAGAGAGTCGTATCAGCACCCGTGCCACCGTGAATCAAGTCGTCCCCGCTGCCTCCCTCGAGTTCGACATCGCCGCCGCTGCGCCCATCGATCGTGTCATCGCCGTTACCACCCTGAAGCATCATGTCAGCGCCATCGTCGCCGACGAGAACATCCGACCCTCCGCTCCCCATCAGGGAGGTATCGTCGCCGTCACCACCGAAAATTTGGTCACTTCCGACCCCGCCAAAGTGCGGACCGTCGTCACCGGAGCCACCAAACAAGGTGTCCGACGAGCCCTCTCCGTAGAGTCTGTCCACACTGCTGATACCCAATATCGTATCGACCAATGCAGTGCCGAAAAGGGTGTCGTTAAACGTCAAACCAACAATAAATGCCATCTTTCTACTCCCGATAAAACTTCCGGCATTCTGTTACCACAGTCTCCGATCTCGGCAGGGTATCCTCCACCCTGCGCAGGGTCAACAAAGAGAGAAATCTGCTTTCTATTCTCTTCATCCTTATGAGCTCTACCCAGTTCCGCATCCATGATTGCTAGGGACCTCGATTAGGCAGCGATCTGGTTGAAGACTCTGACAGAGATTATCCAGTTCTGCCGGCGTTCCTAGGGCTGCACAAAGCCAGCAACTAGTCCCGGTTCGGAAGGCGCTGAGTGCGGCACCGATGCGATGCAGTTTTTCAGCATATGATGCAATTTTGCAGACAACCAGTGTTCTATGTGGCAGGCAGTCCCAGAAAGTGGCGCGCTCAAAACCACATAGCGCCAGAGGAAGCTGCGGGTCACGGCGACTTGGCATGAAAATTGCCTGTAATGACAATCGAGCTCGACAGGTGGGGACTTCATGACCGAAAGTGATCGGGATATCGCGGAACTTTCTGCGGCACTGGAACGGCAAGCAGCAGCGCTTGTCCATCTGGGGCTCTTCGATCTCGACTGTGGGCTGCGCGAGCGACGGCTGAGGAAAGCCGATTTGATTGCGGCGCTTCCCAGCCTCTCCTTCGTCAACGTGGTGCCGCAGTGGGACATGGGCGAGCGCGTCTTTGGCTCCGGCCCCTTCATCGGCGAGCCGATTACGCCCGACCTCTCCAGCCTGCGGTCCTACCCCTTCGAACCGGAGGCCTGCATGTTGCTCTGCGACTTTGCCGGCCCCTCTCGCGCCTTCTCTCCCCGTGCACTGCTGCAGGACCAGATCGCCAAGGCAACGGCTAGTGGCTTCACGGTCAAGGCCGCCTTCGAGTTCGAGTTCCTAGTGCTTGAGGAAACCGCGGCGAGCCTGCGGGACAAGGGTTTTGCCGATCTGGCCTCTTTCGCACCGGCTAACCGTTGCTGGGGCGCGCAAACCGCAGCGGTCGAGGCCGACTTCGTGCACCAACTGGATAACACCCTGTCCGCCGGTGGACTCTCGCCCTTCAGCCTTGGAGTGGAACTCGGCCCCGGCTGCTTCGAAGCCACTTTGCGCGCCCGCGATCCCTTGGGTGCCGCCGAAGAAGCCGCGCTCTTCCGCCTCTACACCAAAGCCTTCTGCCGAAGCTGGGAGAAGACCGCCTCTTTTATGGCGCAGCTCGGCAGCGACTATCCGGGCCTCTCCGGCCACCTACATCTCTCACTCTGGGATCAGGAGGGGCGCAACCTCTTCTACGACCCGCAAGGCCCCGAGGGACTGAGTGCCGAATGCCGGGCCTTCATCGCCGGGGCACTGGCGGCCAGCGGCGAGGCCCTGCCGATGATCGCGAACAGCGTCAACGCCTACCGCCGTATGGCACCGGGCAACTGGGCGCCACGCGCGCTCGGCTGGGCGGTCGAGAACTATGCGGCAGCAATCCGTGCGGTTCCGGGCACGACCGACAGCTGCCGGCTGGAGTTTCGGCTGCCGGCAGCTGACTGCAATCCCTTCCTGGTCCTGGCGCTCTTCCTGGCCGGCGGTCTCGACGGCATGGCGCGCGATCTGGAAGCACCGCAGCAAATCCGTGGCGGCGGTCCGGACAGCCTGCCCGAGAACGCACAACCGGTAGCTAGTGACCTGCTGCGCGCCACCGAGCAAATGGAGGCCAGCGCAGCCGCGCGCGACCTTTTCGGTACAGCATTCGTTGAGCACTTCTGCCGCTCGCGCCGGGTGGAAGAGGCTGCACTACGCGGAGAAGTCAGCGCCGCAGAGCGTGCCCGTTATCTGGAAGCGACGTGAGAGTGAGTGAGGGGAAATCTGTGACCGATTTGGAAAAGACCCTGGCCGCCGCCGGCCGCAGCGAGGCCGTCGCCGAGGTGCGACGCCTGATCGATGATCTGAAGATCGATTACATCTACTACCAGTACATCTCGATCACCGGGCGGATCATGGGCAAGGCCGTCCCGGCCCGGCACTGGGAATCCGTGGCCCTGGACGGTGTGCAGACCTGGCTGGGCGGTGTCGCCAATGTCTTCGCCGATCGCCACGGCGACCTGATCGGCTTCCCGCCCAATGCCTCGGAACTGATCGCGCTACCCGACCCCGAGACCTTCTGCCAGCTACCCTGGAACAAGCGCATCGCCCGGGTCTTCTGCACTGCCTTCTGGAGTAAGGAGGATCCGGAGTTCGCTGGTCAGGTCATGGATTCCGACGCGCGCGGCAACCTGAAGCGTGTCGAGGCGCGCTTCATGGCCGCCCACGACAATCTGCACATGCGGGTCGGTTGCGAGCCGGAGATGCTGTGGCTGAAGCCGGGCGACGACAACGAACCCTACAAGGGCACCACGAAGCCCTACGCCTATCACATCGACCAGTTTGAGCAGCTCTCCGACGTTTGGTTGCGCGTCTATGACTACGCAATCGCCATGGGCCTGGATGTGATCCAAGGCGATCATGAGGACGCACCGGGCCAGATCGAGCTGAACTACGCCTTCGACCGTCCGCTCAGAACCAGCGACCGCCTGACGACCTACCGTCAGATCTGCGCCCAGGTCGCGCGAGAGTTTGGCCTGATCGCCGTCTTCATGTCCAAGCCCTACATGGGCATGCCGGCCAACGGCTGTCATCATAACGTCTCGCTGTGGCGTGGCGGCGAGGAGCGTCTGACCGACCTGGATCAGTCACCACAGGCTGCCATGGACGAGGTCTTCACCTACACCAAGGGCGGCGAGAACGCGTTTCGCGATCCCGACGAACTCTGGCTGCCCTCGGAACTGGGTCGCCACGCGCTGGGTGGCGTGCTGGTTCACCTGAATGCGCTCACTGCCGTCGGCTCCTCGACCGTCAACTCCTATCGGCGGCTGAACGACACCGGGCTCTGGGCGCCGGTTGGCGCGAGCTGGGGCCTGCAGAACCGCTCCTGCGCAGTGCGGGTTTCCAGCCCCGACCGCTACGAGTTCCGTGCGGTCGATTCTATGGTGAACCCCTATCTGATGCAGGCCGTACTCTATCAGGCCATGCATGACGGCATCGCCAACAAGATTGACCCGGGTCCGCCGGAGGATCGCAACTTCGCCGAGGTCGTCGCTTCCGGCGAGGCGGTGAAGCGCATCCCCACAACCCTACGCGATGCCTTGGACGACTTGGCTGCTGACAGCGTGATCCGCGAGGCCATGCCCGGCGACATGCATCGCATCTACGACTGGTACAAGCGCGACGAATGGGACAAGTTCATCTGGCAGGTCTCCGATTGGGACGTGAAGACCTATCTGGACTGCCTGCCGTAGGAGAAGGTGTGAGGCATGGCCGACTTTTCGCTCTCCACGTCACAAATCGAGGCCTTCGAGGAGGAGGGCTTTCTGATCGTCGACGGCTTGATCGACCAGGCCACGGTCGAAGAACTACGCGAGCGCTACCGCCGTCTCTTCCGTGGTGAGTTCGAGACCGGCGTCAGCCCGGACGAGGTCAACTGGCAAGAGGGAAGCGGCGATCCAAGCCTCACCCGGCAGATTTGCAATGGCTGGAAGGCCGACCGTGCGATCGCGGCCACGGTCTTCCGTCCCGACCTGGGCCGCGCCATCGCCGAGCTGGCCGGCTGGAAGGGAACACGGGTGATGATCGATAATATCCTTTGGAAACCGCCCGGCACCCGGCCGCTGGGTTTTCATCAGGACAATGCCTACCTGCGCTGGTTCAAGCCCGGCCAGCTGCTGAGCTGTTGGATCGCACTCGACGATACGCAGGCCGACGGCGGCACCATGGAGGTGGTGAAAGGCTCGCACCGCTGGCACCATTCCGAGCCGGGCGGAGAGTTCCACGGCCCCGAAGACTATCAGGCGGAGATGCTGAAGGCCGCCGCCAAGGAGCAGGTCGAGCCCGATCTGGTGCCGATCGTGGTCAAGCGTGGCGGCGGCTCCTTTCACCACGGTTGGACCTGGCATGGCTCCGGCCACAACCGCTCGAGTACACCACGCCGTGCACTGGTGATCCACGCCATGCCCTCTGACGCCACTTTCGCCGAAGATCCGGCCGACCTTATGTTCGCCACCGGTCCGATCTACAATCGCTACAAGCGCCTCGGCGATACTGTGATGGACGAGAACTATTTCCCCGTCACCTGGACCCGCAGCGGCTATCGCACGCCGGCCCTCGACGCCTACTGCGAAGCGGCTTGAGTGAGAGCGATGGAGACCGGAATGCTAGAGCTGACGGAGGATCTGGAGAGCGCACCTCTGCTCTACGACGTCATCTCAGCAGACGGCCGACTGCTGCTGGTCAACGCCTCTCAAGCCGAGGCGCTGGACTATCAAGTCGAAGAGCTCCAGGACAAGCCGGCCTCCACAATTTACACCGACGCATCGCTGGAGCGGATCGCCGCGCTGTTCCGGGAAGGCCGCAATGCGCGTCTGGAGCAAGAACGCCTGACCCTGAAGCGGCGCGACCGGGGCTTTGTCCAAGTGGTCGCCAGCGCCGCGCGCAGCGAGCTGGACGGAAAGCCCACACTGCGGCTGGCCAAGTTGCGCCTTGACCCGCTCTTGGACGAGTTGGAGCAGGCGCGCCGCGAACTGAAGATCCTGCGCGGTTTCGTGACCGCAGCACGCGATGCCTGCTGGTGTATCGAGTTCACCGAACCGGTCGATCTGGGCACCGGCGAGGAGGAGATCGTCCGCCAGGTCTTCGAGAACGAGTGCTACTGGCGGCTCTGCAACGAGGCGATGGCGCAGCTCTATCGCCTGCCCGAGGGCCTGGATTTCAATCAAGAGCACGTGCGCTTCGTCTTTCCGCGCAACCCCCAGAACGAGGCCTTCGTGCGCCAACTGAACGAGGCCAAGTTCCACCTGGATTGTGCCCCTTCCTTGGATCAGCGCTATGACGGCGCGCCCATGTTTGCCGAGAACGATGTCCGCGCAGAGATCCGCGACGGCTATCTGCTGCGCATGTGGGGCACGGTGCGCGATCTCTCGCAGCAAAAGGAACGCGAGCGCCAACTGACGCGCCGCGCCGACCGCATGGCCGACGTCTTGAGCGCCTCGCCCGACCCCATCCTGGTTTGCGATGAGGCGGGCGTATTGGAGGCCGCCAATCCGGCGTTAGAATGGCTCTTCGGCTGGCGCGTAGAGGAGGTCTTGGGCCGGCCCTTGGATCAGTTCCTGCGCTTCGAGGCACCCTGGGAGGAGATTGTCGGCGCAGCGCGCCCGAAGGATACCGACCTCCGGGTCTCCGCCTCGCTGCTCTGCCCGGATGGCCGACGGCAAGTCTGCACGGTCGCCTTCGGCTCGCTCGCGCTTGCCGGCACCGCCAAACGCCTGGTCGCCACCCTGCGCCGCCGCGACGAGGAGGTCTTGACCCGATGAGCTTCTCCGGCCTCGACCTGGAACGCCCGGACGGCAAGCTCTCCGGTAGGACCGGCCTCGCCGAGTTGGCCGAGGCCCTGCCGGACGGTTTGATCCTGGTCGACGGCGAAGGACAGATTGTCCTGGCCAATGCCGCAGCACGGGAGCTGAACGCCCTGGACGGACGACAGATCGTCGGTGAGCTGCTGGACCATCTGGTGGAAGTCAGTCCCTTTGGCTGGCAGCAGGCCGCCGAGGCTTTCAAGAAGCGCCTGCGCTGCGACCTGGTTAGCGAGACAGCCGAGGGTGTGCGCTGCCTCATCTCCATGCGCTTCCTCAGGGATTCCGAACGGCATACCGTCGCCACCCTCTTCGTCCAGCGCGATTTGGCAAGCCTGGATCGACAGCGTCGCAAGGCCAGTACGGCCGGCCCACGCGACGTCTTTCGCTTTGCTACCGACGGTGAGGTCAAACCGAATTACCTGCTGCAACAGGAGATCGCGCCGTCGCTGAAGACCGTGCTGACCCGCGGTCTGCGGGCGCTGAGACAGGACGCGCGAATCTTGCTGACCGGGGAATCCGGCTCGGGCAAGACCCAGATCGCCCGCTATCTGCACGAGACTGCGGTCGGTCGCGACGCCCCCTTCATTCATGTGAACTGTGCGGCCATCCCCGAGCCACTCTTCGAATCAGAGATGTTCGGCTATGCTAAAGGCGCCTTCACCGGCGCGCTGCAAAGCGGCAAACCTGGTCTGATCGAAGCGGCCAAGGGTGGCTGCCTCTTTCTCGACGAGGTTGGTGAGGTCTCTTCGGCCTCGCAAGCCAAACTCTTGAAGTTCCTGGAAGACGGCAAGGTCCAGCGTATCGGCGATGCGTTAGAGCGTCGGGTCGATGTCCAGGTGATCGCCGCCACCAATCGTGACCTGGGAAGCCTGGTCGAATCCGGTTCTTTCCGGCGCGATCTCTACTATCGCCTCTCGGTCATCGCACTGGAGGTGCCGGCATTGCGCGACGAGCCGGCTCTGTTGGCCCACTTGATCGATCATTTTCTCTACTTGGCCAATCGCGGGCGCGACCGGCCACTCACGCTTTCCGATCCGGTTCGCTGGGCATTGAAGGCCTACAGCTATCCCGGCAATGTGCGCGAGCTGCATAACATTCTACAGCGCCTCGCCGTCTTTGCCGAAGACGAGGCGGAGCTCGATCACCTGCCCGCGCGCGTCATCGACAACGCATCGGACACGGCCCGCGGCGACGGCCTGAAAGATCAGGTCCGCCGCTTCGAAGGCGCGATCATCAAGGAGGCAATCGCCCGGCACGGGAGCAAGCGCCGGGCAGCGAAGGCTCTCGGAGTCGATATCGGGACCATCGTCCGCAAAACCCGCGTCCAGGAAACGACGGGTCAGCTCCGAACTGACGAGGACAGAGAGGACTTCTAGAAAGGGAGAGATGAAAATGAAAAATCTAACGCGTACAGCAGTCGCCGCGGTTGCGGCCACGACCCTGATTGCCGGCCCAGCACTGGCTGAAGGCGAGGTCAACCTCTTGACCTGGGAAGGCTATGCCGACGACAGCTTCATCAAAGGCTTCGAGGAAGAATCCGGCTGCAAGGTGAGTGCAACCTATGTCGGCTCGAACGACGATTTTGCGCCCAAGCTGGCAGCCGGCGGTGGCGTCTATGACCTGATCACGCCCTCGATCGACACCACCAAGATCATGATCCAGGCAGGCTTCGTCGACCCGATAGACACCAGCCGCGTGCCCCGGATGGGCGAGATCTACGAAAAGTTTCGCACCGCCGAGGGCATCAACCACGAGGGCGAGGTCTATGGCGTGCCGTTCTCTTGGGGTTCGATCCCCTTCATGTATCGCAAGGACAAGTTCGAGACCGCGCCAGAATCTTTGAATGTCCTTTGGGACCCGGCCTTCGAGGGGAAGATTTCGCTCTGGGACGACAAGTCTGCGCTCTATGTAGCCGCCCGCAAGGACGGCACCATGAACATCTATGACTTGAGCGATGCCGAGCTCGAAGCCGCCAAGGAGACCCTGATCCAGCAGAAGCCGCTGGTGCGCAAGTACTGGGCCACAGCAGGCGAACTGGTCGATCTCTACGCCAGTGGCGAGGTCTGGATCTCCAACACCTGGGGCGGCTATCAGTCCGCTCTGCTGGCCGAGCAGGGGATCGAGGTCGTGGAGTTCATCCCTGACGAGGGTGCAGAGGGTTGGATGGATTCCTGGATGATCGTGAAGGATACGCCCAACGAGGACTGCGTCTATGCCTTCCTCAACATGGCCTCCACCGAGGTCGGCCAGTGCGGCATGTCGAACGTGAACGGCTACTCTTCGGCCAATCCCGTCGCCGCCAAGAACTGCATGAGCCCGGAGCAGTTTGTGGCCCTGCATCAGGACGACCCGGACTACCTCGACAGCCTGCTGCTGTGGGAGAATCTAGGCCCGCGCCTGGAGGTCTACACCAACACCTGGAATGCAGTGAAGGCAGCCGAGTAGGCTGGACCGGCGGGTCCCTTCTTGGGGCCCGCCGACCTTGCACTTGGGGGATCGGCTGGCACTTATGGGCAACATCATCGAACTGCAGGGCGTGACCAAGGCCTTTCCCGGAGGTGTGGTTGCCGTCGACGACGTGGATCTCAGCGTGCGCGAGGGCGAATTCGTGACCCTGCTGGGACCCTCAGGCTGCGGCAAGACCACCTCCTTGCGTATGATTGCCGGCTTCGAGACACCGGACCGGGGCAGAGTGCTGCTTGCCGGCAACGACGTGACGGACCTGCCGCCCTATCGCCGGCCGGTGAATACCGTCTTCCAAGACTATGCCCTCTTCCCCAACATGAACGTGGCCGAAAACGTCGGCTACGGCCTAGACGTTGCCGGCTACAGCCGCGTCGATGCCAGGCGGCGGGTCGGTGAGGCCTTGGACCTGGTCGGCCTGGCCGACAAGGCGAAGAACCGGCCCTTCAAGCTTTCCGGCGGTCAGCGACAGCGCGTGGCCCTCGCCCGCGCCCTGGTGCGCGAACCTAAGGTGTTGCTGCTCGACGAGCCGCTCTCGGCGCTGGATGCGAAACTGCGGGAATCCATGCAGGTGGAGTTGAAGCATCTGCACGACCGCCTTGGCCTGACCTTCGTCCTGGTAACCCACGATCAGACCGAAGCCTTGGTGATGTCTGACCGCATCGTGGTGATGAATGCCGGCCGGATCGAACAGCAAGGCAGCCCCAGCGAGATCTACGATCGCCCAGCCTCGCCCTATGTCGCGGATTTCCTTGGCGCCTCCAACCTGCTGCCGGCGCGAATCAGCAGCGCCGAAGGGGATGCAATCACGGCCGAATTCGACGGCGGTCAGTTGGCGGCGCTGGCCAAGGGCTATCGACCCGGCGATTCCATCCTGCTCTGCATCCGTCCGGAGAAAGTCAGCCTGCACGCTGCCGATCCTGGCGCCGGACAGGGGGAGAACCGACTGGCTTGCCGGGTGCGCGAGCACCTTTTCCACGGCGATGCCGTCCGTGTAGCCCTCTCCTGTGGCGTTGCCGAGTTTTTCGTCGATGTGCAGCTCAAAGAGGCCATTGGCGCTGCCAAGATTCCGCTTCCCGGCGAGGCCGCCTGGGCCACCCTGCACCCAGCTAGCGTTATCGTCTTTCCCGAAGGCCCCCGCTCGTGACCTTGACACAGAGGGCGCGATTGCGCGCCGGCTTGGTGATGGCCCCGCCCTTGATGTGGGTGCTGATCTTCCTCTTCGTGCCCTACCTCATCACTTTCGCATACAGCTTCTACACCAAGCAGTTCCCAGTCTTCGTGCCGGATTTCCAGTTCGGCAACTATCAGCAACTGATTGAGGATCCACAGTACTATCGCGTGCTCTTCCGTACTCTGAAGATCGCCGCGGCGACGGCGGGCCTGGCTTTGTTGCTGGCCTATCCACTTGCCTATTTCCTGGTCTTTAAGGTGCGCTCTCCCAGCCTGCGTGCGATCCTCTACATGGCGACCATCGTGCCCTTGTGGGTCTCCTACCTGCTGCGGGCCTACACCTGGAAGACCATCCTGGGCAGTGAGGGCGTGCTGAACTCCTTCCTGATTTGGAGCGGGATCAGCAGCGAGCCCTCGGAATGGTTCCTCTATAGCCAGTTCTCCATGGTGATCACGCTGACCTACATCTTCATCCCCTTCATGGTGATGCCGATCTATACGTCGCTG
The DNA here is from genome assembly GCA_963669445.1 of Rhodospirillales bacterium. GTDB lineage: Bacteria > Pseudomonadota > Alphaproteobacteria > Kiloniellales > JACOMY01 > JACOMY01. The sequence continues at coordinate 3,996,737 of OY770029.1, forward strand.
GAAAAGGTGCCGCGAAATCTGGTCGAGGCCTCCAAGGACCTAGGCGTCGGGCCGATCCGCAGCTTCGTGCGGGTGGTGCTACCGCTCTCCATGCCCGGCGTGATCGCCGGAATCACGTTCACCTTCTGCCTCAGCTTCGGCGATTTCATCGCGCCCTTCCTGGTCGGCGGTCCCGACGGCGCCATGGTGGCGACCGTCATCCAGTCCCAGTTCGGCGCCGCCCTAAACTGGCCGCTGGGCTCGGCGCTCTCCATCGTCATGCTGGTCGTGGTGCTGACCATCATCAGCCTGTCGGACCGTATGGAGCGGTCCGGCCGCCTGGATCTGGCATAACCGGCGATGGCAAGCGAAACCCAGAGCATCGGCAAGCTGAGACCAGTGAGCCTTAGACGCGGCGGCGGCAAGTATCCTTGGGCCGACTGGAGCCTCGGCCTCTATGCCGCCGGCGTCATGGCCTTTCTCTATCTGCCGATCGCAGTGCTGATCCTCTTCAGCTTCAACGACAACCGCTCCATGTCGCTGCCGCTGAAGGACTTCACCTGGCGCTGGTACGAGGCCTTTCTTGCGAACGAGGATATGCTGGAGGCGATTGGAAACAGCCTCTATGTCGCAAGCATCGCCACCGCCATCACCTGCTTGATTGGCGTGCCGGCGGCGCTTGCGCTCGACCGCTACAACTTTCCGGGCAAGTCGGCCTTCCGTCGCGCGGTGCTGCTGCCAATCGCGCTACCGGGCATCATCACTGGCATATCCATGCTGAATATGGCGAAGATGATGGGCGTCACCCTCAGCTTGGAGACCGTGATTGCCGGCCATGCAACCGCCCTGGTCTCCATCGTCGTGACCCAGGTCTATGCCCGCCTGCAGCGCTTCAATCGACGCCTTGAAGAGGCCTCGGCCGATCTGGGCGTGGGTCCGATCCGGACCTTCTGGCGAGTGACCCTGCCGAACATCAAGTCGGCCATCATCGGCAGCGCGTTGCTGTCCTTCACCCTCTCCTTCGACGAGATTCCGGTGACCTTCTTTCTCACCGGACGCGACAACACGCTACCGATGTACATCTATTCGACCATGCGACGCGGCATCACGCCCGAGATCAATGCCGTGGGCACCGTCATTATCCTCGTCTCACTGGTCTTGATCATCCTTTCCGTCGTGCTGCTACGAGACCGCAACGACAAGGCTTGATCGCAGGCCGTCAAGCAGTTAGGAGCAGCAACCTCTGCGTGACTGCAGTACGACGATCCACTCTGGACGACGCTTGCGGTAGGCAAGTCCGAAACGAACCTCTACACTCTGTGGCCGTTCTTAGGAGGAAGGCGATGGCGCTCTCCGGTCCCGCGTTGGCGAGTCCTGTCGATGTCTCCCGCTTGCTCGAGAAGGGCTTGGCCGGTGATCGCGACGACACCGCACTGATCTCGCTAGAGACCAGTTGGACCTGGCAGGAACTGGCCGAGGACAGCACGCGGCTGGCTGCCAACCTGCTCGATCTGGGCCTGAAGCCCGGCGACCGGGCCGCCAGCCTGATGCCCAATCGCTGCGCCGTCCTGGTCTTCTATCTGGCCTGCCTGAAGGCTGGCCTGATCGCCACGCCGATCTACTATCGCGCCACGCCGCGCGGCATCGACCGTATCCTTGAGGCCAGCGGTGCGGCGGTCCTGATCGCCCACCGCGAACGCGCGGCAGACCTTGCCGCCAGTCCGGCCGTCGAGCGCTTGCCACAGGGCGTGATCGGCTTTGGCCAAGGCGCGCTGGCCGGTGCCCGCTTCGACGATTTCATCGAAAGAGAACCGGAAACCGACGCGTTTGCCCAGTCCGCCCCCGATGATCCCGCTTTTCTCCTCTACCTCCCCGACGGCAAGGGCGGCTTCAAGGGTATCGCGCACAGCGCGCGTGGACTGGGGTGGAGCCTTGCCAGCGTTGCCGCCGGCTATGCGCTTCAGCCGGAAGACATCTATCTGACCGGTACGGCGCTCTCGCACTACGGCGGCGTGGTCCAGTGCTTGGCAGCCTTGGCAAGCGGCAGCCGGGTTGCTATTGCGCGCAACGCCGACGCTGCGGAGATCTTGCCGCTGCTGCGCGCCGAACAGCCGACCTTGGCCTTCATGCTGCGTTCCTCGATGGTGCGTTTGGTCCGTGACCACGAGGCCAGCGCCAAGGACTTCGCATCGCTTCGCTATCTGGCCTGCGGCAGTGATCAAGCCCCTTTGAGCCAGGTGCGCGACTTTGAGCGGCAGACCGGCGTAACCCTGCACGAACATTTCGGAATGGCTGCCTTGGGTCCGGTTACGGTTCATGACGGCAACAGGGGCGAGGAAGAGGAAGAACCGGTGACCGGGACCGTCGGACAACTCTTGCCCGGTGTCGAGGCTGAAATCCGCGGGGAGACCGGTTACCTGCTGCCCGCCGGCATGCCCGGCCGCCTCTGGCTGCGCTCGCCCAGTCGCATGCTCGGCCACTGGAGAGAGGGTGCCGTGGTACCCGCAAGCAGCGAGGCGGGCTGGATCGACAGCAGCGAGACCATGCGCGCAGACGGAACCGGCCGACTGATTTTTGCCGGCCCCAAGCAGCAGATTCTGTTCCGTGAGCAGGAGAGCCCGGCCTTGAAGGAGGTCGAGAGCGTGTTGATGGAGCATCCCGGCGTCACCGGGGCCGGTGTCGTGCGTATTCACGACCTCCTTTTCGGCGAAACCCGCCTGGCCTTCGTCAGCTTCGCCGAGAGCGAGGATCCTCCAAGCGAGCAAGACCTCATCGCCTTCGTGCGCTCGCGCATCGGCTACAAGGTGCCAGAGCAGGTGGTGGCCGTCGCCAGCCTGCCCATGACCCCGGACGGCAGCCTGGACCGCGGCGCCCTGAGACAGATGGCCGAGAATGACCTCTCGCAAGACGCGCCAGCCGATTGACGGGCGTCGAGGCGACTGAACCTGCTGAATGCCCCACGCCACAGAAAACGACAAAAACCCAAGTTCCGCTCTAAGCCTGCCGTGAAATTGTCACACTCCATGCGACATGGAATAATGAGGCAAAGATCCTGCCTTCCCGTGTCAAAGGGGAGTTGGCACCATGGCCACAACAGTAAGCACCGGAAGTAAGCGCGACCAACTATTTGGGCGCGACATGCTGGAGAACCCTTACCCGACCTACCGGGACCTGCAAAGCAAGGCACCGGTCTATTGGGACGAGGGGCTGACGGCCTGGGTGGTGACCCGTCATGACGAGGTGAGTGCCGTCCTGAAAGACAAGCGCTTCTCCAACGACCGAGTGTCGCGCGCCAGGACACGTTATCCAGACCCAATCTACCGACCGCTCTTCGACACCCTGTCACTGTTGATGCTGCAGCGTGACGACCCCGATCACCGCCGGCTGCGCCGCCTCGTGCAGAATGCCTTTGCCAAATCCGCTATCCAAAGCTACCGCCCGCGGATTGTCGAAATCGTCGATGGCATGCTGGCCGACGGCATCGCGCGGAGACAGATGGACTTCGTCAAAGACCTGGCTGTTCCGCTACCGATCATGGTGATCTCCGACATCGTCGGCATTCCGCCGGAGGATCGCGCTCAGATCAAGACTTGGTGTGATGACTTCTCGGTCGTGGCACTGAACTTCTACACCGGTTGCACGGAAGAGCAGTTAAGGCGCGGCCTCTTTAGTGTCCTTGGTTTCAAGCTTTACTTAAAGCGCAAGGTGGAAGAGTTGCGCGCCATGCCGGACGACAGTCTGCTGTCAAACCTGATCGCGGCCGAAGAAGAGGGCACGCATCTGACTTTAGAGGAGTTGCTGGCCAATGTCCTTTTGCTCTTGAACGCAGGCAACGAGACCACGACGGGTATGCTGACCAACGGTTTGCTGGCGCTGCTGCGCAACCCCGATCAACTGGCCAGGCTGCGGGCAAATCCAGATCTGGCGGAGAAGGCCGTGGAAGAGTTCCTACGGTACGACCCGCCAGTCCAGTTCATCGGTCGAATCGCGCTTGAGGAACTGGTCTTGCACGAACAAACGATCGCTGCCGGAGATCTCGTCCTGGTCGTCATGGCGGCAGCCGGTCACGACCCGGACGTCTTCGATGCACCCGAAAGCCTGGACGTGACGCGCAGTCCCTGTCGGCACTTGAGTTTTGGTAGCGGTCAACACCTCTGCGTCGGCGTGCAGCTCGCGCGCCTGGAAGGAAAGATCGTTTTCGAACGCTTGGCACAGGCCCTGAAAACCATCGAGATCGAACCTGTGCATCTGGAACACGGCAGCAACTTCAACATGAGATGTCTTAAATCCCTCCCAATTCGTTTGGCCGCATAGGAGCAAACAACAGATTAGAGACGTTTTTCGGTCCTCGAACATTAGTCAAAGGTGCAGGTATTGAGCGCAAGCCACAGCGCAGGACCCCTGTACCACAGTTGCCTGGGGGGCCAGGCAGGCGGCCCAGCACTCGCGAGTTCTCCCCAATCCGCTCGCCGCTGGGCCGCCACTGATTCTCGATAGTCTTACCATCGCTCGTCTTTGACGGCTGCCGGATCTGGGCAGCGGTGGCCCTCTTCCTCAAACGACGGCCGCTCCAGAGGCATGCTGGGCAGTAGCCGATTGATCGTCCGCCGACTGCATCGCGTCTGCAACGAGCCGATAGGCCCTTTGCCAAGCGAGCGACAGCGGATCGGTCCAGGAATCGCCGTGTGCCTCCTGCAAGGTCCACAGCAGCGCAGCGCCCACCGCCGTATAGTCAGTCTTGCCGACACCGTAGCCCTGATGTCGTCGACCCAGCTGTTGCAACACCGGTACGACCTCGTCCAGGCGATCCAGGCGGCAGATTACATAAGAGAGCGCATCGACCAGCCTGCCATGCTGGCGCACCATATCAGCTTCGGCAAAAAGGGTCCGCAAGCGCGGCTCCACTTCGAACAGTCGCTTGTAGAAGAGTTCGGCTGCCAAGGGACCCAGCTGCGCGACCACCGCCCAGCTTGTCCGGATCAGTGTTTTATCCTGCGGTTCCATCACGATTACTCCCTCTCTTCAACGCCGTACCAAACCAACCAAGCCGCGAAAGCAACGCTTTATCTCTTGCGCACGCTCCCGATGGGCCGCCCGCACTCCGCGGTCGATTTCGATGCGGCGATGGCGCAGCCATTCACTGTCGGTCATTTCGCCAAGATGCTGCGCACGGGCCCTAACCTTTCGATTCGTCAACATTACCCACTCCTTTCTTACCTTCGTTACAGAACTACTGTGTGTTTCAGTAAGTAACTAACTACGTATTGACGGGAGGGAAGAAAAATGAATAATTCGGATCGTTACCTTCTCTGGAGGAGATGATGGATCTCTCAGCCTTGCGCATTTTTCGCGCCGTGGTCCGCGAAGGCGGCGTCACCCGCGCAGCCGAGCATCTGAACCGAGTCCAATCGAACGTGACCACCAGGGTGCGCCAACTCGAGGAGGAGTTGGAGGTCAAGCTCTTCATTCGCGAAGGCAAACGCATGCACCTCTCCCCGGCAGGCCAAGTACTGATCGACTATGCCGACCGGATCCTGGCCCTGGCCGAAGAGGCTAAGGCCGCGGTTCAGAATTCCGAAATGCGCGGCGGATTTCGCGTGGGTGCAATGGAAAGCACGGCGGCGGTACGCCTGCCCGCACCGCTCAGCGAGTATCATCGGCTCTATCCCGACGTGACGCTGGAGCTGCGCACGGGACACAAGGAGATCCTGATCCGCGCGCTGCTGACGGGCGAGGTCGATGCAGCCTTCATTCCAGAGCCTCTGGATGCCGATGTCTTCGAGACCGCTCCGGCCTTCGTCGAGGATTTGGTCATCGTCGCCCGCGGCGACCATCCGCCAATCGGCGAGGACGCGCCGCCGCCTAAGACCATCGTCACCTTCGAAGTCGGCTGCCCACATCGTGCGCGGCTGGAAGACTGGTTCGCGGCACAGGAAGCCAAGCCGGAGGAGTTGATCGAGATGAACTCCTACCATGCGATGTTGGGTTGCGTGCTGGTCGGCATGGGCGTGGCTTTGCTGCCGCGTAGCGTGCTCAGTACCTTCCCCGAGGCCAAACGACTGAGCCTGCATCCGCTTCCGCCGGGGAGAGATCGCTTGCCGACTCTGCTTGCCTGGCGGAAGGGGGCCCACTCGCCCAAGATTGAGGCTCTGATCGACATCTTGAAGACGCCAGTCGCCCTGTCGGTCGCGTGATCGCCAAGTGGTTCGAACCACCAGATGGAGGGAATCCATTCGTCTGGGGTGCATGGCTATAGCCATAGGAAGTCGCTGGCTGTGAATTGACCGGCTGCTGAGAGTCCCGTCACAGAAAAAGCCATATCGACACCCCCGTCGCCGTCGGTATCGATCTGAAGTTCTCCGGCACCGGCAAAGCGGGCTTCACTGTCACCGGCTCCGCTGAAAGCTTGATTGCCGCGGTAGGCGAAGTTGCCAGTTTCGAGGCCGCTGGCGAAGACCAACTTGTCTTCATCGTTCCAACCTCCCAGTCGTGCGCCGTTGAAGTCGGCAATCTCAGATGCGCCGCGCTGGCCGGCGAAGAAGAACCAATCTTTGCCTGAACCGCCGAACGCGACGTCGCCCTTGCCGAGCAGCAGGGTGTCCGCACCGCTACCCCCGAACAGGCTGTCACCTGCCAGTCCGCCGAAGAGCCGATCCTCCCCGGCAGCCCCCTCCAGCAGGTCTGCCCCGCCGCCCCCGAAGAGCCGGTTATCGAGGTCGTTGCCGAAGAGGCTGTTGGCATACTCGTTGCCGCGAAGCGCCGCAGCACCAGCCGCCTCGGTCAGGAGTCCGCGTTCGATGTGGCCGCCATCACCGGAGGCGAAGCTATAATCGGCCGCGTTGGAGCGAACGAGATCGCTGTCGCCGCCGTCGGCATTCTCCACGACCCGATCTCCGGCCGTATCGACGATAAAGGTATCGTTCCCAGCCATACCGAGAGCCGTGTCGCTGCCACTGCCGCCATTCAGGCGGTCTGTTCCGGAGCCGCCAAACAACAGATCGCGCCCGGATCCTCCGGTCAGGCGATCGCTACCGGTACGGCCAGACAAGCGATCGTTGCCTAGACCGCCGAACGCTTCATCGCCATCGATGCCGCCATAGATGCGATCTGCTCCGGCGTCACCCTGCAGTCTGTCACGCCCCTCATCGCCATAGAGGCGATCTGACCCAGACCCAGCCAGCAGGGAATCGTCCCCATCACCGCCAAAGAGCGTCAGGCTTTCCGCCTCTCCTTCGACCAGATCGTCGCCACCATAGGCCTTGACGAGACCGAAGGCCGACCCGGCAGAAATCCTCTCGCCCGAACTGCTGCCGCGCAGCAAAAAGACCTCCACCGCGTCGGCGACATAGCCCGCCGATAGGTCGGTACTAAAGTGGACGGAGAGCGTGTCGCTACCGCTGCCGCCGTGAAAGGTTTCTCGGCCGGGTAGATCCCCCGGCTCGACCAGGAAAGTATCCGCGCCGGAGCCTCCATCGACCCAACTGTCCAGTCCGGCCCCACCAGCGAGCAGGTCATCGCCGCTGCCGCCCAGGATACGACTATCGTCTCCAGCACCGCCATAGATGCTGTCACGACCGCTACCACCGAAAATGTCGCGGTCGACACCGGCCGCCCCAAAGATGAGATCGTCGCCCGGGTCGCCGCCGATGTAGCTGTCGTCTCCGGCACCGCCGAAGATTCTGTCGTTGCCTTCGCCGCCATAGAGGACGCGGTCGTCACCCTGGCCGCCGAAAATCCGATCCGAACCCCACATGCCCAGCAAAACGACGTCCTGGCCGCTCTCACCCGAGAGACGATCGTTACCGCTGCCACCGGCAAGATTGTTATCGTACCCAGAACCGCCAAAGACGGAATCGGCGCCTGAGCCACCCCAGCCCCTGAAATCGCGACCGTCGCCCAGATAGATCAGATCGTTGCCAGCTTCGCCTTGGAGGTAATCGTCCCGGCCGGCACCGCCGTAAAGCCTGTCGTCTCCATCGTCGCCCTCTAAGTCGCTATCGTCGCCCGAGCCGCCGAATAGGCGGTCGTCGCCGCCGCGCCCCAGGAGGAATCCATCGCGACCGGAGCCGCCAAAGAGGCGATCCGCAGCGCTTCCGCCGAATAAGAAGATGTCGTTGCCCTCGCCTCCAAAAATCTTGGCGCTGCCGACACCTCCGTAGAGACGATCAGAACCGCTACCGCCAGAGAGCGTGTCATCGCCTTGCTCACCGAAGGCGTAGTCGCTCCCCGAGCCGCCGGACAGCCGATCGCCGTCACTACCGCCGAAGAGCCGATCGGCACCATCCTCGCCGTTCAGACTGTCTACCCCCTGGCCTCCCTCAAGCCGGTCTTCGCCCTGGTCACCGAAAGCCGTATCGGCCGAGGCACCGCCGAAGAGCGTGTCGTTGTCCCTACCGCCGCGTAGGAAATCGCTTCCCGATCCGCCATAGAGCAGATCCAGAAGATCTCCGCCGAAGAGACTGTCCTTGCCCGCATCCCCATGTAGAAGGTCGGCGCCGCCCTCACCGTCGAGCCGATCACTGCCGGCTCCGCCGTACAAAACACTACGACCAGAAGAGCCTTGCAGGCTGTCGGCGCCGCTCAAACCCACAAGCGTGGCGACGAGAGACTGGGCCGTCAGACTGTCGTTGCCGCTGGTCGCCAGCATAACGACATCCTCAATGTTGAGCAGTGTCATCCCATCTGGCAGAGTTGCACGGTAGTCCAGAAGCAATGTGTCTATGCCGGAGCCGCCGTCATAGATCTCTCCGGCCTGCGCTTCGCCAAGGCCGACAAGAAAGGTGTCGTCCCCCAAGCCTCCCAGCAAACTGCGATCCAGACCTGAACCACCGGAAATCCGATCCGCGCCGCCCTCTCCGAAGAACATGCTGTCGTCCCCGGAACCGCCGTACAGGCCATCGTCCTCAAGGCCACCAAAGAGGGTTTCATCGTTGCCCTCGTCTCCATACAGCAGATCGTCTCCGCGAAACCCATAAAGGCGCTGGTCGTCGCCGCCAGCACCGGAGAGCCTGTCCTCACCCTGACCACCCAGCAAAAATTTATCGACGCCCAGGCCACCGAAGACAGAATCGTCGCCATCCTGGCCAAATAGATTGGAGTCATTCCCACCACCGCCGTAGATGCGATCATCACCGCCCAGTCCGTCGAGAAAAGAATCATCACCGGACTGACCCAGAATCCGATCCGCGCCACTCTCGCCGAATATGAAGAAGTCGGCCTCACTTCCAGCGCGCAAGGTATCGGCACCGCTTCCGCCGAAATGATTGAGGTCTCTTCCCAATCCGCCAAAGATCCGGTCGTCGCCGTGACCGCCCTCAATGCTGTAGTCGCTAGCCGCGTCGCCATAGAGCCTGTCATCACCGCTTCCCCCGAAGAGTCGATCGACACCCGACCCACCGAAGACCGCATCGCCTTTGGACCCACCATAGAGGCTATCGAAGCCGCTTAGTCCGCTGATGTAGTCGGCTTCGCCGCTGCCGACCAGTATCTCGCTGCTAGCATCGCCAATGATTATTGCCATTGCCTGATCCTTTCTCGTCTCCCAGCAAGAGGGTACCGTGGGTCAAAGCTCCCCGGTTCCCCGACTTGTTGTTGTCGCAGGTGTTGTTCTCTCAGTACGTTCTTTATCTTCTGCCGTCGCTCAATGCCCGCGCCTGTTCTTACGAGCACAGCAATTGCTATGCCTTGAATATTGCATGGGCCGCGGGACTAAAAAAATGAATAATTGGGATGATCCTGTTCTCGAAATCTGATCAAGAGGGTGGAAGAAGGGAGCCCCGTTTGGGGCGTGGAGAAACGGAATCGCGGTGGCGCAGATGTCCCTTGGTGCAGGACCCCCTTCGCGCTGTCGAGGTGTTGATCTATGCCCAGATGAAGTCCGTGCTGGTCAGCTGACCGCCGAGGCTCAATCCCTCTATCTTGAAGAAGATGTCGCCCGTCCCATCACCATCGCGGTCGACCTCGACTTGCTGATTTCCGGCAAAGCGCGCCTCGCTGCTACCGGCACCGCTAAAGGTCTGGCCGCGCAGGTAGCTGAAGCTTCCAACTTCCAAGCCGGTCGCGAAGAAGAGGGTGTCGGCGCCATTGGCCTTGCCCAGGCGAACGCCGTCGAAGTCGGCAATGACCGGCCCACCGGATCCAGGTGCAAGCGAGGAGCCGTCGAAGCGGAAGAGGTCGCTGCCGCTACCGCCCAGCAGAGTGTCATCTTCCGAAAGATGAAGCGTGTCGTTACCGCCTCCTCCGTCAAGTACATCGCTGCCGTTGCCGCCAAGGAGCGTATCGCTGCCCCGCCCCCCCAGGAGCAGGTCATCACCCTGCTTGCCGGCTAGGCGATTGGCGCCGCTGTTGCCTTCGATGAGATTATCCAGACTGTTCCCGGTGCCGTCGAGATTGCCAAATCCTGCTTCGAGACGCAGCAATTCGATGTAGGCGGTCGCACTGCCGTCGGGCAGGGTGAAATCGCTTTCGGCTCGCACCAGATCGACGCCCCCGCCACTCTCGTCCCATACGGTGTCGCTGCGCCTATCGACAACGAAGGTATCGTCGTCCCGGCCGCCGATCAGAATGTCGACTCCGCCGCGGCCATTGAGAACATCGCTGCCGCTGCCGCCAACTAGAAGGTTATCGAAGCCATTACCAACCAAGGTGTTGTCATAGTCGTTACCGACCAGAGTGGCCTCGCCGGCCGCCTCGTTGAGATTGGCCCTTTCAATCTCGGCTGCTCCCAAACTGAAGCTAAGGGCGTTCGAACGTAGAACATCGGTGCCGCCGCTCTCGTACTCGTCGACACGATCGGTTCCCGTATCGACAAGGAACATGTCATTGCCAAGACCGCCGATGGCTGTGTCACTTCCGCTACCACCATGGAAGTAATCCTGACCGCTCTCGCCAAACAGCACATCACTCCCGGATCCCCCGATCAGGCGATCGCGACCGTCACCCCCATAGGCCAGGTCGTCGCCATCACCACCGAACAGCTTGCCGTCTCCGCTTCCCTCAAAAAGCTGATCGTTGCCGCTCTGACCATGCAAGGTGTCCTTGCCGGAGATGCCATAGAGGCGATCGGCGCCCTCCTGCCCGCGAAGATCATCCTTGGCGATCTCGCCGAACAAGCGGTCGTCGCCGACGCTGGCGGTCATGTCACGGATCACGTTGACGGAGGAGAGTTCCAATAGGGCAGCGGCCGAGTTGCCTCCGACGATGAAGAGAGTGTCGCTACCCGATCCCCCGAAGATCGCTTCGCCGCTGCGCAGTTCCCCCGCACCCATGATAAAAAAATCGTCTCCGCTACCGCCAAAGACTGTATCTCGACCGGCACCGGCGCGTACATAATCGTCACCGTTCGCGCCTTCTCCAAAGATGGTATCGCCACCTGCGCCACCGTGGAAGGAGAGGTCGATGTCGTGGCTTACAGCGAAGCTGTCGCCGGTGAAGTAGCCCGCGCCGAGAAGATCGTCGCCCTCGTCACCGAAGAGGGTAACGCTGTCGGCCTTGTCGTTGTCCATGGTCTGGTATTCCGCGAAGACGATGTCATCCCCCTCGCCGCCATAGAAGCGTGCCGAAAAAATGCTATGCCCCTTGAAGGCTTCCCCGTGAATAGTGTCGTCACCTTCGTCGCCAAAGGCCAGAATCTCCGTCAGCGACCCCTCGATATCCTTGAACTCCAAGCCAATCGAGTCACTGCCGGAACCGCCATTGAAGCGACCATAGAGAATATGCTCGACGCGGGCAGTGATACGGTCATCTCCACTCTTCCCCTCCAGACGGGAGAGAACCATCCGGTCGGTGGCGCTTGTGCCATAGTGGTTGATTCTGTCGTCGCCCACGCCGCCGAAGAGACTGACATCTGCTGCAAGATCGTCGTAGAGACTATCGGCATAGACCTGCGCCTCCAGCCGATCGTTGCCACTGCCGCCGAACAGGGTGCCAAGGTTCCCGGTCGCAAGCGTGTCGTCGCCGTCGCGGCCGCGGATCAGGTCATCGCCGGCACCGCCAAAGAGATGGTCTGTTTCGGCATCTCCGCTCAAGCTGTCGTCGCCGCTCGCTGTGTGCAGGCTCAAGCGCTCCACGCCGCCCACGCGGTTGCCGTCGGCAAAGACCCTCGCGCCGTCGAAGTCGGACTGGTCGAAGCTGACATCTCCAATATTGGCGGAAAGGCGCAAGTCGCCATGGTCGAAGCCCTCACCACCGAAGAGGGTGTTGACGCCACCCAGAGCCGCCAATCTGTCGTCGCCAGAGAGGCCAACCAAGGTATCGTTGCCGCTGTAGACGGTGACTTCGTCACCGCCCTCGCCGCCGCGCAAGGTGATGTTGGCATCGCCGCTGAGCTCGACCCGAAAGGCGTCGATCCCAGAGTAGGTCTTCTGCAGAAAGACGCCCGTCGCCCCCGCCTTCGCTTCGACAAAGATATCGCTATCGACCTCAGCGTCAAAGGCGAGCGTGTCGACACCCAGGCCACCTGAAACAGTGCTGAACCCCGATCCAACGCTAAAGAGATCGTCTCCACTTCCGCCGATAAGAGTGTCATTTCCGTCGGCAGCAACGAGAACGTCGTCGCCGCTTTGACCGTAAAGGCGATCATCGCCGTCGGTGCCAACCAGAGTGTCGTCGCCATCGTTTCCGTAGAGCTTGTCGCTGCCACGTCCGGACTGGATGTAGTCATTACCAAGGCCGCCGCGAAAGGTGATCGCTGCTGGGGAGTCCAAGAAAAGCGTCGCCGCCTCCACCTCGGCAAAGACGATGTTCTGCAAGTTGCCCGATCCATTGGAAAAATCAATCAGCGTGTTGTCGCTAGAGCCCCGGTAGAAGAGAGTATCCACGCCGGAGCCACCGAACACAGACGCCGATTCCCAGCCCGGGTCCAAGAAGTCGTTTCCGGATCCGCCGAAGAGCTGATCACTTCCAGATTGACCGAGGAGAACGTCATTGCCAGCCGCACCGAAGATGCTGTCATCGCCGCCGCCGCCGAAAAGCAGATCTCCTGCGCTACCGCCTCCTATCGTGTCATCCGAACCGCCGCCGTAGAAGGAGACGGCCTCGACAGACACTAGAGTTTGGCCGGCCGCACCGCCCTGCGTAACAACGCTGGGGCCGGCCGCTCCCAGATCGAAAACCACGCTCCCACTTGCACTGCCAGGAAGCAATACCACCCTGTCGCTTCCAGAGCCGCCATCAAGCAATGCGCCACCTAGAATCTCGCCACCGGCCAGGAAATCATCGCCGGAGGCACCAAACATGCTGTCGGCACCGGTCATGCCGAAGATACTGTCGTCACCGGAGTTGCCTGAAATCGTATCATCCAGATCCGATCCAATGATCGAAACCTCCTCTATGCCGACCAGAGTCGCACCACTGCTGCCAGCCAAGGTCGCAACCGAGGTTCCGCCGTCAGCCGCCAAGGAGAAGACCAATGCACCGCTGGCACCGGCAGCACTGAAACCACCCAGGTCGCGTCCTCCGCCACCGAAGAGCCGATCCGCATCGCCTGCATAGCCACCATAAAGAAGGTCGGCATTGCCGCCGCCATACAGACGGTCGATACCACTTCCGCCAAAGAATTGGTCGTCGCCGCCGCGACCATAGAGGGTGTCCCTGCCCGAGCTCCCAAAGCCGAGGTCCTCTTCTGGCCCGCCGGAGAAGGTGTCGTTCCGATCTCTTCCTCTGAATAGGGTCATTGTAATCTCCACTTATCCACCACGACGGCGCGGCACACGCCTTGGCGCGACAGGCCGGTTGTGTGTTTTTCGGTGCACCTAATCCAAGATGGTCGCGGGTCGGAACGACCTGCGCTCCAACTCTTTGTTTACCTTCAAAGTGATAGAGTGCGATGCAGGCGAACGATCGATCCGGTACATCGCTGTCGCGCTCTAGAACCTTCGGTTGACAAAAGTGACCAAGGGTACAAGAGAACGTTGGCCGCACCTCGGCCTCGACGGCTGATCCTCCCGTAGAGCAAGAAGGTCTCGTCGTAGTTCTCGTACGAAATGATGCTCAGCGCCGCCGTGCGGCCCATTCCAAGCAGAATCGAAGAGTGCCTTTACTCCATACATCATGACTGATTCCCCCAAACTCCTACGTTTGCGACCTAGCCGCCGCTTTTATGTCTGTGCGTTACGAAGACGAATGTGATCACCACCCCTCAAAACAGCCTCAAAAATGCGATCAAAAACCGATCAAAGTCCGATCAAGATCGAACTCTTTGCGAGTATGCTCGAGTTTGAGCGGCGCTTTGAATGCTCCTGCAGCCAAGGCGGCGCCCGGCACTCTTGGCCGAGTGCCGGGCAAGAACTCTAGGCCCAGAGGAAGTCTGTCGAGGTCAGCCCGCCCGCCACGCTCAGGCCGTCGACCCGGAAGAAGATGTCTGCGGAGCCGTCTCCATCGCGGTCGACCTCGACCTGGCGGTCACCGGCAAAGCGCGCCTCACTGTTGCCGCCTCCACTGAAGGCCCGACCGGCGACATAGGCGAAGTTGCCGACCTCCAGACCGGTGGCAAAGAACAGGCTGTCGGCGCCGTTGGCTTTGCCGAGCCGAACGCCGTCGAAGTCGCCGATCAACGGCCCACCCGAGCCGGACGCACTCAGACCGGATCCATTGAAGCGGAAGTAATCGCCGCTACCGCCGCCAAAAACTGTGTCGCCGGCACCCATGTGAAGCGTATCAACACCGCCTTGACCTTCCATCAGGTCGCCGCCGTTGCCGCCGAAGAGAGTATCCTCGCCGCGACCGCCCAGCAGATGATCCGCTCCTTGATTTCCGGCCAGGCGGTTGGCGCCGCTGTTGCCCTCCAGGGTGTTGTCCAGGCTGTTGCCAGTGGCCTTGATGTCGCCGAAGTCAACCTCCAGGCGGAGCTGCTCGACATGGGCAAGCATGGCGCCGTCAGACAAGCTGTAGTCGCTCTCAGCCAGCACCAGATCGACACCACCGTCGGCAAACTCGATAATTCGATCACTGCTCGTATCGACGCGGAGGGTATCGTTGCCTAGGCCACCGGCTACTGTGTCGACACCGCTACCGCCGTAGAGGCGATCCTGCCCGCTATCGCCGAAGAGGAGGTCAGATCCCGATCCCCCGGCCAAACGATCGCGACCGTCTCCGCCGAACGCGCGGTCATCACCGTCACCGCCGAAGACTCTGGCGTCACCACTCTCGTCATGGAGCCAATCATTGCCGGTCTGACCGCGCAGGCTGTCATTGCCGGAGAGACCATAGAGGCGGTCAACGCCGTCCTGCCCGCGAAAGTCATCGATCGCTGCATGGCCGAAGAGATGATCATCGCCGACACTGGCGATCATGTCGCGTATGAGGTTGACGTTCGAAAGCTCCAGCAGGGCGGCAGCGGAATTGCCGCCAACGATGAAGAGCGTATCGCTTCCCGATCCGCCGAAGATTACCTCTCCGGCACGCAACTCCCCGACGCCCATGACGAAGAAGTCTTCGCCGCTACCGCCGTAGAGTGTGTCACGTCCCGAGCTGGCGCGCATGTAGTCATTGCCGTTCCCTGCTTCTCCGAAGATTGTGTCGGCGCCAGCGCCCCCGAGAAAGGAAAGGCCGATGTCGTAACTCGAATCGAAGGTGTCACCGCTCATATAGCCGGATCCTAGGGTGTCGGATCCTGCGTCGCCAAAGAGGGTCACATCGTCAGCAGGTCCAAACTCGTTGGATTGCTGGTGCGCATAGACGGTATCATCGCCCAGACCGCCAAAGAGCTTGGCCGAGAAGATGCTCTCCGCCTGGAAGTACTCGCCGTTAATCGTGTCGTCGCCCAGACCGCCATAGGCCAGAGCTTCGGCCAAAGACCCTCGAATGTCCTCAATCTCAAGGCTGATGTAGTCATTCCCGGTGCCACCGTCGAAGGTGCCGTTGACAAGGTTCTGGACCCAGACGCCGATGGAATCATCACCACTCTTGCCCTCTAGTCTCGAGTGACGTTGTCGGATCGCTTGTTCCGTGTCTCTGTGAAGGAGATCGTCATCGCCCTCGCCACCGAAGAGGCTGACGTCGGACTCGGCGGCATCGTAGATCCCTTGTCTTCCATAGTCAGATGTAAGGTTGTCGTCACCGGCGCCGCCAAAGATCGTGCCAAGGATCTGAGTGTCGAGCCTGTCATCGCCACCCCGCCCGCGAATGAGGTCGTCGCCGGCACCGCCATTGAAGGTGTCGGATTGACCATCGCCAGTCAGGGTGTCGTCGCCACGGGAGGTGTGCAGGGTCACGCGTTCGATACCGGCCAGGCGGTTGCCGTCGGCAAAGGTCACAGCGCCATCGAAGGCCGATTGATCAAAGACGACCTTCCCGACCCCAGTGGTGAGTCTTAACCTAGCGGAATCGAAGCCGGACCCACCGAAGAGCGTGTTCACGCCCCCCATCGCGGCCAGGCGGTCGTCACCGGACAAGCCGACCAGGGTATCGTTACCTGTGAACGCGATGACTCGGTCACCCCCGTTGCCGCCCCGCATGGTGATACTGCCATCGCCGCTGAGCTGCGCGCTGAAGGCATCTATGCCCGAATAGACCTTGTTTAGGACGGTGCCACTGGGCCCAGCTTTGGCCTCAAAGAAGGTATCCTCATCTAGGTTTGCCTTGAACCCCAGAGTATCGACTCCTGGGCCTCCAGCAATGGTGCTGGCCCCAGACCCTACAAAGATGAAGTCATCGCCACTTCCGCCGCTAATGGAATTGTTTCCTTGTCCAGCGTTCAGAAGATCATCACCACTACCGCCAAATAGGATGTCATTCCCGCTGAAGCCAAATACCCCATCATCACCATTGTCACCAAACACGGTGTCGTTGCCGGCGCCCAGTTTGACATCATCGCGCGCCACACCGCCGACCACGGTTAGATTGGCATCCGTGTCAATCCGAACGATGGCAGCCTCTATCCCGGTATAGACGATGTTCATAAAGCGACCGCCCCCGTCACCGAGATGGATCAACGTGTCGCCTTCAATTGTTCCTCGGAAAGCTAAGGTATCCGTCCCAGATCCACCAAAGACCGCCGCCGAGTTTTGAACCGGATCCAAGAAATCATCACCGGAACCACCATAGAGACGATCTGACCCTATTGCTCCGAAGAGACGGTCGTCGCCCTCTGCGCCATAGATCCTGTCATCACCCGCGCCACCAATCAAGAAATCATCGGCGTCTCCTCCACCGAGTGTGTCGTTTGACGCGCCGCTATAGAAGCTGACGGACTCGATAGAGACCAGGGTGTGTCCACTTTCGCCGCCTTGCGTGACGACGCTGGGTCCAGCCGTAGCAAGATCGAAGACAATGTCTCCGGTTCCGCCGAAGCCCGAGAGTGCGACGCTGTCCGTTCCCGATCCGCCATCCAAGAGGGCACCACCGAGGATTTGCCCGGCACGCAGCAGATCATCGCCAGACCCGCCGAAGATGCTGTCTTCTCCAGTGTAGTCACTGATTGTATCATTGCCTACGTTGCCGCTGATGGTGTCGTCGAGGATACTGCCGACGATAGAGACTTCTTCGATGCCGACAAGGACCACGCCTGAGAGTCCGGCCAGGGTCGCAACGGAGGTGGCACCGCCACCTGCCAGGGAGAAGACCAGAGCATCGCTCGAGGAGGCAGCACTGAATCCGCCGAGGTCCCGCCCGCCGCCGCCATAGAGGCGATCCGCGTTGCCAGCAAAGCCGCCAAAGAGCCTGTCGGCGTTGCCGCCTCCGAAAAGAAAATCAACGCCGCTACCACCGACGAGGCGGTCGTCATTGCCACGTCCATAGAGGCTGTCTCTTCCCGACTCGCCGACGGCGTCGTCCATATCGGCGCCACCGAAGAAGACGTCCTTGCCGTCGCGTCCTACGAACTCAGTCATCCTATCCTCCATTTGTGCCCGTTCACGCCGCCAGTACGGGTCAGATGGACCCAATCCCGTCGCACTCCCGGTCCTTGTCTGCCGCTCGGCGACCGACCGGCGCATTGATCCCGCTTCCACAGAACATCGTTCTGTAGACCGCAATGAAATTACCGTCTTGTTACATTGACTCGATGCACATCAACTTTCGCCAGCCGGTGCAATGTGTTGCGTCTCTGTCTAATATCGCAGTTTAGGGACTTACAGAAAAATGAATATTTAAGATGATGATCTTCTCGAATCCTGATGTAGCGGGCTTGGCCTTTGCGCCCTGCGGCCCTTATTGCGGTGCCTCATCAGGGCAGAAGGCATATCACTCCGGCCTCCCCTCGGGCGGCAGGAGGCGCAGTTACCAGAAGGGGCGCCAGATCCTCCTGATCTGGCGCCCCTAGGCAGGCTTTCAAACGCAATGCCGCTTTACAGAAAGGTCGCTGTACGAAGCGACATTCGGCCTGAACCTCGATCCGCATTGAAGACCGCAGAGTGCGAAATTGGCGCTCGTTCGTTTCGACCTATGGCGATCCTTTTCTCTAGAGCCAAAGAAAGTCGCTGCTGGTGAGGCCACCGCCGGCCGTCAGGCCTTCGACCCGAAAGAAGATGTCGCCGGCACCGTCGCCGTCCCTGTCGATCTCGACCTGGCGATTGCCGGCAAAGCGGCCCTCGCTGTTGCCGCTGCCCGAGAACTCGGCCGCGCCAACGTAGGCGAAGGTTCCCTCTTCCAAGCCTGTCGCGAAGAGCAGTGTGTCTGCACCATTGGCCTTACCTAGCCACACGCCGTCGAAGTCACCGATGAGTGGTCCCCCGGAACCGCTGTCGCTGAGGCCGGCACCATTGAAGCGAAAGAGATCTGCGCCGCCGCCGCCGAAAGCCGTGTCGAAGGCGCCCAGATTCAAGGTATCGGCCCCGCCCTGGCCCTCCAGAAGATCGGCATCATTGCCGCCGAACAGCGTGTCGGCGCCGCCGCCGCCGAGCAGATGATCCGAGCCCTGATTGCCCGCGAGGCGATTGGCGTCGCCATTCCCATCGATCCGATTGCCCAGATGATTGCCTGCGCCATCGATGTTGCCGGCATCAGCTGCCAGCTGCAGCATTTCGATAAAGGCCGTCGCCGTGGCGGTTGGCAGGGTGTAGTCAACAGAGGCCAAGACCAAGTCCTGTCCCGCGCCGGCGAACTCCTGCACCAGATCGCTTGCGGTGTCGACGACCAGGGTATCGTCGCCCGCATCGCCACGCAGTGTGTCGCTGCCTCCCGCTCCGTCTAGGCGATCATCACCACCCCCTCCATAGAGGACATTGTCGAAAGCATTGCCAAGCAAGCTGTTGTCCAGAACATTGCCCTCCATGCGGGCAGCACCGGCCGTAGCATTGATGACGCCACGCTCAATGAAACTATTCAGATCCGAGGTGAAGATGAAACTACTGGCATCGGATCGCACAAGGTCCGCGCTGCCTTCGCCGCCCGATTCAATGACGCGATCGGACGCCGTATCCACAACGAAGGTATCGTTGCCGCGGCTGCCGAACAGAGTATCGGTGCCACTGCCGCCATCGATCTGATCTCGACCCTTGGCACCGAAGAGCAGATCGGCACCCGATCCACCACGCAAGCGATCGTTTCCGTTACCGGCGTAGATCGTGTCCTCACCGACATCGCCCAGCATCAGCGCATCGCCACTGCCATCGACAAGAGTATCGTTTCCTACCTGTCCGCGAATGGCATCGTCGCCACTGAGCCCAAAGATGTAGTCGTTGCCGCTCTGCCCCCTTAGGTCATTGTCCAGACCATTGCCGATGATGTGATCGTCAGCAGAGCTGGGCGTGATGTCGCGAACAACCTCCACAGAGGAAAGGTCCAGGGAGGAAGCCGCAAATTCACCGCCAAGAATGAAGAGAGTGTCGCTCCCGGCGCCGCCGAAGACTTGCTCGCCACTGCGTCCTTCACCCTCACCAACGACAAAGCGGTCCTCGCCCGAACCGCCGAAGAGGCTGTCGCGGCCGCTACCGCCACGCATGTAGTCGTCACCGTCCGAAGCTTCGCCATAAACCTTATCGACACCGGCGCCGCCGAAGAAGGAAAGATCGATATCATAGCTGGCAACGAATTCGTCGCCATCGAAGATGCCCGAGCCCAGGGTGTCAGCGCCCGTGCCACCGAAGAGTGTCACCTGCTGCGCCGAGAAATTGGCGATTTTCTGATAATTGGCATAAACCAGATCATTGCCACTGCCGCCAAAGAGTTGGGCTCGAAACAGATCCCCTTCAAATTCATAGCCGTTGACCGTATCATTACCATCGCCGCCGAAGGCCAAGATTTCAGCAAAGGAGTCGGTCATGTCGGTGACCTCGATGGAAATCGCATCGGCTCCCGATCCGCCCTCAAATCTCCCGGACTTGAGATTGCCCGCGCGGAGCGTCAGGGTATCTGATCCGCTCGCACCCGCCATTCTCGCAACAAAGGGGCGCGTCGAATCGGCAGGCCCATCTCCGATCAGATCGTCGTCGCCGTCACCACCGAGCAAATTGAAGCCGAAAGCGTCATCCAGGTAGTCCTGCTCATCGCTTAGATCTACGCGGAGACGATCATTGCCCTCGGCACCGAACAGCGTTCCGGCATTGCCGGCCATGAGCGAATCGTCACCGCTACGGCCACGCAAGGTGTCATCACCAGCTCCACCATGAAAGGAGTCGGTGCCAGAACCTCCAATGAAATGATCATCTCCACTGCCGCTGCGCAGGCGCAAGGTCTCTATACTGCCCACCCGATTGCCGTCGGCAAAGGTGATCGCTCCGTTGAAAGCAGACTGGTTGAAAATCAGGTCACCAACTCCGGTCGTGAGGCGCAGGTAAGCCGAGTCCTCACCCGCACCGCCGAAGAGTGTGTTGATGCCCGCCAAAGCCGCCAGTGAATCGTCTCCGGAGAGGCCCAGCAGGGTGTCATTGCCGCTGCGCACCAAGACCTTGTCGGCCGCATCACCGCCACGCAAGGTAATGGCACCTTGGCCGAAAGCTTGTAGTGACAGGGCATCGATACCCGAATAGCGGACGCCGGACAAGGTCTCGATGCCCTTAGCACCGACATCGATCAAAGTGTCGGCATTGATTGTCGCCGTCATGATCAAGGTGTCTTGTCCACCACCGCCAAAGGCAGTTCCCGCGCCGGGATGCTCGACCAATTCGTCGTCTCCACGGCCGCCGATCAAGGTATCGTCGCCGATACCACCGAGGAGCCGATCATGGCCGCTACCTCCAAAGAGTTGGTCTCCCCCCTCCTCGCCACGCAGCAAGTCATCGCCATCACCGCCATAAAGCGAGTCCGATCCCGAGGAGGTCGTAACCGAGTCATCCCCGTCCCCACCCTCCACGGTGTGGCTGCCGCCGTTGCTGAAACGCACATGGAGCGCTTCAATGTCGGAAAAGAGGACGCCGTTAAGCGAACCATCGCCCGCCTTCACGAACACATCGTCGCCGACGGTCACGGCAAGTTGCAAGGTATCGACCCCGGAGCCTCCCTCGACCCGATCAGCAGTGCTACGCGCTTGCAGAAAATCGTCACCCGACCCGCCAAAGAGACTGTCGATTCCATTACCGGAATAGAGGCGGTCGTCGCCTAGGTTGCCATAGAGGCGATCGTTGCCGCCGGCACCTGAGAGCCGATCGTTACCCACTGCACCGCCCAATGCATCGTCACCGCTCGCGCTATAAAAACGGACCTCCTCAATAGAAATCAGGGTGTGACCGATTTCTCCACCTTGCATCACCACGGCAGGACCGCCGAAGGAGACATCAAAGCTAACGCTGCTCGCTACCCCGCCGTGATGAAATCTCACCACGTCATCGCCTGAGCCACCGTACAATCGGTCGGCCCCCGTGATGGCACCACCGTTTAGATAATCCTCACCAGAGCCGCCGAAGAGACGATCGGTGCCGGCATCGCCGAAGAGGCGATCATCACCGGAGTTACCGGAAATCGTGTCATTGCCGCCTGCGGCGACAATGCTGACCTCTTCGATGCCGACAAGGCTGGCAGCGCTGCTCCCGGCCAGGGTTGCGACCGACGTAGCTCCGCCGTCGGCCAACGAGAAGACGAGATCATCCGTGCTGCTACCGCTTCGGATGCGTGCCAGGTCGCGGCCACCGCCACCGAAGAGCTTGTCGCCCTCCAATTGCCGACCGGCATCAAGAAAGTCGGAATTGCCTCCGCCGTAAAGGAAGTCTGCACCGCTGGCGCCGAACAGCCGATCCTCGCCGCCGCGTCCAAGCAGGGTGTCGCTGTTGGAGAAGCCATAGGCCGCGTCTTCCTCAATGCTTCCGTAGAAGATATCCTGACCGGATGTTCCGCTGAATGTCGTCATAGCGATGCTCCCAAGTTTCAATCCTGCAAGGGTGAGCAACCAGCAGGCTGTGCTTGACGACCTGCCGCTCTCGTCCTCGAAAACGCCCCCTCGGCGACACTGACCTGCAGAAACGCGCAGCCTTGGTTCGTCTTTTCCTGAAAATGAGAACCAATGCTCAAAACAGAATCAAAAAGCCGGTCAAAAATGCCTCAAAGTGATGCCTCTCTTTTATTGATCGCAATTTCCTCCAGGCGAGAACCACCACAATCCGTCACGACGCGCACCACGCCATCGAACTGACAGGCCCGACACTCTTCCCTAAACCCATATGAAGTCGCTGCCGGTCAGCTGGTTTCCGGAGGTCAGGCCCTGCACCTGGAAGACAATGTCAGTGGAACCATTGCCGTCGCGATCCACCTCCACCCGCTCGGCTCCGGCGAACCGCGCTTCCGAGCTGCCGCCACCGGAAAAAGCCGCACTCTCGATGTAGGAGAAGACCCCAACTTCCAGCCCAGTTGCGAAGACCAGCTTGTCCGCACCATTGCCCTTGCCCATGACCTCTCCATCGAAGTCGGCAATCACCGGGCCGCCGGTTCCAGTGGCAGCCAAGGAGGGTGACGAGAAGCGGAAGGCGTCGCCGCCGCTGCCGCCAAAGGCCGTGTCGAAAGCGCCGAGGTTCAAGGTGTCGGCGCCACCCTCTCCCTCCATCCGATCGCCGCCATTGCCGCCGAAGAGCGTGTCGGCACCCCGGCCACCCAGAAGGTGGTCGGCGCCCTGATTTCCAGCCAGCCGGTTGGCACCAGTGTTGCCCTCGATCGTATTGTCCAAACTGTTGCCGGTACCATTGATGTTACCCTTGCCGGCCTGCATTCGCAGGTTCTCGATAAAGGCCGTCGCGGTTCCGTCGGGCAGGCTGAAGTCGCGCTCGGCACGAACCAGATCAAGGCCACCGCCGCTCAACTCCTGCACCACGTCAGCGGATGTGTCGACGACAAAGGTGTCGTCGCCCAGGCCACCGACCGCAGTGTCGTTGCCACCACGGCCGTTCAAGATGTCATCGCCCTCATGGCCGACCAAGAGGTTGACCAGGCTGTTGCCCAGCAGCGTGTTGTCGTGGTCGCTGCCGTAGGCTGTGGCCTGGCCGGCACTGCGGTTCAGGATTACCCGTTCGACGAAGCCGTCAAAGCCGCTACCCAAAGAGAAGACAACAGCATCAGAGCGCACCAGGTCGGACCCGCCCTCCCCCTTCTCCCGAACCCGATCGCTGGCGGTATCGACGACGAAGGTATCGTTGCCGCGACCTCCCACGGCGGTATCGGCTCCGCTACCGCCGTTGAAGAAGTCTTGACCGCTGCCGCCGAACAGAAGATCGCTGCCACTGCCGCCGCCCAGTCGGTCGTCACCGTCGCCTGCTTCGGCACGGTCGTCGCCAGACTGACCGAAGAGCGTTGAGCCCCCACTGCCGTCGTAGAGCCGGTCGTCTCCATCCTGGCCACGAAGGCCATCGCTGCCCGAGAGGCCGTAGAGAAAGTCGTCGCCCCCGGCACCGCGCAGGTCGTTGTCTTTCTCATTGCCGAAGAGGTGATCGTCGTCGCTGCTGGGTGCCATATCGAAGATCGTATCGACCGACGACAGGGAGAGCAGGGCCGCAGCCGAGGCGCCGCCCGCGATGAAGAGTGTGTCTGCCCCGTTACCGCCGAGAATCTCCTCCCCGGTTCTGAGCTCCCCTGTCCCGACGACGAAGATGTCTTCGCCGGAACCGCCGAACAGGGTATCTCGACCGGAACCGCCGCGCATATAGGACTTGCCATTGCTTCTTTCACCAAAGATCGTGTCGGCACCGGCACCGCCGACGAAGGAGAGGTCGAGGTCGACCCTGGGTTGGAAATAGCGACCGTCCCATTGGCCGGCACCCAGCGTGTCGGCCCCCCCATCGCCAAAGAGCGTGACATCGTTTGCGCTCCCTGAGGCCAGCAACTGGTACTGTGCGAAGAGGAGATCGCGTCCCCCTCCACCGTAGAGGCGCGCGGAGAAGATGCTCTCGGCATCGAACCTTTTGCCATCGATCGTGTCGTCGCCCGCACCACCGTAGGCGCGCAACTCAGCAAACGAGCCTTGAATGGCACGCGCGTCCAAAGTCATCCGATCATTGCCGGACCCTCCATCAAAGGTTCCGTATTGGAGGTTGGTCTGCACAACCTGCAGCCGATCGTCGCCACTCTGCCCTTCCAAACGCAAGCTCGTCTTGCGAGAGTTGGTGGTCTGATTGAAGCTGCTTAATGCGTCATCTCCATCACCGCCAAACAGGCTGATGCGAACTTCTTGATCATCGTAGATACCATCGTTGTAGACATCAGCATCAAGCCGGTCGTCACCGTCTGAACCGAAGGCGGTTCCCAGGTTTCCGACCCTCAAGACGTCGTCGCCCCCACGACCTCGCAAGGTATCGTCGCCGCCGCCAGCAACAAACAGATCGTCGCCGGATGCGCCAGTCAGCGTGTCATCACCGGATCCGCTATGGAACTCAAGATGCTCCACGCCGACGACCCTATTGCCGTCTGCAAAGATCGTGACGCCCTCAAACGCCGACTGGCTGAAGGTGACATCACCAACTGCTGTGGCAAGCCTCAGATAGGCTTGGTCAAACCCCGATCCGCCAAAAATCGTATTGATTCCCTCGGGCGCCAAGAGGACGTCATCGCCCGAGAAACCAACCAGCGTGTCATTGCCCCTACTCGATCTTACCCAATCGTCGCTAGCGCCGCCACGAATGGTCACATCGCTGTCACCGACCACCGCGAGACTGAATGCCTCGATACCCGAGTAGACGATGCCTTGAAGGCTGTTCGACGGCGCCGAACCAAGTGCGATCAAGGTGTCGGCGGCGACCGGTAAGAAGAGACCCAGCGTATCGGTTCCAGATCCCCCGGCCAAAGTATCGCCCGTGGCCGAGGCACGGAGGAGGTCATTGCCCGACCCACCGTAGAGGAGATCGACGCCGGCAGCGCCATAGAGTTTATCATCGCCACGGTTCCCGCTCAGAGTATCGGCTCCGCTACTGCCAGAGAAGGTATCGCTGCCTCGACCGCCACCCAGGGTGTCGTCTTCCTCGCTACCAAAGAACCAGGCGGCTTCAATCGAAACCAAGCTGTGCCCTGTCATGCCGCCTTGCAAGACTGTGGCCGTGCCGCCATCGGCAAGATCAAACACGACATTACCGCTGTTGAAACCGCCAGAGAACACGGCGGTGTCGACCCCCGAACCGCCGTCGATCAAGTCGCCGTCGAGGATGATACCGCCAAACAGAAGGTCCTCCCCTGAACCGCCATAAAGGCTATCCGTCCCACTGTTTCCGTCAATCGTATCGCTACCGGCATTGCCGTGAATAGTATCATTGGCTTCGGCCGCGCCGATGCTGACCTCCTCGATGCCCACGAGGACCGCACCACTGCTTCCCTGCAGAGTGGCAACCGATGTTGCACCGCCACCGGCGAGTGAAAAGACCAGGGTTCCGGTTTCGCCGACCAGATTGAAGCGCCCTCTGTCGTGACCGCCGCCGCCAAAGAGGCTGTCCGAACCGCCAACGAACCCACCGTCCAACGTGTCGGCGTTCCCACCGCCGAAGAGCGTATCGGCTCCCGTTGCACCGAAAAGACGATCCTCTCCTCCGCGTCCGACAAGCAAGTCGGATCCGGTGAAACCATAGGCGACGTCGGTACCCGACCCACCATAGAACAGATCATTCCCCGAACGACCGCGAAACGTCATCGTTTTTCCTCCCTCAGAATTTCCTGCTAGTCTGGCTAGGCCCAAAGAAAGTCGTTGCTGGTCAAGCCGCCCGGCGCCGTGAGGCCCTCCACGCGGAAGAAGATGTCCGCTGTGCCGTCGCCATCGCGGTCGACCTCGACCTGCCGCGCCCCGACAAAGCGCGCCTCGCTGTCGCCACCGCCGGAGAAGGCCTGCCCGCCGACATAGGCGAAGGTCCCAACCTCCAATCCAGTGGCAAAGAGCAGTGTGTCGGCGCCGTTGGCCTTGCCCAACCGGACTCCGTCGAAATCGCCGATCAGCGGCCCGCCGGAGCCGGTTGCGCTGAGCCCGGCGCCATTGAAGCGGAAGAAATCGCCGCCACTGCCGCCGAAGGCCGTGTCGAGGGCGCCCATGTGCAAGGTGTCGACACCGCCCTCGCCCTCCAGCACATCGCCACCCTTGCCGCCGAAGAGCGTATCGGCACCCCGACCGCCAAGAAGATGATCGGCACCTTCATTGCCGGCCAGGCGGTTGCTACCGCTGTTGCCTTCGATCCTGTTGTTCAAACTGTTGCCGGTGCCGTCGATATTGCCGAAACCCGCCTCCAGGCGCAGGTTCTCAACCAAAGCCGAGGCGGAGCCGCCCGGCAGCGCAAAGTCGGTCTGGGCGCGCACCAGATCCACACCATCGGGATCGCCGTCAAAGACCTGGTCACCCGCCGTATCGACCACAAAGGTGTCGTCGCCGCTGCCGCCGGTCATGGCGTCACTGCCGCCGCGCCCGTTCAGGATGTCGTCACCCCCCAAGCCGAACAAGAGATTGTCGAAATCATTGCCGACGAGGGTGTTGCCGAATTCGTTGCCGTTGAGCGTAGCGGCAGCAGCGGTTTCCTTCACGATGATCCGTTCGAAGCCGCCCGTGCCCAGAGAGAAAAGCCCGGCCTCGACCCGTACAAGATCGGAACCGCCGCCGCCCTCGATCTCGACGACGACATCGTTCTCATGGTCGACCAGAAAGGTGTCGTTGCCTATTCCACCGAAGGCACTGTCGACACCGCTGCCGCCATAGAGGCGGTCGTTGCCCTCGTCCCCGTAAAGGCGATCGCTACCGGATCCTCCGGCGAGGCGATCATCGCCCTCGCCAGCAGCCGCCAGATCATCGCCGCTGGCCCCGAACAGCAGATCGTTGCCGCTTTCGTCTCTCAGGACATCATCGCCATCTTGCCCGCGCAAACTGTCTCGCCCCGAAAGACCATAGATAAAGTCACCGCCGGCTTGCCCGCGAAGATCGTTATCGAGCAGATTTCCAAACAGGTGATCGCTGCCCGGACCCGGGGAGGAATCGAGGACGGCCTCTATCGAAGACAGCTCCAATAGAGCAGCCGCGGAGTTGCCGCCGACGATGAAGAGCGTATCGCTGCCAGAGCCGCCGAAGACTTCCTCGCCCGTACGCAGATCACCGTCACCCACGACGAAGATGTCTTCTCCACTGCCGCCGAAGAGGGTGTCGCGACCGCTGCCACCACGCATATAGTCGTTGCCGTTTCCCGCGTCACCATAGATCCAGTCGGATCCTGCGCCACCCACAAAGCTGAGGTCGACGGGACGGTCGGCGTAGAAACTCTCTCCATTAAAGTAACCGCTACCGAGCAGGTCCGAACCTGCACCGCCGAAGACGATGACCTCGTCTTCACCACTGCCCGGTATCCTGTACTCGACGGCGGCCACATCGTCGCCAGCGCCTCCAAAGAGTCGTACTGAAGACTTGCCGGCACCGCCAACTTCTTCTGCAAGAACCACATCGTTGCCATCACCGCCGGCGAACTCGGCGGCAAATCCGGTGCCGCCGTGGATCTGGTAGGCAACGATCCGGTCGTCGCCAGCACCTCCAAGTGCGAGTACATCGTTCAGCGTTCCGACGACACCCGTGAGTTCCATGGACAGCGTGTCATTCCCAGACCCACCGTCGAAGCTGCCATACTGCAGGTTCTGACAATCGAGGTACATCCGATCGTCGCCGCTTCCGCCCTCCAAGCGACCCCGAACAAAGGGAGCGTCTTCGCCATCGACGTCGAAATCCATGACATCGTCCCCCTCACCGCCGAAGAGACTGATGCGGGAGAAATGATCGTCGTAGACGCTGTCATCTAGGAATTTGGCGGATAAGTAATCATCTCCCGCAGCACCAAAGAGTGTGCCCTGGTTCTTGGTAGCTAGGGCGTCGTCGCCGCTCCGCCCGCGCATGGTGTCGTCACCGCCACCGCCGTTAAAGGTGTCAAACCCACTCCCTCCAATCAGGCGATCCTGCCCACTACCGCTATGGAGCACCAGAACCTCTATGCCGGCAACGCGATTGCCGTCGGCAAAGGTCGTAGAGAGATTGAAAGCCGAAGAATCGAAGAGGACATCGCCGACGCCTGTGGTCAGGCGGAGATAGGCCTCGTCGAACCCCGAACCGCCGAAGATGGAGTTCACCCCGTCGCTTGCCCGGAAGACGTCGTGGCCAGACAGGCCGACCAGCGTGTCGTTCCCGGAAGTCACTGTCATCCGGTCGTCGCCATTGCCTCCTCTCAGAGTGACATTGCCATCTCCTTTGATGACGGCAAGGAAGGCATCGATGCCGGAGAAGTTGATTCCACCCACACTGCCGCCGGGGCCAGCTTTTGCCTCGAGCAAGATATCGCTGTTGGTCTCCAGGAAGACCTCCAAGGTGTCGGTTCCACTGCCGCCGGAGACAGTGTTGTTCCCATCGCCTGGTCTGAAGAAGTCGTGACCTGTGCCGCCGAACAAGATGTCATCGCCAAAACGGCCGAGGAGAGTATCGCTTCCAGCACCTCCATAGAGCAAATCGTCTCCGTTTCTGCCATCGAGGAGATCATCGCCACTCGCTCCATAGAGGGTGTCATCTCCAGAGCCAGCAGCAACTTTGTCGCCTCCCGAACCGCATTTCACCGTGGACTTACCGGCACCGTTTAGCAGAAAATCGAAAGCGTTGATCCCCTCGAAAGTAATACCGGCAATGTACTGAAAGGCTGCATCATCGGCGGATATTAGAGTGTCCGTGTCGGAGCTGTGGACTGCGCGCAGTGTGTCGACTCCTGATCCACCAAATACAGTCGCCGTGCCGGTTCCTGGGTTCAAGGTGTCGGCCCCCGACCCGCCGTAGAGCAGGTCCAGACCCAATCCACCATCCAAACGATCGTCGCCATCTGCACCGTAGAGCCGATCGTCGCCACCTTGTCCACTGAAGCTATCGTTACCCTTTCCTCCGCCCAACGTGTCTGCAAGGGTGCCGGAGACGAAACTGACCGCCTCGATCGAGACCAGAGTGTGGCCCGCTTGCCCTCCTTGGGTTACGACCGCCGTTCCTCCAGAAGAGAGATCGAAGCTGACGGCACCGGTCCCCAGGCCAACTGAAAGGAGCGCGACATCGCTACCTGACCCTCCGTCGATTAAATCGCGACCGCTGATGCCACCACCGGCCAGAGTGTCGCCACCGGATTTACCGAAGAGCCGGTCCTTCCCTTCGTCGCCCGAAAGAAAGTCGACACCAGAACTCCCGGAGAGTGTATCGCGTCCGCTATTGCCGGTGGCACTGACCTCTTCAATCCCGATTAGGACCGCACCACTGCTTCCAGCAACCGTCGCAACCGACGTCTTGCCGTCATCGGCCAGGGAGAAGCACAGCGCGCCGCTTAGGTCGATTAGGAGGATACCACTATCGCGCCCACCGCCGCCGAACAAGGTATCGGCCTCCTGGGCGTTCGTGGCATGTAAGGTGTCTGCATTGCCGCCGCCGAAGAGCGTGTCAGCACCACTGCCCCCCGCAATAAAATCATCGCCCCCTTTGCCATAGAGGGTGTCGGATCCGCTCTCGCCGAAGATAAAATCACGATCGGGGCTGCCAAACTTCAAATCATCACTGTTGCTTCCAAAGAAGTAAGTCATCCCTTAGTTCCTCTTTTTCTTTTGAATCAGTGCGTCCGATAACCTGGCAGGACCGCCAGAACGCCAGCAGCGGTCGTCGTTTCTCACACACGGAGAAAGTCGTTGCTGTCCAACGCATCGGCGATGGGCAGGCCTTCGATGCACAAGAAGGCTCCTGCGGCCCTCGTGGCCTCTCGCTCGACCTCGACCTGACGCGTTCCGGTGATGCGAAGCCTCCAGAGGGAAAAGGTCCCTCTCTCCGGCCTATTCCGCTAAGTGGGACGCGACGCACCCTGCGCCTTCGTCCGCCTTTAGATCGCTTGAGTTGCTAGGGATCTGAGATCGGGACTGGTCGCGTCGCATCGATCAATAGTCGATCTCCAATTGCGCCAGTAGCGTACTCGTTCTTGACCACGCTGTTGTTTCTCCATTTCAAGATCACGCTTGGGCCGATTTGCTTCTGGCGATCCTGCCCGCGCATCATCAAAAAAGAGTCAAACAGCGGGTCAAAATCCTATCAAAAATTGAACCCCTACAACCATACGAAGTCACTGCTGGTCAGCCCGCCGGCCTGGGTCAAGCCTTCGACCAGGAAGAAGATGTCCGCAGCACCATCGCCGAAGAGCAAATCGGCCCCGGTTCCGCCAATCAGGCGATCGTCGCCATCACCGCCATAAAGTCTGGCTGGGAATACACTCTCCCCATTGAAGGAATCGCCTGACAGGATGTCGTCGCCTTGACCACCCTAGGCTAGGATTTCGGCGAAGGAACCTCGGATCTGGTCGAGGTCGAGATCGATGCAATCATTGCTTTTACCGCCATCGAAGAGGCTGTATAGCAGACTATTGAAATCCGCATTCAGGACGTCATCGCCAGGCTTACCCTTGATCCTCTGGCGTGCAACACGGTCGGCAAGGTCAAAGCCAATGGCATTGATCTGGTCTGCCCCATCCCCGCCGAAAACACTGATCCGCCCCTCCGGATCGTCGTAGGTTCCATCGGCCAGGAAGTGGGCCGTCAAGCGATCGTCGGCGTCATCGCCGAAAACCGTACCCTGGTTCGAAGTCCTCAAGGCATCGTCGCCGTCACGGCCAAAGAGGGCATCGCTTCCGGTCTAGCCGCGCGCCGTGTCGTTGGACGGACTGCCAAGAAAGCTGTCGTTAGCCAAGGTACCATTGAAGCTCGTCATCTTGATCTCCATAACGCGCAGTTTCGCGGCGACACGACGCGTCGCAGTGGGCGTGCCGACAATGAAAGCTCGCTAGAATACTTTCCGGCCGTCTGTTGGAGAAGCGATCGCACCGAAATTCTTCGAAGCGATCGCCCTCGTTATCTAGAGTGCGACGGCAGTTCTTCGAATCGCACTCTACGACTTTGAAAACAGACCGAGAGCCCGATCGCAAATCGCTTCGATCTGCGATCATCTCGCTCTATAGCCAAAGGAAGTCGCTGCTGGTCAGTCCACCGGCCTGGGTCAAGCCCTCGACCAAGAAGAAGATGTCCGCAGCACCATCGCCGTTGCGATCGACCTCGACCTGGCGGTCTCCGGCGAAGCGTGCCTCGCTGTTGCCGCCGCCGCTAAAGGCCTGCCCGCCGACATAAGCGAAGGTTCCGACTTCGAGTCCGGTGGCGAAGAGCAGCGTGTCGGCACCATTGGCCTTACCCAGTCGCACGCCGTCGAAATCGCCGATCAGCGGTCCGCCCGAGCCTGTGGCACTAAGGCCGGCCCCGTTAAAGCGGAAATCGTCGGACCCATTGCCGCCGAAGGCCGTGTCGCCCGCACCCATGTTGATGGTGTCGGAGCCGCCTTCGCCTTCCATCAGGTCGGCGCCATTACCGCCGAAGAGCGTGTCTGCGCCGCCGCCTCCCAAGAGGTGATCCTCGCCCTGGTTGCCGGCCAGCCGGTTGGCGCTCGTGTTGCCCTCAACAGTGTTGTCCAGGCTGTTGCCGGTGCCATCGATCGCACCTTTGCCCGCCTGCATGCGGAGGTTCTCCACGAAGGCCGTCGCCGTTCCGTCCGGCAGAGTGAAGTCTGTCTCGGCCCGAACCAGGTCAACGCCAGCGCCGCTCAGGTCGCGCACCTGATCGGTGCTGGTGTCCACCACGAAGGTGTCATCGCCAATACCACCAACAAGGATGTCGCTGCCGCCGCGACCATTCAGAATATCGTCGCCTTCGCGCCCGAACAAGAGATTGTCGAAGCTGTTGCCAAGGATCGTGTTGCCGATATCGCTGCCGTCGATCCGTGCGTCGCCGGCTGTGCGGTTCACAATGACCCGCTCGACGAAGCCTTCGTTGCCGCTGCCAAGCGCGAAGGTCTTGGCGTCGGAACGGACCAGGTCCGACGCGCCGCCCGCCTCACGTTCGATAACGCGGTCACCGGCGGTATCGACAATCACGATGTCGTTGGCGCGTCCACCATAAGCAATATCGGCACCGGCTGCGCCATTCAGTGTATCTTGACCACTGCCGCCAAAGAGGGTGTCGAGGCCCTCTCCGCCAATCAGCCGGTCTTGGCCGTCACCGGCAAGCAGAGCATCGTCACCTGTGGCGCCGAAGAGCGTATCTCTACCGCTCCGCCCCTCAAGATGGTCATTGCCACTTTCACCGCGCAGGCTGTCGTCACCGGAAAGCCCGTAGAGGAAGTCGTTTCCGTCTTTCCCACGGAAGTCGTCATTCTTGTCGTTTCCAAAGAGATGGTCGTCGCCGCCGCCGGCGAACATGTTGACGACCAGGTCAATCCCTGAGAGGTCCAAAAGGTTGGCAGCCGAGTTGCCGCCAACGATGAACAGGGTATCGCTGCCGGCACCGCCAACGATCCTCTCACCGGCGTGCAGCTCGCCCTCGCCGATGACAAAGGTGTCTTTGCCTGAGTCACCGAAAATCAAGTCGAAGCCGCTGCCGCCGCGCATATAGTCGTCTCCTGCGACTTTACCACCGAATATGGTGTCTTTGCCGGAACCGCCGAGAAAAGAAAAGCCCACATCGTAACTGCCGTCAAAAGAGTTACCGGAGATCGTGCCATTTCCCATTATGTCGTCGCCGGTATCGCCGAAGAGCGTCACATTGTCTGCATCGCTCGCATCTAAGGTCTGATTGACGGCATAGATCTTGTCGATGCCATCCCCGCCGTAGAGCCTGGCCTGGAACAGGCTTTCCCCTTGGAACAGATAGCCTGCCATCGTATCGGCTCCTTCGCCGCCGTAGGCAAGAATCTCGGCGTAGAAGCCAGATATCTCTTCAATCTCCAGGCTGATGGAGTCGTCACCGAGGCCGCCGTCGAAGACGCCATACTGAACATCGTAAGCACGAGCACCGATTGAATCATCTCCACCCTTGCCCTCAAGCCTGGCTGTGACAAGGCGATCTGAAGTGACTTCGCCACTCAACTCGACATCATCGTCGCCATCACCGCCAAATATGGAAATGTCGACATCACTGTCATCATAAATCGAGTCGGGACGCAGAACCCCCTCAAGGCTATCGTCGCCACCGCCGCCAAAAAGGGTTCCTTGACTATCGGTCTCGATTCTATCGTCTCCGCCAAGACCACGTAGGGTGTCGTCGCCACCACCACCATAGAAAAAATCCTCTTCCCCCGCACCCGTCAGTTGGTCATCACCGCTCCGGGAATAGAGGTTCAGCTGTTCGATCCCTGCCACGCGATTACCATCTGCGAAGATGGTACCGCCCGAGAAGTCTGATTGATTGAAGGTGACGTCGCCGACGTCGGAAGCCAGATGCAGGAAGGCGATATCGTTACCAGATCCACCAAAGAGAGAATTGACACCGTTCTTCGCCCTGAAGAAATCATCTCCCGAGCGCCCAACGAGCGTGTCATTCCCAGTATTGACGGCAAAGGTATCGTCCGCGTCGCCGCCACGGGCAGTGATGTTTGCGTCACCGGTCAAAAAGAGGCGTAGCGCCTCTATGCCGGAAAAAGTGACACCCAAGAACTGCCCCAACTCTCCCGCCTTCGCATCGATCAAGGTATCGGCTGAGACCACGGCGCCGACGTCGAGCGTGTCGATGCCAGAACCGCCGGAGAGAGTACTGCTGAAAGCAACCGATGTGTTCAGTGTGTCGTCGCCGCTACCGCCGAACAGAAGATTCGACCCAGATCCGCCCCTCAGTAAGTCATCTCCGTCCTCACCAGCCAGTATGTCGTCACCGGATCCTCCGGACAGAGTGTCGATCCCGCTGCCGCCATTGAGACGATCGTTCCCGTTATCGGTGAAGACGGAATCCTCCCCTCCAACGCCGGCAAAAGTAAAGTTGCCCTCACCGTCCAAGAAGAGGCGGAAAGTCTCGACGCTTGAGAACGCAACATTCAGGAAGGCGCCCGAGGCAGACCTTGCATCAATCTCGAGATCCGTGTCTGCTGAGCCGAACATAGAGAGAGAGTCGCTGCCTGACCCTCCTGCTAAGCTGCCTCCGTCGTCTCCGACTCTGAAGAGATCCTCGCCGGACCCGCCGAAGAGATAGTCGGAACCGTCGCCGCCGTACAAACGGTCGTCCCCCAACGCACCATAAAGCCGGTCATCGCCATCGGATGCATTCATGAAATCGTCGCCGACACCGCCGAAGACCGTATCGGCAAGGCTGCTTCCCGCCACCGAAGCGGCTTCGACGGATATCAAGGTCGCACCGGTTGCAGCACCGAAGAGGGCATGAGCGGTAGCTGCCCCGGAGAGGTCCAAGGTCAGGGCGCTGGTGGCCCCTTGGGGGCTGATGAACGCGGTGTCGGATCCACTGCCGCCATCAAGCAGGTCGGACTCTCTTGCCGGCCCGCTATAAAAAAAGTCATCCCCGGAACCGCCGTAGAGCAGATCATTACCGAGCCGCCCAAAAAGCGAGTCGTCTCCGGAATTGCCTGAAAGCGTGTCGCTCACGTCGGAGCCGACGACGTTGATCTCTTCGACACCCACCATGGCAAGGCCTGTGCTGCCGGCGAGGGTTGCGACAGAGGTCGCACCGCCGCCAGCAAGTGCAAAGACAAGCTCGCCGGTGCCACCACTGACATTGAATTGAGCTCTGTCCCGACCGCCGCCACCAAAGAGTTGATCGCCGGCGCCGACGAAACCTGCGTTCAGGGTATCGTTGTTGCCGCCACCGAACAGGCTATCGCGACCGGTGTCACCGCGCAGCGTATCATCGCCACCCCGCCCAAACAAGGTATCGTCTCCAAGGTCGCCGAAAGCGTTATCCGAGTCAGCGCTGCCATAGAAGCTATCGTCGTCACCAAAACCAACAAACTTAACCATGATTCCCTCCATGTTTATCCAGCAAGCCCAGCTTTACCTCGAGGTGAGGCAGGGCCGCTCTTGTCCTAAAGCCAAACGAAATCACTGCTCGTGAGGGCGCCGGCTTGGCTCAAGCCCTCAATGCGGAAGTGGATGTCCGCGCCTCCGTCGCCGTCGCGGTCAACCTCGACATGACTGTTTCCGGCGAAGCGTGCCTCGCTATTACCGCCACCTGAAAAGGCTTGCTCGCCGACATAAACGAAGCTTCCGACCTCCAAGCCGGTGGCGAAGAGCAGAGTGTCGGCCCCATTGGCCTTGCCCAGTCGCACACCATCGAAGTCCCCGATCAGCGGGCCGTCGCCGCCGCTCGTGCCCAAGCTCGGGCTGTTAAAGCGGAAGTCATCGGAGCCCTTGCCACCGAAGGCGGTGTCTCCGGCGCCCAAGTTGATCGTGTCGGAGCCGCCCTCACCCTCCAGCAGGTCGCCGCCATTGCCGCCGAAGAGCGTATCGCCACCACCTCCGGCCAGGAGGTGATCCACACCCTGATTGCCGGCCAGTCGATTGGCACTGCTGTTGCCCTCGATTGTGTTATCCAGGCTGTTGCCCGTGCCGTCGATGTTGCCAAAACCGCCTTGCAGTCGCAGGTTTTCGACGAAGGCCGTTGCCGTGCCGTCGGGCAGAGTGAAGTCGCTCTCGGAACGCACCAAGTCGACGCCCTCGCCCGCCTTTTCGCGCACCTGATCGCCCTTGGTATCGACGACAAAGGTATCCTCACCGGTGCCGCCGATCAGCGTGTCGCTGCCACTCTCGCCATTGAGGACATCCGCACCTTCGCGGCCGAAGAGCCTGTTGTCGGCGCTATTGCCGATCAAGGTGTTGTCATGCTCGTTGCCGCGCAGTTGGCCCGAGCCCGCAGTTTCATTCAAAATGGCGCGCTCGATGAAGCCACCCTTGCCGCTCACCAACGTGAAAGCAACAGCATCGGAACGCAGAACATCTGCTGAGCCGCCAGTTTCCACTTCTTCGACAAAGTCCGTCTCGGTATCGACGAGGACGAGATCATTGCCGTCACCACCGAACATCAGATCGGTGCCGAGGCCGCCCTCCAGTGTATCGCTACCCGCTCCGCCATAGAGGGTGTCGTGTTGCTTACCGCCGAAGAGACTGTCTAGCCCTGTATCGCCGAACAGGCGGTCGTCACCCTTCAGCCCATAAAGGCGGTCGCCCCCGGCATCGCCGGAAATCCGATCGGCCGTGGAGAGGCCGAAGATACGATCGGCCCCCTCCAGGCCCCGAACGGTGTCGGCACCGGAGAGCACCTGGAAACTGTCGTTGCCGCTCGTCGCCACACGGACCAGTGATTCGAAGTTAAAGAGGCCGACACCGTCGGGCAGCGCCGCTAGGAATGCGATGTGGACACTGTCCTCGCCACTCCCGCCATAGAGCACTTCGAAACTTGTTTGGCCACCGAAGGCTGTGCTGCTGGAATCGCCGGTCCCCAAGAGGAGGGTGTCGTCACCGGACCCGCCATAGACCCAGCGATCCAAGCCGGAGCCCGGTGAGAGGATGTCGTCACCATCACCCCCGAGAAGGGAACCATCCAGACCGCTGCCGCCGAAAATCGCGTCGTCACCGGCACCGCCGAAGAGATATTCGTCGCGGCCGAGACCTCCATAAATGCTGTCATTGCCGAGATCGCCATGGAGGCTGTAGTCGTTCCCGGAGCCGCCGCTAACTCGATCATTGTCACCGCCGCCAAAGAGGGAACGGTCGTCGCCCTGCCCACCCTCTAAGCTGTCCGCGCCCAACCCGCCGAAGAGAGCGTCCCGATCGAGGTTTCCGCGCAGGGTGTCGGCCCCTTCCCCACCGTAGAGCAGGTCATCTGCGCGACCGCCGAACAGGCGATCGGCCCCCTGTCCGCCGAAAGCCTGATCCTCACCACTACCGCCCTCCAGCTTGTCGCTGCCGGCGGCACCATAGAGCGAGTCAACGCCAGAATCGCCATAAAGTGAGTCACCTCCGGTATTACCGATGATCAGGTCAGCCTGATCTCCGCCATAGGCCCTATCGGCGCCTCCTTCGGCGTAGATCTGGTCTACACCCTCGCCACCGAAGATGCGGTCGCCTTGCTCGCCCCCGCGTAGCGAGTCGTCGCCACTGTCGCCGAAGAGTGTATCAGAACTGGTTCCACCAAAGACGAGGTCGCCAGAGTCGCCACCAAAGATGCGGTCAATTCCACTGTTTCCAGAAAGCGTGTCGGGTCCATGGGCGCCATAGACCCGGTCATTGCCCTGCCCTCCGTAGATCTCGTCCAGGAGATCGCCGCCGAAGAGACTATCGTCACCCTCCTCACCCTGAACTCTGTCTGCCCCACCGGCACCGAAAAGAGCATCGCTACCGGAACCACCACGCATGAGGTCTGGCTGGAGAACGCCCGTGATTCTGTCCGCGCCGTCTTTTCCAAGAACTTCCTGAGCACCTGAGGCAACGACAAAGGTATCGTCGTTGTCGCCCCCTTCTTGTCTAACCCATTCTATGTCGATCAAGATGAGATCGTCGGGAAGGGTCGCCCGGGCACCAAGATTGATCAGATCGAACCCGCTGCCGCCATCCATCACCTCCCCACTCTCGGCATCATTCGGCTCAACAAGAAAGGTATCAGATCCGGAACCGCCGAAGAGAGAGAGATCGAAATCCAGTCCGCCGGAGATGAGATCATCTCCCGGCCCACCGAAAAGGCCCGCATCGTCGCCAATGTCGCCAAAGAGGCGGTCGTTGGACGATCCCCCATAAAGGCGCGTGTCCGGACCGTCATCACCATAGAGACGGTCAGAACCCGTTCCACCTCGAATGTTTATGTCCGGGCCACCGCCGCCGGAGACCGTATCGGAACCCTGGTCACCGAATAGACCCAAGTCTCGATCCGCGCTGCCACGCAGCGTGTCATTGCCGAATCCGCCAAAGAGATCTTGATCGGGGTGTTGACCTCCTGAGATATAGTCTGCACCGCTCCCGCCGAACAGGCCACTGTCGTTGGCATCCTCCCCGAGTATTGTATCGTCTCCCGACCCACCATAGGCTCGATCGATTCCAGACGCCCCGAAGAGGGTATCGTTGTTCAATCCACCATAGAGGCGATCATTGCCTGTTCCGCCGTTCAGATGGTCCTCACCAGCTAGGCCAAACAAGCTATCGTTGCCGCCTGCACCCGCAATGTAGTCGGTGCCGCCGGATCCGATCAGTGATTCGTCTTGGCTACCGCCGATAATGATTCCCATTTTCTCTCTCCCTGCTTGGCCGGGTCCCGCGAACACGGGTCACGGCTCATAGCCAGACGAAATCTTCGGTCGTAAGTTGATCGTCGGACGCCACGCCTTGGACGCGGAAGAAG
The DNA here is from genome assembly GCA_963669445.1 of Rhodospirillales bacterium. Classification (GTDB taxonomy): domain Bacteria; phylum Pseudomonadota; class Alphaproteobacteria; order Kiloniellales; family JACOMY01; genus JACOMY01. Next base: position 4,035,224 of record OY770029.1, read on the forward strand.
ATGTCGGCCGTGCCGTCACCGTCCTGGTCGATCTCCACCTGCTCGCCGCCGGCATGGCGTCCTTCGCTGCTGCCGGCGCCGGTGAAGCTGGCGGAGCCGACAAAGTCGAAGTTTCCGACCTCTAGACCGCTGGCAAAGACGAACTTGTCGGCGCCATCGGCGGCACCGAAGGCGAGGCCGTCGAAGTCCCCGATGAGGGGGCCGCCGGAGCCGTCAACGCCGAGCCCGGCACCGCTGAAGCGGAAGGAGTCGCGTCCGCCACCGCCAAGGGCCGTGTCGCCGGCGCCCATATTGATGGTGTCGGCACCACCCTGGCCCTCCATCAGGTCGCCGCCATTGCCGCCGAAGAGCGTGTCGCCCCCGCCACCGCCCAGCAGATGGTCAGCGCCTTGATTGCCGGCCAAGCGATTGGCACCGCTGTTGCCTTCAATTAGATTGTCCAGGCTGTTGCCGGTGCCATCGATGTTGCCGAAACCGCCCTGCAGGCGCAGGACCTCGACAAAGGCCGTCGCCGTACCGTCGGGCAAGGTGAAGTCTGTTTCGGCGCGCACGAGGTCGTTGCCACCGCCGGCGAATTCACGGATCTGATCGGCCTGGGTGTCTACGACAAAGGTGTCGTCGCCGGTCCCACCCAGCAGCACGTCATTGCCGCCGCGCCCGTTTAGGATGTCATCGCCCTCCCGACCGAAGAGACGATTGTTTGCTTCGTTGCCGATCAGGACGTTGTCGTGCTCGTTGCCGCGGAGCTCTGCATTCCCGGCCGTCTCGTTCAGTATCGCCTTCTCGAAGTAGCCGCCAGCACCGGCGGTCAGGGTAAAGGAAGAAGCGTCGGAGCGCAGGACGTCGGCCAAGCCACCGTCCGCGGTCTCGCCAACAAGGTCGCTTGCCGTATCCACGAAGACCGTATCATTGCCGCTAGACCCCAGCATGGCATCGGCGCCGCTGCCGCCGTCCAAGGTGTCGTCACCGGATTGTCCCAGCAGATTGTCGCTGCCGGAGCCACCTTCGAGCCGGTCGGCGCCAAGACCGCCGGCGACAAGATCCTTCCCCTCGCCAGCCGACAAGAGGTCCGCCCCGGTGCCGCCTTGCAGGGTGTCGTCGCCAGCCTCACCATAGGCGCGGTCACTGCCACCGTCGCCAGAGATGACGTCTGCGCCGCTGCGTCCGTTCAGGCTGTCAGCGGCATTGCCGCCAAAGAGCCGGTCGCTACCAGACCCACCCTTGATCTCATCCCCATCAGCGCCGCCATAGAGCGAGTCGTCGCCCTGTGCGCCGAACAGGCGATCGGTGCCCTCCGCACCCTCTATGGTATCGCTGTCCGATTGACCCAAGAGCCGATCATCGCCGGAACCGCCATTCAGGCTATCGCTGCCCTCGTTGCCCTTCAAGGTATCGCCGCCGCTGCTGCCGAAAAGCAGATCGAACCCGGAGCCGCCATCGACGACGTCGTTGCCGATCGCGCCTTCGATCGAGTCGAGCCGCGATCCGCCAAATATGGTATCGCTGCCCCGTCCCCCGTCGATCCTGTCCGCCAGACTGCTGCCATAGACAAGATCGCGACCGCCGTAGGCGTCGATCAGTGAGTAGCCGCTGCGCATGACAATGGTTTCACCGACACTGGTCCCGCGTAGCTGCACCTCCTCTATTTCGAAGAGAACGGCCTCTTCGGAGAGCGTCGCAAGAAAGTGAACGGACAAGCGATCGCTGCCGCTGCCGCCGATATAGACCTCCCGGCCGACGCTTTCTCCCGGATCGATGAAGAAGGTGTCAGCGCCACTGGAACCGCTAATGCCGGACTCGGTGCCGGAGCCACCAAAGAACAGATCATCGCCGTGGCCGGCGTAGATCGATCGGTCGTCGCCTGAACCGGCGTAGATGCGGTCGTTACCGGAACCGGCACTGAAGGAGTGATCGTCCCCGTCACCTGCAAAAATCCAGTCATCGCCGCTTGCGCCGTCGAGGTTGCGGTCCTCGCCGGGACCGCCGTGAATTTCGTCATCGCCGTCTTCACCGAACAGGAAGAAGTCGTTGCCTCGACCGCCAAAAATGAGATCGTTGCCGCTACCTCCGCGTAGATCCAGATCCTCTCCATCGCCACCAAAGAGCCGATCGACACCGGTTCCACCGAAGAGTGTTCCATCATGCCCATCGCCGCCAAACAACCGATCGTCGCCGGAGCCGCCAACTAACTGGGTGTCGTTGCCGCTATCTCCATAAATGCGATCATCGCCATCCTGGCCTTCCATGTGGCGGTCACTGCCCGACCCACCGAAGAGGCGATCGACACCCGACCCTCCCTTGAGGTTTTCATCGGTTTCACCTTCGCCGAAGATCCGATCACTGCCGCTGTCGCCATAAAGCGTTCTGTCTTTGCCGTCATGACCATAGAGGCGATCGTTTCCAACACCACCCGTCAAGAGGATGCTGCCGGCCAGACCGCCGAAGACATAGTCCGCGCCACTGTCGCCGTGGAGATGGCCATCATAGTAAGAACCGCCATAGACACGATCATTACCGTCGCCACCATAGAAGTAGGCGTCGCCACCACTGTCGCCATAGATGCGATCGTCGCCCTGGCCGCCAAAGAGGCGTAGGTCGTATCCGTCACCGCCAAAGATGAAGCCATCGCCCGCTTCTTCGAACAGCATCGTGTCGGCGCCGGATCCACCGAAGAGGCGATCCTTTCCAGCACCGCCGGTCGCGCTATCCTGGCCAGATCCGCCAAAGAGCGTGTCGTCGCCCTGGGCTCCCAGCAGCGTGTCGCTGCCCAGAGCACCCACCAGTTCATCGTCCCCGGAGAAGCCGGCGATGACGTCATCGCCGCTGTTGCCGTTGATGTAGTCGGCTTGGTCTGTGCCGGTTAACGACTCGCTTGCCGAAACTCCAAACAGGATAGCCATGTTACCCTCCTCTAACGCAGGGGTCCGAGAATACTCGTCTTCTTGTTGTATGGGCGGCGCCTTGAGGTTCCCGACGCCCCGGTGCCGTAATGCTAAGCAGCAAGCGGCGAGCGGCGTTCCTCATCGCCACGGCGCAGGTACGCCTCGCGAGATGCCGGCCGCGCGACCGCCTTCGTTGGCGCACGGTTGGCTTCTGCCATGGCATGGTCGAAGAGGATCTTGTGTCCCAGCATCATTCCCACCCTTCCTTCTTTCGGCTCTGGGTCTTGGAGGAGGCTGCGGTCGTCTCGCTGCCTTATCCGGGCAAGAGCTCGAGAGCCGTCACCAGAGCGTGATTTCTGAGAAGGAAGATGGCCTAGGGCTCTCAAAGGCCGATCAAAAATGCAGTCAAAAATGGATCAAAAATGCTTTGATTCAGCCGGATACGACCAAAAACAATGATCAAACGCTCAGCAGCAGCGCGAATTTCAAGCGAAGCTTTGCGTTAGTCCTCTTTGAATCCAGCGAGTGTGAGGCCGTCGAGGTAGTTGTCGACAAAGTCACGATTGGCATGGTGGGAGAGCTCATCGCGGGCGAAGTTCAAGGAGTATTCCGGCTTTACCAGCTTCAGGCGGCGCAGCGCCGCTGCGACCTCCTCGTGCTTCTTGCTGGCGCCGAGGATCGCGACCAGGCTGGCCCAGGCGAAGTGCGATGCATTTGGCAAGCGCACAGCAGCCTTGGAGTTCTTGGTGGCGCCTTCGACATCGCCTTGCGCGAAGAGCGCTTCTGCACGGTCGTGGTAGAAGGTCCAGAGATGCGGGTCCTGGGGGTCGAGATCGATGGCCTGATCCAGAAAGCCCATGGCATCGCGCGGCAGGCCAGCCGCCGAGAGCGCCTGACCCAAACCGAAAGAGGCCTGCGCCAAACTGGGATCGAGGCTGAGTGCCGTCTCGAACTCCGGCACGGCCTGGTCGAAAGCTTGTTGAATGGCATAGAGTCGGCCAAGTGCGAAGTGCCCGTGCGCCTCCTTGGGGTCCAGTCCGACCGCTTGCTGCGCCGCTGCCAAGCCCTGATCAAGGAAGCCCTCGCGCCCGCTGTGCGGCCCATACCAGTAGAGCTGCACGTAGACGTAGGCCAGGCGTGCATAGGCGGCCGATAAATTGGCATCCAGCGCCACCGCGCGCTGAAAATGACTCCGCGCGGTCATCAGGCTGGGTAGCGTGAAGCGGTAGAGTTCGCGCAGACCCAGATGATAGTAGGACCAGGCACCCAGATCATCGGGCGGGCTGTCGATCGCCTTGCGGGCCTCTGCCGTCTCGACCTCGCGCTTCAATACCGCGGCCAGGCGATCGACGGTACGTCCAGTGCCCTGCAAGAGATCGGCCAAGGGCTGAACCCAACGCTCGGTCCAGAGATAGGAACCGCCGCCAATATCCAGCAGGTGGGCGGTGATCGCCACCTGTTCGCCCATCCGGCGCAGGCTGCCTTCCACCACATAGATTGCCTCGCCCTGAGTGGCCAGTTGGCTCGGATCGCTGACAACGGCCAGGCTGCGGTCGCGGGTAAGATCAGTCAAAAGATCCACGCCAATCGATTCGGCAACTGCTTGATCCAAGGGGTCGGAACCGATGAAGGAGAAGCGGCGGACTGCCAGGGCCGGCGGTCGGCTGCGCGCCACCGGTGACCAGGACCCTGCAGCGGGCGCCGCCGCAAGCGGGCTCGGCGTCTCAACCTCAGGCACCACGGCATGTACGGCCGTTGGCGACTCGTTGCGCAATATCTGTTGATGCAGCGCCCTTGTCTCGTTGTCGGGTGCTACGTCCAACTCGCGGCGAAGCAAATCGCTACACTCGCGAAACTGACGCAGTGCGGCATTCCTCTGTCCGCTGGAGGCGTAGATTTGCATCAGCTTGCGGTGTGCCGACTCGTCCAGCGGATCCAGGCGTAGGATTACCCGGGCCGTCTGATTTGCCGCAGAGCGCTCGACCGCTTCGATCTGGCGATCCAGAAGGCCGTGGAAGCCCTCCATCATGGTGAACCTCAGACGGCGGCGCTCTTCGGAGCGCCAGGACTCGAAAGCCTCCTCGCGCAGCTCCATGCCCGATAGCAGATCACCCTGCCAAAGCTCAGAGGCCTGTGACAGAGCCTCCACCGTACCCTCAGCCAAGAGCGCCTCCAAGCGGCCGACATCGCTGGTGACAAGCCCCTCGCATAGAGACAAGCCGCTGGTGTCGGCATGAAAGAGGTCAGGGTAGCTGGGCGCGAGCTGCTTACGCAGACTGGAGAGGGCCTGATTCAAGCTATGGCGCGCATGACGTTCGTCGCGGCTGCCCCACAGCAAATCGGTCAGTTCGCCACGCGTTCTCGCCCGGCCCGCCGGAAGGGCCAGATAGGCCAAGAGCGCCTCGGCCTTGCGGGTCGGCAACGCCAGGCCAACTGGATCGAGCACCTCAAAGCGACCGAAGAGCTTGAGCGACAGCTTCCGGGTCATAGTGCGCGACTGTCCTGCCGACACATGGCGATGGAGTTCTCCCTTTTCGTTCGAAGGGTTTTGCCGAGCGCAGCCCATTTCCGTCTAGCAGGCTCGACCTGCCATTTGAAGCAGATCGAGCCGCAGATTTCACGTCGTTTCACGGCGCAAGGCACCGTGGTCCTACAGTTCTTCCGTTACGATGCCGCCGCAAGAGATCAGGCAAGCGCTACCAGCAAAGCGCAATCGCCCAGCAGTTCCTGTCCAACGAACGCCACGTGCTGGAGCATCTTGACGTCAAATCGTAAGGATTTGTTAATCGAATCGCAAACGACCGATCCGGAATGGGTTCGGGCTGGTGCCGTGCATTCTCAAGCGATCCCTTAGGCCGCCGCTCGCCTCGCGCCGCAACCCTCTTGGATCACTTGTCGAAGACGCCCGACACCTGGATCACGCCAACTCCGCAAAGCGCTCGCTCAGTCTGGTCTCCACACGCGCCGTGACGAAGGTCGAGATATCCCCGCCGAAGCGCCCGATCTCCTTGACGAAGCGTGAAGAGACGAACTGATGGCGCTCGGACGCCATGAGGAAGAGCGTCTCGATGTGCGGCGCCATGCGTGTGTTCATACCCGCCATCTGAAACTCGTACTCGAAGTCCGAGACGGCGCGCAGGCCACGGATGATCACGCCAGCGTGGACTGAGTCGGCGAAATTGATCAAGAGGTTCGAGAAGGCCCGCGCCTCCACGACTGCGCCATTGCTTTCGATCTCCGCAATCTCGTCCCGCACCATGGTCAAGCGATCCTCTGTCCCAAAGAGGGGGCCCTTGCCGTCGTTCTTGGCGACAGCGACGATCAAGCGATCAACCACCCGCGTCGCCCGACGAATGATGTCGATATGACCGTTGGTAATGGGATCGAAGGTCCCCGGGTAAACGCCGATCAAGGGTTTTGCCATGGTAGTGCCCCTCGCTTGTTGGGCCGGACGGAACGGCAAGATCGCAGATCACCCTTGCCGCGGGCCTGACTGCAATCAGTTTTGGCCAAAAAGACACAGAATTGCGAGTAGAAAGCCGCCGCGCTCGATCCCAAGCCGCACGATCGCATGTCGAAGGCAAGCTAGGCTCGCAGCAGGCCTATGGTCTGGGAAAGACTATGCTTCGCTTTGGGGAGGCAAATCTTCTCCCGCTTCGCCGTCCATGTCGGCCTCGTCCCCTTCTTCTTCCTCGACTTCGTCGAGGCGCGAGACCGAAACCACCTGCTCGTCGGCTGCGACCGAGAAGATCCTGACGCCGCGCGTCGCCCGGCCTGCAATGCGGATGTCCTCTACCGGGCAACGGATCAGTTGCCCGCCGTCGGTCACCAGCAAGACCTGATCGCCCGCTTCGATCGGGAAGGTGGCGACGACCCGCACCGGCGGCTGACTGCCGCGCGAGAGATCCAGATTGCCGATTCCCTGTCCGCCGCGACCGGTCAGCCGGAAATCATAGGCCGATGCCCGCCGCCCCAGGCCGTCGCTGGCAATCGACAGCAGCATCTGCTCCTGCGCCTCCAGTTCAGCGAAACGCTCGTTCGAGAGTGCGCCCTCGGCGGCTTCTGGCTGACTTTCTGTTTCGTCCACCTCGGCCCGCCGCCGCGAGTTCGCCATGCGTAGATAGGCATCGCGCTCTTCGGAGCTGGCATCGACGTGATTGATGATGGCCATATCGATGACCTGATCGCCGGGCTCCAAGCGAATGCCACGCACGCCGGTGGAACCGCGCCCGGCAAAGAGCCGAATGTCGGTCGCGCGGAAGCGGATCGCCTTGCCCTTTTGGCTGACCAACATCACGTCTTGCTGCTCGTTGCACAGTCTGACGCCGATCAGCTGCGTCTCCGCACTCTCCAGCCGCATGGCGATCAGGCCGCTGGACCGAACGTTGGCGAAGTCAGAGAGACGGTTGCGTCGCACGGTCCCGGCGGAGGTCGCGAAGAGCACCTGGAGGTCGGCCCACTCGGCCTCCTCTTCCGGCAGTGGCAGGGTTGCAGTGATGGTCTCGCCCGCCTCAAGCGGCAGCAGGTTCACCAACGCCTTGCCCCGGGCCTGCGGGCTCGCGATCGGAAGGCGATAGACCTTCAGTTTGTAGGCCTTGCCGCGCGAAGAAAAGAAGAGCACTGGCGTGTGGGTCGAGCAGGTGAAGACACCGCTGACCAGATCCTCCTGGCGGGTCGACATGCCCGAACGCCCCTTGCCGCCGCGCCGTTGCGCGCGATAGGCCGAAAGCGGCACGCGCTTGATGTAGCCGGCCGCCGACAGGGTCACCACCATCTCTTCGCGCTGGATCAGATCCTCGATGTCGGTATCGATTTCGCCGTCTTCCAAGGTGGTGCGGCGCGCATCGTCATAGCGCTCCTTCAAGGCCACCAACTCGTCGCGCACGATCGCTAGAAGGCGGCTGCGCGAGGCCAGAATCTCCAGAAACTCGCGTATCTCGGCGGCGAGGGACTGCAGCTCTTCTGCGATCTTTTCGCGCTCCAGCCCGGTCAGGCGCTGTAGGCGCAGATCCAGAATGGCGCGGGCCTGGATTTCAGACAGACGATAGGTCCCATCATCCTCGACCTTGTGGCCGGGCTCGTCGATCAGCAGGATTAGCGGCGCCACGTCACTGGCCGGCCAATTGCGCGTCATCAACTCATTGCGCGCCGCCTCGGGATTGGGCGAGCGGCGGATAAGGGCGACCACCTCGTCGATATTGGCCACTGCGATCGCCAATCCGACCAGCACATGTGCGCGGTCGCGGGCCTTGCCCAGGCGGAAGGCCGTGCGTCGGGTAACCACTTCCTCGCGGAACTGCAGGAAGGCGGCCAGAACTTCGCGCAGCGACAGGACCAGCGGCCGGCGGCCGTCAATCGCCAGCAGGCTGATGCCGAAAGAGGATTGCAGCGGCGTGTGCTGATAGAGCTGGTTCAGCACCACATCGGCCTGCGCATCGCGCTTCAGTTCGACCACGATGCGAAGGCCGCGCCGATCGCTCTCGTCGCGCAGATCTGAAACGCCCTCAACCACCTTGTCGCGCACCACCTCCGCAATACGCTCCAGCAGGCGGGTCTTGGTCAGCTGAAAGGGGATCTCGCTGATCGCGATGGTCTCACGATCTCGGCCCGACTGTTCGATATCGGCCCGGCCGCGCACCACGACGGTGCCCCGGCCTTGGCGATAGGCTGACAGAATGCCGGAGCGCCCCATGATGATACCACCGGTCGGGAAATCCGGCCCCGGCACGAACTGCATCAACTCCTCGACCGAAGCGTCAGGATTATCCAAGAGATGACAGCAGGCGTCGATCACCTCGCCCGGATTGTGCGGCGGGATGCTGGTGGCCATGCCGACCGCGATGCCGTTGGCACCGTTGATCAGCAGGTTCGGCAGCCGAGCCGGCAACACTGTCGGCTCTTTCGTGGTTTCGTCGTAGTTGGGCTGAAACTCGACCGTGTTCTCGTCGATATCGGCGAGCAGTGCCTCGCTGGCCACCCGCTCCAGCCGCGCTTCGGTATAGCGCATGGCCGCCGGCGGATCGCCGTCTATCGATCCGAAGTTGCCCTGTCCGTCGATCAGCTCGACGCGCATCGACCAGGGCTGGGCCATACGCACCATGGCGTCGTAGATCGGCGAGTCGCCGTGGGGATGGTACTGACCCATCACATCGCCGATGATGCGCGCCGACTTACGATAGGCCCTGTTCCAGTCGTAGCCCTGCTCCTTCATCGCATAGAGGATGCGCCGATGCACCGGCTTCAGGCCGTCGCGCACGTCGGGCAAGGCTCGAGACACGATGACGCTCATCGCGTAATCGAGGTAGGAGCGCTTCATCTCCTCTTCGATGGTGACTGGCTGAATACCCGAGTCGCGCGGTATGGCGCCCGGTGGAGTCGTCACGTCACTCACGCGGTAAGGCTCGCTCTAACAGACTGTATCATTCCTGGGAGTCTACACGATGATAGGCTTGATGCTGGCAACTATCTTGCACGCGGGCCCTTGCAATGGCGCATAGGGGCCCTGTGCAGAATTGCCGGCATCCTAGAGCAGGACGACGTCGAACTGAAAAGATTCTTCGCCTCAATCCTGCCCTACGATGCTGAGGCATAGAGCAGGGCTGGATGATCAGATGGGTTTATCCGATCACAACCTGCTCTAGCACGGCGGCGCGCACGCCGCCCGAGACCGTTCGGAAGCATCCGAACGGTCCGAAGCAACGGCTTGGGCGTTTAGCTCAAGGCGTCCTTCAGGTTCTTGGCAGCCTTGAAGCCAACCGACTTGCTGGCTGCAATCTGGATCTCCTCGCCGGTCTGCGGGTTGCGGCCGGTGCGCGCTGCACGCTCGCGGACGGCAAAGGTGCCGAGGCCAGGAATGCGGACGCCGCCTTCCTTCAGGCCAGATTCGATAGCAGAGATCATTGCGTCCACCGCAGCCTGCGCAGAGGCCTTGGAGATGTCCGCCTGCTCGGCGACGTGCGACACGATCTCGGACTTGGTCATGGTCTTGGACATATAGGTAACCCTCCGGTGCCCTTTGCAAAGTCTGTTCTATTGGAAGAGTCGATTGGCGACGGTCAAGGTCGCCGTTCGATGACGGTCCAGGTTTTTAGCCTTGCGGCCCCGATACCGAGGGGCCAGCGCCGGCGATAAGATCAGAATGGGATATCATCGTCCAGAGGCTCTGAGGTCGGTGGGCCGGACGAAAAGCCGCCACCCCCGCCGCTACCACCACTGCTACCACCGGACGACATGCCCTCGCCGCCACGGCCGTCCAGCATGGTCAGTTCTCCCCTGAAAGGACGCAATACGATCTCGGTCGTATAGCGTTCCTGTCCACTCTGATCCTGCCACTTGCGGGTCTCGATCTGGCCTTCCAGATAGACCTTCGAACCCTTTTTTAGGTAGTTCTCACAAACCCTTACGATGTTTTCATTAAACACGACCACGCGATGCCATTCGGTGCGCTCGCGTCGCTCCCCGCTGTTGCGGTCCTTCCAGCTCTCCGAGGTCGCGAGCGAGAGATTGGCGACCCGGCTGCCGTTCTGCATGCTGCGGATCTCAGGGTCTCGCCCCAGGTTGCCGACCAGGATCACCTTGTTCACACTACCGGCCATGGTTGTACTCCTGCCGGCGTCCAGGCCGGCTCATGCGCTTTGGAGGCAGCACCTTAGAGCCGCTGGCAGCCGCCAGCAATCCGCTTTGTTGCCAAAAAGCCGCAGTCCCTGGGGATCGTTTTCCCCAGCTCTCGACCGGGGTTCATCGGGCCGAGTCGGGCCGACTCCAAGCCAGTCGAGTCGCTGCGCGCGCGGCATCCTAATCAGGCTTACAACCAGACGAAGTCAGAGACGGTCAAGAGGTTCGCGACGGTAACACCATCGATCAGAAGAGCCTGATCGACCATGCCGTCGCCGTCTTGATCGATCTGGACCTGCCGGGGACCGGCAAAGCGCGCCTCCGAGTTGCCACCGCCGGAGAAGGCGGCAGCACCGATGTAGGCAAAACTGCCACGCTCCAATCCAGTCGAAAAGACGATCTTGTCCTGGCCGTTGGCCGCATTCGCCAAGGCTCCGTCAAAGTCGCGCAGGATCGGACCGCCAGATCCGGCATTGCCAAGCGGCGTCGCCCCAAAGCGAAAGTCGTCCATGCCAGCACCACCGAAGGCCACATCGCCCGAGCCCATACGCAAGGTATCGGAGCCGGCTTCGCCCTCGAAGCGGTCAGCACCGGCACCGCCGAAGAGCTCATCGTTGCCCTCACCACCGATCACCAGGTCATCTCCGCTACGACCGCGCAGAGTGTTCGAACCGCTGTTGCCGTCGATGGTGTTATCCAGTTCGTTTCCGGCACCATCCAGGTTGCCGGCGCCACCTTGCATACGCAAATTCTCGACAAAGGCTGTCGCTGAGCCATTCGGGAGCGTGAAATCCACTTCGGCTCTGACCAGATCGACGCCTTGGCCCGCAAATTCTCGAACAACATCGGCGAAGCTGGCCACCACGAAGGTGTCATCGCCGCTGCCCCCGGTCATGGTGTTCGTGCCGCCGCGGCTGTTGAGACGGTCGTCTCCACTTCGCCCCACCAAGACATTGTCGAAGGAGTTGCCGAGCAGGACGTCGCCGTTGTCGTTGCCGACCATCTTGGCCGAGCCGGCGCCTGTGTTGATGTTGACCCGCTCGATCATCGCTTCGACCGCTGTGCCCAAGGTGTAGTCCTGTGCGTTAGAACGCAGCACGTCGTCGCCCTGTCCGAGCCCATCGAAGATCAGGTCGGTCTTGGTATCGATGATGAATGTATCGTTGTTGTTACCGCCGAAAGCCGTATCGCTACCCGAAGCTCCGTTCAGGCGGTCCCGATTCTGGCCACCGAAGAGGATATCCAGGCCACTGCCGCCGACGAACTGATCGTTTCCGCCGTTACCGTAAAGCCGGTCGTCGCCGACATCGCCGAAGATCCTGTCGCGTCCCTCACCGCCGCTCTGGGTGTCGTCTCCTTGCTGGCCGCGCAACACATCGTCTTCGCCGCCGCCATAGAGCAAATCGGCGCCACTCGCGCCGCGCAGGTCATCCTCGCCGGCCCCTCCGAATACCTGGTCACGCCCCGCGCCCGCGTAGACGGTATCATCGCCGTTGGCCCCGGATAGAAAGCTGTCGTCGCCGCGACCGCCAAAGAGCGTATCGCTGCCATCGCCACCGTCCACATTGTAATCGTCGCCGCTGCCGGCATCGATCAGGTCGTCTCCCATATCACCGTAGAGGCGTTCATCCTGACCCGACCCACCAAAAAGCCGATCCGCGCCGGCGCCGCCATAGTGGACCAGATCGTCACCGTCACCACCGTAGATCAGATCGTCTGCCGATCCTCCGTAGAGCGAGCGATCATTCCCGCTATCCCCGAAGACCTTGTCTGCACCACTAGCACCCAAGAGGCTTCCGTCAGATCCCGACCCGCCCGCGATCGTATCGGTACCCTGACCGCCGAGGAAACTGAGGTCGGCACCCAGCCCACCGAAGAGACGATCGCCGCCGGATCCTCCAAAAAACCAGCTATCGTCGCCAGCATCACCGAACAGACGGTCACTGCCATGATCGCCGGAAAAGAAATAGTCGGCCCCCTCGCCGCCATAGACCCAATCGCTCCCACTATCCCCGTCGACCAGTTCGTCGTCACCGCTGTCGCCCCACAGCATGTCCGCTCCATCACCGCCATTTAGGATAGCGTCCTCGCCCGAGCCTCCATAGACCCGGTCATCGCCACTGCCGGCATAAAGCAGTCTATCCCTGTCACCGCCGCCGAAGAGAGCATCCTTGCCGGTACCACCGAAGACGCTCCGATCCGCACCAGCATCGCCGAGTAGAGAGTCTGCACCCTCGGCACCGATAAGTGCGGCATCGTCGCCTGTTCCGCCGAAGACCGTGTCGTCGCCGGTCCCACCAAAGAGGCTTCGGTCGGCGCCATCGTTACCGCGCAGACGGTCGTCGCCGTCGTAACCGAAGAGCAGGCTGTCATCGCCGCTGCCTCCATAGAGCGCGTCGCCGCCCGAATCGCCGTAGAGGAAGCTGTCCGCGTCATCGCCGCCGTAGAGGCGGTCCGCCCCGGAACCGCCGGCGAGGAGGTAGTCCTTGCCCGAGTTACCCGACAACTTGTCGCTGCCGCCGGCTCCAAAGAGGAGGCTGTCGTCTCCGTCGTTACCCGAGACGCTGTCGTTTCCCGTTCCACCGTGGAATCGGAAATCGGCACCTGAATTGCCGAAGAGGCTATCAGCACCCGATCCACCATTGATCCGCTGGTCGGCGCCATCACCGGCAAAGATACGATCGCTATCCAAACCGCCTTCCAGAATGCGATCGTTGCCCAGACCACCGTAGATCCGATCGTCTCCGGCACCGCCGAGAAGGCCAGAATCGTCACCCGAACCGCCAAAGAGGCGATCCCGTCCAGACAGGCCAAAGAGAGTATCGATACCACTCAGGCCAAAGATCACATCATCAGCGGTGGTTCCCGTCAGACTGTCGTTGCCCGTCGTACCGTATAGTGTTGCCATAAGCGCTGCTCCCTCGGCCGCAATCCAGTATAAGGAAGCAACACCTACCTTCCAGCAATCAAATTTTCTGCATCGATGAAGACGCGTCCTGACTTCAAGTTTCCTTGTTTCTTTTTGTAATCGGTCTTCTGTGAGTTCTGGAGGTGAGCGCGATCTGATCTAAGAGGCATTCTGGAGATGCGAGAGTGCAGACCGGTGCCGCTTTGGAACCAAGCAGACTTGCTCAATCATGAAAAGAAAACTAGGCAGGATCCTGCTCGTCGACCTTGCTGAGGAGAGCGGTAAGGCGATGGGCCTCTGCTTCGCTGAGTGTGGCACCGAGACGCCGCTCAATCACTCCGGCGTAGTGAGGCCACATCTTTTTCTGCAAGACCAGTCCTTGCTTCGTAAGGAAGAGCAGGCGACCGCGGGCATCGGCCGGGTCCGGCGCCCGTTTCAAGAGACCGGCTTGTTCCATACGCTTCAGCAATCGCGAGACATTGTATTGTGCGATCAGAAGGCGACGCTCCAAATCAACTGCCCGCAGCCCCTCTGGCGCGCGCTTGAGCTCCAAGAGGACATCGTACCAATAGAGAGACGGAAGCTTGGCCGCCCGCAAGGCAGCTTCGGCGGCGTTGGTGGCATCGCGATGCGCGCGGAGCAGGGCGATCCAGGCTGTTTCGGCTGCCTCCGACACCAAGGCTTGAGACTCATTCTTCACCATCACAGGATATTTACATGCAACTGCATTGACTTCAAGCCACGCCAGGCGACTATGCACGCCACCTGGGCCAAAGGGCGGCCCCAAGACATCAACCCAAGAAAACGACCCTAGAAAACGACCCAAGAAACCGACGAGGAGCAAGATGATGAAGACCCTTCTTTTGGCCGCAGCTCTGCTGGCCGCTAGCAGCACCTTCGCGCAGGCCGAGACCAAGACCTTTCAGCTGGACAAGAGCCATCAGTTCATCGGCTTCGAGATCGGTCACTTCGGCTACTCCAAGACAATCGGACGCTTCACCGACGTCGATGGAAACTTCGTTATCGACGAGGCCAATCCGGCGAAGAGCGAGGTCGACTTCACCATCCAGACCGCCAGCATCGATACGCAGCACGAGAAGCGGGACAGCCACTTGAAGAGCTCCGATTTCTTTGACGTCGAGACCCATCCGACCATCACTTTCAAGAGCCGGAACCTAGAGCTGACCGGCGAGAACAAGGGCAAGGTGACCGGCGACATGACCATGTTGGGCGTGACCAAACCTGTCACCCTGGATTTCGAGCTGGTGAACGACGCTCCCTTCCCGCTGCCAAACTACAAGGGCGTACGCACGCTAGGCTTCATGGCCGAGGGTGAGATCAAGCGCAGCGATTGGGGATTGGACACCTTTGTCGGCGTACCGATCAGCGACGAGGTACGCCTAATCCTGAACTTCGATGCCGTGCTGTGCGAGGGAGAGGCGGCTGAAGCGCCCTCTTGCACCTACGGACGCTAGGCCGCAAGCTTGGGATGTACAACTATCCAAGGGAAACAGCGACGTGAGCGTTAAAGCCGGCCTCGACTACGAAGTTCAGGACGTAGAGACCGCCTTGGAGAGTGCGGATTTGCAAGTCCGCCTCTTCACTTTAGCTGCAGGTCAGGTCATCCCCTGGCACTTCCACAGCAATGTGGCCGATGTCTTCGTTGGACTGGAAGGCGTGACCCTCGTCGAGACCCGCGCGCCCAGAGCCAGCTACGAGCTGGGACCAGGTCAACACTGCCTGGTCCCGCCCAAGACGGCCCATCAGGTCAGCGGCAAAGACGGTCAGGCCTGCCGCTTCGCCTTGACCCAGGGCGTCGGCGCCTACGACTTCGTGCCTGTCGGCGGGTCGGCATCCTGAACACTGCTGGGCGTGAAGAGGGCCAGTGGTTCCGCCAAGCCCCGCAGCCTGTGTGAACCCAAATCCTCCAGCGGCTCGTTCAAATAGGCGGCAACCGGTGCCGTAATCAACAAGGTTTGGCCGAGCGCCTTGCTCAAGGCCTCGACCCGGCTGGCCTCGTTGACGGCCTGACCGATTACCGTGAAGTCCAGTCTTCTCGGCCCGCCGACATTGCCGAAAAAGACCTCTCCCTCGTGCAGCGCAATGCCGTTGCGCAAAGGGTGCCAGCCATCAATCTCGGCCAGGGCCTCCGGCGGCTGGGCATTGAGGCGCGCCAAGGCGGCGGTCGCACCCTTGGCAGCGGCCAGCGCGGCGGCAGCAGCCTCCTCCGGCCTGCGCTCTTCGCCAAAGGGAAAGGCGGCCAGAAGGCCGTCGCCGATGAATTTCAGAACCTCGCCTCCTTCGGCGTCGACGGCTTCCACCAAGCCCTCGAAATAGGCGTTGAGGATCGCTGTGACTTGCGGGCCGCTCAAACGATCCGAGAGATCGGTGAAGCCGCGTAGATCGGAGACCCAGATGACGGCGCGTAATGCACGTCCAGAGCCTCGCTGGATGGTTCCGGCCAGCACCGCCTTGGACGCCGCGTCGCCCAGATAGGTCTCCAGGACGTTGCCGGCGATCCGCAAGAGAATGTGCCGCTCTACGTGAAGTGCCAGGAGTGAAAAGATGTTCTCAAAACGCTCTAATTCAGCTGCACCGAAACCGCCCGGCCGGGTCGTGGAGAGGCTGACCGCGTTGTAATAGGATTTGCCGCCCAGGGGTAGGCAGAGGTAGTCCGTGATCCCCTGCTTCTTGAGGTCACGCATCAGCGGTGCGTCGCTCAAGTCCGGGTCACCTTCAAGGTGTCGCCGATAGGCCTTGCCCTCCTCGATGACGACGGCAAGAGGGTTGGAGCGATAGCTGGGCGTGCTCAGCAGCGACTGCGGGACCTGCAGCTCGTCCATGATATCGTCTGCAGCATTCCAGGCCCAGCCGAAGCCAAAGAGCTGCGGGTGCAGAGTCCCGACGTGCAGGCTTGCCCGATGAAGCGGCAGATCCTGCGCGCGTATGCGGTCGATGAGCGAGCGGAAGAGGTGCAGCAGATCGTCGTCGTGACGTGCGGCACCCAAGAGCCAGCTCTCGAGTTCCAGCCCGTGTCTATTGGCCTCGACCGGTCCACGCAACCGCCGATGCAGACGGACACCGGGAGCATAGCTGCGCGGAGCCGGATCGATCATTGCCTATCCCGTTGTGCGTGCCTCGGCGATGAGGCAGAGGATCTCGAAAGCCAAAGTGGCACCCACGATCGCGGTGTTGCCCAAGGGATCGAATGGCGGAGAGACCTCGACCACATCGCCACCGACATAATTCAAACCGCGCAGACCGCGTAGCATACGCAAGGCCTCTCGCGTGGTCATTCCACCGATCTCCGGCGTACCGGTGCCGGGTGCGAAGACGGGGTCGAGAGCATCCACGTCGAAGGAGAGATAGGTCGGGCCGCCGCCCACCACGCGCCGCGCTTCGGCGATGGCAGCCGTACAGCCCATGTCCTCGAACTCTTCCATCATGATGACGCGCATACCCACATCGCGGGCCCAGTCGCGCTCGTCCAGGGAATAGGTGGATCCCCGAATGCCGATCTGGACCACCCGCTTGGGATCAAGCAGCCCCTCCTCTACGGCGCGCCTAAAAGGCGTACCGTGGGTGTATTTGAGGCCACCGAAGTAGCCGTCGTTGGTGTCCGAATGGGCATCGAAATGGATCATGCCGAGCGGCCGATCCTTCGCGATCGCCCGCATGATCGGAAGCGTCATCAGGTGATCCCCACCGATCGATAGCGGCAGAGTTCCGGCCGCGTGCACCTCATCATAAAAGGCGGTGATCTTGTCGAGTGAGATCATGAGGTCGATGGGATTGACCGGCGCATCGCCCAAATCGGCGGCCCGGCAGAGTTTGTAGGGCGAAACGCCCGTCGAGGAGTTCACCTTGCGCATCAGCGAAGACATGTCGCGAACCTGCCTCGGGCCATGGCGCGCACCGGGTCGGTTGGTGGTACCGCCATCCCAAGGTACGCCGATCAGTCCGATGTCTACCTCCGCTGGATCTGCCTTCGCCGGCAGGCGCATGAAAGTGGGAATGCCGGCAAAGCGCGGCACGGAGCCGCCATCGATGGGCTGGAAGGCGCTGGTATCGCGTGCGTTCATGTTCGGACCTCGTTCTTGCGACATGGCTTACCGCCGACACTAAAAGCACATTTGCGATTGCGACAGACATTCTTTTGCACGTCTGCCCTCTCGCACACGAGAAACAGCAAGCAGCCCCGGCAAGAACGCTGGTCTCAATTGCAGGGAGCATGGCTTGCGCCGAGCGGCGTATCCGCACCAAGTCTGGCTTACCCTCGACACGAAAAGGCAAGACCTGTGCAGCAAGACCAACTTCGCCCGAATGGCGGAGCGCGCGCCGCGTTAGGACGCGCGCTTTGGCGTTTGGATCCAGGCTGGATCCAGACCAGCAAGGCTGCCTTGGTCTTGAGCGGGCTTGCCGCTGCGCTGGCGCTGTCGCATCTGCTCATCGATATCTGGCCGGGGTTGGAGCGGCTGGACCTCTCTCTTTTCATGGGTGGCGGCGCGATCACACTGGTCTTGGCGATGAACCCAGAACCGAGGCAGAGGCAACAGCGCGTCATGCTGCTTACAGCGCTTTCCTTTCAAGCAGTGCTTATCGGAATGGGAGTCTTGGCCCTGGTCGCCGGCCAGGATGCCATGTTCTGGGCCAAGCTTCTGATGCCGCCGCTTGCCGCCCTCTGCATCACCTTAAACCGCTTTGGTCCCTGCACGACCGGGATGGGCAAGGCCCTCTTTTCCTTTGCCCTCTTCGCCGCCATGCAGGAACCGCAGTGGTCCCAGGTCCCGACCTTCATGCTGGCGACGGGTCTCGGCAGCGCCATCTTCTTACTGCTGGAACGGCTGCTGCCGCGCCCAACGGCCATCTCCACACTGCCGCGCGGCAAGCGGATCTACTTGCGGGAGCTGGCCGAGCGACTGAGCGCACTCTCCGGCAGCGATCATGGGCGAGCGAGCGGCTGGTCGACGAGCTGGCTGGGGCGTCAGCCCCTGCGTCTGCTGCTGCGAACGGCCCGGAGCGAAGAGCCACAGCATTGGACTCTGCTGAGCCGCCGCCTCTTGATCACCTATCGAATGGAGCTCTCGCTCCGGCTACTCACCCGTTCGCTCGCCACGGCCGACGCACTCTCTGACCCGCTCTGGGAGAAGACGAAGAGCGCGCTGCTGGAGACCGCCGAACGTATCCGTGCTGCAACCCCATCGGGTTCCGAACCCGGTCCGGCGCTCGGCGATCTCAAGGCAAGGGCCCTGGCCTTGCCGGCCAGCGATGCCGACAGTCGGCGCCATCTGGTGGGTGCGGCCGCGGCCATGCAGCGTCTGCTGGTGTTGCGTTGCAGCCTGGAGGAAGAGCAGGCGCCGGAGCGCTATGGTCAGCCACCGGCGCCGTCTTTGGCGCGTGGCCGCCTCTCGCCCGCTACACGGCTGACATTGCAAGCCCTTGTCGGTGTCGCGATCGCCACCGCCCTGGACCTGGGTTTCGCTATGGAGCATGGCTACTGGGCAACCGTGACCGTCTTCCTCATCCTCTCCGGCAGCCTGGGTGAGACTCTGTTGCGCGCGCAGAAGCGGGTGCTGGGTACGGCCTTGGGCGTGGTACTGGCACTGGCCTACATCTGGCTACTGGGGCCCTCCGGAGATCTTGTCCTAGCCCTCCTCTCAGCCCTGTCGCTCGGCCTTGTGGTGGCGACCATGATGCGGTTCTGGGTAACGGCCGCCATCGGTATCGGCTTCATGGTGATCTCTGCACTGCATCTGGTCGAGGGGCTGCCGATCGACGCCATGATGGCACGCATCTACGAGACTGCAATCGGAGCCGCCATCGGCATGGCCGTGGCGCGCTTTGTCTTGCCGCTGCACCTAAGCCGGAGTCTGGAGCGGGATATTCAAAGCTGGTTGGACGATGCGCGCACCCTGCTGACCCATATGGGCCATCGCCCCGCCGCCGTGCTGCGCCGCGAAGCCATGGCGCTGGGCGAACGGGCCGGCACCATCGGCGATAACCTGCCGCATCTGCGCGCCGAGGCCTGGCTTGGTCTGCGCGCCCTGCAGCAGCCCGTCGCCGTCCATACCGCACTTGACGCCACGATCGGCTACCTGGCTTTGCTGGAACCTGCGGTGACCCGCCTGCCCTTCGAGCGCGGCGACAAGCCTAGCGACTGTGAGGCGAGAGCGCAGTTTACCCGTGTCTTGCACTGCTTCTCTGCACTGCACGCCGGCAAGGATTCACAGGTGCACAGCACCTTGGCGAACTTGGTCGACACGCAGCGAAACGGCGGCGGCCAACACTTCGAAGAAGACGACCCCCGACACCTTGAGACCCGCTTGGAGCAGATCTTCTACCTGAACGCCCTCATTCAAATCATCGACGATCTTTCCCTTGCCCTTCACCCGCATTGGGAAGAGCGAAGAGGGCAGGCCGAGGTGCCTGTCCAAGTCCAAGCTCCGCTGGTCAGACGGGAAGCAATACAGCAATAGCGCTGCCGTTCGCACGGTCACCAAAGATAATGGATCTGTTCAAGTCGAACGACAAAAGCACTGTGCCATGCACAAGCCTTTGGCCACCAGGGTGGAACACGGTAAAAACCGCAGGCCTGAGAGTGAGCTTTGGGGTTTCCCCTCGCGTGCTGCACCGACTTCGAGGTTGAAGCGAGGACGGGAGAAAGTGCCTTAGTCGACCAATGGCTGATAGGATCGGATACCCGCCAAGACCAGCCGAACGCGACCATCATTTACCGAGGAACCGGACAGCCGATGAAAGAGTTGGATTTCGATGTCGCCGTCATCGGTGCGGGATTTGCCGGAATGTACCTGCTGCATCGTCTGCGGGGCCTGGGCATGCACACGCGGGTGTTCGAGGCCGGATCCGATGTCGGCGGCACCTGGTACTGGAACCGCTATCCCGGCGCGCGCTGCGACATCGAGAGCATGCAGTACTCCTATCAATTCGACGAAGCACTGCAGCAGGACTGGACTTGGTCCGAACGCTATGCCGCACAGCCCGAAATCCTGACCTATGCCCAGCACGTCGCCCAGCGGTTCGACCTTCGCAGAGACATTCGATTCGACTGTCGCATCGCTTCGGCGCGCTTTGAAGAGCCCTCCTCGACCTGGACCCTGGCAGACGAGACCGGCCAGGAAACCCGGGCGCGGATCTGCATCTTTGCAACAGGGTGCCTGTCAGTGCCCAACTGGCCCTCAATCGAAGGCATGGACGACTTTTCGGGACCGACCTATCACACCGCGCTCTGGCCGCACGAGAGGATCGACTTCACAGGACGCCGGGTTGCTATCATCGGTACGGGATCTTCGGCCATCCAGTCGATCCCTCTGATCGCACGCGAAGCAGAGCAACTCTACGTGTTCCAACGGACGGCGAACTATGCCATCCCCGCCCACAACGGACCGCTCGCCCCGGACAAAGCGAAGGCCATCAAGGCAAGCTATGCAGAGGTCCGGGCGCGCGCAAAGCAGAACTTCGCCGGCATCGACGCTACACTGAACGCACGATCGGCACTTGCCGATACCCCAGAACAGCGCCAAAGGGAGTACGAGCGCCGTTGGCAGGAAGGCGGCCTCACCTTCTCTTACGTTTATGACGACCTCTTGATGAGCAAAGAAGCAAACGACACGGCAGCAAGCTTCGTGCGCGACAAGATCCGCGCGGTCGTCAAGGACCCGCGCGTGGCCGAAGTGCTTTGCCCCGATAACATCATCGGCGGCAAGCGTCTCTGCGTGGACAGCGACTACTTCGCCACCTTCAACCGCAACAACGTGACCTTGATCGACTTGAGGAAGGGGCCGATCGAGAAGATCAGCGACAGGGCGATCGCAGCCCAAGGTCAGGACTTCGAGATCGATGATCTGGTGATCGCCACAGGATTCGATGCCATGACCGGAGCCTTGACAAGCGTCGATATCCGTGGCCGTAGAGAAGCCAGCCTACGCGAGCGCTGGGCAAACGGTCCCAGCAGCTACCTGGGGCTCGCCATGTCCGATTTCCCCAATCTCTTTACGGTCACCGGCCCGGGCAGTCCTTCGGTGTTCACCAATATGCTTCCGACCATCGAGCAGAGTGTGGATTGGATCGCCGACTGCCTGGCCCACATGCAAGCCCACAACTACAATCGCATCGAAGCCGAGCGCGAAGCCGAGACGCTTTGGTGGAATCACGTACAGGAGGTTGCCGCGAAGGGTTTGAAGGCCACGACCGACAGCTGGTACCTCGGTGCCAACGTCGAAGGCAAAGCCCGTGTGTTCTTACCCTATTTCGGCGGCTTTCCCGCATACTGCCGGACCTGTGATGAGGTCGTCGCCCAGGGCTACAGAGGTTTTGCGTTCCTCTAGCCCGTAGCGATCACACCGCCGCCAGGATCGCCCGCCCGCTCTCTTCGATGATCGCTTCGGGATCATTGCCGGGTGCGATGATGTCCATCGGGCCGTCGATCGCCAGGCTGGAGACGCCATGGACCAGGGACCAGAGGCGGAGCGCCAGCGGCATGGGGTCGGCGCCGGCGTGGCCGCGGGTCGCAAGGTAGGCCGAAACCGACTGGAGGAGATTCTGAAAGCAGGCACGACCGGCCAATTCAACGATGGGCCGTGACTTCAGATCCGGGTTTCTGCCGAACATCAGCCTAAAGCGCTCAGGGTTATCCAGTGCGAAGCGCAGATAGGCCTTGCCGCCGGCCAAGATTGCCTCCACCGAGCCTTCTTCGAACGGCGCTTTCGCGCCGCCGGTGGCCGCAGCCAGGCCGTCGAAGGCCCGCATACCCACTGCCTCCATCAAGGCATTGCGGTCCTCGAAGTGACGGTAAGGCGCCGCCGTGCTGACCCCGGCATGTCGACAGGCATCGGCCATGGTGAAGCTGTCGGGGCCACGCTCGGCGATCAAGGCCTCGGCGGCTTCGAGCAGTGCCTCGCGCAGATTGCCATGGTGGTATCCGCGACGGGCTTGTTGCGTCTGCTTCGTCGCGTCGGATTCTTGTTGCATGTCCGTCACAGGGACCTCGTCACCCACTGAATTCCGCTTCAGCCCTTGCCAAGCATGTGAAGGTCACTAACATTATGCAAGTTAGCGACGCTAACATGGCAAGGATTGGGTGGCGGTACAAGGCTAAGCCCCGCCGAACTGCCCGATAGAACAGCAGGAGCTGAGCCATGTCGGATGAAGAGCCAGGGTCGGATCAAGAGACAGTGCTGGACGAGAGCTGGGACGACAGCGCGATCGAGGCAGCAACACGCCGGACGCTGGGCACTCGGGTGCTGCATCTCGGCGTCAAGCTGGGCGTCGCGGGCATCCTGATCTCCGGCATCGTCGGCGGAGTCTCGCTTCTGCATCTGCGCGCAGAGCTGCGCAGCGAACCAGACGCCGTGCCGGCCTTGGAGGTCGCTGTCTCCGAAATGGTGTTGCAGTCGAGCTATCCCCTGCAGCAGCGCTTCGCCGGTCGCCTGGAGCCGCGGCGCAGCACCGTCATGGCCTTCGAGCGCGGCGGCCTCTTGACTGAGGTACTGGTCGAAGAGGGCGACGCAATCGCTGCCGGCCAGTTGATCGCAACCCTGGACATCGCCCCCTTGGAAGCGCGCCGCGCCGAGTTGGAGGCTGAACGCAAGGTCCTCCTGGCCCGACTGGAACTCGCCCGCATCACCACCGACCGCCAAAGAAAACTGTCCAAGCAAGGCAATTCCTCCAAGCAACGCTATGACGAGGCTCGTTTGGAAGCCGAGGCCGTGAAAGCCCAAGTGGTGTCGATCGAGGCCGCTATGGCACAGCTCGACATCGAGATTGCCAAGTCGAGCTTGACGGCACCCTACGCCGGACGGATTGCAGCGCGCAGCAGTGACGAAGGCAGCATCCTGGCTGCCGGATCGCCCGTGGTCATGCTGATGGAGACCCAGGTGCTGGAAGCACGGATCGGGCTCAATCCTGCCGCAGCCGCTAGCCTGGAGATTGGTCAGACCTATCGTCTTGAGGTTGACCGGCGCGAGGTGGCAGCCCGCCTCGTCGCCCTGCGCCCAGACATGGCCAGCGGCACCCGAACCATCGCGGCACTCTTTCGGATCGCAAGCGCGAGCGACCCCGCCTTGGAAGATTTCTTCTTGGGCGACCTTGCCGTGCTCTCCCTGGACAAGACGGTCCCGCAGCCAGGCTTCTGGGTACCCTTGACCGCGCTGGTCGCAGCACCGAAGGGCCTCTGGACCGTCTACACGGCGGCAGTCGATGGCGATGGCGGTCATAGCGTCGCCCTGGAGGCCGTAGTCGTGCACCATGTCCATGCCGAGCAAGCCTACGTCAGCGGATCGCTGGTAGACGGCAGCAAGGTGATCATGGCGGGGCCGCATCGCGTCGCGCCCGGCCAGAGCGTGACGCCGATCCCATATCGGCCCGTTCCTCCCTCAGCTACTCCTGCCACCCGAGAAGCGGAAGCGCTGGTGCTGTTCAGCCCACCAGACCTGTCGCTATCACCCAGCGAGCCTGGGCGCTAACTCCAGGACACGGATCGATGCGCACACTCTTCTATCGCCAGTGGCGGGTCACGCTCTTGGTCCTGTTGCTGATCCTCGCCAGTGGCCTCTCGGCCTTGCTGACGATTGGCCGGCAAGAAGATCCGACCATCACCAACCTCTTCGCCACGGTGGTGACGCCCTTCCCCGGGGCAGATCCGGCCCGAGTCGAGTCTCTTGTAACCGAGAAGATCGAAGAGGAGTTGCAGGAAATTGAAGAGATCAACGAGATTCTCTCGACCTCTCGTACAGGAATCTCGGTCGTCCAAGTCGAACTGCGCCAGACGCTGAGCGATGCAAGCATCGAGACAGTCTGGAGCGAAGTCCGTGATGCCTTGGCCGACGCCGCCGTAGCACTGCCGCCAGGCGTTCCGGATCCGGAGTTCGACAACGACCGAACCGGAGCTTTCTCGGCGATCTCAGCGCTTCGGATGGCGCCTGGACGCGGCACCGACCCGGTGCTGCTGCGCCGCTATGCGGAACTGCTGTCGGATCGCCTGCGCCAGGTCTCCGGCACCAAACAGGTTGAGGTCTATGGCGCGCGCGAGGAAGAGATCCTGGTCGAGATCGACGCGACGCAGATGACCGATCTGGGCCTCACAATCGAGGATATCTCCAGCGCAATCGCCCGTGCGGACGCCAAGGTCGCCGCCGGTCGGGTGCGCGGCAATGCAGCCGATCTTCTGGTCGAGGTCGAGGGCGAGATCGACGCGCTTTCCCGCATCGCCGCGGTGCCGCTGCGCCAAGGCCTCGGCGGACCTCTGTTGCGCGTCGGAGACATCGCCCGCGTCAGCCGCTCCGTCGAGCAGCCAGCCGCCTCTCTCGCCTACTCCAACGGCGAACCGGCCGTGCTGGTTGCGGCCAAGATGATCGAGGACATTCAGGTCGATGCCTGGATGACCCGGATGCAGCGCGAGATCACGACCTTCGAGGCCGAGCTGCCGGCCGGTATCGATCACGCTCTGGTCTTCGACCAGTCACGCTACACAGCCAATCGCTTGGGCGACCTTGCCGGAAACATGGCCATCGGTATTGCCCTGGTGGTAGCAGTCCTCTTCCTCTCCCTTGGTTGGCGCTCGGCCCTGATCGTCGCCGCGACCATTCCACTGGCCGGCTTCATCACGCTGGCGGTGCTGCAGTACGCTGGCATTCCCATCCAGCAGATGAGCGTGACCGGTCTCATTGTGGCTCTGGGCCTACTGGTCGATGCCGCAATCGTCATGTCAGACGAGATCCGCCGGCGCATCGGCGCGGGCCATACCCGCTTGCAGGCCGTGCACGACGCCGTCGGCCGCCTGGCCGGCCCCTTGCTGGCCTCGACCGTCACCACAGTCCTGGCCTTCATGCCGATGGCCCTCTTACCGGGTCCGGCCGGAGACTTCGTCGGCTCAATCGCGATCGCCGTCATCACCATGCTTTTCGCCTCCTTGGCGCTCAGCTTGACCATCACGCCAGCACTGTCCGGCCACTTTCTGAAACAGGCGGCTCCGGGGCAGCGACTCTCTTGGTGGGAGGCAGGGATCCAACCGAGACGCTTGGGGCGCCTCTTCGACCGCTCGCTAGGCTTAGCGGTTCGCAATCCACTCCTCGGCATTCTGGCCGGCATCGCCCTGCCTTTGATCGGCTTTGGCGCCTTCCCGACCTTGCAGGCTCAGTTCTTCCCCGGCGTCGACCGCGATCAGCTCTATATGCAGGTCATGCTGCCGCCGGGCAGCGCCATCGGCGCAACCGAAACCACCGCACTCCTGGCCGATGCCTTGCTGCGCGAGCAGCCCGAGGTCCGACAGGTCCAGTGGGTCATCGGCGAGTCGGCACCGGCCTTCTACTACAACATGATCGCCAATCAGGATAACCAGCCGCGCTTTGCCGAGGCCCTGATCACCACAGCCTCGCCGGCCGCGACGGAAGTGCTGATTCCGCGACTGCAAGCGCTGATGGATCATGCACTGCCGCAGGCCAGGGTCCTGGTCCGCGGCCTGGTGCAGGGACCACCGGTTGGCGCCCCTCTGGAGGTGAGGATCGTGGGCCACGACCTGGCCATCCTGCGTACGCTCGGCGAGCAGGCTCGGGCGTTGATGAGCCAGGTGCCCAGCGTCACCCACACCTCTGCGCAGGTACCCGGCGGTGCACCGAAACTCTTGTTCCAACTGAATGAGGACAAAGCACTGCTGTCAGGCCTTGACCTGATCTCGGCGGCACGACAGTTGGACCACTTGGCAGAGGGGGCAACCGGCGGCTCGCTGCTCGAGGGCTCGGAAGAACTGCCGGTCCGCACACGCCTTGCGGCCAGCGCGCGCGACAGCAGCCAAGAGATCGGCAATCTCAATCTGGTGGCACCGACGGGCAGTGCTCTGGCCGAGAGTGGCGCCTATCCCGGCGTCCCGCTCTCCGCCCTGGGCGACAGTAGGCTGGTCCCAGCCGAGACCCCGATCCGGCGAAAGGATGGGGAGCGAATCAATACGGTCCAGGGCTACCTGCTGCGCAACGTCTTGCCAGAGGAGGCCTTGAAGGACTTTCAGACCCTTCTGGCCGTTCAACCCCTGGATCTTCCATCGGGCTATCGCATCGAATGGGGCGGAGACTCCGACGAGCGCGCCGAAACTGTGCAGAATCTTGCCGCTTCGGCCGGCTTGATTATGGTGCTGACGATCGCAACCATCGTGCTCACCTTCAACTCCTTCCGGCTCTCCCTGATCACCGGCGTGGTCGCGATCCTGTCGATGGGCCTCTCGCTCTTTGCCCTAGCGGTCTTTCAATATCCCTTTGGGATCAATGCCCTGATCGGTGTTATCGGCTCCATCGGCGTGTCGATCAATGCCGCCATCATTATCCTGACCGCGATGCAGCAGGATCCCGCAGCAGCTGCCGGAGAGCCCGATGCCATGCGCCGCGTGGTCTCCACCGCCAGCCGTCATATCGTCTCTACCACGATCACCACTTTCGGCGGCTTCCTTCCCCTGATCCTGGCCGGCGGCGGCTTCTGGCCACCCTTCGCTATGTCGATCGCCGGCGGCGTCCTGCTCTCGACCGTCGTCAGCCTCTACTTCACGCCCTCGGCCTATGCCCTGTTGGCTCGCTGGCAACCCTTGGCACCTCGACAGGAGGCTCTGGCCTAGGCTTGCTTGCCTATTCCTGCCCTCCCATGCTTGGCTAGCGCTCTCGCAAGCACGAACGGGAACACCGCAGGTGAAAAAGGGGGCAGCAGTAGCGCTTCTATCCTGTCTCGTCCTACTGCCCTTCCTTCTCTTGGGGTTTGGGCTGTTGGGAGAGGCGAGCCCACTGGCATGGGCCGGTCTCTCCGTCCTGGCGCTGCTCGCAGGTCTAGGGTTGGCGACAGCTCTCACTCTAGCGCTGCGCCTGCAACGGCAGACCGCAGATCTTGCGCACAGGCAAGAGGCATTAACGCGCGCGCACACCCTCTTAGAGGAACAGAAGCAGGAACTGCATCTCTATGCCGGCGCAGCGCAAAGCGCGAAAATGGGGTACTTCGCCTGGGACCTGGTGGAGGATCGTTGTATTCGCTGCTCGGAAGAGTATGCGGCTCTGCATGGTGTTACTCTGAAGCAGTACTTCGAAGGCGACGTCGATCTCCAAAGCGACGCAGATTTCGTCCATCCTGATGATCGGGCCGACTATCTGAGCATCTGTGCAGAGACACTGCGGAAACAGCAACCGCTCGATATCCAGTATCGCATCGTGACCAAGCAGGGGCACGTTCGTCACGTCCGCGAGCTGGAGCACAGCTTCATAACGCGGAACGGCGTTCCAGTTCGAAGCGAAGGGATGATCCAGGACATTACGGATCTCCGTCGCTCGGAGACACTGCTGCTGGCTGCCATGAATGCCGGTGCCGCCGTCTTCGCAATCTTCGACCCCGACGATCGCTTAATCTTGGCCAACCCTGCCTACATTTTGCTGTTCGGAGAGAAGAGCGTCGAGATCAAGACGGGCACGCACTATGAAACCATCGTGCGCGGCACTGCCGCTGCCGGCTCTATCCAAGGCAGCAAGGAGGAGATCGAGACCTGGGTGCAAACGCGGCTGGCCCGCCGCGAACACCCGGCCAAGGGTCTAAAGTTCCAGTCCGAGGAGGGTCGTTGGTTCGAGGTCGACGATGTGGTCCTTGATGACGGCCACGTCTTCACCATGGGCGCCGACATCACCGAACGCATCGCCATGGAATCGCGCCTGCAAAGCGCACAACGAATGGAGGCCGTAGGCCAGCTGGCGGCCGGAATGGCGCACGACTTCAACAATCTCTTGGAGATTATTCACGGCAATGCAGAGCTCTTGAGCGATCGTGCCGACGAAGAAGCAAAGATGCTGGAGGCAATTCAGAGCGCCGCCCTCAGGGCCGGCGAGCTTACCCAGAACCTGTTGACGTTCTCCAGCCGACAGCAGCTGCGTCCCCAGACCCTGGCGCTTGACCCTCTGGTGCGAGACTTGGTCCGACAATTCAGGCGCCGTCTGGATAAGAAGATCGAGATAAAAACCGAGGTCGAGGCCAACCTGCCGCCGATTACGGCAGACCCGGGCCAACTGGAAAACGCACTGACGAACCTCATGTCGAATGCCGTCCAGGCCATGAGCGATGGCGGCGCGCTGACCATCTCCTGCCGGCACTTCGAGCAGGACACAGCGAAGATCGCCAACCTAACCAAGGGCAAACAGTACCTTAGCGTTGCCGTCTCCGACAGCGGAACGGGGATGGAGCCGGAGATTCTAGCGCAAGCCTTCGACCCCTTTTTTACGACGGACCCGGATTCCAAGCGATCCGGCCTGGGCCTTTCTATGGTTTACGGCTTTGCGCAGCAGTCAGGCGGGCAAATCGAACTGGTCAGCCACCCCGGCATCGGCACAGAGGCGCGCCTCATCCTGCCCGTCGCAGAGCGATTAGAGAAGCAGAGTGCGGCCTTAAGGCAGCCCAGCGATACAGGGCCCAGCGATGCGGCGCCCAGCCCTGGCGTCGGCGAACGAATTCTGCTCTTGGACGATGACGATGCTGTCCGCGCCGTGCTCAAGGCCCACCTGAAGCGCCTTGGGTATCGCATCGCAGAGGCATCGACCCCCGAACGCGCTCTTACCATCATGGCGCAGGAGGAGATTGATCTTGCCTTGGTCGACATCATGCTGTCCGACGACTACAGCGGTCCGCAGTTCGTCGACCAAGCGCGACAAAGCCAGCCCGGTCTGCCGGTCATCTACATCTCCGGATACTCTGCTGACCGGGCCGCCCTTGATCCCCGAACACCCTTGCTTACCAAGCCCTTCACCCGTCATGTGCTGGCGCACGCATTGACTAGCGTGCTGAAGCGCGAGCCAGAACGCGAGCCGGCGACCAATTAGAGCGGCGCTGGTCTACTCGCAATCGGCGCAGATCGCGACGAGCGCCTTTTTTGCGTCTGTGCCAAGCCTTGTCACGCGACAGAGCGCTCTAGAGCGCGGGTCGCTCAGGGAGTTTGACGCGCGCTTTCGACAAAGATCCAAGCTCCTGCGCGCCAGCGCTCTTTCGCCAGCCCGCTAGCCCTTGCCTTTCTTCTTGCCGTCCTTTTTGGCCTTGGCCTTGGGTTTCTCGGCCTTGGGTTTGTCTCGTGTCTTGGCCTTGCCCTTAGCCCTCGGCGGCGGGTCTTCGCGAGGCTTGGCGACCGCGGCCATGGCCCGGCTTGACATCGTCCGAGTTGCCGGCGCGGCCTTGCCCCTCTTGCCCGGCGTTTCTGCCTTCTCCTCGGGTTCAAGATCGCCTTCTGCCAACTGCAGCAGGTGTCCGCGGATCCAACTTGGGTCGGCCAAACGCAAGGTCTCGTGATGGGGGTCCATGCGCAGCGCCAGGCTCTTGATCTCCTGATCGCTCATTGCGTCAGCAACGAGAAGAAAACTGTCGTGGCCCAAGGTCGAGGCCACCGCGCGCAAACCGTCCAATCCGAGACCGCGCTGGCGCAGCTGCTTGACCACCAGGCTCTGCGCCACGCGATTGAGGTCGCCATGGCTATCGGGGAAGACCTCCGGCGCGCCAATCAGAAGACGCAGCACCTCCTTGCCATCGAGTTCAAGCGGCATCGAGCGCTCCTTCAACCTCGTTCACCAGTTGATCCATGACCGTCACCATGCGCGGCCCCCACTTGTCTCGAAAGGTCGGCGCTTCGATGACCCGCTCCAGCGCCGCCGGTACGGCCGTCAGCTGCGGTACTCGCGTTTCGAAGAGTCGGAAACTAGCATCCTCGGCGACGGCTTCGGCCTCGAGACCGGCCAGGCTGCCGCGTTGCGCCAGATGGCCGGTCACGCGGGTCGCCAAGACCCAGGGGCGTCCTTTGGGCCCCGGCAGACTGGTCTTGCGCGCCAAGGGATCGCGCCAGACGTTGTTACAGAAGGCCTGCAGACCCAGGGTGGAGATGAAATCGGGGATCGTCGGCACCACGACCAGATCGGCGAGGCGAATCGCCACCTCGGTATAGGCAGAAATACCGGGTGCGCAGTCGAAGATGATGAGGTCATAGCGCTTGCGGGCGCGTTCGACCTCCTTACTCAAGATCTTCCAGACCTGCTCCTCGATCGCGCGCATGGAGTAGCCGAGCTCGGTCAGATGATAGATTAACTCCCGCTCCAGGGTTCGCAGTGCCGGACTGGCCGGCAGCAGCGCCAAGGGCAGAGGTTCCGCCAGGTGCGTGACCCGGCTCACCTGATTGCGCAGATAGTGATCCAGCCGCACTTTCTCGCGGTAGAAGACGGCATCTTCCAGGAAACAGGTGATGCTCTTGCGGTCTTCGATCATTGCCGCAAGCAGAGCGTCGCCCGCCAGACACCAGGACGCGCTGGCCTGAGCATCCAGGTCGATCACCAGCACCTCGCGACCTCCGGCAGCCAGAGCCTCGGCCAGACTGACGACCGTCGCCGTCTTGCCGACACCGCCCTTCATGTTGGCAATCGCGATCACTTGGCCGGCCATATCCGCCCTCTCCGCCGTTCCACCCCTTCTGGATACACGAATGCCCCGGCCGCTGGAAAGCCGCGCCTTGTGCCAAATCGCGCGCGACAGCGACCGGCGAGGAGGGCGAGGCTATCCAGACCACCCCGAAACGAGCCGCGCCGGCGAGAAGGGCCGCGAGTTAAAAGACCAGCTCGCCCTCTCGCAGACCTTGGAAGTAGGCCAGAGCGGTCATATCGCTGTGGTCGATACGATAGGGGGTGGCATCGCGAACGGCCGGCTTGCCGCGGTAGGCCACACCAAGACCGACCGCCTGCAGCATGGCAATGTCATTGGCACCATCGCCGATAGCTGCGACCTCCGCCGACGTCACACCTAGCTGCTTCAGCAGGATCTCTAGGCGCTCGACCTTGGCCTCCCGTCCCAGGATCGGCTCTGTGACCTTGCCGGTAAGCTTGCCGTCGACCTGCAGCAGTGTGTTGGCGTGATGCTCATGGAAACCGCAGAGGTCGGCCACGGGTTCTGTGCAGAAGGTAAAGCCGCCGGAGCAGAGCACCGTGTAGCAGCCTTGCGCGCGCAGGCTGCGCACCATAGTGCGGGCGCCCGGCGAGAGCTTGAGGTCGCGCACCACCTCGTTGGTGATCCGCCAGGGCTGCCCCTCCAGCATGGCGACACGCTTGCGCAGAGAATCCTCGAATTGCAGCTCGCCCCGCATGGTACGCAAGGTGATCTCGGCTACCTGTGCGCCGATGCCGGCGACCGCCGCCAGATCGTCCATGGTCTCGGTCTGGATGGTCGTCGAATCCATATCGGCCATCAGCAGGCGCTTGCGCCGCTGTTTGCGGCCTTGCGCTGCCAGGTCGATCGGCGCAGTCCCCAAGACCGTTCGCGCGACCTCCATCGCGCGCGCCTCCGAGAGGTTCGAGAAGGGCAGATCGACGGCCAAGCGATGCGCGAGCCAGTCGGCATCGGCGACACGGGCACCGGTTCCACGCAAGGCCTCAGCCACGCTGACCGCCAGTTCGGCGCTCAGATCTCTTGCGGTCGCGTTGCCGACCAAGGTAAGGACGCTTTCCATGTCGCGCATTAAGCTGAGACCGGCCGGCTATGACAAGCCGGGCGCACCTCCCCTGGCCTCGACCGCTTGCCGCAGGCCCAGTCTAGTCTGGAGCGGGCTTGTCTAGAGAGCCGGAGCCTGTCTGGGCGATTGTCGGGCCCACGGCCAGCGGCAAGTCGGCGCTTGCGGTCACCCTCGCGGAGGTCTTCGGCGGCAGCGTCATCAACGCCGATGCGTTGCAGCTCTATCGAGAACTGCCGCTGCTCACCGCCCAGCCTGATGCAGAGACACAAGCCCGTGTACCGCACCGCCTCTACGGCCAGTGTTCGGCGGACCAACCGGCCTCCGCCGGACTCTGGCGACAATGGGCTCTGGGCGAGATCGAGCACGCCCGCGCGGCGGGATCGCGCCCCCTGTTGACCGGAGGCAGCGGCCTCTACTTGCGTGTATTGAGCCAGGGCTTGGCGCCCATACCGCCGCTGTCCGACCAACGCCGGGCCGAAACCCTGGCCTTGCTGGAGCAAGAGGGGGCCGAGGCCTTGCATGCCCGCTTGGCATCCGCCGATCCGGAAACCGCTGTCAAGATCCGCCCGGCCGACAGCCAAAGACTGCAGCGTGCCTGGTCTGTGCTGCAGTCAAGCGGCCGCGGTCTGGCAGCCTGGCAGCGCGAGACCGAGCCCGGCCTGCCGCTGCGCTGGCTCGTCCTGCTGCCGGAGCGGGAGGCGCTCCGCGCAGCCGTCGCCCAACGTTTCGATGCCATGCTTACTGCCGGCGCTTTGGAGGAGGTTCGCGCCCTCGCCGCTCGCGGACTGGATCCGACGCTGCCGGCGCTGAAAGCCGTCGGCTATCGCGAGCTGGCAGCCTACCTGGCCGGGGACATCAGCCTGGAGGAGGCACGCACGCGCGCCATCACCGCGACCCGCCGCTATCTGAAGCGCCAGACCACCTGGCTAAGGCATCAGGTGGCGGCCAAGGAGGTTCGGGTAAAGGTCTGGCATGCGCAATATTCATACCAATTAGGCGCTGAAATCGTCACTTTTTTACGAGATTGCCGTTGACAGCTTGCGCTTTGTTGCTAGTTTGCGCGCCGTAGGGCAGGGGGCTTGCCCACTGTTGGAGGCTGTGGCCTGCTGCACTGCAGCAGACGCGACCAGCAGGGCCGGCGCAGCCGCCCCGGCGCGAGAGCGCGATGACGTCGGTTCGGAAAGTTCCGACATCTCCATCGCTCTCTAGCGTGCTAGAATGGAGAGTAGGGTCACGGGCTCGGATGAGCGATCTGATGCCGACCTGCTCTAGACGGATAAGGTGACGAAGAGGAAGTCCAGGGTTATGACGGACGAGCAGATGACTGGCGCCAAGATGGTGATCCGCGCGCTGGTAGACCAGGGAATCGACACGATCTTTGGCTATCCCGGCGGCGCGGTCCTGCCGATTTACGATGCGCTTTTCCAGCAGAACGGCCTGCGTCACATCCTGGTCCGCCACGAGCAGGCCGCCGTCCATGCAGCAGAAGGCTATGCCCGCTCGACCGGCAAGATCGGTGCCGTCTTGGTGACCTCCGGCCCCGGCGCCACCAATGCCGTCACCGGCCTGACCGATGCGCTGATGGATTCCATACCGGTGATCTGCCTGACCGGACAGGTGGCGACCCACCTGATCGGCAACGACGCCTTTCAGGAGGCCGACACGACCGGCATCACGCGCCCCTGCACCAAGCACAACTATCTGGTCAAGTCGATCGAGGACCTGCCGCGCATCATGCATGAAGCCGTCTATGTGGCGACGCACGGGCGCCCCGGACCGGTCGTGGTCGACCTGCCCAAGGACGTGCTGCAGGCCAACGGCAACTACGTCGGCCCCAAGGCCGTGGTGCACCGCAGCTATCGGCCCAAGGTGGAGCCGGAGGCCGCGGCGATTGCCGAGGCGGTGGCTCTGCTGAGCCAGGCCAAGCAGCCGATCATCTACGCCGGCGGCGGCGTGATCAATTCGGGCCAGGAAGCCTCCGACCTGCTCTACAAGCTGGTGAAGACCACCGGCGCGCCGATCACCAACACCCTGATGGGTCTCGGCGCCTACCCGGCCGCCGAGCCGGAGTTCGTCGGCATGCTGGGCATGCACGGAACCTACGAGGCCAATCTGGCCATGTACAATTGCGATGTCATGCTTTGCGTGGGCGCACGCTTCGACGACCGCGTCACCGGCCGCCTGGACGCCTTCAGCCCGAACTCGACCAAAATCCACATCGATATCGACGCCTCCTCGATCAACAAGAACGTCATGGTCGACCTGCCGATCGTGGCCGATGCCGGCCGCGCGCTGGCCGCCATCCTCGACGGCTGGGAGGCTGCCGGTCACAAGCCCGACGCAGAGGCGATGAAAGACTGGTGGACCGCGATCGAGGGCTGGCGTCAGCGCGACTGCCTGCAGTACCGCCAGGAAGGCGAGGTAATTAAGCCCCAGCACGCCATCAAGCGGCTCTACGAGCTGACCAAGGATCGCGACTGCTACTTCACGACAGAGGTCGGCCAGCATCAGATGTGGGCGGCCCAGTTCATCAATTTCGAAGAGCCGAAGCGCTGGATGACCTCCGGCGGGCTCGGCACCATGGGCTATGGTTTCCCGGCCGCGATCGGCGTGCAGGTTGCCCACCCCGACAGCCTGGTGATCGACGTCGCCGGCGAAGCCTCGATCTTGATGAACATCCAGGAACTCTCGACCGTCGCACAATACGGTCTGCCGGTGAAGATCTTCATCGTGAACAACCAGTGGATGGGCATGGTGCGTCAGTGGCAGGAGTTGCTGCACGGCGGCCGCTATTCCGAGAGCTATACCTCCTCGCTGCCGGATTTCGTCAAGCTGGCCGAATCCTTCGGCGCCGTCGGCATCGTCTGCGACGACCCGGCCGAGCTGGACCAGAAGATCATGCAGATGATCGAGACGCCCAAGCCGGTGATTTTCGACTGCCGCGTCAGCCCGAACGAGAACTGCTTCCCCATGATCCCTTCGGGCGCAGCACACTACGAGATGCTGCTGGGTCCAGAGGATGAGGCAGCCCACGAGGTCTCGGAAGACGGTCTGGCCCTGGTTTAGCCCCCCCCCTTTTTTCTTCGCAAACGACAACACCAAAGACCCAAGGACCCAGTTTATGAAGCAGGCAGCCAAAGAGCGCCGCATCTTCGCCGTGCTCGTCGACAATGAACCGGGCGTTCTGGCCCGCGTCATCGGCCTCTTCTCCGGCCGCGGTTACAACATCGAGAGCCTGACGGTGACCGAGGTCGATCCCGCCGCTCACCTCAGCCGCATCACCATCGTCTCCAGCGGCACGCCGCAGGTCCTGGATCAGATCCACGCCCAATTGGACCGCCTGGTGCCGGTGACCCGCGTCTCCGACCTCACCAACGAGTACGCCGGCGCCTATGTCGACCGCGAGACTGCACTGGTGAAGGTCGTCGGCAGCGGCGAGAAGCGGGTCGAAGCCCTGCGCATCGCCGATATCTTCAAGGCCGAGGCCGTCGATGCCGGCCTCAACCACTTCATCTTCCAGATCACCCATCGCCCCGACAAGCTGGAGCGCTTCATCGACCTGATGCGCCCCTTGGGCCTGATCGACGTCTGCCGCACCGGCGTGATCGCGATCAGCCGCGGCGCTACGGAGATGTAAGGGAGCGGGGCAATAGAAAATCGCCCCGTCTCTCGCTTCACTGCCAAAAGAAGTCGCTGGCTGTTAACTGATTAGCGCTCTGGAGACCTGAGAGTTCGAAGGCCAAATTGCTGTTGCCGTCACCATCCGTGTCGACCTGAACCAATCCGGAACCCGCGAAACGGACTTGGCTGTTTCCAGCCCCGTGGAAGGCCTGATTCTTGATATATTGGGCGCTTCCCTGCTCCAGACCGGTTGCGAGGACCAAGGTGTCACGACTGGTCCCGGCATTGAAGCGCAATCCCTGAAAGTCGGTTAGCCGGACGCCGCCAGCTTGACCTTCGTTACCATCAAAGCGGAAGAGATCGTCACCTGAGCCTCCGGTTGCGCGGTCACCGCGGTTCATCTGGAAGAGATCATCGCCGCTATTGCCGAACAGACGGTCGCTGCCCGAACCGCCATTTATCGTATCACCTCCTACCCCGCCTGAAGTTCGGTCATCACCCACGCCGCCAATCATAATGTCGGCGCCGGAGCCACCGGTTAGGTTGTCTTGGCCGCTACCACCGAACAGGCGATCGCGTCCATTGCCGCCGAAGGCGGAGTCGTCGCCATCTTCTCCGAAAATGGTGTCCGAGCCATTTGCCCCAATGGCCGTATCGTTATGGTCTCCACCATCAACAGTGTCATTGCCGTGACCACCGTTCAGGGAATCCGCTGCTTCGTCACCATAGAGTGTGTCATTGCCGAGTTGACCGTCTATTGAATCTTCTCCTCGCAATCCAGCCAACCGATCATTTGCAGTGCCACCGACTAGACTGTCTCCAGCGCTGCTACCGTCAATCCTCACAGATCCGGCATCTACCGCCACCCGAGCCACCTCAATTCCCTGGGCAGAAAGGATGTAGGCACCAAGATCAACGAGAACCGTATCGCTTCCCTCGCTCGAAAACTCAGAGATCTCTACCATTGATGATGAGATGAGAAACGTATCGTTACCTTTTCCGCCAACAAGTGTGCCACCGCCGAACCCGGCAGCGAGAAAATCATTGCCATCATCTCCCCACAGGGTGTCCGCACCGCTATCGCCATAGAGGCTATCCGCAGCAGCCCCGCCAGACAGGTTGTCGTCGCCGGAACCACCCCAGATACGGTCACTACCAGAACCGCCAAAGAGGCCTATATCGTCTCCTTTACCGCCAAAGAGCCAATCACCGCCCGCATCGCCGCTTAGGAAGTTGTCGTTTGCGAGACCGCCGTAAATGAAGTCACTGCCGTCATCTCCACCTAACCCCTGGTCGACACCGCGGTCGCCAAAAATCCGGTCGCTACCTGATCCCCCAAAGATACCGACGTCGCCTTCGTTTCCACCGTAGAGCCAATCATGACCAGTCTTCCCGGCAATCTGCCGGTCGGAGCCCGCTCCCCCAAACACAGTATCATCGCCTGCCTCACCGCTGATCAGATAGTCATTGCCATCCCCGCCATAGATAACATCGGCTCCACCTTCTTGGGCAGGAAAACCGCTTTCGCCCCAGATATAGAAATCATCTCCACTTCCTCCAAAGATGATGTCGTTTCCACTTCCGCCCTGCGCCTGGTCCTTACCAGACCCCAGCCAAACGCTGTCGTTTCCGCTTTGTCCCAACAAGCTTTGATCTGACCCGTCACCCCCATAGAGACGATCGTTGCCCTTACCGGCGGCAAGATGGAAGTCGTTTCCATCGCCACCAAAAATACGATCCGAACCATCATCACCGAACAACAGTCCGTCGTATCCAGACCCGCCATACAGATTATCTTTACCCCGGCCGCCAAAAAGTAGAATGTCACGCCCGCTGCCACCATAGAGACGGTCACTGGCGTTGTTTCCTAGCAGAATGTCTGTGCCTTCTTCGCCATAGAGACGATCGGCCTTCGATCCTCCAAGGAATAAATCGCGCGCTGCACTACCCACCTGAGTTGTAACGCTTGCTCCGCCGCTGTTTACGATCACTGTCTCTATCGATGACAGGGCAATCTGGTTTCCTAGACTTCCGTTGATCACAAGCAGCGTGTCATCCCCTCCGCCACCACTCAAGCGTTCGCCAGGAGCAGGCTGGGAAAGAACAGCCAATAGGTCATTGTCTGCTCCACCAAAAAGGCTGTCTACACCGCTTGAGGACAGCAGAATGTCAGCACCATCTTGCCCAACGATCCGATCGTCACCATCTCGGCCGACTGGGTCTCCAAGCGCAACATCTTCCCCAGAGCCGCCAAAAACCTGATCGTTACCACTGTTACCTACCAGGTAGAGGTCATCACCGGATCCGCCCTCGACGCGATCGTCACCGCTCCGACCATCCAGAAGAATGTCCGCACCTTCACCGCCGAAGACCGTATCATCGCCCCGGCCACCAAAAAACCAACTGTCCACACCTGAACCGCCGTAGATGCGATCGTCTCCATTGTTGCCGCTGTTGGCGTACTCTCGCCCAGATCCACCATAGAGCCGATCGTTACCATCACCGCCCCAAACATACTTATCGTCTCCAGCGCCGCCGAAAATGCGATCTTGCCCCGACCCACCGTTCAAACTCTTGTCAGTTCCCTCTCCGCCAAAGATGTGATCGCCCCCCGACGAGCCGGTAATCTTATCCAAGCCGGCCCCTCCAAACAGAGTATCGAACAGATCCGCACCCCAGATCACGTCATCTCCGCCGACACCGTACGCTGTCGCTTGGACCCCTTCCGCCGTGAAGATTAAGTCCGCGGCACTGGTTCCGACCAACGGGTTTCCATCAGGCCCAACAACAAACTCAGCCACATCGCTTCTCCTAGAGGAGCACTCTTCCAGGTGCTACCGGTTGATTGAGAGTGCCGGACGTAGCAACACGCCAGACAAGAGATTGATGAGTCAAACTACTCAAACTGTCATCCCAGGTCAATGCGTCTTGCAACCAATGATGTCTTAACCTCAAACCCTGGTCACCACGCCTACTCAGATTGGGTCGACTAGACTTGGGCCAGGGTTAGCAGACGGTCCAAGGAACCCATTCTCGCGCCAGATCCGCTGCCACAAGCCTTGACAGGCCAAGCGGCCAGACCCTATATCCCCGGCCTCTGGTTGCCGGTTCCCAGCCTCTAGAACCGCGCCCGGGCGGCGGAGTAGCTCAGCTGGTTAGAGCAGCGGAATCATAATCCGCGTGTCGGGGGTTCAAGTCCCTCCTCCGCTACCAATTTTTTCAATGAGTTAGGGTGAGAATGCTGCCCTCCTAATCTCTTTCTGGTCTCATTGATGCGTATGGTTGAGAGGCATTGCCGTGAACGTCAAAATCGTTCACATGAGCTGAGCCCCTGGAATGGGACCTGTATCTACCCGCCCCTGGATGAGATGACTGCGCGCAATTTCACATCGGTTCGTCGGGCCACAAAAGACGATCTCGACAGCGTCGCTTCCGTCTGGCACCAAAGTGCTTCGACGATGGATGGGGCAATACTACAGACCCCATCCCACGAGGAGATGCGTGCCCGGATCGACCGGGAGTTGGAACCTGGATGGCAGCTATTCGTGGTCGAGCAAGGTGAACAGATTGTTGGAATGTTAGCTCTGAAACCACATGAAGCAATTTTGGATCAAATCTTCGTACTCCCCGACAAGCAAGCCTCTGGTGTCGGTACAATGCTGATGAACACTGCGAAGGAGGTCATGCCAGGCGGTTTTAGCCTCCGCTTGGCAGAGGGAAACGAACGTGCTGCACAATTCTATGAACGGTCCGGCTTGTGCTTTAGCCGGAAGGGCTCTCATCCAAGCTCGGGGAGGCCCGTTTGCTATTATGCTTGGAAAGGCAGCTGATTGAACGTGTCTGGTCAAGGTGAGAGCACTTCATTGGCGGGTGTCGAACAGAGTGTAGAGATACAGGAAGCGCTCGAACTCTGCTAACTGAGGACCCTGGGCAAAACCAATAATCAAAACATCTCTTGACGTTTGAATCTCCAAGTTTTTGTGAGCTGACTTAACAATAGGACACCTCGAACAACGGGTTGGGTGGCGCTGGACAGTGGAGACAGGGTCAGAACGTTGGCCGGGCAGGGTCGGCTGGCGCATGTTTCAAGCCAGCTTGCTGTTGATTGGAGCCTGGTTGGTTCGTCTGACTGCTATGTCGGCTGGAGTCTGGCGTTGAGCCAGGCGAGGCGTTGCATGTTGTAGACGAGGTTCGCCAGTCCGATCTTTGCTTGTGCCCGGGTGATGCCGACGCTTCTGATGATCAGCCCCATGCGGTGTTTCTGTCCGGCAAAGACGTGCTCGACGGTCGAGCGGATGCGGCTGCGCGTGGCGTTACCCCGGCGGAGGTGGTCTGGCATGTCCCGGCCTCTGGGCTTACGGTGCTGGAACTCCGGCTTACGGCCGCGGCGTTCCAGGAAGGCGATGTTGGCTTTCGAGCGGTAGGCGCTGTCGGCCCACACGGAGCTGGCGGTGTTGTCTGGATCGAGCACCTCCCGCAGCTGACGGCCATCATGAGCAGCCGCATGGGTGACGCGGAAGCGACGCACCAAGCCATGGCGTCGGTCGATGGTCACGTGGTTCTTGTAACCGAACGCCGGCACGGCAATCTCCACCTCGGCCTGGCGGCACTGACCCGGCTTCGGCTTGCGTTTACGGCCGCGCTTGATCGTCCAGCGGCCGTCCCGGTCGATCTGGCTCTTGCGGGCTTTCGACCAGTGCCCGGGTGTCCCGCCGCCCTTCAGCGTCGTCTTCTCCTCTTCGGTGAGGTGCGGCCGGCGGGCGTTCACCACCGTCGCATCAACGATCTGGCCGCCCATCGCCAGGTAGCCCGCCTTACGCAATGACCGATCGAAGCGCTCGAACAGGCCCTCGATCGCGCCGGCTCGTGCCAGCTGCTCCCGATAGAGCCAGATCGTCTTGGCATCCGGCACCTTGTCCGAGAGCTCCAGACCCAGAAAGCGCATGAAGGATAGACGGTCCTTCACCTGATACTCCGTCTGATCGTCGGACAGCGTGTAGAGCGTCTGCAGCACCAGAACCTTAAACATCAAGACCGCGTCATAGGGCGGGCGACCGCCCTTCGAGCGGTCCGAGCGCTTCAGCGCCGCCTCCAGATCACCCCGGAACAACTCGAAGTCCACCACCGCTGACAAACGCTCCAGCGGATCCCCGGCCGCAGATAGCTGCTCAAGACGCTCGTCAGTGTCAAAAAAGCCCCGTTGCACCATGGTCCGCCTCCAGCCAATGATCTACACAGGGAATCAGCTTTGAGAGCGCACCGCCATTGGTTTTTCGAGGTGTCCAATAGTAAAAAAGTACTTAGAAATTTTATAATTCAATCGAATCCAGATCATTTTTCGTTTTTCTGTAGATTTTCTTAAATACTTTTTGACGTATGCTGTATATACCAGTAGGTGCAAACCACAAGTATGTCATCACGACAAGACTGCCGTCGGCTGGCAACAGACTTGTCGCCAACCTGAATCTCAACGCATGGGCTTGGGGCGGATAAGACCCTCCCGCATGCGGCCTAGTCTGCCATGTGCTCCTTGTCGAGATGGCTGTACCTGCCGGTGATGCAGATGACGCGGCTGTTGTCCTGCTTGCAGATCTCGACCGTGATGTATCCTTTGTCCTTCAGCGCCTTGATGACCCGCTGCGGCTTGCGCTCATTGTCGAGCGAGACGGTCTCACCCCACATCAGCTTCTCGTCTCCGCTTAGCTCACGGGTGCACCAGATGTCCCTAGGGATGAAGGTACCCATAAAGTTCTGCCCAATCTGCAAGTCGGCACCGACGAGGGGCGATTTGCGGGAGAACGGGACCAGACCCCATCCGGTCTTCGTTCGGCTCTCTGTTTGCTCTGTTCACTCAGCAGCTGGGGCGCAGATTTCGGCCGATCCCGAGCGGAGTTGGAATCCGCCTGTCGGTGCGTTCATAGCCCTTCCAAGAGGCGGCTCAAGGGGTGGGGCTTGGCTGATTTGAGGAGGTGGCGGCTGCTTTCGTCGATCTCGCTGCGCAGCAGGCTCAAGGCCGCTGTGGGCGATGCACGGCGGAGGTCGCGGAGGGCTTGCTCGGCCTTTTCGTAGACGAAACCCTGCACGTCGCAGGCCGGCATCTCGGTGAAGTTGCGGCGGGCCTTGTCGACGAAGGAGCCGCCGAAACGCTGCTCCATCTGCCCCTGTGCTGCTTTGCCAAAGCGGCCCAGGCTGACGGCGGCGGCGAGCCAGATCCAGGCGGTGGCGTTGTCGGATAGGCTGTCCGACAGCTGCTGTGCGGCTCGTTCGCTGTGCCGGAGAAAGTCCTGCGCCACCCGTCGATCGAGCCGCTGGAAGGCGGTGTCGGCGCGCTCGCTTCTGGTCTGGTCGCCATGCTCGCGCCAGAAGCCGTCGAACCAAACGAGACAGCGCGCACGCAGCGGCAGGCTGGGGTGGGTCGCATAGGCCTCGATCGGATCGACGGGGCTGTCGCGCTGCTCATTCAGGCTGCGCAGGAACTGGGCGACGTCGAAACGCAAGTGCTGAGCGCTCAAACCCGACAGGGTCTTCATGATGGCCCGGACGGCAGCATCCACCTCGCCGGCAGCGACCAGGCCCAGCCGATCGCAAGAGACCTCGCGCGCCCGCAGTATGGAGAAACGCTCGAGGCTGTCGGGCGGCGGCAGGTCAGCCTGCGTGTGACCCAGCAGAAAGTGGCCAAGCTCGTGGCCGATCACGAAGGCGAGTTCGGCGCCCTCCAGGCGTTCGATCAGGGCAGAGGAGAGGCGGATAAGACAGCGCCCGCCGTCCAGCGACAGACATCCCGCCTGCAGATCGCTGCTCGCGTAGATATAGGCGGTGACACGCTTGCGCGGCATCCGAAGACGCCGGCAACTCTCAGACACGAGGGCATGCGTGCCCGGCGTTACCTCACGCGACACCTTGAGACCCGATAGCCCCCGGTGCTCCAGTTCAGCGCGCGCCTTCGAGGTTCGGTCTGGAAGCCGATCGGCAAGGGCCGTTCCTTCTCGCGCAAAGCGCAGACCTCCGGCGAAGCGACAGGCCTTGGCAAAAGCCTCAGGCATACTTCTTTCGAAGCTCGGCGATGAGATCCAGCATCGACTGCGCGTTGGCGCGCTCTGCCGGATCGGAGAGGTTGTTCAGGCGCGCATTCCATTTGGCGAACTCGCCGCGCAGGTGTTCGCGGATCCGGTCACGCGACCAGCTCTCGTCGATCCCGATGATCTCTTCGGGGTTGGCGTTCTTGGAAACCTTCGCGTCCAGACCGACCATCCGCAGATCTTTCATGCGTTGCAGTTCGTCGTAGTCGAGGCCGAGCGCCTCGGCGATCTGGCGAATGACCTGAAGCTCCGAAGCCTCGGCCACCCCGTCGGCTGCCATGACATCCAGGCAAAGTTCGACCGCCTGATACTTCGGCGACTCCTCACCGATTTCATTGAGCGCAGCCGTCATGCTGGAGAGCGAGAGCGCTCCGGCCTGGGCGTCTCGATAGGCCTCTTTCAGGGCCGTGTTGCATGCTTCCTTCACACGCTCGCGCTGATCGTCGTCCAGCATCGACAGCTGTCGCTTTATCCAGTCGGCTATGATCCCGGCTTCGGACTCATCCATCGATCCGTCGGCCATGGCAACGGCAACGGCGAGCCGCACCGACAGGGGCTTTGCCTTGGCGCGCTCATCGGCGATTTCCTCATAACCCGACACGGTGAATTCATGGCTCACCTGGGCGGTGTAGGTCGCGATGATCGTGCGATCATTGGGGTCTTGGAAGCCGTGATCCACCCCCAGCGGCTGATCGCTGGGTACGATGCGAACGACGACCATCAGTTTGCGCCGCCCCTTCTTTGGCGGCATCAGAATATCCGGTAGGACGACGCCGACCCGCACCCAGTCGACAAAACCTTGACCGGGCTCGATGACGGTGGCCTCCACGCGGTGCTGATAGGCGATCGTGCGCGGCTCTTGGAAATCCTCGATCGAGGCGATGATCGGTCGCTTGTTGTCCGGGTCGGTGGCATCGAGGACTGAGGTGACGAAAGAGATGGCCTGACGCCGCGCCACGGGAATGAGCCCCCGTCCCTCGATCTCGATCACCTGGAAGGGCGTATCGTCGTTCGCCGGCTTGCGGGT
This sequence comes from Rhodospirillales bacterium, assembly GCA_963669445.1. Lineage (GTDB taxonomy): Bacteria > Pseudomonadota > Alphaproteobacteria > Kiloniellales > JACOMY01 > JACOMY01. Next base: position 4,078,857 of record OY770029.1, read on the forward strand.
GGTCTTGATCTCGAAGTCGCCCATACCGTGGAGCTGGAGATTGAGGTTGTCCTCGAAGCTCCCCTGTCCGGCGACGGTCTTGGCCGCAGCGACGGTGGTGCCGATGATCATGCGGATGATGCGACCGACGACGAACAGACCGACGAGCACCGCAATCGCCACCAAGATTTGTTCCATCATTCTAATCCACGATGAACTTGTCTATATCCAGGTCCCCATCGTCCCCGGCCTTCCGCATGCTGAGGTCGACGTCGCTTCGCTTTCCCGTGGCGACATCGACAAAGGCGCAGCGCATCACCTGATTGTCGTCATAGGCAAAGGAGACGTCGATCTGCTGGCCGGCCGGGCGCCCCGGAGGCAGGTTCAGGTTTCCTTCCCAGATGATCTTCACGAAACGCGGATCGGTCTCGGCACTGTTCGCTTCGGTGACGCGGCAGAAGACCTCTGTCTGGCCGTCGCCGATCGTGAAGAACTCCTCCGTCACCGAACAGGGGATCTGCTCACCCTTTTTGATAATGACGGAGTTCTGAAGCTCGCTCTCGTTTCTGCTTTGGTTGAAGCCAACCGAGATCGTGCCGAAGTACTTGCTGGTGATCTCTTGGACGGCCACCTTCTCGGCCTCACGCCGCTGGATGGCGTTGAGGTTGGCCGTGTCGGTCTTGATCGCCGCATAGAGCGCAGCACCCAGCGCCACCACCTCGTCGGGATTGCCGAAAGACACGGGCGCCTTGCCAAAGACCCGCTCGACGCTGTCGCGCACAGCAGGCAGGCGTGTGCTGCCACCAGCCAGTATAACATCGCTGATGTCTGCCGGTGAGACCCCGGCTTCCGTCAGAACCGTCTCGCACAGCATCTCCGTCTGCGCGATCAGGGCCGAGATCGCCTCCTCGAACTCGGCGCGCGTGATCTCGATGTTGGCCCGGCCGGCGCTGCCGGCGGCACGGACAACCACCTTGTCGCGACGGCTGAGTGACTTCTTGTCCTCTTCGGCGTCGTTCCGGCCATAGTCGCGCTTGTCCAGCGCGCCGCCAGTCTGGTCGCCATACTTGCGCACGACCAAGTCCTGGAGCTTCTGGTCGAAGTCGTCGCCACCCAGTCTGCTGACGCCCTCGGTACCCAGCACCTCGATGTCTTTGCCCTTTACGCGCACCAAGGTCACGTCGAAGGTGCCGCCCCCCAGATCATAGACGGCGTAGGTGCCAGCGAGCTGCGTGCCGGAGTGATGGGCGAAGTAGAGCGCGGCCGCAGTGGGCTCGTTGATGATGAACTTAACATTGAGGCCGGCATCGCGGGCCGCCGCCAGGGTCGCCTCGCGGGCCTCGTTGGCGAAGTTGGCCGGGATGGTGACCACAGCTTCCAGGATCGATCCGATCGAGGCTTCGGACTCCTTCTTCAGCTTGCGCAAAACCAAGGCGCTGAGGCTGGTGGGCGTGTGCTTGTCCCAATCGGATTCGTAGACCTGATCGCTTCCCATCTCGCGCTTGAAGCGGCCGAAGGTGTTGCCGTCGAGGTCCAGGCCGCGCCTGGCCTCCTCTCCCACCAGGGTCTCGCCGGGCCCGGTGCAGGCGACTACGGAGGGAGTGATGTTCGCCCCCTCGCTGTTGTGGACGATCACCGGACGGCCGGACTCGTCCAGTCGGGCAACGGCAGAATATGTCGTTCCCAGATCGATACCGACTAGCGTGGCCATGTCACTCCTCCTCTCGCCCAAAAACGAAGACAGTCACCTTGGCTTCCTGCAGGACGATCGGGCTTCCGCCGGTTCTGAACCGGAAGCCGGGCTGCAGGATTTCGGCGATCGTCAGGTGCTGTTCCGGGTCGTCTGTTTCGATAAAGCCAGGTTGATCGGCCACCCCCTCGCTCTCGCGTAGGGCCGCGCCCTTGCTCGGCGCAAAGGCCTCCACACCACAGTCGTCCAAGACATCGCCCAGGACCTGCTCGACTGCTTGCAGCGGGGCTGGGTCGCCGCCGCGATCTGCGACATCCTGGATTTCCTCCCCAAGGATGCGAGCCAAGCGCAGGAGACGAGACAGGTACTGCCGAAAGACTTCACGCTCTCCGCCCTGACGCAGCTTTCGGATCTCGGAGTCCTTCTCGGAGAGGCTCTCTTGAAAGATACCGAGGATCTCGTTGATCTCGCGGTTTGCCTCCGTCAGGGCGTCGTATTGCCGGTTGGTTTGCTGCGACAGCTCGACGACGTAACGCAAAGCCTCGTGCAATTCGCTTTGCTGCTCGCGCTGGCCGCGCTTCAAGGTCTCCATCTGCTCGATCACCTTGTTGGGTAGGATGGAGAACTGGCCGTCGCCGACGGCACGACGCCATCGAAAGACCACAAGCGCCGTAGCCGAAGAGCCCACGGCCGCAGCAAGTGCCAGAGCCAGCACCAGCCAAGTAAGCGCCGAGGTGGCCTGTGCCTGTATCGGCTCCGCCGTTACTACAGGCGCTTCAGGAACCGCGGTCGGCAGCGAGGAAGCAGCAGTTTTCGTATCCTCATCGCCAAGCTCCGTCACAGCGCTATCCGCCTGAGGCTCAGATCCCTCTTCGGCCAGAGTGGGTGCCGCAAGGCTCAACTGCGCAAATAAAATAATCAATGATAGGTTGTAAATCAACTTGAATACCCACCACCATCGAGTTGGCCAGAGCCAGCGCCCAACCCCGCCTCGAGCCTTTTCAAAGCTCACGTCTAGCCCCCCAGTCAATCCAAGGTCCTCAGTCAGGATCTCTACCATTAGTTTGTCATATTCATTGATTGTAGATCAATATGAAATTTCTAGATTAAGCTGCTCCCTAGAAACGCCCCCCAACGCGGCCTCGGCACTCCACCCCACACCATCGGTCGCTCTGCCGCACTTTCGAAGCGTCGGTGGACTGAGCCCTAAAGCCGGTCTACACAGATCATTGGCAGGGTCGAGGTTGGATGAGACACGAAGCAGGAGGTATCAGATGACGAGCGGTCTTCGCCCCGGAGAGCGCGCCGCCGACCTTCCGGACAAGCCGGACGCCGGCCTCGTCTTCATCGGCCGGATTCACACGCCCTGGCAGCTGCGTGACGACTGTCCGCGGCAGGGTAGGCTGGACGGGCCAGAGTGTCGGGTCGACGTCTTTCCGCCCTTCGACCAGGCCCTTAAGGGGATCGGAGCTTACCAGAGCATCGAGTTGCTTTACTGGCTGCACCACTCGCGGCGGGATCTGCTGCAGCAGAACCCCAAGTCCGGTGGGGAGATCTACGGCACCTTCGCCCTGCGCTCGCCGGTCAGACCAAATCCGATCGGGACCAGCCTGGTGCGGCTGGTCCGGGTCGAAGATGGCACGCTGATCGTGCAGGGACTCGACTGCCTGGACGGTACGCCGCTGATCGACATTAAGCCCGACCGTTGTGCCTACACCCCCAAGGCGCCGGAGAAGGCAGGTGTTGTAGAGCGCTGACGGACATTGCCTGACCGTTCGGGAGGCCTAGCGGTCAAGGGAGAGCGACGAGGGAGCGACATGAGCGCGCGCCGGGGTTCTGTCCGCGCGTGATCCGAACTAGACACCTCTGTCTTCACGCCAAGGACGTCACGAGGCCCGCAACCGGGCTGGGTCGGCCGCCCGGTCGGAACCTGCAAGGGTCGGGGCTCCCCAGGTCGAACCCCCGAGATCAAAGGACATGCGATCATGGAGATCACGAGGCTGGCCATACCCGATGTGGTTCTGTTGAAGCCGAGGCGCTTTGCCGACGATCGCGGCTATTTCTGTGAGACTTGGAACGGCAAGCGGCTTCGCGATGCAGGCTTCGATCTGACCTTCGTGCAGGACAACGAGCCCTACACTCTCAAAGCAAACACGGTGCGCGGCTTGCACTATCAGTCACCGCCCCATGCCCAGGCGAAGCTGGTTCGCGTCGTCCGCGGCGCGATTTTGGACGTGGCCGTCGATATCCGCGCCGGCTCGTCGAGCTATGGTCAGTGGGTCTCGGCGACCCTGACCGCGGCCGACGGCGAGCAGCTGTTGGTTCCTCGCGGATTTCTGCATGGTTTCATCACCTTGCAGGACGACACCTTGGTCAGTTACAAGGTCGACAGCTACTATGCAGCGGACTGCGACGGGGCTATCCGCTTCGACGACCCGCTGTTGGCTGTTGACTGGGGGATTGATCCGAGAGACGCCGTGCTGTCGCAGAAAGACGCTAAGGCACCGGGCTTTGCCGGCTTCGAAACACCCTTCGTTCCTGCCCCTTCCGCGTAACCGCCAATCTTTCCTGTACTTTTGCCGGGGAAACAGGCTTTAAACCTCCCCGTTCGCATCGAACCTATGACGCGCAAGACCGCCATTTTCGAGGGATAGAACTTCATGAAGCTGATCGTAACCGGGGGCTGTGGTTTCATTGGATCGGCCGTGGTCCGCCAGGCAATTGCGCAAGGCCATCAGGTGGTCAATATCGACAGGCTGACCTATGCGGCCAATCCGGAGAATCTGGCCGAGATCGCCGACAGCAATGCTTACAGCTTCGTTCAAGCAGACATCTGCGATCACCCGGCAATGGACCGGGTCTTTGCCGAGCATCAACCGGACGCGATCATGCATCTGGCGGCGGAGAGCCACGTCGATCGCTCAATCGACGGCCCGGCTGCCTTCATCGAAACCAACGTGATGGGCACCTATACTCTGCTGGAAGCGGCCCGTGCCTACTGGGTCGAGCTTGACGCGGCGGCGAAGGACGCCTTCCGTTTCCATCACGTGTCCACCGACGAGGTCTTCGGTTCGCTGGGGCCGCAGGGCGCCTTTACGGAAACCACGCCCTATGATCCACGCAGCCCCTATTCCTCCTCGAAGGCTGCATCTGACCACCTGGTACGTGCCTGGCACTCGACCTACGGCATGCCGATGGTCATGACCAACTGCTCGAACAACTACGGCCCCTTCCAGTTTCCCGAGAAGCTGATCCCGGTGGTGACCTTGAGCGCGCTCTACGGCAAACCCATCCCGGTCTACGGCAAGGGCCTGAACGTGCGCGACTGGATCCATGTGGAGGATCACGCCGCAGGCCTTCTGGTGGTGCTGCAGGGGGGCCGCGTCGGCCAGACCTACAACATCGGCTCCAACGCCGAGAAGCAGAACATCGAGATGGTCCATCAGATCTGTCAGGTGCTGGACGCGCGCCACCCAAAGGGCGCACCGCATAAGCAGCTCATCACCTATGTCGCGGACCGGCCGGGCCACGACTTCCGCTATGCCATCGATTCCAGCAAGATCCGCGATGAGCTGGGCTGGGCACCGACCCGAACCTTCGAGGAAGGGTTGGAAGAGACCGTCGACTGGTACCTCGCCAACGAAGCCTGGTGGCAACCCCTCTTGGAGCGCAGCGGCGTCAACAAACGCCTGGGCCTCGGCCAATAGAGCCCTCGGAGTAGGTTAGAGGGCAGCGAACTCAAGACCTCTGGGTCGCGTTGGACCACCCCCTTAATCGGACGTCTGACCCGGTCGGATTGACAGGATCGTCACGGCTGTCATCATTGCTCGGCAGAGTCCTTTGGTTTCAGGCGCTGATGGCGGATGTCACAGCTCTCGCAGGCCTCTGCGGCCGGATCAGGCTCCGGCTCGATCCAGAGGAAGGCGACGAGCACGGCAATGACGCAGCAGGACGAAACGAGTAAGAGGGTTAGCCTTCTCACAGCCATTGGCCGATCCGACTGTTGGCGCCCAGACCTGGACCAGAAGCGTACTCTCTCATGGACTGGTCCTTGCCAGTCATGAGACCAGGCTTTCCGGCCTTCCCGCTCAAGGGCATCCTCCTTCTCCTTGCGCTGCTTGGCACCTCACTCGGGGCCGGCTCACTCGGCCTTGCCAACAGAGCCCTAGCGCAAAGCGAACGTCCGGTCAGCATGGAATTGGTGCTGCTGATCGACGTCTCCGCCAGCGTCAACCCCACGGAGTATGATCTGCAGGCCCTCGGCCTGGCGACGGCCTTTGATAGCCCCGAGGTGCGCGAGGCCATCCAGAACACGCGCGGCGGTCTGGCCATCTCGGTCATCCAATGGGCTGACAAAGACAGCCAGGCCGTCGCCATCGACTGGACCCTGGTCGAGACCGGAGCGGAGGCCGGGCAGCTGGCCGGGCGGCTGGCCAGAATGCCGCGGCTGATCCAAGGCGGCCATACGGCCCTTGGCGATGCGCTGAGCAGAGCCTTACTGGAGCTGGAGACCAACAGCTTTCGCGGATTGCGCCGGGTCATCGACCTCTCTGGCGACGGACGGACCAACGACGGGCGCCCGCTCCGGGGTGCCAGACGAGAGGTGCTGGATCGCGGGATCGTCATCAATGGTCTCGCGATCCTGAACGAACTCCCCCTCCTTGCCGACTTCTTCCGCGAACACCTGATCGGCGGCCAGGGCGCTTTCGTGGTGACCGCTGCCGACTACCAGGATTTCGCAGATGTGATGCGGGAAAAGCTGGTGCGCGAGATCGGTAGCATGCCGGTCGCCAAGAAGCCCGCGCCAGAGTCCGCGCCGCCGGCCGTCTTTGCCCGCAAGACCCCTGCTCCCCACTGACTGGTCTGATTTCTGCAGCGTGCTGCCTCAGCGCGCCAAGCAATGGCAGAACGCGATCCAAAAAGGTTACAACAGGTTCATTTTTGGCTCCAATCTCCCAATCATAACTCTTGGCAACAACCGTCAAATTTGGTCCGATGGTCACCAAGACCTGATCCCGAATGGGAAACATAGGCAAACCCCACACAATCAGGTTGCACATAGAGTGACAAATACAGCGAACAGTGAGGACAAGGCTCGATGACCAAATCAAAGATCTGCGCAAACATGGTCAAGGATAAGATTGCCGAAGGCGGGCTCTCGAGACGCCAGTTTACGGCGCTCTTGGGCGCTGCCGGCATCGGTATTGCTACCGTTCCCATGCGACCGAACCTGGCACAAGCTGCCAGCACCGACGCCACATACTTTACCTGGGGCGGCTACGACATTCCCGAGCTCTTCGCCCCCTACATCGAGAAGCACGGCGGCCCTCCGGGATTTTCCGCATTCGGCGGTACGGAAGAGGCGCTGACGAAGATGATGGGCGGCTTTGTCGCCGACGTCGCACACCCTTGCAATTCTTCGATCCCGCGTTGGATGAGCTCCGGCCTGTTCCAGCCGATCGACACCTCCAAGCTCTCGAACTGGCCGGACATGATTCCGGCGCTTACCCAACTCAAGGGCGGCACCAAGGACGGCCAGACCTTCTTCGCACCCTTCGACTGGGGCCAAACCTCGATCACCTACCGCACCGATCTGGTCGACTGGGACGGGCAGGAAGAATCCTGGGGCATCCTTTTCGACGAACGTTACGCCGGTCGGCTTGGCGTCATCGCCTCCGCCGGTGATACCTGGTGGTGCACGGCCATCTATGGCGGTGTGCCTTTCAGCGAGATGGACACCGAGGCCAACTACGAGAAGGTGGCCGGCCTGCTGCGCCAGCAGCGCCCGCTGATCCGCACCTATACCGACGACATGACCACCTTGGAGCAGATGCTGGCATCGGGCGAACTGGTTGCGGCCATGACCTGGAACAGCTCTCCGGTGGAGCTGAAGAAGCAGGACGTGCCGGTCAAGTTTGCCAATCCCAAGGAGGGTGCGCTGACTTGGGTCTGCGGTATGATGATTCATAAGGATTCCGGCAACTACGATATGGCGCTGGACATTATCGATTCGCTGCTCAGCACCGAGACCGGCCATTTCCTGATCGACGACTACGGCTACGGCCACTCCAACATTAAGTCGTTCGCAACCGTCACACCGGAGCGCTTGGACGAACTGGGGCTCTCGACCAATCCAGAGGATGTCCTGGCCGCCGGCAAGTTCCAAATACCGCTACCGGAAGCCTTCACTTCGAAGATGAACAACACCTTCGAAGAGATTAAGGCCGGCTTCTAGCCTGTCCATTTGACTGGAGTGAGGCTTGGCGTCGTGGCACAATAAAGGTCCACAGCGCCAAGCCGCCCCTCAGATATAGGAGCAGGCCAGTGATCGATCGCACGATCTCTATGGAGACCGCTCCCCGCAACACGGGCTCCCTCTCTGGGCGCCTCTATGCTCTCGTTATGAGCAGTGAGCCGATCCGCGGGCTGGTTCTCCTCTCCCCTACCCTGTTGGTCATGCTGCTCGCCATGTGCGCACCTTTCGTGCTGATGGTGTTGTTCAGCTTCTGGACCCAAACAGGGTTCGAGTTTGATACAAATCTAACGCTCAACAATTACGAATCCGTCGTTTCTCGAGATATCTATTCAACGCTCTTTTATCGATCTTTGATGATTTCCGGGGCCTGCACCATCGTTACCGTGCTTCTGGCCTATCCCATGGCCTATTACGTGGCTTTTCACGTCCGCAAGCGCAAGATGATCTGGATCATCATGATGACCTTGCCCTTCTGGACCAGCTATCTGCTGCGGGTTTTCTGCTGGAAGATCATTCTGGGCTACAATGGCGTCATCAACACCGGCTTGGAGGGTCTTGGCTTCATCTCCGAACCGCTGTCTTTCCTGCTCTACAGTCCAACCGCCGTGGTGATCACACTGACGCACGCCTGGGCGGCATTCGCGATCCTGCCGATCTACGTCTCGCTAGAGAAAATCGACCGATCGCTGCTAGAAGCGGCAACCGATCTGGGCGACGGACCGGTGAAGCGCTTCCTCGGCGTTACCCTGCCGCTTTCGCTGCCAGGTGTGATTGCCGGTACCCTGCTGATCTTTGTGCCGACCGTTGGCGACTTCGTGACGCCCGCGCTGGTCGGCGGACCCGATGGATTGATGATCGCCAACATCGTCCAGGCTCAGTTCGGACGCGTCAACAACTGGCCGATGGGTGCTGCGCTCTCAATCGCCAGCATGGTCCTGATCGCGATCATCGCCTTGGTCTACATGTGGGTTGCCAGCCGGGTGACCGGGAGGCGTGCATGAGCGATGTTTCCTATATCGACCGGCCGAACCGACCGCTCCACGTCTATGCGATCGGCTATCTGGCCTTTCTCTACGTGCCGGTGCTTTTCCTGCCGCTCTTCTCCTTCAACGACAATGTCTACATCGCCTTCCCGCTGAAGGGCTTTACCACCCAGTGGTACGAGCAGATGTTCGCCGATGCCGCGATGATGACCTCGTTGGTGAACTCCATCCAGGTCGGGACGATCGCGGCGGTTTTTGCCACCCTGCTGGGGGTTTTCGGCGCCAAGGCCGTGACCCGCTATCGCATCCCCGGTAAGAAACCCATTGTGATGGTCATCATGTTGCCACTGGTGGTGCCGGGCATTCTGCTGGCGGTCGCGCTGCTGATCATGATGAAGCAGCTGGGTGTCGAGCTGTCGCTGGCCACGGTCACCATCGGGCATGCGCTGATCTGCGTGCCCTTTGCCATGGCGACCTTGATCCCGCGATTCGAGGGCTTCGACAAGTCGATGGAGGAGGCCTCTGCGGACCTGGGTGCGAACGCCTGGTGGACCTTCTGGCGGGTGACCCTGCCGATGGTTCTGCCCGGCATCATCGCCAGCATGCTGCTCTGCTTCACCATCTCGTTCGACGAGTTCATCATCGCCTACATGCTGGCCGGCAACGAGAAGACTCTGCCGATCCATATCTTCAGCCAGCTCCGCTTCCCGGCGCGTCTGCCACCCGTGCTGGCCTTGGGTGCGGCGATCATGGCCGTCTCTTTCTTCGTCGTCTTCTTCGCGCAGTGGCTGACCCGCCGCGGCGTCGAGCAGCAACAAACCTAGGTTGGGGGCCTGAGGAGGGCCCAAGATCGCATGAACGCAAGCACGCCCTATCTCAAGATCGACCGGGTCGCTAAGCACTTCGGATCGGTCATCGCCGTCGAAGAGGTTTCGATCGACATCACCTCGGGTGAGTTCTTCTCGCTGCTGGGTGCCTCAGGCTGTGGCAAGACGACCTTACTGCGCCTGCTGGCGGGATTTGAGTCTCCGACCCACGGAGAGATCTACATCGACGGTGCCCCCATGTCGCAAGTCCCGCCGCACAAGCGGCCGACCAACATGGTGTTTCAGAGTTACGCCATATTCCCGCATCTGAACGTGCGCAAGAATCTCGCTTACGGCTTGCGCTACGACAAGGTCGAGAAGTCGGAGGTCGACCGTCGCATCGACGAGGCGTTGGAGATGGTGCAGCTCGGCGGCTATGGCGAGCGCAAGTCGAACGAGCTATCCGGCGGTCAGCGCCAACGCGTCGCGCTCGCGCGCGCGCTCATCAAGCGCCCGAAGGTCCTGCTGTTGGACGAGCCGCTGGGAGCGCTCGACAAAAAGCTGCGCGAAGAGATGCAGCTTGAGCTTCGCGCTCTGCAGGAGGCACTGGGCATCACCTTCATCTTCGTCACTCACGATCAGGAGGAAGCGCTGACCCTCTCCGACCGTGTGGCGGTCATGGCCAGAGGCCAGGTCCTGCAAATGGCCTCGCCCAAGGATCTCTACAACAATCCGGTCTCGATCGAGGTCGCTGACTTCATCGGCCAGATGAACTTCATGGATGCCACAGTCATAGAGACCAAGAACGGTATGGCCGTTCTGGATACCGAGGGCCTTGGCCAAGTTACGGCCAAGACCTCAAAAAGCTTTGTGCAGAATGGGCGTCCCGTGGTGGTTGCCATCCGGCCCGAGCAGCTCCGCCTGGAGACGGCCGCACCGGAGGGGCGCCCGGGCATTCAAGGTAAGATGAAAACGACCTCCTACCTGGGAGACCGCAGCCATCTCTATGTCTCGGTTCCGAACCGAGAGCGACCGCTTGCCATTTCGGCGCAAGAGGGTCTGATGCCCAGCGGCAGTTCGCAACGCGGCGGTGATATCTTCGTCACCTGGCCGGAGGAGGCCGTTCTGGTGTTGCCACCGGCCTAGAGGTTGCTGACCTACTAACTCAAGCAGCCGGTTCTTGCTGGGTCACGCAGTGGATACCGCCGCCGTTCTCATAGATCCGGTCGACCTCCAGGGCGACAACACGGCGTTCGGGATAGAGGGCCTGAAAGGCCTCGACCGCCCGGGCGTCAGCCCGGCGGTCGCCGAACTGAGGCGTATAGACAGCACCATTGCCGACATAGAAGTTGGCGTAACCGGCAAAAAACTCAGGGTCGGTCGAGCGCCAGTTCTCCGCCCAGGGCACCTCTACGATCTCAAAGCCCTGACCGCGCGCATCCTTGGCGCGCTTGAGGATCGCCTTCGACTCGTCATAGGCCTGCCCCCACTCGGAATCATCGCCCTCGATTCCGCTCATCATCAAGACGCCGGGTTTGATTACGCGAATGGAGCCGTCGATATGGCCATCGGTGATCTCCTGACCGCGCACGCCGGGCAGCCATATCACAGTCTCGACGCCGAGCGCGGCCTTCAATGCAGCCTCAACCTCGTCGCGGCTCTTTCCAGGATTGCGATTGTTGTTGACCCAGCAGCTATCGGTCAGCAGCAGCGTGCCGAGACCGTCGTACTCGATACCACCGCCCTCGCCCACCAGTCCGCTGTCGATAAGCGGCAGTCCCAGGTGATTGGCAATCGCCGGCGGCACCTCGGTATCCAGGCGATGGCCCTGCTTGCCGCCCCACCCATTGAAATTGAAGTCGACCAAGGCCTTTTGACCTTTGCCGTTCACCACAAAGACCGGGCCCGTGTCGCGCGCCCACATATCATCGGTGGCAGCGTCCAGAAGCTCCACCTTGGGCCCGCAGAGCTTGGCGGCAAGCGGATGCAAGGAGGCATCGGCCAACATCGTAACGGGCTCATGCTCTGCAATCGCTGCGGCCAGCCGACCAATCGTCTCTTGCACTGATTCGTAGTATGCTGTGGTTCGGCGATAGATGGAGCGGGTCGAAGGCCAACATAGCCAGGTGCGCGTATGTAGTGCTTCTTCGGCTGGCGCGACAAAAGTTTCCGGCAAAGAATTGCTGCCGCCAGCTGAACTCGAAACAGCCATGCTCGCCATTGTCGCCCCCAAGAATGTGCGTCGTGTGATCATGGCTCTCATATAGTAAAAAAAAAGCGGCCTGGCACCGGTAAACCCGGCGCCAAGCCGCTCCAATAACGCAATGCGCTATGCAGTTATGCTGCCACGACGCGTCCCAGAGCACCATCCACCGCGGTCACGATCTCGTCGATGTCGGACTTGGTGGCGATGAAACCGGGGCTGAAGCAGAGCGTGTTGTTCAGGCCAACCAGCGAGCGGTTGGTAGCACCGATCAGCACGGCGGCATTCTGCACGCAGTCGCCGACAACGGCCGTCACCATCGCCTCGGGCAGAGGCTCGCGGGTCTCACGGTCGGCAACCAACTCGATGCCCTGGAACAAGCCCTTGCCGCGCACCTCGCCGATGATGGCGTGCTTGCCCATAAGGCCCTTGAACTGCTCCTGCATGTACTCACCCATCTTGGTGACGTTATCCAGCAGGTTCTCTCCTTCGATCACCTCCAGGTTCTTCAGCGCTGCGGCCGGGCCGGCCGTGCAACCGCCGAAGGTGGAGATGTCGCGGAAGTAGCTCATGTGATCGTCGGCGTCGGCCTTGAACTCGTTGAAGACCGCCTCGGTCGTCACTGTGCAGGAGATGGCGGCATAGCCGGAGGCCACACCCTTGGCCATAGTCACCATGTCCGGCTGGATGCCGTAGTGCTGATAGCCGAACCAAGTGCCGGTGCGTCCGACGCCACAGACCACCTCGTCGATGATCAGCAGCACGTCGTACTTCTTACAGATCTCCTGCACGCGCTCCCAATAGCCCTTGGGCGGAACGATGACGCCGCCGCCGGCAGTGATGGGCTCCAGGATCAGGCCGCCGACGGTGTCCGCGCCCTCGCGCAGGATGACCTCTTCGATGGCATTGGCAGCACGTACGCCATAGTCCTCGACCTCGCCCCACTGGGAGCGGTACTCCAGGCAGTGCGGGACCTCGACGAAGCCAGGCGTGAAGGGCCCGTACTGCGCCTTACGCTCTTCCTGACCACCGGAGCTCAGCGCGGTGATGGTGGTGCCGTGGTAGTCGCGCTCGCGGTAGAGGATCTTGTGTTTCTTGCCGCCGTACTTGTTGTGGGCGATCTGGCGAACGATCTTGTAGGCCTTCTCGTTTGCCTCGGAGCCGGAGTTGGAGTAGTAGACGCGGCTCATGCCCGGCATCTTCTCGATCAGGCGCTCGGCAAAACGGGCCCCCGGGATGGTACCGGCACCACCGGCGTAGTAAGGCAGCTTCACCAGCTGATCGCGCACGGCGTCGGCGATTTCGGTGCGGCCGTAGCCGACGTTCACGGTCCAAACACCGCCAGACGTGCCGTCCAGGTGTTTACGGCCGGCAGCGTTCCACACGCGCAGGCCCTCGCCCTCGATGATGATCAAGGGGTCGACCGTCTCAAACTTCTTGTGCTGAACCAGATGATGCCAGACGCGGGCGCGGTCGGCTTCAATAATCTCGCGGTAGTCGTTCTTCGGTGTCTGCAAATTCACGGCAATCACTCCCTTTTGCGGTCAGCCCCTGACGCGCGGTTACATTCGATCGAAGACGGGGCCATTCCGCCGTTTCCTGGGCCTGCGCGGCATCCAAGGACCGAATCGGGAGTCCCCAAGCGACCGCGGGGTCGAAGTCGCTTCCTTGTCCGTTGCGCGGCTGCCTAGGCTTACCCCTCCCGGCAAGCAGCAGAACCGCTGCTCGCAGGCAAACCAACCTTGTGCAAGGACGCTGGCACTATTACAGGCGAAAACGCTGGATTAAAGCGCGTTCCTGTCCCCCCCGCTATGCATCTATCCGATCCCTCGCCGCCTTGTATTGAGCGAATTGTCGGTTCAAGCGACGCTCAGCCGTTCAAATAAAAATGTACTTGTAATGTCTGTTTTAAGATGCGCTCGCGCGACGACGACCCCCCTCGTCAATGGCGATCTCATTGACAAGCGGACTGGAAGGCGAAACCTTGCGGCCGGTTGAAAGCGTGAGATCGACAGAATGAAGGCAGAGCAATGACAGCAGCAGTGGACCTACCCAGCCAAGGCACCTTCGTGGGCCGCGTCTGGTTACCGAGTATCGCCGGCCCGGCCTTGGTAACCCTGCGCGACGGCAGTCTGGTGGACATCACGAGTCGGGATCTGCCAACCATGAGCGCACTCTTGGAACTGGCAGATCCGGCGGCCGCGGTCGCCGCGGTCGAGGGCGCGCCGCTCTGCAGCTTGGAGGAAGCGCTCGCGGACTCCGAGGCGGCCGAGGCCTCGCCGGAGCAGCGTCATCTTCTGGCACCCTCAGATTTGCAGGCCGTGAAGGCCTGCGGCGTCACCTTCGCCAGTTCCATGGTCGAGCGGGTGATCGAGGAACGCGCGGCCGGCGATCTCTCCAAGGCCAAGGCGATCCGCGACAAAATCGGTAGCCTGGTGGGGCGCAGCCTTGCCAACCTGGAGCCCGGCTCGCCGGAAGCCGCCAAGGTGAAATCCGCCCTCATCGAGGAGGGGCTCTGGTCTCAGTACCTGGAAGTCGGCATCGGACCGGATGCGGAGGTCTTCTCCAAGGCACAGCCCATGGCCGCAGTCGGCTGGGGCGCGCCGGTCGGCCTGCACCCAATTTCCACCTGGAACAACCCAGAGCCGGAAATCGTGCTGGCGGTGAACAGCCGCGCCGAGGTCAAGGGCGCCACCATCGGCAACGACGTCAACCTGCGGGACGTCGAAGGCCGTTCGGCCCTGCTGCTGGGCAAGGCGAAGGACAACAACGCCTCTTGCGCGCTGGGCCCCTTCGTCCGCCTCTTCGACACGCACTACGGCATCGATCAGGTCCGCCAGGCAGAGCTTGATCTGACCGTCGAGGGACCGGAGGGTTTCGTGTTGAAGGGCAAGAGTTCCATGAACCAGATCAGCCGCGACCCTCTGGATCTGGTGGCGCAGACCTGCGCACGGCACCACCAATACCCCGACGGCTTTTTTCTGTTCCTGGGCACCCTCTTCGCCCCGACCCAAGACCGCGACACGCCCGGCGAAGGCTTTACTCACAAGCTCGGCGACCGGGTGACCATCGCGACGGCAGAGCTTGGCGCGCTCACCAACCAGGTACGCCTCTCGACCGACTGCGTCCCCTGGACCTTCGGCACCGGCGCATTGATGCGCAACCTGGCGGCGCGAGGCTTGCTTTAAGCGGAACTCACAACCGAACCAAGTTCGCCGCAGTTAGCGGGTTGGCAATCGCTGGATTGGTAAGGTGAGGTCCCTTGAGCGCTGCTCTTTGTCTTGGAGCACGTCCGGAAACTGCTTGTGTCCTGAATCGCTGCCGGAACCGCGCGTGTTAGGAGCGGTGGCGCCGGCGATGCCTTGCGTATCGTAAGTGGCGCACGACGCAGTCCCAAGGCCTTTGTAAGACAGTGCAGGGTACAAGCTGTTTCCGGATGGGCTCTTAGGTTCTAGTCGCCGGAAACGGCAAGCGCATGTCCCCGACCGGCAAAGGCCGGCGCATCGCTGTGACGAGCCTTATCCTCCGTTTGCGGCAGCAGAGGACGCAAATGCTTGGGTTGCTGCCCGAAGATGGCACGGTACCAAACGAAGCTCAGGGCTTCGGCTAGGTCTTCTTCGCGACCGACCATCGCCTGGAGTTTCGGGCTGCCGAAGACATAGGTCTCGCGCAGCAACTCGTCCGCCATGGCGATCACGGCGCGCAAGGTCAGAAGTGCGCCTGTATCGTCCAATAGAGTGAGTGATGTATCCGTGCGCAGGCAGAAGTCGCGCAGCACCGCTCTGGCCCAGCGCTGATTGACAAAGTCGCGCGCCCGCGCCAGTTCCGGCCGATCGCGCATCAGGACTTCGCGCCCCTGCAGCAGAGAGGCGTTGGCTGCGTAGGAGCGCACGTAGAAGAGGTTCATCCGATAGATCGAGACCTCCGCCGGCCAGCGCCGCCCCCCGCGTGGCCGAAGACCGCGCATGGCCGCACTGAATGCGCGATTGACGGCGATCGCCGCCGCCGCCCGGTTGGCGAAGTAGAGATAAAAGGTGCCGCGCGCGACACCTGCCCGCTCTACCACCGCGTCGATCGTGAGCCCGCTGTAGCCCTTCGCCTCCATCTCCGCCGCTGTTGCCGCCAGCAAGGACATACGAGTGCGCTTGCGCTTCGGCAGGTGACGGGCAGCCAGCGCCCGCTCCGCCAGAAGCGTGGCCAGGTGCAGCGGCTGGATATCGTCTTCGAATTCCATGAAAGACATATTGACGAGCGATAAAAATGATGTCAACGTCAGTTCTGACATTAGCGTCATATTCTAGAAGACACTGTGCCGAGCCGATCGGACGGCAAGCGGAACTTGGAAAGGAGACAGAGCAGAGGTCATGGCAGGCGCATCGGTTAGCTTTCGTCGGGTGACCAAGCGTTATGGCGCGGTGACGGCGCTTGCCGATTTCGATCTGGAGGTCGCGCCGGGCGAGTTCATGACCTTCCTGGGCCCAAGCGGATCGGGCAAAACCACGGCACTGAACGTCCTGGCCGGCTTCGTCGATCCCAGTGGCGGCGACTTGCTGATCGGTGGCAAATCGGTCCTGGCCCTGCCGCCGGAACATCGGCAACTGGGTATGGTGTTTCAGAGCTACACCCTCTTTCCGCACATGACTGTCTTTGAGAACGTGGCCTTTCCGCTGCGCCTGCGCCGGGAAGCAAAGGCGGCGATCGCCCGCAAGGTCGCCGCCGCGCTGGAGATGGTGCGCCTCGGCGGTCTGGAGGGCCGCATGCCAAAGGAACTTTCGGGCGGCCAGCGTCAGCGCGTCGCCTTTGCCCGCGCCGTCGTCTTCGAGCCACCGGTCCTGCTGATGGATGAGCCGCTGGGCGCGCTCGACCTCAAGCTGCGCGAGGCCATGCAGCTGGAGATCAAGCGCTATCATAACGAGTTGGGCTGCACGATCATCTTCGTGACCCACGACCAGGGCGAGGCCTTGGCACTGTCCGACCGCATCGCCATCATGGGCGAAGGTCGCATCGCCCAGGTCGACACGCCGGAAGCCATCTACGACCGGCCAGCCTCGCGCTACGTCGCCGAGTTCATCGGCAAGACCAACATCTTGACGCTGACGCAAGGCCCGAGCGGCACAGTTCATCTTGTGGAGACTGCGAGTACGCTGGGCATGGAGGCGGCACAGGCGGCCGGACTTGTGCTCGGCGCCCTTTCGCTCAGGCCAGAGAAGATCCATCGCGTCCAGACGAACCAGCCGGACAGCATCGACTTCACCGCCAAGGTCGGCGAAGTGCTCTTTCTGGGCGACATCGTTCAATACGACATTCGCGTGGAGGGCACCTCGGCCGAGGCCCGCCATCTGATCTTCCAAGAGCATCGAGGCCCGCAGACACCGATCCTGAAGCGCGGGGACCAGGTCCGCCTCGGCTTCCAATTGCGCGACGCCCTGCCCGTTCAAGCCGACGGCAGCCCGCTCACCGCGCAGGACTGACTGACCAAGGACCAAGCTGGGAGGCTGTTCATGACTGAGAGACAGAGTGGATTGTTGCTGGGCACGAGCCTGGCGATCGCGTTAGCCGGCGGCGCCGCGCTCGCCGACGACAAGGTGCTCACCGTCAGCGGCTCGGGCGGTGTGGTAGCTGAGGTCAATGCCAAGATCTTCGTGCCGGTCTTCGAAGAAGAAAGCGGCTGGAGCCTGCGTCAGGTGAGTGCCGAGGGCAGCCGCATGCCTGAATTGGAGGCCATGGTTAAGGCGGGCAAGCCAAGCTGGGATGTCTCGGAGATCTCCGCCTCCAACTACCCAATCGCCGTGCAGAAAGGTTTGCTGGATCCCATCGACTACGCATTGGTCGATCCCAAGGGCGAGCTGCCCGAGGTCGCACGTGCCGAATATGGCGTGGGTGCTGCCTCCTATTCCACCGTCCTGGTTCAGAACCTGGGCAAGAACCCGGATGGTAGGAAGATCGAATCATGGGCCGACTTTTGGGACGTCGAGACCTTCCCTGGCCCGCGCTCCTTGGGCAATCGCCCGCAGTACAATCTCGAGTTCGCTTTACTGGCCGACGGTGTTGCCAAGGAGGACCTTTATAGCGTGCTGGCGACTCCTGAGGGCGTCGACCGTGCCTTTGCAAAGCTGGACGAGGTTAAGGAGCACATTCCGGTCTGGTGGAGCTCTGGCGCACAGACCGTGCAGCTGCTGTCCGATGAAGAGGTCTTCTACACCACGACCTACAATGGACGGGTGAACAAGCTGCAAGAGGCCGGTCTGCCGGTCGAGATCGTCTGGAACGGCGGTGCCTTGCATATCTCTTACGTTGGCATCCCTAAGGGCGCAGCCAACAGTGAGGCTGCACACAAGTACATCGAGATCCGCACAATGCGCCCGGACTTGGAGCGCGAATACCTGAAACTGCTACCCTATCCCAGTTTTGCGCCGGGCCTCTTCGACGGCATGGCGCAAGAGATCGTCGAGCAGATGCCAACCTATCCGGCCAATGCAGACATGCAGTTCGCCGCCAACGAAACCTTCTGGGCCGACAATCTGGACGCGCTGCAGGAGCGTTGGAACGAGTGGCTGCTGGAATAGCCAACCGCTAGCCGGAGACCTAGCAAGAGAAGGCGGCAGCGATGCGCTTGCACCCCGCATTCCTGATGATGCCAGCGGCGTTGCTGCTCGCCGCCTTCTTTTTCCTGCCCAGCCTGGACGTCATTCAGGCCAGCCTCTTCGACCCAGAGTTCACCACCCGGCATTTCGAACGCATTTACGACCGCGCGGTCTATCTCAAGGTCTTTTGGCGGACGCTGGAGGTTTCTGGCGTCGTGGCATTACTGGCCGCCTTCGTCGGCTATCCCATCGCCTACTTCATCAACCTACAGCCCCGCCGGTTGCAGTTCCTGCTGATTTTCCTGATCCTCATTCCGCTTTGGATGAGCGTCCTCATCCGCTCCTACGCCTGGATGGTGCTGCTGGGGCGCGACGGCATTGTCAACGCAGCACTGCTGGGTCTCGGCATCCTGGAAGAGCCGGCACGCCTGCTCTTCACCACCGGTGCCGTCTATGTCGCCATTCTGCAGATCCTACTGCCGCTCATGGTCGTTACCTGTTACGCCGCGATGACCGAGATCGACCAGGACTTGGTGCGCTGCGCCCGGGTGCTGGGCGCTTCGCCGGCGCAGGCCTTTCGCCGGGTCTTTCTGCCCTTGTCGATGGACGGGACCATCACCGGGGTGTTGCTGGTCTTCATGCTGTCCATGGGCTTCTTCATCACGCCAGCGCTGGTCGGCGGGCGCGGCGATCTGATGCTGGCCAACCTGATCGAGTACCAGGTGCAACAGCTCAACTGGGGCTTTGCCGCGGCACTCGGCCTGCTGCTCCTCTTCGGCACCCTGGCTGCCGTCGTCGTCATCCGCCGCTTGGGTCGTCTGGCCCTGCGTTGGATCTATTGAGTGCGGAGATCACCATGTCTCGTCGTCCCGGCCAAGTCCTCTCCAGCCTCTGCCTCACCGGCTATTTCTGGCTCATCGTCGCCTATCTGCTGTTTCCGATCTTCATTGTGCTGCCGATTTCCTTCTCCGATAGCCAGTTCCTGCAGTTTCCGCCGGAGGAGCTGGGTTGGCGCTGGTACGAGACTTACCTGAATGACCCGGTGTGGCTCTCGGCCACGTTCCTCTCACTCCGGGTGGCACTGGCAGCAAGCCTGGTCGCGACGGTCATAGGCACCCTGGCCGTGGTCTTCCTAGAGCGGCGGGCGTTTCGTCTGAAGGGCCTGGTCATGAGCGCGATCACCGCGCCGATCATCATCCCGCACATCTTCATCGCCCTCGGCGTCTTCATCTTCGCGGTACGCTTGGGGCTGGAGGACAGCGCGATCGCCCTGGTCGGCGCCCATGCCGCCATCTCGCTTCCCTTCGTGGTACTGATCGTCGGCGCCGCAGCCCGCCAGCTCGACCCGACCCTGGAGCGCGCCGCACGCGTTCTGGGCGCCGGCCCCTTTCGCGCCTTCTGGGCCGCTAGCCTGCCGAGCCTGCTACCGGCCATCGTGGCTTCGGCCGTCTTCTCTTTCTTCGTCTCATTCGACGAGTTGATCATCGCCGAATTTCTGATGAGCGGCGAGGAAACCCTGCCGATGCGCATCTGGGCCGACCTGCGCCTGGAGGTCAGTCCGACCGTCGCTGCCGTCTCCTCAATCCTGATCGTCGTTACCTCGGTCGCCATGGTGGCAGCCGAACTGCTGCGCCGGCGGGCCGCCGGGTTGCGCGCCGATTAGTTCAAGAACCCAAGGTCTGTCCAAAGGAAAGAAAGTATGACCATACACTACGAGAAGACGGGAAAAGTCGCGGTCTTTACCCTGGACCGACCCAAGGTCAACGCCCTGACCCCAGCCATGCACAAGCAATTCTACGACCACTTGAGGGATTTTAGCGCCGACCGGGACATCCATGTCGGCATCATGACCGGGACAGGAGATCGGGCATTTTGCGGCGGCGACGACATCAAGCAGGACTGGGGGCACACCACGCCCGGCGAATCCCTGAATGCCCACTTCTGGCCCTCCAAGGAAGAAGACGTAGATGCACGCCCCGGCTGGGAAAGGGAGTTGAAGACCCTGGAGCGCCACAAGCCCATCATCGCTGCCGTTAACGGTGCGGCGATGGGCATGGGATTGATCTATCTGCTCAACCACACCGACATTCGCATCTCCGTGCCGGGCGCCAAGCTGGGCTTTCCCGAGGTCGCCTACGGCATGGGCGGGGCGGGCGGCACGACCCAGCTCTGCCGGCACCTACCGCCGGCGGTTGCCATGTGGATGCTGCTGACCGGCGAGCCTCTATTGGCCGAAGCCGCCTTGGAGCATGGCCTGATCAACGAGATCGTGCCGCCAGAGCGCCTGATGGAGCGCGCCTTGGAGGTGGCCGAGGTGATTGCCGGCCATCCGCCCATTGCCGTGCGCGTCGAGATGGAGGTCGCCAAGCGGGCGATGGACCTGCCCAAGCAGGAATCGATCAACCTCTCCATGCACCTCTATCGGCTGCAGCGGGCGGCCTACCTCAGCCAACCCGGTACCACGACAACACCGCTCGCGAAGCCAAAGGACTAGCCATGTCACTGACCATCGATCCCGGCGTCGCACAGATGCAGATCTTGCGCGAGGAAATGGAGAGCGGGGGCCTGCCGGAAAGTCTGGGCGCCCTGGTCAAGGAAGCTGCGGAGCAGCAAGGCGACAGGATCCTTGGCCATTGGTTCGACGAGGGCGAGAGCCTCACCTATAGCGCCTTCGACCAGGCCGCAGACCGCTTGGCCTCCAGCCTGGTGGCGCAGGGCGTTCGAAAGGGTTCGCATGTCGCCGTGATGCTTCCCAACGTTCCGGCCTTTCCCATCACCTGGGTGGCTCTGGGGCGCATCGGTGCGGTGATGGTGCCGGTCAACACCGCCTATCGTTCGGACGAGCTCTTTTTCGTCCTGGACGATTCCGATGCGCAGTTTCTGGTGATCGACGAGAGCTTGCTCTCGGTCTTGGCAGGCATCGACCGCGCACTGCCGCTCTTGAGCCCGGAACGGGTGATCGTGCACGGCGCTGCAGGCGAAGCAAACATCTCTTGGCACAGCCTCCTGGATACCGGCCAGCTGCCCTTCGAGCCACCCTCGGCAGTGTCGCGCGACGATCTCCTGAACATCCAATACACCTCAGGCACCACCGGCTTCCCCAAGGGCTGCCTCTTGAGCCATGACTATTGGATGGTGATCGGTGCCTATGCCGCCCGCTTTCGAAATCACCACGACCGGGTGCGCAATGTCCTGATCTGGGCACCCTTCTTCTATATGGACCCGCAGTGGCAGTTCCTGATGACCCTAAAGCTGGGTGCGACGGCACATGTCGCGCGCAGGATGAGCCTCTCGCGCTTCTATGGCTGGCTCGAGGACTATCGGATCAATTACTGCATCTTTCCGGAACCGGCGTTGAAGGTCCGCCCGGCCGGCGAAGCCGACAAGCGGCTAGACCTCACCTACGTCAGTATCTATGGCTGGCGGCGCCAATCGCGCCTGGAGGTTATGCAACGCTTCGGCCTGGTAGCGCGCGAAGGCTATGGCATGACCGAGATCGGCGGGGCCACGGTCGTTCCGGTGGCGGCCGAAGAGAAGGCGTTGGTCACCACCTGTGGCCTGCCCGGCCCCTTCCGCAGCCTTAAGATCGTCGACGAGGACGAGACCGAGATCACCGAACCCGACATGGCAGGAGAGCTCTGGGTCAAGGGTCGCTCAATTCTCTGGGGCTACTACAAGCGCCCGGAAGCCAATCGCGAGTCCTTCCGCGGCCCCTGGTTTCGGACCGGAGACCTCTTCAAGCGCGATGCCGAGGGCTATTACTACATCGTCGGCCGCATCAAGGACATGATCCGGCGCAGCGGCGAGAACATTGCAGCTCGGGAGGTCGAGGCGGTCCTTGCGACCCTGGACCAAGTTGCCGAAGCCGCCGTGGTGCCAGTTCCCGACCCGCTACGCCGCGAAGAGGTGAAAGCCTACTTGCTGCTGCGCGATGGCCTGACGCCCGAGGACTGCCCGCCGGAGCAGGTGATCGCTCACTGCCGGGCGCATCTTGCCGACTTCAAGATCCCCCGCTACCTCGCCTACATGCGCGAAGACTTCCCGCGCACACCCAGCCGCAAGATCCAGAAGAAGACACTTACCTCCGCTTCCGAAGACCTGCGCCTGGGCGCTTACGATGGCGAGGAGGGGCGCTGGCGCTAGGGCCGGACCAGACTAACCGAGGACTTCCGCCACAGCCTCCGCCGTCACGGCAGCAACCTTGTCGGCTTCGGCCTCGGTCAGGCAGTAGGGCGGAGCGAAGCCCAGGATGTCGCCCTGCGGCATGGCGCGAGCAATGACACCGCGCCCGGCCATGGCGGCGGCAACCTTCATGCCAATCTTCTCATCGGAAGCGAAGAAAACGCGCTTATCGCGATCCTCGACCAGCTCGACCGCCGCCAACATGCCAATGCCACGCACCTCGCCGACCTTGGGATGATCGCCCAAAGCACTCTTCAACGCGTTCAAGAAGTAGGGGCCGATCGTATTGACGCGATTCACCAGGCCCAGGCTGTCCAGCAGCTTCAGGTTGGCGACGCCGGCCGCAGCCGAGATCGGGTGGGCGGAGTAGGTCCAGCCGTGGCCGATCGGTCCCATCTGGTCGCTGCCTCGCTTCAGCACGTCCCAAACCCGCTCGGACACGATCGAGCCGGAGAGCGGCGCATAGGCCGAGGTCAGGCCCTTGGCGGTGGCGATGAAGTCTGGCTTGATGCCGTAGTGGTCGGAGGCAAACATCTGGCCCAGACGGCCAAAGCCGGTCACAACCTCGTCGGCGATCAATAGGATGTCGTACTTGTTCAGCAGAGCTTGCACCTTGGTCCAGTAACCCTCAGGCGGCGGCACCAAGCCACCGGTGCCCAAGACCGGCTCGCCGATGAAGGCACCGATGGTCTCCGGCCCCTCCTTCAAGATCAGCGCTTCGAGCTGATCGGCGCACCACTGGCAGAAATCGGCCTCGCTCATCGAGAGGTCCGCCCGGCGATAGTAGTAGGGCGCCTCGGTGTGCTTCACCTGGCTCAGCGGTAGGTCGAAACTCTTGTGGAAGAGCGCCAAGCCGGTAAGCGAGCCGGTCATCAGCCCAGAGCCGTGGTAGCCGCGCCAGCGCGAGATAATCTTCTTCTTCTCTGGACGGCCCAGGATATTGTTGTAGTGCCAGACCAGCTTCACGTTGGTCTCGTTGGCATCCGATCCTCCGAGCCCGAAATAGACTCGCGCCATGTGCTTGGGCGCCCGCTCCATGATCATCTTGGCGAGCGTAATCGAGATCTCGGTGCCGTGACCGACATAGGAATGGTAGTAGGCCAGCTGGCGCGCCTGCTCGGCGATGGCCTCGACGATCTCCTGGCGACCATAGCCGACGTTCACGCAGTAGAGACCGGCGAAGGCATCGAGGAAGGCCTTGCCCTCGCGGTCAAAGAAGGTCGCATCCTTGGCGGTCTCGATGATACGGCTGGGCGCCTCGCCGCGGTCGAACTGCCCCAGATGGGTGGAGGGATGGAAAAAGTTCTCGCGGTCCCATTGGGCGAGATGATCGTTGGTTAGCATGGCGACGCTCCCGGCTTGGCTGCGTGAGTTTCAGTTGCCGCCAGTCTCTTGCAGGCTCGCCAAAGCGACAAGGCCGCTTGCACTCATAGCAGCCAGGCGCTCTGATTTACTCTATAACCTGCTTACCTGCTTGTCTTACAACCAGACAGAATCACTGCTGGTCAGTAGGTTCGCAGCCGTGACGCCGTCGACCAGAAAGGCCTGATCGACACTGCCGTCGCCATCCGCGTCGACCTGGATCTGGCGCGGGCCGGCAAAGCGCGCTTCAGAGTTGCCGGCGCCCGAGAAGGCGGCCGCACCGATGTAGGCGAAGCTGCCGGTCTCCAGGCCGGTGGCGCCGGTACTGCCTTTGCCGCCCTGCATCCTGAGGTTCTCGACAAAGGCAGTCGTCACCGCTTTTTCCCAAGATCACATTGTCGAAGGAGCTACCAATCAGGATGTCGTTGTTGGCGTTACCCACCATCTTGGCCTCTTCGGCCGAAACTCACGTCATTCAGGTTCGTACCGGTCAAGGTGTTGGATACACCGGTGGTTCCAAAAATCGTCGCCAAGCGCCTCACCCCCTCTAATAGACGCGCATCACCCGACCCAGGGCGATCCAAGAAAACTTTGTTCTTATCGATCCACGATACGCCTCTCGCGCGCTCTCGCGCGCTCTCGCAGTACAATACATGCTCTGAAGGCTGAATTGACACCCGTTCCTCAAAAAAAGAAGGCGCTGAATCCCAGGATGCAGCGCCTTCAGTTCACGTTTTTGGTCGATTCAATTCAATAACACGACCTTTTACAAGATCTTATTGCCTAGAAAGCGACCCAACCGTTAGATTACTTGATCGATGTGGTCTCCAGCATGAAGCGACCCATGGGGTTCTGGAAGAAGTCGTCGACATTGGTCCGCGCGGCGTTGCGGAAGGGGCTGTAGTAGAGCCCCAGCCAGTTCACATCCGCCTGCGCCTGGGCTTGCAGATCGTAGTACATCTGCTTGCGGACCTCCGGGTCGGTCTCGATCCGGGCGTTGGCCACCAGTTCATTGACGGCGGGATTGTTGTAGCGGGTGTAGTAGGAGAGGACGTCGGGATCGGAGCCGTCCAGCACGAAGCCGGTCTTCTGATCCGGATCGATCACGTCGTTGGTCCAGTAGTTGGTCGAGAGGTCATAGGCACCATCGACGATGGTGTCCCAGGTCTGACCCGGCTCCTGCTTCACGATATTGACGTCGATGCCCATCTTCGAGAGCTGGTCCTGCACCAGGACGGCCACCTGCTCGTAGTTCGCATCGCCGGCCTGCACCACCATGTCCAGCTCCAGATCCTCGACGCCAGCGTCTTGCAGAAGCGCTGCGGCTTCCTTTTGGTTCTGGGTATAGCGCATGTTGTCGGGGTTGTAGTACATGCCGCCGGCCGGGATATAGGAGTTGGCCGGGGTGCCGTAGCCGAAGGTCACCGCCTTGATGATGGAATCGATATCGATCGCCTTGGCGAGGGCCTGGCGAACGCGCACGTCGTCCAGGGGCTTATTGGCATGGTTGATCAGGATGTGATCCATGCGGCTAGAGGGATCGAGGTTGACGTTGATGTCGGGGTCGCCCTCCAGCTCGGCGATGCGGTTGAAGGGCACAAAGATCATCGCGTCGATCTCGCCAGCTTGAAGCTGCAGGATGCGGGTGTTGTCGTTGGGGATGTAGATCCACTCGACACCGGCCAGCTTCGGCATGCCGGCTTCCCAGTAATGCTCACTGGCTTCCAGGACGATGCGGTCGCCACGGCGCCAGTCGGTCATGCGGAACGCACCCGCGCCGATCGGCATCTCGGCGAAGCCCTCGTAGTCTGCGGTCACCGCAGCCTCGGGCAGGATGGCAGCGGCAAACAAGGCCAGGACCGAGAGGAATGGCGTGGTCGGCTCGGCCAGAGTGAAGACCACGGTGCGGTCGTCCGGCACCTGGATGTCGGTGATCACGTTGAACATGGAGCCGAAAACAGAGCCCTCATCATCGCGCAGACGCTCGATCGAGAACTTGACGTCGCTCGCCTTCACCTGACTGCCGTCGCTGAACTTGGCATTCTCGCGGAGCGTGAAGGTGTAGGTCTTGCCATCTTCGGAGATGGTCCAGCTCTCGGCCAGATCCGGCTCGATTCCGGTGGCGTCGCGGGTGTTGCGGACGAGCTGGGCATTGATGTTGTTCATGACCCAGACGTCGGCATTCTGGCTGACCAGAACCGGATCCATGTGGATGCTGTCCTGGTCGCGGCCGATCTTCAGAACACCCTCGGCGGCAAAGGCCGAGCCGGCGCCGACCACGGCGGCGAGAACGATCCCGCCTACTAGTCTACCTATCATCATTCTTCTTCTCCCTCTTTTCAGATGCACCAAACCTCGCCTTCGAGAGTGGACAGGGGTCTGGCTTGCGAAACGAAGCGGAACTGTTCTGCGATAGCTTTCCTTTCCTGTCGGTCTTGAGCTTCAGTCTAAGAGGCTTTTGCAACCTCGGGCACTGCTGACAAAAGGCTTTGCGTGTAAGCGTGCTGTGGACGCTCGTAGATGTCTTCGACCGCGCCGGTCTCGACCAGGTGGCCGCGTTTCATCACCGCGATGCGCTGGCAGAGGTGACGCACGACCGCCAGATCGTGCGAGATAAACAGCATCGTCAGCCCACGCGACTGACGCAAGTGCAGCAGTAGATTGAGGATCTGTGCCTGAATGGTGACGTCAAGCGCCGAGGTCGGCTCGTCGGCCAGCAACAACTCCGGCTCCATGGCCAGCGCGCGCGCGATACCGACACGCTGACACTGTCCGCCGGAGAGCTGATGGGGTTTGCGTGTCGCCAGCTCTGCATCCATGCCGACCTCATGCAGCAGACGCAACACCCTGGCCGGGATCTCCTCCCTGGCACAGATGCGGTGCACCCTGAGCGGCTCTGCTAGGGTCTCAGCCACCGTCATCTTGGGATTGAGGGAGGTTAGCGGATCCTGGAAGATCATCTGCACTTTGCGGCGCCAGTCCTGGCCATGCCTCTGGGCCTCAGGGTCCAGGCGGGCGCCGTCCAAGCGGATCTCGCCGCCGCTAGGCCGCACCAGGCCGACGACTGCCCGTGCCAAGGTGCTCTTGCCCGACCCGCTCTCGCCAACCAGACCCAGGGCCTCGCCGCGTCTGAGCGTGAGGCTGACACCCTCGACGGCGGCAAAGGCCTCGGCCGGCTTCCGGCGCAGAACATCGGCAATGTTCCTCTTGCCGGGAAAGAGCACCTCCAAATCCGAAACTTCCAGTGCCATGGCACCGGGATCGGGGTCGACGACGGCAGTGCCGCCGCGTGCGCCCTCACCTTCGATTGGGAAAAAGTGGCCGGGCGGCGTCAGACCGGGCTGTGCGCCCAAGAGCTTGCGGGTGTAGGGATGCTGGGGCCGATCCAGAATGCCTGCCACCTCGCCAGCCTCGACCACCTTGCCGCGCTCCATCACCAGAACGCCATCGCAGAAATCCGCGACCAGGCCCAGGTCGTGGCTGATGAAAATGATCGAAAGGCTGCGCGAGGTCTGCAGGTCGCGCAGCAGCGCGATGATCTGCGCCTGCACCGTCACGTCCAGAGCCGTGGTCGGCTCGTCGGCAATCAGAACGGCCGGATCGCAGGAGAGCGCGGCTGCAATCATGGCACGCTGGCGCATGCCGCCGGAAAGCTCGTGCGGGAAGGCATCCACCTGGCGCGCGGGGTCGGAAAATCCGACCTCGTCCAGCAAAGCAATGGTGCGCCGGCGCGCCTGCGCACGGTCCATGTCGCGGTGCAATCTGAGGCCGATGGCAATCTGCTCGCCGATGCGCATCACCGGGTCCAGGTGCGTGGTGGGGTTCTGGAACACCATGCCGATACGCCCGCCACGCACCTCGGCTAGGGCGGTGGGCGAGAGGTGCAGCAGGTCCTGCCCCTCGAAGAGCACCTGGCCCTTAGCCACGCGCGAGACCCCGGCTGGCAGCAGCGAAATCAGGGCACGGCTGGTCACCGTCTTGCCAGATCCGCTTTCGCCGACGATGCCCAGAACCTCGCCCTGGTGCAGATCGAAACTGAGATCCGACACCACCGGGCGCCAAGCCTCCTCGACGGCAAACTCAACGGCCAGATCGCGGACCTCAAGCAGCGGCGCCGTCATTCCTTCGTCCCCAAGAGCTGCGCCAGGCCATCGGCCGAGAGCGAGAGGCCCAGGCCCAGCAGGACGATGGCCAGACCGGGAAAGAGGCAAATCCACCAGGCGCTGGCCAGGAACTGCTGGCCCTCGGCGATCATCACGCCCCACTCCGCCGCCGGCGGCTGCGCGCCCAGGCCAAGGTAGCTGAGCGAGGCACCCAGCAGGATCACCAGCACCATGTCGGTCATGGCGAAGACCAGGGCCGGCGAGATCGCGTTGGGCAGCAGGTGACGCAGCATGATGCGTCGATTGGAGTAGCCGAGGACGCGGGCGGCCCCCACGAAATCAGCCTTCTTCAGGATCAGCACCTGGGCTCGCGTCAGCCGCGCGTAGGAGACCCAACCGACCAAGGCCAGAGCGATATAGAGCGAGATCAGGCCCGGCCCCAGGATCGAGATGATGGCAATCACCAGCACGAAGAAGGGAAAGGCGATGGTGACCTCGAGGATGCGCATCAGGACGGTATCGACGATACCGCCGAAATAGCCGGACAGCAGGCCGATGACATTGCCGATCAGGAAGGGGAAGAGCACGCCGAAGAGGCCGATCTGCAGATCCACGCGCGCGCCGTAGAGGATGCGCGAGAGGATATCCCGACCATAGTTGTCGGTACCCAAGAGGTGCTCGGCGCTGGGTGGCTGCAGCGCCATGGCAACGTCCTGAGCGATCGGCGAGTAGGGCGCGACAAGGTCGGCCGCCAGAGCCAGAAAAATCCAGGTTCCGGTCACGCCCATACCCATCAGCAAGGTGACCGGCAGGCCGCCGATCCGCGATCGCCGAAAGCGTTGTCCGGCCGCCAGAATCACAGCTCTATCCTTGGGTCGAGGGCGACGTTCACCACGTCGACCAAGAAGTTCGTGCAGATGATGCCGATGGCAAAGAAGAGGGTGATGCCCTGCACCAGCAGATAGTCGCGCGAGAAGATCGAGGCGACCATGAGCTGGCCCATGCCAGGAATGGAGAAGACCGTCTCCACCACCACGGTGCCGCCGATCAGCCAGGAGAAGGCCACACCCAAGAGGTTCACCGTCGGCACCAGCGAGTTGGGCAGGACGTGGCGGAAGAAGAGCGGACCTTCGCGCATGCCCTTCGCGCGCGCGGCCTGCACATAGTCGCCCTGCATCTGCTCGATCAAGGTGGCGCGCAGATTGCGGGTCAAGACAGGTGCCAAGGCGAAGGCAATGGTGAAAGCAGGCAGGAAGAGGTGATGCAGATGCTCAAGAAAGCCCTCGCCGTAGCCCGAGACCGGGAACCAGCCTAGGCCGACCGAGAAGAGCATGATCAGGATGATGCCCAGCCAAAAGGCCGGCAAGCCAAGTCCGGCGGTACAGAACATGCGCACGGAATGATCGGGCCAGCGGCCTTGATTGCGCGCCGCCAGGATCGCCAGACCCATGGCAAGCGCAATGGAGAGGATCAATGCAAAGGCCAGCAGAAACAGGGTCGGCGCCAAGCGCTCGGAAATCACCTCCAGCACCGGAGCGCGATAGATGATCGAGCGACCCATCTCGCCCTGAAGCAGGTTCCAAAGGAAGTAGAGGTACTGCAGGACGATCGGCTCATCCAGGCCGTACTGCTCGCGCACGGCGGCGATAATGCTGGGCTTGGCCCTCGGCCCCAGCAGCACGCGCACCGGATCGCCGGGGATCGAGCGCACCAGAACGAAGGTGATGACGCTGACGCCGAAGAGGACCGGAATGGTCTGCAGCGGCCGATAGAGAACGAACTTGAAGCGCGCCATCGCTTCCTAGCCGCGCTGCCGATCGAGAAAGCCCAGAAGCGTCTCGAAATAGGCTGCGGGCTCTTCATAGAAGGGCATATGGGAACTGTTGGGGAAGACCTGGATCTCGGACTGCGGCAGCGCGTGGTGCATGCGCATGGAACAGGCTGGAGTCAGCTCGTCATGCAGGCCGCAGACGACCAGGGCCGGAACGTCGATTTTGTGCATCTCCTTGAGACGCGACCAGTCCTTATAGTTGCCGGTGAAGGTGAACTCGTTGGGGCCCTGCATGGTGCCGTAGACTGCCATGTTCCAATCATCGAGAGAGCGATTCAAGGGCGCCGGCCATTCCGACAGGCGGCAGACATGGCGATAGTTCAGCAGGGTCACTGCCGCTTCATAGGCCGGATGATCCAGGCTGCCCTCGGCCTCATGGCGCTGCATCATCTCCACGGTTTCCGGCCCGAGCGCGGCACGCAGGCGGTTGAGCTCGCTCACCAGATGGGGAATGTCGCCGGCGCCGTCGGCCAGGATGAGGGACTTGGCCCGTCCGGGATAGGTCAGCAAATAGTCGCTGGCAAGGAAGGTGCCCCAGGAATGGCCCAAGAGGTGCATCCTCGGTAGGCTCAGGGCCTGGACCAACTCTTCCAGCTCTTCGACATAGCGAGGCACAGTCCAGAGCGATGGATCGTCGGGCTTGTCAGACTTGCCGCAGCCGAGCTGATCGTAGGCGATGACGCAGTAACCGCGATCGGCCAGCCAGGCATGCGGGGCAGCTAGATAGTCACAAGGCAATCCGGGGCCTCCGTTGAGGCACAACAAGACCTCTGAGCCGCTGCCCCAGCGATAAGCGGCCAGACTGTAACCGCTTTCAGTCATTACATTGAGGGTCTCGTCCGCTGCTCGTTCGTCCCACATAGACTAAGCCTCTCCCCTTCGTGCAAGCTAGGCGTGGGCGCCGAGAAAAGCGGTCAAGACCGCGTCATAGGCCTCCGGCTCTTCGTAGAAGGGCGTGTGCGAGCTGTTCTTGAAGACATGCAGCTCGGCATTCGGCAAGGCGTGCTGCATTCGCATGGCGCAGGCCGGTCCCAACTCATCGTGCATGCCCACCGTGATCAGGCTGGGACAGGGAATGGCGTGCATACCATCCAGGCGTTGCCAGTCCTTCAGGTTGCCGACGTAGAGGAACTCGTTCGGCCCCTGCATTGTGCCGTAGGGTCCCATGTTCCAGTCGCCAAGCGAGGCCATCAACGGCGCCGGCCAATCGTCCAGCCGGCAGACATGCCGGTAGTTCAGCAGGGTGACCGCTGCCTGATACTCCGGATGCTCCAAAGTGCCTTCGGCCTCATGGCGCTGCATCATCGCTACGGTCTCGGGGCCCAACGCCTCGCGCAACCGGTTCAGCTCGGTGATCAGATGGGGCATGTCACCACAGGTGTTCTCAAGGATCAGGGTCTGCAGATTGTCGGGATAGGTGAGCGCATACTCGATCCCCAACCAACCGCCCCAGGAGTGGCCCAGCAGGTTGACCTTGCCCAGATCCAGGGTCTTGCGAACCGTCTCCAGCTCCTCGACATAGCGCTCGATGCGCCAGAGCGAGGCGTCTTCCGGCTTGTCGGCGCGGCCGCAGCCGAGTTGATCGAACGCGAGGACACGATATCCCTGATCGGCAAAGGGGGCGTGTGGCGCGCGCAGGTAGTCGCAGGGCAGGCCCGGACCACCGTTCACGCAGAGCAGCACCTTTTCGCCAGAGCCAAAGTCGTCGACGACCACCTTGTAGCCGCCCTCGATTTCAACCTCGTGCGTCCGATCGGCCTTGCGTTCGTCCCACATGAATAGCGCTCCCTATCAAACCTGCACGTCGGTGTCGGCGCGCTGCGCAGGCAATACATGCCCGCTCGCAATGCGGCGGCAAGCTTAACAAGAGTTCCTGTCAGGAAAAAACCTGAAATGACATGGGCGCTATGCGACGGATCGCGGCTCCGCGATTCGCTGCCACCGTCAGGCGATAAAGGTTGGACAGCTGAACACTGAATGACCTTCCACGTGTGGGCAAGGAAAACTAGAAGCGCGCCAATCGAATGCACGCCTCCCACCGCAATCTAAGCCCAGCCGACGCACCAGGGGTCTGGTTTCATGTCGACCGGCATGCCGTCCTGTTCGGGCTTGGGAAAGCGCGCCTTGAAAGTGAAGGCATGGGGTGTCGGACCGAAGCGATCGAGGTGCCAGAGCTTGGAAAAGGCCTCGTCGGTGTCGGGACAGTGACCTTGCGGCACCCACCAGAGCGCCTGAAAGTGCCCCTCAAAACGTTGGAAAAACTGTCTGCGTTTGGCCATGACCGGCGTGTGCGTGCTGCGGTAGACGAAGTCGAAGAGGGCGTCGGCATCGCGCCAGACGGACATGTTGACGATCAGCAGGGGATCAACAGTCGGCTGAATGGACGTCGCATTGCCCTCCTCGGTCTTCAGACGCCAGACAAACCCCGGGCTGGATTCGGCCAGGGCATTGATGCGGTCCAGATTGTCGAAGAAGTCCTGCACTCTGGGATCGCCCTCGGGTGCGACGAGGCGGCCGATGTTGACCTGTGCCAGCTCCCAATCCATGTCCTTCCTCCTTAGCTCTCTGCCCCATCCGACTGCTTGCCGCCCAGCTTGGCTGCCAGGGCTGCTTCTAGAAACTCATCAATGTCGCCGTCGAGCACGCCCTGCGCGTTGCCCTTCTCCACCCCGGTCCTCACGTCCTTCACCATCTGATAGGGCTGCAGGACGTAGGAGCGTATCTGGTGCCCCCAACCGATATCGGTCTTGCCGGCCGCTTCGGCCTCCGCCTCTTCCTCGCGCTTGCGCAGCTCATGCTCATAGAGCCGGGCGCGCAGCATCTTCCAGGCACTGGCCCGGTTCTTGTGCTGCGAACGTTGCGACTGGCACTGGACCACAATGTTGGTCGGCAAATGGGTCAAGCGTACAGCCGAATCGGTCTTGTTCACGTGCTGGCCGCCGGCCCCCGAGGCACGATAGGTGTCGACCCGCACATCCTTTTCCAGGATCTCCACCTCGATATCGTCTTCAACTTCGGGGTAGACCCAGACGGAAGCGAAGGAGGTGTGGCGCCGGGCCTGCGAGTCAAAGGGCGAGATCCGAACAAGCCGATGCACGCCGGCCTCCCCCTTCAACCAGCCGTAGGCATTGTAACCTTTGATCATCATGCTGGCGGACTTGAGACCGGCCTCTTCGCCGGCACTCTCTTCCATCAGCTCCACTTTATGGCCATGCGCATCAGCCCAGCGGCTATACATGCGCAGCAGGATCTCGGCCCAGTCCTGCGCCTCGGTGCCGCCGGCACCGGCATTGACCTCAAGGTAGCAGTTGTTGGCATCGGCCTCACCTGAGAGCAGGCTTTCGAGCTGCGCCTTCTCAAGCTTCACCTGCAGACGGCCGATCTCACGCTCGGCCTCGACGACCGTATCTTCGTCTTCCTCGGCCTCGCCCAATTCAAGCAAGGTCAAGCTATCGGCGAGGGCGGCTTCCAGTGCGCGCTGTGTATCGATACGGCGCGTGAGCCCGGTGCGTTGTCGCATGACCTCTTGGGCCTGCGCGGGATCGTTCCAGATATCGGGATCGGCGGCCTTCTCCTCCAGCGCCGCTAGCTCTTTGAGCGCGCGATCCCAGTCAAAGATGCCTCCTTAGCAGATCCAGGGCCTGCTCGATGGCCTCGACCTGCTGCATAACTTCCGCTTTCATCGTCGTTCGCTGTCCTGCTTGCCTTACGCGACGCCCCAAGGGTCGCCTCTATGCTGCTTCAGAGGTATTGATGAGAGCCCCGGCCGTAAAGCCCAAATCCCATAGCGGACGCTGGCCTCATCCGAAAGAGGGCCGTCAGAGTGTTCCCATACCCCTTCAAGCGGCGGTTTGATCAAGGCCCAGCAGTCGTTGTCGCAGCAGTTTTTCTAGCTCAACAATCAGCAGTACGACCACCCCTGCGGCCAACACCACGAGGCCTTCGGTGAGGCCGACCGCGCGGGTGTCGAAGACCGCCTGCAAAGGCGGCGCATAGGTGAAGGCGAGCTGTGCCAGGACCACGGTGCCTACACCCAGCAAGACCTGGCGCGTCCCCAGAAGGCCTCGCCAGCTGAGCGAAGAGCCATGCACGTAACGCACGCTGAAGAGATAGAAGATTTCCATGACCACCAGCGTGTTAACGACCAAGGTGCGCGCTTCCTCGATCGGCAGACCACGCATATCGGCCCAGAAAAAGACGCCGAAGGTCCCGACCAGGAAGAGCAGGGATACAAAGATCACCCGCCAGACCAGGGATCCCGTCAGAATTGGCCGGTCACGATGCCGGGGCGGCCGCCGCATTGCTTCCGGCTCCGTCGGCTCGAAGGCGAAGGTCAGGCCAAGCGCGATGGCCGTGACCATGTTCACCCAGAGGATCTGAACCGGGGTAATCGGCAAGGCCAGTCCGAATGCCAGGGCAACCAAGATGGTCAAGGCTTCGCCACCGTTTGTCGGAAGCGTCCAGACGATCGCCTTCATCAGATTGTCGTAGACCGTGCGGCCTTCTCGAACAGCGGCTACGATCGAGGCAAAATTGTCGTCGGCCAGCACCATCTCTGAGGCCTGTTTGGCCGCCTCTGTGCCCTGCTGGCCCATGGCAACGCCGACATCGGCACGTTTGAGCGCCGGGGCATCGTTGACACCATCACCGGTCATGGCGACGGTCAGGCCCTCTGCCTGCAAGGTCTCGACCAGGCGCAACTTGTGCTCGGGCGTGGTGCGCGCAAAGACATCTGTATTTCTTACAGCCTCGCGAAACCCAGCCGCGTCGAGGCTGTCCAGGGCCTGACCGACCAAGACACGAGGCTTGTCGGCCAGACCCAGCTGGCGCCCGATCTCACCAGCCGTCACAGCGTGATCACCAGTGATCATGACGACACGGATTCCGGCTTCCTTGCACTCTCGCAAAGCCTCGATGGCTTCGGCCCGCGGCGGATCGATGAAGCCGATACATCCAAGAAGCACCGCACCGGTCTCAAGGTCGGCGAAGTCTAAGCCCGTTTGGCCGGAGCGGGGCGCCAGGGAGGCAAATGCCAGGACGCGCTGGCCCTGGGCCGCCATCTCCTCGGCGATGCGATCCCAGACTCCGCGATCCAGTGGTCGGTCGCCCGCTTCGCTTCGCTCCAACGCGCACATATCGAAGATCCGCTCGGGCGCACCTTTGATTGCGACATGGCCGGAGCCATCTGGCCTGGCATGCAGCGTCGCCATGAAACGGTGTTGGGCGTCGAAGGGGATCTCGTCGATCCGGCGATAGGAATCTCGAAGGGACGCGATCTCCAGGCCGGCTTTCATGCCCAGCGAAACCAGGGCACCTTCCATTGGGTCGCCCTGACAGATCCAACCAGTCTCTGTCTGCTGCACTTCGGCGTCGTTGCACAGGAGGCTCGCACGGATCACCTCCAAGGCAGCGACATTCGATACGGGATCGAAAGCGCCGCGCTGTCCGAGGATCGCGCCGACCGGTTCATAGCCAACGCCCTCGACCTCAAACCGATCGCCGGCCGTCGCCAAGGTCCGCGCGGTCATCTCGTTTCGCGTCAAGGTTCCGGTCTTGTCCGAGCAAATAACCGAGACCGCACCCAAGGTCTCCACCGCCGGCAGGCGGCGAATGATGGCGTTGCGCGTTGCCATACGCCGGACACCGATCGCCAGCGTGATTGTCATAATCGCCGGCAATCCTTCGGGAATCGCGGCTACGGCCAAGCCGACGACGCCCATGAAGGCCTCGTCCAGCGGCAGCCCGCTGGCAAGCGTGGCATAGGCAAAAGTCGCCAAAGAGATTCCGAGGATGACCAGAGTCAGCTGGCGTGCGAAGCCGGCCATCTGTTGTAGCAGCGGCGTCTCCAGGCTTTCGACCGCGCCTAAGAGTTTGCTGATCCGACCAAGCTCGCTATCGAGCCCCGTGCCGACGGCAAGCCCCAATCCCTGGCCCGCGGACACGAAAGTACCGGAGTAGGCCATGGACTTGCGGTCGCCGAGCGCGGCATCTGCCGCCACCGGCCGAGTATCCTTGTCAGCCGGCAGCGATTCGCCGGTCAAGATCGCTTCATCAAGCCGAAGATGGCGCGCGCGAAGGAGCCGGATATCGGCAGGCACACGATCGCCGGCCTCGACCAGGACCAGGTCACCGCGGACGATCTGCTCAGCCGGCAGGGTCACTCTGTGGCCATCGCGCATTACGGCTGCGCTGGGGGCGACCATGCCTTTAATCGCCTCGAGAGCGCGCTTGGCGCGGCCTTCCTGAACGAAACCGATCACCGCATTGGCAAAGACCACGGCCAGGATAACGCAGGCATCGATCAGATGGCCAAGCGCGAAGGACACCAAGGCTGCGACCAGCAGCAGATAGATCAGTAGATTGTGGAACTGCAGCAGAAAGCGCCGGAGATCGCTTTGCTTCGGCCCTTCCGGCAAGCGGTTCGCACCCTCCTCCCGGAGGCGTCGCTCCGCTTCAGCCGTCGTCAGGCCCGCCTCGCTCGTGTCCAGCGCCACAAGCGCCTCAGACAGCTCGCTCGCATGCCAAGGCTTTGGCTCAAGCATTTCGCTTGCCATGTCTCTGTCTCCGACCGTTTGGGCTGTCGCGTCACGGACGGGGACCGACCATCGCGCGAGCTGCGCGCACTCTGCACGATCCTAGCTGACCAGCAAGGCGACACTTTGACGTGTGGATCGGTGGTCGAGGAACGCTTCGCTAGGGTCCTAGCTGCAAGCTTCAGCGGGTCCTAATAGAGCCCAGGTACACCCAACGTCGTCACCGACTCCTGCGTCGGCGTGTAGTCGACCTCACCGACATAGTGGGTGTCGGGACCGGTGCCGGGCTTGAAGGCTTCATTGATCACGCGACCTTCTTCGCCGGAAGCAGGTTGGCCGGTCGCCAGCGAGATCTTCATGAAGACCGTATCGCGCGGTGCGGTGAACTCCTGCTCCGGACGTCCTTTCATCGCGGCCTTCATGAAGTCGCCGAAGATCGGCGCCGCTACGGTCGAACCGGTGTCGGAGCGGCCCAAGGTGCGCGGCTGGTCGAAGCCAACGAAGACACCGGCGACCAGATCCGGCGTAAAGCCGATGAACCAGACGTCGAAGTTCTCGTTGGTGGTCCCGGTCTTGCCGCCAGCGGGACGCCCGATCGAGGCCCGGCCAGCACCGGTACCGCGCTGGATCACGCCCTGCAGGATCGAGGTCATCTGATAGGCGGTGATTGGATCGGTCACCTGCTCGCGATCGTCGGCCAGGACCGGAACGTCCTGACCCTGCCAAGACACCTGTTCGCAGGCCTCGCAAGCCCGCGGGTCATGGCGATAGGTCAGTCGGCCATAGCGATCCTGTATGCGATCGATCAGGGTGGGTTCGATCTTCTTGCCGCCGTTCACGATCATGGAGTAACCGGCCACCATACGCAGCAAAGTGGTTTCGGCCGAGCCCAGCGCGGTGGAGAGCACCTGCTGCAGGTTATCGACCACACCGAACTTGTTGGCGTATTCCGCCACCTTGGCCATACCGACCGACTGCGCCAGACGCACGGTCATCAGGTTCCGCGACTTCTCGATCCCGACCCGCAAAGGCGTCGGGCCGTAGTATTTGCCTGAGTAATTTTTCGGCCGCCACTTCGGCAGTCCCGCGCCCTGACTAATCTCGATCGGGGCATCGTGAATGATTGAGGCCGGCGTATAGCCGTTGTCCAGAGCTGCCATATAGACGAATGGCTTGAAGGAGGAGCCGGGCTGGCGCTGCGCCTGAGTCGCCCGATTGAACTCGCTCTCCTTGAAGGACCAGCCACCGGTCATGGCGAGCACGCGGCCGGTGTGCGGATCCATGGCGATTAGCGCGCCCTCGACATTAGGCACCTGCCTCAGTGCATAGTTGTTGGCGTCCTTGTAGGCTTTTCCGCCCGGCGTCTCGGTCGTGTGCTCGACAAAAACCACATCGCCGCGCTTCAGCACGTCCGATGGCTTGGAGGGCTTGCCCCCGACGCGCTGATTGGGTCGCCACGCCCTGGCCCACTCCACCTCCGGCCGCGGGATGACACCCGTGCTGCCGTCGATCAGACCGATCAATGCCTGGCGTCCCTCGGCAGAGGGATCGAGCACAACAGCCAATTCCCAATTCTTGGTGAGGTCGATCTGCGGCAGGGGATCGACTTCCAGCAATGCGAGGCCGTCCTGCCAGGCCGCCTCCTCGGCCAGAACCGGTTCCGGCGGCAAGGGACGATGTGCCTCGGGGCTGCCGCGGCGGCGGAAGTTCGTGCGTTTCTCGACGGCTTCGGCGCGCTTGTCGGAAAGCTTGTTAAAGGCCTCCTCGCTTTCGACGTAGCGATAAAGCGGTCCGCGCCAGCCATGCCGGCGGTCATAGCGAATGAGGCCACGACGCAGAGTCTCGTCGGCAATCGCCTGCAGGTGCGGATCAAGCGTGGTATGCACGACCAGGCCACCCTCGTAGAGCCCCCGATCGCCGAACTGCTTCTTGATCGCCCTGCGCACATCCTCGGTGAAATAGTCGGCGTCTACGGTCTGGGCCGCCTCGCGCGGGGTGATCTTCAGATCCTCTTTCTTGGCCGCCCGCACCTCGCTGTCGCTGGCCCAATTGTTGGCGGCCATCCGCGACAAAACCCAATTTCGTCTTGCGATAGCCGCCGATTTCTTGCGCAAGGGATGATAGTTTTCCGGCGCCTTTGGCAGGGCGGCCAAATAGGCCACCTCGCTCAGGGTGAGATCGTCCAGTGTCTTATTGAAGTAGTTCTGCGCCGCGGTCACCACGCCATAGTTGCCCATGCCGAGGTAGATCTGGTTCAGGTAGAGTTCCAGTATCTGGTCTTTGGTCAGGGTCGATTCGATGCGGAAAGCAAGGATCGCCTCTTCGATCTTGCGCCCGACCGACACCTTGTTGTTGAGGAAGAAGTTCTTTGCCACCTGCTGCGTGATGGTTGAGGCACCCTCCGGCCGCAAGCCCTTCAGGATCACACGGTCGAAGTTGGTGTATGCCGCACGCGCAATACCGAAGACATCAATGCCAGGATGGTTGTAGAAGTTCTTATCCTCTGCCGCCAAAAAGGCATCGATTACCTTTTCAGGCACCTCTTCGATCGGCACGAAGACCCGACGCTCCAACGCGAATTCCTGCATCATGCGGCCATCGCCGGCATGCACGCGGGTCACCATCGGCGGTGCATAGTCCAGCAACTCGTCGGTTTCCGGCACGTTACCGCCATAGACGTAATAGGCATACATTCCACCGCCGGCAACGAACAACACGGCCAGAATCGCCATGCCCAGCAGCGAACGGAAGATGACCAACAAAGCCTTCATCGAGCCCTCTTGACGAGATATCCTTCTCGGGCGGGTGTCACCCACATCACCTCGTCCCTCCCCACCTCCTATATCGTTAGGATGGGTCTGGATGCCAAGGAGCAGAGTTTCCGCATCGCGTGGTTCCAGATGCGGAGTTTCTGTGGCGAGAGATCCCGTTGCCTAGATTAGCTTCATGGCAAAGGTAAGACCAGCAGGGTCGGTGCAGAAGCCCATGTTGTGGCCGCCGCGCAACGCTCACGCCACCGTGATCTCCTACTCGCCAGACGAGGCCCGGAAACTGGCCAGCGGCGCAACCAGTTTACGGCCCGATCCAAACCTTTGGGTTCCGAGCATTCGGATCGGACCATGCGCCGCCGGTTGCAAGCCATTCCCCTCGCAGCTGGCACTCAGTCGAGAGTGGCGGTTGATGCCTGGACCCGACTAACCACTGGGTTGTCCTTGCGGGCCTCCGGTCTTGGCGGCGGTCTGGTCCGATGCGACCTTGGCAGCCGCTGCAGCGGCATCGCTGGGCGAATCGACCACCACGCGCGGTGTCGCCACCTGAATGCCGTGCTCCTTGATCGCTTGCTGGATCGCCGTGATCGCCTTGCGACGGATGGTGAACTGCTGTCCTGGCTTGCAGCTGAATTTCACGCCGATTTGGTAGTTCGGCCCCACCATGGCGACCGCACCCTGGCTCTTCAGTGGCTCGAGGAACATGCCTTCGAGTTCCGGGTCGTCCATCAGTTTCTGACCGATCTTCTTGACCAGTTTGCGCACGCGCTCGAGGTCCTCGCTGGGTGCGACATCGAAGGAGAACTTGACCTTCACCCAGTCTCTGCTGTGGTTCTGGATGGTCCCCATGGCACTGAAGGGGACGGTAAAGACCGGGCCGCGGTGGTGGCGCAATCGCACCGAACGCAACATGATCTTCTCGACCGAGCCTTTCCCTTCGCGAGTCTCGATGTACTCGCCGATCCTGAAGGCATCTTCCGTCAGGTAGAGCAGGCCGGAGATCAC
Organism: Rhodospirillales bacterium; assembly: GCA_963669445.1. Classification (GTDB taxonomy): domain Bacteria; phylum Pseudomonadota; class Alphaproteobacteria; order Kiloniellales; family JACOMY01; genus JACOMY01. The sequence continues at coordinate 4,119,142 of OY770029.1, forward strand.
GTCCTCGACCACCTTCTGCGCGCCGAAACCGATGGCCAGGCCCAGTACGCCCGCCCCGGCGAGCAATGGCCCGATCTGAACGCCAAGCGACGTCAAGGCGAGCATCACGGTAATGGTACCGACGAGTGCCGCCAAGAATGCCCGAAGGATCGGGAAGACGGTCTCGAAACGACTGCCGCCGGCGCCACCTTCGCCGTCAGAGGACTCTGCTCCCTCTTCGTCGTCGCTGGACGTTCCTGGATCCAGAAAGGCGCTGAGTGTCCGCCAAACGGAGATGCCGACGACGATGGTGATCGCAGCAGAGACCAGTCCCGGCACGATCCGCTTGGCCCCTGTCAGGTCGGTCGCAAAGGGATCGATGCCCCAGGCAAAGAGGATCATGACCGCCGATCCGATGATGACTGCGCCTTCCAAGAGGGAGAAGATGCCGTGTATCCGCCCCTGGCCCTTGGCACCGGATCGACTCAGCCGCTGCTTGCGCCAGACGCCCAACCCCGCCAAGACAAAGGGCGCCAACACGAAAACCGCGAAGGAGCGCTTGAGGGCAGAGGCGTCCTGCCCGAGGGTTCCGGCCAGATAGCCTCGTGACTCGGCGGCGACCTGCAATGCCATCAGCAGGATGTAAATCAGATACCAGAAGCGACCGAGCAGCGTCATGACAGTGCCGGGTTCGTCTCCGGAGGAGAAAGCCCGCACAATCAACTTTCCGACCGGCTTGCGCACGACGAAGAAGAAGACCGACGCTGCGATCCCATCTGCAATGCGTGTCACGACGGCAAAGAAGGCACCGCTTTCGGCAGCATCGACCACGGCAACAACAAAATCTCGCGCGAAGGCCGAGATGGCCAGGAAGATGACCAATATGGTCACAGAGCGCATGACGAAGGTCGCTTCCCCATCCGTCAGCGCCGTCGGCCGTCGGCTTGGATCTCCCGATCCCGTCAGGACCTGCAACACGCTCAGCCAGACGCGTGCGAGCATAAGACTGCCCAAGGCGACGGCCGCGAGTTCCTCCGCCTCGGACCCGGCAGCAAAGACGATGGAAAATGCGACCCGGCTCAATGCGTAGAAGACAAGCAAACGGGCCGCCTGTCCGACGCCCCAACGAAGTGCTGCAGTGATACGCCCGGCTGTCGCCTCCTCACCATTGCCATCGCTAGCAGGAGAAGACGTCAGCCGCTTCAGCAGCAACAAGGCTAGCAGCCGTTCGATGCCGTAAGCTGCAGCAAAGATTGCCGCACAGATGACCAGCGCAAGAAAGAAACCCGGCCCGTCGCCAGCCTGGACGCTCGAGAACCAGGTCTCCAGCTTGGCCGGAAGTCCGGCTGAGTTCTGGAGCCCGACCTCAATCAGGCTCGGCCCCTCCGGCACAACTGGATCGTTAGACACCAGCGTCGCGCCCTCCGGAATATGAGACCTGATCTTCTCGGCAATCTCCGCAGCATTCTCACCAGAGACTGTGAACTCAACTTTGGCCTCACTCATCCGAACCCCCTTACTCGCTCCGCATCCTGACACTTGCGCGACTATTATCTAGAACTACAGCCATTGCATGCAGTTCATCAATTGACCCTAGTGGAGACTGTTACGGGGAGAGCACTAATCGTGCAAGAGCGATCACGTGGTTGCTTGCAGGCAGGACTACAAAGAGACCGGCAAGTTACTGCTAAGGCACCAAAAGGTCGTGACTTTCGGAACCTGGAACCTGCGACGTCGACAGAACTGGATCTAACTGCGATTTACGGTCTGCTGCCACTGGAAGAAGCTGTCCAAGGCATCGACGATGGCTTTAGCAATCTTCTTGCGGTGGGACTTCTTACGTAGCAGCCGCTCTTCCTCCGGGTTTGAGAGGTAGCCGATCTCCAGCAGCACGGAAGGCACGACCGGCGACTTCAGCACGCGGAAGCCTGCAAAGCGGTGGGTGTTGCGCAGCAGGGTTGTCTGCTGACCCAAGGAATTGACCAGACGATTGGCGTAGTTCTTCGAGAGATTCATCGTCTCCCGACGCATGAGATCACCCAGGATGTGCGCCACCTGATCGACGCTGGCCGCACCTGCGACCGCATCGGCACCGTTTTCCTTGGCGGCCAGGGCCGCTGCCTCCGCGTCCGAATCGGCTCCGCGTTCGGACAGTGTAAAAACGCTTGCACCCTTGATCGACCTCTTGGCGTGGATGTTGGCGTGCAACGAGATGAAGAGGTCCGCCTCAATACGCTCGGCCTTGGCATAGCGCTCGTTCAACGGCAGGAAGATGTCACGGTCGCGGGTCAGCATCACCCGATATCGCCCACTACGCTTCAATACGTCGGCCAGAGTCTTGGCAAAGGCCAGCGTGATGTCCTTCTCCAAGGCGCCTGAGACGCTGATGGCGCCGGGATCGACACCGCCGTGCCCGGCATCAATCACGATCAGCGGACGGGTATCGGTGATCGGCACGGCACTGCCGGTCGAGCTATAGACAGCCTCCGGCAAGGGCGCCTTCGACGTCAGCGCCTTGCGGCTGGCCTTGGCGGCGAAGCTGGACTGATCGGTCGCCGCCACATCAAAATAGAGACGGTGCAGGCCCTTGTCGTTGGGCGGCAGGACGGCCGCGCGCAGCACCTTCACCGGGCCAGTCAAATCGAATACGAGCCGCGACAGGCCCGGCGCGAAGAGGCCGGAGCGCAGTGCCTTCACCATCGGAATCTTCATGTTGTTGGAGGCCGGCAGCTTGAAGTCGACCTCGGGCAGGTCGACCACCAGGCGTGGCGGATTTGGCAGCGTAAAAATCGCGTAGGGCAGCGGCTCGCTTAAGTCGAGAACGAAACGTGTGTAGTCGGCATGCTGGCCGCTGCGCGGCGGTTCGACGCTGGGTTTGGCCGCGGCCATTCCGACCATCGATCCGACGGCCAGCAGCGCGATCAAGAGACTATGCAACGCAAATCGCAGCATGGGGCGACAGTCACTCCAGCAAGGCCAGCCTTCCGAAACGGCGCAATCGAATAGGGGGCGCACGACTCGAAGCCTGCTCTTCTGATCCTCAATCTATGACTCAACACCAAAAAGCAAGCGGAAAGCACTCAGATCACGTCATTTCTTGCTACTCTGTGTCTTCTAAGATCGGGATGATAAACACGCGATTTTGACCCCTCACCCTGCGCGCCGACGACGCATGCCAGGCAAGCGACCGGACCGGCATCAAACGCTTGATCCCGGTCGCCTTGACGGAATAGATTTCGCAACAGGTTACATACCGCTGTGGTGCGAAGCCCCTGGATCGGCCGCCGAAAGGCAAGGGTGGCTTGCAAAGGATCGCACGCGCGGACAACCGCAATCAGCGAGCGGGCGGCCGGTTAGAAGGCTGTTGGCGCTCGTTCTGGGCAAGCGGCGCAACCAAGCCCGTCCGACGTGGAGGAGCCTCCGACACTGATTTGTCAGGAGCGTTCGGACACCGGGCAGGTTCATGTCGAAGCCTTTCGAGGCGAGATCAAGAGGTCGGATCAGTTCATGCAAAGCACGAGACATTCGAGGAGCATGGAACCGAACTCCGCTCGCCATCCGCTTATAGCTTTCGTTCCGCGCGCGGCCTGCTTGCCGCTGCGCGAGGGCGCTCTGGAGTTCCCCCTTTATGAAGAAGTTGATGCTCATCGACGCGAGCGATCCGGCCGAGACCCGGGTCGTCGTTACCAGGGATGATCGTGTAGAGGAATTCGACCGAGAGATCGGTAGCCACGCCCAAATCAAGGGCAACATTTATCTGGCAAAGGTAACCCGGGTCGAGCCCTCTTTGCAGGCCGCATTCGTCGACTATGGCGGCAACCGCCACGGCTTTCTGCCGTTCAGCGAGATCCACCCAGACTACTATCGGATTCCGATCGCCGACCGCGAGGCTCTGCTGGCCGAAGAGGCCGCGATCAAGGCCGCTTTGGAGAAGGAAGAGGAAGACGAGGAGGTCGAGGAGGAGGAACCGCCGCCCAAGCGCCGGAGCCGTAGCTCTCGCTCTTCGCGAAGCAGCAAGAAATCCGGAACCTCCAAGGAGGTCGCACCTCTGGCAGGCGAAGCGGCCTTGCAAGAGGAGAGCGGGGCCGAGGAAGGCGGTGTCGAGGAGCAGAGCGGAGACGCGCCCCAAGATCAGGGCGAGCCTGCAGCGGCCAGCGATGTCGCCGGGGAGCCGCAGCTAGAGGCTGCTGATGCGCCCCGAGAAGACTTGACGGAGAGCGAGCACCCGGCCCCGGCGGGCGAGCCTGGCGAAGAGCGACAGCTGGAGACCGCCGAAACTCCCAAGGGCGAAGCGAGCGAGAGTGAAGAGGCTGGAGCGGCTGCCGCGGAAGAGACTGTCGAGGAGCAGCAGGCAGGCGATAGCGAGGCTGCTCAGGGCCAGACGAACGAGAGCGAAGAGGCCGGCACGTCTGCCGTAGAAGAGGCTGTCGAGGAGCAGCAGGCGGGCGACAGCGAAGCTGCTCAAGACGAATCGAACCAGAGTGAAGAGTCCGGCACGGCTGCCGCGGAAGAGGCTGTCGAGGAACAGCAGGCGGGCAACAGTGAAGCTGCTCAGGCTCAGACGAACGAGAGCGAAGAGACACCGCTTACGCCCGAGAGCGGCAGCGATCGCAGCATGCCCATGACCGCCAAGAGCGGCGACCAGTTGAGCGAAGACCCGGACGCGGCGCCCGAAAGCGCTCAGAAGACTGAAGAAACCGATGCTCCCGCGCCGGAAGCAACTTCTGAAGCGGCCGCTGAGGCTCATGAGGCGAGTGTCGAGACCGAGGAGACCGTGCCGGAGCCAAGCGAGGAGCGCGACGCCGCGGCGACGGACGCGGGCCAGACTGAGACCGATGGGAACGACGACGATACGCAGGCAGACGCTGCAAGCGGAGATGTCACGAGCGCGGTAGCCGAGACGGATCCTGCTCAGGCGGAGGTCGAAGCCACACCGAGCAGTTCGAGACGCAGCCGCTCACGGCGCTCGCGACGCTCAAGCCGCAGCCGTCGCAGCAGCTCCGAGAGCAGCAGCGAGGCGAAGTCGGAAGAGCGTGAGGAGGCTTCCGCGCATTCCGAGACCGATGGCGACGATGACACTGAGACCCGGGAGGTCGAGGCCATCGAAGAGGTCGAGCAGGAGACGCAGGTCGATACCCTAGACGGCGATGACGTCGAGGATGCGGCCCGCCGTCGGGCCAAGTTGCTACGCCGCTACAAGATCCAAGAGGTCATAAAGCGCGGCCAGATCATGCTGGTGCAGGTTTCCAAGGAAGAACGCGGCAACAAGGGCGCAGCGCTCACCACCTACCTCTCGTTGCCGGGCCGCTATTGCGTGCTCATGCCGAACACTGCGCGCGGTGGCGGCATCAGCCGTAAGATCGGCTCCAGCACCGACCGCAAGCGCCTGAAGCAGGTGTTGAGCGACCTGGAAATCCCCGACGGCATGGCCGTCATTGTTCGCACCGCGGGCAGCGAGCGCAGCCGCACCGAGATCAGGCGCGACTACGACTATCTCATCCGCCTGTGGGGCCAGATCCGCGAGAGCACGCTGCAGGCCAAGGCGCCTGCCCTCATCTATGAAGAGGGCAACATCATCAAGCGAGCCATCCGCGACCTCTACACCAGCGACATGAATGAGATCCTGGTCGAAGGGGAAGATGGCTACAAGGCCGCCAAGGCCTTCATGAAGAACCTGATGCCCAGCCACGCGCGCAAGGTGCAGCTCTACAAGGAGCGCAGTCTGCCGCTCCTGCAGCGGCACAAAGTGGAAACACAGCTGTCCGGCATGTTCCTGCCTGAGGTGCAACTGCGCTCCGGCGGCTATCTGGTGATCAATGTAACCGAAGCCCTGGTGGCCATCGACGTCAACTCCGGACGGGCGACGCGCGAGCGCCACATCGAAGAGACCGCGCTGAAGACCAACCTGGAAGCGGCCGACGAGGTCGCCAAACAGCTGCGTCTGCGCGATCTGGCTGGCCTGATCGTCATCGACTTCATCGATATGGAGGAGAACCGCCACAATCGCGATGTCGAGCGGCGCCTGAAGGATGCCATGAAGTCCGATCGGGCCCGCATCCAGCTGGGCCGGATCAGCCCCTTCGGTCTGCTGGAACTCTCGCGACAACGGTTGCGTCCAAGCCTGGTCGAGACCGCGATGGTGACCTGCCCGCACTGCACCGGCACCGGGCGGCTCTATTCGCCCGAGACCGCGGCACTCACCCTGCTGCGCGCCATCGTCGAAGAAGGCGGCCGGCGCTACGGCGGCGAGATGGTCGTGACCGTACCGACCGCCGTCGCCCTCTATCTGCTCAACAACAAGCGAGAGCAGTTGGCGACGGAGGAGGAGCGCTTCGGTCTGGACCTCAGAATCGAGGTCGACGACAGCCTGAGCGGGCTACAGCACCGTATCGAGCGGATCGGCGGTTCGCGCCGCCCGCCGCCGCGCAACGAGACCAATACCGCAGCGAACGTCGAGGCCGCAGAAGAGCCGGATGAAGATCTCGTCGACGAGGCCGAAGAAGAGGGCGAGGACGAGCAGAGCACGCAGTCCCAGACTGCGGACGAGGAGCGCGCTGACAGCGATTCTCGCCGCCGACGCCGTCGTGGCAAACGCGGCGGGCGCCGGCGCAGCCGCCGCTCCGACGAGGAGGAGCAGCAGGAAGCGAACGGACACGACCAGTCAGCAGCAACGGCGGCCAGCCAGGAGGCGTCTGAGACCCAGTCCGAGACGACCTCTTTAAGCGAGTCGGGTGAAGCCAAGGCTGAGCCGGCCGAGGGCGTTCAGGAGCAAGAACCAGAGCGGCCCGAAGAGCCGGTAGCGGTCGAGGCGGCACCGGAACCTCAAGAAGAGCCCCAAACCGAGGCTGCAAGCCTAACCGAAGAGGCAATCGAGGAAACACCCGAAAGTCTGGGTGAAGAACCAGCCGCGGAAGAGGTCCAGTCGCAGACGGCCGAGGACACTGACCCGGTAGAGCCGGATGCGATCGAGGCGCCTGAAGAGGAACCTGAGGTCAACGCGAACGTGGCAGTGGTGACTGCCCCGGACCCCGATCGTCCCAAGCGTCAAGGTTGGTGGAACCGCCTCGTTCGATAGATGGAAAACAGCCATGCCCGCAGATGAGCATCATCCGTGGGCATGGCTGCGGCGCTTACACACTACGTTGAAGCGTATGACGGCGAACGCGATCTCGATCTCTCTTTCCGGCCAGAGCCATTTCGTCGCCGCGGATCTAACCGCACCAAGCTGCTCTTGAGTTCACAGCAGGAGGAAAGAGAGGTCAGCGTGTGGGGCCCGATGGGTCCGGCCGATTCGTGGGATTGCTGTCTCCACCCTCGCCATCGGTAATGGCCTCAACCAGGGAACGCAGCACGGGCGGCGTCAAGGCGGAGAGAGGGTTCACGGTAACGCGCGGGTCCTTCAAGGAGCCCTCCACATCATAGCTGACGGCGAAGAGGCCCTGATCCTCACCACCGGTAATAACCCAACCTAGGACTGGGATCTTGTCCAGAAAGCTGTTGATCGCATAGGCGGGAACCACCTTCCCTTCGATATCTATGCTGTCGTCACTGACGTCTACATCGCCGCTGGCAAGTATGCCCAGAGCCGAACCAACGGCGCGCAGTTGCTTGGACGAGAAGCGGTCGCCCTTGATCGAGAGATCTCCGGTCAGCTTGTCGAAGCTGACGCCGGGGCCGGACAAAGCGTCTTCTATTCCGGTCAAGCCCGCCACCATGATGACCCGAAGTGCCGAAGGCACCTCCTTCAAATGGAAGCGCCCGACTGTCAAGGTTCCGGCTAAGGGCGCCTCGGGCTGACCGGGCGGTGTGGCACCACGCCAAGTCAAGGTACCGCCCTCTATGTAGTCACCGGCGTCAAGTGCACGCAGAAGTGCGCCGCTATCGGCAATCGTCACGTTCCCGCGGCGACCGCCCTGACCGTCAGGCTGAAAGGCAAGCGCGATCTCTCCCACAGAACGACCTTCGAGGAAGAGCGTCCCCTTGAGCGTGATGTAGAGGATCGCTTGAGTGTTATCGATCTCGGCAGTCACGTTGCGCAGTTCGCCGTTCGGCAAGATGACGCGCTGCAGGTTGGATAGCGACACCAAAGCTTTCGGCGGTGCATCGGCCTTCTCCAAGCTCTCATTGGCTTGATCGAGCGGACTCTTGCCGCGCTTGATCCAAGGACGGATATCGATGCTCCCTCCACCCACCGAGGCCTGCAAGAGCTGTGGTTTCTGCGTCACCGAAACGTCTTTCAGGTCAAATTCATTGTAGCGCGCACGCGAGAGCTGGGCGGAACGCAGACGTTCGTTGTCGGCGAATGTAATGGTGCCGGCCACTTCGAGACCCTCGGCATCCAGCTGCAGCCCTTCGATCTTGCTGAGCGCTCCGGCTTCGAGCACAACAGTGCCGCTGGCATGCCCCCTACTGCCTTCTGCCTTCTTCCATTTGCCATCGGGAGGATCGATGCCGGTGCGGGTCAGGTCGACATCGAGGGCTATGGTCATGCGATGGTCTGGATTGCCCTCGATCGAGAAATCTCCGGCCATGGCCCCATTCAACACGCCGTGCAGGTCCGGGATCAAAGCTGCCAAGGTCGTTGCCTTGATGTCGTTGCCACGCCCCTTCAAGGAAAGGCGCCCGCTAAAGTCTTGGCGATAGTCGACATCGACGCGGCTGCCGGCGATATCCGCCTCACCTTTCAAAGTCAGGCGCTCCAAGGTGCTGGTGAGCGCCAAGGATCGCGAGGCAATATCCTGCCCCAACACCACATGGCGCATCAGAACATCTCTGAAGCGCCCCTTGGCCGTCAGCCGCATATCCTTGGATTCTATGTCATCTTGCAGGGGGAAGCCTAGACTGACATCCAGTCGACCTTGCCCTTTGGCCCCCTTTCGATCGATACCGGCACCGGAGATCAGGCCCAGAGGCGGCAGATCCAGGACTGCCAGCATATCGGCCAGGCTGCCGGCGACCGGCATCTCGATCAGCAGTTTCGGCAGGTCTTGGGCCAGATCGTAGATCGTCACCGTCCCGGGACCTAGCGCCAAGCCTTCGGACTCACCGCTCCTGACATTGAAGACCATCCGATCGCCGGTCACCTTCGTAGTGCCGGTGAGCCCTCGCATCGGTGGCATTGGGCGCAGATAGTGCAGTGTCAGGTTCTCGAAGTCGAAGCCACCGGTCAGGGTCTCGTACTCCGCACCCTCCTTGCTCAGGCGTAGATCGACCGCCGCCGCCAGATTGCTGACCCGGCCGCCGGTGATGTTCTCCACGACCCAAGAGTGCGCGTTCTCCCCGTAGACGGCCGGCCAGAGCCAATCAAGCTGGGCAACGGGAAAGGCACCCGCTTGCGCCGTAGCCTTCAGATCCCAGATGCCGTCCTCCTCGGCGCGCAGCTGCAAGGTCGCGGCGATCTCCGGACCCGGGACCTCCTTCGAGCCGGTCTTCAGGCGTGCGTCATAGATCGAAAAACTGCTGTCGGCCAGATTGATCCGACCATTGATGGCACCGCCGGTTATCTGCACGGGCGGTAGGGCGTCGAAGGCCGGACGTAACTGGCCCGGTCCCGCCACCAGCTCGAAATCAACGAAGAAGATCTTCCCGTCGCCGCCCAGGGTGGCCGAGATGTCGCCGTTGAGTTCGCTCTCCAAGACGGTGAGGCCCTGCACCTGCGGCAGCAGGGTTGAGAGCGCGGCCAGATCCAGGTCGGATATCTGACCGGCAATATCCAAGGTACCCTCGACTTTGTTGTAAACAAAGGCCAAATCGGCTTCAGCAGTCTCTGCGCCGAAGGGCAGCCCGGCATCGATCTCGCCGCTAAGGCCCGTCTGGGTACGCTGCAGCACGATGTTGTGGGCCGGCAGAACCCAAGAAAATCCCAAGACCCGGTCGTCGACGATGATCTTGGAGCGACGCAGGGTGACTTCGCGCAAATCTTGGATCGGGCCCAGACCACCACCTGAGAGAAGAGCGTCAATCGCCGACAGTGCAACCTCCCCCTCTTCACGCTGGGCCTGTCCAGGTTCCGTCAATGCCGGCACGCTTGCCGGCCGACTGGATGTGGGAGGGGGCGGGCTGCTGCCCGAGGCCTGAAACAGCAGGACTTCGAAGCTCTGATCGGCGTTGCGCCTGACCGTCAACCGCGCGCCGACCATCTCGATATCGGTTACCTCGACCTTTCCTTCCAGCAGGCGACCGAAGGAGAAGTCGATGTTCGCCAGCGGCAAGGCGAAGGAGCGTTCGCCGGCTGCATCGTCCACCGTAAGGCCAGTCACCTGTAGCTCAAGGCTTTGGCGTTTGTCGTCCCAGAGCAGTCTGGTTCCGGTAATCTGCGCGCTGGCCCCGGCCTGGTCTTGTGCATCGAAGGCCTCGACCAGGACCGGGGTTAGGAAGTCGAGCGAAAGCGGGCCTTCGACCAAACGCCAGAACAGAAAACCGCAGATCACCAACAGCAGCGCGACCAGGCCGATCACCACTTCGATCACCAGAGCGCAGACTCTGGCAAAGCGGCTGCGTGGCCGGTGCGCGCGAAACCGCAAGCGCCGACCACTGCGACCTGCTTGACCGGCCTGCCCGACCGCCGCAGGCTGCGCCTCTGCATCAGAGGTTGCCGATGTCGCTCTTTCCAGATCCACTACCGCTCTCGCTACCTAGGCCCTTTCACGAAGAGGAGACCGTCCTCGGGTTCCAGAGGTGGTCCGAACGTCTTGATGATTTCGGCGAACGAACCGCCCCGTTGCAGGAGATTACGTCAGGAGAGGGGCCGCGTCGTCTACTTGCAGCTATTTTTTCGCAGTCTCCTTTCTTAACCGACTGCGTTCTGAAGGAAGCGGAACTCTTTGCGCAGCTGGTCCAGGAGGGGCCGGATAGCGTCTTCCGGATGCTGCAGGCCGCCATGGCCGAACGGCCCGAGGGCGAGGAGCGCGCTGCTTGCATGCGTCGCCTTCGCCGGATTCGCCGACGCGCCGCCATGACCATCGCCTTGGCCGATATGACCGGCCGTTGGGATCTGGACCAGGTCACGGCTGCACTAAGCAACCTTGCGATCGGCCTCCTGGGGCTTGCCTTCGACTTCCTCTTGCTTGAGGCAGCGCAGCGCAAGCAGGTGGAATTAGTTGATCCGCAAGCACCATCGCGCAACTGTGGCTATGTGGCGCTTGGCATGGGCAAGCTGGGCGCTCGCGAACTCAACTTCTCCTCCGATATCGACCTCATCGTGCTTTACGATCCCAAGCGCTTGCCCTGCATTTCCCGGCAAGGCCCAGATGCACTGGCCCAGCGCCTGACCCGCGACCTGATCACCCTCTTGAGCGAGCGCACCGCCGACGGTTATGGCTTCCGCGTCGATCTGCGCCTACGGCCCGACCCTGGCGCCACACCGCTGGCCGTACCGCTGAACGCGGCGCTCACCTACTATGAGAGCTTGGGACAGAACTGGGAGCGGGCGGCGATGATAAAGGCGCGTCCGGTGGTCGGCGACCTGCCGATGGGCCGCGCCTTTCTCAAAGAGATTCGCCCATTCATCTGGCGCCGTAGTCTCGACTTCCTGGCTATTCAGGACATTCACGCCATCAAGCGCCAGATCTATGCTGCCAAAGGCGGCAGCGTGGTGGCGATCGAGGGCCACAACGTCAAGCTGGGTCGCGGCGGCATTCGTGAGATCGAATTCTATGCTCAGACTCAGCAGTTGATCTGGGGCGGTCGAGAGCCAGCATTGCGCGATAATCGTACTGTTGACGCTTTGCGCGCACTGGCCAAGGAGGGCTTGATCACAACGGCCGTAGCCGAAGAGTTGGCCGAGAGCTACGCCTTCCTGCGCCGGGTCGAGCATCGTCTGCAGATGGTCGCCGACCAACAGACCCACAACCTGCCGGAGGACAAGGACGGCATCGAACGGCTGGCCGCGTTTCTGGGCTGCCAAGAGGGCGCAGAACTTCGGCAAGAGCTCTTGGGCCACCTGCATCGCGTGGAGGATCACTACGCTCATCTCTTCGAGGAGGAGCAATCCGCAAGCGAGGCGCCGCACATCAACCTGGTCTTCGTCGGCGATACGCCTGGCCCCGACACCATTGCCACCCTGTCCGAGCTTGGCTTCAACGATCCTGAACGAGTCTTCAACATCGTTCGCTCCTGGCATCACGGACGCTATCGAGCAACCCGCAGCACGGCATCGCGCGAACGGCTGACCCTTCTGCTGCCGCAGCTGCTGAGCGCCTTCGCCTACAGCGCCGATCCCGATTCAGCGCTGACTGGCTTCGATACCTTCCTGGCTGGTTTGCCAGCGGGCGTGCACCTGTTCGGGTTGCTTAGGGCCAATCCGCAGCTGATGGACCTGCTCGCCAAGGTCTTGGGCAGTGCGCCCGCTCTTGCCAAACACCTATCCAGACAGCCCTCGCTGATCGATTCTCTGCTGTCCCCGGACTTTTTCGAACCACTGCCCAAGCGCGACAGCCTGATCGAAGAGTTCGACGCACATCTTGAATCGGCGCGTTCCTACGAAGAGGAATTGGACCTCCTGCGACGCAGCGTGCACGACCGGCATTTTCAGGCCGGCGTACAGATGTTGCTGGGGCTGGCCAGCGAAGAGACTCTAGCCCGCCGCCTTAGCGACATCGCCGATGCTGCGTTGTCTATCATACTGGTGCGCGTCGAAGCCGAGTTCGCAAAGCGCCATGGTCGGGTCGAGGGCGGCACCTTTGCCGTGGTCGAGCTGGGCAAGCTCGGCAGCCGCGAAATGACCTTCACTTCCGATCTGGACCTGGTGTTCATCTATCAGGTGCCCGAAGGTGCAGTGGGGTCCGACGGGGACAAACAACTGGATCCCACCACCTACTACACCCGCCTGTCGCAGCGCCTGCTGAACGCCGTCACCGCACCGACGGCTGAAGGAACGCTCTATGAGGTCGACATGCGACTGCGTCCGGCCGGCAATGCCGGGCCGGTGGCTAGTACCTTTACCGGTTTCGAGCGCTATCACCGTGAAGAGGCTTGGGTTTGGGAGCACATGGCTCTGACGCGCGCGCGCGTGCTCTCGACCAGTCAGGCGTTTCGCCAAGAGATTGCCGCCGCGATCCGCACGCGCATCACCACCGAGCAAGACGGCAAACGCCTGCTGACCCAGGTCGCGGAGATGCGTGAGCGCTTGGAACGCGAAAAGCCGGCTCAAGGCCCCTGGGACTTGAAGATGCGCCTCGGCGGACTGCTCGACTGCGAGTTCTTGGCGCAGTACTGGCAACTGGCGCACGGTCCGGCGCACCCGGAGATCCTGCAAGGCTCGACCGAGGAAGTCTTCGCGTCCCTCGACGCCGCCCAGATCCTACCGGAGGAAGACATCGAAGAGTTGGCCGGCGCCGTGCGCTTTCTGCGACGCCTGCAGGGCTACATGCGCCTGACCTTGGGCGAGACACCGGGCGATCTGGATGTCGCCGCTGCCCCACAGGCAATTCGCGACGGTATGACCAAGGCCTCCGGAGCTCTTGACTTCGGCTGGCTGCAAGACACCTTGGAAGAGGTCACGCGCGTCGTGTCGGAGGTTAGGGAACGCCACATCACCGAACCCGCGCGTGCCATAGTCGCAGAACAAGAGATGCTTGAGGAGAAGAGTGGATGACGACCGAGATCGGCAAGCCGGCACCCGATTTTTCCATGCCCACCGACGGGGGCGGCCAAGTCAGCCTTGGCGGATTGAAAGGCAAGACCGTAATTCTCTACTTCTACCCCAAGGACGACACACCCGGTTGCACCAAGGAAGCTTGCGGCTTTCGTGACAACCTGGCGGCCTTCGAGGGCGCCGAGGCTGTGGTGATCGGTGTCTCCAAGGACTCGGTCGCCAAGCACGACAAGTTCAAGTCCAAGTACGAGCTGCCCTTCACGCTCGGCAGCGACGAAGACGGCAAAGTCTGCGAGGCCTATGGTACCTGGGTCGAGAAATCGATGTACGGCAAGAAGTATATGGGCATCGAACGCGCCACCTTCCTGATCGACGGCAAGGGCGTATTGCGCCAGGAGTGGCGCAAAGTGAAGGTCCCCGGCCACGTCGAAGCCGTGCTCGAAGCCGCCAAGGGACTCTAGAAAGGCGTCATTCGCCTTCGTCTGTTACCATCACGCAGCTATCGGCGCCCAGGTCTGCCTCACAGCCTGCGACTTGGGCGCCATTTTGATCGAACAGGGTGACCGGCGAGCCGGGTTTGCCGCGCTCGACCAGGCCGAAACCAAAGCCGCCATAGCCGAAGAGGTCGCCGGCGACGCCATTGCCGACGGGCAGGCCGTCGTGCAGGCCTTCGGGCGTCGAATAGAGTTCAACCCCTCCGTTGCCGAAGGTGAGTTGCAGGGGATGGTTCGACACGGAAATCACCTGAACATAGTGCAGATCGCCGGCCAGGACTGCTGAGACCAGACGGGGCATCATGTCACCGAAGGCTTCCCGCTGGATCGTCTCCAGCGTGACCAATGCGTCGGGATCGCCATCGACTGTGCCGACCCCCCAAAGCGGGGCATGGGTTAAGACCCAGGTCTCGCGGTCGATCAGAGGCAGAACCTCCAGGAACTGATCGCGCATCGCCCGGTAGCGATCCCAGGTGTAGTGATGTCGGTCACGGGTCGAGCTATCCAGGACGGCCAGCTGCAGGTCTTCGAAACCCACCACGAAGGGTGGGTAATAGTTGTCGCAGAACAGCGGTTCACCCATCGGCTCGCTAGAGAAGTGGCGCAGGAAACCCATCCATCCACGCGTGCACTTCTCGCGATTGCCGCGCACGAATACGAAGGGATGCGCATTCAGCATGACCTGCGCGGGTCGGAAAAAGTCGGCCTCCCAGGATGGCCAATTGTCGCCATAGACGCTGCCGCAGAGCGCTGGATCCGGGCACGCCATCTCGCGGTAGTGATAGTCGCCCAGGTGGATTGCGACGTCTGCTTCCATCTTTGCCAGGGCATCTGCGACTTGAGCGAATGGCCAGTCCTCGGCAATCTCGCAGTTCTGGATCGGATCGCCATCTTTCAGACGGCATCCGGTATCGCCAATCAAAAGGATGCTCTGGGCGTCGCGTGGGGTCAGCGGGAAGTCGCGTTCTCCCAGAGAGGCGGCGTGAACCAAGCGGTCGCTCTCATAGGTACAGACGCTGTTGTCGAAGGCCGAAGTCGGGCCGGCGCGCCGCTGCATCTGGCGCGGCGTCGCATCGACGGTGATCAAGGGACAAAGCGGACCCTCAACCACAGCCCGAAAGCTCTGCAGCTCTTCACCTTCAGGCTGTGTCCAGTGATAGAGGACATCTGCTCGCGCCCCGCCGGCAAAAACGATAAACGCAAGAAAGACCGGCCAGAACCGCATTCGCTCTACTCCACGACACCCTCGTCGGCCGGGAGCTTAGCCTGGTAGAAGCCGTTTACTGAATAGTCATTAGAGGCCTTTTGGAAACAAGAAGCCCTGCTCGTTTCCAATGCGGTGACGGCCCTCGGCTCCGGCCTAGTCTGCCAATATGCCGGTTGGCTTGCCGTCGAGGCTGGTTTGGTTGCGCCGTTCCCAGTAATTGCGCACCCCTTCTTCGCCCTTCGCCTCAGCCCAATCAAGCAGGGTGTCGCGCTGAGCGACAAAGTCGAAGTGCGGAACGGCGAAACCGCAGGAGGTCATAACCAACTCGACCGCGACATCGAAAATCTGCCGTGCGCCCTTGATAGGGGGAAAGAGAGCGGAGAGCTCTTGCCAATCCGCATCGCGCGGATGCACAGCCTGTGCAGTGCCGTAGACCCGGAGGATCAGCGGTTTTGCCGAAAAGGAACACCACATGAGCGAGATGCGCGGATCTTCCAGAAGATGCGCCGCCGTCTCGTTCTCCGATCCGGTCAGATTGAGCCAGACGATCCGATTGGGGTCGAGCACCCGGAGCGAATCGATGCCCTTGGGTGAGAGCGATACGCGCCCCTGCGGTGCAGCGGTCGCCACGAAAAACATGTGCTGCTCACCGATGAAGGCCTGCAGCTTCTCATCGACTTCAACGAACTTGCCCATGACAATGCTCCTCAATCCCTCTGCTCTAGGAGAGTGAGGCGGGCTTGAGCGAGGATCAACCTGTCGAAATGACAGGTCTCCCCCCGCTTTGTTGCGTGATTGGAAGTTGGATCAGAAGCCGGGACGCTTCCTCAAAGGCTCGATACCGAGCAGATGACCGGCGCGCTCCGACTTGGTCGTCAGGTAATTGCGATTGTGCTCGTTGACGGTACCGATAAGCGGCTTACGGTCCAGCACCTCGATCCCGAAGTCCTTCAGAGCCCGGATCTTGTCTGGATTGTTGGTCATCATGGCGACCTTGGAAATCCCCAGCAGCTCCAGCATGCGGCCTGCCACGGAATAGCAACGCTCATCGGCGCCGTAACCCAGCACCGCATCGGATTCCAAGGTGTCGTAGCCGCGGCTCTGCAGGTCGTAGGCCCGCATCTTACTGCGTAGGCCGGTGCCACGGCCCTCTTGATCGAGGTAGAGCAGCACGCCTCCGCCGGCTTGCATCATGGCGCCAACGGCATCACGCAGCTGCTGACCGCAGTCACACTTCAGGCTGCCGAAGAGGTCTCCGGTGAGGCAGGCCGAGTGCAGGCGCAGCAACACCGGGTGATCCGGTGCCGGCTTGCCAACCACAACGGCGACCTGATCGCGCAAACCCTCGCCACCGCGAAAGACGACGAACTCGACGTCGGTGGCGGCCTCTAGCGGCACGGGCGCACGCGTGGCGATCCTCAGGCTCTGCGTTGTGTCGTAGCCGAAAGTTTCGACGGCCAGACGTTGCACCGAAAACAGGCTGGCCGGCATGCGGGCAGGATCGGGCTGGGCAACGAGGGCAGCCGGCAGCTGATGGCTCAGCTTCACCAGATCGCTGGCTGTCGCGTCCAGCAGGCTTGCCGGTCGGCTGGGTGGCAGCGGAATCGGTCCGCTGTCTGTGACCAAGCGTTGGATCTCATCCAGACTGGCCGCCGTGACCTCCATGCGTTGGCCTGTCGGCGAATTGCGGCCCAAAGCTTTCAAGCGCGGTGCAGCCAACACCAGGCCCAGGTCGTCTGCGGCAGAGCGAAAGGCCTCTATCAAGGCCGCGTCTGCGGTCTCGGCGGCTGCGACCAGACGCAGCTCCTCGCCGTCGCGTAGCACGACAGGTCGTGCGGCGCGCAGTTCTGCTATGGCACGTTCGACGGATAGCTGTGCGTCGGCACCCAGGATCTCGGTCCAAGTCTCGGTCGCGATGTCATCGCGCATGAGCTCATCTCTCCTCGCTGCTATGCTGCCAGCCCCACTCCCAAGGGACGGTGCCATGCCACACGTAGACCATACGTTCCCCAACGATCTTTGGACCAGAGAGGCCTGGTCTGAGGTGTTGGGTTACGCATTCTCCGATAGCGACACCACTGCCCTGCCGGATACAAGCCTTGCCAGGCTGTATCACCCACTTATGATCGCACGTCGGCGCGAGCAGCCGCTGGTGATCGGCCAGTTGGGCCAATCCCTGGACGGGCGCATCGCCACGACAAGCGGTCATTCTCACTACATCAACGGTCACGCCGCGCTGGTCCACTTGCACGGCCTGCGCGCGCTGGTCGATGCCGTGGTCGTCGGCGTCGGCACCGCCCTTGCCGACGACCCCCAGCTGACCGTGCGGATGGTTCCCGGGCCAAGCCCGGCCCGCGTCGTCATCGACAGCAAGGGCCGGCTGCCGGTCACCGCGCGCTGCTGGCGCGACGACGGCATCCGACGCATTCTTGTGCACGGCGGTGCGGCCAAGCCGCCGGCGGGCGTCGAATCCTTGATCGTGCACCCCGAGGAAGGACGCCCGCAGCCCAATGACATCCTTGCCGGCTTGGCCGGGCTCGGGATGACGCGCGTTCTGATCGAGGGTGGGGCGACGCTCGTCTCCGCTTTCCTGAAGGCCGGCAGCCTGGACCGCCTGCACATCCTGACCGGTCCGCTGATCATCGGCTCGGGCATGCCCGGCGTGACCCTGCCGCCGATCGCGCGCCTGGACCAGGCACTGCGGCCAAAGGTCGAAGTCACGCCGCTGCCCGGCGGCGACTGTCTGTTCGACTGCGCACTGCATGAGAAACCCTAGGCGGCCTCCGGCCAGGTCGCGAAGAGGTCGCGATGTCCGATAGAGAGCTGGGTGCAGCTTTCCAGATGGGCGTCGCGCCAGGCGTCAAGCATTGCCGCCGGCAAGAGCGCGGTTTCCAAAGCCACGGCGGCATAATCCCGGATCATGCGCTGCAGCAGAGCCTGCTCGTCGGCTACCAGCTGCCAGCTGCTATCACCTTCAAGGACCTCGGCGCCCAGCGCTCTGAGTGCGGCGACCAAAAGGTGGTGCGCCGTGGGGCCGGCAGCGACACCGCCCAAGCCCTTGTCGCTGCGCTGATGGGCGCCGAAAGCAAGGGCGACGGCATCATCCAGCGGCTGTGCGGGTTCGGCCTCAAACCCTCCGCTATAGGTCAGGCTGACGTAGAAACTTTGCCGCTTGTCCGCCAATGCCCGTGAAAGTGCGCCGAGCCAGGCAGGCCCAGCCAGATCGAAGAGCGCAGAGGCAGCCACCAGGTCTGCCTCGCCCAGCAGCGGCACGATGCTTTCGGTCAAATCGCGCTGCTCCAGATGGACGGTGATCTCCTGCGTCGCATGCCGCAGCGTCATTACGGCGCCGCACTCCTGCGACGCATCGGCCCAGGTTGCCAGGCTGTCTCGCGCTGCTGCCAAATTATACGGATCGGAATCGATCAAGCGCCACTCCTGTTGCTCGGCCAGCAGCGGCGCCAAGGCCCGTAGTAGCGAGCCGGCACCGGCGCCAAGTTCACAGACCGTAGTACGCCCAGCAGCCCGAAAACGCGTACGCAAGCCTTCCAACAAAGCGGCATCGCGAGAACGACGGTCGACGCGTTCCCGCTGGCTCAACCACTCCGGCGTAAAGTCACTCATCGCGGTGACACTCCTTTCAAGGCCGAGACGACTTTCAGGGCCGTATCGTGCCAGGTCGGCAGCGTGCGACCGTGTCGCCAAGCCGCGGCGGCCTTTTCCTGCCGCAGGGTCTCGTCGCTCAACAGGCGGCGAAGAGCCAAGGCCAAAGCATTGGGTGTGCCGGGGGGAACGAAGATGGCAGCCTCGGCGGGCACGGTCTCGGGCACCGCGCCCGTCGGGCAGGCGACGATCGCCAGGCCGTAGGCCATGGCCTCGGCGAAAGCCATGCCATAGCCTTCGTAGTGACTGGGCAGCACGAAGACGTCGGCGTCTCGATAGGCCGGAGCCAAGGCATCGGCGTCCACCTCGCCGACGATCTCCACCCGCTCCGACAGGCCCAGCTCGACGATCAGATCGCGCAGGTGCATGGCGGCTTCCGGCTCGCGCAGGTCGCTGCCGATCAAGCGACACCGCCAGGAAAGATCGGTGATCTGCGAGAGCGCCACGACCAAGTCGTCCTGTCCCTTGCGCGGCGAGATGGTGCCCACGGTCAAGAGACAGGGCCGCTCCCCACTCCCCGAGGCCGGCTCGGCTGGAAGGGCGGTGCCCGGCTCCGCAACCACGAGCTTGGCTTCCGCAACACCGTAGTTGCCGACAAGTTCCCTGGCGGTCTCCGGGCTGGCTGCGACCACTGCCTCCGCGCAGTCAAGCGCATTTGCCTCACTCGCTTTCAGCGCAGCTGCGCGTTCCGGCGAGAGCCCGGTCTCCAAGGCCAGCGGGTGATGCACCAGTGCAACCCAGCGCCCCCGCTGTTCTTGCAGGAGCCAGTCGGGAAAGCTGCCGAATGCCAGGCCGTCGACAAAGAGCAGACGGTCCCTTGGCACTAACTCAAAGGCGCGGCTGGTCGCTGCGAGGGCTGCGGCATCCGGTTGCGGGAAGGCAGCCGGCAGCTCCAGATGGTGAAGATGCCAACCTTCCAGCGGCATCTCGGCCAAGACGGCCCGGGCATAGGCGTATCCGCCCGTGCGGCTTGCCAGGTCGCCCGGAACGGCGAAGCAGGCGTCAGGCACGACGGTTAAGCGCCAACCGGCCCTTCGTACCAGGCCTTGGCGACATGCGATTCGTTCAGGGTCACACGAATGGTGTCGATGCCCTTAGCGGCAGGCCCCAGATTGCCCGCACGAATTTCCGACGCCATGGCATCGAAGATGTGCTTGGCCAGCACCTCCGTGGTCGAATCTCGCCCCTTGAAGGGGTCCATCTCATCGAGGTTGTTGTAGGCGAGCGGGCTCAAGACGCGCTTGAGGGCATCCAGAGCCAAGCCGATATCGACGACGATGTTGTTCTCGTCCAGCTCTGCCCGGAAGAAGGTCATGTCGACCACGTAGGTGGCGCCATGCAGGCGTTGTGCGGGACCGAAGACCTCTCCGGCAAGACTGTGGGCGATCATGATGTGATCGCGAACTTCCACGGCAAACATAGCATCTCCTTTTAGGCGAGAGTGAGCTGTTCATCAGATTGAGTAGCGGACGAGGGGAAGGAAACCAGGGGCGCGAGGGTCCAGCACCTGGGCCAGGCGGTTCGGTAACTCGGAGAAGGCAATAGCCTCTCCCAAGAGCAGATCGTAGCGGGGGTCCCTCAGCAGTTCCAAGGCCTTGGCGAGCCGACGCCGGTTGTCCCAGCGCATTGCGCGTGCCGAGGCTACGCGTCCGACCTGGGAGGAAATAAGGCGCAGACGGCGCGAATGGAAGGCACCGCCCAGCGCGAGCGAGACCGCCTTGCTGCCAAACCAGCTTGCCTCGACGATCCGGCCTTCCTGACCGGCAGCTGCCAGAGCCGTGGCCAGACCGCCTTCGCTGGCACTGGTATGGATCACCAGGTCCTGATCCTCCGGTACGCCATCCACCTCGGCGAAAGCCGCGCCCAGAGCCGCCGCGGTTTCCGCCCGTTCGCCGACCAGATCGGTAACTGTCACCTCGGCGCCGGGCAAGCGGGACGCCAGACCGGCTAAGAGCATACCCAGCACGCCACCCCCGACGATCAGAATGCGCTCTCCAGGCGCTGCTTCCGCATCCCAGAGGACGTTCAGTGCCGTTTCCATGTTGGCCGTCAGCACCGCGCGGCGCGCCGGCAAATCGTCCGGTAGTCGCGTGACAAGGGCAGCCGGCAAGACCTGGCGTGCCTGGTGCGGCGCGAGAGCGAAGACCTGACGGCCGACCAGGTCTGACGGCCCCTCCTCCACCTCGCCAACCAGCGCATAGCCGTACTTCACCGGGAAGGGAAATTCTCCCTCCTGCAGGGGTGCGCGCATCCGCTGCCACTCGCTTTCCGGCACCAGACCCTGGAACACCAGGCGCTCCGTACCGCGCGAGATGCCGGACCATAGGGCCCTGACGACAATGTGATCCGGACCCGCAGACTGCAGCGTCTCGTCGCGGAGAACGGCGCGGCCGGGCGAGTCGTACCACAGGGCAGCTGTCGAACGGTTGGTCATGCCTCTTTCCAAAGCCTCGCTCGCGGGACTGTCACACAGAGGTGAGAGATCTAAAGCCGAATTCCGACAATATAATGCGGTAACGAGTGCCGCAGGACAAACGGGGTTAAGCGCTCATGTCGTTGCAGATTGATACGCAGGGTACCGGTTCTTTGAAGGCCAGGACAAACCGCGTCACGCGGGCGCAGGCTCCCTATGCCGCGCGCCGCTGGTTCGTGTTTGCGCTGAACCTGCTGACCGTCGCCGGCCTGGTCGCCCTGATGGTTCGCGTGTTGGACAGCGGTGGTTGGACCTGGGCCGAACCCTTCATGCTGGTCGGTTTTGCTATCACCTTGCCCTGGCTATCCATCGGTTTTTGGAATGCCGCGATCGGTCTGGCGCTGCGGGTCTTGAGTAGAGATCCCGCGGCCTACCTAACGCCCGCGCTCGACCGCATCGATGGCAAGGAAGCCATCGTCTATCGCACGGCAATGGCCATGGCAGTGCGCAACGAGGATGCCGACGAGGTGGTGCATCGCCTGGAGGCCATGCAGGCCGACCTGGTGGCGCAAGGCCTGGGCGATCGCTTCGACTTCCATCTCTTGAGCGATAGCAACCGGCCGGAGGCCTGCGCGCAGGAGGAAGCCGCAATTGCAGCCTGGCGCACGCGCTCTGCCCGACCCGAACGCATCTTCTATCGCCGTCGCACCGACAACAGTGGCTTCAAGGCCGGCAATGTCCGGGAATTCGTGACCCGCTGCGGCGACGACTATGACATCTTCATCCCCTTGGATGCCGACAGCTTCCTGTCTGCGCGCGCAATCCTGCGTCTGGTCAGGGTGATGCAGGCAAGCCCGGAGATCGGCATCCTGCAGGGCCTTGTGGTCGGCATGCCGGCCAAGACCTTCTTTGCCCGCGCCTTCCAGTTCGGGATGCGGCACGGCATGCGCTCCTACACCGCCGGCAGTGCCTGGTGGCATGGCGACTGCGGACCCTTCTGGGGTCATAACGCAGCCATTCGCACTGCCGCCTTCCGCGACCATTGCGATCTGCCCGTTCTACCGGGAAAGCCGCCACTGGGTGGCTACATCCTCAGCCACGATCAAGTCGAGGCCGCGATGATGCGCGCGGCCGGCTATGAGGTCCGGGTGATCTGCGAAGAGGACGAGAGTTGGGAGGAAAATCCGCCCGCACTGCCCGACTTCATCAAACGCGATCTGCGCTGGTGCCAAGGCAATATGCAGTACTGGAAGCTTCTGGGTCTTCCGGGGCTAAAGTTTACCAGCCGCGTGCAGCTGGCCTTGGCCATCCTCATGTATCTGGGTGCCCCCGGCTGGATGCTTTTCATCGGCGGTGGTGCGGTGCAGGCCTGGCTGTCGCTCGGTGCCGTTGCCGAGGGTCCGCCCTTTCCGATGGAGCTGGGCATCTTGCTTTTCGTGGTCATCATGGTGATGGCGCTGATGCCCAAGATCATCGGTGTGATCGACGTTCTGCTCAGCCGCCGCTCACGCCGACGCTACGGCGGCACCTTCCGGGTGGTCACGGGGGCGCTCAGCGAGTTCCTCTTCTCGACCCTGCTGACCCCGGTCGTCGCGGTTTCTCAGACGCGCTTCCTAATCGGTCTGGCGCTGGGCAAACGCATTGCTTGGGATGCGCAGCGCCGCCAAGGCTATGGGCTGACCTGGCTTGAGGCCTGGCGTGGTCTCTGGCTGCAGAGTGTGCTGGGTGTGGCTCTTCTGGCCTGCCTGATCTATACGGCTCCTTCGGTGATCCCCTGGGCGGCCCCCTTGCTGACGGCCTTCATGGGCGCGACGCTCTTCGCAGTCTGGACTGCGGCCCCCCTGCCCAGCAAGGTCAGTCGCAAGCTGGGCCTTTGGGACATCCCCGAAGACCGTAAACGCTCGGAAGCCCTGTCGACCTTGGAGACACCGCCGGCCAGCCGCCAACTCGCCGCCGCCTAATCGCCTCTGTAACCCGGCTGTCAAATTTCGCTAGCCGGCTGTCAAGCCAGTCATGCGACTTGCCTTGACCATCGCAACAGTGCTGCTGTGCAGTAGCGCCGAGCCCGCACCTATGTCCGGCAACAAGACCGGCAGCGGGCGATGCGATAGATCAAGCAACATCAGGAGGCAGTCATGATTGGTCGTAGAACGATGCTCAAGGGGACCGCCGGCCTTGCCGCTGCCGGCATGCTGGGCTTCCCTTCCCTCGCGCAGGCAGCGCGCAACGACGAGCTGAACATCCTTTGCTGGGAGGGCTATAACACCGACGAAGTTTTGGATCCCTTCCGCGATTTGCACCCAGGTGCGACGGTTCGGGCTGAGAGCGGGACCTCAGATCCCGATATGATCAACAAGCTGCGCGCCGGCGAGACCAAGGTCTGGGACCTGATCAACGTCAATCAGCCCTGGGCGCAGAACCAGCTCTACCCCGAAGGCCTCATCAAGCCTTTGGACAAGAACCGCTTCGATCCCTTCTTCAAGGGTCTGCTGCCGGAGTTCCAGGGCCCCTATCCGCTGGCGATGGACAGAAGCGGCAAGGACCTGATCGGCATCGTGCAGCGCTTTGGTCCCTTCAGCTTCGTCGTCAACACCGACAAGATCAGCCGCGAGATGGCCGAGGATCAAGGCTACAAGCTGTTCCTCGATCCCAAGATGAAGGATCGCTACGGCGTCCTGACCTACGACAACTGGAACATCATGCATATGTGCATGACGGCCGACCTCAATCCCTTCGAGAAGCTGAACGATCCGCAGCTCGCCAAGTTCGACACGGCGGCAAAGGCGATCTTCGGCGGCGCCAAGCTGCTGACCGACGATCTGGTGGCGATGAACACGGCGCTCATCAACGGCGAGATCGATGCCTACTTCACCGGCGGCACCTATACGGCCTCGCCGGCCCGCTTCGACGGCCAGACCCAGGTCCGCGGCATCACGCCGAAGTCCGGTCCGGTCGGCGGCAAGGGCGGTGTGGTCTGGGTCGAGGTCACCTCGCTGGTGAACAATCCCGATCCCTCACCGCTGGCATCGGACTTCTTGGCCTATGTGCAGGGCCCGGAAGCGAGCAAGAAGGTCGCCTTCGCAGAGGGAACCTACAACCCTGTGGCGCAGATGGGCAGCCAGGACGTGCTGGACCTCTTCGATGCGGACGAGTTGGATGCGATCCAGTGGGATTCGCTGAATGACGAGATGAGCCGCTCGGTCGACTATCAAATCGTCGCCTCCTACGACAAGTTGAGCGAGATCTATAACGCCGCACGCCGCGGCTAGGCTCTGTCTTCGACGGGAGGCGGCTCCCTAATCTGCCGCCTCCCGTCGCCTTCTTGTCTGTTTGAAACCCATCCGGAGGACCAGCCGTTCGATGGCATCGCAGGTCGTGCTGCGCCTGGAGGGAGTGACCAAGCGCTTCGGCAGCTTCACCGCTCTCGACAACATCACCTTGGACATCGCCGACGGCGAGTTCCTGACCATCGTCGGGCCTTCGGGCAGCGGCAAGACCACCATGATTCGCCTGCTGGTCGGCATGGATGCACCAAGCCAGGGCGAGATCTACCTCTCCGGCGCGCGCATTACCCATGTGCCGGCGAACAAGCGACCGACCTGCATGGTGTTTCAGTCGCTGGCCCTCTTTCCGCATAGGACCGTCGGCCAAAACATCGAGTTTCCACTGAAGATTAAGGGTGTCGACCAGGCGACCCGCCGTGCCCGCGCGATGGAGCTCTTGGAGTTGCTGCGCCTGCCCGCCGACTATTATGGAAAAGGGGTCATGCAGTGCTCCGGCGGCGAACGGCAGCGCGTGGCCCTGGCACGGGCGCTGGCATTCGATCCCGAAATCCTCTTCTTCGACGAGCCGCTTTCGGCGCTGGATTACCGCCTGCGCAAGACTCTGGAGAAGGAGTTGAAGGAGCTGCATCGGCAAACCGGCAAAACCTTCGTCTACATCACCCACAGCCTGGAAGAGGCCATGGTGATGAGCGACCGCATCGCCATCATGCGCGCCGGCCATATCGTTCAAAGCGGCACCGCCGACGAGATCTACAACACGCCTGG
This sequence comes from Rhodospirillales bacterium, assembly GCA_963669445.1. Lineage (GTDB taxonomy): Bacteria > Pseudomonadota > Alphaproteobacteria > Kiloniellales > JACOMY01 > JACOMY01. The sequence continues at coordinate 4,144,541 of OY770029.1, forward strand.
CAGCCGCTTCGTCGCCGAGTTCATGGGAGAGGTGAACCTCTTCACAGTGACCGGCAACGGCGGCGGCAGTTTCACGGCCAAGTCCAGCGCCATGCAGGTGACCGGCGGCACCTTGGATTTGGGCAAAGACGAGGAAGCAACCCTGATGGTGCGGCCAGAGTTTGTGCGCTTCCTCGCCGAGGGCGATCGCGCGGACTGCCAATTGAGCGGTGAGTTGCACAACAACTTCGCACTGGGTTCGCGCATTCAGTACGAGGTCGAATTGACCGATGGCCGTGTGGTCACGGTCGAGAAGTTGGGCGAGGATCGCTTCACCGGCCGTTATGGCGACAGCGTTACTTTGGGCTTCGATCTGGCCCACAGCCACCTGATCCGCGAGGACTAGGCGCAATGGAGCGGATCGAGGAACGGCACGGACTGCTCTCGGCACTGCCGATCCTTGTGATCATGGCCTTGATCTTCCTGGCGCCGCTGCTCGTCGTCGCGGCCTTCGCCTTCATGCCGCCCAAGGTCTTCGACTTGGCACACCTGCCGAGCTTCGACAACTTCTTGGTCTTTATCGAGCAGGGCTACTACGCCTCGCTGCTCTGGTCGCTGGGCATGGCCTTCGCCGCGACCCTTCTGCTCTTTCTGCTGTGCTATCCGCTGGCCTACGGCATGGCCAAGATCTTCGGCCGCTTCTCCCTGGTGATCACCATCGCCGTGGTGGTGACCCTCTTCGTCTCGGAGAACATCCGACTCTTCGGGTGGGTCTTGACCCTGATGAAGGGAGGCATGCTGCTGGGCCACCTCAGAGCCTGGACCGGGCTGGAACTCGACGGCCTGCTCTACAATGTGCCGGTCATCGTGCTGGGCCTGGCCTATGCCTACTTCCCCTTCATGCTGTTCCCCTTGGCACAAGGCATCTCAATGGTGCCCGACGACGTACGCCAGGCGGCCAGCGACCTGGGTGCCTCGCGCTGGCGCATCCTTTGGGAGATCGACCTGCCGCTGGCAATGCCGGGCATCATGGTGGGCAGCCTGCTGACCTTCGTGCTGGCCGCCGGCGCAATGGCGGAATCGAAACTGCTGGGCGGTCAGGCGGTCATCGTCATGGCCGACGAGATCGAGACCGCCTTTACCTATGGTCAAAACTGGCCCCTGGGCTCCGCGCTGGCCTTGATCTTGATCCTGATCATCGGTGCGCTGGCGATCTTCGCCCTCTCGCGGATCGACCTCGACGGTATCATGGGGCGGAGGCGCTAGCGCCATGCCACACAACCCGCTCACCAAAGTATCGTTGCTGATCTACGGGATCGTTACGCTGATCGTGCTCTATGTGCCGATCGCAGCCGTGACCTTCGCCTCCTTCTCCAAGGCCCGCTACCTCAGCTTTCCAATCAAGCGCTACACCGCACAGTGGTACGAAAAGGCCTTCGAATCCTCGACCGTGACCGGGCTAATCTCGACCTCGTTCAAGGTTGCCGTCATCGTCATGCTGATCTCCGTGGTCGTGGGATTCTTCGGCGCTCTGGCCTTCGCCCGCTATCGCTGGCGCTTCCGCGGCGTCTTCCAGAAGTTCGTGTTGCTGCCGATCTTCTTTCCCCAGACCGTGCTGGGGCTGGCGCTCTTGATGTGGTTCAACGCCATTGATGTGATTCCGACCTGGCAAACTGCAATCATCGCGCATCTGGTCTGGATCGCGCCGATCGCCACCCTGGTGATCGCTATTCGCGCCTATAGCTTCGATCCGGCCTTGGAAGAGGCGGCGCGAGACATGGGCGCCAGCTATTGGCAGATCCTGCGCGAGATCACCTTGCCGCTGCTCTGGCCGGGCGTGGTCTCGGCCGGCTTGTTTGCCTTCCTCCTCTCTTGGGGGAACTTTCCGCTTTCGCTCTTCACCACCGGTGCCGATCTCACCCTGCCCGAATGGCTCTACGCCAAGATGGTTTCGGGTTACTCGCCGCTGGTGCCATCGGTCGGCAGCCTGACGGTCCTGATGTCGGTGCTGCTGATCCTCATCGGGCTCACCTTCGTCTGGTGGTCGGGACGGCGCCGCAAGGCCATGCTGACCAAAAAGAGCTGACCACCAGACACCGACAACAGGGAGAAACAACATGCTGACTTCGATCAAGGGCCGCTCGGTCATCGTCACCGGTGGCAGCAAGGGTATCGGCAAGGGCATTGCGCGGGTCTTCGCCCGCCAAGGCGCCCAGGTCATGATCGCTGCGCGCGGCGAGGAAGCCGCCAAGGCCACGGTCGAAGAGTTCAAGGCCGAAGGCTGGACCGCCGACTATCGCCTGACCGACGTCACCGACATGGCCGCGATCGAGAAACTGGTGGCCGACACCGAAGCAGCCTTCGGTGGGCTGGACGTCATGTGCGCCAATGCCGGCATCTTCCCGCAAGCGAAGATCCTGGAGATGAGCCCGGAGAACTGGGACGAGGTCTTGAATACCAACCTGAAGAGCAGCTTTCTCTGCGTGAAGGCCTCCGTCCCTGCCATGCAGAAGCGCGGCAAGGGCCGTATCGTCCTGACCTCCTCCATCACAGGACCGGTCACTGGCTTTCCCGGCTGGACCCACTACGGCGCTTCCAAGTCAGGGCAGCTGGGCTTCATCAGGACCGCGGCGATCGAGCTTGCCAAGTACAACATCACCATCAACGCGGTGATGCCGGGTAACATCAAGACCGAGGGTCTGGATGGACTGGGTGAGGAGTACACGGAGACCATGGCGGCCTCCATCCCGCTGAAGCGCCTGGGCGATGTCGAAGACCTGGGAAATGCCGCGCTCTACTTCGCCTCCGACGAGGCCAACTACGTGACCGGGCAGACCATCATCGTCGACGGCGGCCAGATCCTGCCTGAGAGCCTAGAGGCCCTGGCCGAGGCTTAAGCCACAAGCCCCCTTCCTCCGAAAGCAAGAAGAGAGCGAAGAGCATGAGCCAGGAAGCGCTAAGACAAGAAGACCACCCTCAGGAGACACTCAGCCACGAGGAATTGGTGGCCCGCCTGGGTCGACTGGCACAGAATGCCTTACCTTTGTGGGGTATCGACAAGACAACGCCTGCCACCCTGATCAACCTCTCGGAGAATGCGACCTACCGCGTCGACTTGCCTTCCGGACCGCCGCGGATCCTGCGGGTCCATCGCGAGGACTATCACAGCAAGACGGCGATCAGCTCGGAGCTAGCCTGGCTCGAGGCCTTGCGTGCGGACGGCGGCGTCATCACCCCACCGGTCGTGCCAGGCCTCGACGGCGAGGAAATCCAGACCGCCCAGAGCCCGGAGCTGGCACGGCCCCGCCACATGGTGCTCTTCGAGTTCTTGGAGGGCGAGGAACCCGAGGAAACGCAGGATCTGATCGGACCCTTCGAAACCCTGGGCGAGATCTCGGCCAAGCTACACATCCATGCACATACCTGGCAGCGCCCGGCTAACTTCGAGCGCCTGACCTGGGACTACGAGCACATGCTGGGCGCCACGCCGAACTGGGGTGACTGGCGCAAGGCGCCGGCCATGGACGCCGACGCTCTGAAGATCTTGAGCCGTCAGGACCAAGTCATACAGCAGCGTCTGGAAGCCTTCGGTAAAGGGCCGGAACGTTACGGCCTGATTCACGCCGACCTCAGGCTTGCCAATCTGCTGCTGCACGGCAAGTCGACGCGCGTTATCGACTTCGACGATTGCGGCTTCGGATGGAATCTCTATGACTTCGCAACCGCGGTCTCCTTCTTCGAGGAGAGCCCGCAGGTGCCGCTGCTCGCGACCTCCTGGGCCAAGGGTTATCGCCGGCATCTGCCGCTGCCGCCGGAGGACGAAGCCGAGATGATGACCTTCGTCGTGCTGCGCCGCATGGTGCTGCTGGCCTGGATCGGATCGCACAGCGAGACCGACCTGGCGAAGTCGCAAGGCCCTGCCTATACCCGCGACTCCTGCAAACTGGCGGAGCGTTATCTGGAGGTCTTCGGCTAAACCTTTGCGAGGCGCTGTCAAGTTCCTCCGGTGCCGTGTCAAGCAGTCCCGCCGCCCGCCTGTCTTCTATTGGGCAGGCAACGTTAAGGAGCCCTAGAGGTGAGTCTTGAGAAAGAGGACTTCCTAGAGCGGTCCAAGACCTTCTGGAATCCGGCCAAGACGCAGGATTGGCAGGACATGGAAGTCGATCTGGTGATCGACCGGCGGGAGGGCTATTGCCTTTACGACATGGACGGTCAGCGGCTGATCGACCTGCATCTGAACGGCGGCACCTATAACCTCGGCCACCGCCATCCCGAGCTGGTCGAGGTGCTGAACCAAGCCACCAGTCACTTCGACATGGGCAACCACCACTTTCCCTCCTTGGCGCGCACGGCGCTGGCGGAGGCGCTTGCCGCCTGTACGCCCGGCGACCTGCAATACACAGCCTATGGTTCTGGCGGCGGCGAGGCGATCGACATCGCCATCAAATCGGCCCGCAACGCCACGCAGAAGCGCAAGATCGTCTCCATCATCCGTGCCTATCACGGGCACACCGGGCTCGCGGTCAAGGCCGGGGCCGAGCGCTTCTCGAAACTGTTCCTCTCCGAAGACCGCGAGGGCGAGTTCGTGCAGGTTCCCTTCAACGACCTGAACGCTATGGAGGACGCGCTCAAAGGGCGCGACGTGGCGGCGGTCTTGATGGAGACCATCCCGGCGACCTACGGCTTTCCGATGCCGGAAGAAGGCTATCTGCCGACCGTCAAGAAACTCTGCGAGCGCTATGACGCACTCTATATCGCCGACGAGGTACAGACCGGCCTGATGCGCTGCGGCACCCTCTGGGGCATTACGCGCTACGGTGTAGAGCCCGACATTCTGGTCACCGGCAAGGGCATCTCCGGCGGCATCTATCCGATCGCCTGCACGGTGCTTAATGAGCGCAGCGGCCAGTGGCTGAAGCAGGACGGCTTCGGCCACATCTCCACCATGGGCGGGGCGGAGCTTGGCTGCATCGTTGCCATGAAGGTATTGGAGATCACGCAGCGCCCGCAGGTGGCTCTGATGGTGCGCTATATCTCCGACTTCATCCGCGCCGGCCTGGACCAGATCCGCGACCTCTATCCAGACTTTTTCATCGGCATCCGCCAGCACGGCGTGGTCATGGGGTTGGAGTTCAACCATCCTCAGGGCGCCAAACCGGTGATGAAGCACCTCTATCGCAACGGGGTCTGGGCGATCTTCTCGACCCTCGATCCGCGCGTGCTGCAGTTCAAGCCCGGCATCCTGCTCTCGCAAGCCATGTGCGAAGAGGTGCTGGCCCGCGTCGAGGTCGCCATCGGTGCTGCCCGCGAAGAGGTCATGGGCAAGGGATCGCGAAGGGGAAGATGATGGACCCGGCGGTCAGAAACCTGATCGATATCGATCGTTCCGCAGCGGCCATGGGCACCAAGGCGGACATCCTGCTGGAGCAGGCCCGCTGGGCCGCCCAAGTGTTCCAGCGCTACGATCGCACAACCACCTTGGAGATCGCCGAGGCCGTGGCCCGCGTCGCCCACGAGAAGGCGGCCGAGTACGCCGAGCGCGCGGTGGCCGAAACCGGCTTTGGCGTAGCCGCCCACAAGCGGCTGAAGAACGAGCTCTCCAGCCTGCCGCTGGTCGATCACTACCGCGACTGGGATTTTGTGAATCCACAGCTGCGCGAACGCGAGATGATCGTCGAGATCCCGCGCCCGGCCGGGGTGGTCTTCGCGCTGGCTCCCTCGACCAATCCCATCGCCACGGTCTACTTCAAGGTGCTGGCCGCGTTGATGACCCGCAACGCCATCATCGTGAGTCCACACCCGGCCGCGCGCGCCGTTTCACTGGATGCGATCAACACGCTGGCCGCAGCGGCGGAAGCAGCCGGCGCACCCACGGCAGTAGTCCAGGCGGTCGAGGAGCCCAGCCTGCCTCTGATCGACGAGTTCATGCGCTCACCCAAGACCGACGTGATCCTGGCAACCGGTGGCTCAGCCATGGTGCGCGCAGCTTACTCTTCAGCCAACCCGGCGATCGGTGTCGGCCCCGGTAATGCACCGGTCTTCGTCGACCCGAGCGCCGATCTGATCCAGGCCGCCAAGCACATCTGCGACAGCAAGTCCTTCGACAACTCCATCCTCTGCACGAACGAGTCCGTTCTCATTGCTTTGGCCGAGTCCGAGAAGAACCTGCAGCGTGAGATGAAGAAGGCCGGCGCACATATCTGTACGGCCGAAGAGACCGCCTCGCTGCGCCGCCTGCTGTTCCACGAACGCGGCTTCAACGTCGAGATGCTGGGCCGCGACGCGACCTGGATTGCCGAGCAGGCCGGGATCAAGGTGTCGCCCAAGACCAGGGTTCTGGTGGCGCCGATCCATCTGATCGGCCAGGACGAGCCCTTGTCGCGCGAGAAGCTCTGCCCGGTGCTAGGCTTCTACGTGGCGCGCAGCAAGGCGCAGGCCCTGACCCAGGCGCGCCAATTGCTGCGCTTCGGCGGCGCCGGTCACTCGGCCGCCATCCATGCCCGCGATCAGCGCACCGTCTTGGACTTTGCCCAGGCGGTAGAGGTCTACCGCGTGGTGGTGAATGCCCCCTGCAGCCAAGGGGCCGCCGGCTTCGCCACGCATCTGGCGCCCACCTTCACCATCGGTACCGGCTTCTTCGGCCGTTCCTCGATCGGCGAGAACATCGGCCCGCAGCATCTGGTGAGCTGGACCAAGGTCGCCTGGAACAAGGACGCCGGCGAGATGCTGGATGCCTCGGCCCTTGGCCACTTGAACCATCCCGGACCACTGCCGGAGGCGCCCTCGGACGGCGTGCCGGGCAAGACCCGACCGCACTATAGGCCGCCGCCTGCCGCGGCATCCCATTCCGACGAAAGTCTGCGCGACGAGATTCGGCGGATCATCGCCGAAGAGCTGCGCGCGGCCTTGAAAGGCTAGATGATGGCTTTGCACCTTGAATCGACACCGGTCGGAAAGAGCTAGATAATGGCAGAGCTGCGCTCATTCCTTTTCCTCGACCGCCTGCAGCCGCAGACGCTCTGTTACATGGCGACCTGGATGCGCGGCAACCTGCCTCGCGCCAACGTCGCCGCTCAGATCGTCGAGGTGGCGCCGGGCCTCGACATCGAGCCCCTGACCAACGTCGCGGTTAAGCACGCCGAAGTCCAAGCCGGCATCCTGGTGGTCGAGCGGCAGTTCGGCTACCTGGAGTTCCACTCCCGCTCCACCTCGCTGCTAAAGGCCTCGGCCCAGGCGGTACTCGATCATATGGGTGCGCGCGCCGAAGACGCGACGCCGCCGACCATCCTGGCCTCCAAGATCGTGACCCGTGTGGACCACCAGCACGCCTTTCTGATCAACCGCAACAAGCTGGGCTCCATGCTGCTAGGCGGGGACTCGCTCTATGTCATGGAGATGCAGCCGGCCTCTTATGCCGTGATCGCCGCCAACGAGGCCGAGAAGGCCGCAAACATCAAGCTGGTGGACTACCGCATGATCGGCGCGACCGGACGGGTCTATCTGGCCGGCCGCGAGGACGAGATCCGCAACGCCCGCGACGCCGCCGAGGACGCCCTTCGGGTGCTGGGGGCACGCTAGCGCCCATGGCGATGGACAACGACATCCGCAGCCTGATCCGACAGGTTCTGGCCGAAGAGCTGGCGAAGCTGCGTCCCGCGGCGAATGCGCCGCCGCGCGAAGAGCGCGTGCGCATCGACAGCGACCAGGATCTCGACCGCTTCGTACGCCGCCTGATGACTTTGAGCGGCGACCCCTCGAACAAGCGCGCCATCGAAGAGGGCCGCTTGGTCTTCCGGCTTGGCAGCAACAGCGGCAAGACGGCTTCGAGGAGCGGCGTGTCGACAGCTTCGAGCCAGCGTATTGACAAGGGGTTCGTATCGGAGCGTCAGATCAATGCCTTGCCTGAGGGCACCAAGGTTCTGCAGGTCGGCAAGGCGGTCCGTTTCACCCCACTGGGGCGGGACCGCCTGCGCCAGCGGGGGATCGTGATCGAGAGGAGTGAGCGATGATCAAGGGACGCGTGGTCGGTCGAGTCTGGTCGACGAAGCGCATCGACAGCCTGCCACAAGGCGCCCTCTTGGAGGTCGAGCTGGAGAACGGCGGGCACCTGGTGGCCTTTGACCCCCTGGGCTGCGGCAACGAGGAGACCGTGCTGATCACCCAAGGCTCTGTTGCAGCCGCCTTCTTCGAGAAGGCAAAGGCGCCGGTCGATGCTCTGATCATCGGTTCCATCGACGATACCGCCTGAACGGCGAGGCCAAGGCCTCAATAGAGTTGACCACTTAGGCTCAAGGAGAAAGAGCAATGGCAAATCAAGCAATCGGAATGATCGAGACCAAAGGCTTCGTGGCCGCCCTGGCCGCCGCGGACGCCATGGTGAAGGCCGCCAATGTCGCCATCGTGGCGCGCGAGGAGGTCGGCGACGGCCTGGTCTCCGTCGTCATCCGTGGCGACGTCGGTGCGGTCAAGGCCGCGACCGAGGCCGGTGTCGAGGTTGCCGCCCAAGTCGGCGAGCTGGTTTCGGTCCATGTGATCCCGCGCCCGCACCCCGATCTGGCCAAGCACTTCGCTTCCGCCGGCGCCGAGTAGAGGCTAGGTCGGGTCGATGGCCAGGGCGACGCGCGCGAAGAAGACCAAGGCTGCCGCACCAAAGGCAGAGCTTCGCGTCTATCTGCCGATCGCGGACCTGCAGCCGCAGTTCGCGGCCTATCTCTCGACGCCGCTGCGCGCGCGCGGCTACCCGCCACAAGAAGGCGAGCACAGCCTGATCATTGAGGTGGCACCGGCCTTGGCGATCCACCGCGTGGTCGATCTGGCACTCAAGGCCGGCGGCGATCTGGAGCCGGGCATCCTCTTCACCGAGCGGCAGTTCGGCGTCTTGGAACTGCACAGCAGCGACGCCGCTGTGCTGGAGACGGCCGGCAAAGCGGTCCTGGCGGGCATCGGTGCCAAAGCGGGTGACCAGTTGGCTCCCAAGACCCTCTTCACCGACATCATCGAAGATCTGGCCGACGCCCACGCCATCATCTTGAACCGCACCCGCGAAGCCTCGATGATCCTGCCGGGTCAATCCTTATTGGTCTATGAGATGGCCCCTGCCCTCTTCGCCGCAGTGGCCGCCAACGAGGCCGAGAAGGCAGCACCGGGCGTCACTCTGGTCGACGTGCAGATGATCGGCGCCTCGGGACGCGTCTTCCTGGCCGGCAACCCGGCGGAACTGCGCGACGCGCAGGCCAGGATCACGGCCACCCTGGAGGAGGTCGAAGGCCGCTCCGGGTAAGCCCTAAAGAGGGAGGGAGGAACATGTCGACAGGCTCCAACCGCTGGCGACGCTTCGCCGATTGGGACGAGCGCCCCCTCCGCCTCGACAACTTTGCGGTGGAAGACGCGGCCAACGGTTTTGCCGCCTTCTCCTCGCCGCAGGACCCCAAGCCGGCAGTCGCTGTCGCCGAGGGGCGCGTCATCATGATGGACGGCGTGCCCGAGGCCGATTTCGACATGATCGACCTCTTCATCGCCCGCTATCACCTGGATCCCGAAGTCGCGCCAGAGGCCATGGCGATTCCTGCCGAAGACCTGGCCGCCATGCTGGTCGACCCCAAAATCCCGCGGACAGAGCTGGTGCGCCTGGCCCACGGCCTGACCCCTGCGCGCCTGGCCGAGGTGGTGGCCCAGCTCACGGCGTTGGAGATCGCCTTCTCCTACGCCAAGATGCGTGCCCGCAAGACGCCCGGCAATCAAGGCCATGTCACCAACGCCAAGGACGATCCCCTGCAGCTCGCCGCCGATGCGGCGACCGCCGTGGCTTTGGGCTTCGACGAGATCGAAACCACCATGCGGGTTTCGCGCAATGCCTGGTCCAATGCGCTCGCCTGTTGCGTCGGCGCCGCGGTCGGCCGCTGGGGGACGCTCTTCCAGTGTTCCAGCGAAGAGGCCGAGGAGCTGAAGATCGGCATGGCCGGCTTCACCAGCTACGCCGAGACTGTCTCGGTCTACGGCACCGAGAAGGCCTTTGTCGATGGCGACGATACGCCCTGGTCCAAGGCCTTTCTGGCGGCCGCCTATGCCTCGCGCGGCATCAAGATGCGCTGCACCTCGGGCGCTGCGGCCGAACTGCTGATGGGGTTTCACGAGGCCAAGTCCCTGCTCTACCTGGAGACCCGCTGCCTCTGCCTGCAGCGCGCCATGGGCGTGCAGGGCACCCAGAATGGCGGCATCGACGGCGCGCCGCTCACTGCTTCGATCCCCGGCGGCATGCGCGAACTGATGGCCGAAAACTTGATCGCCGTCTGGCTCGACCTGGAATGCGCATCCGGCAATGACGCCCGGCCGACCGAATCGGAAATCCGGGTGGGCGCCAAGATCATCCCCTACATGCTGGCCGGCTCAGACCTGATCTGCTCGGGCATGGGCTCGATCCTGAAGTACGACAACTCCTTCAATCCTTCGCTGCTGAACGGCGAAGAGATCGAGGATTACCTGGTCCTGCAGCGCGACTTCGAGACCGACGGTGCGCTGACCCCGCTGGACGAGACCAAGGTCCTTGACCTGCGCCGCCGCGCGCTCGACGCGCTCTCCGCCGTCTTCGAGGAGCTGGATCTCGACCGCCCGACGGCGGCGATGAAGGAAAGCGTGGCGCTGGCCTCCGGCTCGGCCGAGACCGAAAGCTACACCGCCGGCCAGGTGGCCAAGATCTCCGCAGCCATTGAGGCGCGCGGCATAACTGTCGTGGACGTCATCCAGGCGCTCTCCAAACGCGGCTTCCGCGAGGAGGCCGAGCACCTCTTGAAGCTGGTGCGCTTGCGAGTCTCCGGCGACTACCTGCAAACCTCCGCCCTGGTGCGAGAAGGCAAGATCCTATCGGCCGTCAACGATCCCAATGACTACCAGGGTCCCGGCAGCGGCTACCGCATGAATGAGGCGCGCAGGGAGGAGGTGAACGCCATCCGCGAGGTCCTGGATCGCGAGACCGTGCTGCGCGACGCAGCCCGCTTCAAGAAGGACGAGGCCGCAAGGATCCGCTATCGCGAGATGGGCGAGGCGGAGTCAGGCAACGACCCGCTGGAGGTCATCATCGGTCTCAGCCCGGCCTACGGCGACAAGCTCTTCCGCAGCCTCGCCGGCCACTCCTTGGCGGATGTTCTAGCCGCCCTGAAGAACGGCATCGAGGCCGGTGGCGCCAAGGCCCGCATCCTGCGCTTCCGCCACACCGCCGACACCTCCTTCCTGGGTCTCAGCGCCGCCAGCCTGGCCGGCTCCGGAGTGGGCATCGGCATCCAGGCCAAGGGCACCGCCGTCATCCACCAGAGGGGCCGCCTGCCGCACAACAACCTGGAACTCTTCTCCAACGCGCCCATCACCAGCCTGGAGCACTACCGCCGCTTTGGCGAGAACGCCGCCGCTTACGCACAAGATCTGGCCCCCGAACCCGTCGTCGTCCCGACCGACGGCGTGGCGCTGGGCGCCCGCTACCACGCCCGCGTCGCCTTGATCTACGCCATCGAAACCGAACTCAGCCAAGACGGCGCCGCTCCTTTAGAGATCGAAGCCACCTGGCTGGAGCGCCGCACGCCATGACCGACAAGAAACCCGGGATCGCCGACTACCCCCTGGCCGAGCGCCGCCCCGATCTGGTCAGAAATGCCAAGGGCCAGCCCCTCGACGCGCTGACCCTGGAGGCCCTGGAACAGCAGCGGATCGGCATGGAGGACCTCCGCATCACGCCGGAGGCCCTACGCCAGCAGGCAGCCATCGCCCGCGACGCCGGCCGCGCCACGCTTGCCCAGAATTTCGAACGCGCCGCCGAACTGGTCGCCGTGCCGCAAGAGGTGGTGATGCAGATCTATGAGCTGCTGCGCCCGGGGCGGGCCAAGGACAAGGCTGAGTTGCTGGCGACGGCGGAGCGTCTGCGCGAGAAGTATGGAGCCGAGACCATGGCCGCCTTTCTCGAGGAAGCGGCCATGGTCTATGAGGAGCGGGGTCTATTCACGTATCGGTTCTAGAAGCATTCATTTTGCAGTGAAGCCCAGAGGCGCCCTGCATTCCTATCCTTAGAGCTATGCAGCATGCTGACTTGGCGCGGTTGGAGACTGATGTGACCTGGGTCGGACTCGGTTCAGCCTTACGGGTTAGTTCTTTATCAATGGACGCCCAGATCTGTCGCCGGCACCTTTGAATAGGCCGCGTCTTTAAAGAATGTCAGCCACACGGAGTAACCGTCGAAGTAGATGTCCGAGACACCTTGAGTGTCCGAGCCAGCATCAAGAGCATAGACTTTGCGGTCATTGTCCAACCACATCAGCTTCGTATCAGGATGTGCCTCGTGCCCACGGTAGCCTCCTAGGATGAGGGAACCCTCGACTAATTCAATGGACTCGAGGTTGCCGAAGCCATCGGCGAGTTGCACGGCTCGGGCTTGACCGTTGGGTCCGGCGACAAGATAGACGGCGCTGTCCCAGGCGTCGTCGGCTCCCCACGAGACGGCATAGATGCCCTCCGGGCCGACCTCAAATCGGGCGAGGCCGTCGATCCGAACCTCATCGAGATAGGGCTTCATCTCCCCGGTCTCGGTCGAGATGCTGACGAATGCGCCCCGACCGAAATCGCTGGCAAGCAATGTCGTTTCGTCCAAGACTTCTATATCGTAAAAGAAGGCGCCCTCCTCTTCATAATTCCTGCGCCAATTGACAACGCCCTTCGGCGACAGGGAGATCACCTGGTTGCCGTCCACAAGCACGACTTGACCTGCGGCTTGCACCAGGCCCGTGGGGTTCTGGAGCCCTTTGCCGTCGGAGAGCAGGATGCGTCTGTGTGCCCCGCCCTCGTCGAGCCGGTACAATCCACCATTCAGCTCGCTGGACCCGAACTCTACGCCCGGGCCGCCGGGGCCTATAGCAACGCCATAGAGTTCCGTGCCGAGCGGATGGACAGCTTCCGTGTACGGGGGCAACCCGCCAACGAGGGTCTGCTCGGCCAGAGCCGGCTGGGCAATGGTGAGGGCGAGGATGGCGATGAAGGTTCTCATCCGAACTCATTTGGCTCCCTGATGACCTGCCGACCGGGCTTTACGGCGCAGATCGCTGATGTCGAAGGCCGAGACGACATCCTTGGCCCTGTCGAACGGTCTTGAATGGGCTGGGCCTCCAGCCTTGACAGATCTATTGCGCGCAGGTTGGCATGCAGGGAATGACGAATCAGGTATGACAAAGATGCAAAAAATGGATACTGCTTTGGCTGATCTGGATCTGCGGCTGCTACGCTTCTTGCGTCACCTATTGAACACCAGCAGTGTCAGCAAGACCGCGCTGCATTTGGGAATCAGTCAGCCGGCTGCCAGTCGGGTGCTCGCCCGGATCAGAGACCTGACTGGCGACCCCATCTTGGTCAGAACCCAATCCGGCTATCGGCTGACCGACCATGCCTTGTCTCTCAGTGAGCCGCTTGACGAAGCGATCATCAAGGTCGGGGCTGTCTTCGCACCCTCATCCTTCGATCCCGCGAGCTCGACCTTCTGCTATAGGTTCGCATCAACGGACTACGGCGTCGCCAGCGTCTTAGGACCGGTGATGGAGCGTTTGACGAAGGCCGGTCCGGCATTGCGCGTTGACGTCACGCCGCTTGTGCCACGTAGCTTCGACGATCTGGAAAGCGGAGCGATCGACCTGATGCTCTACGTAGCCACAAGTGTGCGCGGCGACCTGCTTGTTCAAAAACTGTTCGACGAGACCTACGTGGTTTTGTTCCGGCACGGTCATCCCTTGGTACAAGTTGCCAAGCGCAAGCGCCACCTGACTCAGCTGGATATTGCGCCCTATCGCCAGATCGAGATCAACTATCCGGGCCGTACAGCGCAAAAGGTCGATAGGATTATGCGCAAGGACCAGGACAATCCCAATGCCGTCCTCCACCAGCCCTACTTTACTGCCTTTCCCTGTTTGATCGGGGTCAGCGACACAGTGGCTGCCGTGCCCAAGCGACTGGGCGACCAGTTCGCTAAGCTCGGGTCATTCGAATCGGCGCCCTTCCGCGCGGAAGCGGGCTTTCCCTATCACCTGCTCCGGCACGAGCGGACTCGTCATAACAAGGCCATCAATTGGTTTGTGCGCCAGGCTGTGGCTGCCTGTAGGTAACCGACAAGCAACGACTAAGTTGCACGCCCATTTACACTAGGCGGGCTTCCTAGATTACCGCACCAGCAAATAGGGCTCCCACAAGTCCAGCATCACGCTGTCACCGCCGGCTGCCTCCGGGCCCCAGAGTTCGCGGGCCTCGAAGGAGACGGTGTAGAGCGGTAGGGCAACCTCGATCCTCTGCCAGACCGCGTCGGGGAAGAGATGCGCGCCGTGATAGGCCGTGATGCGGCCTGCACAGCCGCGCGCGTAACTCGGGAGCCGTGTGTGCCCCGGCACGCCGTGGCGCTGCGTTACGATCTCGTCGCCTACGGCAAAGGCCGGCTCGCGAGCATAGTGGCGAGAGAAGTCGGTGCAGCCTGCCTTCACGGCCGCAAGCACCGCCTCGACGCTTTGAACGGCGGACGCGGCGATCTCGCTCTCCCCACCGCCAGCAAGCACCTCTTCTTCCGTGAAGACGCCAGCATTGACGAAGCCGGTCAGCGCCACCAGGCACCACTTCTCGAAATAGGGGATGCTCAGATAGGCCTCGGGCGGCAACAGTTCCGCCAGAAAGCGGAACCAGTCGATGGACATGTCCGATGAGCCGACGGTCTGCGAGAGCGCATACATGCGCCCCTCCCAGTCCGCCTGGAAGGCTGGATCCTCATGGGTAACGGCGATGGGGCCGAAGCCCTCCTTGCCGCCGAGGTCGTGCATACCGTCCATCAATCTCCTCCTGCCGACAGATCGCGGTCGGTGCCGATCATGGCGTTTCGGGTGACCAGGGCCGCCAGACGCTCTTCGTCCCAGCCCTCGGTGCCGGCCGGGCGCTGCGGCAAGACCAGGTAGCGCAGCTCCGCCGTGCTGTCCCAGACCCTGACCGCCACCTCGGCAGAGAGATCGACGCCGAATTCGGCGAGGACGGCCCGGGGCTCTCTCACCGCTCGCGCGCGGTAGGCGGCCGACTTGTACCAGCCGGGCGACATGCCGAGTAGGCTGAAGGGATAGCAGGAGCAGAGCGTACAGACGACCAGGTTGTGCAAATCCGCGCTGTTCTCCACCGCCTTCAGATGCCCGGTCGCATTGCCTTCGAAGCCGAAGTCGGCAATCGCCTCGGTCGCGTTCTGAAGCAAACGCGCGCGATAGGCCGGATCGATCCAGGCGCGGGCCACGACCCTGGCGCCGCGCTTTGGCCCGATGCGTTCGGAATAGGCCTCGACCCAGGCATCCAGGGTCTCGCGCGCAACGAAACCGCGTTCGATCGCCAGGCTCTCCAACGCCTTCACCCGAAGCGCCGGATCGGGCGGCAGGTGGCTGTGCAGCTTCCGGTGGATCTCGGCGACCTTGGCACGGTCGCGCTTGTCGTCTTGCGACACCTCACGCTCCTCTGTTCTCTGCGCTCAGCCTTGCAGCCGCACCCGGCGCCGTCAACAAGGCGCACTTCGCTGCAGCGGTGGCTCTCAGAGCCCGGCCCGAAACTGCTTATGACCTGCACCGTCTTATCAAGGCCTTGGGCAAGGAGAGTGTCGCGCGGCAATGCCTTGCGCATCGTAAGCGGCGCACGACGCAGTCCCAAGGCCTTGATAAGACGGCCCTTCGGGTCGCTGCCGGAGCCACGCTTGCCGCGTCACGCCGGCTTGACGATGCGCAAGGCATCGCCGGCGCCACCCTTCCTAACACGCGTGGCTCCGGCAGCGATGCAGGACACAAGCAGTTTCGGGCCGGACTCTCAGCAGAACCAAGCGCCTGTTGCACAGCCTGCGAAGTCCGGTCACTCTCCAGCGCGAGCAGCAGCAGACAAGAGGCTTCAGACCCATGACAGCGGCGCCACACGACGACCTCGCCTTCCTCGGCCTAACCGAACTCGCCCGCCGCCTGCGCGGCCGCGAAATCTCCGCCGTGGAGCTGACGCAAGCCTTCTTCCAGCGGATCGAGGCGCTGGACGGCAAGCTCAAGAGCTATCAGCGGCTAATGGTAGAAAGCGCCCTGGCTGAGGCAGAGGCTGCAGATGCGGCCTTCGCGCGCGGAGAGATCAAAGGGCCGCTGCAAGGTGTTCCGGTCGCCGTCAAGGATCTCTGCGACACAGCAGGGGTGGCGACCGAAGGCGGTATGGTCTGGTGCGCCGGCCGCACGCCGACCGATGACTGCACGGCCGTCGCTCGCCTGCGTGCAGCGGGCGCAGTCATTCTGGGCAAGCTCACCATGACCCAGGGAGCCATGTCGCAGCATCGCCTCACCCCGCCGCCGCTCAATCCCTGGACGCCGGGCGCGGAGCCGATGTGGGCCGGCGCCTCCTCCAGCGGCTCGGGGGTTGCGGCTGCAGCCGGTCTCTGTGTCGCTGCAATCGGCAGCGACACCGGCGGCTCTATCCGCTTTCCGGCCCTCTGCAACGGCGTATCGGGGATCAAGCCAACCTGGGGACGGGTCAGCCGGGCCGGCGTGCTGCCGCTGTCCGAATCGCTGGATCACTTGGGTCCCCTGTCGCGCAGCGTCGATGCTTCGGCCGCCGTCCTGCAAGCCATTGCCGGTTATGACAGCGACGACACCACCAGCCTCTCGGACCCGGTCCCGAACTTCCTGGCCGGCCTGGACCGCGGCATCCAAGGGCTGACCCTTGGCTATGACCCGCAGGTCTGCACGGCGGGCGTGAATGCCGACGTGCATGCCGGCGTCGAAGCCGCAATCGAGACCTTGAAGGGTCTGGGTGTGCAGGTGCGCGAGATCAGACTGCCGCCGGGCGACATCGGTGCCGATTGGATCGACATCTGCTCGCCCGAGACCGCGCTTGCTCATGCCGCGACCTACGACGAGAACCGAGACAGCTATGGCACGGCCCTCCGTCTGCTGATCGAGCATGGGCGTGGTATGACTGCCGAAGCCCATGCAGCGGCAAAGCTCAGACGCTTGGCTTATCGGGGCGCCATGGCCCATCTCTTCCAAGACATCGACGCGATCGTCATGCCGTTGATGGCCGATCCAACGCCCGAGGCGGCCAGTTTCGAGGAGTCGGAGCCAAGCCTGGAACTCTTCTCACAGTTCCTCACCTTCTCGGCCCCGGCACCGATGACCGGATTTCCGGCCTTGCAGCTGCCCAGCGGACTCGACAGTCGCGGCCTGCCGCTCGGTTTTCAGGTGATGGCGGCCCCTTTGAGCGAAGCGCTGCTGTTTTGCCTGGGCGCTGCCTGGGAGTCAGCGAATGCGTTCCTCGCACGAAGGCCGCCGATGGCCCCCGGTCTCTAGCGGTCTCTAGCCGGCCAGTATGCCCGGCCCGATCTGCTGAAAGCTGGGACAGCCCAGTTGGCCCATGGCACGGGTCAGCTCTGTCTCCAGAATGTCAAAGGCGCGCTGACAGCCGGCTGCTCCGCCGGCACCTGCACCATAGGCAAAGGCACGACCGGCCAGCACGAAGGAGGCGCCCAGGGCCTTGGCACGCAGCACGTCGGCGCCACGCCGGATGCCGCTGTCCAACAGCACCTCGGCACGGCCACCCACCGCCTCGACGATCCTCGGCAAGACCTCCAGAGAGGCCGGACCGTAGTCGATCTGCCGGCCGCCGTGGTTGGAGACCAGGAGGCCGTCGGCGCCCAAGGCGACCGCCTGGCGCGCATCGTCGCCGTGCAGCACGCCCTTCAGCACCAGGGTCCCCTTCCAGCGGTCGCGAACGCGCGCCAAGTCCTCCCAGGTGAAGCTGCTGGAGATCATCCGCCTCTGTAGTTCAGCCAGGCTGTCCTCGCCGCTGCCGGGATTGAAGCCGCCCTCGGCATTGGCGAAGACCGGCGGTCCGGCCTTGGCGGTGGCCAACGACCAGCGCGGGTGACGCACCAAGTCCCAGGCCAACCGCGGCGTCAGGCGAAAGGGCATCTGCAGGCCGTTGCGAATATCGCGGTCGCGCTTGCCCGGATGGGCGGTATCCACGGTCACCAGCAAGACCCGGCAACCGGCCGCCCAAGCGCGATCCAACAGGGAGTCGACGAAGTGCCGGTCGTGCGAGACATAGATCTGGAACCAGGCATGACCCTCAGCCGCCTCGGCCAGGGTCTCCAGCTTGGTCGAAGAGGCCGTGCTGATCGCATGCGCCATGCGCTTCTCGGCCGCCAGTCGCGCAATCGCCAGGTCGCTCCCCGGCCAGACGGCATTTAGGAATCCGACCGGGGCCATCCCAAAGGGCACGCCATAGTCCTGGCCGAAAAGCCGGGTCGCGGTCGAGATTTCTGAGACGTCAATCAGCGCGCGCGGCTGCAGGGTAACGGCCTCGAAGGCCGCACGATTGCCACGCAGATTGCGCTCGGACTCGGCCCCACCGTCGAGGAAGTCGAAGGCAAAGCGCGGCACACGCCGCTGTGCCAGGCGCCTCAGATCATCGATCGAGGCGGCCCGGTCGAGCGTCATAGCCGTTGTCTTGGTCTAGAGCAACGCTTCGACTACGCGATCGGGCGGGGTGTGGCCGTCGGCGAAGGTCTTGATGTTGATGATGACCTTCTCGCCCATATCCAGCCGCCCTTCCAGGGTGGCCGAGCCCATGTGCGGCAACAGCACGACGTTGTCCAGACGCAAGAGCTTGGGATTGACCGCTGGCTCGTGCTCAAAGACGTCGAGGCCGGCGCCGGCCAGCTCGCCCGCCGTCAGCATGCGGGTCAGGGCGTTTTCGTCGATGACCTCGCCGCGGCTGGTGTTCACCACAACGGCATGCGGCTGCAAGAGCTTCAGACGCCGTGCGGAGAGCAGGTGGTAAGTCGCCGGCGTGTGCGGGCAGTTGACCGAGACGAAGTCCATGCGGCTCAACATCTGGTCGAGGCTCTCCCAATAGGTGGCCTCCAACTCCTGCTCGACATCCTCATGAACGCGGCGGCGATTGTGGTAGTGCACCGAAAGACCGAAGCCGCGCGCGCGACGCGCCACGGCCTGGCCGATGCGGCCCATGCCGATGATGCCCAGTCGCTTGCCCCAGATGCGATGGCCCAGCATGGAGGTCGGCGACCAGCCGCCCCAACGCCCAGAACGCATGACCCGCTCGCCCTCGGCCAGGCGGCGCGGCACCGAGAGCAGCAGCGCCATGGTCATATCGGCCGTGTCTTCGGTCAGCACGCCAGGCGTGTTGGTCACCGATATCCCGCGCTGGCGGGCGGTCTTGAGATCGATGTGGTCGACACCGGTGCCGAAAGAGGCCACGAGACGCAGCTGCGGTCCCGCCTGCGACAACACACCGGCATCGATCCGGTCGGTCACGGTGGGCACCAGGACGTCCGCCTCGCGTGCTGCCTGCGCCAATTGTCCTTGCGACATGGGTTCGTCGTCGAGATTCAGCTTGCAGTCGAAAAGTTCCATCATCCGAGTCTCGATGACATCGGGCAAGCGACGGGTGACGACGACGCGCGGCTTGGTCTTGTTGGGCATCGATGGTTTCCTGCGTAATCTCTGGTAAAATGTGCGACGGGACAGGCCTGTGCCATAGCAGCCCGCTGCCTCCTCTGTCCAGATGACCGCAGCGCCCGAAAGGCTGCTGTACGCCCCAGAACGCGACCAAAAAGACGCAGGTCCGCTGCCGCTAACCCCACGAGCCGCGCGAGATGCCAATCACAGGCTTGACGGAGCGGACCGGCTTGGGTCATCCGCTTAGCTATGCTGCGCATCCTAGCCTTCCTTCTCTTTGCCGCATTCGTCTTCGTCGCGCCTAAGGCCGAGGCGCAGAGCGAGGAAGCAGCGCAGGAGACCAGTGCGGCCGAGGCACCGCGCCGCGGTCCCAGTGGCCTGCCGCTGCCGCGCTTCGTCACCCTTCGCAGCAGCGAGGTGAACCTGCGGACCGGGCCGGGCGTTCGCTATCCCATCGACTGGGTCTATCAGCGCGAAGGCCTGCCGATCCAGGTGATCGACGAGTTCGAGGCCTGGCGACGTATCCGCGACCGCGACGACACGGTCGGCTGGGTGCATCAGTCAATGCTGAGCGGCAGGCGCAGCGTCATCGTGATCGGCGAGATTCTTGCCTTGCGCGAAGATCCCTTGGAATCCGCCGGCACGCTGGCCTATTTGGAGCCTGGCTTCCAGGCCAAGCTGGAATCCTGCCCGACGCTGTGGTGCGAGGTCACGGCCCAAGGCCCGCAAGGCCAACGCTACCGCGGCTGGCTCCCCCGCTTAGGCCTTTGGGGCCTGCTTGACGGCGAGATCGTCGAGTAGGGACCGGCGGATCCCCAACTAACCCAGCGGATAAAAATCCAAATCCAAATGCCCCGCAACCGGGTCGCGGCGGGCGGCGGCGGGCTGGTCGTGGACGATGGCGAAGCCGGTTTCGCCGGCGTAGTCCATCAGGGTCAGGCCCTCCGCGCGGTCGGCGCCTTCGACGGTGGGCAGGTCGAGGATGCGGCGCAGGCGGCTGCGCTCAACCAGGGTCGGCCGCGCGCTGACCAAAGCTTCCGGCCAGCGGTAGAGGCGGAAGGGGCCGTCCAGGTCCATTGTGGGGCCGGCCAGAATAATCAGGTCCTCGCCGCGTGCGGTCAGGTCGCGGATCCCCATGCCGTCTAGGTCAAGGAAGTGCTTCAGGTAGTAGGCGCCTTCCGCACCCAGGTGGCGCAACGGCAAGCTCCCCTCCTCCGGCGTCTCGCTGCAGAGCTCGAGGATTACGGCCCAGCCGCGCAAAACCGGACCACGCAGGCCGACAAAGAGCCGCTTGCCGACCACCGCCAGGCCCTCGGCATCGAAGCCGTTCTCCTTGGAGGGGATGGTCATGAAGTGCCCGAGGTGGGGATCGTTGCGCAACTGCTTGACCAGCTTGCTGCGCTTGCGGCCGATCTTCACCAGCGCGCCGCTCTTCTGGCCTGAGGATTTCCGCTGTGGCGTCCAGTTGCCCGCGCCCTTCTGGACCAGTGGGATCCGGGCCAGGATCTGCCGGCTGGGCGATTGATCGACCTCCGCGAGGGCTTGGATTGCGGCCTCCGGGTCCAGGGTCTCGCGCTTGATCTTGCGGCGAACTGCGGCATGTGAACCCAAGAGCCAGAGCGCGTCCTCGCCCAGCGCAAGGCTTTCCAGATCCAATTCGGCCTCGTCGTCAGGCAAGGCCAGATAGTCGGGCAGGTCGAGCCGCAGATGCGCGCCATAGCTGCCGTCGGGCTGCAGGGTCAGCTGATCCAGGGCATTGCCCTCGTCGCTCACCAGCCAGAGGCTCTGGCCCTTGGCGGCGATGCCGGAGAAATCATGAAAGAAGGGCTCGCTGCCCGGCGTTTCACTGCCGTAGTCGCCAAAGGTGAGATGGATTGGAATGGGTTTCATGGATGCTGTTTCATTAACGGGTGCTTGCGATCACTGCTTCCTGGACCAAGAAGAGAGCGTCATGATCGGGGAGTCGCGGTGATCGCGCAAGTGACGAACCTGCGACGCTCGCCGCGTCGGCCGAGCGCAAAAGGCGCCTTCAGCCTTGACCGATCGGTGGCAGACGCGCATTTTAGTGCTGTTATGACAAAACAGCCCTTGGCAGTTCTGCGAATTAGCGACCCGGCGCTCGTCTGAGCGACCGGGACCTTTGCTTGTCGCAAACCTCTTTACTGCCAAACCCCAAGGGGAGCTGTTTTCCCATGATGTCTTTGACGTTCGAGCGGCCATTGCAACGGCCGCAGTCAGCCGTTTCCTGCTATTGCGTTGAGGGTGAGGCCGATCCGGGCCTGCTGCCGCGCGTGCTTGAACTCTTCGCCAAACGCGGCCTGGTGCCGGAACGCTTCTTCGCCCAACCCAGCGGACACAGCGCCAAGAGTCTGGTCATCGACCTGCAGGTCCGCGGCTTCACCACTGCCGAGCGCGAGGTCGTGGCCGCCTGCCTGCGACAGATCCCGCTGGTCTGGACCGTGCTCACATCGGAGAAAGTCACTGCATGAGCTTGGCTGATCGCGCCCGCTTCGCGCTGCGTTGGAACCCGGCGGCCTATCGCCCCTTCTTCATCGGCGATCGGCGCTACGGCTGGGTGACGCATGATCTGGCCCGGCGGCTGGAGATCTTTCCCAAGGAGATCCTGCAGGATCGCGGCCGCCTCCTGCTAAATCCGACGATCGGCGGCTACCAGGCCCGCAGCGCCTTCATGGTCGAGGTCAACCTTGCGCTGGCAGAGAGCGGCCATAGCCGTCCGGCGCGCGGCGAGCTCTTCCCCGTGCTGCGCGACTGGCAGGAGGTACCGGTCATGGCGATTGACCGCGCCTTGGTGCCGGTTTTCGGCATGCGCTCCTACGGGGTGCACATGAACGGCTATCTAAGGCGGCGCGACGGCATCCATATGTGGCTGGGCCGCCGCGCGCTGAACAAGCCGACGGCACCGGGCAAGCTGGACCATCTGGTGGCCGGCGGACAGCCGCTGGGCCTGACCCCCTTCGACAATCTGATCAAGGAGTGCGCCGAGGAGGCCTCGATCCCCGAGACCCTGGCACGGCAAGCAAGACCGGTGGGCCTAGTGAGCTATCGCTGCCGCTTCACCGATGGGCAACGCGACGATGTGCAGTGGTGCTATGACCTTGAGGTACCGGAGGGCTTCGTGCCCTCGCCCGGAGACGACGAGGTCGACGACTTCATGCTCTGGCCGATCGAAGAGGTGCGTCAGCGCATCGCCGAATCCGAGGACTTCAAGTTCAACGTCGCGTTGGTCATTATTGACTTTCTGATCCGTCACGGCCTCTTTGGCCCCAGCGACCCGGATTACCAAGAAATCCTACATTGCCTGCGCAGCGGCGGCAATTGAGCGACATTCTGACCGAGCCGAACCCGCCAAGGCGCCTGCACCCTCGACAAGCAGCCTCCTAAGGGCCAATTGCTGTCGGTTCATCCAAGAGTGCGCAAAGCGTCAAGGACCCAGTGCAAAGGGATCCGGTGCAAAGGGAAGAGAAATGTCCATGGAAGCGGATTATGTGATCGTCGGTTCCGGCTCTGCGGGCTCGGCCCTGGCCGCGCGCCTGAGCGAGGACGGCAAGCACAGCGTTTTGGTGCTCGAGTACGGCGGGTCGGACCGCGGACCGCTGATCCAAATGCCCGGCGCGCTCTCCTTTCCCATGAACATGCCGCGCTACGATTGGGGCTTCAAATCGGAGCCGGAGCCGCATCTGGGCGGGCGCCGCCTGGCCTGTCCGCGCGGCAAGGTGCTCGGCGGCTCCTCCTCGATCAACGGCATGGTCTATGTGCGCGGCAATGCCGGCGACTTCGATCATTGGGAGGAGAGCGGCGCCAAGGGTTGGGGCTATGCCGATGTGGCTCCCTACTACGACCGCCAGGAAAGCTGGCACGAGAGCGGCCAGGGCGGCGATCCCGACTGGCGCGGCAAGAGCGGCCCGCTGCACGTCACCCGCGGCAAACGGGACAATCCTCTGCATGCCGCCTTCGTCGAGGCCGGGCGCCAGGCCGGGTTCGAGCTGACCGACGACTACAACGGCGAGAAGCAGGAAGGCTTCGGGCCGATGGAGCAGACGGTCTGGAAGGGCCAGCGCTGGTCGGCGGCCAATGCTTACCTGAAGCCCAGCCTGAAACGCAGCAACCTTGACCTCTACCGCTGTCTGGTCCGCCGCGTGCTGATCGAAGACGGCCGCGCCGTAGGCGTCGAGGTCTCGAAAGGCGGCAGCATCACCCAGGTGAAGGCCAGACGCGAAGTGATCCTGGCCGCAAGCTCGATCAACTCGCCCAAGCTGCTGATGCTGTCCGGCATCGGGCCGGCTGCACATCTGGCAGAGCACGGCATCCAGGTGGTGGCCGACCGCCCGGGCGTCGGCCAGAACCTGCAAGACCACCTGGAGCTTTATATCCAGCAGGCCTGCATCCAGCCAATTACCCTCTTCAAGCACTGGAACCTCTTCGGCAAGGGCCTGGTCGGGCTCGAGTGGTTGCTGCGGCGCAGCGGCCCCGGCGCCTCCAATCAGTTCGAGAGCGCGGCCTTCCTGCGTTCCAAGCCCGGCGTGGACTATCCCGACATCCAGTATCACTTCCTGCCGATCGCGGTCCGCTACGACGGTCAGGCCGCCGCCGAAGGCCACGGCTACCAAGCCCACGTCGGCCCGATGCGCTCGCCCTCGCGTGGTGCCGTTACCCTCAGCTCCGCCGATCCCGACGCGCCGCCCAGTATCCTTTTCAACTATATGAGCAAGGCACAAGACTGGGCCGACTTCCGCCACTGCATCCGCCTAACGCGCGAGATCTTTTCGCAAGCGGCCTTCGAGCCCTTCCGCGGCAAGGAGATCCAACCAGGCGCGGCGCTGCAGAGCGACGACGAACTGGACGGCTTCATCCGCGAGCACGTCGAGAGCGCCTATCACCCCTGCGGCACCTGCAAGATGGGTGCGGCCGACGATCCAATGGCGGTCGTCGACCCCGAAACTCGCGTGATCGGCGTCGAGGGCCTACGCGTCGCCGACAGTTCCATCTTCCCACGCATCACCAACGGCAACCTGAACGCTCCCAGCATCATGGTCGGCGAAAAAGCCTCTGACCATATCCTTGGGAGGGACCTGCTGCCGCGATCGAACCGGCGCCCTTGGGTGAACCCGCGGTGGCAGACGTCGGATCGGTGAGCGAGCTTTGCGCCCAAGTCACGCACCATTTCGAGTCCGGGCCGACACACAAACACCGCTCACGCACCAAAGTTCTCCTCATTGGCCGGTGAATGTGACACACTAAACGGCATAGACTTGCACAGCGTTCTTCGGGAAGGAAACCTTGGAGATGAAGAGACTGCTTCTGGGCTCCCTATCGTTGCTGTTCGCAGCAAGCTCCGCATTGGCGGATCGACCGGCAACACCCG
The DNA here is from genome assembly GCA_963669445.1 of Rhodospirillales bacterium. Classification (GTDB taxonomy): domain Bacteria; phylum Pseudomonadota; class Alphaproteobacteria; order Kiloniellales; family JACOMY01; genus JACOMY01. The sequence continues at coordinate 4,169,384 of OY770029.1, forward strand.
AAGAGATGTCGAGAGTGACCGAGGCGCTGGCTGCCATCGGCTGCACAGCCTATGATGTGGAGTGGGACGAGGACGACGCCCGATTCGAGGTTGACGATGCCCGCTGCGGCGACCACGGCCGCTTTGACTTCGAACTTGACCGGACCTACACGATTGTCGACGGGGAACGGCCGGTCACCGTTGAAGAGCGCCGCGCAATTGATGAGGCGCTACAAAAGGAAGGATGCAGCGGCGGAGTGGCCGAGTTCGACTACGACGACGATCGTTTCGAGATCGACAAGGCTAACTGTAGCGATAACCGACGCTACGACATCAAGCTGGACAAATCCTTCCAGCTCATCCGCAAGAGCTTGGATGACTAGCGCTCTGCCACCATCCTGCTTTAGCCGGGCATGGGCCGGGAGTGTGATTGTGCTTAGTCCCAGATGTAGATCTGGGATCTATACGCGCCTTGATCTGCGTTTCCTGCCGATCCCAGGCTTTTGAGACCGGACGGACAGGACCGCTAGACGCAGCCTCTCTATTGCTCTGGCTGCTTCTCAAAAAACTTCGAAAAAATCGCCTGCGCTTCGGGTGAGCGCAGACAGTCCGCGAAGGCCACGTACTCGCGTTCGATGGCGGCAGTAACGGCGGGGCTTTTGGCTTCCAGCAGCATGCGTTTGGCTGTGCGCAAGGCTGTGCGAGGCTTAGCGGCCAGGCAACGTGCTTTCTCACCGACGACGGCATCCAGGTCGACGTCGGGGAAGACGGCGTTGACCAGGCCCAGCTCAAGTGCGTGGTCGGCATCCAGTTCGCGGCCCTCCAGCAGCATTTCTGCAGCGGCCCGATAGCCGATGATCTGCGGCAGCAATAGGGAACTAGCACCCTCGACCGAAAGGCCCAGATCGACGAAAGGAGTTCGGAAGCGCGCGCTGCGGCCGGCGTAGACGAAGTCGCAATGCAGCAGGCCGGTGGTACCGATGCCGATTGCAAGGCCGCCGACGCTGCCGATCAGAACCGCTTCGCAAGAGGAGAGGGCCTGCAGCAAGAGCATACCACCAGAGGGCCGGCTGTCGTTGGGGTCGGCGGCGCGGGCCTGGAAGTCGCGCAGATCGTTGCCGGCGGTGAAGACGCCGCCGGCACCACGCAGCACCACGACAGCAGTCTCAGGGTCACCGTTCACTGCATTCAGCGCATCAGCCAGGGCCTCGTACATGGCGCGCGTCAGCGCGTTCTTCTTCTCCGGGCGATCGATGGTGAGGGTCAGCACGCCATCGGCGCGGTCGGCCAGCACATGCGGCACCAGTTCAGGCATAGCTCTTCCCTTGCATGACAGGCCCCTCCCTTGACAGGAGCGGGCAAGCGAGATCTCTTCGCGAAACTGAGTTTCGCAAAATCACAATAGCCGCCCGCCGGCGGATGCAAAAGAGAGGAATGGGCAAGATGCGCGCCGTCCTGTGCAAGACCCTGGGTTCGCCGGAAAGCCTGGTTGTGGAGGAGGTGCCCTCCAATCCGCTTGCAGCCGGTGAGGTGCGCTTGGCCACCACGGCCTGCGGCGTGAACTTCCCCGACACCCTGATCATCGCCGGCAAGTATCAGTACAAGCCCGACCTGCCCTTCTCTCCCGGTGGCGAGGTCTCCGGCCGGGTGGTCGAGCTGGGAGCTGGGGTCGAGGACTGGCAGGTCGGCGATCAGGTGATCGCCATGACCGGTTGGGGCGGCTTCGCCGAAGAGGTGGTGACCACGCCCGACCGCCTGTTGGCCAAGCCGGAGACCATGGATGCCGTCACTGCTGCCGGTTTTGCCATGACCTACGGAACCTCTTATCACGCCCTGGTACAACGCGCCCAGCTCGCCGCCGGGGAAACCCTGCTGGTGTTGGGTGCGGCAGGCGGGGTTGGTCTGGCCGCCGTCGAGATCGGCAAGGCGCTGGGAGCGCGAGTGATCGCCGCTGCCAGCAGCCCCGAGAAGCTGGCCGTCGCCAAGGAGCACGGCGCCGACGAAACCATCGACTACAGCAAGGAGTCCTTGAAAGAGGCCGCCAAGGCTCTGACCGACGGCAAGGGCGCGGACGTAATCTACGATCCGGTCGGCGGCGACCTCTTCGATCAATCGACGCGCGCGATCAACTGGAACGGGCGCATTTTGGTGGTGGGGTTCGCCAGCGGACGCATTCCCCAAATGCCGGCCAACCTGGCACTCCTCAAAGGCTCTTCTGTCGTGGGCGTCTTCTGGGGCGCCTTTGCCAAGAAGGAGCCGGCGCTCAATGCCGAAAACTTTCGCCAGCTCTTCCGCCTGCATGCCGAGGGCAAGATCAAGCCGCTGGTCAGCAAGACCTATCCCCTCGACGAGGCCGGCGAAGCACTGCGCGCCTTTATCGAGCGGCGCGCGGTGGGTAAACTGGTGCTAACCCTCTAGCAGTTCATTTTGCTTTGGCGAGTGTCCGTTTGAGATGGGGCCGACAAACCCCTTATCGCAGCGGCACCGACGCCCAGTCTCCTGTTGTAGGTTTGCGCTAGAGTTGCCACGTGAGTAGCGTGTCAATGAGAGGAAGCACGATGCAGAAGACCTTGGCAGATAGCTTGCGGTTGGCCTCCGCCGACAATCACGCGTTCAGTTGTTATCGCAGCCGGCAGAGCGTGGGCGAACCCCGTGCCGGTCTGGTCCTTCTGCAGGAGATCTTCGGGGTCAATCGCCACATCCGCGCCGCCGCCGATCGCTACGCGGAAAGTGGGCTTCTGGTGCTGGCGCCCGCCCTCTTCGACCGCGTCGAGCCGGCGGTCGAGCTGACCTACCAGCCCGAGGATGTGACCCGCGGCCGTGCGCTGAAGATCCAGGTACCCTACGATCAGGCAACCGAAGACCTGGCCGCCTGCGTTCAATGGCTGAAAGGCCAGAACCTCAAGGTTGGCGTGGTCGGCTTCTGTTGGGGCGGCGACCTCGCCTTCCTCTCGGCCCGCCTGCCCGATGTCTCGGCCAGCGTCGCCTTCTATGGCGGCGGCATCGGCGGTCTTGGCGCCGACAACCCGCCACGCGGCCCCTTGCAAATGCATTTCGGTCTGGAGGATGCCGCCATTCCCGAGACCATGCGAGCCAAGGCCTATGCGGCCGCCCCCAATGCCGAGGTCTTTGAGTATCCGGCCGGTCACGGCTTCTGCTGCGAGGAGCGCGGGAGCTTCCATGCCGAGGCCGCCGCCGCCGGCTGGGAACGCGCGCGCGCCTTCTTCGCCCGTCACCTCGGCGCCTAGAGCGACCTCAGCCATGGTTGCGGACTATCTGCGGCTCTATGCCGGGCAGCTCGGAGACGCCGATGGTGCTGTCGCCATCCTGCCGTTGGGTGCCGTGGAGTCCCATGGTCCGCACCTGCCGCTCGGCACCGATACTCTGATCGCCGAGCGCCTATTGGATTGCGCCTTGGCGGACTGGCCTGATGCGCCGGCTCTGCTACGCGTCCCGGCCCTCTGGCTTGGCGCCTCGGGCGAGCACGACCAGGGGCAGGGCACCCTGGCACTGGAAGCCGAGGAGACCATCGCCGCGATCCAGGCGATCGGTGGACAGCTCGCCCGCAACGGCGTCAGGCGCCTGCTGCTGTTCAACGCGCATGGCGGCAACATCGCCGCCAGCCAAGTGGCGGCCCTGAACCTGCGCCGACGCCATGACATGCTGGTCGCTGCCGCCCACTGGTTGGACTTCGGCCTGCCCGAGACGCTGGAGCCTCCCACGCCGCCGGTTCAGGATGTGCATGGCGGCTGGCTCGAGACATCCCTGATGCTCCACCTCTTGCCGGAGGCCGTGCGGGTGGATCGTATGGCCGCCAGCCTGGCCAAGGCGCCCGGTTCCAGCCTCTTCCCCGAAGGCCCGATCGCCTGGGGTTGGCGCACCGGCGACCTGGTGCCCGAGACATTCATCGGAGATCCCGAAAGGGCCGACGTTCTGATTGGCCGCCTCTTGGCTCGGCATGTCTGCGGCGCTCTGCGCCGCCTCTTGCGCGAGCTCTCGGAGGCCGATTGGCCCTCTCGCCTCTAGTTGTGCGTTCGACTGTAGGATGACAGCTGGCACCCGCGGCTGACAGAAACGTGACGGCAGCAGATCCGCAAGGTCCGGGCCTGCGGTAATGACCTCCGCGCTCTCACTCTGTAAGATCCCGCTACCCCTTCGATGAAGGGAGGGGATCTGGATAGGGAGTACCGATGCCAATGAAAGCACTGATTGCGACTGTCGGCTTTGCCGGCGTCCTGGCGCTGGCCGCCCCAAGCTTGGCGGCCGATGCCGCCTGGACCCTGGTGCCGGAGGAGTCGACCGTCGCCTACGGCTCAATCAAGAAGGACACGGTCGGCGAGGTGAACCACTTCACCAAGCTCTCCGGCCAGGTCTCCGCAGACGGCCAGGTTGACGTCGATATCGACCTGACATCGGTCGAGACTTGGATCGATATCCGCAACGAACGCATGATCAAGCTCGTATTCGGCGAGGAGGCGACAACGGCTAACATCACCGCCGCGGTCGATATGGCGGCCCTACAAGCACTGCCGGTCGGCGGCGCGACGACGACGGACGTGACCGGCAAGCTGGCCTTCCTGGGCAAGAGCCTGGATATCGAAACCCCGCTCTTCATCGCGCGGCTCGGCGAAGACAAGGTCTTGGTGACCACGGCTGAGATGATCATGATCTCTACTGCCGACCTGGGCGTCACCGGCGGCATCGACGAACTGCAGAAGATCGCCAAGCTTCCGGGCATCACGCGGGTTGCCCCGGTTACTCTGCGCTTCGTCTTCCAGTCCAGCGGTGCCGGCGGTTCGGCAGCCGTCGCCCAAACGGCCGAAGCAACGAGCGAGACCGCAGCAGCCAGCGGCGGCGATCCGGCTAAAGGCAAGCGCGTCTGGAACAAGTGCCGCGCCTGCCACGTCCTCGACAAGGAGCAGAACCGCGTCGGTCCGCACCTGGTCGGCATCATCGGCCGTCAGTCGGGCTCGGTCGAGGGCTACAAGTACTCCAAGGCCAATGCAGACTCCGACGTCGTCTGGGATAGGGAGAACCTGACCGCTTACCTGGAGAACCCCAAGGCCTTCATGCCCGGGACCAAGATGGCTTTCCCCGGCCTGAAGAAGCCGGAGGATGTCGCCAACCTCTTGGCCTACATCCAGTCGGTTCAGCAGTAATCGTGCAGGGCGCCGGGAGGAGCAGGCCAGCTCGTCCCGGCGTTAGCTCTGTCTCGACGGCCAATTGATCAGCAGCACGCCCAGAATTGCGGCCGCCAGACCGAAGGCGATGGGCGGCGAGAAGCTCTCGCCCAGAACGAGGACGCCCAGGAGAACCGAGACGCCGGAGCGGAGGTAGCTCTGGCTGGTAACGCCGATCGATCCCAAGGTGCGGACCAGGCGAAAGTAGATCAGTAAGGCTCCCGCGGTGCAGAAGACGCCCAAAGCGAGGGCAGCCGCAATTGCCTCGCTTGCCGGCTGCAGGCGCCAAGGTGCCTCAAAGAGTAGGCTGGCGGGCACCAGAACGACACAGGACCAGACCATGGCGCTGGCTGCGGTCACGCTTGCCGGCAGATGGCCGAAGCGCTTGCCATAGATTGCGGCTAAGGCATAGAGGAAGGCGGCGAAGAGCACGGCCAGCTGTGCCATGACCTCCTGCCCCAGCCCCTCCAGCACATCCAAACCCATGATTAGCGCGACGCCCAAGAGCCCCAGAGTCGCACCGAGCAGGCGCCTGAGGGAGAGCGCCTCATGACGCGTCACGATCAAGGTCAGGAAGAAGACGAAAATCGGCGAGGTTGAGTTCAGAACTCCAGCCAAGCCGCTCTCCACATATTGCTGGCCCCAGGCCAGCAGCGTCCAAGCACCGAAACTGTTCAGAAAGGCCTGCAGGCCCAAGGCCATCCAGGTGCGCCGATCTCTGGGCAGCCGATGGCCCTGCCAGGCGACCAGCCCAAGCAGCAAGATGGCGGCGATGGTCACCCGGGCGGCGATCAGGGTGATCGGGGGGATCGTCCCGACAGCAATGCGGATGAAGAGATAAGAGGATCCCCAAAAGAGAGCAAGCAGGCCCAGAAGCGCCAGTTCGAAGGCAATGCCGCTGCTCTCCGCCTTCTCTATCTTCCGCACGAGGCTGGTATCCTAGGGACGTGACTGTCTGCTTTTGCCGCTGCCATATCAGCCGATGCTTCGGTCACTGCCGTAGCGTTCCTGCAATCCCCACACCCCCTCATGCATCATCCTCAGAGCTGTGTGCGTGCTTCGGCAGGCTGTCGCTCAGCGCCACCCAGGGAACCCGCTCGGCATAGTGCACATGAAACTCCGGTTGGAATTTCGAGGAGTCTTCGAGCCCTGCTGCATAGAAATGCATCTCGTCAGGAAAGGCATCATTCTCATAGGCGATCGGCGTGCCGCAGTCGGCACAGAAGGACCGCCGTACCCCGACCGAGGAATGATAGACCTTGGGTGCCTTGCCGTCGTAGCGGAAGGCGGCCTTCGGCACACCGAAGAAGGTCGTAAAGGGTGATCCAGTATTCCGCCTGCAGCTTTCGCAGTGGCAGTGGCCGCGCCAAATCTCCGGTCCCTCGTAGACAAAGGAGACCGCACCGCAAAGACAGTGACCGCGTTTCATGTCGCTTTCCCTTCACGCTCCGCCAGCCGATAGGAATAGCCTAGATCCAGCTCTTGAAACGCTCGAATGGCATTGCTGCAACCCTGCTGGCCGCCGCAAAAGACTGGTCATTGCCGCGGCTCAGACGCCATGTTGTGAGTATGAAACGAGCCAAGGGAGCCGCCCCATGATCTTGATCGGACAATACGATTCCCCCTTCGTCAGGCGCGTCGCCATAACGATGCAGCTCTACGGCCTGCCCTACGAGCATCGCCCCTGGTCGACCTTCGGCGATGCCGACAAGATCGCGCCGATCAATCCCCTGATGCGCGTACCCACACTGGTCTCCAGCGAAGGCAAGGCGCTGGTCGATAGCGCTGCCATCCTCGACTACCTGGATGATCTGGTCGGCGAGGATCAGGCGATGATCGCAGCCCGCGGGCCGGAGCGGCGCGACGCGCTCAGGATTGCAGCACTGGCGTGTGGTGCCGGCGACAAGGCAGTCAGCCTCTTCTATGAGGGTCTGTTGCGCAAAGAGGCGTTGGAGATCTGGGTCTCACGCTGCCGCCGCCAGATCCTTTCGGTTCTGGCTCTGCTCGAGGCAGAGCGCGGCGACGGCCCCTATTGGTTCGGCGACACGCTTGGCCATGCCGACATCGCGGTGGCCTGTATCCTGCGTTTCGTCACCGACGCACACCCCGATCTGATGGCCGAGGCCAACTGCCCGAAGCTGAAGGCAGCCGCCGAACGCTGCGAGAGCCTACCCGTCTTCCAGGAAATCTCGCAGTCGCTCTCCGGTCCCTCGGCGGACTAAGTCCGCCTCTCGTCAGGCATCCAACTCCAAGCTCTCGCTTCCGGCGCGCGGTACGGCACAGCAGGCCAGGACCTCACCGGGGCGGATCTTGGCACTGGGTGCCTCGGGGTAGCTGACTTCGCCGTCGATCAAGCGCAGCGCGCAAGTGCCGCAAAGGCCATTGCGGCAGGCATAGGCTGGCGAGAGCCCGGCTGCCTCGGCCAGATCCAGAAGACTGCCCTTCTCCGGCGTCCAGTCAAGCTCGACACCTGAATTGGCAAAGCGAACTTTGGCCGATCCCTCGGCTGGAGCGACGTGCGGCAGCGGTTCTGCTGCACCCTGATCGGGTCTGCGCAGGACGGAGGCTGGCCCGAAAGCCTCCAGAAGAATGCGCGCGTCGGAAACATTCAGATCGCGTAAGCCATCGTAGAGGTTTTGGCTCATGGCTGCTGGACCACAGATGAAGAAGTCATAGTCATCGAAGGGCAGAATCTCCCTTAGCCCTGGCGCTGTCAGGCGCTCTCCCCCGCCGGTCTGGATTCCAAGGACCGTTACGCTGGCATCGCCGTTTGCCAATGCACTGAGTTCCTCGACGAAGGGCCGCTCCTCTGCCGTGCGCGCAGAATGCAAGAACCAGGCACGCCGCCTTCCCCGCGTCCGCCGATTCTCAGCCACCAAGCCGCGCAGCATGGCCAGCATGGGCGTAATGCCGATTCCTCCGGACAGGAACACCGCCGGCCGCTCGACCGCTCTGTCCAAGAGGAAGTCGCCGCGCGGCCCCATGGCCTCGATAAGGCTACCTTCTCGCATCACATCATGCAGGACCCGGCTGGCGCTTCCCTCAGCCTCGCGCTTCACGCTGATTCTGAGATCCGGATCGCCGGCTAAGCTGGTGAGCGTATAGGTGCGCACCAACGGCGTTGCACCCGACGCGGTGATCCGGATCGGCAAGAACTGGCCAGGGTCATAGCTGGGAAGGCTCTTGCCGTCGGTCGGCTTGAGGTGGAAGGAGCGCACGGTTGCCGTCTCCTGTACGACCTTCTCGATCCGATAGGGCCGCCAGCTGTTGGCTAATGCCTCCGCCTCCAGAACCTCTGCGGTCTCCTGCCAGGAGCCGGTGGCCGACGCGGTCGGCGCACGCTCACCGGAAGCAAAGCGGTATGGAAGAGCGCCAGCAAGGCGGATGCAGCGTTCGACCTTGAAGGTCCAAAGCCTTTCGGCGCCGCGGAAGGCGGCAATCTCCGGCGAGTCCAGAACCACCTCGCCTCGACCGGCAAGATAGAGCAGATCGCCGCTCTCGAAATCGGGGAAGAGCAAACCGGCGCGCGGATTGACCAGCAAATTGCCCAGAGTGTTGAAATGCAGATTGCCGGCGAAATCGGGAATTGTCAGCAGATCGTCCGAGCCGATGCGCACGAAGCCGGCCCTGCCGCCACGATGCGAGACGTCGACGCCATAGGCCCGACCCTCGCCTTCCGCCGCCGTCGCGACGAAGAAGGTATCGGCTGCAACCACCGTCGCGTGGGCCGCCGCGTCCAAGCCCCGGCTCTCGCTGCGCCTCGGCGCCGCGCGATCCCTGGCAGGATCCGCTTCGACCTCGAGTGTACGGGCTTGGATGTATTGCGGACAGTTGCCGAAGGAGTGCTCGATCTCGGCCAGAATGGCCGTACCATCCGCCCGCAAACGGGCGGAAAAGCGATTGCGCCGCCGGGTGGCGAACTCGATGCCCAGTCCACCGATGGGTTTGCCCGGCCGTATCCCCGCCGCCGCCGGATCGCCCGGCAGCGGTTCAGCCTCAATGCGCAGTTGCATTGCATTGGGACTGCTGAGGAAACCGGGTTGCCCACTCAAGAAGGTTGCCCAGGGCTGTCCCTCCTCGTCCAGCGCACCGACAACCAGGAAGGGCAGCGCCCGAAAGAAGTCGCGGTGCTGTTCCGGCATGTAGTGCCGGATCACCTTGCGCCCGAAGCCTTCCATCTGTTCGCGCACACCGACCTTGCTCTGCAAGGCCTGCTCGCCTGGATGAAAGGGCGAAGGTTGCTCTTCGCCGACGACTGCTTCCGTCATGACGCTGCTCCTCTTCGGCGATTGGATCCTTAGGAAACCAGCCCTGCCTTGCTGGCCGGCATGGCGACGAATCCCTCCAGTGCTTCGATACGCGCGAGCCAGGCGCGGATCGCCGGATAGGGTTCCAGGCTCACGCCACCTTCCGGCGCATGGGCGATATAGGAGTAGCCGGCAACGTCGGCGATTGTGGGGCTATCGCCGGTCAAGAAAGCTTGCTCTGCCAAATGCGGCTCCATCACCTCGAAGAGCTTGGCAGCGATCGCCTTGGTCCGTTCATGATCCAGGTCGGCGCCGAAAACGGTCACCAGGCGCGCGGCTGCAGGGCCTTGCGCGATCTGCCCGGCCGCAACCGAAAGCCAGCGCTGGATCTCCGCCCGCTTGATCGCCGCCTTGGGATACCAACTCTCCGCTGCATAGCGTTCGGCCAAGTAGACCAGGATCGCGTTGGAATCGGGAATGACGTGACCCTCGTCCTCCAAGACCGGCACCTGACCGAAGCGATTGATCTTCAGGTACTCCGGACTCTTGTGCGCACCCGCCATCATATCGACGTCGACCAACTCGGCCGGGTGGCCGATCAGCGATAGAAACAACTCGGCGCGATGGGCGTGCCCCGAAAGGGCGAAACGATGAAGCTTGGTCATGCTGTCCTCCAGTTGGTCTGCCGGGCCGGGCTCATTGCCGACCTCACGCTGCCAAGATGGCTTCAAACTCACTTGTTGATAATCACCGAGATGATCGAAAGATCGTCAACGTACAGTGAACAGTTTAGCTTTCGCGAAGACCGCTCTCCACCGCTCTTGCAGAGGGCGCCGGGACATGGTTTCTATCCCGTCAGTCGACTCTTCCAGTCTTCTGGGGCCCGTAGTTCAGCGGTCAGAACCCGCCGCTCATAACGGTGTTGTCGCAGGTTCGAATCCTGCCGGGCCCACCAGACCCTTCAGGGTCCATACTGGATACATGGAAATCAACGGTTGCCGGGGGCATAGCCGGCCGACCTCGTGATCCGCCATCGAAATAGAAGTGGGCCACAAGCAGGACAAAGCCATAGGGCCTTCGGAGTTCCGAGCACTGTTATCACACGTTGACCCACTTGCTCCGCCGACGCTACCCTAGATTGAAGCTGCGAAAAAGGGAAGCAGTTCGATGGCAATCATCACGGGAACCGATCTGAACGATACGCTCACTGGGACCGATCAGTCTGATACGATTTATGGGCTGGGTGGAAAGGACCGACTTTATGGGGCAGACGCGGGCGACACGCTTTTTGGCGGAAATGGACAAGATTCACTGATAGGAACAGGCGGGGACGATACGCTCTTTGGCGACAGTGGAAAGGACAGGCTCAACGGATCAGACGGAGAAGACATTCTTTTTGGCCGAAGTGGAATCGATTACTTCCTCCAAGGTGGCCCTCAGAACGATGTCATCTTTGGCGGAGCCGGCGATGATTTTCAGCTGTTCGGCGGATCTGGAAATGATACTTTGTTTGGTGGGTCAGGGGTAGACGGTGCAGAAGGCGATTACGGCGATGACCTTATCTACGGAGGCAGTGGCGCCGACTTCTTTTCGGGAGGAGGGAGGGGCAACGACACGATCTTTGGCGGTAAATCGAATGATGAGGGATTCAGGGGTGATAGAGGCAACGATCTCCTCCATGGAGGTGAAGGGAACGACAGTAGCATTCTCGGTGAACGCGGACGCGATCGCTTGTACGGCGGCAGCGAAGCGGACAGGCGCCTAATCGGAGGATTAGGAAACGACTATGTCTTTGGCGGCGAGGGTGACGACTCCCAGCTCTATGGCGAGCGCAACGAAGACAGCCTTTTCGGCGGGGCAGGCAACGACGTAGGATTGTTCGGCGGCACCAGAAGTGACTTCGTCTCCGGGGGCGATGGGGATGATGAACTCTTCGGGGATGGCGGAGCGGACTCGCTCTATGGAGGCAACGGAGATGACCTGGCCTTTGGAGGCGATGGGAATGAAACCTCTGTTCTTGGTGGATCCGGAAACGACAACCTGGTTGGCGACAGTGGCGAGGACCGCGTACTCCGCGGCAACAGCGGCAACGACAGCCTGTTCGGCGGCAGTGGCGACGACCGCAACCTCTATGGAGACGAGGGCACGGATCGCCTAGCTGGAGAGTTCGGGCGCGACGCCTATCTCTTTGGCGGGCGCAATAATGACAAGGTCTTTGGCGGTGCCCACGAAGATGCCTGGCTGTTCGGGGGTATCGGGTCGGACACAGTGACCGGTGCGGGCGGTAAGGACAGTGGTTTCTACGGTGGCAGCGGTGATGATGTTATCAAGGGGGGCTTTGGCAACGACGCCTTTCTTTTCGGCGGTGCCGGGATTGACAGCGTCTTCGGCGGCAGCGGTGCCGACACCCTGAACGCCGCAAGCCAGAGCGATCTTCAAGCCGGCGATCTCTTCGACGGCGGGGCTGGGGTCGACACGCTTCACCTAGCAGCGGGCGTGAGTCTGCCGGCCGGGGTGAGCCTCACCAGCATCGAGTTCCTGGTCTATGGCTAGCGCCTTGTGCAACACAAACAGCTGCATGCTCCTGCTAGGCCCGATCCGACGCAATCGAGGTTGCGCCGGCCTGGACGCTAGAATTCTGGTTGGCAGCCCCGGCTACAAGGCTCTACCCTGAACGCGAAGATAGGTCCGAATTGCACCGTCATGGATGTAGAGCGTGGGATAAGGTGTGGGGCAGATCCCTCTTTCTACCGTTCTTCTTGAACCTAAGCGATGCCATGAAGCGGGAGTAAGAACCCCTCGACTCCCGCGAACCTGACAGGGCGACGAAACAGGGGGGCACAGGGGAAGCGAAGCGAGTGACAGGCGCCTTGTCGAAAGCGAAATCCTCCCTGACCGTCGCGGCGCTGGGCATCGTGTTCGGCGATATCGGCACCTCCCCGCTCTATTCCTTCCGCGAGGCGGCCAATGCGGCCGGGACGGCGCATCCAGAGGCACAGATCTTCGGCGTGCTCTCCCTGATCGTCTGGACCATCACGCTCTCGGTCTCCTTCAAGTACGTCGGTCTGGTCTTGCGCGTGAACAATGAGGGCGAGGGCGGCATCCTGGCGCTATCGACCCTGCTGGGACTACACCAGAGGAGCGATCCGCGCGGCCGTTTCCTCTTGGCTTTCGCCCTGTTGGGCGCAGCTATGCTGTTCGGCGACGGCGTCATCACGCCGGCCATTTCGGTGCTGAGTGCGATCGAAGGGCTAGAGGTGGCAGCACCGGCGATCGACCACTTCGTGGTGCCGCTGACCGTGCTGGTGCTGCTGGGCCTTTTCTCCGTGCAAAGGGCAGGCGCGCATCGCATCGGTGCGCTCTTCGGGCCGACCATGCTGGTCTGGTTCACCGTGCTCGGCGTGCTGGGCCTGCTCTCGATCCTGAAGCATCCGGAGATCCTGGGAGCCTTCGACCCGCGCCACGGAATCTGGCTCTTGCTCGAGCACCCGGATCGCGCTGCGCTGATCTTGGCGGCGGTCTTTCTGACCATCACCGGCGGCGAGGCGCTCTATGCCGACCTCGGCTCCTTCGGCCGGCCGGCAATCGCGCGAGCCTGGTTGTTCGTCGCCATGCCCGGTCTGCTGCTGAACTACTTCGGACAGGGGGCCCTGCTGCTGGCGGAGCCAGAGGCGATCAAGAACCCCTTCTTTCTGCTTGCGCCAGAGGCTTTGCGCCTCCCGTTGGTGGTTCTGGCGGCCTTGGCGACCGTGATCGCCTCGCAAGCGGTGATCACCGGGGTCTTCGCGCTCTCTCGCCAAGCCATGCAGGTCGACTTGTTGGTCGGCCTCAGGATGTTCCATACGGCCGAGGACCATGAATCGCACGTCTACCTGCCGGCGGTGAACTGGCTCTTGGCGCTGCTGTCGATCTCTGCCGTGTTGGGATTTCAGTCGTCGGACCGCCTCGCCGATGCTTACGGCATGGCGGTCGCCACCGCGATGATCACGACGACCCTGCTCTTCGTTGCAGCCCTGATCTATCTCAACAAGCTCAGCAAATGGGCGGCTTGGGCCATCGGCCTGCTGTTGCTGACCATCGATCTCATCTACTTCATTCCCAATCTGACCAAGCTTGCCACCGGCGGCTGGCTGCCGCTCAGTCTGGCCAGCGTCGCCATCATCGTGATGGTCGCCTGGCGGGTCGGGATCCGCCGCAGCCTGAAAGCCAGGGGCCGCTCCGGCGAGCGCTTGGGAAGCTATGCACTCAACCTGCCAAGTCGCGAAGCCACGGTCGAGCGCTGGGCTATCTTCCTCACCCGTGGCGGCGATGTGATTCCAGAACCCCTGGCCAACATGGATCGCCTGCTCGGCAGCGTCTTTAAGGGCATCGTCCTGGTTTCGGTGCGCATCGTCGGCCGGCCGCGCGTACCGCCTGACGAGCGGGTCGTGCAGCATTGGGTGGGAGAACGCGTGCTGCGCATCGAACTCCACGTCGGCTACATGCAGGCGATTTCGCTGCCCTCGCTGATCGGACCGACCTTGCACGAAGAAGGCCTCAATCCCGAAGAGATGGTCTATGTCGTGGGCCACGAGCGACCGCTGCCGCCGCGCCGCTGGCGCCACCCACGCGACCTCTTGATCAGCCTCTTTTGCCTGCTGGTCCGCAATTCGGAACGACGTACCGATCGCTTCGACCTACCGCCGCGACGGACCTTGCAGGTTGGCTATTCCATTCGGCTGGACGATTAGATTTAGATAAAGACTGTCTTCAACGCTGGCGAGAGGCAGCGAACCAAGGCCTGCCCGGTGAAGGTCTCTGCTGTCAGCAGGGGGTGCGCGGAGAGGTCATCTGCGGCGACCAATCCATCGGCAGTCACGGCCAGACCGGCGAGACCGGCGCGCGCTGTGGCCTGCAGTGTCTCGCAGTCGTAGGTCTTCGCGCCGCCGAAGGGAACGCAGAATAGCCGGCTCTTGGGTTGCGGAAAGTACGACAGGGCTTCCGAGGCCCGAGCGATCTCCCGGATCTGCTCTTCGGGGCTAAGGCCGGACATCACGAAATGTCGATGACTGTGGTTGCCCAGGCTGATCCCGGGCAAGGCCTGGGCCGCAACCTCACCGGGCGAAACGAAGTCGCTGTCCGGGCCGCCGCTCGGATCGAAGGCGGCAAGCTGCTCGGCAATTGCCAGCGGCGAGACCCGCGCCGGGTCCTTGCTGTCCTTGTAAAGGCGCTCCGGTCGGATCGCCGCAGCCAAAGTCGGGGCTTTGGCCCGCAGGAAACTGTAGAAGGCTGCTTCCTGCCCCCTTGCCAAGATGCGAGTCACTCGGCGGCGCCAGTAGGCCTCGCCCGCCAGCGGTCCCGTCATCAGGAACCAGGTGGCCGGTAGGCCGCGGGCGACGACCAGCGGCAAAGCCACCTCAGACACACTCCTGTGGTTGTCGTCGAACGTCAGGGCCGCACAGCCGGTCAGGTCGTCGCCAGCCGCCTGCCCGGCTGCCAGCCTATCCAACGCGACCACCCGATAGTTGGCCTGCAGCCAGGCAAGCGCCCGATCGAAGGCCTCGACGGACAGGGCATCCTTATAGCCCGTTTCTTCGGGTGTTCCGACGGCGTGAAAGAGAAGGACGAGCGAGGCCGGCTGCATGCCCCAATCTTACGACGATCCTTGGCGCCGAGAGAAGACGAAGCAGCGCTGCCCCCTCGGCAGATCGGCCGATACGCCGTTTCCCGGGCGTGTTCCAAGGCAGGAGTGTCGCAATTTCCTTCTTGCAAATGCGAGTCACTCTTATTATCAATTGCCCAGATGCAACCGAACGGATCGAGGCCATGCAAGACAGGAAGCTCACCCAGCCGAACGAGCAGCCACCGGCACCGCCGGCCAAGGAAACCAGCAGCAGCGCCCTCTTCTCCGGCGCCCGCGAGTTGTTGATCCGCCATTCCGGAGAACTCTACCGACTGCGGCCGACTGCGAAGGGCGGCTTGATCCTGACCAAGTAGCCGGCGCCTGACAGTCTTACTCGAACCTCTAGCAGGCTGTTGAAGACGTCTGGTGATGCAGGAGGGCAGGAGATTTGTTGAAAGATTAGGAAGGCTCCGCAGGACGATACAGATCCTATCCTACAAGGAGGCTGACGCGGGCTTTCGACAAAGACCTATGCTCATGCGCGCCACGGCTTCATTCAACAGCCCGTTAGGGCACCGGCCAAAGTACCGAACGCTCTCCCAACCAGAAGCCTCTCGCGGGCGGACGTTTCGGGGGCCGGTGCCGCTTCGAGAATGGGTTGTCCTGCACATTCTGGGATAGTCTCGTCCGCCAAGACCAGGGCCCAGCCTTTGGCGAAGAGCGGCTGCGCGCGCTTCTGGGCTTGACGATTGAGAGGCGGTGGCTAGGATCGCGCGCCGCCCCCAATTCTCAGCCCCTATTGCAGGACGTAAGCGCCGATGGCCAGCTATCAGTTCATCTATCAAATGAGCCACCTCTCGAAGACCTTTCCCGGTGGCAAGCAGGTCCTGAAGGACATCAATCTGAACTTTTTGCCGGGCGCCAAGATCGGCGTCCTGGGCCTGAACGGCGCCGGCAAGTCGACCCTGATGAAGATCATGGCCGGCATCGAAACTGAGTACACAGGCGAAGCCTTCGCCGCCAAGGGCGTGCGCGTCGGCTATCTCTCGCAGGAGCCGCATCTGGATCCCGAGAAGACGGTACTGGAAAACGTGCTGGAGGGCGTGGCCGACACCAAGGCCCTGCTCGACCGCTTCGAGGCCGTCTCTGCGGCCTTTGCCGATGAGGATGCCGACTTCGACGCCTTGATCGCCGAACAGGGCGAGTTGCAGGAGAAGATCGAGTCCTTGGATGCCTGGGATCTGGATCGCAAGGTGGAGATCGCCATGGACGCGCTGCGCTGCCCGGCGGGCGAGAGCAGCGTCACCAAGCTCTCCGGCGGTGAACGTCGCCGCGTGGCGCTCTGCCGCCTGCTATTGTCCAAACCCGATATGCTGCTGCTGGACGAGCCGACCAACCACCTGGACGCCGAATCCGTCGCCTGGCTGGAGCGCTTTCTGGAGGAGTATCCCTCTACCGTCGTCTGTGTGACCCATGACCGCTATTTCCTGGACAACGTCGCCGGCTGGATCCTGGAGCTGGAGCGCGGCCGCGGCCTGCCGTTCGAGGGCAACTACTCCTCATGGCTGGAGCAGAAACGCAAGCGCCTGGCCCAGGAAGAAAAGGAAGAGAGTGCCCGCCAGCGTGAGTTGGCCCACGAACTGGAGTGGGTTCGTCAGGGCCCCAAGGCGCGGCAAGCCAAATCCAAGGCGCGCCTGAAGGCCTATGAGGACCTGCTGCGCGCCGAGCAGGACAAGGCGCCCGAGCCCGGCAAGATCGTGATCCCCCCGGCCCCGCGTCTGGGCGATCTCGTGATTGAGACCCAAGACCTGCGCAAGGGCTTTGGCAATCACCTTCTGATCGACGCCTTGAGCTTCAAGATCCCCAAGGGCGCGATCGTCGGCATCATCGGCCCGAACGGCGCCGGCAAGACCACTCTTTTCCGCTTGATCGTCGGCCAAGAGCAGCCCGACGACGGCATCCTGCGCGTCGGCGAGACCGTCAAGCTGGGCTATGTCGACCAGAGCCGCGATGCCTTGGACGGCAAGAAGACGGTCTGGGAGGAAATTTCCGAGGGCCAAGAGATCATCGTCATGGGCAAGCGCGAGGTGCCCAGCCGCGCCTATGTCGGCGCCTTCAACTTCAAGGGCCCCGATCAGCAGAAGCGTGTCACCCAGCTCTCGGGCGGTGAGCGCAACCGCGTGCATCTGGCCAAGATGTTGAAGTCGGGCGCCAACGTGCTGATGCTGGACGAGCCGACCAACGATCTGGACGTCGATACGCTACGCTCGCTGGAAGAGGCGATCTCAGAGTTTTCCGGCTGCGTCCTGGTCACCAGCCATGACCGCTGGTTCCTGGACCGCCTGGCCACCCACATCATCGCCTTTGAGGGCAACAGCCAGGTGGTCTGGTTCGAAGGCAACTACGAAGACTACGACGCCGACCGCAAGCGCCGCCTGGGCGCTGCCGCCGACCAGCCCCACCGCATCAAATACAAACCCCTCGAACGCTAGGGGGCGTTCGGACCGTCTTAGTCTTCGGCGTCATGTTTCTGTTTGGCGGCGTGCCCTATCCGATGCCCTCAGAGGGCCTACCGGCCTGGGGTGTCGAAGAAGCCGACGATGCGGGCCAAGCGGCCGTCTGGGGCCAGGATCGCGAAGTCGACGCCGGGCAGCAGGCGTTGGCCGTCTTCGCCGAGCAGGGCCCAGTGAAAGCGCAGATGACCATGGTGCGCGTCGACCTCGCCTTCCAGCACCAGCCTCGCGCCCGGCATGGCGCTGTGCACCGCGTCGATGTAGTCGCTGAGCGCCTCCGGCCCGGTCACCTCGACCCGGGGATCGAGATAGCGGCTTTCTGCCGACCAGACTTCGGCCAGCATCGCCAAGCGCTTGCCGCGATCCGTTTCATTCCAGGCAGCACCATAGGTGGCTAGGGTTGCACTGATCGTCGACATACCGCCCCTCCTCTCAACCAGGTTATCGCTCAACGCCGCTCTGGCGGATCCCCGCTGGGCAAGGCAATCTTCAGCATCGCTGACCTTCCCTAACACGCGCAAGCCTGCTAGATCTCTATTCACCCTTTGTTCTCTCTTATGAAAAAGGCACCGGCAAGGACGTGGTTCAGGCCAAGGCAGCACAAGAGTCCCCGCTGACGGCAATGGCGCCGGGCCAACGTCTTGCCCGCGGTGTCACACGAATGCTGACCGCCGCCGGCTGGGCGGTGCTGAGCGAGGTTTCCTTAAAGAACGGCCGCCGCGCCGACCTGCTGGCGCTCAGCGACAAGGGCGATTTCCTGTTGGTCGAGGTCAAGTCTTCCCTCGCGGATTTCCGCTCCGACAGCAAGTGGCCGCACTATCTGCCCTTCTGCGATCGCTTCGCCTTCGCCGTACCGGAGGACTTCCCCTTGGAGCGCCTGCCATCAGAACCTGGCCTCTTCATCGCCGATCCTTTCGGCGCTGTGGAACTGCGTCCCGCACCCGAAGCGCGCCTGGCCCCAGCTCGCCGCCGCGCTCTGCAGATACGCTTCGCCCGACTGGCCGCCCAACGCCTCTTGACCCTGACCGATCCCGAAGCCAGCAGCGCGGCCTTCGACCTCTAATCGATCGTACGGCAACGACGAAGCGCGCCCCTAGGGACCGGCAGGAGGCTTGCATCGCCGACCCAACAGCCCACGCTTTTCGGCATTGTAGATCGCAGACGAGATTGCTAGTCTCCGCGCCCTGCCACAGCGGCGAACCCGCCGTCAGGACCCGTAGCTCAGTTGGATAGAGCGCTGCCCTCCGAAGGCAGAGGCCACAGGTTCGAATCCTGTCGGGTCCGCCATTTATTCAGGTCTTCGGCCCCTTCTTGCACGCTACTTGCACGCACGGGGTTGATGGAAGACGGGTCCGCGCCGCTTGCCAGGGTTAGCGGGCCCGTCACTTCTTTGCAGATGCGGTCCACCGCATCCGCCCAAACGCCCATGTACTCCGGGCGGTACTTCGCATAGTGCGCCTTCGTCGTGGTATGAGCGGAATGCCCCAATCCGCCCTCGATGTCCATCTCTGGCACGCCCATGCCGCGCAGCAGCGTAGCCATGGTGGCGCGCATGTCATGAGGCCTGACATCGTTCAGCCCGGCCCTGGTCACAGCCTTCTGAAAGCTCTTCTTGATGTCGGCCACCGGCTTGCCGCGGTAGGCCACCAAGTAGCCGCTCGCGCTGCCGGCCAGGTATGGCTCGACGAATGGCACCATGGGCACGACCGGATTTCTCTTCTTCGTCAAGCGGGCGCCGGGTGGGTGCAAGTTGATCAGGCGGCGCTCATGGTCCACCTGGAACCGCTGCAGGCCGAGCACAGTGCCTTTCCGCCCCATCGTGGCCATGGAGAGAGCCATGAAGGTCCTCAAGTGGTCCGGCATCTCGACCGACCATAGCGCACGCAACTCGGTGATCGTCATAGGCCGATCCCGTGGCGGCCCATCAGCCACCTTGATGAACGGCGGTTTCCATTCGATCATCTCGCGCCGGTGCGCCCAGTTGATCGCGGCTCTAACCGTATTGAAACGGCGCTTCGCCGTACCCTGTGCCCAACCCTCGTCTAGCATCTGATCGACCAGGTTCTCTTGGGCAGCGACTCGGAACTCGTCCAGGGTCAGATCTCCGATGCGCTGCACCACCGCATCGAGGTGATAGAACTCGGTCTTTGGATCCGCGGTCTTCGGGACATGCCCCTTGGCGTACTGTGCCAAGATCTCGGCCACGGTTACGGTCCGCGCCGGCTCTTTGCGGAACCGCCGGTGTTCCGCCGCGAAGGCATCGAGTCGGTCTTGAGCCTCTCGATACTCTCGCGTGCCCAAGCTGCTGCGGCGCGTCTGTCGCGCGGCCTCGTCGTACCAGCAGACATACCAGAACTCTGAGGCCTTGATCTTTCCAAGCCAGAACTCGCCGTTGCGGTACTCGTCTCGCCGTCTCGACATGCCATCACCTTAGACCGTTCCACGAACTCTTGCAGGTCTTCTTCTGTGTAGCGCACCTTTCGGCCGATCTGCCGATACGATATGAGGCCAGCCTTCCGGTAGCGGGCAAGCGTGCCCTTGGACACACCAATCTGTGCTGCCGCTTCCGCCTCGCTCATGAGGTTTGGAAGGCTGACCAAATCACCCACCGCTCACCCTTCTAGAACTGCCTACGGCGCGGCTTGATCGCTCCCAGAGGCGTCCCGGTGCCCTTGGAACCCTTGAGCCAAACCGACGGCCGACAGGGCAAGTCTTTCGGCACAGGCATGGCAGGAAGATCCTTCAATGGCAGTCGCGCGCGGTGGCGCGGCTGCACATTGAATTGTCTGTTGCGTCGCCACATCGTTCTAGCGGCTCGGATAGCCCAGTAGGACGGCTACCGATGCAGCGGCCGTAGCAGCGGCCTGGACGGCGACGCCGGCCACGGTAAGCCCGCCGCTGTCGGTCGGAGTGAGTGCCGCACCGGCGTCGGTGTAGAGCGTCTGCCCCAAGGTCGCGGCCTCATCCGTGACCTTGGGCAAACTCCACACGCCATCGATCGCGAGGACAAGCTCCTCTCCGGTCAGAGCGGCGCCGAGGGCCACCCCGACAAGGTCACCAATCACGACCAGATCACCCGAAGCCGTGTCGGCCGGGGCAGTCACGGTGATGTGGTGACCGGATTGGATGAAGTTATTTGCCATTGGATCAGTCTCCCTATGCCCCGGGGTTGAGGTACGCGCCGCGGTGATCGACCGCGCCGGCACCGAAGTCGAGGAAGCAGCGGAACGAGGTGCCCAGCGTCTCCCAACCCTGCTGCGTCTCCAGCTGCGGGCCAGGCGCGCTGGCCAGGTAGCCGTACTCAAGGACGGGGACCTGACCAGGCTCAGCAAAGAGGTAGTAGGCAGTGGTGTCGGCCAGGCGAGGCTCGACCATCACCTCAAGGCGCTGCGAGAAGACGTTGACCTGGTCCACCGTGGTGGGCTGCAGCGTCGCGATAATCTTCTCGGCCTGGGTCTCCAGATCGGGCGGAACCAGCAAGTAGCGCGGCGCCACCGTGATCAGGGCACCGCCGACGCCGGTCTGCCGCCGCATCGCGAGCCGAGCCGCCGACAAGGGGTCGATGTCGAGCGCGGCCGCGGTTCCGAGATTGCCATGATCGGCATGGAACAGGGCGGCGCCGTCATCTAGGGTCGGTCCGGCTCCGCTGTTGGCGGTCAGCAGCTCGACCAGTAGCCAGGCCTCGGTATCGGCAGCGGCCTGGGCCATAGCGTTCAGCGTGTCGGTAAAGGCGCCCAAGTCGTCGTTGACGATCGCCTGCCTGGTCACGGAGATCATCTGCGCATAGGTGTCCAAGCGCCAGGCTTCCTTGGCCTCTGCGCGCGTGGTTGAGGTAATCTCGCCACCCTCTGCCACCTTCTCCAGCCTGGGCAACTCGCCGATCTTGGCGACGGTGCGGCTCCGGAAATCCGGATTGGTGATCTGTCGGGCCAGCTGCCTGATCGCGGATGCCGACCGTTCGAAGGCCTCCATGAGGATCCTGTTGCCCGTTCCCTGCAGCAGCACGGGGAAGTCCGAGGTGCTGTGCGTGGCGCGCGCCATGAAGCTGGACAGGGGCGTATTGGCGGCACGGGCGTCGCCGCGCGCAACTGCGAGCGCCCTGGCCATCTCCGGCAGGGAATAGCCGGCATAGGGCTGAGCCTCCTCACTGGGCTTGTGGCTCGACACCAGGCGAGCATGCAGCGCATCTTGGCAGCGCTCCAGAAGCACGGCCGGGTCTTCGCTGCTGGGTCCGCTCTGCTGGGCGCGGTGGGTGCGGATCTGATCGGCGAGCCGCGGTTGCGCCAGCACCAGGTTCAAGATCTCGCCCGTGGCCTCTTCGACACTGATGCCGCGATCGATCAACCCGTCAGCCACGCTGCTTGCCAGGTTGCCACGCTCGACCAGGCCGCGGATCTCGCGATTGGCATCTGCGCGGCTCTGGCTACCATCGTCGTCGCGATTGGCGATATCGACCTCTACGGGCGGATCCTCGTCTTTCGGGGGCGTTGCGGCCCTGGTCAGTATATCAGCCCTGGGCAAAATCGCCGAGGCTCGGATCGTGTTGGGTTGCATCGTGGTAGACCTCCTTAGGAACGGATGACGGCGCCGCCATCGGCAGCGACAGGAACTAAGCTGACTTCGACCAGCTCCCAATTGGTGACTGTGCGAATGCGCTCTCCGCTTCGCGGGTCGGTCGCGTCGACCCATTCAAGCGGTCGATACCCGACCGACAGGCCGCGCAGATGGCCGTCTCGAACGTCATCGAAGATCGCTTTCACGCCGGGGCGCTTGCTGAACTGCAAGGTACCGACCAGGCGACCCTGTTCGACTCGGACATCGAAGACGCTGCCGACCACATCGCCCGTGCTGTCGCGGCGGTGCGCGTTCAGGAGCGAGACGCGGCCCTCCTGAGCGACGCTGACGGCGCCCGGGGCCAGGCTCAGGATCTCGAGATAGCGGCCGTCGAAGTCGGTCCTGGTCACGCCTGCGCCGGTCGAGAGGATGCCGGTGCAGGTCATCTCGTCTTCGTCGACGGTCGAGGGGCTATGCGGCGAGAGGCGGGTTAGGACCTCAATTCCGTGGCGAGAGGGTGAGCCGGCAGAGGCAGGGCCGTCGACCAAGGGAGATCCCTCTGCCGGCTCTTCGGGCGCTGCCGGCAAGACAGTATCAGCAGCGCCAAATTTGAGGCCGAGTCGCTCCTCTCTGGCGCGGTCCTCGGCAATCTCTTCATCCAGATCCTCGGCGTCGTAGCCCATCTCGGCGATTACCTGGCTACGGCTCTTCAAGCCGTTGTCGATGGCCAGGATCTCTGCTTGCATGTCCTTTTGGGGATCGACCCAGGGGAAGCGTGGGAAGCGCCACTCGACAGCCATGAGGTCGACGCCTGGGGCTTCTCGGATCTGCCCGGTCAGGACCATGTGGTCGGTGAAGGCACGCCAGATCGGGTCCAGCATCTGAGGCACCAGGACGGTCCATTGGATCGTCTCAATGTGCTTGCGCCATTCGATCAGGGCCGTTCGGATGCTGCTGTAGTTGGCACTGGACACATCGCCGGTCAGGACGTGGTAGGGCAGGCGGAGCCCGGCAGCGATGGCGCGTCGTGCGGCTAGGGCCACCCGATCGCCGTCAGGATTGGCGCCGAGATGGGGGAAGCTGATGTCTTCCCCCATCGGCCAACTTGTAGAGCGTGCCCGGTTCCATGTGCCCAATAGATCCGAGCTCTTCCTCGTAGGGATCTAGAAGGGCGGCCTCGTGTTCATCTTCGATGGTGGGTTCGGTGATGTCCAAGGTCTTGATGTAACCGCCGAACAGACACTGCACCTTCATGCGCACCAACTCGGCTTCTTCGATCGCGCCCAGCTCGTGCAGCTTGGCGATCACGGGGGCGAACCAGGTGACTCCGCGATTTTGACCGGCTTCAAGCGGCACGAAGACGTGCAACACGTCGCTGGCCGGCACCCGCACGGTCTCGCTCGGCAAGCCCATGATCTCGCCGGGCTGGTGTTTGTGGATGTGGTAGGCAACGCGATAGTTGTTGCTGTCGAGTTCGACGCCCTGGATGATGCGACCGCCGGCCGGCAGGGTCTGGCTCTTGTCGGTCGGCACCATGGCGGAAGGGATCAGGCGCCACTGCTGCAAGCCGTTGCGGAACACCTTCGCCAGGAAGGCTTCGCCGGTCAGGATGATCTGCCGGAAGGTCAGGGCCTGCAGGCCATAGATATCACAGCGACCGTCTGCGTCGGCATTGCGGCCCTGGCTGTGCCAGAGCGCGTGCAGTCGTTCGGCGCCGCGGCCCTGGTAGCGAGGTTTAACGCCAGCGCCTACCGCCGTGGTGACCCACGCCTCGACTGCCGCTGTGGCGTAGGGGTCGTTCGGGAAACAGAAGCGCGCCCGGCCATCCATGCGGGCCTTGGCCGCCGATAGCTCATTGTTGATCGGACCCTGCCAGGCGTCGCGAAGATCGCGGGGCCGCGGGCTCGCTGCCTTGTAGGCGCGGGTAGCGTGCCGCGGGGCGGGCCTCGTTATGGGCGGCGTGCGCTTCAGGAGACCGCGCAGTTGGTCGAATGGAAAGGCCATGGGCGGCGGCCTTAGTCGACGGTGCCGAAGCCGGGATACTTAGCCCTAACCTTCGACAAATAGTCCTCAACAATCTCTTCGCCTCTGTCGGGGTCGTTCTCCCGCAGCCACTTCGACAACGCCGCGATAGCCTCTTCCATGATGGGATAGAGATTGATCGCGAGGATCACCCGGTCATCGTAACCGTAGTTCGGGAGGAACTTCCCAGCCTTGTTCCGGCTGATGTTGTAGAGCGGACCGTTGAAGGGCCGTCGCGCCTCTTGGCTCGAACCCGCTACGAAGTTGCGGTAGGGGTAGTAGTCTTGAACCGAACTGATGGCGTCTTTGGCTAGGGTCCCGAAGGCGACCATGTCACGGACGCAAATCAACGTAACCAGGTCGCCGATCGTGAAAACCATGTGGTGCCCGATGCCCTTGGACTTCTCTCGGAACAGCCCTTTGTTGATCCAGGCCGTAAGGGTCGTATCCTTGATGCTCGCTGCTTGGCAAAGAACCTTCCGACCGAAGCCGGCTCTCTCGAATTCGTGAGCCACTATCGTATCTCCTCATGTCACTGATGAGGACTATAGACCTACGACTCGTATGTTTAAATGTTTAAGTTCACCCAAGGTCGATTTTTCTCAGGGAGGCCGAGATCACCCCTGCGACGGCTTGATCCGCGCTCCACGCCGCTCCGGGGCGCTCTGCATGGGTCAGACCTTTATCAGCATGAACGGCCGCAACCCCATCGTTCTGCCGCCGTCGTAGTGCGGATCGAAGTCCTGCCGGCGCACCTGCAGGTGATCCTCCAGGATCAGGATAACGCTCTCGAAGATCATCATCAGTTTGCGCAGATCGCTGCAACGGTTGGATCGTATCTCATGATCCATGGCCAGCCCGTCCAGCACATTGCCAGCAACCTGCATCTGGGTCAGAGCTTCTTTCAATGTCTGCGCCTGGCTTGTTGCGATCAGGTCGACCAACGCCTGGTGTTGATCGCCCGCGAGCATGTGGCTGAGCCGCAACCGGTCCTCGTCCAAACAACCCGCCTTGGTCGCCGCTTCGTCGAAGGCTTCGGCCACCTCGTCGACGGCTTGCGCATAGTGCGCGGCGTCTTCTATCGAGAGGTTGGGGTAGTTGTGCATGCGCTCGAACTTGAGCCGAGCCTGTCTGGCCTTGTCTTTGGGCACGCCTTCGGCGTCGGCCGGAGTAGGGGTCTTCGGCATTGTGGCTCTCCATTCAAGATCAACGATTGTCGTTGACCAAAAACACCAGCGAATCCAATCCATGTCAACGTTTTTCGTTGGCATTGCCGGAATCGGTTGATCTAGCTATGAATCAGTGATGATTACTCCAGCCCAAAGCCGCGCTGCGCGTGGCCTCGTAGAGCTTTCCCAGCAGGATCTTGCCGGGGCTGCAGGTGTTGGCCTATCGACCGTCCGCGACTTTGAAAAGGGACGCCGCCAACCAATCCGCCAGAACCTCGAAGCTCTGCAGCGCGCCCTAGAGGCCGCCGGTGTCGAGTTTTTGGAACCGAACGGCAGTGGGCCCGGGGTGAGGATCAAAGAGCGCTAAGGCAAGGTCCTCTTGCCCGCCTACTCCACTACTTGATCCGGAACCGGTTCCGGATCGCGAGAAGCAACAGAAACAACAATGGAGCCGCTAGAACGGTTTGACCCGCAAACAGCAGCTTCACCCAACCGGGGAGCATTTGAATCATGTCGGGGTTGAGATAGGCGCGGCTAAATCCGAAGAATGCGACGAGGTTGGAGGTACTAGCCGCAATTGCTTGGCCCACCGACAGGCACCCGGAGAAGAGTGACGTCAGGCCGGCGCACCAAACCAAGAAAAGCCAGAAAATGGGTCGTAGTGTGGAGCGGCCAAACCCACTGAGAAGGCCATAAGCGCGGATCAGTGCAGCCTTGCCACCACCGTCACGGATCGCTTTGCATTCGAGCTCACGGGCCAGGAAGTCTAGTTCGTCTTCGATTTTGTTGAGCCTGGCCATCTCTAGTTTAAGGCGTTCATAGGTACGAACGAACAAATCAGCCTGTTCCCTTTCTTCTGGTGGAGGAGGCCACTTTACATCTAGCCACGATGTTCCTTCGTGAAGAGATGCGCCGAAAAATTGAGGAGGTTCGAACTCAAAGCTCGCATCGGAGAAAACAGTGGGGGTCCTAAACTGCGTGTTCATGAACAACGAACTACCCGAAAATGTGGCACTATGGTAAGTAGCCCCTCCTGCAATAGTAGCGCCAGAGAATGTGGCCAGTTCAGAGAACTTGGCGCGTTTGAAGCCGGCGGTGCCGGTAAAGATAGTGTGTGCAAAAAGACCTCTGTCGAATGTTGCATCTTTGAAGTCAGATGAACTAGAAAAGACTGCTTTTTCAAAATCCGCTGTAGGAAATCTTGCACCCTCAAAAATAGCCTGCTCCTCAAATGTGGTTCTGTAAAAAGATATATGATGCGAGAACTTGGTGTAAAAAAATGACACCGATTCAAGGAATACTGCACCCTCAAATTTTGCGCCATTGTAAAAAGCGGAATAAGAAAAATCGCAATGAGAAGGAAAAATGTATCTGCTGAATGACATTATATTTCCAGTAACAATATTACTGATATCTATAGGGTGAGAAAAATCCGGCAATTTCGTTTTGTCATTTCCTATACGATGATAAAAATTTTGTATTATTTCTCTTAGTTGATCGCCTTCTGGTGCTGCTAATTCGAAATCTTTGTAGCTATGTTCTTTTTTCAATCGCTTCCTTGTGCCTAAATCAAGAGATATTGAAGCCCATTTATTCCAAGCTTCGCGATTCCTTTTTTGCAACACTGGGTCAAAGTTTCCCAGGTATTCCCCATACAGAGTTGCCAAGCAGTACCACGGGTTCTGGTCTGCAGGAGTGAGTTTATTATTTTCGGTATTGTCCATAGAAACTCTCGGGGTTCATTTAGGGATTTG
Source organism: Rhodospirillales bacterium (assembly GCA_963669445.1). Classification (GTDB taxonomy): domain Bacteria; phylum Pseudomonadota; class Alphaproteobacteria; order Kiloniellales; family JACOMY01; genus JACOMY01. Next base: position 4,196,404 of record OY770029.1, read on the forward strand.
GCTGACACAGAGTGACAAGCGAACGAGCGTTGCGACCTTAACCGGGGCTCTTGTCGCTTGCAAGCACTGCGGGCAGCTGGCGAGCCCTGCCCCACCACCCGGCGACCCGTGCAATCCGAACCGTTCGGCTAATCTTCTTGCCTGACGCCTTGGCGATTTCTTCGTCCAGCTTTGACAGCGCGCTGCATGTCGGAGACGCTCCGGAATGTCACATCGCGATCGCCGTAGCGGACCCGCTGCTCGCCGCTGGTCATCGCCTCGAACAGCACCTCGCGCCGTGCCTACATTTCAGTCAAAGTTGCCATGGTCAAATCCTCCCCATTTAGCCGTCGTAGAAGGCGGAAAGCGCCTTCTTGAACTCACGTTCCAGGATCGCTTCGATCTCCGCTTTGTCCTTTGCCGCTGCAATCTGTGGTGCCACTGTCTTCGGCACCTCCCGAAGCCTGCGCTCGAACTCAGCCTGTCTGGCCTGAATCCTCTCTGGCTTTGCTCTCATCTGTTCCGGCGTCATGGTCGTCCTTCGTGTAGTCGTGGTCCGCCAGCTCTTGCAAGGCGGCATAGATCTCATCCTGGATATGGGCATTAATGCGCCGATGATCGGTCTCCGAGGCCATGACCGGCGTCAGCTTGGACGGCATGGCCAGCAGCCTCGCCCTGGCGTTGAAGATGAACCCCTCCCAGGTGCGCAGTACCTCCTCGGCGTCCAGAAGGTTGCTCACGGTCACTTCGTTCTTCATCTCCTGAGCATCGGCCTGGGCCTTTGCCAGCCTTGCCCGCTCCGCAATCAGATCCAGTCCACCGTCTCCCCGGCCGGCAGCCATCTCTCGGTAATGGGCTAGTGCGGCACGTAGCGAGGGCCAGAGCAGCCACTGGTTGCGTTTCACCGGTTCGATCACCCTCTTGGCCTTCAGATCGCTCAGAGCCGTCCTGCCGATTCCCAGCGCCTCGCAGAGCTGGGCCGTGGTGACGATCTGGTCGTCAAGCAAGCGCTTCGTCATGGCAATTGATGTTCCACCCCCTTAGGCAGCTCTGACGCTAGCGGGACGCCGGGCTCGCGAATTACCCTCGACGCGCGACCTCCAGGAAGGACCCACACTTGCCAAGAGCTCACCGGCTGACCCACTCATAGCGCTTGACGCCGACTTCCCTCAGTGTCCCGGCATCATGCCAGACGGATCTACCGTAACGCATCTTGAGCAAGACGAAAGAAAGCCCGGTGGTTCCCACCATCTCCTCGATCTCCGACACGCTCATCGGCCGGTCGGACGCGACTAGCGCATCTCGGATCATCATTCGTTGCGAGAGCTCGACCAGCGCTTCAAGGCGTCTGCTTCGCTTCCTTGCGAAGATCTCCAGCCGCTCCTCGAGCTCCGCCCAGGCCGGCCACCACTTGTCGATACGGGCATGGGTGGCGAGCACGTGTAGCGCCACATCCGCCGGCCAGCGCTGCAGCTCCTCAATGTATGCCGCGGCCCGCAGCTTACCTTCCCCCTCGTCGTCGGCCCTGGTCTTGGTCATCACACGCAGTCGGACCAGTCCCGGCATGAGCTGATCGCGAGGTGCGGGACGCATCGCAAACCTATGGCGTTCGATCGCTTCTTTGACCGCTGCCAGGCAGTGCGTCGCTGGCAGTCGCTGGATCTCGAAGTCCTTGAACTCATACCCGGAGTGATGCGTCTCCTGAAGGCAGGCGATGATCGGTGCGGGCAAAGTCGAGGCCAGACGCGTGTCGGTTTCCTTGGGTTCAATCGCCGCCAGACTCTGACTTACAGATGCCGGAGCGCACGGCTCGACAATCGGGATCTGTGCGCTCATCGGCCCTGTTCCCCTACCCGCTGGAAGTCGATGTCGATGACGCTGCCGCACGGCGTGTCACTGGGCACGACGCGATCGAGGGCAGCAAGGAAGCCATCTCGGCGCGACCTGCCGTGCTTCGTCTTGGGCCGGCAATAGTCGGAACGGCACCACTTCCGCCAGGTAGCTCGCCAGTCGAGCTTGACCGCCTTCTGGCCTGTCTCACCTAGCCAATGGTCTCGGAAGTTCTCGGCTTCTGCTTCGATCTCAGCCTCGGAGTACCCTTTGCCAAGCAAGATCTGCCGGCCGTCGTTGGTAGGCTGCCAATCGTCTGGAATCCTCGAGCCGCGTCGTTGTGCACCCCCACCATTGGTTTCTCTTAGGGGTTTCCCTTGAGGGTTTAACTTAAGGGTTTCGTCCGCAGAATCTGCGGGGGGGATGCGCAGATTCTGCGGAGGGGGGTCCGCAACATCTGCAGGGGGGGTGCGCAGATCTTGCGGGGGGTAGGTCCGCATATTCTGCGGACCCTGCCTCGCTTCCTTGCGCCTCTCATCGAAGCTCGACAGCTCCTCGAAGCGGCTATCGAAGCGCATAAGATAGACGTTCGGTCTGCCCAGCTTCTGCCCACCAGACTCGAGGCTGAACCAGCCGAGCGCGACAAGCTTCTTGAGGCTCGCCTGCAGGGTCCGCTCACCGATCCCGGTCAAGCGCTTCAGGGTCTTGATCGAAGGCCAGGCCTTGCGCTCAGCATTGCCGGCGTGCGCCTGGAGCACGAAAGCGACGTTGCGATCTGCCGGCGACAGCTCGGCATCGGTCATGACCCGTCGAATCCACTCCCAATCTTCGGCGGCCCGATCCTTTGCGTCGGCGCTACTCATTGGAGGACGCCATCGAGATAGACAGGCGCGACGGCCTCTGGTAACACGCAGTTGCACGCATTGAGTGGTAACTCCTTGTATCTCCTGCGTGCGAGTGACGGCTCAAGGAAGCCTAAGATCCTGGTTTACGGCGGGTTCCTCGTCCCTCCGAAGGCAGAGGCCACAGGTTCGAATCCTGTCGGGTCCGCCAGAAGAATCAATAACTTAGCTATCTGTTGGGCAGTGGCCTCCAGGGTCATCATTAACCCTTAACTCTAGAGAACCAACTGCACTCGCGAGATATCCATGATTATTGCGTGCATAGATCTTGTATGTGATCGCTAAACTGGTGTTGCCCAAAAAAAGGCTGCCCGATTACCGGTATTGCTACTCCGGCTTCGGCCATCCAAACTGCAGCTGCGTGGCAGAGGTCGAAGGGACTGGTATCTCCAATGCCAGCGTCCATGACCGCCTTCTCGAAGCCCTCTCTGATCGAAGGGATCCCCTCGCCATTGAACTTCAACGACGCGATCAGTAAACGCGGTGCTGTTGGAGCATGCGCAAAGCCAGTTCATGTGACCCTGACCCAGCAACCCGTTAGCAGGTCCAAGGCGGATGGATTGGTGCGGGTGGCCTGCACGGAGGCATTGGGGGTGATCCTGACGCCTACTCCGTCGTGGGCGGCGGAGTGTGTACCGCTGGAGCCGACCTTTGTTCCCGTGATCGCGGTTCAGGTCCGTTTTGTCCCCAGCTTTGGACGTGAGCGGTTAGAGTCCCTCAAGGCTGGTTGCGACCCGGTTTGGAAGTTCGATTCACTTCCTGCCGTCAGTCTAATCCAGAAAGCAGTTCATCGGCTCTTTGAAGGTCGGGCATACCGGCCCCTTCGGTGAAACGAGCGCGTAAAGGTGCGAGCCATTCGCAGGCTTTAGTACGCTCTCCTGCATCAGCCCACAGCACCGCTAGATCACACATGGCACGCAGCTCGAGTGACAGAGCCTTCTGGTCACGGGCAATCTCCAATGCCCGAAGGAGTTCGTGCTGGGCTTCGTTGGCCAAATCCGATCCGTTTCGTAGACACGCCAACGCACGCATGCGATGAAGATCAGCTGCAAATGGCAAGTCACCACTTTCTGCAAGGACGGCAAATGCCTTAGAGAATAGCCGATCCGCATCATCGTGTTGACCTGATCTTGACCGAATATCGGCTGCCAGACCCAAATGGAATGCTTCCAACCGTCCCGCACCGATGCGTCGTGCTGCCTCCAGGCCAGTCATCAGTTCGTCAAACCCCGTGCGTGGATCTTCCTGAAAGAGCGCCCAGCCTAGATAAATCTGGCCCCAGGCATCCCAAAGAGCCAGCGACTTTTCCTCGGAAAACCTAACGGCTTCCTGCGAGGCTTCCTTGACGCGTTTTGCATTGCCCAGCCAAATGTTCGTTATAGAAATGCCATAGCAAAGCGAAAGGCCGATCGTATTGGGATGATCGATTTCACGTGCCCAGACCAGGGAGTCTTCCGCTGCGGATTGAGCTTGCTCTGGAAAACCCAAATGCCACAGATTCCAGGCTTTGTAATTGGTCGCAGCGGCTCGGGGATCATGTGCATACCGTAAAGCGAGGCTGCGGTGGCGACCCTCGTCGTAGATTTCCAGCGCCTTCTCCACCAACTCAAGCGACTGATGAAATTGCGCCACATGAAACTTTTCGAGCGCAAGCACCCGCGTGGACACGCACTTGGCGCCGTCATCCCGCCCCAGGGCGACGGTGTCGGCGAGGCGATCAGCCAGGATTGAAGACGACTTATTGCCAATGTACCGGCTCGCCCACAGACCGAACAAGGAAGGTACCAGTAGGTCCGCCTCGCCAATGATCTCCGCAAGTTCCAATGCGCGCTCGAAAGTTCTCAAGGTCGCCGGCGCCTGGTAGCCGAGGTTTGCAATCAGCGCCTGCCCAAGCTCGACCTGAAGTTCAAGTTCCCGGCGGCGCCAAGGGAGATCATCACCGAAGTTCTGAATTAGCTTGATCGCCGAGTTGTAACTCGCAACAGCTTCCTTGTAGGCGGGACGGTTCATCGCCTGTAAGCCTGCAACAGACCAATGCCCGATTGCCTTTTCCGCCATGCCGGCGGCTTCGGCGTGCCGGGCAAGAACTTCCGGCGTAACGCCCTCTTGCCGTTCCAAAACATCGACCAGCTTGCTGTGGAGTTCTTGTCGGCGACGCCTCAGCAAACTTTCATAAGCAGCATCGCGCACCAAGGCATGCTTGAAGATGAAGCCGCCGGTGGTCTTAGATCCGCGCCGGAACACGAGCTCCGCGGCAATGAGCCGGCCCAATGCCGATTTCAGTTCCGCTTCCGTTCGCTCCACGATCTGGGCAAGCAAAGACAGGTCGAATTCCCGACCAATGCATGCCGCAGCCTGAGCAACCTCCTTAACGTCTTGAAATCTGTCCAGCCGCGACATGAGTGAATCATGCAAAGACGCTGGGATGGTGGTTTCGCCGGTCTCAAGAATTGCTTTTGTCAGTTCCTCGACAAAGAGCGGGACGCCATCGGTGCGGGTAATAATTGCATTGATGGTATCTTGAGGCAGCTTATCTCCTCCTAAGAGAGTGATAATTTCCCGCAACCCGAGACGGCCGAGACGATTGAGCGTTAGTCGCGTGACATGTGGATGTGCCGCCAACTCGGGCTGGTTGTCCGGCCGGCTGGTCAACAGCACCATGACGGAATCATCCATGACGACATCGAGGCTCTGCTCGACCATCTCCAAAGTCGTCGGGTCTATCCAATGGGCATCTTCGAGAACCACGAGTACGGGCTGGCGCGCGGCTAACCCGATGAGTAGTCTTATCAGCGTCTCTAATGTCTTCGCCCGACGTGCTTGAGGCGTCAGATCGAGGCGGTTGTATTGGGGTGTCTCGTCCAAACCAATCAGCTCTGCCAAGAGCGCAATATCTTGGCTAGATGCACCGGAAGGCACCAAGAGTTGCTTCAGCTTCTCGAGGTGAGCGTCTGCATCATCCAAAGATGAAAAGCCCGCTGCATGGCGCAACTGCTGGATGATTGGCCAAAAGGCACTGCCAGCATGAAACGGCGAACACTGATAGTGAATGCGGGTATGTGATTGCCTTGACAAGCGGTCAATCAAGCCACGAACGATGCGGGATTTACCGATGCCGGCTTCACCGACAAGAAGCACGCATTGACCCTCGCCACCTTTGACTTGCTCCCAGCGCTCTTGAAGCAGCGCCAGCTCCTGGTCGCGCCCAACCATCGGCAATACCTCGGCACCTCTTGCCTCAAAGCGGCTTTCCACTGTGCGCTGGCCGGTGACGCTGAATGCCGCGACTGGTTGGGCAATGCCTTTGAGCTTCTTGTCACCCAGTGGGGTGTAGTCGAACAAGCCTCCCGCCAACAATTGGGTAGACTTTGAAATGACGACAGAGTTTGGTTCCGCCAGTTCTTGCAAACGGGCAGCCAGGTTCGGTGTCTCACCGGTTACAGCGGCTTCTTGCGCGGCACCCTCGCCGACGATATCGCCGACCACAACAGGGCCCGTGGCGACGCCAATACGAACTTCTAGCTGCTCCGTCTCGCCGTCTTGTAGTTTGATTTCGGATACTGCGTCGGCCAGGCCCAGTCCGGCACTAAGCGCTCGTTCCGCATCATTTTCATGGCCGCGCGGCCAGCCAAAGTAGGCCAGGACCCCATCCCCCATGAACTTGGCAACATAACCGTCATAACGGGCGATGAGGCCTGCGCAGACGTCCTGATAAGCCCGGATCGTTTCGCGGTAGTCTTCCGGATCGAGACGGGTTGAGAGTGCCGTGGAGCCCGCCAGGTCACAGAACATAACGGTCAGTTGGCGCCGCTCAGCGGTCGGATGATGTTCGGCGGATTGTTCAGCGCTGTCGTCTGGTGCGATCGATTCAGGTTCATCAGTCGCCTCAGAACGGAGTGCCCTCAGTATCCGGCGCCGCGGCCCGAGGGGCAGCCCGATGTCCTTCAGGTCTTCGTCGGTCAGCTCAAGCAGGTCGGACAGCTCGACTTCGTTGTCCGCAAAAACTTGGGCGTATCTGGCCAGACCCAACCGTTCCAGCCAAGCATCCAAATCTGCCACACCTGCCCTCCTTGTGACGGCAGTCTAGCCACGCGCATCGATTGCTGGAAGGGCAAACTAGGAAGGGTCTCCTCTTGGCTACTTTTGCCCGCCATCGTCTCGCCCTCCAACAGGCGGGCAAGGATCTTGAGGCACTCGCCCATTGGCTTAGACTCTTTCGAAGGCATTTGGGCTCTCCCCAATTCCGCAATCTGTAAACCTTGTCTCCGGAATGATCTGTCAGCTATCTCTCGATAAGCTCATTCGAGGATATTCGCGATTTAGAAAGACCGAGTCATTCGCAAGACGCGCCGAACGTCCTGTTTGGCACACGCAGATTGACGAGGGTGTCATATGGCTAGTCTCCGCGAGAAGTCTCGGGGACAGTCGCAGGGCCAGTTCAGGCTCAAAAGCTGACCGTAGCAGTCGGCCATCTTCCGCTCGAAGAAGGCCGTCGAAACTTGGGCGCGGAAGATCCAGACTGAGATTGACCGAGGTCTTTTCGTCGATCATTGCCTCCGCAAAGCAGTCAGCCGTGGGCAAGGTAGGTCATAAGGGCGAAAAGACCACTTCGCAAGAACAACGGAACCGAAGGCATGCAGCCCTAGCGTCGGTAGCGTTTCTGCATCCAGTAGCTGGAAACGGCGGTCAGTATCAGCGTGGTTAGCATCAGGATGAAGGAGATCGCTGCACCGAAGGGCCAGTTGCCCAGCTGCATCTGGCCGAAGACCAGAGGTGCCATCATCTTGAAGCTTGGCCCCCCCAGCAGCACCGGCGTGGCATAGGCGTTCATCGCCAAAATGAAGGTCAGGATCACGCCGGCGATAATGCCAGGCAGCGCCAAGGGCCAAAGCACGCGCTGGAACATGATTCTGGGATTGGCTCCAAGGCTGAAGGCGGCCTCTTCAACCGAGCGGCTGACGCCTTCAATGACGCTTTGCAGGGTCAGGACCATGAAGGGCAGGTTGACCGAGATGATGCCGATGATGACGGCACCCTCGGTGAACATGACCTCGACCGGCCCATCGGCCAGACCGAGGCTCTGCAGGCTCACGCTCAAGAAACCCCGACTGCCGAAGAGGGACATCCAGCCCGCCGCCCGTACGGCATTGCCGACGAAGAGCGGCAGCACCACCAGCATGATCAGCAGGTTCTTATAGCGTGTCTGGGTGCGGGCCAGCACATAGGCCAGCGGAAAACCCAGTATGAGGCAGAGCAGCGTGCAGCTCATCGCTACCCGAACGGTGGTGATGAAGACGTCCCAATAGTAAGCGTCGCTAAAGAACTTGACGTAGTTCTCTAGAGTGAGGGCTTCGACCATCAACAAGCGCGGATCATAGCTGTTGAGGCTGTAACGCAAGAGAATGAAGATCGGGACGATGAGCCCCAGGAGGACAAAGGCGGTGGCCGGCCCGATGAGCGCGGTTGCAGAGAGGCGCGAGCCGCCGCGCTCCTCCCGACGCAACCTCTGCGTTGCCGTCATTGCCCTTGTCATGCGCCCTTGTCCTCGCGACCAGAAAGGGCGACCCCGATGATGCGTGCCACCGAGGCCGCCGAGCCTCTGCTCTAGCCCTTGAACTCCTTGTCCCACCACTCTTTCATCTCGGCGTCATGATCGGTGAGGAAGCCGTAGTTTAGGGGTGCCAACGCCGCGATCTCGGCCGGCGTGAAGCCGATCCTGGCATTGAGCTCTGCTGGGATGTCGGCATTGTCGATGGTTGGGTTGTAGCCCATGTCCACGGCAAAGTTTTCTTGGGCCGCCGGCTCCAACATGGCGTTCAGATAGGCGTAGGCGCCTTCTTTGTTGGGCGCATTCTTCGGGATCGAGAAGCCCGAGACGTAGGGCAAGGTTCCCTCAGTCGGCGCGTTGGATTTGACGTTGATCCCGGCGTTCTGCCACTGGACCGTGCGCGCCTTCCACATGATGCCGACGCCGAACTCCTCAGCCTTCAGCCCCTGAGCGAACGCCTCGTTGGTCGGATAGATTCGGCAGCCGGCCTTGCGGGCCGCCAGCAAAACCTCCTTGCCCGGCTCGATGTCGGTCACCGTGCCTCCGGCCGCCAAAGCAGCCGCCACCATGGTGTATTGATATTGAATGTCGATTATGCCCATCTTCGCGCCCCACTTGGGATCGAAGGCCTCCTTGTAGCTCTTGGGCGCCTCGGCATCGGGTACGACGTCGGGATTGTAGACCGGAACCATACCGGAATAGATCTGACCCACGCCGAATTCGTACTTCATCGAGTCCAGCAGGTGTGGCGCCAGGGGGATTTGGCTGTAGTCGATCGGCTCGCACACCCCGGCCGCGCCCATCTGATAGATGTTGCTGGCTGAGAGCCCCTGGACATCGCTGGTGCCGCGCGGCAAGCGTCGTTCGGCCATCATCTTGGCGCGGCGCTGCGGATCGCCGGCCTGGTCCTGCACCACCTTCCAGCCTTTGTCGATCAGGAAGGGCACCTCGATGTTCTTATGCAGGAGACGGGCATAGTCACCGCCCCAAGTGCCGACGATGATGGTGCCCTTGTCCTCTGCGAGGGCCAGGTTCGGCATACCCAGGGCGGCTGCGCCGGCCAACCCTCCTGCGCCCTGCAGAACGCGGCGGCGGGACAGTTCGAACCCATTCAAGACGGTCTTCATCTCACTTCTCCTTCTCTTGTTCTGGTTGGTGGACAAGGGGTTTTCTCCAAAGGGGTTTGACAGCTACCCCGCTTCGGCTGTCTTGGCGAAGACGGATGCCGCCTGCGCCATCCAACCGACATGCACTTGATCGCCTACCTTCGGCAGGAAACCATCTTCGCGGTTGGGGACTTGGGCAATCAAGCGGTCGGCCGCGCCCAGGCGGACATGGATATCGATCAGCCCGCCGAGGTAGGACACGAACTCCACCTCACCGGGGAAGCTGTTGTCCAATTCAGTGAGGCTCTCCGCCGCCACGGTCAGGCGCTCGGGGCGAAGCGACAGTATCGCCGGCCCCTCGCCTTCGCCACCGCAGCGCACCGTCAGGCCGTCGGCGCTGACGAACTGTTCCGGCGTCTCTAGACGTCCCTCCAGAAAGGAGCTGCGGCCGACGAAGCTGGCGACGAAGCTGTCGGACGGCCGCTCGTAAAGCTCGCGTTGGGTCCCGACCTGGCGCACCTCGCCCTCGCTCATGACCACCAGGCGATCGGCCATGGTGAGCGCTTCCTCTTGATCGTGCGTAACCATGACCGTGGTGAGGTTCAGAGATTTCTGCAGTTTGCGGATCTCCACCCGCACTTCCTGGCGCAGCTTTGCATCCAGATTGGACAGCGGCTCGTCCAGCAACAGAACGTCAGGCCGGAAGACCAGGGCCCGGGCCAGGGCAACCCGCTGTTGCTGACCGCCGGAGAGCTGGCGCTGCAACCTGTCGCCCAGGTGGCCCAAGCGCACCAGGTCCAAGGCCTCTTGGACGCGCGGTGCGATCTCCGCCTTGGGCAGTTTCCGCATCTCCAATCCAAAGGCAACGTTCTGCGCCACGGTGAGGTGCGGGAACAACGCGTAGGATTGAAACACCAGACCGATGTTCCGCTTCCAGGGGGGCAGGCTCACCATCTCGCGGCCACCGATGGTGACCGATCCGGCGGTTGGCTCCACGAAGCCGGCGATCATGCGCAACGTCGTTGTCTTGCCGCAGCCCGAGGGACCCAACAGCACCAGGAACTCGCCCTGCGCCACGTCCAGATTGACGTCGCGCGCGGCATAGAAGTCGCCATAGCGTTTGGTTAGTCCCTTCAGTTCGAGCCTGGCCATTCGCCTCCCCCTAAATCGCGCGACTGATCTTGACGAAACGGTCGGTCACCAGCATGGCACCGGCAATAAGCGCGATCTGCACAACGGAGATTGCGGCGATGGTGGGATCGATCTTCCATTCCAGGTACTGCAGGATGGCGATCGGCAAGGTGGTCCGGCCTGGACCGACCAGGAAGAGGCTCATCTCCAGATTCCCGAAGGAGAAGACGAAGCCGAACATGGCCCCTGCCACCACACCCGGCAGGATCCCCGGCAGGGTGACGCGGCGAAAGGTGACCCAGCGATTGGCGCCCAAGTTCTGGGCCGCCTCCTCCAGAGTGCGGTCGAAGCCAGCCAGGCTGGCGGTCACCAACCGCACCGTCCAGGGGATCACGACCAAAATGTGTGCCGTCACCAGGCCAAGCAGCGAGCCGATGATCGGTATGCCCGTGTTGATCTCGGTCTCCACGTGAAAGATGTAGAGCGCCGTGCCCAAAACCACGCCAGGCACCACCAGCGGCAGCAACAGCAGGTTGTTGATCATCTCACGTCCCGGAAAGCGATAGCGTGCAATGCAGATGGCTGCCGGAACCCCGATGATCAGACCGATCGCCGTGGCGATTACGCCAAGCTGCAGGCTCAGCAGCAAGCCATCGACAAAGCGGTCATTCTGCAGGATCGCCGCATACCACTTGAGGGAGTAGCCTTCAGGCGGGAAGGAAGGGATCTCCTGACGGTAAAAGGAGAGCCAGGTCACGAAGATTAGCGGCAACAGAATGTAGACAAGCGCCAGCCCGGCCGCGCCCTTCAGCAGCCAACGGCCTAGCTTGCGCCTGTTCACTATGCCGATCACATCGCTCCACCCGGCCCTACTGTCACATCAGGTTCTTGTGGAACTGGCCGCCCTTCATGATGCCATGCAGGCTCTCTTCATGACGCTCGAAGAGGCCGAGATCCTCCAGCGGATTGCCGTCGAACATCAAGAGGTCGGCGAAGGCGCCGGGCTTGACACAGCCCAGCTTGCCCTCTTGGCGGATCACCTGTGCACCGATCAGCGTGGCCGAGCGGATGATCTCGATCGGCGAGAGCACCTGGGCACGCAAAGCGAATTCCCGGCACTGATTGACCTGCAGTGGGCCCAAGAGATCCGAGCCGAAGGCCACGGGAACTCCGGCCCGTTTGCAAATCTCCAAAGAGCGCAGGCCGCCGTCGATGACCATCTCGTTCTTCTCCAGCATATCGGCCGGCATACCGAAGTCTGCAGCACTCTCGCGCATCGCGTAGTAGGCGATCAGGTTTGCGACCAGGAACATGTTCTTCTCGGCCAACAGCGCAGCGGCAGCCTCGTCGATCAGATTCCCGTGTTCAATTGTCCGCACGCCGCACTCGGCAGCCCGGGTTATGGCCTCCGGAGAGTAGGCATGGGCGCAGACATAGCGTCCGAAAGCCTCCGCCTCCTCAACCGCTGTCATGACCTCAGCGGGCGAGAACTGCATGGATTCCAGGGGGTCGTAGGGCGAGGCCACGCCACCGGACATCATGATCTTGACCTGGTCACAGCCCTGGCGCATCTCCTCTCGCACCGCCTTGCGCACCTGATCGGGACCATCGGCGACGCACATGACAAAGGATAGCGCGTTGCAGCAAAAACAGGTCGGACCGCTGTCGGTTCGGCGACGGCCGTCACTGTGACCGCCGGTGGGGCCGATCGCCTTGCCGGCGATAAAGAGCCGCGGGCCGACGGCCAGCCCTTCCTCAACCGCCATCTTCAAGCCCCAATCGGCACCGCCGGTGTCGCGCACCGTAGTGAAGCCGCGATCGAGCATGGCGCTCATCTGGCGCAGAGACTTAGCGGCCATAAGCGTCAAGGGTTGCTCTTCAAGACGCCGGATGAAGACATCGCTCAGGGTCACATGGACGTGGCAGTCGATCAGCCCCGGCATCACCGTTCGACCGCCGCAATCGACGACCTCCGCCTCGGCGGACGCAATTTCGCCCTCGCGTACCTCGCGGATCTTGTCATCTTCGATGAGGATCTCGTGCCCGCCGACGACCTCGTCACGCTCGGGATCCAGGAGCCGCATATTTCTCAAAAGATACTGAACCAACCGCCCCTCCCTACCGAACACCAGCTTACCTTCAGTATTCAAAGGTCAAAGCTCCGCGCGCGTCAAGGCCCCCTTCTCGGCCCCTTCACGTGACAGCCCCCCCGTCCAGGTCCCGCGTCCAGACCGGTCATTACTTCGTTCGGTCGCAAGGCTCACCTAGCCGGGGGTAGCGAGGAAAAACACTCTTTCCAAGCGTAAAACCTTCGGCTCGGCAGCTCCTTCACAGCCGAGGACTGCCCCCGAGGACACTTGCGACCCTACTGCCCGCCGATCGCTTGGAGAAGCCGCTCCAGTTCGGCACCGGAGTCTTCCTCGAGGAGAAGATCGGCGATTTCTAACGCCTGCTGACGGGGAACAGCGTGGCCAGCACAATCGAGGAACTTATCTCTTACCGTTTCCGCTTCCGCCAACCGCGGTGGGGCCCCGTAAGGAATGTCGACCGCCGCACTCAGCGAGCGTCCGTCACCTGTTCGGATGGTCACGACATCGAACTCACCCTCCGCGAAGAGCTGCCTTCCATAGCTGGCCTTTCGAGCAGTGACCCCCGTTCGCCCCGCAATCGCCAGAATATCCGGGCAGGAAAGCGCTTCGTCGGAAAACTCGTCTATCCCAACCTTGCCGCGCAGCAGGCCGGCCGCTGCGCAGTAGGGAAAGCTGAACAGCGCCTCCGGGCGGCTCTTGGGAACCATGTAGGGCAAGAGCGGCGGCAGAAACTCGGGCACGTTGATCTCGACGCTCTCGATCTCCTCGGGCGCAAGGCCGTGCAGGTCATGCAGTCTGATGGCTGCTTCGATCACCCGGTGCGTACCACCGCAGGAAGGATAGAGTTTGATGTGCAGGCCGTGTTCCAGGATGGCCCAAGGATCGCCAAGCTTAGCGAGGGGCATCTCGAAACTGTCGGCGCGGGCCGTGCTCATGACTGAGCGCAGGCTGACAGGACCGTCGAGGGCCGCAGCTTGCGCCGTAAACCCCGCCCTTGCCATTGCGGCAGCGAGAACGCCGGCTTTGGCGGCGAATCCGGCATGCGCCGGCTTGATCATGGTTCCAAACTGGCTGACGAACCCACCCGCCAGACTGGTCGCGACCGAAACGGCAACCGTCGCCTGCTTCCCATCGAGCTTCATAAGGCGCGCGGCGGCGGCCGCTGTTCCGACCGCCCCGAGGGTCGAAGTTGCATGCCAGCCCGACCAATAGTGACTTGGATTGAGGGCCTCGCCGATCCGAAGCAGCACCTCGACCCCAACGACATGGGCATCCAGGAGGTCGGCGATCGTTCCGGGTCGCTCGCTCGCGGCTGCCAGAAGGGTCGGCAACAAGATCGCCGTCGTGTGAGCGAGCGAGGGATCGTCCCAATCGTCGAAATCGAGCGAATGCGCCGCCGTTGCATTGACAAAGGCAGCCCAAGGCGGCGGCAAGCGCTGGGAGCGCCCAATTATCTGCCCCTCTCCCGCACCCCAGTGGCGTACGGTTTCGAAGGCGGCCGTTGCTTCAGGGCTGTTCTGCCCCAGAAGCGCGCATCCGATAGTATCGAGGATGGCCAGCCGAGAGCGCTCGCCCACGACCGCGTCATTCGTGCGCCCGACATTGGCAACGAAATAGCCGATGCGCTCTGCCGCCCACTCCCCAGATTCTGCGGCAAGTTCACTCTTTGCGCTCACTGCTTCTTCCTTCTCCTGATCTCCTGAGTGGCTCGCTCAAAGCGGACGCGCAATGCGATGACCATCGAAAACGGCAGCGTGAATGTCCCGGCTGGAGACGGCATCGCCGATGCGATAGACAAGATAGGCCGAACCGGGTGCGGGCGAAATGGGTTGTGGTCGCCCTTCGACCAAGGCGTCAAAGTCGATGACGCCGGCATTGGCCGAACCCTGCTTCAGATCGTGATAGAGATCCAGGCAGGGAGCGGTGCCTCGATCCACCACAATCTGCGCTGCAGGCCGCCTCTCCATCTCACGACAGTAGACGTTCTGGAGGAGAGCAACCAGCTGATTGCCCTCACGCTCAATACCCAAGAGCTTTTGGTCGGGGATCATCCGAACCCCGGCAGCGTAGAGGTGCTCTAGGTATTGCGGCAGGGTCAGTCCGCCGAGTTCGCGGCCAACCATACGATCCGGCGTTACCAGCTCTATTGCGTGTCCTTGCCCGGCGAGCCAATCCACCGTCGAGACGGCAGCATGGCCTGCGACCTCGTCATAAACGAGGATCGTCCCGCCGGACGGCGTGACCTGACCGGCGAGAAGATCCCAAGTGCTGACCGCCAACTCGCCACCGCCCAAGGTAAACTCAAGATCCGGAACGCCGCCGGTGGCGACGAGGACCACATCGGGAGACTGCTCCAACACGTCGGCAGCTTCGGCATAGACGTTCAAACGCAGATCCACACCGAGGTTGGCGAGCTCGCCCTGGTACCAATCGACGATGCCGATAAGGTCCTTGCGCCAGCCGGCACTGGCGGCAAGCACGATCTGTCCGCCCAAGCGATTGCTTGCCTCAAACAAAATGACCTCGTGCCCGCGACAGGCGGCGACACGGGCGGCCTCCAGGCCTGCCGGACCGCCCCCCACCACGACCACTTTGCGCGCAATCTCGGCGTGCTCGATCTCGTGCGGAAACTCGGTTTCACGGCCGATCGACACGTTGTGGATGCAGATCATGTTTCCGACGTTGTAGGCCCGGTCCAAACAGTGGCCGGCGCCGACGCAAGGCCTGATTCGCGCTTCCTCGCCCATGAGGAACTTTCGTACGAGATGCGGATCGGCAATGTTCGGCCGGACCATTCCTACCAGGTCCAGCGCCCCGTCTTCGACCGCGAAGTTGGCCGTTGCCAGATCGGTGATGCGTGCTGCCTGCATGGTCGGCAGACCGCTTGCCGCGCGCACGCGCTTTGCAAGTTCGAGAAAGGGCCCGCTGGGCGTTCCCATTGCCGGAAAGGCCTCCGACATCCCCTTTGTGGTTCCGCCGTAGGCTCCGTTCACGTTGATGTAGTCAACGACGCCGGTCATTCCACCGATCATCTCGGCGATCCTGACACCTTCGTCTGCGTCGAGGCCGCCCTCGTTGGACTCGTCGGCGGTGTAGCGAAGGCCGACGACGAAATCCTCGCCGACGCGGCTGCGGACTTCCGCCAGCACCTCACGCAGGAAGCGGGTACGGCCGGAAAGATCGCCGCCGTAGGCATCTTCACGCAGATTGCTCAAGGGGGACAGAAACTGTCCCAGAAGATGGACGCTGGCCAGGATTTCGCAGCCGTCCAGCCCACCCTCCTGGCAGCGGACCGCTGCATCCCCGAAGGCTTTGACGACGCGTCGGATGTCCTCGATTTCGGCAACCCGGGGCAGTGCGTGGTGTGCGGGGTCGCGGACCAGCGACGGCGCGATCGTGCTCAACCACTCGCCACCCTGCCAACTGGTCCGACGGCCCATGTGGGTGATCTGGCAAAAAACGGCGCAGTCGTGGGCATGAACGCGTCGGGCGAGACTCTGAAAATGGGGAATAACGGCATCGTTGCCGACATAGATCTGCCCATAGATCGACCCTGAGTCCCGGGCGATGTTGGAAGATCCGCCGATGACGGTGAGCGCTATTCCGCCCTTGGCCTTCTCTTCGTGATAGGCTTGGTAGCGCTCGGCCGGCAGGCCGCCTTCGGTAAAGCCCGAAGCGTGCGCGGTGCTGACGATCCGATTCTTCAGGTGAAGCGACCGCAGTTGGAACGGTGAGAAAGCAGCCCCTGATGCGGTCGTGTTGGTTCCGTTCATAGGGATCTGTTGGGCCTCTTTCTCGGTGGTGCCGGTGTCAGGCAATCTCTTCTGTCCCGATCTCACGCTTTCGCCTTGCGACAAACGCACTTAGAGCCTCCTTCGTACCGGGATCGATGTCGGGCGGCCTGTAGGCCTCCAGCAGTTCGTGCCATTTCAGCTTGGCTCTCTCCGCGGTTTCGATGCCACCCTTGTCTTCCCAGAATTCATAGGGCTGCCAGTCGGCCAAGAAGGGACGGTGAAAGGCGGATTGATAGCGCGACATCGTGTGCGGCGCCCCCAGGTAGTGTCCTCCAGGCCCTACGCCCTTGATCGCGTCCAGCGCTTCGTCGGCGTCGGAGAAGTCGATACGCGGCGGAACCGCCTGCATGATGCCGATGATCTCGGAATCCATGATCGCCTTCTCGTAGGAGGCAATCAGCGCGGCATCGAGAAAGCCATGTGCGTGAAAGACGCAATGCACGCCGGCCAGCACATTTGCCCAGAGGCAGTTGAGCGTTTCGTATGCCGCTTGCGCATCGACGGCTTTGGACGAGGCCGAGAGAAAGCCGCGCATCGGGATGTCATATCGTCGGGCCAGTTGTCCGGTCGCAACCAATCCCGTCACCAGTTCGGGTGTTCCAAAGGTCGGCGCACCGGATTTCATATCGATGTTCGAGAAAACCGAGCCATAGAGCACAGGCGCACCGGGGCTGACCATCTGAAGAAAAGCAATGGTCGCAAGGCACTCCGCATTGAATTGAATGAGAGAGCCGGACAGGGTGATCGGTGACATCGCTCCGGCAAAGGCCACGGGTGTTACCACCACGATCTGGCCATTGCGCACCATCTCTATCGCACCCTGCAACAAGGGGCCGTCAATTCGCAGAGGCGAATTGACGTTGAGGTTCGTCATCAATCTTGGTTTGCGGGCCAAGGCGCTGGCGTCGATGCCATCGGCGCGCGCGACCATCGCCAGAGCGTCTTTGACGCGGGTTTCGCCGATCGCGTAGATGCGAAAGGGCTTGTCCGTCAAGGTGAGGAGATCGAGGTAGCAATCCAGATGCCGCGTGTTGACCGGCAGATCGGTGGGTTCGACCGGATAGCCGGACATGAAGCTGCAGGTGTTCAAGGCATGGCTGATCTTCACCAGGTCGCGAAAACTCGCCTGATCGCCAGGCCGCCGCCCCCGCTCCAGGTCGAGGACGTTTGGAGCACTGGCGACCGATCCATAGGCGATGTGCTCGCCGCCGAACGTCACATCTCTCTTGCCATCCCTCGACTCCAGCACGACGGTCGAGGGCGCCTTCGCCACCCAATGCTCGACCACCTCTCTTGGAAAGCGCGCCATACCGCTTGCGCGATCGACCTGTACGCCGTTTGCCTCCAGTATCGCCCAGGCCTCAGGCAGCATGAACTCCAGCCCCACTGTCTCCAAGACCCGCAGGGCATAGTCGTGGATCAGCTCTATCTCGTCCGCCGATAGAACCTCAAGCGGCGCAAGGGGACGCCTTGTCGGAAGCCTTGCCGGGGCCGGGGCATCCTGGCGGCTGTGTTGCGCGCGTCTGCCGCCGGCTCGGCGACCGCGTCTTTGCTTCACTTCGACGGACGACTGCACTGCTGAACTCCAGAGATCCCTATGGCCATACCCCGAAGCCTAGAAGTGCCGACAGGGTCTTGGAAGACCCAACATACGAGCATCAGGTATTACATTTTCCTTTTTTCTTCTTGCACCTATCCTTGTTACTCACAGATGGTGTACCAGGCTAGAATACTAGTGTTTTCAATACAATAACGGCAGGTCTGGACGCCCGGGCAAGAAGGATGTTAGCCATATCAAATTCGTTGTGACAAAACCGGTGAGCGCCGCCATGCAGATCCGTCACCTACAGATCTTTCTGACTGTTGCCGCCATGGGATCCTTTTCCCGCGCTGCAAACAAGATCGGCCTGTCGCAGCCGGCCGTCAGCCGCATCATGCGCGATCTCGAAGCCTCACTCGATGTTCGCTTGTTCGAGCGTACGGGACGCGGTGTTCGCTTGTCGGCGACCGGTGTGCAGATCAGAGAGCACGCCTCACGCATTGTCGAGGAGCATGCCCGGCTGCAGGCTGCTGCCAGAAGTGCGAAGGGTGACGATGTCGGTGAGGTCAATCTGGCTGTTCCCTTGCGCGTTGGGAACCTCATCCTCGCCCCTTTGCTCAATGGATTCTACAGCTGCTTTCCAAGGGCGGCGATCCATGTCTTCGAACACTTGAACGCAACCATACAAGAAGAGCTGCTGGCGCAAACGATGGACATCGGCATGTTCTATGTCCCACCGCGACCGGCCGGCTTGGTCTACGAAGACATCGGGCGCGAGGCGCTCTTCGCAATCGGGCGCCCGGATTTCTTCCAGGCCGACGGCGAGACCATTCCAATGTCGGAGTGCGCCTCAATGCCTCTAATTGTGCAGTCAAGGCCCGCGCATTATCGTCTCTTGATCGAAAAGGTCTTCCAAGATGCCGGATATGTGATCCGGGTCGTGCGCGAACTGGAGACGCTGGACGCTCACGTCTCCTTTGCAGCGGCAGGCGAGGGCGTGACGATCTTGCCCTTCAGCTCGGTTTGGAAGGAGGTGGAGAGCGGCGTTCTTGTGGCACGAAAGATCGTAGAACCCAGCATTTGGCGGTCTATCGGCTTGGCCACCAGCAGCCGGGAACCAAGTCCGCTGGTTCGGGAAACGGTTGCAATTCTTCGTAACGTCCTCGACGCCAACAGGGATCGTGCAAAGTGGTCGAGACCCTGAGGCAAAGATCCGTTGGCATACTACTGCAAATAGGCGATGCCGGACAAAGTCATTTTGGGGTTTGCTCTTAGTGTCCGTTTGACAATGGGTCGATCGACCCATTGTCACTGCGGTACCGGCCCGCACCCCCTCCCGACCACCCATCTAGGGTACTGTCGTGGGCGGTCGGGAGGGGGTGCGGGCCGGTACCGTGCATTCTCAAACAGCCTCTTAGAGCGTCAGAACCACCTTGCTGCTGTTCTTACCCTCCACCACCCGTTTCAACGTCGGCAGCAACTGCTCCAATCCCCCCTCTACGACCTCCTCTGCCGAGAAGACTTTGATGCGGCCGCTCTCATGCCACTCCGACAGTTGAGACACTGCCTCGCCGTAGGATGCGATATGGTCGAACAAGATGAATCCGGTGAGGGCCAACCTGTCGATGATGATCGAGCGCGCATTGGCAATGACGCTAGGCTGCCCACTTGTTCGAGCAGCAGTGGTTCCGCAGAGAACGACGCGGCCATGCGGTTTCATCCAAGCCAGAGCATGATCCAGAACTTCTCCACCGGTGTTGTCGAACAGCAGATCGACACGATCGGGACACGCGGCGTGTAGCTGGGCAGCGAGATCGTCTGCACGGTAGTCGAGGCAGAGGTCGAACCCCAGATCTTCGACCACACGTCGACACTTATCCGGTCCGCCAGCGACCCCGACGACCTTGCACCCCTCAATCCGACCTATCTGGCCGACGATCGAACCAACCGCACCGGATGCCCCGGACACGAGAAGCGTCTGTCCGCGCTTGGGCTTGCCCACCTTGATCAGCCCCAGATAGGCCGTAAGGCCCACAGTCAATCCGAGGCTTCCCGCCCAGCGAGTGACGGGCGTAGTCCCGACCGGCACACAGACCGCGCCTGCCCCGTCGGAAACAGCGCATTCCTGCGCACCGAATGCCCCTAAGACATACGCCCCGATCTCAAACGCAGGGTGCCGGGATTCAATGATCTGGCCGAAGCCGCACGCACGGACGACATCGCCGATCTCAATCTGCTCGAGATAGGAGTGGTCAGCCAGCATCCAACTGCGCATGGCGACATCGATCGAAAGGCAGCGAAGCGCTACGAGAAAGTGCCCGTCTTCCAGATGCGGCACCTCTGCACGCTCTATTTCGACCTCACCGAGATCGCCCGCCGAAGTGGGCCGTCTCCGTAGAACCGCACGTCTATAAGTCTTCATCGCCCGGTGCCGACCTTCGCCCCGAAGCCTAGCCAGTAACCGCTAAAGCCAACTGCCATTATCGCCCGTGTCATTCTATCATCACGCCTAGGCAAACCACCAGCGCTCCACCGCACGGCGGCCGTCGAGCTCCCAATTTGCACTCATGGCCTCTGCGTGGGCAATCTTGTCGGAGAGCGCGAAAACATTGCTGGCATAGGCAGGAATAACTGTCGATCCCTCGTCTCGCATCAGGATCTGGATATCGCGATACATTTCCGCGCGCCGATCGTTGTCCAGTTCGGCCCGAGCCGCCACGATCAGGGCGTCGAGCTTTTCGTTGGACAGGGAAGTCTCGTTCCACGGCGCCCCACCCTGATAGGCAGTAGTGAGAATAAGGTCCGCGGTCGGCCTCGCACCCCAGTAGCCGGCGAACATAGTCCGCTTCTTCCAGACGTTTGACCAATAGCCATCGGAGGGTTCGCGGACCACCGTAATGTCGATACCGGCAGGCGCTGCGGCCTCCTTATAGAGCACCGCTGCATCGACCGCACCGTTGTAGAGCGATTCCGCCGTGCTGAGAGAGATCGAAAAGTCCTCCAGCCCCGCCTTCTTCAGATGGTGCTTTGCCCGATCGGGATCGTAGACCCGCTGTTCCACTTCCGGCGCATAGAACTGCATCGTCGGCGCAATGGGATGATCGTTCCCGACGGCACCGTAACCTTTTAGGATCCGCCTTAAGAAATCCTCTCGATCGATGGCGTACTTCATCGCCAGGCGAAGATCGTTATTCGAGAACTCTTTCGACAGTGAGTCCATGGCGAAGGTGTAATGCAGCGCACCTGTGGTCGAGACCACATTGACTCCGTCTTGCTTCGAAAAGAAGCCGACCGTCTTCAGGTCGACACTGTCCATCGCATCGATGGCGCCGGTCATGAGTGCGTTCTGACGCGCCGCAGCGTCCGTCATCGTGATCAGCTCGGCGGAATCGACATGCGCATGCGTGTCCCCGCGCCAGTAGTCCGGATTGCGCTCCACTTGCGCACGAACGCCCGGCTCGAACTCCAGAACCCGATAGCCGCCGGTCCCGTTCCCCCCTTGCCAAACAATCTCCCCCTCTTTGGAGGGAAACATGATCAGGCGGTAGTCGGTGAAGATGTAGGGGAAATCGGCATTGCCGGCATCAAGGGTGAAGACGAGCGTGTGCTTATCCTCGGCCGTGATCTCCTGGATTGGCTTCAAGGGCGTCTTCATCCCCGACTTGGTGCCTTCTTTGCGATGATGGGCGATGTTTGCGATCACATCGTCCGCCTCGAAGGGCTTGCCATTGTGAAAGGTGACATCCTTTCTCAGCTTGAAGACCCACTGAGCAGCACCTGGACGCGCCTCCCAGCTCTCCGCCAGTTCCGGTCCCAGCTTGTTGTCCGGCGTGATTTCAACCAAAGCATTGCCAATCGAATAGGCCAGGGTTCCCATGAAGACGTCCGGGTAGAAGCTGGGATCGAAGGTATCGGTGGTCGATCCACCGCGCAAACCCAAGCGCATATGGCCACCCTTTTTGGGCGCGGCCGCAGCCGAACCGAGCGGCAAAGCCGAGGCGAGAAGTAGGCCGGCACTTGCCGCCGCACTCCCCTTCAGGACACTGCGGCGGTCCAAGGAGTTCCCTAGCAACGGTGCTTCGGACAGAAAATCCTTACGGTTCATGACATCGTCCCTGTGCTTTTTCTTCTTTCGCCGTCCCGGCTTTGCAATCGCAATCAGGGATCGGGTGATCGATTGCACAGCATGAGATGCTCCGAGGAACAAGGTAAGTCACAAATTGCAAGTGACAGAGATAACACGAGTGTTATAGAGCGCGATTTCAAGGGGATGCCGCAATGCTAGACAGCATGTGGCCGAGCCCAACTACCAGCTCAGATCCTTGAGTGTCGGTCGCCAAGACCGCCGCTCCAGTAGCATCGGAAAGAGTAAGCTTTCCACCTTGGCTGCTTGGAACCTTGACCTTGGCACTCAGGTCATGGAAACCGCTTGGAGCCTTTGTGGATTTATGCGGTGGTGGCCCTGGTTAACTGCGAGAAGGAATCCAAGTCATCTTCGTGCGCACACTCGATGAATTGGAAGCGCTGGGACGCATCAGGTTCCCAGCCGACGGGTCCTTCCGTTCGGCGCGCTTCCTCACGGCAGCCGACGGCACCGGCTTCTCCTACAACGAGAACAGGGTCAAAGAGGGCACGGATCTCGTTGTCTGGCTAAAGCACCACTGGGAGGCGAACTACATTGTCTCTGGCAAGGGTGAGGTCACGGATCTGACGCGCAATCAGCGTTGGCCGCTCGAGGCGGGCGTGCTTTACGTCGTCGGACCCAATGACCGCCACCGCCTCCACCTGACGGAGGATGAGTGCCACCTCAGCATCTTCTACCCTCCTCTCCGTGGCGATGAGTGCTTCGACGAAGACGGCTCCTATGAGGCCAGCGGTCCGATCGCCAAGACCGATCGGCGCATGTTCGTAAAACGAGTCGACGACATGCGTCGGGCGGGCAAGGAGGGAATGACCGCAAAGGGTCAGATCAGGACGGTCCCCATGCTGACGGCAGCTGATGACGTCGGCTTCGGGCTCTTTGACGTTCGCGTAGAGCGCGGTGCCGAGACAGATCTCCGGAACGAACACCAGCGGCAAGCACATCACATCATATCCGGCGTCGGCGAAGTGACGGACATGGCCAGCGGCCGATCTTGGGAATTCGGCCCCAGCATGGTCTGCACAGTGGGGCCGAACGAGCAGTGCCGCTTACGCGCTCATAGCGACATTCACCTCATCAGCATCCTATCTTCACCTATCAACGGTGACGAAACAGCAGCAGTGAGCGGGGACGCCTAAACCGAGTGGCCCCATGTCCTGGACGGAGAAGAGCGCAGCGCGAAAAGATCTTCAGCCGGACACTTGGTCTCCTCAAAGAGCCGTAGAATGCGATTGAGCCCTAAAGTGCGATAGAAAGAGCATGTCGCCTGATTGGGGTGTGCCAAAGACGTCAGATTGCAAGAGCCCAAGGCGACATCGGGAGAGGAAAGCATTCTTTATGACTGAGCGTTTTCACGGAAGATACGAAGGCCGCTGCAACGCGGTCGCCCACAACGGGCTCGTCTATGCGGTGGCGACCGACCCTCAGTCGGCTTCCACCATTGAGGCGCAGACGCGCAACACGCTCGACGCCCTGGAGCGCTACCTTGTCGAGGCCGGAAGCGGCAAGACCGGGCTGCTTCAGGCCACAATCTACCTGACCGACATGCGGAACAAGCCGGCCATGAACACCATCTGGTGCGCATGGATCGGTGCGAAGGAGAACTGGCCGCAGCGTGCCTGCGTCGGGGCGGATCTTGAGCCGACGGACCTTATCGAGGTAGTGGTAACCGCCAAACTGCTCTGACTTCGCACTTGCCGTCAGCGGCGCCCGTGTCGGCCAAGCCAATGGCCAGCCGCTGCGCCGCTGAGGATAGCAACAAGGGCGCCTACGGCTGACTTTGCGAGCACGACGCCGGTCCAGTGGAGTATGCTGGCCGGCCAGTCGACGAGTTGCTCGATCTCGTTTCGGGACGCCATCATGGCGGTTTCCGCAATGGCGTAGGCCAGCGCAAAGACGAACACTGCCAGAAGGGCCAGAGACGCACCGCGTCGCCATCCTGGCGGTCGGAGCACAGCGCCCAAAACCGCACCCACGACGCAAGCGAGCGGAAGCACCTCCCGCCAGAGACGCAGGCTTTCGCTGTCGCTGGCAATCACATGTGCAGCACCGGCGAGCAAGCCGACCAGGCCAAAGGCGAAAGCGGCCCGACGCCGGGACGAGAAGGCCATACTCACGGTGCCAATCTGCGGATCAAGGCCATGCCCGCCCTGCTGGTGCCACCCTCCCCTGAATACCGTCGCCACGCGCCCTCATTGCAGCAAGCCGGCTGCGAAAGCCGACAGGCCCCAACCTCTGCCGCCATCAGTTGCCAAAGCAAATCTCGCCCTCCAAACACAAGGTCTAGACCTCTCCTCTTCCGTCGCCGGCGCGGAGTATAGCCTGGGTCCTTGCGTCAGCTGCTAGGGAAATCAGCGGCTTGCAGGTCACTGCCGAGGGTGTCTGCCGACTGAGAGAGCCTTCCTCCTGTGTGGCTGGGCAAGGCAGGACCTCCAGCCGCGACGGTAAAACGCGAACGGCTGTGCCGGGGCGCCTCGGCTTCGTCGATCAGTGCCACGGCGAAATCCTCCATCGAGATTGCCGAGCTGCCGTCGGGGCCAATGAGAAGGACGTCGCTCCCCAGGCGATAGTTTCCCGTGCGAACACCCGGGGTCAACATCGCCGGGGGTGAGAGATAGGCCCAGTCGACCCGGTGCTCGGCGATACAGAGTTCGTACTGCTCCTGACAAGCCCGCGCGATCGCCACCACCGCGTCAGGCAGAAAGCCCGGGGCGGTCAGAACGGTCGTGCTTTTGTCGTCCGGCATTTGGAGGCTCGCAGCGCCACCCACGATCAGAATGCGGGTCCGTGACCGCAGGGCTGCATCCAGCAAAGAGCGCGTGAGAGGCGCCAGGAGCGCTTCCTGGCCATCGGGCGGGCGGACCGCACTGATCGCGAGGTTATGGCCAACCATGAGTGCCTCAACCTGTGCTCTGCTTGCGACATCCGCCACCACCGTATCGACTGCGAGGGGCAAGTCGCTCCGTTGAGTTGCAGATCTGACAACGGCGGTGACCTGATGACCGCGCGCCAAGGCCTCTTGGACAATACGGCTGCCCACGTCTCCTCTTGCTCCAAAGACGATGATCTTCATAACGCGGTCTCCTTCTTTGTATAGGTGTCCAGGATCTGCGGTAGGCTTCGGACCCTGAGGGCGGTTGGCATCTGGCTCATCCAGATGCTGATGAGGACGATTAGGAAGCCGGCGACTTGCAGGCCGCTCATGTGCTGACCGAGGAACAGCCATCCCAAGAGGATCGCCGTCGCCGGACTCAAGAACCCAAGCGCCGAAACCGCCGAAGGATCGAGCCGAGCGATGCCGCGGAACCAGAGCGCATAGGTGAGAGCCGCACCGATTAGAGCCAGATAGGCGAAACCCGCCAAATTGGCCACCCTTAGGGTCGGCAAAGGGGGCTCCAGCCACAGGGCTAGGGGAAGCAGAAGCAGCCCCCCTGCCGTCAATTGCCAAGCTGCAAAGGTGAGAGGGGGGACGGGCGGCTGCCACTTGCGGCTCAGCACCGTGCCGGCAGCCATCGAGAGCGCCGCTCCCAAGGCGGCGATGACCCCGACCGAATCCAGCGCCGCATCGGCCGTCAGAACCAACAGCGCCACGCCCCCTGCCCCGCCGGCGGCCGCCAAGATCGACACCGCCAGAATCGGCGTATTGAGGAGGCGATGCGCGAGAAAAATCACCAACATTGGCTGCAGGGCGCCAAGCGTGGCAGCGACTCCGCCTGGCAAGCTGTATGCGGCAAGAAAGAGCAGGCTCCAAAACAGCGAGAAGTTCAGGGCGCCGAGCAAGAGAAGCTTCCCCCACCAGGGCGGTGGCGGCATTTCACGCACGATCAGCAAGAGCAGCAGGCCAGCCGGCAGCGCCCGCAGCAGCGAGGCGGTTACCGGATAGCCCGCCGGTAGCAGTTCCGTCGTCACGATGTAGGTGCTGCCCCAGATCGCCGGCGCCAACGCTGTGGCCGCGACATTCAACAGACGGGTCATTGGTACCTCCGCAGAGTTGTCTTGACGTCAAGGTAGTTAGAAATATCTTGACGTCAAGACAACTCTGCGCAAATGATCGACGCATGGATCATGTCGATAGAGTTCTCGCGCAGTGGAACCGCGAGCGCCCCGAGCTCGACGTCGCGCCCATGGGGTTGATCGGGCGGACGAAACGCCTGGCACTCTGCCTCAGCCGAGAGATGGAGAAGACCTGGGCACAGTTTGGATTGAACGCGGCCGGCTTCGACGTGCTAGCGACCCTGCGCCGATCCGGGTCGCCTTTCAGCCTCTCTCTCGGCGAATTGATCGCCTCGACCATGGTGACCTCGGGGACCATGACGAACCGCATCGATCAGCTGGTGAAGGCCGGCTTCGTCGAGCGCATCCAGAACCCGGAAGACGGACGCGGCTTCCTGATCGCGCTGACCAAGCCGGGATATCTGGTGATCGATCAGGCAGTCACCGCCCATGTGGCCACACAAGCACGTTTGGTCTCGGGGCTCTCGGAGGTACAGCGAGAACAACTGGATGCGCTCCTCAAGCTCCTTCTCGCCAGCCTCGAACAAGACGGCCAGGACTAGACTTCGAGCCGACCTCACCCACGCTCCACAGTCAGGCGACGAGCAGCCGAGAGGTGGTTTGATGTTTCGCTCCATCTCGGTGCCGATTGAGGCCGACGGCCGGGGTAGCGGCAGGAGTGACGAGGCTTTTGCCATTGCAGGCTGCTACTCTTCCGGCCTACCATGCCGTAGCCAACACCGCACGGCGGCCAAAACAGCCCCCGGAACCTCGCGGCTTTGCAGATAGCGCCACTATGTGGCTCTGCTGACGCCGAGATGGAGGGAGAGCGCAGTCCTCCAACCGCGCTCTCCAAACAGCCGGATGGCTGCCTCCTGCAGCTCAGCCCCGCTCAACACGTTCCAACTCCCCGACGTAGCCGATGACCGCCTCGCTGAAGCCGTCGATGTGGATCCAGCGACCATAGCCCACTCCGCTCTGGTAGGAGGCCAGGTTGATCATATAGGCCCGCTCGACGAGCGGATCGGGGACAGAGTCGTGCGTCTGCTCGTCCGTGAGCACGATCAAGCGGTCGTGCTTGATCCGCCGTTGGATCGTCTCTACGGCCGCGCCCAGCCGGGTGCTGCGATGCTCTTGAGAAGCAAGCACCGCATCGATCCCGGCCATGCCGCTTCTTGCCGGAACCTCCACCACTCTATCGGAGAAGGTGAAGACCCGGCACCTGCCGGGAACCAGCGAGCGCGCTCCGTTTGGCGCTCTACCGCTGAGCTACTGCAATCGACCCTTGGCCGATACAGGCCGGGTTCGAAACCGCGACCTCTCGCTTATCAGGCGCAGTAAGCGCACTCCACACCACTAAGTATTTACTCAATCTTCCGAAAGCACAGACCTTCGATTTTGGCATGATCATCGTTAGATGTCCTGCAGGCGTCACACCGGAGAAGTCAATTTTCTCGTAATAGGTGTGTCATGCGCAAGGATCCTGGTGCGGTTTTCTTAGATCAAGATCACAATGGTGATGCTTATGCCACAGAGCCTGCGACAGCGTCGTCTACAAGCTTTGTCGCCTACGCGTCCTCGAAACTGCTTAAGACCTGCACCGCCTCTTCAAAGTCATGGGTAAGTGTGTGGTGCTCGGCGATGCCAGGCGCATCGCAAGCGGGAGCGCAAGCGAGCGAGCCACCCGTGGAGTTTCAGGAGCACTCGGATTTAGCGCGCCATCTACTGCAAAGGATCGGGAGGGGAGGCCTAATCGCAACCTCCCCCTCCCCTCAAGAAGTCATGCCGCCTTTAGGGTCGGAAGCGCAGTCTCGACCCACTGTTCGGCGGGCTTGCGCACCTCGGCCTGATAGGCGTCGACGAGGGTGTGGCAGACGCGGCCCGGGTTATAGTGGCGTCCGTCGATCTCACCAACCGGGGTCACCTCGGCGGCGGTGCCGGTCAGGAAGATCTCGCTGGCCTTGTCCAGGTCTTCCACAGCGATCTGGCGCTCGATCACCTCGAAGCCCTCGCGGCGGGCAAGTGCAATCACCGTGCGCCGGGTGATGCCGTTCAGGAAGCAGTCCGGGATCGGCGTGTGGATCTGGCCGTCGATCACCAGGAAGATGTTGGCGCCGGTCGCTTCCGCCACCAGACCGCGGTAGTCCAGCATCAGGGCATCCTGATAGCCTTTCCGCTCGGCGGCGTGCTTCGACATGGTGCAGATCATGTAGAGACCGGCCGCCTTCGATTGCGTCGGAGCGGAGTCCGGTGCCGGCCGCCGCCAGGGCGCCATGTTGAGGCGAATGCCTTTGGCCTTCAGCTCAGGCGAGAAATAGGCCGGCCACTCCCAAGCAGCTATGGCGACGTTGATCTTGGTCGATTGCGCAGAGACACCCATCATCTCGCTGCCGCGCCAGGCCACCGGGCGCACATAGGCGTCGGTCAGCTTATTGGCTGCGACCACTGCATCGGCGGCTGCATCGATCTCCTCGACGCTGTAAGGCAGAGTGAAATCCAAAATCTCAGCCGACTGCTTCAGCCGTTGGTGATGCTCGTGCCCCTTGAAGATAACACCGCCGTAGGCGCGTTCGCCTTCGAACACGCTGGAGGCGTAATGCATCGCGTGGGAGAGAACATGCAGCCGTGCATCGGTCCAAGGCACGAGAGCCCCGTTCATCCATATGAACCCGGGGCGGTTATCGAAGGTCTGGGTCGCCATATCGGTTCCGTTTCAAGCCAGTTTGCGCTATCCGAATTGGCAGGCTCTTGCGAACCTCCTGGGGTGGGAGGAACGCAGATCCTGCGCTCTCACCAGATTTGCCCCTTTATCAGGCAGATCCGGATCTTCACGCAATTTTATTGCGTTTCTGATGAGGTAATGATAACGATGGGGTGCAATATTAGTCAACATGGCTGACGTATCGCATAGCTGCCCTGCGACATGGTGGACCTGAAATCCGGCGCCAATCCGCTGTTCCTGCGCGAGGAGGAACTGCGCCGCGGCATAGAGCTGATGTTCTATGCCTATCGGGAGTTCACCTCCGAGCCGGACCGAATCCTGGCCGAGATCGGCTTCGGCCGGGCCCACCATCGCGCCATCTACTTCATCGGCCGCTATCCGGGTATCACCATCAGCGAGTTGCTGGTGATCCTGCGCATCACCAAGCAAAGCCTCTCGCGCGTCTTGAGTCAGCTCTTAGAGCAGGGCTATGTCGCCCAAACACGTGGCAAACGCGACCAGCGGCAGCGCCTGCTGACCTTGACGGAAACCGGCCGGGCCTTGGAAATGAGGTTGACGGATACGCAGCGTCGGCGCTTCGCAGCCGCCTATCGCTCCGCCGGTGCCGAGGCCGTCGCCGGATTCCGTGCGGTGCTAGCCGGGATCATGGACCCCTCGGACCTGGATCGCATCGAGCGCCTGCACCCCAACGCCGCGGAGGAGGAGGAGCACGACCGCGGCGACCCTAGCAAACAGGCCGATCTGGCGGCCAAGACCGGTCGCTGAAGCCATGGCAGAGGCCGAGGCACATGTCCTTGTGGTCGACGACGACCAGCGTCTCTGCGATCTGCTCTCTCGTTATCTGGGCGCGGAAGGCTTCTCCGTCACCACGGCAGGCGATGCCAAGGCTGCCGAGATGCAGCTGGCGGCCTTTTCTTTCGACCTGCTGATCCTCGACATCATGCTGCCGGGGGCCAGCGGCCTGGATCTGGCGCGCAAGCTGCGCAGCAGCAGCCGCGTCCCGATCCTGCTTCTCTCTGCCAAAGGCGAGCCCAACGACCGCATTCAGGGCTTGCAAGCCGGTGCCGACGACTATCTGGCCAAGCCCTTCGAGCCGAAGGAGCTGGTGCTTCGGATCAATGCGATCCTGCGCCGCGCGCGTCCGGAAACACCGATGCAGACGGCCTTGATTCGCTTCGGCGCCTTCGCCTTCGACCGCGATCGCGGCAGCCTGACGCAAAGCGGCCAACAGGTGCACCTGACCGAGACCGAGACCGCTCTGCTGCAGCTTTTGACGGAGACGAGCGGAGAGCCGGTCAGCCGCGAAACCCTGGCCGGGACCAGCGAGGCTGGCAAGTTACGCTCGGTCGACGTTCAGATGACCCGTCTACGTCGCAAGATTGAAAGCGATCCGCGTTTTCCGCGCTATCTGCAAACCGTGCGCGGAACCGGCTATATCTTGGTGGTGGACTGATGACTTTGCTTGCGGGCTGCACCAAAGCGCCGCCCGCGCCCGAAACCGACTAACGGGACGAGACGGCCGCCTTTGCGCATCCGCATACCGATTTTCGACGACCTGCCTTGGCATCTGGTAAAGCGCTTTCTGCCGCGCAGCCTACTGGGCCGGTCGCTGTTGATCATCGTGATTCCGATGATCCTGCTGCAGGTTTCGGCCACCTGGTTCTTCTTCGACCGCCACTACGACGTGATCACCAAGCGGCTGGCCCAGGGACTGGCCGGCGGCCTGGCGACAGTCATCGCCCTCTTGGAAGAAGATCGCAACAGCCTGAAACGCGAAACCCTGGTCGATCTGGCCGAGCGCTCGCTTGAGTTCTCGATCCTCTTTCAAGAGGGCGTGCAGCTGCCAGACGACATCCAGCCGCGGATCGATTCGCTGCTCGACCGCCACCTGGCCAATGCGATCGCCAGCCGTATCGACCGCCCCTTCACCATGGATACCCAGTCCATGCCCAGCTATGTCGAGGTGCTGGTCTCGCTGCCCGACGGTGTGCTGCGAGTCTTAGTGAAGCGCAAGCAGCTGTTCAGCGATACCACCTACATCTTCGTGGTCTGGATCGTTTGTTCCTCGATCCTGCTCTCCCTGGTCGCCTTCATTTTCATGCGCAATCAAGTACGTCCAATCCGGCGCCTGGCCAAGGTGGCCGATGCCTTCGGCCGCGGTCGCGACGTCACCGACTTTCGCATTGAGGGCGCCAGCGAGGTGCGCCAGGCCGCCACCGCCTTCCTGGAAATGCGCTCGCGCATTAAACGGCAGATCACGCAGAGGACCGCCATGCTGGCCGGTGTCAGCCACGACCTGAGGACGCCCCTGACGCGTATGAACCTAGAGCTGGCGATGGCCCCGCAAGGCCGGATGCGCGAGGGCCTGATCACCGACGTCGCCGAGATGGAGCACATGATCGACGCCTACCTCTCCTTCGCCCGCGGCGAAGAGGGGGAACAGATGGTGCCGACCGACCTGGCCCAGCTGCTGGTCGAGGTGGTGGAGCAGAGCAAACGGGGCGGCGGCAACGTTACCCTGAACGCCAAAGAGCCGGCCGAGATGCTGTTGCGCCCAGCGGCGCTGCGTCGTGCCTTGAACAATTTGCTGGAGAACGCCATCCGACACGGGCGGACCGTCTCAGCCACACTGCAGGTCGGCCAGCATCGCGTCGACGTTCTGATTGACGACGACGGGCCGGGTGTGCCCTTGGCACAGCGCGATCTTGTCTTTCGCGCCTTTCACCGCTTGGAGCCGGGCCGCGATCCCAATCGCGGCGGCGCCGGTCTGGGCCTCACCATCGCCCGCGACATCGCGCGCAGCCACGGCGGCGACGTGACCCTGGAGGATTCTCCATTCGGCGGCCTGCGCGCGGTCCTTCGCCTACCACGCTGAACCTTGAGCAAATCCCGAGCAGGTGGAATCACCTGCGACGACGGTTTGCTTTTCAAAACAGGTACATAGAGCGATGGTCCCGAGCCTATGCGAGGGGACAATGCTCTAGGCTCTGGCCCCCAAACAGCGAAAGGGGTTAGGCTCCTCGTCTCGGGAACGCGAAGCGGCCGGATCATCAGGATCTGTCGTCTGATTCGCGCACTCCTGAACTCGAGTGGGCTGTGCCTGGCAACCCGATGGAGCGGTCATGCGAGGAAGAGCCTTGGAGCAGGGGCCGAGCGGTTGGAGAACCGTGAGGGATACTTGCTCTTGGTAGCAACGAGCTAGGTCGGTCTAAGCGCATTCTGAGACGCGCAGGCTGCTCTAGCAGCCATCGATGGAGGCAGAGTTATGGCCGGGTCCGTGTTCAAGAAGATTGGCGAGGTTGTCGAGGGCTTCACCACACTTGAGGTCAAGACCAAGATTATCGACGGCCCAGCAAGGGAGATCAGCACTAAGGTGAACGTCGTCACCGGCGACGCTGAATTTGCAATCCATAAGGACTTTGTGCCCGACCCGGCGAAGCTAGCCGCCCTGCATGAGCACCAAGTTGCCGAGTCTAGAGAGATTATTGCCGCCACGATCAAGGCGCTGGCCGAACTTGGCGAGAAGGTTGGCGACAAGGTCGAGAGCTATCTGCAGAGCGAGGACGGGACCTAGCCGGCCGAAAGGCAGCCTGCAATGCCGGACCCAAGCGCATCGGAACAGGGCCTTGTCGCCAACCTGACCAAGCTCGAGATCAATACGATCATCAAGGACAACCTGACCGCTAGGAAGATGCCCGATCCGGGCAATGCCATCCTCGATATCGCACTCACCTACGCCTGGGAGCTGGAAGCCAGCGGTTTCGACATCGACACCTGGTTTGCCGATCCCCTCTTGAAGGCAACGGCGTCGAGTGCTTCCGGGAAAGAGCGGCTGGAGAACCTGCGAAGGCTGGAAGCGGAGCTGGCCAACAGGGCCCAACAGCAGCTGGCAACCCTGACGCAAGCCGAGCGCACAGCGGATCGCCGCGGCTTCGACGATGCGATCATCACGATCGATGCCAAGACCTTCATCGGCTTGCGCTGGGCGGCCTGGGTTATCGGCCAGCACCCGGATGTCTCGCCGAAGCAAAGGGTGATTTTGAACCGCGTTCGCCAGAACAGCGATCAGATGAAGAACTTGCTGCTGCGTCTCTACGGCCAAAAGGACTTTGAGCCAATCTTCGGCTGTTCGCGCACCAGCCTGAACCGGATCGGCGACGACCCGCGGGCGCAGGCGCGCGATGCGCTGCAGATCGAGACCAAAGACATGACCCTGTTGCGCAAGACTTGGGAGATCGGCGTGCAAGAGGTCGTCGCGCAAACCGTGATCGACCTGGACGGCGACACCATTACCTACATCTCCAGGCGCTACTCGACACCCAGTTGGGGCCATATGCTGGAGGTCCACCGCCTGGGCGTGCAGTCTGCGGTCGGTTATTGGAGCAACCTGATCGATGCCATGCGCCGTTTCCTCACCGACCTGGTGTCGATCGCAGCCGGCGGCTCCAACAGACGTCAATGAGACCGAGCGGAGTTGTCGCCAAACTCCTTCTATCGTTCCTGCGAAAAACGGGAGCGGACGTCTTGCTGCTGACGGCCGCCGATGGCGGTTTGGACGTCGAAACGCATGAGAAGGGCCGCCTCATGCTGCATTCCGTCATTCAGTTGGACGGCGATATCGTTACCTTGGTCAGCGCCGACCTTTCTCCAAAATCCAAGCTGGCCGGACACCACTTTCAGCGCGTGCAAGGCAGAATCAGAGCGCTGACCGCCAGCGTCAACAGGCTCTTGGCAACACTGGTGGCTCTGCCCACCGCCGTGTTGATCGCCGTCACCTTGCCAGCAGCGCTCGAGGGGGAGCCGGCAGCCTTGGTGGCTCTTGCAACTGAGATCCTGGCCGCAGTCGGCGGCATCGCTCTTCCGGGCCCGCGCAAGCTCCTCTCCCGCAAACTCATCGGGCCCGCCATGAAGTGGGTCCTGCGAGCACGCGGTCGCGACCTGTTCGGCGCCGTCATGCGTTGATCGGCATGACGAGTAGCAATGGGCATCGCCCCCGAGCCGCAAAGATTCAGTTCCCATCAACAAAATACAGGCCGTATCCCTTGCCGGATTGCACTGTTAACAAGCCCTCCGCTCTTACACGCGATTTGAAGTCCATAAACCCGGTACAACACTTCTCGCCAACCTCAGAAGTTCACCGGATTGAGCGATCATATCCTTACCATTTCCGTCAGGATGCGTGTCACGAACAGTGAATTCATACAGTTACTGCTATGTCCCCTCTTGACCCCAAAGCGTGATGCTGCTTAAAATTAGTCGTAAGACGTCCAG
Organism: Rhodospirillales bacterium; assembly: GCA_963669445.1. Lineage (GTDB taxonomy): Bacteria > Pseudomonadota > Alphaproteobacteria > Kiloniellales > JACOMY01 > JACOMY01. The sequence goes on from OY770029.1 coordinate 4,230,451, forward strand.
TATGCGCCTTTTTTGATAGCCGCAGGTTCTAGCCTCAATGCCGAGTCAAGAACAATCCGCTTCATCGAATACGACGCTTTCCGAAGCGATCAAAGCAGCCAGCACCAGCGCGGATGCGGCGCAACATGCGCGTGGGCTCTCGGATAGGGCAAAGGAGTATGCCCGGCAAGCTGCCGAGGCGCAGCAAGCTGCCGAAGAGGAGGCGAAGAACAAAGAAGCGGCAGCAAGTGTTGCCGAGGGACGCGCAGAGATCTCGCGAAACGTAGCCGCTGACGCGCCTGCTGAAGAGCAGGCATCAGCCCAGCAGCAGGCACAGGCCGATGCGGATGAAGCCAACAGCTTGCGAGTCGAGGCTGACAAAGCGCTGGATGCCGCAAAAACTGCAGCGACGGAGAGGGAGAAGGCCGACGCGGACGCGAGTATCCTCGAAACGAAAGCTGCCTCAGCGGAAGCAGCGTCCCAACATGCAAAGCAGGCAGTCATCAAAGCCGCTCCAAGATCCGAACCCGAAGACAGCTGCTCGTTTTGGTGCGGATTTTGGCGCTTTACCGCCGTTTGCGTCGCAGCGGTGGTCTTCCTTGTTCTCCTGATTATAATTATTCTCTGGCTCAAGACCGGAAGTTTCCCCAATTCCAACGAGATCTGGACTTACATCGATCGCCACTACTGGATTGTTTTCTTTGTCGCAATCGCCTTACTCTTCATTCATCTCTGCACCCGGGAGCTTGGCGGAGAGATCGAGCCGCTGGAGAGCGAAGCAGAAGAAAAAAACAGGGGCAAGGAGCGTTCCTACCGGCGCTTGATGTGGTTGCTCAGGTTCTCCTATGGCTTCATGTTCTTGGCGATCGTCGGCAGCGTCCTGCCGTTTATCTTGCTCGATCATAACGATTTTCATGGCAAGCGCTTCGGCTTCTCCGCCAGTCCGATCGAGATCTTCATCGGTTGCGCTCAAGGCAGTGAAGACGATGCGGGCTCTATCAGCTGCGACCGTCTCCCACTGCAACCGCAGTGGCTCTTGAGCGTCGGCGGGGCGATCCAAGAGCACGAGGCCGCCCAAATCTCCCTTGGCTTGTCCGATTTCGCTGCGATGCTGGAAAGACTGGAGTACGAAGCAAACAGGGCAAAAGACGAAATCTCCGCATCCGACGTTAGCGATAAGTTGGCGGAAATCAGTGCCAGACTGAAAGCACAGCATGACGACATGGCCAAAACCTTTGGCGCACTGGATCAGTTTAGAGGCCTCAGTTCTAAGGTGTCCGAGACGACGCAGGCACTGTCGCAACAAACCAAAGAACTGACGGAGGAGCTCGGCAAGTTCGTTGACGTCTTGACACGGTCAGAGGGAAGTGACGCTTCGGAAGATGAGCACTCTCAACCAAGAGAGACAGCAGATGCAGCGCTTGACAGACTGAGCAAAGCGCTCACGACCTTCAGCACCACTTTCAAGGACGCGCAGCGAAAGATCGATGAAACCGGATTCTTCGTCGACATTCTGAAAGTATCGGGCGGACTGGTCGCCCCACTTTATGTTGTGGTCTTGTCGCTCTTCGGCGGTGCGATCGGGATGACGCGCAAGCTGCCTGAGATACAGCTGAGAGCGGCTCCTGGGTATCGGGGCTACTATCTTGAAGAAGTCGCGGGTGACCCGCGCGCAAGCGAGCATCTGCATGTGCCGATCGCAACCGTGCAGGCGCGCGAACACATCCTCTTTCAGATCCTGCAGGTGATCACAGCACCGCTCATTGCCCTGGTGGCCTATTCGGCGATCGCGCCGGAGAGCACTGCGGCGGCGGTCGTGATCGGGTTTGGCGCCGGCTTCGCCTCGGAGCCTATACTCCTTCAGTTGCGCAAAGCCTCCGATGCTCTGGCAGGTCAAGTATCGACGAAATTTTCGCCAAAGCCCCAGAAACAAGGCACCACCGGCAATTCCAATCAAGAATAGTAATAAATCAATAGAGAGAGTGAAGTTGTCACAATAATCGGAGTCGCACACGCATGTCTAACAGAATTTATCCCAATTTCAGGAAATGCAACCCACCGCTTCCTCACGGAAAGCAGTGTCAATAAGGAAGGAAAGGAAAGATACCATGGCGATGCCAGACAAGATTGGGCGCAAGGGAATTGAACTCGTCAAGCACTTCGAAGGGTTTGAGGCAGATGCCTATAAGGACATTGTCGGGGTTTGGACCATCGGCTATGGGCATACCGGAAACGTCAAGGTCGGCGACCACGTCAGCGAGGCCGAGGCGGAAACAATCCTTGCGAACGACCTCAACCGCTTCGAGCGCGCAGTGCAGAACCGCGTGACAGTTGACCTCAGCCAAGACCAATTCGATGCCTTGGTCTGCTGGACCTTCAATCTCGGCGAAGGTAGTTTGCAAGAAAGCACCCTGCTGAAACGACTGAACAAGGGTGAGCACGAGGCCGTGCCCAGCGAAATGGCGCGCTGGAACAAAGCTGGCGGCAAGGTCGTCAAGGGCTTGGTGCGCCGCCGCCGCGCCGAAGGAAAGCTCTGGGCCGAAGGGCTTCTCGACTACAGCTAACGGCAGACCGAAATCAGAGGGCCTGACGCAGCGAGGCAGCGCCGGCACCCAAGGCGCGAAGCTTGCCGGCTGCCACGCTGCGCGACAAGGGTGCCATCCCGCAGTTCGTGCAGGCCTGAATCTGCTCTGCATCGACAAAACCGGAGGCCTGGCGCAGGGTCTCGGCCACCTCGTCTGGCGTCTCGATGCGGCTGCTGGCGACATCCACCGCACCGACCAGGATCTGCTTGTCTTTCAAGAGACCGATCAGAGACATGGGTACTTTGGAGCCGGCGCACTCGAGAGAAACCTGATCCACCTTGCTGGCGTTCAAGGCCGGAAAGATCTCCTCGTACTGGCGCCACTCGGAACCCAAGGTCTCCTTCCAGCTAGTGTTGGCCTCGATGCCATAGCCATAGCAGATGTGAACAGCGACCTTGCAGGACAGGCCCTCGGCCGCACGCTCCAGGGCGACAATGCCCCAATCCTTGACCTCATCCATGAAGACATTGAAGGCCGGCTCGTCGAATTGGATGACATCGACACCCTCGGCCTCCAAGGCGCGCGCTTCCTGATTCAACAGATCGGCAAAGGCCATGGCCATGTCGGCGCGACGGCCATAGTGCGCATCGGCGATGGTATCGCAGATCGTCATCGGCACCGGCAGCGTGAACTTCATCCGCCGATCGGTGTAACCGCGGAGGAAACGCGCTTCCTCGACATGCAACGGCGCCGGCCGGCTAAGCGCCGCGGTCACCGTCGGCACCTCGACCACATAGCGGTCTGCTCTGATCCCCATCTTGGTCTTGCGTTGCCAGTCGATCCCCTGAATGCGCTCAAGAAAGCCATGCACGAAGTGCTGGCGGAACTGCTCGCCCTCAGAAACGATGTCTAGGCCGGCGGCCTCCTGCTCCTTCAGCCAGACCAGCGCCGCATCTTGCTTGCCGCGCAGCAGTGCATCACCGTCAAGCTTCCACGGCGCCCATAGGAGCTCCGGCTCGGCCAGCCAAGAGGGCTTGGGAAGGCTTCCTGCTAAGGTAGTCTCGAACATCACCGTCCTCCCACGAGTCATCGCTCCGGGAAGTCTGACGCCAGAAAGCGTCTCTTGCCAGGCTTAACGCAGAGATCTGGGCGGCAGATCAGTCGCGCGGGGCGTACTTGGCCAGGATGCGCTGCAGGGTGCGGCGGTGCATGCGCAGGCGACGCGCCGTCTCCGAGACATTGCGGTTGCACTGCTCGTAGACACGCTGGATGTGCTCCCAACGCACGCGGTCGGCCGTCATCGGCAGTTCCGGCGGCGGCGGTGCGTCTTCGTCGCCCTGCTTCAGCGCCGAGAGGATCTGGTCCGCATCGGCCGGTTTCGGCAGATAGTCGATGGCGCCAAGCTTCACGGCTGCGACGGCAGTCGCAATATTGCCATAGCCGGTCAGGATGATGGCTTTGGCATTGGGACGCAGCTCATGCAGACGCTTGACCACGTCGAGCCCGCTGCCGTCGCCGAGGCGCAGGTCCACCACCGCATAGGGCGGTGGGCTGCCTTCGACCGCGGCAACACCGTCGGCAACGCTGTTGGCGGTAGAGACGGCGAAGCCCCGCTTCTCCATGGCCTGCGCAAGTCTATTGCACAGCCGCTCATCATCATCCACCAGCAACAGGTTCTGATTCGTATTCATGCCACTCCTTCCTGATCTACCGCCGGAAATTGATCCAATTGCCATGAAATGGCAACCTCTGCGCCGCCGTTGACTGCGTTGCGGAACTGTAGGGCCGCGCCACCGTGACCCAGCAAGGTCTTGGCGATAAAGATTCCAAGGCCCATGTGCGCGGCCGGCCCCACGGACTGGTCGCGCGGATCGGGTCGATCGCTGGAGAGATAGGGCTCGCCCAGGCGATCGAGAAGTGCAGGTTCGAACCCCGGGCCGTCGTCGGCAATGACCACAGTCAATATCCGCGACGTCCAACGGCAGGTAACGGTCACCTCGTTGCGCGCGAACTGCACCGCATTCTGCATTAGAGTGCCTAAACCGTGCAGCAAGGCCGGATCGCGCGGCAAGAGCGGCATGGGCTCTTCGCTGGTCACGACAAAGCGGATGCCGACCTCGTCGCGGGGCTGCCGGTCTGCGGCCACTTCCAAGAGCGTCGTGACAGGGAGCAGGTTGTAGGCCTCGCCGCTGTCCGGCGTCGGGCGGTGCGCCATCTCGGCCAGCAGGTCGGCGCAGCGATCCACCTCGTCTGCCAAGAGATCCAGGTCGGTACGCCATTCGGAGTCCGGCGAGACCTCGCGCTGCAACTCCTTGGCCACCAGCTTCACGGTGCTGAGCGGCGATCCCAGCTCATGGGCAACTGCAGCAGCCAGACCACCCAGCGAGGCCAGTTGTTGTTCGCGTGCCAGTGCGGCCTGCGTCGCCGCCAGAGCCTGACCCACCGCACGCCCTTCCGAGGCGAGCGAGGCCACATAAACGGCGATGAAGACGGTCGCCAACACCAGGCCCGCCCAGATGCTGCCCATGAAGAGCGGATCCACATGCAGCGCCCCCTCAAACCAGGGCATGGGCTTGTGCCAGATCGCCAGGATGGTTTCCAAGATCACGGCCAATGCCGCTAGGATTGCGGTCGAGCGCGCGGAGAGGGCCGAAGCGGAGACCGTTACCGGCGCCAGGATCAGAACGGCGAAGGGATTGGCCAGACCACCGGTCAAGAAGAGAAGGCCACCCAGCTGCAGCAGATCAAAGGCCAGGAGGCGGGCAGCAGCAGCCTCGCTGAGCCAGAGCCCCCTGCCGACCAAACTGGGCGTCACAAGATTGAGCAGGACCGACACCAGAACCAAGAGCATGAGCGGCATCAGCGGCAGTTCTAGGGCCAGCCAATACTCAGCAACGAAGAGTGCGACGGCCTGACCAGCGACGGCGATCCAGCGGATCAGGGTCAGCGTGCGACGGCGTATCGGCCCTTCGCTGCCGGCGCCCTCAATGACACCGACACGCCCACGCAGCGCGCTCGGCTCGGTCTCGGCTTGGGTCTGGTTCAGGGTCTTGGAGATCAGGCCGCCCGAAGCGCCCCTGAATCCCTATTGGCGGCATCTCTGAGGGCAGCACGCTCCATGCGCCGCTGTCGCATCTTCAAGAGGCGAAAGGCGACGCGAGAGCTGACCCTGGCGAAACCACTATGCGGTTTCAAACCTGCGGCCTTGAACGACATGGAGATGGCGCGATCCATGTGCTCCTGCCCGTAAAGACGGTAGACGCGCAAGAGGTAGTCGCGCCCATCGCTTTCGCGATTGTAGGGCCGGCTGCAGTCGCTGTTCGCTGCATAGTTGGCATAGGCCAACTCGTCGTCCTCGGTCTCCTGGATGCGTCCGGCAGCAATCATCACGCGTTTCATCCGGCCGATCTGTTCCTCGTCCAGATAGCGTTTCAGATGCACATAGAAGAGTTTGTAGTGGCGAAACTCGTCCGCGGCGATGCGTGCGCAGATCTTTTTCAGCACTGGCTCGTCGGTGGCGCGCGCGAAGGCTGTGTAGAAGGAGGAGGTACCAACCTCGACGATGCAACGTGACATCAACTCGCCCGCACGGCTGCCGCGCACCGAGCCTTCGACTTCCAGCGGTAGGGAGAAACCTTTCCGAAAGCGGTCCACCGCCGCTTCGAAATCGAATTCAGGATCCACAGCGGTCGCCCAGAGTCCCAGGGCTCGCCCGTGCAACACCTCTTCCTCGGCCCATTGTGCGATGGCCTCGTGAAAAGCCTCATCGCCCGGGAAGACCTTATAGAGATAGTCTGCATAGTCGTGCGCATTGAACTCCACCAAGGCCGCTGCCTTGACGGTCTTCAGATGCTCCGAATCCACCTTACCGGGAGACAAACTCTCCCAGGGGAGGCGATCAATCCAGGTCTCGGTCATAACGTCGTCCCCCGGCTGCATCGCGACCTTGCGCGCCTTCTGCTCTCTTCGCGAATCAGCTGGAAGCAGGGGAACAGAATTCCCCCCTTCTTAGCGTTACATCACTATTTAGCAATCAACGGGCCATCGTGCCAGGGGCTGCAGCAGGATTTGCAAACTGCGGCCGGAGTGCAACACTCTCGGGCGGTGCCCTCGTCCTCTAAAACTTGCTCGAATTCCGTGTCGCAGCGCTAAGGCAGATCGTCGCTACGTCGAGCGAGTGCTAGCCCAGCGCCTGGAGCTTGGCGGTCTCGATGTCGATCCGACGCTGTATCTGTGCCTTTTCGGCCTCATCCCTAGCATCCAGCAGGTCATCCTGAGCATTCTTCAGGGCCTGCTCCACATCGGTGCGATTCAAGCCTTCCAGACGAAGGGCCTCCTCGACCAGAACGGTCAAGCGCTCAGGCGTGACCTCGGCGAAGCCGCCGGCAACAAAGATACGCTCGCGTATCTGGCGGGATTCATAGACCGCCAAGACCCCGGTCCGCACCGTCGTGATCATCGGTGCGTGGCGCGGCAAGACACCATAGTCGCCGTCGCCACCCGGCACGGTGACCATCTCGGCCGCCTCGGAGAGGATGATCTCCTCCGGGGCGACCAGTTCGAACTGGAAAGTCTCTGCCATCGCTTGCGTTCCTGCCTATGCCGACGCCTTAGGCCGCTTCCGCGGCCAGCTTCTTGGCCTTGTCCAACGCGGTGTCGATGGTACCGACCATGTAGAAGGCAGCCTCCGGCAGGTGATCGTACTCGCCCGCACAGATGCCCTTGAAACCACGGATCGTCTCTTCCAGCGGCACCTGCACACCGGGGAAGCCGGTGAAGACCTGAGCCACGTCGAAGGGCTGCGAAAGGAAGCGCTGGATCTTGCGCGCACGAGCCACGGTCAGCTTGTCCTCTTCCGAGAGCTCGTCCATGCCCAGAATGGCGATGATGTCCTGCAGGGACTTGTAGGACTGCAAGATCTCCTGCACGCGACGAGCCGTGTCGTAGTGCTCATCACCGACGACCTGAGGGTCTAGGATACGGCTGTTGGAATCGAGCGGATCCACCGCCGGATAAATGCCCAGCTCCGCAATCTGGCGCGACAACACGGTGGTAGCATCCAAATGGGAGAAGGAGGTGGCAGGCGCCGGATCGGTCAAGTCATCGGCCGGCACGTAAATGGCCTGCACCGAAGTGATCGAGCCTTTCTTGGTCGAGGTGATGCGCTCCTGCATGGCGCCCATATCGGTCGCCAAAGTTGGCTGATAGCCCACAGCTGATGGAATGCGGCCCAGCAGAGCCGACACTTCCGAGCCGGCCTGGGTAAAGCGGAAAATGTTGTCCACGAAGAAGAGCACGTCCTGGCCTTCCTCGTCGCGGAAGTACTCCGCCAAGGTCAGGCCGGACAGACCGACGCGCGCGCGCGCGCCCGGCGGCTCGTTCATCTGGCCGAAGACCAATGCCACCTTGGACTTGTCGCCCTTGAGGTCGATAATCCCGCTGTCGACCATCTCGTGATAGAGGTCGTTGCCCTCACGGGTACGCTCGCCGACGCCAGCGAAGACCGAGTAGCCGCCGTGCGTCTTGGCGATATTGTTGATCAGTTCTTGGATGAGCACGGTCTTGCCCACGCCGGCACCGCCGAAAAGACCGATCTTGCCGCCCTTGGCATAGGGCGCCAGCAGATCCACGACCTTGATGCCGGTTACCAGAATCTCGGCTTCCGTCGACTGCTCGGAGAACTCCGGCGCAGCGCGATGGATCGGTGACCTCTTCAAGCCCTCGACCGGTCCACGCTCGTCGATTGGCTCGCCGATGACGTTCAAAATGCGGCCCAAGGTCTTGGGACCCACCGGCACGGCAATGGCGTTGCCGGTATCGGTCACCTTCTGGCCGCGGGTCAGACCCTCGGTCGAGTCCATGGCGATTGCGCGCACGCTGTTCTCGCCCAGATGCTGTGCCACCTCTAAGACCAGGCGGTTGCTCTGGTTGTCCGTCTCAAGCGCATTCAGAATCGGCGGCAGCTCGCCGTCGAAGTGGACGTCGACGACCGGGCCCATAACCTGGGTGATGCGCCCTGTGACGTTGCTCTGCTCGCTCATCCTTCGTGTCCTCGCTTCTGGTCTCGTCTGCTTCGCCTTAAGCCGCGCTCTGCATGGCTTCCTTGGCGGAGACGATCTCGATCAGTTCCTTGGTAATGATGGCCTGACGCGTCCGGTTGTAGGTCAAGGTCAGGCGGTCGATCATGTCGCCGGCGTTGCGGGTCGCATTGTCCATGGCGGACATTCTTGCGCCCTGTTCGCTGGCGTTGTTTTCTAGGACGGCCTTGTAGAGCTGGACCGAGAGATTGCGCGGCAAGAGCTCGGCAAGGATTGCCTCCTCATCGGGCTCGTAATCATAGACCGCACCTCGGGTCTCCTCCACCGCACCCTCTTCGGCCCCCGCCTCCTCTTCCACGTGGAAGGGAACGAGCTGCTGCAAGGTCACGATCTGACTGATCGCAGACTTGAAGCGGGCGTAGATCAAGGTGCAGACGTCGAACTCGCCGGCATCGAACATCTGCGTCACGCGCTCGGCAATGGCGGCCGCCTTGTCGAAGGAGGGGCGCGGACGGTTCACGTCCTCAATGGTGTCGATGATCAGATTGCGATAGTCGCGGCGCAGCTGATCGCGCCCCTTGCGACCGACGCAGAGGATCTTGACCGTCTTCCCTTCGCCCTCGAGCCTGACGATGTTGCGCCTGGCTTCGCGGACGATCGAGGAGTTGAACCCACCGCAGAGGCCACGGTCGGAGGTCGCGACGATCAAAAGATGCGTTTGCGATTGACCGGTCCCCGCCAGCAGCTTCGGCATACCCGGCTGACCGGCGACCGATGCCGCCAGTCGGCGCAGGATGCTCTCCATATGCTCGGCATAGGGACGAGCGGCCTCGGCCTGTTCCTGCGCACGACGCAGTTTGGCCGCAGCAACCATCTTCATGGCCGAGGTGATCTTCCTGGTCGCCTTGACGCTGTCGATGCGTACCCGAAGGTCTTTGAGGCTTGGCATGCGCCCGCTCCGCTGTTCTTAGGCGTCGGGGCTAGGCGACGAAGGCTTCGGCGAAGGCCTTGAGCAGCTTGCTCAATTTCTCTTCCGCAGCCTCATCCATCGCATTCTTTTCGCGAACAGAGGCCAGGATCTCCTTGCCGCTTCCGCGTAGATCTGCCAGCAGCTGCTTCTCGAAGTCACCAACCTTGTTGGTCGGCACCCCGTCGAGATAGCCCTTAACGCCGGCATAGATCACACAGACCTGCTCTTCCATCGCCAACGGCTGGAACTGCGGCTGCTTCAACAGCTGCGTCAAGCGCGCGCCGCGAGCCAGCAAGCGCTGGGTCGAGGCATCCAGATCGGAAGCGAACTGCGAGAAGGCCTCCATCTCACGGAACTGTGCCAGCTCCAGCTTGATCGAGCCCGCGACCTTCTTCATCGCCTTGGTCTGGGCTGCAGAGCCAACGCGCGACACCGAAATACCGACGTTCAAGGCCGGACGGATGCCGCGGTAGAAGAGGCTGGTCTCCAGGAAGATCTGCCCGTCCGTGATCGAAATCACGTTGGTCGGGATATAGGCGGAAACGTCGCCGGCCTGGGTCTCGATGACCGGCAATGCGGTCAAGGATCCACCCTGGTGGGCATCGCTCATCTTCGCCGCGCGCTCGAGCAGACGGGAATGCAGATAGAAGACGTCACCCGGGAAGGCTTCGCGGCCCGGCGGACGGCGCAACAGCAGCGACATCTGACGATAGGCAACTGCCTGCTTGGAGAGATCGTCGTAGGCGATCACGGCATGCATGCCGTTGTCGCGGAAGAACTCGCCCATTGTGCAACCGGCGTATGGTGCCAGGAACTGCAGCGGCGCCGGATCGGACGCCGTGGCGGCCACCACGATGGAGTATTCCAGCGCGCCCTGATCTTCCAGCACCTTCACGAACTGGGCGACAGTGGAGCGCTTCTGGCCAACGGCGACGTAGATGCAATAGAGCTTCTGCTTCTCGTTATCGCTCTGATTGATCGGCTTTTGATTGATGAAGGTGTCCAACACGATGGCGGACTTGCCGGTCTGGCGATCGCCGATGATCAGCTCGCGCTGGCCGCGGCCGATCGGGATCAACGCGTCGATGGCCTTGAGGCCGGTCTGCATCGGCTCGCTCACCGACTGGCGCGGAATGATGCCTGGCGCCTTCACCTCGACGCGGCGCCGCTCGCCGCCCTCAATCGGGCCTTTGCCGTCCAGCGGATTGCCGAGTGCGTCGACGACACGGCCCAAGAGGCCCTTGCCGACCGGCACGTCGACGATGTCGCCGGTGCGCTTGACCACATCGCCTTCGCGGATCTGGCGGTCGTCGCCGAAGATCACGATACCGACGTTGTCGCTCTCCAGATTCAGCGCCATGCCGCGCACGCCGCTGTCGAACTCGACCATCTCGCCGGCTTGGACATTGTCCAGACCGTAGACGCGAGCCACGCCGTCACCGACCGAGAGAACCTGACCGACTTCCGAGACGTCCGCCTCAGTGCCGAAGCCCTCGATCTGCTGCTTTAGAATTGCGGAAATTTCCGCAGCGCGGATGTCCATGGCCCTATGCCCCCTTCATCGCCTGCTGGAGTTTCATGAGCTTGGTCTTCAGCGAGGCGTCGACCATGCGACTACCGACCCGGACAACCAGCCCGCCCAAAAGATCGGCGTCGACCGCCGATTCAACCGTTACTTTGCTGCCGACCGCGCGGCGCAAGGCCTCGGTCAGCGCCTTAGACTGAGCGTCGTTCAAGGGGCGCGCAGAGGTCACGCGCGCCGTCACCTCGCCGCGCTTCTTCGCCAGCTCACTCAGATAGGCATCGATCATGCCGCGTAGCGCGAAGAGGCGACGATTGCGGGCGACGACCAAGACGAACTTGGTGGTCAGATCCCCGGCGCCGGCTTTCTCCAGGATCGCGGTGATCGCGCTCTCCTGCTGCGCGCGACCGAACAGCGGACTGCGCAGCAAACGGCGCAGATCTTCGCTTTCGCCGATCATCGTCTTGAGGTCACGTAGGTCGCCTGCGACCTGATCCAGAGAGCCTTGCTCTTCCGCTAACTCCAGCAGCGCCAAGGCATAGCGACCGGCGACCCCGCCGACACTGCCTTCAGCACCTTCGCTTTCGCTTGCCACCGCCAGTCTGCTCCCGATCCCAAAAACCCAAAGCCTCGAAATTGAGGCATACCCTTGCAATCGACCGGTACGCTGTCACGCAGGCGTGAACCGGCCGCCCTCTTGGTGGGGGTGCCAGTTTGCGATCACCTGCGTGCCTGCTCTTTGCTGCGATGCGAAAGATCCGGCGAATTGCGGAGGGCTAGGTAACATAGCCCCTAGGGCCTTGCAAGCCGTGACCCGGCGCCGCAGGCCCGGAAGTTTCGCTCGTCTAACCCTCCGCGGGACAGCTGATCGCCTCTGCTCGGGGGCGTGAGGAGTGCGCCCTCCTTTATCTTGCTGATTCTCTTGACAAGCCCTGCAGTGAGAACCGACGCAATCGCGCAAGTTACACAGCGACGTGTAGTGAATTGATTCTGCGAAGCTACCCACCCGCGTGGACCATGACCGAGACCTGAAAGGTCCAAACAAGGGAGGAAAAGGGCACCATGATGAAAACGCTAGGCCTTGCCGCAGCGGTGCTGCTGTTGGCTTCGGGAACCTCGGCCCAGGCGGCCTCATGCGATCCTGGAAAGCCCGGATACGAGCTGACGCCGGAGGAGGCGCAAAGCGTCTACGAGTGCATCCAGGAGAGCCTGGTTGCCGGCTATCAAAAGGGCAACAAACGCTGGATCCCCAAGAGCATCGTTCAGGACTATCGCAACTGGGTCCTGGTCAGCAAATTTCCGGCTGCACCCGGCTTTCACGGCGGCCGCTTCCTGATGACCTATGTGAACCCCACCGGTGCCGATACCTACATGGAGTACAAGGAAGAGGACGTGGTGGTTCCAGCCGGCACCATCATGGCCAAGGAGTCCTTCAACGTGACCGACAAGGGCAAGGTCCGCAAAGGCCCGCTCTTCATCATGCAGAAGGTGGAAGAGGGCAAATCGCCGAAGACAGGAGATTGGTACTACATGATGGTCGCCCCCTCGGGCGCCCCACTGGCCGTCAACGTCTTCAAGGCCTGCTCGGAATGCCACCTGGAGAACTACGGTCACCAGGGTGGCTTGGGCTATCCCGATCCTGACGCCCGCGTACACAAAAACTGATCCGACTGCGATCGCAAACCCTCTGGGAGAGCGCCCCGCCATTCGACAGGATGGCGGGGTTTTCCGTCTCGTGAGCCCAGTCGAGGATTGTCGATTAGAGAAATGACTGCGGATCGACGTCTATTGCCAGACGCACGGCGCTGGGCAGACGCACCCCATCGACCCAATCTTGCACAACACTCTGCAACAGCCGGCCGCGGGGCCCCTGGACCAGGAAGCGGTGACGATGGCGACCGCGCAAGACCGCGAGCGGCGCAGGCGCCGGTCCGAGGACACGGACTCCGCCGACCTGCGGCACTTGGCGTGCCAATAGAGAGGCCGCACGATCGGCGAGATCGCTGCTGGGCGCCGAGATGATCAGCGCGATCAGGCGGCCGAAGGGTGGTAGGCCGCCGGCGCGCCGAGCCTCGCTCTCCGCCGCCAGAAAGGCGTCTCGGTCCCGCGCGGCCATCGCCTGCATGACCGGGTGATCCGGATCGCTGGTCTGGATCAGAGCACGGCCCGGCCTTTCGGCCCGCCCAGCCCTGCCGGAAACCTGTTGCAGTAGTTGGAAGGAGCGCTCACCGGCTCGCAAATCACCGCCGGCCAGCCCCAGATCGCCATCCACGACGCCGACCAGCGTGAGATCGGGAAAATGATGCCCCTTAGCCACCAATTGCGTGCCGATCAGCAGGTCGACCTCGCGCTCGACCACGGCGCGCACTAAGCTTGCAGCCTCACTGGGACCGGCCAGCAGATCGCTGGAGAAGATCGCGCGGCGTGCGGAGGGGAAGAGGGCGGCTGCCTCCTCAGCCATGCGCTCGACGCCAGGGCCGCAGGCGGCCAGGCTCTTCTCGCTGCCGCACTCCGGGCAGTTCTCCGGCAAGCGGCTCCAATCGCCGCAGTGGTGACACTGCAGGCGCCTGGCCAGGCGATGCTCGACCAGCCAGGTGCTGCAGAAGCGGCACTGCAGGCGATGGCCGCAGGTACGGCAGAGGGTCAGCGGCGCATAGCCCCGACGATTCAGGAACAGCAATGCCTGCTCGCCCTTGTCCAGGGTCTCTCGCACCGCCTCGCGCAAGGGCGGCGACAGCCAGGACTGCCCCAGGCCCTCGATCGGCGGTGGCGGGTTCTTGCGCAGATCGACCAGCTCGGCGTGGGGAAGCTGAGCTGCCCCATGGCGCTGCGGCAGGCGCTCGATGGCATAGCGGCCGGCTGCGACATTGGTCAGGCTCTCCAGCGAGGGCGTCGCCGAGGCTAGGATCACCGGAATGTCTCCCAGGCGCCCGCGGGCAACGGCCATGTCGCGGGCGTGGTAGTGCACACCATCCTCCTGCTTGAAGGCGGCCTCGTGCTCCTCGTCGACCACGATGAGACCCAGGTCGCGAAACGGCAAAAAGAGGGCGGAGCGCGCGCCGACCACAAAGGTCAGGCTGCCGTCGGCTACGGCTTGCCAGGTGCGGCGCCTCAACCCCTGCCCCAGCTCCGAGTGCCAGGCGCCAGGCGCTGCGCCGAAACGCCGCTCGAAGCGCTCCAGCAGCTGCGCAGAGAGTGCGATTTCGGGAAGCAGCACCAGCACCTGCTTGCCCGCGGTCAGGGCCGCCGCTACGGCCTCCAGGTAGACCTCCGTCTTGCCGGCACCGGTGACGCCGTCAAGAAGAGTGACGGAAAATCCAGCGCCGACGGCCTGCACCAGGCGCGCGGCCGAGTCTGTCTGCTGCGGCGAGAGGCTGGGGCCGGGTTGTGCGGGGTCCGGCTGCGGGAAGGGCTTCGCGGGCAGCAGAACGCTCTCCAGAAGCCCGGCCTCGGCCAGCCCCTTGACCACCGCCGTGCTGACTCCAGCTTCCTCGGCCAGTGCGGAGCTGCCACGCGCCAGTCCGTCGCCAGCGACCTCCAGCACGCGCTGCCGGGCGGAGGTCATGCGCAATCCGGCTGTGGCTGCTCCCGCAGAGTTCAAGAGTCGCCAAGCCCGCCGGGGCTTGCTTGGCTGCCCCAATCCACTGCTGGAAAGGACCATGCGAAGCACCGCGCCGGGCGGCGCCATGACATAGCCCGCGACCCAATCGACGAAGCGGCGGCTGACCTCCGGCAGGATCACGACGCCGATCCGCTCGCTGATCGCACGCAGCTTTGCCGAAGCCACCTCGCCGCCGGGGCCCCAGACCACACCCAGGATTTCCCGACCGCCCAGCGGCACGCGGACGACAGCTCCGTCTTGCACCGACATACCCTGAGGCACCAGATAGTCGTAGGCACCGCGCAGGGGCAGCGGTAAGAGGACGGCACAGCGTTGGGGTTCGTCCTCGACGAGACCCACGAGCCGGCCCTGGTCAGTCTTGGCATTCTGCGCGGACATGACCTAGGCTTCAGGCTAAGGGTTGCATCTGGAACAGTCTTCCGCAGGTTCGGCTTGGCCGACGCGGCGACAAGAGAGGATCTTGGAGCGACATGAAGTTCTTCATCGACACGGCCGATCTGGATGAGATTCGGTCACTGGCAGCCACCGGACTGGTCGACGGCGTCACCACGAACCCTTCACTGGTGGCCAAGACCGGACGCTCCTTCCTAGAGGTGGTTGAAGAAATCTGCGGCGTGGTCAGCGGACCCGTCTCGGCCGAGGTCACTGCCACCGATCATGCCACCATGCTGGCCGAAGGACGCCTCTTAGCGCAAGTCGCACCCAACGTGACGGTCAAGGTGCCGCTCACCATGGATGGCCTCATGACCTGCAAAGCACTTTCCGACGAGGGTGTGCCGGTCAATGTGACGCTCTGCTTTTCCGCCGGTCAGGCCATTCTGGCCGCCAAGGCCGGCGCTGCCTTCGTCTCGCCTTTCGTCGGTCGACTTGACGATGTGGGCCAGGACGGCATGGAGCTGATCGCCGACATCGTCGAGATCTATGCCAACTATCCCGAACTCAAGACCGAGGTGCTGGTCGCCTCCATCCGCGGCGTCAAGCATGTGGTCGAGGCTGCGAGAATGGGCGCCGATGTCGCCACCGTTCCGCCCTCGGTGCTACGTGCCCTGTTCCATCATCCGCTGACCGACAAGGGTCTGGCGGCCTTCTTGGCCGACTGGGAGAAGACCGGCCAGACGATTCTGCCGCAGCAAGCGGCGGCCGAGTAGAGAGCGCGTAGGGAGCACCCATGGCAAGCGACGAGCAGAGCAAACCTCTCGCGGAACGCACAGCCGCCGTGAGCGCCGAGGAGGTGGCGCGTTTTCTGCGCCGCAATCCCGATTTCCTGCTGTCGCGACCCGATCTCTGCGAGGCCATCCTGCCGGAGATGGATCATGGCGAAGGCGTGGTTGATCTCCGCGCTGCCCTGTTGGACCGCGCACGCAATGCCAACGAGCAGCTGCGCCGCGAGATCGCGCAGCTGGCCGACACCACGCGCGCACTCCAATTCGAGCAGAGCCGCGTTCTCTCGGCATCTCGTGCCCTGCTGGCCGCCGATAGCTTTGAGGCAATGGTCGCCAAAGTCGGTCAGGATCTGCCCAGCCTGCTGCAGGTCGATGTCGTCGCGCTGGCCGTCGAGCAGCGCGACGAGATGCTATGCGAGAAGCGGCGCCCCACCCGACTGAACGGACTGGTTCAGCTGGCACCTGGCACGGTCGACCGCCTGCTTGGCAGCAAGACCGATATCGTCATGTCAACCGAAGGACCCGCTACACCGGAAGTCTTCGGATCGGCCGCCGGCCTGGTACGAGCCGAGGCCCTGATTCGGGTCACCGTCAGCGACAAGACCCCACCGGCCCTGCTTGGGCTCGGCACCCGCGATCAGGAACGCTTTGACCTGGGCCGAGCCACCGAGGCGGGCGGACGCTTGCTGCTGCTGTTCCTCGCCGCCAACCTGGGCGAGTTGGTACGCACCTGGCTGGTGCTACCGCGCTGAAGGGCTGCTAGAGCGTGCGCGGCATCGGCCCCTTTCCGAACAGGCGTTGAGATTCGGTCATGGTCGACTGGGCACTCGCAAGCAAACCCGATCTGCAGGACGCGGTCGCCGACTGGCTGGCTTGGCTCGAGCAGGAGAAACGGGTATCCGATCACACGTTGGAGGCCTATCGCCGCGATCTAAGCGGCTTTATTGCTTTCCTCATCGCCCACCAGGGTGGCCAGATTGACCTCGCCGGGCTGGAAGCGCTGGTGTTGCGCGATTTTCGAGCCTGGCTGGCCGAGCGCGCCGGCCGCGGCCTCTCCAACAGCTCGAGCGCCCGCGCGGTTTCGGTCGTGCGCAACTTCTATCGCTGGGGAGAGCGCCAAGGCGGTTTCCACAATAGCCAGATCGCGGGCTTGCGCACTCCCAAGGCCAAGAAGCCCCTGCCCAAGGCCATCTCCGCCCCCGATGCCGAAGAACTTCTGGATACTCCGCCGCTGTCCGAGCAACCGGCCTGGATCCTCTCTCGGGACCATGCGGTCTTGCTGCTGCTCTACGGAGCCGGCCTTCGCATCAGCGAGGCCCTAGGTCTGACGACAGAGGATCTGCCCGAGGATCCGCAAATGCCGCTCAGGATTACAGGCAAGGGCGAGAAGACGCGGATGGTTCCGCTGCTGCCGCAGATCCGCAACGCCATCGACGACTATCGCGCCCACTGTCCCTTCGAACCGCCGGCCGGAGAGCCGATTTTCCGAGGCCTGCGCGGCGGCCCGCTACGCGCCCGTGTCGTGCAGCTTCTGATCCAGCGGCTGCGCGGCGCTTTGGGTCTGCCGGAGAGCACCACGCCGCATGCACTGCGCCACTCCTTTGCTACGCATCTGTTGGCCGGCGGCGCCGACTTGCGCGGCATCCAAGAGCTGCTGGGTCATGCCTCCCTTTCGACGACGCAGCGCTATACCGCGGTCGATCCCAGCGGACTGCTCAAAGCCTACCAGGCTCACCCACGCGCCAAACGGCGTTAGAACGAGAGGCCCAAAGCCAAGCAGGCCGCAAACGGATGAGATCATCCGGAAGCGACCTGCGGTGGCCTGCCGTGAGCACAAGATCGGCCCAAACGGCAAAGTCTGGCGAAACCAAGGGCCCGGTGCGCCAAGGCACACCGAGCACCCGGAGACGAGGGTTAGGCGTTCTTGATCTTCTTGATCTCTCCGCTGTCAAGCTTGGCTTGATAGTCCTTCAGCAGAGCCTTCACCTTCGGCATCAGCATGTAGAGGCCGATGATGTTGGCAATGGCCATGGCGAAGATCATCGCATCGGAGAAGTCGATCACCGGTCCGAGGCTCATCGACGAGCCGATAATCACAAAGACGCAGAAGATCGCCTTGAAGGCCAGCTCCTTCGATTTGCCCTCCCCGAAGAGATAGGTCCAAGCCTTGAGGCCGTAGTAGGACCAGGAGAGCATGGTGGAGAAAGCGAAGAGCACAGCGGCAATGGCCAAGGGATAGGCAAACCCTGCAAAGTTGGTCTCAAACGCCTTGGAAGTGAGCGCGATGCCGGTGATCCCGGAATCGGGCACCCAGGCACCAGTGATGATAATCACCAGCGAGGTCATGGTGCAGATCACGACGGTGTCGATGAAGGGCTCTAGCAGAGCCACGTAACCCTCGGTCACGGGATGCTTGGTCTGCACCGCCGAGTGGGCGATGGAGGCAGAACCGATACCAGCCTCGTTCGAGAAGGCTGCACGCTTGAAGCCTTGGATCAATGCGCCGATGGCGCCACCTGCTACAGCGTCCGCTGCGAAGGCACCCGAGAAGATGGAACCGAAGGCGCTGGGAACCGAACTGATGTTCATCAGGATGATGACCAGGGCAGTACCGACATAGAGGATAGCCATGCCGGGCACCACCTTCTCGGTGACCCGCGCGATCGACTTGATGCCGCCGATGATGACGACGCCGACGATGGCCGCCATGATCAGACCGAAGAGCCAGCCCTTGCCATCGAAGAAGGGCAGGATGCTGGAGATCTGGGCAAAGGACTGGTTTGCCTGGAACATGTTGCCGCCGCCAAGCGCACCGCCGATGCAGCAAATCGAGAAGAAGACCGCCAGGATCTTGCCAAGCGTGGCCTTGCCGTCTTCCGAGAGCCCCTTGGAGAGGTAGTACATGGGTCCGCCGGAGACCGTCCCGTCGGGATACTCGTTGCGGTAGCGCACGCCCAGTATGCACTCGGTGAACTTCGAGGCCATGCCCAGAAGTCCGGCCAGAATCATCCAAAAGGTTGCACCTGGTCCGCCTAGATAAACGGCGACGCCGACGCCGGCGATGTTGCCGAGACCAACCGTACCCGACAGAGCCGTAGCCAGTGCCTGGAAGGGTGTGACCTCACCGGCATCCTTGGGGTCGAGGTAGTCGCCCCGCACCAGAGAGATCGAATGCTTGAAGCCCCGAAACTGGATAAAGCCGAAATAGAAGGTGAAGACGACAGCGGCGATCACCAGCCACCCCACAATCAGCGGGAAGTCGACGCCAAAGACCGGTACCGAATAGAAAACCGTGCTGACGATCGGATTAACAATGGGTCCTACGATATCACTGATTGCAGCGTCGAGGCCGCCGTCTTGCGCAAAGGCAAGAGATGGCATGAGGGGCAGCAGTGTGATCGCTGCCAAGATACGTTTCCACATTAGAGAAACTCCTGTCCGAGCATTTCTTCGTCGTTTTTGAAGGTCTTGCACCCAGCGGTTAGGGCACGATGGTGACGGGCACCGGTGCCACCTGGGCAAGCGTGATTGCCAAGCCACCGAGCAGCCGCTGAGCCAAGTTGGAATCGCCACTGCGCCCAATGATGATCTGCGACGCCTTCAGATCCTCTGCTGACGAGCAGAGCAGCTCCCGCGCATTGCCGTGCACGACCTCACAGGAGACCTCCACGCCCTCTGCCCTCACAGAATCCATAATCGGCTGCACGACGGCGCGGGCGCGATCCAGCTCCTGCTCACGTCGCTTGTGACGTTCTGCGAGTTCGTCAGGCGTATGGAAGCTGAAGGGCGACCACTCAAGCACATAGACAATGTGCAATCGGGCACCCGTGAACTTCGATCGGGAAACCCCGAAGTTCACCGCCCTTTTTGCTGGCTCCGTATCGTCGAAACCAACGATGGATACTTCACTCATTCTTTTTTCCTTTCGTTGCCGGAACCCAGGCCTTCCTTGGAAGGATAAAGTGAGCACAAGATTCTAAGTCCAAGGCAATAGGTCCGCGCAGCGCAGGTGCCCGCGTCGTCCAATCCTTCCTCCTTGTATATTAGGCAAAACGCCTAGCCCATGGACCTTTTTTACAGCATGATCCAGCCGAATCGGCTAAAATCCACAAAAAGGCAGGGAATATGGCTAAATGAGAAAAAAGCTGGATTCGATTGACCGTCGCATTCTCTCCGAGCTGCAGGGAGATGGCCGCGTTCCGATCGTGGAGTTGGCGAGTCGCGTGCATCTGACCAAGACGCCCTGCTCCGAACGGGTGCGCAAATTGGAGCGAGACGGCATCATCAAGGGCTACCGGGCAGAACTGGACCCGGTGGAACTGGGGGTCGGCACGGTCATCATCGTGCATGTCACCCTGAGCCAGACGAGCGACAATGCTCTGGACTTGTTCAACGACGCGGTGCGCCGGATTCCAGAAGTACAGTGTTGCTACATGCTGGCCGGACCCTTCGACTACATGCTGCAGGTGCGCACCTCGGACGTCACCCACTATCGCAGCGTCTTGGGCAATCAGATCGGTCGCCTGCCGGGCGTGCAGCAAACCAACTCCTACGTCGTGATGGAGCTGGTAAAGGACAGCAAAGTGATCGATGTCTGAGTGTGGGCGGGAATGCGGGTCGGAGAGTTCCGGCGGTCGCAATCGCTAGCTTGCACGACGATCCTGCTCTAACTGATGACGGCCACCAGCACGTCCCGTTTTTTTCATGACATCGTTCGCATCATTTCATTTTTCCGATGCGGAAAGAAGGATCAGGATCACCTGACCAGGGGTTAGGTGATGCTAACAAGGCAAGGCGTCCGAAGGGCGTCGCCCCGCTCCTCCGAACGGCCGCAGACCCCAAGACCCGGCCGCGCAGTCGACAAGGATCTGTTTCGATTACCCATTTGGATGATAACCGCGCCAAGCGGAACGTCATGGTTCTCGTGGCGGCACAGGCGATTCTGGGCGCGCAGCTACCGATGATCTTCGTGGTTGGCGGCCTCGCCGGCGGCATGCTGGCGGAGAACGCCTGCTTCGCCACGCTTCCGATTTCGGTCATCGTTTTCGGATCGATGACGACGGCGCCTTGGATTTCTCCTCTTATGCAACGTCGCGGGCGCAGATTCGGCTTTGTCGTCGGCGCGACCTGCGGCGCCATCGGCGCTGGAACTGCAGCCTACGGACTGCACATCGGGTCTTTCGCGGTTCTTCTGTTGGGCTCCTACTTCTCGGGCATTTACATGTCGGCGCAGGGCTTCTACCGCTTTGCCGCCGCAGACGCGGCAACCGAGGCCTTCCGACCCAAGGCTATCTCCTATGTTATGGCCGGCGGCCTCTTGGCCGCAATCTTCGGCCCGCAATTGAACAAGCTGGTTTGGGATGCTTCGGTTGTTCCCTTCTTCGGAACCTATCTCGCGATCATCGTCATGAACCTTGCTGGCATGTCCCTATTCCTGCTGCTCGACCTACCCAAAGGGCAGGAAAGCCAGAAAGCTGGAGAGCCAAATTCGGCTGGGCGGTCACGATTGCAGCTCTTGCGCAATCCGACCATCCTTGTCGCCATCGTTTGCGCCATGGTGTCTTACGCGCTGATGAACCTGGTGATGACCTCGACGCCGCTCGCCGTCTTGGGCTGCGGGTTTACGACCGACGATGCCAACGACATCGTCTCTGCGCATGTCTTGGCCATGTACATACCCTCCTTCTTCACCGGTCACTTGATCGTGCGTTTCGGTGCACCACGGATCATGGCGGCAGGGCTCTCGATCCTCGCGCTGGCGGGCATCGTCGCTCTGGCGGGCGTGACCTTGACCAACTTCTTTGCCGCACTGATCCTGTTGGGGATCGGCTGGAACTTCGGCTTCATCGGCGCAACCAATCTTCTGACCAGCGCCCATGCCCCGAACGAGCGTGGACGCGCGCAAGGTCTGAACGACATGATGGTTTTCGGCTGCGTGACCTTGGCAAGCCTTGCGTCGGGTGGCTTGATGAATTGCTCAGGCGGGACACCAGTCGACGGCTGGAATGCGGTGAACTACGCCATGCTCCCCTTCCTGCTGCTGGCAGGTGCATCCCTTGCGTGGTTGTTCAGCAATAGCCGCCGAATCGACAGCAAGGCCTGACACGCACGCACCTGTTCTAACAGGAAATCCACTTAACCATGCGGAGCCCGACAGATGCCCACTAGCAAACCATTGAAAGACGCGATCGCCGGACACTCTGCGCTTCTATCAACCGAACAACTCGAAGACCTGCTTGAAGAGCAGGGGGTCAAGGTCTTCGATGTACGCGGCACCTGGACCACGCCGGCACGGGCGTTGCCGGAAGACTACGCGGCCGGCCACATTCCTGGAGCCATCTTCCTGGACTGGACGAAACACTTCTTGGAGCAGGGCGTGGCGCCAGGGCTCGCGGCTGTCGCCGATAAAGCCGGTGCCGCACAGGCCTTCAGGGCATTGGGCATCAACGAAGGCGATCTTGTCGTCCTGTACGATGACTATCACCATATGCTCGCGGGTCGCATTTGGTGGGCGATGCGCTTGTGGGGGTTCGCCGAGGTGCGCGTGCTGAACGGGGGGTGGAGCCACTGGTCGGCCCAGAAGAAGCCGATCTCGACAGAAGTGCCCAAAACCACGCCTGGAACCTTTCAACCACGCAAACAAGAAGGGCTCTTCGTCAGCCTCGATACATTCTTGAAGACGAAAGATCAGAACTGCGTCATCGACGGGAGAAGTGCGGAGGGCTTTGCCGGAAAGTCAGACGATCCGCGCAGCGGCCACATTCCAGGCTCGCTGAGTGTCCCCTTCCGCGCCGTTTTGAACGCCGACAGCGGCCTCTTCCTCGACCCGCAAGCGCTGTCGCAGCTGTTCGACGCAGAGGTTCCGCAATGGCGCGATAGACCGATCATAACATCCTGCGGATCGGGTTATGCGGCAACGGTCATCATGCTGGCACTGATAGAGTTGGAGCGGCCCTCCAGTCTCTTCGACGGCTCCTTCGCCGTTTGGAAGCAGGATTCAGATCGCCCCGTTGCACAGTCTGTTTCCTAGTCCGGCTGATAGTGTCTGGTGGCTTCGGGATCGCCCTGGTCGGCCGGCAGCGCCGACAGCGCCTGCCACAACGTTTGCGGCAGAGCAGCCTCCGCCCAAGCCTGTGTTTGGATCACGTTCTCCGGCTGGCTGACGCCACAGAGCGTCGTCGCGATGCGAGGCTCGCGCAGCGAGAACTGAAGCGCGGCCGCGCCAGGGGGAACGCCGTACTCTGCACAGATCGCCTCGATCAGACGCAGGCGCGCCAGCAGCGCCTCATCGGGCTCTTGATAGACATAGGTGGCGCCGCTGTACGAACCCCGCGCCAACAGGCCGGAAGCGTAGGGGGCTGCGTTGACCACCGCAATCCCACGCGCCGCTGCCTCGGCGATCATAGCCTCGGCATTGCGGTTTAACAGGGTGAAGCGGTTGTGGGTGATGATCGCATCGAAGTCACGATCGCGCAGGATCGGCAGCATCAGGTCCACCCGACCAGCCGCCAGACCGACCGCAGCAACCAGGCCTTCCTCCTTCATGCCGAACAGGGCATCCAAGGCACCGCCCTTGCCGGTCACCTCCTCCAAGGATGCGGCATACTCGGGATCGTGCAGGTGCAGAAGATCGATCTGGGTCAGACCCAGCGCCTCCAGGCTCTCCTCCAGGGATCGCCTGGCCTGGGCAGCATCGAAGCGTCCACTGGCCATGTCGCGATCCAACTTGGTCGAAAGGAGAAAGCCCTCCGGCAGGCCGCCCTGTGCCTTGATCGCAGCCCCTAGCCTGGCCTCGCTGCGTCCGGCTCCGTAGTTGCGCGAGGAATCCAGTAAGACCGGCGGCCCAGCAAAGATGGCCTCGAACGTCTCCCGAGCCCGCCGCTCGTCCACGCCATAGCCATAGGTCTTGGGCATGTCGCCCAGCGCCGTGGTGCCATAGCCTATTCTGGGAAGCGCGATGGGTCGCTTGTTCATAAAGGTCCGCTTCACCGGTCGATCTCCTCCCTGTCGCCCAGCGCCTCAGCAAGACAGCCGCCGAACCAGGTCCAGGCTTTCAAGGCGGTCGCATTGGCGTTCAGAAAGACGCGCCGTGTGAAGACAGGCGCCTTGTCCAAACGATGGAGGCTGCCCTGCTTCAGACCGGGTTCAGCCAGGCGTAGAGGCAAGTAGGCGCTGCCGCCGACCGTCTCCAGGTGCTGCAGGCCTAGGCAAGCATTACCAAAGTTTAGCCGGGCCGTAGAGGCGTCTGCATAGGCGACGGCATGGTCACGCTCGTACTCCTCTCCCGCGTCGACCAGAACATAGCCCGGATCGAAGCGAATCGGACTGTCGGGAGAGGTCGAAACCAGCACCAGGCTGTCTGACGGCAGCTCAATCTGCTCCAGCCCACCGACAGCCGCCGGTCGGTAGGTGAAGGCCAGGTCCGAGAGCCCCTGCCCCATCCAGCGCGCGACGTCATCCTCACTCCCGCTCCACACGGAGATTCCGACCTCTGGATACCGGTCGCGCAGAACGGCGAAGAAACGCTCGCCGAGGCCTGGCCAGAGGTCAGTCTCGCAAGCGATGTTGCAGACCGAACTGAGGCCATTGGGCAGCGAAATCTCCTGGCGTGCCTGCCGCCACAGATCGGTGATCGTCGTCGCGTAGCGCCGCAAACGCGCACCGGCAGAGGTTAGGGTCACGCCGGATTTCTGACGGTTGATCAGGCTTTGCCCGAGCCCCTCCTCCAGGGTCTTCAGGCGTGCGGTCACTGTCGACTGGGTGACGTTCAGTCGGCGCGAGGCCCGCACCAGGCTACCGCACTCCACGATCGCCAAGAAGGTCTTCAACTCGGTGATGTTCATGGAACAATATTCGAGTATTCCGCATATTCTGTCCAATATAATTCGCTATCCAAAATCATTTCTCATCCCTAGCCTGTTACCAAAGGGAGTGACGAGCATGGGACAGCAAGCAGCACAGAGAGAAGACTTCATTGCCGCCATGCGGTGCGTGGCCAGCAGCGTGTGCGTGGTCACCACTGATGGCGCGGCCGGCCGCCACGGCGCCACGGTGTCAGCCTTCAGTTCAGTTTCGGCCGATCCGCCCATGGTTTTGGTCTGCCTGAACGCTGCCTCCCGGATTGCCCAGCAGGTGCAGGAGAACGGCGTCTTCCGAGTCAACATCCTACCGGCCGGAGCCAGCAGCATCGCCGATCGTTTCGCCGGTTGCCACGACGCCCAGGTACCGGATCGCTTCGACGGCATGTCGATCAGCGGCAGCGTTCCGCATTTGGCGGGCGCCACCTCGCTGTTGTGCACCCTGACCCAAGCGGTTGCCGCTGGAACGCATTACGTCTGCATCGGCGTGGTGAACGAGGTAGACCAGGGCGCCGACCTGCCGCTGACCTATCTGGCGGGCCGCTACCGCTATCTTTCCTGCGAGGACACCCATCGATGAGCGAGGTCCAGAGCTACCGGATGCTGATCGGCGGCCAATGGCTAGACGCAGAAGACGGCGCCACCTTCGACAGCATCAATCCCGCAAACGGCCAAGTTTGGGCCAGATTCCCCGAGGCGACGCAGAAGGATGTTGACCGCGCAGTCAAGGCAGCCGACGCGGCGCTTGCCGGTCCCTGGGGCGCGATGACGCCAAGCGCGCGAGGCAAGTGTCTCCACCGTCTCGCAGACTTGCTGGCTGCCAATTCCAAGGAGATCGGCCGGATCGAAACGCGCGACACTGGCAAGATGTTCAAAGAGACAGGCTGGCAGGCCACCTACATCGCCGAGTACCTGCACTTCTATGCCGGCGCGGCCGACAAGATGGGGGGCGAGACCCTACCGATCGACAAACCGGAGATGTTTGTCTTCACCGATCGTGAGCCATTGGGCGTGATTGCCGCCGTGGTGCCCTGGAACAGCCAGATGTTCTTGAGCGCGGCGAAGATCGGTCCGGCACTGGCTGCCGGGAACACCATCGTGCTGAAAGCCTCCGAACAAGCGCCCGCCCCGCTTCTGGAATTCGGCAAGCTGGTCGCCCAGGCCGGCATACCCGACGGTGTCATCAACATCGTGACCGGCCACGCAGAGCCCTGTGGCAAGGCGCTGACCAGCCATCCCTTGGTCGCGAAAATTGCCTTCACTGGCGGCCCCGTCGCAGCACGCCATGTCGTCCGTAACTCGGCGGAGAACTTCGCCCAGATCCTGCTCGAATTGGGCGGCAAGTCGCCCTTCATCGTCTTCGACGACGCCAACCTGGAGAGCGCTGTCAACGCCTGCGTCGCCGGCATCTTTGCAGCCAGCGGACAGAGCTGCGTCGCCGGCTCCAGGCTTTATCTGCAAGACGGCATCGCGGATGCCTTTCTGGAGCGGCTGGTCGACATCGCCAAGGCGATTCGCCTCGGCGATCCGCAAGCCGAAGAGACAGAGATGGGCCCACTTTGCACCAAGGCCCAGTTGGAGCACATCGAGCACCAAGTAGCCTTGGCGCTCGAGGAAGGCGGGCATCTGCTCTGCGGTGGCAAGGCGCCACCGGGCCAAGGCCTCTTTTTCGAGCCCACCATCATAGAATGCCCACACCAGGACATGACCCTGGTCGATACCGAGCTCTTCGGGCCGGTCCTGGCCGTACAGCGTTTCAAGACAGAGGACGAGGTACTGGCCCTGGCCAATGACAGCAAACATGGCCTGGCTGCCGGTATCTTTACGCGGGACTCCGCGCGCTCGTTGCGGATGTCCAAGCGTGTGAAGACCGGCATCGTCTGGGTGAACACCTATCGTGCGATCAGCCCGATCGCACCCGCCGGCGGCATAAAGGACAGCGGCTACGGCCGCGAAGGCGGCTTGCAGGCACTCTATGCCTACAGCCGCCCCAAGACGGTCTGGATGAACATGTCAGACACGCCGATCGCCAACCCCTTCGTACCGAGGTAACGCTATGAAGTTTCATCTGGCCATCAATCTGGAGCGTATGGACGACAGCCTCGACATGCGAGACGTGCGCGATCACACCTTGGAGATGGTGAAGATCGCCGACCGCGCGGGCTTCGAGGTGGCTTGGGCGGCCGAGCATCACGCGCTGGAAATGACCATCGCCCCCAATCCTTTCCAGATCCTGACCTGGTGGGGCGAGCACACCCAGACCATTCGTTTGGGCTGCGCGGTCGCCAACGCCGCCTATTGGCATCCGATCAATCTGGCCGGCGAGGCCGCAATGGCGGATCTCCTCTCTGGCGGCCGCCTCGAACTGGGGCTGGGATCTGGCGCCTATCAGCGTGAATTCGACCGGATGCATCCGGGACTGGAGCAGAAAGACAGCTATCGCTACATGCAAGAGATGCTGCCCCTGGTCCGCGAACTCTGGAAGGGCGATGTCAAGCACAACGGCAATTTCTGGCAGTTTCCCAAGTCAACCTCCTGCCCCAAACCACTGCAGCAAGAGGTACCGCTTTGGGTCGCTGCGCGCTCTCCGATCACCTTCGATTATGCGGTTGCGAACGGATGCGACATCCTCTGCTGGCCGCTGACACTGCCGATGGCCGAAGCAGAGAAGTACAAAGCACAGCTCGACGACAGCATTGCCAAGGCCGGCTCCTGGGACGGAGCCCTCGCCATGATGCGCCACACGGCGATTTACGACAACGAAGACGATCGCGCCGCCGCGCTCGCAGCACTGCGCAATGCACTCGGCATGTTCGGCAACCTGATGATGAAGAAGGGCGATGTCGTCAACGGCTTCCCGGACAGAATTCCGCTGGAGGAGCTGGAGGGCAACATCAGGGTCGACCCGGCAATGCTGGAGGAGAACTTGGTCTTCGGCTCGCCGGAAACGGCAATTGCCAAGCTGAAACAGTACGAGACCTTGGGCGTTGACGCCTTCATCTACTATGCCTCCTATGGCCTGGATCTGGAGCGGCAGAAGCGGTCTCTTGAACTGTTCGTTGCAGACGTCATGCCCGCCTTCGCCTAATGCCGGATCGCAGTGAAGACGGCACGGCCTATGACATGCAGGGGCCGGAGGACGCGCCGGTTCTGGTCCTGATCCACGGCCTCGGCGCCTCGCGTCGCATGTGGGACGAGCACCTGCCCGCCTATGCCGAATATCGTGTCATCACCTATGACCTCTATGGACATGGCGAGAGTGCAGCCGCGCCGGAAACGGTCACTCTGACCCTCTTGGCAAAGCAGATCGCAGGGCTGCTGCAGAGCCTGGCGTTCCAGCGCGCGCATCTTGTCGGTTTCTCGATCGGCGGCATGATCAACCGGCGCTTCGCCATGGACCATCCCGAGAAGTCGATCTCGCTGACCATTCTGAACTCGCCGCACCAGCGGACGCCGGAAGCGCAGCGGTTGGTCGAAGAGCGCGCCAGCACTGTCCGCAACCAAGGCCGCTTTGCAACCTTCGACGAGGCGCTGCGGCGCTGGTTCACGCCGCATCACCGGGAACACGGAGCCGGCCCTGCCAGGCTGCGGGCCTGGCGCGAGCAGGTGGACCCGGAAAGCTATGCCCAAGCCGCCTGGGTACTGGCTCACGGCGTGCTGGAACTGATAGACCCCAAGCCGGCAATCACCCTGCCCAGCCTGGTCATGACCTGCGAGAACGACAGCGGCAGCACGCCGGCCATGTCTCGGGCTATTGCTGCAGAGATCGCGGGCGCGGAACTCAAAATCGTGCCCGAACTGCAGCATCTGGGCCTGATGGAAGACCCGGCGGCCTTCAGCGGCCCGATCACAGCATTCCTCAAAAGGATCACGGAATGAGCAAGCAGATGAGCGGCGGGCAGGCCGCGATCGAGGCCCTGAAGGCCGAGGACACGCGCCATGTCTTCGGCCTGATCGGCTCGGCCACGATGGAGATGTTCGATGCGCTCTATGATGCCGAAGAGATTACCTTCATCGGCGTGCACGACGAGCGCAGCGGGACCCATATGGCCGATGGCTATGCCCGCGCCTCCGGCCGGGCCGGCGTGATCTTGGCCGGCCAGAATGGTCCCGGCGCCACCAACCTGGTGACCGGGTTGAGCCAGGCCAAAGCGGCCTTCTCGCCGGTGGTTTCCATCGCCGGGGCACTCTCTTCCGGGCACGTCTACCGCGATGCCTTTCAAGAGGTGGATCAGCAGGCGCTCTTTGCGCCGGTCACCAAGAAGACCTGGACCGCCCCCTCGGCCGAACGCGTGCCCGAACTCTTTCGAGAGGCCTTCCGGACAGCCTTGACCCCGCGTCGCGGCCCGGTTCAGCTGAACCTGCCGCGCGACGTCCTCTCGGCGCAGACGGCCGTTCAGCCCATGCAGGCGCCGGCCAAGTATCGCAACAGCTCTAGGCCGGCAGGTCATCCAAGTGAGATCACTCAAGCGGCCGAACTGCTGGCCTCTGCCGCGCAGCCGGTCATTATCGCCGGTGGCGGCATCAAGAACAGCGGTGGGCATGAGGCGGCCTGCGCTTTGGCCGAAGCCCTGAACTGTCCGATGGTGACCTCACCCGGTCACGGCGACGCCATCCCTTTCGGCCACCCGCTGAACGCCGGCCAAATGGGGCCTCGCGGCAATGTCGTTGCCTCACGTCTGGTGAAAGAGGCCGACGTCATCCTGGCGCTCGGCACGCGGCTGGGATTCAACGCCACCTTCTACAGTTACGATAACATAAATGCGGCAGCGAAGATCATCCAGATCGAGCTGGAGCCGACGGCTATCGGTCGCTTCTTCCCGGTCGAGGTCGGGATCTGGGCGGATGCACCAACAGCTGCGAGCCAACTGGCCGAAGCGATCGGCGCGATGGAGGCCCGCGCCTCCGCAGAGGCCTGGACGGCAGCCTTCAAGGCCGAGCGCCAAGCATTTCTGGAACACCGCGATGCCGAGGCGGTCGAGACCACACCGATCCAGCCCTCGGGGCTGTTCAAAGCCCTGCGCGGCGTGCTGCCGAAAGAGGCGGCGATCACCATGGATGCCGGCACGCTTTGCCTGCAGGCCACGGATGCCTTGAACTACTGGACACCCAAGAGCCTCTTCACGCCGCTCGATTTCGGCCTGGTCGGCTTTTCCTTCGCCTGCGGTCTAGGGGTCAAGTGCGCCCAACCGGAGCGCCCGGTGGTCAGTCTGATGGGCGACGGCGGCTTCGGCATGACGGTGAGTGAACTCAGCACCGCAGTCGACCATGGCATCAACACGGTGACTGTGGTGATGAACAACGGCTGCTGGGGTGCGGAAAAGGCCTATCAACGCGACTTCTTCAACGGCCGCTACATCGGCGCCGATGTCTCCAGCCCGCCCTTCGACAAGCTGGCGGAACTCTACGGCGCCAAGGGCTACCGGGTCGAGAGCCTCGCCGATCTTGCTCCTGCGGTCGAAGCTGCCTTGGCCTGCAGCAAGCCGGCCGTGGTCGACGTCGCCGTCGACCCTGCCGCGCTCTACTCTTTCCGCCGCGACAGCTTCAAGCATCGGGGCGGCTGAAGAGAGGCGCCACCCGGCAAGGTGGCGCCTCCAGTAGGAACGGCGGTCCGGCCTAAAGCAGAGCCCAGTCGTCGCTCGTCAGGGTGCCGTTTTCAAAGACGATACGTTCGATCCCATAACCTGAGCCGACAAACTGGTTGGTGATGGTGACGGTTTCTTCACCGATCCCAACAGTCAGATGGTTGCCATTGCGGGCCAGATCGGCGTCGGCGATTCCCACACCCTCGAGCAGAAGGCTGTCTTCGTCCGAAGGTGCTGCATACTCGTAGATCAGGTCGTCGCCATCGCCACGGGACCAGTGGTAGCGATCACCGCCAGCTCCTCCGAACAGGCGGTCCAAGCCGTCTTCGCCGCTGAGTGCCTCGCTTTCGGCACTACCATAGAGGCTCTCGCCGACCGCGGTCCCGACGATCGTTGCCTGCTGCAGCAGTTGACCTGCATCCCAGGTCTCGCCATCGGCGAAAACGATCCGTTCCAGCCCGTTGATCGGCCCTGCGGCGCCGCGCGCGATGGTCACGCTCTCGCCGCTGGCATTGATGGTGAAGGTCACGTCGGCATAGCTGCCCGAGCCGCGGGTCACCGCCATCTGCGCAGCGGTGAGATCGGTGAACAGCAATCTGTCGATGTCGGCCATACCGCCGCTCTCCTCGATGCGGTCGTTGCCGTCGCCCAGAGCGTAGCGATAGGTATCGCCCCCCTGGCCGCCACGCTGCAGATCGTCACCCAACCCAGCCTCGAAGGTCTCCGCGCCCCTCGCACCGACAAGCAGATCGTCGCCGTCGGTCCCGCGTCGCCAGGCTTGCGCCGCGATCTCCTCTCTGTCGAGCGTGGTCCCATCGGCGAAGCGCAGCGTCTCGATTCCGTAGCGGCCATCCGTCGTATAGCCCTGATCGACGACGCGAATGGTCTCGCCCGTTGCCTCCACTGTCACCACGAGGTCGCCGAATGCGCCTTCACTGCTGAGCACCACGTCGTTGCGATTGAGGTCACGCAAGATCAGAACATCGCTGTCGCTGGCATAGCCGACGTCCTGGATCACATCGTTTCCATCGCCCAAAGAGAAGTGGTATTCATCCGTACCACGTCGCCCGACCATGGTGTCGTCGCCCAAGCCGCCTTCGAAACGATCGCGCAGGTGAGACCCGACCAGGCGGTCGTCACCCTCCGACCCTTCCCGCAGTATCGGCAACTCGGCCAGAACCTGGGCGGCCGTCAGACTGCTCCCATCGGCGAAGTCCATCCGCTCGATGCCGTTCACTGCACCGAGAAAGTGGCCGCGCACGGTCAAGGTCTCGCCGGTGGCTTGTATGGTGACCGTCAGATCGTCGCCGCTGCGTTCGAAGGCCACGTCAGTTCGATTGAGATCGCGCAGGGTCAGCACATCCCTCTCAGCCGCGTTGGTGCGGTCATAGACCAGATCGTTGCCGTCCCCGAGCCCCCAGATGTAGCGGTCGGAGCCGGCGCCGCCGACCACCAGGTCGTCACCTGCCCCAGCTTCGAAGATCTCCGAGCGACCCTGCCAACCGAAGAGGCTGTTAGAGCCCGCATCGCCACGGATCACGCCTTCTGCCGCCATAGCCGCGCGGTCAAGCGTGGTGCCATCGGCAAAGACGAGGCTGTCGACGCCGAGGTCGCCGCTTCCGAACTGGCCTCTGATCACCAGCTTGGCACCACCGGCCAAATCGGTGATGACCAGATCGTCGCGGCCCTCGGCAGATGCCAGGCGCGACACGGAAACGGCTTCGCGAGCCGCTGCGATCTCCACCCGATCGAGGCCACCTGCCGTGTGATAGCCGTCTGCAACCAGGCGCGCCGAACCGGTAGCCGGATCCCAAAGGGTCACGTCGTCGCCTTGCGTCCCGGTCAGCTCCAGAAAGCGGGCTTGCTCGACCTCCGGCAGATCGACCGCCAAGGCGCGCAGGAAGGTATCGACCTCGCCGGGCGACAGCTGCGCTTCTGCCCAGGCCACGGCGGTTGCAGCATCGCCAGTGATCTGATCCCGGGCCACGTCGAAATCGAGCGCATCGAAGAGACCTTCGTAGCGATGATCGGAGAAGCCGCCCGCTGCACCGGTAAGGAGCGCCGAGAGCGGGCTTTGAATTAGAAACTTCACCGCCATGGTCTCGACCGCATTCTGGTACATGGCGACCAGGGCTTCGGCCTGCGCCGGTCCCGGATCGCTGGCTCCGGCAGCGACATAGTCTCGGCCGAAGAGGGCTTCCAGCACGCCAAGCTGGCGCGCATCCATGTAGTCGCCGCGCGACAGGGGATCGATGTCGCCGGCACCGGTCCAGGTCATCAGGAAGTCTTCGAAGGCATCGAAGAAAGCCCCAGGCTCTACATCGACCGAGAGGGTTACCAGTTGCTCGGCCGCCACGCGCAGTGCCGGATCGAGGGTCATAGCGACATGCAGATCGGCGACAACACCATAGCCGGCGAGATCGGGCAGGACCTCAGCCCGCCAATCGACCTGCAGATCCTCCGCTCCAAGAAAGCGGGAGTGGAAGGTCTGATTCTGGAACCAGATGTCCTCGACCAGGGTCGCGCTGCCATCTGCCCAAGAAACCGTGCTGCGATGGGTGACCGCGTGACCGGCATTGGTCTCGTCGATCAGCGCGGCGTCGAGGTCGATGGAGCGCAGACCCGCTTCGTCGAGCCCCACCAACTCCGGCCCATCCTTGACACCGTCGCCGTCGAGGTCGCGCCAGACTTCTCCGCCACCGATCTCGACCACCTCGTCTTCGGAGCGCCCGTCGCCGTTGTGATCGAACCAGAGCGATAGCTCGCTCCAAGCGGCATCCTTGGAATCGATTGTGCCGTCACCATTGCTGTCGAGATCGGCCAGGGCGGCGAAGCCGTCGCTGAAACCCTCGCGATCTCCAAACAGCTCGGTCTTGTCATTGATTTTACCATCGCCATTACGATCCCAAGCCAGCAAGGCATCGTCGGGCGCAACCCAACCGCTGTGCTCGGCGAAGCCATCCATGTTGAGATCGAACTGGGCACGACTGTTTTCCAGCGCGACCAGCTCTATGCCATCGCCGTCCACGTCGATGACCAGCGGCGAGTTGACGGGATTGTCGAAGGGGTCCATGGGCGGACGCCAGTCCGGGTCCCACAGCCAGGGGCCGAGGCCGTTGCCAGAGCCAGCACCGCCTCCACCCCCTCCGGAGCCATCTCCACCGCCTTCTCCTGGACCAGTACCGCCACCCTCGCCGCCACCCTCGCCGCCACCGGGGTCACTGCCGCCACCGCCGCCACCGGCATCACCGTTTTCTGCGTCGCCGGATCCATTGCCCTGATCTCCGTCATCCCTGTCTTGGCTATTCTCCCAGCCATCGGGATCGTAGGGTTCGCCGTTCCGCGAGGCTTCCTGACCATCGGAATAGGCATCCATCATGTTTTCGTTGTATTCTCTGTTGTGGGCATCGACGAAGGGATCGCCAGTGTCTTCGGGCAGAAACTGAAATTCGCCGGGTTCATCAGGATTGTAGAAGCCGCGATCAAACATGTCCTGCAGGCTCTCGTGTGCAGCCTCGCGGCCAAGCTCTCCGCGCCGATCATCATAGGCCTCCTGCCAGGCCTCGCGCAGACCTTCGCGGTAAGCTTCGGGGCCGCCGAAATTGTCCCAATAGTCGTGCGGCACGGCCGTCGGCTGGTTCGCGGCATCGCGGCCATGGTCGCGCACCTCTGCATTCTCGCGCCCCATGTCGCGCCAGGTCTCTTCCCAAGCGCGGCTGATCGCTTCGTTCAAGGCCTCGAGGTATTCGACGGTTTGAGGCGGCATGGACGGCTCTATGTCGAGGAGCGGCGGCTCCATCTCGCGGTTAAGAGCTGCATCCCTGCCGCGGTCCCTGCCGTCCTCCGCTGCGGATAGCAACATCAGTTCGAAATCCTGCGGGTCGAGTGGCATGATCTTATCCTTCCGAATTCTAGCTATTGCTTGGCGGCGGCGGAAAACCGCCGCCGGGCGCGCCTCCTCCGCACTTGAGAGTTCGGCGTGTCGGCGATGCAGTTAGGAAGGTCGCAAGCCAAGCACCTGAAAGAGATCTGAAGGATTTCTGAAACAATGAAGCAGGGTGCGGCGGGTCTTGCCTGCACCATGGCATCTTTCGCAAGGCAGTCGGCGGCACCTTTATGTCACCGAATTCGAGCGTTGACGGCCGCCTTTCAGGGGTTTTGGATAAGCTCGGGAGGGAGAAGCAGTGTGAGTAGAGACGGCTTCAAACAGCGGGGTGGATGAGGTGATCACGCGCTACGCCATCTTCAACGGCACGGTGAAGACCGGGCAGGAGGCGGCGATGCGGGCCTGGGTCGGCGAGCACTTGACACCGCTTTGGCGCAAGTTTGCTGGGGCTGAGGAAGTGAGGGTGCTCTTCGGCATAGAGCAGGACGCCAAGGGACCGGTCATCCCGCTCGTCCTGGCCATCACCTACGCCGATCACGCAGCAATGGAACGAGGCCTAGCCAGCCCTGCCCGCTATGCGGCGCGCGACCTGCTGCCAGCGTTCTACGAGCGCTTCTTCGACGAGGTTACGCTCTGGCACTATGTCATGGAGCGTGAGCGCTATCTGGATTGAACGGCCTTGATCACAACCAGACAAAGTCCGCAGCCGTCAGCAGATTGGCAGCAGTCATGCCATCAACCAAGAAGGCCTGATCGACGCTGCCATCGCCATCCTGATCGACCTGGATCTGGCGCGGACCGGCGAAGCGCGCCTCGGAGTTGCCGCCGCCGGAGAAGGCAGCAGAGCCGATATAGGCGAAGCTGCCGGCTTCTAAGCCAGGCGCATAGACGATCTTGTCGTCCCCGTTCGCGGCGTTGACTAGAAGGCCGTCGAAATCGCGCAGGATCGGTCCGCCCGAGCCGCCGGAGCCAAGCGGCGCGTCGTCGAAGAAGAAAGAATCCATGCCGGATCCGCCGAAGGCAGCAACGCCTGTCTCCATCCACAAGCTGTCGTCACCGCTGTCGCCGTCCAGGCGGTCACCGCCGTTACCACCGAACAGGTTGTCGTCGCCCTCTCCGCCTCTCAAGACATCGTCGCCATCAAGACCCAGCAGCTGATTGTCTCCAGAGTTTCCATCCAGAGTATTGTCCAGGCTGTTTCCAGCCCCATCGATATTGCCGAAACCGCCCTGAAGCCGCAGATCTTCCACGAAAGCCCGCGCACTGCCGTCGGGTAGCGTGTAGTCGACCTCTGCACGCACCAGATCGACGCCGTGACCTGCAAAATCCCTCACCTGATCGGTCGCGGTCTCGACAACGAAGGTGTCGTCGCCGCTGCCGCCGGTCATGATATCGGAGCCGTCCCGGCCATTCAGAATGTCCGCACCGCTCCTGCCCTGCAGCACATTGTCGAAACTGTTACCCAGGATGGTGTTGTCCACCTGGTTGCCGATGAGTCTGGCAGCACCTGCCGTGCTGTTGATGATGGCCTTCTCGATAAAGCCTTCGCTGCCGCTGGTCAGTCTGAAGTCTGCCGCCTCGGAGCGCAGGACATCCACGCCACCTGCTGCGGTCTCAAGCACACGATCCAAGGCGGTATCAACGAAGAAAGTGTCGCTGGCACTGCCACCGCTTGCGGTGTCGGCGCCACTTCGACCGTTCAAGACATCCTGACCACTCCCACCGAAGAGGCTGTCGCGGCCTGACCCGCCGCCCAGGGTATCCGCACCGTCGTCTCCGTAAACGGTATCATTTCCAGGTGCGCCGAAGAAAGTATCATTGCCGCTGTCTCCATTGACGAGGTCGTCTCCGGATTGGCCGCGCAACTCATCGTTACCGCTAGCCCCATGCAACTCGTCGTTTCCGGCCTGTCCACGGAGGTCGTCATCGCCGTCCCCGCCGTAGACCCCGCTATCGGCGCCAATGCCAGCATAGATCGTGTCGGCACCGCTGTCGCCAAACAATCCCTGATCTTTTCCGTTGGCGCCAAAAACCACATCACCGCCGCTACCGCCGTAGACGAGACCGTCGTCTCCGGCATCACCATAGATCAGGTCAGCGTTCAGAGCACCGAAAAGGCCGATGTCCGCGTCCGCGCCGCCGAACAGACTGTCGTAACCATAGCTTCCATAGAGGGCGTCGCTATTGCCGTCGCCATAAAGAATGTCGTCGCCACTATCGCCACCTAGACTATCGGCGCCGAGGCCACCGAAAAGCTCATCATCGGAGGCGCCGCCGGAGAGCGTGTCTTCGCCGTGCGCACCCCGCAGATCCCGGTCTTCGCCGTTGCCGCCAAACAGGCGATCGGCATCGCTACCGCCGAAGAGAGCACTGTCGTTACCCTGCCCACCAAAGATCTGATCGGACTGATTACCACCGAAGAAAAAGCTGTCGTCACCGGATGAACCATTGAGGCGATCCTGCCCGGTACCGCCGAAGATATCCCGGTCGTCGCCCGCCGACCCGTAGAGAGAATCGTCGCCAGCACCGCCAAAAATCAGAGTGTCATTACCATAACCTCCAAAGATGCTGTCGTTACCGACTTGGCCGAACAAGGAGACATCGTTACCGCTACCGGCAGTAATGTAGTCCGAGCCTCCGCCACCGAAGAGACGGCTATCTTGACCGTCCTCGCTGAAGATAATATCGTTGCCACTACCGCCGCGCAGCGCAAAGTTCGCTCCGTCGAAGCTGTAGATGAAATCATTGCCTGTGTCGCCATACAAGCGACCCTCGGCAGCAGCGCCCGTATAGGGAGCGTTTGCCAGGCCACTGTAGATTCGATCGTCGCCTCCGCCACCGAAGAGCATTCCATCTTTGCCGCTGGCACCAGCGAGGGTATCGACACCAGCGCCGCCAAAAAGTCTGGCATCATCACCGGAACCGCCGTAGACTAGATCCTGCCCGCTTCCGCCAAAAAGCGAAGCATCATTGGCAATGCCTCCAAACACCACATCGTTTCCGCCGTCGCCGTAAAGCCAAGTATCCGTTCCGGAGCCGCCATAGATGCTGTCGTTGCCTAGTCGGGCGAAGAGAAAGTAGTTCTGCCCACTTCCCGTCCGCATGGTATCGGCACCGGAGTCCCCGAAGAAACGGAAGTCATAGCCGGCACCCACATCGATGAGATCAGCCCCACTGCCGCCATAGATCAGGGTGTCGCTGCCATCGCCAGCATAGAATCTATCGTCGCCGTCACCGGCGCGCCCAGCATCGTCGCCGCTGTTTCCGATGACGGTATCGTGTCCACTGCCCCCATAAAGGTCGTCACTGCCGCTAGCACCTGTCAGAGTGTCGTCACCGCTCCGCCCCACAAGCCGGTCGCCCGCGGACTCCCCCGTAAGGCTGTCGTTGCCTGTGGTGCCATAGAGCACATAGTCTTCGATATCGACGAGGACGACGTTGTCTGGTTTGCTGGAGACCAGCGACACCAGGAAGATGTCGTCACCAGAACCGCCATCAAAGGTATCTCCCGAAACCAGATCGGCCCCGTTACCACCAAAGAGCCGATCGCGCGCAGTCCCGCCGTACAGCCTATCTTTGCCACTACCGCCGATCAGCGAGTCGTTTTGCGCGCCGCCATAGAGGCTATCATCGCCACTTCCGCCAAACAGCAAGTCGAAACCGGAGCCGCCGTGGAGCGAACGGTCGTCTCCACCACCCCCATAGAGGCTGTCGTTACCGCTGCCACCATAAAGGCCGCGGTCGCTGCTGGCTTGACCGGCGATCAGATCGTCACCCAGACCACCGAATAGCGAGGTGTCGCCGGCGCCGCCGTCATCGCCGAAGGTCGCGTCGCCATAGATCCGGTCGTTTCCGGTCGCACCATAAAGACGGCGATCGTCGCCGCTGCCGCCTTGCAAGAGGTCTTCGCCGCTATCGCCGAAGAGCAGTCGGTCATCCGAGGGGCCGCCATTGAGTGTGTCGTCGCCAAGCCCACCGAAGAGCGAGGTATCGTTTCCGGTACCGCCCTGCAGCATGTCGCTGCCGCCGGCGCCGGCAAAGTAGCTGTCTTCACCGCCTCCCCCGTAGAGGCGATCATCACTCGAACCACCGAAGAAAGAATCAGTGTCGACACCGCCGAACAAGCCGTCGCTTCCGGAACCGCCTTGCAGTGTGTCCTGGCCAGTTCCGCCTTTTAGCGTATCGTTGCCAACGGCACCGTAGAGCCTGTCGCCGCCTGGTCCACCGTACAGGCTATCGCCTCCCGATGCGCCGTAGAGCCGGTCATTGTCTTTCTTACCGTAGAGCGTGTCATTGGCGCTCAATCCAAAGAGCGTATCCTTGTTGTTGGTGCCGACCAGAGAGTCGGGACCGTCGGTGCCTGTCAAAATGGTCACGCTGAACCCCTCCCTTCACATCACAACTCAAGCCATGTTGGCGAACCAGATTCACATGGTTTCCCGTGGCCTCGATAGCGCTCAGATCTGTAGACTAGGGGTCTTGGGCGAGGTGGGGAAGCGTCTTTGTATCGCCTGTCATCTCATTGGCCACCGAGCCGTGGCCGACTGGTCGCACTGAGAGGTCTGAGTTTCCTGGGCTGGCTATGGCATCTCGCGTAAAAGTGACAACGGGAGTGTTTACTTGAAGGAGCCTTCAACGCGGGAACGCTCCATGTCGAAACTCTTTATCTTGATCTTGGATCTCGCCGTTCTGCTGGCAAGCGGATGACCGGCATCAAATACTGTGTGAGCGAAGGATAGAACCGGCCAACCGGACAGAATTCCGGCTATTGGATGACAGAGTTTCAAGGGGTGAGCGCGGTTACGGAAGATCCTCTGGACCCACTTGCCATCGGATGTCATGGCGCAGGCTATTGGGACGAAAAAGGCCCCATAATGGGAAGGCGCCTCCGCGAACCAGGGATCGGGTCGTGCCTTCTATCAAGGTTCATGCCTCGCCTAAAGACTGGAAGGATCCTTCGCTGGTGCGCCCATGCTGGGATCTGCCGTGAAGACCATGTCGAGGATGGTGTCCGGATGGTGCTTCTTGAGCTGCTCCAATGTCTCGGCGCGAATCCTATCCAGCGGCGCCAATGCGCCGACTTGATAGTCGCTCGGGAGCACCACGTGAGCCAGAGCCAAGCGCACGCGGCCGGTCTGAAGGACACGCAGGAACAGCTTCTGGACGGGCAGGTCCGCCGTCGTGGCCTTGATCGTGCGTCTGACCTGTTCCACGATGTCGGGCTGTGGTGCGCGGGCAAGCAACTCCATCAAAGAATGCCAGGCCATGCGGAGGGGAACCGAGATGGAGAAGACCACCACCAAGATGACGAGGGAGGAATCGACGTATGGCGACAAGAATTCGAGCGTCGTTCCCTCAATTGAATAGACGCCGATGAATGCGAGCAGCACGGCTGTCGAAATGGCGCCGTTCACCTGCCAATTCAGGGCATCAGCTTTGATCAAGGGGCTACCGGTGCGCTTTCCGGCTTGCCCCGTTAGAATTGCCAAGCCCCAGCAGGCCGTCGTCGCGATGACCCCATAGACAACCGCCGGCCCGGCGTCGATGTTGCGCCCACCGCTCAAAAGCGCGGCAAGGGCATCGACGAAAGCGAACAGGGTGACGCCGAGAACAAGCACCCCCTTGAGACCGTTCACCAGCGGCTCGAACGCAGAGTAGCCAAAGGGAAAGTCTTGGTCATCACCGCGCTGCACCATACGCGCAACTTTAAGCGTAAACAGACCCGCAATGAAGTAAACGACATTGAACAAGCCATCGAGCAGGACGGCCTGAGATGACGCAACGAACGAGAATAGGATACCAATGCCACCAAGCAGAGCACAGCTGATTGCATTCACCAGCAAGAATTTCTCTTCCGTTTGTGTCTGTTTATTACTCATGATGTCAGCACTCTACCCTGATGATTAACACGCAATTCGTCGGGACTTTCTTCCATTGATACAATCCAGGCCAAGCGGCCCTGCGGACCGGCCTGCCATCCTTGGGTTATCACGCCGCCATTGCTAGTTTCAACGTGCTAGACGATCATTGTCTCGGCCGCTGCCTAACCTCAAGTCTTGTAGTTTCCAATGACGCCTCTCGCGTGATGGGGTCAAGCGTGCGATAGCGCTCTCTACTCAAACGTGCCCCCAAACTTTCCGCGATACTCGCTCGGCGAGACGCCGACGTGGCGCTGGAAAGCACGCCGCAAACGCTGCTCGTCGCCAAATCCGACATTAAAGGCGATCCGTCCCAACGGATCCCTACCGCGTTCCAATGCGCGCTTGGCGGCGTCGACGCGCATCAACTCCACGGTCTTGGCCGGCGTGCGTCCGGTATGGTCGCGGTACTGGCGCGAAAAGGTGCGCGGGCTCATGGCCAGGCGCTGGGCAAGCTTCGGCACGCTGAGGTCGCTCTGCAGGTGGCCGGCGATCCAGGCATGCAGGTCAGAGAAGAGACCGTCTCGGTCTGCGGTCTGCGCTGCCAGAACATCGCTGAATTGCGATTGACCGCCTGGGCGCTTGAAGAAGACGACCAGGGACTGGGCCACCTGCATGGCCGCGTCATGACCCAGATCCTCTTCGATCATCGCCAAGGCCAGGTCTATGCCAGCGGTCACGCCGGCCGACGACCAGATCGCGCCATTGCGGACGAATAGAGGATCACGCTTCACCTTGACCTTGGGAAATCGGCGCTGCAGTTCCTCGACCTGACGCCAATGCGTCGTCACGCTCTGGCCATCGAGCAGCCCAGCCGCTGCGGTTAGAAACGAACCCATGCAGGTCGACCCGATGCGCCTGCAATCCCGGCTCTGTTGCTTGATCCAGGCGACCAGAGGTTCCTGCTCCAGGGCGTCAAAGACGCCATTGCCACCGGCGACGATCAAGGTATCCAGCGGCCTGACCGCGGCCTTGCCTAGGGAAACGGTGCCCAGCTCTACCAAACAGTCGGTCTTGACCGCACCCCCTTGCGGCGAGGCGACGACAACCTCGTAGAACGGCTTCTCGTGCACCGGTTCGATGTTGTTTGCGCTGGAGAAGGCCTGCACCGGCCCCGCGACATCCAAGAGCGTGACACCGGGATAGATGACAAAGACGACGCGGCGGGGCTCTGCATCTGCGTGGTTTGGAAGATTGGCCTTTTTTGACTGCATAATGTCATTTATGCCAAGCCGGCCGACAAGTAAATAGCAGTGAGATCGCTCGGTGAAAGGGACTCCGGCACATGTCCATCGCAACACGCAACTCTCGCGCTTTCCTTGTCGTCGGCCTCTCTTTCGTAGCCTTGGCCCTAACCTTCTCGGCCCGTGCGGCGCTTGGTCTGGTGATGCCGCTCTTGGAGGAGGAGATGGGCTGGACCCGCTCCTTCACCTCAGGCGCGGCCGCCTTGGCCTTGCTGGTGATGGCGGTGATCGCCCCGCTCGGCGGACGGATGGTCGATCGGCAGGGCGCACGCGCCATCCTGCTGATCGGACTAGGAACGCTTGCTGCCGGCTGTTTCCTGGTGGCGCTCACCGCCCATCCTCTGGCCTTCCTTCTGGCGTTCAGTGGCGTTGCCGCCCTGGGCTTCGGCCTGGTCGCTACGCATGTCGTCTCAACCGCCGTGGAGCAGGAGGTGACGACCAACAAGGGGCTGGCGACAGGGATTGCAACCTCAGGCTCTACGGGTGGGCAGTTCATCTTCGTGCCGCTGCTGGCGATCCTGATCGGCGCCTATGATTGGCGACTGGCCTTCGTTGCGCTGGGACTGGGGACGCTCGTGATCATGGTCTGCGTCTGGAGCTGGTTTCCGCGCAGTCGCCCGGTTTTTGCCGCAGGAGGAGATACGAAGGTTCCGGCAGCCGCCCTGTCCCAGGACTTGGGACGAATCTTGCGCCTGCCTGGGTTTCAGATTCTATTCTGGAGCTACTTCATCTGCGGCTACACCACCTCCGGCGTGATCGAGACACACTTTCTGCCCTATGCCTCCTTCTGTGGGTTTGGGCCCGTGCCGTCGGCCACAGCCTACGGAATCCTGTCGGCGATCAATCTGGCCGGAATGATCCTGGTCGGCTGGCTGACAGACCGGGTCAACCGCCCGCTCCTCTTAGGGGGAATCTATTTGGTCCGTGGACTCACATTCCTGATTCTTCTGGATGTCGGCGCCTCCTTCGAGACACTGCTCTTCTTCGCCGTCCTCTTCGGGCTGGTGGACTACTCGACCGTCCCGGTCACCGCCAGTCTCGTGGCCAGCCATATCGGCGTACGCGTCATGGGCTTGGCATTTGGCCTGATATCGGCGGGACACCAGGTCGGTGCGGCTTTGGGCGCCTACCTCGGCGGTGTTCTTTTCGACCTCTACCAGCAGTACGACTGGGTCTGGTGGTCTTCCCTCTGGCTTGCCGTCTTCGCCGGCGCGCTGACCTTCTTGCTTCGCGAGAAACCCGCTACGATGCGCCTAGGTGCCGTTTAGTGCGCAAACTGTGGCTAGCGACCCTGCGATGCTCGTCGATCGCCAAGTGGATTGTCCGACACCCCGGGCGAGGGTCAGCGCACCTCGACCAGTTCCCAACCGCCGGCACCATTGCGGCAGGCAATACCGTCCTGGCGGCCACGGCCTTCGAAACGGAGCTCAAAGCGGCGGCAGTCGCGGCCGGCGCGGGCGAAACGATCCAGAGGACGCAGGCTGTAGCGTAAGCCGCGGTTGGAGAAGTCGAGGCGACGGCCGGGCTCGACGTACTCTAAGGCGGATCCGATGCAGCGCCGGTCGCCGTCGCCGATACTGCGCCCGAGTTCGTAGCCTAGGGCCGCACCGATCGCGGTGCCGACGATGCTGACCAAATCGCGACGATCGCCGCTTCCAAGAGAGGCACCGGCTTCGGCTCCCAGGAGCGCGCCCAGTTCTGCCGAGTTGCAGTAGGCCGTAAGGTCGATCAGGCGCGCTGCGCGCGGCAGCTTCCGGCTGTCGCGCAGGAAGGCCCGTGGTGGATTGAACTGCGGCAGCCGAGCGATGTTGCCGCAGTCCCCCTTCTCCTTATATTTCTCTTCGCCCTTGCTGTATTTAAATTCATACTCGAACTTGCAGCGACCGTCGTCATATTTGTACTTGTACTTATCAGCTTTATCTTCAATTTTGATCTTTGGTGACTTGTAAGATTTGCTTGACTTAGCGTCTAGAGCCTGCGGAACAGCCAGGACCAGAGCCAAGCTGACCACGAGGAATGAAAACAGTGCACGCATGCCAGCGCCCCGATCTTGTTGTGAACGATAGTTTTTTCTGCCCGTGTTACGATGGAGAACAGATCTACGTTCCTGGCACCGCTCGTCGGCTCGCCATTTCGTGATCGGCCTGACTTCCCATCGGACTGAGAGAAGCGCGAGAGATCGCTCTGTTTTCATCATTGAGCGAATTTGAGCGAAACCGTGGCCACTCAGATTACGAAGGCACTTCCAGTTCAACGTAAAATCAACGCGCTCTAGAGTTTTTTTCTTTTAAATCAATTATCTACGACCAGGTCTCTTAACTCACCACATCCCCAATTCTGCTACGGAGGAATCAGATCGCATCATCATATTTTCACCAAACAAGTGAAATTTTCTTCGATTCGCGCAAATTCGCTCTTGAAAATTCATTCATTTGTGATGATACTCCGCCGTCAGTCGGATTGGCCCGACCTATGAAAATGCGCGCAGCACACCTCTCAGGAGGCAAAACCTATGGCCAACTACTTCGGCACCAACCTCGACGAGACCTTCTTCGGCAGCAGTTTCGCCGATGTGGTCCTAAGCTCCGGCGGCGAGGATTTCGTTCTGGGTCGCGACGGCAACGACACAATTCTTGCCGGATCTGGCAATGATGGCCTGCTTGCCGGAGAAACCGGGGACGACCGAATCTATGGCATGGCGGGTGAAGACACCCTCTTGTTCGGGGGCCCGGGCGCCGACGTACTGCGCGGAGGCGACCAGGCGGACTCAGGGTTCTACGGCGGGCCGGGGGACGACCTACTCCTCGGTGACACGGGCAATGACAGCGCCTTCCGTGGTGAGCAAGGTATCGACACCATCGCGGGAAACGACGGCGACGACCGGAGTTTCTACGGCGCCGATGGTGATGACTTTCTCCTGCTGGGTACCGGTAACGACCGCCTTCATTTCGGCGGCAGCGGCAATGACACGATGTTCGGCGGATTTGGCAATGACGCTGTCTTGATCGCTGGCACCGGTGACGACCGTGCCGAGGGCGGCGATGGCGACGACAGCTACTTCTACGGCAACAGCGGCAACGATACACTGTACGGCGACACTGGATCTGATCGCTACCTCTATGGCGATAGCGGCGTCGACACATTGGTCGGTGGGAGCGGCGCCGACGGCTACTTCTCCGCCGGCAATCAAGGTGACAGGTTGGAGGGCGGCAGCGGCGCGGATGGCTGGCTGGAAGGCCAAGGCGGCAACGACTTCATCTTCGGTGGCGCGGGCAACGACAGCAGACTCTTCGGCGGTACTGGTGTCGACCGGATTTTCGGCGGTTCAGGTCAGGACGATCGCCTAGCCGGCGGTCGGGGAAGCGATACGATCGATGCCGGCAGCGGCGCGGATGGAAGCCTGTCCGGGGGCAGCGGAGATGATCTCTTCCTGGTCGGCTTCAATGAAGGCGCGGCGAGTGAGACTTACGATGGTGGCAGCGGTGTCGATACGCTCACCA
Organism: Rhodospirillales bacterium; assembly: GCA_963669445.1. Taxonomy (GTDB): domain Bacteria; phylum Pseudomonadota; class Alphaproteobacteria; order Kiloniellales; family JACOMY01; genus JACOMY01. Next base: position 4,275,261 of record OY770029.1, read on the forward strand.
TAACGACACCTCTCCCTTTCGGCGCGCTACTGCGCGACGTGGAGTTGATGCGGTTCGCGACCAGCCACAACGTCATCAACGGCGATGGCTTCGACAACAGCCTCTCGGCTGGAACCGGCGCGCAGGCCGTGAACGGCGCGGGTGGCGATGACGACCTGCGTGCGGGCAGCAGCAATGATCTTTTTGTTGGCGGCAATGGTGATGATACCGCACGGGGTCAGGGCGGCGATGATGTCATGAACGGCAACAGTGGCGATGACACGCTGTTGGGCGCCGACGGCGTCGACTGGGGTCTGGGCGCAACCGGAAAGGACAGGCTGGGTGGCGGTTCCGGGGGCGATGCGCTTTTCGGCGGTCGCGGCATCGACATGCTGGACGGCGGCAGTGGTGCCGATCTGGCCGCAGGTGGACGGGGCAGCGACACCTACGAGGTCGACACTTTCATCGATCAGGTCTTCGAGTACACTGGTGGCGGTTCGGCCGACCTGGTGCGCTCCGACGCCGCCACCTTCGAAATCGGTACTGGCATCAACCACATAATTGAACGTGTGCAGGTTAATCGCGGTGTCGGAGATGCCCGCCTCGTCGGCAATGACCATGACAACACTCTGATCGGCAATAGCGGCAACGATAGCTTGGCCGGTGATGGCGGCAATGACGTGCTAAACGGTAAGGACGGCGCAGACACGGCAAGTGGCGGCGCAGGCGACGATACCTTCGTTGCCGACACCACGGGCGACCTGCTGATCGAGTTGGGCGGCGATGGCGATGATCTGGTGCGCGCCGAGATTGATTACAGCCTCGGCACTCAGGTCGAAAACCTCCGCATCGAGCAGGGTGCCGGCGCGCACGACGGTACAGGCAATGCCCGCGATAATCAGATCGAGGGGAACACGGCGGTCAACGTGCTGCGCGGGTTGGACGGCAGCGATGTCATCTTCGGCGGTCGCAGCAGCGATACGATTTTCGGCGGCACCGGAAAGGACTTCCTCTATGGTGGAGCGGGTGGCGATGTCATCGGCGTCAACGCGGATGCTCGCGTGTTCGGTGGCAGCTTGAACGACGACTTCCGCTTCAACGGCGACGAGGTGGGCGATGGCGCCGGTTCCGGCGGTCCCGTCATCGCCGACTTCGACGGGCGCAACTTCGGCGGCAATGAGGAAGACCGCTTCGTCTTTGCCTCGGGCCTGGAAACCGGAACCTTCGCCTACATCGGCGACGGCGCCTTCTCCGGCGGCGGTAACTCTGAGGCCCGCATCGACGGCGGCCAAATTCAGGTCGATACGGATGGCGACGGCGCGGTCGACATTGCCTTCCAGGTCGTCGGCTTAGCCCATGAGAACCAATTGACGGCAACGGACTTCCTCTGGAACTAGGCGCCGCATGGCGTTTCGGAGGCGAGTCAACGAAACAAGCGAGGCCGTCGGAACAACCAGTCCACGACGGCCGGTTCCAAAACTTCGGAAAGGCGAGAGCAATGGCCAACTTCTTTGGATCGAATGCCGATGATACTGTATTTGGCAGCAGCTTCGCGGACCTCGTTGTCGGCTCCGGAGGTGAGGACTCTATGCTGGGCCGGGACGGCGACGACGTTTTTCTGGGCGGACTCGGCGACGACGGCTTGGCTGCCGGCGAAACCGGAGACGACCGGATCTATGGTATGGCGGGTGAAGATACCCTGCTATTCGGCGGTGTAGGCGCAGACCTCTTGCGTGGCGGAAGCGATGCAGACTCGCTCTTCTATGGTGGGCCCGGCAGCGATGTTCTTGTTGGCGACAACGGCGACGACAGTCTGTTCCGCGGCGAACAGGGAGACGACACCCTTCTCGGAAACTCTGGTGCGGACAGGCGCTTCTATGGCGGAACCAGCGCAGACGTATTGTTCTTGCACAGCGGTGACGACTCGCTGCACTTTGGGGGCAGTGGCGCAGACTCGATCTTCGGCGGCCTGGGCGATGACGGCTTTATAGCTGGTAGACAGGGCGACGATCGACTCGAAGGGGCCGGTGGCGACGATAGCTTTCTGCAAGGCGACAGCGGCAATGACTTGGTCTATGGTGGTTCCGGCGCGGACAGCTATCTCTACGGCGCAAGCGGAGCCGATACGCTGCAGGGCGGAAGTGGCGATGACGGATACTTTTATGGGGGGAACCAGGCAGATCGCCTCGACGGTAACAGCGGGGCGGACCGCGAACTATTCGGCCAAGGCGGTAGCGACTTCATCTTCGGCGGTGCCGGCAACGACACCTGGCTGTTCGGCGGCACCGGCGTCGACAGGATCTTCGGTGGGTCCGGGCAGGATCACCTCCTTGCAGGAGGGCTCGGCGCTGATACGCTTGTCGGTGGCAGCGGTCAGGACGGCTTGCTGGCCGGCGGCAGCGGCGCTGACCTCTTCCTCGTGGGGCCGGGCGAAGCGGCTGCGGGAGAGACCTTCAACGGCGGCAGCGGGGTCGACACCCTCACCACCGCTTCCCTGCTACCCTTCGGTGTCCTGCTACGCGATCTGGAGTTAATGCAGGTCGCGGCCAGCTTCGTCGTGCTTGGCGGCGATGGAACCGACAACAGCCTCTCGGCTGGAACGGGCGCGCAATCGGTTAGAGGTTACGGAGGCGACGACAACCTTCGTGCCGGTAGCGGAAACGACATTCTCTTGGGCGGCAATGGCGACGATACCGTGCGCGGTCAGAACGGCGACGATGTGATGAACGGCAGCAGCGGCGGAGACACCTTGCTGGGGGCCGACGGTGCCGATTGGGCTCTCGGCGCGACTGGCAAGGATCGCTTGGGCGGCGGCTCCGGATCAGATGTATTGGTTGGCGGTCTTGGCATCGATATGCTGGATGGAGGCAGTGGCGCCGACATGGCCGTGGGTGGGCGGGGCAGCGACACCTACGATGTCGACACCGCGACCGATCAGATCTTCGAGTTTGCCGGCGGCGGCTCGGCCGACCTGGTGCGCTCCAGCGCCTCTCACTTTGAGATCGGCACGGGCTTCGACCACTTGATCGAGCGCGTGCAGGTCAACCAGGATGTCGGTAACGCGGTACTGATCGGCAACAGCCACGATAACCAACTGATCGGCAACAGCGGCAGCGATGAGCTGATTGGCAATGATGGCAATGACACCTTGAACGGAAAGGGTGGCGTCGATACCGCCGTAGGAGGATTGGGTGACGATACCTTTGTCGCCGATGCCACGGGCGATCTCTTGATCGAAGCAGCCAGCGAAGGCGAAGATTTGGTACGCGCTTCTATCGATTACACCCTTGCCACCCAGGTCGAGGATCTGCGTATCCAGCTAGACGCGGGAGCGCACGATGGTACCGGCAATGGCCGGAACAACGTTATCTACGGCAATACCGCAGTGAACATTTTGCGCGGCCTGGGCGGATCGGACACCATCTTCGGCGGGCGCAGCAGTGACACGATCTTTGGCGGAACCGGCAAGGATTTTCTTTACGGTGGCGCCGGCGCCGACGTCATCGGAGTAAACATCGCCGGTCAGATCTTTGGCGGCAGTCTGAACGACGAGTTCCGTTTCAACGGCGACGAGGTGGGCGACGGCGCAGGCACAGGCGGCCCCATCATCGCCGATTTCGACGGCCGCGACTTTGGTGGCAATCAAGAGGACCGCTTCGTCTTTGCCTCGGGCCTGGAGACCGGCAGCTTTGCCTACATCGGCAGCGTGACCTTCTCGGCTAGCGGAAACTCCGAAGCTCGCTTCGCCGGAAGCGGTCAGGTTCAGGTCGATGCCGACGGTGACGGCAACACCGATATGGCCTTCGAGGTCACCGGCTTGCTGCAGCCCAACCAGCTGACGGCCGCTGATTTCCACTGGAACTAAAGGCTGTGCAAGGCCTTGTCTCCAGGTCGTCCCGGCGCGAAGAAACCGCTTGACTGACCGCTGCTTTCAAACAAGGACTTCTGTCACGGGCCGGGCGAGAGGGCCGATAAGCGGCGACTGGATGGGAGAGCGGGATGGCAATCTACTTTGGGACCAGCGGCAAGGACACGATCATTGGCAGCAGTTTTGCCGACCTTATCCTATCGCTTGGCGGCCGGGACACGGTGCTGGCGGGCGACGGCAACGATGTCGTGCAGGCGGGGAGCGGCAATGATGGTCTGGTCGCCGGAGAGGATGGCGACGATTCCCTCTATGGAGCGAACGGCGCCGACACCTTCTTTTTCGGCGGCCTCGGCGATGATCACCTGCTCGGTAGCCAGGGCGAAGATTCCAAATTCTACGGCGATGCCGGCGACGACACACTCTTCGGTGGATCCGGTAACGACGGCTTCTTCTATGGACGGCAGGACCGGGATGTTCTTCTCGGCCAGGGCGGAAACGATCACCATTTCTACGGCGGCAATGGCGACGACGAGATTTTCCTGCAAAGCGGCGAGGATTCGATCCATTTCGGCGGCAATGGTGTCGATACGATCTTCGGAAGGGACGGTGAGGATGCCAATCTCTTCGGCGGTGGCGATGCAGACACGATCCGGGGCGAATCTGGTGTGGATTCCTTCCTCTATGGCGGTAGCGGCAGCGACTATCTAGATGGGGGATCGCAGGCGGACTTCTACATCTATGGCGACACTGGGGTCGATGTATTGCTGGGCGGTGATGGCGATGACCTCTACCTTTACGGCGGCAACGGTAGTGACGTCATACGCGGCGAAAGCGGTGATGACAGCGGCCTCGTCGGTGGTGGCGGGAGCGATCGGATCAACGGCGATAGCGGACAAGATAGTCGTTTGTTCGGCGGTACCGGTGTCGACCGGATTTTCGGCGGTGCTGGCGACGATGACCGCCTGGTGGGCGGGCTGGGCGACGATTTCATCATCGGCGGCCCGGGTCAGGACGGCAGCATGTTCGGTGGCAGCGGTGACGATCTCTTCGTCAATGAGATCGGGCACGCTGTTGCCGGTGAAACCTATGACGGCGGCAGCGGCAGCGACAGCCTGACAAGCGAGGAGATGCTGCCGCTTGGCGTGGTGCTGCGCGGCGTCGAGGAGCTGCGCCTCTCTGGCGACTTTGCCCTACTGAACGGAGACGCTTCGAACAATTCAATTGTCGCTGGAAGCGGTATGCAGTGGATCAACGGCCAGGCGGGAAACGACGACCTGCGCGCTGGCAGTGGATTGGACCAACTGTTCGGATCGGACGGCAACGATCGGCTGCGCGGGCAGGCGGGCGACGATGTGATGAACGGCGCCAGCGGTCTCGACACCCTCTTGGGCGCCGATGGCGACGATATAGGGCTGGGGGCCACCGGCAACGACCGTCTGGGCGGTGGCTCGGGAGAGGATGGTCTTTTCGGCGATGCCGGCCGGGACACGCTCGACGGTGGCAGCGGCAGTGACCTCGCCGCCGGTGGCTCGGGCAGCGATACCTATGATGTGGACACCGCGACCGACCGGGTCTTCGAGTACACGGGCGAGGGCGTAGCCGACCTGGTGCGCGCCAGCAGCGACTACAGCCTCGGCACCCAGATCGAGCAGCTTCGTATCGAAAGCGGGGCTGGCGCGCACGATGGGACCGGCAACGGCCGGGACAATGTGATCGAGGGCAACACGGCTGCCAACGTGCTGCGTGGTTTGAGCGGCAAGGATATCATTTTCGGCGGGCGCAGCAGCGACCGGATCTTCGGTGGAACCGGCGCCGATGTGCTCTACGGCGGTGACGGCGGCGACACCATCGGCGTCAATGCCGTCGCGCGGGTCTTCGGCGGCAATGCCAATGACGATTTCCGCTTCAACGGCGACGAGACGGGCGATGGTGCCGGGTCCGGTGGCCCGATCATCGCCGACTTCGATGGCCGCGACTTTGGCGGCAATCAAGAGGACCGTTTGGTGTTTGCGACCGGCATGGAGAGCGGCAGCTTCGTCTACAGAAACGGCGCTGCCTTCTCCGGCGGCGGGAACTCCGAAGCCCGCTTTGCCGGCAGCGGCCAGGTGCAGATCGACACCGATGGTGACGGCAACGCGGATCTGGCCTTTATCGTCGCTGGAATGAGCATGGCCAATCAATTGACAGTCACGGATTTCCTCTGGAATTAGAGCTTTGTCCGATCGGGCAGCGCCAGCTTGACTGGCGGCATAGGAGAGCAAAGATTCATTTTTGCGAAAAAATCTTCTTGACTGCCCGCCCGTTCGAAACAACCTCTTCCTCCCAGACCGAGTGCGTATCCTGTGCGATCACCCCTCACGGAGGAGGTCGGAATGGCGAATTACGTCGGTACAAATCTGGGTGACACGATCTTTGGCAGCAGCCTCGCCGACAACATACAGGCGTTCGGCGGCGACGATACGGTGCTGGCGCGCAACGGTGATGATTTCGTCCTCGCCGGAGCGGGCGACGACGGCCTGCTCATGGGTCAATCGGGCGATGATGCAATCTATGGCGGCGGCGGGGATGACACCAGCCTGTTCGGCGGCGCCGGCGTTGATCGCCTCAGCGGCGACGGCGACGAAGACTCGCTCTTCTATGGTGGTTCCGGAGACGACGTTCTCCTGGGTGGCCCAGGCAGCGACGGCTTCTTCCAGGGTGACTCGGGCAAAGACGACTTTCTCGGCAATGCAGGCAACGATCATCATTTCTACGGCGGGGATGGCGACGACGCCTTCTTCTTGCAAAGCGGTAACGATACCCAGCACTTCGGCGGCAACGACATCGACAGCATCTTCGGTGCCGACGGCAATGATGCCAATCTCTTCGGCGGCGCAGACGCGGACCTGATCCGCGGCGATGATGGCAACGACAGCTTCCTCTTCGGCGACAGTGGCGATGACACGCTGTTCGGCGGCCTGAACGGTGACGCCTATATCTACGGTGGCAGCGGAGAAGATTCCTTCTTCGGTGGCTCTGGCGTCGACCTCTATGCCTTTGGAGGGAATCGCGGCGATCGCCTGCGCGGCGGCAGCGGTCTCGATCGCGGCTTCTTCGGTGGGGGCGGAGAAGATCGGCTTGACGGGGATGAGGGAAATGATAGCCGATTGTTCGGCGGCACCGGGGCTGACCAGATCTTCGGCGGATCCGGCGACGATGCCTACCTCTCCGGCGGGCTCGGCGACGACATAATCGAGGGTGGCTCCGGTCAGGACCGCAGCCTCTTTGGCGGCAGCAACAGCGATCTCTTCCTCATTGGCGGCGGCCACTGGGCACCCGGCGAGACCTATGAGGGCGGCAGTGGCGTCGACCGCATCGACAGTGTCGAGCTGCCCCCGCTCGGTGTCGTGCTGCGGGGTGTGGAATTGATGGAGCTGTTGGGCAGCTTTTCCGCAAGCACGGGCAACGCGGCCGACAACACCATCCTGCTTGGCAGCGGCATGCAGGCCGTCCACGGCGCCGAGGGTGACGACGACCTAAGATCTGGCAGCGGCGACGATCAGCTCTTCGGTGACGGTGGTAACGACCGGGTCCGCGGCCAAGCCGGCGACGACCTGATGAACGGCAGCAGCGGCGTCGATACTCTGCTGGGCGCCGATGGCGACGACCTGGGATTGGGTGCCACCGGCAATGACCGCCTGGGCGGTGGTTCGGGCGAGGACGGGCTCTTCGGCGATGCCGGCAGAGATACGCTCGACGGCGGCAGCGGCAGCGACGTGGCGGCCGGCGGCTCCGGCAGTGACATCTACGAGGTCGATACCGCGACCGATCAGGTCTTTGAGTACACTGGGGAAGGTGTCGCCGACCTGGTGCGCTCCAGCGCGTCCACCTTCGAGATCGGCACCGGTATCGACCACCTGATCGAACGCGTGCAGGTCAATCGGAATGTCGGCGATGCCCTGCTGGTCGGCAACAGCCGCGACAACTTCCTGCTCGGCAACAGTGGAAACGATACACTGGAAGGCGAAGGCGGCGACGACACCTTGAACGGCAAGGAAGGCGTCGATACAGCCATCGGCGGGTTCGGCGCAGACACCCTCATCGCCGATAACCCTGGCGACCTGCTGGTCGAACAGGCGCTTCAGGGCGACGACCGCGTGCGCGCGTCAGTCGACTACAGCCTTGGCACCCATGTCGAGCAGTTGGAGATCCAGTCCGGCGCTGGCGCACACGACGGCACGGGGAACAGCCAGAGAAACGTGATCGAAGGCAACACTGCGATCAACGTGCTGAGGGGATTGAGCGGCAGCGACACGCTCTACGGCGGCCGCAGCGGCGACACCCTTTTCGGCGGCACCGGCAAGGATTTCCTCTTCGGCGGTGATGGCGGCGACGTCATCGGCATCAATGCGATCGGCCGCGCCTTCGGCGGCAACGCCAACGATGACTTCCGCTTCAATGGCGACGAGATCGGCGACGGTGCTGGGTTCGGCGGTCCCGTGATCCGCGACTTCGACGGGCGGGACTTCGGCGGCAATGAGGAAGACCGATTGGTGTTTGCTGCAGGCATGGAGACCGGCATCTTTGCCTATCTGGGCGGCGCCGTCTTCACAGGCGGTGGCAATTCCGAGGCGCGGTTCGCTGGCGGCGGACAGCTGCAGGTGGATCATGATGGCGACGGCAACGCCGATCTGGCCTTCATCGTCTCCGGCGTGACCGTCGCCAATCAGCTGACTGCAACAGACTTCCTATGGAGTTGATCGCCCTCGCCTTCTTTCCACCCCTTTGTCGCCTCACACTGCGCAGCCGGCGTACTAAGGCGTCCGCTGACCCCGCAGACGCAGCGCGCTCGTCCTAGGGAGGAGAGGTCATGGCAAACTACTTTGGCAATGGCGGCGACAACACCATAACCGGCAGCAGTTTTGCGGATCTCATCCAGACCTTCGGCGGCGAGGATACCGTGTTCGGCGGCGGCGGCGCCGACACCGTTCTTCTGGGCGCCGACGACGATGCCGCGAACGGGGGAAGCGGTAACGATTCGATCTATGGATCGGACGGCAATGACGCGCTCTTCATCGGCGGACCTGGCGATGATGTCCTAAGGGGGGACGGCGGCACAGACTCGCTCTTTTTTGGTGGCAGCGGCGATGACACACTGTTGGGAATCGATGGAAACGATGCCGAGTTTCGCGGCGAGGCCGGTGATGACGATCTGCTCGGCAACAGCGGTCAGGACAGGCGCTTTTTCGGAGCCACCGGCGAAGACGCCATTTTCCTGCAATCGGGGAACGACTCCCAGCACTTCGGCGGCAGTGGCTACGATCGCCTCTTTGGCGGGCTAGGACATGATACATCTCTCTTCGGTGGCGACGGCGACGATCTGATCTTCGGCGGAGATGGCTTTGATTTCGCCTTTTTCGGCGGCAGTGGCGACGACTCCTTAAACGGCGACAATGACACCGACGGGGGCTTCTACGGCGGCAGTGGCAGCGATCAGTTGCGAGGCGAGAGCGGTAACGACGGCCTCTTCTTCGGCGGCAATCGCTACGACCGCCTGCGCGGTGAAACCGGCATCGATTTCAGCATGTTCGGCGGCGGCGGTAGCGACCGTATCGAGGGCAACGACGGGGACGATCGCTACTTGTTTGGAGATACCGGCAGCGATGTCCTGATGGGAGGGAGCGGGAACGACCTCTTGCTGTTCGGCGGACCTGGCGACGATCGGATTTTCGGCGACTCGGGCGCCGACTCACGCTTCTATGGCGGCGAGGGCGATGACTTCATCAGCGGCGGCGGCGGCGTCGACTACAGCCTCTTCGGCGACCTGGGTGACGACACTTTCTTCATCGGAACCGGAGGATCGACCCCTTACGACGCTTACGACGGCGGTAGTGGCGCCGACATAGTGATCAGCGGCGCCCTGCCCGCCTTTGGAGTCCACCTCGTCTCCGTCGAGACTCTGGAGATCCTGGCGACATTCAACAACATCTTCGGTGGCTTCGGCATCGACAACAGCATTTTTGGCGGCAGCGGCAAAGACCAGATCTATGGGCGCAGCGGGAACGACGACCTGCGGGGTCAGGCCGGAAGCGATGTGCTGTTTGGCGATTTGGGCCGGGATAGCTTGCGCGGGCAGACCGGAAACGATGTCTTGAATGGCGGCAGTGAGCGCGACACCCTGATCGGCGCAAATGGCAACGACTGGGCCCTGGGCGCCAGCGGCGTCGACCGCCTGACCGGAGGTTCAGGACAGGACAATCTTTTCGGTGGGCGTGGCAACGACCTGATCGACGGCGGCAGCGGTGTCGACATCGCCTCGGGGGGCATCGGAAACGACACCGTCGACATCGACAGCAGCGATGATCAGGTGCGCGAAGCACTGGGCGAGGGCAATGACCTGGTTCGGGCCGGCGCAGACTTCACTTTGGACAGCAACCTTGAGCGGCTGCGACTGCAGAACGGGGCGGGCTCGATCGATGGGACCGGCAATGCGTTGGACAACCGCATCGACGGCAACACCGGGGCCAATCGCTTGCGCGGCCTGGAGGGTGATGACAGCATCTTCGGTGGCGCCAGCAGCGACATCATCTTTGGCGGCACAGGCAGCGACCTCCTCTATGGCGGTGCCGGCGGCGACAGCCTGGCGTTGGGCAACCTCGCGCGGGCCTTTGGTGGTGCTGCCAATGACGAGTTCCGCTTCAACGGCGACGAGGTCGGCGATGGGAGCGGTTCCGGCGGACCCGTCATCGAAGACTTCGACGGTCGCGACTTCGGCGGCAATCAGGAAGACCGCTTGGTCTTTGCCACTGGGTTGGAGGTCGGCACCTTTGCCTATATCAACGGCGCCGCCTTCTCGGCAGGCGGTAGCTCGGAAGCACGTTTCGCCGGCGCGGGCCAGATTGAGGTGGATCAAGATGGCGACGGGACCCCTGACCTGGCCTTTCAGATCACCGGCCTCGGTGCAGCCAACCAGCTGACGGCGACAGACTTTCTCTGGTTGTGAGCCAAGCCGCGCTCACGTTGCTCTGCGGGGAGCAGATCTGCGCTTACCTTTGACGAAAAGTCAGCAAAGTTGGCCCAAAGGCTGTCGAGAATGACCGGATTTTCCATCCCGCCTCAGTGATGGCTGGATTGTCCTGACGTTTGCGCGTCTTCTTTGAGAGGCGGCGCCTCTTGTCTGCTATGCCATAGAGACAAAATTGAACGAAAATTTTCTTTTGTTGGTGATGGCTGGGTTTCCCCCTGTTCATCGTGCAACGGTTTGCAGCGATACAATTCCTATTTTTCAGTAGCTTATTGTGAAATCTCTTCACTAGAAAATTTCTCATGATGGAATTAGAATTTCTAAGTTGAAGGTTTTTTCTAGGAGTACAGATTTCATACTGAAGCGCCAGTTCTGTGACGGCAACACATCCTTTTTCGGAGCCAGGGCCTTGGCCAATCACTTTGGAATGCCTCTTACGCAGCGATCCCGAGACGGCACTCTCCAGAAGAACGATCGCGTTCTTAGCAGCACTGCTCAGTCGACCGGCTGGCCGCGCAGACAGGCGGCGCGCTCAACTCTGAGGCTCCCTCGTCGGTGGACAGGGATGGCAGCGATGTCCGCGAACGAGCGGCACCGCTAGACCCGGTTTGGAACCGGCTCGGATTGGGGCGCTGGACCCCGCAATCACCTCATCTGTGGAGAGCTCAGGACATGCCTATCTACTTTGGAACAAGTGGCAATGACAGCATTGAAGGAGGATCGAGCGACGATCGCATAGTGGGTCAATCCGGTGTCGATCAACTCTTCGGAGGCAGCGGTTTGGACACACTGGACGGCGGCGCTGGCGACGATCAGGGCCTCTTCGGCGGTGCCGGAAACGATGCTCTAGAAGGTGTATCGGGGAACGATGCCTCCTTCTTCGGGGATGCCGGCGACGATCGCTTGGAAGGGGCGTTCAATAACGACTTCCTCTTCTTCGGTGGTGGCGGCAAGGATCGTTTGTACGGTGCTGACGGTGATGACGGCCTCTTCTACGGGGGGCGTGGCAATGACACCTTCTTTGGAGGAGACGGCAACGACACGTCACTTTTCGGAGGATCGGGTGACGATTGGTTCCTCTCTTCGACCGGTGACGACAGCTTTCTGTTCGGTGGCGCCGGCAATGATCTGGTCTTCGGGGACAGTGGAAACGACCTTTCCCTCTATGGCGGTGTTGGCGACGATCGCGTAGGCGGTGGGCCGGGAGCAGACGTGATCTTCGAAGGCGGGCTGGGTGCCGACACGCTGTCCGGCAATGGCGGAAACGACTCCGTGTTCCGCGCCGGCAGCGGCGACGACAGTGTCTACGGCGGGGACGGAGTGGACCGGATCATGTTCGGCGGTTCGGGTGCTGACACCCTGTCCGGCGACACCGGCGATGACCGCAGCCTCTATGGCGGCAATGGCATCGATTCCCTCTACGGAGGCGACGGCAATGACGCCAATCTACGTGGCGGCGGTGGCGGAGACTTCATTCTCGCCGGTGAAGGCGATGACAGCTTCCTATTCGGAGGTACCGGCAGTGACACGATCTTTGGCGGCGAAGGCAACGACAATGTCCTGCGCGGCAACCTGGGCAACGACACCATCTTCGGCGGTTCGGGTATCGACACACTGATCTATGGCGGAAGCGGCAGCGATACCTTCTATGCGCTGCCCGGCGAAGCCACGGCCGGCGAGACCTACGACGGCGGCAGCGGCGTCGACACCCTTCTGGTCGGCCATGCGCCGCCGGACGGGGTTCGCCTGCCCGACGTCGAAGAGATGCACCACATTTCTATCGTAACCAACGACATCTTCGGTGCCCTCAACAGCAAGGATACGCTCTTCGGCGGAAACCTGGATGATCGAATCGCCGGTCTCAGCGGCAACGATGACCTACGCGGCGGCAGCGGGACTGACCAGCTGTTTGGCGATCTGGGCAGCGATCGTCTTCGCGGACAGAGCGGCTACGACATCTTGAATGGCGGAAGTGCCCAAGATACGCTCTTCGGCGGCGATGGAGACGATTGGGCCTTCGGTGCGTCCGGCAAGGATCGCCTATCCGGAGGCTCGGGCGAGGATGCGCTCTTCGGGGGGCGCAGCCGCGACACCTTGAACGGTGGAAGCGGCGCCGACACCGCAGCCGGCGGACGCGGCAGCGACACCTACATCGTCGATACGGCAACCGACATCGTGCGCGAGCGTCTCGACCAAGGCATCGACGACCTCATTCGCCTCAATGGGACGGTCTACGCAATGGCCGGGGGCGACGAGGGCTGGGTCGAGCGGCTGGAGGTGATGAACGGGGTCGGCGGTGCCGAAGTCCTGGGCAACACCTATGCCAACAGCATCACCGGCAACAGCGGCTCCGACACCCTGAACGGAGGCTTTGGCGACGATGTTCTGGACGGGGGCAGTGGTAGCGATACGATGCGGGGCGGTTTCGGCGATGACACCTTTCTGGTCGATACCGGTGGCGACGCTATTGTCGAGGGGCCCGGTGCTGCACGCGGCGTCGACCTGGTGATTGCGCAGGCAAACCACACGCTGGACCTGAACGTCGAGAACCTGCGCTTGCTCAGCGGTGCCGGCGGCATCGACGGCTCCGGCAACAACCTGGACAACACCCTGGAAGGCAACAGCGCCGCCAATGTGCTGCGCGGGCGCACGGGCGAAGATGTCCTCTTCGGCGCAGGCGGCAGCGATATGCTCTACGGCGGGTCCGAGCAGGATCTCCTCTACGGTGGCGCCGGCAACGACACCATCTTCCTGAGCAATTTCACCACAGCCTACGGCGGCGGCCTGGACGATGACTACTTCTTCAACGGCAATGAGGTCGGCAACGGTGCAGGCTCCGGCGGGCCGGTCATCGAGGACTTCGACGGCCGCGACTTCGGCGGCCAGGGTGAGGATCGCTTCGTCTTTGCCTTCGCCTTGGAGACAGGAACCTTTGCCTATGTCGGCGCCGCGGGTTTCAGCGGCGGCGGCAATTCCGAAGCCCGCTTTGCCGGCGGCGAACAGGTGCAGGTCGACACCGACGGCGACGGCAGCGTCGACATCGCCTTCCGCGTGACCGGCCTGTCGGGGGCAGCCAACCTCACCGCCAGCGACTTCTTCTGGCAATAGGAGCCGGCGCTCCGGCCAGCGGGCAAGCCTTTGCGAGGCGGTCCTGCTTGCTCTAAGGCGTGACCTGCGGGCGATGCTCCAGCGGAGTGTCGCCCGCAGTCGCTCTGCGGTGCAGTTGTGGGAGCGAGCTGGCCGGCCAGCTCGGCGGATCTGCCCTTTGTTGCAAACCTGGACAGGCAGGTTTCGGGCGTCAAACCCTTTCGAATTGACGCCACTCTGCTCTAGCACCGGAGGTGGCTGCGACCTTCGGGTGAGCCATCAAGCCGCGCATCTGCACCCTTGAGTGCGCGCAGACCTTCGACCGATACTCCCGGCCAAGCGCCGCGCCGTCCGGCCTGCGACCTGCCAGCCGCCCCCTAGCCTGTCGATAAAGAGGAATGTTGCCCGATGACGATCTTGCGGAGTCTTGTTCTCGCCATCGCCTTACTGACCATATCGACGGTGACGAGCGCCAATGACAGAACCGTGACCGACGTACTTGGTCGAACGGTCACAATTCCGGATGACGCGGAGCGCATTCTTCTTGGTTTTTATTTTGAAGATTTCTATGCAGTCGGCGGACCGGAGGCCTATGACCGGGTCGCGGCCATCTCTCGCGACGCCTGGGAGGGCTGGCGGCCCCTGCAATGGAAGGCCTACAGCGAACACCAGCCGGAGCTCTTGGAGCTGATCGACATCGGTGAGGTCGAAAGCGGCAGCTTCTCGTTGGAGGCAGCCCTGGCGGCCCGCCCCGACCTGGCGATCCTAGCCGCCTGGCAGGTCGCGGCACTGGGCGAGACCGTCGCACGCCTGGAGGCCGCCGGCGTTCCGGTGGTCACGCTGGACTACAACGCTCAAAGCGTCGATCTGCATGTCGCCTCGACGCGGCTGTTGGGTCAGATCCTGGGCCAGGACACACGCGCCGAGCAGTTGGCCCAGGAGTACAGCGGCGCGGTCGCCGAGATCGCGGAGCGGCTTGCCACGACCCAGGCAGAGCCGCCGCGCGTCTATGTCGAGCTGGCCCGTAAGGGGCCGGAGGAGGTCGACAACTCCTACGGCGACACCATGTGGGGCCGGCTGATCGAGACCGCCGGCGGCCGCAACATCGCCGCCGGCCAAGTCGCCAAGTGGGGGCCGCTTAGCCCTGAGTTCGTGCTGGCCGAAAACCCGCAAGTCATCCTGCTCGCCGGCTCCGGCTGGAAGGGACGCGACCAGGCGGTGCGGATGGGTCCCGGCGTCGACCCCGCCACGACGCATGCACGCATGCGCGCCTATCTGGATCGGCCGGGCTGGAGCGATCTTGACGCCGCGCGCGACGGCCGCGTTCATGCGCTCTATCACGGCGGCGCCCGCACGCTCTACGACTATGCCTTCCTGCAGTACCTGGCCAAGGCGCTCTATCCCGAGGCCTTTGCCGACATCGATCCCGAGGCCAACCTGGATCGCTTCTTCGCGACCTACATGCCGATCCGCTTCGACGGCAGCTACATGACCCAGCTGCCGTCGCCCTGATGTCCGCGCAGTGCGCCCAGGCCGAGGCAGCCGAGAGCTACGTAAAGCTGGCCGGGCGGCGGCGCTTTTGGCTGTTCGCTCTGGGGCTGTTGCTGCTGCTCTGCCTCTTGCTGGATCTGCTGACCGGCCCGGCCTTTCTCTCCCCCACTGCGGTCTTCGAGGCACTACTGGATCTGGAGGGGGCGGAGCGCATGACCAGGGTCATCGTCTGGGACATTCGCCTGCCGATGACCCTGATGGCTTTGCTGGTCGGCATGGCGTTGGGGGTGGCCGGTGCGCTGATGCAGACCATTCTGGCCAATCCGCTGGCCAGCCCCTACACCCTGGGCTTCTCGGCAGCAGCCGGCTTCGGGGCGGCGGTCGTCATCTTCACCGGCATCAGCCTGCCGCTGCTGCCGGGCCTGACCCTGCCGCTGGCGGCCTTCCTCGGCGCCCTGCTGGCCACGGCCCTGGTCTATGCCTTCGCCAGTCTGCGGCGCATGAGCCCCGAGGTCATGGTGCTGGCCGGCATCGCCACCCTCTTCCTGTTTCAGTCGCTGCAGTCGCTGGTGCAGTACCTGGCGGCACCCGAGGTGCTGCAGGCCATCGTCTTCTGGCTGTTCGGCTCGCTGCTGAAGGCGAGCTGGAGCAATCTGCCGATCGTGGCGGCGATCACCCTCTGCTGCTGTGCCCTGCTGGTGCGCGACCTCTGGAAGCTGACGGCGCTGCGCCTGGGCGAAGAGCGTGCGGCGGCACTGGGCATCGCGGTGCGCCCGCTGCGCACCAAAATCTTCGTGCTGGTGGCGCTCTTGACCGCCGGTGCGGTGGCCTTCGTCGGCACCATCGGCTTCGTCGGCCTGGTCGCCCCGCACATCGCGCGCATGCTGGTCGGCGACGATCAGCGCGCCCTGCTGCCGCTTTCGGCCATCGCCGGCGCCTTGATGATGAGCGGCGCCTCGATCCTCTCCAAGGTGATCTCGCCCGGCGCTGTGGTGCCGATCGGGATCGTCACCGCCATCGTCGGCGTCCCTTTCCTCTTCGGCCTGATCCTCAGGGGGCGGAGGCAGCATTGGTAGCGCTGCAACTCGACAGGCTGAGCGTCGGCTATGGCGGGCGGGCCGTGGTCGCCGAGATCTCGGCCGAGCTAGAGGCAGGGCGGATCAGCGTCCTGATCGGCCCGAACGGCTCCGGCAAGTCCACCTTGTTGCGCGGTCTGGCCGGCCTGCTGCCGACCGGCGGCAGGATGGTCTTGGCGGGCGGCGGGTCGGTCACGGCCTCCTACATGGCACAAGACACCTCCGCCTCCTCCTCGCTGTCGCTGCTTGAAGTCGTGTTGCTGGGCCGGGTCGAGCGCCTGGGCTTGCGCCTGCAGCCGCAGACCTTGGCGGAAGCGGAGGCCGCCCTGGCGCGCTTCGACCTGGCGGACCTGCAGGGCCGCCGTCTGGATCAGATCAGCGGCGGCCAGCGTCAGCTGGTCTTCCTGGCGCAAGCCCTGTTCCGCCGATCCAAGCTGCTGCTGCTGGACGAGCCGACGGCGGCCTTGGATCTGCGCCATCAGCTGCTGGTGATGGAGGCCTTGGCCGCACTCGCCCGCCGCGAAGAGCTGCTGGTGCTGATCGCCATGCACGACCTGAACCTGGCGAGCCGCCTTGCCGACCAGCTGCTCTGCCTGCACGAAGGCAAGCTGGCGGCCGTCGGTAGGTCCGAGGCGGTCTTGACGCCCGATCTCTTGCGCGCGGTCTATGGCATCGAGGCGGAGATCGATCGCTCCGCCGGCGGGCAGCTGCGCGTGACCCCGCTCGGCACCGCGACCTGCCCGCAGCAGCCAGTGGCAGTCTAGCCCGGCTTTGCCGGCAGCGCCGGGCAGGCAGGCAAAGCCGGCTCTGCGCTGAAACGGCCGCGCCTTAGCAAAGCAGACAGACCGCGGTTGGCCCTCACTCACCAGACCGCTAAGGTCTGTTTGCGATCTGGGCGTCTGAATGCGACGTTGCGGTTGGCCCTCACTCACCAGACCGCTAAGATCTCACCAAAGCGGCGCCCATCCAGGTAAGCGTTGCGGTTGGCCCTCACTCACCAGACCGCTAAGATGATCACCATGCATCGGGCGGATGGCTTCGAGTTGCGGTTGGCCCTCACTCACCAGACCGCTAAGATGATCACCATGCATCGGGCGGATGGCTTCGAGTTGCGGTTGGCCCTCACTCACCAGACCGCTAAGATCCTTCTTGCTAGTCATGCGTCTTCCCCTTGTTGCGGTTGGCCCTCACTCACCAGACCGCTAAGATCACCTCCCAACCGCCGCCCTGTGACGCCAAGTTGCGGTTGGCCCTCACTCACCAGACCGCTAAGATTCCGCAAAGCCTTTGCCATGGTCCGCCGGCGTTGCGGTTGGCCCTCACTCACCAGACCGCTAAGATAAACAGACGCGCTGGCCGTCAGTCCCCTCTGTTGCGGTTGGCCCTCACTCACCAGACCGCTAAGATTTCTTGGAGGAGCGGGCGCAAGAGCTGTTGGTTGCGGTTGGCCCTCACTCACCAGACCGCTAAGATATCAGCAGGTCAAGGGAGACCTGCCACTCTGTTGCGGTTGGCCCTCACTCACCAGACCGCTAAGATCGCCAAAGCCTTGCCCAATACCTCCTGACAGTTGCGGTTGGCCCTCACTCACCAGACCGCTAAGATCCTGGCCCGCAAACGGACGGCGACCTTTTGGTTGCGGTTGGCCCTCACTCACCAGACCGCTAAGATTTACAGGTGAAGATACCGTTGGGCGGCGCGGTTGCGGTTGGCCCTCACTCACCAGACCGCTAAGATCCTTGGCCTTGGCCCGCGCCAGTGGCCCCTGTTGCGGTTGGCCCTCACTCACCAGACCGCTAAGATCGTGGTGAGGGTGGGTCCGTGCCGCGTAGTGTTGCGGTTGGCCCTCACTCACCAGACCGCTAAGATCTCGATGTCGCCGGACTTGAAGAACAGTTCAGTTGCGGTTGGCCCTCACTCACCAGACCGCTAAGATGAGTTCGGAGTGCTTGGTAGTAGCTATCGGGTTGCGGTTGGCCCTCACTCACCAGACCGCTAAGATACGCATGACAGTGACTGGCGGCCTATCGATGTTGCGGTTGGCCCTCACTCACCAGACCGCTAAGATAGAGACCCACTTAAGGCCCTGGAAACAGGGCCTTTTCCCTGTGTAAGACTCCGACCGGAATGACGTCTCGCCATCAGAAGAGGGCCAATTGATCGGGGTTTCCGGGGCTGCGTTCACGTTTTCTTCCTCGAAATGTGCGGATTTTCTCATACTGCTTGTCGGTGATCTGCACGATGTGGACCTTACCGGACGGTGGCAGAGCCTGCTCGATTTGCGCGATGTAGCGCTCGGCCGCCTCCTTGCCGGAGCAGAAACGCATGTAGACCGAGAACTGGCTCATTCCGAAACCCAGGTCCAAGAGCCTGTGGCGAAACTGCGTGGCCCGGCGGCGTTCCGCTCTGGTGCCGACGGGCAGGTCGAACATGACGAGAAGCCACATAATGCGATAGCCGCTGAGGACCGAACCGCTCACCGGCCTAACCGGTCAGCGGTAGGCGGTCGAGCGGCAGGGCCAGTTCGTCGACCTCGCCGGCGAGCGCCTTGGCCAGGGACTGCGCCAAGCGTTCGGCTGCCGTCATCAAGGGACTCATGCCCTCTTTGGTCGGCAGATCCAGGATCATGATGCGGGCCAGTTCAGCCTTGGCCTCCGGCGTCACCTCTTCGACACCGGCGCGATGCAGCTGCCAGACCTCGCGATCGACCAATGGACGAAAGGGCTCCATCAGATCGTCGACCAGCACCAGGGCATTCACCCGGCTGGCATGCATGAGGCCCAGGCTGGGCGAGAGCCCGCTTGCCATCACTGCGCGGGCTACGCCGGCACGCAGAACGGTGTAGCCGTAATTCAAGAGGCCGTTCAGGCCCGGTGCCTTGCGGTCGCGACGAAAGTCCGTGCCGAAGAGAAGCGGCCAGTAGCGCCGCGCCGCCTCGGCCTCGACATTCTCCGGATCGCCGCTGCGCACCTTGCGGGCCAACAAGGCAAAGCCGCCGTGCGCCGCCCCGCAGGCCGCCAAGGTTGCACCCTGCTGGCGGATCTTGGCGCGCACGATCTGAGTCCAGAGTCGTTTCTTCAGCGGTCTTCCGGCAGCGGCCTGATCGGCGATCCGCCCGGACTGGGCATGATGGCCGGCAACCGGCCAAACCAGGGCGGTCGGCATATGATTGGCGCCGCAAAGGACCAGGGGGATGCCGCGCTCGGAGAGCTTGACCATCAGAGTGTTGGAGGCGGTCAGCCCATGCGCATTGAAGACTACGGCCGCCAGGTCGCCCAGGGGTACCCGACCAAGTTCTTCTCCGGCTTCCTTGACGGTCAGGAAACCACGGCTGACGGCGGCATGACGCCCATCCTCGGCGATCTCGACGATGCGGCCGATCACTGCGATGCTCCTTTGCTATTCACGCGCCATGGGATTCCCAACTCATCAATTCGGATCGGTACAGCGCCTAAGTTCCTCAAGCGATGAATCTTTGGCCTGTACCAGCGAAATCCATCTTGGTCGTTGGGCGCACTATGTCTGTTCTGCAATGCTCCGGCCTCGTGAAGCTGTGCCATCCTCAACTCTTTGCTTGAAGGTTCGAGTCGATGAACCAGCCAATAGATGTGACCTTCGGGGCCATCTGATCGGATACAATCTCCCTTGTGAATGCGCATGATCTGCCGAGCTCCCTCAGCTTCGAGAGGGTGCTTCTCCTGGCTTCGTTTCTGATTTGCCCGATAGACGGTCGTTGCGTGAAACTCCCAACGTCCATCACTCATCTCGAAGATCTCGATGCAGAAATTCTGCCCAGCGCTGTAGGCCTTGTAGGGTTGCCCTTCGCTATCAGAGACCCGCACCAGGTAGTCCAGGCCTTCCGTCTTGGTGATGCGCAGGTGCCGCAAAGCGCCGTGTTCCTTGCCGGGCGCGGCCTTACTGTGCCGAACACCCCAGTCCCGACCGAAATCCTGCAGGATCTCAGGCAGTGCCTTGCCCTCGCGCTTTCCGTCTTCGACAGCCGCCTGCACGGCCGTCCGCAAGTCAGCGTCGCGAATGCGACCGATCTCGGTTTCCTTTAGGCTGGTCAGGGGTTTGCGGTAGACCAGGTTGCCGCCCTCTTCGGCTTGCTGGAGCAGGCCGTAGGCCGTGTCCTCGTGCAGCTGGCCTTGGGTGCCGTGATCGGGCTTGTGCGAGACCAGGATGGCGTCCAGCACGCGGGCTGCATCCTGGCGGAAGCCGGCCCAGGGGGCCGAGACCTCGATGCGCTCGCGGGTCTCGTCGTACTCGCGGGCCATGCGCTGCAGCAGGCCGCGGTCGGTCATGCCGGCGACCAGGGCATCGAGCGCGTGGTGGCGGTGGTCGTTGCGGTTCTTGCGCCCGCCCTCTGGGTCCAGCAGGTCGTTCAGCCCCCACTTGCCGCGCAGCAGCGCCGTCAGCCGCCCCGGCACCACCCAGACCTTGTTGGGGTTGGTGACGCTGCCGAGGTACTGGCGGGCCAGACGGGCCAGCCAAGAGGTCTCGTTCAGCTGCCGGGCGAGGAAACCGCCGCCGGCCTCGAAGCGCTGCAAGGCATCGGGGTCGAAGCGCCAGCGCTTGTTGCCGGGCAGCGCGGCGGCGCGGGCGGCGATCTGTTCCCAGTCGTAGTGCTGTCCGGAGATGGTCGGCGAAGAGCCAAAGGCCTCGAAGGGCGTCTTGTTGCCCTTGGCGCGATTGCCCCGGCGCAGGGAGATCGTCTTGTTGGCCGCAGAATCGTCCCAGGACCGCGAGAAGGGGATCAGGTGCTCGATCTCCACCTCGTCGGACATGAGGCGGCGAAAGCCGATCTTCTCGCCAGTGAAGGGGCAGGCCCGGTCGGCTTCGTCGGCTTCGTTCAGCTCCTCCCAGAGGCGCATTTTCAGGAGATTGCCGTGGTTCACGGCAAAGCCGCATTCCTCCAGGCGCTCGCGGCGCCGGTCGTTCTTCTTCTGATTGGCGCTCTGCTCCAGCTCCAGCTTTCTCAGCGCCTGCGGCGAGAGCTTGAAGTCGCGCGCCATCTCCACGACGATTTCGGCCGGCGGGCCATGGCGCTTGATCAGAGCATTCACGACCCGGCGGAGCTGATTGAGCCCGATGTGCACGGTCGGGTTCGGCAGACGGCCCCAGCAGGTCTCGGCCGGATCGCGGGGATCGCCGCTGCCGACCACATGGTCCTGCAGGATCTCGCCGTAGTAGGGCAGGCGCTTGCGGATCTCCCCGGTCGGCAGGCGGGCATGGTCGTAGCCCGCGGCCTCGGCCGCCTCGTGATAGCGCTTGCCGGCCTCCATCAGCGGCACCACGGCCTTCAGTGCGCGCAGACCCAGCCGGCAGTGGCTGTCCGGCAGCGGCGAATCGGCAATTGCCCTTGCCCGGGCCTCCTCGACCCCGGTTTCGGCCATCAGCCAGGCGACCAGTTCCTCCTCGTCCGTCTCTTCCAACAGACGCTCGACGATCTCGGCCTGGCGCTCCGGCGCGAAGCCCGCCCAGGCCTTGCCGAAGCGCTTTTTGTCGCCCAGGCGCCAGGCGGTCTGGTCGCCGTCCAGCTTGCTGCGCCGCTCCGACTCCAGATTGAAGATCTGCTCGGCCGAGAGCTTCAGCAGGCGGCGCAGGCCGTCGAAGCTCATGGTCTTTTTCGCGAGCAAGGCCAGATAGACCTTCTGCCGCTGCTCCCTACTCAGGGTCGTCTTGGCCTCGCCGACCGGCCCCACGGCCAGATTGGTCACCTCTTGGAGAATGCGAAAGCGCTGTGCCAGGGGAAGCGCCCAGGCGCAGCGAAAGCCCTCCAGATCGTCGGGATTCTTGGCCGGATCCAAGGCGCACTTGCCGACCGGCGGCGACTTCAGCGGGCGCTGGTAGAAGACGATTTTGTGCAGTCGCTCGTAGAGTTCCTCGGTCAGCTCCGCATGCCACTTGGCCTGCGCCTGCCAGAGCAGCCGGAACTCGTCCTCCAACATGGCCCGCTGGGGATAAAAATCGTAGCTGGCTTTGGCTCCCGTCGAGGTGTTGCGTGCCCGCACGGGCTCGCGGCGACTGTGTCGGATGGCCAGGTATTGGCCAAGGGTCCGCGCACCGGCCGCCAGCATGCTTTGCCTCAGTTCGGCGCCGGCCAGGGCAATCGCGCCCTTCTCCTCGTTCTGCCCATCGGTCTTGCGGTTGGACTTGAAGCCGCGCCGCTGGTTGATGTGGAACAAGGCCCGCCCGAAGTGATGCAGCGGCAGTTTTTCGCTCAGCCCACGGGCGCGCAGGTCATAGGGGTCAATCGTCTCCAGCGCCTTGCGTTCGCGCTCCCCCTCGGGCATCAGCCCGGTCTCGACCAGGGCCTCAATCAATTGCTTGCGCCGCAGCAGATAGCGATCCCGCCGCCGCCGCGCACCCCGCGCCACCCGCCTGGTCACGGCGTTCGAAGTCTTGCTCTGCGGATCGCGCCCGTCGGCATAGATCCTGACACCGGCGAGCCCCAGTCCGCTCGGCCGGGCATCGTCGCCAAGCCAAATGACTGACCAGCCTATAGAATTCGCACCCAGGTCAAGTCCCAGTCGATAGGATTTCCCCGCTCCGACACGAGTGCCTTCGCCCATTGATCGAACCCCTCCTCCATCAAAACGATAAAGTTGAGCATTGACCCTACAGCAGAAACACGCAAGACTTCTCCCATTCGCCAACGAGAGGTTTTGCCAAGTCTTAGCGGTCTGGTGAGTGAGGGCTTCCCGTTAACAAGCGAAAAGCACAAAATGGGGCGGGCTGCGGTCCGCCCCTTCTTGTTGACCGTCTTCTTGCGCTGCAAGGACCCTGTTCATGCAAGGCAAGCAGGCGTGCCGCGCGGTCGCGGCGCCTAGCATTCCGCACAGCGCCAGTGTCAATTGGCATCCCATGGAAAGACCTGGATTCGTACTGACGCTTGGCGCGCTGGCGGCGGTGACCGCGACGGCGGTCGACATCTGTATCCCCGCGCAGCCGGAGATCGCGCGCGAGCTGGGGCAAGACCCGACGGCAGGTGCCGCTCTGGTCAGCTTCTTCCTGCTGGGCTATGGGCCGGGGCAGCTCTTCTGGGGGCCGCTCAGCGATCGCTATGGGCGGCTGCCGCTGCTCTATCTGTCTTTGGCCGGCTTTCTGATCGCCAGTCTGGTCTGCGCCACCACCAGCTCTATGGAGCTGTTGATCTGGGCGCGGCTGGTGCAGGGGCTGCTGGGCGGCGGCGCACCGGTGATCGCGCGCGCGATCGCACGCGATCAGGGCGGCGGGCCGCAGACCGCGGCCTTGATCTCGACCATGACCATCGTGCTGGGCGCAGCACCCTTGGTGGCGCCTTCGGTCGGCTCCGGCCTGCTGACCTTGACCGACTGGCGCGGCATCTTTTGGTTTCTCGGCCTCTTCGCGCTGGTGCTGCTGTTTTTGGTCTATGTCTTCCTCCGCGGAGAGAAACCCGCGCGCGAACGCCAGAGCCTGGCGCCCTACCTGCTGGGTGCCTTGCTGATCTTCCGGGCGCGCGACTTTCTGCTGGGCACGGCGATCTCCTCGGCCGTTTTCCTGGGCTATGCCGCCTTTCTTTCCGTCGGCGCGCTGGTGGCGCAGGAGCGCTATCAGGTCTCGCCGGCCGCCTTCGGCCCGATCTTCGCCATTGCGGCCCTCGCCTTCATCCTGGGCTCCATCGCAGCCCGCCAGGCGATCCGCCGGATCTCTTTGGATCGCGTGATCCTGGTCGGTGCCGCCCTCGGCAGCCTGGCCGGGATCGGGCTCTTTCTCATTGTCGAGGCCGAGCCGAACCTCGTGACCTTCTGGGCCCTGCTGTCAGGCTACATTCTGGGTTTCGGCATGCTGTTGCCGGTCGCGGTCGCCAAGGCCTTGGAGCCGGCAGGGCCGGCCGCCGGTGCTGCCTCCTCCATGATGGGGGTGATCCAGGTGCTCTGCGGTGCACTGGGCGCAGAACTCGCCGCCTCCAGTCTCTTCACCTCGACCTATCAGGCGCTCTGCATCCTGATGCCGGCCTCGATGGCGGTTGCGCTCGCAATGGCGATCCTGTCGCTGGCGATGGGAAAGCGGCGCTAGCCCGACGCGCTGACGGCCCTATCCTGGCGAGACATCCGGCTAGGCCGCCTCTTCCACCACCACGTCGATCGCAGCCTTCAAGAGGCTCTGGGTATAGGGATGCTGCGGGTTTTCGAAGAGGCTTTCGGCCTCGCCGGCTTCCACCACCTTGCCGTCGCGCATCACCAGCATGGAGTGCGACATGGCCCGCACCACGCGCAGGTCGTGGCTGACGAAGAGATAGGCCAGGCGGTGCCTCAGCTGCAGATCGCGCAGCAGCTCTACGATCTGTGCCTGGACCGACATATCCAAGGCCGAGGTGGGCTCGTCCAGCACCACGAAGCGCGGCTTCAGGATCATCGCGCGGGCGATCGAGATCCGCTGCCGCTGGCCGCCGGAAAACTCATGCGGATAGCGATGGCGCATCTCGGGCAACAGGCCGACCTCGTCCAGAGCGGCTGCGATGCGCTGCTCGCGCTCGCCCTTGTCCAGGCGCTCGTGGATGTCCAGGCCTTCGGCCACGATATCGCCGACCGTCAGGCGCGGCGAGAGCGAGCCGAAGGGGTCTTGGAAGACGATCTGCAGGTCCTTGCGCAGCGCGCGCATGGCCGAAGAGGAGAGGCCGTCGATCCGCTGGCCGCCGTAGCTCACGGCACCCTGGGCGTGATTGAGGCCAAGCAGGGCCATGCCCAGGGTCGTCTTGCCGCTGCCGCTCTCGCCGACCACACCCAGGGTTTCGCCTTCGCGCAGGGTGAGCGAGACGCCGTCGACGGCGCGGACATGGTCGACCGTGCGCTTCAGCAGACCCTTCTTGATCGGGAAGTAGACCTTGACCGCATCGGCGGCGATCACCTCGGCCGCATCGTCCGGCACCGGCGGCGCGCTGCCCTTGGGCTCGGCGGCCAGCAGGCGTTGGGTATAGGGATGCTTGGGGGCGGTGAAGATCTCCTCGACCGGGCCGCGCTCGACGATCTCGCCTTCGGTCATGACGCAGACCCGGTCGGCCATGCGCCTGACCACGCCCAAATCGTGGGTGATCAGCAAAAGGGTCATGCCCAGCTCTCGCTGCAGGCGGCGCATCAGACCCAAGACCTGAGCCTGGACGGTGACGTCCAGCGCCGTGGTCGGCTCGTCTGCGATCAAAAGATCGGGCTCGTTGGCGAGCGCCATGGCGATCATCACGCGCTGACGCTGCCCGCCGGAGAGCTGATGGGGATAGGCGTTCAGGCGCTGCTCGGGATCCTTGATGCCGACCAGGCGCAGCAGCTCCAGAACACGCTTCCTTGCCTCGACCGGCCCCATGCCGCGATGCAGCGCCAGGGTCTCGGCCACCTGCTTGGCGATGGTGTGCAGCGGGTTCAGCGAGGTCATGGGCTCTTGGAAGATCATCGAGATGTCGTTGCCGCGCACGGCGCGCAGCGCGGTCTCGTTGCTCTCCATCAGTTCCTTGCCGCGGAAGGTGACGGAACTGCCGGCCCCATAGCGCGCCGGCGGACTGGGCAGCAATTGCAGGATCGAAAGTGCGGTCACCGACTTGCCGGAACCCGACTCACCGACCAGTGCCAGGGTCTCGCCCTTCTTGATGTCGAGCGAGAGCGTCTTGACCGCGGGCGGCGCCTTGCCGAAGGCGACCGAGAGATCCTTGATCTCTAGCAGGGTCTCGCTCATCGGGCTGGCTCCATGATCGATTTGCGCGGGTCGAAGGCGTCGCGCACCGCCTCGCCGATGAAGATCAGCAGGGTCAGCATGATGGCCAGAGTGAAGAAACCTGTGAGGCCCAGCCAAGGCGCCTGCAGGTTGGAGCGTCCTTGTGCCAAGAGCTCGCCCAATGATGCCGAACCCGGCGGCAGGCCGACACCCAGGAAGTCGAGCGAGGTCAGGATGGTGACCGAGCCGGCCAGGGTGAAGGGCATGAAGGTCAGGGTCGCCACCATGGCGTTGGGCAGGACGTGGCGATGCATGATGGTGAAGTCGCGTGCACCCAATGCCTTGGCCGCGCGCACATAGTCGAAGTTGCGCGCGCGCAGGAACTCGGCACGGACCACGCCGACGAATCCCATCCAGCCGAAGAGGACGGTGACGCCCAAGAGCCACCAGAAGGTGGGCTCGACCAGGCTGGCCATGATGATCAGCAGGAAGAGCACCGGCAGGCCCGACCAGATCTCTATGAAGCGCTGTCCGAAGAGGTCGATCAGGCCGCCGAAATAGCCCTGGATCGCGCCGATGGAGACGCCGATAACCGCTGCCACGGCAGTAAAGGCAAATCCGAAGAGGATGGAAATGCGGAAGCCGTAGATCAGGCGGGCCATCACGTCGCGGGCCTGATCGTCGGTGCCTAGCCAGTGCTCGGCACTGGGCGGCGCCGGCGCCGGCTCGGTCGAGTTCCAGGCCACCGAGTTGAAGCCATAGGGAATCAAGGGCTCCAGGATAAAGCCCTTCTCGTCGATCTTCGCCTTCACAAAGGGATCGCTGTAGTCGGTCGCCGTCGGCAGCGTACCGCCGAAGTCGGTCTCCGGATAGGTCTGGACGATCGGGAAGAAGAGCTCGCCGTCGTAATAGATCAGCAGCGGCTTGTCGTTGGCGATGAACTCGGCGAAGAGGGTGATGACGAAGAGGACCGAGAAGATCCAAAGCGCCCAATAGCCCCGCTTGTTGGCGCGAAAGTTGTCGATGCGCCGCTGCATCAGGGGCGAACGCTTACGCTTGCCCGGCGGGTCGGCCGCGAGCGGCTTATCCAAGGCGATGTCGCTCATCCGCGGCGCTCGAAATCGATGCGCGGATCGACCAGGGTATAGGTCAGATCGCTGATGATGTTCAGGATGAGGCCGATCAGCGAGAAGAAGAAGAGCGTGCCGAACATGACGTTGTAGTCACGTCGGATCACCGCCTCGAAGCCCAGCAAGCCCAAGCCATCCAGCGAGAAGATGATTTCGATGAGCAGCGAGCCGGTAAAGAGCACGCCGATGAAGGCGGCCGGAAAGCCGGCGATCACGATCAGCATGGCGTTGCGGAAGACATGGCCGTAGAGCACGCGGTTCTCGGTCAGCCCCTTGGCCCTGGCGGTCGTCACGTACTGCAGGCGCAGCTGATCCAGGAAGGAGTTCTTAGTCAGCAGCGAGAGACTGGCAAAGCCGCCGATCACCATGGCGAAGACCGGCAGGACCATGTGCCAGAGGTAGTCGGTGATCAGCTCGCCCAAGGACATCTCTTGCCAGCCGTCGGAGACCAGACCGCCCAGAGGAAACCACTGCACGTAGCTACCGCCAGCGAAGAAAACGAGAAGGAAGACGGCAAAGAGGTAGCTGGGGATCGCCGTGCCGACCGCCAGCACCGTCGAGGTGGCGATGTCGAAGCGGCTACCGTCCTTCATCGCCTTGCGGATGCCCAGCGGGATAGAGACCAGATAGACGATCAAGGTGGTCCAGACGCCGAGCGAGATCGACACTGGCATCTTCTCGATCACCAGATCGATAACCTGCTGATCGCGGAAGAAGGAGGTGCCGAAATCCAGGGTCAGATAGTCGCCCATCATGATGAAGAAGCGTTCCCACAGCGGCTTGTCGAAACCGTACTGCTTCTCCAGCTCTTCGATGTATTCCGGCAGCAGGCCCTGTCGTCCGCGATAGCCGCCGCGCCCATCCTGCTGATCGGCCGCCGGCGCGTCCAGAAAATCGCCGCCGGCCCGGGTGATGGTGTCGGTCGCCTGACCGCCAATACCGCTTAGGTCGGCAATCGCCTGCTCGATGGGGCCACCGGGGGCGGCCTGAACGATCAGGAAGTTGATCAGCATGATCCCGAAGAGTGTCGGGATCACCAGGAAGAGGCGGCGGATCAGGTAGGTCGCCAAGGCCTCAGCTCTCCTCGTCCGCGCTGCCGCTGGCCCGACGGCGACTGCTGAGGCTCTCGGCCTTGGCCTCGTCATACCACCAGGTGGTGAGATCGATGCCACGCAGCGGCGCTTTCTCCGGCCAGTCGAACTTGTCCCAGACCAGGAAGTTGACTTTGGCCGAGGTCCACTGCGGCACAGTGTGATGACCCCAGAGCAGCACGCGGTCAAGTGCGCGGGTACGGTCGATCAGGCTCTGCCGATCGGGTGCTGCGATCAGGATGTCGATCAGCTTATCGACAACCGGACTTTCGATACCGGCCCAGTTTCGGCTGCCTGGGCGACTGGCCGACTCAGTGCTCCAATAGTCGCGCTGCTCGTTGCCGGGCGATAGCGACTGCGCGATCACCTGCGTGGTCATGTCGAAGTCGAAGCTGCGCACACGGTTGATGTACTGCGACTGATCTACGGTGCGAACCCGTACATCCATGCCCAGCCGCTCCAGATTGTGTTTGAAGGGCAGCACGATGCGCTCGAAGGACTTGTTGACCAGCAGGATCTCGAAGCGGAAGGGCTGGCCGGTCTCGGCATTGACCAGTGCCATGTCGCGCACCACCCAGCCCGCATCGGCCAGCAAGGCAAGCGCCTTTTCCAGGTTGGCGCGCGGCCAGCCGCTGCCGTCGCTGACGGGGGGCTCGTAGACCTTGTCGAAGACTTCCGGGGGAAGCTGGTCGCGATAGGGCTCCAGGATCGCCAGCTCGGCCGGGCTCGGTAGCCCACGCGAGCCCAACTCGGTCGGAAAGAAGTAACTGGTGATGCGCTCATAGAGGCTGAAGAAGAGGTTACGGTTGGTCCACTCGAAATCAAACGCATGGCAGACCGCCCAGCGCACGCGTCGATCCTTGAAGATCTCGCGGCGGTGGTTCATGCAAAAGCCCTGCATGCGACCGACATCAAGCATCTCGAAAGACTGCTTCTTCAAGGTCCCGTTGCGCACCGGCGGAATATCGTAGCTGGTCATCCAGAGTGCCGCCGTGCTCTCCTGATGGATATCGATACGGCCGGCCTTGATCGCCTGCTGCTCGACTACGGGATCCAGGAAATAGTCGTAACGGATGCGGTCGAAGTTGTACTGTCCGCGGTTCACCGGCAGGTCACGCGCCCAATAGGTCTTGACCCGTTCCAGCTCGACATAGCGGTTCGCCTCGAAGTCAGCGATACGATAGGGGCCGCTGCCCAAAGGCGGAACCAGGGTGGTCTGGGATGGATCGCGACCATCGCTGGTCCAGTAGTGCTTGGGCAGCGCTGGAAGCTGGCCGACGATGGCCGGCAGTTCGCGATTCTCGCCTTCCTCGAACTCGAAGCGGATCAGGTGCGCTCCCAGCACCTCGGCCTTGGTGACGCTGGCATAGTAAAAGCGATACTGCGGATGGCCTTTTTCGATCAGGAACTCGAATGTCCAGGCGATGTCTTCCGCCGTCAGCGGCGCATCATCGTGCCAATGGGCATCCTCACGCAGCTCGAACTCGACCCAGGTGGAATCCTTCGGCACCCTCACTTGCTTGGCTATCAGACCGTATTTGCTGAAGGCCTCGTCGCCGCTCTCGACCATGAGGGTATCGATGGTGAAGCCGCTACCCGCGGCCGGGTGCCCCTTGGCGATGAAGGGATTGAAGCTGTCGAAACCTCCGGTGGCGCCCTGCACCAAGCGGCCGCCCTTGGGCGCATCGGGATTGGCGTACTCGAAATTCTGGAAGTTGGCGGGGTACTTGGGCTCGCCATGCAGGGTCAGGGCGTGCAGCGACTGCAGCGGCGTCTGATCTTGGCCGGCAAGTTCTATCGGCAGCGCCTCTTCGGCGCCGGCCGGACGCCAAAGGCCAGCCGGCAAAGCACTGGCAGCGATGAGGCCAAGCGTACGGCGTCGAGTGAGGCCACGCATCATCGCGCCAGCATCTCTATGGCAGCAGCATGCAGATGCGGATCGCCGGAGGCCAAGACACGACCGTCGGACTGCAGGCCTAGGCGTCGGCCCTGCCAATCGCTGATACAGCCGCCAGCCTCTTCGACGACGCAGACCAGCGGCAGATAGTCGAAGGTTCCAAGACCGGCATCGACGACCAAATCGAGCCATCCGTTCGCGATCTGACCAAAGGCGAAGCAGTCGCCGCCGACCAATGTGTCTCCCACTTGCTGGTGCACGAGGCTAAAGACCTCCGGTTCCCTCAGCATCAGAACCTGGGTTCGGAAGATGGCTTGGTCCAGTCTTGGGCAGGCTCTGCTGCGCACATCGACAAGGCCGCGGCCATCACGATGCTGTGTGCCCCGGCCCTTGGCCCCGATCCAGCGCTCCTGCTGGGCCGGCATGTTGATCACGCCCAGGATCGGTATCCCGCCTTGCAACAGGGCCACAAGATTCCCGAATTGTGGATTGCCGCTGACGAAGGCGCGCGTGCCGTCAATCGGGTCGAAGATCCAGACGAACTCCGCATCGGACTGGTGCGGGCCGAACTCCTCGCCAACAACGCCGTGGGCTGGATAGTGCTGGGAAACCAGCTCGCGCAGGGCCTCCTCAGCACCACGATCAGCGACGGTAACCGGTGAGAGGTCGCCCTTGCGCTCCACGTCCAGAGGGGCGCGGAAATGCTTGAGCGAGATCTCGCCGGCACAATCGGCCAGACGATGGGCGAAAGCGATGAACTCAGACGGGCAGGGCTCCGTCATGCCGACCTTTCCGGAAACGAGCCGATGGGATCGGCAATCTAGTTCGGCAAAGGCGGCGGATCTTTGGCGAGACTGCGAATATATGCGATAACGTCAGCACGATCCTGAGGCTTCTTCAGGCCCGGGAAGGTCATCTTGTTACCAGGGATGGCCTTGCGCGGGTTCGCCAGATAGTCGTCAAGGTGCTGGTAGGTCCAGGTATAGCCCTCGGCACCCTTTGCCGCCATTGCCTTGGAGAACTTGTAGCCCTCGCCCTCACCGGCAGTCTTGCCGATGATCCCATAGAGGTTGGGTCCGACGCGATTCTTGCCGCCCTCGTCGAAGGTATGACAAGCGGTGCACTTGCGCGCGACCTTCTTACCCTTGTCGATATCGGCACCGGCCAGCAGCTTGCCCAGTTCTGACTCGCTCTCGCCGCCGGCAGCGGCAGGCGCAGCAGCGACCTGCTCTTCCTTGGGTGCCTCGGCGGCGGCCTTCTCGTCAGCCTTCGGCGCTTCGGCAGAGGCGCTCTTGCTCTCTTCAGCCTTGGGAGCAGCGGCGGCGGCCGTATCGCCCTCGTCTGCCTTCGGAGCGTCAGCGGCAGCGGTCGCCGCTTCCTCAGTCTTGGGTGCTTCCTCAGCTGCAGCCTTGTCCTCGGCCTTGGGCGCGTCCTCTGCCGCGGCCTTGTCTTCCGCCTTCGGGGTCGCAGCTGCAGTGGTCTCTTCCGCCTTCGGCTCCTCAGCGGCCTTAGTCTCTTCGGCTTTCGGCGCCTCGGCAGACGCTGTCTCGGTCGCGTCGCTGCTCGCGCCTTCCGCTTCGGTCTTCTTAGTGTCGTCGCCGTCCGCCTTCTCAGTCTCTTCCTTGGAGGGGAGCGGCACGGGGCTGGTGCTCAAAGTGCGCAGATAGGCGATCACGTCGGCCCGCTGGTCGATCTTCCTGAGGCCCGCGAATGCCATTTTGGTACCCGGTGCGTAACCCTTGGGATCTGCGAGGAATGCATCCAGATCCTTGTAATCCCACTTCTTGCCCTCGGACTTCAGGTTTTGCAGCGCGTCCGAGAAGCTGAAACCGGCCACCGACGCAGGCTCGGATCCGACGATGCCCCAGAGGTTCGGTCCGACGCCGTTGGCGCCGCCCTCAGTAAAGGTGTGACAAGCCGAACACTTGGAGGTCTGCTTCTTGCCGGCCTCAACATCGGCCGATGCGATCAGCGGCAGGATCGACTCTTCCTTCGGTGCCTTCTCTTTTTCGCCGCCGGTGTCCGGCAGTGCGATCTTGTAGGCCGGCTCTTCCAAGGTTTCCGGGTGATAGAGCTTGCCCGCTACAAAGCCGCTCAACATGGCAACAATACCACCGGTCAGTACGGCGGCGGCGACCTTGTTCATCTCTAAGGACATGTGGGTTTGGCCTCTATGCGATTCCCCTGCGCTTGCGTCAGGACGTTATGCCTGCCTTGGGCGTCCATCAACTCGACAGAACGCCGCAAAGCGCTAGTGTGACGGCCTTGCCCCGACATGGCAATTACGAAGAATAAATGAGCGTGGATACGAGAGAAGGGAAAACCGTGCGGCCCATCGTCATCATTCCGGCCCGACTGGCCTCCACTCGCCTGCCGAACAAGCCGCTTGCCGATATCGCCGGCAAGCCCATGATCGTGCACGTCTACGAACGCGCTGCTGCTGCCGGGGTCGGGCCGGTCGCGGTTGCCTGCGCAGAGGAGGAAATCGCAGAGGCTGTGCGGGCGGCCGGCGGCGAGGCCGTCTTGACGGATCCCGAACTGCCATCGGGTTCCGACCGCATTCATCAGGCTTTGGAGCGGCTGGATCCCAGGGGCGCCTACGATGTGGTGGTGAACGTGCAGGGCGACCTGCCGACCCTACCGCCAGCCGACATCACCACTGCCCTGGCACCCTTGCAGGAAGAGCCTGACTGCGCGATCGCGACACTGGCGGCGATCATCGATCGCGACGAGGAACGCCGCAGTCCCAATGTGGTTAAGGTTGCCGCAGCGTTGTCGACCGAACGGCCGATCGCGCGCGCGCTCTATTTCTCCCGCGCTCCGATTCCCTGGGCCGGCGCCGATGATCGCCTGCCGCTGTTCCACCACATCGGCCTCTACGCCTATCGCCGCAAAGCGCTCGAGGCCTTCGTCTCTCTGCCGCCCTCCCCCCTGGAACGGCGCGAGAGCCTGGAGCAGTTGCGCGCCCTGGAGGGCGGATTTCGCATCGACGTCGCGCTCGTTGACTCGGTTCCGCTGGGTGTCGATACTCCCGCCGACCTCGAACGCGCCCGCAGCATCCTGACCAGCGGATGATCGTGGCAGTGTTTCCCAAATCAGTTTTGACGAGAACGAAGAGCTATCCACATGTCCGAATCCGGCGCTAAGGGGCGCATCGCCTTCCAAGGCCTGGCAGGCGCCAACTCCGATATGGCCTGCCGCAACTGCTATCCTTCGATGGAGACCCTGCCGTGCCTCTCTTTCGAGGAGGCTTTTGCCGCCGTTCAGGAAGGTCGCGCCGACCTGGCGATGATCCCGATCGACAACTCCAGTGCCGGTCGGGTGGCCGATATCCACCACCTGCTGCCG
Source organism: Rhodospirillales bacterium (assembly GCA_963669445.1). GTDB lineage: Bacteria > Pseudomonadota > Alphaproteobacteria > Kiloniellales > JACOMY01 > JACOMY01. The sequence goes on from OY770029.1 coordinate 4,308,900, forward strand.
GAATCGGGCCTGCATATCGTCGCCGAACACTTTCAGGCCATTCATCACCAGCTCATGGGCCTGCCGGGCAGCAGACTGGCCGATCTTAAGCGTGTGCGCAGTCACGTTCAGGCCCTCTCGCAATGCCGAAGATACCTGGTGGACCACGGCCTGGATCGAGAGATCGTCGCCGATACAGCCGGTGCCGCGGAAAGCCTGGCGGCGTTGGGCGATCCTAAAGTGGGCGCAATCGCTCCCACTCTGGCAGCAGAGATCTACGATCTTGAAATCCTCGACCGCGATATCAACGACACCGACGACAACACGACGCGTTTCGTCGTCATGGCTTCCGAGCCGCTGCATCCTCCGGCCGAGGACGGGCCGGTCGTGACGTCTTTCGTGTTCCGTGTCCGCTCGGTACCAGCCGCCCTCTACAAATCTCTAGGCGGTTTTGCCACCAACGGCGTCAACATCACCAAGCTGGAGAGCTACATAATCGACGGTAAGTTCACCGTGGCCCAATTCTACGCCGACATCGAGGGCCATCCGGACGACCGCCTGGTGCGCCTAGCCTTGGAAGAACTCTCCTTCTTCAGCCGCGAAGTCCGCGTGCTCGGCGTCTATCCAGCTCATCCCTTTAGGCGCGGGGAAGCGGCGCTCTAATCCAAGATGATCGCAGTTCGAAGCGATCTACGGTCAGCCCCTCAGGCTTCTTTCGAAGCTGTAGAGCGTCGACCTTTCGGGTTAAATCGTTAGCAAGATCCAAGACGATCTCTAGTGTGCGTCGTCTATCCGGCACTCGGAGGCCGCATCACTGCTGCTGAACGCAGAGGTTCCAGTCCCTTGGACCCAGATTACTCTGCGCCTCGGGCGATTGCGCCCCATAGCCCATGGGCTCAATGCAGTCCTTGGCGTGTGACGAGAAGGTCCAAACCCCGAGATAAGCCCAGGTAGCGCCCTGGCTGTCGGGTACCCAGACCTCGGCATTCGTGTCGAGATACCTGATGAAGAAACTCTTGGCGTTTGGAAAGTCGATGGGGTCGATGCGGGATGCTCTGTGATATCCGGACTCCGGAGGAAAATCCGTGATCCGACAGCGATAGGGACCCCAGACTTTACTGAAACAGTTGGCCTCTCCTAGTCCGGGCAGGGAGGCGGGCGGCGGCGGGGGTTGTCGGGGCGGTTGCTGGGCCGCCTGTGCGTTTGCCACTAGGCCTTTGCGCCGGACGCATTCCTCGATCTTGGTGATCGTGGCCGCCGTGCCAGTCAGTGGAAAGCTGTAATGGGTCGTTCTGTTTGATAGCTCGGCGTGGTCGCCCCGCGCCAAGCGGTCAAGTTCGTCCAGTCTCAGCCAGGCGATGGTCCAGTTCCCCACGGCCGTGCCGCCGGAGGTTCTGCGGTCTCCGTCGACATCGAGCGTACCTTCCCAGTCGGGAGTTGAGCGCCCGGGCACCGCCAATTGCCATTGCCCGCCATCGTATCCGATGCGTATGTCATAGCCGTTGCCCCTGTAAGCGCCGGCGCAGTAGGCAAAACGGCCGCGATCGTTCGCGGCGCTGACCGTCCAGCCACGGGCCGAGCCATAAGCGCGCTCGGTCGATTCCAGGGCGCCGACGATGTCATAGCCACCATAGTCGTTCTGCTGAGCACCAGCCACACCGGCCCAGGAAATCAGCCCGCCTAGGACCGCACAAACTGCTGCGCGTTGGAACATGGTATCCCGCCCCTCACATCGATCACTGCGATCGACGCTAACACCAAGGAGCGTGCCAGGCCAAGGGACGCCGAAGCGGTGTCAGAAAGTTGCCTCTGCGGGTCTCTGGCAAGGCCTTCTTTCGCTGAACCTCCCAGCTCTCAAATGCGATTTCGGCCGTACCCTCACGCCCGCTAGCTCGGACCGGAGGCCTGCCGCTCACGTTCGACCGCAGCGTTGAAATCGGCCGAGGTGTTGGAGTGCGGGAAAGGCGTGTCGGGAACGGCTACGCCGAGCCAAGCGCAGAGCGGTTCCCACCCGTCGCCGGCAGAGAAGGTCAATCGGCGGCCTTCGGGGATAGCGGCCTCCACTTCGGCGTTATGCTCTTCGTAACGCGCCCGCATCTTCGCTTCGTCGTGAATCTCGCCGCGAAAAGAGACATCGCGGATAACCGCCAGCAACATCTTGGCAGGCAGCGAGCGTTCGTGCTCGGGCAGTGCTTCGCTCTCGTGCATGAGCGGCAAGATGGTCTTGGAGAAACTCTTGAACCAGGCATCCACCGGACGGCGGGTCAAGAGTACTTTGGCGTCTGGATAGGCCGTCGAGATCGCCCTCCAAAAAGCTATTGACGGCCAATCGACACTGGCGCGAAAGCCTTCGAAGGCACCCGCCCAGTCTGACGAGCGCCCCGCGGCGATGGCGCGCCACTGCTCGACCCTGACAGGATTGTCGTAGACCTCGTGCATGTGATGGCAGGGACCGCAGCCCAGTTGTTCCAGGGCCCGCTTCATCGAGTCGGTTCCGGTTCGCCCGAAACCCGCACCTACGATCTGCAATGCCAATGCTCGCTCCTCTGCGCTCTACCAGACGGCTATCTGGCATCTCGGGAGGCCGTTTGCAAAGCAAAGAAATGGGCGGCCATGCGGAGCTACCGCACAGCCGCCCTGACGGAGGGATCAGGCGAAATCGACGCCGCTTCTGGTCATCGGCAGCTGTGTCACTTGCTTACCGGTCGCAGCGCGGATGGCATTGGCCAGCGCCGGACCAGCCGGCGGTACGCCGGGCTCGCCGACGCCGGTCGGCGCTTCCTGCGATGGGACAATGTGAACGTCGATCGATCCGATGTCGACGATCCGCAGCGGTTCGTAGTCGGGAAAATTGATCTGCTCGACCTCACCGTCGGTGAGCGTGATCTCGTTGCGCATCACCGCTCCCAGACCGAAACCGATACCGCCCTCCATCTGCGCCTTGATGACGTCGGGATTGATCGCGATGCCGCAATCGACGGCGCAGGTCACCTTCTCGATCTTGATCGCGCCTTCGACGACGGCGATCTCGATCACTTCGGCGACATAGCTGTTGAAGGACTTATGGACGGCGATGCCACGCCCACGGCCCTCCGGCAAAGCCCTGTCCCATCCCGCCTTCTCGGCAGCCAGTTTCAATACGCCGGAAAGCCGCTGGCGATCCTTGTCGTCGCCGGCCAAGAGCTCCAAGCGAAACGCCAGCGCATCCTTGCCAGCAGCCTCGGCAGCTAGATCCACCAAGGTCTCCATCGTATAGGCATTGAGCGTGTGCCCGACGGAGCGCCACCAGAGCACAGGGACACCGGTCTCTGCGTCGCTGAGACCAACCGAGAAGCCCGGAATGGCGTAAGGACTGTCGGCCACACCCTCAATCGAGGTGTGATCGACACCATCGTGGACCAACATCGATTCGAGGGGGCCGCCCTTGAAGATCGACTTGACGGCAATCCGGTGATCCCAACCGACGATCTTACCGTCCCCATCGAGACCGATGCGCGCTCGCTGGGCTGCCATCGGGCGATAGTACCCCCCGGCTAGGTCGTCCTCGCGGCTCCAGACCAGCTTCACCGGTCGCTTGCCGCCCAGCAATGCAAAGGCCATGGCCGCCTCAGCCTGATAGTCCGAGGTCGGTGTCGCCCGCCGGCCGAAGGAACCGCCGGCATAGACGGTCTCGATCTCCACCTGATCCTGCTCCAGACCCAGAATTGCAGCAACCGTCGGATGGGTGATGGCCGGGAACTGGCTGCCGTCGTGCAGCCGGACGCCCTTGGCGGTGGGCTCGATGACGCAGTTCAAAGTCTCCATCGGCGCATGGGCGAGATAGGGAAAGCGGTACTCCGCCTCCACAACCTTGGCCGCACCCTGAATGGCGGCACCCGTTGCTGCGAAATCGCTGCCTGGCCGGACGAGGTACTGCGGCTGGTCCAGCAGGGCGACATGGTCGGCCAGCAATTGATCGCTACTGCGGTTCTCAGCCGCGGCGAAGTTCCATTCCGCGGTGATCGCGTCACGCGCTTGGAATGCCGGCCAGGTACTCTTGGCAAAGACCGCCACGCCGGCACCGTTCGGTAGGGCCTTGGCACCGATGAAGCCCTTGATCGCCTCTGCCCCGCTGGCATCAAAGGAAACCAGCGTGCCGCCGAAGCGCGGCGCCCGTTTGATGACAGCCGTCACCATGCCGGGAAGCTTGACGTCCATGGCAAAAATGGTCTGACCGGTGGTCTTTCCCTTGGAGTCTTTGCGCGGAAGTTGGGCATTGCCGATCAGTCGGAACTGGCTCGGCTCTTTCAGCCTCGGCTCGGCCGTCGGGGTCAATTGGCGTGCGATCTCCAGAAGATCAGCGAACGCAGCTCGCCGTGTTCCGGCTGTTACCAGGCCCTGCTCGACCGACACTTCGGAAGGCTCGACCCCCCAGGATTGGGCAGCGGCTCTCACCAGCAAGTCCCGTGCTGCGGCACCGGCCTGACGATACTGCACAAAAGAATTGGCGATGGCTGTGGAGCCGCCGGTGCCTTGCGCGCCCATGGCCAGGTTGGCATAGCGGCTGTTATCGGATGGAGCGAAAGCGACCTTCACCTGGCTCCAATCGGCGTCGAGTTCCTCTGCCACCAGGGTCGGAAGGCCCGTGCTGGTCCCCTGCCCCATCTCGAAGTGCTTGACCACCACGGTCACGCTGCTGTCGGGGTTGATGGTGACGAAGGGATTGATGTCCATCGCCTCAACTCCGCCGGCGGCCAAGAGGCCCTTGGGGGTGAAGCCAATCACCAGGGCGGCGGCACCACTGCTTAGCAGGAAGCCGCGTCTCGTTGCGTCAATTCCCATGGTCTTCAGCCCTCCGCCTGGCCGGCAGCCTGATGGATGGCCGCGCGAATGCGTTGATAGGTGGCGCAGCGGCAAGCATTGCCGCTCATGTAGCTGTCGATGTCCTCATCGCTCGGCTTTGGAATGTCGTTCAGCAGTGAGATCGCCGACATGATTTGACCGGACTGGCAGTAGCCGCACTGCACGACATCCAGATCCTGCCAGGCCTGCTGTACGGCCTTGGCGACCGGCCCTGTCACGCCCTCAATGGTGGTCACCTTCGCATCTTCCAAGTCGCCAACGAAGGTCTGGCACGAGCGCGTAGCGATGCCATCGACCAGCACCGTGCAGGCGCCGCATGCGGCAACCCCACATCCGAATTTTGTGCCTGTTAACTCCATCTCGTCCCGAATCACCCAAAGCAGTGGGGTATCGGCTTCGGCCTCGACGCTCAGCGTCTCGCCATTGATGTTCACTGTCAGCGCCATGGACCGCTTACTCCTGTTGGCTGCCATGCATCTCTGTGCTGCAATCTTGTAAACTGCACGGTGTAGTATAGGTATCATGAGTGGAAAAGTAAACCGGTCGGTGTTAAGGTTTTTTGGCCTGAGGTGGGCAAGGGTGGGGAGAGAGCCGTGGCGTTGGGCGCGGGAAAGCGTGCGCAGATTCTTGACGGGGCGGTGCAAGCCTTCCAAGAGGACGGTTTTGCCGGCACCTCCATGGACCGCGTGGCCGCACGGGCGCAGGTCTCCAAGCGGACGGTCTATAATCACTTCGAAAGCAAGGAGGTGCTGTTTCGCGCCATCCTCGACCTGATGGTCGAGAAGGTGCGGCATACCTTGTCGCTAGCATACGATTCAGCGCGTCCGATCAAGGAGCAGCTTTACGAGCTGGGCTGGACCGAGGGCCGTCTCTTTGTCGACCCGGACTTCATGCGTATGGCCCGCATGGTGATCGGCGAGACCATGCGCGACCCGATCCTGGCCGAAGAGATGAACAAGAGGATGGAGTACAAGGCGGTCTTCCATGCTTTTATGGAAGCAGCGCACGCCGACGGCACTCTCATCGCACCGAACCCCACGCTCGCCGCCGAGCAGTTCATCGGACTGCTCAAGACTCGAGGGTTCTGGCCGGTCGTTTTCAGCGGTCAAGCGGTCGATCAGGATGAAATGGAAGACATCGTGAACGACGCCGTCACCCTCTTCCTGAACACCTATGGTATCGGCGAACGTTAGACTAAGCCCCTTCAATCCCTTGTCAGGGATAGACCGACCTGTTGGCCAAACCGGCGGGGTCGAGCGAACCTCAGGCGGTTACCTCTCCCTCCGCAATCCCACGCGCAGCATCGCGCGCCAGCACATCGACGCGCTCGTTTTCCTCATGACCGGCGTGGCCCCGGGTCCAGATCCACTCGACGTCGTGCCGCCCTGCGGCCGCATCCAGGCGCTGCCAGAGGTCTTGGTTTTTTACCGGCTTCTTGGCCGCGGTGCGCCAGCCGCGCGCCTTCCAGGAGGCTATCCACTTGGTGATGCCGTCCTTTACATAGCTGCTGTCGGTGGTGAGCTGCACGTGGCTGGAGCGCGTCAGAGCCTCCAGTGCTGCTATGGCCGCCATCATCTCCATACGGTTGTTGGTGCTCTCGGCCTCGGCGCCGGTCAGCTCCTTCTCGCGGCCGCGAAAGCGCAACAAGGCTGCCCAGCCGCCGGGGCCGGGATTTCCGAGGCAGGCGCCGTCGGTGAAGATCTCTACGCGGTCGTCAGGGCTGGACAAGACCATAGGCCTCCGGGCTGTCGGCGATGCGGTGATAACGCAGCTTAGTCAGATACTCGCGCGGATCCTTGGGCCGGACCATCGCGTCCTGGGGATGATTGAGCCAGTCGTAGAGACGGGTCAGCAGAAAGCGAAGCGCAGCTCCCGCCGCCAAGGTCGGCAATGCCTGATACTCCGCAGGCGTGAGCGGGCGCTTGGCAGCGTAGGCTCTAACCAGCCGTTGACCGCGCTCGGGCAGATAGTTGTGGGCGCCGTCGAAACACCAGGCATTCAGACAGACGGCCAGATCGTAGGCGTAGAAATCGCTGCAGGCGAAATAGAAGTCGATCACGCCCGACAGACTCTCGCCCAGGAAGAAAACATTGTCGGGAAAGAGGTCGGCGTGAATGACACCGCCAGGCAAGCCCCGCGGCCAAGCGCCGGCGATCGCCCGATAGGCCTCGTCAAGCTCTCCGCTGAGGTTCTGGGAGACCGAATCCGCACCGCTGCGGCAGTCGGCGATCAGATTGCGCCAGCCGGCAAGCGAAAGATCGTTGCGCCGCTCCTGCCCGAAGCCCCTGGTCGCCAAGTGCAGGTCCGCCAAGGTTGCGCCTACGGCATCGCATTGCCAGTCCTTCACCTGGCGCGGCGAGAGCCCGCCCAGAAAGGTGAAGAGCGCTGCCGGCCGACCGCAGAGGCGCCGCAAGACCTCGCCCTCTCCTGTCGGTACGGGTTGCGGACAGGCGATGCCTTCGGCCGCCAAATGGCGCATGAGGGTGATGAAGAAGGGCAGGTCGGCCGGCTGCACCCGCTTCTCGTAGAGGGTCAGGATGAAACGCCCGCGCTCAGTCTCCACCAGATAGTTGGAGTTCTCGACCCCTTCGGCGATGCCCTTTGCAGCCAAGAGCGTGCCGAGGCCATAGGGCACGAGAAACTCGTCCAGTTCTTCGTCACCGACGTCGGTGTAAACGGCCATGCCGAAAGGCGGCTCCTAAGAGAGGTCGTGTTTACAGAGGCGCATCTGATCACGACCATCTGTGGAATTCAAAGGCATAGGACGGGCTTCACGCTGCAAGCGAGCTGGATTTGACGTCACGCTTGGCTTAGGCAACGCTCTCGGTCAGCTGGCGCGGCAGCTTGAAGACGACGCTCTCGTTGCGCACCACGACCTCCTCGATCGTCACCTCGAAGAACTTGCGCAACTCGGCAATCACCTCCTCGACCAGGACCTCCGGCGCAGAGGCACCCGCGGTAAGCCCGACGCTCTTCAAGCCGTGCAGCATACCCAGATCCAGATCGCTGGCTCGCTGAACCATGACCGAGCGCGGACAGCCGAGCTTCTCCGCCACCTCAACCAAGCGCCGCGAATTCGACGAGTTGGGCGCGCCGACGACGATGATAGCGTCGCTGTGGTTGGCAATGGCTTTGACCGCCTCCTGCCGATTGGTGGTGGCGTAGCAGATGTCTTCCTTCTTGGGCGCATGGATCTCCGGAAAGCGTTCGAGCAGCGCCTCGACGATCTCGGCCGTGTCGTCCACCGAAAGCGTGGTCTGGGTGATGAAACCCAGCTTGCGCGGATCCTCCACCTCAAGGCCCCGTACGTCCTCGACCGTCTCTACCAGGATGATAGAGCCGGGCGGCAATTGGCCCATCGTCCCGATCACCTCTGGATGCCCCTGGTGGCCGATCATGACGATCTGATTGCCCAGGCGATGCTGGCGCTCGGCCTCGCGATGCACCTTGGAGACCAGGGGGCAGGTGGCATCAAGATAAAGCATCTTGCGCCGTTCTGCTTCGTCTGGAACCGATTTGGGCACGCCATGCGCGGAAAAGATCACCGGAACGCCTTCCGGCACCTCGTCCAGCTCTTCAACGAAGACGGCGCCCTTGGCCTGCAGGTTTTCGACCACATAGCGATTGTGGACGATCTCGTGGCGCACGTAGACCGGCGCGCCGTACTTCTCCAGAGTGCGCTCGACGATCTCGATCGCCCGCTCGACGCCGGCGCAAAAGCCGCGCGGTCCTGCCAGGAGGACGGTTAACGATGGTTTCCGATCGGGCATAGTTCGGCGCGACCTCTCTAGAAATGGACTTGATTCTCAAGAAGCGGATCGAAACCTGCATTTATGCCTGACGCTTGCTCAGCACCCACGGCGTGACCTACAGTCCCTGTCGCCTCTTCTCGCGTCAGTGAGGTGGCAAGTTATTGATGAGAAGACAAGGACAAAAGCGGCATGTCGCAGGCGAGTGACGAGGCAATCCCGGCCCAAAAGGCGCCCTACAAGGTAACCGTTCAGGCCGGAAAGACCTATTATTGGTGTGCCTGCGGGCGTAGCGCCAAGCAGCCCTTCTGCGATGGCTCGCACAAGGATACGAGCTTGGTGCCTCTCGCCTACAAAGCCGAAGCGGACAGGGACTGCTATTTCTGCGGCTGCAAGGCCAGCGCCAAGCAACCGCTTTGCGATGGGACGCATAGCCGCTTGTAGGCAGAGCAAGCCCCAATGGCCCTTTCCTCTCTGCGGACCCGGCGCTGGTCGCTTCTGGCCATCGCTGGGCTGACCCTCACCGGCTGTTCGGCCCTCGACCCTCCCCCCCTGGAATGCCCGCCAATTGCGATCTTGCCCGATGCTGCACGGCTGGTGCGCTATGCCGGCGGAACCGACCTCACCGATGTCATCTTCGAGGCGAACATCGAGAGCGTGTCGCCGGCCTGCCAGCGCAACGACAACACCTTGGAGGTCGATCTGACCGTCGTCATGTCGGCCAGGCGTGGACCGGCAATGCAGGGCGAGGCCGCCAACTTTTCATACTTCGTGGCAGTGACGGCAGCCGATCAACGCCTCTTGGCACGGCAGGAGTTTCCCGTGTCGATACCGCTGTCGGCCCAGGGACGCCGCGTGCGCCTGACCGAGCTGGTGCAGCCGCAGATGCCCTTGACCGAAACGCAATCGCAGTTCGGTTACCGTCTCTTCATTGGCTTCGTCTTGACCCGCCAGGAACTGCAGCAGAATCGCGGCGGGTAGCCCCTTCTTTACACATCAGCCTTTCGCCGCCAAGCGGACCACTTTGCGCATCACGCTTGGCAGTGCCTCGGCATCCAGGTCTTGTCGCTCGACCCAGCGCGCCTCCCTTGGGATCTGCCAGGCTGCACGATCCGGTCTCGCTTTCCAGACCGATAGTGTCAGGCGAAAGTGAGTGAAGACGTGCGTGACCTGACCGTTCAGGCTCTCCCATTCGGCCGGACCCGGCACCTGCGTCAGGGCCTCGCTCTCGCTCCACGGGCTCTCGCGCCAGGGCGTACCGGGAACCTCCATCATGCCGCCAAGCAGACCTTTCTGCGGACGCCGGCGCAGCAGCACCGCACCATCCGCGGCGCGTGCGAAGAAGATGATCCCCTGCCGCTCGGGCTTCGCCTTCTTGGCGGCTTTCATCGGCAGCAACTCCGCTGTGCCCGCCGCACGAGCCCGACAGATCGATTCTAGTGGACAGAGCAGGCAGCGCGGCCGGCCCGGCACGCAGACCGTGGCCCCCAGGTCCATCATGGCTTGGGCAAAATCGCCCGACCGCTCCTTCCCGACGAGGCTTTCCGCCAAAGCTCTCAGCTTCGGCTTTGCTTTTGGTAGAGGGTCATGCAGATCGAATAGGCGCGCCACCACCCTTTCCCAGTTGCCGTCGACCGGTGCTGCCGGTCGGTCGAAGGCGATCGCTGCCACGGCAGCTGCGGTGTAGGTCCCGATACCCGGCAGGCTTAGTAGAGCGGGCTCCTGCGAGGGAAAGCGGCCGCCGAAGTCTTCGACCAAGCGCTGCGCACAGGCATGCAGGTTGCGCGCCCTGGCGTAGTAGCCGAGGCCGGCCCAAAGCCGCAGGACCTCATCCTGCTCGGCCGCTGCCAGGCTATCCAGGTCAGGAAAGCGGGCCAGAAAGCGAGCAAAGTAGGGTCCCGCTGCGGCCGTCGTCGTCTGTTGCAGCATGATCTCGCTGAGCCAGACCCGGTAGGGGTCGGGGCGCTCGCCCGGTGGACTGCGCCACGGAAGCTCGCGCCGATTCTTGTCGTACCAGGCAAGCAGCTGCGCACGTAGGGAGGTTGGATCCATTGTGGTCTTGAGATTTTACCGCGGTTTGGGGCTAGACTTGAGTAGAGACATAGCGGGGAGCCGTGCCATCGCCCAGAGCAGAACGAAGCAGACCCGGAAGAAACAGGCCGCGAAGGAAACAGCTCCCGAGGACGGTAGAGACCCGACCGAAGGTGGCAGAGGCAAGGTCGGCGGCGGTCTGGAGCCGCTGGGCAAGACCCTGCGTCCCCTGGTCAAGCCCTTGCTGCGCAAACGACCGCCCTTGGAGGCCAGTCTGCTGTTGGACTGGCAAGAGGCGGTTGGGGCCGAGCTGGCGGGCCTCTGCCAGCCACTGAGGCTGCGCCGCGAACGCCGTGCGGAGGTCCAGGTCGGTTCCTTGGAGGTCGCCTGCCTGTCTTGGGCGGCGTTGGAGCTGCAGCACCGCGCCCCGCAGATCATCGAACGGGTCAATGCCTTCCTCGGCGTGCCCGCAGTTCAGCGCCTGCGAATCCGCCAAGTGGCGCAGTTGAACCAGCGCCCGAAACCGCTCCCGGACTCGCGCGCTGCGCCGGTCGAACGCGAAAATCGCAAAACTGGGCAGGACAAGATGTCTCCACCCGATTTGCCCAACAGCGGTCACGAAGACCTGGATCGTGCGCTTGCCCGCCTTGCCGGCACCTTTAGATCACGCGGCGATCACGAAGACGCGACCTAAGACTTTAGAATCTAACGCCTCCTTGCCACATCCTGGTCATCGTGGCGACTTACATCGAAATCTGATGCTAGGACTGCTTGGCCAAACCCCCGCCATTCACTGTGGATAAGAAGGGGCTTGCGAGGCATGCCATCTCTCGTATGATCTACAACATGTGGTGGGTGAACCAATGAACGCTAAGCATATGATGATTGACAGGCGTAAGGCTCTGGCCGGTCTGGCGGCCCTTCCCTTGGTGGCAGGCCTGCCGATCAGCCTCAAGGCGCAGGAGACGGTAACGCTGACGGCCGACGATCGCGGCCTGCTGCCCGACGATCGCCTGATGGGCGACGAGAATGCCCCGGCTGTGTTGATCGAGTACGCCTCGCTCAGCTGTCCGCATTGCGCCCGCTTCCATGGCTCCATGCTGCCGTCGATCAAGCAGGACTGGATCGACGAGGGCAAACTGCTCTACGTCTATCGTGACTTTCCGCTGAATGCGCCGGCGCTTTGGGCCGCCATGATCGCGCTTTGCCTGGAAGGCGACGCCTACTTCGCCTTCTTGGATATCCTCTACAAGCAGCAGCGCAGCTGGCTGCAGTCGGAAGATCCGGGAGTCGCGCTCTTCGAGCTGAGCCAGCTTGCCGGCTTCGACAAAGAGCGCTTTGAGGCCTGCATCGCCGATGAGGCAACTTTCAATCGCCTGGTCTCCGGCATTGAGTATGCCGAGGCGACCTACGGCGTTGATGCCACGCCGACACTGATCCTGAACGGCGAGAAGGTGCAACCCAGAGACTATGAAGAGCTCTCCGGCCTGATTGCCGAGAGTCAGAATAGCTAGTCCGGTAACGGCGGAAGGGAGGGGGTTTGCTGCAGTTCAAGCGTCTGCGTCTGGCCGGTTTCAAATCCTTTGTCGAGTCGACCGAGCTTGTGATCGAGCCGGGAACGACAGGGATCGTCGGACCGAACGGCTGCGGCAAATCCAATCTAGTAGAGGCTCTGCGCTGGGTGATGGGCGAGAGTTCTGCCAAGCGCATGCGTGGCGGCGAGATGGACGATGTCATCTTCGCCGGCACGCAGAGCCGCCCGGCCCGCAATCTGGCCGAGGTCTCGCTGTTGCTGGACAACACGACGCGGCGGGCAGCAGCTGCCTTTAACGACGACGATGAGTTGGAAGTGGTGCGGCGCATCGAGCGCGAACGCGGCTCCAACTATCGGGTGAATGGGCGTGAGGCCCGGGCTCGTGACGTGCAGGTGCTGTTCGCCGATGCGGCCAGCGGCGCTCAGTCCGGTGCGCTTGTCAGCCAAGGCAAGATCGGCCAGCTGGTGAATGCTAAGCCGGCCGAGCGGCGCGCGGTTCTGGAAGAGGCAGCCGGCATCACCGGACTCTACAGCCGTCGGCACGAATCGGAGCTGCGCCTGCGTGCAGCCGAAACCAACCTGGAGCGGCTGGAGGACGTGGTGACCGCGCTGGAGGCACAGCTTTCCAGCTTGAAGAAGCAGGTCCGCCAAGCCAGCCGCTATCGAAACCTGCAGACCCAGGTACGCCGTTTCCAAGCCATCTCTCTGCATCAGGAGGCAGAAGCCACTGCCGCCCAGCAGGCAGAGGCAGAACGCCGCCTGCGCGAATTGGAGGTTCGGGTCGGATCGCGCAGCGAGGAAGTGGCCGTCGCAACCCGGATGGAAGCCGAGTGCGCCGAAGCCATTCCGCCGCTACGCGATGGCGAGGCCGTCGCGGCGGCAAAGCTGCAGAAGCTGACATTGGACCGCGACCAGCTGACCCGTGAGTTGGAGCGGCTGGCTGGCGCTCTGAAGGCTGCCGAGGAGCGGCTGCAGCAGATCGAACGCGACCGCGGCCGCAACCAAGGTCAAGTGCTGGACGCTGGCAATGCGCTCAACAACCTGGAGCAAGAGCAGGCCGGGATCGAGGAGGCATTGCCGGAACGCGCCGAGGAGCAGGGCCGCCTGGAAGCCCTCTTGGCCGAGACCGGCGCCCTGGTGGGCGAAGGCGAAGAGACCCTTCAGCGTCTAACCCAGAGCCTGGCGGGAGACGAGGCAGGCCGCCGCAGCGCCGAGGAGCGACAGCGCGACCTGCAGCGCCGACGCGAACGTCTGGCCCGCGAATCCGGCGAGGCCGAGAAGGAAATCTCCCGTCTGCGTCATGAGCAGGAGGCACAAGGCTCCCTCAGCGCGTTGGAGCGCAACGTCAGCGACGCAGAGGCTGTGTTGGAGGCCCTAGGCGAGCGGGTGGAAACGGCTGCGCAAAAGCAGCAGGATACCCGCGCCACCTTGGATCAGGAACGGCGCAGCCTGGCCGAGATCGAGCGCGAACTGGAGCGCCTCGCGGGCGAGGCCGCCGGCCTAGCTGCCGTCATCGCGCCGGAAGAAGGTCAGGCCTGGCCACCGCTGTTGGATCGGGTGACCGTCGCCAAGGGGTACGAAACGGCGCTGGGTGCAGCGCTGGGCGATGAGCTCTCGGCGCCCGATGCTGCCGAGGCGCCAGTACACTGGACCGAACTGTCGCCGCTTGCCGAGGACAGCTTTCCTGCCGGCGCCACGCCGCTTGCCAGCAAAGTGAAGGGACCGCTCGCCTTGGCGCGGCGTCTGTCGCGCATTGCGCTGGTCGGCGATTCCGCTCAGGGTGACGCCTTGCAGGCCGAGTTGCTGCCCGGTCAACGCCTGGTCAGCAAGGCCGGCGACCTCTGGCGCTGGGACGGCTACGTCGCGCGCGCCGATGCCCCCAGCGCTGCCGCCCAACGTTTGGCGCAGCGCAACCGCCTGGAAGAGCTGGAGGCCCTGGTGGCCGAACGCAGGCCCAAGGTCGAGGCCGCACGTCAAGAGCTCTCAACACTGGAAGAGGTGGCCAAGGCCGCCGCTCAAGAAGAACAGGCAAGCCGCCGAGAGCAGGGTGAAGCACAGCGCAGTCTGGAGGCCGCACGCAGCCGCCAAGCCAAGCTGGCACGGACCTTGGCTGCCAGCGAGACAAGACTGACCGCCCTGGGCGAAGCCCAGTCCCGCCGCAAGGCGGAAACGGCCGAACTGGCCGCCACTCTGGCTGAGGTCGAAGCAAGCGTCGCCGCCCTCCCAGACTTGGCCGAAGCCCGTCGTGCAGTCGGTGAGGCACGGGCGGAACTGACACGCAAGCGCAACCTGGCAACCGAGCAACGCAGCGCCTTGGAGCGTCTGCGCCGCGAGGGCGAGGCGGCCCAAGCCCGACTGAAAGCCATCGCCGAAGAGCGCCGCTCCTGGGCCGAGCGGCGCGAGGCAGCACAGCGGCACGAATCGGAGCTGGCCGAGCGCGCCGCGGCGACGCAGCAGGAACGCGATGACCTAAAGCAGCAGCCCGGCGAAATCTCCGAACGCAAGGCACGCTTGGCCGACCTGATCAAGGCCGCCGAGCTCGAACGGCGCGACGCAGCCGATCGCCTGGCCAAGGCCGAGACGGCTCTGAACGAGGCGCGGCGGCGTCTGAAGGAGACCGAAGCTGCCCTGGCTTCCGACCGCGAGGACAAGGTGCGCGCAGAGGCTGCCTGCGAGGCCGCGCAGGAGGCGCAGGCAAACCTGATGCGTCGCGTGCGCGAGACTCTGGACTGTCCACCCTATGCGATCCTGGTGACCGCCGGCATCGACCCGGAAGAGAGCTTCCCGCCGGCCGAAGAAGTCGAGACCAAGCTGCAGCGCCTGCTGCGTGAGCGCGACAATATGGGTCCGGTCAACCTTCGCGCCGAGATCGAAGCGGGGGAGCTTGAGACACAGATCGGCGACCTGCTGCGCGAGCGCGATGACCTCACGCAAGCGATCGCCCGTCTGCGCCAGGGCATCTCCAACCTGAACAAGGAAGGTCGTGCCCGCCTGATGGAGGCCTTCACCCAGGTCGACAAGCACTTCTCGGACCTCTTCCAGAGGCTCTTCGGCGGTGGACGCGCACACCTCGCGCTCACCGGCTCCGACGATCCGTTGGAGGCTGGCCTGGAGATCATGGCGAGCCCGCCGGGCAAGAAGCTACAGGTCCTCTCGCTTCTCTCTGGCGGCGAGCAGGCGCTGACGGCGCTCGCCCTGCTGTTTGCCGTCTTCCGTACCAACCCGGCGCCGATCTGCGTGCTGGACGAGGTCGATGCGCCCCTGGACGACGCCAACGTCGACCGCTTCTGCTCTCTGGTACACGAGATGGCGGAGGCGACCGAAACCCGCTTCCTGATGATCACCCACCACCGTCTAACCATGGCGCGCGTCGATCGTCTTTATGGCGTCACCATGGGCGAGCGCGGGATCTCGCAGCTGGTCTCGGTCGACCTTCAGCAGGCCGAAGAGCTACGGGAGACCGCGTAGGTGTCAGCGACCGACTTGGAGAAGACGCCCTGGCACCCCGGCGGCGGCCTCATCACCTGGCAGGGGCCCTGCCGGGCCGAGTGGCTCGACTACAACGGCCACATGAACGAGACCTACTATCTGCTGGTCATGAGCTGGGGTACCGACCGCTTTATGGAGCTGATCGGTTGCGACCGGGCTTACCGTGAGAGCGGCCAGGGTACGCTCTATACGCTGGAGACCCACATCCGCTACTTCCTCGAAGTCAAGGAAGGCCAAGCCTTGCAGGTCACCACGCAGGCCATTGAGCGCGACGCCAAGCGGCTGCGGCTCTACGCACGCACCTGGGTTGACGGTGTGGACGAGCCGGTCGCCGCCGCCGAGTTCCTGCTGCTGCATGTCACCGGCGAACCGCCGCGCTCAGCTCCCTTCGGAGCGACTATGTTGGATTGCCTGGAGCGCTTGGACACACGACAGTCCGAACTGAGATCCCCTGAGGACGCAGGCCGCGGCATTCGCCTGAAGCGCTAACCCAAGAACGAGCGCGATCTAGCTTGGCAGGAGGCCACGTCTCTCGGATCTAAGCGCTCTGAGCTCGGCTCTGGCCCTAGCTATGATCACCAGTGCTCCTTGCAACGCAAGCACGGCCATCACGCCGGCGACTATCAAGTCAGGCAGCGAGGTGCCGACTCCAAAAACCCCAAGAGCAGCAAAGAGTACTGCGCAGTTCGCCAGAACGTCGTTGCGCGAGCAGATCCAGACCGACCTCATGTTCGCATCCCCTTCGCGCCAAGCATAAAGAAGCGCGAGGCAAACAAGGTTCGCGACTAAGGCGGCCATGCCCACCACCCCCATTGTGCTCCAGGATGGCACCGTTCCATGCCAAGCATTCCAAGTCACGGCGACAACGATCCATAGTCCAAAGACAGCCATGGACGCTCCCTTGATCAGAGCCGCCGTCGCGCGCCACCGTAGCGACAGGCCCAACACAAAGAGGCTAATGCCGTAGTTTGCTGCATCCGCGAAGAAATCAAGCGCATCGGCCTGCAATGCTACCGAGCCAGCCATCAGCCCGGCCAGGATCTCCGTCAGGAACATCACGGCGTTGATTCCCAAGACGATCCACAGGATCTTGCGGTAACGCCTGCCAGCTACAAGGCCGGCACCGCAGGCGCTCTGTGAGCGACAGGCCATTTTCCTTTCCCTTTCGTCCGGTTCCAGCCTATAAGCTAATGTCTATAGTAACTATAGGGTCAAGCCATGTCCGGGGAGAGTTTTGGCATCGGCGAGCTAGCGCGTGCATCGGGCGCAAAGGTCGTCACAATCCGGTACTACGAGACTGTCGGCCTGCTTCCTCAGCCCAAACGCAGCGACAATGGTTACCGTCGTTACGAGCAAGCTGCACTCGATCGCTTGCGGTTTATTCGCCATTGCCGTGGCCTTGGCTTCTCGCTGGATCAGATCCGCGACCTGCTGACATTATCCACCGACAGCGAACGTTCTTGTGCCGACGTTGACGCCTTGACCGCTCGTCATCTCGAAGATGTTGAGAAAAAGATCATCAAGTTGGAAGCCTTGGCCGCAGAGTTGCGCCGGCTGAATGGACTTTGCAAAGGAACCGGGACAATCTCGAGCTGCCGCATTGTCGAGGCGATAACGCCCTGAAGTCGCGCGCCTTGCGATCAAGGTATCTCTTCCCGAAAACATAGGCGAAGCCTATCCACAGGCTCTTGTTGCCGCGCCGACTTCTCATCCGGCGCACGACCGGTCATTCTCTCGACACAGCCAACTGCGTCGATTGGGAATAGTCTATGAGCATCCTGCACAAGTCGGACTGGTCGAACGAAGGCCCCTGGCGCAACGCCTGGGCCAAGCAGGCACCCGACCGCCAAGTACAGGTCTACCCGAAGATCGATGAACCGGAGAGCGTGCGTTACGCCTTGGTATGGGAACCGCCACCGGGTTTGCTGGCCAGTCTGCCCAACCTGAAGGTCATCTTCTCGATCGGTGCCGGCGTCGACCACATCGTCAAGGACCCGGAACGCCCCAAGCACCTCCCGGTTGTGCGTATGGTCGAGGATGGTCTGACCCAAGGCATGAGCGAGTTCGTGGCCCTGTCGGTTCTCTGGCACCACCGCGACATGGCAGCCTTCGCCGTACAGCAGCGCGACCGGGTCTGGCGGGAGATAGAACCCACACTGGCTAAAGACCGACGTGTCGGGTTCTTGGGCATGGGTGCGCTGGCCAGCGATGCCGCGGCCAAACTGCTGCCCTTCGGATTCCAGATAAGCGGCTGGAGCCGCAGTCCCAAGCAGGTCGAGGGCATCGACATGCACCACGGCGTTGAGGGACTGAACAGGGTCTTGGAGAGCAGTGAGATCCTGGTCTGTCTGCTGCCACTGACGGCCGAGACCGAAGGCCTGTTGAATGCTAGGACGCTGTCCCGCATGCCACGAGGCGCAGCCTTGATCAATGTCGCCCGCGGCGGACTTGCCGTAGAGGCCGATCTACTAGCGGCGCTTGACAGCGATCACCTTTCGGGCGCGACCCTGGACGTCTTCCGCCAAGAACCGCTGCCGCAGGAGTCCCGCTTCTGGAGCCATCCCAAGGTGGTCGTGACGCCGCACATTGCCGCCAAGACCATGGCCGACACTGCCGTCACAGCGGTCGTCGCCAACATCGCCCGCTACGAGGCCGGTCAGGATCTCTTGAACGTCGTGGACTTCAATCGCGGCTATTGAGGTCGACCGAATCACGTCCGCCCGAAGTCGTCCTCAAGCCGGACGATGTCGTCCTCTTCCAGGTAGCCGCCGGTCTGCACCTCGATCAGCTCGACCGGAATCCGCCCGGGGTTGCCGAGACGGTGGACGCTGCCCATCGGGATATAGAGTGACTCGTTCTCGCGCAGTGGGCGTACCTCGCTGCCGATCGTGACCTCGGCGGTGCCCTTGACCACGACCCAATGCTCGGCCCGATGAAAATGCTTCTGTAGGGACAGCTGCCGGCCGGGTGCTACGGCGATCCGCTTGACGCGAAAGCGCGTGCCGCTGTCGACGGTCTGATACCAACCCCAGGGGCGATAGACCCGGCTATGCACATTGGCTTCCGGGCGACCCTGCTGCTCTAGGCTCTGCGCCAAGGTCTTGACCTCCTGCGCCCGCTCAAGCGGGGCCACCAGGACGGCGTCGTGGGTATCGATGACGGCCAGACCCTCCAGCCCCAGAGCACAGAGTAACCGCGATTCGGAGCGAAGGTAGCTATTGCGGACACCTTCAAGGACAACATCCCCGAAGACCGCATTGCCGGCACCGTCCTTCTCAGACATGGTCCAAAGCTCGCGCCAATCGCCGACGTCGGACCAGGCGAAGTCGACTGGAATGACCAGGCGTCGCGCGGTCTTCTCCATGACCGCGTAGTCAAAGGAAATCTTGCGCGCCTCGGCGAACTGAGGGCCCAGGCGGAGATAGTCCAAGTCTTCTGCGAGGGCGTCCACCGCCGCACCGACCTGTGCACTGCTCTCTGGCTCCAGTGCCTCCGCCTCCGACAGCAAGCTTGCCGCAAGGAAGCAGAAGAGGCCGGCATTCCACAGACAGCCTTCTTGGATCAACTGCTTTGCCGTCTCGCTGTCCGGCTTTTCCAGGAAGGTTTCGATGCGACGGCCGACCGAGCCCTCCGCACCTGGACGGATGTAGCCGTACTCGCTGGCCGGACGTGACGGCGTAATGCCGAATGTCACGATATCTCCAGCCGCTGCAGCCTCGGCCGCAGCGGCCGCAGCCGTGCGAAAGGCCTCATCGTCAGGGATGACATGGTCCGAAGGCATGACCAGGACCAAGGCCTCGGGATTGCGCTTGGCGGCCAGCACGGCGGCCGCAACGATGGCCGGAAAGGTGTCGCGCCCCTCTGGCTCCAGCACGATATCGGCCTCGCAGCCCAGCTCCTTCAGCTGTTCGGCAATGAGGAAACGATAGTCCTGCCCGGATACCACAATGGGCCGGTCGAACCCCTCGCCAAGCACGCGCCGGACCGTCTCCTGAAACAGCGAACTTGGACCCAAGGCGTCGACCAGTTGCTTTGGATAGCTCTTGCGCGACAGGGGCCAGAGGCGTGTGCCGGAGCCACCGCAAAGGATTACGGGTATGATCATGCTCGCCCTTACCATCTTTCCTGCTGCAAGGGCCAGAGAGTGCGGCCCGTCACCCGCGAAGGCCAGCGCCCTCGCCTTGCCGTTCCAGAAACCAGGCGTAGGTTTGGCGAATGCCGTCTTCGAGGCCGATCTTGGCTTGCCAACCCATGGCGGTCAGACGGCTCACATCCATCAACTTGCGCGGCGTGCCATCGGGCATCGAGGCATCGAAATCCAATACGGCATCCAACCCCACCGTCGCCGTGACCGTTTCGGCCAGCTCGCGAATTGATACGTCGCTGCCGACGCCTACGTTGACATGGTCGCTGCCGGAGTAGTGCTCAAGCAGGAACACCAAGGCGTCGGCCAGATCGTCGACATGCATAAACTCGCGCCGCGGGCGGCCGCTGCCCCAGACCGACAAGCGGCTCTCACCGGCCTGCTTTGCCTCGTGCGCCTTGCGCAGCAGGGCCGGCAGAACATGGCTGTTGGCCAGGTCGAAGTTGTCGCCGGGACCGTAGAGATTGGTGGGCATGGCCGAGATGTAGTCGCGGCCATACTGGTCGCGATAGGCCTGGCAGAGCTTGATCCCGGCGATCTTGGCGATGGCATACCACTCGTTGGTGGCCTCCAGCGGTCCGGTCAGCAGACAGTCTTCCGGCATAGGCTGCGGCGCCATTCGCGGGTAGATGCATGAGGAACCCAGGAACAGCAAGCGCTCCACACCGGCCAGGTGGGCGCCATG
The DNA here is from genome assembly GCA_963669445.1 of Rhodospirillales bacterium. Lineage (GTDB taxonomy): Bacteria > Pseudomonadota > Alphaproteobacteria > Kiloniellales > JACOMY01 > JACOMY01. The sequence continues at coordinate 4,329,353 of OY770029.1, forward strand.
GATCAGGTTTGCCTCGATCATCAGGTTTTCGTAGAGGAATTCAGCCGGAAAACTGCGGTTTGCGTGGATTCCACCCACCTTTGCGGCGGCCACGATTACGCAGTTCGGCTGCTCTGCTTCAAGAAACCTCCAGGTCGACTGCTGCGACAGCAGGTCGAGCTCCGCTCTGCTCGCAGTCAGGAGGGTGCAGTCCTCACGCGCCATCCGCCGCTGCAGGGCCGAACCGACCATCCCGCGATGCCCGGCAAGAAAGATGCGTTTGCCGGCGAGAGGAAAGACCGCGTTATCGCTCACGTGAGGCACCTCCGTTGAGAGACTGCACGATCTCTCGGGTCCGCGTCGGAGCCCAATCGACCGCTACTCGCGCACACCATAGGCCGTGCGCGCCAGGCTCTCCGTCTTCAATAGCTTCATATCGGCTTCGACCATCTCGCTTACCAGCTCGGCAAAGCTGGTCGTATGGCTCCAGCCTAGCTTTTGTTTGGCCTTCGAGGGGTCGCCGATCAGCAGTTCAACCTCGGTCGGGCGAAAGTAAGCCGGATCGATCGCGACCAAGCGCGCGCCGGTGCCGGCATCGCAACCGACCTCCTCTACGCCGCTGCCCTCCCAGACGACCTCTCTGCCGACGGCAGCGAAGGCGCGCTCGACGAACTCTCTGACCGAGTGGGTCTCGCCGGTGGCAAGGACGTAGTCGTCCGGCTCCTCCTGCTGCAGGATACGCCACATGCCCTCGACATAGTCGCGCGCATGGCCCCAATCGCGTTTGGCATCCATGTTTCCAAGGTAGAGCGTCGACTGCAGACCCAATTCTATGGCCGCGACGGCACGGGTAATCTTGCGCGTAACGAAGGTCTCACCACGGATCGGACTCTCGTGATTGAAGAGGATCCCGTTGGAGGCGTGCAAGCCATAGGCCTCGCGATAGTTGATCGTGATCCAATAGGCATAGAGCTTGGCCGCGGCATAGGGAGAACGCGGATAGAAGGGCGTGCTCTCTCGCTGCGGCACCTCCTGGACCTGACCGTAAAGTTCGGAGGTCGAGGCCTGATAGAAGCGACAGTCCTGCTCCATCCCGAGAATGCGAATGGCCTCCAACAAGCGCAGAGTGCCCAAGCCATCGGCGTTCGCTGTGTACTCAGGCGACTCGAAGCTCACTTTCACATGGCTCTGGGCTGCCAGGTTGTAGATCTCCGCCGGCTTGATCTGGCCAATCATGCGCACCAGACCGACGCTGTCGGTCATGTCGCCATAGTGCAGATGAAAGCCGGTGTCGGCTTCGTGGCTGTCGCGATAGAGATGATCAATCCGCTGAGTGTTGAAGGAGGAAGAACGGCGCTTGACGCCATGCACCTCGTAGCCCTTGGCCAGCAGGAGTTCTGCCAGATAGGCGCCGTCCTGGCCGGTTACCCCGGTAATCAATGCAGTCTTGCGATCCGTCACCCAAGTTACCCCCACCCCTGCGAATTGCTCTGGATCTACACACTGTGCGGCAAATCCAGGGCGTCGACGCCTTGCCTAGCCCAATTGCCCGACCAGCGGCAATCGATGAAGCGACGCAGAACGGATTGGAATCCTCTGCTGTTCTTTGCCGGTGCCTCCGCTGACGGCAGCGAGCAATCCAAACGCATCCAGGGAGCCGGTTGTCGCAGCAGGTAGAACCGCCCAGCCTATGACACCAAGCTGATCTTGCGTTCGCAGGCACCAGCCGCCAAAGTGCGGCCTCGGCAGCGCGCGATGAGCTCGCCCCTTCTCAGCAGCCCTCACCCCTTCGCCGGGAGCCCAATAACTAATGTCGAAACTCGTTGTTATTCCTGCCTTCGAGCAACCGCAGGCCTGCGGCGATGTGCTTGCCAAGTTGTGTTGGTTCCTCTCGTCTGCTAGCGATGTTATCGATTCGATTTCACTCTTTGCCAGTTTTGACGCTTTGCCCGATCAGGTCTCAGAAGATCTTGATCCCGATATCCTCGGATCGGACGCCAGCCGCCCGCTGCTGGAAAAAGCAAGACTTCAGGCTTTGCCAGCCAGTGTTGCAGGCTTGCGGCAGGAACTCGCGAGTGCAGATGTCGTTCTGGTCTGGCGCAGAGCAGGAACAGCGGCACTTCTGTCCGGTCTACCTCAGGACCCCTCGGGGCCGAAGGTCGTCATCATCGACGAGAGCGACGGCGGCCATGCTTCCAATCGCCTCTCGGTACTTGCCAAGACTTTGGACCCGAAACGCGGGACATCGATCGGGCAGGCGCGGGAGGCCTATCGCGCCTTCAAGAAAACGCTGGATCGAAAGATCGGCTATCTGATCGGCGGTGGCGCATCGCATCGAGAGTGCTTGAGGCTGCCGATGGACGATGGCCACAGCATCGTCGCCAATGACCTGATTCTTGACCAGCAGTTGATGGAGGCGACGAAGCCGATCGCCGTCGCGGTAGCCGATTCCAGCAATTTCGCCGTTCCCACACGGGCTGCCGGCGCGTTTCGAGCCGCCCTGCGAACACAGATGGAGAACAATGGCCTGTGGTTACTGGTCTCCATGAAGGACTACCCACTCTACCTCTCAGCCCTGCCGTCCGGCCTCCACGAGCGGGTGATCGGCCTTCCGGTCCACAATGCAGAGCGCCTGTCGCTCAATTTGGACGTCGACTTTTCGGTGGCCGGTCTGACCAATGTCATGCCTCGCTTGATGCTGCCGCTTGCTGGCAGCGTCTTCAAGACGATCCGCATCTGCGGCGTCGACGGTATGCCGCCGGGCAGTGCCGATAGCAGCACTTCGGACAGCCAAGCGCAGGGGCATACGACCGAAAGCAGTCAAGACTTCGCCCGACAGATCGAGCGCATCGCGCGCGAGCTAGAGCGCGCGGGCAAGACTGTCGAGGGCTACACTGCCTCCTACCTGCCCGCTCTGCGCCGGCGCGGTGCCGCCGAGCCGATCCCACAGACGGACGGCTCTGTTCCGGGTGAAGATGCGACGCTGCTCTCGATCAATCCGGACATGCGCAACCGCATCGGGCACTTCTGGAACTATGAGCGCCGGCTGGGTCCGAAGGTGGAGGCTGGTGGACTGCGCTATGAGATTGCCACCAGTGTGGAGTGGGCGGAGGCAGCAGAAGAGGGTGAAGACACCGACGCCGACAGCTTTTTCATCGACTGTTCACTCTACACCTACAGCTGGACCCTGGCGAACAAGCCGGAGGAGAGCGCGGCCTATCACCAGAGGCTCGGCGAAGCGGTTCGTGACGAGTTTACGGCGGCGATCGATCGCGCGTTGCTACGCTGCAAGGGTCAACTGCACGTCTACATGTACTGTGGCAGCCTGGAACACGCGGCCATCCTCTATGAGATCGCCTTGGAACGACCGCGGGTCAGCCTTTTGGTCAACCTCTTCTGGTTCCGCTCTGCCGACGCCTGGATGCCCTGGTTCCTGGATCGCTGGCTCTGGCTCTTGAAAGCTGCCGAGGGCGATCCGCGGCTGACCCTCACCTGCATGACCGCCCATCAACGCCGCCAGATTCAAGGCCGCTGCGGCATAACTTTGCCGGTTGCCGCCCATCCCTCCCCCTTGCTGGACGACGAGCAGTCCTGGTCGATGCTCTCTGCGCCGCTGCCCGAGCGCAAGAAGAAGCGGATCTTCTTTCCTTCGACCAATCGCCCGGAGAAAGGCACCGGACTGCTCTACGATGCGGCCAAGCTGTTGGTCGAGGCAGCCGGTGATCAGGACCTGGAGTTGATCTTCCGCACCTCACCCATCGAGCGCAGGGCCAAGCTGGAGCGGGACCCGATCTTTCCCTACGTCACCGTCTTGGACGGCCATATCGAAGAGAGCGCCTTCATCGACATCCTGCGCAGCTGTCATGCCGTGATATTGCCCTATATGCCGCCGAACTTCGCCGACCGCACATCGGGCTTGGTGATCGATGCACTCTATGCCGGCGCGCCTTCGGTCGTGGTACGAGGCACCTTCCTGGCCGAGATCGCTCAGCGCTACGGGTCAGGTGTCGTGGTCGACCGCGGTACCGCCGAAGAAATCGCGGAGGCGGCATTGGCTCTGCTGGAGCGCCAGGAAGAGGCCCCTTGGGATTTCCGCGAGTCGGGAAAACTCTATTTCCGCTCCAATTCCTGGCAACGCCTTGCCACCAGGGTGAACAAGTCCTGCGCCCAAGCCGAGCCGGTCGCCATTCCCCGTGAGGCGCCGTCGGACAGCCAAGCAGCCGTCAGTCTGCTGGGGCCCGTGCCACGTGCACAGGGCGGGACCTGCCAACCGCTGGTCGCCCTCAAGCACTGCCTGGCGCAAAGACAGCGACTTCCCGCCAGCTTCGACATGCTGGAAGCACACCGCGATGTCGTTCTTCAACTGATCAGCAGCGATGGCAAGGGCCTTAGCCTCACCAGAACCAAGCGCGCGCAGGACCTTGCAAGCGAACGCCTGCGCAACCATCATCCTGAGTTGGCATCGCGTATGCACATCGAGACCCTGTCTGGAGAAGGGCATGCCAAGGCTCTGCAGGGCCAGGTCGTCGGCTATTGCGACATGGCCAAGGTCAAGGCCCTGTCGGTTCTGGCCAGCAACCGGGCCGACCTTGCCAACGCCGCCGCAGAACTGGTCTGCCATCGCCGGCCGAGTGCCGCTCTCATCGCCTTCGACGATGCCGCGGGATCCGACCATGCCGCAGTAGCAAAAATGCTGGCCCAGTCCGATTATCTGGTCTGTGTCGCCGAAGACCACCCACGCTGCGGCAACGAGACAGAGCCGCACTTCCGCCGCCTGGTAGCCTATCCCTTCGTCTCGGACCTTCCCTGGGCCAGGGGTAGCATCATCGCCCTGCCAAAGGACACGGCTTTGCCGGACGTCAAGGCTGCCTTTCTGCAAAGCGGGAGCGCACTTGATTTCCGATTGGAACGAGATCCGCAGGAGATCGGCGCCGAAATCCTGGAGACGGCAGAGGCAGCGAGCGACGACAAGGTCCTCTGTGCGGCCGAACTCCCAAACGCCGACTGGCAGCTGGCAGGCTTTGAGTTTCGCGGCGTGAGCGAAGACGGCTTTGCACGATTGAACGAGACGCCCGCGCTTCGCATCCATCGTACGGCCATCAAGGGCAAGGCAGAAGCGGGGCAGCCCTTGACCTTCTCCATCGAGTTGATCCGACAAGAGCGTCGCTTCGTGTGTCTATGGCTCTCCAATACCAAGGCCACCGGTTACCTGGAAGCGACTTTCGATCTGGAAGTCGGAACATTGGTGAACCTTGCGACCGAGCTGGACCCTGAAACGGTCTTTGCCGCCGCGGTGCCGATTGGAGAACGCGAGGACGGGTCCCCGATCTTCCGGGTTTGGGTCAGCCTTTCCGGTTTTCCTGACAGCGAGGTCGTGCAAGCCCAGGTCTCCACGCGCGAAAGAGCCTCCGGACCCCGGCAGCATGTCGGCGATGCCGAAAAGGGTGTCTTGGCGCGCCGTTTCCTGCTGGAGAACAACGCCACACCCAGCCTCTTTCCACCAAAGAACCCGGCCACGACGAACCCAGGCGCAACCAATCCGACCGGGCGGAGCGGGGCGAAGCTGGCACCCAACTCACGACCGGCACTTCACAAGGGTTCTTCATCCGGCAGGTAACGCCGCTCAGGCCCGCGCGAAGCCGAAACGAATGGCCTCAACCATGCGTTCGAGCGCCGGCGAAGACGACTGTGGGTTCCTGATCAAGGTCAGGTATGAGGCCGGCAGCGGCGGAAAACCCTCGGCCGCCCCTAAGATCTGCATGTCGGCTTCTATTGTGTCGCGCGCCAACATGGCCACGGCCAAGCCGGCAGAGACAGCCGCCTTGACGCCGAGCACGCTCTCGCTGGTCAAGACGATCTTGAAGGGCCGTCCTTGGGTCGAGAGGCTTTGAATGGCCCGGTCGCGCCACCAGCAATCCCGATCGAAGAGCGCAAGCGGCACGGCCTCGCCGCGACGGAGCGGCGTCCAGCCCGCGCGGGCAACCCAATGCGTCCCGATCTCGGCGAGGGGCTCCGCCGATTTGAGGACTTCGCCCTCCTCGGCCGCATAGACCGCCAGATCCAGCGCGCCCTCCGCTACGGCCTTAGGATAGCCGGCCGAGAAACCACAGCGCATAGAAAGCTCGACGGCCGGGTTGGCCTGGCAAAAGCGGTGCAAGATCTGCGGCAGTACGCTGGGCCCGTAATCGTCTGGTATGCCAATCGCCAGGTGCCCGGTCAGGCGATCGGAGAAGGAAAGGCGTAGGGCATAGAGTTCTTCCAAGAGCTGGCGCGCTCGCGGCAGGAGCCTTTGCCCGGCGTCGGTCAAACGGACGCCTCTGGCCTGACGATCGAAGAGCGCAACCGAGAGCAGTGCCTCCAAACGTTTAATCTGGACCGAGATCGCCGACTGGGTGCGCCCCAGCGCCACCGCCGCCCTGGTCACGCTGCCATGCTGTGCGACAGCGAGAAAACTGCGCAACAGGTCGGTTTCCAGGCCTTCGCCCAAGCGTTCGATCTCATTCATGAGTAGGATAATATCTATTCGTTTGTTCGATGCCTAGTCAAGCAACACACTCAGTCCATGACCGACTTAACCGAGAGGCAATCCGCCCAAGAGCTGCGTGGCTTCGTCAGCCGACATCCACGCCGCACCGTCGCACTGGCCTTGCTCGCATTGGCCTGGGTGCTTTGGCCCGCTACCCTGTGGGCCGCGCTGCTCTATGCGTTGGAGAGCTTGATCTCCATCTCGCCGATGATCCTGCTGGCGATCTTTCTGTTGGCCTTCGTCACCGCCAGCGGCGCCATCGCGCTGATCGCCACCGCGTTCCGAGGCCGGCAGCTGCGCATGATCGGCCTGGCCTCGCTGATCGGTGCCTTGACGCCGGTCTGCGGAATCACCGTTTTCCCGCTCATCGCCGGCCTGCTGGCGGCACGGGTGCCCTTGCCGCCGATCATGGCCTTCTGGCTGGCCTCGCCGATCACCGGGCCAGGCATGCTGGCGATCACAGCCGCCACGCTGGGATTGCCCTTTGCCATCGGCAAGACCCTGGCAGCGGTCGCTTGCGGGCTGCTGGGCGGCGGCGCTGCCCTGGCCGCTGTGAAGCTTGGTTGGTTTCGCAACCCCGATCGGCCGAACCGTCTCACTCAATCGCTGGGCTGCGGCTGCTCGGCCCCGAAAAGCCTGCGCTGGCGCTTCTGGCAGGAGGCCGAGCGTCGTCGCTCCTTTCGGACAGCGGCGGTGGAGAGCAGCAAGCTCGTGCTGTTCTGGCTGCTCCTGGCCTTTGCCGCCGAGTATGTCTTGAAGAGCGAGCTGCCGCAGGGCTGGCTGATCCCGCTTGTCGGAACCGATGCTTGGTACAGCCTGCCGCTGGCGGCTTTGGTCGGGATGCCGATCTACCTTGACGGCTATGCAGCTTTGCCGCTGATCCGCGGCCTGATCGAGAGCGGGATGCGCCCCGACGCGGCCATGACCTTCCTGATCGCCGGTGGCATCACCTCGGCCTGGGCAGCCATTCCAGTCTACAGCCTGGTGCGCCTGCCGGTCTTTCTCTTCTATCTGGTCTTGGCCTTCCTGGCGGCACTGCTGTCGGGCTGGGGTTTCGGGCTCTTCCTCTGATCGCGCCCGCAAGTCGATCTCAGGCCGCCTCGTTGCCACCTGGCTTGCGAGGCGGCTCCTCATCCAGATCGGCCAACTCAACCAGAGAGTCGACCTTCTCAGCCCAGTCTTCGCCCTCCGGCGGGGGCAGGCGCGCCGCCTCCTCGGATGATATTCGCTTCAAGTTGCCCTCGATATGAGCGCCAGCTTCGATGGCCACGGTCTCATGCAGGACATCGCCGGTGATATGGGCGCTCTTGGAGACCACGACGGACTTGGCCCTGAGCTCGCCCGAGAGATAGCCGTCTATACGCGCGGTCTCACAGGTGACATGGCCCTGGACATGGGCATCGGTGCCGATCGTAATCGCGCGAGAGATCACATCGCCGATCACGCGCCCGTCGACTTGAATGTCCCCGGCCGAGCGCAGCGTGCCCTCGACCTGCAGGTTGGCGGCGATGATGGAAGGAGCGACAGACGTGCGCATTGCAGCAGCCGCTCCCGGGTTGCGCCCCGCTGGTTCGGAGGTACTTACGACTCCTCCATTCCTATTCGCTTTGTTGAACATAGCGGCCCGCCCTGAAGAACTTCATCGGGTCGTAGTTCGTTCCGTCGAACAGGATCTCGTAGTGCACGTGTGGTCCGGTCGCACGACCCGAGGTTCCAACCAGACCGATAACTGCGCCGGTATCCACCCGGTCGCCCTTCTTCACCGAGATCTTGGAGAGGTGCGCGTAGCGGCTCTCCATCCCAAAGCCGTGATCGATCTCCACCACACGACCATAGCCGCCGCGCCAGCCGGCGAAGGTAACCTGGCCGGGTCCGGCCGATAGCAGCGGCGCCTTGTAGGAGGTGGCGAGATCGACACCATTGTGGAAAGAGCGACGGTTGTTCACCGGATCGCGGCGATAGCCGAATTCGCTGGTCAAACGATAGCTATCCAAGGGCACACGCAACGGCAGAGCCTGCACCAGTTGCTGCAGCGCGTCCCAACGGTCCAGTCTTAGATCCAACAGAGCGACCGAGACCTGAAGCTCATAGGCGACGTCGGTCGCAAGCATCTGGTCGGCGGCGATAAAGGGGCCGCCCTGGCCGCCACCGGGCCCAGTCAGATTGGCCAAGAGCTGGTCGACATCCAGACCGGTCGTCGCGATTACCGTCTCCATCTCGTCCAGTGTGCTGAGCGTGCGCACGTCCAAGCGGTCGACGATATCGCGTTGCCGATCGCGCAGATCGCCGATCAGGGTCTCCAAGTCCTCGACCCGCCCGGCCAGTCGCTCGCGCTCCTTGTCCGGCGGCAGGCGGTTCAGCTCGGCCTGCAGGTCGCTGTGCAGTCGATCGCGCTCCTCGGTGAGCTTGATGTGATTTGCTTGCAGCGCTCCCAGCGCGTCGCTGGTCGTAGCGACGGCGAGAGTCAGGCGATCGCGCTCGTTCTTCAGGCTGACCGCTCTGGCATCGGTCTTGTCGAGCGCACTCTTGGTACTGGCCAGCAGGACACTCAGATCGTTGTTGCTCTGCGTCGCCAAGGCAAGTTGCGCACTCAGACTGTCGATTTCCGCCAGCAGCAGCTCGCGCTCGCTGTCTTGGGCGGCCGCGCGCTGCCGCTCCTGCTCCAGAGCCTGAGTAATCTGCCGGCTCTCGCTCGCCAGTGCCAGGCGCAGGTCTTCCAGGCCCGCGACCCTGGCCTGCAGCTGTCGCGCCTCACCTGCCAGGGAGGCCTCGCGTTGCGCCAAGCGGGCACGACCTTGACGCGCCTGCATCAGATCGCGCTCCAGCTCGCGGACTTGCCGATCGGAGCGGTCCTTGGCCTCATCGGCCTGACCAAGGCTCTCCTGTAAGACCGCAACTTCCTCGCCAAAGGCAAGGCGGTCCTTGCGCAGAGCCGCCATCTGGCTCTCGGATCGCTGCAGTGCCGAACGCAGGTTGCTGTGCTTGGCCTCGACCTGGCTGACTTGAACCTGGCTGTGCAACAGGTCGCGCTCCAAGCCGCCGATCCGGGACTCCAGCCGACGCTGCTGCGCCTGCAGGCGCTGGCGGCGCTCTTCGGCTGCCTCAAGCGCGAGATTGCGATCCTCAATCTCCGCCAGCAGAGCGGCACCGGTGGTCTGGGCATTGGCCAAGTCGCCGCTCAATTTGCTGCGCTCGACCCGAAGATCGGCATAAGCGCGATCCAAGCTCTTCAGCTCCGCCTGTTGCCTTGCCATGCGCTGCTCGCCGCTGACCAGGTCGGCAGCCAGCTGCTTGCGCGCCGCCTCGCTCTCGGCCAGAGCCTGGGCCAACTCTGCGCGCTCATCCTGCACCGCCTGATGCGCGACGGTGAGCGCAGCATGGCGCTGGGCTGCCTCCGAGCGTTCGAAGGTACTCTGCTCCAAGCGCTGGCGAAGCTCCTGCGTCGTCTCAGCTGCCTCCTCGGCTTCTCTGTTCAGACGACCGACTTCGCTGCGCAGAGCCAGATGCTCATTCGCCAGCGTTTCATAGAGCTCGGTGCTCTCCACCAAGGCCGCCTCGCGCTCCGTCAGGTCCTCTGCCAGGTTGCGTTGCTTGTCGGTGACGTCTTCGAGGGCACCAGCCAGATCGTTACGCTCTATCAGCAAGGCAGTCTTCAGGCGCTTCTCGGCATGCAGGCCCTTGGACAGCGCCCGGCGCTCGTCGACAATCTGGTTAAGCTCGTCGCGCAAGGTGGCGTGCTCGTCCTGCAGACCGGCCAAAGCGGTTTTCTTGGCTGCCAAGTGCTGCGAAAGCGCAGCTTCCCGCTGCCGCGTCTGCTCCAAATCGCCGCGCAGTTCCGCTTCGACAGACGCCATCGTGGCAATGGTTTGCGACAGGTTCGTCTCGCGGGTCGCCAAAGCCTCCTTAGCTTCAATTTCAGACTGCAAGCGAGCCGCCAGTTCTGCGCCCAGGCTCTCCTGGTCAGCCAGCGCTGCTGTTAGACTTGCTTCTTTCGCCGTCAGATCCTCTACCTCTTTGGCAAGATCGTCCCGCTTTGCGGCCAAGCTCTCTCGAGCCGCAGTCTCATTGGCCAAGCGGGTGGCCTGGGCCGCTTCCGCTTCGACCTTCGCGGTCATCCTCTGGCGTAAGTTGGCCTCGCTGTCGGCCATAGCCGCGAGGCGTTTCGACACGAGGTCGCGCTCCCTTAAGGCGGCACTCTTGGCTGCCGACTCACCAGTCAAGCGCTGCGAGAGGTCCTGTCGCACGGCTTCGTTGGTTGCCAACTCGCCACGCAGGTCGGCTTCGACCTGGGCTTGCGCCTCCGCAGTCTCGGTCATCGCCTGACGTAGCTTGGCCTCGGTCTCCGCCATGGCCGTGAGGCGGGTCGACAAGTGCTCGCGTTCCTTCAAGGTGGCACTCTTGGCTGCCGACTCACTGGCCAAGCGCTGCGCAAGGTCCTGTCGTACGGCTTCGTTGGCCGCCAACTCGCCACGCAGATCGGCCTCGACACGGGCTTGCGCCTTGGCAGCCTCGGCAATCCTGTCTCGCTCCGCCGACAGCTCGGCAAGACGCTTTGTCTCGAGAAGACGCTTGCGCGCTTCAGCGGAACGCTCTTGCTCCAGCGTTGCTATCTCCTCGGCAAGGCTCAATTCACGCGTCTCTGCCTCGGCGAGCGCCTGATCCAAGGAGGCCATCTGCTGCGTCAATCCGGCCTCGGAAGCGCGCAAGGCCGCACTGTCCCGGCGAGCGCTCTCGAGGTCCGTTTCCAAGACAGCCAACTCGCCGCGCAGGGTCGCCAAGGTCTTCTCGGCAAGGCTTACTTGGTCCTGCAGGTCGCCGCGCTGCTCATCCAGGCGCGAAAACTCCACGTTGCGCTCAGCCAGGTCGGCCTCTAAGGCTGCGACCTGCGCCACACTCTCCTGCAGTTTCTCGGCGTCGCTCTTCAGGCTGAGATAGGCTGCCTGGTGCTCCGCAATCTGTCGCTCCTTGGTCAGGAGGCTCTCGGACTGGGCAAGATAGCTCAGATTGACATAGCCGCCCCAGCAGAGCGCCGCCACAGCGACACCGGCGACCAGCATCTGTGCACGGCGCCCGATCCTGACATAGCGAACCTTACCATCGCTGCGCAGGATGAGCTCGCGCTCCAGAAAGAGCCGCGCGAAGCGGGCGCGCAGGCGCCCTCCTGCTTTCGGGGCTTCGTCCTCGCCAAAGGCCAAGCCGTCAACTCCTCTTAAAAGCACCACCGCAACGCCTTTAGTCCTAGGCGCAGTGGTCACCGTCACGCTCCGCTCCCTCACCGAGGCCTGACGGCTCTCGGCCCCGACAAGGAGACCGTCAAAGCGCTCCTTCGACCGCAGCAGCAAGGTTACTCATCCGCTGGCACGGTCGCGGATTGGTGCTCTTCTCGGTGTCGCCGCCGCCCGACCGGCGCGCAGACACCCTCCAGCATCCACCAGCCGCGGAACCTACAGAGGGCAGATGAGGGCCGTCAAGCGACAGAAGGACAATGCTGCCCATGCGGAATGCTATGCCGCAGGAGTCTAGCAATCATCGCTTGTTCTTGCCGCCCCTCTTCCCCGTTTTTGCTGCTTCCGTAGGGTTCGGGTGCAGAGGATCTTCCGGCCAAGCGTGCTTGCGGTAACGACCGCGCAACTCTGCTCGGACTTGCGGATAGACCTCCCGCCAAAAGTGTTCCAGATCGCCGGTCACCGCGACTGGACGATCAGCCGGCGACAGCAGAGCCAAGCGAACTGCAACCTGTCCGCCCGCCACGCGCGGGATCGAGAGGGTGCCGAAGAGGCTTTGCAGGCGCGCCGAAGCAATCGGCGGATCGGTTGCGTAATCCAGTGGCGCGCGGCGCCCACCCTTTAGCAGCAATGCCTTGGGTGCCAAGCGGTCCAACTCCTGGCGCTGTCTCGCGCTCAAACGATCGAGAAGCGCGGCCTCGAGGTCGAGGTCTTCCAGTTCGGCCACCTTACTGCGGCCCCAGAGCTGCGGGCCGAGCCAAGCGAAAGGATCGGCCAGCAGGTTTTCGTCGTCGACGGCAGGCCAAACCTGGTCATCGCGTTCGCCGCCCCAACGCGCGGCAAAGGCGATCCTCGCCTGCAAGGCGCGCACGCTCGGGGTGAAAGGCAACGTGCCGATGCCAAGGCGACGCACGCCCTCGGCAAGGGCCCGCGCCAATTCCTCAGGATCGGGCGAGGCCAGCGGGCGCTGGCCGAGGGATAGCGCTTCGAAACGACGCTCCTCGCGCGCCAGGACGCTGCGGCTCTTGGGATCCCACGCCACCCGGCGTTGCCAAGCGATCTGATCGCCGAAGGTTTCCTCGATCTCCGCCTGCGCGATCGCGGCGGCACGCAGGATACGGGGTGGGGTTCCGCCGCCCAATTCGGCAACGGCAAGCCAAGGCTCAAGCGCCAGGGGGTCGTCACTGGAAATCTGGGCTGGGCGCCCGTTGGCCAGGCGATAGCGCGTCCGCTCGGGCTCCTGTTCTTGGCGCTTTGCCAGACGGTCAGGATAAGCCAAAGCCATCAGCCTGCCGACTGCGGCAGCCTCAAGGGGCCGGTCCTGCGGTGCCTTGACCTGGCGGCCGAGCTGTCGCGCGATCATCTGTGCCTCGCGCAGCGCGGCGCGGTCGAGAGCGGGGCCGGCCAACTTGGGCTCCAGGTAGGCCTCCATGTGATGGCGCAGATTGCTGTGCTGCCCGCCGCGCAGCAATCCCCGGCCAATGAGTAGGGCGGCCAGTGCAGCGGCCTCTGCTGCCAGGCCGGACTCGGCTGCAGCCAGCACCATGTGGCCCAAGCGCGGGTGCAATCCCAATCGCCCCAGCGCTTGGCCATGCGCCGTCGGAGCCCCGGCTTCCGATAGCGCGCCCATGGTGACGAGCAAGGCCCGCGCCGGCTCCATCAAGGCTTGAGGCGGCGGATCGAGGAAGGGCAGGCCAGTCCCGTCTCCAGCGCCCCAGAGTGCGAGTTCCAGTGCCAGGGGCAGAGGGTCACCGACCAGGATCTCCGGCGTGGGCTGTGCCGGCCGCGCCCGATGCTCGGCCTCCTCCCAGAGACGGTAGCAGACACCGGGACCAAGACGCCCGGCGCGGCCGGCGCGCTGCGTCGCCGTTGCCCGGCTCGCCGGCAGGGTCTCCAGTCTGGTCATGCCGGAGCGCGGGTCGTATCGCGGACCGCGCGCCAGGCCGGCATCAATCACCACCTGGATGCCCTCAATGGTGAGGCTGGTCTCGGCAATCGCCGTGGCCAAGACCAGCTTGCGCTGCCCGACCGGCGCCGGCCGCAAGGCGGCGGCCTGTGCGGTCTGGCTGAGGTCGCCATATAGCGGTGCCAACGCGACATCCCGCGGCAAGCCTGCTTTCTCAAGGGCTTGCGCCGCACGTCTGATCTCTCCCTGACCCGGCAGGAAGACCAGAAGGCTGCCTGTTTGCTCCTTCAATGCCTCCTTGACCACGCGCAGCAAACTGGCTTCCAGGCGCTCTCGAAGTGTCGGCGGACGCCAGAAAATCTCGACAGAATGGCTGCGGCCCTGGCTCTCGATCAGAGGCGCACCCTCAAGCAGCGCGACCCAGGGTTCGGCCTCCAAGGTCGCAGACATCGCGAGAATCCAGAGGTCCGGACGCAGTGCAGCACGCGCTTCCAAGGTCAGCGCCAGAGCGAGGTCGCTCTCCAGTCCACGCTCGTGCACCTCGTCGAAGATCACGCAGCCGACATCGACCAGTTCCGGATCCTCTTGCAGCTGGCGCAGATAGAGACCGTCGGTTACCAGCTCGACCTGCGTTTCCGGCCCAACCTTGCGGTCCAAGCGCACGCGATAGCCGACGCGTTGGCCAACAGTCTGCCCCAATTGACCGGCCATATGGCCGGCAGCCAAACGTGCTGCCAGACGGCGCGGCTCCAGGACCAGGACCTTGCGGCCGCGCATCGCCGGGTGTTCGGCGATCGCCAAGGGCATGCGCGTCGTCTTGCCGGCCCCCGGCGGGGCCTGAAGAACGCCAGCACCGGAATGCTGCAAGGCGGCCAGAACATCGGCTATGACTGGGTCGATGGGAAGCGAGGACATGATCTCACGAGGCCTGAGACAGCAGGAGGTACCGCCTGGGCGCGCGCCGGACAAGCCGGAGCTGCCCGAGGCTGCCCTGCTGTACCGCGATTCGCTGTTGCTGGTGGTGGACAAGCCAGCCGGACTGCCGGTGCACGGCGGACCTTCCGGCAAGCCCAGTCTGGAGGACCTGTTGCCGACTTTACGCTTCGGCTATCGCGAGACGCCGCGCCTGGCTCATCGTCTGGATCAGGAAACCAGCGGCTGTCTGGCGCTTGGCCGCAACGATCGGGCCATGCGCAAGCTGGGTCGCCTTTTCCAACGCCGCCTGGTGGAGAAGCGCTATTGGGCCATCGTCGCCGGCGCCCCACCAGAGCCTGCCGGGACGATCGACCTACCGCTGGCCAAGCTGACGCAAGGTCGGCAATGGCGCATGGCTACGGACCCGAGCGGCAAGGCGGCACGGACGGACTATCGGCTCTTGGGACGCTGGGCCGAGGCGAGCTGGCTGGAGCTGCGCCCCAAGACCGGTCGCACGCATCAAATTCGGGTACATCTGGCAGCGCTCGGCTGTCCGATCCTGGGAGATGTAGCCTACGGCGGGGCGCCCGGGATCATGCATCTGCATGCGGTGGCGCTCACCCTGCCGCTCTACGACGACCGCCCGCCGGTTACGGTCTCGGCCCCACCACCTGCAGCACAGCAAGAAATGCTGAAGGCTTGCGGTTGGCGTCGGCAGGACGCTGCAGACGTTGACAGCGCCGATGGCATAGCGCAGGAGGGAACCAGCCCGGCGTGAAACGAACCCACGGTGGGAACGGGAAAGTTATGACCGGACGACTGGTTGCCGACATAGGCGGGACGCGCGCCCGCTTCGCCGTGGTCTTGCCGAACGGTCAGATCACCCGACGCATCGACTATCGCACGCAAGATTTCCAGAGCTTCGCCGCCGCGCTCAGCCGCTACCGCGCGCAGTCGGCGATCGCTCGCGGCGCCATATCGGAGGCTGCGGTCGCCGGGGCCGGCCCGCTGGAAGCCGGCGCCCTGCGTCTGACCAACGCCGACTGGGTGCTGGAGGTCGCCGTCTTGAAACGCCTGCTGGGCGTGCAGCGCGCCGCCGTGCTGAACGATCTGGCCGCCGTCGCCCACGCCCTGCCGCTGATCCCGCCGGAGCGCCGCCGCAGCCTCTACGATGGCCGCGTCAAACCTGGCGAAACCCGCCTTGTCGTCGGCTTGGGAACCGGCCTTGGCATGGCGCAGCTGATCCCGCTTCCGAACGGCAGCCACCTGGCTCTGGGTACGGAGATCGGCCACAGCGGCTGGCTGCCGCATGCGCTCGCGCGGCGCGCCGTTCCCGAGAGCTGGAGCCTTGAGCACTGGCTGTGCGGCCGCGGCCTCGCCCGCCTGCATAAGGCGCTTTCGGGCGAAGAGACGACGCCTGAGGCGATCTCCACCGGCGATAGTCCGGCCGCGCGGCGCAGCCGCCGCGTCTTCGGCGAAGCGACAGCCGCCGTCCTGCGCGATGCAGCGCTTACCACCGGTGCTATCGGCGGCATTTCTCTCATCGGCAGCGTCGCCTACGCACTCGCCGACGACATCGCCGCTGGCTTGGCGCAAGTGCTGGCCGATCCTCATCCGCTGTGCGATCTGGTGCAGGAGCTGTCGGTCGAGCTGATCGAGGACCCGGATCCGGCGCTCTTGGGCTTGGCGAACTTATCGTTGGAGTGAGCGTTGGATGCCTGAATAGCCGTTCTTGTTTGACCGGACAGCAATCGGCCTAGGCAAACATGCCCTGCAGGAACCAGTCCTGCGCGGCGCGGAAGACCCACAGCCGGCGGCCGTCGCCGGTTTCCAAGCGATAGTAGTCGCGCGCGGGCTCTTGTGCCTCGGCCGGATCCCACCAGGCTGACTCCAGACGCTCGGGCCCCTCGGCACGAGCGATCTCCAGGCGCTCGCGGCGCCACTCGACGCGGCGCGGCGGATGGTCGGGCAGCAGGGCCATGACGGAAATGGGCTCGGGCCGGGGCAGCAGCAGCAAGGGGCGCGGCGGCTGCTCTTCGGGCCAGCTTTCGGGTTCAACTTGGCCGGCGAGCGCAGGCTGGCGATGCTCCCCACGGGCGAAAGGGGTGGCATGAGCCACGGCACGCTCCGGGCGATGGCGGGCACGGGCGCGCGGGCGCGCCACGCTGCCGGGACCAAGGCGGCTCTGCAGTCGATCGACCAGGGCTGCCAAGTCGGCGACGGCGGCCGTGCTGCGACAGGAGTTCTTCTGCATCCCCGATGCCATTCCCGATGCCACTCCCGGCGCCGTTAACTGAGCCGCCTGCAGGGGCTCGCAGAAGGGGGCCGAAAGCGTCAGCACCTCCAAGCCAAAGCCGGGGTCGAGTAGATCGCGCTGTGGGGCGGCCAAGCGGCTCAGATGCGCAGGGTCGCGGCTCGGCCGGCTGGTGCCGACTGCAAGCCGCACCTGGCTGCCGTCGACGCGATGGCCGATCGCCTCCAGGCGCCGCGCGCCCAGACTGCGCCGTTCCAGCTCCACCGACAGCGCCGTCAAGAGGCGATCCAGCACGGCCGCCACGGCTTCCGGCGTCAGCAGCGGCTCGGCAAAGGCCTGGCGCACCCAAGGCAGACTCTCCGGCGCCTTCGGCGAAAGCGGCTCCTCTTGCGAGCCCAGGGCCTGGCGCAGGCGATAGAGGGTCTCGCTACCGATCCTAGCGGTCAGGCTGGCCGCCGGCAGCTGCCGCAAGTCGGCAATGCGGGTCACCCCCAGGCTGGCGAGCAGACGCAAGGCCTCGGGATTGAGCCGTAGAGCCGCCGGCGGCAGAGGATCGAGCGCAGTGGCTTCGGCTTCCTGATTGAGGTCGCTCTCCAACGCCACGGCAGGTTGTTCCGGGCTGGTGGCAAAGCGCGCCAATGCCCAGGCCGCCCCCGGCGTTGCCGCCAGGCCGATGCGGGCCTCGTGGCCCAGAGCGGCAAGGCGCCGTCGCATATCGGCCATCAAGGCCGCCTCGCCGCCACAGAGATGAGCACAGCCGGTGACGTCGAGATAGAGCCCTGCACCGCCGCCGAAAGCCAGGCTGCCGCCGCTGCCGTCGCCCAATGGATCGGCCGCAACCCAGGGCGTATAGCGCTGACACCAGGCCTCGATCCGAGCCAGACGATGCGCCTCGGCCGCGCGCTGCCGGCTGGCGATCTTCAGATCCGGCACCTGGGCCCGGGCGGCAGCCAGCGGCTGTCCCGGCGCCAACCCCAAGGCCAGCGCTGTCGGATCGACGGCGGAGAGGATCTGGCGCTGGCCCTCCTGCGCCACCAGGGCGAAAGGCGCCTCGGCCTCAGCCGCAGGCTTGCGCGTCAGGTACCAGCTTTCCGTAGCCAGGCTGGGTAACCAAAGAGAAAGCACACGTCGCATCGTCCCACTCCACCAAGGCCTCAGCCGGGCGCCCGCCCCGGCTCTGTTGCAAGGTCAGGCGCCAGCGCACAGCGCCGGGTAGCTCTTTGTGTGATGTGCGAAACGCATCGTCTTGCACCGGCCCGCTCCCCCTCCCGGCCGCCCATCTAGGATACTGACGTGGGTGGTCGGAAGGGGGAGCGGGCCGGTGCGAGGTCCAGCGGTCATGACCAATGACCGCTGGAAAACCGGAGGGCGCCGCCGCCACCTGCCAGCGCGTCAAGGCCGGTAGAGGCGCACCGCTGGGCCGGGTCTCGACCAGCAGGCAGGCGGACTTACCACGCTCGGCAGCAAGCTGCAGGCGCCGTCCGGCGACCCGCTCCAATCCCTGCAGACGACCCAGGACGACAGGTGCCTGGCCGCTGCGCAGACACTCTTCCAAGGCCCAGAGCAGGCCCTGCTCGCGCTCGGCCCGCACCAGTAGAAGATCATGCACCGACAGACCGAAAGTCTTGAGGCCCGGCGCATAGGGAAAGTCTTCTCGCGCCACCCAGATCAGGGGAGAGCCCGATCTGGCTGCACGTAGACGGCTGGCGAAGGCCAGCGCTAGCCCCAGCGGCACGGCCGGTGTACTGCCCGCTGCTGCGCCCAGACAATGCAGCCCCACACTGGCCAGACCGCCACCGGCCAAAGCGCGATCCAAGGGCGCGACCTCTAGCGGTACGGTCGGAACGCCACCGCCACCAGCCGTCTGTCGCGCCAACCAGGCCCGCAAATCACCCGGCACTTTCCGCTCCTCCACGCCAGCTTGCCGTCCTTGTTCCATTCCGCCCCCGCTCGATCACGAGATCTCTGCTTAATCCATATGTTCACTGTTTGTTCTTAAAACATGGCGCAGAACAGGAAGGCAGTCAAGGTTCCGCTGAAAGCCGAAGCCTAGACGGTGCGACTCGACTCCCCTTCGGCCTGCACCGCCTCAATTGGATCTCTTCCTCTTCCTATCAACCTGACGCGATCGACGCTGCCTAAGGCTAAGCTGTGCCCTTCGGTCAGGCTGGAACGATGGCGCGCCTAAAGCGGATTGAAAGTGATGTGATCGAGCCTGCGGTGACCGGTCATTCGGACGTATCGTCAAGCGGATGGGCGACGGCTACCTCATTGAATTTCAAAGCGTTGTTTCCGCCGTCGACTGTGCAGTCGATTGGCAGACGAGAGCCGCAGGCCCGATCCAGTTTCGTATCGGCATCAACCTGGGCGCGTGATCGTCGAGGATGACGATCTCTTTGGCGACGGCGTGAACGTGGCGGCCCGCTTGGAGGCGATAGCCGATCCGGGCGGGATCTGCCTCTCCGAGGATGCTTGGCGCCAATCCAAAGGCAAAGTCTCAGCACAATTCGAAGACCTTGGCAGCAAGCAACTCAAGAACATCGCCGACCCCTTGCCGCTCTAACAAATCAAGAGCGCATGGTGCGCGGCATCCAGCTGCTGCACAGGGCAAATCCCAAAGACAACAAGACAGCCAGAGCCTGTTTCGAGACGGTGCGCCAAACGGATCCCGTAGCGTTTTTCCGACACTCTGTCTGTGCTGGACCTATGCGACGGAGCGGCCAGCGGATGGCCGCCGACGCCGGTTCGTCGGAGCCCCATTTCCCGCTTCTCGGCTGCCTTCCTATTCCACCAAACCTGCCAGCGCCGTCCGGTAGCGCTCTGCAACCGCCTCCTCGGCGTGATGGCGACCCTCGGTGATCAACTGCCGGCCGCCGACGAAGACGTCGCGGATCGGGTTGGCGTTGCCGGCGAAAACCAGGGCGTCCAGCCAGGCATCGCCGCTGCAGCAGGCCAGCAGAGGGTGTTCGGCATCCAGCACCAGGAAGTCGGCCCGCCGGCCGGGCGCCAGTGCACCGATCGGTCGACCCAGGGCCTGTGCGCCGCCGCCAAGTGCCTGGCGGTAGAGCCAGGCACCGCAGTGCGGATCCTCTGGGCCGCCAGTCAAGAGGTTGCGGCGGCGATGGACCAAGCGCTGGCCGTATTCGAACCAGCGCAGCTCTTCGATTGCGGAGGTGGAGATGTGGCTGTCGCTGCCGATGCCCCAAACCCCAGCGGCATCGCGATAGGTCAGTGCATTGAAGAGACCGTCGCCCAGGTTGGCCTCGGTTGTAGGGCAGAGGCCGGCAACCGCACCGCTTTCAGCCAGTCCGCGGGTCTCGGCTTCGGACATGTGGGTGGCATGGACCAGACACCAGCGATGATCCACCGGCATTCGCTCCAAGAGCCAGGCCACCGGGCGCTGGCCACTCCAATTCAAGCAGTCATCGACCTCCTTGGTTTGCTCGGCGATGTGGATATGCACCGGGGCCTCGGGCGCCAGGGCAGCGAGGCCCTCCAGGGCGGCGCCCAGGCTGGCTTCGCTCACCGCGCGCAGAGAGTGCGGCGCCAGGCCGACGGCGACCTGCGGGTCCGTGCCGTGGCTGGCCAGCAAGGCTTCGACGATGGTCAGGATCTGCTCCGGGCTGTTCAGAAAGCGCCGCTGACCCTCACCGGCAGCCTGGCCGCCGAAACCGCCATAACCATAGAGAACAGGCAACTGGGTGATGCCGATGCCGCTTTCCGCAGCGGCTGCCAGAGTGCGCTGGGCCATCTCCGCGCGCTCGGCATAGGGTGAACCATCCGGGGTGTGATGCAGATAGTGGAACTCGCCGACCGCGGTGTAGCCGCCCTTCAAGAGTTCGACATAGAGCTGGGCGGCGATGGCCTGTACCTGATCCGGGCCAATGCGGGCCAGGAAGCCGTACATAACCTCGCGCCAGGTCCAGAAGGAATCCTCGCTTGCCCCCGCGCGCTCGGCCAGCCCCGCCATGGCGCGCTGAAAGGCATGGCTGTGCAGGTTCGGCATGCCCGGGACGATCGGCCCGGCCAGACGTTCGGCCTCCTCCGGCGCAGCCTCCGCTTCCAGCGCGGTCACCCAGCCTCCTGCATCGACCGTGATCCTAAGGTCGCGACACCAGCCTTGCGGCAGCAGGCCCCAAGGGGCAAAAAAAGTCCTTTCGTTCGCCATCGTCGCTCCTCTCGCATGCGGAACTTGTATATACAAGCAAAGAGGCGCGAACAAGACGAAGCCAGGAGGATGCAAAACACCGCATGGCACAAGACACTGGCAGCAACGTGACCGTCGAACGCGCCGGGCCGAAAGACTGGAAGCGCTACCGCAACCTGCGGCTCAGCGCATTGACGGATGCGCCCGATGCCTTTGCCTCCACCCTGGAGGAGGAGCAATGCTTCACGGCGGAGACCTGGCGAGGCCGGCTGACCGGCGAGACCTGGGTCACTTTCCTGGGCCGCATCGACGATAAGGATCTGGGGCTTGCCACCTGCGGCCCCTATGACGAGGCAGCCGGCCTCTATTCCATGTGGGTCGCGCCTGCGGCACGCGGCCAAGGGCTAGGCGACGCACTGGTGCAGGCCGTCATCGCCTTGGCGCGCGAAAAGGGCCACGGCGAACTGCTGCTCGACGTCGGCGACGAGAACCCGCCGGCAATCCGGCTCTACAGGCGCAATGGCTTCCGGGCGACCGGCGTCGCCGAATCTCTGCCGCCACCGCGCGATCACATCAAGGAGCATCAGCGGCGGCGGTTACTCGAGTAAACTACAAGGTCTTCAGCCGTCCGGGATCCTTCGCCAGACGATCCAGTGCCACCAATTCCCGCAAGAGCGGTTCGACCCACTCCAGCGGCAGCATCACCGGGCCGTCGCTGGGCGCCTTATCCGGATCGTCGTGCGCTTCCATGAAGACGCCGGCCACACCGACCGCGACGGCCGCACGCGCCAGCACTGGGGCGAAGGCGCGCTGTCCGCCGGACGCGCCACCCAGCCCGCCCGGCTGCTGCACCGAGTGGGTGGCGTCATAGATTACCGGGAAACCCGTCTGGGCCATAGTCGGAAGCCCACGGAAATCGGTCACCAGAGTGTTGTAGCCAAAGCTGGCCCCGCGCTCGGTCAGAAGAATGTTGCGGTTTCCGCCACCGACCAGCTTCTCGGCCACGTTCTTCATGTCCCAAGGCGCGAGGAACTGCCCCTTTTTCACATTGACCACCTTGCCGGTTGCCGCAGCCGCCAACAGCAGATCGGTCTGGCGGCACAGGAAAGCCGGGATCTGCAGCACATCGACGGCCTCAGCCGCCACGGCACACTGCTCGCGCTCGTGCACGTCGGTCAGCACCGGGCAGCCGATGGCCGCGCGAACATCGGCCAGGATCTGCAGACCCTCGTCGATCCCAACGCCGCGCTTGCCGCCGAGCGAGCTGCGATTCGCCTTGTCGTAAGAGGACTTGAAGATGAAAGGCACGCCGGCCGCAGCGGCGGCGGTGGACAGCTTCTCGGCCATGAAGAGCGCATGATCGCGGCTCTCGATCTGGCAGGGGCCTAGTATCGCTGCAAAGGGAAGGCCGTTTGCTATCGTCAGGTCGCGGACGGCAACTTTTTCTTCCACCTTGTCCAACATGCTTTTCGATCCTATCGGCGCGCTGATGTCTATCGCTTTCATGTACGCA
This sequence comes from Rhodospirillales bacterium, assembly GCA_963669445.1. Taxonomy (GTDB): domain Bacteria; phylum Pseudomonadota; class Alphaproteobacteria; order Kiloniellales; family JACOMY01; genus JACOMY01. The sequence continues at coordinate 4,351,818 of OY770029.1, forward strand.
TCGCACGACGAAGCGACAAGAGCAGACCTCTACGATGGACAGGCGTACAGGCTCTCCCTAGTCTCTCGGGATCGGACTATCGGCACCTCGGGGCGCAGCAACGCGAAGGAATGACACATGCCAGTCTATTTCGGGTCAGTCGGCGAGAACAACACGATAAGCGGTTCGAATCTTGTGGACACCATCTTTGGCCTCAGTGGAGATGACCGTCTCTATGGCCTGGCCGATACAGACAGTCTCTTTGGCGGCAGTGGAGATGACCGCGTCTTCGGTGGAGCGGGTGCCGACCTTAGTCTCTCCGGCGCGAACGGCAGCGACAGTATCTATGGTGGCACCGGCAATGACTACAAGCTGCAGGGAGGATTGGGGGACGATCTGATTTCCGGTGGCCGAGGCTTGGATGTCAGCCTTGCAGGCGGTGACGGCCGCGACCTCATCTTCGGTGGCAGCGGGTCAGACTTGACCCTGCGCGGTGCCAAGGGGATCGACAAGATCTACGGCGGCAGCGGCGGCGACCTTGCCATCTTCGGGGGCAGCGGCGATGATCGAATCTCCGGCGACGGCGGGTCCGACCAAGGTGTCTTCGGTGGTTCCGGCGATGACAGGATCTTCGGCGGAAGCGGCGGCGATCGCTATCACCTCGGCGGCCCCGGCTCTGACAGCCTTTCCGGCGACGGCGGCGACGATGCCTCGCTGCAAGGTGGCAATGGCGACGATCGCATCTTCGGTGGCTCCGGCAGCGACAGCATCCTCTATGGGGGCAATGGCGACGACAGCATCACCGGTGACGGCGCCGACGACGAAAACCTCTTCGGAGGGGCAGGAAACGACAGCCTGTCGGGGGGCAGCGGCAACGACACCTACTTGAATGGCGGCGATGGTAACGACGTCCTGGATGGCAGCGCTGCGGACGACGAACTCCTCGTCGGTGAGAGCGGCGCAGATACGCTCTACGGCGGCCTTGGCCTGGACAGCAGCTTCTTTGCCGGCAGCGGCGAAGATCGCCTCTTCGGCGGCAGTCAGCGAGACATCTACCTCTACGGTGGGCGCGGCGACGATCGGGTCGAAGGCGGTAGTGGCGACGATCGCGATCTCTTTGGCGGCAGTGATGACGATGTCGTCAAGGGCAATGACGGCGACGACCGCTATCTCTATGGCGGTGCCGGCGACGACACTGTCGGTGGTAGCAATGGCGAGGATCGCGATCTCTTCGGCGGCGCGGGTGTCGATACGCTCTTCGGTGGCTCCGGCAGCGATTCACGTTTGATCGGAGGCTCCGGCGATGACCGCATCTACGGCAAGGTCGGAAGCGAGTTCAGCCTGATCGGCGGCAGTGGTGACGACCGCGTCTACGGCGGCGAGGACACCGACCTGCGTCTCAAGGGCGAGGATGGCGACGATCGTCTGTTCGGCGGCACCGGCAGCGATACCTTCTTGCAAGGTGGCAGCGGCAGTGATCGCATCTACGGTGACGGCGGCGACGACCTCGGCCTAGAGGGCGATGCCGGGGCAGATCGGATCTTCGGCGGTAGCGGTTCCGACCGCAGTCTGGAGGGAGGATCGGCCGCAGATAGCCTCTATGGCGATGGCGGCAATGACACCTATCTGTTCGGCGGGCAAGGCAAGGACAGCCTTTTCGGCGGTTCGGGTCAAGATCTCTACCTATTCGGCGGCGACGGCGACGACAGCATCACCGGCGACGGCTCCGATGACTTTCTGCTGCAAGGCAACGCAGGGGACGACAGCCTGTCGGGGGGAAGTGGGAACGATACGGCGCTCTATGGTGGTCTGGGCGACGACATCATCGACGGCAGCGCTGCTGACGACACCCTTCTGGCCGGTTTGTCCGGAAACGACCGAGTGTTCGGCGGCCTGGGCGAGGACTTCTACCTCTTTGGCACCAGTGGCAACGACCAGCTGTTCGGTGGCAGCGGAGGCGACACGCGCCTGCTCGGTGGCGATGACCAGGATCGCATTTTCGGCGGCTCGGGTCGCGACCTCGATCTCTACGGCGGAGCCGGCGATGACAGCCTCTATGGTGGCCGCGAAGCCGATGTCGTGCTTTTGGGTGGCTCCGGCGATGACCTCGTGTCCGGTGGGGGCGGGAACGATACGGCGCTCTATGGTGGCTCCGGTGACGACACCATTGACGCAGGCACCGCCGACGATAGCCTGCTGGCCGGCCTTACCGGCAACGACTTGATCTTCGGCGGCCGCGGCGAGGATTTCAATTTCTTCGGCAACAGCGGCACCGACACGCTGTTTGGCGATAGCGGCGGCGACCGCAACATGGCCGGCGGCGATGGCGTCGATACCTTGGCCGGAGGCAGCGGCGACGATATCTCGATGCGCGGCGGTAACGGTGACGACCATCTCTTCGGCGGTCAAGGCGACGATGAAGAGCTCTATGGTAAGGGTGATAACGACCGCATCTTTGGCGGCGGCGGCGACGACACCGGCCAGTTCGGCGGTGCCGGCGCGGATCGCCTCTTTGGTGGTAGCGGCGGTGACTATAGCCTCTTTGGCGGCTCCGCCTCGGACGGGCTTTACGGTGATGGCGGCAGCGATACACTTCTTCAGGGTGGGCAAGGAGAAGATAGCCTCTTTGGCGGCTCGGGCCGCGACTTTGGTCTCATCGGCGGTGCCGGCGACGACAGCGTTTCCGGGGACGGAGGAGATGACTTCGCACTCTATGGCGAGGATGGAGATGACAGGATCGCCGGTGGTAGCGGCGACGACTATGCGCTGGTTGGGGGTTCGGGCAATGACACTGTCGAAGGTGGTGCGGCCGACGATGCTGCCCTAGTCGGTCTTTCCGGCGAGGATCTCATCTTCGGTGGGCTTGGCGATGACAGCTTGCTGCTGGGCTTCCTTGGAACCGATCGGATCTATGGTGGTAGCGGCGATGATTCCATCTTAGCCGGCGGCAACGAAGACGACCTGCTCTATGGCGGCAGTGGCAACGATGCAAGCCTCTATGGAGAGAACGGGGATGACAGCATCTTCGGCGGCGCAGGCGACGACAGCTCGCTGGGCGGCGGTTTCGGAGCCGACGAGATCTTTGGCGGTGACGGTGATGACGAGATGTTCGGATCATACGGCAGAGATAAGCTCTATGGCGCTTCTGGCGAGGACATCCTCAGGGGCGGTGTGGGCGACGATAGCCTCTTGGGCGAGGCTGGCGGTGACACGGCCATCGGCGCCGGCGGCGAGGACTTCCTCTCCGGAGAAATGGACAATGAGATCCGCGATCTCCTCGAGGGTGGTGGTGGCGACGACACCGCCGTCTTTAACAACAACGACACGGCCTTCGGCGGCGAGGGCGACGATGTCTTCCTCTTCAACGGTGACGAGACCGGCGAGACTCTAGCCGGCGGAACGGTTCTGGCCCTGGTCGTCATTGGCGACTTCGAGAGTCCAGACTTCAATGGCTCCAGCAATCAAGACAGGCTGGTCTTCGCCACCGGCCTGGAGAGCGGCGCCTTTAGTTACATCGAATCCGCCGACTTCTCGGGTAACGGCAACAGTCAGGCGCGTTTCGACAGCGGCCTGGAGCAGATCGAGGTCGATAGCGACGGCAATGGCTCCGTCGATATCGCCTTCGAACTCAGCGGCATGAGCCAAGCCGGTCAGCTCACCGCCTCAGACTTCCTTTGGCTTTGATAAGGACGCATGCCCGACGGCACTTACCACATGCCTTCCAGCAGGCGCAGGATGGCCTCCGGGCGCTGTGCCTCGCTGCCTGCGCTGGCGGTCTCCGCGGCCACGGCTTCGGCGACAGCGCCCAACTCCTCCCTACGGGCGTTGGTCTCGGAGAGCCGTGTCGGCACATCCAATCGCGCGATGAAGGCCATGACCTCGTCTGCCGCAGCATGAGCCAAACCTAGCGAGGGTGGGCCGTCTGCGCGCAAGCCAAAGGCAGCAGCGACCCGCGCATGCTGGTCCAGGGTGTGCGGTGCCAAAAACCGCATGGCGTGCGGTAGGGTAATGCACGAGGTGACGCCGTGCGGAACGTCCCAGCGTGCGCCGATCTGATGACCGATCAGGTGGCTGAGGCGAATGCCGACAGAAGGCAATCCAGCGATGGAAAACCAGGCAGCCAACTGGCAGTCGACCCGCGCCACGGCGTCGAAGGGCTCGGCAAGGCTGGGCAGTAGAGAACGGCGGAGACGCTGGATCGCCTCGCCGGCCATCAGATCGGCCAGAGGATGCGGCTGCACTGCCAACAACACCTCGACGGCGTGATCCAAGGCCTTCACGCCCGTGCTTGCCCAGAGCTGGCGCGGCGTTTGACGGGTGAGTTCCGGGTCGAGGATGACGCTTGCCGGGGTCAGACGATGGTCGACCCGAACCTCCTTGATCGCTGAGGCCTCGTCAGTTGCAGCGGCTATCGGCGTAAACTCGCCGGCCGAGAGCGTGGTCGAAAGCGCGATATGCGGCAACGGGCGGCCCTGGTCCGCCAAGAGCCCAGCGACGCCCTTGGCCGCATCGATGGGACTGCCACCGCCCAAAGAAACAAGCAGATCGGCCTTGACCGCCGCTGCTTGCTCGGCCGCGCTTGCCAGACCACTCTTCGGCACGTGCTGGCGAACCCCCGACATCGCACCGACACAAGCCTTACCCAGAAGGTCGCGCAGCCGATCAAGATGCGGTGTCTTTGTCGCCATGCTGGTGCCGGTGACGATGAAAGCCCGTTCGCAGCCCAGCCGTGCCACCTCCTCCGGCAACTGCTGGACGGCGCCGGGGCCGTGCAGCACACGGCCGCTGCCCGTGAAGTGAAAGACCTGCGTTGCAGCCATCGGCGCCCCCCTTTGTCAAATGATAGGGAAGGCCGTCAAGCTAGCGCTCGTCAAGCAGCTTTGGTTCCCGCTTCGCCAGCGGAGCTGAGCTAACCGCTCTCGCCTTCGCGAAAGCCGACCAGATGGACCAGAACCGGTCCCCAGCCGGTGCGTACGATCAACCGGATCGGCAGCGCCGGCAGGCCGGCCGCGGGTGCTGCCATGTAGGCTTCGATGACCTGCGGCAGATTCTTCTTGTCGCGTCCGTCGAAGCGATAGCCGGCAATCGGCTTGACCCTCAACTCGCAGAGCCGCGCCTCACCGGAGAAGATATTGATGGAGCTTTTCGGTAGCGTCCGCAGACCGGCATCGCTTGAGACCACGTCGAAGCGGCGGCGGCCGTCGAAGACAGCGGCTTTGAGCGAGCAGCCACCGGTTACCGCCACATCCTGCACGACTTTCAAAAGACTGGAAAGCAGATCCGTGGCGCCCCTGCGCCTTGCTTCGCTGACCGGGGGCCGTGCCTCGTCCTTGGGCAGGGGATCGCCGCTGACCTGCGGCACGTCGCGAGCATCGAAGTCTAGCTGCAGCCATTCGGGCTTGCGCTTCTTCCCGTTCACCGAATCGATGCGGTAGCGCTCCGGCTGAGGCCCGCTCTCGCTCATGTCACCGAGGACGGCCATCTCAAACTCATAGGTGAACAACAGCGCCGGGGCGCCGACCAACTCGCCACTCACGCCCATCCGGTAGGAATCCGGCTCGGTGAGATCCAGGTCGATGGCGATCTCCATCACCCGAAACCCGCCCTTGTAGGCTTCGTACTCCAGCGCCAACTGCTCACCTTGGATCGGCAGCACCGCCGTCTCCTCGGCAGTCAAGGGCGATACAGACAGTGCCAGGGCCAAACCGCAGACAAAGCCGGATCGAAGGGGCATGTCAGATCTCCTCTTTCGCTCTCCAGCGGCAACGCCGGAAGCCTGATAACCTTACGCAGCAGAGCATCGCGCCATCTCCGCTTGACTTGGCTTCAGAGCTTCGCTACCCACCCTCTTCCTCAAGACTGACCGGCTGCAACCGCTTGCCGACAGCCTAGGGCGCGTAGCTCAGCGGGAGAGCACTGTCTTCACACGGCAGGGGTCGCTGGTTCAATCCCAGCCGCGCCCACCATCCCTTTGCTCCTCTATGCAAGATGGCAGACGACTCGGTCAAAGCCCTGATCGTAAATCTTGCCTCCAAGCGCGCCGAAGGGCGCCGTGACGCGCCCTTCGCTCTATTCAACTTTTCTTGATTGCGCCTCTATCCGTAAATCACGGATTCGATACTGGTAAGCGTCACGCCGCCGGGAAGAGAAACGCCCGCTCCCAGCATCAAGGTATCGACACCAGCGCCACCGTCAAAGAGATCGCCGGCCTGCAACTCGCCTTGAGAGGCAACGTTCAGCACATCGTTTCCGCCCTGACCCAAGACCGTATCGATCCCGCTTCCGCCAAAGAGAAACGAATCGTCGTCCGCGCCGCCGCGCACGGTGTCGTCACCGCTGCCGCCGAAGAAGAAGCCATCTTCGCCGATGCCGCCGCTCACCGTATCGTCGCCCAAATCCCCGAAGAGGCTGGCATCGTCGCCGGCTCGGCCGGAAAGACCGTCATCGCCCTCGCCGCCGAAGAAGATAGAATCGTTCCCGCTGTCTCCGCGGAGGAGATCGCGTGCGCTATCCCCATAGAGAGCAAAGTCAGCCCCGCTGCCGCCATAGATCGAATCGGCTGCGTTGCCGCCGAAGAGGAGGTTGTCGTCGCCATCATCGCCGAAGAGGCTATCCTGGCCGACACCGCCATAGAGGCTGTCCGCGCCACTGCCGCCGTTAATCACGTCGAACCCGTTGCCACCGTCAACGCGGTCGCTACCGCTGCCGCCGAAGAGTGCCTGATCGTCTCCGGCACCTCCCTCCAGAAAGTCGTCGCCTGCGTCTCCATAGAACTTGGAATCATCGCCGATGCCGCCGAAGAGGCTATCGTCACCGTCACCGCCGTAGAAGACGGAGTCATCTCCGGCCCGGCCGGTCAATACGTCATTGCCGCTGTCTCCGGACAAGCTTCGATCATTGCCGCTGTCTCCGGACACGAAGTCGGCACCACTGCCGCCAGCCAAGAGGGAATCGAGACCGCTGCCGCCGAAGATGCTGTCATCACCACCATCGCCTTCGAAGGACTTGTCGAGTCCGTCGCCGCCGGCCAGGATGTCGTCGTCCTCACCGCCGAAAAACTTGTAATCGTTCCCAGTGCCACCGTAGAGGCGATCGTTTCCATCGTCGCCGAAGAAGTTACGGTCGTTACCGTCTTCGCCGGATAGCAGGTCGGCGCCACTGTCTCCGCGAAATCTGCTGTCGCTCCCTGCACCGCCGAAGACGCTGTCGTCGCCGCTGCTCCCGCGGAGGCTCACATCACGGCCACTGCCGCCATAAAGACTGTCGTCGCCAGCACGACCGTAGAGTCTGTCGTCTCCGCTGAGCCCATAAATGGTGTCGTCCAAGCTCATTCCAAAAAGGGTATCGTTCGTCCCGGTGGTCCCGAAAATCACCGTATCGCTCAATCCATCGGTCCCGATAACATCTGCCATTCTGTCTTCCTCGCGTGCATTCCTTGTCCAGCCGCTTAGCTAAGGAAGTCACAGAAGGATTTCAAGCGTTTTCATAAATCGTTCTTTGTCACATCCTTGTTTTGACGTGACTTTCCACGACCTGTGGTTTCGGAAGCGAAGTTAGAAAATGGCCTATCTCTCCTCGGCGATCAGAGCCCCAGCTGTGTCTGCCCGGGAGGGATCGCTGGTTCCATCCCGGCATTGCGGCCAGCAATCAACACCGGGCTAGGCCGAGCCGAAACGGCGGCACTACTCGGCTGGGACGCGGATTGGTTCACCTTCTATGTGCACGCGAAAGACGATGGCGCGGGCGCCTTCCTCGGTCGCGTAGGGCGAATGCACAACGCCGGGTTCGATGGTGAAGGCCTCGCCCGGACGGTAGATACGCTGTTCGGCCCCCTCCACCACATGCATGGCCGAGCCCTCGATCACATAGACGAACTCTTGACCCGGATGCGAATGCGGCGGGACGGCCGCATTGGGTGGGATGACCACGTCGGAGATGATCACCTCCAAGCCATCGGCCAGGGCGAGTGGGGCGGAGAGCACTTGGTTGGACCCAGGAGGGGGTCGATAGGCCTCGTCGGCGAGGAGAGTCGTGCCGGACAAAGCTAGAGAGGCCGCCAATACAGGCAGAACGAGACACAGACGTGACAGCATAGATCAAGACCCTCTTTTCTCTTTGGCTTGGTCTCCACTCTGCCGCATCGACGCCAGCAAGGATAGCGCCAAACCGAAACCGCGACCTGACCGCCGAAGAGACGTCGATCTGCTTGCGTGCAATGCCACCTCCCAAGCGAGGGGACTGGATCTAAGGTGTCGTCCCCCCTGCTGACTACACTCTCTCTATACCTCAATCTTGCACAAATCGGACTCAGAGACTGCACGTGACAGGTTCCCCCGAGCGGCGTCTCGTACAGTGCAAAATACTTGCTTTACGAGCCACTTAACAAGTTTTTTTGTCTAATGATTGCATTACTTTGCAATCTCCATTACAATGGCAAAATCCAGCTGCGAAAAAGGAGATTTAGGCAATGGCAATCTATTCCGTACGGTCTGGCGATACGCTGGGAAAAATTTCAAGCAAACACGGGATCTCACTAGACGACCTCTTGGAGATCAACCCGCAAATCGACAACCCCAATTTAATCGTCGTTGGACAGATCATCAATCTGAATACCGAGTCCGACGATTTGGGTGACGACGAAGACGAAGAACTTCAGAACGTTGGGGATGCGCCCAAGTGGTACCTCATTGCGCTTCGAGAAGAGGGCGTGTCCGAGCGCGCGGGAAGTGCACACAATCCAAGGATCATCGAGTACCACAACGCGACGTCCTACAAGGCCAGCACCGATGAGGTTCCCTGGTGCTCCTCTTTTGCCAACTGGTGTATGCGAGAAGCAGGTCTCAAAGGGACCAACAGCGCCGCGGCTCGATCCTGGCTGAAGTGGGGCAAAGAGATCAGCGAACCGGTCCTGGGATGTATCGTGATTTTTAGTCGGCCACCCAATCCGGCACACGGACATGTTGGCTTCTATGCCGGTGAGACGTCGACGCACATCCTGACACTGGGCGGCAACCAGTCTAACACGGTCCGCGTCAGTGGTTATCGGAAGTCTCGGCTTCTGGGATATCGATTGCCCAACTAGAAAAGGGGCTCAAACCACGGCGTAGAACCGGTCCTACGCCCTCCCGAAGCCACCACCGCCGGGCGTTTCCAGCAAGATACGGTCGCCCGGTTCCACCTCGCAGGCGTCATTGCCGGCCAGCATCCGTTCTTCGCCGTTGGCACGGATCAGGATGTTGCGCCCGCAGGCGCCGGTTTCGCCACCCTCAAGGCCAGCCGGTGGAATGCGGCGGTGCGAAGAGAGCAAGGTGACGGTCATGGCGTCGAGGAAGCGCAGGCTTCGGGTCACGCCGTCGCCGCCACGCTGACGGCCGCCACCGCCGGAACCGCGGCGAATACCGAACTGCTCCAGCCGCACCGGAAAGCGCCACTCCAGCATTTCGGGATCGGTCATGCGGGTGTTGGTCATGTGGGTCTGCACCGCGCTGGCACCGTCGAAGTCCTTACCCGCGCCGGTGCCGCCGGCGATGGTTTCGTAGTTCTGGTAACGCGCGTTGCCCCAGACGAAGTTGTTCATGGTGCCTTGAGAGCCGGCGAGAATACCCAAGGCGGCATAGAGGGCATTTGCCATCGACTGGCTGACCTCGGTGTTGCCGGAGATCACGGCTGCCGGATAGCGCGGATGGATCATCGAACCCTCCGGCGCCACGATGGTCAGTGGCTTGAGGCAGCCCTGGTTCAGCGGGATGTCGGTGCCGACCAAGGTACGGAAGACATAGAGCACCACGGCATGGCAGACCGCCAAGGGAGCATTGTAGTTGCCCTCGTCCTGCGGCGAGGTCCCGGTGAAGTCGATCACCGCCTCGCGAGCCTGATGGTCGACCGAGATCGAGAGCTCGATCCTGGCGCCGCTGTCCAACTCGAAGCTGGTATGCCCATCCTTCAAGGCATCGAGGGCTTGGCGCACGCTCTCTTCGGCGTTGTCCTGGACATGGCGCATATAGGCCTCGACCACATCCAACCCGAAGGTGGCGATCATCTTCTTCACCTCCCTGGCGCCGGTTTCGTTGGCGGCGATCTGTGCTTTGAGATCGGCCATGTTGTTGTCGATGTTGCGACAGGGGTAGCGGCCTGAGGCCAAGAGCGCGCGGGTCTCCGCCTCGCGTAAGCGGCCGCGCTCGACCAGCTTGAAGTTGTCGATCACCACGCCTTCTTCGTCGATGTGACGGCTGTCGGGCGGCGCAGAGCCGGGGGTGCGGCCGCCGATGTCGGCATGATGACCGCGCGCACCGACATAGAAGAGCACCTGGCTACCAGCCTCGTCGAAGACCGGGGTGATAACGGTGACGTCGGGCAGATGCGTGCCGCCGTCAAAGGGCGCGTTCAGCATGAAGACGTCGCCCGGCTGCACCACGGCGGCGTTGCGTTTGATGACTGTGCGGACTGCCTCGCCCATTGAACCGAGGTGCACCGGGACATGCGGAGCATTGGCCACCAGATCTCCGGTCGAATCGAAGAGCGCGCAAGAGAAATCCAGGCGCTCCTTGATGTTGACCGAATAGGCCGTGTTGGCCAGGGTCGCCCCCATCTGCTCGGCAATCGACATGAAGAGGTTGTTGAAGACCTCCAGCATGACCGGGTCGGCCGCGGTGCCCACCGCCTGACGGCTGGGGCGCGGTACCGCACGTTCCAGCACCAGATTGCCCAGAGGATCCAGCGTTGCCTTCCAGTCAGGTTCGACAATGGTGGTTGCCGTCTCTTCCGAAAGGATCGCCGGGCCAAGAATGGTCTGACCGACCTTGAGCGCTGCGCGTTCGTAGAGCGGAACGCTGTGCGTGACGCCTTCCGCAATCATCTCTACCTGGCCTAAAGCCGCGGCCGGCTGATCGGAGAGAGCGACCGGCGCGCCGCTCAGATGGCTCTCGCCGCCGATCGCCTCCACCGCCAGGGCTTCGAGGATCAGTTCGCGCTCTTCGGCCACAAACCCGTAGCGGCTGCGATGTGCCTCGCGGAAGCGGTCCCGCATCTCCTCCTCGCTGCCGAAAGCGATCTCGAGCGGCTGGTGCGAGCCGGCGTAGCGAAGGTGCGCCGTACGCTCCGTGCGAACCGCGTCCTGGGCTACACCCTGTGCCGCCACTTCCTTCGCTGCCTCTTCGCCCATGCCGGCCAAGACGGCCTCCGCTTCCGCGACGGCCGTGACCGGGCGTTCGAACTGGCGTTGGCGCAGGGCGCGGATCTCGGCCAGACCCATGCCGTAGGCCGAGAGCACACCGGCGAAGGGATGCAACAGCACACGGGTCATGCCAAGCGCATCGGCAACCAGACAGGCATGCTGCCCTCCGGCGCCGCCGAAGCAGTTCAAAGTATAGCGAGTAACATCATAGCCGCGCTGCACCGAGATCTTCTTGATGGCGTTCGCCATGTTTTCCACTGCGATGCGCAGAAAGCCTTCGGCAACAGCTTCGGGCGGCATCGGCTGGGCCTCACTGGCCGCCGCAATCTCTAACGCCAGCGCCTCGAACTTCTCCCGCACGACTTGGCTGTCCAGGGGCTGATCACCCTCAGGCCCGAAGACTTTGGGAAAGTGGGCCGGCTGCACCTTGCCCAGCATTACGTTGCAGTCAGTGACGGTGAGCGGGCCGCCGCGGCGATAGCAGGCCGGACCCGGGTTGGCGCCGGCACTCTCGGGCCCGACCTGAAAGCGCCCCTCGCGGAAGCTCAGAATCGAGCCACCGCCGGCAGCCACGGTGTGGATGTTCATCATCGGCGCGCGCATACGCACCCCGGCGACCTCGGTCTCGAAGGCACGTTCATAGCTGCCGGCGTAGTGGCAGACATCGGTCGAGGTGCCACCCATGTCGAAACCGATGACTTCTTCGAATCCGGCCTGACCCGCCGTCTTGGCCATTCCGACCACGCCGCCAGCTGGGCCGGAGAGAATGGCGTCCTTGCCTTGGAAGAAGGCCGCGTCGGTCAGCCCGCCGTTCGACTGCATGAAGAAAAGGCGCGCTTGCGAGCCAGCGTCACCGCCCAAGGCGTCGCGTACCTGGTTTACATAGCGCCTGAGGATCGGGCTCAGATAGGCATCGACCACCGTGGTGTCGCCGCGCGAGACCAGCTTCATCATCGGACTGGTCTGCTGGCTGGTCGAGATCTGGGTGAAACCGATGTCTCTGGCCAGCTGCGCGACGCGATCTTCGTGCTGTGGATTGATGTAGGCGTGCATGAAGGCAATCGCGACGGCGCGAATGCCACTGTCATAGGCCTGCTGCAGGCTCGCCCGAGCGGACGCCTCGTCCAGCTCCTGCAGCACCTTGCCCTCAGCATCGAGGCGCTCGGGCACCTCCGCCACCTCTTCATAGAGCAGCTCGGGCAGCTCGATCTTCAGGTCGAAAAGTTTCGGCCGGTTCTGATAGCCGATGCGCAGCAGATCGCCGAAACCTTGGGTGATCATCAGCAGGCAGCGCTCGCCCTTGCGTTCCAGCAGGGCGTTGGTCGCAACCGTGGTGCCCATCTTCACCGCCTCGATACTGCCGGGCGGGATCGGATCCTCGGCAGCCAGCCCCAGCAGCGCACGTATTCCGGCCACTGCGGCATCGCGGTAGCGCTCCGGGTTCTCGGAGAGAAGCTTGTGGGTCACCAGGCGTCCATCGGGACGGCGCGCCACGACGTCGGTGAAGGTACCGCCGCGATCGATCCAAAACTGCCACACGGGGATTGCGTCTCCAGGCTCACACTCAGCACTGCCACAGGCTCTAGGACAAAATCGGCGCGCCGTCGACCGAACTCAGAGTCGATCACAACAGTTCGGAACGCCGATCATCGCAACCTGCCCACGTTCCGGCGTGCCCATGAAGCCTCGATCAGCCAATTCGACAGATCGACCCGGCAGATCGTCGATCAACCAGGCCGAGGCCGTTGCCCAAGGTCGTTGCTTTTGATCGGATGCTGCCAAAGAATGATCGTCCAAACATTGGGTGAAGGCGCCCATAAGACGAAAATCCTTGGACTGGGAGAGAAGAATCATGATGGGAACGACACTTCGCGGTGTCTTGCTGGCCGGCGCGGCCAGTGCCTTTTTTGCCTCCGCAGCGGCGGCGGAAAAGTGGGACATGGCGCTGGCTTACGCGCCGACCAACTATCACTCCGAGATCGCGGCCGAATTTGCCGCGGAGGTGACCAAGCGGACCGGCGGCGAGCTGGAGATCGTCACCCACCCCTCGGGCTCTCTGTTCGGCGGTTCCGAGATCTATAGCGCGGTCCGCAAAGGCCTTGTGCCGATCGGCGAGCGTCTGATCTCGGCGCTGAGCAACGAGGATCCGATTTTCGAGATCGACAGCATCCCCTTCCTGGCCTCTGGCTTCGACGAGGCCTGGCGCCTCTACGAGGTCTCCAAACCGGCCTTGCAGGAGACCTTGGAGTCGAAGCGCTTGCACCTGCTTTACTCCTGCCCCTGGCCGCCGCAGGGCTTCTACTCTGTGGTTGCTGCCGACGACCTGGACGCCATCTCGGGCATGAAGTTCCGCGCCTACAATGCGACCACCTCGCGCTTGGCAGAGCTGCTGGGCATGGTACCGACCAAGATCGAGGCAGCCGAGCTGTCGCAGGCCTTCGCCACCGGCGTTGCCCAGTCGATGATCTCCTCGGGCTCCACCGGCTACGACCGCAAGCTCTGGGAGCATGTGACCTTCTTCTATGACGTGCAGGCCTGGCTACCGCGCAACATGGTGATCGTGAATCTGAAGGCCTGGCGTGGCCTGGACGACGATACTCGCGCCGCCGTCACCGTGGCCGCTGAGACCGCCGAGGCCAAGTGCTGGGAGAAAGCCCGCGAGCTGACCAGCTGGTACATCGAGCAATTCAAGGTCAATGACATGACGGTCGGCACCCTGAACGAGACCATGACAGTCGAATTCAAGAAGGCCGGCAAGGTGCTGATGGACGCCTGGCTCGAACGCATCGGCGACCGCGGCGTCGCCATCGTCGAAGAGTTCCAGTCGGGCTCCTAAGCGACAAGGCTTTGCGCCTCTCCCCGCCGCCAGTCTTGGGCTGCGGGGAGAGGTCGAGCAGCCCCAACAACCAGCCCGGACAACGCTAGACATGAGCATCCTTAGAAAGGCCCTGGATTGGGTCTACCTGATAGGAGCCTACCTTTCCGGGCTTCTGCTGATATTCCTCTGCGGACTGGTGATCTGGAGTGTGCTGGCGCGCCTGATCGGCGTCTTCGCCGGCGGTGCCACCGATGTCGCCGGCTATGTCATGGCCACATCCACCTTCATGGCGCTGGCCTATACCTTCCGCAGCCAAGGTCATATCCGCGTGGCGCTTCTGATCCAGAACGTCATGGGCGCCAAGCGACGCATGCTGGAATACTGGTGCCTGGGCGTCATGTCGGCCATCAGCGTCTATCTGGCCTACTACATGGTCGCCCTGGCGCACGAGAGCTACGAGTGGGAGGAGCGCAGCGAGGGTGCTGATGCCCTTCTGCTGTGGATCCCGCAGACGCCGGTCGCCGTCGGCTCGACCCTCTTTGCGATGGCTGTCGTACACACCTTCCTGGAAGCGATCTTCGATTACGATTCCGTCGATCCCACTCAAAACAAGGGCGAAGGGCCGAGCGAGATATGACCGAGACCTTCTCAATCATCCTGTTCCTCGGCGTCCTCTTCGTCCTGTTGGGAAGCGGGGTCTGGGTCGGCGCGGCCCTGTTGGCGACAGCTATCCTGGGCATGGCGCTCTTTACGTCTGCGCCGATCGGCGACGCCATGGCGGTCACCATTTGGGGCGAGCAGTCCTCTTGGACGCTGACCGCACTGCCGCTCTTCATCTGGATGGGAGAGATCCTGTTCCGAACCAAACTCTCGGAAACGCTGTTTCGAGGTTTGGCGCCTTTCTTGCAGCGGCTGCCGGGAGGCCTGCTGCACGTCAACATCGGCGCCTCGGCCATCTTCGCCGCCATCTCCGGTTCCTCGGCGGCGACCGTGGCCACAGTCGGCAAGATGTCGATCCCCGAACTCACGCAGCGCAAGTATCCCGACCGCATGATCATCGGCACCCTGGCCGGTGCCGGCACGCTCGGCCTATTGATCCCACCCTCGATCTCGATGATCGTCTTCGGTGTGACAGTGAACGAATCCATCGCCAAGCTCTTCATGGCGGCGATGATCCCAGGTGTCTGCCTGGCCATCCTCTTCATGCTCTAT
Source organism: Rhodospirillales bacterium (assembly GCA_963669445.1). Taxonomy (GTDB): domain Bacteria; phylum Pseudomonadota; class Alphaproteobacteria; order Kiloniellales; family JACOMY01; genus JACOMY01. Next base: position 4,367,000 of record OY770029.1, read on the forward strand.
GTCGCCGTCTGGTCGCTCCTCAACAAGAAGAAGCTGCCCAAGGCCAGCGATTTTGCGAGTGGCGACAAGCTGAAGCGCCTCTTCGAGCTCTTGCCGGTGATGCTGCTGATCCTCTTCGTCATCGGCTCGATCTATGCCGGTATCGCGACGGCGACCGAGGCGGCAGCACTTGGCGTCTTGGGGTCGCTGGTGCTCTCGGCCGCCCAGCGCTCGCTCACCCTTGCCTCCTTCCGCGACAGCGTGCTGGGTTCGGTCCGCACCACCGCTATGATCATGCTGATCCTGATGGGATCCGGCTTTCTCTCGCTGGCGATGGGTTTCACCGGAATTCCCAAGGCCTTGGCCGAGGGCATCGGGGCCTGGAACCTCTCGCCCTTGATGCTGATCTTGATCCTGACGCTCTTCTATATTGCGCTCGGCTGCTTTCTCGACGGCCTTTCCTCCATCGTGCTGACCATGGCGGTGATCGAGCCGATGGTGCGGGCCGCCGGCTTCGACATGCTCTGGTTTGGCGTCTATCTGATGATCGTGGTGGAGATGGCGCAAATCACGCCGCCGATCGGCTTCAATCTCTTCGTCCTGCAAGGCATGACGGGTAAGGACATGGGATTCATCGCGCGCGCCGCCATGCCCATGTTCTTCGTCATGTGCGCCTTTGTCATCATTCTGGTGATCGTACCGGAGCTGGCGACCTGGTTGCCGGGAGTTCTCTCGAAATGACCGAGCACAAGCGTGGCTTAAGCGACGGCAAGCCGATCCTGGCCCTGATCGATCTGGCCCATCCGGAAGCCGCGCGTCATCTGGCCAAGCTGGCAGCGGCCGAGAGTGCCGGGGGCGAGTTGCACCTAGCCTATGTGATGGCCTACACCCATCAAGGCTATGTCAGCAGCCTAATTCCAGGCGAACTGGTCACGCAGTTTGCCGAGAAGGCGCACCGCGATCTAGAGACCTTGGCAGCCGAGTTGGTCCTGGCGCAGCCGCCCAGCCTGCACGTGCTGCGCGGCACGGTCGGCGATCAAGCCCTGCTGTTGGCCCGGAAGATCGATGCTGGCCTGATCCTGTTGAACGCCAAGCGCAACGACGCCGATCACGGCCTGGGCCCGCACGCCGCCCAGATCATGCGCTATGCCAATTGCACCGTCGCAGTGGTGCGCTAGACCAGGACGATTGCAGGTCGGACAGATCTGCGGCCGGAGCCTTGGTGTCCTTTCGCTGTGATAGAACGTGAGACTGCTGATGGCGCAGCTCAACTAAGATCGCGGCCAGGATACAAGAGAGTGCGCATCCTCCAGCTTGACCTAGCTGGCGCAGTCCACGCAGGTCGGCGTGGTCAGATCGACGGCCAGACGCTTCGTGCCGATCTCCTCGCCGCAGACGACACAGTCGCCGAATTCGTCGGCGTCCAGACGCTTTAGCGCGGCTTCGATACGGCTGCGCCGAACCTCGCGACGACGCTGGGTTTCCAGTGCCATGGCTTGCGCCTGCATGGCGTCCATGCGGCTGAGCCGGCCTTGCGTGGTCTGATCCAATTCGACCGGCGCGCGGGCTTCGGCGCTGACTGCCTGCAGATCGCTCAGCTCGGCCAGTTCAGCCTGCAAGGCCGCGCGGACCTCGTCCTCCTTCATCCTCTCACTCCTTCGGCCAGGCGGCCTTCGGCAATGCCTCGAGGCTCTTCGCCAGTGCCGCGTAGCGTCCTTGCACCCACGCACGTGGGTCCAGACACACACGGTGGCGCAAATCCAGGGGTAGGATCAAGATCTCGCTGTTGGCCAAGCCCACGACCTGGGTCAGCACGAAGAGTTCTTCGATGGCCGGATCGCCGAGTGCCAGACAGCCAACGGAGCGCGCACCGCCATGCAGCATGATGTCCCCGCCCAGATCGGTTCGTCCCTCCTCCGCCGCCCGCGCCCGGTCCTCGGCACTCGGATAGCCGATGCGGATCGAGAGGTGGTAGGTGCTGTTGGGATTGAGAAACGTCAGCGGATAGCGCCCCTCGGGCACTTGGCAGTCGCCCTCCTTCAGCTTCGGTCCCGGTCCGCCACTGGCCGCCAGGATGGGATAGCGCCGGATCGGCGACCAAGCCTCCTCCCTCCCCCAAAGCTCCAGCTGCCTTTCTTCCTTCAGGGCGATGAGCCTTAGGCCGCGCGGCGCCGCGGTAAAGCCAGCGGTACGCATGAAGGGAGCAAGGCGCGCTCGTGCAAGCGTTCCATAGGTCAGCAAGGCGTCGTCCAAGCTGCGCTTCGTCATGGTCGAAGCTTAGCAAAGCGACTGACGATGCAGCAGGCCTTGCGTCGCGTTCCTCTCTTGTTCTATAACCTCTTTATTGGTTAGATTTGGCAACGCTGGAGGGTGCAATGCACAAGAGCCGATTGGGTGTGGTGGTGATCGACTGTCAGGGCGATTCTTTGGGCGAAGCTTCGGCCTTCTGGTCAGCTGCTTTGGGGCGTCCCTACGACGCCGAGGCCAGCAAGAAGGACCCTCTCTATGCCGTGCTAACCGGCAACCCGGCAGAGATGCCGGTGCTGGTTCAACAGGTTCAGCATGAGTCGCGCGTTCACCTGGATATCGAGACCGACGACATCGCCGCCGAGGCAGAACGGCTGGAGGCCTTGGGTGCCAAGCGCCTGGGACCGGTCAAAGGTTGGGTGGTGATGGAGGCGCCAAGCGGTCAGCGCTTCTGCCTGGTCAAACCCCAGCGTTCCGACTTCCACGAGAATGCGAACCGCTGGGATTAGCGCCAGGGACGCCGACCAAGAAGACCGTTGGGTCGACCGACCCGCAGCCTTTTTGGTCTAGCGAGAGGCAAAGGCCACGTTCAGGGTCTTGGGCAAAAAGACGTAATAGCGTCCGCGCTGCTTCATGCCGCCGGCGATTGCCAGGGCCGGCGCCCCGGTACCCCAGAACAAATCGCCTCGCACGGCACCCTTGATCGCACCGCCAGTGTCTTGGGCGATCATCAACCGGTTGAGCGGCCGGCCGTCGGAGTAGCTGCTTTCCAGAAAGACCGGCATGCCATAGCCCAGGTAGGCCGGGTCGACCGCCAAGCTGCGGCCGGCGGTCAAGGGCACGCCTTGTGCGCCCACCGGTCCCTCGCCGTCGATCCAGCGAAAGAAGACATAGCGCGGGTTCTCCTGCATCAGCGATCTGGCTTCTTCGGGATTGGCGCGCAGCCAAGCCTTGACCCCTTGCGCTGAGGCCTGATGCGGGCCGATCAGGCCGCGGTTCAACATCAGACGCCCGATGCCGACGAATGTCTTGCCGTTGGTTCCGGCATAGCCGACGCGGCGGTAGCTGCCGTCGGGCATGAGCATGCGGGCCGAGCCTTGGATGTGCAGGTCGAAGGCATCGACGGGATCGTCCAGCCAGGCGATCTCCAGGCCTTTACCCTCCAGCGCCCCGGCGTCGATGGAAGCCCGATCCCCCACACTTCCGCCCGGCGGCCGGTAGAGCGGCCACTGATAGTCTCCACCACGGCGCGTAGCACCGCTGACTTCGGCCTCGTAGTAACCGGTGAAGAGGCCTTCGCTGCGCCGGTCGCCCGCCACCATGAAGGGCTGGAACCAGGCTTCGAAGTAGCGGCGGGCCGAGTCTGCATCGTAGGCGCCAGGCTCGCCCAAGGCCGAGCAAGCCGGAACCCAATCGACCACGCGGCCATAGCGGCCCTGCTTGTCGATCGCAGCCCCGGCGGGTCGCCGCAACAGACTCTCGCAAGAGCGTCTGAAGGCGACGATGGCCTCGGCTGGATTATCGCTGTACCAACCGGGAAGCTGAGCGAACTGCAGTCGGCTCAGGCTAAAGGGGCCGCTGCCTGGGGACACCGGTGGCGGCGGCAGCGGCCGTTCGGCAACGACCAGCGGCTTGCTGGCCGGCTTGCGGGTCTCTTGGTTGGCCTTGCGCTCGCAGGCGGCGAGCAGCAGCGGCAGCAGAAGGAAAAGGGCAATCCAGCGATTCATGGCGGTGAGACTGCGCTTTTCGTCAGCGTCGCTGCAAGCTCTTCGACAAACTCAAGGAGCATCGGCGAAAGCACGATAGTCCGCGGCCAAAGCCGGAACCGCACTCTCGAAGAGTTCCTTGCCGACCTCTACGCTGGCCAGGCTGGGGTTGGAGCCCATCCGGCCGTCGGGATAGCGCTTGCGGAAGTCGCTGGAATCGTAGATCGGACCTGTCGGTGCGATCTCCGGCACCATGGGTGCATTCTTCTGATGCTGGGGATAGCCGTAGAAGGTGAGCGACACCTCCGAACAGGTGGCATGTCCGCCTTCCGAGGAGCCGAAACGGTGGCGCGAGATGCGCTGTACCGCCTCGCTCTCCCACCAACTCTTTAGCTTGCAGCGCAGGTCAGGACGACCCGGATCGGCCTTGCCTAGGCTTGCCTCGGCGTAGAGCTCGGAGAAGGCCGCCGACACCGTCGCGATGTTGCCGCCGTGACCGTTCAGGAAGTAAAAGCGCTCGAAGCCATGTTTGGCGAGCGAGTTGACCACATCGCAGACCACCGAGATCAGGGTCGTGGGGCGCAGGGTGATCGAACCGCTGAAACCCAGGTGATGCTGGGCCATTCCGATGGACAGCGTAGGTGCGACGAGACAGCCGGTCTCGGCCTCGACCCCGCGGGCCAGGATCTCCGGGCAGAGTGCATCGGTGCCGACGAAACCGTTGGGTCCGTGCTGCTCGGTCGAGCCGATGGGGATAAGAACGGCCTTGGACTGCTCGAGGTAGGCATCTACCTCTTGCCAGGTGGAAAGTTGTAGGTACATGGAGTCTCCTGCGCGCTTAGAACGACTAGGTTGCGCGCGGGAGCCTACACGAAAGCAGGAAAGGACGGGAAGCGATGGCCTATTGGCTGGTGAAATCGGAGCCCTTCAAATACGCCTGGGACGAGTTGGTCGCAGACGGTCGGACAGAGTGGGACGGTGTGCGCAACCATCAAGCCGCGATCAACCTTAAGGCCATGCGCGTCGGAGACCGCGCCTTCTACTATCACTCCAACAAGGGCAAGGACATCGTCGGCATCTGCGAGATCGTAAAGGAAGCCTACCCCGACCCCAGCGATCCGGCCGGCCGCTTCGTCATGGTCGACGTGGTGCCGGTGGCCCCTATGCCCAAACCCGTCACCTTGAAGGAGATCAAGGCGACGCCGGCGCTATCCGAAATGGCCTTGGTGCGCCAATCGCGGCTGTCGGTCTGCCCGGTCGGGGACAAGGAATGGACCTTGATCTGCAAGATGGGGGAGCTGTCGCTGTGAGCGTCTTTCCGTTGGAACTCTGCCAGCTGGAGGAGGTTCCAGACGGCGGCGCCAAGGGTTTCGATCTGGGGGCCGCCTACGAACCGCGCGAAATTTTCTTGGTGCGCGAGGGCTTGGCCGTCTTCGCCTACATCAATTCCTGCCCGCACCTGGGCACGCCCTTGGAGATGGTCGACGATCAGTTCGTGAACGACGAGGGCTACATCGTCTGCTCGACCCACGGCGCTCTCTTCGAGCCGAACAACGGTCTTTGCGTCTCCGGCCCCTGCTTCGACGACTATCTGAGCCGCGCCCAGATCCGGGTCGAGGAGAACGGTCAGATTCTGCTGCTGAGCCTGCCCTTTTCCATGCAGTTCTAGGCTGGCGCAGACCGGGTTGCTTGGATGAGGCCTCATGGCGCCCTTTCTTGCGTTCAAACGCCACGCAGGCTTGTCCTCGCTTCGCTGCGGACGCGCAGTCGCGCTTGCCAAGCTGAGATGAGTTGCACGCAACGCAGCTTGGTGTAAGCCCAGTCGATCAAGCGCTGCGCTTGTTCTGGCGCTCTAGTTCCTCGTTTATCTCGGCAGCACACTCCGGCAGGCGTTCGGCAAGCGAGGTGAAGACAATCTCCAGCGCGCCTGCATGAGTGATCTCACCTTGGGAGAGATAGAGACGCAGCCAGAGGCCATCGACCATGGAGTCGATGCCGGTCGCCATGTTGCCCGCCTGCTCGACCGGCCGCCCGAGGTCGCGCAACAGGGCCGCGCAGGTCTCGTGCATAGTGTCCACGCGTTTGCCGTCGTAGAGGGCGAGAACCTCTCTATAGTGCGGCCGGGCGCGCACCTCTCCCCAAAACGACTGCCAGACGATCAAGGCCTCGGTCGAGCAGACCTCGGGATCAAAGTCGGCGCTCAGCATGGCGAGCAACTGGTGCAAGGGGTTCGGGCCTGCGTCCTCGAAGGCACTCAGCCAGGCCGCCTGATAGACCTCGTAGTGATTGCGCAAGACCTCGGTCAAGAGGCCCAGCTTGGTCTTGAAGTAGAAGACAGCGACACCGTCCGAGAGACCCGCCTCCTTCGACACGCTGGCCAAAGTGGTGCCGCAGAGACCGTTCTTGACGATCGAGCGCGTCGTGGCCTCGATGATCTGCTGCCGACGCTTAACTTCCGTCCGAGAGGGCTTAACGCGGGCCTTCCGACGCGCAACCTGCGCCATCGTTTTCTCCTCCTCCATCCTGTGCAGAACTACGACCACCGCCCGTGCAAGGCAACCTTTCCGGCCAAGATTGCCCGGCCCGACTTTTGGTCAGGCTTTGCTGCCTGTTCATAATTTTTAAGTGATCACTTAATTTTTTCCTAGAGATTCATCCAGAACAGCGATAGGATCTTCGAAAATCATCATTCCGCGTCGCCTCGACGGGTGGTGCCTTCAAGGGAGGTAAAGATGGCAAACCTGACCGGAACGGCGGGCGTCAGTAACACCATTCTCGGCAGCAACTCGGCCGACCGGATTTTCGGCCTCAGTGGCGATGACCTCTTGCTCGGCTTCGGCGGCGATGACACGCTCTATGGCGGCTCTGGCGCCGACACACTCTCTGCTAACAGCGGGGACGACAGTTTGGTCGGCGGAGGAGGTGATGACTTTTACCTCGGCGGCGCCGATGGGGCCGACCGGCTTTTCGGCGGAAATGGCGAAGACTCCAGCTTCTTCGGTGGTACCGGCAACGATCGGCTCTATAGCGGCGCTGGGGCTGATCAGAGCCTCTACGGAGGACAGGGTAATGACACGGTTGACGGCGGTGGCGGAAATGACACCCGACTCTTCGGCGGCAGCGGTGCCGACACTCTTTTCGGCGGGAACGGCGACGACAGTTTCTTGGGCGGCAGTGCCGGCAACGACTTCATCTTTGGCGGCAGCGGAGCCGACCGCATCATTTCTGGAGGCGATGGAACTGACAGCATTCTGGGCGGAACCGGCGCCGACAGCCAGCTCTTCGGCGACGATGGCGGCGACCGCATCTTCGGCGGTTCGGGTGCCGACAGCCAACTGGCAGGTGGCTCCGGCAGCGACATCATCTTTGCCGGCAGCGCGGCCGATCGGAGCCTCTTCGGAGGCACTGGCGATGACAATATCGACGGCGACGCCGGAAACGATACGTCCATCATCGGCGAACTGGGTGACGACCGCTTGAACGGAGATTTTGGCAACGACCGAACCATTATCGGCGGATCCGGTAACGACGATCTCTTCGCCGGCATCGGAAATGACCGTTACCTCTACGGAGATAGCGGCATCGACACACTCTATGGCGGCGACGGTGACGATGTGAGCCTTACCGGCGGCGAAGGAGACGATAGCATCTTCGGGGGCTCCGGCGCAGATACCCAGCTTCTCGGCGGATCTGGAAGCGATAGAGTGTACGGTGATAACAACAACGATTCCAACCTCTTCGGCGGCAGCGGAAACGACCGGTTGAGTGGCGGAGGTGGAGACGATGTTTCTCTTCAAGGCGGCCTCGGAGACGACTGGATCGATGGCGGTAATGGAAACGACAGCGCGCTTGCCGGTGGCGAGGATAGCGACACGCTTAGTGGTGGGGTCGGTGATGACAAACTTTACGGCGACGCCGGTTCTGATTTTGCCTATGGCGGCACCGGCATGGATCGACTCTATGGTGGATCGGGTAATGATTCCACCCTCGCCGGTGGTTCCGGATCTGACAACGTTTTTGGGGGAACCGGAAACGACCGTGATCTTTTCGGGGGTCATGGCAACGACGTCGTGAATGCCCAGTCCGGCGACGACAGCCGCCTCTATGGAGAGGAGGGCAACGACGTTCTCTTTGCCGGTGGAGGCGAAGACAGTGGTCTCTTTGGCGGATCGGGTGACGATGCCCTTGCCGGTGAAGCAGGCAACGACAGCGACCTCTTCGGCGGTTCCGGCAGCGATCGGCTCTACGGTGGAGATGGGGACGACAGCGGCCTTAGTGGCGACAGCGGCAGCGACACTCTGCACGGCGGCGTGGGCGACGATGTTGCCCGCGGCTGGGATGGTGGCGATTTAGCAAGGGGCGGCAGCGGAGAGGATACGCTCTTCGGCGGAACCGGAGCAGATTCAATCTACGGCGATACCGCGAACGATCAGCTGGTCGGCGGCACCGGCAGCGACATCCTCTTCGGCGGCCAGAACCGCGATCGCCTGAACGGTGCCTCGGGCACGGACACGGCCTATGGGGGCAACAACAACGATACCTTCATCATCGACACCGCGAGCGACCTGATCTTCGATGGTGCGGGCCAGGGAGATGACGTGCTGCGCTCCAATGTAGATGACTACACCCTGGGGACGGCCGCCGATGTCGTGATCGAGCGGGTAAACATCAACACGGCGGCCGGCAATGCCTCCATGGTCGGCAATGCCAACGACGACATCTTGATCGGCAACTCGTCTGAAAATCTACTCTTAGGACAAAGCGGTGACGACCGTCTCAACAGCCGCGGCGGCACCAACACATTGATCGGGGGTAGTGGTGATGACACCTTCATCGTCACCACAGCAACCGATGTGGTCCAAGAACTGGCCGGCGAGGGTACGGACCTGGTCAGGGCCGAAAGCAACTTTACACTCCCCAGCGGCACGGCAACAGCCGTCGTCGAGAACCTGCGCCTGCAGGTTGACCATGGCGACATCAATGGCGCCGGCAACGAATTGGCCAACACCATAGACGGCAACGAGGGCGACAACGATCTGCGCGGCCTTGACGGCGATGACCGCCTGGAGGCCGGCGACGGCGACGATCGCCTCTTCGGTGGCCTCGGGATCGACCGCTTGGAGGGCGAGAGCGGGGCCGATTTGATCGCGATGGGCAGCGGCGACATCGTCTTTGGCGGCTCAAGCACGGACTCCTTCCGTTTCAACGGGGCGAGCCTGGGTAGTGGCGGCTCCGGCGGTCCGGCGATCCGCGACTTCGACGGGGTGCTGGCGAATGCGGCCAATGGCGAGGACAAGCTGGTCTTCCTGACCGGGCTGGAGGCTGGCAGCTTCGCTTACATCGGTGCCGCTGCCTTCTCCGGTGGCGGCAACTCCGAGGCCCGTTTTGCCGGCACGCGGCAGATCCAGGTCGATCAGGACGGCGACGGCACGGCTGACATTAACTTCCTGGTGGATGGTGTCTCAAGCGCCGGCCTGCTGACGGCCACGGACTTTGCCTGGTTGTAACGACCTCCTGTTCTGGTGCGTGCGGCTTCTCTTGCTGAAACCGGGCCGACCAAGCGCAACTATGCAATAAGCAAGCCCCTGTTATTGCCCAGCTCCCTCCTCACAACGCGATAATCTTTGCGTGCGTCAGTAGGGGGCGTGATCTGAAATCGACGAACCAGACCGTGACCTCTGTTATGAATGAAGGTCTTAGCTGATACAACGCAGTGGAAGCTATCGGCATTAAGGACGACTGACAAGTAGCTTGTGCCTGTCTCTTTTCTATACGAGCTTACCCCTAGATCATGATGACAGTCGAATGAGCTCTTGCGAGCTCGACGGCGATGACACGCAGTATGGCTTTGGCGCGATCGATACGCTGTTTGGGGGCTCGGGGAACGATAAGCTCCGCGGCAACGACGGCGTTGACACTCTGGTGCTGGGAAGCGGCGTCAGTCTACCCGCAGACGTCACCCTGACCAGCATCGAGGTCACGCTCTACATAGTCTAACGGTCACTTGAGAGGGGCTTTCTCCAGCGCCAAAGCAGGCTGCATTTTGGCCAATCAGCCGGCAACAGGGCCAATCTTGCGCCAGATCAATTGCCTTTGCCCGCCCAATCAGTGTACTTCGATGCCCTGTCCAGACGGGTTCGGCTCTTCGGGGAGGAAGACCTGCGACCCGAGAGCGGCTTTTGGCAGGGATTTTGGGAGCGACGACCAATGACCGAGACCTCGATCTTTCCGGTGCGTGACGATTTGGCCGACAGGGCCTGGGCCACGGAAGCGGACTACTTCCGCATGTACGAGCAATCGGTGAAGGACCCCGATGCCTTCTGGAGCGAGCACGGCAAACGGATTCATTGGTTCAAGCCCTTTACCCAGGTCAAAGACGTATCCTACGCGCCCGAGGACGTGCACATTCGCTGGTTTGCCGACGGTACCACCAACGTCTCCTACAACTGCAGCGACCGCCATCTGGCGACCAAGGCCGACGACATCGCAATCATCTGGGAAGGCGACGATCCCAAGGACCACAAGCACATCACCTATGGCGAGTTGCACAGCGACGTCTGTCGCCTTGCCAACGTCTTGAAGGCCAAGGGTGTCAAGAAGGGCGACCGGGTCACCATCTATATGCCGATGATCCCGGAGGCCGCCTATGCCATGTTGGCCTGCACTCGGATCGGCGCCGTCCATTCCATCGTCTTCGGCGGCTTCTCCCCTGATGCACTGGCCGGCCGCATCATCGACTGCGAGAGCGACTTCGTCATCACCGCCGATGAGGGTCTGCGCGGCGGTCGCAGCATCCCGCTGAAAGCCAACGTCGACGCAGCCCTGGAACAGGCCACCGCGGTCCGCCATGTTCTGGTCGTTCGCCGCACCGGCGGCGGTATCAAATGGAAAGACGGCCGCGATATCTGGTACCATGAAGAAATGGCCAAGGTTGACGATGATTGCCCGGCCGAAGAGATGAATGCCGAGGATCCGCTCTTCATCCTCTATACCTCCGGCTCGACCGGCAAACCCAAGGGCGTACTGCACACCACCGGCGGCTATCTGGTCTATGCCTCCATGACCCACCAGTACGTCTTCGATTATCACGACGGAGATATCTACTGGTGCACGGCCGATGTCGGCTGGGTCACCGGACACAGTTACATCGTCTATGGGCCGCTGGCCAATGGGGCGACCACTTTGATGTTCGAAGGCGTGCCGAACTATCCCGACACCTCGCGCTTCTGGCAGGTGGTCGACAAGCACAAAGTCAATGTCTTCTATACCGCCCCCACCGCGATCCGCGCGCTGATGCGCGACGGCGACGAGCCGGTGAAGCGGACCAGTCGTGCCAGCCTGCGTGTGCTGGGCTCGGTCGGCGAGCCGATCAATCCCGAAGCCTGGCTCTGGTACTACAATGTCGTGGGTGAGGAGCGTTGCCCGATCGTCGATACCTGGTGGCAGACCGAAACCGGTGGCATCCTGATCACGCCGCTGCCGGGCGCCACGCCGCTGAAGCCGGGCTCTGCCACACGCCCCTTCTTCGGTATCCAGCCGCAGATCGTGGATGCAGACGGCAACCACCTGGAAGGGGCTTGCGAAGGCAATCTCTGCATCACCCAGTCGTGGCCGGGGCAGATGCGGACGGTCTATGGCGATCACGAGCGCTTTGTGCAGACCTACTTCTCGACCTACAAGAATCGCTACTTCACCGGCGACGGCTGTCGGCGCGACGCAGACGACTACTATTGGATCACCGGCCGGGTCGACGACGTGATCAACGTCTCCGGCCACCGTATGGGAACAGCCGAGGTCGAGAGCGCGCTTGTGGCCCATGCCAAAGTCGCCGAGTCCGCCGTCGTCGGCTATCCCCACGACATCAAGGGTCAGGGCATCTATGCCTATGTGACCTTGATCGCCGGCGAGGAACCCTCCGAAGACCTGCGCCGCGAACTTGTGAAGTGGGTGCGCCAGGAGATCGGGCCGATTGCTACGCCGGACCTGATCCAGTGGGCACCGGGTCTACCGAAAACGCGCTCCGGCAAGATCATGCGCCGTATCCTGCGCAAGATCGCCGAGAACGAGTACGGCAGCCTTGGCGACACCTCGACCCTGGCTGAGCCGGCGGTGGTCGAGGATCTGATCGAAAACCGCATGAACCGTTCCTAGAGGGTATCGCCCGAGCCCTCCTCTCTTCGTTCCCCTGCTGCGTGAAAAAAGGCTTATGCCAAACCTCATCCACCTCTTCCCCCTGACCGTTTTCCAGTCTTCCGTCTCGGTCGCGCCGGACGAGCGGCAGCAGATGGTCAATGCAATCGTCGAAATGGGACAGAACAGGGTCCACCAGAGAACGCCGGGGGTCTCCTGGACCGGAGACCTCAACGGCTATGAGCTGCTGCACAACGATCCGCGTTTCGCAACGTTGTTTGCCAAATTTCAGGGGCCTCTGAACGACTATCTGGAGCTCTTCCATATCGACCAGAATCGCGTGCGTCTCTTCTTCACCCGCTCATGGGGCACGCTCTCGGGCCACGGCGATTCCACGCAAGCGCACCGGCATGTGCAGTCGCACATCAGCCTGGTCTACTATCTGAAAAAGCCCGTGGATTCGAGCGGGATCTCCTTCGTCGAAAAGGATGCACCCAACCAGTTCGCACCGAACCTCTTCAACGACGCCATGCTCAAGGCCGGCGTCCTGAAGCAATATCATCAGACCAACGCGCAGAAGATCTACATCGAGCCAAAGGAGGATGAAGTCTTGATCTTTCCCTCCAGAGCCTTGCACGAGATCCCGCCCAACCAGAGCCATGGCATTCGTGTCTCGATTGCCTGCGATATCGTAATCACCGTGCGCGACAGCAACGCGCTGGAGTTCCTCCTGCCGGACCCGGCCACCTGGAGGCCCGCACAATAGGGCAGGATGGCGTCAAATCTATCCGATTTGTCGTCCGAATCCTGCTCTACAGGTTTGAAAGAAAGAGCAGATCGCGATCAGGTGGGATCATCTGATCGCGATCTGCTCTAGCCCCCTCAGTCAAGGGCTTTGACCGAGAAGGATCAGCGATAGAGCGCTTTTGGCCAGCGACGGTGCAGCCAGAACCATTGACCAGGATCGTCGCGCACCCAGGCCTCAATCCGCTCGGTCATCGCGGCCGTCAATGCCAGCACATCGGCATCGCGGTCACCGCTGTCGGGCAGGACTAAGGGCGTTTCGACCGTCACCCGGAAGCGCGCACCCTTAAGGCGCTGGGTGCGGCAGGGTACGATCGGCAGCTTCAGGTGCAAGGCTGTGCGCGCCATCGCCGGATTGGTCATGGCCTCTTGCCCAAAGAAAGGAATCGCCAAGCCGCTATCATAGCGCTGATCGATCAACTGGGCGACATATTGGCCGTCTCTGAGCGCGTGGGCGGCCTGCATGCCGCTGGAGAAGCCGCGATCGAACATGCGCGCTGCCCCGCGCCAGCGCTTCAAGGCGTGATCGAGAATGGCGTTGTTGGGACCGCGAGCAAAGATGTTCAACCGATGTCCCAGCCCCGCGACGTAGCGCGGCACGATTTCGAAGTTGCCCAAATGCCCACCGATCAGGATCGCCGGCTGTCCCTGCTGCACCAGGTCGAAGATGTTGTCGCCTCCGACCACCTCGATCCGTCCGCTCTTGGGGTCGGCGATCCGCGGCAGGTGCGGATACTCGAAAATCAGCCGGCCGAAGTTGTCCAGCATCTGCTGGGTGATGGCCTGGCGCTCACTTTCGGGCATATCCGGGAAGGCGATTGCCAGCCCCCGCTCCGAGCGCCGGCGCAATCCGGAAAACCGCGGCCCGACCTTGCGCACCAACCAGCCACCGAGCGCCGAAGCCCGGTCGACCGGCAAGATCTTCGCCAGACCCAGCAGCAGGAAGATCGGTAAGGCTTCAAGCGGATCCTGAACAACGCGGCGTACAAGAGAGCGTCTGCCACTAGCCATTGCCACGCTCCTTTAAGGCGCGCTCAATCAGTCTGTCCAGCGCGGCTGGATCATCCCAAACCAGAGACACCGGAAAGACGGCGATTCCGTCGCGCTCTTCCAAAGACAGCCGCACCAGATCTTTCTCCGTTGTGATGAGTTGGGCCCCGACGGCCTCGGCCTCTCGGCGCAGGCGCGCCAGATCCTCGGCTGCGTAGCGGTGATGGTCGGGGAAGGCAAGACTTCCGGCCAGATCCACATCCGCAGCCTTCAAGCTGGCAAAGAACTTCTCCGGTCTTCCGATACCGGCAAAGGCGAAATAGCGGCCTTCCGGGAGGTCGCTCCGCGGCTTCAACTGCGCGGCCAGACAGGGCAGGTCGCTTGGCAATTCGGAGCAGATCGTGGGTTCACCGCCGCGCAAGAGAACCACAGCGTCCGCTCTGGCCAGGCCCCCGGCCAGGCTCTCGCGTAGCGGGCCAGCCGGAAAGACCTTGCCATTGCCAAAGCCATAGGCGGCATCAACGACCAAGAGGGAGAAGTCCTTGCGCAGGCTCGGGTTCTGGAAACCGTCATCCATGATCAGCACCTGCGCACCCTGCTCCATCGCCAGGCGGGCGCCGGCCGGTCGGTCGCGCGACACGACTGTGGGTGCCCGCCCGGCCAGCAGCAGCGGCTCGTCACCGACCTCCTGCGCCGACTGGCGTTCGGGATCCACCAACAGCGGACCGGCAAGGCGACCGCCGTAGCCTCTCGTGAGGAAGCTCGGATTCAGTCCCCGCTGCAAGAGGGCCTCGGCGAGGGCCAGGGCGACCGGCGTCTTCCCGGCTCCGCCAAGGACAAGATTGCCGACGCAGATGACCGGGATCGGCAGTCGAAGACCCTCAATCCCGGAGCGTCGTCGTCGCCCGGCCAGGTCGTAGGCGAGCGCCAGAGGGGAAAGCAGACCGGGCAGGATGCCGGTGCGGCGCCAGAAGTCAGGCGCTCGCACTCTCGCTGCCCCCGGCCTGTTTCTTGCGGCTCTTCGGCCGACGTCCGCTGTCGACGCCCGGCTCCAGCAAAGGGCGACCGCAGCGTCGGTCCGCCTCTTGCGTCAGCGCGATCATGCTGTCCTCGACCTGCTTGCGGGTCTCCTCCAGGGCTTGCAAGCTACGCTCTTGCGGCACCGGGATTGGGTCCCCGAACAGCAGCACCCCGCGCGAGAAGGGCCAGGGCAGCACGAAGCGATCCCACGTCCTCAAATAGCTGGAACGGCGCAAGGCAAGCGCGAAGGGAACCAGCGGAATGTCTGCCGCCATGGCCACGCGTACGCAACCACCCTTGACCCTAAGGAAGGGTCCCTTTGGTCCATCCGGTGTGATGCCGATGATGTGGCCCTTGGCGGCGACCGTCGTCAAGGCGCGCAGGGCCTCCTTGCCGCCCTGTGCCGGCGAGGTGCCGGACCCGCTGATCACCCTTGTTCCCAGACGCTCCACGGCACGAGCCAACAGCAAGCCATCGCGATGACTTGAGGTCAGCACGGTCAAGCGATCGATCGGCCACTTCCAGGACGGATAGGTCAGCGCGATCCGGCTGTGCGAGAAGCAGCCGACGAAGCCCTTTTGTCCCTCCAAGAGCGCACGGGTTTCGGCGGGCGCTTCCAGCTCCCAGCGTGTCATCAGGCGGAGAATGCGAAGGTAGGCGGCGATCAGCCAGGACAACAGTGCGCGCACCCAGGGTCTGTCCAAGGCGCGCCGTTTCGGCTTGGGGCCAACAGCCATGTCATGGCCTCCTAAAGCAGGCCGAGATCGGCTACCGTCAAGCGGCCGTGCGGCTCTGCACCGATCTCCAACGGGCTAGAGAAGACGAGAGGCTGCAAAGCCGTTGGGATCGGGACCGACACGCTCTAGGCTTCCGCCGGTATGACGGTCTCGGTCGATCCTGTCTTGCCATCGCCCAAGAGCTGCTGGCTGCTGAGCTTGGCATAGACGCCGTTCAAGGCCAACAGCTCCCGGTGGGTGCCCTTTTCGACCACACGGCCGGCATCCATCACATAGATGATGTCGGCGTCCACCACGGTCGAGAGGCGATGGGCGATCACCAAAGTGGTGCGCCCGACCATCAGGATCTTTAAAGCCTCCTGAACGTGGCGCTCCGATTCGGTATCCAAGGCACTGGTTGCCTCGTCGAGCAGCAGAATAGGTGCGTTTTTCAGCATCGCGCGCGCAATCGCAACGCGCTGGCGCTGTCCGCCCGAGAGCTTCACGCCACGCGGCCCGACTTGGGTCTCGTAGCCGTCGGACAGCGCTTCCACGAAACTGTGTGCACCGGCGTTGCGCGCAGCCTCCACGATCTCCTCCTGGCTTGCCGAGGGGCGCCCGTAAGCAATGTTGGTGCGTATCGTCTCGTCGAAGAGAATAACCTCCTGGCTGACCAAAGCCATGGAGGCGCGTAGGGATTCCATGGTCACGTCACGAACGTCTTGGCCGTCGACCAGAACGCGGCCTTCGTTCACGTCGAAGAAACGCGGCAAGAGGTTCAAGACAGAGGTCTTGCCGGCGCCTGAGGCCCCGACCAACGCGATGGTCTTGCCCGCAGGTGCAATCAGCTCCAGGCCGTTCAGCGCCGGTGCTTTCTCATGGTAGGAGAAGCGCACCTTGTCGAAGAATACTTCGCCACCGCCGACTGTCAGCGGCTTCGCACCCGGCGCATCGAATATAGTAGGCTCGCTGTCGATCAGTTCGAAAATGCGGTCGGCCGCTGCCAAGCCTTCCTGCAAGTTGGTGTTCAGTTTGGCCAGCCGCTTCAGCGGCTCGTAGGCCAGCAGGACGGCGGTGATAAAGGCAAAGAAGGAACCGGGGTCGCCGCCCTCGAGCAGCACCTGATCTGCGCCATAGAGTAGGACCGCGACGATCGAGAGGCCGCCGGCCACCTCGGTCAAAGGGTTCACGATCGCGCGGGTAACGGCCGCTTTCTGAGTCAGTCGAAAGACCTCGTCGATGACCCGGTCGGCCCGCTTGGTCTCATAGGCCTCCATGTTGTAGGCCTTGACGTGGCGTACGCCTTGAAAGGTCTCATCCAGTAGCGTGTTGAAGCGCCCCATCTCGATCTGATTGCGAGACGAGACGCGCCGCATGCGCCGGCCGATAAGAATGATCGGAAAGGCCACCAGCGGGATCACCACGGTCGCCATGAAGGCCAACAGCCAGTCCTGATAGAACATGACGCCGATGAGCGCGGCTGCAGTGAAGAAGTCCCGCCCGAAGCCCACCATAGTGTCGACCACCGACCCGCGCACCCGGTGCACATCGTTGGTGAAACGCGAGATCATCGTGCCCGGCGCATTGTCGTTGTAGTAGGCCAGGTCCATCGACAAGAGCTTGCGGAAGAGATCCTGCTGCATGTCGGCAACCACGCGGTTGCCGACATGGCTCATCAGCACACCTTGGCCGAAGGCGGCAAAACCCTTGACCGTGAAGATGATGATGATCATGAGCGCCAGGGTATAGAGGGTCGACTCGTCACGGGAATCGAAGACTTGATTGGCAAGAGGTTCCATGACCTGGGCCATGGCCGCTGTCGTGGCCGCCACGGCCAGCATGCAAAGCACGCCGACCAGAATGCGCTTGACGTGACGGCGCACGTAGTCGCGCACCACCCGCTTTACCAGCGGCCAGGTTGCGGCAGAAAGCTTGACTCGTTTTTGGTACTTTTTGGCCACGCGGATCGTTCTATTTTTTGCCGGGTTGGGACGCCAGCAAGCGGCCCTTAGCGGTGAGATAGCACGTTCGGAGGTGGCCTGTCAGGCAAAGGGCGCAAGGTAGCCCAGGAACTGCTGTGCGCATGCCTGCCATGAGAAGCCCTCGGCATAAGCGCGCGCCCGGCACGGGTCGATATCCAAAGCAGCACGCGCGGCTTTGCCCAGATCTTCGTCCAATACGCCTGGTCCCTCTGCCCCCACTACGTCCAGTGGTCCGGTGACCGGGTAGGCAGCGACCGGTAGGCCGCTCGCCATAGCCTCCAACAGCACGAGACCGAATGTGTCGGTACGGCTGGGAAAGACGAAGACATCGCCCAGGACATAGTGCCGCGCCAGATTCTCCCCTTCCTTGGCGCCGACGAAGTGCGCCGCCGGATAGGCCTTTCTCAGGCTCTCCAACTGCGGCCCGTCGCCGACCACCAGCTTGCTGCCCGGCAGCTCGAGCTTCAGGAAGGCCTCAATATTCTTTTCCACCGCAACCCGGCCGACATAGAGGAAGACCGGCTTTGGCAGGTCGAGAATAGGCGCCTCCTCGGGCCTTGGCCGAAAGAGCGAGAGGTCGACGCCGCGGCTCCACTGTTTCAGGGTGTCGAAGCCGCGCCCGCCCAGTTCCCGCTTCAAGGAGGGCGTGGCCACCATGACCCCGGCCGAAGGACGGTGAAACCAGCGCATGAAGCGATAGCCCCAGGTCAGCGGGATCGGTGCCCGAGCCGAGAGGTACTCGGGAAAGCGAGTGTGATAGCTGGTGGTGAAGGGCAGCCCGCGGCGCAGGCAGTAGCGCCGAGCCGCCATCCCCAAGGGTCCTTCAGTCGGGACATGGATAGCCTGCGGATCGGCGGCCTCCAGCAACCGCGCCACACCACGCCCGGGTGAGATCGCCAGGCGAATCTCGGGATAAGTAGGGCAGGGAAAGGTCTTGAAGTCGGCCGGAGAGACGACGGCAACGCTGTGCCCCTCAGCCGTCAGCTCGTCCCTCACCCGCCCAAGGGTACGCACGACGCCGTTGATCTGCGGGTACCAGGCATCGGTTATCATCGCCACACGCATGATCGGCTTTCCCTACAGCAGGCCACGATCAGAGGGAAGTCATTGATCGAGAGCACTGTCTTCACTGTCTTGGTTCCAGTGCGTTACGCTGCGACCCCAACCGGCGGCCGGCCTTCATCCTGCAGCATGGGGAACCTGCGCTCTTCGGCCCAATGCAGGATCTCCAGCCGTCCGTCGTGATGCTCGACCAAGGCCGTGCAGCTCTCGACCCAGTCGCCGTCGTTGCAGTAGAGGATACCGCCGATGTCGCGCATCTCTGCATGGTGAATGTGTCCGCAGATCACCCCGTCGACGCCGCGCTTGCGTGCCTCTTCGGCCACTGCGGTCTCGTAGTTGTCGATGAACTGCACCGCATTCTTGACCTTCAGCTTCAGATAGGCAGAGAGCGACCAGTAGCTGAAGCCCAAACGCCGGCGCGCCTTGTTCAGCCAGGTGTTGAAGGCAAGGCAGGCGTTGTAGGCGCGATCGCCAAAGTGCGCGAGCCACTTGTGGTACTTGACGATGCCGTCGAAAGCATCGCCGTGGATTACAAGATAGCGGCGCCCCTCCGGCGTTTCGTAGATGTGATCGCGCACCACCTCGACACCACCGAAGTGCACACCACAATAGTTGCGAAAGGCCTCGTCGTGATTGCCGGGCACATAGTAGACCTTGGTGCCCTTGCGCGCCTTGCGCAGCAGCTTCTGCACCACGTCGTTGTGCGCTTGTGGCCAGTACCAGTTCTTGCGCAGACGCCAACCGTCGACGATGTCGCCAACCAGATAGAGCCTGTCACAGTCATTGTGCTTCAGGAAATCCAGCAGGTAGTCTGCCTTGCAGCCCTTGGTGCCCAGGTGGATGTCGGAGAGGAAGATTGTGCGGTAGTGGCGAAGGGTCACTTCACTGGGCCCTGCACCGGGATCGTTGGCAGCTTGAACCATGGCCTTGCGCTCCCGTCTCGATGCCATTCTTGCGCTCGCACGCAAGACCTAATGGCATAGAGCAGGGGAGTCGGCGAGAGGTGATTGAGGCTTGTCTTGAAAGCTTCATGAAATAGACAAGGAGAGGAAACAAAAACCCGTGCTTCAAGACACATGACAAGAGGTGATACGCTGAAACCTCAGCGAATTCTGATAATCTTCAACCCGGTTGCCGGTCGCCGTCGACGTCGGAAAGTCAGCCGTTTCATCAGCGCCTGCGCTGCAGGCGGTGCAAAGGTAGAACTGCATCAAACCATAGGCCCAGGCGATGCCGTCAGCGTGGCCTCAAGGGCAGACAAACAGGGTTATGACACGCTCGTCGCCGCCGGTGGCGACGGCACGGTTAACGAAGTCATCAACGGCATGCTGCAGGCAGGCGTTACACCGCGCTTGCGTTTGGGTGTTCTGCCGCTGGGTACGGCCAATGTTCTGGCGCATGAACTGGCCCTACCTCGCCGGCCCGAAAGGGCTGCCGCCGTGGTTCTGGAGGGTCAGCGCCAAAGCGTTGCCGTGGGACTGGCGAATGGACGCTACTTCGCGCAGATGGCTGGTGTCGGCTTCGACGCGGCCGTGGTTGCTGCTGTCAAACCTGCTTGGAAACGGCGACTGCACCAAGGCGCCTATGTCCTCACCAGCCTACAAATGCTCCATCGTTTCAGCTTCCCGCTCTACCGGGTGACGGTGGACGGCGAAACCTACCAGGCGCGCTCTGCGATCGCCTGCAAGGGGCGGCACTACGGCGGCCCCTTCGTGGTTGCGCCGAAAGCCGAGTTGGTGGCTCCGAGCTTCCAGATCCTGATCTTCGAGCGCGGCGGCGTTCTCAACACCTGCCGCTTTGGCTTCGCCCTCTTGGCGGGTCGTTTGCACCGCGCGCGCGGCGTGCGGCTGCTTGAGGCTCAAGACGTGCTCATCGAGTGCTCGGAAGGTGGCGCCGTGCAAGGCGACGGCGAACTGCTGACGGAGCTGCCGCTCTCACTCTCGATTGCGGAGCCTCGGTTGGAGATCCTGGTGCCGGCCTAACCCGCCGCCTGCGGAGCAGTGAGGCGCCCACCGGGCAGTGGTTCGGCGGTGCCGGTCGTGCCGGGGAAGGTCAACGGCAGTCCAGCTCTGACCCTTGCGGCCAGGAATGCGAAGGCTTCGGCCTCCAAGGCGTCGCCATCCCAACCCAGGGTCTCGACCGCCTCGACTGCTTGCGGCAGACGCTCCGCCAGGGCCTGCATGATAGCTGGGTTGTGCCGCCCGCCGCCGGTGACCAACCAGCGCAGCGGTGGTGCCGGCAAATGCGGCAGGATCGCAGCGACGGCTGCCGCGGTGAAGGCGGTCAAGGTGGCAGCACCATCCTCCGGCGAGAGCGCCTCCAGTTCCGGCAGAGTGAAGGCGTCGCGATCCAGGGATTTGGGCGCCGGCCGGGCGAAGTAGGGATGGGCGAGGGCCGCCGTCAGCAAGTCGTCCCGCACCTTGCCTGCGCGCGCCAATGCCCCTTCGGCATCGAAGGGCAGGCCACAGCGAGCCAACGTCCAGTCGTCCAGCAAGGCGTTGCCCGGCCCGCAGTCGCATGCCAGCAGGTCCGCAGAGCCTTCGCCGATCCAGGTGACGTTAGAGACGCCTCCAATGTTCAGCACCGCCAAAGGCTTGGGCACCGCTTCGGCGAGCGCTTGCTGATAGACCGGCACCAGGGGCGCCCCCTCCCCGCCTGCCGCCACGTCGGCACTACGAAAATCAAAGGCCACCTCTGTGGCGGTCAGCCGCGCCAGGAGTGCGGCGTCGCCGATCTGCCACGTGCGATGCTGTTCTGGCGCATGAAAGATCGTCTGGCCATGAAAGCCAATAAGGCCTAGGGAGGCTCGCTTGAGGTCAGCAGCCCGCAACAGCGCCTCCACCGCCGTCGCGTGGCGTTCGGTAAGCTCTCTCTCCACGTCCTGCCACGGCCCCTTGCCGCCCAAACAGCTGCGCATGCGCTTTCGAAAGGCCGCATCATAGGGCAGGGTGATGTTAGGACCGCGTTCAAAGATCTGGACGCCGTCGCTCTTCAACAGGGCGGCATCGATGCCGTCCAGCGAGGTTCCACTCATCAAGCCCATGATCCAATCCGCCTGCATGGCACCCCTCCCGTGATCGACGCTTTGGTCCCTGGGCCCGCTGTGCTATCAGCGGCAGCCTTCGCTAAACAAACCAGAAACGAAAGTTCCAGACGATGACCCGCCTCAAATCCGACTTCCTGGCCACCCTAGAGGCGCGCGGCTTCCTGCACCAGGCAACCGACCTGGAAGCCCTGGACGCGCTCGCCGCCAAAGAACGGATTACGGCTTACATCGGCTTCGACGCAACGGCCGACAGCCTGCATGTCGGAAGCCTGCTGCCGATCATGTGCCTGCGCTGGCTGCAGAAGACTGGACACAAACCCCTGGTCCTGATGGGCGGTGGCACCACCAAGATCGGCGACCCTTCGGGCAAGGACGAGAGCCGACAGCTGCTGACGAACGAGATCATCGCGGCCAACATCGCCGGCATCAAAAGGAACTTCGAGCCCTTTCTGAGCTTCGGCGAGGGGCCGAACGATGCGGTCATGATCAACAATGCCGACTGGCTGGACGATCTGGCCTACATCCCGCTGCTACGCGACGTCGGCCGGCACTTCACCATCAATCGCATGCTCACCTTCGATTCCGTGCGCCTTCGCCTGGAGCGCGAGCAGCCCCTCACATTCCTCGAATTCAACTACATGATCCTGCAGGCCTACGACTTCCTGGAGCTCAGCCGGCGCTACGACTGCCGCCTGCAGATGGGCGGGTCGGATCAGTGGGGCAATATTGTGAACGGCATGGAGCTGTCGCGGCGCGTCGACGGCCGCGAGGTCTTCGGCCTGACCACGCCGCTGATCACCACGGCATCGGGCCAGAAGATGGGCAAGAGCCAAGCCGGCGCCGTCTGGCTCTCACCGACGCGACTGAGCGACTACGAATACTGGCAGTTCTGGCGCAACTGCGAGGATGGCGATGTCGGCCGCTTCCTGCGCCTCTTCACCGAGCTGCCGCTAGAAGAGGTCGCCCGGCTGGAAGCGCTCGAGGGCGCCGAGATGAACGAGGCCAAAAAGATCCTGGCCAATCAGGCAACCGCTTCGCTGCGCGGCGAAGCCGCTGCCGAGCAAGCTGCCGAGACCGCCAAGCGCACCTTCGAGGGCGATGGACTGGGCCAGGATCTGCCGAGCATCGAAGTACCCCGCGCCCGCCTGGCCGAGGGCATCGCACTCTTCCAACTGCTGCGCGAGGCCGGCCTGGTGGCATCCTCCAGCGAAGGCCGTCGCCTGATTAAGGGCGGCGGTGCCAGGGTCAACGACCGCCCCGCCAGCAACGAGACTGAGGCAATCGGCCTTGCGGAGGTGAGCAACGAAGGCGTCATCAAGCTCTCGGCCGGCAAGAAGCGTCACGCGCTGGTACGACCGGTCGGGTGAAGTCGAGGCCTATGCGGCCTCGCCGACCGTGAAACCTTCGCCGACATGCGTCGCTTTCCAACAGGGCAGCTGCTCGACCCCTTCCGTCATCCAGCGCACCAGGTTTGGATGCTGGTCCAGCGGCAGCTTGGCCCAGGCGTGCAGGTGCATCGGCGCTGCAACAGCGATGTCGGCAATGGTGGGCGTATCGCCACAGAGCCAAGCGGACTGCGCTAACCGCTGATCCAGGATACCGGCCAGCTTGTGGAAGTTCTCCGCTTCACCAGCCAGCACGGCGGGATCGGGCTCGCCGCCCAAGAGCGGCTTGACGCAGTTCTCGACCAGATAGATGTAGCAGGAGGGAAACCAGCTAGAGGCTTCCCACAAGAGCCAGCGATTGACGTCAGCCCGCTTGGCGGGGTCGCTCGGATAGGCGTCCGACCGGCCCAGCCTATCGGCAGCGTACTGTAGAATGGCATTGGATTCCCAAAGCACCAGTTCGCCATCCTTCATCGCCGGCAGGGCCAGGTTGGGATTGATCGCCTTGTAGGCCTCTCCCTTATGTTCGCCGGTGAAATAGTCGACCTTGCTCAGGCGGTAGTCCGCACCCAGCATCTTGAGGCCGGCGATAGCCTTGCGGCAGTTGACCGTGATCGGATCGGCATAGAGCTCCACTGCGGTATCCTTCCCTTCGAAGTTTGACGTGCGGGCACTCTTGTCGTGACACGAAGGCCAGCGCTGTGCTCCTTGTTTTCGGGCATGATGCCATCGCGAAGCGGGTCGGGCCAGCGTGCTGATGGTTTGGCCAAATCAGTTGGCAAGGAAGGGTTGAACTATGGAAAGCGTTGCCGGGACGATAAGTGGAAGGGCGAGCATAGGCGCGTTCAAGTATCTTCGCGACAGCGTAGAGCACTCGCTCTATCGCAACGGCAAGGTGCTGACGCGCCGCGACCTGGACGGCAGCGACGCCGAATGGAAAGGCGTCGACTTGGAACCTTACACTATGCCTGTCACCGATGCCCGCGCACTGCCTGCGAACAAACGGCCAGGGCTCGCAGCCAATGGCTTCGCGTACCGTGCCCAAGCCCTGTTGACCCCCGACCTCGATTTCCTGACGCACGAGGCCGTCATCCGCGACTACTATCCGCAGTGTACCGAACTGGTACGCGAGGCCAGCGGTGCCCGTCTTGTCGCCGCCTTCGATCACAACGTGCGCTCGGCCTCCGGCAAGAAGAGCAAGCAGCGCATCGAGGGCGGCCAGCAGGTCCAGGGTCCAGCCCATGTGGTCCATGGCGACTACACCCTGACCAGCGCCCCGCAGCGCCTGCGCGACCTCACTCGCCCGCCCAGCAGCAACGACACCTTGAGCGCAGTGCTGGGCGCAGACGAGCCCCTGCTCGACAAGGACGAGGTCGAAGCGGCGATCGGCGGCGGACGCTTTGCCATCATCAACGTCTGGCGCAACATCACGGCAGAGCCGGTAGCAACCCACCCCCTCGCGCTCTGCGCTGCCGACAGCGTTGAGCCCGAGGACCTTGTTGTGTTCGAGATTCACTACAAAGACCGGGTCGGCGAGAACTACTTCGCCAAGCATGCCGCAAGGCACCGCTGGTACTACTTCTCGGCACTCACGCGCGATGAAGCCTTGCTGATCAAACAGTGGGATTCGAAGGGACGTTTGGCCGAGACCGAGGGCGCCGCCGGCGATTCGGAAGGATCTGACCAGCCCTGTACCTTCAGCTTCCACAGCGCATTCGAAGACCCGGCAACGCCGGACGATGCACCGGATCGTTGGAGCATCGAGGTGCGCTGCGTGGCGCTCTACGACTGATCGGCAAAACGGGAAAGAGGAGGAAGCCGATGCTAGCTGCAGAGGGCCGCATCATCATGGTCTCCGGCGCCAATCGAGGCATCGGTCGCGCCATCGCCGAAGCGCTCTATGGCGCCGGCTATACCTTGAGCCTGGGTGCCCGCAAACCCGAAAGCTTCGCCGGCATGATTGGCGACTGGGCGCCGGAACGCGTGCTGACGGCCCGCTACGACGCTGAGGACAAGGACACGCACCGGCAATGGGTGGAGGAGACGGCCGCCCGCTTCGGACGCATCGACGGCCTGATCAACAATGCCGGCCTCGCCGTCCGGGTCACGGTCGAAGAGGACAGGGACGAGGCCCTCGACCTGATGTGGGCCGTCAACGTCAAGGCGCCCTTGTCGATGATCCGCAATACCCTGCCCCATCTGCGCCGCAGCGGCCGGGGGCGCGTCGTCAACGTCGCCTCGATCGCCGCCAAGGCCGTCTACAACAACAATGTCGGCTACGCGATGACCAAGTTCGCAGCCCTTGCCCTGTCGCACGCCACCCGCCGGGCCGGCTGGGAGGACGGCGTGCGCTGCACCGCGCTCTGCCCAGGTTTCGTCGCAACCGACATGACTGCCGATGTCGAGACCTTTCCACACGACAAGATGATGGAGCCCGGCGACATTGCACAAGTAGTGCTGACCCTGCTGGCACTTTCCAACAATGCCTCTGTGGCCGAACTGGTGATCAACTGTCGCGACGACGTGATCATGTAGGTAACCCTCTTGAGACTATGCAGCCTTGGCGAGTCCGAATAACCTGCAGAGAAACTCGCCACACACAATTCGTCTCGTTGTGGCGTCCGCCTGCTCTAAACTCTAGCGCGGTGGAAGGGGTGGCCCCATGAGCGACATCAGGACTTGGCTCGAAAGCCAAGGCCTCGCCGAACATGCGGAACTTTTTGAGGCCAACGATATCGGCATCGATATCCTGGGAGAGCTTGAGGAGGCCGACCTAAAGGACTTGGGCCTCACTCTGGGCGATCGCAAACGAGTGAGGGCCGCCCAAGCCGTCGAAGCGGAGGTTCAGGCCATGGGTGGGCTCGGCGACACCAACTATGCAAAGGGTCATGTCTCAACCGCACAAAGCCACTTCGCCGACTGCATCGCCATGGCACGGCGAGATGCGCTGGGTCAAATTGAGATTGCGAACGCGCCGATGCCGGCCTGGACGACGATTCTGGTCGCCCAGTACCGAGCGGGCGCCGAAGAGGCGGGACATTCGCCCACCAGGATCTAGAACGCGCGGAGAAGATCCTTGCCGCCGGCGTTGTCGCGCATAACCATTTCCACTTCCGCCGTCACGCTATGGAGTTTGCACTCGAGCAGGGAGATCGGGCGAAGGTCCAACGCCAGGCTTCCGCCTTTGAGGACTACCTTGGCGACCAGGGCACACCCTGGAGCGGTCTCTTTCTGCGGCTGGCACGGCTCTTGCAAAACCCCTCCGAAGGGCCAACGCGAGAAGCGGAGTGCCGCCTTCTCAAAGAACGCCTCCTACAACCAGAGGAAATCGCTGGCGGTTAGGGCCGCCGCCGAGCCCAAACCGGACACTTCGAAGGCTATGTCCGCACTGCCGTCGCCGTCCTGATCCACGCGCACTTGATTAGGGCCGGCAAAACGCGCTTCGCTGTTGCCGTTGCCGCTGAAGCCGGCGGCGCCGATATAGCCGAAGTTTCCGCTTTCTAAGCCGGGGGCGAAGACGAAACGGTCGGAGGCATCGCCGGCATTGAGACTGACACCGTCGAAGTCCCCGATCACCGGCCGCTCGCCAGCGGCGATGGGATCGCCGTTGAAGCGGAACCAGTCGTCGCCCGAGCCGCCGAAGGCCTGATCGCCCGTCGTCAAATAGAGCGTATCGGCACCGCTAGCGCCCCACAGCGTATCCGCACCGCCGCCGCCAAACAGCGAGTCCTCGCCGTCGCGCCCAGAGATCGAATCATCACCGCCGAGGCCACGCAAGGCATTGTCGCCGGTGTTGCCTTGCAGCGAGTTGTCCAGAACATTGCCTGCACCGTCGATATTGCCGAAGCCACCTTGCAGGCGCAGATGCTCGATGAAGGCGCCGGCCGAGCCGCTGGGCAGCGTGTAATCGACCTCGGCCCGCACCAGATCGGTGCCCTGGCCACTGTTGTCGCGCACCTGGTCTGCGGCATCATCGACCACGAAGGTATCGTCGCCGTTTCCGCCGATCGCCAGATCGCTGCCGCCGGCGCCGTTTAGGATGTCGTCGCCGCCCAGGCCGCGCAGTACGTTGTCGCCGCTGTTGCCCATCAAGGTGTTGCCGATGTTGCTGCCGGCCAGGTCGGCGTCACCGACATTGGCGTTGATCAGGCCACGTTCGATGAAGCCGTCCGGGCCGCTGTTCAGCGTATAGTCCAGAGCGTTTGAGCGCACGACATCGGCCGCACCTTCGCCCGCAGCCTCCTGCACCAGGTCGCTGGAGGTCTCAACCACGAAGGTATCGTTCGCAGAACCGCCGGCCATGGTGTCGGCACCGCTGCCGCCGTTCATGAAATCGCGGCCACTGCCGCCGCCCAGGCTATCGCTTCCCGCACCGCCGACGAAGCGATCCCTACCGTCGCCGCCGGAGAGGCTGTCGTTGCCGGTAGCACCAAAGAGCCGATCGTCACCATCACCACCGAACTGCAGGTCTGATCCGCCGTTGCCGCGCAAGGTGTCGTTTCCGTCCCCACCGCTCAAGGTGTCATTTCCAGCCTCGCCGTTCAGCGTGTCGCTGCCTGCATCACCGGCCGCAACATCTGCACCAGCACCACCAAAGGCGACATCGCTGGCCGAGCCGCCGCCTAGGACATCGTTACCCTCTTCGCCCTCCAGAGTGTCGACGCCGGCACCGCCATAGACCGAATCATCGCCACTACCGCCGCTAAGGCTGATATCGCTGCCGTCACCGCCATAGAGACGGTCGTCACCGGTGGCTCCGTAGAGTCGATCCAGGCCACTTTCGCCGGGAAAGGCGAGGCCGCCGCCCAGTTGGTCATCGCCGATCCCACCGTAGAGCCGATCGTCGCCGGAAAAGCCCCCTAGACTGTCGTCATCGGCCTGCCCGAAGACCCGGTCGTTATCTAGACCGCCGTAGAGGCGGTCGTTGCCGTTGCCACCACTCAGGCGGTCATTGTCCAAGGCACCATAGGCCCAATCATCGCCCTTGCCGCCGAAGAAGCGGTCGTTGCCGTCGAAATTGGCGCCGCCGTCACCCAAGGCATACTGGTCGGCAAAAACGTCATTGCCATCGCCGCCATAGATGGAGTCATTGCCATGACCGCCGGCGATGCCGTCGTCACCATCCAAACCGACAAGCCGGTCGACGCCGTCGTTGCCATTCAGGACGTCGTCGCCGCTACCGCCGAACAGAATGTCGGCACCGGTCCCGCCGCCCATGATGTCGTCACCGTCCTCACCGAGCCCGACATCGCCGCCACTACCGAGCACGATGGTATCTCGGCCGCTGCCACCGAAGGCATGATCGGAGCCTTCGCCGCTCGCGAAGATCGCCTCAGCGATTAGGTCGTCGCCGCTACCGCCGTAGGCCGTGTCGTCACCGAGCTCACCCTCCAGGACGTCGTTGCCATCACCACCGTAGAGCCTATCGTCGCCGCCAAGACCGAACAGCGTGTCGACACCGTTCGCACCGGACAGGTAGTCGACAGTGTTACCGCCAGTGAGAACTGCCATCGGATGTCCCTTTCCCTCATACTGCGAGCGTCGCCATGGCGGCGCATTCGAACGCACATTTAGGGAGCTAGAACAGAATTTCTAGTGATAATTTGTCAGGGTACGATTAATCGCGTCCTGCCACCCGACATAGCGCGCCTCTCGAACCTCCTCGCCCAACGCGGGCTTGAAGCGGCGATCCAAAGCCCAGGTCTCGGCAAAGCCCTCGGGGCCGGGATAGAAGCCGGCGCGCATGCCGGCCAGCCAGGCCGCTCCCAGAGCCGTTGTCTCGAGGATCTGCGGTCGGTCGACGGGCGCGCCCAGCATGTCGGAGAGGAACTGCATGGTCCAATCAGAGGCCGTCATGCCGCCATCGACGCGCAGGACGGTCGCGTCCCCTGCGCCTTGCGGCCAGTCACGCAGCATAGCCTGCAAGAGGTCTCGGGTCTGAAAGCCGACGCTCTCCAAGGCAGCGCGCGCCAGCTCCTTCGGCCCTGTGGCCCGGGTTATGCCGAAGAGCGTGCCGCGGGCCTTGGCATCCCAATAGGGCGCCCCAAGGCCGGTGAAAGCCGGAACCAGATAGAGTTCTTGTTCGCTATCGGCCGTTTGGGCCATGCCCTGAGTCTCGCGAGCGTCTTCGATGACGCCCAGACCATCGCGCAGCCATTGCACCACGGCGCCGGCTACGAAAATCGAACCTTCCAGGGCGTAGGTCCGCTTGCCGTCCATCTGGTAGGCAACAGTGGTCAAGAGGCGGTTCTTTGAGGCCACGGCCTCTTCGCCCGTGTTCAGCAGGGCAAAGCAGCCGGTGCCATAGGTCGACTTCATCATGCCGGGTCGAAAGCAGGCCTGGCCAATGGTGGCCGCCTGCTGATCGCCGGCAATACCCTGCACCGGCAAGGCGCGCCCGAAGAGGTCGGGCTCCGTCATGGCAAAGTCCGCAGCACAGTCCTTCACCTCAGGCAACATGGAGGCCGGCACACCGAAGATGCGCAGCAGTTCCTCGTCCCAGGCGCCTTTGTGAATGTCGTAGAGGAGCGTGCGGCAGGCGTTGGTGGCGTCAGTGGCATGCACGCGACCGCCGGTCAGCCGCCATAGCAACCAAGTATCCACCGTCCCGAAGGCCAGCTCGCCGCGTTCCGCCTTGGCGCGTGCGCCCTCGACATTGTCTAGAATCCAGCCGATTTCCGTCCCGCTGAAATAGGGATCCAGAAGCAGACCGGTCTTGGCCGTGATCAGGGGCTCCAGCCCCTCGTCCTTCAGGCGCTGGCAAGCGGCATCCGTGCGGTGGTCTTGCCAAACGATGGCGCGATGCACTGGTTTGCCGCTGGCGCGCTCCCAAACCAGCGTCGTCTCACGCTGATTGGTGATACCGATGGAGACGATGTCGGCAGCGCTGGCCGAGACCCTGGCCATGGCGTCGCGGCAGGTCGCAAGCGTCGTGGTCCAGAGGTCTTCGGGATCATGCTCGACCCAGCCCGAGGCCGGGAAATGCTGCGGAAACTCCTGCTGGCCGACGGCGGCGATCTTGAGTTCCTCATCGAAGAGGATGGCGCGGCTGGAGGTGGTGCCCTGATCGATGGCCAGTACGTAGCGTGTCATGCTTGCTCTCCCGCGCGCCCACAAAACAAGAGGGGTCGGAGCAGACTTCCACGCTCCGACCCCCAGTCACTTACCTGAGATTACTCCGCCTAACCAGGCAGAGCGACGACCAAGCCTAGTTGTCCTTGGCAGAGGCTTCCCAGGTCTTCAACAGTTCGTCGTAGTCGACGGTCACCGGGGTCGGCTTCTCGTTGGCGAGCTTGGCCTTGGGTGCACCCGGCAGTTCCAGCCAGTAGCTGGCGTCGCGCTTCTCGTTGAGCTTGGGTCCGCAGTCGCCCTGCACACCGGCACGCTCCAAGCGCTCCATCACCTTGTCCTGCGCCTCGGCCAGCGCATCCATTGCTTCCTGCGGGCTCTTGGCGCCGGAGGAGGCGTCGCCGATGTTCTGCCACCAGAGCTGAGCCAGCTTCGGATAGTCGGGAACATTGGTTCCGGTCGGGGTCCACTGCAGACGGGCCGGCGAGCGATAGAACTCGATCAGGCCGCCAAGCTTGGGCGCACGCTCGGTGAAGGAGGGATCCCAGATGTCGCTCTCACGAATGAAGGTGAGGCCGACGTGGCTCTTCTTCAGCGAGACCGTCTTGGAAACGGTGAACTGGGCGTAGAGCCAGGCTGCCTTGCGGCGATCCACCGGCGTGGACTTCATCAGGGTCCAGGAACCGGCGTCCTGATAGCCGAGCTTCATGCCCTCTTCCCAGTAGGCTCCACGCGGTGAGGGGGCCATGCGCCACTTCGGCGTACCGTCCGCGTTCACCACCGGCAGGCCTTCCTTCACCATGTCGGCGGTGAAGGCGGTGTACCAGAAGATCTGCTGAGCGATGGCGCCCTGAGCTGGCACCGGACCGGCCTCGCCAAAGACCATGCCTGCTGCTGCCGGCGGGGCATACTGCTTCAGCCAGTCGATGTATTTTGTGACCGAGTAAACCGCAGCCGGGCCGTTGGTGGCACCGCCGCGCTCGACCGAAGAGCCGACCGGACGGCAGCCCTCGACACGGATGCCCCACTCGTCGACCGGGATACCGTTCGGGATGCCCTTGTCTCCGGCGCCGGCCATGGAGAGCCAGGCATCGGTGAAGCGCCATCCCAAGGAGGGATCCTTCTTGCCATAATCCATGTGGCCATAGACGGTTTCGCCGTCGATGGTACCGATGTCCTTGGTGAAGAACTCGGCAATGTCCTCGTAAGCCGACCAGTTGACCGGAACGCCCAGATCATAGCCGTACTTGGCTTTGAACTTGGCCTTGATGTCCTCGTCCGTGAACCAGTCGTAGCGGAACCAATAGAGGTTCGCGAACTGCTGATCGGGCAGCTGATAGATCTTGTCGTCCGGGCCGGTGGTGAAAGAGATGCCGATGAAGTCTCCGACCTCGAGGTAGGGGTCGGTGACGTCTTTGCCCTCGCCTTCCATCCAATCCGACAGCGGCACGATCTGCTGATAGCGGAAGTGGGTGCCGATCAGGTCGGAATCGTTGATGTAGCCGTCATAGATATTGCGGCCCGACTGCATCTGGGTCTGCAGCTTCTCGACCACGTCGCCCTCGCCGATCAGGTCGTGGTTCACCTTGATGCCGGTGATTTCCTCGAAGGCCTTGGCAAGCGTCTTGGACTCGTATTCGTGCGTGGTGATGGTCTCGGAGACGACGTTGATCTCCATACCCTTGAAGGGTTCGGCGGCCTTGATAAACCACTCCATCTCCTTCATCTGGTCTTCCTTCGACAGGGTCGAAGGCTGGAACTCGCTGTCGATCCATTTCTTGGCCGCCTCCATGTCGGCTACCGCCGGCCCACCGAGGCCGACGAGCAGCGCGACGGCGGATGCCGTGGCCATTGCACGTAGTCGAAGCATTACTTGAACCCTCCCTAGAGTTTCCGAACGTTTAAAACCAACACCCGCTTTTCTCTCCCAAGCGGGTTCTCAGACGTCACACCCAGCGGAAGACCGCCGCGGCATAGACGAGTGAAACGGCAAGCCCGCCCCAAAGCGGTGCCCCAAAGGCCAAGAGCCAGGCCAGACAGATGAAAGCAGTGCCCAGCAGCGACACGAAGAGCCGGTCGCCAGGCGTGGTCGCGAAGCGCAGGATGCCGACCCGCGGCGCCTGCGGCGACAGCACAGCCCAGAGCGTCATCAGCACGAGGATCAAGAAGATCGCCAGGAAGAAAGCGGCGGTCGGCCAGGTCCAGGCCATCCATTCGAGGTGCATCGGGCCCCCTCCTCCTTAAACCCGGCCCAGGGCAAAGCCCTTGGCGATGTAGTTCCGCACGAACCAGATGACCAAGGCGCCCGGGACAATGGTCAAGGTGCCGGCCGCGGCCAGAACCCCCCAGTCCATGCCGGACGCCGAGACCGTCCGGGTCATAGTGGCCGCAATCGGCTTAGCATCGACACTGGTCAAGGTGCGTGCCAACAGCAGTTCGACCCATGAGAACATGAAGCAGAAAAAGGCTGCGACGCCGATCCCGCTGGCGATCAGCGGCATGAAGATGCGCACGAAGAAGCGCGGCCAGGAGTAGCCGTCGATGTAAGCCGTCTCGTCGATCTCCTTCGGTACGCCCGACATGAAACCTTCCAGGATCCAAACCGCCAGCGGCACGTTGAAGAGGCAGTGCGCCAGTGCGACGGCCAGGTGCGTGTCGAAGAGCCCGATCGAGGAATAGAGCTGAAAGAAGGGCAGCGCGAAGACGGCAGCCGGCGCCATGCGGTTGGTCAGCAGCCAGAAGAAGAGGTGCTTGTCGCCGAGAAAGCGGTAGCGCGAGAAAGCATAGGCCGCCGGCAGTGCCACCGAGACCGAGATCACCGTGTTCATGACCACATAGATGATCGAGTTGATATAGCCAGAGTACCAGGAGGGATCGGTGAAGATCACCTTGTAGTTCTGCAGGGTCAGATCCGCCGGGAAGAGCGTGAAGGAGGAAAGAATCTCTTCGTTCGACTTCAAGCTCATGTTCAAGAGCCAATAGATCGGCAGCAGCAGGAAGACCAGATAAGCCGTCATGATGAGGCCTGAGCGGGTAATGCGGAAACCGGAGCGCTGGCTCATGCGTCTTTCTCCCCGCGCGGTTGATCGACCCCGACATTGGTCATGACTGTGTAGAAAACCCAAGACAGCAGCAGGATGATCAGGAAGTAGACAAGCGAGAAGGCTGCGGCCGGCCCCAGATCGAACTGCCCGATCGCCATCTTAACCAGGTCGATGGAAAGGAAGGTGGTGCTGTTGCCGGGCCCGCCGCCAGTGACCACGAAGGGCTCGGTGTAGATCATGAAGCTGTCCATGAAACGCAGCAGGATGGCGATCAGCAGCACGCGGTTCATCTTCGGAAGCTCAATGTAACGGAAGATCTTCCAACGGCTGGCACCGTCGATGCGCGCGGCCTGATAGTAGGCGTCTGGAATGGAGACCAGACCGGCATAGCAGAGTAGTGCCACCAGTGAGGTCCAGTGCCAGACGTCCATCACCACAACGGTGACCCAGGCATCCAGCCAGTGCTGCGTGTAGTTGTACTCGATCCCCAGGGCGTTCAGCGTGGCGCCCAAGAGGCCGATGTCGACGCGCCCAAAGATCTGCCAGATGGTGCCCACGACATTCCAGGGGATCAGCAGCGGCAGCGCCATCAAGACCAGACAAAGCGAAACGGTCCAACCCTTCTTCGGCATACAGAGCGCCACCACAATGCCGAGCGGCACCTCGATCGCCAGAATGATGAAGGAGAAGAGGAACTGGCGCATCAGCGCATTGTGGAAACGCTCGGAAGAGAGGATCTGCTCGAACCATTCCAGGCCGGCCCAGAAGAACTGATTGTTCCCGAAGGTGTCTTGGATCGAGTAGTTGACCACGGTCATCAGCGGGATCACCGCGCTGAAGGCTACCAGTAGCACCACCGGCAGGACCATGAACCAGGCGCGATGATTGACGGGTTTGTCCATCAGACGGCCCTCCCCTCGACCAACCAACCATCGGCGTAGACATTGACGTTTCTGGGGTCGAAGCGCACCCGGGTCATCTCTTCGCTCAGGGCTTCGCCCTCGCCGACGATGACGTTGATCTCCTGGCCCTGATAGTCGGCCCGGACGATGCGATGCCGGCCGACGTCTTCGATTCGCTTGACGGTGACCGGCAGACCCTCGCCGCCGTCCGCCAGGGTCGCGAACTCCGGCCGGACGCCGATCTCGACCTTGTCGGCCTTTACCGCATCATAGCTGTGGCCGAGCGCGATCAGATTCTCGCCCAGCGTCGCTTGGCTGCCCGCCACCGAGGCCGGCAGCACGTTCATACCCGGCGAGCCGATGAAGTAGCCGACGAAGGTATGCTGCGGTCGCTCGAAGAGGGCTTCCGGCGCACCGATCTGCACCACCTCGCCCTCATACATGACCACCACCTCGTCGGCGAAGGTCAGGGCCTCGGTCTGATCGTGGGTCACATAGATCATGGTGTGCCCAAACTCCCGGTGCAGCGCCTTCAACTGCGTGCGCAGCTGCCACTTGAGTTGCGGGTCGATCACCGTCAGCGGCTCGTCGAATAGGATCGCGGCGACGTCTTCGCGCACCATACCGCGGCCCAGAGAAATCTTTTGCTTGGCATCAGCCGTCAGCCCGCGCGCCTTGCGTCTCAGCGAAGAGGAGAGGTCCAGCATCTCCGCCACGCTGATCACGCGCGCATCGATCGCGGCCTTGTCGATCCCGCGGTTGCGTAAGGGGAAGGCCAGATTGTCGTAGACGGTCATGGTGTCGTAGACGACCGGAAACTGGAAGACCTGTGCGATGTTGCGCTGCTCGGTCGCCAGATTGGTCACGTCGGTTTCGCCGAAGAGCACGCGCCCTTCGGATGGGATCAGCAGGCCGGAGATGATGTTGAGCAGAGTGGTCTTGCCACAACCGGACGGCCCCAAGAGGGCATAGGCCTTGCCGTCCTCCCAGGCATGGTCGATGCGCTTCAGGGCATAGTCAGCCGGCGCTTTCGGCTTCTCCAGATAGGAGTGCGCCAGATTGGAGAGGGTGATGCGTGCCATCTTGGCTGTCCTCCCTCAGGCTGCAGCCGCGTAGGCAGCCGTCGCCGCCAACTGGCCGTCTTCGCGGAAGAGGTAGAGGTGACTCGGGTCGACAAAGACCTCGATCGTTTGCCCGACCGCCGGCGCACGAGCGCCATGAACAAGAGCGATCCAACGGTCCTTGCCATGGTCGAGATGCACGAAGCTCTCCGATCCGGTGAGTTCGGTAATCGCGACATCGGCATTGAAGGCAAGCGCATGCTCGCTCGGCCGTTCGATCAGCAGATGATTGGCCCGGAACCCAGCACGATAGGCGCCATCGGCGAGATCAGCGAAGACGCCCTCTGCCGCTGTGCTCTGGCCGCCGGGGAAGCTGACCCGCCCGCTCGCCTTGGTCAGCTCGAGAAAGTTCATCGGCGGGTCGGAGAAGATGCTGGCCGTGGTCGCATCCTGTGGCTTGCGATAGACCTTGGGCGTCAGGCCGAACTGCGTCACCCGACCCTCCCAGAGGGTGGCGGTGTTGCCGCCCAGCAGCAGCGCCTCGTGCGGCTCCGTGGTTGCGTAGACGAAAATCGCGCCGGCTTCCTTGAACAGACGCGGGATCTCTGCACGCAACTCTTCGCGCAGTTTGTAATCCAGGTTGGCGAGCGGCTCGTCCAGTAGGATCAGCTCTGCGTCCTTGACCAGGGCGCGGGCCAGGGCCGTGCGCTGCTGCTGACCGCCGGAAAGCTCCAGCGGCTTGCGCGCCAACATCGGGGTCAGCTTTACCAGTTCGGCGGCGGCCTCCACCTTCTTCTTGATCTCGCTGCGCGCCATGCCTTTCAGGCGCAGCGGCGAGGCAATGTTCTCGAAGACGGTCAAGGTCGGATAGTTGATGAACTGCTGATAGACCATGGCGACGCGCCGATCCTGCACCTTGCGGCCGGTGACGTCGCTGCCGTCCCAAAAGATCTTGCCACTGGTCGGCCGATCGAGGCCAGCCATCAAGCGCATCAAGCTGGTCTTGCCTGAGAGCGTCGGGCCCAACAGCACATTCAGGCTGCCGCGTTCCAAGGTCAGACTGGTCGGATGGATGTGGGTCGCCCCATCCACCACTTTCTCGACCGCGTCCAAGCGTAAGGTCATACCCCTCCCCCTCGGCGTCTAGGCGGCTGCTTGGACCGGGCGGTTGGCCCGAATCCAGTCGTCAAGTGCAGCGACCTCATCGGCCGAAAGCCTCAACCCCAGCTTTGAGCGCCGCCACAAGACATCGGCCGCATCACGCGCCCATTCCTTTGCCAGCAAGTATTGCACCTCTGCCTCGTAAAGGTCGGCACCAAAATGTCGCCCCAAGTCCGCCTGCTTGTCCACGCCGGACAGCATGACCCAACAGTCGGTGCCATACCCGCGGATCAGGCGTCGGCAGGTCTTCGCTTCCAGGAAGGGATGCTCGTCCGCCAGCCTGCGTTCCAGCGCCTCGGCGCCGGTCGCATCGAAGTCGCCGCCCGGCAACCCACCGCCCGCAGTCCAGGGGCCTTTCATCTGTGGATAGAAGGGGGTCAGCTTGGCCAGCACCGCTTCCGCCAGCTTGCGATAGGTGGTGATCTTGCCGCCGAAGACGTTCAGAAGCGGCAAGGCACCGCCACGATCCTCCAGCTTCAGCACATAGTCACGTGTCGCCGACTGCGCTTTGTCCGCACCATCGTCATAAAGCGGACGAACGCCGGAATAGGTCCAAACGACCTGGTCGCGCTCGACCGGCAGCTTGAAGTACTCGCTGACCGACTTGCAGAGGTAATCAATCTCTGCGTCTGTACAGACCGCCTTACCCGGATCGCCTTGATGGTCCTGATCGGTGGTGCCGATCAAGGTAAAATCCTCCTCGTAGGGAATGGCGAAGCAGATGCGATTGTCGGCGTTCTGGAAGATGTAGGCGCGATCGTGCTCGAAAAGGCGCTTGGTCACGATGTGGCTGCCGCGCACCATGCGCACCTTGTCCGAAGAATTGGCACGGAGGCGCTGACGGATGACCTCTTCGACCCAGGGGCCGGCAGCATTGATCAGGCCGCGCGCCTTGATCTGATAACGTCGTTTTTCTTCCAAGTCCTCGACCGTGACCAGCCAGTGGTCCTGTGCCCGCTCGGCCGCGACACAGCGACTGTGCGTAACGACCGTGGCGCCCTTCGCGGAAGCGTCGCGCGCATTCAACACCACGAGGCGCGCATCCTGCACCCAGCAATCCGAATACTCGAACCCGACCTTGTAGTCGTCTTTCAAGACTGCGCCTGCCGGATCGCGGCGCAGGTTCAATCGCTTAGCCGCCGGCAGCAGCTTGCGGCCACCCAGATGATCGTAGACGAAGAGGCCTAGGCGCAGCAGCCAGGCAGGCCGCAAACCCTTATGGTGCGGCAGCACGAAACGCAGCGGCCAGATGATGTGCGGCGCGGCACGCAGCAGCACCTCACGCTCCTTCAAGGCTTCGCGCACCAGGCGAAACTCATAGTATTCCAAATAGCGCAGACCGCCGTGGATTAGCTTGGTGCTGGCCGATGAGGTGGCTTGCCCCAGATCGCCTTGTTCGCAGAGGAAGACGGAGAGACCGCGGCCGGTCGCATCGCGGGCGATGCCGCAGCCGTTAATGCCGCCGCCGATGATGGCGATGTCATAGACACCCGCAGCGGTCATGCGCTGCTCTCCTCCCGTCGTGGGTCGAAACAGATGGCGGCGGTACAGAATGCCCACCGCTCTTATCCGACAAGGTTTTCGATTTTTTTCGATCTTGTCAAGCCAATGTTCATATCTGCGCGAATTTATCGCTTTTGGTCACATACCATCGAATTCAAACAAAATCGCTCAGGTTTCCTACACATACGCTCACAAGTGACCCTAGCTTGACAGATTACAGAAGCACCCGAACACTAGCCGGCGGGAGTCGCGCCTCGCCAAGAGGCAGTTCGCACCCCGTCGGAAGGAGCAACCCGATCATGCCTCTCGCCTTTCGCCAGCAGGAAATCGTGGACCTGGCCCGCAGCCAAGGCCGCGTTCTGGTCGACGAGTTAGCGCAGCGCTTCGGCCTGTCGCAACAAACCGTCCGCCGCGACCTGAACGAACTCTGCGACCAGGGACTCCTGTCGCGCGTCCACGGCGGGGCGGTCTTGGCGACCGCAACCGAGAACCTGGCCTATGAGGCCAGGCGCGCGCTCTCGGCCGACGAAAAGGATGCGATTGGGCAGAGCTGTGCGGCGGAGATCCCCAACAACTGCTCGCTCTTTGTGAATATCGGCACCACCACAGAAGCCGTCGCCCGCGCGCTGATCCACCACCAAGGCCTGCTGGTCATCACCAACAACCTGAATGTTGCCAGCATCCTGATGCCCTGCACCGGGTGCGAAGTCATCGTGGCCGGCGGCATGGTCCGGCGCAGCGACGGCGCCTTGATCGGTGAGGCGACGGCCGATTTCGTCAAGCAGTTCAAGGTCGATTTCGCCGTGATCGGCGCCTCTGCCATCGACGAGGACGGCGCCCTTCTCGACTATGACTATCGCGAGGTGCGCGTCGCCCACGCCCTGCTGGACAATGCCCGCCAGGCTTACTTGGTCTCCGACCAGAGCAAACTTGGCCGCAGCGCTCCGGTCCGAATCGGCCACTTCCGCCAGCTCACCGCCTTCTTCACCGATCAGCTGCCCTCACCCCGCCTGCGCCAGCTCTGCCAATCACTCGGCGTCGAGGTGCACGAAACGATCAAGCCGACAGAGAGCAAGCCAGGCCCCTTCGTCGACGACCCGATTTAGGGCCGCAACTCTTCGTTTGCCCAAAAGGAATCGCTCGGAATGATCTCTATCCAAACTTGCCGGAGCGCGGGAAACCGGTTGGCGGTAGGCGTCCGGCCTGGGCGCGCTTGCCGATCCAGTCGGCAAGGCGCTGTTCGCGACGGGTGCGATCGGCGCCGAGCGACCAGGTAAGGCCGTCTTCCATACGGAAGGTCTTGATGTCGGCCAGCCCGCCGTCTTTGAAGCGCTGCAGGATGACGCCGCGACCGCGCGTCATCTCCGGCAACTCCGAGAGCGGGAAGACCAACAGGCGGCG
Source organism: Rhodospirillales bacterium (assembly GCA_963669445.1). Classification (GTDB taxonomy): domain Bacteria; phylum Pseudomonadota; class Alphaproteobacteria; order Kiloniellales; family JACOMY01; genus JACOMY01. The sequence goes on from OY770029.1 coordinate 4,406,207, forward strand.
GTTGTCGCCGATGACCGCCACGCTGTCGTCTTCGGGGCCGATGCGCCAGGCCACGGCCAGCTCGTCGGCGCCACTGACGTTCATCACTTGCTTGCCGTTCTTGGTCTGCGCAACCAGTTGAGACTCGACGACCTGGAAGCCATAGCCCTTGCTGGAGGCCAGCAGCAGTCGCGCGTCCGGCTTGTGCACGAAAAGGGTGACCAGATCGGCATCGTTGGGCAGGCCGACCAGCAGTCGCAGCGGCTCGCCGAAACCACGACCACCCGGCAGGCGGTCGGTACCCAGGCTATAGACCCGGCCGTTGGTCGCAACCAGCAACAGGCGATCGGTTGTCATGGCATGGATAGCGAAGCTACCGCGGTCCCCTTCCTTATAGCGTGCCTCGGCAATCTGCCCGGCTTCCAGATGCCCCTTGGCAGCGCGGATCCAGCCCTTGTCGGAGCAGAGGACAGTCACGGGTTCGCGTTCCATGACCGCTTCCAGTGGCACCACGACGGGATCCGGCGGGCTTGCGACTTCAGTGCGGCGGCGACCGAGCTTGGTGTCGGGCCCAAAGGTCTTGGCGATCCCCCCGATCTCCTTGCCGATGGTCTTCCATTGCCGCTTGGGCTCCTCCAACAGCAGCTGCAGGCCTTCCTGCTCGACCAGCAGGGCATCCTGCTCCTTCTTGATCTCTATCTCTTCCAGCTTGTGCAGTGCGCGCAGGCGCATGTTCAGGATCGATTCGGCTTGGGCGTCGGTCAGGTCGAAGCGCGCGATCAGTTCCTGTTTGGGATGATCCTCGAAGCGGATGATGCGGATCACCTCGTCGATGTTGAGGTAGGCGACCAGATAGGCCTCCAGCACCTCCAGCCGCTCGGCGATCTTGGCCAAGCGAAAACGCGAGCGGCGCTGTAGGACGACTTGCCGGTGATCCAGGAAGGCCTGCAGTGCTTCCTTCAAGGTCATGACCTTGGGTGTGTTGTCAGCCTGCAGCACATTGAGGTTCAGCGGGATGCGTACCTCGAGATCGCTGTTGCGGAAGAGTTGCTCCAGCAGCACGGCGGGTTCGACGTTGCGGCTTTTGGGCACCAGGACCAGGCGGATCAACTCGTCCGACTCGTCGCGCACATCCTCCAGCAGCGGCAGCTTCTTCTGCTCCATCAACTCGGCGACGCGCTCAACCAGCTTGGCCTTGGCAACCTGATAGGGGACCTCAGTCACCACGGCCTGCCAGAGGCCACCCTTCATACGCTCGACCTCCCAGCGCGCGCGCAGGCGGAAAGAGCCACGCCCGGTCTCATAGGCGCTCTGGATGTTGGTCGGGTCTTCGACCAACACGCCGCCGGTCGGGAAGTCCGGGCCGGGCACGAACGCCAGCAGCTCGGCGACACTGGTGCTGGGCTTCTTGATCAGCTGCTGCAAGGCGGCGCAGAGCTCGGCGGCATTGTGCGGCGGGATTGAGGTCGCCATGCCGACCGCGATGCCCTGCGCGCCGTTGGCCAATAGATTGGGGAAGGCGGCCGGCAGCACCACCGGCTCCTCCGCCTCGCCGTCGTAGGTCGGGCGGAAATCGACAGCGTCTTCGCCGATCCCCTGCAGCAGCAAGGCCGCGACCTCGGTCAGCCTGGCCTCGGTATAGCGCATGGCGGCTGCGTTATCGCCGTCGACATTGCCGAAGTTGCCCTGCCCGTCGATCAGCGGAAAGCGCAGCGCGAAGTCCTGCGCCAAGCGCACCAGCGCATCATAGATCGCCTGGTCGCTGTGCGGGTGGAACTTACCGATGACGTCGCCGACCACACGCGCGGATTTCTTGTAGGCCGAGTTGGGGTCGAGGCGCAGCTGCTGCATGGCGAAGATCAGCCTGCGATGCACCGGCTTCAGCCCGTCGCGCACATCGGGCAGCGAGCGCGACATGATGGTGGAGAGCGCATAGTTCAAATAGCGCTCTGAGATGGCATCGATGGCGCGGACCGGTATGATCTCGCCGCCGCTGGCTGCTGCCTTCTTGGCCATAGAGGGCCTCGACTCTAACTGCGAAACAAGACTTCAGCGCTTAGCACGTCGGCGCCGCGCTTGGGAATTGCGGTTACCCCCAGCCCGCAGAGGACGACGCAGTCCTGCTTCCCAACCTGCGTTCCCTCTTGCAATGCCCCTCCTAAGGACGCAACGTCGGCGCAGGCAGAACCGGCCTTCGGAGAGGAAAGAGATGAGCCAGCCGCTCGCCGCCGTGATTGATCTGGATCGCTATCCCATAGACAGCACCGCGTTTCGCGCCGCCTGCAAAGAGACCCTCGACGAAGAGGGAGCCTTGGTGTTGCGGAACTTTCTGGAGCCGGCCGCGATCGCCGCGATACGACAGGAAGGCGAGGAGAACAGCCACCTTGCCTACTACACCTCCAACCGCCACAACATCTATCTGTCGCCCTCGGATCCGGCCTTTCCAGCCGACCACCCGCGCAACCGCGAAATCGTCTCCACGAAGGGCTGCATCGCCAGCGATCAGATTCCGGCGAACTCGGCACTGCGCAGCCTCTACGATGCTCCGGCGTTTCGCGACTTCCTCTGCGCCGTCCTCGACGAGGCTGCACTCTACGACTATGCCGACTCCCTCTCCTCCATCAACCTGCACTATGCCGACGCGGGTCAGGAGCTGGGCTGGCATTTTGACAATTCCTCCTTCGCGATAACCTTGATGGTCCAGGAACCGACAGCGGGCGGTGCCTTCGAGTACGTGAAGGATGTTCGCGATGCAGACAGCGGCGAGATGAACTACGCTTTGGCAGAGAAGATCCTGGACGGCACCATACCCGCCAAGACCTTGGCGATGGACGCAGGCGCCCTGGTCTTGTTTCGCGGGCGCAATTCGATGCACCGCGTTACGCCGGTCGACGGCGAACGTACACGCATGCTGGCCGTGCTGGCCTACAATAGCGCGCCGGGCGTAGCGCTCTCCGAATCGGCCCGCATGACCTTCTTCGGTCGGCTCTAAGCGGCCCTCATAACTGGGTCGGTGTCAGGGCGCCATCACAGCCACAAGAAGTCGGCTGCCGTGAGCTGGCCCGCCTGCGAGAGGCCATTGAAGCGCACCAGGATGTCGGAGTCCCCATCGCCGTCCTGATCGACGCGGATGCGGTTACCACCGGCAAAGCGTGCTTCCGAATTGCCGCCGCCGGTGAAGTCGTTCTTGCCGATGTAGGCGAAGACCCCGGTCTCCAAACCCGTGGCAAAGACCAGCAGGTCGTTGTCCGCGCCTGAGCCTAGGAACACGCCGTCGAAATCGCGGATGATCTGATCGCCTGAGTTCAAGGCAGCATCGCTGATCACGAAGCTGTCGTTGCCGGCACCGCCGAAGGCGATGTCGTCGAGACCGAGCTGAAGCGTGTCTGCACCGGCTTCGCCGCGCAGGGTGTCGGCGCCGGAGCCACCGTCCAGCTGGTCGTCGCCGCGGCTGCCCAGCAGAAAGTCCATGCCGGAGAAACCCTGCAAGAGGTTGTCGCCGGTGTTGCCCTGGATGGTGTTGTCCAAGGCATTGCCGCCACCTTCTAGCGCATCGGAATCCGCTTCCAGACGCAAGTTCTCGACATTGGCGAAGGCCGAGCCGCCGGGCAGGGTGTAGTCGGAGGTAGCAAGCACCAGATCCACACCCTGGCCCGAGCCGTCGCGCACCTGATCGGCAGAGGTATCGACCCGGAAGGTGTCGTCGCCGCTGCCCCCGGTCATCACGTCCGAACCGCTGCCGCCGTCCATGACGTCGTCCCCATCGCGACCCAGCAGAGCATTGGCGAAGGAATTCCCGATCAAGGTGTTGTCGATGTCGTTGGCGTCGATGCGGGCTGCACCAGCGCCGGTGCGCGCCTCCACCTGCTCGACGAAGCCTTCCGCCCCACTCAGCAAGGTGTAGGCAGAAGCATTGGAAAGGATGGTGTCGATGCCGCCGGAGGCGGTCTCCAGCACCACGTCGCTCACCGTCTCGACGATCACGGTATCGTCGCCGGCCCCTCCGGCGGCCGTATCGCTGCCGCCGCCGCCGACCAAGCGATCGGCATCATTGCCGCCGATCATGGTGTCCGATCCATTGCCGCCGAAGATCCGCTCCAGACCATTCCCGCCATAGAGGCTGTCGTCGCCCTCATCGCCCAACAGGGTGTCGTCACCGCCGGCCCCGACCACGAGATCGTCGCCGCTCAGCGCCTCGATCCGGTTGTTTCCATTGTCGCCGACCAGATAGTCGCTGCCCGAGCTCGCCACCGAGTTTTGCAGCCGGCTGATCGTCTCGACCGAGACCAGATACATGTTGTTGGCAACCGCCGTGCCGCCGTAGATGAAGAGCGTATCGCTTCCCGCCCCGCCATAGATCTGCTCGCCGGTCACCATCTCGCCGAGATCGACGTAGAAGGTATCGTCCCCGGTGCCGCCGAAGACCTGGTCTAGGCCGCTGCCGCCATAGACCTTGTCCTCGCCGTCCTTGCCGACCAGGCCGATGTCGTTACCGCTGCCCCCGAAGAGGAAGTCGTCGCCGCTGTTGCCGCGCAATGTGCGGTCGTCGCCATCGCCGCCATAGACCCAGTCGATGCCGTCGCCTGCGCTGAAGCCCACGTCGGCACCTGCATCACCATAGAGCTTGTCCGAGCCTTGGCCGCCCTGCAGGAAGGTGTCATCCCCGTCGCCACCGAAGACCCGGTCGTCGCCGGTCTCGCCGCGCAGGGAGACATCGTCGCCGGCCTCGCCCAATAGGCTGTCGTTGCCTTCGTTGCCCAACAAGGTATCGATGCCCGAGCGCCCGGAGATGGTGTCATCGCCGCTGAGCCCCGCCAGGTAATCGTCGCCGTCGCTGCCGATGATGGTGTCGTTGCCCGAGGTCGCCGGCGGCGGCAGGATCACCTCGACGGAGCTGAGGTTCAGGAAAGCCGCCGTTGCGCTGCCGCCATAGATGAAGAGCGTGTCGTTGCCGAGGCCACCGTTGATCTCTTCGCCAGTGACCATCTCGCCAATGTCGATGAAGACAGTGTCGCTGCCCGAGCCGCCGAAGATCTGATCGGACCCGCTGCCGCCGTAGAAGGTGTCCTTGCCGTCGTTGCCGACAAGGCTGATGTCATCACCGCTGCCGCCGAAGATCACATCGAACTTACGCCCGCCCTGCAGATAGGTGTCGTCGCCATCGCCGCCATAGATGACATCGGCATCGCCCAGCCCGCGCAGAGTGGCATCGTCGCCGGCCCCACCAAAGATCGAATCATTCCCCTCGGCGCCGAAGATTCGATCCTGACCGCTCTCGCCGTAGAGCTTGTCGTCGCCTGCCTCACCGCGCAGCAGATCGTCGCCGTCTCGACCGAAGGCCCGATCATCGCCGCTCAAGGCGTTGACAACGTTGTTGCTGTCATTGCCCACCAGATAGTCATTGCCAGACGTCGGGAAGGGACTCTCCAGCGGCAGGATCACCTCGACGGAGTTGAGGTCCAGATTGTTGGCGTTTGCGGTCCCGCCATAGATAAAGAGCGTGTCGGTGCCGCCACCGCCGAAGATATCCTCCCCGGTCACAAGCTCGCCAAGCCTGACATAGAAGAGGTCGGCCTCGTTTCCGCCAAACAGGCGGTCGAAGCCACTGTCGCCAAACATGGTATCGGCGCCGGTGCCCCCGAACAGAGAGGTGTCGTTTCCAGAGCCACCGTAAATCACATCGTCCTGACCGCGCCCCAGAAGGGTCAGATCATTCCCGTCACCGCCGAAGAGCGTGTCGCTCGCGCTACCGCCGTCCAAGGAGGTATCGTTGCCACTATCGCCAAAGATGTTATCGATTCCGCCGTACCCGCGGAGCGATAAATCGTTGCCACTACCCCCATAAATGACATCATTGCCGACTTGGTTAGACCCACCATAATCCGCCCTCAGTCGAACATCGTTTCCATCACCGCCAAAAAGAGTATCGTTGCCGCTCCACCCATAGAAACCAGTGTCATTGCCAGAACCGCCATAGAAGACGTCGTCACCGCTGCGCGCTACGAGCACTCTATCAGCCCCAGAGCCTCCGAAAATCGTGTCGTTTCCAGATTCGCCCCAAAGCCGCGAATCGGAGCCTTCACCGCCAAAAAGAGTGTCGTCTCCTTCTCCACCGTAGAAACGAGAATCACTCCCGCCATCGCCAAACAGCGTGTCATTTTGATTTCCACCGAAGAACGCGGAATCGCCCCCGCCGCCGCCGTAGAGGCTATCGTCTCCCGCTAGCCCAGATGCCCTATCGTTACCGCCGCGCCCATAGATGATGTCTGGTCCGTTAGTCCCCGAAAGATTGTCGTTGTTATTGGTCCCATAGATCGCAGCCATCGGCCTGTCCTCTCTCAAAGAAATCTTCTGATTCCTACCGCAAGAAGCATCGGGGCAGGTCATCAGGCATGCATTGACTGTTCGACTGACAATTCCTAGCAAATGACGAGGCGTGTCTCAAGCGAATCCTTCGCCCTATGCGTGCTATCGATCAGCTCTGTTATCGCCCAGTGGTGTAATCAGGCACTGCTAGGCGTTGACAACACAAGCAAATCGCTTTTCTGCTGTATCGAGGGCATTGTTGTGCGCTTCCGACGAACATCCTGCGCCGGCAGTGGCAACCGTCCTCCGGCCCCAAGCCTCGTGTTCGGCTGCGAAAGGCTCCAAGGTTTCGGCAGCAGGCTCCGGAGATAGGCGTGACGAAAGCTCGTGCCCGAGCAGGCGAGCAGTCGGACGCAAGCTCTGGAAGACTTGGCCATCTAGGCCAACAGTGGTCTCGGCAAGGAACCGGTCACAGCCACAAAAAATCGACTGCGGTAAGCTGGCCTGCCTGCGAGAGCCCATTCATGCGGATCAGCACGTCGGAGCTGCCGTCGCCGTCCTGATCGATGCGCACGCGGTTGCCGCCGGCAAAGCGTGCTTCCGAGTTGCCGCCGCCGGTGAAGGCCCCGTCGCCGATGTAGGCGAAGACCCCGGTCTCGAGCCCGGTGGCGAAGACCAGCAGGTCGTTGTCGGCGCCTGAGTTCAGGAAGACGCCGTCGAAGTCGCGGATGATCTGGTCGCCCGAGTTCAGCGCCGTAGAGCTGATCACGAAGCTGTCGTCGCCGGCACCGCCGAAGGCGATGTCGTCCAGCCCAACCTGCAGAGTATCGACGCCGGCCTCACCCCGCATGGTGTCGGCACCTGAGCCACCGTCCAATTGGTCGTCGCCGCGATCGCCCAGCAGGAAGTCGATGCCCGAGAGGCCGTCCAGCAGGTTGTCGCCGGTGTTGCCCTCGATCGTGTTGTCCAGCGCATTGCCGCCGCCCTCCAGCGCGCCGGAATCCACCTCCAGACGCAGGTTCTCGATGTTGGCGAAGGCAGAGCCGCCGGGCAGGGTGAAGTCGGAGGTGGCCAGCACCAGGTCCAGACCCTGACCCGAGCCGTCGCGCACCTGATCTGTCGTCGTGTCGACCAAGAAGGTGTCGTCGCCGCTGCCACCCGTCATGATGTCCAAGCCGCTGCCGCCGTCCAGGATGTCGTCGCCGTCGCGGCCCAGCAGCGCGTCGGAGAAGAGGTTGCCCAGAATGATGTTGTCGTTGTCGTTGCCGTCAATGCGGGCAGCGCCTGCCCCGGTGCGCGCCTCGACCCGTTCGACGAAGCCCTCGGCACCGCTCATAAGCGTATAGGCCGAAGCGTTCGAGAGGATCGTATCGACCCCGCCCGCGGCACTCTCGAAGACCAGATCTGCTTCAGTGTTGACGATCACGGTGTCATCGCCGGCGCCGCCAAAGGCCGTATCTGCGCCCGAGTTTCCGGCCAGGCGATCGGCATCCGAGCCGCCGAACAATGTATCTGTCCCGCTGCCGCCGAAGATGCGCTCCAGTCCCTCCTCGCCGTAGAGACTGTCGTCGCCCGCCTCGCCCAACAGCGTGTCGTTCCCACTCTCACCAAACACCAGGTCGTCGCCGCTCAAGGCGTCGATCCGATTGCTCGACGAGGTTCCCACCAGATAGTCGCTGCCCGAGGTGGCTGCGGTGTTCTGGAGGCGTTCGATCACCTCGACCGACTTCAGGTACATGTTGTTGGCAACCGCCGTGCCGCCATAGATGAAGAGCGTATCGCTGCCAGCGCCCCCATACACCTGCTCGCCGGTCACCATCTCGCCTAGGTTCACGTAGAAGGTATCATCCCCGGTGCCGCCGAAGACCTGATCCAGCCCGCTGCCGCCGTAGACCTTGTCCTCGCCGTCCTTGCCGACCAGGCCGATGTCGTTGCCGCTGCCCCCGAAGAGGAAGTCGTCGCCGCTGTTGCCGCGCAATGTGCGGTCGTCGCCATCGCCGCCATAGACCCAGTCGATGCCGTCGCCCGCCGTGAAGGCCACGTCGTCGCCCTCTCCCCCGTAGAGCTTGTCCGAGCCATAGCCGCCTTGGATCAGGGAATCGTTGCCGAAACCGGCGAAGATGCGGTCGTCGCCCGACTCGCCCCTGAGCGAGACGTCGTCGCCCTCGCCACCGAAGAGCGTGTCGTTACCGTCCGATCCCTTCAGACTATCGGCGCCGCTCTGCCCGTCGAGCGTGTCGTTACCGCTGAGCCCGTCCAGATTGTCGTCGCCGTCGGTGCCGACGATGTAGTCGTTGCCCGAGGTCGCCGCCCCGGCTCCGGACGGCAGGATCACTTCGACGGAGTTGAGGTTGAGGAAAGCTGCCGCTGCGGTGCCGCCGTCGATGAAGAGGGTGTCGTTCCCAAGTCCGCCAAAGATCTCCTCTCCGGTCACCATCTCGCCTGTCTTGATAAAGACGGTATCGCTGCCAGAGCCCCCGAAGATCTGATCGGATCCACTGCCGCCGTAGAAGAGATCCTTGCCGTCGTTGCCGACCAGGCTGATGTCGTCGCCACTGCCACCCCAGATCTTGTCGACTTTGCGCCCGCCCTGCAGGTAGGTATCGTCGCCATCGCCGCCGAATATGACATCGGCATCGCCCAGGCCCCGAAGCGTCGCGTCATCGCCGGCACCACCATAGATGCTGTCCTCGCCCTCGGCACCGAAAAGCATGTCCCGACCGCTCTCGCCGTAGAGCGTGTCGTCACCCTCCTCGCCACGCAGAAGGTCGTCGCCGTCCAAGCCGAAGACTTGATCGTTGCCGCTCAGCGCATTCAGCACATTGTCGCTGTCGTTGCCGACGATATAGTCGTTACCGGAGGACGGCAGGCTATCTCCGTTCAATAGGATAACCTCGACAGAGTATAGGTCAAGGAAAGCTGCCGTTGCGGCTCCCCCATATATCAACAGCGTGTCAGTTCCAGCCCCGCCAAAAACCTCTTCGCCAGAAACGAGTTCACCAAACTCAATATAGAAGATATCTTTTCCATTGCCGCCAAAAACTTGATCTTCACCAGAACCGCCGAAAAGAGTATCTTGGCTGTTGCCCCCGAACAAAGACCTATCGTTTCCGGAGCCGCCGAAAATGGTGTCAGCGTCCACACCGCCAAACAAGGCAGAGTCGTTTCCACTGTCGCCGTAGATTGCGTCGTTCCCGCTAAATCCGGAGAGAGTTCGATCATCTCCACTACCCCCGAAAACTCTATCATTCCCCGCAACGCCAAACCCTCGAAGGTCGCCACTTAGCTCAACGTCATTCCCATCCCCGCCAAATACTGTGTCGTCTCCTGGACCCGCCAAAAGTGTAGCATCCCTGCCAGAATCACCATAAATCACATCGATCCCGCTATCGCCCCTAAAGTCCCTGTCTTTTCCGGAACCACCGAAAATCGTGTCGTCGCCACTACCCCCCCTAAGAAGCGAGTCGATGCCGTCGCCGCCAAAGAGCTTGTCGTCTCGACCTCCGCCGAAGAGTGTATCAAGCCCTTCTCCTCCGAAGAGGATATCATCACCACCAAGCCCATAGAGCCGATCACGGCTTCCGAGACCATAGATTGTATCCCCGTACGGCGTTCCCACAATAGAATTTCGACCATTGTTTCCGTAGAGCACTGTCATTTGTGCTTCCTCCCCAATAGACTAATGAGATAAGAGTTGCGCATGTCATCAGGCTTGCGGTCTTGATTCGACTGACAATTCCTAGCAAATGATGAGGGGCATCGCAAGCCAACTCTTCGCTCTTTGCGTGCTCTGATAAGCTCTTTCGGCACTTGTTGCCCTGATCAAGCATTGCTCCTCCGTCGCAGAACAGAGGGATTGCCATTTGTCCACGGCGGCGACGCCATTGTGCCGATAGAATCGGTTCATGGAGTCCGTTGGTTGCACGCGCGCCTTTAGAGCCTCTGTTCCGCAGTCTTAAGTTCAAAGAAACTGTCTGTGCAAGCGCTCAAATCTCCGCCGATTTCGCTATCCTCGGGCTTGACCCGAGGATCCACCTGTTTATCCTTCGCGATCCTGATAAGATTATCACCCGTAAAAAGTCGGTCATGGTCGTGTCAAGCACGACCATGACCGACTGGAGAAGCGTAAGATTTACACTCTTTGCTTTGGAATCGGCGAAAATTATTCAGCAAGGCAAGAGTGCCAACCTAATCCTTCGCGCCGGCGAAACGATCCGACAGCCGCAGCCGTGCCGGCGGCAGGCTGCGGTTTTGCGGATGGCAGACGCTGCGCTCGAGGAAATGGGCGGTGAGGCGCAGACCCTCTGCGACCTCGGCCTGGCCGCCGGCAGAGGCGCCGGTCAGAAAGCCCGGCAGGGGCAGGAGGCGATCCTTGTAGATCTCGCCGGCAGTCCGGGTGACCGCACGACCGCTGCGAGGGCTGACGTAGATCAGGTCCTGGTCCACGCCGGTGACGGCGCAGTGGGTCAGGTCCAGGCCGAAACCCAGCAGCCGCAGGAGGTGAACCTCCCAGACCACATAGGCCTCGGCCCAATGGGTCTCGCTCAGTGCCGCCAGCAAGGCCTGCAGTCCCTCGTAGGCCCCCGGCAAGGGTGCACGCTCCGGCAAGGCCGTTTCGGCCATGGCGAGTGCCGAGGAGAGCGCGGCCAGCGGACCGGGGGCGTCGAGCAGGAGACCCAGTGGCGTGCCCTGAGCTTCGCAGCGATAGCTGCCCAGTTGCTCGGCCAAGCGGCCGCGCCAGGTGGCGTTCACACTGTTGCCCGGTTGCACCTGACCGCTGCTGCGCCGCCCCTGTCCGCCCCGCATCAAGCCGGCGTGGCGGCCGTGGCTCTTGGTCAGAAGCTGCAGGATAACGGCATCCTCGCCATAGGGGCGGGCAGAGAGAACCAGGGCCTCGTCAGTCCACTCCATCGGCCCTCTCCATCGCCCACTCCCTCGGCAGACTGCGCGCTAGCCCGGCAGATCGAGCCCCAGCAGGCGAAGCCGGGTCGGATCTTCGCTCCAGCGGGGATCGACCTTGACCGTGAGGAAGAGGTGCACCTTGCGCTCCAGGATCTCTTCCAGTTCGCGCTGTGCCTGGCGGCGCACAGCGGCGATGGTGCGGCCGCCCTGACCGATGGTGATACCGCGGTGGCCATCGCGGGCTACGCAGATCAACTGGTCGATCTTCACGCTGCCGTCGCGGAAGTCCTCCCAGCCCTCGGTCTCGACCGACAGGCCGTAGGGGATCTCTTCATGCAGGTTCATGAAGAGTTTCTCGCGGGTGATCTCGGCCGCCAACATACGGGCCGACAGATCGCTGACGTCGTCTTCGGGGAAGAGCCAAGGGCCTTCCGGCAGCATTCCGGCCAGGCGCTTGGCCAGATCGGCGACACCATCGCCGGTCTCGGCCGAGACCATGAAGACCTCCGACACCTCTTTGCTCTTAGTGAAGGCCTCGGCCAGGGGTATCAGGCGCGGCTTGGCCACCAGATCGACCTTATTCAGGGCCACCAGCGCCTTGCGCCCCAAGCGTTTTAGCGTGTCCAGGATCTCTTGCGTGTGAGTATCCAGATCGCTGCGCTGGGCATCGAAGATCACGACGATGCAGTCGGCGTCCTGCAAGGCCGACCAGGCCGCCTGCACCATGGCGCGATCCAGACGCCGGCGCGGCCGGAAGATGCCGGGCGTGTCGACCAGAACCAACTGGCTCTCGCCGTCCATAGCGACTCCGCGCACGCGAAAGCGTGTGGTCTGGGCCTTGGGCGTCACGATGGAGACCTTGGCGCCGGTCATCTTGTTGACCAGGGTCGACTTACCGGCGTTGGCAGCACCCAAGACCGCAACCAGACCACAGCGCGTCGTCATCGTTCTTGCTCCTCCAGCCGCGTCAGCAAGGCCTCGGCGCCCTCCCGTTCGGCTTGACGTTTGGATCGCCCCTGACCCTGTTCGGGCGCAAAGCTGGCGACCTGGACCTCGATGGTGAAATCGGGCGCATGGGCCGGGCCTTCGCGGCGCACTTCGCGGTAGCTCGGCAGTGCCAGCCCACGTGCCTGTGCCCACTCCTGCAAAGCGGTCTTGGGATCGCGCGGCGGCCGGCGGTCCTCCAAGACCCTGTCGCGCCAGTGTCGCTGCACCAACTGCGCTGCCGTTTCATAGCCGCCATCGAGGAAAAGGGCACCGATCACCGCTTCGCAGACGTCGGCCAGGGTGGCGGCGTTCTCGCGCCCGCCGCCAGCCTCTTCAGAAGGCGCCATGCGAATCACTTGAGAGAGGTCGAGGTCGCCGGCAACCTCCGCCAAGGTCTCGCGCGACACCAGGACGGCAAAGCGCTTGGCGAGCGGGCCTTCGGCTTCATTGGGAAAGCAGCCGATCAGCAGCTCCGCCACAGCCAGGCCGACCACGCGGTCGCCCAGAAACTCCAGCCGCTCATAGCTGATGCGCTTGCCGGTTCCTGCGGTACTGGCGTGGGTAATCGCCTCCAGCAGCAGTTCCGGGCGGGCAAAGCCGTAGCCGAGCCGGGCCTCCAGCGCCTTCAGGCCGTCAGTCAATCGTCATGCCGATCCGACCCCAGCGGATCAGATCGCCCCAGTCACTGGGGTCGAAGAAGCTGGCGTGCTCCTCGAAAGAGATGAAGATGATCTCGGCCCGTCCCACGAAGTTCTCCAGCGGCACATAGCCCACATTGGCGCGGCTGTCGGAGGAGTTGTCGCGGTTGTCGCCCATCATGAAGAAGTGGTCGGGCGGCACCTCGAAGACGCGCGTGTTGTCGAAGCGGCTGGTGCCGCAGTCCCAGACCTCATAGCTGACGTCGTTCGGCAAGGTCTCGCGGTAGACCGTAGCCGTGGGACCGGCATAGCCACAGGCGCCGGCCGGGCTCTCGCCGATCTTTTCGCGCGGGACGGCCTTGTCATTGATGAAAAGCTCGCCGCCGCGCACCTGGATGCGGTCGCCGGGCAAACCGACCACCCGCTTGATGAAGTCGGTCCGATTGTCCGCCGGCGTCTTGAAGACCGCGACATCGCCGCGCTCGGGATCGCTGCCTAGGATCCGGCCGGAGAAGGGTGGAAAGCTCCAAGGGAAAGAGTGCTGGCTATAGCCGTAGCTGTACTTCGACACAAAGAGGTAGTCGCCAACCAGCAGGGTGGGCTTCATCGAGCCGGAGGGAATGTTGAAGGGCTCGAAGAGGAATGTGCGGATACCGAAAGCGACCAGGACCGCCACCACCACGGTACGGTAGGTATCGCCGCGATTGCGCCAGATTAGGCTCCAGAGGCTATTCACCTTAGGCGTACTCCGCTCACTCATGAAGTGGCCTCGCTCGAGGCCGGGACGCTGCCTGGCCCCTCGCTTCCCTGTCGCGGAACTGCCGAGATGATCACGATGGCCTGGGCCAGGGGATAGTCGTCTGTCAGCGAGACGTCAATGCGCGCTTCCATACCGGGCGGCAGCAGCTCGGCCAGGCGACGCTCAGCCCCATCGGTCAAAGCCATGGTCGGCTTGCCGCTGGGCAGGTTGACCACGCCCATGGAGCGCCAATGCACGCCGCGCCGCGGCACACCTGTGCCCAAAGCTTTAGCGCAGGCCTCCTTGGCTGCAAAGCGCTTGGCATAGGTCTCTGCCTTGGTCACCCGCCTAGCCGCCTTGGCGCGTTCGCCGTCGGTATAGACTCGCTTCTCGAAGCGCTCGCCAAAGCGTTCCAGGGTCCGCGCGATGCGCCGAATGTCGATGAGGTCGCTGCCGATCCCGATGATCATGTGATTTGGGTCTCGAATGTTGACGGAGGTCGTCGTTCGCGCGCGGAGGTCAGCCGCGGGCACGCTCGACGGAGGTGACGGTGGGCGCGGCACGCAGTGCCGCGGTGATATCGGTCAGATGTTTCAGATCGTTGACCTCGACATCGACGAAAAGCTCGAAGAAATCCATGCTGCGGTTGGTAATCTTCAAGTTCGCAATGTTGCCGTGCGCCTTGCCGATGATCGTGGTGAGGTTGCCCAGGCTGCCGGGCGAATTGGTAATGACCGCCTTGATACGGCCATGGAAAGACTGCTCGGCGCCCGGTTTCTCCCAAGACAGATCGATCCAGCGCTCCGGCTCGGATTCGAAGCTCTGCAGGGTTTCGCAGTCGATGGTGTGGACCGTGACGCCGCGTCCGGTGGTGACGATGCCGACGATGCGGTCGCCCGGCAGCGGATGGCAACAATGCGCGAAGTGCACTGCCATGCCGGCGATCAAGCCGTTGATCGGCATGGCAGTGCCGCTGGTCGCTGCCGCCTTTCGCTTCGGTGGAGCGGCCGGCGGGGCCGACTTGTCACGCACTGGCGCGCGCGCGTTCGGATAGACGGTAACCAAGACTTCGCGCGCCGTGACGTTGCCCAGGCCGACAGACACGGCAAGGTCGGTGACGCTGTCCTGCTTCAGCTTCTTGATCGCGCCCTCGAGCCCCTTTTCGGTCAGCTCGAAACCCTCCTGTCGGAAGAGGCGCGCCAGCATCTGCCGTCCCAGCTGCTCGTGCTGGTCGCGTTCCTTCAGCCGCACAAAGCGGCGAATGCGCGCTTTGGCCTTGCCGGTGACGACGAAACTCTCCCAGTCCGGCGAGGGCGTCTGCGCCTTGGAGGTCTGGATCTCCACTTGATCGCCGTTCTTCAGCTTGGAGCGGAAGGGCACTTGACGGCCATTAACCTTAGCGCCGACGCAGGTATCGCCGACCTCAGAGTGCACGGCATAGGCAAAGTCCACCGGCGAGGCACCGCGCGGCAGGGCGATCAGCTCGCCCTTAGGGGTAAAGCAGAAGACCTGATCCTGGTACATCTCCAGCTTGGTGTGCTCCAGGAACTCTTCCGGATTGGAGGCATGCTCCATGATGTCCAGCAACTCGCGCACCCAGCGATACTGCCGCCCATCGACGCCGATGCCTTGCTTGTAGCTCCAATGCGCAGCGACGCCATACTCGGCGACGTCGTTCATCTCTTCGGTGCGGATCTGCACCTCGATGCGCTGCCCGCGCGGTCCCAGAAGACCACTGTGCACCGAGCGATAGCCGTTTGGCTTGGGGTTGGAGATGTAGTCCTTGAAGCGGCCGGGCACCACCCGATAGTGACCGTGCAGAATGCCGAGCGCGTGATAGCAGTCGCCCACTGTTCCAACCGTGATGCGGAAGGCCATGATGTCGGAAAGTTGCTCGAACTGGACGTTCTTGCGCTGCATCTTGTTCCAGATCGAATAGGGGCTCTTCACACGGCCGGAGATCTGCGCAGTTACGCCCTCGCTCTTCAACGTTCGGGTCAGGTCTTCGATGACCCCTTTGGTCAGATCCTCGCCGTGGCCGCGCAGGAACTCCAGCCGGCGCACGATAGAGCGGTGCGCATCGGGCTGCAGCTGAGAGAAAGCCAGATCCTGAAGCTCGTCCTGGAAGTGCTGCATGCCGATGCGCTCGGCCAGCGGCGCATAGATCTCCAGGGTCTCGCGCGCGATGCGGTGGCGCTTGTCCGGCGACTTGATGAATTTAAGGGTGCGCATGTTGTGCAGGCGGTCGGCTAGCTTCACCAGAAGCACGCGGATATCCTGCGACATTGCCAGCAGCAGCTTGCGAAAGTTCTCCGCATGCTTGCTCTGCTCGGAGCGGATCTCGAGCTGGCCAAGCTTCGTGACGCCATCGACCAGCCGGGCCACGTTCTCGCCGAAGAGCTGTCCCACATCCTCGATCGTGGCGTCTGTGTCTTCCACCACGTCGTGCAGCAGGCCGGTGATGATCGATTCCGAATCGATGCGCAGGTCAGAGAGAATACCGGCGACCTCGATCGGATGCGAGAAATAGGGATCGCCGGAGGCACGCTTCTGCGAGCCGTGCATCTTAATGGCATAGACGTAGGCGCGGTTCAGCAGCTCTTCATTGGCCTGAGCGTCGTAGGCTTTGACTTTCTCAACCAGTTCGAACTGCCGCAGCATCCTCTATCCCTCAGTCCAGGGGCCTCGCCCCGGCGAGCGGCGCGTTTCCGAGTGCCGCTCTTAAGATAAAGGTAGCCTGCAAATTCAGGCCAAGCCATAGCTGCATTGAGAGAAAGCGGGACCAAGACCGCAGCACAGCTGCGCGTCGCGGTGATAGCATCGGGTCAGTGGCGAAGCGGCAGCCCTCCACCGCTTCACGGGCCCTAATTGAAAGCAGGCTTCCGCAGACCTCTAGTAGTCGCGCTGCTGCTCGGCTTCCTCGGCCTTGTAGTTCGCCATCTCGCGCTCGTACTCGGCCTGGAGCGACACGTTGTTCTTGTCGTCTGCCGGGGCGTCCTGCAGTCCGGCCATGGCCGCGCCGAACTCCGCCGTGATGGGATCGAAGTCGGGGCGATCCTCCTCCGGCTCGTCACGTTCCGCCTGCTTCTGGAAGCGGCGAACCAGAGCCTCTTGAACGCCGTCCAAAGCCACGGTCTCTTCGGCGATCTCACGCAGCGCGACGACGGGGTTCTTGTCGTTGTCGCGCTCGATCTCGATCTGGGCGCCGGCAGAGATGTCGCGAGCCCGCTGCGCTGCCAAGAGCACCAGGTCGAAGCGGTTCGGAACCTTCTCTACACAATCCTCAACGGTAACGCGCGCCATTGGGAGCGGTCTCCTCACAATCCAGAAAGGGGGATAGCCTCTCTACATAGGCAAGTTCGGCCGGTCTGACAACTCTTGTCTTTGTCCTCGCCCTTCGCGCAGGGCTCGGTATCGCACCAGCAAAGCGCTGGCCCTGGTTCTGAAGTCGGCGCTCGCTTGCCGGCAGAGGCGGTGGGGACCGGCCATGCCATTCCCGGAGCTCCTGCAAAGAGAGAGTTTTACTCCTTTGCGCTTGTTCAAGACCCGCCTTATTGCTGTTCCCTGGCACGAGACGCAGGAGGAAGCGCATGCAGACGGACGATAGGCGTGATTTGAAGGGTTTGATAACGGCCAACTCCTTCTCCGGGATGCCGAGCTTCTTCAGGCGTCATTGCGGCACGGACTTCGCCGCTGCCGATGTGGTGGTCTATGGCCTGCCCTACGACCTGGGTGTCAGCAATCGGCCGGGATCTCGCTTCGGTCCGCGGGCGATCCGGGAGGCCTCGCTCCAGCTCGCATGGGGGACCGTTTGGCCCTGGGGCTTCGATCCTTTCGATCGCCTGGCGGTGCTGGATGCTGGAGATTTGGAGTTCACCTACGGCGATCAGACAGCCTTTCGACAGAAGGCCCGCGATCAAGCGCGTGCCGTAGCCAAGGCCGGTGCCATTCCCTTCTCGCTCGGCGGCGACCACAGTGTCACCTTGGACAGCCTGATCGGCCTGACCGAGGTCTCGGGCCCGCTAGCGCTCATCCACTTCGATGCGCACACCGACACCAGCGAAGGCCCCGAGATCCAGCACGGGACCATGTTTCGCCATGCCAGCCGCTCGGGCATAGTCATCGCCGAGCGCTCGGTTCAGATCGGAATCCGCACCCACTATGAGGCCGACGATGCCTTCTTGCGCCTGCATGCTCCGGAGGTCGCCAAGCAGGAGCCGGCCGCAGTGGCGCAGACCATCAGCGAGCGGGTCGGTGATCTGCCCTGCTATGTGACCTTCGACATCGACTGCCTGGATCCCTGCTTTGCGCCCGGTACCGGAACACCCGTGCCCGGCGGCCTTTCGACTTTGCACGTGCTGGAGATCATCCGTGCCATGGCGGCCAGGTTTCCAGCAGGTGGACAAGGGATCGTCGGCCTGGACATCGTCGAGGTGGCACCTTGCTACGATCAAGCACAGGTCACCGCGCTTGCCGCCGTACAGATCGCCCACGAACTTCTGTGCTTGCTGTCCCACCTATCCCCGGATCAGGGCAAGACCAGCGGAGGGTCGGCATGACGATCCAAGACTTGAGCTTAGAGTTCAATCCGCCACGCCTGAGTTTGGACGAAGCAAGGGGCATCCTGGCAAGCCACTACGGTTTGGAAGGCGCGTTGCGTCCCCTCGCCGGCGAGAGAGATCAGAACATAAGAGTGAAGACTGCCGAAGGTCGCCTCTTCGTCCTGAAGATATCCGCCGCCGATCAAGAGGAAGCCAGAGTCGACTTCGAAGCAAAGATCCTGGATCATCTCAACCGGGTCGCCCCCCAGCTTGGTGTGCCTCAAGGTTGCAGGACCGCAAGCGGAGAACATTGGTTTCGGGCTAGATGCAACAGCGGGCAGCAGCACCTAGGGCGCCTGGTTAGCTATCTCGAGGGCGTGCCGCTCAATTCAGCAAGACCCTTGCGTTGGGGCGCTCTCTTCGAGATGGGGTACCTGCAAGGCCGGGTCTGCCGGGCGCTCTCTAGCTTCTTCCATCCCGCAGCACGCAGCCAAATGCCGTGGAACTCCTCCAGCGATCGCCTGCTGGATCAAGACATGTTGGGGTTGCTCGACGAAGGGACGGCTGCGGCTCTAGGGCCGCATCTGTTGCGGCTGAAGGAGCGCTCGCTGTCGGCCCTCCAACAGCAGAGATCGCAAGTCATCCATAACGATGCGCACAGCGGCAATGTTCTCTTGGATCAGGCCGGGCGGGTCTCCGGCATTATCGACTTCGGCGACGCACTGCACGCACCACTCCTCCAGGATCTTGCGGTCTCCGCCTCAGGCCTGGCGGAGCTCCTTCCCGATGATGCCCCGGCGGCGATCGGCGAACTGGCGCGCGGGTTCGAGGCTGCCTTTCCGCTTTTGGCTGAGGAACGCGCCCTGCTGTTGGATGCAGCGATGCTGCGCAGCCTGCTCTCCGTAGAGCTTTGCCGAATCAAGGCCGAAAGCCCGGACAGCAAAGACCACGACGACCAAGTCCTGCAAGCCTCCAGGCGGGGCTTGCTGGCGCTGATCGCTTGGCAGGAGCAAGGTCCCAAGTACCAGCGCAAGCAGACGTTCCGGCAACCGGAGCAGCAGGAGGAGGAACGGCTGCTCCGGCGTCGCAATGCGGTTTTGAGCCCGACCTACAAGCTCTTCTATGACGAACCTCTGGAGATCGTACGCGGGTCCGGTGTGCTGCTCTTCGATGCTGCGGGCAGGGAGTACCTGGACTGCTACAACAATGTGCCCTCGGTCGGACACGGCCATCCCCATGTGGTCGAGGCGCTCAGTCGCCAGGCGGGGCTGCTCAACACCCACACGCGCTATCTGCACGAGGCCGTCGTTACCTATGGTGAACGGCTAACGGCCACGCTGCCTCAAGAACTCGATATGTGCCTTCTGGTCTGCACCGGCAGCGAGGCAAACGATCTTGCCTGTCGCATCGCGCAAGCTGTCACCGGGAAGGACGGTGTTGCGGTTTGGGAGGACTGCTATCACGGCAACTCCTCGCGAACAGGTGAGATCTCGCTCTATTCCAAGGAACGCGGCTCCTATCCACCGAACGTCGCAGCCCTGTCGGTTCCGAGCAGGGACGAAAGCACCCAGGCCGAAGCGGCGATCGAGACGTTGTCGCAGAGCAAGCACGGGCTTGCCATGATGATGGTCGATCCAATCTTCGATGCGGCTGGGATCCACACGGCTCCCGAAGGATACCTGTCAAAGCTCTTCGATCTGGTGCGACGTCGCGGCGGTCTCGTCGTCGCCGACGAGGTGCAGTCAGGCCTCTGCAGGTTGGGCGACAACATCTGGGGATTTCAGGATTCGCACGTGATCCCAGACATCGTCACCATGGGCAAGCCGATGGGAAACGGCCATCCTCTGGGCGCACTTGTTGCCAAGCGTTGGATTTTGGAGGCCTTCGCAAAACAGAACCACTACTTCAACACCTTTGGCGGCAATCCGGTCTCGGCGGCGGTCGGCAACGCGGTTCTGGATGTCGTGGAAGAGGAGGGAATTCTGGCGAATGTGAACACCGTCGGTCACTACTTGAAGTCGGGTTTGCGCGCTCTCGAACAGCAGCACGCGGCGATCTCCGCGGTGCGCGGCAAGGGCTTCTTTCTAGGCATCGAGCTAATGGACCCGAATAGCCGAGCGCCGGCGGATGGCTCTGCCAAGCTGTTGGTAAACGAGATGCGCAGGCGCGGCGTGCTGGTAACCACCAGCGGTCCGCAAGGCAATGTGATCAAGATCAGACCGCCTCTGGTGTTCACGAAGGCCGATGCCGATCGTCTCTTGGCGGTCTTGGACGCATCTCTCAGCTTGAACCTAGCGCCCTAGATCGGCTGACAGAGCGATCCCGGCGGCAGATCAGCCAGCAGACCGGCTAGGCGGCGACCGCTTCGCGGATCGCGCCAGTCGGGCACAAGATCCGCCATCGGCTGCAGAACGAAAGCGCGATCTTGTAGCCGAGGATGCGGCAGTCTCGGCCAGACCGCCCCCATCGTTACGCGGCCGCCGTGGTCGATCAGGTCCAGATCAATGGGCCTGGCCTGGTTTGGATGCTGACGCCTGCGCCCGGTCTCGGCCTCCAGAGCGTGCAGGGCTTCGAGCAGGGCTTCGGCAGAAAGCAGGGTCTCGGCCAGCACCGCGCCGTTCACATACCAGGGCTGCCCGGAGGGTGGCCAGGGCGGCGAGCGATACCAGCGCGAGCAGGCGCGAATTGCGATTCCTCGCATCGGTAGGAGCCGGCATGTGGCGTTCAGCGTGGCCAGCGGCTCGCCGAAGCGCCCGGAGGGCAGATTTGCCCCTAAAGCGATGATCACTGAGACCAATTTGCATTATTCCCCTTGCCCAAGGCGCTGTATTCCATACATTCAGGTGGAAGCTCGGCCGTGGCAACCGAAAGCCTTGCCCTACGAGATCCAAAGAGGTCGGACCGCTGATCGGTCGACCGGCATGGGCCGAGTTCTTGTTGAAACCCTTTGCCGCAATCTGGCCTTGGCTTAGCAAGGCCAGCGGCAACCTGAGGACAGAGTATGCATTTTTACACCACGGAGCGGATTGCGCTCTTCATCGATGGCGCCAACCTCTACTCGACGGCCAAGACTCTCGGCTTCGACATCGACTACAAGCGCCTGCTGGAGAGCTTCTCCGAGCAAGCGAAGATGATTCGCGCATTCTACTATACTGCGCTGCTGGAGGATCAGGAATACTCGCCGATCCGCCCGCTGGTCGACTGGCTCGACTACAACGGCTTCACCCTTGTGACCAAGCCCTTGAAGGAGTTCACGGACTCCATGGGTCGCCGCAAGGTCAAGGGCAACATGGATATCGAGCTGGCCATCGACATGATGGAGATGGCAGAGCGCCTGGATCACATCGTGCTCTTCTCCGGCGACGGCGACTTCCGTCGTCTGGTGGAGGCCGTTCAACGCAAAGGCGTACGTGTTACCGTCATCTCGACGATCTCGACCCAACCGCCGATGATCGCCGATGAGCTGCGCCGTCAGGCCGACAACTTCGTCGATCTGCAGGACCTGCAGCACCTGATCGCCCGCACACCCATGGCCGAAGGCGCCCCGCGCCGCACCCGCGTGCTGCCCCCGGGCGTCACCAACCCGGCCGACGCCGAGAGCGAAGAGGAGGTGGAGGAGACTCTGCCACGGCGCTACACCGCCCGTTAGGCGCGCTCGGCACGACAGGAGATGGAACCGGAGGGTAGCTGCGCGTTTTGTCCGCGTCTGTCCGCCTATCGGATCGAAGTTCGCAAAGACATCCCAGGCGGGCACAACAAGCCCGTGCCCGCCTTCGGGGACCTCTCCTCTCGTCTCCTGATCGTCGGTCTTGCCCCCGGGCGCATGGGCGCCAATCGCACGGGCCGTCCCTTCACGGGCGACTATGCCGGCGACCTGCTCTACCCGAGTCTTCTGAAGGTTGGACTGGCCAAGGGCAGCTATGACAGCCGCCCGGATGACGGTCTTCGGCTCAGCGACACACGCATCACCAACGCCGTGCGCTGCCTGCCGCCGGAGAACAAGCCGACGACACAGGAAATCGCCACCTGCAACCCGTTTCTCGCGCAAGAAATCGCGGCCATGCAGGGCCTGAAGGTCGTGCTGGCGTTGGGCCTAATTGCCCACAAGGCGGTCCTGCGATCACAGGATCTACGCCAAAGCCACTGCCCATTCAAGCACGGCGCTCTGCATGCATTGCCCAGCGGCCTCATGCTGGCCAACAGCTATCACTGCTCGCGCTACAACACCAACACCGGCCGCCTGACAGAGGCCATGTTCCTCTCGGTGTTGGAGACGGTCAAGCGGGCGCTCTAACCCTTTGCCCTAAGCAGCCGATGGCGCTCGCGGCTCCAGTCGCGGGCCTTGATAGTCTCACGCTTGTCGATCTGGCGTTTGCCGCGGCCCAGGCCTAGCTGGATTTTGGCGAAGCCGCGTTTGTTAAAGTAAACCGAGAGCGGCACCAGGGTGTAGCCGGAGCGCTTTGCCTGTCCCATGAGACGGCCGATCTCGCGCCGTCGCAGCAGCAGCTTGCGCATGCGCGTGGGCTCGTGGTTGAAGCGGTTGGCGGGCCCATACTCAGGAATGTGGGCGTTCAGCAGATAGATCTCGCCTTCGCGCTCTTGGGCGAAGGCCTCGTTCAGCGAAGCGCGCCCGGCGCGCAGAGACTTGACCTCCGTGCCCGTCAGGACCATGCCGGCTTCAACCGTATCGTCGATGAAGTAGTTGTGTCGGGCCTTGCGGTTCTGCGCCACGAAACGCGGCGCTTCCTTGGCCTTCTTCGGTTTGCTCATGAGATGAATATGGGGAGGCACCTGGCCGGTGGCACCTCCCCCGCTTTACCTAGTTCAACAAACCGGCGTGGACCATTGCGTCCCGCACCTGGGTCTGTGTCTCGGGTTTGATGCCGACGAGAGGCAGACGCACCTCGTCGCAACAATGCCCCAGCAGGCTGGCAGCATACTTTGCCGGCCCCGGCGAGCTTTCGACGAAGAGTGCCGCGTGCAAGGGCTGCAGGCGGTCGTGGATCGCCAGTGCCTCAGCGGTCTCTCCCGCCTGCCAGGCTTTGTGCATGCGCGACAAGGGACCCGGCGCCACATTGCTGGTGACCGAGATGCAGCCATGCCCGCCGGTGCCGAGGAAGGCCATGATGGTGGCATCCTCGCCGGAGAGTTGGCTGAAGTCGGCATCGATGGCGATGCGGGTGCGCGCCGGCCTGGTCAGGTCGTTGCTGGCATCCTTCACGCCGACGATCCGCGGCAATTCCGCAAGGCGCGCCATGGTCTCCACCGACATGTCGATGATCGAACGTCCCGGGATGTTGTAGATGATGATCGGGATATCGCTCGCGTCGTGGATCGCCTTGTAGTGGGCGTAGAGGCCAGCTTGCGTCGGCTTGTTGTAGTAGGGCGTCACGACCAGTGCAGCATCGGCACCTGCAGCCTCGGCATGCTGGGTCAGTTCGATCGCTTCCTTGGTCGAGTTCGAGCCAGCGCCGGCGATAACCGGGCGTTTGCCTTTGGCGACCTCGATGCAGAGCTGGACCACCCGTTTGTGCTCGTCGTGAGAGAGCGTCGGCGATTCGCCGGTGGTGCCTACGGGGATCAGAGCATCCGTCCCCTCTTCGATCTGCCAGGCGCAGAGGCGCTGAAAGGCCTCGGCGTCCACCGCACCGTCCTTGAACGGCGTGATCAACGCCGTGCAGGACCCGCGGAACAAGGGATTGCCAATCATTTCTGTCGTCTTCCTTCCGGACAAGCGGGCGTGCCGGCCCACACGGGATGTGTGCACGCTACCGCGGGCGGGACCATAGCGCTCCAGTTACTGAGGCAGCAAGTCCGTTAGCCCTGCTGGAGAAAAGAGACGAAGCTGCGGCTCTTCTGCAACGTTTCGGAGCCGCATCAGGTGAACTGCGGGCCGGTTGGCTGCGGGCTGGGTTAGCTGCGGGCTGGGTTAGCTGCGAGCCCGAGAGCCCGCAGCCGTAAACCAATCACGCCGCAGGCGGCGGTGCTGGATACCACTCGTCCGGTTCCGGGATCACGAAGTCTTCGGGAATGGCATAGATCTCGAAGATGGTCCCGGTCGCCTCTTCCGTGCCGAAGTAGGCCCAGGGCACCTTGCCTTCCCAAACGCCCGACTGGATGCAGGGGAAGCCGTTCTTCTCGAAGTGAGCGACCCGCTCGTCCCAAGACATGCCGTTGCAGTCGAAGGCGACGTGGTGGACGCCTTCGCCGTGGCGCTCCAGAAAGTCCGTATAGATGCTCTCACCTTCTAGAGGCTGCACGATCTCCCAGAACATGGCACCGCTAAAAGCCATGCAAAGTTTGAAAGAAAACTTCGCCGGCTTGCCATGAAGCTGCATGTTCTCGCAGTTATCTGGGTCGAACGTAAAGACACGCCATGGTCCTATACCCGCTTGAACTAATCCTTCCATCGTCCGACGATAGTCTTTAGTAACGATACAGACTTGAACAGTCTCGCCTAAAAAGCTGTTCGAAAGCGTAACCTCGCCGGTTACTTCCGGTACTCCGCTCATTGACGTCCTCCCTTGGATCAAGTGACGGTTTTTAACAGGTTTTCAACGTAAGCTCTGCCGCTTACGGGCTTCGATAATGGGCGCCGGAGCACACATAGGCAATCCCAAGCCCAGCACGCCAACTTTTGAACAGGAGAGAGAGGGCACGCAATTGCCCGACGCGGGCAAGCGGGCTATGGTCGCCGCGAGAGCGTGGGGCTTGTCGATTCGCCAAGGTAGGCTAGCACCACACGCTGAACAGCGACGGAGGCCCAAGGTGCAACCGCTGCGATCCCTATTGCCGATACTGACTCTGGTTCTCTGCCTGACCTGGCCGCAAGTCGGCCAGAGTCAGGAGCCGAGTGCCGCCGACATCGCCGTCCTGCGCCAGGCCCTGGACCTGGTCGATCGCAAGCAGAGTTTTGCCGCGCGACAGCTGGCCAACACCGCGCGCAGTCAACTGGTGCGCGACCTGGTGCTCTACTTCGACCTCAGACGCAAGAGTGCCGAGGGCGACTTCCGATCGATCGCCGACCTTCTGGCGCGCCATCCCGACTGGCCGCAGAAGGAACGCATCGTCAAGAAGGCGGAGGCTGCGCTGACCGGCGCCGAACAACCGCAGGCGCTGATCGCCTTCTTCTCGCGCAATCCGCCGCAGACCGGCCTCGGTGCACTCGCCTATATCTCTGCCCTGGAGCGCAGCGGCGACCAGCTGGGCGCCGAACAGGCCGCACGCCAGGCCTGGCGCAGCGCCACGTTGGAGGAGGCCGAGGAAGCAAGCTTGCTTTCGCGCTATCGCCGCGCGCTTGGCCCCGAGGATCACCTGGCGCGCTTCAACTTTCTGATCGAGGAAGACGACCCAGAAGCCGTACAGCAGGGCGCGCTCACCGGCCCCGGCTATGCCGAGCTGGCAGCCGCACGCTTAGCGCTGCGCGCCCGCAAGGGCAATGCCGCTTCTCTCGTCAACCGCGTGCCCGCCAATCTACGCAACGACCCTCAGATGATGATCGAGCTTGCCGGCTACTATCATCGCAAGAAGCAGTACGCCAACCTGGACCGACATCTGGCGCAGATGGGTGCGGCCAATGCCGGCCGGCCTGACGATATCTGGCGTCTACGCTTTGCCTCGGCCCATCGCAACCTGCGCAACGGCTCGCACGGCCAAGCCTATCAGGTCTCGCGCGATCACGGCCT
This sequence comes from Rhodospirillales bacterium, assembly GCA_963669445.1. Lineage (GTDB taxonomy): Bacteria > Pseudomonadota > Alphaproteobacteria > Kiloniellales > JACOMY01 > JACOMY01. The sequence continues at coordinate 4,431,984 of OY770029.1, forward strand.
CTTTTCCGGCAGCGGCTTTGCCGAGCTGGAGTGGCTGGCCGGCTTCATCGCGCTGGAGCGGCAGCGCAACCCACAAGCCGCCTTCAACCACTTCAAGCGCTATTACCAGGGCTCTAATACCTCGCCGATCTCACGCGGCAAGGCGGCCTTCTGGGCAGCGCGGGCCGCCGAGGCCATGGGCCGGCGCGAGGAGGCCAAGAGCTGGCTCTCACTGGGTGCCGCCGAGCCGACCAGCTTCTACGGACAGCTATCAGCCGCCCGCCTGGGCCTGCCGCCAGGCGCCGGGCTGCCGCGGCAACCGGCCCTGGACCAGGGCCACGACGCCCGCTATCGCAACGGCGATCTGGCACTCGCGATGTCGGCATTGGCGCGTGCCGATGAACGTTGGCGCACCGACGTCTTCTTCTCCAGCCTGCGTAAGCGCGCCCTTTCCCAAGCCGACTACCAGTCGCTGGCCGCAATGAGCCAGAATTTGGGCCGGATCGATCTGCAGGTGAAGGCCGCCAAGGCCGCCCGCCGCGACGGCTTCGTACTGATCGACGACCTCTTCCCGCGCCCGACCTGGGTGCGCCCGGGAACGCCGGAGCAGGCCTTGGTTCTGGCCGTCATCCGCCAAGAGAGCGAGTTCAATGATCGGGCGCGCAGCCATGCCGATGCTCTGGGCCTGATGCAGCTGCTGCCCTCGACCGCCAAGGGTGTCGCCAAGCGCCTAGGCCTGGGCTACAGCCGCAACAAGCTGGTGCTGGATCCCGGCTACAACGTCACCCTTGGTCGCCGCTATCTGGAAGAGATGATCCAGCGCTTTGGCGGCACCTATCTCCTGGCCTTGACCAGCTACAACGCCGGCCCGCATCGCACCGACAAGTGGCTGAAGTCGAACGGCGACCCGCGCAGCGGCGGCACAGACTTCGTGCTCTGGGTGGAAGCGATCCCCTTCGCTGAGACCCGCAACTACGCCATGCGGACCCTCGAGGGACTGACGGTCTATCGCAATCTGCTCGGCGAGACCAACGCGCTGGCCTGGAACGGCTATAACCCGGCTGGCCAGGGCGCTAGAGACGCGCGCCAGGCTTTCTGCTGCCAGTAGACGACAAAGCGAACGCCAGGGGGAGAGGTATGGCTAAGACCGCATTGGTAGCGGGCGTCAGCGGGATCATCGGCAGCGCCGTTGCCGACCTGCTGTTGGACCAAGGCTGGACCGTCAAAGGGCTGAGCCGCCGCCCAAGTGAGCGAGTGGGCATCGATTCCGTCACCGCAGACCTGCAGGACGCCGCGGCGACCCAGCGGGCGTTGGCGGAGGTTCGACCCGATGCGGTCTTCATCACCACCTGGCTGCGCCAGGCCAGCGAGGCGGAGAACATCAAGGTAAACGGCGCCATGGTGCGCAACCTGCTGGACGGCCTCTCGCCCCAAGAGGGTGCAAGGCACGTGGCCCTGGTGACCGGTCTGAAGCATTACCTTGGCCCCTTCGAGGCCTATGCCCAGGGCAAGCAGCCGATGACGCCTTTCCGCGAGGAACAGGGCCGGCTGGACATCGACAACTTCTATTACGCGCAGGAGGACGAACTCTTCGCCGCGGCCAATCGCGATGGCTTCAGCTGGAGCGTCCATCGCCCGCACACGGTGATCGGCAAGGCGGTCGGTAATGCCATGAACATGGGTACGACCTTGGCCGTTTATGCCAGCCTCTGCCGCGAGAGCGGGCGACCCTTCCGCTTTCCGGGCTCGGCCGCGCAGTGGAATGGCCTGACCGACATGACCGATGCGCGGCTGCTGGCAAAGCACCTGTTCTGGGCGGTCGAGACTCCGGATGCGCACAACCAGGCCTTCAACGTGGTGAACGGCGACATCTTCCGCTGGAACTGGATGTGGGGCCGTATTGCCGCGTGGTTCGGCATCGAACCGGCGCCCTTCAGTGACGAGGCGGCTCCGCTGGAGCAGCAGATGGCCGACGACGGACCGGCCTGGCAGCAGATCGCCGAGCATGCTGGACTAAAAGAGCCGGATCTGAATCGTCTTGCCTCCCCCTGGCACAGCGACGCCGATCTCGGCCGCCCAATCGAGGTCGTCGCCGACATGGGCAAGAGCCGCCGCCTGGGTTTTTGCGCCTTCCAGCCAACCGACGATTCCTTCACCGACCTCTTCGAGAGACTGCGGGCCGACCGCTTGATCCCGTGAGAGCGAAGACCTTGAACTGGCCACAAACGGCCTGAAAGGGCTAAGAGATCGCAACGGGACAACAAAGGGAAACCATCTCAATGAGTGCCGATGCTTTTCAGGGCTGCCGGGCCTGCGTCTTCGATGCCTACGGAACGCTGCTGAACGTGCATGCCGCCACCGCGCGAGAGGCGGCAGCGCTGGGCGAGGTGGCGCAGGATGTCTCCAACCTCTGGCGGCAGAAGCAGCTGGAATACACCTGGCTGCGCAGCCTGATGGGCGCCTACGTCGACTTCTGGCAGGTGACGCAAGACGGCCTGGACTATGCGCTGGAGGCGCATGGCATCGACGACCGGGCTTTACGCCAGCGCCTGTTGGATCTCTATTGGACTCTTGAGGCCTATCCGGACGGCGAGGCAGCGCTGGGGCGTCTGCGCGCCGCCGGGCAGAAGACCGCGATCCTGACCAACGGCTCGCCGGAGATGATCGAGGCCGCGTGCAATGCCAACGGTCTGGCCCAACAGCTCGACCGCATCCTGACCGTGGCTCCCTTAGGCATCTACAAGCCCGACGCCTCGGTCTATCAGCTCGCCGTCGAGGAGCTGGGCGTCGCCAAGCAGGAGATCTGCTTCGTCTCGACCAACGCCTGGGATGCGCGCGGGGCCGCGAACTTCGGCTTCAAGGTCGCCTGGCTCGATCGCTTCGGCAAGCTGCCCGATCGCCTGCCCGGCGACTTCAGTGCTGTGATCAAGGATCTCGACGCCTTGCCGCCGCTGCTGGGGCTCTAACGCAGAGTCCATGGAGCAGGAAGACCGCTTCATCCAGAAGCACTTGACGGCCCAGGATGGGTTGACCTTGGCTTACCGCGACTACCCGCCGCTGGAGCCGGAGGGCTGGCGGCGGCGCCCGTTGGTCTGCCTAGCCGGGATCACTCGCAACAGCAGCGACTTCCACATCCCGGCCCTGCGCTGGAGCCAGACGCGCCGGGTGATCGCGCCCGATATGCGCGGGCGCGGCAAGTCGGAGCGTGACCCCAGCGGCAAGAGTTATCACCCGGAAGCCTACATCGCCGACATCCACGCACTGCTGACCCACCTAGATTTCGGCCCGGCGATCTTCTGCGGCACCTCGCTGGGCGCTTACTTGATCACCGGCCTTGCCGTCTTCCTACCGACCGCCGTGCAGAGCGCGATCCTGAATGAAGCGAGCCCGGTGATCGACCCGACGCTGGTCCAATCGATCCAAGGTCGCTCGGTGTGGCTTACCACCTACCGCCCCAAGGACTATGCCGAGGCCAAGGCGACCCTGAAGGAACGCCTGCCGCACCTGGGCCTCACCATAGAGACCGACTGGGACGCGCTGACCGAAGGCAGCTACCAGCCGGACGAGAAGGGACAGCTCTGCGCCACCTGGGATCCGCTGCTGGTCAAACGCATGGACCCGGCCCCACCGCCCGAGCGCCTCTGGCCCTTCTTCCTGGCGCTCAAGGGCCGCCCCCTTCTGCTGGTGCGCGGCGGCAAATCGGGCTTCGTCACCGACGAGACTCTCGCCGTGTTGAAAGCAGCCCATCCACAGATGGACGTGGTCACCGTCCCGACCGCCGGGCATTCTCCGACCCTGAAAGAACCCAACTCCGCAGCGGCGATCGACCGCTTTTTGAAGGAGCAAGACGCATGACAGCCCTCCCCACCATTGCCGACGTCGAGGCCGCTGCCGAGCGCATAAAGGGTGCTGCCGTGCGCACCCCGCTGCTCACCTGCCCGGCGTTGGACGAACGCCTGGAGGCGCGCTGCCTGATCAAGCCGGAACCCCTGCAGCGCACCGGCTCCTTCAAGTTCCGCGGCGCCTATAACAAGCTCGCGCGCCTGGCAGACCAAGCCACCTCCAAGGGCGTCGTCGCCTATTCCTCCGGCAACCACGCACAAGGTGTCGCCGCCGCAGCCCAATTGCTGGGCGCAGCCGCCACCATCGTCATGCCGGCCGATGCACCCGCCATCAAGCTGGAGAACACCCGCGGCTACGGTGCCGAGGTCTTGCCTTACGACCGCTACCGCGAGGAACGCGAGCAGGTTGCACAGAAGCTGCTCGCCGAGCGCGGCAGCCTGCTGGTCCCACCCTACGACGACCCCGACATCATCGCTGGCCAAGGCACCATCGGCCTGGAGATCGCAGAGCAGGCAGCCGCGTTGGGCGCCACTGTCGACACCGCGCTCGTCTGCTGCGGCGGCGGCGGCCTGATCTCCGGCACCGCACTGGCCTTGCGCGACCGCAGCCCCAAGACCCAGGTCTACAGCGTCGAGCCTGAGGGTTTTGACGACACCGCCCGCTCCCTGGTGTCGGGACAGCGCGAGTCTGTCGAGCCCACTGCAAAAAGCTTCTGCGACGCCCTGCTCGCCAAGACCCCAGGCGCTCTGACCTTCGCCCTCAACAAGCAACTCCTGAAGGGCGGGCTGGCCGTCAGCGACCAGGAGGTCGCCGAAGCCATGGCCTTCGCCTTCCGCTGGCTGAAACTGGTGGTCGAGCCGGGCGGGGCCGTCGCGCTCGCGGCCGCCTTGAGCGGCAAGCTGGACCTCAAGGGCAAGACCGTGGCGATCGTGCTCAGCGGGGGAAACGTGGATCCGGGGATGTTTGCGCGGGTCTTGGGGGAGGCAAGTTAGGCAAGTGTTGCGTTTTTCGTTTCACAACTGCGTTTTAGTAAATCGTAAGAGGCAGGCAGCGATGGCTGCACATGGTTTTCTATTTGAATGGCTGTGAGTACATGCCTCCCGCACCCGAAACCTTAACCGGATTGGCCTTGGAGTGGACAGGGCGGCATTGTTCTGCACAGGGCGACTTTCACGACCTCTCGACGCACACCGTCTGCTACGAGACAGACACCACTTGCTATGTGGTGGCCGGTGACAGGCTCGTCGGTGAAGCGCGTTACAGCTATCGGAGACTGGACGAACAGATGGGCGTCGTTGTTTACCATCCGGAAATCTACCAGGGCCGCAAGGATGTCGTTCTCAATGCCATCTTCGATTTTTCTGAGATGACCGATAGGGCGGTGATCACGGCAGAGGGAGAGCCCTTCGCCGTGGCTCTCGGGCGCATCAAGAGCGTTCCCATGCTGCCTAGGCCTTAGGACTATAAGACTACGCCACGCTCGAAGGGTTGCACAAAGGCAGACCCTAGACCCGGTCTATGGCGGCCTCCAGGTGAGCCGGTTCGGTGTAGCGGGTCTCGAAGAATAGCGTGCCGGCATGCTTGATCTCGTTCTGCGCCTCGCCGGTCTTGAGGCCATTGGTCAAGTCCTGCTCACAGACGACAAAACACGAAAAAATCACTCATTTTGCTAAAAATCTTCATAAACGTTATTTTTTTGGTTGCAATATTCTTGCAAAACACACATCATTAGGTAGAGTATACGCGTCTATCGTGTTTCTCGATGCCGAAAAAGATGTTCGGCTAGTCAAGGTGTTGTGCTGGACTGTCTAGTGTAGGAGTTAAAGACTATGTCAATCACTGTGAACACTTACAAGAACAAAACAGCAATGATTAATGCTATTAATGCCGGCAGTTTCTCTATCGGGGACATATTCCAAACAATTGGTTATGTCAACAACTGGCAAGGGTCAGCGACAACCATCCCAAGTGGCGGCAACACCTATGAGCTGATGGATGCGAGCCCAGGCACGCGGCCCGCAGACGATGGCGGCTCTGTTCTGCACCTGACAACCTCGCCGACGCAGTACCTGAAGGGCTTGTTCCCGGACGGCTTTGTCTTTGCCGAACAGTTCGGTGCGGTCGGGTTTGGCGGCACGACGAAAGCCGCGGCCAATCTCACGGCCATAAACTTTGCGATAGCCTATGTTCAGAACGAGCTCTACTTCGGGCCGGGCGATTTCTATGTTTCCGGAGAGGTCCTGGTCGATAGAGACGGGATTGCCCTCATCGGCTCCGGAACCGGCGCACACAGCAACAGAAATAACGTCGGCACGGCGATTTCCGGCACCTCAGCGGACAAGGCTGTCATTCGCATCAAGAACGAGAACTGCACGGTGAAGGATCTCTTGGTTAAGTCCGAATCCACCAGAAAATCGGCAGCGATCAATACCACCGCAGCCAACTACAACTGCGGCATTCGCATCGAAGCAGACGATGGCGGAGTCGGATCCGATGTGTTTTGTACCTTGATCGACAATGTCGTCGTGTATGAACAGCCCAGCGACGGCATAGCCTTGATCTCACGGTGCTATCGTTCTCGCGTAACCGCGACCTCATGCGAGGCAAACGGAAGACATGGGTTTCTCGTCAGCAACGGTTCCCATACGACACCGGTACGTGATCCTCTCATTCTCGGCGCCATCATCGATTTCGATCACTGTCTGGCTGTAAGCAATGACGGCCACGGCTGGAAGATTGGCGACAAGGAAGACGACTACGCCTTTCGCATTAACATGATCAACTGCGAGGCTCTCAACAATGGGAACGATGACAGCCTGCTGATAGACGCATCGGACTCATTCATTCACTGCGACGGATATGTGATGCTGAACGGAGCCTTTAAGTCGCGCACGGAAGTCCCGCCGGGTGAGCAGGATCCGGTACCGGTGAACGCGGGCGTTGCCCTCATGGGCAGAGGCGGTACCTTAATCGAACCTAGAATTTTGCGCACGACCGCGCCAGTCCGGGTCTTGGAAAACACCAGCTCCGGGCGCGTCTCCGAAGGTTGGTCCGTCCTCGATCCGCATATTCGTGGCTCCTCGTCAACAAGCGCAGAAACGCTCAGCCCCTATCTGGTCTTTGTCGATAACGGCGTAGAGAACGTACGGGTTTGGGGTGGTGACAACACCGGTCCGACCACACTTGTCGATGCCACCAGTCGCGCAGACGTTACAGGTTTGGATAGCTACTTCAAAGACAAGCGTATCCTGAACTCGATCGTAACCACGGCGAGCGGTCCTTTGCTGACGCCCTTCCTGAAGCTCAACAACAAGGAGATTAAGTCGTCCCCGGCGACAGTTCTCTTTGATGCTTCGACCGAGGGCAAGATGTGGGTGGTCTACGGCCGGCACTTCGGCGATCCCTGCCTGTCGTCCTTCAGCTGCGAGATCGTGGGCGGCAGCACTCCGGTGATCTCCAACGTCATCAATCAAGCGGGGGCACCGGTTACCTATAGCGTGGCCGTTTCCGGAACCGATATCACCCTTGTCACCTCCGGAGCGACACGCTTTTCCGACATCGTCGTCATGGAGGTCGTAACCGAGTAAGCACTAGCACCAGTGCGGAAGCGACGATGGTGTCTTCTACCCGAGCTGCGGCGCTTGATAGGCGCCGCAGCTTAGTCCTTCTCGGTGTCAGGGTTGAGGAACAGGTAACCTACCCTCTTACCCCAAATCCCCTGCCCTGATCTCGCCGCGCTCCAGCACCAGCGCCCTGTCTGCAAACTTGCGCAGCAAGGCCGGGTTCGACTCCGTGATGATCAGGCTCACCGAGCGATCCCGGTCCCGCAGCGCCCTCAGCGCCTCGGCATAGCGGCGGGCGAGCGCCGGGGCCAGGCCCTGGAAGGGCTCGTCCAGCATCAAAAGCTTGGTGCCGATCATCAGTGCGCGGCCCAAGGCCACCATCTTGCCCTGGCCGCCGGAGACGGAGCCGGCGGGGCGACCGGCCATTTCGCGCAGTTCCGGCAGGATTTCATAGACCCGGGCTAAACGGCCCTCAAGGGCCTTGGCGTCCAGGCCGGCGACTTGGCCTGGCATGAGGATGTTCTCTTCCACCGTAAAGGCGGAGAAAAGCCGGCGGTCTTCGGCGGCATAGCCGATGCCCAGCCGCGGGCGCTTGGCGGGCGGGATGGCGGCCAAGTCCTGGCCATCGAAGGCGATGCTGCCCTTGACTTGTGTGAAGCCCATGACGGAGCGCAGGGTGGTGGTCTTGCCGGCACCGTTGCGGCCGATGATGGCCACCGTCTCGGCCGCCTCGACCTCGAAGGAGAGGTTGCGCAGGATCTTGACGCCGCCCAGGGCCACCTCGACGGATTGGAAGGCGAGCATCAGACCTCCTCCCCGATCACGTTCTCGATCACGTCGGGGTGCTCCAGGATCTCGGCCGGCGTGCCTTCCAGTTGGATTTGGCCGGCCGACCAGACGGCGACGCGGTCGGCGTACTTCTCGACGATGCCCATGTCGTGCTCGACGAAGACGGCGGTGACCTGGGCTTCGGCGAGGGCTTGGACCAGGATGTCCATCACGCCGTATTTCTCCGAGGAGGCGACACCGGAGGTGGGCTCGTCCATCAGCAACAGCTTGGGCTTCAAGGCCAGCGCAACGGCGATGTCGATCAGCTTACGCTGCCCCTCGGGCAATTCGTTCACCAGGCGGTCGGCGACGTCGCTGCAGTTCACCAGCGCCAGCAGGTGCTCCATCTCCGCCCGTTCGGGGATGGTGCTCAGGCGCTCAAAGGGCCACCAGCGGCGCTGGCGGGCCGAGGCGGCAATCAAGAGGTTTTCCAAGGCCGTGTGCTCGGCGAAGAGCTGCGGGATTTGGAAGGCGCGCGCCACGCCCAGGCGCGTGATCTGGCGCGGCGAGCGCTGGGTAACCTCGCGGCCCCGGAAGAAGACCTGGCCGCGTGCCGGCTTCACATAGCCGGTGCAGATGTTCAGGAATGTGGTCTTGCCGGCACCGTTCGGGCCGATGATCGCCAAGTTGCGGCCTTCCGCGATCTGGATGTTCACATTGTCCGCGGCCACGACTCCGCCGAAGTGAATCTCCAGGCCTTTAGCCTCCAGGAGGATTTCGCCGGTCATGGCTTTTCCTCCTTGCGCTCGAAGCGTCTGAGGACCGTGTCATACAGCCCGACGAGGCCGCGCGAGGCGTAGAGGATGATGCCCAAGAGGAAGAACCCCAGGATCATTTGCCAGTAGTCGGCAGCGAAGGCGGCGGCATAGGTGCGCACCACTTCATAGATCAGCGCGCCGACGAAGGCGCCGGAGACCGAGCCGGCGCCGCCCAGAATGGCGATGAAGACCAGCTCGCCCGAGCGAATCCAATAGGCGTATTCCGGCGTCACGATTCCCTGGGCCACGGCCATCATCGAGCCACCCAACCCGCACAGCAACGCCGAGAGCACATAGCCCGCCAGCAGAGTGGAGCGGGCAGACACACCCAAGTACTCCAGCCGCGTCTCGTTGGTCTTGATGGTCTTCATCATGTTGCCCAGCGGCGATTGCAGGAAGCGGTGCACGCCGTAGGCAACCAGAATGGCCAGCACCAGCCCGCCGTAGAACAGCAGAGTCTCGAAGGGATCGCGCTCCATCTCGATGCCCAGGACAGAGGGGCGGGCCACCTGCATCCCGTCGGCGCCTCCGGTCAGATAGTAGAACTTCTCCAATATCGAATAGAAGATCATCGAAAAAGCGAGGTTCAGCATGCCGAAGAAGATATAGCGGTAGCGCACCACGAAGAGGCCGACCAGCAAGCCGATCACCAGCGAGGCCGCGACGCCGACCAGCAGCATGGAGATCAGCTCGCCGCCGGCAAAGGCCTGGCCCAAGAAGGCAGCGGCATAGGCCGAGACGGCGAAGAAGAGCGCATGGCCGAAAGAGACCTGGCCGGCCTGCAGCAGCACGACGATGCCCAGCACCGCCAGGCCCTTTGCCAGAGCCAGGGTCAGCACGATCTTGGACCAGGGCGCGAGCACCGGCAGCAGCACGATGATCGCCAGCAGCAGGAGCGGCACCAGACGGCGCAGGGTCATGAGCGCGGGCTCCCGGCTAGATCTTGCGGGTCTTGGTCGTGCCGAAGAGACCTTCGGGTCGGACCAGCAGGACCAGCAGCATGATGAGATAGGGAACCAGAACCTCAAGCTCCGGCATCAGATAGAGGGCGAAGCTGCGCCCTAGGCCAATCAGCAAGGCGGCGATCGCGGCCCCCTCGATTTGGCCGAGGCCGGCAGTCGCGGCGACGGCAAAGGAGAGCACGATCATGTCCGCGCCCATGCCCGGCAGGACGGACGTGGTGGCCGAGGCGAGGGCGCCACCGAAGGCACCCAGAGTGGCGCCGACCACGAAGGTCACCAGGAAGACTTTGTCGGCATCGATACCGATGGATGTCGCCGCCTCGCGATCCTCGGTCACCGCCAGGATCAGCTTTCCGGTCAGCGTACGGCGCAGGAAGAGGCGCAGGCCGATCAGGACGGCAATCGCCACGAGAGGCAGCAGGATGAGCTGATAGGCGGTATAGTAGACGCCGAAGACCTGAATGTTGCCAAGCAGCTGCAGCGCGTCGGCCTGAAAGTAGGGTTGCGTGCCCCAGAGGATGCGCTGCACGTCCTCCAGAATCATGAAGACCGCGAAGGTGACCAGAAGCTGCAGCGCCTCCTCCTTCACGTAGATCCGCTTCAGGAGGTACTTTTCGATTGGGCCACCGACCAGAAGGCCGACCAGTGCTGCCGCAACGAAGAGCAAGGGGTAGGCCAGCCAGGGTGAAAAGCCGGCGGCGATCACGCCACCGACCAGGGTCACGGTCAGATAGGCCCCGATGGCATAGAAGGAGCCGTGGGCCACGTTCAGGATGCGCATCACCCCGAAGATCAGGGTCAACCCGACCGCAACCATGAAGACGAGCGCGGCATAGGCGACACCGTCGAAGATCGCCAAGGCCACCAACTGTGCGTTCACACCAGAGTCCTCTCAAGACACCAGGACGGGGAGATCGCCGCGCGACCTCCCCGATCGGCTCGAACTCAAACCTTAATGGCTGAAGTTCTCGACGGTCACCTCGTCGACGAAGCCAGGCTTAAGGCCGCTCAACCACTCGATGGACTCTTCTCCCACCGGGGTGATGACCTCGTCGCCCTTGAACATCATCATGTTGTCCAAGACCGCGAAGTCATAGCCGTCGGCATGGATCGTGGTGCCCAGAAGCTGGTCCTCCACACCCTGATTGTCCTCGCGGATGCGAACCTCGCGTCCCAGGCCCTGGAACTGCAGACCGGCCATCGCGTCGATCACCTGCTCGCGGCTCGGCCATTCACCACCGTTCGCCTCGATCGCCTTCTCGTAGGCGGCCTTGAGGGCTGCCAGCGCCTGGCTCACGTGGAAGACGGGATAAATCGGATAGGCGCCGGTCTTCTCCTTGAAGGCCTCGACGAAAGCCTTGAATTCGGCATCGTCACGCTTGTCGGGATGCAGGAAGTAGTGGTCGCCACGCGTGCCGACGATGTGGCCCGGCGGCAGGCTCTTGCCCAGACGCTCCAGCGAACTCTCGACCAGCGGCAGCACCAGGACGGAGGTGTTGGTCAATCCACGTTGCGCTGCTTGGCGCACGAAGGTATCCAGATCGCCACCCCAAGAGGTCGAGAGGATCACGTCAGGGCGCAAGGCCTGCAGTCGCGAGATCTCGGTCGAGAAGTCCGGCGAGCCGAACTTGGGAAAGAACTCGGCCACCACCTCGACGTCGGGCTTCAAGGCCTTCAGCGCGGTGATGAACATGTTCCAGCTGTCGCGACCCCAGGCGTAGTCCTGGTTCACGACTGCGATGGTCTTGAAGTCGGGATGGGTCTTCAAAAGGTAGAGGACAGAGGCCAGCATCTCCGGCGTGGCATGGCCTTGCGTGCGGAAGACGTAGCGGTAGTCGTTCTCTTCGAAGATACGCTGCGTGCCGCAGTCCCACATGAAGTTCATGACCTTCAGGTCTTCGGCCAGGGGCGCGATCTTGTTGCAGTTGCCCGAGGAGATGGAGGCGAACATGGCGTCCACATCCTCGTCCTGCACCAGACGGCGATACTCAGACAGCAAGGCCTCACCGCCGGCACCTTCGTCGATGAAGGTGGCGTTCAGAGGCACGCCGCCGATGCCGCCGCTGGCATTCATCTCTTCGATGATCATCTCGGCACCGGCTTTGGCCGGGTCGCCGAACACCGAGGCCGGCCCCGATAGGAAGGCAGTGATACCGATATCGATTGATTCCGGCTTGTCGGCCGCGCCTGCCAGCGAGGCGGTGCCCAGAACCAAGGCGCCGCAAAGGCCGCCCACAATGGTCTTCTTCATCTTGTCTCCTCCCCTTAACCGCAAAGCGCCACCGGCAGAAATCCGGCAGCATCTAATCATAGGCTGACCGCAGGACACGACTGCGGGAAAGACGTTTTTCGCATCACTGCCATAGCTAATTCCTATGACCTTCGGTTTCGACCAAGCCTTCCGCCTTCCAGATGCCGCGGGCGACCAGGTCCTGGATCACCTCCAGGGTCACCCTCTCGACCTCTAGAGAAGCACGGGTCACCATCCGTGCCGGGTTGCGCACCAGATGCACCGGCCGGCGCATCACCGGCTCGATGATCTGAGAGGTCACCAGCTCGCCGCGCTCGACCAGATCCTGGGCTGCTGCCGGTGCCAGAATGGTGTAGCCGCTGCCGCGCGCCACCAAGATCTTGATCTGGGTCAGCGCATCCATCTCCACGGCCACCTGCATGGTAAGGCTGTTGGCGCGGGTGAAGCGATCGATCATGGCGCGCAGGCCATGCGACTGCGACGGCAGGATCAAGTCCACCCGCGTTAGGGCCTTGAGTGGGACCGGCTGGCCCGGCGGACTCTTTAGCGGCCAGGCGTCGGGGGCCGAGAAGAAATAGAGATCCTCGCTCATCAGGGCGCGAAGCTGCATCTGCCGCACGCCGGAGACGTCATAGAGGATACCCAAATCGATGCTCGCCTCCTCCAGCCAGCTCTGAATGAAGCCGCTCATCGCCTCGGCAACGCGCAGCCGTACCTTGGGTAAACTCAGCCGCACGGTCTCCGCCAGGGGCACAGACAGCACCATGGAGACGGAGCTGGGCAGGCCGAAGGTCACGGCGCCATGCGGATGTTCGCCGGACAACCGCACCTCCTCGCGGGCCCGTCCGACTGCATCCAGGATTTCACGCGCGCGCGTCAGCAACAGCTCTCCCGACTCGGTCAGAGTGACGCCGCGCGGCGAGCGCAGCAGCAGGGTGACACCCAGTTCCTGCTCCAGGTTGATCACATGTTGCGATAGCGAGGGTTGCGCAATGCCGATCCGCGCCGCGGCAGCCGACAGCGAGCCCTGCTCTGCAATGGCAGCGAAGTAGCGGAGCTGTTTGACGTCCATGGAGCGCCCTTTCCCAAGCAAAAGCTATAGCCCAATCCTATCGCCCGTCAAGGAAGTGCCTATTTGATTGTCGGCGAGAGAGCGGCAGACTGGGATCGGCACGGGGCTACTCACAAAGACCGCGGGCGCTCGCACTACCGACAAGCGCCATGTCACGAAGGCGGCACTCACGACAGGGACGGAGCGAATGCGCGATCTCGAAGGACTCTTCGTCGTTACCTTGGAGCAGGCCGTCGCCGCGCCCTATGCCTCGGTCAAGCTGGCCGACGCCGGCGCGCGGGTGGTCAAGGTCGAGCGTCCGGAGGGCGATTTCGCCCGCAACTACGATTCCCTGGCAAAAGGCAGCTCCGCTTACTTCGTCTGGCTGAACCGCGGCAAGGAGTCGATCTGCCTGGACCTCAAGACCGAGGCGGACCATGCGATCCTCACGCGTATGTTGGCGCGCGCGGATGTCTTTATCCAGAACCTTGCCCCCGGAGCAGCCGACCGCTTGGGCTTCGGTCCAGCCGGCTTGCGCGCACGCCACCCCGAGATGATCGTCTGCTCGATCTCCGGCTATGGCGAGGAGGGCCCCTACCGCGATCAGAAGGCCTATGACCTGTTGATCCAGGCCGAGTCCGGGCTCTGCGCGATCAACGGCACCCCGGAAGGACCGGCACGCGTCGGCGTTTCGGTCTGCGACATCGCTGCTGGCATGACTGCCTATCAGGCAATCCTGCAGGCGCTCTTTGCTCGGGCGCGCGGGCGCGGCGGGCGGGCCATCGAGGTCTCGCTCTACCACGCCATGTCGGACTGGATGAACGTGCCCTATCTGCAGTACCGCTACGGCGGCAAGGCAGCGCGCCGCCAGGGATTGCAGCATCCCACAATCGCACCCTACGGCGTCTTCATCTGCGCCGACGGCAAGGCGCTTCTGATCTCAATCCAAAACGAACGGGAGTGGAAGCAGCTCTGCTGCCAGGTGCTGGAGCTCCCCGAGATGGCGAGCGACCCACGCTTCGTGACCAATTCCTTGCGGGTCGAGAATCGCGACGCGCTGGACGGCGCCATCGGCGCAGTCTTCGGCGCCAAGGATAGAGAAGCCAACATCGAACGACTGGCCAGCGCGCGCATCGCTTACGGCCGCCTCTCCGACCTGGACGACCTAGTGGCGCATCCGCAAAACCGCCTGATCCGCGTCGAGACCGAAGGCGGCCCGGTCGAACTGCTCTCCCCCGGCGCCGTGGTCAGCGGCCGGGAGGAAAGCTACGGCGCAGTGCCAGGCGTCGGGCAGCACAGCGCGGCGATCAGGGCCGAGTTCTGCGATTAGGCGCTGCGGGCGGTGGCACGGGTCCATCACGTGAAAGGGATCTCCTTACGGAAGCATCGAAACCCTTTGCCTATGCCTGGAGGGTGCAAGAGCAGCGCCATCCAGATTTGTTACCTTCTCATCTCTTGAAGAGTAATCGTCCCCCCTTTTGGCCATTGGACAATGACCCTTCGGTCGAGCTGGAGGATGACGCTGATCGCTCAACGAGAGCGGCCCTTTTGCGTCTGCCAAGCCACGCCCCTTCCCTCACACCTTCCAGGCGGCCCAAAAACACTCTAGTCGTCCGACAGAAAGTCCTCCGGCTTCAGCCCCTTGTCCCGCGCCTCGAGATAGTCCTCGGTCGTGCGTACGCGTGGGCGCTGGCCCGCTGCGAAAGGGTCGCCGCCCGAGATGTCGGCTTGATGCTGGATGCGGCAGTCGTCGCACATCTGGATGAGGCGCGTGTTCTCCTCTGACTGAAACATCCAGTGCTTTCCGGCCAGCTTCTCGGTGATGCGTGTGATCGTACCGCGGCTGCCGAAGGGCTTGCCACAGGAGACGCAGGCAAAGGGCTCGTCCTCGTTCAGAACTTCGGGCCGCAAGGCGTCCGGGCTGAGGGAGAGCCGCGGCTCCAAGGTGATGACCTGCTCCGGACAGGTGGCAGCACAGAGGCCGCACTGGACGCAGGCCTGTTCGATCAAAGAAACCGCCGGCCGATCGCCGCCGTCACGCAGAGCGTCGGCCGGACAGGCCGAGACGCAAGCCAGGCAGAGCGTGCAGCCCTTCTGGTCGATGGTGATGCGACCATAGGGAGAACCCTTTTCGAGAGCCACCGCCCCGCTGTCGGGCGCGCAGGCTTCCTGCAAGGCAGTGAGCAGGGCGCGGGCCACGGCGCGTTTGCCACCCAGTGGGACGGGAGTGGCGCGGGCCAAGCCCGGCTGAACGACCAAGGACCAAAGCGCCGTCTCGATAACGTCGGGATCGGGACTGTCCAAGAGCGTCATGCGCGCCTCGGGATGGCCCAAGCCGGTCAGAATCGACTGCATCAGCGCAATCTCGGCCTTCAGTCCATCCAGGTCGTCTTGTTTGCGCGGATCGGCGAGCAGCAGGATCTGCGTAGCACCGGCGGCAAAGGCGCCGGCGAAGAAATCGTGACCGACCTGCCCAAGACTGTGCATATCCAGCGGGATGACCCCGGCCGGCAGGCCGCGACCCAAACGAGCGATCGCGCCGATCAGGGCGCTCCCGGCCTCGCCGTCATGCAGCAGCAGGACCGGGTCTTGGCCACCAGCTTGGAGGTAGGTAGAGATCAGCACCTGGGCGCGGCGGATCAGGTCGTTCTGATCGGGATAGCTGTAACGCACCGCACCGCTGGGACAGTGCGAAGCACAGGAGCCACAGCCACCGCAGATCAGGGGATCGATAGAGACGCTGTCCCCTAGACTGGTGATGGCACCGGCTGGGCAGAGGTCCAAACACTTGGTGCAGCCGGAGATACCCGAGCGCCCGTGTGCGCAGATCTCTTGGTCGTAGGAGACATAGAGCGGCTTCTCGAAGCTACCGACCAGATCGCTCGCCTTGAAGAGTGCCAGGGCGACGGCGGCCGGATCGCCAGGGTCGGCACGCAGATAGCCGTCTCGCTTTTCCCATCCGCTCAGCGGCGGCGCGTCGCCAGCCAGATCGACAACAATTGAGCAGCGCGATTTGGCACCGTCGCGCGGCAACAGGAAGGCCGCCTCGCCGCGCGCCGAGGGCAGGATCGGCGCATAGTCGTCCACCGTTACCTCAAAGCCGCCGAGCGAGCCACTGACTTGGGTCAAACGACCACGATAAAGCGGTACCGGCATGACCTCGGGCAACATCACATCTTCCCAATCGTTCAAGACCAGGCTGACGGATATTCGATTGTTCAACAGCAGCGCCATGTCCAGGGCGCTCTGACCCTTGCCGTAGATCAGGCAGACGCCGTCGGACTCGACCTCCTTCAACCGCGCCGGCTCGCCCTCCAGCATGGCGGCAGCCAGAAGCGCCGTCATTTTCGGCCTGGGATCGCCGCTCTCGACCCATCCGGCGCGCTCACGAATGTTGGCAAAGAGGACGTCGGCATCGGCCTCTTCAGCCAGTTCCTCAAAGAGCGGCGCTTCCTGAGTGCAGGCGACGAGCAGAGGCTCACCACCGGCTAAGGCCTCTTCAAAGCGCCCAAGATCCTGACGGCAGAGTGTGTTCGCTGTAGCGTCTGCAGGACAGCCGAGCGAACCGGCAATGGCCTTTGCGTCGACCTGCATGGTCTTATCGCAGCTACACAACAAGAGACGACGCTTGGCGTCCGACATGGTGCTCCCTTCCCTCCCGGATTCGCGGTGCGGGTAATTCTTGACCTAGACAAGGCGGTCTTGGGGGTTATGTGTAACAGATCGGACAAAAAGACAAACGACTGGAACCGATAGGGATGCCGGAACCGCTAGGGATGAATGGACCACGCCAGGTCGAGATGCCGGTCGGCGTGCTGGTCGAGAAGCGACCGGCCAAGAGCCGCTGGGCCGACGCCGTTTGGCGACCGGTCTCCGTTATGCCGGGGGAAGCTATGGCCGAACCCTGGACACAGATCGCCGAGGAAGAGGATGGAACCCGGCGCTACTGGGCGGGGGCCGAACGGCTGACCCTCTATCGCGCAGACACCGAAGCCTATCGATTCAACCTGGAGGCCGAACCCAGGATCTATGTGGTGTTGCGGCTGTGCGACGAAGCCAGCGCACTGCCCTATCAGCTGCACTTGGTGACCCTCTCGCCCTACGAGGCGCAGGATCATCTAGACAGCGACGAAGACATTGTCGAAGCGCTACCGTTGGTACCGCAGATCCTGGAGTTCCTTGAGGCCTTCGTCGCCACGCAGCCGGAACCGCCGGCATTCAAGAAGCGGCGACGTGACAAGGCCGTACCCGATCGCTTGCAGTTCTCGAAGGAACCGATCTTCCAACAACGCAAACGCCCGAACGGCGGTGGAGACCTCTAGCATGAGCAAGCGGCAGGAAGAGCCGACCCCGTTTCTCTCCCGCTGGTCCAAGCGCAAGCGGGACGTCGAGGCGGAGGCCGTCCCGGTCAAGAAGGAGACCGCCGAGCCACCGGCTGCCGACAAGGAAGCCGAGGAAGCGGAAAACCGTGCGGTCGCCGAGGCCGTCGATGTGGAGACCCTCGACTACGAATCCGACTACGAGGTCTTTCTCAAGCCAGGCGTGCCGTCGGACCTTCGCGGTGCCGCCCTACAGCGCCTCTGGCGTTCGAACCCGGTGCTGGCAAACCTCGACGGCATGAACGAGTACGACGAGGACTTCCGCACCCCCGCCGGCGCGGCTGCTGCCGTGGTGAAGACGGCCTGGAAGGTCGGCAAGGGCTTCGTCGACGACGAGGAGGAGACGGCGGCGACCCAACAGGAGACCCAGGAGGAGGCCGAGGCCCAAGTGGCCGACGCGGAGGCGGTCTTGCCGGACAGCTCGGTCTCGACGCGCCTGCCTGAGGAAGCAGCGATCCAAGCGCCGGCTGTCATCGAAGCAGTGGAAGAGCAGAGCCCGGTCACACCGGAGGACCCACACGAAGCGCCGGAACGACCACGCGCCGCTATCCGTGCCCGCTTGGATCTGGACGCCTTTCGCGAACGCTGATCTCAAACGAGAGGCCTGCCCCCTCATCTCCACATTGGTGTCCCGACCCAAACCGCTCTAATGCTGATTGATCTTCTTTTGGGAGAACGCAGACCTGCGGGACCCCAGAAGGCCTATGAACCGAAACGAGGCCTGCCTTCGCCTGCCTCCCTCACGACCTTAGGGAAGCCAGCATGTCCACCACCGTTTTTTTGGCCGTCATCGCCGCAGCTCTGTTGCACGCGGTCTGGAATGCGCTGGTCAAGGGCAGCGTGGACAAGAAGGTGACCATGGGAGCGGTGGTGCTGGGGCACATGCCTTTGGCAGCCGTGGCCCTACCGCTGGTGCCTTGGCCAGCCTTGGAGAGCCTGCCCTATCTGGGCGCGGGTATCGCGCTCCACCTCTCCTATCAGCTCTTTCTCATGAACGCCTATCGCTTCGGCGACCTGACACAGGTCTATCCCATCGCCAGAGGCTCGGCGCCGCTGATCGTCGCCGTCGTCTCGGTCGCATTCTTGAGCGTACACCTCAGCGCGATGGAGCTGCTGGCGATTGCCGTTATCGGCAGCGGTATCCTCAGCCTTTCCCTGGTGCGGCGCGCCGACGGGCTGCGCAACGGCAAGGCAGCTATCCTGGCGCTGGCGACTGGCTGCTTCATCGCCGCCTATTCTCTGGTCGACGGCTACGGCGCGCGCCTAGCCGGTACCGCGCTCGGCTTCTACGGCTGGCTGACGATCGGCAATGGCCTTGCCATGGCTCTCTATCTTGCCATCTCCGCGCCAGGTGTTCTGGGACAGATCGCAAGCCAAGGCCGGCGCGTCTTCCTGATCGGCGGCAGCGCCTCTTACGCCGCTTACGCTCTGGTCATCTGGGCCTTCACCCAAGCACCGATCGCTCTGGTGACCGCGCTTCGTGAAACCAGCATCGTCTTTGCTCTGCTCATCGGTGTATTCTTTCTGAAAGAGCGGCTGGATCTTGTGAAACTGATCTCGACGATGACCACCCTTTTGGGCGCAGCGCTGCTGCGCTTTGCCAAGTCCTAGAGCCCGACAGAGCGCCATCCCCAACCAGACCGCAGCCTAAATGATCGCGTGGCGTACCTTGGCGGAGATCCATTCGCTTAAGACCACGGTGGCCAGGATCACGAAGAAAATCAGAGTGACCTGCGGCCAGGCCAGGACATTGAGCGAGGCCTGTAATTGCAAACCCAGTCCGCCGGCGCCAACCAGGCCGAGGATCGTCGATTCGCGTATGTTGATGTCCCAGCGGAAGACGGTGATCCCGAAGAAGGCCGGCAGGATCTGGGGCACGATGGCGAAATCGATGACCTGCGCGGTGCTGGCGCCAGTCGCACGAACGGCTTCGACCTGCTTTTCGTCGATCTCCTCTATGGCCTCATAGAGCAGTTTGGCGACGAAACCGATGGAGCGCAGGCCGATGGCGATCACGCCGGCGAGCACGCCGGGACCGATGATGGCGACCAGCAGAAGCGCCCAGATCAGCGAATTGATGGACCGCGAGGCGACGATGATCAGCAGCGCCAAGGGCCGCACCAGAGTGGCCGAGGGCGTGGTGTTGCGCGCAGCCAGAAAGGCAACGGGCACGGCGATGACGATGCCCAGCAGAGTGCCAAGAGTGGCGATGTTCAGCGTGTCCCAGAGCGGTACCCACAAGCGTTCGATGTAAGACCAGCGCGGCGGCCACATGCGGCTGCCGAGATCTGCGGCCTGGGTCGGCGCATCGGCGACGAAGGCCCAGATGGTGTCCTTGGTCATCACCTCCCAGCAGAAGACGAACAAGGCCACCAAGGCCAGCCAGCCACACCAAAGCAGCAGTTGGCCTTTGGGCGTACGGTGACGCCAGGTCTGCGCGTTCATTGCACCCACCTGCGGACATGCGAAGAGCTGTATTCGGCCAACATCACGATCACGATGATGATGATCAGGATGGCACCTGCCGAATCGTACTCGTAGCGATCGATCGCCGTGTTCAAGGTCGAGCCGATACCGCCGGCGCCGACGATCCCGATCACGGCGGATTCGCGGAAATTGATGTCCAGACGGTAGAGGGACAGACCGATCAGTCTAGGCATGACCTGAGGCTGTACGGCGTAGTTCACAAGTTGCAGCCAGGAGGCACCGGTAGCGCGGATGGCCTCTGCCTGAGCCTCGTCGATGTCTTCGATGTCCTCTGCCAGCAGCTTGGACATGAAGCCGATGGTGGCAAACGAGAGGGTAAGAAAGCCGGCGAAGGGACCAAAGCCGAACATGGCGACAAAGAGGATGGCAATGATGATCTCTTGGAAGGAACGCGACAGCGCGATCACGGCGCGACAAAAATAGTAGACCGGGCGCGGCGCCAGGTTGCGCGCGGCACCGATGCCGATCGGGATCGAGATGGCGATGCCGACCACCGTCGAGGTTACCGTCATCGTCAGGCTTTCGATCAGGCCGATCTCGATATCGCGCCAGCGGCTGGTGAAGTCCGGCAGCAGGAAGCCTTCGATGAAGCGCCAACCGCGGTCGAGGCCCTCATAGACCCGGACCCAATTGACCTCCAACGAGCCGACCGCGAGGAGGAGGTAGATCAGAGCACCGCCATAGATGACCGAGCGCCAGAAGCGGCTCTGGATAAGAATAGGCGGACGGCGCCAGCGCCGCAGCGTCTGGCTCGACACCTAAGCCGACCCCGCCATGCGGTGTTCCTGCGCCAGCGCCTCGGCCTCGTCGCGCTCCTCCTGCGCTGCCTGCCGCATCTGCGTCCAGTCTTCTTCGCCGTAGATCGACGTTAGTGCCGCCTCGTCCAGATCGCTCGGCGGCCCGTCGAAGACCAGTTCGCCGGCGCGCAGGCCCACGATGCGCTCGGTAAAGCCCTGTGCCAGCACCACATCGTGGATGTTGATGATTGCGGGCAGGTCGCGCTCGCGACAGATCTCCTGCAGCAGACGCATGATCTGGCGCGAGGTCTTGGGATCGAGCGAGGCCGTGGGCTCGTCAACCAACAGCAGATCGGGATCCTGCTCTAAGGCTCGCGCGATGCCCACCCGCTGGCGCTGCCCGCCGGAGAGCGCATCGGCCCGCTTATCGGCATGCTCGGCCAAGCCCACCCGCTCCAACAGGCTAAACGCTTTCTCGATGTCGGCTGGAGGAAAGCGTCGGGTGAGGGAGCGCCAGAAGGGCACATAACCCAAACGGCCGGACAGCACATTCTCCATGACCGTCAGGCGCTCGACCAAAGCGTATTCTTGAAAGATCATGCCGATGCGACGCCTGGCCTGCTTCAGGCTGCGTCGCGGCAGGCCGGTCAGGTCGCTATCGCCGATATAGACCTTGCCCGCACTGGGCTCGACCAGACGGTTGATGCAGCGGATCAAGGTCGATTTGCCCGCGCCCGAGGGGCCGATCAGGCCCATGACCTGACCGGCAGGCACCTCGAAGGAGACGCCCCGCAGCGCCTTGTCGCCGGTCTTATAGGCCTTGGCCAGCCCCTCAATCCGCAGCATGACCGCTAGCCCCCCCGCTCTAACAGATCGACCTACTGGCAGGTGTAGGAGACGCCGTTGGCCTCGTCGATCTTACGGATCACCGACCAGTGGTCCTGAAAGGTGATCGGGATGAACTGCGCCTCACCGGACTTGGAGAACTCCTCCTCCAACGAGGTACCTTCCCAGTCGAAGTCGAAGAAGGCGTCCTGGATCTGCTGCTGCAGCTCTGGCTTCAAATTGTGGGCGACGCCGTATCCGGTGGTCGGGAAAGTCTGCGACTTATAGAGCGAAACCACCTGATCGGGCTTGACCACATCGCGCTTGACCATGCGGGCCAGGACGGAGTTAGCGATGGCGGCGGCCGGATAGTCCTTGTTGGCCACGCCCAAGATCGAGTTGTCATGCTTGCCGGAGAAGACCGGCTCGAAATCGTCATCTGGAACCATGCCGTAGTCGGCCTTCAGGATCGCAGAGGGGGCCTTGAACCCGGAGTTCGAGGTCTCCGACGTGAAGGCCATCTTCTTCCCCTTGATGTCCTCGACTTTTTCGATTCCCGAGCCCGGGTAGGTCAAGATCTCCATCTCATAACCAAAGGAACCGTCTGCCGAGGCCATAATGGTGAAGGGCCGGAAGCCGGCGCACGCCACGGCTAGCGGATTGGAGCCGGTGTTGAAGCCGGCGATGTGCAGACGCCCGGCGCGCATCGCCTCGATCTGTGCCGCATTGGACTGGACCGGGAAGAATTGCACCTTCTTGCCGGTCTTCTCTTCCAGATGGGTTAGGAAGTCCGACCATGCTTCGGCATAGACCGCAGGATCCTCGACCGGCGTAAAGGCAAAGATCAAGGTGCCGGGATCGACCTGATCGGCCGGATCGCTGGGGATGTCGGCGATCAGATCGCCATCGGTATCGGTGTAACGGCTGTCCAAGGTGAACTCCGCCGCGGCCGGAAGGGCCAGGGCCAAGGGAGCAACGAGGGTCAGCAACAGCTTGCTAGCAAGATTCATGATCGCTTTTCCTTCCCAGAAGCGCGAAGCGGGGATGCGCGGTCGTTTCGACCTCTTCCTGTCCATTCCGATCGATGGCTGGGTCGCCGACTGCAGTTTCGGCACGCGGCCAGACAATCAAGCGACCAGACAATCAAACGGTGACGGAACGATACACGCGCGGGAGGGGCGCTGCCAATGGCGATCGCCCTCGCACAGCCAGGCGTCGAGAAAAGCGCGATGAAAGATTGCAGATCGGGCTGGCGCTCTGCCTACTGCGCGACCAAGGTCGTGCGGCGGCGCGCGGCAATGCTGCGCAGAACCGCGCCATGCACCGAGAAGTAGCCGGACCCCACGGGATGCAGGCTCTGACCAACCTTGGCATGCAGGTCGGGCAGGGCGTGAAAAGGCACCATCGGACAGAGGTGGTGTTCGGCGTGGTAGGACATGTTCCAGAAGAGGAAGTGCAGCCAAGCCGGTGCCCGGGTCGTGCGTGTGTTCGTCAAGAGGTTGCCGCTCTCCTCGCAATCGCCGTGCTCGGCAACGCGCAGCCAACGCATGAAGGGCTCGCCCAGGAACCGCGGCAGGAGCCAGAGCCAGAGGAGCAGAAAGCTGCCGCTGGCGATCGAGATCAGTGCGAGGGTGACATAGATCGCCATGATGATCCGTGCCTCGCGAACCACGGCGGGCTGCGCTCCGCTGGGCAGCGCTTCCCGGTCGAGAACAGCGACCTTGCCGAAGGGATGGAGCAGGAACCAGCGCAGGCCCCGCTTCCAGAAGCGGTAACCGCTCACGAAGAGAAGATAGCCGGCAAAGCTCATACGCTCGTCCAGCATATCGTGGTCGCGGCCGCGGATTTGGGTGAAGCTGTGATGATGGGCGTGGCTGTAGCGGAACATGGTGGGCGGCACCAGGTAGATCAGTGAGACCAGCCAATAAACCGCCTCGTTCAAGCGGCGCGAGCGAAAGGCCGTGCCGTGGCTACACTCGTGCGTCGGCGCGAAGAGGAAGGCCATCACAGCTCCATGCAGCAGCATCGCGGGCAGTACCAGCCAGGACCCCAGCGCCAGCCAGACCAAGACGCCGGTCACGCCAAGGACGCCCAAATGCCCGGCAATGCGAATGATCCCGTCCCGGTCCGTCCGTTTGGACAAGGCCTTTACGGTCTTGCGGTCGACGACATCTTTCTGGCCGTAGGTGGTAGGCGCGGTGGAGTCGATAGCTGGCATTGGCTCTTCCCTTGATCGCCCTTGAAGATCGCAGAGCGAGAGGGTCTAAGGCAAAGCCGAAAAACTTGACAAAGCATCAATAAATTTAATTCATGGACTATGTCTTTTCGCCTACCGCCCTTGAATGCCTTTCGCGTCTTTGAGGCCGTGGCACGGCATGAGAGCTTTACCAAGGCCGCCGATGAGCTCTTCTTGAGCCAGGGCGCAGTGAGTTATCAAATCAAGTCTCTTGAAGAGAAGCTGGATATGACCCTGTTGCTGCGCTCGGCCCGTGCGGTGACCCTGACGGCGGAGGGCAGCAGGCTGCTGCCGGTCGTGCGCTCTGCGCTGCGTCGTCTGCAGGAGGAGATCGCGGCCATCAAGGCAGAGCGCGAAGGCGGCACGCTCACCATCGCGCTCAGCACCTACGTCGCCACCCGTTGGCTATCGCCCCGCATCACGGACTTCTTGGAAGCAGCTCCGGGAACCAAGATCCAACTGCAGCACAGCCTGGACGATCCGCTGCCGGGACCGGGTAGTGCCGACTTGGGAATTCGCTGGGGGCACGGTGCCTGGGCCGGTCTGCAGGCCAAGCTGCTGATCCCCTCGCCCATGCAGGCATACTGCAGCCCGGCGCTGGCAGCCGAGATCGCAAGGCCCGCGGACATCGCCCGCTTCACCCTCTTGCGAGAAGAGCCGCCCTTCGACCTCTGGGAGGCCTGGTTGGAATGCGCCGGATTGGATCCGGCAGTGGCCGGACCCAGCCAGATCATCAGCGATTCCAACGTCCGGGTCCAAGCCGCCGTCGATCATCAGGGGCTGGTGCTGGCAGACGTCCTGGTCGCTCCGGAGATCGAGAGTGGCCGCCTGGTCGCCCCCTTCGATATCGCCTTGGATGGCTGGGGCTACTACCTGCTCTACGAGGCTGCGATGGCAGAGAAGACCGCCGTCTCTGCCTTTCTTGATTGGGCCCGAAACGAGAAAGCCGCAAACGGCCTGCGTTTTCGCTGAAGGGATTTGGCCTCAGCACGCGCAAGGCCGCAGACTGCTAGCCACAGCAATGACCAACAAGGACGGGTTTCATGTCGGAAGCGATCGAGAGCGGGCGGCGTTCGGGCGGACGGCGGGCAAGGCGGGCGGCGCGCGCGGCCGACGCAGAGCAGATCAATCCCTGTCCGCCCGGTCAGGTCGGCGGGCGCTACCGACCGCTCTCCGAAAGCGAGATGACGCAGATCTACGCCATGGCGCTCCGGCTCTTGGACGAGCTGGGCATGGGCGAGGTGCCAGAGAAGCTGCGCGAGATTGCCGAAGCCGAGGGCGCGCGGACCAACGGCCTGGGGCGCTTGAGTTTTCCTCCCGCCCTGATCGAAGATATCATCGATGGTGCGGCCAAGGGCTTCGTCTTCCACGGCCGCGACCCCAACCGCGATTTCGAGCTCGGCGGCGAACGCGTACACTTCGGCACCGGAGGAGCCGCAGTCCAGACCTTGGACTTGGAGAGCGGGCTCTATCGCCCCTCGACCCTGCGCGACCTCTATGACTTTAGCCGCCTGGTCGACAGCCTGACCAACGTCAGCTGGTTCACCCGCTGCTGCATCGCGACCGACCTGGAAAACAACTTCGAACTGGACGTGAACACGGCCTATTGCCTGCTGCGCGGCACCACCAAGCCGGTCGGCACCGCCTTTACTCTGGCCGAGCACGTCGACCCCATCATCGACATGTTCGATACCGCACTGGGCGGCGCGGGGCGCTATCGCAAGCGGCCCTTCTGCAAGGCCCATATCTCGCCGGTGATCTCGCCCCTGCGCTACGGCGAGGACGCGGTCGAGGTGGCGCTCGCCTGCATCCGCCGCGGCGTACCGATCTCTTGCATAACCGCCGCCATGTCCGGCGCAACGGCGCCGGCGACCCTGGCCGGCTTCCTCGCCCAATCGCTGGCCGAGACTCTGGCGTCTCTGGCCTTCGTCAACATGGTCGAGCCCGGCTATCCCATGATCTTCTCCAATTGGCCGCTGGTGATCGACCTGCGCAGCGGCGCCTTCTGCGGCGGCGGCGGCGAAATCACGGTGATGAACGCAGCCTCGGCCCAGCTCATCAACTGGCTGGGGCTGCCGTCGGGCGTCGCCTGTTCCATGTCGGACGCCAAGGCCGTCGACGCCCAGATGGGAATGGAGAAGGCGCTCTCGGCCCTGGCAGCAGGCCTGGCCGGCGCCAACATGGTCTATGAATCCTCCGGCATGATGGCCAGCCTGCTGGGCGCTTCCTTCGAGGCCTTCGTACTGGACGACGAGATGCTGGGCCACGTCTACCGCACCCTGCGCGGTATCGAGGTCAATGCCGAGACCCTGAGCTTCGATGCGATCAAGGAAGCCGTGCTGGGCGAGGGCCACTTTCTGGGCGGCGCGCAGACCATGGCCTCGATGCAGCGCGACTACTTCTACCCGTCCCTGGCCAACCGCGACGAGCCCACCACCTGGGCCGAGAAGGGTGCCAAGGATGCCTGGCAGGTGGCGCAGGAGCGGGCCAGGACGATCCTGGCCGAGCACCATCCAAGTTATCTGGACAAGGAAGCTGACAGTGCCATTCGGGGGCGCTTGCCGATAAGGTTGGATTGACCTACGGCTCGAACGCCCACAAAGCTCTAACGGGCGCTGTAAGACTAGAGTAACCACACCGCATCACATGTTTCTTGTTGGTGAGCACATTCAATTTGCAGACTTACATCTCTGCACTTTTTTCTTTTTGGACGTCAATCCCATGCACAGCGGGCAGTCAAGCGGTGACGCCGGCGCATCGTCACAGAATTTTCACAAAACTGGTGTTTTATGCTGCCTCGTTTCTCCTGAGTTCTGCTCCTTTAGTCTAAGATCGAGAAGAGAGTGCAATGGCCACTGTGACCGGTACTAACGGCGTCGACACCATCAGCACGGGCAGCTTCGACGACCTCATCTACGGGCTTGACCGTCGCGACACCCTGATCAGCCGTAGCGGTGACGATACGCTCTTCGGCGGTAGCGGAGACGATTTCCTGTATGGCGAACAGGATGACGACACAGGCTACGGCGACGAGGGAGATGACTACCTTCGCGGTGACAGTGGCAACGATACACTCTTCGGCGGTGAGGGAGATGACAGCGCTTTTGGCGCCAGTGGCCCGGATATCCTCGCCGGGTTTATCGGCATAGACACGCTGAACGGCGGTGTCGGCGACGATACGCTCTTCGGCGGCGGCCTCTTCCCGCTTGCCGGTGATGGCAACGACAGGCTGATTGGCTTTGATGGTAACGATCGCCTTTACGGTCTGTCTGGCGACGATTTCCTGGACGGCGGAGAAGACGACGATTTCATCGTAGGGTTCTCGGGCAACGACCTGATCGACGCCGGAACGGGAACGGACCGGGCTTACGGCTTGGACGGCGCCGACATCCTTGAGGGCAACGACGGGCCGGACACGCTGACCGGAGGCCGCAACGACGATTCGCTGTTCGGCGGCTCGGGCGAAGACACCCTTTATGGAGAAACCGGTGCAGACAGGCTGGCAGGCGGCCGCGGTGATGACAGTCTGCTCGCAGGTAGTGGCAACGACCGCCTCTATGGCGGTTCCATGGCAGATGTCTTGATCGGAGGTCATCTCCTTGCAGGCGATAGTGGGAATGACCGACTTTATGGCCTCGCGGAAGCGGTCCGTCTCTACGGCGGGCAGGGTAACGATTCCTTGCTCAGCACCAGCGGCCAGGAAGTGCTCTACGGTGAGGAAGCATCGGATTTCCTCTCAGGCGGTTCCGGAGCTGATCAAGCCTTCGGCAGGTTGGGTGACGACGTAATCAATGAGCACTCCCGGGGTAGTGGCGACGACAGTCTCTTTGGCGACCAGGGCGATGACAACCTCATTGCCGGCAGCGGAGATGACCAGGTCTATGGCTCAATCGGGGCCGACACGCTGATAGGAAACGCCGGCGAAGACCGGATGAGCGGCCAGAGTGGAAACGACCAAGCTTTCGGTGGTAGCGGCGACGACAGAGTTTATGGCGGCAACAACCTGGATTTTCTGACTGGCGGTAGCGGCAGCGATACCCTGGGTGGCGACACCGGAACGGATACTCTGGTCGGCAACACGGGCGCGGACCTGCTTATCGGAGGCGCCAATCTGGACGCGCTTTACGGCGGCTCCGGTGGCGATCTGCTGCGCGGCGGTTCTGGAGCCGATAGGCTCTATGGCTACCAAGGCTCTGACGATGTCATTGGCGGTGAAGGAGACGACATCCAATTCGGTGGCTCTGGAATCGACCATCTCTTCGGGGGATCGGGAGAGGACGTAGTAGACGGCGATTCTGCCAATGATGTCCTTCGCGGAGAGGGCGGAAACGATACCCTGCGCGGTGGCGACGAGCGAGATACGCTTCTGGGAGCGGACGGCCGTGACCTTCTCTTCGGTGAGTCCGGAGTCGATCGGATGGTCGGTGGTTCGGGGGCGGACACCCTGGCAGGAGGCACACGAAACGACCGTTTGAACGGCGGCAGCGGTGGCGACTTTGCGTTCGGCGGCAAAGGCAACGATACCTTCATCGTCGATACCTCGAGCGACATCGTCGCCGAGCTTGCCGGCGAGGGCAGCGAGGACGTGCTGCGATCCAATGCGAGCTTTTTCGAGCTTGCCGGCGGCCCGATCGCGTTCCTTGAGCGCGCACAGATTAATGCCGGCGTCGGCGACGCTACCCTACGCGGCAACGAGATCGACAACACGCTGCTCGGGAACTCAGGACAGGACAGCCTGCGCGGCAAAACCGGCGACGACATTCTGAACGGCCGCAGCGGCAGCGATACGCTGGTTGGCGGTGTCGGCGACGACACCTTCGTCGTCGACAGCGCTGGTGACCAGATCTTCGAAGCGATCGGCGAGGGACGGGATCTGGTACGGGCCGAGAGCGATTTCACCCTGCCAAGTGGCGGCGCCAATGACTTCTTGGAAGATCTGCGCCTACAAGGCGGTCTCGGCAACATCAATGGAGCCGGCAACGATCTAGACAACCGCATCACCGGAAACAGCGGTGCCAACCTGCTGCGCGGACTTGAGGGTACCGATATCCTGGAAGGCGGCGATGGCAACGACACGCTCTTCGGCGGAGCACTCGGCGATCGCATGAATGGGGAGAGCGGGAACGACAACCTGAATCTGGGCCAGGACGATGCCGCCTTCGGCGGATCGGGCGCCGACAGCTTCCACTTCAACGGTGGCTCCCTCGGCTACGGCGGATCCGGCGGTCCCGTCATCCGGGATTTTGACGGTGTGACTCTCAATGCCGGAAACGGCCAGGATAAGCTGGTCTTCGCGACGGGACTGGAAGTCGGCAGTTTCGCCTACATCGGCGCGGCCGCCTTTTCCGGCGGTGGCGACAGCGAAGCCCGCTACGACGGCCCGCGGCAACTCCAGATCGACCGGAACGGCGACGGCAGCGTGGACATAGCCATCCAGATCGACGGTCTGACAGCCGCCAATCTGCTCACCGAAAGCGACTTCGTCTGGCTTGTCTAGATCAAGCCTCCAGACCAACACGTTGGGTGGGCCGAAACTTGATACTCTTTTAAACTGCCAGAGCGCGATGGCGATAGACCAGATCGGGCGCGCAAGCCCTATGCCCGCTCACCCTCGCCCAGCATGGTCATCTGCCCCTCCAGCCAGGGCATGCGCGTCAACGCCGGGCGGATGGTGTGCCGGACCACCTGTTGGCGTAGAAGTTCGGCCGCATGCGCGGGGATGCTTCCGAGCGCACCACGCCGCGCATGCAACGAGATGGTGCGGGTCATGCTGCGGAATGGCAGGGCGCGAACTTCCACCGTGCTGAGGTCGGAGACCGGCATCAGGCTCGCCGGTGTGACCAGGCCCCAAGCACCGCTTTTGGCCACCAGGGAGGCTAGCGAGGACGTGGAGTCGACCTCGAACTGGCGCGGTGGTGAGAGGCGCAGGCGACGCAGGTGCACCTCGATCTGTCGACCCATGCGCAAACTCGGGCTGTAGCGCACCAGCGGCAGTTCCTGCAGGCGCTCCATCGACGGCGATGCGCCGAGTAGGCCGCGGGCGGCGATCAGGACGTAGGGCTCTCGCAGAACCGGGTGGATCTCCAGCCAGTCAGTGGAGGTCTCGACCTCGGCGGCCACGACCAGATCGACCTGACGGCTCTCCAAGGCCAGGACGTTCTCGTGACTGAAGCCGGAGTGGAGGCTGAAGCGGCACTGCGGCCATTCCTTGGCCAAGGCCAACACCAGTCCCGGGAGCACCTCGGCATCGAAGTCCTCCATCGCCGCCAGGCGCAGCTCTGGCAGAGCGGTCAGGTCCAGCTCGATCAGCTCGGCCCGGGCCGCAGCGGTTTGGTCGAGAATCGCCAGCGCCCGCTTCTGGAAGAGGTATCCGGCCGGGGTCAGAGCCATAGGCCTCGCGGCGCGCTCGATCAGGATTGCGCCCAAGGCCTCCTCGAGGTTCGCGATCTGCTGCGAGACTGCAGAGGGACTGGCCGCCAGGCGTTTGGCACCGGCGGCAAAAGACCCCTCTTCGATGACGGCCACGAAGATCTCAATGGCACGCAGGCTCAGGCGATGCGGAGTTCCCGCATCGCCCGCGCCAGAGCGTGCACTCACTTCTGATCCTTGCGCCTGAAGCCACCCTGCACGATGCGGTCAAGCACCATGGCGCAGAAGAGGATGGCAAAGCCGCCCAGCAGACCCGGCCCCTTGGCGGCGTATTGCAGCGCCTCCAGGATCACCTTGCCCAGGCCTCCGCCGCCGATCAGCGAGATGATCACCACCATCGACAGACACATGAGGATGGTCTGGTTCACGCCGGTCATGATCGAGGGCAGCGCCAGCGGGATCTCGACATCGCGCAGCTTCTGCCAGCGCGAGGCGCCGAAGGCCTCCGCCGCCTCCTTGATCGATTCCGGTACGCCGCGGATACCCAATGCCGTGAGGCGCACCACCGGCGGCATGCCGAAGATAATGGTCGCCAAGACGCCGGGCGGGTTGCCGGTGCCAAAGAAGGCGATGATCGGGATCAAGTAGACGAAGGCCGGCATGGTCTGCATGAAGTCCAGGATCGGCTCCGCCACCCTGTAGGCCCGATGCGACTTGCCGAACCAGATCCCCAGAGGAATGCCCATGATGACGCAGAGGAAGGCGGCAGCCCCCACCAGCGCCACGGTCTCCATCGAGATCTCCCAGTAGCCGAGGAAGGCGACATAGGCCAAAGCGGCTGCGGTGAAGATCGCCACACGCGGCCCGGCTGCACGCCAGGCAACGACGCAGATGACCGCCATGACCACCGGCCAGGGCGTGCCGATCAGGGCGATCGTCAGCGCCTCCAGAATCCAGCGGATCCCCGCGGTTATCCCGTCGAACATTCCCGCGCCACCCGATGCGGCGGCATCGAAAACACCCTCCAACCAGTCTGCGGCAGAGGCGTAGAGGTCCTTGTCGGCCGGGAAGGCCTCCAGGAACTCCGGCACAGAGGTGACGGTAAACTTGTAGATCGTCAGCGGTGCAATGGCAGCAACCAATGCGATGCCCAGCGCCAAGCCCCTTTGGCTCCAGCCCGACGGCACGGTCCGGTCGATGCGCCAGCGCGAGTACTGCGCCTCGTAGCTGATGTTGGCGTAGATGCACTGCACCAGCTTCAAGACCAAGAGGATGATCAGTCCGCTCAGCAAAATGCCGACTGCCGCCTCGTTTGCGGCGTCGGCCGCAGCCTGCGACTTCTCCGCTGCCCGCGTCATGTTTCCGGCCAGAGTTTCGAAACGACTGGGGTCCTCGCCTGCGGCCTTCGCCGCATCGGCCTTGTCGAGGAAGCCTTGAGCGCGCTCCTGCTGGCGCTCTGCCTTGGCCGTATCCTGTGCCCCCAGGTCACCCCAGAGCCCGCGGCCGATCTGAACCCAGGCGATGGTCTCCAAGATGATGAAAATCCAAAAGAATCCCCAGACGCCGCGCGCCGCCGCCCAAACCGGGCCCAGCAATGCTGCTGCCCAGTTAAGCGTGATCGGAACCGGGCTGGTGGCCTCGTGGATCTTATGGAAGGACTGCTGATAATAGGGCGCGTTCTGGCCAACGAACTCGGCGATGTTGGCGTCCAGGTCCTGCTTATCGACCTCGATATCCGAAACCGCGGAGAGGCTCTCGTCTTGCATGCTCATTCCTTGCCTCCCTGAATGCCGCGCAGCAGCCTGGCCTTGGAAACCAGGCCGATGTCCTTGCCCTCGGCGTCGGTGATGACGATGGGCTGATCGGTGTCGACGGAGAGGTCGATCAGATGGTCGAGGTCGGTCTCGTCATTGGTGCGCGGGGCACCGTTCAAGTCGCCCTTGGCCTCGCTCATCGGCCCCATGACACTGTGTGCCTTCACCAGCTTCAGCTTGGAGATATCTGCAACGAACTCGCGCACGTAGTCGTCAGCCGGCTGGGTCACAATCTCTTCCGGCGTTCCGATCTGGACGATGATACCGTCCTTCATGATGGCGATCCGGCTGCCCATGCGGATGGCTTCATCCAGGTCATGGGTGATGAAGAGCGTGGTCTTTTGCAGTTGATCGACCAGTGCCTTGAACTGGTTCTGCAGCTGCCGGCGAATGAGCGGATCGAGCGCCGAGAAGGGCTCGTCCATCAGAAGGATTTCCGGGTCGGACGCCAGCGCGCGGGCGATGCCAACGCGCTGCTGCATGCCGCCCGAGAGCTCCTTCGGCAGGCGGTCCTCAAAACCTTGCAGTTCCACCAGAGAAAGCGCGTGCTCTGAAACCGCCCAGCGCCGCGACTTGGGCTCGCCACGAATTTCCAGCGGATAGCCGACATTGTCGCGCACCGAACGGTGCGGCATCAGGGCCATGTGCTGAAAGACCATGCCGATCTGCTTGGCACGGACCAGGCGCAGTTCCTTTTCGCTCATCTGGGCGACGTCGCGGCCCAAGATCTCGATGCTGCCCGAGGTCGGATCGATCAGACGATTGACATGGCGAACCAAGGTCGACTTGCCCGAGCCCGACAGCCCCATGATGCAAAAGATCTCGCCGCGTGCGACTTCGAAGGTGGCACCCGCCACCCCGACCACACAGCCGAATTGCTGCAAAATCTCCGGTTTGCCTAGGCCGTCGGATTTGACGGCAGCCATAGCGCGCTGTGAATCGGCCTCGGGCCCGAAAATCTTCCAGACGTCTTGTAGCTTGACGACGGTTTCGGTCACTGCACAGCCCCCCTATTTTGTTCTTATGAGATTGGAAGAGCGGTCGCCTTCCTATGCGAACGGGCGACCGCTCCCTCCATTCAGGGACCTATTGCAGCCAGCTGTCGACGACTTCCGGATTCTCGGAAACCCACTTCTGGGCGAACTCAGCGGGATCCTGCTTTTCCACGACCAGGGCATAAGTCATGCCTGAGACCGTGTCGGTGTCCAGCTTGTAGTTACGCAGAAGCGCAGCGACTTCCGGCATCTCTTCTTCGATGGCCTTGGCATAGTGCAGGTGCAGGTAGGCCAGATCCCAAGCCACGGCTGCATCCGACTTCTCCAACCAGTTGGGATCGTCGGTCGGCTGCACCACGGTCCACTTGGCAGCATCGAATTCCGGCTCCGCTAGGACCTGCAGGTCGTGCAGCGCAAACATGTGGTGCGGCGTATAGCAGAAGCCGGCCCAGCCGGCGTTCTGTTGCACGGCCTTGTCGAGTGCGGCCAACGCCAGGGTCTCGTCCATCTCCAAGAGCTCGAGGGTCTCGTCGTAGCCGTATGACTTGGCGCGGATCTTCTCGATGTTGGTCGAGGCCCAGCCCGGCGCGCCGATCCAGATCTCGCCCTTGCCGTCGCCATTGCCGTCAAAGAGGGCAGCCTTGTCGGGGTCGGTCAGATCCTCGATCGTCATCACGTCATTGGCCTCGGCAAAGGCCTTGGGCACGCACATGCCCTGGAAGGCCGGGATGCCATTGGTGTTGAAGGCGACCGTACCCTTGTCCTTGACGAAGGTGTTGTGCAGGTTGACCTGGTTCGGCATCCAGACTTCCGGATGCACATGCATCGAGCCCTTGTCCATGGCCTCGAAGATCACCGGATTGGTGCCGTTCTGAAGCTCCACATCCAGACCCAGGTTCTCTTCCATCACCACCTTCAGCACGTTGGCCGTGGCGGCGACCGACGGCCAGTTCGGTACGCCAATGATGACGTCGGCGGCCTGCGCATAGGCAGAGAGCGCCATCGTTCCGGCCAGAGTTGCAAAAGCGAGCTTGTACTTAACCATGTGAATCTCCCGTTCGTGAGTGCTCTTGGTCGCGTTTCTGTTCTTATCTCAGTCTCACAGGCGACCGACTGTAGAGATGATGAAACCGGACGGCTCTTGGCCGCCACAAATTCTCTCGTAGACCCTTATGATCCGCTTCCATCCCTAAACCACTGCCCTCTCGGCCAGGGGTGTTCCTTCCAAAGCGGACAAACAGTCCAACAAGATGTCGCCGATCAAACGACATTCCTCAAGAGAGAAGGTCAGGGGAATGCGCATGTCGAAGAGACCTGCCAGGATCGCATCGCTCTCCGGCAGCGACTGGGCCTCGAGGTAGCGCCAGGAATCGTGGCGGCTGGTGTAGCCGCTGGGCTCGGTCTCGCCGAACCACTTGACCTCCACACCGCGCGTCAGACATCGCGCGCGAAAGGCCTGACAGGTCTCATGATCGGCGCCTGTCAACGCAAACTGTATGGAGCTGCCGACGAAGTGTTCTGCTGCCGGGCGCTCTGGCATGTAGACCAGCTGCGAGCGGCGCAATAGGGCCTCGATCGCGCGGTAGCGATCGTTCCAGCGCTCCACCTCGCGGTCCAGGTTGCGGAGCTGTGGGCGCAGGATGGACGCGCGCAGATGATCCATGCGACCGCTGTAGTTCGGCGTCAGATAGCGGTGCCGCTCCATCGCCTCGCGCACCGGGGCGGCGCGGTGGCGCTCGTAGAGCATGTAGGAGCCGGATAGGAAGATCGCGCGCGCCATCAGATCGGGATCGTCGCTGGTGAGAAAGCCACCCTCACCGGAATTGATGTGCTTGTAGGTCTGAGTGGAGAAGCAGGCGGCTCGACCGAAGCTGCCGCTCTTGCGGCCGTTCCAGCTCGCACCCATGGTGTGGGCGCAATCTTCGATCAGCGCAACGCCGTGCTCTTCCAGCAAGGCGCACAGGCGCTCCATATCCACCTGATGCCCACGCATGTGCGACAGCAGCAAGAGCTTGGCGCCACTGGACCGGATCTTGGCCTCAAGATCCTGCAAATCGAGAACCAGGTCGCGCGTTACCTCGACCAGGACGACACGGCCACCGGCATTGTCGATGGCACCGGGCACCGGCGACAAGGTAAAGGCATTGGTCAGGACCGGGTCATCCCGCTCCAAGCCAAAGGCCTTGAGAGCGACATGCATGGCATAGCCGCCCGACGCACAGGCGAGGCAGAAGCGGGTGCCTTGGTAGCGGGCGAACTCCTCCTCCAGCAAGGCAACCTCGCCGATCTCCCCTTCCGCCAGATTGTAGCGGTGCAGGCGCCCACTGCGCAGCACGGAGACAGCCTCTGCGATCGCCTCTTCTGGAATAGGCTCTTGCTGCGTGAAACTACCCCTAAAGACCTTCTCACCCATCCTGATTGCCTGTCCTGGCTCCTTTGCATAGGGCCAACGGCAATCCACAGCCGTCGGCGGCACAATAGCGGTCTGGCGAGAAGCCGTTGCCCTTTGGCAATCCGGTACCTCCTCGTTCGACCCTCTTCGATGCGCAAATAAAGCCTAATGTGTCTGCAAAGTCGATTTCAAATGCAGAATTCGGTACATAATATGCAAGATCGCTATGTAACCGAAGGCAAACTGATGCGCCTGGAATGGATCGAAGACCTGCTGGCCATTGCCGAATCGGAAAGCCTGACCGAGGCGGCCTTGCGGCGCAACGTGACGCAGCCGGCCTTTACGCGGCGCATTCGCAGCATCGAATTGCAGGTCGGCACCCCCCTGCTGGATCGCAGCCGGCGGCCGGCGCGTCCGACCGCGGCGCTGCTGGGACGCTTGGAGGAGTTTCGCACTCTGGCGGCCAACTTGCGGCGGGTTAGAGCGGATCTGAGCGGTGCCGGCGGGCGTCCAAGCCCTGTCGTCGTCGTCGCACAGCACGCCCTTGCCAACGCGCAGGTTCCTGCCTTGGCCGCCCCGCTGCGCCAAAATCTGCCGTCGGTTCGCTTGAACCTGCTCTCGTCCAGCCGGCATGAGGGCTTCACCATGCTGATGACGCGGCGGGCTGCGATCATGCTGGCCTATGAAACCCCGCAGTTACCCCTGGCCGGCGAAGCGGCCCTGATCGAAAAGCATCACATTTCTAGAGAGAGCCTCTGTCCGGTCATTGCCGCCGATGGCAAGGGCTCGGCGTGGCATCCAAAAGCCGGAGACGAGCTCACCTACATCGCCTATCCGGAGGACAGCTTCTTCGGACGCCTTCAGGCCGGAGCCCTGGCCGGCAGCCCGACCACAGACTACCACTTCCTGGTCAGCTGCGACGTTGCCTTGAGCCCGCCCGCCCTCGAACTGGCACGTACCGGCTGGGGCGTTGCATGGGTACCGCGTGCGATGGCCGCACGCGATTTGGCCGCCGGGCGCCTGATCGACCTCTCGGCATATCTGGGCACGCCGACCATGGAGATCTTGGCGGCCCGCCTACGCGCACCGCAAAGCACAGCCGAAGAACTTGCCTGGCAGCTTCTGACGCGAACGTGAATCTTAAGCCGCAGCGCAAGCAGCAGATTCTCTTGGACAAAAAGGCTAAGGGATCTTGGCCTGCGTGACATGGCAGGATATACAACCTCAAGCTGCCCTGCACGACTTGACCGTGCGAGCAGCTTTTGCATTGGCCGAGCAACTCAGCAACGGCCGTTGCAACAAGGTCTGGTCATCAGAGTTTTGGAGGAAGTGACATGGCATTGATTCCCGGTACAGACGGCCCCGATACACTCTACGGCACCGACAACGCCGACACCATCCTTGGGTATGGCGACAAGGATCGCCTCTATGGCAATGGCGGCGGCGATCGGATCTTTGGCGGCCAAGGTGGAGACGTCTCGCTCAGCGGCGGACTAGGAAACGATAAGATCTTCGGCGGGCCGGGCAGTGAGACCTACATCAGCGGAGGCGACGGCGATGACACCCTGATGGGTGGCCCTGATCCCGACTACGGCCTCTTCGGCGACGCCCTCTTCGGCAAGGGATTCGACGACAAGATCTACGGGGGCGACGGTAACGATGTCCTGCTTTTCGGGGGCAATGGAAATGACCGAGTCTATGGCGGAACAGGCAGCGACACCGATTTCGGCGGGCTCAACGGGAACGACTGGATCTACGGCGGGGCCGGAAACGATCTGTCTATTTCCGCTGACCAGGGTGACGACCGGATCTTTGGTGGTAACGGCAAGGATGCCACGCTTGACGGTGAGGACGGTGATGACCGGATCTTCGGCGGCAGGGATGACGATCGTGTGCTCCGCGGGGGTGACGGCGCTGACGAGATCTTCGGCAATCGCGGTGACGACAAGCTGTTGTTTGGAGATGCCGGTGCAGATAAGATCTTCGGTTCTGCAGGCGACGACATTCGGCTCGAGGGGCGCGGTGAATCCGACTGGATTTACGGAGGCTCGGGCGCGGACCAGGCTTATGGCGGCAATCAAGTCGATCGACTGTATGGCGACGCAGGTGCCGATACGCTCTATGGGGACGCAGGTGCGGATTCCCTCTTCGGCGGCAGGGACGACGACTTCGTCTTCGCCGGCACCGGAAATGACCTCCTGCGCGGCGGCCATGGTGACGACCTAATGAGGGGACAGGAGAGCAACGACGTCGTCTATGGTGGTGCCGGTCGAGACAACCTGGGCGGCGTTGGCGGCAACGATTTGCTTTTCGGCAGTAGAGGCAATGATATTCTGCAAGGTGGAAATGGGATCGATACACTGTTTGGAGGCTCGGGGAACGATACCTTCCGCGTTAACAATCAGCAGGAAATCCAATCGGGCGACAGCTTCGACGGCGGTGTCGGCGTCGACACGCTGATGCTGAGCGGCGGCGTCACGCTTCCCGGCGGAGTCTCCATGACCAACGTGGATACGATTATCTACGGCTAACGCCAAGCCTGCCTCAATCGCCTCTTAGACCTTTGAAACATGCTCAAGACGGTTCCAGGTCGTTTCGATCTGGAACCGACTTGGTCTAGCCGGCGTCAGGTACCGGCCAAGCTGTCAAGGGTGGAAGCGACATGAGGATGGCATCGGGATTGCCGCCGGTCATCAGGCCGAAGCGCGTCCCACGGTCGTGGAGCAGATTGAACTCAGCATAGCGGCCCCGGCGAAAGAGCTGATGGCGGCGTTCCTCCTCGCCATAGGCGCTGTCCTTGTGCCGACGCACCAGCTCTGGATAGATGTCGAGGAAAGCGCGGCCAACATCCTGCGTAAAGGCGAAGTCCGCCTGCCAGTCGTCATCCAGATAATCGTAAAAGATGCCGCCGACGCCGCGCGGCTCGTTGCGGTGCTTGTTAAAGAAGTAGTCGTCGCACCAGGTGCTGAAGCGCTCGTAGTAGTCCGCGCCATGGGCATCGCAAGCCTGGCGAAGCCGATCATGGAAGTCCTTCGTGTCGGCTTCGATCGGGTAGATGGGATTGAGATCTGCTCCGCCGCCGAACCAGGCCTTCGCGGTGACCACGTGACGGGTGTTCATGTGAACTGGCGGTACAGAGGGGTTGCGCGGGTGCAAAACCAGTGAGATGCCGCTTGCCCAAAATCGCGGATCGACATCGGCACCGGGAATCTCCTTAGCGAAACTCTCAGAAAAGCTGCCCCAGACCGTCGATACATTGACGCCCGCTTTCTCGAAGACGCGGCCCTCGCTCAAGAGCCCCATGACGCCGCCGCCGCCACCTTCGCGAGACCAAGCTCTGCGTTCGAAGCGTGCGGGAGGGCGATCTTCAGCACCGAAGCCACCCTCCTCCTCCAAACGCTCCAGGGCGCTGCAAATCTGGTCGCGTAGGGTTTCGAACCAGGCTTTGGCCGTCGCCTTACCGGTCTCAAGGTCTGTCATGCACTCTCGTTCCTCGTCTCCTACAGCGGACCACTGCCGTTCTGCTGCACCTGCCGCAAGGCCTCCCCTAGCACCATTGCTGCCGCCAAGGCGACATTCAACGAACGCGCTTGGGGCTGCATGGCGATCGTGACCGCCGCATCAGCTTCGGCATGAACGGCGTCGGGAACGCCGGCCGACTCGCGGCCCAGCAACAGACGGTCGCCCGGCCGAAACGAAAAATCCAGATAGGAGCAAGTTGCTCGTGTCGTCAGCAGCACCAAGCGCCCCCGATCGGTCGCGCGATAGGCCTGCCAGGACGTATGGCGCCGACAGTCGGCCAGATCGCGATAATCCATCCCGGCGCGTCGCAAACGGCGATCATCCAGGATAAAGCCAAAGGGTTCGATCAGGTCCAAGCCGACACCCAAGCAGGCACCCAGGCGCATGATCGCGCCGCAGTTCTGCGGAATGTCGGGCTGATAGAGGACCAGCCGAAGATTCGCTCTTCGCTCCCTTGTCATAGCGCGCTTTTAGCAGAACAATGTCGGCAAGAGAGACGAGGAAACGCCTGGGAATCAAACCTGCGGCGGAAAGGCCTCGAGAAATCTTGCGGCTCACTGCCGCATGGCATCCGCAGGGGCGACCGTTAGCGCTATTGTCTCCGGCGTCAGAGGTGGATCAAAAGTCCGCCCGGTGGTTTCTACACCCCCAGGGGTTTTTCGCCCTAGGCATGGGGTAGGGTTTCGGGAGAGCAAAATGTCGGACGCGGTGAAGAGCGAGGCCGGTGATGCGGAAGAACACGGCGGCTCGCGACGCGATTTCCTTTATTTGACGGCAGGCGCCATGGGCGGCATCGGCGCTCTTGCCGTCGCCTGGCCGTTTTTCAATGCGCTCAATCCAGCGCAGGATGCACTCGCGCTGGCGACCATCGAAGTCGATCTCGAGCCGGTGGACGTGGGGCAGTCGAT
Source organism: Rhodospirillales bacterium (assembly GCA_963669445.1). Classification (GTDB taxonomy): domain Bacteria; phylum Pseudomonadota; class Alphaproteobacteria; order Kiloniellales; family JACOMY01; genus JACOMY01. Next base: position 4,471,883 of record OY770029.1, read on the forward strand.
CACGGTGCAGTGGCGCGGCAAGCCGGTTTTCATTCGGCACCGCGACAAGGCCGAGATCGAGGCCGCTCGCGACGTCGATTGGGAAGCATTCACCGACCCGCAACCCGACGACGCGCGCATCGTTCAGCCACCACCGCCAGAGCAGACCGCTGCAGTGGCGGCGGTACCTGATTCCGACTTTCTCGTCGTGATCGGGGTTTGCACGCACCTAGGCTGTATTCCGCTCGGACAGAAGCCAGGTTCCGACAAAGGTCTCTACGGCGGATGGTTCTGCCCCTGCCATGGATCGCATTACGATACCTCAGGACGCATTCGCCAGGGCCCCGCGCCGCGGAACTTGGACGTTCCTGAGTACAGCTACCTGACCCCGACCCGCATTCAGATCGGCTAGGGATACCCGAAAGGCACGCCATGGCTAGCAACGGCACACCGACAGGCAGCGGGCTGATCAAATGGATCGATCACCGCCTGCCGATCTTCACATTCATGCAGCACGAGACGCATGAGTATCCGACGCCGAGAAACCTCTCCTACTGGTGGAACTTCGGGTCCCTCGCGGGCATCGTTCTGGTGATCATGATCGTCAGCGGTCTGGTGCTGGCGATGCAATACAATCCCTCTACCGCAGGCGCCTTCGACTCGGTCGAACGCATCATGCGCGATGTGAACAGCGGCTGGATGCTGCGCTACATCCACATGAACGGCGCCAGCTTCTTCTTCATCGTGGTCTACATCCACATTTTCCGTGGCCTCTACTACGGCTCCTTCAAGCCGCCGCGCGAGATTCTCTGGATCCTAGGCGTCGTCATCCTGGTGCTGATGATGGGCACGGCCTTCATGGGTTACGTGCTGCCCTGGGGGCAGATGTCGCTCTGGGGTGCCACGGTGATCACCAACCTCTTCTCGGCGATTCCACTGATCGGTGACTACATCGTCACCTGGCTGTGGGGCGGCTTCTCGGTCGACAATCCAACCCTGAATCGCTTCTTCGTCTTCCACTTCCTGCTGCCCTTCGTGATCGTGGCCGTGGTCTTCCTGCACCTCTGGGCCCTACACCGCTTCGGCTCCAACAATCCCTTGGGCATCGATGCAAAGGGTCCGCAGGACAAGATCCCCTTCCACCCCTACTACACGGTCAAGGATGCCTTCGGCCTGGGCGTCTTCCTGATCATCTTCGCAGCGGCTGTGTTCTTTTTCCCGAACTACATGGGCCATCCGGACAACTACATACCGGCCAATTCGCTGGTGACACCGGACCATATCGTGCCGGAATGGTACTTCCTGCCCTTCTACGCCATGCTGCGCGCCATCGACTTCGACATCGGCATCCCCTTCACCGGAGTGGTGATTATCGAGGCCAAGCTTGGCGGCGTGATCGTGATGTTCGGCTCTCTGGTGCTGTTGGCCTTGGCGCCCTGGCTGGATCGCTCGCCGGTGCGTTCGGCCCGCTTCCGTCCGGTCTACAAGTGGTTCTTCTGGGGCTTTGCGCTGGACTGCGTGTTTCTCGGCTACTGCGGCGCCATGCCGGCGGAAGGCGTGTGGCCGTTGCTGTCGCTGCTGGGCACCATTATCTACTTCGGCTTCTTCCTGGTCGTCATGCCGCTGTTGTCGGTCATGGAGCGGCCCAAGCCTTTGCCGGCGTCGATCAGCGAGCCCGTTTTAAAAGGCGGCGGCAGCTTGGCCGGCGCGACAGCCAAGCCGATGGAGAAAGCATGATGAAGGCCCGTCTGACTTCTAAAGGCGTCCTGCTTGCCGCAGCGTTGCTGACGGCCTCCAGCGGCGCAGCGCTTGCAGCTGGTGGCGGCAAGGAGGGTGTGTGGAACCCGGAGAAATTCCCCTCTATTGAGTGGTCTTTCGACGGGGTTTTCGGCACCTATGACCGGGCGGCCTTGCAACGCGGCTACCAAGTCTACAACGAAGTCTGCTCGGCCTGTCACGGTTTGCGGCTTCTGGCCTACCGCAATCTGGAAGGCATCGGCTTTTCACCGGAAGAGGTGAAGGCCATTGCCGCGCAGGTCGACATCGAGGACGGCCCCGACGATTTCGGCGACATGTTCACCCGGCCGGGCCTGCCCTCGGATCACTTCCGCGAACCCTTCCCCAACGTTCAGGCCGCTCGGGCCGCCAATGGCGGTGCGGCGCCGCCGGACCTCTCGCTGGTGGCCAAGCGCACGGCCTATGCTGCGAACTACGCCTACGGCATCCTGACAGGATACGAAGACGAGCTACCGCACGACGCGGATTTCAAGCTGCAACCGGGGCAGTACTTCAACAAGTACAAGGGCGCCTTCTCGATGGCCCCGCCGCTCTTCGAGGGGATGGTTGAGTACTCGGATGGCACCGAAGCCTCGGTGCATCAGATGGCGTACGACGTCTCCAACTTCTTCATGTGGGCGGCAGAACCCCATATGGAGACGCGGAAAGAGACCGGCATCAAGGCGATCCTCTTCCTGCTGGTCTTCACGGTCATCCTCTACGCCGTGAAGCGGAAAGTTTGGGCCAAGCTGCACTAGCCAGCTTGGCAATCAGTGATGGCCGTCCGGAACCCTGAAAAGCGCCTCGTCGAGGCCGCCATGTCTCTGGCGGCCGATAAGCCCTGGCAGGAGGTCGGTTATCGCGAGATTGCGGCCCAAGCCGGTGTGCCGCTGGCCGAGGCCTGGAAGGCAGCTCCGGGTCGCCAGTCCATCCTAAGACACCTGTCGCACATGGCCGACCAAGCGGTGCTCAAGGAGCCGGCGGCTCTCGACGACGGCGATGCGCGCGATCGTGTGTTCGATGTCTTGATGCGCCGCTTCGATGCTCTTCGACCCTACCGCAGCGGTTTGGCCTCAGTCGCAAGCGCGATGAGCGGTGACCCGGCAGCCTCGCTGTCCGGCGGCCTTGGCCTATTGAACTCGATGCGGGCCATGCTGCTCGCAGCAGGCCTCAAGACCGAAGGACTGGGTGGGCTGTTGCGCGCCAAGGGCTTGGCTCTGATTTGGCTCGCCAGCGCGCGCACCTTCCTCAAGGACGAGAGCGAGGACCTGGCCCCGACCATGGCCGCCCTGGACAGTCAGCTGCGCCGGGCCGAGCGGATGATGGGCTGGCTTAGGCGCCGCCCAAGAGACGAGGATCCGCTGACGGACGGCGATCCAGCCTAGGCCGATCCCGCGTGAACGTGAATCGGAAGCGAGCGCTCGTGACACAAGACCTCTCCTTCGACGACTTTCTCAAAGTCGATATCCGCGTCGGTCGCGTCCTGCGCGCCGAGCCCTACCCGGAGGCGCGCAAACCGGCAATCAAGCTGTGGATCGACTTCGGCCCCGAGATCGGCGAGCGCAAATCTTCGGCGCAGCTCACGCGACACTACGGCCCCGAAACGCTGGTCGGACGCCAGGTGATGGGAGTGGTTAACTTTCCGCCACGCCAGATCGGCAAGTTCATGTCCGAGGTGCTGGTTGTCGGCCTACCCGATGCCGACGGCGAGGTGGTGTTGTTGGTGCCGGATCAGGCAGTTCCGCTGGGCGGTCGGCTCTACTAGAGCCAAGACCGGACTCAAGCCGGACCGGACAGCCGATGCGAAAGGCAGAGCGGCGAGTCCTCTGTCTTGACGATTCGCCGCTGCCGACCCGAGCTGATCACGATGGAGGGTATCATGACGGAAAAGCTGAAGCGCAGTGGCGTATCCCGCGAGGCCATGATGCAACGTGTGGCCCGCTTTGACGATCTGAAGGGCTTTGATGGGGGATTGGCCGATAGCCAAATGAAGGGTTGCGAACGAACCCTCTTTAACGTGATCGGATTTCAGCCGCCCCAGGGCGCCGACGGGCAGATTACCTCGCCCGTAGGCGAGGAGGCTTCGCGGCTTGCGGCCATCAAGATTTCCGAAGGCTTTAATCTAGGCTATTGCCGAGCGAAGCCGGGCTGCGGTCCGATGATGCACAACCACGACACCAACGAGACCTTCATCCCCATGACTGGCGTCTGGCGCTGCAGCTGGGAGAACGAGGAGGGCGCGCTGGAGCATGTCGACCTCAAGCCCCACGATGTTATCTCCTTTCCCCCCGGCGTCGCCCGCCGGTTTCAGAACGTGACCGAGGGCGACCCGCAAGAGGAAGCCCTGCTGCTCTTCGTGATCGGCGGCGACGCCCCCAGCGCCGAGTTCACCAAGGAATCCTTAGATGGACTCAAGAAGGCAGGACTCTGGCCGCCCAGGGCAGGATGACGCCCGCGCGAAACGATTTGCCGGCGCGAAACGATTTGCCGTCTGCCGAAGAGGCCGACCCGGCACTCCCGTCCTAACGAACCACGGCAGCGATCACGCTGGCACGCGCGAAGATGTCGAGCAGGTCGATGAAGAGCTGCACATAGCGCGGCGTTACCTCCGGTGGCACCACCAAGACATCGCCCGGCCCGAGGCTCGTGCTGTTGTCGGCGTTCTCCAGCAAATCGATGTCGCCCGAGAGGCGACGCACGATGAAGAGATCCTCGTCGGCCCGATCGGTGTAGCCGCCGGCATCCAAGACATAGTCCTTGAAGGTGCGCCCTTCTTCGTACGGCAGCGTCTGCGGAATCCTGACCTCGCCGGAGATGTTGACCAGGCTGGTCCGAGAGGGAATCAGAATGACGTCGCCGTCCTCGAGCCTCAGGTCGTTTATGGTCCCATCGCTTTCGACGATGACGACAATGCCCTCGGGCTGCGCTTCGCGCGCGCGCTCGATGTACTGACCCAGCAGGATGGCCTCATCGGTGCGGATTTCCGCCTCGTTCGTGGTCAGCGATCGTGCCGTGAGCAAGGTCTGTTCCAAACGATCAAGCGTAGCATCGAGCAAGGCTTTCTGCTGGCGCGCGACCGAAGGGCGCTTCAAGAGAACCGACTCATAGGCGGAAAGTTCCGGCTTCACCGGCACATAGCTCAAGAGCTGCTGCAAAGTGGTGGTCGGTGCGACGATGTAGCGGGAATCACCCAGATAGGTGCCCTCCAATGAGACCTGAATGGTCTCGCGCGGCCGGTCGGCGAAGTAGGTGATGTTGTCCTGATCCTCCAGCCGGGTCGACTCGAAGTCGTCCATGTCGATGTAGGCGCTGTAAGGCTGTCCCTTGCGCGTTCCCTCCAGCAGGACGTGCGAGACGTTCGGCAGCGGGCGGGCCAGCTTGTTCAACTCGCCGCCGCGCATCCCGTTGCCTCCGAATTCAAAGGCATAGCTGTTGCGGATCGCACCGCGTGCCGCCACCAAGGGTCTCTGTCCGCCGACCAGGATGGTGTCGCCGGCCTGGAAGATGTGGCTGCGCAGGCTGCCGCGCAGCAGAAAGCTGTAGAGGTCGGTGGTGTAGAGGCGCTGTCCGTTGCGCAGGATACCGACATTGCGATAGCTGCCACTGGCCGGCAGGATGCCGCCCGCCCGCGCAAGAAAATCGATCACGGAATCGGTGGGCGTACCAGCAAAACGTCCGGGTGTTTCGACATAACCGGTAACGAAGACGCCGATCGAGGAGAACTCCAGCACGGTCGCATAGCTGTCGACGTTCTCGCCGTAGACTTCCTGCACCTGCGTCTTGATGTGCTCGTTTAGGCCGCCTGCACGAACGCCCGCCACCTGGATCGGCCCCAGTTCGGGGATGAAGATGTTGCCTTGCGGATCGACCACGCTTTGGAGGTTGGTTTCCACCGCTCCCGTTAGCTGCACCGACACGCCATCTCCGACCATGATGGGGCTCGCCAGGTCGGCCGATTGAGCAACCGGAAAGCCGCTATGCTCGAACAGACTGGAACCAAAGGGAGACAGCTGCTCGCCCACAGGGATCGTCCTTTGATCGCGTTCTTCTGTATCAAAGGTATTGCTGTTCTCGTCGATCTGCACCTCGTCCGGCAGAACCAACTGCGCCGTCGCAGGAGACACCAGGAGAAGGCTGAGCAGAAGGGAGCTAAGTATTCCAAGTCTCATAGGATGTGATCCCGGATTCCAAGAATGAGGAGACGTCCGACGGTGAAGATCAGTAGGACCACGAGGAAGACGAAGAAGAGGCTCTCCCAGCGATCGGGAAGCTGCGCTTGATCCAGCTTCGTCGGCGCCACGACGGGCACGACATAGAGCTGCTGGCGCTGTGCCTGCGCAACGGAACTCTGCATTGAGGCCAGTGCTGCGCTGTAGGCCTGCCCCGCCAGCTCTTTGCGCAAGCCGAGCAGCTCGAACTCCGGGATCAAGGTTCCCAGTGATTCCTGCTGACCGACAAGCCTTTGGCGCTCTCGCTCCACCTGGATGCGCAGTGCCTCGATTCTGGCTTCAAGCTCCAAGCGTGCAACGCCACCCCTATTGCCGGTCACTTTGCTCAACTGAACCAACTCGGCCTCAGCCTTGGCGATCTCCCCTTCCAAGGCGGCGATGATGCCGTTGACACGGGTAATCACTTCCATCGGGTCGATCACGTTGTTTTCTTGCCGGAAGGCGGTCAACTGCCGCTCGATGTCCTCAAGGTTGGAGAGCGCATCTGCTACCTCCTGGCGCGCCAGCTGCAGCAGGTCTTCCTGGGCACGCGTGTTGAACTCATTGACCAGACGCTCGCTCTCCGCAAGGAGGGCCTGAGCAATGGCATAGGAATCCTCTGGCGAGAATGCCCGAACATCGATGGTCACCAGGCCCGTGATCTGGTCGTAGTAGGCATCGACCATTCGCAGGTAGTAGGCGTGCAGATCCAACAGGGTCGAGTCTGCTGGCAGGTAGAAGAAGGGATCATCCTCCGGCTTGCTGTAGGCAGCCCGCAGATCGACCAGATCCTCCAGCCGAACCAAGCCTTCATAGGACGTGACGTAGTCTACGACACTGAAAGACTCGTCGGCCGCCCGACCGAAGGATTGAGACTGGCCCAGGATCGTGGTCACCGTCGGCGTCTCGGCACCTGCGGTTCTGATCAGGAAAACGGTGCGCACTTCATAGCGCTCGGCCGCAACGAAGAAATAGTAGTATCCGGCCAGCAGCATCGGACCGACGATCAAAGCCAGCACCAGCAGCGAGCGGAAGAAGCCAACGACAAGGCGCAGTCCCTGGCCGATCATGTTGACCGGCGTAGCTGGAGCAACCTCAGGCGTCGCATCTTCCTTAGGCAGCAGTTCTATCTTCGCCTGAGCCGGCGCGAGCGTCGGCTGCTTTTCATCCTGCTTTCGGTCCTTGCCTTCGCTCTCGACCTTCTTGTTTTTTCCTACTGCGGGAAGCGTCGCGCCAGGGACGGCGCGCGGCTTACCTTTCTGCCGTCCGCCGCGCTTTTGCCCCTGGCCATCAGCCTTGCCCGTTTTCGGACCGGCCTCCTCCTTGGCCTCTGCCAGCGCCAAGGCTTTAGCCTCAACACGTTGGCGGCGTAGCGCGCGCAGCTCTTTGCGTGCGCGCTGCTTCTCGGCCGCCGTCTCATCATTAGCTCCGGCCGCTTCCTTCGCCTTTGCGGTCTCTGCCTCTGCCTCGCTCTCTTGCCCGCTTTGTGGCGCCTTCTGCTGCTCCGCGACCGGGCCAGACCTATCTGCAGAGCCACCTGCCGCCTCGGACGGGCTGGCTTGCGTTAGGAAGGATGGCGTTTGCGAGGGCTCCGCCGCACTTGCCGGAAACTCAGTTTCGCTTGGAAAGCCTGCAGGCCCTACAGGCCGACCCGACCCACCGAGCTTCTCTGGATCGAAAGCAAACTCCTGCGCCTTCTCCTGAGCCTCGCTCGGCGGCGGGGGCGAATCATCTTTGACTGGCGCCGCAGCCACGCCGGCCGGCCAGCCGGCACCGGCACCTGCGGGCTTGTCCTGCGGTGTCTCGCGCCGCAAGGTCGGCTCCGCGCCTGCAGCGCGAACCTGTGGTTTCTCGTCATCCTTCTGCTTGCCATGCAGAAGTCTCAGATTCAGCTTTGGGCCGTCCTTAGAGGCTTTCATACCGCTTTATGCCTTCCGACACGCTCTCAAAGTAGTCTAACTTAGCGTCGTTTAACACGTAAACGCATTGGCAGAATTTCTGAATTGTCCGCATGCGATGCGAGACAAAGACGAAGGTACTGCGCTTTGCCAACTGCTCCAAAGCCTGCTCTGCCTTCTGTCGAAAGCGCGCGTCTGCCACGGACATCAGTTCGTCGAAGAGATAACAGTCGAAGTCCATGGCGACCGACATGGCAAAGTTGAAGCGGCTGCGCATGCCGCTGGAGTAGGTCCCCAGCGGCATATCGATGTAGGATCCCAGTTCGGCAAAATCCTGCACCCGCTCAAAGATCTCACGCCACTCGCGGCCATAGATCCGCGAAACGACCTGCAGATTATCGCGACCGCTGACATGATTAAGAAAGCCCCCGCCGAAGCCCATCGGCCAAGAAACCTCGACGCCGGGCGCCCAAGCGATCTTCCCTTTGTTTGGCCGTTCGGCACGGGCGATCAAGCGAACCGTCGTCGACTTGCCGGCGCCGTTGCGGCCAAGGATGCCGATGGATTTACCAGTCGGCATCTCGGCCGAGACATCGCGCAGAATATAGCGCTTGCGGCCCTTCAGCTGGTAGAACTTTGTGACATTGCTAAGCGAAATGAGCGCCGTCATCGGACCAAACGATCCCGAAACAGGCGCTCCAGAAGCAACCCGACCACCAGAAAACCCACTGTGAATTCCGCAAAGTAAGTGAGGCTGCCGTAGGCGGTTTCATACTGCATAAAGTAGAAACTTCTGGCCCACTCGGTCATGTTCAGCAATGGATTGTACAAAAGGTACTCTCGTATTCCCGGAGGCACTTCCGGTACCGCAAAGAAGATGCCTGAGGTGAAGTAAAGCACCCGATTGATAATCCGGTTGATGCTTTGCAGCTTGGGAAAGATCAAGGCCAGGCTCGCAACCGTCAATCCATATCCAAATCCGAAGATATTGGCGGCAAGCAGCAGCAGCAGCAAATAGAGGGGCTGGTCAGCAGGGGGCGCGATCCCTGTCACGCGCATTGCCACGTAGATGATCAGCGCAACACCGAGATTGATGGTCGTAGCGACCACGAACTTGCCGAAGTAGATATCCAGCTCCGACACATGATGGAAGTAGAGCAGCCCCCGATTGGCGTTGAGCGCGTCCACCAAGCCCATGTTCATGAGGCCGAAGGCACGGAAATAGAGAACGCCGCAGACCGTAAAAGGAAAGATTTCCATACCGCCGTAACCGGGTGCACCGGCCACCAGGCGCACCAAAGCGATCACGGCAGACTGCATCATCGGCGAGACGAAGGTGAAGACGATTCCGGTACCGCGGCGACCGAACTCGGCCGCCAACTCCCGCAAGGCCAAACCCTTTACGACACGCGTCTGGATTGCCAGCGCATCGATCATGCTGGGCTCGCGGTAGGGACGATCTTTGTTGTTGGCGCTAGACAAGGCCTCCCACTCTCAGATGGCTAACGAGGCTGAACCAAAAGACTTAGAAACTCGGGCCGCTGTCGCTGCCCTGCAGCGGCGGAACGACGTCCCAAATGCCACGCTTGTCGGAACAAGCGATGCGGTTGAAGGTGCCGGCGCGAGACAGCGAGGTGAAACGCAGCGGCTTACAAACCTTACCGGTCGCAGAATCGTAAGGCTGGCCGATCTCAACCGACCAGCTGACACCCTGCCTGTCCACCACGTTGGCAAAGCCAGCGCTCCCTGCAAGATTCTGCGAGAAACTGGGTCCCGATGCGCCCGGCAGTAGGCTGGCCGGTGCCGCAGCGGATCCAGCGACGGTCGTACTGCCGGAGCCCGATCCTCCACCGCCGCTACTGCCAAGATCGCCGGTCTGTTGACAGGCCGCCAAGGCGATGAGGCAAAGGGCAGGAAGGACCCTCCGCGGAAGGCTGATTCCGAACGATTTCAAGGATTGCCCCATGCGCTTCCGGACAGCTGCCTCAGCCTTAGTACTCGTTGACATGGCACTTGATTTCCTGTTGCAGCAGCGGCGCCCAATCTAGCAGAGGCCCCTTGCGTTCCTAGCCGATGGGTGGCTGGGCCCGGCTCGAGCGAAGCGCCTTGAACGCCGCAGCTGCGCCCAAACCTAGGCGCAAGAAGGTGCAGTGGTGATCCGGGGACCGCAAGCTTCCTCTGCCTCATGCGGCGACGTCGCGCGGACTTGGCCGGCTGGACTGGCTGCATTTGCCTATCGATCCTCTGCAGGAAGATGGCAGACTGGCGTTCTCGCGAGGACCAGCCGGGCGGCCGATCTGCTCTGCCTCCCCTGCCACTAGGAGAAACACATGTCAAGGCATTGGTTCCATTTGCCCTTTCTCGTTTGCGCATTGCTACTACCGCTTTCGGCGCTGGCACAGACCGGCGCCGCTTTGGAAATCGACCAGAATCGCATCAAGCAGTTCTTCCAAAGCTGCCTGGAGGGAACCGGCGGTGATCAGGAAAGCGATAGCAGCCAAGCCCGGAGTTGCACCAGAAGCTACTTTTCACAATGTTCCGAAGCCGGCGGCTCGACGGCAAGCCAACAGCGTGCCTGTTGGGGAGCGCTGGAGAGCTACTGGTCCTCAGAGGTCGCGCTTCGGGCCAAACGAATAGAGGGCGTGGCACCGGCGAACCTTAAGCGCTATGTGCAGGATTCGGCCCGCGCTGAAGAGCGCTATCGAAAGGAACGCTGCCAGTTCTACCGCTACCTTCAAGGTGCCTGGACCGGGCCGGCGGAAGCCAAATGTCTAACCGACACGCTGATCGACCGCGCCGTCGACCTGCAGGTCATCCAAGAGAACATGCCGCGCTAGAGTAGGGATCTGACGGCCCATCAGATTCCGGTTCTAGAAGAAGATTGAGAGACGTCCGGTGCCACCGTACTCCTGCTGGTTGCCGGCAAGCAGGGCCTGTCCGCCGATGCTGACCACCGCCCGATCATGCACCACGATGTCGACGCTGGCCCCCAGATCGGCGAAGAGCGGACGTGCCTGGTCGGAGACCAGATAGGAGGGGCCGCCGGAACCGCTGCCCAGCAAACTCACGTCGGTTGAGCGGTCACGGCCGCTGACGATAGCCAGCAGACCGGCGGCCGCATTGGCATTGACCTGCGCGCCGAAGAGTTCGAAGCCGCCGCCGACCTCAAGCATCGGGTTGAGGGTTACCAATGTCTGGCTAAATCCTGCGACCTCCAGGCCATAATCTCCCGCACCGCTCTCGTCATAGCCACCCTGCCACTGGTGATCCACTCCCAGATCGAACCAGGGCTTCAGGTAGATCTCATCGCTGATGTCGTAGACCTGCGACACGCGCGCGTGGGCGGAGACCCAGTTGGTATTGGGTGAAGAGTCGGCCGTCACCGTGCCAGCGGGCGTGATCACGCTGCGCGACAGATCATAGCTACCGACACCGCCGGAGAAGGAAGCCGAAAGCGTGGTCGCCTGGATTTCCTTCTTGACCACGACGCCGCCCTGGAAGCGCGAGCCATCGCCGCTGAAACGCGCGTTGGAGAGACTGCTGTCTTCGTAGCCGAATGCCAGACCGGCAAAGAAGCCCTCGCCCAAGGCGGTCTGCCCGCCCAGCGCAAATCCGAAGAGGGTCTCGTCGTACTCGATCGAATCGCCCGTGCGTTGCCGATCGATACCGCCACCGCTGGCTTGCAGCCACAGGCAGCTGCCCTGCTCGGTAAAGACGACGCGACCTTCCTCACCTTGCCTCGGGCAGGAATTCACCGCATCGGAGAAACGCAGGCTGGAGAAGAGCGCGGCATCCGACGGCGCGAAGATCTCCCCCGGTGCAAAGCGATCATAGACGTCCACCAGTTGGCCGACGGTTTCGGTCTCCAGCAGAAAACTGGTGAGACCGTCTACGAAAGCCAGATCATCGCCGCCCTCAGCGACGGCCTCATTGCGACGTTCGACCAGCAAATCGATGCTGTCGCCGAAGTGTGTATGGTTGCTGCTGATCTTCTTGCGCACAGAGGGCGTAATCTTCGATTGGTCGGCCGTGTCGCCGGTCCAAGGCGTGTAGTCGACGGCATAGCCAAGGCTGATCTCGTCGTTCGCCTGGCTGAGGCTATAGTCTACCGCGCCGGTGTTGCTGACCATCAGGCTGTTCGACCCAAAGCCGTTTTCAGACGAGAGGATGACGAAGCTTCCCGTGTCGCCGGACTTCGGCAGGCTGCCCTGAAGTGCCGGCTCGACCGCACCGGCCAATTCCGGTCTGGAGGACTTGACGAAGGAGATGCGGTCGTTCTGACCGGCAAGCGTGAAATCGACATGCAACACGCCGCCGCTGCTTTGCGTGAAACCGCCATCGAAGACGGAGGTGGCGATGGTACCCAGCGTACCCGGCGAAACCCTGCCGTCATTGGTTAGTGCTCCGCCCTGACCTAGATTCATGGTGCCGCCCAGGCCGAAGCTGGCAGAGGCTGCGTTTGCAATCGTGATGGGACCGCCCAATGGGCCGTTGGCCTGGCTGGATTGGCTGAGCACCGAGCCGGCAATCGCGCCATTGTTCTGCACATCCAGGCTGAAGCCGTTGGTGCGTAGAACATAGTCGTCGTCGTCCGTTCCCTTGTGCTGGATGACGCCGTTGTTGGTGAGGTTGTTACCGCTGCCGTGGAAGAGGCCGATGGTTTCCGCACCATCGGCCGCGGTTTCTACGATCGCATCCTCGGCCACCGTGATTGAGATGGTGCCGCGAATGTCGCCGTCACTCTGCGCCAGGATCGCGCGGCCGCCTTCGCCCGATGCGATGATGCTCTGGTTGACGGCGATGGTGACATCACCGCTCCTGTCCTTCGAACCCAGTCGTCCCGTGCTGCTCTGCGCGACCACGCCCTGTGCGTTCTTACCCGCAACCAGGATCTGACCATCCACCGTAATGTCGATCGCGCCGCCGTTACCCTCATCGCCGGCGCCGCCGGCATAGGTGTTGAGCTTTGACAGACTGCCTAGATCGCCGGAAATGGCGGCAATACCGCCGGACCCTCCGACCGACTGAGCGACGATCCCATGGGCGCCCTCGCCGCTGGTGGCGATGTCGCCGGCAACCACAGAGATATCGCCGCCATCGCCGCCGCCGCCGGCCGCTTCTTGCACGCCCAGACCAGCACCGATGTTGAGATCCAGCCAGGAGTTAGAGAAAGCCCGGTAGACATCGCCAGCGGTCCCGCCACCGCCGCCGATCGACTGCGCAAAGATGCCAATGCTGCCCTCACCGCTGGTGGTGATGATGCTGTCCTGCTTGATCGTGACCGTACCGCCGTTGCCACCACCACTGCCGCGTCCGCCGACAGTCAATTCTGACCAGAGCCCGGTCGAACCGGCACCGCCGTTGCCCCCGCCCCCGCCGATCGACTGCGCATGTATGGCAAAGGCGAAGTCGCCGCCGGTCGTAATTTGGGCCCGGTTGTCGATGCTGACAGCGCCACCGTCACCCGAAGCCCCGCCGCTGCCGCCGATTGCCATGCTGACGTCGCTGAAGCTGGGGATGAAGGTGAAGTTCGACGGTAGGTTTGCAATCGAGTTCGCTGTCTCGTTGTTGGTCCAGGCCTGGATGCCCAAACCACCTTCACCGCCGGTGCCACCACCGCCGCCAATCGAGTGGGCGACAATGCCGTGACCTAGCCGACCGGCGGTCTCGATCGAACCCTCATTTGTGACCGTGACGCTGTCGCCATTACCCGCGGCACCACCCTTGCCGCCGATCTCTGCGGCAAGCGAAGTCGAGATATCGGTGGTATCGTCGTCGCCGCCACCGTCGGGCATACAGCCAAAGCCGGCACCGCCGGTGAGCGCATTGCAAACCCCGTCATAGCTGAAGGAGGCTGAGGAGGCTGCGCCTCCCTCGCCACCGCCACCGCCGACGCTCATGGCATAGATCGCCTTCGAGCTCTTGCCTCCGGTCAAGAGCATGGCGCTGTTGGTCACGGTTACCTTGCCGCCGTCGCCGGCCGCGCCGCCCTTGCCACCGACGCCTACATCGACGCTGGCGCTGAGGCTGGAATCGTCATCCTCACCTGGTGCTTGCGCAGCTGCCATGCTGGGCAGCGGATCTATGTTCACATTGGCCGCTGCACCGCCGCGGCCGCCGCCACCGCCGATGCTCATGGCCAAGATTGCGTTAGACCCGCCTTTGGCCGTTTCAATCGTGCCGCTGTTCTCGACCGCGGTGGTCGCCGCGTTCTGCCCGGACCCGCCGGAACCGCCGATATCGACGGTCACGCTGGCGCTGCTGTCGCCGGAAACCGTGGTCAGGACCGAGTAAGTCGAGCCTCCTGAACCGCCGTTGCCACCGATCGACTGCGCCGCGATTCCATCCGCCAGAAAGCCGTCGGTAGCGATGCTCGCGCCATTCATGACACTGACGGCACCGCCGACGGCACCGTCTCCACCACTGCCACCGATGTTAAGGTTGGCGTTCGCGGAAAAGTCGGAGGAGGCTGAGAGGTTGCCGCTGTAGACATTTCCGCCCGAACCACCGGAGCCGCCGATCGACTGTGCCAGGATGCCGATTGCGCCAAAGTCGGCGGTCTCGATGGAGGAAGACGAGGTGACCGTCGTGGTTCCCGCGCTACCGCCATCGCCACCCGAGCCGCCGATAGAGACTCCGGCCTGGCCGGAGACCTCGCCGCCGGTAAAGCTGGCTTGCGCCGCAAACCCCCCATTGCCGCCCGAGCCGCCGATAGATTGACCCAGAATGCCGTAGGCATGATGGTTCGCGGTGGAGAGAGCGGCCTGGCTGGTCACCATGACATCCCCTGCCTTACCACCGTCGCCACCGTCGCCGCCGATGGTCAGACTGGCATCCCCCATCGAGAGCAATGAGGCGGAGATCGAGCCTTTGGCACTGCCGCCGCCACCGGCGACGGATCGCGCCTCAATGGCGCTGGAGTGCACACCTTCAGTCGCAATTGAAGCGCCGTTGGTCAAGGTAACCGCCCCGGCACTGCCGCCATCGCCGCCGGAACCGCCGACCGCGACACCTGCCGTCCCACCGGAAAGAGCGGTGCCCGCCATCACGTGCCCGGCGCTGCCGCCGGAACGCGCGACGCTGGCTGCCAGAATGCCCTCGGCGTTGGCGCCCTTGGTCTGGATCGAAGTTCCGGCTTCACTGGTGATCGTGACTGCGCCGCCGGAGCCGGCATTGCCGCCATCACCGCCGACAGAGACGCCGATCGGAACCGAACCGACCAGAGAGCCTGCCACAGTCATGCCGCTGTCACCGCCGCCGCCGCCAATGCTCATTGCCTTGATGCCCGGCGCATTGTGGCCGGCCGTGGTCAGATCGCCGGTCAAGGTCACCTCGACCTCGCCGCCGTCGCCCGCTGCCCCGCCTTTGCCGCCGATCGAGAGATTCAGCGAGTCCGTGGAGTTGCCGCTGAAGGCGCCGGTGAAGTGCGCCGAACCACCACCGCCGCCGATGCTAAGCGCCGTAACCGCGGAAGAGGCATGTCCCTGTGTGGCAATGTGGGCAACCTGCGCCTCGACCCGCATGCCGTCGCCGCCATCGCCGCCCGAGCCGCCGATAGAGAGGTCAGCCGACATGTTGGAAATCGCGGTGCCGGCAATCGTGGTGCCGGAGTGCCCACCGCCCCCGCCGATCGACTGCACCTGCAGGCCGTGCGCGATGTCCCCCTCAGTCGAGACGTCACCCAGCAGGGTCACACCGACGTGGCTGGCATCACCGCCACCACCGCCATTGCCGCCGACCGCTGCCTGCAAGGAATACTGAGAGCTGGCAGCGCCGGAGACCGTGGTGCCCGCATTTCCGCCGCCGC
This sequence comes from Rhodospirillales bacterium, assembly GCA_963669445.1. GTDB lineage: Bacteria > Pseudomonadota > Alphaproteobacteria > Kiloniellales > JACOMY01 > JACOMY01. The sequence goes on from OY770029.1 coordinate 4,487,551, forward strand.
CGCCGATCGACTGGACCATGACGGCGCTGGCGTTGTTGCCTTGCGTCATGATGGCATCGGCCCACTTGACCGTGACCAGATCGCCGGCGCCACCGTCACCGCCCTGCCCACCGAGCGAGAGGTCTGCCGAGACCTCGCTCACCCCGTTCGCTGCAACGCTGGTGCCGCCGTTACCGCCACCACCACCGATCGACTGTGCCAGCAGCCCGAAGGAGTGATCACCCTTGGTCGAGATACCGCCACCGCCGTTGGCATTGGCCTCGCCGGCATCGCCGCCGCCGCCACCGGACCCGCCGATACTGCCGCCAAGGCTGACCGGTCCTGCCAAGCCGCCCGAAACCGTCGTCCCGGCATTACCGCCGCCACCGCCGATCGATTGAATCAGGACGGCACTGGCATGGTCGCCCTCGGTCGAGAGCGCCGAGTCGGACTCCACAGACGAGAAATCCGCTTTGCCGCCACTGCCGCCGGAGCCACCCATTGCCAGGCTGAGGTTGACGCCGGAGAGGCCGCCTGCTGCCACATCGGTCCCGGCGTTTCCGCCACCACCACCGATCGACTGCACCTGGATTGCCGCAGAGTGATCACCGGCCGTGCTCACATCCGCGGCACCGGTCTGATACTGCGCAATGCCACCGCGTCCGCCACCGCCACCATCGCCGCTGAAGCCCAGCGACAGCGAAACCGGACCACCGGCCGAAGCGCTTACTGCATTCCCGCCATCACCGCCGCCACCGCCGACGCTCTGCAGGAAGACGCCACGCGAGCGGTCACCCTCGGTCATGATCTTGCGGCCGCTATCGCCGGTGTCGTTGTAGGTCACGTTGTTGGCAAAGCCGCCTTTGCCACCGGCCCCACCGATCGCAAGCGAAAAACCGGCTGAGACACTGGTGGCGTTGGAGCCGTGACCGCCGCCGCCGCCGATGCTCTGCGCGGCGACCGCATCTGCGTCAGAGCCGGCAGTTGAGACTGCCCCGGCGTTGTTGATGGTGACCGGCCCGCCGCTGCCGCCATCGCCGCCCGAGCCACCGATGGCTTCGAGCCCCTGCGTCGAGTGCGCCGTGCCACCGCCACCGCCGATGCTGGCCGCATAGAGACCGGTGGCAATGTCGCCCTGGGTGGTGACTGAAGTCATCTCATCCAAGCTTAGGACGACGTTGGAGCCGTTTCCGCCACTGCCCCCCGAACCGCCCAGCGCAATGACACCCGTCGAACCGCCGCCGTCGCCACCACCGCCACCGACGCTCATGACATGGACTGCACGAGCAAGCTGGCCTTTGGTCGAGATCTCGGTTTCCTTGCCGATAACAACGGCGACGTCCGAACCGCCGCCGCCTGCCGAGCCGCTACCACCCAAACTGGCTATCCCGTCGCCGGCACCACCGCGGCCACCGCCGCCACCGACCGATTGCACCTGCACGCCATAGGCGCGTACGGCGCTCGTCGTGATCGTTACCTGTTCGCCCAAGCTGGCGGTGACCATCCCACCGTCACCGGCACTCTGACTCCCTGCGCCGAAGGCCTGGAAGCCACTGGCGCTACCGCCATCGCCGCTAAAGCCGCCGACGCTTTGGATCAGCATGGCGTTGGCATCGCGGCCTGTCGTCGAGACGCTGCCCAAGAAGTCCACGCTGACATCTGCACCGGGCCCCGATCCCTTTCCGGCGCCACCCTCGCCTGATCCAGTGGTGGCATCGGCATTGCCGCCGTTGCCACCCGCACCGCCATAGCTGCGCGCCACGACACCCTGACTTAGATCGCCGTTCGTAGAGATGTCGGCCCAGATATCGGCATCGATGCTTCCCGCGGTGCCGCCCTGGCCACCATTGCCGCCATTGGCATTGCCGAAGGTCTTGGACTTGGCGTCACCGCCGTCGCCGCCATCACCGGCAATCGACTGCAGGACCAAGGCATGTTGCTCAGCAAAGGGATTTACATTGTTGGGGACCGTGATCGAGGCAGGCCCGGCGCCGGAGGTCACCTCGATGGCGCCGCTGGAGCCCCCGTCACCGGCGTCACCTCCGTCCGCGCGCCGATCGGCGAAATCGGTCTGACCTTCTCCACCAGCGCCACCGGCTCCACCGAAGCTCTGCACGAAAACCCCACCGCTGGACTGCGTCAAGAACACCTGAGCCGGCCCCAGCACCAGGCTCGCGGTTCCGCCGTCACCACCCTTGCCGCCGTCGCCGCCGTTGCTATCGTCGGCACCGCCGGTGAAACCGTCACCACCTGCCCCGCCGTCGCCGCCCTGAGCATGCACGCGAATGACTGGCGTTATGTCTCCGCTCCCATTGCCGCCGGAAGCGCCGACGATGATATCGCCATTACCCAGAACCAGTCTGGCCGAGGAGGCGTCACCGCCAGCGCCTCCGTTACCTGCGCGGGAGACACCTGCCCCTTCGCTCTTGGCTTCGCCGCCTTCGCCTCCGTCGCCGCCAAAAGACTCCGCGATGATGGTGCTGCCCATTGGGCCTGTGTTGCCGATCGTAACGCTGTCAATGGTGATCGTGGCGGCACCGCCCTTGCCGCCGCTGTTGCCATCGCCGCCAGTCGTATCGCCGATTCCATCGACTTTGGCTTCAGCGCCATCGCCACCCTTGCCGCCGAATGCACTGGCAACAATTCCGTTGGCGGTCTGATTTCCGACGAAGCCGCCTCGGTAGGAGATACTCGCCGCCGTGACGTCTATCGTGACGTCGCCCGCGTTGCCGCCTACACCGCCAGTGTTGCCGAAGGCCTCGCCGAAGGTGTCCACCTTTGCTTCGTCGCTGGGTCCAGCATCGCCACCAGCCGACGAGCCCAAGATAACCTGGCCGCTGTCTGTCTCAGAATTGATGATCATCGTGCCGGCGTCGACCGAGAGCGTGACGTCGCTACCATTGCCACCGTCTCCGCCACGGTCAGAACGCGCGGTACCGGAACCCACCGTGGAATGATCGCCGGAAGAGCCACTCCCGGCGTTCGAGATTGCATTCAGCCCCTTGAAGCGGCCCGAATCCTGCGAAGAAAAGAAGATCCCGTGTGGTGTGCCATCGAAGGTGACCGAGATCGAGCCGGCATCACCGCCACGAACGCCGTTGCCCTGCCCGTCAAAGCCGAGGGCGCCGGCCGTAAAGGTCTTGCCAACGGACGCGTCCAGATCCTGGGCCTTGACCGTTACTGCTGCCTCAGGGTCAAGAACATCGAAGATCTGAATATCGTTCAATGTGCCTTCACAGATGAAGGTCAGATTGTTCTGCTGGGTGCAGTCTGCCTGCGCCGGCGTCGAACCACCCTGGAGGAAGAACGAAGCTGCCCCCAGCCCCAACACCATCGGCTGGAACACCCTGAACCTGCACACCATCCCCTGTCCCCCCAAAGAGCCCCTAGAGAAATGCGGCACCCAATCCCGAAGAGACGGATATCAAGACCCCAATTCCCCCTACAAGTTCAAACAGAGGGACTTCAATTGCAAGCATCAAGCGGGGAAAATCGCCCTGGAAACAATGACCGCCATCCAATATAAATGATCGTTCAACAAAATCTAAGGACGCGCACATCCGCCAAGAGCCAGGCACTCAGCCTGTGCGCCACTGCGGCCGAAGTTCTTTCGGTGCCACAGCAAAGCGTGCGACATTGAGCGTCAAGTGGAGCGCGATTCCTCTTCGCCTAGTGACGGCGCAAGACGATGCGCCCGGCCAAGGCGTGATCGCCCGCTTCCCACACGGTGCAATGCATCGTGTTCTCCTCTACCAAGGTACAGTGGTGGACTGTCGTGTCCCCGACATCGCTGAGCGTCACCGAGCTGCCATCCCAGCCGATCACGCCGATGATCGGCAGACCGCCCTTCTCGATTGGCTGCGTTCCATGATGCCCGTCCTGCGCGTGGTCGAGCGCGACGGTCGACTGGGTCGCCCGGAAGACGGCACCGACTTGCCCTGTTATCTCGATCTGGGCGATATCGTAGCTGTGCGGGAACGCATTGATCTCGCCACTCGCATAGATGATCTGGCCTGCCGACTTGATCCAAGTGCCCTCCAGATTGGGGACCGGCTCGTCAGCAAAACCCGCCGTCGATGCCAATCCGGCCACCAGGCCGATGGAGAGCGTGGTGGCGAGGAGGGATCTTATGGTCATGACGGTTTTTCCTGAATGGCTTCCTGGGTCGGGCTGGATTGGCTGCGGGCCTCAGCCAGCGTCTATGACGATGACCCGACCTCCTGCAACACTTCAAACCCCTCAAACTGCGGCGGGCCTTCGTAGAGGTCGCGATGGCCGGCTGCACCGGCGTGTGCTTGGCGAAATGCCTCGGACTTGGTCCAGCCTTCGAAGGCCGCTCGCGAATCCCACATCGAGTGCGAGGTGTAGAGCGCATGGTCTTCGCTGACCGGTCCTTTCAGGAGATGGAAGACGCGGAAACCCGGAACCTCCTCCAAGAAAGTCTTGCGCGAGGTCCAGACCGACTCGAAGTCCTCTTGCCGACCGAGTTTCACCCGGAAGCGATTCATTGCGATGAACATCTGTGCGTCCCTCCTTGCGTGACATCGAGAAGAGATGGCTCGTGGTCTTCGCAGCAGCAAGACCAAAGTCGCACTCAGGCTTCCCCTAATCTTGCAATCAGACTGCGGCCGGCGGCCTGCACATGGGCAGCCAGCAGCGGTTCTGCCGTCTCGACATCTCCGCAACGGTAGGCCTCGAGCAGAGCACGGTGCTCAGCTTCAGAGCGCGGTTGCCAAGCAAGATCGCGCCAGGCAGCAAAGAGGTAGCGCGCGCTAGCGTCATGGAGCTCGTCGATCGCCGGCAGCAGGCGCATACCCTGACCGGGCTCATAGAGTGCTCCGTGGAAGGCCCGGTTACAGCCCTCCCAGACCGTCAGGGATTGCGAGACCTCAGCCTTGGCAAGGACTGCTTCCGCCTGTTCGGCAGCTGACGTCCGCTCATCGGCCGAGCCCTGCCCCAATGCACGGCGCAGAGCAAGACACTCCAGCGAGGTCCGCATATCGATCAGTTCCTGCACCTCTTCTGGCTTGAGCGCGGGCACGCGCACGCCGCGCCGAGGCAGGTTCTCCAACAGCCGGCGCGCCTCCAGGCGGCGAAAGGCCTCGCGCACCGGAACGTGACTGGTCTGAAAACGCTCGGCGATCCGATCCTGCCGCAGCCAGCTTTCCGGTGCGATCTCGCCGCTGACAATCTCGGCAGCCAGTTGGCGGGTGATGACGGCCGCCAGCGAGCGATCCTCGCCGGTAGCCTCTCCGCTCGATCTCGATGCTCCCTTGCCAGTCGCCTCGATCAAAGCGCTTGCCTCCTGCTGTTGCGAGTGAGATCATAGATAATCTATTATTGAAAGGAAAGCGGTATGTCAGAGACCCACGTCTTCGCGCGCCGGCCTGCGCGGCTTGCCGAGATTGCCGGCATCGGTGTCGATCGCCTGGGTAACTTGGCGGACACGGCCGGCGAGGACCTGCTGCGTCTGGAGAACCTGGATGTCGACCTGCCGCCGCATCCCGCAGCCTTGGCCCGCACCAGAGAGGCTGCAAGCCTGGACGACGACAACAGTTATCTCCCCTTCATCGGCCAAATCGGGCTGCGCCGGGCCGCAGCAGCGCATGTGTCACGCCTCTCCGGCCAGATCTACGACGAGACCAACTGCCTGATATCTGCCGGCGGCCTCTCCGGTATTCTGAATGTCTTGCTGGCCACCATCGAGGTCGGCGACGAGGTCATCGTGACCGACCCAACCTATGCCGGCCTCATAAATCGTATCCGCTTGGCCGGCGGCGTACCACGCTTCGTGCCTTTGACGTTTACCCCTGGCGAGGCATGGCGCCTGGAGCGCGCTGCCTTGCAGGCTGCAATCGGTTCAAAGACCAGGGCCTTCCTCCTAACCTCGCCTTCAATGCCAAGCGGCGCCGTCCTCGATCAGGGGGACTGGGCGGCGATCGCGGCACTTGCGAAGCAGCATGACCTTCTGTTGATCCTCGATTCGGCGATGGAGCGTCTGCTGTTCGATGGGCGCCCCCTGCTCCACCCCCTTTCGCTACCCGGCATGGCCGAGCGCAGCGTCGTCGTCGGCAGCGCCTCCAAGGAGCTCAGGATGATCGGATGGCGGGTCGGTTGGATTGTCGCACCGCAGGCTCTGGTCCCCGATCTGGTCGCCGTCTCGCTCGCCAATGTCGTTGTGCCGGTTGGCATTGCCCAGGCTGCGGCTGCCATCGCCTTGGAGAAATCAGACGAGGATTTGCCGGCCTATGTCGCCGAGTTGCAGGCACGCCGCGACCTCTTGATGGAAGAGTTGGCCGGTCTGCCTGTTGGCCTACCTGCCGGTGGCTGGTCCTTGTTGCTGCGCAGCCAAGACCTGGGTTTTTCTGGCGCCGAGGCCTCCGATCGGCTGTTGCCAGAGGGCATCGCCGCCACTCCCATGACCGGTTGGGGACCGCACAACGGCGATCCATTCGTGCGCTTCGTCTTCTCCAACGAGAACCGTACCAGGCTCAAAGGGATCGGCAAGAAAGTCAGGCGCGCCTTAGGCGTCTGATCACAGCAAGCGACTTGCACATCGAGGCAGAGAGCGCCGATGATCTCTGCACCACAGTTGAGAGGATTAGCCGATGGCTTGGCGATGCACCGCAGCAGCTTTGTTACTGGTGGTACTGGGATCCAACACCTGGGCGGAAACGCCACTCGAGCGCGCCTACTTCATCGGCTACTGGGGAATCGGCGATCCGCAAGAGTGCCTGCAAAGGGATACCCTCTCATTCTACGAGTCAGGCGCCTGGGCCGTCACCAACGGCGGCGAGAACCCGGTCGAGGCCATCGGCCTCTGGCAGCTCGAGGGATCCACGATTACGATCCGGGCCTCCGATCTTAGGAGCCTGGCGCAGTATGACGTCCTGGAGGCCCCGATCACCGAGGTCACTGCCGACAGCTTCACGATGACGGCAAAGCCCCTGGAAGGCGGACAAGCGACGCTCTATCGCTGTACGCCCTAAGCTGGATCAGTTCACCAGCACTTCCTGGCCCAGCACCCGATACGCCATCAGCACCTCTTTGTAGATCTCCGCGGCCTCTCCTACATCGGCTTCGGTCATCGGCATGGTAAGCGCACAGAGACCGCGCCTGGCGGTATAGAGCCCGCGGTTCAGCAGCTCCAGCTGCATCAGCTTCTGCCAAGCGAAGTGCGGTCTGGCATCTCGGACGCTCGACGGACGCTCGTTCTGGAAATGTACGCCCAGCATGGAGCCTCTACCGGTGATCTGCAGGGGAACCCCCGCCTCTTCGGCAATTGCCTCCAGGCGCGCACGCAAGCGGTCACCCATGGCATTGCAGTGCGCGATTGCCTCCTTGGTGAGCACCTGGGTGATACCTGCCAAAGCGGCGGCCATCATCATGACGTTGTTGTTGAAGGTGCCGGAATGCGGCAGCGGCTGAGGATGTTCTGGATCGAAGCGGGCCATTAGGTCACGGCGTCCGCCGACCGCGCCGAAGCTGAGGCCGCCGCCGAGGTACTTGCCGAAGCTGGTGAGGTCCGGCGTCACGCCCATGGCCGCCTGCAGCCCGCCATAGTCGAGGCGCGAGGTCATAACTTCGTCGAAAATCAGGATCGCACCGGTCTCGTCGGCGGCCTGGCGTGCCGCCGCCAGGAAAGCGCTGTCGGCCGCGAGGCATCCGCCCGCCCCCATCAAGGGCTCCAAGAGAATGCCGGCCAGATCGTCGCCGGCCTGCCGAGCCGTCGTCAGCAAGGCCTCGACGTCGTTCAGCGGTACTGGCAAGACCGGCAAGTCCAGGTTCATCGCCCCGTAGCCCGGCATGTAGTAGAAGACCCCGCCATGATAACCGCCTTCCAGAACGATGAAGCGGCTGCGTCCGGTCAACGCGCGCGCCATCTGCACGGCCAGCAGGTTCGCCTCAGTCCCGGAGTTGCAGAAGCGCACCAGATCGACCGAAGGAAAGCGCGCGCAAAAGGCCTCGGCCAGCGATGCCTCGTAGCGGTTAGGGCCGCCCAGCACCAAGCCACCCTCCAGCGCTTCGCGTAAGGCTGCGACGACCGGGGCCGGCGAGTGGCCGTAGAAACCGGCACTGTACTCGCCCAGCAGATCCAGATACTCGTGTCCGTCGATATCGAGGAGCCGCGCACCCTCGCCACGCTCGATTCCTACTGGGAAGGGGTCGTAGTGCAGGATGGTGCGGGTGTTGCCGCCGGGCATCCAGGCTTTGGCTTCGCGATGGCGGGCTTCGCTCTTTGGATTGGCGGCTACGTAGCGGGCCTCGGCATCGGCCAAGGCCGCATCCAAATCTCTGTTCGCACGCAAATCAAAGCTCCTCCGATCAACAAGGGGTAGTCCTTGCGCCGGAGCTTAGCCAAGCAAGCAATTGAGGTCACCCCAAGGACGTAGCACAAGGCCGCCAAAGTCTCGTCAGATCTAGGTTACTCAAACATTGGAAACCGAATCGAGCAGCGCGGCGACCAAACGGCACGCTTCCGCTGCCCATTCGAAGGTCCTTGTTCTCAAGCCCCCCTACGTCAGCCACTCGGCCAGTTCGACGGTGATTCCTTCAGGGCCCGTCACGAAAACGAGACGCCGATCGTGAAAAGCCGAGAGCTCCGATCGCACCTCAACTCCCGCCTCTTTGAGAGTGGCGATCACGGAGTCCATCCCGCGTACGGCGAAGCAGATATGATTGAAACCAATTCGGTCCAAGCGCGCAATGTCCTGCTCTCCAGCGATCTCCGGCACGCGATAGTGAAGAAGCTGGATTTCGAAGCGAGGATCAGCGCCGGCCAGCGATAGCGTCACGTGATCTGCCTCGATCGCGTCCAGCCCCATGTAGCGGGCAAACCGCTCTCCGGAGATTACCACGGCCGTCTGTTCTTCGAAGCCGAGCAATGCGAAGAAGCGTTTGGCGCCTGCCAGGTCTCGGACAGCAATCGTCACGTGATCCAGATGCTTGATCATGAGCTTGCTCCCAACTTGCGTTCAAAAAAGGCACAGACGTCGAGACCACGCCCTCCTATCGGTTCTCCCTCGCAGCCCTTACTCTCGCGGGGTGCCTGACACCTGCGCCCGTGTCCAAGCCTAACCGCTGCATCCGGGCCGACCAACTGCGATCATGGAAACAGAGGGCATGGGAGCTCTATGGTGCTGCCATGGGAGAGGCCCATCACCGACAGGACGATTCCAGCAGACAGGCCTAGTCGAGATCTTCGGCCAGGGCAGCGCGGATGGTGTCCGGTATCACCACCATATGGCCGTAATCGGGATGATCGATTCCCAGAATGATCCGTGCGCCGGAGGTCTTGAAGGCCTTGGCTTGATCGTCGGTCATGGGAAAGTGCACAAACTGGACCGAGGAAGCCTTGCCGTCTGCCGTGGTGCGGTCCACGTCGGCCTCGGGCTGGCTCATCGCCTTCGTACCATCGATCTCAAGGAACATGGTCTCCTCGACGCCGCCCAACTTCGAGAGGAAGGTTGCGCGCCGCTTGGGCTCATCGATCTCGAACATGACGGTGGCCACCAGCTCGCGGCCCTGAGGGATGAGCGGGTTATAGGCTGCCAGTTCGTCGGCGATCTGTTCTTCGCCGCCCTTTTCGATGTGCAGCATCTCGTGAATCTGATGCCACATGGTTTCGTAATTCTCGAAGTAGAAGGTTGCGACCGGCCCGACTTCCAGGCGTCGCAGTTTCTTCTTCTGCACCAGATCGCGGCGCATCTCGCGGCGCTCGCGGCCATAGTCCTCCATCGAGAGGATGTCGGCACGGGTGATCTGGCGCTTCGGTGCCAATGTCTCGGTCATGCTCAGTCCTTCCTGAAGCGCGCCTGGCTAGTAGGAGAGCCCGTAAGCGCGTGCAAACAGTTCAATCGGGTGCGGTGCCTCCACGAAGTCCGGCTTCTTGTCCATCGAGAGCGCGTCGATACCCTGGCGCAGGTGCTCGCCTGCCAAGGGGCACTCTGAGGAAAGGTAGGTCTTGGCCGGCGTGTTCTTACCCGCTGCTGCCGCATCCTCCGCCTTCTTCGCCACCGTCGCTGCCTGGCGGGCGGCCGGCCGGCCGACTTTCAGCGACACTTCGAAGTTTTCCTTCATGATGCCCCAGGATCCACCGTGGCCGGAGCACCGCAGGATCTGTGTCACCGGCGTCTCCGGGACAAGCTTCATCATGTCGTTTGCCTTGTTGCCCATGTTCTGGGCGCGGGCGTGACAGGCGATGTGCAGTGCAACCCCGCCGTCCAGTGGCTTCAACCCCTCGGCCAGGCCCTCCTTCTGGGCGATGTCTACGACGTACTGGGTGATGTCAGAGGTTGCCCGACTGAGCTTCGCCACTGCCTCGTCCTCGGGCAGCAGCAAGGGCCATTCGAATTTCAGCATCAAAGCACAAGAGGGCGTCAGGGCCACGACGTCGTAACCCTGATCGATTAGAACCCCCAATTCCTTCGCGACCAGTTTCGCCCGCTCGGCAACGCGGTCCAGATCGCCCCGCTCGAACTGCGGCATGCCGCAACAGCCAGGATAGGCAACGATGGTCTCGACGCCGTTCTTCGCCAGCACCGCCTGGGCGGCACGACCGGTCGCAGGATTGTTGTAGTTGACGAAGCAGGTCGCATAGAGCGCGACCTTGCGGCCCGCCGCAGGTGCCTCGCGGTTGACCGCCGGGCTGGATTTCTTGGCTTGGCTCTCAAAGGTGCGCCCGTGGAACTTCGGCAGATGCGCCTTGGCGTCAATGCCGGCAACCTTCTCCATCAGCGGCCGCGTTATCTTGTTGTCGGATTTACTCGCCCAGTTCGCCAGTCCCGCAGTCTTACCGGCCAAGCGTCCGTTCCGATCGGTCTCGGTCAGCTGCTTGGACCAGAAGTCGCCCTTGCCAGCCTTCAACTCGGCCGCGCGGTGGCGCAGCATCAGGTGCGGAAAGTCGATGTTCCACTCGTGCGGCGGCACGTAGGGGCAAGACACCATGAAACAGAGATCGCACAGCGTGCAGGCCTCGACGACCTTCTTGTAGTCTTCTTTCTTGACCCCATCGACCTCGCCGGTCGGACCTTCGTCCACCAGGTCGAAGAGGCGCGGAAAGGAGTCGCAGAGGTTAAAGCAGCGCCGACAGCCGTGGCATAGGTCGAAGACCCGCTCCAACTCGGCCTCGATCTTCTCCATGTCATAGAAATCGGGATCGTTCCAATCGATGGGATGCCGGACGGGGGCGTCCAAGCTGCCTTCGGCCATCCTAATGTCCACTTCGCTGCAAGCCATCGACCGCCGCTGCAGGCTCTGCGCGGACCGGCCGGGTTCTGAAAGAAAGAAATTGGCCTGGACTTCGCCCTTACCGGCATCCTGCAGACCTTCGGGCAATCACCGTTGGCACGCAGTGCAGGAGGTCGAGAAGGGCTCGGCCGGAGGGACCGGGTCGCCTCCAGTGCTCCGGCCGAACAAAGACGTTAGGCGTCGAGCCCGTCCAAAGCCTTCTGGAAGCGGCCGGCGTGGCTCTTCTCGGCCTTGGCCAAGGTCTCGAACCAATCGGCGATCTCGTCAAAGCCCTCTTCGCGTGCAGTGCGGGCCATGCCGGGATACATGTCTGTGTACTCGTGAGTCTCACCGGCGATTGCCGCCTTCAGGTTGTCGCCGGTCGGGCCGATCGGCTCACCGGTGGCGGGGTCGCCGACCTCTTCGAGGTACTGGAGATGGCCGTGCGCATGTCCGGTCTCACCCTCTGCGGTGGAGCGGAACACGGTCGCGACGTCGTTGTAACCCTCAACGTCGGCCTTTTGAGCGAAGTAGAGGTAACGACGATTGGCCTGGCTCTCACCGGCGAAGGCGGCCTTCAAGTTGTCTTCGGTCTTGCTGCCCTTAAGGTCCATCGGGATCTATCCTCCTAGAATTGCCTCGCCACAGGTCCACGACGCCTCATTGCGTCCCGTCAGCCTGGGCTCAGGATCTCTGCGGTGCCAAGAAGAGCCACGCGGAAGCGGCAATCCCCCCTTCCACCGCAGCGCATTTTGACCAAATTTACATAGTTTACGACAAAGGCTTAGTCAACAGTTTAGAATCATTTGAGACTAATTCTCAAAGAAGGAAACCACACTCAGCAACCGGTGTCGCCTTCATCCTCAAGCCGGATGATCACGTCTACCCGCCGCACCTTGCGGCCGGCGGGCGCTACCGGAATTCCGGCTAAAGCGACCTGGTCGCCCGGAATATCGATCAGCTTGCCGTCACCTTCGTCATAGAAGTGGTGATGCTCGTCGGTGTTGGTGTCGAAGTAAGAGCGTCCGCTATCGACAACCACCTCGCGCAGCAGTCCTGCTGCGGTAAACTGGTGTAAAGTGTTGTAGATCGTTGCCAAGGACACCGCGATTGCCTCTCCCTGTGCCTCGCCGTGCAGGGATTCCGCAGTGACATGCCTGTCGTCGCCGTCGAAGAGCAAGCGGGCCAAAGCCAAGCGCTGGCGCGTCGGTCGAAGGCCGGCAGAACGCAGGCGCTCCAGGGCAGGGGTAAAGGTGCGTGGCTGTGTCATGATGCTGATCTGGTGATTGTCTCAACCAATTTAAACCGCTGACGCCTAAACTTATGGGCGGAATTGGAATCGCTTCAAGGTACAAAGGGAAACGGCGGACAAAAACGATAATCTCTAAGTCTAGTGCCTTGCAAGGCTCTGGCCGGCTTGCATTCCGCACGCGGGTAAGATAGTCAGCATCGGATAGAGGTGAGGAAACTGCGGAGCAATTGTCGCCGCCGCACGTTCTTTGCCGCTTCCGTGAAGCAACAGCATACGGCAGTGAAGCCGAACTCTGCTGGTTGGAGGTTACGGTCCCTTGAGCGATACCACCGGAGAAAGTGTCGAGCGCAAATCCAGTTTCAGCTACCAGGATCTGCTCGAGTGTGCACAGGGACGCCTGTTCGGACCCGGCAACGCACAACTACCCATGCCGCCGATGCTAATGGTCGACCGGATCAAGAGCATATCCGAGAAGGGCGGCATGCACGGCAAGGGCGAAATCATCGCCGAATACGACCTGACGCCCGATCGGTGGTTCTTTAAGTGCCACTTCGAAGGCGATCCTGTCATGCCCGGCTGCCTGGGGTTGGATGCCCTTTGGCAGATGGTTGGCTTTTTCTTGGGTTGGGTCGGCGCACCGGGTCGCGGACGCGCACTGGGCGTGGGCGAGGTCAGGCTGACCGGGCAGGTTCTGCCGACGGCCAAGAAGATCGTCTACCACCTTAATCTTAAGCGGGTGATGCGAGGCAGGCTGGTGCTGGGTATCGCCGACGGCAGCATGAGCGTAGACGGACAGACCGTCTATGAAGCCAAGAATTTGCGGGTCGGCCTGTTTAAGACTGAAACGGCCTGATCCCGCGGCAAGCGTACTGGAGCCATGAAGATGCGACGTGTCGTCGTGACGGGGATGGGTATCGTCTCCTCGATCGGCAATGATAAGGCAGAGGTGACGACCGCGCTGCGCGACGGCCGATCTGGAATCGAGCGAAACGAAGAACAGATCGAGATGGGGTTCCGCAGCGAAGTTGCGGGCACTCTCAAGCTGGACGTCGATGCCCATCTTGACCGCAAGCTGCGTCGCTTCATGGGCGACGGCGCAGCCTACAACTACATCGCCATGCAGGAAGCGATCGCCGACTCCGGTCTGGAGCCTGACGAGATCTCGAACGAGCGAAGCGGATTGGTGACTGGCTCGGGCGGGACCTCCACCCGCGACATGACCAATGCCTATAGGATCGCCAAGGAACGCGGCGTGAAGCGCATCGGTCCCTTCATGGTGCCGCGCATCATGTCGAATACCAACTCGGCAACGCTTTCCGTACCCTTCAAGATCAAGGGCGTCAGCTACACCATGAGCTCCGCCTGCTCCACCTCGGCACACTGCATCGGCCATGGCATGGAGCTCATTCAGCTGGGCAAGCAGGATCTGGTCTTTGCCGGTGGCGGTGAAGAGCTCTCCTGGACGGCCTCTATGCTCTTCGATGCGATGCCTGCGCTCTCGTCGGGCTACAATGATCGCCCGGATCAAGCCAGCCGTCCCTTCGATAAGGACCGGGACGGCTTCGTCATCTCCGGTGGCGGTGGCACCCTGGTGCTGGAAGAGTTGGAGCATGCCCGCGCGCGCGGCGCCAAGATCTATGCAGAGCTGGTCGGCTACGGCGCCACTTCGGACGGCTTCGACATGGTCCAGCCCTCGGGCGAGGGTGCGGTGCGCTGCATGAAGCTGGCTCTGCAGTCGATCGGCAACACGAAGGTCGACTACATCAACACGCACGGCACCTCGACGCCGATTGGCGACGTCGCTGAGTTAAAGGCGATCAAGGAGGTCTTCGGCGAGGCAGCACCGCGCATCGCGTCGACCAAGTCACTCACCGGCCATGCTTTGGGTGCAGCCGGCGTCAACGAAGCGATCTACTCGCTTCTGATGATGCAAGAGGGTTTCTTGGCGGCCTCGGCCAACATCGAGACCCTGGATGAGGAGGCCGAAGGTCTACCTATCCTGAGGACGCGCGAAGACGACGCGCAGGTCGACTGTGTGCTGTCGAACTCTTTCGGGTTCGGCGGCACCAATGCGAGCCTCGCCTTCAAGCGCTACGAGGGCTAGGGTCCCACTTGCGGTGTCCGCCATGAGCGAGGCACCACGGCGGGACGTGAAGATTGGCGCGGCACAGAGCCTTTGCGGCTCGTCACAGTAGAGGGGAGGCCGCCAACGTGCAGGCTCTCGAGGGTTTGATGTCCGGTAAGCGCGGCCTGGTTATGGGTGTCGCGAACGATCACTCCATCGCATGGGGGATCGCCACGGCACTGAACGCGGCAGGCGCAGAACTGGCCTTCACCTATCAGGGAGAGCCTTTCGGCAAGCGGGTGAAACCGTTGGCCGATTCCATCGGCGCCACGCATCTGCTGCCCTGCGATGTCGAAGACGATGCCTCGCTGGCTGCCGTTTTCGAGACCTTGAAGGCTGACTGGGGCAGCCTCGACTTCGTGGTGCACGCCATCGCCTACTCCGACAAGGAGGAGCTGAAGGGACCCTATCTTGATACCAGTCGCGCCAACTTCAAACGCTCCATGCTGGTTTCCTGTTACTCCTTTACGCAGATTGCCCGCCTCGCCCAGCCCTTGATGAACGAAGGCGGGTCACTGCTGACTCTCTCTTACCTGGGTGCCGAGCGGGTGACGCCAAACTACAACGTCATGGGTGTTGCCAAGGCGGCACTGGAATGCTCGGTGCGCTATCTGGCAACCGACCTGGGCGACGAGGGTGTGCGGGTCAACTGCATCTCCGCCGGTCCGGTGCGCACGCTTGCCGGCTCTGCCATCGCCGATGCGCGCTTTACCTTCGGCTGGTCGCGCGACCAGTCGCCCTTGCGCCGCCAAGTCGGCCTGGAAGAGGTCGGCCGTGCCGGCCTCTACCTTCTCTCCGACCTGGCATCGGGCGTCACTGGGGAAGTGCATTACGTCGACTGCGGCTACAACGTGATCGGCATCCCCTCGCCGCGCCGCCTCACCACCAGCGAGGTCTCCAAGGCCAAGGGCAGCGCCGCGGAGTAGAAATCAAGCTGCCGCGCTGGCTTCTGCCCAGTCGGACAAGGCCGGCGGGTCGTCGGTAATGGCGCAATCCAGTCCCATGGCGAAGAGTGTCTCGGCACGCTCGGTCGAGTTCACCGTGTAGGCGGCCGTCTGAAAGCCTGCCTGCTTCACTGCTGCCAGCTTCTCCGCCGTGATGCCTGGGTGCCAGAGATGGACCGAGAAACACTCCAGGCGGGTGGCAATCTCGCACCAGTCCGGTGGCAGCTTCTTCGACAGATATCCGCGCGGTGCTTCCGGCCAGAGACGCTGAGCCTCTTCCAGGGATTCGACCTCGAAGGAGGAGATCAACGGCAGCGGCAGGCTCTCGGGCCAGCGTGCCTTCGCCGTCTCGACGGCAACGATCGCGGTCTCGCGTGCAAGTCCCGGCGAGGGCTTGATCTCGATGTTGGCCCGAAGCTGCAAAGTCTCCAGCAACGCCAAGGCCGCTTCGAAACGCGGTACGGGCTCTCCGGCAAAGGCCGGGTCAAACCAGCCGCCGGCATCCAGCGCGACAACCTCTGCCAGCGGCACCTGGGCGATCTTGCGGCGATCGCCGGCGGTGCGGTGCAGGGTGTCGTCGTGCATTAGAACCGGCTGGCCGTCGCCGGTCAGCTGCACATCGAACTCCACCCAGTCGAGGCCAAACTCCTTGGCCTTGCGTAGCGATGCAAGGGTGTTTTCCGGCGCGTAGGCGGCGGCACCGCGGTGGCCCATAAGGCGCGGCATTCTCATGACGTCTTGTCCTGCTTGGATGGAGTTGGCTGAGACTGCTTTGGAACGGATGCCATCGGCAAGCCTTTGCTCGCTGCGGCGTGCCTCTTACCAGGTCGCTTGCGGAAAAGCGAGAGGATCTCCCTGCCGCTTGGCAGGTAGGGGATGGGGCTGGGCTTGGGCGGCGGGTCCAACAGCAGGCCGACTTTCAGCACCTGCCCTTCGCCGGTGGTGATCGCCACCAGCTCAAAGGGACCGATACGCAAGCGGTCGCCAGGCTCCACCGTATCGCCGAACTCGTCTTCGAAGATAAAGGCCAGGGTCAGCTCCGGCGGCTCCTCTCCGATGTCGATCTCATAGAAGGCTGCCAGATCGCCCAGCGCTGTCTCTCCACCGAGCTGGAAGTCGCCGAAGAACAGTCGGTCTTCCGGATCGATCTCGGCCGAGCCGGCGAAGAGCTTGTCGAAGAGTTCAACCTGATCGTGGGTGGCGAAGAGGTAAACCTGATCGCCCGCCTCGAGACTCTCATCGGCTCTGAGATCGACGGCGCTACCATGACGCATGACCAAAGAGGGGCGTGCGAAGCGCGGCAGTGGACGCCCGGAGGCGGCCGGGCTTTCGGCATGCACACGGTAGGCCACCACCTCCATCTGTGTATCGCCCGGCAGGCTGAGCTCGACCCGCTCGAGCGGACCGATGCGCGGCGGAATGGTCAGCTTCAAAGCCTTGGCAAGCGGCCGCACCGTCCAGCCCTGGCACAACAGCGAGGCCAGCACGATGATGAAAGCCGTATTGAAGAGCAGACTGCCCTCGGCATGACCGCTGAGAAGCGGCACGATCGCCAGCAGGATGGAAACCGCGCCGCGCAAGCCGACCCAGGAGACGAAGATCGTCTCCGCACGGCTGAAACCAAAAGGCAGCAGTCCGATCCAGACGGCCAGAGGACGCGCCAGAAACATTAGCACCGCGGCGATGATCAAGGCGTCGACCCCGACCTCCAGAAAGTCGCTCGGCGTGGCCAGGAGGCCGAGGGTGAGGAAGAGTCCGATCTGGCAGAGCCAGGTCAGACCGGTTTGGAAGCGCTGGACCTCGACCCGGCCGCGCATGCGCCCGTTGCCGACCACCAACCCGGCGACATAGACGGCAAGGAAACCGCTCCCCTGCACCAGATTGACCGCAGAGAAGAGGGTGACGACGAGGCCGGCGACCAGCAGGGGCGCCAGGCCCTCCTCAAGTTCCAATCGCTCCATCAACCAGAGGATTAGAAAGCCGCCCAGGACCCCGCCCGCACCGCCAATCGAGAACTGCTGCAAGAAGGCAAGACCGAAGCCCAGAAGGTCGCTGGGATTGGGACTGCCGACGAGAGGTACCAGTCCCAGCGCCAGAAAGATGGCCACGGGATCGTTGCTGCCGGACTCGATCTCCAAGGTCGCCTTGACGCGCTCGCGCAACAAGACGCCGGACATGCGCAGCAGCAAGAAGACGGCAGCCGCATCGGTAGACGCGACGATCGCACCCAAGAGCAGGCCGGTAACCCAGTCCACATCCATCAGGTAGACCGCGGTGGCGCCGACCAAACCGGCTGTCGCCAGAACACCCAGAGTGGCCAGCACCAAGCCCGGGCCCGCGGCCGTGCGCCAGGTCGACCAGGGCGTTTCGAAGCCCGCATCGAAGAGGATGATCGCCATCGCGATGGAGCCGATGAAGTAGGCCAAGGGCGCGTTGTCGAAGATCACCCCGCCGGGACCATCGACGCCGACAAGCAAACCAATACCCAGGAACACCAACAGGATCGGCACCCCCAGGCGTCTGGACAGCAGCGAGGTGAAAGTCGAGAGCACCAGCAAGGCGGCCCCGATTAGAATCACCAGGTTGACCAAAGTCAGCATGACCGCTCTCTCACCTCTTCTGCGGCCTGACGGCAGGAGACCAGAGCACAGACTCTGATACCCCTGCTCTGCTCCAACGGCCAGCAGACTTGCACAGTCCCCCGATTTGCGCGAAGAGCTTGGCTTGCATGGCACACCTGCCGGCTGGATTAGGGGACTCCGCAGATGAAACTGAACCGCGATCAACAGGCCTTTCGCGATCAAGCGATCGCGCTGATGAAGGCCAAGGCCGGATGGATGATCGGCATCGGCCTGATTATGATCGTCTTGGGCGCGGCGGCCGCCCTGCTGCCCCACCTGGGCACTCTAGCAGCCGTGGCCCTGGTCGCCTATGTGCTGATCATCGGCGGCGTGGCCACCCTGTTGAAAGCCTTTGGCGGATCGACCGAAGGGTCGCGGCTGACCGAGATTTTGATGGGTGTCTTGTACCTCGCCTGCGGAATCCTGCTGTTGATGCAGCCGGCCGAGGGCGTGCTCACCCTGACAATCATCTTGGCCGTCTACTTCCTGATCGACGGCCTGCTGCGCGTCTTTCTGGCTTTTCGACCGGAGAGCGAGGGGCACCGCTTCTGGCCGGCGATCGGCGGGATCTGTTCGCTGGTCTTGGGCGGCATCATCATCGCCGGCTACCCCTTCGATGCGGCCTGGATCCTAGGCTTGCTGGTGGGCATCAACCTCTTCTTCGCCGGCTTCGGCATGATGAGTGTCGGCATCAAGCTGAAGCAGATGTAGCATCGGCAAGTGGGCTGAGTTCGGCCAGGCTGACCTGCCTGAACGTCTCCTTGCCCACTTCGGAAAAGGCGAAGCCGCGAAACCCGGCCGAGCGCGAGTCCGGCAGGACCAGACTCTCTGCCTGTTCGAGATGCTGCACCTCGAGCAGGCCATAGGGCCTGGCCCAGAGCCAGGACCGATTTTCGACGGCTTCCAGATCGGGGGTCGGCAGCAGCTCCTCGCTCCAGGCGTAGAAGTAGAGCGTGAAGCCGCGCTCGCTGACCGGCTGACGAGAGAGCAGGCGCATGCCCAACGCGTGCTCGCAGAGCCGCTGCGTGGCCGCGAGGTCGACGGTCCTCACGGTCAGGTGCGCCAGAGTGGCCTGTCCACCGATCGGATGACCGCTGCCGGCAGGCTGTGCCTGCCCTTCGAAGCGCTGCTGCAACAGCTCGATCGAAAATCCCTCGGGGTCCTTCAGATGGCTCATGTAGCCGATGTCGCGAAACTGGCGAGGCTCGGAAACCGGCCAGCCACGCTTGCGCAAGAAGGCGACCGCCTGATCGAGATCGCGCAGGGTGATGCCAATCTTCCAATAGAGGCTTTCGCTCGAGGCCAGATGGGGAGTGACCACGCCTGCGGTCAGGCTTAGGCAGCAGCCCGCAGCGGCGTAACCAAGCAACCCGGGCTCGAAACCCGTCATTCCCAGCAGGTCGCGATAGAACGCACTCACCGCCTCGAGATCGCAGACCTCGAGGTCGATCCGCGCAATCCCCCTCGGCGGGTAGTGGCTAGTAGGCAAGCTCGGTGAAGGCCGGGTCGACGCTACCCTCCCAACGTCCGTGGAAGGCTTCCAGCGTGCGCTCGGCCGGCGTCAGCCCACTCTCGGCGATCTCCTTCAGGGGTGCAATGAAGTGGCTCTCGTCGCTAATGAGATCCAAGGTCCTGGCGCGGCCGTGCAGACCGGCCTCTGATATCTCCAGCACGCGCTTGGCCAGATCGCCGACCGTGCCGCCGCGGAAAGGCGCCTTTAGGGCGGCGCGCGGAACCGCGTCGCGAAGCTGCTGATGCTCCTCGACCGTCCAGTCCTTGACCAGGTCCCAGGCCGCGTCCAAGGCGCTCTGATCATAGAGCAAGCCGACCCAGAGCGCCGGCAGAGCGCAGATACGCCACCACGGACCACCGTCGGCGCCGCGCATCTCCAGAAAACGCTTCATGCGCACTTCGGGAAAGAGCGTGGTCAGGTGATCGGCCCAGTCGTCAATGCTGGGCAGCTCTCCCGGCAAGGCCGGCAGGCGACCCGCCATGAAGTCGCGGAAGGACTGGCCGCTGGCGTCGATGTACTGGCCATTGCGATAGACGAAGTACATCGGCACGTCGAGCACATGGTCGACATAGCGCTCGAAGCTCATGCCGTCTTCGAAGACGAAGGGCAGGATGCCACAGCGGTCGGGATCGGTATCGGTCCAGACGTGGCTGCGGAAGGAGAGAAAGCCGTTGGGTTTGCCTTCGGTGAAAGGCGAGTTGGCGAAGAGCGCGGTCGCGACCGGCTGCAGGGCCAGGCTGACGCGGAATTTCTTCACCATGTCGGCTTCGCTGGCGAAGTCCAGGTTCACCTGAATGGTGCAACTGCGCAGCATCATGTCGAGGCCTAACGAGCCCACCTTGGGCATATAGGAGCCCATGATCTTGTAGCGTCCTTTCGGCATCCAGGGCGTCTCTTCGCGGCTCCACTTCGGCCGAAAGCCCATGCCCAGCATGCCGATGCCCAGTGGTTCGGCGACATGCTTGACTTCGCTCAAGTGGCGGTGCACCTCGCCGCAGGTCTCCTGCACGGTGGACAAGGGGGCGCCCGAGAGCTCGAACTGCCCGCCGGGCTCAAGCGTGATCGAGCAGCCCTCTTTCACCAGCGCGATCGGCTTCTCGCCCTCGCGCACCTCCTCCCAGCCGAAGTCTCTGGCAAGAGCCTCCAACAAAGCGCGAATGCCGCGCGGCCCGTCGTAAGGCAGCGGGCGCAGGTCGCCCCAAGTGAAGCCGAATTTTTCGTGCTCTGTTCCGATGCGCCAGTCGGACGGCTGCTTGTTGCCGGCCTCGAGGTAGGCGACCAGTTCGTCCTTGCTGCCGATCGGCGCCTTGGCGCTGGTCTCGGCGGACTCTTTTGGCGGTGCTGACACCCGGTTACGTCCCTTCCCTCGTTTCGCGCTCACAGTCGTGAGGCGCGCAATTCTCTAGCTTGGCCAGAGCCGACCTAGCCGTCTCCGTCGCCGGCTAGCGGTCCCAGTGAAACCCGACCGGCCACCGCACGACGTTCTTCCGGGCGTTCCTTACCGTCACCGCGCCAGGCCTGCCAACAAGAAAGCGCTGCAAGTGCCGCGGTATCGGCACGGAGGATGCGCGGACCCAGACCGACCGGTCTAACGAAATCCAGTGCGACCAGCAGGTCAAGTTCCCGCTGGGCAAAACCGCCTTCAGGTCCGGTCAGCAATGCCTGCAGCGGCCGGTTCGCAGGATCGCTCAACTGCTCGGCCAAGGGGCGCGCTTTGCCGGCCTCGGCACAGAGCAGAAGATCGCGCTCGCGCGGCCAGGAGTCCAACAGGGCCGGCAAGGTCACCGGGTCCATCACCTGCGGCAAGGTCAGGCGCTCCGACTGCTCGGCCGCCTCACGCACATTGGCGCGCAGTCGGATCAAGTTCACGCGTTCGACGACGGTGCGCTCTGTCATGACCGGCTGTAAGCGCGATACACCCAACTCGGCCGCCTTCTCGACTAGAAAATCCAGTCGCGCCCGCTTGATCGGCGAAAAGCAGAGCCAGATGTCCGGTTCGTCGCGCTGCTCCGTCATCAGATGTTCGACGTTAAGAGAGGCCCAGCCCTTGCCAAGTCCTTCGATACGCGCCAGCCAGGCACCGTCGCGGCCGTTGAAGAGTGCCACAAGAGCACCCGAGCGCAGCCGTAGCACAGAGCGCAGATAATGGGCACGCGGCGAATCCAAGCCCACCACCTGCCCCGCGGACAGGTCGCATTCGACAAAGAGACGGGTCTCGATGCGCTCGCTCATAAAGCTCCTCTCACGCTTGACCGCTTCACTTTGCGTCGCCTCAGGGCCAGCGACAAGCCCTGCTGGCTTTGCTATTTGAGGGGCCTTGTTCAGGAGTCCCAGCCCCCGTGAGCACAGACACCGCTTCCGACATCAGACCCGACCACTGGCTCTATCGCCTCAGCCCGCCTGCCGCTTGGCCCTACTTCAGCCTGATGCGGGCGGATCGGCCAATCGGATTCTGGCTCTTGTTCCTGCCGTGCCTCTGGGCACTCTTGATGGCACCGATTGCCAGCGGCGGCCTGCCGGACTGGTGGCTGCTACCGCTGTTCGCCATCGGCGCCATTGCCATGCGCGGGGCCGGCTGCACCTTCAACGACATTGCCGATCGCAATTTCGACGCCCTGGTCGCCCGCACGGCCACGCGGCCGATCCCCAGCGGTCAGGTGAGCGTGAAACAGGCGGTTGCCTTCCTGGGGCTGCAGTTGCTGGTCGCCCTCTGCGTGCTGCTGAGCCTGCCATGGCTTGCCATCCTCATGGGCGTGGCCTCGCTGGCTCTGGTCTTCACCTATCCCTTCATGAAGCGGGTCACCTACTGGCCGCAGGCCTTCCTGGGCCTCACCTTCAATTGGGGCGCGCTTCTAGGATGGGCGGCGGCTGTCGACGGCCTGGCCTGGCCGGCGCTGGCGCTCTATCTGGGCGGGTTCTTCTGGACCATCGGCTACGACACGATCTATGCGCACCAAGACCGCGAGGACGATGCGCTGATCGGGGTCAAGTCCACAGCATTGAAGTTCGGGCGCAAGACCAAGCCTTGGGTCGCGGTCTTCTATCTGTTCGCCCTGGTCGCCTGGGCTCTGGCGGGTTGGCTTGCCGGCTTTGGCTGGCCCTATGCGCTGGGCCTGCTGGCGGCCGCCCTGCAGCTCGGTTGGCAGCTCGTCACCCTGGATATCGACGACGGTGCTGGCTGTCTTCTGCGCTTCAAGTCGAATAAGTGGGCCGGCCTGCTGCTGGCAGCCGGCATCCTGGGAAGTCACTGGGCGGCATGACCGCGGCCAAGGACCCGCCCGCCTTCATCGCCGAGCACAGCCTGATCGATAGCCCCCGCCTGGTGCCGGAGCTGCGCCTGCATCTGGCTTCCGAGCTTCTGCCGATCTGGCAGGCCAGCGAAGCCTGGATGCAGCAAGAGGGCTTGCCGCCACCCTTCTGGGCCTTCGCCTGGGCCGGTGGTCAGGCGTTGGCCCGCTACCTCCTCGACAAACCCTCGCTGGTGGCAGGAGAGCGGGTGCTGGACTTCGCTGCCGGATCTGGCTTGCAGGGCTTCGCTGCCAAGCTGGCCGGTGCAGCCACAGTGGAGGCGGCTGAAATCGATCCCTTCGCTTGCGCGGCCATTGCCCTGAATGCCGAACTCAACGGGCTGGAGATCCAAGTTCGCGAAGAGGATCTGATCGGCAAGGACGAGGGCTGGCCGGTCGTGCTGGCCGGCGACGTCTGCTACGAGCGGCCGATGGCGGAGGCGGTCATGACCTGGCTGCGCGCCTTGGCTGGACGCGGCGCCCTGGTGCTGATGGGGGATCCTTCGCGCACCTATCTGCCGCGCGAAGGCCTTGAGAAACGGGCGCAATACGCCGTCCCCACCACGCGCGAGATTGAAGACAGCGACCTGCGCAATGCCGGCGTCTGGCGCGTGCTTCCCGCCTGATTGCTCTTCAAAAACCTTTGGCAAGCGGTCGCACCTCAGGCAGCATCGCTGGTTATGACCCAAGAGGGACAGGGCCAGCGTGCGCACTCGCCAGCCTCGCCCCTCACACGCATGGCCTTGCCACGCCTGCAATGCCAGTGCTCGGACGAGGAGAGGCAGTATGGACAGCATCCCCAACGAAGCCGCAACGGCCGTAAGACACCCTTTGGATCCGCTCACCAGTACCGAGATCGAGCAGGCGGCCGAGATCGCCAGGGCGGCCTTGCGCGCGGAGGCGCCTATCCGCTTCGAAGTGATCGAGTTGAAGGAGCCGGACAAGGCAGCCGTTCGCGCCTTCAAGGCCGGCGATGCGTTTGAGCGGGAAGCACGCCTCAACGTCTATTCCAGGCGCGGCATTGGCGTCTGGCGCTGCCTGGTCTCCTTGACCAAGAACGAGCTGCTCTCCATCGAACATCGGCCGCATGCCTGTCCGATGATCCAGCTGGAGGAGTTCGAGGAAGTCGAGGCTGCGGTCAAAGCCGACCCCCGCTTTATCGCCGCCTGCGAGGCCCGCGGTGTCACCGACATGGGCCTGGTCTGCGTGGATCCCTGGTCGGGCGGTAGTTTCGACGTGGCCGAAGAGAAGGGTCGTCACCTCTGTCACACCTTCGCCTGGGTCCGCTCCTTCGCCGACGACAACCTCTATGCTCACCCAATCGAGGGGCTGAACGCGCTGGTCGACGTCAAGACCGGAGAGGTCGTGCGGATCGACGATCACGGCGGCGCGCCCATTCCCAAGAACAACGGCAACTACGCTGCCCAGTTTCAAGAAAGCGTGCGTGACGATCTGAAAACCATCAACGTGGTGCAGCCCGACGGGGTCAGTTTCCGTGTCGAGGGTCAGAAGCTCTCCTGGCACGACTGGTCTCTCCACATCGGCTTCAATGCCCGCGAAGGGTTGACCCTGCACGACATCCAGATCCAGGATCGACCACTGATCTATCGCGCCTCGCTGTCGGAAATGGTGGTGCCCTACGGCAGCCCCGAGGCCGGCCACTATCGCAAGAGCGTCTACGACATCGGCGAGTATGGTCTGGGCAAGCTCACCAACTCTCTCACGCTCGGCTGCGACTGCCTGGGTACGATCCACTATATGGACGCCTGGCTGAACGATCCCGACGGCAAGGCCTATGCCATCCCCAATGCGATCTGCATCCATGAAGAGGACAGCGGCATCCTCTGGAAGCACTGGGACTTCCGCACCGACAAGACCGAGGTGCGTCGCGGCCGGCGTCTGGTGGTCTCCTCCATCGCCACGGTTGGCAACTACGAGTACGGAGCCTATTGGTACTTCTACCTGGACGGCACCTTCGAGTTCGAGATGAAGGCGACCGGCATCATCAACACCGTGGCCTGCGAGCCCGGTCACCCCTCCAAGTTCGGCGTCGAGGTAAAGCCCGGCCTGGTCGGCCAGGTGCATCAGCACCTCTTCTGCGCGCGCCTCGACCTGGCCATCGACGGCGACCGCAATGGCGTGGTGGAGTGCAACACCAAGACCATTCCGATGGGCCCGGACAATCCCTATGGCAATGCCTTCTATGTCGAGGAGACGTCGCTGACCCGCGAGAGCGAGGCCGGACGCAAGGCCAATGCCGAAAGCCAGCGCTATTGGAAGTTCACCAGCGCCGACAAGGTGAACGCAGTCGGCAGGAAGACCGCCTACAAGCTGGACCCCAGCCACACCATCACGCCCTTCCTCTCGCCGGAAGGACCCTCGGGCAGGCGCTCCGGCTTTATCTACAACCACCTCTGGGTGACGCGCTTTCATCCCGAGGAGCGCTACGCCGGCGGCGAGTACGTGAATCACTCCGACGGCAGCGACGGGGTTGCGGCCTTTGCCGCACAGGACCGCTCGCTCGAGGGCGAAGATCTTGTGGCTTGGCATGTCTTCGGCCTGCACCACCTGCCACGGCCTGAGGACTTTCCCGTCCAGGCCTGCATCAACAGCGGCTTCAAGCTGATGCCGAACGGTTTCTTCGACGCAGCCCCCACCATGGACCTGCCACCGGCCGGCAACAAGGCCAGCAAGCGAGCGGAGAGCTGTTGCGAGTAGGGCACGATAGGGTGTCCGCAGCGACACCCTGTTCTGCCATCGGGTAGGAGCCGACAATCACCGCGCGCCGTTGTGAAGGTCAACCCGGCGCGACGGTCAACGAAGCGGTCGGTCTTTCGCTAAGTCTTGCGTGGGATCACGGTCCGACTGTTCCCCGTGTTTCGCCTTTCGGAGCCCAGCCAATGTCAGCCCGTAGATGCAAGCGATGACAAGCAGAAGGGCTCCGATTTGGTAAACAGCGACACTGTCTCCCAAGAAGACGACGGCAAGGGCCATCGTCAGCGCAGGCCAGGGTGTCGTGATGGAACTGGCCAAAGACACGTCGATGTGTCGGACCGCATAGAACCAGATGATCAGCTCGAGAAAGTAGACGAGTCCCATGATGGCCGACAGAGGCTGGAACACGGCGCGAACACCGGCAGCTATTCCCGACGGCATCGCGACGGCAAGAACCGCAAAGAGAAACACCGTCGAGATCGCGACCCGAAAGAAGGTCACTTGCGCCGGTGTGACAGCTGTTCGGCCCAGCTCTTCTTTGATGATGACATGAGCCACACTCCATAAAAGCGGCACACAAAGCGAGACGAGGAACCAAGGCGAGAGACCCGACACCCGAAACGTACCCGCGGTGCCAAGATAGTAGAGTGCAGCGATCAACAGTCCCGTCAGCGCCAGCTCAACAGCGGATTTTCTGCGCTTGAGGAACAGACTCTCCCAGAGGATGGCGAACAGGGGATAGGCTTGCATGGCAATTGCGGCATTGGCCGCGCCAGCCTTTTCCACGCCCAGAACGTAAAGATAGGTGGACAGACCGAACAAACCCCCGGTCAAGAGTGCGATGACGATCATGCGCCTCACCTCGCGCCGCGGGAAACTCCGGCCAAAGACTCCCTTCGTACCGATCCTGAGCTCTAGAACAAACACCGGTAAGGCGAAGACGACCTGCCAGACGGACAGCGCGAAAGCGAACGACAGGGCTCCTTCCTCGGAAGGTCGAAGGTTCGCAATGATCGGCATCACGCCCAGAAGGACCAGGCTGACAAGAGCAAGAGCCACGCCCTTGCCAACGGATGGGGAGACATGAACCATGGGAGCTATCCAGTGAAAATTGCATTGACTGTATTGAAAATTGAACTCAGAAAACTGAGGAGGCAATCGGAACATTGATCTGATGGCAATTTGGATACCCGACCTGAGCGGTCGACGCGGACCCAAGTATCTGCAGATCGTGGAGGCGATGGCCGAAGACATCGCCAAGGAGCATTTGGCTGCCGGCACGAGACTGCCACCGCACCGCGAATTGGCCTATCAACTTGGCCTGTCGCCAAACACCACCAGTCGCGCCTATGCCGAGGGCGTCAAGCGGGCATTGTTGCGGGGAGAGGTCGGACGCGGCACCTTCGTACGATCAGCCGAACCCGGTTTGGCGGCGGAGGAGCAAACCACCTTACGCCGCGCACTTAGCGGACCAATCGATCTCTCGCGGAACTTGCCTCTACCCGGATTTGCCGAACCGCATATCCGACGCGTTCTTGCAGAGATCTCCACCAGCTCAGATCTTCCAGCTCTCGTCGACTACCAAACGGACGACGACCTCGCGCATCACATCAAGGCGGCCAAGATTTGGCTTTCCGCTTGCGGTGTGAAGGCTCGGCCGGCAGAGATCATTGCGACACAGGGAGGACAGCATGGCCTCCTTTGTGCGTTGATGGCACTCATGCGTCCCGGCGATTTGCTGCTGACCGAACCTCTGACCTACACCCCGGTTCTGGTGATGGCCGAACGCCTGGGCTTGCGAACCGCCACCGTCACAATGGACGGCGAGGGTATCGTCCCAGAAGCCTTTGCCGAGGCATGCGTCCGCGCAAACCCGAAAGCCCTCTATTTGACGCCGACACTGCAAGCGCCAACCACAGCAACCCTCTCGGACCTGCGACGCGACGCAATCGCCCGGATCGCTCAGCGCCATGATGTGATCTTGATCGAAGATGACGTCTTTGGCCCGCTCAAAGCCGATCGCCCAGCCCCACTCGCGACTTTGGCGCCGGAACACACCGTTTATGTCACGAGCCTTTCGAAAACCGTTGCACCCGGTCTGCGGGTCGGTTTTCTGCGCGTGCCGCCCTGCATCGCTCCGGCACTGCGACACGCAATCAATCTCAGCATCTGGATGGCGCCGCCGATGACGCTGGAGGTCGCGACGAGGCTAATCCTTGACGGAACCGCGGCGAGATTGACAGTGCAACAGAGGACGGCTGCAGAGCACCGACAGACGCTCGCCCGAAATGTGCTTGATTGTGTGACTATCGCCGCCGATCCCTGTGGTTTCCATCTTTGGATATCGCTGCCAAGGGGATGGCGAGCGGATAGCTTCCGCGTACAGTGCGCCAAGCTAGGGGTCCTGGTGAGCGAGGGGCGCAACTTTGCCGCCCGAGCGAGCGACGCCCCCGAAGCCATCCGGGTTTGTCTGAGCCACGAGATCTGCGAGACGCGGCTGGAGCAAGGCCTTCAGACTCTTGCGAACCTGCTCAGATCGCCGCCGAACAATTCCACGATGGAAATCTAGGCTACCCTGATACTCGCAGTACAAAGTCGCCAAGGCTATCTGCTGCAAGACTGCGGAGTTCGACGACCTCTCTTGGACAGCCTAGTCGTCCCCAAACCTCTGAGGCTCGAGGAGCCACAGGAGGCAAGAGCGGCCTGATCATCGCCTTTCGGCGAGCGGTTCGGACTTCTTGAAAGGCCCCTTGCAGGTCCAGTGCTGCACGCCCTGATCAGAACCGATTGTGCGGTACGGACAGTAACTCTATAATGGGACTATCATGATACTCACGCTCTAACAAAGACTACGCTAAGAGCCGGCAGTTCGCGGCCTGATCTCAGCATCATGCTGAGCGCGAACCTCTTTGCTTATCCGCATCTATCGGCTCTCGGACAGCCGAGCGCAGTGGTGCCGAGCCACCAGACTTCGCAATCCCACCGCGCCTTCCAAGCCATACTTTGTTGAGCAGATGGAACACCCCCATGTCAGACGATCTCTGGCGCTGGACCGCCAGCAGCCTCACCACAGCCGTTCGCGAGAAGGAACTGTCGAGCCGCGAGGTTATCCAAGCGCATCTAGATCGCATCGAAGCCGTTAACGGCACCGTCAATGCGGTCACTCAGGTCCTGGTCGATGAAGCGCTCATCGCAGCTGATGCCGCCGATACGGCAATCGCTTCCGGTGCAGAGACCGGCCCACTCCACGGCCTGCCGATCACCGTCAAGGAGAACCTCGACGTCGCGGGTTCAGTGACGAGCTTCGGTGTCGTCACCTACAAAGACAACCTCGCCGAAAGCGACGCGCCCGTCATCCAGCACCTGAAGCAAGCGGGCGCCATCGTCATCGGCCGGACGAACATGCCGGACTTCGGCATGCGCTGGCATACCGACAACGACCTCCACGGCGCGACGGTCAATCCTTGGAATCCGGCATATACGCCGGGGGGCTCGAGTGGTGGCGAAGGGGCGGCGCTGGCAAGCGGCATGTCGCCGCTCGGCATCGGCAACGACATGGGCGGCTCTACGCGACAACCCGCAGTCAATTGCGGCGTCGCCGGCCTGCGGCCGACGAGCGGTCGGGTGTCGCGGGTGATGTCACGGAGCTTTGACGATCCTCCGCTGTTCTATGAGCAGGCGGCTTGCGTGAATGGCCCGATGGCACGGTGCATTGCCGATCTAGGCCTTGCGCTCGAGGTTCTGCAGCAGCCCGATCCCAGCGACCCGCTCTGGACTCCGACGGCCGAGCCTCCGGCACCCGGGATGCAGCCTCTTCCGATCGGGCTGGTCAAGGATCCTTCTGGCGATGGCGTGGCCCCGGGCGTTGCCCAGGCCCTGGCGACGGCCGCGCGCAGCCTCGACGACGCCGGATACCGTGTCGAAGAAATCGAAGCCCCTCTCATCGAAGAGGCGGAAGAGACGATCCAGCGTCTCTACGAGACCGAATTCGACTGCTACCTAGACGACATCCTGCCGCTGGTCTCGCGGGATGCAGCGCGCATTCTAACAGCCATCGTCGCCGAGAAAGCCGATGCCGCACGCTATCGAGACGCCATTGCGAAGCGGTACCGGATCGCTCAGGCCTGGAGCAGCCTCATGGAGACCTATCCCCTGATCCTTGGTCCGGTCTCAACCTTGGAGCCATTTGCGGTCGGTTACGACACCGGCGGTGCAGAGGTCCTGTGGCGGCTGATCCGTTCCTTCCGGTTGACCGAGCTTTGCAACCTCATCGGCTTGCCCAGCGTCGCAGTCCCGGTGCTTGTTCACCGGGGTGTGCCGCAAGGTGTGCAGATCATCGGCCGCCGTTTCGATGACCTGCGCTGCCTGGAGGCCGCTGAACGGATTGAGCAAGGCGCTTTGATCTCCACGCCGATTGACCCCTTCCCAGCGACCGCGAACTAGCCTCAGCGCAGGATTTGGAGGCTAAATCCGGGCTTCCAATCAGCAACAGGTCTAAACTTTGACCGACAGTTCGTGTAAAGAGTCATTTACTCGCAATCTGCGCGGGCTCGGTTTGGCGCGGGCAGAGTCGATAAGGAGACAATTAATGGCAGTCATTTTCGGTACCGCTGGGCAGAACAATGTTCTGGTCGGCACCAGCCTCAACGATAGGATCTACGGTTTGAGCGGTAACGACCGTCTCATTGGTCTGGGCGGCGATGACAGCCTGTTCGGCGGCAGCGGGGAGGATCTCTCGCTTTACGGCGGCGCCGGGAGCGACAGCCTGTTCGGCGACGAGGGGGACGATAGTTTTCTGTTCGGTGACGCCAATGCAGACCAGATCTTTGGCGGCAGCGGGGGAGACCGCTATCTTTTTGGAGGCAACGGCGCCGACGGCATTTACGGTGGTGGAAGCACCGACAGAGACCTCTATGGCGGCAATGGCGCTGACAGTCTCTTCGGCGGCGGTTCGAACGACATCAGCTTCTTCGGTGGTCTCGGTAACGATAGTCTCTACGGCGGCTTGTATGGAGACAACTATTTCTATGGTGGCAGCGGCGCCGATAACCTGTTTGGAGACAGCGGAGGCGATGCCGCCCTTTATGGTGGCAGCGGCTCCGACAGCCTTGCCGGCGGCAGTGGGTCGGACGGCCTCTTCAAAGGCGGCGAGGGCGACGATGGTCTGTTTGGCGGTGAAGCCGGAGACGCCCGTCTCTTTGGCGATGGTGGATCTGACAGCCTCTTTGGCGATGCAGGGCAGGATTTTTCCCTGTTTGGCGGCAGTGGCGCCGATAGTCTCTATGGCGGTGCCGGAGAGGACACCTCCTTGTTTGGCGGCAGCGGCGCCGACAGCCTCTTCGGCGGCGATGCCGCGGACACCAGGCTGTTTGGCGGCGATGGCGATGACTTCGTCTATGGCGGTGGCGGTGATGAGCAGGACCTTCGAGGCTTCACCGGCGATGATCGCGTGTTCGGTGGCGATGGCGCCGACAGGTTTCTCTTTGGCGACTACTACCCCGGCGACTACCCTTTCCGTGGCAGTGGTGATGATCGGGTCTACGGTGGCAGCGGCGACGACACCTGGCTGTTTGGCGGCTCTGGCGATGACCTGTTGCATGGCGACAGCGGCAGCGACCAGTCTCTCCTAGGCGGAATCGGCAATGACGTCGTCATGGGCGGCGACGGCATTGATCTCAACCTGTCCGGAGGCAGTGGTGACGACAGTCTCTTCGGCGACAGTGGGGACGATAGCTTTCTCAGCGGCGGGAGTGGCGCCGACAGTCTCTCCGGCGGTAGCGGCGCAGACTGGGTCTTGAGTGGCAATCGCGGCGATGATGTCATTTTCGGTGGCAGTGGCAACGATACCCTGCTCGCTGGCGAAAGCGGCGACGACCGCTTGTACGGCGGCGATGGGGATGATGTCTTTGTTTTTGGCGGCGCCAATAGCGATCAAGTTCGCGGTCAGGACGGTTCCGATAGCCTGTATGGTGACAGCGGGTCCGACATCCTTTTTGGTGGGGCCGGCGCAGATGTCCTCTACGGCGAGACTGCGAATGACCAGATGGTGGGCGGCACCGGGGCCGACGTGCTTTTCGGCGGTCAGGGGCGCGATCGTCTGAACGGTGCCTCGGGCACGGACACAGCCTACGGCGGCAACAACAACGACACCTTCATTATCGATCTGAAGAGCGACCTGATCTTCGATGGCGCGGGGCAGGGTGACGATGTGCTGCGGTCCAACGCCGACGACTACACACTGGGCACGGCGGCCGAGGTGGTGATCGAGCGGGTGAACGTCAACACCGCAGCCGGCGGCGCCACGATGGCGGGCAACGAGAACGACGACCTCTTGATCGGCAATTCCTTTAGCAATCTCCTCCAGGGTTTCAGCGGCGCCGACCGCCTGAACAGCCGCGGCGGCAGCAACACCTTGGAGGGTGGCAGTGGCGATGATACTTTCATCGTCACCACCTCGGCCGACAGCGTCCGCGAGCTGGCCGGCGAGGGCACCGACCTGGTGCGCGCTGAGGCCGACTTCACCCTGCCTGATGGCACCGCCACTGCCTTTGTAGAGAACCTGCGCCTCCAAGGTGGGGCCGGCGACCTGGACGGCAGCGGCAACAGCCTGAACAACACGGTGGAAGGCAACAGCGGCGACAACATCCTGCGCGGTCTTGCCGGCGACGATCGCCTGGAGGGCGGCGAGGGCGACGATCGCCTCTTCGGCCAGGTCGGCATTGACACCATGCTGGGCGAGAGCGGTGCGGACACCATCGCGGTCGGCTCGGCCGATGTGGTCTTCGGCGGCTCCGGCGCGGATTCCTTCCGCTTTAACGGCGACAGCCTGGGATCTGCGGGCTCCGGCGGGCCGGTGATCCGCGACTTCGACGGTGTTTTGGCCAATGCCGGCAACGGCGAGGACAAGCTGGTCTTCGCCACCGGGCTGGAGACCGGCAGCTTCGCCTACATCGGCTCGGCCGCCTTCTCCGGCGGCGGCAACTCGGAGGCGCGCTTTGCCGGACCACGGCAGCTTCAGGTCGACCAAGACGGCGACGGCTCAGTCGATCAGGCTTTCCAGGTCGATGGGGTTACGGTCGCCAGCCTGCTGACGGCCGCAGATTTCGTCTGGTTGTAGCGCGGAGCGGGCTCGAAGAGGTCCTGTTGGGCTCGTAAACCCACCGGCCTCTTCAGAACTCTAGAGCGTTGTCCGGCCGGACTGCACCTGTCTGCATCCCGCTTTCAGCGCCTACTCCAAGAGCCCGTCCAGCCGCTTGAGCTGCTCGAAATCACCCAGGTCTTCCATACCGCCGCCAGGCAGGCGGGCGGCGAAGTCGGCGCGCAGGTTGGAATCTGAGACCCGCTCCATGATCACCTCCATCATCGGGCGGCCCGGCAAGTAGAGGTCGATCAAACGCTGTTGGATGAGGCGCTGGGTCAAGGCGAGATGCGGACGTCCTTGCGCCTGGACCGCCTCTAACCCCACAGGTGCTCCCTCCACCAGCAGGGCGCCGCGGTTTCCAACGTAAGTACTCAAGGTCTCGGGCCGTGGTCCGACTTCCGGCATAAATGCCAAGGCCGGCAGGTGGCCATAGCTGTAATTCATGCGCTCGCTTTGATGCATGCGGGCCAGTTGCTGACGGGTTAGCCAGGTGACCGCAATGCGCACTTGGCAACCGCCGATGGCCGCGAGCGTCGAGGTGATCGCACCATAGCGCGCGACATGCGCGCCATAGACCACGTCATAGCCTGAGAGCCAGCCGTAGGTAACCGGGATGGTGGCGCTGCTGCCGAACTTGCGCAGCAGCTGTTCCGGCGAACGATTCGAGCCATGCGCGACCACGGCGTAGCGATCCTCGAAGAGGTCGCCGATTTGCCGCTCTGTCAGGGGTGCAAGGGCGCCGGCACGCAGGAGATAAGACCACTCCGGCGCATCGTAGGGATAATCCAAGGCCAGCGTCATGAGCTCGTCCGGATCTTGCGGCAGAGCCCAAATCATCCGGCCGACCCTTTTCTTCGTTCAACCCCTAAATTGCTCAAACGACTAAGTGCTCGTAAGAGCCGCTTAGTCTGAGCAAGGGGGGCAGTCGTCGCTCATACACTCGATACGGTACCGCGAAAAGCAGTTGTCTACTTTCTGCCACGACCGCTTCTGCCACTCGGCCTTGGCGACGGTGTAATTCTGGAAAGGACCGATCCACTCTTCATCCTTGCCCGGAACCACTGCGGTAAATTGGGTGGTCGTGTACTCACCCCCAACGACCCAGTACTGTTGCATTGCCCTACCCTCTCCGCTCGACGCGACCGAATGACTGGCCGCGTTCTCGGCGAATTCAGTTTGATGACCTTTTGCGGCGGCCGCAAGCCGACATCCCGATTAGAATAGGAAGGCGGCCGCCGAAAAAGGCATGAGGCTTTTGCAGGGCCGATCAGGAGAGAGTGCAGCTGTCGCCGTTGGATACCGCAAGTGGTCGTATCCGCATTCTTTAACGGCGACTTTTGGCCAATTCTGGCAGACTGTCGGATCGAGGCGTCGATTGATGGCGCCTGTCAGCTCTCAAAGTTGTGAAGATGTCACACCTCAGACAAAATGCTTCCACAGATTCTTTTTTGACGATGCGCCCGCGTTTCTCGCCCAAAGCGGTCCGAAGCAGCCGGTCATTTTCGCTTTTGGATAGATCCGGCCCGGGGCTATCCCTTATCGAAGGAAAACGAGTGCAGCGGAGCGGGAAGGAAAGCCGATGCCCTATCGATCGCTGCGCGAATTCATGGCGCGCTTGGAGCGTGAAGGCCGCCTGGTTCGCGTAAGCCATCCCGTCTCCCCCATACTGGAGATGACGGAGATCCAGACGCGCCTCTTGGCGGAAGGCGGCCCGGCTGTCCTCTTCGAGCGCGTGGTGCATCCCGACGGGCGGCCTTACGACATGCCGGTGCTGGTCAATCTCTTCGGTACGGTCGAGCGGGTGGCCTGGGGCATGGACCGCGAGCCCTCGGGCCTGCGCGAGGTCGGCGAGACCCTGGCCTTCCTGCGCCAGCCCGAGCCGCCGGGCGGCTTCCGCGAGGCCTTGGATTATCTGCCGCTCTTGAAGACCGTCATGGCCATGCGGCCGAAGAGCGTCGGCCGCGCAGCCTGCCAGGAGGTGGTGCTGACCGGCGACGACATCGACCTTACCGCACTACCGGTTCAGACCTGCTGGCCGGGCGAACCGGCGCCGCTGATCACCTGGCCGCTGGTGGTGACGCAAGGCCCTTCGGGCAAGAAGGAAGACGCCTTCAACCTGGGCATCTATCGCATGCAGGTGCTGGACCGAAGGCGAACCTTGATGCGCTGGCTGAAGCATCGCGGCGGCGCCCAGCACCACCGCCGCTGGGGCCTGGAAAAGCAAGAGCCGCTACCCGCCGCTGCCGTGATCGGCGCCGACCCCGGCACCATCCTGGCCGCCGTCACCCCGGTGCCCGACACGCTCTCGGAGTATCAGTTCGCTGGGCTACTGCGCGGCCGCAAGGTCGATCTGGTCGACTGCAAGACCATTCCGCTCAAGGTCCCGGCCGAAGCCGAGATCGTGCTGGAAGGCCACGTCAGTCTGGAGGACTACGGCGACGAAGGGCCCTATGGCGACCACACCGGCTACTACAATGCCGTGGAGCCCTTTCCGGTCTTTACCGTCAGCGCGATCACCCGGCGGCAGAAGCCGATCTACCTCTCGACCTTCACCGGACGGCCGCCGGACGAACCCTCGGTCTTGGGCGAAGGTCTGAACGAGGTCTTCATCCCGCTCTTGCAGCAACAGTTCCCCGAGATCGTCGACTTCTGGCTACCGCCGGAGGGCTGCAGCTATCGTATCGCCGTGGTCTCGATGAAGAAGGCCTATCCCGGTCACGCCAAGCGCATCATGCTGGGGGTCTGGAGCTATCTGCGCCAGTTCATGTACACCAAGTGGGTGATCGTCGTGGACGACAGCATCGACGCGCGCGACTGGAAGGACGTGATGTGGGCCGTCTCCACCCGCATGGACCCGGCACGCGACATCACCGTGATCGAGAGCACGCCGATCGATTACTTGGATTTCGCCTCGCCGGTCTCGGGCCTGGGCTCCAAAATCGGGCTGGACGCCACCGACAAGTGGCCGCCTGAAACCGACCGCGAATGGGGTCGCGAGCTGCGCATGGACGACAAGGTCATCGATCGCGTCGACCAGATCTGGTCGAAGCTGGGCTTGCCGGGCAGCGGCAAGGACATCTGGCGTAAGTAGTTTTTTCCCTCAGCCCTTGGCGCTGGCGCCTGCAGGGGCTACTTGGAGCTAGCGTTCGGTGAGCAGGCCTCACCGCCGGATAATCAGGAAAGTCCTCAAGGAGCTGCCCCCGTGCCGACCGATCCCGCTATACTCGACCGCCTGACCGACCTGGTGGCACTGGCCAAACGCAAAGGTGCCGAGTCCGCCGATGCCGTCTTCGTGCGATCCATCGGCATGTCTCAGTCGGTGCGCCTGGGCGAGCCGGAGCGCCGTGAGCGAGAGGAGAGCCAGGACATCGGGCTGCGCCTCTTGATCGGCAAACGCCAGGCCGCCGCCAGCTCGGCCGACCTCAGCCCGAAAGCGCTGGAAGCACTGGTAGAGCGCGTCGTCGCCATGGCCAAAGCCGTGCCCGAGGACCCCTTTATCGGACTGGCCGAGCCCGAGCAGCTCACCAAGGGCTTCCCCGACCTCGACTTGGAAGACCCGGTGGAGCCGAGCGCCGACGAGCTCTCCGCGCGGGCGCTGGCCTGCGAAGAGGCGGCGCGGGCCATCGAGGGCATCACCAATTCCGAAGGCGGCGATGCCAGCTGGAGTCGCAGCGAAATCGCACTCGCAACCTCCAACGGCTTCGCTGGCGGCTATGCACGCACGGGACACTTCGTTTCGGCAGCCGTGATCGGCGGCAGCGGCGATGATATGGAGCGCGACTACGACTACTCCAGCGCGCTGCACCTGGAAGACATGCGCGACGCGGCCGAGGTCGGAGAGAAGGCCGGCGAGCGCACAGTCAAACGCTTGAACGCCCGTAAGGTCGAGACGGCCAAGGTCCCGGTGGTCTACGACCCCCGCGTTTCCGGCTCGCTGATCGGTCACCTGGCCGGCGCCATCAACGGCTCTGCCATCGCGCGCGGCACCTCTTTCCTCAAGACCAAGCTTGGCGAGCGCATTCTGCCTGCGGGCATTCAGGTCATCGACACCCCCTTCAAGACCCGCGGCCGCCGCTCGCGCCCCTTCGATGCCGAGGGCCTGGCCGGCGGCGAGCGCGCGATGATCGACGACGGTGTGCTAACCGGCTGGTTCTTGGATTTGGGCACCGCCCGACAGCTGGGCCTGGAGAGCAGCGGCAACGCAACGCGCGGCACCGGCGGCCCGCCCTCCCCCTCGCCGACCAACCTCTACATGCAGCCAGGATCCAAGAGCCCGGAGGCGCTGATCGGCGAAATCGAGCAGGGCTTCTACGTGACCGAGATGATGGGCCGCGGCGTCAACGACGTCACCGGCGACTACAGCCGCGGCGCTTCGGGCTTCTGGATCGAAAACGGCGAGATCGCCTTCCCGGTCAGCGGCCTCACCATCGCCGGCAACCTCCTGGACATGTACCCCACCTTAACCGCCGCCAACGATCTGGAGTTCAAGACCGGCATGGACGCGCCGACGATCAGGATCGACGGGCTGACGGTGGCAGGGGTTTGAGAAAATGCAGCCTCGAGAAGTATCACTTAGAAATCGAGTTTTCTTATAATTCTGCTTCAACTCACACTCACGCATAAAATTTTCCCATTATAAAAGAAAAACCATTGCGCCTAAAATGCGAACTCTGCTCATAGTCACAATAATTATCAACACACTTAGCTTAATGAGCCTGTACGCTCGTTACAGCACAATTGGATGGGATAAGTTTTTTAGTGAATTAGTAGATTACTACAGGTTTGTTTTTCATGATCCGATAATATACTTAGCAGGATTATTCAATTTACATTTTGATCCTGTTTGGATTGATTTCTTTGTAACTTACCTAATTGCTGGAAAATCAATGGCAATGGTTACAAGCCCTTTCTGGACCAATGAAGTTGACTGGAAAAAACTGACCATCTTTCAAAGATTTTACTTTGTAAGGAAATATTTATTCTCCCTTTTTTATTGGCCGCTTTCGATATGCATGGAAATGATGAAGTACAAAACTCTTCATGATAGTTTCAGAGGATCTTATGTAGTGTTGATAGTGTTTTTCATATTCCTCTTATTCAACTCCTTATTGTTTTTAGTAATATTGATAGCAAATTTTGTTTTATAGATCGGATATTTCCGTAAAAATTCTGATATCAGCTCTTAAGGAAACACTTGCTGCATATCCTATAGTCTCCTAACGTCGACAACGGGAATGCGGCTAACCTCCGAGCAAAATTCTAGACTATAGAGAACATCTACACTGTCTGGAGAATCCATGAACCACCAGCTCACAAACCCCACCGACGTCCTGATCGTCGGCGCGCGTACCACCGGGCTAATGCTCGCGATCCGGCTGAGGCGTCAGGGGCTGGCGGTCCGGATCGTCGATCGCTCGCCAGGGATCGATCCAAACTCTCGCGCAACCTTGCTGCATGCGCGCTCACTGGAGTTGCTTGAGAACCTGGGCATCACAGAGGAGATTGTCGCCAAGGGCCAGCCGCTGAGTGGCATGCACCTCTTCGCCGAGGGCCAGTTCGTGATGGCCAGAGAGGATCCGCCGGTCGACTCGCCCTATCCTTTCGGCATCGCTTACTCGCAGGTGAAGATCGAGGCGCTGCTGGAGAACAGGCTGCGCGACCTGGGCGTTACGGTGGAGCGCAGCACGGATCTGGTGAGCCTGGAGCAGGACAGTGCGCGCGTTTGCGCCGGCCTCAAGCGCCGGGATGGCCGCGAAGAGACGGTGGAGAGTGCCTGGCTGGTCGGTT
Source organism: Rhodospirillales bacterium (assembly GCA_963669445.1). Classification (GTDB taxonomy): domain Bacteria; phylum Pseudomonadota; class Alphaproteobacteria; order Kiloniellales; family JACOMY01; genus JACOMY01. Next base: position 4,526,144 of record OY770029.1, read on the forward strand.
GCGACGGCGCGCACAGCACGACGCGACACCTGCTGGGCATCGGCTTTCCCGGCAACCAGAGCCGCAATCCCTATATCCTGGGCGACGTGCTGGCGGAGAACGACGCGCCCGCGAACCACTGGTTCTACTTCCTGCACGAGAAGGGCGTGCTGTTCTTCGCCATTCTCGACGACGGTCGTCGCCAGGTCTCTGCCAGTCTGCCCGAAGACCATCCGGCGGAGGGGCGACCCAGCCTGGCCGAACTGCAAGCGCTGGTCGACCAGCGCAGTGGCGGCGACTATCGACTGAGCGATCCGCGTTGGCTGACCTATTTCCGCATCAGCTATCGCCTAGCCGAGCGCTATCGCCAAGGCCGGGCCTTTCTGGCCGGCGACGCTGCACACCTGAACTCGCTGATCGGCGGGCATGGCATGAACACAGGCATTCAGGACGCCTGCAATCTGGCCTGGAAACTGGCGCTTGCCAGCCGAGGCTTGGCCTCCGACGCCTTGCTCGACAGCTATGAATCCGAGCGGCGGCCGGTCGCCAGAGAGATGATCGAGGGCTCGCGCGCCCTGACCGATCCCGGCGAAGACTATCCCGGCATGTCGCCGCAAGAGCGCCGGGCCCTCGTCGCCGGCCTGTCCTTGGCGCCCGACGCTCTGCTCGCCTTCCGCCGCAACTTCGAGGAACTGGATCTCGACTACGGCAACAGCCCGCTCAGCCTCGAGGGCGATGCGGATCTACCCGCCGAGCTACGGCCGGGCCTGGAGGCCCGCGACGTCCAGTGGCTGCAGCACAAGGGACAGGCCTGCGATCTCTTCCACTTTCTGGGCGGTCCGAAGCACTGCCTCTTGGTGTTCGCCGGCACCTCGGAGGAGGCGCTTGCCTCTGCGCAAGCAGCCAGGCGGCAAGCGGGCGACTGGATCGACGTGCACCTGGTGGCGACTGAGAGTGGCTGCGAGGATCTGTCTCTCATCCTCGATTCCAACGGTGAGCTGACGCAGCGCTATGGGATGCAGGACGGCGGCCTATACCTGATCCGCCCAGACGGCTACATCGCCTATCGCACCAGCCGTCTCAATCGGCTCGATGCCTATCTAGGGAAGGTCATGCATCGGCAGTGATAGCCCTTCGGCTGTGTAGGGGTGGCATAGTGCCATTGGGACCATTCTCCGGGCAGCGTCTGCCCTCAGCCCCTGCCCTACAACGCTCTGAGCGCTTTCAGGAACTCCCGCCGCCATGCAACGATGTCTTGCTTCTGCACCTTATCCAGAAGCGCTGCGTGGCGCTCTTTGCGTTCCTCAAGCGGCATGAGGATGGCCTGGTGCATTGAGTCAGCCATCTGCTCTTCGTCATAGGGGTTGACGATCAGCGCCTCGGTCAGGGCCTCGGCGGCACCGGCGAAGCGCGAGAGCACCAGGACGCCGGGATCCTCGGGATTTTGCACGGCCACGTATTCCTTGGCGACCAGGTTCATGCCGTCGCGTAGAGGCGTGACCAGGCCAACCCGACTCTCGCGGAGGATGCCGGCAAGGGTGGCGCGTGGTACATTGCGATGCAGATAGCGCAGCGGCGTCCAGTCGAACTGACTGAAGCGTCCGTTGATCTGGCCTGAGAGCTGTTCCAGCTCATGGCGTAGATCGTCATAAGCATCGACCCCTTCGCGCGTCGGCGTCGCGATCTGCATGAAGGAGACCCGGCCGTGTGTGCGGCGCTCCTCGTCGCTCTCGTCTTCCAGATCCTCCAACAGGGAGCGAAAGGCGCGGAAGCGATGCGGCAGCCCCTTTGAATAGTCCAAACGCTCGGCGCCGATGATCTGGGTGTTGTTCCGATTGCGCTGGCGCATGCGTTGGGTGGCGCGCTTGGTCTCCTGACTGTCGGCCATGGCCTGGAAGACATCGACGTCGATCCCGATTGGAAAAGTGCGGGCAATCACCGTGCGGTCTCGCAAGCTCACCTTGTCGCCACTGACCTGGCCTCCCAGTTCTTCGCGCACATAACGGGTGAAGTTCTTGCGATCGGCGTGGGTCTGAAAGCCGATCAGGTCATAGGCGAAGAGGCTGCGTACCAGCCACTCATTGCCCGGCAGAGCCTGCAGGATCTGCGGTGGGGGAAAGGGGATGTGCAGGAAAAAACCGATACGCTGCCGGCAGCCGCGATCGCGCAGCTCCGCCCCCATGGGGATCATCTGATAGTCGTGGACCCAGATGTCTTCGTCACCCTTCAGCTTATCGGTCAGCTTGTCGGCAAAGGTGCTGTTGACCCGCCGATAGCCGCGAAAGAAGTTCCGCTCGAACTCCGCCAGATCCAGGCGAAAGTGAAAGCTGGGCCAAATCACCGAATTGGAGAAACCGAGGTAGAACTCCTCATGGTCCTGCTCGGTGAGGTCGGCGGTGACGTAACGCACGCCCTTGCGAGAGTAGGTCTGCGGCCGTCGCGGCAATTGATCGACGATCTTGCCGCTCCAGCCGAACCAGAGGCCACCGTCCTCTGCAAGGGCCTCGGCCAGGGCCACGGCAAGGCCACCGGCCGAGCCCTGTGCACTGGGCAATGCCACCCGATTCGAGACGACGACGAGTTGGCGGCTCATGTGCTGCTCTCCCAAGGGCGGCTCAGACGCACGGCCCCGTTGATGATGCCCACCATGGAATAGGTCTGCGGGAAGTTGCCCCAAAGCTCCCCGGTCTTGCTGTCGACGTCTTCGGAGAGCAGACCCAGGTGGTTACGGGCGGCCAGCATCGCCTCGAAGATTTCCCGCGCCTCCTCCGGCCGACCGGCACGCGCCAGGGCGTCGATGCGCCAGAAGGTGCAGACATTGAAGGCCGTCTCGGGCGCGCCGAAGTCATCCGGCGCCTTGTAACGCAACATATGGTGACCGATTGCCAGTTCTTCTTCAACCGCTTTCAAAGTGGAGAGGAAGCGCGGGTCTCGTGCCGGCAGGAAGCCCACTTCCGCCATCAAGAGCACGCTGGCGTCGAGATCCTCGCCATCGAAGCTCTCAACAAAGGCTTGGCGCTTGTCGCTCCAACAGCGTTCCAGGATTGTTGCATGGATCTTGCCGGCCCGTGCCGACCAATGCGCGGCGCGATCGCCCAGCCCCAGCACCGCCGCCACCTTGGCCAGCCGATCGCAGGCCGCCCAACACAGCAAGGTCGAGGAGGTGTGCACCCGCGCGCGAGTCCTCAGCTCCCAAAGACCCGCGTCCGGCTTGTCGTAGAGCTGGAACGCCTTCTCGCCCATCAGTTCCAGCCGTTGGAACTCAGGCGCGCCTGGACGGTGGAAGAGCCGGTGATCGAAAAAGGCCTGCGCGGCTGCCAAGACCACGTTGCCGTAGACATCGTGCTGATGGTGCTCGTGGGCCTGGTTGCCACGCCTGACCGGTCCCATGCCGCGATAGCCCGGCAGACTGGTGACGATGGTCTCGGTCAGCTGCTTCTCGCGGCCGACACCGAAGACCGGCTGCACGATGCCTTCGCCGGCGTCTTGGATGATGTCGGTCAGATAGACCAGATATTGCTCCATCGTCGCGACTTCGGAGAGGCTGTTGAGCGCGCGCACAACGAAGAAGGCATCGCGCAGCCAGCAGTAGCGATAATCCCAATTGCGGCCGCTGTTCTGAAACTCGGGCACAGAGGTGGTCAGCGCCGCGACGATTGCACCGGTATCCTCGACCACGCAGAGCTTCAAGGTGATAGCCGCGCGGATCACCGCCTCCTGCCACTCCAGCGGGATCGCCAAACGGCGAGTCCAGGTCCGCCAGTAGTCTGCCGTCTTCTCCTCGAACTCGCGCGCGACCTCGGCAACGCCGCGATCCAGTGTCTCGTCGGGACCCAGCACCAAGTCGAGGGGCCGATCGAGCAGGAAGGAGGTTTCCTTCAGCACATAGTCGATCGGCGCATTGGTTGTGAGCCGCAGCGCCTTATCGGAATCGACATAGCGGATGTGGTTCGATCCATGCGTCAGCCGCGGCTTCTCCGAACCCCAGGCAAACTGTGGGCGAAGCTCGATACGGATGCGTGGGCTGCCTGAGAGCGGGCGCAGGCGCCGCACCAAGGTGAGGGGGCGAAAACTCCGCCCCCGCGCAATGAAGCGCGGCGCGAAGTCGACGATCTCCAGGCTTTGCCCCTCGGCATCGGTCAGCAGGGTGCGCAGGATCGCCGTATTGGTCAGATAGCTCTGCTCGCTCGAGACCTGGTTCTCCAAGCGGATGGCAAAGTGGCCGCGCTCGCTATCAGGCGCCAGTAAGCGATTGAAAACCGGGTCGCCGTCGACCCGCGGCAAGCAACACCAGACGATTGACGCGTCGCGATCGATGAGGGCCGAAATGGCCAGATTGCCGAGCACACCCAGATCGAGCGCGCTTTGCGCTGACTGCTGCTGCGTCTCCGCCGCGGATCTCTCCATGCTATCGGACCTTTCTTAGAGGCTGTTTCTGGTGGAATGAACGGCTAGCAAATCGCCTGGGCCAGGAGCCAATCGCGAAAGCGTTCCGGGCTTTGCAAGCGCAGGCGCGCGCGGGTTTCGCCTTGGCCGATCTTGACGCCAAGACCGCCGAGCGCCTGGGCTACCGCAATGCCGTCCTCGTCGGTGCGGTCGTCACCGACGAAGAGCGGCCGGCGCCCATGAAAGGGAGGTTGTTCCATAAAGCGTCGAACGGCATGGCCCTTATCGATGCCGGCGGCCTTCACTTCGAAAACGCAATGCCCCTGCAGCAGAGTTAACCCCGGATCGGCCTCGACCAAGGGGATGAGCACGGCCAAACAATCAGGTGCGAGTGCCGGCCGGGCACGCGTATGCAGCGCCAGGGCATAGCCCTTATCCTCCAGCAACAGCTCGGGATAGCGGCCCCGCAGGTCCTGCATCGCCGCCCGCATGGCCGTAAGGTCGATGCTTGGCGAAAAGTCGCTGCGGCTGCCGTCGGCGAAGCGCAGTTCCTGCCCATGAACGCCGGCAGCTGGAAAGGTCAGTGGGGCCAAAAAGCGATCCAGCTCGACAATCGGACGGCCGCTTACAATCGCTAGGGCACCCGCACAGCGCTGCGCCAATACGCCCAACGCCCCGCGCAGCGCCGGGTCGAGCGCAACGGCATCAGGTGTCGGGGCGATATCGACCAGCGTACCGTCGAAATCGAAGAAGAACGCCCAGCCGGCAGAGTTGCTGGGTAGCGCAGAGGGCAACATGGCGCACCTGTCACTCTGTTTGCAGGGCCTCGACTAAGCGGCACCGCCGATCACTTCGGGGATCGAGGAGAATGGATTGCTAGCCGCGTCCCCGATTGACCCCACCGTCCACGGTCACCGCTTGTCCGGTGATATAGCCGGCACCGGGCGAGAGCAAGAAGGTGACGGTTTCGGCGATCTCCTCGACCTTGGCGATGCGGCCCAGGGGAACCAGGTCGACCCAAGCGGGATGGAACTCGCTGGCGGCAGACTCGACCAAACCCGGGACCACGGCATTCACCCTGATCCCCTCGCGTCCATAGCGATCGGACAGCAACTTGACGAAGCCATGTAAGGCCAGGCGCGTCGGTCCCAGGGGAAAGACCGGGCGCGGCTCGGCGGCTTCGATGCCCGAGATTGCGACCAGGGCTCCTCCGCCGCCCGCTTGCATGACCGGCAGCACCGCCTTGGCCAAACGCATAGGACCGATCACCATCATCTCATAATCGTCGTGCCAAGCTGGCCAGGGGATGTCGAAGATTTCGCGCTTGTAGTCTGGATCGAAGGCGAAAGAGGCGGCCGTCGCCGGCGGCGGTCTTGGCACCTTGTGGCGACCCATCACCTCGCTGTGGCGCCCGGCGCTGTAGACCGCAGCATCGATGCGCCCAAAGGCCTCTGTTGCCGTCTGCACTAAGCGCGCGACGTCTTCATCTTCCAGCACCGAGCCGGCGACCCCGATGCCTCCGGTTTCCGCTGCGATCTTCGTGCAGCCGCTGCGCGACATCAGCGCCAGCCGGTAGCCAGCCGCAGCCAAGCTCCTGGCAATTGCCGAGCCGATACCGCCACTGGCTCCCGTGACCAGAGCCACAGGCCTCTCTGTCTGATTCATTTGTGGTCCCCTCCGCCGCCCGCCTTCTCCGCAAGACCGCTTTCATAAGTCTCTGATCTCGAGACATAAACACGCTCATCCAATCAAGCAACAGCGGCCAACCGACACCAAATTCTCACGGTCTTCTCCGATACCGCAGTTCTGGACATGCCCAGTCTTGTGAATTTCCTTGAACGAAACCGCACATTGGCTATCCTGAAATCTGAAAGAAGCGGTAGGGAACCGCATATCGGGAGGTAAAAAGACTCAGAAAGAGTCTGGTTCCCAAAGTACCTGGGGAGGGCAACAGGATCTTGGCGGGTCCATTTTCCTGATTTCGTGCAAGCTTTTGGCGAAAGAACTTTCTCATTAGTTCATTCGTGTTGTGAATTGGCCAGGCCGGTAGTGCCTTTCCAAGAACCGGCACGGGGAGTAAGCCGCAGTATGACAGGCTGCCCAATTTCGGCATCCCTCATAGGCGAAAACGACACAGGATGCCTATGGCGTGACGAGACGGATTGGGGTTTCGCGTACACGCCATTCAAGGACGATCTAGGAGCAAGACAATGGCTGTGATTTACGGCACCACGGGCGTCAACGACACACTCACCGGCACCAACGCGGTCGATACCATCTTCGGGCTTAGCGGCAACGACAGCATGCGCGCCTTGGATGGCAATGACAGCCTCTTCGGTGGCAGCGGAGATGACGAGCGGCTCTACGGTGGCTCAGGTGTTGACCGAATTTACGGTGATGTCGGCGATGACAAGTTTCTCATCGGAGAGTCCGCCAGCGACCGCATCTATGGCGGCAGCGGCAGCGATTCCTTTCTTCTGGGCCGGAACGGAAACGACCGTCTATTCGGTGGTTCCGGCAAGGACTCCTTACTCTGGTCCTACGCCGGGGACGATATGATCTTCGGTGGTGACGGCGAGGACTACAGGCTCGCAGGCAATTCGGGTAGCGACAAGATCGATGGCGGCAGTGCGAGAGATATTATTCTTTCCGGTGGCTCCGGTGACGATTCCGTCTATGGCGGCCCGGGTGACGACGAAATCCTGGACGGCGATGGGGGCAACGACACCATCTTCGGTGCCGACGGAGATGATTTCAATCTGGATGGCACCTTCGGCGACGATGTCCTCTACGGCGGCAGTGGCAGTGACGGCCGCCTCGAAGGGGGCGAGGACAACGACACGATCTTCGGCGGCAGCATGGCCGACGGGGGTCTCCGGGGCGGTGTGGGTGACGACACAGCCTTCGGTGGCGATGGCGAGGACCAGAACATCGATGGTGGGAGCGGTGACGATCTGCTCTATGGGGGCACCGGGGCAGACGGCTCTTTTGCCGGCCTGAACGGCGGCTCGGGCAGCGACACGGTCTTCGGCGACGATGGCGACGACACCAGCCTCTATGGTGGCCGCAGCGCCGACCGGATCTACGGCGGCAGCGGCGCGGACTATCTGCTCTCCGGCGAGGTCGGCACCGATGTCGTTGTCGGCGGCAGTGGCGACGATCACGGTCTCTATGGCGGCAGCGGTCCCGATACGCTGGGCGGCAACAACGGCGACGACTATGGCCTCTTCGGCGGCCAAGGCGGCGACACGCTCTTCGGTGGGCTGGGCGACGACAGCAGCTTCTACGGCGGCTCGGAGGACGACGAGATCTTCGGTCGCGGCGGCAATGATCGAACGCTCTACGGTGGCAGCGGTAACGACCGCATTTATGGCGAACGCGACAACGACATTTCTCTCTTTGGCGATACCGGCGACGATACGATCGATGGCGGCAGTGGCATCGACCTTGCGCATTTCGGCGGCAGTGGCGACGACCTGATGCGAAGCGGTAGCGGCGAGGACGGCGGCAACTACGGTGGCAGCGGCAATGATCGCATGTTTGGCGGCGATGCCGGCGACGACCAGTTCTTCGGCGCAGCTGGCGATGATACGCTCTATGGCGATAGCGGTAATGACGGCGCGTTTGTGGGTAACGAGGGCGATGACACACTCTTCGGTGGATCTGGGGACGATTTCCAGTTCTTTGGCGTGGAAGCGGCCGATAAGATCTTCGGTGGCAGTGGCAACGACACTTCGCTGATGGGCGGTAGCGGCGACGACCAGATCCGCGGCGAACAAGGAAATGACGCCGCCTACGGCGAGAGTGGCCGCGATACGCTCTTCGGCTCCAGCGGACTCGACACCCTTGATGGAGGCGATGGCAACGATCAGCATGTCGGCGGCGCCGGGTCAGACCTGTTGTTCGGTGGCCAGGGCCGCGACCGCCTGAACGGGGGCAGCGGCACTGACACGGCCTATGGCGGCAACAACAACGACACCTTCATCATCGACCTGAACAGCGACCTGATCTTCGATGGTGCGGGCCAGGGCGACGACGTGCTGCGCTCCAATGCCGACGACTACACGCTTGGCACGGCAGCCGAGGTCATCATCGAGCGGGTGAACATCAACACGGCAGCCAACAATGCCGATATGGCCGGCAACGCGAACAACGACCTGCTGCTCGGAAACTCCTTCAACAATGTGCTGAAGGGCTTCAGCGGTGCCGACCGGCTGAACAGCCGCGGCGGCACCAACACCCTGATCGGCGGCAGCGGTAACGACACCTTCATCGTGACCACCGCGGCCGACGAGGTGCGCGAGGTCGCCGGCGAGGGCACCGATCTGGTACGCGCCGAGGTCAGCTACACGCTACCCAACGGCACGGCGACGGCCTTCGTCGAGAACCTACGCATGCAGGGGGGCTTCGGCAACATCGACGGCACCGGCAACTCCCTGGACAACACTGTCCAAGGCAACAGCGGCGACAATCGCCTGGCCGGCAACCAGGGAGCCGACCTGCTGCAGGGGAGGCTGGGTGACGACAACCTCTTCGGCGGCTCGGACGCCGACACCTACGAGGGCGAAGGCGGGAACGACACCTTGAACCTCGGCGTCGGCGACACCGCCTTCGGCGGCGCGGACGAGGATCAGTTCATCTTCAATGGGGCCAGCCTGGGCTTCGGCGGCTCCGGCGGTGCCGTGATCGGCGACTTCGACGGCGAGATCCTGGGTGCTGGCAACGGCGAGGACAAGCTGGTCTTCAAGACTGGGCTGGAGGTCGGCGCCTTCTCCTACATCGAAAGCAACGCCTTCTCGGCCGCCGGCAACACGCAAGCCCGCTTTGCCGGCGCCGAGCAGATGCAGGTCGACCTCAACGGCGACGGCAGCGCAAACGTCGTTTTCATCGTATCCGGCATGTCCGCCGGCGATCAACTCACCGGCGCAGACTTCGTCTGGCTGTAAAGCGGGGGAGCGTAGCATGAGAGCTTGCCCGAGTTCGGCATCCTCATTAGCGGAAACGAGGCAGGACTCCACTGGTGTGACGTGAATGGTCGGGCGTTCGCGCACACGCCGAGACAGGGGCAATCTGGGAGCAAGATACAATGGCTGTGATTTACGGGACAACGGGCGTCAACGACATACTCACCGGCACCAATGCGGTCGATACCGTCTTCGGGCTTAGCGGCAACGACACCCTCTATGGTCTGAGTGGGAACGACAGCCTATTCGGCGGCAGTGGCGATGACGGACGCTTCTATGGTGGCGCGGGGGTCGACCGGCTCTTTGGCGGCGAGGGTAACGACACCCTCCTTCTTGGCGAAGAGTCCAGCGATCGGATCTACGGTGGCAGCGGCGCCGACAGCTATCTCTATGGCAGCTACGGGAACGACCAGGTTTTCGGCGGCTCCGGCGACGACAGGGGCCTCAGGTCCAGCCGCGGAAACGATAACATCTTCGGCGGCGACGGTAGCGATTCCTTTCTCTCCGGTCAGTCGGGCGAGGACAAGATCGACGGCGGCAGCGCGAGAGACGTGTTCCTCTACGGGGGCTCCGGCGACGATTCGGTCTACGGTGGCAGCGGCGACGACGAAATCCTGTTCGGCGGTGACGGCAGCGACACGGTCTATGGTGGCGATGGAGACGATATCAACCTCAGTGGTACAAAGGGCGACGATATTCTCTATGGCGGCAGTGGCAATGACTTTTTCTTCGCCGGGGGCGAAGACAACGACACCATGTTCGGTGGGACCGGGGACGATGCGCGTTTCGAAGGTGGTGCGGGCGACGATACGGTCTTCGGTGGCGATGGCAAGGACGGCAACGTCAAGGGCGAAAGCGGTGCCGATCTGCTCTACGGCGGTAGCGGTGCGGATGGATCCTTCCTTGGTCTGAACGGCGGCTCGGGCAGCGATACGGTCTTCGGCGGCAATGGCGACGATTCCAGTCTTTTCGGTGGCCGCGGCATCGACAGGATCTACGGCGACAGCGGTGCCGACTTTCAGCTCTTCGGCGATGCCGGCACCGACGCCGTGATTGGCGGAAGCGGTGATGACACCAGCCTGAGCGGTGGAAGTGGCACCGATACGCTGGCCGGCAGCGATGGCAACGACACCGCCCTCTTCGGCGATCAGGGGAACGATACGCTCTTCGGCGGCCTTGGCGATGAACGCAGCTTGTTCGGCGGCCTGGGCAATGACCAAATCTTTGGTCGTGGCGGCCTTGACGCGCTCATCTATGGCGGTAGCGGAGCAGACAAGATTTATGGCGGGCGCGACAAAGATTTCAATGTGTTCGGCGCCACAGGTAACGACACCTTCTTTGGCGGCAGTGGCAGCGATCTTGTCGTGCTTGGTGGCAGCGGCGACGACAGGCTATACGGGGACAGCGGCCGGGATGGCATGTTCCACGGAGACAGTGGCAACGATCGCCTCTACGGCGGCGACGGCGTTGACTACAGCCTAATAGGCTGGTTCGGGGACGACACGATCTTCGGCGGAAGCGGCAATGATACACAGCTATACGGCAAGGAAGGCGATGACACGGTTTTCGGTGGATCGGGCGATGATCTGAGGCTCAGTGGCGAGGAGGGTGCCGATAAGATCTTCGGCGGTGATGGCAACGAGCGCTATTTGGCGGGCGGGAGTGGCGACGATCAGATTCGCGGCGAGGACGGCGACGATACCGCCTTTGGCGACAGTGGCCGCGACACGCTCTTCGGCGCCGACGGGGCGGACACTCTGGAGGGTGGCGACGGCAACGACCAGTTCGTCGGCGGCAGCGGTCAGGATCTGCTCTACGGCAGCCAGGGCCGCGACCGCCTGAACGGGGGCAGCGGCACTGACACGGCCTATGGCGGCAACAACAACGACACCTTCATCATCGACCTGAACAGCGACCTGATCTTCGATGGTGCGGGCCAAGGCGACGACGTGCTGCGCTCCAACGCCGACGACTACACGCTTGGCACGGCAGCCGAGGTCATCATCGAGCGGGTGAACATCAACACGGCAGCCAACAATGCCGATATGGCCGGCAACGCGAACAACGACCTGCTGCTCGGAAACTCCTTCAACAATGTGCTGAAGGGCTTCAGCGGTGCCGACCGGCTGAACAGCCGCGGCGGCACCAACACCCTGATCGGCGGCAGCGGTAACGACACCTTCATCGTGACCACCGCGGCCGACGAGGTGCGCGAGGTCGCCGGCGAGGGCACCGATCTGGTACGCGCCGAGGTCAGCTACACGCTACCCAACGGCACGGCGACGGCCTTCGTCGAGAACCTACGCATGCAGGGGGGCTTCGGCAACATCGACGGCACCGGCAACTCCCTGGACAACACTGTCCAAGGCAACAGCGGCGACAATCGCCTGGCCGGCAACCAGGGAGCCGACCTGCTGCAGGGGAGGCTGGGTGACGACAACCTCTTCGGCGGCTCGGACGCCGACACCTACGAGGGCGAAGGCGGGAACGACACCTTGAACCTCGGCGTCGGCGACACCGCCTTCGGCGGCGCGGACGAGGATCAGTTCATCTTCAATGGGGCCAGCCTGGGCTTCGGCGGCTCCGGCGGTGCCGTGATCGGCGACTTCGACGGCGAGATCCTGGGTGCTGGCAACGGCGAGGACAAGCTGGTCTTCAAGACTGGGCTGGAGGTCGGCGCCTTCTCCTACATCGAAAGCAACGCCTTCTCGGCCGCCGGCAACACGCAAGCCCGCTTTGCCGGCGCCGAGCAGATGCAGGTCGACCTCAACGGCGACGGCAGCGCAAACGTCGTTTTCATCGTATCCGGCATGTCCGCCGGCGACCAACTCACCGGCACAGACTTCGTCTGGCTGTAAACCGGGGATAGCTTCTAGCCGTGGGCAGGAAGATCAGGCTTCGGCCTTCAAGCTCTTTAGCCTGGTCTCCAAGGCTTTGACATCCCGCAGGCCCTGATCGCCGAGTGCATCGACCTGGTCGCGCAGGATCGGCAGTTCGCCCGCAGCTGCTTCGAGCTGCCCCATGTCCAACAGCAGCTGGACCATTTGCAGGCGGGTCTGGGCACGCGTGGGATCTTGCTGCAGCACGCGCTGAAAGCCGTCCAGCGCCTGCTCGTCCAGCCCCTGATGGCGCAGCCCTTGTGCCGTCATATCCATGCGATCCAAAGAGATGCGCGGCAGCAGGCTGGCCAAGCGCTCCATAACCTGATCGGCATGCAGATGGGTCCAGCCCTCCTCCGTCTGCTCGCTTGTGCCCACATCGAGGGGAAAGAGGCTGTCCAGCTCGGGAAACCAGGCCTGACGCACGGCTTCGTTGGAGACGGCATAGCGCTTCAGTAAGCTGTCGCGTAGCCTCGGCGCCAATCCGCGCCCCTTGCCCTCAGACTGCTCCGACAGGCAGGTAACGAAGGTCGAGCGTCCCCAGTTCTCGGCGTTGCTGCCCGCCAAAGGGAGCAGCAGATTGAGGCGCCGCAGCACTTCTTGCGAGGTTACGTCGAGAGACACGTTCTGATCGCGCGACCGCACGAAGTTGGGGCCGATGTCGAGGCCGACCACAGCGGCGAAATCCCGGAAGAGATCACCCTCTGGCCAAAGATCGCGTCGATAAAGCCGCGGCATCAGAGCCTCATCCCCAAATGCAGCGGCCAGGTCGGCCAGCACGCGGCCATAGTCCATCGACCAGTCGCGCTCATGGGCAGCCCAGTTGTCGATCGGGGCGTGCACACCTCGTTCCAAGGCTGTCGAGTAGGCACTGGCCAGACGCTCGTCCTGACGACGCAGGTAAACGACGACCCGCACCTCCTCAAAGAAGCGCTGCAGCAAGTCCCTGACCCGCTCCAGACCAGGCTGACCGCTCTCCAGGCTGTAGACCTGGACATTGGAAAAGATGACGCGATCGACATTGGAATCGAGTGACTGCAGCTCATGATCGAGCTTCTCTTCAACCGCAGTGCAAAAGGTCTGCCAGTCTTCTCGCGATCTCAACCCGAGGCGTTCGTGCAAAGGCCGCGCTGCAGACGCCTCAGAGTCGCGCGGTTTCCACGGCAGCGCATAGGCCCCCAGGCGCCAGTGCGCCGATCGTCCCAGAGAGCTTGGGTAATAGAGGCCCTGCCGGCGCAACCGGGCACGATTGCGCGTCAAAAAGGACTGCAGACTTGTGCTGCCGGTCTTCGGCAGACCGATATGCAGGAAAGCGACGCGCTGCACCCTCTTCTCCTCAAAGGTTCGTAAAGCCTAAAGGAGCTTTGCTAACCCCCAGTCGTCAAGCGGGATCGGGGATCGCCTGTAGGGGCGTCTAGGCCGCCTCGCGGTTGTCGCCCTCCAGGAGCTTTGCGATGTCGGCCATGATGGCCGTGAGGTCGAAATCCTTGGGCGTATAGATGGCGGCCACACCGGCTGCACGCAGCCGCTCGGCATCCTCGGTCGGGATAATGCCACCGACCACCACCGGGACCTCTGCCAGGCCTTCGGCCCGCATGAGACGAAGAATCTCCTCGACCAAGACCAGATGCGAGCCAGAGAGAATGGAGAGGCCGACAACGTGAACGCTCTCCTCCAGGGCCGCATTGACAATTTCTTCCGGCGTCAGACGGATCCCCTCATAAACCACCTCGAAGCCGCAATCTCGGGCTCTGACGGCGACCTGTTCGGCCCCGTTCGAGTGACCGTCGAGGCCAGGCTTGCCGACCAACATCTTCGGCCGCCGACCCAAGCTGCCGGCCAAGGCATCGATCCTGCCGCGTACCTGTCCAACCCGCGCCTCATCGGCGCTCGGCAGGCCGGCACCGACACCGGTGGGCGCCCGGAACTCGCCCAAGACCCGGCGCAGGGCGCTGCCCCACTCGCCGGTGGTGACGCCGGCATGGGCGCAGGCGATCGAAGCCTCCATGACATTGCCGCCTTCGCTGGCTATCCGCTCAAGCTCGTGCAGGGCGGCGTCTGCCGCGGCTGCGTTGCGATTGGCACGCCAGTCCTTCAAGCGCCCGACCTGCAGGGCTTCCGAGGCCGGGTCTACGGTCATGGCGCCGCCGTCCTCTGCCCCGGTTGTCAATGGCGAGGACTCGCTACCGGTGAAGGCATTGACGCCCACCACCTTCAGATCACCGCTCTCGATCGCCTGCATACGCAGGGTCGCACTCTCGACCAGGGCACGCTTCATGGCAGCATTTTCGACCGCGGCAACGGCACCGCCCATGGCCTCGATCCGCGCCAGCTCGGCCTTGGCCTCCTTGCAAAGCGCCTCGACCTTGGCCTCGATTACGGGCGAACCGTTGAAGATGTCGTCGTACTCCAAGAGGTCGGTCTCGAAGGCCACGATCTGCTGCAGGCGCAAAGACCATTGCTGATCCCAGGGGCGCGGCAGACCCAAAGCCTCGTTCCAGGCCGGCAATTGCACGGCGCGCGCGCGCGCATCCTTCGAGAGCGTGACAGCCAGCATCTCCAAGAGAATGCGATAGACGTTGTTCTCTGGCTGCTGCTCGGTGAGCCCCAGAGAGTTCACCTGAACGCCGTAGCGGAAGCGTCGCAGCTTGGGATCCTCGACGCCATAACGCTGCTGGCAGATCTCGTCCCAAAGCCGAGTGAAGGCGCGCATCTTGCACAGCTCGGTCACAAAGCGCACGCCGGCATTCACGAAGAAGGAGATGCGCCCGACGACCTTGGAGAAGGCAGCGTCGGGTACCTGGCCGGACGCTTTCACCGTGTCCAGCACCGCAATCGCAGTCGCCAGCGCATAGGCCAGCTCCTGCACCGGCGTCGCGCCGGCTTCCTGCAGGTGATAGCTGCAGACGTTCGTCGGATTCCAGCGCGGCACCTCGGAGACGGTAAAGGCGATCACGTCGCCGGTCAGCTTCAGCGAGGCCTTCGGCGGGAAGATGTAGGTCCCGCGCGACAGATACTCCTTGATCACATCGTTCTGTGTCGTGCCGGTCAGCGCCGAGCGCGCCACACCTTGGCGCTCCGCCGCTGCGATATAGAGCGCCAACAACCAAGGGGCCGTCGCATTGATCGTCATGGAGGTGTTCATGCGATCCAGCGGAATGCCGTCCAGCAGGGTCTCCATATCGCCGATGTGGCTGACCGGTACGCCGACCTTGCCGACCTCGCCCTTGGCCAGAACATGGTCGCTGTCGTAGCCGGTCTGGGTCGGTAGATCGAAAGCGATGGAAAGACCGGTCTGACCCTTCTCAAGGTTCTTGCGATAGAGCGCATTGGAGGCCGCTGCCGTGGAGTGACCGGCATAGGTCCGCATCAACCAAGGCTTATCGCGGCCGTCCGCCTTGCTGCCGCCCTTGTCTTTCGCTTCGCTCATCGTCCGCTCTCCGCTTCCAGCCCGCACGTCACGTTAACGCAAGATAATGTCTCTCTACGCCCGCAATAGGTATGATCCTTTCTGCTGCGGCGCAACAGAGAAGAGCCTGCCGCCTCTTGGACGAGCTGACAAGAGCCGAGGTTGCTGTCGGCTATCCAAGACTTGGAAAGCGGCAAAAACTTCTCAAACTACAGACACTGCCTGTAGCAAACCTTGCACCTTGTGACAAGTTGACCCATCTTCAAGCGAATGCCGCCTTTGTGCGTCGCAGCAGAGCGTGATTGAGGCTGTTTGGGCTTTGAAATGAGATCTTCCTCGAGAAGAGGTAAGATAATTGCTCAGTTTTTGTGCAAATCGGTGGTAAATTGCCAATTGCCAAGGCGGTTTGGAAAGCGTTAAGACTCCGGTATGTTGCACTGCAGTAAACTGCAGGACAGAGAACAAGACTGCACCTGGACGAAAAGGGGTCTGCCGGCACCCGGGACGACCCCTCGCCTCAATGAGGGTTCAAGGGCGAGGATCCAAGGGCATAGCCAAGGAGCGAAGTTGAGATGACTGAAGCAAGCAACGTGGTCCAGCTGAGAGACGATGCACCGATCAAAGATCTCTACGACGTCGGAGAGATTCCGCCACTGGGTCACGTGCCGAGCCAAATGCACGCCTGGGCGATCCGCCGTGAGCGGCACGGCGAGCCGGAAACCGCCATGCAGGTCGAGGTGGTCGATACACCGAGCCTAGACAGCCACGACGTGCTGGTCATGGTGATGTCGGCGGGCGTTAACTACAACGGCGTCTGGGCCGGTCTGGGTACGCCCGTCTCTCCTTTCGACGTGCACAAGGCCGAGTATCACATTGCCGGCTCCGATGCTTCCGGCATCGTCTGGGCTGTCGGCTCCAAGGTAAAGCGCTGGAAGGTCGGCGACGAAGTCGTGGTACATTGTAACCAGGACGACGGCGACGACGAGGAGTGCAACGGCGGCGATCCGATGTTCTCGACCTCGCAGCGGATCTGGGGCTACGAGACGCCGGACGGCTCCTTCGCCCAGTTCTGTCGCGTGCAGGACCGCCAGTTGATGGAGCGCCCGCGCCACCTGACCTGGGAAGAGAGCGGCTGTTACACGCTGACACTCGCGACCGCCTACCGCATGCTCTTCGGCCATCGCCCCCACATCCTGCGTCCGGGCCACAATGTCCTGGTCTGGGGCGCGTCGGGCGGCCTGGGCTCCATGGCGATCCAGCTGATCTCCACCGCCGGAGCGAATGCCATCGGCGTGATCTCGGACGAGACCAAGCGCGACTTCGTGCTGTCGCTCGGCGCCAAGGGCGTGATCAACCGCAAGGACTTCAACTGCTGGGGCCAGCTGCCGCCGGTGAACGGCGAGGGCTTCTCTGCCTACATGAAGGAGTGCCGCAAGTTCGGTAAGGCGATCTGGGAGATCACCGGTAAGGGCAACGATGTCGACTTCGTCTTCGAGCATCCGGGCGAGGCCACCTTTCCGGTCTCCTGCTTTGTGGTGAAGCGCGGTGGCATGGTGGTCTTCTGTGCCGGTACCACCGGCTACAACATCACCTTCGACGCCCGCTTCGTGTGGATGCGCCAGAAGCGTATTCAGGGCAGCCACTTCGCCAACCTGCTGCAGGCAAGCCAGGCCAACCATCTGATGGTGGAGCGCCGCATCGACCCCTGCATGAGCGAGGTGTTCAGCTGGAACGACATCCCGCGCGCCCACACCAAGATGATGCAGAACCAGCACAAGCCTGGCAACATGGCGGTCTTGGTCCAGGCCAAGCGCCCGGGTATGCGCACCATCGAAGAAGCCCGCGAGGCCTAAACCTCCAAGACCTG
The DNA here is from genome assembly GCA_963669445.1 of Rhodospirillales bacterium. Taxonomy (GTDB): domain Bacteria; phylum Pseudomonadota; class Alphaproteobacteria; order Kiloniellales; family JACOMY01; genus JACOMY01. Next base: position 4,543,628 of record OY770029.1, read on the forward strand.
CAAGCGAGGCGACTTCGGTCGCCTCGTTCTTGCTATTTCGACCCATTTGACTTGGCAGGCGCGCTCCGCGCCCTAGGCTCTTCAGCGGCCATAAAGAAATTGAGAGAGTCTCATGTCGCAAGCCGCCGCAGTTGCTGCGTCCAGCAGCCTCGAGAGTTCGATTACCTGGGACACGCTTCTCAGCGATTGCGCCACGGCACTCGAGGCGGCCGAGCGCTTCGGAGCGGCCGCGCGACAAGCCGTGGCTGCCACGATCGCGCCGAGCGGCAAGGTCGACCCGGCCCTCTTGGAAAGAGAGCAGCATGGCGCTCACGGCCTGGCCTGGACACTGACCTACGTCGCGGCCCTGCGCGAGATGCTGGCGTGGGCCCAACGCCTGGACGCCGCCGACGAACTGGGCGAGATGGAGCGGCTGATCCTGCAGATCGCTTACGGCGAGTACCTGCAGCAGCTCTGGGGCGGATTGCCGATGAGTCAGGGCGAGATCCTGCGACCTGCCGACATGGGGATGAGCGACGAGGCGATCCATGCGCTCTGGAACCCGGCGATCAAGCGACTGGTGACCCAGGGCAACACCCCCCGAGCCCGACAGCGTCTTGCGGGCTTCCTGGCCGAGGGAAAGTTCGGCGAGGCCGGCCTGGACGACGAAACCCTAGAGATGATCCGCGAGCAGTTTGCACGCATTGCCGACACGCATGCCGAGGCCGCACACGATTGGCATCGCAAGGACGATTTGATTCCGGACGCTGTGGTGCAGGAGCTGGCCGACCTCGGCGTCTTCGGCCTGACCGTGCCGGAGGAGTTCGGCGGCTCCGGGCTTGGCAAGATGGCCATGTGCGTGGTGACCGAAGAGCTCTCGCGCGGCTACATCGGCCTGGGCTCGCTCGGCACCCGCTCGGAGATTGCGGCCGAGCTGATCCGCTTGGGCGGAACCGACGCCCAGAAGGAGCACTATCTGCCGAAGATCGCCTCCGGCGAGATTCTGCCGACGGCGGTCTTCACCGAGCCCAACACCGGCTCCGACCTGGGTTCGCTGCGCACCCGTGCGGTGCTGGAAGGCGATAGCTGGAAGATCCGCGGCAACAAGACCTGGATCACCCACGCCAGCCGCTCTGACCTTATGACCCTGCTGGCGCGCAGCAAGCCCGATACCAAGGATTGGCGCGGCCTCTCCATGTTCCTGGCAGAGAAGCCGCGCGGCACGGTGGAGAAACCTTTCCCTGCCGAGGGCATGACCGGCGGCGAGATCAAGGTCTTGGGCTACCGCGGCATGAAGGAGTATGAACTGGCCTTCGACAACTTTGCCGTGCCGGCCGAGAATCTGCTTGGCGGTGAAGAGGGTCTGGGATTCAAGCAACTGATGGCGACCTTCGAATCGGCCCGTATCCAGACCGCAGCCCGCGCCGTCGGCGTCGCACAGAACGCCATGGAGTTGGGCCTGGACTACGCCAAGGAGCGGGTGCAGTTCGGCAAGGCGCTGATCAACTTCCCACGCGTCGCCGGCAAGCTGGCTTGGATGGCCGTCGAGACCATGATCGCCCGCCAGCTGACCTATTTCGCCGCCCGCCAGAAGGACAGCGACCGGCGCTGTGACATCGAAGCCGGTATGGCCAAGCTCTTGGGCGCGCGGGTGGCTTGGGCCAATGCCGACAATGCGCTTCAGGTGCACGGCGGCAATGGCTACGCCGAGGAGTATCGCATCAGCCGCGTGCTGTGCGATGCACGCATTCTCAACATCTTCGAGGGTGCGGCGGAAATCCAGGCCCAAGTGATCGTGCGCGGCCTACTTGCCAGCGGTCGGAATTGATCTGCTAAGCAAAAAAGGGACAAACGATGCGCATCGATGCCATACCGATCGGCCACAATCCGCCCGAAGACGTCAATGTCATCATCGAAGTGCCTGTCGGCGGCGAGCCGATCAAGTACGAGATGGATAAGGCTGCGGGTGCGATGTACGTCGACCGCTTTCTCTATACCCCGATGCGCTACCCGGGAAACTACGGCTTCATTCCCCACACGCTCTCGGACGATGGCGATCCGATTGACGTGCTGGTGCCGAACCAGCGGCCGATCGTGCCGGGCGCCATTCTGCGTTGCCGTCCGATCGGCGTCTTGGTGATGGAGGACGAGGGCGGCGGCGACGAAAAGGTGATCGCGGTGCCGCAGCACAAGCTGACCCGCCGCTATGACAAGATCTTAAGCGTCGAGGATCTGCCGAAGATCACGATGGAGCAGATCGAGCACTTCTTCGAGCACTACAAAGACCTGGAGAAGGACAAGTGGGTCAAGGTGGTGCGCTGGGGCGACAAGGCCGAGGCCATGACCATGATCGAACAGGCGATTGAGCGGGCAAAGGCGACGGCCTGACGCGGCAGCCCTCTTGCCTCGTGGCTGGCCGGAGCGGACTGAAGCGCCTATCTATTAGGCATTATGGAAACCTTCGTCATCATCCTGATGGTCATCGCCATGGTTACGACCTTGGTGGTGCTCTTCACCGGTCTGATCTCCTTTGCCCGCGGCGGCAGCTTCAATGCCAAGCACGGCAACAAGCTGATGCGTTGGCGGGTGATGGCTCAAGGCATCGCGATCGGACTCTTTCTGCTGGCCGTCCTGCTGAAGGGCTCGGGCAACTCCTAAACCGAGCCGACGCTCTCGTTCGAGGAAACAAACAGTTGGTCAAGCTCACCAAGATCTACACCCGCGGCGGCGACAAGGGCACGACCTCGCTGGCCGATGGCAGTCGGGTTGCCAAGCATCACCTCCGCGTCACCTCCTATGGCACGGCCGACGAGACCGGTGCAGCGATCGGGCTCGCCAGGCTGCATGTCGCCGCCGAATACGACGCTTTGCTGTCGCTGATCCAGAACGATCTCTTCGACCTGGGCGCAGACTTGGCGACGCCAATCAGCGAAGACCCCAAGTACCCGCCGCTGCGCATTACCAAAGAGCAGGTGGAACGCCTGGAAGCTGAGATCGACCGTCTGAACGCCGATCTGGCGCCGCTAAACTCCTTCGTGCTCTCCGGCGGCAATCCGGGTGCTGCATATCTGCACATGGCTCGCACAGTGGCCAGGCGCGCCGAGCGCGACATCACCTCTTTGAGCGACATCGAGGCCGTCAATCCCGAAGCGATCAAGTACGTCAACCGCCTCTCCGATCTACTCTTCGTCATGGCCCGTCATGCCAATGACAAGGGCAAGGGCGATGTGCTCTGGGTGCCGGGAGCCAATCGTTAGGCCATTGGGGCCATCTATACGCCTCAACAGAAAGCATTTTTCGATGTGCTTGTGGCTGCCCGAGGATAACTTGCGGCTATAGCAACACTCTCGGTTGAGTCGATTTATGCGCGAGCCTACCGTGGAGCCGATATCTTATCTAGGCGGTGGCGGCAGCTCCGACATGCTGATCCGCATGAACGGCCTCTCGCAAGTCGGACAGCTCACCGCTCCGGATTTCCTCTGGTTGGCGTAAGGGGCCGTTTCACAAAGGCGGCCGCTTGGAGGAGGACGACCGCCGCCGAGCACCTGGGACTCGAAGTCTGAGAAAGGCTGCTATGCATGGGCATTTCGCACGATTGACAGCCTTTCTCTGACGCCCTTATTGTGCAGCGCGAAATGAGCAAGAGCTGACTGCAAAGCCGGCATTTTCGGAACCAGGCGTGCCGCGGTCACTCGAACACTGAAGAGCACGCCATCGACACTTCTCCAAGAGGAACGCCTGAGGCCTAGGATGAAAGTACTCGTACCGATCAAACGGGTGATCGACGCCAACGTCAAAGTGCGCGTCAAAGCCGACAAGAGCGGCGTCGAGACGGCAAACGTCAAGATGGCCATGAACCCCTTCTGCGAAATTGCGGTCGAAGAGGCCGTACGGATGAAGGAAGCCGGAACCGCGAGCGAAGTCATCGCGGTTGCCGCCGGCGTCCAGCAGTCGCAGGAAACCCTGCGCACCGCACTGGCGATGGGCGCCGACCGCGCCATCCTGATCCTGACCGACGTCGCCCTGGAGCCGCTGGCGATCGCCAAGCTTCTGAAGGCGGTGGTCGAGAAGGAAGAGCCGGGCCTGGTGATTCTGGGTAAGCAGGCCGTCGACAACGACAACAACCAGACCGGTCAGATGCTGGCCGGCTTGCTGGGTTGGGCCCAAGGCACCTTCGTTTCCAAGATCGACGCCAGCGGCGAGGCGCTCTCGGCGACCCGCGAAGTGGACGGCGGCTTGGAGAAGGTCTCCTTGACGATGCCGGCGATCGTTACCGTCGACCTGCGTTTGAACACTCCGCGCTACGCCAGCCTGCCGAACATCATGAAGGCGAAGAAGAAGCCGCTGGAGACCGTGAGCCCGGACGATCTGGGCGTCGACGTCACCCCGCGTCTGACCATCGTCGAGGTCAGCGAGCCGGCCGGCCGCAAAGCGGGCATCAAGGTCGAATCCGTTTCCGAGCTTCTGGACAAGCTCAAGAATGAGGCGAAGGTCCTGTCATGAGCATTCTCGTCATCGCCGAACACGACAATGCCAGCCTCAAGTCTGGCACCCTGAATGCGGTCAGTGCCGCCGGCGCCCTGGACGGCGACATCGTCGTCCTGGTTGCGGGCAGCGACTGCAGCGCAGTTGCCGAGGCCGCGGCCGCCCTGCCGGGCGTTGCCAAGGTGCTGAAGGCCGATGCGCCGGAGTATGGCCATCAGTTGGCCGAAAACCTGGCACCATTGATGGCCAAGCTGGCCGGCGACTACAGCCACATGCTGGCCGCCGCCAGCACCTTCGGCAAGAACGTCATGCCACGGGCAGCCGCCCTGATGGACGTGCAGCAGATCTCCGACATCCAGGCGATCGAGAGCGCGGACACCTTCGTTAGGCCGATCTACGCGGGCAATGCGCTCGCCAAAGTGAAGTCCGGCGATGCCGTCAAGGTCTTGACCGTGCGTACCACCGCCTTCGACCCTGTCGCGGAAAGCGGCGGAAGTGCCCCAATCGAGGCGATCGATGCCACCGGCGACAGCGGGCTGGCCAGCTTCGTCGGCGAGGAACTGACCGAGAGCGAGCGTCCGGAACTGACCACCGCGCGGGTCGTAATCTCCGGCGGACGCGGCATGGCCTCCTCCGACAACTTCGCCATGCTGGAGAGCGTCGCCGACAAGCTGGGTGCTGCGGTTGGCGCCAGCCGAGCGGCGGTGGATTCGGGCTATGCCCCCAACGACTACCAAGTCGGTCAGACCGGCAAGGTTGTGGCCCCCGATCTCTACATCGCAGTCGGCATCTCCGGTGCCATTCAGCACCTGGCCGGGATGAAGGACTCCAAGGTCATCGTGGCCATAAACAAAGACGAAGAGGCGCCGATTTTCCAGGTGGCCGACTACGGCCTGGTTGCGGACCTATTCCAGGCCGTACCGGAGCTGGACAAGGAACTGGGCTAGCCAGGAGAGATCAATGAGGGCTTGGCGGCGACACGCCCCAGGTCCTCATCGTTGCGGCAACTAAGGAAGGCGTTCATGAGCAGTATTCGATCGGTCGGCATCATCGGGGCGGGACAGATGGGCAGCGGAATAGCCCATGTCTGCGCGCTCTCCGGGATGGACGTTCAGATGAGCGACCTTTCCGAAGATGCCCTGGCTCGCGGCAAGGCCACGATCGACCACAATCTCGAGCGCCAGGTCCATAGAGAGAAGATCACCGCCGAAGACAAGGACGCAGCTTTGGCGCGCATCCGGACCGGTCTTGGCCTGGAGGCACTGGGCGACTGCGATCTGGTGATCGAAGCGGCCTCTGAAGACGAGCAGGTCAAGCGCGAGATCTTCAAGCAGCTCTGCCCGCTGCTGCGCGCAGATGCGCTGATCGCCAGCAACACCTCCTCGATCTCCATCACCCGTCTGGCTTCCACCACCGATCGCCCGGAACGCTTCATGGGCATGCACTTCATGAACCCGGTACCGGTCATGAAGCTGGTCGAGCTGATCCGCGGTATCGCCACCGACGATGCCACGGTGAAGATCTTTCGTGCATTGGCGGTCGAACTGGGCAAGACCCCGGTCTCGGCCGAGGACTTCCCGGCCTTTATCGTGAACCGCGTCCTGCTGCCGATGATCAACGAGGCCGTCTACACGCTTTATGAGGGTGTGGGCTCGGTCGAATCGATCGACGTTGCCATGCGGCTCGGCGCCAACCATCCCATGGGCCCGCTGGAGCTTGCCGACTTCATCGGCCTGGACACCTGCCTGGCCATCATGCAGGTGCTCTACGAGGGTCTGGCCGATACCAAGTACCGCCCCTGCCCGCTTCTGGTAAAGTACGTCGAGGCCGGTTGGATCGGTCGCAAGGCTGGCCGTGGCTTCTACGACTACACAGGCGAGACTCCCGTTCCGACGCGCTAGAGCCGGTCGGACCCGAGTGGTATCGCTCAGGTCCGTGAATCGACTCTACAAATCAATGTGAAAGAGCGGATCGCACTCAGTTGTTTCCAACTGAATGCGAGCGCAAGCGAGGCGATGACTCTCTAGGGACGTGCATCCCCGCGACTGTCTGACCGAGACCTCCTTCTACTTCAGCGCAAAATCCGATAACTTGGCAGCGCCCAGCTGCATCATCATGTGGTTGACCCAGTCGCGGTCAGACATCTTGTCTGGAACCGAGAGGACGGCGTAGCCGAGAAAGTCGCGCCCGGAGACGGTCATCGAGATCTGCAGGTCCACGGTGTCGCCCGAGGACTGTTCCACACCAGCGAAGAAGCCTGCATTATTGGCATACTCGAAGCCGTCGTTTTCAGGGTCGAACTGGAAGCCGGCCGGGTCCTCTGTCCAATCGATGCCCTCATAAAAGATGTCGACGAAGGCAAGCGGCGCAATTTCCCGGGCCTCTTCGTAGCTATCGAAGCGGAACACGGCGACAACAAGGGCGACCGAATCGCTTTCGCCGAAGGCGACCAGAGCGCCGATTTCGTCATCCCAGAAGGTCTCCAGCCCAGCCGGAACGCCGATCGTCGATCCGGTCACGAAATCCTCGTAGATGTCGAAGGAGAGGTCCGGCGGCGAGGAGAGATTCTGTGCTATGCTATGGATCGACGGCACCAGTTCCCCCCAAAAATCGTCCCCTTCTCGCTGCATCACCGCCGCCAGATCGGCCAGAGTGAGGGAGCGCACCAGTATCAGTTCGTCAAGCCCGCCCGAGTTCCCATCTTCGCTGTGATTACCGCTTGAGGATTTCAAGGCGATCTCTGTCGCTGGCCCCTGCACGGCCGTTGCCTGGCTGAAGAGCCCCTTCTCTTCCGGCCTCGAGGTCGGAAAGGCATCGCTCGAGGTCTTGAGCTGCGCCAGATAGATGTGCGCCGGGATGCTCCAGTTGATCCCGCGCCAGCCGTCAAGCAGGCCGCCGTCGGCGATTGCAACGACCCGCCCGTCGAGGGTCGAAAGGATCGGCGCGCCGGAGTGGCCGGGTTGAATGGTCGAGGCGACCCGAAGGATCTGCGTATCCTCCGTCGGATAGGACTGCGTGGCGAAGAGGTCGTCCAGCTGTTTGGAGGCGAAGGCCGTCCCAAGGCTGGTCACCCCGCCCTTGTAGCCATCCGCGAATTCCAGTCGTTTGCCCGACATCTCCTCTTCCACCAGCGGATAGCCCCAGATGTAGTAGCTATCACGCGTGTTCGGCTCTTCTTGCTGATGGGCGATGGGTGCGAGCCCCATGTCATCTTCGAGGCGCAACAAGGCCAGATCGGCCTCCAGCAGGACGCTCTCCAGCTTTGCTTCGCTTTGCTCCTCCGCCGGCTCGGAGAAGACCAGGATCGTTGGGCAGGCGGCCACGGCATGCAGCGCAGTCACGACGAAGCCGCGCGTCGGCCAGACAAAGCCGGTTGCTTTCGATCCACCTTGGTCGGAGACGCAGCGCACCTGGACAACCGATCCGGAGCTCACCTTGTCCTTCTCGGCAAGCGCGCTGCCCTGACCGGCTAGGCAAAAAGCCAGAGTCGCAACAGCGGCAAGTATCTTAGGGGTCCGACTTGGCATTCTTGCGTTCCTCTCGTTGCAAGGTGCAGAGCAGGTCATGGGTCATGACCAGCACATCGCCGCGAACCGCAGCAGGCAGGACCTCAATCCGATCGGCCACTTCGTCCAGTCCTTTCGGTGCGCCTGGCGTGCGATAGTTCGCCAACAGGCTCTCCTCCGACAGACGGCCGGGTCGTAGCTGGACACAGACATCATAGGCCTTGAAGAGCGAGTAGAGCACGGCCCTGGTTGCAGCCGCCGTCTCCTTCTGCAAGGTGACGGCGGTCGGTCCGGCCGAGCCTTCGCCATAGTCGATTGCGGTGGGCTGAATGCCGGTCCGCTCGTAGATCACCATCTGCTTCACCAGCAGCGGATCGTTCGGGAAGGCCGCCGTCCAGCGCTCGAACTGATCGTCCAGCGGTGCGACCAGCGGATTGTTGATCCGAATGAAGAGCCCGACCAGCAAGCCAATCAAGGTGGCAAAGCCAAAGGCGCCGATCCGCATATGATTGACCTTCAGCCCGGCCAGTCCCTCGGACTTTAGAACCTTGCTGCCTTCAAGGCCCAGGAAGACAGCCAGCAGAGACATGAGGGTGCCCACGACAATCTCAACCACCGGAGAGGTCGTCATGCCGACAATGACGCCAAGCAGTAATCCCAGGCCGGCACCGGCGAAGAGATCGCCGAACCAGGATCGCCGCCGCCCCTCGGCCTCGCTCATGCCATTCTACCCCCGACCCCTAGAAGACTGAAATGGATCGTACAGAGCCAAACTGCCTTCGCCAAGGAGACTTGGACAGCGAGCGCACTCCTCGGCCCATCTCAATTGGTGCCGATACGTGCCAAGCGGTCGGCCGCGTCCCGCAAAATCTTGGCCGCTTCGCGCTGTTCGCGCGCGCTCATCAAGTCGACCTCGACATCGATCCTAAGATGGGGCTGCTTCGTGCGAATTGGCCGTCTACTTTCATCCAAATTCTCATAGAGATCGATCACCCGATGGGTTGAAACAGGGCGAGACATGCCCTTGACGTCGATCTGCCCCTCTTCCAGGCACTCAATTTCATCTTTCACGTGGGCGTAGGTCTCGTAAGAGATGAGAATCTCGTTTGGCGGACAGGCCGATTCCAGCCTTGCGGCCAGGTTCACACCGCCGCCGATGATGGTGTAGTCCATCCGATCCTCGCTGCCGAAATTACCAACCGTACAGAGACCGGTGCTGATTCCCATGCGGCACTGCAGCGGCTTCTCCAAGCCCGCCTCCATCCAGGTGCTCTCCAACTCCTTCATGCGCTTGCGCATCGCCAATGCCATGGTCACGCAGGCAATGGCATCCTCCTTGACGCCCAGGGTCTCGGGATCGCCAAAGAATATCATGATGGCGTCACCCACGTACTTGTCGATCGTTGCCCCCTGCGCAAGCGCGATCTCTGACATCTCCGTCAAATAGTGATTGAGAATACGAGTCAAATCTTCGGACTCTAGCCGCTCCGTTGTCTCAGTAAATCCAACCAGATCCGAAAAAAATACAGTCAATCTCTTACGCTTACTGACCAACTTGACTTCTTGCTTGCCAGAGAAGATCGAATCATAGACCTGTGGCGAGAGGTACTTTGCCAGTTGATTGGAGAGCTGTTCCAGTGCACTTGATTTCTGTGCCAACTCTTCCTCGCGGACCTTCAAATCAGTGATGTCGGAATAGATCGCAACCGTACCGCCGTCTCCAGTCCGGCGCTCGCTGATCAGCAACCAACGACCATCACTGCGTCTTTGTAGATGGGGCTCTCCGGGGTCACGGTGTCTAGCCATGCGCGCGGAAATCCAATCCTCGGTCCGATCTTCGGCGTCTTCGATCTGACCGGCATCGATCAAGCGTAGCAGTATCTCCTCAAATCTGTCTCCCTGCTGGAAGGAGATTTCGCCTTTCGGGAAGAGGAGTTCGCGAAAGCGGGTGTTGCTGACAACCAGACGGTCTTCGGCATCGAAGAAAGCAAAACCCTCTGAGATGTTCTCGATGGCATCCATCAAACGCCGCCGCGCGACCTCGATCTCGCGCAGGTTGCTCTGTTCGACCTCGATCGCGGTATCGCGGAACACCACCAGCGCGTTTGCCATATGGCTTATCTCGTCGTCGCCCCGAGGGTCGGGCAGGCTTGCGCGCAGATTGCCTCCGGCGATCGCCAGCATGCTGTCGGACAGCGCCGTCAGACGCGCGATCAGGTTACGCCCAACATAGAGCCACACGATGAGCAGAGAACTGATCAAACTAAGCGCGACAACTCCAACGAGGATGTTCGAATTGAGTTCGAGCACCTCTTCGGCGTGTTTGCGCGCGCCCAGGATTTCGGCATTGGTCCGCTCAACCAACCCGTCAACCTCTGTCGTCAAGAGCTTCGACACGCGCACATTCACGGCCAGCAGGTCTTCCGCCTGCGCCAGAACGGCCAACTCGTTCTGTCTGACCTGTCCCAGGCTATTGGGACCAACGGCCAAAGCCTCGAAGAGGACGATCTGCTTTTTTAGACGATCCCGCGCCCGCTCGGGCACGTTCTGGGCGACATCAGCGAGACCCTCCAAACTCTTTCTCAAGGGGAACAGCAGCACACCGATCTCTGCAGCATCGTCGACCGAGGCCACGCTGAGGAGGATGTTGTTGATGGACTCGACCAATCCTGCACCCTGCACTTGGGGAATCAAGTGCAGGATCGACCTGGCGATCTCAGACTGGTCCAGTGTAAGTTGGCCTGACTCCTCCGCACCCGCACTCCTGTCCCATTCGAAGAGCTGTCCACCCAATATTCGAACACCTGCTCCCATTGTCCGCTGGGCCACATTATTGACTTTAGCCAGATGACGAAGCAGCTTTTCCTTGTGATTGGTGATCGACAAACGCTGTTTAACCAGTTCATCAAGGCTAACCAGGTTATCACTCAAGTTCTTGACATTGGTCGATACACCGGCCAAGGCCTGCTCGTCTTCCTCGTCGGCGGCTTGGTCACGGATCTTCTGCAGCAGTCTGTTCAGGCGTTCGGCCTCGGCGGAGACTTCGGCTGAGACTTCGGTTCGCGCTTTTTCGTTAGTCACGACCCGGAGAGCCGGCGCCGCCTGTACGACCCTTTCCGCCTGACGCGAGAGTTCCAGCAAAGCGAGAGCCTGGGGCACCCGCTCTTCCGTAATCCGTTTCAACGCGGTGCCGAATTGGGCGAAGGAAAAAAAGCCGGAGGCTGCGGCGACGAGCGAGAACATGGCAATCGCCAGGAAGGCCAGCAACAAGCGTCCACGTACGCCTTGCATTAGACCGCTGAGCCGCGCTTCCATAACTCCTCCCTGCCTCTCACGGTGCCTTGGGAGGTTGTCTACTTCAGGGGAACGTATCGATCAGCTTCAAAGGCATACCAGATGTAGTTGCTTAGGCCTTGCACATCGCCCTTCTGGTCAAAACTGATCTCGCCCAGCACGGTATCGAATTTCCCCTCGTGCAGAGTCTTGATGACCGCCTGTGGCTCCAGAGAACCCGCCCGCTGCACAGCCTGCGCCCAGGTCTGGACCGCGGCATAGCTGTAGAGCGTGTATCCGGCCGGTTCGTAAGCGTCTTCCTCGCGAAAGGCAGCAACGATGGAGGCGGCTTCGGGTTTCAGCCGTATATCGGGGCCAAAGGTGAAGAGTGTGCCCACACCCACTTCACCGGCCAAATCCAGCCAATCCTCGCTCGCGACGGCGTCGCCGGACAGCAACTGTAGGTCAGGGAGCCCCTTCCTGGCCAATCGTAAGATCAGTGCGATATCGGCGATGTAACCACCAGCGTAGAGGACCTCGACATTTGCAGCAACCAGCTTGTCGGCAAACTCAAGATAGTTCAGTTGATTGGGCTCGAAGGCATCGAAAAGTATCTCTTTCACCCCTTTCTCATTGAGTGTACGCTTGGTGTGTTCGGCCAAGCCTTGGCCATAGGCTTGGCCGTCGTGAATGATGCCGATCCTGGCATCTGAGTAGTTCTCAGCCAGATAGCTTCCGGCGACGGCACCCTGCTGATCGTCGCGACCGGTGACGCGAAAGACGTTGGGTCCGCCCTCGTCGGTGACCCTAGGATTGGTTGAAGCCGGCGAGATCATGATGATATCGGCCGCTTGATAGATCTCGGTTACCGCCAGCGACGCACTAGAACACATATGCCCGTCGACAAAGACAACACCTTGGCTCACCAACTGCTCAGCTGCCGCTTTGGCCTGATCCGAATCGCAGCCGTCGTCGACTGAAATGATCTCGACCTCCTGTCCCAAGAGACCGCCAGCGTCGTTTAAGTCGTCGACCGCTTTCTGCGCACCGGCTTCCTGCTGCTCGCCGAGCCATTGAATGCTGCCAGTCAGGGGGGCCGCAACGCCGATCTTGATTTGCGCCTGTACAGAGATGCTACTTGACAGGAAAAATCCAATCACGCCAATCAGATAGAGAGTAGATCGAGGTTTGATCAGCGACTTCATCTTCTTCTCCGTTATCGAGCACCACGCACTCTCCAAACAGCAGGATCGTCGATACGCTTCGATATCCATTGCTGTTTGATGCGGACCAGTTGCAAGCCCGGTAGAAAGCTACCGGCGAGATCTATCCTTGTCGAGAGCCGTCTGGCTGCGTTCCGGACTACTCAGCTGTAGGTAAGTGAGAGCACTAGGACGGTGGCGCGGCAGCGTCAGGCTCTAGGGAGACCCTCTAAGACTGCGGCCGATTGCCGAAGCCGGTGACGTAGTCCCAGAAGACGTCGAAATCGATCAAGGACCAGGCGATCAGGATCAGGATCACGCCGCTTAGGATCGGCAGATACCAGGGGTAGACCACCGGGGTTCTTGCCCCACAGCGCGCGCAGCGGATGTCATCCGGCTCCAGTGGCGAAGAGCAGCGCTTGCAGGTTCTCTCAGCCTCGGCCATCGCGGCAGCCTCTGCCGATCAACCGCAGTTGGAATAGCCGCAGTCGCTGCAGAGCGTGCAGCCCTCCTGCCGCATCAGGCTGGCGTTGCCGCAACGTGGGCATTGTCCGGGGCGTTGCTGCTGGCTCGTGGCATCGCTCCCGCCCTCCTCGCGCCGACGCGGCACTGCGACCTCTTCCAGGCCAGCAGGACTGTTCAGAAATCCGATCGCCCGCAGGTGGCGTTCGATGACACCGCCGATCGCGGCCAAAAGCGAGGGAACATAGCGACCTTCCATCCAGGTGCCGCCGCGCGGGTCGAAGACGGCTTTCAACTCCTCGACCACGAAAGAAACATCGCCGCCGCGACGGAAGACGGCGGAGATCATCCGCGTCAACGCCACTGTCCAGGCATAGTGCTCCATGTTCTTGGAGTTGATGAAGATCTCGAAGGGGCGACGGCGCGGCTGTCCGTCCGGGCCGGGCTGCTCGATATCGTTCAGCGTGATGTAGAGCGCATGGTCGCTGTCCGGCCACTTCAACTTATAGGTATGACCGTCCAGCTCTGCCGGGCGGTCCAGAGGCTGGCTCATATAGATCACATCGCCCTCGGCACTCGGCAGTGCGCTGACCGCCGTTGCTGCAGCGATCGCCACCGGTTCTGGCGTCTTGGTCTCCTCGAGAACCGACCCGCGAAGCTCGCTTGGACGGTAGGTGGTACAGCCCTTGCAGCCCAGCTGCCAGGCCTCGCGATAGAGCTCCTTGAAGGCCTCGAAGCTGATCTCCTGCGGCAGGTTGACTGTCTTGGAGACGGAGGCATCGACAAAGCGTTGGACGGCCGCCTGCATCGCCAGATGCGCCGAGGGATCGAGGTCGCCGGCACTGACGAAGGCCGGTGTCAGCGCTGCGTCGGCTCCCTTGAGCGTGCGATAGCGGCGCCAAGCGGCATCGCTGACCTCCTCACTATCGCGGCTGCCGTCGGGACGCAGGATGTTGCGCCGATAGGTGAAGGCGAAGACCGGCTCCAGCCCCGAGGAGACATTGCCGGCAAGCAGGGAAATGGTTCCCGTCGGTGCGATCGAGGTGAGCAGCCCATTGCGGATACCCGAGGCGGCGATGCCGCGCCGAAGCGCCTCCGGCAGCTCGGCGATGCCCGGTCGCTCCAGAAAGGCCTCACGATCGAACAGCGGGAAAGGCCCCTTCTCCTCCGCCAGTGCGACGGAGGCGGCATAGGCATTGTCGCGCATGAGGCGCATCCAGGATTCGGTGCGGGCGACTGCCTCGGCACTGCCATAAGTGAGGCCGCAGTAGATCAGGGCATCGGCCAGGCCGGTGATGCCGAGGCCGATACGGCGTTTGGCTTCGGCCTCCGCGCGCTGCTCAGTCAGCGGAAAGCGCGACACCGAGATGGCATTGTCCAGCATGCGAACGGCCAGATGCACCAGCCGCTTCAAGCGCGCTTCGTCTAATCGTGCCCGCGGCCCGAAGGGATCGAGCACCAGGCGCTCCAGATTGATCGAGCCCAGCAGGCAGGCGCCGTAAGGCGGCAAGGGCTGCTCGCCGCAGGGATTGGTAGCAGCAATGGTCTCGCAGTAGGCCAGATTGTTGGCCGTGTTGATGCGGTCGATGAAGATGACCCCTGGCTCGGAAGCCTCATAAGTCGCGCGCATGATCTGGTCCCAGAGCGCGCGCGCAGGCAACACACGATACGTCTTGCCTTCGAAAACCAGAGGCCAAGCCCGGTCGGCTTCGACCGCCTCCAAGAAGTCGTCGGTGATCAGGACCGAGAGGTTGAAGTTGGTGAGCTTGCCGGCCTGGCGCTTGGCTGCGATGAAACCCTCAATGTCCGGGTGGTCGCAGCGCAGGGTTCCCATCATGGCACCGCGCCGCGCACCGGCGGACATGATGGTCCGGCACATGGCGTCCCAAACCTCCATGAAGCTGACCGGCCCGGAAGCGTCGGCCCCGACACCCTTGACCAAGGCCCCCTTTGGCCGAAGCGTGGAGAAGTCGTAACCGATGCCGCCGCCCTGCTGCATGGTCAAGGCCGCCTCGCGCAGATGGCCGAAGATGCCGCCCATATCGTCCGGCACCGTACCCATGACGAAGCAGTTGAAGAGGGTGACCTGGCGGCCGGTCCCTGCACCCGCCAGAATCCGGCCGGCCGGCAAGAAGGCAAAGTCCTCCAGCGCGCCGTAGAAGCGCTTGCCCCAGACCCCTGGCTCCGCCTCGACCTTGGCCAAGGCAGCAGCGACCCGCTGCCAGCTGTCCTCGAGGCTTGCGTCGCTCGGACCCTTCTCACTGGAGGCCAGGCGGTACTTGCTGTCCCAGATCCGCTGGGCAATCGGCGTCAACTCCATCATCGGACGACCCTATCTTGTCGGGGCATTAAGGATAGGAGTCCGGGCCAACATAGTCAAGGAATGTTCTATCTTTGTTCTGTCTGTGTTGGCGTTGCCCGCACGTATGAACTTCCCTAGTCGGGATCGTAACCGCGGCGGCGCAGATCGGCCCGCCCTTCTTCAACCAGGCGTGCCGTCGCCGTCTCGATCCGCTCCTCCAGCTCTCGCAAGAAGGCTTTGCGATCCAGACCTGGGGGAATCGGCGGCAGGATCTCGATGATGACCCGGCCCGGTATCTTGGTGAAGCTGCCTTTTCTCCAGTAGAGACCAGAGTTCAGCGCCACCGGAACGATGGGTACGCCCAGCGATCTGTAAAGGCCGGCGACACCGGGGAAATAGCGCGGCTTTTCGCCGATCGCTGTGCGTGTACCTTCCGGATAGACGATAACGGTGCGGCCCTGGTCCAGCCGCTCGCGCGACAAGCGGATCATATCGCGCACCGCCTTGCCGCCCAGTTCCCTGTCGATCGGGATCATGCCGGCACGGCGGAAGTAGTAGCCATAGACCGGCATCTTGGCGAGCTCGCGTTTCAGCACCGTCGCCGGCAGGTCGACAATGGTGGAAAGCTTGATCGTCTCCCATGCCGATTGGTGCTTGGCCGCCAGGACGACGCGCTTGTCTTTCAGGTGTTCGATGCCGCGGATTTCCGCGCGGACGCCCAGGAAAACCGAACAGCCAAAGACCACGCCGCGCGCCCAGACCTTGGCAAAGCGCATGACCCAGTTCGACGGCAGCAGCAGGGTGGGTCCGAAGACCAAGGCCATGCTGATCGTCCAGATTTGCAGATAGATGTTGAAGGCGATAGCGCGGAGCAGGTTCATACCCCCTAGGTGCGGGAGCCTGCAAAGTCCGTCAAGAGGCCTCTTTCGTCTCCGCTGCGCGTTCGAAGGGGCTGGAAACCAGCGCCACGAGATATTTCAGATATTCGCCCATCAGCAGGCTCGCACTGGCCGAGGAGGTCCACCAGCGCTGTTGCTCGACGCTAGTCGGAAAGACCGGATTGGCGATCAGCTCGACCCCCGGCAAGGTGCGCTGCAACTCCAAGAGGCTGCGCGGCATATGATAGGCGGCAGTCACCACACGCAGGCTGTCGATGCCGTTCTCTCGTACCCAGCGCGCGGTCTCGCGCGCATTGCCGACCGTATTGGCGGCCGCCCGATCGAGCGTAATCCGAGTTTCCAGGCTGGCCGGAACCTCGGGAGCCAAGGCCAGCAGGGCCGAAAGCTCGGTATCGGGATGCACGCCGGAGATCAACAGTTGCTCGCCGCGGTCGTCCGCCAGCAGGCGCAGCCCCTCGGCCACCCGTGCCGCCCCTCCGGTCAGCACGACGATGGCATCGCTACGCCGCGCGTCGTCGCTGGGGCCGCTTGGAAGCGAAGCGGTGAAGACGATGAAGCCGATGCCCAGTCCCAAGAGGAGCAGCAAGGCGGCCAGAAGTGTTCGCACCATGTTCGTGCCTAGAGGTTATGCCTCGCGCAAAGCCAGTGGCGGACAGCACCGCCTTCAAAAACAGGTAACGGCCCCAGGTCGTGCTGCACCAGGTGTTACTGCAGTTTTCCGAGCGTCCTAATGACGGTGAAACGT
The DNA here is from genome assembly GCA_963669445.1 of Rhodospirillales bacterium. Taxonomy (GTDB): domain Bacteria; phylum Pseudomonadota; class Alphaproteobacteria; order Kiloniellales; family JACOMY01; genus JACOMY01. Next base: position 4,560,481 of record OY770029.1, read on the forward strand.
GCCGTAAGCATGGCAATGATGCAGGTCACCACAAGCACGACCGCCACAATTGCCCAATCCAGGATCGACAGCTCCACCCGCGGCAGAAGGCCACTCTCTACCTGTCCGCCGACATAGCCGAAGAGGCCCAGAATACCCGCCGCAGCCGCAAAGCCGACGAGACCGCCGCGCAGCGAGAAGCGCAAGGCATGTCCTTGAAACTGCTTGGCAATATAGCTGTCCTCCGCACCCATGAGATGCAGCAGCTCGATCACCGGGCGATGGATCGCCAGGCTTGCCCGGGTCACGAAGACCACGGTCGCCGTACCGGCAAGAGCCACCAGCGCCAACACCAAGAGCGCCCCCAGTTCGACCGAACGCGCCAGACGCACCAAGGCACCGAGCCAGCGCTGGTGATCGTCGACCTGGGTGCCGCCGACGGCCTGGTCCAGAGCCAGCTGTAGAGCCGGCACATCGGGCTGCGCGGCCGGGTCGATGCGAACCGCCAGCAGGCTTGGTAGGAAGACCAGCATCTCCTCACGACTGCCGCCAAGCCAGGGCTCGACCAGCTGGGCCACGGCCTCTTGAGACAAGACTTGAGCCTCCAGCACGCCGGAGGTATCGGCCAGAACTGCCAGCACCGCATCCAAACGCTCTTGGCGAAGTCCGGCCAGCACCTCGTCGCTGCCGGTGCCCTCCGGCGGTGGAATCTGCACGGTCAGCTCGGCGCGCAGGCCTCGATCCCAGCGCTCGACCAGGCTCTCGACGACCAGCAGGCTGGCCAGCGCCAGGCTCGCCAGGAACACCATGAAGGCGATCAGCCAAGGCAGGAACCGCGAGGTGGAATCCTGATCCAACGGAATGTCGGGACGTGCAAGCAGCATGGAGGGTGCCCTAATCCGCTTCGCCGGCAGCGGAGAGAACCTGCGCCTGAGCCTCGTCCAGACGAATGATCGGGTGTTGAAACTGCTCGATCAGGTGCTCGTTGTGGGTGGCGATCAAGACGGTGGTGCCCAAGCGGTTCAGCTCCTCGAAGAGATAGAGCAGGCGTTCTGCGATCTGATCGTCGACATTGCCGGTCGGCTCGTCGGCCAGCAGCAAGCTCGGCCGGCCGATGATCGCACGGGCAATCGCGACGCGCTGTTGCTGACCGCCGGAAAGCGTGTGCGGCAAGGCATCCAAAGCCTCACCCAGGCCGACCCAGGACAGCAGCTCGCGCACGTGATGCTCGACCTGCGGGCCGGTATGACCGATCAGCTTCATCGGCAGCATCACATTGTCCATCACGCTCAAATGATCCAGCAGGCGAAACTCCTGAAAGACCATGCCCATACGCCGGCGGGTCTCCGCCCGCTCGTCGCGGTTCAAGGTGGTTCCGTCGCGCCCGAAGATGGTGATGCGGCCTTCGCTGGGCTTCTGCGCCAAGATCATCAGACGCAACAGGCTGGTTTTGCCCGCACCTGACGGGCCGGTCACGTAGTGAAAACTACCGGGATCGAGAGAGAAACTGAGATTACGCAGAACGAAGGGCCCATCGTCGTAGCGCAAGGATACCTGTTCGAAACGGACCACGTGCTAGCCCACTCCCTGAAACCCATTCCAAGCCTTGTTCGCAGGACCGGTGGCGGGCCGGTGCGAAGGCAGGCGGACATTGGCACGGGCGGCGGCGTTGTGCAAAGGCTCCGTGGTGCAAAGGCCGCACCCAATCGGCCTTTTGGGCGGCTCTCTTGCACGCCCGCTTGGCCGCTTCTATAAACCGGAATCTTGGCGCAGCCTCTCATTCTTTGGACCGTGATGATCATCTCCTGCCCGGCCTGCAATGCCCGCTTCCGTCTCGCAGAGGATGCCCTTGGCGAGGAGGGCCGACGTCTGCGCTGCGGACGCTGCAAGCATGCCTGGCATCAAGCACCATTGAAGGCTGGCACGCCGGACCAGCCTGCAATACCCGTTTCGGAGGCCCCGGGGGCTCCTCCCGCAGCCAAGCCGACGCCGCAAGCACCGAACCTGCAGGCACAGCGAAGTACGAGCCGAGACCCCTCGACCGATCTCCTCTCCGCGCGTCTTGGCGACACCGAAGACTTGCGCCGCACGCGGCTGCGCGAAGACCAAGAGAGCGAGCGTCTGCGCAAAGAAGAACGTCAGCACGGCCAGCATCAACGCCTCAATCTCGATCCGAAGAAACCCAGCTCGACCGCCCCCTTGGTCGTCGGTTGGCTTCTGCTTGTGGTCATCTTGGCAGCGGTCCTGGCTGGAGGCTGGTTCTTCCGCGATCAGGTAGTCGCCGCCATACCGGAAGCTGCACGGATCTATGCAGCGCTCGGCATCGAGGCGGAAGCCGGCCGCGCCGACGGGCTTGAGGTGCAAGATCTCTCCTTCCGCGAAGAGACCATCTCCGGCGAGCCGACTCTGGTCGTCACCGGGGCAATTTTCAACACCTCGACCTCGACCCGGCCGGTGCCGACCGTGGTCGCCGTGGCCGTGGACTCCGCAGGCAAGCCGCTGGCGGAGTGGCGCTTCCGCGTTGCCGTGCTTTCGCTGCCGCCCGGCGGCAGCCAGCCCTTCGAGGCGCGCCACCCCTACCCCAATCACAAAGGACCGATCGAGGTGACGGTCCAGTTACAGGAGCCACGGCGCTAAAGCAGACCGCGAGGTTTGGGGCCGATCTACTCTAAGCTGCCGATCGATCCTTCTCGACCAGTGCCCGTAACTCCGCCAATTCGCGGCGCAAGGCCTTGACGTCGGCACTGAGTTCGTTGCGAGCCTCAACAGCTGCCGCCTCCTGTTGGCGTTGCTCTTCGTCGTGCTCTTCCTGCATGGCTCCGACGACGATGCCGACCACGAGGTTCACCACCGCGAAGGTGGTGAGCAGGATGAAAGGAACGAAGAAGAGCCAGGCTTGCGGATGGGTCTCCATCACCGGGCGCACGATGCCCATCGACCAGCTCTCCAGAGTCATGATCTGGAAGAGGGAGTAAGCCGACTGGCCGACGCTGCCGAACCACTCCGGAAAGCTCGCCGCATAGAGCTTGGTCGCGATTACCGAGAAGACATAGAAGATCAGGCTCATCAACAGCAGGATCGAGCCCATGCCCGGTATCGCTCGCGCCAAGGCCTCGACCACCTTTCGCATTGAGGGCACCACCGAGATCAGCCGCAGGATTCTGAGGATCCGAAGCGCGCGTAATACCGAGAGAGCGCCAGTATTGGGCAGCAAGGCGATGCCGACGATGACGAAGTCGAAGACATTCCAGGCATTGGTGGCGAAGCGCCAACCGAAGGCCACGATCTTGGTCAGGATCTCGACCACGAAGATGGCAAGGAATATGCGATCCAAGCTCGGCAGCAAATCGCCGGTCGCGGCGGTGACGGAGCCGGAGGTCTCCAATCCCAAAGTCACCGCATTCAGCACGATCACAGCGGTGATAAAATGCTGGACCAGGCTCGAGGTGATCCAATCGCCCAGCTTCTGACGCCAGAGCGCACGCTCGCTCATAAGAGCTCTCCTTCAGATCGCAAACCGGGCTCTATCTGCCGGTTGAGTGCTTGGGCGGCAAGGTGCATGAGGGCGCAGCGCGTTATCTGCGCCCGAAGAGCTTCTCGATGTCGGCGCGGCTGAGCGAGACGTAGGTCGGGCGGCCGTGGTTGCATTGGCCGGAGTGCGGCGTCGCCTCCATCTCGCGCAACAGGGCATTCATCTCCTCTGCATTCAGCCGGCGCCCGGCGCGGACCGAACCGTGACAGGCCAGGGTGCCGCAGACCTCGGCCAGGCGCTCCTTCAGGGCAACGGCCATACCCAGCTCGGAGAGTTCGTCGGCCAGATCTCGAATCAATCCCTGTAGGTCCAGCTTCTCCAATAGGGCCGGCACCTCGCGAACCACCAATGCCGTCTCGCCAAAGGCCTCAATGATCAAGCCCAGCTCGGCGAGCTCCCCGCTGCGTTGGACCAGAGCTTGCACCGCTGAAGCAGAGAGCTCGACCACCTCGGGGATGAGCAGCGCCTGCCGGGCCACGCCGCTGGCTGCCAGAGAGTGCTTCATACGCTCATAGACCAGACGCTCATGGGCGGCGTGCTGATCGACGATCACCAGCCCCTCGGTGGTCTCGGCCACGACATAGGTGGCGAAGAGCTGCGCGCGGGCAGCGCCCAGCGGATGGCTCTCGTCGGGCGGCACCGCCGCGGCTTCCGGCGTTACGGCCGCCGGTGCGGAGGGCGGCATAGCGAGATCCGGCAAGACACCGTCAGCGTCCGGCAGCGGCGCCTGATAGGCTTGCGTCCGTTCGGCCAAGCCCGCCGGCAGTGTACCGCCACCACGATTGGGCCAAGAGTGGCTAACGCCGCCGCCTCGAAATGCGCCCAAAGCTGCGTTCGAAGCCGAAGTGGAGGCACGGTGCCCGGCACCGGCCAAAGCATGGCGGATCGCGCTCACCAGCAAGCCGCGGACCAGGGCGGAGTCGCGGAACCGCACCTCGGTCTTGGCCGGATGAACGTTCACGTCCACCTCTTCCGGCGGCAAGGTGAGGAACAGGGCCACCAGCGGATAGCGGTCGCGTGCGAGGAAGTCCTGATAGGCGCCGCGCAGCGCGCCCACCAGCAGCTTGTCGCGCACAGGCCGACCGTTGACGAAGAGGTACTGGTAGCGCGAGGTCGCTCGATTGAGGGTCGGCAAGCCAGCGTAGCCCTTGAGGCGGATGCCCTCGCGGACGGCGTCGATCTCCAGCGCGTTCTCGGCAAACTCGCGACCCATGATGGCACCCAAGCGCGCCAGACCGGCGGCGGCGGGATCCAGTTCCTGCTTGGCCGGTAGATCCAGGATACGACGCCCGTCGGCCTCCAGGCGGAAGGCCACGCGCGGGTTGGCCATGGCCAGGCGGGTGACCACGTCCTCCACCGCCATCCGCTCCGAGCGTTCGGTCTTCAGGAACTTGAGCCTGGCGGGAACGGCATAGAAGAGGTCCCGCACCTCGATGCGGGTACCCTTCGAGCCGGCCGCGGGCCGCGGCGCCTCGGCCTTGCCGCCCTCGATTGAGAGCAGCCAGGCTTCCTCCCCCTCGTCCGGACGGCTGGTGAGAGTGACACGCGCAACTGCGGCGATTGAGGGCAGCGCCTCGCCGCGAAATCCCAGGAAGCGAATTTCTGCCAGATCATCCTCCGGCAGCTTCGAAGTTGCATGGCGCAACACCGCCAGGCTCATCTCCTGACGGGTCATGCCGCAGCCATCGTCGCTGACTGTGATTGCTGCAGCCCCACCGGCGCGCAATCCGACCTCGATGCGCCCCGCACCGGCATCCAGCGCGTTCTCCACCAGCTCCTTCACGACCGATGCCGGCCGCTCCACCACCTCGCCGGCGGCGATGCGGTTGACCAGGGTCTCGGGTAGGCGGCGAATTTCGCGCGCCTGCCGTGTTGAACGATCTGTTTCAGCCATCGCGCCCAGAATACGCGCTTACCCGAGGAGTCTCTAGCAGGCAGTTAGCCTAGTTTGTCTCCAGGGCCGCAGGGGCCGAGTCGGTCTCTTGTGAAAGCGCGTCGCTGGGCGCACCGGCAATGACAATCGCCAGCGCCTCGGGATCCAGCCAGCGCTTAGCCGCAGCGCGAACCTCTTCGGCGGTGAGGCCCTCATAGATCTCCTGCCGGCGGTCGATGTAGTCGATGCCCAGCTCCTGACGCTGGATCGAGACCAGGATATCGGCGATGGCCTCGGAGGAGGAGAGCGACAGCAGGAAAGAGCCGACAACGTAGTCAACAGCCTGCTCGACCTCTTCGTCGCTAGGCCCGTTCTCGGCCATCTCGCGCCAGACATCCTGGATCACTGCCACCGACTCGCCGACACGGTCAGTCTGGGTCGAGGTTCCAGCGTACCAGATGCCGGCATTCTGCATCGGTCTCAAGGAACTCCAGACGCCATAGGCCAGACCGCGCTTCTCGCGTACCTCCTGATAGAGGCGCGAGGTAAAGCTGCCGCCGCCCAGAACCTTGTCCACGATGACCAGGGCATAGTAGTCCGGGTCGTCGCGCAAGGGACCGTGCTGGGCCAGCATGATGCTGCTTTGCGGTACCGGGATCTCCACCTGATGACGATGGCCGGCTGCCTGCGACTTGGTCTCGGCAACATCGGGCGCACGCGACTCGGCAGGCAGTTGGCCGAAGATCCGGTCGAGGTAGAGGCCCAACTCCTCGGCCGTGATGTCGCCTACGGCAGATACGGTCAAGCCATCACGGGCCAGGCGTTCGGCGACGAAGGCGCGAAGATCCTGGATCTCCAGCGCGGCCACGGTCTCCAGATGGCCTTGCGAGGGCCGGCCGTAGGGGTGATCGGGGAAGAGGGCGGACTGCAAGGCGAGAGCTGCCTGCGCATTCGGCTGTTTCTCCCGCCGTTCCAGGCTGCTCACCATCTGGCGACGTACCCGCTCCACCGCATCCTCGTCGAAGCGCGGCTCGCTCAGCGCCAGCGCCAAGAGCCTGCCGGCCTCCTCCTGCCGATCGGTCAGGGTCACCAGATTGCCGTAGGTCACATCGCGTCCGACATCGAAGGAGAGATTGATCGAACGACGTTCCAGGACACCGCGGAAGGCGGCCGCATCCATCTCGCCCGCACCCTCGTCAAGCAGAGAGACGGCCAGTCTGGAGCGGCCCTCCTTGCCCAAGGGATCGCTGGAAGCCCCGCCTTCGAAGGCAAAAGAGAGTGCCAGGATCGGGTTGCTGTGGTCTTCCACCAGCCAGGCCTGGATACCGCCCGGGCTGGTAACGCGTTGGATCTCGAGAGCCCGGGCCGGCGCCACCAGAAAGACAAGCAAACTGAGGGCGACCAAGGGTGTGGTGCGAAGCAAAATCATTAGGACGGCATCTCCGGATGCAAAATACCGGTAACGGAACGGCGCGGGTCGATGATGCGGCGCGCCAGGTCGGTAACGGCCTCGGGTTGGACGGCGGCGACGCGTTCGGGCCAGGCCTGCAGGTGCGCTAGGCTCTCGTTCACAGCCATGGCCGAGCCGATGACCCGCGGCGCCGTCTTGGGATCGTCTCGTGCGAAGACGGCGGCAGCGGCCAAGCGATCCTTGGCATCCTGCAGTTCGTCGGCACTGACACCCTCTTCCAGGAAGCGCTCGACCTGACCGTCGATCTCGGCCTCAAAGGCCCCGATCTCCACACCCGGTACCGGCTGCCCATAGAGGTGAAACGAGGGGTAATCCAGCACCTCGGAGCGATCATAGCTGCCCGCAGAGATCGCCAGACCGCGTCCAAGAACCATGTCGCTGTATAGCCGGCTGGTGTTGCCGCCGCCCAGCACCATGGAGAGGATCTGGAGGGCTTCCAACTCGCCCGGCTCGAAGCTGTCGCGATGCGGCACCAGATAGGCTCGAGAAAAGCGCGGCTGTGCAGTCAGGCCGGAGCGCATCTCCACCCGGCGTGCCGTGCGAGAAGCCGGTTCGCTGGGCCGCGAGCGGCTGTCGCGTCCGCGCCGCTCCAACTCGCCATAACTCCTCTCGATCAGCGGCAGGGCCTCGTCCATATCGACATCGCCGCCGAGCACCAGGATGGCATTCTGCGGACCATACCAGGTCTCGTAGAAGTCGATGGCATCAGCGGTATTCAGCTGGTGGATCTCCTCCTCCCAGCCGATAATCGGGATGCCATAGGGATGATTGCGGAAGAGCGTCGCCATCACCGCCTCACTCAGCTGCGATTCGGGACGATTGTCGACGCGGCTGCGTCTCTCCTCCAAGACCACATCGCGCTCGGGCAGGACCTCGCTGTCGCTGAGCTCGAGATTGAGCATGCGGTCGGCCTCGAAAGCCAAAATCATCTCCAGCTCGCGCCGCGGCACGGTCTGCCAATAGCCGGTGTAGTCCTGATGGGTGAAGGCATTCTCCTGACCGCCGACGGCGGCCACGGCGTTGGAATAGGCCCCGGCCGGGTGCGACTTGGTACCCTTGAACAGCAGATGTTCCAGGAAGTGCGCCAGGCCGGACTTGCCGGCCACTTCGTCGGCGGCCCCGACCCGGTACATAAGCAGCTGCGTCACCAGCGGGATTCGCCGATTTGTGGTGACCACCACCGTCAGGCCGTTGTCGAGAGTGACGCTCTCAGCTGGAAAGATCTCGGCAGAAACGGAACGCCCAGCCATGAGGGGAAGACCGGCGAAGGGTAAGGCGGCAGCTGCAGACAGCAGGCTTCGCCGCGACAGGGAGAAATCAACCATGGATCGCTTGAGGGCTCCTCTCAGGCCATGTTGGACTTTCGGAATTCGTCACTTAAGGGATGCCTCTGTCTAAAATATGGTGCCTTGATGGCCATCCGCCTATCCTTGCCACCACTTTATCGCATTTCTCCAGCCTCAGGGACCCGTGCAGGGCTTGGTGCAGACGGCTGGTAGCGAAGAAGTGAAAGGTTCGTGCCAAGGTACGGGTCGTTTTGAGGGCAGTTGGGGAGGGGGCATGGATCCGCAGAAGTTGGTCGCGATGAACGCCTTTGCCGCAGTCGTCGAGGCCGGCTCTTTCACCGGTGCGGCCGGTGCCAAGGGTCTGTCGAAGGCGGCACTCTCGCGCCATGTGGCCGAGTTGGAAGATCGCTTGGGCGTTAGGCTCTTGAACCGCACCACGCGGCGTCTATCGCTCACCGAAGCGGGTCGTGCCTTCTATGAAGGCTGTCAACGCATGCTGGCCGAGGCAGAGGCTGCAGAGGTTCAGGTGACCGCCTTGGCCGCGCGGCCGCGCGGCGTTCTGCGCCTCTCGGCCCCGGTCTCTTTCGCTTACTGGCACCTGAACCCGCTTCTGGGCGCGTTCCTGGAAGCCTGCCCCGAGTTGGAGCTGGATCTGGTTCTTGGCGACCGCGTGGTCGATCTGGTGGAGGAGGGCTTCGATGCAGCCATTCGCATCGGACAGCTGGCCGACTCCAGCCTGATCGCCCGGCGGCTCTGCTCACTCCAGAGCTATCTGGTCGCTTCGCCAGACTATCTGAACCGCGCCGGCTTCCCCGACAGTCCGCGCGCTCTGAGAGCGCACAACTGTCTGCTCTACAGCTACCATCGCGATGGGCGCTCCTGGCGCTTCGAGGGGCAGGATGGCAAGCTCGACGTCGAGGTCAAGGGGCGCGTTCTGGCCAACAACGGCGATGTGCTGCTATCGCTGGCTCTGGCCGGCCAGGGCATCGCCCTTTTGCCCAGCTTCTTCGCGGCCAAAGCACTGCGCGAGGGGCGTTTGCTGCGCCTGTTGCCGGACTGGCACAGCAGCAAGCACAACAGCATCTCTGTGGTTTACCCTGCCCGCCGAAATGCACCGCCGAAGCTGCGTGCACTCTTGGATTTCCTGGTTCAGAGCTTTAGCAATCCGCCGTACTGGGAACGCGACCTACCGCCAGCCGTCGGTCAGAGCCGCTAAGCAGGCCGGCAAAGATCTTGCCCGAAGGCGCGACCGATGTTACTTGCCTAGGTCGAGTGCAGTGAGAGGGCTGTGCCCACCACAGGTCCATTTTTGGGGGTGTCCCGACGATGATCGCAAGGTTCCGACGACGACGATAGCCGAGATGTGTAACGAGAGCCCTTTTCTGGGCTGTCAGCGGCCAAGGCGGCCGCCTGTCGAAATCGGAAACCAGAAGCGCCCGCCCGCAAATCTACGGTCGAACCGCATGAGACCGGACGAAGGCAGGCCAGAACAGTCAAGAGCGATGAGCGCGACAAGCCTCATAGGCCCTTGCAAGCGGCGCAGCGACGGAACCCAATCATGAGCGACTATGGGATCATTCTGGAAGAACCGCACTACGCGGTAAAGATCGACCACCTGCTGGACCGCACCTTCGGTCCCTCGCGCGTCGAGCGCACCGTCTATCGTCTACGCGAAGGCTTGCTGCCGCTGGCCGATATCTCGTTCGTGGCCGTGGACGCCTTTGGCGGCCTGCTTGCCTCCCTGCGTTTCTATCCGGTCTTGATCGAAGAGAGCGAAGCCATCTTGCTGGGACCGCTGGCCGTCGAGCCGGCGCTTCAGGGTCGCGGCATCGGCAAGGCGCTGGTGCGCTACGGCCTCACCTGCGCCAAACGCTTGGAACATCGGCTCTGCCTGGTCGTCGGCGAACCCTCCTACTATGCCAGCTATGGCTTTCGAAATGCTCCTGAAGAAGGCTTGTTGCTGCCGGGACCTGTGGACCCCAGGCGATTCCAGGTCCTCGAGCTGACCGCCTCGGCCTTGCAGGGCATTCGCGGGCGCATCCATCGCGACGAGCGGCAACGCAGCAATCGGCCCAGCCCGGAAGCGGAGTGGGCTGCATCGCTGTTGGCGCGGAGCGGCTGAAAGGATGAGGGCTAGGGGGCGACCGGGGCAGGTCTTGACTTCGAGAAACTGCCCGATCGAGCCCTGAATTCCCCTTCTCTCATGAGCAGAAGATCCCGATCGACCCATCAAACCCTACCATGAGGGCGAGGCGAGGCTTCGCTTGTGCGGGTTGTAGCCGCTCAAGACTCAAGAGGCCCTACTCGGCGAGTTTGGCCTTCCTGAGGCCTTCGATGAGCAGCTGGTTGTGCGCCGGCAGTCGATAGAGGACGAGCTGTTCCATTATGACGGTGTCGACAAAGGTCGGCGAGAAAGAGACCAATGCCTCGTGATGCTGCCGGGCCTCGGTTAGCCGCCCGAGATGCCCCAGGGAAGCGATCATCAGTGCACGCCGGATCGGCGCGCGTGGAGTCATCTGGATCGCGCGCTCGCCCCAGCGAACCGCTTCTTCGAACCAGCCGTCCGCGAAGGCTGCCTGCGTCTGGCTGAGATAGGCATCCCCGACCCAAAGGTCGGAATCGCGTGGCGAGAGGCGCAGCACCAACTCGGAATGCTCGCGTGCCTCCGCTGTGCGCCCGACCAGCGACTCGTGCCAGGACAGGATCATAATGCTCCAGGCATTGTTCGGGTTCAGATCGTAGGCGCGCAGCAGATCCGCTGTCGCCTGGTCGAACTGCTGGCGGAAATGGTGCACCAGGCCGCGAACCGCGAGGCCCCTCGCATCGATCTGCGCGGTCCGGGTCAGGGCCTCAGTTACGGCCCAAGCCTCCTCGAGCGAGGCGTGCGGATCGGCGCCGATGCGGTAGAGGTAGCGCATGCAGTGCACATAACCCTTGAGCCAGAGCGCGTGCGTATTTCGCGAGTCCATCTCGAGCGCGCGGCGCACCATGTCGAGAACCTGATCACTCCGCTCGCGCTCGGCATAGGCACCGTAGTGGAACATCGCTTGCGCTTGAAGCGAGAGCTCGTAGGAATTCACGTCCATATTGCGGTTTCGAGTCACGCGGTCCAGTTCCGCCTGATGGATCTGGGGTGCGATGGCGCCGGCGACGCTGCGCGTGATCTCGTCCTGTAGTTCGAAAATGTCGTCAAGATCGCGATCGTAGCGCTCGGCCCAGACGTGGGCGCCGGTCACACAGTCGATGAGCTGGGCGGTGATGCGCAGACGTTTACCGCCGCGGCGCAGGCTGCCTTCCAGCATGTAGCGCACGCCAAGTTCGCGCGCGACCTCGCTGTGGGTCACTTGCCTGCCCTTAAACGAGAAAGAGGAATTGCGTGCAATGACGAAGAGCTCGGAAAAGCGCGAGAGCTCGGTGATGATGTCCTCGCAAACGCCATCGCAAAAGTATTCCTGCTCGCGGTCGCCCGACATGTTCTGAAAAGGCAGCACGGCGATCGATGGCTTATCGGGGATCTCCAGCTTCTTGCCGGTCAGTTCCTCGAACTTGGTTGGTGTCTCCAGGGCCGGCTCAAGGTCGACCTTGTGAGCATGGACCGGCACCGGGATGTTCTTGAGGCTGAGATTTCCCAAGTCGATGAAGCTGAGGTCCGTTTTCCCGCGAACCTGGCGAAAGGCATCGTCGGACAAGGTGACGCCCCCGGGAGTGGCCTCGGCTTCCAATCGGGCTGCAATGTTGACGCCATCGCCATAGACATCGCCTTCGTCCAGCATCACATCGCCGAGGTTGATGCCGATACGAAAGGCAATGCGCTTATCGCCTGGTATCTCGGTCTCGGCCGAGGCAATGGCCTTCTGCACTGCGGCGGCAGCCTCGACCGCACTTACGACGCTGCCGAAAAGCACCAACATCCCGTCCCCGGTCAGCTTGACGACGTCGCCGCCATGTCGCGTGATTTCCGGGTCGATCAGATCGCTCCGCAACGCTTTTAGCCGCGCCAGCGTGCCGGCCTCGTCGGCTGCCATAAGCCGCGAGAAGCCGACCATGTCTGCGGCAAGGATAGCGGCAAGGCGACGTTGTGTCATGTACGGCTCCCGGGCAGTCGGATCAGGCCGTTCCCCAAGCCACTCGGCTAGGACCCCCGTTTCAACACTATTCAGGAAATGTGCCGCCGCGAGAAGCCCCAATCAAATGACGGCGGGAACCCCCGACCTTTTGGACACTGCAGGCAGCACATCCTTCGGCAAGAGCGGCAATCTCGGCGTGGCTCCGACTGAATGGCGCAGCGCGGTCGCTTGTTATAGACGGCTTTACAGACCTCTCTTCACCCGACTAGGAGTTGGTGTCGTTGCTGGGCGAGGAGTCGGGTTCTGTCATGCTTCCGAATGATGAGATGCGACCTCTCAGTATCCGTTTGAGAATAGGCCCAACGGCCTATTCTCAAGGCGGCACCGGCCCATGCCCCCTCCCGACCGCCCACGACAGTATCCTATTGGGTGGTCGGGAGGGGGCGTTGGCCGGTGCCGTGCAATCTCAAATGGTCTCTAAGGCGTGACTTGGACTTTGGCCATCATTTCCGTGACCCGCCTTGCGCCCCAGCGCTTGCCGCGCGTTGCCGGGGCATCCAGCGGCACGGTCGAGCCCTGCCCGGCACTCAGGCGCGTATGGCCACCGGCCTTACCGCCGACCTCCACCAGACCGGTCAGCACGAAGACGGCCGAGCGCTCCGGTGCGCTCTCGACCACGAAGTCGGTGCCGCGCACGGAGGCCACCGAGGTCGAGCTGTCGACGGAAAAGCCGTCCCAAGCGCCACCGCCTTTCAAGATCAGCCTCAGGATGCCGTCTCCCATCACGACCAGCCCGCGACCCGGAGCCTCCTGGGTCGGCAGGGCGACATCTTCCAGACAGATCTTGGTGGCGCCACCCAGCACCAGCAAAGAGCCGTCGTTCAGACGAATCTGCAGCTTGGCGCCCTGCTGGGTCGTGATCTCGTCGGCGGCGAAGATGGGATTGCCCTGCCTGAGCGAGAGTAGAATGCCGTCGCGCTGCAGGAAGACCCGCCCCTCTAGCCGCTCCACGCGGCCGATCGCCCCGGCATCGGCATACGTTTGCCCCGGTCCCACCAGCGCCGCACCCAAGAGGCCCGCAACGCCCGCTATCAACAGTCTGCGCCTGGCCCATTGCCCGGCCCGATCCCCAGCTCCATCTCCGGCCCAATCCATCGTCCGTTCCTCTCCTCGTGTCGAGGCCAGACCTGGGCAGCCGCAAACAGCAACACAAGGCGCGCTGCACCGCGAGTCCACCAGCCGCAGACGCAACCCAGCTATCCCCGAGCGGGGTGGCGATCTATGCTCCTCAGCGAAATGACGGATACGCGCACGCGAGAAGTGAGCCTTGCTGCACCGGCCCTGCTCCTGGCGGCAGATGGCCTTGTGCTGCTAACTGCCGACGGCGAGATCCTGCGCCCGAGCGGCGAGGAAGCCGCTCGTCTGGCACGCGAGAATCCGCCGCTGGTCTGCCATCTGCCGGCCCTCTGCCGACGTCTGGATATCGGCCCCTTCCCGGCGCTCGATCTCTTGGAACTCTTCGCCTTCCTGCGACCGGCACAGGCCTGCGTCCCCACTGCGCGGGGCCTCTGCCTGGCGCTTGGCCTGCCCGAGCCGGAGACGGCCGAGGCGGCAGCGCAAGGATTGCAGCGAGCAGCCGCCCGCCTTCTCGCCAACGAGGAGACCGTCAATGCCAGACAGGCCGGCGGGCTGGCCTTTGCTCTGGCCCGCGAAGGCTGGGCCTGGTCGCCGCTGCTGTTGAAGGCCCTGGGCCTGGACCAGGCCGAAGCCCCGGCAGCGCGCGGGCTGGCGATCTGGGAGCGGCTGCCGCGTTGGCAGGACGAGGGCCCGCCAGCGCAGCCCGGCCAACAGCCGGTCAGCGAGGCCGAAGCCCGCAGCGCCTTGGCAGACCTGCGCCCGGCCGGCGCAGAAGACCGTCCCCAGCAAGCCGACTATGCCTCTGCCGTCGCCAAGGCTTTTCAGCCGCCGCCGGCGCGCGACCAGCCCTGCGTCGTGATGGCAGAGGCCGGTACCGGTGTCGGCAAGACCCTGGGCTACCTGGCCCCGGCCGGGCTCTGGGCCGAACGCAACGAAGGCAGTGTCCACCTCTCGACCTTCACCCGAGCCCTCCAGGGACAATTGGAACGCGAGGTCGGCGCGCTTTATCCCGACGCGGAGGAACGCGACCGCAAGGTCGTGGTGCGCAAGGGACGGGAGAACTATCTCTGCCTCTTGAACTTTGCTGACGCCGTTTCCGGCGTGGTGGCTCAGCCCGGCGACCTCTTGGCGTTGGCCCTGATGGCGCGTTGGGCGCTGGCGACGCGCGACGGCGACATGGTCGGCGGCGACTTTCCCGGCTGGCTGCCGGATCTGGTCGGCCGCGCCCGCACACTCGGCCTGACCGACCGTCGCGGCGAGTGCATCTATGCGGCTTGCGAGCATTATGGTCGCTGCTACATCGAGCGCTCGCAGCGCCGTGCGAAGCGTGCGCGCCTGGTGATCTCCAATCATGCGCTGATGATGGCGCAAGCCGCCGGCGCGCTGGACGAGCAGAACGCCCCGCAACGCCTGGTGTTCGACGAGGGCCATCACCTCTTCGAAGCGGCCGATCAAGCCTTCTCTCTGCATTTGACCGGGCGTGAGGCTCAAGAGCTACGGCGTTGGATCCTGGGCGGCGACGGCGGGCGCGGCTCGCAGCGTCTGCGCGGCCTCAGGCGTCGGCTGGAAGATCTGGTGTTGGATGATGCCGAGGCCTCGGAGGCCCTGCAAGCCGCGCTGGTGGCGACCACGGCACTGCCGGCAGAGGGTTGGCGACAACGTATCGCCACCGGCTCGGCCCGCGGCCCGACAGAGCGGCTGCTGGCCGCAGTCGCCGATCAGGTCGAGGCCTATGCCCCACGCAAGGACGAAGGCTACGATCTCGAATGCGATACCCAGCCCGTGCAGCCCGCCGTCCTGGAGACAGCGCGCAGCCTGGCCAAGGCGCTGGCCGAAATCGCGACCCCGCTGCGTCGTCTTGGCGAACGCCTGCAGTCGATCCTGGATGAAGAGCCGGAACTGCTGGACAGCGATCAGCGCCGCCGCCTAGAGGGCAGCATTCGCAGTCTCAGCCGCCGCGTGCTGCAGCGCCTGGAAGGCTGGCACCAGATGCTGGTAAGCCTAGAGAGCGAGACTCCAAAAGGACAGATCGACTGGATGGCGGTCGCCCGAAGCGAGGGGCGCGCCGTCGATGTCGGCCTACACCGCCATTGGCTGGACCCTATGGAACCCTTCGCCGAAGTGGTCCTGAAGACCGCCCAAGGTGTCGCCGTGACCTCGGCCACTCTGACCGGTGCCAGCGGCCAATCGGAAGCCGACTGGATATCTGCCGAGCGACGCTGCGGTGGCGGATACCTGGAGGAGGCACCGGTCCGGGCCAAGGTGCCCAGTCCCTTCGACTATGCCCTGCAAGCCCGCGTGTTCATTGTCGGTGACGTGGCCAAGACCCGACCAGAAGCGCAAGCAGCAGCCTTGGACGGGCTGTTTCAGGCTGCAGGCGGCGGCGGGCTTGGCCTCTTCACCGCCATTCAGCGCCTGCGTGCCGTGCATCGTCACCTGGCGCCGCGTCTGGCCACCGCCGCCCTGCCGCTCTATGCCCAGCACGTCGACCCGTTGGACACGGGCACCCTGGTCGACATCTTCCGCAGCGAACGCGAGAGCTGCCTGCTGGGAACCGATGCGTTACGCGACGGCATCGACGTGCCTGGCGACAGCCTACGCCTCTTGATCTATGACCGCGTGCCCTGGCCGAGACCGGATATCCGGCACCGTGAGCGGCGCAAAGCCTTCGGCGGGCGCGACTATGACGAGGAGACGGTGCGCCGTCGCCTGCGACAGGCCTTTGGCCGGCTGATCAGGCGTGCCGACGACCGTGGTGTGCTGGTCATGCTGGATGGCGCATTTCCCAGCAGGTTCCTCAGCGCCTTTCCGGAAAGCGTGCCGGTGGAGCGCTGCGGTTTGGCCGAGGCCATTGCCGCGACCCGCGCCTTCCTTAGGCAATCTCCAGAAAGATGAAGAGACCAAAGAGCGTAGCGACCGAGATCAACGTCGAGACCAGGATCACCGCCACCGAGCGCTGGAGATAGACCGAATAGCGCTGGGCCAACACAAAGGTGAGCGCCCCGGTCGGCAGGGCTGCCAGCACCACGGCCGAGGCTGCCTCCACCGGCGACAGGGTAAGGACGTGATAGGCCAGAACGTAAGTCACGGCCGGCTGCAGCAAGAGCTTCAGCAAAGTGACCCACAGCACTTCGCCCAGGCCGGTGCGCACCGACTTGCCGACCATAAAGAGGCCGATGGCGAAGAGCGCACAGGGGCCGGCAGTAGCCCCCAGCAGATTGCAGAAGGTCTCCAGTGCCACAGGCAGGGTGAGGCCGCTTGCCGATACTGCGAGACCGGCCAGCGCGCTGACCACCAGCGGCGACTTGAAGACTCCGACCAAAGCCCTGCGCGTGACAGCAAGCGCCCCGCGGCTGTCGCTGGCATCGACCTCCAGGACAATCGTCACCAGCGCCATGATCACCGTGCCGTTGATCACGGTCGAGATGATCCCCGGCATACGCGCCAAATCGCCAAACGCGATCGCCAAGAGGGGGATGCCCATGTAGCCGGTGTTGGAGAAGACCGCAGACATGGCATGCAGCGAGATCCCGCCCAGGCTGTTGGGAAACAAGACCCGCGCGACTAGCGCCGACAACAGAAAGACGGCCAGTACGCCGCCTAGGTATGCGGCTATGAAAGGCAAGTTCAGGGCTTCCGCGACCGGCACTTGCGACAAGGCCACGAAGAAGAGTGCCGGCAGAGCGACATAGTAGACAAAGGCGTTCAAAGCCTGGCTTGAGCCCTCGCCCAGCACGCCGAAGCGGCCGCAGAGGAACCCGGCCAGCATGATGCCAAAGACCGGTAGGATAACATTGACGATTGCGAGCATGCGGAATTCGAAACTGCCTGACTGCGCTGCTTTGGCTTTCCAACTGGCCTGGATCACAGGGATCGCGGGCCGGGAACCGCCCGAGACTAGGCGAAAAAGACGCCCTTTCCAGCATCGGCTTGCATCATGAGACGGAAGGCCTCACAAAGCAGCCTCGCTATAACGTTCGTAACGCCCGACCGAAGCGTAGGTTGCCTTTCGATGGCACCATCCGGACCGGGTTTAAGGAGGAGCAGCAGGCTTCATGTTCACGCATCATTCGGCCCTTATCGCTAGCATGGTTCTGGTCGCCGGCGCCGACCGGGTTATGGATGATTCAGAGTTACAGATGATTGGCAATCTGGTTCAGCGCATGCCGGTCTTCCGCGACTATGACACCAACGAGTTGACGGAGGATGCGCGGCGCTGCGGAACCATTCTGCAAGAGGATGACGGTCTGCAAAAAGCGCTGTCCGCGATCGCCGAAGCCCTGCCCGACCGCCTGCGCGAGACCGCCTATGTGGTGGCTTGCGACGTTGCCGCGGCCAACGGCGTCGTTGCCGAAACCGAGGCTCGCATGCTGGAACTGCTGCGTCAGAGGCTGCGGCTGGGGCGGCTTGTGTCTGCCGCCATCGAACGTGCGGCCCGGGCGCGGCACATCACTCTAGAGCAGGCGCGGATCTGACTGCCAAGAACGAAGCTGCCCAACGGAATTGAAGGTCGGTCATGCGGCACTGTATTCTGCACATCGGCGGTCATAAGACCGGGTCGAGCGCAATCCAGCAGCTCTTCATGGAACACCAGGAGCTGCTCGCCAATCGCGGCGTGCTCTACCCGCTGCGCGGCAAGACCACGGGCACGCAGCGCAATCTCTTTTACGAGATGACGGGCAACAAGCAGTTCGACCCGGAACAGCCGAGCTGGGCCTGGCTTGAGGAGAGCCTCCGCAAGAGCGACGCCGACATAGTCGTCCTCTCTTCGGAAATCTTCAGCACTCTGCCGGCGCGATCGCGGATGCCGGCAAAGATCGAACGCTTTTTCCGCAAGTTGGATTTTACGGTGCAGGTCGTAGCCTATGTTCGCCCGCAGCACGAGCTGGTGAACTCCATGTATGCCCAGCGTCTGCGGCTCCTGAACAGTGATCAGCCCTTCACCCGCTGGGCGCCGCGAGAGCTGTCGCATCGGCTCTATCACTATGAGAGTCTCTTGAAGCCCTGGGACCGCAGCGGGAACTTCTTCCTGACGGTGTTACCCTACGCCGGCCCGGCCAAGGAGTTCGGCGCGCTGCAGGACTTTATCGCCACCTGCGGGCTGTCGGGACGGCTCGACGGCAGCGAACTGGCACAAAGGCGGGATCGCAGAAACGTCACACCGGGGCCGAAGACTGTCGAAGCCCTGCGCCGGATTGCGGCCGGCGGTGGACGCCGCAAGTACCGCAAGCGGCTGCGCGACCTGCGCAACTACGTCATCGGCCAGAGCTCTTCGCGCGGCTGGAATGACGTGCCCTTCAACGGCGTCAGCGATCGGATGCGCGGCCGCATCATTAGACGCTTTCAGCGGGAAAACCGACTGCTGGCCCAGCAGCACTTCCTAAAGGGCTGGCGCGCCACCTTCTCGCTGGAACTGACGCAGCCCCTGCAGGTGAACGAGTTCGACCGCAAGACGGCCTCGAAAGAGGACGAGCAGGACATCGCCGATCTGGTGCAAGAAGTACGGGCGCGCTTTGGCGCAGGGGCCAAGTCTGGCTAAGCCGACTTCGGGCCCTCATGTGAAGGCGATGGTCGCCGCGACGCTTTCCAGAACCAAGCCAAACGCTAGTGCGAAGGCGCTCAGCCTTTGGCTCTTGGGTGTCGCTGCCATGGTCTTTGCCATGGCGATCATCGGCGCCATCACGCGGCTGACCGAATCTGGCCTCTCGATCATGGAGTGGGCGCCGATCAGCGGCAGCCTGCCGCCACTCAGCATCGCCGAGTGGGAGCGGCTCTTCGCCCTCTATCGTACCATCCCCGAGTACCAGGAGATCAATGCAGGGATGAGCCTGGCGGAGTTCAAGACCATCTTTTGGTGGGAGTGGATCCACCGCCTCTGGGGCCGCCTCATTGGCCTTGTCTATGCCGGACCCTTCTTCTGGTTTCTCTGGCGACGCAAGCTGCCGGGCTGGTTGATCCCACATCTTTGGCTGGCTCTTGGTTTGGGTGCGCTGCAGGGCTTCATGGGTTGGTTCATGGTGGCCAGTGGCTTTGCCGAACGCACCGACGTCAGCCAGTACCGCTTGGTGCTGCACCTGGGCCTTGCCCTGGCGATCTACGGATACCTGCTGGTGCTGGCCTTCCGCTTGATGGAACCAAAGAATGGCCTTGAACAACCGCGACCAGATCTGCGCGCCGCGCTCTGGTCGAGCTTCGGGCTGACGGTTGTGACCTTGGCCTCGGGTGGCCTGGTGGCGGGACTCAACGCCGGACTGATCTACAACAGCTACCCGCTGATGGACGGCGACCTCATTCCTGCCGGCTATGCCGAGTTCAGCCCCTGGATCGTGAACTGGGGTGAGAGCGTGACTGCGGTGCAGTTTAATCACCGCCTACTGGCCCATCTAACCTTTCTGGCCTGCTTGGTGACTTGGCTTCTTGCCCGCGCCGCCGCCCTGCCGAAACCCAGCCGCCGAGCCTTCGATCTGCTGGCGGCGGTCGCGGGCCTGCAGCTGCTGCTGGGCATCAAGACGATCCTCTTGGCCGTTCCGGTTTGGCTGGGTGCCGCCCATCAAGCCGGCGCCATCCTCCTGCTGTCGGCCCTGCTGCTGGCCTTGCATCGCAGCCGCCCCCTGACCAAGGAAAGCGCATGACGGACGAACCTCCCGGAGCACCCGAAGAGCCCTTCCCGGTCAGTGTACTGACCGGCTTTCTGGGCAGTGGCAAGACCACGATCCTCAGCCATCTGCTGACCCAACCGACGAGCGGTCGCTTGGCCGTGATTGTCAATGAGCTGGGCGAGATCGCGCTGGACCACCATCTGGTGCGCCAGGTCGACGAGAGCACTCTGGTGCTGGACGGTGGCTGTCTTTGCTGCAGCGTGCGCGACGACTTGGTTGCCGGGCTGCGCGAGCTGGCGATGAAGCGCGAAGAGGGCAGCCTACCCGCCTTCGACCGCGTTGTGATTGAAACGACCGGTCTGGCCGATCCGGCACCCATCGTCCACACCCTGATGCGCGACCCCATGCTGAGCTTCTTCTATCGTCTGGACGGCTTGATCGCGGCAGTGGATGCGGTGAATGCCCCGGCGTTGATCAAGCAGCAGATCGAGGCCGAAAAGCAAATCGCCATGGCCGATCGCCTGGTGGTGACGAAGAGCGATCTGGCGGAGACAACCTCGCTGGAAGCGCTCGAATTCACGTTACGAAAACTAAACCCCGCAGCACCGATCCAGCGGGCGGTCAAGGGGACGATCGATCCGGCCTCGCTGTTCAATGCCGGTCTCTACAACGGCGAGACCAAGAGCCTGCAGGTGCGGCGCTGGTTGGCGGCGGAAGCCTATGAAGTCTCGAGCGACGAAGACCAGCATCATCATCACGGCCAGGCTCATGATCACGGCCATTCCCATCCCGACCTGCGGCACGACAGCGCCATCAAAGCCTTCTGCCTCACACGCGACGCGCCGGTCTCTTGGGACCGTCTGGCAGCCTGGATCGAGACCATGATCCTCACCTACGGCGAGCGCTTGCTGCGCATAAAGGGTATCGTGAATGCCGAGGGCGAGACGGCGCCGATCGCCTTGCATGGGGTCCAGCACCTCTTTCACCCACCAGTCATGCTAGAGGCCTGGCCGGACCTCGATCGCCGGACCCGCCTTGTGGTAATCGCACGCAATCTTGATCGCCAAGATCTGGAGCGCAGCCTGGCCAGCTTCCTGGAAGGTTAGCAGCGGTGAGAGCGCGTCGGAACTGGGGTTTCCTCGGTGCACACGTGCTGGAGCGGGTGAGGGGAATCGAACCCCCGTCGTAAGCTTGGGAAGCTTCTGCTCTGCCATTGAGCTACACCCGCGGCGCTTCGGCCCTATGCTCATGATATAGTCCGCTCGCGCTGAAAACTGCAAGAGCACTCAAGCCGCCAGTCCTCACCTCGAAGGAGCGCCCCGATGAGCCAGCAAGAACCAAGCCACAGCCGCCGTACACTCCTGACCGGCAGCAGCGGCGTCCTCCTCTCCGCAGCCGCAGTCGGTTTGCTGGCCGGATGCAGTACCGCCGAGAGTAGCCAGGGCGATGCCACGGCCGAAGATGCAGCCTTGCTGAACCTGGCGCTGGCGCTGGAGTACGAGGCCATTTTCGCCTATCAGGCCGGAGCCGAGAGCGGCTTGCTGGATCCGGCCGTTCTTGAGGTTGCGGTGTTGTTCCAGTCGCACCACAAGCAGCATCGAGACTTCCTGATTCGTACGGTCGAGCGAATCGGTGCCGTCCCGGCGATGCCGGAATCCGATAGCATCTACGCCGAACGCCTGCAGCTCTCTGAGATCGCAACTGCAGCAGATGTCTTGGCGCTCGCACAGTCTTTGGAGGTGGGCGCAGCCGATGCCTACCTCGGTGTGTTGCCCAAGTTCTCCGATCCACTCTTCGGCCAGTTCTCAGCGCGCATCGCCGCCGACGAGGTCATGCACTGGACAGCGCTGACCGGCGCTTTGGGTCAGCCTCTGCCGGAGCGGGCGCTGACTTTCGGCGCGTCCTAGGTCGCCCAACGTCAAGAAGCGATCGACCTAACCATCGACTGAATGAAGGGGGGGCAGCGATGGCGTTTGCCTTGAACTTGCGTCGCTTGAGCCAAGTCGGGTTGCTGTGCGCCCTTCTCTTGGCCGTTGGCTTGCGGGCGAGCCAGGCGACGCCCTTACAGGCCGCCACCGACGACTGGGCAGCCATACTGGCGGAAGCGCGGGGTCAAGAGGTTTACTTCAATGCCTGGGGTGGCGATCAAAGGATCAACGCCTATCTGGCCTGGGCAGCCGAAACCCTGGAACAGCGCCACGGCATAAGGCTGACTTTGGTGAAGCTGGCCGACATCGGCGAGGCGGTAACCCGCGTGCTGGCCGAGAAGAGCGCCGGGCAGGATCGCGGAGGCAGCGTCGATCTGGTGTGGATCAATGGCGAGAACTTTGCCGCCATGAAGCAAAATGATCTGCTTTACGGGCCCTTCACGGAGTTCCTGCCGAACTGGCCTCTGGTCGACCTGGCGGGCAATCCGACGGCGCTGGTCGATTTCACGGTGCCGACGGACGGCCTTGAAGCACCCTGGGGGCGCGCGCAGTTCAATCTGCTCTACGATTCCCAAAGCCCGGCTATGCCGCCCCGTAGCTTTGCCGATCTCTTGGCCTGGGCGGAAGCGAATCCCGGCCGCCTCACCTATCCCAAGCCACCCGACTTCATGGGAACGACCTTCCTGAAGCAGGGTTTGGTCGCGCTGACGCCCGACCCAGAACGGTTGCGAGAGCCTCCCCGCGACCAAGCCGACTTCGATGCCGCAACAGCGTCACTCTGGGCATTTCTCGATCAGTTGACGCCGCTGCTCTGGCGCCAGGGCCAGCACTATCCAGCCAGCGGCCCGGCCCAGCGTCAGCTTCTGGCCGACGGCGCGCTCGATTTCGCCTTCTCCTTCAATCCAGGTGACCTCGATTCGGCCATTGCCTTGGGCCTGCTGCCGGCCAGCACCCAGGCCTACCTTTTCGACGAGGGCAGCCTCGGCAACAGCCATTTCCTGGCAATCCCCTACAATGCCAGAGCCAAGGCCGGTGCCCTGGTCGCGATCGACTTCCTTCTCTCGCCGGAAGCGCAAGCGCGCAAGGCCGATCCGGCGATCTGGGGCGATCCCAGCGTGCTGGCGGTCGAGCGACTGCCGCCGAAGGAGCGCGCCCTCTTCAAGAACCTGCCGAATCCACCGCAAGCCCTGACAGAGGGCGAGGCAGCTCCGGTTTTGGACGAGCCGCACCCGGCATGGGTAGACGCCTTGGAATCAGCCTGGACGGAGCGCTATGCGCGCTAACTCCCTGCCTCTATCAGCCTACTGCAACTAACCAGAGCATGCGGCTCGTCATCGCCAGTGTTGTCTCCGTCGTGCTGTTGGTGCCGGTCGGTCTTGGCTTGCTCGGCGTGGCCCTACCGGCGTTCGGTTACCTTCCAGTCCTCGGCGGCGACGCACTCTCCCTCGCCCCTTGGCAAGCCCTTCTGGCAGAACCTGGTCTGTTGACCGCCAGCCTACTGTCGCTCGGGACCGGCCTCGCCAGTGCCGCCCTGGCTCTCATACTGATGACCTTGCTGCTGGCTGGCGGGCGAACCTGGATCAGACGTCAGATCGAGGGTCTGCTTGCCCCGCTGGTCGCAGTCCCACATATCGCCCTGGCTGTCGGTCTGGCCTTCCTGCTGATGCCGAGCGGCTGGTTTGCGCGGCTTGTTTCCCCTTGGATGACCGGCTGGGAGCGGCCGCCGGGCTGGGCCTTTCCCAACGACGGCGGGGGCCTGGCCCTTGTTCTGGGATTGGTGGCCAAGGAGCTGCCCTTCCTCTTGCTGGTGGCGTTGACAGCCTTGCCGCAAGTGGGTGAGGCGCAACGTTTGGCGATGGCGCGCAGCCTCGGCTACGGCCGGGCGAGCGCCTGGCTGAAGGCCGTCCTACCCGACCTGCTGCGCCGGTTGCGACTGCCGATCTTCGCCGTCATCGCCTATGGTGTTTCCAATGTCGAGATGGCCATTATCCTTGGCCCCAGTACGCCGCCCACTCTGGCCGTCCTAATCGTCGAGTGGTTCCAGGATCCCGACCTTGCCAAACGCTTCCTTGGATCGGCGGCGGCCTTGCTACAGATCGGCCTGGTCGTCTTGGCGCTTGGCCTCTGGCAGCTGGCGGCTTGGTGTCTCGGTCGGCTCTGGCAAGTCTTCGCCGCCGACGGGCGACGCAGCCTGGGCGGCCCTTTGTTGTCTTGGCTGACGACCTTGCTGCACGGCCCCCTAGCCCTATTGACGTTGCTTTCGCTCGCTTGCCTGTTGCTGTGGTCCTTTGCTGGCAACTGGCGCTTTCCCGATGCCTTGCCAAGACTTGATCTGGCGACGTGGTTAGGCCACGGTCAGGCGCTTTTGGCCAACAGCCTCACCACCCTCGCCTTGGCGCTCGCCAGCACTGCTCTTGCCTTGCTGCTCAGCGTGCTGGCGCTGGAGGCGAGCAGCCGTGCTCACAAACCTCCCGGCCGCGGCGCCCTGCTGGTCCTGTCTGCGCCGCTATTGGTGCCGCAGATCGCCTTTCTCTTCGGCCTCGCGGTCAGTGCCGCAGAAAGCGGCGCGATCGGCGTCTGGCCGACGGTGCTCTGGGGCCATCTGCTCTTTGTCCTTCCCTATGTCTACCTGGCACTTGCCGGCCCCTACCTGGGGCTGGATTCGCGCTATGCCGCCATGGCTGCCAGCCTGGGGAAATCGCCATTGCTGGTTCTGTTCCAGGTGAAGCTGCCGCTGCTTCGCGCCGCACTCTTGACCGCGGCGGCCGTCGGTATCGCCGTTTCAGTCGCGCTCTATTTGCCGACGCTTCTGTTGGGAGGCGGGCGGATCCAAACTTTGGCAAGTGAAGCGGTGACATTGTCGAGCGGTGGGGATCGGCGCCTCTTGGCCGCAACGGCGCTGGCTCAGGCCGTCATTCCCCTGGTCGCTCTGCTGCTGGTCGGATGGATCAATGCTAGGCGCAGGGGCTGGGCGGCTGCGCCATGACGATCTCCTCGCACGAGCCGGCGGGCCTGGAACTGACGGCGCTTTCCCTAAACCTTGCCGGACGCCCACTCTTCCAGCCGGTCAGCTGTTGTGTGCCGGGTGGGACCCTGACTGCCGTCACCGGACCGTCCGGCAGCGGTAAATCCTCGCTCCTTCTGGCGGTTGCCGGCCTCTTGGCACCGGCATTTCAGATCCAAGGCAAGATTGCTCTGAAGGGGCGCCCGCTGCTGGGTGTTGCACCCGAAAAACGGCGAATCGGCCTGATCTTCCAGGATCCATTGCTGCTGCCGCATCTAAGCGTGGAGCAGAACCTCGCCTTCGGACTCTCCAGAAAGCAGCATCGCAGCAAGGAGGCTCGCGCAGAGTGCATCGGCGCTGCCTTGCGCGAAATTCAGATGGAGGGATTCGATGACCGCGACCCGGCGACGCTGTCGGGCGGTCAGCGGGCACGGGTAGCCTTGATGCGCAGTCTGCTGGCAGCTCCCGATGCGGTGTTGCTGGATGAGCCCTTCGTCAGTCTCGATCCGACTCTCCGCCGCGAAATGCGCGGTCTTCTGGCTCGTCTCTTGACTGCCAGAGGGCTTCCAGCAGTTATGGTGACACACGACGCAGAGGACGCCGAGGCCCTGGCAAATCAAACACTTTCGCTGATTTGCCATTCAAAACCTGCATTTTCTGACTGACAGGCGGTAAGGACTGTGGCACAAACGGCACAGGCGGGTGTGATACCGCTTCTTGAGCACTCTTTGCCGCTTCAGGCTTTTGACAGACGAAGGCGGGCTTCATAGAGTGCTTAAGCGGAAAGTTTAGGGGGCAAGGCGGGGGTTCTTGTCCTCAGAGACCGTGGGGTTGGCTGCCAGTAACAATGCCGATGGCAGCTGTACCTGTCTGAAGGACGAGAGGCGAAGGAGGGATCTTATGGCCCACAAAGTTGTCGGAGCGGTCGCAGCGCTCGCCCTTCTGGGCGGCTGTGCGTACGACATTGAAGATATGCGGACGGTTCAGCCCGTCGGCAATCCGTTTACCCAGGCGCTGACTGAAGAGTATCGTGAGATCGTCGCGTTCGAAGCCGACGAGATGTACGACTGGATCGACGCCTCCTATTTCGCTCACAAGGGTCTGCTTGCAGCCCAGGGCGAAGAGGTACCGCCGGAGCTGGTCTCCGATTGGTCGATCTCTGATCCGGCCGCGCGTGACGAGTTGATCGTTGCCCGCGAGCGTTTGGAAGGTGTGTTCGATCTGGGTGCGCGCGAGCGTTATCCGGCGATCGCTGCACACGCACAGGGACGCTATGACTGCTGGATCGAGCAGCAGGAAGAAGGATGGCAGACCGAGGATATCGCTGCTTGCCGCGATGCCTTCTATGCCGCGATGACCGAGCTGGACGCCCTGTTGGGTACCCCGGCTGCCGGCCCGTCGCCCTACACCATCTACTTCGCTTGGGATAGCGATGTCGTGACCTCTGCCGGCGATGTAGCCGTAGACAACGCCATTGCAGCCGCCGCGAAGATGGGCCTCAGCGAGTACGCTGTCACCGGCTACACCGACACTTCCGGTTCGGCCGAGTACAACCTGCGTCTCTCCCTACGCCGTGCGAATTCGGTGAAGGAAGCCCTGATGGCACGTGGTGTGCCCGAGCAGAATATCTCGGTTGCAGGCCGTGGTGAGAGCGACCTTGCGGTGCCGACCCCCGACGGAGTTCGGGAGCAGGCAAACCGCCGTGCGATCATCATCATCCAGTAAAGCAAGGCTAACGTCTCTCTAAACAAGAGACCTTCAGCAGGGCGTCGTGTTCATCCGAACGCGGCGCCCTTTGCTTTGTCTGGAGCAAGCAACAGCTGTCGTGTTCCGGCCTTGTCCGTCGCAACGACCCTGACTGCGGGACAGCGCCACGCCAGCAGCCCTGAAGAGGAGGCTTGCACTTGGACTGCAGGGATTGGATGCTGCTGAACATCGCAGCGCAGAAGAGCAGTCCAAGGCATGTCACAGCCCGTCTACAGCAAGGAAACGCGTGGTGTCAGGATCACCGTCAGTCCGACCTTCCTGACAGAGCAATCCTCACCCAGCGAACAGCACTACGTCTGGGCCTACCACGTAGAGATCGCCAACGGGGGCGAAGCCACAGTGCAGCTGATGACGCGCTGTTGGCACATCACCGATGCACGCGGCCAAACCCAGACGGTTAGAGGGCCCGGCGTCGTCGGCGAGCAGCCAACCCTGCGCAGTGGGGAAACCTTCAGCTACACCAGCGGGGCGCCCTTGCAGACACCCTCGGGCTTCATGGTTGGAAGCTATGAGATGGTGACATCAGGGGGTGCGCGCTTCGACGCGGAGATTCCCGCTTTCTCGCTCGACAGCCCCTACGCGCCCTCGAGCGTGAATTGACGCGGCCGCCTTGCCGCTCGCGTTCGGCGCGCTAGATTGCCGGAGTGCCGACAGGTACTCCCTTCCTCATCATTCCTAAGGAAAGCTGAAACAACGTGTCCGATCGCCCTACGCGCCAGGAAGCGCTGGCAGCCGTCGAAACCCTCATCCGCTACGCTGGGGACAATCCCGCCCGCGAAGGTCTGCTGGGGACTCCGGATCGCGTCGTCCGCTCCTATGACGAGCACTTCCAAGGCTATGGCGTCGATCCGGACGCCCTGCTGGAGCGCACCTTCGAAGAGGTGGAAGGCTATGACGAGATGGTGCTTCTGAGGAACATCCGCTTCGAGTCGCACTGCGAACATCACATGCTGCCGATCATCGGCCACGTCCATGTCGGCTATCTGCCGCGCAAGCGTGTCGTCGGGATCAGCAAGCTGGCCCGCGTCGTCGACGCCTATGCACGGCGCCTGCAGATTCAAGAAAAGATGACGGCACAGATCGCGGCCACCATCGCCAACATCCTCGATCCAAAAGGGGTCGGCGTGGTTGTTTCGGCGACACATCAGTGCATGACGACACGCGGCGTCCATAAAACCGGCGTCACGATGGTGACCAGTCGCATGCTCGGCCTCATGCGCAGCAATGCGGCGACGCGCCGCGAATTCCTGGCATTGGTCAGCAATGGTGAACGCGGCCCCGATTTGGCCTAGGGTCTAGAGCAGAGATCCGCCTAGCATGGTGACATGATCAGCTTGCGGCCAGCCCTGGAAGTAACCGGCGTATTGCTGGTGATCCTGGCGGTGGCCATGTTGATCCCAGCCGCATTGGATCTGGCGCAGGACAATCCCGATTGGCAATCATTCGCAGGTGCCTCGGCCGTCACCCTCTTCTTTGGCGTGGCCCTTTTTCTGGCCAGCCTCAGGCCTACGCGCCGGCACATCACGCTGCGGCAGGGCTTCCTGGTCGCCAATCTGGCCTGGCTCTCGATCTGTCTTTTCGGTGCCCTGCCCTTCTATTTCGCAAACCTTGGCATTACTCCCGTCGAAGCACTCTTCGAGTCGGTCTCGGGCATTACCACCACCGGTGCCTCGGTCCTGCAGCCGATCGATGCGCTGCCGCCAGGACTACTGCTCTGGCGTGCGCTTCTCACCTGGCTCGGCGGTATCGGCGTCATTCTCATGGCCCTGGCCCTGCTCCCGGTGCTCCAGGTCGGCGGTATGCAGCTCTTCCGGCTGGAGGCAGAGGCGTCCGAACAGACACTTCCGCGCGTGGCCGAACTCTCGATCGGTATTGCCGAACTCTATGTTCTGGTCACCCTCTTCGGGACCGCGGCCTTGATGATGGCCGGCATGCCGATCCTCGATGCCACCGTCCATGCCATGTCATCGATCTCCACCGCCGGCTTCTCGATGCACCAGACCTCCGTTGCCTATTACGATAGTCAAGTGATAGAGGCGATATTGGCGGTCATGATGCTGTTGGGCACCCTGCCCTTCATCGCCATGCTGCGCGCCGCCCGCGGCAAACCGCTCACTCTGGTTCGCGACGGACAGGCCCGCTGGCTCTTCGGCTTCCTGCTCTCCGGTACGCTCTTCATCGTACTCTGGCGTTGGCTGGAGCTGGAGGAGAATGTGCTCGACGTCATCTGGACCAGCCTCTTTACCGTCATCTCGATGATGAGCGGTACCGGTTACCGGATCGAAGAGCCGCACACCTGGGGCGCCTTGCCGGGCGCCACACTGCTGTTCTTGATGCTGATCGGCGGCGCGGCCGGCTCGACCTCGTCGGGCGTGAAGCTTTTCCGGGTGCAAATCTTTGCCGCCTTGGCGCTGGCACAGCTACGCCGCCTGACGCGCCCGCACGGCATATTCCTGCCGCATCTGGGACGCCGAGAGATTCCGGAGACCGTGTCCGATGCAGTCCTGGCCTATTTCGTGCTCTTCACTCTGGCCTATATGGCTTTGACACTCCTGTTCGGCTTGACCGGCCTATCCCTGGAAGACGCCATATCGGTCACTGCAAGTTCGCTGGCCAATGTGGGCCCTTCCCTGATCGATCCCAACTTCGCACGTGGGAACTACGACAGCTTGAGCGAAGCCGGCAAGCTGGTCATGATTGCCGGTATGTTCCTTGGCCGCTTGGAGCTTCTGGTGGTCCTACTGCTCTTCACCCGCCGCTTCTGGCGTAGCTGAGGACTCTGGGCTAGAGTCCGGCATCACCAAAGCGAACAAGATCAAGGTTTCCCTCACATGTCACTTCCCCACTATAGCGCCGCGGAGATGCTGGAGCGTCTGGTCGGTTTCGACACTACTTCCCGCGACTCCAACCTGGAACTCATCGCATTCGTCGAGGACTACCTGGCGGCCTATGGTGTAAGTTCGACCCGCATTCCCAATGACGAGGGCGACAAGGCCAATCTCTTGGCCAGCGTCGGACCCGAGCGCGCGGGGGGCATCATTCTCTCTGGCCACAGCGATGTGGTGCCGGTCGATGGCCAGCCCTGGAGCAGCGATCCCTTCACCCTGGTCGAACGCGACGGTAAGCTCTTCGGCCGTGGCACCAGCGACATGAAAGCCTTCCTGGCGATCGGCCTGGCGCTGCTGCCCGAGATGCTGGCCAAGCCGCTAAAGGTTCCGCTGCACTTTGCCATCTCCTATGACGAGGAGATCGGCTGCACCGGCGTGCTGCCCATGGTCGAGAAGATCGCCGCCGAAGTGCCGAAACCGCGCGCCTGCATCGTCGGCGAGCCGACAGAACTTGGTCTGGTCGTGGCGCACAAATCGATCAACTCCTACCACGTCGCCATTCGTGGCCGCGAGGCGCACTCTTCGATGCCGCACATCGGCGCCAACGCGATCCACGCTGCCGGCATGCTGGTGGCCAAGCTGGTCGAGATGGTGAAGCAGCGCGAGGCCAACCCGATTCCCGACAGCGGCTTCAACCCGCCCTGGACCACGATCCATATTGGTCGCATCGAAGGTGGGACAGCGCAGAACATTGTGCCGCTGGACTGTGCTTTCTCCTGGGAGTACCGCCTGCACCCCGGCGACGACGGGGCAGCCATTTTGGAGACCTTCACCCGCTATGCCCGCGACGAGGTCGAGCCTTGGCTCAAACGTCACGCACCCGAGGCCTCGATCGTCATCACAACCTTGTCGGAGGCACCCGCCTTGAACCCGGAGCCCGACAATGCCGCCGAGTCCCTGATCCGCCAGCTTTCCGGCATCAATACCACTTCGGTGGTCTCCTTCGGCACTGAAGCCGGACACTTTCAGGCCACCGGCGTCTCTACCGTGGTTTGCGGCCCCGGCTCCATCGAGCAGGCGCACAAACCCGACGAGTTCATCTCTCTGGACCAGATGCGACAAGGCGAGGAATTCATGCGCCGCCTAATTCGCTGGGCGCAGGAGGAGGCCGCTTAAGTTCGCGCCTCGCCCAGATAGCGGCGGCGGAGGTGGGACATAAAGACATCTGGGTCAAGGCACTTGCCGGTCGCTGCTTCCACCAGCTGCTTGCTGGACAGTGACGAGGCCTTCTCGTGGATGTTGCGCCTAAGCCAAGCCAGCAGCGGCGAGAAGTCGCCGCGGGCCAGACCAGTGGGAATTTCCGGCTCGGCCTCGACCGCAGCGGCGAAGAATTGGGCTGCGGTCATCGCACCCAGTGTGTAAGTCGGGAAGTAGCCCCAAGCACCGTCGTACCAATGGATATCCTGCAGACAACCGACGCCGTCGTCCGGCGGTGTCAGGCCCAAGAAATCGCGCATTCCTTGGTTCCAGGCCTCCGGGATCTCAGCCACCTGAAGTTCCCCGGACAGCACGGCCTTCTCTAGGCGGGTGCGTAGGATCACATGCAAGGGATAGGTTGCCTCGTCGGCCTCTACGCGAATGAAATCCGGAGAGACTCGGTGATAGAGGCGTCGAAAGTTCTCCGCGGTCCAGGCTGGGCCGCTCCGGCCGAAAGCTGCGGCAGAGAAAGGAGCCAGGAAGGCAAGGAACTCGGGGCTGCGGCAAGCCTGCATCTCCATCAAGAGGGACTGGCTCTCGTGGATCGCCATGCCGCGGCTCTCGCCCACCGGCTGCCGCCGCCAGACCTGCGGAAGGCCACGCTCATAGAGTGCGTGTCCGGTCTCGTGAATGACCCCCATCAAAGAGGAGGTGAAATCGCCCTCCTCATAGCGCGTGGTGATTCTGACGTCGTCCGGCGTACCGCCGCTGAAGGGGTGCAAAGAGACGTCGAGACGTCCGTGATCGAAATCGAAACCGATAAGCCCCATCAAACGACGGCCGAGCTGTGCCTGCGCGGCTAGAGGAAAGGGGCCTTTAGGCCTAAGCGGAGCCGGCGCTTGCGCCTGGCGTTGCAGAGCCTCATGCACCAGTGGCGGTAGCTCATCGGCCAAGCGTGCGAAAAGATTATCGATCTCCGTCTCGCTGGCACCGGGCTCATAGCTGTCGAGCAGGGCTTCGTAGGGCGTACTGCCAAAGGCCTCGGACTTTCGGGCAGCCTCCTCGCGGGTCAGGCGCACCACCTCCTCCAGCTTCGGCCGCACCAAGGCGAAATCGGATTTGGCGCGCGCCTCGCGCCACACCGCCTCGCAAGCATGGCAGGCTTTGCTGTAGGCCTCGACAAAGGCGCCATCCAAGGCCGTCTGGTGGCGCCAAGAGCGGCGCATCTCGCTGAGGTTGGCCGACTGCCAAGAATCCAGCCCCTCAGCCTGCTCGGCCGCCAGTAGAGTCTCGTTCAGTGCCTCGTCGCTCAACAGCTCGTGGCGCATGACCGAAAGCGTAGCCAACTGCTCGGAGCGGGCCTCGCCGCCGCCGCTGGGCATCATCACCGACAGATCCCAGTGCAGAACCGATGCTGCTTCGCCGAGCGCTCCCAGACGCCGAAAGCGCCGCTCGAGCCAATCGTAGGCGGGACTCATGCCTCTGCGCCTCCCTCGGGGCGCTTCGGGCCCATGCTGTAAACGACAAAGATGACCACCAGCGCCAATGCTAGGGCGTACCAGGTGATGGCATACTGCAGATGGTCGTTGCGCATCTCCATAGGCGGTGGCGGGGTGAAGGGTAAAGCCGCCTCCTGGTCCTCGCGATAGAGACCCAGGTAGAGCGGAACGATCGCGTTCTCAAGCCCGCTGGTCTTTGCCATGTCGGCCGGATCGATGAAGAACCAGACATTGCC
Source organism: Rhodospirillales bacterium (assembly GCA_963669445.1). Taxonomy (GTDB): domain Bacteria; phylum Pseudomonadota; class Alphaproteobacteria; order Kiloniellales; family JACOMY01; genus JACOMY01. The sequence goes on from OY770029.1 coordinate 4,592,884, forward strand.
GGCTGCATTGTTGCCGGGCTCGACCCAGTCGCTGCCCTGCCAGCCACCGGGCAACAGGACGCCCTCGATCTGGACGATACCTTCCGGATTGCTTTCGCTCCGCGTCGCCGGGTCCTGTCGCGAGGTCGGCACCCAGCCGCGATAGACCAGAAGGCCGCGCCCATCCGTGAGCTCGAACGGCGTCACCACACCGACGCCGGCGGATCCCTTGTAGCTGCGCCCAGGCAGATAGAGTTCGCGGTCGTGACGGTAGCGGCCCTCTGCGGTAACGCGGCGATGCAGCAGCGCTGCCTCGTCTGAGAGGTCCTGCGGCAGCGCGCTCGCCGGCGCCGACCAGCGCATCTGGCGCTCGTCGATTAGGCCTTGTTTCCACTCCAGGCGGACCACCTGCCAGCTACCGAGCCCAATCAGGATGAGGAACATCACAAGGGCTGCGATGCTGGTGCCCAGCCGCGGCTGGAAGGGGCGATTGAAGAGTGTCATGACCTCGGGATCTTAGATCGGTGAATCCAAAGCCGCTTCGCAGCGGCCGGGGATCAGTCGTACTTGACGTGGCCGCTGTCGCTGGCCCGGTGCTTGTACTGCAGGGCAACCAGCAACGCCTTGGCGGGACGCAACAGCAGAAGAGACAGGCACAGAATGAAGGCCGGCCAGATCAGCATATGCACCCAGATAGGAGGTGCGGCGCTGGATTCCAGCCAGAAGGCGAGTGGAATGACCAGACCGCCGACGATAAAGATCAGAAAAACCGCCGGCCCGTCTCCGGAGTCGGCCTTGCTGAGATCGGTACCACACGCCGCACAGCGCTCCACAACGGTCAGGTAGCCCTTGAAGAGTTTGCCCCGACCGCAACGGGGACAGCGGCATGACAGACCGGCAGAGAGCGGCGAGACAGACAAGAAAGCTTTCCCGCCGCGCCGAGCGACCTAGTGCGCGTAGTGGTCGCCGCCACCCCACCAGTAGACGCAGATGAAGAGGAACAGCCAGACCACGTCGACGAAGTGCCAGTACCAAACCGCGGCCTCGAAGCCGTTGTGCTTCTCGCGGGTGAAGTGACCCGCGCGGGCACGCAGCAGGCAAACAAGAAGGAAGGTCGTACCGACCAGCACATGGAAGCCGTGGAAACCCGTCGCCATGTAGAAGACTGAGCTGTAAATGTCCTGATCGAAGGTGAAGGCTGCCACATTGTACTCGTAGACCTGGAAGCCGGTGAAGGCAGCGCCCAGGATCACGGTCAAGGTAAGGCCGCGGATCAGATTGGCCCGGTCGCCGACCAGAAGCGCGTGGTGGGCCCAGGTAACCGTGCAGCCCGAGAGCAGCAGAATCAGGGTGTTGAGGAAGGGAACGGCAAAGGGATCGAAGGTCAGAACACCTTCAGGCGGCCAGACCCCGCCCAGCACCTCGACCCGGGTCTCCTGGATCGCCTCGTTGGGGAACAATGCCGGGTCGAAGTAGGCCCAAAAGAAGGCGACGAAGAACATCACCTCGGAGGTGATGAACAGGAGCATTCCGTAGCGCAGACCGATCTGCACCACCGGGGTGTGCACCTTTTCGACGATCGATTCCCGGATCACATCGCGCCACCAGAAGAACATGGTGCCGATCACCAGAATGGCCCCCAGGAAGAAGGACCAAGATTCGTAGCCGTGCATCCAAAGCACGCCGCCGAAGGTGATGATGCCGCCCGCAAATGCGCCGACAAGCGGCCAGACGCTGGGGTTTACCAGATGGTAAGGATGCTTTGGCTCCTCGCCGTGCGCCGCGCTCATGCCTCTCGTGTTCCCTCTCGTTCTTTCGCCCGTGCCTCCGCTCAGGCGACCGTCACTCTACTATAGCCGCTCCACCCGGCGCGGAGCCCACTCTAATTGACGCGGGCTTGCCCCTCGCTCTCGGTGACTGGCAGCGCGGCCAGCTCGCTGTCGGGATCGACAAAGAAAGTATAGGACAGGGTGATCGTCTTCACCTCGGCCATGTTCGGATCCTCGGCCAATGCGGGGTCGACAAAGAAGCTGACCCCCATATCCATTCTCTGACCGGGGTTCAGAAGCTGCTCGGTGAAGCAGAAACACTGCACCTTGTTGAAGTACTGCCCGGCCTTTTGCGGCGTCACGTTGAAGGTCGCCGTGCCTGCCGTCGCCACCTCGGCCTCGTTTGTCGCAACATAGAAGATCAGGGTGGGCTCACCCAGCTTGACCGAGACCTGGCGCTGATCGGGCTTGAAGGCCCAGGGCAGGTCGGGGCTGACGTTGGCATCGAAGCGGATCTTCATCTCCCGCTCCAAGATCTCGTCCGGCATGGCCTCGGAAACCTGCGTCGTGCCGCCGTATCCGGTCACCTGGCAGAAGAGTTCATAGAGCGGGACGGCAGCAAAGGAGAGCCCCACCATTCCGCAAACCATCACGCCGAGCCCCATCGCCAAGCGCCCGTTCGAGCGTTTACGGCTGTCGGATGCTTGGCGCTTGCTCATGACCTACAGGCCCCCCATCCGCACCATGGCGACGAAGTAGACGGCCACGATAAAGCTGACCAATACCAGGAAGATTGCCCAGTTGCGCCGCTTGCGCGCTCTCAGCCAAGCCGCTCTGGCCGGACCCGTCAGCTCCGTCGGGCTCTTACGATCTGGGTTCACTGTCTGTGCACTCACGGCAACAGCGCGCCGGGCCCGCCCAGAAGGAAGGGCTGACGATCGACGATCAACAAGGCAAAGAGCAGGAAGAGATAGAGGATGGAAAAACCGAAGGTGCGCCGCGCTGCCGTGTCGCCGCCGCGTTTGATCGCCAAGGCCGACAGAAGGAACAGCAGACCGAGCAGGAGCGCTGCACCGCCGTAGAGCCATCCCGTAACACCCAGAAGCGTCGGCGTCAGTGCGATCGGCAAGAGCACCAGGGTGTAGAGGATAATCTGGTTCTCCGTCGCCTTACGTCCAGCGACGACTGGCAGCATAGGTACGCCCGCCCGCTCGTAGTCCTTGGCCCGGTAAAGCGCCAACGCCCAGAAATGCGGCGGCGTCCAGAAGAAAATGAGCAGGAAGAGCACGACTGATGCAACAGACACATCGCCAGTCATCGCAGCCCAACCGATCATCGGCGGGAAGGCACCGGCGGCGCCACCGATGACGATGTTCTGCGGTGTGCGCCGCTTCAGCCACATCGTGTAGACGAAGACATAAAAGGCGTTGGCAAAGCCCAGCAAAGCGGCCGCAACCCAATTCACAGCCAGGCCCATCAGCATGACCGAAAAGAGTGAGAGGATGACGCCGAAAGCCAAGGCTTCTTCCGGTGCCATCAAGCCTTGAACCAGGGGGCGTTTGCTGGTGCGGGTCATGACGGCATCAATGTCGCGGTCATACCACATGTTGATGGCACCCGCAGCACCCGCCCCAATGGCGATGCAAAGCACCGCCACCGCACCCAAAAGCGGGTGCAGCGTGCCGGGTGCGACCAGCATCCCAGCAAGCCCAGTGAAAACCACCAAAGACATGACTCGCGGCTTCAGAAGCGCGACCCATGCCTTCAGCGGCGCAACACCTGCCAACTCGGCAGAGGTAACGCTGCTGGTTTCGCTCGCTGCAGCAGGAAGAGGGAGAGACATGCTGGCTTTATCCCGTCACCCGGCCGCCGATCAATGCTGCTCCTGCGGCTTGATCACAGGGATCTCGTCGAAGGCGTGGAACGGCGGCGGTGAGGACACGGTCCACTCCAGGGTCATGTTGGAGGGCTCGATGTTCCAATAGTTCGCGCCGACCCGTCGGCCATACAACAAGGTCCAGATGACCATGCCGATGAAGAAGACCGTGGAGGCAGCCGAGATGTATGAGCCGATGGAGGAGACCAGGTTCCAGGGCGCGTAGACGTCCGGATAGTCGACATAGCGGCGCGGCATCCCTTGCAGACCCAGGAAGTGCTGCGGGAAGAAGATCAGGTTCACGCCAATGAAGGTGGTCCAAAAATGCCACCGACCCGCCCACTCGGGATACTGCCGGCCGCTCATCTTGCCCAGCCAGTAGTAGATTCCGCAGAAGATGCCGAAGACCGCCCCCAGCGAGAGCACGTAGTGGAAATGCGCCACCACGTAATAGGTGTCATGCAGGTAGGTATCGATGCCGGCGTTGGCCAAGACCACACCGGTGACGCCGCCCACGGTGAAGAGGAAGATGAAGCCGAAGGCCCAGAGCATCGGCGTGTCAAAGCGGATCGAACCGCCCCACATGGTCGCGATCCAGGAGAAGATCTTAACCCCGGTCGGCACCGCAATCACCATGGTGGCCGCCGTGAAGTAGGCCCGCGTATCCACGTCGAGACCGACGGTGAACATGTGATGCGCCCAGACGATGAAACCGACGACACCGATGGCCACCATTGCGTAGGCCATGCCCAGGTAGCCGAAGATCGGCTTCTTGGAGAAGGTCGAGACCACATGACTGACGATGCCGAAGGCCGGCAGGATCATGATGTAGACCTCTGGGTGGCCGAAGAACCAGAAGAGGTGCTGGAACAGGATCGGATCGCCGCCGCCGGCCGGCACGAAGAAATCGGCGCCGAAGTTACGATCGACCAGCAGCATGGTGATGGCGCCCGCCAGCACCGGCACCGCCAGCAGCAGCAAGAAGGCGGTCACCAGCATGGCCCAGACGAACAGCGGCATACGGTGCAGGGTCATGCCCGGTGCGCGCATGTTGAAGATCGTGGTGATGAAGTTGGCGGCGCCCAGGATCGAGCTGGCGCCGGCCAAATGCAGCGCGAAGATCGCCATGTCGACCGAGGGCCCTGGATGGAAGACCTCTGCCGAGAGTGGTGGATAGATGGTCCAGCCGGTACCCGCACCTGGAGGCCAGAGTGCCGAGCCGAACAGCAGCAGGAAGGCCGGTACCAAAAGCCAGAAGGAGATGTTGTTCATCCGTGGGAAGGCCATGTCCGGTGCGCCGATCATCAGCGGGACGAACCAGTTCCCGAAGCCGCCGATCAGGGCCGGCATGACCACGAAGAAGACCATGATCAGGCCGTGCGCGGTGATCAGCACGTTCCACTGCTGCCCATCTTCGACGTACTGCACGCCGGGGTCCTGCAGCTCCATCCGCATCCAAACCGAAATGCCGCCGCCGATGATGCCGGCGATTACGGCGAAGATCAGATAGAGCGTGCCGATGTCCTTGTGGTTCGTGGAGCAGAACCACCTGACGAAGAAGCCCGGCTTGTGGTCGTCGTGGGCGTGTTCCAGATCCTCGCCCGCCGCCTGGTAATGAGCCATCGCTCCTGATCCCTTCCCTACGTCTGGTTGCCTGGGCGCTCGCCCTGGCACTGCACGTTAGTCCCTGTGCCCTGCGGCTCGCTGTCCCGCCGCGGGTGCAAATTCCACTTGGCTACTTGGCCAGGTTCTCCGCATAGGTCACCGGCGTCGCGGTTCCGTTGGAAGCCACCATCTTCTTCACCCAGTCCATGTAGTCGTCCTTGGAGACCACCTTGAAGGCGATCGGCATGTAGGCATGGTTGATGCCGCAGATCTCAGAGCACTGGCCGTAGAAGGTCGTTCCCTCCCACTCTGCGGAGACCGTCGTCCAAGTCTCGTTCAGGCGACCCGGCACCGCATCCTTCTTGATGCCCCAAGCAGGCATGGCAAAAGAGTGCAGAGTATCGGACGAGGTCACGATGAAGCGCACCACCGTGTCGGAGGGCACATAGGCCACATTATCGACTGCCAGCAGGCGCAGGTCCGGATTGGTCACCTCATCCTCGGGCACCATGTTGGCATCGAAGGAGAACTCGGCATAGGTGAAGCCCTCGCTGTCGTTCTCGTTGTTGTCCTGGATGGCAATCTTGTTGGTCGCCGGATCCTGATACTCAAAAGACCAGTACCAGGCATTGCCGATCACCTTGATGGTGATGTCGCCATCGACCGTCTGATCTTCGTAGTAGAGCAGCTTGAAGGAGGGGATGGCGATAATCACCAGGATCATCACCGGTGCCACTGTCCAGATCACCTCGATCAAGGTGTTGTGCGTGGTCTTCGAGGGCTTGGGGTTTTGTTTCTCGCTGAAGCGATACATGACCCAGAGCAGCAGACCCAACACGAAAAAGGCGATGATCGTGATGACCCAGAGCAACAGCTCGTGAAAGTCATGCATCCGCTCGGCCGAGGGGGCCGCAGCCGGCTGCATGCCCATGCCCCAAGCGACGCCATGGACGTTCTTTCCCGCTTCCTCGGCCAACGCCGGCAAAGAGAGAAGTACGCCACCCAGTATCGCCAGCACCGCGCCTACCAAGGCCTTGATCCGTGCCATAATCCCTAGCCCATCCTTCCTGCCCAAGCTGCCGCCATGATAGCCATCCTGCGGCCCCGGCGTCACCCTTCATCCGTCACCCGTGAAGAGGTCCGTCAAAAGCCGCTGTCCTATGGTTAGGATCTTGTCTGCCTCTGCCGGGCCACGAGGCCGCCGCTTCGCTGGCTCGGGCTGCCCAGCCCAGGAGCGAACGAACGCCTCTTCACGTCACAATTCTATCAGCCGTTATAGATCCCGCGGCGGACGGCCGGTTTGTGACCGGACGCCGCACCGCTGGACCGCCGGCACTGCGCGCAGACACCCGGCTTTGTGGCCATCCTAGGAAATCAGGGCTCACTATGCTGGCTTCCGGCCCGAACAATCCCTAATTCTATGGCTAGAGACAGTTCTGCGGCCGGCAGACGCATGGCCGCGTTCATGGAGGAATCATGTCGCATCTTGAGACCACGGACCGTTTGTTCTTTTCCGAGGCCGATCTCGATCAGCCCCGCGTCGAGCGTATCACCCGCGAGGCGCTGGACGGTGCCGACGACGGCGAACTCTTCCTCGAGTATCGGCAAAGCGAAGGTCTCACCTTCGACGACGGCCGCCTGAAGACGGCATCCTTCGACACCTCGCAGGGTTTCGGCCTGCGCGCCATTGCTGGCGAGGCGGCAGGCTACGCCCATGCAAGCGAGCTCTCCGAGGCGGCCTTAAAACGGGCGGCCGAGACGGTTTCGGCGGTCAGTCGCGGCCACTCAGGCAGCGCTGCAGAGCGTCCGCACGGCACCAACCTAAAGCTCTACAGCGACGACAATCCCATCGCCGCCGTACCCTTTGCCGAGAAGGTGGCTCTGCTGGAGAAGATCGACGCCTATGCCCGGGGCCGTGACCCAAGGGTTCAGCAGGTCTCCGCCAGCGTGCTCGGCTCTTGGCAGGCGGTACAGATCATCCGCGCCGACGGCAGCCGCATGGCCGACGTCCGCCCGCTGGTGCGCTTGCAGATCAGCGTCACCGTCGGAGAGGGCGACAAGCAGGAGTCGGGCCACAACGGCTCCGGCGGGCGCGTGGCCTTTGCCTCTCTCTTCGATCAGGCCCATTGGCAGGACGCGGTCGACGATTCTCTGCGCCAAGCCCTGGTGAACCTGGAAGCCGTCAACGCTCCGGCCGGCGAAATGCCTGTCGTGCTGGGACCCGGCTGGCCCGGCATTTTGCTGCACGAAGCCGTCGGCCACGGCCTTGAGGGCGACTTCAACCGCAAAAAGACCTCAGTCTTCTCCGATCGCATCGGCGAGCGGGTGGCCAGTCCCGGTGTCACCGTGGTGGATGACGGCACCATCACCGACCGTCGCGGCAGCCTGACCATTGATGACGAGGGCACACCGACCAGCCGCACCGTCTTGATCGAGGACGGCATCCTGACCGGCTATATGCAGGATCGGCAGAATGCGCGACTGATGGGCATGGCGGCCACCGGCAACGGGCGGCGCCAGTCCTATGCCCATATTCCCATGCCGCGGATGACCAACACCATGATGTTGAACGGCGACAAGGATCCGGACGAGGTCTTGGCCAGCGTGAAAGACGGTCTCTACGCCGTCTCCTTCGGCGGCGGCCAGGTCGACATTACGTCTGGACAGTTCGTCTTTTCCTGCCGCGAGGCCTATCTGGTCGAGAACGGCAAAGTCGGGCCGGCGGTCAAGGGCGCCATGCTGATCGGCAGCGGTGCCGAGGCCATGCAGAAGGTCAGCATGATCGGCAACAACATGGAACTGGACCCTGGTGTGGGCACCTGCGGCAAGGACGGCCAAGGCGTGCCGGTCGGCGTCGGCCAGCCAACATTGCGCCTGGACGCCATCACCGTTGGTGGAACGGGTTAACTCAGCTGCCGAAATCATCAAGATATCGAGGAGGCCGGTTCACCTTTGACCCGGCCTTCCTTTTTTGCTGTTTTGCGAATAAATTAATGCTAAACATGAATTTCCTAATGCACAGCAGTGAGAAACTCCATGTCCGTCGAACCCTTGCGTCGCATTCGACGTGTTAGTCGCGCCATGGCCTGGCTGGTCACCCTAGGCGGGTTTGCCTTGCTCGGTCTCTACGTTTGGTTCTGGAGCGATGCCGAGCTCCTGCGTGCGACGCTGGCCGAAATGACCGGTCTCGCCATACCGCCAGAGCTGACACCGCTCGCCTATTGGGGAAGCTTGGTAGCCTCCTCACTGCCATTCGCGCTGGGTTTGGCAGCGCTGGTCGTGACGCGCCGCCTCTTCCTCGGCTATGCCCGTGGCGAGATCTTCACGGCTCAAGCTGCTAGACGCCTAGGGAGCCTCGGAACCCTGCTGCTTGCCGGGGTCGGCGCGGGCGTGGTGGCGCGAACCTTGGCCGTGTTGGCGCTCACTTGGGAGAACCCGCCCGGACAGCGGCAACTGGCGATCTCCTTCGACAGCCAGGACTTTGGCTTGGCGGTCTTGGCTTTGCTGCTGATGGTGGTCGCCTGGGTGCTGGGAGAGGCCGCGCGTTTAGCCGAAGAGAACCGGCAGTTCATCTAGACCATGGCGATCATCGTCACCCTGGACGTGATGCTGGCTCGCCGCAAGATGCGCTCCAAGGCGCTGGCGGAGCGGATCGGCATCAGCGAGCAAAATCTATCGCTCCTGAAGTCAGGAAAGGTCAAGGGCGTGCGCTTCGAGACCCTGGCGAAGATCTGCGACGTTCTGGATTGCCAACCGGGCGATCTGCTTGCCTATGAACGGGAAGAACGAGAGACTGACCAAACGGACCTGTCCCCTGATTGACCACAATTCAAAGAGGGAGCGCCCAAGCGTGAGCGCAAGCGAGACCCTGCGTCTGGCCAGCCTGAAGAACTGGCAGGCAGCCACAGAACATGCCTTTTGCGAAGAGTTGGCTGACGGCAGCTTGCCCCTCGACAAGATGGCCTGGTATCTGATTCAGGATTACAGTTTTCTGGAGAACTTCGTTCGACTGGCGGCCAGTGCAGTAGCGCAGGCCCCCAGCCTGGCCGACGCCATCCCAATGGCACAGTTTCTGGGTGTTGTGACCGGGCCGGAAAACACCTATTTCCAGCGTTCTTTCGATGCGCTCGGCTTGAATGTGGCCAAACGCGATGCCACGCCTCTGGGCGCCACGACCCTGGCCTTCAACGCGCTGATGTCAAAGGCCTCGAAGTCGGGCTGCTATGCCGAGATCATGGCGGTATTGAGTGTGGCGGAATGGAGCTATCTCACCTGGGCCTCACGCCACTATCCACCGAAGGAAGAATTGCCCTTCTATTTCGCCGAGTGGATCTCGCTGCACGCCGGCCCAGACTTCGAGGCGCTGGCTGCCTACATCCGCGCGCAGTTCGATCAGGCTTGGGAGAATCTGGACGTTCCCGGTCGAGAACGCGTCGCCGCAGTCTTCGCCGAGGCCGTCCTGCTGGAACGCCGGTTCTTCGAAGACTCCTACGCCAACGCGGCGTGACGAGCGGGCTTCACCAGCGTCGCCTCAACACACACCAAGACAAGCGAAAGACCCGACCGGGCGGTAGGTCGGCCAAGCGCGGATCGGCAAGATTGTAGTCACTGCTGGAAAGCCGTTTGAGATAGAGCTGCACGAGGCTGCCCAGCAGGAAGGGGCTGGCCTGACCCTTCGGCAAGCCCGCTTGCCGGTCGCGCGCCGACGCCAGCAACGCACCAACAGACACCACCAAGGGTCTCGCAAGGGGCGCAAGGTCGAGATCCTCAGCCGGATCCATGATCTGAGATCGGGTCAAGCCGGCCGATTCGATTAGGCTTTGCGGAAGCCATAGGCGGCCGCTGCGCCGCCAGGCCGAAAAGGAACGCAATTGGCCAAGGAGACCCCAGGCAGTTCCCACATCCTCGGCCGCAGCCAAGGCCTCGCCCGTGAGGTCAAGAAGCTGGGCGGAGAGCCGGTTGGCCGCCCCGGCGGTTTCGGCAGCATAGCGTTGGAGGGCGTCCAGCGAGGCAAAGGGTTCGGAATCGAGATCGCGACGCCGCGCCTCGACCATTGCCAAGAGCTCCGCTGCCGGCAGACCACCAGGGGCGTTTCCTCTTGCCACCAAGGGGTGCAGCGCCTCGGCGACCGGATGGTCCGGGACGGCCCCCGCCGTGGCCATAGCTTCGACGGCATCGCGCCACCATGCAAAGCGCATCTCGCCCAAAAGCGGTTCGCTTACGCGTTCGGCCGTTCGTGCCAGTTCCTGATTGAAAGCCGCCAAGGCAAAGAGATTTTCTCGCCGTGCGGCCGGCGCAAACAACAGGGTCAGATAGCGGTCGTGATCCTGCTGTTTGACCTGCTTGCCCAGTGCGGAGAGCGCCTCGGCCATCCCGCTCTAGGCAACGGCAATCAGGGCAGCGGCAACGCGGCGATCCTCGCTCGCCAGCACATTGTAGGTTCGGCAGGCGGCCCCGCTGGCCATGCATTCCACCGTCATGCCCAGGCGATCCTTGAAGGCCTGACGTAAAGCAGGACGCAGAAAGACCTGCGTCTCGCCGCTGCCAAGCAACAACAGTTCGACCGGCACATCGAGGTCCCGCAAGAAGACTAGGCTTTCAGGCGTCGCAGCAGCGAAGTCCACGACCGGCCAGGGCAGAATAGCCTCGGGCATCACGACCAGAGACCCCTTGTGCCGCGTGCCGCTGATGGTGAAGTGGCCATCACCGTAACTCTCGACGATCTGGCGTCCGGCAGTGGCGTTGGGGGTGATGTCCATGGACCCTCGATCCCTCCGCTTTCGCGTGGTGGAGCCGTCAAACCGCTGGCTTTACCTTCTCCGGCTTGGCTCCGGTCGGTGCCGAAGGGCGCAGACGAGCCCAAGAGAGGATCGGTACGGCAACGCCAATGGAGGAGAAGGTACCGATGACGATACCGATGATGATACCGGCGGTGAAACCTCGGATCACCTCGCCACCGAAGAAATAGAGCCCGAACAAGGCCAGCAGGGTGGTGCTTGTCGTCAGCAAAGTACGTGACAGGGTGGCATTGATCGCCTTGTTCAGCACATCCAGCACCGGCAGCTTCTTGAAGCGTCGCAACTCCTCGCGCACCCGGTCGAAGACCACGACCGTATCGTTGATCGAGTAGCCCGCGACCGTCAGCACGGCTGCCAAGGTCCCCAAGTTAAACTCGATTCCGGTCAGCGCGTAAAACCCCAGCACGACGGTTACGTCATGTGCCAAGGCCGCGAGCGCAGCAGCGCCATAGACCAGGTCGAAGCGGATCCAGACGTAAATCATGATCCCCAGCATCGACAAGAGGGTCGCAACGGCCGCCGCCAAACGCAGCTCCGAGCCGACCTTCGGCCCGACACTCTCGGTGCGCCGGTACTCGGCAACCTCTCCCTCCAGCACCTGGCGCACCTCGGTCAGGGCTGCCTCCTGGGCCGCTTCGTCGCCGTCTTGGCGCGGCAGATTGATCAGCACAACATCCGGATCGCCGAACTCCTGCAGGGTGACGTCACCAAGATCGAGGTCGTTCAGGGTGGCGCGCAAGCCTTGGAGGTCGGCCGGAGACTCCGTGGTCTTGATCTCCAGCAAGGTGCCGCCGCGAAAGTCCACGCCGAAGTTCAGGCCGCGGGCCAGCAGGAGGCCGATCGACCCGATAATGAGGACCAGGGCCAGCACATAGAATAACTTGCGCCTGCCGAGGAAATCGATCTTCGGTTCAACCGGGACGAAATGGATCAGGTTCATAACCGTCTGTCCTACCTGGATGGCCTGAATGGCTGCTTCTCGGTGCGAGGCAAATCAAACAATCCTTAACCGATTGGCAGCTTGGCGCCGCGCTTTTGGCGCCGTGCCCATGACAAGACCATCCAACGGGTCACCAAAATCGCACAGAACATAGAGGAGGCCAGACCCAGCGACAGGGTGACCGCGAAGCCGCGGATCGGACCGGTGCCGAACTGATAGAGCAGCACGGCGGCGATCAAGGTCGTGACGTTGGAATCGATGATGGTGGTGATCGCACGCTTGAAGCCCGCATCGACCGCCATACCCAGAGAGCGGCCGTTTCGTATCTCCTCGCGTATTCGCTCGAAGATCAGCACGTTGGCATCCACCGCCATACCCATGGTGAGCGCGATACCGGCAATGCCCGGCAAGGTCAGGGTCGCCTGCAGGGCCGTCAAGACGCCGACGATGATGATCAGGTTCATGATCAGGGCAACGTCCGCCATCAGGCCGAAGCGGCCGTAGATGGCCGCCATGAAGAGCACCACCAGAACCACGCCGACGACGCTGGCGATTTCGCCGGCCTCGATCGAATCGGCGCCCAGCCCGGGACCCACGGTGCGCTCTTCGATCACGGTCAGCGGTGCGGGCAGCGCACCGGCGCGCAGGAAGAGCGAAAGGGTCGTGGCTTCTTCGATAGAGAAGTTTCCGCTGATCTGCCCGCTGCCGCCGCAGATGGCATCACGGATCACCGGCGCCGAGATCACCCGATCGTCCAGCACGATGGCGAAGCGGCGACCGACATTGGCGCGTGTCGCCTCGCAGAAGCGCTGACCGCCCAGCGCGTCGAAGCGGAAGACCACGACGGCCTGGCCCTGATCGAAGGAGGGCTGGGCGTCGGTCAGGCTCTCGCCGCTGACGATCACCCGATCGCTGATCACTTCCATCAAAGGCTCGCCGCCCGGCCCCACCTGATCGCTTTCCAACAGGGAGGCACCGGCAGGTACGCGGTCGCGTTCAGGATCCACACCCTCCAGCACGAAGCGGAAGGTCAACTTGGCGGTTCGCCCGATGATGTCTCGCAGCTCCGCTGAGTTCTCCACGCCCGGCACCTGCAGCAGGATGCGGTCGAAACCCTGCCGCTGGATCGTCGGGGCCTTGGTACCGGTCTCGTCGATGCGTCGGTTCAAGACCTGCACGATCTGCTGGATCACGTTGTTGCGCTGCTGGTCCAGGTAAAGCTCGGAGAAGCCGATGATGAAACGCTCACCGGTCTGCTCGATCTCCATATCCGGAAACTCTTGGCGCAACACCAGTGCTGCATCGTCGGCGCGGTCGGGCTCGCGCAGCGCGAACTGCACCCTGTCGCCGCGAACGCCCAGGCCGCGCACACCGATGCGATCCTGGCGCAACATCACCAGCACGCTGGCGGAAAGGTCGCGTAACTGCTCTTCCTTCAACGCCTCGAAGTCCACTTCGAGCAGCAGATAGGAGCCGCCACGCAGATCCAGGCCGAGGTTGATCTGGTCGTGCGGGATCCAGCTCGGCAAGGAGTCCAGGGTCGAACGGCTCAGCACGTTCGGCGCGGCATAGAACATCGCCAGGGCCAAGGCGATCAGGATCGTGATCCGCTGCCAGCGGGGAAGGTCTGCCATGAATGAATCCTAAAGACGTCGGGAAGGCGAAGCGGAGCTCGGGCCCCGGCCCTCGCCCAGAGGCGTCAGTCCTTCTTCTCGCCTTCCTCGGCGGATTCTTCCTGCTTCTCGTCGGCCTTCTCGGCCTTGTCGGCCTTGGATTTGCGGCCACGCGAAGGTGCGGGAGCCGCCACCGGCTCGCTGCGATCCAGCACGGTCGTAATGGTGCTGCGCACCACCTTGACCCGGACACCCTCGGCGATCTCGACCTGAACTTCGTTGTCGTTCAAGACCTTGGTCACTTGGCCGACGAAACCACCGCCGGTCACGACGCGGTCGCCGCGGCGCAGATTGGTGACCATGTTACGGTGTTGCTTCGCGCGCTTCTGCTGCGGACGAATCAGCAGGAAGTAGAAGACGACGAAGATGAGAACGAGGGGCAAGAGCGACGTGAGAATGTCGCCTCCGCCGCCCGCCGCGTCCTGCGCGAAGGCCGGTGCGATGAACATGAAGGAGTAACTCCGCTTAACGGGGGTCTGCCAAAGTCGGCGGACTATAGCGATCCTTTCGCAAAATGCAACGCGGCTGAGCAGGCAAAAAGGCCGCCGGTATCGCGCCGCCGGACGCGCTGGGCGCTCGGCTGGGAGCAGCCAAGAGAATTGACGTCGGCGGCCCAGCCTCCTAAGGCTCGCGGCGGCCCAAATCTGGAGACCAGTCTTTGCCCGGCCTCCGGCCGACTGACGGGAGCCTGCTCGATACGATGACAAACGACCTCGCCAACCTGGAGCCCCTCGTGCGGCGCCTGACTGAAGCCTTGGAGCGCTTGGCCCCGCCGGCAGTTGCGACCAGCAATCTGGATAGCGCCGACGCCTTCGTCTGGCAGGCCGACGAGGGGAGCCTGCTGCCGGTTCCCAAGGTCAATCTGGTGCCCCTGGACCTGTTGCGCGGTTTGGACCGCCAGGTCGAAACCCTCTTGGAGAACTCGCGCCGCTTCGCACGCGGCCTGCCGGCCAACAATGCGCTGCTGTGGGGTGCCCGCGGCATGGGCAAGAGCTCGCTTGTCAAAGCCAGTCACGAGGCCGTGAATGCGGAGGCCGAGAGCGCGGGCTTACCGCGCCTGGCCTTAGTCGAGATCGCACGCGAGGACATTCCGAGCCTGCCGCGCCTGCTGCAGGTTCTGCGCGCGCAGCCGCGTCGTGCCATCCTCTTCTGCGACGACCTCTCCTTCGAGAGCGAGGACGCCAGCTATAAGTCGCTCAAAGCCATCCTGGAGGGTGGCATCGAAGGCCGCCCGGCCAATGTGCTTTTCTACGCCACCTCGAACCGCCGTCACTTGCTGGCACGCGACATGATCGAAAACGAACGCTCGACCGCGATCCACGCCTCTGAGGCGGTCGAGGAAAAGGTCTCGCTCTCCGATCGTTTCGGCCTCTGGCTGGGCTTTCACAACTGCGACCAGGCCACCTACTTCGCGATGATCGAAGGGTACTGCGAGCGCTATGGCCTGGCCTTTGAACGCGAGGAGCTGGAGCGAGAGGCGCGTGCCTGGTCGGTCACCCGCGGTAGTCGGTCCGGCCGGGTGGCTTGGCAGTTCATCCAAGATATGGCCGGCCGGCAGGGAATTCCCATCGATCTCTAGGGCAGCGCTCGAGCCCGCATCTCTGCAAGACCATCGCGATCCTGCAGAGAGACGCAGATGCTGTCCAGTTGCCGCGGTTCGTTGTAGGGCCATGGGCAGCCGCGGTGCAGGATCGCCCGCTCGTCCCAGATCAGTACATCGCCCAGCTGCCAAGTATGGCTGTAGACCGCATCCGGCTGGGTGATGGCTGAGAGCACTTCTGCGATCAACGCCGATCCCTCCCCTTCATCCATGCCGTCCACGGCATAGGCATGGGAGGCGATGTACAGCGATTCCTCTCCATTGACAGGGTTTGCGATCACCGCTCTCCAGCACTGATCCTCCCAACGATGAAACATCTCCCGCGCGGCCAGTGCGGGATCGATTTGACGCCGACTATGGGCGTAGCAGTGCCATAGCGCGCGCTCCTGGATGCGCGCCTTGAGGTCGGGATCGAGGTCGCGCCAGCCGACGCGGCTCGAGATGAACTCCGTCTCCCCGCCTTGGCTCGGCAGCACACGGGCCTGCAGGATGTTGGCCAGTGCCGGGACTGGCATGAAGGTGCTGTCGGTGTGCCAAAGGAAGTTGGCCTGAAGCTGCAGCAGACGCCAATCGTCAGACGACAGGACGCCCCCCTCGTCGAGGTTGCTGACAGGCGCGATCTCGGCCTCCTTGCGGCCTGCGACCCGGTCTTCCAAGGGTCCGAAACGGCGCGCCAAGGCCAATTGCTCCTCGTCGCTCAGTTGCTGCTCTTTGAACAGCAGCAGCGAATGTTCTTCGAACAACGCCCGCACTTCCGCGAAACGCTGCTCGCTGTCGGTGGTCCTTAGGTCGAAATCCAGGACTTGCCGTCCAAAGCTTCGGTGAAGCGGCAGCAGTTGCACGCTATCTCCAATCGTTTCTCGCTTGAGAGCAGGCGCGCCCGAGACGCGACCTCGCCCTCTCGTTTTCTTCCTTCAGAAGAGGATTCCGACGACCGCTCTCCTCGACCTGACGTTGTCCTCTTCGCACAACATTCGTTGCTAACACCTGATGATGGCCAACCTCAAGGTCCGCACCGCTCAGCGCCTCGCTTCAGCCGTCCCGACGGGCGATACCGCTGGAGCAGTAGCCCAAGATTCTGGGTGAGCCGCGCAGGTAGCCGGTTTCTGGATCCTCCAGGTGAAATCCCGCCGCGCCGACCAACTCCAGGATCGGCCGATTGATGTTGCAGCCGCCGGCGATGCGGCCCCAAGGGCGGTTCACGCGATCCTGCCATTTCCGCACGCCCGGATCAGGGCTGGCACCATGCTCGGCGAAGATCAGCCGGCCGCCGGGCTTCAGGACACGGTACATCTCTGCAAGTGCCGCACCCGGATCGGGAATGCTGCAGAGCGTGAAGGTACAGACGACGCTATCAGCCACAGCATCATCGAAGGGCAGGTCCTCACCCGAGAGCGTCTCGATCGACACGGGGATAGAGGTCGCAGCTATCCTCGCTTCCGCCCGGCGCAGGATGGCGACGGCCGGGTCGACGCCGATAACCTCCCTCACTCGTGCCGGGTCGTAAAAGGGTAGATTGAGGCCACTACCGAGCCCGATCTCGATCACACGTCCTTCCGCCGCCGGCAGCACCTTCCGGCGCAGCTCACGGACCTGCGGATTACCACAACCCAGGTCAAGCAGGCGCGGCAGCAGATGTCGCTCGTACCAGCTCCCTGCCCCAGGGATAGCCATAGGTTTCCTCCCGCTCATGGGCCTGCTGAGCCGGCGATGCGATGAAGGAAGCACCATTGCAGAAAATAATGCTCGAGCCGATACGAATCTTCTTGCGTCGCAGGCAGCAAGGTGAAAATTATCGCACGTTTTTCATGGATCTGCAGATATGGAAGCGCTCCTTCAAGACACCACCGCCAAAGCGACGGACCCGGCAAGCCGGCGCCTCGGGCAGGATCTACGCAGCCTGCGTAAGGCGCGCAGCTTCACCCTTGCCGAACTGGCGCTGAAACTCGGCCGCTCCGTCGGGTGGCTGAGCCAGGTGGAGCGTGGCCTTTCGCAGCCGGGAATCAGCGATCTGCGTGCCCTGTCGAACGTGCTGGATGTCCCCTTGGGTTTCTTTTTCGCCAACGAAACGGCGCCACCGGAAGAGCAGGGTTTCATCGTTCGCCGAGACGCGCGCCGCTCGCTTGGCAACACGCAAGACGGCCTGGTCGAAGAGCTGCTCTCGCCCGATCTTGGCGGCTCCTTCGAGATCGTGCGTTCTGTATTCGCGCCTGGTTCCGTGATCAAAGAACCAGCCAATCGCCCGACCGAAGAGGCCGGCTATGTCGTCGCCGGTACTTTGGAGCTCACGCTGGGCGATCGCCGCTTTCAACTTCTCGAGGGCGACAGCTTTCGCTTCAAGGACCAGATCCTTCTCTGGCGCAACCCAGGTGACAAGCCTTGCATCGTCATCTGGGTGATTGCACCGCCTCTTTACTAAACCTTCGGACCCCGGAGACCTTTACTATGGCAGACCTTCCCTCCACCGCTCGCGTCGTCATCATCGGTGGCGGCGCCGTCGGTTGTTCCAGCCTCTACCATCTGGCCAAGGCCGGCTGGACCGATTGCCTCTTAATCGAGAAGAACGAGCTGACCTCGGGCTCTAGCTGGCACGCCGCCGGCAACTGTCCGACCTTCTCAGGCTCCTGGTCGATCATGAAGCTGCAGGGCTATTCCAATGCGCTGTTCAAGGTGTTGGGTGACGAGGTCGACTATCCGATCAATTACCACAACACGGGTGCGATCCGTCTGGCACACACCGAAGACCGTATGGCTGAGTTCCGGCATGCCTGCACCATGGCGCGCCGCCAGGGCGTCGATCTGGAGATGATGACCGCAGAGGAGATGCGGGATGTCTATCCCTTCCTTGAGACGCACGACATTCTGGGAGGCAGCTACGATCCCACCGACGGCGACATCGATCCGGCCCAGCTAACTCAGGCCTATGCCAAGGGTGCCCGCAATCTTGGTGCCAAGATCCAGCGCTTCTGTCCGGTGACCGGCGTGCGCCGCGAGGGCGACGAGTGGGTGGTCGAGACGGAGAAGGGCGAGGTGCGCTGCGAGTACGTCGTCAATGCCGCCGGTTATCGGGCAGCCGAGGTCGGGGCGTTTTTCGGCCGCAAGATCCCCAGCGTTTCCATGTCTCATCAGTATTTGGTGACCGAGGCGATCGACGAGATCAAGGCACGTGGCGCCACCAAGTTGCCGCTACTGCGAGACCCCGACATCTCCTATTACCTGCGCCAAGAAGGCGATGCCTTGCTGCTGGGGCCCTACGAGTGGCAGGCGACGCCGCACTGGATCAGCCGCGAAGACCCCATGCCGGCCGACTTCTCCTTCCAGCTCTATCCAGACGATCTGGAGCGGCTGGAGTACTACATCGAAGACGCCTGTGCGCGCGTGCCGATCCTGGGCACCGTCGGCGTCAAGCGCGTCGTCAACGGTCCGATCCCCTACACCCCGGACGGCAATCCGCTGGTCGGGCCGATGCCGGGCGTGCCGAACGCCTTCGAGGCTTGCGTCTTCTCCTTCGGTATCGTGCAGTCCGGTGGTTCCGGCAAGGTGCTGGCCGAATGGATCATGCACGGCGAAACCGAGTGGGACATGTGGTCGATCGATCCGCGCCGTTTCACAGGCTTTGCCACGCAGGAGTACACCCGCGCCAAAGCGGTCGAGTTCTATCAGCGTGAGTACGCCATCGGCTATCCGCATGAGGAGCGTGCGGCCGGCCGGCCGGCGCTCACCACCCCGGTCTACGGCACGCTCAAGAACAAGGGCGCCGTCTTCGGCGCGCGCGCCGGCTGGGAGCGTGCGGCCTGGTTCCCGCGCGCCGGCATCGATCCCGAGACCCACAGCAATCGCCTCGACCACGGCGAGTCCTTCGATGCGGTGGGAGAGGAGTGTCGGGCCGTTCGTGACGCCGTCGGCATCATGGATTTCCCCGGTTTCTCTCGTTTCATGGTGCGCGGCGAGGGCGCTGCGGACTGGCTAAAGACAGTGATTGCCGGCGGCCTGCCGAAGGTCGGCCGCGTCGGCCTGGCATACATTGCCAGCAACGAGGGCCGCATCCTCTCCGAGTTGACGATCACCCGCCTCGGCACCGACGAGATCTTGCTGTTGGGCGCCGGCACCGGCGAGTGGCACGACATGGACTTGCTACAGCGCTATCTGCCGGCCGACAGCGCGATCACCATCGAGAACCGTACCGCCGATTGGAGTGCCTTGATCGTGACCGGCCCGAAGAGCCGCGAAGTGATCGAGGCGGTCGCCGATCTGGACTTCAACAGCCGTTCACCCTGGCTCTCCGTTCAGCCGGTCACGGTCGGGATGGCGCGTGGTCTGGCGCTGCGGGTCTCCTACGTCGGCGAGCTGGGTTGGGAGCTCCATTTCCCAATCTCTCAGGTGCTTGGCGTCTATGAGATGCTTTGGGCAGCCGGCGAGGCGCACGGCATCCGAGACTTCGGCATGTACGCCATGGACTCGCTGCGCCTGGAAAAGTGCTACCGCTCTTGGAAGCAGGATCTTTCGTCTGACTGGACCCTCTTCGAGGGCGGGCTCGACCGCTTCGTAAAGCTGGACAAGGACGACTTCCCGGGCAAGGCGGCGCTGCAGAAGGAAAAGCAACAGGGCGTGAAAGAGCGCTTCGTGCCGCTGCTTCTGGAAGAGATCGATACCGAAGCCCCCTACCTGGCCTCAGTTTGGCAAAACGGCGCGGCCGTCGGTCTGGTCACCTCCTGCGGTTACGGCCACCGCGTCGGCAAATCCATCGCGCTCGCCACCGTGCGCAGCGACCTGCTGGATGAGGGTACCGAGCTGGAGATCGACATTTACGGCGCCCGCCGCAAGGCCGTGGTCACCAGCGAACCGATCTACGACCCGGAGAACACCCGCCTGCGCGGCTGAATCGAACTCCAACACATTCAAAGAAGGAACAGAAAGAGAGATGAAAGAGCTTCCCACACAGGCCCGTGCAGTCATCATCGGCGGCGGCGTGATCGGCTGTTCGCTTGCCTATCACCTGACGCTTCTGGGCTGGAAGGACGTGGTTCTGCTTGAGCGCAAGCAGCTCACCTGCGGCACAACCTGGCACGCCGCGGGCCTTGTGGGACAGCTGCGCGCCACCATGAACATGACCAAGCTTGCGCAGTACTCGGCCAACCTCTACGGGACACTGGAAGAGGAAACCGGTGTGGCCACCGGCTATCGCCAACGCGGCTCCCTCGCGCTGGCCTTGAGCGAAGACCGCATGGAAGAGCTGGCGCGCGGCGCCGACATGGCCGCCACCTTCGGCCTGGACGCTCACGTGATCTCACCCAAGGAGTGCTTGGATCGCTATCCTCTGCTGTCGCTGGACGGCGTGGTCGGCGGTGTCTTCCTGCCGACCGACGGTCAAGCCGACCCCGGCAACGTGGCCCTCGCCTTGGCGCGCGGCGCCCGAAACCGCGGCGCCCAGGTCTTCGAAGGCGTCAAGGTGACCGGCGTCACCCAAGACCAAGGCCGCGTGACCGGCGTGGAGACCGAACGAGGTGCCATTTCGGCCGAGTACGTCATCAACTGTGCGGGCATGTGGGGCCGCGAGGTCGGCAAGCTGGCTGGTGTCAACGTACCGCTGCAGGCCTGCGAGCATTTCTACATCGTAACCGAGGGTATCGACGGCCTCTCGCCGGACCTGCCGGTGCTCCGCGTGCCGGACGAGTGCGCCTACTACAAGGAAGACGCCGGCAAGATCCTGCTGGGCGCCTTCGAGCCCAAGGCCAAGCCCTGGGGCATAGCAGGTATCCCAGAAGACTTCTGTTTCGACCAGCTGCCGGAGGACTTCGATCACTTCGAACCGATCCTGGAGCAGGCGATTGCGCGCGTGCCGCTGCTGGCCGAAGCCGGTATCCATACCTTCTTCAACGGGCCGGAGAGCTTCACACCCGACGACCGCTACCTGCTGGGCGAGGCGCCGGAGCTGAAGAACTTTTACGTCGCCGCCGGCTTCAACTCGATCGGCATCCAGTCGGCCGGCGGTGCAGGCAAAGCGCTGGCCGAATGGATGGATGCAGGCGAGCCGCCCTACGACCTCTGGGACGTCGACATCAGACGCATGCAGCCCTTCCAGTCGAACAAGTCCTATCTGGTCGCCCGCGCCGAGGAGAGCCTGGGCTTGCTCTACGCCGACCACTATCCCTATCGCCAGTACGAGACCGCGCGCGGCATCCGCCGGAGCCCGATCCACGAGCGCCTGGCTGCGGCCGGCGCCTGCTTCGGCGAGGTCGCTGGCTGGGAGCGCGCCAACTGGTTCCTGCCGGCCGAGGCCGCCGCGCGCGGTGAAGCGGCAGAGTATCGCTACTCCTGGAAGCGGCAGAACTGGTTCCAGTTTGCCGCCGAGGAGCACAAGGCGGTGCGCAACGACGTCGGCCTCTTCGACATGACCTCTTTCGGCAAGATCCGGGTCGAGGGGCGCGATGCGGAGGCGGTGCTGCAGCGCATCTGCGCCAACGACGTCTCGGTGCCGGTCGGCCGTCTGGTCTATACGCAGTGGCTGAACGATCGCGGCGGCATCGAGGCCGACGTGACCATCACACGGCTTTCCGAGACCGCCTTTCTGATCGTCACGCCAGGTTTCACCCTGCAGCGCGACCTGGCCTGGCTGCGCCGGCACACCCCGGAAGAGGCCTACTGCGTCTTCACCGACATCACCGCCGCAGAGGCCGTGCTCTGTGTGATGGGCCCCAAGGCCCGCGATCTGCTGCAGCCGTTGATCCCGCAGTCGCTGGCGAATGAGGATTTCCCCTTCGGCACCATGCAGGAGGTGGAAATCGGCTATGGCCTGGCCCGCGCGCACCGCGTGACTTACGTCGGCGAACTGGGCTGGGAGATCTATGTTTCCAGCGATATGGCCGCCCACGTCTACGACACGATCGTCGCCGCCGGGGCCACCCACGGCCTGCGCCACGCCGGACTGCATGTCCTGGACTCCTGCCGCATCGAGAAGGCCTTCCGCCACTACGGGCATGACATCACCGACGAGGATCACGTCCTGGAAGCCGGCCTGGGTTTTGCGGTCAAGACCGAGAAGCCGCGCTCCAACCTGGGTGACTTCCTGGGTCGCGACGCGGTGCTGCGCAAAAAGGAGAGTGGACTCTCGCGCCGTCTGTTGCAGTTCCAACTGCAGGAGGCCGAGCCGCTGCTCTATCACAACGAGCCGATCGTCATGGACGGTCGCATCGTCGGCTATCTCTCGTCTGGCAACTACGGCCATCATCTGGGCGCGGCTATCGGCTTGGGCTACGTGCCCTGCGAGCCTGGCCAGAAGATCGCCGAGTTGCTGCAATCTGAGTTCGCGATTGAAGTCAACGGCAGCCGGGTGGCTGCCGTCGCGTCCGCCAAGCCGCTCTATGATCCAAAGTCTGAGCGGATAAGGCTCTAACCTCCTCAACAAAGGGCGAAAATGCCGCTATTCAGGGAGAGACTGCGATGAGTGTGGAAGAGGTAGGCACAACGACCAGCCGCCGGCGCGGTCGAAGTGCGAGAGTAGCGGCGCGCGCTGCGCCTCTGGCCGAGGATCTTCGGCCGATCCGGGCAGGACTGGAAGGGGGCAGCTATCGCCCCTTGACCAGTGCCGGCGTGGAGCGGATCCACCAGGCCGCCCTGCAAGCCTTGGAGGAGATCGGTCTGGCGCAAGCCATCCCGTCCTGCGTGGAGGTCTGCACAGCGGCTGGGGCGATCATGGGCGATGACGGACGTCTTCGCTTTCCTCGTGCATTGGTTGAGGATGTCGTGAGCAAGGCCTGGCGTGGCCAAACACTCTACGGCCAGAACGAAAAGTATGACCTGCTGCTCGCCGGCCCGCGAGTCTACTACGGCACCGCAGGGGCTGCGACACAGCTGGTCGATCTGGAAAACAACAGCTATCGCGATGCCACGATCAAGGATCTCTACGATTCGGCACGCATCGCCGAGACTCTGGACAACTGTCACTTCTATCAACGGCCGCTGACGGCTTGCGATATCCAGGACCTGGTAACCCTGGACGTCAACACGCTCTATGCCTCGATTACCGGCACGACCAAGCACGTCGGCACGAACTTCAACGTCGCCGAAGGGGCAGAGGTCTGCCTGCAGCTGCTGCATGACTACTGCGGTGGAGAGGAAGCATGGCGCGCGCGCCCCTTCGTCAGCAATTCCAACTGCTTTGTCGTCCCGCCGATGAAGTTCGCCGAGGATGCTTGTCGCGTCCTGGAGGTCTGCGTGCGCGGTGGCATGCCGGTCTTGCTGCTGTCGGCAGGTCAGGCCGGCGCGACGGCACCGCCCTATCTCGCCGGCGCTGTGGTGCAGGCCGTGGCCGAGTGCCTGGCCGGCCTCTGCTACGTCAATGCCATACAGCCGGGCGCACCGGCGATATTCGGGACCTGGCCCTTCGTCTCCGACCTGCGCACCGGCGCCATGTCCGGTGGATCGGGCGAACAGGGCCTTCTCTCGGCCGCCTGTGCGCAGATGGCACGCTTTTACGACCTGCCCGGGGGTGCTGCCGCCGGCATGTGCGATTCGAAGGTGCCGGACAATCAAGCGGGCTATGAAAAGGGCATCAACGCCGTCATGTCAGGCCTGGCCGGTCTGAACATGGTTTATGAATCTATCGGCATGCATGCCTCACTGCTCGGCTTCTGCCTGGAGAGCATGATCATCGACGACGACATGATTGGACAGGCCCTGCGTTGCGTGCGTGGGATCGAGGTGACTGAAGACAGCGTCTCGCTGGACGTGATCCGGCAGGTCTGCACGGAAGGGCCAGGTCACTATCTTGGCCACGAGGCGACCCTGTCGCTGATGCAGCGCGAGTACGTCTATCCGGTACTGGGCGATCGAACCAGCCCGAAGGAATGGGTAGAGAAAGGCAAACCCGACCTGGTCGCCCGCGCGATCGAGGTCCGCAAGGAGGTGCTGCGCAGCGTCTTCCCCGATCACTACAGCGATGCAGTGGATCGCAAGCTGAGGGAAGCCTATCCCATCGTGCTGCCGCGCGAGGCAATGAGAGCCTAGACTGTTTGGTACTCAGTTGTCCCAGCTGCTCCTGTAGAAGCGCTCGGCGTTCAAACCCCTTGGACGGGGGGAAGATCGGCCCGAAGACCAAACTTCGGGCCGACTTTTTTTGTCGTCTTGGCTAGGATCGGCGCAAGGAGCGGTCTTCGATGGGACCGGCCTGTGGAACATTGGAACCGCGAATGGAAATGGAGCTATGCCTGGAAATTCAAGGCTGACGAATCTGCCATGCAATTCGCGCAATTGGTGCAGCGCAACATAGGTTGTGGAGATGATGAGGAAATTCGCTATCTTTCAGGCGCTTAGGAGGCGAAACGAAGGCTGATGAAAGGGTTGCACTGCGGCGCGGAAAGGGCTAATGCTGTCTACAAGATGGCTGTGAAGTTACGTTCGATGGCGAAACGCGAATTCGGTACCTATCTCGATAGCCTCGTTATGCGTTCACAAAAGGGGACCGGACTGGGAAAGCGACTGATTGAAGCCCGCTTTGATCAAAACCTGACCGGCCGGTATTGCTGATGTCCGCTGCTGAGCCTAGAGCGTCGATCATTGTACGCGCCTTGAACGAAGGGGAACATTTGGGGCCCCTGTTCGATGCGCTGAAGACACAAAGCGATCAGTCTTTCGAGGTGATTCTCGTTGACTCTGGATCCAGAGATGATTCCGTAGCCATCGCGAAGGCTCATGGCGTCCGGGTCGAGCACATCAAGCCGACCGACTTCACCTTCGGCCGCTCTCTCAACTATGGCTGCCGGGTCGCCAAGGGCGAGTTCCTGGTGATGCTGAGCGCCCACACCCTGCCGATGCACGATGACTGGCTCGCCAACCTGCTGCGCCCTTTTGAGGATGAGCGCATCAAGGTCTGCTACGGCAAGCAGCGCGGTGGCGATCAGAACAAGTTTTCCGAGTGCTGCCTGATGCAGTCCTGGTTTCCGGAGGGCGATCTGCCCCCGCAAGAGGACTACTTCTGCAACAACGCCAACTGCGCGGTCCGCCGCAGCGATTGGGAGCACCGCCCCTACGACGAGAGCCTGACCGGCCTGGAAGACCTAGCCTGGGCCAAGGAAGCGGTGAAAGAGGGCGGACTGGTTGCCTATGTTGCCAGCGCCGGCATTTTTCATATCCACGAAGAGACCTGGGATAAGGTCCGCAAGCGCTATTATCGCGAAGCACTGGCCTTTCAGGACATCGAACCCGACGCCTACTTTGGCCTGACCGATCTGCTGCGGTACTGCAGCCTGAACATCCTCTATGACCTGAGATGTGCATTCAGGAAACGCCGTCCGGCGATGGTGCCTGAGATCTTCCTGTTCCGCATCAACCAGGCGCGGGGCACCTATCGGGCCTATGTCGAGCGCGAAGCCCGTTCTGCCGGTAAGGCGCCGAACGCCAGCATGCTGCATCTGCGCGACCGCTTCTATCATCCAAGCCCGCGCTACGGCAGTCTTAGGGGCTGAGCCCGGCCTACTGTCGACCGTTCTGGGCTCTGTCCAAAACTCCTACGTCATGACCGGGCTGGACGTTTGGCCCGACGATGACGAAGCGGGAACCACGCGCAGGGGTCGGAAGGGGCGCTTGCCATGCGGATTAACAGGCGTGTCCGTTTAGATCCGGTCGGCTGGCTTCAGACCACCAGGATTGTTCCCGTCCGACAGCTGCGCTGGCTCCTCCTGCCTCTGGCGCGTCGGTCGTTCGTTCAAGATCTGTTACTGGACCCCTTGGAGGGACTTCGCCGCCACGCGCCCTTTGGCTTGAGCTCTCTGGTTGCCAGACAGCAGGCGCGCTTGCAGCGGCGCCGTTTGGGGAAGCTGCAGGCAGCCGGCAACCCGCTGGTCTCGATCATTGTGCCGGCCTTCAACGCAGCCGCCACCCTTGAGCAAGCCATCGCCAGCTTGCAGCGGCAGAGCTACGACGAGCTGGAGATCCTTGTCGTCGACGATGTCAGCGAGGATGCAACATCGCAGGTCGCCGAGGCTCTGGCACAGGTCGACCGGCGCGTTCGTCTCATCCGCGCCCCGCAGCGTCTCGGCGCGGCGCGGGCCCGCAATCTAGGCTTGGCGGCGGCGCGAGGCACCTATCTCACCTTCCAGGATGCCGACGATCACGCCACGCCCGATCGAATCGAGCGCCAGCTCGTCGCCCTGCTAGGTTCCAAGCGGCGTCTTGCCAGCCTCTGCGCCTACTGCAGGATCGATAGCCAAGGCCGACCGCTGCGGGTCAATGGAGAGATCTACCGCAAGCGCACGACCTCGCTGTTGTTTCCGCGCACGCCCGTACTGGAGCGCCTGGGCGGTATGGCCCCCCTGGTGCGCGGCGAGGACAGCGAGTACCTCAGCCGCTTTCAAGCTGCCTTCGGCCGGGATGCGCTCTACTTCCTCTACGCACCGCTCTATCTGGCCCACTTCTCCGAGAACTCGCTGCTCTGGTCCGACAGCCAGGTGGTGCGCGTGGGCAATGAGATCACTTACGATGTCACCGAGACCGAACCTGACGGGCTCGCCGACTATCAATCCTGGCACAGACAGATCACAACCGGCGAGGCCTCGCCGTACCTCGATCTGGAAAGCCAACGCGACGATCCGCGCGCCGGCGAAGGCAGCTAACGGCGTTTACCGCGCCGGTCTGATCGGATAGCTCTTGGCCACCGGTTCTGGGCGCAGTCTGCCGGACTGTTGTGCTGCGCCCTCTTCAGCGAACCCAACCTATTCTTCGTTCAGAACGGACCTCCGGGAAGCTCTTGCCATGACCAAACACAAGCTCGTCGCCCTGATGCCCATGCGCCACCATTCCCAGCGCGTGCCCGGCAAGAACTATCGGCCTTTCGGCGACGGCCGTCCGCTCTATCAGCACACTCTGGAGAACCTGCTGGCGGTGGAGCAGATCGAGAAGGTGGTGATCGACACCGACTCCCCGATCGTGAAAGAGCAGTGTGCCGAGAAGTACAAGGACGTCATCGTGCTTGATCGGCCCGAGCACCTCCGTGCACCGGAAATCCCGATGAACGACATCTTGAGCTACGACGCCAGCCAGATCGAGTCGGAGTTCTATATGCAGACCCACTCGACCAACCCGCTGCTGAAGCAGGACACCATGGCGAGGGCGGTCGACCTCTTCTTCGAGCAATACCCGATTTACGATTCGCTCTTCGGCGTCACCGTGATTCGCGACCGGATCTGGGACGTTCTGGGCCGGGCGGTCAACCACAATCCCAACATCCTGCTGCAGACGCAGGATCTGCCGAAGTGGCTGGTTCAGGAAAACTCCACCCTCTACATCTTCGAACGCAACCGTCTGCTGAACGACCGTAACCGGATCGGCAATCGCCCCTTCCTCTTCGAGGTGGACGAGATCGAGGCGCGCGACATCGACATCGAGATCGACTTCCAGATCACAGAAATGCTGTTCAAGGCAAGAAAGGGCGACACTGATGCCTAAGGTCCTGATTACCTGCCATCATCTGCTGCGACACATCGATGAGTTCCGCAACCGCTTTGAGGCTGCCGACATCGAACTGGTGCTGCCGAACGCGACCGGTCAGCAGTTCTCCAGCCATGAGATGCTGGACCTGATCCGAGGCGTAGAGACCTGCATACTGGGCGACGATTTCGTCGACCGCGCCGTTCTTGAGACCGGCAAGGAAAGCGGACTGAAAGCCATCATCAAGTGGGGCATCGGCACCGATTCTATCGATAAGGAGTCTGCAGCCGAGCTTGGCATTCCGGTCCGAAACACGCCGGGCACCTTCGCCGAAGAGGTAGCCGACGCCGCTTTTGCGCTGATCTTGATGCTGACCCGCGGCTATCACTTGATGCATGCCTCGGTAAAGGAAGGCGGCTGGCTGAAGATCCAGGGCCGAACCCTTGCCGGCAACACCATGGGCGTGGTTGGGCTGGGCAGCATAGGCCGGGCCGTCGGCCGCCGCGGCACTGCCTTTGGGATGACGGTCATCGGCTCCGATCCCGTAGAGATTCCCCAAGATGTCCTGGGTCCCGCCGGCATTGCGCAGAAGTCCGTCGAGACGGTGATCGCCGAGAGCGATTATCTGGTTCTCGCCTGCAATCTAACGCCGGAGAACCACCACCTGATCAATGCCGAGACCCTCGCCAAGATGAAGCCGGGTGCGACTTTGGCAAACGTCGCTCGCGGCCCCTTGGTGAATGAGGCCGATCTGGTCGATGCCTTGAAGAGCGGGCACCTCGCCGCTGCGGCTCTGGATGTCTTCGAAACCGAGCCTCTGCCCAAAGACAGCCCTCTGCACGGCTTCGACAATGTCGTTTTTGGCACCCACAACGGCTCCAACACCCGCGAAGGCGTGGACCGCGTCAATGAGATGACAGTCTCGATGGCTCTGGAGATCGTAGCCGCGTCTTAGAGCAGATCTCGATCGGCTGGAGCCAACTGTTCGCGAGAACCTGCTCTATCTTTTGGACACATAGATCTGGACAATCGCAGGTCGGAACGGCTTGCGATCTCGGTCTTGCTCTCTATACGAAGGAGAACAGTGTAACGACGCTAACCCTTGGCTTGGCTGCCGGCCAGCAAGCGGGACGCGACGTTGATGTACTTGCGGCCGGCCTCTTGCGCCTCGGCGACAGCCTCGCCCAATGCGAGGCGGTTGCGCACGCTGGCGAGCTTGACCAGCATCGGCAGGTTGACGCCGGCGATCACCTCGACCTCGGCGTGATCCATGATGGAAATCGCCAAGTTAGACGGCGTGCCGCCGAACATGTCGGTCAGAAGGACGGTGCCCTGACCGTTATCGACGGCGCGTACCTGCTCCAGGATCTCCGCGCGTCTGGCCTCCATGTCATCTTCGGGACCGATGCAGATGCCGACCGCGCGCTCCTGCGGCCCGACGATATGCTCGAGCGCCAGCAGAAACTCCGCTGCAAGCCGTCCATGGGTCACCAACACGATGCCGATCATTGCTTCCCATCCTTGATTGGCGCCAAACCCTGCCTGTGATGGATGTAATGCACAACTGCAAATTCTTGTCAGCACACTTGCTTGGCGCAGGAACGTTCTTGCCTGCTCAAATCAAGCGCAGAGAAACCGGTCTTCCCTACATCTGGTTCCGATCAAGGTGATTCGCCAGACCACGACCCGATGATAGTCACAGTCTTAACGGCAGCACTCGGCGCTAGCCCTCGCGCTCGC
Organism: Rhodospirillales bacterium; assembly: GCA_963669445.1. Taxonomy (GTDB): domain Bacteria; phylum Pseudomonadota; class Alphaproteobacteria; order Kiloniellales; family JACOMY01; genus JACOMY01. The sequence continues at coordinate 4,622,287 of OY770029.1, forward strand.
TGTCACGATGTGCGATCACCACTTGGCGTTGCGCATCGGTCAACCAACGCGCCAAGCGCTCTGCGACATAGACCGAACGATGACGTCCCCCGGTGCAACCGACGGCAAAGGTGAGATAGCTCTTGCCCTCGGCTTCATAAAGCGGCAGCAGCGGACCCAGCCAAGCCGTCAACCCCTCGAAGAAGGGTGCGAAAGCCGGATCCTCGGCCACATAGGCGGCAACGCCGGGATCGCGACCCGTCTTCTCCCTGAGTTCTGCCTGATAGTGCGGGTTTCGCAAGAAGCGCACGTCCAACACCAGATCGGCCTCCATCGGCAAGCCATGCCGATAGGCGAAGGAGGTGACGAAAACGACCAGGCCGTTGCTGGCATCGCGCGCAAGGCTAAGGTGCCCGCCCAAGAGGCGGCGAAAGTCGGCAGGCCGCAGTGCCGAGGTGTCGATAACCAGATCTGCACGGCTCTTGATCGGGGCGATCAGCCGACGTTCGGTCTCGATGCCACGCGCCACCGGACGGTCCACCGCCAGGGGATGGCGACGTCGGGTCTCGCTGAAACGCCGGAGCAGTACGTCGTCGACGCAGTCCAGAAAGATCAGGCGCGGCGCCAGTCCGGGCGAAGCCCTCAGCGCCTCGCTGACCTCGAGGAATCGGGCGATCGAGAAATCCCGGGTCCTGAGGTCAACCCCCAAGGCCAAGGGCTTCTCGCTCGCCCCCACGAAGAGCGAGGGAATCAACGCCAGGGGCAGATTGTCGATGACCTCGTATCCCAGATCCTCGGCCGTATCGAGCGCCAGAGAGCGGCCGGCGCCTGCCATTCCGGTAACCAGGAGAACCGGACGGCCTTCGGCTTCGTCCAGTCGGGCTGCTTCCGCCTTTGAGGTGCGCTCGAGCGCCAAGCGAACGCGCGCGGTCGCAGAAGCGGCCTTGGGATCGAGTGCGATCAGCGGCACAGAAACGCCGAGCAGCACGACCTCTTCTTCCTCGGGCAGGCGCTCGATTTCGTCTGCGGTCTGCAGGTCCACCACCAGCGCCACGTTCACGGAAACCAGGGCCGCCTGTCCGACGATCCCCATCCCCCGCACCTCCATCTGCCCGCTCAGGACAGCCGGCGCAGTCGCGCTGAGCCGCCCCTCTTCTGCAGTCAGACGGGTTTGGTCGTCGGCAACCAGAAGACCGCCGGCATCGATCAGGCGCAGTGCCAGATCGGACTTCCCGGCACCGGACGGGCCACGAAGAAGAATCCCGCGCCCGAAGAGCGAAATACAGGTGGCATGAACAAGCTCGCTTTGGCTCATCGCTCCCATCGTCTTCCCGCTTGCTACTCCCGCGTCCTTTGCCCGGTCCGATCGCCGGCGAAGTCATCCCAGACCGTCACTACCGCAATCCGGCCGAATCCCTCATACACGATTAACATTGCAGAAAGAATCGCGTTTTCTACCAAGCTCCCTTTGCCTAGAGAGCGCCACAGATCGCAGTGACCTCAGCGTGCGGCAGCCGCCGGCAGCCGAATCACAAAGGTCGCACCGGCGACGCTGCCGTCACGCGCAGTGCGGTTCTCCGCCCAGATGAAGCCGTGATGCGCCTCGACGATCTGTTTGGAGATGGAGAGGCCCAGGCCCGAGTGCGTTCCGAACTTCTCTCCCTCCGGTCGCTCGGTATAGAAGCGAGAGAAGATCTCTTCCAGCTTGTCGGATGGGATTCCCGGTCCTTCGTCTTCGATCCGGGCCTCGACCATGTCGCCCTCGCGCTTCAGGGACAGCAGGATCGTAGCACTGGGCGGCGAGAAGGTGCTGGCATTGGCGATGATGTTGCGGAAGACCTGTCCGAGGCGGCCCTCAAGACCCATGACCAGAAAGCGATCGCTGCGGTTCGGCAAGCGTATCCGATAGGAAAGATCCTCGCCTTCGCGTGACAGCTTCTGCAGCTCCACTAATGCGGTGAGCAGCTCATAGAGGTCGACCGTCTCACTGTCCGCGCGTGCGAGTTCCGCATCGACGCGCGAGGCCTCCGAGATATCTGTGATCAAGCGATCCAGCCGCCCGACGTCGTCCAGGATGATGTGCAGCAACTGATCGCGCCGCTCTGGATCGGAGACGCGAGAGACGGTCTCGACCGCACTCTTCAGAGAGGTCAGGGGATTCTTGATCTCATGGCTGACGTCGGCGGCAAAACCTTCGATCGCATCCAGGCGGGTCCAGAGGGCGTCCGTCATAGAGGTCAATGCGCGCCCCAGCTCGCCGATCTCATCGCGCCGGTTGGCGTAATCGGGCAGCGGGATCTTTTTGCCCTTACCGCTCTTCACCCTATCGGCGGCACGCGCCAGATTGCGGATCGGTCGTGCGATGGTTCCGGCAAGATAAAGTGACAAGAGGACCGTGATGGTTGTGGCCAAGGCGAAGACGATCAGCACATCGCTGCGGCGATCCTCAACCGATGCGATGATATTGGCGCCGTCGCGGCTGAGCAACAGGGCACCCAGAACCTGGCGGTAGCGCTGTACCGGCACCGCCATGGTCAAGATCAGCTCGCCACGCGGTCCGCGCCTGGCTTCTCCCGCAGCCTCGCCGCGCAGCGCCGACTCCACCTCGGCATAGTCCGAGGCCATGCGGGTCACGCCCTCCTCATAGGCCGGCAACTCCGCACCGGGCAGCCAATCGAACATGCGGTCCAGATAGGCAAGAATGCTCCCGGCCGCATCATCCCCCTCGCTCGGCTGCAGGGGCCGGATGGTGATGACCCCTTGCGGTCCGGGAAGTTGATAGGAATCGACCATCAGTGCCCCGCGCCGATCCAGCGGACCATAGAGCCTGGCCCGCAGACCGGCCTCGCTGAGCAGGAGGCGCAACTGATGTCGGGTGAGTTCCGGCACCAAACGCTCACGACCGCTGCGGTCGGCCAGAACAGAGGTGGCCCCCAGGGCTAGCGCAAAAACCCGGCCCTGCGTCTCCAAGGCCGAAAGCTCGGCTTGGATCAGGCTGTCGCGATACTGGCTAAGATGCAGCAGTCCCAGGATCGGAATCGCCAAGGCAATAAGGTTGAGCGTCAGGATCCGCCGGAGCATTGGCGAGCGCCAGAAGCGCCAACCTTCGGTCCGATGGAAGATCCGCGAGGCGCCCTCTCCGTCCCGTTTCGCCGCCACCCTATCCGGGCGCCGAGAGGCTTTGCTCTCAGCTGCCGCTTCGGCGTAAGGCCCGTCTTGGGTAGAGGTCGACATCGCTTAGGGGTGCCGGCATTCGGGGCTCAGACGTCCTTATAGCGATAGCCGACGCCGTAAAGCGTCTCGATCTGATTGAAGTCGTCGTCCAGCGCTTTGAACTTTTTCCGCAGCCGTTTGATGTGGCTGTCGATGGTGCGATCGTCGACATAGATGTGCTCGCCATAGGCAGCGTCCATCAGCTGATCACGATTCTTCACATGTCCTGGGCGACTGGCCAAGGCTTTCAGAATCAGGAACTCGGTCACGGTCAGCTGCACCGGCACGGCCTTCCAGGTACAAAGATGGCGCTCGCTGTCCAGGATCAGCTCACCGCGCACCAGGGCCGCTTCGCTGTGCCCCTCGCCTTCCGTCGCCTCTTGCCCACGGCGGAGCAGGGCGCGAATTCGCTCAATCAAGAGGCGCTGAGAGAAGGGCTTCTTGATGTAGTCGTCCGCCCCCATCCGCAGCCCCAAGACCTCGTCGATCTCGTCGTCCTTGGAGGTCAGGAAAATGACCGGCAGGCTGGAATTCTCGCGAATCCGGCGCAGCAGTTCCATTCCGTCCATGCGCGGCATCTTGATATCGAGGACCGCCAGATCGACCGGCGCAGCCTGCAAGGAACGCAGTGCCTCCGTTCCATCCGTGTAACTCTTCACCTTGAAGCCCTCTGCCTCCAAGGCGATGGTGACCGAAGTCAGGATATTCTTGTCGTCATCGACCAAGGCTATGGTGTTCTGCATCGTCATTTCATCCGCGACTCTAAAGCTATCCCCAATCTCGTGCTGCTGTGGCAGCAGTGCAAGCGCCCTCTCACTCCGATCAAGAGGAGATTGCCGCACGGCCATTGCCAGCCGGCAGGAGGTCTACCACTCTCTTGCTTCGAGCAACCTACACCGCTCGGCACTCAGATACCGCAGAAATTAACGCCCGCGATAGGGTGAAGTCTTGGAGGAATTGGGTCATGTCTAAGGCAGAGCAATCCGATGACATGCTGGAAGAGGCCGCCGGACTGGTGAGGCGCTGCCGGCGCGGCAGCCTGGCAAGTCGCCTGGCCCGCAACGATCAAGCCGTCGCCCAGGGGTTTCCCTATGTCTCTCTGGTGCTCTTGGCGCCGGACCCGCAGGGCCGGCCCTTCCTGCTGCTCTCCGATCTCTCAGAACATGCACAGAACCTGCAGCGCAATGCGGACATGGCGCTGCTGCTGGACGAGACGGCCGACAAGGACGAACCGCTGGCCCATGCCAGGCTGGCCCTGATGGGTCAGGCCCATCAGGTGAGCGACGCCGCGGCAAGCGATGCGCTGAAGGCTGCCTTCATTGCCGCCCATCCCAAAGCCAAGCCCTGGGCTTCTTTCGCCGACTTCAAGCCCTACCGCATAGAGTGGATGTCTGCCCATTTCGTCGCAGGCTTTGGACGCATCACCTGGTTGGATGCGAAAGATTTAATGGGGCAAGTGTGCCCCGCCACACACCAGCAGTAGCGTGATATCGCTATCAATTGCGCAGATCTGCGCAAAGAAAGTGACACACTGCAACAGTCATGGCTAAAACCCATCGACTGCTCCGGCGGAAGGCTCGAATTGTCGTTCGGGGTTGGGGCGGTCCCACGTCAGGTGTTCGCTGTCCGAGGTCGGCGGTTCGACGTGGTTGGTACCAATGAGGAGAAGACAGCGTGAGCGATCAAGGACCGACCGTTAGCCGCCATGGACTGGCAGGCCATGGTATCAAAACCCATGGAACGGCTTTTTGGAATCTCTCGGCGCCGGCGCTCTACGAACACACGATCCGTCGCGGGGATGGCAGCCTCGGCGACGGCGGTGCGCTCGTGGTGCGAACCGGCCATCACACGGGTCGCTCGCCGAACGACAAGTTTATCGTTAAGGAACCCGGTAGCAGCGACGACATCTGGTGGGGCAATGTCAATGTCGCTACCTCGCCGGAGGCCTTCGAGCGCCTGCATGGTAAGGTCGTCGCCTACCTACAGGCCCGCGACCTCTACGTTCAGGATCTCTATGCCGGCGCGATGGAGAGCCATCGCCTGCCGATCCGCGTGATCAGCGAGAGCCCCTGGCACGCCCTTTTCGCCCGCAACATGTTCATACGCCCGCCGGTTGCCGCCCTGGGCGAATTCCAGCCGACCTTCACCGTGCTGCATGCCCCCTATCTGGAGGCCGATCCGGAGCGCGACGGCACCAACAGCGAATCCTTCGTGCTGCTGGACTTTTCCCGTCGTCTCGTCGTGATCGGCGGCACCATCTACGCCGGCGAGATCAAGAAATCCGTCTTCTCCATCCTGAACTACCTGCTGCCGGCCAAGAACGTGCTGCCGATGCACTGTTCGGCCAACATCGGGCCGGACGGCGATACCTCGATCTTCTTCGGCCTCTCGGGCACCGGCAAGACAACCCTGTCGGCGGATGCAAGTCGCACTCTTATCGGCGATGACGAGCACGGCTGGGCCAAGGAAGGCGTCTTCAACTTCGAAGGCGGTTGCTATGCCAAGGTGATCCGCTTGTCGCAGGAAGCAGAGCCGGAAATCTTCGCCACGACCAAGCGTTTCGGCACGATCCTGGAGAACGTGGTCTTCGACGAGGGCACGCGCTTCTTGGATCTGGACGATGCCCGCTTCACCGAGAACACCCGCGCCAGCTATCCGCTGGACTTCATTCCCAACGCCAGCGAGAGCGGCATCGGCGGGCAGCCGCGCAACATCGTGATGTTGACCGCAGACGCCTTCGGCGTCCTGCCGCCGATCTCCCGCCTCTCGCCCGAGCAGGCGATGTATCACTTCCTCTCCGGCTACACCGCGCGCGTCGCCGGCACGGAGAAGGGTATGGGCAAGGAGCCGACGGCCACCTTCTCGACCTGCTTCGGTGCGCCCTTCATGCCGCGCCACCCCTCGGTCTATGCCAAGATGCTGGGCGAGAAGATGGCCGAGACCGGCGCCAGCTGCTGGCTGGTCAACACCGGCTGGTCGGGCGGCTCCTACGGCGTTGGGTCACGCATGGCGATCGCGCACACCCGCGCCATGGTGCGTGCCGCACTGAACGGCGGCCTGACCAACGTGCCCACCTTGCAGCACCCCCAATTCGGCCTAGCCGTGCCCGAGGCTTGCCCGGAGGTCCCAGAGGGAGTCTTGAACCCGCGCACCACTTGGCAGGACAAGACGGCCTACGACCAGACGGCGCGAGAGCTGACCAAGCGTTTTGAGACCAACTTCAAGCAGTTCGAGGCCTATGTCGGCGATGAGGTGAAGGCGGCCGGCATCTACCACGCGGCCTAGCTCTTAGCATCGCCGAAGCAACGCCGGCCCGCTAACCCTCCTTGCGGAGGTAGACCTCGAGCGAGTCCTGCCAGTCGCCGCAGGGTTTGGCAGAGCCGCTGGCCCGCCAGGTGTTGGAGTTGGGCACGCGCTGGAAACGGTGCGTGCCGTCCCTCTCACAGTGCACAGGGCCATCGTACTGATAGAGGTGGTACTCGATCGTGCCGACAAGCGTGAAGCCCTTGTCGTCGATGCGGCTGACGTAGCCGGAGATCGAGAGTGTGTCCTTGGCGGCTTTGCCCTCGCCCTTCTGGCTGCCGGACAGGTAATAGAGACCCAGGTTCTCGAAGACGATCAGCTCGCCCCAGGGCTGCTTGCCGATCCACTCCAGAATGACGCCGTGGCTGCCGACCAGTTCCTGGGCCACCTTCGCATCCTGCACATCGGTGGAGTGGAAACCGTCCGGCAGAGCCGGAAAGTCCGGCAATGCAGCCAGCAGCTTGCCGAAGATAAAGCCGCGCGTACCGTCATAGAGGCTGACGGCGTACCAGGTCCGGTCGCGATCATCCTTGGTCTCGCCGATGATCAGCAGCTGCTTGCCGGCCTTGAAGGTGTCCAGGGGCGGCTGGGCGGTCGAGGGATCGGCGCGAAAGTTGCTGGTGCGCAGCACCATCGCCGGCTCGTAGAGCGGTGTCACCTTGGGCGTATCCGCAAGGACCGCACTAGGGATCATGAACAGCACCAGCAGCAGCAAGAGAGGCATGGCCCAAGGCTCCTTGGCATTGACGGGAGCACCAGTGTCGCGCAGTCCGCGCCAACCGCCAAGAGGGCAACACTCTCTTCCACAGCGCGGGCGAAACTGTAGGATCATGGCAGGTACGTTTCAGAAGGGCTTCCCATGAGCTTTTTCCCCTCGGTGCCGTCCGACGACGATCTGCTTGCACTCTGGCAGCAGCACAATCGTGGCCTGAAGCACCTTCTGGCCTTCCATGACGAGGTCCTGCGGGGATCCTCCGCCTTCAGCGAAGGGGAGCGTGAGCTGATTGCCGCCTTCGTCTCGGCGCTGAACGGCTGTCGCTTCTGCTTTAACGCCCACCGCGCCCATGCGGAGGCCTGGCACATAGACCCGGCGGTCTTCGGAAACATGCGGATCGACCGCGACCACAAGAGCCTGCGAGCCGCGCTGGCGCCCGTCTTCGCCTATGTGGAGACTTTGACGCTGGACCCACCTGCGGTGTCTGCAGCGCAGGTAGATGCGGTCTATGCGGCGGGTTTCGATGAAGCAGCGCTCTATGACCTGATCAACGTTGTGGCGCTCTATGCCTTCATGAACCGCATGGTGGAGGGCAGCGGTATCAAGCGCCCCAGTTCGGCCAAACAGCCGCGACCGGAAACCAAGCGGAAAATCCGCTACTCCGACATCTGGACGGCAATCGAACGCATACAGGGGGCGTCTTGAGAGAGGTTGGTGCGGCTGAGTGGACTCGAACCACCACGGATTGCTCCACAGGTACCTGAAACCTGCGCGTCTACCAATTCCGCCACAGCCGCACGCTGTGCTCTATCGTCTTCGCTTGCGCGAAGCCGCCTGCCGACAATGCTGCCGGATACGATGGTGCGGCTGAGAGGAATTGAACCTCCACGGGATTTCTCCCACAGCGCCCTCAACGCTGCGCGTCTACCAGTTCCGCCACAGCCGCCGATCATCGCCAGAGCTGACTTCGCCCGCCAGCTTATCGCCGCCGTTCGAAGCCCCACAGGGGCGCCCTTATAGCGAGCGCCCCCGGAGAGTGCAAAGGGTATTTTGCATAGGCTGAGTCTATTCCCACATCAGCTCCGCTCCGGGATCAATCCCTTTGGTGCAAAGCGCATCACGATCAGCAGAATGGCACCCATCAGGATGTAGCGGGTGTAAGCGGCACCGGCTACCAGCCGGTCTGCCAGCCAAGAGCCTTCCGGCAAAGGACTCGACACCAGCTGCATAAAGAGGTTGCCCAGCGGCTCGGCCTGCACCCAGAGGGTCCAGATCACGAAGCCGCCCAAGATAGCCCCCCAGTTGTTGCCCGACCCGCCCAGAATCACCATCACCCAGATGAGGAATGTGTAACGCAGCGGAATGTAGCTGGTGGGCGTGAGCTGCCCGTCCAAGGTCGCCAGCATGGCGCCGGCGATGCCGCAGACGCCGCAGCCCAGGACAAAGACCTGCAGGTGGCGCTTCTTGACGTCCTTGCCCATGGCGCTGGCCGCCTCGCGGTTGTCGCGGATGGCACGCATCATGCGCCCCCAGGGCGACTTCAAGGCACGTTCGGCGAACCACATGATGATCGCCAGCACGGCGAGGAAGAGCAGCGCATAGCAGGCCTTGACGAACAGACTGGCCGCCTCACCCGCATCGTCAATGCCGAACCAGCCGGCGAGGCCTAGGAACCAGTCTTGCGTGACCAGGTCCACCTCGTAGGGCACGGGCCGCGGCAGGCCAGTGACGTTCTTCACGCCGCGGCTAAGCCATTCCTCGTACTTGATGACTGCAATGATGATCTCGGAGATGCCGAGGGTCGCAATCGCTAGATAGTCGGCGCGAAGTCCCAGCGCGATCTTGCCGATGACCCAGCCGGCACCAGCGGCGACCAGACCGCCAAGCGGCCAGGCAAACAGGATCGGCAGGCTGAGTCCCCCAAGATACCCGGTGTGGGCCGGATTGATTGCCTCAATACGCTCGACGGCCGGCCCGAAGAAGCTGTCGGTCAGGAAGTAGCCTGCCACAACCAACACAAGCGTGATCGGCAGGCGTAGCGCCCAGTGCACAAAGCGGCGCGCCACCATGATCGCCGCGACGGTGGCGATCACCGAAAGCAGAGACAGCAGGATACCGCCGCCACCGGCCGACCAGGCCTCGCCCACCGGCGGCATCGACACCAGAACCGCGGTCAAGGCGCCCAAAGCCGTAAAACCCATGATGCCGACGTTGAAGAGCCCGGCGTAGCCCCACTGCATGTTCACGCCGAGCGCCATGATCGCGGAGATCAGGCAGAGGTTGAGGATGCCGAAGGCGACGTTCCAGCTCTGCAGCACGCCGATCCCGAGCAGCACCACCCCCATGGCGCAGTAGTAGAAGGCAACCCGGGCTGTCATATGACTTTACCGCGGATGATGCCTGTCGGCCGGAACAGCAGGACGGCGACCAGGATGATGAAGGAGACCGCAAACTTGTAGTCCGTAGACAAGAGCTGAACCAGTCCTTCCGGAGCCCACTCCTCTGGTCCCAGATAGGCCAAAAACTTCTTAAATGCGTAGGTCACGGTGACCTCCGAATAGGCAATAATGAACCCCCCAAGCACGGCACCGACCGGCTGACCGATTCCGCCGAGAATGGTCGCAGCGAAGATCGGCAGCAAAATCTGCAGAAATATGAAGGGCTTATAGGTTTTGTCCAAGCCGTAGAGCGTACCGGCGATGGCGGCGAGCGCTGCGGTGATGATCCAGGCCAAGGCGACAACTCGCTCGGGGTCGATGCCCGACAGAAGCGCCAAATCCTCGTCGTCGGAGTAGGCGCGCATCGCCTTGCCGGACCGCGTTTTGCGCAGAAACCAGAAGAGAGCAACGACCACGATGGCCGCGACCACCACGGTCAGGACCTGCGTCTGGCGGATCGCAATTCCCTCGGCCAGGCCGGTCAGCTTCTTGAACTCGAAGGCGGTGATGATGAAGCGCTCGCCATCGGCAAAGCTGCGGTCCTCGGGACCGATGATGATGCGGATCAAGCCGGCGAAGACGAACATCACGCCGACCGAGACGATAGCGAAGACGATGGGGTTGGCGTGCTGACGGCGGTAGAAGCGGAACACGAAACGATCGGTTACCAGCATCAGGGCGACGGCGGCCAGGATGCCGACAGGCAACGCCAGAAGCGCGGTCGGCAGCGGCGCGATGCTGACCCCCTGATCCTGTAGGAACCAGGTCGCGAGGATGCTGGCCATGGCGCCGAAGGACATCAGCTCGCCGTGTGAGAAATTGGCAAAGCGCAGGATGCCGAAGATGAGAGTAACGCCCAAGGCGCCCAGCGCGAGCTGAGCGCCGTAGGCGGTGGCCGGCACGAGCACGAAGTTGGCAAACAGGGCCAGCGCGTTCAGAATGTCCATCAGCCCCCCTATCAGCCTCCCAGGAACGAGCGCCGCACTTCTTGATTGGACAGCAAGGCTTGGCCGGTATCGGTGAAGCGGTTGCCGCCCTGCACCAGAACGAAGCCGTGATCGGCAATCTCCAGCGCCTGGCGGGCATTCTGCTCCACCATAAGGATAGCGATACCGGTCTTGGCCACCTCGACAATGCGGTCGAAGAGGTCGTCCATCACGATGGGCGAGACGCCCGCCGTGGGTTCGTCGAGCATCAAGAGCTGCGGCTGGGTCATGAGCGCCCGGCCGACGGCCACCTGTTGACGCTGTCCGCCGGAGAGCTCGCCGGCCGGCTGCAGGCGCTTTTCCTTCAAGACCGGGAAGAGCTCGTAGACCTGCTCCATCGTACCCGCGATGTCGTCCTCCCGGATGAAGGCCCCCATCTCGAGGTTCTCCTCCACGGAGAGAGAGACGAAGACATTGCGGTTCTGCGGCACAAAGCCCATGCCGGCACGCACACGCTTCTGCGGGGGTAGCTTGGTTATGTCGACGCCGTCCAACAGCACCTGGCCGCGACGCAGGTTCAGCATGCCGAAAATGGCCTTCATAGCTGTGGATTTGCCAGCGCCATTAGGGCCAACGATCACGTTGATATCGCCCTTCTCAACCCAGATGTCGCAGTCTTCGATGATATCGACGCCGCCGTAGCCTCCGGTCATCCCGCTCGCTGAGAGGAAGGTCACGCGTCAGCCTTTCGCTGGTGACGTCGGCCTGTACCCAAATAGGCCTCGATGACGTCTTCGTTGTTCTTCACCTCGTCCACCGTCCCCTGGGTCAGAACCTTGCCCTCGGCCATGACAATGACCGGATCGCACAGCCGTGCGATGAAATCCATGTCGTGCTCGATAAGGAAGAAGGTATAGCCGCGCTCGCGATGCAGGCGCTGAATGGAGCCAGCGATGGTGTTCAACAAGGTGCGGTTGACGCCTGCCCCGACCTCGTCCAACAGCACGACCTTCGCCTCCACCATCATGGTGCGGCCAAGCTCCAAGAGCTTCTTCTGTCCGCCGGAAAGGTTACCCGCCAGTTCGTCGGCCAGATGCGGAATCTCCAGAAACTCGATCACCTCCATGGCGCGCTCGCGCACCTCGGCCTCACGTTCGCGCACGCGCCGAAAGTTGAACCAGCTGTGGCGCAGTTCCTCGCCGGGCTGGCCGTCCGGCACCGTCATCAGGTTCTCCAGCACGGTCAGGCTCGAAAACTCATGGGCGATCTGAAAGGTGCGCAGCAGACCCTTGTGGAAGAGTTGATGGGGCTGCAATCCGGTCACATCCTCGCCGGCAACTCGCACCTTGCCGGAGGTTGGCGAGTAGACGCCTGCGACTGTGTTGAAAAGGGTGGTCTTGCCGGCTCCGTTGGGACCGATAAGGCCAGTGATGGTGCCTCTTTCCACCGCCAGCGACACATCGTTGACCGCGATGATCCCGCCAAAGCGCAAGCTGACGTTCTCGACGGATATCATATGATTGTTCATAACGAGTGAGCGGTCGGGCGAACCCGACCGCTACTCCACAGGCCGTGACCGCTTAGGGCTTAGTGGTACATCACCGTCTCGAACTTGCCATCCTTGACTTCTGTCTCGCGGAAGCTGCCGCCAGCCTCGCCCGAACCGATGAGCTCGACGTTCGTGCCGCCGACATAGTCGATCTCGCCGCCGTCGGCCAAGATCTGCAAAGCCTTGTCAAGCTCACCCGGATAGATCTTCTCGCCGGGCGCGTTGGCGACCTTCATGATGTGATCCTTGTAGACGGCGCTGTCAGTGCTGCCGGCCGACTGCATGGCCAGGAGCAGCAGAGCAGAGGCGTCGTAGGCCTCCGGCACGTAGGGATCGTCGCCCTTGAAGTTCTTGCCTTCGGAGAGCTTGGCCAGCATGCCGGCACCGGGGCTGTCGGTTCCCGGGTTGGTCCCGATCGAGCCATCGAGCGCCGAACCGAAATGATCGGTCAGGGAAACGCCGACCATGCCGTCCGGCAGCACGAAGCGGTCGAAGGCGCCGGTATCGAGTGCAGCCTGGATCATGCCCTTGCCGCCCTGATCCAGGTAGCCGGCCACAATCAGCACCTCGCCGCCCGCCGACGCCAGGGTTGCCACCTCGGCAGAATAGTCGGCCTTGCCGTCTTCGTGGGCGGCCACAGCGGTGATCTTGCCGCCTTTCGCCTCAAAGGCAGCTTGGATCGCGTCCGCTAGGCCCTTGCCGTAGTCGTTGTTGGTATAGGTCAAAGCAGCCGACTTGATCCCACGTCGCTCCAGAATATCGCCGATGATCTGGCCCTGGCGCGCGTCGGAGGGCGCCGTGCGGAAGAAGTAGCCATCGTCTTCGATGGTCGAAAGAGCCGGCGAAGTGGCCGAGGGCGAGATCATAACGACACCGTTCGGGCGCACCACGTTGTTCAGGATGGCCGTCGTCGCGCCGGAGCAGGTCGCGCCGTTGATGCCGACGACCCCTTCGGATGTGATCAGGCGCTCGGCCGCAGCCGTGGCCGCAGCTGCATCGATGCAGGTGCTGTCACCGCGGACGACGCTGACCGTCTTGCCGCCAAGGAACTTGCCGCTGTCGGAGACCTCCGCATAGGCCATCTCGCCACCCAGCGCCATCGGCGCTACGAGCGACTCCGTGGGACCGGTAAAGCCTTGCAGCATGCCGACCTTCACATCTTCAGCGAAAGCCGAGCCAGCCGTCAGCGTTACGGCGAAAGTACCCATGACCAGTCGTTTAAACATGATGTCTCCCTTGTGTGTCTCGAGGGCGGTCGATGCCAGTGCAGGGTCCGGACAACGGTCTTTGTGCGACCCGTCTCTATGCAACCCCTGCCTCCCAAACGATACTCTTGCCGATTTGGGATTTGATGTCCAGACAGGGATTCTCTGGCGCCGGCAATCCAACGGCCGGCATCCCAACCTGCTTGTTCGGATCGATTTGTAACACCTTCCTCGCCCTCCTTCGGAGCGCCAACGAGTGACACCGCGCCAGAGTGTGCACGAGAGCGTTACCTTTTCATCAGGGTCACGACACCACGTCGATGGCAGACAAAACGGCGACGGATATGGGTTCCGCCAGATGGTCTCCGATGGCTGCACGATAGGCCTTGTAGTGCGCGGAATCTCTGTGTGCCTGCAATGCAACCTGATCTTTGTACTGCTCGAATAAGTGAAAATTGACTTCCCCATCGCCGGCAGCTGCACCGCGATAGAAATTGTAAATCATGTTGCCCGGCTCGTTCCGCGTCGGCGCGATCATTTTATCGAGAATCTCTTTAACTCGCTCCGATTCTCCAGGTTTCGGTCGAAAACTAGCAAATACAATCACGAGACGATCCAAATCTATATTATTCTCCATCGACATCACACAGTTCCTCCTCAGTTTGACATTTGTTGGATTGCTGTTGCAGCCGGTGCGGGGACTGCTCACCTGAGGGAGGACGCCAAGCAGCGTCCCCGCCAATTCAAGAAAAAGAAGGAGCGAACAATGCCCGCAATCAACCCCATACCAGACGCAATGAGTGTCGTCATGGTTCAGTTCTCACCCGACCCCGCCGTCGACCAGGCGGGCGTGCGCCGCAACATCCAGTCAATCGCCGACTATGTGGACCGCGCGTGTGCCGGCTTTCCCGGCGTCGATCTGGTTGTCTTCCCCGAATACTCCACACATGGTTTCGCCTTCGATCCCTATGCCCATCATCTGAAACTGGCATCGACGATCCCGGGGCCAGAGACGGAGGCTTTGGGCAAGATCGCTCACGACAAGGGCGTTTGGCTCTGCGTGTCCGTGGTCGAACGCCACGAGGATCCCACCAAGAACCCCTACAATTCGATGGTGCTGATCAACGCGGACGGCGAGGTTGCACTAACATATCGCAAGATGATGCCTTGGTGCCCGATGGAACCCTGGACGCCCGGCGAGAGCATGGAGGTATGCGACGGCCCCAAAGGCTCGAAACTGGCGATCGCCCTCTGCTTCGACTTCGACTACCCCGAGGTTGCGCGTGAGGCGGCGTGGAAAGGCGCCAACGTCATTCTGCGACCGTCGAAGTACATGTACCCCTGGGACCACATCTGGAACATCACCAATCAGGTCCGGGCCTACGAGAACCAGAGCTATGTGATTGCCGTCAATCACACCGGCCAAGATGCTTCCTATTCCTACTTCGGCAACTCGATGGCCGTAGACTTCGACGGCAACATCATCTCGAAGATGGGCGGAACGGCGGGGATGTCCAAAGTGGATGTCTACCCCTTCCTGGTCGAATCCGCGCGTAGCAACCGCGCTTCGAACAACTATCTCTATCAGCTGAAACATCGCGGCTACACCGGCGTCCCGCCGCACGGCGTGACCGAGAATCCCTTCACTGTCTATAGCCAGTGGGACAAGATTCCGGAGCGTTGGAACCATCCGCCGAGCGAGCTGGCACAGAAGGTCTCAGCGCAACGCCGGGAGAGCCTGGCCCGCGCAGCCGCCAAGCCCGCCAAAGCCGCCTAGATGGTCTGACCGAACACAATCCGGGCTGGCTGAAGGATGCTCCGCCTTCCTTCGGCCTGCCGAAGAGGGAGGAGGAAAGACAATGGAACTGCATCTGAACGACAGAGTCGCCATCGTCACCGGCGCCAGCTCCGGCATCGGCGAAGCGGTAGCGCGTGAGCTGGCGGAAGCCGGAAGCAAGCTGGTGCTGACGGCACGCAACGAAAAGCGCCTTAATGAAACCGTCGAGGCGATCCGTGAAGAGACCGGCACCGAGGTTGTCGGATGCGCGCTGGATATCGCCGAAGAGCAGGCTGCGGACACCCTGGTCGCCCAGGCACTGAAACACTACGGCCGATTGGATATCGTCGTGAACAACGCCGGCCGTGCCCATCCAGGCGGGCTGATGGACAACGCAATCGAGGACTGGCGCGGCATGGAGGAGGTCAAGCTGCATGCCATGATCCGCTTGAACCAAGCTGCGATCCCGATCATGCGTCGGCAGGGTTGGGGCCGCATCGTCAACATGTCCTCCATCGGCGGCATATTCCCGAACCCCAAACTGTTGGTGTCGCATAGCATCAGCGCCGCCATCAACACGCTGACCCGCGGTCTTGCCTTGGAAGTGGCAGGAGACGGTATCCTGGTGAATGCCGTGGGTATCGGTGCGGTGCGTACCGCAAATTGGGAACACAACATGATCCCCAAAGTGCGAGAGACCCGCCCCGATCTGGCAGCGCTTTCCGACGACGACCTGGTTGATCGTGTCGGTGCGGACTACACCCCAGTCGGCCGCTTCGGACGACCGGACGAGATCGCCGCGATCGCCGCTTTCCTCTGCTCGGAGCGCAATGGCTTCGTCACCGGAAGCACCATCGAAGCCTCCGGCGGGGCCGAGCGCTTCTTCTAGGAGTACAATCGGCCTCTGATCATCAAGCGGAGCGCAAAAAGTACGCGTTGCGCTCCCGCGCTGACACTAGGAGAAGAGATTTGGCTTGCTGTCGCGCAAGATGTTCTTCTGCACCTTGCCCATGGCATTTCGCGGCAACTCGTCCAGGAAGAAGATCCGCTTGGGCTGCTTGAACTTGGCGAGCTTCTGGGCCAGGGCGGCGAGCAACTCCTGCTCCTTTAAAGCCGCTCCCCTATTGCCCACGAGGAAGGCAACCACTCCCTCGCCAAAGTCGGGATGCGGAAGACCGACTACTGCCGACTCCAACACTCCAGGCAGTTCGTCCAGGGCTTCCTCTACCTCTTTGGGATAGACATTGAAGCCGCCGGAAATGATCAGATCCTTGGCGCGCCCGACGATCACGACATAACCGTCTTGGTCGCGGTAGGCCAGATCGCCGGAGACGAAGAAGCCGTCTGCTCGGAACTCCTCGCGCGTCTTCTCCGGCATACGCCAATAGCCTTTGAAGACGTTGGGACCCTTGACCTCGATCACGCCGACCTCGCCCTCGGCCACGGCCTGTCCCGAGACGGGATCGACGATACGTAGATCGACATCCGGCAGCGGTGGCCCGACCGTCCCTGCCTTGCGCTCCCCCTCCAAGGGGTTGGACGTACTCATGTTGGTCTCGGTCATGCCGTAGCGTTCGAGGATCCGGTGACCGGTGCGCGCCTCGAAGGCCACATGGGTCTCAGCCAGCAAGGGTGCGGAGCCGGAGGTGAAGAGCCGCATCTGCTTGCAGCTCTCTGCGGTGAAATCGGGCGAGGACAACAGACGGGTGTAAAAGGTGGGCACGCCCATCATGCTGGTGGCCTTAGGCAACATCCTCAGCACGGTCTCGCTATCGAAGCGCGGCAGGAACAGCATCGAGCCGCCGGCGGCCAGGATCACGTTGGTGGCGACGAAGAGACCGTGGGTGTGAAAGATCGGCAGCGCGTGCAGGAGGCAGTCGGCCTCGGTAAAGCCCCAGAGGTCGGTCAAGGTCAGTGCGTTCGACAGCAGGTTGGCTTGCGTCAGCATTGCCCCTTTGGAGCGACCGGTGGTGCCGGAGGTATAGAGGATCGCCGCCAGATCGTCCGGACCCCGCGTCGCCGTCTCGATCTCGGCCGGCTGGCTCTCCGCCGCAGACGTGAGGCTGCCGCCGCCAGCCTGATCGAGCGTGAGCAGCACCGCCCCGACAGATGCGGCAAGCGGGGCCAAGTCAGCGCCTGCCTTAGGGTCGGCCAAGAAGACCCGTGGCTCGGCGTCGCCCAGAAAATAGCCCACCTCAGCCGGCGTGTAGGCCGTATTCAATGGCAGGAAGACGGCGCCCAGGCGTACGCAAGCGAAGTAGACCGCCAGCGCCTCGACCGACTTGGCGACCTGCACCGCCACGCGGTCGCCTGGCACCACGCCCTGCTGGCGCAAGGCGTTCGCCAAACGGCCCGAGAGCGCGATGGCCTCGCCATAGGACAGGCGGCTGCCGTCCGGTCGCTCGATCAAGGTCCGCTGGTCGTCGGCGTGAGGGCCCAACAGGCGGTCGTAGAGCGGATTGGACAACGGATCAATCTCCCTGTCGTTCGGCGCGGCCTAGATGGCGCGACCCATCATGGCCTCGGGCAGCCAGGTCGCCAGCTCCGGCACCAGGCAGAGAATGACGATGGCCAACACCATACAGCCGACGAAGGGTGCCGAGCCTAGCAGGATCTCCTTCAACGAGATGTCCGGGGCTATACCATTGATCACATAGAGATTGAGGCCGACCGGCGGCGTGATCAAGCCAATCTCCATGTTGATGGTCAGCACCACGGCAAACCAATAGGGATCGAAACCGGCGCCTGTGATGATCGGCAATAGGATCGGCGCGGTCATCAAGATTACCGCGACCGGCGGCAGGAAGAAGCCGGCCACCAGCAGAAACACATTGATGATGCCCATCAGGACCCAGCGGTTCACCTCCAGGGCAGCAATCCACTCGGCCACCGACTGGGTGACGAAGAGCGATGAGAGAGTGAAGCTGAAGAGCTCGGAAGCACCGATGATCATCATGATCATCACGCTCTCGCGCAGCGAGGAACGGAAGACGTTCCAGATCGGGCGAGCCTGCCACATCTTGTAGATGACGATGGCCAGCAGCAGGCAGAAGAAAGCGCCGGCTCCAGCCGCCTCCGATGGCGTCGCGACACCGCCGTAGAGCACGAAGAGGATGGCCAGCACGATGAAGAGAAAGGGCAGCACCCGCGGCAAGGCCTGAAAACGCTCGCGCATGGTGTAGCGCTTGCTCATCTCGCTCAAGGAGTAGCCTCGCCGCCAGCAGTCGAACAGGGCCCAGGCCATGAAAAGGCCGGTCAATAGGATGCCGGGCAGGATACCGGCCATGAAGAGGCGGCCGATCGAGGTCTCGGTAGCGATGCCGTAGACGATCATGGTGATCGAAGGCGGGATCAGGATGCCCAGGGTGCCGCCTGCAGCGATCGAGCCGGCGGCCAGCGACTTGGGATAGCCCCGCTTGGTCATCTCGGGAATGCCCATCTTGCCGATCGCCGCACAGGTCGCCGGCGAGGAGCCGGAGAGGGCGGCGAAGAGCGAGCAGGCACCGATGTTGGAGAGGACCAGAGCACCGGGAACGCGGTTCAGCCAGCGGTCCAGGGCCTCGTAGAGATCGCGCCCGGCTGGCGAGGAGGATACCGCGGCCCCCATCAAGATGAACATGGGGATCGAGACCAGGCCGAAGTGCGCCAGGCCGGCGAAGAAAGTCTCGCCCGAGAAAACCACGGCCGAGAAGCCCTCGGTCACCCAGAGCGCCGCCAGCGAGACCAGGCCGAGGGCAAAGGCGATGGGCATGCCCAGAGCCAGCAAGCCCATAAGCACGCCGAGAACCAGAAGGCCGGCTTCCAAGGGGCTCATGGTGCTGCCTCCTCAAAGGGCTCGCCAATCATCAGACGCATCACCTCGGCCAGGTATTGCAGCAGCAGCAGGCCCATGCCGACCGGGAAGGGCAGCAAGGGGATCCAGAGCGGCAGCGCCCAGACGGTCTCCGTTGTCCAGCCGCCCGAGAGGGCTTCTTCGAAATAGACCCAGGCCGAGTAGCCCAGCAGAGCGACGAAGAGCATGGAGAGCGCCGCGCAGATCATCTGCAGTATGAAGCGTGAGCGCGCGCCGACGTTCTCTTGCAGGAGATCGACGCTGACGTGGCCGCGCAACATCAAGACGTAAGGCGAGGCCAGGAATGTCGCGGCAGTCAGCGCGTAGGTCACGAACTCCGTCTGCCAGATCGTCGAGGCATTCAGCACGTATCGCAGGATGATCATGTGGCAGACCACCAGGATGCTGGCCGCCAGCAGGGCGATGGCGATCACGCCGCCGATCCGCGACAGCATCGAGGCCAGCGCGATGAAGCTGCGCATGGCAGCGCTCCCAGATTGTTCGAAGAAGAAGGAAGGGCTGCCGAGGATCACAAGACCCATCGGCAGCGATCCTGAAGGTGCCTAGTCGACCGAGAGTGCCTTCTCGATCAACACCTGGCCACCATCGACGCGTTCGGCGAACTCCTTGTAGGAGGTCTCTTGCGCGATGTCGCGCCAGGCCTGCGCCTGCTCGGGCGTCATGGAGACGACCTTGACGCCTGCCTTCTCGTAGGCCTCGACCAGCTTCTCGTCCAAGCCCTTGGCGGCAGAGAAGAAGTACTCTTCGGCCGCCTCGCCGGCCGCCATCAGGGCCGCCTGCTGCTCGGGTGTCAGACTTTCGAAGCTTTTCTTCGACATCAGAATCGGCTCGTACATGAACCAGAGCGCGTTCTCGCCGGGCTCGGTCAGGCAGCCGGCCTGCTCGTAGATCCGGTAGGAAACCAGAGAGCCCGACGAGGTGTTGGCCGAGTCCAGCACGCCGGTCTGCAGCGCCGTATAGATCTCCGAGGAAGGCATCGAGGCAATCGAGGCACCGGCACCGGCCAGCATCTTCTCGAATGCAGCGCCGGCGGCGCGCATCACATCGCCCTCTGCCGAATCCGGACCCAGGATGCAGCTTTCGTCCTTGGTCACGAAGCCGCCGGCCAGCCAGGCGTCGGCCAGGACGACGACGCCGGCCTCGTTGATGATCTCTTTGATATCGGCCATGAATTCGGAGTCGTTCAGCCGCTTGGCATGCTCGTGGTTCTTCACCAGGCCCGGCATCAAGGTGGTGTCGAATTCAGGATGGCGCCCGGCCGCGTAAGCCAAGGGGAAAGCAGAGATGTCCAAGCGGTTCTTGGTCATCGCTCCCCACTGCTCTTTGGGCTTGTAGAGTGATTTGCCGGGGTAGACCTGGATGGTCAGGCCGACATCGGCAGCCTCGGCCTCCTTCTTTATCATCTGCACCATCTCGTCGCGGACATCGCCTTTGCCGCCCGGCCACTGGTGCGAGGCCTTGAGGGTCACGTCCTCGGCCCAAGCAGAACTGCTGGCCAGGGCGATCAAGGAGACGGCGATTAGGCTCTTGCGCATGGAAGATCCTCCCTTGGAATTGGATTGAGCACTCTTGTGATGTTCTTTTTGCTCGCCAAGCCTCGTCGGTCATGCATGCGATGTCAAGAATCTTGTATACAAGAATTTTCGGCTTGTCTTCAATTCACGGGTTGCTAGGATTCCCGACATGAGTAGGTCCGCCGATGCCATAGCCGACGCCTTGGAGAACGACATCGTGGCGGGTGAGATCGCGCCGGGGTCCCGCCTTGACGAGACGATCCTGAGCGCGCGTTTTGGCGTCTCGCGCACGCCGGTGCGCGAAGCCCTGCAACGCCTGGCATCCTCCGGTTTCGCCGAGCAGCGCCCGCGACGCGGCACTTTTGTGCGCAAGGTCAGCCTGCGCGAGATGGTGGAGATGTTCGAGGTGATGGCAGAACTGGAGGCACTCTCGGCCAGGCTCGCCGCCCGACGACTCTCTGGCGAGCAGACAGCGGCCCTGGAAGAAGCCCTGGAAAGCTGTGCCGTCGCAGCATCGACGGGCGACACGGACGCCTATTATCGGGCCAACGAGATCTTCCATCAGTTGATCTACCGAGCCTCAGGCAATCGCTTCCTGGCCGAGCAAGCCCGCCTGCTGCAGAGCCGCCTACAACCCTATCGCCGCCTGCAGTTACGCGCGGGCGACCGCATGCGCCACTCGCTTGCCGAACATCGTGCCATCGTTGCCGCGATACGCTCGGGCGAGGGCGACCGGGTCGATGCCGAGGTCCGCGCGCACATCATGATTCAGGGCGAGAAATTCACCGATCTGATGGCTCGGCTCGGCGAGGAAGAACTCAACGGCACATAGTACAAGCCCCGAACCGCATGTCGGCCCGGGACTTGAACAGTCGCTATGCAGGCTGAGCCTCTAGAGCACCGCCTCCTTGCATAGGCTCGGCTACAATGCTCCGAGCTCTTGATGAGTTCCGCAAACCATCGTCCTTGACGCGGCCATCAGCTCGGCGATTGCGCTAGTTAGACCATTTGATCTGTACGCCTTCAGCCGCCAGGGTTAGCTTGGCGCCGGTCTGGGTGGAACTTAGGTTGATGATCACACCGTTCTGGTTCTTCATGGTGGTCGCGGCAACACCACCGCCCAAGGCGGCACCGGCCTGTCCGGCCACGAAGTTGCCAGGGAAATCCTCCAGCTTATTCAGGCGGTAGACCTTGCCGGTCGCCGTCACGCTGGAGAGACCGAGGTCGACAACGGAGAGACCGCTGACGGAGAACTTATAGACCTTCCCTTCGTAGGTCAGCTTACCCTCGCCCCAGGTCACGCCAATGCCCAGCGCGATCGAGGTGCTCTCGATCGTCACCGTACCCATCACCGGCTCCTCGGCAATCGCAGGGCCGGAGAAGGCCAGGCCACAGGCCGCGGCAGCAAGAAAACCAAGCGTTGCACGTCTATTCATCGCGATCACTCCTTATTGAGAAGAGATGCTGCGGCCGCAGCATCCCATCGGCCCAAAACGTAACTCTCTGTTGCAGATCCCGGTCGTTACCGCCACCCACAAATTCGCACAGCCCCGGCATCAGCAGCTCGCCAGGCTTTCCGATCAGCGCCGCAATGGCACAGTTGGACGGGCCTCTATGCGGCCTCGACCACACCGGCCTCAAGCAGGAAAGACCGCCACTGCGTTTGAAACCGTCCAATCGCGTTCTCCGCCCGGACCAGAATATCCTCGAAGCTCTCCTTCTTGCGGCCGTCTTTGGTCACGCCTGTCAGGTCGTGCACACGCTGGGCTACGCGTTGAGCCAGATCCGCTTCGCCCTCTGCCGCAGCCAGAAGAACCGCGGTCATCATCGGCGGGACCTGGACTGCACCGCCAAAGCGCGGCGCCGGCAGCGGCAACATGTGCCGGGCAAGCGTATTGTCCTGCAGAAGGGTTCGGCCAAGCTCGGTGCTGACCCTCAATGCGCCGCTGGAAGAGGCGGGCGCAGCCGTTGCGACGTCTGCTCGATAGACGGCCACCAAGCTCGTCGCCATAGCTGCACGCACGAGCAAGGAGAGCGTCCTGCCTGCTTTCGAGAAGTCTGGGTTCGCCTTGATTTCGGCGAAACTGAGCGGCCCTTGACTGAGGAGCCGCAGCAGTCGTCCGGTCGCATTTTCGGCTTTGGCGGCCTTGGCGACCTCACCGGTCTCGGGCGGTTGGGATAGGCCGAAGAGCGTGCCATCGGCGATGCACGAGTCGCGATAGAGGTCCATCGGCTCGCTCTGCGTAAAAAGGTCATAGCGAAAGGCTTGAGCGAGCGATACGCAGGCCATTTCTTCCAGCATCACCGGATCTTCCAACCATGCCGCTCGACTCTGCTTGCCGCGACCGGAAATCCAGGTGGGATAGACCGGATCGCCACAGAAGTGCAGGCCCGCTTCACGCATTTCGCCTGCCACTTCAATGAAGGAGAGCGGATGCCAATAGGCATTGAAGTACTCGTGGAAGAGGTAGGTCTCGTCGTGCTTCGGCCAGCGCTCCACGCGCTGGTCGGCGGTCGGATAGCGTTCGAAGTAGAGCTGCTTGGATTCATGCAGGCGGCGCACCTGTGCGATCGCAGCACGTCGTTTCTCGACCGGATCGCCCGGCGCCACCTCCGCCAAACCCATCAGCAGCTTCTGCAAGGGGTCCATCGAGGCATAGCCGGCACGCGTATTGTAGGAGACCATGACCAAGCCTTCCGGCTTCAGTCGCCTGGCGATCGCATCGCGCATCTCCAGCCGCACCGCTTGGCTCACCCAAGAATAGACGCCGTGGGAGGCCGCCAGATCCAAGGGTGGCAGATCCTCATCGGTCAGGCTTGCAAAGGAACGCGCCAGGAACTTGAGGTTAGAGAGGCCCGCGGCATCCGCGCGTGCCTGTGCCTCGATCACGTGCTCTTCATTCACGTCGATGCCGAAGAACTGCGCCTCGGGAAAGACGCTGGCCAAGATCAGCAGTGTCATGCCTCGGCCGCAACCGAAATCGGCGTAGGCGAAGCTCTGCGCCAAATCGGGAGCCGCTACGCCAGACGCCTGTGCTGCCGTCACCAGCTGGCCAGGGGTCTGGCGGGCGTAGTACTTGATGGTATAGGGGGTGTCGGTGATATAGCCCTGTGCGTCCGAAGGCTCGCTTTCCTGCACGGATGACCATCCTCAATGCTGGTTAAACTGCTGGGCGAAGCCTAGACGATCTTGGTGCCGACGCCTACTGCACTATCTGGGTGCGATGACACCACTTGCCAGCAGGTAGGGCCGCCAAATCCTGCGATAGCGATCGATTGAGCCGGGCATGCGCTCGCGGATCTGCTCCAGGCTCTCGCGTTTTTGCCCATCGGGATCTACGCCGGTCATCTGATAGACCCGCTGGGCAGCGTGCTCGGCCACATCCCCTGCCCCCTCCACGACCGCGGCCAGCACGGCTGCAACCATGGGCGGAACCATAACCGCCGCGCCTATGTTGCTTGCCGGCAGCGGTAGGCTATGACGCGCCAGGGACCGATCCGACAGGAGGCTTGCCGCCAGGCTGGTCGTCACCTTCAGGGGCACCGCCTCTGCCACGTCTTGCATAGGTTCAGCGGATCCGGACCAGGGCGTCACCACCCCCTGAAACATGCAACTGCGCAGCGTTCTGGCACGAGTATGGGCGCTTCTGCCTCGCATAGCCGGCAAGTCGGATATCTCGGCATATGACAGCGGGCCGGCAGCCAAACCATCTAAAACCCTGGCGGCTAGTGTGTTCTTTTCTCGCGCCACCAGCATTTGCGGGCTATCGCTCGGCTGCGTCAGGCCGAAGCGCAGCTCCGGCGGAACCGCGGGCAAGCGCCGTATGTCGAAAAACAGAGCCTTGGTGAAGTGATCGTAGCGAAAGGCCTGCGCGGTAGAGAAACTCGCCAGATCCTCCAATAGGTAGGAATCCTCCATCCAGGGCGCACGACTGGCCTTTCCCTTGCCGGCGATCCAAGAGGGATAGACGCTGTCGCCTAGGAAATTCAGTCCAGCGGCGCGCATCTCCGTCGAGACCTCGCCAAAGGAGAGGGGGTTCCAATTCTCATTGAAATACTCGTGAAAGAGATAGCTCTCGTCGTGCTTAGCCCAGTCGTCGACGTAGCCGCCCGCGCGCGGATGGTGGACGAAGAAGGACTGTTCGGTTTCCCGAAGCCGTCGGAGAACCGAAATAGCCTGGCGCCGCCTTTCGGTCTGATCGCCAGGAGCACTGGACGCAATACGCCGCATGAAACCCTGGACCGGCCGCAGCGCGTCGAAACAGGCAGCAACGTTGTAGGAGACGAGCGCCAGCCCCTCCGGCTTTAAGTGCCGTGCAATGGCATCGCGCAAGGCCAGGCGAACCTTCTCGTTCACCCAACTCAAGAGCCCATGCGCGGAGGCAAAGTCCAAGGGCGGCAGATCGTCCTCGCTCAAGTCGTCGAAGGATCTGGCCAAGAAACACACGTTGGTGAGCCCGGCACGCTCGGCACGCGCAGAGACCTCCTCTACGTGCTCCTCGTTGACATCGATACCGAAGAAACGGGAATGCGGGTACATGGAGGCGAGGATCAGGAGCGTAAGACCGCGCCCGCAGCCAAAATCGGCATAGGTGAAGGGCCGATCGAGGTCTGGGGCCGGCACGCCGACGATCCAAGCCGCACTTGCCATCTGCGAGGGCAGCTGCCGCATGTGGTATTTGATCGTGTAGGGCACATCGGTGATGTAGCCCTGCGCCGTTCCCTCGGATTCCTTCTCCATTCAAAACCTCTGCAATCCCTGCTGACCACGCCGAACGGCGGGCTGTCGCATGCCAATCGGACAGAAGCTGAAGCCGGCAGGCTCCGGCAAGAAAAATAGGGCCGGAAGATCGCTCTTCCGGCCCCAATCTGTGCTTCGGCGTCGTTCTAGACGAAGATGAAGTCGGTGCTGGTCAGCTGATCGACATCGTTGATGTCATTGAGCTTAACCGTAAAGTTGGCTGTACCGTCACCATCGGTGTCGACTTCCAGTTCGCCGCCGTCCTTGCCCTTGCCGCCGGTCTCGAAACGCGCCTCGGGGTCACCATCGCCGGTGAAGTCGGCATCGCCGATCCAGGAGGCATTGCTGCCATCGCCGGAAACATCCAGCAGGATCTTGTCGGGGGTGGGATTTTTGGAGGCGTCGCCGGCGAAGTCTTCGATTTCACCAGCTTTGCCGGAGAGACCCTCGTCGAAGGCAAAGGTGTCCGAGCCCTTACCACCGGTCAGATTGTCTTTGTCTCCACCGCCGTTAATATAGTCGTCTCCTTCACCGCCATATAGATCGTCTTTTCCGACACCACCAAAGATCGTATCGTTTCCGGCACCGCCGTAGATATCGTCCTTGCCTTCACCGCCGTAGAGGTTATCGTCATCCTCTAGGCCATAGATGGTGTCGTTCCCGGTCGCACCGAAGATGACGTCCTTGAAGGAGGTACCGTAGAGAACATCGTTACCCGAACCGCCGGAACCACCGATGAAGACCTCGAAATTGGTGACGAAGAGATCGGTCGTGTCGATCGCACCGCCGAACTGCAGCGTATCGATGCCGCTGCCGCCGTCGAAAGAATCTCCCAGAGTGCTCTCGGCCGCGTTGGTGAAGACGAAGTCGTCGCCATCGCCACCGTTGACCGTGTCGGCGCCGGTTCCACCGCGCAGGCGATCGTCGTTGGCACCGCCATCGATCTGATCGTCGCCTTCCCGACCATTGCCGATATCGTTACCATCGCCACCGAAGATCATGTCGTTTCCGCTTGCCGCCAGACCGGTGTCGTCACCGGCTCCGCCGTAGAGCGCATCGTCGCCGTCGCGACCTCGCATGGTATCGACGCCGTCGCCGCCCTCGAGCGTGCTGTTGTCGGCGCTGTCGAAGATGTTGTCGACGCCCGAACCACCGCGCAGGGTGTTGTCGCCCGAACGCCCTTGAATCAAGTCATCGCCACTACCGCCCTCTATGGTGTCGTTACCTTCACCACCGTAGAGAACGTCCTTGTCCAGACCGCCGAACAGCATGTCGTTGCCCGTACCGCCGATGAGCCGGTCTGCGCCGTCGTCACCGTGAAGGGCGTCGTCGCCCGACTGACCGAGGGCGGTATCGCTCTCTGCACCGCCGAAGGCAACATCGTTGCCGGTCTGACCGCGCAAAGCATCGCTACCAAGGCCGCCATAGAGCGTGTCATTGTCCTCCATGCCGCGGAGCGTGTCGTCACCCGCCAGACCATAGAGCGTGTCATCGGCACCGCGCCCCAGGATCACATCGTTGACGATGCTTCCAGAGATGATGTTTGGTGCATTATTTCCGGTAAAAGTTGCCATCTGTAGTTCTCCTGCTGACTCTCATTGAAGTCTCAGCGATCCCCATGCACCTGAAGCGCCTTCAATAGCATGCCAACATGATCCCTCATGATCGGCTGCACAAACGCAAAGCAAGACCGTTGGAGTCCCGGCGGGCAGAGTGACCAAATAGCTTAGAGGCTTTGCCAAAGCACAGCCTCTCGCTGGCTCGTTTGAGCTGACCGCAGCGGCCAAAGCAAAAACGAGTTCCCAACCCAACCTACGGCACACCCGTCGACTGACCTACTACCTAGTGTCTTGCTTGGATTCTCTCTGCCGTCTCTGCAGTCCAGGCAAAAGCCTTACTGCAAAGCCCGGCGGCGCCCCGATGCTCTCCTCAATCCGCTTAGGAACCACCCTCGCTGTCGTTGCTCACAGTCACAGGCACCGCTCTGAGGCCTTATGAATGTGTCAGCGACTGCATGAAGATGACATATTCCCGCCATAAAGGCAAAACAAAAAAACAATCATTCATCGCCTATTGAATAAGGTATATCGTTACCGCCACTTCCTATTAGTAGTAAAAATGCTGTGACAGACGCAGTCCTTCGAAATAGGACAGGGATTACCTACAGACTGAATCAAGTCCGCCTACTCGGATACCACAGTCTGCTTGCTAAGGACGAGAGCAGTTACAGCATTCTCTACACCTTAAGAAGAAGGCCAAGATGATCGTAGGTTGTTTCAACCTGCGATCATCTTGGCCTGGTAGGCTCGACCATACTGTCTGCCGGTAGACACTTGTCTATCGGCAATTGGAAGAGGGCAGCACTTCGCACACGCTTAACTGTCGCTCGAAATGCTACCCTCCACCTAGAGTGCAAAGACTCCTCTACCCGTGCGCCAAGACCGCCAGCAGCAGCAGTGCTACGATGTTGGTGATCTTGATCATCGGGTTCACGGCAGGTCCGGCGGTGTCCTTGTAGGGGTCGCCGACAGTATCGCCGGTAACCGCCGCCTTATGGGCCTCGGACCCCTTGCCGCCGTGATTGCCTTCCTCGATGTACTTCTTGGCATTGTCCCAGCAGCCGCCGCCGGCGGTCATCGAGATAGCGACAAAGAGGCCGGTCACGATGACGCCCAAGAGCATGGCGCCAAGCGCCGCCAGCGCATCCGACTTGCCGGCAATCGCCAGAACCACGAAGTAGACGAAGATCGGCGAGAGCACCGGCAGCATCGAGGGGATGATCATCTCCTTGATCGCCGCCTTGGTCAGCATGTCGACGCAGCGGCCGTACTTCGGCTTGGCGGTGCCTTCCATGATGCCCGGGATCTCGCGGAACTGCTTGCGCACCTCTTCGACCACCGCACCGCCGGCGCGACCCACGGCCATCATGCCCATGGAGCCGAAGAGGAAGGGCAGCAGGCCGCCGAAGAAGAGACCGACCACCACATAGGGATTGGAGAGGTCGAACTGCACCGAGACACCCTGGAAGTACTCCGACCCGCCTTCGCGCGAGAAGTAGATCACATCCTCGGTATAGGCACCGAAGAGCACCAGGGCACCCAATCCGGCCGAGCCGATGGCATAGCCCTTGGTGACGGCCTTGGTGGTGTTGCCGACCGCGTCAAGCTCGTCGGTGATCTTGCGGACCGAATCGTCCAGTTCAGCCATCTCGGCGATGCCGCCGCCGTTGTCGGTGACGGGCCCGTAGGCATCCAGCGCCACCACCATACCAGCCAAAGCCAACATGGTCGTAACCGCGATCGCGATGCCGAAGAGACCGGCGATAGAGAAGGTGATGATGATGCCGGCGATGATGATGATTGCCGGGATCGCAGTCGCCTCCATAGAGACGGCGAGCCCCTGGATCACGTTGGTGCCGTGGCCGGTTTCCGACGCCTTGGCGACCGAGCGAACCGGGCGGTACTCGGTGCTGGTGTAGTACTCGGTTATCCAGATCAAGAGGCCGGTGACGGCCAGCCCGACTACACCGCAGAAGAAGAGATCCAGGCCGGTGAAGCTGTTGTTGCCGGCCGTGTACTCGGTCCCCAGCCCGATGGTCCAGGCGGTCACACCCAACACGGCTGGAACCGACAGCACAGAGGAGACGATGAAGCCCTTGTAGAGCGCGCCCATGATCGATTGGCTGGCGCCCAGCTTCACGAAGTAAGTGCCGATGATCGAGGTGATGATGCAGACGCCGCCGATCGCCAGCGGATAGAGCATGAAGCTGTCCATCACGGCGGAGCCGGCGAAGAAGATCGACGACAGCACCATGGTGGCGACCACGGTGACCGCATAGGTCTCGAAGAGGTCGGCGGCCATGCCGGCGCAGTCGCCGACGTTGTCGCCAACGTTGTCGGCGATCACCGCCGGGTTACGGGGGTCATCCTCAGGGATGCCGGCCTCGACCTTACCCACCAGATCGGCGCCAACATCGGCGCCCTTGGTGAAGATGCCACCACCCAGACGCGCGAAGATGGAGATCAGCGAGGCACCGAAGCCAAGAGCCACCAAGGCGTCGACCAGACCGCGACCCTCGATGCCCATGCCGAGCAGGATGGCGTAGTAGCCAGCAACTGCCAGCAGCGCCAGACCAGCGACCAGCATGCCGGTGACCGCACCGGCGCGGAACGCGATCGAGAGACCCTGCGCCAGACCGCTACGCGCGGCCTCCGTTGTGCGCACGTTGGCTTTCACCGAGACGTTCATGCCGATGTAGCCGGCAGCACCGGAGAGCGTGGCACCGATCAGGAATCCGATGCCGACATGCAGGCCCAGCAGGAGCCAGACGATCACGAAGATCACGGCGCCGACGATGCCGATCGTCATGTACTGGCGATTGAGATAGGCTCGTGCACCCTCCTGGATGGCGCCGGCGATTTCCTGCATACGGGCATTGCCCGCCGGAGCCGACATCACGGCCTTGGCGGTAACCACGCCATAGACCAGTGCCAGCGCCCCGCAAATCAGGACGAAGATCAGAATTCCACTCATCGGTCT
Organism: Rhodospirillales bacterium; assembly: GCA_963669445.1. GTDB lineage: Bacteria > Pseudomonadota > Alphaproteobacteria > Kiloniellales > JACOMY01 > JACOMY01. The sequence continues at coordinate 4,652,039 of OY770029.1, forward strand.
CGGATTTCCCCTTGCTGGTGACGCGCTCACGCCGCTCGCGCCTTCCCGCAAGGAAAGCGCGCTTGAAAGATTCGGCATGAGGCCCTTCGTTGCCGGTCATGAAAAACACGGCCAGAATACGGGCGCGGAACATGCCAGAAGGTCACGCGCCTTGCAATCTCCTAGGGCGGTTGGTCGCTATGCATTGCTGCCCAGCTGTTACGTAACGGCCACGCTACCGCGACGTCGGGCGCCGAACCAGACGATCGCGGCCATCAGCGCCACCAACGGCGGCAGCACCGTCAGGTTCAAGACTGCCCAGCCGGCTTCGGCGAAAAGTGCCCCGGAACTCAAGGCGGTAACGGCCGTCATTCCGGTCACCATGACCTCGTTCAGGCCCAGGGTTCGGGAACGCTCGCCTGGTCGATAGGCCTCGGTCACTAGGGTGGAACCGCCGACATAGAGGAAATTCCATCCCAATCCCAGCAGAACGAGAGACGAGAGGAAATGGGCATAAGCGATGCCGGTGAGGTTGATGACAGCGCAGGCCATCACGATGACCGCACCCAGACCCATGATGCGGGTCGCACCGAAGCGCCTGATCAAATGACCGCTGAAGAAGGAAGGCAGGTACATGCCCAGCACGTGCCACTGGATGACGGAGGCAGCGTCTGCCATCACGAAGCCGCAGGCGATCATGGCCGTCGGCGTAGAGACCATGATCAAGTTCATCGCGCCGTAGCCCAGCATGGCACCTAGGGCAGCGATCAGAAAGACAGGCTGACGGGCAATGACCGTGAGTGGGCGGGCGGACTCCTCCGCCCGCTCGTGTTCCACCCCTGGCCGCTGCAAGTCCAACCGAACGATGGCCAGCACCGGTAGGATTGCGAGCGAGAGTACGGCCATCAGAATGTAGCTGCCGGCGAAGCTGTAGACGAAGAGGTCGCTGCCCTTGACGGCCAGGAAGGGCCCCAAGATCGCCGCCGCCACGCCGCCGGTCAGAACTGTGGAGATGGCCCGAGACCGCCGTTCCTTCGGCACCGACTCAGCAGCTGCGAAACGGTAATAGTTGGCGACCGCTGTAGCAAAGCCATAGACCGCCAGACCCAGGCAGAAGAGCCAGAAAGACTGCTCCACCATGGCATAGGCGGAAATCAAGCCGCCGGCACAGCCTACCATCGAGCCCAGAGCGAAGGTCGGTTTCCAACCGATGCGCCCGATCAGCATGGAGGCCGGAGCAGAGCTCGCCATCAGAACCACGAAGGTCAGTGCCAAGGGCAGCGTCGCCAGATAGGGCTCGGCACCCGCCAGCATGGTGCCGGCCAAAGCCGCCACCGTCATGTTCAGCGATAGTGCGGTCTGCTGCAGGGCCATACAGCCGGTAAGGAGATAGACTGTGCCGCGGCTGGTCATGACGCTCAGACTACGTGAAGGCCAGGGGCCTGACCATGCTCCGCACCTTCAAGGCTCTCATGCCGATGGCGCGGGCTAGAGGCTGTCCCGGATCAGAAGTGGGTCCAGCCGCTATGCTCTAGCGCCAGCGGAGCGCCGTCGCGATCCAGGACGGCCACGCCCGTCCCCTCGATCACCTCGCCGACTTCGGTGAGCGCAAGCCCAGAAGGCTCCGACAGAGCGGCAAGGGTCGCCAGGTCCTTCGGCGCGACAGTAAAGCAGAGCTCGTAGTCGTCGCCGCCGGTCAGTGCCAAGGGAAAGCTCTCCAGGTCTGCCGCCACCGCTTCCTGGACCGCAGTTGAGAGCGGGATACGCTCGGCCTGAATTCTGGCGCCCAGTCCGGAAGCCTCGCAGATGTGTCCCAAGTCGGCGACCAGGCCGTCGGAGATATCCAGGCAGGCCGTCGCCAAGCCAGTCTGCGCCAAGGCTTGCCCCAAATCGAGGCGTGGGTCCGGCAGGCGATAGGCTTCCGTCAAACTCTGCAAGCTTGCTTCCGAGAGGTTGGTGAGACGCCCATAGCGCACCAGCAGGCCAAAGGCGCCGTCACCGAGCGTGCCGCTCACGATCACCCGATCGCCTACACGGGCACCGCCGCGCCGCAAGGCCAGTCCAGGCAGGACGCTGCCGAGCGCTGTTAGAGAAAGGGAGAGCGGGCCGGGTCCACTGGTGGTGTCACCGCCCAGCAGCGCGATCCCGAAACGCTCCTGGTCTTCACCCAGTCCACCGGCGAAGGCCGCGATCCAATCCTGGTTCCAGTCTTTCGGCCAGGCACAGGTCAGGAGATAGCCCAAGGGCTCAGCACCCATGGCCGCCAGATCGGAGAGATTGACCCGCAGCAACTTGCGGCCGACGGTCTCCGGCGGATCGTCGGGCAGAAAGTGGATGCCGGAGATCATCGCGTCGGCGGTGGCAACCAGGGCGCGGCCCTCCGGAGGCGTGATCAGGGCTGCGTCGTCGAGAAGACCCAGAGCTGCCTCGCTCGAGGCAAGCGGCGCAAAGCATCGCCGGATGATGTCGAACTCGCCGGCCAAGCCCGCCTACCCTGCAAGCTTGGCAAATTCCGCCGGCCGCAGGCTGCGGGCTAGACGGTCCAGCAACTTGTTGACGAAGCCGGTTTCCCGCGGATCGTGAAAGGCCTCGGTGACGGCGACATACTGCGCGATCGCAACCTTGGCCGGGACCTTAGGCGCTGAGCGAAGCTCGAAGGCAGCTGCGCGCAATATGGCATGTAGCAGGGGCTCCACGCGCTCCAAGACCCACTCGCTGGGCATGTAGGGCGTCAGGATCTCGTCCAGCTCTTCGCTGGCGCCGCTGACCGCCACGACCAGTTGGCCAAAGAGCTTGCGATCGGCCTTGGCCAGGGAAAGGCCGTCCACCTCTTCCTCAAGACGCTCGGAGAGAAACTGGGTGATCACCTTCTGCGGTGCATCGCCGGTGGCTTCGATCTGGTAGAGCGCCTGCACCGCCGCCAAACGCGCTGCCAGGCGTTGGCGCGCAACCGATTCGTTGCGCCTCTTGGCCGAAGCACCCGGTGCTGACACGGCGCCCACAGTCTTGGCAGGATCGCTCAAGACCGCCGCCTCACGCGTCGGTCGGGCTGAGGAAGCGGTCCTGCAGCTCGATCATGCGCAAACAGGCCTTGGCCACATCGCCGCCCTTGTTCTTCTCACCGACCTTGGCACGCACCCAGGCCTGCTCTTCATTCTCTACCGTCAGGATGCCATAACCCAGCGGCAGCGCACGCTCGGCCGCCAGGTCCATCAGCTTGCGAGCGCTCTCCTGGCAGACATAGTCGTAGTGACTGGTCTCGCCACGGATGACGCAGCCAAGGGCGATGTAACCCTCGTAGGGCTGATCGCTGGCCTCAGCCATGGAGATCACCACAGGGATTTCGAAGGCACCGGGAACGGCCACCCGCTCATAAGTCACCCCGGCCGCATCCAAGACCGCCGTCGCCCCCTCGACCAGGGCATCGACGATGCCCTCATAGAAGCGCCCCTCGATAATCAAAATCTGTGCCTGCTCGGCCATCCCTAACCCTCTTGTTCCCCGCCCCTCAAGGGCAGCTGATCGGCAATCGTCAAGCCATAGCCTTCTAAGCCGATAAAGACGTGTTTCGTGGTGTGAAGCAGCAGCAGATCCTTGACCCCGAGGTCCAGCAGGATCTGTGCGCCGATGCCGTAGTCGCGCAGCTCTTCGCTGGGCTGCTCCGATTCTTGTCCAAACCGCTCGGCCACCTGTTCGGCCAGGCTGCGCCCGCCGGGCTCGCCGATCAGCACGACGACGCCGCGCCCGACTTTTTCAATCTTGGCCAGCGCTTCCCAGAGCTCGCCGCCCCGGCCGCTGGAAAGATCGCCAAGGACATCGTCCAAGAGATTGAAGGCATGGACGCGAACCGGGACCGGGCCGGGTGCCGTCAGGTCGCCCTTCCAGAGCGCCAGGTGTTCGCCACTGCCGAAACGGTTCTGGTAGAGCGCCATCTGGAAGCGGCCGCCGTAGCGGCTGTCGAAGGCGCCCTCGACCTTGCGCTCGACCACCCGATCGTTGCGCCGTCGGTAGGCCACAAGCTCTGCGATGGTCGCGACCTTAAGGCCATGGCGCTGAGCGAAGGCGATAAGATCGTCGCGCCGGGCCATGGTGCCGTCGTCGTTCATCACCTCGCAGATCACACCGGCGGCATTGAGACCGGCAAGGCGCGCAATATCGACGGCGGCCTCAGTATGGCCGATCCGTTCCAGCACACCGCCGTCGCGAGCGACCAGCGGAAAGACGTGACCCGGCGTTACCAGATCGTCCGCACCCTTGGCGGGGTCGATGGCAACCGCAATGGTCCGCGCCCGGTCCGGTGCCGAAATGCCGGTGGTCACGCCTTCCTTGGCCTCGATCGAGACTGTAAAGGCGGTCTGATGCCGGGTGCCGTTGTTCTGCGACATCAAGGGGATCTGCAGCTGCTCGATCCGCTCATGCGTCATCGCTAGACAAATCAAGCCGCGGCCGTGCGTCGCCATGAAGTTGACCGCATCGGGCGTGCACATCTGCGCCGGGATGACCAGATCGCCCTCGTTCTCGCGATCCTCGTCATCGACCAGGATGAACATGCGGCCGTTGCGAGCGTCTTCGATAACGTCCTCGATCGGCGACAGCATATCGTGGAAGGCAAGCGTGCGTGGGTTCTCGATTGATGCGGACATTGGGCTCAGCTCTTCTGGACAAGCCGCGCAAGGTAGCGCGCCACGAGGTCGATTTCCAGGTTCACCGCGTGCCCGGGCTTCATCCGGTGAAAGGCGGTCGCCTCAAAAGTGTGGGGAATGATGTTGACGCCAAAGAGTGTGCTGCCGTCGTCCTGATCGTCAACCTCGTTCACGGTCAGCGAAACACCGTCGATGGCGACCGAACCCTTGGGCGCCAGAAAGCGACCCACAGCCGGCGGAGCGCGAAAGACGAAGCGCCAGGAATCTCCCTCCCGCTCGAGGCTCTCCACTGCGCCGGTGGCATCGACGTGGCCACTGACCAGATGCCCGCCAAGTTCGGCACCCAGCGCCAGGGCGCGCTCCAGGTTGATCTTGTCGCCGACCTTCCAGGCACCCAGCGTGGTCTTGGATAGGGTCTCCGCAGAGGCGTCGAAAGCCAGACTGTCCTCACCCTTCTCCACCACCGTCAAACAGGCACCGGAGCAGGCGATCGACGCGCCGATGGCGATCTCTTCGATCGCGTAGTGGCAAGCGATGACAAAGCGCGTGTCGCCGCGCTGTTCGATCGCACGCACCTCGCCCAGATCGGTAACGATCCCGGTAAACACTCCGGCATCTCCTATAATCGGATTCAATGGCTAGTGCGGTGAGGTACGGTCAAAGCGGCACAGGGGCAAGCCTCTTCGGTTAATGGCTGTATTGCACCATGAGATCCTGGCCGATGCGCTCGACCTTGCGCTGGCTGAAGCGGGTGGCACTGCCCAAATCCTTGAGACCCAGACCGGCAATGCCCGGAAGGCCGTCGCCGCCGATAGCAAGGCCCGCCTGAAAGACGATCAAGCGATCAATCAGACCCGCGCTCAGTAAAGACGCGGCCAGACGTCCTCCGCCTTCGACCAACACGCGGGTAAGGCCACGTGTACCCAAGAGCTGGAGAGCGGCCGTGATATCCAAAGGTTCGGCATCGCCGCCGGGAACCTCCAGGACCTGGACCCCGGCCTGCTCGAAGGCCCGACGACGTTGGCGGTCCACATCATCGCGCGCCAAGATCCAGGTCGGCGTCTCCTTGGCACCGCGCACCAATTCGTGCGTCAGATGCAAGGCCAACCGACTGTCGGCGACGAGGCGGATCGGCCGCCGCTCCTCCAATCCCGGTAGCCGCACAGTGAGGCGCGGATTATCGGTGATCGCGGTGCCGCTGCCGACCATGACCGCGTCATGCTCGGCCCGCAGCAGATGCGCGCGGGCGCGGGCCTCGGGCCCGGTGATCCACTGGCTGTGGCCGTTGTGGGTGGCAATACGCCCGTCCAAGCTCATCGCCAGCTTGACGGTTACCAGAGGGCGACCGAGGCGGAGGCGATGCAAGAAGCCCAGGTTGAGGTCCTCGGCGTCCAAACGCCGAACGCCTTCGCTGAGCTCTATTCCCGCTTCGCGCAGGCGCCGGTGCCCCTTGCCGGACACTCTGGGATCGGGATCGTCCGTTGCGGAGACCACCCGCGCGACACCGGCCGCAATCAGAGCATCGGCACAAGGCGGCGTCTTGCCGTGATGGGCGCAGGGTTCCAAAGTGACATAGGCCGTCGCCCCCCGGGACAGCGGGCCGGCGCGATCCAAGGCCACCTGCTCTGCATGGGGCCGGCCGCCGTCTTGGGTCCAGCCTCGTCCAACCACCCGGCCTTCGTGCACCAGAAGGCAGCCGACCGCAGGGTTCGGCCAGACCCGACCTAGCCCGCGGCGGGCTAAGGTCAGCGCCGTCGCCATGAAGGTTCGGTCTTCGGCCGTATCCTCCCCCATCATGGGTCAGTCCCCCAGCAAGGGTTCAATCGACGTCTGACAGGCGCGCCAGCTTGCCGACGAATTCTTCGAAATCGCGGGCCTCGCGAAAGTTGCGATAGACGGAGGCAAAGCGGACGTAGCCGACCTTGTCCAGATGTGCCAGCGCATCCATCACCAACTCGCCGATCACCTTGCTTGGGATGTCGGTCTCCCCGGAACTCTCGAGTCGCCGCTGGATGCCGTTCACCACGCGCTCCACGCGCTCGGCATCGACCGGCCGCTTCTGCAGCGCCAGCATCATGGAGCGCATCAGCTTGTCGCGGTCGAAGGGCTCGCGCTGCCCGGTGCTCTTCACCACGGTCAGTTCGCGCAGCTGCACGCGTTCGAAGGTGGTGAAACGGGCGCCACAGTTCGAACACTGCCGGCGCCGCCGGATCGCCGAGGAATCCTCGGTCGGCCGGGAATCCTTCACCTGTGTATCGTCATTGCCGCAGAAGGGGCAGCGCATCTCAGCTCCTCATCTTTGCCGAGGGCTAAGCTGCCCTAAGTGTCGCCGAAACTCAAAGTCAGATCTGAAGAAACTCGGCTGGAGCCGGACGGCCAAGCCATCCGGCTCCAGTTTGTCCTACATCCCGCGGTAGATCGGGAAACGGTCGCAGAGCGCCTTCACCTGACCGGCGACCTTGGCTTCTGTGGCTGCATTGTCCTCGCGATTCTCGCGCAGGCCGTCGAGCACGGCGACGATCATCTCACCAATCTGCACGAACTCGGCCGGGCCGAAGCCACGGGTGGTGCCGGCCGGTGTGCCCAGACGAACGCCGGAGGTCACCATCGGCTTCTCCGGATCGTTCGGCACGCCGTTCTTGTTGCAGGTGATGCCGGCCCGCTCCAGGCTCTCGGCGGCGATGTTGCCGGTCAGGCCCTTGGGGCGCAGATCCGCCAGGACGAGATGCGTATCGGTGCCGCCGGAGACCAGATCCAAGCCCCCGTCCAACAGGGCGCGCGCCAGGGCCTGGGCATTGTCCAAGACGGTCTGGCTGTATCGCTTGAATTCTGGCTTCAGCGCCTCGCCGAAGGCGGCAGCCTTACCGGCGATGGCGTGCATCAGGGGACCGCCCTGCAGACCCGGAAAGGCGGCCGAGTTGATCTTCTTGCCAATCGCCTCGTCATTCGACAACACCATGCCGCCGCGCGAGCCGCGCAGTGTCTTATGCGTCGTCGTGGTGACCACATGGGCATGCGGCAGCGGCGAGGGATGCAGACCGGATGCGACCAGGCCGGCAAAGTGCGCCATATCGACGTGGAAGATGGCACCCACCTCATCGGCGATAGCGCGGAAGCGTGCGAAGTCGATGTGGCGGGGATAGGCCGAACCGCCGGTGATGATCATCGCTGGCTTGTGCTCGCGGGCCAGACGCTCGACCTCGTCGAAGTCGATCTGCCCGTCGGATTCCTTGACCCCGTACTGGACGGCATTGAACCACTTGCCCGACAGGTTGGGTTTGGCACCGTGAGTGAGATGACCGCCGGCATCCAGCGAGAGGCCCATGATGGTGTCGCCCGGTTTCACCAGCGCCAGCATCACGCATTGATTGGCCTGTGCGCCGGAATGCGGCTGCACATTGGCGAAGGCGCAGTCGAAAAGGCGCTTGGCCCGATCAATGGCCAGCTGCTCGGCAACGTCCACATGTTCGCAGCCGTTGTAGTAGCGACGGCCGGGATAGCCCTCGGCATACTTATTGGTCAGCACCGAGCCCTGCGCTTCCAGAACAGCGCGCGAGACGATGTTCTCCGATGCGATCAGCTCGATCTGATCGCGCTGCCGGCCCAACTCACCGGCAATCGAGGCGGCCAGTTCGGGATCGGTTTCGGAGAGGTGGGCATTGAAGAAGGTATCTTCCGTCTTGTACGCGGCGGCACTGGTGCTGGACATTCTAGCCATTCCTTCCTTGTTTTCTCTTGCAGGCCCTCGGATTCTCTCTTCCAGAGACCCGGGGCCTGAGGGTTCAACCAAGTTTCTCGACGCGAGGTGTATGCCGTCCGGCGGCAAACTCTGTAGTGAGAAAGACGCGAAGGCATTCTTTCGCGACTTCGCTGCCAATGATTCGCGATCCCAGGGCCAGAATATTGGCGTCGTTGTGTTCTCTGGCCAGGCGTGCGGTCGTCGCATCCTGGCACAGGGCTGCGCGCGCGCCCGGCTGGCGATTGGCGGCGATCGAGATGCCGATCCCGGAGCCGCAGACGATGACACCGCGCACAGCACGACCTTCGGCCACCGCCTTGCCGGCTGCCGATCCGAAGTCGGGATAATCGACCGACGCGGTGCCATGGGCGCCGAGGTCCAGGACAGAACAGCCCATCTCCTCAAGCTCCGCCTTCAGTGTCGTCTTCAGCTCGTAACCGGCATGATCGCTGGCCAGTGCTACGGTCATAGTCACGCAACCGGTCTCCCTTCAATCAGGCGCTTGCAGACGACCATCTAAGGCAAGCGAATGCTTAGCGCCAGTGGTCAATAGTCGTGCCTTAACTTCGGGGTTCTGGCCTCCGATGAGGGCGGGACCGACTAGCTCAAGACGTCAAAGACCCAGACCTCATAGACGATCTCCGGCTCGGTCGTCGGAAGTCCTTGAAAGGGCTCTCCTTTATGGATGAGCGCGAGACGCCCGTCGCGCTCGAAACGCTCTTGTATGGCGGCAAAGCCACGCTCCACATAGGCCTTGACCCAGGTGGTGATGATGATGCGGCCGCCGGGACGGGCAAGCCGCACAAACTCATAGAGGCTCTCGCAGGGTATCTGCGACGTGGTGCCGACCGACACCACAGCGTCGAAGGAGTCGGCTTCTAGAGCCGTCTCTCGGCCGAGATCGGCAACCAGTGTCTTGCGATAGACCCCCTTCTTCTGGGCGATTGCCAGCATGCCGGGAGAGAAATCGAGCCCCGTCAGGTCCTGAAAACCGGCCTCGTACAAGGCTTGCCCGGCTAGGCCGGTGCCAGCCCCCGCATCGAGGATGCGCGCGTCCTTAGCAAGATAGGACAGCGCCACCTTGGCCGTCGCCAGGGGTGCCAGATAGTCATCGACCCGGCCGATATCCTGATCGTACTTCGCCGCCCAGAGGTCGTAGCGTCGCCGCATCTCCTCTTGCGTATCGGCGTTGATGACCCAGGCGACCCGGCCGCTTGCATCCTCAGGAAGATCCCTATCAGACATACGTCTAACCCCTAGCGCGGATCGAAGGACGTCAGGGTCAGGAAAGAGCCCATCGGCTCGTTACAACGGCTCAAGAACATGACCCAGGTCGAGTCGTCGTTGCCGTATTGAGTCCAATCGATGCGTAGGCGACCCCAGTGACTTAGCTGGTTGCCCAGATGGTCCGATGCCGGCCCTTCCGGACAGGGAGGCTCGATCGAGCCTTCGCCGTACTCGACCCATATCCCGTCATAGATGGTGCGGTTCTGATAAACACCGGCCAGGCCGTCTATATAGAGTCGCAAATCTCCGCTCTTTGCCTTCCAAACGGCATTGGTTCCAACATCATCTTCGTAAATATATTCGTCGACCAGGATGTCCGCCTCGTAGTGATAGACATCATAGACTTCATCGGCTGCAGCGATCGAAGACCCCAGTCCGACGACCAAGGATGCTGCTGCGACGAGCGTCAAAAGTTTTCTAACCACGATCACCCCCATCGAAAAAGAGACCACGCTCTAGCTGACGTTCTGGCCATCCACCTGCGTTGGCAGGATGAATGTGTGCACCAAAGGCGCATGATGGCAAGCTTGTCCGACGATCTCCTCTGGACTGCAAACAGGTCTCTGATGGTGGCCCCAGTTTCGAGCCTCGGCGTCAGCCAGGTCTGGCGAAATGGGCTTGGGGGTCTCGCTCGCTGGTCGGTTCGGCGCCCGCTGCAGGCTGCACCAAGGCCTCGATTGCCGAGGTCAGCAAAGTACAGAAGCCCTCAGCCAGCAGCGAGGGCGGACGATGGGCCGGTGTCAGGATCGCCATCGACAAGTGTGTGTCCGGCTCGAAGGGACGGAAGACGATTTCCTCGTGCCCGCCGCTGTAACTCTGATGGCTGGCTACCGTTATGGCATCGCAGATGCAGTAACAGAGCCCAGCCTCAATCAACTGCAGGGCCGGCAGGAAAGTGCGCAGCTCGAAACGCTGGTTCAAGCGGGCGCCCGCCGCCTCGAAGTGGCCGGCAAGGGTACGATAGGTCACATGTTCGCGGAAGAGGGCGGCCAGGGGCTTGTTATCGAGGATTTTCGGCGTGATCACCGGCAGCGATGCCAGGGGATCGTCATGGCGCAGCGCACAATAGCAGCGCAAATCGAAGGTCTGCATGGTGATCGAGCGGCGCGGCGCCGGCGTCTCGGCCAGGCCCACATCATACTGCTGCGAGGCAATCCACTCTTCGATCACGGCCGAGGAGCGCATCATGATCGACACCTTCACATCCGGGCGATCCTTCACGAAGCGCGCCACCACTTCGGGGAGGAAGAAACCCGAGGTCGCCGGGTTGCAGGCGATTCTAAGGCTGCCCTGTTCCAGATTTCCGATGTCCTGCATCACCCGCGCCGACTGCGACAAGCGCGAGAGCACCAGCTCGGCCTCCTCCAGAAAATAGTGAGCTTCCGGCCGGGGAATGAGCCGGCCACGCTCGCGCTCGAAGAGAGTGAAGCCAAGCTCGCGTTCCAAGCCACCGATCATGGCGCTGACCGCGGGCTGGGTGCGCCCCAAGGCCCGCGCCGCTTCGGAGACCGAGCCGCTGCGCATCACCTCGCGAAAGGTGCGAAGCTGGCGGAAAGAGAGGTTCATGACTTCCTATAAGGCAAACTTATCGAATCAGCAAGATTTCCAATTTTCTCTTTATCGAAAGTCCTGATAGCTTCCCCGCATTGCTTCGGCACCGGCCCAATCAAGAAGGCGGAGGCTCCCCTTGGACAAGTTCGTCCGCACACTCCTGACGACACTGATTTGCGTGGTTGCACTTGGCCAGTTCGTCCAGGTCATCACCCGCTATCTGCTGGAGATTCCGGTGATGGGGCTGGAGGAGACGCTGCTCTACCCCACCCTCTGGCTTTACATGCTGGGCGCGGTCAACGCCTCGCGCGAGAACACGCAGATCCGCGCCAACGTGCTGGAGATCTTCATCAAGACGGAACGTGGGCATGCCCTGCTGGCGCTGCTCGGCGAGATCATCAGCTTCATCGTGTTGCTGTGGCTGACCTGGTGGGCCTGGGACTACACCCGCTATGCCCTCCGCGTCTGGCGTGAGAGTCCCACCCTCTACATCCCCACTTTCTACGGCGATGCCGCGCTCTTCGTCTCGCTCTCCTTGATGGTGCTCTACACGCTCTGGCACCTGGGCCGTCACGTCCACGCGCTCGCGACCGGCAACTACCAGTCCGCCGACCATCATGCGGCCGACTACGAAACCGTTTCATACGACAATGGCGAGGAGCCACGCTGATGGTCGAGATCGCTTTCCTGGCCATCGGCGTTCTGGTCTTGCTGTTGACCTTGGGTGTCCCACTGCCCTTCTGCTTCGGTGGGGCGTTGATGGTGATGAGCCTGGTCGGCGGGGTCACCATGAAGGGCAACATGCTCTGGGGATTTCAGCAGCTGGCCAACCCGATCCTGCTGGCTATCCCCCTGTTCGTGCTGGCCGGCACCATCATGAGCGAAAGCGGCATCGCCGCCAGCCTTCTGCGCTTCGTCAATGCCTTCATCGGCCATGTGCGCGGCGGTTTGGGCGTGGTGGCCGCGGTGAGCTGCGCCATCATCGGCGCCATCTCAGGCTCCGGTCTGACCGGCGTTGCCGCGATCGGTCCTCTCTTAATCCCGGAGATGGAGAAGCGTGGCTACCCGCGCGAATACGCCACCGCTCTGGTCGCCAACTCCTCGATTCTGGGCCTTCTCATTCCCCCCAGCGTCACCATGATCCTCTACGGCTGGGTGACCGACACCTCGATCCTGGCCTGCTTCCTAGCGACCTTGGGGCCGGGTCTCTTAATCATGGTGAACTTCTCCATCGCCAACCTTTGGATGGCGCGCAAATTCCCACTGGTGTTGGACGAGCGTCCGAAGCTCGGCGAGTTCGCCGGCACGGTCTCCAAGCGCGGCCTGGTCGCCTTTCCGGCTCTCTTGATGCCGGTCATCATTCTGGGTGGCATCTACGGCGGCATCATGACCCCGACAGAGGCAGCTGCGGCCGCTGCGATCTACGCAATCCCTGTTGGCTTTCTGATCTATCGCGGACTGACCTTCCGCAGCTTCTTCGCTGCTGGCAAGGAGGCCGCGACGGCAGTCGGCGCCATTATGCTTATGATCCTCTTCTCGATGATCCTGAGCCAGATGTTCGTGATGGAGGGCGTGCCGCAACAGCTGGTCTCCGCCATCTTCCAGATCACCGAGAACAAGATCCTGCTGCTGATCCTGGTGAACCTGCTGCTGTTCCTGGTCGGCATGGTGGTGAACGACGCCACCGCGATCATTCTGCTGGGCCCGCTGCTGCTGCCGCTGATGCAGGCGATCGACGTCAGCCCGGTGCAGTTTGCCGCCATCATGGGCGTCAACACTGCCATGGGCGGCGTCACCCCGCCCTATGCCTCGATCCTCTATTTCGGCGCTCGTGTGGGCAAGGTGAAGGTCACCAAGGTGATCCGCCCGGCGATGATCCTGATCCTAGTGGGCTATGTCCCGGTGGTCTTCCTGACCGCTTTCTGGCCCGACCTCTCGCTCTTTCTGCCGCGTGCTTTCGGCTACTAACCCCCAAACAAGGAGGACTAGAGATGAACAAGACCCTGATTGCGTCCGCAGCCCTGGCGGCCCTGCTCGGCTTCACCGCCGCAGCCGAGGCTGTCGAGTTGAAGCTGAGCCACGTCCGCCCACAGGGTGCGACCATCGATCTGGAACTGAACCAATTCGCCGATCTGGTGAAGGATGCGACGGCCGGCGACGTCTCCGTCAAGATCTTCGCCGCCTCCGCGCTCGGCGACTACACCACGGTGCAAGAGCGGGTCTCGGTCGGCGCCGTCGACATGGCCTGTCAGCCGGCCGCCAGCGGTGCCGATCGGCGCATGCAGATTTCCTCCTTCCCCTATCTCGCCGACAATTGGGATGAGGCGCGTAAGATCTACGGACCCGGCGGCGTGGTGCGCGAGGCGATGGCCGAGCTCTATGCCAAGCAGGACATCACCATGCTGGCCGCCTATCCGGTCTACTTCGGCGGCATCGCCTTGAACCGCGAAGCAGTCTCGCCCGGCGATCCTAATGTCGCCAAAGGCATCAAGGTGCGCGTGCCGGGCATCAAGAGCTTCCAGATGTTGGGTGACTCGCTGGGCTACATCTCCTCGCCCATCCCCTTCTCCGAGGCCTTCACCGCCGTGCAGACCGGGGTGGTGGACGGCGTCATCGGCTCAGGTGCCGAGGGCTACTACGCCTCCTTCCGCGACGTGACCAAGACCTACATCCCAGCCAACACCCACTTCGAAGTCTGGTATCTGATCATCAATTCAGAAGTCCTGGCCGACCTTGAGGACAAGGACAGAGCAGCCCTGGAAGAGGCCGCGAGAGAGTTCGAGGCAGCACGCTGGGTCGTCGCCCAAGAAGACCAGGGCAAGAACGAGCAGAAGCTAGCGACCGAAGGGGCCGTCATCGTCGAACTCTCCGACGCCGATCTGGCCGCCATGGCCAAGAAGGTACGGGCCGAAGTCTGGCCGGAGATCCTGGAAGACGTCGGCGCCGACTGGGGCCAGACGATCCTGGACAAGGCCAGCAACTAGGTCGACATCAGCAGGCGAGAGGGTGAGCCCTGAGCTCACCCTGCTCACAAGCGCTAGGCTCTAGGGGACACAGCAGTGACTTTCGAGGCGGATTTCGCGGTGATCGGCGGCGGCGTGGTCGGCCTCTCCCTTGCCTGGGGACTGCTGCAGCGCGGACGGCGAGTGCTGGTGTTGGACGGCGACGACGGCAGCTTCCGGGCCTCGCGCGGCAACTTCGGCCTGGTCTGGGTGCAGAGCAAGGGCATGGATCAGCCGGCCTATGCCCGCTGGTCGCAGCGATCTGCTGCAGCCTGGGGTGGCTTTGCCGAAGAACTGGGTGCCAACCTGGGCCAAGGCCTGGGCCTGCAACAGGACGGCGGTTACGACTATCACACCGACGAGCAAAGCCTGGCCGAGCGGGTCGCCGCCTACGAGCGGTTGAAGGCAGAACTGGGCGGCAATTATCCCTACGAGGTCTTGGGCGCCAACCGCCTGCGCCAGGAGGAACCCAACATCGGCCCCAAGGTGGTCGGCGCCATCTTGCATCATCAGGATGGGCACGTGAATCCGCTCCGCCTGCTGCGCGCGCTGGCCGGCGATGTGCGCCGCCTGGGTGGTCATGTCGTCACCGGCTGCCATGTGGAGCAAGCCGAAGCCAAGGACGGCGGCTTTCGTGTGCACACTCAAGACGGCCGGGACTACCACGCAGCCAAGCTGGTCTTGAGCGCCGGTCTGGGCGCCATCGACCTGGGTCCCCAGCTTGGCTTCAAGGCGCCGATCCGGCCGCAGCGCGGCCAGGTGCTGATCACCGAGAAGCTTCCGAAGCTGATGCGCCGTCCCTCAGGCACGGTGCGCCAGGTCGACGAGGGCGGCGTGCAGCTTGGCGACTCCAAGGAAGAGGCCGGCTTTGACGATCGTGCCAGGCTCGAGACCTCGGCCGGTATCGCACAGCATGCCGTCACCGTCTTCCCGCGCCTGGCCAAGGCCAAACTGGTGCGAAGCTGGGGCGCGCTGCGTATCCTCTCGCCCGACGGGCTACCGATCTATCAAGAATCGAAGAGGCTGCCGGGCGCATATCTGGTGACCTGCCACAGCGGCATTACCCTGGCGGCAGCCCATGCCCGCTACGTCTCGGCCTGGCTGGATGGCGCTGCCGATGCCCCGGATCTGGAGGTGTTCAGTGAAGACCGCTTCTCCCTTTCGTGATCTCTCTCCGGACGCTGAACGCGTGGAGATCAGCTTCGAGGGCGCGCCCTTGGCACTGCCGCCGGGTCAGAACCTGGCCGCTGCCCTACTGGCCGCCGGCGTCGAACATCTGCGCCTGACCCCGATCTCCGGCGCCCCTCGCGCACCCTTCTGCATGATGGGTGCTTGCTACGACTGTCTGGTCGTGATCGAGGGTGAGCAGCGCCAGGCCTGCATGCTGCAAGTGGAGGCCGGCATGATCGTCACCCGTGCACCTTTGACGGAGGGTGGCCTGGATGACTGACACCGATCTCCTGATCGTCGGCGCCGGGCCGGCCGGCATGGCCGCCGCCGCGACCGCTGCCTCCTTCGGCTTGACCGTCACATTGCTGGACGAGCAGCCCGCTCCCGGCGGCCAGATCTATCGCGCAATAACCGGCGAGGGAGCGACACGGGGCAACATCCTGGGCGAGGATTACCTCTCCGGCACAGCCTTGGCCGATGCACTTGCCTCGGAGCAGATTGCCCTCATTCCCGGTGCCACGGTCTGGCAGATCGACGAGGCCGGCTGGCTCGCCTATTCGCAGGGTGGAGTCGGCAAGCGCATCGCCGGCAAGCGCATCCTCCTCGCCACCGGCGCGCTGGAGCGTCCGATGCCGATCCCCGGTTGGACCCTACCCGGCGTGATGACCGCCGGCGCCGGACAGATCCTCCTGAAGCAGTCCGGTCTGGTCGCCGAAGAAGCCGTCCTGGCTGGCTCCGGCCCACTCCTCTACCTACTGGCCCAACAGATGATCAAAGCCGGCTCGCCGCCCCTGGCCCTGGTCGAGACGCAGACCGCCAGCGACCTCATCCGCGCTCGAAAACACCTGCTGGGCGCGCTCCGCGATTGGCGCCTGCTGGCCAAGGGTGCCGGCCTGTTGTCTGAGATCCGCCGCGCCGGCGTTCGCCGCTATCGCGGTGCCACCGGCCTCCGCCTCGAGGGGCAAGACAAGGCTGAAGCCCTGGCCTTTCGCTGCGGCGGCCAGGAAGAGCGCCTCGCCTGCCGAACGATCCTGCTGCACCACGGCGTCGTCCCAAACACGCAAGCCACGCGTGCCTTGCGCCTGGAGCATCGTTGGGACGAGCGGCAGCGCTGCTTCCGCCCGGCCTGCGACCTCTTCGGCGCCACCTCTCTCGAGTGCCTCTATCTAGCCGGAGACGGCAGCGGCATCGGCGGCGCCAAGGTGGCCGAGACCGAGGGTCGCCTGGCCGCGCTCGCCATCGCACACAGCCTGAACAAGATCGACGCGAGCGTCTTCGAACGCCGCGCTGGACCCTTGAGGTCCGCCCGCAAGCACGATCTTGCCGCCCGCGCCTTCCTGGACGCCGCCTACCCACCCTACGCCGAGAGCCTGCAGCCGGCCGACGACACCCTGGTCTGCCGCTGCGAAGAGGTGACGGCGGGCCAGATCCGCGGCTACGCCAAACTCGGCTGCAGCGGCCCCAACCAAACCAAAGCCTTCGGCCGCCCCGGCATGGGCCCCTGCCAGGGCCGCTACTGCGGCCTGACGGTGACGGAGATCTTGGCAGAGGCAAACGGCACGACGCCGGAGGAGGTGGGGTATTATCGGCAGAGGTTTCCGTTGAAGCCTGTCAACCTCGGACAACTGATCGGGGCCGGCTCGCCAAGAGAGGAGTGAGGCCGGGAATCTACGAACCAAGCAGGTGACGTGACACCGAAACGCTTTGAGTGACAAGCATAGTCCAAATTAGGTGGTCCGAACCCAGAGGTGTTTATGGACCTCACGGATCGACGGGATAATCACCTATAGTGAATTGCTTCGACCGCCACAGAAGGTGGTCGGCTCCCCTGTCGTAGCCGTGGAGGGATTCCGCCAGCAACTGTGCGATACTACGCTGGCTTGAGCTAGTCGAGGTTCCAGGTGGTGTGTCCGGGTCGTCGTCAACCTCCATGAATGCGTCGAAAGCAGAGTGGAGAATGTCCGCCGTATCCGGTAGCAAGGGAAAAAAGCCCTCTTCACTGTAGAGCGGCAGGCTCCGATGCGCAGCCTCCTCTTCGATCATCCTCAGCATTTCTTCACAGCGCTGGTCCATAGCGGTGTACCGGCCGATTTGATAGCTGAACTGGACGCCCGGCCGCTTCTCGGAGCCGACTTCAATAGATTGATCTTGCTCCTGCGCCTCTCGTGCGGTTGCCTCTGCTGATTTTTGCAAACTGACCAACTCTCCAAAGCACAGGAACCCAAAAGCCGCCATCCGCGCCCGCGAGCAAGCGTCGAGATCGTCATCCATCTCTCCTTCCCTGGAGAGAGCCTGGGACACTGAAAAGGCATCGCAGATGACTTCCACAGCCAATTGGGGAGGAAGCGTCTCGCGCCAACGCTTGATGCGGTCACCCATCCGACCCTGGTCTAGGGCTTGAACACCGTCCAGCCACTCCCTGCCCATCCGACCTTCGAAATAGTGCGCCAATTCGTGCATGTTGAGGAGGTCACTCATCTGAAAAGAGAGTTTCTGCGCCTTCTCGGATAGCGCAGAACTGGTGCGGGTCTCTTCGAACAGACCGCGCATGTCCTCCTGCTCGTTACACAGCGTTTCAATCAGAAGAGCACGGCCGATCAGGCAGTTGGCTGTGCCCAGGCAACACTCAGCGAAGAACTTCTTAAGGTTGCTCCGCAGTGCCCGCTGCAATGCGGGACGGTCTTTGTCAAATACTAGAAACAGTAAAGCAAGATTGTAGGCATAGGAACCGAGAAAGCTGTTTGACATGATGAAGCGGTGCTCACCCGAGGGAAAGAATTGGTTCCGGATCCGGTGAGAGTAGTAGCTACCGTAGTGAAGGACCTCATCGCGCATCTCATGATCCAAGCGCCCCGCTTCCACCGCTGCGAACTGGATAAACCGCGCTCCAACCAAACGAAGGATCACACGGTTCTTGGCTTTCTCGAGCGACACGATCAGTTACCTCCTCAGGACCGATACTTTCGAATTGCCTCCATAACCGCAGGCGATTGCAGTAGCTTTTCCGCTTGCTCGGCGGAGTAGCCGGTCAGCTCTATCCCCTCGGTTCCGATCTTTAGGGTTGCCGAGGACACTCGATCCCTATTCCTGTTCACAAAATCCAAGATCGACCTCAAGATGCCGAGAGCAAGCTTGCCGAACACGGCGATCTCTGCACCGCCGACAAAGTTATCTCCAGACTCAATGTCCGCCTCTGGCAGCAGGGCTCGGAGCTCGCCCTCAATTGCTTTGCTTCGTGCTTCGATCACGTAGGCAACTTCGAAGTCGCTGCTGCTTTCTTCTCGTGAATCGGGCATGTCGGCCTCTTTCCCAGGATATGATTCTCGAAGCGGGCCACCTGCTGATGCCAGCGTTCCATCTCACGTCCAAAGGTAGCAAGAGCCAATCAGAGAAGACAAGCCATTCAAGCATACTCAAGCAAAGAACCTCTTTTTGGTTGGTGCTTTTTGTTTCCTTTCGGAAACGCAGCCATTCTCGAGTGGTGCGTGTTGCTGCCCATAGGAAGTGCCTTGGGCAGAAACGTGGATTGCATCATTGCGGAGCTCTCGTGAGAGCGGAGAGACGCTGGCGGACAAATCGATTGTGGTTTGGTCGAGACGACCGTGGCCTCTTAGGTCCCGCCCGCTCCGGCCGTCGCAGCCACACTCGGGCATGCCCCCAATACGGTCGGGGTTGCTGCCACCTCCCTGACGATCGAGGAACTTAAAGCTTCCCTTCAGAAACCGGCTAATCTCGCGAGACTGGAGCTGGAGCCGGCACTGTCCGATTGGTTAGTTCATGCGATCATCGCTAAGGCGACTTAGGAATTCAGCAAAACGGCGAATCAGAGGTTGCCGATGCGTGAGGTGCAATCGCCGTGAAGGAAACGGGTCAAGGTCGCTCCCATCAAGAGGTATCCGTAATGGTCAAGGTCGTTGAGGTGTCCAAGTCCGATCGTCTCTGAGGAGTGCGTTGGCGAGGATGAGTAACTTTCGCATGACGGCGATGATGGCGAGTTTGGTTGGTTTGCCGGCAGCGGTGAGGTGCAGGTACTTGGCCTTGAGATCAGGGTTGAAGCGGCAGGCGACGATGGCTGGCCAATAGAGCGCCTGTCTGAGGCCGTGGCGTCCGCCCTTGATTTTGGCTCTGCCTTTCCATTGGCCTGATTGTCGAATGAAGGGAGCAAGGCCAACCAAAGCAGCCAAGGGTTTGGCTTGCAGGCTGCCGAGCTCTGGCAGGGCGACCAGTAGGGCGAAGGCCGAGGCCTGGCCAAGGCCCGGGATAGAGATCAAGATCTGGAAGCGTCTTGCGAGTTCCTGGTCTTGGGTGACGATTTCGGCCATGGCCTTGTCGATGGCAGCGAGTTGGCTCTCGATCAGCTTGAGGCGCTTGGCCAGCTGGCGACGCAGGAGTGCCAAGCCACTACCACGCGCCCGATTGCCAGCGGCGGTGCGCTCCTTGATCAGGCCGCAGCGGGCTGCTTCGAGTTCGCGCAGGTGCCGGAGCGCTTTGCAGGGTAGCGGCGTCAGCCTGAGATCGA
The DNA here is from genome assembly GCA_963669445.1 of Rhodospirillales bacterium. Classification (GTDB taxonomy): domain Bacteria; phylum Pseudomonadota; class Alphaproteobacteria; order Kiloniellales; family JACOMY01; genus JACOMY01. The sequence goes on from OY770029.1 coordinate 4,671,929, forward strand.
AGGCCTGCCCCATGCGAGCGAGCACAGCGGCGTCGACCGGATCGGACTTAGCCAACTGGCCGATGGCTTCAGCGAAGCGCCTGGCCCGGCGTGGATTGACCATGGCAAGCGGCAGGCCGGCCTCTGCCAAAGCCTGGTGGAAGGCTTGGGTGTAAGGGCCGCTGGCCTCGAAGACAACGCGCTCAATACTAAAGCCCTTGAGCCAGGTGCGAAACGCGCGATAGCCCCGCTTGCTGTTGAGAAAGCGATGCGCTGCCCCATCGGGCAGACGGTGAGCGTCGAAATGGTCTTTCGAGATGTCGACACCGATGATAGCCTTGGTCATCTTTTCCAGCCCCTTTGCTTGTCATCCGGGCCCGAAGCCCTGGTATCCGTTCAGGTCTCGTGGAAAAGACGGGGGTGATCTTTCTCTAATCCGGCCCGCTCTGCGGCCTGCCAGAGGAGCGATCCATCCCCCGCCGCCATGGGAGCGTGGCCACGCTCCCATGGCAGCTCATCTTAGCAGATGAACCGACCAGAGTATTAGACAAGCCAGAGGATGTCCACTAGGCAGACGGTTACCAGCACAAGAACCGCCTTCGAGAGGCTATCGGCGAAAGAATCGACTTCGATAAGGACAAGGCCTGGGACTAGAGCCGCCATCCCTGCATTGGTCTTGGGATTCACCAACAAGACACGGGTGCCAACATACCAGCATGCCGGGCGATCGGGACCGGTCGTCGATTTCTGGGCCAAAGGCAGCGGTGCGCCAACCTTGTAGGCCAGATCAAGGAAGTAGGCGACGGCGAGCAGGATCACGAACGGCGCAAGACCCAGCAGGGCAAGCAAGGTCCTACCCAAGCGGCTGCCCACGATCAGGATGACCGCCACTATTCCCAGGATCAGCCCGAACATGTACTCGAGAGCGCAGATCCGCCCCACAAGAGACGCCAACTGCCAACAGGCTCAGAGTGTTTTGGTCCGGATGCCGATCATGGCCATACGGCCAGTCTGGCTCTTTAGCTCTTTGACGAGAGAGGCAAACTCGCCCAGGCTGACCGGCTTCGAGGGCTGGCACCAGTCGATAGGACCCCACCACCTCTGGCGTCGTGCCGGTCGCTTCCGCTAGGATTTCCATGACGGTCATGCCGCTATAGCGACCCAGGCAGGGCCCATGCCAATCATCGACAATAAGGCCTCTGCCCGCTCCTCTCCTCCTCCACATCGAAGTGCAGGTGGTTGGCGTGCGCGCGGTTCTCTTCTGGACCCAGCACGGTATTGAAGGGGCCGCAGGCGGCTGCGTGCAGGTCCTGCCAGAAGGCGCTTTCGTCGGAATCTCCGTCCCAGCCCTCTTCGACCGTCAGCACGCGGCCGTCGGCGAGGCGCAGGCTATGAAGGTCGAAGGCCAGGCCCTTGCCATGCTGGGACAGCTTGGCGCCGCTGACGCTGTTGCGGCTGCGGCAAGCATAGGAGCCGCCGGGGCCGATGGAGACAACGCGGCTGTCCAGGTGTTCCTCGGCGATCTCCTGCATCGGGCCTTCGATGAAGGCGCCCAACAGGATTGCAAAGCGGCAGTCTAAGTCGGGCGGCGTGGCGAAGTTCACCGGCGAACTGCGACCGGCGACGTAGACCTGGAGTGGGGAAGCGATGCCGCAGGCGCCGGCCCCCTCTACCGGCTGTATGAATGCGGCCAGGTCGATCACCTGATTCCAAGCCTGGCAGCTGCGCGGCAATCGCGCCTGGCCGTTCATGATCCCGCCGGGATTGCTGTAGCGTTGGAAGGCCTGACCGTCGGGGATCTTGGGGCTGCCGGAGCAGGCTGCCAGCAAAGCCAGTAGCAAGGCCGGAACGAGCAAGGGGCCACGTGTCGCCACGCGGCCCCTCGTTTCGCTACGAAGGATCGGCATCAGCCAACCCTGCAGAAAAGGCTAGCGTGCCATTTCCGCGTAGTTGCCGTCCTCGAACTCGTACCAGACGTAGGCGGCTTCCTTCAGATCGCCCGACGCGTTGAAGCCGATGGTGCCGATGACGGTGTCCCAATCCTTGGAACGCAGCACCTCTGCCACCTTCGCGGAATCGGTGGTGCCGGCCTCGTTGGCAGCCATCGCCCAGACCTGGATCGCGGCGTAGGTCGAGAGCGTGTAGCCCTCTGGCTCGAAGCCGCCCTTGCGGATCTCGTCCACCACGGCCTTTGCAGACGGCAGGTTGCGCGCCTCAGCAGCGTTGGAGAACATGACGCCGTTGGCGGCATCGCCGGCGATCGAGACGAACTCAAGCGTGTTCAAGGAGTCCGGACCGATCAGCTGAGCCTCGAGGCCCTGCTCACGCGCCTGGCGGATGATCAGGGCGCCCTCGGTGTGATAGCCACCCAGGTAGATCACGTCGATGCCTTCGGCCTTCAGCTTGGAGACCAGGGCCGTATAGTCCTGCTCGCCGGCGGTGTAGGCCTCGTAGACCTTCTCGTTCACGCCCTCGGCGTTTAGCATGGCCTTGGTCAGGTCGGCGATGCCCTTGCCGTAGGTCGACTTGTCGTGCAGCACGGCAATGTTCTTCTTGCCCATGTGGGTCGCAATCCACTTGCCGGCAAAGTCGCCCTGCTGATCGTCGCGGCCGCAGGTGCGGAAGATCGTGGTGATGCCGTCGGCTGCCGGACCATCGGTGAAGGCCGGATTGGTCGAGGCCGGAGTCATCTGCAGGACGTCTTCCTCGATATAGACGTCGGAGGCCGGGATCGAAGAGCCGGAGCAGAAGTGCCCGGCCACGAAGACGACGCCCTTCTGGACGAAGTCGTTGGCGACCGCCACAGCCTGCTTGGGATCGCAGACATCGTCGCCGACCTCGAGCACCAGCTGCTCGCCGTTGACGCCGCCGGCTGCATTGATGTCCTTGACGGCAGCCTTGGCGCCGCTCTGCATCTGCTGGCCGAAGGCGGCATAGTCGCCGGTCATGGGTCCCGCGGTCGCGATCGTGATGTCGGCCTGTACGCCGGACACACCCAAACCCAAGCTCAGCGCTGCTGCCGAAAGGCCCAGTGCAAGTTTCCTCATACCTCTAGTCTCCCATTTTCCCGTTCATGAAGGACCACCCAAGGCTCCCTGCATTCGACTCTTTGGTCTTTCACACAGGAGGGTCGAGCCGGGTGGGACTGCGCGTTCCCAAGAAACAGCAGGAACAGCAGCGAGCGTGCCGGGAACTTAGACACGCCTGCCGAAAAGGTCTAGCTCTTCAACCTCCCTGCTTTTCGCGCCAAGCGAGCAGGCCGGCGCGCTCGTAAAGCCAAGGGTATTGCGCCACCATCTTGTAGGCCTGCGTCATTCGATAGGCCAGCAATGCCAATAGACAGATCACCACGGCATCGATCAGAAATCCCAGAACCGAGAGGCCGTCGCCGTCGAAGAGCGCATAGACCAAGAAGCGATTGAAAATCGTGAGCCCCAGACCATAGGGAAAGAGCTGCCAAAGCGGTCTCCAGGTCCGCGCCAAAGCCTGTCCCATCATGAAGCCGGCACCACCGAACACCACGCAGGTGAGGCCAAGAAAGACCAGCGGGTCTTCGCCCAGAATGCCGTTCATGCGTGCCCTCCTTCCAGGTAGGCGGCCCGAACTTCGGGATTGGCCAAAAGCTCGCTGCCGGTGCCCGAGAGCTGTATCCGACCATTGACCATGACATAACCGCGGTGGGCCAGACGTAGCGCGTGGTGGGCATTCTGCTCGACCAGGAAGATGGTCATCTTCTCCTCCTCGTTGATCCGCCGGATCGCGTCGAAGATGCGCTTTACGATCAAGGGCGCAATCCCCAAGGAGGGCTCGTCCAGCAACAACAAGCGCGGCCGGCTCATCAATGCGCGGCCGATCGCCAGCATCTGCTGCTCGCCGCCACTCAGGGTGCCGCCGCGCTGACGCTCGCGCTCCTTCAGAATAGGAAACAACTCGAAGACCTTGGCGACATCCTGATCGAAGGTTTCGCCGCCCAGGATGGTCGCCCCCATCTGCAGGTTCTCCATCACCGTCATGCGCGGGAAGATGCGTCTGCCTTCGGGCGACTGGGCGATGCCCATGCGCATGATCTCGTAGGTCGGGCGCTGGGTAATGTCCTCGTCCTGATAGACGATACGGCCGCTGCGCGCCTGCGGGTTGCCGCAGATGGTCATCAGCAGGGTCGACTTGCCGGCGCCGTTGGCACCGATCAGGGTGACGATCTCGCCCTCCTGGACCTCCAGGCTGACGCCATGCAGGGCCTGGATGTGGCCGTAGAAGGTCTGGACGTTGTCGATGGTGAGGACCGTCATGCTCCGGCAGCGCCTCCCTCGGCGCCCTCCTCTTCGTCTTCCTCGCCCAGATAGGCGCGAATGACCGCCGGATCGGCCTGCACCTCGGCCGGCGTCCCGTCGGAGATCTTAACGCCGTGGTCCAGCACCACGATGTGGTCGGAGATCTTCATCACCACGGACATGTCATGCTCGATCAAAAGGATCCCGATCCCTTCCTCGTCGCGAATGCGCAGCAGCAGCTGATTGAGCTCCGCCGATTCCGTCGGATTGAGCCCCGCCGCCGGCTCATCGAGACAGAGCAAGACCGGTTCGGTGCACATCGCGCGCGCAATCTCAAGGCGGCGTTGAGCGCCGTAGGGAAGACTGCCGGCTGGCTCGTCGGCCCGCTCCTCCATGCGAATACGCTGCAACCAGTGGCGCGCCAGCTCAACCGCTTGCTTCTCGGCCATGCGGTAGACCGGCAGATTGAAGAGGCCCGCGATGGACCATTGAGAGGCGCGCTGCAGCTTGTTGTGCTGCGCCACCATCAGGTTCTCCAGCACACTCATCGCCGGGAAGAGGCGGATGTTCTGGAAGGTCCGCGCGACCCCCGCCAGCTGCGAAATGCGAAAGCCCTCCATCTGCTCCAGATAGAAGCGCTCGCCCGCCTCGTGATCCAAGGTCAGGCGCCCAACGGTCGGCTTGTAGAAGCCGGTTAGGCAGTTGAAGACCGTGGTCTTGCCGGCGCCGTTGGGGCCGATGATGCCGGTGATCTGGCCTTGACCGGCGGCGAAGGAGACATCGTTGATGGCAATCAGACCGCCGAAGCGCATGGTCAGATGCTCGACGCTGAGGATCGCCCTGGCGCCGCCCGGCACCACCATTTCCTTGGGCGCGCGCATCAGGCCGTGCCCTCCGAGGGTCTGGCCGACTTGGTTCTTCGGCCCTTGAACAGGCGCACGGTGGGATCGCGGTGCGCCAGCAGGCCGCGCGGGCGCCAGACCATAACCAGCACCATGCCGCCGCCGAAGGCCAGCATACGATACTCCTGAAGCTCGCGGAACAGCTCCGGCACCCCGATCAGCAGGATGGAGGCGATGACCACGCCGATCTGACTGCCAAGGCCGCCCAACACGACGATCGCCAGGATGACGGCCGACTCGATGAAGGTGAAGCTCTCGGGCGAGATGAAGCCCTGGCGGGTGGCGAAGAAGCAGCCGGCGAAGCCGCCGAACATGGCACCCAGTCCGAAGGCGGTGAGCTTGGTATTGACCGGATTGATGCCCAATGCCCGGCAGGCGACCTCGTCTTCGCGCAGGGCCTCCCAGGCGCGGCCGACCGGCAGGCGGCGCATGCGCATGGTGAAGGCGTTGGTGATCAGCGCCATGACCAGGATGATGTAGTAGAGGAAGATGATCCGATCGACCGAGCTGAACTCCAGATCGAAGAAGCTGTGGAAGGTCTCCTGGCCCTCCTTGGGGCGGCGGGTGAACTCCAGGCCGAAGAAGGTCGGCCTTGGAATCCCGCGAATGCCGTCGGGCCCACCGGTGAACCACCACCAATTGATTAGAATGACGCGGATGATCTCGCCGAAGCCAAGCGTGACGATGGCCAGATAGTCGCCGCGCAATCGCAAGACCGGAAAGCCCAGCATGACGCCGAAGAAGGCAGCCATGGCGCCGCAGACCGGCAGCGCCACCCAAAAGCCCATATCGAAATAGAAGGAGGTCAGGGCAAAGGTGTAGGATCCCACGGCATAGAAGGCGACATAGCCCAGATCCAAGAGCCCGGCCAGGCCGACCACGATGTTCAGGCCCCAACCCAACATCACATAGGTCAAGACCAGAACCGCCATGTCCATGATGCGACGGTTGGAGAACTCGAACCAGGGTAGGACGAAGGCGACCAGGATAAAGGCGGCGCCGATCCAGGGCGTCAGGCGCTGAATCGAGAGGCTGCCGTCCTCCTTGAAGACCGCCGGCGCACCCTTGTTGCCGCGAGTCAGCAGAAAGAGCCCGCGCAGGGTGAAGCCGATCGTCGCCAGGGTGATCATCCAGCAGACTACGGTGCTGGCGAAGGGCTTGGGCAACAGGCCGCTGCCCTCTTCGCCGATGGTCACCAGCGCAATCACCATCCAGGCGGAGAAGCCGCCGGCGATCGCGGTGCCGATCAGGGCCTGCCCGCCGTTGATGAGCGAGAGCGTGATGCGCCCAAAGAAGACCAGGATGACGGCGGTTATGACGTCGTCGAAGCGGTACTCGGCTTGCAGGCCTTGGGGATTGTCCACCGTTCTGATGCCGACCATGAAGATGGTCAGCGCGAGCACGATGCCAGCCGCCTTCAGCGCATCTTTCAAGATCGGGGTGAGGTAGCTCGGATCGGTAAGAGATGCCTGTGCCATGGGCTTAGACCTTCTCAATATCCGGTCGGCCCAAGAGGCCGGTCGGTCGGAAGATCAGCACCAGAACCAGGATCGAGAAGGCAGCGACGTCCTTGTACTCGACGCTGAAATAGCCGGACCAGAAAGCCTCGATCAAGCCGATCAGAATACCACCCAGCATGGCGCCCGGCAGCGAGCCGATGCCACCCAGAACAGCCGCCGTGAAGGCCTTAATCCCGGCCAGAAAACCGATGTAGAAGTCGACCACACCGTAATAGAGCGTCACCATGAATCCGGCCACGGCCGCCAAGGCGGCGCCGATGACGAAGGTGAGCCCGATGGTGCGATTGACGTCGACGCCCAGCAGCGAAGCCATCTTCTGATCCTGCTCGCAGGCGCGCTGCGAGCGACCCAGCGGTGTTTTGGTGATCAGGTAGGTGAAGATCGCCATCAAGGCGACGGTGGTCAGCACGATCAGGATCTGCATATAGCCCAGCTTGACGTCGAAGTCGCCGCCGCTGGTGAGGTCGAAGGAGCCGCTGATGATCGGTGGCAACGGCTTGTTGCGCGCGCCCTGCAGCAGCTGCACATAGTTCTGCAGGAAGATCGACATGCCGATCGCGGTGATCAGCGGCGCCAGCCGAAATGAGCCGCGCAACGGCCTATAGGCCAGCCGTTCGACCGCCCAGCCGTAGGTCGAGGTGAGCGCGACCGCGATCACCAGCACCAGCAGCAAGGCCAGCGGCACCCAGGTGACGCCCAGCACACCCAGCACCAAGTAAGCGATCACGGCATGAAAGGCGCCGATCATGTAGACGTCGCCGTGGGCGAAGTTGATCATACCGATGATGCCGTAGACCATGGTGTAGCCGATGGCGATCAGGCCGTAGATCGAGCCCAAGGTAACGCCGTTAATGAGGAATTGAAGAAAAGGCTCCATACTGACGTCCAACCTCTCAGGTCCCGATCACGTCGGATCGGACAGTATGCGCCGGAATCGCAAGTGTGTCGCCCGCAGCCGTCAAAAAACGGCTCTCGAACGAACGCCTGCCCCTCGAGAAGCGACCCTGTCCAATCTGGAGGGCTCATTAACCCGACTTCGGATGCGGCCCCCTCTTGCGCTGAAGCTAGACCAAGCGATGGAAAGCCGGCAAGTGCAAGAAGGGCCGTTACGAAACGTCGAACAAGGTCACACGCCGACAGACCGACCCCACCCAGCGGCTGCCGCTGCCAAAGTCTTGACCCCGATCGTCGCTCACGGATGATGGCCGACGGCGCCAAAGATGTAAGGAGGCAAACGCGCAAACCTTGCCCACCGTGAAGCCGCGCAGCGCCATCGCAATAGCGACGCTTTGACCCAAGATCACGCCAAGCACCGGCAGGCTACCTCTGCAACTGGGCACGGGAGGCGCCTGGCCAAAGGGCGCCGACGAATGGAAGGTTGGCATGCACAAGCACCGACAAAAGGACAGGAACAGCCTCGGCGCGCCTTCCGCAACTCTTGGCCTCTGATGTCGGTCGGACTAAATACAGTGTTCCAGAACAGGCGCGCGGCAGCAGGAACCGGCCCCACTGACCGACCGCGCAGAAACACACGGCATTTGGCGCCGGCAATGGAGAGCATAGCATGAGTCCCGCAGAGCCAGCCTTGAAACTGCACGAGCCGACCCGGGCCGCCTTCCAATGGGATGACGCCCTGCTGCTGGACGAGCAGCTGAGCGAAGAGGAGCGGATGATCCGCGATGCGGCGCGCGACTACTGCCAGGACAAGCTGATGCCGCGCGTCCTGAAGGCCAACCGGCACGAGCAGTTCGACCGCGAGATCATGAACGAGATGGGCGAACTGGGCTTCCTGGGCGCGACCTTGCCGGAGGCCTATGGCTGCGCCGGTGTCAACTATGTCTGCTATGGCCTGGTCGCCCGCGAGGTGGAGCGGGTCGACAGCGGCTATCGCTCGGCGATGAGCGTGCAGTCCTCGCTGGTCATGCATCCGATCAACGCCTATGGCACGGAAGAGCAGCGGCGGCGTTGGCTACCAGGCCTGGCAAGCGGCGAGAAGGTGGGTTGCTTCGGCTTGACCGAGCCCGACGCCGGATCCGACCCCGGTTCCATGCGCACGACCGCCAAGAAGGTCGACGGCGGCTATCGCCTGAAGGGTGCCAAGATGTGGATCACCAACTCGCCGATCGCCGATCTGGCAGTGGTCTGGGCGAAGAGTGATCCCGACGGCAAGATCCGCGGTTTCGTTCTGGAGCGCGGCATGGAAGGCTTCACCACGCCGAAGATCGAAGGCAAGTTCAGCCTTCGGGCCTCCGTCACCGGTGAAATCGTGATGGACGACGTCTTCGTGCCGGATGAGAATCTGCTGCCCAACGTCACCGGACTGAAGGGTCCCTTTGGCTGTCTTAACCGCGCGCGCTATGGAATTGCCTGGGGCGCGCTTGGCGCGGCTGAGTTCTGCTGGCATGCAGGCCGCCAGTACACCCTGGACCGCAAGATGTTCGGCCGCCCGCTGGCGGCAACGCAGCTGATCCAGAAGAAGCTGGCCGATATGCAGACCGAGATCACCATCGGGTTGCAGTCATGCCTGCGCGTCGGTCGATTGATCGACGAAGGCAAGGAGCTGCCGGAGGCCATCTCGCTGGTGAAACGGAATTCCTGCGGCAAGGCCCTGGATATCGCCCGCATGTCCCGCGACATGCACGGCGGCAACGGCGTCTCGGACGAGTATCACGTGATCCGCCATGTCATGAACCTCGAGGCGGTGAACACCTATGAAGGCACGCACGATGTGCACGCACTGATCCTGGGCCGTGCGCAGACAGGACTGCAGGCTTTCAGCTAAGCCAGAGGTCTAGAGGCGAACACTTCGCCTCAAACTCACGTGTTTTGGCGGCTTTCGGCGGTCCCCTGATCTTGCCGTTCGCGGACCGCCGCCTAAAACTCAGTATCGAGTGTGCGGTCGAGAGGGCTCGTGCTTCATCCTCGTGATGAGCGCGAGCGCGCGAGATCGCCCGGTCGCCGATTTCCGGCGGCGTAGCGCTGTCTAACAGGAAGGCCGCCCAGCCATGACCTCCACCGCCCTTGCCGATCCAACCCGGGCCAAGACATCCCCGCAGTCGCGATCGAGCCGCCGACGTTTTCTTGCTTTCGGCGTCGGCGCCATCGCCGCACCTCTCTTGATCTCCGCCTGCTCGTCCAGCTGCTACAGCAAGGCCGGCGCGGCGGCCCAGAGCTGCGAATCACGTATCCGATCAGGACAGCGAACCCGAGCGCTCAGCAAACCTCCCGGCCGCTAGTCTTCACCAATCGCGCGCTTGCACGCGGCATTCGCTTCGGCCCCGCCTCTCTATCGCGGGCGATCGCAAAAGAAATGCCTCTTGAGAACTGATCGTGCTTGCTATCGCCAAACTGCTTGGGTCAAGACCCGCCTTCTGAATACTGAACCACTCTCTTGACGACTGGTAGGGTCCAAAACCCTGCCGTCCTGCACTAGGTTAACACCCAGGGTTACCCTCCGAATCTTGCCATATTGGTTCGCTATGCGATGGATGGCGTAAGGGAGGATAGCATGGCGACCATTACCGGAACCGACGGTCCAGATTCCCTATCCGGCGGCATTCTCAGCGACCTTATCGACGGCCTTTCCGCGAACGACAGTCTGTTCGGCAGGCAGGGTAAGGATGTTCTGTTCGGTCGATCCGGCAACGACATCATCGTCGGCGGTGCCGCCAGCGACACGGCCTACGGGGGCGACGGTAAGGATTCGCTCTATGGGGCAAACGGCTCGGATCGGTCTCTGTTCGGCGGCAGCGGCGATGACACCGTCCGGGGCGGTTCGGGCACCGATATCCTCTTGGGAGGGGATTCGGGGGCCGACACGCTTTACGGCGCTACCGGCGCGGATCAATCACTCTTTGGAGGTCTCGGTGACGACCTCATCCGTGCCGGCAATGGAGATGACTACGACCTGCGCGGTGGCTCGGGTGACGATCTCATCGAAGGCGAGTCCGGTTGGGAGACCTTGATCAACGGGGGCAGCGGCAATGACACTGTCTATGGAGGGGCCGGCAACGAGCGAACGATCTACGGTGGCGATGGAGACGACCTCCTTCACGGCGAAGACGGAAGCGACAGCCAGTTTCACGGCGCAAGCGGGACCGATCGCTTGTTCGGTGGCAGCGGCACGGACACTCTCGCCTTCGGAGGCTCGGGAGCCGACGTCATCTACACTGGTACTGGCAACGATAGCGGGATCTTCGGCGGCACCGGCGAGGACCGTATCTATGGAATTGAGGGCTATGACGTCGATTTCTACGGCGGTAGCGGCGGCGACTTCCTATACGGCGGGGCCGGAAACGACAGTAGCTTTTACGGAGACGAAGGCCGCGACCTGTTGAGCGGCGGCACGGGCGAAGAGTTCGAGATCTACGGCGGTGCCTCTGTGGACACCCTGATCGGCGGTTCGGGCGGTGACGGGAACTTCTTCGGCGGCAGCGCCTCGGATACGATCGCGGGCGAGGACGGCGACGATTCCTACTTCTTCGGTGACCAGGGCAAAGACACGCTATTCGGCGGCACCGGAAGCGACAGTGAATTCTACGGTGGAGCCGGCGACGACCAGGTCTATGGACGCGGCGGCGACGACGAAAGCCTTTTCGGTGGGATCGGCGACGACCGGATCTATGGCGGTGGCGGCGACGACACTCTGCTGCGCGGTGGCTACGCCGCCACCTCGGCCATTAGCGACGACGGCAAGGACGCACTCTTCGGCGGCAATGGCGACGACACCTCGCTCAATGGCGGATCGCTAGCCGACACGCTCTACGGCGATGCGGGAAACGATGAATTCTTGAGCGGCGACGGCGGTGACGACACGATCTTCGGCGGCAGTGGCGAAGACCGTACATTGCGCGGCAATGACGGCGCCGATGATATCCGCGGCGGCAGCGGCAGTGATCACTACCTCAAGGGCAACAGCGGCGAGGACGAACTGCGCGGCGATGGAGGTGACGACCTCGTCATCGGCGACAGCGGCGCCGACTTGCTCTTCGGCGGTGCCGGCGATGACACCTTGGATGGCGTGCTCGGAGCCGACCAGATGGTCGGTGGAACGGGTCTGGATAGGCTCTTCGGTGGCTCTTCCAATGATCGCCTGAACGGAGCCAGCGGCACCGATTTTGCCTATGGAGACTCCGGCAACGACACCTTCATCGTCGATATCAAGACCGACGCGCTCTTCGATCTACCGGGTGCCGGCGACGCGGACGTGCTGCGTTCCAACGCAATCGACTTTACCATCACCACGAACGCCGAGATTGAGCGCAGCAACATCAACCGCGAGGCCGGCGATGCCAAGCTGGCGGGCAACAGCTTCGCCAATACGATTCTCGGCAACTCCGGTGACAATGCCCTGCTGGGCCGCTCCGGTGCCGATGTGCTGAACGGCGAGTCGGGCAGCGACATCGCCTCGGGCGGCTCGGGCGAAGACACGTTCGTGGTCGATACGGCAAGCGATATCGTGCGCGACTTATCCGGACAGGGTGTCGATTTGGTGCGGGCCGAGGTCGACTACACGCTGCCTGACGGCAGCGCGGATGCCTTCATCGAGACGCTGCGCATGCAGGGCGGTTTTGGCAACATAGACGGCACGGGCAATAGCCTGGACAACTCTATCCAGGGAAACACCGGCGACAACCGCCTGGCCGGCAATCAGGGCGAGGACACGATCGAGGGGCGCGGCGGTGACGATACCCTCTTCGGCGGCGGCTCGGCTGATACTTTCGAAGGTGGCAGCGGGGCCGACACCATCCACTTGGGTCTCGACGATACGGCCTTCGGCGGTGCCGGCGAAGACTGGTTCTTTGTCCCCGCGAACCTGGGGGGAGCGCTGATCGGCGATTTCGACGGCGTCAGCCTGAACGATGCCCAGGGCGAGGACAGGCTGGTATTTGAGACCGGGCTGGAGGTCGGCGCCTTCTCCTACATCGACGCACTCGCCTTCTCCGCAGCCGGAAACAGCCAGGCCCGCTTTGCCGGTGGCGATAGCCTGGAGATCGACCGGGATGGTGATGGTGCAAGCGATATGGAGCTTCGCCTTGAGGGCTTGAGTGCAGCACAGCTCCTCACCTCTAGCGATTTCCTCTGGCTTGCCTGACGCCCCCTAAAAGTCTGCTATCAAGGCATAGCGAACAACACAAGCTGGTGTGAGCAACACACTTGCGCGAGATGCGGCCCAACTGCGTCTTGGCAAGCGGCAAGTGCTTGCCCGCCCAAGGTTAATCCAGCTATGCATTGCACAGCGACCGCCAAACGGAAAGGAAGGTCCTGTGACTTCACTCTGGCCCCGCAGACTTCTGCTCCTGCCCCTGCTGCTTGCCGGCGGCGCTCTCTTGGTTTCCGCTTGCAGTGGCGGCGGCTATCGAAATCCTTGCGACAATCGTGCGACCTATGAATCCCGGCAAGCCTGCAACAATGACCTGATCAACTTTGACCGGCAGTTGCGCGGAAATCGCTCGTTCCGCACGCTCTAGCCAAAGAGAAGGGGTGGCCATGGACCTCGGTCTAGCGGGCAAGTGTATCATCGTTACCGGCGCCAGCCGGGGCATCGGCCTCTCCATTGCCGAGAGTTGCGCCAAAGAGGGCGCCAGGGTCGCGATCTGCGGGCGTAGTCAGTCCTCACTCGACGCTGCCGCAGAACAGCTGAACACCCACGGCGGAAAGGTCGTGGCATTGACCTGCGACGTCAGCGATCCCGCAGCATTGGATGACTTTCTCAAGGCAGCGCAGCAGGCTCTCGGCGGGCTTGATGGCTTGGTCAACAATCCCAGCGGCTTCGGTCATCGCGACGATGAAGAGAGTTGGCGCATCAATCTGGATGTCGACCTGCTCGGTGTGGTGCGCGGCACCCGCTTTGCGGCACGCGTGATGAATAGCGGCGGCTCCATCGTCAACATGTCGTCAACCTCCGGCATCGGTGCATCAAGCAACATCGCCTATGGCGCAGCCAAGGCCGCGGTAATCCAGGCCACTCAGTCCTATGCTTTGAAGCTTGCCGGCAAGAGGATCCGCGTCAATGCCATCGCACCCGGTTCAATAGAGTTTCCCGATGGAATCTGGGATAAGCGGCGCCAGCACGAACCGGAGAGCTACCACCGCACACTGGCGAAGATCCCCTTTGGACGCATGGGGCGACCGGAAGAGATCGGCAGGACCGCCGCTTTCCTGCTATCAGACGCCGCCTCGTGGATTACCGGTCAAACCATCGCCGTAGACGGCGGACAAAATCTGTAGCTTCGTTGTTCTTGTTCAAGACGCCTCACTTTTGTGAGTAGCCGACAGTAACTGGATTGTTTCCCTCGGCAGACAGCCAATTCTCCACCTGGCGTTAGTTGAAGTTCGGCCGCGCCCTTGCAGCGCATCACGGAGAACGGGATTGAGATGACAGGGCTTCACATTAGATGCTAGTGTCATAAATCAATTGGGCATCAAGCGGGAAAGTTTGGATCAGTCATGAAGATGATCGTAATTGCACCGCGCTCGACCGCGAATTCCGACTACTCCGGGTGGTGGGAAGACAGGGAGAGCGGGAAGACGATCGCCAGAGTTGCATCGGCTGCGATTGCGACCGTGGCTGCCTTTGCACCCGAGGACTTCGAGGTCAGCCTCCTGGACGAGAGCGTCGAGGTCTTCGATGCGGAGCGCCACGGCGATGCCGATCTTTATGCCATCACCGCCAATGTCGGGCAGGCCAGTGGTGGCATACGCTTGGCTCAGACTCTTCGCAAGATGGGTAAGACGGTCATCATGGGCGGCCCGCACGTCTCGCTTGCCCCGGAACTCTTCGAGCCTCATGCCGACGCCATCGTCGTGGGCGAGATGGAACCGGTGGCAGAGGCGGTGTTCGATGACATTCGCAACGGCACGCTGAAGCCGCGCTACAACTCGACCAAAGCGGACATGCTGACCTCTCCGGTGCCGCGCTGGGATCTCTATCCCAACGATCAGGCCTTCTTCGGGGTGGTTCAGACCAGTCGCGGCTGTCCTTTCGAGTGCCACTTCTGCGATGTGATTCAGTACCTGGGCCGGGTTCAGCGCCACAAGAGCAATGAACAGATCATCGCCGAGTTGCAGCTGCTTTACGACAAAGGCTATAGCCACGTTTTCCTGGCCGACGACAACTTCACGGTCTACCGCAAGCGCGCCCGGTCTCTGCTGGAGGCCATTGCTGCCTGGAACGGGAAAGAGGGTCGCGAGTACATGACCTTCTTCACGCAGCTGTCCATCGACCTGTCGAAAGACCTGGAACTGGTCGAGCTCTGCCGCGAGGCCGGGCTGGTCAGCGCCTTCGTCGGCATCGAAACCAACAACGTCGAGAGCCTGAAGGAAAGCAAGAAGCGGCAGAACGTCAAGGTCGACCTGACCGAAGAGATCAACAAGATCGTTTCCAAGGGAATGCGCCTCGATGGCGGGTTGATCGCAGGCTTCGATCACGACGATCACTCGATCTTCGAAAACCTCTTTGCCTTCACCCGCACCCTGCCTGTCGGCTACTTCACGGTCTCCGTGCTTGTGGCCCCGGTGGCGACGCCGCTCTACGACACCATGCTGGCCGAGGGCCGGCTGGTGCTGGAAGATACCATGTCGCACTTCGCGGCAGCGCCGCTGGTCACCAACATTCTGCCCAAGCAGATGTCCCGTGAGGAGCTTTATGTCGGCACCCGCTGGCTTGCCAGCAAGATCTTCAATCCCGAGAGCTTCTTTGAGCGCTTCACCCGGATCAGCGAGACCCTGCAATCGGCACCCTGGGAAGAGCCCGACGCGATCAGCAAGCGACGGCCGGCGCGCAAGCTGCAGGCCAGGCTCTATGCCGACCTCTTCCGTCAAGAGATGCGCAAGGACCCGCAGTTCGCCGACATGATGCGGCGCGCGCTGAAGCTAATCAAAGCCAATCCGCACATCAAGGACAACCTTGGTGAAATTCTGGGCCACTACACCCTGTCGCTGAACAACCGCCGCACCTTCGGCATCTATGATGCCGAGTGGGCCAAGTTGGATGCGCCCCCCTTCGATACCGATACGGCACGAGAAAGCTGGATCAAGGCGACGAGCGCCATCTCGCAGGATCTGGAGCACACCACGAAGCCGGTCCTCCAAGCTGCCGAGTAAATGAATCGGTCGGGCGGCAAGCCTGGCCGAAATGGAGAGCTGATTCCGATGCACATGTTAATCATTGCACCACGGAGCAATGCCACTTCGGACTATGCCCAGTCCTGGCCCTCAAGCGATCCCAATCGAGAGATCAATCGCGTGGCCTCGGCTGCGATCTGCACCGTTGCCGCCTTCGTGCCGGAGAGCATGAGCGTCAGCCTGTTGGACGAGAGCGTCGATCGCTTCGACGATGCCTTGCATATGGATGCCGACATCTATGGCCTGACCGCCAACGTCGGCCAGGCAACCCGCGGGATTGAGCTGGCCGACAAGCTGCGCGCCGCCGGCAAGACCGTCATCATGGGCGGCCCGCATGTCTCTCTGGCGCCCGATCTCTTCCTAGATCATGCAGACTGTCTGGTGATCGGCGAGTTCGAGACCGTCGCCGAGCAGCTGTTTGCCGACCTGGAAGCCGGCGCGCTCAAGGCCCGCTACACCGCCGGCAAGTGGGACATGCAGAAATCCCCGCTTCCGCGCTGGGACCTCTATCCCAACGAACACACCTTCGCCGGGATCGTACAGACCAGCCGCGGCTGCCCCTTCGAATGTCACTTCTGCGATGTGATTCAGTATCTGGGTCGGGTCCAGCGTCATAAGGACAACGACCTAATAATATCCGAGCTGCAGCAGCTCTACGACCTGGGCTACAACTATGCTGTCCTGGCCGACGACAACTTCACTGTCTACCGCAAGCGCACGCGCGCCATCCTCGAGGCAATCGCCGCCTGGAACGGCAAGCAGGGTCGTGACTACATGGCCTTCGCAACCCAGATGTCGATCGACGTCGCCCGCGATCCCGACATCTTGGAGATGTGCGTCGAGGCCGGTCTGGTGAATGCTTTCATCGGCATCGAGTCGGACAATGAAGAAAGCCTAAAAGAAAGCAAAAAGCGGCAGAACCTGAAGGTTAATCTGGTCGATCAGCTGCGCACCATCGTGTCGAAAGGCATGCGGCTTGAGAGCGGCCTGATGGTCGGCTTCGACCATGACAGCAAGGCCTGCTTTGAGCGGCAGGTGAGTTTCGGAATGGCCCACCCGACGGCGACCTTCAACATTTCGGTCCTGGTCGCTCCGGTGGCGACGCCGCTCTACGCCAGCATGGTGGAAGAAAAGCGCCTGGTGGCCCACGAGGTGGTGTCGCAGTTCCCCTCTTCCGGCCTGGTCAGCAACATCATTCCCAACCAGATGACCCGCGAAGAGCTCTTCATCGGTGCCCGCTGGCTGGTCAGCAAGCTGTTCCACCCGCAGAGCTTCCTGGAGCGCTTCCAGAACATCAGCGAGATCCTGGGCCAGTCCCCCTGGGACCGTGCAGATGCCACTGCGGGCCGCCGCCAACCGCGCCAGAAGGTGCAGGAACTTTACAACAACATCTTCCGCTGGGAGATGCGCGAGAACCGCGACTACGCCGCAATCGTCAAGCCGGCCATGAAAATCATCAAGGCCAACCCCGAGATCCGCGACGGACTGACGGAGCTCTTCGCCAACTTCACCATGGCCGTGCACACGCGCCGCCGCCAAGGCATCTATGACGCCGAATGGGCCAAGCTGGACGCACCACCCTTTGACAGTGAGACCGGCAACCGCCATTGGCAAATGGCAGTCGGTGGCTTGGACGACCGGCTTCGCCACGCCTCGGTCAAGGAAGATGAACTTGCCGCGGTCTGATTGTTGGAGACTCGAGCCTCGCTGGGACGCTCCTTCCTGGTCGCCACTCAAGACCCGAGGGACAGGGTGCGCTTTAGCATTGATGCCCTAACACGTCTTCCTGAAGACATCGAGGAGACGATCGAGCAGCAACACATGGCCTACGAGGCGCGCCATGGAGTGGTCTGCGACTACAAACCCTTTGCCTTGATGCTGCGCAGCGATGCCGGCCAGGCGATCGGCGCGCTGCGCGGCTACACCGCCTATGCAGAGGTCTACGTGGACGACCTCTGGATCGAGCAAAACTGCCGACGGTGCGGTTACGGTAGGGCTTTGCTACAGGCGCTGGACAATCGCTTCCAGGGCCAAGGCTACAACAACATCAATCTCGTCACCAATGACTTTCAGGCCGCCGGCTTCTACAAAAAGTGCGGATTTGACGTTGAGTTTATCAGAGAGAACAAAATTCACCCAAAACTATCGAAGATCTTTTTAGTCAAGTATTTCGATTGCAAAAAACAGAGCAAAGGCATCGCCCTCGACTAATACAAAAATCAAGCCGTCATGAAATTTACAGTTACTAAGACAAAAAAGCGCTTCATTATCATCAAGCATCCAGGTCCTGCAGATAATTCTCCAGCCAATGAATATTGTAATGTCCGTTCATGAAGGCGGGAGAGCCAGCCAGACGTTGGTGTAGCGGGATCGTGGTTTCGATGCCGTCGACCACATATTCTTCCAAAGCCCGGCGCAGACGCATCAGGCAGTCCTCGCGGGTGATGCCGTGCACGATCAGCTTGGCGATCAGGCTGTCGTAGTGCGGCGGTACGCTGTAACCGGCGTAGAGACCGCTATCGATCCGAACGCCCATGCCACCCGGCACGTGATAACTCTGCACCTTGCCGGGAGAGGGCACGAATGTGCGCCAGTGCTCGGCATTGATGCGGCATTCGATGGCGTGACCGGTGAACTTGACGTCTCTTTGCTTCACCGAAAGGCTGCCGCCGGCAGCAGCCCTGATCTGCTCGCGCACGAGATCCACACCGGTGATCATCTCGGTGATGGGATGCTCCACCTGTAGGCGGGTGTTCATCTCGATGAAGAAGAACTCGCCATCCTCGAACAGAAACTCGATGGTGCCGACAGAACGATAACCGAGCTTCTTCATCGCGTTCACGGCGGTCTTGCCGATCGCGCGCCGCTGCGTTTCGTTGAGCGCCGGCGAAGGCGCTTCCTCAAGTATCTTCTGATGACGACGCTGCAGCGAGCAGTCGCGCTCGCCCAGATGGACGATGTTGCCCTGCCCGTCAGCCAGAATCTGCACCTCGATGTGGCGCGGCGCACCCAGGTAACGCTCCATGTAGACCTGGTCGTTGTTGAAGGCAGCCCTGGCCTCGTTGCGCGCCATGGCGAGCGCTTGCGACAGCTCCGACTCGTTGCGGGCAATCTTCATGCCACGCCCGCCGCCGCCGGCCGCTGCCTTAATCAGCAGCGGAAAGCCGATCTCAGCTGCCACCTCCTTGGCCTGGCTTTCACTGGTGACGGCGCCCTCGGAGCCGGGAACGCAGGGCAGGCCCAGCGACAGCGCAGCTTCCTTGGCCGCCACCTTGTCGCCCATCAGTGCGATATGCTCCGGCTTGGGGCCGATGAAGGCGATATTGTGCTCTTCCACCATGGCTGCAAAGGTGGCGTTCTCCGAGAGAAAGCCCACACCGGGGTGAATGGCATCGGCACCGGTGATGGTGGCTGCAGAGATGATGGCTGGAATGTTCAGATAGCTGTCGCGGCTGGACGGCGGACCGATGCAGACGGACTCGTCGGCCAGACGAACGTGCATTGCTTCCTCGTCCGCCGTGGAGTGCACGGCCACGGTCTTGATGCCCATCTCCCGACAGGCGCGGTGAATGCGCAATGCGATCTCGCCGCGATTGGCAATCAGGATCTTCTCGAACACCTGTGCCTAACTCCCTTGCCTGCAGCCTGCTGCGCGCCCGCGTCCATCCTCAAACGTCACGAGATCACCAGAAGGGCCTCGCCGTACTCGACCGGCTGACCGTCACGGACCAGAATCTGGGTGACCTTGCCGGAGCGCGGACTGGGCAGATTGTTCATCACCTTCATCGCCTCGATGATCAACAGGGTCTGTCCTTCGCTGACACTGTCGCCGACACTGATGAAGGAGGCAGCGCCGGGATCGGGCGCCATATAGATTGTCCCGACCATGGGCGAGGTGATCGTCCCTGGAGGATTGCCCTGATCGCGGCCCTCCGTCGCCGGCGGGCTTGGCGCCACGGTATTGGCAGGCGGGGCGACGGGCAGCGCCGGAGCCGCCGCCACCGGGGCATGGCTCACCACAGGGGCATGGGCGACTTGCGTCGAGGCCTGACGGGCGACCTTGATGCGGCGACCAGCCTCCTCCACCTCGATCTCGGTCAAGCCGGTCTCACCCAGCATCAGCGCCAAGCGCTTGATCTGCTTCTCGTCGATATCGAGCTTGCTGCCCATCGGCGGCCTATCCTTTCAAGACATGCTGCGCCAGCGCCTGCAGGGCAAAGCGATAGCCCTGAGCGCCGAAGCCGCAAATCACCCCCAGTGCGACGGGAGAGATGTACGAATGATGTCGGAAGGCCTCTCGCGCGTGAACGTTCGAGAGGTGCACCTCCACCAACGGCAAGCCGACACCGCGCACCGCATCCATGATGGCAATAGAGGTGTGCGTAAAGGCGCCGGGGTTCATGACCAGACCCGAGTGCTGCCCGAAGGCCTCGTGGATCAGCTCGATCAACCGACCTTCGTAGTTGGATTGCGCACAGACAACATCAAGCCCCAATCCGGCCCCTTCTTCACGGCAGAGATCTTCGATATCGGACAGAGTCTGGCTGCCGTAGACGCCAGGCTCTCGCCGACCGAGGAGATTGAGGTTAGGTCCGTTCAAGACCAGGACCGAGGGATTAGCCACGCACAGCCGTCCTTTCCGCGCTGCACAAGATACGAAGCCATGGCTTTACCACAAGCTTTTCGCGCCTGGAAAGGCAAGCAGCCCTGGAAAGGCAAGCAGCATAGAGGAACGGCGATCAGCTGCGCTGCGCGCGGCGTCTCAACCACTCATCGGCAACCATACCCATGGTCTTGGCGCGACCATCCTTGATCCAAGCCATGAAGGCACGATCGAAGGCGAAATCACGGCCGCATTGGGCCCGCAGGAAGCGGCGCACATTTTGAGTGTTGCGATAGTCTGCGTTGACCGGTGTATCGCGTTCTATGTGACCGCAATGCCAATCGAACGCGCTCATCAAGCCGCCCCGTCATGCCACCCAGTCAAGGCTGGGCTGGCGATCAGTTGGTCTGAGCCTTGGCACGCTCCTCGGCGATGATGGCGGCAATCTCCACCGCTGGCACCGCACCCGGCAGGAAGCTGTCGCCGATCACCATCGCCGGCGTGCCGGTGATGCCAAGGCGCTGTGCCAGTTCGTGATTGCGCGCCAGTGCCTCCGTAATGGCCGCGTCCTGCATGTCCGCTTCCAGCTGGGCCCAGTCCAAACCGACCTCGTCGGCGGCACGCTTCACCGTCGTCTCATTGGCCGGTCCGCGAATTCCCATCAGAGCCTGATGGAAGCGCGCGTATTTGTCCTGCCGTGCGGAGGCCAGTGCTGCGCGTGCCGCAAACTCCGAATCTTCACCGAAGATCGGCCATTCCTTGGCGATATAGCGGATGTTACCGTCGCGGGCCAGCAGGCTGAAGATTTCCGGCGTCACGCGTTTGCAGTAAGGGCAGTTGTAGTCGAAGAACTCGACGATGGTGACATCGCCGTCGGGATTTCCGGCGATCGGCGAACCCGCATCTTGGTAGAGGTCCGCTTCCGCACCTGAAATTGCACTCTCGCGCGCGGTCTCAGCAGCTTGCTGTTCGCGCTGCTGCAAGATCTCGATCGCCTCCAGAATGACCTCGGGATGTTCCAGCAGGTAGGCGCGCACCAACTGGCCGATTTCTTCCTCCTGGGCTGCGGAAAAGCTGCTCTGCTGCGCCTGTACCACTTGAGGAAGCAGGAAGACGGCGAGCAAGAGCCCGATCAGGCCGCTGCGCAAGGCTGGGGAGAACTGAGGCATGGCGAAGGTTTGTCCTTAGATCAAGGGGAAGGTAGGGATTAGCGGGCCGCGCGTAGACGTCGCTCGGCCTCGTTGTAGACATCCTGGGCTTGCTGAGCATCGGGCGAGCCGGACGGCATCAGGTTCATAGCGCGGCGCGCTTCGATCCCGGCGCGCTCGTTATCGCCACGCGCCAACCAGTATTCGCTCAGCGCCAGATGCACCATGTCGGTCTTGCCCAAACGACTGTAAGGTGTCGAGATCAGCCGCCAGGCAAAGGCATTGGTCGGCTCGGCCGCCAAGACCTTCTCCAGGTTGTCGACCGCCTTGCGGTCCATCTCCGGGCTATTCTGTTCGATCTGCGCGCGGGCCAACAACTGGCGGATCTGACTGGCGCGCGGCAGTGCCGTCACCGCTTGCTGCAAGGGCTGCAGCGATTCGGCGACGCGGCCGCGTTCAAACAGCATCTGTCCCTTCAGCTCCAGAAAAAAGGGATCGTTGGGCGCCTCGGCCAAGAGGCCGTCCAAGCCCCGCAAGGCATCGTCCAGGTGTCCGAGACGGTAGGCCAACAGGGCGCGCGCATAGCGCGCCGGCAAGCTCTGATCGCTGTCGGCGTAGGTGCGGGCCACCATGTTGGGCGGCTCAAGGAAACCGATCACCTTGGCCTTTGCACGATCGAAGCGGGCTCGGTCGGTAGCGGTGATGCTGGTCTTATCGCGAAAGGGCGAGTTGGCCACCTGGTTCTCGAGGAAGGTAATGCGCTCACGCGTCAGGGGATGGGTTGAAAGATAGGGATCCTGGTTCCGCGCCAGCAAAACCTCCTGCCCCTTCAAGACGTTCATGAACTCAAGTAGGCCCGCAGGCGAGATCCCGGCAGCGTGCAGATACTGAATGGCTGCCTGGTCGGCCGCCTGCTCATTGCTGCGGCTGTAGGACAGCAGATTGCGCAGCGCCAGATCCTGACTGCCGGAGATGACAGCGCCTGCGACCTCGCCGCGCCCGGATGCGATCGCCCCCAAGATGCCGATCGCATAGGCCAGCAAGGTCGTCGTGCCCGCATCCTCTACCGCCAGCTTACGCTGCGCCAAGTGGCCGCCGGCGATATGGCCAGCCTCATGCGCCACCACACCCAGCAGCGTTTCGGGGCTATCCACCCTGGCCAGAAGGCCGGTGTTCAGGAAGAGGTTTTGGCCACCGGCCACAAAGGCGTTGAGGCTACGGTCCTGAACCAGATACACGTCTACAGCATTGGGGTCGAGTTTCGCGGCTAGGAAGATCGGCCGCGCAAGATCGCGGATGATATCTTCGATCTCCGTGTCCCTGATGAAGGAAATCTGGCGGCTTTGCGCAGACACGCTCTGCGCGGTCACCACGAGAAGCAGGGCGCTGGTGAGCGCCGCAGCGAAGAGAGACAGAATGGCTGTAACACGAAGGCTGCGCGGCATGGCAAAGGGCCCAAAGGCTCTCCCGATTCCCGGATCGTCCCAATCTAGAGTCCCTAGTATGCCGGCGCAATGCGGCACCGGAAAGTCTGGATTGGGGCAAAGCTCACAATGCCGTGCTCATCCCGGCACCCGAACCGGCAAGAGACGCTGGTTGGGGTTGCCGCTGGTCTTGGCCGCGAGCTTGGCCTTGCAAGCCTGCGGTTCCGACGACGGCCTCCGCCTGGAGCCGGTGCCGGGCTTCGACGGCATGGTGTCGAGCGGCGAGCCTACGGCCGCGCTGGTCGGCCGCGAAATCCTCGCCCAAGGCGGCACCGTTGCCGATGCGGCGGTCGCGGTCAGCTTTGCGCTCTCCGTGACCTATCCCTCACGCCTGTCGCTCGGCGGCGGCGGCATCTGTGTCCTGCACGACCGCGAGAAACAGCTGACCGAAGCTCTCTCCTTCCTGCCCTTCAGCGCGCCCGGCGGCGGCGTGCCGCCTGGTCTGGCGCGCGGCCTGGAGGCTCTGCATGCGCGCTACGGCGTGCTGCAATGGAACCAGTTGGTAGCACCTGGCGAGAACCTCGCCCGATTCGGCTTCAAGACCAGCCGTGCCCTTGCTGCAGACATCCTGGCCGCGCAGTCGAGCCTGCGGCAGAACCCGGCCGCCGCTGCGATTTTCCTGCCGAATGGACAACCGCTGACAACCGGCCAGACCTTGGCGCAACCGAACCTGGCCACCACGCTGTCAGGCATCCGCAATCAGGGCTCGGCGCTGTTTCTGGCAGGCGACACCGGCCCGACCCTGGCGCGCGAATCGAGCCAAGTCGGCCTACCGCTGACGGAAGGCGACCTCCGTATCCGCGTGCCGGAATACCTGGTGCCACTACGCATCGAGTACGGCTCCGACTACCTCTATGTGACGCCGCCGCCGGCTGCCAACGGCCTGGTCGCAGCAGAGATGTTTCAGATCCTGAGCGAGGTCCTAGACTACGAGGGCGCGGAACCGGCGCGGCGCCAGCACCTCTTTCTCGAAGCCTCAGCGCAGAGCTTCGCCGATCGCAGCACCTGGTTGGCGTCCAACGCTCAGAGCGTGTTCAACGTTGCCAGCGTCCTGGACAGCGGCGCACTCTCGGCGCGCCTGGCTGGGATCGGCCAAGGCCAGCACAAGCCGGCGAGCACTTTGGTTCCTGCCCCTCGCCAAATCGTCGAGCCGCTTGCCGGTACCGCTTTTGTCGTCGGCGATCGCTATGGCAATGCCATTGCCTGCAGCTTGACCAACAACGGACTATTCGGCAGTGCCCGTATGGCGCCGACCAGCGGCATCTTGCTGGCAGCACCGCCACCGGACAATCTGGTGGTCTCGCCGGTAGCTGCCGTGATGACCAGCATCGGGACTGAGCGTGGCCGCTTGGCCGTCGCCGCCTCCGGTGGAGCTGCCGGTGCAACGGCCCTGGCCCGCCTGGTGCTCGACCTGACCGAGCGAGAGATGCGCTTGTCCGACGCCATGCGCGAAGTGCGCAGTCATCACAACGGCTTGCCCGACGTCGCCTTCGTCGAGGATCGCCTGGACGGCGGCACGCAACAGACATTGCTGGAACTCGGCCACAGCCTGCAGCGTGTGCCGGGGCTGGGCGAGCTACAGGCCTGGTATTGTCCTGAGGGTATCCTGCAGGTCCCCGAGCTTTGTCGGGTCGAGACCGACCCGCGCGGCTTCGGCCTCTCGAGCCTGGCGCCCTGATGTCGGTTTCGCCTTGCCGTAGGAGCGTCAACCCATGGTCCTGAAGATCGCCGAGCGCGCTGCCGTGGAGCCTTTTCGCGCAATGGACGTGCTGGCAGCGGCCAACGCACTGGAGGCCGAGGGCCGTCACATTCTGCACTTGGAGGTGGGCCAGCCGGCAGCCGCCCCGCCGCCGGCTGTCGTTGCAGCCGCCAAGGCCTGCCTGGACGGCGGCCGCATCGGCTATACCGACACGCTCGGCATTCCCTCTCTGCGCCGGGCGATTGCCGAGAGTTACCGAGGACTCTATGGGCTTGAGATCGATCCCGGTCGGGTGGCCGTCACGGCTGGCTCGTCGGGTGGCTTTCTGCTGGCCTTTCTGGCGGCCTTCGAGGCGGGCGATAGAGTCGCCTTGGCCGCACCGGGCTATCCAGCCTATCGCAACCTCCTGACCTCTCTGGGGATCGAGGCGGTCTTTCTGCCGACCACAGCCGCCGATCATTTCCAACCGACAGCCCGACAGATCGATGCCTATCCCGACCGGCTGGATGGCCTGATTGTCGCCAGCCCGTCCAACCCAACCGGCACGATGATCGCGTCTGAAGCGCTGGAGGCTCTGGTCGAAAGTTGCCATGCACGCGGCATCCGCCTGATCTCCGACGAGATCTACCACGGCATCACCTTCGGCCAGACTGCCGCCAGCCTGGCCGATCGGCCCGAGGTGATCGTCGCTAACTCTTTCTCGAAATACTACTGCATGGCCGGTTGGCGGCTGGGCTGGCTGGTCCTGCCGGAGGATCTGGTGCGTCCGGTCGAACGACTGGGGCAGTCTCTCTTCATCTCCGCTTCCGAGCTGTCACAGCGGGCCGGCCTGGCTGCGCTCGGCGCCCGAGAGGATCTAGACCTGATCGTCGAGGGCTATGCCGAGAACCGGCGGATCCTGGTTGAAGGCCTACCCAAGCTGGGTTTGACCGGTTTCCTTCCGACCGAAGGTGCCTTCTACATCTATCTCGACGTGGCGCACCTCACCAACGACAGCAGCCAGCTCTGCAAGCAGCTCTTGAACGAGGCCGGCGTGGCCCTGACGCCGGGTCCCGATTTCGACCCGATGGAAGGCAAACGCAGCCTGCGGCTCTCCTTTGCCGGCAGCCAGGAGACGATGACCGCTGCCTTGGAGCGCTTGTCCGTCTGGCTGCAGCACCGCTAGGCCATGTGGTTGCGCTGGCCAGGGCTCGGCCGCCGGCTCCTGCACCTGGCCCTCATCCTGCTGCTGGTGCTGCCGTTCCTCTGGATCATGCTGCATCTGGTAACGCCCGCCTTTGTCACGCCGCTGATGGTGCAGCGATTGACCGAAGGCCAGGGCTGGTCGCAGTCCTGGACACCGCTGGAGGAGATCAGCCCCTATCTGGCTCAGGCGGTGATCGCCGCCGAAGACAATCGCTTCTGCCAGCACCGCGGGGTTGACTGGGGCGCCATCCACGAAGCCCAGGACGAGGTCGAGCGCGGCAAGCGCCGCAACCCCCGCGGCGCCAGCACAATCTCACAGCAAACGGTCAAGAACCTGCTGCTCTGGCCACAGCAGTCGAGGACCCGCAAGGCCTTGGAGCTGGTCTATGTCACCTGGATAGAGGCCCTGTGGCCGAAGCGGCGCATTCTCGAGATCTATCTCAACATTGTCGAGTTCGGCCCCGGCCTCTACGGCGCCGAGGCGGCCGCCCAAGCGCACTTCGGAGTTTCGGCGAAAGATCTGACCAGGCGGCAGGCAGCCCTCTTAGCCACCACCTTACCCAATCCGCTGGCGCGCGATCCGGGGTCGCCAAGCGGCAACCACGCGAGCCGCGCCCGCCGGATCGAAAGGCGGATGGGCAACCTGGAAGGACTGCTGGGCTGTCTTCCTCAGCAGGGACGCTAAACGAGCCAAAGGAGATTTCTCGCCGTAAGCCGCCCCGTGCGGGTGAGGCTCGTAGGGTGCAAGGCGATTGGTGAAGAGCTTACGGCTCTGAATAGAAAAGAGGTTTGCCAACGACCAGTGGGTCATTCTTTCGAAGTTCCGATGAGCACCGCAAGTGGTCGTGCGCTAGGGTTTGGAAGACTCTCTGCGAGGCGACAGACGGCGCTTTCGATTTGATGGCGGTCGCGGGCCGCGCGTGGCAGGAGCAGGCCTGCGGCCTTGACGTCCGAGACGTTGCCTGGCGACAGGTCGAAGGCGTAGGACCGGCCGAGGAGGTCCATGAGCGCGTGGACTTTGGTGGTCTGGCCGCCGCGCGAAGGGCCGATCGCTTGGCTCTTCGTC
The DNA here is from genome assembly GCA_963669445.1 of Rhodospirillales bacterium. Lineage (GTDB taxonomy): Bacteria > Pseudomonadota > Alphaproteobacteria > Kiloniellales > JACOMY01 > JACOMY01. The sequence goes on from OY770029.1 coordinate 4,698,912, forward strand.
CCCCTTTTCCGCCATGGTCGGAACGATGGGCCTTCGCGTATGTGGAACCGATGGCCGTTGATTTCGTCACTGCGCCAGAGGCTGCAAGCGCTTCGACGAGGGCGGCCCAACCTGCTCCCACTGAGCATCCGACAGCCAAAACTGACGAGATATGGCAGTATCCGATAGGTTCATCCCATCAGAACCATCTTTAGCCGCGCCGCTTCAATCGACTGATTGGGTTTGAACCCTAGGGGCGCTATTGGAAACGACAGCTTCCTCTTCGGTGGTAGTGGAGCCGACACGTCACCGTGGGCAAGGACAGCTATCTCTTTGGCGGCAGCGGCGACGATGAAGTCAGAGTGAACTTGAGGCCGGCGATTTCTTCGACGGCGGGGCCGGTTCTGACACCCTCATGCTGGCAACCGGAGTCAGTCTTCCAGACGGGGTGACGCTTACCAGTACTGAGTTTGTGGTCTATGGGTAGGCGGCATCCGCGACCGTGGACACAGGCCGCCAGATTATCGCAAGTTGACCCATAGGAGCGTTGGGTGCTGCCCTTGATTGTTGATGACGAGGAAGGCAATGCATTGGCTGTAGTCACGAGAAGCGAGCTGGGCGACACGCACACCGGGACAAGCCAGACGCTGAGCGCATCAGGAGAGAAGCATGCCTTACCAAGAGGATGGCCGCGCAATGGGAAGTGACGAGACCGAAGAAATCCTTGACCTGCTGGAAGCCTTGAGAGAGCTCTCCGGCCCTGATGACCTGCCGGATGTGCCAATGCTGACCGCTGCCCTACTCATTGCCGCGCAGGACCAGTTGGGCGCCTTGCTCGTTTCAGACACGCCGGACGAGATTCTGTCGCTCTTGTACGCCCTGAGAGGAGGCAGCCCCGCGTTTCCCGAACTCGGCGAAGCGCTGGCCGAGGGCATCGTTACAGCCGATGTTCCCAGCAACATGCTGGCGCTGCTATCTGCTCTTCGTGCATCGACCTCGGGCGTCAGCGACTATGTCTTTGCGAACAGTGCGGCCAACCTTGTGATCGGCGACAGCGGAGAGGACGTTGTTTACGGCGGTGATGGAAACGACGACCTGCGCGGGCAGCTGGGCGGCGACTTGATCTTTGGCGACAGCGGTTCGGACGTACTTCGAGGGGGATCCGGTTCTGATGCTCTGGCAGGAGAGAGCGCCAGGGACACGGTGATCGGGGGGTCCGGCAACGATTTCCTGTTTGGCGGCAATGCAAGCGACCGTCTGTTCGGCGGCGCTGGTGGCGATGTTCTCTTTGGCGACAAGGGGTCTGACTTTCTCAATGGCGGCAGCGGTGCCGACATCGCCTTCGGGGGTGCGGGCAACGACACGGTCCTTGTCGACACCTACGACGACCTGGTGCTCGACGGACCGGGTCAAGGAGACCGCGATGTCGTCCGCGTCGATGCTTCCTTCTTCGCGCTCATCAGTGACGACATTTTGGCCGAGATCGAGGTCGTGATTGCCAACAAGGCGGCCGGCGCCGCTCATCTCGTCGGCAACGACCTGGCCAACACCATCCTTGGCAACGAAGACGATAACCGGCTCTTCGGCATGGGCGACGACGACCGCCTCAATGGCCGGGATGGTGTTGACAACCTCTACGGCGGCTTGGATGCGGATATGCTGAGAGGGGGGTCAGGAGCCGATCGTCTCTTCGGTGGGAAAGGTGCCGACCACCTGGACGGCGAATCCGGAGATGACACGCTCTTCCTGAACAACGGCGACGTCGCCTTCGGCGGTGCTGGCGAGGATAGCTTCCGCTTTATCGGGACGGACCTGGGCTCAGGCGGCAGCAACGGTCCCCGCATTGAGGACTTCGATGGCGCGATCCTAGGAGCCGGCAATGCCGAGGACAGACTGCTGTTCTCGCCGGGCTTGGAACAGGGCGCCTTCGACTATCGGGGCGACGCGGCCTTCTCCGCATCCGGCAACAGCGAGGCTCGCTTCGCCGGCTCCGGCCAGGTTCAGGTCGACCTCGACGGTGACGGATCCAGCGACATCGCCTTCAAGATGAGCGGCCTGGTAACCGCAAACCAGCTTACCGCCAGCGATTTTCTCTTTCTGTGAGCCTTGCCCGCGCAGACCACTACAGCAAAGTTACTGGATCTTTGCCGGTGTAGTCGCAGGCGAGGCCTTGAACATCCGCATCGTTCGCCGCCTCCGACAGGTTGTGAGGCTTTGCGGTTGCGCTGCTCTGCCCTACTCAGGCCGCGTCAGTCAACGCCCGCTCGACCGCCACAGACTCCCGGTCAATCACATTGAGGTAGGCGCGCACCACAGATTCCGATCACCGGCGCCCCTGCTCCCAATCGCGCACTGCCGCGGCCGAGAATCCGAAGCGGCCAGCAAACTTGGCCTGGGATAGCCCCATGCGCTTGCGAATGGCGGCAACGTCGATGTCTGACGGCAGGTAGACGGTGCCCGGTTCCATCTCGCCGCGTGCGATGGCCAAGGCCTGCTCGGCGCTCTTGACCAGGCGGTCGCCAAAGTCTTCGCTCATGTCTTCCTCCTCATCTTCGTCACGCGGCGCGCCACGCTTGCACGGTAGCTGTCGCCCAGCAGGGCGGGATCTTAGCCGAGGCGGCCTTGTGCTTCGCGCCAAGGTCGGCCTTCTGGTTCTTGGCCAAAACCGCCAGCAAAAACACCGGCACGTCATCCCCACCAAGATCGTGATATGTGCGATACGAGCCGCGCTTACCCCTGTTCTTGGCGGCGAACGGCACTTTGCGGATGCCAAAGCTGACGGACCGCCAAACTCGCGTGCTGCGCCGCATGTACGACAGCGGCAACTACTCTGTTAGCGACCGAGCCGACGTCTTCTCCGTCTCATGTCCGACCATCTACCGAACGCTCCAGAGGCACTCAGGCGAAACCTGAAAGACAAAGGCGCATAATCCCTGCCAAACAATCCTGAAATGTACAAGTAGCTGGCGATCGGTGCAGGGAAATGTCTGGCTAGCCCTCGTTTTCAAGGCAGATCAATTGGCGTGAAATGCCCTGTTTTGGCGGACATTGTCCTAAAATTGGCGTGGATTGTCCTGTGAAATCCAACTGCGAGCGATCATCCTATTCTCAACGACGAATTAGCAGAGGGTTGAGATGAAACGCTTTTTCGAAAGGTCCGCCATGACCGGTAAGAACCTCGTCGGCAGGCCACGTCCAGAATGGCGTCGCACTCTGCCCCGGACTGAATGTGCGCAGGTCCAGTCATGACGACGGTGAGCAATGGAACCGTAATGTCGGTTGTCGCCTCTGCACTCTCACGTGGATTGTCGATAGCGGATGTTCAGGACGCCGCCGGCATTTCCTGTAGTGTCCTCATGAACCCTGAGGCGCGCCCACCTGAAGATGTCATGCCAAGGATTGTGGCACTGCTCGGCGATCGGTTTCCGCAGGAGCCTGTGACGCTGGACATCGCTCGTGCCGCCCCGTTTTCGTTCTTCGGAGGTCTGGCTGATGGTACGCGATATGCCGACAATCTTCGGGCGGCGACAAAGCTGCTGGCGAAGAACTGCACCATCATCTCTGATCAGTTGGAGTTGACCTTCCACGAAGGATCTTCGGAAGCGAAAATCGTTTCGAGCCATCCCATGAACCATATGGACGGCGGTCGATCAGCGGAAATTGGGTCTGCTCTGATCGCTCGGCTGTTCGCTGAGTTCCTTGGAATTCCTGATTGCTTTGAGCGCATCACGTTTTCGCATGAACCTCACTGCGATGAGGCCCACTACACCGGCTATTTCGGCGTCCCTGTAGAATTCAATGCCAGCGAAATCAGCCTAATCCTGCGGCCGGAGAAACTGGATGAGCGGATCGCACAGGCGAATGTCGACCTCTTCAATTACGTCCAGACCCACTTGTCGGGGATCAAAAAGCAGATCGAAGCGGCCAAGGAGCCAAGGGAGCTTAAGACCCTCCGAAAGGCAGCCGCAGAGAACGCACAGGCAGGCGTGTTCACCACAGCCAGTGTCGCTGCCGCCGCCAATATGAGTGTCCGCACAGCACAACGCGTTGCAGCAGAACACGGGACAACTGTTCAAGGTTTGATCGACAAGGTGCGGGAGCACCGAGCGATCGAGCTCCTGCGGGACGATCGCAACGATATCGGATCGATTGCATTCCTGCTCGGCTACTCAGACGAGCGCGCCTTCCGAAGGGCGTTTCGACGATGGATCGGGCAGACGCCTTCAGACTATCGACGACGGCTCAACAAGCAGATCGAATAGGTCCAAGCGGTCTCTGACGATCAGCCCCCTCGGGCCGATCTGAAGACCAACACCCACTGACGACGATGCGAAGTCCGACCGATGCGCAGCACCGGGTGAGCCTTTGCGTCCTCAACGCAACCGAAAACACCGCAGAAGGAGAAGCAAGATGAAGATGCTTTCACAGTTCGCGACCACCATGTTCGGACTCTTGGCGGGCGGCATGGTGCTGATCGCAACGGGGCTGGTGCCTTACTGGCGTTCACTGGGCCCCGCAGACTTCACGCAAGTGTTCGCAACAAGCCTACCCATGGTGGGTGGTACCATGATCGTCCTGACAATCCTGGGAACGGGTTCCATGGTCCTGGCGGCAGGGCTGGCCCTCTGGAAGAAGCTGCCGAACAGGTTCTGGCTCGCGGCAGGAGCCGCTGCCACACTCATCATGCTGGTGTGCGTTCCGATCTATTTCGGCGCGGCCAACCCTTTGCTCGCAGGCGGCACGTTGAGCGCTGACGCCATCACCGCCGAACTCGCAACCTGGCAACAGATGCAGTGGTTCCGGACCATCATCGGCATCCTCGGCCTCTTCTGCGCGGTACGCGCTGGATACGCCGACGCCAAAGCCACGAACTCCTGAGCACTGAATGGAGGCGAGATCATGCTCCGTTTGCAAGGCATCAACGCCATTGTCGCGTTCATCGCCATCTTTGTCGTGTTGCATCTAGCCTTTGAGCCAGAGCAGCACACGCTCAGAACCACGATGGCCACGCTTCTGGGCGGCATCGGCTTCCTGCTGATGACCTGCTCCGTGATTTTGGCCACACGACTGGACATCTTCGAAGAGATGTTTGGCGGCCTGGATCGCATGTACCAGGTGCATCGCATTGCGGGAACGTTCACCGCCGTCTTTGCCCTGGTGCACTTCTTCAGCATCCCGAAGGAGCTTCCCCCCGGGGTCGATGCGGTGCTCAACTCGACCTTCCCATCGGCGCAGATCGGCATGGCCGCCATGGTTCTTCTGGTCATTGGCCTGTTCGTCGCCCTGAACCGCAAGATCAGTTACTCCCGCTGGCGCAATCCGCACAAGGTCATGGCCCTGGTCTACATCCTGGTGATCGGTCACTTCATGAATGCGCCCGGCATCTTCTTCGAACGGTTCAATGCGTCGGGCATCTTTCTGATCATCGCAGCCTTGGTCGGCACAGTCGCGCTAGTCTACACGATGTTCGGCATGAACAAACGCTCGGCCACACGTTTCACCATCGAGGCGGTCAACTCCCTGGAACGCGCCACCGAAGTTGTGCTGAAACCCGTCGGCGACATGCTGAAATTCAAGCCGGGCCAGTTTGCTTTCGTCGAAATCCAGGGCAAGGAATGGTCGGAGCCACATCCCTTCACCATCTCCAGCGCACCGGGCGAAGATCGCCTGCGGTTCACCATGAAGGTGCTGGGTGACTGGACCAGAAAGGTTCGTGAAGAACTGAAGCCCGGTGGTGAAGTCATCGTGCGCGGCCCCTACGGGCGATTCGACGCCTCAAAGACCGCATGCAAGAAACAGGTTTGGATTGCGGGCGGCATCGGCCTGACACCGTTCCTCTCAAAACTCCGCGCGTTAGAGGAAGACGACGACCGGGAAATCCATTTTGCCTATGCGGCCCGCAGCAAGGATGAGGCGATCTTCCTTGATGAACTTGCGGCAATTGCAGCGGATCGCGGCAACATCACCCTCTATCCGCTGTTTTCCGACGAAGGCGACTTCGCCCGGATCGATGTGGCGAAGGAGCGGTTGCCTGGCGAACTGACCGACTATGAATACTTCATTTGCGGCCCGAAGCCGATGGTCGACGGTCTGATGAAGGACCTCAAGGCGGAAGGTGTGAAACGTAAAACCCTACACGTCGAAGCGTTCGAGTTCAGATAAAGTTTAAGAATGGCGGCCATCGGTTCCCAGACGACCAATGGCCGCTTGGCTCCATCATCTACTTGGCCTCACACAATGTGGCTCCCACCGTCCCGATAACTCCAGTCCATCCGGTCGAGAAATCGCCGATGTTGACGATTCAATTGACAGGCAAATCCGGTTCGCTACAGATAGGGGTTTTGATGGCCGTCTTGCTCGGCGCCGCGCTCCTGCGTGAAAGCCATGTGGATGGCGAGCCGGAGAAGGACAAGCGAGTAACCGAGCTTGAGGGTCAGGGTGATGGGCAAGGCGCTTTTGTCTGGCGTCGGTTTGAGGTGGCGCTGGAGCGGACGCTGCGTCACATGCCAAGCGCTTCGGGTCGCGAAGGGCAAGCCTACAGGGTCTTCCACTTCTGACCCTAGGCAGGCCGAAACTGGAGTTCAACTGTGGCGAAGACCCAGATGTGCCCCATTCACGTCGAGAGCCCGAACAGTTCCCGTGGCTCTCGCACGCCCCGAAGTGCGTGATATCCGAGGGTCTCCAACCCACCTTCGGTGCTGGCTGCTGACTTGAAGGTGCTGGAGATCAGGACATTGCGGCCCAGGGAACGGCATAGCGCTTGAATTCGGCTCGCCTCATTGACCGCCGGACCGATGACAGTGAAGTCCAGCCGGTCGCTCGCACTGATGTTGCCGTAGAGGACCTCTCCCAAGTGCAGTGCCAAGCCAAAGTCCATTGTTGGCTTGTCTACGGCTTTACGAGCGACATTGAGGGTGGGAATTGCGGTGCGCAATTCTGCTGCGGCTGCCAAGGCCTCGCAACACACTGCGGTCTCGTCTCTCTCCGTCAGGTCGAAAATCGCCAGGAGGCCGTCACCCATGATCTTGAGGATCTGGCCATTGTTGGCATGGACCGGCTCAGCCATCGCCTCGAGATAGGCGTCAAGCGTTTCCATGAGTACATCGCGCGGCTGACTATCAGCTAGCCTGGTGAATCCGCGCAAATCGGAGAACCAGATGACAGCACGTATGGCTCTTGCCGAACCTCGCTCGATCTCACCCGCAAGCACTCTATGACCAGCATCTGCGCCGAGGTAGGTTCCAAGCACGGTGCTGGCAATATCGTAGGTGAGGCGAGATTTTACAGACAGCGCCAAATAGGGAAGCGCTTGATAGACCAGACTGAGCTCTGCGTCATCAAACCCTTCGGGCCGGTCAGTCGCGCATGAGAAAAAGACTCCCTCCACTCCCGGGTTTCGATAAACCCGATCACCTTCCACCTCCGATCGAGCTGCCGCGAATTCCGCCTCCCTGGGATCGAAGGGCACGATATGTGCTGCATAGTCTACCAGCCCTTCGGAGCGCAGCTTGATGAGCAAGGGAAACTCATCGGCTTCGCTCGCATCAATCCGTCGCCGCAACGACAAGAGGCCCCTGCTGCGCATGTGATGGATCGGACTTCTAAGGTAGAATTCTTGGTTGTTCTCCGCGCGCTCATAACTCGTGTGCTCAACCGTGGCAGAGCCGGCACGCCAGACAAAGGTATGAGAACCATACTTGGGATGGAGCGTAGACATACCCATCTGCACCCGCTTTATCGGAAAGCCGCTCTTGAGAACCACTTGGCAAAACCCGGCCATCTGTTCTTCAAGCGTTAAGCCGAGCATGCCACGCTCCACGAGCCAGAGTGGGAGACCGGCAAGGTCAACCGGCTGATCGGAAGCGGTGTCTGTTGGGCTGCAGCTCATGACTATCCATCCGTGATGTCTAATTGAGATGGGTCTTACGAAGTACTGGAATCATACGCAATTTGAGGGCGTTCCAGAAGCTTCAATACTAAGATGGCGTTTCGATGGAATTCACCCTCCCACGACGTTTATAGTCATCACCCGCAAAGACAACCACAATGGACGATCCCATCCTGACCGAACCCGTCTTCACCAACGCGCCTCGCTGCATGGCCATATCCAAGCGCAACGGCAAGCAGTGTCGGGCGCCGGCACTGAGTGGCACCGACCGTTGTCGCTTTCAACAGCCTTGGCGTCGGCGACGCGTTGAGCGGAAGACCATCAACAGGATCACACACGCGACGGGGATTTCCCCCAATGCGGGGGAAAGTGCGTAAGGCAGGGCTCTAAGGCCTCCGGTCTCAGCGAGGAGATCTGCTTGGCGTGCTGGAGTTCTTGGCTGGTGATGGCGAACTGGCGAGCGGACTCACTTTCCCCGCCTTCCGGCCTGCTATGCCCGGCTTTTTGCCCAGGTTGGGCAGAAAACTCCTTAGTCGCATCTCTCTTTGCTCATCGCGAACAAAGCACATCGCGGTTCTCGATGAACCTGGCCCGCTGTAACACTGGCGGCTCGGCGCGGAGGTTCTCGTCTATCTCCGATTTCTCGGCGTTGCTGTTGGCTTTGGTGAAGCTAGGCGTCGCCGTGTGATCCACTTGATCACTCCTCGTTTGTTGGTTGGCGCCTTGCACTGTTTCGGGATGCGGCGCTTTGTAAATCTCTTCGCGCCGAGTCGCTGAATACGCAGCGCTCGCCCTTTTGGGCGAGCGAAGGTTCGAGGGCGGAAGCGCTCTTGTGAGCTCTCTCTAGCGCGTGACACTAGACAAAGGGAGATGAGAACTTCGAAGGGTTTGTTGAGGTGGACTGCAAGCGCGATCCAGCGAAGGGCTAGAGCCCGAGGATCTGAGTTTCCTGACGCAGGATAGCTGCTGCATGAGGCCAAGACGAACCTTGGCAGCCCTTTCGGAAGGCATCAGACGCACCGTCTGAAAGTTGCCCTTCAAATCCACAACGATCTGATCGCGATCGAAAATCAGTCGCAGATTTCGATTCTGATCATGCGTCGACGTGACCCTCCATCGTGTCGCGGCGGTGAGTGTAGCCGTTCTAGCATGGTGGTGGATCTCAGGAATCCGCCGCCGGGTCGGCGGTTATGGACATTGAGCGAACCTGACGGATTCGAGCGCTGTTCGTGGTCTAGGGTGGCGGCGCCTAATGCAGAGGCGTGAGCGGTTGGAACGCTGCGTGCGAGGATGGTCCATTGCAGGATGCAGGCTAAGGTGTGGCAACCATGTTGCCCTGCACCGGGCGCCAATCACGCGAGTTTGCCCCACACCTGCCTCACAAGCTGACCTCTTGAACGTCCTGCCGAGTGTAACAGCTTCCTTATCAATTACTTCGGCGACGTTCGATCCTACCCCAGCTTCTTGTAGAGGTAGGAGCGGGAGATGCCGAGTTGCTCTGCCGCCTTCTTCTTGTTGCCGCCGTTTGCGTCAAGCGCAGCGCGGATGAGGTCGGCTTCGACCCGGCCCAGGGCGCTCTGCAGAGGCTCGATGTTCGGCGTGCTGGTTTTGCCCGGCCCAGTCTCGTCGAAGGAGGCAGCCGTCAAACCAGGGCCCTGGGCAAAGATCGCGGCCCGCTCGACGCTGTGCTTCAGCTGCCTGAGGTTGCCAGGCCAAGGTCGGGCGCTCAACAGCGGGAAGACATCCGGTGCGACCTCGAGCCGCTGACGGCCGTGACGCTCGGCGAAATCGGCCAAGAAGTGGTGCACCAGCGCCGGCAGATCCTCCAGCCGTTCCGACAGCGCGGGTACCGTCAGTACCACCGGTGAGATGCGATAGAAGAGGTCCAAACGGAAACCGCCTTGGCTCACCCGCTCTTCAAGCTTGGCGTTGGTCGCCGTCACCAGGCGGAAGTCGACAGTCTCGCTGCTGCCGCCCAGGCGCTCGACCCTGCCATCCTGCAAGACTCGCAGCAGTTTGGCTTGTACGGCTACCGGCATCTCGCCGATCTCGTCGAGGAAGAGGGTACCGCCGGCGGCTTGTTCGAACTTGCCAACACGGCCGCGACGGTCTGCACCGGTGAAGGCGCCGGCCTCGTAACCAAAGAGTTCGCTCTCAACCAGGCTGTCCGGCAGTGCTGCGGCATTGACCGCAACCAGTGGCGCCTCGCGTCGCGGCGAGAGCCGATGGATGGCTTGCGCCACCAGCTCCTTGCCCACCCCGCTCTCGCCGGTGATCAGTACCGGGACGTCCAAAGGCGCCACCTGGGCGATCTGCCGCTTCAGATTCTGCATTGCAGCACTCTCACCGATGAGATCGTCAAGGCCATAGCGCCGTTCGCGCGCCGCGCGGGCCTCACGGCGGTAGAAGGCGACCTCGTCCTCCAGGCTGTTGATGCGCTGGTTCAGTCTCTCCAACTGCTTCGGCCCCTTGAAGAGTACGCGCCCGATGGCACCCAGGATCTTGCCCTCGCCATCGCGGATCGGCGTGCGGTTAACAACGCGGGTGAAGCCGCGCATGGATTGGGTCTCGCCGATCTCTGCCTTGCCGCTGGCCACCACCTTGTGCAGGCGCGTGTTCTCGATCACCTCCTGCACCGGCCTGCCGGTGGCTGCACCGTGGCTCAGCCCGAAGAAACCCTCGTGCACTGGAGCGATGTAGGCGACGCGGGCCTCCGCATCGACCACGGTCATGGCGTCGAAGGGATCGCTCAAGAGATGCTCGAGGATCTCGTAGGCAAAGTCGACGCCGGCGAGGAACTCCAGCACGGCGCTCCCGGCTTCGCTCAAGAGGAAGAGGTCATCGTCTGCCAGCGCCAGCCAGTGAACCGCCAAACCCAGGTCGGGCAAGCTGCCCAAGCGTCGTTCGCGCAAAGTCTCGGCAAGGCCGCGCCGCCGTAGCGCTTGCTGGACCCCTGGCTCCCGACCACGCCCCAGGGCAGCGGTCACGTTACCGGCGCGATCGAGGGAGAGCAGTCCCGCAATTGCAGTTCTCGACGACATAAAATCTTCGCTTCCTCAGAGACTCTTCGCCTCTCATGGAACTATGCGTCTTCCTTGCGGTCAAGTGGATCAAAAATGTCCTCTATGAGGACAGCAAAGCACATCCTCCACCAAACGCATCCCAGCCTCTGGGGTTAATGAGAGAACCGTCGATGACTAATCATAGGACACCGACAGTGCAGAGAAGAAAATATTGGCATCATTTCAACCATTTATAAAAGTTCACTAATTCGAAGCGGTAATGCGAACGCCCCTGGCACGATCCTTGCTTAAGACTGTGGATAGCCGGAAACGACGGACAGTCTCGATGCCAGTACCTGCCTCCCTACCCATGGATACCTTGCCGCTGATGACCTGTGGCCAGGGAGCGGATCTCCTGGCCGGGGTGACCGTTTTGGATCTCACCACTTCTGTCGCCGGTCCTTATGCGACCATGCTGTTGGGCGATCTGGGCGCACGGGTGATCAAGCTGGAGCGGCGCGGAACCGGCGACGACGCGCGTGCCTGGGGGCCGCCCTTCCTGGAAGGCGAGTCCCTCTGGTTCCTGGCGGTCAACCGCAACAAGGAGAGCCTTGCGCTCGATCAAACCAAGCCGGAGGGCCGGGCCGTATTCGAGGCACTGCTGGCGAAAGCCGACATGCTGGTGACCAACCAGCCGCCCCAGGTGCAGCGCAAGCTCACTACCGACTACGCAAGCCTCTCGGCCCTGAAACCGGATCTGATCTATACCGCACTCACCGGTTTTGGTCTCACCGGCGCGCGGGCGGAACGCACCTGTTATGATCTTGTTGCCGAGGGCTACTCCGGCGTCATGGACCTGACCGGCACGGCCGAAGGCGCACCGCAGAAGGTCGGCACCCCGGCCGCCGACCTTCTGGCCGGTCAGGATGCCGCCATGGCCAGCATCGCCGCCCTCTTCGCAAAAGAGCGCAGCGGCAAAGGCCGCCTGATCGACATCGCACTGCTCGAGTCAATGACCCGCTTCATGGCCTGCCGCATCCTGCCCTATCTGGGCAGTGGCGAACTGCCCCGTCGCTCCGGCGGCACCGACAGCGTCATCGCTATCTATCAGACCTTCCGGACCGCCGACGAACCGATCACCCTGGGCCTCGGCAGTGACGCCATCTGGAGGCGCTTCTGGCAAGCCCTCGGTGATCCGGCCCGCGCCGAGCGCGACAGCGAGGGCAGCAATGCCGAACGGCGGGCCAAGCGCGGCACTCTGGTCGCCGAGATCCAAGAGGTCTTGAAGGGCGCCGATCGCGCCACCTGGCTGGATCGCTTCGCCGCGGCGCGCGTGCCAGCCGGACCGATCAATCGGGTCGACGAGACCAGCAGCGACCCTGCTCTGATCGACCGCGGTCTCTTCTATCAGCTGGAACGCGGAGAGCGGAGCATCCCACAGGTTGGCCTGGGCATTCATCTCGACGGCGAGCAGGTCGAACCGAGACTTCCTCCACCGGCTTTGGGCGAGCATTCGGAGCTGCTGCTGCAAGAGCTTCTGGGTTATGACAAAGAACGGATTGCCGTGCTGAAGGCAGCGAACGTTATCGGATAGGCAAGGAACCGCAATGCGCTACGAGACCATCCTCTACGAAGAACAGGGGCCTCTTGGCACCTTGACCCTGAACCGACCGGACGACGGCAACATGTTCACCGCCACCATGTGCCTGGAGATCCGCGACTGCATCGAAAAGGTCCGCAACGAGACCCGCACGCGCGTTCTGATCGTCACTGGTGCCGGCGATCGCTTTTTCTGCATCGGCGGCCGCAAGGAGGGCCTGCCCAAGACAAAGCTCTATGCTGGCGTGCTGCCGACCTTGGAGATGTACGAGTCCATCGACCGCTTGCAAAAACCCGTGATCGCCAAGGTCAACGGCTTTGCGGTCGGCGGCGGCAATGTCTTGCAAATGGTCTGCGATATGACGGTCGCCAAGGAGAGTGCCGTCTTCCGCCAAGTCGGCCCGATGATGGGTTCCTTCGACGCCGGCTACGGCACCTGGTACCTGGAGGATCTGGTCGGCAAGAAAAAGGCCAAAGAGATGTGGTACCGCAATCCCAAGATCCCCGCTCAAGAGGCCTTGGCGATGGGCCTGATCAACAAGGTCGTGCCCGACGCCGAGCTGGATGCCGCGACCGAGACCTTTGCGCTGGAGGTGGCCGATCGCGGCAGCTTCGCGCTGGCCAGTGTCAAGGCGGCCTTCAACGCCCGCCATGGCGGCGTCGGCGGACTGGCTCGCGTGGCTCACGACCTGCTATTGCGCAGCTATCTGGACAGCGAGGAATCGAAGGAGCTGAGCAAATCCTTCGGCGAACGGCGCAAGCCCGACCCCGAGACCTTCGGCCAGTAATGCGCCCCTTCCTGACCCTCCACGACCCGGCCAAGGCCAGGGCCTACTACGCGGCAGGGCTCTGGCAAGAGGAGACGCTCTATGGCCTGCTCGCGCGCCAGGCGGCGGTGCGGCCGCAGGCACTGGCTCTGGTCGACGGTCGAGGCGGCCTCACCTGGGCGGAGACCCTGGGCGCAGTCGACAGTCTGGCTGCTGCTTTCGCACGCCAGGGACTGAATGCAGGCGACCGCCTGTCTTTGTGGATGGGGAATGGTCGGGAGGCCGTGCTGGCTTTCCTCGCGGCCTCTCGCCAGGGGATCGCCTGCAATCCCTCGCTGCATCGCACCTACACCGCGGCCGAGGTGCGCGTGCTGCTGGAGCGTCTGGGTAGCCGCCTGCTGATCACCGAGAAGGGTTGGGGGGCGGAAGCGAGCGAAGCGGAGCGCCAAGCCGCGCTCTCAGTGGCCCATGGGTTGGACGCCATCTGGGACCGCAGCGACTTGCCGCTGGCTGACGACGCGCCGGAAGCGGAGCCGCACCGCAACCCCGACAGCGTCGCCTATCTGGCCTTCACGTCGGGCACGACCGGCCTGCCCAAGTGCGTCATGCATTCGAGCAACAGCCTGCTGGCCAATGCACGCGACCTGGCCCGCGACTGGTCGCTTGGCCCCGATGACGTGCTCTTGAGCCTGAGCCCGCTGTCGCATCACATCGCCTGGGTCGCAGTCGGGCAATGGCTGGTCTCAGGCTGCCGCCTGGTCACCGACGATCCACCGCCGGGAACGCAGCGGCTGGACTGGCTGCTTCAGAGCGCGGCAACCTATGTCATGGGCGTTCCGACCCACGCCATGGACATGCTGGCAGCGCAGAAGGCCCGCAGACTGGAGCGTCTGGGTCGGGTGCGGACCTTCTATATGGCCGGTGCCGCTATCCCACCTTCGGTCGCCGAAGCCTTCGTCGCCCAGGGGATCAAGCCGCAGAACATCTACGGCATGACCGAGAATTCCTCGCACCAATACACCCATCCCGACGACCCGATCGCGACCAGCCTGGCAACCTGCGGGCGCGGCGGACCGGCATATGATGTCGCGATTGCCGACCCGGAGGACCCCGAGCGGCTGCTCGCTCCCGGCGAGATTGGCGAGATCGTCGGCCGCGGTGCCGCCTTGATGCTAGGTTACTACGACAATCAAAGCGCCATCGACGCCAGCTTCACCAGCCAAGGCTGGTTCCGCTCAGGCGATCTGGGCGCCTTGGACGAGGCCGGGAATCTCTCCATCAACGGTCGCCTGAAGGACCTGATTATCCGCGGCGGCCACAACATCCATCCAGGTCACATCGAGGCCTTGGCCCTGCGTCATCCCCAGGTCGACAAGGCTGCCGCCTTCGCCGTGCCGGACGAGCGCCTCGGAGAGAAGGTCTGTCTCGCGGTGCTCGGTGCAGCAGAACCCCAGGCGCTGCTGGCATTCTTGGCTCGCGAAGGCCTCTCTAAGTACGACATGCCGGAGTACTTCTTGCGCATGCGGGCCTTTCCGCTGACGCCCTCCGGCAAGATCCTGAAGCGCGCGCTGGCCGAGGAGACCAAGGCCGAGCGCCTGAAACCCGAAGCCATCAGCTACCGAGCGAAGGAGAACGGCTCATGATGCCACGCCTGGAGCGACGCGGCGCCGTCGCGCTGATCACTCTGGACCGGCCGGAGGCGCTGAACGCGGTTTCCTTCGCCATCCTGGAAGGCCTGGGCAGCCTCTTCGACGAGGTTGCGGCCAGCGATGCCCGCGCCCTGGTTGTTACCGGCGCCGGGCCCAAGGCCTTCTGCGCCGGCGCCGATATCAAGGAATTGCGCGGGCGGGATCTGATGGCGCAGAAACGCGGCGCCGAGCTGGGCCAAGCCGTCTTCGCCAAGCTCGATCACCTGCCGCAGGCCTCAGTCGCGCTGATCAACGGCTTTGCCTTCGGCGGCGGACTGGAGCTGGCCATGGCCTGCAGCTTGCGCCTGGCCCTGCCCAAGGCGAAGCTGGGCCTGCCGGAGATCAAGCTGGGTCTGATTCCCGGCTACGGCGGGACGCAGCGCTTACCGCGCCTGGTCGGCGAAGCGCGTGCGTTAGAGATGATACTGACCGGTAAGACCGTGACAGCCGAAGAGGCTGCCGCCTGGGGCCTGGTCAACCGCGTGGTCGAGCCGGATGGCCTGGAAGAGGCTCTGGCCTTGGCGGAGGAACTGGCTCGCTACAGCCAGCCGGTGCAAGGCTTCGCCCGCAGCGCGGTCAAGCGTGCCTTCGACCTGCCGCTGGGCGAAGGGCTGAAAGTCGAGTCCGAGCTTTCGACCCTGGCCTTTCAGACCAAGGATGCCGAGGAGGGCATGGCCGCCTTCGAAGAGAAGCGGGAGGCCAGGTTCCGCGATGGCTGAGCCTCAGATTGTCGTCACTGGCGGTAGCCGCGGCATCGGTGCTGCCGTGGTCAGCGCGCTCAACGAAGCCGGCCATGCCGTAGCCGCGCTGTCCCGCAGCGGTACCGCTCCCAGCGGTCGGGCACTGGCCTGCGATGTGAGCGACGCAGCAGCCCTGCAGCAGGCCTTTGCCGAGGTCGCCGAGGCCGGCCCCATCGTCGGCTTCGTCGCCAACGCCGGCCTGCATCTCAAGGGACCTAGCGCCGACTTCAGCTCGGAGGACTACGAGAAGGTCATGGCCCTGAACGCCACAGCGGTCCTCAAGGGCGCACAAACGGCTTTCCCCTATCTCAAGGCAGCCGGCGGTGGACGCATCGTCACCCTGGGCTCCTTCTTCGACCGGCTGGGCGTGCCGCAGAACCTGGCCTACTGCGCCTCCAAGGCCGCGGTCGGCGCCATGGTGCGCTGTCTTGCGGTCGAGTGGGCGGCGGACGGTATCACCGTGGTCAATGTGGCGCCCGGCTACATCGAGACCGATCTCAACCGCGACTGGCTGGCCAGACCCAAGGTCAAGGCCTGGTTGGAGAGCCGCGCACCACTGGGTCGCGCCGGGACAGCGGCGGAGGTCGGCGAGCTGGTCGCCCTGTTGATGAGCGGCAAACTGGGCCTCCTTACCGGCGAGACCCTCTACTTGGATGGTGCACAGGGGATCAATCACTGATGGCCGATCTCATTGCAGCGCAAGCCTCTCGACGCCGCTGGCGCGAAGAGGAGCGCTTGGTCCTGGATCAGGTGGAACGCCTGGCACGCGAGGTCATTGAGCCTCGGGCCGCCGACTACGATGCCAGCGGTGTCTTTCCCGAAGACAACGTCCAGGCCCTAAACGAGCTTGGTCTCAATGCCCTCTTCATTCCCGAGGCCTATGGCGGCGCGCCGGTCTCCTACCGCCTCTACCTGGAGTGCGTGACCATCATCTCGGCCGCCTGCGCCTCCACCGGGATCATATACGCCACCAACTTCCACGGCATGAAGCCGCTGATGGACTTCGGAACGGAGGAGCAGAAAGAACGCCTGCTGCCGGCCATCGCCGAAGGTGGGCTTGGCGCGCTGGCGATTACCGAGACCGGCGCCGGCTCGGACGCGACCGGCATGAAGACCCGTTTTAGACCGGACGGCGAGGACATTCTGGTCGAGGGTGGCAAGATTTTCATCACCAACGGCGACCGCGCCCAGCGCATCCTGCTGTTCGGCAAGTGGAGCGAGATCGAGGAGCCCAAGGCTGCGATCTCCGCCCTGGTGCTGGAGGGCGGTACGCCGGGCCTGGAGGTCGTGCGCCTAGAGAAGAAGATGGGGCACCGCGCCTCCTCCACCGCAGCGCTCGCCTTCAATACCTGCCGCGTGCCGCGCGCCAATCTGCTGGGCAAACCAGGCGATGGTCTGAGAATCCTGCTGGCCTCGCTCAACAAGTCGCGACCCAGCGTGGCGGCCCACGCGCTGGGAATCGCCCGTGCAGCCTTTGCCGACATGACAGCCTATATGAACGAGCGCCAGCAGTCGGGCCGCAAGGTCATCGACTTTCAGGGCAATCAATTCATGCTAGCCGACCTGGCCGGCGATTTGGCTCTCAGCGAGTGCTGGCTTGACTATGTCGCAGGCTTGGTCGACGGCGGCGAGAGTGACTTCGGCATGGAAGCTTCGCTTCTGAAGCTGCGCGCCTCGGACCTGGCGATGCGCATGAGCGAAGCTGCCGTGCAAATGCACGGCGGTTATGGCTATTGCAGCGACTACCGCGTCGAGCGCCTGATGCGGGATGCCAAGATCACGCAAATCTGGGAGGGCACCAACCAGGTGCATCGGCAACTGATCGGACGGAGCTTCAAAGCCAAATGAGCAGAATCAAGACAGTCGCCGTCTGCGGTGCCGGCGGAACCATGGGCGCCGGCATCGCCATCGTCGCCGCCCGTGCCGGCTTCCGCACGCTCTGCTACGATCGCGAGCGCGCCGGCCTGGAGCGCGCGGCCAGGCAATCCGCCGCCTTCTTCGAAAAATCCGTCGCGCGGGGGAAGATGAGTGCCGAGGAGAAGATCGCCACCTTGGAGCGGATGGTCTCCACCATCGAGCTCGAGGATCTGGCAAAGGCCGATCTGGTGATCGAAGCGGTCTTCGAAGACCTGGGCACCAAACAGGCGCTTTTTAAAGAGCTGAACAGCCTCTGCAAGCCCGAGACGCTCTTCGCCTCCAACACCTCGACCCTCTCGATCACCGAGATCGCCTCTGGCTGCGGTCGCGAGGAGCAGGTGGTCGGCATGCACTTTTGTCTGCCCGCACAGCTGATGAAACTGATCGAGATGTCGCCTGGCATCAATACCTCCGAGGAGGCTTTCCAGGCGGCCTGGGACTGGACCGAGGCTGCCGGTCAGACACCGGTGAAGACGCAAGACAAGCCTGGCTTTATCCTGAATGCCCTGCTGGTCCCCTTCAACAACGATGCCATCCGTGCCGTCGAGGCAGGCGTGGCGGCGCCGGCCGACATCGACCGGGCGATCAAGGCGGGGCTGGGCTACAAGATGGGGCCCTTGGAGCTGATCGATCTGGTCGGCCTGGATACGCAGGTGCGTCTCTGTGAGGCCTTTTATCCCATCACCCTGGACCCGCGTGCAGCAGCCCCGCCACTGCTTCGCCGCATGGTCGCTGCCGGCCAACTGGGCCGTAAGAGCGGTCGCGGTTTCTTTGCCTACGAGGGCAATGCCCTCTTCGGAGCCTGAGCCATGAATTACGAGATCCAAAGCGAAGGTCCCTCGCGCTCCTTCCCGGCGGGAGATCCCTTCTTGACGTGCAGCGCCCCGAACAGCCCGGTGCTGATCCACCTGGGTGACTGCGGCCGGGTAGAGGTGCGTGCCGACCCCGCCCGCACCGCCGTCCTGGTTGAACTAGGCAGCGAGTGTCTAGGCGCCCACACCGGCGAGGAGGCCGGCGAAGAGGGTTCCAACATCCTGGGCTTCGCACGTTACCGCAACGGCGACGATCCGCCCTCGAACCTCATCGAACTGGTGCACCAGCCGGCGAGCATGCGAAGCGCGATCGATGCCGCCACGGCGCTCTTCCGCGAAGCCGGTCTCGAGGTTGCCCTCTGCAGCGATCAGGCCGGGCGCATCATCGACCGCCTAGAGGTACCCAAGCTGAACGACGCATTGCGCTTCCTCGACGAGGGCCTGGCGTCTGCCAAGGATATGGACCTCACCTGCCGGCTAGGCCTGGGCTACCGCGATGGGCCCATCGAGCGGGTCGAACGCGGCGGCTTGGAACAACACTTCGCCCGCGCCCAGGCGCTCTTTCAGGTCTATGGGACGCCGGCCTATGCTCCCGCCCGACGTGCATTGGTCGCCCATCAGAGGAGCAAGAAGACGTGACGAAGCCATTGGATGGCATCAAGGTTCTGGATTTTTCGACATTGCTGCCCGGCCCTATGGCCGGCTTGATCCTGGCCGAGGCTGGGGCCGAGGTGATCAAGATCGAGCGCCCCGGCGGCGAGGACATGCGCGCCTATGCGCCGGCCTGGGGCAAGGAGGCCGTGAACTTCGCATTACTGAACCGAGGTAAGAAGAGCCTGGCGGTCAATCTCAAGGACCCGGCAGAGCGCCTGCGGCTGGAGCCACTGATCGCCGAGGCCGATGTTTTGCTAGAACAGTTTCGTCCCGGCGTCATGCAGCGCCTGGGGCTCGGCTATGAAGCGGTGAAGGCGATCAATCCGCGGCTGATTTACTGCGCGATCACAGGCTATGGCGCCAGCGGCCCCAAGCAGGCCGTCGCCGGGCACGATCTGAACTACATCGGCGATGCCGGCCTGCTGTCGCTCAGCCGCGGCAGCATCCAGGGGCCGGTCCTGCCGCCGGCCCTGATCGCCGACATCGCCGGCGGCACCTATCCGGCGGTCATGAACATCCTGTTGGCACTGTTGCAGCGCGAGCGCAGCGGCGAGGGTGCCTTTCTGGACATCGCCATGACCGACGGCCTCTTCACCTTTCAGTACTGGGCGCAGGGTCAGGGTTTTGCGACCGGCAGCTGGCCTGGCTCCGGCGACGGGCTGGTGACCGGTGGCTCGCCACGCTACCGGCTCTATCCGACCAAGGACGGACGGCTGCTGGCCGCTGCCCCACTGGAGGAGAAGTTCTGGGCCAGCTTCTGCGATCTAGTCGGACTGCCGGAAGTATGGCGCGACGATGCCGCGGACCCGGAAGGCACAGCGGGCGCGGTTGCCGGCCTGGTCGCACAGAAGACATCCGAGGAGTGGGCACCCCTGCTGGTCGCGGCGGACTGCTGCTGCTCGATCGTCAAGAGCAGCGAAGAGGCCTTTGCCGATCCGCACTTCGCGGCCCGTGGGCTTTTCGCCGCCAAGCTGGCCAATGAGGAAGGTGACAACATGCCGGCCCTGCCGGTGCCGCTGGCGCCGATCTACCGCGGCGACGAAGAAACCCGCAGCGCGCCGAGCCTGGGCGCCGACAACGAGGAGTTGTTGGGATGAGGGCCATCCAGGTCGCTGCCTTCGGGCCACTGGAGAGCCACGGTCTGGTCGAACTGCCGGAGCCGGAGCCGGCGGACGGCGAGGTCCTGGTTCAGGTCGCCTGCTGTGATCTGAACTTTCCGGATATCCTGGTGATGGAAGGCGACTATCAGGTCAAACCCACCCTGCCTTTCGTGCCCGGCAAGGCGGCGGCCGGCCGCGTCGTCGGCCTGGGTGCCGGCGTCGACGAGAAATACTTGGATCAAAGGGTGCTGGTGCAGTTGGAGCACGGCGCCTTTGCCGAACGCATCACCGCGCCCGTTGCGCTGACATTCCCAATTCCAGAGTCGATCTCCTACGAAACAGCGACGGCATTGGGTCTGGTCTATCAAACCGCCTGGTTCGCGCTGACCGACCGCGGCAGCTTCCGCGCCGGCGAACGGATCCTGGTCCTGGGCGCCAACGGCGGGGTTGGGATGGCAGCGGTTCAACTGGCAAGAGCCATGGGTGCGGGTCAGGTCATCGCCGGCGCCCGTGGGCGGGAGAAGATCGCACTGGCGCGCGGTTTCGGTGCCGATGCGACCATCGACCTCTCGGCCGAACCATTGAAGGAGCGACTGCGCGAGCAGGTGCGTACCGTTACGGGAAGCGCGGGTGTCGACATCGTGATCGACCCTGTCGGCGGCGAGACCACCGAGGCCGCACTGCGGGCGCTCGCCTGGCGCGGCCGACTGGTGGTGATTGGCTTTGCCGCAGGCGATATCCCGACGATCCGGGCGAACTATCTGCTGGTGAAAAACATTGCCGTCTCTGGCCTGCAGTGGTCGGACTATCGTGACCGGCATCCGGGCTGGATGGCCAAGGCACAGGCTGAGATCTTTGCCCATGCTCGGGCCTACCGCCTGACCCCGCACATCAGCCAGGTTCTGCCGCTGGAGCAGGCAATCGAGGGCCTGGACTTGCTGCGCAAGGGGCGCGCCGTCGGCAAGATCCTGCTGTCCACCGGCTGGGACGATAGGCAATGAGCCGCGGCGGCCTCTTGATCTGGAACGACTGCAAGCCGGACGCGCTGGCCGACTATGAGCGCTGGCACCAGGGCGAGCACCTACTGGAGCGGGTCAGCATTCCCGGGTTCAAGAGCGGCACGCGCTTCGAGGCCCTACCCGGCAGCGAGCCACAATTCTTCACTCTCTACGAGGCCGCCTCGCCCGAGGTCTTTCTGTCGCCGCGATACCGCGAACGCCTGGCCGATCCCAGCCCCTGGACCAGGCGCATCATGCCGGCCTTCACCGCGGTCAGTCGCACGGTCTGCCGCAAACAGTTGTCCTGGGGCATCAGCAACACCGCTGCCCTTGTCTCTCTCGTCGCCGAGGATGCCGCCACTCTGACGGAGGTGGCGCGTGACGCCAAAGGTGATGCTTGCCTGGGCTGGTCGCTGTGGCAGGCCGTGGCCGAGCCGGGGGGCAAAAGCAGGGAGCAGGAGATCCGCGGGGTTGCCGACAAGCATGTCACCCAAGCCCTGCTGCTGCGGATGGCGCGACAGCGCGATGCGCTGGTGCTGGCCGAAGCCCTCAGTCCACTGGGTCAGGCCGGCGCCTATGCGCTGATCGCCAGTATGTCCGCCGAGGAGGTACCGGGATGAAACTGCTGCTGATCCAGGGCGCCAACATGGAATACCTCGGCAAGCGCCAACCGGAACTCTACGGCACTACCACCGCCAAAGAACTGGAGACCATCCTGCACCGCGAAGCCGCCGCGCGCCTCCAGACGCTGGACATCCGCACGACCAATCTGGAGGGCGAAGCCATCACCTGGATCTATCAGGCCGAGCGCGACGGCGTCGCGGGCTTGATCATGAACCCAGCGGGATTTCTCTATAACGGCTACGCACTGCGCGACTGCCTGAAGGCGGTTCCCATGCCCTATATCGAGGTGCATATGACCAATCTGGAGCGGCGCGGCATGCAATCGGCGACCGCGTCTGAAGCCGATGGCATGGTGACCGGCCTGGGCATCGACTCCTATATCCTGGCGCTCGACGCCATGACGCGGGTGATCGCCAAGAACGAAACGGGGAGCGGTTCTTGAAGACCGCCGTCATCGCCGGAGCGTCGGGAATCGTCGGTCGCAACCTCCTGGCGCACCTCTTGACCCTGCCCGACTGGCAGGTGATCGCGCTCTCGCGGCGCAAACCCGATCTTGCCGGCGACTATCGGCACATCGCCGTCGACCTGATGGATGCCGAAGGCACGCGGCAAGCGTTGAGCGGATTGAGCGAGGCGACCCACGCCTTCTTTGCCGCCTATGTCGAGGTCCCGGGTGGCTGGCCGGCCTTGGTCGCCCCCAACATGGCACTGCTGCGCAACTTCCTGGACGGACTGGAACCCGCGGCACCCAAGCTCAGCCACGTCAACCTCATGGAGGGGACCAAGTGGTATGGAAGCCACCTGGGACCCTTCAAGACGCCAGCCAAGGAAGACGACCCGCATCACCTGCCGCCCAACTTCTATTACGACCAGCAGGACCTCTTGAGCGCGCGACAGGCGGGCCGGGCCTGGACCTGGTCGGCGGCGCGCCCGCATGCGGTCTGCGGCTTCGCGCTCGGCAATCCCATGAACCTGGTGGTGGCGATCGCCGTCTACGCCAGCCTGGGCAAAGACCTTGGCATCCCGCTACGCCATCCAGGCAACCTGGGCAATCATCGCGCGCTTTATCAGGTAACCGACGCCGGCCTCTTGGCCCGAGCCCTGGTTTGGATGGCAACCAGCGAGACGGCAGCCAACCAGGCCTTCAATATCACCAACGGCGACCTCTTCCGCTGGGAACAGCTCTGGCCGCGTTTCGCCGAATTCTTCGAGATGGACTGGGCACCGCCGCAGCCTCTGAGCCTCAGCCAGATGATGGCCGATAAAGGTCCACGTTGGGAGACACTGGCAGCAAGGCACGGCCTGCAGGAGATTGCCTGGGAGCGGCTGGTCTCCTGGGGCTTTGCCGACTACGTTTTTGCTGCCGAATGGGACATCGCCTCCTCGACCACCAAGGCGCGGCTGGCCGGTTTCCACGAGGCCTTGGACAGCGAGGCCATGTTCATCACCCACTTTCGCGCGCTCAAGACCCAGGGCATCATTCCGTGATCGGCACCAGGGTGACCGCAGCACCATGCCCATAACCATCCGGCTTCCAGCGCGCGAAGGACTCCACCCGCGGCTCCTTGGGATAGAGACCGTAGACCGGTACGCCGGCGGCATGGGCGATGTGCAGCGGCCCGGTGCTGGAGCTCAAGACCTGCTTAGCGCCGGCCAGATAAGCGATCAACTCACGGACCTGGCCGAAGCTCTCCACCAGGCCGACACCCGACTGCTGCAGAATACCGCTGGCGTGCAACGCGGCGAGGCGCTCGTCGGCATCGATGCCCTGGACCAGAAAATCCAGGCTCTCGTCCTCCCGCCGCCGCTCTGCCAGCCATGTCAAGTAGTCGCCGACCGACCAGTTCCGCGCCGAACCGCCGCTGGAGAGCACCGCCACCCAATCCGGCGAAGGGCGAGGCGAGGGCCAGTCGGGGGGCACTCTCAACGCTGGGAGAGCCTGGAAGGCCGGCGGCTCAATACCCAACCAGGAAACAAATCCGCGGGCGAGGTCGAGGTTGTAGGCCATTTCGCTCTTGGCCACACGGCTGCGGTGCTGCCGCAGGCCCTTGGAATAACGCAGATAAGTGGTGGAGCGCGAATAGGGCCCGAAGCGACGCCGCGATCGCAGCTGCCTCATGAGCCGGGTCGTGGCCGGAGAATCGTAGAGGGCCAGGATCGGTGCCTCGCGACCCAGGTCGCTCGGCGCCGGCTCGCCATCGACCCACAGACGGCTGTAGAGACCGTTCGCCAAACCCCACAGGCCAATGTCGCGGGCATAGGCCGAACAGTGCAGGGTGACCTCCAACCCGGCACGCTGCACCAGGTTGGCTGCGGGCAGCGACAGCACCAGATCGCCGAGGCGATCGCAGCGCGACACCAGAACCTGTTTTGCCATTGCGACCTCTTGCCCGCCTGCCATACCCCGCCCACCTGCCCGGAAAGCCCGTGCAGCACAAGACCAATCCGAAGCCAGCGTGGCCGACAGCAGCGCTTTCGCCCAGATCCACACAGAACCAGGAGACCCGATTGATGGATGCCTTTATCTGCGACATGACCCGCACGCCCGTCGGCCGCTATGGCGGCGCGCTCTCCACGCTACGCTGCGACGACATGGGGGCACTGCCGCTGAAGACCCTGCTCGAGCGCAACCCCGGCCTTGATTGGGAAGCGATCGACGACGTGATCTACGGCTGTGCCAATCAGGCCGGCGAGGACAATCGTAACATCGCCCGCATGGCCAGCCTGCTGGCCGGGCTGCCGGAAAGCGTGCCCGGTGCCACGGTCAATCGGCTATGTGGCTCCGGCCTCGACGCTTTGGGCACGGCCGCGCGCGCGATTCGCGCCGGCGAGGCCCAGATGATGATTGCCGGCGGGGCTGAGAGCATGAGCCGCGCGCCCTTCGTCATGGGCAAGGCGGAGACCGCCTTCTCGCGCTCGGCCGAGATTTTCGACACCACCATCGGCTGGCGTTTCGTCAATCCGCTGATGAAGAAGCAGTACGGCATCGACTCCATGCCGGAAACGGCGGAGAACGTGGCCGAGGACTATCAGATCGCGCGCGCCGACCAGGACGCCTTCGCGCTGCGCTCCCAACAGCGCGCAGCCGCCGCCCAGGCTTCCGGCCGCCTGGCCAAGGAGATCACGCCGGTGGTGATTGCGCAGCGTCGCGGCGATCCGAAGGTGGTGGAGCAGGACGAGCATCCGCGCGCCGGCGTCACCCTGGAAGCCCTGGCCAAACTGCCCACGCCCTTTCGAGAGGGTGGCAGCGTGACCGCCGGCAATGCGTCCGGCGTGAACGACGGTGCGGCTGCCATCCTGGTCGCCAGCGAGGCTGCGGCCAAACGCTACGGTCTGACCCCAAAGGCGCGCATCATCGGGATGGCGACCGCCGGCGTGGCACCGCGGGTCATGGGCATGGGCCCCTCCCCGGCCAGCACAAAGCTGACCGAGCGGCTGGGCATCCCAATCGAGCAGATCGAGGTGATCGAGCTGAACGAGGCCTTTGCCGCCCAGGCCTTGGCCTGCATGCGCCAACTAGGCCTTCCCGACGATGCCGAGCAGGTCAATCGCAACGGCGGCGCCATCGCGCTCGGCCATCCGCTGGGCATGTCCGGCGCCCGTCTGGCGATCACTGCAACCCAGGAACTGATCGAGCGTCAGGCGCGCTATGCGCTCTGCACCATGTGCATCGGCGTCGGCCAAGGCATCGCCTTGATGCTGGAGCGCGTCTAGAGCAGCGCAAAGTTCAAATACCAGATTATACTTTTTGACGACGATCTGTTCTAGCCGCAAGCGACCTCGCCCGTCTATGCTGGCGCGACTTTGATGGGTCGTGTTGTCTGTGCTGCCCCTTGGATCAAACGCATGTCTTGATCGCGAACAAGCGGCAGCACCTGGCGGGAGGGCAAGGTCGGTTTTCATGTCCAAGCCTGTCGAGCTTGCCTTCGAAGCGGAGCTCGAGAACCTGGAACAGGTGCAGTCCCAGGTGGAGCGCTTCTCGGAAACGCAGCAGCTTTCCGCAAAGGCGAGCTATGCTCTATCGCTGTGTCTGGAAGAACTGCTGACCAATGTCGTCATGCATGGCCAGAGCATCGATCAGGATGGCACCCGGATCTGCCTCACCCTGACCCAGGTCGAGAACGAGGTGCGCATCACCATCGAAGACAACGGCCAACCCTACGACCCGACCGCAACGCCGGAGCCGGATGTGGACGCGCTCTTGGACGATCGCCCGATCGGTGGCTTGGGCGTGCATTTGGTGCGTGAACTTGCACATCGATTCGACTATTGCCACCGGGATGGTAAGAACTGTGTCTCGATCGCCATCGACCGCAACCTGAGCTAACGCACGTCAGCTGAAGCGCAGAGAGAAGAGGGGAGAGTTCCATGAGTGCCTTGCAGATGACCGAAGAGCGCGAGGGCAGTGTCTTGGTGTTTGCGCTGGCCGGCCGTCTGGACAGCGGTACGGCCAAGGACCTGGAGGAGTCGCTGAAACAGAAGCTGGACAGCGGCGAACAGGTCATGCTGATGGATATGGAAGGCCTGGACTATATCAGCAGTGCGGGCCTTCGCGTCGTCCTGCTGGCCGCCAAGCGCCTGCGCGCCTCCGATGGCCGCTTCGGCCTATCAGCCCTCAAGGGCGAAATTCGCCAGGTCTTTGAGATCAGTGGCTTGCTGCGCATCCTGACAGTGTTCGACAGCCGCCACGAGGCTGTGGAGTCGCTCGGGAGCTAGGCAAGAGACGCCGCGACCAACCAGCACGCATAGGGTCGCGACGTCTCTTTGTTCCTCAGCGGAGGACCAGGCTGCAATGCGCCTAGCTGAGGAACAGGAAATCGCCTGCCGAAAGATCGCTGGCATTGACGATCCCGTCGACACGGAAAGCCTGGTCGTCCAATCCATTGCCATCGAGGTCGACTTGTAGCTGACCATTGCCGTCGAAACGGGCTTCGCTGTTGCCGCCGCCTGAGAAGCTTGCAGTCCCGATGTAGCTGAAGTTTCCGACCTCCAGCCCGGTGACGAAGACCAAGCGATCGCCGGCAGCACCGTTGAAGTCGCGGATGATCGGGCCAAGGGAGCCGTCTTGGCCCAAGGCTGCGCCGTTGAAGCGGAATTCATCGGCACCATTGCCGCCGAAAGCCTCCACACCGGTCAGCACCAGAAGCGTATCGTCACCATTGCCGCCGAGCAGACTGTCGTTGCCCAGACCACCGAACAGGGTGTCTTCGCCCTGCGCGCCCTCCAGCAGATCGTCACCGGCAAAACCGCGCAGAACATTGGCCTCACTGTTGCCTATGACACTGTTGTCCAGGCTGTTGCCACCGCCGGCAGCCTCGCCCGCCGCAGCCAGCAACTCGAGATTTTCGAGGAAGGCATCGGTACCACTGGCCAAGGTGAAGGCCACGGCAGCCTGGACCAGATCGGTGCCGCCATCGGCGAACTCGCGGAGCTGGTCGGTCGTGGTGTCAATGGTCAGCGTGTCGTCACCGGAGCCTCCGCTGGCCGTATCGGCTCCACTGCCGCCGACCAGCGAGTCGGCACCAGATCCACCAAAGAGACGATCAATGCCACTGCCGCCATCGGCGCTGTCATCCCCGGCACCACCGGACAGGCGGTCTCGTCCAAAGGAACCGGTCAGCGTGTCGTCTCCGCTCAAGCCGAAGAGGGAATCGTCACCTGAATCGCCGCTGGCAACATCGTCACCGTCGTTGGTGCGGATCGTGTCATTGCCGTCACCACCAGCAAGAGAGTCGCCTAGGATAAACAGGCTAACCCAGGACCCACCGTAGAGCAGGTCGTCACCATGACCACCGAAGACAAAGTCCCGGCCACTACCGCCGAACAGCGTGTCTGCACCGGATCCGCCAAAGAGGGTGTCTTCGCCAAGGTCGCCATATGCCAGATCCTGACCCGAACCGGCGTCCACGCGGTCGTCGGCCAATCCACCGAAGAGACTGCGATCATTGCCTAGGCCGCCATAAAAGTAATCTGCCGAGGAGCCACCGAAGACGGCAGCATCGTCGCCCGCCCCCCCAAATAGAGTGTCTGGGCCGGAGCCGCCGTAGAGGAAGCTGTCGTCACCGTCAGCGCCGAAGAGGACGTCGACGCCGAGACCACCGAAGAGGCTTCGATCATCGCCGGAGCCTCCAACCAGGACATCGTCACCCAGATCGCCGAAGAGGCCCACATCCTTGCCGCTGCCTCCGTCCAGCGTGTCGACGCCCATACCGCCATAGAGAGAGGTATCGTTGCCCTGATCACCGAAGATGCTGTCGACGGCGTCTCCGCCAAACAGCCCGCGGTCACCGGCTGACCCGCCGTAGAGGGTGTCTTCGCCGCTGTTGCCGAAGAGCTGCCGATCGCTGCCGGCACCGCCGAAGAGGCGATCAATGCCGGAGCCACCATCGAGGGAGATGTCGTTTCCGGTGTCACCAGAGAGGCTATCGTCACCGAGGCCACCGAAGAGGAAGCGCTCGTCTCCGCCGCCGCCGAAGAGGCTGTCGACCCCGCTGCCGCCGAAGAGGCCCCGTTCGTTACCATTACCGCCATAGATGCTGTCATCGCCGCTGCCGCCATAGAGGTAGAGATCGCTGTTCTTACCGCCAAAGAGGCTGTCGGCACCTGCATCGCCGAAGAGACCGAGGTCTATGTCTTCTCCCCCTTCGACCTGGTCGCTGCCATTGCCGCCGAAGAGATAGACGTCGAAGCCCGCACCGCCGAAGATTCGGTCGTCTCCATCGGCACCGAAGAGACTTTGGTCGTCACCAAATCCGCCGAAGACGCGATCAATCCCGCTTTCGCCAAGAAGGTCACGGTCGTTGCCGCTGCCGGCGAAGAGCTCGTCGTCGCCGCTGCCTCCAAAAAGGCTACGGTCTAAGCCATCGCCACCTTCGATTCGGTCGGCGCCCAACGCCCCTACAAGCGCGCTGTCGTTGCCATCGCCACCATAAAGGCTATCCTCACCCGTGCCGCCGAACAAAGAGGTGTCGTCGCCGTCGCCGCCGAAGAGGGAATCATCTCCGCTTTGCCCGACGAGGCGGATGTCGTCGCCGCTGTCGCCGAAGAGCTTATCGTTGCCGAGACCCCCGTAGAGGCTCAGGTCTCCACCGGATCCGGCGTAGATCCGATCAATGGCACTCCCGCCGAACAGGGTCTCGTCATCGCCCTCGCCGGTGTTGATACGGTCGTTACCGTCGGCGCCGTAGACGCGGCTATCGTCACCGGCCCCACCGAACAGGCGGTCAAATCCGGATCCACCGTAAAGCCCCTCGTCGTTGCCGGCGCCACCGTAAAGCCGATCCTCGCCACTGCCGGCGTCGAAGAAACTTTCGTCTCCGGCAGCGCCGAAGAGACGATCGTTCCCGGAGTCACCGAAGAGGGATTGGTCGTCACCCGATCCGGCGTAGAGAGAATCATCGCCATCTCCACCCCGGAGGCCCAGGTCGTCGCCGCTTCCTCCAAAGGCTTGGTCATTTCCGTAACCGCCATAGAGCGATGAGTCATCCCCATCTCCACCAAACAGGCTGTCGTCACCACTTTCGCCGTAGAGTCCGCGATCTCTGTAGCCACCGCCAAAGACAGCATCCCTTCCAGAGCCGCCGTAGAGGGCGAAGTCGTAGTCGCCATCGCCGTAGACCCGGTCATTGCCGTCATCGCCATCAAGGAACTGGTCGGAGCCATCGCCACCGAAGACAGTGTCGGCACCGCTGCCGCCGAAGAGATTGTCATCGCTATTGTCGCCGCCGAACAGCGTGTCGGCACCGGAGCCGCCGTAGAAGCCGTTGTCATAGCCGGCATCGCCGTCGACAAGATCGTCTCCATCACCACCAAAGAAGCCAAACTGCTGGGCGGCGTTGCCCAGCAAACGATCGTTGCCCGATCCTCCAACGAAGGCAGAGGAGCCAGAGGCACCCGAACCCAAGACGTCGGCGCCACTGCCGCCATAGAAGAACTCGGAGTAACCGAAACCGCCGAAGAGATAGTCGGCCCCCTGACCTCCGATGAGATAGCTATCGTTGCCTGAACCGCCGAAGATCCGGTCGGCACCTCGGTCGCCATAGAAGCCTGAGTCGCCACCGCTGCCGCCGACCAAGCTGTCCGATCCGTCACCGCCGTAGAAGCGGAAGTCGTAGCCAGCGTCACCATAGAGCCGATCGGCTCCAGCGCCGCCATAGAAATAGCTGTCGTCACCGGATCCCCCAAAGAGGCGGTCGTTTCCTTCTTCGCCTTCGATCCCGTCGTCATCGCCCCGGTCGCCATAAGCGATATCGGCGCCACTCCCCAAGCCCAAGGAGCCGTAGGCATCGTTGCCGTCTCCACCGAAGAAGGTCTGATTCCCCGTGGTACCGGTCATATAGTCAGACCCTGAACCACCGAAGAAGGTCGCACCGACATCGGCATAGAGAGTGTCTGCGCCGCTCTCTCCGAAGATCGTGTTGAAGCGCGTATCAGCGTCAAAATCGTTGTCGTTCGCATCGCCTAACAAGATGTAGGCCTCGACATTCGTGGCCGTGATGCCGGCCGGTAGGCCGACGCCAGGGCCCAGCGCCAGGGTGTCGGTGCCGATGCCGCCGTCAAAGAGCTCACCTGCGGTAAGATCTGCCTGGTCAACGACGAGAAAGGTGTCCTCGCCGGCGCCACCGAAATGGCTGTCCAGACCTGAGCCGTTGATCAGTAGGTCGTCGCCACGATCGCCAAAGATCTGATCGCTGCCGGTACCACCATAGAGCCGACCATCGTCGCTTTCGCCGCCGAATACCTGGTCGTCACCCGATCCTCCGTAGGCAGAGTCAGATCCAAGTCCGCCAAAGAGCTGATCGGCACCGCTGGCGGCGTAGAGCACGTCGGTTCCAACCGCGCCGTAGAGGCTATCGTTCCCGGTTCCCCCGTAGAGACTGTCGTTCCCGCCGAAGCCAAAGATGGTATCGTCGCCACTCCCGCCGTCGACGGCATCGATACCCGCAGTGCCAAGAATCTCGGTCATGTCAAGCTCCTCACTTGTATCACGTCTCGCGTTCAAACCGCCAAAGGGCCTAGCCCCCGCTGGTCGTTGGAAGACTCTCGGCAACGTGGGCTCGTTGCTTCCTGGATTCTTGTTTGTGTGTCCCCATCCCGGCCGCGAGGGATCATCGCGCTAAGATAGAACTCTGAGCGTCTCTCAGATTTTGGCTTGAGATCCTCGTCACGGGTGACCCGGATCGAGCCGAGATGAGATCTTCCTAGCTCAAGAACAGGAAATCGCCCGCCGAGAGATCACTGGCATTGACGATCCCGTCGATGCGAAAGGCATGGTCGTCCAATCCATTGCCGTCTAGATCCAGTTGCATCTGACCAAAGCCGACGAAGCGGGCCTCGCTGTTGCCGCCGCCTGAGAAGCTTGCGGTCCCGATGTAGCTGAAGTTTCCGACCTCCAGACCGGTGACGAAGACCAAGCGATCGCCGGCAGCGCCGTCGAAGTCTCGGATGATCGGGCCGAGGGAGCCGTCTTGCCCCAGGGGACTGCCGTTGAAGCGGAACTCATCCGCACCACTGCCGCCGAAGGCCTCCACGCCGGTCAGCATCAGTAGCGTATCCTCACCGCTTCCGCCGAGCAGGCTGTCATTGCCGAGGCCACCGAAGAGGCTATCGTCGCCCAGGTTGCCCTCGATCACATCGTCACCGGCAAAGCCGCGCAGCAAGTTGTTCGAGCTGTTGCCGATGATGCTGTTGTCCAGACCATTGCCGCCGCCGGCCGCCTCGCCGGCCGCGTCCAGCAGCTCGAGGTTTTCGAGGAAGGCCTCCGTGCCGCTGGCCAAGGTGAAGGCCACGGCGGCCTGCACCAGATCGGTGCCGCCATCGGCGAACTCCCGGACCCGGTCGTCGGCCGTGTCGACCAGGAAGCTGTCGTCACCGGAGCCCCCGCTAAGAGTGTCGAGGGCACTGCCGCCATCCAGCAGATCCTCGCCGGATCCACCGAAGAGACGGTCCGTACCGCTACCGCCGAAGACCTCGTCATCCCCGTCTCCGCCAGACAGGCTGTCGTCACCCTGAAGACCGACGAGCGAGTCGCGGCCGCTCAGACCAAGTAGCCTATCGTCACCAAGGTCGCCATAGGCATAGTCCACACTATTGCCGCCGCGGATCGTATCATCGCCGTTACCGCCAAAAAGCTCGTTTTCGGGCGGCTCGAAGAGGCTCGCGCCGTTGATCGTGGTCTGAGTTCCACCATAGATCAGATCTCTGCCGTTGTCGCCGAAGACGGCGTCTTGACCGGTGCCGCCGAAGAGGGTGTCGGCGCCGGACCCGCCAAAGATGCTGTCTCGTCCGCCATCGCCATAGGCGAGGTCCCGACCCGAACCGCCGTCCACATAGTCGTTGCCCAGTCCACCGAAGAAGCTCCGGTCGTCACCCTGACTGCCGTAAAGGCGGTCGGTCGCGGAACCGCCGAAGACGGCCGCATCGTCGCCCGCGCCGGCATAGATCTTGTCGACGCCGGAGCCGCCGTAGAGGAAGCTATCTCCGCCCTCATCGCCGTAAAGCGCGTCACCGTCGAGACCACCGAAGAGGCTTCGGTCATCGCCGGATCCCCCGATCAGCGCATCGCCGCCCAGGCCGCCGTAGAGACCCACATCCTTGCCGCTGGCTCCATCCAGCAGATCCAGACCCTCCCCACCGTAGAGAGAGGCATCGTTGCCTTGATCGCCGAAGATGCTGTCGTCGGCCTCCCCTCCGAAGAGCCCGCTGTCGCCGGCCGACCCGCCGTAGACGAAGTCGACCGCACTGCCGCCGAAGAGCTGTCGATCGCCACCTTGACCGCCGAAGACAAGGTCGAAGCCGGAGCCGCCGATCAAAGAGATGTCGTTTCCGCTATCTCCAAAGAGGTCATCGTCGCCAAGACCGCCGAAGAGGAAGCGCTCGTCACCACCGCCGCCGACGAGGCTGTCAGAGCCACTATCGCCGAAGAGGTTCCTTTCGTTGCCGTTGTCACCGAAAATGCTGTCATCGCCGGAGCCGCCGTAGAGGTAGAAATCGCTGTTCTTGCCGCCATAGAGGCTGTCGGCGCCTTCATCGCCGAAGAGGCCCAGATCGATGTCATCGCCCGCATCGACCAGATCGCTGCCGCTGCCACCGATAAGATAAAGGTCGAAGCCGGCACCACCGAAGATGCGATCCTCGCCATCGCCGCCGATCAAACTCTGGTCATCCCCCGCTCCGCCGAAGAGGCGATCGTTTCCTGTGTCGGCAAGCAGCTCGCTGTCTTCCCCGCTGCCGCCAAAGATGTCGTCCTGCCCGCTGCCGCCGATGAGACGCCGGTCGGAACCCGCACCTCCCTCGATACGGTCGTTCCCAAGAGCACCCAGCAGCTCGCTGTCGCTTCCACTGTCACCATAGAGGCGATCCTCTCCCGTCTGGCCCGCCAGCGAGCTGTCGTCACCCTCTCCGCCGAAGAGCGAGTCCGCCCCGGACCCACCTTCAAGTCCGACGTCGGCGCCGCTATCGCCAAAGAGCCGGTCGTTCTCGAGACCGCCGAAAAGATCCCGGTCCGCGCCGGACCCGGCGTAGATTCGATCGTTGGAACTCCCGCCGAACAAGGCTTCGTCGTCTCCATCGCCTGCGTTAATCCGGTCGTTGCCGCTGCCACCGTAGGCGCGGGCATCGTCGCCCTCTCCCCCAAAAATGCGGTCAAAGCCAGAGCCGCCGAAGAAGCTCGTGTCGCGATCGGCACCGCCGGAGAGACGGTCCTCGCCACCGCCCCCGTAGAAACTGCTGTCCTCTCCCGCGGCGCCGAAGATCTGGTCGTTTCCGGCGCCACCAAGGAACCTTTGGTCGTCGCCCGATTGCGCGTTGAGGCTATCGTCGCCTTCCCCGCCATTCAGGTTATGGTCGTTCCCACTTCCACCGAAGACCTCGTCGTTCCCAAGACCACCATCGAAGTCGTAGTCTCTGTCTGCTCCGCCAAAGAGGCTGTCGTTTCCACTGGCTCCATAGAACCCACGATCTCTCTGGTCGCCGCCGTAGACAGCATCATCCCCAGAACCGCCATCGAAGAAGCTGTCGGCGCCCTCATCGCCGTAGAGCCGGTCATTGCCGTCATTGCCGAAGAAGACCAAGTCCTGGCCCTTACCGCCGAAGACCGCATCGTCCCCAGAATCGCCATAGAGGTTGAAGTCGACGCCGCCGTCACCGTAGATCCGGTCATCACCGTCACGGCCGTTAAGGAAATTGTCATCGCCCTCGCCGCCGAAGACACTGTCGGCACCGCTGTCGCCGGAGAGAAATTCATCGCTGTTGTAACCGCCGAACAAGCTGTCGGCACCGGACCCGCCGAATAGGTTGTTGTCATAGCCGGCATCGGCGTAGATCACATCGTCGCCGTCCCCACCATTGAAAGAAAATTGCCCGACGGCGTTGCCCAGCAGACGATCATTGCCGGACCCTCCATAGAAGAAGGAGGCACCGAGGCCGCCCGCATCCAGAACATCGTCCCCGCTGCCGCCGTAGAATTCTCCGACATGGCCGAGACCGCCGAAGATATAGTCGTCACCCTCCCCCCCATAGAAGGAGGTGTTGCTTCCGGTGGCACCGAAAATCTGATCGTCGCCGCGGCCGCCGAAGAAGGCCTCATCCTGGCCACTGCCGCCGACCAGACTGTCCGAGCCCTCGCCGCCAAAGAACTGGTAGTTGAACCCATAACTGCCGTAGACCCGGTCCGCTCCGTCGCCACCGTAGAAAAAGCCGTCGTCTTCGGAACCCCCGAAGAGGCGATCATTCCCCTCATCTCCAGCTACGTCCGCGTTGTTACCGCCGCCGCCATATGCAATGTCGGCGCCGCTGCCCAGATTGATGGAGCTATCGTCGCCGTCACCGCCAAAGAAAACCTGACTGCCGGTGGTCGCGTCGATGTAATCCGCATAGTCTCCACCGTAGAAGGTTGCGTCGACATCTCCATAGAAGTCGTCATATCCGGACCCACCGAAGACCGTGTTGAATTGCGTCGTCGCCGTCAGGTAATCGTTTCCGGTGCCGCCGAGAAGGATATAGGCCTCCAGATTGGCGAGCGTCACGCCGGCGGGCAGGGTGACGCCAGGGCCCAGGGCAAGGGTATCGCTGGCGGCACCGCCGTCAAAGACCTCGCCGGCAAGCAGGTTAGTCTGTTCGCGAACCAGGAAGGTATCATTGCCGGCACCACCGAAGTGGCTGTCCAAGCCCGAACCGTTGATCAGCAGGTCATCTCCGCCATCGCCAAAGATACGATCCGCACCGCTATCGCCGTAGAGTTGACTGTCGTCGCTGTCGCCGCCGAAGACCCGGTCGTCGCCCGAGCCTCCCAAGGCGCCGTCGGATCCCAGACCTCCGAAAAGCTCATCGGCGCCGCTGTCGCCGTAGAGGAAGTCGGTACCGACCGCGCCATAGAGGCTGTCGGACCCAGTCCCGCCGTAGAGAGCGTCGTCAGAGCCGAAGCCGAAGACGGTGTCGTCGCCACTACCGCCGGTGAGCGTATCGATACCCGGGGTGCCAAGAATCTCGGTCATGTCAACCTCGTCCGTCTATGGTTGCTGGATGTCGAACTGCCCGATGCCCTTATCTCGTTTGGGCCCTTTTCTCGCTGGAGTGCCGCCTCTTGTTATCCTTGGCTGTCTGTTCCAGTCCCGATCTCCAAAGTTCATTCGACCCGTGATAGGGCCGAAGTTTTCCCGAGTTGAGGTATTCGGGCGCTCAAACCGGGACAAGCAAATTGCATGGACTGTCCCTTGTTGATTGATTTCAGACACGCCGACACCAGGAGAGCGCTTGCCGTTTCCTGTTAGTGACCCATTTCTACCGATGGCCGTTGTCGCCAGCGTTGTCATCAGCGTGGTAATCGGCCTTCTGGAGCGTTGTTTTTGGCTGCCTGGAGTTGCAGGTGTCCCAAGATCTCCAAGTCACACTTCTGGGCGAACTCGCGGTCACTTGGCAGGGTCGGGAGCTGTCGCTGCCCGCATCGCGCAAGGCGCGCGCGCTTCTGGCCTATCTGGTCCTCACCCAGCGCCCGCATCGCCGCGAGCGGCTGTGCGAGCTCTTCTGGGATCTACCGGACGACCCCAAGGCGGCGCTGCGCTGGTCCCTGACCAAGCTGCGCAAGGTGGTCGACAGGCCGGATCGGCCGCGCATTCTTGCCGACCGCCTAAGGGTCCACTTCGACAGCCAAGACGTCGGCATCGATATCCGAGACATCGGTCTCCGCCTCCGAGAGACCAGGCTCTCCCTGAAAGAGTTGGAGTCGATGTTTCGGCAGCTCGATCGGGTCTTGCTCGACGGCCTCGGCGGGGCCGGCGGCGAAAGCTACGATTCTTGGCTGAGGGCGGAGCGGGCGGATGCAGCGGCAGCCAGGATCGAGGTCTTGCGCAGGCTGGCAGGGCACGAGGAGGTATCCGGCCCGGCGGGGGCAAAGTGGCTGCAGCTTTGGCGCGAAGCCGACCCGTCGCAGACCGAGCCGGCGGTCTTACCCTCGGTAAAGGCGGTGGTGGCGCCGGCCCATATGCACGGCTTCGCGCCAAAACCGCGGGCCGATAGCGCTGGTGAAGAGGGATCGAAGGCAGGGCGGCGGCCGACAGGGCTGACGAACGGCAGGGCGCGCGCGCTCCGCCAGCAACGGATCGCCTTCTGCCAAGCCCGCGACGGCACCAAGATCGCCTACGCCACCATCGGCTCGGGGCCGCCGCTCTTGAAGGCGGCCAACTGGCTCAATCATCTCGAGTACGACTGGTCCAGTCCGATCTGGGGGCGCAGCTTCGCCACGATCGCCCGCTTTCGCAGCTTCATCCGCTATGACGAGCGCGGCTGCGGCCTGTCGGATTGGGAGGTCGCGGACCTCAGCTTCGAGGCCTTCGTCGAGGACCTGGAGGCGGTTGCCGACAAGCTGGGGCTGGAGCGCTTTCCTCTGCTGGGCATCTCGCAAGGCTGCGCGGTCTCGATCGAGTACGCCGTGCGCCATCCAGAGCGGGTCAGCGGGCTGATCCTGATCAGCGGCTATGCGGCTGGCTGGCGTCATCTGGCAAGTCCCGAGGAGCAGGCGCGCCGTGAAGCGGTCATGGCCTTGACCGAGGTCGGCTGGGGCACCGATAACCCGGCCTACCGGCACATCTTCTCGCAGACCTTCATGCCGGATGCCGACACCGAGGCGCTGGCCTGGTTCGACGCCTTTCAGCGCCAGACCACCTCTCCACGCAATGCCGCGCGCTTTCAGGACGCCTTCGGCCACATCGATGTTCGTGAGCAGTTGGAAAAGGTGAAAGCACCGACGATCGTGCTGCACTCCCGCTACGATCAACGCATCCCGCTGGAGTTGGGCCGCGCCATGGCCTCAGGCATTCCAGACGCCCTCTTCGTTCCGCTGGAGAGCCGCAATCACATCCTGGTCGACCACGAACCAGCCTGGCGCGTCTGTTTCGAGGCGATCGGCAAGTTCTTGCTCGACAAGGGGATCTGACGGTCGAACGAGTCCTTGCAGGCTATGGTGTCCGATCAAACCGATCCATCGTCAGCCTGCATCAAGCAATCCGTTCCAGAATAGCGAAGACCTTGGACCCGTAGCGTTTCAGATCCTCGCCGTTGGTGGCCTCGCGCAGATCGCGGCGGACCTGGCTCCGGAACTCTTCTTCATTGACCGGGCGTTTGCGCAGCAGCTCTTCCAGCATCGACTTGCGCAGCAAGCCCTTGGCGCGATCGCGCTCTGGATCATCGGCCTGGATCTGCTCGCGCAAGCGGATCAGGCGGGCGCGGGCGTCGCGCTCGCTCAAGACCTCGGGCAGCTGCTCGGCGAGTTCCAGACCTTCGTCCGGCTCTTCCAGGCCGGGGAGGCTGAGCTGTGGCTTGGGCGATGGCATCGGCGGCGGCTCGGCTTCGCTGCGCTTCAGGCCTTCGAGCTGGCTGACCAAGCGCTCGAGGCTGCGGTCGGGGTCGAGAAACCAGTCGGTCGACCAGACGCGAAGGATGCGCCAGCCCAGGCGTTCCAGCACCGTCTGGCGCAGGTGGTCGCGATCGCGCGCCGAGCGGCTGCTGTGGTAGTTGGCGCCGTCGCACTCCACCCCGGCCAGAAAGCGCTCCGGCTGCGCGGGATCGACCACGCCGATATCGATGAAGAAGCCGGCCTGGCCGACCTGCGGCTGACAGGTGAAACCGCGCTCTTCCAACCCCTCGATCACCGCCACCTCGAAGTCGCTGTCCGGGTTCCGATCGGACAGCCTGGCCGGATCCTCGATCATTCCACTCTCGGCAAAGGCCAGGAAGGCCTTGAGTTCGATCAGGCCGCGACCGCTGCTGTCACCCGGTGTGACATCGGAGGAACCAAGACTGGAAAAGATCCGCATGCGCTGCTTGGCGCGGGAGAAGAGCACGTTCAGCCGGCGCCAGCCGTTATCCTGATTGATCGGACCGAAGCGCTGAGCCACGCGGCCACCCGGCTCCATCGGGCCATAGGTCATGGAGATCATGATGACGTCACGCTCGTCGCCCTGCACGTTCTCCAGGTTCTTGACGAAGAAGGCTTCGCTCTGCCGACCAGCCTCGCCGTCGAGCCTGGCGAGCGCCGGTTCGGCATCGGCCAGTCGCTCAATCAACTCGGCAATCAGGTCGCGCTGCTCGACATTCATGGCAACGACACCAAGGCTCTTCGTGGGGTGATCGATTAGGTGCTGCACGGCCTGCTCGGCAACCCGCTCGGCCTCGACCTGATTGCGTCCCTTGGCAAAGCAGCCCGTCTCAACACGCTCGAAACTGAGGCCGAAGTCGGCCCGCTCGCGGCTGGCGCTCGGAAACAACTGCAGGCGGCCGTCATAGAAGCGGGCATTGGAGAAGGCGATCAGATTGGGGTGCAGCGAGCGATAGTGCCAGCGCAGCATGACCGCCGGAAAGCGCTGTTCTGCAGTCTCCAGTATGCTCTCGCTCTCGGCTGCAAGAGGTGTTTCCTCGTCGCTCCTAAGCTCGCCGGTACGCTGGAAGAAGCTGGTCGGCGGCAGCTGCTTGGCGTCGCCGACGATTACCGCTTGGCGCGCACGGGCAAGCGCACCCACCGCCTCTTCGGGCCGCACCTGCGAGGCCTCGTCGAAGATCACCAAATCGAAGCCAAGCGCCCCCGGCTCCAGGTATTGCGCCACCGACTGCGGGCCCATCATGAAGCAGGGCTTCATCGCCTGCAGCGCACCGCCGGCGCGGCGCAGCAACTGGCGGATCGGAATGTGCCGCTTTTGCTTGGCGGCCTCATGTCTGACGAGCTGCAGTTCCGTCAGGTCGGATACCAGCTTACCGCTGCGTCCCTGCGGGATCGGGGCACGCGCCAAGTTAGCGGCAATGGCTTGCGCCTGTGCCTTCATCAGCGCCTCGTCGCTGTTCTTGAAGATTGCCCGCAGTCTGTCCTGTTCGCCGCTGCGCTTGTTCAGTGCGGGCTGGCTCGCCAGCGCCGCACGGGCCAGGCCGCCGACCAGCAGATGGTCGAAGGCGAGCGGACCCTTGGCAGGCGGCAAGCGGCCAAAAAGAACCTGCTGCATCACCGCACGCACACCCGGCGTGTCGGCCCGACGCAACAGATGATCCACCTCCAGCCATTCGGCGAGCCGCGTCTCTTCGCTGATCGCCAAGTCTAAGCGCTGCAAGGCCCCCAGGTCTTCCCGTCGCCAGAGTGCCCCATCGAGGTCGACCCGATCGCTAAAGCCTGCCTCTGCGCCTTTAGCTTCGGCCAAGGGCGCGGCGAGCGCGACGAAACGATCGAGGATCTCGAAGAAGCGATCCGCGGGCAATGCGGAGAGTGCCCGGCACTGCTCCGGCGAGAGCCTGGCCTGCAGCAGAGCGTTCCAGGGCTCAGCCGCGGGCGGAAGGGCGGAGAGTGGCGCCTCCAGTGCCAGCAAGGCTGCCCCGGCGGCCTCCTCAACGGCCGCGGCAAGGTCAGCCAATCTGTCGGCATTCAAGCCTTTAAGGGCGTTCCCCCAGGCCGCTTGCGCAGCAAATCCGCGGCCGAAGGCAGCCTCGATCGCACCATACCAGGTTCGCCAGGCCTCCAGATCGGCAAGGCTCTCGCGCAAGGCGACAAGGTCCCTACCGGCGAGGCCGAAAGCCTGCGTCTCAGCCAGAAGGCCGCTTTCCTCTTCCAAGAGCTGGGCGGCCTCGAGCAGACGGCTCGGCTGTTTGGTCAGCGACACATCCGGAGAGGAGAGGGCCAAAGCCTGACGCCTTGCACTGCGATAGCGGCCGCTGAACCAGGAGAAGACGCCTGCATCCTGCAGCACGCGGGCCAGCCGACGCAGATCGGCAGGCGCACCGCAGCGCTCCAAGGGCTGAGCGAAGCCCCGCTGCAGATGCTGGTGCCGATCCAGCAGTGCGCTCACGATCCGGGACAGCGTCGTACAATGCGGTGCCGCGGCCTCCTCCAATAAGGGAGTTGGCGGCATCGGGCTGCTCGGCACCGCCGACGCCAAACGCAGCGCCGCCGCGGCAGCAAGCAGATCGCCGGTCTGCCCTTTCGACTCGCAAGCGAGGTAGTTCCGCAAGCGCTCGGCCAAGGGCAGCGCCATCGTCACCTGCTCGCGCAAGAGGCGCAGCGCGTCTCGGTCCTCTGCCAAGGCGAAGAGCGTGGTCAGATCACTGTGATCCGGCAGCGCCAGCTCTTGCCGCAAGGGCAGCGCCGCGTCTTCGAAAGCCTGCAGTGCCTCTCGCCAGCGCCGTGCCATTGCCAGGACGTTGCGCCGATCGGCCTCGCCGATCACACGCTCCGAAGAGACACCGGCCCAAGGGTGCCGTGAGAGGCTGGGCTCAGGAGCAGCCTCCGCAAGAGCCGCCAGACTGCCTAGGTCCTGCAGCGCCTGCGCCCGCTCTCCAGCAGATAGGCTCGTCGGATCCAGGTCTTCCGGCTGTGGCAGGTCTTCTGCCAAGCGGCCCAGTCGGCGATAGATGCGCCCCGCCTGGAAAAAGATATCGGAGACCGGCCACTGCAAGGCGCCAAAGGGAGCGCGCACGGCCTGTGCATAGTCTTCCAGGGTGCGCCGCGATGCGATCAAGGCCTCTCGCGTCTTCTCGATCTGCCGCGGCGGGCGCAGCCGTTCGGCTGCGGTGAGTCGCTGGATCAAATCCTGAATCAGGGCCTGCCGACGCGTCTTGTGACTGTGCAGTTCAAGCACGAAGTCGCCGAGACCGGCTGCGTCCAAGCGTTGGCGCACCACTTCCAAGGCTGCAAGCTTTTCCGAGACAAAGAGCACGGACTTGTTACGGGCGAGTGCGGCGGCAATCAAGTTGGTGATGCTTTGCGACTTGCCGGTGCCGGGCGGACCCTGGATCACCAGGCTCTCACCGCCCAGCGCCCGCAGCAAACCGACTGACTGAGAGCTGTCCGAGCGCTCAACCAGTTCCAGCTCCAGATCGATCTGCTCTGGCGTCGGCGCGATCGTCGACGCCGAGAAGGAACTGCTTGGGCCATCGCCCAGTAAGAGACGCTGAACCAGGGCGGACTCCTGCAAGCCCTTCCCCTTGGGCCAAGCGTCCGGATCGAGATCGCGGTAGAGCAGCTGCTTGCCGAACTGAAACAGCGCCAGGGTGACATGACGCCGGACGCGCCAGCCCTCAAGATCGCCGATCACACCGCGCAGCTTGCGCATATAGCGCTCTGGCGTCTCTTCTTCGTCCAACTCCGGTAGGGCGACCCCGAACTCCTCGTCCAGCTTCTTCTCGAGTGAGAGGTTTGCCTGCAGATCTTCCCCGGTGTAGGCGAGACGATAGCTGTGCCGGCCGCCGCGCTGCAATCTGCGCTCTAGCTCGACGGGAACCAGCAAGAGCGGCGCCAGATGCGGGCGCCCATCGGACCTGCGATCGCGCCACTCCAAGAAACCGAAGGCCAGATGCAGAAGATTGCTGCCGGTCTCCTCTACGGCGGTACGGGCGTCGGTACGCAGCTTGCGTAGCCGGCGGTCCAACTGGTCGGGATAGAACAGCGTTTGGATGGTCCGATCGCGATGCCGCTCCGGCCGTTCGGCGCCTTGGTCGATCGGCAGCTCATAGTCGGCCTCGATGCCGCAATGCTGAGCCCAAACCTCTGGCTTGGGCTGCGGCAGGGTCTCCAGACCGGTCCCGGCCCGCGGCACTGCCTGGTCGGCGGCATGATAGGCCACCAACTCCTTCTCGCTTGGCTCCGGCACGGCTGCAAAGCCGAAGTCTCGCCCCTCCAAGAGACCGTCGAAGAGCTGATCGGGCAACTCGTCGACGACGCGCAGGCAGGCCGCCGTCTGGTGACTGAAGGCCAAAAGCCGGTTGCGCGTGCTGAGGTCCAGCAGCTTTGCCCGTAGGCTCGCCAACACCGGAGCAAGCGCTGTGCCTGCGTCTGCTACTCTGTCCATCTGCCCGCTTTCCCTGTATCACGGGGGAGAATGAACGCTTTTGCGTGTTTACGCGATAAAAATATAGCCACAGCAACTAAAAATGTTAGTTACGGACCAGGCAGTACAAACTGAAGGGTCTTTGGCGGTCTGAGAGTGTGACGATAAGGGGTTCACGAAACGTCACGGAGCGGTGATTGGAACGGTCAAATCGACTTCTGCCGAAAAAGACGGCACTTGTGGGATCGACCGACGGACGCAATAGCGCTATCGTCCCGTCAGACTACGCGAAGCGTGCCGAGGCTTCCGGCTTCGGGATGTGATGAGCGTGGCGCAATCGACTGAGGAACAGAGAGGCTCAATTATGAAGTCTGGGATCGCTGTAGCCCTTGCGGCTGCCGGCCTGAGCATGACGCTCGGTGCCACCGATATGCGCGCAGAGACACTGCGCTTTGCCTTTCAAGGCTCGCTTAACTCCTTAGACCCCTACACGCTGAACGAGACCTTTACCTTGGGCATGCTGGGAAATGTCTATGAAGGTCTCACCCGTCGCGGCGCCAAGCTGGAGATCCTGCCGGCGCTGGCGGAGAGTTGGGAAGTGGTGGAGCCGAACCGCTGGCGCTTCCATCTGCGCAAGGGCGTTAAGTTCGCCAATGGCAACGACTTTACCGCCGAAGACGTGGTCTTCAGCGCAGGGCGCGTGCTTGACGAGGGCTCCGATCTGAAGACCCGCCTGCCCGCGGACGTCAAGGTCGAAGCAGTCGACGACTACACCGTCGACTTCATCACCAGCGGGCCGAACCCCATTCTCTATTACGAATGGGACACTTGGTACATCATGGACAAGGACTGGGCGACCGAGAACGACGCGATCGCGCCGACCACGGCCGCCGACCTGACCAAAGGTTATGCAGCCTTCAACGCCAACGGCACCGGCCCCTTCGTCATCGAAAGCCACGAGCCCGGCGTCAAGACGGTGCTCAAGCCGAACGAGGGTTGGTGGGATACCCCCAAGCACAACTTGACCGAGGTCGTCTTCACCCCGATCGCCTCCAACGCGACCCGCGTGGCCGCCCTGCTTTCGGGCGAGATCGACTTTATGTATCCCGTGCCCACGCAGGACATCAAACGCGTCGAGAACAACGCCGAGACCTCCATGCTGATCGGGCCGGAGCTTAGGACCATCTTCCTTGGCATGGATCAGATGCGCGACGAGCTGCTCTATTCCAACATCAAGGGCAAGAACCCCTTCAAGGACGAGCGCGTTCGCAAGGCGGTCTATCACGCCATCGACATCGAAGCGATCAAGCAGAAGGTGATGCGCGGTCTCTCCACGCCATCGGCCATCATGATTTCGCCCTTCCTCTTCGCGAAGGCCGATGACTTCAAGCGCCTGGACTACGATCCGGACATGGCAAAGAAGCTGCTTGAAGAGGCTGGATACGGCGATGGCTTCGAGGTCGGCATGGACTGCCCGAACGATCGCTACGTGAACGACGAGGCGATCTGCCAGGCAGTGACCGCTATGCTGGCTAAGGTCGGCATCAAGGTGAACCTCAATGCACAGCCCAAGGCGCTCTACTTCGCCAAGGTGCTGGCACCGGGCGGCTACGACACCTCCTTCTACCTGCTGGGCTGGACTCCGGGCAGCTTCGACAGCTGGAACGTGCTGCACAACCTGCACGGCTGCCGCAACGAGGCCGGCGACGGTGGCCCCTTCAATCTGGGCGGCTACTGCGACCCGAAGGTGGACGAGCTGACGGCGCAGGTCCTGGTTGAGACCGACGCCGACAAGCGCGACGACCTGATCAAGCAGGCTTACGAACTGACCACAGGTGCGGCTGCCTATGTGCCGCTGCATCAGCAGGGTCTGGCCTGGGGCGTTCGCACTGGCACCAATGTGGTGCAGCGTGCCGATAACCAAGTGATGCTCTACCACATCACCATGGACTAGGCTTCCGAAGCGCCGCGGGCCGGCATCCTTGTAACAGGGATGCCGGCCCGTCGGTCTTTGGTCCGAACAGCACAATAAGAACAGCGTAAGCAAAGCCGCATGCTGGCCTTCATCCTGCGCCGTCTGGGTCAAGCCGCCATCGTTATGATGGCCGTCGCCCTCCTGGCCTTCATCATGTTCCGCTTCGTCGGCGACCCCGTGAACCAAATGGTCGGGATCGAGACCAGTATGGAGGAGCGCGAGCAACTGCGCGAGCGGCTGGGCCTGAACGACCCGCCGGTGGAACAGTTCCTGCGCTTCGTCTGGAACTCCATCCACTTCAATTTCGGCATCTCCTATCAGTTCAAGGCCCCGGTGTCGGAGCT
This sequence comes from Rhodospirillales bacterium, assembly GCA_963669445.1. GTDB lineage: Bacteria > Pseudomonadota > Alphaproteobacteria > Kiloniellales > JACOMY01 > JACOMY01. The sequence goes on from OY770029.1 coordinate 4,743,296, forward strand.
GCTGGCGAGCCGCCTGCCAGCGACTTTGGAACTCTCGATCATATCGGCATTGATGGCCTTGTTGGTGGGCGTGCCGATGGGCGTCTATGCCGGCCTTAGGCGCGAGGCCTGGCTGTCGCGCATCTTCCTGACGGTCTCGCTGCTGGGGATCGCCCTGCCGACCTTCCTGATCGGCATTCTGCTGATCTATGTCTTCTCGGTGCTGCTGGGCTGGCTGCCCTCCTTCGGGCGCGGACAAACCGTCGATCTAGGCTTCTGGACGACCGGCCTCTTGACGCTTTCCGGGCTCAAGTCGCTGATCCTGCCTGCCATCACTCTTGCCCTCTTTCAGCTCACGCTTATCATGCGCCTGGTGCGCGCGGAGATGATGGAGGTGTTGCGCACCGACTTCATCAAGTTCGCCAAAGCCCGCGGTCTGGCGCCGCGCGCGATCAACTTCGGCCATGCCTTGAAGAACGCGTTGGTGCCGGTGATCACCATCACCGGCCTGCAGCTGGGTTCCGTCATCGCCTTTGCCATCATCACGGAAACGGTGTTTCAGTGGCCGGGCATGGGCTTGCTGTTCCTGCAGGCCGTGCAGAACGTCGACATCCCGATCATGTCGGCCTATCTGCTGCTGATCGCCTTCCTCTTCGTCACCATCAACCTCTGCGTCGACCTGCTCTACTTTGCCGTCGACCCGCGCCTGCGCATCGGCCGCGCCGGCGGTCATTAGGAGGGCGCCAATGACCGACACCGCACCGTCGAATGCCCCCTCGGGCACCAAAGGCTGGTGGGCGCGCACCAAAGACAGCGACGTTTACTACTCCTTCCGCCGCTCCTGGTTGGCACAAGTCTCTGCCGTGGTGACCCTGATCTTCATCATTATGGCGCTCTTTGCGCCGCTGCTGGCTCCATTCAATCCCTACGATCTTGCGCAAATCAGCCTGATGGACTCGCTCATTCCTCCGGTTTGGTCGGACGGCGGCGAGGCACGCTTCATCCTAGGCACGGACGATCAGGGCCGCGACATCCTCTCGACCATCATGTACGGCGCCCGGATCTCGATCTTCGTCGGCCTGGCTTCGGTCATCTTCGCCGCCACGCTTGGGGTCTCGTTGGGCCTGCTCTCGGGCTACTTGGGTGGTGCCATTGATGCCTTCATCATGCGGCTGGCCGACATTCAGCTGACCTTCCCGGCCATTCTGATCGCGCTGCTGATCGACGGCATCGCCACGGCCCTGATCGGCGGATCGGAAAGCGCCATGGTCTCCTACGCCGTGCTGACGCTGTCCATCGGCCTGGCCTCTTGGGTGCAGTTCGCACGCACCGTGCGCGGCTCGACCCTGGTGGAGAAGAACAAGGAGTATGTGCAGGCCGCCCGCATCATCGGCCGCCATCCGCTGGCCATCATGGTCCGTCACGTGCTGCCCAACGTCATGGGTCCGGTGCTGGTCATCGCCACCATCAACCTGGCGCTGGCCATCATCCTGGAGGCGACTTTGAGCTTCCTGGGCGTTGGCGTGCCGGTGACCGAGCCTTCGCTCGGCACCTTGATCCGCGTGGGCAACGATTTCCTCTTCTCCGGCGAGTGGTGGATCACCTTCTTCCCGGGCCTCGCCTTGGCGGTGCTCGCCCTGGCCGTCAACCTCTTGGGCGATTGGCTACGCGACGCCCTCAACCCAAGGCTCCGCTAGATCCATGGCCAAGCCCCCGCTCCTCTCGGTCCGAGATATGGTGGTCGAGTTTCCTACCCGTCGCGGTACCCTGACCGCCGTCGACCGCGTGTCCTTCGATCTGGCCGAGGGTGAGATTCTGGGCGTGGTCGGCGAATCGGGTGCTGGCAAGTCGCTGACCGGTGCTGCCATCATCGGCCTCTTGGAACCGCCGGGACGCATCGCCGAGGGCTCGGTCTATCTGGAAGGTCAGCGCATTGACCAATTGAGCGGCGAGGCCCTGCGCCAGATCCGCGGCGACAAGATCGGCATGATCTTCCAGGACCCGCTGACCAGCTTGAACCCGCTTCTGACCATTGGCCAGCAATTGACCGAGACCATTCGCACCCATCGGCCGGTAAGCCAGGCCAAGGCGCGCGAGAGGGCATTGGATCTGCTGAACGAGGTTGGGATTCCGGCTCCCGAGCGGCGTATCGACCACTATCCCCACCAGCTCTCCGGCGGCATGCGCCAGCGTATTGTGATCTCGCTGGCGCTTGCAGCCGAACCGCGCCTGGTGATCGCTGACGAGCCGACGACGGCCCTAGACGTCTCGATCCAGGCGCAGATCACGGCACTTCTGAAGCGGCTCTGCCACGAGCACGGTACAGCAGTCATCCTGATCACCCACGACATGGGGGTGATCGCGGAGACGGCCGAGCGGGTGGCGGTCATGTACGCCGGTCGCGTGGTCGAGATCGGTCCGGTGCATGATGTCGTGAAGGCCGCCCGGCACCCCTATACCAAGGGCCTGATGGGTGCCATTCCCAAGGTCGGCGAGAGCCTGGACCGCCTGACCCAAATACCGGGCTCGATGCCCAGGCTGACCGCCATCCCGTCCGGCTGCGCCTTCAATCCGCGCTGCACGGAGGTCTTCGATCGCTGCCGCGCCTCTCCCAGACCCGATTTGGTGACCGCAGGCAATAGCAGGGCTGCCTGTTGGCTCTATGCACAAGAGCGCGAGGAGGCGAGGCATGGCTGAGACCCCGGGCATGACTGAGCCCCTGGTGAAGGTCGAGGATCTGGCGCTCTCTTTCGACGTCTCCGAGCCGGCCTTGGTGCGGCTGATCAATCGCACCTCCAAGTCCTACGTGCGTGCGGTCGACGGCGTCTCCTTCGAGATTCCACGCGGCGCCACGTTTTCTCTCGTCGGCGAATCGGGTTGCGGCAAGTCCACGGTGGCACGCTTGCTGGTCGGGCTCTATCGCCCGTCGCGCGGGTCGATCCACTTCGAGGGCGTCGATCTCTCCAAGGCCGCCAAGAGCCGCAAGACGATGGCGCCGATCCGCCGTCGGCTGCAGATGATCTTCCAAGACCCCTACGCCAGCTTGAACAGCCGCTGGCGGGTGGAGCGCATCATCGCCGAACCGATGCTGGCGCACGGCATCACCGACGACCCCAAACAGATCGAGGCGCGCGTCGGCGAGTTGCTGGAGCAGGTGGGCCTCTCGGCCGCCGACGGCCGCAAGTTCCCACACGAGTTCTCCGGCGGGCAGCGGCAGCGCATCTCGATCGCCCGCGCACTGGCCAGCGATCCCGAGTTCCTGGTCTGCGACGAGCCGACCTCGGCGCTCGACGTCTCGGTGCAGGCGCAGATCCTGAACCTAATGCGCGACCTACAGCGCAAGCTGGATCTGACCTACCTCTTCATCAGCCACGACCTAGCCGTGGTCTATCACATCGCCGACTGGCTGGGCGTCATGTACCTGGGCCGGCTGGTTGAAGTCGGTCCGGCACGCGAGATCTTCGCCAATCCACAGCACCCCTATACGCGGCTGCTGTTGGACGCCATCCCGGATCTGGACATGAGCGGACGCCAGCGCCGCCCGGTTGCCGGCGAGGTGCCAAGCCCGATCTCGCCGCCCAGCGGCTGCTTCTTCCACCCGCGCTGCCCACTGGCCAACGAGCGCTGCAAGCAAGAGGCGCCTTCCGCAGAGTTGCAAGAAAGCGGCGTGGCCGTCGCCTGTCATGCCGTGTCCGAAGGGCGTGCCGCCGCCGACTTCGAGACCCATCGCAAGAGCATAAGCTAGGGAATTTCACTCCATGTCCACACTCTATGCCGGTGGCAAGATCTTCGACGGTGAAGCCACTCTGCTGGAGGAGCACGGCCTTCTGGTCCAGGGCGACAGCATTGCCCGCATCGCCCCTCTAGCCGAATTCGAAGGCTTCACCGGAGCTCGTATCGACACAAGCGGCGGGACCCTCCTGCCCGGCCTGATCGATTGCCACGTCCACCTGAACTACACCGCCTCCGGCGACCCGCGCGGCACCATGGACAAGATGGGTCCAGGCCAAATCGTCTTGACGGCGCTGCACAATGCACAGGCGAGCCTGGCCGGCGGTATCACCGCGCTGCGCGACTGCGGCGGCAAGGACTATCTGGAGTTCGCCGTGCGCGACGCCTGTAACGCCGGCACCTTTCTGGGCCCCACCATTCGCTGTGCCGGCCGCATGATCTGCATGACCGGCGGCCACGGCAACTATGTCGCCCGTGTCGCCGACGGCGTCGACGAGGTGGTGAAGGCGGTGCGCGAGCAGGTGCATGCTGGCAGCGACCTGATCAAGATCATGGCAACCGGCGGAGTTATGACACCCGGCGTTAACCCGCAGGATGCCCACTACAGTGCCGAGGAGATGGCCGCCGGAATTAGCGAGGGCCACCGCTTTCATCGCCCTTGCGCCAGCCACGCCCAGGGCCGCGAGGGCATCATGAACGCGGTCCACGGAGGCATCGATTCAATTGAGCACGGGATCTACATGGACGAGGTCTGCGTCCAGGCCATGCTGGAGCGCGGCACCTACCTGGTTCCCACTCTGGCGGCGATCAAGAACATCGTCTCGAATGCCGAAAAGGGCGTTCCCGACTACATCGTGAACAAGGCTCGCGCCGTGGAGCCGCCGCACCGTCGTTCGATCAAGATGTACTACGACGCCGGCGGCCGCATCGCCATGGGCACCGACGCCGGCACGCCCTACAACAAGCATGGCGAGAACGCGCTGGAACTGGCCTATATGGTCGACGTCGGCATCGCGCCGATCGACGCGCTGAAGGCCGCCACTGCCAGCGCTGCCGACCTGAACCGCCTGGAGCGCCAAGGCCGCTTGGCCGAGGGGCATCTTGCCGACCTGCTGCTGGTCGACGGCGACCCCACGCAAGACATCGCCATGGCAGCCGAGAGCGCCAACCACCGGCGCGTTGTCAAAGCTGGAGTGCTGGCCAAAGAGCGAGTTTAGGGTCTGCCCCCAATGGGCAAGAAAGCCTTCCTTGTCACCGGCGCATCGAAAGGGATCGGACGAGCACTCTGCGAGCGCCTGGCGGCGGAGGGGCACAGGCCGATCGGTATCGCGCGCGGCCCCGACCCCAGCTTTCCCGGAATGCTCGTGCAACTGGATCTCGCCGACGCGGCCGCGACGGAAGAGGCATTGGCTGAGATCGCTGCAGAGGTCGAGCTTGCCGGGGTCGTCAACAATGTCGGCCTGGTGCGTCCGCAAGCGATCGGCGCGATTGGACTCTCCGACCTTCAGGCGGTGCTTGATCTCAACCTACGCTCTGCCGTGCAGACGGTGCAAGCAGCCCTGCCGGCGATGCGTCGAGCCCGCTGGGGCCGCATCGTCAATATCGCCAGCCTGGTGGTGTTGGGTGCCGTCGAGCGCACGGCCTATGCCGCCGCAAAGGCCGGCCTGATGGCGATGACGCGCGACTGGGCGCTGGAACTGGCCGGCGACGGCATTACCGCCAACGCCGTAGCACCAGGCTCGACCGACACCGAAATGTTTCGCCGTTACGTCAAGGCTGGGACCGCCGAAGAGGCCGCCTATCGCAGCACCATACCGGTCGAACGCTTTGGCAAGCCTGAGGAGGTGGCCGCCGCCATCGCCTTCTTCCTCTCGGAGGAGGCCGGTTTCGTGACCGGCCAAACCCTGCATGTCGACGGCGGCGAATCGATTGGAAAAACAAGCTTCTGAGCAGCCCCGTCAGGAGGTTTCGGCAGCAGCCAGCGGCCCCTGCAACTGCACTGGGCGTTCCTGAACCAACAGGTGGGCGACGGCAGAGAATACGCCAAGGGCGATCGCCAGGTACCAGATCTGGTCGTAGTTGGCGTAGCGATCGAAGAAGACACCGCCCAGCCAAACCCCGACAAAGCTGCCGAGTTGATGGCCGAGAAACACGAAGCCGAACAGGGTCCCCATTGCACGTGGCCCAAACATCACCAACACCAAGGCACTGGTCAAGGGCACGGTCGAGAGCCACAGCACGCCCATCGCAAGGGCAAAGACCATAACGGAAACGGGTGTTAGCGGCAGCGAGATGAACACCAGGATAACGACGGCACGAACCGCATAGATCGCGGCGAGCACATAGGGCTTGGGGAACAGCGTACCAAGTCGCGCTGCGAGCAAAGTGCCGAAGATATTGGCAAAGCCGGTCAATGCGAGGGCCTGTAGGCCAAGCGCGCGCAGGTCCGCCGCAGACGCCGAAGAAAGACAGAAATTCTGAACATAGTTCGGCAGATGCGCAGTGATGAAGGCCAGGTGAAACCCACAGACGAAGAAACCCAACGAGAGCAAGAGATAGCTGGGGTTTCCGAAGGCCGCCTTGATCGTCCGCGTGATCGAGACACCGGTATCCTGGCCGGGGCCAGAAGCAGCGCCCGTGCGCAGAAGCGGAATGCAGAGGGCCATCGGCAAGAGCGTCCCCGCGACCACGAGAAGCGTAAGGCGCCAATCGAGCCAAGCGATCAACCAGGAGACCAGCAGCGGCAACAGGAACTGTCCGACTGAGCCGATCGCGGAGGTCAGGCCGAGGTAATAGGTACGCTTGTTTTCCGGTGCGACCCGCCCGACCACCGCCAGGACTGTGCCGAACGCAGTTCCGGATATGCCCATGCCCACCAGCACCCCGGCACCGAGATGTTGGGCCAGGGGTGTTGTCCCAAGAATGCAGACCCCCATGCCGACAACGTAAAAGCAGAAGCCCAGCCAGAGCGCCCGCCGGTCGCCGAACCGGTCGGCGATGACACCGAAGACCGGCTGCGCCAACCCCCAAACCAAGTTCTGGATCGCAATGGACAGCGAGAAAATCTCGATGCTGCCGCCGAAGAGGTCGTTCGACAGCGGTTCAACCACGCCGCCAAAGACCGAACGCACCCCGAAGGACAATGCGAGGACGACACCGCCGGCCAGAACGATTGCGATCGTGCCTCGGCTCTCGTGTGCGGCTGCGGAGATTGCGGTGGTCATTGCAGTGCTCATCCTTCTCCCACTGCGTCCCCAACTAAGAAGACGCTTCTGTTCGACCAACAGGGCTTGAAGGGGACGCTAGCAAAGCGCCATACTTCTAAAAATCGAATTTGTATGAAGTGGGAGTTCCGAAAATCTGAAATGAGACCAACCTTCGACATCGATGCTCTGCGTGCTGTCGTTGCCGGAATCGACCTCAACAGCTTTGCCCGTGCGGCCGTGCAGTTGGGGCGCTCACAATCGGCGATCAGCATGCAACTGAAGAAGCTGGAACAGCAGGCCGGCACGCCGCTCTTTGTCCGCAAGGGCCGGGGTCTTGTTCCGACCGAAGCGGGTGATGCCCTGGCCGCCTATGCCCGTCGCATCATCGCCTTGAATGACGAGGCAGCCCTCGCGCTCGGCGTTACGGTGACCACAGCCACGGTGCGGCTCGGCCTGCCACAGGACTTCTTCGACGACGTCATGCCGGCGACCTTGACGGCCTTTGCGCGCGAATACGCCACTGTCCATGTCGAAGTTCGTGCCGGACCGAACCATACCCTGGACGAGGAGATCCGCGCCGGCCGGCTGGATGGCGCGATCGCCTTCTTTCCGGAGGGGACCCGTGCCGAAGGCGAGCGGCTCTGCAAACTGCCCATGCGATGGTTGGCGCACGACGGCTTTCGCCATCGCGCCACAGGCGACCAACTGCCCTTGGTCCTGTTCGAGCACCCTTGCCTTTTTCGCCAGGCAGCGCTGGCCGCGCTCGATCGCGCAAACAGACGTTGGAATGTTGCGGTGACGACGCCAAGCCTGCCGGGCATCTGGGGGGCCTTGCGTTCGAACCTCGGGATCGCCGTGCGCACGGGCCATGCGGTGCCAAGCGATATCCGCTGCCTGGGCAATGATCGCGACCTGCCCCAGCTCCCATCGATCGAGCTCTGGATGCTGCGCTCGAAGAATGCGTCGCGCGCGGCTTTGGATCTCTGCGCCATCCTGCAACGCGAAACCATGCGGCTCGTGGTGTCACCCTGAGGGATGCCGGCGTTCACTGCCGGTGTGTTGGATCGATCGGCAGGACCACGATGCTCCCGCCTTGCCAAGCGGAAACAATTTCGCGAAGCATAGTGCTCAAGCAGTAGATCCGGCCGCGCCCATGCCTCGTTCCTATGACCGTTTGCTTTCGCCTCCGTCGCCATTGGTGCGTCTGGTTTGGCTGACGGTTGGAGGCCTCGCCCTTCTTCTGGGATTCCTAGGCGTCTTTCTGCCGCTCCTTCCCACCACACCGTTCGTTATCCTGGCGGTCTTCGCCTTCGCCAAGAGTGCGCCCAGCCTGGCCCGCCGCATCGAGGCGAGCAGGACATTCGGTCCGGCCGTCTCCGCCTGGCGCGAGGAGGGGGCGATCGCACCGCGCTACAAGAGCTTGGCGATCGTGATGATGGTCGGCGCCCTCGTCCTCAGCATCGCCGTTGCAGTCTCGACGATTGTCATCGTCGTGCAGATCCTCTGCATGAGCCTCGCCGCCGCCTTCATCCTGACCAGACCCCACGGAAAGGCCGCCCAGGCAGGACAGGCGGAAGACGACAAAGCTGAGACTCCGCGCTCTACTTCCCTGCAGATTGACCGAGTTTCAGAGCGGCAACGGGCAGCACCGCCCGTTCACTCATTCGACGGAGGTTCGATGAGCCAGACAATTCCGAGCCAGATGACAGCCGTACTCTTGACCGGACACGGCGGTCTTGAGGTCCTGGACTATCGTCACGACGTCGCGACGCCGCGGCCGGGACCGGACGAGGTGCTGATCAAGGTTGCCGCGGCCGGCGTCAACAACACCGATATCAACACCCGCATCGGCTGGTACTCGAAGCGGGTGAACGAGGCGACAGAGAGCGGCGGCGCCGAGGGCTTCGAGAAGGTCGATGCGGAGGACGCCTCTTGGTCGGGCGTGCCCTTGCAGTTCCCCCGCATCCAAGGCGCCGACTGCTGCGGTCACATCGTCGCCGTCGGCCAAGGCGTCGATAGGAGACGCATCGGCGAGCGCGTGCTGGTACGCAACATGCTCCGCACATACGTCGACTATCGCCCCTTTGCCTGCTGGACCTTCGGTTCCGAATGCGACGGCGCCTTCGCCCAATATGCCAAGGCGCCGGCACGAGAAACCCATAGGGTTGTCTGCGACTGGAGCGATGCGGAGCTGGCCTCGATCCCTTGCGCCTACTCCACCGCCGAGAACATGCTGCATCGGGTCGGCCTTGGCGCCGAGCGCGTGCTGATCACCGGCGCCTCCGGCGGCGTCGGCTCGGCTGCCGTACAGCTTGCCAAGCGCCGCGGCGCTGAGGTCATCGCTGTCGCCAGCGCCGCCAAGGCCGCCGAGGTCGAAGCTTTAGGTGCCGACCGCGTCATAGACCGCAACGCCGATCTGGTGGCAGCTCTCGGCCGCGACAGCGTCACGGTCGTCATCGACCTGGTGGCCGGCCCTGCCTGGCCCGGCCTCTTAGAGCTGCTCTGCCGCGGTGGCCGCTATGCGACCGCCGGCGCGATCGGCGGCCCGCTGGTCGAGCTGGATGTCCGCACGCTCTACCTCAAGGACCTCTCTCTGATCGGCTGCACCTTCCAGGACGACATCGTCTTCGAGAACCTGGTCGGCTACATAGAACGTGGCGAGATCCGCCCGCTGGTGTCGCAGAGCTTTCCCTTGTGTGCCATTGCCGAAGCCCAGGAGGTCTTCTTGGCCAAGCGTTTCACCGGCAAGCTCGTGCTGCTGCCGCCAACGTGAGGGCGCGGATTCGGCGCGCGCCTCCGGCCCTAAGCATGGGTTCTTGATTTGCCGGGATCATAGATCGGCATGCTGACGACCTTGGCCGTGGTCTCGATGCCCTCGCCGCTGAGTGTCAGCGCGCTGCCCACGGCCGCTGCCTCCGGCGAGACATGCGCCAGGGCCAGAGATTTTCCCAGGCGGTGCGAATAGCCGGGGCTGTTCACCACCCCAACCGCCGTGCCGTTCAGCGAGAGCGTTTCGCCGCCGGCGACCATGTCGTCGTGATCGATGTCGAGACAGACGTTGTGCAGCTTCTCCCGCCCCTTGGCCGCCATCAGCGCCTCCCGGCCGCGGAAGTCCGCCTTGCTCTTGCTGACGGCGAAGCCCAGGCCGACCTCCCAGGGCGTGTGCTCTGTGGTCATGTCATAGCCGTAGAAGAGCAAGCCGGCCTCAATCCGAACCTTGTCGAGCGCGGTGAAGGAGCAGGGCACGACCCCGGCGGCCACCAGCTTGTCCCAGATCTCGCCGACGACCGATGCGTCGGCGAAGATTTCATAGCCGCGCTCGCCGGAGTAGCCGGTGCGCGAGAGGCGGCAGGGATGACCGAAGAGTCTTGCCGCGGTGTGATGAAAGTAGGGTAGGGATGCCAGATCGACGTCGCAATTGGCGTCCAGCACCTCCAGCGCCTTGGGACCCTGGACCGAGAGGTCGTGCAGATCATCGGTGAAGCTCACGGTAACGTCGCGCCCCTTGGCTGAGGCCTCGAGCAGCGCCATGGTGTCGCCTGAGCCGTGCACGATCATCCACTCATCGCCGCCGTTGTTGGAAACGATGGCGTCGTCGGCGATGGTGCCCTGATCGGTCAGCACACAGAGATAGGCGGCCTGGCCCGGCTTAACGCGGCTGAGGTCACGCGTGGTCAAATGATCCAGCGCGGCCTGCGCCTCGGGCCCACGAACGAAGACCTTCTTCAGCGGCGACATGTCGAACATGCCAACGGCCTCGCGCACGGCGTCGTGCTCGTCGTTGGGGTCGCTGTCGTAGCTCCAGGCCGTGCCCATGCCATTCCAGTCCTCAAGGCCGGAGCCCAAGGCCCGGTGGCGGCTGGCAAGGGCCGAGGTACGGCTCAGTTCTTCGGTCATCTCTCTCTCCTTGTCGGCTGGAGCATCGCTGCCGCGCACAAGCTCGGCCACAGTGCTCTAGGCTATTGAATAAGTACGCAAATCCTCGTCACTGATGCGTCCGTCCACTCGGGTGTTGATCTAGTACCAAGCGTCATCGACGCTGCCTTTGCGGTCGGCTACGAAGGCCTCGAGTTCGGCGGCAATCGCGGGATCCATGGCTGGAGCCTCATAGGCGGCCAGCATCTCTTTCCAGCGCCGGTTGGCGCGCTCGGCCGCGCTCAGGCTGCCCTCTTCCTGCCAGCGTTCGAAGGGGCCGGCGTCGGGCAGGAGGGATTCGTAGTTGGCCTCGGCGTAGTTACGGATCGTATGGCTGGTGGAGAGGAAGTTCTGGCCCGGCCCGGCCTCGGCATAGCTCTCCGGCGAGAGGCTGTCTGCATCCACCCTCATGCCCTGCACCATCCGCAGCAAGGCTCCGCAGTTGTCGAGGTCCAGGATGAACTTCTCGTAAGACAAGGTGAGCCCGCCCTCGAGCCAACCGGCGGCGTGCCAGACCTGGTTGGCGCCGCTCATCACCGTGGCCCACATGGCGTTGGCGCTGTCCTGCATGGCCTGCCCGTCCGGTGCATTGGCCGCGGTGATCTGCCCGCCGCCGGAGCGGACCGGAACCCCGAGCCGTCGGCCGAGCTGGCCCAGCGCCAGAGTCGCCAGGTTGGCCTCCGGCGTGCCGAAGGTGAGCGAGCCTGTGCGCAGGTTCATGGTCGAGTGGAAGGAGCCGAAGACCACGGGACAGCCGGGCCGCACCAGCTGTGCCAGCGCGATCCCGGCCATGGCCTCGGCCAGGGTCTGGGCGGCGATGGCCGCTGGCGTGACTGGCCCCATGGCGCCGCCGAAGATGGCCGGCGAGACGCAGACGCATTGATTGGCCGCGGCATAGACCCGGAGCGCCCCCGACATGGTCTCGTCGAACACGAAGGGCGAGTTCACGTTGATGTTGCCCTGCATCACGGCCTGGTGCTCCAGCGTCTCCGCCCCGAAGACGATGCGCGCCATCGCGATGGAGTCCTCGGCGCGCTCCGGTGCCGTCACCGCGCCCATGAAGGGCTTGTCGGAAAGGGTCAGGTGCGCCTGGACCATGTCCAGGTGGCGCTTGTTGACGGGGATATCGACCGGCTCGCAGACCGTGCCGCCGGAGTGATGCAGATAGGGCGTGAGATAGGCCAGACGGACGAAGTTGCGGAAGTCCGCCAGGGTGGCGTAGCGCCGGCCGTGATCCAGATCGCTGACGAAGGGCGAGCCGTAGCCCGGCATGAGCACCAGGGAGTCGCCGCCCAGGACGACGCTCTTTGCCGGGTTGCGGGCCTGCAGGGTGAAGCGCGTCGGCGCCGTGGCACAGAGCGCGCGCGCCAGGCCGGCTTCAAAGCGCACCCGTGCGCCCTCGACCTTGGCGCCGGCCGCACGGAAGAGCGCCAGTGCAGTCGGATCGCCGCGGAACTCCATACCGACCGTCTCCAAGAGCCAGTCGGCGTGCCGTTCCATGCGGATCAAGGCGGCCTCGTCCAGCAGCGCATAGGGCGGGATGGCACGACGGGCCGGCGGCGGCGTTCCGGCCAAGGCAGCGCCCCGCCCGCGCCGCCGACGCCGGCCGCCGGCGATTAGCCCTGTCGAACTCTTCTCGGCCGCCACGACGCTCACCTCAGCGCTTCTCCCCCAAACAGATCGACCCCAAGAGGCCTGTTGCAGCCCAGCCAGAATAGCCGATTGAGGATTTGGGAGAAGCGAAAGTTTTTGCGCAAAGCGTATAAAGAAATGATACGCTCTGCGCATGCCCTTCCGACAGTATGACTCCCTTCGGACCTTTACCCTGGTGGCACGGTACCAGAGCCTGGCTGCCGCGGCCGAGGTGCTGCACCTGACCAAGGGTGCGCTCAGTCACCAGATTCGCGGGCTGGAGGCAGCCCTGGGTTTTGCCCTCTTCGAGCGGCACGCCCGCGGCATGCGCCTGACCGCCAAGGGGCGCGATCTCCTGGTTACGGCTGCGGCTGCCTTCGAGCAGATCGAGGCGAAGACGGCGGCCTTGGGCCGGAGCGCGGCCCCCACCTTGACCATCGGCACCACGACCTACTTCGCCTCGCGCTGGCTCTCCTCGCGGCTGATGGATTTCATGGACCGCCATCCCGAGATCCGGCTGCGCATCCAGCCGATGATCCACCTCCTGGACTTCCGCGGCGAGGGCGTCGATCTGGCGATCCGCTGGGGCGCGGGCACCTGGCGCGACTGCACCATCGAGCCCTTGTTTCCCTGCCCGGCCTTTCCGACCGGCAATCGCGCGGCCTTCGAGCGGGTACAGCGCGAGGGCGCGGCCGCTTTCGCCGCCTTCGACCTGCTGCGCGACCGCGAGGGCAGCCGGGCATGGGTCGACTGGTATCAAGCTGCCGGCCTGCCCGAACGTCCGGAGAGCGAGAGCCTGATCATCCCCGACCCCAACGTTCGCGTCCAAGCCGTACTGGACGGCCAAGGCGTGGCCTTGAACGATGCCCTGATCGCGCCGGAGTTGGAGCGCGGCGCGCTCTACCGGCTAAGCCGCCAAGCGCTGGAGCACTATGGCTACTGGCTGGCCTACGAGGCCGCGGCCATCCGGAAGCCGGAGGTGAGCGCCTTCGTGGCCTGGATCAAGGCGCAGTGACCGGCCGGAGGTCCGATCACGGAGTCTTTGCTCTGCTGCGGCGATTCCCGTAACGCTTGGCCGGCAAGCCTCACGATCGGATCGGGAATCCCATGACGATGAGCAGAAAGATACTGGTGTTTGCCGGCAGCGCCCGGCGCCAATCGGTGAACAAGAAGCTGGCCGCCGTCCTGGCCAAGCAGGCCAGCCTGGCCGGTGCCACGGTGACCCTGATCGACCTTGCCGACTACGAGGCCCCGCTCTACCACGGCGACCTTGAGGCCTCCGACGGCCTGCCCGAGGCCATCCGCCGCTTCAAGGACCTGCTCCGAACCCACGAGGCCCTGATCGTCGTCACCCCGGAATACAACGGCCACCTCCCGCCCCTGCTGGTCAACACGCTCGCCTGGGCCTCGCGCCCCGAAGACGGCGTATCCGGCACCACCCTTTTCCACGGCAAACCCGTCGCCATCGCCGCCGCCTCCCCCGGCCGCCTGGGCGGCGTCCGCGTGCTGCCCCGGCTCAGGGACTTCCTGGCGGAACTGGGCGCGGTGACGGTGCCAGGCTTTATGACCCTGCCGGGGGCCGCGCAGGCGTTCGACGAGGCGGGGGAGTTGCTGGATGAGGGGGCGCAGAAGATGGCACGGGATCTGGTGGGGCGGGTTGTGGGAGTTGTAACTTAATCAAAATAATTCAAGCCCTTCGCAACATTTGTCAAACACGACTACTTCTAGTTATTGAAATTCTAGTAATAATTCGAAATATTTTCAACAATTTGGCCAAGTAAAAACTATAAAGTATGCGAAAAACGCAGGATTTTCCTACAACATTTAATGTACGCTCTATGACCGCACACAGAGCATTCGATTGTTTCCAAAAAGTGCACAACTCAGTGGTAGAGCAAAATGGGTCTAGACATCTGACGGAGTTCCCGCTACTCGATTAGAGTGCAGGAGCGCCGATGGCTTGACGTATTTGTAGATCTCTGTCGCAGTACCCAACCTCACGTGACGACAAGCGGATCAGCAGCTCTTTTCCGGCAGACAGGTAGATAATCAGGCTCCAAGTATATGCTTCGTGAAACTTCACTCCGTTCCAGTTCGTTCCAAAAGCTGCAAGAACGATTAATAAAACTCGAGAAAAATCGAGAGATTGACCGACTAAGCGATGGGCTAATTTACTTGTTTTTATCACATAGATTTTATGTTGATAGACTGGATATTTTGGAGTCCTTGACTGATGGTGGAAATGACTGTGGAATTGATGCGGTATACATAGAACACAGGGGTGATCAGCCCGTGATTCATCTGATGCAATCAAAAGTTCATGAAAGTGAAAGGAAAGCGAAAAACCCTTTTAAATTTTCTGCAGTAGAAAGAGTGAAGCGATTTCTTGAAATTCTTTCTGACAAAGATGCTAAGTTAGACAAATTATTAAACTCTAGATTAATTGAGAAAGTTTACGAAATTCGTGAACTTCAACGCCGAGACTTTCCGGAATACAAGATATGGTTATTGAGCAATGGTGCACCTTGCGTAGATCATGAGATTGAGCCTACTATACGAGCACTTAGGAAGATAGATGTATCCATTGAGGAGTTTCATGCAGATGAGTTTGTAGAATTCTGCATAAATGCGCACAGCACTCGAACTCAACATAAATTTAGCGCACGTGATGCAGGCGTTCTAGAACTTGGTAATTCTGAATTAAGAAGTTTTGTTGGTTTCATTTCTGCAGAGCAGCTTTATCTTTTATTAAAGGACCTCAGAGATGAGAAAAAAATTGACTACTCTCTTTTTGATATGAATGTTCGCGGCTTTCTTGGACTAAACAATCCAGTCAATAAAGATATATTTAGGACTGCCGCATCACATGATAACTTACATTTTTCCTCATTTAATAATGGAATTAGTATTGTTGGAACTCAGTGTAAGGTAAATAGAATTGGAACGGATAATCCAACAGTATTGGTCAAGCGTCTATCTATTGTAAATGGCGCTCAAACATGCTCTGCCATTTTTGATGCCATGAAAGATTATTATCCAGACTTTGTAAATTTTGATAAACTCTCAATTCTATTTAGAATATTTGAAACAGATAGTTCGAATTTAATCGCACGTATTTCAATTTCTACAAACAATCAAAACAGAATTAGTCAAAGAGATTTACGAGCAAACGATAAAGAACAAATTCGACTAGAGAAGGAACTCGCAAAGCGCGGAATAAAATACCTCAGAAAGCGCGGATATGTTGCTGATAATACAGAAGAAGATCGCACTTTGGATGCACTTCGGGCTGGACAACTGATACTGTCATACACTCATCTTGATCCTGCGCGAGCAAAACGGGACTCTGATGAAATCTTCGATGATCATTATCATAGAATTTTTGCAAATGCAAAAGTTGATGACCTAGTTGAGGCTATGGAGTGGTATGAACTAATTGAAGAAAAACGACGTTACATACAAGATGAAATTCGAATTCGGGGCATAGCTCGCACTGAGCATAATTTTGTTACATATGGATCTTTTCATATTCTTATGCTTTGTTCTATTCTTGGACGAAATACACACAAATCTAACAGGATTCTTGTTATTGACAAAGCAATATCAATTATAGCTGAGGAACTTCGCTTAACAGGCGAGCCAGCATACTACACCTATTTCCGGGATAGGCGATTGACAGATACACTGCGAGAATCAGCTAACCAATTATCTTTACCACTGTAAACAAAGTATTTTAGGCAAACAATTATTCAACGCAAAGAAAAGAAATGAAAGCCAGCGAGATCACCTATCTTTAGCCAAATACGTCCGTACATTGCCGCTGAATTGGCGCACCTTAACACCTTAAGGATAGCCTCCCCCCTACTCCACCACCTCCGGCTCGCGAGTCTCCTCGCCGCCGCTGTCTTTCGAGTCTTTGCTCTTGGACGGCCCTGGCAGGGCCTTGATGGTTTCCGGGTAGGTGAAGACCGGCAAGTCGTCTTCGATGTCGACGCGGACCACGCCGCCCTTGGTGAGGCGGCCGAACAAGAGCTCTTCGGCGAGCGCCTGTTTGATGTGCTCCTGGATCACGCGGGCGAGCGGGCGGGCGCCCATGACCGGGTCGTAGCCGCGCTTGGCGAGCCACTTGCGCGCCGGCTCTGAGAGCTCGATGGTGACCTTGCGGTCGGCGAGCTGGGCCTCCAGCTGGAGGACGAACTTGTCGACCACCTGGGCGATGATCTCTGGCGTCAGGTGGCGGAAGGGGACGATGGCGTCCAGGCGGTTGCGGAACTCCGGCGTGAAGGTGCGGGTGATCGCCTCTTCGCTGTCGCCGACGCGCAGCTCGCGCGAGAAGCCGATGGCGGGCTTGGCGAGTTCGGCGGCACCGGCGTTGGTGGTCATGATCAGGATGACATTGCGGAAATCGACCTGCTTGCCGTTGTGGTCGGTGAGCTTGCCGTAGTCCATGACTTGCAGGAGCACGTTGAAGAGGTCGGGGTGCGCCTTCTCGACCTCGTCCAGCAGCAGGACGGAGTGCGGGTGCTGGTCGACCGCGTCGGTCAGAAGCCCGCCCTGGTCGAAGCCGACATAGCCCGGAGGGGCACCGATCAGGCGCGAGACCGAGTGACGCTCCATATACTCCGACATGTCGAAGCGGGTGAGATGGATGCCAAGCGAGATGGAGAGCTGGCGGGCGACCTCGGTCTTGCCGACACCGGTGGGGCCGGAGAAGAGGTAGCAGCCGATCGGCTTCTCGCCGTCGCGCAAGCCGGCGCGGGAGAGCTTGATCGCAGCCGACAGCGCCTCAATCGCCTGGTCCTGGCCGAAGACCATGGATTTCAGGTCGCGCTCCAGGTTCTGCAGCGACTGCTTGTCGTCCTGGCTCACCTGCTTGGGCGGGATGCGCGCCATCTTGGCGACCACGGCCTCCACGTCCTTGGAGCCCAGGCTCTTCTTGCGCCGGTTCTCGGGCAGCAGCTGCTGCGAGGCGCCGGCCTCATCGATCACGTCGATGGCTTTGTCCGGCAGCTTGCGGTCGTGCATGTAGCGGGCCGAGAGCTCGACGGCGGTGCGGATGGCCTCGTGGGTGAAGCGCACGTTGTGGTGCTCTTCGTAATAGGGCTTCAGGCCGCGCAAAATCTTCACCGCATCATCGATGGTCGGCTCGGTCACGTCGATCTTCTGGAAGCGCCGCACCAGGGCGCGGTCCTTCTCGAAGTAGTTCCGGTATTCCTTGTAGGTGGTGGAGCCGATGCAGCGCAGCGTGCCTGCCTGCAGCGCCGGCTTCAGCAGGTTGGAAGCGTCCATGGCACCGCCCGAGGTGGCACCGGCACCGATCACCGTGTGGATCTCGTCGATGAAGAGCACGCCGTGCGGCTGCTCCTCCAGCTCCTTCACCACGGCTTTGAGGCGCTCTTCGAAATCGCCGCGGTAGCGCGTACCGGCCAGCAGCGAGCCCATGTCGAGCGCGAAGATCGTGGCCTCGGCCAGCACGTCGGGCACCTCGCCCTCGACGATCTTGCGGGCCAGGCCCTCGGCAATGGCGGTCTTGCCGACGCCGGGGTCGCCGACGAACAGCGGGTTGTTCTTGGTGCGGCGGCAGAGCACCTGGATGGTGCGATCGATCTCCGAATCGCGGCCGATCAGGGGGTCGATGCGCCCCTCCAGCGCCTTGTTGTTCAGGTCGACGCAATAGGCATCCAGCGCCTCGCGCCCCTTCTTCACCAGCTTTTCAGTCTGCGCGTCCTTGTCGGCGCCGCTGACCGGGCGCTCTTCCTCCAGCCCCTTCACCTTGGCGATGCCGTGGCTGATGTAGTTGACCGCGTCCAGGCGGCTCATCTCCTGCTCCTGCAGGAAATAGACGGCATGGCTCTCGCGCTCGGAGAAGAGGGCGACCAGGACGTTGGCGCCGGTCACTTCTTCACGACCGGAGGACTGCACATGGATGGCAGCACGCTGCAACACGCGCTGGAAACCCGCGGTCGGCTTGGCATCGCCGGCCGAGCGGCTGATCAGGTTCGAGAGGTCGTTGTCGATATAGTCGATCAGCTGACTGCGCAGCCGCTCCAGATCGACGCCGCAGGCCTTCAGGACCGCGACGGCATCCTGGTCCTCGCTCAGAGCCAACAGCAGATGCTCCAAGGTGGCGTACTCGTGGCGCCGCTCGTTGGCGTAGCCCAGTGCGCGATGCAGCGTCTGCTCTAGGTTGTTGGAGAGCATAGGCTACTCCTTCTCCAGGGTGAGTTGCAGGGGATGCTGGTGCTTTCGTGCGTAGTCTATCACTTGGGTTACTTTGGTCTCCGCAACCTCATATGTGAAGACCCCACAGATACCCACGCCGCGTTGATGGACGTGCAGCATGATGTTGGTGGCCTCCGAACGGTCCTTGCCGAAAAAGCGTTCCAGAACGTGAATCACGAACTCCATGGGGGTGTAGTCGTCGTTCAGCATCAAGACCTTGTACATCGACGGCTTCTTGGTCTTGGCGCGGGTATCGATCAGGACGCCGCTGTCGTCGCCGCGCCCGGGGTCATTGGGCTCGACCGGATCGCCAGGTCCACCCGGATCGCCCTCGCCCGGACCACCGGCCATCGGCTCCCCAGCCATGAGGCTACCCGCATCGGGCCCGCCTAAGCGCAGAGCCCGGGCGTGCAGAAGGCCAGGCTGCGCGGATGCTTCCGGCGCACGCTCATGCCACTGCTGCTCAACCCATTCCTGGCCTTGCATTCAAAAGACCCTCTTTGTTTCACTCACCGTCTGCTCGGCGGCTCCGCCTGGTCAGGCGTGGCAGAATGCCGCACCTGCACAACTCTGGAGCCCGCATCGCTGGGTACCGGACCATGATATCGGCTTGCCTAGGGTGCGGGGAAAGAGCCTGCCGAGGAAAGGGTCCAGTCCCGCGAGGTCTATGATTGGGAGCCTTCGATAGCGCCGAGTCAAGACGCAGGCGCATCTTTCTCCGGCAGCTCCCTCACCCTTAGAGAAATGAGAGGGGTCCGGGTTAGATGCAAGAGGCAGAGGCGAGAGAGGCCGCCGACTGGTCCTCCATCGTCGCGATTCTGGTCGGCATCTCCGCCTTCGGGCTGGCACTCGGTCTGACCTATCCGCTGGTCTCGCTGCTGCTGGCCGGGCGCGGCGTCAGCGACGGGGTGATCGGGCTGAATGCGGCGGCCATGTTCGCCGGCCAGGCCGTTGCGACCTTGAGCCTGCCGTGGGTTTCTGCGCGCATCGCACCGACCCGACTGATCATCCTGGGGCTTCTGGTCGCCTCCCTCAGCGTTGGCGCCCTGGCGACGAACGAGGATCTGACGCTCTGGTTTATCTGCCGCTTCACCCTGGGATTCGGGGTAAACCAGGTCTTCGTGCTGGGCGAGGTCTGGCTGAATGCCGCCTGCCCCGACCGGCTGCGCGGCCGCGTGGCCTCGCTCTACGAGATGAGCCTGGCCGGCGGTTTCGCACTCGGCCCGCTGGGCATCCCGCTGTTCGGCGAAGCGCACGGCCTGGCTCTGGCCATCGGCGCGCTGATGCTGGCCGTGGCGGCCTTCCTCTTCGGCTTGCTCTCCAGAGGGTCCAGCCTGGTGCTGCACGCCGCACCCAAGGGTGCCATCGGCCACTTTGCGCGGAGCGCGCCGGTCCTGATCGCCCTGGTCGCGACCTTCGCCTTCTTCGACGCCACCGCGCTCTCGGTGTTGCCGGTCTATCTCCTGGGCGAGGGCATGACCGCCGGCGGCGCCGCCTTGGCGGTCACCGTGCTGCATCTAGGCATGATCGCCTCGCAACCGCCGCTGGGCTATGCTCTGGACCGTCTGCCGCGGCTCTGGGTGGCCGCTGCGGCTGCCTTCGTCTCGGCCATCGGCATTGCTTTGGTGGGGCTGCTGCCGGCCGAGGGCTGGGCGATTTGGATCGTGCTGCCGATCCTGGGCGGCACGGCGCTCGGCCTCTATACCTCAGCGCTCACTCTGCTGGGCCAGCACTATCACGGCGGCCAATTGATGGCCGGCAGTGCGGCATTCGGCCTGGCCTATGCCATCGGCGGCGGCCTGGGTCCGCTGATCGCCGGCGGCATGATGGAGCACGCCGGCCCTAGCTTCATGCCTTACATCTTCACCGTGACTTTTCTTGGCCTGGCGCTCTGGCTGGTAGCGCGCCAGACCCGGCCGAGATAACGGGAAAGAGTCCCGGTCAGGCTGTGCAGGTTCAGCCGAGCGCAGATTTCTGCTAGACTGCACGAGTCTGCGATTGCCTTTGGACTTGACGATGCCGTGGTCCCTGCTGCTCCGCTTCCCCACTTGCTTGCTACTTGCAGGCCTGGCGAGCCTTGTGGTCCAGGCCACGGCGGCCGCCCAGCAGACCGACTCTCTACAACAGCACTATGTCTGGGAGCAGATCCGCTCGCACAAGACGGTACGCTTGGCCTGCCCGCGCGGCAGCCTGGCGGTCGGCATTACCTACTTCAAGGGCCGAACCCTCGACAGCCTGCACTTCCACTGCAAGCGGCCGCAGTTCGCCAACACCTACTTCAAGACATGGTCGGCGGCAGGAGAGATCCAGACGGTCAGCGCCGGTGGCCCCGGGGGACGGGACGGGCGACACGAGGTGCTTTGCCCCGAGGGCATGGCAATCTCGGGGCTTCGCGGCGTGAACAAGAACTGGGGCGGCCATTGGCTACTGCTTTCGATCTCCATCGAGTGCGCACAGATCACGGCCAGCAAGCCCTGGAAGATCGCAGCAAAGAAGGCGAAAAACTACCGAGAGACGGTCCTTCGCCGCGTCTTCCTGCGCGACAGTGGCGACCTGGACAATTACAACGCCACCGCCCCCTTCATCATCGCCAACGATCCCAACAAGTCTGCCTTCAATTTTGAGTGTCCGACCACGCCCTTGGCTGAGGTAGAGGTGCGCCTGGCGGAATGGCAATTGTTCCAGGGCAGCTATACCGATGTGGTCCACGGTGTCCGCTGGCGGTGCTTCTAGAGAATCCGTGACAGCCTCCGATCAGGCATGTGACCGCGCCGCGCGCAGAATGTGGATCAGACCGCCCAAGGCCAAGAGAAGAGAGACGGCATAGAGACCCAGATAAACCTGAGGCGAGAGGGCCGAGTCCTCCGGTAGCTGCTCGGCCAGGGCGCGCGTTTCATGGATCAGCGCCAGGTTTGCCAAAATAAGAGCTAACGGAAGGCAGAGGATCATAATCTTGACGATCCGCGAGCCCAGAGCGTCGCTGCGGTCGAGCCAGAGAGGGGCAATAACCGCGATGTGTGCGGAATCCATCACATCGCGGTCTGCGTCTCGCTTGCGGCTGAGGCGCGTCAACGCAGCGCGCAGACTGGCAAGCCTCGCATAGCTGCTAGCCAGGATCACGTAGGCCAGAGCCAGGACCACGGGGAAGAGCAGCACGATCTGCCCCAGACCAACCGGCAGGTCGCCAATCGGCGTGCCGAGACGATCGAAGCTGGCAATGCGGTTCAATTGGCGCTCCAGCACGCTCAGCTGCTCTGACGTGTCTGACTGCGTTCGCTCCAACCGCCCAATTGCGGTCGCGATCAAGGGGACCTCAGCCCGCACACGCTGCGCGACCTCTCGCAGTCCCTGCTCATAGGCGCGAAGATCCTGGCTAAAGTGGCCGCGAATGCGATTGGGGTTGCGATAGTCGAATGGACGCCCGGTTCGCCAGTGCGGCTTGCCATCGACCAACCAGTTACAGGCGCGCGTCACCAGCGGCGTCAGGCCTTCGATCTGTAGGCGCTCCGCCACCGACATCCGGGTCAAACCGTGGGAAATGCGGGCATCCTCCTTTTCGAAGGCCTCGCAGACTTGGCAGGCGACGTGCGGAACCTTTTCCTTCCAGGCACAACGGCCATAACTGGCGCTGGAAAGCAGGCGGTCCGTCGCGATCGCCTTTTCCGGTGGGGTATCACGGCGCCCCTTCGCCCAAGCCACGAGCTCGGGGTTGCTGTGGTTCAGGTAGTAGCCGCGCAGCTCGTCCAGCTTCTCGCCATGAACACGGGCCGCTTCGGCCAAGTGCTTGTAGTAGCCCAGGCTGCGATGCTTCTGGGCAAAGCGGCGCAGGTCTTGATCTAGGGAGGACAAGCTTTCAAGGTCGACTTGGAGCGCTGCGCGCTGCTCGACAGCCGCCTGCTTGGCGACGGCCAGCTGCTCCTCACGAAGCCGCAGATCGGCAAGTTGGTCGCGGAAGGTCAGGAAAGGGACGACGATGACGGCAAAGAGCGCCAGCCCAACGACGATAAGACCGTAGAGGCTGCGGCGAAAGGAACGGTGCTGGGCGCCATAGAGGCCATAGACCCGGCCCAATTCCTCCTTGACCAGCTCAAGATCTGCCATTCAATTCAACCTCGCACGAGGGAGCCTCTATGACCGCGCTTCCTGTGGCAAGAGACCTTTGCGCCGACGACAGAGATTACGTCGTATCGGCCGCATCGCGTTCGGCATCGAAGATGTCTTTGACGATGGCGCGCGCCTTCCAGGGCGGGTCCGGCGGCTGATAGTCGGGGCGGGGTGCGTAGACCGACGCCTCCTCTTGCATCAGTTTGGGGATGTAGCGCGGGCAATTGGGGTAGATGTAGTCGACCTTGACCCGCACCAGGCGCTTTGCTCCCGCGATCCCGGCAATTGCTTCCGCCGATTCGTCGATCTCGGCGTGGCCATTGATGCGCAAGCGCGAGGAGCCGTTCAAGAGGGTACCGTCGAAGCGGATGAAGAGAAGTCCGACCTGATCGCTGGTCAGGATGTTGCCCAGGCTGCGGTACATGCGGTTGCCGTCGTAGTCCGGCCAAGCCAGGGTCGTCTCGTCCAACAGGCGAACGAAGCCGGGCTCTCCACCCTTGAAGGAGCAGTCGCAGCTGTCGGGACTGGAGGTCGCCAGGAAGAAGAAGGGCGAAGCCTCGATGAACTCCTTATCGGCCTCGGTGAAACGACGTCGCATGCGATGCTCGGCCAAGCGATCCGGCACTGCGCGCCCCTCGTAGCGATCCTGCAAGGCCCGCATGCCCTCGTGAAAAAACTCCATGGCGATCTCCCGTTCCCTGATGTCAGCGCAAGCAGATACGAGCCTAACAGGCGAAGACCCGAAGAAGCGCCCAATCCGCACTGTCTAGAGCGCTCATTCTTGTTGATCGTCTCTGCGCAATGGCGAATGCTGCCGGTCGGGAGGAAACCCGGCCCATGCTCGCACGCCCACTGCATGAACATTTCGCTGCGGAGGTTCTGGAGGTTGACCTGCAGAGCGCGGACATTGTGAACCTCTACCCCCGAATCCGAACCCTCTTCGAACGCCACTCCCTGTTGCTGTTTCGCGATCAAGACCTGGATGAGGCGCGCCACCGTGCCTGGGCTACCTGCTTTGGCCCCTTGGAAGACCTGCGCGACGCCCCGGCAGGGCGTCCGCCGGAGAGACCCGTCATCTCAAACGTCGCCAAGAGCGGCACTCTGGTCAATCAAGAGGCTCTGCTGCGCTTGGATATTGAAGCCAACTTCCTTTGGCACACCGACAGCTCTTTCCTGCCAGGCCCCTCGATCTCGAACATCCTGGTCGCTTGCCAGCTGCCCGCGTCCGGCGGCGAGACCGAGTTCGTCTCGACGCGGGCCGGCTGGGCCGGACTGCCGCAGCGCCTGCAAGAAGAAGCCCAAGGTCTGGTGCTGCTGCATCGCTTTTCCCACTCTCGCAGTCTGGTCGACCCGCGCCTGGGTGCGCTTGAGACCTATACGCGCTTTCCCGACACCGCCTGGCGCGCCACCTGGCGTAATCCCCTAAACGGCAGTCACTCTCTATACATCGGCGCCCATGCCTGTGCGGTCTTGGGAATGCAGGAAGCAGCTGGCAAAGCACTGATCGACGAGTTGACCGAGGCCGTGACCCAGCCTCAGGCCATCTATCGTCATTGCTGGCGGCCGGGCGACGTGCTGCTCTGGGATCAGCGCGCGATCCTTCACAGGGGACGACCCTGGCCCTATGAGGAGGAGCGCACGCTCGCAAGTTTCGTTTCCAGCGCGCGGGAGGCGGATGGCATCGCCAGCGCGCGGCCGTAATTGGACAGCAAGAGGGAGTGAGGGCATGGCCTGGCTGATCGTCAGCAACGACAATGAGAAGGGGCCGGCCATCCGTGCCGACGAGGCGGTGATGGCCGCACATTGGCAATACGAGTTGGCGAACCGGCACCTGATCCTCACCGCCGGCAGCCTGCGCGAGGATGACGGCGTCGCCAAGAACGGCAGTCTCTTGATCCTAGACGTCGCGACCCGCGAAGAGGCACAGGCCTTCTTCGACAATGACCCGGCCACACGAGCGGGTCTGCGCGGCGAAACGTCGATCCGCTATCTCAATGCAGCCATCGTCAAGGGTGAGGAACAGCCTTAGTCCTGAGCGCCGCGGAGCAGACCCATGTCCAAACGCAGTCTGGTGGTCGGAGTAGCCCAAATGGGCCCGATCCAGAAGAACGACAGCCGCGCGCAAGCAGTTCAGCGCCTGCTTGCCCTGCTGCATGACGCGAAAGCTAGAGGCTGCCAGTTTCTGGTCTTCCCGGAGTTGGCGCTCACCAGTTTCTTCCCGCGCTGGATCTACGAGCGGGACGACCCGGAGTTGGAGCGCTTCTTCGAGCCCGCGATGCCGAGCCGGGAGACCCGTCCGCTCTTCGACGCAGCTGCAACGGCGGAAATCGGCTTCTATCTGGGTTATGCCGAGAGAACGGGCCGACGGCGCTTCAACAGCGCGATCCTGGTCGACACAGCCGGCCGCATCGTCGGCAAGTACCGAAAGATCCATCTGCCTGGCCATGCCGAGCCCGACCCCAGCCGCAAGGGCGAGCACCTGGAAAAGCGCTACTTCGAGGTCGGGGATCTGGGATTTCCGGTCTATCAGATGGATCGAGCCAAGATCGGCATGGCGATCTGCAACGATCGTCGCTGGCCGGAGACCTATCGCGTCATGGGCCTGCAGGGTGCCGATCTGATCGCGCTGGGCTACAACACGCCGACCGGGCTCGGCGAGCCCTATCAAGCAGCGGCTCTTGCGAATTTTCACAACGCACTCTCGCTTCAGGCCGGCGCCTATCAGAATGCCTGCTGGGTCGCAGCCGCGGCCAAGTGCGGTACGGAAGAAGGCTTCGACATGATCGGGCAGAGCATGATCGTCTCGCCGAACGGAGAGATCGTGGCCATGGCAGCCAGCCTTGAGGACGAAGTCATCAGCGCCCGCTGCGACCTGGACATGGCCGACTATGCCAAGCAAGAGATCTTCAACTTCGAGAAGCACCGTCGCCCGGAGGCTTACGGCTTGATTACCGAGCGGGTGGGTATCGGTGCGATGCAGCAGCCGGACCGAAATAAGGCAGGACTAGAAGAATGACCAGAACCGTCTACATCAACGGCCGCTTCTGCGCGCCGGAGGAAGCCCAGGTCTCGATCTTCGATCGCGGCTTGCTGTTCGCCGATGCGATCTACGAGGTCGCCGGCGTGATTGACGGTAAGCTGATGGACTTCACCGCCCACATGCAGCGCCTCGATCGCTCGCTCAAGGAGATGGCGATTCCAGCACCCCTGAACCACGACGAGGTTCGCGACATGATGCGCGAACTGGTGCGCCGGAACGGCGTGGACGAGGGTCTGGTCTATATGCAGATCACCCGAGGCAGCGAAGGCGACCGCGAGTTCGTGCCGGGCGAAGGGATGACCCCGACGGTGTTCGCCTTCACCCAGCTTTCGTCCGATGAGATGCGTCGCGAGTTCCGCGAGGGCATCGCGATGCAGAGCGCCGCGGACATCCGCTGGGCGCGCCGCGATATCAAGACGGTCGGCCTGATGGGCAGCGTCTTCGCCAAGAGAGAAGCCAAGGCTGCCGGCGCCAGCGAGGTCCTTATGCATGAGGACGGCACTGTAACGGAAGGCGGCGCCACCAGCTTCTACATCGTCCTGGACGGCACAGTGGTGACCCGCCCGCTCTCCAACGCCATTCTGCACGGCTGTACCCGCAAGGCCTTGCTGGAATTGATCCAAGAGGGCGACATCGCTTTGGAAGAGCGGCTCTTCACCCTGGCGGAGGCGCGGAACGCCGACGAAGCCTTCATCACCGGCGCCTCGACCTATGTGACGCCGGTCGTTAGGATCGACGGGGGCACACTTGGCAACGGCACGCCTGGTCCGGTCACCCGGCGCCTGCAGGAGATCTACTTGGAGATGGCGCGTCGCGAGGCGGTCTGACCGACAGAGGGTCGATCTGCTCTACGTTTCAGAGATGGAGAGCGGGTTCGCGCAGCCGAGTCGTTTCCAATTTGACGCGATCAGGACACTAAGAGGCTGTTTGAGAATGCACGGTACCGGCCCGCACTCCCCTTCCGACCGCCCACGACAGTACCCTAGATGGGTGGTCGGGAGGGGGTGCGGGCCGGTACCGCAGTGACAATGGGTCGATCGGACCATCGTCAAACGGACACTAGGAGGCCTTCCGCTTGGGTACCACCGGGGCGGCGAGAACCACCGGTTTAACATAGTCGTCGTCGTTCTGATCCTGTCCATCGTCCGGATACCAGCCGACCAGGCCATGGTATTGATAGCCGATCAACCGGCGCAGGTCGTCCGGCAGGGCATCGGCTAGGGCGCGAGGCAGCGCTAGGTACATGTTCTCTTCCTGCCTCAGCCACCCCAGACTGTAAGTGTTGATCAGCGCCATGCGCGGCGCGTCGGCCTTGTTCGCTCCACCGCCGTGAAAGGTGTTACCCATATAGAAAAGGACGGATCCCGCCGGCATCACGGCATGGGCGATCGGGTCCTGGTCATTCGGAAAACGCCCGGTCGGCCAGTGGTGGCTGCCGGGGATGACTTGTGTGGGTCCGTTCTCGGGCGTGAAGTCGGTCAGCGCCCAAAGGGCCGAAATCTGCAGTTCGACCCCCGGAATCTCGATGCTGTAGCAGTGTGCATCGCGGTGCAACTCCTGTGCCGTCTCGCCCGGCCAGATCTCGATCGCGGTTGCCGAGCCGATCCGATAGTTAATGCAGTTTTTCAAGAGACAGGCGTCGGCGAGCGCAATCGTCGTCGCCTCGACGAACAGCGGAGCGCTCGCGGGCGCACGCGCCAGCACGGAGTTCAGGCGCAGCGTGCGATAGCCGTTGAAATCGCTCATCTGCTCATTGCCCTCCTCGTCGAAATGGGGGCGAAACTCCTCGGCGATTGTCTTGCAGAGCGCCGGATCGACCAACCCTTGCAGGATCACGGCGCCATCGCGCCGCAAGCTCTCGAGCAGGCGATCAGGATCGGTTGGTGCGTCAAAGCGATCGATAGTGGTCATGAAGACAAGGATCTTCGGGAGGATCTAGCCTGTCAAGGTGAAGCACTCACCTCCCTCAATCGATCCAATCAGGGATGCTTGGAGAAATATTACAGTTTTGTTGCAGTTTTGTTGCGGAACCGTTACGAACGATTCGGTGTCGGCGGCCGGAAGCGCTTTGCCCGGGCTCCAGACCACTGTCGATCCGCGTGTCTTATTCGAATCTCCTAGGGGACCTGCGCCATGCAGTTTCCGATGCTGCTGCTACATCTGGCGGGCGCGACCCTGCTGTTGCTCTATTCCGTCCGCATGGTCCGAACCGGCATCGAACGTGCCGCAGGGCCAAAGCTGCGAACACTTCTGATCGACCACCGCGGCGGCAGTGTCGCCAATGCCGGAATCGGTTGCGTTCTGGCCGTCCTTATGCAGTCGTCGACCGCAGCTGCCCTTCTGACTGTCGGCTTCGTCGCCGCCAAGCTCTTCACGCCTGCCGGCGGACTGGCGGTTCTACTGGGCGCCGACCTGGGCTCGGCCTTGGTCGTGCAGATCCTGACCTTCCGTTTGGACTGGCTGGTGCCGCTGCTGCTGCTGGTCGGCGGCCTCCTCTTTCTGAAATTCGAACAGCGCAGCGCCAAGCAGGCCGGGCGCGTGCTGCTGGGTCTGGCACTGCTTCTGCTCTCGCTCAGGCTGATCGGCGAGGCAACGGCCCCGCTGCGCGACAGCCAGGCGCTGCCGGTGATCGTCGGCTTTCTAGAAGGTCAGGTGGTCACCGCCTTCTTGATGGGAGCGCTGCTGGCCTTCGCACTTCACTCCAGCGTTGCCGCCATCTTGCTGGTGATCGCCTTCGCCCAGCAGTCCCTCATTCCGATAGAGATCGGCATCCCCTTGATCCTCGGCTGTAATCTGGGTGGTGCGCTGCTGGCGGTCTGGTTGACGCGCGGCTCAGGCAGAGCGCCCCGGCGGGCGCCGACCGGCAACCTCATCCTGCGTACGCTGGTTGCTTTGCTGTTCCTGGCCTGCGCGGGCCTCTTGGCAGTCCCCCTCGCGGCTCTGGCAGATGCGCCGGGACAGCAGCTCGTTTGGTTGCACCTTGGCTTGAATGCAGCCGTGCTGCTGATTGGTCTGCCCCTGGTTCGCCCTTTGCAGAGGCTGCTTGGCGCCATTCTGCCCGACGAGACGGCAGTCGCAACGGACCTGGCGGAACCATTGCGACCGACTCGCGCGTTGGACGAGCGCGTTCTCGGCACGCCCAAGCTGGCGCTGGCCAATGTGACCCGCGAGGTTCTGCATATGGCGGGATTGGTCGAGATCATGGCGCGCCCAGCGATGGAGCTCTATGAGACCGGAGAGCAGGAACAGATCCGGCGCCTCGTCGCCCTGGACAACGACGTCAACGAAAGTTTCGCGGCGATCAAGGGCTATGTCGCTGCCCTCAATCGTCAAAAGCTGAACAAAGAAGAGCAGCAGCACAGCCTGGATCTGATGGACTTCGCCATCAATCTGGAGAGCGCCGGCGATATCGTCTCAAAGCGCCTGCTGACTTTGGCCAAGAAGAAGAATGCCTACGACCTCAGCTTCTCGCGCGAGGGCTGGTATGAGCTGACCGGGCTGCACGATCGGGTCATGGTCAATATGCAGCTGGCGATCAACGTCCTGATAACCAATGCTCCAGATGCCGCACGCCAACTGGTCGAGGAAAAGGACCGGATGCGCGTCATGGAACAAAGCAGCCGCAACGAGCATCTGAACCGTCTGCGCCGCGGCATCGAAACCTCGCAAGCCAGCAGCAACCTGCATCTGGAGACGCTGCGCGCACTGAAGGAGGTGAATGCGCTTTTCGCTTCCATCGGCCAGCGCATCCTGCAACGCCACGGCCAACTCCGCGCCAGCCGCCTCGTCGATCCCAAAGGCGGCGCCGCACAAGCGCGCTAGCGGTACACCCCGAGGCACTCGCCGCAATGCGACGAACCGCATGGCGACGGCTCTGGACACCAAATCGGGCTGGGATTTTTTGGGAGTGCAAGCCGGTTCGAACACAGTTCGAACCTCTTAACGCAAAAGAGAGGCACCTCTCCTAACGGAGTGGCGCGCCCGGGAAGATTCGAACTCCCAACCTCCTGATCCGTAGTCAGACGCTCTATCCAATTGAGCTACGGGCGCATCTCGCCGTTCGGGAATGCTTGGCGGCAATCCGGCGGGTGAGGGCGCGGAAACTAGCGAAAGCGGCTGGGCCACGCAAGGGCCTTTGTTACGAGCAGCTATGCGTTTCCAGGTGATGCGCCAGAGCCACGCTTTGACACGGGTTGGCGAATCACCCTTCCCTTAGGCATGCTGTGGCGCTAGGGAGACTGAGGTCACGGAAAGCGGGTTTCCGTGCCGTTGACCCGGAGTCGCGTATCCCGGAGTTCTGAGGGGCGGTCGGAAGTGGTGAGCCATGCAGCTTAGGCAGAACAAGAAGATTGGCCGTGCAACTGCCCTGGCCGGGCTGTTGCTCGCTTTGGTCGGCTGCCAGTCTATCGACAACGTCGTGCTGCCGGGCGGATCGCCCGGCGCCAGCGCGCCGGGCGTGCAGCTGGGCACCACGAACTTTACGGTGCCGGGTGTCAGCCAGTTCCCATCGACCGGTACCGCGGTCGGCGACCGGATCGAGGAACTGCGCGACGAGTTGGAGGACCTGCAGAGCAAGGTCCGCCAGGAGAACGCCTCGCTGCAGTCGATACGCACCGCGATCCGCGCCAATGCCAACGCCTACAACCAAACCGTGGCCGGCATCAACAGCCGCCTGCAGGTCGGCACCACACCTGGCAATCCCAACATGGTCGAGGCCTGGAACCAGGCACGCGGCCAGCTCGATCAGGTCAACACCGATTCTTCGGGTCTGACCTCGCTCTTGAACGAAGTATCGGCATCTTCTGCTATGGCTGGCTTCCTGCTGGAGGCGACCCAGGCCACCTTTGCCGTGCGCGGCGCCGTCGACGCAGACCATCAGCAGCTCGCTGTGCTGCAGGACGAGACCAGCCAGACCGCGGTTACCATCGACCGTCTGTTGAACGAGCTGACGACCGACGTGGCGCGCACCGCGAACTTCGTCGCCAGCGAGAGCAACGACATGCGCGCGCTTTCCGTCGCGGTCGACAACGGACAGTTCATCGGCTCCAGTCTGGCATCGCTCAGCTCCGGCGTTCCGGCACCGGCGCCCTTCGGTGGCGGCCAGAGTCTGGTCGGGACCCGCGAGCCCTTGGTGGTGATCCGCTTCGATCGTCCCAATGTCGACTACAATGCCGTGCTCTACTCGGCCGTCTCGGCAGCCCTGGAACGGCGTCCGAATGCCGGCTTCGACGTGGTCGCCGTTTCGCCCGGCGGGTCGCAGGCACGCTTGAACACCGCGCGCGGACGTCGCTATGCCGAGGGCGTGGTGCGCAGCTTGGCCAACATGGGCCTGCCGCTGGACCGGGTCAGCCTGGCTGCAACCGCCAGCCCCAACGTCTTTGTCGACGAGGTCTACGTCTACGTGCGCTAGCGGGGCGCAAGCTGGCCGCTGAGGTCTTACCGCCCTAAGTCTCTGGTGTTCGGGGAAGCGCTCTTGGCCTTCCCTCAAGGGGAGACTGCAATGCGACCTATCCTTTTACCACTGTTGTTGATTTGGGGCCTTCTCGCCCCAGCCCAGGCCGATGAGGGCGAAAGCCAAGCGCTGCGCGCTGTCATCCAGTCTCAACTGGAGGCTTTCCAGCGCGACGACGGCAGCACCGCCTTCTCCTTCGCCTCGCCCATGATCCAGCGTCAGTTCGGCACGCCCGAGCAATTCATGACGATGGTTCGCCAAGGCTATGATCCGGTCTATCGGCCGGTCAGCACCGAGTTCCAAGAGGCCCAGTTCAACGCCGATCGGGCCGTGCAGAAGGTGCTGTTCCAGGATCGCAGCGGCCAATCCTGGATGGCCTACTATTTCATGCAGCAGCAGGACGACGGCAGCTGGCGCATCGCAGGCGTTCGTCTGGAGCAGTTGCCCGACCTCACGACCTAGTGGTGCACCCCAGATCCCAAGCTGGGCGGGCCGATTCACCAACCGCTTGGGCTCTGCGCATTCAAATCGGATCGCTCGTGCGTCGCTGTCTCCGCATCCTGCTCTCTTGCTCAAAGGGCCGAGAGGCGCCACTTTAGCTGGAGAGTCGAGCCGCCCCTTGCGAGAAGCGGTTTCCCGACTCTCGGCAAAGCCGGCAGACCCCAAGCAAGTGCGCAGACCTAGGTGAGGAGAGAAGCCATGGAGCTCGGCATCAGTGACAAGGTGAAACCTCTGATCGACAAGGTGCGCCAGATGGTGCGCGAAGAGGTCATCCCCTTGGAGGCGGATTATGAAGCGGAAGTGGCCAAGGGCGACCGCTTTGCCTATACCGCCCGCCAGACCGAGATCCTGGAGAGCCTGAAGGCCACGGCGAGGGAGCGCGGCCTCTGGAACTTCTGGCTGACCGATTCCGAACGTGGCTATGGCCTCAGCACCGTGGAGTATGCCTATCTGGCCGAAGAGATGGGGTGGTCGAGGCTTGCTGCCGAATCCTTCAACTGCTCGGCCCCGGACACCGGCAACATGGAAGTGCTGGAGCGTTTCGGCAGCGCGGCGCACAAGCAG
The DNA here is from genome assembly GCA_963669445.1 of Rhodospirillales bacterium. Taxonomy (GTDB): domain Bacteria; phylum Pseudomonadota; class Alphaproteobacteria; order Kiloniellales; family JACOMY01; genus JACOMY01. The sequence continues at coordinate 4,775,643 of OY770029.1, forward strand.
GCGTGGTTGGGCGATCTTCTGGAGGGCAGGACCCGCTCGGCCTATCTGATGACCGAGCCGCAGGTGGCCTCTTCCGACGCCACCAACATTGCACTTTCGGCAAAGCGCGAGGGCGACCACTATGTGCTGAACGGTGAGAAGTGGTGGGCCTCAGGCGCCGGCGATCCGCGCTGCAAGATCTATATCGTCATGTGCCTCACCAATCCCGACGGCGAGAAACACAAGCGGCACAGCCAGATCTTGGTGCCGGCCGGGACCGAGGGGATCGAGGTTTTGCGCCCCATGGAGGTCTTCGGTCACGATGACGCGCCGCACGGCCACATGCACATCCGCTTCACCGATGTGAAGGTGCCGGCAGACAACTTGATCTTGGGCGAAGGCCGCGGTTTCGAGATCGCGCAAGGCCGGCTCGGACCGGGGCGGATCCACCACTGCATGCGCGCAATCGGTCAGGCCGAGCGGGCGCTCGAGTTGATGTGCCGGCGCTCGCTCACACGCGAAGCCTTCGGCAAGCCGCTGGCCCAGCTGGGTGCAAACCATGACATCATCGCCGAATGCCGCATGGAGATCGAGATGGCCCGCCTGCTCTGCCTCAAGGCGGCCTGGATGATGGACACCACGAGCCGACGCGAGGCCGCCCCCTGGATCAGCCAGATCAAGGTGGTGGCCCCCAAGGTTGCACTGAAGGTGACCGACGAGGCCATGCAGATGCACGGCGGCCAGGGCATCAGCCAGGACCTGCCGCTGGCGCACATGTGGACCCATCTGCGCACCCTACGTTTGGCTGATGGTCCCGACGCGGTGCACCGCCGCCAGGTCGCGCGCAAGGAGCTGCGACAGTACAGCAACCGCTAACCGGCCATGGCCGAGCTCTACCTCGTACGCCACGGTCAGGCCGGGCCGATCGGTGGCGACTACGATCGGATTTCCGATTTGGGTCGTCGCCAGTCCAGCCTGCTGGGCGCACACTTCGCAGCTCTCGGGCTCAGCTTCGACCGGGTCGCGCGCGGCGACTTGCGCCGCCATGCCGAGACCCTGGACCCGCTCTTGGCAGAGCTGGGGCACGTGGGCGAGCCGGAAATTCTGCCCGGCCTCAACGAGTACGACTTTCATAATGTGGCGGAGGCCTTTTTCGCCGAACATCCAAAGCCGACCGACTTTCGAAGCGACAAGAAGGTCTTCTTCCGAACCTTGCGGAAAGCGCTGCTGGCCTGGTCGCACGACGAGCTGCCCGCTGAGCTGCTGAATGAGAGTTGGAGCCAGTTCACCGGCCGGGTCGCCGAGGCTCTGGAGCAGCTCTGCGATCCGTCCAAAGGTCAGCGCGTCCTCGCCGTCAGCTCCGGCGGAGCCATCTCCATGGCGATGGCCCAGATCCTGGAGCTTTCGACCGAGGTTGCCGTCACATTGAACCTGCAGGCAAAGAACAGCGGCTTTTCCCGCTTCGTTTTCAACGGCAAGGCCATTTACCTTCACAGCTTCAATACGGCACCACACCTGGAAACGCCGGAGCGTCAGGGGCTGGTGACCTACAGCTAGAAGCAACAGCGGGGGCGAGGCAATGGGCGAGGACGTGACGCAGTTGGACGAGGCCGCGCTGGCTGCCTATCTGCCGGAGCATGTCGAGGGTTTCGGCCGTCTGAGCGAGGCACGCAAGTTCGCTGGCGGACAATCCAATCCGACCTTCCTCTTGACCAGCGATCGCGGCCGCTTTGTCCTGCGACGCAAGCCGCCGGGAGAACTCTTGAAGTCGGCCCATGCCGTCGACCGAGAGTTCCGGGTTATGCGGGCGCTTGCCGAGACCGCGGTCCCGGTGCCCAAGGCCTTTCACCTCTGCGAGGACGAGAGCGTCGTCGGCTCGGTCTTCTTCGTCATGGAGTTTCTGGAAGGGCGGATATTCTGGGACCCGGCTTTGCCGGAGGTCGGCCGCGAGGAGCGCGGTCCGATCTTCGATGCCATGAACCAAGCCCTGGCATCGCTGCATCTGGTGGATATTGGGGCGGTCGGGCTGAGCGACTTCGGACGGCCAGGCAGCTACTTCGCCCGTCAGGTATCGCGTTGGTCGAAGCAATATCAGGCCTCCAAGACGCAAGAGATCCCGGCGATGGAGCGCCTGATCGCCTGGTTGGAGGCCGAGATGCCGGAGGACGACGGGCGGGTTTCGCTGGTGCATGGCGACTATCGGCTGGACAACATGATCTTCGCGCCAGAGAGCCCACGCATCCTGGGCGTCCTGGATTGGGAGCTCTCGACCCTGGGCCATCCCTGGTCGGACCTGGCCTACCAATGCATGCAGTGGCGCCTGCCGAACGAGGGGGTCTTCCGCGGGCTCGGCGCCCTGGACCGCCGCGGACATGGCCTGCCGTCGGAGGCCGATTATGTCGAGGCCTACTGCCGACGTACCGGCATCTCCGGTATCGAGACCTGGACCTTCTGCCTGGCCTTCAGCTTCTTCCGTCTGGCCGCCATCATTCAAGGTGTGCTCAAGCGTGCGCTGGACGGCAATGCCTCCAATCCCGAACGTGGCCTGAAGATGGGCGCGGCCGTGCCGATCCTGGCTGAGATGGCGATGGGGATCATCGAAGGGAGGACGACATGACCCGCTACCGCGATGCCGTGATCCTGATCACCGGTGCTGCCGGCGGCTTCGGCAGTTTGGCAGCCGAACGCTTTGCCGCAGAGGGCGCCAAGCTGCTGCTCTCCGACCTGGACAGCGAGGCGGTCGAGGCGATCGCCGCGCCTTTGCGGGATACCGGCAGCCAGGTCGAGGTCCTGGCAGGCGACGTCTCCAAGTGGGAGACGGCGGATGCTCTGGTCGCCCATGCCAAGCAACGCTTTGGCGGGCTGGACGTTGCCATCAACAATGCCGGCGTCGGCGGCGTTCTGGCGAAGCTGTCCAACATCCAGGTCGAAGAAGCTGAGCGCATCTTCGCCATCAACCTGATGGGCGTCTTTCTCGCCATGAAGGCGCAGATCCCCTTGATGGAGCGTCAGTTCAGCGAGTCGGGCCGCAAGGGCGCGATTTTGAACGTCGCCTCGGTGGCGGGCGTCGTCGGGGCGCCGCTGATCTCCGTCTATGCTGCTGCCAAGCATGGCGTCGTGGGTCTCACCAAGTCGGCAGCCGGCGAATGCGCACGCAAGGGCATCCGCATCAACTGCCTCTGCCCGGCATTCGCCGAGACGCAGATGGTGACCGGCTTCCTCGACAAGATGAGCGGCGACCCGGAGGACGCCCGCGCCCGCGTCCTCTCCAACATGCCGATGCGCCGCTTTGGCGAGCCCGCAGAGGTGGTTCAGGCCATGCTCTGGGCCTGCGCACCCGAGAACAGCTTCATGACCGGTCACGCTCTGGTCTTGGACGGCGGCCTCTCGGCCGTGTGATGCTGCCTCAAGGATGATGTCCTTAACAGCCATCAAACCAAATTCACTCCCGGATCGACCATAGCGCTTGAGTGCCCGTCGAACTGTAGAACGGTTCATCAGAGTCCGGCCCGAAACTGCTTGTGTCCTGCATCGCTGCCGGAGCCACGCGTGTTAGGAAGGGTGGCGCCGGCGATGCCTTGCGCATCGTCAAGCCGGCGTGACGCGGCAAGCGTGGCTCCGGCAGCGACCCGAAGGGCCGTCTTATCAAGGCCTTGGGACTGCGGCCTGCGCCGCTTACGATGCGCAAGGCATCGCCGCGCGACACTCTCCTTGCCCAAGGCCTTGATAAGACCGTGCAGGGCATAAGCAGTTTCGGGCCGGGCTCTTAGAGGTGGCTAAGTCAGGGAGATGCCGCACCAGATAACACGACCGCCCATTTGCGATTAGTGCAACTTCTCAAGATATCCTCAGACAGCCCTTTGGTTACGCTCAAGCAGTATCCAGCCACAGGACCTACCTCTTTCATCAGCACTGTAGCCAATACTGGCTGCAAGAAATGAAAGGAAGGACCATGGCTATCATAGCAGGCACCAGCGGTGCCGATCAGATCGATGGCACACCGTTGGGTGACACTCTTTTTGGCCTAAGCGGCGACGATAGGGTGCTCGGTCTGAACGGCAACGATAGTTTCTTCGGGGCCGAAGGATCGGATGGCTTCTTCGGGGGTTCCGGCAGGGATCATGCACAAGGTGGAGTGGGCAATGACGTTCTGAGGGGTGGCAGTGGCGGAGATGTCAGCTTGGTTGGAGGTCTCGGGAACGACGACCTTCTCGGCGGTCTGGGGAGGGACAGCAGGTTCTTCGGCGGATCGGGCAAGGATCAGCTCTTCGGTGGCGAAGCGCGTGACCGCTACCTATACGGCGGCAGTGGTGAGGATCTCGTGTTCGGTGGACCAGGAGACGACGATTTCATCGATGGCGGTGATGGGGCAGATAGTCTTTATGGCGGCTCTGGAAGCGACGATGGAATAGATGGTCGAGACGGCGATGACAGGGTGTTTGGCGGCAGCGGCGAGGATCTGCACCTCTACGGTGCCTCAGGGGACGACCGGGTCTACGGTGGCGCTGGCAGCGACTACTTTGTCAAAGCGGGCGCGGGAAACGACCTGCTCTTCGCCGATGACGGCGATGATTCCGCATTCTTCGGCGGCTCCGGCGACGACAGAATCTTCGGTGGATCGGGACAGGACTACCTCGACGGAGATAGCGGCGGCGACCTTGTTCGAGGTGACTCGGGCAGAGATGTGATTTACGGAGGTGCCGGGGCCGACACCCTGCGCGGCGGCGACGGCGACGACCAGATATCCGGCGAGAGCGATAGCGATACCCTCTTTGGGGGCGCAGGAGACGATGACGTTCTAGGCGGCTCCGGAAAGGACCGCATCGTGGGCGGCTCAGGCAGCGACACGCTGTTTGGCGGCGATGCCGGTGATGTCCTTAACGGCACGAGTGGCAAAGACCTGGCCTTCGGTGGCACCGGCAACGACACCTTCGTCGTTGAACAGCTAGACGACGAGGTGTTCGAACGGGCCGGCGAGGGTGCAAGGGATGTGGTACGCTCCAACGCCAGCGACTTCACGCTTGCAGATGGAACCGGCGGCGATGTCGAACGCGGCCTGATCAACGAAGCAGCTGGCACAGCAAACTTCGCCGGGAACGGCTTGGCCAACACCATCGCCGGCAATGGGTTCGACAACACCCTGTCCGGCGGGCTTGGAGACGACACTCTCAACGGTCGCGAAGGCGTAGACAACCTCTTCGGCGGCGCTGGCGAAGACACCTTCGTCGTCGACGACTCGAGTGATTCAGTCTTTGAGTTCCTAAATGACGGGCCGGCCACGCCGGGCAACCAGACCGACCTGGTGCGTGCGGAAGTCAGCTATACCCTGCCGGACGGGACAGCCAGTGCCTTCGTTGAGGATCTACGTCTTCAGGGAGGGTTCGGCAGCATCAATGGCGCCGGCAATAGCCTCGACAACAAGATCCAGGGCAATACGGGCGATAACGTTCTGCGCGGACTCGTAGGTGAGGATCGGATCGAGGGCGGTGAAGGCGACGATTGGATTTTCGGTGGCGCCCAAGGGGACTTCATGCGGGGTGAAGGCGGCCAAGACACGCTCTTTGTCGGTCGCGACGACAAGCTCTTCGGCGGCGCCGAAGAGGACTGGTTTCTCTTCACCATGCCGGTTCTGGGAAGCGGTGACCAAGTCATACGCGACTTCTCCGGCGCGCAGCTGGACGGCGGTGGCACGCGCGACCGCCTGGTCTTCGGTACAGGTTTGGAGAGCGGAAACTTCGAGTACCGCGGCGAACAAGCCTTTACCGGGGGTGGCAACTCCGAGGCGCGGTTTGCCGGCTCGAGAGTGCTGCAGGTGGATCAGGATGGCGATGGATCCGAGGATATCTCAGTGGAAATCAATGGCTTCAATGCAGCCAGCAATCTGACCTCCAGCGATTTCATATGGCTAGTCTAATTCGTGTGTCGCTGTTGGTAAGGTGAGCCGCCGGGGGAGCGTGACGACACGCCCCCCGACGGCCAGGCATAGATTGCTCGCCTGCAAGAGCGGGGCGCGATGCCCTGTTTTAGCCGCCAGAGATATGCGTTGGGTCATGATCGCGGTCCGTCATTTCAACCCTCGATGCACATGGCCTTATAGCGCATCTATCACTTGGCCAAGCTGAGAACCCCTCGACTGTGTCACATTTACGCAACGTCTATTCGATGATTCGAATGACCATTTTCTTTTTTCTTGCCTGTTGCAGAAATCACATTCCTGCCACATTCGGGGCAAGGTTGGAACACGATCTGGATCTAACTCTTCTTGCCACGGAGACTTCCCCTCTCTGTCCGAGGTTTCCAGCCGACCTCACCCCGATGCCCCCCTCAGGCTGGAAAAAAGGCGGCCAGCGGTCCCGATCCCGCTGGCCGCCGCCTCGTTTCTGGGGGTGCTTTTCCAGACTCTTTAGCGTCGCCGATATGTCGCCTTCCCAGCACTGGGCCGGATCGACTAGCGTCTGCCGCCATGGCAGGCGGTATGAGCGACAGGGAAATCCAGCAATTTCGCGGCGAAGCGCTGGCGGTGATGCGCGGAGAGCGCTTGCTTTTCAAGCAATTGAGCTTTGCGCTAGGCCCCGGCGAGACCCTGGTGCTGCGCGGCACCAACGGCAGCGGCAAGACCACCCTTTTGCGAATCATGGCGGACCTCACTCGACCCTTGGCCGGAACGCTCACCTGGGACGGGCTGCCCTTGCAGGAGGCCAGGGAAGCGGAACGCTATCGGGCGACCCTGATCGGCCATCGCGCCGGCCTGAAGGAAGACCTGAGCGTCGCAGAGAATCTGGTCTTCGAAGCCGGCTTGCTGGGCCTCGCATCGGAGGCAGTGGCGCCGGCCATGGCACGCTTGGACATCGACCGCCTGGCCGACCTACCCTTGCGCTACCTTTCGGCCGGGCAGCGGCGCCGGGTGGCGCTCACCCGTTTGGCACTGGGCGGCGGGCCGCTCTGGCTTCTGGACGAACCGGCTACCGCCCTCGACAGCGCCAGCGAGGCCGCTCTCTGGCAGCTCTGCCGCGAACGGCTGCAAGGTGGGGATCGCCTGGTGATCGCCAGCCACTCCGAGGTTCCTTTGGCCGGTCATGCGACACTCTCGATGGATCGACAGGCCGCATGAAGGCGCTGAGCCTAGCCCGCCTCCTCGTGCGGCGCGATCTTGCCCTGGCTTGGCGCCAACGCGGTCAGGTGCTGCTGGCGATTGCCTTCTTCGTGCTGACCGCCAGCCTTTTCCCCTTTGCCATCGGCCCGGACCCCGATCTGCTCTCCAGGCTCGCTCCGGGCATCCTCTGGGTGGCCGCGCTCTTCGCCATGGTACTCTCCATGGAACGCGTGTTTCAGGCCGACTATGAGGACGGCAGCTTGGAACAGCTGACACTCTCGGGCCTACCCCTGCCAGTCCTGAGCCTGACCAAGGCCCTGGTGCATTGGCTCAGCAGCGGTTTGCTGGTGACCCTGGCCTCGCCGGTGGTGGCGCTGACCTTCTCTCTGCCGCCTAAGCTCTATCCCACTTTATTGGTCAGTCTGCTGCTCGGCAGTGCGAGCCTCAGCCTGCTGGGAACCATCGCTGCCGCCCTCACCCTGGGCGCCAGGCGCGGTGCGCTGCTTGTGCCCCTGATCATTTTGCCGCTCAGCGTGCCGGTGCTAATCCTGGGTGTGATGGCCGTACAGGCCGAGGCTTTGGCCATGAGCGCTGCCCCTCACTTGCTTTTGATGGGCGCCTTCTTCCTTCTGCTCCTGCCTGTGGCATCCTTCGCAGCACCTGCGGCATTGCGACAGGCTTTGGATTAGCGAACAAGGGCTTACCTAGAGATCATGCATTTCCTCGCAAACCCAGGGAGATTTGTGCGCATTGCCGACCGGGTCCTGCCTTGGGCCACTGGTTTGGCGGTGATACTGGTTGGCGTCGCACTCTATGGCGGCCTCTTCCTCGCGCCTGCAGACTATCAGCAGGGCGACACGGTGCGGATCATGTATGTGCACGTTCCGTCTGCCTGGATGGCCATGTTCGTCTACGCCAGTCTCGCCACCGCCGCTGCCAGCGGTCTGATCTGGCGCCATCCGTTGGCCTTCGTCATCGCTCAATCGGCCGCACCCATCGGCGCTGCCTTCACCTTTCTGGCGCTCGTCACAGGCTCGCTCTGGGGCAAGCCTATGTGGGGAACCTGGTGGGTTTGGGACGGACGCCTGACCTCGGTCTTGATTCTCTTCTTCCTCTATCTCGGCCTGATGGCACTGGCGGAGTCCTTCGACGACCCCAAGCGCGGCCAGAAGGCCGCTGCCGTACTGGCCATCGTCGGCGTGGTTATCCTGCCGATCATCAAGTTTTCCGTGGACTGGTGGGCGACCCTGCATCAACCAGCGTCGATTACGCGCTTGGATGGCGAGACAACGATCCATGGGACCCAGCTGTGGCCAGTCCTGGTGATGGCACTGGGCTTCACCGCCTACTACGTGGCCGTTCTCCTGATCCGCGTGAAGCAGCAAGTTCTGGCAAGCCGCCTTCGCAGCTTGCAGTTGGCCGCGGCAGACGCGTAGATCATGCGTCATGCAGTCTCTCGACGCGTTCTTGGCCATGGGCGGCTATGCCGCCTACGTCTGGCCAGCCATCCTTCTGACCCTGGCCGTGCTGATCTGGCTGGCCTGGTCCTCGCTTGCGCGCCTCAGGCGTACGCAGAAGAGCCTCAAGGCCCTGGAGGCGCTCGGGGTCGAGCGGCGACCGCGCCGCCGCAAGGAGAGCTAACCTAGCCCATGAAGGCCAAGCGCAAACGGCTCTACATCGTGCTGTCCGCCCTGCTCTGCTTCGGCGGCGCCACGGCACTGGTCTTAGCGGCCTTGGACGACAGCCTTGCCTTCTTCTACGCCCCGGCAGAGATCGTTGCCGAACCGCCGGGACCGCAACAGGCGGTGCGCCTGGGTGGTCTGGTCGCGGTCGGCAGCGTCGAGCGCAAGGGCCAGGATGTGCGCTTCGAGATCACCGATCAGATCGAGAGCATTCCCGTGGCCTATAGCGGCATCCTGCCCGACCTCTTCCGCGAAGGCCAAGGCGTCGTGGTCGAAGGCAAGCTCGCCACCGGAGGCCTCTTCGAAGCCCATACCGTGCTGGCCAAGCATGACGAGAACTATATGCCGGCCGAAGTCGCCGAGGCGCTGAAGGCGTCGGGCGAATGGCGACCGGAAGGCGACGAGGGAGGAGCCAAGCAGTGATCCCTGAGCTCGGCCACTATGCCCTGGTCCTGGCGCTGCTGGTCGCGCTGGCACAGACGATCGTTCCGCTTTACGGCGCCCAGCGCGGCGCCGGCCGTTTGATGGCCTTTGCCGAGCACGCCGCCTACCTCCAGTTCCTGCTGTTGGCGCTCTCCTTCGCGGCGCTGGTGCAGAGCTACCTGGTTTCCGACTTCAGCGTGCTGAACGTTGCGGAGAACAGCCACTCTCTAAAGCCCTTTCTCTATAAGCTCGCCGGCGCCTGGGGCAACCACGAGGGCTCACTCTTGCTGTGGGTCTTGATGCTGGCATTCTTCGGCGCCGCCGTCGCGCTCTTCGGCGACAACCTGCCGGCCAGCTTGCGCGCTCGCGTCCTTGCCATCCAGGCCCTGATCGCCGTCGGCTTCCTGATCTTCATGCTGGCGACTTCCAACCCCTTCCTGCGGCTCGAGCCGCCGCCGCTCGACGGTCGCGATCTGAACCCGCTGCTGCAGGACCCGGGGCTCGCCTTTCATCCGCCGCTGCTCTACCTGGGTTATGTCGGGTTTTCCCTGGTCTTCTCCTTCGCGGTCGCCGCCCTGATCGAAGGGCGCATCGACCCGGCCTGGGCGCGCTGGGTGCGTCCCTGGACTCTGGTCGCCTGGACCGCACTGACCGCCGGTATCGTGCTGGGCGCACGCTGGGCCTATTACGAGTTGGGTTGGGGCGGCTGGTGGTTCTGGGACCCGGTGGAGAACGTCTCCTTCATGCCCTGGCTCGCCGGCACGGCGTTACTGCATTGCGTCAGCGTGGTGGAAAAGCGGGAAGCCTTTCGCGCCTGGACCGTGCTGCTGGCAATCCTCGCCTTCTCGCTCTCGCTGCTCGGCACATTCATCGTGCGCTCGGGCCTCTTGACCTCGGTTCATGCCTTCGCCGTGGATCCGGAGCGCGGCGTCTTCATCCTGGTCTTGCTGTTCATCGCCATCGGCGGCTCGCTGGCCCTCTATGCCTGGCGCGCGCCCAAGCTGAGCGGCGGCGGCAGCTTTCACACAATCTCGCGCGAGAGCGGACTGCTGCTAAACAACCTACTGCTCTCGGCCGCCTGCGGTACGGTCTTGGTCGGCACGCTCTATCCACTCTTCTTGGAACTTGCGACCGGCAATGTGGTCTCCGTCGGCCCGCCCTTCTACAACAAGACCTTCGTGCCACTGATGATCCCGCTGGTGGTGCTGATGGGCATCGGCCCCTTCCTCCCTTGGAAGAAGGCCGATCTGGGCAAAGTGCTGCCGCGCCTCTTGGGTGCTGCGCTCGCCAGTGTCGCCATCGGCATCCTAGCAGCCATGCTGCTCGGCGGCGGGCCGGTGATGGCCGTGCTCTTCCTGGGTCTGGCTGCTTGGCTGGTGCTGTCCAGCCTCCTCGATTTGGCCGAACGCATCCGCCTGTTTCGTGCGCCCCTGGGCGATAGTCTGGCGCGCCTGACTGGTCTGCCGCGCCGACAGTGGGGCATGACCTTGGCGCATGCAGGCCTAGGCATTGCCATTGCCGGCATGGCCGGCTCTACGGTTTGGAAGCAAGAGCGTATCGAAACTCTGCAGCCTGGCCAGTCGCTGGAGATCGCCGGCTATGAGCTGACCCTGGAGGCCGTCGAGCGCTTGACCGGCCCCAACTATCAAGCCGAGCAAGCCGTCCTGCGCGTTACCGCCGACGGCGAGGCGATCACCACTCTGCGGCCCGAACGGCGCTTCTATCCCGTGCAGCAAATGCCGACCACCGAGGCGGCCATTCGCGTTACCGTCGCCGGCGACCTCTATGCTGTGCTGGGTGAGACCGACCAGGCTGCAACGGAAGGCTATCTGCTGCGCATCTACTACGAACCTCTGGTCGGCTGGATCTTCGCCGGGGCTCTGGTCATGGCGATCGGCGGCATCATCTCCATCGCCGCCCGTCAGCCGGTGCGCAAGACAAAGCGCCAAGCCCATCCACAACCGGCCGAATAGGAGAAAGCGAGTCTTGCGCAAAGGCACCAAGGGGCTTCTGTTTCTGCTGCCCAGCCTGATCTTCGTGGCCGCGGCGGCCGGCTTCCTGCTTGGTCTCGACCCGGAGCGCGATCCAGGCGCGATCCCTTCGCCTTTGGTGGATCACGCCGCGCCAGAGATCACCCTGCCGCCGGTTGCCGGCCTGAACCTGCCGGGCATCGAACCTGAGATGCTGAGGGGCGCACCGGTCACGGTGGTGAACCTCTGGGCTTCTTGGTGTGCACCCTGCCGGATCGAGCATCCCCAGTTGATGGCACTGGCCGAAGAGCCGGGCGTGCGCATGCTGGGCATCGACTATCGCGATCGCGCCGACAGCGCCGTGCGTTTCCTAACCGAACTGGGCAATCCCTTCGAGGCGGTCGGCTTCGACGTCAAAGGCCGTGCCGGGATCGACTGGGGCATCACCGGCGTGCCAGAGACCTTCTTCCTGGACAGCGAGGGACGCGTACGCCATCGCCACACCGGCCCGATCGATGCAGACACGCTGAAGAACAACATCCTGCCCCGGGTGCGCGAGATTGCCGGATGAGACTGCTACTGGCCCTCGCCGTCTGCTTCGTCGCACTCCAAGTTCCCCATAGCAACCAGGCCTGGGCCATCGACGACCGCGAACGGCTGAGCGATCCTGCCTTGGAGGAACGCGCCCGCACGCTCTTCAAGGAGGTTCGCTGCGTCGTCTGCCAGAACCAATCGATCGACGATTCCGAAGCGCAGATCGCAAAGGATCTCCGGATCATCATCCGCGAGCAGATCCAAGAGGGGAAGAACGAGGAGCAGATCCTGGGCTTTCTGACCGCCCGCTACGGCGACTATGTGCTGTTGGAGCCGCCCTTTCGCGCCGGCACGCTGCTGCTGTGGCTGTCTCCGCTGATCGTGCTTCTGGCCGGCGGTGCTATTGCCTGGACCACTCTGCGCGGCCGTCCTAAGGCAGAAGCGAACGCCCCTTTGAGTGCCGAGGAACAGGCGCGCCTCGATAAGCTGATGGGACCGGATCCCAAGTGACGCTCTACATCATCGCAGCCATCCTGACGGCCCTGGTCGTCGTCGTCCTCTTGCATCCCCTGCTGCGAGCCCGCGTAGAGGAGACCAGCAGCGAGGCCGAAGAGGTCTTGGTCTACAAGGCTCAGCTGGCCGATATCGACCGAGATCTGGCGGCCGGGATCCTCGCCGCCGATGAGGTCGAGCAAACGCGCCGCGAGATTCAGCGACGCATTCTGGCCGCCGACGAGAAGCGACGCGCGAAGCCACACAGCGGCAGGCCGGCCAAACGCCTGGCCCTGATGTTGCTGATCATCCTGCCTCTGGCCGGTCCCGGGCTCTATCTTGTGCTGGGCCAGCCGGAAGCGCCGTCCCAGCCGCATGCTAAGCGGCAAGACGTCGCCATGCAGCGCGTCCTGCAGGAGCGTGCAATGGAGATTCGCGAGACCCTGGCGGCAGCCCCGAACGATCCGGAAGGCTGGCAGGAACTGGCAATGCTCCGTTCCATGCTGGGCCAAACCCGTGCGGCAGTCGATGCCTATCGCATGGCAATCGCCCAGGGCGCCGAGGAGGCCTCTGTCTATGCCGCCTACGCCGAGGCACTGATACGTCAAGCCGAGGGCCGGGTGACGCAAGAGGCGCGCGAGGCCCTGGGAGCAGCCATAGAACGGGACGAGGCCGAGCCGCTGGCCCTCTACTACATCGGCCACGCGTTGGAGCAGGACGAGCGTTACGAGATGGCACTCAGACTCTGGGGTGACATGGCAGAGGCACTGCCCGAGGGCTCGCAGTGGCAACTGCGCCTGCAGGAGGACATCGCGCGCATCCATTCGAAGATGCAAGCCGGCGAATAAGAGGCTTTCCAGCCCTGGAGCGACGGCCCGCACCCTTGCGCGACCTAGGGTGCGCGACTAGGTTCACAGGATCGGCCGCTAAGGCGCTTCAGGGGCAGTCAAATCCGCAATGGACGTCGTTCTCATTCCTCTGGTGAAGGTTCTCTCCCTGGCCATAGAGCTCTACATCTACCTGGTCATCGGCATGGCGATCATGTCCTGGCTGGTCGCCTTCGACGTGATCAATCGGCACAATCAGTTCGTCAGCACGGTGGGACGCTTTCTCTGGAAGGTCACCGAGCCACCGCTGCGGCCGATTCGTAAGATCATCCCCGACCTGGGCGGCATTGATATCTCGCCGATCATCTTGATCCTGCTGCTCTACTTCATCCAAGGGATGCTCTGGCGTCTTGCCGCAAACGTTGTCGGGGCCGGCTAATCCTTTCCGGACGTCATCGGAAGGGTTGCGCCTGATCGTCAAGCTACAGCCGGCCAGCCGCCGCAATGCCATCCTAGGCCGGGTCGAGATCGCCGACGGCCAGCAGGCCCTGAAGATTGCGCTAACGGCCCCGCCGGTGGACGGCAAGGCAAACACTGCCCTGATCGCCTTCATCGCCAAACAATTCGGTCTGGCGAAACGTTCAGTGGAGATCGAGCGCGGCCTGACCGACCGGGTGAAGCGGCTGCACCTCAGGGGCGACAGCGAAGGACTGGCGCGGCAGGCAAAAAAGCTCTATTGAGCCCGCCGAACAGTTCGTCATACCGCGTGCCCCTTCCGGCTGTGCGCGGTCGCATAAGCAAGAAAACGGAGGACGCGATGACCGCCACCTTGATCGACGGAAAGGCTTTCGCTGCAGGCTTGCGGGCCCGCATCGCCACCGAGGTGTCTCGGACCAAGCAAGAGGCCGCCTTTACCCCCGGTCTCGCCGTGGTGCTGGTCGGCGAGAACCCCGCCAGCCAGGTCTACGTCCGCTCCAAACACAAGGCGACCGTGGAGGCCGGCATGGCCTCCTTCGAGCACCGCCGGCCGGATACCACCAGCCAGGAGGAACTGCTGGAGCTGATCGCCCAGCTGAATGCCGACGGCACAGTGGACGGCATCCTGGTGCAGCTGCCGCTGCCCGATCAGATCGACGAGCAAGCGGTTCTGGCCGCCATCGATCCGGCCAAAGACGTCGACGGCTTTCACGTGGTCAATGTCGGCAAGCTCGCCACCGGCGCCAACGACGCCCTGGTGCCCTGCACGCCCTTGGGCTGCCTGATGATGCTGCGCGACCACCACGGTAGCCTCAGCGGCCTCAACGCCGTCGTCGTCGGTCGTTCCAACATCGTCGGCAAGCCGATGGCTCAGCTGCTGATTAAGGAGAGCTGCACGGTGACCGTCGCCCACTCCCGCACCCGCGACCTGCCGGGCGTGGTGCGCAGCGCCGACATCGTCGTGGCTGCCGTCGGCCGCCCTGAGATGGTACCTGGCGACTGGATCAAGCCGGGGGCCACGGTGATCGACGTCGGCATCAATCGTATCGAGGGCGCAGACGGCAAGAACCGCCTGGTCGGTGACGTGGAATTCGCCAGCGCCAAAGAGGTTGCAGGCGCCATCACCCCGGTACCGGGCGGCGTCGGCCCCATGACCATCGCCTGCTTGCTGGCCAACACGCTCACCGCTGCCTGCAACACCAGAGGCCTAGCGGCACCGAAGCTCTAGACCGAGAGGGCCACCACCGAAGACGATCGAAAGCAAACGGAGGCGCAGCGCTTTGAAAGTAACAAAAACAAGGCCATTGGATGCAAAGGTTGAATCACTTTACTGACAATTCGGGTAGAAATCGTTCGTCAGAACGATGAGGCGGAATGCGATTGCACGCCTTAATCATTCCCGTTATCCTCACTGCAAGGGATTGGCGCATAGTGGCGCATCCCTGAGCGAGCGTTCGGTTCGGTGCTTGCTGTCTTTGTCCAGAACAACGAAGGCGCTTCGAATGAACCGTTCCAGGACCGTGCCATGAAGGAAATCTAACAGCTTCGAGAAGCGGCGGGCGGTTGGCCGCCTACGCGATTAAGCGAGGTAGAGTTGAGCTGGTGCGCGTCGGGAAGTGCACTGCGACACAGCTAAGACGGGGACAACAGGGGGCCTGCATGAATGGACACGTGAATGGGATGGAAAGGCACCAGTCCTGCCAATCCATCTATGCGCCGACTGGAGAGGTCGTGTTTGCTGGCGAATGGGACCCCAAGGCAATGCTCCATACGCTGGGCCCGGAGAGTTACTGGCAGGGCCGCTCCGTACTTGATATTGGATCCAACACCTCCGGTCTCAGCATCGAAATTGCCAGACTTGGTGCCAGAGTAACGGCTGCTGAACCTGATCCCAGACAAACAAGCAAGCATCTCGCTATCAATGTAATCCAACACATCATCGATACCGAACACCTTGACCTGACTCTTACAAACACCAGTGTCTTTGATTTGGACATAAATGAAAAATTCGATGCTGTTTTGTTTTTGGGTCTGATTTATCATTTTCGTCACCCGCAGTATGTTCTGGATCTGATTTCCAACATCGTGGGAGAGCATTTGTTCATAAGCTGCCAAACGATTCCCGGCGATCAACTCATCATGCTTAATCGAGCGGATAAGAAGTATGACGTCAGGAGGCTAAGGAACAGAAACTTGATCCTCAGTGGCTGGCAACCAACACGCGCTCTCCTCGAGAAGATGATTGAGCTCTCAGGATTTGGTGAAGTTGTTCCAATCTCCGATGCATCGTTGGATTTTCCCAATAAGCCTGATGGCCATACAAACAATGCGTACTATCGAGCAACAAAAATGAAAAAAATCAATATGGCGTCTTCGCTCAGAGAGTTTACCTAGAGCAGACGACCCTTCCGACCTTTTGTACTGACGCCCTTTCAAATGCTTTTTTTTACAGTCACGCCGACCCCTTGTCTCCATCTGGTTCGCCGTTACCCGTGCGGGCAGCGGGCTTGTGCGGATCGCCCTCCGGCAGAATGTCTCGGATGTAATCCCGCTCTTTCCATTCCGGAGCCGGCGGCGTTCCTTGACCATCACGTGGGACGTGGGGTGAGGCTTCCTGATCGGCCAGATTGGGAATGTAGCGCGGACAGTTGGGATAGATCTCACAGGCGATGCGCACGACCAGTTTGGCGCCGAGGTGGCGATCCAAGGTCTCTTGGTCGTCATGAATGCTGGCCTTGCCGTTGATGCGGATGCGTCGGCTCTTGCCGTCGAAGCGGACGAAGAGCAGGCCCACGTTCGGGTTCTTGGAAATGTTGCCCAGCGTCCGGAACATGGAGTTGCCATCGTATTCTGGATACTCGATCACGCCGGGTGCCACGATCTTGATGAAGCCCGGATCGCCGGAGCGGATGTTGCAGTCGGTGAAATCACCCCAAGCGCTCGCAATGAAGAAGAACTGCGCGCTCTCGATCCAATCGCGCTCATCCTCCCAAAAGTCATAGTGCTTGCGATGCTTCTCCAAAGTGTCGGCAACCCGGCGGCCATCGAAGCGGTCTTGTAGATCCCGCATTCCCTCATGGTAGAAGGGGCGATCGCTCAGATCTTTCATCGTGGTGCACTCTTCTCCCGGCTCAACAGGCTCCCGGAACCTGCAGCAGCTGGCGTTCGCGCGAGAAGCGGCTGCGGGCATGTTCGACCAGGTGAGATACCAGTTTGGCCGGCGGTACGCCCGAGATCTCCCAGAGCTTGGGATACATGGAAATCTGCGTGAAACCCGGAATGGTGTTCAACTCATTCACCAGCAGGCTGCCGTCAGCTTTCAGGAAAAAGTCGACCCGCACCATGCCCTCGCATCCTGTTGCGCGTGCGGCAGCCAATGCCAGCTCCTGCACACACTCCTTCTGCTCATTCGTAAGCGCGGCCGGATAGATCAGCTTGGCACCTTCGGCGTCCAGGTACTTGGCGTCGTAGCTGTAGAAGCCGTGACTGCCGGCCGGCACGATCTCGCCGACCGCCGAAGCTCGCAGCGATTCCAGCGAGAGCACAGCGCACTCGATCTCGCGTCCTTCGGCGAAGCTCTCTACCAGTAGCTTCCTGTCGTGTCGGAAGGCGCGGTCCAAGGCTGCCTCATAGCCGGCGGCGTCCTCGACCTTGGAGACGCCGACGGAGGAGCCCATGTTGGCCGGCTTCACGAATAGGGTCGCACCCAACTCTGCCGTCACGGCTTCGTAGCTCGGTGCCCACTCTCGCTCGAAGGCGAGCCCTTTGACGGTGGGTATTCCGGCGGACTGCAACTGCTGCTTGGCGAAGACCTTGTCCATGCAGAGCGCCGAGGCGAAGAGGCCGCAGCCGACGAAGGCGACATTGGCCAACTGCAGCAGACCCTGCACCGAGCCATCCTCACCGTTGGGGCCGTGCAGCACAGGAAAGACCACGTCGACGGCGATCCCTTTCCGGCTTTCGTCCAAGACCAGGATCTCGCCGCCGCGCCCCGGCAGCATGGCAACCTCCGGCCAGTCCGGTTCCGGCAGCTTCACCTCCGGCGCCAGACGCCAGATGCCATCCTCGTCGATGCCGATCGGCACGACGGGAAAGCCCGCCTCAAGCAAGGCGGCATGCACGTTGCGCCCTGATTGAACCGAGACCTCGTGCTCGGCCGATTGCCCGCCAAAGAGCATGGCGACAGTTGGACGATCCGACATTTCTGGTCTCCAGTCTCTGTGACTCTGACGTTAAGCGATTGATTCTAGCTGCTTAGCCCGGAGTCGGAGGACCCTTAAGTTCGACGCCGTTGCCGTCGGGATCGGTGAGGTAGAGCGAGGGACCGTCGCCCTCTGCGCCGTAGCGCTCAGCCAGCTCGCCGATCTCGACACCATGACTTTCGAGATGCGCTTTCAAGGCCTCGGCGTCGAAGGGTTCGATGCGCAGCGCGAAGTGATCCATGTTGCGCTTTTCCTCACCCGCCGGCGGGGCGATAGCGATGAGGTCTATCAGTGAGGCACCGGCCCGCATCTGCACCAATTTGATGCTCTCAACCCGTCGCTCGACCCGGCAGCCCAACACTTCCTCATAGAAGCGAATGGCGCGATCCAGATCGGCGACGCGTAGGACGACATGGTCGAGCTGCTTGATGGCGAATGTCATTAGGGCTGCTCTCCGCTTATGAGGCCCCTCATGTCGGCATGGCAAGCGCGGTCGTCAACGCCCCTTCCACTCAGGAGCGCGCTTCTCGGCGAAGGCGGCCGGTCCTTCCTGTGCGTCCTCGGAAGCCAGCGCCTTGCGGTAGGTCGGCAGCTCCGGCCCGCGCATCTTCGCCGTTGCCGCTTCCAGCGAAAGCTCCTCGGTACCGTTCACGATCTCCTTGACCGCCGCCAGCGAGAGCGGCGCTGCCTGCAGCAGTTCCTCAGCCAGGGCGAGGCTGGCCGGGATCAGCTCTTCGGCCGGTACCACGCGATTGACCAGGCCGATGCGCAGCATCTCAGCCGCATCGATCTCGCGCCCGGTCATCAACAGCTCCATGGCCAGCGCGCGCGGGATACGGCGCGGCAGACGCAAGACGCCGCCAGCGTCGGGCAGAATGCCCAGGCGTACCTCCGGCAGCCAAGCGCGCACGTGATCGGCCGCCACCACCAAGTCGCCGGCCAGCGCCAGTTCGAAGCCACCGCCCACCGCCAGGCCGTTCATGGCGACGATCACCGGCTTCTTCAGATCCCAAAGCTCAGTGATGCCGCCAAAGCCGCCCTTGCCATAGTCGCTCTCCGAGGCCTCGCCATCGGCGGCGGCCTTTAGGTCCCAGCCGGCTGAGAAGAAGCGTTCGCCGCCGCCGGTCAGAATGGCGACGCGCAGCTCCGGATCGTCACGGAATTCTTCGAAGACCCGGCTCATCTCTCGGCTGGTGGCCGCATCGATGGCATTGGCCTTGGGCCGATCCAGGGTCACGACCAGGATCTGGCCCTTGCGCTCTAGATGCAAAGCTTGGCTCATGGCTGGTCCCTCCCTAACTCCCCAGCGGCCGCAGCAAGGCGCGGCTGATGATGTGACGCTGGATCTCACTGGTGCCCTCCCAGATGCGCTCGACGCGGGCGTCGCGCCAGATGCGCTCCAGCGGCAGAGAATCCATCAGGCCCATGCCGCCGAAGATCTGGATCGCCTCGTCGGCGACCTTGGCCAGGGTCTCGGTGGTGTAGAGCTTGGCCATGGCGAAGTCCTGGTCCAGTGCTGTCCCCTGCTGATGCTTCCAGGCGCACCAGAGGGTCAAGAGCTCGGCCGTCTGGATGGCGGTTGCCATATCGGCCAGCTTGAAAGAGACGCCCTGGAAGCGGCCGATGGTTTGGCCGAACTGCTTGCGGGTTGCCGCCCAGTCGACTGCCAGTTCGTGCGCACGCTGCGCCCTACCCAGGCACATGGCGGCGACCTGCAGGCGGGTCGCACCCAGCCAGTCGTTGGCGGTCTCGAAGCCGCGGTGCAGCTCACCCAGGATCTGGCGCCTGTGGATCCGACAGTCGTCGAACATGAGCTCGCAGTTGTGATAGCCGCGGTGCGAGACCGGACGCGGACCCAAGCGGACCTCGAAGCCGGGCGTGCCCTTGTCGACATAGAAGGCGGTGATGCGCTTCTTCGGGCCTCGCGCGGTCTGCTCCTCGCCGGTGGCGGCGAAGAGGATCACGAAGTCGGCGATGTCGGCATGACTGATAAAGTGCTTCATGCCGTTGATGACGAAGTCGTCGCCGTCGGCCACAGCCTTGGTCTGCATTGAGCGTAGGTCGGAGCCGGCGCCCGGCTCGGTCATGGCCAGCGCCTCGGTCTTCTCGCCGCGGATCGTCGGCATGAGGTAGCGCTCGACCTGCTCGCCCTCACTGGCTTGCAGGATGTTGGAAGGGCGCGCGACCAGATACTGCAGGGCAAAGTTGGCTCGACCCAGGTCGCGCTCGACCAGCGCCAGGGTCACGGCATCCAGGCCGGCACCGCCGAGCTCTTCTGGCATGTTGGCGGCGAAGAGGCCCAACTCCATCGACTTGGTCTTGACCTCTTGGGCGATCTCTGCCGGAACCTCGTCCAGCCGCTCCACCGTCTCTTCGTGCGGATAGAGCACCTCTTCGACGAAGCCGCGCGTCGTGCGGACAATCAGCTCCTGCTCTTCGTTCAATTCGAACTGCATGGCGGTTTCCTATCGCTTGGTGCCGATGGCGCGGCCGGCATCGTCGGGCCGGGCCGCGTCCTGGTGGACGTCCCAGATGGCATCCAGCGCCGCTTTGGGACCGGGTAGAATCGGCGCGCTCTTGCCTGCTTTGCCGTCAACGTGCAACAGCATCTGCTCGGCGGTGAAAATGCGGCTGCCGCTCTCACGATCCAGGATCGTGTGGTGGATGTGCAGGCGTTTGGCGTCGAGACCCAGAACCCGGGTTTCGTAGGCCAGCGTCTGATTGAGCTTGCCCTCGGCGTAGTAATTCAAGTGGCTCTCGACCGTGTAGAAGGAGTTCCCCGCCGCCCGATACGCTTCGTCGATGCCGATGTAACGGAACAGAGCGTCCGAGGCATCGCCGATCGCCGTGACGAAGAAGGCCTCGCTCATGTGCTGATTGTAGTCGACCCAGTCAGGACGCACGAAGCCGTCCGCCAGGCGCAAAGGGGCCGTGAGAACCTCGCCTACCTGCCAGCGCTTGGACTGCACGGCCTCGAACATCTGCGCTTCATAGGCTGCCATGGTCCGACCCGCGCCGACGTTGAAGGGCCGGAGCGCGCGCATCACCGATATCAGGGCATTGTCGCGCAGGCTCTCCAGCTCCTGGATCGAGGTGCCGGCCGCTTGGCTTTGCGTGCCCTCGACCATGCTGTCGATCAGGGCTTCGCTCAGCTCCGGCGCCTCCAGCTTGGTCCAGGGCAGCTTCAGCGCCGGGCCGAACTGCTCTAGCATGTGCCGCATGCCGGCCTCGCCGCCGGCCAGATGAAAGATCATACCGGTGCCCCAGAAGGCCCAGCGTAGGCCGGGACCATAGGCCATGGCCTGATCCAGCTCGTCGGTCGTGGCCACGCCCTCGTTCACCAGATGCAGGTATTCGCGCCAGAGCGCTTCCTGCAAGCGATCGGAGAGATAGGCCGGCACCTCTTTGCGGACGTGCAGCGGGTGCATTCCGATGCCGGCATAGAAGGCGCGCGCCCGCTCGATGTTCTCCGGTGACGTCTTCTCGCCGGCCACCAGTTCGACCAGCGGCAGCAGATAGACCGGATTGAAAGGATGTCCGATCAACACCCGTTCAGGATGCTGGCAGCCCGCTTGAATCTCGGTCGGCAGAAGGCCGGAGGAGGAGGAGGCGACCAGGACCTCGGGCCGCGCCGCAGCATCAATCTCCCGGTGGATGCGCTGCTTCAGCTCGATACGCTCCGGCGCGCTTTCCTGCACGAAGTCGGCCTCGGCCACAGCCTCAGCAATGCTGGGTGCGAAGGTCAAGCGGTCCTGGCTAGCATCGGCAGCCAAACCAAGTTGCGAGATCGCCGGCCAAGCCCGCGCCACGGCCGCGCGCAGGCGCTCCTCGGCGCCGGGTGCCGGATCGCTCGCCACCACATCTAGCCCCCAGGCCAGACACCGTGTCGCCCAGCCGGCACCGATCACACCGGTGCCGACGACGGCGACCTTCTGTACGCCTTCGATCATGCTGTTCAGCCCCTCTTGTCGGCGGGTTAGTTACGGGACTTGAGACCCAGCAGCTCACGTCCCTCGGCCGGAGTCATCGGCCGAGCGCCCATACGCTGCAGGATCTCGACGGCGCGCTCGGTCAGGCTGGCGTTGGAGCCATAAACGCCCTTCTCGAGCCAGAGATTATCCTCCAGTCCGACACGCACATGGCCGCCCAGCAGGGCCGCCTGCGCAACGAAGGGCATCTGATTGCGACCGATGGCAAAGCCAGCCCAGATTGCGTCGCGCGGCAACAGATTGCGCATGGTCAGCATGGTTTCGGTCGAGGCCGGCGCGCCATAGGGAATGCCCAGACAGATCTGGTACATCGGTCGGCCCTCGATTAGCCCCTCTTCATAAAGGCTGTTGGCCATCCAGACATGACCGCTGTCAAAGCACTCCAACTCCGGCTTCACGCCCAGCTCCTGCACGCGCTTGGCGCCTTTGCGTAGCATCTCAGGCGTCCCGACGTAGGTCATGTCGCCGTCGCCGAAGTTCAGCGTGCCGCAATCCAGGGTGCAAATCTCCGGCAGCAGCGCCTCGACATGAGCCAAACGCTCCATCGCTGGGACCAGATCGCTGTCGGGACCGGGCTTGGTCGGATCGCTGTCGCGCACCTGCAGGTCGCCACCCATGCCGGCGGTTAGGTTGATGATGATGTCGGTGCCGCTGTCTCGAATACGATCGACCACCTCGCGATAGAGTTCGACGCGCCGACTGGGTTTGCCGCTGTCGGGCTCGCGCACGTGCATGTGCGCGATCGTGGCCCCGGCCTTGGCCGCCTCGATCGCGGCCTCTGCGATCTGCTGCGGCGTGATCGGGATCGCCGGATGCTTGCCGACCGTATCGCCAGCCCCGGTGATCGCACAGGTGATCATAACGTCATTGTTCATAGGCTTCGCTCCGAGACGCGCTGCTTGTTGGGTAAACGTTCAATAAGAATTAGCAGACTGCGGACAGCCGTCTAGCTTGCCTGCGTCATCGGACGGCGGGCCTAGACCAAAGGCCGAAATTCCGCACGTTTTAGGCTTGTCCCTCGTGGTCAGACGCTTCTTCGGTCAGCCACGAGACCAGATCGGGCCAGACATAGGCCTCTTCGTTCAAGAGGGCGCCGGCGAAGGCCTCCTGCTGGCGTGAGGTCATGGTGCCGCCCATGGCTTGATAGAAGAAGCGCGCCGGGTTCTCGGCGACGACCCAGAGGAAGGCATCGCGATATCCGCGAGCCAGCAGGTCGCGCAGCAGACCGGTCAGCAGCGCCCGACCGATCCCCTGGTTCTGATGGTCGTCGAGGACATAGAGGGTATAGATCTCGGCGCGCGCCGGTGAGCCGCGCTTGCGGGCCGGCCCGCCAGTGGCAAAGCCGACGACCTCATGACCATTGCCGCCCGGTCGCTCGGCCACCAGGCTGCTCTCGCCAGAGCGCGCCTCGGCGATAGACTTTTGCCATCGCGCCTCCTGGACGTCCGTCGAGAGGCCCAAGAGATAGCTGTCGGGCACCAGACCGGCATAGGTCGAGCGCCAGGTTTCAACATGCACCTTGGCAATGGCTGCCGAATCGGCGCGCATCGCCTTGCGGATTCGAAGACTCATGCCTGCCTTTGTAACACGGCGACATAGAATCCGTCAGTGCCTTCACGGTCCGGACGAAGCGTCATTCCACCGAAGCTATCCACAGCGTCGGCACAGTCAGGCAGCAGGGTTGCGATGTCTTGCTGCTCGAAGTCGCCCGCTTTGGCGAGAAAGGCCTGGACCTGCGCCTCGTTCTCCTCGGCCAAGAGCGAGCAGGTCACGTAGACCAGACGACCGCCGGCTTTGACCAAGCGTGCAGCCGAGGTCAGGATCTCCTGTTGCAGCGGCACCAACCGCTCCAACTCCTCCGGCTGGGTGCGCCAGCGTGCGTCGGGATTGCGGCGCCAGGCACCCAGGCCGCTGCAGGGGGCATCGACCAGAACTCGATCGAAGCCACCCTTTCGACGCTTCAGCCAAGGATCGCGATGGTCGCTGAGCACCCGCCGGGTGACATTGAAGGCCCCGGCCCGACGCAGGCGCTGTCCGGCGCGATCCAGGCGCGCCTTGCTGACATCGAGCGCCAGCAGGCTGCCCTTGTTGCCCATTGCGGCAGCCAGCGCCAAGGACTTGCCGCCGGCACCAGCGCAGAAATCGACCACACGCTCGCCGGGCTTTGCCTCGACCAAATGGGCGGCCAGCTGACTGCCCTCATCCTGGCGCTCGACCAAGCCTTCGCGAAAGGCCTTGGTGGCGGCGATGTTACGCCGTCCCTCGACCCTGAGGCCCATGGGCGACAAAGCCGTCTCAGTGCTGTCGATCCCCTCGCCCGATAGAGCAGCCTTTGCCTCTGCTCGCGTGGCTTTCAGACTGTTGACCCGAAGGTCCAAGGGCGCTGCGCGACAGAGCGCCTGCAGCAGAGCTGGCGCCGGCGCCGGCAAGCGCGGCACCAACCAATCGGGGCATTCGCCGCCAACCGCTTGTGGCTGGTCTGGATGATCGATCCCCTTGCCCTCAAGACTGCGTAGCGATGCTATTTCCGCCTTGCTGAGCGCCGATGGCGCAAAGCGGCCGCCGGTAAAGAGCGCTTCCAACCCGCGCAGATCCCGCCCCCCCGTCAATGCCATATCGGCCAGTGCCCGGCTTCTAGGATCCAGCGGTAAGCCCAATCGCTGTAGCCACCAATCCAGCCGTGCCAGCCGGCGCATGCGGTCATAGACCATCTGCGTCAGCGCGCGCCGATCCTTGGCGCCGATATAGCGCCGGGAACGCAGGTAATCGGAGACGACCTGATCGGCCGGGCGCGAGTCGGCAGCAATAGCCTCGAAAACCTCGATGGAGGCTTGAATGCGGGCGGCGGGCGTCACTGCCGCCCGCCTTGGAAATGGGCGCTCGATCCTCTCTCCGGCCCCGCGCGCAGAGCGCCTAGTAGAGCTCGGTCTTGTACTCTTTCTCCAACGCCTTGTCGGTCTCCTTCAGCTCTTCTTCGCTCTTCTTCTCGCCAATCTGTTCGAAGATCATGCGTGCGAGACTTGGCAGCTCCTTGCGATCGCACTGGCTCTCCGGATCCCAAAGCTTGGAACGTCTGAAGGCTTTGGCGCAGTGCAGGAAGGTCTCTTCGACATCGACCACAATGGCAACCTTGGGCTGCCGGCCATTGATCTCCATCGTCGCCAAGAGCTCCGGATCGCGGGTCAGCCGCACCTTGCCGTTCACCCGATAGGTATCGTCGAAACCCGGAATCATGAACAGCAAGCCGACCGTGGGATTGGCCAACAGATTGGTAAGCGAATCCAGCCGATTGTTTCCGGGTCGATCGGGAATCGCCAGGGTGTGTTCGTCCAAGACCTTCACGAAACCCGGCGGGTCGCCACGCGGAGTGGCATCGCAACCGCCATCGCCACCCACCGTCGCCATACACAGGAAGGGCGAGCGTTCGATGAAGGCCCGGCCGTGCCGGTCGATCTTGTCGCGCACCTTCTGAACCGCGAGAGGATGCTTGCTGCCGAAGTGGCTGCGCAGCTGCGCCTCGTCTTCGATCGCATAGGGATCTCTGGGCTTGGAATCGTCGGGTGCCATGAACGAACGCTCCTTCGGCGACAGGATTGCAGAACAACCCCGACACTTTACCAGGAAAAAAAGTTTCCGTCCAGGCAAGTGACGCCATAGCGAACGGGAACCCTAGGCTCCGCCGCGATAGTTCGGCGCCTCGCGCGTGATCGCAACATCATGCACGTGGCTCTCCCTAAGACCCGCACCGGTGATCTTCAGGAGACGCGCATTGGCCTGCAAGTCGGCGATCGTGGCACTACCGGTATAGCCCATGGCCGCCTTCAGACCGCCGACCAGCTGATGCAGGATGTTGCCGATCGGGCCCTTATAGGGCACGCGGCCCTCGATCCCCTCCGGCACCAGCTTCAGCTTGTCGCCGACCTCGGCCTGGAAATAGCGGTCGGCTGAACCGCGTGCCATCGCGCCGATCGAGCCCATGCCGCGGTAGGATTTGTATGAGCGTCCCTGGTAGAGGAAGACCTCGCCCGGGCTCTCGTCGGTTCCAGCGAAGAGCGACCCAATCATGCAAGACTCGGCCCCGACGGCGATCGCCTTGGCTATGTCGCCTGAGTACTTGATGCCGCCGTCGGCGATGGCAGGTACGCCGGCCGCACGGCAAGCCTCGACCGTGTCGATCAGCGCGGTCAGCTGCGGCACGCCAACGCCGGCGACCATGCGGGTGGTGCAAATGGTGCCGGGTCCGATACCCACTTTCACCGCGTCCGCTCCGGCATCGATCAGGGCCTGCGCGCCCTCCTTGGTCGCCACGTTGCCGCCGACCACCTGGACTCGGTTCGACAGGCGCTTGACCGCCGATACCGCCTTCAAGACGCCGTCGGAGTGACCGTGCGCGGTATCAACGACAATGACGTCAACCCCGGCCTCGATCAGAGCTTCGGCCCGGCTGGCGCCATCGGGGCCAACTCCGGTCGCAGCAGCCGTGCGCAGACGGCCGTGCTCATCCTTGCAGGAGGCCGGATGGGTCTGCGCCTTCTCAATGTCCTTGACCGTGATCAGGCCGATGCAGCGGTAGGCCTCGTCCACGACAAGCAGCTTCTCGATACGGTTTTGATGCAGCAGGCGCTTGGCTTCTTCCTTGGAGACGCCTTCCTTGACCGTAATCAGGTTGTCCTTGGTCATGAAGGCGGCGACGGGCTTGTCGAGCTTCTCGGCAAAACGCACATCGCGGTTGGTCAGGATCCCGACCAGGCGGCCACTGCCGCTCTCGACCACCGGAATGCCGGAAATGCGGTGCTGCTCCATCAGCGCCAGCGCCTCGGCCAAGCTGCGGTCGGGATTGATGGTCACAGGGTTCACCACCATACCCGATTCGAATTTTTTGACTTTGCGGACCTCGTCGGCCTGGGCCTCGATGTCGAGGTTCTTGTGGATCACCCCGATCCCGCCGGCCTGCGCCATGGCAATCGCCAGTGGAGCTTCGGTTACCGTGTCCATTGCGGCTGAAATCAGGGGAATCGTCAAAGAGATTGTACGTGTCAGCCTGGTCGACACATTGGCGCTTGCAGGCAGAACGTTAGAGCGCGCCGGCTCTAGAAGAACGTCGTCAAAGGTCAGTGCGTCTCGGATGATCATGCCACGACTCCAAGGGCCGGAAGCCCTCAAAAGGTTCGGAGGATGGCAGCGCTTGATACAGCAGCCGGGCGAAAGCCACAAGCGCCTGAGGCATGCGAGCATCGCAGGGGCGACCACCGCAAGGCTCGGCTAGCCTCGATAGAGCGGCTCGGCGGCCCAACCCCGACCTACTCTTCGTTCAGGACCTGATTTGCGCCCTGCAGACCTTTCACCAGCAGATCCTTCAAGACACCTGCTTGTGCCAGATAGCGCGTCAGGTCGTGTGCATCATGTTCCCAGCCTCGCAAGGTCACCTTCTCGAAGGCTCTCACGTGGGCGGCTTGAGCCACATCCTGGGGTGAGTTCTGCGCGAAGTGGAACTCGATCTCCTCAGGGTGCCGGGACTGCGTGATGCATGTGCTTATGTTTGTGACATGCTCTTCCGCATCCGATACGCCCCCGACAATGCGACCCCAGACCTTCTTCTTGTGCGGAAACGCGCCCGCGTTCAACAAGGTGTCGACATCGGCTATGGGGTTGAAGACCAGGACCTTCTGCACCGGCAGCAGCGTCCCATAGATCAGCGCCGCCGTGCCGCCGCTGGAATGCCCCAGCGTGCAGACCCGCTCAGGTTTTCGATCGGCGATGACATTGCCAATGACCGAAACCGCGCGTTGGCGCGATGGTCCCCATGCCTCCACACCCGTCATCAGCAGGGTTGCCTGCCGGTCATCAATGATGAAGATATCTGCGCCAAGACTCTCGATCGCGGAGAGCAGGATTTTGAATGAAAACCCGGGTTTTCGCGCTACGGTATTGAATAAGATTACCAAAAGGCCGGATCGTTTCACCCTCGGCTCAAAGTAGAGCGATTGGTATTCTCGCAGTTTGCGCCGCATGATCGGCGGCGATAGCTCACCAATCACGTGCGGTATTTGCAGATTCTCGGAACGAGAGGGCCGAATGAAACGATGTTCCCGACCCGTAGACTGCTTTTTTGTTTGGTTCAGGCCGTCAGCCGGCTCGACAGCGCCACCTTCGCTCATGCGTCGGCGATTTCCGCCACACAGTCAATCTCGACAGCGACGCCGAGCGGCAGACTGGCAACCGATACCGCGGCCCGGCTATGCCGTCCCTTGTCGCCGAAGACCGCTACCATGAGATCGGAGGCGCCGTTGATCACCTGCGGCTGCTGGGTGAAGTCCGGGGTCGAATTGACATAGCCTCCCAAACGAACGATGCGTGCGATACGGTCCAAGTCGCCTGCGCAAGCCTGTTTCAGTTGCGCCACGATGTTGATCGCGCAGAGTTCAGCTGCGGCCTTGCCGCTATCTAAATCGATCTCCGCGCCCAGCTTCCCGATGAACTCGGGCTTGCCGTCCTTCAGGGTGACCTGCCCGGAGACGAAGACCTGTGAGCCGCTCCTGACCCAGCCGACATAGTTCGCGACCGGGGCCGCGGCCTCCGGAACCGTAAGGCCCAGGTTCTTCAATCGTGCTTCGACTTCTCCGGCCATGCGCTTTCTCCCTTCTAAATTGCGTAACCTGGACAACACTCGCCAGCCGTTATCACCTATCCGTGAGTGCCTTTCTCGAAAGACCTTAGCGGTCCGACCGATAGCACGCCAGTTGCTGCAGGCTTCAAGGCGCCAAAGAGCACAGGAACGCGTCGTGCCGACGCGGTTCCGCCCGGGGTCGGCAAGGTTGGTTGCAAGTTTCCCCCATACTGTCCTATGAAGTTTGATTGCTAGTCCCTTGTCCCAGCGGGATGCTTTCCGACTTGCTGCAACGCGCGCTTGGCAGCTATGCATGTCCCTTGGAGCAGCTACCTCCATTGGTCGTGCCGCTTCCGTCGGGTCAAGGGTCAAGGGAACCCGAATCCGACCCAGCAGTGGAGCCTCAACGGTGGAGCCTAGGTCATGAAGAGCCAATATGCGGAGATGTTCGGCAATCGCGATCTGACCGACGTCCGCGCTGCCTTGAAGGTTATGCAAGGCTACATCGGCAAGGATCGGAGCCTGCGCCAGAAGTACAGCCTCTCGAAACGGGTGCGCCAGCACCTGCGCGGCTACATCAACATCGATCTGACCAACCGCTGCAACCTCTTCTGCGAAGGCTGCTTCTTTTTCGAGGGCGACGACTACAAGAACGCCAAGGAGGAGATGGATGCCATCAAGTGGCGCCACTTCTTCAAGAGCCGCAACGAGGACGGCGGCAACTACATCGCGTTTGCCGGCGGCGAGCCTGCGCTGGAGCAGAAGCGCATCGTCATGGCGCAGGACTACATGCCCAACGGCCTGGTGGTCTCCAACGGCACCATCAAGTTGAGCGATGAGATCGGCTACAACATCCACATCTCGGTCTGGGGTGATGAGGATCACACGGCCCGCTTTCGCGGTGGCGACGTCTTTTGGAAAGCACTCCGGAACTATGGCGACGACAAGCGCGTCCGCTTCGTCTTCACCGTGAACTCGCAGAACAGCGATCAGTTGGACGGCGTCGCCAGGATCATCGCCGATCACGGCGCGCTGCTGTCCTTCAACTACTATTCCCCGACCGAGCAGTACGAGCGCAAGGTGCATGACGGCGCCGCCAACGATGGGGATTACTTCCGTTTCAGCCGGCCAGACGACAATCTGATGTTCGATGACGAAAGCCTCGCGCGGGCGGGCGACGCTATCGAGCAGGCGATTTCCCGCTATCCCGATACCGTCATCCACAGCTCGGCATTGAACAGGATCTCTACCGTCGGCGACGGCCTCTACGACGTCGACCCGCGGACCGGGATTGCCACCAACTGCCGCGGCCTCAACTTCGGCCATGCCCACCGCATCTTCCGCGCCGACCTCAAGAAGAGCGACGCAAAATGCTGCGTGCCGAACGTCGATTGCCGCTACTGCCGGCTCTATGCCATCTCGCTGGC
The DNA here is from genome assembly GCA_963669445.1 of Rhodospirillales bacterium. Taxonomy (GTDB): domain Bacteria; phylum Pseudomonadota; class Alphaproteobacteria; order Kiloniellales; family JACOMY01; genus JACOMY01. The sequence continues at coordinate 4,805,345 of OY770029.1, forward strand.
CGCCCTGCCCTTCGAGGAAGAGCGCTTCCTAGTGAGCCGCGAGAAGTTTCTCGATTGGCTGGACATCTGCTGGCAGTCGGCCCGCATCCACTTCCCGGACAGCCACCCGATTTGGGGTGAACTGGACCCAGCCCGAAGCAGCGTCCTGGAACCAGCCTAAGGCCTTTCCGACTCAAGCACCCGCCAGTCGCTTCAAGCAGTCCGCATTGGCCGCTTTCAGCGGCGAGAAGTCCCGCGCGGCGTAGTACTCTGGCCGCTCGTAGGCCTCGCCCTTGTTGTCCACGGTGCTGACGTTGATGTAGAGGATCACACGCTCCAGCGGCGTGATGTTGATGGTCGAACCGTGGACGACGGTCATATCCATCAACAGCAAGCTGCCGGCCGGGCCGGTGATCTCCTCCAAGCCATGCTGTTCCACCAAGTCGCGAATGGTCTCCGCCGGGATGTCGTAGCGGTACTTAGAAACCGTGCCATAGTCACGCGACTTGGGGTCCTTGAAGGCCTTGGAGACAATGCCGTGCTTGTGCGAGCCGGGGATCGCCAGCACGGGTGCATTGAGAGAGGTCACCTCGTTCAAGAAGACACCGACCATGATGCCTTCAGGCGTCGGCAGGCCGTCGACACGGTGGTAGGTACCGAAGTCTTGGTGCCACTTCACGATGGACCCACCGGTCTGTTTCACGTTCACCCGGCTCTGATGCACGAAGATTTGCTTGCCCAATAGCTGTTCGGAGTTCTCCACGATGGCCGGATGATGGGCCAAGGTGGAAAAGCGCTGATCCAACAGATGCATGCCATAGACCACATGCGGCTCGCCCGTGGGCTCACGTGCCACCTGCGGACCCTCATGTTCGCTAACCGCCGCGACGGCGCCTTTAAGCACCGCCAGGTCTTCACCGTCAAAGACCTCCGGGACGACGATCCAGCCCTTCTGGCGGAAGGTATCGATCTGCGTGGCGTCTAGGGTCATGTCTTCTTCCCGCCTTTTATGTCACGCAGCGACTGGATGCCTGCGGTCAGGCTGCCGCCGAAGAGCCCGATGTCATAGCCATAAGACATCATACGATAACCGCGCCCTAGCAGATCCTCGCCCCACTCGGGGTTCGGCGCCAGCGAAGCGGCCGCCTTCCCCTGCCGCTCGGAGGCCTCGACAATCCTATCGATGCCAGCTTGCATCTTGGGATGGTCGAACTGCCCCGGAACCCCCAGGGCCATGGAGAGATCGGCATGTCCCAGGTGGGCTGCATCCACCCCATCGACTGCCATGATCTCCTCGACATTCTCCAGGCCGGCCGCCGTCTCGATCAAGACCGTCACCAAGGTGCGGGCTTCGGCCTGCTGCGCTTTCACGCCCATGTCACCTCCGCCGTAGTCGTCGTGCGCGCCGCCGAAAATCGCACCGCGCTTACCGCGCGGCGGATAGCGGGTCCAGGACACCAGCTCACGGGCCTCTTCCGCGCTCTCGACCATCTGGAACAGCAATCCCATGGCACCGACGTCGAGCAGGCGGGCGGCGAACTGATAGTCCTTGCCCGGCGGACGCACCAAAGGCACGACGTCCAATCCACGACAGAGGGCCGCCTGTTGTTTCATGTCACTGACGGAGAAACCCGAGTGCTCCATGTCGTAGAACACGAAGTCGGCACCGGCATTGGCCAGGATCTGCGGCAGACCGGGACTCAAGAACTCGAACATCATGGTTCCGAAGACGGTGTCGCCCTCGGCCAGTCGCGTCTTTACGGGATTCTCACGCATAGAACAGCTTCCTAACGCTTTGCTCAGACCAAGCGAGCACGGCCCGCTGGACCGCACAACAGTGCTAGACTAGCCGGCCGGGAAAGCAGAAGCTAGTGACCCGCGGTTTCGAAATTTGGGTTCAAGGGAAGCGTGATGGCTGAGATCCGGCGCAAGCGAGAGAATGCGTTCGGTGCCAGGGTGACGAGCATCGATCTGACAGATGAACTTTCCGACCAGGCGGTCAGAGAGCTGCGCCTGGGCCTGGCTGAGCATCGCGCCCTCTGCTTTCCCGAGCAGCGAATTCAGCCCGCAGACTTCCTGAGGTTCTCCCGCCTCTTCGGCCACGCCCACCCGCATGTGTTGGAGCATTTGCGCCTGCCGCAACAGCCGGAGATCCTGGTGCTGACGAACATCGTCGAGGACGAGAGTAAGCCCAACGGACACAATGGCGCCGCCTTCTGGCATACCGATAACTCCTATGAAACCGAACACGCCAGCGCCACCATGCTCTACGCCATCGCGGTCCCCGAGAGCGGCGGCGAAACCTACCTTTGCGATATGGGTGCGGCATACCGTGCGCTGCCAGAGAAGCGGCGCAGACTGCTCGATGGCCTGGTCGTTCGGCACCGCTATGGCAACCGCGATGCCGGCAAGGAACACGATGCCGGCCGCTTGCAAGGCGACCAAGTCAGGCAGGTGCCGGAAGTGACCCATCCATTGATCAAGGCCCATCCCGTCAGCGGCGAGCGCTGCCTCTATGCCGTGGCCGCCAGCGCGCGCGGTATCGTCGGCATGCCGGACGACGAGGGCGTGGATCTTCTGGAGGAGCTCAAGGCGCATTGCACCAAGCCCGAATTCGTGATCGCTCAGCGCTATCGGGTCGGGGACCTCTTCATCTGGGATACGCTTTCGACCATGCATGCCGCCGCAATCATGGAGATCGCAAGCAGCCCGGAGACCACTCGGATTATGCATCGGATCAGCGTTAAGGGCTATCCAGCCTTACCGGCCGCCGCTTAGACTGGGGCCGAGAGGGAAAAGGGCTCTTGCTGCAGCAGTTCGCGAACGGCATCGACAGAGTGAACGGCTTCATCGGCACGGCAGTCTCGCTGCTGACCTTGCCGATGATCGCAGTGATCCTGCTGGAAGTGGTTCTGCGCTATGTCTTTACCGCGCCGACGATCTGGGCGCTGGAATCGGCACAGATCATGTTCGGATTCATGTTCCTGCTGGGCGCTGGCTACACCCTGCGAGAGGACGGCCATGTGCGGGTCGAGATCGCCTACATGTACAGCTCTCCGCGCGCTGTTGCCGGACTGAAGATCTTCGCGTTGCTGTTCATCTTCTTCTACTGCGGCGTGGTGCTCTACTACGGTGGGATCAAAGCCATCGATGCGATCTCCATCACGGAGCAGCATTTTTCGGTGTGGAGTCCCTACATCTTTCCGGTCATCTCGATGATACCGGTCGCCGCGGTTCTGATGATCCTCCAGGCAGTTTCCATCCTGATCAAAGAGGTCGCTAGGCTCCGCGATGCCTGAGATGGGCATCGAGATCATCACCCTGCTGGCCTTCGGCGGGCTCTTGATCACCGTCTTCCTGGGGGTGCCACTGACCTTCGCGCTGGGCACAGTCGCCCTGCTCATCACCTACTTCTTCTGGGGGCCGGCGAGCCTCTATCTGGTGGGCGGCAAGATCGCCGGGATGATCTTCAACCACACGCTGATCTCGGTGCCCTTCTTCCTCTTCATGGCCAACGTGCTGGCCCGTTCCGGCATCGCCGACGACTTCTATGATGCCATGTACAAGTGGATGGGGCCGCTGCGTGGCGGCCTTGCCATGGGCACCATCATCATCTGCGCCTTTATCGCGGCGATGAGCGGCGTCAGCGCCGTTGGCGTGGTCACCATGGGCACGATCGCGCTGCCGGCCATGCTGAAGCGACGCTACGACAAGTCGATAGCCGTCGGCACCATTCTCGCCGGGGGCGCGCTGGGCCAGTTAATCCCGCCCAGCTTGCTGGCGATCATCTTCTCCAGCATGGCCAATCTCTCGGTCGGCAAGATGTTTCTGGCGGGCGCCATGCCGGGCATCCTGCTGATGGGTCTCTTCATCCTTTACGTCGCCGTGCGCTGCGCGCTGAACAAGGACCTGGGCCCACCGCTGTCGGTCGAAGAGCGTCGCAACATCACTCTGCGTGACAAGCTGATCAGCCTAAAGGTGGTGCTTCCGGCGACCCTTCTGGTCATGGGCGTGCTCGGCTCGCTCTTCGCCGGTATCGCCAGCCCGACCGAGTCGGCAGCCGTCGGCGCCCTGGGCAGCCTGCTGGTCGCTGCCGGCAATCGTCGCCTCACGTTGGAAGCCGTGCTGGCCGCCTGCCGACAGACCCTGATCACCTCCACCATGGTGATCTGGATCGCCGTCAGCTCGCTGCTCTTCGTCTCGGTCTATGCCGGGCTTGGCGGCGATGCCTTCGTACGCGAGTCTCTTGAGCTGGCCGGCGTGGGCCGCTGGAGCGTCATCATCGCCATGATGGTGGTGATCTTCCTGCTGGGCATGATCATGGATCCGGTCGGCATCATTTTTCTGACCGTGCCGATCTTCCTGCCGATCGTGGAGAGCTTGGGCTTCAACCCCATCTGGTTCGGCGCCCTGGTGATCATCAATCTGGAGATGTCCTATCTGACACCGCCCTTCGGCTATAACCTTTTCATCCTGAAGTCGATTGCGCCGCCAAGCATCTCCACGCTGGACCTCTACAAGGCGGTGCCGGCCTTCGTCACCTTGCAGGCGATCGGCTTGGCTATCTGTATTTTGTTCCCGGACGTGATAACCTGGTTACCCGATATCCTTCTGCCCTAGGCAAAAGGCAAGAAAATCGAACAGTGACGCCCGCCAAGGGTGCGTTCTGGATTTCTGCTGCTGGAGCACAACAAGGAGAGGAGAGAAACGCGTGAAACTTGTTTCGAAACTGGCCATAACCGGGATAGCACTCGCCACGGCCTTGACTCTGGGGACGCAAGCAAGCGCCGATGACCAGGAGAAAGTCGTCTGGCGCATGCAAACGATAGCCGCGCCCAACACTTCGGAATTCGATGACTTGGCCCAGGCCTTCGCCGACCGCGTGAAGGAGCTGTCGGGCGGGCAGATGGAGATCAAGGTCTTCTCGTCGGGCGTACTGTCGGGCGAGCTTGAGGCCGGTACAGCCGTCGGTCGCGGCGTCTTCGAACTCTGGCACAGCTACATGCAGCTCCACGCCTCCAAGAACAAGGTTTTCCGCAGCGCCAACGAGTGGCCGGTGAACGCCGACCGTCTGCAAGCGGCCATGTGGTACGATCAGGGCGGCGCCGAGATCTATCGCAACGCCCTGGTCGACGACAATCTCTACCACATGGGCGTCACTCCGGTCTCCGGCGAGCACATCTGGTCCAAGGTGCCGCTGAATAGCGTCGAAGATCTGAAGGGTCTGAAGATCCGCTCCGGCGGTGTCGCCTCGCGCAGCTTCCAGCTGCTGGGTGCCGCACCGGTCTCCATGCCTGGCTCCGAGGTCTACCAGGCCCTGCAGCGCGGCGTTGTGGACGCGGCAGAGTGGACCACGCTCCCGGTGAACTACGGCTTCGGGCTGGCCGAGGTCACCGACTATGTCGTCACCCCCAGCTACTCCGGTGGTGCGACCTACGACTGGGTCTCGAACCTGGACGCTTGGAACGCGCTGCCCGATCATCTGAAGCAGGTGGTCGAAGCCGCTCTTCAGGAAGTCAGCTTCGAGTACTGGATGAAGGTCAAGGCCGAGGAGGCCGAGATTCTCAAGAAGCTCGCCGAGGAGGACGGCATGACCATCATCGTCTGGTCGCCCGAGGACATGCGCAAGCTGGAAGAGGCTCGCATGCAGGTCGTGGCCGAGATGTACACTGAGGACGCCCCTGAGTACGAGGCCGTCCTGAAGGACCAGTTCCGCTTCCTTGAGCGTCTGGGCTACGACGTCCCCGACAAGTACATGTCGGAGTGAACTGTGTAGATCTCTGCTAGGTTGAGCAGATGGCGCCGGGTCAGCGAGATTTGGCGCCATCTTGCTGTTTGGGCTATGGCCCCACGACTGGCTCGGAGCCAGAAACCGTGCAGCGCCAAAGCGAGCGCGGATAGCGGCCGATCTCGTAGGGGATCAAGCGGTGCAGGGTCGTGCGGTTGTCCCAGATAAGGAGATCGCCTTTGCGCCAACTATGGCGATAGACATTGCCGACAGCGGTCAGGCGTTCTTCCAGCGCGCGCACCTTGGCTCGACTGGTCTCGACGGCTTGTCCAGCCAGATGCGAGACGTGACCGCCCAGATAGATTGAGCGACGCCCGTCCGAATGGCAACGGACCACGGGATGAGACACATCAGGCACCAGGCGCCGCTCTTCCTCGCTCATCGGCTCGACGCGTCCGGGATTGTTGGCCCGGCTGAAGGCGTAGGAATGGACGGCTTCCAGTCCTTCCAATTCCTCTCGCTCCTCGTCCTCAAGGTTTTCATAGGCGCTCACCATATTGGCGAACTCGGTCTCGCCGCCGACCGGCGTCACCTCGCGCGCGTAGAGGGCCGTCGCCAGACAGGGGATGGCGCGAAAACTGCTATCGGTGTGCCAGCGCGAGGTACCGCGCAGGAACACGGCCTGCGGCTCGTCGGGCAAGGTCAGGCTGCCGTCGGGCTTGACGTTCGTCAGCCGGAAGATCTCCGGGAATTCCGGATGCCGCTTATCCGGTTCCGGCAGCAGTTCCAGATCACCGAAGGCACGGCAGAAGGTCACGAAGTCCTCCGCCGACAGCTCTTGATCGCGCAGCAGCACCACCTGATGGCGGGCCAGAAGCACTGCTAGTGCTTCCGCTGTCGCCGGCTCGCTCAAGCAGTCGAAATCAAGCCCGGTAACTCGAACGCCAAGTGCGCTATGAAGTGGTGAAGTCTCCACATCCCCTCCTCGATCCGAAGCAGCGAACTCCATTGGGATCTAGCACAAAAAAAGGATGAGGCCCCAACCCAGGAGCCTCATCCGCCGAACTCTCAACACCTGAATTGGAATGGAGGGAAGGCGCCTTACCTCGCCGATAGGACGCCTTACCCTACCTTATCTCACGAGCAGCCGCTGGTACCGCCGCAGGTGTCGCACTTGAGACAGGTGCCGTTGCGCACCAGGGTGAAGTTGCCGCAAGCCCCGCAAGGATCACCCTCATAGCCCTTGAGGCGGGCTTCCTGAACCCGGCGGGCGACCGTGCTGGGCGCGCTGCGGGTGACGATGGCCTCGGCGGCGACGGCCGTCATGCCGCCGTTGCTCTCGATTACGGCGGCCTCGGCAGCAATCGCCGTCGCCGCGCCTGTATCGGCATTGGCTGCTCCGCCCTGCAGCACGGTCAGCTTGGAGCGGACATAGCCGGTGGAGGCGACCTTGCGCAGGCTGTCGGCCAGGTGCCCCTCGCCTTCACCCTTGCCCATGGCGTCGGGCAGGGTCTCCTGCGGCTCGACATGAGCCAGATCGTGGCGGCCGAGATAGGAGATCGCCAACTCGCGGAAGATATAGTCGACGACGGAGGTGGCCATCTTGATGGTGTCGTTGCCTTCGACCAGGCCCGATGGCTCGAAGCGGGTGAAGGTGTAGGCCTCAACGAACTCCTCCAGCGGCACCCCGTACTGCAGGCCGATGGAAATCGCGATGGCGAAGTTGTTCATCAGCGAGCGGAAGGCCGCACCCTCCTTGTGCATGTCGATGAAGACCTCGCCGATGCGGCCGTCCTCGTACTCGCCGGTGCGCAAATAGACCTTGTGGCCGCCGACCACGGCCTTCTGGGTGTAGCCCTTGCGCCGGCCGGGTAGACGCTCGCGCTCGGCGCCGCGCTCCACCACGCGCTCGATGACCCGTTCGACAACACGCTCGGCCATCTGTGCGGCGCGCTCGGCCTGCGGTGCCTCAATCAGCTGATCGACGGCGTCCTCGTCCTCCTCGTCGCCCTCCAGCAGCTGGGTTGCCAGCGGCTGGGAGAGCTTGGAGCCGTCGCGGTAGAGCGCATTGGCCTTCAAGGCCAGCTTCCAGGAGAGCTCGTAAGCCGCCCGGCAATCCTCGACGCTGGCGTTGTTGGGCATGTTGATGGTCTTGGAGATCGCGCCGGAGATAAAGGGCTGCGCGGCCGCCATCATGCGAATGTGGCCCTCGACGGAAAGGGAGCGCGTTCCCTTGCGTCCGCAAGGCGTGGCGCAGTCGAAGACCGCAAGGTGCGCAGAATCCAGGTGCGGAGCGCCCTCCACCGTCATGGCGCCGCAGCAATAGGTGTTCGCCGCCTCAATCTCGCGCTTCTTGAAGCCCAAGGCCTCCAGCATATTGAACCCCGGGCGATCCAGCTCGGCCGAATCGATTCCCAAGGTCTGGGTGCAGAACCCCTCGCCCAGGTTCCAGCGATTGAAGGCGAATCGGATGTCGAAGGCACCGGCCAGGCTGTTCTCCAAGGCCTCCAAGGCAGCCTCGGTGAAGCCCTTCTCCTTCAGGCTCGCGTGGTTGACACCGGGCGCATCGGCCAGGCTGCCGTGACCCACGGCGTAACGCACGATCTCTTCGATCTTCTCGTCGCCGTAGCCCAGGTTACGCAGTGCCTCCGGCACGGTGCGATTGATGATCTTGAAGTAACCGCCGCCGGCCAGCTTCTTGAACTTGACCAGGGCGAAGTCCGGCTCGATGCCGGTGGTGTCGCAGTCCATCACCAGACCGATGGTGCCGGTGGGCGCAACAACGGTGGTCTGTGCATTCCGGAAGCCATTGATCTCGCCCATGGTGACGGCCAGATCCCAGGCCTCGCGCGCTGCCCGCACCAGTGCGGCCTCGGGCGCGTTGTCCTCGTCCAGTGGCACCGGTTTGGTGGAGAGCCCTTCGTAACCCTCGGCGAAGCTGTAGGCCGCGCGGCGATGGTTGCGGATCACCCGCATCATCTGCTGGGCATTGTTCTTGTGCTCGGGGAAGGCGCCCAGCTCACCGGCCATCTCGGCCGATGTAGAATAGGCAACACCGGTCATCAGCGCGGTCAGCGATCCGGCCAGCGCCCGGCCCTCGTCCGAGTCGTAGGAATAGCCCATGGCCATGATGAGACCGCCCAGGTTGGCATAGCCGAGACCCAGGGTGCGGTAGTCGTAGGAGAGGCGCGCGATTTCCCGCGAAGGGAACTGCGCCATCAGAACCGAGATCTCCAGAGTCACTGTCCAGAGCCTGACCGCATTGGCATAGGCCGCGATCTGGAAGCTGCCGTCCTTGCCGCGAAACTGCATCAGGTTCAGCGAGGCCAGATTGCAGGCCGTGTCATCCAGGAACATGTACTCCGAGCAGGGGTTCGAGGCATTGATCGAGCCACCAGCCGGGCAGGTGTGCCAGTCGTTGATGGTGGTGTGGAACTGAATGCCGGGGTCGGCCGACTGCCAGGCGGCCTCCGCCACCTTCTCCCACAGTTCTTCTGCTTTGACGGTCTTGGCGACCTTGCCGTCGGTGCGCCGCGTCAGGTTCCAGTCGGCCTTCTCGCCAACTGCCTTCAGGAAGTCGTCGGTAACCCGCACCGAATTGTTGGCGTTCTGGCCGGAGACGGTCAGGTAGGCCTCGGAATCCCAATCTGTGTCGTAGGTGCGGAAGCTGATCTCGCTGCGGCCTTGCTTGGCCAGGTCGATCACGCGGCGAATGTAGTTCTCCGGCACCTCGTGACGGCGCGCTGCGCGCACTGCCTTCTTCAGGCTGGGATTGACCTTGGGGTCGAAGGCCTGCTCGCCCAGCTCGGGCTCGCTGCGACAAGCCTCCATGACCGCCTTCAAGTGCTTCTTGCACATTTTCGAGCCGGCAACCAGGGCGGCCACCTTCTGCTCTTCGATCGCCTTCCAGCCGATGAAGGTCTCGATGTCCGGGTGGCTCATGTCGACCACGACCATCTTGGCCGCACGCCGCGTTGTGCCGCCAGATTTGATGGCGCCGGCCGCCCGGTCGCCGATCTTCAGGAAGGACATCAGGCCGGAGGAACGCCCGCCGCCAGAGAGCGACTCGCCCTCGCCGCGAATCGCCGAGAAATTGGTGCCGGTGCCGGAGCCATACTTGAAGAGCCGTGCTTCGCGGACCCAGAGGTCCATGATGCCGCGCTCGTTTACTAGGTCGTCGCCAACCGACTGGATGAAGCAGGCGTGCGGCTGCGGGCGCTCATAGGCAGACTGCGAGCGCACCACCTCGCCGCTTCGCTCGTCTACGTAGAAATGCCCTTGGCTCGGGCCGTCGATGCCATAGGCCCAATTCAGGCCGGTGTTAAACCACTGCGGCGAGTTTGGCGCGGCAATCTGCTTGGCCAACATATAGCGCATCTCGTCATAGTAGGCGCGTGCATCCTCCTCGCTGTCGAAGTAGCCGCCCTTCCAGCCCCAATAGGTCCAGGTGCCGGCCAAGCGATGGAAGACCTCCTTGGCCGAGACCTCTCCACGGCTGCGCTCCTCCTCCGGAAGTGCTGCCAGTGCCGCCTCGTCCGGGGTCGAGCGCCAAAGCCAAGAGGGAACGCTGCTTTCCTCCACCCGCTTCAGGCAGCTGGCGATGCCGGCCTTGCGAAAATACTTCTGGGCGATGATGTCGGCTGCCACCTGCGACCAGGCCGTGGGCACTTCGATGTCCTGTGCGCTAAAAACCACAGTCCCATCGGGATTGCGGATCTCGCTACTGGTCCGACGGAACTCGATGTCGGCGTAGACGTCTTCCTGCGACCGGGTGAAGTGACGGCTGATACGCATGGTGTTCCTGGTCCCCTCTTGCTTGCCTCGGGCCGTCCCCAGCCTCGCGCTTGCGAGACGGCCGCGTGTCGAATCCGATCCGCCGATCTCCAGCAGGACGCGGTCGGCTTCGCGCTGCCCGTCCCCCGAGTCGGGACGTCAGAACTCGGCAATACCGCAGCCAGCTAGGTTTGGCGTGTTGAAGGCATTAGACCACAAGATGTTGGGGCAGCCTAGCGGGAATTGTGTTCCAATATGGGCCCACCCCCATGATATTGTGCTTGATAGCCTATCTGGTGGCAGCGCCTGTGGATGAGGCTGGGGATACTAGCGCTTGCGGTCGACCAACAAAGAGAGCGCGAGGAAGACCAGAGCCACACCGACCCACTGCAGCCATCCCAGCGCCTGGCCCAGAAAAAACCAAGCGATCAGAATCGTCAGCAAGGGTTCGGCATTGAAGACCATAGCCGCCGAGCCGGCCGAGGCGTTGCGCACTGCATAGAGCTGCAGCATGAAGGCTGATGCAAAAAAGCCACAGGCGCCGAGCAAATAGAGCCAACCCGGTGCGGAACCCGGAACGGCCAGACCTTGACCGAAGACCGCCAAGAGGAAGGTCAGGATCATCGACACGACGTTGATCTGGACGGCGACGGTCACCGCGTCATAGCGCAGGACCAGGCGTCTTGCGCAGAGGAACAACGGCAAGGAGGAGAAAGCCGCAAGGAGTCCGAAGGAGATACCGCGCCAATCAAGGTCGCTGAAATCAGGCCCCAGGGCGAAGGCCAATCCCAGAAATCCGACCAGCAGGGCCAACAAGAGGCGATAGGAGGGCGGACGCCGCTCCAAGATCCCCTCGGCCAGAGCCACCAGAATTGGGAAGAGATAGAAAATCAGAACCGCAAGCGAAACGGGAATATAGTCGATCGCACTCATGTAGCCGATGGCCGTACCGAGCGAGCCGGCAACCATTCCGGCCATGAGGGGCCAGGATTCTCTCGGCAAGACAAAGCTGCGCCGCCAGGACAACAGCAGGACGCAAATCACCAATGCAGCCAGCGCGAAGCGCCCGGTCACCAGGGTCATGGGATTGGTGCCATACCCATAGGCCAGGCCCGACATCACCGCCGAGACGGCGTAGGAGGAGGCTGCTCCGCCTGCCAACACCAGCCCCAGCGCTTCGCCTCGCAGCCTGGTCATTCCTATTCCCTAATCTCGAGTGCCGCGGCCATCCGCCGATCTGGACCTTTGCAGGCAAGCAAGCCTATAGTCTGCGCGCCGCCATCGCCTCAAGGGAGCACATGCACATGGGCGCCACGATTGCCACGCGCCTCTTCACCATGCTCAAGGGCCATCTCGTGGGCAAGGACGCCTATGGCAACAGCTATTACAAGGCGCGCGGTGCTGCCGTGCATGCCGACAGCCTGCGGCACGAGCGACGCTGGGTCATGTACAAGGACCGGCCTGAGGCCTCGAAAGTTCCGGCTGAGTGGCACGCCTGGCTGCACCACACCACCGACGAGATCCCACCGGAGACGCCGCGTCGCCGCAGCTGGGAAAAGCCGCACAAGGCGAACATGACCGGCACGGACGAGGCCTATCGCCCGCCCGGCCACACCCTCATGGGCGGCAAGCGGGCAGCCTCGGGCGGCGACTACGAGCCCTGGAATCCGGAATGACGCGCAGTGCGCTAGAGGGCGGAGAGCAGCGCCATGCGGCGTGAAATCATGGAGATCGCGGCCGGCATCGTGGTGCTGATCATCGCAGCAGCAGCAGTCGGTCTGGCCTTCAGCTCGTCGGGCGTCGAATCGGTCGCCGGCTACGAGATCGAGGCTGAGTTCGACAATGTCGGCGGCGTTAACCTGGGCACCGAGGTGCGGCTCTCCGGCGTGAAAGTCGGCACCGTGGTCGGCAAGCAATTGGCCGAGAAGGGCGACCTTGCCCTGCTCACGCTCTCGATCGGTGCCGATTATCGCATCCCCGAAGACAGCCGCGTGCGCATTCTGCCTGAAGGGCTGCTGGGCAGCAGCTATGTCCAGCTGGAGCCTGGCGGGGCACTGGAGGACATGGCGCCCGGCACCTTCGTTTCCTACGATCGCACTCAAGGCGCGATTAATGTGGTCGACCTCCTGTCACGCTTCGTCGTGCAGGGCGCCGAGGCCGCATCGCAGAACTAGGGTTAAGAGGGGCCGGCCCCGATGCGGCGCAATCTCATCGAAACCGTACTTGCCGCCGTGGTCTTGATCGTGGCCGCAAGCTTCGTGATCTTCGTCATGAACCTGACCGATCGCAGCACCAAGGGTTCCTACGACGTCAAGGCCAACTTCATCCAAACGCCCGGGCTCTTGGAAGGTGCGAAGGTCCAGATTGCCGGCGTCCAGGTCGGCTATGTCTCGCGGGTAGCGGTGGACCCCGTTACCTTCGATGTCGAGGTCCGCATGGAAATCGATCAGAAAGTCGAGGTGCCGACCGACAGCAGCGCGTCACTGACCGAGGATGGCGCGCTGGGCGGCACCATTGTCCAATTGCACCGCGGCGAAGCCACGGAAATGATCGAGAAAGGCGGCTTCGTCAAAAGGACTGTGAGCCCAGTGAACTTGATCGATCAGATTGGACGCTTCATCTACGGGTCTGACCTCTAGCGGTTCGTCGTTCCTTTGCGAAACGAACCACCGGTGAGAGAGCCCGAAGGGAGCGATTGAGAGGAATGCAAGCAGTCATGAACGACGGTGGACAAGAGGAGGGCTTCGTGCCGCCGGTCTGGAAACACCCGGACGGCACCTCTGTCTCCTGTCTGGAGAAGATCAAGGTTCTGAACGAGAACCTGGAAGAGCTGCGCCAGATCGCACAGGACGCGCTGGAGGACGGCCTCTTGATCGGCTGCGACGAGCGCCAGCTGCGCCAGACCTTGCGCGAGCTGGTCGAGTCCTTGACCAATCCCTATGGCCGGCCCAACAACGGCAGTGGCGCGCCCTGATGCGGCTTCCCTCATTGCTGCTCGCGCTGCTCCTGATCGGCACCACGACGGCGGCTGAGGCAGAGCCGAACGGCGCCCTTCTGCAAGGGCTGGACAAGATCACGGCCAAGACCTTTGCCTTTCGTGCCCCCTTCAACCGGCCAATCCGCTTCGGCAGTCTGGAGGTGGTGGTGCGCGACTGCGTGGCGCGCGTGCGCGCCCAGGCGCCTGAACGCACTGCCTTTCTGGAGATCGTCGAGGCCAAGCCCGGGCAGCCTCGACGACCGGTCTTCAGCGGCTGGATGTTCGCCTCCGCCCCTTCCGTCTCGGCCATGGAGCACCCGGTCTACGACATCTGGGTGGTCGGCTGCTCCGGCGTCGAGGGCGACACCTTGAACAAGTCCGTTCCCGTCCTGGAAGCCTTGCAAGACGAGGAAGCCCCGGACGAGAACGCGCCCCTGCCCGAGGACTAGCGGCCTACCCAGGCCCCTGTTCCCCAACCATCGAAGACACTTAGACCAAATCTATTCGAAGAAGGAGATCAAGCGTGAGCGATGCCAAGACTGCTGCCTTTATCGGACTGGGGGTCATGGGCTACCCCATGGCCGGACACCTACAGGCCAAGGGCTTTGAAGTCACCGTCTACAACAGGACTTCCGCCAAGGCCGATGCCTGGGTCGCACAGCACGGCGGTCGCAAGGCCGACACGCCCAAAGCCGCAGCGGCCTCAGCCGAGATCGTCTTCTGCTGCGTGGGCAACGATTCCGACCTGGAGGGGGTCACGCTGGGCGATGAGGGTGCCTTTCACGGCATGGCTGCGGATACCATCTTCGTCGATCACACCACCGCCTCGGCCGACATCGCCCGGCGCCTGGACGCAGCCGCCAGAGAGGGTGGATTTCACTTCCTGGACGGACCGGTCTCCGGCGGGCAGGCGGGCGCCGAGAACGGTGTGCTGACCGTCATGGTCGGCGGCGAGCAGGCAGCCTTCGATCGCGCCAAACCGATGATGGACGCCTTTGGTCGTGCGGTCACCCTGATGGGCCCCAGCGGTGCCGGACAGTTGACCAAGATGGTGAACCAGATCTGCATCGCCGGCCTGCTACAGGGCCTCTCGGAAGCCCTAAACTTCTCCGAAAAGGCCGGCCTCGACTCCAAGCTGGTGCTCGATGTGATCTCCAAGGGCGCAGCGCAGTCCTGGCAGATGGAAAACCGCGGCACCACCATGGTGGACGACAAGTTCGACTTCGGGTTTGCGGTAGACTGGATGCGCAAGGACCTGGGTATCTGCATGGCCGAGGCCAATCGCAGCGGCGCGGCCCTACCGGTCACCGCTCTGGTGGATCAGTTCTACAAGGACGTGCAGCAGCTGGGCGGCAGCCGCTGGGACACCTCTTCGCTTATCCGCCGACTGCGCGACTAAACGATTTAGATAGGGCCCTCGCTCAACCCTGCGGGGGCCGAACCCCAGTCTGGCGAGACGTACCGGAAACTGCGCGCGATTCTCTTCGCGGCCTCAGCTCAAAGGATCGCGGCGCATGTAGCGGCCGTCGCGCAGCTCACTGAAGAGCTCGCCGACCTGCGGGTGGCTCACCGGGTCGCCGCTCTCGTCCGGCAGCAAATTCTGTTCAGAGACGTAGGCCACATAGGTGGTCTCGGCGTTCTCTGCCAAAAGGTGATAGAAGGGCTGATCCTTGCGCGGGCGCACTTCGGCCGGGATCGATTCCCACCACTCCTCGGTGTTGGCGAACTCCGGATCGACATCGAAGATCACGCCGCGAAAGGGATAGAGGCGGTGACGGACGATCTCGCCGATACCGTAGCGGGCTTCCAGAGCCTCCATCTCCTCCTCCTCTCCATTCAACGTTCGGTGAGTGGAACCCACCGCTGCGGCATCGGCCCTAGCGCGCCCCAAGCCAGTCTCTTGTTAGGTTACCGGGCTGAGAGAGCAACGGCGCGAGGCTTCGTCGGTCGCGTTCCGTGACTGACGATACCGCCGGTTCCTTCTCGCAATGCATGAAGTAGTCCGTTATCAAGACGGCTGCAAGCCAAGGCTCGCTCAGCTGTGGACATGACGCAGCTCGAGATGCGATCTGGCAGGCACGGTGATCTCGGCATGGCGCGCGTGAGCGGAGGCACTGCTCGGTCCGCCGACGAGAGCGAGGAACAGCATGGCAATGCGCCGCTACATCGTCGCAAGCATTCTCCTGCTGCTGGTCAGCGCGGGCGCCTACTGGGTGTGGGAAGCCTATCTGAAGCGCGAGCCCGAGGCTGGCGGTGGCTGGGGCAACTTTCCGGTCTCGGTCGATGCGGCCCCGGTAGAGATCGGCCGGGTCGTGCGCTCGGTCGAAGCTGTCGGTACTCTGAGTGCCAACGAGGAGATCCTGGTCCGGCCCGAGATCGACGGGCTCTTGACCGAGATCGCCTTTGACGAGGGGCAAGCGGTCGCGCAAGGCCAGCTGCTGTTCCGTTTGGACGACAGACTTCTGGCCGCCGAGCTGGCCACGGCCGAAGCCGATCTTGCTCTCTATCGACAGAACCACCGCCGCGCCCAGGAACTGCACTCGCGCGGGGCCGGAACCGAGCGTTCGCGCGATGAGGCCGTCGCCGACCTGCAGCGCGGCCGCGCATCGCTGCAACTGGCGGAAGCCCGCTTGGAGAAGACGGTCATCCGTGCGCCCTTCGAAGGCGTGGTCGGCTTACGCGACGTTTCGGTCGGCGACTACGTCCAGTCTGGTGAGCCGCTGGTTCGCCTCGAGCAGATCAATCCGATGAAGGTGGACTTCCGGGTGCCGGAGCTGTTCCTGTCCGAAATGGCTCGGGGTCAGTCATTGAACTTGACCATCGATGCCCTGCCCGGACAGCGTTTCGAGGGACAGATCATCGCGCTGGATCCGCAAGTCGACGTGAACGGCCGCGCCCTGGTCCTGCGGGCCATTGTACCAAATGGGCGTGGCCAATTGCGGCCCGGCCTCTTCGCCCGGGTGGAGATCATCCTGGAGCAGCACGATGATGCGCTTTTGCTGCCGGAGTCGGCCCTGGTTCCCAGCGGGCGCAGCCTCTTCGTCTATCGGGTCGTCGGCGGCAAGGCAGTGCGGACCGAAATCGAAACCGGGCTCTATCGGCACGGCAAGGTCGAGATTCTCTCCGGGCTCGCGGTCGGCGACCTAGTGGTCACCGCCGGTCAGGTCAAACTGCGCGACGGCAGCGACCTGAAACTGCCCGAGGGGATCGAGAGTCCGCCGGCGCCGGCCGTGGCCGAGACGACGGAGCCGGCCGGGTGACCCTATCCGACGTCTGCATCCGCCGGCCGGTCTTCGCGACCGTCTTGAACCTGCTGATCATCCTGATCGGTGCCGTTGCCTTCTTCTCCCTTTCGGTTCGCGAATACCCCAACATCGACGTGCCCACCGTCACGGTCAGCACAAACTACAAGGGCGCGAACGCAGAGATCGTGGAGTCGCAGGTCACCAAGCCGATCGAGGACAGTCTGGCGGGCATTGAGGGTATCGACTTCATCACCTCCATCAGCCGCGCCGAACGCAGCCAAATCAGCGTCGTCTTCAAGCTGGACCGCAATCCCGACGCTGCGGCCTCGGACGTGCGCGACCGGGTGGGCCGTGCCCGCGGTCGCCTGCCCGATGAGGTCGACGAACCGGTGATCGCCAAGGTCGAGGCCGACGCCCGTCCGATCCTCTATCTCGCCTTCTCAAGCGATCGTCACGACGATCTGGAAGTCACCGACACGGCCGACCGGCTGGTGCAAGACCGTCTGCAGGTGCTGCCGGGTGTCGCCGAGGTGCGCATCTTCGGACAGCGCCGCTATGCCATGCGCATCTGGCTCGATCCGGCGCGTTTGGCCGCCTACGCAATGACCGTGCAGGACGTAGAGGAGGCCTTGCGCCGTCAGAACGTCGAGCTTCCGGCCGGGCGGGTCGAGGGCAGCGACCGCGAGCTGACGGTCCAGGCCGCAACCGACCTCAACACAGTCAAGGACTTCGAAGAGGTGGTGCTGCGCAATGTCGACGGCTATCTGATTCGCCTGAAGGACGTAGGCTCGGTCGAGATCGGGCCGCGCGACGAGCGCCGAATCGCCCGCTTCAATGGCCGCAACGCCGTGGCTCTGGGTGTGGTCAAGCAGTCGGTGGCGAACCCTCTGGCGGTGACCGAGGCTGTGCGCAAAGAGGTGCCGGTGATCGCAGAGCTGCTGCCCGAAGGCATGGAGGTGCAGGTCGCCTACGATTCGACCGTCTTCATCAACGCCTCCATCGAAGCGGTCTACACCACCATCGCCGAGGCGGTCGGGTTGGTCGTTCTGGTGATCTTCGTCTTCCTGCGCTCGCTGCGGGCCGTGATCATCCCGCTGGTCACCATTCCGGTCTCGATCATCGGTGCCTTCATTCTGATGGCTGCCCTGGGCTTCTCCATCAACACACTGACCCTGTTGGCCTTCGTAATCGCCGTCGGCCTGGTGGTCGACGACGCCATCGTGATGCTGGAGAACATCTATCGGCACATCGAAAACGGCCTCTCGCCGCTGGCTGCCGCCTTCAAGGGCAGCCGCGAGATCGCCTTTGCCATTATCTCCGTCACCATCACAATCGCCGCCGTCTTCGTTCCTGTCGGCTTCACCGAAGGGCGCACGGGTCGCCTCTTCACCGAGTTCGCGCTGACCCTCTCGGCCGCCGTCATCATTTCCGGCTTCATCGCGCTTACGCTTTCGCCGATGATGTGTTCGCGACTACTTAAGCGTCAGACCAGCCGCAACGTCGCCTTTAACCTGATCGAGCGCTTCTTCTACCGCATGGAACTGGCCTATCGCGCAAGCCTGGCCTTCACGCTCTCAGTTCGTCCGCTGGTGTTGATCTTCTGCTGCGGCGTCGGGGTGGCCAGCGTTGCGCTCTACCAAAATCTCAACTCCGAACTGACCCCGCGCGAGGACCGCGGCTATTTCGTCGGCATCTTCTCCGGCCCCGAAGGCGCCACCATCGACTTCATGGATGGCTATGCCCGCGAGATGGAGGATTTCTATGACGCGATTCCGGAAGCCATCCGCTACTTCATGGTGGTTGGCTCCCCCACCGTCTCGCGCGGTATCTCCTTCATCGCGCTGGAGGACTGGAGCGATCGCGAGCGCAAGACTGAAGACATCGTCGGCGAAATGCGCGGCAAGCTCTCAGGCATCCACGGCATTCGCGCCTTCCCCGTCAATCCCCAGTCACTCGGCCGCTCCAGCCGCAAGCGCCCGGTCGAGGTCATCGTGCAGACCACCGGCAGCTACGAAGCGCTGGAGCGCACGGTCAGCGCTGCGGTTCAGGCCATGGAAGAACACGGCGGCTTCACCAATGTCGACGTCGACCTGAAACTCAACAAGCCGGAGCTGAAGGTAGAGGTCAATCGCGAGAAGCTGGCCGACATGGGCATCCCCGTCGAGACCATCGGCCGAACCCTGGAGACCCTGCTTGGCGGGCGCGAGGTCACCGACTTCGAGTACGACGGCGAGCAGTATGACGTGGTGGTGCAATTGGCCGATATCGACCGCCGCAACCCCGACGACCTGACCCGCATCTACCTGCGCGGACAAGACGGCCAGATGATCCAGCTGTCCAACCTGATCCGCGTGGTGGAAACCGTCGTGCCGCGAGAATTGAACCACTTCAATAAGCTGCGTTCTGCCAAGATCGAGGCCAACCTGGCCGAGGGATATGCCCAGGGTCAGGCCCTGGCCGAGGCCAAACGGATCATCCAGGAGATCGGCGGCGAGACCGTACAGGTCGACTTCGGCGGCGCTGCCAGAGAGTTCTTCGAGTCCTCCGACAGCCTGCTGCTGGCGTTCGGCCTGGCCGTGCTCTTCGTCTTTCTCGTGCTGGCCGCCCAGTTCGAAAGTTGGGTCGATCCCGTGATTATCCTGGTGACGGTCCCGCTCGCCATGGTCGGCGCCCTCCTGGCGCTCAACCTCAGCGGCGGCACCTTGAACATCTATAGCCAGATCGGCTTGATCGCCCTGGTCGGCCTGATTGCCAAGAACGGCATCCTGGTGGTGGAGTTTGCCAACAAGCTGCGCCAGCAGAAGGCCCTGGAGGTGCGCCACGCCGCCCTGGAGGCCGCAGTCCTGCGCCTGCGCCCTGTCTTGATGACGGCACTTTCCCTCATCTTCGGCGCTTTGCCCTTAGCCTTGGCCAGTGGTGCCGGCGCCGAGAGCCGCCAGCAGATCGGTTGGGTCATCGTCGGCGGCATGGCGATCGGCACCGTCTTTACCCTCTACGTGATCCCGACCGTCTACAGCTACCTGGCCGCCGGCCGCCGCTTCGACGAAAGCAAGATCGTCGAGGCCGAGCGCGAAAGCGAGGCCGGTGGCTTGGACGATGGTCGCCAGGAGGCTTAGAGCGCGATCAGCGTCCCTGTAACAATCCCACGTAGGACAAGAACTGCAGAGTGGTGCAGTCTTGCCGCCGTCGCCTATGCTGGAAGGCGAGCGGGGAGTGAGCGATGGCGGCAGCGAAGAGCGAAGAGCTGGCTTGGGCGCGCGGCGAGGACGAGGCAGCTGAGGAGCAGCGTGCCGACACGCTGGCCCGGGTACGCGATCTCATCAAGTCGGAAAAGCGCAGAGAGCTGCTGGCGCTTCTGAAGCGCTGGGACCCGCTCGATCTTCTCGAACTGATCACCTCGCTTAGGCTGAGGCACGCCCGCACGCTCTATCTTTGGCTCCCCGAAGGGCCCTCTCTGAAGGTCATCGCCGAACTGCGGCCCGAAGTGCGCGACGCGCTCTTCGAAGACGAGACCTTCGAGCGCCTGGTCAAGATCTTCGACAAGTTGCCGGCGGAGGAGGTGGCCGAGGCTCTGGAGCGCTTGCCCGATCAAGTGGCCGACTCCCTGATCGAGCAGCTTCGCGACAGCGCGACGGTGCGCGCCTACTGGGAGCAGGAACCCGACACGGCGGGGAGGATCATGAGCCGGAAGTTCTTGGCACTCCCCCAAGACACCACAGTTGCCAAGACCATCAAGACCATCCAGGAGAATGCGGATCTCGTCGGCGAGTTCCAAACCCTCTATGTCGTCGACAACGCGCGCCGGCTGATCGGGCGCCTGGCCATCACGCGCCTGTTGCTGCAGCCGGCAGACGCCACTCTGGGATCTGTGATGGAAGAGAATCTGGTGACGGTCAGCCCGGCGACCGATCAGGAAGAAGCCTTGCAACTCGCCTGGAAACGCAACCTGGCTTCGCTGCCGGTTGTGGACGAATCCGGCTATCTGGTCGGCCGCATTACGGTCAAACAGCTGCGCCGCATTATGCGCAGCGAGGCCGAAGAGGATATGATGCTGATAAGCGGCATCTCGCCGGAGGCCGACAGCCGTGATTCTGTGCTGCGCATCGTCAAGGGCCGCTTGCCCTGGCTCCTGGCCGGCCTCTTTGGCGCGACCATCGCCGCCTTCGTCGTCGGCTCCTTCGAGGAGGAGCTGCAGAAAGCCGCAATCCTGGCCGCCTTCATTCCGGTCTGCATGTCTATGGCGGGCAACTCGGGCCTGCAGGCCTCAGCCGTTGCCGTTCAGGGCCTGGCCAATGGCACGATCTGGCAGGGTGATACGGCCTGGCGCCTGATCAAAGAGGTGATGGGAGCCTTGATCAACGGCAGTACGGCCGGCCTGATCGTCGGCGCCCTGGTTTTTGCCGCCTCTTTCGCCGTGCCGATCGAAGCCCCGCACCGGCTGGCCGCTTCCGTCCTCTTTTCGCTGATCTGCGTCACCACCATCGCCGCGGTGGTCGGCGCCTCTGTGCCTCTAATTCTAGACAAGATCGGCATTGACCCAGCCATGGCCACCGGCGTCTTCATCACCACCAGCAACGACGTTCTTGGCGTCCTGGTCTTCTTCCTGATGGCGACTTTCTTCTATTTCTAGATCAGCTGTCAAAACGGCCAGTGCTCTATCCGTAGACCACAAAGTCCACGTTGGTGACCGTCACACCGGCCGGCAGGGATATGCCGGCACCCAGCAAGAGCGTATCGACGCCAGCGCCACCGTCGAAGAAATCGCCGGCTTGAAGGTCTGCTTGAAACGCGGCGTGCAGTCTATCGTTGCCATCTTGACCTAGAAGCGTGTCGATCCCGGTTCCGCCGAAGAGAAAGGCGTCATCGCCAGCGCCGCCACGTACATAGTCGTCTCCGCTGCCGCCGAAGAAGGAACTGTCCTCACCCTTGCCGCCGCTCAAGCTGTCGTCGCCCTCATTTCCAAAGAAGTAGGCATCATCGCCGGCGCGTCCCGACAGACCGTCATCACCGACGTCCCCAATGAAGACCGAATCGGCGCCGCTATCGCCGCGAATCAGGTCGTCACCGCTGTCGCCAACCAGAAAATAGTCGTTGGCGCTGCCACCATAGATGCGGTCTCTCGAGGAGCCTCCGTAGAGCAGACTATCCACAGCGTGGCCGCCGTAGAGGCTATCAGAACCAAGACCCCCATAGAGCCTATCCGAGCCGCCGGCACCGTAGAGGCTATCATTTCCGTCAGCTCCCAGCAGCGCGTCGGCACCGTTGCCACCATCCACTAAATCGCTGCCGCTATCGCCCACCAGCGAACGATCGTCGCCACCGCCGCCGAACACCGTGTCGTCGCCCGACCCGCCGAAAAAGTAGACATCGTTCCCCGACCCACCTGAGAGGCGATCAGCCGCCGCACCACCGTAAAAATAGGAATCGTCGCCGGCGCGGCCGGTCAAGGCGTCCTCCCCACTCTGTCCCAGGAGAAGACTGTCGCTACCGCTGTCGCCGGCAATAAAATCGGCGCCCGATCCACCGAGGAAGGAGAGGTCTATGCCACTTCCGCCGAAGAGACTGTCATCGCCATTCCCGCCAGAGAGGTATCCATCCGCGCCAACACCGCCGTAGATCTCGTCGTTGCCGCTCCCGCCTAGGAATTGGCTGTCGTTCCCGCTTCCGCCGGCAAGGCGGTCATAACCCGCATCGCCAAAGAAAGAGCTGTCGTCGCCATCCCCGGCAAAGAGGCTATCGCTACCATTGTCCCCATAAAAGTAGAGATCATCGTCCTCGCCGCCGAACAGACTGTCGTTACCCTCGCCCGCGAAGAACGAGGTATCGCCTCCCACGTCGCCGTAGAGCTTGTCGTTGCTACCACCACCATAGAAGCTGATGTCGGCTCCCGCCCCGCCAAAGAGCCTGTCCTCGGCATTGCGTGCAAAGAACCCTATGTCGTCGCCACTGCCGCCAAAAAGCTGGTCGGCGGCACTGCCTCCATCGAAGTAGCTATCGATGCCACTCTCGCCATACAGTCTGTCGTCACCGCCCTCTCCGAGGAAAGAAACATCGTTCCCGCTGTCGCCGAAGAGGCTATCGCTGGCTTCGCCGCCGAAGAAGCCCGTGTCGTCACCTTGACCACCATAGAGGCTGTCACCGTTGCTGCCGCCGAAGAAGCTGCTGTCGTCGCCCGCGTCTCCGTGAAGCGTATCGGCTCCGTAGTCTCCGTGGAACAGGTCGTCGGATCCACTGCCCGCGAAGAGGCTGTCTGTGCCATTGCCGCCATAGAAGGCCAGGTCGTCTCCATCACCGCCGTAAAGGCTGTCGTCATCGTTATCGCCGAAGAACCGAGTATCGGCATCTACGCCACCGGCAATACGGTCGTTTTCGTCGCCGCCATAGAAGGCACGGTCGGGGCCACTGCCCCCGAAGAGGCTGTCTGCACCCTCCTTACCGAAGAATTCAATGTCAAAGGCATCGCCGCCGACAAGCGTGTCGGCACCGCTGTCGCCAAAGAAATTCACATCGACATCGTTGCTGCCGAACAGCCGATCGTTCCCACTGTCTCCGTAGAAATAACCATCCACGCCGGCGCCACCGAAGATGGTATCCGCGCCGTTATCGCCAAAGACTTGACTGTCGAAGCCACTTCCGGCGTTGAGGATGTCAGGACCATCGTCACCATGAAGCTGCACGTCGACACCACTGGCACCGAAGATGTAGTCGGCCTGATCACCGCCAAAAAATGAGCTGTCGTCGCCGGCCTCACCAAAGATAGCATCATTGCCTGAGAGACCGAAAAAACGCCCGTCACTGCCGGATCCGCCGAAGAGTTCGTCCGGACCGCTACCTCCGTAAAACCCAGATTCATCCCCAGTGTCACCGAACAAGAGGTCGCGACCTGTGCCACCGAAAAAGGCCGAGTCGTTGTTGCTGCCGCCAAAGAGGGAATCGTTGCCACTGGCACCGAAGAAGAACCCGTCATCTGCGGCACCACCAAACAACCCATCACGACCACCGCCGCCATAGAGTGTTTGGTCATAGCCTGACCCACCATAGAGGGTGTCATCAGCGGAGAGACCATAGAGCTGATCGTTACCGCTCAAGCCATAGATCGTATCGCTCTCTTCCGTACCGCTGAGGATGTTGTCGATACCGGCGGTGCCAAAAATGATCGCCATTTCCGATTTCTCCAATCTCTAATCTTGTTATGAACAAGTATTCATGAGTTATGACCGATTTTTCAATGCAAATGTGTCGTGTTAACCGGGCAGGAACCGCGCGCCTGTATCCTGTCAGATGTCGAGACTTGTCCGGCCGTAGGGACGCAAACTGTCAGCGCCTCACGTAGGAGCCGGGGAACACTGAATCATTCCCGGAGTATCAGGCCGGGACTCAGCGGCGACAACCCGCCGCCAGCCTGCAGCGTCGGATCTTGCTGCGGCGCCTCAATCGCCCATCATCTCCCTGAGCCGTCGGGCCGAGCGTTCGGCATAGAGCGGATCGGTGGGGTCGACGACCTGGCTCTCCAGCATCAACCACTGCTCGGGCGACAGGACCTCCAATGCCAGGGGGAAGAACTCGCGTTCCTCGCGCGACATATGAATGCGGTAAAATCGCAGATAGGCTGCGATCTTCTGCGGCATGGCTTCTTGCGCCGCTGCATCGCCTTCCGCGGCTTGCTCGATCACGCGAGCGGTGTCGCTTGCCGCAGCGGCCATGATCATATGTTCGGCCGTCAAGTCTTCCAAAGCGGCGGTCTCTTCCGGTGCCTCTTGCAGGAGAAGATTGAAGATCAGGTCTTCTTTGGGGTGGTGATAGGCGCCGGGGTAGATCTCGCAATACTGCATGACCTCGCGCAGCAGGTCGTAATCGGTAGCACCCTTGCTGTCGATCTGGTCTTGAACGCGCGAGAGCAGCTCGCGCATCGAGACATGTTCGCGTTGCAGGACGTCGATCAGAGTAAACATCAATGGTCTCCTCAAAGAATAGGGGCGGATGATGCGCGCAGCCCTCAGGCGACGCATTGATCCCTGTCAAGAAAGACACCGGTCCCGCAAGCGGAGCGGACTGCGCTCTACTGCAAGGCCTTCACACTCGCAAGGAATTCTTCCAGTTCGCCAGGTGCAAGCGCTTCGCACGGGAAACGTGCCGTCCGGGCAACGGCATCTGCCAGAAGATCGCGGTAGTCTTCGCGGGCGATCTCGACCACGCCGAAACGAGCCAAGTGGGGTGTCTCGAACTGCGTGTCCAGCAGGCGGAATCCACCTTTCTTCAAGCGCAACACCAGGTGCACCAGCGCAACCTTGCTGGCGTCGCTTTCGCGGCTGAACATGGACTCGCCGAAGAATGCAGCACCCAGGGTAACGCCGTAAAGACCGCCGACCAGCTGGCCGTCACGCCAACACTCCAGCGAATGGGCAAAGCCACGCTCGAAGAGGCCAGCATAGAGCCGCTCGATGACGGGGTTGATCCAAGTCTCCTGACGCAGCGGGCTAGGTTCGGCGCAGGCGGCGATGACGTCGCTGAAGGCCTGATCGCAGGTCAAGGTAAACTCCTTGCGACGCAGGCGTTTGCGCAGGCTGCGCGGAACATGCAGACCGTCCAAGGGCAGGATGCCCCGCAGGCGCGGCTCTATCCAATGCACCTCCTCCGAGTCGCGCGTCTCCGCCATCGGAAAGACACCGATGGCGTAAGCCCGCAACAGCAGATCAGGGGTAAGCCGCATGCCCCTCCTCTCTCTCAAGGCCCTCCAAAGATAATGACCCGGTGGCTCGCTGTCACTCCAGTGACAGGGCAAAGTGTTCAGAAGCAAAGCGGCATTGCCTGTTGTATGTGTGGCAGGGCACGCACCTTGGCCAGGAGGTCGGGTGGCAGTTCCTGGTCCAGTCCGACAAGAGCAATAGCCTCGCCACCGGCTTGCGCCCGACCCAGATGGAAGGTCGCGATGTTGAGCCCTGCACTGGCAAGCAGCTGCCCGATGGCACCGATGAATCCGGGACGGTCCTCGTTGGTGACATAGAGCATGTGTGGGCAGAGCTCGGCTTCGACGGCAATGCCCTTGATCTCCACGATCCGCGGCTTGGCGCCACCGAAGAGGGTTCCCGCGACCGTACGCGTGCGCCTCTCGGTCTGCACCGTCAGGCGGATGAGGCTGGCATAGTCGCTGTTGGCGTCATGCTTGGTCTCGGCCACGCTGATGCCGCGCTGGCGGGCCAGCACCGGCGCATTCACATGATTGACGCTGTCCAGCATGGGCCGAAGGAACCCCATGATCGCGGCTTGCGTCAACGGCCGGCAGTCCAGCTCTGCCGCCTGACCTTCGAAGTCCAGATGCAGCGACTTGACCCCGGTCTTGGTAAGTTGACCGGCGAAGGAACCCAGCTGTTCGACCAGCTTCATGTATGGGGTTAGCTTCTGTGCCTGCTCAGCAGTGAGCGAGGGCATGTTCAGCGCATTGCGCACCGCCCCGGTCAAGAGGTAGTCGCTCATCTGCTCGGCAATCTCAACCGCCACGTTCTCCTGCGCTTCGGTGGTGGAGGCACCCAGGTGCGGCGTCACCACCACCTGCTCCATCTCGAACAGAGGATTGTCACGCGCCGGCTCCGTCTCGAAGACGTCGAAGGCAGCGCCCGCGACCTTGCCGCTCTCGATCGCGGCCTTGAGGTCGGCCTCTACGACCAGCCCGCCGCGCGCGCAGTTGACCAAGCGCACACCGTCTTTCATCTGGGCGAGTGCCTCTGAATCGATCATCGCTCGCGTCTGATCGGTCAAGGGCACATGCAGGGTGACAAAATCGGCCCTGGCGAAGAGTTCCGGCAGTTCGACTCGCTCGACGCCCAGATCGATCGCACGCTCGGGCGACAGGAAAGGGTCGTAGGCCGCAACCCGCATCCCCAGGCCCAGCGCCTTTTGGGCGACGATGGCGCCGATGTTGCCGCAGCCGATGAGGCCCAGGGTCTTGCTGGTCAGCTCGACGCCCATGAAGCGCGACTTCTCCCACTTCGACGCGCGGGTGGAGCGGTCGGCGGAGGGGATCTGGCGGGCAACGGAAAAGAGCAGCGCGATGGCGTGCTCGGCTGTCGTCGTGGCATTGCCCTGTGGCGTGTTCATCACCACAACGCCACGCTCGGTCGCTGCGTTGATGTCGATGTTGTCGACACCGATACCGGCCCGGCCAATCACCTTCAGCCGAGGAGCGCCCGCGATCAGGTCGGCGGTCGCCTTGGTGGCCGAGCGTACGGCCAGCCCCTCGGCATCGGCCAAGCGCGGTGCCAGTTCCTCCGCCGAGAGGCCCACGGCGACGTCAACCTCGATCCCGCGCGCCGCAAAGATGGCACGCGCCCGATCGCTCAACTTGTCGGCAATAACGACTTTCGGCATAGCTGGCTTCTCTCGTTCTTTGATGATCACTTGGCTCGTTCGGCGCGGAGGCAATCCCAGGCCCAATCGAGCCAGGGCGTGAGCGCCTCGATGTCTGCGGTCTCGACCGTCGCACCGCCCCAGATCCTGAGGCCCGGCGGCGCCGAACGATAACCGGCGACATCGTAGGCGGCATCCGCCTCTTCCAAGAGGGCGGCCATGCGTTTTACCGCGGCGACCTGCTCTGCTTGCTCCATGGCGGCGAACCAGGGATCGACGATCTTGAAACAGATCGAGGTAGAAGAGCGGGCGGCTGGATCCTCGGCCAGGAAGGCGGCCCAGCTGCTGGTCTCGACCCACTCGGCAAGCGCCGCCAGATTGGCTTGGCTGCGTGCGATCAGGGCCGGCAAGCCGCCAATCTCCACCGCCCAACGCAAACCATCCAGGGCGTCTTCGACGGCGAGCAGAGAGGGCGTGTTGATGGTCTCACCCTTGAAGAGACCTTCGTTCAAGCCATCGCCCTTGGTCATGCGGAAGATCTTCGGCAGGCCGCGCGGCGCCGGTGTCGAGATCAGGCGCTCGGCCGCTCTCGGGCCCAGCGCCAGCATCCCGTGACCGGCCTCGCCGCCCAAGACCTTCTGCCAGGACCAGGTGATGACATCGAGTTTGTCGAAAGGCAGCTCCATCGCGAACACCGCCGAGGTGGCATCGCAGATCGCCAAGCCGTCTCGGTCTGCGGCAATCCAGTCGCCATGCGGTATGCGAACGCCCGAGGTGGTTCCATTCCAGGGGAAAACCACGTCGTGCGCCCAGTCCACGGCGGAGAGATCGGGCAAAGCGCCATAGTCGGCACTGCGCAGAACGGGATTCGGCAGCGCCAGCTCCTTGGCGATGTCCTTGCCCCAGTCCTGGCCGAAGCTCTCCCAGCTCAAGACCTCGACCGGACGCGATCCCAGAAGGGACCAAAGCGCCATCTCGACGGCGCCTGTGTCGGAGCCGGCGACCACGGCCAGGCGCCAATCGGCCGGCAATCCCAAGAGGCGGGCGGAACGCTCAATCACCTCGGCCAACTTGGCCTTGCCGACCTTGGCCCGATGCGATCGACCCAGAACCGCGCCTTCGAGACCCGACAGCGACCAACCCGGACGCTTGGCACAGGGGCCGGAGGAAAAACAGGGATTCTGAGGGCGATTGGCGGGCATGCTGACCGGCATCGGAAGGTCCTTTGCGTGTCGTTAGGGAATGGCTTGTGTTGATCGTCGTAGTCGAAGGCGGTTAGGTCGCCGGATCCTGTTTGCCAGGACGCTTGGCCATGATCTGCATGGCGACCCAAGACATGACGCACTCGTCCTTCTGATTGAAGACCTCATAGCGCATGTGGACCAGGCCGCGATCCGGTTTGGAGCGCGACTCGCGCTGCTGCTCGACCCTGGCCCGGGTGTGGATCGTGTCGTTTGGCCGGACCGGCAGATGCCAGCGCAGCTCGTCCATCCCTGGCGACCCCAGAGAGCAGGCGTTGATGATGCGCGACTGGAGGAACAGGCGGAAGGCGACGCAAAGCGTCTGCAGGCCGCTGGCGATCAGGCCGTCGTAGCCCCAATCTTGGGCGGCCACCACGTCGATGTGAAAGGGTTGCGGGTCGTAGGTGAAGGCGAAATCCAGGATCTGCGCCTCGCTGAGGGTTGCGCCCGGCGTGCGGAAGCTGCGTCCCGGCGTGAAGTCCTCGAAGAATAGCTCGTCCATTGCGCTCTTGCAGTCGGCTCCCTCAAGTTATGCTGCAGCGCAATATAAACAGCACCGCCCTGGAGAGCTAGGGGCGCTCTGTCACGCCTAGCGACAAGTCCAATTGAAAAAACAGAACACCGGGCAAATTGTTATCATTGTATCGTGAGCAAGCACGAAAGCCCATTGTTTGATAGAGCGCCTGCGCTGCATCAAGCTTCGGCAGGGTATCCAGGCACAGACTGCGATAGCCTCTCGCGCGCGCCTCGGCGACGCAGCGCTCGGCAAGGCGGCGTCCCAGACCCGATCCTTGCGCGGAGGGGTCGACCCAAAGCCGCTTCATCTCGCAGCTGTGCGCATCCGCCAGCGGGCGTAGTCCGATAACCCCAACAGCGTCCTCTTCCCGGGCCTCGTCTCTCCGCCATGCTAACCACAACCCGCCTTTTGGAGGCGCGTAGAAGCCCGGCAGAGTCGCCACCTCCTCGTCAAAACCTTGAAAACAAAGAGAGACACCCAGCCAGGCTTCGTAGTCGCGAAACAGCCTGACGACCTCTTTCATATCCTCCGATCTAGCCGGTCGGATCGGAAGATCCTCACCCACGCCAGAAGGATTTCCCTACCTCTCTGTGAACATCTGCCTGTGTGAGGCCCATGTCCTTTAGCAGGTAGTGCTCCATCTCGGCCAGATGACGGCGTTGCCTGCTTCGTTCCTGCCAGAGCAGCAGCAGCGAGAAGCAGGCGGAGAAAAGACGCAGCAGTCCGGTGCCGCGCTCCAACGATCCCCTATGGGATCTATGAGACAGAATTGTTTCCATACAACCCCACTCCCTATCAATTTTCGCGCCCAATTGCGCTTGACAATGAAATTATGTTGATGCAATTTTCGATACAATACAAACATTGTCCTGGAGACAATATTCTCCTCTGGGACCCGATGCGGAGGGATAATGCGATGCCGGACGCCAGAGAAGCCTTGAGCTGGATGCCAAGCCTGGAGGGGCGCAGCGGACCGCGCTATCGCGCGATCGCCGACATTCTGCAGGAAGACATCACCAGCGGTCGGCTTGACAGCGGGCAGCGCCTGCCCACACACCGCGAACTGGCCTATCAGCTCGGCGTGACGGTCGGTACCGTGACCCGTGCCTATGTAGAGGCGGAGCGACGCGGCCTGATCACAGGCGAAGTGGGGCGCGGCACGTTCGTTCGGCCGGACATGAGCGACTATGCCGAACCGGGTGAGGCCGAGACTCGCTACCGGGCCAGCAACGAGACCTACAACAAAGGACCGATCGACCTGTCCGGCAATGCACCGCCGACACCGCCCTTGGCCGACCGCATCGCGGCAGCCTTTACCGAGATCGCACAGGACAGCGACTTCAGCGAGTTCCTGCGGTATCGGCCGAGCCAGGGCATGGCACCGCATTCGGCAGCCGGTGCTGCCTGGATGCAGCACATGGGCCTTAAGGTCGACCCGAAACTGGTGATCCCGACCAATGGCGCGCAGCACGGCATGGTCACCGCCATCTCCGCTGCGGCAGGGGCCGGCGAATGGCTCCTGTCCGACAATCTGGTCTTTTTCGGCCTCAAGGCTCTGGCCCGCTTTCTGGGGTTACGACTGCAGGGGATCGAGATTGACGAGGAAGGCTTGGTGCCGGACGCCTTGGAAGCAGCAATCAAGGCCACCGGCGCACGCGCGCTCTATACCTGTCCGACCATCCAGAACCCAACCTGTGGCATCATGTCGATCGAACGCCGACGAGCCGTTACCGACATCTGCGCGCAACACGGCGTCACCATCATCGAAGACGATATCTACAACTTCCTCCTGGATACGCCGATGCCGCCCTTGGCGACCTTCTTGCCGGAGCAGACGGTCTATCTGGCGAACCTCTCCAAGCCGCTGGCGCCGGCCTTGCGGGTCGGCTATCTGGCCGGGCCACAGCCGCTGGTGGCCGGACTCTTGACCGGTATCCGGGCCACCGGTGTGATGGTTTCACCCTTGATGCACGAAGTGGGAGCGCGGCTGATCTGGAACGGAACGGCGACGCAGAATGCAGCTTTAGTGCGCCAGCAGGCGATGCGGCGCCAAGGCATCGCCAAGCGTTACCTCGGCGATTGGGAAATTCGCAGCCAGGCATCGTCCCTGCATCTATGGCTGATCCTGCCTGAAGCCTGGGGCCGTGAGGCCTTTACCGCCGAATGCCTGCGCCGCGGCGTTTCCGTAGCCTCCGGCGAGCTCTTCGCGGTCA
Source organism: Rhodospirillales bacterium (assembly GCA_963669445.1). Classification (GTDB taxonomy): domain Bacteria; phylum Pseudomonadota; class Alphaproteobacteria; order Kiloniellales; family JACOMY01; genus JACOMY01. The sequence goes on from OY770029.1 coordinate 4,836,362, forward strand.
GCCGCCAGAACATTCCTCATGCCGTGCGCCTTTCGGTCACCGGTCCGCGTACGGACGAGGAGCTGGAGCGGGGCCTAAGCGTGGTGCGTGACTTGCTGCGCAGCGACGAGGTCATGACCCATCACCTGTCCGCCATCTGAGAGGCCGCCTAGACGGTGGGCTTCTTTGCCCATTCTCTAGTCGGCACCGTCCCGATCAGGCTAGGATAGCGCCGCCCTCAGGGGGAGGGAGGCGGAGAGGAAGGCCGCGGCTATCTTGATCGGATTCCAGAAAAGCGCGGAAGCGGGCAGAAGATTCCTGCTGCCGATGCTGATTGCCTATCTGCTCGTCGGCCTGAATGTGGCGATCGCGCAAGGGGACACCTCGGAGCACGGCCAGGTGATCTCGACCAGCGGTCCGACCGGAACCGGCCTGCCGATCAACTCAGGCCCGCTCGCCCCGCCAGAAACCTCCAGCCCGCGCCGAACCCTCTTCAGCTATCTTCTGGATACCGGCGAGGCCAGTCGAGTGCTGGAGAAAGCTCTGGCGCAGCATGACGCCGAGGACGGTTTCTTTCCCTCGCCTGCGGTGGAAGCGCAGATTGCCCAAGTGCGCCAGTTGTTGCGCCACGCCGCGCGCACGTTCGATCTGAGCAAGGTGCCGCGAGCGACCTTGAGCCGGGTCGAGCTCGAATCGGTTCTGCTGTTGATGGAAATCCTCGATCGCCTGCCACCGGTGAACCTGGAGGAGATACCAGGCGACGCCGACGTCGCCGACAATCCCACGCTGATCGGCTATACCATTCCCGGGACAGAGATCCGGATCGGACTGGACCAATCACGCGCCTACCCGCGCCACTTTCTCTTCACACCTGAAACCGTCTCGCGCCTGCCCGCCTTCTATCGCATGGTCAAAGACCTGCCGAAACGCGACCCCAATCGACCCGACCTTTATCAGGCCTATTCCATCTCGCCTGGCAACCTACTGCCTTCTAAGTGGTTTTGGCTGATCATGGCGCTGCCTGAGGAGTTCCGCTTGGTCTATGACGACCAGGCGGTTTGGCAATGGATTGGTCTTGCGGTTCTGACCGGCTTGGCAGTCGCAGCAGCGAGCTTGGTGCTGCGTCGCAAGCGCAAGAGCCCACTAACCTCCAACAAGAGACGTGCCCTCGCGCGCCTCATTTCGCCGCTTCTGTTGCTTCTGATCGGCTACCTCTTCGACGAAGCGGTCGACGGCATGATCAACATCACCGGCGATCTCTCCTGGTGGATCGATATCGGCCTCGACGTATTGGCGACCTTCGTCGCCATCTGGGTTGTGCTGGTGATCGCCGGCATCGTTGCCGAGTGGATCATCTCCTCGCCCCGGATCGGCGCAAACAGTCTCGACGCCAGCCTGCTGCGGGTCTGTTTTCGCATTTTGGGGATCTTCATCGGTGCCGTCATTCTCGCCTTCGGCGCCTATTCGATCGGCTTGCCGGTGGTCGGCGTCGTCGCCGGGCTGGGCGTTGGCGGTTTTGCGCTGGCTTTGGCCATAAAGCCCACTTTGGAAAACTTTATCGGCTTCATCATCCTCTATTCCGACCGGCCGGTGCGCGTCGGCGAGCGCTGCAAGCTTGGCGACATCGATGGCGTGGTGGAATCGATCGGCATCCGCTCGACCCGTCTACGCACCAAGGATGGCTCCCTCGTCGTCGTACAGAACACCGACTTTGCCCAAATGCGCCTGGTCAACATGGAAAGCCGCAGCCGCCAGGAGCTGCATGAGATGCTGCGCCTCTCTCCCACGACGAAGCCCAGCCAGATCGCCCATCTGGTCGACGCGATCGCAAAACGCCTGGCCCAAGAGGAAAACGTCGATGCCAAGCATCTGCACGTGACTTTCCGCGGCATCGGTCTCTATTCGCTGGATATTGAGATCAGCGCGCAGGTGACCCTGATCGATACGGAGGAGTTCAAGACCCTGCGCAGCACCCTGTTGCTGGAGGTCATCCGCTTGGTCGAAGCGGCTGGTACCAGCCTGGCTTTCATGCCGAGCGGTCTCCAGTTGGACGGGCAGGACTTGAGCGACCTCCATCGACCCGGAGATCCCAAGACCAAGAAACAAAAGCAGAAGGAGGAAGAGGAGGCCTGGAAGAAGGCGAAAGCGGGTTTGGTCCAGCAGAGCACCGACCTGTTCTAACGCGAGACGATTCTTCAGATCGAAGCGATCTCCCGTCTCAGTTCCGCTAGGCCGCCTCCATCCGATCGACCACCTTTGAATAGCGCTGCTCGCGATGCAGGATCTGGCTAATCGGATCGGCCGCGAGCCAGGCTGCATAGCTCCACCCACGCTCGACCAAGCCTTCCAGAAGACGACAAGCCGTTCCCACTTCGCCTTGATGGGCGAGCGCGACGACGTCGTATAAGAGGGCGTCCCCCTCAGCCCGGCCGAGGGTGACGTCGATGGCTTCCGATGCGCGGCCGAGCATCGCCGAAGCCGCGGCACGGGCACTGAGGAAACGGCGAGAGTTCGGCTCCAAAACCAGGCGCTGGTCGATCCGAGCCAGCGCCCGACGCGCGAGGCCTTCGCCACGCTCGCGCTCTCCCATGTGAAGCGCTGCGCGCGCGGCATTGTAGGCCGGCCGATAGTCATCCGGATCCAGATCGGCCGCGCGTTCGCCTAGGATCAGAGATTTCCGAAGGTCGCCGCTACCGAAACAGACCTGTGCAGCCAAATAGTGGGTCTCAAAGTCGTCCGGATCGATCGTAAGCGCACAGGAGAAGCTGTGCAGCGACAAATCCATACAGCCCTGAAGTCCGGCCAGGAAACCAAGGGCGCGGTGCGTGGATACCAGATCGGGACGCAGGCGAACCGCGCTCTCGGCGGCATGCGAGGCCAATTCCAGGCGCCGCCGCCGATCTCCGGCATGGACCGCCGCCAGTCCCATAAGCACAGCGTACTCTGCCTGCACAGAGGCCGCTCTTGGTGCGATGGCGATGGCTTGATCGATCAGACGCTCGATTTCCGGCGCTGCCAGAACGCCGCGGATCCGGGCAAGGCGGCGAGCCTCGGTCACCGCCAGGTGCGCCTCGATCGGTAGCAGGCCTTCCGCCGGCGGTGAGGGGGAGGATTGCAGGCCTTGAGCGGTCTCCTCCGAGGCGGTCTCGCTCAAGACGGCGGCACTCAGGCGATAGCCAGCCTTCGGCACGGTGTCGATCAATGGTTGACCGCTGTTCGACCTGCCAAGCGCGCGCCGCAACTCCGCCACCGCTTGCGTCAGGCTCTCATCGCCGACAATGACGTTTGGCCAGACGGTTTGGAGCAAGTCCGATCGCCGCACGACCTCGCCTTCGGCGTCAGCCAATTGCTGCAGGACTTGCAATGCCTTGGGCGACAGCCGACGGGTCCTGACGCCATCGCTGGCTTCCCGGGACCTGGGCTCGACCTGCCAGGGTCCCACACGGAAGCGGCACTGCGTCGCTCGGGGCGAATCACTCATACGTGCTCTCCAGGATCCGGGCCCATGCCTCTTTGCGGGCATCGAGCCACTTACTCCATTAGGAGCGGAAAACCACAGCCAGCCGCCCGGTGCAACCAGGAACTGCGCGGCCTTGGGGGCAAATGGCTATACAGCAACGCCGAACCACCCTCGATCACGTAAGCGTGTTCGAGCGCTGCCCGGGAGACGGCGAGCCCTAGCCATCGCACATCATCAGAACTTTTTTCGCTTTCTCTCAGGTTTTGCCGGGTGAGATCAGCCAGATACCCGCCATCAGACGCCGGCCTGTCACCGGGAGCCCGTCCGATCTCGACGCCAAGCCTCGAGTTCAAGGGCTGCCCTTGCTTGCGTCTTCCAACTGGCAAAAGGAGATTTCGAATGCCTATGAGCTTGGGCGACATTGCCCCGGACTTCACCGCAGAGACCACGGCGGGCCGGATTCACTTTCACCAGTGGATCGGTGATGACTGGTGTCTGTTCTTTTCCCATCCCAAGAACTTTACACCGGTCTGCACCACAGAGCTGGGCGCCATGGCAAGACTCATGCCCGAGTTCGAGAAGCGCGGCGTCAAAGTCATCGGCTTGAGTGTCGACCCTCTGGAATCGCACCGCAGCTGGTCGTTGGACATCCAGGAAACGCAAGGTGCGGCGGTGACCTATCCGCTGATTGCCGATCCCAAGCTCGAGGTCGCCAAACGCTACGCCATGCTGCCGGCGGATGCCTCCGCCTCGGACCAGCGCACGGCGGCCGACAACCACACGGTGCGCAGCCTCTTCGTGATCGCTCCGGACAAGACCATCAAGCTGATGATCACCTATCCGATGAGCACGGGACGAAACTTCCAGGAGGTCCTGCGCGTCGTCGACTCACTGCAACTGACGGCAACCCACAAGGTCGCGACACCGGCCGACTGGCATCAGGGCGACGACGTCATCATCCTGCCCTCCATCTCCGATGAGGCGGCGCGTGAGGTCTTCCCGACGGGCTGGGCCGCACCGAAACCCTACCTGCGCATCGTCCCGCAGCCGTCCTAACCTAGAGATCAAAAAAGGAAAAACAATGTCATCACATACCCTGAAGGCCCTTTGTCTGGGCCTGGCCCTTGGGGGGCCACTCTCCCAAGCAACGGCCAGTGAGGGCGATTACGCCAATCCGCACTTGATCGTCAGCACCAGCGAGCTTGCCCAGTTGATCGAGAGTGACGCGGCCGTCACACCGGTCGGAAAGGCGTTCGATCTTCGTGTCATCGACACGCGTTCGCGTGACAAGTTTCTGGCAGGCCACCTGCCGGGCGCTGTCAACATTCCCTACACACGCCTGACCGACCCCAGCGCTCACGTCCCCGGCGCACTCAAGTCGGACGGAGCCCTGGCGCGCATCTTCGGCCGAAGAGGCATCGACAGCAACGCGAAGGTCGTCATCTACGACGACGAGGGCGGATTTCGTGCTTCGCGCTTGTTCTGGGTGCTGGAATACTTCGGGCATAGGGACGTCAGCCTGCTGAACGGCGGTATTCAGACCTGGGTCGGCGAGGGCCGTCCTCTCAACACGGCGAACGAAGCCGGCCTCGCCAAGGCCGTCGAGGGGTCGGCGCCGAAGGTTGAAACGCGGTTTGCGGTCAACCTAGCACCGCGCCGATACGCCAGCGCCGACTATATCCTCGAGCGACGTGACGACGAGGAAACCGTCGTGGTCGACGTTCGACCCGAAACGGCCTTCGTCAAGGGACACATTCCCTGGGCGATCAACCTGCCCTGGAAAGGCAATCTGACCGCGGATGGGACGATCAAGTCGGCCGAGGCACTCAAGGCGCGTTACGAAGCCGCCGGCATTACCGCCGACAAGAACATTGTGATCCACTGTCAGACCGGCGAAGCCTCGGCCCACAGTTACTTCACCTTGCGGTTGCTAGGACATCCGCGGGTGCGCACCTATCACCGTTCCTGGGCGGAGTGGGGCGCATCGGATGACCTGCCGAAGGCAGTTCCGACGGAAGGCTGACCGGCGATCGGCCGGCTGAGCGTCCCCTTCGGTCGAGGGGGACGCTCCAGCAGACCCGCTACACCAGAGTCCGATGACCCTAAGCCCAATCGACCTATCGTCTGTTTCGCCCTCTACACCGTTGATTAGGAGGTCAAGAACCTGACCGCAGGTCGTACCGACCTACGGCCAGAGTGAACTTTAGGAGCCGAACATGTTGAAGCAAACTACGCCAGCGGCTTTTAAGACTGCTGTGACCTACAATGCCGCCGTCGACCACTTCGACGCGCCCGCGCTGGCCTTCTGGCAGCGGCATGGGTGCCGTGCCGTCGAACTGGCCTGCTTGCGACCGGGCGAGCGGGTGCTTGATGTCGGCTGCGGAACCGGTGCCTCGGCTCTTCCGGCTGCCAAGGCGGTCGGCCCCCGGGGCGAGGTGGTGGGCATTGACGTAGCGGAGAACATGCTGCAGCGCGCAGAGGCAAAGGCCGCCGCCCTGTCGCTTCAGAACACACGCTTTCGAAATGCCGACATGACCGCCTCGGGAGAGCCCGACGGAAGCTTCGACGCGGTCATCTCCGTCTTCTCAATCTTCTTCGTCGCCAACATGGAGTGCCAGGTGGCCGAGTTGTGGCGCAAGCTGAAGCCCGGCGGTCGCCTGGTCGTTGGCGTTTGGGGCGCGCCCTCGCTCGAACCCGTCGCAACGCTCTTCGGGCAAAGCCTAGCCCGCATTCGACCGGATTTGGTGACCGATACGCAACGCCCCTGGCACCGCCTGACCACGCCCGAGGGCCTCGAACGAATGCTACTGGGCGGAGGAACCGCGCCGCCCGAAATCTACCAAACGCCGGATCGCCAACCTCTCAACGAACCCCAGGACGGCTGGACTCTGATCATGGGTAGCGGCTTTCGCGGCGATGTCGACAGGCTGTCACTCAACGATGCAGCCGTGCTGAAAGAGCGCATTACCATGCGCTTTGCGGAGGATGAGGTGCGGTTCGTCGAGACTAATGGGCTGCACGCTGTTGCCTGGAAGCGCTAAAGGCGCCGCAGGCGCATATTCGGGTTCCGAGAGCGTCGGCGCTCATGGCCCCCATGAACTCTTATGGTTCAGACTGTGCCCGTGATTGACCGGACCTTGACCCTGGCCCAGTCCGGGTGCGGTCTCCAAGGCGCGGTGCAGGTAGGCTTGGGCACGACGGACGGCCTCCTCTAGGGGCAGGCCCTGCGCGACACCAGTGGCAATGGCGGAAGCTAGAGTGCAGCCGGTGCCGTGCGTTTCCTGCGTATCCACCCTTGGAGTGGGCAAGGCGATGTGTCCCTGCGCGGTGCAGAGCACGTCCACCAGTGGGTCGCCGCCGAGATGGCCGCCCTTGATCAGGACCGCCTTGGCACCCAAGGCCACCAAACGCTCGCCGGCGGCAATCTGGCCCTTTCGGTCCTCTACGACGAGACCGGTCAGGCGCGAGGCTTCCGGCGTGTTGGGAGTGAGCAGGGCGGCGCGCGGCAGCAGCATGGCGCGTATGGTCTCGACTGCCGCATCCTCGACCAGACTGGCACCGCTTTGTGCCACCATCACTGGATCGACCACCAGAGGCAGGGCGGGTGCCGAGGCCTCTAGCTCTACAGCGACTGCCTCAATGACCTCAGGTGCATGCAGCATGCCGGTCTTGATCACATCGGCGCCCAGATCCTCCAGACAGGCACGCATCTGCTGGCGAATGAAGGCGGGCTCAATGCCGCGAATGCCGCTGACGCCCAAGGTGTTCTGCGCGGTCAACGCAGTGATCGCTGTCATGGCAAAGCCGCCAAGCGCGGTCACGGTCTTGATATCGGCCTGAATGCCTGCACCACCGCCGGAATCGGACCCGGCAACGATCAGGACCCGGCCCTGGGTCTGGCTCTCTTGCATGTTCTCGCTCGTCACTGAGATTCTAGGACTGCAGACTCGATCGCCGACCAGACGGCCAGCGCCTGCGCGGTCTCCGCCACGTCGTGAACCCGCACGATCGCCGCTCCTTTGCCGATACACGCGAGCGCTGCAGCGATAGAACCGGGCGCGCGTGCCTTGGGCTCGGCGCCGCCGGCCAGCCGGCCGATGAAGGCTTTGCGGCTGACCCCGACAAGCAGGGGATAGCCCAGATCAGCCAGTTGCTCCAAACCGGCCAGCAGGGCCAGGTTATGGTCTATGGCCTTGCCGAAGCCGATCCCGGGGTCCAGACAGATGTCATGCCGTGCGACGCCCGCAGCCTCGCACGCCTGAGCACGCGCCAAAAGATAGGTTCCGACCTCGCTTACGACGTCACTGTAGTGCGGCGCGCGCTGCATGGTCTGCGGCGTGCCCTGCATATGCATCAGGATGACCGGCGCCCTGCGTGCGGCAACGAGGGCCAGAGACTTGGGGTCGCCGGTCAAGGCCGTAACGTCGTTCACAACGCGCGCCCCGGCGTCCAAAGCCGCCGCCATGGTCTCTGCATGGCGCGTGTCGATCGAAACCGGCACCCCGGCCTCGCTCAAGGCCCGCACCGCTGGCAGCACGCGGCGTTGTTCCTCCTCGGAAGAGACCGGCTCCGCATTCGGCCGCGTGGACTCGCCGCCGATGTCGACCAAATCCGCGCCGGCGGCATGTTGGCTAAGGCCGGCCGCAATTGCAGCCTCGCTCTGGTAGCGGTCGCCACCGTCGGAGAAGCTGTCCGGGGTCACATTAACGATCCCCATGATCAGCGGACGCGACAAGGACAGGCCGGCAAAGGTCTTGGCCGCCTCTGCCGATCCCATCTCTGGAGGTCCCCTTGTCGTGCTTGCTGCTGAAGACGCCCCCACGGAGCCTAGCTGCCGGGCTGGGGTTCCGGATTGGACCCAAGTCCGCCGCGCGGCGTCTTGCGCGCGCTCGGCACCGAAGAGCGGCGTGGCGTGTCGTTGCTGCCGCTGCGATCACCGTCGCGGTCGATGTCTTCGCCGCGAATGATCGCCCGCGTCTCGTCGGCGCTCAGGGTCTCGTGTTCCAGCAGGCCTTTCGCAAGGGCGTGCAAGTCTTCCAGGCAGTCCGTCAGAACCTGGCGGGCCTTGACCTCCGCCTCCTCGCAGATGCGCCGCACCTCTTCGTCGATCATCTTCGCGGTGTCGCCGGAGACGCTCTGCTGTCGAGCGATCGAGTGGCCGAGGAAGACCTCGTCCTGATTGTCGTTGTAGCGCAGCGCGCCTAACTTCTCGCTCATGCCCCACTCGGTGACCATGGCACGCGCCATTTGGGTCGCCTGCTGGATGTCGTTGGAGGCACCAGTGGTGATGTTGTCCTTGCCGAAGATCAGCTCTTCGGCGATGCGCCCGCCGTACATCATCGCCAGACGCGCTTGCAGTTCGCTCTTGCGATAGCCCAGGCGATCACGCTCCGGCAGGGAGAAGGTCACGCCCAGCGCGCGACCGCGCGGGATGATGGTGATCTTGTGCAAGGGATCGTTGCCGGGGACATTCAGATTGACCAGAGCATGGCCAGCTTCGTGATAGGCCGTCAGTTTACGCTCGTCCTCGGTCATCACCATGGAGCGCCGCTCCGGCCCCATCAGCACCTTGTCCTTGGCGGCCTCGAAGTCGTGTTGGGTGACCACGCGCTTGTTGGCGCGGGCTGCCAGCAAAGCTGCCTCATTCACCAGATTGGCCAACTCCGCACCGGAGAAGCCGGGCGTGCCGCGGGCAATCACCTTGGCCTCGACGTTCGGCGCCAAGGGCACCTTGCGCATATGCACCTTCAGGATCTTCTCGCGACCCAGCACATCCGGGTTCGGCACGATGATCTGGCGATCGAAACGACCTGGGCGCAGCAGGGCAGGATCCAGCACGTCGGGTCGGTTGGTGGCGGCAACGATGATGACGCCCTCGTTGGCTTCGAAGCCGTCCATCTCGACCAGCAATTGGTTCAGGGTCTGCTCGCGCTCATCGTTGCCGCCGCCGAGGCCGGCACCACGATGGCGACCGACGGCGTCGATCTCGTCGATGAAGACAATACAGGGCGCGTTCTTCTTGGCTTGCTCGAACATGTCGCGCACGCGGCTGGCGCCGACACCGACGAACATCTCAACGAAATCGGACCCAGAGATGGTAAAGAAGGGCACATTGGCCTCGCCGGCGATCGCACGGGCCAACAGGGTCTTACCGGTACCCGGAGGACCAACCAACAGACAGCCCTTCGGGATCTTGCCACCCAGGCGCTGGAACTTCTGCGGGTCGCGCAGGAACTCGACCAGTTCCTCCAGCTCGACCTTGGCTTCCTCGATACCGGCCACGTCCTCGAAGGTGACCCGTCCCGATTTCTCGGTCAGCAGGCGCGCGCGGCTCTTGCCGAAGCCCATGGCTTTGCCGCCGCCCGACTGCATCTGCCGCATGAAGTAGATCCACACGAAGATCAGCAGCAGCATCGGTCCCCAAGAGGCCAGCAGTGAGACCAGCAGGTTCGGCTCTTCAGGCGGCAGGGCTTGGACGGCGACATTGTGCTGCAACAGCTTGTCGGCCAGATCGAAGCCTCTGGGAATGTAGGTCGAGAAATCCTGTCCGTCGGTCGTGGTGCCCATGACCTTCTGGTCTTGGATCTGCACGTCCTTCACTTTGCCGTCTTCGACTTGCTCGATGAACTTCGAGAAAATCAAGTGCGACTGCGGCGAGCGCGATACGCCTCCTTGGAAGATATTGAAGACCATCACGATCAAAAGGATGATCAACACCCAAAGGACGATGTTGCGGCTGAAGTTCACCTGTCACCTACCTTCCACATTTCGGCCTATGAGAAAGATACTAGCGCATGTGAGCACGCGAGTCTCTCCCCGGCCACCGATCTACCGACCGCTCCAAGCTCTTAGATAAGTATCCCGCAGCGTCAAGCAACCGCAAAGAGGGCAGAACCCGGCCTGGAATGCGGATGAAATCTGAGAGAGAGGTCCACGGCCTCCCTACCCCGACGCCGCCAATCCAAGTGCGGAACCGCCAGCGGCCCTGCCGCATCCCACACGCAAGGGAGCGACCAGCGGACTGGACCCGGCAAACCCTTGCTATGGGGACGCGGATCCATCCTTCGCCAACCCGCCTCTGTCAAGCATTTTAGCTGCAGGCCGACAGCGAGATCGTGGCCACACTGCACGCGAAAGCGACGATCCCAATGCTGCTTGCACCCAGCCTTCAAGGCCAAGCTTGCCGCTGCCCGGCTCTCGCGGACGACCAGCAGCCGCGCGCGACCCGTAACAAGACGACATCCCGACAGCGTGGTGCTGCCCCGCCCAGCCGCGAGATCGCTTAGCAGCCGCACCACTCGATCCGGCGAAGGACCATAGACTGCACCGCCGATCGTACGCAGCACCAAAGCCAACGCCGACCCGGCAAGGCCAGATGGTGCTGCGTGCAGTGCGGTACGATCCAGACTGGCATAACCTTCCGGCTGCCAGTCGCAATACTCCGCCAGCCAAATCAGAATCTCGCGCTCCAGTCCGTGACGTAAGCGGGCGAAAAGGCTTCGCGCCTGGCCGAACGCATCCGTTGTCAGTCCTCTGCCGGCCGGATCTGCTCTCAGCCCTCGCAGAGCCACGCGCCGATGACGCAGATCGTGATTGCTCGGATCCTCGACCCAAGGAACCGCCTCGGCCAAGAGCAGGGCCTCAAGGCGCGGCTTGGAGAAAGCAAGCAGGGGCCGAAGCAACAGCAGATGCTCGCGCACGCTTAGCGCCGGCATGGCGGCCAGACCTTGCGGGCCGCTGCCGCTTTCCAATCGCAGCAGAAAGGTTTCAGCCTGATCGTCGCTGTGATGGGCAGTCGCGAGGTAGAGGAGCCCGCGGTCCCGGCAGGCAGCCTCCAGCAATCGATAGCGCGCCACACGCGCTTTGGCCTGCAGACCGCTGCCGGGTTTGGGTCCACGCCAGGTCAGGACCTGGCTCTCCGCACCGCGTGCTGCGGCCCAACCGCGAACACGCTCGGCTTCCGCGGCACTCTCCTCGCGAAGCCCGTGATCCACGATGAATGCGACAAGCCGCCCGGCGCGCTGTGCAGTCCAGGCCTGCAGCAAGACCAGAAGCGCCATGCTGTCGGCGCCGCCGGACAAGGCGACAGCGACTTCCGGTCGGGACGGCAGGGGCGCAAAGCGCGCCATGGCCGCCGCGAACTCGCTTGTCGTGATCGGCTTTGCGGTCCCCAGGTGCGGCGCGCGGCTTCTGGTCAGCAACCGAGGTTCGTCTGCTCTCGTCGCCCGCGGTTCAGGATGTTGGCGCGTGCGGAGCTGCCCATACGTGCCTGCAGCTCCTGCAGTACTTGGCAGGCCTCGTTGGTGCGCCCGAGCAGAGAGAGAGAAAGACCCAGCTTCAATAGGCTGTCGGCCGCTTTGGGGCCGTTCTGGTGATCCTGATAGGCCTGCGCGAAAGCCTGCGAGGCGTCGTTGTAGTTGCCACGCACATAGTAAGTCTCACCCAGCCAATACTTGGCATTGGCAACCAGAGGGTCGCCTGGGTTGGACTGAACGAAGGCCTTCAGAGCCTGTTCGGCCCCCTGGTAGTCGGCCTTTCTGAGCAATCCGAAGGCGTGTTTGTACTGCTCCTCTGCCGAGCCGCTGGGCAGGCTGGCGGTGGCGGGAGGTGTCGCGCTGTTTTGCTGACTTCCGAAGCTGCCACCGGTAAGCGCACCGGTCTGGAAGTTCTGCTGATCGGAAAAGCCGCCGCCGCTCTGGCCGACGCTTGCGGTTTGCCCTTGACCCAGACCCTGCTGACCCAGACCCTGCAGCTGCTGCAGCTCCTGCGCCGAAACGCTGCCCAGAGTCTGTACGCCTCCCGCGCCGCTTTGCGCTTGGCCGGTGGAGCCGCCAAAGCTGCCGCTGGATCCGCCGCTGGATCCACCAGAGCTGAAACTGCCGGATGCGCCGCCAGACGAACCACCTGACGTACCGGAGCTGCCGGACGCCGGATTGCCGCCTTCCAAGCGGGTCAGACGAAACTCCATATCGGACTGCATGCGCTCCAGCCGATCGGCAATCTGGCGTTGCTCGAAGCCCAATCGCTCGATCTGTCCGGTTAGGCGCTGAATCTCCTGTTCCAGCGCGGCGAAACGGCGCTCGATCGCGTTCGGATCGGAAATGCCGTAGTTGGACTGTGCCAGATGCAAGAGATCACTCTGCACCCTCCGAAGGTCCCGCTCCGTCTGCCGGATTTCGGCAGTGAGCCCGGTCACGGTCAGGACGGCAGGCTGCTGGGCGGACTGCGCGGGCACGACCCAAAGCAGCCCGGCCAAAGGCAAAGCCAGCGCGGTCAGTCCCAATGATCGGGCCACAAGGGTTGGCGACATCGGTCTCTCCCTTCCGCTTCGGCTGCCCCGTCGTCCTGCAACAGACGACGAGGCGACCCGCAAGCAGGATGCTATGGTGCGACGACGAATTGCGCGCGCCGGTTCAGGGCCCAGGCGTACTCGGTCGAGCCGGTAACCGCCGGGCGCTCCTCACCGAAGGATACGGTGTTCACCCGGTTCGATGCGATACCCAAGGTTGTCAGGTAGCGCTTGACCGAGTTGGCGCGCCGCTCACCCAGGGCCAGGTTGTAGGCGCGGGTGCCGCGCTCATCCGTGTGCCCTTCGATGGTGGTGATGACGTTCGGCCGGGACTGCAGCCAAGCACCGAGAGACTCGGTGATCTGCCGGGCGTCCGGGCGCAACGAAGAGCTGTCGAAGTCGAAGAAAACACGATCTCCAACCTGCGCGCGCAGCTCTTCCTCAAGCGAGCCATAGGTGGGCTGCGCCGGGGCCACAGCAACCGGCTGGGGCTGGCTTGCGACCGGCTGCTGGTCGTCCGACGACGAACAGGCGGCCAGAGCGACAGCTCCGGCAGCGAGCAGCAGAACGAGTTTGAGGCGCATACTTGTCTGTCCTTCTTCACTATCTATGCGCCCCTTCAACAGGGCGCCTGGGGGGCCTTGGCTGCGGCTCCAAGCCCTTGCCCCGATCCTCGGCTCTTCAGCCCGATCCGCAGGGACTAAAGAGAGGGCTTGACTTGCGGCCGCACAACAGCAGTCGCCTGCAATTTTGTCAAACCCATGTCGAAGCCATGGCTAGCAAATGCCAGCGACTCTATGACTTCACACTGGGGTGATCATGCAACAGAGGTGTCGTTGCTCTTTTGCTCCACGCCAACTTCAATCTACATCCACGCGCCAGACTCATCTGGAAGAGCGAGGCGCGTTTTTGAGGTAATGGAGCGAAAGCCAGTTCGCAGACTGCTTCGATCCGGCATCGTTGCACTTTATTCGGCGAGAAATTCTCCGAATGCACGAGGACCGGAGCCGACTGGAATATCGGCAATCACTTCCAAGGTGCTGCTGTCGATAACCGAAAGACTGTCGCTCATCCAATTGGCGACGTAGAGTCGCGTCCCGTCGCGACTGGCATCAATGCCTTCGGGATACTCGCCGACGGCAATGTCGCCGATCGGCTGGTGTGTCTCGACGTCGAACACGGTGACGCTGTCGCCATAAGAGTTTGTGACGAAACCACGTCCGGCAGCCAAGGCCACGGCATAGGGGCGTTGGCCCACAGATATTGTCGCCGCGATGCTACGTTCTTGAAGGTCGATCACGCTAACATCGTTGGACGCGACATTGGCGACATAGGCATAGCGACCGGCCTGATCCAGCGTCACGCCGAAAGGACGATCACCGACCGCTATGGTGGCGAGCCTTTCCAATTTGCCGGCATCGAACAGCGAGACCTGATCGGAGTCGCGATCGGCCGTCAGGATGAGAGCGCCGTCAGATGTGACGGCAACGCCGGAGGGGCTGTCGCCGGTCGCGACTTGTCCGACGATCTCTCCTGCTTCGACGACGACCAGGCGGTCGCCATGCCAGTCGGCTGCATAGACACGGCCGCTCGCAGGATTAACTGCGATGCCAAGGGGACCACCGCCCAACACCAGTGCCGCCCGGTCGCCAGTCGCAGGATCGTAGGACGTCAGGCTTCCGGTTTCGGGGCTGCTAACCCAGACCGATCCATCTGGCGCCAAGGCCACACCCGCAGGTCGTCCCGGAATGGCCAGGGTATCAATGACCCTGCCGGCCCGCAGGTCGACGATCGAAAGCGAGTTGTCGGACTGATTGGTTATGTAGGCCAAGGGCTCCGCCGCCGCCGGAAGTGCGACGGCAGCAAGATAGCCAGTCAGAAGTGCCCAGCGGATCAGTTGGACGCCCCGAACTCGGCCGCCAGTGCGTCGAGGCCCGCGCGATAGACTCCGGTGACGGCCTTGACCGCCGCCTCGTCGTTCAACTCGGGAGGCGGGTCGTTGTTGGGATAGCCACGATAGAAGGCGCCCCGCCACTCGACCAGCGAGCCGCCATCTGCCCCCTCCTTCACCGTCAGATGCGAGGAATAGTTCGTCACCGGCAGGACCTGAACATCGACCTCGGTGATCCGGTAGGAGTAGCTGCGCTTATCCCCATCATACTTGTAGAGCACCTCGTCGATCGTCGGACCGCCCTCTTCGACCAGCGTCAAGACACGGGTCGCGTCGACAGCATTGCCGCCTTCCCCTGCGGTGGCATAAACCACCGGGTGCCAGCTCATGTCTTGGAAGTTGCCGATACGCTCCCACACCACGTCTGGAGGAACCGACAGCTCCACCGTCTCGGTGACCTTCTGCCGCGTCGGGCCATGCGCATCTGCCGAGAGCGGCGCAATTAGGAGAGCGAGGGCCGCAAGTGTGGCGGTGGTGAATGCTTTCATGGTTCCTCCCAAGGTGTTGTCCAGAGCAGGACGTGGGCGGAACCATAAGACGCAGGCGTGAGCAAAGCCTCTAAGACCTTCGTCGCCCCCGGGACCATTGTCGCAAGGCTTTGTTTCGCGGCCCCAAGCCGCTCATCTAAGGATTAAGCGGCGACCAGGTGGGATCGGAGGCGGCCGAGTTGGTGCCCATCTCACGCTCGTTGTAGCCAGTGATGTCGATCGAATAGATGCTGGTGGCGAGGTTTCCCCGCTCGTCGGTGCGCCCCTGACGGAAGAAGGCGATGACCCGACCGTTCGGCGCCCAGGTCGGCGCCTCGACGCGGTAACCCGTGGAGAGGATGCGTTCGCCGGAGCCGTCCGGTTCGACCACCCCGATGGAGAACTGCCCGCCGTTCTGCTTGGTGAAGGCGATGTAGTCGCCGCGCGGCGACCAGCTTGGCGTCGCATAGCTGCCGTCCCCAAAAGTGATTCTGGTCGCCGAACCGCCAGAGGCACCCATCACGTAGAGCTGCTGCCTGCCGGAACGATCACTTTCGAAGACGATCTGCCGGCCATCCGGCGAGAAGGAGGGCGAGATATCGATGCCGGGCCCGCTGGTCAGGCGATTCAGACTGCGGGTCCGCAGATCCATCAGATAGATGTCGGAGTTGCCGTCTCTGGCAACCGCCATCACCACCTTGTTGCCGTCTGGCGAGAAGCGCGGTGCAAAGGACATGCCGTCGAAATTGCCCACGACCTCGCGTTGCCCGGTGTCCAGATTCAACAGTGAGACGCGCGGGACGGTGCCGGGCACGAAGGAAACGTAGGTAATCTCCTGTCTGGTCGGCGAGTACTGCGGCGAGAGCACGATGTCGGAACCGTCGGTCAGGTAACGCTGATTGGCGCCATCCTGGTCCATGATGGCCAAGCGTTTCATGCGGCGATCCTGTGGGCCACTCTCGGCCACATAGACCACGCGGGTGTCGAAGTAGCCGGCCTCACCGGTAAGGCGCGTATAGATCTTGTCGGCGATCTTGTGCGCCACCGAGCGCCAATTCGCGGGCGAGGCAGAGAACTCGAAGCCCTCCAACTCCTGCTCGGCCAGCACGTCGTAGAGCCGAAAGCCGGCCAGCAGGCGGCCGTCCGCAGAGGTCTGTGCATAACCCGAGACCAAGGCGGCGGCATTAATCAAACGCCAGTCGCCGAAACGCACGCCGTCGGCTGCGAGGCTCTCCGGTGTCTGGATGAAAGCGCCGGAGTCGATCGGCCGGAACAGGCCGGAGCGCTCCAAATCGGCGGCCACCACACCGGCAATGTCGCGGCCAAGGCGCGCTTGGGTGTCATCGGGGCTGGTAAAGGCCGGCACCGCGATCGCCAAGGGGCTAAAGAATCCTTCGGTGATGTCGATCTCGATCTCGGCCTTAGCGGAAGACTGTCCCGCCACCACGACCAAGCCAACAATAAGTATGGAAATAAGGCTTCTCATCACTCAGCGTCTCCTTGAGCTCTCGCACTCAACACACGTCACGCGGCGAGAAGTTTAACTTAACGTCACGCCAAACACCGTAGTTGTTTCGTGGGAAAGGCAGGGGTTGGGCCTGCTGGATTGCCCGCACGGCGGAGTCGGCCACCGAACGGAAGGTGGGGTCGCCGTTATAGCGTCCGCGATCCACAATCTCCCATCGGGCGACGCTGCCGTCCTGGCGCATTTGCAGTCGTATACTCACTTCCAGATCACGAATGCCGCGTTGTCCACAGGGTACGTTCCAGTGATTACTGACAGCGCGCCGGACCTTGTCCTCGTCGCTGCGAGACAGGCGACCTGTCGCACCGCTGCTACGGCTCGTGGAGCCGGAAGGGGCTGCAGCCTGTTGCGTGCCGCCGCCTGAGGCGAGGTTGGAAATCAAGCTGTCGGCGGCGTTGTCCGAACGCGTGGTTTGTTCCTGTCGTCCTGTGTTCGTCTGCGCACTCGCGGTCTGCTGCTGGGCTGGTTGCGTTTCGGGCAGTGTTATGTCCCGCTTGGGCGCGCTGACCGGCACCGCAAGCGCCGGCTGCAGCGCTGTCGCTTCTGCCGGGGCCGGTGGCGTCGGCGCCGTGGTGGGCTCGGGCACCGTGGCCACCTGGGTCGAGGGCGGAGCCGGAATCTCTTCTGGCGAAGGCACTTCCGGTCCCGGCCGGCTGCTGGTCGGCGCTTCGGGTTCCGGCTCGAGCAGCTCCTCGACCCGCTCGGCCGTCGGCTCCGGAATGGGCTCCGGCGCCTCGGAAATCTCCGGTGCAACCTCGTCGGGTTCTGGATTGTCGGTCTCGGCGAGGAGGTCGGGAGAAGTCTGTAAAGTCGGCTCCGGCGGTGCCAACTCGGTCGCGACCTGCGGTGCCGGTGTCGGTTGCGCCACCTCGCTCGGGTTCTCCGTCAGGGTGGGAGAGGTTTCCGGCGCACTCAAGGGGTCCGGTACCACCTCCTCGACCGGCTGCGAATCGGCCTGCGGAACCGGCTGGGTGACTGGTGCGGTCACCACCTCCAAGGAGGGGCCGTCGGGTAGTTCCGGCGGAGCCGGTTCGTTGGAATCCAGCTGTTCGTCCTGACTGGCTGGCGCGTCTGGGCTCTCAGGCTGACTGACAAGTGCCAGGTCAACCTGCTCGGGCGCCGCCAAGCTCGGCTTGGCGATGGGGACCTCCGGTGGGGCTTGCGGCGGTGTCGAAGGCTGATCCGGCGTGCCCTCGGCTGTCAGCAGGCTCTCGACCTCGGGCGCCTCGGCAGCCGGCGGCTCTTCGGCAGCCAGCTCGGGCGCTGCAGGCTCATTGGGAGTCGCGGTCTCCTGAGGCGGCTCCAGGGCCGGGCGTTCGTTGGCCTGGCCGCTCTGCCCGCTGGCGCTCTCGAAAACCACGGGAACCGCCGAGCCCCCGCCAAGGGTCAACTCGTGCGACTGCTCCGGCAGGCCATAGAGCAGCAAGGCCACCAGGGCGACATGCAGCACCGATGAAAAGACCATGCCGTTGTGCACGCTGTTGTCACCTCCGCTTTGTGCCGGCAAACGCCGGAGCGCGATCCTCGCACTCAAACGGGTTGCAAACTTTGGCCAAACGACGTCGCACTTGTGATCAACTGCCCTCTTGTTGCTCTAGTTAGAGTCCGGCGGCGGCGCTTCGGCTAGAAGCGCTACGCGGCGAAAGCCGGCTTCGTTGATCATTCCCATCACTTCCATCACCTTGCCATAGGCAATGGCGCGGTCCCCGCGCACATAGATCCGTGTCTCCGGATTGGCGTCGGTAATGGCCTGCAGGCGCGGTACCAGACTGACTTCCGCGACCTCGGTATCTTGAATGTAGAGCCGCCCTTCGGCGTCCACAGTCACCACCAGCGGCTCTTCCGGCGTGGTAATCGCCTGGGCGTCGGCCTGCGGCAGATCGACCGGCACACCCACGGTCAACAAGGGGGCGGTCACCATGAAGACGATCAGCAGCACCAGCATGACGTCAACGAAAGGCGTCACGTTGATTTCCGACATGGGACGCCAGGCGCCGCGGCGGCGTCGACGGCCGCCGCCGTTGCCCCTGGGGTTCATGACACCGCTGGCCATGGGCCTAGGCCTCCTCGACCTGGCGCGAGAGGATCGCGCTGAACTCGTCGGCGAAGGTCTCCAGGCGCTGCGAATAGTGGTTCAGGTCGCTGGATATCTTGTTATAGCCGAGCGAAGCGGGAATGGCGGCAAAGAGGCCCAGCGCCGTTGCGAAGAGCGCCTCGGCAATACCCGGAGCCACCACAGCCAGGCTGGAATTCTCAGCTGCCGCGATCGAGGTGAAGGCATTCATGATGCCCCAAACCGTGCCGAAGAGGCCGATGAAGGGGGCGGCCGACCCGACCGAGGCCAGGAAGACCATGTAACGCTCCAACCGCCCGCTCTCGCGGCCGATAGCGATATTCATGACCCGGTCGATACGTTCGCTCAGCCGTGCGCGCAAGGTATCGCTGCCCGACAGCGAGGTCGCCGCAGAGCGGCGCCATTCCTGCATGGCGGCGATGAAGACCGCCGACATGGGATCTTGGGGTCGACCTTCCAAGCGGTCGTAAAGTTCTTCCAACGAGCCTCCCGACCAGAAGGCATCCTCGAAACGGTCGGCCTGACCGCGCAAACGGCGCAGACGGACGACCTTGTCGAAGATGATGGCCCAGGTCCAGAAGGACGCCAGCAGCAGCATCAGCATTACCGCCTTTACCACTATGTCGGCCTGCAGGAAGAGCGACCAGGCGTTCAAGCCTTCTCCCATCGCGTGCGGTCTCCTTAATTCCCGATCACGGCGCCGCAGCGCCCCCAATCCTTGGTGTCTCTACCCGATCTTGATCGATCAGGTAGGTCTTGAAGGCCTCGCGCCAAAGACGCGGAATGCGCGCGGCCTGTCCTGCTTTGGTCATGCACACCACCTGCATCGTCACCTGGGCCAAGACCTCGTCGTCGCGCATAACGCGCTGCACGGCGTCGACGAAGGCCGCCCCCATCCGCACGAAGCGTGTGCGTAGGATCAAGGCGTCATCCAGGCGGGCTGGTGTCAAGTATTCGACTTCGACGCGTCTTACCACAAAGACCAAGCCCTCCGTGTCCGCAAAGCGACGGTGGTCCAGGTCCAAAAGACGCATGGCCTCGGTCCGCGCCCGCTCCGCGAACTTCAGATAGTTGGCATAGTAGACGATCCCGGCCGCATCGGTGTCTTCATAAAACACCCGAACGGGGTAGGCATGTTCCCGCCCCTCGAATCGGCCCGACGAGGGGCGCATGGGATCTGATAGGCTCTCCTCTGGCATTCCTTCAGCGCTGCTCGCGCTCCTCATCGGTAAAGAGATCCGGCGCGTCGCCGGCCGTTCCGGTTTCGGCTTGCCTGGCGCCCGTTTGGTTGGCTTGGGGCACGGGTAGGCCGATCTGGCGATAGCCCTGAGCGGTCAGGCTGCGGCCGCGGGGCGTACGCTGCAGCAGCCCCTGTTGGATTAGATAGGGCTCGATTACCTCTTCCAAGACATCGCGCTGCTCCGAAAGCGCAGCGGCCAAGGTCTCGACCCCGACCGGACCGCCGGCATAGTTGTTGGCGATCATGGCGAGATAGCGGCGATCCATGGCGTCGAAGCCGCCAGCATCGACCTCCAGCCGCGTCAGCGCGCCGTCGGCCAAAGTGCGGTCCACCACCTCTGCGCCGGCGACAGCGGCGAAGTCGCGTACGCGTCGCAGCAGCCGCCCTGCCACCCGCGGGGTGCCGCGCGCCCGAGTTGCGATTTCGCTCGCACCCTCCGGGCTCAATGCCATCTCCAGAACGCGCGCCCCACGCTCGACGATGGATTGCAGTTCGTCCGGGCTATAGAAGTTGAGGCGCAGCGGGATGCCGAAGCGCTCGCGCAACGGCCGGGTGATGAGGCCCGAGCGTGTGGTTGCGCCCACCAGGGTGAAGGGCGGCAGGTCGATCCTGACCGAGCGCGCCGCCGGTCCCTCGCCGATGATGATATCCAGCGCGAAATCCTCCATCGCCGGATAGAGGATCTCTTCGACGGCCGGCGAAAGCCGGTGAATCTCATCGATAAAAAGCACGTCGTGCGGCTGCAGGTTGGTCAGCAAGGCCGCGAGATCCCCGGCGCGGGCAATGACCGGACCGGAGGTCGCGCGGAACGAGGTCCCCATCTCGCGCGCCACGATCTGGGCTAGAGTCGTCTTGCCCAGGCCCGGCGGGCCGAAAAGCAGCACATGGTCCAGGGCTTCGCCGCGCTGACGCGCTGCGGTGACGAAGATCTCCAAGTTTTCGCAGAGGTTGCGTTGCCCCACGAAATCGCGCAGCTGCTGGGGCCGGATAGACTGCTCGAAGCCCTCCTCGCCATCGGCTTCGGCAGAGACCAGCCGCTCTTCACTCATCGCGCCAGATCCTTGAGCGCCGCCTTCAGGAGGTCTTCCACACCTGCCTCGCCCCCTAGACGATCGCGCGCCTTGGCAACGGCGGCCAAGGCCTCAGAAGGCCGATAGCCCAGCCCTTCCAGGGCCAGGGCTGCGTCCTTCGATCCTGCGTCTTGATCCAGGACCGCTGCAACACCGCTTTCCTGATGCGCCCCCGGCCCCAATTGGAGGGCCGCGACCTTGTCCTTGAGTTCGGAGATCATGCGCAGTGCCAGCTTGGCACCGACACCTGGCGATCGCGTGAGCGCCGTCTTATCGCCCGAAGCGACAGCACGCGTCAGCTCGCTGGGCGAAAGCGTTGAGAGGATGGCGAGAGCCAGCCGACTGCCGACGCCCTGGACACTCTGCAGCAGGCGGAACCAGGCGCGCTCGCCAGCCTCGGCAAAGCCATAGAGGTGGATGTGATCCTCGCGCACGTGGGTCTCGATCAAGAGGGAGACGGCCTCGCCCGGCCGGCCGAGTTGGGCCAAGGTCCGGTTCGAGGCGAAGACCAAATAGCCGACCCCGCCCACATCGACGATGGCCTGGCCCTCGCCGCTTTCGTCCAGACGACCGTTGAGCTTACCGATCATGGGGCGTCAACTGCGCCGGGCGCCGCGACGCCGCGGCAGACCGACCATCGATCCGGTCCAGGATTCCGCGGTGGCGGCGTGATGGGCATGACAAATGGCGATCGCCAGCGCATCGGCAGCGTCGCCCTCTTTCAGATCCAAACCGGGCAGCAAGCGGTTCACCATCATCGCCACCTGACCCTTCTCTGCATGACCGCTGCCGACCACAGATCGCTTCACGACCATCGGCAGATATTGCGCAACCGTTAGGCCCGCAAGGCTTGGCACCAGCAGAGCCACGCCGCGCGCCATCCCCAGCTTCAAGGTGGAGGAGGGGTTGCGATTGGCCAGGGTCTCTTCGACCGCGGCCGCTTCGGGGCGCTGCTCGGCCACCACCCCTTCCAGGGCTTGATGCAGGATCATCAGCCGCGTCGGCAAGCTTTGCTTCTCGTCGGTGGCGATGACGCCATGGGCGACATGGCTGAGCCGACTGCCCTCAGCCACGATCACGCCCCATCCGGTGCGGCGGAGACCCGGGTCGACGCCCAAGACCCGCAGTGCCTTGGGTGCAGGCGCTGAATCAGCCCGCGAGTTCGGCGAGGACTTCCTCTGGTATGTCGAAGTTGGCGGCAACCGTCTGTACGTCGTCGTTGTCTTCCAGGGCGTCGATCAGCTTCATCAATGTCTGGACTGCATCGCCGTCCACCGGGACGCCGTTGTTGGGTCGCCAAGACAGCCGACCTTCTCGCGGATCACCGTACAGCTCCGACAAGGCGTCGCGCACCTGGGAAAAGTCCTCCGGTGCACTGAAAATTTCGTGTAGGTCCTCGGTGGACTGCACATCGGACGCGCCGGCCTCGACCGCCGCCTCGAAGACCTCGTCCGAACTCCCGACCTCGGCGGGATAGGCCAGATAGCCGACACGCTCGAACATGAAGGAGACCGAGTTGGTCTCGCCCATCGACCCGCCGTTCTTGGAAAAGATGGCGCGCACGTCGCTGGCAGTACGGTTGCGGTTGTCGGTGAGTGCCTCGACGATCACCGCCACGCCGCCGGGGCCGTAACCCTCGTAGCGGATTTCCTCATAGACCGTGTCGTCATCGCCCCCGGTCGCCCGCTTGATCGCCCGCTCGATGTTGTCCTTGGGCATATTCTCCGCACGGGCAGCTTGGATTGCGCCGCGCAGCCGCGGGTTGGCCGCCGGATCGGGCATGCCGCTCTTCGCCGCAACGATGATCTCGCGGGTCAGCTTGGCGAAGATCTTGGCTCGCTTCTTATCCTGCGCACCCTTGCGGTACATGATGTTCTTGAATTGTGAATGACCTGCCATGAGCTGTCTGCTTCTTCGTCCTTCGTTTCCTTGAACGTTTGCCTAGCTGGCCGCAGTAAGGGCCGCTCTGGGGTCGGCTTGGCGTATGATACCGCCGATCCGAACCGGCTCTACCGTCTTGGCCAGGCCGCTGCGGGGATCGCTTTCGACCAGCACGCCACAGAGCGTTCCGATCCCGCTCGCCACCGACATGCGCTCGGTCGGCAGCTTCTTAGTGAAGCGGGCCAAGGGCACGGCCTTGTCCATGCCGATCACCGAATCGTAGTCGCCGCACATGCCAGCGTCGCTCTGATAGGCAGTTCCACCGGGCAGAACCATCGTGTCTGCGGTCGGCACGTGCGTATGGGTGCCCACAACCAGGGTGGCCCGCCCATCGCAATAGTGACCCATCGCCATCTTCTCCGAGGTGGCTTCGGCATGCATGTCGACGATGACTGCATCCACTGTCGCACCCAGCCGATACCCCTCCAAGGCCTTGCCGACCGTCTGAAAGGGATCGTCCAAGGCATCCATGAAGAGACGCCCCAGCACGTTGATAATCAGGACCTTCTTGCCGGCGCTGGTCTGAAAGGCGGCGACGCCCCGGCCAGGCGTGCCGGCTGGATAGTTGGCCGGACGCAGCAGGCGCGGCTCGCCTTCGATGAAGGAGAGCGCCTCGCGCTGATCCCAGGAGTGGTTGCCGCCGGTCATCACGTCGACACCGCAGGCCAGAACCTCCTGCGCGATCTTCTTGGTCACGCCGAAGCCAGCCGCCGCGTTCTCGACATTCGCCACAACGAAGTCGAGCTTGAGCGCGCGCCGCAGAGCCGGCAGCTCGCGCGCAATCGCCTCGCGCCCGGGACGGCCAACGATATCGCCAAGAAATAGGAAACGCATTGCCTTCACCTGCCCTGAGAGGTCGCCAAGGTCAAGGCCCAGGGTCGGACATAGCAGGCACTCAGAGTCCGGTTGAGAATGGGCCTAGAGGCCAATTCTGATAGTCGCCCCCGTCTGTACCCCCTCCCAAGGGAGTACCCTGGCAGGAAGGTCCGGCGGGGGTGCGGGCAGGTGCCGTGGAGTGTCGAACGGCCTCTCACCGGGTGATGCGAATAGCCTCGGCCTCGGTGACGATCCAATCGAGCGCCAGATCGGTAGCTTCGCGCGGCACGCTCTCGACCTCTTGGCCAGCGTAAGCGGCACCGATCGCCAGCACCGCCGACTTGGCGCGCAGCTTTGCCAAGGTCCGATCATAGAACCCGCCGCCATAGCCCAGGCGATAGCCTTGTCGGTCGAAGGCAAGCAGGGGCACGATCAGCACCTGTGGCTCGACCTCCGGAGCCTCCTCGGGAGGTTCGGAGGTACCAAAGCCGGCAGCCTGCAAGGTCATATCGGGAGACCAGAGTCGGAAAATCAGCGGCCGGGCCGGTTCGAGCATCACCGGCAGGGCAATTGGATGGCCTCTGTCATGCAAGGCCCGGATCGCCGGGACGATATCAAGCTCCGAACCCATCGGCCAGTAGGCCGAAACCGTGCAACCCGCAGGGATCAACGGCCCCTGACCCAACTGCGTCAAAAAGGCAGCACTCGGCGCCTCCGCCGTCTTCGCCGCGGCCGCGCGCGCTGCCCGTGCCCGCTTGCGCAGGGCCGCTTTCTCGTCCGCCAGGATCGCGCTCACAGCGTTCGCCGCCTCATGGATTGGTTACTTGCAAGAGAGACTGGTGCCACGGTGGCCGTCGACATCATTCTTCCTCTCGGACCCGCAAAAGCAGGTGGGCGCCGGGGTACGCGGACCAGGGCCCGCACAGAGCCAGCTCCCATGAGAAGACTTATCGGCCCCAGGGATCGAATTGCCTAACGCACCCCGCAGCACCAGAGCCTCTAGTTAGGAAGCTGCCGCCTCGTCGGCAATGGCTTCCAAGCGACGCGTCGCTTGGTCGAGGTCGTCGACCAGGCCCGACGGCGGCGGCTTGCGCCGCTCGGCATCCTCCAGTTCATCAACCAGCATCAGACCGGCCATGACCAGAAGGCGCACCTCCGGTAGGTTGCCCGCCTGCTCGGTCAGACCCGCCAGACGGCGATCCAGCTGCGCGGCTAGATAGCGCAGGTGTTCCTCCTGCCCGTCGTCGCAGATCAAGTCGTGCCTGCGCCCCCGGATATTGAGTTCAACCCTAGCCACACCACCCTCGCCTGTCGCGACGGTCCCAGAGCATCAGCGCCCAAGGACCGCCTACGATCTTCCAAATCGGTCTTAGCCCTCCTGGCTGGCGCCGGACAGCTGACCCTCCAAACGTGCAATCAAGCCGTCGAGTTTTGCCCCCGTTTCCGACAGCAATTCCTGCAGCAACTCCTTCTCAGCCTCAGCTTCCGCCAGGGCGGCGCGCAGCCGAACGACCTCTTGGCTCTGCGTCTCAACCTTGCCGATTGCGGCTTCCAGGCGGCGCATCGCCTCGCCGACCTTACCGCTTGTCACCTCTGCGCTGGACATCATGCTATCGGACACCTTGGACTTCACTCCTTCGCTTGGATTCGTGGCCTCGGCCACACTCGTTTGAGCTATTGCCCGGCACTGTGGCCAGAGCATGGCGTGGTCGTCAATGGCTGCGGCCAGACGCTGCTCATAGGCCCTATGCGGCGGTGCAGCAGGATCGCAGTTGACGTGGTGCGGCTTGGGCGGCATGTTCCGCCACGATTTCGCGCCGCAGCTCGCCCTCTCGCCAGGTTTCGAGGCGGCCGATCCCTGGGCTTAATCCTGGTGCGCGAGGACGGTTCTGGCGCCCCCTTTAAAGCGAAGCAACGCGAGCCGAAGCATGGATGGTGCGACTCCGATGACGGTGCATCGCGACATGGCCAACTGCATCCGCGCCCTAGCGATGGATGCAGTCGAGAAGGCAAAGTCGGGTCACCCCGGCATGCCGATGGGTATGGCCGATGTGGCGACCGTCCTATTCACCCGATTTCTGAGCTACGATCCGGCGCGCCCGGACTGGCCGGACCGCGACCGCTTCGTGCTCTCGGCCGGTCACGGCTCGATGCTGCTCTATGCCCTGCTCTATCTCACCGGCTATCCGAAGATGAGCCTGGATGAGATCAAGGCCTTCCGGCAGCTGGGCAGCCGCACCGCCGGCCACCCCGAGTATGGCGAGGCACCCGGCATCGAGACCACCACCGGCCCCTTGGGTCAGGGTCTTGCGAATGCGGTGGGTATGGCCATCGCCGAGCGGCATCTGAACGCAGTCTTCGGGTCCGCTCTGGTCGATCACAAGACCTATGTGGTTGCCGGTGACGGCTGCCTGATGGAGGGCATCAGCCAGGAAGCCATAACGCTGGCGGGCCATCTGCGGCTGAAGAACCTGATCCTCCTCTTCGACGACAACGAGATTTCGATCGACGGCCCGACGTCGCTCTCGACCTGTGAGGATCAGGCCGGTCGCTTTGCCGCGGCAGGCTGGACCACGCTGGCCTGCGATGGACACGACGCCGATTCGATCGCCGCCGCGCTGGAGACAGCCCAGAGCGCCGAGAGGCCGGTCATGATCGCCTGCAAGACGACGATCGGTTTCGGTGCCCCGAGCAAGGCCGGGACCGCCAAGGCGCATGGCGCGCCTCTGGGTGGCGAAGAAATTGCGGGCGCCCGCGAGGCCTTGGGCTGGCCGCACGCGCCCTTCGAGATTCCTGACGCTTTGCTTTCTGCCTGGCGCCAAGCCGGAAGCCGCGGGGCAGCTGCTGCGGCGGCGTGGGATGAGCGTCTGGCCGCTACGCCGGAGGCGCAGCGAGAGGCTTTCGAACAACGCCTCTCCGGCAAGCTGCCCGAGGGTTGGCGGCGCCCGATAAAGGCTTTAATTCAAGAGGCGATGGAAGAAAGGCCAACCTTGGCCAGCCGTGCAGCCTCGCAGGAAACCCTCGAACGCCTGGTGCCGGCCATCCCCAGCCTGATCGGCGGTTCGGCCGACCTTACGGGGTCCAACAACACCAGAGCCAAGCCGATGGAGATCTTGAACGCCGAAAACTACGGCGGGCGCTACATCCACTACGGCATTCGCGAGCACGGCATGGCCGCAGCCATGAACGGCATGCTGCTGCATGGCGGCGTCCGACCCTACGGTGGTACGTTCCTTTGTTTCACCGACTATTGCCGGCCGGCCATTCGCCTCTCGGCCCTGATGCAGCTGCCGGTCGTCTATGTGATGACCCACGATTCCATTGGTCTGGGCGAGGACGGTCCAACGCATCAACCGGTCGAGCATCTGGCGGCATTGCGCGCGATTCCCAACCTTCTGGTCATGCGGCCCTGCGATCAGGTCGAGACTGCAGAGGCCTGGGCCGTCGCGATGGCGCAGCTCAAGCGGCCCAGCGTCATCGTGCTCAGCCGTCAGGGGTTGGCGACGGTACGCAAGGACGGCAGCGAGAATCTGACTGCCTTCGGCGGCTACATTCTGGCCCCGGCAAAGGGGCCGCGCGCGGTCAGCCTGATTTCGTCCGGCTCCGAGATCCAGGTGGCATTGGCCGCCAAGGTGTTGTTGGAAGAAGAAGGGATCGCCACTGCCGTGGTATCTCTGCCGTCTTGGGAGCTGTTCGGCGAGCAGCCACAGCATTATCGCGACGAGGTCTTAGGTCCGGGCGCGCTACACATCGCGATCGAAGCCGGCAGCCCCTTCGGATGGGAGCGCTGGATCGAGTTCGGTGGCAGCTTCGTCGGCATGCGCACCTTTGGCGCATCTGCGCCGGCAAAGGATCTGTACGAGCATTTTTCAGTTACCCCGGAGGCGGTGGTCAAAGCCGTCAAAGCAAGACTCTAGGAACCAATTGGGCATCTCGAGAGTCTACACGGGGTCAAAGAGCGGCCGCCCGACAGCGACGGCCAGGTAGGTAAAGAAGGAAAGGATGCAGCCATGACAAGCTTGCAAGCGGTAGCCCAGGCGCTGGTCGCCAAGGGGAAAGGCATTCTTGCCGCGGACGAGTCCAGCGGAACCATCAAGAAGCGCTTCGACAGCATTTCGGTCGAGAGCACCGAAGAGAACCGCCGTGACTATCGCCAGATGCTCTTCACCACGGATCAGGCCGAGAACTACGTCAGCGGCGTGATCCTCTTCGACGAAACCCTGCGCCAGAAGAGCAGCGATGGCACGCGCCTTTCCAAGATTCTGGAAGATCGCGGCATCATTCCGGGCATCAAGGTCGACAAGGGTGCCAAGCCCTTGGCGCTACACGAAGGCGAGACCGTGACTGAGGGCCTGGACGGCCTGGCCGATCGCCTGAAGGAATACGCCGGACTGGGCGCCAAGTTTTCCAAGTGGCGCGGCGTCTACACCATCGCCGAGGGACTGCCGTCGGCTGCCTGCATCACCGCCAACGCTCACGCACTGGCGCGCTACGCCGCGCTCTGCCAGGAAGCCGGGATCGTGCCAATCGTCGAGCCCGAGGTTCTGATGGACGGCGACCACGACATCGAGACCTGCGAGTTCGTGACCGAGGAAGTGCTGCGGGCGGTCTTCTCCGAGCTGGCCGTCGCGGAAGTGCAGCTGGAAGGCATGCTGTTGAAGCCGAACATGGTGATTTCCGGCAGCGATTGTCCGGAGCAGGCCAGCCATCAGGAAGTGGCCGAGCGCACCATCGCCTGTTTCCGCCGTGTCGTGCCGGCCGCGGTTCCGGGCATCGTCTTCCTCTCCGGCGGCCAGTCGGACGAGGATGCGACCTTGAACCTCAACGCCATGAACAAGCTGGGAGCCGTCCCCTGGGCGCTCAGCTTCTCCTACGGCCGTGCGCTGCAGGCAGCGCCCCTGAAGGCTTGGAGCGGCAAACAGGCCAACCTTGCAGCCGCGCAGGCTGCCTACCTGGAGCGGGCCAAGGCCAACGGCGCAGCGGCGCTGGGCAAGTACGCCGCTTAAGCGTCCCTGCTTCCAGGAACGCCCTAGACCGACCACGGCCCCAAAAGGCCAGAGCAATCAGAATTGTGAGACGACGACAATGGCAGTGAAGGTAGGAATCAACGGCTTCGGACGCATCGGACGCTTGGTGTTTCGCGCCGCAATGGAGTCCAAGCGCGACGACGTCGAGTTTGTGGCCATCAACGATCTGGGCTCGGCCAGCGACAACGCTCACCTCTTGACCTACGACAGCGTGCACGGCCGCTTCCCCGGCCAGGTCGAGGCCAAGGACGGCAGCATCGTGGTCGACGGCAAGCAGGTCTCGGTTCTTTCCGAGCGCGACCCGGCCAAGCTGCCCTGGGGCGATCTGGGCGTCGACATCGTGATGGAGTGCACCGGCATTTTCGCCTCGCGCGACAAGGCCGCAGCGCACCTGGCTGGTGGCGCCAAGCGCGTCATCGTCTCGGCCCCCGCATCGGGCGTCGACATGACCGTGGTCTATGGCGTGAACCACGACAAGCTGAGTGGCGAGCATGTCGTCATCTCCAACGCCTCCTGCACCACCAACTGCCTGGCACCGGTGGCCCACGTACTGCATTCGGCAGTGGGGATCGAACGCGGTTTCATGACCACGATCCACAGCTATACCGGCGACCAGCGCACCGTGGACACCCTGCACAGCGACCTGGCACGCGCAAGAGCCGCCGCCGTATCCATCATCCCGACCACCACTGGCGCGGCCCGCGCCGTCGGCCTGGTGATGCCAGAGTTGAAGGGCAAGCTCGACGGCACCGCCATGCGGGTTCCCACGCCCAACGTCAGCCTTATCGACTTCAAGTTCGACGCCGGCCGCGAGACTTCCAAGGAAGAGATCAATGCGGCCGTCGAGGCGGCTGCCGCCGGGCCGTTGAAGGGCGTGTTGGAAACCAACAGCCTGCCGCTGGTCTCCAGCGACTACAATCATAACCCGGCCTCTTCGATCTTCGATCTGAAGGAGACCCAGGTTATCGAGGGCCGCTTCGTTCGGGTCATGTCCTGGTATGACAACGAGTGGGGCTTCTCCAACCGCATGAGCGACACCGCCGTCGCCATGGGCCGTTTCCTCTGATCGCGCCCAAACCGGCCGATTCGGGGCCAGTGGGTTCGGGGCCAGTGGATTCGGGGCCAGAGGCTCCGGATCCGCTCCGCGGTCCCTACCTTCGAGTCTACAGCGGTCGCGACATCGCGCGGATCGCCGCGGTTGCCAGGGCGCTGGACCGCCCGGCCGTCGTGGTGTCGGACGGTGCCATCGGCTGGCATCTTTTTGCCGCCATGATGCGCGCGGCCGAACCGGGCGATACGCCGCTCTTCTTCCTCTACGATGCTGGCGATTCCGCCGGTGCAGCCGTCGAGGCGCTCCGTGCCGGCGCGTCCTACGTGCTCTCCTCCTCCGAACCGCAACAGCAGGCAAGCCTATCCAAGCTGGCAGCTGCCAGCGGTGCCCAACTGCTTGACAGGATTCCGGCTGCTGCCGTGGACTGCCCGGATGTGGACGCCCTGAAGCGCCTTCTGGAAGACGGCAAGACGGAGGTGCGGGAGGAGAGAGGGTCATGACGACCTGTAACTTCTATCTGGTCACCCCCATTGGCTTGGCAAGCGGCGAGGTTCAGCTGCAGGCCTTTGTCGAGTTGCTACGTCCCGCGCTAAGCGGACCGCGGATCGAGGCCTTGCTGCTGCGCAGCGGCGGCGGCGAAGGCCGGCTCGACGATAGGGAACTGCGCCATCAGATTGCGACTCTGCTTCCCCTGGCTCATGCCGCCGGCGTACCTCTGGTCCTGGAGGAGCGTGCCGACCTGGTGCAGTCGGAGGGCTGCGACGGGGTTCATGTGCAGGCCGACAAGGCCCGTGTGGCCGCCGTCCGCCGGGCCCTTGGCGAGGATGCGATCGTCGGTGCGGGCTGCGCCGCATCGCGACACGCGGCCATGGAGGCAGGCGAAGCCGGGGCCGACTATGTCAGCTTCGGTGCCTTCGACCCCGAACCGCAGGC
This sequence comes from Rhodospirillales bacterium, assembly GCA_963669445.1. Taxonomy (GTDB): domain Bacteria; phylum Pseudomonadota; class Alphaproteobacteria; order Kiloniellales; family JACOMY01; genus JACOMY01. The sequence goes on from OY770029.1 coordinate 4,867,185, forward strand.
CCCCGACCCTGAGCTTCTGTCCTGGTGGCAGGAGATGATGGAGCCGCCTTGCGTCGCCATGGGCGGAATTACGCTGGAGAATGCCGCAGACTACGCCCTGGCCGGGGCAGACTTTCTGGCGCTGCGAAACGCCGTCTGGAACCACGAACGCGGGCCTTTGGCAGCGATCAAAGCCTTCGCCAAGGCGATTTCCGAGTCAGAATAGCTGTGCCGAACGCTTGGCCATGCGTTCCGACCGAAGAGGCTTTTGAGGAGAAGACAGCATGAGCACGACGGAGATTGAGGCGCTCAGGCCCTTCGCCGAAGCACTGGCGCGGCAAGCCTGTCAGACTGTGCTTGGCTTGGAAGCCAATGCAGCGACCGAGATCAAGCCTGACGGATCGCCGGTGACCACGGTCGATCGTGCCGTCGAAGCCGCGCTTCGGCAGTCCATCGAAAACTACCACCCGAGCCATGGCATCGTCGGCGAGGAGTACGGCAACAAGGACCCGGAGGCAGAGTGGGTCTGGGTCTTGGATCCCATCGACGGTACCAAGAGTTTCATCGCCGGCTTGCCTACCTATGGCGTGCTAATCGCCCTCTGCCGCGCCGGACGGCCAGTCCTGGGCGTTATCGCCCAACCGAAAACGCGAGAGATCTATCTGGGGATCACAGGGCTCGGCGCTTGGTTGAACGACCGCCCGCTACGGCCGAGCGGCGTTGGAGAGATCGCCGAGGCGGTGGTCAACCTCTCCGACGAAGATTCGCACGATGCGACCAGCGTCCTGGGCTTCAATGCGCTGCGCCGCGCCGCGCGCTGGACCCTCGCCGACGGCAGCTGCCTTGGCTACGGCGCGCTAGCCGCCGGTTGCTTCGAGATCTGCCTCTCCGGCGTCTACATGAGCAACTACGACCTCTGCGCCCTCGTGCCGGTTGTCGAGGGTGCCGGCGCGGCCATCAGCGACTGGCGTGGCCAAGCGCTCACCCTAGCCTCTAGCGGCGGCATCGTGGCCTCGGCCAATCCGGCCCTTCACGACAAAGTGCTAGCCCTCTTGGCCGAGTCCGGAGCCATCGCTGTCTGAACATGCCTTCGAGCGTTCATGGTGCCAACCTTTGAGAAGGGACTCTAGGGGCCATTCTCAAAGCGACTTTGAGACGGTTCTGCGGTCTAGACACCTCAGCCCTAACCTCTTCGCGCTTGGCAGTGCGCCCTGCCTCGCGGCAGAGTGCCGGCCCTGAGGCACTCGGTCTTGTGGGCCTAATCGAACTGGAAAGGAATGCCCATGGCACCGCGATCTCCTCTGATCAACGTGATGGTTCGCGCCGCTCATAAGGCCGCGCGCGGCTTGAAGCGAGACTTCGGCGAGATCGAGCATCTGCAGGTCTCCAAGAAGGGTCCAGCTGACTTCGTCTCCACCGCCGACCTGCAAGCCGACCGGATACTGCGGGAAGAGCTGACCAAAGGGCGACCGGAGTTCGGCATCCTGAGCGAAGAGGGGAGCCTGCGCGAGCCCGATGCAGAAGGCCGACGCTGGATCGTCGATCCTCTGGACGGGACCACCAACTTCCTCCACGGCCTGCCGCATTTCGCCATCTCGATTGGCTTGGAGCAGCGCGGCGCAATCGTGGCTGCCGTGGTCTACGACCCGATCAAGGACGAGTTGTTCCATGCCGAGCGTGGCGGCGGCGCCTTTTTGAACGACCGCCGCCTGCGGGTGTCGGCGCGCAGCCGATTGGAAGAATCCCTGCTGGCGACCGGCATGCCTTTCAAAGGCAAGGAGGGAAGCCCTCTCTTCCTGAGCGAGCTGACAGAGGTGATCGACAAGGTGGCCGGCGTGCGACGCTGGGGCGTGGCGTCGCTGGACCTCGCCTATGTCGCCGCCGGACGCTATGACGCCTATTGGGAGCGCGGGCTAGCGTCCTGGGACATTGCGGCCGGAATCCTGCTGGTTCGCGAAGCTGGCGGCTACATCAGTGCCATCGACGGCCGCGATGTCATCTTGGACGGCGGCTCGATCCTCGCCAGCAACAGTGAGCTGCACAGCGACATGGTGCGGCTCCTGAAAGTGAAAGCGCCGGCAAGCAAAGCCGACTAGGCCAACGCAGCGCTCCCCCTCCCGGCGCGGCGGGCCTATGTGCTACATTGACAAGGACAATACCCGATCCGACCTTGGTAAGGGGGTTTGCGCTCGCCAGCACCTGAGGGTAAGAGACGGGGAGTTGAATGCGTTCTGTTCGATGAGCGGCCGTTTGCGGCAGCGCAGGGCGATTGTATGTTCCCGGACCAGCGCCTAGTGTCTTGCCAAGAGGGAAGACTGGGACTGGGGCTCAGGAACTGGGGAGCCAGCGTCGGAAGAGAGCCTTAGGCATGGCCAAGCAGATGATGAACAAGCAAGCAGATGTATCCGGACGGCGCATGCGCCTTCTGGCGGGAGTCGCAACTCTGGCGCTCTCGGCACTTCTGCCCGCAGCAGCCGCGGCGCAGTCCTACGGCGCCGGCTCGCCAAACGTGATCGTCAACACCGGAGTGTTGAACAGCTTGGGGCCAAGCGGTGCGGTGCCGGCCATACCGGTTACGCCGGGCGGCGTCTATGGCGGCTATGGCATCGGGCAGCAGTCCAGCGCCTATGCCTACTCCAGCGGCAACGCCAGAGTTTTGGTGCGGCCGGGGAACCTACTCTATCCGCCCTTGAGCGATCCGCGCTCGCAGCTGACCATCCCGACACCGCAGGCCGCCACCCTGCAGCCGCTCCTGGGGCAGCCCTTGGGCCAGCCGGCACAGCTGGGCAGCGGCGGCAAGCTTGCACCAACCCTCATTCGCCCGGGCCAAGGACCGCAGGTGGTGACCGCACCCGTACCGCAGACCCGCAGCTACCCGGCACCGACGACCAGCCGTGCCCTGGCCCCAGCCCCGCGTCCAGCCCCGACGCCTACACCGGCACCCGCGGCGGCACGGCCTGCACCCAGCCCGGCACCCGCACCGGTAGCCGCTCGACCGGCACCGAGCCCGGCGCCCGCCCCGACACCGGCACCAGTCGCTGCGAGCCCTGCGCCAACACCTGCGCCTTCTCCGGCACCGGTAGCGGCTAGCCCTGCCCCGGCACCCAGTCCGGCACCGGCGCCGGCCGCAAGCAAGCCACAGCCGCCGCAGGTACCGCCGAAAGATTCCTTTGCCGGCCTGCCTTCGGCCGGCTCTACGGACGCAACCCCCTCAATCGCGCCCAGCCCGGCACCAGCGCCGGCGCCCGAACCCGCGGCAGCACCAACGCCAGCTCCCGCCCCGGCGCCAGCGTCCGCACCTCAGGTGGCAGCGGCGCCCGCACCTCAGGTGGCGGCGGCGCCGCAGAGCAGCGGTGGCCTTTCGATTTCTCCCGCCCCCGGTAGCGCGGGTTCGAGCGCTGGGCAACTTCCTTCGCTTTCGACCGGCTCCAGCGGATCCGGTGGCAGCGGCACCGTCACAATCACGCCGGCGCCCGGCACCCAAAGCGCGGCACCGGCGCCAAGTCCGACCCCGGCACCTGCCCCGGCACCGCAGGTGGCTGCCGCTCCCGGCGGCACCAGCGGAGTTACCATTACGCCAGCACCCGGTTTCTCGCCGCCCAGCGCTGCCCCAAGCGGATCGAGCAGCAGCGGCGTTACCATCGTCGGCGGCGGATCAAACAGCCAGCCATCCAGCAGCAGCGGTGTCACCATCTCGCAGCCTGGTAGCCCAGCGCCGGCACCAGCACCCAGCCAGGTGGCGAGTGTTGCGCCGGCTCCAGCGCCCTCGGTTGCAGCACCCGCGCCTGCTCCCGCCGCCGTTCCAGCCCCAACGCCGAGTGCCGCTCCAAGCCCGGCACCGGTTACTGCTGCGGCAGCCCCGACGCCGACACCCACGGCCGGCGGCAGCGACAGCGAGCGCCTGCTCTTCGCCAGCGGCTCGTCGGTACTGACCGATGGCGATAAGTCGACCTTGAACCAGATCGCGCGGCAAATGCAGGAAGACGACAGCCTGCGGCTGGAGCTCTTGGCTTATGCCTCGGCCGAAGACGGCAGCAGTTCGGATGCACGCCGCCTCTCCCTGTCGCGGGCCTTGGCCGTGCGTGCCTACCTGATCGACCAGGGCATCCGCACGGCGCGCTTCATCGTGCGCGCGCAGGGCGATCGCTACGGCAGCGGACCAGCTGATCGGGTCGACCTCAGCTACCGCAGTTAAGCCGGGCGCGATGGTGCCAAGCGATAGCATGCAACGCACCGATGCGAGAGGCGGACCCGCGGCATGACCAGACCGCTGCGCTACCTCTTGCGCATGTTGATCTTCCTGCTGGGCGTCGTCATCGTCTGCGCGCTGCTCGGCCCCGGCCTGATCAAGGCCTTTTTCGCCAGCCCCTTCCTCAATGGGGTCATCCTGGCCGTTGCTCTGCTCGGCATCCTGCACACCATTCGCCAAGTGATCCTGCTGAATCCGGAAGTGCGCTGGCTGCAGCAATTGATGCAGGAGACGCGCGAGCGCCTCTTCTATCCCGATTCCCTGAAGCAAATGCCGCAACCGCGCGTGCTGGGTCCGATGGCCCGCATGCTGGGCGAACGCCGCGGCCGGGTCAGCCTCTCCGCGCTCTCCATGCGCACCCTGCTCGACGGCATCCAGATCCGCATCGACGAAGCGCACGACCTCTCTCGCTATCTGGTTGGCCTGCTGATCTTCTTGGGCCTGCTCGGCACTTTCTGGGGGCTGTCAGAGACCGTCGGAGCGGTCGGCGACACCATCGCCGGCCTGCAGGCCGACAGCGGCAGCAGCGTCGATCTGATGCGGCAGCTGCAGCAGAGCCTGGAGCGGCCGCTATCGGGCATGGGAACGGCCTTCACCTCCTCGCTCTTTGGCTTGGCCGCCTCTTTGATCGTGGGCTTTCTGGAGCTGCAGTCCAGTCAAGCCCATAACCGTTTCATGCAGGACTTGGAGGAGTGGCTGGCAGGCATGACCAAACTCTCCGGCGGCGCTGCAGGCGGTGGCGACGGCGAGGGTTCGGTTCCGGCCTACGTTCAGGCTCTGCTGGAGCACACCGCCGACAGCCTCGACAATCTGCAGCGTACACTCACCCGTAACGAGGAAGAGCGTCAGGCCTTCATGGAAAGCCTGGGCTTGATCGGAGAACGGTTGGGCAATCTGGCGGCCCAGAGCCAGGCCCAGCAAGCCGCCTTCACCAGCCTGATCGAAACCCAGCTGCAACTGCGCCAGACCCTGCAGCATTTGGCAGAGGTCTCCGGCGGTGCCGAACAGGGCTCGCGGCAGTACCTTCGCGCCCTGCATGGCTCGCTGGAGCGCATGGCGAGCGAACTCGACAAGGGGCGCGGCCAGATCATCCAAGAGATGCGTAACGAGATACGCCTGCTCGCCCGCACCATCGCTGCACTGGCCGACGAGGGCAACTGATGGAGCCGGGCTACGCTCGACGCCCGCGCCGGTCCATGAACTACTGGCCGGGCTTCGTCGATGCCTTGGCCGCGCTCATCATGGTCGTGGTCTTCGTGCTGCTGATCTTCGTTCTGGCGCAGAACACCCTTTCGGGCGCGCTGAGCGGACGCGACGAGGCACTGGAGCAGATGACCCGCACCTTGGGCCAGACGCAAGAGCAGCTGGCCTTAGAGCGCGAGACCGCTACGAAGTTGCGCGCAACGCTGGCTGGGCTCTCAGCCGAACTGCAGGCCGCCGACGGTCGAAACGACCGCCTGGCTGCCGACCTCGCAAGCCTGCAAGAAGCCCAAAGCGGTGACGCCGAGGCGGCCGCAAGGCTGGCAGAACGCTTGACCCAGAGGGAAGCGGCCTTGGCCAGCGCCGAGCAGCAGCAACGCCGCGACGCCCAGTCCCTTGGCGCACAACGCGAGCGGATCGCCACGCTGGAGAGCGAACTGCACCGCCTCACAACTGCCGTCGACAACCTGGAAGCCCTGCGCCGCAGCCTAGGCGCCGAGGTCCTGGCACTCACCAAACGCAGCGATGGACTGGACGAGGCCTTGGCACAGCGCGAGGCAGACTTGGCACAGTCACAGGCAGCCTTAGCGGAAGAGCGAGCCGATCTGGAGTCTCTGCGGGCTAGCCTCGCCGCAAGCGAGAGCGCCAAGACCACCGTCGAATCCCAGGCGGCCAGGGATCAAGAGAGCCTGGCTGCTTTGGAAGCACGCGTGGCCCAGGCATTGGCTCAGCGCGATGCGGCGCTGCAGGACGCGGGCGAGGCCTTGCAACGCATCGAGGTCCTGAGCAGCAGTCTGGCGGATCTGCGCGGCAGTTTGGACAGCGGCACCACGGCGCAAGAGGATCTGCAGAAGATTCTGGCGGCCCGCGACGCCGAGATCGCCGCCCTTGCACGCTCTCAGGCAGCCGCTCAGGCGGAGCTGAAGACCCTGGAAGCCAAGCGGCTGGCGCTTGAGGAGAGCCTTGCGCTCAGCGAGCTCGACCGCCGTCGTCTAGAGGCGCAGGTGAGCGAAGGTCGGGCAGCCCTCACCCAGGCCGAGGCGCAAGCGTCCGACCTGCAAGGCAATCTCGAGAGCAGCGAAGAACGCGCTCGTGCTGCCATTACGGAGCGCGAGCGTCTAGTCGAGGCTCTGGCCGCCGCGACCAGCGAGCGCGACGGACTGCTCGAACTGGCCGAGAGTCTGGCAGCCGAGCGCAATAGCCTCTCGGACCTGCTGGCCGCGCGCGAGCGTGAGTTGGCCAGCCTGGCCGCCTCCGGCGCAGCGCAGGAAGAGGCAGAGGCGCGCTCGGCCGAACGCCGCCGCAGCCTGGAGGAAGAGCGCGAAGCCTTGCAGGCCGCCCTGGCCGAGAGCGAGGGCGAGTTACGACACCTGGAGGCCTTGCTTTCAAACCTTGCCGACGAGCGCGACACGCTGGATCAGCGTCACAGCGAGAGCGAGGCCTCGCGCAACGCTCTCGTCACCCGGCTGGACCAGTTGGAACAAGAGCTGCGGCTGCGCAACGAGAGCTTGGCCGAGACCACGCAGCGCCTGACCTCGGCCCTGGAGCAAGAGCGCAGCGCTGGGGCGGAGACCCTGGCCAACCTGATCAAGACCGAGGCCTCGCGGGAAGCTTTGGCGCGGATCCTGGTCGAACGCCAACGCAGCCTCCGCCGCCTTTCCGCCGACCTGAGCCAGCTGCGGATTGCACTGACAGCCAGGGAGGGCGAGTTGGCCGCGGCACAAGACCTGATCACTGGGCGCGACGCGGCCCTGGATCGCTTGACCGAGGTCGCCAGCGGATTACAGGCCGAACTGGCGGCCAGCCGCCGCAACCTTACCTTGGCCGATCAGCGCTTGAAGCTCGCCGAGGAGGCCCTGGATGTCGCCGAAGAGCGATCTGCAAGCGCCAGTGCTGAGGCCGCCGCCACGCTATCGCAGGAGCGCGAACTCAGCGAGACCGCCAATCGAAAGGTCGAAAGACTGCAAAACCAGGTCACGGCCTTGGAGCAGCGCCTCGGCCAGCTGACCGCCGCGCTGGATGCGAGCGAGACGCTGAACGAGGAGCGCGAGGTCAAGATCGTCAACCTGGGCAAGCGCCTGAACGAGGCCCTGGCCACCAAGGTGCAGGAACTGGCCAGCTATCGCTCGGAGTTCTTCGGACGCTTGCGCGAAGTCTTGGGCGCGCGCGCCGATATCCGCGTGGTCGGCGACCGCTTCGTCCTTCAATCGGAAGTGCTCTTCCCCTCGGCCCAAGCCGGCCTCACCCAGGCCGGAGAGGCGCAGCTGGCCGAACTCGCCGACACCTTGAAGCAGATTATCCCGGAGATTCCCCAAGATATCGACTGGGTGCTGCAGGTGAACGGCCACACCGATCGCCGCCCGCTGGTCACAGGCAGCTTCGATTCGAACTGGGAACTCTCGGCCGAGCGCGCCTTGAGCGTCGTGCGTTTCCTGATCGAGCAGGGCATTCCTGCCAATCGTCTGGCGGCGGCCGGCTTCGCCGAATTCCAACCGATCGCACTCGGCAGCGACCCGGACTCCTACCGCCTGAATCGCCGGATCGAACTGAAACTCACCCAGCGCTAGAGCGCATCTTCACCTCGCATGCGCTCGGCAGTGATGCTCTAGGCAGCTGATTAAGAACGCAGAACGTCGTCGCCGATGACTCCATGAGCTCGGGTTTTCTCTAGGACAAGATGTTCGCGGAGCGAAGCGCTCTGCGGTCTAAGTGTCCGTCCGGAAACTGCTTGTGTCCTGCACTGACTTATCAAGGTCTTGGGCAAGGAGAGCGGCGCGCGGCGATGCCGGGTGCATCGTAAGCGGCGCTCGACGCAGTCCCAAGGCCTTGATAAGTCAGCCCTTCGGGTCGCTGCCGGACACAAGCAGTTTCCGGACGGACACTAAGATGTGATCTTGCTTCATCGCAATTCTGAAGGTTTTTCGGATTTGTGCGGCATCGGTCCTCAACCCGAATTTCTCGCGCAACACTCTCATGAACGCTCGCCACATCCTTTCCTTGCTACAAGCTGTCCTGACAGGATCATTTTGATTGGATAGCGTCGCCCCGCCATAGTCGATACTCTCTTCATCAAAGGAGACTGGGTTTGGACCGCCGGCTTGCCGCCATACTTGCCGCCGATGTGGTCGGCTATAGCCGCCTCATGGGTGCCGATGAGACTGGAACGCTTCAGCGTCTCTCAGAGTTGCGTCAGCAGGTCCTAGAGCCGCTCATTGCCCAACATCATGGCCGCGTCGTTAAGTTGATGGGCGACGGCTTTCTGGTCGAGTTTGCCAGCGTGGTAGATGCGCTGACCTGCGCAGTCGCTTGGCAGCGCAGTGTAGAGGAGCGAGAAGCAGCGTTCGAAATTGACAAGCAACTCAGGTTCCGGATTGGCATTAACATCGGCGACGTGATTGTCGAGGGGGACGACCTCTATGGTGACGGCGTCAACGTTGCGTCGCGCCTGGAGGGCCTGGCTGAGCCTGGCACCATCTGCGTTGCCCACAACGTTGTTAGCCAGGTCAAAGGCAAGATGGATTTCGCCTTTGAGGATCTCGGTCCTCATGAGGTCAAGAACATCGCTGATCCGATCCACGCCTTTCGTGTCCAGTTAGATGGCATGGCCTCGGCAACCAACTCGGGGTCCACGGGTCCAACCCGCAGGCGCAATCGCCTGTCCGCCGTCGCTCTCAGTCTACTGCTGATCGTGGGCGCCCTCGGTGGGCTAGCCTGGTGGTCGCCCTGGGTGCAACGCGAAGAACCGGCCTCGGTCGAGGCAATGGCCTTCCCCCTGCCGGACAAGCCTTCGATCGCGGTGCTGCCCTTCGACAACCTGTCAGGCGATTCCAACCAAGACTACTTCACTGACGGCATGACAGAAGACCTGATCACCGATCTCTCAAAGATTTCCGGGCTCTTCGTCATCGCCCGCAACTCTTCCTTCTCCTACAAAGGTCAACAAGCAAAGGCACGTCGGGTCGCTGAAGAGCTGGGCGTTCGTTATGTGCTCTCGGGATCGGTGCGCCGCGCTGGGAACGAAGTGCGGATAAATGCTCAGCTCATAGACGCGACGACGGGTGGACATCTTTGGGCAGAGCGTTATGACGGCACGATCGATGATGTCTTCGAATTACAGGACAAGGTGACGGAACAGATCGTTGCAGCACTTGCGGTCAACCTCACCAAGGAGGAGCAAGCCCAGCGAGCCCACCACAACACCGAGATTGCCGCAGCGCATGACGCTTACCTGCAGGGTTGGGCGCACTACAAGCTTGCGACGCCCCGGGCTTATGTCGAGGCGCTGCCTTACTTCGAGGAAGCGCTTCGCCTCGATCCCAACTTTGCCCAAGTTCATGCGGCTTTGGCGTCCCTCTATTGGGACGCCTTCGAGAATGACTGGTCATTCGATCTCGGAATGCCCTCGACTCGAACCGAGAGCCGCGCCAACGCACATTTGGAGAAGGCCCTCGAGGCGCCCACGCCACTGGCCCATACGCTGCAAGCCAGAATTCTGGCATCCTGGGGATTCTTCGACGACGCTGTGGCGGAGGCGGAAAAGGCCGTTGCTCTGGACGGCAATGACGCCACTGCGCACGCCGGACTGGCCAATGTCTTGATCCTAGCTGGCCAGCCCGCGCAAGGAGAGGCGGCAATTCAGGAGGCCATGCGGCTCGATCCCCACCATCCGGCCAACTACTTGACCATTCTTGGCCATGCTCAGTTCATGCAGGAACGCTACGCCGAGGCCGCAGCGGTTCTCAAGCGTGCCATCAAGCGTAACCCGGAGGACGAGCTGCCACGGATTCTTCTGGGGGCGAGCTTAGGCCATCTGGGGCGCATCGAGGAGGGGGAGGCCACGATCGAAGCAGCCAACGATCTGCGCAATCGAAAGGGATTGGGAGCGCTTAGCCTCGAGAGAAAAACGAATGATGGATATACCCCCTTCCAAGGTGAGATAGATTTTACCCTCTTCGGCAACAAAGCCGCCCGGAATCGTGTGCGTGCGGGGCTTGCCAAGATTCCGGCTATGACTTGGCACTATCGGGTCATCACGCATTTGGCGGGTGAAAACACTTGGTTTGAGATCGAGGGAGCGACGGAGCTCGATCTCGAGACCGCAAAAACGTTCCTCGACCGAGGCGTCAAGTTCATCGACGCCAGCAGTGAAGAGGTGTGGCTGGAATCCCATCTACCCGGTGCTGTTCACCTCCCCAACAGCCCTGATTACTACAACAAAGACATTCCGACCAAACCCAGATTGAAGGAGATCACTCTGAGGGATGTCGTGGGGAAGGACGAGGAAGTCATCCTCTATTGGTACTCGCCGGGTAGCGGATATCCGGTTTACTCGACGGCCAAAGTGGTCAATTGGGGCTACAAGAAGGTTTACTATTTCGTCGGCGGTGCAAGAGCATGGGAAGAGGCCGGTTTTCCCGTCGAAGCGCGAGACTGATGTCCTCTTTCTCTTGAAATCGAACGGACCCCATTGCCGCAATGGGGCGCTATGGTCACTTTCCAGTCGCGACCCCGCTAAGGGCTGCGGCTGCGATGTTCTGATCGAACTGCAATGAGGCCAGTCTGGCATAGAGCCCGCCGGCCTGAACCAGTTCGGTGTGACGCCCCTCTTCGACGATCCGGCCCTGGTCCAAGACCAGGATACGGTCGGCTTTCAGCACCGTGGCTAGGCGGTGGGCGATCACCAATGTTGTGCGGCCGACCATGAGTCGCTCCAGGGCTTCTTGGACGGCACGCTCGCTCTCGGCATCCAGCGACGATGTGGCCTCGTCCAAGAGGAGCAACGGCGGATCGCGCAACAGGGCGCGCGCGATCGCGATGCGCTGGCGTTGACCGCCGGAAAGCCGTACGCCGCGCTCGCCAAGAAAGCTATCGAAGCCCTCCGGCAAGGCTTGGATGAACTCCATTGCCTGGGCCGCTTCCGCAGCCGCTCGAACCAGAGACTCGCTCGGCTTGTCGCCCAGATCGGCCCGACCGTAGGCAATGTTTTCCAGCGCAGAGGCCGAGAAGATCACCGGCTCCTGAGGCACCAGGCCAATCTGGCCGCGCAGAGACTGGGGATCGAGGTCCTTGATATCGAGGCCGTCGAAGGTGAGGCTGCCCGCGGTGGGATCGTAGAAGCGCAGCAGCAGCTGGAACAGTGTGGTCTTGCCGGCGCCCGAGGGTCCGACGATCGCCACCCGCTCGCCCGGCTCAACCTCGAGGTCGACATCATGCAGGGTCGGTCGCTCTGGGTGTGCGGGGTAAGAGAAGGAAACACCCTTCAGTGAGACAGCGCCGCGGGCCGGCAAGGGGAAAGTCTTGGGTGCGGCCGGCGCAGAGATATCGGCCTTGCTGTTCAGGAGTTCGAGCAAACGTTCGGTCGCCCCGGCGGCGCGCTGCAGGTCGCCAATCACCTCGCTGAGCGAGCCCACGGCTGCAGCCACCACGATGGCATAAAATACAAAGGCCGAGAGGTCGCCGCCTGAGAGATTGCCGTCCAGGACCTCGTGCCCTCCCATCCAAAGGATGAGCGAGACCGAGCCAAACACGAGCAGGATCACCAGTGCCGTCAAACGCGCCCGCGCCCGGGTGCGCAGCAAGGCAACGTCGAAGGCCGCTTCGCTTGCCTGATTGAAGCGGCGCTCCTCAGCGGCTTCATGCGTGAAGGCCTGGACGGTGCGGATGGCGCTCAAGGTCTCGTCGACGCGAACACCGACGTCGGCCACGCGATCCTGACTCTGTCTCGATAAACGTCTGACCTGGCGGCCGAAAATCAGGATCGGCGCAACCACAACCGGCACCAGCAGCAAGACCAGGCCGGTCAGCATCGGCGAGGTTACCACCAGCAAGATCAGGCCGCCGATCAGCAGCATGGAGTTGCGAAGAGCCGTGGTGGCTGAAGAAGAGATCACCGCCTGCAGAAGCGTCGTGTCGGTGGTCAGCCTGGACAGCACCTCGCCGGTCTTGGTCTCCTCGAAGTAAGCAGGCGAATGCGCCAAGACCTTGGCATAGACGGCTTTGCGCATATCGGCGACCACGCGCTCGCCCAACCAGGCGACCAGATAGAAGCGCGCGTAGATCGAGATCGCCAGCACCACGACCACACCCAGCAGCACGATCAGCGCCTGATCCAGAAGCCGGTCGTCGCCTTGGCTAAAGCCTTCGTCCACCAGCTTTCGTAGACCGAAACCCAGGCCCAATACCGTGATTGCCGCCACGGTCAGTGCGGCCAGCGCGCCTGCGACCTGCCAGCGATAAGGCTGCAGAAAGAAGCGGATGTTGGCCAGGACACCGAGGCCGCGTTGTTTGGGACGCTTCGAACCGCGGGCTTGCTGGATGAGAGAGGGCTGACGCATAGATTGCCGTTATCGTTCCAGGATCATGCCTTGTGCCGGGCTCACCGCCGCATGGCAAGGGCGCCGCAACCGGGAGGGATTGCAGGCGGCGTTATGTCATGCAGACTGGGCACCTCTGCATAGAGCTGCTTGCGCCGCGACCAGCCCTCAGCTATATGCACGCGCTCAAGTCAATTCGGAGGGCGCCCATGAAGGCCGACATCCATCCCAGCTATCACGAGATCACCGTGCAGATGACCGACGGCACGGAGTTCAAGACCCGCTCCACCTACGGCAGCGAAGGCGACGTGTTGCGTCTTGACATTGATCCCAAGACTCACCCGGCCTGGACCGGCGTGCATCGCCTGATTGATTCCGGAGGCCAGCTCGCCAAGTTCAACAAGCGGTTCTCGGGCCTGGGTCTCAAGTCCTAACGCTGCGTTTCGCACGACGAAGGACGAGGGCGCTCGGATAGCCGAGCGCCCTTTTCGCGCTTGTCTAAAGGCCAACCTTGATGGAAGCCCGCCCGCTGGTGGGTCTTGACGGCGGAAATCCGACTTCCCATCTGCATGACTGCGGCGATGAGGTGCCCGATCGGGGCCTCAACAGACGTCGCAAGCCATCGGGCATCAGCCGCGAACGGTGACGCCCTGAACCTGTTGCTCATGCTTAGGAGAACAAGGATATGCGCAGCTACGACCTTACCCCCCTTCTTCGTGCTTCCATCGGTTTCGACCGTCTGGCGAACATTCTCGACAGCGCTCAACGCGCCGAGGATTCCGGGCCGGCCTATCCGCCCTACAACATCGAAAAGCTGGACGAGAACCGCTATCGCATCTCCATGGCCGTCGCCGGTTTCGGCGAAGAGGAGCTGGAGATCACCGCGAAAGAGCAGAGCCTCGTCGTAACCGGTCGCAAGGCCAAGACAGAAGAGACGACCGAGCCCAGCTTCCTCTATCGCGGCATCGCCCAGCGCGCCTTCGAGCGCCGCTTCGATCTGGCCGACCACATCAAGGTCACCGGCGCCAGCCTCGAGAACGGCCTTCTGCACATCGATCTGGTTCGCGAGATTCCGGAGGCCAAGCGCCCCCGTAGCATTGCGATCAGCCAGGTTCGTGCAGCGGAGCCCCGCGTGATCGAGGGCGACAAGCAGGCCGCTGCTTAACCATAGAACCTGAAGCAGACTGTCGGGGTCGGGGTGCGAAAGCGCCCCGACCTTTCTGCTTTTGGGGCTCACTCTTGTTGGGACTCAGGGAAACTCCTGACGGATCCCGCGCTCGATCAGCATCGGAAGCAGCGTCAAGACCTCGCTGCGCGGCAAGCCGGCTCTGATCTCCTCGGCAAAGAGTGCTGAGAGGATTACGCGATCGGCGGGTTGAAGACGCTCGACCAATCCGCCCAGATCGTTGAAAGCGGAGGGGTCCAAAAGTGCCGTGTCGTCGATGGCGCCCAGAGCCTGACTGGTTTCCTCCACCAGGCAGTGATTGATAGTGCCCGGCGCCAGATCGCGTTTAATGACGATGACCGCTTCCTTGATCCGGTGATCGCCGCGCGTGACGAAAGAGCAGAGCGCGTTCGCCATGACAGTGCGTAGGTGGGGAGCGATCCAACGACGATCGACCACGGCGGGCACCAACGCCCGAGACACGGCATAGATCCAGAAGGGACGCTCGCCCTCTCTGATGTCCTCGCCGCGCTCTACCCTGAACCCAAAGCCGGTCAAAGCCGCGAGCTCAGCAGCATGCGCTTCCAGGACGGCGATGTTGTCTTCCGAGAAGCGTCCCTTGGGCAGGAACACCACCGGCCCCTCGATGCGCAACAAGACCTCGCGCGGTGCCGGACCAGCAGCACCGAAGACGATCTCGTCGAATGCCCGCTCCAAACGCTCCTGCTCGTTCGCCTGCGACGTTGCGTTTGGCAAGAGCAACAAGCAGGCAAGGGCGAGCGTTCGGATCATCCCTTTACCTTCTCTTTCGCCTTTTGCGCTAAGCGAGCCAGAGCTTTCCCACGCCGCATCAACCACCAGCCGAACTGCGGCTGCCACAACGAGAAATCCTTGCCCTCGCCCAGATCTTCGGCTGCGTGCAGGGTCCAATTCGGGTCATAGAGCAGTTCGCGAGCGATGGCGACCAGGTCGGCCTGCCCCTCTTGCAAGACAGCCTCTGCCTCCGCGGCAGTGCGGATGAACCCGACTGTCATGGTCGCCATCCCGCACGACTCTTTCACCGCCTTCGCGAAGGGGGCCTGGAATGCAGGTGCGATTGCGATTCTTTGCCGACCCGGATGCCCTGAGATCCCACCCGACGAACAATCGAGGACATCGACCCCGCAGTCTTTCAGAACTTTGGCCAGCGCCAAAGTATCGGAAAGCTCCCAACCGCCGTCATGCCAGTCCACAGCCGAGATGCGGAAGGAGAGCGGCAGGTCCTGCGGCCAAGCTTCGCGCACAGCTGTGGCGACCTCGGCGGCAAAGCGCATGCGGTTCTTCAGGCTGCCACCGTAGCCATCCTGCCGAGTGTTCGCGAGTGGCGAGAGAAACTGATGCACGAGAAAACCGTGACCGGCATAGATCTCCAGGAATTGATAGCCAGCCTCGGCCGCGCGACGCGTGGAGGCGGCAAAGGCATCGATCACCTCATCGATTCCAGCCCGGTCCAGCGCCAGTGGCTCATGCCAGTCGGGGCCGAAGGTAACGGCAGAGGGGCCGACCGTGGTCCAGGGCGCTTCGCCCCTTAAGGTCGCGTCCTCCTCGTCGAGCGGTGTCTCGCCGTCCCAAGGGCGCCGCTCGCTGGCCTTGCGCCCGGCGTGCGCCAGTTGGATGCCAGCAACGGAGCCCTGTTGTTTGATGAAGGTGGCGATGCGCGCCATCTCCGCTATCTGCCCATACTCCCAGAGACCCAGGTCGCCGGGGGTCCGCCGTCCCCGGGCCTCGACCGCCGTGGCTTCCGTGAAGACCAAGCCGGCACCGCCCAGCGCAAAGCGACCGAGATGCACCAGGTGATAGTCGTTGGCATAGCCGCCCTTTGAGAGATACTGGCTCATCGGCGAGACAACGGCGCGATTGGGAAGAGTGACGCCGCGCAGCGTGAGCGGCGACAGGAGTAGGGTCCGATCAGTCATGAGAAGGCTTTACGGGCTAGGCGCGGCAGAGTTCAAGCCCGCGACCCGCTCACGTTGGCGTCAGGGCGCCGGCAATGCCGGTTCCAGACGCCCAGGCCATCGCCGGTCGCGAGACCTGTTCCCCGCACGCTCAAATCAGACCGCCCGCTTGCCTTGACCAACGGCCTTCGGATCCCATTTCATATCAATCGTTATGAAAAGAGGCAATCATGGCACGTCCACGCGAGTTCGAACCGGAGGAGGCCCTGCAGAAGGCCATGCTGCTGTTCTGGTCCAAGGGCTATCACGATACCTCGATCCGCGATCTAACCGCACGGACGGGAGTGAACCAGTATGGCCTCTATGCAGTCTTCAAGAACAAGCTGGGACTCTATCTGGCCGCACTCGACCATTACCGGGACGGGGTCACGGCCGAGGTCCTGGCAAAGCTGAAACAGCCCGGCCAAGCCGCCGAGCGCATAGAAGCCGCATACTTGCTTCTGATTGCCCGCATGCAGACTGCGGATGGGGCAGTCGGCTGCCTGATCGCCAATGCAGCGGTCGAGGTCGCACCCGAGAGCGACGAGGCCGCCGAGAAGGTCCAGGCCCATATGCGGCTGCTGCGGCAAGCATTTGGCGATCGGCTCGAGCGGGCCAAGACCGAGGGGCAGTTGAGCGCGGAGAAAGACAGCGAGTCGCTTGGCGCCTTCCTCGCCACAACAGCCTATAGCCTGGGCTTCCTGCTGCGCGCCGGCAGCGACCAGGCCACGCTGCGCAACCACATCCGCACAGCGCTCACCACACTCACCTGATCAGGAGCATTACCTCCCCCTTTTTTTTGCGCAGTTTCATATCGATCGATATGAAACTAGAGAGGAGAACCATCCCATGCCCTACCTCACACACACCAAAAAGATGGCCGGCGTCGCCGACCTTTTTCTACACGACCCAGGGCTCTACGCACCCTTGCTGCAGTTCATCGAAGCGGTCATGACCCGCGATTCGCAGCTCTCCAAGGAAGAACGAGAGATACTGGCGGCGCATGTCTCGCGGCAGAACGGTTGCGACTTCTGCGTTTCCGCCCACCACTGGACCCTGGCTGCCTTCGGTCTCGACCAGGCCCTACTCGATTCGCTCGATCGAGGTGCGGAGAGCCCGCACCTCTCGACCATGCTCAGCACTCTGCTGCGCTTTGCCGAAAAGCTGACCCTCAGTCCGCACGACATGGGACGGGAGGACGTCGACCGGCTGCTGGCAGCGGGTTGGAGCGAGCAGGCCGTCGAGGACGCCGTCGCGGTCATCAGCCTCTTCAACCTGGTGAACCGCCTGGTCGACGCCTTGGGCTTCGAGAACCAGGAAAGCTACTTCCGCCAGATCGGCAAAACCCTCGCGACCAGGGGCTATGCGCCCCTGATCCAAAGCGCCCTCAAGCAGGCCAGCTAATCAACCGAAGATAAGGAGAACACTCATGTCCGGCACAAGCAGCGCCTTCCAGGCCTTCGTCTTCTCGGCCCAACCCGACTATGTCGAGGCCGAAACGCGAGAGGCCTTCGCCAAGCTGATGCCCTTGCGAACCATCGTCATCTATTGCTTCGACCCGCGGGCAGCCGGCATTCCAGAAGCAGTCGCCAAGGCGTTCGGCGAGACCTATCCCGGCAGCGTACTGCACGACGAGAACGGCAAAGAAATCGGCGCCGACACCACGATGCTGACCGTGGTGGTAGCCGGTGGTCGCGCCGTCGACGCGCTGCGCTCGGTCACCGTCGGACAGCATCTGCTGGGTGTTGAGAACATCGTGGTGGTGCACCACACCCACTGCGGTGCCACCTCCTATACCGAAGCCGGCATCGTCGAGGCCTTCAATCACGAGCACGGTCAGGACATCGCCGGCCTCTATCCCTCAGAAAGCGTCTGCATCTCCGATCATCAGGGCGCACTGGATCACGACGTCCGGCTGCTGCGCGAGGCTGCCGGAACACCACCGCATGCCAAGATCTTCGGCTACATCTACGACATCGAAACCGGCGAACTCACGCGCATGGCCGAAGCGGGAGCACGGCAATGAGCGATACCCTGCAATGGCACCGGCGCGGCCTGGATTTCGAAGACGGCAGCCGCCTGGCCGAAGACTGGAAGCTGGTCTACGAGAGCGATCGTTGGGACTGGCAGTACGACACACATGAGCTGAGCTTCTCGATCTACCAGCACGACGGACAGTTCTGGAAGCTCTACCGGGCCCGCTTCGTGCCGGACGGCAGGGCGCACTACAACTATGGTTTCGGCGGTCAGGCCTGTCGCATGGCCCTGGTGCGCTACCGCAAGGCCGCCAAGTCGCCGCACTCCAGCCGCTTGATGGCGGCCGGCAACGAAGAATGGGTGCGAACCTATGAGGTCGACGTGGATCTGCACGAGGTCATCCGAAGCGGGCGCGCCGATCCAAAGTATGGTGCGCCCTACGGCCCCAGTCAGCCCGTGCTCCACAACGCGCAGGGGGTGCTGCAATGAAACCCCTCTGCCTCATCACAGGGGTCGGCGATGCGACCGGCTCAGCGCTTGCTCGCCGCTTCACCCGGGGCGGCTACCGGGTCGCCCTGCTTGCCCGCAACGCCGCACGCCTGGCAGCGCTTGAACAAGAGCTGGACCAATCCAGAGGCTTCGTCTGCGACCTGGCAGATCTAGATCAGCTTAGCGAAACCCTAGTGCGGATCGCGGCGGAGATGGGCGACACGCAGGTTCTGATCCACAACGCCGTCGCCCACAGTTTTGAAAGCTTCCTGGAAGCCGATCCCAAAGCGCTGGAGCGGAACTTTCGGGTCAACACCACAGCATTGCTCTATCTGGCGCGCGCGCTGGCGCCAAAGATGATTGCCGCCGGCAAGGGCGCGATCATCGCCACCGGCAACACCGCTTCGCACCGTGGCGTTCCCAGTTACGCCCTCTTCGCCCCGACCAAGGCAGCGCAGCGTATTCTGGCCGAGTCCTTGGCGCGCGAGTTGGGGCCGAAAGGTATCCACGTTGCCTATCTCACCATCGACGCCGCCATCGACGTGACCTGGCTGGGACCGGAGGCAGAGCGCCCGCCCTGGCTGATCCCACCTACCGACTGGCCGCACCCGCGCGAAGATTTCTTCGCCAAGCCCCCAGCCATTGCCGAAGAGGTCTATCATCTTGCACATCAGGATCGTTCAACCTGGGCCTTCGATCTGGTCGTTCGCCCCTTTGCGGAGAACTGGTGATGGAACGCGATTTTATGCTGGCCGACGTCTTTACTGACCAGCTTTTCGGCGGCAACCCGCTTGCGGTTTTTCCGGATGGGCAGGGGCTGGAGGGGATCCAGATGCAGGCCATCGCCGCGGAGCTCAACCTCTCTGAGACTGCCTTCCTTGGTCGTCCGGAAGGTCCAGGCGGCCCCTGGCCGCTGCGCATCTTCACACCGAAGATGGAGCTACCCTTCGCCGGTCACCCGACCATCGGAACCGCGCTCGCCATGGCCTGGGCCGGCTTGATCGACCAGGCCGAGACTGATTTGATCTTTGCTGAGGCGGTGGGTCCCGTGCCCGTGCAGCTGGCCTGGCAGGATGGCGCCCCGCTCAGCGCCACACTCACCATCGAGGCGAAACCGGAGATCCGGTCGACCCTAGAGGTCGGCGCCCTGGCACAGCTGCTCGGCTTGGAGCCTGAGTCTATAGGGTTGCGGACTGGCAGCCTCGCTCTCGAACCCCAGGCAGTCTCGATGGGCGTGCCCTTCACCCTGGTGCCCCTGCGCGACCGGGAGAGCCTTTCTCGCGCGCGGCTCGATAGCGCACTCTGGCAAGCCAGCCTGGCGGACAACTGGGCACCGCATCTCTACCTCTTCGCAGCAGGCGAGAGTGAAGCCACGTTCCAATCCCGCATGTTCGCCCCGGCAATGGGCATCACCGAGGACCCGGCCACCGGGGCCGCCGCGGCTGCGCTCGGCGCACTCTTGACCGAGGCCGGCAAGGCAGGGCCGTGGCGCCTGCACCAGGGGGTCGAGATGGGCCGTCCCAGCCTGATCTCGCTGGCCCGTCGTTCTAACCAAAGCGCGCTGCTGGGCATCGAGGTCGGCGGCACCGCCGTCAAGACTGCCAGCGGCAGCCTCAAGATCCCCCACAGCCAGCAGCTGAGCGCTGCCGCTCAAGGAAAGTGGTGATGCACGCACAAGAGATCTCCACTAAGGGCGGACAGACCGCCGCGTCTTTTGCCGAGCGCATGGGCGAGGTGCTGAATGACGGCGCTATCGCCTTGATGCTGTCGATTGGACATCGTACCAAACTGCTGGACCGCATGGCTAGCTTACCGCCCAGCAGCTCCAGCGCCATCGCAGCGGCCGCCGGACTGAGCGAGCGCTATGTTCGCGAGTGGTTGGCGGCCATGGTCACCGCCGGGATCGTCGACTACACACCGCAAACGGCCAGCTACGCTCTGCCGGCCCATCGGGCCGCCTGCCTGACCCGCAGAGGCGAACTCGGTAATCTGGCCGTCTATGCACAGCTGCTTCCCATGGCCGGTGCGGTCCAGGAAGAGATCCTGGATCGCTTCCGCAGCGGCGAGGGTCTCGGCTACGACAAGTATCCCTGCTTCCATGCCATCATGGCCGAAGACAGTGCTCAGACCGTTGTGGCTCAGCTCTTCGAGACAATATTGCCGCTAGCAGCGGAGCTGCCGGAGCGGTTGGAGGCCGGGATCGAGGTTCTGGATGCCGGCTGTGGCTCCGGACGGGCCCTTTTCGCGATGGCAAGCCGCTTTCCCAAGAGCCGTTTCACCGGCCTGGATCTCTCGGGCCATGCGATCGACAAGGCCAGGGCTGCAGCCGCGCAGGCAAGCCTCGGCAATCTCGACTTCGAGGTCTGCGACCTCACCTCTTTCAAGGAGGAAGCGCACTACGACCTCATCACTTCCTTCGACGCCATCCACGATCAGAAGGACCCAGGCGGTGTTTTGAAGGCCCTTTGTCGAGCGCTGCGTCCAAGCGGACTACACCTGATGCAAGACGTGGGCGGATCGGCCTCCTTGGAGAAGAACCTGGATTTCCCTCTGGCCGCCTTTCTCTACACGGTCTCCACCTTCCACTGCATGCCGGTCTCGCTCGGCCAGGGCGGTGCCGGCCTGGGTACCATGTGGGGTTGGGAGACCGCGGAGGAGATGCTGCGTGACGCCGGCTTTGCCGAGGTGGTTCGCACCGTCTTGGAGCACGATCCTATGAACGTCTGGTTCGTTTCAAGAAAGGCCTAAGCGACCGCATGACTGCTCTCAGCGCCGTCTGGGAGCGCGCGCTGTCAGCTCGACCAGGACGCGCTCGGCCAGCAACTCGGCCGGCGCGCCTGTGCGCTTACAAGCTGCCTCGGTCTCGAGCAGGCGTGAGAGTGCCCAGCCAAGACGATCGGAAGACCAGGTTCGGGCTTGGCTCGCGACAGCCGACTGCTGCTTCCAGAAAACCGGCGGACGCAGGCGCTTGACCGCCTCCGCCGGCGGAGCCCCGGCAGCGATCGCTCCGGCGAGAAGGTGGAGGCGCTGCATGTGGCGCGAGGCGGCGCGTAGTAAGGTGATCGGAGCCACGCCCTCGGCCCAGGCCCGCCCCAGATCACGGAGCGCGGCTGAGAGGTCGCCGGCGCCGACGGCCAAGACGAGATCGTCCAAGGTGCGCTCGGCAGAATCGCCGACGACAGCTTGTGCCGCCTCGATATCGACAGACCTGGGGGCTGCGTTACCGACGTAGAGAACCAACTTGTCGAGTTCCAGACGCGTAAGACGGCGATCCCCGCCAAGGCGCGCGGCCAGGTAGTCCAGGGCGTCCGGGGCGACCTGCAGATTGGCGGCGCCAAGGTGCTGACGGATCAGGGTGCGCAGCCCCTCGCCTTCATCGCGATAGCAAGCCACGGCGGCGGCATTCTTCGCGGACTCGAAGGCCTTTCGCAGGCCCCGTGGCGCCAGATCGCCCGACTCGACCACAACCAATGCATCGCCCAGAGGCGCGCCAAGGAACTCTTGAAACAGTTTGGCCAAGCTATCGCCGGCGCCACGCAGCTTGATGACCCGGCGGCCGCCGCCAAAAGCCATCGCCTGGGCTTCGTCGCGTAGCCGCGCCGGGTCGCTCTTCATCTCATCGGCACTGATCTCAATGAGGCGAAAGGGATCGTCTGCATCTGGAACAACGGAGGCGCGCAGTTTCTCTGCGCGCTCTCGAACCAGCCCACCATCGGGACCGTAGACCAGGACCGCCACCAGCCCCTCCGGCGGCTTGGCGCAAAAGGCCTCGGCTTCGCGTGGCTGTATCTTCATCGATGGCGGGCACGGTCAGAGTAGATGCACAAAGCACTACCTTTTCGGGCGGACGACATGACCTGCTAGCTCAGCGCCACGGTCAGGCGCGTGGTGATCGAATCTGCGATCAAGACCAGCGCGCGCTCTTCCGCGGTCTCCTCCGACACCTGGCTGGAGAAGCGATTCTCCAGGATGTTGAAGACGGCCTGCGCACCGGTCGTCCCGCGCGTCACCATCTCACCACCCTGCGTGTTCAACAGCCGATAATCGGCCGTCAAGGTCAAGGTGATGCGGGTCGCCGTCTCATCCTCTCGAAGACCGCTTTCCGATTCACGACGGGTCACGGCCACCTGCAACTCGTAGGCCGGATCGCTGGGCTGGCCATAGGGATTGATGCGATCGCGCAGCAGATTGTGCAGCTTCTGGCCCAAGCGATTGCTCAGCGGTGCGATGCGCGTGCTGGAAAGGTTTTGCGACACACTGGCCTGCTGCCGGCCGTGCAGCGGGCGTGGATTGCACCCGGCCAGAGCCAGTGGGGCGGCCAGCAAGGAGGACAGCAGCAGAAGGCGACGGCTAACGACCATGGTTCCAGCCTTTCATCCCTATCCGTGGTTGGCACCTCTATAGCAAAGTCCGAGCGGTTCGGATCAAGCTTGGCGACTTATCCGCTTCACCTGAGAGTGCGTGTCCACGATCATACCACGATGTTGACCACGCGACCCGGCACCACGATCACCCGCCGCGGGGTCTGATCGGCAAGGTGACGCTGCACCGATTCGTCCGCCAATGCCAGACGCTCGGCGGTTTCCTTGTCGGCATCGCTCGGCACCTCGATGGTCGCGCGCAGCTTGCCGTTCATCTGCACCGCCAAGGTGATGGTGTCCTCGACCAAGAAGACCGGATCGGCCTCAGGCCAGGGCTGATCGCAGAGCAGGCCTTCGCCACCCAGGGCCTCCCAAAGCTCTTCTCCCAGATGCGGCATCATCGGGCCGATCAGTCGCACCAAGGTCTCGACGCCGAAGCGGCGTACCCAGGCCGCTGCCTCGTCCTCGGCCTTCAGGGACGTCAGCGCATTGACGTACTCATGTACGCGGGCCACCGCGCGATTAAAGTGAAAGCGCTCCAGATCCTGAGTTACGCCTTCGACTGTTCGGTGCAGCTGGCGCAGAAGCGTCCCGCTCTCGCCCTCCTTAGCCCCATCCGGCATCGGGGTTCCGGCCGCAGCCATGCTGCGCTCGGGCGACTTCGCCAGGCGCCAAACGCGATTGTTGAAGCGCCAAGCGCCCTCAATACCGGCCTCGGACCAGACCAGATCCCGATCCGGCGGGCTATCCGACAGCATGAACCAGCGCGCCGTATCGGCACCGTAGGAGGCGATGATGTGATCGGTGTCGACGACGTTCTTCTTCGACTTCGACATCTTCTCGATGCGGCCGATGGTAACCGGGCGCCCGTCCTTCGTCTCGGCCTTGCCGCCACCGACAACCACCTCGGCCGGCGACAGCCAGGCCCCCTTCTCGTCGGCGTAAGTCTCGTGCACCACCATGCCTTGGGTGAAGAGGCTGGAGAAGGGCTCCTCCAGGTCGATCAGGTCGCAATCCTTCATCGCGCGCATGAAGAAGCGGGAATAGAGCAGATGCAGCACGGCATGCTCGATGCCGCCGATGTACTGGTCGACGGGCAGCCAATAGCGCGCCGCCGCGGCATCCACCGGCTGCTCGGCGAAGGGGCTGCAAAAGCGGGCAAAGTACCAGGAGGAATCGACGAAGGTATCCATGGTATCGCAGTCGCGTAAGGCCGGCGCACCGCATTCCGGACAGTCGACATGTTTCCAGGTCGGATGATGTTCCAGAGCATTGCCGCCTTTACCCAGATCGATGTCATCGGGCAGCGTCACCGGCAGCTGCTCTTCGGGGACCGGCACCACGCCGCAGCCGGCGCAATGCACAACCGGAATTGGGCAACCCCAATAGCGCTGGCGCGAGACGCCCCAGTCGCGCAAACGATACTGCACCTCGCCCTCGCCCTCGCCCAGCTGCTCCAGCCGCTCGATCGCGGCTCTCTTGGCTGCTTCGACCTCCAAATCGTTCAGGAAGTGGGAGTTGATGACGACACCCGGACCGTCGTAGGCCTCGCTGGCCTCTTCGGCCAAGTGTCTGACGTAGTGCGCGCGGGTCTCCTCGTCCTGGTCTGCGGGCGCAACTACCGGAATGACCGGCAAGGCATAGCGCCGGGCGAAATCGAGGTCACGCTGGTCGTGCGCTGGGCAGCCGAAAATGGCGCCGGTGCCGTACTCGACCAGCACGAAATTGGCGACATAGACCGGTAAGCGCATTTCCGGCAGGTAGGGATGCAAGACTTCCAACCCGGTGTCGAAACCCAGCTTCGGCGCCTGCTCGATGGCCGCTTCGCTGGTGCCCAGGCTTGCGCACTCCTCTAGGAAGGACGCCAACTCCGGACTATGCTCGGCCAGAGCAGCCGACAGCGGGTGCTGCGGCGAGAGCGCCAGAAAGCTGGCCCCGAAGAGCGTATCCGGCCGCGTGGTGAAGACCTCGATCCACTCCTCGCGGTCGGCGAGGCGGAAGCGAACTTTGGCGCCGGTGGAGCGACCGATCCAGTTGCGCTGCATCGTACGCACCTTCTCCGGCCAGCGCTCCAAGGTCTCGATCGCCTGCAAGAGCTCGTCGGCATAGCGGGTGATGCGGAAGAACCACTGCTCAAGCTTGCGCCGCTCGACCGGAGCGCCGGAGCGCCAGCCGCGCCCGTCGATCACCTGTTCGTTTGCCAGCACCGTCTGATCGACTGGATCCCAGTTGACCCAGGACTTGCGCCGGTAGGCCAGACCTTGACCCAGGAAGGCCAAAAAGAGCTTCTGCTGTTGCTCGTAGTACTCCGGCTGACAGGTCGCGAACTCGCGGCTCCAATCCAGCGAAAGTCCCATGGACTTCAACTGCTGGCGCATGGTGGCGATGTTCTCAAAGGTCCATTCGCGCGGGTGAACCTTGCGTTCGATCGCCGCGTTCTCGGCCGGCAGACCGAAAGCGTCCCAGCCCATTGGATGCAGCACGTTGAAGCCGCGCGCCCGCTTGTAGCGGGCAATCACGTCGCCGATGGTGTAGTTGCGGACATGGCCCATGTGGATGCGCCCCGAGGGATAGGGGAACATCTCCAAGACATAGTACTTGGGACGGTCGGGCAGCTCCGCGGCCTCGAATGCGGCCTCGCGCTGCCAGACCGCCTGCCAATGCGCTTCGCGCTCTCGAGTGTTGTAGCGTTCCATGGGTTCACCCTCGGGGTGTGCTGAAGAAGGTCGTCCGGGGGTCGAGCCCCCGCTGGCAAATCAATCCAAGCTCGCATGACAAGCCTCGGACGATTTGCCGCCCGAAGCGCGCCGCCATTGCCTGGCGTAGAAGTCTATTGAAGCTGTGCGATACGAAGCTCGCGCGCTCGCGTCAGGATCGCATCCTCGAGTCGGGTTGCGGTATCGGGATCGACCGCAGCATCCACCCAGACGTCTTTCTCCAGCTTCTGCTTGAAGATGCTGGCGCGTATGCCGTCCGACCTGAGGTCGCGGGCCAAAATGTAGACGTTGACCTTGAAGCGTTCGCCCGGAGCGTTCTCGGGGCTGTACCAGTCGGTGATGATGACACCGCCAAAGGGATCGGCAGAGGCCAGCGGCATGAAGGACACCGTGTCGAGAGAAGCGCGCCATAGGTAGGAATTCACGCCGACACCGGTGCCGCCACTCAGTCCTGCGGTGCTCGGCGTCGCCTCGCTGCCGAAACCGACCGAGAGACCGTCCGAGCCGAAAATTGAAGCGTTTGAGGTATCGTAATTGCTCTTGCCGCCTCGACGTACATTATCGATCGGATACACGGTCTGATCATCGCCATAATACCCGCCACAGCCGATGACAGCAGCGGCGAAACAGACGACTAAGACCCGTGCTCTCCTCGCGATCGTCCTGGCCAACATCCTACCCTATCCTCAAGATTGTCAGTCCTACCGGGAACCGTCTCGGTTTGCCGGGCGAGAGCGCCCTGGGGCTCGCACCTTGCATCCCTAAACCCCATCGCCGCCTGAGCGTACCGGCTCGCAGCGCTTTGCCCATGACGGCGACACTATAACCGAAGCTTCGGTGTCGGAAAAGTGCGGGCGTACGCCCGCTCAAGCAGACCAGCCAAAGCGCTGGCACAGCTCTGGAGTCATGATTTCCAGCGCGGTGGCCTGCTGCTCTCGGCTTAGCACCTGGCGCCACTCGTCGGTTTCGCCGCGGCGCAGATGCACATCCTCCGCAGCGCCGCCGCGTTCCTTGTCGAAGGCTTCCGGTGCGACCTTAAAAAACGAGAGGGTCTGCGCGAGGTATCCATCGCCATCTCGCACAAACCCCTCAAAATCCAGGAACAGAATCTCCAGTGCGCCAGCATCACTCTCGGCGGCACGAAGCCATCCCTGAACCCACTCGACCTGTAGTCTTAGATAATTCTCGACGCACCAGCCAATCACAGCATTCAAGTCTTCTGCAAGAATGGCAGCTGGCGGCACGATCTTGCGCCAGATCGGTGCCAGCAACCGCATAGAGACATCGTTGTGCACAAAGTGTGCCCAAGAAACCACAGCTTGGCGCGGGTCCCTCAGATGCACGAGCACGCGCCGAACCCCGGCACCGCGCAGCATCTCCAGGTTGTGAGCGCTCGCCGGAATGTGTTCTTTCGAAATGACGCCGCCCTGCGCAAAGTCCTGAACCCGCGGTCCTAACAGGCAGCAGTCGGGAAAAAGCCCCATGGAAAGATGGCTCTGAGCCAAACCTAAGCCTTCGGCCAGGCGGTTCCAAATGCTCTCGCTGGCCGACTTTGGCAGAGTGGTGATCAGCATCGGCGGCAGGCCGGAAAGCATGGCCGCGTTGCGACGGTCCAGAAATGTCTTCCGATCGGCGCGAATGGTGTTCAACGGCAGGCGCAGCGTCCGGCAAATCGTCTCTGCTTCATCGACCTGTCCGCGCGCCAGCAAGAGGTTGGCCAGCGGTGCCCAGGCCGTCGGCGCGTCGGGTAGGCGTTGTAGAATGTATCGCTGTGCTTCGATCGCACGGTTGACATAGGCCTCGCCTTGAATGTCGTCGCCGCGTTGATAGCTGGCAGAGGCCAGGAGAGTCAGCGAATCGGAATGCTGTGGAAACCTCAGCAATATCTGCTCGTAGATCTGGATCGCATCGTCCAGTTGCCCTTCGGCCTGCAGCGTTCGGGCGTGGACGAAGGCTTGATCGACCTGCTGCCGGCGGGCAGCATCTTCGGGGCTTACGCGCATTGTTCATCCTTGTGACGGGCAAGCGCTCCGCTCGCGAACGCCTGTCGAACCGCAAGGCTCGGGTAGCCCTCACGCAGCCGCACGTCAAGGGAAGCGCGGCTGAGCAGGCTTGCCAAGCAGCAGCCTCGGGCGCTAAGGCTCTGGCCTTCCTCGATTTCTAAGGCAGCGACGAAAATGCCCGGCATCCTGTGGCTGGCATCCTATCCCAAGTCCGGCAACACTTGGCTCAGAGCCTTCCTGGCCAACTACCTTTCGAACGCGAAAGCGGCTGTGGTCATCAATGACCTGCCCAAGCACATTTTGGGCGACAATCTGCGTCAGCACTATCTTCAGTTCAGCGGTCTGAAGGACGAGGAACTGGATGGTCCCAAGATCGCCGAGCTTCGGCCGCGCGTGCATCAGTGGATGGCGCTGAGCCATGGCCACGATGTCTTCGTCAAGACGCACAACGCCGTAGCGCTGGCCGACGGCGTTCCCTTGATTACGCCGGCAGCTACGGCCGGCGCTTTCTACATCGTGAGGAATCCCTTCGATGTCGCAACCTCCTTCGCCAGCCACTATCAGATCGACCTTTCACGTGCCGTCGAGAGCCTTTGCCAAAGCGACTATCGCCTGCCCGAGCAGGGCGGGATCCTGGAGCAGTACCTCGGCGATTGGGGCCAACACGTAACGAGTTGGACCACGGCACCCGGCATGACCCGCTTGGTGCTGCGCTACGAGGATCTGCAGGCCAAGCCGCTAAAGGCCTTCGGCGAAGTCGTGCGCTTTCTGGGCTTGCCGAAAGATATGGAGCGCCTGAAGCGCGCCGTCCGCTTCGCCAGCTTCAAGACCCTACAGCGGCAGGAAGAGCAGAAGCGATTTATAGAGGCCAGGCCCGATGGCGCGGCCCCCTTCTTCCGAGACGGAACCACGGGCGGCTGGCGACAGGTTATGAGCGATTCGGACCGCGATCGCCTGATTGAGCGCTTCGAGCCTCTGCTGCGGGAGCACGGCTATCTGACCGGTGAGCATCGGGTCACGGTCTAACGATCTCTGACTGTGACACGATACAAGCGCCCAAACAGCTCCTGGACAGCATGAACGAGCGCTCACCAGAGAGGCTGGGATGTCCGGTCAGGTCACGGAGGCAGGCCAGCGCAGAGTACGACCGGTCTATGGGAGCGACACCTTGACCCGCCGAAACTCTCAGGGTTTTCCTTGACGACATTACAAGTGTGCAAATAAGAGTCATTCGCACATAGTGAGGCTGTACGCCACTGCACTTTTTGGCAAACGCCTCACTCTCGAACGCGACCAGCCGAAAGCCAAGCGCGCACCAGTGGACCAGCACGGCGGCGGGAAAAGCAATCAGATCTACGTTATAACATAACATCTTTCTTGCGTGTTATCGCAAGCGTCATTATGGAGAATGTTATAACGTATGTTTTCTGCAACGCGGCTTATGTGATCGGGAGCGATAGAGTGATCTGTGAAATGACAACCAATGGCCAGATGCTTAGGCGGAGCCTCTACTCCACCACCGCGCTCTGCGCGCTGGCAACTCTCGGCAGCGGAGCAGCCAGTGCCGATGGCATCGAGCTAGGAATCTCCGGCTTCACCAACACGCTTTTCAGCGCGGGCGGTATCAATGCGACGGCCGGTCGCGATCCTGTCGACGGCGGCGCACCCGATCCAGAGCCGGATTACAACCCGACCGGCCTCTTCGCAGACGGCGAGATCTGGTTCCTAGGCAGCTACAAGCACGACAATGGGATACGTTTCGGCGCAAGGGTTGAGATGGAGGTCTTTGCATCCTCCACCACCTCAGACACCATCAGCCAGCACTTCATCTTTGTGCAAAGTGACTATGGACGGGTGGAAGCGGGGTCTCGCTACTCCGCCGCCTACCAGATGCACTACGCAGCACCCGTGGTCGGCCTGCCGATCAACTCGGGCTGGGTTACCGTCTTCATACCGGCGAACCCGGATAGCACTGTGGCCTTCGTCACCCCCGCGGTCTCGACCTTCATCGACTATGGCGACAAGGAAAACCAGCTCACCTACTATACGCCCAGAATTGAGGGTTTTCAGCTCGGCCTGAGTTATGCGCCCTCGATCAGCTTCACCGGAGACGGCAAGAATTTTCCCGTCGAAGCCGATCGCAACACGGAGTACTCGAATGGCTTTTCCGTCGGCCTGAACTATGTCGAAGAGTTCGATGGGGTCGGCGTTGCCCTGTCCGGCGGCTATCGACGTTCGGATGCGCCGGAAGAGGTCACCGACGCCGGCGGGAACGACTACCAAGGCGTTTCGCTCGGTGCTGAGTTTGCCTATGCCGGTGTTACCATCGGCGGATCCTACGCCAACTCCTTCGATGGGCAGGCTACGGTCGAAGACGGTGTCTTGACCAACACAACTGAAGGCCAGGCTTGGGACGTCGGCATCGCCTATGGCAGCGGCCCCTGGGTGATCGGCGCGGCCTATCTACAGACTGAGGTCGAGGGCGCACCGGGCGGCACGGCCGGCTTCGTAGGCAGCGGCAACGACGACAAGCTCTACGCGGCCACCGCCGGCATAGACTACGAGCTCGGTCCGGGGATCAACGCCATTGGCGGCGTCATGTACGGGCGCTGGAGCGCGGAGAGTGGTGCGGTGAACACAGGCGTGATCGGCGCCGCCGGCCTAACCCTTTCCTTCTAGCGTAGAGACACTCCCTCCAGCCGGAGGCGTTCGGCACAGTCTGGGATCGCTGCGGCCTGGGATCGCTGCGGCGCGCCCTTGAAAGCGCGCCGCAGCCTGTGTCCCAGAGCTACAATAGATCCCGTCTATCCTCATACAGAGCCAGATTGCCCAGACCAGCCAAAGCTGCTCAAATCGCGTCTTCCTATTGGGCGAAGCAGACTCTCTGCGCCAAAGGCCACTGTGGCTGGAGTGCAACAGACAGCGTTCCTTGACACAGATGTGGCCTTTCAAAGGCATCCCAAGCGTTGACCCAAACGGGGGGAAAGGGCTTAACTCCAATAGCGATCCCGCGGAACTCCGACGGGGGGCAACGTGAACTGGCCTGGATCCCAAGAGTAGCCCTTTAGACGGCTGGTTCGATCGGTGAAGGGCTCTAGAGCTCTAGAACGGAAACTGGGTCACTTTAGGATAGAGAGGGAGAGGCAATGAAAAAGGTCCTCTACGGTACCACGGCCCTCTGCGCGGCGGGCATGCTCGGCGCGACGGGCGCCGCGGCCGACGGCATCGAGCTGGGTCTCGGTGGTTACATGAACACCCTGTTCAGCGCTGGCGGCATCAATGCCACTGCTGGACGCGACTTTGTTGGCGGTACGGCGCCAGACGAGCCAGACTATAATCCGACCGGCCTGTTCTCGGACGGTGAAATTTGGTTCCTGGGCAGCTACAAGCACGACAACGGCATCCGCTTCGGCGCCCGTGTCGAGCTTGAAGTGTTCTCCTCCGTGACCAGCTTGGACAACATCGACGAGCACTACATCTTCGTCGAAGGCGACTTCGGTCGTGTCGTGGCAGGTTCCGAGAACTCGGCAGCCTACATCATGCACTATGCGGCACCGACCTCCGGTCTGCCGATCAACTCCGGCTGGGTGACCGTGTTCATTCCGCCGAACGCTGACAGCTCGGTTGGCTTCCGGACCCCGTCCGTGTCGACCTATCTCGACTACGGCAACGACGAGAACCAGATCACCTACTACACGCCGCGGTTTGCCGGCTTCCAGTTGGGTCTCTCGTATGCTCCGACCGTGATCGGCAACGGCGAAGGCAAGAACTTCCCGGTCGAGGCGGATAACAACACCGAGTACAACAATGGCTTCGCAGCCGGCGCTAACTTCGTCGACGACTTCGACGGTGTCGGCGTTGCGGTCTCGGTTGGTTACACCCGTGCACAGGCTCCGGATACGGTTACCGATGCCGGTGGCGACGACTATCAGGGCTTTAACGTTGGTGCGAACATCTCTTACGCCGGCGTGACCGTTGGCGGCGCCTACGCCAATGCCTTCGATGGTCAGGCCAGTGTGGCCAGCACCGGTGCGCTCGTGTCCTCCGAAGGTCAGTCCTTCGACGTTGGTATCGCCTACTCGGCCGGTCCTTGGACGGTTGGTGCTGAGTACTTCCAGGGCGAAGTCGACGGCTATGTGCCCGGTGCCGGAGCTACGCGTGCCGACGGTGTTGTTGGTGCGGGTAACGAAGACAAGATGTACGCCGCCACCGGTGGCGTGACCTATGCGCTTGGCCCGGGAATCACCGCACGCGGCGGTGTGATGTACGGTCGCTGGAGTGCTGAGAGTGGTGCGGCAAACACCGGCGTCATCGGCGCCGCGGGTCTGTCCTTCCGCTTCTAAGAAGACACGTTACGGCGCTTCGGCGCCAGCCTACCGAGGGGCGCGGGTTTTTCCCGCGCCCCTTTTCTTTGCTCGAAACCAGAGGCTTTGATCAAAGGGGCAAGAGGGGCATATCTAGGCAAGCAGACACGAGAGAGGAGCACTCGTCGATGGAACAGGTCAGCTGTCCTATTGCGGACAACCTTGCAGAGGTTCGAAAGCAGATCGAGCGCGCCTGTTTGAAAGCCGACCGAGATCCCGCAGAGGTCACGCTGGTCGCCGTCAGCAAGACCCACGGCCAAGGGGCGGTCGAATCCGCACTACAGGCCGGCCAATTGGTCTTCGGAGAGAACCGGGTGCAGGAAGCCGAGGGCAAGTTCCCGGCTCTACGCTCTGCGCGGCCGGATCTCTCCCTCCATCTCATTGGCCCGTTACAGACCAACAAGTCGGAGAATGCCGTGGCACTCTTCGACGTGATCGAGAGCTTGGACCGACCCAAGCTTGCCCGCAGCCTGGCCAAAGCCATGGAGAAGCAAGGCCGGCGGCCGACCTGCCTCATCCAAGTCAACACCGGCGAGGAGCCGCAGAAGGCGGGCTGCCTACCTCAGGAACTGGATTCCCTGTATCGTTTGGCGCGCGAGGAGTTAGGCCTCGATATTCAAGGCCTCATGTGCATCCCGCCGCTGGACGAACCGCCGGCACCGCACTTTCAGTTCCTCCGCCAACGCGGCCGGGATTTGAACTTGCCGCTGCTGTCTATGGGAATGAGCGCTGACTTCGAGACTGCGATCCTCCTAGGCGCCACACATGTCCGCGTCGGCACCGCGATCTTCGGCAAACGACCGCCCTTGCAGCAGGCCTAAGACCCTTCGTTCGCACCCAACCCCTTCCACTTGGGCGGCGAGACCCTGCGGGTAAAATCGCTCTGCATCAGGTTGAAGGAGATGGAGAGCCGCTCGGCCTGACTGCGGTTCGGCGGCACGCCATGCTCCAACCAGGCCGGAAAGCAGATGAGACGACCCGGCTTCACATCGACGTTGCTCTGCAGCGCATTGGCGATGTTGCCTTCCGTGAGCTTCGGCGCCAGCACCCGAGCCTGCGGTCGCGGGTCATAGAAGTGAATCCGGTCCGCGCCCGGCTCTGCCTTCACATAGTAGACTCCGGAAATCAGGTTGTTCGGATGGGTGTGTACGCTGTGCGGAATGCCGGGCGGATTGATGTTGGCCCAACAGCCGGTGATCTCAAAGGCGCCATGCGCCAGCTTGAGATAGCTCACCACGCCCTGACCGGCGGCCTGGATCAATTGCACTAAGGGCCGAAACTCCGGGCGCAGGTGCAAATCCTGACTGGTTTGCCAGTTACCGGCGGCCGAGGGTGCCTGACGCGGTGCCAGCAGCGCCTCCACCGCAGCCTCTAGCTCTCGGTTCAGCTCGCTTGCCTCTGCTGCCGGAAGATCGTGAATCCAACAGAAGGTCGGAAACAGCGTCATGGCCTGCGTCTTCTCAAACATCGCTGTGTCTCCTAACCCCTAACCACATTTTCAGGACCCTCTCTCCACACGCAGGTACCAATCTCGATCGACCAGGGCCAGGACCGCCAAGAGGTCATCCCGCCGCAGTGCGATGCAACCCTCGGTTCCGGTGAGGCCCGGCCGCGCGCAGTGCAGAAAGATGGCGCTGCCGCGCCCGGCCAGGTATGGCCCATCGTTGTGACCCAGTGGAATGATGAGATCATAGAGCGAATCGGCGCGCCACAGGCGCTCCGCACTGCTGCGCCAGGGCAGCGACACGACCCGATTGTAGGCGGCGTCCAGAGGCGCATCGCACCAACCAAGGCCCCGATGCAACGGCTCAAGCGGCAGCCCGCAGCGTGGAACCAATCCCTTGTCCGGTCGGAAGTAGAGTTTTCGAAGCCGAAATCTGCCCTCTGGGGTCGCCCCGTCACCCTCTCTCTTGTCACCCGTCACACCGCCGCGGCCAATCGCACAAGGCCAGGTCTGGCCGCCGGCCGAGGCCAGCCAGCGTCCAGCCGACCGCTGCACCAGTATCTCTTTGGCAACAGACGTCCGCATCGCGATAGTCTTAGAAAAGATGCCCGAAACGCCGCGCCTTGGTGCGTAGATAGGGTCGGTTGTGCTCATTGTCGGGGAAGGTCAGGGCCACTCGCTCTGTTACCTCAATGCCACAGTTCTCCAGTCCAGCGACCTTTTCGGGATTGTTGGTCAGCAAGCGAACCTGCCTTACGCCCAGCAGGCGCAGCATCTCGGCCGCCGGCAGATAAATCCGCTCGTCCGCGTCGAACCCCAACTGCTCATTGGCATCCAGGGTGTCGGCACCGCGATCTTGCAGGCGATAGGCGCGCAGCTTGTTGACCAGACCGATGCCGCGTCCTTCTTGTGCAAGGTAAAGCAGGACGCCGGACCCTGCCGCGGCAATGGTCTCCACTGCGCCCCGCAGCTGTTCGCCACAGTCACAGCGCAGGCTCCCTAGCAAGTCGCCGGTGAAGCACTCCGAATGGAGCCTCACCAAGACCGGCTCCGCGGCATCGATCTGCCCGATGACGATCGCCAGATGCTCCAGACCGCCATCGCCGGGTCGAAAGGCATGGATACGGGTGTCATCCGCGCCGGCCAGCGGCACCCGCGCCGAGGTGACCTCGCTCAGCCGCCGCGTTCCAGCATAGCGATAATCCGCGACCTGACTGACCGCCACCGACAAGAGATCTTCGGCCTCGGCCAGCCGCCGCCGCTCCGGCGCTAAGGGAACGAAGAGAGCAGCCGGCAGCAGACGAGCAAGCTTGGCCAGATCGATCGCGGCTGCCTTCAGCGCAACGCCGCCGGCCTCCGCACGGGTCGGGGGCAATGTGACGCTTTCGGCTGCAGTCGGATCGGCGATCGCAATCAGCGCCTCGCCCTCGATTCCTTCGATGTCGAGCGCCATCACCTCTTCATCGGCGGCTTCCAGGCCCAAGGCACCGGCCCGGCGCGGCGTGACCAGCATCACCGGGCGACGCCCTGCCAGGCGCGAGAGAACGGCGAGCCCGAGCGCCTCGCCCATTTCCACAGCCTGCACCAGCGCCGCCTCGTCACCCTCGTGCAGCAGGATGGGCGCGCCACGCCGCAACTCGGCCAGGACACGCGCAACACCCTGTAGCAAAGCATCGTCGGCAAGGGCACTGGCTGGCAAGCTGTCGCTCATGGTCACCTATCCGGAGTTGGCCGCAGCGCGGTAAAACCTTGCGAGGCTTCGCCCTGCGAAGCAGCCCGCAGCCCCAAATCTACACCAGCTGCATCGACTCTCGCGTGATCGCGACCTACATAGCTGATCTGCGCGCCCGGACTTTCGCGCGACGCGGCCGGAGACTGTTTACCGCGCGCCCGCGGAGATGGCAGGTTTGGTGGACAGCGTCAAGGCGAGTGGGGATGAGAAAAGCATGTCGGACGTTCTTTGGCTGGGCCTGACCCAAGATGGCCTTGACCAGCAGCTGAACCTCAGGGCGCGCTGGCCCTCGCATCAGGCGGTGTTGGATCGCTGGGCCAAGGAGAGCGCGCGTACACGCGATGCCCTCGCCGACCAGGTGATACTTCACTACGGCGCACACGAGCTGCAGAGTCTCGATCTCTTCAGACCCACCGATGCTCCTGGACCGCACCCGATTCTTGTGTTCGTCCATGGCGGCTATTGGCAGAGCCTGGATAAAGGAGACTTCAGCTACCTTGCGCCGACCTTCCTGGCACAGGGCATTGCCTTTGCCTCGATCAACTATCGTCTTGCTCCGAAAGCCTCGCTCTCGGAAATCTGTACTGACGTGACCGCCGCATTGGACCATCTGCAAAGCCGGGCAGCCGATCTTGGCTGTTGTGACAGCAACTTCGTAATGGCCGGCCACTCCGCCGGCGGACACCTGGTCATGCAAGAGCTAATTCGCGAGCGCCGCACTCTGGCCGAAGGCATCATCGATCGGCCAAGAACGGCAGCCCTTGCGGCCATATCGGGAGTCTATGATTTGGAACCTCTGAGGCGATCCTATCAACAGATGATCCTGTCGATCGACGCCCGAGAGGTGGCGGAACTGAGCCCGCTTCGCAACGCACCGGCCTCTGCACCGCCGGTTCTTGTTGCGGTGGGGGATCAAGAGACGCCAGAATTCGTACGACAACAGAACGCGCTCGTCGCGCTCTGGCAGGCTCTGGGTCTGCCCATCCAAGGGCTGCAGGCCAGCGGAGAGGACCATTTTCGTGTGGTGGATCTTCTGGCGAAGAAAGATCATGTGGTAACGCGCTGGCTGATCAAGGCCTGCCTGGCGAACAGCAGGAGGAAAGTGTGAGCACTCTCGTCGGAAAGCGGATCCTTCTGGTCGATGACGACCAGGCCCTACGGCAGGCTTTGGCCGAACAGTTGCACCTGCACGAAGAGTTCGCGACACAGGAAGCGGACTGCGGCCAGGCCGCCTTGGACAAGACCAAGGACGAGATCTTCGATGCCATCGTCCTCGACGTCGGGCTACCGGACATCGACGGACGTGAGGTCTGCCGGCTGTTGCGCCGGGCCGGGGTCAAATGCCCGATCATCATGCTGACCGCGTCAGCGACCGATGCAGACCAGATCCTGGGCCTGGATGCCGGCGCCAACGACTATGTCGCAAAGCCCTTCAGGCTGGGCGTGCTCTTGGCCCGCCTCCGCGCGCAACTGCGTCAGCACGAACAAAGCGAGGACGCCACCTTCACCATCGGCCCCTACAGCTTCCGGCCTGCCGCCAAGCTGATGCTGCACGATGAAAAGCAGCAGAAGGTACGCCTGACCGAGAAAGAGACGGCGATCCTAAAGTACCTCTACCGCGCCGGCGATCGGCCGGTTGGACGCGACACTCTGCTGGGCGAGGTCTGGGGCTACAACGCCGGCGTCACCACGCACACGCTCGAGACCCACATCTACCGCCTGCGCCAAAAGATCGAGGCCGATCCCACTCGCCCAGCCTTGCTGCTCACCGAACCCGGCGGCTATCGCCTGGCGCCTTAGAGCAGATCTCAGTCACGCAGAAGCGGCGCGGCGTGCCAGGCGTCTGGCCAGCCAGAGGCACAGCAGCATTGCGGCCAGCGACAGCAGGGCGAATGTCGGCGACGCCAAGTCCCAGCCGCCCTTGGGGCCAATCATGGCCGCGAGCAGTAGGGGTCCGGCAAGGACCCCCATATTGCGCATGGTCATGATGATCCCGAAAGCGGCCAGGGTGGCACCTCCGGGTCCGACGATGGTGTTGGGCATGGCAAAGAGGCCGGTCGGAATGAGGCCGGCGCCGATACCGTAAGCGATCAAGAGGACGACGCCCCACCAGCTCTCACCGACCTGCGGCAAGAACCACCAGCACACGGCCTCCAACCCGAAACCCACGATCAGCAAGCCGGCTGGCGTGGCACCGTGGCGTAGCAGGGAGGCCGAGAGCACATTAAAAACCGCGACCAAGACGACCGGGATCAGATAGGCATAGATAGCTTCTGCCGGGCTGACCGCCAGCGCCGTCACCATGTAGTCGGGAAACCAGGTCATGAAGCCGATGTACTGACCGGAGAACAGCAGGAAGGCTATACCGGCGATCCAAAGCAGGACCCGCTCTTCACCGCTGAGGCCTCGCCCCTTTCCCTTGGCAGCCGCATTGCCCCTACCCAGGTGAACGCCGCGACCGCGCTGCAAGAACAAGAGCCAGAGCGCGATAGCCAGAGTGGCGGCAATCGCCATCCACCAGATTGGCCGCCAAAGCCCCTCGTCTTGGGTCGGCAGGGCCACAAGCGCTGCTGTGGTCTGCCCCACCGGGATCCAGGTCGCGCTTAACGCAGCCACCAGCGGCAGGTGATGGCGGGCGGCATTGGCGCCGGCGCTGGCCGGTCCGATCAAAGCCAGGATCGAAAATCCCAAGCCCTCCAACGCGCGTGCGCCCAAGACCACCCAACCAGATTGCGGCACCAGGAGGGTCAAGACCGTTCCCAGGATGAAGAGCAGCAGAGCCACCCAGATTGCCGGCATGACTCGGCTGCCGGCAATCCAGCGCGACAGCGGCAGAGTGGCGACCAGGCCGACCAGCGCATAGACACTCATGAAGCCGCCGGCGAGGATCAGATCGTAGCCGTAATCCTCCAGCATAATCGGCAGCACCGGCGGCAGCTTGAACTGCTGGAAGGCAGAGTAGCTCGCCAGCAGCAGGCCGAAGGCGACCGCACCCCAGCGGGTTTTCTCTAGGTTACCCGCCGCTGTCATCCCTATCCCTTTCGCCAAGCGCCCTTGTCATTGGGGCAACAAACGGATACTCGCCCGCCATCCGTGAAGCCTTTGCACTTTCGCCGGTCAATCGCCATGTCCTAGAGTGCAAAAGATCGGTGATACGACAAATCACGGGCAAAGGGGGCAGACAAAGATCCAGATGGCGGCGGAACAAGAACAAGATCAGTTCCTCGTCCGGTTCTGGGGTGTGCGCGGATCTATCGCCTGCCCGGGCCCGGATTACGTCCGTTACGGCGGCAATACCTCCTGCATCGAGGTGCGCTTGGGAGCGCGCGTCTTGATCTTCGACGCCGGCACCGGCCTCAGACCACTCGGCAAAGCACTGGTCAGCGAGTTCCCCTTGGACGCCGACATCTTCCTGACCCACACGCACGTCGATCACATTCACGGCATACCCTTCTTTATTCCCTTTTTCGTCAAGCAGAATCGCTTTCGAGTCTGGGCTGGGAATCTCTCCCCGCGCCTGACCCTGAAGCATGTGCTTTGCAAGTACATGGCAGAACCGCTGTTCCCGGTGCCGCCCGACATCTTCGCAGCTGATATGGAGTACAAGGACTTCGAGGCGGGAGAGACCCTACAGCCGGCTCCCGATGCGGTCTTGAAGACCACAGCCTTGAACCATCCGCAAGGCGCTACGGCCTATCGGCTGGAGCAGGGCGGGCGCAGCTTTTGCTATGTAACCGACACCGAGCATGTCGAGGGTGCCTTGGACCAGCGCATCTTGACCCTGGTCCAAGGGGCCGACGTGATGGTCTACGACGCGACCTATACCGACAATGAGTATCCGCAGTTTCGCGGCTGGGGACATTCGACTTGGGAGGAGGGCATGCGCCTGGCCGAGGCCGCCCAGGTCAAGCGCCTGGTGATCTTTCACCACGACCCCAGTCATGACGACGAAGCCATGGACAAGATCGCCGCGGGAGCAGAAGCCGCGCGACCCGGCACCATCGTTGCTCACGAAGGCCTCACTCTAGAGCTCTGAGCGCGCACCCCCTCACGACCTTCTGATCCCTTGCGATCCGCCCAGAGGGCGAAACTGGCAGGCGAACCAATAGGATCCCTGAGTTCATGTTGCAATGGCTGCACGGCTTCTTCATCGGACCTTCGGAGAGCGATCTGCCGGAGCGTCTGCGCGAAGCCATCCGCAATCAACAGGACAACAGTGAGCGTATCACCGGTTGGATTCAGCTCTCCGTCGTTCTGCTTTGGGCCTCGCTCTGGGCCATCTCGCCGAAGATGGCAAGCGGCCCCGATGCCCTGCCGGTCCCGGCTGCCCTCTTGATCTACTTCATCCTGACGGTCATCCGCATCGTCTGGTCCTACCGCACGCGATTGCCGGATTGGTCCTTGGCAATCTCCGTCGTCTTCGACATGGCCCTCTTGATGACCGTGATCTGGTCGTTTCATCTGACCTACAATCAGCCGCCCTCCTTCTTCCTGAAGGCGCCGACGCTGCTCTATGTCTTCATTTTCATCGCTCTGCGCTGCTTGCGCTTCGATTCCCGCTTCGTCCTCCTTGCCGGCGGTATGGCGGCGCTGGGGTGGACCGTCATGGTGACCTATGTCGTGATCCTGGAGGCCGCCAGCATGCCGGTCACGCGCGACTATGTGGTCTACATGACCTCCAACTCGCTGCTCTTCGGCGCCGAATTCGATAAGATCATCACCATCATCATTTTCACGCTCGTGCTGGCCGCAGCCTTGGCTCGGGCCAAGGCACTCCTGCTACGCTCTGTCAGCGAGGAGCAGAAGGCCCGTGCACTCTCCCGTTTCTTCGACGAGGGCGTGGCCGAGCGGATCAAGAGTGCAGAGAACGACTTCCGCAGCGGTCAGGGCGAACTGCGTGACGCCACGATCCTGTCGCTTGACCTCAGGGGCTTTACACCGCTTGCCTCGAGCCAGCGACCGGAAGAGACGGTGACGCTGCTCTCGGACTACCAGTCCTTGATGGTACCGATCATCCGGGCCCACGGCGGTGCCGTCGACAAGTTCCTGGGCGACGGCATCCTTGCCAGCTTCGGCGTGGTGGAAGAGCGGGAGGGCTATGCCGCCGATGCCATGGCAGCACTACAGGCTGCCATGGCGGCAGCCGAGACCTGGGAGGAGGAGCGCCGCGCAAATGGCCTGGCCGCCCCGAAGGTCAATGCAGCGCTCACCAGCGGGCGGGTGCTCTTCGCCGTGATCGGGGAAGACGAACGCCTGGAATACACGGTGATCGGAGAGGCGGTGAACCTGGCCGCCAAGGTCGAGAAGTTCAACAAGACCCTCAAGACGCGGGCGCTGGCAGACGCCCGCACCTGCGCGCTCGCCGAGCGGCAAGGATTCGTCAGTGCCGGAAGCCGGCGCGCCCTACCGGGCACCCGGATTCCCGAGGTCGGCGACAGCCTGGATCTGGTGGTGCTGGCGGAATAGCACAGCCCTTGGTCGCGCCAGCACCCGTTCAACCAGCAATAGGGCTGGCTATGCGCCAGGCTTGTGCGCCAAGGCCTCGGCCGGAATGGTCGGCATAGTGCCTTCGTGTCCCGGTGGCATCCAGAAGAAGCGCAGGGTCGAGGTGTTCTTGCGCTCGAAATAGCGGATCGTCACCGGGTACCAGCCCGGCGTCTTCACGTCGAAATAGCCGATATCGGAGA
The DNA here is from genome assembly GCA_963669445.1 of Rhodospirillales bacterium. GTDB lineage: Bacteria > Pseudomonadota > Alphaproteobacteria > Kiloniellales > JACOMY01 > JACOMY01. The sequence continues at coordinate 4,907,838 of OY770029.1, forward strand.
AACGGTCCGAATGCACATCGGGATCCTCGACGATCTGGCGCCCGTCGATCTCCAACCTGACGCCATCGTTGGAGGCGAAAACAAAACCATACTGACCGGTCTGATCAAGATGGACATAGCCGGTGATGATCGCCATCACGCCATTGGAGAAACGACTGGTCAGAACTTTGCCCTTGCCCACCTTGGAGTTGACCTCCAAGAGGGGTGGTCCTGGCCGGCAGGGGACCTGATCCTCCCAGCTGGCCATCTCGTCGATGTGCCGGATCATGCCGTTGATGTAGCAGGTCGCCAAACCGGGCTCGAGGCCCTCGCTGGAACTCAAGACCTCTGCCTGTGCCGTTGCGGTGAGGGACGACAGCAGGATGCCGCCGCTGGCCAGGGCGGCAACCGCCCAATGGACACGCTTCTTCAAACTCGCCTCCACTTACATCTCAACAGAATTGTCAGTGCTTAACTTGGGACTTGATCCCGCTTATCCAAGGCCACGTCGACTAGCTTTTTTGGAACCCGGGAGAGCAGCACGGCTGTTCTAGGTGACGCGCTTGTCTTGCTCAAGGGTCAGGACCAGCACGCTGGGATCACGATTGAGTAACGGCGCTGCGGTCAATCAGGATTCCTCTCGACGTCCCCAGTGGCTTTCTTGTTCTCTCTCAGCACGTCACTGAAGGAGGCTGCTAGGATCCCGGTAGGGACGGCAATCAAGCCAATACCCGTCAAGGCTGTAATCGCGGCCAATAGGCGGCCCAGCCCAGTGATTGGATAGACGTCGCCATACCCGACCGTGGTGAGCGTCGCCACAGACCACCACATTGCTCTTGGAATGCTGCCGAAGGCTTCCGGCTGCACTGCAGCCTCCGCCAGGTAGAGCAAGGTGGAGGAGGCCATCAGCAGCAGCACAGCGATACAGCCGCTCAAGATCAGCTCGTAGCGGCGTCGGCGCAAAGCGAGTCCCATAATCTGGATTGACTGCGAAAAGCGACCCAACCGGGCCAAACGGAGTATCCGAATGAAGCGGAAAAGGCGCAGCAGGAATGGGCTGGTGCCACCGAGCGTCAAGAGCAGCGGCGCTAAGGCCAGAAAATCTAGGATCGCAATCGGGGTCAGCGCGTAACGCAGGCGTCCTCGCCAGCCGTCGGCAAATCGCGGTTCTTCAACACAGATCCAGACTCGAACGATGTACTCGATCAAAAAAAAGAGCGTGAAGGCAGATTCGATCAGCAAGAAAACCAGATGGTGACCTTCGGCTATCAAGGGTTCGGTTTCCATCATCGCGACCAGGACTGATGCGACGATTGCTATGCAGATCACCAGGTTGGCGCGGGATAATCCCTTCCCCTTGTGCGCCTTCGGATCCAGATTCTGAAAGACGCGACTTCGAAGGCTATCCTCAGATCTTGGCGTGTCACTCATGGGTGCAATCTACGAAGACCGCTATCTCTCGCCCTAACGATAGGGGTCGGCGGCATCGCGCAGGCCATCGCCCAGGAAGTTGAAGGTCAGCACCACCATGACCACGGGCAATGCTGGCAGCAGCAGCCAGGGATAGAGCACCACCACGTTGATGTTCTGCGCCTCGGTCAGCAACACGCCCCAAGAGGTGATCGGCGGACGCAATCCCAGACCCAGGAAGGAGAGTGCGGTCTCCGCCAGGATCATCGAGGGGATGGAGAGCGTTAGGGAGGCGATCAGATGGCTGGAGAAGCTGGGCAGCAGATGGCGGAAGATGATGCGCTTGGGCGAAGCGCCCATGAGTTGAGCTGCTTGCGTAAAGTCTTCTTCACGCAAAGATAGCAGCTTGGAGCGTACAGCACGGGCCAGCCCCGGCCAGTCCAGCAGCGCCAGGATAATGGTGATGCCGAAGAAGACCCAGAGCGGCGACCAGGTCACCGGCAAAATCGCCGATAACGCCAGCCAGAGAGGGATCTCGGGGAAGGAGCGCACGATTTCAATCAGGCGCTGCACGGTGCTGTCGATTAGTCCGCCATAATAGCCCGCAAGGCCGCCGATGGTGATACCCAGCAGGAAGGAGAAGGAGATGCCGATGAGACCGATGGAGAGCGAGATCCTGGCACCATAGATGATGCGGGAGAGCACGTCGCGCCCCAGGCGATCGGTTCCCATCAGATAGAGTGTTCCCCCCTCGGCCGGACAGAAGAGGTGGAAATCCGCTTCGAAGAGGCCCCAGAGCCGGTAGCTGTCGCCGCTGCACAGGAAGCGTATGGGATAGATCTTCTCGGGGCTCTCCGTGTACTCGCGTTTCAAGGTCTCCATGTTCAGGGTGTAGTCATAGCCATAGACGAACGGCCCGACGAGTTCGCCGTCATGGAAGAGGTTGATCGACTGCGGCGGTGCATAGATGTGCGCGGTGTCCCGTGTCTCCAGTCCATAGGGCGCCGCCACTTCGACGAAGAGGGTCATCAGGTAGAGCAACCCAAGGAAGTAGAGCGACCAGAGCGCCAGCTTGTGCTTCTTGAAGCGCCACCACATGAGTTTCCAGGCCGGTGCCTGGAAGTAGCGCTCCTGCTCGGGCGTCATGACCTCGCGGGAATAGGGATCGAAGGGCGCCTCACTGACGAAGTGCTCCAGGCGTTCGGCCAGATCGTCGCGGCGTCCGCTCATTTCTGGCTCCCCCCCTCGAGACGAATTCGCGGATCCAGCGCCGCCAAAGCCAGGTCGGAGATCATCATGCCGACGATTGTTAGCATCGAGAGGAACATGAGGAAGGAGCCTGCCAGGTACATGTCCTGCACCTTCAGCGCCTGGATCAGCATCGGCCCTGTCGTCGGCAAGTTCATCACGATGGAGACCACGGCAGCCGAAGAGACCAGAGAGGGCAGATAGTTGCCGATGTCGGCCACGAAAGGAATGAGCGAGACACGCAAGGGATACTTCAGCAGCAGCTTGCGAGAGGAGAGCCCCTTGGCCCTGCCCGTGGTCACATACTGCTTGTTCAACTCGTCCAGCAGGTTCGCCCGCAAGCGGCGGATCATGCCGGCGGTGCCGCTGGTGCCGATCACGATGACCGGCACGATCAGATGCGCCAAGACCGAGAGCAACTTGTCCAAGCTGAAGCCCTGATCCAGATACTCGTCATCCATCAGGCCACCGATCTGCACGCCGAACCAGACATTCATGAAGTACATCAAGATCAACGCCAACAAGAAGTTGGGCGTCGCCAAGCCGATAAAGCCCAGCGTTGTGAAGGCGTAGTCTCCAAGAGAGTACTGCCGAACGGCCGAATAGATGCCGATCGGAAAGGCCACGATCCAGGTGAAGATGATCGTCGCGAAGGAGACCAGGAAGGTAAGCCAGAGGCGATCGCCTACCACCTCGTTGACCGGTAGCTGATACTCGAACGAGAAGCCGAAGTCGCCGACCAACATGTTGCCGACCCAATCCACATACTGGGCAAGGAAGGGCTTATCCAGACCGTACTCCTCGCGCAGAAAGGCGATACGGCCCTCGTCGACCGACTCGCCGCGACTCTGCAGTTCGGTGATGTAGGTGTCCAGATAGTTGCCGGGCGGCGCCTGGATGATGGCGAAGATGATAAAGGAGGTGACGAGCAGGGTCGGCACCATGATGAGGAGCCGACGGGCGAGATAGCTTAACATGCCGCGCTGGTCTCCAAGCTGCTGGGGACCGCGCTGGCGCGCACCCAATGTTCCGGCTGCACCTCAATCAGCGAGGGCTGTTGGCCCTCGCCGATGGTAAAGGGTTCTGGCCAGGCGCTGGGGTCGGAGGCCCGATCGGCCATCAGCGCGCCCAGATCGAGCTGGTCCTCTAGCCGCGGCTCCGGGACCGCCGTCAGCAGGGCCTTGGTGTAGGGGTGCAGCGGCTGGTTCATCAAGGTATCGCAGTCTGCCATCTCGATGATCCGGCCACGGCACATCACCATGATCCGATCGGCGATGTAGTTCACCACGGCCAGATTGTGGCTGATGAAGAGGTAGGTCAGTCCCAACTCGCGCTGCAGGTCTTTCAGCAGATTCAAGATCTGCGCCTGGATCGAGACATCCAGTGCCGAGACCGGCTCGTCGCAGATCACCAGTTCCGGCTTCAAGGCAAGGGCACGCGCGATACCGATGCGCTGACGCTGTCCGCCCGAGAAAGAGTGAGGATAGCGTTTGGCATGCAGCGGCCTGAGGCCCACGACCTGCAGCAGCTCTGCCACCAGTGCATCGCGCTCAGCCTGGGTCCCGACCTCGTGGATCTCCAAGGGCTCGCGGATGAGGTCGCCGACGGTCATGCGCGGATTGAGCGAAGAGAAGGGGTCCTGAAAGATGAACTGCAAAGTCGGACGAAAGCGCACCAGATCCTTGCCTTTCAAAGCCAGCATGTCGATGCGGCCCTTGCTGCCGGTGAAGGCAATCTCTCCCTGATCGGGGGTGAGCGCACGCATAATGATCTTCGAGAGCGTGGTCTTGCCGCAACCCGACTCGCCGACCAGCCCCAGGCATTCGCCGCGACGAACGGCGAAACTGACATCGTCGACGGCCATGACCTCGGCTCTGGAGCCGCCCAGGAGCGCGCTGCGGCGCAGCTTGAAGGCCTTGCGCACGCCAGAGACCTCCAGGATCGCAGCACCAGGCTCAGCGGACCCCTGGCTCTCGTGCACCTGCTTGGCCAAGAGGCGGCTGTGTTCGTTCTGCGGAATCTCCCGGATCGGCGTCAAGCGCTCTCCGGGTGCCATGTCGAAGCGCGGCACGGCCTTCAGGAGCGCCTTGAGATAGGGATGGCCGGGCGCGGTGAAGATGTCCTCCAGCGTGCCGCGCTCCATGACCTGGCCGTGGTACATGACCACCACCTCGTCGGCCATGTTCGCCACCACGCCCAAGTCATGGGTGATCAGCAGCAGCGCCATTCCGAAGTTTCGCTGCAGATCGCTCAAGAGCTTCAGGATCTGTGCCTGGATGGTGACGTCCAGGGCCGTCGTCGGCTCGTCGGCGATCAGCAATGCCGGACGGCAAACCAGGGCCATGGCGATCATCGCGCGCTGGCGCAGCCCACCTGACAGCTCGAAGGGATAGGTGCCGAGTGCGCGCGCCGGATCCGGGAAGCCGACCGCGGTCAGCATCTCTTGGGCCAACGACAACGCTTCCGCCTTGCTGACGTCGCGGTGCAGAGAGACCGCCTCGGAGATCTGGTCGCCCACCGTGTGCACCGGCGACAGTGACGTCATGGGCTCTTGGAAGATTATTGAGATACGCCCACCGCGCAGCGCCCGGTAGCTGCTGGAAGCAGGGTTCAGCTGCGCCAGGTCGGTCACGGCGCCGCCCTTCTCCGGGTCGGAGAAGAGGATTGAGCCGGACTCGATTTTGGCGACGCGCGGCAGGATTCCCATGATCGCCTGGCTGACGACCGACTTGCCGGAGCCCGATTCGCCGACCAGCGCCACAGTGCGTCCTTGCGGAATCCGGAAGCTCGCACCGCGCACGGCCTCCAGCCGTCCCTCGGCCAGATCAAAGGCAATCCGAAGATCCCTGACCTCCAAGAGGTTGCCGGTCACGCTTGCTCCCCTCCCCGCGTCTCAGGCACTGCTCTCATCCTCTCCTCAGGGCTATGCGCCCTCCCCCCTCTCGCCAGCACGCTGGTCGATAGCGGAGCGCCACTCCTGAGCCATCTCCGGCGGCGCGGTATCTTGATCTGGATCGACGCCGATGTCCAAGAGGTTGCCGGCACTGGCCGGATCCAGTTTCAGTCCGCCGTCGCGTGCGGCACGCGCCGCACGCCAGGCCAACAGCGAAAAACCATCCAGGGTCGAATCGAACTTCACCTTTGTCCTGCCGACACGCAAGGTCAATTCCATGAATCCGCTGCTCAACTCCTCGCCAGCCTTCAGTTTGCGCTGCTGACGGCGGCTACCGTAGAAGCGCAGCTGCAAGCTCTCAAGCGCGCTCCAACGCACAACCCTTTCGCCCATATCGCGGACCCAGAGCCCCTCGTCGCCGATCGCGACCCGCTGCAGCTGCTTTTCCAATGTGCGTCGACCAAAGTAGAGGAACAGCAGCGAGACGGACCCGAAGACGATCCCAGTCCACCAGCTGATGGGCGTAAAGAGCAGCATACCAAGCCCGATGCCAAGCCCACAGAGGGTCCTGAGCCAATCGGCCGTCAGGCTCTTGGGCGGGTAGCGCAGCTCCAGCATTCTTGCCCCCTTCATGCGCGCCTTCATTTCGAGCGGTCGGCCAAGGCGGCCAGCTGACGGGCGGTCTCGACAGCGCCGTCAAGAGACACGGGCGCTGCCCCCAGCTGCAAGGCTCGCTCACGCGGAGCTGTTTGGGAAAGGGCGAACGCGCGGGCCATGGCGTCATTCAGCCGCGCCCCGCTGAGACCGGCTTCCTCGGCCAGAACCAAGCGCCCGGATTCGGCCAGCAGGCGCGCGCGCAGGGTCTGCTCGCTCTCGCCGCCTGCTGCGAAGGGCACCACGACGGCCGGCACGCCGGCTGCCAGCACCTCCAGCGAGGTGTTGTAGCCCGCCTGGCTGATCGATAGCGCCGCGCGCGATAAGAGCGTCAGAAAGTCAGAGCGCGAGCGCTCGATCAGCAGACCCTCCGGCGCCAAGGCGCACAGAGCTTGAAACCGCTCCTCGGCCAAGCTGTAACCGATCAGCACCCGCCAGGTTCGATCCCGATAAGGCGAGGTCGGATAGGCGTCGATGACGGCCCGCACGAGAGGCTCGGCCACGGCGCCACCGCCGGTGGAAATCAGGATCTCACCGCCAGCGCCTGCCACGCGTTCGGGGATGCGCGAATCGACGACATAGCCGGTGTAGCGGATGCGATCACCAAGCGCTGCGACTTGAGGAAAGGTACGCTCGAAGGGGATCAGCCTGGGATCGCCGTGCACCAGAATGCGGTCGTAGAAACGCTGCGCGGTCTCGACGATCCAGGCGATCTTACCCGGCTGTTTCAGGGTGGTCAGAATGTCTCTGACGGATGAGACGATCTGCGGGCGCCAGGGTGCAGCCCGCGCCGCCTCCAACAGCGGCACCAGCTCGAAGCGCATCTGACGACGGCCGAAGGGGAACATCTCCGTCAAGAGGACCTTCGGCCGCTCGGCTGCGAAGAGTGCCAAGAGCTGTTCGCTCCGCGCTTGCTTGACGGCGTCATCCAGCAGACTGCCGTCACCCAGAACCAAGGCACTGAAGGCCTCGTCTTTGGTTTTGATCGGTGGTTCCAGCTGCACCACACGAGCAGCACCGAAGTCAGCATCAGGCACCGGATGACCGCCGGTTGCGACCGTCACCTGCAAACCCTGCGCTGCAGCCTCTCGAGCGATCAGAGCAGCGCGCCGGAAATGGCCGATACCCAGCAGATGCTGGACATAGATCAGAAGATCACAAGCAGCGCTCATGAACGCAGCTCCAGGTTAAGGAGCTCGAGTTGCAGACGACCCTGGCTCGTGAGCGCAAAGAGATGGCCGCGCGCTGGCCGCAGCCGCTCTGGCCAGTCCGCACGCATATCCCAGCCTGTCGCGGTCGCCAAGAGCGCTCGGATCACCCCCTTATGTGTCACCAAAACATAGCCCTCCGCATTAGGGAGCTTGCGCAAGAAAGGCAGCAGCCGCTGCCCAACGGCGCGCGGAGTTTCGCCGCCCGGCGGCTGTAGATCCAAGCCGCGCGCTTCCATTGCCGCCATCCTTGAGCCGAGGTCATGTCGTAGATCGATCAGACGCCGCCCTTCCCAGCGCCCCCAATCCATCTCAATCAGCCAAGGCACGCTGGCGGCGTGACAGCCCATCAACAAGGCGGTCTGCTGCGCGCGCTTCAGCGGCGAGGTCAGTACCGGCCAGTCCCTTGCCCAGTGCGGCAGCTGCCAGCAAGCCGCCTCAGCGCGCCCCGTCGCCGAGAGGCTGATGTCGCTACGCCCCTGCAGGCGGCGTGCTTCGTTCCAGGACGTCGTCGCATGGCGCAGCAGCAGCAGTTTCAACGGACGGCCTCCTCCAGAACCGCGCTCAGACCATCTGCTGCTGCCGACAGATCATGGCGGTGAGCGACATTGGCGGCTGCGGCCGCGCCCATGTTCCGACAGAGCTGAGGATCGCTTATGAGGCGCATCAGTGCCTGAGCAAAGGCTTGAACGTTGCCGGTCGGTACCAGAATGCCGGTCTCCCCATCGCGCAGGATGGCGGTGACGCCAGGCCGATCGCCGGCGACGGCGGCCAGGCCGCAGGCCTGCGCCTCCAGCAAGGCCATGCCGTATGCCTCATTGACCGAGGGCCAGGCATAGAGATCGGCGGCGGCCAGCGGTTCGGCCACCTGAGATTGGGAGAGGACGCCTAGGTAGCACACGCGCCCGCTGGCCGCTCCCAGCGCTTCCTCGAAAGCGGCCTCAACAGCCGATCTGGCCGGTCCGTCGCCGACCAGCAGCAGGCGCCAGGGATGGGCGGTCAAGCCGGAGAGGGCTTCTGCCAGGATGCGATAGGAGGCAAGCTTGTCGCCCTCGCGCATCATCGCCACCACCACGATCCAGGGGCAGTCGCCCGGCAGATCCCAGCGCTGCGCCAGTTCGGCTCGCAATCGATCTCGCTGCGCCATCGCACGACGGTCGCCGGCGCCATCGAGGAAGGCCGGAAGCAATCTCTGTCGGGTCTCGGCGGGGATGCACTCAGCATCCTCCGGGTTGATCTGCATGACCGTGTGTGCCGCCTCCACCGCAGCGAGGGCCGCACGATGCCCGATATCCCAAGGCCCGCCGGCACGCTTGTAGGCCAATGACGCCTCGAGCAGCAGATAGGGGATCCCCAGGCGCTTGGCGATGGTGGGGCCGATGAAGTCCGGTGCCTTGTAATAGAGGTGATAGGTGAGCCAGGCCTGCGGTCGCTCGGTCTCCGGTAGTGCGGAGTAGCGACGGGTCAGCTTCGCGGCCAGACCTTCACCAACGGCGGCAAGGCGCGCCTGCCGTCCATGATCGGGCCCGCCCTGCCAGCTGCGGAAGCGCGAGGCCAAGGCGACATCGTGGCCGCCATGCGCGAGCGCCTTCAACAAGAGGCGAGCCATCGCTCGATCGCCGGATGGCACAGGATGATCGGGTGGTTTCATCGGCGCGTAGAAGGCGATGCGCATGGCCGCAGCCTTCTCAAACCGCCGCAGAGTCCAGCGCGGCAGGCGCTTGACCCAGGCAGCGCAACAGGCCCTCAAGGCAAGGTCCGGCGTCGAACTCACTCCGCACTCTTTGCTGTCCGCCTTGGCCCAGGGCAAAGCGCAGCGCCGGATCCTGGATCAAGGCTGCAAGAGCAGCGCTGAGTGCCGCCGGATCGGCTGGCGGGACCAGCGCACCTGTCTCGCCCTCGACGATCAGCTCCTCGATCCCCGGAAGCCTGGTCGCCAGACAGGCCAGACCCTGGCTCTGTGCTTCCATCAAGACATTGGGCAGACCGTCGCGGTCGCCGTCGTCGGCGACCTTGCTGGCCAGCAGAAAGAGATCGGCGTCGCGATAGGCGGCAAGCACCTGGCTCTGCGGCTGTGCGCCCAGCCAGCTGATGCGTCCTGCCAGCCCCAGTTCCTTGGACCGCGCCTTCAGGCGCTCCAGCTCACTGCCGCCGCCAATATGGGTGAGGTGCCAGGTCAGCTCCTTCGGCACGGCAGCCAAGGCCGACAAGAGATCGTCATATCCCTTCTTGGCAACCGCTCGACCGACCGACAGCAGCTGCACGCTTCCCCCTTTGCCGCCATCAGCCTGGCTGACGTCACGCTGCCAGGCCGGAAAACGGGTCAGGTCGAGGCCGTGACGCACCAGGCTCACGCGTTCCGGCTCGGGTGCGAGAGCGGCGAGATGGGCGTGGCCAAAGGCGGTGCAGGTGACCAGCCAATCGAGATCGGCCAGCTTCTCCCGCTTTTCCCACTCCGCTGTCGTCCAGATATCCTTGGCGTGAGCCGAGCAGCACCAGGGCAGCCCGGTGATCATTGCGGCATAGCGCGTGGCCGAGGCTGGTGTGTGCAGGAAGTGAGCATAAAGGCGCGCACAATCGGCCGGCAAGCTGTCGGCCAGCACAAGTGCCTGCCCGAAACGCCTAAGGCGATTGCGGGTCGTGTCGCGTTTCAAATCGCGCAGAAAGGCAGCACGCGCTTGCCGGTATCCAGGCTGCCGGCGCTGACGCCACCAGGCAGCCAGCACACGCCGCGGGGCCTTGTGCAGATACTCCGGCAGGTAGGTGACCGATGCTTTGATCTCGTCGTGGATCGGATGGCGCTTCTTGTCGGTCGGCGCTCGCAGAGAAAACAGATGCAGTTTGAGACCTGCCCGTTCGAGGCCAAGCAGCTCTTGGGCGATGAAGGTTTCGCTGAGGCGTGGATAGCCCTTCAACACCACGGCAAGGCTGTGCTGCGTCATCGATCGATACCTAGCAGCACTGACGCTGATCGGGAAAGAGACTAAACGCTGGCCGGACGCTTGCGTGCCGGAAGCGCGCGGCCGTCCGCAGCCCAACGATCGGCAAGGCGCACGACATTCTCCGCACCGTCCAAGAGGCCGGGGACCACCACACTGGAGGGCAGAGACTGCTGCGGCAGGTGGCGAATGGCTGTTGCCATGTCGGCAGCATCGCGCTTGCCGTCGTCGGTCAGCATATGCATGAGACCAAGCTCCTGCGCGCGGCTGGCTCTTAGGTACTGCTCCTTGCGCGGGCGGGTCCGTGGAATGACGATAGCGCGCTTGTTGAAGGAGAGGATCTCGCAGAAGGTGTTGTATCCGCCCATACAAACGACGCCGACGGCACGCTCCAAAAGGGCTTCGATGTGGGCGTCGAAGGTAATCGCCTCCACCTTTTTCAGCTTGTTGGCGCGCGAGAGGAATTCCGACTGTCGCTCGCTGGCCATAAAGGGGCCCAGCACCATCAGGGCCGGGTGCGGCAGATTGGGATCACTCTCATAGGCGCGCAGCACCCAGTCGATGATGTCTTCACCGTCGCCGCCGCCGCCGACCGTGACCAGGATGTAGGGCTCCTCGATCTTCTCCAGCGGCATGCGGGCCAGGCTGCTCGAGGCATTGCGCCGCAGATAACCGGTATAGATCAGAGACTTGCGCAAGGAACCCGGTAGATCGATACCGGCCAAGGGCTCACAAATCTGCGGCAGACCGTAAACCCAGATCTCGTCATAGTACTTGATCAGCGCGGGAACGGTGTTCTTGCGCTCCCATTCGGTCTCCAACAGTTCCGGGTCGTCCATCACGTCGCGCAGGCCCAGAATGCAGGGCACGCCGCGTTGGCGCAGCATGGCCAGGGTGGGTTCCGCTTCGCCGCGCAGACCCAAGGGCTCCTTGTCGACCAGGAAGAGGTCGGGATCAAAGGTCTTGGCCGTGTGCTCAACGATGGAAGCGCGCAGCGCCAGCATCTCTTCCACATCGATGCGCAGCTTGAGTGACGTGTAATCGCCGTTGCGCAGCTTGATCACACCCGGCACGCGGACGAAGTCAACGCGCGATCTGAAGTCGAAACTGCCGATAATCGGCGATCCGGAAAGGATCAGAACCGATAGTTCATCATCGGCCTCGACCAAGGCATGCGCAACCGTCCGGCAGCGGCGAAGATGCCCCAGGCCGAAGGAATCATGGCTGTAGATGAGGATCCGCCTGCTCTTCCGGCGCATGGACACTCCCGACCCTACCCCTCGGTATGCGGCGTTGGTGCCCCTAGCCCGATCGACTTGTCAAGCGCCACGCCGTCCTAAAGACTAGGGACATAGCTGCCGCGTTGCCAAGAAGAAGACTTGATTTCCAGCAGAGGACGGGAAGACTGTCGGCAGAACGGCGGGGGCCGAAAGCGAGGGTATGGAGCACAATCTCTTTAAATACGTGTGGCGCCACAGCAAGCCGGAGCAGGTGACGATCCTGCTGCTGGTGGCGATCTCCATGCCGTTCTACTTTCTCTCGCTCGATCTACCCAAGCAGATCGTGAACCAAGGCATCCAGGGTCAGGGCTTTAGCGTCGAAGACCCGATGCAGAGCTTCTTCGTGATCAACCTGCCGTTCGGTGAGTTGCTAACCGGCAACACGTTGAACCTCTTTTCTGGTTTCCAGCTAACGCAGGAAGCCCTCCTGGTCGTGCTGGCCTGCAGCTTCCTGCTGATGGTCATCGTCAATGGCCTCTTCAAGCTGACCATCAACACGCGCAAGGGACGGATGGGCGAGCGTTTGTTGCGTCGCCTGCGCTATGAGCTGAGCGATCGGGTTCTGCGCTTCCCGCTGCCGCATCTGCGCAAGATGAAGCAGGCTGAAGTCGCCACCATGATCAAGGACGAGGTGGAGCCGCTGGGCGGCTTTATCGGCGACGCCTTCGTCACCCCCGCCTTCCTGGGCGGACAGGCCTTGACGGCGCTGACCTTCATCATGGTGCAGTCGGTCTATCTCGGTGCGGTCTCCCTGGCCATCGTGTTGACCCAGGCCTGGTTGATCCCGCGCCTGCGCCGCCGCCTGCTGCAGCTGGGAAAGCAACGCCAACTCGCCGCCCGTGCGCTGGCCGGGCGGATCGGCGAAGTCATGGACGGCGCCACCGAGATGCATGCCAACGACACCTCCAACTGGGAGCGTGCCGATCTGGTGGGGCGTCTTGGCCACATCTTCCTGATCCGCTTCGAGATCTATCAGCGGAAGTTTTTCGTCAAGTTTCTCAATAACTTTCTGAGCCAGCTCACCCCTTTCATCTTCTATCTGGTGGGCGGTCTGTTGGCTTTGGCCGGTGAGCTGGACATTGGCGCCCTGGTGGCCGTGATCGCTGCCTACAAAGACCTACCAGGCCCGATCAAGGAACTGATCGATTGGGATCAGCAGCGCCTGGACGTCACCATCAAGTACGAGCAGGTGATCGAACAGTTCGAGCCGGGCCAGATGATCCCGACCAGCGCGCAGGCCGTCACCATCGAGCCGCCAGCGCCGCTCACCGGCAAGCTGGAAGCCAACAACCTCTCCCTGGTCGAGGACGACGGAACCTATCGCCTGCATGGCCTTAACCTGGAGATGCCCCTGGAACAGCACCTGGCGGTCGTCGGCGATTCCAACAGCGGCAAGGAACGGCTGGCCGGCGTCTTGGCCGGCCTGGAACACCCAAGCGGCGGCTCGCTTCGGATCGGTGGCCAGGACGTGACCGAGATGCCGGAGTTTGTCTCCGGTCGGCGCTTGGGATATGTCGCCCCCGACGTCTACCACTTCCCGCTCTCGGTCCGGGACAACCTGCTCTACGGCCTCAGGCACGCGCCTTACCGCCGCCTGTCGGACGAGCGAGACCCGAAGGAGGAGTTCGAAGATCGCGAGAGTAAGCGCGCCGGCAATCCGGTGCTGTCGATGAACTACGACTGGATCGACCGCAGCCCGATCGGGGACAAGCCCGAGGACGAAGAGGAAGCGCTGCGACAGTCCCTCTACCTGGTCGGCTTGGAACATGACGTTTTCCGCTTCGGCATTTACGGAACGATCGATCCGGCTCAGCGCCCGGACATGGCGGCTGATCTACTGAAGGCGCGCGAACTCTTGAACCAGAAGCTGGAGGAAGAGGGACTGTCGGATCTGGTCGACCGCTTCGACCCCGACGCCTACAACCGCTCCAGCACCCTGGCGGAAAACCTGCTGTTCGGCACCACGAACGAGGCCAGCCTGCAAGGCGAGGCCTTGGCCAAGAATGCACTGGTACTGGAGATTCTCTCCGAGACGCAGGCGGGCGGTACCAGCTTGGCACAGGATCTTAGGGAGATCGGCCTCTCGATTGCACGGACCATGGTCGAACTCTTTGCCGATTTGCCGGCCGGCCATCCCTTCTTCGACCAGTTCAGCTTCATCGAGGCCGACGACTTGCCGGAATTCGAAGGTCTGATCGCCAAGGCAGACCGCTCCGGCATCGAGGGCCTAAACAAGGAGGAGATCTCGCAACTCCTGGAGCTGACCTTCAGCTATTCCGAGGCCCGCCATCGCTTGGGTCTGATCGATGAGGCCAAGGAAGAGAAGATCCTAGCCGGCCGCAAGGCGCTGGCCAAACGCCTCAACAGCGGCGAGATGAGCGAGCTGGAGCCCTATGACCCAGAGCACTACAACGCCGCCGCCCCGATCCTGGTGAACGTGCTCTTCGGGCGCGTGGTTTATGGTCAGGCCGAAGGGGAATCGACCTTGCAGTTCCTGGTGGTCCAGGTGCTGGACGAATTGCATCTGCGCGGTGCCGTGATGGAAGTGGGGTTGGGCTACAACGTCGGCCTGGGCGGCAAACGGCTCAGCCAATCGCAGCGGCAGCTGCTGGGGCTGGCCCGCGCCCTGCTGAAGGACCCCGACTTGCTGATCGTCAATGACGCCCTCGGCTCGCTCGACAGCAGCACGCAGACTAGGATCACAGAGCGAGTGCGCAAGCATCGCGAAGGGCGCGGCATCGTCTGGGCCATGACCCGGCCACAGGGAGCCAAGGGCTTCGATCAGGTGGCGGTGATGGGCGAAGGGCGCATCACAGCGCGGGGCAGTTTCGAGGAGTTGACCGCCGCCGGCGGCGCTCTGGCCGCAGAGATCGGCAGAGGATAGGCTTGGGCATTGGCCCGCCACGACATAGATTAAGGGGCAGGGAGCAAGATAGACCATGAGCCTGGATACGGAAGTCGATGCGCTGAAGAAGGTGCCGCTCTTCGCCAACATCGAGACCAGCAAGCTGAAGCTGATGGCTTTCGCCAGCGAGCGTTTGACCTATAAACCCGGTCAGCTGCTGGTAAAGCAGGGTGATCAGGGCGACGCCGCCTACATCATCCTGGAAGGCGAGGCCGATGTGGTGATCGACCAAGACGACGGGAGCGAGGTGGTGGTCGCCGCCCTAAAGCGCCATGCCGTGCTGGGTGAGATCGCCATCCTCTGCGACGTGCCGCGCACCGCGACGGTGCGGGCGCGCGAACAGACCCAAGCCCTGAAGATCACCAAGGACCTCTTCTTCCGCTTGGTGCAGGACTTCCCGCAAATCGGTATGGAGGTCATGCGGATCCTGGCGGCGAGGCTGGAGAAGACCACGCAGGACCTGACCGCCGCACGTGGCGGCCATTAGAAGGTCTTGGGCTTGAATAGAACGTCGTGAGCCGTCTCGATTCCTTCATTCGCCGGCTGGAGGCGCAGCGGGCCTGTCTGGATTTTGCCTGCGCCCAGATTGCTGGACGGCCTGGCCCAGTCTTCGAACTGGGGCTCGGTAACGGGCGCACCTACGACCATCTGCGCAGCCGGCTCGCCGACCCGCAGGAACGCTGGCCGATCTATGTCTTCGAGCGCAAGGTCGCAGCCCATCCCGACTGCATTCCCGCGGACGAGCGCCTCTACCTCGGCGAATTTCACGACACCTTGGCCCGTGCGGCAGCAGACTTTCCGAGCAAGGTCGTGCTGGTACATGCCGACATGGGCAGCGGCGACAGTGCCGCCAATGCCGCGCTGGCCGCGTTCGTTAGCCAAGCCTTGCCACCGGCCTTGGCGTCGGGCGCCTTGGTCTTGAGCGATCAGCCGCTCAACTTGGTGGGGGCAGAGGCCTCACCCTTGCCCGAGGGCGTTCCCGAAGGGCGCTACAATCTCTATAGGGTGAAGACCTGAATGCAGATCTTCAGAAGTCTGGGCAACCGGCCTCGGCCCAGGCCTCAAGGGCCGCGTCCAGCGCAGTGCTGGACTTTCCGTCGGGCGATCCCTCGTAGAAGCCCACTTTGGACAGCTTTTTCTGTTTGCTGACAATCGCCTCAGGCGATCCGTCTTGAGATTTGTGCCAGGTGGCCAAGGCGGCTTCGGTCTGACCCTGGCGGCAGAGAACGTCGCCCAGCGTATCGGTGATGTGCGGGTCGCCGGGACGCAGGCTCAAAGCCTTGTCGACGTCTGCCCGCGCACCCTCGAGATCGCCGGCGGCCGCGCGGGCATAGGCCCGGCCGTTCAAGGCATCGTCGTTGCTTGCGTCCAAGGCGATGGCCCGATCGAACTCGGCAATGGCACGTTCGATCTCACCCTTCTCGCGATAGGCCCATCCTCTGTTGCTGTAGGCGTAGGGATCGTCGGGCGCCAAGCTCACCATCTTGTCGAAATCGGCGATTGCGCGTTCCAATAGGCCCATCTCCTGCAGCGCCAGGCCGCGACTCTCATACGCCAGGACCATGCTCGGATCCCAGCGGATCGCCTTATCGAAGTCGGCGATGGCCAAGGACATCTGGCCCCGCTCCTGATAGGCGATGCCACGGTTATGAAGGCTGTACGCATCA
Organism: Rhodospirillales bacterium; assembly: GCA_963669445.1. Lineage (GTDB taxonomy): Bacteria > Pseudomonadota > Alphaproteobacteria > Kiloniellales > JACOMY01 > JACOMY01. The sequence continues at coordinate 4,924,021 of OY770029.1, forward strand.
CCGCCATAGAGCGCGATGGCCCGGTTGAAGTCGGCAATGGCCTTGCCGTGAAGCCCCTTGTCCAGATAGGCAATCCCGCGGTTGGCAAAGGCAAACTGGTCCTTCGAGTCGAGCGCGATGGCGCGATCGAAGTCGGCGATGGCAGCATCTATGTTTCCCATCAAGTGATGGATCACACCGCGATCGTGATAGGCATCGATGTTCCCAGGTGCGTAGTAGACCGCTTCGTTGAAGTCATGGAGCGCCAGCTCGTAGGCCTCCAGATCGGCAAAGGCAGAGGCGCGCACGAAGTGGAAGAAAGCTGCGCTCTCGGCCGAGAGACCGCCCGCATCCAAACAAAGGCTCAGCTGTCCGATGGCACGCTGATGCTCGCCGCGATCCTGCGCCTCAAGGCCCAGCTGACAGGCAGAATGATCCTGCGCCTGCGCCGCCAAGACCGTGACCAGAGTCGACATGAAGAGAAGCTGGACGAACAAAGGGAAGCGCAAGGGAGTCTCCAGACCAACAACAGCTTGCGGCGACGCTATCGCATCCCGTCTCGCCACGGCAAGCCAAGCGGCACGCAAGGAAGGCTCTCACGAGACCGTTACCTGTGAGTATTCACCACTCCAGGCGGCACTGAAATATGACCAAATTATGACCAACTCAAAAAACCAGACCATGAATCAAATAAGCAGCCCTTCAAGATGCCTCAAGATCAAGCTCTTAGCAGCAGATTTAGACTCCTTGCCAAAAACTCTAGTCCAAACTTCAACAACTCTATCTTGACGCCTTTGGAAACTGGGCGCAGCATTGACGACGGATCAACCGACGCGGAGCAAGCTGATGATTGCTCAGAGAAAGTCGGGGGAAGGTCACATCGTGGACGATTGGCCCGATCAGAGCCTTGGGGGAGGCTGCGGCGCCGAATCGCCTGAAGGGCAAATCGCCCTGCTTCGGCCTTGGCCAGCTGAGCGCGCCCGTGCAGCGCCTGATCAGCAGTCGGTCCCAATGAATATTCTTGGATGTCGCGCGCCTTTCGAGCGTCCGCCAGGTGCGCCCCTCTCCAATCCGGTCGCTTCCGACCCAGCATTCAGCCCACATCAAGCGAACAAGGGAGTCGTCAGACATGCCGATTCAGCCTAGTTACCCCGGAGTCTACATCCAGGAGGTGCCAAGCGGTGTGCGCTCCATCACCGGTGTTGCGACCTCGATCACCGCCTTCATCGGCCGGGCCTATCGCGGTCCGGTGAACCAGCCGGTGCGCATACAGAGCTTTGCCGAGTACGAGCGCATCTTCGGACCACTGTGGCAGCCAAGCCCGATGAGCCATGCGGTGGTTCAGTTCTTTCAGCACGGCGGCACCGACGCGCTGATCGTCCGGGTCTTCAACGGCGATGTCGCCGGCGAAAGTGCCACCATGAGCTTCACCGCAGGGGCCGGCACCTTCGATTTGACCGCTTCCAGCCCGGGCGTTTGGGGCACGCGACTGCGCGCCATCGTCGACTATGCCTCCGAGCCGGTCGATGCCGTTACCTTCAACCTGACGGTCCAAGAGTTGGATCAGCCGAGCGGCAGCACGGTGGTTTCCAGCGAGACCTTCCGCAACGTCTCGGTCGATCCGACTGCCAGCCGCTTTGTCGACTCCGTCGTGGGCAACGGGTCCGCGCTGGTCTCGGTCTCGACCTCCGCGCCGATCGATGCCAAGCCGCAAGAGACCTCGATCGACGCCTCGACGACCCAGACCAATGGCGGTGACATCGCAGACGCGCAGATCACCGGCAATCAGGCGCAGCGCAGCGGGATCTTCGCGCTGGAGGCAGCCGACCTCTTCAACTTGCTCTGCATCCCGCCCTTGAGCCCGACTAGCGATGTCGCGGAGGCCACCTGGGGCGCGGCTGCCGCCTACTGCGAGGGCCGGCGGGCCATGCTTATTGTCGATCCGCCAGCGACCTGGACTGCCAACCCGGCAACCGCCATCGGCACGGCCGAAGCTGGCGTGAACAGTTTGCGCGCTGCGGTGGGCAACGCTACGGCGCGCAATGCAGCGGCCTATTTCCCACAGCTTTTGGCGCCCGACCCACTGGACGAGGGCCGGGTCAGGGCCTTCGCGCCCTGCGGCGCCGTCGCCGGTCTCTACAGCCGCACAGACGCCACGCGGGGGGTCTGGAAGGCGCCGGCCGGGCTGGACGCCTCCTTCAGTGGGGTCACCGGCTTCAGCTACACCATGACCGACGCCCAGAACGGGGTCTTGAACCCGGTCGGCCTCAACTGCTTCCGCAGTTTCCCGGTTAACGGCAACGTGGTCTGGGGTGCGCGCACCCTGGCCGGTGCCGATCAGCTAGCCTCGGAATGGAAGTACGTGCCGGTCCGGCGCACCGCGCTCTTCATCGAAGAAAGCCTCTATCGCGGCACCCAATGGGTGGTCTTCGAGCCAAACGACGAGCCGCTCTGGGCGCAGATCCGCCTCAACATCGGGGCTTTCATGCAGACGCTGTTCCGGCAGGGTGCCTTCCAAGGCTCCTCGCCCCGCGAAGCCTACTTCGTGAAGTGCGATCGCGAGACGACGACGCAAAACGACATCAATCTGGGCATCGTGAACATCCTGGTGGGCTTCGCTCCACTGAAGCCGGCGGAGTTCGTGATCATCAAACTGCAGCAAATGGCCGGTCAGGTCGAAACCTAGGAGGCAGGTCATGGCCCAATTCAGCGTCAACACCAACCGCTTCGATCCCTACAGCAACTTCAAATTCCGGGTGAAGTGGGACGGCCGCTATGTCGCCGGTGTCGCCAAGGTCGGCGCACTCAAGCGCAGCACCGAGATGATCGAACACCGCGTCGGCGGCGATCCCTCGAGCTCGCGAAAATCGCCGGGGCGCACCAGCTACGACGCCATCACCTTGGAGCGCGGTGTCACCCACGATACAGAGTTCGAGAAGTGGGCGAACAAGGTCTGGAACTTCGGCTCCGGCCTGGGCTCCGAGGTCTCGCTGAAGGATTTTCGTAAGGACATCATCATCGAGGTCTACAACGAGGCCGGCCAGTTGGCGCTCGCCTACAAGGTCTATCGCTGCTGGGTGTCGGAGTTTCAGGCCATGCCGGAGCTGGACGCCAACGCCAATGCGATCGCGATCCAGACCATTAAGCTGGAGAACGAGGGTTGGGAGCGCGACTACGACGTGAGCGAGCCGAGCGAGCCAGAGTTCACCGAGCCGGAGTAGTCCGGTGAGCAAGACCCCTTTCGACAGGCGGGGGTGCCATGCAGAGGCTTGATGCACACACGGTCCTGGAGCTTTGGGAGAGCGGGCGGGGACGCCACACGCTGGACCGAACTCTTCTGCTGGCCGACCTGGCCGGCCCGGAGGTAGCGCCGGAGGACCTGGCGAGGCTGCCGCTGGGTCAGGTCAATCGTCGCTTGCTCAGCCTTCGCCAGCGCCTCTTCGGCGCTAGGCTCGCCAGCATGGTCCGTTGCCCGGACTGTCAGGAGATGATCGAGGTTTCTCTGGAGGTCGCCAATTTCCTGGCGGTTCCAAAGCGGGACGAGGCGCAGACAATACGCCTTGAGGAGGGTAGCCACGTCTTCAGGCCACCCAGCCTCGAGGATCTGGCCGCACTGGTGAATGGCCCAGAGCAAGACGATAGCGGCCTCACCCTGCTTAAGCGTTGTTGCGTGAAAGGCGACCCGTCCGCTCCGGAGGTGGAAGCGCTGCTGGAGAGCGTCGGCCGGGCCATGGAGGTTCTGGACCCACTGGCCGATCTGGACATACGGCTCACCTGCAGCACCTGTGGTGCCATCTCTTCTGTCACCTTGGATATCGGCCGCTTCCTCTGGGCCGAGATCGAGACCGAAGCCAAGACCCTGCTACGTGAAGTCGATGCGATCGCACGCGCTTATGGCTGGAGCGAGAGCGCGATCCTGACACTCAGCCCGGCACGCCGACGCAGCTATTTGGAAATGGTGCTGGCATGAGTGGCCTTTTTGAACGCCTTACTCTGAGCGCACTCGGCAAGGACAGGGTCTTGCAGCCAACGCCCCCCACCAGCGCCTATCTCGCCCAGCCCCTAGGCGAGGAACAGGCCGAAGAGGCGGTGCTGGCGCCGCTCGCGACACAGCCGAAACGTCGGACAGCATCCCCTTCAGCCGGGCTAGAGCCGAACCTGGCGGTCACGGAGGAGTCTGCAGAGGCAGAGCTTGATCCACCGATCGGGGAAGAGACATCTGAGACCAGAGAGGAACGGCGAACAACGAAGCTGTGGTCGATCGAAGACCGCGAACTGCGACCGGAGACCCACGAGTTAAAGCCCATAATTCGGGATGTCCGGCGTACCGACCCGCTTGATTCACCCGCTGCAAACCCGGTCACACCGGAAGTCGACACGGCACGTAAGCCAGTCATCAAAGCAGTCGCTCCAAGCCCGGCAAGCTCCAACAGCGAGCCCGCTGCTGGGCAGCAGATAAAGCGCAGTGATCCGCCTGCCATGCAGAGCGAGCATCAAGGTCAGATCCTCGATCGGACCGAACGATCGGAGCCACGCTCTCTACCGGAACCACGGTCCTTGCCGAGGTTGGTCAACACCGCAGAGGAAGACGGCAGCCAAGCGCGAGCACTTCCTGCCTTCGCGCCGACCGCTGCCAGGCCTGAGACCAAAGACGACTTCGAAAGTGCGGGAACGGAAGTGCACATCTCCATCGGGCGGATTGAGGTCACGGCCGAGACGGCACCGCCCGCAGCGGAGAAACCGAAGCGCCGCCGCGAACCCACCTCCTTGGCACACTATCTGGCCGAGCGCGATGGAGGGCAGCGATGAGCAACGCGCTCGCCATCGCCGGGGTTACCGCAGTTCTGCGCGACCTCTTGAACGACGGTCTGATCAACCACAATGTCGCCGGCGTGGTGGGCAGTACGGTCAGCGTGAGCGTCGGCCCGCCGGATCGGGTCTTGAGCAATGGCGACAGCGAAACCTCGCAGCTGAACCTCTTCCTCTATCAGGTCACGCCGAACAGTGGTTGGCGCAACGAAAGACTGCCTTCTCGAGATTCCTCGGGCCGGAACCGGCTGACCAATCCGCCCCTGGCTTTGGACCTGCACTACCTCTTGAGTGCCTACAGCGGTGCCGATCTGCACGGCGAGATCCTGCTGGGCTATGGCGCACAGCTGCTGCACGAGACCCCGGTCTTGAGCCGGGCCGCGATACGCACCGCGCTCACGCCCTCGCCGGACGTCGGCACCAGCCTGCCGCCGGCCTTGCGCGCACTTGCCGACTGCGGCCTGGCCGAGCAGGTGGAGCAGATCAAGATCACGCCGAACCAGCTCGACGGCGAGCAGATGTCACAGCTCTGGTCGGCGACCCAGAGCAGCTACCGCCCCTCCGCCGCCTATCGGGCCTCGGTCGTGCTAATCGAGGCGGTTGAGCCAAGCGTCAGCGCTCTGCCGGTCATAAGCCGCGGGCCGGTCGATCCCCTGTCGGGCCGTGATCGCGGCGTCGCCGTCCAGTCCGGGCTGGTCCCAGCGCTGCCGACTCTGGAGGAGGTGCGACCCGCCGGCAGCCAGACGGTCGTGCAGCTTGGACAGGCTGTCACCCTTAGCGGTCATCATCTGGCTGGCAGCGGTCGCGAGGCGGTGCTGCGGAACGAGCGCTATGGGGTCGAGGAGACCCTTGCAGCCAACCCCGGCAACGCCGATGATGCCATCGTCTTTACCATTCCAGCCGGCGCGTCGGCAGACTTCCCGGTCGGCATCTACGAGGTTTTCGCCCGGCTCACCCAAGCCGGCGAGAGCGATCCCAGGGAGACCAACAGCCTCTCCTTGCTGATCGCACCGGATATCGCTGGACTGCCTATCTCCACCGCAGCCGACGGCGCCGGCACGGCCAGCTTCAGCCTCTCTTTCACCCCGACCCTCAGGGCCGGTCAGCGCGTCGACCTGCTGTTGGGTCAGGCGGCCTTTCAGCCCTTAGCCTTTGCCGCACCGGTCACCAGTCTGGACTTCGTGATCGAGGAGGCGCCGCTGGGAGACCATCTGGCCCGTCTTCGGGTTGATGGCATCGAAAGCCCGATCATCGACCGCGCGGCGACACCGCCGGTCTTCCTCGATCGGCGGATCGAGATCACATGACACCCGTGCCAGAGGCCTGGATCGCCGCCAATCAAGCCTATCTTGCCGCAGAGTTCGCGCGTCTGAAAGCACTGCTGTCCGACGAGCCACCGGAAGCAACTCTGGCCGAGGTCGAGCGCTGCCGCGCCGGTCTGGCTGTGCCCAGCAGCATTGACACCTTGGCCCAGGCCTTTGCCTTGAGCAGCTTCGAGAGGGATTTGCTGTTACTTGTGGCCGGGGTCGAGATGGACGAGGAGATCGCCCGCCTCTGCGCCCGACGCCATGACGCCGCGGAGAAGGATTGGGCATCCTTCGGCCTCGCGCTCGACAGCCTGCCTGACGCGCACTGGAGCGCCCTCACGCCGGTGCGCGCGCTCAGGCGCTGGCACCTGCTGGAGGTCGAGGAAACTGCGCGGCTGACGGCCGCACGACTGCGCATCGACGAGCGCGTGCTGCAGTACCTGGCCGGGATCAACTATCTGGATCCCCGCCTGCGCCCCTTGTTGCGCGCTATGCAGCGACCTGAGCATCTGGCGTCATCACAAGCGAAGACGGCAGAGGGATTGGCGACACGACTGGCTGAAGATCCTTCGGCTGCCAAGACAATCCTGCTCTGGGGCGAAGACCGCTCCGGCTGCCGCGACATCGCCGGAAAGGTCTGCGAGCGCTTGGGGTTGGGGTTACATCGTCTGGCCGCCACCGAGATTCCCGAAGCCGGACACGAGCGCGCGCTGCTCGCCACCTTGTGGGAGCGCGATGCCGTGCTGCTCGGCAGCGCATTGCTTGTGGAGCAGGAGACCGAGACCTTGAGCGCCCACCAGGTCGCGTTCCTGGAGGGCATCGAAGGCCTGGTTTTTCTCAGCGCCAAGACCGAGGGAGAGGCAGCCGAGCTAAAGGGCGGCCAGGTCCAACGCCAGCGGGTCGATAAGCCGGAACCCAGCGAGCAGCAGGCGCTCTGGCAGGCCACCCTGGGTGCGGCTGGGGCCAGGCTGAATGGTAGCCTGGAGGGCGTCTCGGCGCAGTTCCGCCTCAGTGCCGAGCAGATTCGCCGGACCGCGGCCGAGATCGGTCCGAGCCTGCAAGTCGCCGCGGAGCCCGACCGCAGCTTCTGGACGGCCTGTCGGCAGCGCCAGTCGGCGCGCCTGGGCCACCTGGCTCAGCCGATCGAGAGCAGGGCCACCTGGGACGATATCGTGCTGCCGGAGGCCGAACGCCGCGCGCTCGGCGAGATGGCAGTGCATCTGCGCCAACGCCTCAAGGTCTATGAGGACTGGGGCTTCGGCGCCAAGAGCCGGCGCGGCTTGGGCATCACCGCACTCTTCGCCGGCGAGAGCGGGACGGGCAAGACATTGGCAGCCGAGATCCTGGGCAACGAACTGGGCCTCGACCTTTTCCGCATCGACCTCTCGGCCGTCATTAGCAAGTACATCGGCGAGACCGAAAAGAACCTCTCCAAGATCTTCGAGGGCGCGGAGGACAGCGGCGCCATCTTGCTGTTCGATGAAGCCGACGCCCTCTTCGGCAAGCGCGGCGAGGTCAAGGACAGCCACGATCGCTATGCCAACATCGAAGTCAGCTACCTGCTGCAACGCATGGAGGCCTACCGCGGGCTGGCCATTTTGACGACCAATCTGAAGTCGTCCCTGGATCGCGCCTTCCTGCGTCGTCTGCGCTTCGTCGTGAACTTCCCCTTCCCCGAGCGCGGCGAGCGCGAGGCCATCTGGCGCCGCGTCTTCCCAGAGCAGACCCCGACAGAAGATCTGGATTTCATAAAGCTGTCGAGGCTCGCGATGGCCGGCGGCAACATCCGCAACATCGCCTTGAGCGCCGCCTTCCAGGCGGCCGAAGAAGGCACGGCCGTCGGCATGCACCACCTGGTGGTAGCCGCGCACAACGAAGCGGCCAAGCGCGAACAGAGCCTGACCGACGCGGAGACCAAAGGCTGGACCTCCAGCAGGAGGGCCGAATGACCAAGATTACCATCGAGATCGAGTCGTTGCGGATCAAGGGTGCCCGGATCGGCGACCGCACCGCCTTCGCCGGCGCTCTGCAAGCCCGGTTGCAGGAGCGCCTCGGCGATCCCGTGACCCTGCAGGCCCTGACCGCTGGCGGCAACCAGCCGGCCCGCCTGCAACTCGATGGGGGAAGGCTGCGCGCGGATGCCGGCAGCGCGGCCCTGGGCCGGTCCGCTGCCGATGCCGTCGTGAAGGGGATTGTTCGATGAGGCTGAACCAAACGCCCCAACGAGAGCCCAAACAGGCTACCAGTTTCGTGCAAGCGAAGTGCGGTTGCGGCGGGCGTTGCGGCTGCAGCGGCGGGCAAATCGCGGCGCCCAGTGCCACTGCCAAGGGAAGCACACTGCCCAGTGGCGTGCGTCAGCAGGTTGAGCCGCTGTTCAAGACCGACTTCGGCAAGGTGCGCATCCACGACGACACCCAAAGCCACCAGTCGGCCACAGCGTTAGGCGCACGGGCCTACACCAGCGGTCAGGACATCCACTTCGCTTCCGGCGAATACCGCCCGCAGGAGACCCGCGGTCTGCGGCTGCTGGCGCATGAACTGAGCCATACGATTCAGCAGGGTGAGGGCACTCCGGCGCACCAGCCTGCCCTTCAGACTTATCGCGTCGCTGAGTCCTCCAGCGGCCTGGAGCAAGAGGCAGACCGCGCCGCCGACCGTGTGGTTGCCGGCCAGCCCGCGCAAGTGACCGGACGCGTCGGCAGCGAGGGCCTGGTCCAGCGCCAGGACGGCGGGGGCGGCGGCGGAGGCGGAAACCAACAGGCAGCGCCACGCGAGGTGCCACCGGTCGATCCGACGCCGGACCAGGCGAAGGTCATCGAAGACGCGCGCCGGGCCGCTGCGATCCGCACCCAGCAGGCGCGCTTCCGAACAAGCGGTATTGCGCCCGACGAGCGCACGGCCGAGCGCTATCGCCGAGAAGCCAGGCGGCTGGCGCGGATCATGTTCGAGTGGCCCAACCCCAATATGGAACAGGTGACAGAGATCGTGTTGGGCATGGCCGGCTCGCTGACCAATGCACAGGTCAAGGTGGCAGCGCCCGGCGATCCGGAATGCGGCAATCGTGCCGGCTATGTCCGTGGATTCCGCATTCCAATCGTGCTTTGCGATGGCTTCTTCAACTCCTCGCCCGAACAGCAAATCCGCACCATGATTCACGAGGCCGCACATCTGCAAGGCATCGGCGAGGCCAGCGTGGGCGAGGGCTATTGCCAGTTCTTCGACTGCCAGTCTTCCTGCCCCGGCGGCTTCGACTCGGCCGATTCCTGGGCGCACTACGTGCACTGCCTGACCGAGCAGACGCCGGACCAGCCGCCGACCCTGATCGGCAATCCCAATGGACCGCAACCGCCCGGCGGGGCGCCGGCCCCAGGGGGTGACGAATGAGCAGGAGACTTGCCGACGCTAAACCCACGCAGAGGTCCGTCGTCACGATCCAGCGAAAGTGCGCTTGCGGTTCGAGCAAGCGCGGCAGCCTCGGCCAGTGCACTGCCTGCGAAGACCAGCATCGCCTGCAAACCAAGCTGCAGATCGGCAGTGTCGCCGATCCCCTGGAAGCCGAAGCGGATCAGGTCGCCGACCGTCTGGCCGCCGGCTGGGGCATCGAAGGCCTCTCCGTCAGTGCCGCCACCGGTAGACTGCAGCGAGACGGCACCCAGGAGTTGGGTGACAACGAAGGGATCGAAAACCAGTTGGCGTCTAGAGCCGGAACCGGCCAGCCCCTCGACAGGAGATCAAGAAAACGTGCCGAACGGCACCTTGGGCGAAGGTTTGATTCGGTGCGTGTTCATAGCGATGGCGAGGCGGATCGGATGAATCGTGACCTCGGCGCCCGAGCATTTACCCATGGCAACGACATCTACTTCGCCGCGGGCAGCTACCGGCCGGAGAGCCGGAGCGGCTTCCACCTGATCGCGCATGAACTGACCCATGTGGTGCAGCAGCAGGGCGGCTCTGGTGGCCTGCTGCAACGTCAGGCGGCCGGTGGCGCTGGCGGCGGCGCTGGCGGCGGCGCTGCTCCGGCGGCCGGCGGCGGCTTGACGCCGGAGATGTTGGAGCAGATCGCGCGCAGGCTGCGCGAGGCGATGCAGGGGCTGGGGACCGACGAAGAGGCGATCTACGGTGCCCTCTCCGGCCGCAGTCAGGATCAGGTCAACGCCATCGAGACCACCTACGAACGGCTCTACGACCGCGATCTGCAAGCCGACATCCGCGACGAGCTGACCGATTCCGAGATGGAAACCCTGGCAATGCAGTCGCCGGAGGGCCGCAGCGAGGCGGAGCGGATGGAGCTGATCGCCAACCAGCTGCACCAGGCGATGGATCAACTGGGCACCGACGAGACGCAGATCTATTCCGCCCTAACCGGTCGCACGTCAGCCGAGCGCACCGCCATCAAAACGGCCTACAAAACCTTGACCGGCCGGGCACTGCTGAACGATCTGCGCGATGAGTTGAGTGGCGACGAGCTGACCGAGGCCGTCCGCCTGCTGAACCAGGGTGTCTTGCAGCCCGAAGACGAGCTCTTCCTGGCGATGTCGGGTGCGGGCACTGATGAGGGCCGCATCGAACGGATCATGGACGAGCTGCGCGGCGACCCGGCGGCGATCACCGCCATGGAGAGCGCCTATCGCGCCAAGTACGGCGATATCATCGCCGACCTGCGCGGCGATCTCTCCGGCAGCGACCTCGATTCCGCGATCGGCTCGGTCGCGCCCACCCTGCCGAACGCCGCTTTCGAGGACTGCAATCCCGGACAGATCAGCGATCTGCGCTCGGCCATGCCGTTGGTCGATCAGAAGATCGCGCGAGCCATGCAGATACTAGGCCAGGGCTGGGCCAGCATGAGCCAGCCCGAGAAGACTGCGTTCAGCGCCTATTTCGATCCCAGCGGTTCAGGTGTCGATCAGCGCTTCGTCAGCGACGTGCTAGGCAACTTCCGCAGTCTGCGTGCCGACTTCGACGCCGGTCTCACCTTCGAGTGCGAGGACGCGACCGGCGGCTGCGGCGTCGCTGGGCGCTATGGCTACACCTACTTCGGCAACATCCATATCTGCCCGCACTTCTACACCATGTCGGCGATGAAACAGTCGCGCGGCATCCTGCACGAGATGACCCACAATGCGCTCTGGGCGGTGGATCGCCATTACGGCTGGGAGGGAGAATTCGCCCAGCTCACCCCGCGCGGAAACTGGGGCAACCAGATCCCGGTCTTCGGCCCGCTGATCCGCCTGATCGCGCGCGACGACACGCTCTACAACCCCGATTCCTACGCCTACTTCGCGTTCAATGTCTGAGGCCGCGCACGCATGACCAGCTTCCCCAATGCCCCCCGCGTCCTGGCCTCCGGCATCGTCACGGTGGAGCCGAAGACCGCCAAAGTGCTCTCGGTCATCGCGCTGCAATACAATCCCGACAGCTTGACTCGGAAGATCCAGGCGCAGCGCTTCGGCGGCGAGAATCCCGATGAAGGCGATGCCTTGCGGCTCACCGGCCCGGCCAGCGAGACTTTCAGCTTCGAAGCCGAGATCGATGCCGCCGACCAGCTGGAGGTGCCCGACCAAAACGCCACGGCCGTCGCGCACGGCGTTCAGCCGCAGATCGCCGCGCTCGAGGCGTTGGTCAATCCGACCAGCAAACATCTCTTCGAGAACGATGCACTGGCCAGCTCCGGCGCCTTGGAAATCGCACCGGCAGAGATGCCCTTGGCGCTCTTCGTCTGGAGTGCGGACCGCGTGGTACCGGTGCGCATCACCGCCTTCTCCGTGAGCGAAGAGGCCTTCGACATCGCACTCAATCCGATCCGGGCCAGCATCACCTTAACCTTGACCGTCATGGGCATCGACGATCTGGGCTTCGACCACAAGGGCGGCAAGATCTTCATGAACTACCTGCAGGTCAAGGAGCGCTTGGCCGCCAAACTCAGCAATCCAGGGCTCTCGCCGCTCGGCATCGGAGGTGTCTTGTGAGCGATCCCATCAAGAACTTCTTGCAGACGAGCGGCCTTGCCACAGCCAGCTTCGAGCCGACCAGCCGCTACCATGGCCTGGAGGTTGCCACGGCCGAGACCAAGGGTCGAACGGTCTCCTATGTCACCCGCCGTTTTCTACCGGCACCCGAGCGCTTTGCCGACTTTCAGGAGCATCGAGTCCAGGCCGGCGACCGGCTGGACAACTTGAGCGCCCAGGTGAACGGCGACCCCAAGCTCTACTGGCGGATCTGCGATGCCAACGGGGCGATGCGACCCGGCGCCCTGGTCGAGCAGGTCGGCGCGCGCCTGCGCATAACCCTGCCGGAAGGCATTGCCGAGCCGGAGGAGGACTAGATTGACCGGCGGCATTCAACTCCAACTGCTGATCGGCCCGGTGGTGCCCTTGCCGGCGCCGCTTGTGGTGGTGGAGGCGTTGAAGAGTGTCAAGGTCACCACCGCCACCGGCTCGACCAGCGGCTTCCAGCTGGAGTTTGCCTTCAACAGCCGCTCGGAATTGAACTCGATCCTCATTATCGCCGGGTTTCAGAGTGCGGGCGTCGCCACGCCGCCGCTGAGGGTCTTGCTGATCGTCACGGTGAACGGCAGCGCCCAGCCGCTTTTCGACGGGGTGATGACCAACATCGAGGTCCAGGCTGGCCAGGACGATGTGCTGGCGACCGTCAGCCTGACCGGCGAAGACCTCTCCAAAGTCATGGACCAGCAGGACTTCAGCGGCCTGCCCTTCCCGGCCATGCCGATCGCAGCGCGTGTCGCCCTCATCTGCGCCAAGTACGCGCCTTTCGGGCTGCTGCCCTTGGCGATCCCCGAGGTCTTCATGGATGTGCCGATCCCGATCGACAAGATCCCGGCCCAGCGCGGCACCGACCTGCAATACATCAAGCGCCTGGCCCAGGAGGTGGGGCACGTTTTTTATATCGAGCCTGGGCCGACCGCGGGAACCAACGTCGCCTATTTCGGTCCGGAGATCAAAGTCGGGCAGCCGCAGCCGGCGCTGAACGTCGACATGGATCCCTACACCAACGTCGAGGACATCAGCTTCAGCCTGGATCCCAGCAAGGGTGTGCTGCCGATCGTCTTCATCCAGAACCAGCAGACCCGCATCCCCATCCCGCTACCGATCCCCAACCTCAACCCGCTGCAGCCACCCTTGGGCGTGCTGGCGACGACTATCAGCAACATCAAGGTGATGAAGGATACGGCCAGGCTGAGCCCGGCCAAGGCGATCGGGCGCGGCGTGGCGGAGGCGGCGAAGTCGCAAGACGCGGTCAGTGCGACGGGAACCTTGGACGTCCTGAAGTACGGCACCCTGCTGAAGGCCCGGCGGTTGGTCGGCGTGCGCGGCGTCGGGCTAGCCTACGACGGGCTCTACTTTGTCGAGAGCGTGACCAGCACCATCACCCGCGGCGCACTGAAACAAGAGTTCAGCCTGACCCGCAACGGCCTGATCTCCATCACACCAAGGATACCCGTATGAGCAATGACGAGAAGTTCCTGGGCAAGTACCGCGGCGTCGTCCTGAACAACATCGACCCGCTGCAGCAGGGGCGCCTGCAGGTGCAGGTCCCTGACGTTGCCGGACTGGTACCGACCACCTGGGCCATGCCTTGCGTGCCGATCGCCGGGATCCAGAACGGCATGGTGGCGCTGCCGATCATCGGGTCGGGCGTTTGGGTGGAGTTCGAACAGGGCGATCCCGACTATCCGATCTGGGTCGGCTGCTTCTGGGGCTCGGCAGCAGAGGTTCCGGCACTGGCGCTGGCGACCCCGCCGATCACGCCGGCGATCACCTTCCAGACACCCTTGCAGAACGGCCTCACCATTTCCGACCTGCCGGGGCCGACCGGCGGCATTCTCTTGAAGAGTGCCACCGGGGCGACGCTGATCGTGAACGACACCGGCATCTACATCCAGAACGGCAAGGGCGCCTCACTGACCATGGTGGGGCCGGCCGTCGATATCAACGCAGGAGCCTTGACGGTGGTCTAGCATGCCAGGACCTCTCCTCCATGTCGGGGCCAGCGTGCTCTGCGCCCACGGCGGCCAAGCCACCCCGACAATACCCAACCCCCGCGTGCTGGTCAGCGGACAGCCGAGCGTGCAGATGACCGGGCCCTATGTCGTCGCCGGCTGCCCCTTCAACGTCGGCGGGTCGCCGGTGCCTTGCGTCACCGGGCAGTGGGTCGTGGCTGCCCTGCGGGTGACCTCACTGGGCCAGCCACTGGTGCTGATGGACAGCCAGGCCGTTTGCGTACCCAACGGGACGCCGCTGATCCCGACCGCAGCACAGACCCGCGTGATTGGGAGCTGAGTGCCATGAACCTCGCCTTCCCCTATCGCTTCGACAGCCGCGGCCGCACCGACGAGGCCGGTGATGCGCGCTACATCCGAGGGCTGATCGAGCAGGTGCTTTTCACCTCGCCGGGCGAACGGGTGATGCGCCCCGATTTCGGCAGTGGTCTGGCGCAACTGGTCTTCGCCCCGAACAGTCCGGAATTGGCCGCCACGACGCAGGTGCTGGTGCAGAGCGCCTTGCAGCAATGGCTGGGCCGCTTGATCACGGTGGAGGAGGTGCAGGTAACGGCCGAGGAGAACGCGCTCTCGGTCAAGATCACCTACCTGGTCAATCGCACGCAAGCACGCGAGACCGCCGACTTCACCGGACCCGGCGGAGGGGGTGCGCCATGAGCCGGCAGCTCTACCTCTGCTGCGACGAGAACCGGCGGAGCGCCGTCGATGCCCATCCGACCTTGAACGGCATCGACTTCCTGGAGGTCCTGGACAGCGAGGCGCCAGCCGGCAGCCCGCCCAAGCAGACCCTGCTGGTGCACATGCTGAAGCCGGCGCCGGCGGGGCTAACTGCCGATAACGTCGCTATCATAGGCGGCGAGCGCATCGTCGATCCGCCGATCGAATGGGTGGCCGTCGCCGACTCACCGCCGGTGGCGCTGACCATCCAGGCCGAGCGCGACTACCTGACGGCCTTACCGGATCCGGAGAACGTCCTGGTGGTACGCACCGGGATCGCCGGCGATTTCTCGACCTATTGCCTGCGCCTGCAGATCGGCGCACTGGACGAGAACCCGCCGCCGGGCATCGATCCACGGCTGGCGCAAGTGGACTTCTCCTTCCGGGTCGAGTGTCCCAGCGATTTCGACTGTGCCCCTGTCCGCGATTGCCCGGAGCCGGATGAGACGCCGATCGACATCGACTATCTGGTGCGCGATTACGCCGGATTCCGCCGCCTGATGCTGGATCGCTTGAGCCAATTGCTCCCCTCCTGGCGCAATCGCAGTGCGGCCGATCTGGGCGTCACACTAACCGAAGCGGTGGCCTATCTGGCCGACCAATACGCCTATTGGCAGGATGCCGTGGCGACCGAGGCCTATCTGGAGACCGCACGCAAACGAGCTTCCTTGCGCCGCCATGCCCTGATTGTGGACTACCGCATCGGCGAAGGCCGCACCGCCAGGGTCTGGGTCCATGTCGCCGTCGAGGGCGACGCGGTGCCGCTGGATGCCGAAGCCGCCAAGTTCTTCACCACGGTCGGCGGCGTCCCGGCCCAGTTCGCCCTCGGCACACGCGAACATACACAGGTCCTGAACGCTCGCCCGCTGGTCTTCGAGCCCATCCTCGACGCGCTCTTCTACGAGGCGCACAACGCTCTTTTCTTCTACACCTGGGGTGACGAACGCTGCTGCCTGCCGGTCGGCGCCACCGAAGCCACATTGCGCGAGCATTTCCCCGACTTGGCAGAGGGCGATCTTCTCGTCTTCGAAGAGGTGATGGGGCCGCTCACCGGCGAGGCAGAGGATGCCGATCCCGCCCATCGTCATGTCGTCCGGCTGACAGCTGCAGAAGCCACCAGCGATCCCTTAAACGACCAGGCTATCACGCGGATCCAATGGCACGAAGAGGACGCGCTTCCCTTCGCACTCTGCCTTTCGGCCGTCACCGATGCCGATCACGGTTCCGCCTTCCTGGAGGACGTCAGCCTGGCGCGCGGCAACCTCGTGCTCGCCGACTTCGGCGATACCCGCGCGCCCGAGGACTTGGGTGCGGTCCGGGACTCCGGCCTGGTCTATCCGCCCGGCAAGACGGCAGAACGTTGCGAGCCAGCGACGCCACTGCCGGTGCCGCCGCGCTATCGACCGCAGCTTGCCGCCGGGCCGGTGACACAGGCCCCGCACAGCGAAGCGGCGAACGCACCCTCCGCAACAGCCAGCCTAGCCGCGGAGCTCGAGGTCTTCCCACAGATCTGGCTGGATTCGCAGGAAGGCGGCCAGATCGAACGCTGGGTCGCGCGCAACGACCTCTTGAACAGTGATGGCAGCGAACGGCACTTCGTCGTCGAGACCGAAACGGACTTGAGCGCCAGCCTGCGCTTTGGCGACGATCGCCACGGCCGCCGGCCGGAGGTCGGGGCTGCCTTCACCGCCAGCTATCGCGTAGGCAACGGTCTAGCCGGCAATGTCGGGCAGGAGGCGATCAGCCATCTGTTGATCGACGACACCCGAATTCTCGCGATCCGCAATCCCCTGGCCGCCAAGGGCGGCAAGGATCCCGAAACGGCAGCGCAGATCCGCCGTCGCGCGCCGCAGGCCTTCCGCAAGCAGGAGCGCGCGGTCACACCAGCCGACTATGCCGCGGTGACCGAGCGTAGTGCCAGCGTGCAGCAGGCCGCGGCCACTCCGCGCTGGACGGGAAGCTGGCACAGCATGTTCATCACCGTCGATCAAGAGAGCGGCCGTAGCCTCAGCGTCGAAGAGAAGGCCGATCTGGTTCGACATGTCGAGCCCTTCCGCATGGCCGGGCACGATCTGGAGTTCAACGATCCGAGCTTCGTCTCCTTGGAGCTGGACTTGCGGGTCTGCGTCGAGCGGCGCTACTTCCGCGCCGACGTGAAGCAGGCCCTGCTCGCGGTCTTGAGCAGTGCCAGGCAAGCCGATGGGCGCCTGGGCATCTTCCATCCCGACAACTTCAGCTTTGGCCAGACCTTCTACTTGAGCCCCGTCTATGCCGCCGCGCGCAGTGTGCCCGGCGTCGATTCGGTGCAGGTCACCCGCTTCCAGCGCCAGGGCCAGCCCGATCCCAAGCCGTTGGCAGACGAGTTCATGCGCTTCGGCCGGCTGGAGATCGCGCGGCTTGCCAACAATCCCAATTTCCCCGAGCAAGGCGTACTCCGCCTCGAGATGGTGGGAGGCAAGTGATGACCCGCGCCAACGGCCATCCCGACGATTGCGGCTGCTGCGAAGGCCTAACTCAACGCACGCCTCTGCTGGCCTCGAACCTGCCAGCGCAGCCCAGCATCACCTACCGCATCGGCGATCATGCCCGCTTCAAGGCCTCTCTGCTGGCCGGGCTTTCCGATGCCGATGCGCCGGCCCTGACGGCGCTTGGCACCCGCGACGAGGACGACTTCACCATCGCCTTCCTCGATTCCGTCGCCACGACACTGGACGTGCTCACCTTCTACCAAGAACGCTACGCCAACGAGACCTACCTACGAACAGCAGGCGAACGCCTGTCGATCCTGGAGATGGCGCGTCTCATCGGCTATGAGCTGGCGCCGGGGGTGGCGGCCTCGACGCACCTTGCCTTCGCCTTCCAAGCCACGCCCGGTCTGCCCCCCAGCCCCGATCCAGTCATCGTGCCGATCGGCACCAAGGTGCAGAGTCTGCCCGATCCCGGCGATCTGCCCCGTACTTTCGAGACGGTCGAACCGCTGCAAGCCCGCGCCACTTGGGGCAACCTCCGGCCGCAGCTCACGGAGGCCTGGCACCCGGAGAAGGGCGACCGCGACCTCTATCTGGCCGGTGTCGACACCAGGATTGAGGCCGGCGACGTGATCTTAATCGTCGGTAAGGATCGCGATGACGATCCCGATAGCGAGCGCTGGGATCTGCGCGCCTTGAGTAAGGTCGAAGCCGATCAGGAACGCGATCTGACCCGGCTTTGCTGGGACAATCCCTTGGGCCACAACACGCCGACGATCTTTCCCGCCGAGGACGCGGTCGAGGTCTTCGTCTTCCGCTTGCGCGCTTCGCTCTACGGCCACAATGCCCCGGACCCGCGTCTCTTGAGCGGCGAGGGCAACAGCTTGAACTTGCTGGTCGACAACCTGGGCAACGCCAACGCGCAGTGGAAGAACTACCAGATCGGCAGCGTCATCGATCTGGACTCGACCTATCCGAAGATCCAGGCCAAGAGCTGGGTGGTGTTGCTGTCGAACGAGAGCGGCATGGGCACGCCGGCCCTGCCCGGCTATGCCGAGCTCTATCGGGCCAAGCGCGTCGAGCAGCGCTCGCTGCGCAAGTTCGCGATCAGCGGCAAGGCGACCCGGATCACGCCGGACACGCAGGAAAACCTCTACCGCTTCGATCTGGACCGGACCCAGGTCCTGGCCGAAAGCGTTGCTTTGCCGGTGGCACGCCGCCCGCTTCCCTATCCGCTCTACGGCGACCGCCTGGCGATGGAAGGCCATGTCGCGGACTTGGTGCCAGGTCAGCGCTTCGCTCTCAGCGGCAAGGCGCAGCGGATCAAAGTCGCCGCCGGGGTCAAAGGCCTCACCCTCGACTATGACGAAGGCGGCACGGCGCTGGCCGAGGGCGACAGCTTGATCCTGGAAGCAGCCCCTGAACGCCTGCTCGGAAGTTCCGCCATCAAGCTGACGCCAGCGCTCTTCGCCGTCTACCTGAAGAGTGGCTGGGCCACCTTGAAGCTGGCACTGCGCGACCGAGATGGGATCAGCGGTACCCTGATCGCCAAGGCTGACGAGGTCGAACTGGCGCCTCCATGGGAGGAAGATCCGGTCTTGTCGGAAGTCGCAGCCATCGACGAAGAGGCAGACGCCATCACCAAGGCGCGCGACCGCAGCCTGCTGAAGCTCGAGGCCGGTCTGCAGCATGTCTATGCCCGCGACAGCGTCGTCATCACTTTCAACGTCGCCGCGGCCACGGATGGCGAGAGCGTGGAGGAGATCCTGGGCAGCGGCGATGCGCGGCAGAGCGACCAGGTCTTCCCGCTGAAGCAGGGGCCGCTGACCTTCGTCAGTGCCGACACGCCCAGCGGCCGAAGATCGAGCGTCAAGCTGCGCGTGAACGACCTGCTATGGGACGAGGTACCGCTGCTTTACGGCCAGCCGCCAGACGCGCGCAACTACAGGCTTCGGAACGATGACGGCGGTACCTCGGCGGCGGTCTTCGGCGACGGCATCGAGGGCGGGCGGCTGCCCAGCGGTCTGAACAATGTCCGCGCCTCCTATCGCAAGGGCCTGGGTGCCGCGGGCAACCTGCCGACCGGCAAGATCTCGACCCTGGTAACCAGGCCGCTGGGTATCGAGGCCGCCAGCAATCCAGAGCCGGCCAGCGGCGGGCAGGACCCCGAAGTGCTCGAGGATGCGCGCGAGAATGCGCCGCTGACCGTACTCACCTTGGATCGCGCCGTCTCGGTCAGCGACTATCGCGACTTCGCCCGCACCTTCGCCGGCATTGCCAAGGCTCATGCCATCTGGGTCCCGGCCGGCCCGGCGCGTGGGATCTTTTTGAGTGTCGCCGGGGTTGATGGCGCTGCCATCCCGCCGTCCAGCAAGACCCACGAAAGCTTGACCGAGGCACTGCGCAACTACGGCGACCCCCTGATCGGGCTCACCATCCAGGATTACCGACCGGCCAGCTTCAAACTGGCGATGGCGATCAAGATCGACGCTGCCTTTGAGAGCGATCCGGTGCTGGCTGCAGTTGAAGCTGCGATGCGCGAAGCCTTCTCTTTCGCCAAGCGCGATTTCGGCCAGAACGTCAGCTACGACGAGGTCATTGCCGTCGCGCAGGCGGTCGCCGGGGTCATAGCCGTCAAGGTCACCGCCTTCTACAAGGTGAAGCCCGCGGCCAGCGCAACGATCGAGACCATCCTGCAGGCCGAATTGCCAAGTGTGTCGCTGACGGCGCCGCCACTACCAGCCGAACTGCTGACCCTCAGTCCCGAGCCCCTCACTCTGGAGGTGCTGGCATGAGCACCACGGCCGAAACCCTGCAGCGGCTACTGCCGGCAATCCATCGTATCCGTGACGCAGAGATCGCCGCCGAACTGGGCCTGGACCGCGGCCCGCTGGAAGAGTTATTGGCGCTGGTCGCGCGCGAGCTGGCAGTGCTGGAAGAGGGTATCGAGCAGAGCTACGACGACCTCTTCATCGAGACCTGCGCCGAGTGGCTGGTGCCCTACATCGGCGACCTCATCGGCTACGAGAGCCTGCACGGCCAAGTGCCGGACATCGCCAGCCCGCGAGCCGAAGTCGCGCACACCATTGCACTGCGCCGCCGCAAGGGCACGGCCGTGGTGCTGGAACAGCTCGCCCGCGACGTCACCCGCTGGGACGCCCGCGCAGTTGAGTTCTTCCAGACCCTGGCGACGACGCAATTCATGAACCATCTACGACCGCAGAACCACTACGCCCCGGATCTCCGCAAGGTTCCCGCATTGGAGCGTATCGGCGGCCCATTCAACCAGGCCGCCCATACTGTCGAGGTTCGCCGCATCGCCTCCGGCCGCGGCCGTCACAACATTCCCAACATCGGCATCTATCTCTGGCGCCTGCAGGCCTATCGCCACCGCTTGAGCCCGGCGGTGCCGATCGCGCCGCGCCGCTTCATGATCTCGCCTCTGGGCCAGGACCGTCAGCTCTTCACCAAGCCGGATCGCAGCGAGGAGGCCGAGATCACCCATCTGGCCGAGCCGATCAACGTAGCCGAACCGCTGGGCCGTCGACAGCTCCACCGCGAACTGGCCACCTACTATGGTCTGCGCGAGACGTCCGGCGGGCCGGTGGACTTGCCCGCGCCAAGCCTAGTGCTGCAGGTCGACGGCACTGAGATTGCCCGCGACCAGGTCGTGGTCTGCAACCTGAGCGACGATGGCCCGGCCTGGGCACATGTGCCGCCCGACGGATTCTACGGCATCGACCCGGTCCTGGGCCGTGTCGCCTGCCCGACCGACCTCGATCCACCGGAGAGCCTCAGCGTTACCTATCATCGCGGCTTCAGCGCTGACCTCGGTGGCGGCGAATACGAGCGCGAGGAAAGTTTCGCGTTGCGAGAAACGGAGAGCCTGGTCCGCGTCCCCGATGAGGAAACCAGCATCCAAGCCGCATTAACGGCATTGGGCGGCAGCGGCGTGGTCGAGATCACCGACAACGGTCGTTACGAGGAAGACCTATCGGTCACCGTCCTGGCCGAGGCCAGCCTGGAACTGCGCGCCGCCAACGGCCGCAACCCGACCCTGGTGCTAAGCCAGCCGGTCAATATCGTCGGCGGCGAGAACGCGCGCTTTGCCCTGAACGGCCTTCTGGTGACCGGTGCCGGTCTGGTAGTGCCGGCTGTGGACAATGATCTGGCCGAGATCGCCATCCGCCATTGCAGCCTGGTGCCCGGGCTCTCCTTGGACATCGACGGCAACCCCAATGACCCAACTGCCGCCAGCTTGATCGTCGAAACCGCCGATACCGACCTGGTCATCGAACGCTCGATCCTGGGCAGCCTGCGCATTGTCGAAGAGGCCGAGGCACGAGCCCTCGACTCGGTGATCGACGCGACCGATCCGGAGGGTGTCGCCTATGCCGGGCTGGACGGCTCGGGGCCCGGCGGCAGCCTCAGCCTGATTGCCTGCACGACGATCGGCAAGCTGCACGCCCGACGCTTCGACCTGGTGTCCAACGCGATCCTGCTGGCCCGTCTGGCGCCGGCCGACACCTGGGCAGCGCCGGTGATCGCCAGTCAGCGGCAAAGCGGCTGCATCCGCTTCAGCTTCCTGCCATTCGAGGCCGTCGTTCCGCGCCGCTTCCGCTGCCAGCCCGACTCGCTGACGGCGGCGCGACGGGTGACGGCCAGCTTTACAACCCTTAGTTTCGGCGAGTCCGGTTACTGCCAGCTTGCGTCCAGCACACCGGATCTCATCCGCCGCGGCGCCGACAGCGAGAGCGAGATGGGCGTCTTCCATCACCTCTATGGGCCGCAGCGCGAGGCCAATCTGCGCATACGCTTGCAGGAATACCTGCGGGTCGGGCTGGAGGCGGGGATCTTCTATGCGAGCTAACCCCCCAATTGGATTGACACGGCACCGGCCCGCACCCCCGCCCGGCCGCCCATACCAGGATACTTCCGTGGGCGGCCGGGCGGGGGTGCGGGCCGGTGCCGCCTTGAGACTGAGCGAGTCAGCGCGTCAGCACGCCAAATCAGAACAGCGCCCCTCCCGGCGCGTGAGGAGTAGGCCATGAGCTTCGACTTGAGCCGTATGAGCTTCGACCCGCTGAAGGACTATCTCGGCGTGGTCATGCAGCAGGGACGCGTCCAACTCGACGCCGACTGGAACGAGGCGATTCAGCAGATTGCGCGACGAATCCAGGCCGAGGTACTGGACACGCTTGGTCCGGCCGTCGTTCCGCGCGAAACGGCCGACGGCTTCCTGATCACCCTCGCCGGCAACTCCTTCGAGATCGGTGCCGGGCGCATCTACGTCGACGGCCTGCTGGCCGAGAACCATCACGAGGCGCCGATCGAATGGGATCGGCGCCTGGCCGAAGAGCGCGGCACCGGTGCCGTCGGCTACGAAGACCAACCCTACCTGCCGAACCCGCCGGACCTGCCCGACCAGGGCGTTCCCTATCTGGTCTACCTCGACGTCTGGCGGCGCGCGGTAACACCCCTGCAGGACCCCGATCTGGTCGAGAAGGCGGTCGGCGTCGATACCACCGGGCGAATGCAGACGGTCTGGCAGGTGAGGATCCTGGATGACATCGGCAGCACAACGCCGGCGACGCCGGAGGACCAGATACCTGGCTGGCTGGAGGAGATCCACCCCTCGTCCGGCCGGCTTTCTACCCGGACCGGCGATCCGCCGGACGATCCGGACCCCTGCCTGCTGCCGCCGGCCGCCGGTTATCGCGGTTTGGAGAACCAGCTCTACCGCGTGGAGATCCACGAGGGCGGGCCGCAGGGCAGCGCGACCTTCAAGTGGTCGCGCGACAACGCCACGGTGACCGCGCAAGTGACCGCGATCCCCGAGCTTGGCCGTATTCTGGTCGACAGCATTGGCCGCGACGAGGTGCTGCGCTTCAACGACGGCGACTGGATCGAGATCCTCGACGACGAGATGGAGTTGAAGGGAGAGCCGGGCCTCATCCGCCGCATCCAGCTTGGCGGCGGCGTCGATGCGGCCGCGCGCAGCCTCTCGCTGGAGGAGGATCTGCCGGCCGGCAGCCTTCCGGTCGACGCTCAGGGTCTGCCCGACCCGACGCGCCACACACGCATCCGCCGCTGGGATCAGGCCGGTATCGTGCGCGAGGCCGACGGCAGCGAGCACGCGAACCTGGACCTTGCCACCAGCGGCGGCGTGATCCCGCTGCCGCCGGCCGGCACCGAGGTCTTCCTGGAGGACGGCATCCTGGTCTCTTTCGACCTGGAGCCGACCGGAGAGAGCTTTGCGCCGGTCTTCAAACCGGGCGACCATTGGCTCTTCGCCGCGCGCAGTGCGGATGCCTCTATCGAGGTTCTGGACCGCGCGCCGCCTCTCGGTATCCATCACCACTACGCCAAGCTGGCACTGGTCGACGGGGACGGCAACGCCAACGACTGCCGCGTCCTCTGGCCGCCGGTGGTCAGCGGGGAGAGCTGCGACTGCACGGTCTGCGTCCATCCCGAAAGCCACAACGACGGCAGCGCCACGATTCAGCAGGCAATCGACAGCATCGCCGCCGAGGGTGGCACCATCTGTCTCTCTGCCGGCACCTATCGCATCCGCGAACCGCTCAGCATCGCCAATGCCGGCTCGCTGCGCATGCGGGGCCAGGGCTGGCGCACGATCCTGCTGGGCGAGACGCCTGGCGACATGGTCCAAGTCCAAGATTCCGTGGGCATCGCCTTCGAGAACCTGACCGCCATCGGCTCAGCCGGCCAGGGCGGATCGACCGCGATCATCGCTGCCGACAACTCCAGCCTCTTGGAGGTCACGCGCTGCAACCTACTGAACGTTGCGGTGGGCGATGCCACCAGCCGCGCCATTCAGATGACCGGCTATGGCCTCTTCACCAAGATCAGCGATAGTGTCCTGCTGGCCGAGCGCGGGCTGGAGGGGCCGACGAGCAGCGAAGCCTTTCTTGGCACCGCCAATCTGGCAGTCGAGAACTGCGCTTTCTTCTGCAGCCAGCGTGCCGTCAGTTTCGAGGGGTTGAGTTTCCACCTGACCCAGACCCGCGTAACCGATAGCCTCTTCTTAGGCAGTCAACAGGGAGCCCTGGTCTTTACCGGGGCAGTGCTGGGTGGCGGCGATCTCAGGATCGAGGGCAACGCGATCGCCACCCCCTTCGACGGCATCCGAGCCGGCGTCGATAGCCTGCGCCTCCTCGACAATGAGATCTACAGCGCCGACGAGGGACGCACGGGCAACGGCATCGTCCTGCAGACTGGTCTGGACCCGGCCGGCATCGGCAAGGTTCAGGTGATCGGCAATCGAGTCTCGCGCCGCGGCGGCCACGGGATTGCGGTCAGGACCCAGCTGGGTCGCGCAATGGTCAAGCAGAACCAGATCGAGCGGCTGGGTGGCGGCGGCTTCGTGATGGAAGAGGGTGGCGGCGCCGAACTGCTCTCTTTCGAGAACAATCAAATCGACCAGGTCGCTGGGCAATTGGATGCACAAGGGCTGGTCACCTGCGGCGTCTTCCTGCAGGCCGTCGAGCGCGGCGACATCAAGGACAACGTCCTGTCTTCGGTAGCGCGCAACAGCGATGCCGCACGGCTGCGCGGCGGCCTGCTGACCATGGCCTGCCGCGAACTGGCGATCACCGGCAATCGGCTCTTCGCCATCGGACCGGAAAGCTTCGGCGGCCTCTGTGCGGGCATTGCCGCGATTGGCCCGGCACTTAGGGTCGCCGTCGACGGCAATTCGATCTCGCGCGGCGACTTCGGCCAGCAGAACCTATCGGTTGCCGACTGGCGGGCCGTCGTCGTGGGCCTCGGGCCGAGTAGCACCGGAACCCTTGCTGCCGGCGGCTCTCCCGAGCGTTTCGTCGGCGGCGAGGCAGCCGTTGTAGATGCGGCCGACGATAGCGCGACCCTGGTAGTCGGCGGTGCCGCCCTGACCGGACTTCGCAGCAGCGTGGCCTTTGCCACCGCCGAGCGCCTGGTCATCCTGCAGCCGCTGCTCGACAGCGTCGCGATCAGCGGCAACTATCTTTTCGGAGAAGCCGCGGTGCGCGCCTTCGTCTTCATTCGCGGCGCGCGCGGGGTTCTGATGTCCGGGAACGATTGCAACGGCGTGACACAGACGCCCAGGGCCGAACCGGTCGTCGCCGCAATTCAAGCCGACAGCGTCAGCGCCAGCAACAATCGCATGCTCGGGCTTAGCGACCTCGATTCCATGAGCATCGAGGCCAAGGGCTTCACCGTGCTTGGCAACATGTCCAGCGGCAACATCCGGGTGAACGGATCGGGCCTGCCTGCACCCTGGGCAGCTTTGAACATCATCGTGTAAGTTTAGGAGGACAGCAAGCATGCGATACCTGCCGATCCGTAGAGAGAAGTCCCTGACCGACATCACCGAGCGGGTCTACGGCAAGATGACGCCGGAGAAGCAGAAGGTGGCGGAAGCCGCGATCCTGCGCGAGAACCCGCACCTCAAGTCCTTCGCCAAGATCCGTGAGGGCGCTCTGGTCCGCGTTCCCAAACTGGACGATGTCGAAAAGAGTGGTGGGCGCAGCACCGCCGACCCGGTCGGCGACACCGTCAAAGAAGCGCGCGAGGAGCTGGAACGCTTTGCAGCGACGATGAAAGGTGTCTTTTCGCAGGCACAAGACCAGGCCGCGAAGGACGCAGCGCTCGCGAAAAAGGCCGAGTTCATTAAAGCGATGGCAACGAACGAAGAGGCCAAGGCCATTGCCGACAAACTAAAGGCGAACCTGGCGCAAAAATCCAAGGATCTGAAAGCGCAGGAGGCCGCCACCCTATCCAGCCTGGTCAAGCTTAGCGACTCGCTGGCCAAACTGGACCAGTAGGAGAGCGCCACCAAGCGGTATGGCGGACTAGTTTTCCCTCGGCCTGGATTGCACGGAGAAGGCAAGACCTTCGCTGGCGTTGAGGTGCGCGACCAGTGCGAAGAGGTTGTCAGCCCGCGGATTGCCCTGAGCGCTCAACATACGCATCAGGCTCTTTGGGTTCCTTTCCATCTCGATACCCAACTGCTCGAAGCCGAGCGTGGCATTGACATAGTCGCGCAACAGCAGCTTGCCGGTTTCCAGCTCGGCATTCACGAAAGCATCTAGCGCTTCTTGCAGCAAGCCGGCCCGGAAATCCGGATCGCGCTTGGCGCGCGCCTTCACTGTATCTTTGAAGTCTCTGGTGAGGGGCATGGCCTCACTCTCCTCTCTCTTTTCGGCCCTGGTAGTCCTTCCAGTAGGTCCGCGCCCTCTCGATGTCCCGGCTTTGGCGCTGCTTCGTGCCGTCGGCCAGCAGTACCACCAGCTTTTGGCCATCACGGCCGAAGTAGATCCGATAATCGGGTCCAAGAGTTAGCCTTCGCTCCGACAGCCCGCCGCCAATCGGCTTAACGTTACCAAAGTTGCCGGTTTCGATACGTGCCAGGGCAGTGCGGACTCTTAAGGCGGCGCGCACATCCAGTTTGTCGAACCAGTCTGCAAAGGGGCAGCGACCGTCTTCTGTCTCATATTGAACAAGGGCCAACAACCTATATGGTACCATATAGGTTACCATATGCCAATCTCAACTACACTGCGCTTGGTGTTACTGGATGGAGTGTTATACCGCCGTCAGACCGTGACGTGCGATCAGGTCGACCATCATGCGCTTGGCATTCAGACGGTGCTCACGGTGGATAGCGCGGGCGCGTTCGGCATCGCCCTCGGCGATGGCATCGACCAAGGCCTTGTGGTCGGCATTGGAGCTGACCGGCAGGGGGCGCATGAAGAGGGTCAGCAGGCGGGCGCGCTGTACTTGGTCCCAGTAGGTGGAGACGATGGCGGTCAGGCGCCGGTTTCGGCCCATCGCCACCAGGTCGCGATGGAAGAGGTCGTCGGCGCGGGCCCAGCGGTGTCGATCTTCTTCGGCCAGGGCGCTCTCCATCTCGGCGATGTGCGAGCGCAGGGTCTCGAGCTGCTGGCTGGAAAGACCGTCGCGCGCGAGATCGTGGGCGGCCAGCGATTCCAACTCGGTTAGGATCGCGTAGACCTCCTCCATGTCGCCGGCAGAGAGCGGTAGGATACGCACGCCACGCCGCGGCACAACCTCAACCAGCCCCTGCGCTTCCAGGAGGATCGCTGCCTCGTGCACCGGCGTGCGCGACATGCTCAGCATGGACGCAAGTTCGCTCTCAAGGTGATTGGAGCCGGGCAACAGCTTGTTGGAGATGATCATGTCACGCAGCAGAGCCACGGCGCGCCTGACCTGCGAGACCGGTTTCCCCTCATTCGCGAGGCCGTTCTCGCCCTCAGGCCTCATCGCCTGCCGGTCCCAAGATTGACGCGGGACCCGCTGGCCGCGGCGGTGTAGACCGCCTCTTCGATCTCCATGTTGGCGATATAGTCTTGGGCTTCATTCTCGATGGGCGCGTTCCGCAGCAGGTGGTCGACGATGTGCTGCTGCAGAGCATAAACACAATCACCGCCGAAACCCAATTGCGGAACATCCAGGCCTAGGTCCCGCCAGGCGGCCTCTCCCTTTGCCCGGAAAGCAAGCCCACCATCGCCATCGAGCGCAAGCGCACCGTCGGATCCCTCGATCAGGGCTTCGCCCATGGTCAGCCTGCTGTTTCGTGCCGAATGGTCGGCCAAACGATTGCCATCGAAGAGCGCGCGGCGACCGTCGGGATAGTGAAAGAGAAAGAAACCGCTGTCCTCGCCGGCAATTGCCGGGTTCAGGCGGCGCAGGTCGGCCTGGACGGCGTCGGGCTCGCCCAGCAGATAGCGAAAGGTATCGATCCAATGCACGCCGGTCTCGTGGATCAGGAAGCGCGGCATGGCCTGGAAGTAAGGCTGGCGGCCAAGATAGGCGTCAGGCCCCTGCCCGTCGCCCGGCCGCAAGCGGAAACTCACCTGGTAGACTTGACCGAGCCGACCCGAAGCGATCTCGCGTTTGATGACGCGGTACCAGGGCTGAAAGCGGAAGTTCTCGTGCACCACCAGCCTCTGTCCGGCCACCCGGGCCTGGTCTACGGCCTGCTTTGCGACGGATAAGGTACCGCAGAAGGGCTTCTGGCAGATCACGACCTTCGGCCGAACGGCCGTCGCCAGCTTGATCAGAGGAAGGTGGCTATCAGGCGGAGCGGCGATGTCGACGATGTCGGGTTGGGTCTCTGCCAGCAGTTGCGCGGCATCGCTGCCGGCTTTGGCTTTCGTGGCGCCAAATTCGGCCAGCAGTGCGGCGGCCTTGGTCTCATCCAAATCGGCCAGCCCGACCAACAGGGTCTCGGGATTGCGCTGCCAGGCCTCGACATGAAAGCGGCTGAAGTAGCCGGCGCCGATAGTGACGACCGAGAGTGGGGTCATCGCCGCTTCACGCCTTCGCATGGGCGGTATAGGCGGCTCCAACGGCCTCGGCCACGGCCTCGGTGGAGGCCGTTCCGCCCAGGTCGGCCGTGCGCACGCTGCCCTCGTCCAAACTTGCCAAAGCGGCGCGGCGCAACGTCTCGGCCTGGCTGCGCATCTCCGGCTCGCCATGACGTTGGCCCAGCCAATCCAGCATCATGCCAGCGGAGAGGATCATGGCCAGAGGATTGGCCTTGCCTTGACCAGCAATGTCGGGGGCGGTGCCGTGGCAGGGTTGGAAAACAGCATGATCGTCGCCGATATCGGCCGAGGGCGCCAAGCCCAGGCTGCCCATTAGGCCGGCGCCCAGATCCGAGAGGATGTCGCCGAACATGTTTTCGGTCACCATCACGTCGAAGCTGCCCGGGTCTTGCACCATCTTCATCGCGACCGCATCGACATAGGCGCACTCGGCCCGGAGCGAAGGGAAGCCGGCCGCGCGCTCCTCGAAGATCTTGCGGAAGAAGGCGAAGGCCTGGAAGACGTTTGCCTTGTCGACGCAGGTGACCAGCCCCTTGCCGCGCCCACTCGCCCGACGTTCCTCTGCCAGTGCAAAGGAGAAGTCGAAAAGCTTCTCGGAGACTCTACGGGTGATCTGGAGGGTTTCGCGGGCTTCCCGGTCCTCGATCACCTCGCCGCCTTTCAGAAAGGCAAAGAGACCTTCGGTCGACTCGCGGATGAGGACGAAATCGGCGCCGTCGGTCTCGGCGACCTTAAGCGGACTCCCCTGACCGGGCCTTATGAAGACCGGCCGGACCCCGGCGTAGAGGCCCAGGATCATGCGCAGTTCGATCTGCGGCACGATCTCGGTTCCGTCCGGATAGCGCACGCCGGGCAGGCCCATGGCAGAGAGCAGGATCGCGTCGGCCGCCCGGGCTGCCTCGACCGACTCCTGCGGCAGAGCCTCGCCGCTGTCGCGATAGAGGCCGGCACCGGCAGGCAACGACGTGAAATCGAGACGATAGCTCTTGGCCTCGGCTGCGATCGACTGCAGCAGCTGCAAGGTGGGCGCCATCACCTCCGGCCCGATCCCATCGCCTTCGAAGACGGCGATCCGATAGCTGGCCCGGTTGCTTGCTCCAGCCTCCGCGCCTTGCCGATCGATGCTTGCTGCCATGGGGTCTCCCTTTCCTGTGCCATCCCTCTCATAGCCCGAAACAATGCCATTGACAATGCATGCATTAACGCATACGCCAACTGCAGGCTACGAAAGCCAGCGGCCGCAGAGCCAGGGCATTTCCGGGTTACGACACGGCCAATTCTTGAACACGGGAGGAGAAGACATGCGCTTGAGATACAATGGCCTAGCCCTGATCATGCTGGGCACTGCAAGCTTGGCAGCACCGGCCGGAGCAC
Organism: Rhodospirillales bacterium; assembly: GCA_963669445.1. Taxonomy (GTDB): domain Bacteria; phylum Pseudomonadota; class Alphaproteobacteria; order Kiloniellales; family JACOMY01; genus JACOMY01. Next base: position 4,954,040 of record OY770029.1, read on the forward strand.
AGGATTACCCCTATCGCGACATCACCGATGTGGTGGTCTGGGGTGCCGGCGGCGGCACCGATTCGATCAACCGCATGATCATGGCAGAGATGGAGAAGGAGCTTCCGGTCTCGATTTCGGTCACCAACAAGACCGGCGGCGTCGCTGGCTCCAATGGTATGGTCTATGTGCTAAATCAGCCGGCCGATGGTTACACTCTGGCCGGCATCTCGGAATCCAACGTGACCTCGGCCGTGCAAGGCGGTTGGGATCAGCGCTTCGACGTCTGGTATCCCTTCATCGTCGGCGGCTCGCCGGACCTGATCTCTGTCCCGGCCAGCGCACCCTACAAGACCTTGGAAGAGCTGATCTCGGCTGCCAAGGCAAACCCGGGCAGCATCCCGGCTGCGGCCTCGGGCTCTGGATCCATCCATCACCTGAACCTGCTCGCGCTCGAGAACGGCAGCGGCGCCAAGTTCAAGTTCGTGCCCTACCGTGGTTCCGGCCCCTCGCAGGAAGCAGCGGTTGCAGGCGAAGTTCAGGTGATCGTGACCTCTCTGGCCGAGCAGCAGGGCCTGATCAAAGGTGGCGAACTGCGCCCTCTGGCCATGCTGGTCCCCGAAGCGACTGAGTTCAACGGCGCCTCGATTCCTTCGGCCTTCACGGGTTATCCGGAGCTTTCGAAGTATCTGCCGCTGAAGCAGGCGATCGGGTTTGCCGTGCTGAACGCAGCGCCCGACGATGCCAAGAAGGTGCTAACCGCAGCCTTCAAGAAGGCCATGCAGTCCGAGGCCGTGAAGACGTGGGCGGCGAGCAACTACTATGACCTCTCCGGCCTTGCCGGCGCCGAGGCCAGCGCCGAGTTCTCCAAGCTGGAGAGTAACTTCGCCTGGACCCTGAAGGACCTGGGTGCGGCCACCGTCGATCCGGCGACCCTGGGCATTCCCAAGCCCTAGGTCTCGAGTAGGTTCGCCTCCCGGCCAGCAAACTGAAGCGGCCGGGAGGCACCTTTCGCGGAGTCCTTCATGCAAGACCTCACCACGCGGCGACGCCAGGACTTTTGGACAGCGCTGCTGCTGATCGCCGTCTCGCTCTTCTTCCTGCAGCAGACCTCAGAAATCCCCTTCTTCAAGGCCGATGCGGCCGGCGTCGACGCGGGCCAATGGTACAACTCGGCCGCGCTGGTGCCCTTCGGTATCTTCGGCCTGTTGCTGCTGCTGTCGATTGGCCTGCTGATCAATGCAATCCGTCACGGTGGACTTCCCGAAAGTTTCCGCGGCGGCGCGCTAGCTTGGTACCGGGTGGTGAATTGGGCTGCGCGCAGTGACGTCTCCCGTATGGTAGCGACTGCGCTGATCATGCTGGCCTACATATTCGCCCTGGTCCCGCGCGTAGACTTCACAATCGCCAGCGCGCTTGTCCTACTGGCGCTTATCTATGGGTTCAACGCAACCCGGCCGCGGGCAACCGCAATTGCTCTGGTCGCGGTGCTGCTGCCCTCCCTCTTCTCACTGATCGCCTTCTTCCCGAGAGCGCGCTGGGGCGCGTCGCACCTCGACGACATCCTGGTGCTGGCCGCCTTTCTGCTGCTGATCCCCATCGCCTTGATCGAGACCAGGCGAGCAGAGGGCAAGATCGGCCAGGTCTTGAAGCTGGCCCCTTTGCTGGCCTTTCTCTTCCCCCTCTTCCTGGTGATCGTGATGGCCTTCGGCTTTCGCCAAAACATTCCGACCCGAACCGGCCTGCTGTTCCAGCAGATCGAGTACCATTACTACGTCACCCTGAAGCCCTGGCTCGGCGGCTAGCCCATGTTGGAGTTTATCGGCGCACAGTTCGGCGGCTTCCTGGCCAGCTTCTTCAGCCTGGCAAGCGATCCCATCACCTATCTCTACCTCTTCTGCTCGGTGGCGCTGGGTATCATCTTCGGCGCGCTGCCAGGCCTGACGGCGACCTTGGCGGTCACCATCTTGACCGGCTTCTTCGGCAACAAGTTTCCGGTGGAGCAGTCGCTGATCGCCTTAATCGGCACCTATGTCGGCGCCATTTATGGCGGCTCCTATCCCTCGGTCCTTCTGAACATTCCGGGCACTGCTGCCTCGGCCGCGACCGCAATGGACGGCCACCCCTTGATGAAGCAGGGACGCGGCGGGGAGGCTTTGGGCCTGGCCACCGCCGGCTCCTTTCTAGGCACCTTGATCGGCACCGTCTTTCTGCTGCTGTTCATCTGGGTGCTGCTGGCCGCAGCACGCCACATCGCCTCGCCGGAGAAGGCCTTGCTAGCGCTCTTCGGCATCCTGATCTCCGGCACGCTGATGAGCCAGGATCTGGTGGTCAAAGGCTGGATCACCGGCATGATCGGCCTGGCCATGGCCATGGTGGGTCTGGACCCTATCCTAGCCGAGCAGCGTTTCACCTTCGAATGGTCCTATCTGCTGAGCGGCTTTCAGGTGGTGCCGGTGCTGATGGGTTGCTTCGCCATCCCGCAAATCCTGACCGGCCTGCGCGACGGTCCGAAGGCTGGCCACCCACCGCAGATCGGCCGCATCGTCCCGCCCTTCGGCGCGCTCAGCCGGCATGCCGGCACGATCGCGCGCTCCGGCCCGATCGGGGTTGGTATCGGCGCGCTGCCCGGCGTGGGAGAAGACGTCGCCGGCTGGGTCTCCTATGGCGTCGGCAAGAGCGTCTCCAAGGAGCCGGAGAAATTCGGCAAAGGCTCGCTGGAAGGCCTGCTGTCGTCGGAGACTGCCAACAATGCCTGCGTCGGCGGCGCGCTGATTCCCTTGCTGGTGCTGGGCATTCCGGGCTCGCCGCCGGCCGCCGCCCTGCTGGGCGCGCTCATGATCAACAACGTGACGCCCGGACCGACCATCGATCCCGGACTGATCCTGCACATCGTGGCGATCCTGGTGCTCTCTTCCATCGCCATGGTGATCCTTGGGCTCTTCCTTGCGCGGGTCTTCATCTCCGTCCTCCGGGTGCCGCAGACCGTCTTCCTGCCGCTGATCTTGGTGCTGACCACCATCGGCTCCTTCTCGGTCGGCGGCGGGATCAACGACCTTTTCATCATGGTCGTGGTGGGGCTGCTGTCCTATGGGCTGATTCGGATGCACTATCCGATCGCGCCCTTGGTAATCGGCGTCATCCTAGGCCCCCTCTTCGACGAGACCTTCCGACGTTCGCTGCTGGTCTCCGACGGCGATCTCAGCGTCTTTGTCACGCGACCCGGTGCGGCTGTGCTAGTAGCCTTGAACCTGCTCTTGATCCTGTCGCAAGTGCCGGCAATCAAACGCCCCGTGTTGCGCCTGCTGCGCCGCGAGCGTCAATCGGCTTGAGGGAGCTGCCATGTACTGTGTCACCGTCCTCTTCGAGGTCCTGTCTCAGCATCGCACCGCGTTTCGTGCCCGTGTCGCGCGCCAAGCAGAGGACTCGCTGCGCGAGGAAACCGGCTGCCATCGCTTCGATGTCTGGACCGATCCGGCGCGCCCGGACCGGGTCTACCTCTACGAGGTCTACCAGGATCGCGCCGCCTTCGAGACGCACCTGGCCAGCCCGCACTTCAAGGCTTTCGACCAGGAGGTCGCCTGTTGGGTGAGCGATAAGACGGTGGCGCTCTGGCAGGATCAGCTGTGATGGAGGAGATCTACGAAGTCTTCGCACTGCGTTATGCCGACCGGCCTGGCCGCAGCCGTAGCGACTCCTTTCTCTTCGACGACGATCATGCTTCGCCGCACGCCATCGACTACTTCCTCTGGGTGATTCGCAACGAGGCCCGCACTCTGATCGTCGACACCGGTTTCGACGGCGCCGAGAGCAGGCGCCGCGGTCGACCGATCTTCGCAGAGCCGGTCGACTGCCTGAAGGACTTCGGCATCGAGGCTGCAAGCATCGATACCGTCATCATCACCCACCTGCACTACGACCACGCCGGCTCTCTGGACCGCTTTCCAGCCGCAACCTTCCACCTACAGGCCGACGAGATGGCCTATGCGACCGGTCCCTGTATGGCCCATGCCGCGCTGAACCACCCCTTCACCGCCGAGCATGTTTGCCAGATGGTGCAGAAGGTTTATTCAGGCCGCGTGGTCTTCCACGAGGGAGACGCAGAGATCGCACCTGGCATCGAGGTCGCCAAGATCGGCGGCCACACCCGTGGCCTGCAGGCGGTCCGGGTTAAGACCCGACACGGTTGGCTGCTGCTGGCCTCCGATGCCTCGCACTTCTACGAGAACTATCTGGGCGGCAAGGTTTTTCCGATCGTCGTCGAAACCGACGTGATGCTGGAGGGCTTCAAGCGCCTACCCTCTCTGGCCTCATCGCCCGGCCTGGTAATCCCAGGGCACGACCCCTTGGTCTGCGAGTTCTTTCCCCGCATCGCCGGCAGCGCTGAATCCGCTGCGGGCTACCGCCTGGACGTCGAGCCGCAACAGGGCCTGGCGCGTCTGCTGGACGACCACGACCAAAGCTAGCGGGACCAAACGGAAGCCGGGACATAGACTTCCCCGCGCGCCAAGAGCCTTGCGGTGCGCAGCAAGCCCGCCGCGCGAATGACCGGCCCGGGTTCGAATTCGACCAGGACGTCGATTGATCCGCCCGGATGCTCGATGACGACATGGGCCGGGCTTTCCACTGGCCGGCTGTGCAATCCTTCGGCCACCGAGCCTGGCGTCAGCAAGCAGGCGGCCAGGCATTGTGCGCCGGTGACCGCCAGGGTCGGGTGGCATTCGCGCGGCGTGAAGTAGCGCGCCGTTTCGGAGCCACCATGGGTCGGTCGCGACAGCAGCGCAAACTTGGGCGTGACCGAGCCACTAACGTCGCCCATGCCCATTCGGCGACCGCCCTCGCAACGGATTGGCTCGAACCGCTCGAAGAGGCCGGCATTGGCATTCAATGCTTCTCTGGTCTCGTGACCACTAAGTCCGAAGGCCTCGGCGCGAGCAATGACCAATGGCATTGCGACGTCGATGCAGGTGACCTCGATGCCATCGATGGTCTCGCGCGCCTGGCCGGTGGGTAGCAGGCTCCCGGTTACCGAGCCCACGACATCGTGGAAGTTCAGCGCAACCGGAGCTGCGGTGCCCGGCACGCCGTCGATGCTGGCATCGCCTTCATATTCGGGCCGCCCATCGGGGGTTTCAACCCGGGCCTCGACCCTGGCCCCGGTGTTGACGCAGTGGATCCGCACCAGGGTTTCGGGTCCCTGGACTGAGACGAGCCCCATCTCCAGCGCCGCCGGCCCGACGCCTGAGAGGATGTTGCCGCAGGTCGGCGTGTAGTCGACGCTGCGGTCCATCACCCCGACCTGGGCGAAGAGATAGTCAATATCGCTCTCAGGATCTGTTGAAGGCGAGAGGATCGCGACCTTAGCCGTGACGGCGCTGCCGCCGCCGATGCCGTCGATGTTGAGCGGCTGACCGGAGCCGATTGCTGCCAGTAAGACCGGCGTCAAAGTCTCCCGATCCTGCGGCAGGTCCTTCCGTTGAAAGTAGGGGCCACGCGAACTGCCGCCCCGCATGAAAAGAAAGGGTATCGCTGTCTGGGACAAGGTCGCCTGCTCCTATCGCTTCGCCGTCAAGAGGTTCTCCGCCATGGCATCCGCACTCTTCTGGGTCAAGCGCGCCTCCAACGACAGGGTCTCGGCCAAGGCCTCGGTGAGACGGGAGGAGGGCCAGTTACTGGGCTGCATCAGGCTTAGATCGAAACGGATCTCGGTCGTCAGCGGCCGCGCCACCAGCCCGTCGCCCAGATGATCCATCGCACTCAGCATGTCTACGACACTGACCCCGCAGCCGCTACGCGCCAGCTCGCAGGCGACATGGGTAGAGAAGGTGGCAAAGCGCCGATGATGGCGATCCGAGACTTCCTGGAAGAGACTGTCCAGGTTGAGGGTCTGGCGATCGAAGTTGTTGAGAGAGATGACGTCGTGCTCGCGCAGATCGCTCGGCTCCACGGCCTTTGCCGCGGCCAGAGGATGATCCTCTCGGCAGACGCAGACCAGGGGCAAACGAAGCAGCGATCTTTGGACGATGCCGACTGCACGCTCGCGCGTCAGCCCGATACCCAGATCGACGCGGCCAGCGGCAACGGCGCGAGCGATCCAGTCGGTGCTGCGCACCGGCAAAGAGAAGGAAACGTCCGGGCGATCTTGCGCGAAAGCCGCGACCCTTTCCGGGAGCCAGCGGTGCGCGATCGACGGCATGGCGGCAACGGCGATCTCGCCGCGCCGATTGTGCTTCAGGTCCTCGGCAAAGCGAGCCAGGGAATCCACACCGGCATAGACCTGCTGCACCTGATCGTAGAGTGCCATGGCCTCGGTCGTCGCGATCAGCTGATTGCCGGTCCGCGTGAAGAGGTCGAATCCCAAGGCGAGCTCCAGGTGTTTCAGATGCTTGCTGACCGAAGGTTGGCTGATGTGAAGGCGTGTCGCCGCCTCGGTCACCGAGCCCGCCTCCATAATCTGGCGAAACACTTCGATCTGGCGAATGTTCATGCGTTTTTTTTGGCCTGCCTAAAGAATTCGGGATTAGGAGTTATGCCCTGCTTGCCACATCATCGGAAGCGTCTTTCCCAAAAGGTGGAGCGGCTGGCGTGTCGATGAGGGCCGAGCAGCAGCAACGGCGATACTGGCCTGAGGAACTGGCCTTCCCAAGGGAAGTCTATGCCAAGCGGCTGGCCGCCGTGCAGAGCGACCTAGGTAGCCAGGGTCTTGGTGCAGCGCTGCTGTTCGATCCCGAGAACATCTTCTGGTTAACCGGATTCCAGACCATCGGCTACTTCACCTTTCAGGCGCTCTTCGTGCCGACCAGAGGCCAACCGGTGCTGATCACCCGCATCGTCAATCGCGATCTGGCCCTGGCGCTGCCGACCCTAGCGACAGTCAAACCGATCGTCGACACCGACGACCCCTTGGATGTTCTGGTCGCCTTTCTGCGCGGCTCTTCCTGCGGCACGATCGGCTTGGAAACGCGCTCGCGCTACCTCAGTGTGCAGGACTACCGCCGGCTGGCCGCCGAACCCGACCTGTCGCTCGGCGATTGGGACGGCTTCATCGAGCAGCAACGCCGGGTGAAGGGCAGCGCGGAGATCGATCGTATGCGCCAAGCCGCGCGTGCGGTCGAAGCCGGCATGGCGGCGGCGCTGAGCACCATCGCGCCGGGCCGCAGCGACAACGAGGTGGCTGCCGCCCTCTATCAGGGTTCGATAGCGGCCGGCAGCGAGTACATCGGCCACCCGCCCATGGTGGTCAGCGGCCGGCGCTCGGCGCTTTGCTTCGCGCTCTGGAAACGCAAACCCATCGAGCGCGGCGACGTGGTGTTGTTGGAAGGGGCTGCCTGTATCGACCGCTATCACGTGATGATGTCGCGCTCGGCAGTGGTCGGCCCGCCGAAGGACACGCACAAGGCCGCCGCAGAGGCCTTGATCGCTATCCTCGAGACGGCGGTCGAGACCATCAGGCCCGGCGAAAGCGCCGGCGATGTCGATCGCCGCTGCCGCGAGAACGTCGAGAGACGGGGCCTTGGAAAGTACTTCAGGAGCCGGGCAGCCTACGGCATCGGCATCGGCTTCCCGCCGAACTGGTCGGAGGGGCACATCTACGCCATCCGCCCGGACGATCCGACGATCCTGGAAGAGAACATGACCTTCCACGTGATCCCGACTCTGTTTCTACCCGACTTCGGCATGGCGATCAGCGACAGCGTCCGCGTGACTGCCGAGGGCTGTGAGGTGCTGACCCGATACCCGCGCGACCTGGTGGTCGTCGAGGGCTGAGCGAGAACGAGAGAGGAGAGAGAAATGCGCTACTCCATGACACTAGGTGCAGTGACTGTGTGTTCCCTGGCGCTCGCAACAGCGGTCGCCGCCCCGGCCGTTGCCGGCGAAACATGGGACATGCCGGCTGCCTATTCCGGCCAGAACTATGTGTCCAAGTCCTACATCGCCTTTGCCGAGGAGGTGACGAAGAATTCCGATGGCGCGCTTGAGATTGTCGTGCACCCCGCCGGCTCCCTCTACAAGGGCTCGGAGATCCTGCGGGCGGTGCGCAGCGGTCAGGTGCCGATCGGCGGCCGTTACATGGGCGCGCACTCGAAAGAGGATCCCATCTTCGGCATGGACGTGGTGCCCTTTCTGGCCACCGATTTCGATCAGGCCTGGGACCTCTACCAGGCCTCCAAGCCGGCCATCGAGGCAGCGCTGGAGGAGCGTAACCTGAAGCTGCTCTACATGCCGGTCTGGCCGCCGCAGGGCCTCTTCTCCAAGCGGGAAGTCAAGACCATGGCCGACATGGAGGGGGCGAAGTTTCGCGCCGCCGACGCCAACACCTCGCGCCTGGCAGAGCTGATGGGGGCCACGCCAACCAAAACGGAAGCCACCGAGATCAGCCAGGCCTTCTCGACCGGTGTCGCGGACTCCATGGTCGGCTCCGGTGCCATCGGCGTGTTCCAGAAGATGTGGGACAACGTCGACTACTTCTACACGGTGAATGCCTGGATGCCGAAGAGCGGCGTCATCGTCAACATGGAGGCCTGGGAGGCACTCGATCCGGCAACCCAAGAGATCGTTTTGGCCGCTGCCGCCAAGGCCGAGGCAGAGGTCTGGCAAGCTGCGCGTGAGATCACCGAGAACTACAATGCCACCATGGCCGAGAACGGCATGACCGTCGCGCCCCCCTCGCCGGAATTGGCAGCCTCTTTCCGCGAGATCGGCGCGACTATGGCCGGGGAATGGGCCGAGGACGCCGGCGAGGAAGGTGCAAAGGCGCTGGCGGCCTACCAGACCAAGGCCAACTAAGAGGCGGAAAGGATCGCCGAATGCAGCGCGCGACCCCATCGCTCGAGGCGGCAATTCAGGCCCTTTGCCGTCTCTGCGGCGGCCTTGCCGCCTTGGTCCTGGTCGCCCTGGCGCTGCTCGTCGCGCTCAGCATCGCCAGCCGTGCGCTCGGCCTCTATGTCCCTGGCCTGACAGACTATGCCGCTTACTGCCTGGCGTCTGCTGGCACCCTGGGCATGGCCTACACCTTTGGTCAGCGCGGGCATATCCGCGTGACGCTGTTGGTCGAGCTGTTGGGCGGCCGTGCGCGCTACTGGCTGGAAGTCTCCATCCTCGCGCTGGCGACGGCGATGGCCGGATATCTGGCCTTCTATCTGTTGCGGATGACCTATGTCTCCTGGAGCTACCAGGATCGCAGCGACGGCTCGGACGAGATCCTGATCTGGATTCCGCAAGCGCCCTTTGCCTTCGGTGCCTGCCTCTTCGCCCTGGTCTTGCTGCTGGCCGTGGTCCGAGCGCTGCTACGCCGTGACCTGGAGGGATTGATCGGCGGCGAGACCAGCGAGGGGTGGGACTAGTCATGGCCGAAGCCAGCCTCGCCATCGTTATGCTCGTCGCCCTGTTGGGCTTGCTGGGGCTCGGGCTCTGGATCGGCTTTGCCTTGATGGGCGTCGGCTTCATCGCCATGACGCTCTTCACCGCGCGGCCGGTCGGCGATGCGCTGGCCACCACGGTCTGGTCGCACAGTGCGCTCTGGGGACTGGCGTCGCTGCCGCTCTTCATCTGGATGGGCGAGATCCTGTTTCGCTCCCGCCTCTCCTCGGGCCTCTTCGAGGGCCTGGCACCGCTCACGCGGCGGCTGCCGGGCGGGCTAATCCATGTGAACATCGTCGGCTGTACCACCTTCGCCGCCATCTCCGGGTCTTCGGCGGCGACCCTGGCGACCATCGGAAAGATCACCGTGCCGGAGCTGAAGAAGCGCGGCTATCCCGACAAGATGGCCTATGGCACGCTTGCCGGGGCCTCGACGCTGGGCCTCTTGATTCCGCCCTCCATCATCATGATCGTCTATGGCGTCACCGCGCAGGTCTCGATCACTCGGCTTTTCATGGCCGGGATCTTGCCGGGGCTTATGCTGGCCGCCCTCTTCGTCGGCTACATCGTCCTCTGGGGTCTCTTCTCGGAAACCGGCCGCAGCCTGCGCGAAGCGCCGGCGAGCTGGGGCGAGCGGCTTCGCGGTCTGATAAAGCTGACCCCGGTTGCCGTGCTGATCGCGCTTGTCATCGGATCGATCTATGGCGGGCTGGCCTCGCCGACCGAGGCAGCCGTGCTCGGCGTGGCCGGCGCCCTGCTGCTATCGGCCCTGGAGCGCAGCCTCACCTGGCAGAGCTTTCAGGCCGGCCTGATGGGGGCGGTCAAGACCAGCTCTATGATCATGCTGCTGGTCGCGGGCTCGGCCTTTCTAACCCTGGCCATGGGCTTCACCGGACTGCCGCGCGGGCTGGCCGAGTGGATTGGCGGCATGAACCTCAGCCCCTGGATGCTGATCGCAGCCCTCACTCTCTTCTATATTTTGCTGGGGCTCTTCCTGGACGGCATCTCCTCCATCGTGCTGACCCTGGCCGTGGTCGAACCACTGGTACGCGGCGCCGGCATCGACATGATCTGGTTCGGCATCTTCGTCGTGATGGTGGCTGAGATGGCGATGATCACGCCGCCGGTCGGCTTCAACCTCTTCCTGGTCCAGTCGATGACCGGCCGCGACCTCGCCTTCATCGCCCGTGCGGCCCTGCCTATGTTCTTGCTGATGGTGCTGGGTGTCATCATCCTGACCGCGGTCCCCGAACTGGCGCTCTGGCTGCCGGAGGTTCTGACCCGCAACTGAGATCAGTCGGCCGCGTCCTTTTGCGTGACCTCCGTCGGGATCACGACGGGCGAGACCGCCCAAATCAAGACGGCAGGCTTGTCGCTGCGGTTGCGGCCGTGGTGGGGAATGCTGGCTGGATGGCTGTAGCTGTCGCCCGGCCGCAGCAGCACGGTTTCGCCACCCAGGCGCAGTTCCAACTCTCCCTCGATCAAGACGCCGTGCTGCTCGCCCTCGAAGGACATCAGTGTCTCGTCGATGCGCTCGGCACCAGGTGCGTAGTGGGCGATGCCCATGTAGAAGTCGCCGCCGATCGAGCTGGACAGCAGGCGGTCGACATAGCCCAGTTCTTGCGGGCTTTGCGCATAGAGCGCGTTCAGATTGCGCCGTTCCTCTGCCCGTACGACGTAGGCTCGCTCCATCGGGCCCTGGCCGCTGCGCCGGGCAAAGAACCAGTCAGGCGTGATCGACAGAGCAGTCGCCACCGCCTCGATCACGTCGAGAGAAGGCTTGGTGGCATTGCGTTCGATGGCGCTGAGATGGCTGAGCGAGACCCCGCTGGCCCCGCTCAACTGCTTTAGGGTCATGCGTCTGACCTTGCGCAACTGGCGCACCTCGCCACCAAAGGAGGGCGTCGGGGCATCCGGTGAAACCCGCCGCCCTTCAGCCGCCGAGGCCGCTGTCTCTCGCGCGCTTTTCCCTAAGGTCTTCATGCGCCCCTAGGCATATCCGAAGCGGCTCTCGTGCGCCAATGATTCGCGCAGAGAAGAATTTTTAAAAAGAATTCTTTTATTACCGCATCAGAAGTGCAAAAATCCATTCTGAGGCAGCCTCAGCAGAAGGCCGCGCCGATAAGCGGGAGAGCAGAGCATGACGGACAAGCGATCACTGCGCGTAGGACAAGCGCGCTCCGGCCCCACGCGGCGAAGCATCCTGGCAGCCGGTGCTGCAGTCGGGCTGACCGGCGCACTTGGCGGTCTGCCTTGGGGTGCCGCGCAGGCCGAGGCAGCTGCCAAGGGCGGACACCTGAGACTGGGTGCAGACGGCGGCAGCGTCACCGACACCTTCATCCCACTGCAGGCCTTAGGCGCCGACCACGCCACCCTTTCGATCCTTTCCACCTTCGACACCTTGACCGAGATGGATGCGGACGGCGTGCCACAGCCCAGCCTGGCAGAGAGCTGGGAGAGCAATCCGGACGGAACCTGGGTCTTCCATCTGCGCAAGGGCACGGAGTTTCACGACGGCAAGGCGCTGACGGCCGAGGACGTGGTCTGGTCGCTGAAGCAGCACGCCACCGAAAACACCAAGTTCGCCGAAGGCAAGCAGATCGTCGAGAACCTGGAGGAGCTGCGCGCCGACGGCCCGGACCGGGTCTTCATGAAGCAACGTGAGGTCAACTTCGACCTGCCCTCTCACCTCTCCTCCTTCGGCCTCATCATCGGCCAGGCAGAGAACGATGACTGGGACGCAGGCATCGGCACCGGCCCCTACACGAAAGAAGTCTTCGAGCCGGGGCAGCGCTATCTAGGCCGCAAGTTTGCGAACTTCTACCGCGACGATCAGGGTCATTTCGACGAGGTCGAGATCCTGAATGTCACCGACCCGGGCGCTCGGGTGACCGGCCTGCTCTCAGGCTCGCTGGACGCCATTGGTTCGCCCGACATCTCCGTCGCCAAACGTCTGGCGTCTGCCCCCGGCTTTACCCTGGTCGAGGTTCCGGGCACGCAGCACTTCACCACCGACATGCGCACCGACGTCGACCCTTTCACCGACCACAACCTGCGCATGGCGGTGAAGTACGGCATCAAGCGCCAAGAGATCGTCGACAAGGTGCTGGGCGGTTACGGCAGCATCGGCAACGACGTGCCGATCAGCCGAACGCAGCAGTTTTTCAACAAGGACCTGCCGCAGCGCGAGTACGATCCGGACAAGGCCAAGGACTATCTAAAGAAAGCCGGCATGGAGCAGGCGAACCTGGTCTTCTCGACCAGCGATGGGGCCTTCGACGGCGCCGTCGACACCGGCGTCTTGATGAAGGAGAGCATGGCGCCCATCGGCATCGACGTGGAAGTCGATCGTCGCCCGGCCGACGGCTATTGGACCGACGTCTGGCTGAAGGCACCTTGGTGTGCGGTCTATTGGAACGGCCGGCCGACGGTCGACTGGATGTTGAGCTCGACCTACACCTCCGATTCACCTTGGAATTCGACCTACTTCAAGAATGCGACCTTCGACAAGCTGCTGGTCGATGCACGTCGCGAGGCCGACCAGGACAAACGCCGCGAGATGTACTACGAGGCCCAGCGCCTGCTCTACGACGAGGGCGGTCTGGTCGTTTTGGCCTTCGCCAACATCCTGATCGGGCAGAGCGACAAGCTGGGCCACGGCGCGGTGGGCAGCAGTCGGCGCGTCGACGACAGCCGCCTGCCGCGCCGCTGGTGGTTCAAGGCTTAGTGGCCGCTTTGCAAAGGGGCAGCTCGGCCCCTTGACGACATCTCGCCGGCCCTGTCTCCAATGCCTGTCCAGGAGACCGACATGGAGGCGTGGGCCGGCGCCGGGAAATCTCCAAGAGGTCAGCCGATGGACAGCGCAGCCGACCACGGCACGCAGGTCGAAGCGATCGAGCACTGCTGGATTCCGCTGCCCGACGGGATTCGCCTGGCCGCCCGCCTCTGGCTGCCCGTCGATGCGATCGAACACCCGACCGCCGCCATTCTGGAGTACATCCCCTACCGCAAGGGCGACATGGTGCGGGTGCGGGACGAGCGGAACCATCCGCGTTTTGCGGCGGCGGGCTATGCCTGCGTGCGCGTCGACATGCGCGGCTCCGGCGACAGCGAGGGCGCGATGCCGGACATGTACAGCCCACACGAGCTGGACGATGCCCGTCACGTCATCGATTGGATCGCAGCGCAGCCTTGGTGCAACGGCAAGGTCGGTATGTTCGGCACCTCCTGGGGCGGCACCGCCAGCCTGCAGGCGGCCATCGAAGCACCGGCTGCTCTGAAAGCAGTGATCGCCGTCTGCGCCACACATGATCGCTATGAGGACGACATCCACCACAAGGGCGGCTTGCTGCTGACCGATTCGATCGAGTGGGGCGCCACTTTGCCGGCGATCCTGGCCTCTCCGCCTGCTGCCCAGACCATAGGCCAGGACTGGCACGACGCCTGGTGTCATCGGCTAGAGCACCTCTCCTGGCCGCTTGAAACCTGGGTCAGGGAAGAGGAACGCAGCCCCTATTGGCAGTGGGGATCCATCACCCGCCGGGCAGAGCGCCTGGCCTGCCCGGTGCTGGCAATCGGCGGCTGGTCCGACCGCTACTCCAACTCGGTCATGTCCCTGGTCGAACAGAATGAGGACAGGGTCTGGGGCATCGTCGGCCCCTGGGGCCATCACTATCCCGACCAAGGGCACCCGGGTCCCGCCATCGATTTCCAGGGCGAAGCGCTGGCCTGGTGGGACCACTGGCTGAGACCGATGGAGATGCAACAGCCTTGGCCCCGTCTGCGCCTCTGGCTGGGCGGCTTCGACCCACCGGCAGAGGTCATTGAACGACGACAGGGCCACTGGATCGCATTGCCGGGAAAGGCCAGCCGGAGATCCGAGCCCCTCCTGCTCCATCTGCGCGGTGACGGCCTTGGCGAACGGCCCTCCCAAAGGGAAGAGACGGCCCAGATCCCCCATGACCTGCGCGTCGGCAGCGCCGGCGGCGACAGCGGTTACTTCGGCCGCTTTGGCGGTTTGCCGACCGACCAAGCCCAGGACGATGCCCGCTCTCTCGTTTTCGATACCCCTCGACTGTCTGAAGACAGGAACCTCATCGGTGCCGCCGAAGCCACTCTGGTGATCCGGTCCGACAACCCTTTGGCGCAGGTTGCGCTTCGCATTTCCGAAGTCTCGCCCGAAGGCGCGGTCGCGCGCGTGGCCTTGGCGCTGAGAAACCTCGCCCTTAACGACGGCTTCGAGGAGGGGCGACCGCTTCGGCCCGGCCAATGGCGCAGCATCCGTATTCCCTTTCCCACCAAAGCCCATCGCTTTGCACGTGGCAACCGCATCCGCCTGGCGCTCTCCGCCTCTTACTGGCCATTGGCCTGGCCCGTGCCGCACCCCACTCAACTGACCTTGCAACTGCAGACTGTTTCCTGGTTCTCCCCTGTCTCCCGGACCCGGTACCGCCTTTGGTCCAGCCCTTCGCGCCACCGCGCCCTGTGGAAGCGGCCTTCGAAGCCGTGACTGAGGGCCAACTCCGGCGCTTTTCCCGAGATGAGGCGGGCAGCCTTGTCGATGGCTGGCACCAGGAGCCGGTTGCGCAGTACTTCCCGGCCACGCAGACGCTCTTCGGCTACGAGACCAAGGCTTGTCACGCTATCCGGCCGGATGCCCCCTTGAGCGCTGCCAGCAGCTTCGAGCATCGCATGCGCTTCAAGCGGCCCGACGGAACAGCAGAGGTCACCAGCGAGGCCGAGGTCACCGCCGATGCCGATAGCTTCCATCTCAAGGGCCGACTAACGGCGCACTGGCGCGGCGAGCCCATCTTCGACCGAGATTGGTCGCCGATCCTGCGGCGCCGTCTCTCCTAACCGGCGGACCTGCCCGGATCCTTCAAAGCTTTGCCAGGATCCTTCAAGACCGCGCGGTCGTTCCAGCCTCACCTTACCGATCATCACGCAAGCACTCGACCAAGAGAGCTGCGCAGCGATCGAACAGGAGGAACGGCATGAACGCAGAAAGCAAACCCGCCCCGCATAGCAATGGCACGACCACAGAACGCTTGGACGCGCTGATCATCGGCGCGGGCGTGGCCGGTCTCTATCAGCTCTATCAATTGAGAGAACAGGGCCTGAAAGTCCGAGCCTATGACGAGGCGAGCGGCGTCGGCGGCACCTGGTTCTGGAACCGCTATCCCGGCGCCAAGTTCGACTCCGAGTCTTACATCTACCAGTACCTCTTTTCAGAAGACCTCTACAAGAATTGGACCTGGTCCGAGCGCTTTCCGGGTCAACCTGAAATCGAGCGCTGGATGAACTACATCGCTGACAGCCTGGACCTAAAGCGCGATATCCAGTTCGCCACCAAGGTGACCTCGGCCCACTACAACGAAGAAACCGGCCGTTGGCTGGTCACCACCGATCGCGGCGAGAAGATCGACACGCAGTTTTTCATCACCTGCTGCGGCATGCTCTCGGCCCCGATGGACGATCTCTTCGAGGGACAGAGTGGCTTTAAGGGACGCATCTTCCACACCTCGCGATGGCCCAGGGAGGAGATCGATCTGGCCGGCAAGCGGGTCGGCGTGATCGGCATTGGCGCAACCGGCATCCAGGTAATCCAAACCATCGCCGACAAGGTCGGCAGCCTGACCGTCTTTGCACGCACGCCGCAATACGTACTGCCGATGAAGAGCGATCCCTACGGGCCTGAGGAAGCCAAAGCCTACAAGGCGCGCTTCGAGGAACTGCGCGAGACGCTTCCCAACACCTTCACCGGCTTCGAGTACGACTTCGAGCACTCTTGGGCGGCGCTGACGCCGGAGGAGCGCCGTGCCGTGCTGGAGGACATCCACGCCAACGGCTCGCTGAAGCTCTGGCTGGCCTCCTTCGCTGAGATCTTCTTCGATGCCGAGGTCAGCGAGGCCGTCTCCGACTTCGTGCGCGAAAAGATGCGCGAAAGGCTGAAGGATCCGACGCTCTGCGAGATCCTGATCCCCAGCGACTATGGCTTCGGCACGCATCGGGTACCGCTGGAATCCGGCTATCTGGAGGTCTATCACCGCGACAACGTCCAACTGATCGGCGTCAAGGACAATCCGATCAAGCAGATCACCGAAAGCGGCATCGAACTCGCCGACGGCAGCCATCACGAGCTGGACGTCATCATCATGGCCACCGGCTTCGATGCCGGAACCGGCGCGCTGACCCGGATCGACATCCGCGGCCGCGGTGGGCGCTCGCTGACCGAGGACTGGGGTCGCGACATTCGCACCACCATGGGGCTGCAGGTGCATGGCTACCCGAACCTCTTCACCACGGCCGTGCCCTTGGCGCCCTCGGCCGCGCTCTGCAACATGACCACCTGTCTGCAGCAACAGACCGAGTGGATCGCCGACTGCATCGCCTATATGCGCAAACAAGAGCGCAAGGTGATCGAGGCGACGGCAGAAGCAGAGGAGGCCTGGGTCCAGCACCATGACGAGACGGCGAACCAGACCCTGATTGCCAAGACCACCTCTTGGTACCTGGGCTCCAACGTTCCCGGAAAACCGCGCCGCGTGCTCTCCTACACCGGCGGTGTCGGCACCTATCGGCAGAAGTGCGCAGAAGTCGCCGAGAACGGTTATCAGGGCTTCGACCTCAGCTAGCGGTGTCAATCGCAGCAATCGCCCCCAAGTAGAAGGGGCCGGCGTGCCGCAGAGCCCGCCGGTCCGACACTCCAGGGAGGACAAATCGATATGGGACGTTTGGATGGTAAGGTTGCAATCGTCACCGGCGCAGCCAAGGGCATCGGTGCGGCAACCGCAACCCGCTTCGCAGCCGAGGGTGCTAAGGTCGCCATCGTCGACCTCGATACGGTCGGGGGCGATGCGGTCGGGAATGGGATCGCTGCGAATGGCGGTGAGGCCAAGGCTTGGTCGCTGGACGTCACCAAGGAAGAGCAGGTGGCACAGGTCTTCGCCGAGGTGGAAACCCACTTCGGCAAGATCGACATCGTCGTGGCCAATGCCGGTATCGGCGGGCCGAACCAGCCCACCCACGAGGTGAGCCTCGCCGACTGGGAACGGACCTTCGCCGTGAACTCCACCGGCGTTTTCCTCTGCACCAAGCATGCGGTACCGGCCATGCGCCGAAACGGTGGCGGTAGCATCGTGAACATCTCCTCGATCTACGGTATCATCGGCGCCAGCGATCTACCGCCCTACCATGCCTCCAAGGGGGCCGTGCGCTGCATGACCAAGAACGATGCCCTCTACTATGCCTCCGACAAGATCCGTGTGAATTCGGTGCATCCGGGCTACATTTGGACTCCGCTGGTCGAGGGTCTGGCAATCGAAGGCGGCATCGATCCCAAGGATCTGCGGGCTGACCTGGATTCCAGGCATCCCCTGGGTCATGTCGGGGAGCCCGCAGACGTTGCCGCCGCGATCCTCTACCTGGCTTCCGACGAGGCCAAGTTCGTCACCGGGTCCGAACTCGTCATCGACGGCGGCTACACCGCCGCTTGAGATCCAGCAGAACAAGACAAACAAGGGAGGACAAGACTATGCAAAGCTTCAAAGACGAGGCCGACGCCATTCTGGAAGGCGTCGTCACTTCCGATCCCCGCGTTCCCGGCGTGGTCGCGATGGTCACAGATCGCGAGGCCAATATTTACGAGGGCGCGGCCGGCCAGCGGGAGCTGGGCAAAGCCGACGCGATGACACTCGACAGTGCCTTTGCCATCTTCTCCACGACCAAGGCCATCACCGGCACTGCCGTGCTGCAGCTCGTGGAGGACGGCACCTTGGACCTCGACGCCCCGGTCAAGAACTACCTGCCGGAGATCGGTCGGCTGCAGGTCATTGAGGGCTTCGATGCTGCCGGTGAACCGCAGCTGCGTGCACCCAAGCGCGACATCACCACCCGCATGTTGATGCTGCACACCGCCGGCTTCGGCTATGACTTCTTCAACGAGACCTACCTGCGCCTGGCTGAACAGAAGGGCCAGCCTAGCGTCATCACCGCCTCCAAAGGCTGCCTGATGACGCCGCTGTTGTTCGATCCCGGCGACAAGTGGGAGTATGGCTCCAACATCGACTGGTGCGGCCAGGTCGTCGAGGCCATCGCCGGCAAGCGCCTTGGCGAGGTCTTCCAGGAGCGCATCTTCGATCCCTGCGGGATCGCCAACATGACTTTCTCCCTCAACGACGACCTGCGCAGGCGTCTGGCAATCATGCATGCGCGCAACGCAGACGGTTCGCTGACGCCGATGGAGTTCGAGTTGACCGCCGACCCCGAGGTCCATATGGGAGGGCACGGTCTCTATGGCACGGTCGGCGACTACATGCGCTTCATCCGCATGTGGCTGAACGACGGCAAGGGCGAAGCCGGACAGGTGCTGAAGCCGGAGACGGTGCGCATGGCCGAGCAGAACCATCTGGCGGAGAAGAAGATCTCTGTCCTGCCCGGTGTCATACCCTCGCTCTCCAACGATGCCGAATTCTTCCCCGGTCTTTCCAAGTCCTGGTCCTTCACCTTCATGGTGAACGACGAGGAGGCGCCGACCGGTCGCCCCGCCGGCGCCCTGGGCTGGGCCGGACTTGCCAACCTCTTCTATTGGATCGATCGGCAGAACGGCTTCGGCGGCTTCTGGGCGACGCAGATCCTGCCCTTCGGCGACCCGGTATCCTTCACCGGCTACATGGAGCTCGAGACCGCCTTCTATCGCGGCTTGAACCAAGCCAAGGCCGCCTAGCTGACTGCAATGGGTGGGGCAAGAACCATCGAGGGTTGCTCTTGCCCCACCCCGCTATCTAGGCGCATATGGTGAGCGAGTGAGACACGCTCACTCGCACCGATCGGGAATCGCAACGACTGGCCGCCGGATACATCCTCTGGCCGGCCAAGGCGAAAGGTCTGTTTCCGAGATGATGCTGGAAAGGCAAAGACCGACCTCCCTTATTGCCCCCCGAGAACTCCCGGTCTGGGTTCCCGGCGAGGTGGTCTCGGACAGCGCCGGCCTGGGCTGGAAGGACATCGCCCAACGCAGCTATCGCTATCATGGGCAGGACGTCGAGATCCCGCCGATGGACAGCTTCATGATCGTCCAGTATCGCCGGGGCGAGACGCCGATGGACCGCCAGGTCGAGGGGCGCTGGACCCGAACGCACTGCCGGCCCGGAAACTTCTCGCTGCTCTCCCGCTCGACCGACTCGCATTGGCATTGGACCGCCGGGGTCGAGGTCTCGCACCTCTACCTCTCCAACAGCTTGCTCTGCCGCGTCGCCGGAGAGGTTCAAGACCGCGAAGTCGATGCCGTGCAACTACACGACATCCTACGCGGTAGCGATCCGATCGTGACCCAGATCGCCGAGGGCATCACCCGAGAAGCGCACTCCAGGAAACCCGGCGGAGCGCTCTATGTGGAGGCGCTCTCGCTGCAGCTGGCCGTCCATCTCCTGCGTGACTACGCGACCTGCGCCCTTCGGAAGAAGCGCGTACCAGGCGGCCTTTCAGCACGAGAACTCGCGCGCCTGGAAGATTACGTCGATACGCATCTGCATGAGGCACTCACCATTGAGCAGATGGCGCAGGCCTTAGGTTTGGGGGTCTGGACCTTCGTCAGGCAGCTGCGCCGCAGCCTCGGCTGTTCGGCCTATGCCTATGTGGTCGAGCGGCGGCTCGCCCGTGCACGGCGACTGTTGCAGGAGGGTGATTTGGCCTTGAAACAGATCGCAGCGGCCTGCGGCTTCGCCGATCAGCCGCACCTAACCCGCACCTTCCGCGCCAAGCTGGGCGTGACCCCTGGCCGCTTCCGCGACAGCCTGCAGTAAATCAGTCAGAGCCTTCGCCGGGCCGCTCCACCTGTACGGTGGTGTGACCGATATCGAACGTCTCCGCCAGCTGCTTTTGCACCGCTTTGATCGCATCCTCTGGCGCCTCGCCCGCAGCCGGCACGATATGCAGGGTGGCAAAGACCGCATCGTTGCTGACCGACCAGAGATGTAAGTGGTGGGCCGCCTGCACCTCGGGCATCGCTTGCACGGCGGCCAAGACCTCGTCGCGCTCAAGGTATTCGGGTGTGCCCTCCAGCAGGATGTGGGCGGCCTGGCGCGTGATGGTCCAGGCGCTCTTCAAGATCACCACGCTCAGCACCAGAGAGAGGATGGGGTCGATCGGCGTCCATTCGGTGAAGCGGATGATCAGCGCCGCACCGACTGCGCCGATGGAGCCCAGCGCATCGCCCAGCACATGCAGCAAGGCTGCCCGCATGTTCAGGCTGCCCTTCTCGCCGCGGCTCAAGAGCCAGAGCGACACCCCGTTGGCGGCCAGGCCGGCCAGCGCCACAAAGAGCATGGTGTCGCTCAAAATCGCGATCGGCTGGAAGAAGCGCAGGATCGCCTCGACAACGATCCAGATCGTCAGGATGATCAGCAGAATACCGTTGGTGAAGGCGGCCAGCACCTCGAAGCGACGATAGCCGAAAGTGCGTTTGGCATCGCCGGAGCGCCGGCCCAGTCGGATCGCCGCCAGGGCCAGCAGCAAGGCGGCCACGTCGGTGAACATGTGCCCGGCGTCGGCGATCAGCGCCAGAGAGCCGGAGATGAAGCCGCCTGCCGCCTCTACGACCATGAAGGTGAAGGTGATGATCAGGACGATGCGGATCCGCTTCTCCGCATCGGCGCCACTCGGCAGATGGCTGTGCCCGGAAGCACTATGGTCGTGGCCAGCCGAGCCGTGGCCAGAGTCCCCGTGATCCTTCCCCGACTTCGCCATGCCCTCTAGCCCTCTCGCCTCGCCGCCACCCGCTGCACTGCAGCCGGTCTTGGTTCCGATACCACCAGATCCTCGTAGGCCAGAATACGCAGATGGCCGCGCAGGGTCTCAAGCAATTCGCCGGGCACAAGCAGGAAGTCCGGGTTGCTGGGCTTGCCGAAGCGCTCGTTGCCGACCGCGAAGGTCTCGTAGATCAAGCCGCCGCCGGGCGCCACCGCGCTCAGCAGCGCCGGCAGCAGCGGGCGATAGAGATAGTTGGCGACCAGCACCCCGTCGAACTGCTGCCCGGCCAGCGGAAAGGCAGAACCGTCTTCCAGATCGGCCTGAACCAGAGTCAATCCGTCCTGGCCGTCTAGATCGGCGATGTTGGCGAGATCGCGGTCCAGCGCCGTCACCCGGTAGCCTAGGTCCAGAAGATAGCGGCTGTGGCGCCCGCTACCGCAGGCAAGATCCAACACCTGCCCCCCTAGCGGCAGGCACCAGGTGAAGCGTTGCACCCAAGGCGAAGGCGGCGGTCTGAAGGGGTCGGTCACGGCGTCGGGGGCTCCCTTGCTCTTTCGGGCGCGGCGCGCCATTTTACAGTCATGATCAAGTATGACCTGAAATGCGAGCAGGACCACCGATTCGAAGGATGGTTTCGCAACAGCGCCGGCTTTGACGAGCAGCGGGACGCTGGCGAGGTTGCCTGTCCCGAATGCGGTTCGGTAAAGGTCGAGAAGGCGATCATGGCCCCGCGCCTGCCCGGCAAGGCCAACGCCCAGCCCGCAGCCGCGATCCGTAAGGAGCTGGTCAAGCTGCGCGAGGCGGTCGAGCGCGACTGCGACTATGTGGGCCCGGGCTTTGCCGAAGAGGCCCGCAAGATCCACTATGGCGAGACCGAAGCCCGCAGTATCTACGGCGAAACCTCGAGCGAGGACGCCAAGGCCCTCTCCGAAGAGGGCGTCACCTTCGCCCGCATCCCTTGGGTGCCGAAAGAGAATGCCTAAGGGGACGCGGACTGGGGCAAGCCGTCATAGAATGTTACACAAGGCCAATATCCTTTGCCGCCAAGTAGGGTAGAGGCGGATGAGGGTCTTTCTCTGGGCGCCATTGGAACAGTAACAACTAAGTCCGGTGGGGATATCGTTCAACGTCAGGCCCGCGAGACGGACAACTGGCCAGCCACTGCGGTCGAGGTTGTGACCGCCGTGCGCGATGCGTCGAGCGACGCGTTGACCGCGAAACGGCCCAGCCGGTAAGCATAAGTTGCGTTTCAGATTTGGGTAGGCTGCGACAAGCGAATGCTCTTCATCTGCAAGGGATCACCGAAATTCGGGACAACGTGGATCGTCCAATTCTTCAAAGTCCTGGGTAAGAGTTTCCAACCCTCACCTGCAACATACAATCAGACGGAGACCGCCAACCTTGTCATGCGCAATCGCTGTCTCGCGGAAATCGGACAGCGCGCCTTTCTTGAATCGGAAGTTCTACAAGAAAGTACATCTTAGAGGGAGTTACTGGGCGCTGAACCTCTTACCGACTCCGGATGTCAGGGTGCTTAGCATTGCGCGTGATTAGTTTGTTTCACGATACTATCATGACATACGCGTTGGAGTCATAGGAGAGAACATGAACTTTGATGCTTACCATGAGAGGTTCGCCGAACGCCGTACAGACCAGTCCCTTGACGACAACAGCTAATGGTATCCCAAGGCGGGGTCCGGCGCTTACCGGACCCCAGCCCCTTCGATGTGGACCGAACATGCGAGAAAACAGACTTCAGTACCTTTAAGAACACTGACAATGGAGTGTTCAAGCGTAAGGGGATCGTGGACGATTTTCGCAAACATAGGGATGAAAAACAGGATCCGCGTTTTCGGCAGATGTTGAACGGGGAACTACGGCCAGATGACGCGTCGGATCGTGAAACTCCATCCCTATCTTGAACCCTTTCTGGAGAAGGCAGATGTCGGACTCGACTAAGCAGACACGGCGGTGGGTCGACGAGGGGTGCTTCCTTGAAGATCACTTGGCTCACGAAGAGTAATCGTAAGTGTTTCAATCGGATGTGAAAATGAGTGTTCCAGGCTTAAGCTACAATGCACAATGGTAAGGTTGTAAGGACTGCGAGATGTACATTTCAGATTTGTCTTACAAGGGCGGTGCGTTTGAAAGGGTTGTTTCTAAAAGAGCCAGCTCGCTGTTCAATTTGATGCAGGCTGCAGATGCAGAAGAGGTTGACCACGCGAATATTCTAAATGGCCAGATTTCCGGTTATTTGGTTTTTCCGTCGGGTGGGCCACAATCACGGGATTACATGGTTGAGATACTAAAGAACATTCCAGAACCATTTCTACACGCACTCAGAGACAGGCGGGCCGGAATAGTTTTTGATGACTCTCGTGAAGGACGTGGGCACAAGAACGACAGAGCCACTGCGCTACACAGGGTTCTCCATGAGAGAAACATCGATCCCACCAGAGTGTGTTACATCACTCAAAACCGTTTTCACAAAGAAGACTACACAACCTGGGCAAAGGATCACCATCTTAACAGTACGATAAGCGTGCTCAATTACGACTATCACATAAAGAGGTTTTTCCAAAATTCTTGGGAAAATCCGAGAAAACAGTTTGAGGAAAAGCTGTATACTTTTCTGAATGAGCGCAAGATTGAAAGAAAATATATCTGCTTGAATTATAAACCGCGACCTTGGAGAATTCTACTATTAGCGTATTTGTTAAAAGATGATCTGTGGAATGACGGCTTTGTTTCCTTTGGCGGGCTGCAGAATCAGGGTCTTGGACGTGCATTCAAATCGAACGTTTGGAGCAAGGGTGGGCCTCTAGATCAATTTCTGGAGCTCCGTCTTTCTGAGCAAGTGAAAGAGTACATTCCCTTGTTGGAGCAAAAAGGCAAAGTCCTTTTTGGCATTGATGACAAGAATCCACCTTCTACCAAAGATCGAACTCTTGATGTGCTTTTCGAGTTTTTCCTCAAGTCATCGTTCTCTCTGGTGTCTGAGACAGCAATGTCAACAAGACCGCTTCGAATTACAGAAAAACCTCTCAAGCCGCTCTGTAATTTTCATCCACTGATCGTCTTCGGGCACTGCGGTAGCCTTGGGCTCATTAAGGAATTGGGCTTTCAGACTTTCGGCGATTGGATTGACGAGTCGTATGATTCAATCACGAATTCTACAGAGCGCTTTGCTGCAGCGTACCGATCTTTTCTGGATTTTCAGAAGAACTCCGTTGAAAGTGTGCTCAACTCCAAGCCCCTGCAAATACGGTTGGCGGAAAACGTGGAACACGGAATGCTTCATGTGCCGATGCTCTATCGAAGTAAAATTGATCCAGCCTTTTGTGCTGAGCTTAGGCGGGCAGTACCGCTGGCCGAGGGCATCGGTCCAACAACCTATTGATGTTTTCGCGTGATTTATCCGGGCGGACGGGACCGTCCCTCTGGGATGCACCACTAGCCCAGATTCCTCCCGAGGTTAGGCGGATCGTGGGTCCGAATCAGTGAAAGTGTGCGTGCTAGCAGAGAAACCGGCGTCGCCCTCACGAAAGTTGCCGAAGGAGAACGCCTGAAGGGACCCGGACTTGGGGCACGTCCTCATCGAAAATCATTCAAGGCCGATGTCTGTTGCCGCCAGGTAGGGCTCCAGGTGGGGGTGAAGACGCGCGATGCGGCGTTTGATCCTGTTGTAGCCGGCAGTTTTCAGCCGTTTCAGGAATCTGCGGTTCTGCGCTTCCGACATGTGGTTGCGATAGTCGCCAACGATGCCCTTACGTCTGAAACGGCCAGGTCCTGTGTTGTTGGTGCGGGCAAAGTCCGTCTTTTCGCGGACCAGTTCAACATCGAAGCTGGCCGGGTTCGATAGGCGCAGGTCGTCGCGGAAGTGTGTCAGCGCGCGAATGGGGTCGGCTTTGAGGAACTCATAGGAGGTCGTGATCGGTCCGACGCCTGGTATTTGGTACCAGTAGCGATTGTAATCCATCGTCAGCTTTATTCGTTTACCGCTGTGCGATGCAAAGTAGGCATCAAAAGACCGGTCTTCGTCGATAATGTTGTTGCGTTTGTCGTGATGGTAACGAGACACGAACTGGTCCCGGACATCACGCACAATGCTCAAGACACGAAGATTCGGCTTGTCCAGTAGAGCAAGAGCCCAGTCTTCATCGATCAGATGCACTTTGGTAAAGTACTGTCCTTTCTTGTAGAATTCGTAGGAATCGATGTCGGACAGAACGGCTTTATCGAGCATCGGGTTGGTTGCATTGGTGTTATAGATCTCCGGCGTGGCCAAGAATGTTCTTGGCTGTACTTTGAAGAACTGTACAATCCAAGTGGTTCCGGTTTTTGGAGAACCATTGCAAACAAACAGCATGTGCAATACCCGTTAAGGATGAATACAGGGGTGCGCAATCGAAAAGGTGGGGAAGCCTCTCTAGCGCCGTTCCTCCGTTGCGGTCAAGTGCCTGAGATTGCTTAGCAAAAGTGGAAATACTGCCAATTTTCGCGATCTTGTATCGTGTATGCGAAGGGGACAAGCATCCGGGGACGTTGGATGTCTCCCCAGCGTCCCCAAAAAAGTGTGACGGCCTAACTGAGCGACCTGGCTCCGCGGCCAGACTTATCGGCAAGACTCAGCGGCCAGACTCAGCGCCCCTGCAGCACCGGCGGGCGCTTCTCCAGGAAGGCCGTCACCGCCTCAACATGGTCCTCGCTGTTATGGCAGACGCCCTGGATTGTCGCGCAAAGGTCCAGGAAGTCTCGTAACTCCATCCTCTGCGCCGATTTCATCAGGCGCTTGGTGTAACGTAGGGCCTGAGGCGGCTTGGCGGCAATCGTCTGCGCGTAGTGGAGTGCCTCGGCAAGCAGGTCTTCGGGCGCCGTCATTTTCAACAGCAAACCCAGCTCCAGCGCCTCCTCGGCCTTGACCAGGCGGCCGGTGAAGGTGAGGTCGGCAGCGCGTTGATATCCAATCAGGCGCTGCAGGAACCAGGCGCCGCCATCGCCTGGGATGATGCCCAGATTGACGAAGGTCTCGCCGAAGGCTGCCTTGGTCGAACCGATGCGAATGTCGCTCATGCAGGCCAGATCGCAGCCGGCTCCGATGGCCGGACCATTGACCGCGGCAATCACCGGCACCTCGCAGCGATCCAGTGCCAGCGGGATGCGCTGGATGCCGCGGCGGTAGCGCTCTTCGCACTCTGCGACACTGCCGGCGAAGGCCCCGCCGCGGTCGCGCATCTCCTTGATGTTGCCGCCGGCCGAGAAGGCAGAGCCGGCACCTGTGATAACAAGCACAGAGACGTCGGGGCTGCGGTTCACCCAGTCCACCGTCTGGACGATGTCCTCGATCAGCTCCGAGCCGGTGAGGGCATTGCGCAAATCATCGCGCTGGAACGTCAGAAGGGCAACGCGGCCCTCCAGGGACAGGGTTGAATCCTTGGTCTCGATGGGCCGCGCCATGTTTCTCTCCTCGGGTTTCAAGCGGTTTCGGCCAAGATCATGCGGGCGTCGGCCAGGTCAAGGCCGTCTTCGCGCAGGATCACCGGATTGAGGTCGATCTCGGCGATCTCGGGATGCGCCTCGGCCAGCGCGGCCACGGCCATCATCAGGTCCAAGAGCGCCTGCTTGTCGACCGGTCCCCGTCCGCGAACGCCCTGCAGGATCTTGGCAGAGGCGATCTGCTCAAGCATCTCGGCCGCATCGTCGCGGCTCATCGGCAGGGCGCGAAAGGCGACATCCTTCAGCACCTCGACGAAGATGCCGCCCAGGCCGAACATCATCACCGGGCCGAAGATTGGGTCCTGCACCACACCCAGGATCACCTCGATACCAGGCGCCGCCATCGGGGTCGCCAGCACGCCGTCGATGCGGGCGCTCGGGTCATAGGCCTTGGCATTGGCCAGGATCTCCCGCCGCGCGGCAGCTATTGCCTCTGCCCCGCTGACCTTCAGCTTGACGCCACCGGCATCGGACTTGTGCAGGATATCCTGGCTGACGATCTTCAGCGCCAGCGCGCGATCGCCGAAGCGTTCGGACGCCAAGGCCAGATCGGCCGCTTCGCGCAGCAGCAGGCTCTCCGGCACCGCAATGCCGAAATGCTTGAGCAGCTGCTTGGCTTCATCTTCGAAAAGGGCGGCACGACCATCGGCCCGGGCCTTCTCGACCACGGCCGTCACGGCTGGCTTGGGTACAGCGGCCGGGCACGGGGGATTGGCGGCCAGGCGGCGGAGGGCGGCGCCATAGCGCACGCACTCGGCAGCACAGCAGATGGCGTTCTCCGGCCAGATGAAGAGCGGCACGCCGGCCTGGCGCAGCACCGAGAGCGGCTCCGGCTTATGCGTGGCATAGAGGCTCTGCACGATCACCGGTTTGCCCTTCTCTGCGGCCAGCGCGCCGATCATCGCCGAGGTCTCGATTTCCGCCTGGCTCAGCTGTTCGGCGAAGCGCACGGCATAGCCGCCGAACATGCCGACGATCATCAGGAGGTCGACGCCGGGATCGTCCAGCAGGATCCGCGCACAGGCGGCGAAGACCGCAGGGTTGTCGTCGGTGCCGCCGGCGACATCGACCGGGTTCGTCAGAGAGGCCTGGGCCGGCAAGACGGCAGCCAAAGCCTGACGGCTCTTCTCGGAGAGAGTAGCCAGGCTGAGCCCCGCCTCGATCAGCGCGTCGGTGGTAACCGTTCCATGCCCGCCGGAATCGCCCAAAACGGCAACCCTACCGCCTGCAGCCGGCGGCAGCAGACTGAGACCCTCGGCGACGGAGAGGATCTTGTCCGACTGCTCGACCACGGTGACGCCGGCCTGGCGCAGCAGGTCGCGGGTCAGCGCAAAGGAGCCGGCAAGCGAGCCGGTGTGCGAGCTGGCCGAGACCTGCCCGGCCTCGGTGCGGCCCGACTTATAGACGACCACCGGTTTCTTCTGCGTCACCTCACGGGCGACCTCCAGGAAGCGCCGACCGTTCTTAATGCCCTCGACGTAAAGCACCGGGACCGCCGTCTGCTCGTCCTCGCCAAAGTACTCGAGGTATTCGCTGAAGCGCACGTCGAGCTGATTGCCGACGCCGATGTAGGTGGAGAAGCCGAGCTGGCGGCGTCGCTGCGCCTCGGTGATCAGCGCCAGCATCATATTGCCGGACTGCGAGACGATACCGATATTGCCGGGCTCCGCATCCTTCACGCCGACCAGGTTCATGCGGTGGTGCAGGTTGAAGACACCATTGGTGTTGGGGCCGATTAGGCGTATGGCTTGCTCGTGCGCCACGGCCAGGACCTCGGCTTCCAAGGCCTTGCCCGCAGCACCCGCCTCGCCAAATCCCGCGGCCAAGATCACAGCACCCTTGACGCCCTTGGCGCCGCAATCGCGCAGCAGTTGGGGCAAGGTCTTGGCTGGCGTGCAAACCAGCGCCAGATCGATCTCTCCAGGAACAGCGCCAATCGAGGAGTAGGCAGCCAGACCGAGGATCTCGGGCGCCTTGGGGTTGATCGGATAGATCGGCTGGGCGAAGCCGTCGCTCTGCAGTTGCTTGATCGCCTGATAGCCGCGCTTGGTCGGATCGTTGGAAGCGCCGATCACGGCAATGGCGCGAGGATTGAGAATGGCATACAGCGGGCTTGCGCCGGCCGCAGGCAGGGCGGAGGGAGGGGACATCGTTCTTAGTCCTTATTGACTGTGCGGTACCGCTTTAGCGGCCACGGAACACGGGCGTGCGCTTTTCGGCGAAGGCATCGACGCCTTCCTGCCAGTCCTGCGTCACCATGCAGGCGCGCAAGGACTCAAGCTCTGTGATCAGCCGGGTCTCCATGCTGCGGCCGGTATCGTTCAGGTGTTCTTTGGCAAACTGCAGAGAGAGCGGTGCTTTCTGCGCCAGGATTTCGGCATAGACCTGAACCTCGGTCTCGAAGTCCGCATCGGCGAAGCAGCGGATTGCGAGGCCTATAGCTTCGGCCTCACGGCCGCCGACGCGTCGACCGGTCATGATCATTTCGCGGGCTTTGGCCAAGCCCACCAAGCGCGGTAGCAGGCCGGAGACGCCGCCGCCGACGAAGGTGCCGATGGAGACTTCCGGTAGCCACAGCAGGGCGCTTTCCTTCATGAGTAGGAAGTCCGCAGAGATCGCCATCTCGGCACCGGCACCGGCGGCAAAGCCGTTGACCGCTGCGATGACCGGCTTGGGTGCGCCCTGGATGCGCTGACAAACGGCGTTGCCCAAAACCAGATAATCGCGCTGCTGCTTGGCCGTGCGTTCGCCCTTGCCGTGCTCCTTCAGATCGGCCCCGACGCAGAAGGCACGCCCCTCACCGGTCAGCAGGATGACGCGCACCTCCTCATCGGCTTCGGCAGCGTCGAAGGCCTGCAGCAGCTCCCGATAGAAGCTCTCGATAACGGCATTCAGCCGGTGCGGTCGATTGAAGCGAATCTCTGCCAGTGCGCCACGGCGCTGGTAGATCAAGGTCTCGAAGCTGTGTTGCTGGCTCATGGCCTGTTCCTCCGTTCGTCTGAGTGACGTTGCGGAGGAGGTAGCGACTGCGCCCTTGGTGATCCAATGCCAAGCCGGACCCGGTCAGTGCCGTTACGGCATAGGGGTCAGGCGATCGCACCGTCGTTCGGCATGGGCATGTAACTTGTTGCAGCCAGTCAGGAGTGTCGCTGTGTCTGGAACACAGGAGGGTCCGAGCGGAAGCACCCAAATCGACGGTTCAATCAACAAAGCAGTATAGCTTCGCAACAGAAAAACTTTGTCGGAGCGCATCGCCCCCATCCTTCAGCGTGGATGGAGTGAGGCTTGGACTGACTGCCTCTGACCCGCGGGGTCGGCGGAGGGCTTCGTCAAAGAGCCTGTCAAAGGACTGCGGTGCAGTCCCGATGATTCGGCCCCTGCGAGGATTTGATGCTACGGAAACCCCAATGATCCGACCGGAGCCGTCAAGAATCGGACCGCCCGAAATGCCGCCAAGTTCGCCTGAGAAAGGCGGGTAGCGCTCGACCTCGGCGTAGGCAACGACTGGTTCTTCCGACCGGTAACGACCCCGAACAACCATCCGCGCCGGACCGATGGTCCTCGACCAAACGTCGCCGGGCTTGCCTTGAGGAAAGCCCACATGAAAGGCATTGGAACCGCTGTCGGCAGCACTTGACGACAGTTTGAAGCCGTGTCGTGCCTGTGGTCCTAGCACCAGCGCCAGGTCGCTATGCGGGTGAAGCCAGACCCTCTTAGCCGGCACGAGAGTGCGTTGACCCGGACGTACAAAGCCTAAGGTCTGGCAACCTCCTGCAACATGGCGAGCCGTTATCCACAGGCCCTCGTCATCAAGGGCGAAGGCTGTGCCCGTAGCACTCCTCTTGGCGTCATCATCATTGAGGAAGTACCGAGGTACAGGAGATCCCTGATCGGATGTAGCAGGGATGGCCAAGGGACCCTTGGGGGCCTTCCTCGGAACCTCTTTGGAGAGAGCCTTGCGGACGTCCTTTGCCGCCGACCTTGGCACTTCCAGGCGGTGGGCCTCGGGAAGTTTCGAGGGAGCGTCCTGCGGAACATTCTCTGGGACAGCGATTGATGGACTCGGCTGCCGTGGAGTGCGGATGGCAGCATCATCATTCGGTATCATCCACCAAAGTGCTGCGAACACGGCCAGATAGACTGTGAGCTCAAAGCGCGCCATTACCCTGAGACGGCGGCCGCGTTGATCGTTGCTGTCGTGAGCTTGACAGAGACAAGTAAGATGGCTGATGCCATATCGCCCTGTTCGATCCGGAGCGAGACATTCTTGAGTATCTTATCGACAACAAAGAAGGCAATTAGCTGCAAGACAAGAGTTACTACACCCCACACCACGATATCCAGGATGGACACCGAGAAGGCCAGGACGAAGGCCAATGGTAAGGCGATCCCAAGAATGGCACCGCCCAATGACAGGCCCGCCGCCGCGTTGCCGCTGCGGATCAAGGCCAGTTCGTCATGCGGCGTCACCAGCATATAGATCCGAACGCCGATGATCACGATCAGGAATGTGACGGCGCTATGGGCCAAGAGTAGCGGCAGGCCGCTCATCAAAGACTGTAGAATTGCATCCATACCCAGATCCGTTCCAGCACTGCCGTGCGGGATAGAGAAGACCGCACGCAGATCCACACGAGCGGAACCAGCCTAGACGGCTTGTCCGCATTTCAGCCTGCCAAACCATCGAAGACCTAAAGGCTGACCATCAGGCCGGTGCCACGCATGTCCACAACCCTCTCAGACGCCGTCTTGCCCGCCGCCGAACATGCCTCCCTGCAAGGCTTGCCACAATCTCGCAGCCAAGCGGTTCGGCCGCTCGCTAGCCCAATAGAGGCGAATGCCAAGGCCCAATGTCCAGCTCCCGTCACCGGCTGGAGCCAGTCGCAGGGCCAGATCCTCTTCGCTAACAGCCCCTTCCGGCAGCCAAGCCAAGCCTTGTCCATCCACTGCCATGGCTTTCAAGGATTCGGCGATGCTGTTCTCGACGGAAGGGATCAGGTGTGCTGTCTCCGGCATCCGCGCCAGATGCAGTTCGATGGCGCGCTGGAGAAAGGTCCCGGCACCATAGGTCAGGTAGGGTAGGGGAGTATCCAGCGCGCCGGGCAGGTGATAGCGCGCCCGACCATCCTCTAGCCGCTCTGCAAAGGGTCGCAGACGCTCGATCCCCAGCGCGAGATGCGGAAAGCGCCTGGGATCCAGTACCAAGGGGATCTGCGGGTGGTAGAATGTGGCCAGGAAATCAGCCTCGCCACTCACCATGGCCAGAAGGCACTCGTGCACGCTCTCGTGAGTCACCTTCGCCGGAAAGGCGCCGACGGCCGCTTTCATCCGGCCGAGCAGGCGCGGCACCACGCTGAGTGCCAGTACATGCGGGGCGGTAATCACGATTCCGGCTCCGCCGCCGGCAGTTCGCCTAAAGTCTCGCCGCAGCCGATGAATATCGCGCACCAGATCGGCTGCGCTTTCTCGGAACTGCCGTCCGGCCGATGTCAGCTCCGGCGGGTGGGTGCTGCGGTCGACCAGGTCGGTTCCCAGCCAATGCTCTAGCGCGCGGATGCGACGCCCGAAGGCGGGCTGGGTAACATTGCGTGCAGCTGCGGCCTTGGAAAAGCCGCCCAGCTCCGCCAGCGCCAAGAAATCCTCCAGCCACTTCAGTTCCAAAGGCCCTCTCCTTTGCTGGCAGGCAGCATAGCGCGAAGCCCGCCATGAGCGATCAGGAATGCGGCGAGCGCATGCGCGTGCCCTTGGGATCGAAAGCAGGCTCTAGACTGAGGCGTGCCTTGTGCAGACTGCGGGCAATATCGACCTCGACTGCCAGGCCCTCCGGTGCCTGCAGCCGCACATAGCCCAGAGCCAGCGGACAGTCGATCCGAAAGCCGTAGGCCGTCGAACTGGTCTCGCCGACGATCTCTCCCTCGAAGAGAATGGGTTCATGGCCCAGTGGCGTTACGGACGGCTCGGCAAAGACGAGGGTGACGAGACGGCTGACCGGCCCCGCCTCGCGCCGCCGGAGCAAAGCCTCGCGACCGATGAAGTCGCTGGACCAGGCCACGGCGAAGTCCAGGCCGGCCTCGATCGGGGTCACGTCGCCGTCCAGCTCATGACCGAAAGCCAGAAAGCGCTTTTCGATCCGCATCGCCGTCTGCGCGAAAAGTCCGGCCGGTTGCGCACCGGCCGCAGCAAGGGCGGCGTAGAGCGGTTCGGCCTTGGCAGCGGGACAGGTAATCTCCCAGCCGGCTTCACCGACATAGGAAAGGCGGACCGCCTGCACCGGCTGTCCGGCCAGTTCAGCCTCGCCCAAGTGGAAGAATCCCAGATCTTTCAGATGTGAGGCTCCCAATTCGGTCACGATGCGCGCCGCCTGCGGACCCATCAGGGCCAGGGTGGCAAAGTCCTCCGTTCGGTCGCGCAAGGTGACCCGGAAATCGTCGCTGTTCGCCTTGAGCCAGGCCAGGTCGCGCTTTACCGCCGCGGTGCCAACGAAGAGACGATAGTGCGCCGCGCCCAGTCGCTGCGCCGTCAGATCGCTCTCAAAGCCAGCGCGCTCGTTCAGCATGGCGGTGTAGATCGCACGCCCGGGCGGTCTCGCCATCTGGTTGGCGCAGAGGCGCTGCAGGAAGGCCTCGGCATCAGGCCCCTCGACATCGATCTTGCCAAGGCTGGATTGATCGAAGACGGCGGCTCTCCGGTGGGCGGCTTCGACCTCCCGGCGAACTGCCTCGAACCAGTCCGGCCTGCCGAAGGTGAGTTCGGGCTCGACCGTCTTGCCGAAGTAGAGCGGGCGCTCGAAGCCATAGACCTGGCCGAAGTGAGCACCGGCTCGGCGCCAAGCCGGCTCCAGCGGCAGCGCGCGCAAATCGCGGGCGCTCAGCCACTGGCGGCCGGGGTAGGAGATCTCGTAGTGCTTGCCCAGCACCTCCGGTGCTCGAGCGATCAAGTGCTCGGCAGAGTCGAAGACCGGGGCGAAGCGCTTGGCATCGGCCTCGCCCAGGTCATAAGCCATATGGCCGTGGGCGATGGCATGGGCCAAGTTCATGCCGGCTCCGCCGCCGGTCGCCACCCCGACGGAGTTCATGCCGCAGCCGAGGAAGAGACCGCGGGTCTCGGCCGTCTCACCCAGCATGAAGGTCCCATCGGGCGTAAAGCTCTCCGGCCCATTCAGCAGCATCTTGACCTCTGCCGTCTCCAGGACAGGCAGGCGGTGCAGGGCAGCATGCATCATCGGCTCGAAGTGATCCCAGTCTTCCGGAAGCAATTGAAAGGCGAAATCCGAGCCCAGTTGCTCCGGCGTGATGGCCTTGCCCAAGGGCTCGAAGCAGCCGACGAGCAAGCCGCCGGAATCGTCTCGAATGTAGAGATGCGAATCATGGTCGGAGAGGGTGGGCATGTTGCCGGAGATCCCCGGCACCGGCTTGGTCAAGAGATAGAAGTGCTCGCAGGCCATCAAGGGGGCAGCGGCCCCGCCTAGAGCTGCCGTCTCGCGCGACCAGAGACCGGCACAGACCGCCACAGCTTCGCAGGCCACCTCGCCCTGCTGGGTCTCGACCCCGACGACCCGACTATTCCTGGTGAGAATGCCGGTGACGCCGCAGTCTTCGAGGATCGTGGCACCGGCCTTCCGCGCGCCCTTGACAAGAGCAGCGCAGAGATCCGACGGGCTGACCCGCCCGTCTCCTGGCGAAAAGACCGCGCCGATCACGTCGTCGCTGCGCATCAAGGGCCAGATCTCACGGGCTTCCTCCACAGGAATCGACTGCGCTTCGACCTCGAAAGCAGCCGCCAGCGCCTCTTGCCGCCTGATGTGGGTCAGCCGATCCGGGCTTGTCGCAATCGAGAGCGAGCCCTTCTGGATCCAGCCCACTGCCTGCCCGGTCTCGGCCTCCAGCCGACTATAGAGATCGATGGAATAGCGGATCATCCGCGTCAGGTTGCGCGAATGCCTGAGTGCACGTACCTGCGCCGCCGAGTGCCAAGTGGTCCCGGACGTCAGCTTGTTTCGCTCCAGCAGCAGAGCATCGCTTACACCCAGCTTGGCCAGATGATAGAGCGTCGATGTGCCCATGACCCCACCGCCGATCACCACGACGGAGGCATGACGGGGAAGGGAAGGTGCGCTCATCGAGGCTTCTCTTACGTAGCGGCTGACTTCGGCGATGAAGGCTGAGCGCGCAGATCAGGTCAATCTTCCTGTTCGGCACCAACGGCTAACAAGAGATCGGTATTTTTTCTCAACAAGATCAGACTCACGGAATCTCTCCCGTGAACCCCAACTGTTGCCAAGAACGTCTCACTCAGAAAAATGCGATGGCCCTCTTTTCACTACCGCCCCTTCGTAAGGGTCAATCACCAACGTTTCATCCGCACCGACCGCTGTTCGATCCAGAGCCTAGGTCTCCGCGAAACTGTCGGCGGTGAAATGCCAGAGCTTCACCGTGTCGCTCCAATGGCCTTTGGGAAGCCCCGCCTTGACGACAAGACCCGAGAGAAAGGCATCAGGGGTCGCCAGGTTCTTCCACACCATCGGCAGAAAGGTGCCGCGCTTGCCTTGGTCTTCCAGGATCAGGCCGCTCTTGCCCGGAACGATCTTTGTCAACAAGGCTTCTCGGGAGGCGAAGTGGGTGCGCAAGGGGCGCGATAGGATCGCAACACTCACCTTCAGCTCTTCCAGTTGCTGCGCTGTCTGCAAGGGACGGAAGCGCTTGTCCTTGATCCCCGCCTTGATCGCATTCTCGGCAACATCCGCCACCAGCGGCTGATGCACGCTGAGCGAACCGACACAGCCGCGCAAGCGCCCGTCATGGGTCAAGGTTACGAAGCTGGCGGCATGAGTTTGCAAGGACGCGCGGAAGGAGGAGACAACCACCTCGGGCGCTTTGCCCCTCTTAAGGCGACCTTTCAGGCTGGCACGCGCAATGCGCAATAGCGTGGATTTCGCGGAGGGGTCGATGCCCGCCCCGGGGGAGGGATAGAAGGCCCAAGCCCCATAGCCGACGACCCGGCCAGTATCGCCGTTGGCCTGAGAGGAATCCGCCATGCCCAGACGCAGGGGCTGCGCAGCTTGACCGGTGCGTGACAAGAGCCAGCCGCCGATGGGCTGCCAGCCGCAAGCATCCTTGCCACCGAAACCGCCTAGACGGGCGGTTTCGATCCGCTTGGCAGTATCCGCATCGCGCGCCTGTGCGGCCTGCAGGTCCAGATAGTGGCTGAGATCGCTCGACAGCAGAATGCAGGTCCTGTCGGGGCTCTCAGCAAGGTCGTCGATAACAGCCGAGAGCGCCGCGTGAGCACCGACGCCACAGACCAACGGCACGATGGGCACGCCAGGAAAGAGGCGGTGCACGAAGGGCAGAAGCACCTCGATGGCATGTTCGCGGGCGAAGGCCTGATCGTTCACTTGGACGGCGCCACCGACCAGGGAGTCCCGCAACCTGCAGTCCACGGCCACGGGGCCGAGCGGTGTCTGGAAGGCATCGACCGCAGGCAGTGCCAGGCCTTTGAAACTATGCCGGTGCGAGGGGCTGGCGATCAGCAGCCTGCGCGGCAGTGGGGTCTCCGCTCCGCCGCGGGCAGCCAACATGGCCTGCGCGATCAGCGGCGCACAAAAACGGTAGCCAGCATGGGGAACGATCACGGCTTGGGCCGGCGGTGCATCGCGCCTCTGCTTCGCCGCAGCGGCGGTGAGCGCGCCTGTAACGGCATCGGCCAGCGCATCGCCGTCACGCGGATAGAACTGACCGGCAAAGACCGTTGGCTGCACAGACATCTTGACCTCGTCCCAAGAGTTAGTCCCACATGGCGCAGGTGAGCATGAGGGTAAAGCTACACATGTCGCACCCCACGCGTCATTGGCGTTTTGAACCTGCGGACGATCGCGTGATCTGCACGCTGTGCCCGCGAGAGTGCCGGCTGGGCACCGAGCAGCGCGGCCTGTGCTACGTGCGTAAACGTGCGGGCAACGCAGTGGTCCTGGATACCTATGGCCGCTCCTCGGGCTTCTGCATCGACCCGATCGAGAAGAAGCCGCTCAATCATTTCCTGCCCGGCACGCCAATACTGAGCTTCGGCACGGCGGGTTGTAACCTGGCCTGCAAGTTCTGCCAGAATCATGACATCTCAAAGAGCCGCGAGCAAGACAGCCTGGCTGCTGTTGCCTCCCCGACAATGATTGCCAACGCTGCGGTGCGGGCCGGTGCGCAGTCTGTCGCCTATACTTACAACGATCCGGTGATCTTCATGGAGTATGCGCTCGACGTGGCTGCTGCATGCCGAGAGCGCGGCGTGAAGAACGTAGCCGTGACTGCCGGTTACATTTCCGACAGCGCGCGGCCGGAGTTCTTTGCCGGTATGGATGCGGCCAACATCGACCTCAAGGCTTTTTCCCCGGAGTTCTACAAAAGGCTGACCGCTTCCGACATCGGCCCCGTCCTCGATTCGATAGCCTTCACGGTCCAGGAGACCGACTGCTGGGTGGAGGTCACCACCTTGCTCATCCTCGGCGAGAACGACAGCGACAAGGAGATCGAAGCACTTAGCAAATGGATGCTCGAGACCTGCGGTCCCGAGGTCCCCTTGCATTTCACTGCCTTTCATCCCGATCACCGGATGCTGTCGCATCCGCGCACGCCCCACGCCACCTTGCGGCGGGCAAGGCACATCGCCCAAAGCCTGGGCCTCAGCCACGTCTATGTCGGGAATGTCCACGATCTGGAGGCGCAGTCCAGCTATTGTACGGGCTGCGGGGCCCGCGTGATTGAGCGGGACTGGCACCGTCTGTCGACTTGGAACCTGGACGATCACGGGGCCTGTCTGACCTGTGAAACCCCGCTGGCCGGTCGCTTCGACGGCCCGCCTGGCGCACAGGGGCGCAAGCGCCGCCGGGTGAGCATCGTTGATGCGTGAGGCGCGGCGGAATCCCTCTTGGGAGTACCGCTTGGAGAAGACGCGGCGCACTCTATCGCTATGAGATGTGGCCAAGACTCAGACCAGTTCGTTGGACGCAGCGCCCCAGCACAGTCAGGCAGACGAATTCTGCCCTTTCGCCTTCAGCCGCTCCAATGCGAGCTGCAACTTGTCCTGCAGGCGGGCAGCGGCAGGGGCGTCCAAGTTATCGATGTCGAGATAGAGATCGACGCCCTTGGCGTGCTCGCTGATGACCGCCAATTGGGTCTCTGGACCCTCGCGCAGCGCTTCGACGCTGTAGGGGATGACCGCCCGGGCGATGCCCTTCATATGGATCGGCGCCATCTCTTTAGCGTCGACGATATCGCGCACCAGTGCGTAGGTCTCGTAGCTCAAGACGATGTCCCCCGGCTCGGCGATCGATTCAAGGCGGGCAGCCAAGTTCACCTGGGCACCGACGATCGTGTAGTCCATGCGCTCGGCGCTGCCGAAGTTCCCGACGTTGCAGTATCCGCTGTTGACTCCGCAGCGGATGCGGAAAGGCACTTCGATGCCGCGCTTGCGCCACTCCGCATTCAAGGTCCGCATGCGCGCTTGCATGGCTATGGCCATGCGCAAGCAGGCCTTGGCATCCTCTTCGACACCCTTGGTCTCGGGGTCGCCGAAGAACACCAAGATGGCGTCGCCGATGTACTTGTCGACGGTGGCGCCGTGGTCAAGCGCGATTGCGGTCATCTCGGTGAGGTACTGGTTCAGGACGGCGGTCAGTTCTTCGGGCTGCAGCCGCTCGGTGGTCTCGGTGAAGTCTTTGATGTCCGAGAAAAAGATTGTGAGCCTCTTGCGCTCCGTGGAAATCAGCACATCCTTTTCGCCCTTGAAGATGCTGCGATAGATCTGCGGCGAGAGATAGCGGGCCAGCTTCACCGAAATCCCGGAGAGGAAATCGTTGGCCGCCTCCAGGTCCTGGTTCATTCGACCGATCTCTTTGGTCTGGCGCCACTGGAGGGCGGCGAATGTGGCGGCGAAGATGCCGGAGGCAACGAAGTAGGCAAGCAGGTACTTGAAGGAGAAGATGTTGGCCGCGATCGGCTGATGAATGGTCAGCTCTTGCAGGCCGCGGACATCCCCGACCTTCCAGTCGTGCTTGGGGCTCTCCGGGTGGCTGTTGTGGCACGAGACGCAGGCGCCGCCCATCACCACCGGTGCGGCGTAGCGGATACGGCGGTTGAAGATCGTGCCGTCGGTGTCGATCAACGGTGTGGAAGCCGGGTGCGGCTGTGCGCGAAAGTCGGCCATTGCCCTGGCTTCGAAGGCGTCCATCTGGTGCTTGGGCCGGTGCGCGAAGGGCATGTCCGAGATGAAACGGTATCCGATGGTGGTGCGTTGATCGCCGATCAGTTCTGAGAGTTCCAACGACAAGGTGGCTGGAATCGGGATCGCACCGGACAGGTCGGCATACTTATGGCTCGCCTGGATCTCTGCGTCTGTTGAAATGATGCGTCCGACGACATTCTTCGCGTAGTAGCTGCGCACAGTCGTCATCATCGCGTTGAGATCGCTCGCCTGCGCCTCTAAGGCTTTGTCGGAAATATTGCGAAGATCAAGCCAGAGCGCCACCGGCAAGAGACCGAGTGCACAGACGATCAGCACAATTATCAGCTTCGGTCTATGGGTCAAATAGGCAAAAAGGCCCGACATCGGACTTGCTCCTCACGCGCAGTCATCTGCTGCCGCAATAGTTTGATCAACCAAAAAGGCCGGGCCCACGCCATCCAACTGAATCTAACTTAGAAAACTGAACGGCGCCAAGAAGATATCGTGGGGCTTCGAAATCAAAGAACGGTGGCCGCGCCGTATTGGATCATGGCACGACCGACTAGCGGATGACCATCTTGCATGATTAAGACGATCGCACCAGCCCGGCGCCGATCTCCGCCAATCTAATCAGTTGATGTCACGGAAGAGGGCTGCACCGAGGCGACAGCGGCGCGCACTTTCACTGCGGGCGCTACCTTGGCGATCTAGAAACATTGGGTAAATTCTTGGTGGAGCTGGACGGAATCGAACCGACGACCTCTACAATGCCATTGTAGCGCTCTCCCAACTGAGCTACAGCCCCACAAGCGTCGGCGAACGACCGGTTGAAACCGCCCCGCCGCGAGAGAGAGCCGGAACATAGTGAGGCGGTGACGGGCACGCAAGCGGAAAATAACGAACTGGGACCATGGCCATCGCAGGACGCAAGTGGGCGTCGGCGCAGGGCCAACTTGACTATAGCCTTCCTACGAAAAGACAGCGGCCCGTCATGTTCCGCGCTCGCCCGTTTGTGCTGGGCGAGCGTGGAACATGACGGGCCGGATCTTGCGGCTAGCCGGGTTGGAGAGGCTTAGCGGTTCTCGTCTTCGTCGGACTTGTCGTCCTTGACGATGTCGTCGACGCTGTCGTCGTCTTCGATGTCCTCGTCCAGAAGCGCGTCGTCGCCGGAATCGCCGTCTTCGTCCAGCTCGTCGTCGCTGTCCTCGATCTCATCGGCGCTGTCGTCATCATCGTCGTCGTCCGCGGCGCCTGGCAGGACCTTGTCCTCGCTCAGCTCCTTGTCGAGGCCGGCATCGTCGTCGTCGCCATCGTCCGAATCATCGGCCTCGGCGTCGTCGGTTTCTTCTTCCTCCTCGTCGCTCTCGGCCTCTTCCTTCGCGGCGGCTGCGGTGGCAACGGCGCGCTCCTTGCGGGCGACCGGTGCGCGTGTGCGGCGCGCCTTCAAGATGGCCTCGGGATCGAACTCCACCCCGCAGGAGGGGCAGATGATCGGGCGGCGATCGAAGTCATAGTATTTGGTGGCACAGGCCTGGCAGATGCGCTTCAGGCCCCATTCGGGTTTGGACAAAGATCTTCTCCTCTTGGGCGCGGCACCGATGGCCTCAGATCTCCGGCAGCAGCCGGTCGCACTGAGGGGCGCACTCGTTTCGGAAAAACAGGACGAGGCAGGCGCAGCGTAGAATTCAAGGCGCTGGCAAGTGCCACGAACCCAAGCGGCCTGTCAATCATGCAAGGGGCGCTTGCCTTGCAGCCCGGGGGCGCGCCTGCTACAGAGCGCGGCGTTAGATCTGGGGTCGAACGGCCCTTGCACCAGCCCCAAACACAGGCTTCAGATATGAGCGCAAGCGAGATCAAGCGGCCCGTCACCGCGGCCCCCTGCCAAGG
Organism: Rhodospirillales bacterium; assembly: GCA_963669445.1. GTDB lineage: Bacteria > Pseudomonadota > Alphaproteobacteria > Kiloniellales > JACOMY01 > JACOMY01. The sequence goes on from OY770029.1 coordinate 4,994,723, forward strand.
GCTGAGCGGCGAGGCCCGCATCCCCGGCGACAAGTCCATGTCGCATCGCGCGCTGCTGCTCTCGGCCTTGGCGCTGGGCGAAAGCAGGATCGACGGCCTGCTGGAGGGCGAGGATGTGCTACGCACCGCCGCGGCACTGGCGGCCTGCGGCGTGCCGATAGAGCGGCAAGCTGATGGCACTTGGCTGGTGTCGGGGCGCGGCATCGGCGGACTGGCGGAGCCCGCACAGGTGCTTGACCTGGGCAACTCCGGAACCGGCGTGCGGCTGCTACTGGGGGTTCTGGCCGGCCAACCGATCCGGGTTTTCCTTACCGGCGACGCCTCACTCAATCGGCGCCCCATGCGTCGTGTCACCGACCCGCTGAGCCGGATGGGCGTGCAGGTCTGTCTGCGCGACGAGCGTTTCCTGCCGATGCTGCTCGAAGGGCCGGAGCGGCTGCTGCCGATCACCTACGAGATGCCGGTGGCCTCGGCTCAAGTGAAGAGCGCCGTGCTGCTGGCCGGCCTGGCCGCCCCGGGCAGCACCGGCGTCGTCGAAACCCAGGCGACCCGAGACCACAGCGAGCGGATGCTGACCCACCTCGGCGCCTCAGTGACCGTCGAAGAACTGCAGGGCGGCGCTCGCGAAATCAGGGTCCAAGGCGAGCAGGAGTTGAATGCCAAGGATATCGCCGTGATGGCCGATCCCTCTTCCGCTGCTTTTCCAGCCGTTGCAGCCGCAATCCTGTCGGGGTCCAGCCTGCGCTTGCCGGCCGTTGGAACGAACCCGCTCCGCGCCGGGCTTTACAGCTGTCTTCGCGAGATGGGCGCTGAGATCGCCTTTACCGACGAACGCATCACTTCCGGAGAGCCGGTCGCAGATCTGACGATCAGCGGCGGGGCCTTGCATGGCATCGAGGTGCCGGCGTCGCGCGCACCATCCATGATCGACGAGTATCCGATCCTGGCCGTCGCAGCGGCCTGTGCCGAAGGCCGCACGGTCATGCGCGGCCTGGGCGAGCTTCGGGTGAAGGAGAGCGACCGTCTGCAAGCCGTGGCCGAGGGTCTGGCCGCCAACGGCGTCGCCGTCGCGATCGAGGGCGACGATTTGATCGTGGAGGGATGCGGTAGTGCGGCTGCCTGCGGGCGGGTGCCCGGCGGCGGCCTGGTCGCAACCCACATGGACCACCGCATCGCCATGAGCTTTCTGGTGCTGGGACTGGCGGCAGAGCGGGCCGTCACGGTCGACGATGCCAGCTTCGTGGATACCTCCTTTCCCGGTTTTAGCCGACTGATGCAGGACTTGGGTGCAGAGATAGGGGAGCGCGCATGATCATCGCTCTGGACGGACCGGCGGCTGCCGGCAAGGGGACACTGGCCAAGCGCCTGGCGGAGACCTTGGACTACGCCTACCTGGACAGCGGCCTGCTCTATCGGGCGACCGCCGCCGCGGCCCTTGCAGCCAAAGGCGAGCCGACGGAGGCGGATTACATTGCCGCCGCCCGCGCGCTCACCCCGGCCGACAGCGCGCGCGAGGGGCTGCGCAGCAACGCCGTCTCCACCGGCGCCTCCAAGGCAGCGGCCCTGCCGGAGGTACGCGCAGCCCTGCTGAGCTACCAGCAGGAGTTCGCCGCCAAGCCGCCCGGCGGCAAGCAGGGTGCGGTCCTGGACGGCCGCGACATCGGCACCGTCGTCTGTCCCGAGGCTGAGGTGAAGATCTTCGTCACCGCCAGTGCAGAGGTCCGCGCCAAGCGCCGCTGTCTGGAGTTGCAAGAGCGGGGCGAGGACGCTATATACCAGCGCGTTCTGCAGGATGTGCAGGAGCGCGACCGTCGCGATAGAGAACGTGCGGTTGCGCCGCTCAAGCCGGCGCCGGATGCCGTGGAGCTGGATACCTCCGACCTTACCCCGGAGGAGGTGTTTCAGCAGGCCATGGCGATCCTTGAGTCACGGGGCAACCCGGGCTGAGGTGGCGCCAATCCCAAGGCTCGGGTGCGGAAGAAAGGTTTGCCAGCAGATGACTGCTAAGCGAAGGACGGCCTAACGAGGTCGTGGCCTTCCGACAGCGCGTAGGAACCGCCCTTGCCACGGCGGTCACTTCCCTGCGTGCCGCAACGAGCTATCCCTTTTCAATCTCAGACAAAGTCCCAAAGCGGTTTTCCGCTTGGGCAAGACGTGAAGGACTACCCGCAACATGGCAGTGAGTGAGCAGAGCAGCGAGAACCCGTCGATGGAGAATTTCGCCGATCTTTTGGACGAGTCCCTCGGTAAGGGCGGCCGCCTTGAAGGTGCGGTGCTAAAGGGCACCATCATCTCCATCGACGGCGACGCGGCAATGGTCGATGTCGGCCTGAAGGCCGAGGGCCGGATCCCCTTGAAGGAGTTCGAGAAGGCCGGCGAGGCCGAAGCCCTGGCGCCCGGCGCCGTGGTCGAGGTCTACCTCGAGCGCATGGAGAACAAGAACGGCGAGGTTGCGCTGTCGCGCGAGAAGGCCCGCCGCGAAGAGGCCTGGACCCAGCTGGAGAAGCAGTACGAGGCCAACGAGCGCGTGACCGGTCGCATCTTCGGCCGTGTCAAGGGCGGCTTCACCGTCGACCTGGGCGGTGCCGTGGCCTTCCTGCCGGGCAGCCAGGTGGACATCCGCCCGATCCGCGACGTGACCCCGCTGATGCACACCGAGCAGCCCTTCCAGATTCTCAAGATGGACCGCTCGCGCGGCAACATCGTGGTCTCCCGCCGGGCCGTGCTGGAAGAGACCCGGGCCGAGCAGCGCTCCGAGCTGGTCGCCAGCCTGGAAGAGGGTCAAATCCTCTCCGGCGTGGTCAAGAACATCACCGACTACGGCGCCTTCGTCGATCTGGGCGGTGTGGATGGCCTGCTGCATGTCACCGATATTTCTTGGCGGCGCATCAACCATCCGACCGAGGCCCTGAACGTCGGCCAGCAGGTGCAGGTGCAGGTGATCCGCTTCAATCCGGAGACGCAGCGCATCTCCTTGGGCATGAAGCAGCTCGAGGCCGATCCCTGGGAAGGCGTGGCCGCCAAGTATCCGGTCGGTGCCAAGTTCGTCGGTCGCGTCACCAACATCACCGACTATGGTGCCTTCGTGGAGCTGGAAGCCGGCATCGAGGGCCTGGTCCACGTCTCCGAGATGAGCTGGACCAAGAAGAACGTGCACCCCGGCAAGATCGTCTCCACCAGCCAGGAAGTCGAGGTCATGGTGCTGGACGTCGATCCGGTGAAGCGTCGCGTCTCGCTGGGTCTGAAGCAGTGCCTGGAGAACCCCTGGGACGGCTTCGCCGCCAAGTGCCCGCCCGACACCGAGCTGGAAGGCGAGATCAAGAACATCACCGAGTTCGGTCTCTTCGTCGGCTTGCCGGGCGACATCGACGGCATGGTGCATCTCTCGGACATCGACTGGAACCGCAGTGGCGAGGACGCCGTGCGCGACTACGCCAAGGGCCAGATGGTCAAGGTCAAGGTTCTCGACGTCGACGTCGAGAAGGAGCGGATTTCGCTGGGCATCAAGCAGCTGGGCGAAGATCCCTTCGCCGGCACCATCGATTCCATCCGCAAGGGCGAGGTCGTGACCTGCACAGTTGCCACCAGTCTGGACAACGGCATCGAGGTGAACCTAGGCGACGGTGCGCTTGGCTTCATCCGCAAGTCCGAGCTGTCGCGCGAGCGCAGCGAGCAGCGCCCGGATCGCTTTGCGGTCGGTGAGAAGGTCGACGCCAAGATCACCAACATCGACAAGAAGACCCGTCGCATCACGCTCTCCATCAAGGCACGCGAGATGGACGAGGAGAAGCAGGCGGTCGCCGAGTACGGCTCCACCGACACCGGTGCCAGCCTGGGCGACATCCTGGGTGCCGCGCTGAACAAGGCTCAGGCCGAACGCAGCAAGGAGCAGAAGGCTGACGAAGCGGATGCCGAGGAGGCAGACGCTCCTGAGGAGGCTCCCGTTGCTGAGGAAGCCTCTGCTGCCGAAGAAGCCCCCGCTGCCGAAGAAGCCCCCGCTGCCGAAGAAGCCAGTGACGAGCCGGCCGCGGAAGCCGAGGAGGCTCCGGAGGCCGCCGACGAGGCTGTCGAGGAGAGCGCAGAGGCGAGTGAGTCTGCCGAGGCTGCGGAAGCGACCGAGTCCGCCGAAGCTCCCGAAGCCAGCGAAAGCGAGGAGAGCGAGGACAAGAAGCCTGGCGCTTAGGTCCTTCTCGACCTGACGAAATGGGGGGCGGTGTTCCTAAGGGAGCTCCGTCCCCTTTCTTTTGTGCGAACTGCTTTGAGACTGTTGCCGGTAGTGCCGCTTCGCCTTCGCCCGGTTGCCGCAGACGGCCATAGAGCACCAGCGGCGGCGACCGCTGGGGCTCTCGTCGAGGAAGAGCCAGCCGCAGCGCTCCCCGGGGCAGGCCTTGAGGTGCACCTGGGAACCGGTCAAGAGGACCTCGGCTGCCGACTGGGCAACGAGACTCAAGACACCGGACACTTCACCGCGCGCCAGGCGATAACGCCCGTCGGCTCCGCGCGCCAAGGGCGAGGGCAGGCAACGCACCCTGTCCAGCGCTTCCAGATCCGCACTGCCGGCGACCTCAGCAATCAGAAGGCAGCGGCGCAGTACGGCGCGGAAGCGCTGAGCGTCGAGGATGTCGCCGGTCAAGTCCGTTCCGCCGATCAGGCCTTGACGTTGGGCCCAGACCTTGAGCGCCGAAAGGTCCGACAGACGCTCGTCGAGTGGCTCGTCATCCTTCCAGTTGACCGTGTTCACGAAGTCGAGGCAGAGCCGTCCTCCCAGAAAGGGCAGCTTGTCAATTGTGTGTATCAGCCGCGGCCCCTGCGACATGCAGTAAGGCTCCCTCGATTGACTTCGCGCCGACAGAGGTTAGCGTAACAGTCGCTTATCCCCAATAGAGGTTAGAACAGAATGGCGGAGGCCGAAACAGTCTTCACCCGAGGGGGTGTTCGGCGCGGCATGGTCAAGATGCTCCCGCTTGCGCTCTTTGCCGTGCCCTTCGGCATAGCCTTCGGCGTCGCAGCACTGGAAGGCGGAATGGAGGGCTGGGTCGCGGTCGTGATGAGCATGACGAACTTTGCCGGTGCCTCCCAGTTCGCCGTGCTGGAACTCTGGTCCAGCCAGGTGCCGCTGGTCCCGCTCATCCTGATCACCTTTGCCGTCAATGCCCGCCACCTCTTGATGGGCGCGGCCCTGGCCCATTGGATCAGGCCGATCGGTTGGCCGAAGACGATCTTAACCGCAAGCGTCACCACCGATCCCAACTTCGCGCTGATCTTGGCGGAACGTATGAAGGGCGAGCGCGATGCCGGAATGCTGTTGGGCGCCGGTTTGACACTCTGGACTGCCTGGAGCCTGGGTTCGGTGCTGGGGGTCTTTATGGGAAGCGGCATTGGCGATCCCAGGGCGCTGGGTATCGACGTGCTCTTGCCCGCCTTCTTCACGGCCTTGTTGATCGGTCTCTGGCGCGGACGGCAGAGTGTCGCGCCTTGGCTAGCCGCCGCTCTGGTCGCAGTGCTTGCACAGACCTTCATTCCCGGCCACTGGCACATTGTGCTTGGCGCCTTGGTCGGCGGATTGGTGGGAGCCTTCGGCCGTGGGCCTTAGCGTCGATGTTCCGACCGCCCTGCTGGTCATGGCGCTGGTCACCTTTGCCACCCGCATCGGCGGCTTTGTCATGATGATCTGGGTCCCGCTATCACCGCGCGTACAGCGTTTCCTCGAAGCGCTCTCGGGCTCGGTTCTGGTCGCAATGGTGCTGCCGTTGGCGATCCAGGGCGATCTGGCCAGCAAACTGGCCCTGCTCGTCGCCACGCTCACGATGCTGACAAGCCGCAATGTCGTGGCCGCAATCTCCGCATCCCTGCTCGCTGTCGTCCTCTTGCGTGCAGTGATCTCGGGATGATTCCGGGCAGAGAGGCTTGCCTCGCCTTGGAAAGCGCTTTCGCAAAAAGGGCTTAGCCCGGCCAGCGCGCTTGACCGCCGGGCCGACCCTCTGGCACGCTGCAGTTCTGCGCAGGTGGGACCGCTTGGGGAGGAGGCGGGCTCGACCGAGGCGACAAGCTCCGCAACAACGGAATGCCTCGGATGGGATGGCTGGAACGCGCAGGGGAGGCAAAGCAAAGTCATGACGAAATCAGAACTCATTCAGCGCATCGCACAGCGCTATCCGCAACTCTATCAACGCGATGTGGAACGGATTGTGTCGACAATCTTCGACGAGATTACGGCCGCATTGGTTGCCGGTAATCGCGTCGAGTTGCGCGGCTTCGGCGCATTCTCCGTGCGCCATCGCAACGCGCGCACGGGGCGCAACCCTAGAACCGGCGATGCCGTGGATGTGGCGGACAAATACATCCCCTTCTTCAAATCAGGTAAGTTGCTGCGTGAGCGCCTGAACACCGATTAGCTTTCGCGCCGAAGCGAAGGCGGCTAAACTCCGCTCAATCGAACCCGTCAAGAATGCGGGGCCTACCATCAGCGCGGAAGGAGCAGCCGTGGCTCTCATTGGCTTTATCTGCATGATCCTCTTCATCATCGTGATCGTCATCATGACGGTGGTGAACACGCACACTGTGGATCTTCACACCTGGCCGCCGATGCAGAGCTTTCCCGTACCGCTTTGGATCGTCGGTCTGGCGCCTCTGATCTTCGGTGCCCTGATCGGGCTTCTGGTCGGCATGGGCAGCGGCAGTACCGCCCGCAGGCGCGCGCGCGAGGAGCGTCGCCGCGCCGATCAACTGAAGCGCCAATTGGCCGCCGCCCAAAGAACCGAGCCCAGCGCTCCTCCCAGCGTTCCTGCCGCCCTGCCGCCGGCAATGAGCGAGACCTCACAGACCCAATTGACGGGCACTTCGCGTTAGCCGGTCTTTCTATGCCCCTTCAATCTTCAGGCCCCGCTGCGAAACGGCGCAGCGTTACGTCTGGGCAGCAGCTGCACGATACGGGAGCGTTGCGCGCTGTCGAATAACCCTATTCAAATCGGCTGGGCTTGCGCTAAACACTGGTTTCGCAGCCAAGTTGGCCCTCAGACGGATTTAGGAAACTAAAGCCGCGTGCGGTCGTGCTCGAAATGAGCACTGCCGAGCGCCCGCCTGGGCTGCCGGAAGGGGTCGTCGTCAAAGGCCCTTTTCTGTTTCGCCAAGGAGGTTCTATGCATCCCCACGAACGTATCTTCGTCGCCCTGGACACCACGGATCTGGAGCGGGCCGGTCAACTGGTGGCTGCGACCAAAGGCCTTGTCGGTGGCTACAAGGTCGGTAAGGAGTTCTTCACGGCGCATGGTCCGCAGGGCGTGCGCAATGTGCTGGGCGCCGCCCCACTCTTTCTCGACCTCAAGTTCCACGACATCCCCAACACGGTCGCCGGCGCTATCCGCGCCACGCGCGCACTCTCGCCGCAGTTCCTGACCGTGCATGCCGCCGGCGGCCCAGCGATGCTGAAAGCTGCGGCAGCAGCAGCAGCCGAAGCTGGAAGCAAACGGCCCCGCGTTCTGGCAGTCACGGTGATGACGAGCCTGGACGACGCCGACCTCAGCGCCGTCGGCCAGCGCCCGCCGGTCGATGCGCAGGTCGCCTTGCTGGCCAAGCTGGCGGCCTCCTGCGGGGTGGATGGCGCGGTCTGCAGCCCGCTGGAGGTCAACAGCCTGCGCGGTCTGATGCCCAAAGACTTCACCTTGATGGTGCCCGGCGTCCGGCCGACCTGGGCAGCCTCTGGCGACCAGAAGCGTGTGATGACCCCGGCGGACACCTTGGCACTCGGTGCCGACCGAATGGTCATCGGCCGCCCGATCACGGCCGCCGACGACCCGGCAGCCGCCGCCAAACGGATCGCCGAGGAGCTGGAATTCTAGACCAGATAGAAGTTTGAGCTGAAGTCTCTCGCCGAGGTCAGGATTGCACGCCAGCGCGGTCTGTCACCGTCTTCCTAGATCCTCTGCCGGAAGAGGCGTGAGAGCAGCATGAGGGCGATGCCGAGGACACCGAGATCCAAAAGCGCAGGTTGCTGAATGACGGGGAAGACCAGATCTTCCCAGGTCCAGGGTGCCACGTGGCGCACCAGGGCCGGCTCTACCAGCAGCAGGCTGTCTTTGTGCAGCAGAACCCAAATGTCACCCAGCGAGCTGAGGGCAAAGTCGCCCTGCCCCGCCCAGCGCAACAGATCCCAAAGCAGAGTGCCCACGGCGGCTGCGAGTAGGATCAATCCAAGCCAAAACAGAAGGATGCGCAGCAAAGGAATCTCTCCGGATCGGTTCGCGGCGGTGTGCTGAGATAACCGACGCCTGTCCTACGCGGATCTGCTACCCGAGAAGCCCGAGTTCGGCCCCGCGACGGAGCGGCACGCTAAAGGAAAAAGGCGGCCGGAATGTGTCCGGCCGCCCTTGGCAAAGGATCGGAAAGATCAGTTGCCGGAGCTCTGCTCGAAGGCCATGCCTTTGGCCGCACGATCGGCCAACAGCTGGGTGAGCCAGTCTGGATCCATCTCTGGCACGGAAGAGAGCAGCAGATCCGTATAGGGATCGTGCGGCGGCTGGAAGATGCTGTTCTTCTCGCCCGACTCGACCACCTTGCCCTGCTTCATCACCACCACCTCGTCGGCGATCGCACGGACCGTCGCCAGATCGTGAGTGATGAACATGTAGGCCAGACCAAACTCGCGCTGCAGACGATCCAGCAAGCGCAGGATGCCCTCGGCCACCAGCTGATCGAGGGCCGAGGTCACCTCGTCGCAGATGATCAGCGAGGGCTCCGCCGCCATGGCACGGGCAATGCAGATGCGCTGCTTCTGTCCGCCCGAGAGCTCGCTTGGCAGGCGATCGATGAACTGATCGGGTTCCAGCTCGATCTCGTCGAGCAAGGCCCGGATCCGTTCCGTCTTCTTGGCGCCGGTCATGCCGAGATAAAAGGTCAAAGGCCGCCCGATAATGTCGCGGATGCGGGACTTCGGATTCAGCGCCGTATCCGGCATCTGATAGATCATCTGCATGTGACGCAGCTGATCGCGCGGCCTCGACTTGGTTGCCGCTGCCAGCTTCTCGCCCCGATAGAAGACCTCGCCCTTGCTCGGCGGCAGCAGGCCGGTGATGCAGCGGGCCGTCGTCGACTTGCCGGATCCGCTTTCGCCCACAACTGCGACCGTCTGCTTTTCGAAGACCTTGAAGGAAACATCGAAGAGCACCGGAACGTCGCCGTAAGCCGCGTCGACGTTCTTGATTTCGATGATCGGAGTCATTTCCTCCTTGTGCACGAAGGGCTCCGCCTTCTGGAAGGAACGCACCGCCCACAGCGACTTGGTGTAGTCCTCCCTCGGCGCGCCCAGCATGGTTCGAGTGTCGGATTCCTCCACCAGATTGCCGTAGCGCAGTACCATGATGCGATCGGCCATCTGAGCCACCACGGCAAGATCGTGGGTGATGTAGATGGCGGCCGTGTTGAACTGCTCCACCGCGTCGCGGATCGCGGCCAAGACCTCGATCTGCGTGGTGACGTCCAAGGCCGTGGTCGGCTCGTCGAAGACAATCAGATTGGGCCGACAGGTCATCGCCATGGCCGTCATCGCCCGCTGCAGCTGACCGCCCGAGACTTGGTGCGGGTAGCGGAAGCCGATCTCGTCGGGATTGGGTAGACGAATACGGGTGTAGAGTGCGACCGCATCGCGCTCCGCATCCGAACGGCTCATCACATTGTGCTGTAACGGCGTCTCGATGGTTTGTTCGATCAGTTTGTGCGCCGGGTTGAAAGAGGCGGCTGCCGACTGCGCGACATAGGCGATGGAGGAGCCACGCAGCTTGCGCAGCGCATCCGGATCGCCGTTCACCAGTTCCTCGCCCTCGTACTTCACCGATCCGCCCGAGATCCGGCAGCCGTCACGGGTGAAGCCCATGGCGGCAAGCCCGATGGTGGACTTGCCGGCCCCGGACTCGCCGATCAGGCCCAGCACCTCACCCTTGTGCAGGGTGAGGTCGATGCCGTGCACGATCTCGTTCCACTGGTCGTCGCTGCGGCCTTCGATGCGAAGGCCTTTGACCTCGAGGAGGACCTCTTGATTGCTCTGAGACATAAGCTCTCCTCCTCTACTCTTTCAGACCGCTGGAGCGGTGCAGCATCCAGTCGACGACGAAGTTGACTGCGACGGTCAGCAGCGCGATGGCGGCTGCCGGCAGCAGTGGGGTGATGTCGCCGAATGTGATCAGGGTGGCGTTGTCACGCACCATGGAGCCCCAGTCGGCGGTCGGCGGCTGGATACCAAGACCCAGGAAGCTCAAGGCCGCGATAAAGAGGAACACGAAGCAAAAGCGCAGTCCGAACTCGGCCACCAAGGGGGCCATGGCGTTGGGCAGCACCTCATGGCGGATCTGATACCAGAGGCCCTCCCCGCGCAGTTTCGCCACCTCCACATAGTCCATGACGACGATGTTCATCGCCACCGCTCGCGCCAATCTGAAGACCCGGGTCGAGTCCAGAACGGCGATCACCAAGACCATGTTAATGAGGTTGGTTCCGAAGATGGTCAGCAGCAGCAGTGCGAAGATCAGCTGCGGAATGGCCATTAGCACGTCCATGACGCGGCTCAGGAACTGGTCCAGGAAACCGCCCAGAGAAGCCGCGAGAAGGCCTAGGAAACCGCCCAGGAAGAAAGCAAGGAACGTGGTGACGATCGCGATCGCGACAGTGTTCTGCGCGCCGTAGAGCAGGCGAGAGAACATGTCGCGTCCCAAATTGTCAGTTCCAAGCAGGTAGTCGCCACCCCAGGGCTCGTACTCATAGCCCACCACCTCGGTCTCTCCGAAGGGCGCGAGCACGCCTGCGAAGATCGAGACGAAGATGTAGATCGCGATCACGATCATGCCGAACCAGGCGGTCATCGGCGCCTTTTTCAGCTCTTTCCAGATGTTTAGCATGGCGCCGCTTACCTCGGATGCAGGAGGCGCGGGTTGCTCACGATGGAGAGAACATCCGCGGTCAAGTTGAGGAGAATGTAGGTGGCGGCAAAGACCAGGCTACAGGCCTGCACCACGGTGATATCGCGTTTCGCCACCGAATCGACCAGCAGCTGGCCCAGACCCGGATACACGAAGACCACCTCGACCACCACGACACCGACGACGAGGTAGGCCAGGTTGAGGGCCACCACGTTGATGATCGGCGCCAAAGCGTTCGGCACGGCATGGTGCACGATGATGCGTCGGGCGGGGATCCCTTTCAGCCTGGCCATTTCGATGTAGGGCGAGGCCAGCAGGTTGATGATCGCCGCGCGGGTCATCCTCATCATGTGTGCCGTCACCACCGCCGTCAGCGTCAGTGCCGGCAGCAAGGTGCGATAGACCTGATCGAAGAACCCCGTGTCCGCCCCGATGTTGGAGATGGAGGGGAACCAACCGGCATTGACCGAGAGGAAGAGGATCAGGATGTAGGCGACGAAGAACTCCGGGAAGGAGATCGCGGAGAGGGTGAAGACGTTCACCATGCGATCGAAGATGGAGTTGCGATAGAGCGCCGCCAGAATGCCCAAAGTCAGTGCCAGAGGCACCGAGATGACGGCCGCAAGACCGGCGAGGAACAGCGTGTTGCTAAGCCGCGTGCCGATCAGTTCGGAGATCTCTCGATTGCTGGCCAGAGAGCGACCGAGATCGCCGGTTAGAATGTTGCCTAACCAATCGAAGTATCGGGTGTACCAAGGCAGATCCAGCCCCAGCTGCCGACGAAAGGCCGCCACCGTTTCCGGCGTAGCCGACTGTCCCAAGATCTCCTGCGCCAAATCGCCGGGCAGCATTTCCACCGCGGCAAAGATGATCACGGAGACCACGAACAGCGTCACGAGCCCTAACCCCAGACGCTGCAGTGTCATTTTTAATATCGGGTGCATTCTTGCGGCGCGGCCGCCCCCCTCCTTTGCTGTTCAATCCGTCCAGCGACGTTGATCGCCGCATTGTCATGCGCCGCCCGCAAGCGACCTATGCGTTAAAGACTAAGCGCGAGCCGGAGCGGCTGGCAAGGCGCCTGTGCCGCTCCGGCGTCGATAGGCTATAAACTGTCGCCCTCGTGCACTTCGAGGCGCGATTAAGAGGCGAACCACCAACGTTCGGAGAACTTCTGGCCGTCCATGTCCCAGTTCGCCGCCATACCGTCGAACTCGACCCGGTCACTCATCGCCATGACATAGTTGGAGAACATCGGCACGATGGTGCCGCCGTCGTCACGGGTGAGCGCCTGCATCTCGTGGTACATGTCGCGACGCAGATCGTTGTCCAGCTCGGCGCGGGCCTGGACCAGGAGCTGGTTGAAGCGCTCGTTCGCCCAGTGGGTGTCGTTCCAGGGCGCGCCCTTGGCATAGGCCGTGGAGAACATCCAGTCTTCCGTCGGGCGACCGCCCCAGTAGCAGCCGCAGAAGGCCTTCACCAACCAGACGTTGGACCAGTAGCCGTCGTTCGGCTCTCGGACCACGTTGAGTGTGATGCCGGACGTGGCCGCGTTCTCGGAGTAGAGCAGTCCGGCATCGACCGCGCCCTGGAAAGCGGCATCGGCGAGATGCAAGTCGACCTGCAGGCTGGTCATGCCGGCCTCCTTCAGGTGGAACTTGGCCTTGTCAGGATCGAAGCTCCGCTGCTCTAGATCGGCTGCATAGAAACGATTGGAACGGCCGATCGGATGATCGTTACCGACCACGCCATAGCCGCGCAGGATCTTCTCAACCAACTGCTCGCGGTCGAGCGCGTACTTCAGCGCCAGACGCACGTTGGGATCGTTGAAAGGCGCTACGTCGACATGCATAGGGAAGGTGTAGTGCAGAGTCCCGGAGGCCTGCTCCAGCTTGATGCCCGGCCGACGCTTGAGCATGTGCACCGTCTTCAGATCGGGCCGGCTGATGACGTCGACTTCGCCGGTGATCATGGCATTGGTGCGGGCCGCAGGATCGATGATCGAGAGGATCAGCAGCTCATCGAAATGGCCGCGATCGCTCTTGAAGTAGTTGGGGTTCTTGGTCAGCAGGGCACGAACGCCGGGATCGTACTCCTTGATGACGAAGGGGCCGGTGCCGATACCCTTGCTGGGATCGATCTTGCCGCCCTCAGAGGGCATGATGCCGATGTGATAGTCGCTGACGATGAAGGGGAAGTCGGCATTGCCGCCGTCCAAGGTGAAGATGACGGTGTCGCTGCCGTCTGCCTTGATGTCGGTAATCGGCGCCACGATCGGCTTGGCTGCCGAGTTGGACTCCTCACCGCGATGGTGATTGAAGGATGCGATGACGTCCTCGGCCGTCATCTCCTTGCCGTTATGGAACTGGATGCCTTTCTTCAGCTTGAAGGTCCAGGTCGCGGCGTCGGCAGAGGCCTCCCAGCTCTCGGCCAGTTCCGGCTTCAGGCTGCCGTCGGTGTCGATCTCGGTCAGGAAGTTCATGAAGGCAAAGGACATGCCGATCATGAAGTCGTTCTCGTAGGTCGCCGGATCCAGATTGTCGGTCGTGGAGCCGTGCGCGCAACCATAGCGAAGCGTGCCGCCACTCTTAGGCTCGGCCGCGCGCGCCGGCAGGCTCATCGCCCCCAACCCGCCGGCGGCCAGGCCGAGCGCGCTAGCGCCGACCAGTACGTCGCGGCGCGATAAGGCCAGTGGTTCGCCATTCGTTCCAAGAATTTTCTTAGTCATCCCAGTGCTCTCCCAGCTTATTGAACGGTTCTATAACAGGGACCCGCATTCGAAGAGGAAGGCGCGCCTCGCGTCAAGGGGATGCGGAAAAATTTAAAGTCCCCTTCGTGATCACTTGCTGGAGAGCTGCTCGACAGGGCAGATAACATCATTCCCTGGTGAAGGACCTGCAGTGACTCTGGATTTGGCCACCCGACCGCAATTCGACGCGGCATTCCGCCAGCATTTGGGCGCGCTCTTCGCCTGGCGTCGCGATGTCCGCCGCTTCCGCGCTGAGCCGCTTCCCACCGGCGTTTTGCAGCGTCTCATGGCCTATGCAGACCTCGCGCCTTCCGTCGGCAATGCCCAGCCCTGGCGTTTCGTCTCGGTCGAGAGCCGGACGGCGCGCGCGGCCGTGCGCACAAACTTCGAAGCCTGCAATGCGCAGGCTCTGGGCAACTATGCCGGCGAGCGCGCTGCGCTCTATGCCAAGCTCAAGCTGGAGGGGCTGGACCGTGCACCGCTGCAGCTGGCCGTATTCTGCGAAGAGAACTGCGGCCAAGGCAGCGGGCTGGGACGCGCCACCATGCCGGAGACCCTTGCCTACTCCGTCGTCGGGGCCGTGCACACCCTCTGGCTGGCGGCCCGTGCAGAAGGGATCGGCCTAGGCTGGCTTTCGATCCTAGACCCGGAGCAGTTGAGCCAGGATCTGACCGTCCCAGCCTCTTGGCGCTTCATCGCCTACCTCTGCATCGGTTGGCCGGAGGAGGAGCATCTCGACCCGGAGTTGGAGCGGCACGGCTGGCAGGCCCGCAGCGATCGAGAAGGACGGCTGCAGCGACGTTGAGCGTTCCGGGAACGCAACGCTGCCCGGATGTGGCTAGCCCGGGACATGCTATGGGCAGAGCGCAAGTCACGGATGACCACCCTACGCTGCAATGCCCCTTGCTAGGTTAAGGGCAAGCCCTGCTATGGTCCCTGCCTCTGTCATCAAGCAGCAGGATGAGACCATGGCCGACGAAGAGCTTTGCTATATGACCGCAACCGAGGCCTTGCGGCGTTTCAAGGATAAGAGCCTCTCCCCGCTTGAGCTGCTGGATGCGCAGATTGCCCGCAGCGAGACGACGGAGCCGGTGGTCAATGCCCTGACCGACCGCTACTTCGACGAGGCGCGTGACAAGGCTGGCAAGGCGGCCGAGCGATACGCCAGCGGCAAAGCCCGCGCCCTGGAAGGCCTGCCGCTTGCGGTCAAGGACGAGTCCATGATCAAGGGCAAGGTCACCACCAACGGCTCGGTCTTCGCCAAGGACGCCGTGGCCGATATGACCTCCATCGCCAACGAGCGCCTGCTGCGGGCCGGGGCCGTGGTGCACGCCCGCACGGCAACGCCCGAGTTCTCCTGTTCCGGCGTCTGCTGGTCGCTGCTGCACGGGGTCACGCGGAACCCTTGGAACCCCGACTTTACGCCCGGCGGCTCGTCCGGCGGCTCCAGCGCGGCGCTGGCGTCAGGCATTGCGACCCTGGCTTCGGGCAGCGACATCGGCGGCTCGGTGCGCATTCCGGCCTCCTGCGCCGGCGTGATCGGCTTTAAGCCGACCTATGGGCGCATTCCGGAAGACCCGCCCTTCAATCTGGACACCTACAGCCACCAGGGGCCGTTGGCGCGCAGCGTCGCCGACGCAGCTCTTATGTTCAACGTGCTCTGTGGACCGCACCCGCAGGACATCGCATCGTTGAAGCCCAAGCTTAGGGTTCCGACCGAGAACCCCGATGGAATCAAGGGACTGAAGATAGCAACCTCGATGGACCTGGGCTTCTACGAGGTCGATTCCGAGGTGCGGAAGAACACAGAGAACGCCCTGCAGGTCTTCCGCGACCTGGGTGCCACGGTCGAGGAGGTGGACACCGGCTGGACGGCAGAGGTGACGACCACGGCGATGAACCACCTCTCGCACATTTTCGGCGCCTTCATCGAGACCTACTACGACCGCTATGCCTACGCCATGACGCCCTACGCGCGCGCCTTTGCCGAATCGGCGCGCAATCACTCCAACCGGGCCTATTTTGCCTCGCTTGAGGGGGCAGCGAACATGTATGCCTCCTTCGGACCAATCATGCAGAAGTACGACGTCTTCGTCTGCCCGACCCTGGCTGCACCGGCGGTTCCGGCGGACTGGGATCAGTCGCGCGACCGCTTCGAAGTCAACGGCAAGAGCCTGGATCCCTGGTTCTGGCTGATGACCTATCCCTTCAACACCTTGAGCCGCTGCCCGGTGCTGGCCGTCCCCTCAGGCCGCGCCTCGAACGGGGTACCGACCGGTATTCAGATCGTGGGGCCGACCTATGGCGACCAAGCCGTGATCAAAGCCGGCCTCGCCTACGAGAGCGCCGTTCCGCTGTTCGATAGCGCCGAACACCGGCCAAGCTTCTAGGAGCGCAAGAGCCGTGAGGGATGAGATCCTGCGCGCCGGTGGAACGGCCTTGGTCACCGGCGCCAGCAGCGGTATCGGACTTGCCATAGCAAAACGGCTTCTGGCCGAGGAGACCCGCGTAATTGCGGCCTCCCGGCGCCGCGAAGCCTTGGAGAGCGCATTCGAGCAGGCCGGGGATTCGGTGCTGATCCACCCCTTGGATGTGACCGACGGTGGCGCCGTTGCCGGCTTGGCGGACAGCCTGCCGGAGGATTGGCGCGAGATCGACGTTCTGGTCGCCAACGCCGGCAGCGATGTCGGCGGACGGCGTCGCTTTCTCGAAGGCGGCATCGACGATTGGGCCCAGACCATCGAAACCAATGTCACAGGCGTCCTGCGCATCTGCCACGCATTGCTGCCGGGCATGCTGGAGCGCGGCCGCGGCCACATCGTGATCATCGGATCAATCTCCGGCGAAATGATCTACCCGACCGGCAATGTCTATGCGGCCAGCAAGCACGCTGTGCACGCCTTCGCCGGCCTGCTGCGCCAGGACTACAAGAACAGCCCGATCAGAGTGACCGAGATCCTTCCCGGCATGGTGCGCACCGGCTTTGCAGCTGCGCGTCACTTGGGCGACGAAGCCAAGGCCGAGGCTTTCTACGAGACCTGGCCGGCGATTCTGGACCCTGACGACATTGCCGCCGCCGCCCTCTTTGCGCTCTCGCAGCCCGCGCACGTCAATATCGCCCAGATTACCGTCACGCCGACGGGAGATATGTAGCACCTCTACGCGAGCTCAATTCTGTCTCGTAGCGGAGATCCTAAGCCACCTCGACCCGCGTCCCGAGCGCCGCCAACTTCTCGGCTATTGGCGCCGGCGGCGGTTGGTCTGTCACCAGAAGGTCGATCTCGTCGAACTGTGCGACCCGGACCAGGGCCGTGCGGTTGAACTTGCTGTGGTCGGTGATGACCAGGCGCTGGCGGCCGCACTCAAGAACCTGGCGGGCGAACTCCGCCTCGGCCAGCTGCTGATCCATCAGACCGCCCTCGGCATCGACCGCCGCGATCGAGATGATGGCGAAGTGCACCTTGAAGCTGGAGACGAAGGCGATTGCCGAGGGGCCGAAGGCCGCCCCGTTGTCGCCGTGCAACTCGCCGCCGGCCATATAGACCCGGTTGCCGTTCACCGTCGCCAAGGTCCGCGCGACGTCGGAGGAGTTGGTGACGATGGTGAGCCCGCGCTTGGACAGCAGCTCGCGAGCCAGGATCGAGGTCGTGGTGCCGGTGTCCATCATCACGCTGTCGCCATCGGCGATTTTCTGGGCCACATGGCGCGCAATGCTTCGCTTCTCTTGCGCGCGTTCGTGCAGGCGCCGCTCGAAGGGCGCCTCGGTTAGGCTGACCGCACCGTGCAGCTTCATCAAGGCGCCACCCTCGACCAGAGGGCGGATGTCCCGGCGGATGGTCTCCAGCGAGACCGCCATCTCCTCGGCGAGCTGACCGATCCGCACCGTCCCGTGCTGCTGCACGCTACGCAAAATGCTGCTCTGGCGCGGGCTGTGTTTCATCGGGTTGCTGCTTGACCTCTTTGCGGTTGTTGCATCCTGTTGCCAAACCTAGGCCCTCGGCACCACATGGAAAACCACAAAAAGAAACAAAAAACCAAAAATTAGCCACATCTGTGATTGACGGGGCCAGCTTGGGTCCGCAGACTTGCGCTTCGTTAGGAAGGTCGCGGGCTTCGAACAGGGGCCTGACGTGCCTCATCAGGCGGAGACCGCGAGGGGAAGATCCTCAAGGTAGCCCGAACGAGAGGGAGACGGATAATGCAAAGAACACTGCCGGCCCTGGCCTTGGCAGGAGCCCTGGCGCTAGCGCCTTGGCATGCCTTGGCCGAGGTCGAGTCGAATGACCCGATCAAGTTGACCTTGCACGACTGGACCGGTCAGCTGATCACCACCCAGATCATGGGCGAAGTCTTGAAGAAGGCCGGTTACAACGTCGACTACGTGCAGGCCGACTACATCGCCCAGTTCGCCGGACTGAAGAATGGCGATCTCGACGTCGCGATGGAGATCTGGGAGACCACCGGCCGCGACGCCATGGACGAAGCGACCGCCACCGGTCAGGTCGAGAACCTGGGCGAAACCGGCATGCAGGCAATCGAAGAGTGGTGGTATCCGCTCTACATGAAGGAGAAGTGCCCGGGTCTGCCGAACTGGGAGGCCCTCTTGGACGAGGCCTGCGCCGAGGCTTTCTCGACTGCCGAGACCGCACCTCTGGGCCGCTATCTTGGTGGACCTGTGACCTGGGGCGGCTATGACGACGAGCGTGCCATGGCACTGGAGTTGCCGATCGAGGTGGTGCACGCCGGCACCGACGCTGCCCTCTTCGCCGAGCTCGAGTCTGCCTATCAGCGCAAGGCGCCGGTGCTGCTGTGGGTCTATGCCCCACATTGGGCGCCGGTGAAGTACGAGGGCGAGTGGGTGGAGTTCCCGACCTACACGGCCGAGTGCTACAGCGATCCCGCATGGGGCATCAATCCCGACGAGGCCTACGATTGCGGCAAGCCGCGCGGCCCGATCTGGAAGGTCGCCTGGGCCGGAGTGAAGGACAAGTGGCCGGGCGCGCACAAGGCGATCGAGGCCTTCAACGTGAACAATGATGAGATGGGCGCCATGGTCGCCGATGTCGACCTGAACGGTAAGACCGTCGATGCGGTCGTGGACGAGTGGATGGCTGCCAACGAGCCGCGCTGGTCCACCTGGATCCAATAGGACCGGGTTTCGAGACTCATCCCCAGAGGGGCGTCGTTAGGTTTGCGCCGGCGACGCCCCCTTTTTTCTCTGTTAGCCTTTTGACCCGGTCGTCGTCCCGGGAGGTTCCTTGATGTCCGCTGCCACCTCCACCCAAGCCAAGCTCGCCTGCCGCTCGGTCTGGAAACTCTTCGGACAGGGCGCGGAGGGGTTCCTCAGAAACAGCGGCAAGTCGCTCAGCTTCGAAGCCGCAAAGGCGGCCGGATTCGTACCGGCACTGCGCGACGTCTCGCTGGAGGTCGCCGAGGGCGAGATCTTCGTGATTATGGGGCTCTCGGGATCCGGCAAGTCGACCCTGGTGCGTTGCATGTCCCGCCTGATCGAGCCGACGGGCGGCGAGATCCTCTTCAAGGGCGAGGACCTGCTGGCGGCCAGCGAGAAGCGCATGATCGAGATCCGGCGCCACCAGATGGGTATGGTGTTCCAACATTTTGCCCTGTTGCCGCATCTCTCCGTCCTGGGCAATGTCGCCTTTCCGCTGGAAGTGCAGGGCACTGATCTTGCCACGCGCACCGAAAAGGCCCTGCGGATGATCGAGTTGGTCGGCTTGAAAGGGCGTGAAGACTTCTTCCCGCGCGAGCTGTCGGGCGGCCAGCAGCAGCGGGTCGGCATCGCCCGCTCACTCGCCGTCGAGCCGGAGCTCTGGTTTCTGGACGAGCCCTTCTCGGCCTTGGATCCCTTGATCCGTCGCGAGATGCAGGACGAGTTCATCCGCCTACAGGCCAGTCTGAAGAAGACCATCGTCTTCATCACCCACGATTTCGACGAGGCGATCCGGCTGGCCGACCGCGTTGCCATCATGAAAGACGGCGCCGTCGTGCAGATCGGCACGCCCGAAGAACTGGTGACCAGCCCCGCCGACGCCTATGTCGCCGAGTTCACCAAGAGCGTCACTCTGGCCAAAGTCGTCAAGGTGGCCTCGCTGATGCGCCCACTGACCGAAGCGACTTTCGGTGGTGAAATCGCGCCCACGGCAATCATCGCCGAGGCAGCACCCAAACTGCAGGACGGCGCCGCACCGCTCAGGGTCGTCGATGCCGAAGGCCAAGCCGTCGGCAGCCTGCACCGCGACGACGTCGTCGCGCTGATGATGCGTGGCTGATGGCGATGAGCGCCTCTCCCCAGAGCCTCAAGGAAACGCGCCAGCCCGGCAAGGGTCTCAGTCGCAACCAGGCCCTCTGGTTACTGGCGCTCGGCGTGTTCGTGTTGCTCTGGCAGTTCGGCAAGCCACTAGCCGGCTGGGCCTTCAAGATCCCGCGCGATCTGCGCTTGCCGCTTAAGAACTGGATCGGCGATGGCATGAAGTGGCTGGTGGAAGACGCCACGTTCGGCCTCTTCACCTTCACCGAGTTCACCCGCTTCCTGGCCGAGGTGATCGACTTTCCCTATCGCATTGCCCTGTCGCTGCTCTCCACCGGCTTTCTCTCCGGCCAAGGCAGCCAAGCCATCGAGGTCTTGCCGCCACTGAGCTGGATCGCCGTCATCGGCATCGTCGCCATGATGGGTCGCTATGCCGGCGGCTGGCGCTTGGCCGCCCTGGTCGCCGGCTGCTTCGGATTCCTGGCCCTCTTCGGCCAGTGGGACAATGCCATGATCACCTTGGCCTCGATCCTGATCGCGGCCCCTCTAGGTGTGGTCGGCGGTCTCCTGCTGGGTCTGGGCGGCCACCGCTGGAGCTGGTTCGCAGCCGGTTTGCGTCCGGTGCTGGATCTGATGCAGACCGTGCCGATCTTCGCCTATCTGGTGCCGATCCTCTTCCTCTTCGGCTTCGGGCCGACCTCGGCCGTGGTCGCCACCATCATCTATGCCCTGCCGCCGATGACCCGCATCACCATGCTGGCGCTCTCCGGCGTTCCGGCGGAGGTCCGCGATCTGGGACGCATGGTCGGCTGCAGCCGCCGGCAGATGACCTGGCGGGTCATGGTACCCTCGGCCATGCCCGGCCTGATGGTCGGCGTGAACCAGGTCATCATGCTGTCGCTCAACATGGTGATCATCGCCTCGATGATTGGCGCCGGCGGGCTCGGTTTCGAGGTGCTGGCAGCATTGCGCCGGCTGGACATCGGCGCCGGCGTCGAGGCTGGTCTTGCCATCGTCGCCCTGGCGGTGGCTCTGGACCGCCTCAGCCAAGCCTTTGCCGCCCGCACCCGCAGCCATGCCGGGGAAGTTCCGAAGAACCCGGTCGCCCGTCACCCCTACACCGCAGCGGCGGTGGCGCTGGTGCTGGTGACCGGCGTCATAGGCCTGATTGCCGGTTGGATACAGAGCTATCCCGAGAGCTTGGAGATCACCACCGGCGCCTTCTGGTCGGACGTGGTCCGCTGGATCAACGTCAACTTCTTCGACCAGTTGGAGGCCTTCAAGAACCTACTGCTGCTGAACGTCCTGATCCCCTTCAAGCGCTTCCTGTTGAGCCTGCCCTGGGTCGGCGTGGTGGCTTTGATCGCCTTTGCCGGCTGGTGCCTGGGCGGCTGGCGGACAGCGCTTCTGACCGGCGTTCTGACCTTCCTGATCGCCTCGGTCGGGCTTTGGTCCAAGGCGATGGTGACGGTCTACCTCTGCGGCATCTCGGTGGTCATCGCCTGCCTGATCGGCCTGCCGATCGGCATCATGGCGGCCGAGCGGGAGCGGCTTTGGAAAGTCGTGCAGCTGGCCATCGACACGCTGCAGACCCTGCCTTCCTTCGTCTATCTGATGCCGGCCGTCATGCTGTTCCGGGTCGGCGATTTCACCGCCATGATCGCGGTCGTGGCCTATGCCGTGGCGCCCGCCATCCGCTACACGGCCTTGGGGCTACGGCAGGTCGATCCGCAGCTGATCGAGGCCGGACGGGCTGCTGGCTGCACCCCCTGGCAGCTGCTGGTGAAGATCAAGCTGAAACTGGCCTTGCCGGAGATCATGCTGGGGATCAATCAGACCATCATGCTGGCGCTCTCCATGCTGGTGATCACCGCGCTGGTCGGCACCCGCGACCTGGGCCAGGAGGTCTATATCGCGCTGACAAAAGCCGACACCGGCCGCGGCCTGGTCGCCGGGCTGTGCGTCGCCTTCATCGCCATCATCGCCGACCGCCTGATATCCGCCGGCGCCGACCGTATGCGGCGGCGTCTCGGCCTGCAACGCTAAGGAGGGTCGCCCTTTTGCGCGAAACCGACGCCCGTATCGAAGGTCTGCCAATCTGGCGGAGCGACATCGAGTACGAGAGGCTGCATGGCGGCCTCTCGAACGAATCCTATCTGGTGACCGACGCTGGCCGGCGCTTTGTTGTGCGTTTCGGCCAGGACTTCCCCTACCATCATGTCTTCCGCCAGCGCGAGGTCATGACGGCTCGGGCAGCTGAGAAAGCCGGTCTGGCACCGGCCCTGGTCTATGACGCGCCCGGAGTCATGGTCTCTGAGTTCATTGACGCCAAGACCTACGCACCAGAAGACGTGCGCGCCAATCTTGAACGGGTAACCGACCTGGTGAAGCGTTTTCACCAGGCCATGCAGGCGGAGGTGAGTGGCCCCGGCTTCATCTTTTGGGTCTTCCATGTGATTCGCGACTATGCCCGCACGTTAGAGGCCGGCAAGAGCCGCATGGTCCCGCGGCTACCCGAGTTTCTGGCCTTGAACGCCGAATTCGAGGCGACTCAGGTGCCGCTGCCTATCGTCTACGGCCATCACGACCTGCTGCCGGCGAACTTCCTGGACGACGGCGCTCGGCTCTGGCTGATCGATTTCGAGTATGCCGGCTTCTCCACGCCGCTCTTCGACTTGGCCGGCGTGGCATCCAACGCGCATTTCAGTCCCAAGGAATCCCGGCAACTCTTGACTCGCTACTTCGGCAAGGAGCCAGGGTCGGCGCTTCTGAAAGCCCAGGCCGCCATGCAGTGCGCCTCGCTTCTGCGCGAGGCCATGTGGTCCATGGTCTCCGAACTGCACCTCGATACCCCCGGCATCGACTATGTCGCCTACACCGCCGAGAACCTGGGCTTTCTGGACCAGGCGCTCGACAGCTACCGCTCCCGTTTCGGAAAGGCTTGAGGGTAATGTCGCTTCCCGACCGCGCAGAGATCGTCGTCATCGGCGGCGGCATCATCGGCTGCTCCACCGCCTACCACCTCGCCCGCGACCACAAGGCCGATGTCCTGCTGCTGGAGCAGGGCAAGCTTACCTCCGGCTCGACTTGGCATGCTGCCGGTCTGGTCGGTCAGCTGCGTTCCTCGGCCTCGATCACCCAGGTGCTGAAGTACTCGGTCGAGCTCTATCGCAGCTTGAAGGAGGAAACCGGGCTGGAGACCGGCTGGAAGATGAGCGGCTGCCTCAGGCTCGCTTGCAATCGCGACCGCTGGATCGAGTATCAACGTCTGGCGACCACGGCGGGCAGCTTCGGCATGGAGATGCATCTGCTGTCGCCCAGTGAGGTCAAGGCCATGTGGCCCTTGCTAAACTGCGACGATCTCGTGGGTGCCAATTTCCTGCCGACCGACGGCCAGGCCAATCCCAGCGACATCGCACAGTCCTTGGCCAAGGGCGCCCGCATGCACGGCGTGACGATCCGCGAGGGTATCCGCGTCACCGGCTTTCGCATGGAAGGCAAGCGCATTACCCATGTGGAGACCAGCGAAGGCGAAGTTGCCTGCGAGAAGGTGGTGAACTGTGCCGGTCAGTGGGCCCGTCAGCTGGGCGCTAAGGCCGGCGTTTCGGTGCCGCTTCAGCCGGTCAAACACCAGTACATCATCACCGAAGCGATCGAAGGTCTCTCGACCGATGTCGCCACCATCCGCGACCCTGACCGACGTACCTACTTTAAGGAGGAGGTCGGCGGCCTGGTCTTGGGTGGCTATGAGCCCAATCCGATTGCCTGGACCGAGGAGGACGTCCCCGACGATTTCCAGTTCCAGCTCTTCGACGACGACTGGGATCATTTCGCTCAGCACATGGAGCAGTCGATCGAGCGCATCCCGGCCTTGAGCGAGGCCGGCGTCAAACAGATGATCAACGGCCCGGAAAGCTTCACGCCTGACGGCAACTTTATCCTCGGTCTGGGACCGGAGTGCGACAACCTTTTCGTCGGGGCCGGTTTCAACGCCTTCGGCATCGCATCGGGCGGCGGTGCCGGATGGGTTTTGGCCAAGTGGGTGGTGGACGGCGAAGCGCCGTTGGACCTCTGGACCGTCGACATCCGCCGCTTTTCCGAGCTGCACAGAGACCGCGCATGGGTCACAGCCCGGACCTTGGAGGCTTACGGCAAGCACTACACCATCGGCTTCCCACACGAGGAATACGAGAGCGGGCGCCCGCGCATCGTCTCGCCGCTCTACGAGCGCCTGAAGGCCGAGCGCGCCGTCTTCGGCTCCAAGCTGGGCTGGGAGCGGCCCAACTGGTTCGCGCCTGAGGGCGTGGAGCCGTGCGACCGCTATTCCATGGGCCGACAGAATTGGTTCGAGGCGGTCGGTCGAGAGCATGCCTTGGTGCGTGAGGCGGTCGGCATCTTCGACCAGTCCTCCTTCGCCAAGTACGAGGTCACCGGCAAGGACAGTCTGGCCGCACTGGAGTATGTCTCAGCCAATCGCATCGGCAAGCCGCCGGGCCGCCTGACCTACACCCAGCTGTTGAACGGCCGCGGCGGGATCGAGTGCGATCTGACCGTCGCCCGCCTGGAGGAGGAGCGCTTCTACATCGTGACCGGAACCGGCTTTCGCACGCATGACGCCGGCTGGATCCGCGACCACATCCCCGCCGACCTCGATGTGGCCCTAGAGGATGTGACCGAGGATTTCGGCACACTCTCGCTGATGGGGCCGAAGGCACGCGACGTCCTGGCGGCGGTGACCGAGACCGACGTATCCAACGCCGCCTTCCGCTTCGGGCAGGTGCGCATCCTCACCATCGCCCGAACAGAGGTCCGCGCACTGCGGGTCACCTATTGCGGCGAATTGGGATGGGAGCTGCACGTCCCTCTGCCAGCGACCGGCGAGGTCTTCGACTGCCTGATGCGGGCCGGAGCCGACCATGGCATCCGCCCAGTCGGCTATCGCTGCCTGGAAACGCTCCGCCTGGAGAAAGGCTATCGCGCCTGGGGCAGTGACATCACACCCAATGACTCGCCCTTCGAGGCTGGTCTCGGCTGGGCGGTCAAGCTCTCCAGCAATCTGGACTTCATGGGTCGTGCGGCGGCCGAAGCGGCAGCCAAGGCGCCGCTGCGCAAACTGCTTGTCGGCTTCACGGTCGCGGATCCCGATGTCGTGCTGCTGGGGCGCGAGACCATTCTGCGCGATGGCGCTTTCGCCGGCTATCTGACCAGCGGCGGCTATGGCTACAGCTTGGGCAAGGGGATCGGCTACGGCTATCTGCGCAACCAGGCCGGGGTGACGCCGGACTACGCAATGGCCGGACGCTACGAGCTGGTGGTCGCCACGCAGAAGGTCCCGGCGGAGATTCACCTTGGGCCGCTTTACGACCCCGATGCGCTTCGGGTGAAAGCTTAGCCGTCTGACAAGTTTCGACCTTTGCACTGGTTGTGATCGGCAGATCGCGACTGTACCATCTGATCATCGAAGAGGATCCTGCCGGGGTCCGAGAACAACGGGGATCGAGGAGGGCGCTATGTTGAAGTTGGCTGCATTGTCGGGAGTTCTAGTCTGCATGACACTGGGATCGGCTCAGGCGGCCGAGTGGCCCACGGATGCCTCGCCGATCAAGAGCATCACCGTGAAGCAGGGACACTTCGAACTACAGAAGAGCGAGGGCAACTGGGAGGTTTCCACGGCGGGAGACGCGCTGCCTTGTGCGGGTCATGTCGACGTGATCCGGATCGAACGCAAACAAGGCGGGCCGAACTATGATCTCATGTTCCAGGCAGCGCTCAATGCCTTTCTGACCGGGCACAACATCAAGGCAGAGGTCTTCGCCTGCACTGCAGGACGCAAGGCACTTCGCGCCCGGAACATCGAGGTCTTGGAGTAGGCCAACCATGCCGAGGGATCGCAGGTACTCTGCACCACGATCACCTCTTTGATAGGCATTCACGAGAAATGCCGGAAGAGCTCACACTCGAAATCACCGAAAGGTGCAGCTTCGCCGAGGGTGCGTCATTCGGTGCGACAGGCGCCTATGAGCGCCTGACGGGCAGGGTCTCCTTTCGGGTAGATCCTGCCGCACCACAGGCATCTTCGGTCGTCGATCTGGAACTGGCGCCGCGCGACAGTGAAGGCCTGGTCGGCTTCGCAGCAGACCTCTGCATTCTGAAGCCGCTCGATCCCGACAAGGGAAATTGCCGGCTCTTCTTCGACTACGGCAATCGCGGCAACAAGCGCTGCCTGCAGTTCTTCAACGATGCCCCGGTCAACAACGCTCCGCTGTCGTACACCGATGCCGGCAACGGCTTTCTGATGCGTCGCGGCTACACGATCGTATGGATGGGATGGCAGGGCGACCTCTACCCCGGCGACGGTCGCATGCTGCTGGATGCTCCGCTGGCCCGTCAGGGTGATACGGCGATCACTGGCGAGCTGCGCGTGGAGTACGCGTCGAGCGAACCCGGAGTGCGCGTCTTTCCCTTGAGCGGTCTCGCGGTGGCGAAGAGTTATCCGGCGACCTCGCTGGACAACAGCAAAGCGCGGTTGACCCGTCGGCGCTACACCGACAGCGAGCGTCAAGAGGTTCCTTCTAGCGCCTGGCAGTTCGCCCGCCTTGAGCAAAGCCGTGCTATAGACGGCGTCGGCCTCGACGAGGCAATCGTGCCTTCCGACCGACACATTTTTCTGCCCGAGGGCTTTCGCCAAGGCTGGATCTATGAGCTGATCTATGAGGCCAAGGATCCTCTGGTATTGGGCCTCGGCCACCTGGCCGTGCGCAACCTCGTCTCCTTTCTCAAGCAAGAGGGCGCGGACAATCCGCTTGGACGGATCGAGAAGGCCTATGCCTGGGGCCGCTCGCAGACCGGGCGTGCCATCCGCGACTTCGTCTATCTGGGTTTCAATGCCGATGCTGCAGACCGGCGGGTCTTCGACGGCGTGCTGCCGCATGTCGCCGGCGGCGGCAAGATGTGGCTGAACCACCGCTTCGCACTGCCCACAATACTGCCCGGCCAGGAGTATGAGAACCACGAGGCACCGGTCGATCGCTTCCCCTTTTCCTACGCGACCTCCAAGGACCACTTGACCGGCCGGGAGGACGCAATTCTGAAACGGCCGGAGAGCGACCCCCTGGTCATCCACACCGACAGCGCGACCGAATACTGGCAACGTCGCGCCTCTCTGGTGCACACCGACAGCCATGGTCGTGACCTGCCCCAGCCGGAAGGCGTTCGCCTCTACCACTGGGCCAGCTCGCAGCACTACGCCGCCGCCGGCATTACCCAGCCAAGCCGCGGCAAGGCACTGCACTTGCAGAACCCGGTCGCAACCTCCGCCTTCTTCCGCGCCAATCTGGACAATCTGGACCGCTGGGCCAGCGGCGGAGACGCGCCGCCACCAAGCCGCGTGCCCATGGTCGCCGAGGGCAGCCTGGTACCAATGCAGCAATGGCGCGCCCAGTTTCCAAAAATTCCTGGCACCCAGGTACCTCGTGGTCCCAGCGAACTGGAGCTGCTGGATTACGGTCCCGCATTCGACGGAGAGGGCGCCATCACAGCCAATCCGCCGAAACGCAGCGGCCAGCACTATCCAATCCTGGTGCCGCAGGTCGACGCTGACGGTCAGGACTTGGCCGGCCTGCATGCGCCCATGGTTCGGGCACCGCTGGGAACGGCTCTTGGTTGGAACCTGCGGCAGCCTGCGAACGGCTCGGGCGCGTTGCTCGGCATCACCGGCGCCTACCTTCCCTTCCCCTTCTCGGACGAGGAAGCCGCACAAAGCGGCGATCCGCGGCGCAGCGTCCTGACCCGCTATGCTACGGCGGCGGCCTATCTGTCCGCCATTCGCACCCAGGCGGAACAGCTGGTGGCGGACGGCCTGCTGCTGGAAGAGGACGTCGAGAGAGCCGCAAGCCTCGCCGAACACTGGGCGGCCGCGCTACCGTTCGATGCCTAGACTGCGGGCATCTTGACCTAGGTCATGTCGCAAGTGGCAGGCTTCTGACAGGTTCCGTTTCGAAGACCTTGTGAAAGAGCCTCTGCCCGTGACCTGCCTGCCCAGCCGCTATGCCCGTATGACGGTGCCGCGCTACACCAGCTATCCCACCGTCCCGCACTTTAGAGCCGATATCGGTGAGCGCGACTACCGTGACTGGCTCGAACACTTGGACCCGCAACAGCCGCTCTCGCTCTACCTGCACCTGCCTTTCTG
Source organism: Rhodospirillales bacterium (assembly GCA_963669445.1). Lineage (GTDB taxonomy): Bacteria > Pseudomonadota > Alphaproteobacteria > Kiloniellales > JACOMY01 > JACOMY01. The sequence continues at coordinate 5,022,835 of OY770029.1, forward strand.
CAGCCAGCTCTGCTGGTACTGCGGCTGCAACATGAAGCTGGCCTCGCGCTATGAGCCGGTCGCGGCCTACCTGGAGACGCTCTTCGAGGAGATCGCGCTGCTGGCAGAGGCCCTGCCGGCACGCATGGCGGTCTCGCACCTGCATTGGGGCGGCGGCACCCCGACCGCGCTCAGCCCCGACGATCTGGAACGCGCGATGACGCAGCTTCGCGAGCGCTTCGACGTTCTGCCCGATGCGGAGCTGGCGATCGAGAGCGATCCGCGCAGCCTGACACCGGCGATGGCGCAACGCATCGGCGCACTGGGGTTTACCCGCGCCTCTTTCGGCGTGCAGGAGTTCGATCCGGAGGTGCAGCGCGCCATCAACCGTATCCAACCGCCGGAGATGGTGGCGGACTGTGTCGCCGCCCTGCGTCAAGCGGGCGTTGCCGGAATCAACTTCGACCTGATCTATGGCCTGCCGCACCAGACAGTGGCACGCCTGCAAGACACCATCGCCAAGACGGCGGAGATCGCACCCGAGCGTATCGCCCTTTTCGGCTATGCCCATGTGCCCTGGATGGCGAAAAAGCAGCGCCTGATCGATGCCGAGGCGCTGCCGGGTGCAGACGAGCGTCTGGCCCAAGCCAAGGCTGCTGCCGCCGCCTTACTGGCATCCGGCTACCGCGCAGTCGGCCTCGACCACTTCGCCAAACCGGAGGACGACTTGGCGCTGGCAGCCGCTGCAGGCAGCTTGCGGCGCAACTTCCAGGGCTACACCACAGACGGCGCCGAGACCCTGCTTGGCCTGGGCTCCACGTCCATCGGCCGCACGCCCGGCGGTTTCGTCCAGAACATCGCCGAAACCGGCGCTTGGGCGCGCGCAGTGACTGGCGGCAGCTTGCCGATCGCCAAGGGCATAGCGCTCTCGCCCGACGACCGCCTGCGGGCCGCCGCCATTGAAGCCCTGATGTGCTTCGGCGCTGTCGACCTCAAGCGCTTGGGTCAACAGCACGGCGTTCGGGAAGACTGGTGCGCCGATGCCATGCCGTTGTTGCAAGAGATGGAAGCCGACGGCTTGCTCACCATCGAGCAAGACCGCATCACCGTTTCCGAGACCGGCAAGCCCTTGGTTCGCGTCGCCGCCGCAGCTTTCGACAGCTATCGCGTCGGCACGACCGCCCGCCATTCCGTTGCGGTTTAGCGGCGGAGCGTTGCAACGCTCACGCTCTGGAGCCACATGGCGGCTATGGAGCGGAACCCCACCTTTCTCGTCCGCAAGGGCTTTGAGGAAGCGCATAGAGCCGTAGCCGCGGCCCTCTTCTGGCAGGCGTTCCAGCGCAAGCTCAATCACGTCATGGGACCCGAGGCCAAGGCGCTGCAGTTCCTGCGGAGTGTGATCGACCCGGATTACGCCATCGCCGCCGTGTCGGCCGAGGGACAGCTTCTGGGTCTGGCCGGCTTCAAGACGGCAGATGGCAGCCTGGTCGGTGGCAGCCTGCGCGACCTCGCCCAATCCTATGGATACTTCAGTGCGCTCTGGCGCGCGCCGCTGCTGTCGCTCCTGGAGCGAAAGGTGAGCGCGGACACACTGCTGATGGATGGCATCTTCGTCGCTGAGGCAGCCCGCGGCGGCGGAATTGGTGCGAGGCTTCTGGACGCGATCAAGGCAGAGGCGGAGGCACGCGGGCTTGCCAAAGTCCGCCTCGACGTCATCGACAGCAACCCGCGGGCGCGGGCACTCTATGAACGGCAGGGCTTCGTAGCCGACGGCGAAGAGGAACTCGGCCCCCTTCGCCATCTCTTCGGCTTCCGCCGTTCGACCAAGATGGTCTGGAAAGCTGCCAGCTAGATGCAGCGCCCGCCGTCGATTTCCAACAGCACGCCGGTGATCATTGTGGCCTCGTCGGAGGCCAGGTAGAGCGCCGCGTTGGCCAAGTCATCCGGTGTCGAAAGACGACCCAGCGGAATCGAGGCGATGAAGGGCGCACGCGCCTCTTCGCTGTCTTCCTTACCCATGAAGGTTGAGAGCAGCGGGGTCTCGCCGGCCACCGGGCACAGTGCGTTCACGCGGATCTGGTCGGGCGCCAGCTCGACAGCCATCGACTTGGTCAGGATGTTCACGGCACCCTTGGAGGCATTGTACCAGGAGAGTCCCGGCCGAGGCCGAAGACCTGCGGTCGAGGAGGTGTTGATGATGACCCCGCCGCCCTGCGCACGAAACAGGGGCACGGCGGCATAGGCGGCCAGGTAGATCGCCTTCACGTTGACCGCGTAAACGCGATCCAACTCCTCCTCCGAGACCTCCAGCATCGGCTGATTCTTGTGCGAGATGCCAGCGTTGTTGACCAGTACGTCGAACCGCCCGAAGGCCTTTACCGTGTCGTCGATCATGGCCTGGCTCTGGCCGCGATTGGCCACGTCCGCGGCAAGCCCGATCGCCGTGCCACCCTTTGACAAGATCTCGCTGGCCACACGTTCGGCAGCCTCTGCGTTCAGATCGACGACTGCAACCTTGGCGCCTTCTGCGGCAAAGCGCTTAGCAATTCCCTCTCCAAACCCCGATCCACCACCAGTCACCAGGGCCACCTTGTTCTGCAAACGCATCTGCTGCTTCCTCTTTCACCGATTGCTGAGCGTGCCGCGAGGGCCGCCGTATCTAACACGCCGAGGTACTAAGAGTCCGGCCCGAAACTGCTTGTGTCCTGCATCGCTGCCGGAGCCACGCGTGTTAGGAAGGGTGGCGCCGACGATGCCTTGCGCATCGTCAAGCCGGCGTGACGCGGCAAGCGTGGCTCCGGCAGCGACCCGAAGGGCCGTCTTATCAAGGCCTTGGGACTGCGTCGTGCGCCGCTTACGATGCGCAAGGCATCGCCGCGCGACACTCTCCTTGCCCAAGGCCTTGATAAGACGGTGCAGGGCATAAGCAGTTTCGGGCCGGGCTCTTAGGCCAATTGGCCCACCGGGAAGGTCTGCTAGTCCAGCGGGACAACATCCGGCTGCTCGGTGACTGCGGCCGAAAAGGCGGCCGCCAGACCTTCGACGTCGGCACCCAGATCGCGCGCGCCCTCCACCACTGGAAAGCGCGTGCGCAGGTCTGCGAGAAAGGCCCTAAGCGGGGGTGCGGCGTCCCGTCCGGCCACTGCCAGGGCTTGGCTGGCCGAGGCCGCAAGAACGGCCAGAATGAGATCCAGCCAGTGCGCCGCCTCGCCTTCGCGCTCATAGGCGCGGAACAGAGGCATGGCGGTGTCGGTCTGCCCGTCGTTGCCGCCGTAGAGCGGGATCAGGGCCGGCTGGGCCGCCGCCTGCGCCCGCGCGGCCAGATCGTTCGCGGTCATGCCCAGGAAGGCGGTCGAGTAGCGCTTTTCGCCGATCCAGAGGCGATGCGGCAATCCGGTGACGCTGTGGCGATGCAGTTGGTCGACCTGGCGCGCCGCGACCGGCGCCAGATCGGCCCAAACCTGCGTCATCCAGTTCATCGCATGATAGGCCCGTGGCACGTGGAAACCGCCGGTGGTGATGCAGCGCCCGATCGGCGGCGCCTCCTCCGGCCCCAGGAAGACCGGGTTGTCGTTGACGGTGACCAGCAGTTCGGCCGCTGCCGTCTCCACCTCGCCCACGACGCGCAGCATCTGGCCCAGCATGCGGGTCAGAATGCGCCAGGAGATCGGCGCCTGGTAGTCGCGTCGTCCTTCCGTGCCGACCCCAGCCAACAAAGCCTGCAGGCGGTCGATGGCATCGCTCTCGTGAGGATCGCCCAGAAGCGGCTTCAGTGCCGGGTCGTAGGGGTCCAGACCCATGTTGGCGGCGTCGATGGAAAGCGCGAAAACCCGGGTCGCAAGCTGCGCGCGTCGGTCGGATCTGAGCGCCATGTCGCCCAGCAATCCGGGCGCACAAGCCGCGCCGTTGCGGAGCGCGTTCTGATCGCGCACTTGGCTCATCGGACCCATGAAGGCATGGAAGAGGTTGAAGAGTTGCAGCAGCTCGCCCGGCGAATCCTGCCCGGCGACCCGCACCTTCGGCAGCGGCCCGCCCTCCAGCATCGCAGCCACGCCTTCGGCGGTTTCCAGACTAACCGCGGCATAACCGGAAACGAAGTTGATCAGCCGCCCCAGGATCATAGCGCGCACCACGCGCTCCGGCAGTTCGGGCCCGACGCCGGCGGCGGTCAGAAGCGGCCGCATGGTCGCCTGGCGCTCGCGTTCCTCCGGCGTCAGCATCACCGAGGCTCGATCGCCGAAGCCACTGGTGACGCCATAGACCGGCTGGTCCGGTGCCGCTTCGATAAAGGCCAGAAAGGCGGCCCGCCGCTCTTTGATCAGCGCGCGTGCCTGCGGGCCGAGACGCACAGCCTGGCACTCCCAGGCGACGCGCTTGAGGTTGGCAAGGGTGAAGTCGGCAAGGCTGTCGAGGGTGACCGGCATCGGCAAGATCCCTCCTTCGCTGGCTTACGACTTCGCCGACTTGCGGGCTTTGGCCTTCGCTCGGGGCTTTGTCTCGGCGACCTCCGGCGTCTTGTCCTTGTAGGCACAGAGCTCCGCCACGCGGCAGCTGGGGCAGAGCGGGCGTTGGGCCTTGCAGGTGTAGCGCCCGTGCAGGATCAGCCAGTGATGGGCGTGCAGCTTACGCGCCTTCGGCACCACCTTCTCCAGCTTCAGTTCCACCGCCAAGGGCGTCTTACCTGGGGCCAGACCAGTACGATTGGAAACGCGGAAGATGTGGGTGTCGACGGCGATGGTCGGCTCACCGAACCAGACGTTCAACACCACATTCGCGGTCTTGCGTCCTACCCCCGGCAGTGCTTCCAGGGCGGCGCGATCGTTGGGCACCTCACCGCCGTGCTGCTCCAGCAGGATGCGGCACAGTTGGATCACGTTCTTGGCCTTGGAGTTGAAGAGGCCGATGGTCTTGATGTGCTGCTTTAGGCCCTCTTCGCCCAAGGCCAGAATAGCGTCGGGCGTATCGGCCAGGGGAAAGAGCTTGGCGGTCGCCTTATTGACCCCGACGTCGGTCGCCTGTGCCGAGAGCACCACGGCCACCAGCAGAGTAAAGGCGCTGTGATAGGAGAGTTCGCTGTCGGGCTCGGGAATCTCGGCGGCCAGGCGGTCGAAGAAAGTGGCGATGTCGGCTTTGCGCATGGGGCGACAGTCTATCGCCTGGCAGACCGTCTGCCGTCCCCTCTGCCTGCGGTCAGACGCCGCGGCAAACTGGACCGCTTCCGGCGATCTTTCTATCATGAGGGTCATGGCGCCCGACCTCAGACCCGCTACGGCTCCGCCCGAGGCTCCCTTCCCGGGTAAGCCCGACTTCGACGCGGTCCTGACCCCGCACCGCAGTCTGGGACCGCGTGGATTCCTGGTGCTGATGATCAGCGTCTGCGTGGTGTCCTTCGGGGCCGGGCTCGCCTTTTTCCTTTCCGGCGCCTGGCCGGTCATCGGCTTCTTCGGCGTCGATGTGGTGGTGATCTATCTGGCCTTCCGCGTCAACTATCGCCGCGCCCGGCAGTACGAGCGCGTACGCCTCTCCACCCAGCAGCTGCGCGTCGACAAGGTCACGCACCACGGCCGCAAGCGCGCCTATATCTTCCAGCCCTTCTGGGCGGCGGTTGAGATCAAGCAGCCGGCCGAGCCCGACACGCCGCTGCACATCGCTTCCCACGGCCGCCGCCTGCGCATCGGCTCCTTCCTCTCTGCCGAAGAGCGCCTGGAGTTTGCCGCAGCGCTACGGAATGCTCTGATCCAGGCCCGCAGCGCTAAACCGATTTAAGTCCCAGTACGTCGGTCATGTCGTAGAGCCCCGGCTCTCGCCCAGCCAACCAGAGTGCCGCACGGATTGCGCCGTGCGCGAAAACTTCGCGACTGTGCGCCTTATGGGTGATCTCGACGCGCTCGCCGGGGCCGGCGAAGATCACGCTGTGCTCACCCACCACGTCGCCGCCGCGTAGGGTGGCAAAGCCGATGCTGCCGGGCTCTCGCGCGCCGGTGTGCCCGTCGCGGCTCTTCACCCAGATCTCCTCCAGCGGCTTGCCGCGGCCGGCGGCGGCGGCCTGACCCAGGCTCAAGGCTGTGCCGCTGGGTGCATCGACCTTCATGCGGTGATGCATCTCCAGAACCTCGATGTCATAGTTCTCGTCCAAGGCGGCAGCCACCCGTTCGACCAGAGAGAGCAGCAAGGTCACACCTTGGCTCGTGTTGCTGGCGATCAAGATCGGTGCCTGGCTGGCCGATGCGGCAACCTCTGCACGCTCGGCCGCCGAGAGCCCGGTGGTGCCGATCATCAGCGCCGTCTTCCGCGCCGCCGCGATCTTGGCATGCGCCAGGGTCGCGGCCGGTACGGTGAAGTCCAAAACGACGTCGCTGGCGGAAAAAAGCGCTTCGGGATCCTCACTCGGCAGCAAGCCCAGTGCCGGCAGACCTGCGAAGATCCCGAGATCCTGACCGGCAACGGCATCGCTCGGCTGACATGATCCAGCAGTGACACGACAGCCCGACGTCTCTCCGGCCGCTTTGATCAGCATCCGCCCCATCCGTCCGCCGGCGCCGGCAACCCCGATCCTGATCTCTTCCGCCATGGTGCATCCTCCGCTACAGGCTGTCGCCGCAGCATGTCGTCAAACTTCGAGGTAGGCCAGTCCGGCAAAACGCTGCAGGACGCCGCAGGCCAAGCGTCACCGATCAAGGCTAACCCCTGGGCGAATTCCTGATCTTTCAAGCCTTTGCGGCCGACGCAACTTGGAAGGGTTCCAACGAGATCAGCAAGCATCAAAAATGCAAGCCCAAAATTCGCTTGCCAGCTGCCACGATCATTTCGTACATGCGACGAACCTGTGGCCAATCGGCCAAAGTCTAGCGAAATTGTGTCGGTCGAACGAGGTGCCCTCCCAATGCGGATTCTGCTCAGCGTCGTGCTTCTCTCTCTGGTTTGGATCGGTTCCGCACAAGCAGAGGGGGTTAGCGGTCCCTGGGGTATGAATCTGAGCAGCAGTCCTCAAACCGTCGCGGTCAAACGCACGCTTGCGCTTCCCAAGGATGCCGAACTTGCGGTGCGCTATCTGAAGCCGACGGTAATCCGCAACCAGAACTATTGGTGCGTGCCCTACGCCCGCGCGGTCTCCGGCATCTCGATTCGCGGCAACGCCTGGACCTGGTGGCGCGGCGCAGAAGGTCGCTACGCGCGCGGTTCTCAGCCCGAGATTGGATCGGTGATCGTCCTGAAGAAGATCCGCTCCATGCGCTTGGGCCACATCGCCACCGTATCGGAGATCATCAACGACCGAATGGTCCGCGTCGACCATGCCAACTGGGTGCGCGGCGAGATCCATCGCGGCTCTTTGATCAAAGACGTTTCCGCCGGTGGCGACTGGTCACGCGTGCGCGTCTGGTACCCGCCGACCGACGACTTCGGCACCACGACCTATCCGGTCTACGGCTTCGTCTATCCGCGCGCGGCCGGGTCGTAAGGCAAACCGACGAATAAGGCGCCATCCGCTAGGATCGACCAGGACCGCAGACTAAGCGGTCTCGTCTCAGCCTTACTCTTGATTCTTGGACTCTGTGCCGGCGCACAGCATTTGCGTGCGGCCGAAGTCGAGCTGGAATTGGTCCTGCTGGCCGATACCTCCTCCTCCATTCGAGGGACCGAGTTCGATCTGCAGGTCCAAGGCTATGCTGGGGCCTTTCGCGATCCCGAGGTCATAGAGGCCATCCTGAATCTGGGCGGCAACGGCATCGCAGTCACCTTCGTGCAGTGGAGCGCGCATTTTCAACAGCTGGACAGCGTTGGTTGGACCCATCTGCGCACGGCCGCCGATTCCAGAGCCTTCGCCGATGCCATTCACAGCCAAGCCCGACGCTTTCAGGGCTTCGGCACGGCGACCGGCAACGCCATGGAGTACGGCGGCGAGATCCTGCAGAAGAACAGCTTCGACAGCGCTCGCCAGATCCTCGACATCAGCTCCGACGAGCGCTCCAACCAGGGGCCGCATCCAATGAACATCCGGCGCAAGCTGTTGGCGCAGGGGATCACCATCAACAGCCTGGCGATCCTGGACGACCACTTCGACATGCTAGGCTACTTCCGCAACTATGTGATCGGCGGCCCGGATGCCTTCGTGATCGCGGTGGAGGGCTATGACGACTTCGCCGAAGCCATCAAGCTGAAACTGGTCCGCGAGATCTCCGGCCAGCCGGTGGCCGGCATGACAAAGTCGCGTCCGACTCTAGCCAATCTTTTCCAGTACCAGACAGCGCCACTGCCCCAGATCGCGCGCGCTCACCAGCCTGAGTCCAGCCGCTTCGTGCGCCTTCAAGACCGCCTCGCCCTCACGCGTTAGCAGGCCGGCCAGTATCGCTAGGCCGCCCGGCGCCAGATGCGCGGCCAGGGCCGGCGCGAAAGCGATCAAAGGCTTGGCCAGGATGTTAGAGAAGATCAGGTCGTAGGGTGCCGCCGCCCCGATCGCCGGATCGCCATAGCCATCGCCTGCGAGCGCCGTCACCTGGTCTGCCACCCCGTTCAGCGCCGCATTCTCCGCCGCCACCCGCACGGATTCGCCATGAATGTCGCTCGCCAACACCCGGCAGGGCCAGAGCTTCGCTGCTGCCATCGCCAGAATTCCGGAGCCGCAGCCCATATCCAGCACCTTGGCAACACCTTGGCGCTCCGCAATCTCCGAGAGCGCTTCCAGACAGCCTTGCGTCGACTCGTGATGCCCGCTGCCAAAGGCCAGCGCCGCCTCCACCTGGAGTGCAATCAGCCCCTCCGGCGGGGTGTCGCGGACATGCTGGCCATAGACATAGAAGCGCCCGGCCGAGAGCGCTGGCAGGCTCTTGTGCACCTCCTCCAACCAGTCCTTTTCGGGCAGGGCTTCGATCGCCATCTCGACGGCCGGCAGATCGAAAGCATCCAAGACAGCATTGACCCCAACCTGGAGGGCAACCGCATCCACCTCCGGCGGCAACGTCAGTTCCAAGGGCACTGGATCGGGATCGCCCTCAAGGTCGGCCCAAAGTGCGGCTCCGGCCGAGGTCGCAAGCTCGTCTATCGCCGGAAGTGCAATCTTCGGCACGGCGAGGCGAGCGAGACGGAGGTTGGCATTACTCAACAGGAATCACTCCGCCTGATCTGCCGGTACGACAAAATCCGCGATGATGCGCTTTTGCCCTGCCTTGTCGAAGAGGATGGTCAGCCTGTCGCCCTCGACGGTCTCGACCGAGCCATAGCCGAACTTGCGGTGGAAGACGCGCTCGCCGGGCGTGTGGCCGCCGATCGGCTCGACACGGACCGGGGTGATTTCCAAGAGGGGGGCGGCCTCGCCGCGGGCCTGGGCTCGGGCAAGGCCGGGGCTCAAGCGGCGGGTGTGCCAGCGCTGCAGGTCGGGCGAGAGGCTGCCTGAAGCGACCCAGGCATGGTCGCCGGCGCTGCCGTAGAGGCCCTGGTCACTCTCCCTCTCGACGCAGTCTTCGGGCAACTCATCCAGGAAGCGCGAGGGCAAGGTTGCGGTCCAGGAGCCGTGCAGGCGGCGGTTGGCGGCGAAGGAGAGGATGGCGCGCTGGCGTGCGCGGGTGAGCCCGACATAGGCCAGACGACGCTCCTCCTCCAGGCCTTTCAGGCCGTGTTCGTCCATAGCGCGCTGGTTGGGGAAGAGACCATCCTCCCAGCCCGGCAGGAAAACGGTCTCGAATTCCAGTCCCTTGGCGGCGTGCAGGGTCATGAGGGTGACCAGTTCCTCGCCATCCGTGCTGCTGCGCTCCATCACCAGGCTGACGTGTTCAAGGAAGCCGCCCAGGTTCTCGAACTCGGCCAACGCGACGATCAGCTCTTTGAGGTTCTCCAAGCGCCCCGGCGCTTCGGCCGACTTGTCCTGCTGCAGCATGCCGGTATAGCCGCTCTCGTCCAAGGCGATCTGTGCCACCTCGACGTGGCTGAACTCCTTGAGCAGATCGCGCCAGCGCGCGACGTCGGCCAGGAAGGCGGCCAGAGCCTTGCGGGCCTGCGGCCGCAGCTCCTCCGTCGTCACCAGCAGCTCCGCGGCGACGACCAGCGAGGTGCCGCGGGCACGGGCGGCCTGGTGCACGATCTGCAGGCTGGCCGTGCCCAAGCCGCGCTTGGGCTTGTTCACGATACGCTCGAAGGCCAGATCGTCGCTCTCCGCATGGATCAGGCGCAGATAAGCCATCGCATCGCGGATTTCCTGGCGCTCGTAGAAGCGCAGGCCCCCGACCACCCGGTAGGGCAAGCCCAGGGTCAGGAAGCGCTCTTCAAACTCCCGGGTCTGGGCACCGGTGCGGGTCAAGATCGCCATGGCGTCGAGCGAATGGCCTTTGGTCTGCAGCGCCTCGATCTCGTCGCCGACGAAACGGGCTTCGGCCTCGCCGTCCCAGAGGCCGCGCACGCGCAAGAGCTCGCCGGGATCATCCTCGGTCCAAAGCGTCTTGCCCAGCCGGCCTTCGTTGTGGGTGATGAGGTGCGAGGCCGCCTGCAAGATGCGCGCGGTGGAGCGGTAGTTGCGCTCTAGCCGCACCACCAGGGCGCCGGGAAAGTCCTCCTCGAAGCGCAGGATGTTGCCGACCTCGGCGCCCCGCCAGGCATAGATCGCCTGATCGTCGTCGCCGACGCAGCAGAGGTTGCGGTGACCCTGCGCCAAGAGCCTGAGCCAGAGATACTGCGAGACGTTGGTGTCCTGATACTCGTCGACCAGGATATAGCGAAAGCGCTGTTGGAACTCTTGCAGCACCTGCCCGTCGGTTTGAAACAGGGTCAAGCAGTGCAGCAGCAGATCGCCGAAATCGCAGGCGTTCAGCTCCAGAAGGCGCTGCTGATAGGCGGCATAGAGATCGGTGATCCGCCCAGCCGCCAGCTCGCCGCGTTCGGACTGCGGGATCTTGTCGGGCGTCTGGCCACGGTCCTTCCAGCGCTGGATGGCGTTCAAGAGAATGCGCGCCGGCCAGGCCTTGTCGTCGACGCTTTCCGCCGCCATCACCTGCTTCAGCAAGCGCAACTGGTCGTCGGTATCGAGGATGGTGAAACTGGGTTTCAAGCCGACCTTCTCGGCATGGCGGCGCAGCATGCGGGCGGCCAGCGCGTGGAAGGTGCCGAGCCACCAGCCCTCGACCGGGCGCCCCAGCATGCCGGCAATCCGCTCACGCATCTCCGCTGCGGCCTTGTTGGTGAAGGTGACGGCCAGCAGCTCGCCAGGCCGCGCCCTACCGGTCAGCAGAATATGGGCCAAGCGCGTGGTCAAAACGCGGGTTTTGCCGGTGCCGGCGCCGGCCAGCACCAGCAAAGGACCATCCAGCGCCTCGACGGCTTGCGCTTGGGCCTCGTTCAGGCCCTGGAGGTAGGGCGGCTTGGTCTCGGCAGTGTCGGACATAGCTTCCGTTATAGGAGTCCCCCGGCGGCTGTCGAGTGGATAAGCTCTCGTATCCACAAGCCTTGACCTGCCGCGACCCAGAGGGCCCACTGCGCGCCGTCATGAAGAGCCAACGCGGAGTCATTGCCGCCGGGCACGCGGTCACCGCCGATGCAGGAGAGGAGATCCTGAGGGCAGGCGGCAATGCCTTCGATGCGGCCCTGGGTGCCGTCCTGGCTGCCTCGATCGCTGAGCCCGCCCTCTCCTCGCTTGGCGGCGGCGGCTTTCTGCTGGCTGCTGAGGCGGGGAAAGCGCCGCTTGTCTATGATTTCTTCGTGCAAACCCCCGGCCGGAAGAAGCCGCTGAAAGAGCTGGATTTCTACCCTGTTCAGGGCGATTTCGGCGGCGTCTTCCAAGAGTTTCATATTGGCCTGGCCTCCTCTGCCGTGCCAGGGCTCGTGCGAGGCCTCTTTGCGGTCCACCGGGACCTTGGCAGGATGCCAATGCGGGACATCCTGGCACCGGCCGCTCAGGCCGCCCGCGAGGGTGTGGTGACAAGCGCCTTTCAAGCCTTCATCTTGAACAGCGTCGTCCAACCGATCTTCGCCGGCAGCGAGGCCTGCATGGCGATCTACGGCAGCAACCGGCAGCCCGGAGCGCTGGCCCTAGAAGGAGAGCGCATTGCAAATCCTGAGCTGGCAGATGTCTTCGAGGCACTTGCCAGAGAGGGGCCCGACCTCTTCTACCACGGTGAGATTGCACAAGCGATCGACCTGGCCATGCAGGAGGGCGGCCTGACGAGCATGCCCGATTTGGCGCGCTATGAGGTGATCCGCCGTCAGCCCTTGGAGATCGATTACCGCGGAGCCCGCATCGCCATGAATCCGCCGCCGGCCGCAGGAGGGCTGTTGATTGCCTTCGGACTGAAGCTGCTGGAGCAGGCGGATTTGCAAGCAAGAGCACCCGGATCGGAAAACCATCTGCTGTTGTTGGCGGATGTGCTGCAGAAGAGCACGGAGGCTCGCGCAGAAATCGAAGCAACCGGCAGGGCGGCCGGGACGCTTGATGAGGCCCTCTTGCAGCGCTACCGCAGCGGCATTGGGGGGCACAGGCGCGCGCATCGCGGCACGACGCACATCAGCGTCATCGATCGCGACCGGAACATGGCTGCGCTCACCGTCACCAACGGGGAAGGCTGTGGCTTCGTCATTCCGGGAACCGGCATTCACATGAACAACATGCTGGGAGAAGAGGACCTGAACCCTCAGGGCTTCATGGCCTGGACACCGGACACGCGGCTTAGCTCGATGATGACGCCGACCACTCTGCAATGGCCGGACGGGCGTTTGGCAGCTTTGGGTTCGGGCGGGTCCAATCGCATCCGAACCGCGCTGCTGCAGTTGCTGGTCAACATGGTCGATTTCGAGATGCCTGCGGAAACGGCCGTCCGGCAGCCGCGCATTCACCTCGACCGCGATGGCGTGCTGCAGCTCGAAGCCGGCTTCGACGCAGGTATGATTAGGCTTGCCGCGCGCTATCCGAACCTTAACCGCTGGGCGGACTTCAATCTCTATTTCGGCGGCACCCATGTGGCCGCCCTGGGCGAGCGGGGGGTCGAGGGCGCGGGCGACCCCAGGCGCAACGGCGTGTGCAGGATCGTTTAGGCAGCTGTGCTCGGTCTAGCGGCACTCTCTAACTATCGTCTCGCACGCGGCGTTTACCGTCCAAGCGCTGCGTCTCGAGCGTCGCGATGGCCTCGCGCTCGCGTCGCTCGGCCTTGCTCCGGCCGTGGCGCGCCCGATTTGCCTCGGCTTGTCGCGCTTTCTCCTCACGGGCCCGCATTTTGCGCTGTTGGCGCAGGTTCACCAGCTCCGCCATCGGAACTCAGTCCTGCGCGCTCAAGAGGTCTTCGAGAAAGCTCAGGCGATCCTGACCCCAGAAGAGTTGCTCGCCGACGGCATAGGTGGGCGCCCCGAAGACGCCGCGCTCGACCGCCTCCTGGGTCAGTTCGGCCAGCCTGGTTTCCATGGTCGGCTCGATCGCCTTGGCCAGGATGGTGACACGGTGGTGCCCGGTCTCTTCGGCGATGTCCTGTAAGGTGCCGGTGTCGGCGACATTGCGCTCTTCGATCCAGACCGCACGACCGATGGCCTCGGCCAGACGCAGCGGATCGCCGCCGATATCGGCGGCGGCCAGCAGAAAGCGTGAGGCCAAGCCGTCGGGGGCCGAGGAGAAGGCCGGACGCAGGTTGATCGGAATGTCGAGGCGCTGGCGCCAGCGCTGCAGCTCCTGCAGGCGATAGGCCTGACGTTGCGGCGAGCGCTTGGGAAGCGGCAAGCCCCCGGTCTGCCCCAAGACCGCGCCAAAGTTCACCGGCTTCACGTTCACTTGAGCACGATGGCGTTCGACGATCTCGCGAAATCGCCCGATGCCGAGAAAGGCCCAAGGGGATATCGGCGTCAAATAGTAGTCGACGACTTTGGACATAGCTGGGTCTCCCTATTCCTGATCCACTTGGTTTCTCTCTAGCCCCGGCCCGGCCGCGCGACAACGAAGGCTTCCATCCAAAGTCCTTGGCACGCAGAGCCCGGTCGCCTGCGCCGCACGGCTTAGAGTCCGGCCCGAAACTGCTTGCGTCCTGCATCGCTGCCGGAGCCACGCGTGTTAGGAAGGGTGGCGCCGGCGATGCCTTGCGCATCGTCAAGCCGGCGTGACGCGGCAAGCGTGGCTCCGGCAGCGACCCGAAGGGCCGTCTTATCAAGGCCTTGGGACTGCGGCCTGCGCCGCTTACGATGCGCAAGGCATCGCCGCGCGACACTCTCCTTGCCCAAGGCCTTGATAAGACGGTGCAGGTCATAAGCAGTCTCGGGCCGGGCTCTTAGGGGTTGGAGATGACGTGCGTTTCCTTGGCAGCCTCAGCCTCCCACTCCAGGAAGAGCGGCCAAGAGAGCAGGGTCCGCGCATAGGCCGCCGCACGGCCTTGCAGAGGCACAGCATAGCTACGCAGGCGCGTGGCCACGGGTGCATAAAAGCAATCGGCCAGCGAGGGCGCCCCGAAGAGGAAATCACCCCCCTCGACCGGCGGCCGCGACCAGATTTGGGCAATACGCGCAACCTCCGCCGCCACCGCCTGGTCCAGCACGCGCGCCTCTATCGGGCAACCCAGATCCATCGGCAGAGCCTTGCGCAACGCAGGAAAGCTGGAGTGCATCTCAGCGACCACGGCATAGGCCTCGGCCCGCAGCAACGGATCGGCCGGCCAGAGCCCTGCTTCGGGCTTTTGATCGGCCAGGTAGAGCCCGATTGCCAGACTGTCCCAAAGCGCCACCTCGCCATGCCTGAGAGTGGGTACGGTGCGACCCGGACTGGCCGCGGCCAGGGCCTCTTTGTAGCCCGGCTCGTCCAGCCAGATCACCTGGGTCTCCACTTCGAAACCCGCCAAGCGTACCGCCAGCCAACCGCGAAGCGACCAGGAGGAGTAACGCCTGTTGCCGATGGTGAGATGGACAGTGGCCATTGCCGCGCTCCTCTGCGAGAGTGCCGCCGAAATCCGGCGGCCAGCGCTGTCCTGCCGCAAGGTCGGCCGTTTGTCTAGAGAAGGTAGGATGAGATCGGGAGACGAAGAAATGTTGGAAAGCCTGCTTGAGGAAGCAGAGGGCGCGATTGCGATCCTGCCACAGCGAAGCGGTGCGGTAGACCTGGGCCACCTGCCGGAGCCGCAGTGGCGGCGCTGGGCCGAAGCCAACGATTTTGCCGGAGAGAGCGGACAGGTCTGCCTGCTGCCAAATCCCGACGGCGGCCTAGCAGGCGTACTCTTCGGCTATGATCCCGACGAATTGCCCTGGTGTGTGGCAGAGCTGGTGGCGAACCTACCGGCCGGCAGCTATCGCCTGAAGGGCAGCCTCGATCCCTGGACCTCTGGACAGATGGTCTTGGGCTGGCTCCTCGGTCACTATCGCTTCGACCGCTACAAGACGCAGGAGGAACGCGGCTGCAAGCTGGTCTGGCCGCAAGGCATCGACCGCGGCGAGGCGCTGCGCCAAGCCCAGGCCGTGTGCCGGGTGCGCGACCTAATCAACACCCCGGCCGAGGACATGGGACCGGCCGCTCTCGCCACAGCCGCGGTCGAGGTCGGTGAGGCCTATGGAGCCCAGATCGAGGCTCTGGCGGGCGAGGAGCTGTTGGAGCACAACTTTCCGATGGTACACACGGTCGGCCGAGCGGCAGCGGATGGACCTAGGCTGGTCGCGCTCAGATGGCAGGGGGCACAGTCTGGACCCCACCTCGCCCTAGTCGGCAAGGGTGTCTGCTTCGATTCGGGCGGCCTGGACATCAAGCCGGCGGAAGGCATGAAGCTGATGAAGAAGGACATGGGCGGTGCCGCGCATGCCCTGGCCTTGGCTGGGCTGGTGATGGATGCCGGCTTGCCGTTGCGCCTGACCCTGGTGCTGCCGATCGTCGAGAACGCGATCTCCGGCAATGCCTTCAGGCCGCTGGATATCCTGCGCGCGCGAGACGGCAGCAGCGTCGAGGTCGGCAACACCGACGCCGAAGGGCGGCTGATCCTGGCCGACGCCCTGACCTATGCCGCCGAAGAGAAGCCCGATCTGCTGTTGGACTTCGCCACCCTTACCGGTGCCGCTCGCGTGGCCTTGGGAACCGAGCTGCCGGCCCTCTTCAGCAATGACGATGCTATCGCCGAGGCTTGGATGGCAGCAGGCCTCAAGATCAACGACCCGGTTTGGCGCATGCCGCTGCATGGCACCTATCGCCGCCTGCTGGATTCGCGCACGGCGGACATCCACAGCACCGGCGAGGGCGGCTTCGGCGGGGCGATCACGGCAGCTCTCTTCCTGCAGCACTTCGTGCCGGAAGGGCAAGCCTGGGCGCATCTGGATCTGATGGCTTGGAACAACCGTGCCCGTCCCGGCCGGCCGATCGGCGGCGAGGCCATGGGTCTGCGCTCCGCCTTTGCCATGATTAAGGAGTGGTGCCACGAGCACGGCAACAGCTAGCCCGGCAAGTGTCACTTGGTACGGATACCCATCCGTCTGTCACATAACCGTTACAATATCGCAATGAAACTGCTGCTAGAGCGGTCATAGCCTTGGCCCAGGTCAGACAGGCACATTGGGTGGGGCGATAGCCTCGCCACAGTGCGTCCTGTCTGCATCCCTTTGGAACCTGAGGCTGGTGGCCATGCAAAGCGACGCTCTCGGCTGGTGGTACAGGGTCTTGCATCTGGCGTTGACTCGCGAGCTGCCGGACCTCACGACGCGGCAGCTGGCGCTGCTCATGCATGTGGCTCTGTTGCCCGGACCTCACACGGTACGCGGCCTGGCAGAAGCGCTGAAAGTCTCCAAACCGGCCGTGACCCGCGCCTTGGATCGCTTGGGTGCTGCCGGCTTTCTGGAACGCCAGCGCGATTCCATGGACCGTCGAAGCGTGATCGTGTCCCTGACGGAGGAAGGGCGGGCCTTTCTGGCTCGGCTGGAGGGTTTGGTGCTGGAGGCCGGAGCCTCACAGCAGGATACCCGCCCCAGGCCACGGGCGGCAGCCATCTAGAGCAGGCCTCGGTCATCATTTGTTTATGCCAAGTGATCCGTCCAAGGGTGCGGGCTCGTAGAGACTGTTACATGAGACAGCCAGTAAGGCTGCTGCCCTGTGACAGGAGAGTCCAGATGCATGTTGCGAGCAACCAAAGCGCTTTGAGCAGTGCCGATACGGCCTTCATCCGCAAAGCCATGGCAGCCCCTCTGCTGGCCCGCGATGAAGAGATCGAACTGGCCAAGTCCTGGCGCGACGACAACGAAGAATGGGCCCTCCATCGCCTGATCGACAGCCACATGCGTCTGGTCGCCGCCGTCGCTTCGCGCTATCGGGCCTATGGCCTCTCGATGCCGGACATGGTGCAGGAAGGTAGCCTCGGTCTGCTGCAGGCCGCCAACCGCTTCGATCCCGAGCGCGGCGTGCGTTTCAGCACCTATGCTTCCTGGTGGATCCGTTCCGCCATCCAGGACTACATCCTCAGGAACTGGTCGATCGTGCGCTCCGGCACGACCTCGACGCAGAAAAGCCTCTTCTTCAATCTGCGCCGGCTGCGTGCCCAGATCGAGCGCAGTACCGGACGCTCCCTGGACAGCGAAGGCCGGGAGACCATTGCGCAGGCCTTGAAAGTCGACCGGCGCGACGTCGAGATGATGGAAGGGCGCATCGGTGGCCCCGATCAATCCTTGAATGCAACCGTCGCCGAAGACACCGATCTGGAGCGCCAAGACCTGGTCAGCGACGAGCGTCCGGGACCCGAAGACCTGATCATCGGCATTCGCGATAGCGCGACACGCTCGCGCTGGCTGGCCGAGTGTTTGGAGGAACTGACCGCGCGCGAACGCGTGATCATCGAGCAGCGTCGCCTGCAAGAAGTCGGCCGTACTCTGGAAGACCTCGGCAAGGTACTGGGTGTCTCCAAAGAACGGGTGCGGCAGCTCGAGAGCCGGGCGCTGAAAAAGCTTCAAGTCGCGCTTTCCAAGCGCGTCGAGGATCACGGGGATTTGCTGCTAGAAGACCAGTAGAGTCTCGGGCAGTTTGCCGGAGTGCCCTCAGTGTCCCTTTGAGAATGGGCTGACAAGCCCACGCTCTTAGGCTTGGGTGGTGGCCGGTGCAGTGCATTCTCAAACAAGCCCTCAGTCCTCTGTACCGTCGGGCTGAAGATGTTCCAGGACTTCGATTTGGGCAGGGTTGTGCAGCTCAAGGAAGGGCCCGTTCCAACTCTGTATGCGGCCGCGCAAGCGCACATTACGTCCTGTGAGAGCGGAAAGATCGATTCCGGCATTCTCGAAGCGACGGCGATCTCGGCGTAGAACACGAGCCGTGGTATCGCTCTTCCAGTCTTCGCCGAAGTTGAGATAGATGTTACCGCCGCCCTCGCCGACCGCAGCGACCTCGCCTTCGATCACCTGCAGACTTCCCTCCCAAGGCAGCAACTCTTGCGATAGGATCGAGCGCAGCCGGTAGGCCGGGTGCGACCAGAGGCCAAGCCCTTCCTCGCGCGCCTCGGCTTCGAGGGCATAGAGTGCTGCCAGCTTGTCGAAGGGTGCCGTGAAGGGGTCGACGCGTGCATGTCCCCAACGCAGCAGCTGTCCCTGCAGCCACAAACCGTCCTCTCGTCGAAAGGCTTGCACCAGATCGCGGCCAAGTCGATCACTCCCCGGCTCTTCGGGATGCAGCACCAGACTCTGCCCATCCAGCAGTCCCTCCAACGCCCGCTCGGCAGCCCGCCGCGCACCCGCGTGCTCGGGCAAGGCCACCTCAATCCCGGCAAGGCGGACCAGCTGACCATCGTCCAGTCGCAGCAGTGCCGGCGAGACCAGGGCCTCGACCCGCACTTCAACCTGGGCTTCGGCCGCAAGCGGTAACAAGAGCAGCAGCAGAAGCCAGACATACAAGCAACGCATGCTCAAATCCCCTGTCTGGCACCAACCAAGGCTAGTGGGCAGAACGGCTTGCTGCCAATAGGCCTTGGATTCAAGGGATGTGCCTTAAGCGTCGCACCACTTGGATGACGTCTCTGGTCACCCCTGCCCAACCCCTACGCGCAGAAGATAAAATGATCTTTCGGGCGACAAAAGCAAAATCGAATCTGCATTCAACAAAAATAGAGCTTTGCATGCACTATGATTTCATCTGACCTTCTGATCAGGTTTCATAATGTCATTCTAAGGGGTATCGGGGAGCAGCGACATCAGAATGCGCAGGGCCTTTGGCACCAATACCAGACATTTGGAAGAAGGTAGGTATCTGATCTATGGCGAGAGAGACCGGAAACGAAAACAACTACCCGATCGCCGGAACCGACAATCCTGACTTTCTCTACGGGCTTGGCGGGGACGACACGCTGGTCGGCCGCGCCGACGTCGATAGTATGTTCGGCGGTTACTGCAGAAACTTCTCGTTGGACGGTGACGCAAGCGCCGACATCACCGTCCGCATCAATGGCTTCAGCGGCGGCGACAGGCCGACCGCAAGCGACTTCGTCTGATTGTAGCCAGCAAAGAAGCCTTCGGACCGTCGTTTGAGGGTGGGCCTTGCAGCCCACTCTCGCTACCAGGTCAGCGTCGTCTTGCCGATGGCGCCGCCGCTTTCCTGCAGAGCATGCGCCTTGCGGAGGCTCTCCGCCGTGATCACACCGCCGTCGTGGTTTGCCGTCGTCTGCAGCACGGACCTCTCGACCAGCTCTGCTACCCGGTCAAGCAAGCGGTGTTGCTCGATCATGTCGTCGGTCTGGAAGAGCGAGCGCGCGAACATGAACTCCCAGTGCAGCGACGCAGCCTTCGGTTTGATCAAGGAGATGTCGATCGCTTTGGGATCAGGATCGTCGATCAAGCCGATCTTGCCCTGAGGCGCCAGCATCTGGGCATAGCTCGGGAAGTGCTGTTCGCTGCCCGTCAGGCCGGCAATGTAATGGGGTGCGCTGCCAAGCGCTGTCATCTGGGCCGCCAGATCGCCCCGATGATCGACGATGTGATGGGAACCCATCTTCTCCACCCAAGTCCGCGTCTCGGGACGAGAGGCTGTCGCCACGACCGTCAGCTTCGTCAGCTGTCTGGCAAGCTGAACCAGGATCGAGCCGACGCCGCCGGCGCCGCCGACCACCAGCAAGGTCTTGCCCTCGCCGCCTCCTTCTTCCACTGAGAAGCGATCGAACAGCAGTTCCCAGGCGGTTATCGCCGTCAGCGGCAGGGCGGCGGCATCGGCATGCGATAGCGTCTTCGGCTTGCGGCCGACAATCCGCTCGTCCACGGCATGCAGACTGCTGTTGGTGCCTGGACGGTCGATCGCGCCAGCGTAGAAGACCGCATCGCCAGCTTGGAAGAGAGTGACCTCACCACCCACAGCGCGCACGACCCCCGACGCATCGTAGCCCAGCACTTTGGGGCCGTCATTAGGCTGTGCGCGCATGCGAACCTTCACGTCGACCGGGTTGACCGAGATGGCCTTAACCTCGACCAGCAGATCTCGCGGCCCGAAGCTCGGTTCGGGCAGATCAAACTCCTGTAAGGACAGCGGGTTGGAAATCTCCAAACTCTCCAGATATCCGATTGCTTTCATGACGGTCCCTTGCTCGCGTGACATTCGAAAGCAGGCATATGGATCATAGCTACATTTTGGACAAGTACGCACTTTTTTGGCCTATAGGCACAAAAAGGATACCGTCATCTGCTTGCGATAATACGATTGAGACGCTACCTTTTCAGGTTTGGCGCGTTCCTCCCATTACCGACAGGTAGGCACACAATGGATACTGTAACGGCAAAAGGTTCTGACCGCCGCCAGCGCTATGACAGCTATGACTGTAGCCAAGGCTGTCCAGTCGAAGCCG
The DNA here is from genome assembly GCA_963669445.1 of Rhodospirillales bacterium. Lineage (GTDB taxonomy): Bacteria > Pseudomonadota > Alphaproteobacteria > Kiloniellales > JACOMY01 > JACOMY01. The sequence continues at coordinate 5,043,540 of OY770029.1, forward strand.
CCCTTGAGCTGATCGGCGGCAAGTGGAAGGGGCTCGTCCTCTATCACCTGATGGGCGGTACGGTCCGCTTCAACGAGCTGAAGCGCCACGTCGGTGATGTCACGCAGCGTATGCTGACTAGGCAACTCCGCGAGTTGGAGAGCGATGGCCTGGTCAGGCGTGAAGTCTATCCAGTGGTTCCGCCCAAGGTCGAGTACAGCCTGACGGAAAAAGGCGAGAGCTTGCGACCAATCGTGATGGCTTTGCGGGAATGGGGCCTTAAGAACGCGCTTCCGAAGACTGCAACCTCACGCTAACTCACTCCCTCCAGTCGATCGCAAGCGAAGGAAGCAGTGCTGGGGCGCGGCTCAGAACGCGGGTAGCGGCAAGGCGAAACCGAGGACTGGCACAAGCTTCTGAGCCAGGTCGAGAATACCGCTCTCGTCATACCAACGCCCAACGACCTGGAGGCCGATCGGCAAGCCTTCGCCGGTCCAGCCGCAAGGGAGCGACAGCGCGGGATGGCCGGTCAGATTCATCGGAAAGGTGTAGGGATACCAGCCAGCCCTGATACGGCCGCAGTTCTTGCCAGCGATGACGACATCGTCGTGAGTGTTGGTATCGGCTGGGACAGAGGCGGCAGCCAGGGTCGGCGTGACGATGTAGTCGAGCCGATCGAAAACAGACTCGATCAAGCGATAGAGGTCCGAGCGCGCGGCTGTCGCCGCCTGAACCTCGACGCCGTTGCGTGCAAGACCGTACTCCACCGTCTCGACGAAGCTCGGATCGAACAGCTCCGCCTGCTCTCGCACGCGCTTGGCCGTACGGGCGGCCAGCAGCGACTCCAGGATCGTTCGCAAGTCGGGCTCATAACAGGCAAAGTCGATCTCCAACTGCTCGATCTCCGCGCCGAGTTCGGCGAGCGCAGCCACCGCAGATTCGACCGCGGCGGCAACCTCTGCCTCGATCGCCAGATTGCCGACCTTGAGTGCAAAGCCAATGCGTAGGCTCTGGCGCCGGCTGGCTTGGGTGAGTGCCTTGGACCAGGGGTCGCCCGCCGCCTCTCCTTTCAGAACCCCATACATTAAGCGCAGATCCTCGAGACTTCGCGTCATCGGACCGATGTAGGAATTGTTGGCGAAGAGGTCTGGCGCCTGGGTGTGAGGAATTTGGCCGAGTGTCGCCTTAAGCCCATAGAGCCCGCACACACTGGCAGGAATGCGTACCGATCCGCCGCCGTCAGTTCCAAGCGCGATCGGCACCTGGCGCGCGGCCACCGAGACCGCGGCACCACCGGATGACCCGCCGCTGGTGTAGCGGCGGTTGAAGGGATTGAGTGTCTGGCCGAACAGCGGGCTCTCGGTGATCGCCTTGTGGCCGAACTCCGGTGTCGTCGTCTTGCCGACGATCACTGCACCGGCGGCGCGCAACCGGGCGACCGGAACGGCATCGCCCGGCGCTGTCGTTCCGGCATAGGCCCTGGAGCCGAAGGAGGTCGGCATGCCGGCAACATGGGTCAAGTCCTTCACCGAAACGGGAACGCCGGCAAGGTCACCGACGAGCTCACCGGCAGCCAAACGCCGGTCGATCGCATCGGCCGCCGCGCGGGCACCTTCACGATCCAGGTGAACGAAGGCATTCGCGTCAGGCTCGCTTGCCTCAATGCGCTGCAGGGCCAGATCGGTCACCCTGCGAGCCGAGACGACACCCGTCCTAACCCGATGGGCGATCTCAGTGGCTGAAAGGGCGAGATAGTCGGTTTCTTGCATCCTGTCCTCAAATCATCCAACGCCCGCCGTCGATCAGCAGGGTTTGACCGGTGATGTAACGGCTGGCAGGGCTCGCCAGGAAGACCACGACGTTGGCGACGTCCTCAGGCTCGGCGACATAACCCAGTGGGACGGTCTGGCGGATCTTGTCGATCACCTCCGGCGGCAGGCGGTCATGCGCGCGGGTTCGAATGGCACCGGGAGCGATCGCGTTCACCGCCACGCCGGCCGGCGCCAACTCGCGCGCCAGCGAACGGGTGAATCCAATGACTCCCATCTTGGCGGCCGCATAGTCGGCAAGGCCGACGTCGCCGTAGAAAGCCGAGTGCGTCGACATATTGATGATCCGCCCCTGCTTGCGCGCCACCATGCCTGGCGCCACGCGCCGACTTGTCCGCATGGCGGTCACAAGCGAGATTTCCAAGACGAAACGCCAGGTTTCCTCATCGGACTCGATGAAGGGACCTGCCCGATCCCGAGCGCTCTGGCCAAGGTTGTTGAAGAGAACATCGATCGGGCCGAGTTCGGCTTCCATATGTTCGATTGCCTCTTCGACCTTCGCGGCTTCTGTGCAATCGAGTGCGATCGCTTCCGCACGTCGGCCAAGGTTTCTGACTGCGTCAGCAAGGCTGCTCAACGGCTCCGCTTCGAGGTCCAATAGAGCGAGATCTGCGCCGGCCTCGGCCAAGGCCAGAGCACTGGCGCGCCCGATGCCGTTGGCAGCACCGGTTACCAGCGCAACCCCGCCGACCGCGAAAGCTGTCATGACTTCACCTCCGTCAATGAAAGCTCCGTCCGCCGTCGACCGCCAAGGCCGTGCCGGTGACCATGGCAGAGTCGGCTGAGCTTAGGTAGAGAGCCGCTTTGGCAATGTCCTCTGGTTTGCCGATGCGGCGGATCAGGTAGCGATCGAGGATTCGTTCCAACTCGGCCTCGCGGTCTTCGGCACCTTCCAGCGATTGGCGGAACAAGGGCGTCTCGATGATCCCCGGGCAGAGGGCATTGACCCGGATTTCGAAGGGCGCGAGATCAATCGCCAAGGCCTTTGCAAACATCACCAGGCCGGCTTTCGCGGCGCAGTAGGCAGTCCGCGCCGCAAGCGGGCGCAGCGCAGCACCGGAGGCGACCTGGACGATGGTGCCACCACCGGCGGCGCGCAGGTGCGGTACGGCAGCGGAGGTGAGGCTGAAGGCGCCGGTTAGATTGGTGTCGAGGACTTGACGCCACTCTGCGATACCCATCTCCTCGAAGGGCTTCAGCAGATCGATACCAGCCGCACCGACCAAGCCATCCAGTCCACCGAGACTATCGCTTGCTTCCTCGACGGCTGCTGCAACCTCACTATGCTCCGTCAGATCGGCAGTCAGCGTGACGATGCGGCCACCCTCACCTGCCCCAAGCTCTTCCCCGGTCTCGGCAAGCAAGGCCTCGTCGCGGTCCAGCAGTGCAACACCGGCTCCCTCCGCCTGGAACAGGGCAGCGGTGGCACGGCCGATGCCCGATGCCGCGCCGGACACCAGAAAGCGTCGTCCTTCCAGCCTCAGGGCAGCAGAAGGGCGGTTAGGCGGCATGGTTCGAAACTCCCGAATACATCAAGCAAAGCGGTGAAAGCCGACCCAACGCTCGGCGAGGACGAGCGCCAGGCCGGTCGCCATGATCAGCATGGTCGAGATGGCGGCAATGCCGGGGTCTATGCCATGCTCGACAGCCGAGAAGATCTTCACCGGAAGAGTCGTCTGACGCACGCTCACCAGGAAGATCGACACCGGCACATTGTCGAAGGAGACAATAAAGGAGAAGATGCCGCCGGCCACCAGACCCGGCTTGATGAGCGGCAGAGTGGTCTTGGCAAAAGCAGTCCAGGCATCCGCACCAAGTGTCCGTGCGGCCTCTTCCAGCGCGGGGTCGGAACCGGCAACGCTGGCCAGCACGCTGCGCACCACGTAGGGCAAGGTGATTAGGACATGGGCAACCGCAAGGGCGCCGAAGCTGCCACGCACGCCGACCAAGGTATAGTACTGCAACAATGCCACGGCGACGACGACGGCCGGAAAGACCAGAGGTGCCATGAGTGCCGTTGAGATCGCTTCCGATCCCGGCACCTTGCGGCGGACCAGGGCATAGGCTGCGGCAGTGCCAAGGACCAATGAGACCAGCGTGGCGGCACAAGCAAGCGCTAAGCTGTAGAGAATGGCGTCGATGTAGGCGCCGTCGCCCAGTACGTCCCAATACCAGTCCAGGGTAAGCCCGACCGGTGGCACTGTCAGATAGGACGTCGTCGTGACCGAGGCCAAGACGATGACGATCACTGGGATCTGCAGGAACAGCAGAACCAATGCCGAATAGAGCGGCAGCGCCGACCCGGACAGGGTGCGCGCGATGCGATGGCTGAGTGGAGGGCCTTCTCTCATCGGATCGTCGAGAAGTAGTTGGCAAGCCGCCCGAAAACCCAGACCAGCATCAGAACGATCGCAGTCAGGATGAAGGCCATCGCCGCACCGCGCGGCCAATTCAGGCTCTTCAAGAACTCGTCGAAGATCAGGGTCGACATGACTTGATAGGTCGGCCCGCCCAGCAAGCGCGGCGTCACCAGGGCGCTGATCGTCAGCATGAAGACCAGGATGCTGCCCGAGAGTATGCCCGAGAGGCTGAGCGGCAGGGTCACCTTAGTAAAGACTTCGCGCCGGGTCGCCCCCAGGGTCTTGGCGGCTCCCTCCAGGTCGCGCGGGATGTTCTGAATGGTGCCGATCAGCACCAGCACCATGAAGGGCAGGAAGATGTGGCTGAGCCCGATCAAGAGGCCGGTGAAGTTGAACAGCAGTTGGATCGGCTTTTCGATCAGGTCCAAGGCGATCAACCAATCGTTGACCAGTCCGCGCCTGGTCAGCAGTACGATCCACCCGAAGGAACGAACGACCAGATTGAGCAACAGCGGAAAGACCACGAGGATGATCAGCCAAGGCCGAAGCCGCGAGTTCGTGCGCGCCAGAAAGTAAGCCAGCGGGTAGCCCACCAGCAAAGTGACCACGACCACGATCAGGCCAAGCGCCAGGGTCCGCCCGATGATCTCTAGATAGAAGGAATCGCCCAGGATGTGGGTGTAGTTCTCGAGAGTCCAACTGGCCCCGATTCCCTGGCCGGGGACATAGGGGTGCAGGCTGGTCGGCACCAAGAACAACAGCGGTGCGACGAAGACGCCAAGCAGGACCAAGAGCGCTGGCGACAACAGTCCATAGCCGGAGCGATCGAGCCAAGCTGTAGCACCGACCCTCATGATCGCGCTCTCATGTCCTGGCCATCACGATGACATCTGCCGGTTCGATATCGATCCTGACCGGACTGCCGGCCCTCGGCAAGGCGCCGCCGCGCCCGACCCTGGTCTCGGCATTGAGTTCGAGGCCGCCGGGCAGCCGCACGACGAACTGGGCGGTGGAGCCGGCAAAGGACACCAGTTCCAGGGTGCCGAGCACCCCCTCCTCAGCCGACTCGGCACCGGCATCCAAGAGCCTCACGCTCTCTTGGCGGATGGTGACATGGATCGGATCGCCGGCCTTGGCGTCGGGCGGCAGATGGCTCGTCTTGAGCGTCACCGCATCGCTAAGCGCAACGGCCGAAGGCTCGCCGGTGGACGCCACGATGGCCTCGAAACCGTTCGAGCGGCCGAAGAACTCGGCAACGAAGGGGTTGGCCGGATGGTCGTAAATCTCCCGCGGACTGCCGTATTGCTGCAGAACACCCTGCGACAGGACGCAAATGCGATCCGACATCGTCAGGGCTTCTTCCTGGTCATGCGTGACGAAGACCGTGGTGATCGAGAGTTCTTGCTGCAGGCGGCGCAGTTCGAAGCGCATGACGTCGCGCAGCTTGGCGTCCAGATTGCTCAGCGGCTCATCCAGCAACAGTAGGGCAGGCTGCGGCGCAATTGCCCGCGCCAACGCCACGCGCTGCTGCTGCCCGCCGGAAAGCTCTCGCGGCAAACGGCGATCGAGCCCGCTGAGGCGCACCATGTCCAGGGCCTCGCCGACGCGGGTCTTGATCTCCGTCTCTTCGATCCGGCGGCGGCGCAGCCCGAAGGCGACATTCTCGAAGACGCTCATGTGCGGGAAAAGCGCATAGGATTGAAACACCAACCCTATGTTGCGCTTGTTCGGCGGCAGCCAGGTGACCTCCTTGCCGGCGACGCGGATGACGCCGGCATTGGGTTCCAGGAGACCGGCCACCATGCGCAAGATCGTGCTCTTGCCGCAGCCTGAGGGTCCTAAGAGCGAGACGAATGCCCCCTGCTCTACCGCGAGCGCGAAGGCATCGACCGCCAGGACCGAGCCGAAACGCTTGGTCAGATTGTTGATCTCTAAGGTGGCCATGTACTCACCTGAACAGCGATGGCGGTGCGGGCACCGCCATCTCTCTGCACCAATGCCCTCTAGCAGGCTGCTAGCGCGCCACTTCCTTCTGCCAGCGCTCGGTCCAGCCGGGGCGCAGTTTGGCGACCGCGTCGGTGTCGGGATACCAGAGATTGTCGTAGCTCTCGCCGAAGGGGACGATCGCCTTGACCTTATCGCTCAGCTCCACCTTGGTGTTCACCGGCCCAGCATACTTCTTCTCGGCGAAGCACTTCTGGCCTTCCGGCGACAGCAGCACGTCGATGAAAGCCATCGCCAGTTCTTGGTTCTTCGCGCCCTTCGGCACGACCACGGTCGGCTGGATGCCGACGGCCCCCTCCTTGGGATAGGCGACAGCGACAGGCACGCCCTTATCGGCAGCCGAGCCGATGCGGTCGGGATACCAGGGCGCCATCACGATCTCACCACGCTCGAAGAGCTGTACCAGCTGGTCGGCCTGCGTGTAGAGCATCACCACGTTCGGCATCAGCTCCTCGACTGCCGCGAAGCCTGCGTCCTGACTGTCGAAGTCGCCGCCCTTCATCTTGTTGACAGCGATCAGAAAATGCATGCCCGAAGTGCCGGTGATGTCGCCAAGTGCAATCCTCTCCGCATACTTGGGATCGAAGAGATCGCCCCATGAAGTCGGCGGCGCATCGACCTCGTTGGGATTGTAGGCAATCACCGTCGCCGCCGTCATGAAGTTGACGAACTGACTGTCGGCATCGAAGGCCTGTTTGGCCACGTCAGGATAGTTGGAGAGGCTCTTGAAGTCGACGCTCTCGAGCAGCCCTTCGTTCTTCATCTGCTTGGCGATGGAGATGTCCATATAGGCCACATCGATCTCGGGATCGCCGGCGGTCGCGCGGATCTTCGCGGCATTGTCGACCGAACTTCCGAAGGTCACGATGGCTTCAGCTCCCGTCGCCTTCTCGAAGGCCTCGACATGGCAGGTCTTGGTGTCGTCCCCGAAGGAGCCACCGAAGGTCGAGATGACGAGCTCGCCCTCTGCGTGCGCCGAAGCGGCAGCGCCGGCTATCGCTAGGATGGCCGCCCCGGCCAGGGCAGCTTTGAGGCTGTGCATAGTCTTCATTGTGCTCTCCCTCTATCGTTACAGTTTCTGTGGAAGGTCTTGTTCTTCGGGACCAGGGCTCTCGGACGGAGGCCGCAGAGCCGCGGTCGCCGCGCTGTTCAGCACCAGCATCCGGCTCAACATCGACGCCAACTGAGACTGTTCCTCCGCGGTGAACATAGAAACCAGCGCGCGTTCCATCGCGGCGTGGTCCTGCATGGCGCGGTCGGCAAGTTTGCGCCCCGTCGTCGTCAATTCGACGATGACGCCACGGCCGTCCCGCGGATCGGCAAGGCGATGGATCCAACCGATTTCCTCAAGACGCGCCAGCAGATTGGACGTGCCGCCGGAGGTAAGAAGCAGGGTCTCCTTAAGCCGCGAGGGCGACATCCGAAAGGGCGCGCCGGCGGCGCGCAGGGTGGCCAGCACGGCGTAGGCGGGGTAGCGCAGGCCGTGGCGCTGAAGATTGTCGTTCGTCGCGCGCAGAATGACGTCCTGCAACGCCAGCACGCGACCGACGACGGCCTTGCCAGAGCAGTCGATGTCCGGCCGCTCATGACGCCACTGCGCCATGCCGCGCCCGACCAGGTCGAACGAAGGGCTGAGGTCGTTCGGCAACGGGGGATCGCCCTCGTCCTGTCTCATGCCACTCCCTTCAGACTCTCGCGGTCATTCGAGAAGACAATAGCTCACTTTTATCTTTTATGAAAGATACTTTTCACCAACCGATTCAAACTTGCCGCGTCCGTACGCCGTCAGGCGGCTATGTCGGGATGGTGACAGGCGATGAAATGACCGGGGGTCAGCTGGCGATAGCGGGGCACAGCCTCGCTGCAGAGCGGGCTGCGTTTCGGGCAACGGGTGCTGAAGACGCAGCCCTTCGGCGGGTTTGACGGGCTGGGGATATCGCCTTTCAAGATCACCCTTTGGCGGCTCTCCTCGAGCACAGGGTCCGGCAGAGGCACGGCAGAGATCAGTGCCTGGGTGTAGGGGTGTTGCGGCTGCTCCAGAATGGTCTTGGCGTCGGCCAGTTCCATGATTTTGCCCAGATACATGACGGCGACACGGTCGCTGATGTGTCCGACCATGCTGAGGTCGTGGGCTATGAAGAGGTAAGCTAGGCCGAGCCGCGCTTGCAGGTCGACCAGGAGGTTGACGATCTGCGCCTGGATCGAGACGTCCAACGAGGCAATGGCCTCGTCACAGACGATCAGATCCGGCTCCAATGCCAGTGCCCTGGCAATGCCGATCCGCTGGCGTTGACCGCCGGAAAACTCGTGCGGATAGCGGCCGGCCAGCGCCGGGTCGAGGCCGACCAGATCCAGGAGACCAACGACCCGCTCGCGCAGCACCGGCCTTGAAAGGCCGCCCCGCACCTCAAGCGGCTCTCCCACGATATCGCCCACCCGCATACGCGGGTTGAGCGCCGCATAGGGATCTTGAAAAACCATCTGTACGCGCTGTCGTGCCTGCTTCAGGGCCTCGCCTCTGAGCGCCAGGAAGTCTGTCCCCTCCAGGCGTACCCGGCCGGCGGTTGCCGCCTGCAGACCGACAAGCGTGCGGCCGACCGTGGTCTTGCCGCTGCCGCTCTCGCCGACCAAGCCCAAGGTCTCACCCTTGGCAATCGTGAAGCTGACGCCGTCGACGGCTTTGACGTCCCCAAGCTTGCGCCCAAAGACCCCACCGCGCCTGATCGGAAAATAGGTCTTCAGATCATCGAGCTGCAGCAGTGCTGTGGCCATATCAGCCCTCCCCAACCAAGTCTTGCCAGTGCCAGCAGCGCACTTGACGCGCAGCATCGTCCGGCAGCGCCGGCGGCGGCATCTGTTCCCGGCAGCGCGAATCAGCCAGGCGGCACCGCGGCGCAAAGGGACAGCCTCCGCCCAGGCGACCGAGGTTGGGCGGACGTCCCGGGATCGACGCGAGCTTGCCGGCCGAGGGCCTGTCCAGTCGGGGTACCGATGCCAAGAGGCCTTGCGTATAGGGGTGATAGGGCTGCCGGTAGATGTCTCGCACCGGCCCGCTCTCGATCAGATGGCCAGCATACATGACGTTCACCCGCTGGGCCAATCCGGCGACAATACCCAGATCATGGCTGATCCAGATCACGGTCAGCTGCAGCTCGCGCCGCAGCTCCTTTATCAGCTCCACGATCTGTGCCTGGATGGTGACATCCAAAGCCGTCGTCGGTTCGTCGGCAATCAGCAGTTTTGGATGGCAGGCCAAGGCCATGGCGATCATGACCCGCTGGCGCATGCCGCCTGAGAGCTCATGCGGATAGCTGCGCAGGCGCAAGCTTGGGTCGGGGATTCCGACCAGGTCCAGAAGCTCGGCAGATCGCCGTTTGGCAGCACCTCCACTCATCCCCAGGTGCGCGCGCAGTGTCTCTGCCAGCTGAAAGCCGATGGAATAGACCGGGTTAAGCGACGAGATCGGGTCCTGGAAGACCATGGCGATCTCCTTGCCGCGCACGCGCCGCATCTGCGGCTCGCTCAAGGCCAGCAGATCGCGGTCCTGAAAGCGGACTCGGCCATCCAGGATGCGTCCGGGTGGCGAAGGTATCAGACGCATGATTGACAGCGCATGCACTGACTTGCCCGATCCGCTTTCCCCGACGACGCCCAGGACCTCGCCCTCCTCCAGCGCATAGGAGATGCCGTTCACCGCCTGCACCGGCCCTTCCTCGGCCTCGAAACAGGTCGTGAGATTCTCGACTTCAAGAAGTGCCGTCATCGATCCCCACACAGGTCAGCGGCCTCTGAGCGCCCTTTGCGTCCATGGGAATATGCTAGCCTTCGGCATTTTCCTTTTCAAAAAGTATCTTTCATCAAACATAACTCTTGACCCTCATTCTGACCCTACGATAGCCTCGCTACAGTCGCCTCCAGCAGCCTATCGGAAGAGGATTGCAGTCATGACCGGACAGCCAACGGCTTATAGGGGGATGGCTGCGGCTCTGGTCGCCGCCGGTTTGGCGCTCTTCAGCTGGTCGGGAGCTGCGACTGCCGACGAGGTCTGTCCGGTGCGCGGCGGGACTTTCACCATTCCCTTCGCGGTCGAGCCTTCCGACCTGACCCCCGGCAAGAACGCACAGTTTCCTCCCAGTCTGATCTTCGATCAGATCTACGATACGCTCCTCGTGCTGGATGGCGAAGGCCAGCTGTTGCCGGGCCTGGCGACCGACTATCAGGTCGCCGACGACAACCTCTCGATCACGTTCGATCTGAGACCGGGCGTCATGTTTCATCATGGCCGCGAGTTCGAGGCCAAGGACGTCGTCTTCACCTTCGAACGTCTGCTGGATCCTGCCTTTGCCTCACCCTGGGCCGCCCAACTCGCGTCTATCGACTCCGTCGAGGCATTGGACAAGCACAAGGTTCGAATGAACCTGAAGGAACCCTTCGCTCCGATCCTCAGCATCGTGGCCACCCCTTGGTACACGGCGATCGTGCCCTACGACTTCGCCCCGGACCACAACCTGAACGAAGAGGCGTCGGGAACCGGCCCCTTCATGCTGGTTGAATACATCCCCGACGACCACATTACGCTAAAGGCCAACCCGAACTACTGGGAGCCCGGCTATCCCTGCATCGACGGCGTACAGTTCAACATCATTCCCGACCCGCAAGGACAGATCTCCGCCTTCCGTCAGAGCAATGCCGACATCGTCGTGCTCGCCGATCCCAAGTTCATACCCATCCTGCAGAACGAAGAGGGCGTGCAGTACATAGAACCCGCCGGTGCGGTCAACGAGTCGGGCCTGGGCATCAATACGGCCGAGGGTCCGACCGCGGATCTGCGGGTGCGCCGCGCACTCAGCCTTGGCACCGATCGTCAGGGCCTGATCGACACCATCCTCTTCGGCCAGGGCGAGATCGGCACCAAGATTTCTTGCGGCAAGGTTCCCTATGGCTGGTGTGCCGGCAAGGACGAGCCGCTGCCCTATCACGACTACGATCCCGAGAAGGCCAAGGCCTTGCTGGCCGAGGCCGGCCATCCCGACGGTCTCGAGCTGACGATCCAGGTGAGCCTGCCGCTGGACGTGCAGACCGCCGAAATCCTGGCCGAGCAGTGGGAGAAGATCGGCGTCGATTTGAAGATCGAACAGATCGCCGACTTCAATCAGCAGCTGGACAACTACATCAAGGTGAACCACCAGCTCTCGATCGTGTCTCTGGTCTGGCAGCCCGACCCGCACTCCGACGTCTATCAGATCTACTACTCCACCTCGCCGATCAACCTGGGCAAGTTCGCTGATCCCAAGCTGGATGCCCTCTTGGATGCCGGCAAGGTCGAACTCGACCTCGACAAGCGCATTGCGATCTACAAGGACGTCCAGCACCTGATCGCCGATCAGGTCTATATGCTCTATCCCTTCACCAAGCCCGCCAACTGGCAGTTCGTGCGCGGGAATGTGAAGAACTACAAAGCCATGCCCAGCGGCGCCTACCGCCACCTGCGCTACCTCTGGCTGGACCAAGAGAACTGACCTCCGTCAGTCACGCGGGATGAGCCGCTATCTGCTGCGCCGCCTTCTGCTGCTGATTCCCGTTCTGCTGGGCGTCACCTTTCTGACCTTCACCCTGATCCGGCTGGTGCCGGGCGACATCGTCACCAGCATGATGGGGGTGACGGCGGCCAACGACGATGCCTTGCGGACGCAGATTCTGCACGAGCTGGGCCTCGACCGACCCTTGATGGAGCAGTACCTCTGGTGGCTTGGCCGGATCGGCCAGGGTGACTTTGGCCATTCCTTCATTCACGGCGGACCGGTGATCGACCAAATCCTGCGCCGGCTGCCCATCACGCTGCAACTGGCCACCATGTCGATGCTGATCGCGCTTCTGATCGGCGTCCCCCTGGGCGTGCTGAGTGCGATCCGTCGGGGCTCGAAAGTCGACTTTCTGGCGCGCGTCATCGCTTTGATCGGCATCTCCGCACCCAGCTTCTTCATCGGCACCCTGATCGTCGTCCTGGGCGCCATCTACTTCCCAGGCATCTCCACCTTGGGCTATGTGCCCTTTCTGGAGAACCCGCTGGAGAGCCTGGAGCGGATGATCTGGCCGGCGCTGTCTTTGGGTATCGGCATCGGCGCCATCATCTTGCGCTACACCCGTTCCAGCGTGCTGGAGGTGCTGGGTGAGGATTATGTACGCACGGCGCGCGCAAAGGGTCTGGCCGAGCCGCGCGTGGTCTTCATTCATGCTCTGAAGAGCGCACTCATCCCGGTCATAACCGCCGTCGGCATCTGGACCGCCTTCCTGATCAGCGGCACCGTCGTCCTGGAGGAGGTCTTCGCGATTCCCGGCCTCGGCCGCCTGGTGCTGAGTGCCATCGAAAACCGCGACTACCCGATCATACAAGGTACCGTGCTTTTCCTCTCGTTGGGTGTCGCCCTGGTCATGCTGTTTAGCGACCTGCTGGTGGCGGCGGTCGACCCGCGCGTGAAGTTCGACTGATGAGCGATCACTCTCAGGCGGCCATCCCTGCAGGCCCACCCGAGATCTCCGAGCGGCGACGTTTTCTGCGTCATCTGCTGCGCGATGCAGCCACCCTGACCGGGTTGACGATCGTCGTCCTTCTGGTCTTGGTCGCCCTCTTCGCACCGCAGATCGCGCCTTATGGAGCCAACGAGAACACCGGAAAGATCCTGGCTCCACCCAGCTTGGAACATCCCTTCGGGACCAACATTCAAGGTCGCGACCTCTTCAGTCGCGTGATCCTGGGCAGTCGCAACTCGCTGGGCGTCGCGCTGCCCTCGGTGCTGCTTGCCGTGGCGATCGGCCTACCCATCGGTCTCTTGGCCGGCTTCATCGGCGGCTGGTTCGATAGCATCGCACTACGCTTCTTCGACATCATGTTCGCCATGCCAACGATCCTCTTTGCCATCGCCTTGGTGGCCTATCTGGGACCAAGTCTGCGCAACCTGATCATGACCATCGCGATCCTCTACATACCGCGGGTCGCCATGGTCGCTCGCGGCCCGACCCTGTCGCTGCGCAGCCGCGAATTCGTGCTCGCCGCAAAGATGTACGGCGCCGGCACCTTGCGCATCCTGCGCCGGCACCTCTTGCCCAATGTCATGGCGCCGGTGCTGGTGGAAAGCTCCTTGCTGCTATCCACTGCTCTCTTGACCGAGGCGGCACTCAGCTTCCTGGGGCTGGGAGTCCAGCCGCCCAACCCCAGTTGGGGCGCCGACCTGGGTCGCGGCCGACAGTTCATGGAGCTGGGCATCCACCAGGTGCTGTTTCCGGGCGTGATGATCATGCTGGCCGTGCTCGGCTTCAATCTTTTGGGCGACGGCCTGCGCGACTACTTCGACCCGCGCATTCGCAAGCTTCGTTCGTGAGGGAGGACGCTCATGCACCCCATCAAGTTCGCCGCCATCCAAGCCGTCTCTGTCGCCGAGAGCTGGCAGGCCAAGTGGCAAGGCGCCGATGTCACCCATGCCTTGGACCTGCTTGGCGATGCCGCCAATCAAGGCGCCTCGCTGGTCTGCTTTCCCGAACTCTATCCCCTGGTCGGCGAAGCAGAGCTCTGCCGCGCGGCAGAAGCACTTGGCGTCTACGTTATCGCCGGGCTGGCCGAGGGCGACCAGAACCGCTGGTACAATACCAGCAGCCTGATCTCGCCCGCAGGTCGGGTGGTCGGTCGCCAGACGAAGAATTATCCAACGGCTGGCGAGACGGACCAAGGTGTGGTCCCCGGCGATCGCTTCCAGGTCTTCGAGACGTCGCTCGGCCGCCTGGGGATCGTGATCTGCGCCGACTTTGCCTTCTTCAACGACGGAATTGCGGCTTGCAAGAGCGAGGGTGCCGACGTCGTCTTTAACCCAGCCGTATGGTTCGCGCTCTCCGAGGTCTATCCCCACACCGTGGTCGGGCGCCACATGGAGTACTCCTTGCCGATCGTCGGCGTGAACCTCGGTCGCAGCGATGCGAGCCAGCGCGACACGCCCTTCCCACCAGCCGGCGGCTTCAGCACGGTCTGCGTTCCGCCGCCGATCACCGATATGGATCAACTCTGGGATTGGTTCTGCAAGAAGCCGGGCGGCATCGATTCCGGCGAGGGTTTCATCCAGACTCTGGGTCGCGGCGAGGAGATCTTGATCTTTGAGATCGATGTCGATGCGGTTCGCCGATTTCCCGGCTATTTCTCCACCCGCACGCCCGTGGCATAAGAGGCTCTTGGAGAAGCGCGGTGCCAGCCCTCTCCTCCGCCCGACCTCACTCGCGCGTCAGAATGAGACGCCGGAGCAGCTCTCCCAGTGCGCCGCGATCCTCCTCGCTCAAGCCGGCGATGAGGTCGCGCTCGGCCTTGGCATGAGCTTCCATCGCGCGATCTGCGAGGGCCTTCCCGGCTTCAGTCAGACGCACGTGAACCGCACGGCGATCCAGGCGCGAGTTCGTGCGGGTGATGTAGCCTTGGCGTTCCAGACGTGCGAGCAGGTTGGAGGTACCGCCAGAGCTCAGGAGCTGACTGTGTGTCAGCGCGCCGGGGGTCATCTCGTAGGGCGGCCCATTGACCCTGAGCGTCGCCAGCACTGCATAGGCCGGATACTTCAAATCGAAGGACTTCAAGGCAGCATCGACATGCCGCAGAATCACCCCCTCCAGGCGCAGAATACGACCCACGACGGCCTTGCCCTCGCAGTCGATGTCGGGCCGTTCGCGTCGCCAGCGCTGCATGCCCGCTTCGACGATGTCTATCCTCTCATCGCCGGTACTGACGGAATTCGCTTGGCGATGTGGCGATCGAGTAGGCTTGGCTGCTGAGGTCATGCGTACTTCTGAGGTGTACTTCTAGGGCCAGTTTCTGGGGACGCAGGCAGAGAAAGAGGTTCCAGGCACTTGCTAGACCAGCTTGACCATCATGGCAAACCGACAAACATCTCTTTGTTGAAAGTTATTTTTGTGAAAGATACATTTCTCGAACCGACCAGACAAGCCGCGCGCTCGGCGAATCTGAGCTATTGTCCGAGTGGGACAGAACAGGAGACGACCCGGTGCCGATGACTTCCAAGGGCTTTCCGGTCCAGCTGACATTCGACCTCGATGCGGAGACCATGTGGACCAGCCGGGACCCGAAGAATGCCCAGCGACCGATCGTGATGTCGCAAGGCGCCTATGGCTGGAAGGTCGGCGTGGGGCGCATTCTCTCTCTGCTCGCACGCTATGGGGTGAAAGCCACGTTCTTCGTGCCGGGGCTGGTCATACAGCAGCGGCCGGCGGTGATCCAAGCCATCCTCGACGACGGTCACGAGATCGCCCACCACAGTTGGTCGCATGCCTGGATCGTCGGCCTGACCGAGGCCGAGGAACGCGAAGAGATGGAGAAGGGCTTCGACATCATCAAGCGCGTGACCGGCCGTCCGCCGGCCGGCTATCGCTCTCCCGCGGCCGAGTTCAGCGCCCACACCATGTCTCTGCTGCTGGAGTATGGGTTTAGCTACTCGTCCAACTTCTTCGATGACGATTCGCCCTACTTGCATGAGGTCGAAGGAGTGGAGACGGATCTGGTTGAGTTTCCCTTCCACTGGGTCTTGGACGACGCCCCCTTCTTTCAATACTCGATAACCCTGCCCGGCCGCACCATGCAGGCGCCCTCTGCCGTGCTGGAGGCCTGGAAGCTGGAGTTCGATACGCTCTACGCCGAGGATCGGGCCTTTACCTTGGCGCTGCATCCCCAGATCATCGGGCGTCCTTCTCGCCTGGCCATCTTGGAAAGCCTCATCCAGCACATTCAGGCCCACGAATCTGTGTGGTTTGGCCGCTGTGATGAGGTGGCTGATGCACTGAGACCGCGCCTCAAGCGCACTGGCCTCGAAGCAGCCCAATGACATCCACGTCCCAGCAAACGTCACCGTAGACAACCAATTGGTTGCCGCATAGCGTGATTGGAAAGGGCTTCGTCGAACACTGCGAGAAGGACCGAGCACATGAGAGTGGGACGCATCGAGAGCATCTGGCGCTATCCGGTCAAGGGCATGCGCGGCGAGGAACTGCCCCACGTCTACGCCGGTTTCTCCGGCCTCATGGGCGATCGCATCTACGGCGTGATCGCAGCGGATGGCGATCCGGCCTTTCCCTGGCACACCGGGCGCGATCATGAGGAGTTCGTCCTCTACAAAGCGCGCTACCGCTCGGGCGAAGATCTCCTGCTGCCGCAAAATCTGGATGCCTTCGAAGGATTGGCACCCGGCATCAGACCGCTGGATCCGGCGGACGAAGCCTTCAAGGTCGAGGTCGAGACGCCGGAGGGCAAGACCTTCGACATCGACAGCGACGCATTTCTGGAGGACTTGCAGAAGACCAGCGAGCGCTCGCTTCGCGTCCACTTCAGCCATAAGGGTCAGCATGACTGCCGGCCTTTATCTCTCTTTTCGCTCTCGGCGGCGGCCCAGCTGGGCGAAGAGGTCGGGATGGCGGTCGACAAGCGTCGCTTCCGTGCAAACTTCTACGTCGAGTGGGAGGATCAGTCCGACCCTTATTTCGAGTTCTCCCTTGTCGGCAAGACGCTCAAGATCGGCGAGCGGCTGGAGGTTGCCGTCATTGAGCGTGACCCGCGCTGTAAGATGATCACGCTCGATCCGGACACCGCCGAAGAATCGCCCAAGTTGCTGCAGCACGTCAGCCGCAATCACGGCGGCGATGCCGGCGTCTTCGCAGCTGTCCTGCAGGAGGGCCGGGTGAAGCAGGGAGATTCGATCTTCCTTACATGAGCGAGAGCGGAGACAAGGGGGACGGCGGGGCGCAGTACCACCGGCTGACCGTGAAGGCCGTGCGCGAGGAGACCGCCGAGGCGCGCAGCTTTGTGCTGGTGCCGGAGGCCGGCGAGAAGGACCTCTATCGCTATGTGCCGGGCCAGTTCCTGACCTTTCGCGTACCGCACGAGACGGGCGAGATCCTGCGCAGCTATTCGCTCTCTTCGGCACCCTGCAGCGACCCCGACCTCTACGTCTGCGTGAAGCGTGTTGCCGAAGGCCGTGGTTCGAACTGGTTCAACGATCGTCTGACGCCCGGTGCCCGCATCATGGCGAGCCGTCCGGCCGGGCGCTTCGTGCTGCGCGACAGTCCAGCACCGCTGTTGCTGATCGCCGGCGGCAGCGGCATCACACCCTGCATATCGCTGGTCAAGCAGGCGCTCTTCGAGACCGAGCGTCGGGTGAAGCTGGTCTATGCAAACCGCGACGAGGCCTCGATCATCTATCGCGACGCTCTGGATCTCTTGGAGCGCCGCTTTCCCGAGCGCTTTACCTGCCAGCACTGGCTGGATCAGGCGCTCGGCTTCATGACGCCGATCGATGTCACCGGGATCGCCAAGGGCTGGGAGCAGGCCGAGAGCTACATCTGCGGACCGGATCCGCTGATGACCATGGCCGAGGAGACACTTGTAGGTCTGTTCGGGCCGGAGGCGGTGATCCTGACCGAGCGCTTCGTCTCACCGGACGATCCGGCAACCGAGGAGGCCCAGCCGCCACAAAACGGCCTGGCCGTTGGCTCCTTTCGGGTAACGCTCGACGGCAAAGACCACGACCTTGAGGTCGCGGCCGGCCAGACCCTGCTGGAAGCAGCTCTCGCCGCCGGCGTCGACGTCCCCAGCTCCTGCACCGAAGGTCATTGCAGCACCTGCATGAGCCAGTTGAAGAGCGGCGAGGTGGCCATGGGATCCACCCGCGCGCTCTCGAAGCGAAACCTCGCACGCGGCTATGTGCTTGCCTGCCAGGCCCGACCCACCAGCGCCGAGCCGATCTGGTTGGATTTCGATCTCTAGAGAAACAGGAAGTCGCTCGCCGTGAGCTGATCGGCTCTGCTGAGGCCGTTCATGTCGAAGGCGATGTCGGCGATACCATCGCCATCGCGATCGACCTCGACCAGACGCGCGCCGGCAAAGCGAGCCTCGCTGTTACCCGACCTGCTGAAACCTTGGTCACCGATAAAGGCAAAGGTGCCAGCCTCGACGCCGGTTACGAACACCAGCTTGTCTTCACCGCTTCCAGCGCCCAGGTGCGCGCCCTCAAAGTCTCCAATCACCAGCCCGCCACTGCCGGCCTCGCCCAGATCTTCGCCGCTAAAGCGGAACGCGTCGGCGCCGGCACCGCCGAAGGCGACATCACCACTGCCAAGGGCCAAGGTATCGTCGCCCGCCTCCCCTTCCAGCCGATCGGCACCCTTGGCGCCGAAGAGCCGGTCGTCGCCCGAACCGCCGCTCAAGCGGTCGTCACCGGCAAAGCCGCGCAGGTCATTGTCGCCCTCGTTACCCTGCAGACTGTTGTCCAAGCCGTTGCCGCCGCCGTCGATGTTGCCGAAGCCACCTTGCAGGCGCAGATTCTCGACGAAATCTCTTGCGCCACCGTCGGGCAAGGTATAGCTGGCTTCGGCCCGGACCAGGTCCGTGCCCTCGCCGGCCCGCTCCTCAACCGCATCGGTCGCGGTATCCACGACGAAGGTGTCGTCGCCCGAGCGTCCGAACATGCCGTCTTCCCCGCCCCGCCCGTTCATGATGTCGTCCCCGTCCAGTCCCAGGATGCGGTTGTTGGCCTCGTTGCCGAGGATCGTGTTGTCCGAGTTGTTGCCGATGAGGAGGGCATTGCCAGCGGCCTCGTTGGCGATCAGGACTTCGACCTTGCCGAGGAATTCGTCGTCGTTAATCTGGAAAAAGCTGGTGTTGATCCGGGCAACGTCCCGATCCCCCTGGTCCAGGAACTCACTCAGAACGTCATCAGCATCATCGACGATGAAGGTGTCGTTCCCCTCACCACCCGATAAGAAATCGACACCGCTTCCGCCGTTGAGGACATCGTTGCCTTCTCCACCGATAATGACATCCTCGCCCGATCCGCCAACGATGCGGTCCCTTCCATCGCCACCCTCTAATCGGTCATTGTCCCCACCACCAAAGAGCCGATCGCTGCCGACCCCACCGCTGAGGAAATCAACAGCCGATCCGCCGCGCAACTGGTCGGCACCGGCATCGCCGTAGAGAAAGTCGACGCCCGACCCACCGAACAGCCTGTCGTCCTGCTCGCCGCCAAAGGCGCTGTCATCTTCGAGGTCACCATAGAGCTGGTCGCTTCCAGATCCGCCATAGAGCTGATCGTTGCCCCGACCGCCATAGGTGCTGTCGCTTCCGGAGCCACCATAAAGACTGTCGTCTCCGCCTTTACCGAAGATAAGTGCATCGACATCATCGCCGAAGATCCGGTCAGCCGCATCCGACCCGAAAATCGTGGAGGTCGCTAGCGCGACCAACTCCAAAGCAGTTTCACCACCTGAAAGATCCGCTTCACTAGCTGCCAAATCTCTAGACATGTCGTCCCTCCGTCTCGTGTCTTGCCGGTTGGACAAGCGCAGCGGAGTTCAACCAAAGAACATCCTCGAACCCTGCGCTTGCTGCTGCGGAGGGAGATGGCGCGACAGACCTGGTCGCGTTAGAAGAGGAACGGACACGACCGGTGACAAACGGACAAAGCGTAGTGGGCAAGACCGGCAATGGATAAACCGCAGAAAGCAATCCAGACCGTCGTGCTTGGCTCTGCGATGGCTGGAACCTCCACGACCTTCGCGATCTTGGACGTCCTCGCCTCGGTGGGGCGCGATTGGGAGATGCTGCACGGCGAGACCCGGCAACAGCCGCTCTTCGCAGCCTCCTACCTGTCGCTCGACGGTCGCGCTTATCTGGACGCCAATGGACGGACGATCACGCCTGAGGGCACACTGGCCGCTTGTCCGCAACCCGACCTCATCATCGTTCCGGACCTCCATCTCGATCCGACCGCTGCCTGGCCGGAGGAATTCGAACCCTTGGCCGATTGGATCGGCGAAGCCCATCGGGGCGGCGCGCTGGTAACCTCCGTCTGCTCCGGATCGCTGCTGCTGGCGGCAGCCGGGCTTTTGGACGGCATCGAGGCGACGACGCATTGGGGCTATGCCGACCTGCTGACACGGCGCTATCCCCAGGTGCAGCTCAGAAGCGAGCGGATTCTGGTGCCGGCAGGCGACGGGCATAGGCTGATTACGGCAGGCGGTTCATCGGCCTGGGCAGATCTGATGCTGTACCTCATCGGTCGGCTCGCCGGCGCAGAAGAGGCGCTCCGGATCGCCAAGATCTATCTGCTTGAGCCTCATACCGAGAGCCAACTCTGCTATGCCTCGCTCACTGCCGGTCGCCAGCATGACGACAAGGTGATCGCAGACTCCCAGGTTTGGGTGGCAGATCACTACGACCTGCCCAATCCTGTCAGCCAGATGGCAAGCCGCAGCAAGCTGACGGAACGCAGCTTCCTGCGCCGCTTCCGCCGAGCGACCGGCCAGTCACCGGCCGCCTATGTTCAGACGCTCCGTGTCGAAGAAGCCAAGCAGATGCTTGAGACGACGGATATGCCTATCGATCGGATTGCCCTAGAGGTCGGCTACACCGAACCCTCCAGCTTCCGGGCAGCCTTCCGAAAACATGTCGGCATTTCAGCATCGGCATATCGCAGAAAATGGTGTGGCCTTCTGCTGCGCGAACCTCCCTCTGAGGCCAAGCGAGCTGGTTAGTCGGCCTGATCCAAGATCGCAACCGGGCGGGCCGTCCCCGAAATTGGCGCATTGCTCAGTCCAGGAGTTCCGATAAGCGGGTCAGCACGACATCGATTTCGTCGTCGGTCAGCTGCACCAGTTCGAATGTCAGCACGCCGACGGCAGCGTCCTGGTCCATAACCCAGATCGAGGGCTCGCCGGCCTTCAAGGCACGGGCCAAGCCTTCCGCATCGATTGAGGCACCACTACCAAGCTGTAGAGCAGCGCGCGAGAAGGGCAGGCCAGTTGGATCGGCGACGGCGCGGGCGACGACACCCCGCAGCCACCCCGCCCGCTTCAGGAAAATCGTAACCTTGCGCTCTTGTCCCACAGACCAGGCAGCAGCGTTTTTTGCCTGCCGTTCAGCCACGGCGGCAAGGACGCCGGCGATGGCTTCCTTGCTGGCCTTCATACCGCGCCCGATGCCCTTCTCCTGCCCGCGCACCGCTGCTACCAGAGCACTGCGCCCAATCACCAGGCCGGCGGTCGGTGCGGCCAGATACTTCTGAGCGCTAACCAGCACGGCGTCCGCACCGCTGGCCAGAAGGACGCCGACCCGCCAGTCCTGAGCGGCACCGTCGATGATCGCCGGCACCCCTTGGGCGTGAGCAGCCACTACCGCTGCACCAAGATCCACCGATCCCCGCGCCAAGCGCGATGAGACCAGGAGGAGACAAGCCACCTCTTCCTCCGCCAGAGCAGCCTCGATATCGGCGAGAGAACAGTCCTCCTCCGATCCTGCATAGACCGGCGTTGCCCCTGACAAGCGAATCGCCTGTTCGATGGAGTGCCCGTAGTGCACCAGATGACAGCGCGGTAGGATCACCTTGTTGCGCATGCCTTTCGTGTCCGGCAGTGCGGCAATCTTTGCCGCAGACTGTCCCGCCATCACCGCCGCGATGGAGACCGTGATTGCAGCTGCCGTACAGTGAAGCAAGGCCGCCGCGTCCGCGCCCGCCCAGTCCGCAAGCCGCCTGCCGGCAAGGTCGTGAAGCTCGTCGATCACATAAAAGTCCGACAGCGCTTCGCCGACCGCCCGAGCGACAGCCGGCGACGACCTCGACACGCCGAGCGGTGTGAAGGTTCCGCGTGCATTGATGATGGTGCGAAGCCCGTAGGCCTCTCGAAAGGTCATGCTATCGCCTTCCAAGAACAGAGGTCAGGGCGGGCTTGTGCGCCACCTCTTGGACTTTACACGCATGCCCCCATTTTGGAACAAGCAGGCCTGCTCTTGTCCGACGCGGCACCGGCGCCGTACAGTCTTCAAAGAGACCCTTCGAGAACGCAGGTTACTCAGCTGCCTTCAAGTCGAGCGGACAACGCAAAGGCTCCCCGCGCAAGAAACGATCGGCCTCTTCGGCCGCAAGGCGCTGCAGATTATCCAGGGATCTGTTCGAGTAGAAGGCTGCATGCGGGCTGAGCAGAAGGTTGGATGTCGAACGCAAGGCAGCTGCGCCAGAGGGCGGCTCCTCTTCGAAGACATCGAGTGCCGCACCGGCCAGCTTCCCGGACCGGAGCGCGGCCACCAGCGCACTCTCAAGGACCAGGCCACCGCGCGAGGTATTGACGATAATCGCCCCTTCCGGAAGCCGGTCAATGGCAGCGGCATTGATGATGTGGCGCGTCTCGGCCGTCAGGGGCGCATGCAGGCTCAGGGCATTCGAACGCTCGAGCAGGCTATCGAAATCCACAAGAGTGACATTCAGCGCGTCGGCGCGTCCGCGCTCGGCAAAAGGGTCGCTGGCGATCATCTCACACCCGAAGACGGCCATGCGCTTGGCCAGTTCCTGCGCGATACGCCCGAACCCCAGAAAACCCAGAACCATCTCCGAGAGATCGGGCAATGAGGGGACCATGCTCGTAGCACCCCATCGCCCTTCGCCTACCCCCTCATTGAAAGCCGGCAGGCGCCGGGCGAGAGCGAGCAGAAAGGCAGCAGCATGATCGGCAACGGCCGTCGCGCCATAGTCGGGAACATTGCAGACGGTAGCGCCACAGCGGCTGGCCGCTCGCAGGTCGACGTTGTCCACTCCCACACCATAGCGAACGACCAGCGCCCTCGGCGCCATTCGGGACAAGGCCGTCTCGTCGAGCGGCACCAGGTTGTTGAAGACGATCGTTGCTCCGACCACGGCATCGGCGGCATCTGAGGCGCTCGCGCACTGAAACTCTTCGAGCTCCAAACCGTGGCGTTCAGCCATGGCCCGCTCATGCACCAATCCGCCAAAGCTATGATCGGTGACGACAATTCTCACCATCGGTCTTCGCGCTCCATTCACTGCGCAATACAGTCTTCCGTCGACCCTGCCAGGCTGTCGCAAGGTCTGCTTCCCGTGGCGCCGCAGCCGCGCTCAATGCGCTTCATAGTAATGCTACGTATCATCACAGATTTAAACCGTCAATCTGGAGATTATCCAATCTAGGGCGCATTTCAGATCCGATACCCCAACAGGATCTCATAAATATCTCATCTTTATCAATAGATTACTGCAACACATTGCATTCGTGACGAACCTTGACAGGGCGTAGTGTTACTAGATAGTTTGTTCTGAACGCTAACAACGGGAGGATCAAAATGAGACATTCGAGCACACTCGGCGCTATGGCGGTTGCGACGGCGCTCGCATCCCTCTTCGCCGGACCGCTATTGGCCGACGATGGCTTCAAACTCTCCGACATCCCGCAGATCGACAACAAGGAGCCAATCCATGTTGCCTTGGAAGCGGGCGGGGCAGCCGACCTGATCATCCCCTATCTCCAGCGCTTCTCCGAGGCGACCGGCGTCCCGGTCACGTCCGAATCCATGGTCTTTGCGACGATCTACTCCAAAGAGGTCGTAGAGCTGCAGGGTCGTACCGGAGCCTATGACGTCGTCGTGACCGAGACGTCCTGGACCAACGAGTGGCAGCACTATCTCTATCCCATCTACGAACTCGCAGACGCCTACGACCCAGAGGGCCAGGCCGGCATTCAGAAAGTACTCGACGGGATCGACCCCGGCCTCCTGCGCATGGCCTCGACGCGCGACGGCACGCTGATGGGCATGCCCTATTACACCTACACAATGATCTCGATCTATCGCGAAGACCTCTTTAACGACGCTGGCGAGAAGTCCGCTTTCAAGGCCAAGTACGGCTATGACCTCGCACCGGCGACCAGTTGGGACCAGCTGCGCGATCAGGGCGAGTTCTTCACGCGCAAGAAGGGTGAAAAGCTGCGTGGCGAAGCGCTGGAAAAGGACTTCTACGGTCTGTCCTTGATGGCCGGCCGCTTCCCCCATGTGCAGGACGAGTTGACCGCTATGGTCTGGAGCAAGGGCGCACATTGGGCCTCGCCGATACGTGACGGCGCCAGGCTGGTCGCCTTTACCATCACTGACAAGGATCGCGAAGCCCTGACGTGGGCCTTCAAGACCTATCAGGACTACATGACCTTTGCTCCTCCGGGGACCGAGAACGCCTTCTGGGACTTTGCAACGGCGCAGTTCGTCGAGGGCAACACG
The DNA here is from genome assembly GCA_963669445.1 of Rhodospirillales bacterium. Lineage (GTDB taxonomy): Bacteria > Pseudomonadota > Alphaproteobacteria > Kiloniellales > JACOMY01 > JACOMY01. Next base: position 5,067,806 of record OY770029.1, read on the forward strand.
GCCATCATCCCACTGATGTACAACGGTCTTTGGAACTGGGCCTCCAGCGTGCAGGACCAGGTGCCGGGTGCCAAGGCAGCTGCCTCAGTGGTCGTGGGCGAGCGTCCCTACACCGGTGCCTTCCATTTCGCGCCCAGCCAGGACAGCGGTAACCCCGAGGCCGCCTATTGGCTGCTGAAGTACATCGGCTCCTACGCCACACAGAAAGAGATGATCGAAGGCGGTTGGGCCGGGACCAACGTCGATGTGCTCTCGCAAGACGACAAGACGGTGGAGACCAACTACGCGGCCTTCGGCTGGATCCCACCGACCTTGGTGCAGTGGAAAGCCCAGCTGCCCGACGTGAACGACTATCTGCACTTCAACAGCTCGGCCTTCGGCAAGATCTACGAGCAGATGACCATCATCGGCCATGAGAACGCCACAGGCGTAACCACGCCCGAAGAGAGTTTGGCTGCCTGGGAAAAGGCCTTCGCGGCTCTACAGAAAAAGTTCGGCGAACTGCCGGTCCAGTAACCCCTGCCGACCTGCCGGGCAGCTTGGCTGCCCGGCACCTTTTTCTAGGATCTCTCCAACGATGGCTGCCGTTCATAAGACTCGGCTGTTCGACGACGACCGGTACATGCGGTGGTTACTTGTTGCTCCGCTGGTTCTCTTGTTGCTGTGCTTTATGGTCTACCCGACCCTCTATAGCCTATATATGTCCTTCACCGACTACATCATGCGCGGCGCACCGAACTTTATCGGCCTGGACAACTACCGTGCCGTGCTCGCCGATTCGGTTTTCTGGGCAGCCTTAGGCCGGACGATTTACGTCCTGGTCATGTGCATCGTCATCGAGCTGGTGCTCGGCATGGCCTTGGCCATTCTGCTGAACCGCAACTTCAAGGGACAGGGCATCGTGCGCGGTCTCTGCTTCGTACCGCTGCTCGTCTCTCCCCTGTCTATGTCCTTGATGTGGAACTACATCCTCCACATCCAGTTCGGCGTGGTGAACACGATGATCGGCTGGCTGGGGTTCGATCCCGTACCCTTCCTCTCCTCACCCGGGCTGGCGCTGAACACCATCGTCTTCATCACCGTTTGGCAATGGCTGCCCTTCGCGACCTTCGTGCTTCTGGCCGGCCTCAAAGGCATGCCGCGCGATCAATTCGAAGCTGCTCAAATCGACGGCGCTTCCTCTTGGCGGGTCTTCTTCCGCCTGACCCTGCCGATGCTGAAGCCCCTGATCATCATCATCATCCTCTTGCGCGTCATGTGGCTCATGCGCCTCTTCGACCCGCTCTATGGAACCACGCGCGGCGGCCTGGAGACGGAGCTGCTCGATTGGATGATCTACCGCGTCTCCTTCGTCTTCTTCGACATCGGCCAAGGAACGGCCTATGCCCTCTTCGCGCTCTACATAACGCTGATCGTCGGCGCGTTGATGTTCAAGCAACTGATCAAAGCCATGGATGGAGCCTAATTGTGAAACGCGCCCTCTTCTGGCTGGCGGTCGCCTTGATGATCTGCGTCTTCATCTTTCCGGTGCTCTGGATCTATGTCACGGCGCTGAAGGCGCCGGGCGACATCTTCGCCGACAACCCTTTCATCTTCACGCCGACCCTGGAGAACTTCGACTATCTGATCAATGTGCGCCCGGCCTTCGGCGAGTTGCTGAACTCGCTGATCATGAGTGTCGTCAGCACGATCTTCGTCATGCTGGTCTCGCTTCCCGCCGCCTATAGCTTCGCCCGCTTCAACACCGGTGGTGGACACATCCTCTTCATTACGATTTCGACCCGCATGTTTCCGGGCGTGGTCGCGGCGATCCCCTTCTTCCTGCTGTTCCGAGATTTGGGTCTCTTGGACACTCATCTGGGTCTGATCCTGCTCTACATCTACTTCAACATGAGCTTTGCGACCTTCCTCCTGTACGGCTTCTTCCGGGAGATCCCAGAGAGCCTGGAGAAAGCAGCCATGCTGGACGGCTACGGTCGCCTGTCGATCCTGCGCTGGATCGTGTTTCCGCTGATCAAGCCGGGCATCGCGATCACCACCATGTTCTGCCTGATTTGGTCCTGGAACGAGTTCCTCTTCGCCTTCCTCTTCACCCGACGCATCGCACGAACCATCTCGGTCAGCCAATCCACCTTCTGGGGCTCGGTCGAGATTCAGTGGGGCCCGATGGCCGCGCTGATGGGCATCGCCGTGCTGCCGACGCTGCTGGCTGCCTGGATCATGCAGAAGCACGTGATCCGCGGCCTGACCTTCGGGGCGGTGAAGGGATAAGCGCGATGGATATGATGGATCGCATATTCTGGGGCATGGTCGGCTTCATCGGCATCCACTTCCTGTTGCTCGCCGGCTTGGAGGCCTATGTGAACTTCTACCTGGGCTCGGCTGTCGCCTTCCTCTTCCTGATCTGGTTCGTCGCCCGCGGCTATCGCCACTTTCCGGGAGGCAAGGCAAAGCGATGAGCCTGCTCACCGTCGACAAGATCTCGAAGTCCTTCGGCAAGACCCAGGCCTTGAGCGAGGTTTCCTTCGAGTGTCAGGAGGGCGAGTTCTTTACCCTCTTCGGGCCCTCGGGTGCCGGCAAGACCACGATCCTAGAGCTGATCGCCGGCATCAAGAGTGACTACAGCGGCAGCATCGCCATCCGCGGGCGTCAAGCCAAGGGTATGGCCGTGCAGGACCGCAACGTCGCCATGGCCTTCGAGAACTACGCGCTCTACCCGCATATGACGGTCGGACAGAACATCGCCTTCCCCCTGCGCTCGCCGCGCGCGACCAAACGCAGCGAGGCCGAGATCGCCAAGAAGGTGCAGTGGACGGCCGACGAGTTGGGGATCGGTCATCTGCTTGACCGCAACCCGGTCCAGCTGTCCGGCGGCCAGAAACAGCGCGTGGCCTTGGCGCGCGCCCTGGTGCGCGAGGCCGACATCTATCTTTTGGACGAGCCGATCGCGCACCTTGACGCCAAGCTTCGAACCATCGCACGCGCCAACCTGAAGGCGATGGCGCGTAACCTGGGGGCCACCATCGTCTATGTCACCCATGATTACCGCGAAGCCCTAGGCCTCTCCGACCGGCTGCTCATACTCAATGAAGGCCGGGTCCTGCAAATCGGAGAGCCGCGGGAAATCTTCTTCAAGCCCGCTTCAGACTTCGTCGGTCGTTTGCTCGGCGAGCCAGCGATGAACCTGGTCGACGGCACTCTGGGAACCGGCGCAAGGGGCTACAGTTTCACCGCGGCAGACTCGCCCTTCCAACTAAACGACAAGCTGAATCGGGAGGCCGAAGCACGACTGGCGAAGGGCCAATCGGCAGCTCGCCTGGGTATCCGACCCAGCGGCGTCAGCGTCCATACGAGCGATCCTGGCCAGGGCACCTGCCTGCCTGTCTACACCGTGGAGCATAGGGCAGAGCAGTTGCTGGTCTACTTCGAGCTTGCGGGGACCTACTTCGGCGGCCTCTGTCCGGCACAGAGCCAGATCGCCGTCGGGCAGCCGGTCTGGCTGACCCTGGAGGACGGCAGAGGTCACCTCTTCGACGCCACCTTCGATTTGGAAGTCCTGTCCGATGCCGAGGTCGCAGGATGAGCGCACTCTCTCTGCATGGCGTGTGGAAGATCTATAATGACGAGGTCGTTGCCGTCCGCGACGCCAGTTTCGAGGCCCGCGACGGAGAGTTCCTGGCTCTCCTCGGCCCATCGGGCTGCGGCAAGAGTTCGACGATGCGCATGATCTCGGGCCTGGAAGACATCTCCAAGGGCCAAATCCGCTTCGGCGAGCAGGTCGTCAACGACATGAGCCCGGCCGAGCGCAACGTCGCTCTGGCCTTCGAATCCTATGCCCTCTATTCGCCCTTGACCGTACGCCAGAACCTCGAGTTCCCGCTACGCTCCCGCGGGCTCAAGGGTCCAGAGGTTGACGCCCGAGTGAAACAGGTCGTGGCCACCTTCAAGATCGGCGATCTCTTGGACCGAAAGCCCTCGGCCTTGTCCGGCGGTCAGGCACAGCGGGTGTCGCTCGCCCGCGCCCTTGTCCGCAACCCGAACGTCATGCTGCTCGACGAGCCCCTATCCCACCTGGACTACAGGCTACGGACAGAGCTTCGCGTGAAGATCAGACGCATTCACGACGAGCTTGGCGCGACGACAATCTATGTGACCCACGACCAGGAAGAGGCGGTGGCACTCTCGGACCGCATCATCGTGATGAACCATGCCGAGATCCAACAGATCGGCGATGTCGAAGCGCTCTGGTCCAGGCCGGTCAACCAGTTCGTTGCCGGCTTCCTTGGCGATCCCGCGATGAACTTCATCGAGGCGGAGTTCTCGGACGATCGGATCCGGACCCAGGCCGGAGAGATCGAGGCCGTCAAACCGGACCCGTCCCTAACCGACACCGCCTTCGTCTTCGGCTTCAGGCCCGAAGACACGAGAATCGTCGCAGGCGGGGAGGCGACGGCCGGTCTCTTGGGAGAGGTATCGGTGAATGAGTTCCATGGCGAGCGCTGCGTCCTGACCGTCGAGACACAGTCTGGCCAACTCAAAGCCGTCGACACAGGCGCCAGTCCCTGGCGCCCAGGCGACAGGGTTGCCCTGCTGCCCCTTCACGGCAAGTCGCAGCTCTTCGCGCGCGACGGCGGTAAGACACTGCAGCACGGGTCGGAGGTGGTGACGTGATTGAGGGGCGGATGCTCATAGACGGTCAATGGATCGCCGGCAGCGGACCGCGGATCGAGGTCATCAATCCGGCGCGCGGTACCTGCGTGGGCAGCGTCCCCCATGCAACGCCGGAAGAGACAGACAGGGCGCTCTTGGCGGCCCGTGAGGCGTTTCCTGCTTGGTCCAAGCGCCCGGCGGCAGAGCGTGCCCGGATCTTGCGATATGCTGCAGACGGCATTCGCGAGAATACGGCCGACCTTGGACGTTTGATGACCAGCGAACAGGGAAAACCGGTCAAGGAAGCCAGTGGCGAAATCGCCAAGCTGGCCGATACCTTCGACTTCTATGCCGAAGAAGCGACGCGGGTTCTGGGCGACATCATCGCCAACGAGAGCACTGCCTATCAAAGCCTGGTGGTGCGCGAGCCAATCGGCGTGGTGGCTGCGATATCGCCATGGAACTATCCAGCAGAATTGATCGGCTGGAAGGTGGCGGCCGGCTTGGCGGCCGGCTGTACGCTGGTGGTGAAACCACCGGCGCTGACGCCGCTCTGCGCTCTGGCCATCATGGAGCGCCTGGTTGAGGCCGGCGTGCCGCCCGGGGCGGTCAACATGGTTACCGGCAAAGGCTCGACTGTCGGCCAGCACCTTGCGGAAAGCACAGCGGTCGACAAGATCGCCTTCACCGGATCGAGCGCCACCGGCCTCAAGATCCAGCAGTCCGCACGCTCTGTGAAACGCCTGTCGCTGGAACTGGGCGGCAACTGCCCCATGATCGTCACCGCTACTGCCAACCTGGACCAGGCAGTCAAAGGCGCGCTGCGCCGCTCTTTCAGAAACTGTGGCCAGATCTGCATTGCGATCAACCGGATCTACGTGGACCGCAGTGTCTACGCCCCTTTTGCGGAGAGGCTGGCGGCCGCGGCGGACGCCCTGGTGGTCGATGACGGGCTCGACAATCCCGATGCGGACCTGGGGGCGCTCTGCTCCGAGGAACCCTTGGAGAAAACCAAGGAGCATCTGGCCGACGCCCTGGCGAAAGGGGCACGGCTTCTGGCCGGTGGAAAGGCGCCCGCGGATGCGCAACTTGCGAAGGGCCTGTTCTTCAGACCCACGGTCGTCGCGGACTGCACGCATGCGATGCAGGTCATGACCGAGGAGACCTTCGGCCCCCTCGTCGGCATATGTGCCGTGGATAGCAAAGCGGAGGCGCTTCGCTTGGCAAACGACACACCCTACGGCTTGGCAAGCTATCTCTACACAAAGAACCTCGACGAGATGCGTTTCTTCACGCGGCACCTCGACTACGGCAACGTCGCGGTCAACACGGTGGATGCTGGAATCATCAACGCGCCCTACGGGGGATGGAAGCAGAGCGGCGTCGGCGTCGAGCATGGGCGCGAAGGGCTGCTCGAATACCTGAATTACAAGCACGTCCGTCTCTGCTTTGACGAGGAGGAGGTCACGTGAAGGGCGCATTCCTAGGCATCGACATCGGCACCTCAAGTTGCAAGGCGCTTCTTCTCTCCAGCGACGGAGAAATCCTGGGCACCGAGACCCAACCCTACGCCTTCGAGCAGCCGAGAGAAGGCTGGGCCGAACAGGATCCCGCCGTCTGGATCAAGGGAGCCGCAGAGGCCGTCCGCGCACTTCGCAGACGGATCGAAGCAGAGATTCTCTGTGTCGGCCTATCCGGCCAGATGCACGGCATGACGGCGCTGGATAAGACGCATGCGGTGCTGCGGCCAACCATCCTATGGAACGATCAACGCAACGCCGTCGAATGCGACGAGATAACCGACTTGGCCGGTGGCCTGTCAGCGCTGACCGGACTGGTGAACAACCGCATGCTGCCCGGCTTCACCGGCGGCAAGATCCGTTGGTTTGCCAAGCACGAGGCTGCCGCCTTCGAGAAGACGAAGATCATCCTCAACCCGAAGGACTACATTCGCCTTGTCCTGACCGGAGAGATCGCAACGGAGGTCAGCGAGGCATCCGGCACCGGCCTGTTCGACGTGGTCGCGCGGCGTTGGTCCAAGCCCCTGCTGGAACTGATCTCCATCGACCCGGCGCTGTTGCCGCCGGCCTACGAATCGCAGGAGATCAGCGGCCGCGTCTCAGCCTCTGGCGAGGCGACCTTCGGCATCCCCAAAGGCACGCCCGTGATCGGCGGCGGCGGCGATGCGGTCATCCAGACCTTCGGGTCCGGTGTCTTGGGGCCGGAGAGTCTGCAGACGACGATCGGGACGGGCGGCATTGTCGCTACTGCGCTGCACGCCCCGCTGGCAAACGCCGAAGGGCGTGTCCAGGTCTCCTGTAATGTCTTGCCGGATCTTTGGCACTGCATGGGCGTCTCTTTGAATGCAGGAAGCGCACTTGCCTGGTGGCGTGAGGCCCATAGCGCCACGCCGCAATCCGCCCCGGCCTTCGATCAGCTCTCCGCTGCGGCCGCTTCGATCTCCATCGGCGCCGACGGGCTCCTCTTCCTCCCCTACCTGATGGGAGAGCGTTGTCCTTGGCCGGACCCGCATCTGCGCGGCGGCTTCATCGGCCTGCGCGCGCACCATCGCCTGGAGCACTTTCACCGCGCCGTCTTTGAGGGCATCAGCTTTGCCCTGCGCGACATGGCCGAGCGCGTCAATCCGACAGCCCAGGCCGAAAATCGCTTGATCTATGCCTCCGGCGGCGGTGCCTCCTCGGCCTTCTGGAACAAGCTCCAGGCCGATGTCTTCAGCGCCCCGGTCGTCACCACCGCTTCTGCAGCGCATGGCGCCGCCTTCGGCGCAGCCGTTCTTGCCGGCATAGGTGCCGGGCACTGGCCCGGGCCAGAGGCGGTCAACCCGCTTTTCGCGGTGGAGGGACGCTGGGAGCCGGAGCCGCAAGCGACTGCCGCCTACGACAAGTATTTCGCGATCTACCGATCGCTCCATGGCGCACTGGAGTCCGTCACGCACCAGATCTCCGATCTGTCGGCTGGAACATGACCATGTCCCACGAACGATCAGCGGGCGCAGCTGCCATCATCTTCGATTTGGATGGAACCTTGATTGACAGCGCACCCGACATTGCGGCAGCCGTGAACCGCGTCCTCGCCGACGCCGGTCAGGCGCCGCTGGAGGTCGACTACGTCGAGGGGTTCATCGGCGATGGATCGCGCGCCATGCTCAAGCGCATCTTTGCAGACCAAGGAATCGACCAAGACAGCGTCTCTTTAGAGCGCCGGCTTGCTGATTACATGCGCTACTACGCCGAGGAACCGGCAACAAGAACGGAGATCTTCGGGCAGGTCCGTGCGGATCTTGCGAGCCTACAAGCAGCTGGTCTGAAGCTGGGCATCTGTACGAACAAGCCGCATCGCCTGACCGAACTGGTGCTTGCCGCACTCGACTTGCAGCCCTTTTTCTCCTGCGTCATGGGGGCGGATGTCGTGCCCAACCGCAAGCCGCACAGAGATCACCTGCTGGCCGTTGCCGCCGGGCTTGGAACAAAGCCGGAGGAAACCTGGTACGTCGGCGATACGGAAGTGGACCGGGCTTGCGCCCACGCGGCCGGCATTCGCTTCTTCCTCGTCGACTGGGGTGGAGGCCGCTTTCTGGAGGACGCGGGCGACACGCGCATCTCCAGTTTCCTCGATCTGCTCTCCTACCCCACCCCGCAGGCTGCGAGGCCGTCATGACCTCCACACGCCTACTGCATCAAATCAATGCCGAGATGGCCGAGATGGGCGGCGCGGAACGCCGGGTCGCAGAGTTCGTACGCAGCCAGCCATCGGATGCGATCAAGATGAGCATGGCCGCCATTGCTGAGGCCGCCGCCGTCAGCGACCCCACCATCGTGCGCTTCTTCCGGCGCTTCGGGTTCGAAGGCTTCAACGAGTTCAAGGTCCGCCTGGCGCAGGATCTGGTCCCTGCAGCGCCTTTCGCCTACGAAACGATCGGGTCCGAAGACAGCGCAGCCGCGGTGGTTCGCAAAACCTGCAGCAACTCCATCAACGCCATCCAAAGGGCGCTTCAGGACTTCAGCATCGCAGAAATCGAAACGGCAACGGGCGCACTGATCGCCGCACGTTGGATCGGCATAGTGGCAACCGGGATGTCCGAGATCGCCGCCTTGGATGCAGAGCACAAGTTTAGCCGCCTGGGCCTACGCTGCGCTGCAGTGATCCGAACCTCGCGGCAGTTGGCCTTGGCGCGAGAGGCCCGGGACGGCGACGCGCTGCTGGTTTTCTCGCAGTCGGGAGCGACCAGAAGGCTGGTGGAGGTGACCGAGAGAGCAGGACAACGAGGCGCAGTGACGATCGCTGTCACCGCGCCCGGAAGCCCCCTAGCCGCAGTTGCGACCCACCAGGTCGGGATCATACCCTACGAGCGGATGGAGGCCATGACGCCACTGGCGTCGCGCCTCAACCACCAGCTTCTGGTCAACATGCTGGTCACCACGATCTCTATCGCCAGCGGTGCGGAATTCCCCGATCAGCTCCCCGCGCTCGATTCCTGGATCACCGAGAAACTTTAGGAAGGGCATGGCAGCATGACGCCGCAAGACCAAGCAAAGATCGCCGCCGGCAAAGCGGCCATCGAAGAGTTCGTCTTCGATGGGATGAAAATCGGCTTGGGCTCCGGAACCACGTCGCACTTCTTCGTGCGCTCGCTGGGCGAGACACTGCGCGGCGGCCTGAGTTTGACCGCAACGACGACATCGAGCAGCACCAGCGCCGTTGCAAAGGAAGTCGGAATCGAAATCACGGACATCAACGAGATCGGCGAACTCGACCTCACGATCGACGGGCCGGATGAGATCGACGGCCGCCTGCAGATGATCAAGGGTGGAGGCGCCTGCCTGCTTTGGGAGAAGATCGTCGCACATGCCTCCAAGCGAATGATAACCATCTGCGACGAGACCAAGATCGTGGAGACCCTTGGGCGCTTTCCTCTGCCCGTCGAGGTAGTGCCCTTCGGCTGGAAGCAAAGCCTGCGCATGATCAGACGCGAACTTGCCAGGGCCGGCCTCTCAGCAGCCACGCTGGCCCGCAGAGAGCAGGAGGGAACGGCCGTTGTGACTGACAGCGGCAACTACATCATCGACTGCGCGTGCGGGGCAATTCCCGATGCCGGCACCCTTGAGGTCAACTTGAACATGATCCCCGGTGTCGTCGAGAACGGCCTCTTTACCAGAGAAGCAAATGGCATGGTCGTCGGCTACTTCGATGGGTCGACCAAGACAACCATACGATCTAGCGTTTGATCGCAGAAGGATGGAGTTCCTTAAGTACTGCAGAGCAAACAGCAAGAACCTCATTAGCAGAACTGCTCAAGATAAAGATCTGATTGAGAAACACCGCGACTATCTGCGCTTCGAGTCGGCCCCCTAGGGCAGATCGTTCCCGAAAAGAATTACTCGGGAACGATCTGCTCCTTTTTCAAAGCAGCGGGGGCGGGGCCTTGTGCCGCTGGCGATAGCGGTTGGGCGTGATGCCCTCATGCTTGCCAAACACGCGAACCAGATGCGCCAAATCGCAGAACCCAGTGGCAAGCGCGATCTCCGTCACGCTGCGATCCGAGCGAGTCAGCAAAAAGCGGGCCTGGCCCAAGCGGATCTTCAGGCAAGCCGCGGAGGGACTGATGCCGATCGCCTGGCGAAAGTGACGCTCCAACTTGCGACGCCCGACATTCAGGTCCGCAGCCAGGTCGGTGACCGAGGGCGGGGCGTCCAGTTCCTGCTGCATGCGGATCAGCGCCTTACGCACCAAAGGGTCGCGCGTCGATAGCTCCATCGGCAGCCCAGGCTGCGGCTCTTCAGCGGCCAAGGCCTCGTCGATGATCATAATGTGCAGGCTTTTCCGTGCGGCAGAGCGGCCGATGTGCCGTTCGACCAGAAAAGCCGCCAGATGCGCAGAACTGACACCGCCTGAGCAAGTCAGACGATCGCGATCGACCACAAAGAGCTGGTCTGAGACCGGAGTCAGACCGTCAAACTGCTCGAGAAAGTCCTGGTGATGAAACCAGCTGACGCAGCAGCGATAGCCGGACATCAGACCAACACGGTGCAGCACGAACGCACCGGTGCAGGCGCCGACGATCGGAACCTCTATCTGGGCCGCACGCCTGAGAAACGCAACATACTCGGGCTCGAAGCTCTCGACCTCGTCCAGCAGTCCGCCGACAACGCAGATGTAGTCGAAGGCTGCCGGATCGCCCAGGCGCCGGTCGGGCTGAACGGCAATGCCGCAGCTGGAGCGGACCGGGTTCATCGAGGTCGAGAGGACGGCCCAGCTGCAGTGAATGGGACGAGAGCGATCGCTCTCGTCTGCAGCCAGCCGCAAGACGTCGATGAAGTTGGCGAAGGCCGAGAGCGTGAAGCGGCGAGTCAGCAGAAAGCCGATGTTGAGCCTGGCAGTCGGGTTGGCTGGCATGATCTCCTCCAGCGGTGGTGACGCAAACCTACTGCTTACTTGGCGCAAACATCCAGAAAATTCATGTCACCTGCTGATAGAGAGCGCTCGACACACTAAGGACAGGCGTCATGACTCATTTCTCTGCCATCTCGCTTCTGAAGAACGCACTGACCGGGCACAGCGGTTGGCGCGAGCAATGGCCGGATTCTGAGCCCAAGGCCGAGTATGACGTGGTCGTCGTCGGTGCCGGCGGGCATGGACTGGGGGCCGCTTACTACCTGGCAAAGCAGCACGGCATCACCAATGTGGCGGTGATCGACAAGGGCTGGCTGGGCGGCGGCAACACCGGCCGCAACACCACCATCATCCGATCCAACTACCTCTATGACGAGAGCGCACGGCTTTACGATCATGCGCTGGATCTCTGGGAGGGCTTGAGCCAGGACCTGAACTACAATGTCATGTTCTCGCGTCGCGGCGTCATGATGCTGGCGCACAACGTGCACGACGTGCAGAGCTTTCAGCGTCACATCCATGCCAATCGGCTGAACGGGGTGGACAACGCCTGGCTGACGCCTGAGGAGGCCAAGGCCTTCTGCCCGCCGCTGAACATCTCCCCTAGCGCGCGCTACCCGGTAATGGGGGCAGCGCTGCAGCGGCGCGCCGGCACCGCACGGCATGACGCGGTGGCCTGGGGCTATGCCCGCGGTGCGGCCGCCCGTGGCGTCGACATCATCCAGAACTGCCCGGTCACCGCCATTCGCCGCGGTGCCGACGGCGCGGTCGAAGGCGTTGAGACAGCCAAGGGCTTCATTCGAGCAAAGAAGGTTGCAGTGTCGGCGGCCGGCCATACCTCGGTCGTGATGGAGAGCGCAGGCGTGCGCATGCCGCTTGAGAGCTATCCGCTGCAAGCCCTGGTGAGCGAGCCGGTCAAGCCTGTATTCCCTTGCGTCGTCATGTCCAACACGGTGCATGCCTACATCAGCCAGTCCGACAAAGGTGAACTGGTCATCGGCTCGGGCACCGATCAATACACCAGCTATTCCCAACGCGGTGGGCTGAACCTGATCGAGCACACCGTGGCCGCCATCTGCGAGGTCTTTCCGATCTTCACGCGCATGCGGATGCTGCGTAAGTGGGGCGGCATCGTCGATGTCACGCCCGATCGCTCGGCCATCCTTGGCAAGACGCCGGTTCGAGGCCTCTACGTCAACTGCGGCTGGGGTACGGGCGGATTCAAGGCCACACCAGGTGCCGCCCACACGCTGGCCTGGACCGTCGCCAAAGACGAACCCCACCCGATCAACGCGCCCTTCACCTTGGAGCGCTTCTGCAACGGCCGCTTGATCGACGAGGCCGCCGCTGCCGCCGTCGCACACTAGTTCCTTGTCCGCTTACGCCGCATCGGCGCTGGCCGGACCAATTACGAGTTCGAAACGCAAAGCAGAGTCAATCGATCGGGCAGACCCGCCCAATCTTGACCTGCGCATAGGGAGAGAGCCCGTGCTTCTCATCGATTGCCCCTACTGCAAAGAAAGCCTGCCGGAGTTGGAGTTCGCCTATGCCGGCGAGGCCCACATCGCGCGTCCCGAAGATCCCTCTACGCTCGGCGACGAGGCTTGGCGCGACTTCCTTTTCATCCGCACCAACGCCAAAGGCCCGCACTTTGAGCGTTGGCGTCACCTGCATGGCTGCGGCCGCTTCTTCAACGCTGTGCGCGACACGGTCAGCGATCGCTTTCTGGTGACCTATAAGGCAGGCGAGGCGGGTCCCGATCTGCAGAGCTTGAAGGAGGGTGGAGAGTGACCCGCTTTCGCGTCAAAGGGGCCGGGCGCGTCCGCCACGACCGGCCGGTTCGCTTCACCTTCGACGGACGAAGCTTTAAGGGTCGCGAGGGCGACACGGTCGCCTCGGCGCTGCTGGCCAACGGGGTGCATCTGCTTGGCCGCTCTTTCAAGTATCACCGACCGCGCGGCATCATGACCGCCGGCTCGGAAGAGCCCAACGCACTGATCAACACCAGTCGAGGCGCTGGACGTGCCGAGCCGAACACCCGCGCCACCGTGCAGGAAATCTGGCCCGGACTGAGGACGCAGAGCCAGAACAAATGGCCCAACCTGAAATTCGATGTCGGGGCGGTGAACGACCGCCTCTACATGCTCTTCTCGGCCGGCTTCTACTACAAGACCTTCATGTGGCCGAAGAGCTTCTGGGACCGGATCTACGAGCCGGTGATCCGCAATGCAGCCGGCCTGGGCAAGGCGCCCAGCGAGCCCGACCCCGATCGTTATGCCTCGCGTTACCTGCACACGGACCTCTTGGTGGTCGGTGCCGGGCCGGCCGGCCTGGCCGCGGCTCGAGAGGCCGCGCAAGCCGGTTTGCGGGTCACATTGGTCGATGAGAACGCAGAGATGGGTGGCAGCCTGCTCTCAGAGCCTGGGGTCAAGATCGACGGCCAGGCGGCGTGGGACTGGCTTGCGGCCACGCTTGTTGAACTCGAGGAACGCGGCGTCCGGCTGCTGTGCCGCACCACGGCGATCGGCTACTATCACCAGAACATGCTGGGTCTGGTGCAGCGCTTGACCGACCACCTGGAAACGCCGGCCGAATCCGCCCCGCGCGAGCGTATGTGGCGGGTGCGGGCGACGCAGGTGATCCTGGCACAAGGCGCCTTGGAGAAGCCACTGGTCTTCGACGGCAACGACCGACCGGGCGTGCTGCTGGCCGGAGCGGCCCAGACCTTCCTGAACCGCTATGGCGTACGCGTCGGCGCCCGCGCCGTCGTCGCGACCAGCCACGACAGTGCTTGGTTTGCCGCCTTCGACCTGGCCGATGCAGGTACGAAGGTCGCAGCGATCGTCGACACCCGTGCCGAACCTGGCGCGGCGCTTCTGGCTGCAGCAGAGGCGCGCGGCATCGCGGTCCTGACGTCCCACACCGTGACCGGAACCAAGGGCCGGCTGCGTGTCGCTTCGGTGCGCGTCAACCCGCTGAAGAACGGCCAGGTCGGGGCGGCGCGCAGTCTGGATTGCGATTGCCTGCTGATCAGTGGCGGCTGGACTCCCTCGCTGCACCTCTTCTCGCACACCAAGGGGTCGCTCGCCTGGGATGAAGAGACGCGCAGCTTCCTGCCGGACCGCAAGACCGAAGCCTGCGAGATCGCTGGCGCCGGACGCGGACTCTGGGGTGTCGCTGCCGCCCTCGAGGACGGCGTGGCAGCAGGACGCGCCTGCATCCTGGCGGCAGGGAAAGAGGCGACAGCCTCCTCTGCCGTAGCCGTCGAGGACGACAGACCAGGCTCTGGCGAGAGCCATAAGGAGCTTCCGAGCGACCGCAAGCCCGGACGGGCGCGGGCCTTCGTCGACTATCAGAACGACGTGACCGCCAAGGACATCCGCCTGGCGGTCCGCGAGGGCATGCGCTCGATCGAGCATGTGAAGCGCTACACCACCAACGGCATGGCGACCGATCAGGGCAAGATGTCGAACATCAACGGGCTGATGATTGCCGCCGATGCGGTGGGCAAACCCCCGCCGGAGGTGGGTCTCACCACATTCCGTCCACCCTACACGCCGACCAGCTTCGGCGCCTTTGCCGGCTATCATCGCGGCAACCACTTCGAGGTCACCCGCAAGACCGGCATCGATGCCTGGGCCGAGGCTGAGGGCGCAGTCTTCGAGCCGGTCGCCCAGTGGCGGCGGGCCTGGTACTTCCCGAAGGACGGCGAAGACATGGCAGCCGCAGTCGCCCGCGAGTGCGCTGCGACCCGCGGCTCGCTCGGCATTTTCGATGCCTCGACCCTCGGCAAGATCGAGGTTGCCGGTCCCGATGCGGTCACCTTCATGAACCGCATGTACACCAACCCTTGGACCAAGCTCGCCCCCGGTCGCTGCCGCTATGGCCTGCTGCTTGGCGAGGACGGCTTCATTCGCGACGACGGGGTGATCGGGCGCCTGTCCGCGGATCGCTTCCATGTCACGACCACGACAGGCGGCGCGGCGCGCGTCCTGAACATGATGGAGGACTACCTCCAGACCGAATGGCCCGATCTCAAGGTCTGGTTGACCTCAACCACCGAACAGTGGGCGACCATCGCGCTCAATGGCCCGAACGCCAGACACCTCTTGGTGCCCTTGGTCAAGGGCCTGGACCTATCGGACAGCGCCTTCCCGCATATGTCGGTCGCCGAGTGCGAGGTCGCGGGTCTTCCCGCGCGCCTTTTCCGGGTCAGCTTCTCCGGTGAACTTGGTTTCGAGGTCAATGTGCCGGCCCGCTATGGCCGGCAACTCTGGGAGAGCTTGATTGAGGCCGGATCCGCCTACGACATCTGCCCCTACGGTACCGAGACCATGCATGTCCTGCGTGCCGAGAAGGGCTTTATCATCGTCGGTCAAGATACCGACGGTACGGTGACACCCGACGACGCCGGGCTTGGTTGGGCGATCGGCAAGGCCAAAGCCGATTTCGTCGGCAAGCGCTCGCTCGCACGTCCCGACCTGGTGGCCTCAGGCCGCAAACAGCTGGTCGGCCTCTTGACCGACGATGCGACGACCAAGCTGGAGGAAGGCGCCCAGATCGTGGCCGACCCCAGGCAAGCCTTGCCGATGAAGATGATCGGACACGTGACCTCGTCCTATCACAGCTCCGCTCTCGGCCGACCCATTGCCTTGGCCTTGATCGAGGATGGCCGCGCCCTGGAGGGCAAGACTCTCTACGTTCCGATGCCGGGCGCAGCGCACGCCGCTACGGTGACCGGAACGCTGTTCTACGACCCAGACGGTAAGCGCTTGAAGCTTTGACGCGGGAGACCAAGAAATGACTGAGATCAGTACAGCGACCTCCAGCGAGCTTCGGATCGCAAGCCAGTCGCCGGTTGCACGTTTTTCACTGCGCATGCGTGAGGGCGATCGAACCGCTCTCGGCCAGACATTGGGATTGGATCTACCCGGCACGATCGGCAGGCGCACGACGGCAGGAGACCGGGAGGCGCTCTGCCTCGGACCCGACGAATGGCTCCTCCTCGCCCCCGAGGACGAGCGCACCGCGATCACCGATGCCGCAGGCCGCGTCTACGCCGATCACCCGCATAGCCTGACCGAGATTAGCGACCGCGAGCTGACCATTCTGGTCGAAGGTGCGCAGGCAGAAGAGCTGCTGTCCTTCGCCTGCCCGCGCGACCTGGGGCGGCTCGAACCCAGTCATGGCGTGCGGACGGTCTTCGACGGGGTCAGCGTCGTGCTCTGGCGCGACGCTGCCGACCGCTTTCGCCTGGACGTCTGGCGCTCCTTCGCATCGCATGTGCGCGAGCTTCTGGAGATTGGCGCCGAGGAACTGGCCCTCGGGCTCTAGAGTGCATGCCAATTTGGGGTTCGTGAGGAGCGTGCATCCCGGCGCCAAGCCAGGACCGGAATGGACTTCTTACTCTTCACTCGCGTCGGGTGCGTGGCCGGGCCTTCGCCCCATAGCGATCCGGGACTTCAGCTGCCCGAGGTAGGGCAGGAATAGCATCGCAACGGCGATCAGCAGCATCACGACGGTCAGAGGATCGGAGTAGAGAGGCGCCCAGCTGCCGGCTGTGATCTGCAAGCCGGTGCGAAGCTTCTGCTCCGCCAAGGGCATCAGAATGAAACTGATCGCCATCGGCCCCTTGGGAATGCCGCCGCGCTCCATCAAGAAACCCAAGAGCCCGAAGCCGATCAAGACCCAGACATCGGCGACGGAGTTGCTGTAGGCAAAGCCGCCCACAATACAAGATACCAGAATGATGGGAAAGAGGATCGATCTTGGGACGCGATTGATCTTCGAAACCCAGCGCACGCTCACGACCATGACCACGTACATCACGACATTGGCCATGAAGAGAGCGGCCATCAGCGTGTAGACCAGTTCCGGGTTGTTGACGAACAGCAGGGGGCCTGGCTGTATCGAGTGGATCAGCAGGGCCGCCAGGAGCAGGACGTTGTTGAGGCTTCCCGGTAGGCCCAAGGCCACCAGGGGGATCATTGCACCGCCAATAGTGGCATTGTTGGCGGACTCCGAGGCGATGATGCCCTCCTCGCTGCCGGTGCCATAGTCTTCGGGTGTCTTGGACACCGACTTGGAGACCGAGTAAGCGACCATCGAACCGATGACGGCACCCACACCCGGAAGCAAGCCGACCCACGTGCCGATAGCAGAAGAGCGCAGCAGATTGACGCCGTGGCGACGATAGTCGCCTAGGCTCATCAGGATGCCTTTACGTGATGCTTCAACGCCCTTGGGTGCCCCTTCCCGATCCAACATGTCGTTCAGCACTGTCCCGAGCGCGAAGAGACCGATGAACATCGGGATCGGGTCGATGCCGCCGTTCAGCTCCACCAGGCCGAAGGTCAGGCGAGGCGTGCCCGACGAGGCGTCGATCCCCGGCAAGGCCAATAGGGCGCCGATGAAGGCCGCAAGGATGCCCTTGACCATTGAGCCCTGGCTGATCACGGCGATAAGGACCAGCGCCATGACGATAAGGGCGAAGTAGTTAAAGGGGGAGAATTGGGTCGCCCAAACCGATAGCGGCTTGGCGAGAAGCACCAGCGCAATCCAGGAGACGACACCGCCGACGAATGAGGCGCCGATGCCCAGACCCAACGCGCGCCCCGGCCGGCCGCCGCTGGCCATCGGGAAACCGTCCAGCGTGGTCATGATCGCAGCTTCGGTACCGGGCATCTTCAGGAGCGTCGCCGTGATCAATCCGCCGCTGATTGCACCGACATAGATGGATATCAACAAGACAATCGCCGTTTCCGGCGTCATGAAGAAGGTGAGCGGCAGGCAAAGGGCGATCAGCATGGTCCCGGTGAGACCGGGGATGGCGCCGACGAAGACGCCGGTAGAGACCCCGACAAGCATCAAGAGGAGCGGCAGCGGGGAGAGGACGAAGCCGAATGCGCTCAGAAGGTCGTGCATAGCATCACCATAGGGTCGGAAGGTCGACGAAGAAGACCTTGGTGAAGAGCAGCTCTCCCCCAACGCCGATGACGGCCCCAGCGGCAAGCGCGATGGGCAGGGTTCGGGTTCTCCATGAACGGTCGAGCAAACAGGCCACGGCAGGAACAAAGGCAAGTGTCGCAAGCGAGAAGGGGATGCGGAGGTTGAACAGGCAAAAGACGTAGGCAACGATCAGCAAAAGCATGATGAGAACGTCAGAGATCTCGCGTGCGCTGTAGCGTTTTTCGCGCAGCTCGGCCGCATCTTCGGCCATGCCGGAGCCCTCCGCTTTGCGTCGGTCTTTGAAGGCAGCGAGGCCGCTCAAGACAGAAAGCAGGATAACTCCACCCCCGATCGCGTAGGGGGCAGCCGCCGAGCCCAGGGGGTCGAAAGAGATACCCTTGATCTCTCCCGCAGCCCAAAGGCCGGCAAACCCGAGGACCAAGAACAAGACCAGTGCGGCGACATCGAATACCCAGCTTCTCATCCGATTTCCTCCTCCAGCAGACGGTATGGTCTTCGGCGGATCGCGATCCCCAATCTCTGATCCCGTCTTGCCGCCCAGCCGGGCCCTGAGATCGGCAACTCACGAGAGAGGACAGCCAGAGCCAAGGGCGGCCCCATGGCTCCGGACATCGACCTAGTTCTGCGATGCCTGCTTGGCGATCGGCCCAACCACTGCCGCCGTCTCGTCCAGGTGCTTGGCGAAATCGTCGCCGCGTAGGAAGACCGGCGTCGAGAGCGTATCCGAATAGAACTGCACCACGCGATCGGTGGCTGCCGCCTGCTCCAGTGCATCGGCGAAGGCGGCCACGACCGCGTCCGGCGTTCCCTTGGGCGCAAACCAGTAGTTGGTGAAGCAGAACTCTACGTCATGTCCCTGGTCGTGTGCCGTCTTGACGTTCGGCAGACGCGGATGTTGCCCCTCTGCCAACAGTGCTATGGTCTTGACCTTGCTGTCTTCCGAAGGCTCGCCCTCATTGGTCAAGGTGAAGTTCCTGGCACCTGCAGCACCCACAGAGGCCACGGCAGTCTGGCCGCCGGTGAGGGCGGCAAAGTTATCAGCAGACCCACCAATCTGGGCGAAGCGGAACTTCACATCCGCAGCGTTCTCCAAGAGGATGCCTGACATGTGATTGAGGCCGCCGAGATTGACTCCAAACACGATACCGCTGGGGTTCTCTTTGGCCGCTGCGAGAAGCGCGTTCAGATCATCGTAGCCGGAATCCTTGCGGACCAGGATCGCCATGCAAATACTGCCGGTTGCAGCAACGGGCTTATAGTCCTTATAGCCGAAATCAATGATGCCGGCCGCTTCGGCACCGATGATGCCGGTCTCATGCAGCAGAAACTCATAACCATCGGGATCGGCATCCAGAACCCGGCGTGCGCCGACCGAGGAGTGGCCGCCGACATTGACCACAGTTACCGGCTGGGAAAGGATGTCCCCTTCGTCGATTGCCGTCGAAAAGCTCCGTGCCACCAGGTCCGACGATCCCCCCGCCTTGAAGGGTACAATTACCTTGATCGGCCGTTCTGGCCACTCTGCGGCCGAAACGCCTGTTGCACCGATTGCGATGCCTGCCGCTGCAAGAACGCTCAAAACGATCCTCATGGCTTTCTCCCTGTCTTCTCGTCTGTGTTAGGTACAACAATTTGTCGCATACGACATAAAAAGTCAAATATAAAAGGACTTGGAGTTTGTCGCCAGATCCGGCAACCCCACCTCGAACTCCCGCACACAAGACTGCGGGACTGCGAAACCCACCCCTTGGGTGTCACCAAGCTCCACACAACCGGCTTTCAAGCGTCGATGCGCCGGCTCTGCATACTCGAACAACATCGTGTGAAAGCGGTGCATCTCGACGTGGCGCACGCTCGGGTTCACGCATGCGATCTGCAGGGCGATCATCTCGGCAAGCCACGTTGAGGAGCACTGCAGCGAGGTCTGACAGCCGAAGCGTTCGGCCAGCTCGATCAGCGCCAAAGAGGCCGTAACTCCACCGACTGCGATCGGAGAGAATTGCAGAACGCCGATCGCCTGCCTTTCCAACAAAGCTCTGAAAATCACGTAGCGGCTCTCGGCCTCGAAGACCATGACAGGCATTCCGCAATCGCGGTTGAGCCATTGCATCGAATCCCAGTCCCGGGCAGCGAAGGGCGCCTGCACGGCTTCAACGCCCAGCGCATGCCACTCCGGCAGCCAACGTTCCGCGGCCGCACGATCCAGGCTATAGACTGCATCGACGATGAGACCCGTTTCGCGACCGACGGCCTCTCGAACGGCACGCACGCGCTCGAGGTCTTGGTCGAAATCCAGAGCCCCGATCTTCATCTTGACGCATCGATATCCCTCTAACTTGTGCCCGCGCATCTCGGCCTGAAGCTCGGCAAGGCCACCGCCTTTGAGATAGAGGCCGCCGCTGGCATAGACGGGGACGGGCCGCCGCGGCGCACCACGAGACATGGCCTCGCCGGTCGATATGCCCTGACGTTTGGCGAGGATGTCCCAAAGCGCGCAATCCAGACCACTCAAGGCGGCGGCCGTCATGCCATGGCGCCCACTCAAGACGGAGTTCGACCAAACCTCTTGCCAGACCCCCTCTATAGAGGGGACATCGCGGCCAAGCACAGCGGGCCGCACTTCGGTTTGGATGAAGCGGACCAGCGCGTCAGCTGACTGGTCGAAAGTCCAGCACTCGCCCCACCCGCAGACACCGTCGGAATCCACGACCTCAATCAAGACCGCTTGCTTGCGGGTCCAGAGGATCCGGGGATTGTAGGCACGTCCACCCAACTCGGCCTCAGCGACATAGATGCGAAGCTTATCGATTCTCACGCCATCCTCACAAAAATTGGCCTTTTCGACATTTTTGTCGTATACAATGAATGCTGTGTTCATCAATGAGTCAAGCGGCTTGAGATCTCAAACGCGGCCGGCATAGGCTGGAGACAGGATGTTTGGAGGCCGAGCGCTATCGCGCGCTGGCTCAATTGGACACCTCGCCTTATGTCCGAAAAGACAGAAGGATCGCTATCGCCAACGAATTAGGAGTCTTTAGGAGTGTCCTTGGCGCAGAGAATCAGAAGTATCCGCAAATCCAAGAACATGACCTTGAGCGACGTGGAGACCAACTGCGGCGTGACCGCATCGACGATCTCGAAGATAGAGAACAACGCGATCTCCCCGACCTACGCCAATCTGCTGCGGCTCTCGAAAGGTCTGGGGGTCGACATCGTCCAGCTCGTCAACGAAGACCCGCAGCACGCGCCAAGAACACGCCGTTCCATCACGCGATTTGGCGAGGGGTCACTGCACTCCATCGGATCGCATGACTATCGCTTGCTCTGTACGGATCTCACCGACAAGAAAATGCTGCCCATGCTGGCAAGAATCCATGCCAGAAGCCTAAACGAAGTGAAACGCCCGGACGCTCAGAGTGGCAATGACACTCTCTTTTCGCACGAGGGCGAGGAGGTGCTCTTCGTCTTTACCGGCGAGGTCATCCTACACACCCAGCACTACACGCCGGTCCGCCTACAGCAGGGCGATTGCGCCTACATCGACAGCACGATGGGCCATGTCTGCATTCGAGGCTCCGACGAAGACGCTCTGGTGTTCTGGGTCTGCACCGACAGCAGTACCATCGCATCTCTCAATAGCGACGAGGAGGCCCTGTAGTCGTATCCTTGCCGCTCTGCTTGCGGCGAACCTCAGCCCCGTTCGAGCGCGACGCTCAGCCCCTCGCCGCCGCCAATGCAGATCGCGGCAATCCCGCGCTTCACATCGCGACGCTCCATCGCATTCAGCAAGGTCACGAGGATGCGCGCGCCCGATGCGCCGATCGGGTGGCCTAGAGAGCAGGCGCCGCCGTGGACGTTCATCGCCTCGTGCGCGATGTTCAGCTCCTTCATGAAAGCCATCGGCACCAGTGCGAAGGCCTCGTTGACCTCCCAGAGGTCCACGTCCTCCACGCGCCAGCCGAGCTGATCGAGGAGCTTCCTAGCCGCCGGGATCGGTGCGGTCGGAAACTGACTGGGTGTCTGGGCGTGGGTCGCGTAACCTAGAATGCGGGCGCGCACCTGCGCCCCAAGCCGTTCTGCCTCTGCTTGATCGCCCAAGACAAGCGCTGCAGCGCCGTCTGAGATGGAGGAGGCGTTGGCGGCCGTGACCGTCCCCTCGGCGCGGAAGGCCGGCTTCAGGGTCGGGATTTTCTCGGGGCTTGCCTTGCCCGGCTGCTCGTCCGCCTCGACCCGCGTCTCCCCCTTGCGACTCCTGACAGTGACGGTGGCGATCTCGCTGTCGAATGCGCCCGACGTCTGCGCAGCGAGCGCACGCTCCAGCGACGCCAAGGCGTAGGCATCCTGAGCCTCGCGCGTGAACTGATAGTCGGTGGCACAGTCCTCGGCAAAGGTTCCCATCAGTCGGCCCTGATCACAGGCGTCTTCGAGGCCGTCGAAGAACATGTGATCGATGGCGCCGGTGTGGCCGAGGCGTGCGCCGCCACGCATCTTCGGCAGCAGATAGGGCGCGTTGGTCATGCTCTCCATACCGCCGGCCACCACGACCTTCATGCGCTTGAGGCTGATCAGATCATGGGCGAAAGCCACCGCCTGCATGCCCGAGCCGCAGACCTTGCTGACCGTCGTTGCCGGCGTTCCTTCGCCAAGACCTGCCTTGAAGCCGGCTTGTCTGGCCGGCGCCTGGCCCAGGCCGGCACTCAAGACATTCCCCATAAAGACAGCATCTACGGCTCCGGCCTCAACACCGGCCCCGTCAAGGGCGCCCTTGATCGCAACGCCTCCCATCTCCGTCGCACTCTTCGCCGAGAGACTGCCATGGAAACCTCCCATGGGCGTGCGTGCTGCGCCTAGAATTGCTGTCGTCGGCATGATCAATCTCCTCTAAGTGCGCAATTGGAAACGAGCAAACCTGCTCGTTTCCAATGCGGTGCCGGCCTTTACCCTTTCGCGCGATTGTAAAGGGCAGATGCCTTGCCTCTGCTTCTAGGACATGACTGGAATGGAGAAGGCCGCACCTTCCTTGATGCCGGACGGCCAGCGCACGGTCGCTGTCTTGGTGCGAGTATAGAAGCGGAAGGCGTCCGGTCCGTGCTGGTTCAGGTCGCCGAACATCGACTTCTTCCAGCCGCCAAAGGTGTGATAGGCAAGCGGTACCGGGATCGGCACATTGACTCCGACCATGCCGACGTTGATCCGGTTCAGGAAGTCGCGCGCCGTGTCCCCGTCACGGGTGAAGATGGCAACGCCATTGCCGTATTCATGATCCATGGCCATGCCGATCGCCTGCTCGTAGGTTTCGGCCCGAACGGTCGAGAGCACGGGACCAAAGATCTCCTGCTTGTAGATCTCCATATCAGTGGTGACGCGGTCGAAGAGATGCGGGCCCACGAAGTAGCCATTCTCATAGCCCTGCAGGGAGAAGTCCCGGCCGTCGACGACAAGCTCCGCCCCCTGCTCAACGCCTGAGGCGACGAGGCCCAAGACGCGCTCCTTGGCCGAGGCCGCAACCAGCGGGCCATAGTCGATGTCGTTGCCGGCCGTATAGGGGCCGACCTTCAGCTTCTCGATTTTCGGCACCAGTCGTTCGATCAGCGCATCGGCGGTCGCTTCGCCGACCGGCACGGCGACCGAGATCGCCATGCAGCGCTCGCCGGCGGCACCATAGCCGGACCCCAAAAGCGCGTCGGCGGCCTGGTCAAGGTCGGCGTCGGGCATGACGATCATGTGGTTCTTCGCACCGCCGAAGCACTGCACGCGCTTGCCGTTGGCGCAGCCGCGGGCATAGACGTACTGCGCGATCGGGGTCGAGCCGAC
This sequence comes from Rhodospirillales bacterium, assembly GCA_963669445.1. Lineage (GTDB taxonomy): Bacteria > Pseudomonadota > Alphaproteobacteria > Kiloniellales > JACOMY01 > JACOMY01. The sequence continues at coordinate 5,091,650 of OY770029.1, forward strand.
GAAGCCCACCGCTGCGATATCGGGATGATCCAGAATGGCGTCGACCGCTTCCTTGTCGCCATTCACGACTTGCAGGATGCCGTCGGGCAGGCCCGCCTCCTTCATCAGCTCCGCCAGCATCATCGGCACGGAGGGATCGCGCTCGGAAGGCTTCAGGATAAAGGCATTGCCGCAGGCGATCGCCGGGCAGAACTTCCACATCGGGATCATCGCCGGGAAGTTGAAGGGCGTGATGCCGGCGACCACGCCGAGCGGCTGACGCATGGAGTACATGTCGATGCCGGGACCGGCTGAATCGGTGTATTCGCCTTTCAGGAGGTGAGGTGCGCCGATGCAGAACTCGGCGACCTCGAGGCCGCGAATCACATCGCCCTTGGCATCCGGCAGCGTCTTGCCATGCTCGCGCGACAGAGCCTCGGCGAGCTTGTCCATGTCACGGTTCAAGAGCCGCACGAACTCCATCAGCACGCGCGCGCGACGCTGCGGGTTGGTGGCAGCCCAGGCCGGCTGAGCCTCCTTGGCAGCGGCAACGGCCAATTCAAGCTCATCGGCGCTGGCGAGCGCGACCTCGGCTTGGGTCTCACCGGTCGCCGGCTGGGTGATCGGGGACTTTCGGCCCGACGTTCCCTGATGAACCTCGCCTATGATGTAGTGTCCAACCTGATACATGAACCGGCTCCCTTTATCGCATGTCTTATGTCAGTGTGCCGCGCGTGTCGCTCACCGCATCGCACCGGCCCGCACAGATCATTCGATCATCATTGATGACCGATGGTGCTATGTCAGCACTCCCCTTTATTGGCACGAGACAGCAAGAGGAAAACGCTCAATAATAGGCTTCCCGTTGTGCAGATTTGCACAGGCGGCGGAGATCGAGCGGGTGCAAGGATGAATTGGGACGATGTTCGCTTTTTTCTGGCTGTTGCGCGCAGCGGCCGCTTAAGCACCGCCGGCCGCCAGTTGGGCGTCGATCATGCCACGGTCTCAAGGCGGCTACGTGCGTTGGAGAAGGCGCTCGCCGCCCATCTCTTTCACCGGGCGCCCAGCGGCTACAGTCTGACACCCGCGGGCGAAAACTTCCTGCCGCTGGCCGAGCAGATGGAAGCAAGCGCCCTGTTGGCCGAGGGTTCGATCGGCGCCGAGCAAGCCAAGATCTCCGGAGCCGTGCGGGTTGGCGTGCCCGACGGGGTCGCGGCCTATATCGTCGTCAAGGCAGCGCAAGCACTCTGCGACCGCCATCCGGGGCTAAAGATAGAACTGATCGCCTTGCCGCTAAAATTCTCCCTATCCAAACGCGAGGTCGACTTTGCAATCGGCGTCTCGCTGCCCGCCTCGGGCCGGCTAAAGGCGCAGAAGATCGCCGATTACACGCTCCACCTCTATGGCCACCGCGACTATCTGGCCGCCCAGCCGACGATTGCGCAGACCGCCGACCTGAAACGCCTACGCGGCATCGGCTATGTGCAAGACCTGATCTTCGACAAACAGCTGGACTACATCCCGCTGGTTGACCCGAACTTCCAGCCGCAGCTCACCAGCTCCAGCGTGCACGTCCAGCTGCAGGCCGTCCTGAATCGGGCCGGACTCTGCATTCTGCACGACTTCATGGCCGAGCGGCATCCCGAACTGGTTCGCGTTCTGCCGGGCCAGATCAGCTTCACCCGCAGCTTCTGGCTCATCGTCCAAGAGGACTATGCCGAAATCGAACGGATCCGCCTCGTCTCCTCTTCGATCGTCAAACACATGCGGGAAAGCCTGCGAGGCGGCGCACCTCGCACCGGGAACGAAGGTGTCACGACGTCAAATCCGTCTCATTAGGGCGCTACCGCCAGGCAAAGGTCTTTCAGGGCTCTGGCCACAAGAGACATGTAGGCGTCGTCATAGCCGGCCTCATTCTCGAGAACGCTGAGATAGGCGCAAGACAGACCGCTCTTCCTATCGACCAAGAGAAACTGACCGCCATAGCCGGCATGGCCAAGGAAGCGACCATCGGTCATCAGGTGGTTTGAATAGCGGAGCCAGTCTTTCGGCGGCTTGAGTGAGGGAGCCTGACGGTGGAGCGATGCCTCAAGGAACGCCGCATTGCCGAAGGGTGCGCCATGAATGTCCCTTCCACCGCGTGCCAACAAGAGGCCAAAGCGAGCAAGGTCGCGAGCGGAGAGGCAGCCACCACCGGAAAAGGCCGGCAGGTGTTCGGGCGAGAGGCTGATGTGAAACGCGCCTTCGTAACCAGCCGCATCGGCAATGCCTTCGATCATCCGCGCCAAAGGTTCCGGCGAAACGGCAGCACAAACGAGGGTCAGGACATCGCTGTTCGCCGACTTGTAATCGGCCCGGCCGCTGCGATTGACAAGGTCGTCGCCGGTAATCCTTCGCGCGAAGTCGTAGAGGCCGATCTCCTGCTCCCCAGCGCCGGGCAAGCGCCACCCCAATGCGATCTCTTCGGCGTAGCAATCGGCCAAGGGGTCGCCGTAGTCCTCGGAGAAGTCATTGGCGAGGTTCATATCCAGCAAATCTTGTATGCGCGCCCGGGCATAACCCGTGCCCATATCGGGCAGGTAGTGCTGTACCCTCGCTTCGAGATCCAAGTGCCCCTGCATCACGAGGCGCCCGACGATCAGATGAAGATGCATCTTGGTGACCGACTGGATCGAGTGCGGGCGACGGCTATCGAAGTCCGGCGCCTGCTCTTCGATCAAGACGCAACCGCCCTGCGCGCAGACGAAGGCCGAGAAAGCGGGGTGGGCCAGCAAAGCCTGCAAGTTAGCGGGTCTGCTCTCCGGAGTCAGAGGACTGGGCTCAAGATCCAGAACCGAGCGAGAGCGCACCATCAAGGCTCGACGGAACAGAGAGTGGGCAGTGTGAAAGCCGTGGCGGCGATGCGCCGGCTGGTTCCATCGCTGCTTGTTGTCGGCGCCGACCAGGAGATCTGGATTGGCACGGATCGGCGGGAGGCTCATGCTGAGGCTGTCCGGTGCAGCAGGACATCGACGGCCATGACCGAGGTCGCGTAAACAAACAAGGGATTGATCTCAAGCTCCAGCAAGTCCTGCTGCTCTATGAAGCGCTGGCACAAGCAAAGAAGCGCGGCGGCAATCGCATCCAGATCGGCGGCCCTGCCACCGCGGAATCCCTGCAAGAGCCGCCCGACCTTCAGCCGGCGCAATGCGCGCTGGATATCCTCGCCCGTGCAAGGCAGGAGCAAGGTCTCGGCATCGCCGACAAGCTCCACCAAGATGCCGCCGCTCCCCAAGGTCAGGGCATGGCCGAACTGCGCGTCTGTTCTCAGGCCGATGACCAGTTCGGCCAGCGGCGGCGGACACATGCCCTCGATCAGGAAGCTGTCGGTGACGGCCGACGCGCAATGGCGCGCCACAGATTCCCGCATCGTCTCGAGGATCCCCACGACCGCGTCGGCGCCAGCGATTCTTAGGGCTACGGCACCGGCCTCGGTCTTGTGCGCCAGTTTCGGGCTCATCATCTTGATCGCCACCGGATAGCCGATGTCCTCCGCCGCCTGCACGGCATCGCCGGCGGTAACGCAGCGACCCGGCGGGACCGGTACACCGACCTCACGCAGCCAAGCCTTGCCTTCGGCTTCCAAAACCATCTCGGCCTTCCGATCCGGCCGGCCCTTGGAGAGCGCTTCAGGTGGCTTGGCCAGGAGCCTGGACTTGGCATCTTCCCAGAGGGCCGCGTCCCGGATCGCATTCAAGGTCTCGTGTATGCCCTGCATGGGAGCGACCCCTTGCGCGATCAGAGACTCTCGCGTGGCAGTATCGAGATTCTCAGGAAAGGTCGCGCAGATCGCCGCTGGCATGCCCCTTTCGCTCGCTGCACGGACGAAGGCCTCGGCGTCCTTCTCGTAATAGATCTTGGACTGATCCAAGCCGGCAGCCGGGTAGTCCTGAACCAGAAGGGCCGAGTCTGCCTCGATAGCGGCAAGAGCGGCAGCAAAGACCGGATAGGTGGCTTCCGGCAGACCCCAGATCGGTGTCGTGTAGTCCAGCGGATTGGAAACGGTCGCGATGGCAGGAAGCAGGTGTGCAAGGCCTGCTGCTTCCTGGGCGGCAAAGCCGGGAAAAGTCACGCCGATCGTCTCCGCGTGGTCGGCCAGCATCGTCGCTCCACCGCCCGAACAGGTGAAGCCGGCAATCCGCGCACCCTTCGGCGCACCGACGACGCAGAGGTACTTCAGCGTTTCCAGCAACTGCGAGGGGTTCGTCACGCTGATCACCCCACAGCGCTCGAAGAGCGCTTCGTAGAGTTCCTGCGTGCCGGAGAGCGAGCCCGTGTGGCTCACGGTCAGACTGCTGCCGATGGCCGAACTGCCGGTCTTCAGCGCCACGACCGGCGTCTCCCTCTCCAGAGCATTGAGAGCAGCACGCTCGAAGAGAGCGATATCCTGCAGACCCTCGATATGCAGACCGACGGCGCGCACCTTAGGATCTTCGCAGAGCACGTCGAGATAGTCTTCCAGCCCCAAGACCGCTTGGTTTCCCGCCGAGATCATGTAAGCGAGCGGCAGGGAGCGCTGACACATGGTGATGTCGGAGGACAGCATGCCGCTCTGCGTGATGATCGCCGCCCCATAACCAGGCGACGCGCCGCCATGCTCGAACGACCAGAGCGCAGCCTTGCCGATGTAGTTGATCACGCCATAGCAATTCGGGCCCACCAGCGCCATGTCGCCCGCCGCATCGATCAAAGCAGCCTCCAGGCTGGCACCGGCCGCACCTGACTCTTTGAAGCCAGCAGAATAGCAAACGACTGCGCCCGCCCCCATAGCAGCCAGATCGGCCACGCAATCGACCACTGCGGATGCGGGAATGGCCAGGTAGACCGCATCGGGCGGACCCGGTAGGTCGCCGAGGCTGGCATAGCACGCCAAGCCGCCAAGCTCGGCCCGCTTCGGATTGACCGCCCACATCGCGCCGGAGAAGCCGCGCCGGCGCGCCTCATCGATCGCAACAATCGTGTTGTCGCCGCCGATGAAGGCGATCTGCCGGGGGTTGAGCAGCCTATCGAGGTTCTTGCGCTGCGCCGGCCTCATGCACCAAGCGGCCTCAGAATCGATCGTGTGATGATGTGGCGCTGAATCTCGCTGGTGCCGTCCCAAATCCGCTCCAGCCGGGAATCGCGCCATAGCCGCTGGATCGGCATCTCTTCCATCAAGCCCATACCGCCGAAAATCTGCACCGTGTCATCGGCTACCTTGTTCAGCATCTCAGAGCAGTAGAGCTTGACCATGGCCGCATCGGCATCTTCCATCGCGCCGGCTTCGGCCCGACGCACTGCATCGGCAACCAGCAGATCGGCGGTACGTAGACCGACGGCCATGTCGGCCAAGCGGAACCCGATCGCCTGGAAAGCCCCGATCGGCTTGCCGAACTGTTTGCGACTGGCAGCCCAGTCCGATGCCATCTCCATCATCCGCTCTGCCTTGCCGCAACAGGTCGCCCCGACCCAAATGCGTCCCATGCCGAGCCACTTGCCCGAAAGCTCCAGTCCACGGCCCTCCTCTCCCAAGATCTGATCCGGCCCCAGGCGCACATCGTTGAAGCTCAGCTGGAAGGTCTTGTAACCGCGATAGCTGACGCACTTGTTGCCCTCGCGACAGTCGAAGCCGGGCGTGCCGACATCGACCAGGAAGGCGGTAATCCTCTTGCGCGGACCACGCGGTGTCTCGTCCTGGCCGGTGGCGGCAAAGACGATTGCGAAGTCGGGCATGCGTGGGCCGGAGATAAAGTGCTTCGAGCCGTTCAGGATCCAATCATCGCCGTCGCGCACCGCTTTGGACTTCATGCCCATCACATCCGAGCCGGCATCCGGCTCGGTCAGCGCGAACAGCTCCCGCTTCTCTCCGGAGACGCAAGGGCTGAGGTAGCGCTCGATCTGATCGCCTTCACAGGCCAGCAGCAGCTCGGTCGGGCGTCCGATCCAGCTGTGCAGTGCGTGGCTGGTCTTGCCATACTCGCGCTCGACAACCGCCATCGCGGCATATCCAAGCCCGCCGCCGCCGACGCTCTCGGGCAGGTTCGAAGCATAGAGTCCGACCTCCTTGGCCCGCGCCTCGATCTGGCGGCCCAAGTCCTCGGGCACCTCGCCCTCGCGATCCACCAGATCTTCGTGCGGATAGATCTCAGCCTCTAGAAAGCTGCGCACAGAGTGCAGCAACAACTCGTTCTCATGCGACAGCGCGATGTCCATCTTGGCCTCCGGTCAGCTGCTGGACTGCCCGGCGCGCCGTCGCGAAAGCAGGGCGAAGGCGGTAAAGGCAATCAAGGTGGTGACGATCAACACCACGGCGGCTGCGGCCACGGTCGGATCGGTGTTCTCGCGAATGCCGTTCCACATTCGGCGCGGCAGGGTGTAGACGTCGAACTTCGAGATGAAGAGCGTTACCACGATCTCATCCCAAGAGAGAATGAAGGCAAAGAGAGCCCCGGCGAAGACGCCAGGCCGGACCGACGGCAGGATAACGCGGCGCAGGGTCGTCCAGTTCGATGCGCCCAGATTGCGCGAAGCCTGCTCTAGCTTCGGGTCGAAGTTCGCCAGAGAGGCGCTGACCGTGATCAGCACCAAGGGTGCGGCCAGAATGGTGTGCGCCAGGATCAGGCCGGGGTAACTGTCCAGCAATCCCATCGGGATTAGCAGGCGATAGAACACCAGGGCCGAGATGATCTGCGGGATGATCAGCGGCAGCAGCAAGAAGGCGCGCACCACCTCGCTATACTTCGAAGAGATCCGCCACAGGCCGATGGCGCAAAGCGTCCCCAGCAGGGTCGCCAAAAACGAGGTTGCAAGTCCGATCACCGCGCTCTGGAAGAAGCTCGACATCCAGTCCGCACTGGTGAAGAGCTTCTCGAAATGCCTGAGCGAGAGCTCGTCTTTCGGCATGGATAGAAAGCGCTTGGGCGTCAGGGACACCGGGATCGCGATCAGGGCCGGGGTCACCAGGAACAGCAGCAGCACCCATGCGCCGACACGGTTGATGGTCGAGAGGAGGCCCGGTTTCATGACGTGCTGCCGCCGAAGACTGTGGTCAGCTTCATGAAGCGGGACATGATGTAGAGCAGCGCCAGCACGCCAAAGAGCATGAGACCCGCCAGCATCGCCGCCGTGCCCCATTTTAGGGTCACCAGCACCTGGACCGAGATGTATTCGGCGATCATCAGAACCTTGCCGCCGCCCAGAACCGCCGGGGTGACGTAGAAGCCGAGGCTCAGGATGAAGACCAGAAGCGTAGAGGCGACCAAGCCCGGCTTGGTCAGCGGCAGGTAAACCCGCCAGAAGGTTTGCACACCGGTCGCACCCAGACTGCGCGAGGCATTCATCACCCGCTGATCGAGCGACTGCATGTTCACCAAGAGCGGCAAGACCGCATAGGGCACCATGTAGTGCACCATACCGATCAAGACGCCCAACTCATTGCGCATGAAGGCAATCGGCTCAGAGATGATCGCGAGCCCCTCCAAGGTCTCGTTGATCAGCCCTTTGCGGCCCAGCAGCATCAGCCAGGAGAAGGTCCGCACCAAAATGGAAATCCAAAACGACACCAGCAAGAGGGTCAGCATGTAGCTTTTTTCGCGCTGGTTGCTGTGCACCATGGCGTAGGCAATGGAGTAGCCGAACAGCACGCTGATGATCGTGGTGACGATGCAGATCCGGACCGTGGTCCAAAGAATGCGCAGCAAGGTATCGCTCTCGTAGAGCCTTGCGTAGTTGTCCAGTCCAGGCGTGGGGTCGGTGACGCTCAAACGGAGAATTTCCAGGATCGGCCCGAGATAGAGCAGCGCCACCAGCAGCAGCAAGGGCGCAACCAGCAGCCATCCGGGATGGATATGTCGTCTGAGAGCGGTCATTCTTGGGTCTTGGATCAAAGGCTACCCGGCAGGCCCTGAGGGGTTCTGCCGGGCAGCCGCTGGCCTAGCTGATCGCTTCGAGGAAGGCGTTGACCGCCTCACCACTGTTGTTGCCCCACCAGACCGGATCGTTGAAGGCAACCTTGTCGATGTTCATCGCCGAGGTGATCGCATAGGGCTGCTGATCCTCAGGGATCTGCGCAAAGGCCGCCGGGTTGGAGGGGGTCATGCCCAGGCAATCCAAGAGCTTCAACTGTGCGGCCGGCTCCTGCGCGGTTGCGATGAACTGCATGATGGCTTCCCGACCCGCCGGGTTGCCTTTGGGTACGATGTAAGCACCCGGCATCGCCAGGGCCTCGTTCATCACCAGCTTGTAGCGCCCATCCGTGTCGTTCTCGATGTTGCGGCCGCGGTTCTGCCAGATCATGCCCAAGGAGACCTCGCCGTTCACCACCATGGAATGGGCTTCCGACCCAGATCCCCAGTAGAGACTGTTGTCCTTGATCGACTTTATCTTCGCGAGCGCCCGCTCCATGTCCAAGGGGTAAAGCGCATCCTTGGCAACGCCGTCCGCCATCAAGGCCCCTTCTAGCGATCCGTTGGCCCATTTGTAGAGCGAACGCATACCCGGATACTTGGCAACGTCGAAGAAATCGGCCCAGCTGTTGGGGGGATCGTCGCCGAAGGCCTCCGTGTCGTAGACGAAGGCATAGCCGTAGAGGATGATCGACACGCCGTACTCGAGTGCATAGTGCGGCAGGGTCTTGTCCTTGCTGACGACCTTGTAGTCGATCGGCTCCAGGAACCCGGTCGGCCCGAGCGCGATTGCATCGAAGAGATCGGCATCGGCAACGTCGGCGGTCACATTGCCGCTCTCGACCATCTCTCTGATTTTGCCCTGCAGCGGACCAGAGGTGTCGAAGCGCAGGGGCATGCCGGAGGCCTCCTCGAAGGGCTTGCCGATGGCATCGCCATGGCACTCTTCCGACTGCCCGCCCCAATTCCACATCACGATGTGATCGGCCGCAGCTTCGGCATCGCCGGCAAAACCGACTGCCGAGGCAAAGCCGGTCATGGCACAGAGCGCGAGGAAACTGCGCCGATCCAATTTGCCCGCCTTGAAGGCCTTGGCACCGTCCACCAGAATTTCACGCATGAATTGCTTGTCTTGCACGTCACGTCTCCTTGTTTCGCGGGTCGGACCACAGTCCTTCCACTTGTTTTTGTTGGCGCCATTGACTGGCGTTCTGATTAGGCACCGTTACTCAGTGTTTAGTTTCACAGCAGCCGCATCGAGCCATAGAAGATCGACGCTTTGGCCCTCACTCAGGGGGTCCCGGTTGCGCCAGGAATCGACATCGACCTCCAACTCCTCGCCCGCGGGCGTCACGACGATGATCCGCTGCATCGACCCGAAGTAGGTGATCGAACGGATCACTCCAGTCAGCCGAGCAGGCGCCCCCTCTTGGTTTTGCGGGCGAATGTCGATCTTCTCGGGCCGCAGCGCAAAGACACCGTCATCGGTCCGCAAAAAGTTGCTTTTGCCCAGGAAGCTGGCGGCGAACTCGGTCGCAGGATGCTCGTAGAGTTCGTAGGGGGTACCCACCTGCTCGATCGCGCCATCGCGCATGATCACGATGCGGTCGGACATCGAGAGCGCTTCTTCCTGGTCGTGCGTGACATAGATGAAGGTTGTCCCGACCCGCTTGTGTATGTCCTTCAACTGCTCTTGGACCTCGACCCGCAACTTCTTGTCGAGCGCGCCTAGGGGTTCGTCCAAAAGCAGGACCGGCGGCGCAAAACAGAGGGCGCGTGCCAGTGCGACGCGTTGCTGCTGGCCGCCGGAAAGCTGGCCGGGTTTGCGACCGGCGAACTCTTGCAGACGAACCAGCTCCAGCATCTCGTCTACGCGCGCCCTGATCTCCTCGACAGGTCGCTTGCGCACGCTCAACGCGTAGCCGATGTTGTCTCTGACCGTCATGTGCGGAAACAAGGCATAGCCCTGGAACACCATGCCGAAGTTGCGTTTTTCGGCCGGCACAGCGGCGATGGAGGTGCCGTCCAAGGCGATGTCGCCGGAGGTGATGTCCAGGAAACCGGCAATCATCATCAAGAGCGTGGTCTTGCCGGACCCAGACGGCCCCAAGAGAGTCAGGAACTCCCCTTGGCGTATCTCCAAGTCAATCCGGTCGACCGCGCAGAAGGAACCAAAGAACTTTGACAGGCTCTGAACCTGAAGACTGCCCCGATTGGTCCCAACCGCCGACATGCTAGTCCGTCGCCCCGCGCAGCTTCAGCGTGTTGCGCGCTTCCTGGGGCGTCACAGCCCGTGCACCCATCCGCTCGATGATCTCGATCGCGCGGGTGACGAGCTGGCCATTCGTCGCCAAGACACCGCGATCCAGAAAGAGGTTGTCCTCCAAGCCGACGCGCACGTTGCCACCCATCGCAACGGCGGTCGCAGCCATGGGCATTTGCATGCGTGATATGCCGAAGCCAGCCCAGGTGGCGTTGCTGGGCAACTGATCCTTCATGATCTTCATCGTGTCGACGTTGTGATCGGCCCCCCAGGGAATGCCCAGGCAGATCTGGAAGAGCGGCGGGTCCGGGATCAGACCTTCGTCGATCATCTTTCGCGCAAAGCGGATGTGGCCCAGTTCGAAGACCTCCAGTTCCGCCTTGACCCCCCACTCCTTGGTCAGCTCCGCCATGCGGCGCAGCGTGGGGGGCGTCGAGATATAGATGTTGTCGCCATCGCCGAAGTTCAGCGTGCCGCAATCCAACGAGCAAATGTCGGGCAAACACTCCTGCACATGGATCAGTCGGTCTTCGGCTGCAATCATGTCGGTGCCTGGACCCGGCATCGCCGGGTTCTCGGCATCCGGCACCCAATCCCCACCCATGCCGGCTGTCAGATTGATCACCACGTCGGTACCACTGTCACGCACGCGGTCGACCGTCTCCTTGAAGAGCTTGGGATCGCGCGACCCCTGTCCGGTCTCGGGATCGCGAACATGGATATGGGCTACGGCCGCGCCGGCCTTTGCTGCCTCTATTACAGAGGCGGCTACCTGCTTCGGCGTGACCGGAACATGCGGGCTGCGCCCTGTGGTATCGCCTGCACCCGTGACTGCACAGGTCACGATCACTTCGTAATTCATCGCCGCTGGCTCCCCGTTTCATCGCAGTTTGCGGGAGTGGTGGGTCATTCTCTTGTCGAATTTCCGACCTACTTCATGCAATCATGTCGAAAATCTGCACTATCGAAACAGCCTGAGAAACGACGATGAAAATCGAATTGGATAGCGGTGGGACCGGGGCGCGGGGCCAAAGCCACGCCATCTTCGTCATCGTTCCGCGCTTCAACCTCATGACCCTGATCACGATGATCGAGACCATGCGGATTGCGAACTATCTCTCCTCGCAACCGGCTTTTTCCTGGGAGATCGTCTCCTTCGATGGCGCGGCGATTACGGCAAGTAACGGCATGAAGACGGCAGCCCGCGCCGATACGCAGAACCTGGGTCCGGCCGAGTCGATCTTCGTCCTGGGAAGCTGGGGGACGGAGCACTATTCCAACCAGGCGCTGCTGTCCTGGCTGCGCAAACGGGACCGACAGGGCGCGCAGATCTGCGCGGTGGAACTGGGATGCTACATCGTCGCGCGGGCAGGTCTGCTTACCGGCAAGACGGCAACGACTCACTGGTCGTGCCTGCCCGGCTTCCAAGAGAGCTTTATGGACATCGAGGTCGTCGAACAGCTCTTCACCATCAAAGACAGGGTCATGACCTGCGCTGGCGGCTTGGCCGGTGTCGACTTGATGTTGCGCTTGATCGAGATCTCGCACGGCAGCGGCTTTTCGGGCGAGATTGCCGACCAGATGATGCATCACCCGATCAGAACCGACACCACACCGCAGCGCCGGACCATGGGGCAGGGTACCGAAACCATGGTTCCCTTGGTCCGCCAGGCCATCGCCTTGATAGAGCGCAACGTCGAGGATCCCCTCCCGGTTCCCGTTATCGCCTGCGCGCTGGGCGTCTCTCAGCGTCAGCTGGAGCGGCAGTTCAAGCAACACATCGGCTGCACCGCGGTTCAGTTCAGTCTGCTTCTGCGGCTGCAGCATGCCCGGGTCCTGCTTATCTCGACAAACCTAAGCGTCCGCGAGATCGCCACGGCGTCGGGCTTCAATACGCTCTCGCACTTTGCCTTTTCTTTCGGCAAGGTCTTCGGGCGCCGGCCATCGGAGTACCGCGAAGCCTGGCCGGATGACGAGCCCGCCCCGACCTGGCCGGGAACCCTGTCGGAGTTCCTAACCGCCTTGGAACTCAGGCTTCAGCGCTCCAAAGGGGTCTAAGGAGGGGCCGGTGCGGAGCCAGATGGGGGGACAAGGCTCTAGATGAAGACGATCGTATCGATGTTCGTCAGCAGCGCGCCGGCCGGGATGGTGATGCCGGCACCCAGTTGCAGGGTGTCGCTGCCGGCACCGCCGTCGTAGGTCTCGCCGGCCGCGATGTCGCCTTGACTCGCCACCAGGAAGGTATCCTCGCCATTGCCGCCAAAGAGACTGTCGATACCACTGCCGCCGGCCAGGAAGGCGTCGTTACCACCGCCGCCCTTCAAGACATCCGCGCCGGAGCCACCGTAGAAGTTGGAATCATCGCCAGCACCGCCGGTAAGATTGTCCTCACCCTCACCACCGTAGAGCCAGGCGTCGTCACCTGCCCGGCCGGTGAGGACGTCGGCGCCCGTGCCACCGGAGAAGAAGGCATCGGCGCCCTCGTCGCCGGCCAGAAAGTCGCTGCCAGAGCCGCCGGAGAGGTACTGGTCGGCGCCACTGCCGCCAAAAACCTTTTCATCCCCGACACCGCCGTCCAGCGAAACATCGAGACCGCTTCCGCCGTAAATCCGGTCCTTGCCAAAGGCGCCGAAGAGGCCGCTGTCATCGCCCGCACCGCCGTAGAGGCGATCTCCGGCAAAGCCACCATAGAGGCTATCGTCGCCAGAGCCGCCGAAGAGCTGGTCGGCTCCATTGCCGCCGTCCAGTCGATCCGAACCGCTGTCGCCCATCAACGCGCTGTCCCGGCCACCGCCGCCGACAAGCTGGTCGTCGCCCAGACCGCCGTAGAAGTAGGAATCGTCGCCGGCACCGCCGGCAAGATTGTCCTGACCATGACCACCGTAGAACCAGGCGTCGTCACCCTGGCGGCCGGTCAGCACATCCGCACCGCTGTCTCCCAGCAAGAGCGAGTCGTCGCCGCTGCCGCCAATCACCAGATCCGAGCCGGAGCCGCCCCAGAGCGAGAGATCAGCACCGCTACCGCCGTCAAGTCCGTCATCGCCCGCGCCGCCGAAGATCTGATCGCTGCCACTGCCTCCCTGCAGTTGCGAGTCCGCACCGCTGCCGCCCCAGAGGCTATCGTCGCCACTGCCGCCGTAGAGGCCAAAGTCGTTGCCGCCGTCACCTGACAGGCTGTCATTCCTCTCGCCGCCATAGAGATAGCTGTCATCGCCCTCACCCCCAGCAACCCTGTCATCAGCGATGCCCCCGAATAGGCTTCGATCGCTTCCGCTATCGCCCGAGATCCTGTCGTCACCACTGCCGCCGAAAAGACCAACATCGGAACCGCTGTTGCCTGAGAGACTATCGCCGCCGCTGCCGCCACGGAGAATCCTGTCATTTCCATCTTGGCCGCGAAGCGTATCAGCACCGGCCTCTCCCAAGAGGCGGCGATCAACCCCGCTCCCACCGCGGACCAGATCGTCGCCCGCACCGCCGTAGAGGTAAGTGTCGGCCCCGGAATCACCCGATAGTCGGTCATCGCCATTGTCGCCAAAAATGCCACCATCATCGCCATTCTCGCCCGCCAGCGTGTCCCTTCCGCTGCCGCCAAAGAGGCGGTCATCGCCGCTGTCGCCATAGAGACCAGCGTCATCGCCGGCGCCGCCAAAGAGGCTGTCCCGACCGCTTCCACCGAAGAGGAAGTAATCATCGCCGCTGTCGCCGGACAGACTGTCATCACCGGCGCCACCAAGGAGATCGCTATCCTCCCCATCGCCGCCGTAGAGCTTGTCGCTGCCGCTAGAACCACGCAGCAGCGAATCACTGCCGCTGTCGCCGGTGAGGCGGTCATCGCCGTCGCCGCCGATCAGCCTACGGTCAGTTCCGCTACCACCCCAGAGCCTGTCATTCCCGTTGCCACCGTCAAGGTCCCAATCATCGCCATTGTCGCCAAAGAGACGGTCGTAGCCGTCGCCACCAATCAACGCGCTGTCATTGCCGCTACCACCATAGACGCTGTCCGATCCTGTGTCGCCGGACAGAGACAGGTCACCTCCACTGGCGCCGGAGAGGAGGTCGCTACCACTGCCTCCGTAAAGGGAGGTATCATCCCCAGCGGCGCCGTAGAGGTGATCGATATCGAGGTTTCCGAAGAGAGCGGTATCGTTCCCGAAGGCACCGCTGACGCTGTCATTGCCGTCACCGCCGGCCAGCGCGCTGTCATTGCCGCTACCACCATAGACCCGGTCAGTTCCAGTGTCGCCGAACAGGGACAGGTCACCTCCACTGGCGCCGGCCAGGAGGTCGCTACCACTGCCTCCGAAAAGAGAGGTATCATCCCCGGCGGCGCCGTAGAGGCTATCGGCCAAGAGGTTTCCGAAGAGAGCGGTATCGTCTCCGAAGGCTCCGTCAACTCTGTCATCGCCTTCGCCGCCGTCCAGCAAGCGGTCATTCCCGCTGCCACCATAGACCCGGTCAGTTCCAGTGTCGCCGAACAGATTCTCATCATTCCCACTGAGGCCGGTGATGCGGTCGTCGCCATTGCCTCCGTAAAGGAGGACATCACCCCCATCGCCGCCGTAGAGCTTGTCGCTGCCGCCAGAACCACGCAGCAGCGAATCACTGCCGCTGTCGCCGGTGATGAGGTCGTCGCCATTGCCTCCGTAAAGGCTGGCATCACCCCCATCACCGCCGAAGAGGAAGTCGTTGCCACTGTCTCCACGGAGAAATTCATCATGCCCACTGTCGCCGAAGAGGCTGTCCTGGCCGCTTCCACCGAAGAGCAAGCGGTCATCGCCGTTGTCGCCGGTGATGAGGTCGTCGCCATCGCCTCCTCTCAGGCCGTCATCACCCCCATCGCCGCCGAAGAGGTAGTCGTTGCCACTGTCTCCACGGACACCTCCATCATTTCCACTGTCGCCGAAGATGCGATCGCTGCCACTGCCGGCCCTGAGATCGGCATCAAACCCAGATCCACCGTAGATAGCGTCGGTGCCGCTACCACCAAATAGACGGAAGTCACCTCCATTGCCGCCGAATAGCATATCGTTTCCGCCGTCACCAAAGAGAGAGTCGATACCGGCGCCGCCGACTAGCTTATCGTTCCCGCTCAGACCAAAGAGTCTGTCGGTACTGGCGCCGCCATAGAGACTGTCGTCACCGTCCTGTCCGTAGAGCCGATCGGTACCGCTCAGACCGAAGATGCCATCGTCGTCGCTTGTTCCGAAACGCACGTCCGCGCCCGAGGTGCCAAAAATGTCAACCATGTTAGCCCTCCAGAGCTTTTTGCTTAACGCTCATCATAGCACATTTTCCGGATCAACTGGGAGAAAATCAAAATTAAAAAAGCAACTACCGATAGTTATAATCCTAATACTGCGCTTGCCCCATTGGATCCACACGCGTGTGCCTTGTCAGCAGCCCACCAGTGACACGAGAGACCGCAAGTCCCCCCCAACCGGAATGCGCTAGGCTCGGGCACCTCCACTGCTGTTCAGTTAAGAAAAAAGTGCTGAATTTTGGCGTACTCTGTCAGCCTTCTATAGTCATCCTCGGACTTGATCCGAGGATCCACGCGTTTGTTCTGCGCGAGACTGGAGAGGTCGGCACAAAGGGATGGACGTGGATGGCCGTGTCAAGCACGACCATGACAAATTAAAGGTGAATCACCGGCCTTCAGATTCTCTACATAAATGCCGATGGTTCTAAACCGGACAGCAGTGGGTCAAACCTCAGTATGATGAGCACGAGTCAATAGAAGCTCGCAAAAGACAAACAGATTCGCCAAACTGGTCAGGAGTGAATCTAGCCCGAGGATACCTGTACAGGCTCGAATCATTGTGCCAATACGCAAACTACTTTGCTGAACCGAATTGCAGCGGAACGCTCCCGGCCATGGCGCAGCATCGAGTTTGCAGCAGCTCCTTTGGAGCTCCGCAGGCTAGTCCTCGCGCACAGTCCGCAAGGCCTTCAGCACGGCCACGATTTCACGATCCCGCTGGGCGGCCATATCGGCAAAATGCCGATCGCCGGCGATGGCATTGCAACCCTCCACCATGCGATCGCGCAGGTCTTGGGTTAGCTCCGGGCTTGCCAGCCGGGTCCAGGGCAGTTTCAGTGCGGGGCCGAACTGATCCAGATTGGTTGCCATGCCGCCTTCGCCGCAGGCCACGTGAAAGGCCATGCACTGTCCTTGCGAGACCATGCGGGGCGCGGGGCCATTCATCAGCGCGGTATCGATGTCTTCCGGCGTCGCCTCGCCGTTCGCGACCATGTGCAGGGCTTCGCGCCAGAGCGCTTCCTGCAGCCGGGTTGCGACGAAACCCGGAATCTCCTTCTGGATCAGCAAAGGCGCCTTGCCGGCTACCCGGTAGAAGGCACCGGACCAAGCGACGGCCGCCGGATCGGTCTTTCTGCCGCCGACGATTTCGACCAGAGGCAGCAGATAGGGCGGGTTGAAGGGATGGCCGATCACCGTCCGTCCCGGGGTAGAACACTCCGCCTGGATGTCACTCATCATCAGGCCGGACGTGGAGGAGGCGATCACCACCTCAGGCGGCACGACCTCGCCTAACTGCCTATAGAGCGCCTGCTTCATGGCAAGCCTTTCCGGTGCACTTTCCTGAACGAATTGGCAGCCGTCTACGGCCGCCTCCAGGTCATGCACGACCGTTAGGCGATTGAGCGAGGCACCAGGCGCAAGACCCAGCTCCGTCAGGCTCTTCCAAGCTGTCTCCAGGATCGTCGTGAAGCTTGGCTGTTCTGCAGGATCATGCAGATAGCTGGTGACGTCATAACCCTGGGCCAGGAAATGCGCGGTCCAGCCCCCACCGATGGGGCCGCCGCCGATACTGGCGATGCGACGAACATCATCGGCCGCACAGAACATCGCCTATTTTCCCTTGAACTTGGGCTCGCGCTTCTCGACGAAGGCGGCGACACCTTCTGCCGCATCTTCGGACTGCAGCATGCGGTTATAGGTGGGCATGGGATCGGTCCGCATCTTGTGGAAGGCCTCTTGAAGCGGAACACACTCGATCGCACGCTCAACCTCCTTCACGCTCTGCATCGCCAGCGGGGCTGACCAGGCAATCGAGGCCGCCCACTCACGCGCGGCATCCATCAGCTCGGCCGCGGGTACGACCTTGTTGACCAATCCGTAGTGCGCCGCCTCGGCCGCCGTCATCCGCCGGCCCAGCAAGAACATCTCCATGGCGATATTGTGCGGAATGCGACGCGGCAGGCGTTGCAGGGCGCCGGCGTCCGGCACGATCCCTAACGGCATTTCCGGCAGGCCGAACTCCACATGCTCGGCGGCAATCAGCAAATCGCAGCCCATCGCCATTTCGAAGCCGCCGCCGATCGCCAGGCCGTTGATCGCGGCTATGACAGGCTTGTTCAGAAACCAGTTCTCGGTCAGGCCGGTGAAGCCGCCAGCGCCGTAGTCATCGCTCTCCCACCACTTGTCCAGCTGCATCTCGCCGTCATTCAGCGCCTTCAGATCCCAGCCGGCGGAAAAGATCCGCTCGCCGCCGCCGGTCAGAATGGCGACCCGCAATTCGGGGTCGTCGTGCAGCTCATTGAAGGCTGCCGCCAGCGCCTGTGAGGTCGGCACGTCGATGGCATTGACTTTCGGTCGATCCAGCGTGACCTCCAGCACATGCCCGTCACGGACGACCTTTACACCCTCTGCCATAGTTTGCTCCTGTCCGTTCATGCCTTATGAGAGTGCCGGAATGACCTCGTCGCAGAATCGCTTCAGCGAGCGTTTTTGCGAGCCATGGCTCAAGCCCAGCGAGGCGTAGTAGATGAATTCGTTAACCCCAAGCGCCTGATAGCCCTTTAGCTTCTCGATCACCGTCTCCGCCGATCCGAAGAGAAGATTTTCTTCCAGCATAGTTGGCTCGTACTGCTCGCGCCCCGCCAACTCGTCCAGCGGGATCTGCTTGGTGAAGCCATTCACCACATCGCCGCTGTTCCGAAACAGGTTTTCGAACTGTCCCAGCACGGTGCGGATCGCGATCAAGGCCTCTTCCCGGTCGGCCGCAGTCTCATAGAGGCAGGCATGGCGCATCAGAGCAAAGCGCGGTACCCAGCCGTTATCGGCCTTCGCCATGGCCTCATCCAGGTGCTGCTTGTAGAGTTCGGCTTCGGCCATGGGCCGGGTCAGCGGCCAGCAGTGCACATGACAGCGCTCGCGCATGGCATAGTCGTATGTGATCGGCGAGCGCGCAGCCACCCAGACCGGCACCTCAGGCTGCGAGGGCTTGGGAACCGAAGTTGCACTGGGGAACTGCCAGAACTCCCCCTCGTGCTCGTAGTCGCCCTGCCAGAGCGCGCGAACGGCCGGCAGCATCTCTTGCATATAGCGCCAGGCGTCGGCGCGCTGCAGCCCCGGTTTCATCCGGTCGAACTCGCGCTGATAGGCACCCGACCCGATCCCGAACTCCAGCCGCCCGCCGCTGATGAGATCCAGGAAGGCGGCCTCCCCGGCCAGATTGATGGGGTGCCAGTAGGCCGCCGTCGCCACCGCCGTTCCAAGCCGGATGCTGCTGGTCTCGCCCGCCCACCAGGTCAGGATCTGGAAGGGGTTCGGTGCGATGGTCATTTCCAGTGCGTGGTGCTCGGCCGCCCAGACGATGTCGAAACCACCGGCTTCGGCAAGCTGCACCATTTCCAGGGTGTGGCGCGCCACGTCGTTCATATCCAGGCTGTCGTCCAGCCGTTCCAGATTGATCGCAAGTTGAAACTTCATTGCAAATCCTCGACTCTCGTCTGATCAGCGCATCACGAAGGGATTGGCCATCGGTGCGTCCGAGGTGTTCATCCAGACGGTCTTCGGGCGGGTGTAGTCGTACATGGCCTGAAAACCGCTCTCGCGACCGTAGCCGGAGCCCTTGATGCCACCGAACTCGGCAATCGGCGACACCACGCGGTAGGTGTTGACCCAGACGATCCCGGCCCGCACGGCATCGGCCATGCGCAAAGACCGCGCGCTGTTCTGCGTGAAGATCCCGGCAGCCAGTCCATGAACGCTATCGTTGGCCAGTTGGACCACCTCCGCCTCGCTCTTGAAGCGCTGCACGCAGAGCACCGGGCCAAACAGCTCGGTATCGACGATCCTCAAATTCTGGCGCGGGCAATCGATGATCGTCGGCTCATAGAAGAGCCCCGCCAAGCCCTCCGGCTGCTTGCCGCCAGTCAGAACCCTGCCGCCCTCGCTCTCGGCATGGGCCACTTCGGCCTTGATGTGCGCCAGTTGCCCCGCTGTGCAGAGCGGCCCCATCTGCGTCTCCTCCGCCAGCGGATCGCCGATCCTGATCTGACGCGCCAGGCCAACCATCCGCTCCAGGAAATCATCGGCGATGTCTTCTTGGAGATAGAGTCTGGACCCAGCCACGCAGCTTTGACCCGTGGCTCCGAAGATACCGGCGATCGAGGCATTTACCGCACTCTCGATGTTGGCGTCCTCGAACACGATAAAAGGGGATTTGCCGCCCAGTTCCAGCGAGACCTCGGCAAAGTTCTG
This sequence comes from Rhodospirillales bacterium, assembly GCA_963669445.1. Lineage (GTDB taxonomy): Bacteria > Pseudomonadota > Alphaproteobacteria > Kiloniellales > JACOMY01 > JACOMY01. The sequence goes on from OY770029.1 coordinate 5,111,325, forward strand.
TTTCGAGTTCTCCAGAACGTGGCGCGCCGCATTCGGCCCGCCGGTAAAGGAAATCCGCGCCACCAAGGGATTCGACGTCAGCACCCGCCCGCAGGGGTCGCCGTGACCGGTGACGATGTTGACCACACCCGGCGGAAAGCCTGCTTCCTCGATCAGCTTGCCGAACTCCAGCATGGCCGCGGAGGCATGCTCGGAGGCCTTCAGAACCACCGTGTTGCCCGCTGCCAGCGCCGGGCCGATCTTGACCGCCACCAGAAAGAGCTGCGAGTTCCAGGGCACCACAGCCGCCACCACACCCAGCGGTTCGCGCTTGGTGAAAACGAACATATCGGGCTTGTCTATCGGCAGAGTCTCGCCGCTGATCTTGTCCGCACAACCGGCATAAAACTGGAAGAACTCGGCAATGTACTTGGCCTGCCAACGGGTTTCCTTCAGCATCTTGCCGGAGTCCAAGGATTCCGTTCGACCCAAGGCCTCGGATCGTTCTCCCAGCAAGTCCGCAAGCTTTCTCAAGCACTTGCCGCGCTCGCTTGGCATCATCTCAGCCCAGGGACCTTCGCTGAAGGCGCGGTGGGCGGCCCGGACTGCACGGTCCACATCTTCGCCGCTGGCCTCGGGTACCTTGCACCAGACCTGGCCAGTAGCGGGGTTGATGCTGTCGAACTGTCCGCCATCGGAGGCATCCACCCAGGCGCCATCGATCAACATTTGATATGTCTGGATTTCCGTCATCCTGCTGGTCCTCCTTCAGGCCGTTCCCCATTCTTGACGCTTCTCGCAGACAGACATGCGGAAATTCGACCCCTTGCGTCGAAAAATGCGAGCGCTGCCAAGAGAGGAGGGCAAGCCTGGAGCCAAGCGTCCGACCCGCTGGCAGGCGAGGTCACCGGTCGCTACAAGAGAGGCAGATTAAGCTCTCGAGGGTTGGACGATGGCGATTCCCATAGCCGACAGATGGTTCGAAAAGCTGAGCGTGGAGGATGACGTGACTCTAATCTACGAGCCACATGTCGTCCCGCTGTTACGCTGCAACATCTGGCACGTGCGCGGCCGCGACCGGGATTTGATGATCGACACGGGAACCGGGCTGGTCAGTCTCGTGGATTTCGCCAGAGATGTTTTGGCGAAGCGTGTAACCGCCGTCGCCACGCATGTTCATCTGGACCATGTCGGCGGCCATCACGAGTTCGAGGAGTGCCTCGTCCACGCCTCAGAGGCCAGCGGCCTCAGCCATCCAAGCGGCGAGATGAACCTAGTCGACGAGCGCTTCGACCCTTTCGATCTGACGACGCTCTATCTGCCTTCGCCGGGAACGTCGGAGGACAGCAGCGACCAGGATTTGGAGCTTGAGGGCGCCATGGTGACAGCCCTGCCCTATGCCGGCTTTGAGTCCGCCTCTTACTGCCTGCGACCTGCCAAGGGCATTGGCTGTGTGGGCGATGGCGACATCATCGACCTGGGCGATAGGGCATTCGAGGTCCTGCATCTGCCCGGACATTCACCCGGCAGCATCGGGCTTTGGGAGGCTGCCACCGCCACGCTGTTCTCCGGCGACACCCTCTATGACGGTCCCTTGATTGACGATCTGCATCACTCCGACCGCCAGCAATACAGGCATTCTTTGGAGCGTTTGCGCGGCCTGCCGGTCACCACCGTGCATGCCGGACACGATCCAAGCTTTGGCCGCGCGCGCCTGCAACAGCTTATCGATCAGCAGATAGAGCACTGGGAGAACGCGTAAGCAGCCTCGGCAGGGCATCCACATTCGCTTTCGCGCGAAAAATCGACCGAAGATGTCGAAAAATGCGAGAGACTGGATCGAGCCAGACGCCTAACCTCAAGACCAAGGAGGAGACGCGATGGCAAAAGAAAAGGAAATCTTGGGCGGGCCGCTGGAAATCGGCGGGCGCGTCCTCTCTCTGTCACGGGCGATCCGGGCCGGCGATTTCGTCTACCTGACCGGCCAGATTCCCATGCGCGACGGCGTGCCGATGACCGACGGCACGGTCGAAGAGCAGACGCGGGCGGTGCTGGAGGACATCAAAGCGACGCTCGCCTTGGCCGAATGCGAGTTGAGGCATGTCGTGAAGGCCATGGTCTGGCTGCGTGACCGGGCGGACTTCCCTGGCTTCAACGCGGTTTATGGAGAGTACTTCCCGGTCGAGCCACCGACCCGCTCGGCCGTCGTCAGCGATCTTCTGGTCGATGTCCGCGTCGAGGTCGAGGTCGTCGCCTATCACCCTCTGGCCGAGGATTCCTAAATGAGCGAGAGGGCAGCGGACGACACCCAGTTCGAGACCCTGGGGCCGGCGGATGCACCTTGCGTCGTCCTCATCCATGGGCTGGGATTGAACCGGGCCTGCTGGCAATGGACCATTCCGGCCCTGTCGGACCGTTACCGCGTTCTGAGCTATGACCTCTATGGCCATGGTGAGAGTGCGCCGCCGCCGGAGACCCCCTCACTGTCGCTCTTCTCGCGACAGCTAGCGGGCTTGCTGGACCACTGTGGCATCGCTTCTGCAGCCATCACCGGCTTCTCACTCGGCGGCATGATTGCGCGGCGCTTCGCTCAAGACCATCCGACGCGTGTCGCTGCTTTGGCAATCCTGCACTCTCCCCATCAAAGGACCGCAGAGGCACAGGCCGCCATCGTCAAGCGGGTCGAGCAGGCACGCTCGGAAGGCCCGTCCGCCACGATTGACGCTGCCCTGGAACGCTGGTTTGGCGCGCGCTTTCGCGAGAAGAATCCGGCGATGATGGATCTGGTGCGCAGCTGGGTTACGGCAAACCGTAAGGAGATCTATCATCAGATCTATCGGGTCTTGGCCGATGGGATCGAGGAGATCACAGCACCGACGCCGCCGCTCCGCTGTCCCACGCTGGTCATGACGGGAGACGAGGATTACGGCAACGGGCCGGAGATGAGCCGGGCCATCGCCGCCGAGATCCCAGGAGCCGAGGTGCATATCCTACCCAAGCTGCGCCACATGGCGTTGGCTGAAGCGCCGGATCAAGTCAACGCGCCGCTCGTGCAGTTTCTCGACCGCCAGTTGGCTAAGCGTGCATGATGAACACCGGCGTCCTGCAGGTTAATCGGGAAGCATCCGATGAGAGACGAAGATAAGCGGGCACTACGCAACGCTTTCGGCAACTTTGCCACCGGGGTCACAATCGTGACCACACGACAGGCGGACGGCACGCCGCGCGGCTTCACCGCAAACTCCTTCACCTCGGTCTCACTGGACCCGCCACTGCTGCTGATCTGCATCGCCAAGTCGGCCCATAGCTGCGATGTCTTCGCCGAGGCGAGGCATTTTGCCATCAACATCCTGAGTGAAGAGCAGAAAGCCGTGTCGGGCTTGTTCGCGTCCCGGTCGGCCGAGAAGTTCCAGCTGGCGAAGTGGGATGCCGGGCACGCCGACATGCCGCTGCTCGACGCCTCGCTCGGCACCTTCGTCTGCGCCCGTCACAGCCTGGTCGATGCCGGCGATCACTTCGTCCTGATCGGCCAGGTCTTGGATTTTGCCGTCAGCAGCCGTCAACCGCTGGGGTATTTTCGCGGCAGTTACTTCACGATCGGCCTGGAAGAACCGCTGGTGAACGCGGCCGGGGCCAGCGGTAGCATTTCCATCTCCGCGGTCATGGAGTGCGAGCGCAGGATTTTGCTGGAGAAGCGGCAAGGTGGCTCATTTCGCGTGCCCAGAGCACCGGCAGGCGACAACAGCCTGGACGGCTTGGTCGCCGCCCTGAAGTCGTCCGGCCTCGCCCCAAAGCTGGACTATCTCTATGCCGTCTATCGCGACAGCGAGACTGGCCATCACGGCATCATCTATCATGGCACGGTGACCGGTAACCCGCCCAAGGATATGGCCTATTTCGAGCTGGACAGCCTGCCTCTGGATCAGGTTCACAGCGCAGCCGAGCGCAGTATGTTAGCGCGCTACCGCGAAGAGTTTCGCCACGGCAGTTTCGGTATCTATCAAGGCGACCAGACCGAGGGTCTGGTCCATCGCGTCGCCGGCCAGCAGCCCTCCAAACACTAGAACTTTAAGGCGTAGAGGGCTGCGGGCAGGTCGCGCACCAACCCGCAGCCCTCTGTCTTCCACTGTTCTTGGCGCTCTGAACTGAAGATCTCAGCCATCGCGCGCTGAACGGACAGAGTTGCCGTGCAGTCCGCTCAGCATAGTCAACATTTCCCATAAATTCCAAAAACTCGGTTGACACTTTGAGGCAGCTTCGAATATCCACATATTCCATAAACACCACAATGATCAGGACTTCCTGCCGATCTCATGCAAAAGCGTGTACCCTTTGATGGTTACCAAATCTCGGCTGTGGGAGCTGTTCGTGATTCCATAGAGTCCATAAATACCAGAGACAACGAAATCAACGCCTTCGCAGAAACCTACTTTGACGAGGCCTTGGAGATCGCATCTGCTTGCGACCGAGACCGGGAGAGGGGTGTCAGCCGAGGACCACTGCATGGCTTGCCATTCGGTGTGAAAGACCTCTTCCTGACCAAGGGCCGGCGGACTGCGCGAGGGTCCGAAGCCTTTCGAGACTACCGCCCGAGCGAGAGCGCGCCCGTCGTGGAGCGCGTCGAGCAGGCCGGCGCCATTCTGCTCGGCAAGACCACCACCACCGAACTCGGCTGGTCGGGGTCGAGCTGTTCGGAACTCTATGGGTCGACGCGCAATCCCTGGAGCACGGCACTGACCAGCGGCGGCTCCAGCAGCGGCTCGGCTGCGGCGATCGCTGCCGGAATGGTACCCTTCACGCTGGGTTCGGACGGCGGCGGCTCGGTGCGCATCCCGGCTGCATTCTGCGGTATCTTCGCCATGAAGGGCAGCCTCGGACGCATTCCGGCCTACCCTTGGAGCGCGACTGAAATGCTGTCGCATGCGGGGCCGATGACGCGGACTGCAGGCGAGAGCGCGCTGCTCTTCAACATTCTAAAGGGGCCGGACCCACGCGATCACCTGACCTTGCCGGACGATGGCCTCGACTATCTCAAGGGCCGTGTCGATCCGAAAGAGTTGAGGATTGCCTATGCACCGACCCTGTTCGGCTTTGCCGTCGAGGATGCCGTCTCCAAGGTGATTGCGGAGTCCCTGGAGCGATTCTCCGAAGCCTTCGGCGTCACGCCCGATCTGGTCGAGCCACCTTGGCTGGACCCAATCCGCATCTTCGAAACCCTTTGGGTTGCGGGCCGCGGTGTCGCCTACGGCCGCCAAGCCTCCACGACCCAATTTGGTAGCGGCTTCGGCGCGTTGGTCGCCCATTCGGCGGCATACACCTTGGCCGATTACCTGGATGCGATGAAAGCCAGAGCCCTCTTCGCCGGTCAGATTCATCATTTCTTCGAAGACTACGATCTCTTGCTCCTCCCGACAGTGCCGATCCTCCCGTTCGGCGCTGAACTCGAGAAGCCGCCGGAGCTGACGCCCACCTCGGAAGCCCTTCCCTGGACGGTTTGGACACCCTTTACCTACCCGTTCAATCTGAGTGGCAATCCGGCGGCTTCTATTCCAGCCGGGCTCTCTTCCTCCGGTCTACCCGTCGGCTTGCAGGTCGTCGGCCGGAGATATGCGGACTGCGATGTTCTTGCCTTCTGCCGGCTGCTTGAAGAGCGCGCCGGCTTTTACCTTCCCGCTCTCGGGAAGACCGCCGCAGAGATGGGCGAAGCGACAACCGCCGCCCCAACACAGACAAACAAGGAGGTACGTCATGAAGTTTGATCGACGCCAATTCCTATCGGCATCAGCAATGGCAGGGGTCGCTGCCGGTGTGCCGGTGCTCAATAGTGCTTTCTTCTCCAGTCCGGCCTTTGCCGCACAGGACAAGCCTTTGACCTTCCTCTCGGCAGAGAACCTGACCGGAAACTGGGACCCCTCCTCGCACACCACACTCGCGCAGATCAATCTGGAGAGCTTTGTCTTCGGCTATCTGACCCGCGCACCGATGCGGCCGGAGAACCCGGACGAACTCGTCATGGAACTCGCCACCGATATGAAGATCATCGGTCCCCATACCCTGGAGTTCAAACTGCGCGAGGGCGTCAAGTTCCACGACGGCAAGGACTTCTCGGCCGAGGACGTCAAAGCCACTTTCGAGTATGCTTCCCAACCCGATCGCCCGGCCCAATGGTACCCGGGCCAGTGCAAGGTCGATATCATCGACCCACACACCGTGCACATCCAGACGGGCGACTATAACTATCCAGCCAGCCTCTTCTGGTTCCTATCCGCTTTCCTGCCGATCATGTCGGCAAAGGACATTGCCGACGGCACCGCTCTTGCCAAGCGTCCGAACGGAACCGGCCCCTTCAAGTTCGAGCGGCAGGATGGCAACACGACCGTCCTTTCCGCCTACGACGACTTCTATCAGGGCAAGCCGAAGCTTCCGGGCATCAACTTCAGCTTTGTCGGCGACGCCACGACCAGAACCTTGGCGCTGCTGTCGGGCGAAGCCGATCTGATCGAGCGGCTTGAGACCGAGCAGGTGGAGACCATTGCAGCCAAGGGCGGATTCAAGCTGAACAAGGCGGTCTCGGTTGAGAACAAATACCTCTGGTTCCGTTGCTCCAAGCCGCCTTTCAACGATGTTCGCCTGCGCAAGGCGGCCTGTCATGCCATCGATCGCTCCATCATCCTCGATATTCTGGGGGTCTCGGGCGCGCCGTCGAACGCCTTCATCTCACCGGTGAAGTTCGGTTACGTCGATACGCCGAACTATCCGGACTACAACCCCGAAGAATGCCAGCGACTGCTGGCGGAAGCCGGCTTCCCGAAAGGCCAAGGCCTGCCGGAACTGGAGTACATCACCTCGGTCGGCTTCTATCCCAAGACGAAGGAATACGGCGAAGTCATCACCTTCATGCTGCAGGCACAAGGTTTCCCGGTCACCTTGAACGTCATGGAGGTGGCAGCCTGGAACGAGCGCCTCTACGACCGCCCGGGCGGGGGTCCCGGCGCCATGATCGATTGCGGCTGGTCGACCGGATCACCCGAACCCGATCTCGTACTGCGCACGCACTTCCACTCCTCCTCCAAGCGCATCGCCGGCATCGAAGATCCTGAGATCGACGCGGCCTTGGACAAGGAACGCAATGAGATCGATCCGGCCAAGCGGCAGAAGATCATCCAGACCGAATTGATGCCACTCCTGGCCGAGAAGGTGCCGGCCTTCTCGCTCTTCACCTCGGTCTTCATCCACGCCATGCGCGACGACCTCGAGGGGATGTACTTCTATCCCAACGGGATGATGGACGCCACCAAGGCGACCATGGGCTAAACGCCTGCACAGCTGCTTCCGGCGATCCGCTTCGGGTCGCCGGAGCGCCGTGCGATCGAGGAAATCGCTTTGTTCTTGTTGAGTTTTCTTCTGCGAAGGCTGTTCCAGGGGGGCATCATCATCTTCCTGGTGACCTTCATCATCTTCACGCTGCTGCGCGTCGTTCCCGGCGATCCGGCACGACTGATCGTCGGCGGGATGGCACCGGACGATGTCGTCGTTCAGAAGGCCGAAGAGTTGGGCCTGAACGAACCCATACCCGTCCAGTTCATCGCCTATTTGGGTGACCTGCTTCAGGGCGACCTCGGAAACTCTTTCATTAGGCCCAAGAGCGGCGCCAGTTTCGGCGGCAGTTCCTTCGACGATCCCACACGCAGCGAACGCGCCGCCGTCCTGGACCTCATCGTCGATCACTTGCCGTTGACCTTGCAGTTGGCGGCAACGGCAATCGTCTTCGGCCTCTTGATCGCGCTGCCGCTCGGCATTGCCGGGGGGCTCAATCCGGGCCGTTGGCAAGACCGCTTGGCCTTTTTCTCCGGATCGCTGTTCGTCTCCGTGCCCAACTTCTGGCTTGGGATTGTCTTGATCTTGCTGTTCTCGGTCCAGCTGGGATGGTTGCCCTCCATCGGTTACAAGGGCTACGTCTACACCATCCTACCGGCAATCGTGCTCGCGATCGAGATCGCCCCCTTCGTCATTCGAACCCTGACGGTTTCGCTGGCCCAAGTCATGCAGGAAGAGTTCGTCGCCCTGGGCTCGGTCCGAGGCCTGCCGCGCTGGCGCGTCGTGACCTTTCACGCGCTGCGCAATGCCTCCATCCCGCTGATGAACCTCTTCGGCATCCAACTGGGCACACTGCTGGGCGGTGTTCTCGTCATCGAGTATATCTTCGACTATCCGGGCCTGGGCCTGCTGACGATCAACGCTGTTCTACAACGTGATTTCCCCCTCATTCAAGGCATCGCCATCTGCATCAGCGCCATGTTTGTCCTGATCAACATCGTCGTCGATCTAGCAGCCACGGCCGTGGACCCGAGGCTCGAGTACTGACATGGCCAACATCGAACACCGACAAGCGAGCGGGCCCGACGGCGCGGAGATACAGGGTCTGACTCCGACCCAAAGGATGATCCGTCTGGCCTGGTCCAAGACCTTCTTCAAGCTGGGGTTTTTCGTGTTCCTCGCGCTGGTGCTCGCAACCGCCTTCTATCCCGAGGTCAGTGGCATCGATCCGACCGCGATGGACTTCAAGGCCCGCCTGGCCCCGCCGCTTTTCTTCGGAGACTGGACCTGGGCCCATCCGCTGGGCACCGATCAGTTGGGCCGCGACGTGCTGGTCCGCTGCCTGGTGGGATTGCGCTACTCGGTCCTTATCGGGGTGACGACCGTCGCCCTCATGTTCATCCTCGGCTGTGGCCTTGGTCTGATCTCGGGCTTTCGAGGCGGCTGGACGGATACCATCATCATGCGCCTCACCGATGCGCAGCTGTCCATCCCGATGATCATCTTGGCGATCACAATTCTTGGCGTGTCGCGCCCGACCGTCCCGGCGATCATCCTCGTCCTCGGCCTCTCCGGTTGGCCACTCTATGCTCGCGTGGCCCGCAGCGTCACCCAGGCCGAGCGCAACAAGGAATATGTGCGCGGCGAAAGGGTGCTGGGCGCATCGGATCTGCGCATCATCTTGCTTTTTGTGGCGCCCGCCGTCTTGCCGCCCATAGCCTTCGTGGCCGTGCTCGACGTCGCACGCATCATGATCTTCGAATCCATTCTGGGCTTTTTGGGCTTGGGCGTGCAGCCGCCGACACCGACCTTCGGCAACATCATCGCCGATGGCCGCAAGTACCTGATCAACGCCTGGTGGATAGCCACCATGCCCGGCATCTTCCTGCTGATCACACTGACCAGCCTCAACCTGATGGGCGCAGCGCTGGAGAACGCGCGCAATCAAGTGCTGAAGGGAACGGCGTGATGACAGCCGAGCAAGACACACTTCAGGTTCGGAACCTGACGGTCGGTCTAAGCGGCGAGAAGCAGACGGAGATCCTGAGCGGTCTCAGCTTCGATCTGAAGGCCGGCCAGACGCTCGGCATCATCGGCGAGGCCGGCTCCGGCAAGACCGTTCTGGCAAAGGCCCTGGTGCGAGGCCTGGGCGAAGCGCTGGAGATCAAGTCGGGCCGTATTCTCTATCGCGACCAGGACCTGCTGACGCTGCCGGCGCGCGATCTCAATCGAATTAGGGGCAAGGAGATCGGCTTCATCGGCGCCAACCCCACGGGATCGCTGGACCCGACCGTCCCAATCGGCGAGCAGATCGTCGAGAAGCTGCGGGCCGTGCAGCCGGAGCTGGGCAGCCAACAGGCCAAAGAGCGCGTGCTGGAGGTCTTGGCGGCGGTTCGCATTCCCTCTCCGGAAATACGCTTCAGCGAGTTTCCCTTCCAGTTCAGCGGCGGGATGATGCAGCGGGTCATGATCGTCGATGCGCTGGTGACCAATCCTTCGTTTCTGGTTGCAGACAACATCACCCAAGCACTGGACGTTACCGTGGCCGCCCAGATTCTTCGGCTCATCGAAGAACTGAGGGACCGCTTTTCGACCTCGATCGTGTTCATCTCCTCCTCGCTGCCGGTGGTGAAATCCGTTGCCGACGAGGTCCTGGTGCTGCAAGAGGGCAGGATCGTCGAGCAGGCAAAGCCCGAGGATCTGATCGCTAGGCCGAGCCATCCCTATTCGAAATCTCTGCTAGACCGCCTCCCGGTCATCTGGGGCCCCGATGTCGAAGCGCCCAAGTCGGTGAAGGCGGCAGCCTTGCTCTCGATCCGTGCTGTCTCCCGGACCTACCGTGTGCCGAAGAAGGGCAGCTTCGGCCAGTTCAACGAAGTCAAAGCCGTGCGCGGGGTCACCATGGACATTCGCGAGGGCGAGAACTTCGGTATCGTGGGTGAGAGTGGTTGCGGCAAGTCAACGCTCACCCGGCTTCTGGCCTGGCTGGAGGCACCCGATTCCGGCCGCATCTTCTTCCAGGGCAAAGACCTCTCCACGCTCTCGAAGAAGCAGCTCGTGGCGATGCGGCGCTCGTTCCAACTGCTGCTTCAGGATCCCTATAGCTCCTTGCCGGCCCGCATGTCGGTCCGCCGCATCATTGCCGAGCCGCTGATGATCCATGGGATTGCCTCGAAAGCTGAGCTTCGCACGAAGGTGCTGGCGGCGATGGACGAAGTGGGCCTGGATCGATCATTGGAGAACAGTCTGACCGTCGGCCTTAGTGCCGGTCAGCGGCAACGGATCAACATCGCTAGAGCTCTGGTGCTCGAACCGAAGTTGCTGATCCTGGACGAGACCCTCTCGTCGCTAGACCAGGTCGAACAGTCGAAGCTGCTGGAGCTGTTCGACCGGCTGCAGAAGGCGCACGGCTTCACCTACATCTTCATCTCCCACGACATGGCTCTGGTGCGCAAAGTCTGCCACCGGGTCGCGGTCATGTATCTCGGTCAGGTGGTCGAGCTGGCCGAGAACAAGACGCTGTTCGAGAGCCCCGGGCATCCCTATTCGCGTGCGCTGCTGAGCGCCGTTCCGACCCTCGACGCGCATCCCTTCAGGGTCGAAGATCATCTCTTGGAAGGCGAACCGCCCAGCCCGGTCCATATCCCCCGCGGTTGCACGTTCCGATCCCGTTGCCCGGCCGCACTTGGAAAGTGCGCAGAACAGGAGCCCGCGATTGAAGCCTGGTCTGATGACGGTCAGATTAGCTGCCATCTGATCAGCGACGGGTTCGCACCAGGGGGCAAACGCGATGAAACCGAGGCGAGACAACGCTATGCTTAACCGCCACCGCCATGAGCATATTCTGATGCGGCTCTCGAGCGAGAACCGGGTGTCGGTGATGGATCTTGCTCAAGCGCTTCGGGTATCCGACGAAACGATCCGCCGCGACCTGAAGGACCTGGAGGCAGAGGGCAAACTGCGCCGGGTCCATGGCGGTGCGGTCCCGATCTCTCCCATCCAAGACCGCCCGATCACGGAGCGCAGCCAGAAGCAGGCTCGGGAGAAAGCGACGATCGCCAGGCTGGCGCGAGAGCAGATTTCAGATGAGACCGCCATCTTTCTGGACACTGGGACGACGACCCTCGGCTTGGCTCGCCAACTCACCGGCTTTGCCAACCTGAAGCTCTACACGAACTCGGTCAAGATAGCGCTCGAAGCCTCCAAACACCACGGTGTCTCCGTGCACCTAACGCCCGGTCGGTTGCGCAAGGTCGAGCTGGACTTGGTCGGCGTCGACACCATCACCTATATCCAACAGTTCTACTTCGATGTCGCCTTCATGGGGGCAGCCGCCGTCGACTTGAACCGCGGTATCATGGATTACGAAGAAGACGAGGCGCGCATTCGCCAGGCCTTGGTGAAGAACTCCCGCCTGCGCGTCTTCCTGATCGATAGCTCAAAGTTCGGCAAGACCGGCAACGTGCAAACGGCGCGCTTCTCCGACATAGACCAAATCGTGACCGACACGGCACTTAGCGCGGCCTTCGGCGAAGCGGTTATGGCTGCCCGGGCGGAGGTGGTGCATGGGTGAGGCAAGCCAGACCCTCCGCGACCGTGAGGGCGAACTGCTGCATCTCATGGCAGACTTTGCCGCGATCGGCCGCGCGCCCAGCGGCGGCGTGACCCGGCTTGCGGCCAGTAAAGAGGACGGGCTTGCCAGAGATCGGCTGTGCGCTTGGATCCGTGACAATGGTGGTGAGATCCGTATCGACCCTATCGGGAATATATTTGGCGTTTTCGACCTTGGTGCGGATTATGGAGAACGCGCACTCTTCTGCGGGTCCCATCTCGACAGCCAGCCCAACGGTGGCCGCTTTGACGGCACCTATGGGGTCTTGGCCGCGGCCGTCGCGATCCGAGAGATTTTTCAGAAGGTGACTGAGCGCGGCTTTGCTTCACACTATCGCTATCTCGTCGTCTGCGATTGGACGAATGAGGAAGGTGCCCGCTTCCAACCCAGTCTCTTGGGCAGTTCCGCCTTTTGTGGAGCGCTCGACTATGCCGAGGCCATCAAAGCGCAAGATGCCGATGGGAGTTCACTTGCCGACGCGCTGCAGGCGATCGGATACAGCGGCACAGAAGACTGTATTCCAAAGCCCGATCGCTATGTGGAGATCCATGTCGAGCAGGGTCGCGAACTTGAGAGCAAGAATAATCAGATTGGCTTGGTGACCCATTGCTGGGGCGCCAGAAAACTGCGCGTTGTATTCCGGGGCGAAGCGGCACACACAGGACCGACGCCGATGGCCGAGCGTAAAGACGCGCTCCTGGCCGCAAGCTATCTAATCGCAGCCGTCAATGAACGCGCGAGGAGATCAAGACCTGCGCTGCATGGCTCTGTCGGCCGCATGGAGATCGCCCCAAATTCACCTAACGTCGTTCCCGATGAGACCAGGCTTTGGGTGGAGTTGCGCTCCGGGGACGAAGACACTCTCGAGGATGCCGAGGCCTGGCTGCGCGACACGCTTGTCCAGATCGAGAAGTCTAGCGGCTGCCAGAGCCTCGTCTTGGCAAGCGAAGCGCGGGCCGCACAGGCCTTCGATGTCCAGGGTTTAGCCATTGCGGAGCAAGCGCTCCGGCGCATCCCGCTCTCCCACCAACGCTTGGCGACGATTGCCGGCCACGATGCCGTCAAATTGCAAGGCATCTGCCCTGCGACACTTCTCTTCGTGCCCAGCGTCGAGGGAGCGACCCACTCCCCTGAAGAGTACACGGAGGATCGGGATCTGGTGCAAGGGCTGATAGCCCTCATGGCGATCCTGGAAGGGCTGCTGCGTGACACGTCGAAGGACAGCACGGGAACGGGCAGATGAAACCTATAGGCAAGCCTGCTTCAGACAGCGAAGTGGCCATTGAAACGGCCCTTCAGTCCATCACCGAGTGGCAGGGATTGGAGGTCCGCTACGAGGCCGGTCCACCTGCCGTCGTGTCTCCAATCCATCGAGCCGTCGAATCGCTCTGCTACAAGGTGCAGGCGGGACGTGAGGTTTACTTCGTCAAGCTGCGACAGCCGGATATGCGCACCTTCTTTGACGACCGGGCGGTCGCGGCGAACTGTCGAATTGCTTCCGATGCCGCCGTTTCGCCCAAACTCTTCGCCGCAGATCCAGAGATCGGGCTTCTCATCTACGAACATTTGAGCGATGACTGGAATTGGTGCAAAGTCGATACCTTGGCGGACAAAGACCTTCTTGCCGCTGTCGTGCATGCTAAGAAAAGACTGCACGAAGGCCCTGCTTTCTTCGGCGAATTCGATGTCTTTGCGACAATCGAGGGCTATCTAGAGCGCATCTTACATGAAGAGATTACCGTGCCCGCGGACGTGCCTGCGATTGCGGCAATCGTCGGCGACTTCGGCCAGGCGATCGCGGCTGCCGGTATCCAGCATAAGTCCTGCCATGGGGATGGTGTTGCTTCCAACATCATGATTGGCCCCGATCGCTCCCTTCACCTTGTTGATTATGACCGATCAGGCAATGCGGATCCCTTTTTCGACCTCGGGAGTCTGATGCTAGAGGCCTTCCAGTTCGAGAACGACGAACGGGTGGTTCTCGAAATCTATGAGGGGCACTGCCGGGATGCTGCATATCATCGTTGCAAGCTCTATGGCATTGCCGATGACCTCATGTGGGCGCTTTGGGGCTTCATCTCGTTTCAGCACTCGCCACGCAAGGAGGTGGAGTTCACGAAGTATGCGGAGTGGCGCTTGCTACGCGCCCGCTGGAACCTGGGCAATTCGAACTTCCCGCGCTGGCTCAGCAATCTTGGATAGGAGGGCCGAAGCCATGACAGCCCGAGACTTGGGACAGGCAGCCAACGACACGGAGAGAGAACTGGAGATCGCGATTGCAGCGGTACCGCAGTGGCGTGGAAAGGCCGCCCGCTATGAACCGGTCAGCGGCGGCATCAGCAACGCAAACTGGCGGGTCTTTATCGAAGGCGACGCGCGTTCCTACTTCGTCAAGGTTCCCGGCAAGGGGACCGAGATGTTCATCGATCGCGCCGCGGCCCATGACGCCAGCGTCAAGGCGCACGCCGCCGGCGTCAGTGCCGAAGTGGTTCACTTCGATCCGATAAGCGGTGTTGCGGTTTTCGCTTTCATCGAAGGGCTTCGAACCTCCACCAATGGTGACTTCCTGAACGAGGCCGTGCGTAAAAACGCCGTCTTTTCTCTGCGTGCTTTCAATGAAGGCCAAGCGCTCAATCTAAACAAGACACTCTTCGACATGATCGACGAGCATGTTGGCCAGGTAAATGACCTAGGTGGCCATGTTCCGCAAGATTTCGCTTGGCTGAACAGAAAGTATAGGCAAGCGCGGGGCGCGCTGGAGGCCGCGGGCTTGGACATCGTGCCCTGCATGAACGATACGCTGGCCGGGAACTTCCTGCTCGACGAGGCCAACCGGGTGACCTTGGTTGACTTCGAGTATGCCTCCAACAACGACCGTTGCGCGGAGCTCGCCGTCTGGTTCGGTGAGATGTTCTTTCCACCGGAGGTCGAACGTCAGGTGATCGAGGACTACTTCGGGCGGGTGGAAGAGCGGACAACCGCCCGCATCACGCTCTTCAAGGCCTTGGCCGATCTCAAGTGGTCGACGTGGGCGATGGTGCAACACCAAGTCTCGCTCCTGGATTTCGACTTCTTCAAGTACGGCACCTGGAAACATCTGCGCGCGCGCAGCGTCATGCGCGACCCCGACTGGGATCGCTGGCTTCGGCTGGTCTAGAGCGGGCCGCAATTTGCTGACCAGACCCGCAAGTCGAATGGCAACGCTCCTCTCTGCGGTCACCCCAAAGCGAACCTCTACTTGAGACTTGCGTCGAAAGCCGACTCTCGGGCCATGTCCATGAAGACCTTGACCGGCGTAATGTTCAATCGCTCGCGCACGCACGCAGCATAGGAGTGCGTAAAGGGCGTGTTACTTCTTATCCGCAGCTGGGTAAGTCGATCATCGTTCGGCAACTCTTCGGTCGAAATGGTACCGGCACCCAGGCCCGCTGCAACGGCCTCGACCACGGAATCTCTCGCCAGCTCCATGACAATGTTCGGGCGGACATTGCGCGCGGCCATCTGTTCTTCGAGCGCCCGTCGGGTCATCGAACCTTGCTCGCGGAAGATCAACCTCTGGCCGTCCAGTTCGCCGAGTTCGATGCTCTCGCGTCCAGCCCAGGCATGCGATTTATTGACGATGATCGAGACCTCATGGCGTCCCAGACAAATCACATCCAGTTTGCGATCTTCGTAATCGCGACCCAGAATGGCTACATCGAGTTCGTAGTTTAAAAGGCGTTGATACATCCGGTCCGAGTTGCCGCTCTCCATCGAAACCCGAACAAGCGGAAAGCGATCCGCGTATTCCGACAGAAGGTCCATCACGAAGAATGGGCCGACGGTGCCGATGTGCAGCTTGCCCGCATAGTTGCTTCCCGTCGATGTCAGCAGGGTGTAGGCCCTGTCCTCCAGCGCAAAGATCTGCCTGGCAATGGTCATCAACGCCGCGCCCGGTTCAGTCAGCTCCAACCCGCGAGGCGAGCGGTTGAACAAGCGCACATCGAAGGTCTCCTCCAATGTCTTGACCTGTGTGGTCACGGTCGGTTGGCCGATGTTGAGCCATTCGGCCGCCTTGGTGAAATTCAACTCGCGCGCCGAAGCGTAGAAGGACCGCAGCTGATTGAAATTGACGTACTTTAGACGATCGGATCGTGCCACGCTTCGCTTCCCGTTACCGACGACAGCAGAGCTCCGTGACAATCGCTGCGATCTCGGAGCGGGGCTGAAGAAAATCCAACAGGACCGAATAGTGATTGGCTTCGGGCAGAAGGACAAGCCGCGCGTCGTTGCGCCCGGAACGTCGGTAGTGTTCGAAGAAGCGCTCCGATTGGAGGAGAAAGCCCAGCGTTTCGCCCGCTCCGACGATCACTGTCAGGGGTACCTCCGCCGGACTTTGCAGCAAGGGGCTGAGGGCTCGCGCCGAGTCCCGATCCAACCTCAGGGCCTCGTTCAAGGAGGTTTCCATGAGGGGTTCCAGATCGAAGAGGCCGCTGATCGGGACCAAGCCGCAGAGGTCGGGCCGGCGTCCGCCCCAGGCGTGCGCCGCCGCAGCCGCCAGATGCCCGCCGGCAGAATGACCGGTCAACACCCAGCTTTCAGGCATGCAGGCCTCTTGCTTGAGCAGGCGAAAGACCTCTTCCAGCCCACTCAAGACATGATCTTGGATCTCAGCGATCGTAACCTCGGGTGCCAGGGGATAGCCCAGCAGCGCGACGCTCATGCCCTGCCTCAGAAAGGGGGCGGCCAGAAAGCTGTAGCGGTCCTTCGACAGGCTTTGCCAATAGCCACCGTGAATGAAGACGACCAGCGGCGCCCCAGCCGAACCGAGGAATAGATCGAAGCGGCAGCGCGGGTGGCCACCGTAGGGACGGTCCAAAAGTCCCCCCTTCTCCCGGCGAAGATCGGCGCTGGCGACATCGAAGCGAAGGTAGATCGCGCCGCGTTCCGGATAGCGCTGCCTAAAGACGTAGTCTTTCTCGTTGGCCAGCATCGAACGCTACTCGAAGCTGACGACGCTGCGCAGCGAGCGGCCGTCGCGCATCAGATCGAAGCCTTCGTTCACCTGTGCCAAGGTCAAACGATGCGTGATCTGCTGGGCGAGATCGATCTTCTCCTCCATGTAGAGGTCGATCAGAGGCCCTAGGCCGCTGCGCCCCTTGATGCCGCCGAAGTAGCTGCCGTGGACCGACTTGCCGTAGCGTAGGGCGACCGGCGGCAAGGCGACTTCGCTGCCCGGCGGCTCCACGCCCAGCAACACCGCCCGCCCCCAGCCCGCCCGGCAGCAGTCGAATGCTTGCCGCATGACCGCCAACAGTCCGGCCGACTCGAAGGCCACATCCACGCCACCGCCGGTCAAATCTTGGATGGCCGTCACCGGATCGCCCTCGCCCGCATTTACGAAATCGCTCATGCCATAGCGGCGGGCCAAGGCGGTCTTGCCTTCATTGATATCGACACCGATGATCTGCTCGGCCCCGGCAATCCTCGCCCCCTGCAGGATGTTGATGCCGATACCCCCCAAGCCGAACACGGCGACCCTGTCTCCGGGCCGGCAATGCTCCAAGGCGGCACCGATGCCCGTCGTCACGCCACAGCCGAACAGACAGACTTCATGCAGGGGCGCGTCCTTTCGGATCTTGGCCAGGGCAATCTCCGGCACCACGCTGTAGCGGCTCAAGGTCGAGGTTCCCATGAAGTGGTGCACGACCGTCCCGTTCCGGCTAAAGCGCGCACTGCCGTTCGGCATGACGCCCTTGTCGCGGGTCGCCTTGATCGACCAACAGAGGTTGGTGCGCTCGGAACGACACATGGCGCAGTGACCGCACTCCGGGCCATAGAGCGGAATGACATGATCGCCAAGCCGAAGCATCTCTACGCCAGGGCCGACCTCGACGACCCTGCCGGCGCCCTCATGGCCGGGTATCAGGGGATAGACGGAAGAGGCGTTGACGCCCTCCAGTGCGGTCAGGTCAGTGTGGCAGAGGCCGGTTGCGGCGATCTCCACCAGGACCTCGCCTTGCTGCGGCGGTGCCACCTGCACCGCGTCGACAGCAAGTGGCGCATGCGGTCTCTCGCAGATCGCTGCTTGGGCCGTTATCATGCCGAGCCTTCCTCCCTATGCGATCGTCTGACTGCTGTAAGAACCAACATTAAGTCTAGCCAGAAACCTTAAGTTTCTTCTGCTTTCCAATGTTGCGCAGTATCTCGACATGTACGGCAATGTAACCATGCGTCACGCATTTGAGGTGTGGAGCAACATGATCATGCATCTTTCCCAAGGCATGGAAAGGCACAGACGAGGCCAAGTGATGCTCGGCATGATAGGGCATGTTCCAGTAGAGCAAGCGCAAGAGAGGGTTTGTCAGCGTGGTGCGCGTGTTGGACAAGAGGTTCGGCGTTTCGTCCGTGCCCGTGTGCTCCGCCATCCGGATGGCGCGGAGCATCGGCTCGCCCAGAATGCGCGGTATCAGCCAGTAGGTCAGTGCAAGTGTGCTCTCAAAGTATAGAGACAGGAGAAGAACACTCAAATAGAGCAGGCATTGCACGCGGATTTCTTTGGCAACCTGATCGCGCACCGATTCCGGCAGGAAACTCTCCTCGTCGCTGTTGAAGTTTCCAGTGGAACCGCGCCACAGCGTGCCGACCAACTTCGGCCAGAACCCGGCGCCGATGATCTGCGCGGCATAGCTGGCGAAGCTCTTCGGGAAGGGAACGATGTCGGGATCGCGCTCGGCGTGCTGCGTGTAGGTATGGTGGGCCGCATGCCGATACTTGAAATAAAGGAAAGGGCGAAAGGTCAAGGTCGCGATGACATAGCCAACGGCATAGTTGATCCAGCGCGTCTTGAACGCAGTGCCGTGCGAGCACTCGTGCAAAGGGGCAAAGGTCAACACAATCACCGTGCCGTACAACAGCATGGCGGGAACCTGCAACCACAGCGTCCCGGCGGTCAGCGCGACCAGACTGCCGGTCAACAGCAATACCAGACAATGCACAGCCAGGTGCAAGAAGCCGGGCCCATTGCTGCGCACGCGCAGACCCTTCAAGACTTTGCGCGACACAACGTCGGGACCCGTCAGAGGCCAGACTTGGCTGCCGATTCCACCGATGCCCGCGTACCTGGCAGCGCTGACGTCCGTCATCATGACCCTCCTTGCCGTCCGACCCAATTAGGAATAGGTGCCGCTTGGATTACTGGAAAATTCATTGTGCCAATCTTTCCATTGAAAAAACGTCTGCAGCGATCAGGCAAAGAAACAGTGAGCGATCGCTTCGGCCGAGAATTCGTCGCGTTCGAAGCTGCCGGTCACCCGACCGCGCCCCATGACGACAATGCGGTCGCAGGCCAGCATCATCTCCTCCAACTCGGTGGTGAGAAGGATCACGGCTTGCCCTTCGTCGGCCAGCGCTTGGATTGCCCGCCAGATCTCGAACTTGGCGCCGACATCGACGCCGCGCGTGGGATCCTCTGCCAACACGATGTTGCTCTTGCGCGCGATCCACTTGCCGATGACCACCTTCTGCTGGTTGCCGCCGGAGAGCTGCGATACGCGCTGCGACAGGCCGCTGACCTTGATCGACAGCGACTGGATCATCTCGCGGCTGACGGCCGAGAGCCTGCTGCGTTGCAGGAGGCCCAGCGCGCCCAAGCGATCGAGCAGGGTAAGCGCGATGTTGTCCGCCATCCCCATGCTCAACACCAGACCCTCACGCTTTCTATCGGCCGGCATGAAGGCGATACCGGCATCGATCGCATCGTGGGGGCTGTGAAACAGCTGCTCTTCGCCATCGATCAGCAGAGCGCCGCTGTCGATCGGCTCGGCGCCGAAGATGGCGCGAACCACCGCCTCGCGCTGACAGCCCAGAAGGCCGGCTATGCCCAGGATCTCCCCCTTTCGCAAGGTGAAGGAGACGTCCTTGAAACGATCGCCCTGACCGATGCCTCTTGCTTCCAAGACGATAGGCCCCAGCTCTCGCCGATGGTAGCTGCTCTCGCCAGGCTTGTGCTCGCGCCCCACCATCAGCGACACCAAACGTGATACGTCCAGTTTGCTTGCCGCTTCCGTCGTCACGACCCGGCCGTCGCGCAGCACGGTCACTCGGTCAGATATCGCCAGGACTTCGCTTAATCTGTGCGAGACATAGACAATCCCCAGGCCGCGGCCCCTCAGACCCAGAATGATCTCAAGCAGATGCTCGACCTGGTCATCGTTCAACGAGGCCGTCGGCTCGTCGAACACGATGACCTTGGGGTTCGCCGCCAGGGCTCGGCAGATCTCGACGATCTGCTGCTCATTGAGGCTGAGCGAACCGAGCAGGCGGTCGGGATCGATCTCGACTTGGATCTCGGCGAGCAGAGCCTTTGCATCACGCAGCATCCGGGCACGATCGGCCATGCCGCCGCTCTTGCTTGGCTCGCGACCCAGATAGATGTTCTCGGCAACCGTCAGGTTGGGACAGAGGACCAGCTCTTGATGAACCATCGAGAGGCGCTGCCTTATGGCATCGGCGGGCTTGGAGAATGCCACCTTGCGACCATGCAGATAGATGGCACCCTCGCTTGGCACCTGCAGGCCATTCATACAGGACAGCAGCGTCGACTTGCCGGCACCGTTCTCGCCGACCAGGCTGTGAACTTCGCCGGCCTTCAGGTCGAAGCTGACGTCGGATAGCGCAACGACACCCGGGAACCGTTTGGTGATTCCTCTGACTTCCAAAAGGGTCCCGGCTTCGGTCATGCCTGCGCGCCGTAACGGTTCAAGAGCGCGCGGTGGCGATCCATGTCGCCCTTGAGGTTCTGATAGACGGACAGCCAGACTTCAAAGAAGTCAGCATAGCGCTTGTGCACCTCCGGGTCGGGTTCAATGGTCTCTTTGATCGTCACGATCTGGCTCAAGGGCTCTATCGGGTCCTTGTAGATTCCGGCAGCGACACCGGCGAGGATCGCATCGCCGATCGGTGCTGCCTCGCCGATATCGGGCACCTTCAGGGGACGGTTCACGACGTTGGCGGTGATCTGATTCCAAAGGCGGCTCTTCGTCGGCCCGCCGTTCAGCACCAGGCTGTCGATCTGGGCACCGGCACTCTCGGCGATGCGGAAGTTCGACAGCAGGTCGAAGGCAACCCCCTCGATCAACGCGCGGATCATGGTCTCGCGTGAGGTCGTCGGTTGAATGCCGAAGAAGACCCCGGTCGCATTGCTGTTCCAGTTCGGCGCCAGGGAGTTACCCAGATAGGGCAGATACATCAGGCCGTTGGCACCGGGCGGAATCTGCTTGGCCTGTTCGGTAAAGAGATCGAAGACATTGTGCGACATGCGCTCGGCAACACGCTGCTCGGATTGCCCGAACTGATCGCGATACCACTTCAGCGAGGCCCCGGTGAAAGCCATAGGGGCGTCGAACATGGTGAGCCCGGGCAGAACGTGGGGCCACTTGAGGATCCGATACTCCTCCACCCGCTGCTCGGTCGGGATCATGATGCCGATGTTGGAGCCGGTACCCATGGAGTAGAAGGCCTCGCCAGCAGCAGTCACACCGACCCCAAGGGCGGCCGAGCTGATGTCGGTGCCGCCTGCCGCCACCGTGGTCCCGGCCCGCAGGCCGGTTTCCTCGGCTGCCTGCCTGGTGACCTCGCCGACGACCTCATGCGAGCGGTAGAGCTTGGGAAACTTCTCCAGCGGTATGCCGAGCGCATCGGCAACGGGCTGGTTCCAAGATTCTTTCTGATACTCGTAGGCATAGGCAAGCCCGGCATCGCCCGTGTTCATCTGAAAGTTACCGCACATGCGGTATGTGCAGTATCCCGATGGGGAGAGGAACTTGTGTGTCGCATCGAAGATGTGCGGCTCGTGCTTCTTGATCCACAGCGCCTTGGGATCGATGAACCAGGGTGCCACGCGATTGCCGTTGTTCCGGTTGATCGCCTCTTCGCCGATGGTGTTGCGGATGTCGTCGCACTCCGCTTCCGAGCGTGAGTCCATCCAGATCATAGCGGGACGCAGCGGCTTACCTCGGTCGCTGACCGGAAGCGTGACGCCGACCAGTCCAGAGAGTGCGACACCTGCTATATCCTCGGCGAAGTTGCCTTGCTCCAGGCACTGGCGAATGGCCGAAAGCACCGCCTTCCAGTAGTTGTCCGCCTCCTGCTCGGCCCAGCCCGCATGCGGGTGAAACAGCGGATGCTCCTGCGAACCGAAGGCGACCAGCTTGCCCGTTTGGGTGTCAAGAATTGATGCCTTGACGTTTGTCGTTCCAATATCCACGCCAAGAGTCAAGTAACCAGGCATAGGTGATCCTCCCACCAGTTCTTTTTTGTTCAAGGAAACGCTGTCGTGCTTGAGAAATGCCGACGGCAAGCAGCAAAACCAAGCCGATCGCCAGGTTCTGATACCACGTACTGACGCCCCAGAGGCCCAAGAGGTTCAAGGCTCCGGCGAAGGCGAGACTGGCGAGCAGGGCGCGCAGCGGAGAGCCGACACCGCCCGACAGCGAGACACCGGCAATGACCGCGATCGCAATCGCCGTCAGCTCGTAGCCTGAGGCCAGCGGCGCATCGACCGACTTCAACCGCGAGGTTAGCACCACGCCGGCAATGGCGGCACAGGTTCCAGAGATGGCAAAGGCAAGCACCACATAGCGTGCAGTCTTGATACCGGCATAGAGCGCTGCCTGCTCGTTTCCGCCGATGGCATAGAAACGTCGGCCGGCCACGGTGCCGCGCAGGAAGGTCAGCATTGCCGCCAAAACCAGCAGCGCGATCAGGAATCCGGTCGGAATGCCGAGATAGACGCTGTCGCCAATCCAGTTGAAGGTCTCCCCCTTCAGATAGAAGGGATGTCCGGTCGTCAGAATATAGTTCAATCCGCGCAAGGCCGTCAGGGCCACCAAGGTCATGATGAAGGAAGCAACCTTCAGATAGGCGACGCCGATCCCGTTGATGATCCCGACGACGAGGCCGGTCAGCAGGGTGATCGAGATGACCAGAAGCGGCGGTCCGGCGAAGGAATTGCCACGCACCAGCCAGCGTTCTCCCAACAGGGAACCGATCTCTACCGTCACCACGACCCCGACGATGACCGAAAAGACCATGGTCGCAGCCACGGAGAGGTCGATCCGGCCGGTCAAGAGCACCATGGTCATGCCCAGCGACAAGAGCCCGATCGCGGCTGCATTGCGGATCGTATTGGCGATGTTCAGGGGAGTCAGAAAATAGGGCGAACTGGCCGCGCCGATCACAACGATCAGCACGATCAACCACAAGAGCGGATCGCGCAGCAGGCGGATCAAGGGGTGGCTTGCGGCAGGCCCTGTCGCGACGGCGCTCATTTCGCCAGCAGCCTCTGTTTCAGGCCCGGCAGGACGACCGCCAGGATGATGAGGGCGGTCACAACCTGTTGCAGATAGATGCTGACCCCCATCTGATTGAGCAGGCTGTTGATCACACCGATGATCAGCGCTGCCAGCAGGGTGCCCGTGATGCTACCTGACCCGCCCGCCAATGCCGCACCGCCAAGAACCGTGATGGCCAAGACGGATAGCTCCATCCCCGGAAAGGCCGCAGGATTGATGTAGGCGAGCCGCGCACTCTCAAGGATTCCGGCGAGTGCAGCAGTGAAGCCGCAGATCATAAAGACCGTTATCTTCACCCGGTCGGTGCGAATGCCCGACAGCCTGGCGGAGGTCGCATTGCCCCCGGTCGCATAGAGTTTTCGACCGAAGACGGTGTTGCGCGTGACGACCAGGGCGATCACCGCGGTGATCGCCAAGATCACGATGGGGACGGGCAGGCCCAGCAGGTCGCCTCGACCGAACCAAAGGAAACCCTCAAGCTTGTCCGGATAGTAAGCCTGTCCACGCGAAAAGATGTTGGCCAAAGCGCGGGCGATCCCCAGCATCGCCAGAGTTGCTATCAGCGAGGGGATGCCGATCCAGGCCACCATTACGCCGTTGACGAGGCCTAGCAAAAGGCCGACCGCCAGAGTGACCGCGACCACCAAAGCCGTCGAGTCCGTCTCCAGCAATAGCGCGCCGCAGATACCCGACAGCACCGCCACGCCGGCAATCGATAGATCGATCTCGCCGGAGATCACCACCATGGTCATGCCGAAGGCGACGATGGTCATACCGGCGACCGCCAGCAAGATGATCTTGAAATTCTCGAGAGACAGGAAGGAGGCAGAGATCGCCTGGCCAATCACCACCAGCAGCACAAGAACCAGCAGCCGGCTGGCGATCTCCAAGTTCACATGTCGCAGTCCCATCAAGCGACCGGACTTGCTCGAACCCGCTTTGCCATGGCTCTCTTGAGATGCGGTCATAGGCTCGGACAATCTGCTGTTGCCAACGCTCGAACGGCTGCGCTGCTGCTTCGCACCCCGATCATACGCGACGAGGGAACGCAAGGCTGTGCCTACTGCAACGCTTCAATCCTAAGTGTCGCGTGAAGCCGCCCACCGCATCAATACCCTCGTGGTCCGCACGGACGAGTGAAGAACAATCGCCTGCTGCGCACCACGAGGGGCGTTCGACCGAGCAACGTCTTGGCCGAAGTCTAGTTCACTGCCGGGCCATAGCCATAGAGCCACTGGTCGGGAGTAACCGTCTTGACGCCTTCGATGACCATCGGTTGGGCGGTAATCATCGGCAGGTTCGGCGTCATGATCAGTTTCGGCGGCGCCTCGTTCATGCCCTCTTTGCTGCCGATATGCTGAATGACCGCACGGATCCCCACATCGCCGATCAGAGGCGTATAGGGGGCGACCATATCCACATTGCCGTCCGCAACCTCCTTCAGAACCTCCTTGGAGTCGTCGTTGGCAAGGATCACGATCTTCTTGCCGCCCGGTGCGCTGTTCAGCCGGTTTGCCTCGCGGATCGCGTCGAGCGCGCCCATCGCCTCTTCGCCGCCGGTGTTGTAGACCACCGCTATGTCGTCATGGGCTTGCAGAGCATCGGCCGTCGCCTGGAAGGCCAGGGTGCGTTGGCTCTTGGTGTGGTAGTTGCCGGTGGCCTCGTATCCAGGCTCACTGCCGATTACCTCCAGGAAGGCACCAGTGCGGATCGAGTCGGCAGTCGACCCCAAGTCCTTGCGATTGAAGATGATGTTGCCGCCATCGGTGATCTCTTTCAGGTAGAGCCCCTGCTGCAAGCCATTGGCATAAAAGTTACCGAGAACTTCGGAGCTTATGTTTTCCGACGAGGTACGGCGATCGAGGCTGACGACGGGGATACCGGCTTGGATAGCCCGATCGACTGGCGGGCCCATCGGCGCCTCGCGGGCCGGCCAGAGAACGATTCCATCGTACTGCTGGGCGACCCAGGTGTCGATCACTTGACCCATGCGGTTGTCGTCGAACTCCGCGTCGATCACCTCCAGCTCCAAGTTCGGATGGCGGGCGGCTTCCCATGCGGCCGTGTCGGCAAGACTGATCAGCCAGGGATGATTGAAGCCGTGGAAGACAAAGCCGATGCGGTAGGTCTTGTCGGGATCCAGCACCGGCCCCTCAGGCAAGGGAATGTAATCGGTAAAGGGTGCCTTGATCTCCAATTCACTGAAGGGTCCGGTGAAGGTTGCCCCCATTCCCGGCTCCCACACGAAACCTCCGGCCAGATCACCGACCGGATAGGCATCAAGGTAGTCGCGAAAGCCGTCCTTCTCGAACAGGGATTCCACGCTCTCATTCGACATGCCGTCTTTGGCTGCCTGAGAGTAGTCCGATATCAGACCGTTGAGGACATCGTGAACCGAGCTTTCCTCGGCCTGGGCGACTGCCGATGCAGCAAGCGATAAGGACGCGGCCAACGCCAAGGCTGACGCCCCTTTGCGCCCGATTCGTCCGACTAGTTTTGGCATCTTCACTTCCTCCCTGAACACTTCAGTTATTGATTTTCTGGACGTCATCCAGCCTGCGCGGAGAGTCTTCTTAACGTGAACCTCCCTCCTCGGCTTCGATGAAGACATAGATCAGACCATCCTCGACTTTGGTCTTGTAGGTGCGGAGTCCCACAGTCACCGGCGACGACAGTGCCTGGCCGGTTCTGATGTTGAACAGGCCCTGATGCAGAGGGCATTCCACGGTCTCTCCGTCGACATAGCCTTCAGAGAGAAAAGCGTGCTCGTGCGTGCAAATGCCTCCCGTGGCAAAGAACTCGCCATCGAGATTGAAGATCGCAATGCACTTACCGTCGTGATCGATTTTGTCGGCGTCTTCCGGTTCAAGCGAATCTGCGGAAAACGCCTCAATCCATACGCCAGCACTGCTTGCCATCGGGCACCCTATCTCCTTTGCGCGTCCGCTTTCAGGTACCAGATAGTCTTGATCGGTGATGAGCATGACAAATTCATTATGCCAATGGCATCATTGAATTTGACCGCGCCGTGATGTGCTCATCCCCTGCTTAGTCAAAGATTGGTCATGAAGCCTTTGTCGTTTTGACAGCTCCGCAACGAAACGGAAAATCGAAAAAGGTTGAGGTGTTTAGCCGGCGCGGATCATGTCGGCGGCTTTCTCGCCGATCATGATGATCGGCGCATTGGTGTTGCCGGAAACCAGCCGCGGCATCACCGAACCATCGACTATACGAAGACGCTCGACACCGTTGACCTTAAGCTCCGGCGAAACGACGGCCGTCTCCTCCGGCCCCATCGCGCAGGTGCAGGTCGGGTGATAGATGGTGGTCCCGGTGGCGCGATAGTACTCCAGGAGTTCGGCATCGTCGGTTAGCCCCGGACCCGGATAGACCTCTCGCTTCACCAAGGGCCTCAGCGGCTCGGCATGCAGGATCTCACGAAGGCGCCTTAGCCCGGCAACGCTGAGGCGACGATCCCTTTCAGTTGTAAGATAGTTGGCATGGATTTTCGGGGCCACCGCTGGATCGGAGGAGGCAATGTGCACACTCCCCCGGCTCTCCGGTCGCAACAGGCAAGCAGAGGCGGTAAAGCCCGAAAAATCGTGCAGTGCGGCTCCTCTTTTCTCGGTGCTGAAGGTCATAAAGTGCACCTGCGTGTCCGGCGTGGCAGACTCCGGGCTGGCCTTGAAGAAGGCCGCACCGAACGCCGCAGCGACAGCCAAGGGGCCGCGCCGCCTGGTCAAGAAGTCGAGCCCCATACCGGCACGGCGCAGCAAGTTGTTGTACTGGTCGTTCACCGTGATCGGCCTGGTGCACTCCAAAACGATGCCGGCTTGCAAGTGGTCTTGCAGGTTCTCGCCTACCTGCGGGCTATCGTGGATTACGGGGATCCCCAGATCTGCTAAACGCCGACCCGCGCCAATGCCCGAGAGCTCGAGCAACTGAGGCGAGTTGATCGCGCCACCGCAGAGAAGCACCTCTCGCGCCGCCCTGGCTTCATGCGCGGCCCCCTTCTGCCGATAGGCGACGCCAACCGCACGCTTGCCCTCGAAAAGGATGCGGGTTGCCAGGGCCTCCGTCTCGATCCTGAGGTTCGGTCGTCCGCGCGCCGGCTTCAAGTAACCGACTGCGGTGCTGCAGCGCCACCCTCTGCGCATGGTGGTCTGAATGTAGCCGGCGCCTTCTTGCGTCTCTCCATTGAAATCATGGCTGCGCGGCACGCCGACACTCTCTCCAGCCTCGATAAACGCTTCCACCAGCGGATGCGTGTCACGCGCATTGGAGGCGGCGATCGGGCCGCCGGTGCCATGCCATTCGTTCTCACCGCGCTCCTGGTCTTCGGCGCGCTTGAAGTAGGGCAAGACATCTGCGAAGGCCCAACCGCTGTTGCCCAGCTGACGCCAGTGATCGAAGTCTTCCTGCTGCCCTCGGATATAGACCAGGCCGTTGATAGAGCTGGACCCGCCAAGGACCTTGCCACGTGGCTGTACCACCCGCCTGCCGTTGAGCTCCGGCTCCGGCTCGGTCTCGTAAAGCCAGTTCAGTTTCGGGTTGTTGAACAGTTTCGAGTAACCGATTGGAACATGGATCCAGAGATTGCGGTCGCGCGGACCGGCCTCGAGCAGCAGGACGCTGTATTTCCCGCATTCCGTTAAGCGGTTGGCCAGTACGCTGCCGGCCGAACCAGCGCCAACGATCACATAGTCGAAAGAATCGCTCACGGCTTGGCTGCCGGAGGGGTCGGCCGGTCCGGGCGACTGAAACATCTCTTGCTCATTTAGGCTGTCACTCCTCGCTTGGCACTGCCCTCGCCTGCGGCATTGCCTGGCTAGCGTCTCAATCCGGAGGCAGATTGTAAACGGTCACCTTAATCCTTGTAGTTTGCGGAAGGAGCACGGGTCTCCGACAGCAAGTCGGTTTCCTTTACGATCATCGGAGCCAAGACCTGTTTGGCCATTCGGTCACAAGACCCTGTTGATCCTTTCAAGCCCGTCCGGCCTAAATGTTAGTCGAGGCCGTAGGGACAAGCAGCGCGCTTGGCCGTCAGGGTATCGTGGCTGAGCCAAAGGGAGAGAGGGGTATGACCTGGGAGAAGGAAGCCGAGGAACTCGCAAGAAAGCGGACACTGGCGCAGGCTCAGGGCGGCGAAGAGGGCGTCGCGCGCCAGCATGCCAAGGGTTTGCTCACGATCCGCGAACGGATCGACACGATCCTCGATAAGGGCTCCTTCCAAGAGCTGGGCGCGGCGGCCGGGGATGCGACCCGCGATGAAGAGGGGCGACTGCTCGACTTCAAGCCGGCGAACTTCATCCTGGGCTTCGGCAAGATTGATGGACGGCGCTGCGTCGTCGGCGGCGAAGACTTCACGCTTGGTGGCGGCTCCCCGAACGCAGCGGGCCTGCGCAAGAGCGTCTACACTGAGGAGCTGGCCTGCACCTACAAGGTGCCGCTCGTGCGCCTCCATCAGGGTGCCGGCGGCTCCGTCGCGGGCGCCGGCGGCAGTGCGTCAGGTTCGGCGCCCAAGACCGTGGGCAATCCGGTGAATGCCGTGCCGCGCTTCCGTTCGGTGGCGCAAGCGATGGCGAGCGTGCCGGTCGCCTCTGCTGCCCTCGGTGCGGTGGCGGGTCTGCCCGCAGCCCGTTTGGTGGCCTCACACTTCTCTGTTATGACCGAGAACGCGCAGATCCTCGTCGCCGGCCCCGCCGTCGTACAACGCGCGCTACACGAGACGGCGAACAAGGAAGAACTGGGTGGCCCGGCCGTCCATGCCAAGAACGGTGTTGTCGACAATCTGGTCGAGGACGAGCCGGCAGCCTTCGAGGAGATTCGCCGCTTCCTGAGTTATTTGCCGCCGAACGTCTGGGAGCTGCCGCCGACCACAGCAAGCCTTGACCCAGCCGATCGGCGCGCCGAAGAGCTGATCTCGATCGTGCCGAAGAATCGGCGGCAGATCTATGACATGCGCCGGGTGATCGCGCTTGTCTTGGACGAGGGCTCTTTCTTTGAGATGGGGCGGCTCTATGGGCGCGGCACGATCACCGGCCTGGCCCGTCTCAAGGGCCACCCCGTCGGTGTCCTGGCCAACGACTGTCGGCAGATGGCCGGTTCCATGACCGACGCCGGTGCCCGCAAGACCCGCCGCTTCATCGAGCTCTGCGACACCTTTCACCTACCGATCGTCAGCCTGCTGGACGAGCCTGGCTTCATGATCGGACCGGCGGCAGAGAAGGCCGCCACCATCCGCTTCGGCACCGCCGCAGTCATGGCAGCCGCCACTTCGGTCGTTCCCTGGGCGACGGTGATCGTGCGCACCGCCCACGGCGTCGCCGAGGCAGCCCACTATGGCCCCGAAGGATTTGTCCTAGCCTGGCCCTCCGCGAAGATCGGCGCCATACCGGTGGAGGGCGGCGTGGCGGCAGCCTTCGGCCGTCAGATCGCCGCCGCCGAGGATCCCGAGGCAGAGCGTGAACGCTTGGAACGGGCCATGCTTGCGCGGCAATCCGTCGAACCGCGCGCCGAGAGCTTTTCGATCCATGAACTGATCGATCCGCGCGATACCCGTCCGGTCCTCTGCGCGTGGATCGAGCGCGTAGAGCCGCTGCTGACACACTTGCTGGGGCCGACGCGTTTCGGCGCGAAGCCCTGATCGTCACGCGCAGGACCAATCCGAACAGAGCAACGTTAGGAAAACCGCCCATGGCCACCAAGGTAAAGCTCGAGTCCGCCGGCTCCATCTGGAAAGTTCAAGTCTCGGTCGGCGACAGAGTGAGTGCCGGCGACACGCTCTTCATTATGGAGATCATGAAGATGGAGGTGCCACACAGCGCCCCGGTCGAAGGCACCATCTCAGCCATTCACATTGCCGAAGGCGACGAGGGGCTGGAAGAAGACATGCTCGCCATGGAGATCGAGCCCTAGACGTGGTTCGCAAGGCGCCCGACCAGCACTTCTCGACGGCCATCGCAATGGGGGGCGAGAGGCCCACCTTGTCCAGATTTAGCAATCAAGGAGGTAGGGCGTGAACCATAACTCGCTAAGCACGCTGTTCCGGCCCAGCTCGATTGCAATCCTGGGAGCCTCGACGGACGAGAACAAGATCGGCGGGCGCCCGCTGCGCTATCTCAAGCACTATGGCTTTGCCGGACCGATCTATCCGATCAACCCCAGGAGCCCGGATGTCCAGGGTCTCAAGGCCTATGCTTCCCTATTGGAGGTCGCGGGCGACATCGATCTGGCCTTGATCGCCTTGCCGGCCTCTGCCGTGCTGCGGGCAATCCGCGATTGTGCCGAAAAGGGCATCAAGGCCGCCGTGATTTTCAGCGCAGGCTTTGCCGAGACCGGCGAGGAAGGCCGCGAGGCTCAAGATGAGATACGGCAGATTGCCGGAAAGGCGGGCCTGCGCATCGTCGGTCCGAACTGCATGGGAATCGCAGCCTTCGATCACAGGATGATCATCTCTTTCGGCGTCTCGATGATGAACCTTCCGCCGGAACTGGGGCCCGTCAGCATCGTCAGCCAAAGCGGTGCTTTCGGTTCCGTCGCTTACGCCGAGGCGAGACAACGCCACCTCGGCGTCCGCCTTTGGGCGACCACCGGAAACGAGGCCGATGTCAGCGTCGCCGACTGCTTACATCACTATGCCGAGGATCCCGAAACCAGGGTTATCCTAATGTATTTCGAAGCCAGCCGCGACGGTGCCAAACTGATGGCTGGCTTGGAGGCGGCCAAGCGGGCGCGCAAGCCTGTCGTCGCAATGAAAGTCGGGAGCTCCGATGTCGGAGCCGAGGCTGCGCTCTCTCACACCGACTCCCTCGCCGGGTCCGACAGCGTAGTCGATACCGTGCTGAAGAAGCACAATGCCTACCGCGCCCACACGCTGGACGAGTTCTTTGACATCGGCTACGCCCTGACCAGCGGTCTCTTCCCCAGCGGCAATCGCCTAGGGCTCGTCACCTTCTCCGGCGGGATCGGCGTCCTCATGTCCGACCACGCCGCGACGCTCGGCTTGGACGTCGTCCGCCTGCCGGAGGAGACTCAGGCGAAAATCAGAGCGATCAATCCCTTTGCCGGTACCCGAAACCCGGTTGACATCACCGGCCAGGCCGTCAATCAGCCCGAGATTGTAGAGCGCTCGCTCGACCTGATGATCGAGGAAGGGGGCTGCGATGTGATCGTGGTCTACTTCGCCGGCATGACCTCGCTGGATTTCTTGCGCAAGACCGGTCTGGTTCGCATCCGTCAGAAACACCCGAAAGCGGTCATCATCCTAGCGGTCACCATGGAGGAAGAGGCTCGCAAGATTTTTGACGACCTCCATTATCTCATCGTCCCCGAACCCACCCGCGCGGTGCGCGCAGCGGCAGCCTTGTGTCAGATTGGAGAGGGCTACGCCAAGACTGCTCAGCCGGCACCGTCGCCGCTGTCCTCGCCGCTGGTTGCCCTCGGCGCGACCGTGAACGAAGTCCAGGCCAAGCGCATGCTGACAGAGGCCGGCGTGCCGACAGTCGAGGAACAGCTGGTGACGACGGCGACAGAAGCCGGGCTGGCAGCTAGGGACCTGGGCTTCCCAGTGGCGATGAAGCTGGTCTCCCTCGACATTCCTCACAAGTCAGAGATCGGCGGCGTGCTGCTGGGCGTCCCCGATGAAGCCGCGGCACGGAAGGGCTTCGCGACCTTGACCGAGCGTGCGCTGGCGGCCAAGCCTGAGGCACGCATCGACGGGGTCGTCGTCGCTCCCTTCTTGTCCGACGGCGTTGAGACAATCCTGGGCGTCAAGGTGGATCCGGTGTTTGGACCGGTCGTCCTTTTCGGTCTGGGCGGCATCTTCGTCGAGCTCTTGGGCGATGTAACTCAGCGTCTGGCACCCTTCGGCATCGAAGAGGCGCACAGAATGATTCGCGAGGTCAAAGGCTTTCCATTGCTGGATGGAGCCCGCGGTGCCGCGCCGATGGATATCGACGTGCTCGCGCTGGCGCTTTCTCACCTCTCCCTCTTCGCCGACAAGAATGCCGAGCGGATCGAGAGCATCGACATCAATCCCTTTCTCGTGCTGCCGAGAGGACGGGGTGCCTTTGCTGTTGATGCACTGATCGTTCCGTCCAGACCAAGACGATAGAGGGCGAGCCAGCCGATGGATCTCTTCGATCTTTCGCCATCGCACTCTGGAGTAAAGCCCGAGCAGCTGAGCAGCGGATCGAGGTCAGCGCGCTTCCTCTACAAGCCACGGCGGCAACTCGAAAGGGGCGTCCGCATAGGGTTCCGGCGCAATGAGCGCCCGCTCCTGATCGGCATTGCGCACTTGATAGAAAATGTGCGGGATGCCCAGCGAGGGATCGTGCGTGGCGTCGGGATAGGGCACGGCGGCCTGCCACTTGGGATGAAAGCGAATGGTTCCAGACACACTGCGATAGACGGTCTTCAGCAACTGCTTTGCCACCTGTCGGTTTTGTTCGAACGCGCCGGGTCCGGCGGATCCGCCCGCCAATGCTGCGGCAATCGCATAGTGATGCAGCGAGGTATAGGGCTGGCAGCCAACCTCCGGGGTCGAGGCGGTCCCGAAGCGCGCCTTGTAGGCAGCGGAGAAGCGCTGGCCGAACTCGTCCCTGGGCAGCCCGATCATTGTGCCGACGATGACACCCTTGCCCCGGTCGCCGACGATATCGGTGAAGGTCTTGTGCAGCGCGCCGTACTGAAGGTAGAGCAGGCTTGGAACCGGATCCTGCATGAACTGTAGCTGGAAGCGGGCCAGGTCGCCGGCGTAGAACTCGGTGTTGGCCAAGACTGCGGGATCCAACGCCCTGATCTCCTTCAAGACCGGATGCCAGCCTTCCCTCGGGCATTGGATGACCTTTGGCCCGAAGACGCAGTTCCAGCCGAACTGACGGGCGGCACTGCCCATGGCATTGGCTATCACCACGCTATAGGGCTTGGCCCCCGAGATCACTGCGATGCGGTTGTTGCGCGGTTGCCATTGCCCGCTGTCACGCAGCCAGGAGATGAACTTGATGAAACCCTGGCCATACCAATACTCTGCCGGATCGCCCATGAAGCAGCCGAAATAGCGCTCCGGATTGCTCATCACCGTATCGTGGTGTTGCAGCAGCGTGTTGTGGTGGATGTAGATGATGCCGGCATCGGCGATGGGCTCGTACTCGGCATTCTGCGGTCCGATGTTGTAGCCGTTGATAAGCGCGTGAACGCCATGCTCACCGATGAGTGTGCGCGCCGCGCGCACGACCTCCGCCGCGCTTTGCCGGCCGGTGTCTAGAAAGATTGGCCGTATCGGACGCCCCAGGATGCCGCCGTCCGCATTGATCTCTTCGGCCGCCAAGATAACGCCGTTGCGAAACTCTTTGCCGTCGGCTGAGGAGGGACCCGTCAAGGGCACCATGCTCCCGATCGGTATCTCCTCTGCCTTCATCATCACCTCGTTGGATCTCGCCAGACCGGCGCAGGCCTACACTCAAGTGCGGTCTTGACGCATCACATGTGCAGTTCCTGGACGAGCTCTGGTTCGTAAAGAACATTGTGCATCATCACGCGCAAACTAGGCGGGCTCACCGGTTTGATCAGAACCGGAAAGCCTTGCCGTCTGATCGTCTCGATCAACTCTGGATTGGTATCGGCGGTCACCACGATCGCCGGACAGGGCTTCTCCAGGCTGTCATTGATATCGCCGACGACATCGGTTCCCTGAACACCGCCGCGCAGCCTGTAATCGGTAATGATGAGATCCGGCTCGCGTTCCAGCCCGGCAAGCGCTGCTGGGACGCTCTCTAGAGTCTCAATCGAGAGGACCTCCATACCCCAGCGCTCCAGCAAGGCGACCAGCGCATCATGCAGGATGGCGTCGTCTTCCAGGACGACCGCCAGCAAGCCGGAAAACTCTCCGCCAACCCGCTCTGAAATCTCAGGTTCGCCGATGTCGCTGTGCCAGATGTTGCCGAGCGGTACCTCGATCGAGAAGACCGACCCTTTGCCCGGCTCGCTCCTAACCGCGATCTCGTGTCCAAGGATCTCCGCCAGCCTCTTGCAGATGTTCAGCCCCAAGCCCAGACTGTGCTTGCGATGAATCTGACGTTCGGAGATCCGGAAGAACTCCTCGAAAATCGCTTCTTGGAAGTCCTGCGATATCCCGCACCCGCTATCCCAAACCTCGATCCTGACGTGCTTGTCGGTGCGGCGACACCCAACAACAACACCGCCGGTTTCGGTGTAGCGTAGAGCGTTACTGACAAAGTTGCTGACAATCCTCTCGAGCAGACTGCGATCGCTCTTGAGCGCGCAGGCAGACGGTACGATCCGAAGGTCCAGGCCCTTGTCCTGGGCTTGATGATCGAACTGCACCTTGATCCGATCGAAGAGCGTCGAGATCTGGAATGTCGAAATCTTCGGCTCGATCTTGCCAGCGTCCAACTGCCCAATGTTTAAGAGCGCACCCAGCAGATCCTCCATGATCGAAACGGAGACATCCATGGCATGCAGCAGATCTTCGCGCTCGGCGCTGTCTTGCGCCGCCATGCAATTGTAGATCAGTATCTTTAGGGCTGCCAAAGGCTGGCGCAGGTCATGATTGGCCGCACGCAGGAAGCGGGATTTTATCTGGTCGGAGGCAGCTGCCGAATCGCGGGCCTTCTCAAGCGCCCACTCCGTTCGCCGAGCGCCGCTAATGTCCAGGAACGAGGTCAGATGCCCTCTGCTACCTAAGGAGTGCCGTTTGACCCTGACGGAGGAACCATCGGTGAAGAGGTACTCGCTGGTCGCACCGCGCAGCGCCGCATCGTGCTCCCCCGCCAACCAATCTTGGCGAGAAAGCGGTGTCACCAAGAGACCGGACCCGGCCAGGAGTGTCAGGAACTCTGTCTGAGTGATCGGCTCGGCCGAATCCAGTCTCATCGGCGCAAAGCGCGAAAGGAAGGCCTCGTTGCAGGTCACCAAGCGACCGAGGTCGTCCCAGAGCGCCATGCCGACATCGATCGCATCGAAGCCGGCCTCCAGATAAGCCTGGCGATCGCTCCTCTCCTCCTCAATGCCAGCAGCAGTCATCGTCTGCTACTCAGCCTTGCTAAGCAGATGGACGTTTTCCAAGGCGTAGCGAATGGCCGCTTCGCGGGTCGACAGTTGCAGCTTCTTCATCGCATTGCCGAGATGGACACGCACCGTCTGCCGGCTGATGGTCAGGCGCTCGGCGATCTCGGAGAGGCCTGTCCCGCGACCAAGCAGGACCAGAATCTCGCGCTCTCTTGCCGTAAGCAGGTCGAAGAGGCTGTCTTTCTCGGCTGCCGGTGCGGGCGGCGTGGGTATTCCGGTGGGCGGAGAGACGGCGCGCGCAATGATGTCGCGCGGAAAGGCCACCTCGCCGGAGATGACCCTGATTAGGGCGCGCCTGATCTCCTGCGAACTGGCCGATTTGGGGATATAGCCGATCACGCCATGTGCAATGGCATTCAGGACATACTCGGGATCCTCATGGATGGAGACCACGACGATCGGAATAGAGGGGTACTTGGATCGAAGCAGTTTAAGACCTTCGAATTCGCCGAATCCGGGCATGATCAAGTCGATCAGCATCAAGCCGATATCGGGCGTATCGACCAGAATGTCCAAAGCATCGTTGAAGCTAGCGGCCTCGACGATGCTATTGTCCTTATCCAGGCTCTTGGCAACCTGCTTTAGAGACTCCCGGACCACCCAATGGTCGTCGGCGATCAGAATGCGCATGGCCTTTGTCGGCGGCACCGCCGTTTCCGCATCTTGCTCCTCGGACGCGTCTTTCTTCGCCTTCTTCATAAGCCCGCTGCTTCTACCCTTGACCGTCTGTCTTGCCTGTCTTCTAGAGTGGGCCGGTCCGTCATAGCAAGGCGTCTTCCTTGCAAAGCCGACAGTCCTTCTCAAAGGCGCGACCCCGTTCACAACTCAAGCCTAGTTCACACTACGCAAAGAGTCTAGATGAAACGATAGCATAAACTTTTTCATCGGTCACACATGTTATCGATACAACGCTGATTTGATTGGAACATCGCCACTCTTACATCGCTTTGTACATCTTGAGACAGCTGACCGCTCGTCATAATCGAGAAATTGGTCAATTGACAGCTGGAAACTCAGAATATATCGTCTAGATCCTGACTTAGACAAAACGATAATAAGCGCCCATCGCAATCTAGCGACTGAGTCCAGGCGTGCCGAGGAGAGCGCACGTTTTTGGCGGTATCGGACCGGGCACTTGAGGCTTGAACGACATGGAGGCTTTGAGATGACGAAGAAGACACTGACGCCGGGTGCTAAGGGATTGGCCAGGGATTTGGCCAAGGACGTGGGGAGCATTAAGTCCCGGGCAATCAGCCGTCGCACGGCCGTCAAGACGATCGGCGTCGGTGGCGCAACCGCGGCACTGGTCGGCGTGGCCGCACCGGCAATCGTACAGGGCAAGTCGGACAAAATCGTCCTGGGCCTCCCCTCCTCGCTGTCGACACCCTATGGCGTTGCCGACGACACCGACCACCTGAACGGCACGACTTTGGCGATGGAGGAAATCAACGCACGCGGCGGTGTCGGCGGGCGCGAGATCGAGATCTTCGTGGTCGACGTCGACAAGCTCTCGCCGGAGAGCTGCCGTCAGGCCATCGCCGCCTGCATCGACAGGAAGGTACACGCCATCTCGAACGCCTTTCTCTTCGCGCCGATCCCGGCGATGGACGAGTCGGCGAAGTACAAGTGCCCCTACCTCAACGGCAATACCCAGCGCGCTGCGACGGAGCACTACAAATCCAACCCCGAGAAGTACAGCCAGGTGCTGCAAACCGATCCTTCCGAGGTGAACTACGGCTGGACCCTGCCGCTGTTACTGGAACGCATGGAAGCGGTGCAGGGCTGGAAACCGAAGAACCGCAAGGTTCACATCGTCTCCGAACAGGTCGGCTACAATCAGACCATCCTGCGTGCGGCGCGCGAAGCCTTCCCCAACTCTAGCTTCGAACTGGCCGCAGAGACCGACATTCAGTATCCGGTCAACGACTGGAGCCCCGTGATCCGCCGCCTGAAGGAAGTCGACGCTGGCGCCATCATGATCAACCACTGGGTCGCTGCCGAGTATGCCGCCTTCTGCAGACAGTTCCGTTCGGATCCTGTCGAGGACGCGCTGGTCTACCTCCAGTACGGGCCCTCCCAACCGGAGTTTCTCGAGCTCGGCGGCCGCGCGACGGAAGGCTTCTGCTGGAGCACCGTGCTGGGCGTCTACGGCGACCAGACCGGCCAGGACTTCCGTAAGCGCTACCTGGAGCGATTCCCGGAGTACGAAGGCAACATGGGCTTGGTCTACACCGGCAACGGCTACGACATCTTGAACTACCTGGCCGCCTCTTGGGAGGCGACCGGCGACCCGGAGGACTTTGCCGCCAATGTGTCTTGGATCCGCAACAACCCCTTCCGCGGTGTCTGCGGCCTGATGGACATGAACAACGAGTATCAAGAAGCGCGGCATTATCCCGACAACGGCTTCGGCAACCAGGCCGACGCGCTGGAGAAAGGCATGAGCCAGCTCTTCGTCCAGGTGCAGGACGGCGAGCACAAGATCATCTGGCCGAACGAGATTGCCGAGTCGAAGCTCCGGCCCGCGCCCTGGTGGAGCTGATAGATTAGGCGTGGAGAGTGCTTCCCGTGTCTGAAGCAGACGCGCCACCGGTGTTCTCGTGTCAGAACCTCTCGCTCGACCTGGGCGGGCGAGAGGTTCTGAGCGACATCGGCTTCGAGCTCCGCGCCGGCGAAGTTTTGGGGATCATCGGCCCAAACGGGGCCGGCAAGACCAGCCTGCTGGAGATCCTGTCCGGCCGCTACCAGCCGAAATCCGGAAAAGTCCTCTTCAAGGGCAAGGACATTACCAAGCGCCATCTCTTCGAGCGGGCGCGGCTCGGCATCGGCCGCACCTACCAAACGCCAATCGTCTGCGAGGACCTGACCGTCGGTGAGACCTTGAAAGCTGCGCGTCAGGCCTACAAACCCTACCTCACCCGTTTCGATGCGGAGTATGCCTCGGCCCTGGTGCACTTCGCGACCGACGAGAGCACGGCCAATGCGGGCCTCAAGACTTTCGAGCGCCGGAAACTGCTGCTCTCCTGCTTGCTGTTGCGTCAACCGGAAGTCTTGCTAATGGACGAGCCGGCAGCAGGGCTCATCAACTCCGAAATCGACGAGATCGATCACATCCTGCGCATGCTCTCGAAAGAGATGAACATTGCCGTCGTGATCGTGGAGCATCGCATGGAGCTCTTGGACACCATCGCCGACAGCGTGATCGTTATGGACGCCGGCGAGGTCATTGCCCGGGGCGACATGCAAGAGGTTATCGACTCGCCGGCGGTGCGTGCCGCCTATTTCGAGACAACCTGAGCAGAGCGCGTGAGAGAAGGGCAAAGCCGAGCATGGCCGAAATCTTGAATGTCGAAGGCCTATCAGCCGGGTACGGGCCGCTTAGGGTGCTGCACGACCTCGATCTGGTCATCAACAGCGGCGAGCGCGTCGGGATCGTCGGCCTGAACGGACACGGCAAGACCACGCTTTTCTATGCCATTGCCGGCCTCACCGGCTGGCAGCGAGGATCCATCGTCTTGGACGGCAAGCAGATCGGGCGGACGCGCAGCCAGGGACCGGGGCGTTACACCCACAAGATCGTGCGACAAGGCTTGGCAATCATGCCGCAAGGCGACGAGATCTTTAACGGTCTGACGGTCGAAGAGCATCTCGACAGCGGCGCTTTCACCAGCGAAGCCTGGCGCTCCCGCAAGCAGCGCAAGGAGCGCGTGCTCGATATCTTCGAGCCCTTACGCAAACTGATGAAAACTCCGGTCGGTCGGCTCTCCGGCGGTGAGCGGCGCATGGTCTCCATCGGGCGTGGCTTGATGACCGACGCCAAGCTCTACCTGGCCGACGAGCCCTCGCTGGGCTTGGCGCCAAAGATCGGCCTCAGCGTCATGGAGGCCTTGCTTTCGATCGAGTTGGAAGACAGCGCGATGCTGATCGCCGAACAGAACGTGGCCCTGCTCGAGCGACGCGTCGATCGGGTAATCGGCATGCACGCAGGCAAGCTCAAGGGCGAAGCCTCAGCTGCCAGCCGGCAATCCCTAGCAGTATGAGAAGATCATAAGCGATGGACATCAGTTTCATTCTCGTCAACGCGATCGTCGTCGCTTGTATCTACGGCTTGGTCGCCGTCGCAATCTCCATCACCTGGTCCAGCCTGGGGCTCATCAACCTCGGCTATGGATTTGTCTTCTCCTTCGCCGGCTTCGGTGCCTACCTCTTCGATCGCATGGTGTCGGATGCGCCGATCCTGGTCGCCATGGCCGGTATCCTGACCGGCGCGCTCGGCGGGCTGATCATCTGTCTGCTTGTCTTCATTCCCCTGCACGACAAACCCCACTTCACCACGCGCGGCATGATCGCGACCCTGGCGATCAGTCTGATCGGTTCGCAGGCATTGCTGATGCAGTTCGGTCCAAGGCCGAAGAACCTGCCCGAGCTCTTCGGCTACTGGCAAGTGAAGCTGGGCGACATCGTCATCACATCGGACAAAATCGGCGTCGTCGTCTGCTCGATCCTGATGCTCGCCATCGTGGTCTTCTGGATGCGCGGCAGTCGACGCGGGCTGGAAATCCGCGCCATGATGATGAACCCGCACGCCGCCTCCATCGTCGGCATCGGCGTCCGCAGTACCGGCTTCTACGTCATGGCGATGACGGGCGCCATGGCGGGTCTGGCCGCAGTCTTGCTGTCGCAGACCTATTACATCGGCCCCTTCAGCGGCATCACGCCACTGATCAAAGGCGTCAGCATCGCGCTGCTCGGCGGCCTGGGCTCGGTGCAGGGCGCGGTCATCGCCGCGGTCATTCTGGGTCTCGCCGAGGCACTGACCTCGCGCCTCCTGGGCGGTCAGTACGTTCTTATGACCCAGTTTCTTCTGATCATCACCATCCTGATCATCCGGCCCCGAGGCATCTCGGGTCTGCTTGACAAGGCACGCGAGCAATGAGCGAAGACGAACCCAAGAGCTCCTATACCTGGCGCAACCCGCTGGCCGCTTGGGACGCCAAGGGGGGCAACCACGAGGCCCCCTCCATTCGCGTGCCTGATCCCCGTTCGATCTGGGACGAGAACCAGGCCTACAAGGTTCCCCTTTACAAGGTCGGGCGCCTCAAGCACTTCCACATTTGGTCCGCGCATGGCGATCGGCTTTGGAGCCGCCTGCGCTGGTGGCCGACCCGCCGCTACCCGCTGCACATCAAAGGCCTCTACAATCGCAAGACCCTGAAAGCCGAGAAGAAGATCCTGGATCGTCGGCCGATCTACTGGGCGATCTGCCTGATCTTTCTGGCGATCGCGCCGCTCTTCTTTCCCGACAGCATGCGCAACACCCTGCTGACCGCGGGCGCCACCTTCGGCATTTTCGCTGCGATCAACGTGTGCTGGACTCTCATTCTGGGCACCGCCAGCATCTTCTCTCTGGCGAGCTACGCCGTGGTTGGCTCGGCCGCCTTCATAACCTCATACCTATCGATCAACTACGGACTTCCCTGGTTCTACCTGCCTGGGATCGGCCTGGCGCTGGGCTTCCTGATGGGCGGCATCATCGCCGCCCCCGCACTCAGATTGGACGGCTTCTACTACGCCCTCCTGACCTTGGGCCTGAACGAGCTCTGCCGTGTCTTCTTCACCACCTCCAAGGCCTTCGGGTCTGCATCGGGTGGGCTCTACGGCGGCTCCACCTACGTCTCCGATAGCTGGTCGCCGGAAGTGCAGTCTCTGGCTTCCTACTATGGACCCTACCTGCTGCTGCTCGCCTCCCTGCTGCTGTTCCGCTTCATCGCCGGCAAGCGCCTGGGACGCATCCTGCGCATGGCACCGGAAAAGCGAGAGGCCTTTGCCGAAGCCTGCGGTGTCGATTACAAGCGCGCGCGCGTGACCATCTTCCTGATTTCCTCGGGTGCGCTTGGCTTCATCGGCGGATTCTATGCAGCGCACTACAGCGGCGTCGGCTTCTCGATCTTCACCTTCGATACGGTCCTGCTCGGTCTAGCCATGCTGGCCATCGGCGGAATCGGCCGGGCGGAGGGTGCCGTTTTGGGAACCCTGGTGGTCGTCGCCTTGGATCAAGTGCTGATCGAATGGGGCCCGATCAGGCACTTCATGATCGGCGCCATCATGCTCTTTGCCGTTCTGTTCCTGAACCAAGGCTTCTTCGGCATCAAGAAACAGTTCAACGCCTGGCGCGACAAGAAACGCGGCGAGTGGCGCTCGTCCAGAAGTGAGAAGGGCGGCGAGGCACTGCCCGAAGAGGCCACCGAGATCGAGGACAAGGACGCAATCTACCATCGCCGCTTCGATAAGATGCAGCGCGACTACCTGAAGCGTCTGGTCTGTCCGGAAGTGATCGAGGAACACCGGCGCAAGCCCCTGGGTCAGCACAGCGAGGCGCTGGAACGTCTGCTGCTCTATTTCCGCCGGGCACCGATGGACGACAAGTACGCTCTGCACCGCGCCGGCCCCGATGGCCCCTACAAGATCATCGCCTTCGCCGGCGCGCGCGGGGTGGCGCCGCGGGTGGTCGAGGATCGTGAGTACAAGACGGTCGAGGAGGCCTACCACGGGGTCTTCATGCGGCGCGTCCACGACTTGCTGGAATCGTGAGACCGCAGATGGGGAGTTCATCTGAGATGTGGGAAGACGCGGATCTCCAAGTCTACGCGCACTTCAACGCCAAGACGCGCGGCTACCTGAAGAGCGTCATCGACGAGGCGCTGATCGAGGAGCATCGCCGGCAGCCGGTCGGCCGACATAGCGAGCCTTTGGAGCGGCTCTTGGCCTACTTCCGTCGCCTCCCCTTGTCGGAGCAGTACGCGGTCAAGACAGAGGCCGACGGCGTCTTCCGTATTGTCAGGCTGTCCGGTCTGCGCGGGACCCCGCCCAAGGCCGTGGACGAGACCGACCATAGAACGCTGGAGGCCGCCTACCACGCGATCTTCTTGCGCCAGATCGACGAATTGATGGAAAAAGAGTAGAATGGCCGAGCAAAAAATCTTCGGATACGCCGACAAGATCTCGGTTAAGCCGGGCGAGGAAATCACCTTCCACGTCAACGCGGACGGCGCCGAGGAAGCAGAGGCACAGCTGGTTCGCCTGATCCACGGCGATCATCACGCGGCGGGGCCCGGATACCAAGAAGAAGAGATCGACGATCCGATCAACGGCGTCTGGTCGGTCAAGAAACAGTTCACGCAGCTGGGCAATTACTTCGAGGTCAAGGATCCGGACAGTAAGACCAAGATCGGCGGTCCGCTGACGATGTTCTGTCATGTCTGGCCCTCGATGCCACGACACGGCGCCCGGCAAACCATCATGGGCCGCTTCGATTGCAAGACCAATCACGGCTATGCAATGGGCATCAGCCCGCAAGGCTACCTGGAGTTCTGGGTCGGCGACGGCAAGGAGATCGACTACATCACCGCCGAGCTGCCACTGCAGCCCAAGGTCTGGTACTTCGTCGGCGTCTCCTACGATCCCGGATCGGGCAAGGTCACGCTCTATCAGGAGGGCGTGCTGAACCGCTACAACTCGCGAATCGGCCCGGTCGTTCCCTACGAGTTCAGCTCTCACATCCAGACCACCTTCCGCTTTCAGCCAGACAATCGCGACGATGTTCCCTTCCTGATCGGCGGTGCTTTGGACTCCCACGTTCTGCGTGGCGACTTCGTGAACGATCTGCTGGCGGGAAAGATCGATCGACCCTGCCTCTGCAGCCGCGCGCTTGCGCGCGAGGAACTGAGCGCCTGCCAAGAGGGCGCAATGCCGCCCAGAGATGCCGTTCTCGCCTATTGGGACACGACGAAGGGTTACAGCGATCGGGGGATCGGCTGGACCCTGGCGGACGTGGGTGGGCATGGGCTGGATGCCGTGGGGATCAATCATCCGGTGCGCGGCATGACCGGCTGGAATTGGAAGGGCCGGGACGACTGCTACCGCCTGTCGCCGGAGCAATATGGCGGGATCGAGCTCCACCCAGATGCCGTCACCGACTGCCGCTGGGACGAGACCAATCGCATGCGCATTCCCGAGGACCTGCGCAGCGGGATCTATGCGGTGCGCCTGCGCATCGGCCCAGGGCAGGGCATTTCAGAAGAATACATCGTCTTCGTCGTACGTCCGGCAAAGCCCAAGGCGGCGCTCTGTTTCTTGGTACCCACCGCCAGCTACCTCGCCTATGCCAACGAAAGTCTCAGCTTCGACGCCCAGATCATCCAGCCGATGACCGGACAGCCTCCGGTGGTCACCGATTTGGACATCGAGACCTATGAGACGCGCGAGTTCGGCCTCTCGACCTACGACAGTTTCGAGGACGGCGCCGGGGTCTGCTTCAGCTCCTACAGACGGCCGGTGATCAACATGCGGCCGAAGTACCGCATGTCGAGCATGAACATCACCTGGCAGTTTCCAGCCGACCTCTCGATCGTCGCCTGGATCGAGAACCAAGGCTTCGACTGCGACTTCATCACCGATGAGGACCTGCACCGGGACGGCAAGGCCGCACTGGAGCCTTACAAGTGCGTCATGACCGGAACTCACCCGGAGTACGTGTCGGAGCGGATGCTGGATGCGCAGGAGGATTGGGTTCGCGAGGGCGGTCGTTTGATCTACATGGGCGGCAACGGCTACTACTGGTGTGTCGGCTTCGACCCTGACGACCCGGCCTGCATGGAGGTTCGCAAGCTGGATTCCGGCATGCGGGCCTGGGCCGCCAAGCCGGGCGAACACTATCTGCAAACCACCGGAGAGAAGAGCGGCCTGTGGCGCAATCGCGGGCGCGCACCGCAGAAACTGACCGGTGTGGGCTTCATCGCCGAGGGCTTCGAGACGGCGATGCCTTACCGCAAAATGCCGGACGCCTATCACCGAACCGTCGCCTGGATCACCGAGGGCATCGAGGGCGAGATCATCGGCGATGCGGGCCTGGCATACGATGCGGCAGCCGGCATCGAGCTGGATCGCTACGACCTGAACCTCGGCACACCGCCGCACACCAAGATCATTGCCGCATCGGGTGGACACTCGGACAACTACGTCCTGGTGACCGAAGAACTGCTCTACGCCTACGCCGGCCTCGTCGGCTCGCTCGACTATCGCATCCGCGGCGACATCACCTACTTCACTGCTCCCAACAATGGTGCCGTGTTCAGCACTGGCGCGATCGGTTTTGGCCAAGCGCTGCCGGCGAACGGCTTCGACAACACGGCCTCAAAGCTCCTTGCCAACGTAGTCAAGGCCTTCATCAAGGAAGGGGCGCTGCCCGGTGGGGCCTGGA
Organism: Rhodospirillales bacterium; assembly: GCA_963669445.1. Lineage (GTDB taxonomy): Bacteria > Pseudomonadota > Alphaproteobacteria > Kiloniellales > JACOMY01 > JACOMY01. The sequence goes on from OY770029.1 coordinate 5,155,915, forward strand.
CGGTGGAAGAAAAGCAGTGGCGGTGAGCAGCGCTCAGTCGGGTTCGAGGAGACCGAGCTGCGTCGCCTTGCCGATCGCATGAGCGCGATTGTGAACGTTCAATTTGAACATTGCGTTCTTGATGTGCAGCCGAACCGTTTCGCAGGAACGGTCGATGATCACCGCCGTTTCCGGTGAGGTCTTGCCGGCGGCCGCCCAGCGCAGACACTCGCGTTCGCGCGGGCTGAGACGCACCGGTTCCACAACATCGATCTGGCTCTCGAAACCCTTGCGATGGATGGTTCCGTGGTAGACATGGGTCAAGCGAAACAGCAGGTCGCGCGAGCACTCTCTGATTTGCGTCCAGTTCGCGTTGCTGCGGTCAAGGATGGCACTGACGACCGCAAAACGCCCCGTCGGCAAATGCAAGGGAATGGTGATTCCCCGTCCCAAACCCAGATCGGCCAGATACTGCCAGGCTTGGCGTTCTACCGGACTCAAAGTCTCGGACTGCTGCACCTCACTCCACTCAAACGGCAGAGTCTGCTGGAAGCAGGCGTGATAGTAGGGATCCTGCGCCTCGTAATTCTGCCACTCGCTATACCAACCCTTTGGAAAATTCCGAACGTTGAGGCGCAGTGGCACCCATTGGCCGTCGATGAGCCGCGAGGAAAAGGGTTGATAGGCATAGAGAACCTGAGTGAAGCCAAAACGCTCGACAATCTCCAAGAGGATATCGAGGGACTGGTCGAAGTTTTCGGCCTTGTCCAATTCGAATGCGTAATCGTTTATGAGGCTCTTCATCGTGCCTCCTCGTGTCGAGGGCAAGCTCAGATCAAAGACCTACTGCGCCCAATCGAGCCTGCGTGATGCCCTCCGATCTAAGGGCGTTCCCAGCTTCCCAATTTCGCCCTGATCCGAAGTACGTCCGTGTCGAACGTCCGCATCACCTGCTTACCCGACGGCATTTCCTTGTCTGCCAAGCTTAGGCCTGGCAGCAGGCCTGTCAACAGCTCCTGCCCAAATCGTCGCCAATCTCACGGCGCTGAGCGATGGGCGACCAAACCTGCCGTTTGGGGCGAGGCGGTCAACATCGCATTCTCCATACCGCCAGTATAACCCTCTTCGCCTTGCCGCCCACCCTACCCAATTGGGTAGCCCTGTTCAGGGACTGGGCGCGCTCTACGCACCACGGTTAACTGCTGCAAGACAAGAGCGGCAGGCTTCATTGGTCGGCACAAGGGGTCGCCTCTGTCAGATGCCCGAGCGGCGCTGCGTGCCGCCTTCGTCGAGTGTCTGCCGAGGTGCCTTCTGCCTTACCGGAAGCCAGAGAGACTGCACGTCAGCCCGCTGCAGCAGCAGTGATCGATTGGGAGTGAAGAGATATGCATCTGACCCTCCGCGAAGAAGAGCGCATTCAGCTTTGGGCTGCAGCCGAGATGGCCCGGCGTCGCTTGGAACGGGGCCTCAAGCTGAACTACCCCGAAGCGGCCGCGGTGATCTGCGACGAGATTCTTGAACGAGGCCGCGAAGGCAGCATCCCCATGCTCACCGATCTGATGGAGTACGGCGCCACGATCCTGAAGCGCAAAGACGTGATGGAGGGCGTGCCCGAGATGATGAAGATCTTGCAGGTCGAAGCTCAGCTTCCGGACGGCACCAAGCTGGTGACCGTCATGAACCCCATTCGCAGCTAAGCCCCGAGCAGAAGGAGGTCCCGACCATGGCCGACAAGAAGAAGTGGAGCCCGCCGCCGCTGCCAAAAAGCGTCGTGCCGAAGGAAGCCTTCGACGTGGGCCTACCCGGAAAGGCCGGGCAAATCGACTTTGGTCCGGGCGACATTGAATTGAATGCCTGCCGCCCGACCAAAGAGATCGTGATGATCAACAGCGGCGACCGGCCGATCCAGATCGGCGCCCACTACCACCTGGCAGAGTGCAACCGCGCCATGGCCTTCGATCGCGAAGCGGCCTTCGGCATGCGTCTCGACATCCCAAGCGGTACGGCGGTGCGTTTCGAGCCGGGGCAGAGCCGCAAAGTACAGATCACCACCTTCGCCGGCCGCCAGGTCGCCTATGGCATGAACAACATGACGAACGGATCGCTGCGGTCCGACATCATCAAGGCCCAGACGATGCGCAGGCTGCGTGCCGAGGGCTACTGCTTCGAGGGCGATCGCTATCCCACGCAAACGCCGCCGGACGAGAAGTACGCCGCCGGCAAGACGCAGAAGAACTAGGCGGCCTTCGGGCGCGCAGACGCGGGTGCCGGATTGGCCGATCGCGTCAGGCACAAGGGAGCAATTGGGATGAGTTTCAAGATTTCACGCCCTGACTATGCAGCACAGTTCGGTCCCACCCAAGGCGACAAGATCTATTTGGCGGACACCGGCCTGATCGCAGAGATCGAGCAGGACTTCACCACCTACGGTGACGAGATGGTCTTCGGCGGCGGCAAGACGATCCGCGACGGCATGGGCCAGGCATCAAAGTGGAAGCAGAGCGACGGCGCCTTGGATATGGTCGTCACCAACGCGGTGATCATTGATCCGCTTCTAGGCATCATCAAGGCCGACATCGGCGTTCGCAACGGCATGATCGTCGGCGTCGGCAAGGCCGGCAATCCCGACACGATGAACATCACCCCGGGTCTCATCGTCTCTCCCAACACCGACATTCTTTCGGTCGAGGGCATGATCTGCACCCCGGGTTTCGTCGACATCCACCCGCATTTCGACTCCGTCCAGCAGCTCTATGAGTATCAGAACGCCGGCTTCACCACGGTGATCGGCGGCGGATCGGGGCCGAAGACGGTGGGGATCGAATGTCCGGGCGTCTTCAACCTGCACCGCATGCTGGAGGCCATGGCAGAGTTCCCGCTGAACTACGGCAATTTCGGCAAGGGTAATGCGGCAACCCGCGGCTCTCTGGTCGAGCAGATCCTCGCGGGCGCCACGGGCCTCAAGATCCACGAGGACTGGTCCTCCTCGCCGGCTGCCATCGAGACCTGCATGGAGCTGGCCGACGAATACGATTTCCAAGTCCAGATCCACGCCGACACCCTAAACGAGACCGGCTACTACGAAGACACCCTGGCGGCGATCAACGGCCGGGTCATGCACATCTACCACTGCGAGGGTGCCGGCGGCGGCAACGCCCCCGACATCATGCGCATAACCGGAGAGCCCAACCTGTTGGCTTCCTCCACCAACCCGACCAATCCCTTCTCGATCAACACCTACGATGAAGAAATCGACATGTTGATCACCTGTCACAACCTGAACAAGAGCGTACCGACGGACATCGCCTTCATCCAGGGCCGTGCGCGGGCCGAGACGATGCGTGCCGAAGACGTTCTCCACGATCGCGGCGCCATCAGCATGATCGGCTCCGACAGCCAGGGCGTCGGGCGGGCAGCCGAGAGTGCGCAGCGTTCTTTCCAGCTGGCGGCAGTCAACAAGGTGCGATTCGGCGCGCTACCCGAGGACACCGAAGGCAACGACAACTTCCGTATCAAGCGTTACCTGGCCAAGGTCACCATCAATCCGGCGATCAGTTTCGGTGTGGACTCCTACGTCGGCTCGATCCAGCCCGGCAAGCTGGCCGACCTTGTCTTCTGGCGGCCGGAATTCTTCATCGCCAAGCCGGAGGTCACCCTGAAAGGTGGCTTCATCTCGCACTCAGTAATGGGCGATCCCGCTGGCTCGTTGATGACCGGACAGCCCCTAAAGTATCGCCCACAGTACGGCTCATACGGTGCCAATCCGGCACGCACGAGCTACTCCTTTGTCACCAGAGCTGCAATCGAGGATGGCCTCGCCGACAAGCTGCGCACACACCAGACCCTGAAGCCGGTCATGCGCACTCGCACCATCGGCAAACGCGACATGGTGCACAACGAGTACATGCCGAACATCGAAATCGATCCGGAGAGCTACAACGTCTATATCGACGGTGAGCGAGTCACGGTGAAGCCGGCCAAGACCCTGCCGCTGACCCAGCTCTATTTCTTCCGATGATCGCGCAAGTGAGCTGAGGACAGCATGTCCATCATTGCCAGCAGTCTCGGATCGGTCGATGACCTCCGACAGCAGTTCACGCAGGAAGATCGGCTTCCTCTGACAGCGGAAGAACGTGCCAGCCCGCACCTCTTGGCGCGGACCGAGGCCGGCAGGGAACTGCGCATCTCCTTTCCTCGCGACAGCGAGTTGAACGATGGAGACGTACTTGCGATCGAAGGCGAGATCGCAGTCGTGGTGCGCGCGGCTGCCGAGAAGCTCTATGTCATCCAACCGAAGACGGCTTTCGATTGGGGCGTTGCCGGCTTCCAACTGGGCAATCTGCATCGCCCGGTCCGTTTCACCGAGGAGGCGATGCTGACGCCGGCAGACCCTATGGTCGCCGACATCTTCCAGCGCCTGGAGATTTCCTATGAAGAGAAGATCACTCCCTTCATCGGCAAGCGCTATGGCTCCTTCGTCGGCCATCACCACGACCACTAGCGCCATGATGGACCAGCAGGAAGCCAATCGAATCCTCTACCTGTTGCAGGTTGCGACCGCAGCCTTTCCGACCGGCGCCTTCAATCACTCCTTTGGCTTCGAGACATGGATCGACTGCGAAGCGATCGACGATGCGGCGAGCTTTGAGATCGCCTGCCGCGATTGGCTGCTGTACGCCGCTGCTCCGCTGGACGGGGTTGCCGTTGCGCACGCTCAGCGTTATGCGGCAGTCGGCGACAGGGACGGTCTGGTTGCTCTCGACGTCACGCTCGGCGCCATGCGCCTGACCAGAGAAAGCCGCGAAGCCTCTATGAAGACCGGCCGCTCGTTCCTGAACACGCTGAGCGAGGTCTTTGAGACGCCACAGATCCTCAAGAACTATGCAGAAGCCATCCAGGCGGGCAAATGCGACGGTCATCAAGCGGTCGCCTTCGGCGCAGCCGCCGGTGCCTTCGGGCTTTCGCCCGGCACGGCCGTCCTGGCCCATCTGCAGTCCTCGCTGTCCAATCTGGCCTCGGTCGCAGCCCGCCTGGTCCCGATCGGCCAGGTGGAAATCCAGCGCATTCTACGGCGCGCCTGGCCGCTGCTCATCGACTGCACGCGCGAGGCCGAGCAAACGGAGCTCAGCCGCATGAGCGCCAATATGGTGTCCTTGGACGTCGCCAGCATGAACCACGAATCCCTGCACACGCGGCTGTGTATGTCCTGAGCGGCACGGCAGGAGCGGTGTCCTTAACCCAGAGAGGCTAGACATGCGGAAACCTGTGAGAATCGGCATCGGCGGTCCCGTCGGATCGGGCAAGACGGCGCTCTTGGTCGCGCTTTGCCGCGAGATGAGCGAGCGTTTTTCGCTTGCCGCCATTACCAATGACATCTTCACCAAGGAGGATGCGGAGTTCGTGATCCGCAGCGGGGCGATCGATCCCGATCGGGTCGCGGGCGTCGAGACCGGCGGCTGTCCGCACACGGCAATCCGCGAGGATGTCTCGATGAATGCGCATGCCATAACCGAGATGCAGGAGCGTCACGCCGGCCTGGATATCGTCTTCGTCGAGAGCGGGGGCGACAATCTGGCGGCCACCTTCAGCCCGGAACTGGTCGACAGCCACATCTACGTCATCGACGTGGCCGAAGGCGACAAGATCCCGCGCAAGGGCGGGCCTGGCATCACCAAGTCCCCCCTGCTGGTCATCAACAAGATCGACCTGGCCCCTTACGTCGGTGCGGATCTGGACGTGATGGATCGCGATTCCAAGAGAATGCGCGGCGATCGCCCCTACTTCTTCACCGATCTGCGCAAAGGCGATGGCTTGGACCGCATCATCGACTGGATCGAACGCGACGTGTTGTTGATCGACAAGCAGGGAGCTGCGGCAAATGCCGAGAAGCTTTCAGCCAGTTGAGGTCGACCCCAACTGGATCGTCGGCAAGTATGCCCTGATGAGCGTCCAGGCGCGCCCGCGCGCCGGACGCACGGAGATCGAGCCGCACAGTTGGCGCATCCCCTTCCAGTGGCAGGGCTTTCACTACCAGGACCACGACGACGAGCCCTTCATGCTGATGGTGAACAGCAGCGGCGGTTTCGTCGAGGGGGATGTGTCGCACTTTCATGCGCACTTGGAACCCAAGGCGCGTGCGCTCTTTACCACCACGGCGTCGAGCAAGTTCTACAAGTGCCTCAATGAAGAAACCTCGCAGGAACTGGTCGACTTCTATGTCGGACCCGAAGCGACCCTGGAGTACCTTCCCGACGAGGCCATACCCTTTGCCCGTAGCCGCACGGAGCGCATAACTCGTGTGGTCCTGGACGAGAGCGCGAGGCTGTTTGCCACCGATATGATCTCTGCCGGCAGGGTGCATCACGGCGCGGGAGAGGCCTTTCTCTTCGACAGCTTGTTCTCCGAGTTCGACATTCGCATCGGTGATCGCCCGCTCTTCACCGACCGTCTGATCGCCGATACGGCCCAGCGGGTCGCCGCCCTATCGCGGCTCTGGCAAGGCTGCACGCAGATGGCAACGGTTGTAGCCTACGCACCCGATTTGCCAGAGGGCGTAGAGGCGACACTCAACGACGGCGATGCACTTGACGGCGTGAAGATGGGCGTCAGCAGGCTTGGCCGCCTGGTGGTCGTCCGTATTCTCGCAGCGGAGACCTGGCAGGCGCACGAAGCCATCTTTCGCGCCTGGACTTGCTTAAGACCCGCCGTCGTGGGGAAGAAAGCACGCGCTATTCGCAAGTGCTAAGCGGCCTAAACCGCCTCGATGGTTTGTCGCGAGCCAAGCCATCCCAGCCGATCGGCGTGCCGTGCGACAGGTTCGTCTCGTTAGGAGGGAGCCAACAGCGGACAAGGTCGACACCGACGCTTACTGAACGCCACCACAAAACACCCTCATTAGCTGAAGTGCATTCCCCCCTTTCTGCCTACCCATTTGGGGAACCCTGATCGGGGACTATTCACCCAAGCGGCCCACTTCCTATGGTCAAGGTCGCTATGGGTGATCCCGCTTGAAACAGACCCCGGAGCTACAAGTCAGCTCGACAGACAGGGTTTCCGTGCAGCGATAAGCCGGCTTTGGCGAGATCGCCCAACACCGAGAGCGTCTACTTCAAACCCCGAGGAGGCATCGAATGGGCGAGACAAGAAAAGAGCGCCGATCTCTGACAACAGCGGCTTTGGGTCTGGCTGTTCTGGGAAGCATGGCGTTTGTCGGACTATCCGAGGCGAAAGCGGACGACGAAATCGTCCTCTGCACGATCGACGACCTGTCCGGCGACTTTTCCATCATGGCAACGCCAAAGACCTACGGCTATCAGCTTGCGGTCAAAGAGGTGAACGACACCGGTGGAATCATGGTCGACGGCGAGAAGAAGCCGATCAAGTTGGTGACCTACGACGGTCAATCCAACGTCAAACGCTACCAAGAATTGGCACAGAAATGCATCTTCGACGATGAGGCCGATGTGGTCATGGCCGGCTACACCGGCGCCGAGCGCGAGGCCGCTCGTCGCGAGGTGGTGCGCAACGACACCATCTTCTGGCACAACAACCAAGGCGAAGGCGGCATCGCCGACAAGTACTCATTCTTCTCCGGTCCGACACCCGAACAGCAGGTGCTGCCGGCCTTGAAGTGGATGATCGAGAATGTCGGCCCGCGCCTGATCTATATTGGTGCCGACTATAACTTCTGCCGCGCCATCGGCGCCTGGACCCGCACGGCCGCCGGCCTCTACGGCGGCGAGGTCGAGATGGAGGAGTACTTCCCCTTTGGCGTGTCGCAGTGGCAGGCGACAATCAGCGACATCCAGAACATCGCCCCGGACTTCCAGGTGCATTGCCTGGTCGGGGCCGAACAGGTGCAGTTCTACCCGCAGGCCGAAGCGGCCGGTCTGAGCACGCCGACCTGGTCCAATGTCACCATCGCCGACGGCTATGAGCACAAGCGCTTTGCGCCACCCTCTCTGGCCAACATGTACGTCTCGCCGGGCTACATCGAAGATGTCCCCCACCCCAACAGCGAGCGCTTTGCGAAGGACATTCGCGGAATGTTCCCAGACGTGGTCTACGTCAACGAGCATGCGGGCTTCGGATATACGGCGGTTAAGGCCATGGCAAACGCCTGGGAGAAGGCGGGCACGACCGAGACCGACGCGGTTATCGCTGCTTTGCAGTCCGGCATCGAGGTGCCTGAAGCGCCGGGCGGGCCTTGGAAGCTGCATGGCGACCAGCATCATGCGGCCATGCATTCCTACCTCTTCAAGGTGAATGACGATCACACCCTCTCGATGATCGCAGACCTGGGCTACACCGAGCCGACCTTCCTTAAGGACATCGGTGTGGACATGCGCGAGAAGGCACCAAATCGCCAGTTCCTGCCGCCCGACAACCCGAACTGGTCGGCCTTCTTTGAAGGTCAGTAGCTATCGGACGCGGTTGCTCTGGGACGGCCAACCCAGCCGCCCCAAGCTCCGCTTTCGAGAACGACCAGCAGGCCTCTGCGCCAGGAGAGTCATTCCACATGGACACGGTCTCGACCCTCTTCGGGTTCGCCTATCAGTTCTTCGACAACGCCGGCTATCTGATCCTGGCGGCCGTCGGACTGACCATCATCTTCGGCATGATGGGGGTCATCAACATGGCGCATGGCGAGCTGATGATGATCGGCGCCTACACCACGGCCTTTGCCTATCACGCCGGGATCCCCGCACCGCTTGCGATCCTGCTGGCCGGGGTCTCAGCGGGGCTGGTTGGCATCGTCCTGGAGCGGCTAATCATTCAGCACTTCTATCGACAGCTGCTGTCCTCTCTGGTGGTAACTTGGGGCATCAGCCTGATGCTCAGCCAAGGCTTCCTGCTGGCCTTCGGTCCTTCAATCCTGAATGTCCCCACACCCTTCGGCAGCTTTGCGGTCGGCGAACAGACCTTCGGCGTCTATCGCCTGGTCTTGACCGCAACAGCCTTGGCATTGGTGGCCGGGGTCTGGCTCATCTTCGCCTACACACGGATCGGAACGGACGCACGGGCGACGATGGAGAACGCCAAGATGGCCGAGGCACTGGGCGTCAACACCGGCCGCGTCTACGCCCTCACCTTCGGTCTGGGCTCGGCGCTCGGCGGAATCGCCGGGGGCATGTTCGCGCTCACGGCAACCATCTCGCCCTTCTTCGGAGTGAACTACACGCCTATGGCCTTCATCACAGTCGTCGTCGGCGGTAGCGGCAATGTGGTCCTGGGGCTGCTCAGCAGCGTCGCCTCTCTTGCCGGTGTCCAGACCATCTTCAACAATGCGGTCAGCGTCTACATCGGCTACGTCGCCATCTTCGCGACGGCCTTGTTGATCCTTCTGGTGCTGCCCAGCGGCATCTCAGACTACGTCGAGCGGCGCAGGATGCGTTCCGTTCGCAGAGCAAAGTGACGCCGCCCATGTCGTTCCTAAGCCTCCTTTCAGGCCCCCAGACGATGGGGCGCGGCCCTCTCTTCTGGGGCGGCTTCGTCGCCGTGGTGTTGCTGTTCGCCCTGGCTCCGCAATATCTCTCGCGCTACGAGATCATTCAGACCAGCAACTTCATGGTCTCCGGTTTCCTGGCGCTTAGCCTCTGTTTGCTTTGGGGGTACTGCGGCATCTTGAGCCTGGGTCAGGCTGCCTTCTTCGGCATCGGCGGCTATGCCTACGGGATCGTCGCTCTCAACCTCTTGAATGCGCATGGCAACACCATGCTGGCCATCCTAGCCGGCATCCTCGTCCCCGCCGCCTTCGCCGCGGCGATCGGCGCCATCATGTTCTTCGCGCGCCTGAAAGGCGTCTACATAGCGATTCTCACTCTGGTGATCTCGCTTCTGTTTCAGACCTTCCTGCTGCAGACAGCCGATCCTTCCTACACCATCGGCGCCGCCTATCTGGGCGGTTTCAACGGCCTGAGACCGGCCTCGCCCGACGATCCCCTCTTGCCAAGCATGATCCTGGGCTTCGGTAGCGCCGTGGTAGAGTTGGACGGGCGAAGCTATGAGTTCTTCTACTTCGTATTGGGTTTGCTGTGCGTAACCTATCTGGCACTGCGCTGTCTGGTTAACTCCTCCATCGGTTACTTGATGGTCGGCTGCCGTGAGGATGCAAACCGCACCGAAACCTTCGGCTACGACGTCAGGCTCATTCAACTCGCAGTCTTCTGCCTGTCGGCGGGCCTCGCGGGCTTGGCCGGTCTGCTCTACACAGCCTGGGGCACTTACGTGCATCCCAAAGTCTTCGACGTAGCACCGAACATCCTGGTCGTGATCTGGGTCGCCGTCGGGGGTCGAAAGGACCTGACGGCGGCACTTCTGGGTGCCATCGTCCTGGAATGGGTCTCTCTCAGACTCGCTTCGGAGGGCGAGGCTTCGCTTTTTGTGCTGGGGGCCATCCTCGTCTCGGTGATGCTCTTTGCGCCCGAAGGGCTGGTCGTGAAACTGGCTTCAATCGCACGCTCCCTGCGGCGCAATCCCCAAGACCAGGGCGCCCGGCGGAGGAAGGCCACATGAGCCAGGCGATCCTCGAAGTCCGCGACCTGGTGAAGGGCTTTGGCGGCGTCAAGGCGGTGAACGGACTGAGCCTCGCCATCGCACCTGGAGAGATGGTCAGCATCATCGGACCGAACGGTGCGGGCAAGAGCACCTTCTTCAAACTGCTGATGGGTTTGGAGTCCCCCACATCGGGTCGCGTCTATTACCGCGGCCGGGACATTACCCGGCTGCCGCTCTTCCGTCGTGCCAGACTGGGCCTGGGCATCAAGTTCCAGAACATGAACGTCTATCAGGAACTCTCGGTTTTCCAGAACCTCTTCATCCCTCTGCGCCGGCATCACAAGCCGAGTGAAATCCACGAACAGGTGGCCGCATTGCTGAAACAGCTGCACCTGGACGATACCGAAGACGAGCTGGTGCAGAACCTCTCGCACGGACAGCAGCAATGGTTGGCAATCGGCATGTCAATCGCACTGGAGCCGGAAGTTCTCTTACTCGACGAACCTGCGGCCGGCATGTCGCCAGAGGAAACGCGAGCCACGGCAGCCATCTTGAAGCGGCTAAATAGTGAAGGTGTCACAATCGGCGTGATCGAGCACGACATGATGTTCATCCGCAGTCTCAATGCCAGAACCACCGTCTTGCATATGGGACAGCTCTTCGCGGAGGGCAGCTTCGAGGAGATCGAACAGAACGAAGAGGTTCACCGCATCTATCTGGGGAAAGCGTGATGGGGCGGATTGTGGCCGAGCACTATGCGAGCAGGCTGTCTCTGGCCGGAATGCGAGGGCAGACCCATGTTGCTTGAAACGGCGGATCTGCAGTCCGGCTACGGCAAGGTCCGCATCATACAAGGCGTCGACCTGACCGTCCACGAAGGCGAGATTCTCGCCGTCATCGGCCGCAACGGCGTCGGCAAGACCACCCTGATGGAAACCCTGATCGGCGCCATCCAACCGATGGACGGTCGCGTGACCTTCAAAGGCCGCGAGATCACGCGACTCTCGCCCTCGAAGCGGGCCAGGCTGGGGATCGGATATGTCCCGCAAGGCCGCGGCATGTTCACCCGCATGTCGGTGGTGGACAACCTTCGGATGGGCGAAAGAGTGGGCGGCCGAGACCGGGCTGCCAACTATGCCCGTGTCTTCAATTTCTTTCCCCGCCTGCAGGAGCGTCAGACACAGAAAGCCGGCCTCTTGAGCGGCGGCGAGCAGCAGCAGCTCGCGATCGGTCGGGTGCTGGTCGGCCACCCGGAGCTGATCTTGTTGGACGAGCCTTCGGAGGGCATTCAACCCAGCATCGTGCAGTCGATCGGCCAGACCATAACGAAACTGTGCGACGAGGAAGGACTGACCGTGATCCTCGTCGAGCAGAATCTGGACCTCATCCATCAATGTGCACACCGCTGCGTCGTGATCGACAAGGGCACGGTGGTGGCGCAGCTCACGATGGAGGAGCTTCAGGACCCGGAGGTTGCGCGGCGTTACCTGGCAATCTGACCCATGAGAGCAAGAGAGATGAGAGCAAGAGAGATGAGAGCAAGAGAGAAAGGAGTAGACCTATGTGGATGAAGACTCTAGGCGTTACCGTTACGGCTTTGGCCCTTAGCAATCCTGCCTTGGCGCATAGCGGGGCGCACCCCGACGGTGGTTTCCTCGCCGGCCTGACCCACCCTCTATTCGGTCTGGACCACCTCTTGGCGATCGTTGCGGTCGGCCTCTGGGCAGCCCTCAGCGAGCCAAGCCGTTTCTGGGTCGCACCGGCAGGATTCCTGGTCGGAATGCTGGCTAGTATGTTTCTTGCGCTCTCCGGCTTCGCCATCCTGGCAAGCGAAGGCCTGATCCTCCTCTCCGTGGTGCTGTTCGGCACACTCGCGCTTTTCGCTGCCAGAGTGCAACCGCTGCTGGCCTTCTGCGGAGCAGCTGTCCTAGCCAGCGCTCACGGAGCCGCACACGGCTTAGAGGCTCCGGCCCTGGGCAGCGCCATCGCCTTTGCCTGCGGTGTGATGCTCATGACGGCCCTTCTGATGTCTGCCGGCACGTTTGCCGGCCGGACCGCCCGCAACCTGCAAGTTGGTGTCCTTGGACGCCTTGCCGGTGGTGCCTTGGCGACTGCCGGTCTGATTATGGTGGCGAGCTAGAAGCTAGATAACTCCAAGACTGACCGACCGCCCCTTCCTGTCCTGCTCGAAACTCTGAAGGGAGGGAACAAACTCCCGCGATGAGGTGACTTGCCTCTTCGCGGGAGACGCCATCGCATTGGCATTGACCAGTTTCCAGGTACGAGGCGCGTGAACGAAAGTGGATCGTAGCGGCTCTCGATTGGCCAAGCGGCACGGCAGGCCCTAAGCTGAGTTTGGCGCAGCGCTCCCCTCCACCAATGAGTGCGCAACAAACAACCCTCACCACGAATAAATATCGCTGATCAGGTGACTAAAAATCGGCCCACATATATCAAAAATACAGCAATTCTAGACTTTTTTTCTCCATCGTTACAGGAGAAAGTGCGGCAACTACTCGCAGTGCAGCCGACCAAGACAGAGGTACGAGTTGCATTTCGGCGATTAGAGAAAAGGTAGCGGCAGAGCTGAGCAGGAATCAGATCCGCGCCGCTCCCTTGACTATCCGTTCCGACTGATATCACATATTTCATGAGAGTTGGCGAACAGAGCAGTCATTAGGATCTGCCTGACCAGGTACGTTTGGCGCTTTGAACTGCGGACAAGGCGACAGGCAGCAGCCCTTGCGGCCGCGTTCCAGAGGACCCTGTTCATGAGGAGGGACCAGCACCAGAAGCAAGGGCGAATTGGCCCTGCCAAAGAACAGAACTAAGGTCGACGAGGCGCAAAGGACCAGAAGAATCCGGCCTGCAGGAGGCCCAGAACGGAAGGGAGCCATCTGCCTTAAGCGAGACTTGAAGCATCGGGTGGCGAGGCTTTCAATCGATGCGCCAAGCACGCCATGCTTGACGCCAAAATGGGAGGAATAGATGACGTTTTTCAGAAGCTTAGGTCTTCAGGCAGGCGCGGTTCTGGCGGCGACGGCACTCTGCACCGGCGCCTTGGCAGAGGGTGTCGATGAACTGCCGAAGGACATCCAGGAAGAGCTCTACAATCCTGAGATGCTCGACCCGGCGCAACCGATCGGGCCAAGCGCCTATCGCGACTGGATTGCCAAGAACCCGCCGCCCTGGAAGATCGGCTATGCCAGCTCTTATGCCGGCAACACCTGGCGCGCAAACGTGATGGAACGCCTGCAGGAGACCATCATTCCCAAGTGGAAAGAGTTGGGCATGATTTCTGAGGTTGTGATCACCCAGTCCAACCTGAATGATTCCACCCAGATCCAACAGATGCGCCAGCTTGTCGACAGCGGCGTCGATGCCATCATCGTCTGCTGCTCCAACCCCACGGCGCTCAACCCGACGGTCCAATACGCGCACGAGCGCGGCGTGCCCGTCTTCTCGGCGGTTGGTTACCTGACCTCGCCCTATGCGGTGAGCTCTTCGGCCAACTTCGTGGTCGGTGGTCACATGATGGGCGAGTGGATGGTCCAAGAGATCGACGGCAAGGGCAAGGTGCTGGTGGTCGAGGGAATCCCCGGCGCCTCGGCCTCCGATTCCCAGGATCTGGGAATCAAGATGGCGCTGGAAGGCCATGCCGACATCGAGGTTGCCGGCTCCGTTGCCGGCATGTGGACCGACCAGGTTGCGCAGGCCGAAATCCAACGCTGGCTGGCGACCCATCCGCAGCCCCTGGACGGCGTCATCATCCAGTCCGCCTCAGAGCTGGGCGCGCTGCGCGCGCTGAAGCAGAGCGGCCGGCCGATGGTGCCGATCACGATCGGCGGAGAGCTGGGTGCCCTCTGCTATTGGCGTAAGAATCCGGACTATGTCTCCGGTGCCATTCACGCCTGGCCGCCCGGCACTGACTTCGAGATGAACTGGAACATCATGATCCGGACCTTGCAGGGCCAGGGCCCCAAGGTGCAGTCGATCCTGACCAAGCCCCATGTCATGAGTTTCGAGGAACTTACCAAGGTGCTGGACGAGAACTGCAACGAGGACTCGGACGGCTGGTACAACGTTCCGATCGAAGAGTGGGCGGGCAAAGCCTATCTGGATCAGTTCTTCCTGCGCCCCGCTGACCCGGAAGCCTACGACGTCAGCAAGCACGGCCAGTAAGAGCAAGCACGATGTCCGACGGGCGGTCGGTTCGATCCGGCCGCCCGCCGAGACCTTGTCTGGGTGCGCAGCCGGAACGGATATGGCCAGAGTCACAGTCGAACTCTCTTCAGTGCGCAAGACCTTCGGTCCGACGGTGGCTCTGGACGACTGCAATCTGACGGCCTACGAGGGCGAAGTACACGCCATCATCGGCGGCAACGGTTCGGGCAAGAGCACGCTTGCCAAGGTCATGTCCGGCGTGCTGATCCCCGACAGCGGTCAGATCTCGGTCTTGGGCAAGGTTGCCACTACACCTGTCGAGGCGCGCGCGCTCGGCATCGCCAACGTGTTTCAGGAGATACTGGTCGCCGAGGGCTGCTCGGTCCTGGACAACCTCTACCTTGGCGCAGACGGACTCCTGACCTCTGCGGCCAACCGCGAGGACAAGCTTGCGCGCGCCGGCAAGCTGATGAGAGAGCTGCTGGGTTTCGATCTGGATCTCTCGACCCCCGTCGGCGCCCTGCCGCTCAGCCTGAAACAATGGGTTACCATTGGCCGCGGACTACTGGCAGAGCCCAAGCTATTGATCCTGGACGAGAGTTCCGCCGCACTGGATTACGAATCGACCGAACGGCTCTTCGCCAAGATGCGCCAACTGAAGGCCGGCGGCACCTCCATCATGATCGTCACCCACAGGATCGCAGAGCTGGTGCGTATTGCCGATCGCGCCACGGTCTTGCGCGACGGCAGTGACGTCGGTTGCCTAGGCCGCAACGAGATATCCGAGCAGAGAATTCTGGAGTTGATTGCCGGAACCCAGAGCGAGACTGGCAGCTCAGACATACCGGCCCCGCAAGCCATGGACGAGCGGCCGGCATTGCGTGTCGAGAAGGCCCGCATTTGGCACGACGCGGGCACCATCGACTGGAAGATCCGCCCTGGCGAAATCGTCGGCGTGACCGGGCTTGACGGCCAAGGTCAGGCTGACTTCGTGCGCGCGATTGCCGGCGTGTCCAGTCTGATATCGGGGAAGATCACTGTCTTCGACGGAAAGGGCGAGCACGCGATCTCCGACCTGCGCTCGGCGCGTGCGCACCATGTCAGCTACGTCAGCGGCGACCGCAAGAAAGAGGGGATCTTTCCCAACCTCTCGATTTTCGAGAATCTGGTAATGCCGGTCTACCGCGAGTATCGATCCGGCGGCATCGCGAACCTGATCAACCACACCAAGCTGGAGCCTGTCTTCAAGTGGGAAAGCAGCAAGCTCCAGGTGAAGATGGGTAACGCCGACAATGCCATCACCTCGCTCTCAGGCGGCAATCAGCAGAAGGTCTTGATCGCCCGCGCCTTTGCCGAGAAGCCGCGCGTTCTGGTGTTGAACGACCCCGCGCGCGGCATTGACGTCGGGGCGAAACGAGACCTCTATCAGAACCTAAAGACCTTTGCCGCCAGCGGACGCTCGGTCATCTTCCTCTCCTCCGAGATCGAAGAGTTTCTCGACCTCTGTACCCGCGTCGAGGTATTTCGCAACGGCATCATCTCCTCCGAGTTCGAGCCACCCTTCGATGCCAACGTGATCTTGAACGCCACCTTCGGGCGCAAGCTCGGCGGCCTGCCGCTGGAAGAGCTTGAAGCCGACTTGGATGTCTTGGAGGAGCACGCGATCCCCCACCTCGAGGACGGGCGCCCGACCCCACGGCCGGTCACGGTTGCCAAGCGAATCGCCCAAGCCCGTGTCCCAGAGGCGCGTGTCCCAGAGGCGCGTGTTCCTGAGGCGCGTGTCCCTGAGGCGCGTGTCCCTGAGAGGAGCACACAGGCGCTCGCAGCGCCCGGCGACTTCCAGCTGACGAGCACCGCCTTCGGCCCAGGCGCACAGATCCCTGATGCCTATGTCGAAGACAAGATCTGCTCCCCACCCTTGGCATGGTCGGGCGTGCCGGCGGGCACCAAGAGTCTCGCGCTGTCGATGACCGATCCCGACCTACCCGAGGCCTTCAACTTCCCGCGCTCCTTTGCCCATTGGCTGGTTTACGATCTCCCCGCCGATCTGGTTGCACTGCCGGAAGGCGCCAGTCAGACCGACGCACTGCCGGCAGGCGCACGCGAACTCAACTCCGACTTCGTGACCTTCGGCATTCCCGGTTTCGGCCGGGGTTACAGCGGGCCCTGGCCGCCTGATCGCGCTCATCGCTACGTCTTCACGCTCTATGCGCTGAAGCGCGAGAGCGTCGAACTGGCCGAGGATGCCGACCTCCCTCAATTCTACGCGGCCGTCATGCCCCTGGCCATTGCCTCGGCATCCCTGGTCGCAATCTATGGCCCGGCCCGAAAGCCGCTTCTATCCAATGATTGACACCCTATCAGAGGCTTCTTGGAAGAGCGCGGGGCCGGCACCGCAATGGACACGCGCGGCAAGCAGCAAAGACAGGAGACAGGCGTGAGCACTAGCTACAGCAACCGCAAGAGCTTCGATCTGGATTGGATCGAACGTTGGGCACGGGCCGTCAACGACGACCGAAGGCTCCCCGTTATCGGGCGCTTCTTCAACTGTCGCTTCTTAATCGGCATCGACGAGCGCGAATACCTGATCGAGATGCAGGACGGCAAGATCAAGCGCATCTGCGAGGGGCTGACCCCGGACAACTTCGGCTACGAGTTCGGACTGAAGGCCTCGGCAAGTGCCTGGTCGAAGTTCTGCCAAGAGATCCCGCCGCCGATGTTCAACGACATCTGGGCCATGGCCCATCCGCTGCACAAGCAGTTGGTCATCGAGGGCAACACCCTTCCGTTCTGGCAAAACATGCGCGCGCTGACCCACATGCTGGCGCTGATGCGTGGCGTTTAGGCGTCTCGAAAAGGGAGAGAGCGAATGAACACTCACGATCCGATCGTCGGACGCTACGTCTATGTCCAGTGCGAGGGTAAGACCTACCGAACCTACTATGAGGAAGCCGGCGAGGGCATTCCGATGGTCTGCCTGCACACTGCCGGCACCGACGGTCGCCAGTATCGCCACCAGATGTGCGATCCCGCCTTCACCGACCATTTCCGCATGGTCGCCTTCGATCTGCCTTGGCATGGCAAGTCGATCCCGCCGGCGGATTACTACCTGATGGAAGACGAATACAAGCTGACCGCGCGCTTCTATTCGGAGTTCATCGTGGCCTTCTGTCGGGCCTTGGACATCGAAAAGCCGGTGGTGATGGGCCAATCCATGGGCGGCAACATCTGCCTGGAGTTAGCATTGCGTTTCGAGAACGAGTTCTCCGCTCTGATCGCGCTGGAGGCTTGCGATCATTCGCCGGGCTGGTGGATCGACCCTCTGCACCACCCGCACATTCACGGCGGCGAGGCGGTCGCCACCTCGACCTTTGGGTTGATGTCGCCCGAATCGCCCGACGAATATCGCCACGAAACATGGTGGTACTATGCGCAAGGTGGCCCGGGTATCTTCAAAGGCGATCTCTATTACTATAGCGTCGACAGCGACTTTAGGGACAAGGCACACAAGATTTCGGGACGCGTGCCGATCTACTTCCTGACCGGAGACTATGACTTTGCCTGCACCCCGGAAATGACCGAACGCACCGCCGAAAAAGTCAAGAACTCGGAGTGTATCATCTTCTCGGGCGGCCACTTCCCCACCTCGGAGGATCCGGACAAGTTCCGCGATGTCGTGGCCCCGGTTTTGAAGAAGATCATTCAGAACGATCCTGCACGACGCGGTGGTGCGGCCAAGAGCTTGACCTCGGCCCGCGACGGTCGGCAAGAGGTTGGCCGCGCGAGCCGTAGCCCTGCGCGCCGCGTGATCGACCTGTGAGGCTGGCCGGCCCGCCCCATGAACCAAGCCTAGGGGCAAGGGCGGACGAGCGAAGGCCAGGCCATGTCTGAGCGAAGCGCAAGCGAGAGTACCTATCTGCTGGTACCGATCCTGCTGTTGGCAGTCTTGCTTGCGCTTGCGGTCATTCGCGGCCCCAGCCTGGTTTCCCTGTCGGGCCTTGGCTCCGCCATCATCGTCGCCGCACCCCTGATCTTGGCCACCTATGCCCTGATGGCCACGACGATCGCCGGGCGCGGTACCACCGATCTTGCCGTCGGCCCCTTGTTGGCCTTCATCAATGTCTCGGTGGTTCAATTGAACGGCCTGGACGCCGTGACCTCGCCGATCGGCGTCTTCCTGGTGGCGCTCGGCATCGGCGTCGCCTACCAACTATTCTTCGCGCTCATCATCATCTTCGTACGCGTGCAGCCGATCATCGTCGCGCTCTCGGGTTTTCTGGCGCTCTCGGGCATTAATCTGGTGATCATGCCGCGGCCCGGCGGCCTGGCCCCGCAGTGGATGGCGGATTGGGGCCTGGGCAACACCCTCTTCTCCCCGGTGTTGCTGATCCTGCTGTTGGCGACCGGGGGCTGGCTGCTCTTCACCACCACCAGTTTCTATTCGAACCTGAGACGCATGGGTTATGACGAGCGCGCCGCCTATACCAGCGGCGTGCGCATCTACCTGGTTCGGATCGGCGCGCATGTCATCTCCGGCATATTCGTCGGTCTGGGCGCCATCTGCTACACCGCGCTCATCTCTTCGGGCGATCCCACCCAGGGTACCACAATGACCTTGACCTCGGTCACGGCTCTGGTCTTGGGCGGAGTGGCCCTCTCAGGCGGCCGCGGCTCGGTGACCGGCGCGCTGCTGGGGGCAGTCAACCTCTTCCTCATCGGTTATGTGCTGGCGACCTTCGATTTCGGCGCGATCCAGTCCTTCGTGACCCAGCTCTTCTACGGGCTGATCCTCGTGCTCTCTCTTCTGCTGACCTTGCTGGTGCCGGTCATCGCCCGACACATCTCTTTCGTGTCGCCCTATGCCGCCTTCATCGTGCTGGGCATGGTGGTTGGCGGGATCATGCTACAGGTCGCAACCTCAAGGCATTACATCCCTCAGGCAGATAGCGCCGCTTTCGAGCAAGCAGAACAAGAGGCTGCGGCGCCGCTGCTCGACCGCTACCTGCTGTTCCCGGAGATCGCGTCTGGAGGTCTGGAGACCGCGACACCCGGCGACAGCGTCTTGAGCCCGCTCCAAACTTTTGTCTTCGCTGCGCTCGCCGTCCTGACCGTTGTCGTCTTGACTTTAAGGGTAACCGTCGCCGAGGCCCTGTCATTGCGTCTGGGCGGTTTCGTCTATCTCTCGATCTTCGTCTTTATCCTCCTGCTCTTCCTGGCAGCCGCGCAGTACGGCAACGCCGCCGCCCTGACCCCCAGCTGGCGGGCCGAGCCATGAGCGACGACAGCGTGAACAAGTCAGGAGCACCCGCACCACAGCGCCAGTTCTTTCCTATGCCGCGCTCACCAGTCCTGATGTGGCTGAACATCGCGCTCGCCTTGATCCTGGGCGCCATCGGTTTCGGAATGGGCTTCGTTCAGGACATCGCGGCCCAACTGGTGATCCTCTACACCATTATCTCGCTCGCCCTTTCGCTCTGGCTTCTGAACGCGCTCGCCGTCGCCTTCGAGGCACGCGCCGAATCGAGAAGCAGCGGCGAGGTCAGCAACGAAGTAGAAGAACAGCGCGCCGCCTGGTGGAAAACCAACCGCGTCATGATTCTCTCGATGGCGGCCTTGCTGCTGATCTATCTGATCGTGACCGCGACGGTCCCCTCCTTCCGCTCCTTGACCAATCTGATCGCCTTCCTGGTTCTGCAGCTGATCCTGCTGTTCGCCTTCAAGGTCTCGGGCGTTTTCGCGCAGGGACGCAGCGCCTTCATCGGACTGATCATCCTGGGCGCGCTGATCGTCATCAGCGCCTTTACGATTGAAGGCTTCCTCTCGGGCCCCAACATCCGCGCCATCCTGCTCTTTGCCGCCTTCCTGGGCATTGCCTCCATCGGCCAGACCATGGTGGCGTTGCTGGGTGGCCTGGATCTCTCCATCCCCTTCGTCATCGGGGCCTCGAACATCGGCCTCATGTTCCTGATTTCCCTGGGTGTGCCGCCATGGCTGGCGACCCTCTTCGTCTTGGCTATCGGTGCCGGCTTCGGGCTCTTGAACGGCCTGCTCTCCTTCCGGCTTCAAGGCCAGGTCCTGATCGTGACCCTGGGCATGGGCTTTGCCATCGCCGGCCTGGTGCAAATCCTGACCAGTATCGGCTCGGCCCAGGCCGGCAATGTCATGGGCCGGGTTCCGGCCTGGCTCAGCAACCTGGCAGCGATGAACGGACAGACCTTCGGAATGGGTGTGCCGCCGGTCATCGTCATCTGGATCGGCCTCGCGATCGCGGTCATCGTCGCGCTGCGCTACTCGGCCTATGGACGCTATCTCTATGCGCTGGGCGGCAATCGCCAGGCGGCCAAGCTGATCGGCATCTCGGAGCTGAAGTACTGGTCCGTGGCCTACACCATTAGCGGCTTCTTCGCCGCGGCGACGGGATGCCTATTGCTCGGCTGGTCGGGCGGCGGCTTCATCGGTGTGGGCGACCCCTACCTCTTCACCACACTGGCAGCAGTGGTGATCGGCGGCACCTCCCTGGCCGGCGGCTACGGCGGCTATGGCTTTACCCTGATCGGCGTTTTGGTCTTGCAAGTCCTCAGCACCTTCCTGATCGGAATTGGCCTTGCTTACGAATGGCAGCAGTTCGTCTTCGGATTGCTCATCTTGCCGATGGTCGCGCTCTACAGCCGTGCACCGCACATCCGCGCGCAAGTCTGAAGGGACGAAGCATGCAGCAAACGCTTTACCTCTCGAGCGATCTTGTCACCCTCAGCCTCTCAACGGCCTCGGTGGCCAGCTTGGCAACGGCAGCCCTTCTGGCGCTCGGCCTCTCTTGGATTGCCGACCGCTGGCGGGTGACGGTCGCGCTCGCGGTGGTCGCCCTGCTGGCCAGCGCCCTGGTCTATTACCAGTCGCTCTCGATCTGGCAGGCGAATGAAGCCTTGAGTGCGGCACCACGCTATGTCGGCTGGTATGTGGTTCAGCCAGCTCTGGTTGCCGCAACCTTCTTCTACGCCCGCCTGTCAGGGCCCGTCACCGTCGGGGTCTTCTGGCGCACCTTAGCAGCGGCAGTTCTGATGGTTTTCTGCCGTTTCCTCGGCGACGCCGGGATCTTCGATCCGACCCTGGGCGCGCTACTCTCGATCGCCTTCTGGCTCTATATCCTGGGCGAACTCTACTTCGGCGACATGAACCAGGCCGTCCGTGAGGCCTCTCGGCCAATCAGGCTCGGCTACTTCTGGGTCCGGCTCATCCTGACCATCGGCTGGGCGATCTATCCGATCCTGCATTTTGTCGATGTCGTCATCGGCACCGGCCACTCGGCCGGGATCATCGTCCTCTACACGCTCGCCGATCTCGTCAACCTCATCACCGTTGCGCTCATCTTCCTCGCTGTCGCCGGGAAGGAGAGGTACTGACCCATGACCCCACACAGCACAACGCGGCGCATTGCCAAGACTAGGAGAACCAGATCATGACCGGTGCAGATGCCATTGCCGTCCTCATCCTGGTAACGATCGTCATTGCGATCGGGGTCTACCTCCTCCACTGGCTCTACCGTCACTCGGCCAAGGACGAGAGCTTTGTCCGCACCGGCTTCGGCGGTGAGCGCGTGGTGATGGGGGGCGGTGCCTTCGTCGTTCCCATCATTCACAACCTGACCAGGGTCAGCATGAATGCAATTCCGCTGGAGATAAGGCGCGCGGGTGAGAGTTCGCTGATCACCAGCAACAAGATGCGGGTCGATGTGGTGGCAGAGTTCGACGTGCGGGTCATCGCGACCACAGAGGGGGTCTCGACCGCAGCGCGCACTTTGGGGTCGCGCCTCAGCGAGCCGGCGGCTCTGAAAGAGGTGGTGCAAGGCCGCTTCGTCGACGCCATGTCTGCGGTCGCCGCCAGCCAAACGATGGAGGAGATCCACAGCGACCGGCGCGGCTACATGAGCAAGGTCTACGAACTGGTCGAGAAGACCCTGGACAAGAACGGACTCGAACTGGAAAACGCCTCGCTCACCTCTCTCAATCAATCCGATATCTCTGCCTTCAACCCGGCGAACGCCTTCGATGCCGAAGGGCTGACGCAGCTGACAGAGCAGATCGAGGCGCGTCGTACCCTGCGCAACAGGATCGAGAACGAAGCCCGCGTCGCGATCAAGCAAAGGGACTACGAGGCCGAGCAGCGCTCAATCGAAATCGACCGCGATCTGGAGTATGCCCGCCTGGAGCAGGCTCGCGATCTGGAACGGCGCAAAGCCCTGCAGCAGTCGGAAATCGAAGAGGATCGCGCGAACGCGACAATCTCGATCCAGATTGCCAAGACCCGCAGTGAGGAAGAAGCCGAGCGCATTCGCATCGCCAAGGAGAAAGCAGTCGAGGAGGAACGCATCAATTCCGAGAACGCGATTCGCATCCTGGAAATCCAGCGCCGCCAGGATAACGAGATGCAGGCCATCACCACAGAGCGGGAGCTGGAAGCAGAACGAATCCAGACCGAAAAGCAGATCCAATCCGAGCGGATCGAGAACCAGCATAAGGTCAAGGAAAGCGAGATCCGTTCTCGCCAAGACATCGCGATCTTCGAAACCAGTGCAGCCGCCGAAGTCGACAACATTAAGAACGAGAAGATGCGCGAGGTGGAAGCCAAGCGCATCGAAATGACGAACGCCGTCGATATGCTGGCCGTCGAGAAGGATAAGGAGCTGCGCGTCAGCAACGAGATGGCCGCTGCAGAAGAAGAGCGAGCCTCCATCGCCCGGCGCTTCTCTAGCGATCAGGAGCGCGTGCGCCGCAGCGAAGAGCTGCGCCGGCTGGAGATCGATCGCGAGCAGACCGTCAAGCTGGCCGAAACAGCCGCGCTCCGCGAGACCGAAGACGCCAGTATCATGGCCAACCGCAGCATCGAAGAGCTACGCATCGCGGCGCGCAATTTCGTCGAGCGCTTCGAGATCGAGCAGCGCCGCGAGGTCGAGATCGTCGACAAGGAGCGCCTGATCGCGGTGATCAACAAGTCGATCGAAGAAGCTGTCGCCAGGGCCGAGGCAGCCAAGGTCGAAAAGACCGTCAGCAAGCTGAACGCAGAGATCGACAGCGCGCGCGCGTTGGAGATCGCCGAGCGGGTCAAGCGGGTCGAGCTGCTGGAAGCCAGTTCCAAGGTCGAGCGCGAAGCGATGCGGGTCGTCAGTCAAGCCGAAGCCGACAGGCAAGCCGAAGAGAAGCGAGCCGAGGCGGAGATCGCCGCAGCCAAGGCCGCCGAGGTGCGCTATGAGAAGGAAGCCGATGGCGCCCGCAAGCTGAACGAGGCAGAGAATCTGCGCAGCGATGAAAGCCGGCGCAGCGCCATCTACGAAGAGCTGGTCCGCACTCTGCCGAACATCATCCGAGAAACCGTGCGACCGATGGAGAACATCGAATCGATCAAGATCCTGCAGGTCGACGGACTGCCCGGCATCAACAGCCCCTCGGAATCTGTCGGCCAAGAGGGCGGTGCCGGCGGCAGCGGTGGTGGCAACATGACCGACAGGGTCGCCAACTCTGCAATGAAGTATCGGACCCAGATGGCCTTCGTCGACGGCTTGATGAAGGATCTGGGTCTGCCGCTGGAACACCTTGGCAACGCCGGCAGCATGTCTTTCCGCAACTTCGCCGAAGGCGGCAAGAGCGATAAGGAAAGCTAGAAAGCTAAGGATTGCGTAAGCCGGAAATGCCGGAGGGCACAGTGCAGATCGAAGACGAGCAGGAGGCGGTCGTCAGGCGGCTGGACCGGCATGTGCTGGTGCTGTCTTTCTGGCTGCCGCTCGGCTTCCTGGCACTGACGCTTCTCACGCAAGGCCTTGATTTAACGAACGCTTGGCTGGTGGCCGGCGCCTTTGCGGCAATCCTGGCCGGCTTTGTCGGACATGTGATCGTCAATGCCGTCTATCGAAGCTTCTTCACCAGCCGCGAGCTTGCACTGGGCCTGGTGATCTACCTGCTCGCCCTTCTGAGCTTTCTCTTGGCTCTGCTGCTCGGGTCGGAGCGGATAGAGGCGCTCTTTGCCGTCATCGGTCTTGGGTTTCTGATATTGGCGATCGGCGTGATCGCCTACCTGGTCATTCATCTGGGCCTGCGCCGAGCCTTTGAAGCCTTCGACGTCATCAGCGATTTTCGCAGGCGCCGCAAGCTTGAGGATCCAGGGTCTTGACCTCGCTATTGATCGCGGTCCTGGGTTTCTTCCTTGCCTACGCTATCTATGTCGCGACCTTGACGGCGCGCCAAGCAAGAGGCGCGGAAGACTATCTCGACGGCGGTTGCGATCTGCCTGGCTGGTGCTTCGTCTTTGCTGCGAGCGGCATGCTGCTCTCGGCACTCGGCCTCTACGACCATCACTTGCTGCAGGCGCTCTTCGGACTGCAATACAATCACGTCGCCCTGGGTATCATCCTGGCTGCCTTGACCGGCGCCGTGGTGCAGAAGCGGCTTTGGCTCGCGGCCCGGATCACAGGTCTTAAGACGCTCGGCGATCTGATCGGCGCCTATTACGGCTCTACTGCGCTGCGCGTCCTGCTTCTGATCCTGCTGCTGCTCTTCACCCTTCCGTTCGCCGCCCAGAGTCTGGGGCGCATAGGTCTCGTCGTAGAGGCCGCAAGCCAGGGCCAGTTGCCACGCACGGAAACGATCTGGGTCATGGCCATCTTCCTCTTCCTGGGTGGCGTCATTGGCGGCTGGCGCGCGGTCATCTATGTGATCGCCGGGCAGACGCTCCTGCTCTTGACCTTGATCGCACTCACGGCCGGCGTCGGCGCTCTGGCGCTGGACTGGATGAGCGTTCTGGGAGGGAACATGCCGGCCGCTCCTGGCGTTCTCGCAGAGGAGATTCCAGGCGTCATCCAATACTCTTCCGGCCTGGGAAAAGAGGCGACCAGCGGCGGCATGTGGACCACGACGGCGATCCTCTCAGCGGCGCTGCCGCTGGTGGGAATTCTGCTCTCGCCAGCCTTCGTCTTGCTGACCGTCAGCACCGCCAGGGGCAGGGGATTTGCCTTCGCTCAGGTCTGGATGACCTCGGGGCTCGGGGTCGGTGCCCTGCTCCTCCTCACCCCGCTGATCGGCGCCGGGCTAGGCTTGGCTCAGCCCGATGCCCTGGCAGAGGGCGCGGTCTCCTACGCCGGCCTCCTGCGGCAGTTTCTAGCCGTCGACCAACTCTTTGCGGTCGGGCTGGCGCTCATGTTGATTGCAGCCTTGCAGATCCCCGTTGCCGTTTTCGCCCAAGCCGGTGCCAACCTCTTCGTGATCGAGCTCTTCGGCCGCTTCGTCGCGCCGGACCTGTCGGTGCGCGACCGCAGGCTTGCCGCGCGCATCGCGCTGGCGGTCGTGTTTCTGTCGATCGCCGCGCTGGCCAGCTTCGCCCCGCTCTGGTCCGAGATCTTCGGCACCATGACCCTTAGCCTCTCGGTGCAGATCTTCCCGGCGGTGCTCGGGCTCTGTTGGGTCCGCTGGATCAGCCGCGGCGCGGTGATCACCGGCCTGATCTTCGGCATTCTGCTGGTCGTCTTCACCGAACCCCCAGGGCTTATTGTCTTCGAAGCTCTCTTCGTCGAACTGCCCTGGGGACGCTGGCCCCTGACGATTCACTCAGCTGCTTGGGGCTTGGTCTTCAATATGGCGGCCTGCCTGCTGATCTCCATCTTCACCCTGCGCACACCCGACCGCAGCAAGCGCGATCGCTTGCACGACATCTTCGCCCGCGACCACAGGCAGAAGGCAAGCAACCCGGCACTGCGCACCGCACTCTGGTCGCTGATCCTGATTTGGATCTTCTTCGCCTTCGGGCCCGGCGCTATCTTGGGCAACTGGTTTTTCTCCGAACCCATTTTCAGCGATGGCGCACTCACTCTGGCCATGCCGTCGCTGTGGATCTGGCAAATCGTCTTCTGGTTCTTGGGCGTTTTCTTCGTCTGGTGGCTGGCTTATCAGTCGGGCCTGTCGATCGTGGAGAGCACGGCCAAGGTCCAGCTCTCTCTGGACGAGGAGCGCGGCTTCGCCGAAAGGACACCCGGCTTCTTCGCCAGAATACTGGAACGCGTCGCGAAGCGCTGAGCGACTGTCCCTCGAAACTGTGGGGAGTGGTGAACGCGCGATAGGCAATTGGTTGCGCTTTCAATCTCACCGAGTGGCATTCACCAATCGGCGATATCTACGATGTTACACTTATCTTATTGATTAGAAAGGGAACAATACATCGCAAATGCATGCGTTTCGAAACTACGAGCACCGCAGGGTTCCAGACTCACCAACGCGCCATCCCAACAACTCTACCTCTGATCTCTTTATCAAATGGCAAGATTTCATGCTTGACAGCGGTTATGCACTCGCCCTTCACTCTACCAATCAACGAGTGAGACGGACCGATGGGTCTACCGTGACGCTATCTCTTGGAGACGTTGTGCGGCTTCGATCGCTGAGGCATAGGGCCTCAAAGACGGTTCTGCTCGGCGGAGAAGTCAGGGAACAATACGCGAGAGTCGTGAAAGATGACCTTTCGATACACCTATTATGTTGTAGCTTTACTCGCAGCTGGCCTCTTGACCGGAACAGATCGCCCCGCCCAGGCCCGCTGCCTTCCGGTAAGCCAAGACCCAATTCTCGAATTTGACTGCACTGGCGCCGGAAACGACAACAATGGCGTCATAATTCCCGGGATAACTCCACCCATCCCAACTGGTGTTATTGTCAATCTCTTCAACATCACCAGCAATCTACCAAGTAGCAGCAGCAATTCGGGTGGCGTTCTATTCGAGCCCGCGTTTGGTGTCGTTGACAAGAGAGGGGGCAAGGACGAGTTCGGCGCAATCACCTTCGATGGTGGGGACTTCGGCCTCGTCAGCGAAGGTCACGGCATCGCCTATGTCGCCGAGGGGCTGGACGGTAAGGACGGCGAGGATCGCAGTCAATTTGGCGAGGACGGGAAGCCCGGCAAACGCGGGGTCGCCGTCGAGATGACGTTTCAGTCGGGCTTCGTCGTCTCCGAGTTTGCCTCCAACTCGCCCAATGCCTCCGCGCCCAGTGCGGCGATACTGCTGCAGAGCCTAGGCGGCAAAGGAGGCAAGGGCGGCAAGGCGACCAACAGCGCGTTTTCCAACTCGACGGGTGGCAAAGGTGCCAAGGGTGGAGACGGCGGCGATGTGATCTTCATGAGCGGCGGCGAACCGATTCGCATTGACGCCCTGCGCGCCTCAGGCCTGCGGGTGGAGAGCATCGGTGGCGACGGCGGCAGGGGCGGCGATGCTTCGGCCTTCTTGGGCACCTCTCAGGGCGGTGACGGTGGACAGGGCGGCAGTGGCGGCAGTGTCACGGTCGATGTCGAGACCGACATGACGGTCAAGGGCAACGCCAACGCCATCGTGGCGCGCAGCTATGGCGGGGCCGGCGGAGACGGCGGAGACGCCGGCTCCTTCATCGGTGCTGGACGTGGCGGCGCTGCATCCGGCGCCGGTCCGGCCGGAGCGGTAACAGTCACGCTGGGCGGCAAGGTCAAGACCAGCGCGAACCGTGCTAACGGATTGATCGCCCAGAGCATCGGCGGATTTGCCGGAGACGCGGGCTCCGCCAGAGGCTTTGTCGCCTATGGCGCCAGTTCGGAAAGCGCCGGCAAGGGTGACAAGGTGACGGTCACTCTTGAAGAGGGTTTGACCATCGACACCAAGGCACGGGACTCTGGCGGCGTGCTGGTCCAGAGCATCGGCGGCGGCGGCGGGCTGGGTTCGGAGGGTGGTGGTTTCGTTTCGATGGGTGGCACCGGATCGGCTGGCGGCGATGGCGGCGACATCGTGGTCGAGAGTCTTGGCCAATCCATCACCACTAAGGGCTCCGACGCGCCGGCCCTCGACGTCGCCAGCATCGGCGGCGGCGGCGGCGACGCCGGAGGCAATCGCGGCGTGGTCTCCCTCGGCGGCGACGGAGGCAAAGGCGGCAATGGCGGCCGCATCACGGTCACCAACGAAGCACAGCTATCGACCGATCAGGATCAGTCCGACGGTCTGATCGTGCAAAGCATCGGTGGCGGTGGCGGCTCCGCTCACGGCACCAACGGGGTTATCAGCCTCGGCGGCAAGGGTGACAAGGGCGGCAACGGCGGCCGGGTCACGGTCACCAACAGCGGCAGCGTTTCCACCGGCGGCGACTTCGCCGATGCCGCCTATCTCCAAAGCCTCGGCGGCGGCGGCGGCGATGGTTCGAGTGTTCTTGCCGTGGGGGTCGGTATCGCCGTCGGATATGGCGGCAAAGGTGGACCGGGCGGCACCGGCAGTGATGTGACCTACAGCGACGGCGGCGCCGACAACTACGCGCTCACAACCTCCGGCGATTTTGCGCGCGGCCTCTTCGCCCAAAGCCTGGGCGGCGGCGGCGGCGACGGCGGTAACAGCACGACAATCAACACTGCCAGCGTGTTCGCCGTGACGCTTGGCGCCAGCGGCAGCGGCAATCGGGCCGGCAACGCCGGTGCAGTATCCATCAGCACCGGTGCCGACATCTCAACAGCTGGCGATCTATCCGGAGCCCTGGTCGCCGTGTCACAAGGCGGCGGAGGGGGAAGCGCCGGTTCCAGCACCGCAGCGGGCGGGATTAGTCTGTTCAGTTACTCTCTGTCTCAAGGTGGCTCGGGTGCCGCAGGCGGGTCCGCCGCCGACGTCAAGGTCGTTTCCCGCGGCGCCATCGAAACGGCAGGCCTGCTGTCCGACGGGATCTTCGCGCAGAGCCTCGGCGGCGGCGGCGGAAACAGCGGGCAGGTCCTGTCAACCAGCGGATCGGGCGGGATGCTGGTCACCATGGGCCTAGGCGGTCGGGCCGGCAAGGGAGGGTCGGCGGGCAAGGTGAGTGTCACCTCAGACAGCAGTGTTGCCGTAGAGGGGCAGAGCTCGCGGGCCTTGGTCGCGCAGTCCGTCGGCGGTGGCGGCGGTTCAGCCGGAAACGTCTGGACCGTCAATGGCGTGAGTATGATCAACTTCGGGCTCGGGGTTGGCGGCACCGGTGGTGACGGCGGCGATGGCGGTACAGTGGAGGTGATCTCTTCAGGTGGGCTTGTCACCAAAGGCGATAACGCCCCCGCACTTCTTGCCCAGAGCGTCGGCGGTGGCGGGGGGTCGGGCAGCGTCACCATCACCGACAACATCGCGGGACTTGGCAATGTCGCCGTCTCCATCGGCGGCGCCGGCGGGAGTTCCGGCGACGGCAAGGATGTTGCGGTCACCGCCTCCGGTCCGATCGCAACCGCCGGCGACAACGCGATCGGAATCCTGGCCCAGAGCATCTCGGATGCCGGCGGACAGGGCGGCTTCACTTTCAGCGGATCGCAAGTCTCGCTGGCTGCGGTAAACGTCGGCCTGGGCGGCACCGGCGGCAGCGGCGGAGAGAGTGGTTCAGTTGCGCTGACGAACCGAGATCAGGTGAGCACGCAAGGTGCTGCTTCGACCGCGATCTTGGCGCAAAGCATCGGTGGCGGCGGCGGTCAAGGCGGCGGCATCATCGCGGCAAGCACGCTGTCTGTCGCTAATGTGGGTGTCGCTGTGGGCGGTGAAGGCGGATCTGGCAGTAGGGCTGGAACGGTTACGGCATCGAACAGTGGCGCGCTCTTCACCGGCGGCGACCAATCAATCGCTCTGCTGGCCCAATCGATCGGCGGCAGCGGCGGCAGCGGCGGCTTTGCAGCGACTGGCGGTCTGACTGTTGGCAGGCTGACCGGGGATGTGCAGGTGGCGGTCGGCGGCGGCGGCGGACAAGGTGGAAAGTCCGGTGCCGTGCTGGTCACAAACGACGGTGCCATCCTAACAGAGGGCTTCGAATCAAGTGGGATCTTGGCACAGAGCGTCGGCGGCAGCGGCGGCAATGGCGGCAGCGCGCTGTCGGTCAGCGCCTCCGTTCCCACGACAGCCGGCGCTCAGGTGTTGGTCGATGTCGGCGGCAAGGGCGGAAGCGGCGCAATTGCCGACTCTGTAACAGTGAAAAACACAGGGGCAATTACCTCTACCGACGCTTTTTCAGACGCAATCGTTGCTCAGTCGATCGGCGGCAACGGCGGCAATGGCGGTGGCGCCAGCAGTTTCCACAGCCAGCTGCAACTCTCGCCCGTCAACAATCCGAGCCTCAACCTGGCGGTGACGACAAGCGTCGGGGGGGCTGCCGGCAATGGCATGAAGGCGGGTGCGGTCACGGTCACAAACTCTGGTAAGCTCACCACAAGTGATGCCGACTCCGCCGGGATCTATGCGCAAAGCGTTGGCGGCGGTGGCGGCAACGGCGGATCTGCCTTTACTGGAATCCTGGACTATCAGGCAGCGGGCAGCGCCTTTCCACCCAACAAACCCGTGAATGACATCACAATCGCCACCAATGTCGGCGGCAGCGGCGGGGCCGCCGGAAATGCCAAGACTGTGTCGATAGAAAATCATGGCGACATTCGCACCGAAGGCGATGCGTCGCCCGGGATCTTCGCCCAAAGCGTCGGCGGCGGTGGCGGAGACGGCGGCAGCTCGAGCAACCGAACGCTCTTTCTGACTGGTAACTGCAAATTCGCGTTCTTGGAGAGGATTTTCAACTGCGAGTATGAACCCTTTGGCGACACCTCGGTTAGACGCGAACTTCGCACCAGCTATAGTGCCAACGTCAACATCGGCGGCAGCGCCGGGGCTGCCGGCAAGGGGGATGCCGTCAGGGTCGAGAACAGTTCCGATATCGCAACGCTGGGCGCATTCAGTTCGGCCATCTTTGCACAGAGCGTTGGCGGCGGCGGTGGCCATGGCGGCGGTGGCAACCCCGGTATCGACGCCATCACCGACAACGAGACCGCGCAGTTGATCAACGCCCTTCTCGGCCTTTTGGAAGACGAATCCCTGGTGCACCAGTTTAGGGCCTGGAGTGAACTCACAGTTTCTGTTGGCGGCAAGGGTGGCGCTTCGGGGGAAGGCGGAGAGGTCTTTGTGCAAAGCAGCGGATCCCTGACCACCAGCGGAGAAGGCAGCTACGGCATCGAGGCACAAAGCATCGGCGGTGGCGGTGGGCAAGGCGGCAAGGGGGCGACCCCCTTTCTCTTCAACATCGCCGTGGGCGGCACCGGCAGCGGCGGCGGCGATGGCGGGGCCGTCACTGTGAGGAACGCCGGCGCCATCTCGACAAAGGGCGACGAGGCCGTCGGCATTTTCGCGCAAACCGTCGGCGGCGGCGGCGGTCTGGCGGGCGAAGTAATGCAGGCCTTCTCGGTGGTCGGGTTCGACCTCAACCTCGGCGTCGGCTTCACCGGGGTCGGCCCCGGCCAACTGGACCCCAAGCCAGGCGCCGGCGGCAACGGCGGCGCGGTGACCGTGCAAAGCGGAGCGATCACGACGATCGGCGAGAATGCACACGGCATCTTCGCGCAGAGCGTTGGCGGCTCGGGCGGCATCTTCGCCGGCAACAAGGTGGAATCGCCTGGTCCGATTCCCTCGGCGACCTTCTCCGGCAGCGGCAAAGACGCCGGCGACGGCGGCGATCTGCTGATCACTGTAGACGACACGATTGCCGTCAGTGGTGAGGCTGCCCATGGCGTGATTGCGCAAACGACCGGCGGCCAAGGCTCCGGCGGCGGCGACGTTCGGATCGAGGTGATCGGCGACATCCTCGCCAGCGGTAAGAACGGCCGCGCCATCCTGGCGCACAGCGAAGGCGAGGCGAAGAACGGCGACATCATCATCGAGGTCGCCGAAGGGGCAACCTTGGCCACCGAGGCTGAGGGCCGTGCCACCATCCTACTGCTCGACGGGGCGGACAACAGGATCGTGAACCGGGGCAGCATTGAGAAACGCGGCAGTGAGCTAAGTGACGAGGATTTCGCCGTACAGGCGATCAAGGGAGGGCTTCGGCTGGAGAACTTTGGCCGCATCAGGGGGGCAATATCACTCGACGAGACGCGCTCCGGCGCAGGGGTGGTGCATAACCGGCCGGGCGGCATCATCGAGCTCACCTCCGTCTCGCGCTTGGGAAAAGACGGTCTCCTGATAAACGAAGGCACGCTCTCGGCAGGCGCTGTCGGCAAGATCGGC
This sequence comes from Rhodospirillales bacterium, assembly GCA_963669445.1. GTDB lineage: Bacteria > Pseudomonadota > Alphaproteobacteria > Kiloniellales > JACOMY01 > JACOMY01. The sequence goes on from OY770029.1 coordinate 5,188,586, forward strand.
AAGGCGCGGATCCTGGGTCCCGGCGGCAAGGTCTCGCAAGACCCCGGTAACAACGGGACGGGCCAGCTCTGGGTCGACCTTCGATTGGGCGACAGCGCAGGCATAGCGGCGAAGAGTGACATCGTCACCATCCACAACGATGCGCTCTTGCGTGGCAGCGTCACGCCTAACCTGGTCGGAACCAATCTCGTCCCCTCCGGCACCAGCGGAGAGGTCAGGATCGTTCAGCTGAAGCCCGGCCGGGACATCACCAACAGCCTGACGGTTCAGGACACCGCGACGGTGAACTACGAGGTGAAGGACATCATCCACAACGGCGAACCCGCGATCGCTCTTGCTTACGAGGTGAACTTGGCACCCTGGACCGGTTTCGCACTTGGACCATCGGACGTTGGCAGCGTCGCTCCGGGCGATGTCGGCGACAACACCAACCACTTGACCGACTTTCTAAGCGATCTGATCGATGCCAGGATCGAAGAGCGACGGGCGATTGCCGCCGGCAGCTTGAGCGCAGCCGGCAGCGGCTACGCCTGGGTCGAGGACTTGGAGGGATTTCTTCTTGAGATCGACGACATCGACTCCCTGCTCGACACCTACGACGCAACCATCCCAAGCGCCCATGCAGCCCCGGTCGATGCTCTACTGATCGCCAGCATTGAGTTCGCCGACAGGCTGCAATCCTGCCGCTACCTAAACGAGGAAGGGACAGCCAGCTATGTTTCCGGCGAGTCTTGCGCCTGGGTCCAGATCAGAGGATCGGCGCTGCAGCGTGACAGTGACCAAGACACCAGTCGTTACACCGAGACGGCCTTCGGGTTTTCCGGCGGCGCCGACGTCGCGCTTGCCGAAGGTCTGACCGCTGGCATCGCCGGCAGCTACGAGCGGCTTGCTCTCTCGGCGGAGAACCTGCAAGAGGCCTCCGGCAACCGCTTCCAAGGTGGCATCTTTCTCTCGCAAGAGATCGATCAGTGGCGCTTCTCCACGGGGTTCTCCGGCGGCACCAACGACTATGACCTCTCGCGCAGCGTCATCACGCCGAGCGGCCGCCAAACGGCAAGCAGCTCCCCCCGGGCCAGCTTCATTGCAGCTCACGCCCGTGTCTCTCACAACTTCCAGTTCGATCGCTGGTCTCTGGAGCCGACCTTCGACGGCGGCGTGCACCACCTTTGGCGCCCAGGCTATTCTGAGACCGGTGCGGAGCCCTACGGCATCCGCTTCGGCGATTTTCAAGAAACGGTCGGCACGCTCAATCCCTTCCTGAAGGCCGAGGTCGACAGTACAATCGCCGGCGCCCCCTTCCACCTCTTCGGCCGCGCCGGCGTGCTCGGCATCGTCGGCGCTGACAATCGTACGTTCGATGCCACTTTCACCGGCGTACCGAACGGTGGGCCGAGCTTCGTTCTGGAGGACGATGCCGACTCGATCTTCGCCGATCTCGGCCTCGGCATGAGTGCAGCACTGGCCCGGAACGTGTCGATGAACCTCGTCGCCAACACCCTGCTGTCGGGCAAGACACGCGCCTACGCCGGATCGGCCCGCTTCAACCTCCACTTCTAGCCCGGAAGTCGATTGGTCAATCGGCCTGAATATTGACCCCTTCCTGAAACGTCTGAATGAGACTCAGAATATCCCTTGTGCAAGGGCAGCTTTGGCGAGAAGCCAAGAAGGTCACACGATTGCATAGTACCCTTTGTCGGAACAGTAGGAAGCCATAACATCTATACCTATGAGCATGCGATCCGCTGTCCAGAACTGCTCCGCTGACTAGAAAACCGGATCTGGCGAAGAGAGTGTCAGCCAGACCTACTGCTCTGGCTTGAAAGGCGTCGTTTGCCCGCACACGCGCTTGCGTCTTTCACAATCGAGAGGTCGATGCAAGTTATCAACTGCAAACACTGACTTGGATCACCGGACGATGGTGCTGTCTTGAAGGTGCCTGAGGACAACCGGCCGATAGTGAATCGAAAGCCACCCAATCTCTGTTAAGAAAGAGTCCGCTTGTTGAAACAGAAGACAAGGCCCTTATCACCTGCGTGCGGGTGGTTGGCATCTTCGTAGATCGGGATCACTCGGAAGCGCACAGGCGTGATCTCTCCACCTGCAACAAGCAGTGCCAAGGCAGAGCCAAAACCAGCTGCATCGTATACAGGTGCTATTGTACCGCAGCAAAAGAGTGCACCGGGTTTCGCGACACGTAGAAGTTCAGGCAAGCATTCCGGCCCGACATGACCGTGGGTGAAGGTTCCACAAGAGATTACACCCCCATAGCTATCACTCGGCAAACGCAGTGGCAGCTTAAGATCGCCCACAAACGTATTGCTGTAGACGCCCTTCTGCTCAGCTATAGCCAGCATGCCAGGAGATAGATCGATACCGTGTACATCAGCTTGCTGAAGGTGCGCCGCTACGAGCCCCGTGCCGGCACCCACATCAAGAACAGGCTCGGTCAGGGATCCGCACTCGCTGTCGAAGATACGGGCTATCTCTCGTGGTGCTATGTAGCCCCATCCGTCAGCGAAACTTTCGTCATAGGTGTTTGACCATTCATCATAGTGTTGTTTTGCGTCGGTGGGGGATGAGATCTCGTAGGCTTGATCGAGTACATAATCTGGCATCGGGATCTCCTTTGCTTTAGAGTCGTTGAGCGGCACCTAGCATGCCTCGGCGCAAGGCACGATCGCCGGACCCTCTACCGAAGGCATGGCGACACCGCAGATAAGAACAGTGAGACTTGTTACTTTCCATACAATTTTTCTCTCAACTTAGATAAACATCGAAACCAAAAATATCACCTGTCCGTTTGGCCAGGTGACAATTCAACAAGAAACCCCTATGGTTCAGTTTGAACTTGAGTCTGAGCAGTAGAGTCAAGAACGCACTATGACAAATAGGGAATAACCTCTTTTGCACACAGCGACCGCAGATCTTGTGCATCAAAGTATTACGCGCTTTCGCGATACCGTGACGATTTATGCCGTCCCGGGAAGGGGGCGCGTGCCGATACCCGCAGGTCACCCCGACGACGACGCGGTTGATGCACGAGATGCGATTGCTGTCTTGCCCGGTCTCTATCCCGAGTGGCTGGGTTCGCAAAGTTTCTGCAAAGTCAATGCCGTAAGGTTTCCCTATGTCGTCGGCGAGATGGCAAGAGGCATTGCCACCGCAGAGATGGTTGAGACCGCTGTCCGCTCTGGTTTCATGGCCTTCTTCGGCAGCGCCGGCCTCCCGCTCAGTGACATCCAGGTCGCACTCCAAAGACTACAGCAGTCGCTGGGATCCAACGCAGCTTGGGGTGCAAACCTAATTCACTCGCCGGACGACGTTGACCAGGAACGCGCCACCGTCGATCTGTTCCTACAAGCGGGAGTGAGGCGGATTTCTGCATCTGCCTTTATGGGGCTCTCGGAAGACGTTGTGCGGTTTAGCGCAGGCGGGCTAGCAAACGACCCTAATGGCGGCGTGATTCGGCATCGACACGTGTTTGCAAAGGTGTCTCACGCAACGGTCGCTGCGGCCTTCATGGCACCGCCACCTGACGATTACCTTCAAAATCTTGTCGTCAAGGGTGCCATCACAAAACAACAGGCAGAATTACAATCGAAACTTCCCGTTGCTACCGCCGTTACAGCCGAGGCAGACTCCGGTGGGCACACCGATAATCGACCACTCAATACGCTCTTCCCCTCGTTGGCGAAGCTTCGTTACGAGATACAGGAAGAGCATCGCTATTCTGATCCTCCTTTCTTGGGCGCCGCAGGTGGACTCGGATCGCCGGCGGCCGTCGCCAGTGCCTTTGCGCTAGGCGCCGACTATGTGGTGACCGGATCGATCAATCAAAGCGCCCTTCAATCCGGACTGTCCGAGAGTGGCCGCTCGATGCTGGCCGCGGCAAGCGTCAACGATATGACCATGGCCCCGGCAGCTGACATGTTCGAGCGCGGCGTGAAGGTGCAAGTGCTCAGTCGTGGTACTCTGTTCGCTGTAAAGGCGGCCAAGCTATACGACATCTACAAGAGACACTCCGACTTTCCTGCGTTGTCTGAGAAGGAGCGCGCATATGTCGAAAACAACGTGCTTGGTTGCAGCTTTGAACAGGCTTGGTCGGAAACGCGCGCCTGGTTGGTAGACAATAATCCCGCTCTCGCAGCCAAGGGCGACAAGGACGGGCGCCAAAGAATGGCGAGTGTGTTCCGTCGCTATCTGTTCCAAGGCTCACAATGGGCGCGCGATGGCGTTGTGGAGAACGCTACCGATTACCAGATCTGGTCCGGCCCTGCGCTGGGCTCCTTCAACGAGTGGGTTAAAGACTCCCCCCTCGAGCCTCTGTCTGGGCGTTGCGTCGCTCAGATTGGCCTCAACCTTCTTGAAGGAGCTGCGACGATGGTTCGAGCCAATCAGTTGCGCAGTCTCGGCGTATCGGTAGATCCGGCACAGATCTCCTTCGAACCGCGCCATCTTGCTGCTGCCCCTTTGTGATGATCGGCGCTTCCAAAATCCGTTTCGTTCTCCGACCGCATGTCGGAGCGGGCTGCCATGCAGGCGTAAGTAATGGCATCGCCCAACTCAGAGCCTGACTGACAAAGACGATGCCATCACGCAATGCGAAGGGAAGGGGTCGTCGTAAAGACGCAAAAGTGAAGTAGAGGGGATAGGTGTGAGAGCGTTCCAGCCAATTGCAATTGTCGGTCTCGGCGCACTTTTTCCTGGTCGGGGAACGACGGCGGGATTCTGGCGAGATCTGGTCGAGGCCATTGACACCAGCAGCGAGGTACCGTCGTCTCATTGGCTGCCGGATGACTTCTTCGATGCAGACACCAGCGCGGAAGACAAGGTCTACTCCACGCGCGGTGCCTTCATTACGCCCTTTGCCTTCGACCCGCTTGCTAACGGAACGCCGCCAAAGGTCGTAGAGACGACCGACAGCGTTCAACTGATCGCCCTGCAGGTCGCGCGAGCGGTGCTGAAAGAAGCACGCGACACTCTTGCCGGTTCGATCGACCGCGAACGAATTGGCGTGATATTGGGTGTCGCCGCAGGCACCGAGATGATGCAGGACATGTCTGGCCGCCTTGCCAGACCCGCCGTCCTGAAGGCGGCCAGATCGGAGGGCCTCAGCGAAGCGCATGCAGAACGCATCGCGGCCCGCTTCGCAGCCGGCTTTACCGAGTGGCGCGAGAGCACCTTTCCCGGCACCCTGAGCAACGTGGTTGCCGGACGTATCGCGAACAGGCTCGACCTTCGCGGCAGCAACTTCGTTACCGACGCAGCCTGCGCCAGCTCTCTTGCTGCCATCAAGCACGCAGTGGCCGAGCTCCATACGGGCGAAGCAGATCTCGTCCTAACGGGCGGCGCCGATGCCCTGAACGCGATCTTCATGTACATGTGTTTCTCCAAGACGCCGGCAATGTCGGCGAGCGGTGCTTGCAGGCCATTCTCCGACGATGCCGACGGGACACTGCTGGGCGAGGGCGCAGGGCTTGTCGCGTTTCGACGCCTGGAGGATGCGGAACGCGACGGCAATCAGATCTACGCCGTCTTGAAAGGGGTGGGCGCTTCCTCGGACGGCAAGGCGCAAAGTGTCTATTCTCCTACTCCCAACGGCCAAGCGCGCGCCATCGAACGGGCTTATGAGATGGCTGGATTTGATCCCGCCACGATCGAACTTCTAGAAGCCCACGGCACGGCGACGAGGGCCGGCGACCTGGCAGAGATCAACGGCCTGAAGCAAATCTACGGTCAAGAAGCACCCAAGGGACGCGCCTGGTGCGCGCTCGGATCGGTAAAGTCACAGATCGGACACACTAAGTCTGCAGCGGGTGCTGCGGGCATCTTGAAGTGTGCACTGGCCCTTCACCACAAGGTCTTGCCGCCCACAGTCAATGTTTCCAAACCTAACCCTCGCCTAGGAATTGAAGGCTCGCCCTTCTATCTGAACACAAAGTCAAGACCTTGGATTCGGAGTTCAGGCACCGCACGTCGTGCTGCGACCAGTTCTTTCGGCTTTGGCGGCAGCAACTTTCACGCAGCCCTTGAGGAGTATGTGGGGCCGGGTCGACGACCACCACAGATGCGTGCGTTGCCGAGTGAACTCCTCCTCTTCAGCGCCGACTCTCGGGCTGCGTTAGAAGCCAGTATCGAAAGGACTGCAACTGGACTTCGTCGCGAGGAAGATTTGGCCGGTCAAGCCGTCGAGACGCAGCAGCAATACGATGTCGCGGCACCCTACCGGGCTGCGATTGTCGGCAACAGCATATCGGACGTTTGTATGCAGGCCAAAGCCGTTGTTTCCGGAGACAGAGAACAACGCAACAGCGCACATCTTTCGGAGGATATCGCCGCCGAGGTCGCAGGGGAGCCGATCGCTTTCCTCTTCGCCGGACAGGGTAGTCAATACGTCAACATGGGTGCCGAGTTGGCGATCCACAGCAGCATCGTGCGTTCGGTTTGGGATCGCTATGCAGCCTTCATGGCAGAAGACGAACGGCCGCTACACGAAGTGGTGTTTCCGCAGCCCGCCTACGACTCTGCGACAAAGGCCCAGCAGCTTAGCTGCTTGACGCAAACCGCCCACACTCAGCCGGCCTTGGCGATCACTGCTCTCGGTCAACTTGAGCTCCTCAAGAGTATGGATATCGGTCCTGAGGCTGTCGCCGGTCACAGCTTTGGCGAGCTCATGGCCTTTCACGCGAGCGGGGCGTTCGACGCAGAATGCGCAATTGCATTCGCCAGCGCACGCGGCCTCGCCATGCAGAACGCTGCGGCTAGTGCTATGAGCGAAGGCGGTATGCTTGCAGCTTTCGACAATCGAGAGCGCGTGCTTGCGGCCTGTGGTGCGCTTGACCTGGTGGTTGCCAATGACAATGGCCCGGATCAGGTGGTCCTTGCCGGCACACTGCAGGCACTGAAGCTCGCCGAAGCGCAGCTTGAGGACCGTGGTATCGCGCACCGACGACTCCCCGTAGCGACAGCCTTTCATTCGAAACTCGTGGCGCCTGCGGCAAGGGCGTTCAAAGAAATCTTGTCTGCCTCGACACTTACCCAGCCGGGAATTCCGGTGTACCTGAATGGCAATGCCAGCCGTTTCACTGGAGATGCGCGGGCTCTGGCGGGGCGAATGGCAAATCAATTGGCTGAGCCGGTGCTGTTCCGCCAGATGATTGAAGCGATGTATCGGGACGGTATCCGCACCTTCGTAGAAATCGGCCCCTCTTCAATACTTTCCGGTTTGGTCTCGACGATCCTAAAAGGGCGCGAACACATGGCGCTCTCAATGGATCAACGCGGCACGCATGGCGTGACCCAACTGCACCGGACAATTGCGGCCCTGGCAGTTGCCGGCCACAAGATGAACCTCAAAGCGCTTTGGTCAGATACACCACCAGCGCCCCGTCACGCAGAACCCAAACCGCATGAGCTTATGATCTGCGGTGCGAACTACAATAAACCGCTGCCCTACGAAGTCGTACAAGACAAGCTCGTAGAAAACCTTGACTCCGATGGCGAGACGGAAATTCTGGAAAAGGCTGAAGAGCCCATGACAGACAGTAAAGAGATCCCTACAGCTGCGCTAACGACGCACGATCGTCCTTCGTCTGCTCTCGAACGACAAAGAGAGATCCCGCTTTCGCGCCATAAGAAAGAAACAGACGAGCAGCTTGTCGTGGGCGGTGAATCAGCCAGTAAGATCGCAAGCATAGCAGAAGCCCTTGATCGCCGCCACGAGATGTACTTGGAAACCTTGTCTACGAGTCATAGAGAGTTCATGGCATCAAGCGTCCGCTTGGCAGAAGCGCTCGCCGGATTGGCCGGTCGCGCGCCACAACCGGACCCAGCAGTATTGCGGGAAATCACAGAGAGCCCCCCCGCGATTGCGCCCGCAGAGAACTCAGCTGCTGCACTGCCGACTGGAAGTGAGAGTCAAGAGGTCGAGCAAGAGCCGGTGCTCGAACCCATTACCCCTATTCATCAAGCTGAAGAAACGACCTTCAATGCGAGCGCCCCTGATTCCGAGCAATACAAGCCAACTCCGCTGACTGGCGAAGCCGATGCCGCGCTCTTGTCGACCCTGAAGGGCATCGTCGCGGAGAAGACTGGTTATCCTGCTGAGATGCTGGATCCCGACATGGACCTCGAAGCGGACCTTGGCATCGATTCGATCAAGCAAGTGGAGATCCTAGCGGCCGTTAGAGAAGCCAGACCCGACCTGCCCAGCATTGATCCGGCTCAGTACGCAGATTTGCGAACACTCAACACCATCGTGACATCCATTGGCGGCAGCGCAGGTGGAACCGTCGAACCTGCCCCCTCCCCCTCTGCTCCCGAGCAGGGACGAGTTCTTGCCGAGGAAACCCCGCAAAGACAGGCCGCGAACACCGAAACTCCGGTACCTGCGCGCGGCGAGCGCGCATTGATGGGCCTGCTGCAAGAGATCGTCGCCGAGAAAACCGGTTATCCAGCCGAGATGTTGGAAGCCGAGATGGATCTGGAGGCGGACCTTGGCATTGATTCAATCAAGCAAGTCGAGATCCTCGCGGCCGTCAAAGAACGCAGACCCGATCTGCCGACCGTCGACCCGGCACAGCTCGCCGAGTTGCGCACATTGACCGCCGTCGTCGCCGCAATTGCGGACCAGGGCGCCGATCCTTTGCCCGAATCAGAAGATCTCAATACTGTCCCCATTCCTGTCAAGACTTACAGCGAAGAAGCACGTGCCGACGACGAAGTAGCGACAGCCCCTGATAAGGCATCTGTCTTGGCCATGCTGCAAGAGATCGTCGCCGAGAAAACCGGTTATCCAGCCGAGATGCTGGAAGCCGAGATGGATCTAGAGGCCGACCTTGGCATCGATTCGATCAAACAAGTCGAGATCCTCGCGGCCGTCAAAGAACGCAGACCCGATCTGCCAACCGTCGATCCAGCACAGCTCGCCGAGTTGCGCACACTGAACGCCGTCGTCGCAGCAATTGCGGGTCAATGCTCTCCACTTCCCTCAGAACCAGAAGCCCTTAGCCTTGCTCCCAGAGAGGTCGAGCAGCATGCCGAGGAGACACCTGACTTGGAACGAGCATCGGCAGCTCCCGATAGGGCAACTCTTTTGGCCATGCTGCAAGAGATCGTCGCCGAGAAAACCGGTTACCCGGCCGAGATGCTAGAGGCCGAGATGGATCTCGAGGCCGACCTGGGCATTGATTCGATCAAGCAGGTCGAAATCCTCGCGGCCGTCAAAGAACGCAGACCCGATCTGCCGACCGTCGACCCGGCACAGCTCGCCGAGTTGCGCACGCTGAACGCCGTGGTCGCCGCAATTGCGGGCTCTGAGATGCCGAGCTCGCCACAACGCGCACTGCAGGATCCTGCAAGCGAACCGACACTTCAAGACGCTCTGCCGCTCAATCTCTCACTGATCGAACATGGACGAGCTGAGGGACTGACCTTGCGCAGCGTTACGCTCGCCGAGCGACCAAGACGGTCGAACAGGCAGGAGAGCCCTGTTGTTGGGCAAAACGATCCAATCGAGATCACCGGAGAGAACAGGAGCATTGCCCAGGCCTTAACACGCGCGCTCGATAGCCGAGGTTACCGTGCGACTATGGTTAAGACGCCGAGCGGTACCGCAAAGGCGGTGATCACAACTGCCGGCCTTGCCTCCGACCTTGACGGCCAAAATGCAAACGAAGCGGCGCTGGCGGCCGCCCGTGCTGCCGCACCCACCCTTTCCAGCCTCGGCGGTGCTTTCGTCACCCTGCAGGACACCGGCGGCAGCTTCGCCCGTGACGCCACCAAGCTCGACGTGGCAATCCGAGGCGGTCTGGCCGGTTTGGCGAAGACGGCCGCCCAGGAGTGGCCGAGGGCGAGAGTTCGGGCGATTGACATCGAACGCGCGGACAGAGATCCGACAGAGATCGCAGATTCCATCTTGGATGAGATCTTGAGCGCCTCCACCGACATTGAGGTGGGCCTTACGAGAGCAGGCAAACGCCTGGTTCCAGTTGAGCGGCCAGTAACACTGGAGGCAAGGGCGCCACGACTGCGCTTGCCAGACCGCCCATTCATCGTTGCATCCGGTGGCGCGCGCGGAGTGACTGCCGCCGTCCTTAAGCGCCTGAGCGAGATCCAGCCAATGCGGTTTCTTCTGCTCGGACGCAGCAATGTACGGGCGTGGCCCAGCGATCTACCGGAGGACCTCGACAGGCTCGCTCTGCGCCAGGTGCTCGTCGGGCGCGCAAGGGCCCAGGGAGCAATGCCCTCTCTCAAGGCAATCTCGGAGGAGGCAGAGGAGTTCTTGGTAGGGCGGGAGATTACGGCTGCCTTGGCTGCAGTGCGCACTTCGGGTTCGGAGGTCGTCTATAAGCCGGTGGACATCAGAGACGCCTCTGCTGTCGAAAGCACGATCTCTAGCCAACGTTCACAATGGGGACCGGTCACAGGTTTGGTTCACGGCGCCGGCGTGCTTGCCGACAAGCTGATCGAGCACAAGACCGACGCCCAGTTTCGGCAAGTCTTTGAGACGAAGGTCGGTGGCCTCAAAAACCTCGTTAAGGCGATAGGCAAGGATCAGCCCAGTTTCGTTTCGCTGTTCTCATCTGTTGCTGCACGCTATGGCAACAGCGGCCAAGCGGACTATGCCATGGCCAACGAAGCATTGAATCGCATGTCTCATGTCCTGCGAGGAATATGGCCGCAAAGTTCCATTTCGGCTCTGAATTGGGGACCCTGGGACGGTGGCATGGTGACGGATCAACTGCGTTCGCGTTTCGAGGCGGCCGGTGTGGCCGTCATTCCGGAGCATTTGGGGGCAGAGGTTTTCGTTGCAGACCTGTTGCTCGGCGACTCTGAGATCAGAGAACAGGTCTTCGCCGATCACAGGTTAGTAGCGGCTGAGGCTGGCGCCGGCGTCTCTGAACGGGAGGGAAGGCAAGCAACCACATCCCGTTCCGTAACAGACAGAGCGCTGCAGCTCGCATAGTCCTATGTCAGCAGAACCGATTGCCATTATCGGGACGGGCGCCGTTCTCCCCGGAGCGCCAAGTGTCGGTGACCTTTGGAGTGCCGTCCTTGAGCAGCGGGATTTGACCACGGGAGTGCCGCCCGAAGCCTGGCCAATCCCGGAACAACTGCTGGCCCGCGGTCATGGTTTTCGTCAGCAGGGAACACCTCCGACCCTGGCCTATCGTGGAGGCTTCGTTACCGATAAGACCAACTTCAGCCTGGATGGCCTGGCAATCGGGCCAGAGCGTCTTGCCAAGGCCGATCGCTCGCTGCACTGGCTTGTGGAAGCGGGCCGCCAAGCCGTCCAGGCCAACGATCGCCCAAATCTAGTCGGTGAGAAGGGCGCCGTCTATCTTGCCAACCTCTCCTACCCCACCCGGGCGATGGTCGAACTGGATTACGCACTTCGGGTAATGCCATCGACCCGAGCAAACTCGTTCACTTCTCCATCCACCTTACCCTGTAACCCTTGCCTGACCAACGCCTTTCCTTCCGGTTTACCTGCCGTTGTGCTGGCCGATGCTGTTGGCCTTCAAGGGCCCGCCATGGCATTGGACGCCGCCTGCGCATCGTCGCTCTATGCCCTCAAGTACGCAGTAGACGCCCTTCGCCGCTCTGAGATCGACATCGCCTTGGTTGCCGGCGTTAACGGTTGCAACAACGTCTTCCTCCACAGCGGTTTTGAAGCGATCGGCGCGTTGAGTCCGACGGGCCGTTCGCGCCCCTTTCATCGTGAGGCCGATGGTTTGCTTCCCGCGGAAGGGGCAGCCGCGGTCCTCTTGAAGCCGTTATCGGCTGCACGACGAGACGGCGATCGAGTTGAGGCAACCATCCTGGGTGTCGGCGTTTCCAACACCGGACGACTCTGCGGCCTCCTGAAGTCGCATGCCGATTCGCAAACACGCGCCATCCGCCTTGCCCTGGAAGACGCCGGTGTCGAGCCACAGGATGTCGGCCTGATCGAGTGTCATGCGACCGGCACTCCCGCTGGTGATGCTGAGGAGGTGCGAGGCCTCCTCAACGTCTTTGCTGAGCACACCGACCTTCCAGTCGGTTCGATAAAGTCCAACATAGGGCACACGGTCACCGTGGCCGGGCTGGCAGGCCTCTTCAAGAGCATCGGCGCTGTCAACGATGGCCTCCGTCCGGCGACACTTCATGCCGATCGTCCTCTGCCTGAATTCGCCGAAGGGCCGATACGGCCCTTGCAGGAAACGGAAACCTGGCCCCAGTCCCAAAAACGGATCGCCGGCCTCAGCACCTTCGGCTTCGGCGGCAACAATGCCCACTTGATTCTCGCAAATTCCGAAGAAACCGCTCCGCGTCGAGCGACGGTATCTATCCCGGCGCGCGCAAAGCAGGCCGATGAAATTGCCCCGCAAGACGACACGATCGTGATTTGTACGGCCGGTCTAGTCTTGGGTGAGATCACCGGGCTCGATCAGCTGGCGCAGGCATTGGCCGATCCCGATCTCGCTGCACTGGCGGGCAGGCGGCGTCAGGTGACACTCCCCCTCAAGGGGCTGCGATTCCCCCCAGCTGACTTAGAGCAGAGCCTGGCACAGCAGACCATCGCGCTCGAGGCCGCCGCTCAGGCCTTGGCTGGGGTCATCCTACCGGATCGGGAGCGTTGCGGCGTGATACTCGGCATGGGGTGCGATGTGGACGCCGATCGGATTGGGCTGCTGCAGATGGCCGCCGCCGAGTTGGCCGAAACTGGTCCGCTGGACAAAGACGCGCTCGCTCGCCTTGACCAGGCCATCGGCGGCCTACGCGGTCCGGCCATGACCATCGGCCCCATGCCGAATGTGGCAGCAAACAGGATCAACATCGCACATGACTTCGCCGGCTATGGGATTACTGTTTCGTCCGAAGAACTTTCCGGCTTTGCTGCCATCGAACAAGCGATTGCACTGTTGCAGAGCGGCGCGATGGACCTGGTGCTAGCGGGTGCCGTCGATGCTTGCCGGTCCCCACTTCACGAGCGCGCACTAACAGCGCTCTCACCCAAAGCCAACCCGCAAGCCGACGGCGCTTGCCTTTTTGCCCTGATGCGCAGATCTCGCGCTGAGGCAATGGGCAATCCTTGTCTTGCCGATATCTCTATCGCGCCGGCGGAAACCTCGGAGGTGCCCGGGGTAGCGCTCGACAGATACGGAAAACACCTCTCCCCACGGCCGCATGCCGCCTCAGCTGCCATCGAGTTGGCCCTTGGACTCGCAGCGGCGATGGCAGGCGTGGCGCCCTCTCAAGCCATGCAAGGGACGCTACCTCTTCCGAGCGCACCCTTGTCGATCCAGGTGCAGAGCTTCACCGGGCGAACTCAGAAGGCATCGCTCAAGTCAGTTCGGCGACAAGGCGGCTGCGGTGTACTGCCCAACGCACCCCATTTGCTCTATGCCGCCGGAGACGATCTACAAGGTTTGGCAAAGGCTCTAGAGAGTAGCAAGACCAACGACACGGGCCCGCACAGGATCGCTTTGGTCGCCCCGAATGCCGAAAAGCTGGAAGCACTTCGCGTCCGCTGCCTCGACGCCCTGCGGACAGACAAGGCGCCGCGATTGCCGGGCGTGCATTACGGCCACGGCCCCAAGCCCGGCGATGTCGTCTTCGCCTATCCAGGCCTCGGGGACATCGACCCGGAAACACTTCGTTCCGCCTTCTTGGCGTTTCCCGAGTTTGTAGCCGAGCCCGACGACGGCCAATCCGCCCTTGCACCTGACCTCTTGATCACATTGCTGATGGAAGGGAGATCTGCAAGGACGGCCTTCGAAAAACATGTATGTGGTGTAACGCTTTCGACCTTCTTCACACGCATTCTGCAGGAAGGCCTGGGTGTTGAACCCGACGCCTGCATTGCTCTGTCGATGGGTGAACTTGCCATGCTCACGGCACAGGGCGTTTGGCCGACACAGCAAACGCCCCTGTTTCGTCGCTACCTGGAAGAGGTCTACCACCTCTTGGGGGAAGACTATTCACCGATCCAGAAGTGGCTCGGGTCGGATCAGTCGGATTTTGTTTGGGAGAACCTGGACGTTATCGGACCGCTACACGAAGTCTTGGATCAAGTCAAAGATCTGCCGACGGCCTGGGTCAGCATCATAACGTCCGATAGCCACTGCACCCTTTCCGGACCCAAGGGAACAGGCGCAGAAATCTCGAAACGGCTGCCCAACCACAGCGTTGCTCACCAGAACCTGACCTTTGCCGGCCATGGCCCCTATACGTCCGAAGTGCGAGAGAGAGCGATTGAAGGTTACGGGTCCCTGCCTTTGGCCGGCGAACCCCGCTGCCGCCTCTACCACTGTCATGACGCGAGCCAGGTCGCGCTCACAAGAGAATCACTTAGCCGAAAGGTCGCCGAGGCCTGGATGTCGCCAACCGACTTGCGCCCTCTTGTACGCCAAGCCGAGTCAGATGGAGGGCGGATATTCGTTGATGTCGGCCCGCGTGCCGACATGGCGTCGGCCCTCTCGGCAAATCTGTCCCAAGGGGCCAACTGGGTCGTTTCCCTGAACCGTCCTAGGATAGATTCTCTGCGCTCTATCACCGAGGCAGCTGCCAAGCTGTTCGCTAGCGGAGCCCCAATCAATCTCGCAGCACTGGCAACTCGCCTGCATCGACTACATGGCGGCGACAGCTCGAAGACCTCAAACACTGCCCTTGTTCTCGAGCTTGATACCCTCTTGCCAGATATCGATGGTGCAGCGATCGAGGAGACTTTCCGCGAAGTTGGGAATTCTGCCGCTAACAAAAAGAGTCCGACAGCAGCCACTCTTAAGCCGCAGCCTCTTCCCTTTCCCACTTCTCTTGACCAGGGGCTCGCCAAGACTCCGAAGGCCCTCGAAGTTCTACTTGCGCGGGCCACAGCACCGGCAGAATCATGTACAGGAACACTGCCTCCTCCCCCGAGGTTGGATGCGAGTGTCCAGAACCTTCCCCACGGACGCACCACCGTGCAGCCGCCGCCCGTTTCCAATGAAGCACCCGAGGTCAGTCGAGCCGAGCGCTCTTCGACGATCGAAAACAGAGATAAAGTCGAGAAGTCTAAGAGCACCCTTCGTCCTGCCATGGCGGCAGCCCGTAGCTTCAAGGCACTAGAGGTGCTCCCACCTCGCGGAAAATCGCTGTCACGCAAGGAGTTGGAAACTCAGGCTTCGGGTCCAATCTCACAGGTCTTCGGACCACTCTTTGCACAACAGGACGGATTTGCGCGGCAGTGCCGTATGCCGCAACCGCCCTTGCTGCTGGTCGATCGGGTGCTCGGTATCGATGCTGAACCGGGCTCCATGGGCAAGGGTGTTTGCTGGACCGAAACGGACATCGCGCCGAAGGCCTGGTACCTGGATCGAGAGCGCCTGCCGCTTGGCCTCTTGATCGAGGCCGGTCAGGCCGACCTCATCCTCGTCTCCTGGATGGGCTGCGATTTCCTGAACCGCGGCGAGCGCATCTACCGCCTCTTGGGCTGCGAGATCACATTTCACGATCATGATCTGCCGCGCGTCGGCAACACTCTGCGTTATCAAATTCATATCGACTCCCACGCGCAGGTCGGCGACACCCGCCTATTTTTCTTTCGCTACGACGCCCGTATAGGCGACCGCTTGATCATGAGCGTCCGCGAAGGTCAGGCAGGCTTCTTTACCGATGAGGAACTGGCAAAGACGAAGGGGGTGCTCTGGAGCGCCGAAGATCAGCAGTGCCGATCAGCGATGCGCGACGAGCGGCCGGACCGGCCTACGCAACTGCGCACCTTTGACGCCGAGGCCGTCGACGCTCTTGCTACAGGCAATGCCTTCAAGTGCTTTGGCGAGGGCTTCGAAACGGCAGCGAGCCACAGCGCCACGCCGAAGATCCCGGAAGGCAAGCTGAGACTGATCGACCGCGTGCCGCAGTTCGATCCCCAAGGCGGCCCTCTTGGCCGCGGTTACCTCTGCGCCGAAAGTGATGTTCCAACGAACGCTTGGTTCTATGAAGGCCACTTCCTAAACGACCCCTGCATGCCCGGCACCTTGATGGCCGAGGCTGCCGTTCAGGCGCTCTGCTTCGCCATGGCTGCCTTCGGTCTCGGGATCGATCGCGACGGCTGGCGGTTTTGCCCGGTGCTTGGAGAACCATTCAAATTCATCTGCCGTGGCCAGGTGATTCCTGACCGGGCCCACGTCCTACGCTATGAGGTCTTTGTCCAAGAGATAGAACTTGGTGAGAGGCCCAAGATCTTCGCCGCCCTTTTGGCCACCTGCGACGGCACCAAGGTCTTCCTCTGTGAGCGCTTCGGCATAGAACTGGTGCCGGCCTGGCCGCTGGCAGATCGGCGACACCGAGCCTCCGTGCCACAGATTGTCTCCGCGGAAGGCGATGTGCCGGGTGACCCGGACGCGCTGGACTGCTGCAGCCTGGGTCGGCCGACAGACGCGTTCGGATCGATGTATGCCGAATTCGACCTGCCCGCCAACAGCGCGCCGCGTCTGCCGGGAGCACCCTACAAATTCATGACGCGGGTCTTAGAGGTGGACTGCCCGCCCGGTCGCGCGACGGCCGGTGGCAAGGTCCGAAGCAGCTATCACATCCCCAGCGATGCTTGGTACTTTGCCGACTCAGGATCTGGCACCATGCCTTGGTCGGTCCTGAACGAGGTCATGTTGCAACCCTGCGGTTGGCTCGCATCCTATATGGGGTTCGCGCTCGGCCGCTCCGTCAAGTTTCGCAACCTCGATGGTCAGAAACAAAAAGTTCTCCAAGAGTTAGGGCCGGACTGCGGCACCGTTTTCGTGGAAGCTCGCTTGGTCAAGAGCTTTGCGGCTGGAGGCTCCACGCTCGTCTTCTTCGACGTGGAATGCCGCAACGAGGCTGGTCTGGTTGCAAGCGTCAGCACCAGTTTCGGCCTCTTTTCCGACGAGGCTCTCAGTGCCCAGAAAGGGTTGCCGACCAAAGTCGAGCGCGTCAGCAGTCTCAAGAATGCCTCCGCGAAAGAGGGGGACAAGAGACACCAGGAGACAGCTGGATTGACCTTGCCCAAAGGTCGACTGGCGATGATCGATGAGATCTTGGACTTCTCTCCAGAGGGTGGCAGTCACTCCCTTGGGCGTGCCGTCGCACGGCAGAGGATTGATCCCGCGGCCTGGTACTTCAAGGCGCACTTCTTTCAAGATCCAGTGCAGCCGGGGTCACTCGGTCTGGAAGCTCTCTTCTTCTCGCTGAAGGCATTGATCAAACTGAAGGGCCTGGCAAGCCAATTCCAGCGTCCGAGGTGCCAGACACCCGCCATCAATACACAGTTCGCTTGGCGCTATCGCGGGCAGGTCGTGCCGACCAATCGCGCGGTCGTAAGCGAGGTCGAGTTGACGGCTATTGAGCAAGAGGCCGACGGCAGCCTTCTGGTTCGCGCCGAAGCAAGTCTTTGGGTGGATGGTTTACGGATCTACGAGTTGACGGACATGGCAGTTCGCATCACGGAGGGACCAGCCGCCCCTCATGTTGCGATCCAGAATCGGCGCATAGCATTCGATCTCGCTGCCCTGCCATCACTCGCCGACCACAAACCCACCTATGTTCGCCCGGCGTATCCCTTGATGGGGATTCTGGGCAAAATCTTTGCTGGGCTGAACCAACCCTACGGTCGATTGCTGGGCGTGGAGATGCAGAATTGGCTGCTGCTGGACGAAGGGCCGGTCTTCGCGGCGTTGACCACAAGGGAGCTCGGTCAGGGGCGCCTGCGCGTCGAGGGGCTTCGCGACGGCAAGGGTAAGCAGCAGCGGGCCTTTGCGGGGATTTTCCAGCCACCTGAAGAGCGAGAGAACGAAACCGCCTGGGAATTGCCAACAGGAGAGCGGGTAGACGATCCCTACGGCAGCTTCGGCCTGTTCCACGATGGCGCCTTCCAAGTCGCTGAAGACCTCATCATGGGTGACGGCGCCTCCACGCACAGGATCCCGGTCTCGGAAGCCTTGAACAGGGCAGACGGCGACCCGGTCGTTCTTCTGGACGCCCTCCTGCACGGCGTGCGTCATTCTGGTCTAGACCAGTGGTACGGCCCCGAAGCAGCTGGATTCATTGGGTTTCCCTATCGTATCGATCGCTTCGACCTGCTGGAGCCGCTGCCAAGCGCGGGGCACCTCACCGTCATCACCCGGGCTATGGATCGGCCAACCGAGAGAACCCTGCGCTACCACTTCCAGGGGCTGCTAGAGGGCCGCCTCATCGTCGCTGGGCAGGTCACCGAGGCCCTGCTTCCCTTCCAGCCGGCTGGCAAGCCGACGCAGCCGGTGTGGCGCGCCTTCTGCCAAGCAAGACAGCCGCATCCCAGCGCGAGGCTGGGCGGCTTGAGCGGGGAAGGCTATCGCCTCGACTGCAGGCAGGTGCGGAACTTGAACCGCCTGCCCGGCAGCGTCGAGGCGATCTATGCGGTGCCAACAGGCTGGCGCACTCCCGAACGGCTCTGCGAGGCCGTGGCAATCAAAGAGTTCCTCGCCGCACAGTTCGCTGATCGTTCGGCCAACGTTCATCCGGCAGAGGTTACCCTTTTCAATGAAGAAGCACGGGTAGGGTCGGACTCTCGGGTTCCCCTGCGAGATATCGACTGTATGTGGGTCAATGCAAATGAGTTGGCGCTGACTTGGCGACAGACGCCTTCCCAATTGCCGAAGACAGAAGGACAACCAAATGACCAAAATCGATGAGTTTCAGAGCGAAACCTTCGCAAACACCGGAAAGAATGCGCGCGCACACGCCAAACCTTCAGAGAATATTTGGTTTTGGCCGGTCGTTGTGATTGGGTTTTGCACACTCATCACAGCAGTCATCTTTGTCCCGAGGGTGATACACTATTCCAGCAATGGTGTATGGAAGAACGTCAGCACCGCAATTCACGTGGCACCGGACCTCTTTCTATTTCATTCAATCTTTGCACTTGGCGTTCTCATTTTGCTCACCACCCAACCGATCCTCGGCTACTTCACACTCCGGGGCAGCGCAGTAGCGTACAGAATTCACAAGCCCATTGGGTACCTCTTCTTCGCCAGTATGGTCGTCGCAAACATCGCGGGCTTATCGATCGTCGCCAAGAACTTCTTGGTTGGCGATGGCACCTTCTCTGTTTTGGTGTCGACCGCTGCCATGGCATTGCTATCAGCGCTTTTCTTTGCCATAGCAATTTTGAATGCCCGGCGAGGAAATCTCTCAGGCCACTTGGAGAGTATTGTCTTCGCCACCCTGATCGTCACGGCCCCGGCTGGCGTGCGTACAGTCGAGACGATCATGATCTGGTCCGGTATCGACGACCCTAGGAGCGGTGTCCTCATTTCTATGTTCGGCTTGTTCTCTTTCCAGTCTCATCACTTGATCATCATTTTGACGCAAGTCACCATTTTTTCCATTTGGATTGCGTTCTTATTGGCACGGCGGGGAATGGTGCGGAACTACGGCAAGACGCTGCTTTTGGGCGGCGCCACACTTGCAACAGTTTACCCAGCCCTGGGTTGAGCCGTGATCAGGTCCCGATCGATGCCGGAGATCAACGGAACATCAGACAATGGCAACTGCGCTCTGAACACAAGAGGGTGAAGAACAGCGAACATGATTGGCCCTATACTCCATGACCTCAGCTTCCTTATCGCTACGTTGCTTCGACCACAGCGAAGTCGCGGTTTCGGGGTTCTGTCCTGGATCGACATGATCCCAGATCACGCTCCACGAAACCAGCGGAACACGAAAGTAGTCCTTTGGCGCCATCCAATTGAATTGATCCGCAGCGACCGCGATTCATCATGAAGGCCGCTTACCACACCCAGAAACAGCCACTGGGGCACCTTGCACCCCTCGTACCGATACTGGCCTTGGCGATCTTCGTCTCGGCAACGGATTTCTACGTGGTGGCTCTGCCAAGCCTCCCGGCCGCCCTCTCGACCAGCAGGGAAGCAGTACAACTGACCGTCAGTTTCTATCTTGCTGCCTATGCGCTCTCGACCTTGTTTTGGGGCCCTCTCTCGGATCGCTTCGGTCGCAAACCCATTCTTGCATCAGGGCTGCTTTGTTTTGCCTTGGCCAGTATCGCCGCGGCGGCGGCACCCTCGATCGAGGCCCTGCTGGCCGCGCGAATGGCTCAAGGCGCAGCCGCCAGCAGTGGCACAGTCCTGGTCGCAGTCATGATCAAAGAGATGTGCGAGGGCCCGCGCGTTCAACGTTGGATGGGTATCATGGCGATGGCGATCGTCGTCGGGCCTGCCTTAGCACCACTCATCGGGGCCTTTCTGATTGAAGGGTTCGGGTGGCGTGCTCCCTTTGGCTTGCTGGCTTTATTGGCCCTGCTGATGCTGGTTCTGCTGAAGCGCGGTGTTGAGGAAACCATCGCAACACGGCTACCTCAGATCAGCCTGGCCAAAGCCGCAAAGACTTACTCTGGCGTGCTGCGCAATCGCTCATTCATGCGCTTTCAGCTCATCAACGGTTTCGGCGTAGCCGGGTTCTTTGCCTTTGCGACCGGGGCACCCTTCGTCTTCATGACGGGGTTCGGGAGCTCGACCTACGTCTATGCCCTGATACAGGGCGGCACCATCTTGACCTATGTCTTCGGTACGGCGACGAGCAGTCTCTTGGCGAAGCGACACGAGCCCTTGGGTCTGGTGAAACGTGGACTCCGGATCAGTTATCTCGGCTTGAGCGGCCTCCTCCTCTTCGCTCTCCTCTCAGCCGAGAATGCAACGGCTCTCTGCTTGGGGATCTATGTGACCGTCTTCGGCATGGGCCTGATCATGCCCAATGCTTGGGTTCTCATGCTTGATCCAGTGGGCTCGCATGAGGTGGCGTCGGCCTCGGCATTATCCGGCGTCTTTCAGATGGCTTTGGGGAGTCTCGCCAGTCTGGCAATAACCGCCTTGCCTCAAGCCTCGCCCGGCGCAATGGCCTGGACCTTCGTTGCCTGCGGGCTGGGCGTGGCTGCTGCCTTCCATCTCCTTGCTCCAACGGCGACCAAGCCGCTTGCTGTACCGAAGCCAAGTAACCCGGAGCGGCCCAGATCATGACGACGGTTCGTGCCACCCTGGCCCCGAGCGCGACTGCAGCCTGTTCGCCAAACGCGAGATCAGTGCCAAGCTCGTCCGTAGCTCAAGAAGAAATGGCACGGCGTATGGCAGAAGCGGTCTGCCCGGAACCTCGCCTCCTGCGCGACCTGCTTTACCTCATGCTGTTGCGCACCTGGGACGGCACGACCTTGGCAGCACCTTTGCCGAAAGGCCCTAAGCTCTTCGTCACGAACCACCAGAT
Organism: Rhodospirillales bacterium; assembly: GCA_963669445.1. Taxonomy (GTDB): domain Bacteria; phylum Pseudomonadota; class Alphaproteobacteria; order Kiloniellales; family JACOMY01; genus JACOMY01. The sequence goes on from OY770029.1 coordinate 5,209,835, forward strand.
CAATCTCGATCTCTCCTACCTTGTCTGCTGGATCGCCGCGCACAACGGCGAGCTCTCCAAAGCTATCGGCTGGGGGGCACTGCGGTTCATGCATCACGGGCAGGTCATGGAACGCCTGCTTGCTCGGCCAGAGCATCGTCGGATCGAAGAGACAAAACTGATCACGCCTGTCTACATGGAGAAATTCGATCCCAAGAGTGTCTCAGACTTCATCTCCGAGTTGTTGACTAAGAACGGCGACAGCAACGTCGTAGTCTGCACCGAAGGGACACGGCAAGCCTACTGCAATCAGCCCATCGAGAAGCCAGGGATGAGCTTGATCGAGCAGTGCGCTGCCAGCGGAAGGATGATCGTACCGGTCCGCTTCCGTTGGGCTTTGCCGGAACACCATCTCGGACATCGCTGGTCCTGGCCCTACCTGATGGCACCACTTCACATCGCCGTTGGCGAGGCGATCGACGGCGAGGCCTTTTCGCGACTCACGCTGAAACAGCGCCGCTCCCTGATCTGCAACGCCATCAACGGCCTTTGGCGGCCAGCACCAGGGAACCATCGTCGAACAAATTTGGAGATGAATCGACGGATCTGGTCGCTAATGAAGAACTTTGGCATGTCACAGACCAAAGCCCTGGTAATCGATATCCTGATCACTGCAGACCCATCCAGGCTCTCAGTCGAAGGTCAAGCCGTGCGATCCTACCTCATCGATCGACAGGGGCCGCTCGCAGATCGCGCTGGCTGGTTGCGCGACTTCTCCCTCTACCTTCTCGAAGGGCTCTCGGTGGATCTTCCCTTCATCACCGCTCTCTATCTAGAGCATAGGCCTTCTCATGACTGAGGGCCAAAGCATGTCTATCACCAGCCAGACCGCCTACCCGCCGATCGAACGAGAGGCCATCGATGGTCTCGTCAGAGCTGCTTGGCCGAAGCGCGACATCGGTCAAGACATCTTGCGTCTTCTTGCTGGATGTTTGATCGACGGTCTCACCTTTGCGGCACCGCTTCCGCCCGGACCGAAGGTCTTCTTGGCGACCGGCCAGTTCGGAATTGATCTGCACCTCCTGGGACTTGTTCTCGCCGGTTTCATGCAAAGAAATGTCGCGGTCGCGACGCCGCCCAGGCTTGCCCTCTCCCACCAAGGCGAAGTCCTACGCCCCCTCCTCGCACGCACTACGGGAAAGCAAGAGCAACCCAAGAGCCTGCTTGGCCCACTGCTATGGGGACAGAATTCTTCGGCTCAGTCGGCAGCACTCGACACACTCTCCGCGACCGCTCCAACGCGACCCGACTTGGTATTGCCGGTGACCGCTGATCTGCAAGCTTGCGAGAATGCAGTGGTCAAGAACATCGACCTATCGCTCGGCACTCTGGCAAGCCTTGCGGGTACCGTTTTCGTGCCGGTCAAGATTGCCTGGGGGCTCCCAAACAGCGATAAGGGGCTGCGCTACGCCTGGCCTTACCGACTATCGCCTGTACACCTCTTCTTGGGCGAGCCCCTTCGCACAGAGGATCCCGACACTCTGGCGTCGGACCTGCTCTATGCTTTTCGGGATTTGGGCAAGCCCGCGCCGCCCGGGCACGAAGATCGCAATGCAGCTTGCGCTGCACGCACCTGGACCATCGTAGAACACACGGGCATAACCCAATCCAAGGCCCTCGTCGTTGATCTTCTGCTTGCTGAGGACCCTGTCCGGCTCTCCGAAGAAGGCTGCCTAGTGCGTGACTTGATCAGACTGGGCACGCGATCTCCGCTCGCTTACGAGACTGACTGGCTGGCCAACTTCGCCATGCTGCTAAGCGATGGCTTGGCAACAGACGATATCCCCTTCGCCGACCTCTACGCGAAGGCCGCGCTTGCCCCCAAAGAGGGAAGAGCTGGCCTCTAAAGTAAATCGGCGTCACAGCCTTCGGTTATGACGAGGGTGGGTGCGTTCTGCCCAAAGCCGTACAAGGCGACACCATAGACGAGGTCATTGCCAATTCGGCCACTATGCAGCGCCCAAGGCCCAACATCGGGAAATGACGATTCCGGTGTCGTGTGCAAATCCGGTGGGTCTAGACTCAGGGCAAAACAGTCCAACGGTGTGGCCAATCCAGTCCCAAGTGCCTTCAGCACCGCTTCCTTCAAGGTCCAAATTCGGAAGAAAGCCTTGACGCGGAAATCCTCCGGCAAGCCCTCCAGATAGTGCCGCTCGTTCGGTTCAAGGAGTTGAAGAATAGCCCAATCCGGAACGCGGTCAGACCGCTCCAGATCGACGCCAAGGGGCTTAAGCGCCAGAGCGCAGGCCACGTGGCTACGCGTATGGGTGAGGCTGAAACAGGGTGCGCCGAGCCAGGGTCCGACCAACTCCGGCTTGCCATGAGCGTTGGCCCGAAACTCAAGCGCCCGCGGATCTGTGCCAGCCAGCGAGGCCAGTTGGCATCTCAGCAATGCATGGGCCACGGCATAGGCCGCCCGGTCCTCGGCAAAGACGAAACGGTGAGCACGAACACGCTCTTCCTCTGACAGCAGCGCAAGACCGCGGACAACGAGGGGGGCGTCGGCCGGTGGCACGGCCATGTAGACCGTCAAGACATCCTCACGGTCGAGCACGGCGCGAGCTGCCGCCACTCGATCTCTTGCAGTTCCCCGAAACTCAAGACGCGCTTCCGACCCCGTCATATGTTGTATCAGAATAGTCTCCTTTCATAGGAAGAAAGAACAAGTGAACTGATGGGGTGGATGCCCTTTTGTCAATGCCGATCAAAAAGGCGCCTGACGTGCCGACGCAAGATTCTCCACGCTCAGTGTCCGATGATCCGCCGGCGGATTGATCGCCAGATCGAAGCGCCCCGCTCTTCACAGAGTTCAGAAGATCTCCGACGACGCTACGCAAAGACAAAGTTGCTCGCGGTGAGTTGGTCAGCCTAGGAAAGTTTGTTGATGTAGAAAGCCTGATCGGCAACGCCGTCGCCATCCTGATCAACCTCAACCCTACGTCCACCGGCATGGCGCGCCTCCGTGTCGCCGCTAGCGGTGAAGGCACCGGCACGCCTTGGCAAGCCAGATATTTTCAACAGCGACCAGGGCAATCAGTTCACGCCGCTGGACTTCGTCCATATCCTGCAGGACGCCGAGATCGCGATCTCAATTGATAGCAAAGGCGGCTGGAGAGCCAAGGTATTTGTCGAGCGCCTTTGGCGCACGGTCAAGTACGAGGAGATCTAGATGCAGATAACCATCAGCCGCGCCATGGTGCAGCGGGCGGCCTGGGCATCAATTCTCGATGCCCTCAAGAAACCGGCAATTGCTCACAACAGTCTTGCTCGTTATCGCTCTGTCCGCTCAAACTCCGGAGCTGCCGACTAACCGGCGCGATTCACTTGATGAGATTGTGCCTCGCTTGGGTGTTGAGGCTCCGTAACGATGATGGGCTGTTCAAGGCCCGTTGATTCACTTGATATTTGCATGAAAAACTGATACTTTCAGAATCAAGTGAGGAGAAATAAGGCTGTTCTCTAGGTATTCAGACAGGCCACGGCGGCTCTTGATGGTCCTGCCTATGACCCGAAGCGAGGGATTGGGTGTGCCAGACAAAGGAGAAGCGGCTGCGATACTTATGACGTGCGTTCAGGCAGTGACATCTGACGGCACGGATGCCTCGTTATGACTGGCCCTATTGAAAGACTCCTGGCCGACTTGATGGAATGCAGTCTGGGCCGGCTTTCCGCCAAAGAAGCAACAACTCTCACTGCCCTGATCGAAGATTTTCTCGGGCAATTTGGAGATCACCCCGCATTCGGCGCCAGCACTGACGTGAAGGACAACGACGACGAGGCCGAAGCCGCTTATTGGAGGAAGTACTTGGAGGTGCGCACCGCGCTCCCCAAGGGATCCATCAGCTGCACGATCAGCGTAACCGTTGACGTCGATGCACTCGCTCTTGGCTTGCCAAACGGTAAATGGTCCGCGGCCGAGGTGGCTGCCAGCATCGTTACCGCCATGATGCGGCTTCTGCGGCGCGCAAGGGTCGCAGCCAGCTCAAACCAGGCAACGTCGGACGACCGGATCATTCTCGCCGCCACGACCTGCCGTTTGCCGGGTACCGACAAGGATCGCCTTGAGGAACAGCGCCAGTCCAACCATTGGTGCTTCTTCGTGCACGGCGATATCTATCGCCTAGAGGTGCCCGAGACCAGTAGCAAGAGCACCTACGCGTCGCTCGTTTCGGCAATCGAGAGGATGATTGGCGACGAGAGGGAAAGGCCACCCAATCCCTTGCCGGCCATTACCACCGTCGAGCGGCCTGAGGCCGCCCGCCTTCGTAAACTGCTCATGCAAAACAAGAGTCTGGCGCGCTCGATTACGGACATCGAGTCGGCGGTCGGAATTATCGTGATAGACAGGCCTCGACACGAGCCCACAGGAGTAGTCTTCCAGCGGCAGCTGATGACCGGCAACGGTCTAAACCGCTGGTTCGGCAAGACAACCTTTGCAGTCTGCGACCAGCAATGGGGTGGTATCCAACTGGATCATGCCGTCTTCAATGGCGCTAGCGGTCAGAGGTTAGTGGAACTGCTGCAGGCTTCGGCGCGGGCCTTCGCCCAAGCCGCGGCCAGATCCCACCGGCCAGGTCGGGCCGAAAGCCTCCCCTTAAGACGCCTAGCGCCGCCGCCGATGGAACGGGCAATCTTGGATGAGTTTCTCATTGCCTTCCGCTCTAGCGGGCAGATCGAGGCGAGCTTCACCTTGCACGGATGCTTGCTGTCTATGCCAGGGGCGACACAGTCGCAACTCACCCAGTATCTGACCATCGCCAGCCAGCTGGTGATGGCGCAGCATCGCGGCACGCTTACCGAGGTTATGATCCCGGTCAGGCGTGTCGGATCTCCAGTCTATTCATCCGACTACATACGCAGCGCTTTCGCCAGCGTAGCGCTGCTCTCGACCCTCTGGCAAGAGAGTGGCAAACTCGATCCGCAACTCTTGGCCAAAGCGATCTCCGACTGGCGCAAGTGGTTCCGGCGTGCATTGGCCGGCGATGGCATCGAACGGAAGCTGAAGGACCTGGCCCGCTGTGCCTCCTCCGCCGGCATCGACCATCCCCTCTTTCGACACAAGGTTTTCGGACAGCGCGCTGCGGAGCCGCCACTCTTTCTCACCATTATGCCTGCGCCCGAGCGAGTCGGCGCACGCATCTACGCCTTTCCCCCTTGCATCCCGACCGGATGGTCCATTTGCGCCTTCGTAGGACCGGGCGCGCTACGCTTCGACGTGACGTCACGTATTGAGGAGGCTGCGGAGATCACTGCCAATCTGGTCTCACTCATCACGCAGATGTACCGCATCCAGGATTTGGCCTCGCCGGCGCCTGTGACTTCATGAACAGGCTCACAAATCTCGGCTAGAAAGAGTTCCAAATATTTCTTTTTGTCACCTTGGACTTATGTGGCGAGATCTCCCCTCTATCTTTACACTTCCGGACTACGATTCTGGTTTGACCTTGACCAACAGCGCGACTACAGTATGACATATATCTTTCCTGACCACTGGAAAAGAATTGGGGAGCCTTCGGCATGGTGATGATCGCGATTCAGCTTCATGCCTATGTGGGGTTCTTCGTGTTCTTTTCGGGCGTCTATCTTATCACCACCTTCGGTCGAACCAAGTCCCATCGCCGTGTCGGTCAGATCCATGTCGCCGCTGTACTAATCATGGCGGTGTCCGGAATCGGCTCAGTTTTCCTTCCCGGATTTTCGGATGCCTTGGCAAATTCGACCGCAGTCACCGCCTTCGGCCGCCAGGCCACCGAAGGCGATGCCGCTCTGCTTGCGCTTGTCTTCATATCCTTTGTCGCCGTGCATTTCAGCGCCAGCGGGGCCCGCATCTGGGTGCGCCTAAGGCACTCCACGGACAGAATAAGGGCTTTTCCGCTCGACTACATGATCACCCTCTTGATGTGTATCGCGGTTGCGGCGGGCGGACGCTTCGTGGTCTCGATGGTGGCGATTGGCGAGTATCGCGAGGCCATTGAGGGGCTGATTACCTTGGTTGTGCCGCTTCTCAGTATCGCTTTCGATATCTATTCCTTTGTTGCGCGCCCGAAATGTACGGCGATCAACTGGCGGCTCGTGCATGCCTCCAAAATGATGTGGACCGTTTCGGTCTGCTTCTCGGCACTGTGGCTGCGTCTTCAAGATCACCTGCCGGAGCTCTTCTATACGAGATGGCCGACTTTCTGGTTCTTTGGCGTCGCAATGCTAGCCGTCTTGACCAGCGAGTTGCTTAGGCGTAGGCGGCTTGAGCATAGTCTCGTCAACAAGTGAAACCTACCACCTCGGTTGCTGCCCGCTCCGCGCGCTGACGATACCTCCAGGCTCCTTGAGCGCAACACCATGCCCCTCAGCGGCACAAGGTTCTAGAGCCTGCCGAGAAAAGCTTGGGGAGAAACTCAGATCAGCTGTGATGGTGACAATCTGTCAGCACGCGCAAGGTGCATGATCTTCTGCGACAAGATCGGTCGGTCATCGTTCCACACGAGGCGCTGCGGCCTTGGTAGGCAGGATGTGCCATACCATTGCCGCCAGGACGATAACCGCCATGCCCCAGCCTATCGAGGTCACCGGACCGCTACGCAGCTGAGTCATTCCCATTAAGAAAGTCAGGAAGATGAAGCTGCGGATAGCGATCGGCAGCAAACCGCGTCGCAGCCTTGCGGGCCCAAACAGGATGATCAGGATATCCGCCGTCCAGAGCGTTGTCGCGACCGCGGTGCCAAGCAGGATTGTCGGCCCCAAGAGGTTGATAGACCCCTGCAGCGTACCGTCGCCAATGATGTAGACCGAGATGTAGTTATGAACCATACACAGCAGATAAGCGGCGACCCAGAAGAGGCGAGCGAGGTTCTGCACGAGGGGACCAGGCGCGGGCTTCAGAAAGAGGACCAACGCGACACATAGAAAGAATGCACTGGCCCATATCGAGTAGCGTGTCTGACCGATGGTCCCGCTGTCGTCCAATTGAGGCTGCAGAAGCGCCCACCCCAAGGCAACGAAGGCCAAGAGCGCCACAATGGTGATCTGTCGACCGTCGAACACAATACCAACTTCATCCCGTTTCTTGACGTCCGTCGACATAACCTGGGCTCCCTCAACACCCTCAATCCTGATCCCCCAGTCGCCTGACGGATCGCGTCTTCTCGTGACTCACACAAACCCCCGCCGCCTTGTCCCCACTGTAGGGATCGATGTAACAGCCAAGCAAATGCCGTCAACTCCGTCGGGACCCTCAAGCCGCGCAGCGATGAAGCAAGCGGCAACTTTCCAACACCACTAGATCACCAGCATTATTGTAACTGCTAACCCGCTTTCAACATCCTTTAGCACAATGCTATCGATAGTCGCCAACGCAGTCAATAACTAGTTTCTGACTCTTTGTAAACTGACTGAATATGAAACCGGAGTATTCAATACAGTTACTCCTATTCAAATCAGAAACTAAGAAAACAAGTCTGACATTTTTATCAATCTTTCGCCTCAGTGATCCACAACGAGGTCGCATGAATCAAGACACCCAATCTCCATTTAGAGCAAAGCTGACGATGTGAACAGGGGGCACGTGATCTTTCGTATTGCTCTGTCTTCGGGCGAGCTCTGGTTAGACTCGACCGTCACCATCTGGCAACGGACAGACCAGCCCTCTCAGGCCCGTTGATAGCAAGCGGTGTCCGCCACATCCGAAATCCAGACAGTTCCCTGTTTGCCTAGTGACACTCTGATGTCTGGCGCTGTCACCGCGCCCTTGCTTCGCGGAAGCCAGCTTAAGCGGGCTGAAGAAGGCCTCGATCTTTCCATACGAATACTTAGATCATCTCGCTAACCCCCATGCAAAACTACCTCAAATCGAAATTGCACTGCCCTTCTACGAGCTATTACAGTGTCATTTGCGCCGATTTTCATATCTCCTCATAAATTACTTAGTAACGTTTTCTTCCTATGGGCATGATTTAACCCAATCCCTGCCCGCCTTTGATCGACCCTTTTTCTGCCGAACTCCGTGGATTTTAGCGACTTAGAGTAAGTTAACACAGACTCTAAAACACATATTCTGGCATCTGAAACAATCATGACGGATCTTTATCTTTATGCTGGTTAATACTAACGGTCAATCCACTCAGAATGTCGCAGAAGTGTGAATTGGTGACTTGATATCATTGCGTGACTAAGGAAACCAATCGGAAACAGGATCGAATGGGTATGACATTCACTTTGGAGATGTAGCTCTCTTGAACGGACGCGCTTTGACACACTTGGTGCTGGGCCAATCCCGCGGCCTGGTTCAATCTATGCCGCAGCGTGACCCTAACCGGGGTCGTGAGTGGTGACCAGCTGCGTGAGGCTGTGCGGCGGTTGCCGCAACTGCTGCCGGAGCTGAGCTTCTGTGTCAGTCGATCCGGCGCTCGACCTTGCTTCGTCCCGGGAGCACTTCCGATCGAAGTGCGCGAGCTTTCGCCGATCGGACCGGGCGAACCCTATGAGACAATTGAGGCGGAGATGCGAGAGCCCGTTGGCTTGCAAGAGGGACCCTTGTTGCGGGTGTCTCTTGTTGCGCCGGCCCGGTACGCTGACCGTGAACCGATCTGACTTTTCCTAACCATCCATCACGCCATAGTCGACCGCAACTCGGTGCTCAATTTGATCAGCGGGCTGGTGGAGAGCTTGGGCTCGAGCGGTGAAGGCGGCAATGCCGTACCGCGCAGTCCAGAGGTGCCGCCGCTCTCGCCATGGCGCCCCGTCCGTTTGGGCGCCTTTACCGTTACCAATCTTGGAAAACTGGATCTTCCGCCGGTGGACAGAGCATTCGGGGTTGCGGAGACCGTCGGGGTCGCGACCATCGACCGTGTTGGCTACGACATCGCAATTCGCCAACACTGTCGCCGGTCGCCTCATCATCGCAATGACCTCCTCGGCGCTCAGCGATGCGGCCTTTCGGACATTCAAATCCAAGTTTCAAACTACCTCTTCGAGGCGCTTGGATTAGCACCGCCAGCCCCTAGAAACAGTTCAGAGGCGGAGCGTTGAGCACAAGACCCGCCTCAATTCGCGGCTAGCGCACCCTCGCATGACGAGCAGCGCCTGGCATGCCCCCTCGCGCAAACACCTTGACCGACCTGATCGCGCCACGCGTGAGTCTACGGCGCCATCCGGCGCCCGCACGCGGTAAGCGAGACTGCGGTTCGACGCGCGAAAGACGGCGACGAAACGTCGGCAGATGCCTAGGCGAGCTATGCCTTCAAGCGATTGCTCCTAGTTGAGAGGTGTCCGAGACGAGACGCGAACAAATGGACGGTAAGTGTATCAGCGAAGAGGATCTGGTCTGGGTCACCAGCTGTCGGCATTGGGCTTGGATTCGGCCTCTTTGACAAGGGATCGCCTGCCTTCGGTCCTGCGCGCTCTCTTGCCTGTTTTTGTCTTCAGGAGAATCACTCCGCAGCTGGTAGACGACGCTTCGCTTGTAGAATTGGCTTGTCGAAGAGAACGCCCTCTAGAGGTGATCCGCTCGAAAGCGGAACTTTGGTGCCGCCTTCCATCCGCGAGTAGTAGCGGAGATCCCTGCGGTCGACCTATCCAAGACGTAAACCCCCTCCTCCAGGTCATCACGCTCACGCGGACAAAAATTGAAGCGGGCGTAGGCGTCCGAGTAATCCTTGGTGGTCTCGATGAAGTCCTCCGGTCGATGGGCAATTCGGGCAGCCAAACGCGCCTCCAAGTTCCGGCCGAGATCCGGCAGACCCTCGACCGTCAGACGAAAGAGCGTCGAGGCTGCGCCCGAACCGTAGGAGCAGACCATGATCCGTTTCCCGATGGCCTCCTCGCCTACGTGGTGCAGCAAAGCGAAGAGGTTCGCATAGCAAGAGGCGGTATAGCTGGAGCCGATCTGCTTGGTGATCAAAGTGACAGGCTCCGCCATGGTCTTGTAGCGCTGTAGGCGGTCGCGCGGGCCCCGTTTAGGAAGGTATGATACTCGTCCAAGTCAGCGACGTCGACCGCGACCACCAAGGCGAAACGGCCGTCCCAGGCCTCGCTCTGGCACCAAGCGACGGAGTTGAGGACGGCAGCTGTTCCCCCATAGCATGCCGTGTAGCTGTCGGCGCCCTCAATATTGCAATTTCCATGTCTCTCGAAAAGACTCACTAGCAGGGTCTTAATGCCCTTGCTGCGGTCCACGAGGCTCTCAGTGCCGACTTCTAGACGGCCGATCCGATTCCAGCCCACGCCGGTTCGCTCCATCAAGCGATGAACCGCGGTCAGAGACATGCTGATTGCATCTTCGTTATCCGCGCAGAAGACAATCGCCTCTTGTCCCAAGCCGGTGGTGTACTTTCCGGGGCTGTCGTGGAAGCACTCCATATCGCTTTGCTTGACCATGTGTGGCGGGAGATAGAGCTCCATAGCGTGGAAACCGACGCGGCGGAACTTGCACTCCTCATTGGCCTTCAGCACGGCTCGAGACTCCATCATGCCCTCGTTCGGCGCTGGTCTGACGGCCGCGGAGGCGGTTGGCTTTGGCAGGATGTCCATTGCCGTATCGCCCTTCTGACTTCTTTGACGGCTGCTCAAATACCGTCATGCAGAATTTCTGTAAAAGGAACCGCCAAATTCTTGTTCATCTGTAGATAGCTCACTCTCTGCCCAGGATCATCACACTGGGACTGTCGAAGGTTCCGGAGTTTGAGAACCCGTCGGGAAAATGCTTGTGTCCTGCATCGCTGCCGGAGCCGCGCGTGTTAGGAGCGGCGGCGACGGCGATGCCTTGCGCAATTGGGTCCGCCGATTCGAGCGCGATCAGTGCCGCGTTCGGGTCCGACGAGCGATGAGCAAGTCCGGTTGAATGCACTGGAGCAGGAGGTTCGCGAACTTCAACAGGCCAACGAGATCCTGCGCAAAGGTGGGCCAATGAAGGGCGGCACCGCGGCGCGGCTGGTGCGCAGTTTAGGCTTGCGAGGGAGTGTTCGTGGCAATTGCCTTCACACCATGATCAGTGACAAAGGCGGCCTCTTACCTCTTAGATTGCGCCAGTCGCCGGGCGGAGGCCGGCTTCGTCCCGGACGCGCTCGTCGAGACCTTGACATGTCGAAGGCTACGGTGAGCACGGGGATCATGGTGCGCATGGCGCTGTAGCCTCCCGCCGCCGCAAGCAGCGGGAGGCTGTCCATTCAGATGAAGAACTCCACGTTCGTGACCAGCACGCCAGCCGGTATGGTGGCGCCCTCACCCAGGATCATGGTATCGACCCCGGACCCACCATCGTAGGTTTCGCCGAAGACCAGGTCGCTCTGATCCTGCACCCGCAAAACGTCGTCGCCGGACCCGCCGAAGACCGAGTCCTGGCCCCGACCGCCGGTGAGAGTATCGTCGCCCCCGTTGCCCAGCAGCACGTCCAGACCACGGTTGCCGAAGAGATGGTCGTCGCCGATGCCTCCGCTCATATGGTCGCGGCCATCCCGGCCCCAGGCCCAGTCGTCACCCTCGTCGCCTCTCACTCTGTCGTTGCCGGTGTCGCCGGAAAGAGAATCCTCGTCCGCATTTCCGTAGAGAAAATCGACACCATCGCCACCATAGTGCGTATCATCACCGTTGCCGCCATAGAGGTAGTCACGCCCCCCACCGCCGAAATTCAACCCTCTGGCGTTGCCGTCCAACAGCGTGTCGCTGCCGCCGTCACCGACCAAGCGATCGAAGTCGGCGGCGCCATAGGCCAGATCGTCACCGGCTTGCCCATGCAGAACGTCATTCTCCTGGCCTCCGTTCAGCACGTCGTCGCCGCTGCCGCCGATCAGCTCGTCGCTGTTCTGATTGCCTTCCAGCCAGTCGTTCGCCGTACCGCCGTAGATGAAGTCGTTGCCTTCCAGGCCATAGCCTCGGTCACGGCCGCCCTCGCCATAGAGGACATCTCCCAGCGAGCCACCGAACAGAGTGTCGGCATTGGCGCCGCCGTTTAGCAGGTCCAGCCCACTGCCGCCAAAGAGCGTATCGTCGTCGCCCACTCCATAGAGTGAATCGTCGCCGCGCAAACCCTCTAGGACGTTGTCGCGCTCGTCGCCGCGCAATGCGTCATCGCCATCCGTCGGGGACCCGATGGGTGTGCCGGTGTATTCCGGCTGGCTGTGATAGGGTGCGCGATCCACGAGCCCGGCCATTGCGACACTCTTGCCGCTAAAGACATTCTCGCTAGGGTATTGGAAGCCGTCGATCTCGTCCGACAGTCCCATGCGGCCGGCGATGCCGTCCTCCAGCTGATTGGCGCGCCATTCGAAATGCGAGCTGTCGAGATCCGAGAAGGAGACGCCGCGGAGTGTCATGCTTTGCCCTGTGAGCGGGCTGTAGAAGCGGACACCTTCTGCCGTTTCCTCGACCGCGAAGTTGAGGCCGCCGTCCCCACGCACAGAGAGGTAGAAGAAGCTGATCTTGTCCGTCGCCGGGTCGAAATCGACGATCTCCTCCTGTCCCCCTTCATGGGAGCGAACGTAGACCGTGTTCGGTCGGACCAGACCGGTGCCGTCTTCCCAGGCTAGGGCCGCGCTGAGGTCTTGCTGCAGATGGGCGTCCGAAATGGGAGCGAAGTTCTCCGGATGGAGGCCGCCGAGACTGACGCCCTCAAGCAGCAAAGACTTGCCGGCATCGAACATGTGCAGAAACTTCAGGCCGTCGGCGGTATCGACCGGAATCTGGTTGTGGATCGAATCCGGGCCGAGATCGAGCACATCGCTCGTCGGATCGAAATCCGTCACGACAGACGTCTGTCCGACGTAAAAGGTCGCCATGGGCTACGCTCCAGTCATGATGATCAAGTAGTGGCAAGCACACCGATGATCACTAAATGCGCCATTTGTGTGGCATTGTCCTCGGAGTGTCTTAGTATCAACCAAAAATGTTAAAACAAGACGAAGTTGATGAAGAACAGCTTCAGTAAAGAGTAGATTAACACAGCGCTGAAGGAGCACGCTGCCGGGATCGGCGCAGCGGAGTTATGCCGAAGGTACGGGATCAGCGCGCGACTTTCTGCAGCCGTCTTAAGAGATACGGCGGCATGGAGGAGTCCGTTGCCAGCCGGGCTGAAGAATTCGGCGCGCAAGTGCGCGCCTCCACCTCTTGCTCCATGATCTGCTCGGCGGCAAAGGCCAGCATCTCACAAACCATGTCGCCATCGCCAAGCGGCAGGGCGCGCTTACTCCGGAGGACCCTTATGCGATCGTCGATCACCAATCCGGTCCGCTCCGGATAGCCCCTTTGTTTCTCCTCTACGACTACAGCTTTCGTCCGCCCGACGTGGCCCAGTCTGAGGTCATCGCCTGGGCAGAGGAGAAGGCTTCGGTTTGTGCCGATGAGTATCTGCTGTTTTCCGATCCCTACAACAGTCGGGGTGCATGGTACGCTGCGCGCTGCGTCTTGACCGAGGCACGCCTTTCAGCCTACGACCCGACTATCCCAACAGTGCTCGTAAACCACTTTCCATTGCGGCAGGAACTGGCTGTGTTGCCCTTTGTGCCGCGTTTCACGCCCTGGTGCGGCACGGTGTGAACCGAAGACTGGCATCGGCGATCGGAACCTGTGCGGTGATCTACGGGCACCTTCACATTCGCAAGACCACGTGGACCGACCGGATTCCCTTTCAAGAGGTCTCACTTGGCCACCCACGCCAGTGGATGCATAAAGGTAACGTTGCTTCTCGCCTGCACAAGGTGATCCTCGCTCCAAGAAGCTGATCTGCTACGGCGCTTAGCCTCCAGACAAAGCAATGGGATCAATCACTATCGGCTCCGGTCTTCTCCTTCGGCTCTTGACCGATAGTGCAGCGATGCGCCAGTCGCCTGATGCCCGTGTCAGATAGGTCGTTACAGATTGCACACTGGTGACTCGCTGCTCCCACAGGACGGAGGTGACGAGCCAAACGTGGAAGTAGCTTGCCGTTTTACCGTCCGCGTGCAGCAAGATGGGTCGAATGAACGAGTGCGATCGATTGGACATTAGATCTGACTGACGCCCCATGAGTGCGTCTTGTAGCTCGACGGTGTCGCGCGGTTTCTGTAGTTTCAACCGCCCCTGACCGAGTTCCAGAGCGACGGGATAACTGAATATCTGCTCCATATCCTCGGTACCAAGCCGTTTGTTCAGCCACCATCGATTGAGAGACTTCATGCAGTTCGGAATGTTCTCTGTTGAGAGTGTGGGCGCCAACTCACCTTTATCCTCTGCCCAGTCCATTCTTCTTACTCCTGTAAGAGCGACGAATCGCGATGTGCTTGCGAAATCCACGTCGGCATCAAGAATGGTGGAAAGATGTCATTAACTGCATGATTCAGAGGTTGTTGGGGTGAAGTGCCCCAACTGGTGCGGACACCTGGCATAGAGCGGGAGGCTTGAGGGCATCCTCGAGGATCGGCTTATGTCCGAGGATGGTCTTCAGCGTATCGAGGTATCACCGGCGTTGCCTATCGGCGACATTCGTCTCCAGAGCAGAGGGTTTTGGTTCCTGATGGGGGCCGCCCCCCAGAAAAAGGCGTCTCTTGATCAGTTCGACGGCACGCGCCTTTCCTTCGATCAAGCGATTGCAGATCCTATCGATACCCAAACCGATTCATAATACCAAGGGCAGGTCTCACCAATTCACAGAGCGATCACCTGTTGAAACGCTCGGTGTTTGCCGGAGGTTCGCGCTCGCGCGGTCCGGATCGTAATCGAGCATAGGGAGGACTATGCGCAGTGGGCAGCGATCTCTTCGATTGCCGCCAAGATCGGCTGCACGGCCGAGATATTGCGAAAGACCTCGGCCTATTTTGCCCAGGCGGAGCTCGACCGCCGGTTCAAGCCATGATCGCCTTCACCGACACGCATCGCCAGGACTATGGGGTCGAGCCGATCCGCAAGCTATTGCCGATCACCCCATCGACCTACCACCTGCATCAAGCCAAGGAGCGCGATCCAACGAGGCGGTCTGCCCGTGCACAGCGTGATGCAGTGCTCGAGGTCGAGATCGTCCGTGTCTTCAAGGGGAACTTCGAGGTCTATGGCGTGCGCAAGCGGTGTGGACTTCGATCTTCGCACAATGCTTGTCATCTTGCGGCGGGAATGCGCCGGAATCGCCTTCTATTGCATCGAAAGCAGTTGAAAATACCAAGCGGTATGTTTAGATTGTAGCCAGATAGTGTGTCGCGCCAGCCTGTCGTCGGCAGGCGTGGCGCGTTTGGGGATCGGAATCGTACGGACTAATGACCATGAGAAACGCGGCGGAGACTCGCGACAGGCTCTTGGAAACGGCAATGCGTCTTATCTGGCAGAGCAACTACAGCTCTGTGGGCGTGAATGAGGTTTGCAAGCAGGCCGGCGTCACCAAAGGCGCCTTCTATCACCACTTCGAGACCAAGGCCGATCTCTATGTCGCTGCGTCGCGTCATCATTGGGTGATGATGAAGCGCGATTTGGACGAGATCTTCTCACCATCCAACACGCCCTTCAAGCAGCTGGAAGAGCTGATCCAGCTGATCATCCGCAATCAGGAAGAAGAGTGCGTCGGCCTGGACCTGGAGGTCATGGGATGCCCCTTCTTCACCTCCGGTGGCCAAGCTGGCGCCGGTGAAGTCAAGATTCGCATGGCAGCGTGTGAGATGGACGATCACGTGCAGCAGTACTCCATTGCGCTCATCCGCAATCTGAAGGCCGAGGACGCGTTAGAGGGTGATCCCGAAGTCCGCCAGGTGGCGCGCCTGATCCATCACTTCGTGCAGGGACTCTTGATGTATGGCCGTGTGGTCAACAGCCTCGATGCCGTCCGCGCCGACCTGCGCGTGGGCATCTATCGGCTGATCGGCCTCAAGAGAGCGCACTGGGTCCAGGGCCCCGAGCTGGGTGCCTTGGCGGCCGAGGACGCCGCCTGATCCTCCAGCGTTGCATAGCAGCCAAGAGGATGCAGATTCCGTACAGATTTGCGCCTCGCTATTGACAACATACCGATCGGTTTCTACCTTGCCTGACGACATACCAACTGGTCGGTTTTAGCTGTCTACTCCTGAGAGGTAGAGCGAGATGAGCGTTCGTTCCGCACTGAAGACCTTGGCCTATGGTACCGCATTCGTCGGTACTCTTCTGGTCGGTGGCTATCTGGTGAAGACCAACGTTCTGGAGGGTGGTAACGCGGTGCAGGCTGCGCCAGCGCAGGCCCCCCAGGCCATTCCCGTTCCGGTCATGTCGGTCAAGACCGTGCCGATCCGCCTCTGGAGCGAGCACTCCGGTCGCTTGGCCGCCATCGAATTCGTGGAGCTGCGCCCGCAGGTCAGTGGAACCATTCAGGACATCCGTTTCGAAGACGGCCAGATGGTCTCCAAGGGCGATATTCTGGTGGTCATCGACCCTAGGCCCTATGAGGCGGCCGTGGCGGAAGCCAGAGCGGAACTAGAGGCAGCACGCCACAACGTGGACTATGCGATCAAGCAGCTGAACCGCGCCAAGCAGCTGGTCGGCAAGGGGCATATCTCGCGCAGCCTGCTAGACGAGCGGGTCAACGAACACACCGTAGCGATTAGCCGGGTGAACAGTGCCGCAGCGCAGCTGGAGATGGCCGAGATCGATCTCGACTATGCCTACGTGAAGGCGCCGATCAGCGGCCGGCTGAGCCGTGCCGAGATCACCGTCGGCAACCTGGTGGAGGCCGGGCCGAACGCGCCGATCCTGACTAGCATCGTCGCCAACGAGGGCATCTACGCCGACTTCGACGTGGACGAGCGCACCTATCTGCGCCACCGCCACAGCGTCGTCTCCGCCAGTCAGGACTCGAGTGTGTTGCCGGTGGAACTGATCATCGATGCCGGTGAGGAGCGGGTGTACCATGGTCATATCCATAGCTTCGACAACCAGATCGACCCCGCCACCGGCACCATCCGCGCGCGTGCCATATTTGCCAACGACGACGGCAGCCTCTTGCCCGGCATGTTCGCCGCCCTCCGCCTCGGCGCGCCCGAGGAGCGGGACGTGATCTTGTTGGACACCAAGGAGATCGGCACGGACCAGGACCGCAAGTTCGTCTACCTGGTGGATGAGAACGGCCAAGTGGCTTATCGCGAGGTGACGCTGGGTGCCGCGGTCCAGGGCAAGCGCGTGATCGCCAGCGGGCTGGAGCTCGGCGAGCAGATCATCCTGGGCGGTCTGATGAAGGTGCGCCCCGGCCTTCCGGTTGCTCCGCAGCCGGTCGACGTCGAGGCACCGGTCGTGCTGTCAGACAATCAAGCCGCCAAGACGACGGCTGCCAACTAGAGCGCGATGACGACAGATCGGATCGATCTGTCGTCTAGTTCGCACTCTAAAGCTATGAAACGACATCAAGATTCAGATCGTAGGTCGGTCGACATGCGATCTAAGTCTTGGTCTAGCCGCACGGCTTAGACGCGCCGGCGGAGATCCCACCCGAGGCCTGATCCATGAACTTCCCGCGGTTCTTCATCGACCGGCCGATCTTCGCCGGCGTGCTCTCTATTCTGATCTTCTTGGCTGGCCTTATTGCCATGCTGCGCCTGCCGATCTCGGAGTATCCGCAGGTGCAGCCGCCAAGCGTGGTGGTGAGCGCCCAGTTCCCCGGTGCCAACCCGGCGGTGATCGCCGAGACGGTGGCAACGCCACTTGAGGAGCAGATCAACGGCATCGAGGGCATGCTCTACATGAACTCGCTGGCCACCACCGACGGCAACCTCTCGCTCACCGTCACTTTCGAGATCGGCACCGATCCCGATCTGGCCCAGCAGAAGGTTGAGAACCGGGTCTCGCAGGCCTTGCCGCGGCTGCCCGATGTCGTACGCCAGTTGGGTGTCACGGTCCTGAAGAGCTCCCCCGATCTCACCATGGTGGTTCATCTTAAGTCGCCGAACGAACGCTACGACATGCTCTATCTGCGCAACTATGCAACCTTGAACGTACGCGATGCCTTGGCGCGGGTTCGCGGTGTCGGCGACGTGCGGGTCTTCGGCTCCGGCGACTATGCCATGCGCATCTGGCTCAACCCCGACAAGGTGGCCGAGCGCGACCTAACGGCAAGCGAGGTGCTGGATGCCGTGCAGCGCCAGAACATCCAGGTGGCGGCCGGCCAGATCGGCGGCGCGCCCTATGACGACGGCGTACAGGTGCAGTTACCGATCAACGTCAAGGGCCGCCTCGACAACGTCGAGGAGTTCGAGAACATCATCGTCAAGCGCGACGCCGACGGCACCATCGTGCGCCTCGGCGACCTGGCCCGCCTGGAGATGGGCGCCCAACAGTATTCCTTGCGCTCTCTCCTCGACAACAAGCCGGCTGTGGCGATCCCGATCTTCGCGTCGCCCGGCGCCAACGCGCTCGAGATTTCGAGCGGCGTGCGCCAGACCATGGCCGAGCTGGCCGAACTCTTCCCAGAAGGCGTTGACTATTCAATCGTCTATGACCCCACCGTCTTCGTTCAGCGCTCAATCGATTCCGTGGTGATGACCCTACTGGAGGCCTTGGCCCTGGTGGTGCTGGTCGTGGTGATTTTCCTGCAGACCTGGCGAGCCTCGATCATTCCTCTGCTGGCCGTGCCGGTCTCCATCGTCGGCACCTTCTCGCTGATGCTGGCCTTCGGCTTTTCGATCAACGTGCTCTCGCTCTTCGGCCTGATCCTGGCCATCGGAATCGTGGTCGACGACGCCATCGTCGTGGTGGAGAACGTCGAGCGGAACATCGCCAACGGTCTGAAACCGCGCGAAGCCACCATCGCCGCGATGAAGGAGGTGACGGGACCAATCATCGCAACCTCTCTGGTGATCATCGGCGTCTTCGTGCCGATCGCCTTCATGAGCGGCCTGACGGGGCAGTTCTACAAGCAGTTCGCGCTGACCATCGCGATTGCGACCATCATCTCGACGATCAACTCGCTGACCTTGAGCCCGGCGCTCTCGGCCTTGCTTCTAAAGTCGCACTCTGCGCCGAAGGATCCGCTCAGCCGCGTGATGGACTTCCTCTTCGGCTGGTTCTTCCGCGGTTTCAACCGCGTTTTCGGCGGCGCCACCGCACTCTATGCCCGCAGCCTTCGCGGCGTCCTGGGCCGTAAGGGCATCATGATGACCCTCTACGTGGTCCTTCTGGGCGCCACCTATCAGGGCTTCCAGATGGTACCGCAGGGCTTCATCCCGATTCAGGATAAGCAGTACCTCGTCAGTTTCGCGCAGCTGCCGCAGGGCGCCACCCTGGAGCGCACCGAAGAGGTGATGCGCCAGATGTCGGAGATCGCGCTGGAAGAGCCGGGCGTGGAGAGCGCCGTCGCCTTCCCAGGTCTTTCGATCAACGGCTTCGTCAACAGCTCCAGCGCCGGCATCGTCTTCGTGACCCTGGACGACTTTGATGAGCGCAAGGACCCGGCGCTGGGTGGCTTGGCGATCGCGCAGAGCCTGCAGCAGAAGTATTTCGGCATCCCCGACGCCTTCGTCGCCATCTTCCCGGCCCCGCCGGTGCAGGGCCTTGGCACCATCGGCGGCTTCAAGCTGCAGATCCAGGACCGTGCCGACCTGGGTTATCAGGCGCTCGACAACGTCATGAAGCAGGTGCAGGGCAAGGCTTGGGCGACGCCAGAGCTGACAAGCGTCTTTTCCAGCTACAACGTGAACATGCCGCAGCTCTTCGCCGATGTGGACCGCACCAAGGCCGAGCGTCTGGGCATACCGGTCGACGAGATCTTCCGGACCATGCAGATCTACCTGGGCTCGCTCTACGTCAACGACTTCAATCAGTTCGGCCGCACCTATCAAGTCATTGCCCAGGCCGACAAGCCCTTCCGCTCAAAACCGGAGGACATCGCCAAGCTGCAGACCCGAAACAGCGACGGCCAGATGGTGCCGCTGGGCTCCGTGGTCGCCGTGTCCGAGACCTTCGGGCCCGACACGGCGATGCGCTACAACGCCTTCCGCTCCGGCGATCTGAACGGCAATGCCGCGCCCGGTTTCTCCAGCGGCGAGGCACAGGCGGCGATCACCAAGATCCTGGAGGAGACCTTGCCGCCGGGCATGGCCTTCGAGTGGACCGAACTCACCTACCAGCAGATCCTGGCGGGCAACAGCGCCATCTTCATTTTCCCGCTGTGCCTCCTGCTGGTCTTCCTGGTCCTGGCAGCGCAGTACGAGAGCCTCACCATGCCCTTGGCCGTCATCATGATCGTGCCGATGAGCATCCTCTCGGCCTTGGTCGGGGTCTATCTCTCGGGTGGCGACAACAACATCTTCACTCAGATCAGCCTCTTCGTCTTAGCGGGCTTGGCGTCGAAAAACGCGATCCTCATCGTCGAGTTCGCGCGCGAGCTGGAGCGCGAAGGCCGCGGCCTGGTCGAGGCCGCGATCGAGGCGAGCCGCTTGCGCCTGCGCCCTATCCTCATGACCTCCTTTGCCTTCATCATGGGTGTGGTGCCCTTGGCCTTTTCGTCTGGCGCCGGGGCCGAGATGCGCCAATCGATTGGCATCGCCGTCTTCTCCGGCATGCTGGGCGTCACCTTCTTCGGCATCATCTTGACCCCGGTCTTCTACGTCCTGGTGCGCAAGCTGGAAGGGAGAAAGAAGGAGAAGAAGGACGAGAGTGAGGAGGTCGCTGTCTCGGAGGTTTGAGGTCAGGCGAACCGCAAGGCTGCCGCGGAGAGGGGCGCTGTCATTTGCCCGCCGCACCTGTCGATTGCCGTGAGGGAGTCTTGCGGAAATCTCTAACCCCATACGATCCAGTATTCAGGGGGCAAAGCACTCTATCAGCGCGCCGTTCCCGACAGAGCCGTAATTCTATGTGCTCGTGAAGAGGATCGCGGCGCCAAGCACGCTGGCCAACAGCTGCCGCTATCCGTAGATCACGTGCTCAATGTTGGTCAGCGTCACCCCGGCCGGCAAGCTCACGCCAGCAGCCAGGTGAAGCGTATCGACTCCCGCTCCACCGTCGAAGAAGTCGCCATCCTGAAGTTCGCCCTGGCTGGCTGCGTTCAATGTGTCTGCGGCATTTCCGCCAAAGACACTGTCGATACCAAATCCCCCGTACAAGAAGGCGTCTTTGTCGCCTTCACCCCTCAAGATGTCGTTGCCCGAGTCCCCAAAGAGGTTGCGATCCCGACCGGCGCCACCATTCACGACATCGTGGCCCCAGCCGCCAGAGAGGAATGAATCGTCATCTGCCCCGCCGACGATCTTATCGCTGTTAGCCCCACCAAAGAGGTTGATGTCTGCCCCTTCGTCGCCGGCAATACTGTCTCTTCCGTCACCTCCGAATAGTCCCAAGTCCGCTCCGCTACCACCGAAGAGGCTGTCGTCGCCATCTCCTCCGTAGAAATCTCTATCGTCCCCATCCCCGCCGAAGAGGCTGTCGACTCCGCTCTCTCCGTAGGAATAGGTATCATCCCCGTCACCTCCTGAGAGGATGTCCGAACCGCTGCCTCCGACGAGTCGGGTATCATCTCCACTGCGGCCGAGAACGATGTCATCACCGTTCCCGCCGAAGAGACCGCTATCATTCCCAGTGTCGCCAGAGACAGTATCGTCCCCTTTCCCGCCGGAGAGACCGCTATCATTCCCAGTGGCGCCGAATAGCCTGTCTTTGCCGCTCCCTCCAGAGAGATCTGTATCGTTTCCTTCGCCGCCGTAGAGCAGGTCGTTGCCGTCATCCCCAAACATGCGGCTATCATCTCCATGGCCACCGAAGCGACCGACGAGGACGTCGTTACCGCTGCCTCCATAAAAGAAGCTGTCACTCCCGTCCCCGCCGAAGAGACTGTCGTTACCGCTGCCTCCAAAAAAGAAGCTATCACTCCCGTCCCCGCCGAAGAGCCGGTCGTCACCAGCGCCCCCGGCGACGCGGTCGTCGCCACTGCTCCCAAACAGTAGGTCGTCCGCCTCCAGCCCATAGGCCCGGTCATCGCCACTCAGCCCAATGATCGTGTCGGCCTGGTCTGTGCCAGTAAGCGTGTCATCTCCAGTCGTGCCAAAGACTTCGGCGGACGCACCGTAGATCACGCGCTCAATGCTGGTGAGTGTGACCCCGGTCGGGAGGCTCACGCCCTTGGCCAGCATTAGAGTATCGACACCTGCTCCACCATCGAAGATATCTCCGGCTTGCAATTCGCCCTGGCTGGCGGCATTCAGCGTATCGTTACCATTCTCTCCAAGAACGGTGTCAATTCCACTCCCGCCGAACAAGAAGGCGTCATTTTCACCTCCTGCTCGGATGTAGTCGTTACCAGTTCCCCCGAAGAAGTAAGAATCAGTCCCGAGGCCTCCGACCAATCGGTCATCACCAGAGCCCCCATAGAACGAGAAATCGTCTCCGGCGCGGCCGGTCAATCCGTCATCACCCTCTTCGCCGAAAAGGCTGTTATCAGCGCCACTGTCCCCCGAAATGAAGTCGTTGCCGTCGCCTCCCCGGAATTTGACGTCACCCACACTGCCGCCAAAGAGGCTATCGTCACCACCCTGTCCGATTAATGCTCTGTCAAGTCCAGCGCCACCAAAGAGGCTGTCGTCGCCGCCGTTCCCCCTCAATGTCTTATCATTCCCATCGCCACCATATAGCCTGTCAGCGCCACTGCCTCCGTCGAGCCAAAAGTCATTCCCGCTACCGCCGAAAAGGCTGTCAGCGCCACTGCCGGCCCAGAATCTGCTGTCAGTGCCGCTGCCGCCGAAGAGGCTGTCGTTACCGTCGCTCCCCCAAAATGTGAGGTCACGCCCGTCGCCACCATAAAGGCTGTCGTCGCCGTTGCCCCCGTAAAAAATGGAATCATCCCCTTCACCTGCATAGAGGATGTCGGCGCCACTTCCGCCAAAGAATGAGTCTTGCGCACCGTTGCCACCGCCACTGCCACCGTCGAGATGATCATCGCCGCTTCCGCCAAAAAACGAACGATCAGGCCCTATACCGCCAAAGAGATGGTCGTTGCCAATCCCACCAAAGAATCGGAAGTCGCGCCCGTTGTCGCCAAACAGACGGTCGTCGCCATCAGCTCCGTAGAAGCCCCTGTCTTCCCCGCTTCCACCATAGAGGCTGTCGTCCGCGTCCAACCCATAGGCGCGATCGTCCCCGCTCAGCCCGAAGATCGTGTCCGCCAGGTCGGTGCCCGTAAGCGTGTCATTTTCGCCCGCGGTTCCAAAGACAACAGCCATCGCTTCGCTCCCTTGATAGCCAGCAATCAAGAGTAGCGCCCTACCTGCCTATGGGTCAACTTGCGATAACCCGGCGGCTCGTGTTCTCGGTAGCGGGCATCGCCTATCCCTAGACCACGAACTCGATGCTGGTGAGTGTGACGCTGGCCGGCAGACCAACGCCGGTTGCCAACATGAGGGTGTAAGCGCAAGGACCCGGCGTTGGGTGGCTTGGCGATCGCCCAGAGCCTGCAGCAGAAGTATTTCGGCATCCCCGACGCCTTCGTCGCCATCTTCCCGGCCCCGCCGGTGCAGGGCCTTGGCACCATCGGCGGCTTCAAGCTGCAGATCCAGGACCGTGCCGACCTGGGTTATCAGGCGCTCGACAACGTCATGAAGCAGGTGCAGGGCAAGGCTTGGGCGACGCCAGAGCTGACAAGCGTCTTTTCCAGCTACAACGTGAACATGCCGCAGCTCTTCGCCGATGTGGACCGCACCAAGGCCGAGCGTCTGGGCATACCGGTCGACGAGATCTTCCGGACCATGCAGATCTACCTGGGCTCGCTCTACGTCAACGACTTCAATCAGTTCGGCCGCACCTATCAAGTCATTGCCCAGGCCGACAAGCCCTTCCGCTCAAAACCGGAGGACATCGCCAAGCTGCAGACCCGAAACAGCGACGGCCAGATGGTGCCGCTGGGCTCCGTGGTCGCCGTGTCCGAGACCTTCGGGCCCGACACGGCGATGCGCTACAACGCCTTCCGCTCCGGCGATCTGAACGGCAATGCCGCGCCCGGTTTCTCCAGCGGCGAGGCACAGGCGGCGATCACCAAGATCCTGGAGGAGACCTTGCCGCCGGGCATGGCCTTCGAGTGGACCGAACTTACCTACCAGCAGATCCTGGCGGGCAACAGCGCCATCTTCATTTTCCCGCTGTGCCTCCTGCTGGTCTTCCTGGTCCTGGCAGCGCAGTACGAGAGCCTCACCATGCCCTTGGCCGTCATCATGATCGTGCCGATGAGCATCCTCTCAGCCTTGGTCGGGGTCTATCTCTCGGGTGGCGACAACAACATCTTCACTCAGATCAGCCTCTTCGTCTTAGCGGGCTTGGCGTCCAAGAACGCAATCCTGATCGTCGAGTTCGCGCGCGAGCTGGAGCGCGAAGGCCGCGGCCTGGTCGAGGCCGCGATCGAGGCGAGCCGCTTGCGCCTGCGCCCTATCCTCATGACCTCCTTCGCCTTCATCATGGGTGTGGTGCCCTTGGCCTTTTCGTCTGGCGCTGGGGCCGAGATGCGCCAATCGATTGGCATCGCCGTCTTCTCCGGCATGCTGGGCGTCACCTTCTTCAGGTCAGTCGGCCACTGGTTGCTGTGTTCTCTGGGGCGATCCTGAAAAGGCCTCCTGGTTCGTTCTGGCCGAAGGCATCGAGACTGCAGCGGCTATCGCCTACTCGATGAAAGGCGACCTCGAGAGCGGCGATCTGGCAGTGGGCTCGGCTATCGAAATCGAAGGATTTCGGCCATGGTCTGCAACGAGGCGCCTGGTCATCGCGGCCGACCGCGATGCTCCTAGCTCTGCGGCTCGTATAGGTACGGTTGGGCGCGGAGCTTAAGCGGCGCGGCGCGCTCCGCGCCAAGGTCGCGACAGACTATCCCCTATCTGCCTTAGAAACCGTCGACCTTAGCTATCGCTGCAACGAGGCAGATGAGGTCAAGCTGACAAAGCGCTCCTGGGTGCACGACCGCTCGACCGGGGAACGGCAGCAAGCAGCGCTGTCGGTCTCTACGCCCTTCGGCGTTGAGGCGCGACTGCGCCACACAGATCGTGCACAGAGTTACGGATTACGCGTTTGCGTCCAAGGCCTGGATGGCTTCCGGCGCTCCTTCGACACTCCGCGTACCGCCTTTGCCAAGCGCGGCACGCCCGAGGTTATGGCCCACCTTTGGGCCAACGGGCTTCGCACGGAAGCCGACGGAGAGGTGCTTGTGCTGCAGATCTTGAAGGCCGCCAACCCGGCCCGCGAGATCCTGGTCGTATCACGCCCAGGCTGGCATCACCTGCTTCAAGCGGACCAGCCTGTCTTTGTCACGCCAGCCGGAGAGGTTCTAGGAGACAATCAGGAGCTCAGCGTTGAGCTTTCCACGGAGGTCTCTATGCCAGCCGAGGTCGCGAAAGGCGGCAGTATGGAGGGCTCGCTGGACGCCGTTCAGGCCGTCACGGCGACACACAACTGCCGCCACTTCCTGCTTGGCACGATCGCGGGTTTCGCCAGCCCTTTCATTGCGCTCACCGGCCTTGAAACCTGCGGCATCGCGCGGGACGTTAGACGCCCGTCTAGGTGCAGGGAGGTTCAAGGATCCGACCGCCCCCCCATTGGCTCTTCGCAACACTGCTAACCGCTTCCAGTTGGCTACTTCTCACCACACGGCGAAGGAACTGTGGTAGACGACATCACAGGAAGAGGAAGTCGGTTGCTGTGAGCTGACTGGCAGCCGTCATGCCGTCGATGGCGACGACGATGTCCAAGGTGCCGTCGCCGTCCTGGTCGATCTCAAGTTGGGCCAAGCCCTCATCGAAGCGGACCTCCGTGTTGCCACCGCCGCTGAAGACGGCCGCCTCGACATAGGTGAAGCTGCCGGTCTCCAATCCAGTAGCAAAGACCAGCTTGTCCTCGCCATTGGCGGCATTCACCAACTCGCCATCGAAGTCGCGGATGATCGGACCGCTGGAGCCACTGATGCCAAGGGAGTCACCTGTAAAACGGAAGGAGTCCATGCCCGAGCCACCGAAAACCGTATCGCCGGAACCCATCACGATGGTGTCGTTGCCGCCGCGACCCTCGATCCGATCTGCACCCTCCAGGCCGTCCAGTACATTGTCGCCGCTGTTGCCCTGCAACGTGTTGTTCAGCGCGTTGCCGACGCCATCGATGTTGCCGAAACCACCCTGCAGGCGGAGGTTCTCGATGAAGGCGGTCGCGGTGCCGTCCGGCAAGGTGAAGCTGGCCTCCGCGCGCACCAGATCGGTGCCTTCGCCGGCAAGCTCCTGCACTATGTCCGTAGCCGTGTCGACCACGAAGGTATCCTTGCCCGAGCCACCGACCGCGATGTCGGTACCGGCGCGGCCGTTCAGGCGGTCATCGCCGCTCATCCCGGAGATGCTGTTGTCGAAGGAGTTGCCGAGGATGATGTCGTCGTTGGCGTTCCCGGTCAGTGAGGCCGCATTGGCGACCTTATTGATGTTAACACGCTCGATCACGACCTCGGACGAAGTGCCGAGCGTATAGTCGTTCGGATTGGAGCGCAGCACATCGGCACCCTGTCCGACACCGTCGTAGATTCGGTCTGCCTCGGTATCGATAATGAAGGTATCGTTGTTGTTACCGCCATAGGCCGTATCGACCCCTGAAGCCCCGTTCAGACGATCGCGTCCCTGGCCGCCGAAGAGGATGTCAGTCCCGGAACCACCGATCATCCGATCGTTTGCACTTCCGCCGTTCAGTTCGTCGTTGCCTGATGCTCCGAATAGGGTGTCCTTGCCGCTCTGGCCCGCCAAGCTATCCCCGCCCGATTGGCCGCGAAGTTCATCCTCCCCTTGACCACCGATCAGTTCGTCACCTCCATTGCCGCCAAAGAGCCTGTCGGCACCGCTACCTCCATCGAGCGCAATGTCGTTACCACTACCGCCGTACAGGCTGTCGGCGCCACTCTCGCCCAAGACGCCGAGGTCAACACCACTGCCGCCGAAGATACTGTCATCGCCTTCTCCGCCGTAGAAGTAATAGTCGTTCCCATCACCACCGTGGATACTGTCGTTTCCGACATCTCCAAACAACGCGAAGTCTGGCCCACCTCCACCGAAAAGACGGTCATCGCCATTGCCTCCGAACAAATAGCCATCGTAGCCCGCATCGCCGTAGATACTGTCGTCGCCATCCCTGCCCAAGAGTGAGGCGTCGTATCCACTACCGCCGTAAAGCGTATCGTCGGCGGCGAGCCCATAGAGTCGGTCGGAGCCACTGAGACCCTTCAGCACCGTGATGTCCGCCTCACTGGTCAGCGTGTCGTCGCCCGAGCTCCCTTCGCGGATCAGCAACTCGATGCTGGAAAGCAAGACACCGCCAGGCAGGGTGGCGTCATCCCTCAGGATCAGGGTATCGGTCCCGGCTCCACCGTCAAAGGTATCGCCGACGGTGAGCTCGACCTGTGAGAGGACAACGAAGGCATCGTCACCACTTCCGCCGAAGAGGCTGTCGGCGCCGATACCGCCGTAGAGCGTGTCCATCGCTGAAAGCCCATAAAGCCGGTCGGCACCACTCAGGCCTTTCAGCAAGTTGACGCGCTCATCACCCGTCAGCGCGTCGTTGCCTGAGCTCCCATAGCGGTTCAGCAGCTCGATGCCAGATACCAAGACACCGCCAGGTAAGGTCGCTGCTTGGCCGAGGATCAAGGTGTCGGTTCCGACCCCACCATCCAAGGTCTCGCCGATGGTGAGCTCGCCTTGAGAAAGGACCACGAGGAGGTCGCCGCCACTTCCGCCATAGAGGCTATCGGCGCCGATACCCCCGTAGAGCGTATCGTCGGCAGAGAGTCCATAGAGCTGGTCGGCGCCAATACCGCCTCGCAACACATTGATGCGCTCACCTCCTGTCAGCGCATCGTTGCCTGAGGTCCCATAGCGGTTCAGCCGCTCGATGCCGGAGAGCAAGATACCGCCAGGCAGGCTGGCCGCTTGGCCGAGGATCAGGGTATCGGTCCCGGTCCCACCGTCCAAGGTCTCGCCAACGGCGAGTTCACCCTGACTGCCAACCACTAGGACGTCATTGCCGTCGCCACCGAAAACCTGATCGGCACCAATGCCGCCAAAGAGACTGTCGGCACCGCTGCCTCCGTCTAAAGCGCTATCGTTCCCATTGCCGCCGAACAGATTGTCGGCGCCACTTGCGCCCAAGACACTGACGTCATTGCCACTGCCACCGAAGAGGTTGTCGTTGCCGCTTCCTCCGTTAAGAAAGTAATCGTCACCGCTATCGCCGAAGACAAAATCGTTGCCGTCGCGTCCATAGACAAAGCGGTCGCCGCCACTTCCGCCGAAAAGGCTGTCGTTGCCAGTATCGCCGTATAGGCCGATGTCGTCCCCACTGCCGCCGGAGACAGTGTCATCGCCTTCTCCTCCTAACAAGCGGACGTCCGAGCCATTACCGCCGAAGATGCTGTCGTCGCCGGCGTTGCCGTAGAGGGAAAAGTCACGTGCATCACCGCCGTAGATGCTGTCGTCGCCGTCTCCGCCCCCGAGTGCAGTGTCACCGCCACTACCGCCGAACAAACCGTCAGCACCGCTGGCACCTAAGACTATGACATCAACGCCACTGCCACCGAAGAGGCTGTCGTCCCCGTCGTTGCCGTTAAGGCGGATGTCAGATCCATTGCCGCCGAAGATGCTATCGCTGCCGATACCCCCCATGAAACTAGAATCATTGCCGTTCCCGCCATAAATGCCGTCAGCGCCATCATCGCCTAGAAGCGAGGTGTCGCCTCCACTACCGCCGAAAAGCGTATCGTCGGCAGAGAGCCCATAGAGCCTGTCGACACCACTCAGCCCTCGCAGCACATTGATGCGCTCATCTCCCGTGAGCGCGTCATTGCCCGTGGTCCCATAGCGGTTCAGCAGTTCGATGCCGGAGAGCGAGACACTGCCAGGCAGGTTGGCCGCTTGGCCGAGAACCAGGGTATCGGTTCCGGTCCCCCCATCTATCGTCTCGCCAGCGGTAAGCTCGCCCTGAGAGAGAACCACAAGGGCGTCATTGCCGTCGCCACCGAAGACTTCATCGGCGCCATGGCCGCCATAGAGCCTGTCGGCACCGCTGCCTCCGTCTATGGCCGTGTCGTTACCACTACCGCCGAACAGACTGTCGGCGCCACTGTCGCCCAGGATGCTGATATCAAAGCCCCTGCCGCCGTAGAGGCTGTCGTCGCCGGCACCTCCGTAGAAGTAGAGATCTTTACCCTGACCGCCATAGAGTCCGTCAGCGCCTAAGCCTCCCCTCAGAGCAGCGTCGTCTCCTTGATCGCCGAAAAGGGTGTCGTCGCCGTTCCCACCGTCGAAGCTAAAGTCGGAATAGCTGCCGCCGTAGAGTGTGTCGTCAGCGTCGTTCCCGTAGAGCCGGTCAGCACCACTCAAGCCTCGCAGCACGTTGATGCGTTCCTCTCCCGCGAGCGCGTCATTGCCCGTGCTCCCATAGCGGTTCACCACCTCAATGCTGGAGAGCAAAACACTGCCAGGCAGTGTGGCTGCTTGGCCAAGGATCAGGGTATCGGTCCCGGTTCCACCGTCGAAGGTTTCTCCGGAAGTGAGTTCGCCCTGGCTCAGAACCACCAGGGCGTCATTGCCGTCGCCACCGAAGACTTGATCAGCGCCATGGCCGCCATAGAGTCTGTCGTCACCGCTGCCTCCACTGAAGGTGCCGTCGTCCCCACTGCCGCCGAAAATGCTGTCGTTGCCAGTGCCGCCGTACAACAAGGAGTCGACCCCACTGGCGCCGAAGACAGCGTCGTCGCCTGCTCCTCCGAATAAGTAGTAGTCCTCGCCGCTACCACCAAAAAGGCTGTCGTTGCCAAATTCTCCGATGAGGTTGGAGTCACGACCACTGTCGCCGAAGATCTTGTCGTCGCCGACACTACCGTAGAGGTAAGCGTCGCTTCCATCACCGCCGTAGATGCGGTCGTTGCCGACACCTCCGAAGAAGGCGATATCACCCTCACTCTCGCCGAAGATACTATCGTTGCCGACGCCGCCGTAAAAGGAATAGTCAAACCCATCACCGCCGTAGATGCGGTCGTCGCCACTCCCGCCAAAGAGTGAGGTGTCATTTCCACTGCCGCCGAAAAGGCTGTCGTCGGCAGAGAGCCCATAAAGCCGGTCGGCGCCACTGAGGCCCTTCAGCACGTTGATGGCCGCGTCTGCGGTGAGCGCGTCGTCGCCAGAGCTCCCTTCGCGGATCAACAACTCGATGCCGGTAAGCAGGACGCCGCCTGGTAAGGTGGCGCCTTCTTTCAGGATCAGGGTATCGGTCCCGGTTCCACCGTCAAAGGTCTCGCCCGCGGCGAGCTCACCTTGGCTCAGAACCACCAGGACGTCATTGTCACTGCCACCAGAGACTTGATCGGCACCATGGCCGCCATAAACCCAATCGTCGCCAAGACCCCCATTGAAGTTGATGTCGTCCCCACTACCGCCATAAAGCCTGTCGGCACCACTGCCTCCGTAGAAGCCACTGTCATCGCCGCCCCCACCGAAGAGACCGTCATTGCCGCTGCCTCCGAACACACGGGAATCGAAGCCTGCATCGCCGTAAATAACGTCGGCGCCATCCCCGCCCAAGAGTGAAGTGTCGCCTCCACTTCCGCCGTAAAGCGTGTCGTCGGCAGAGAGCCCATAGAGCCGGTCGGCACCACTCAGGCCTTTCAGCACGTTGACACGCTCATCTCCGATCAGCGCGTTGTTGCCTGAGGTCCCGTAGCGGTTCAACACCTCGATGCCGGAGACCAAGACACCGTCAGGCAGGCTGGCCGCTTGCCCGAGAACCAGGGTATCGGTCCCGGCCCCACCGTCGAAGGTCTCGCCGGCGGTCAGTTCGCCTTGGCTCAAAACCACGAGGGCGTCGTCGCCACTTCCGCCATAAAGCGTATCATTCGCTGAAAGACCATAGAGCCGGTCGGCACCACTCAGGCCTTTCAGCACATTGATGCGCTCGTCACCCGTCAGCGCGTCATTGCCTGAGGTCCCGTAGCGGTTCAGCAGCTCGATGCCGGAGAGCAAGACACCGCCAGGCAGGCTGGCCGCTTTGCCAAGGATCAGGGTATCGGTCCCGGCCCCACCGTCAAAGGTCTCCCCGGCGGTGAGTTCGCCCTGGCTCAAAACCACGAGGGCGTCTTTGCCGTCACCACCAAAGACCCGATCAGCACCATGGCCGCCATAGATCCTGTCGTCTCCACCTCCTCCATTAACGTTGTTGTCGTCCCCACTACCGCCATAGAGCCTATCGTCGCCGGAATCGCCAAGCAGGTTGCTGTCATTGCCTTCTCCGCCAAAAAGCAGATCCTCGCCAGAACCGCCGAGCAGACTCGTGTCGTCACCGTCACCTCCAATGAGACTATCGGCACCGTCGTCGCCATAGATGCGCCAATCGTCACCAAGGCCGGCATGAATGTAATCGTCACCGCCATCACCGACGAGATAGAACTCTTTGCCTTCACCTCCGACAAGACTGTCGGCGCCATCGCCACCAAAGAAGTACACGTCCCAGTCAGCCCCACCCTCGATCAGATCATTGCCGCTGCCACCGAAGAGATAACCGTCCTTGCCTTCACCGCCGAAGATGCTGTCGGCATCGTCACCGCCGTACAAATCGAAGTCCACACCATCACCGCCGAAAACCAGATCACTGCCGCTGCCACCGAAAAGATCGTATTCAGTGTTTGCACCGCCATAGAGCCTATCGTCGCCGGAATCGCCAAGCAGACTGCTGTCATTGCCTTCACCGCCGAAGAGCAGGTCGTCGCCAGAACCGCCGCGCAGGCTCGCGTCATCGCCCATGCCTCCGACAAGACTATCAGCACCGTCACCGCCATAGATGCGCCGGTCGTCACCAAGGCCGGCGTAGATGACGTCGTCGCCGCTGTCACCGACGAGTTTGGAGTCCTCACCCTCGCCTCCAACAAGGCTGTCATCGCCATCGCCACCATAGAGGTATTCGTCCCGGCCGGCACCGCCCTCGATCAGATCTTTGCCGTTGCCACCGAAGAGATAGTACTCCTCGCCTTCACCGCCTAAGATACTGTCGTCACCGTCACCGCCGTAGAGGCCGTAGTCCGCACCATCGCCGCCGAAGAGTTGATCGTCTCCGCTGCCACCGTACAGACTGAAATCCCTAGCTGATCCACCATAGAGGAGGTCGTTCCCGTCATTCCCAATAAGAGATGTGTCTTTACCGCTCCCGCCGTAGACCAGGTCGCCGCCGGTACCACCATAGAAATAGTAATCGTTGTTCGCCCCGCCGAAGAGACTGTCGTTGCCGCTGCCTCCGAACACTTGGGAATCGAAGCCCGAATCGCCGTAAATGATGTCGGCGCCATCCCCGCCCAAGAGAGAGGTGTCGCCTCCACTACCGCCTAATAGCGTATCGTCCCCACTTCCGCCGTAGAGGCTATCGGCGGCAGCGAGTCCATAGAGCCGGTCCGCGCCACTCAGGCCTTTCAGCACGTTGATGCCCTCGTCACCCGTCAGCGCGTCGTCGCCAGAGCTCCCATAGCGGTTCAAGAGCTCGATGCTTGAGAGCAAGACACCGCCGGGCAGGCTGGCCGCTTGCCCGAGGATCAGGGTATCGGTCCCGGCCCCACCGTCGAAGGTTTCCCCGACCGCAAGTTCGCCTTGGCTGAGAACCACGAGGGCGTCGTCGCCACTTCCGCCGTAGAGGCTATCGGCGGCGGCGAGCCCATAGAGCCGGTCGGCACCACTGAGGCCTCGCAGCACATTGATGCGCTCATCGCCCATAAGCACGTCATTGCCTGAGGTCCCGTAGAGGTTCAGCACTTCGATGCTCGAGAGCAAGACACCGCCGGGCAGGCTGGCCGCTTGGTCGAGAACCAGAGTATCGGCCCCGGTCCCGCCGTCTAACGTCTCCCCGGTGGTGAGTTCGCCCTGGCTCAGAACCACCAGGGTGTCGTCGCCACTTCCACCGTAGAGGCTATCGGCGCCGATACCGCCGAAAAGCGTATCGTCGGCAGAGAGCCCATAGAGCCGATCGGCACCACTCAGGCCTCGCAGCACATTGATGCGCTCATCTCCCGTGAGCACGTCGTTGCCCGTGGTCCCATAGCGGTTCAGCAGCTCGATGCTGGAGAGCAAGATACCGCCAGGCAGGCTGGCCGCTTGCCCAAGGATCAGGGTATCGGTCCCGGTCTCGCCGTTGAAGGTCTCCCCGGCGGTGAGTTCGCCCTGGCTCAGAACCACCAGGGCGTCGTCGCCATTTCCACCGTAGAGGCTATCGGCGCCAGAGAGCCCATAGAGCCGGTCGTCGCCACTGAGGCCTCGCAGCACATTGACGCGCTCATCTCCCGTCAGCGCGTCGCTACCTGAGCTCCCATAGCGACCCAGCAGTTCGATACTGGAGAGCAAGACACCGCCAGGCAGGCTAGCCGCTTGGCCAAGGATCAGGAAATCGGTCCCAGTCCCACCGTCGAAGGTCTCGACCGCCGCGAGCTCACCTTGGCTCAGAACGACCAGGACGTCATTGCCGTCGCCACCAAAGACCCGATCGGCGCCATGGCCGCCATATAGCCTGTCGGGACCACTGCCTCCGTTTATGGCAGTGTCGTGCCCACTACCGCCATAGAGCCTGTCGACACCGCTGCCGCCTAAGACGCTGACATCGACGCCACTGCCACCGAAGAGGCTGTCGTTTCCGTTGTTGCCGTAGAAGTTGGCGTCAATCCCGTCGTCGCCGTAAATGGTATCGTTGCCGCCATCTCCTCTCAATCCGTTATCGTTTCCAGTGCCGCCAAAGAGAATGTCGGCGCCAACACCCCCATAAAAATAGCGGTCCAGCCCACTACCGCCGAAGACAACGTCGTTACCTTCTCCTCCGACAAAGCCACTATCCGCACCACTCCCGCCGTAGATGATGTCATTGCCGATGCCTCCGAAGAAATAGTAATCGACATTCGCACCGCCGAAGAGACTGTCATTGCCACTGCCTCCGAACATACGGAATTCGACGCCTGCATCGCCGTAGATGATGTCGGCGCCATCCCCACCCACGAGAGAGGTATCATCCCCTTTTCCGCCAAAAAGCACGTCGTCGCCAGAGAGACCATATAGGCTATCGGCGCCACTACCGCCAAAGAGAGAATCGCTTGCGCTAAGGCCGTAGAGGGCGTCGTTTCCGCTAAGGCTATAGATGGTATCAACGTTGTTCGTACCGGTGAGGGTGTTGTTCTCTCCAGCACTCCCGACAATTATTGCCATCGTACCAGTCTCCGGTTTGTGCATGCAGTAAGAAGAATCCAACCGATCAATGCCTCATTGGCCGGATCACCAGACGCTCGGGTTGCACGCGTCTGAACCAGACCACTAGGCTGGCCAATCTAGGCAGTATGGAGGGGATTGATGAGTATGAGAGCTGAGGCGATTCCTCCTATGAACACCGACTTCCTAGGAACCACAGATCCTCTGGTCCGAAGAATATCTTCTTCACGAGTCATTCCGTTCACGCTGTCTTGACAGATGGCTTCTTGAGTGATGACCATTGAATCTATTCCTCTTACTTGGAGAGCGTGAGGTCACCTTCATCGTGGAGCACTACGGTGCTCCTTTTCTTAGCGCTCACAGGAAGAGGAAGTCGGTTGCTGTGAGCTGACTGGCAGCCGTCATGCCGTCGATGGCGACGACGATGTCCAGGGTGCCGTCGCCGTCCTGATCGATCTCGAGTTGGCCTAAGCCTTCGTTGAATCGGGCCTCTGTGTTACCACCGCCGCTGAAGGCGGCTGCCTCGACATAGGTGAAGCTCCCGGTCTCGAGCCTGCCGTTCAGCAGCAGGGTGTCCTGCTCGGTTCCCGGATTGAAGAGCTGGCCCTGGAAGTCGTGCAACTCGGCGAGCGCGACCACGGTGCCGCCCGCCAGGGTCTGGCCGCTATCCTGCGGGTCCAGGAAGAAGCCGTCGGCGCCGGAGCCGCCGAAGCCGCTGTCCTCGTTGGTCACATGGATCCAGTCAGCGCCAGACCCGCCGTAGAGCAGATCGCCCGCATCCTCGTCGCCCTCACCGTCCAGGGTGTCGGCCCCACCGCCGCCAAAGACCGTATCGGTACCGGAGCGTCCGCGCAGATAGTCGGGCCCACCACCGCCGTAGAGCAGGTCGCTATCCAAGCCGCCGTAAATCGTGTTGGAGCCCGAACGGCCGCTGAGCACGTCAATGGCCGAGTTGCCAACTAGACTGACCCGACCAGAATTCGCGGAGAGCGTGCGCGCTTGGCCGTCCTGATTGTTCGACAAGACCTCAACGTGCTCGCCCGCGCTGTAGGTCTCGGCCACCGCGATCACCCGGTCGCGCTTCCCTCCGTCAAGCTCCTCAATGAACAGATCATCTGCCTCGTCGGCAGTGAAGGTGTCGTTGCTGCTGCCACCGGCTGCCGTATCGGCGCCCTCCCCGCCATAGAGGTCATCCTCGCCACTGCCACCAAAGATGCGATCGTCGCCACTTCCACCGTAGATATCGTCGTCGGAGCCAAGGCCCAGCAGGGTATCGGCGCCGGATGCCCCGAAAATATCGTCCAGCCCCTCCACCCCGGTCAATACATTGTCGCCGGAGGCATCCAAGGCCATCAAGGTTACGCCTTCGACAAGCACTTCCACTCCCGAAAGCGAAAAGTCATCCGGCAAGGAGAAGGATCCAAAGAGCAGATCGAGCGTGTCCTGCCCGGACCCACCCGCATAAGTCTCCCCGGCTTGCAAGTCACTCTGAGTTCGGACCAGGAAAGTGTCCGATCCAGAACCGCCGAAGAGGCTGTCGCTGCCATCGTCACCTTCAATCAGGTCATCCCCATCGCCCCCGTAGATCTCGTCGTCTGCGCCCAGACCCCACAAGAGATCGTCACCAGCAGCGCCGAAAATTTTGTTTTGACTGGTGTCTCCCGTCGCCATGATGTCTCCGGTGCTATTCGCGGCTTCCAGCGTGGCACCACGAGCGATGACCTCGACACCAGAAAGGGAAAAGCCGTCTGGTAAAGAGAAGGTGTCTGAGCGCAACTCTAGAGTATCGTTACCGGACCCACCCTCGTAGATTTCTGTTGCCTCCAGTTCATTCTCGGAGACTACAAGGAGTGTGTCGCCGCCTGAGCCTCCATAGAGAGCGTCAATCCCGTCACCACCAAAAAGCCTATCGCCGCCTTCTCCCCCAAAGATGCGATCATCTCCCACATAGCCATAGAGTAGGGAGTCGTTACCGATACCACCAAAGATCGTATCGTCTCCGAGGTCACCATAAAGTTTGACATCGTTACCTTCACCCCCGTAAATACTGTCATTACCCTGACCACCCTCAAGATTGAAATCATCCCCAAGGTCACCGAAGATACCGTCATCGCCCTCGGCTCCAAAGAGATAGCTGTCAGCGAACCTGTCGACAGTATCAGTGTAGTCAACAACATCAACACCAAAGGACCTGTCACCATAGATCCGATCGGCACCGCTGTTCCCCGAAAGATCGAGGTCAGAGTTTGCCCCTCCAGCGACAACATCACTCCCGCTTCCACCCCATAGGTGAATGTCGTTCTCCTCTCCGCCAAAAATGGTGTCATCGCCAAGTCCACCAATTAGAGAGCGATCAAAGCCTGCCTCTCCGTCTATTATGTCCGAACCAGCGCCGCCGAACGCATAGGTATCATTCGACGGACCGGTCAAGATCTCATCATTACCACTGCCGCCAAATAGACTGAGATCCACACCGTAACCGCCGGATAGTCTATCGTCTCCGCTTGCACCGAAGAGAGTATCCGAATAAATTCCACCCGAGATGAAGTTGTTATACACATCGCCTCTCAAGAGGTTTCCATGATACGCACTCCCGAATATATGCTCAACACCACGTAC
Source organism: Rhodospirillales bacterium (assembly GCA_963669445.1). Classification (GTDB taxonomy): domain Bacteria; phylum Pseudomonadota; class Alphaproteobacteria; order Kiloniellales; family JACOMY01; genus JACOMY01. Next base: position 5,246,611 of record OY770029.1, read on the forward strand.
TAGGTTAAACGGTAGGGAGACGCCACCAGAAAAAGAGATGGTATCTATACCACTACCGCCGTCCAGGATACCTCCCGCCACTAATTCTCCCTGACTATTAATCACCAACCTATCACTACCAGTACCACCATAAACAGTGCCCTTACCTGACCCTGTGGCCAACAGATCATTACCACTGCCACCGAACAGTGAATCATTCCCAGATCCACCCGACAGTCGGTCATCACCGCTGCCACCGAACAAGAAGTCATCCCCCTCCTCGCCGCTCTGAATTCCGTTAACTCGATCGGTGACGATATTATCTGATTTATCAGATCCGAAGGCAAAAACTGTTTCTATACTTCCCAGGTCAATAGAAACCGGCACTTCCATTCCTGTTTTGAGAAATACTGTATCGCTACCATCGCCACCAAAAGGCACAACATCAGACTCCTCCAAGAAGATGATGTCATCACCGCTGCCACCATAGAATGAATCTTTCCCCGAACCGCCATAGAGGCGATCGGTACCGGAAAAACCCCTCAGTTCATCCCTGCCTGAGCCACCAAACTGTGTCTCCTCGCCACTGAGACCAAAGAGGGTGTCATCGCCGACCTCTCCATAGATCACTGCATGGCTGCCTGAGTCACTGAAGACAACATCGTTGCCAGAGGCTCCAAAGAGGGACCTATCGTTACCGTCGCCACCATAAATGCTGTCTGCGCCGCTGCCGCCAAAAATGCCTTCAAATATTTGATCTAGCGTTCTAAATCCGTATGTCGTGCTAAGGAATCCTTCATCGACAACATATTTTATGATATAGCTGCTGCTGACAGACCCATCATCACCATCTCCAGCAAAGATTGTATCTTCCCCCTGGCCACCGAAGGCAAAACCATCATTGCCAACACCAAGCAAGAGTCGATCTGGACCACTGTCACCGTAGACAAATCCGTCACTTCCCGATCCGCCGAAGATCTCATCGTCCCCTGACCCGCCAAACAAGCTGGCTCTAGCCAAGAAGGTTAATGTAACAGGGGCATCAGGGTCGTTCGTGTCGCTAAACCCGGAAGCAATGAAGGCGCCGTCATTTCCCTCACCACCAAACAAGAAGTCCGTACCGTCTTCTCCATAGAGTGCGTCACTTTCGGACCCACCGATCAGAGAGTCGTTACCAGAGCCCCCGAAAAGGGTATCGCGACCTTCGTGTCCCAGTGCAATATCGTCACCACTGCCGGCAAGCAGCGTGTCTGATGCACTAGATCCTGAGAAGTCGTCATTGCCACCGACACTGTCACGAAAAAAGGCCATAGTTGCTTTCTCCTTCTGCTCTAGCCACAATTGCCTTCGGTTGGTCAATTGGGCGAAGCAATAAGTGCTCTGGATGATGCCAATGAACCGCCCCTACTTACACGAAGACGAAATCTGTCGCTGTCAGCTGCCCCGCGTTGGTCATGCCGTCGATGGCCACCACGATGTCCAGGGTGCCGTCGCCGTCCTGATCGATCTCGAGTTGGCCTAAGCCTTCGTTGAATCGGGCCTCTGTGTTACCACCGCCGCTGAAAACTGCCGCTTCGACATAAGTGAAACTGCCCGTCTCCAGTCTTGCATTCAGAAGTAGCGTGTCCTGTTCAGTCCCAGGATTGAAGAGCTGGCCCTGGAAGTCGTGTAGCTCAGCCAGTGCCACCACGGTGCCGCCAGCCAGGGTCTCGCCGCTATCCTGCGGGTCCAGGAAGAAGCCGTCGGCGCCGGAGCCGCCGAAGCCGCTGTCCTCATTGGTGATGTGGATCCAGTCGGCACCCGAGCCGCCGTAGAGCAGGTCGCCCACATCTTCGTCGCCCTCGCCGTCAAGAGTGTCGGCGCCATCACCGCCATAGACCGTATCGGTGCCGGAGCGCCCACGCAGATAGTCCGCCCCGGCACCGCCGAAGATCACGTCGTCGTCTAGGCCGCCGTAGGCCGTGTTGGCGCCAGAACGACCGATCAGGACATCACCGGCTGAGTTGCCAACCAGTTTGACATCACCGGAGTTAGCGGAGAGGGTGCGGGCCTGGCCATCCTGATTGCTCGACAAGACCTCGATGTTCTCTCCGGAACTGTAGGTCTCCGCCACCGCGATCACCCGGTCGCGGTCGCCCTCGTCGACTTCTTCCAAAAGCTGGTCATCGGCATGGTCGGCGGTGAAGGTGTCGTTGCTGCTGCCCCCAGCGGCCGTGTCTGCACCCTCGCCGCCGTAGAGGTCATCCTCACCACTGCCGCCGAAGAGCCGGTCGTCACCGCTGCCTCCGTAGATGTCGTCGTCGGAGCCAAGACCCAGCAGGGTATCCGCGCCAGAGGCCCCGAAGATATCGTCCAGCCCCTCCACACCGGTCAGCAGATTGTCGCCGGAGGCGTCCAAGGCGGTCAGCGTCACACCGCGGACCAACACCTCGACACCAGAGAGCGAGAAGCCGTTCGGCAAAGAGAAGGCGGCCAAGCGCAGATCCAAGGTGTCCTGGCCGGAACCACCCTCGTAGATCTCGGCAGCCGCGAGATCGCTCTCCCTACGCACCAGGAAGGTGTCGGAACCTGAGCCGCCATAGAGGCTGTCGCTGCCCCCGCCACCATTGATCTGGTCGTCGCCAGCGCCACCGAAGAGGCCTGCGTCGTCCCCACCCCCGCCATAGAGGCTGTCGTCCCCGGCATAACCATAGAGCAGAGAATCCGACCCGCTGCCACCGAAGAGGGAATCGTCACCTAAGTCGCCATAGAGCTTCGTGTCAGAACTGCTCCCTCCGTAGAGGCCGTCGCTGCCGTTGCCACCCTCGAGATCGAAATCTTCACCCTTGCCGCCAAAGATACGGTCATTGCCGTTTGCGCCGAAGAGGTAGCTATCTGCGCCAGCACCACCATAAATGCTGTCGGCGCCACTGTTACCTTCGAGCTGAAAGTCTCCACCGGCGTCACCAAAGAGCGCATCGTCGCCGGAGCTGCCCCGTAGCCTGAAGTCTGTGCCCGAACCACCATAAACCGAGTCTGCACCCTCGCCGCCGATCAGGGAGAAGTCAGCGCCGGTCCCGCCATAGAGGGCGTCGTCGCCCGAACCGCCGGTGAGCAGCGATTCGACATCGCTGCCGCCGAAGAGGCTGTCGGCGCCGCCCTCGCCATAGAGCAGGTCGGAACCGCTGGCGCCGAAGAAGATATCCTTCTCCGGGCCACCACGTAGAGTGTCGGGCCCAGTCACCCCGATGACGAGATCGATGTCCTGCACCATGTTTGCTGGCAAAATGACACTCTCAGCCAGCAAGAGAGTGTCCGTACCGCTGCCGCCGTAGAGGCGTTCTCCGGCGATCGCTTCGCCTTGACTGCGAATGAGGAAGATATCGTCGCCGCTACCACCGAACTGACTGTCTGCACCGCTTCCACCGATCAAATAGTCATCGCCGTCTCCGCCAGAAAGAGTATCGGCACCGCTGAGACCTTCCATGGTCTCCTCCAAGTCGCTGCCGGCAATACTATCGGCGTTGGCAGAGCCAAGCTTGAGAACCTTCTCCACGTTGGTCACCATCGAGGCATCCGGGCTCGGCCGGTCTGCAGTCAGGAAGAGCGTGTCCGTTCCGCTGCCGCCATCGATTTGATCGTCTTCGCCCGCGACAGAGAGGGTGTCTGCGCCACTGCCACCATAAAGGCGGTCTGAACCGGAGGTGTCCTCTAGCTTATCGTCACCATTTCCACCGAAGAGAGAGTCCGAGCCGGATCCGCCAGCAATGCTTTCGTCATTACCGCTTCCCCCCTGTATCGTATCATCACCATCACTGCCATAGAGGCCCAAATCATCTCCCGTGCCGCCGAACACCTGATCGCTACCGACACCACCATTCAGGTCGCGGTCAGCACCCTCTCCGCCTCGCAACAGATCGTCGCCACTGCCGCCGAAGAGGTAATAGTCGCGCCCGGACCCTCCATAGACCCTATCGTTCCCAGTGTTACCGATCAGGAGAGCATCGACAGCCGATCCGCCGAAGAGGCTGTCGTTGCCTGCATTACCCAGAAGACTGTCATCGGACCCGTCTTCGCCATAGAGGCGGTCATCGCCTTCCCCGCCCAGTAGAATGAAGTCATCGCCGGCATCGCCGAAAATTCGGTCGGCACCGCTGTCACCCCTGAGACTGGTGTCTTCGCCGGGGCCCCCATAGATCGCGTCTGCGCCACTGCCGCCAGACACGGCCTTACCGACGCCGGAGCCAAGAGAGAGCGCGTCGTCACCCAGTCCACCATAGAGGCCGTTGACCCTTGAGCCACCAACCAATGCATCATTAGCGGACGTTCCGAGTAGTATCGTTTCTTCAACTGCAAAAACCCGCGCGCCGTCAAGCGAGTTGCTGTAAAGGAACAGGGTGTCGACACCAAAACCACCGTTCAACACATCGAGCGAAGAGGGATCCTTCAACAAGAGCGAATCGTCACCCAACCCGCCATAGGCGTAGTTCGCCCCCGACCCCTCCACCAAGATCAAGTCAGACCCGCTGTCGCCATAGAGACCATTGGTGTCGCCACTCCCACCGTAGAGATAGTCGCCGGCATCGCCACCGAAAATCGAGACATCCGAACCCGATCCGCCGAAGACTCGATCATAGCCCTCGCCGCCAAAGAAACTGGAATCGTTCCCATCTCCTCCATAGAGGACGTCTTCTCCACCGCCCCCGAACACACCCTCGAAACGGTGTGCAATAACGTGAATGCTATCACCCTCTCCGTCTAAAGTTTCGAGATCACCATCGTTATTGTAGTATACATATTCTATTTCCCCGTAAGAAAAGCGGCGCAGGGATCCATCGTCCCCTGCACCTGCGAAAATCGTATCGTCTTGTCCGTCACCAAATACATACCCATCGTCACCGCTGCCTAGATGAATTATGTCAAAGAGGTATCCGCCGTAAACAAATCCATCACGACCGGATCCCGTGTTTATGTAATCGCTTGAGTCTCCGCCAAATATCGCATCGCGCACAGATCCATTTCGTGCGGTCTGTGTCTTGACTGGATAGGGCTGAATCTCGGTTGCATCGCCGTCATTGTCGCCCCCGGATATTAGAGTATTGTAGAAGAGACCGACACCAAAATTCAAGGCGTAAAAGCCGTCATCGCCATCCCCGCCGTAAATGCTGTCAGAGCCCGAGCCTCCCTTGGCCGCATCAGCGCCAGAACCGCCTTCCAGAGTATCGGAGCCGTCGTCGCCGAACAGTTGGTCGTTTCCGAAACCTCCCTCGAGATGGTCGTCTGCGCTGCCGCCATCGAGTTTGTCGTCGCCACTCAGACCACTTACAATATCACTTCCACTACCCGCGAAAATCGCATCTGACCCAGTTGTTCCGACAAAATTGTTGTCGTTGCCACTGTTGTCGATAATCGTCGTCATCACTTCTCTCCCATCTGGTCCAAAGGCCGCGTGATCTTCGACACTCCCGTTCTTTGGACGTTAAACCCGAAGCAAGCTGTCCTCTGCCAGCCGTCGCGGTGGGTGCTACAAGAACAAGAAGTCTGTTGCCGTGAGTTGGCCGGCTGCCGTCATGCCGTCGATAGCCACCACGATGTCCAGGGTGCCGTCACCGTCCTCGTCGATCTCAAGCTGGGCCAAGCCTTCGTCGAAACGCGCTTCGCTGTTGCCGTTGCCGCTGAAGGCTGCCGCTTCGACGTAGGTGAAACTGCCCGTCTCAAGCCGTGCGTTCAGAAGCAGCTTGTCTTGCTCTGTCCCAGGATTGAAAAGCTGGCCCTGGAAGTCATGCAGGACGGCCAGCGCCACCACGGTGCCACCGGCCAGGGTCTCGCCACTGTCCTGTGGATCCAGGAAGAAACCGTCGGCGCCGGAGCCGCCGAAGCCGCTGTCCTCGTTGGTGATGTGGATCCAGTCGGCACCCGAGCCGCCGTAGAGCAGATCGCCCACATCTTCGTCGCCCTCGCCGTCAAGAGTGTCGGCGCCATCACCGCCATAGACCGTATCGGTGCCGGAGCGCCCACGCAGATAGTCCGCCCCGGCACCGCCGAAGATCACGTCGTCGTCTAGGCCGCCGTAGGCCGTGTTGGCGCCAGAACGACCGATCAACTGGTCGACCGCAGAGTTGCCGACCAGTCTAACATCGCCCGAGTGCGCAGTGAGGGTACGAGCCTGACCATCCTGATTGCTCGACAAGACCTCGATGTTCTCACCAGAACTGTAGGTCTCCGCCACCGCGATCACCCGGTCGCGGTCGCCCTCGTCGGCTTCTTCCAAAAGCTGGTCATCGACATGGTCGGCGGTGAAGGTGTCGTTGCTGCTGCCCCCAGCGGCCGTGTCTGCACCCTCGCCGCCGTAGAGGTCATCCTCACCACTGCCGCCGAAGAGCCGGTCGTCACCGCTGCCTCCGTAGATGTCGTCGTCGGAGCCAAGACCCAGCAGGGTATCCGCGCCAGAGGCCCCGAAGATATCGTCCAGCCCCTCTACCCCGGTCAGCAGATTGTCACCGGAGGCGTCCAAGGCGGTCAGCGTCACACCGCGGACCAACACCTCGACACCAGAGAGCGAGAAGCCGTTCGGCAAAGAGAAGGCGGCCAAGCGCAGATCCAAGGTGTCCTGGCCGGAGCCACCCTCGTAGATCTCAGCTGCTGCGAGATCGCTCTCGGTCCGTACCAGGAAGGTGTCGGAACCCGAGCCGCCATAGAGGCTGTCGCTACCACCGCCACCATTGATCTGATCATCGCCAGCGCCACCGAAGAGGCCTGCGTCGTCCCCACCCCCGCCATAGAGGCTGTCGTCCCCGGCATAACCATAGAGCAGAGAGTCCGACCCACTGCCGCCGAAGAGGGAATCGTCACCTAAGTTGCCGTAGAGTTCTCCATCATCACCGCTGCCTCCGAAAACGCCATCGCTGCCGTTGCCGCCTTCCAGGTCACGATCGTTCCCGGCACCACCGAAGATGCGGTCCTGGCCTCCAGCGCCAAAGATGTAGCTGTCATCGCCACCGTCGCCGAAGAGGACGTCGTCGCCGCTGTTGCCTTCCAGTTCGAAGTCCCCGCCAGCGCCGCCATAAAGCCCATCATCCCCCGAGTCACCGCGCAGTCGGAAGTCGCCCCCCGAACCGCCATAGACCGAGTCTACGCCGTCACCGCCGATCAGGGAAAAATCGGCCCCCGTCCCGCCATAGATAGCGTCATTGCCCGCGCCGCCCGTGAGGAGCGATTCGACATCACTGCCGCCGAAGAGGCTGTCCGCACCGCTCTCGCCATAGAGCAGGTCGGAGCCGCTGGCACCGAAGAAGACATCCTTCTCTGGACCGCCACGCAGGGTGTCGGGCCCAGTTACCCCGATGACAAGGTCAATGTCCTGCACCATGTTCGCTGGCAAAGTGACGCTCTCTGCCAACAGGAGCGTATCCGTTCCGCTGCCGCCGTAGAGGCGTTCTCCCGAAATCGCCTCGCCTTGACTGCGAATGAGGAAGATGTCGTCGCCACTACCGCCGAACTGAGTGTCTGCTCCGCTTCCACCGATCAGGTAGTCATCGCCATCTCCGCCTGAGAGCGTATCGGCGCCGCTCAAGCCCTCGAACACAATAGCGACGCTAGCGCCTAAGAGATTGTCAGCACCCTGCGACCCATACCCAAAAACCGCCTCGATGGCCTCGAGGTTTGCTGATGCGGGAACCGCCATTCCAGTCAACAGGACGACAGTGTCTCGTCCCTCACCGCCAAAGGCCGTGTCGTCTTCATGATCTAGGTAAAGCGTGTCGGACCCACTACCGCCATCGAGTGTGTCTGCAGCGGAACCTCCGTCAAGACGATCATTTCCTGAAGATCCCTCCAGCCGGTCCATGCCTGAACCGCCGTAGGCAATGTCGTCCCCCGACGCTCCAAAAAGGCCGTCGTCACCTTCGTTGCCGGCCAGCTCGTGATCATGCCCCGAGCCGCCGAAGACAAGATCGTCGCCCAAGCCGGCGATCAGGCCGCTGTCATCTCCATCGCCGCCTTGAAGACGATCGTCACCGCTACCGCCAAAGAGGTAATAGTCACGCCCGGACCCTGCGGCAATCGTGTCGCTGCCGCTGTTCGCAAAGAGCAAGGCGTCGACCCCGGAACCGCCGAAGAGAGCGTCATCTCCCGGACCGCCCAGTAAACTGTTGTCCGAATCATTCCCGCCGTAGAGGCGGTCATCGCCCGCGCCACCCAACAGGACAAAGTCGTTACCCGTTTCGCCGAACAGCGTGTCATCACCGCTGCCGCCATCAAGGCTGGTGTCGTCGCCGGCAGCGCCGTAGATCAGATCGGCCCCGCTGCCGCCAAAGACCGAGGTATCCGCAAAGGACCCACCAGTCAGGACGTCATCACTCGCGCCCCCCTTCAGGCGATAGAGGATTGTTTCAATTCCGGTTACCGCAGCGGCCGGGGCCGTAAGGAATCCGACCACCAAGGTGTCCAGTCCCTCGCCGCCGTCCAGTGTGGCAGCGCCCGAAACCTTCTCCAGATAGAGCGTATCGTTCCCAGCACCGCCGTAGAGTAAGTCCTTGGAGGAGCCACCGCTGAAGAGGCGATCGGAATCGCTTCCACCGAAGAGTTGGTTGCCGTCGCCGGCCCCACCGTAGACTAGATCGACGCCGCTATCGCCCGCGAGCGAGCTGTCACTGCCGGACCCTCCAAAAATCAAGTCGACACCGAGGCCGCCATAGAGACCAGTATCGTTCCCACTACCGCCGTAGAGGTTATCCAAACCCAAACCGCCGAAGAGACCGCCGAGCTCCACAATCCGGCTGGTCTCGGTCGTGTCGACAATACCATTTGGATTGACAGCGCCCGCAGGCCCACCGGCCACTGCTGGCGCGTCCAGTAGAAGACTGTCCGGGTCGACACTGCCGGCGACCCCGGACGGAGGCGCGATGGCCTCTACATCAGGTTTCTTGAGATAATAGTAGACGATCGTGTCGTTCTGCGTGATGTGACTTAGTCCGTCATCGCCATCGTCGCCAAATACAAAGTCGTTTCCTGTACCGCCATACAGGTAGGCATCGGTGCCTTGGCCACCAAAGAGGTCATCATTCTGATCGCCACCAAAAATGAGGCGATCGTCGCCGCTTCCACCGTAAACACTATCGCGTCCCGAACCACCTGCAAGGTTGGCCCTGACTTCAGTCAAAGTCTCTTCTAGAATATCATCGCCGAGCGTCAGGCCAATGACGGTGTAACCCCTTCGATAGAGGAAACCGTCATCCCCCTCCGCTCCGTAAATCAGGTCGACGCCCGAGCCGCCATAGAGGTAGCGATCGTTCCCTTCATCGCCAAAGATTAGATCATCGCCAGCAGCGCCATTGAGCGCATCATTCCCATATCCGCCTCGAAGAAGATCGTCACCGCTATCGCCGAAGAGGTAGGAATCGTCCCCGGCCCCGACCTCCAGCGTGTCGCTGCCGCTATCGCCTCCGATCAAGACGTCGATCCCGGCACCTCCGAAGATGGTGTCGCTGTCCAATCCGCCATAGAAGCTGGTGTCATCGCCGTCGCCACCGTAGAGCAGGTCCTCTCCTGGCCCGCCTCTGACCGCAAGATCATCGCCCGTGTCACCGAAGAGCCGGTCGTCGCCATTGCCACCGAACAGGATCGCATCGAAGCCTGAGCCGCCGTAGAGCAAGTCCGCTCCGTTGTTGCCGCGAAGACCGAAATCGTCGCCGTCGCGGCCCAAAAGGCGATCGGCACCACTCCCACCATAGAGCTCTCTATCATCGCCACTCCCGGCATCGATGAGGTCCGTGCCGGAGGAACCAAGCAGTCTTAGATCGTTCCCATCACCCCCAAAGATAGAATCGTTGCCTTCACCACCAAGAAGTGTGTAGTCGAAGCTGGTACCGCCATAGATCAAGTCGTCTCCGGGGCCGCCCAAAAGGCTTACATTTTTGCCAGTGTCGCCGAATAGCTTGTCGTCGCCGTCCTCTCCAAGAAGGGTCGCGTCCGCACCAGTTCCACCGTAGATGAGATCCGCTCCGGAACCGCCTTCTAAAAGATAGTCATCCTCGCCGCCGCCATAGAGCGTGTCGGCGCCGCTCTCGCCGTAGATGCCACGGTTGGCCACCTCGCCGCCGAAGAGGACATCGTCGCTATCCCCCCCGGTTACCTGGACCATCGCGGCCGCAGCCTCGTTCACCCCAATCCGCACCGGTTCGTCAAAGGACATAGCTAGGTTCCTCTCTGGAAGCACCTGTCTTTCGAACACAGGTCAAAGTGCAAGCCCTCCTCTATCGGCATCACAGGAAGAGGAAGTCGGCGGCGGTGAGTTGGCTGGCGGAGGTCATGCCGTCGATAGCGACCACGAGGTTCATCTGCCCCCCTAAACAAAGACAAAGTCCGTCGCCGTCAGCTGTCCGGCGTTGGTGACATTCGTCAAGGCCGCCACGATCTCCGCGCTGCCATCGCCGTCGCGGTCAATCTCCAGCTGCCCCAGGCCTTCGTCGAAGCGGGCTTCGCTGTTGCCGCCGCCGCTGAAGGCCGCCGTCTCGATAAAAGTGAAGCTGCCGGTGCCTTGGGTCACCTCGAAGCGATCGGCTTCACCGGCGACGGCTGCGCTGAGGCTGCCCTCGAAGTCGCCGATCGCAAGCAGCGCGACCACCGTGCCGCCACCCAAGGTCTCTCCGCTTTCGTCGCCGTTGAGGAAGAAGAGGTCTGCGCCGGAACCGCCGAAGACGCTGTCGTTGTTGTTGACGACCAGCTGATCGGAACCGCTGCCGCCGTAGATCAGGTCGCCGATCGCGGCGTCGCCTTGACCATCGAGGAAGTCGTCGCCGAGGCCGCCCGTCATGCGGTCGCTGTCAGACCGCCCGCGCAGCACATCGTCGCCAGCGCCACCTTGCAGATCGTCGTCGCCGAGACCGCCATAGATGGTGTCATTGCCGAGACCACCGATCAGCGAGTCTCCGGCCGAGTTGCCGACCAGGCGGGCCCCACCGCTGTTGGAGAAGAGCGTGCGCGCCACCCCGTCCTGGCGGTTGGAGAGAACCTCGACATGCTCGGCCAGAGAGTAGCGATTGGCCGAGGCGATCACACGGTCGACACCTCCATCCGCCGCCTCCACGACCTGGTCGGCGCGGGTGTTGACGGTGAAGGTGTCATCGCCACTGCCGCCGAAGGCCGTATCGATGCCGGCGCCACCGAAGAGCCGGTCCTTACTACTGCCACCATAGAGACGGTCGTCGCCGGTCGCCCCGAAGAGGCGATCCAGGCCCTGGCCCCCATAGAGGCCGTCGGCGCCGTTGCCACCCTGCAGAGTGTCGGGGCCAGAGCCGGCAACCAGCCGATCACTGCCGTCCTCGCCGCGCAAGATATCGCGTCCCAAGGAGCCATAGAGATGGTCGTCACCGTCGCCGCCTTCGACCAGGTCGTTCCCGGAGCCACCATCGAGGCCAAGGTCCGCGCCGGAGCCACCGTAGAGACGATCGCGACCGCTGCCGCCAGTGACAAGGGAGTCACTGCCGGATCCACCATAGATCCGATCTGCGCCATCGCCACCGGAAAGCAGGCTGTCGTCGCCCGGGCCGGCGTAGATGCGATCGTCACCGCCCTCACCGGAGAGCAGTTGGTCGTCTCCGGAATCGCCGCTCAGCCGGTCAGCGCCTTCACCGCCGCGCAGCTGATCGGAGTCACTGCCGCCATAGAGGGTGTCGAGACCGGATCCGCCAACGAGAATGTCAGCGCCGGAGGCACCCAATGCCTGGTCGGCGCCGCTGTCGCCGAAGAGACTGTCGTCGCCGTCGAAGCCGATGAGGACATCGTCGCCAAGGCCTCCATAGATGAGATCATCGTCATTGCCTCCACCGAGACCGTCGTCTCCGGTCGCACCGAACATGATATCGTCGCCGCTGCCGGAGCCATAGAGGGGGCTGGCGAGGATGACGTCGTTGCCCGAGCCCAAGACCAAGGTGTCGCCGCCGGACGCGCCCAGAAGAGCGATTCCCTCGACCGAGATCAGATCGATCTGACTGGGCAGGCTGGCGCCGACCGGCAGCAGCAGGATGTCGGTGCCACTGCCGCCATCGAAGGTCTCAGTGGTGCCGACCTCGGCCAGATCGGTCACCAGGAAGAGGTCGGTCCCCGAGCCACCGAAGAGATGATCGCTGCCGGAACCGCCATTCAGCACATCAAAGCCTAGCCCACCGAAGAGCTCGGCATCATCACCGCTGCCGCCATAGAGACTGTCGTCTCCGAGACCGCCATAGAGGCTACGGTCGTCGCCACCACCGCCGAACAGCAGGTCACGGCCGCTATCGCCGAAGAGCAGGCGATCCTGGGCACCCATGCCGGTGATTCCCGGCAGAGAGTCGCCCAGCAAGGTATCCCCACCCGATCCGCCGTAGAGTCCGCTGTCCTGACCGGAGCCGCCCTCAAGCAGGTCGGCGCCATCACCGCCGACGAGCAGACTGTCGGAACTGCTACCGCCTTCGATCGTGTCGCCCCCAGAACCGCCATAGAGGCCTTGCTCACTGCCATCGCCGCCGAAGACCTCATCGTCTCCACTGCCGCCTTGGAGGTTCACGTCGTCGTCTTGGCCACCAAAGAGACTGTCGTCGCCCAGGCCTCCGAATAGCCCGAGATCGTCGCCATAGCCGCCGAAGAGAAGGTCGCTCTCGCTCAGACCATAGAGGCGATCCGATCCGGAACTGCCATAGATCGTGTCGGCGGTATCCGGAACGCCGAAGAGAAGGTCGTCGCCGCTGCCACCCCTTTGCAGAGCAAGGGAGGCGCCATAGAGGATGAACTCTACGTTGGTTATCGCCATTCCCGCTGGCAGATACTGGTAACTCTCCAGCACCAAGGTATCGACGCCGGACCCGCCGTCGACGATCTCTTGCGATCCGGTGATTGGGCTCGTCTCAATCTCACCGATATTGCTAATGAGAACGACATCATCACCACTGCCGCCAAACACGCTGTCACGTCCGCTACCGCCAATGACAGTATCATGTCCGGTTCCACCGAAGAGAACATCAATCGAGGACTGACCGTTCAGCGTGTCGTCACCGTCGTCGCCGTAAAGATAGTCTCTGCCAGAGCTACCCAAGGGCGGCGCTCCACCGGTGAGGATGTCGGCGCCACTGCCGCCGAACATGCTGTCCACACCGTTCCCTCCGACAAACAATTCTGCGCCACTGCCGCCGAAGAGGGTCGACTTGTCCAAGGAACTTCCACGCCGAGCCACACCGGCCGAACCGTCACCATCGAAGAAGAGGAGCGATCCTGCCGTGACATTGACGATCAGGTCACCGGTGCGGCCGAAGAGAATGTTCGATCCGGCGCTATCGGTGTTGAGGGTTTGATCTCCACTGCCCGGGAGCATGACGTCACCATAGAGGAAGACCTCGACACTGGTGACAGCCGCCGGCGCCAAGGCGCCAAGGCCGCTGCCGATGATCAGGGTGTCCGTGCCGCTGCCACCGTCGAAGAGGTCGCCCGGCTGATAGTCGTCACGGCCCAAGACCATAATGTCGGCGCCGCTGCCACCGAAGATCGAGTCCTGACCGCTACCACCGAAGAGGAGGGCATCGTCGCCCTGGCCACCGAAGACCTGATCGTCGCCGACACCGCCGAACAGCAGGCTGTCAGCGGCCATGCCGCCATAGAGTCTATCTGTTCCCTCGCCGCCGTAGAGACCCACGTCGGTTCCGCTATCACCGAAGACAAAGTCGTCCGACTGATCGCCATGCAGGGCACCATCGTCGCCCGAGCCACCGAAGAGGGTGTCGACATTGGCGCCACCGTAAATCAGACGGTCAGCGCCAAGTCCTCCACGCAGCGTGTCAACGCCGCTGGCGCCCTGGATCAGACTGTCTTCGCCGCTATCGCCGGCGATTACGTCATTGCCGACACCGCCTTGCAAGGTGAGGTCATCACCGCTGCCGCCAAAGACTTGACCATAGCCACCCTCGACGAGGAGGCTTTGGTCGGCCCCAAGGCCGCCATAGACCCGCTCACCATACAGAGCGACATCGTCGCCGAGGCCGCCAAAGACGCTGTCCTGACCGACACCGCCGAAGAGAAGGCTGTCGGCGCCGGAACCACCGAAGAGACTGTCGTTGTTCTCACCACCAAAGAGCTGCGAGTCGTTTCCAGTGTCTCCATAGAGGCTATCGTCTCCTTCCGCACCATAGAGGCGTGCGTCCCCATCACCGCCGCCTGCCACACGATCGGCACCTTCGGCGCCATAGAGGTTCACGTCAGCCTCGGCACCGCCCTCGACGCTGTCGTTACCAGTACCGCCGTAGAGGAGGCTATCGGCACCCGCATCGCCAGCGACTAAGTCGTCGCCACTCCCGCCATCAAAGTCATGGTCACTACCTTCACCGCCGAACAGCAGGTCATCCTGGTCATTGCCTCGGAGGCGAGTATCCGCCCCGGCCCCACCGTAGATCCGATCCTCGCCGAGACCACCGTAGAGGCGATCGTCCACTCCGCTCTCGCCATAGAGCCGATCGTCGCCACTTTGGCCATAGAGGGCAAAGTCTTCGCCGCTGCCTCCCAGGATGCTGTCGTCGCCATCGCCACCGAAGAAGAGGCCATCGTGACCCAGACCGCCATAGAGTTTGTCGACTTCGTCTTCGCCCAAAAGGAATCTGTCGTCGCCAGCGTCGCCGAAGACCCGGCCCAAACCTGCGCCGCCAGCTAGCGATAGGTCGTCGCCATCACCGCCGTAGAGGTTATCCGCCCCCTGACCGCCGTAAATCCGAGTATCGGCACCACTGTCGCCAAAGACCGAATCGTCTCCGTCATCGCCGTTGAAATCGGTATCAGCGCCACTGCCGCCGAACAGCGTGTCGGCCCCTTCAGCGCCCTGGAAGGCCCTATCGGTGCCCGTGCCAGCATAGAGGACGTCATCGCCACTGTCGCCGGTGAAGCTTGCATCAAGGCCAGAACCGCCATAAAGCCTGTCGTTCTGAGAGCCGCCCTTCACAGAGCGGTCGTTGTCGACGCCGCCCATTATTGTATCGAACCCGACACCGCCATAGATGCCGGCATCATTACCACTGCCGCCTTCAATTGTATCGTCACCATCGCCACCGAAGAGAAAGCTGTCGGTTAGGGAACCACCGAAGATACGGTCGTCCCCGACATCACCGATCAGGGACGCATCTAGACCGTTACCGCCGAAGAGGTGATCTGCCCCAGAGCCGCCATGGAGGAAAGTATCCTCCCCGTCATCACCGTAGAGGCGATCGGCACCACTGCCACCGAAGAAAGACGCGTCTTCCGCCGTGCCGCCGAACAGCGAGTCGGAATCACTGTCACCGTAAAAGAATTGATCTCTTCCCGAACCGCCATAGAGGCGATCGTCTTGAGATCCGCCCCAGAAAAGAAGGTCGTCGCCCAGATCGCCGATTAGGGTATCGGCGCCGGCGCCTCCATAGAGTTCGGACTCATTCCCGCTACCGCCGTCAATAGTGTCATCCCCGGAATCGCCGTAGAAGAACCTATCCTTATTGCTGCCACCGACCAGGCGATCTGCCCCGGCGGCGCCGAAGAAGCTGTAATCGAACCCGACGCCGGCGTAGAGGCTATCATCGCCGTCGCCGCCGTAGAGTCGGGTGTCATTATCCTCGCCGCCGTAAACCCGGTCGGCACCGGAGCCGCCGAACAGACTCGTATCTCTGCTCTCGCCGCCGAAAATCCTGTCCGCGCCGCTGTCGCCGAAGAGCGAGGTATCGCTGCCGCCCTGGCCCATTACACTGTCGTCGCCCTCGCCACCGAAGAGGGAGACATCGGCGCCGATGCCGCCCGCCAGGGTGTCGGCACCCTCGCCACCGAAGAGGATGTCGGAATTGAAAGACCCATCCAGCAAGTCGTCGCCAGAGAGGCCATAGAGGGTATCATTGCCGCTGAGGCCGAAGATGGAGTTGGGCAGGCTATCGCCGGTGATCACATTGTCAGCATTGTCACCGACCAGGGTCGAGGCCTTCACCACCAGTTCGATGCCGGTCAGGACGAGACCAACCGGAAGGGTGAAGTCGTCGCCCAGCAGCAGGGTATCGCTGCCGCTGCCGCCGTCGAAGGTCTCGCCGACCTGAAGCTCTCCCAAGCTGGCGATAAAGAGGACATCGTCGCCGGACCCGCCAAAGAGCGTATCGACACCTGAGCCGCCTACGAGGCTGACGTCATCACCGCTGCCACCGGAGACGGTATCGTCGCCGGAACCGCCATCCAGGCTCCTGTCCGCCCCGGATCCACCGAAGAGTCTGTCGGCACCATCATTACCGTAGAGGCGCGTGTCGTCGCCCATATCGCCGCGAAGGAAGTCACTTCCTTTGCCTCCCTCCAGGCGGGTGTCGTCGCCATCGCCACCGAAGAGGCGGTCGACACCATTACCACCCAAGAGGATGTAATCATCCCCCGACCCGCCATAGACCCGGTCATTGCCTTGATCGCCGTGGAGATTTGTATCGCTCCCGGTGCCGCCAAAGACACTGTCGTCACCGTTCCGGCCATAGAGCAGGCGATCGGCTCCGGATCCTCCGAAAACAGAGTCATCGCCGGTGGCACCAACCAGAGATTGGTCGATGCCGCTACCGCCCTCGACGAGATCGCTGCCAGATCCTCCATCAAGGAAAGTGTCATCGCCCTCTCCTCCGAAGAGGCTATCGGCGTCGTCGCCACCAACAAGGCTCGTATCGTCGCCAAGGCCGCCGCGCAGCGTGTCGGCGCCATGGCTCCCTTGGAGATTGAGATCATCGCCCTCATCTCCCTGGATCAAGTCGTCGCCACTGCCGCCGAACAGGACAGAGTCGGCGCCGAGGCCGCCATAGATGCGATCCTCCCCGGAGTCACCATAGAGCCCGCGGTCATCACCGCTGCCGGCCAGAAGGAGATCATTACCCTGGTTGCCGAAGAGCCGCGTGTCATTGCCGGATTCACCAGCTATGAGATCATCGCCCAGGTCGCCATATAGGCGATACTCCGATCCGTCACCGCCGTAGAGGCTGTCGTCGCCGCTCCCACCAGCGAGTACAGTATCGGCATCGCCGCCGCCTCTGATGGTATCCGCACCGCTACCGCCGAGGCCAGCAGCATCGTCGCCATCACCAAGATCGATCAGGTCGTCGCCCGCACCGCCGCGAAGATTGGTATCGTCTCCACTGCCGCCATAGAGGCTGTCATCGCCAGAGTCACCATTGAGATTGGACTCGTCACCGCTCCCACCGAAGAGGCTGTCGGCGCCCGTACCGCCGAAAACGTACTGTTCCTTACCATCGGCCCCATAAAGACTATCGTCGCCCGCGCCGCCATAGAGGTAAGCATCGATGTCTTCACCCCCGAAGAGGCCGTCGTCGCCGCTGTTGCCGAAGAGAGTATCGATGCCTCCAACGCCATAGATGCGGTCGTCCAGGCTGCTACCGCGCAGGATGTCGGCCGCCGGGCCGCCCTCGACCAGAACCGCCTCGACGTTGGTCAGGATGAGATCGAAGCCAAGCACTGCGGCGGCGGAACCGGCGATAACCAGGGTATCGCTGCCACTGCCGCCATCGATCTGCTTGACCTCGCCAGCAGTGGCATTCAGCAGAACGAAGGTATCCTCGCCGCTGCCGCCGTAGAGACTGTCGTTGCCGCTGCCACCATCGAGAGAGATGTCGTCACCATGACCACCGAAGACGGCATCGTCGCCGCTGCCGCCCAGCAGACTGAAATCCAAGCCGCTGTCGCCATAGAGGCGATCGGCATCGCCGCCGCCCAGCAGCGATTGATCGCTGCCGGACCCACCGAAGAGACTGTCCGTACCCTCATCCCCGAAGAGGGCCCGATCTTCTCCCAGCCCGGCCTCGATGCTGTCCGCACCTGCGTCGCCATAGAGCGACACGTCGTTGCCGAGACCACCGAAGAGGCTGTCTTGGCCGTCCTCGCCATGGAGGCCGTGGTCGTGACCGCTGCCGCCCCGAAGCTGGTCGTCGCCATTGCCGCCATAGAGGCCTGTGTCCGCACCGCTGTCGCCGAAGACGCGATCGTCGCCATCCTCGCCGAGGAGAGTACGATCATCGCCCAGTCCGCCAAACAGGTCGTCTGCGCCCGAGCCGCCCTGAACAGCATATTCGCTGCCGGCATCGCCGTAGAGGCGGTCGTCGCCGCTTTGACCGGTCAAGAAGGCATCGTCTCCAGCCCCCCCGTAGACAAGATCCTTTCCATCACCGCCATTCAGAGTTCGATCTTGCCCGTCGCCTCCAAAGAGGGTGTCATCGCCTGCAAGTCCGTAAAGGAAGCCATCGTCGCCGGCATCGCCGGAGATGCTGTCGTTGCCGCTGTCGCCCTGGAGATCCTGGTCTTCTCCGCTGCCGCCGAAGAGCCGATCGGCGCCACTTTCACCGCGCAAGAGAGAATCGGAGCCGGAACCACCGAAGACTACGTCGTTGCCAGAGTTGCCGAGTAGAGCGCGATCGTCCCCATGATCGCCGAGGATGCTGTCGTCGCCATCGCCTCCGTAGAGGTCATTGTCATCATCGCCACCGCCGAAGAGCGTGTCTGCTCCGCTTCCGCCAAGGAGACGTCCATCGGCACCTAGGTCACCGAAGAGAGAATCGGCACCGCTGTCGCCATAGAGATTGGCATCCTCGCCGCTGCCGCCGGAGAGCCCATCCGCCCCCTCGCCGCCGTAGAGGACGCTGTCGGCGTTGCTTCCACCCTCCAGGGTGTCGTCACCCAGACCACCTCGCAGGTTCGAGTCATAGCCATGGCCACCGTAGATGACATCAGCGCCCGTCTCACCAAAGAAACTGAGATCGTTACCACTTTCGCCATAGAGCCTGTCGTCTCCGCTGTCACCGAAGAAGGAGCTATCGGCACCTGAGCCGGCTCTCAGGATGTCTGCGTCCTGGCCACCGAAGAAGGAGCGATCCTCGCCGAGACCGCCGGCTAGAAGATCGGTCCCTTGGCCACCATAGAAGCGTTCGTCTTCGTCGGCACCGCCGTAGAGATAGTCCTGTCCGGAGCCCCCCTCGACCAGGGTGTCATCTCCGCTGTCACCATAGAGGCGGTCGCTGCCGCCATCGCCGAAGATGCCATTGTCACCGCCGGCGCCACCGCGGACGACATCGTCTTGGGAGCCGCCGAAGAGCGCCTGGTCGATGCCGCTACCGCCATAGATTCGGTCTGCGCCCTGCCGACCCTGAAGATCCGCATCGTTGCCCTCTTCACCCAGAATGAGATCATCGCCGTCGCTGCCGAAGAGGAACTGATCGTCCCCACTACCGCCGTAGAGGGTGTCTACACCGCTGCCGCCGTAAAATGCCCTGTCAAGACCGGAGCCACCGTAGAGGCTGTCGGCGCCACTCCCACCGTGGAAACTGCTGTCATCCCCGGCATCACCAAGAAGGCTATCGTTCGCTAAACCACCATAGAGCTGCGTGTCGTCACCAGCGCCGCCATAGAGGCCATCGCTGCCGAGACTGCCGTAGAGGAAGCGATCCTCGCCGCTGTCGCCCTGGATGCGGTCGTCACCGGCACCACCTTCCAGGTAGCTGTCGTCGGCGCTGCCGCCATAGAGCGAGTCACTGCCCGCGGCCCCGAAGAGGCCTTGGTCGACGCCAGACCCACCGTAGAGCCCGTCGTCCCCGGAGAGACCATAGAGGCTGTCCTTGCCGCTGAGGCCATAGATGCGGTCATCGAAGCTGCTGCCGACCAGGCTATCATCGGCGGAGTCACCCACGAGCTGCACCACCTCGACCGAGACCAGGGTGAGATCGCTCGGCACCGCGACGCCGGCGGAGAGCACCAGGGTGTCGACGCCGCTACCGCCGTCGATCAGGTCGCCGCTGACGATGTCTCCAACACCGGCGAGCGTGACCGTGTCGCTGCCGGATCCACCGTAGAGACTGTCGGCACCGCTGCCGCCCCTTAGGTCTTTGTCATCGCCGTGACCGCCGAAGATCTGGTCGTCGCCGGACCCGCCAAACAGCCTTGAGTCGTTGCCGTCGTCACCAACGAGGCTGTCAGCGCCGTCGTTGCCATAGAGGCCCAAGTCGTCACCAAGGCCACCATCAATGTGATCGTCGCCG
Organism: Rhodospirillales bacterium; assembly: GCA_963669445.1. Taxonomy (GTDB): domain Bacteria; phylum Pseudomonadota; class Alphaproteobacteria; order Kiloniellales; family JACOMY01; genus JACOMY01. The sequence continues at coordinate 5,266,608 of OY770029.1, forward strand.
CTGCCACCGACGAGATACAACTCTTCGCCTTCGCCTCCGACAAGGCTGTCGTCGCCATCGCCGCCATTGAGATACTCGTCACGGCCAACTCCACCCTCGATCAGATCGTTGCCGCTGCCACCATAGAGATACCCGTCCTGACCAACCCCGCCCTCGATCAGGTCGTCGCCGCTACCACCGAAAAGTTGATACTCCCCGCCTGCACCGCCGAAGATACTGTCTGCGCCGTTACCGCCGTAGAGGCTGTCATCCGCACCTTCGCCGCCGAAGACCTGATCATCACCGCTGCCACCGTGCAAGTTTAGGTCGTTAGCTGATCCGCCGTAGACGCGGTCGTCCCCGTCGTTGCCATGAAGGGAGGTGTCCTGACCGCTCCCGCCGAAGACCAGATCGTTGCCGCTGAGCCCCGACAGACCCACGTCGTCGCCAAGCCCACCATAGACGCTGTCGGCACCCGACTGTCCGTAGAGGTAGCGGTCTTGACCATTGTCGCCGGCAACAAGATCGTCGCCACCGTCGCCGAAGATCCAGCTATCGGCGCCGCTGCCGCCGTAGAGACGGTCGGCCGCCCCGGTCGCGAAGCTGGCGGCCGGAAGGCCGTCGCCGAAGAGCAGGAAGTCGTTTCCAGACTCGGCCTGAACCAGATCCATACCACCGGCGCCGAAGAGGTTGTTGTCGTCACCATCTCCTGCAGCAATGGTATCGCTACCCTCGCCACCATAGGCGGTTTCGATCACAGCGGAGAGGCCGTTGATCTGATCGTCGCCGGCATCGCCGAAGAGATTGGTCACATCGTACTTGGCTGCCAAAAGGAGGTCGTTACCCTCGCCGCCGAACTGCTCGTCGAGATGGATGATGGTGTCATCGCCCTGAAGGCCATAGGCCCCGCTTCCCTTGCCATAGCCGACCAGGTAATCGGATCCACTCCCGCCGAAGAGACCAGCACCGGATTCGCCTAGATAGAGAAAATCAACCCCACTGCCGCCGTAGAGGAGGGAGTTGGAGCCCCCGCCGCCGAAGATCGTGTCGACCCCCTGACCGCCGAAGAGGCTGGTGTCGTCTCCCGCATCGCCATAAAGAAAGTCAAACCCCGAGCCGCCATAGAGCGCGTCGGCCCCGCTACCGCCGTAAAGGCTGTTGGATCCTCCACTAGAATTAACGAAGAGACTGTCGTCTCCCGAATTGCCCCTGGCTCTGACCCTATGCATGTCACCGCTTGGGAGGTCGATGCTGTCATCGTCATCGCTGCCAAATGCAAACAAGTTTTCGACATTGGTAAGGGAGACGGAACCGACAGCGCCGGGAGCAAGCCTTATCTCGAGAACATCGACACCGCTTCCGCCGTCAACGAGTTCGCCGATGACGAACTCACCAGTATTGATGGTTATGAGGTCGTTGCCAGAACCACCGAAGACGCTGTCTTGTCCGCTGCCCCCGGTAACATCCTGATCAGTACCGTTGCCGCCGTAAACCAGATCCGATCCGGATCTGCCGGAGGCGCCGCCATTGAATCCCGCCCCGAGCTCAAGGACATCGTCACCGGCACCACCGAAAACGCGTGCGTCATCACCACTGCCGCCATAGAGCCGGTCCTTGCCACTGCCGCCGTACAGAAAACTGTCCTTACCCGACCCACCATAGATCCGGTCCGCGCCACTGCCGCCGAAGAGACTGGTGTCGTTACCGTCGCCGGCCAGGATCGTGTCGTCGGCGTAGCCGCCCGCGAAACTGTCGATGCCGGCATCACCGGAGAAGACGACATGCTCGACACCGCTGAAGAGCACACCGGCCGGCAGGCTGACACCCTCCGCAATGACCAGCGTATCGCTGCCCGATCCGCCGTCGATCAGGTCACCGGCCGTGACCTGGTACTGTTGGTTGAGGCGCACCAGGTCGGCACCACTGCCGCCATAGAAGGTCTCCCTGCCGCTCCCGAGAATGGCAGTGTCCGCCCCCGATGAGCCTTCCAGGATCACCGTCGACACCACGCCGCTGTTGGCGAAGAAGAGCCCACCACTCGCTTGCACCAGGACGGCTTCGAGTGTTGCCAGACTGACGAGAAGAGGTTGGCTCGCCGCCGCCGCGCCGGCCAGCAGCAGGGTATCCAGTCCAGAGCCGCCGGAGAAGGTGACGCTGGAGAGACCACCCTCCGTCACGACCAGGGTGTCAGCACCAGAACCACCGATGGCGGTAACCATGTCCCGGCCGATTAGGCGGTCGTCACCCGCTCCACCGAATAGGCTGTCTACGCCAGAACCGCCGTCCAACAGATCTGCCGCCAGACCACCATAGAGGCCATCGCTCTGGCTTCCCCCGTAGAGGCTGTCAGCGCCGTCTTGGCCGAAGATGCCGTCCTGCTGATTGCTGCCGATCAGCGTATCGTTCAATGCGTCGGTGCCGACGATCGACACCGCCTCGATGCTCGTCAAAATGACACCGGCTGCCAGTCCGACCCCGCCATAAACCAACAGAGTGTCGCTGCCGGTACCGCCGTCGATCAGGTCGCCCGCGATCAGTTCCCCGGCGGTACCGATGAAGGTGTCGTCCCCACTGCCACCGAAGACACTGTCGATCCCGCTGCCACCGAGGAGCGCGCGATCCTTGCCGTCCCCACCATAGATGGAATCTGCGCCAGAACCACCCAGCAGGCTGCGGTCAGATCCGCTGCCGCCGTACAGGCTGTCGCTCCCGGCACCGCCATAGAAGAAGCTGACGCCAGCCGATCCCGCAGCGTAGAGATGGTCGTCGCCGGCCTCACCGTGCAATCGCGCCTGCCCCCTAAGGGCGTCCGACCCCTCGCCGCCGAAGAAGCTGAAGGCCGGATCAAGCCCGCCGAGGAGAGAGTCGGCGCCGGAACCGCCGTAAAAGTAGAGCGCAGCGCCAATCCCCCCCACCAGCGAGTCATCGCCGCTGCCGCCGAAGAAATAGCTGTCGTCGCCAGCGGCGCCGAAGAGGGTATCGTTACCCACCCCACCATCGAGGGAGGTGTCGTTGCCAGCACCACCCGAGAGGGTATCGTCGCCGCTCAAGCCCTGCAGCTGGTCGTCCCCACTTCGCCCGTCAAGGGAATCGTTAAGGCTGGTCCCGACGAGGCTGTTGGCGCCGCTGTCGCCAGACAGCTGCAGCTGCTCGATCGAGATCAGGGTGATGCCGGTAAGCGAGGCCAGGCCGCTGCTCAAGGTGAGCGTATCGCTACCGGAGCCACCGTCGATCACGTCTCCGGCGGCAATCAGGCCGCCGCCGATGTCTATGATGAGGTCGTCGCCACTCTCGCCATAGAGCGCGTCGAGACCTGCCTCCACATAGAGGAAGTCCGCACCCAGGCCGCCGAAGATCGTGTCTTCTCCGTCGTTGCCCAGGAGGGCGCGATCATCACCGCTTCCAGCGTAGATGGTGTCCTTGCCACTCCCCCCTTGCAGATCCTCGTCTGCGCCCGATCCGCCGTAGACCGTGTCGCTGCCGCTGCCGCCGATCAGGGAGGTATCGGCCCCCACTCCGCCGAATAGGCTGTCGTCGCCGACACCGCCGAAGAGCGAGAGATCTGCACCCGCGCCGCCGTAGACGGCATCGCTGTCGCTACCGCCCGATAAGGCCGTGTCGTCGCCCAGGTCGCCGACGATCAGATCGACTCCGCCGCCTCCGAAAAGGCTGGTATCACTGCCAGACTGACCGGTCAGGCTGTCATCACCCTCCCCACCGGAAAGGCCGGCATCATCGCCGCTTCCGCCCTCTAGCGTGTCCGCGCCTCCGCCACCGGACAGCGAATCGGAACCACTGTCGCCGTAGACCCGATCGTCGGCCTGTCCGCCGATAAGCAAGTCCTGGCCGGAGCCACCGTAGATCAGGTCCTCGCCGCTACCGCCGGAGAGCGAGAGATCGTCACCAAGACCGCCGATGACCAGGTCGGCGCCACTGTCGCCAGCAACCGAGACATCGTTGCCTGCACCGGCGTCGATGGTGTCGTCGCCGGAGCCACCAAACAGCGAGAGATCGTTGCCTGCACCGCCGAATAGGCTGTCGTCACCGCCTTCGCCCAGAAGATGGCTGTCATCGCCGTCGCCGCCGTAGACCCGGTCGAGGTCGGCCCCGCCCTCCAGGCTGGTGTCCGCACCGCTGTCGCCGAAAACCAGGTCACTGCCCGCTCCACCACGCAAGCGAAGGTCGGCATCGGATCCGCCGAAGATCCGGTCGTCGTCTGAGCCGCCGAACAGGCTGAGGTCGTCGCCATCGCCGCCGTAGAGGCAGTCATTACCTTGCTGTCCAGAGAGATAGCGATCGCCGCCACTTTCGCCGGCGATGTAGTCCTCGCCACTGCCGCCGCGGAAGGTGCTGTCATAACCACTGCCGGCGTAGAGCCGATCGTCACCGTCGCCGCCCTGGAAGGCAAAATCTAGTTCATCTCCGCCGTAGACGAGATCGTCACCGGAGCCACCGTTCAGAAAATCGTCGTCCTTACCGCCGCCATAGAGCGTGTCTTCGCCGCTGAGCCCATAAAGCCGGTCCGCCAGGACCCCACCGAAGATCGTGTCGTTGCTGTCAGTGCCGGTCAGGGTGTTGGCCTGCCCTTTGCCGATGAGCACCACCGACTCCAGGTTCGTGACCACCACCCCGACCCCGATCTCGGCACCGTCTTGCAGCAGCAGGGTATCGGTCCCACTGCCGCCATCCAGGCTCTCGCCGGATGTCAGTTCACCGCCACTTGCGATCACCAAGGTGTCGGCGCCCGACCCACCGTAGAGGCTATCGGCGCCTAGGCCCCCTCGCAGGTCGGAATCATCGCCCAGGCCGCCCTCGATCAGATCGTCGCCAGCCTCACCCAGGAGGCCGACATCGTCACCTTGGCCGCCGAACAGGCTGTCGGACCCGATCCCGCCGCTCAGGCTCTCATCATCGCCGTAGCCTCCGAAGAGGCTGTCATCCCCATCACCGCCATAGAGGTGACTGTCCCTACCCGACTCGCCGTAGAGACCATCCTGCCCGCTGCCTCCATTCAGGAGGCTGTCGTCTCCTGCATCGCCAAAGAGGCTGTCATCGCCGCTATCGCCTTCGAGCAGAGAATCGATGCCGGCTCCACCATAGACGGTATCGGCACCATAGCCGCCAAAGAGCCTTTCGTCGGAATCTTCGTCACCAAACAAGAGATCCGCGCCGGAGCCACCGGCCAAGGAGACGTCCTGCCCCAGACCGCCGAAGAGCGTATCATCGCCCGAGCCGCCGGAGAGCGTCGCATCGTTGCCATCGTCGCCGAAGATCTGATCGTTTCCAAAGTCTCCATAGAGACTGCTGTCCTGCCCAGAGCCACCATAAAGTCTGTCATCGCCGGTCAAGCCCGAGAGCGCATCCGCACTGCTGAGGCCAAAGAGAAAATCCTTTCCGCTTGAGCCCTGCAGGCTGTTGGCATTGGCATCGCCAATATAGAATCCCATGGTGCCCTACTCCCTTGGTGCGGCTACTCAGGCCGCTGCCGATTGGACAAGTCCGATAGAGGTCTGGTCGTGGTGCCAGCCGTTGCGTTTTCGAAAGGGTCCGGGGGTCAGCAGCGGCCTTGAGCCCAGATCCAGCGCGATCAGTCCCTCCAAGGAGAGTCTCTGCGCGCGCCTGTCTCTTCGGCCGCCGCAACGGGAGGTCACCTCAACAAGCACCCGGCCGTGCGGGCCAAAAAGGCCCAGGCCATGAAAAGCGTCCCGCACGCTCTTCCTGTGCATCCTGTCGGCCGCAGTACGACCCCTGCTCTCCACCATGCGAACCTACCCCCTTCGCTGGCTGTACGCGGTTACGGAAGGAACTGCCCCCGGGTGAGCGACTGTCTTTCGAGCGAGCCGCCATCTGCGCGCCCCTCCTCACAAGGATTCGCAGTGACCTCGACGTCCCTTCCGGCCAAGGGGACAAGCCCCTTGCAAACGCACGCCGCGCGACACGTCTGGCGGTGTCTTCTTCTGCGACGCACTGACAGTCTAGGAATCTTCTTGCTGCAAGTCTCTTCACCAGGGTCCCAGTTTTCCGGGATGCTCTGCGACCTGTGTGGGGTTGCGATAGGAACCGGCAAGTTTCCGCTATCACATTGATCAAGCTTGTTTTATTCCCTCGTTGCCGGAGGTAAAACCATCTACTGCTGGTTCCCCGCAACGAAATCCCTGCACCACAGTCCCGCCGTTACGCGCCGACGCTTACTCTCAGCCGCTTGCACGACCATGATGAGCGATCAAATATTGGTGCGATGGGGGTACCTGATTACCACCTAACCTTTTGGTCAGGTCGTACTAACCTTCTGGACAGGTGACGAAAACCACAAGATGCACTAATTTATTCCTGGGCTCTTCCAGAGCGCCGTCAGTTGGCGTGCTTGTCGGAAGGATTTGGGGGTAGAAGATGTGTTTCCAGCCGAAAACCTTTTGCTGAACAACACTACACGAACGATCGCCCACAAAGTGATTACCGTGAACTGCGCGCCTTACAGGCGCGTACAACTAAACAAGAAAAGCAATGGTAGGGAGTTAATCTGAATGAGGGCAGGATGGCTAAGTCTTTACCGGTAAAAGGTGCTGAAATCTCTTCGGGAGCCTTTACAGCCAAACATCGAAATGACGCCTTTCGTGCGTTTCACGGTCAACTCGTCAACTTTGGCCCCCTTGCCAACGTTGACCATGACGCGGTTCATTTCGATAAATCAACTTGGAGGTTAGGTCCGGCCGTCCTACTACACTGTCGGCAAGTGAATTCTTTTCAGACAATTAATGCGAATAACTTCAGCCGCGCACTACCAAATATGCTTAGCCTTAGGTGCTACTTGAAGGGTGAAGATCTCGGCCAGGTACAAGAGACGCCGGTCCGCCTTGGAGCAGAGTCATTACACCTCCTCCCCATAGACTACACCCTGCACACCAGGGGGGAGTCCGAATTCGTCGCCTGCGCCTTCAGCTACGAAGCCGTCGGATACGAGCCCTCCCATCATGCTCAGCACCTGAGGATCGGCCTGGAAAGCTTCTATGGACAGGTCCTGCAATCCCTGCTGCTGACCGCACGTCGCACCCCACCTGACCAGAACGGCTCCACGGGCAACGCCACGGGCAATGCAATCCTTGCCCTGGTTCGCGGCCTGCTCCAGGATTCGGTGCCCTGCGAAGAGACGCGGCAAGCGCTCGTCACGCAACGGGCCCTGGCAATGCAGCGCTACGTGAGAAAGCATCTGCACAACCCAGCGCGCCTGGATCTCGGTCACATCTGCAACACGTTCGGCGCTTCGCGCTCTGTCGTCTATAGGGCCTTCAACGCGTGCGGCGGCCTCAATAACTTCGTACGACGCGAGCGCCTCTTGCGCGCCTACACAGAGTTTTACAATGCGGACCCGAGCTGGGGAATGGTTTCCCGGGTCGCCGAGAAGTGGGGATTTAGCAACTCGGCTTACTTCTCGCGCGTGTTCAAAGAAGAGCTTGGGATGACCCCCCTCGAGGTCTCGGAACAAGGTCATTTTCACAGAACGCATAACGCAGGTTCAAAAGCCGACCTCAAGGCCAACAAAAGGAAAAGCACACCCTTTATCTCAATATTCAAAAACGCTATAGAGGATAGTATTTAACATAGAAGCTTAGATCGCATTTTTGAACCTAATAGGCTCATTCAATTTCTTGACAAGAATTGTGTGAAATACAAGTTCTGCGTGTCAAAACATAAAACCAGAAAAAGGATGTTTCCTGCAGGTGTGTACTGATATTTGGAGGGTGGTCTATTTTATTGAATCCCCCCGAATACTCATCATCCGATCGAAGAAAACTCTTCAAATTTGCGAGCGAACCAGACCCAATAGAATTGGAGACAGGGCTCAGAGCGCTGTAATACTGACGAGCATTGATCAGAACTTTTGTGCCCAATCCCGCAGTGCGATGGACATGATGTGCCAGGGCTGATCGATGCTCGTTAGTATAAGCCCGCTGTTGGCGGACTATCGAGCAGTGTTTGAGACGCAGCAGGATCAGATCCTCGCCCTTGTCGAGCTGAACAAGCGCCACGATAATCTGGTCAAGGAACTCCAGCGGGCGCTCTTCGGCAAGAAGTCCGAACGACTGAGCCCCGATGAGCGCCAGCTCTGTTTCAAGGATCTCGAGACGGCCATCTCGGAAGTCCAGGAGGTCACCGACGCGACGCTGCCAGCGCCGCGCTCCAAGAAGCCCGCAGTCAAGCGCAACCTCGGCAATCTCCCTGCAGACCTTCCCCGGATGGAACAGGTCATCGAGCCCGAGGCCAGGCTCTGCCCTTGCTGCTGCGGTGAAATGGAGGAAATTGGCGAAGATCGCGCGGAGCGGCTGGACATCCTGCCAGCTGCTCCGGGTGTTCGTCACCATCCGGCCGAAGTACGCCTGCCTTCCCTGCCAGAGTGGCGTCACCCAGGCCGCAGCGCCGGCGCAGCTGATCCAGTTAGCGCTACGCCGCGAGGGCGCCATCGCCCATGTACTCGTCGCCAAGTATGCCGATCACTGCCCGCTCTGGCCTCGCGCTCGATCGCTCCACCCTGGCCGGCTGGGTCGGCAAGGCGGCCTTCCACCTGACATCCCTGGTCGAACGCATGGTCGAGCATCTACGGGCGTCAGATCACTTGTTCATTGACGAGACCACGGCCCCCGGTGCTTGATCCCGGCCGCGGCGAGACCAAGACCGGCTACCTCTGGGCCCTGGCGCACGACCAGCGCGGCTGGAGCGGCAGCGATCCACCCGGCGTTGTCTACTTCTACGCCCCCAGCCGCGAACATGCAGAAGCTCTCCTCAAAGGCTTCGCGGGCACGCTTCAAGTCGACGGCTGTTCCGCCTACAAGCGCCTGACCAAGCCGGACCGCGAGGGAGAGCCGTTCCGGCTCGCCTTCTACTGGCCGCGTGTCCGCCGCAAACTGCGCGAGGTCTTCGATCACGATAAGTCCGAGATCGCCGCCGAGGGGCTGGCCTTGATCGCCCAGCTCTACCGCATCGAGGCCGAGAGCCGCGGCCGTTCGGCTGAAGAGCGCTTGGCACAGCGCCAGGCCCTGAGCGCGCCGCTGGTCGCGGACTTCGGCCGCTGGCTCACCCACCAACAGGCCCGCCTCTCGGCGAAGTCCCGCCTTGGCGAGAAGCTTGCCTACATTGCCCGTGAACTGGCCCCCAATTGGATCGGACACCCGGCGTAGTGATGAGGGCTTTGGCCTTTCTGAGCAGGGTCTTGATTTTGGCGAAGGCCATCTCGATCGGATTGAGATCGGGCGAGTATTTCGGCAGGAATAGGAACCAGGCGCCGCGCTCGGCGAGGGCTTGTGCCGCGCGCGGGCTCTTGTGGACATTGAGATTGTCGAGGATCACCACGTCGCCGCGTCTCAAGCAGGGCGCCAGCTGAGTGCGGACATAGTCATCGAAGGCCAGACCGTCCATGGCCCCGTCGACAATCCAAGGAGCGACAAGTCCATCGCAGCGCAGGCCTGCGATGAAGGTTTGCGTATGCCACTTGCCAAACGGTGCATCGGCCATCAGCCGCTCTCCCTTCAGGCTGCGCCCGCGTAAGGGCGTCATGTTGGTCTTCACGCTCGTCTCATCGACGAAGACCAGCCGCGCCGGCTGGCGGCGCATGAAGGGCTGACGCAGCGCAATCCATGTCCGGCGCGCCGCCTTGACGTCAGAGCGTTCTTGCTCCGAGGCCAGCAGCGTTTTTTTTATAGCTGAACCCCGCCTTGCACAGAAGTTTGGACAGGTTCGAGGGGTCGGCCAGGACGCCGTGCTCGGCCTCCAGCCAAGCCGCCAGAGCGGGCATGGTGATGTCGGGCTGGGACTTCACCTTCGCGATCAGGGCGTCACGATAGGGCCCAAGCTTGCCGGAACCCTTCGGCCGGCCCAGCGGAGCGGGTTCGACCGAGCCGGTCGCCGCATAGCGGGCCTGGACACGCACCGCCGTCGAGGGGGCGACCTCGAACTGTGCCGCCACTGCCCGCCGCGACTTGCCTGCCGCTATCCCACGCACCATCCGAACACGAAGATCATTTGAAACAGCTCTTCCCATGGAACACCTCCGGCACCACAGAATCACGCTTCGACCCGCGTTGGGAATCCTCTAAGATTCAACTTTCACACCCGATGCTCTAGCCGAGGTGTCCGCTTAAACGGTGGCAACACCAGCCTTCAAGCTATGATCCTTCGGCTCATAGCCTGGAGAGCGGAGATGCGGTCCTCTCTCATAACCACAAAAGCCCCGCTGGTTGCGGGGCTTTGTGTGGTTGCGGGGGTAGGATTTGAACCTACGACCTTCAGGTTATGAGGCTTAGGAGTCTTGGCTTTAACGCTTTGATTTCCTTATCCCGCACTTTGGTCATGTGCCGTTTGTGTGCCGTCCTGGTCTGCACCAGGTTTCGGACGCGGTCAGCCGAACAGGTCCTGCGCGATAACGTCCATGGCAGCCTTGTGATCGGCTGAAGTAAAGAGGTGGCCGTAGCGGTCGAGGGTGACCTGGAGGCTCGAGTGGCCAGCGAAGGTCTGGACCGCCTTCGGTGCGAGGCCGGCCTCGATCCAGCAGGATATGGCGAAGTGCCGGAGCGCATGCCAGTTGAAGCGTTGCGGAGCTTCCGGATGCTGGTCCGGCGCCTTTGCATGCAGGTCGGCCAGGCGGTCGAACAGCGGATTGAAACGCCGCTTCACCATATTTGCGTGACAGGTGTACTGGCCGTTACGGTTGGGAAAGATCAAGTCCTTCGGCTTTGAATAGGCCGAGCGCAGCCTCCAGGTCTTGAGCGCTGCGAGGACATCGTTGCCTAGGGGCAACTTGCGCAAGCCAGCAGCGGTCTTGGTTGTGTCCTCGTCGCCATAGGCGTCAACGCGTCCTTCGATCGCGAGCTCACCTTTCGTGAAATCGACATTGTGCCAACGGAGGGCATGCAATTCGCCCGCCCGAACCCCTGTGGCACTGGCGAACACCAGCTTCACCCGGAAGTCCGGATCGGCGACTTCGATCAGGCGCCGGAGCGCGGCCTTGGAGGGCGGTTCGATCCGCTTGGCGCCTTCATCACGCCGGCCGATGACCTTGATGCCCCGAGCTGGGTTCACAGCCATAAGATCGCGCGAGACGGCATGCTCGAGCATGACCTGCAAGGTGCCGAGGATCTTGCGCGTGGTGGCCACGCTGACACCGGCGTCACGCAAGCGATCTCGGAAGTCGGCGACCTTCGAGGCCGTCAGCTGCGCCAGCTTCGCCGCACCGATGCCACCAGAGAAGGGCGTCGCGCGCCTGTCGCCCTGCTCGAGGGTGGATTTGATGTGTGGAGCAAATGTAGTTCCGGACGTGCCCTTCATAGACGACAAGGATATGGCGGGTCATACGCTCGCGTCGCTGCATGCGTCCGCGGCAGGCTTCGAGAAAGAGGTCAGCGACCTCCGCAACTTTGACCTTGGCCGCATCAGGTCGGAAGGTCCCAGCGCAAAGCTGGCCCTCGACTTGAACGCGAAAGGCATCCGCTTCTCGCTTCGTCGCAAACTGCTTGCGCTCACGCTTACCGTTCGCATCTACAAAATCGACGGCCCAAGCGGAGCGCTTGTCACCTTTCGCCGTTGTCCAACTACGCTTGCGTATTGCTACCATGGAGGCTCCTCCGATTGATCTGGCCGCCGCTGGCAAGAAAACCCTTGCAACAACGCCTCAATGAGAAATAACTTACACCAGTGGAAATTAATAGTCCAGCAAAGGCCCTGAGGGCGGGAGCGTCATGGCAAGGCCGAGAGATAAGGATGTAGCCCCAACGCGCTTCACTACAGGTGAGGTCGCGCGAGCAACCCGCTTGCCGTTGCGAAGCGTAATCTACCTCTGCGAGAAGGGATTGCTGCCTGCTGAAGGGGGAGGCTCAATGGCGAGTCATCGACTGCTGGGTGTGGAAGGCCTGGTTCGCGCAGCAATGACCGGTGCATTCTACTGTTCGGGAATTGATGTCGCCAAATCCGCGAAACTCGTCGAGGCGCTCATTGAGGGAGAGGAGTTCGGAGCCAAGATCGCTCTCACCGGGCTAGACGAGCTTCTGCATCTCCACCGCAAGAAGTACCCCAAGGCGGACCGCCGCATTCCGAGAAATGTTCCATTGGTGGAGAGGCCATTCTACCTTCATCAAATCCTACGAGACTCGGAGGTGTATGAAAAAGACACAGGCATCTTGCTTGATCAAATCATCAGAGTTATCGACGGAAGGTATGTTGTATTGACGGCGCTGGTCGTCACTGACGAAGAGTGCTATGTGGATCCTAGAGGATTTGCGCTTTTAGAAATCGAGAACTTTGAGAAGTCATCTAAAGAAATGAAGCTCGATTGCCTCAAGTCTAACTTCTCGAAACACATAGAGTCTGAGCTATACACGTCTGTACTAACTGTAAACATCTCACTAGCCACACGCAACGCCTTAGACGCGGTGGCTGACGAGCGAGCAAAGTAGTGCTCTGTGTACAAACTTACAATGACGGAGGTTCTTATGAATGATGTCGATGTTCGACCCCTCGCTGACGACCTGCTGCGCGGTGCAGATCGGATTGCCGAGTTCATCTATGGCGACCAACGCCTCCGCCGGCGCATCTACCATCTGGCAGAGCGCAAGCAGCTTCCGGTCTTTCGCCTAGGCGCGGTCCTCTGTGCCAGGCGCTCAGTTCTCCTGCAGCGGATTGCTGCCCAGGAGGCTGAGACTGCTGGTACGGGCGAACAAAAGGCAGACCAGGCATAGCAAACCATGGTCGAGGAACCACGGGTCGGCACCAGAGCCATACAGAGCGCTATAAAGGGCAAAGAGCACCAGGTCCTGGAGCGCCTCGATATCCCTTGGCAGTCCGGTCGGCCTCACATTCGCTGTCCCTATCCCGATCACGCCGATCGGAACCCGTCATGGCGCTTCGTGCCCAGCAAGGGACGTGCCTATTGCACCTGCATAGAGGGCAGCGACTCCATCTTTGACATCGTGATGAAGGTCCTCGGGTACGATTTTGAGGCCGCGAAGCACTACGTGGCAGAATCGATTGGCTACCGGGACTTCCTGCCTAAGGCCAAGAACAAAAAGCTGAGTTCCCATGCACGCAAGCTCCTGAGTCCACCCGCAGCCCTTCGAGACGATCGGCTGGGTGCAATCTATCTGGCCGCCAGAGTGGGCGTCGCTCCTGACGAGATGCCCATGCCGGCGACGCAAGTCGTCGGTTGGACCTCAATGGAATATCGAGAAACGGTTACCGACGGTAGCTTTGAGACGGTCTGCGAAACGCCATGCGCTGTCTTCGCCACGCTGGCGCCCGAAGGTGGAGGACACGCGCATCGCATTTACCTCGCGGAGGAAGGAACCGAGAAGGCCGACCTCGGCATGGACTCTGATGGGCGACCACGTCCATCGAAGAAATCGGCCGCCCTGTCGCCCGGACAGTCGGCCTCTGGTTGCTGCGTTCTCTGGGGCGATCCTGATCAGACCTCCCGGTTCATTCTGGCGGAGGGCATCGAGACCGCAGCGGCTATCGCCTACTCGATGAGAGGCGACCTCGAGAGCGGAGATCTGGCAGTGGGCGCCGCCCTCTCGGCTACCGGTATAGAAGGATTTCGGCCATGGTCCGCAACGACGCGCCTGGTCATCGCAGCCGACCGCGATGCTCCTAGCTCTGCGGCTGGTGCAGGTGCGGTTGGGCGCGGAGAACAGGCGGCCCGTTCCGCAGCTGAGAGGCTCTGCCACGACTTGCAGGTCGAGATTGCCCTGCCCGGTTGCCCAGGAGAGGCACTCGATTACCTCGACCTCTTGAACCAGGACGGAGCCGAGGCCGTCCGATCTTCCATCTCCTCCGCTATCCCCTACACGCCGCAGCACGGCGATCCGGAACAGGACCCGGAGCTTGAGCGGCGAGCAGCGCTCTGCGCCAAGATCACGACAGACTATCCCCTCCCGGCCTTGGAAACCGTCGAACTCAGCTACCGCTGCAACGAGGCAGGTGAGGTCAAGCTGACAAAGCGCTCCTGGGTGCACGACCGCTCGACCGGGGAGAGGCAGCAAGCAGCGCTACCTCTCTCCACGCCCTTCGGCGTTGAGGCGCGACTGCGCCACACAGATCGTGCACAGAGCTATGGATTACGCGTATGCGTCCAAGGTCTGGATGGCCTCCGGCGCTCCTTCGACATTCCGCGTACCGCCTTTGCCAAGCGCGGCGCGCCCGAGGTTATGACCCACCTCTGGGCCAACGGGCTTCGCACGGAAGGCGACGGAGAGGTTCTAGGAGACACTCAGAGCCTCAGCGTCGAACTTTCCACGGACGTCTCTTTGCCAGCCGAGATCGCCAAAGGTGGCAGTATGGAGGGCTGGCTGGATGCCATTCAGGCTGTCACAGCGACAGCCAACTGCCGCCACCTCTTGCTTGGCGCGATCGCGGGTTTCGCCGGCCCTCTTGTTGCGCTCACCGGCCTCGAGACCTGCGGCATCGCCTTCTCCGGCTTGTCGTCCGGCGGCAAAAGCACGGCCCAGCGTCTCGCCGCCTCGGTCTGGTCAACGCCCGATCTTCGGAAGCCAGGCTTGGCGCAGTCCGCACGCACCACCGAGAACGCCGTCGAGACGATGGCGCTTCGGGCGAGTGCCACGGCCCTCATCCTCGACGAGTTGGCTCATCTGTCCGGGAAACAGCTAACCAGCATCATCTACACCTTGGCCGGCGGGGTCGGCAAAAAGCGCATGACCGCAGAAGCAACCGCCCGAGATAGCCACGACTGGATGACCTTTATAGTGCTCTCGGGTGAGAGCAGCCTCGCCGAACAGGTCGCCCGAGACGGTGGCGCCTGGACAGCAGGCATGGCAGCGCGGATCCTTGACGTCGACGTCACCGATGTGAACCGCGGGCTCGATCCCACGACCCTGCAACAGATCAACACGGTCAACGAGAACTTCGGACACGCGGGTCCGGCCTTTGTCCAACGGCCAATCGAAGACGGCGTGCATTGTGACGGGCAGAAACTCAGGACCTGCGTTCTCGATGCCGCCAGAAAGCTCGCCGGTGATGGAGCGGACAGCGCCACTGTCCGCGCCGCTCTTCCACTTGCGATCCTGGGCCTCGTCGGCAACCTAGCGAAATCCTATGGGCTGCTTCCGTCTGAGTTCGACGCGAGCGACGCCGTGAACTGGGCCTGGCGGCGTTTCAGCTCCTCCTCGGACAGTCAGGCGCTACGACCGGAAGATCAGGCCATCACCTTGCTGCGCGAGTACATCGCTCACGGCTGGGGGGTGACCATCAAGTCCCTTGATGCGCAGTCCGGCATCAACAACCGCGACAGCTGCGGCTGGAATGACGACGAAGCAGTGTACCTTCTGCCGACGTCCCTTCGTACCGCGATTGGAAGTACCCTAAAGGAACGACAGGTCGGAGCTGTGCTCAAGCGCAGACAGCTGCTCGCAAGGCATGATCGAGATCACTACACCATCCGCTCTCTTGCAGGCCTTAGTAAGGTTCGGCTTTACGCCCTAAAGCGCGGCGAATTCGGACGGAGCACCGGATGAGCGATTCAGTCCTGCCAGATTGGCAGCGCACTGTCGGGCGGGCCATCACGGAACTGGGAACGCGGCGAAACCACATAGACTCGAGAGGGAACCAGCGTTCCGATATCGATGGGGCCGATCACGCGGACTCGCTGAGAACGGATTGGAACGCCTGCGACCATGTTCCCGATGAGCGGGACCAGGGGCCCGAGCCACAGACGCCCAACCCATTGATACCCCGAGATTTCCCCGAAGAGCCCGTTTGTCCCGCTGCGGAAGCAGATTTGGATCAGACAGTCTTAGTCGATAAGGGAAGTGGGAACGACCTTCCCACTTCGACGCCGAGCGCGAGCAAAGCGTCCTCTTACTTACGGGGCGATCGGGGCGATCGGGAACAAAAGGAGAATCTCCAAATATTTTCATAGTCTTATACAGTGTTACCCTTTCCCCGATCGAGAGATGCTGATCCGGATGATCGGGAACACACCAGAAGCCATAGCCGACCATCTCGACGAGCGCGCTGCCATCATCGAACTCGATGCCCATGTCGCCCGAGAGACCGCAGAGCGGCTTGCAATTGCCGATCTGCTCGTTCTGATACTGTCTGACCAAGCTTGAACCAAGATCCGCGTTCGACCGCCGAGACCAAAAAAGTTTCTCCAATTCCGCGGCATCGCGCGCGTCGTTAGACGCCGGTTTAAAGAGAGCAAACAGCAAGGATTCGACCCGCCCCCATCCCTAGCCCGAGTATCTCACCAGGATAGGGATGGCACAGCGCCTGGCGGACTGCGATCCGCTAGAAGAAGGTCGAACGGCGTAGCCTTGTGCTAGTCTTGAGGCCTTCGACACCGCGGGCAGTCCGCCCGACTCGACCCGAAGGTTGGGCGGTAGAAGTCGACCCTGTTCTGGTGAGATATCCGCCCTAGCAACAGGGAGGTCATCGCCTCCTTGCTACCGCCGATGAGTGGTCCCTTCCTCGAGGGGGGCCAGGGCTTGGGAAGGCAGGGGTGATACCAATGAGCGGTGAGTGCGACTCACCGCCTCGCAGCGGCCCACTCCCCCGCCCGACCACCCAACAGGTGACTTACGTGGGTGGCTGGGAGAGGGAGTGGGCCGCCGAGTTACGTCGGTCATTGACGATGACCGACGGTTCTAGCCCAAGTCTGGATGCACGGCAACCAACGTCATGTCATCTATACCAGCTGATTCATTGTCTATTCCCGATGTCATAGACACATCAAACCCGATTTCCACATAATTAGTATTGAAGTAGGTATTTGGAATCTGGACGCTGTAGTCCCAGACGTTGACATTCCCGCCATAATCGTTGAAGGAAGTAACATACTCTCTCGTCCACTCGATTCCCTGATCAGATCCACTTTGAGCGCTCTGACCGCCGTCGAAACGACCGAGATCCACGAGAGTACTTGATGATGAAACAGCGTTACCTACAGTCAATACTGGTACGTCCTCCTCGATACCAGAGGCCTCCCACGTGCCGATTTCATAGAAGCGAAAATCCAACTCAATATATTCTGCGAAGCGGGGCACCTCGAACGTACTCTCTACGGGCGTTGAAAACTTATTAAACCTACCAAGGTACATTTCGCCGGTCTGGGGCATCTCTTCGATAAAGCCCTCCCACCTCTCAACTGCATCTTGCGAGCTAAAGTCCTCTTCATAGAACGTCTCTATCCCGATCCCCTCGACTTCGATAGTGAAGCTCTCCGTCACCGACAGCCCGCCGCTGTCTGTCGCCGTCACATCCAAATCGACCGTCGGCTCCCGGAAAGCGCTTAGCTTATCTCCCCCTCTCAGTTTCAGATCGCCATCAGCGTTCACCTTGAAGCGCGAGTCGTCGACAGTGAAGGCGAAAGTTTCACCAGCATCGGGGTCGCTCACCGTTACGGCACCGATCACCGCACCCAGGATGTCTTCCGGAACCGTCAGATTGTCCAGCGCGATGTCGGTCGGCGCGTCGTTCACGTCCTCCACAGTCAGAGCGAAGCTCTCCGTCACCGACAGCCCGCCGCTGTCCGTCGCCGTCACCTCGACATCGACCGTCGGCTCCGTCTCAAAGTCTAGAGACTCTCCCCCCCTCAGTTTCAGGTCTCCATCAGCGTTCACCTTGAAGCGCGAGTCGTCGACAGTGAAGGCAAAAGTTTCACCAGCATCGGGGTCGCTCACCGTTACCGCTCCGATTACCGCACCCTCAGCGTTCTCCAGAACCGTCAGATTGTCGAGCGCGATGTCGGTCGGCGCCTCGTTCACGTCCTCCTCCACAGTCAGAGCGAAGCTCTCCGTCACCGACAGCCCGCCGCTGTCCGTCGCCGTCACGGCCACGTCGACCGTCGGCTCGCTCTCGAAGTCCAGGCTGGCGCCCGCCACAAGCTTCAGGTCGCCACCGACCACCTCGAAGCGTGCGTCGTCCACAAAGAAGGTGAAGCTCTCGCCAGCATCGGGATCGCTGACCGTTACCGCTCCAATCACCGCACCAGCGGCGTTCTCAAGGACCGTCAGGTTGTCGAGCGCGATCGCCGTCGGCGCCTCGTTCACGTCCTCCACCGTCAGAGCGAAGCTCTCCGTCACCGACAGGCCGCCGCTGTCCGTCGCCGTTACCTCGACATCGACCGTCGGCTCGCTCTCGAAGTCCAGGCTCGAGCCCGCGACCAGCTTCAGATCGCCACCGACCACCTCGAAGCGTGCGTCATCCAAACTGAAGGCGAAGCTCTCGCCAGCATCGGGGTCGCTGACCGTTACCGCTCCGATCACCGCACCCGCAGCGTTCTCCAGGACCGTCAAGTTGTCGACCGCGATCGCCGTCGGGGCCTCGTTCACGTCACCCACGGTCAGAGCGAAGCTCTCCGTCACCGACAACCCGCCGCTGTCCGTCGCCGTCACCTCTACCTTGACCGTCGGATCGCTCTCGAAGTCCAGGCTCGTGCCTGCGACCAACCTCAGATCGCCACCGACTACCTCGAAGCGTGGATCGTCCACAGAGAAGGTGAAGCTCTCGCCGGCATCTGGGTCACTGACCGTGACCGCACCGACCACGGCACCAGCGGCGTTCTCCAGGACCGTCAAGTTGTCGACCGCTATTGCCGTCGGGGCCTCGTTCACATCACCCACTGTTAAGGTGAAGCTCTCTGTCACCGACAGCCCACCACTGTCCGTCGCCGTCACCTCCACATCGACCGTCGGCTCGCTCTCGAAGTCCAGCCTCTCGCCCTTTGCCAGCTTCAGATCGCCACCGACTATCTCGAAGCGTGGATCGTCCACAGAGAAGGTGAAGCTGTCACCGGCATCGGGATCGCTGACCGTGACCGCTCCGATCACCGCATCCTTGACGTTCTCAAGGACCGTCAAGTTGTCGACCGCGATCGCCGTCGGGGCCTCGTTCACGTCACCCACGGTCAGAGCGAAGCTCTCCGTCACCGACAACCCGCCGCTGTCCGTCGCCGTCACCTCTACCTTGACCGTCGGATCGCTCTCGAAGTCCAGGCTCGTGCCTGCGACCAACTTCAGATCGCCACCGACTACCTCGAAGCGTGGATCGTCCACAGAGAAGGTGAAGCTCTCGCCGGCATCTGGGTCACTGACCGTGACCGCACCGACCACGGCACCAGCGGCGTTCTCCAGGACCGTCAAGTTGTCGACCGCGATCGCCGTCGGGGCCTCGTTCACATCACCCACTGTTAAGGTGAAGCTCTCTGTCACCGACAGCCCACCACTGTCCGTCGCCGTCACCTCCACATCGACCGTCGGCTCGCTCTCGAAGTCCAGCCTCTCGCCCTTTGCCAGCTTCAGATCGCCACCGACTATCTCGAAGCGTGGATCGTCCACAGAGAAGGTGAAGCTGTCACCGGCATCGGGATCGCTGACCGTGACCGCTCCGATCACTGCATCCTTGACGTTCTCAAGGACCGTCAAGTTGTCGACCGCGATCGCCGTCGGGGCCTCGTTCACGTCGCTCACCGTCACGGTGAAGCTCTCCGTCACAGACAAACCGCTGCTGTCCGTCGCCGTCACCTCTACCTTGACCGTCGGCTCGCTCTCGAAGTCCAGGCTCGTGCCTGCGACCAACTTTAGATCGCCACCGACTACCTCGAAGCGGGGATCGTCCACAGAGAAGGAGAAGCTTTCCCCGGCATCTGGATCACTGACCGTGACCGCACCGACCACTGCACCAGCGGCGTTCTCAAGGACCGTCAGGTTGTCGACCGCGATCGCCGTTGGTGCCTCGTTCACATCACCCACTGTCACGGTGAAGCTCTCTGTCACCGACAGCCCGCCACTGTCCGTCGCCGTCACCTCCACATCGACCGTCGGCTCGCTCTCGAAGTCCAGCCTCTCGCCCTTTGCCAGCTTCAGATCGCCACCGACTATCTCGAAGCGTGGATCATTCACAGAGAAGGTGAAGCTGTCACCGGCATCGGGATCGCTGACCGTGACAGCACCAATCACTGCATCCTTGACGTTCTCAAGGACCGTCAAGTTGTCGACCGCGATCGCCGTCGGGGCCTCGTTCACGTCACCCACCGTCAGGGTGAAGCTCTCCGTCACAGACAGACCGCCACTATCCGTCGCCGTCACCTCCACATCAACCGTCGGATCATTCTCGAAGTCCAGGCTCGCGCCAGCCACAAGCTTCAAGGCTCCGCCGACTACCTCGAAACGTGGGTCATCCACAGAGAAGGTGAAGTTGTCGCCAGCATCGGGATCGCTGACCGTCAGCGACCCTATGATCGCCTCGTCCGCGTTCTCCAGAACCGTCAGGTTGTCGAGGACGATCGCCGTTGGGGCTTCGTTCACGTCGCCCACTGTCACGGTGAAGCTCTCTGTCACCGACAGACCGCCGCTGTCCGTCGCAGTCACCTCTACATCGACCGTAGGGTCAGACTCGAAGTCCAGGCTCGCGCCCGCCACAAGCTTCAGATCGCCACCGACCACCTCGAAACGTGGATCGTCCACAGAGAAGGTGAAGCTCTCGCCGGCATCCGGGTCGCTGACCGTGACCGCACCGACCACTGCGCCCGCAGCGTTCTCAAGGACCGTTGAGTTATCGAGCGCGATTGTCGTCGGCCCCTCGTTCACGTCACCCACTGATAAGGTGAAGCTCTCCGTCACCGACAAACCGCCGCTGTCCGTCGCCGTCACCTCTACATCGACCGTCGGCTCAGATTCGAAGTCCAGGCTCGCGCCTGCCACAAGCTTCAAGGCTCCGCCGGCCACCTCGAAGCGTGCGTCATCCACAGAGAAGGTGAAGCTGTCGCCCGCATCGGGATCGCTGACCGTTACAGCACCAACCACGGCACCAGCGGCGTTCTCCAGGACCGTCAAGTTGTCGACCGCGATCGCTGTCGGAACCTCGTTCACGTCGCCCACGGTCAGGGTGAAGCTCTCCGTCACAGACAGCCCGCCACTGTCCGTCGCTGTTACCTCCACATCGACCGTAGGCTCAGACTCGAAGTCCAGGCTTGCACCCGCGACCAGCTTCAGATCGCCGCCGACTACCTCGAAGCGCGGATCGTCCACAGAGAAGGTGAAGCTCTCGCCAGCATCGGGATCGCTGACCGTCAGCGACCCTATGATCGCCTCGTCCGCGTTCTCCAGAACCGTCAGGTTGTCGAGGACGATCGCCGTTGGGGCTTCGTTCACGTCGCCCACTGTCACGGTGAAGCTCTCCGTCACAGACAAACCGCCGCTGTCCGTCGCAGTCACCTCTACATCGACCGTCGCCTCGCTCTCGAAGTCCAGGCTCGCGCCCGCAACAAGCTTCAGATCGCCACCGACCACCTCGAAACGTGGATCGTCCACAGAGAAGGTGAAGCTCTCCCCGGCATCCGGATCGCTGACCGTGACCGCACCGACCACTGCGCCCGCAGCGTTCTCAAAGACCGTCAAGTTGTCGACCGCGATTGCCGTCGGGGCCTCGTTCACGTCACCCACCGTCAGGGTGAAGCTCTCCGTCACAGACAGCCCGCCACTGTCCGTCGCCGTCACGGCCACATCAACCGTCGGCTCAGACTCGAAGTCCAGGCTCGCGCCTGCCACAAGCTTCAAGGCTCCGCCGACCACCTCGAAGCGTGGATCGTCCACAGAGAAGGTGAAGTTGTCGCCAGCATCGGGATCGCTGACCGTCAGCGACCCTATGATCGCCTCGTCCGCGTTCTCCAGAACCGTCAGGTTGTCGAGGACGATCGCCGTTGGGGCTTCGTTCACGTCGCCCACTGTCACGGTGAAGCTCTCTGACACCAACAGCCCGCCACTATCCGTCGCCGTCACGGCCACATCGACCGTCGGCTCGCTCTCGAAGTCCAGGCTGGCGCCCGCAACAAGCTTCAGATCGCCACCGACCACCTCGAAGCGTGCGTCATCCACAGAGAAGGTAAAGCTGTCACCGGCATCGGGATCGCTGACCGTGACCGCACCGACCACCGCACCAGCAGCGTTCTCAAGGACCGTCAAGGTGTCGACTGCGATCGCCGTCGGCGCCTCGTTCACGTCGCTCACTGTCACGGTGAAGCTCTCCGTCACCGACAAACCGCCGCTGTCCGTCGCCGTCACCTCTACCTTGACCGTCGGCTCGCTCTCGAAGTCCAGGCTCGCGCCAGCCACAAGCCTCAGGTCGCCACCGACCACTTCGAAGCGTGCGTCATCCACAGAGAAGGTAAAGCTGTCACCGGCATCCGGGTCGCTGACCGTGACCGCACCGACCACTGCGCCCGCAGCGTTCTCAAGGACCGTTGAGTTATCGAGCGCGATTGTCGTCGGCCCCTCGTTCACGTCACCCACTGATAAGGTGAAGCTCTCCGTCACAGACAAACCGCCGCTGTCCGTCGCCGTCACCTCTACATCGACCGTCGGCTCAGACTCGAAGTCCAGGCTGGCGCCCGCAACAAGCTTCAGATCGCCACCGACCACCTCGAAGCGTGCGTCATCCACAGAGAAGGTGAAGCTGTCACCGGCATCCGGATCGCTGACCGTGACCGCACCGACCACTGCGCCCGCAGCGTTCTCAAGGACCGTTGAGTTATCGAGCGCGATTGTCGTCGGCCCCTCGTTCACGTCACCCACTGATAAGGTGAAGCTCTCCGTCACAGACAAACCGCCGCTGTCCGTCGCCGTCACCTCTACATCGACCGTCGGCTCAGACTCGAAGTCCAGGCTGGCGCCCGCAACAAGCTTCAGATCGCCACCGACCACCTCGAAGCGTGCGTCATCCACAGAGAAGGTGAAGCTCTCGCCGGCATCCGGATCGCTGACCGTGACCGCACCGACCACTGCGCCCGCAGCGTTCTCAAAGACCGTCAAGTTGTCGACCGCGATTGCCGTCGGGGCCTCGTTCACGTCACCCACCGTCAGGGTGAAGCTCTCCGTCACAGACAGACCGCCACTATCCGTCGCCGTCACCTCCACATCAACCGTCGACTCGCTCTCAAAGTCCAGGCTCGCGCCAGCCACAAGCTTCAGATCGCCACCGACAATCTCGAAGCGTGCGTCATCCACAGAGAAGGTGAAGCTCTCGCCGGCATCCGGGTCGCTCACCGTGACCGCACCGACCACCGCGCCCGCAGCGTTCTCAAGGATCGTCAAGGTGTCGACCGCGATCGCCGTCGGCGCCTCGTTCACGTCGCCCACCGTCAGGGTGAAGCTCTCCGTCACAGACAAACCGCCGCTGTCTGTCGCCGTCACCTCCACATCAACCGTCGGATCATTCTCGAAGTCCAGGCTCGCGCCAGCCACAAGCTTCAAGGCTCCGCCGACTACCTCGAAGCGCGGATCGTCCACAGAGAAGGTGAAGTTGTCGCCAGCATCGGGATCGCTGACCGTCAGCGACCCTATGATCGCCTCGTCCGCGTTCTCCAGAACCGTCAGGTTGTCGAGGACGATCGCCGTTGGGGCTTCGTTCACGTCGCCCACTGTCACGGTGAAGCTCTCTGTCACCGACAGACCGCCGCTGTCCGTCGCAGTCACCTCTACATCGACCGTAGGGTCAGACTCGAAGTCCAGGCTCGCGCCCGCCACAAGCTTCAGATCGCCACCGACCACCTCGAAACGTGGATCGTCCACAGAGAAGGTGAAGCTCTCCCCGGCATCCGGATCGCTGACCGTGACCGCACCGACCACAGCACCAGCAGCGTTCTCAAGGACCGTCAAGTTGTCGACCGCGATCGCCGTCGGGGCCTCGTTCACGTCGCTCACCGTCAGGGTGAAGCTCTCCGTCACAGACAGCCCGCCACTGTCCGTCGCCGTCACGGCCACATCAACCGTCGGCTCAGACTCGAAGTCCAGGCTCGCGCCAGCCACAGGCTTCAAGGCTCCGCCGACTACCTCGAAACGTGGGTCATCCACAGAGAAGGTGAAGTTGTCGCCAGCATCGGGATCGCTGACCGTCAGCGACCCTATGATCGCCTCGTCCGCGTTCTCCAGAACCGTCAGGTTGTCGAGGACGATCGCCGTTGGGGCTTCGTTCACGTCGCCCACTGTCACGGTGAAGCTCTCTGACACCAACAGCCCGCCACTATCCGTCGCCGTCACGGCCACATCGACCGTCGGCTCGCTCTCGAAGTCCAGGCTGGCGCCCGCAACAAGCTTCAGATCGCCACCGACCACCTCGAAGCGTGCGTCATCCACAGAGAAGGTAAAACTGTCACCCGCATCGGGATCGCTGACCGTGACCGCACCGACGACAGCACCAGCGGCGTTCTCAAGGACCGTCAGATTGTCGAGCGCGATCGCCGTCGGGGCTTCGTTCACGCCGCCCACTGTTACAGTGAAGCTCTCCGTCACCGACAAACCGGCGCTATCGGTCGCCGTCACGGCCACGTCGACCGTCGGCTCGCTCTCGAAGTCCAACCTCTCGCCACTTGCCAGCTTCAGATCGCCGCCGACTACCTCGAAGCGTGGATCATTCACAGAGAAGGTGAAGCTGTCACCGGCATCGGGATCGCTGACCGTGACCGCACCGACCACGGCACCAGCGGCGTTCTCAAGGACCGTCAGGTTGTCGAGCGCGATCGCTGTCGGGGCCTCGTTCACGTCACCTACCGTCAGGGTGAAGGTTTCCGTCACCGACAAACCGCCGCTATCTGTCGCCGTTACCTCCACATCGACCGTCGGCTCAGACTCGAAGTCCAGGCTTGCGCCTGCCACAAGCTTCAAGGCTCCACCGACAATCTCGAAGCGTGGATCATCCACACTGAAGGTCAGTGTGTCTCCGCTGTCGGGATCGCTCGCTCCGACATCACCGACCACTGCGCCGCTACTGTTCTCAGGAAGAAAGAGATTGCTCAGCGTCAGATCGAAGGGCGCGTCATTGACTGCGGTCACCTCGAGTGTCGCGGTAGCTGTGGTTATGCCCCCTCTGCCATCGCTCGCCGCGATCGTAAGCGTATAGATCCCGACCTCCGAATCGTCGACAGCTCTGGTCAGCGAGATCTCGCCCGTGGTTGCATCAATGGCGAAGAGGCCAACGGTGTCGCCGGCCGCGACTGTAAAGGTGAGTGTGTCGCCATCGACATCGCTCGCCGTAAGCGTCCCAACAACCGTTCCCGCTTCGCTCTCCTCCGGGATGCTGAAGGTGGCATCCGCCAGGACGGGCGGCGTGTTGTCGGGACCAACATCGACGAGCGAAACGTTGTCGATCAGTGCCCCGACCGTATCCTTGTCCTGATAGGTCCTTGACGAGAAGGCGAGCACGTAGTCACCCTCTGAAAGCTCCAACTCCTGGGAGAAGCGCTGCCAGGCAACCTCTAGATTGCCAAGGTCACCTGTAAAGGCCTGCGAGAAGACTTCGATTCCATTGCTGTCGCGAACAGTAACGTCAAAATCGCTTGTGCTGACGCGGGAGCGAGCCGCATAGGAGAAACTCAGGTCATACGTACTGTCGTCGGAGACCGTGAAGCGCTGGATGACGGTGCTGTCAGCCTCTTTCTTGGTGCTGGCGCCAGAGCCATCGCCATCCACATCACCGTGGTTGTGGCTATCGAGTTCCAGGTAACGGCCCGACGTGAAGCCAGCAGGCACTCCTGAGTCATCTTCTGGCACGCCGCGGAATTGCCGCGTTTGGATTTCGATCAAGCCCTCTTCAGCCCGCCATCCATCCACGGCATCAGCGGTAAACCACCCCCGCTTCTCCGTCACGCCATCAGCGTCACTAGCGGAGGTGCCGTCGAATGACCCGTTGTCCAGGTATTCTTGCGCAGCACCGTCGGTAATTGACACATTGTCTATGACCGCACCCCGGCCGTCGGAATCTGCATAGGGAGTGGAGGAGAATCCAACCGTGTAGGTTCCTGCATCAAGTGTAAGGACCTGGAAATACTGTTGCCACTCGACTTCCAAGTTTCCGTTCGACCCCGAGAACTCTTGGAAAAAGAGGACGTTGCCGTCCGCATCGCGAACAAAGACACAGAATGTGCTGGTTTCCACGCTGGTGCGGGCCGAGTAAGAGAAACTTAGATCAAAATTTCCCGCTTCAGTCAGCGTGAAGTCTTGAACAACCGTGGCGTCCGCTTCTACGTTATTGTCTGCGCCTGTGCCATCACCATCGACATCCCCATGTCCGGCACTGTCGAGCTCAAGGATGTAGCCAGTGGTGAGCCCGCCAACCGTGGGGTCACTCGGGACGCCGCGGTGCTGCACGTTATGGATCTCGATCAGGCCTTCTTCGGCCTCCCATCCTTCAATGCTATCGGCCGTAAACCAACTGCCCTTGTCGGTTACGCCGTCCGCTTCCGCATCTGTTGCAGAGGTCGATTCAAAATCACCGTTGATAAGTATATTGTCGTTAGACATCCCCACCTCCATGTCACCCGGACCCTATTCAACGCTATACAAGCGTGCCTAATATCCAGTCAACTGACCAAAAGTACAGGTCACTCGCCAAAAGCATATCCCCTGCTTTGGGAGTGAGCGATTCTGTCCGGAATGATGATTTACCTCAACAATACGATGCGGGAATGGTGGTTACTACCAGAAATAAGTGATTCACAGAGGTTTATCACATTTGGCAGATCCGGATAATGAATGTCAGTTCAATGACACATAATGGACTGTTAGTCTGCATAACTAACCGGCACCAATGATCTCTTCAGGTTAGGACACTCGAAGGCCAGATCGGGCCATGACCAGACTCTTGGTCTGGGCTTAACCTCTTGTACCAATGTGCGGTGAGAGGAACTCACCGCCTCGCACCGGCCCTCTGTTCTCCAAGCACGCTTCGACGTTGCCACCGATGGTGGAGGCGATATCCAGGCCGCTTACGCTCCCCCTGACTTAGAGCCAAAGGAAGTCCGTTGCCGTCAGCAGGTTGGCAGCCGAGAGGCCGTTGATCTGCACGTTAATGTCGCTCACGCCATCGCCGTCTCGGTCGACTTGGAGCTGACGATTACCGGCGAAGCGAGCCTCCGAGTTGCCGCCACCGGAGAAGGCGGCGCCTCCAATGTAGGCGAAGCTGCCGACCTCGAGGCCGGTGACGAAGACCAACTTGTCCTCGCCGTTGGCGGCGTTAAGGGAGACACCGTCGAAGTCACGAATGTTGGATCCACCAGAGCCGCCGGAGCCCAGAGGATCGCCGTTGAAGCGGAACTGGTCCATGCCGGAGCCACCAAAGACATTGTCTGCCGAGCCCACCGCGATGGTGTCGGCCCCACTCTCGCCGCGCATCTGATCGATCCCGCCGGAACCGAAGAGGTGATCGTCACCGTCGCCGCCCTCCAGGCGATCGTCGCCGGCAAGCCCCTGCAGGATGTTGTCGCCGCTGTTGCCTTCGATCGTGTTGTCCAGGCTGTTGCCGCTGCCGTCCAGATTCCCGAAGCCGCCCTGCAAGCGTAGGTTCTCGACGAAGGCTGTTGCAGTTCCATCGGGCAGGGTGAAGTCGGCCTCGGCGCGGACCAGGTCGGTACCATGGCCGGAGAACTCGCGTATATTGTCGGCTGAGGTGGTGACGATGAAGGTGTCGTCGCCAGAGCCACCCGTCATGTTGTTGGTACCGCCGCGGGCGTTCAGACGGTCATCGCCGCTTCTGCCCAGGAGGACATTGTCGAAGGAATTGCCGATTAGAAGGTCATCGTTCGCATTGCCGACCATCCTGGCCTCTTCGGCCGCGGTGTTGATGTTAACCCGCTCGATCACGACCTCGGCGGCCGTTCCCAGGGTGTAGTCGTCGGCATTGGAGCGCAGCACGTCGTCGCCCTGGCCCGCGCCATCGAAGATCTGGTCCGTGCTGAGGTCGATGATGAAGGTGTCGTTGTTGTTGCCCCCGTAGGCCCTGTCCGCACCCGAAGCCCCGTTCAGGCGATCGCGGCCTTGGCCGCCGAAGATGACGTCGCTGCCGGTGCCACCGACCAGTTGATCGTTGGCATCTTCACCGACCAGGCTGTCGTCACCATCGCCGCCGAAGAGCGTGTCCTTGCCGGAGTTGCCATAGGCCGTGTCGTCACCTGCTTCACCGCGCAGCGCATCGCTGTCGCTGCCACCGCGCATAAGATCGCTGCCGTCACCGCCGCGAATGTCATCCTCACCATCCGCTCCGTAGAGGCGCTCGATCCCGCTCGCACCCTGCAGGGTATCGTCGCCACTCAGGCCGCTCAAGATCACATCGAAACCGCTGGCGAGAAGCGACCGAGAGAGGCTGTCCGCACCGCTGCTGCCCACAATCTCGAAGGCCTCGATGCTGGAGAAAAGCAGACCTGCAGGCAAGCTCACGCCAGCGGCCAGCCGCAGGGTATCGCTGCCACTGCCGCCATTGAGGACTTCGCCCGCCGTCAGCTCGTCCTGGCTCTCGACAACGAAGGTGTCGTCACCATTGCCGCCGAAGAGATCATCCTCACCACTCCCACCGAAGAGCAGATCATCTCCGTTACCCGCAGAGACAGCATCATCACCCGAACCGCCAAAGATGCTGTCCTTGCTGCCGCCACCATAGATCAGATCGGCGGCGCCGCCCCCGTAGAGCCTGTTGAGGCCAGAGACCCCGGCCATGAAATCCGACCCACTGCCGCCGAAAAGACGGTCGTCGCCGGCGTCGCCAGAAAAGTTATCAGTACCACTGCCGCCATAGGCAAGAATGGTGCCAGAGTTCGGATAGGCCCGATCAGTACCCATTCCCCCGAAGAGTGTATTGAAGCCCGACCCACCCATGAGGGAGTCATCGCCTTCCCCGCCAAAGAGCGTGTCACTGGCCTCACCACCATAGAGACTATCCCGACCGATCCCGCCGTAGAGACTGTCGACGCCACCATCACCGCGCAAGCGGTCGTCTCCGCCCTCACCATAGAGACCATCCTCGCCCTCGCCGCCAAAGAGCGTGCGATCCGCGCCGCCACCGCCCTCGATGATGTCCGCGCCGCTGCCGCCGAAGAGATTGCGGTCACTGCCCGTGCCACCATAGATCCGATCGGCTCCACTGCCGCCCACTAGCGAGGTATCAGCCCCGGACCCACCGTAGAGGAGATCGTCGCCCAGACCGCCATCCAAGGAGACATCGTTTCCGACGCCACCGAAGAGGCTGTCCGTGCCAGACCCTCCATAAAGGCGATCGCTGGAACCGCTGCCGCTAATCACATCTGTGCCGCTGCCACCATAAAAGGTCTCTATACCCGTCGCGCCCAACAGGCTGTCGTCGCCGCTGGCCCCAAAGAGTAGCAGGTTGGCGCCTGTCGGGTTGTCGCTGTCGAAGGCCGGCGCGACCAGGCTGTCCGCACCGCTGCCGCCTTCGACCGCGATCACCTCGATCGAGGAGAAAAGCAGCCCCGCCGGCAGGGTCAGGCCGCTGGCGAGAAGGAGAGTGTCGCTGCCGTCGCCACCGTCGAAGAGGTCACCGGCCTCCAGCTCACCTTGGCTGGAAACCACCAGTGAATCGTCCCCGCTGCCGCCGTAGAGGGAATCCACACCGCTGCTGGCGTAGAGACTGTCGGCACCGCTGGCGCCGAAGAGGCTGTCGCGGTTGGTGCCGCCGGCCAGGCTGTCGGCACCGCTGCTGCCGTAGATCGGGGCGTTGTTGAACAGGGTCGCCTCGATGCCGGTCGTGACGACACCGGCCGGCAGGGTCACGCCAGCGGCCAGAAGCAGGGTATCGCTGCCACTGCCGCCATTGAGGACTTCGCCCGCTGTCAGCTCGTCCTGGCTCTCGACAACGAAGGTGTCGTCGCCATTGCCGCCGAAGAGATTATCCTCGCCACTCCCACCGAAGAGCAGATCGTCTCCGTTACCCGCAGAGACATTATCATCACCCGAACCGCCAAAAATGCTGTCCTTGCTGCCGCCACCATAGATCAGATCGGCGGCGCCGCCCCCGTAGAGCCTGTTGAGGCCGGAGACCCCGGCCATGAAATCCGACCCACTGCCGCCGAAAAGACGGTCGTCGCCGTCGTCGCCAGAAAAGTCATCATTACCACTGCCGCCATAGGCGACAAAGGCACCAGAGTTTGGATAGGCCTTATCATTACCCATTCCCCCGAAGAGTGTATTGAAGCCCGATCCACCCTCGAGGGAGTCATTGCCTTCCCCGCCAAAGAGCGTGTCACTGGCCTCGCCACCATAGAGACTATCCCGACCGATCCCGCCGTAGAGACTGTCGACGCCACCATCACCGCGCAAGCGGTCGTCTCCGCCCTCACCATAGAGACCATCCTCGCCCTCGCCGCCAAAGAGCGTGCGATCCGCGCCGCCACCGCCCTCGATGATGTCCGCGCCGCTGCCGCCGAAGAGATTGCGGTCACTGCCCGTGCCCCCATAGATCCGATCGGCTCCACTGCCGCCCACAAGCGAGGTATCGGCACCGGATCCACCGTAGACCAGATCATCGCCCAGACCGCCATCCAGGGAGACATCGTTTCCGACGCCACCGAAGAGGCTCTCGACGGCAGTCCTGCCCTGCAGGCCGTCTGCGCCGCTGCCCCCCTCCAGGATCACGCTGGCGCCGCTCGGCACCCCACTTCCGAAGATCGGCGCCGTCAGGCTGTCCGCTCCGCTCGCGCCGGCGACCGCGATCACCTCGACCGAGGAGAAAAGCAGCCCCGCCGGCAGGGTTAGACCACTGGCCAGCAACAGAGTATCCGTGCCGTTGCCGCCGTCGAAGACCTCACCGGCCGTCAACTCAGCCTGGTTCGCGATCGCCAGGGTATCGTCACCCTCGCCACCATAGACGCTGTCCAAGCCGCTGCCGCCGATCAGCAGATCGCTTCCCGTGTCGCCGTAAAGCGTGTCGCTGCCACTGAGGCCGCTCAGGATCACATCGACACCGCTGGCGAAGAGCGACCGAGAGAGGCTATCCGCTCCGCTTGTGCCCCTGATCTCGATCACCTCGATCGAGGACAGCAGAAGGCCTGCCGGCAAGCTCACGCCAGCGGCCAGCCGCAGCGTGTCGCTGCCACTGCCTCCACCGATGCGCTCGCCCGCCGTCAGCTCGGCCTGGTTCTCGACAACGAAGGTGTCGTCGCCACTGTCGCCACTTAGACTGTCCAAGCCGCTCCCACCGATGAGGAGATCGTCACCGTTACCGGCAAAGACGGCGTCATCGCCCGAGCCGCCGTAAAGGCTGTCCAAACCGCTACCGCCCGCAAGGAGATCAGCGTCCGCATCGCCGTAAAGCGTGTTGCTGCCACTGCCACCATAGAGGCTGTCGTCACCGGAAGCACCAAAGGCACGATCGTCGCCAGCCGCTCCGTAGAGCCGTTCGCTACCGCTCCCACCCTCCAGGGTATCATCGCCGCTCAGGCCGCTCAGGATCACATCGGCGCCGCTCGGCACGCCACTTCCGAAGATCGATGCAGAGAGGCTGTCCGCACCGCTCGTACCCCTGATCTCGATCACCTCGATCGAGGACAGCAGCAGGCCCGCCGGCAAGCTCACGCCAGCGGCCAGCCGCAAGGTATCCGTGCCGCTCCCGCCATCGAGGAGATCACCGACCGTCAGCTCGCTCTGGCTCTCGATCACGAAGGTGTCGTCACCCTCGCCGCCGAAGGCGCTCTCCGCGCCGCTCGCAACTTGCAGGATGTCGTCGCCGCTTACACCGCTTAAGATCACATCAAGGCCGCTGGCGAAGTTCGACGCAGACAGGCTGTCCGCCCCGCTCGTACCCAGAACCTCGAGAACCTCGACAGAGGATAGCAACAGCCCGGCCGGGAGCGTCACCCCAGCGGCCAAGAGCACGCTATCCGTGCCATCGCCGCCATTGAAACGGTCACCTGCCGTCAGCTCGGCCTGGCTTGAAACCGTAAAGGTGTCGCTCCCTTCTCCTCCAAAGGCGCTCACCACACCGCTGGAACCTTGCAGGATGTCATCGCCACTGGCGCCCAACAACACCACTTCGGCACCGCTCGGCACGCCACCCTGCGCAGTCAAGCTGTCACCACCGCTCGTGCCCTGAACCTCGATCACCTCGACCGAGGACAGCAACAGCCCTGCCGGCAAGCTCACTCCAGCGGCCAAGAGCAAGCTATCCGTGCCATCGCCGCCGTCGAGGAGATCACCTGCCGTCAACTCGGCCTGGCTCGCAACCGTGAAGGTGTCATCCCCCTCTCCGCCAAAGGCACTCTGTGCACCGCTGGAACCTTGCAAGACGTCATTGCCACTAGCGCCCAACAACACCACTTCGGCATCACTCGGCACGCCACCTCCGAAGACCTGCGCAGTCAAGATGTCACCACCGCTCGTGCCCTGAACCTCGATCACCTCGACCGAGGACAGCGACAGCCCGGCCGGCAAGCTCATCCCAACGGCCAAGAGCAAGCTATCCGTGCCATCGCCGCCATCGAGGAGATCACCTGCCGTCAGTTCGGCCTGACTTGCGACCGAGAAAGTATCGCTGCCCTCCCCGCCAAAGGCGGTCTCCGCACCGCTCGCAACTTGCAGGATGTCGTCGCCACTGGCGCCCAACAGCACCACCTCAGCGCTGCTCGGAATGCCACTTCCGAAGACCTGCGCCGTCAGGCTGTCCGCACCGCTGCCACCTACGACCTCGAAGACCTCGACTCCGGATAGGAGAACACCAGCAGGCAGCGTCACACCAGGGGCCAGCTGCAAAGTATCGCTGCCGCCGCCGCCGTCGAGGAGATCGCCGCCTGCGAGCTCGGCCTGGTTCTGAGCAACAAACGTATCGCTGCCCTCCCCGCCAAAAACGGTCTCCCTGCCGCTCCCAACTTGCAGAATGTCGTCGCCACTGGCACCCAACAGCACCACCTCGGCGCCGCTGGGAATGCCACTTCCGAAGACCTGCGCCGTCAGGCTGTCCGCACCGCTGCTGCCCAAAACCTCGAACACCTCGATCGAGGAAAGTAACACGCTCGCCGGGAGCGTTACCCCGGCGGCTAGGCGCAAGGTATCGGTACCGCCGCCTCCGTCGAAGACTTCGCCAGCCATCAGTTCATCCTGGCTCGCGATCACCAGGGTATCGTCACCCTCGCCGCCGTAGGCCCCCCCTGAGCTGCTGGCACCTTGTAGGATGTCATCGCCACTGGCGCCCAACAGCACCACCTCGGCACCGCTTGGGACGCCACTTCCGAAGACCTGCGCCGTCAGGCTGTCCGCACCGCTCGTGCCCGTGATCTCGAAAACCTCTAGCGAGGAAAACAGCAGGCCCACCGGGAGCGTCATCCCAGGAGTCAGCCGTAGCGTATCGCTGCCGCCGCCGCCGTCGAGGAGATCGCCGCCGGTGAGCTCGGCCTGGTTCTGAGCAACAAACGTATCGCTGCCCTCCCCGCCAAAAACGGTCTCAGTGCCGCTCGCAACTTGCAGAACGTCGTCGCCACTGGCACCCAACAGCACCACCTTGGCGCCGCTCGGAACGCCACTTCCGAAGACCTGCGCCGTCAGGCTGTCCGCACCGCTGCCGCCCAAGACCTCGAACAGCTCGATCGAGGAAAGTAACACGCTCGCCGGGAACGTGACCCCGGCGGCTAGGCGCAAGGTATCCGTCCCGGCGCCGCCATCGAACACCTCGCCTATCGTCAGCTGGTTCACTTGTGCGCCGATCACAAAGGTATCGCTGCCGTTTCCTCCGAACGCGCTATCCCTGCCGCTCGAAGCGAAGATAGTGTCGTTGCCGTTGTCACCGAAAATGCTGTCGTCACCGGATCCGGCATAAATGATATCACGGTTCGTGCCGCCAAAAACAGTGTCATCGCTGCCTCCGCCATAAAGACGGTCAGTATTCTGGCCACCAAAGATCGTATCGTTGCTACTTCCACCATAAAGACGGTCATCTTCTGCGCCACCAACGATTCTATCATCGCTGCTTCCGCCATAAAGACGGTCTTCTTGTCGGCCGCCAAAAATAGTGTCTTCTCCGGCGCCACCATAGAGGCTGTCGTCCCCGGAGTTTCCATAGAGGAAATCGTCAGCAGCGGCACCAAAGATAGAATCCGCTCCATGTCCTCCAAAGGCCGTTTCAACATTGCCCGTGACGTAGAGGCGATCGTTGCCGCTGCGCCCGTTGAGGACCACGCTGGCGCCGCTGGGCACGCCGCCTCCGAATATCGTTGCGGTCAGGCTATCTGCCCCGCTGCTGCCCGCGGCCTCGAAAATTTCGATGTTAACGATACCGGTCCCATACACAACCTCTGCGCCGTTTCGTAGGGACAAGGTGTCGTTTCCTGGACCGCCCCAGATTGTCTCGTTGGCGACAAACTCACCCTGGCTGTTGATGACAACAGTATCATTTCCACTTCCGCTAAAAATTCGGTCCCTGCCACTACCGCCATAAAGTACGTCGTTGCCACCCCCCGCCCCAGAGATTTTGTCATTACCGTCACCACCAAACACAAAGTCGTGTCCAATTCCACCGCCGATTGAATCGTTGTCAGCACCGCCAAAAACGGTATCGTCACCATTTGATCCGAATATCAAATCATACGCGTTACCACCATAGAGGATGTCGGTACCGGTACCGCCCCGTATGACATCCTCGTGGGCCTGACCGAAGACGGTGTCCGAGCCAGGCCCGCCATCAAGGCTATCGTCTTCGTTACCACCGTGCAGGGTGTCGTCACCTAGATCGCCATAAAGATAGTCTCCTTTACCACCGCCAAAGAGAACATCATCACCGTCGCCGCCGAAGAGATCATCTACGTCCTCGCCACCATAGAGTAGATCTACCAAATCTCTGCCATACAACCGATCATCACCGTCCAGACCGAACAGCGTGTCGACTTGACTCGTTCCAGATAGAGTATCGTTTCCGTTCGTACCGGTTATCGTCGCCATTTTAATTCCCTTTCTCAGAATCGCCTGCTGTGGTCGCCTGGCAAATCACCTCCAGCGCGGATCAAGTCATGCTACGACCAAACGCATGACCTGACCAAAAGTATAGGTCTCTGGCTTTCAAGCTGCGAGACTCCATAAGGATCACATATTTGCACACTATCCTCTTTTGTACCAGTGTTGACCAACACGGTGTATCTTCTTGTCAGCTCCACCACAGTCAAGAGTGCCAGGCGCCGGTACAGCCGAGCAACCAAGCCTCGTCGACACCGACGAGAACACCGCTCTTCTTTCTCAAAGCCAGAGGAAGTCTGTAGCCGTGAGCAGGTTGGCGGCATTGAGGCCGTTGATGAGGAAGGCCTGGTCGGTCGTGCCGTCGCCGTCCTGATCGACTTCGACCTTGCGCCTGCCATCGAAGCGCGCCTCAGAGTTGCCCGAGCCGCTGAAGGCCGCGCTGCCGATGTAGGCGAAGCTGCCTTGCTCCAGACCGCTGGCAAAGACCAGCTTGTCCTCGCCGTTCGCCCCATTCGCCAAGAGGCCGTCGAAATCCTTGAGCAAGGGCGCCCCCGTGCCCGAGGGCGTCACGCTCGAGCCGTCGGAGAAGAAGCTGTCCTGACCGGAGCCGCCGATGAGGAAATTGCCGCTCTCCATCGCCAGCAGGTCGCTGCCCGATCCTCCGCGCAGACGGTCCGTCCCAGAGCCACCGAAGAGACTGTCGTCGCCCAAGGTGCCGCGCAGGACATCGTCCCCCAACCCGCCGTAGAGCAGGTTGTCGGCGCTGTTGCCCCGCAGCTGATTGTCCAGACTGTTGCCCAGCAAGGTGCCGCCGGCGACGTCGTCCACGATCACCGCAACCTCCACATGGCCGTCCGGACCGGTCGGCAGCGTCAGCGCCGAAAGCTCCGAGCGGATCATGTCGCGTATCCCGCCGTCGGCCGTCTCGATCACCAGGTCGCCCGTTGCATCCACCGTCACCGTGTCGTTGCCCGAGCCTCCATAGGCCGTGTCAACCCCGCTACGGCCCAACAGCTTGTCCGGTCCTGATTCCCCGAACAAAACGTCCGAACCGCTGCCTCCGGCAACCTGATCCCCGGCTATCCCGCCGTAGCCGGTGTCGTCGCCCTGGCCGCCGAAGAGCGTGTCGACGCTGTTGCCACCGAAGAGCAGATCATTGTCGTTCAGGCCCAGAAGGGTGTCCGTCCCCGTATCGCCGTAGAGCTGATCGTCGCCTCCGAAACCACGTTGAGTGTCGGCACCGCCCAGCCCGCGGAGCACGTCGACCTGCCCAAAGCCGCGCTGGTCCTCAGCGGCGTTGGTCCCATAGAGATTGAACTGCTCTATTCCGAGGAGGTTCACCCCGGTGAACAGCGAGGCTCCCTCCCAAAGCACCAGGGTATCACTACCGTCGCCACCGTCGAAGAGGTCACCGGCTTCGAGTTCGCCCTGGCTGGAGACCACCAGAGAATCATCCCCGCTGCCGCCGTAGAGCCTATCTATCCCGCTGCTGGCGTAGAGGCTATCGGCACCGCTGCCGCCGTAGATCGGGGCGTTGGTGAACAGGGTCGTCTCGATGCCATTGGTGAAGACACCGGCCGGCAGGGTCACCCCAGCGGCCAGGAGCAGGGTATCGCTGCCACTGCCGCCATTGAGGACTTCGCCCGCCGTCAGCTCGTCCTGGCTCTCGACAACGAAGGTGTCGTCACCATTGCCGCCGAAGAGATTATCCTCACCACTCCCACCGAAGAGCAGATCGTCTCCGTTACCCGCAGAGACATTATCATCACCCGAACCGCCAAAGATGCTGTCCTTGCTGCCGCCACCATAGATCAGATCGGCGGCGCCGCCCCCGTAGAGCCTGTTGAGGCCAGAGACCCCGGCCATGAAATCCGACCCACTGCCGCCGAAAAGACGGTCGTCGCCGGCGTCGCCAGAAAAGTTATCAGTACCACTGCCGCCATAGGCAAGAATGGCACCAGAGTTCGGATAGGCCCGATCATTACCCATTCCCCCGAAGAGTGTATTGAAGCCCGACCCACCCTCGAGGGAGTCATTGCCTTCCCCGCCAAAGAGCGTGTCACTGGCCTCACCACCATAGAGACTATCCCGACCGATCCCGCCGTAGAGACTGTCGACGCCACCATCACCACGCAAGCGGTCGTCTCCGCCCTCACCATAGAGACCATCCTCGCCCTCGCCGCCAAAGAGCGTGCGATCCGCGCCGCCACCGCCCTCGATGATGTCCGCGCCGCTACCGCCGAAGAGATTGCGGTCACTGCCCGCGCCCCCATAGATCCGGTCGGCTCCACTGCCGCCCACTAGCGAGGTATCAGCCCCGGACCCACCGTAGAGGAGATCGTCGCCCAGACCGCCATCCAAGGAGACATCGTTTCCGACGCCACCGAAGAGGCTGTCCGTGCCAGACCCTCCATAAAGGCGATCGCTGGAACCGCTGCCGCTAATCACATCTGTGCCGCTGCCACCATAAAAGGTCTCTATACCCGTCGCGCCCAACAGGCTGTCGTCGCCGCTGGCCCCAAAGAGTAGCAGGTTGGCGCCTGTCGGGTTGTCGCTGTCGAAGGCCGGCGCGACCAGGCTGTCCGCACCGCTGCCGCCTTCGACCGCGATCACCTCGATCGAGGAGAAAAGCAGCCCCGCCGGCAGGGTCAGGCCGCTGGCGAGAAGGAGAGTGTCGCTGCCGTCGCCACCGTCGAAGAGGTCACCGGCCTCCAGCTCACCTTGGCTGGAAACCACCAGTGAATCGTCCCCGCTGCCGCCGTAGAGGGAATCCACACCGCTGCTGGCGTAGAGACTGTCGGCACCGCTGGCGCCGAAGAGGCTGTCGCGGTTGGTGCCGCCGGCCAGGCTGTCGGCACCGCTGCTGCCGTAGATCGGGGCGTTGTTGAACAGGGTCGCCTCGATGCCGGTCGTGACGACACCGGCCGGCAGGGTCACGCCAGCGGCCAGAAGCAGGGTATCGCTGCCACTGCCGCCATTGAGGACTTCGCCCGCTGTCAGCTCGTCCTGGCTCTCGACAACGAAGGTGTCGTCGCCATTGCCGCCGAAGAGATTATCCTCGCCACTCCCACCGAAGAGCAGATCGTCTCCGTTACCCGCAGAGACATTATCATCACCCGAACCGCCAAAAATGCTGTCCTTGCTGCCGCCACCATAGATCAGATCGGCGGCGCCGCCCCCGTAGAGCCTGTTGAGGCCGGAGACCCCGGCCATGAAATCCGACCCACTGCCGCCGAAAAGACGGTCGTCGCCGTCGTCGCCAGAAAAGTCATCATTACCACTGCCGCCATAGGCGACAAAGGCACCAGAGTTTGGATAGGCCTTATCATTACCCATTCCCCCGAAGAGTGTATTGAAGCCCGATCCACCCTCGAGGGAGTCATTGCCTTCCCCGCCAAAGAGCGTGTCACTGGCCTCGCCACCATAGAGACTATCCCGACCGATCCCGCCGTAGAGACTGTCGACGCCACCATCACCGCGCAAGCGGTCGTCTCCG
This sequence comes from Rhodospirillales bacterium, assembly GCA_963669445.1. Classification (GTDB taxonomy): domain Bacteria; phylum Pseudomonadota; class Alphaproteobacteria; order Kiloniellales; family JACOMY01; genus JACOMY01. The sequence goes on from OY770029.1 coordinate 5,304,792, forward strand.
CCCTCACCATAGAGACCATCCTCGCCCTCGCCGCCAAAGAGCGTGCGATCCGCGCCGCCACCGCCCTCGATGATGTCCGCGCCGCTGCCGCCGAAGAGATTGCGGTCACTGCCCGTGCCCCCATAGATCCGATCGGCTCCACTGCCGCCCACAAGCGAGGTATCGGCACCGGATCCACCGTAGACCAGATCATCGCCCAGACCGCCATCCAGGGAGACATCGTTTCCGACGCCACCGAAGAGGCTCTCGACGGCAGTCCTGCCCTGCAGGCCGTCTGCGCCGCTGCCCCCCTCCAGGATCACGCTGGCGCCGCTCGGCACCCCACTTCCGAAGATCGGCGCCGTCAGGCTGTCCGCTCCGCTCGCGCCGGCGACCGCGATCACCTCGACCGAGGAGAAAAGCAGCCCCGCCGGCAGGGTTAGACCACTGGCCAGCAACAGAGTATCCGTGCCGTTGCCGCCGTCGAAGACCTCACCGGCCGTCAACTCAGCCTGGTTCGCGATCGCCAGGGTATCGTCACCCTCGCCACCATAGACGCTGTCCAAGCCGCTGCCGCCGATCAGCAGATCGCTTCCCGTGTCGCCGTAAAGCGTGTCGCTGCCACTGAGGCCGCTCAGGATCACATCGACACCGCTGGCGAAGAGCGACCGAGAGAGGTTGTCCGCTCCGCTCGTGCCCAAAACCTCGAAGAATTCGATGCTGGAGACAAGCAGGCCTACCGGCAAGGTTACGCCAGCGGCCAGCCGCAGCGTGTCACTGCCACTGCCGCCCTCGATGCGCTCGCCCGCCGTCAGCTCGGCCTGGTTCCCGACAATGAAGGTGTCGTCACCCTCGCCGCCAAAGGCGCTCTCCGCACCGCTCGCAACTTGCAGGATGTCGTCGCCACTAGCACCCAGCAGTACCACCTCGAGACCGCTTTGGAAAATCGAAGCCGTCAGGCTGTCCGCTCCGCTGCTGCCCAGAACCTCGATCACCTCGATCGAGGACAGCGACAAACCTGCCGGCAAGCTCACGCCGGCGGCAAGCTTCAAGCTATCTGTGCCGCCGCCGCCGTCGAGGAGATCGCCGGCCGTCAGCACGCTCTGGCTCTCAATCACGAAGGTGTCGTCACCCTCGCCGCCAAAGGCGCTCTCTGCACCGCTCGCAACTTGCAGGATGTCGTCGCCGCTTACACCGCTTAAGATCACATCAAGGCCGCTGGCGAAGTTCGACGCAGACAGGCTGTCTGCACCGCTCGTACCCCTGATCTCGATCACCTCGATGCCGGATAGGACTACGCCAGCAGGCAAGCTCACGCCAGCGGCAAGCTTCAAGCTATCTGTGCCGCCGCCGCCGTCGAGGAGATCGCCGGCCGTCAGCTCGCTCTGGCTCTCGATCACGAAGGTGTCGTCACCCTCGCCGCCAAAGGCGCTCTCCTCACCGCTCGCAACTTGCAGGATGTCGTCGCCGCTGGCACCGCTTAAGATCACATTGAAACCGCTGGCGAAGTTCGACGCAGACAGGCTGTCTGCACCGCTCGTACCCCTGATCTCGATCACCTCGATGCCGGATAGGACTACGCCAGCAGGCAAGCTCACGCCATCGGCCAACCGCAAGGTATCCGTGCCGCCGCCGCCGTCGAGGAGATCGCCGGCCGTCAGCTCGCTCTGGCTCTCGATCACGAAGGTGTCGTCACCCTCTCCGCCGAAGGCGCTCTCCGCACCGCTCGCAACTTGCAGGATGTCGTCGCCGCTTACACCGCTTAAGATCACATCAAGGCCGCTGGCGAAGTTCGACGCCAAAAGGCTGTCCGCACCGCTCGTACCCTGAACCTCAAAGGCCTCGATCGAGGACAGCGACAAACCTGCCGGCAAGCTCACGCCAGCGGCCAGCCGCAAGGTATCCGTGCCGCTCCCGCCATCGAGGAGATCACCGACCGTCAGCTCGCTCTGGCTCTCAACAAGGAAGGTGTCGTCACCCTCTCCGCCGAAGGCGCTCTCCGCACCGCTCGCAACTTGCAGGATGTCGTCGCCGCTTACACCGCTTAAGATCACATCAAGGCCGCTGGCGAAGTTCGACGCAGACAGGCTGTCCGCCCCGCTCGTACCCCTGATCTCGATCACCTCGATGCCGGATAGGACTACGCCAGCAGGCAAGCTCACGCCATCGGCCAGCCGCAAGGCATCCGTGCCGCTCCCGCCATCGAGGAGATCGCCGGCCGTCAGCTCGGCCTGGTTCTCGATCACGAAGGTGTCATCACCCTCGCCGCCAAAGGCGCTCTCCGCGCCGCTCGCAACTTGCAGGATGTCGTCGCCGCTTACACCGCTTAAGATCACATCAAGGCCGCTGGCGAAGAGGGACGCAGACAGGCTGTCCGCACCACTCGTACCCTGAACCTCGAAGACCTCGATCGAGGACAGCGACAAACCTGCCGGCAAGCTCACGCCAGCGGCCAGCCGCAAGGTATCCGTGCCGCTCCCGCCGTCCAGGCGATCGCCGTTCGTCAATTGATCCTGTGCTCCAATCGCTATGGTGTCGTTGCCGGCACCACCGAACGCGCTGTCCAGGCCGCTCGAACCGAAGATAAAGTCGTCGCCTGCGCCACCGAATAGGCTGTCATCTCCAGAGCCGGCGAAAAGACTATCAGCATTGTCACCGCCAAAAACCCTGTCGTCTCCTCCGCCACCATAGAGCCGGTCAATCCCAAGACCGCCATAGAGCAGGTCGCCAGACCCAGCGCCCAGGATAAGGTCACCCCCATCTCCGCCATAAGCAGTGTCACCAGTGCTGTTGCCATATAGGCTGTCGTCGCCGGTAGCACCGGTCATGACGACGCTGACGCCACTCATTACGCCGCTCTCGAAGACCGGGGCTGTCAAGCTGTCAGCCCCGCTCGTGGTGCCCGCGACGACAATCACCTCGATTGAAGAGAAGAACAGCCCAGCCGGCAGGGTCAAACCGCTGGCCAGAAGCAAGGTATCCGTGCCGGCGCCGCCGTCGAAGGCTTCGCCAGCGACCAGTTCATCCTGGCTCGCGATCACCAGGGTATCGTCACCCACGCCGCCGTAGGCGCCCCCTGCGCCGCTGGCACCTTGTAGGATGTCGTCACCGCTGGCGCCCAGCAGCACCAGCTCGGCGCCGCTCGGTAGACCACTTCCAAAGATCGATGCAGACAGGCTGTCCGCCCCGCTATCGCCCACGATCTCGAAGACCTCGATTCCGGAAAGGAGTACGCCAGCGGGAAGCGTCACCCCAGAGGCTAGGCGCAAGGTGTCCGTGCCGCCACCGCCATCAAAGACCTCGCCAGCCGTCAGTTCATCCTGACTCTCGACAGCGAGGGTATCGGCGCCTCCGCCCCCATAGACACTGTCCAGGCCGCTACCGCCGAACAGGAGATCGCTTCCCGTGCCCCCGAAAACCCGGTCACCGCCACTTCCGCCCAGCAAGTCCGTGTCGTCGCCGTCGCCGCCAACGAGTCTATCATTGCCGAGGCCTCCATACAACGCTATGTCGTCGCCGCTGCCGCCGAAGAGGGTATCGCGACCCGAATCACCGGTGAGGGTCTGGTCATTCCCATCTCCTCCAAAGATCAGATCGTCACCGCTGCCGCCGTAGATCCGATCCACACCACCGACACCATTTAGGCTGTAATCGTTCCCATTGCCGCCGAATAGGCCATCGTTACCAGCGCCGCCAAAGAGGCGGTAATCGTCGCCGTCGTCACCGTAGACAAGGTCGTCACCAAAATCTCCAAAAAAGGAGACGTCGTCTCCGGAGCCACCGTAGAACCTATCGGCACCTTCCAGGCCCACGAAGAGAGAGTCATGGCCACTCCCGCCAAAGAGGAGGTCGTCTCCATCGCCTCCGTTGAAGTAAGAGTCGTCTCCTCCATCGGCAAACAGCGAATCGTTGCCTGTTCGACCGCGTACACCGATATCGTCAGATCCACCACCATATACCGTGTCATCTCCCGTGCCACCGTCCAGATAGTAATCGACTCCGGCACCGCCATAAATCCTGTCACTCCCCGCACCGCCGTAGAGCTTGTTGTCATTCTCCTCGCCGCCGAAAACGCGATCGTCTCCGACACCCCCGTACAGCGCCGTGTCGTCGCCGCTACCGCCGAAGAGCGTGTCATTCCCCGACAAACCATAGAGCCTGTCGGAGAAGGATAAGCCCTGGATGATGTCAGAACCACCCGTGCCGAAAATCTGAAAAATCTCTATCCTGTAGTAGGTGAGGTCGCCCGGTCGGGCACCATCGTAGAAGCCGAGCGTGTCGATGCCCGAGCCACCATCTGCGACATTCTTGGTGACGGAAACCTCCCCGCGGGAGCCAATAACGATGAGGTCGTCGCCGTTGCCTCCGAAGACGGAATCGCGGCCGAGACCGCCGGAGAGGGTCTTATCATGACCGTTTCCCCCATAGATACGGTCAACATTCGCGCCGCCATAGAGGGAAAAATCGTCCCCCGCTCCGCCAATGATGCTGTCAGAACCCACAGCGCCGAACAAGAAACCAGCCCCGCCGCTGTCTGCAAGCAGGCTGTCGTCGCCGCTGTCTCCGTAGAGAAAATCGCTCTGATTGCCGCGCAGCGTATCGACCCCGGAACCACCGTAGAGTCGGTCCAGGCCGTTGCCGCCATAGAGGCTGAGGTCGTTCCCATCGCCGCCGAAGAGCTTATCGTCGCCATTCGCTCCAAACAAGCGCTGATCGTTCCCGTCGTCGCCGTAGACATGATCGTTGCCACCGTCTCCCGACAAGGAGGTGTCAGCTCCGTTACCGCCGAACAGACTGTCTGCGCCATTCGCTCCAAACAAGCGCTGGTCGTTGCCAATACCGCCGTAGACAAGGTCGTCTCCACCTGCTCCCGACAAGGAGAAGTCATCTCCGGTATCGCCGAACAGGCGGTCGGCATCATCCGCTCCGAACAAGCGTTGATCGTTCCCATCGCCGCCGTAGACATGGTCGTTGCCATCTCCTCCAAAGAAGGAAGAGTCAGTTCCAGTGCCACCGAACAGGCTGTCGGCCCCGCTCGAGCCATCTAGACTGAAATCGTTGCCATCGCCGCCGTAAACAAGGTCGTTGCCCTCTCCTCCAAAGAAGGAAAAGTCAGATCCGGAGCCACCATAGAGCCTATCGGCACCACTGTCACCGAAGAACAACTCGTCCTGGCCACTCCCCCCGAAGAGGAAGTCGTTTCCTTGAAACCCGTAGAAGGCGTTGTCGTTTCCTTGATCGCCAGACAGCGAATCGTTGCCAGTTTGGCCGGCCAGAGCAATGTCCTCGCCATTGCCACCAAAGACCGTATCATCGCCCGAGCCACCGAACAGAAGGTAATCGTTGTCCCCGCCGCCGAAAACGCTGTCGTCGCCGGCCCCCCCATACAATCCAAAGTCGTTTCCGTCACCGCCAAAGAGCTTGTCTGTGCCGCCATAGCCCAGCATTGTGTCCATTCCACCCAAACCGAACATCGTGTCGACGCCGCTGGTTCCGTATAGAATGTCGTAGCCGTTCGTGCCGGATATGGTCGCCATTTTAGTTCCCTTTCCCAGATTCGCCCGCGGTGGTCGCCTGGCACGTCAGCTCCAGAACGGGTCAAGTCATGGCACCACCAAACGCAAGACCTGACCAAAAGTATAGGTCGTTACTTTACGAACTGTTGGAGATCATAAGGAACTCATATTCGCACACTATTGATCCTCAAACCACTGCCAACTGAGTTAAGCATCTGTTGAATCAGGTTTGCAAATGCGTGCTGCTTGAGCCGATGGCGCTGGCTTGCCTATACCCGCGCAAAGCCTTAGGCCCCAGCCTTGGCCAAGTGGCATTGGCGAACAACCCAGCCTCGTCGACAAGGACGAGGACACCGCTCTCTTTTCTTAAAGCCAGAGGAAGTCTGTAGCCGTGAGCAGGTTGGCGGCATTGAGGCCGTTGATGAGGAAGGCCTGGTCGGTCGTGCCGTCGCCGTCCTGATCGACCTCGACCTTGCGCCTGCCATCGAAGCGCGCCTCGGAACTGCCGCTTGCAGAGAAGGCGGTGCTGCCGATGTAGGCGAAGCTGCCTTGCTCCAGACCGCTGGCGAAGACCAGCTTGTCCTCGCCGTTTGCAGCGTTGACCAAGAGGCCGTCGAAGTCCTTGAGCAGGGGCGCCCCCGTGCCCGAGGGCGTCACGCTCGAGCCGTCGGAGAAGAAGCTGTCCTGACCGGAGCCGCCGATGAGGAAATTGCCGCTCTCCATCGCCAGCAGGTCGCTGCCCGAGCCTCCCCGCAGTCGGTCCGTTCCGGAACCACCGTAGAGACTGTCGTCGCCCAAGGTGCCGCGCAGGACATCGTCGCCAATCCCTCCATAGAGCAGGTTGTCACTGGTATTGCCCCGCAGCTGATTGTCCAGGCTGTTGCCGACCAGGGTACCGCCCGCGACGTCGTCCACGATCACCGCGACCTCCACTTGGCCGTCCGGACCGGTCGGCAGCGTCAGCGCCGAAAGCTCCGAGCGGATCATGTCGCGCAGGCCGCCGTCGGCCGTCTCGATCACCAGATCGCCCGTTTCATCGACCGTCACCGTGTCGTTGCCTGAGCCTCCAAAGGCTGTGTCTATCCCGCTGCGGCCCAGCAGCTTGTCCGGCCCAGAGCCCCCGACCATCACGTCGGAGCCGCTGCCCCCGCCAATCTGATCGCCGGCAATACCGCCATAGCCGGTGTCGTCGCCCTGGCCACCGAAGAGCGTATCGACGCTGTTGCCGCCGAAGAGCAGATCATTGTCGTTCAATCCAAGCAGCGTATCGACACCGGTGTCGCCGTAGAGCTGATCGTCGCCGTCGAAACCACGTTGGGTATCGGCACCGCCAAGACCACGAAGCACATCCACCAACCCGTAGCCGCGCTGGTCTTCCGCGGCGTTGGTACCATAGAGATTGAACTGCTCTATGCCGACAAGGCTTACCCCGGTGAACGGCAAAGCCCCTTCCCCAAGCACCAGGGTATCGCTGCCGTCGCCACCGTCGAAGAGGTCACCGGCCTCCAGCTCGCCCTGACTGGAGACAACCAGAGAATCGTCCCCGCTGCCGCCGTAGAGGGAATCCACACCGCTGCTGGCGTAGAGGCTGTCGGCACCGCTGCCGCCGAAGAGGCTGTCGCGGTTGGTGTCGCCGGCCAGGCTGTCGGCGCCGCTGCTGCCGTAGAGCGGGGCGTTGTTGTACAGGGTCGTCTCGATGCCATTGGTGAAGACACCGGCCGGCAGGGTCACCCCAGCGGCCAGGAGCAGGGTATCGCTGCCGTCGCCACCGTAAAGGTAGCCACCGGACACGAGCTCGCCCTGGCTGGAGACCACCAGTGTATCGTCTCCGCTGCCGCCGTAGACGTAGTCATAACCAATACCACCATAGAGCCTATCCGCACCAGAACCGCCAAAGATAGTGTCACCACCGGTACCGCCATAGGCCACATCATCACCCTGGGCGCCATAGAGATTATCGGCACCGGCATCACCATCCAGCAGGTCATCGCCGCTATCGCCCCGTAATCTATCGCCTCCGCCGGCGCCATAAAGGCTATCATCACCTAGCCCACCGTAAAGCCGGTCACTTTGGCCATCGCCACCAATCACATCGTCGCCAGTACCCCCGTAGGCTGTATCATTGTCTCGACCTCCATAGAGGGTCTCGGCGCCGCTGGCACCTTGCAGGCTGTCGGCACCGCTGGCGCCCTGCAGCACCACCTCGGCGCCACTCGGCACGCCACTTCCGAAGATCGATGCAGATAGGCTGTCCGCTCCGCTGCTGCCCACGACCTCGAAGACCTCGATGCCGGAAAGGACGACGCCAGCAGGCAGCGTCACCCCAGCCGCCAGGCGCAAAGTATCCGTGCCGCCGCCGCCGTCAAAGACCTCGCCTGCCGTCAGTTCGGACTGACTCGCAATCGTGAAGGTGTCGCTGCCCTCGCCACCGAAGGCGCTCTCCACGCCGCTGGAGCCTTGCAGAACATCGTCGCCACTGAGGCCGCTCAGGATCACCTCCAGCCCGCTGGCGAAGAGCGACGCAGACAGACTGTCCGCACCGCTCGTACCCGTGATTTCGATCACCTCGATCAAGGACAGCAGCAGACCGGCCGGCAGGCTGGCGCCGTGGTTCAAGATCAAGCTATCCGTGCCGTCGCCACCGTCGAAGAGATCACCGGCTTGGAGCTCGCCCTGGCTGGAGACCACCAGAGAATCATCCCCGCTGCCGCCGTAGAGCCTATCTATCCCGCTGCTGGCGTAGAGGCTGTCGGCACCGCTGCCGCCGTAGATCGGAGCGTTAGTGAACAGGGTCGTCTCGATGCCACTGGTCACGACACCCGCCGGCAGGGTCACACCAGCGGCCAGGAGCAGGGTATCGCTGCCGTCACCACCGTCGAAGAGGTCACCGGCCTCCAGCTCGCCCTGGCTGGAGACCACCAGAGAATCGTCCCCGCTGCCGCCGTAGAGCGAATCCACGCCGCTGCTTGCGTAGAGGCGGTCGGCACCGCTGGCGCCGAAGAGGCTATCGCGGTTGGTGCCACCGGCCAGGCTGTCGGCGCCGCTGCTGCCGTAGAGCGGGGCGTTGTTGAACAGGGTTGTCTCAATGCCGGTCGTGACGACACCTGCCGGCAGGGTCACACCAGCGGCCAGGAGCAGGGTATCGCTGCCGTCGCCACCGTCGAAGAGGTCACCGGCTTCGAGTTCGCCCTGGCTGGAGACCACCAGAGAGTCGTCCCCGCTGCCGCCGTAGAGGGAATCCACGCCGCTGCTGGCGTAGAGGCTATCGGCACCGCTGCTGCCGAAGAGGCTGTCGCGGTTGGTGCCGCCGGCCAGGCTGTCGGCACCGCTGCTGCCATAGAACGGGGCGTTGTTGAACAGGATCGTCTCGATGCCACTGGTCACGACACCGGCCGGCAGGCTGGCGCCCTGGTTCAAGATCAAGCTGTCCGTGCCGTCGCCACCGTCGAAGAGATCACCGACCTCCAGCTCGCCCTGGCTGGAGATCACCAGAGAATCATCCCCACTGCCGCCGTAGAGCGAATCCACGCCGCTGCTGGCGTAGAGGCTATCGGCACCGCTGCCGCCGAAGAGGCTATCGCGGTTGGTGCTGCCGGCCAAGCTGTCGGCGCCGCTGCTGCCGTAGAGCGGGGCGTTGTTGATAACGATCGCCTCAATGCTGGTCGTGACGACACCTGCCGGCAGGGTCACGCCAGCGGCCAGGAGCAGGGTATCGCTGCCGTCGCCACCGTCGAAGAGGTCACCGGCCTCCAGCGCGCCTTGGCTGGAGATCACCAGGGAATCGTCCCCGCTGCCGCCGTAGAGGGAATCCACACCGCTGCTTGCGTAGAGGCGGTCGGCACCGCTGGCGCCGAAGAGGCTATCGCGGTTGGTGCCACCGGCCAGGCTGTCGGCGCCGCTGCTGCCGTAGAGCGGGGCGTTGTTGAACAGGGTCGTCTCGATGCCACTGATGACAACACCTGCCGGCAGGCTGGCGCCCTGGTTCAAGATCAAGCTGTCCGTGCCGTCACCACCGTCGAAGAGATCACCAGCCTCCAGTTCGCCCTGGCTGGAGACCACCAGAGAGTCGTCCCCGCTGCCGCCGTAGAGCGAATCCACACCGCTACTGGCGTAGAGGCTGTCGGCACCGCTACCGCCGAAGAGGCTGTCGCGGTTGGTGCCGCCGGCCAGGCTGTCGGCACCGCTGCTGCCATAAATCGGGGCGTTGTTGAACAGGGTCGTCTCGATGCCGGTCGTGACGACACCGGCCGGCAGGGTCACGCCAGCGGCCAGGAGCAGGGTATCGCTACCGTCGCCACCGTCGAAGAGATCACCGGCTTCGAGCTCATCCTGGCTGGAGACCACCAGAGAATCGTCTCCGCTGCCGCCGTAGAGCGAGTCCACACCGCTGCTGGCGTAGAGGCTGTCGGCACCGCTGCCGCCGAAGAGGCTATCGCGGTTGGTGCCGCCGGCCAGGCTGTCGGCAGCGCTGCTGCCATAGAGCGGGGCATTGTTGAACAGGATCGTCTCGATGCCACTGATGACGACACCGGCAGGCAGGCTGGCGCCCTGGTTCAAGATCAAGCTGTCCGTGCCGTCGCCACCGTCGAAGAGATCACCAGCCTCCAGCTCGCCCTGGCTGGAGACAACCAGAGAGTCGTCCCCGCTGCCGCCGTAGAGCGAATCCACACCGCTGCTGGCGTAGAGGCTGTCGGCACCGCTGCCGCCGAAGAGGCTGTCGCGGTTGGTGCTGCCGGCCAAGCTGTCGGCACCGCTGCTGCCATAGAGCGGGGCGTTGTTGAACAGGATCGTCTCGATGCCACTGATGACGACACCAGCCGGCAGGCTGGCGCCCTGGTTCAAGATCAAGCTGTCCGTGCCGTCGCCACCGTCGAAGAGATCACCGGCTTCGAGTTCGCCCTGGCTGGAGACCACCAGGGAATCGTCGCCGCTGCCGCCGAAGAGGGAATCCACGCCGCTGCTGGCGTAGAGGCTGTCGGCACCGCTGGCGCCAAAGAGGCTATCGCGGTTGGTGCCGCCGGCCAGGCTGTCGGCGCCGCTGCTGCCATAGAGCGGAGTATTGTTGAACAGGATCGTCTCGATGCCACTGATGACGACACCGGCCGGCAGGCTGGCGCCCTGGTTCAAGATCAAGCTGTCCGTGCCGTCGCCACCGTCGAAGAGATCACCAGCCTCCAGCTCGCCCTGACTGGAGACAACCAGAGAATCGTCCCCGCTGCCGCCGTAGAGCGAATCCACACCGCTGCTGGCGTAGAGGCTGTCGGCACCGCTGCCGCCGAAGAGGCTGTCGCGATTGGTGCTGCCGGCCAGGCTGTCGGCGCCGCTGCTGCCGTAGAGCGGGGCGTTGTTGAACAGGATCGTCTCGATGCCACTGGTCACGACACCGGCCGGCAGGCTGGCGCCCTGGTTCAAGATCAAGCTGTCCGTGCCGTCGCCACCGTCGAAGAGATCACCAGCCTCCAGCTCGCCCTGACTGGAGACAACCAGAGAATCGTCCCCGCTGCCGCCGTAGAGCGAATCCACACCGCTGCTGGCGTAGAGGCTATCGGCACCGCTGCTGCCGAAGAGGCTGTCGCGGTTGGTGCCACCGGCCAGGCTGTCGGCGCCGCTGCTGCCATAGAGCGGGGTATTGTTGAACAGGACCGTCTCGATGCCACTGGTCACGACACCAGCCGGCAGGCTGGCGCCCTGGTTCAAGATCAAGCTGTCCGTGCCGTCGCCGCCGTCGAAGAGGTCACCGGCCTCCAGTTCGCCCTGGCTGGAGACCACCAGAGAATCGTCCCCGCTGCCGCCGTAGAGCGAATCCACACCGCTGCTGGCGTAGAGGCTGTCGGCACCGCTGCCGCCGAAGAGGCTGTCGCGATTGGTGCTGCCGGCCAGGCTGTCGGCGCCGCTGCTGCCGTAGAGCGGGGCGTTGTTGAACAGGATCGTCTCGATGCCACTGGTCACGACACCGGCCGGCAGGCTGGCGCCCTGGTTCAAGATCAAGCTGTCCGTGCCATCACCACCGTCGAAGAGGTCACCGGCCTCCAGTTCGCCCTGGCTGGAGACCACCAGAGAATCGTCCCCGCTGCCGCCGTAGAGCGAATCCACGCCGCTGCTGGCGTAGAGGCTATCGGCACCGCTGCCGCCGAAGAGGCTGTCGCGGTTGGTGTCACCGGCCAGGCTGTCGGCACCGCTGCTGCCGTAGATCGGGGCGTTGTTGAACAGGGTCGTCTCGATGCCACTGATGACAACACCTGCCGGCAGGCTGGCGCCCTGGTTCAAGATCAAGCTGTCCGTGCCGTCACCACCGTCGAAGAGATCACCAGCCTCCAGCTCGCCTTGGCTGGAGACCACCAAGGAATCGTCCCCGCTGCCGCCGTAGAGCGAATCCACGCCGCTGCTGGCGTAGAGACTGTCGGCACCGCTGCCACCGAAGAGGCTGTCGCGGTTGGTGCCGCCGGCCAGGCTGTCGGCGCCGCTGCTGCCATAAATCGGGGCGTTGTTGAACAGGGTCGTCTCGATGCCGGTCGTGACAACACCGGCCGGCAGGGTCACGCCAGCGGCCAGAAGCAGGGTATCGCTGCCGTCGCCACCGTCGAAGAGGTCACCGGCCTCCAGCTCACCTTGGCTGGAAACCACCAGTGAATCGTCCCCGCTGCCGCCGTAGAGGGAATCCACACCGCTGCTGGCGTAAAGGCTGTCGGCACCGCTGCCGCCGAAGAGGCTGTCGCGGTTGGTGCCACCGGCCAGGCTGTCGGCGCCGCTGCTGCCGTAGATCGGGGCATTGTTGAAAAGGGTCGTCTCGATGCCATTGGTGACGACACCGGCCGGCAGGGTCACGCCAGCGGCCAGGAGCAGGGTATCGCTGCCACTGCCGCCATTGAGGACTTCGCCCGCCGTCAGCTCGTCCTGGCTCTCGACAACGAAGGTGTCGTCGCCATTGCCGCCGAAGAGATTATCCTCACCACTCCCACCGAAGAGCAGATCGTCTCCGTTACCCGCAGAGACATTATCATCACCCGAACCGCCAAAGATGCTGTCCTTGCTGCCGCCACCATAGATCAGATCGGCGGCGCCGCCCCCGTAGAGCCTGTTGAGGCCAGAGACCCCGGCCATGAAATCCGACCCACTGCCGCCGAAAAGACTGTCGTCGCCGTCGTCGCCAGAAAAGTTATCAGTACCACTGCCGCCATAGGCGACAAAGGCACCAGAGTTCGGATAGGCCCGATCATTACCCATTCCCCCGAAGAGTGTATTGAAGCCCGACCCACCCATGAGGGAGTCATCGCCTTCCCCGCCAAAGAGCGTGTCACTGGCATCGCCACCATAGAGACTATCCCGACCGATCCCGCCGTAGAGACTGTCGACGCCGCCATCACCGCGCATGCGGTCGTCTCCAGCCTCACCATAGAGACCATCCTCGCCCTCGCCGCCAAAGAGCGTGCGATCCGCGCCGCCACCGCCCTCGATGATGTCCGCGCCGCTGCCGCCGAAGAGATTGCGGTCACTGCCCGCGCCCCCATAGATCCGGTCGGCTCCACTGCCGCCCATAAGCGAGGTATCGGCCCCGGATCCACCGTAGAGGAGATCGTCGCCCAGACCGCCATCCAGGGAGACATCGTTTCCGACACCACCGAAGAGGCTCTCGACGGCAGTCCTGCCCTGCAGGCCGTCTGCGCCGCTGCCCCCCTCCAGGATCACGCTGGCGCCGCTCGGCACCCCACTTCCGAAGACCGGCGCCGTCAGGCTGTCCGCTCCGCTCGCGCCGGCGACCGCGATCACCTCGATCGAAGAGAAAAGCAGCCCCGCCGGCAGGGTCAGACCACTGGCCACAAGCAAGGTGTCCGTACCGTTGCCGCCGTCGAAGACCTCTCCGGCCGTCAACTCATCCTGGCCCGCGATCGCCAGGGTATCGTCACCCTCGCCACCATAGACACTGTCCAATCCGCTGCCGCCGATCAGAAGATCGCTTCCCGTGTCGCCGTAAATCCGGTCGCTGCCGCTACCGCCGTTCAATGACGTGTCATCGCCAGATCCGCCATAGATCACATCGTCGCCAAGACCGCCGAAGAGCGAGACATCACCGCCGTCGCCGCCGTAGACGCGATCCGAGCCCGAGTTGCCGGACAGATAGGTATCGGCGCCACTGTCTCCGGCAACCCGGTCAGCGCCGGTGCCTCCTCTAAGGAGAACATCATCACCTGACCCGCCGTAGAGAGTATCATCACCCCCATCACCCAATAAGTTGTTATCGTCACCCAGGCCGCCCTTGATAATGTCCGCACCACCAAATCCGTTCAAGTTAATATCATTGCCGTCTCCGCCATACAAACTGTCGTTCCCGCTGTCGCCGGTAAGAACGTCGTAACCCGAACCACCGAAGAGAACACCAGATCCCGACCAATTATTGAGGGCATCATCACCACTACCACCATAGAGAATGTCGGCGCCGCTGCCGCCGTACACATAGGAGTCGTCTCCATCTCCGCCGCTTAGCGTATCGTCTCCATTGCCGCCGAACAGAGAATCGTCGCCGGTCTCGCCGTAGAGACTGTCGTCACCGCTGGCTCCGTCGAGCAGATCGGCAGCGCTCGTACCCTGTAGGACATCGTCACCGCTGCTTCCACTGACCCCATAGACCTCTATGCTGGACAGCAAGAGGCCTGCAGGCAAGGTTACCCCAACGGCCAGAAGCAGGGTATCCGTGCCGCTACCGCCGAAGAGAATCTCGCCCGCCGTCAGCTCGTCCTGGCTCTCGATCACCAGGATGTCGTCGCCAGATTCCCCATAGAGGCTGTCCAAACCGAGACCGCCATAGAGCCTGTCATAGCCACTCCCGCCGATCAGCTGATCGCTTCCCGTGTCACCGTAAATCCGGTCGCTGCCACTGGTGCCATTCAATGACGTGTCATCGCCAGATCCGCCATAGATCACATCGTCGCCAAGACCGCCGTAGAGCGAGACATCATCGCCGTCGCCGCCGTAGACGCGATCCGAACCAGAGCCGCCCGCCAGATTGGTGTCGGCGCCACTGTCTCCCGCAACCCAGTCAGCGCCGGTGAGTCCGAACAGGATACGATCATCACCTGACCCACCGTAGAGAGTATCATCGCTAGAAGCATACTGCGCGCCAGAATCGTTACTGTCATCACCTAAGAAGTTGAAATCGTCACCCGTACCGCCCTTGATAATGTCCGCACCACCTCCTCCGTTCAAGTTAGCATCATTGCCATCGCCGCCGTACAAGCTGTCCTGCCCTACTCCGCCTGTGAGAGCTTCGTCACCCGATCCACCGAAGAGAACACCAGATCCCGAGGAATTGATGAGAAGATCAGTCCCACTACCACCATAAAGCGTGTCGGCGCCGCTGCCGCCGTACACATAGATGTCGTATCCATCTCCACCGCTTAGCGTATCGTTTCCAACACCGCCGTACAGAGAATCGTCGCTGGTCTCGCCGTAGAGACTGTCGTCACCACTGGCTCCGTCGAAGAGATCGGCAGCGCTCGTACCCTGTAGGACATCATCACCGCTGCTTCCCCTGATCCCATAGGCCTCTATGCTGGACAGCAAGAGGCCTGCAGGCAGGGTCACCCCAACGGCCAGAAGCAGGGTATCCGTGCCGCTACCGCCGTCGAGGATCTCGCCCGCCGTCAGCTCGTCCTGGCTCTCGATCACCAGAGTGTCGTTGCCTGCCCCCCCATAGAGGCTGTCCAAACCGAGACCGCCATAGAGCCTGTCATCGCCACTCGCTCCGATCAGCAGATCGCTTCCCGTGTCGCCGTAAAGCCGGTCGCTGCCACTGCCGCCATTCAATGGCGTGTCATCGCCAGATCCGCCATAGATCACATCGTCGCCAAGATCGCCGTAAAACACGGAATCATCGCCGTCGCCGCCGTAGAGGCGATCCGAGCCAGAGCCGCCGAACAGTTGGCTATCGGCGCCACTGTCTCCCGCAATCCAGTCAGCGCCGGAGCCTCCGGACAGGACATCATCATCTCCTGACCCACCGAAGAGACTGTCGTTGCCCTGTCCAACGACCGGCCCATCAGCTACTCCGTCGCCAAACAGATTGAGGTCGTCACCTGCGCCGCCATAGATGGTGTCCGCACCGCCAACTCCGAACAAGTTGATGTCATTGCCGTCACCGCCGTAAAGGCGATCCGAGCCAGAGCCGCCTCTCAGATAGATATCGGCGCCACTGTCTCCCGCAATCCAGTCAGCGCCGGTGCCTCCGAACAGAACATAGTCATCTCCTGACCCACCGAAGAGACTGTCGTCCCCATTGCCGCCGAACAGAGAATCATCGCCGGTCTCGCCGTAGAGACTGTCGTCACCGCTGGCTCCGTCGAGGAGATCGGCAGCGCTCGTACCCTGTAGGACATCATCACCGCTGCTTCCTCTGACCCCATAGGCCTCTATGCTGGACAGCAAGAGGCCTGCAGGCAGGGTCACCCCAACGGCCAGAAGCAGGGTATCCGTACCGCTACCGCCGTCGAGGATCTCGCCCGCCGTCAGCTCGTCCTGGCTCTCGATCACCAGGGTGTCGTCGCCTGCTCCCCCATAGACGCTGTCCAAACCAAGACCGCCATAGAGCCTGTCCGTGTCACTCCCGCCGATCAGCAGATCGCTTCCCGTGTCGCCGTAAATCCGGTCGCTGCCACTGGCGCCATTCAATGACGCGTCATCGCCAGATCCGCCAGAGATCACATCGTCGCCAAGACCGCCGAAGAGCGAGACATCATCGCCGTCACCGCCGTAGAGGCGATCCGAGCCCGAGTTGCCCAACAAAGCGGTGTCGGCGCCACTGTCTCCCGCAACCCAGTCAGCGCCGGTGACTCCGGACAGGTCACGATCATCACCTGATCCACCGTAGAGAGTATCGTTGTTGTATGCAGAGAACGAAGCAGTATCGCTATATCCATCGCCCACTAAGTTGAAATCGTCACCCGCCCCCCCCTTGATGATGTCCGCACCGGCAAATCCCTGCAAGAATCCGTCATTGCCGTCACCGCCATAGATGCTATCCTGTCCTACTCCGCCTATAAGGGGCGCATCGTTCCCCGATCCACCGAAAAGGACACCAGATCCCGATTGATTGTAGAGGAAATCAACCCCACTACCACCATAAAGCGTGTCGGCGCCGCTGCCGCCGAACACATAGACGTCGTATCCATCTCCACCGCTTAGCGTATCGTCTCCATTGCCGCCGGACAGAGAATCGTCGCCGGTCTCGCCGTAGAGACTGTCGTCACCGCTGGCTCCGTCGAGAAGATCGGCAGCGCTCGTACCCTGTAGGACATCATCACCGCTGCTTCCCCTGACCCCATAGGCCTCTATGCTGGACAGCAAGAGGCCGGCAGGCAAGGTCACCCCAACGGCTAGAAGCAGGGTATCCGTGCCGCTACCACCAAAGAGGATCTCGCCCGCTGTCAGCTCGTCCTGGCTCTTGATCACCAGGATATCGAAGCCTGCCCCCCCATAGACGCTGTCCAAACCAAGACCGCCATAGAGCCTGTCTGAGCCAGGCCCGCCGTAGAGGATATCGTTTCCGGCGGCGCCGAAGGCACTGTCGTAACCGCTCGCGCCATAGAGTGTCTCCGCCGCGGTCGCGCCCTGAAGGACGTCGTCTCCACTGGCCCCGGTCAAGACCAGCTCAGCGCCGCTGGGCACCCCACTTCCGAAGAGCGGCGCCGTCAGGCTGTCGGCACCGCTCGTGCCTGCAACCGCGATCACCTCCACCGAGGAGAAGAGCAGTCCTGCCGGCAAGCTCAGGCCGCTCGCCAGAAGCAAGCTGTCGGTGCCGTCGCCGCCGTCGAAAAGCTCACCGGCCGTCAGCTCGGCCTGGCTCTCGATCACCAGGGTATCGTCGCCTGCGCCCCCAGAGAGCGTCTCCGCCGCGGTCGCGCCCTGAAGGACATCGTCTCCACTGGCCCCGGTCAGGATCACGCTGGCGCCGCTGGGCACCCCACTTCCGAAGGCCGGCGCCGTCAGGCTGTCAGCACCGCTCGTGCCTTCGACCGCGATCACCTCCACTGAGGAGAAGAGCATCCCAGCCGACAGGCTCAGACCGCTTGCCAGAAGCAAGGTGTCCGTGCCGAGGCCGCCGTCGAAAAGCTCGCCGGCCGTCAGCTCGGCCTGGCTCTCGATCACCAGGGTATCGTTGCCTGTTCCCCCGGAGAGGCTGTCCAAACCTCGACCGCCATAGAGCCGGTCCGCGCCACTCCCGCCGAAAAGGTGGTCGTCACCGGCAGCACCGAAAGCACTGTCGTCGCCCGCCGCCCCATAGAGCGTCTCCGCCGTGGTCGTGCCCTGAAGGACATCGTCTCCACTGGCCCCGGTCAGGACCAGCTCGGCGCCGCTGGGCACCCCACTGCCGAAGAGCGGCACCGTCAGGCTGTCGGCACCGCTCGTGCCTGCAACCGCGACCACCTCGACCGAGGAGATGAGCAGCCCCGCCGGCAGGCTCAGACCGCTCGCCAGAAGCAAGGTGTCGCTGCCGCCACCGCCATCGAAAAGCTCGCCGGCCGTCAGCTCGGCCTGGCTCTCAATCACCAGGGTATCGTTGCCTGCGCCCCCGGAGAGGCTATCCAAACCACTGCCGCCATAGAGCTTGTCCGAACCACTCCCGCCGGAGAGGATATCATCGCCGCTGGCGCCGAAGGCACTGTCGTCGCCGCTCGCCCCATAGAGCTTTTCCGCCGCGCTCGTGCCCTGAATTACGTCGTCTCCACTGGCCCCGGTCAGGACCAGTTCGGCGCCGCTGGGCACCCCGCTTCCGAAGACCGGCACCGTCAGGCTGTCCGCCCCACTCGTGCCCGCGATCGCGACCACCTCGACCGAAGAGAAGAGCAGGCCAGCCGGCAAAGTCACGCCGGCGGCCAGCCGCAGCGTGTCGCTGCCACCACCGCCGTCGAAAAGCTCGCCGGCCGTCAGCTCGGCCTGGGTCTCGATCACCAGGGTATCGTCGCCTGCGCCCCCAGAGAGGCTGTCCAAACCGCTGCCGCCATAGAGCCTGTCCGCACCAGTTCCGCCGATCAGCAGATCGCTTCCCGTGTCGCCGGAAAGCCGGTCGCTGCCACTCCCGCCGTGTAGGACATCGTCACCGGCAGCGCCGAAGGCAGTGTCGTCGCCGCTCGCCCCATAGAGCGTCTCCGCCGCGGTCGCACCTTGAAGGACGTCGTCTCCACTGGCCCCGGTCAAGACCAGCTCAGCGCCGCTGGGCACCCCACTTCCGAAGAGCGGCGCCGTCAGGCTGTCAGCACCGCTCGTGCCTGCAACCGCGATCACCTCGACCGAAGAGAAGAGCAGGGCGGCCGGCAGGGTCAGACCGCTCGCCAGAAGCAAGGTGTCGGTGCCGTCGCCGCCGTCGAAAACTTCGCCGGCCGTCAGCTCGGCCTGGCTCTCGATTACCAGGGTGTCGTTACCTGCTCCCCCAGAGAG
Organism: Rhodospirillales bacterium; assembly: GCA_963669445.1. Lineage (GTDB taxonomy): Bacteria > Pseudomonadota > Alphaproteobacteria > Kiloniellales > JACOMY01 > JACOMY01. Next base: position 5,323,715 of record OY770029.1, read on the forward strand.
GCTGTCCAAACCGAGACCGCCATAGAGCCTGTCTTTGCCACTCCCACCGGAGAGGACATCGTCACCGGTGGCGCCGAAGGCACTGTCGTCGCCGCTCGCTCCGTCGAGCAGATCGGCAGCGCTGGTACCCTGTAGGACATCATCACCGCTGCTTGCCCTGATCCCATAGGCCTCTATGCTGGACAGCAAGAGGCCTGCAGGCAGCGTCACCCCAAGGGCCAGAAGCAGGGTATCCGTGCCGCTACCGCCGAAGAGAACCTCTCCGACCGTCAGCTCGGCCTGGCTCTGGATCACCAGCGTGTCGTCGCCCTCTCCGCCATAGACGCTGTCCAAGCCGCTGCCACCATAGAGGGCATCGGATCCCGATCCTCCAAGCAGAGAACGGTCATCGCCACTGCCGCCGAAGATCCGATCGTCACCGCTATCCCCGGTCAGATAGATGTCGCTTCCGTCACCGCCGTTGACCCTGTCGTCGCCCGCACCGCCTCTCAGCTGGCCATCCGCGCCGCTGCCGCCATAGAGGCTGTCCGCGTCTTCGGCACCGAAGAGGTTCGTATCCGCGCCCGAGCCCCCAAAGAGCGTGTCTACGCCGGTGTTGCCGACCAGAAGGTAGTCACTGCCTTTGCCGGCTTCGACCAGGTCGTCTCCGGAAAGACCGACCAGCTCAATATCGTCGCCTTCGCCCCCATAGATGCGGTCATCGCCGTCGCCACCCGCCAGGACAGCATCGTTGCCATCCCCACCGAAGACCGTATCCGCGCCGTCGCCACCATAGATACTGTCATCGCTGCCCTTGCCGCCGTACAGTATGTCAGCGTTGGCACCACCGAAGAGTCTGCTGTCGTCGCCACTGCCGCTAAAGATCCGATCGTCACCGCTATCCCCGAAGAGCTGCGTGTCCCTTCCGTCACCACCTTCTATCGTGTCGTCGCCCTCACCACCGCTCAGCTGGTAGTCCGCGCCACTGCCGCCGAAGAGGCTGTCAGCGTCATAGGCGCCGATGAGGCCCGTGTCGGCACCCGAGCCCCCGATGAGCGTATCTACGCCGGTGCCGCCGTTTAGATTGGCGTCATTGCCGTTGCCAGCGTCCAGCAGGTCCTTTCCGGACAGGCCGGTTAACTGATAATCGTCGCCTTCGCCTCCGTAGATCAGATCGTCGCCAAGGAAGCCCACCAAGACAGCATCGTTGCCATCCCCACCGAAGACCGTGTCCGCGCCGTCGTCGGTGACGAAGTCACCATAGAGAGCCTGATCGTTCCCCTTGCCGCCGTACAGCACATCGTCGCCGGCACCGCCGAAGAATATGCTGTCGTCGCCGCTTCCCCCATAGAGGCGATCCTGCCCGGAGCCGCCCCTTAGGTAGACATCGTTTCCATCGCCGCCGAGAAGGCTGTCGTCGTCATCGCCGCCCTCGAGCGAGGTGTCGGCACCGCTGCCGCCCTGAAGGGTGTCGTTTGCGTTTCCACCATAGAGCCGCAATTCAGCACCGCTGCCGCCGTAGACGCGATCGCTTCCCGCATTGCCGAAGAAGAGGGAATCGTCACCCAGGCTCCCTTCGATGAGGTCATCGCCGCCGTTGCCTACCAGGCTTACATCCGCGCCCGAGCCGCCGTAGAGGCTGTCGTCGCCATCCCCTCCGTAGAGCGTGTCGGCGTCATCGCCCCCATAGAGCGTGTCGTTCCCCGATAGGCCGAAGAGCGTATCCGCCAGCCCTAGACCCAGAATTCTATCGTCGGCGCTGGTCCCTGAAAGGCTGTCCGCGTTCGGTCCACCGTAAAGCGTTGCCATGGCCTCATTCCCCCCGCAATCGAACGCGCCATATCAATGATCCCACAATCCAATCGTTATCACTTGTTACTCAAAGATTCAAAACAAATATGAAAAAATCGACCTAACACGCAGGCATTGCGACGCCATCATTGTGTTATGGCCTTTTGATACCAATACCTGTACTTTTGATACTTTGACCTAACCATTTGACATCAAGACCTAACCTTTCAGCCAGGTGCGCATATCCAGGTGACATCCGGGGGGAGGGGGCGTGAAGTCAAGCCAAGGTGCATCTGCCGACCTGGCTAGTTCGCCAAGGAGTCAGCTTTACCCACGCGCGCCAACGATCTTGCGACTTGTCCGACCGGCCCTAGGTCCTTGGTATTGCGCCGCCTATTCACACGATCGCTAAAAGCGATAGCCGATCTGGCCGGAGCCGAAGTAGCTCTGCTGATTGCCGGCCAAGAGCGTGTTGCCCTCCAGCTTGAAGTAGAGGCCATGCTTTGCCTCGACCTGAAGTCCGAAGCCCAGGTCGCCCTGAACCGTGGGAACCTCTTCAGAGATCGTGTAGCTTGGTCCCTCGTCCGGCGCGCCCACGAAACGCGCGTCCAGAGCGTAGTCATTGCCGAGGATCGACAGGATGCCCGCGCGGGCATAGCCACTGACCGGCAAACCGAACAGGTTCATGGTAGAGCCGGTCTCGACAAAGGGATTGAGCACGGCAAAAGTCTGACTGACGCTATCGATGCGCGTGTTCAGTGCTCCGGCCCCGCTCTCGGCGTAGGATCCTTGCCACTGTTGCACGACACCGACATCTGCCGTCGGCTTCACATAGAGATCGAAGCCATCCTCCTCCAGACTGGTCGTGAAGCTGTGCGCCACGCGGGCACGGCCGGTCACGAAGGAAGAGGTCGGGCTGCTGCTGGCAGTGCGCGTCCCCTCCCAACTCTCGACGCTGCGAGAGAGATTGTAGTCGCTGACGCCGCCGGTCACGGATGCGGAGAATGTCCAAGCGTCATGCTCCTTACGCAACACCAAGCCGCCCTGGTAGCGCTTGCCGCCCCCACTCGAGAGCGCGCCGCTCTTCAGATTGGCATCCTCGAAGAGGAAGGCGGCTCCGGCGAAGAGGGTCTCCTCGACTTCGAACTGAAGCCCGCCTTCGACGCCGAAAGAGTTCTCCGTGTAACCGCTGCTGGTGCCGTCGGCCTGGCGTTGCAAAGAACCGCCGCCCACGCGCGACCAAACGCAAGAGCCCCTGACCGTGTCGGTATCGGCGATGCGGCCTGTGGCGTCGTAGCGGGGACAGCCATGCAGCGAGCCGGAAAAACCGATAGCCGAATAGAGGGCGGTGTTCAGCGGCGCGGTGGCAATCTGCGGGGTCCAGGTTTCATAGAGATCCACCAGTCCGGCCGCGCTCTCCACACCATGAACCTGCTCTGCCAAACTGTCGACCCAGCCCGGGTGTTCTTCATCAAGGTCCAGTCCCGACAGCTGCAAGGAGACCAGTTCGCCTATGTAGTTGCCAAGCGCGGTTACATTCTTGTTGGCGCGCTTGGATTGTGCGGCCGTCAAGCTGTGGTCATAGCCGCCCAACGTGAAGCCCTCCCAGGGGGTATAGCTCACCTCGTAAGAGAGAAAAACGTCGCCGGAAGCACCCCCTTCTTTGCTCACAGTCTCCAGCTCGTAGTTGATCACGCCGCTGTCTTGCACCGCGAGTCCCTCAGTCGAGAAGCTGTCTCCCTGGTCTGGATTGAGGTCCGCGGTCACGATCTTGTAGGTCCCGGCGGAGCCGTCCACAGCATCTTCAGCATTCGTTGGTACCGGAACAACAGAGCCGGAGAATTTGATGGTCTGCGCTTCAGGAGCGCCAATGTTATCGAACTTGATCAAGTCACTCGCAGCTTCCTGGCCGTCGTTTCCTGGAAAGCGCAAATCCACATTGTAACGACCGCCCTCACTCTGGGTAAAATTCTGCACTTTTATCACCGATGTATCAATATCACTGTCCTCCCCCCCGCTCTGTCCAGCCGATATTATACCGTCGTTCTGAAAAACACTCAGAAGATTAAGGTTGATGTCACTACCCATATAGAATTTGCCCGATGAACTGTTCTTAATTTGCGCCCAAACTTCGCCCGCTCCCGGCGTGATAGGCCATAGATCCGGTGTGTCGATATCAATGGACCCCGTCACCCTGCCGTTGTTCGTCAGGTCAAGGACCCCCTCGACAGTTCTAAACACATAGCGTGTGTCGGTGTTGGCGTTCTCATGCGCGCTGATCTTTCCAAAATTGAGAACCTTTGCCCCTGCCAAGTTGCCGGGATCGCCACCACCCATTAGCAAGACAGTTTCATGAACATCTCCGCTCTTGGTTTCGATCGCGCCCGACGGGTTCACCAAGAGCGATATAGCACCGGTTCGACTGACATCGTTGTAATAATCGATTGGGGACGCCAGCGCTTTACTTGACAAGTTAACCGCACGACCTTCATCGGAGGTTGCCAAGATGCTGCCGTTCACTGTGACAGTGACATCTCCTGACTTCCCTAAGATGACCCCATCGTCCCCGCCAGCGTTCGAGTTCGCAATGACGCCGTTAGCACCGCGACCGGAAACGCTGATATCGCCGTTGATGGTTACATCTATGTCTCCGCTACTTCCCGGATCACCCATGCTACCGACGAAACAGTGCAGACTCTCGCAGGGAAGCGTCTCCATGTCCGCCTTACCGTCGATTGTCTTCACCCCATAATTGGTGACACCAGAGTGTCCTCCCGACCCGGCAGTGGAGGAGGCTAGGATGCCGTGTGCAATCTCGCCGGTGGTTGTGATGGAGCCATTGCTCTCAAGGCTGATAGAGCCTCCGTCGCCGCCGACACCGGGTTGCTGACGAAGGTTCGTTAAGGTGCCAATCTTGATACTTTGCCCCGCCAGCCTGTAACTGGATCCGGAGTCACCAGCATAACCGCCTCCACCGCCAACCGATTGCGCTCGAATTCCCACCGACGCATACCCGTTGGTGACGATCGCACCATCGTTCACAATCGTGACGTCGCCTCCATCACCGCCGCCGCTGCCGGTCCCGCCGACGGACCAACTGATCGGGCTTAGCGTAGAAATGCCAGACCCGCCTTTGCCCCACTCGTCGCCGCCGCCGCCCACAGACTGGACGTCGATTCCCATCGAGACCCCCCCGGTTGTGGTGAGATCGCCGCTGTTGGTAACGAGGAGATCGCCACCATTGCCATTGGCACCACCGGCACCGCCGACCGACACGTTGACACTGGTATAGTTGTACAGGTTTGTCGGGTTGTCGCGAGCGATGGCGATAGCGGCATCGGCCGTCTTGACCTGCTTGTTCGTCGTCCAGGCATCCAGGCCCATCGCCGATGAGCCGCCATTACCACCTCCGGCGCCAATGCTTCGCGCGTAAATTGCAGGACTGACCTCGCCTGCTGTGGTAATGTCTCCGGAGTTATCAACTGTCACAACCGCACCATCTCCGGATGCGCCAGCGTCGCCACCGACCAAGACTGTCGCTTTGAGCTTGACGTTGGTCACCGCAGACTGCGTACCGTCTGCCGTTGTTCCCCTGCATGAATAGAAGAGGGAGACTGCGAACCACTCACAAGTACCCAGTACTGAAAAGCTCTTGCTACTGGCGCCACCGCCATCGCCGCCGCCTCCACCGACCGACCGCGCATAGATTCCGTATGCCTCGTCGCCGCTCGTCGAGATCGACCCATCATTCGTTACGGTGACAGCCTTGCCATCTCCGGACGCGCCGCCTGTGCCACCGACGTTGACGTTGAGGTTCACATTGACGGTAGTGCTAGCCTCATCCAGCGGCTCCGATGCCGCTGGAGGCTGTAGATTGATCGGTACGAAAAACGATGTAGCCAGGCCGCCAGAACCACCGCCGCCGCCCACACTCTGGGCAAATATGCCGTGGGCGCCGCCTTTGGCGGTTGTCAAAGCGCCGCTGTTCGTAACGTCGACGCTCGATGCATTCGCCCCTTTTCCTCCGGAACCACCGACCCCAACGTTGGCCTGAATGGTATTGCTAGTCGACACCGACCCCGCTTGGAACTTCCCATAGGCGGTGTAAGAGTTGCCGCCATGCCCGCCGTTTCCACCGATGCTCTGGGCATTGATTGCTGTGGCATAGTAGCCCGCAGTCGTTATTGCCGCCTTGTTATCGACACTAACCGACTGAGCGACGGCGCCACCCCCTCCCTCGCCTCCGATAGAGAGTGACCCCACCACGGTGTTTGCGGTGGCCGTAAAGGTGACCGGTATCGAAATGGCTTTCCTTGCACGCCCACCGGAACCGCCAATGCTGTGCGCCTCAATGCCGGCCCCCCCAAAGCCAAAAGTTTCGATTTCCCCGCTATTGGTTACGCTGACGACTCCCCCCTTGCCGCCACCGCCCCCCGTTCCACCAATCGAGACTGTCGCCACTGTAGAGGTCTGGGTCTTATCCGGGTTAGGATTCGGGTTGAAGATCAAACCACCCGAAACGACCATTCGGGCGTTGCCGCCATCTCCACCGGTACTGAGCGCACTAATGGCCGGCGTCAGATCGGCTTCATCCGAATCATCGCCCGTATCATCTCCCGTATCATCTCCGGCTCTGCCAAGCTGTATCCTGCCGCTGTTCGTAACGGTAACAGTCCCCGCGGCACCACCATCTCCGCCGCCACCGCCAACCGCAATCTCAACGGCAGTGACGGCAGTCGCGCCCGCGGCGATTGTCACGCCACCCTTGCCGCCGCTGCCGCCAATAGAGTTGGCTTCGATCGCCGAGGCTGCATCTCCGAGCACAAACAGACCAGCCGCATTGTCGACAGTGACAGCACTAGCGGTTCCCCCCTTGCCGCCACCGCCACCGATAGAGATTGACGCCTGGCCAGCGACGGTCGCAGTATTTCCTGCGACCGTCATGCTTCCCTTGCCGCCATTTCCACCTACGCTCTGGGCGAGGATTGCATTGGAAGAATCGCCAATGGCCGTTAATTGACCCTTGACGTCGGTCGTGACGCTCACGACCCCACCAGTACCGCCCTCGCCACCGCCACCGCCGATCGCGAGCGCTGCGCTGCCGATCGACAAGCCGTTGCCGCTGAAGGTCATCCCAGCATTACCGCCGCCGCCGCCGGTACTCGTCGCAAGGATGACATCCGAAGCTTCACCGCTTGTGGTGAGAGCGACATCCTCTACCTTGACCGTCACCGGCCCGCCGGCGCCACCATCGCCTCCCTCGGCGCCGAGGGAGACCGAGGCCGCTGCCATGGTTATCCCAGAGCCAGAGATCGCCACCCCACTGCTACCTCCGCTGCCGCCAAGGCTGCTTGCTTCGATTGCCGGCGAGATCCCTCCAGAGGTTTCGATCGGATCGCCGTCTAGAAAGACCCGAACGCTACCACCAGAGCCTCCATTTGCTCCACCACTCGCAATCGCCGCGGTTCCTTCTGCTATGGCCGTTCCCGTCGCGGAGATCCCAACGCCGCCCTTCCCTCCATCGCCGCCGGTCGAAAGCGCAGATATGCCGGCCGACTGCTGGCCGAAGGTCGATATACCCCCTTGCGAGGTGACGCTAACGAGCCCCGCGGAGCCCCCGCTACCCGTGTTGTTGCCGCCAAAGGCAATGTTGGCTGAGGCAGGCGAGGCGCCCTCAATCGCGCCGAAAGCAGATATCTTGCCGCCGTTACCGGCAGTCGACATCGCCTCAATACCAGGCGAATCATCGCCGAAGGTGTTGATTGCCGACACCGTGGTGATGGTGACATCGCCAGACCTGCCCCCTTTGCCGCCATCGCCGGCGATCGCGTTGTTTATTGTGAGACCGCCGATCACGCCGCCGCTGAAGGTTGCGCCCGAGTTGCCACCGGATTTACCGATGCTCTTGGCCGAGATTCCAGCAGAAGAGTCGCCCTTCGTCGTGATGCTGGCATTCGAGCTGATCCACAGATCCCCGGCTTCGCCACCGTTGCCGCCCGAGCCACCATAGGCCGCGTTGAAGGCGAATAGCCCCAATCCGTCGCCATTCAACACGAAACCCGAATCGCCGCCGCCGCCTGCCACGCTCTGAGCCAAAATCCCGTGTGATTGCGCGCCGGCCGTGCTGATAGCCGCCTTGTTGTTTATGGTAACCGAGTCGGCCTTGCCGCCAGCGCCGCCAGCGCCGCCATGCGCGACATCGAGGCTGACGCCATCGACGCCGGATAGCTCCATGACACTACCTGTGGACCCTCCACCACCGCCAATGCTTTGAGCGTTGATTCCGGGGGATTGATCGCCAGACGTCGTCAGCTCGCCGCCCTGGTCGGTCGTGACGGTTACTCTCCCCCCCAAGCCGCCGCTGCCACCACTGCGCCCCAAGCTTGCAGTCAGATCGGCAGCCTCTACTCCGGATAGGCTCAAGACAGATTTGGACCGCCCACCGCCACCGCCAATCGACTCAGCGATGATTGCGCTGGACTGGTCGCCGAAGGTCTCCAACACGCCCTCACTGGAGACGGTCACGTGCCCACCGTTACCACCTTCACCGCCACCTGCGCCCAGTGCCGCGCCGATCTCTAGGAGAGCGGCACCCTCTACACTCATGACAGCACCCGAAGCGCCACCACCGCCGCCGGTAGATCTAGCCGAAAGAGCCGCCGAATCACTGCCGCTTGTGGTGACGTCCGCCTTTGCCGAGATCGTAACCGCGCCACCGTCATTGCCGGCGCCGCCACGACCGCCATGTACAAAACCGAGACTTAATCCATCAACGGGGGCTACTTCCATAACACTGCCGCCGGATCCTCCACCACCGCCGATGCTCTGGGCGTCGACTCCAGGTGATTGGACGCCAGATGTCGTCAGCGCGCCGTCCTGGCCGGTCGTGACGCTTACGCTCCCCCCGCTCCCCCCGCTGCCGCCGCTGCCCCCCATCGTTTGGGAGAACTCGATAATCGAGACTCCGGACATGCTCGAAACAGATTGGGAACGCCCACCGCCGCCGCCAACCGACACTGCATTGATTGCGCTAGACTGGTCGCCAAGGGTTGTCAGCACGCCGTCACTGACGAGGTCTACGGTACCGCCGTTCCCACCTTCACCGCCATCTGCGCCCAGCGCCACATTTAGCTCTAGAAGATCGACGCCCGCCACACTCATAATAGATCCCGACGCGCCACCTCCACCTCCGGTAGAGCTAGCTGAAAGCGCCGCCGAATCGCTGCCGTTGGTCGTGACATTCGCCTTGGTGGAGATCGTAACCGCGCCACCGTCATTGCCTGCGCCGCCTTCGCCGCTGCGACCAAGAGTGACGCCGGCCACGACAAGGGCCGACTGCGTAACAGTGACTAGGCTGCTTCCCCTACCGCCACCGCCGCCGACGCTCTCCGCTATGATGCCGGCGGAGGAATTGCCCTCGGTCGTCACACTGTAGTCACGATCACTCAGGTCGTTGGCGTCTTCGTATGTCACCGCGCCGCCGGAACCACCGGCGCCACCCGAAGCGCCATAGCTACTAGAAGCCAAGGCGTTGACCGTCAAGACTCTAGAAGATCTACCGCCGCCGCCACCGATGCTGCTCGCGTACACCCCAGGGGATACTTCCCCTTGGGTCAGTATATCGCCGCTGTTGAGGATTGAGACGTCTCCGCCCTTGCCGCCGTCCCCACCCGCCGCTCCGTGGATGAAGCTGCCGGCGGTCGATCCTCCCTTGCCTCCACCGCCGCCGAGCGACGCCCCGTAAAGCGCCTCGGAGTCCTTGCCTGCCGTGGTGATCGTGGCGATGTTGGTGATGCCCACGATGCCGCCGTCACCCCCCTCGCCGGCTTCGGCACCGAGAGCGGCCAAGCCCTGGCTGGATCCGCTGTCGCCGCCGCCGCCGCCGGTCGATTGAGTGATGAGGGCGGGGGAGTTGTCACCACTAGTGGTTATGGTTCCGGAGTAGGCCAGGATCGTCGTCGCACCGCCATCGCCGCCAGCGCTGCCTTTGCCGCCCAGCGCCTTGATAGCGCTTGTCGATCCTCCCTTGCCGCCTCCGCCACCAGTGCTTTGCAGCTGGACGGCGGCGGAATTGGAGCCTGCGGTTGCGATACTGGATCCCTCCAGAAACTCGAAGGAAACGCTACCGCCACCGCCGGCGCTCTCTGGGCTCTCACTGTAGGATACGACCCCAGACCCACTGCCGCTATCGCCTGCAAAGCCGCCGGTGGACTGCAAGAGCGCGCCGCCCGAGTTCTCACACGTGATGCAGGTATTCTCTATACTCCCCTGGAAAACCACCGAGACATTCCCGCCAGGGCCGGATCCCGCGCCAGCGCCGCCTTTACCTTTGCCAAGCACCGAGTTTCCATCACCGCCATCACCACCGGCGCCGCCATAGCTGCGTGCAAGAATCCCATAGCTTCGATCGCCAGCAGTTGAGATAGAGACCCCTTCAAGGCTGGCATTCACTTGACCTCCAGTGCCGCCAACGCCGCCATCGCCCCCCTTCCCATCGCCGGCGAAGTCAGCATTCCCCTTGCCGCCCTTCCCACCATCATGGGCAACGCTCACCAGACTGATGGCAGGGCTGTCGTCGTCACTCGTCGAGAGAATGACGTCGCCACTCTCGGACTTTGGCATGGTCAGCTCAACAGAGCCACCATTCCCGCCCGTGCCGCCATCGCCGCCTCTGCCTGTACCGAATGAGTCCGACTCGCCTTTACCGCCATTGCCAGCGGTGCCGCCCACCGATTGAAAGAGAAGCCCTGTGGCTGGTGAAACAACGTAGGCTGAGGACCAGGTAACGTCGATCGCCCCTCCCGCACCTCCGTCGCCTCCGTTTCCGCCAGTTGCGTCGCCAATGACTTCGCTGCGCGACTTCCCATTGGCCCCATCGCCGGCAAAGGAAGCCACCCAGACGGACCCGGCCTTAGCCGTGAATCCGAAGGGTTGCGCATCCACGTTCACGAAGACGTCTCCAGCCGGCTTACCACTCTTTCCAGTCGATTCCGAATCGTCCCCATACATCAGGACGCGGAAGAACGTGAGATCGGTGGTCAGATTCTCGACGGCGACCGTGGTGTCCGGTGGATCATTCTCCGAATTGGTGACACTAATATCGACCACGGAGGTATCTCCGGTGCAGACGTAGCTGTTTGCTGACCCGCTGGTCGTACAATCCGCATGGACATCACCGCTTGCAAAAATTAGAAACACAACCGCCAATAAGCAGATACTGGCTATCGATATTCTCGTCTTTTCTGCAGCACCATCTGACTCATTCCAAGTGCTGCTGGGACCTGTGGCGTCTTTTTCAGTAGGTTGACACACCCGTCTTTCCCCCACGCTAAAGGTCGTAGCGCTGCCTCTTGTTCCCGTCCATCTTTAGAGAACTAAAACCCATACAAACAGGGTTTTGCTGAACGAACAGCCAATTAAGCTGCAAACCCGCAGTTCTTTCGAGTTGTTTTTCAGCGCTACTTATTCAAGAAGCCCCCTCTTCCTGAATCTCCGTGACTGTAAGACTTGATAGCTTCACCGCTGGGGGTGTGCAATACATTTTTGTCAAGGTTCTAAGATCACATGAGACTCATACAAACTGAGCTAGCAAGTGTGGAGACTCCCCTGCTTCTAGAGCCATAGGCAAACACTACTTGCAGCGCATAGGGTGCTTCAGTCATGAATCGAACGTGATCTACGACACGATGCGCGGCCGAAGAGTACGCGATCGCACCTGCGTCAGGCACGTGTCCGCCCACTTGAGGATTCGGCGGGCAGAAGGGGCTGTTTCCGAGCGTAAGGGCCGGAACTGGCTCCCAATTGGGGGCCAGTCCAGGGTGTCCGATTCAATTCGGGAGCAGTCCATTGGGACAGAACGCGTACAACGCCAACGGCGCATGTGCCTACTGTGTGACACGGAGTTTTCGTCGATGGATGGGGATGGGCGCCGGAATCGGTGGAAGTGATTGTAACTGCGAGGTTTTCGGTGGGAGTCATGTGCCGTAGCATGGCACACATGAAGGAGCCCGCTTGGAGCGGGCTAAGTCGCTGATATAGAGCGGGAATTTTGGTTGCGGGGGTAGGATTTGAACCTACGACCTTCAGGTTATGAGCCTGACGAGCTACCGGGCTGCTCCACCCCGCGGGAGTGGGGTTGTGAATGGTTGGTTGGAAGTGTGTTGTCTCTTTGCAAGACCTGGCGGCGACCTACTCTCCCACGCCTTAAGACGCAGTACCATTGGCGCAGAGGGATTTCACGGCCGAGTTCGGGATGGGATCGGGTGGGTCTCACCTCGCCATAGCCACCAGGTCGTGCAAAGAGACGGGGTCTTGATGGTTTCTTCTCCCAGTTTTCGCTTGTGAGCAGCGGTGCCGGCCCGCTTCCACGCCCGACCACCCAATAGGATACTGGCGTGGGTGGTCGGGCGGGGGAGCGGGCCGGTGCTGCTTGTCTCGTGAGAGACAGAACCAAACGTGCTGCTTGTCTCGTGAGAGACAGAACCAAACGTGCTGCTTGTCTCGTGAGAGACAGAACCAAACGTGCTGCTTGTCTCGTGAGAGACAAAACCGGCCAGCCAAGTGAGGGCATCTGCTCTCGTTTTGGCGGGAGGTTGGGGGTTGTTTTTCTTGAATGTGGGTAATGCATGGGTATGCAAGCCGATCGAGCGATTAGTACCGGTCGGCTGAACGCATTGCTGCGCTTATACCTCCGGCCTATCAACGTGGTGGTCTACCACGGCTCTTAGGCGAGACCTGGTTTTGAGGCTGGTTTCCCGCTTAGATGCTTTCAGCGGTTATCCGTTCCGTACATAGCTACCCTGCTGTGCCGCTGGCGCGACAACAGGTCCACCAGAGGTACGTCCATCCCGGTCCTCTCGTACTAGGGACAGATCCTCTCAAGTCTCGAACACCCACGGCAGATAGGGACCGAACTGTCTCACGACGTTCTAAACCCAGCTCACGTACCGCTTTAAATGGCGAACAGCCATACCCTTGGGACCTGCTCCAGCCCCAGGATGCGATGAGCCGACATCGAGGTGCCAAACCTCCCCGTCGATGTGGACTCTTGGGGGAGATCAGCCTGTTATCCCCGGCGTACCTTTTGTCCGTTGAGCGATGGCCCTTCCACGCGGGACCACCGGATCACTATGACCGACTTTCGTCTCTGTTCGGCCTGTCGGCCTCACAGTCAGGCGGGCTTATGCCATTGCACTCAACAGCTGATGTCCGACCAGCTTGAGCCCACCATTGCGCGCCTCCGTTACTCTTTGGGAGGCGACCGCCCCAGTCAAACTACCCACCATGCAGGGTCCCGGTACCGGATGACGGCACGCGGTTAGACATCAGACCACTTAAGGGCGGTATTTCAAGGTTGGCTCCCCGACGACTGGCGCCATCGGTTCAAAGCCTCCCGCCTATCCTACACATAGGTGTTCTAATGCCACTGCAAAGCTGTAGTAAAGGTGCACGGGGTCTTTCCGTCTGACCGCGGGTACCCCGCATCTTCACGGGGAATTCAATTTCGCTGAGTCTCTGCTGGAGACAGTGGGGAAGTCGTTACGCCATTCGTGCAGGTCGGAACTTACCCGACAAGGAATTTCGCTACCTTAGGACCGTTATAGTTACGGCCGCCGTTTACCGGGGCTTCGATTCGAAGCGTGAACCTCTCCTCTTAACCTTCCGGCACCGGGCAGGCGTCAGACCCTATACGTCACCTTCACGCGGTTTCGCAGAGCCCTGTGTTTTTAGTAAACAGTCGCCACCCCCTGGTCTGTGCCCCCGGCCCTGGGTTGCCCCAAGACCGGGCCCTCTTCTCCCGAAGTTACGAGGGCAATTTGCCGAGTTCCTTCAGCAGAGTTCTCTCAAGCGCCTGGGTATTCTCTACCAGTCCACCTGTGTCGGTTTCGGGTACGGTCAAAAGCGGGGGTTATTTCCTGGAAGACTCCGGCCGCCCGGGCAATCCGATAAGCCCGAACCACGTTTCATCTCCGTCACCACCCGCTGGCTGGGGACTATTAACCCCATTCCCATCGAC